>NZ_LMRW01000029.1 GCF_001428255.1 Agromyces sp. Soil535 | reverse complement strand
CACGACCAGTTCGACAGCGTCGACGAGTTCACCACCGCACTCGACGAATACATCCACTGGTACAACACCGAGCGGGTGTCGACAAAGCTCAAGGGSCTTAGGCTCCTACTCGGCCAGTCCAACAAACGGGGACCAGTTCAGCCGCGGCATCCGCCCCCTTCGCCGTGTCCGCTCGCATGGTCCCGGTCCACCGCTCCTCGAGTGTTGCCGGACGGTGATGCCCGGCACACCCTTGTCCGCCCGATCCGGCTCGGGGTGGGCCGCCTCAGGATGATACGGCGCCGCCGAGCGAGCGTCTGGAACAGGAATCCCAACGCCTCGGCGGGCAGCGCCTGCTCCGGATGCCGCACGGCGTGCATCCATTCCTTTCTCCGCGACGGCAGGGCGCGGAGCGGGGCACGCGAAAGGGCCCCGGCTTCGGCCGGGGCCCTTCTGCAGTGCGAAGTGTGACGACTACTCGACGTAGCTGTACTTGTTGTCGTCGCCGTACTCGTAGATGCTGACCGTCGCCTCAGTCGGGTCGCCGTTCTCATCGAGCGTGATGGGACCGGACTGACCGTCGTAGTCGATCTGCTCGCCCTCAGCGAGCAGGGCGGCGGCGTCGGCGAAGGAGTCGACCTTCTCTCCATCGCCCGTGCCTCCGGAGACCTGGCGGAGGTACTCACCGATGTCGGTGCCCTCGGTGCTGTTCGCCGCGTAGGCAGCGAGCGCGATGAGGATCGTCGCGTCGTAGGACTCGCCCGCGTAGCTGAAGTCGGTCAGCGAAGGGTCGATCTCGAGCAGGCGCTCGCGGAAGTCGCCCTCACCGACGTACAGACCGGGCAGCGTGCCCTTCGCACCGGTGATGAGGCCGGGCGCGAAGTCCGCGCTGTAGTCGGCCAGGTTGCCGTCGACGAACCACAGCTGGTCGCCGGGGTAGCCCGAGCCGACGAGCGCGGGAACGACGACCTTGGCCTCGTCGAAGGTGATGACCGCGACGGCGTCGGGGTTCGCGGCGTTGATGGTCGAGAGCTGCGAGTCGAAGTTCGAGTCGCCGGTGTTGAAGAGCTCTTCTGCCACGACCTCGCCGCCCGCCGCCTCGAACGCCGCCTTCGCGTTCTCGGCGAGACCCGTGCCATACGGGTCGTTCAGCACGAGCAGGCCGAGCGTCGACGCACCGCTGGCGGCGATCTGCGTGCCGAGCACCTCACCCTGGAGGATGTCGGACGGGGCCGTGCGGAAGTACAGCCCATTGTCCTCGTAGTCGGTGAAGCTTGGGGAGGTGTTCGCCGGGGACATCTGCACGACGCCCGCCGCGGTGATCTGGTCGATGACCGTGAACGAGACACCCGACGATGCGGCACCGACGATCGCCGACACGCCCTGCGAGAGCAGGTCGGTCACGGAGACGGTGGCGATGTCGGTGGTGGTGTCGCCGGAGTCGCGGAAGATTCCCTCGACCGTCATTCCGAGGTCGGCGGCGTTGATGTCCTCCAACGCGAGCGCCACACCGGCCTCCTCGGGCGGGCCGAGGAACGCGAGGCTGCCGCTCTGCGGAAGAAGGGAACCGATCGTGAGGCTCAGGTCACGTTCGCCGGCCTCCACGGGAAGGGCGTCACCGGCGTCAGCCGGCTCTTCCGTCTCGGTCGGCTCGGTGCCGCCCGTGGCGCACGCAGAGAGGAGGAGGGTGCTCACGCCAGCAATGGCGAGACCCGTCCAGGCTGCGCGAGCCGAGCGCTTGGCCGAGGCCTTCGCGAATACGCTCATGTTGCTCCTTGGGACTGAAGGAATTGGTACACAATGCAGCGCCATGGTGACGCCGTTGTTTGACAGTATTCCGCCCCCATGGCTGAAACAAGTCACCGCGGTCACAACCGTGTAACACCCCGGGAATCGTTACCTTGCCGACACCTTCGTGCATGGTCGCGCACGGAATCGTCGCGTCCGGGCCGGTGGACGCGCGGATCGCGCGTGGCCGCCGTCAGCCGGTCGGGGCCTTTCCGGCGCGCTCAGATCGGCTCCTCGATCGGCTCGTCGATCGGCTCCGCGCCGGCCCGTCGCGCCGTCCGCGCCCCACGCACGAGGTCGAACGTGAGCACGATGAGGGCGAGCCAGACGAGGCCGAAGCCGATCCATCGCTCGGGCGGCATCGGCTCCTGCAGCACGACGACGCCGACGAGGAACTGGATGAACGGCGCGAAGTACTGGATGAAGCCCATGTAGATGAGGGGGAGGCGTCGCGATGCGGCCGCGAACAACAGGAGCGGTACCGCCGTCACCACGCCCGCCATGAGCATCAGCACCGTGTGCCACGGGCCGACGGTTCCTATCGTGAGGCCGGTCGTCATCGCGACGACGACGAGCTGGACGATCGCGAGCGGCGCGAGCCACGCGGTCTCGAGGGTGAGCCCCGACACCGCATCGACCTTCGGGCCGACGCGCTTCTTGATGAGCCCGTAGAACCCGAACGAGAAGGCGAGCACGAGGGCGATCCAGGGGAGCTGGCCGTAGCCGAACGCGAGCACGACGACCGCGACGATGGAGATGCCCACGGCGACCCACTGGGTGACGTTCAACCGCTCGCGCAGCACGAGGACCCCGAGGAACACGGTGACGATCGGGTTGATGAAGTACCCCAGTGCCGCCTCGACGACCTGGTTGGTGAGCGTCGCATAGACGTACGTCTGCCAGTTCACGAAGATGAGCACGCCCGCGAGCCCCATCGTGAGCACGACACGGCGGTCGCGCATGAGCACCGCGAAGGGCCGCCATGCACGTGTCACGGTGATGAGCAGCACGCAGAAGACGAGCGAGAGCAGCACGCGCCATCCGACGATCTCGAACGGCCCCGCCGGCTCCAGCGCGATGAAGTAGACCGGGAGGAACCCCCACAGCCCATAGGCTCCGATCGCGAAGGCGAGGCCGGAGCGGCTCACCGGGGCGGCGTTCGAGGTCGAGCCGGGGATCACGGTTTCCGGACGGGCTGACACCCGCTCAGACTACGCCCGGCCCCCCACGTTCGAGAGCCGGCGGGCTGTCGATCGTCGTCGACATCCGGCCTGCCGCGCCACCGCGTCGACCCCGGCCCGAGCGGCTGTGGCCGGCCGCGACCGCCCGGACGCGACGAGGCCCGGACGCCGCAGGGGCGTCCGGGCCTCGGATGAGCGCGTGTCGGCTATCGGACGACGACCGCGAGCACGTCGCGGGCCGACAGCACGAGGTAGTCCTCGCCGCCGAACTTCACCTCGGTGCCGCCGTACTTCGAGTAGATGACCTTGTCGCCGACCGCCACGTCGAGCGGGACGCGGTTGCCGTTGTCGTCGATGCGCCCGGGGCCCACCGCCACGACCTCGCCCTCCTGGGGCTTCTCCTTGGCGGTGTCGGGGATCACGAGACCCGACGCGGTGGTCTGCTCTGCGTCGACCTGCTTGATGACGATGCGATCCTCGAGCGGCTTGATGGAAACCGACACGGTTGACCTCTTTCTTGACGAAGACTGGTTTAGCAGCCTCACTGCGAGAGTGCTAAGCCGAGTCTAGGCGCGATTTGGCACTCGTGCAATGTGAGTGCCAGCTCCCCACGGCGGGTGCTAGCGTGGCCGGGTGGACCGCGCCGAGCTCGTCGAACTCCTCTCGCCCGAGGGCCTCCGGCTGCTCGACTCGCTGCCCGTGTGGGACTCCAAGGGTGACATCGTGCGCATCGTCTCCGAGCTGCGCCGACAGGGCCACCCGCCGGGCCTCGTGGCCACGGTGCTCAGCCAGTCGAAGCTCCGCGCGAAGGCGGTCGTCAAGTTCGGCGAGTTCGCCTCGCGGATGCTCTTCACGGAGGCGGGCCTCGAGCAGGCCACCCGGCTCAGGGTCGCGGCCCTCCACGCCGGCCGGTTCGCGCGTGCCGACATCCGGCACGTCGCCGACCTCGGCTGCGGGATCGGCGGTGACGCCCTCGCCCTCGCCGCGGTGGACCTGGAGGTCACGGCGGCCGACGCCGACGAGGTCACTGCGGCCATCGCGGCGTACAACCTCACGCCCTTCCCGAAGGTGCGCGTCCTGCACGCCCGCGCCGAGGAGGTGCCGCTCGGCGGCATCGGCGGCGCCTGGCTCGACCCGGCACGACGCACGACGTCGGGCGGCACGACCCGGCGGATCGCGGATGCCGCGGACTACTCCCCCAGCCTGGACTTCGCGTTCGGGCTGGCGGAGCGCATGCCGGTCGGAATGAAGCTCGGGCCGGGCACCGACCGCGGAGTCGTGCCAGCGGGCGCGGAGGCCCAGTGGGTGTCGATCGACGGCGATGTGGTCGAGCTCGCGGTCTGGCAGGGCGCCGTCGCGCGGCCCGGCATCGGTCGCGCGGCGCTCGTGATCCGCGACGACGGCGCGGCGGAGCTCACGGCCGCCGCCGACAGCGAGGACGCCCCGGTCGGCCCGCTCGGCGACTACCTCTACGAGCCTGACGGCGCGGTGATCCGTGCGCGTCTCATCGGCGACCTGGCACGTGCCAACGGCGCCTGGATGCTGAGCGACGGCATCGCGTACCTCACCGCCGACGCCCGGTTCGACTCGCCGTTCGCACGCGGGTTCCGCGTGGTCGAACGGCTCCCGGCCGATGAACGACAACTCCGGCAGGCCCTCGCGGCCCGCGGCGTCGGCACGCTCGAGATCAAGAAGCGCGGTGTCGATGTCGACCCGGCCGCCCTCCGCACGCGCCTGAAGCTCCGTGGCGACGAACGCGCGACGATCGTGCTCACGCGCGAGGAGGGTCGGCACGTGGCGCTCCTCGTCGAGCGCATCTGAGCGCACCACGGCGCGCCGGACGCTGCGGCGGAGCTCCGATTCAGTGCGGAAGCGCCCCGAACACGATCGCGTAGTATCCGATCCACACGGCGGCGAACACGAGACCGGCGATGCCGGTGCCGATGCCCACGAAGGCGAGGTTGCGGCCCTCCTCCTCGCGGCGCAGGCCGAGCACGCCGAACACGATGGCCGCGATCGACAGCGGCAGCATCCACCCCACGAAGAGCGACGCGGCGGCGCCGATCACGCCGACGACCGCGGCGACCCAGCTGTAGACACGCCGCTGCGTGTCCTCCTCGACGGCGGCGGATGCCTCGGCACGGAGTTCGGGCCGGTGCACCACGAGGAGCTGGCCGGTGGGCAGCGTGCGCAGCTCGCCGGTGTCGAACGGCACCTCGAACTCCCGGACCGCGGGATCCGCACGAAGCGTCGGCTCGGCGGGCGCTTCGACCGGCGCCTCTTCGGGCACCTCGTCGACCGCGCCATTCGTGGGCGATCCCACCGCCTGAGGACCCGCATCGACGGGCTCGACCCCGGCCGGGCCTTCAGCGACGGGCTCCACCGCGGTCGGCTCCGCGTCGACGGGTTCCACCCCAGGCGGCGCGTCGCCCCGGGGTGAACGCTCGGGGGCCCCGCCCGTGGGCGAGACCCCCTCACGATCGGACATCACTCGCCTCAGTACGTGTAGTCGTAGTACCCGGGCAGTGTCGCGAACGCGATGCTCCAGAAGACGATCGAGAGCAGCGCGATCGCGATGCCGACGAAGCCGAGGATGATGCCCGTGAGCCACATCCCCTTCGCCGCCGGCTCCTTCTTCCTGCCGACGAAGCCGAGCACCACGGCCGCGGCCGGGATGATCAGCTGCATGACGCCGCCCACGATCGGGATGAACACCACGAAGAACCCGACGAGGCCCACGATGCCCGCGATGAGCGAGATCAGGCTGAAGACGGGCGTGGGCTTGGCGGGCGTCGTGCCGTACGCGGGCGCGACGTACCCCGGCTGGCCGTAGCCGGGCTGCTGCGGCGCCCCGTACCCGGGCTGCGGTGCGCCGTAGGGCGAGCCGCCGTCGGTGCCAGGCGCCGCCGCCGCAGCCGGCGCACCGTACGGCGGAGGCGGCGTCGCCGCCGCGCCGTAGCTCGGAGGCGCGGCCGGCGCCGCCGGAGCGGGCGGCGCCGGAGGAACCGGCGCTGCGGGCGGCTCGGGCGCGGACGGGACCTCGGGGCTGCCGGGCGCGGCCGGCACCTCGGGCGTCGACGGCTCTGCGGGCGTCGGCGGTTCCGCCGGGGCCGGGAACGTCGGCTCGGGCTCCGAGGGAACCGTGGGCTCCTCGGGTGCCGGGGGCACGACGGGCTGGTCGGGCTCGACGGGAACGACGGGTTCCTCGGGGACGTTCGGCTCGTCCGGGTTCTTGGGATCACTCATGGCGGTACGCCCTTTTCGGTGCTCGGTTCGAGGTGGCAGTGGGTCGGCTCAGTAGTTCGTCATCGTCCCGTAGTTCGCAACGAACCACGCGCTCAATGCGATCGCGATGATGGTGCCGATGATCGCGAGGGCGATGCCGATGTAGCCGACGATGAGGCCTGCGACCGCCATGCCGCGGCCCTGCTCGCCGGTCTTCTTGATCTGGCTCAGCGAGATGTGGCCGCAGATGACGCCGGCGATCGAGCCGATACCCCAGAGGATGACGATGCCGGCGATCGATGCGACGAGCGAGATGATCGCGAGCGTGTTGGTCTTGGGACCGGCGGGCTGGCCGTAGCCCGGAGCGGGCTGGCCATAGGCCGGAGCGGGCTGGCCGTAGGCCGGAGCAGGCTGGCCGTAGGCCGGAGCGGGTCCGGGTGCGGGCGGCGGCACGGGCTGGGAGGCCGGCGGAACGGAGGCGCCGGGCTGCTCGGGAAGGTTCGGATCGGTCACGGTCGGTTTCCCCTCGATGCTGTGGACTCAGTGGTCGCCGCGGCCCCACGCCGCCGGCGGCGGCGCGCGCATTCGCGGCATCCGCTGTCTACGTTGCACACACTATCGCGGCGGGTGGGCCGTGCACAGCCTTCGACGCGCCCGGTCAGACCTGGATATCTGTGACCGGCAGCGTCGAATCCGCGCCGAAGCCGAGTCCGGACGGACCGTGGCCCGCCATGATGAGCTGCGCACCCAGCGCTGCGATCATCGCGCCGTTGTCGGTGCAGAGCGAGAGCGGCGGCACCCGCAGCGCGATGCCCGCGGCATCCGCGCGTTCCTCGGCGACCTCGCGGAGCCGGGCGTTCGCCACGACGCCGCCGCCGAGCAGGAGGCGGGGCACGCCGAGGTCGCGGCACGCGGCCACCGCCTTGCCGACGAGCACGTCGACGACCGCCTCGCGGAAGCTCGCGGCGACGTCGGAGAGCGGCACCGGCTCGCCCGCCGCCTCGCGCTGCTCCACCCAGCGCGCGACCGCGGTCTTCAGCCCGGAGAAGCTGAAGTCGTAGCGATGGCGCTCGAGGTCCTTCGGCTGCGTGAGCCCGCGCGGGAAGCGGATCGCGGCCGGATCGCCGCCGATCGCCGCGCGGTCGATCTCGGGGCCGCCGGGGTACGGCAGGCCGAGGAGCCTGGCGACCTTGTCGAACGCCTCGCCCGCCGCGTCGTCGATCGTCTCGCCGAGGAGCTCCACATCGGAGACGAGGTCGCGCACGAGCAGGAGCGACGTGTGCCCGCCCGAGACGAGGAGCGCCACGGTCGGGGTCTCGAGCGGGTCCTCGTCGTCGAGGAGGTCGGCCCCGACGTGGCCGACGAGGTGGTTGACGGCATAGATGGGACGCTCGAGTGAGAGGGCGAGCGCCTTCGCCGCACCGACGCCGATCATGAGCGCGCCGGCAAGGCCGGGCCCGCTCGTCACGGCGACGGCGTCGACGTCGGCGAGTTCGACGCCGGCCTCGTCGAGTGCCGTGGAGATCGTGGGCCCGAGCGCCTCGAGGTGCGCGCGTGCGGCGACCTCGGGCACGACGCCGCCGTAGCGCGCGTGCTCCTCCATCGACGAGGCGATCACGTTCGCGAGCAGGGCCGTTCCGCGCACGATGCCGACCCCCGTCTCGTCGCACGAGGTCTCGATGCCCAGCACGAGCGGAGTGGCGCGGTTCATGCGCTGCCCCGGTCGGATGCCGCATCCGATGCCGCAGGCCGCGTGACCGCCGCAGGCACCTCGAGCCGCATCGCGATCGCGTCGACGTCGTCGGGCTGGTAGTAGCCGCGGCGCACGCCGATCTCGACGAAGCCGAGCGAGTCGTAGAGCGCCCGCGCGATGGGGTTGTCGGCTCTGACCTCGAGGAAGAGCTCCGCGACGTGGCGGCGGCGCGCCTGCGTGATGAGGGCGTGCATGAGCCCGCGCCCGAGTCCGACGCCGCGTACGAACGGCGCCACGGCGATGGTCTGGATGTCGCCCTGGCCGCTGCCCGCCGGAGCCCGGAGCCCGGCGTAGCCGAGCAGTCGCCGCTCGGGGTCCTCTGCCTCATCGTCGACGGCGACGAGGTAGTAGCCGTGCGGTCCCTCGAGCTCGCGGCGCATGGCCTCCTCCGACCACGCGTCGTTCACGAACGTCGCGCGCTCGAGCCGCATGATCGCATCGAGGTCGTCGACCTTCGCGCGTCGCATCAGCACGCTCATCGCAGCACCCGCTTCCCGGCCGAGGGCGTCACATCGGGTGCACGCAGGTAGAGCGGGGCGTCCTCGGCGATGGGCAGTCGTCGTGCTGCGAACGCGAGCTCCGCGAGCATGCCGACGGCACCCGCTGGCACGAGGTGCGCGTCGAACCGGATCCCGGTCGTGGGCGGCACGTCGTCGCGCGGGCTGAGCGACGGGCCGTCGACGCGCACCGGCAGGCCGTCGCCGTCGAGACCGTCGTAGTCGGAGACCGCGAACTCGCGTCGTCTCGCGTCGGTGACGACCTGGAGGCGACCGGATCCGCCGTCGTGGTACCACGACCACGCAACGGCGTCGTGGCTCGCGACGGGCACGAACGGCCGGCCGATGCCGAGCGCGAACGCGTGTGCGGCCGCGATGCCGACGCGCAGGCCGGTGAACGGGCCGGGGCCCATGCCACCCGCGACGCCCGACAGCTCGCGGGCGCGTACCCCGGCGCCGGCGAGCGCGTCGCGGATGAACCCACCCACGACCTCGGCGTGCCGCATGGTGTCATCGGTGCCCGTCTCGGCCAGGATGCCGCCGTCGCGGTCGACGACGGCGACACTCGTGCCCGTCGAGGTGTCGATCGCGAGGAGCATGGATCCAGCCTACTGGGCGGCCCCGAAGGGGGTCCCCGCCCACCGCGGGCCGTACCCGCGCACGTCGAGCACGCGCGGCTCATCGGCGCCGAGGTGCTCCGCGTCGGCGGCGTCCGTCACCGCCTCGGCCGGTGCCCCCTCCGGCCGCTCGATCACGACCTCGAGCCAGGACTCGCTCGCCCCTTCGAGCAGGCCGACGCCCCACTCGACCACGACGACCGAGTGATCGAAGTCGAGGTCGAGGTCGTCGAGCAGGGTCGCGCTGTCGAGCCGGTAGGCGTCGACATGCACGAGCGGCGGTCCGCCGGCGAGGTTGGGGTGCGTGCGGGCGAGCACGAAGGTGGGGCTCTGCACGGGGCCGCGCACGCCGAGGCCGTCTCCGATGCCCCGCGTGAGGGTGGTCTTGCCTGCGCCGAGCGGGCCGGTGAGCAGCACGAGGTCTCCAGCGCGGAGCCGCTCCGCGAGCACCCGCCCGAACGCCTCCATCGCGGCGGGGTCGGGGGCGTCGACGCGCATCACGCGCCGTCCCGCGCGGGCGGTGGACCAGGCGGCCGGCCGCCGACGTAGCTGCGCGTGACGCGCGGGCCGATCCGGGTGACGATCTCGTACCCGATGGTGCCGGATGCCTCAGCCCACTCGTCGGCCGTGGGCGCGCCGGTCGCGGGGTCGCCGAACACCACGACCTCGTCGCCGGCGTCGACGGCGGCGTCGCCGACGTCGACGATGAACTGGTCCATCGCGACCCGTCCGACCACGGGCCGACGCGCACCGGCGAGCAGCACCTCGGCGCCGCCGCCCGAAGCATGCCGGGGGATGCCGTCGGCGTAGCCGAGCGGCACGAGCGCGAGCGTCGTCGCGCGATCGGCGTGCCAGATGTGCCCGTACGAGGCGCCCGTGCCGGGCGCGACCCGGCGCACCGTGGCGACGCGCGTGCGGAGCGTCATCGCCGGCGTGAGCCCCAGGTCGGTGCACGTGGTGCCGTCGCCGAACGGCGTGAGCCCGTACATGCCGATGCCGATGCGGACGGCGTCGTATCGCGCCCGGGGGTCGCGGATCGCCTGCTCCGACGAGGCGAGATGCCGGGTGGATGGGCGGAGTCCTGCGTCTGCAGCCGCGGCGAGCGCACGCTCGAACACCGCGAGCTGTGCCTCGTCGACGTCGCGCGACGTGTTGGCGAAGTGGCTGAAGATGCCGACCACGTAGATCCGACCGGCGCGCTCGAGCCCGGCTGCGCGTGCGACGGCCATTGACCAACCGGCCTCGGGGATCCCGTTGCGGCTGAGGCCGGTGTCGACCTTGAGGTGCACGCGCGCGACGCGCGCCGAATCGGCTGCGGATGCCACCCGCTCGAGTTGCTCGAGGCTCGAGACCCCGATCTCGACCTCGGCGTCGAGCGCGTGCGCGAAATCGGCGACCGGGTCGTGCAACCAGGCGAGGATCGGCGCCTCGATGCCTGCGGCCCGGAGCTCGAGGGCCTCGTCGAGGTCCGCGACGCCGAGCCGGGTCGCGCCGCCCGCGAGCGCCGCACGCGCCGCCTCGACCGCGCCGTGTCCGTAGGCGTTCGCCTTCACGACGGCCATGACCTCGGCGGGTGCGACGCGATCCGCGAGCGTGCGCACGTTGCGTTCGATGGCGTCGAGGTCGATGATCGCCTCGCGGAACGGGCGCCGTGCGGCATCCGGTGCCGGCGCGACGGAACGCGGATCCGTGCTCACGCGGCGCCCCGGTTCGATTCGAGCACGACGAAGGCGCTCGCGATGCCCGCGTCGTGGCTCATGGAGAGGTGCACGTGGTCGATGCCCAGCGCGCGCATGTGCTCGGCGAGTCCGCCCGAGAGCTCGAAGTCGGGGTTGCCCTCCACGTCCTGCACGACCTGCATCTCGTGCCAGCGGATGATCGCGTGCCCGCCGAGGGCCTTGATGAGCGACTCCTTCGCGGCGAACCTGGCCGCGAGCGAGCGAGCGGGGCGATCGCGTTCGCTCTCGGCGAACAACCGCTCGATGAGGGCCGGTGTCCGGACGATCGAACGCTCGAAGCGAACGATGTCGACCACGTCGATGCCGATCCCGACGATCACGGCGCCTCCTGCCTCCTGGTCACTCCACCGTCACGGATTTGGCGAGGTTGCGGGGCTGGTCGACGTCGAGGCCCTTCGCCTGCGCGAGCTCCATCGCGAACACCTGCAACGGCACGACCGCGAGGAGCGGCTCGAACAGCGGCGCGGCCAGCGGGATGCGCAGCACCTCATCGGCGAACGGCAGCACCGCGGCATCCCCCGCCTCGGCGATCGCGATCACGCGGGCGCCGCGGGCGCGGATCTCCTGGATGTTGGAGACGACCTTGGGGTGCAGGTTCGCCGACCCTCGCGGGCTCGGCACTACCACGAACACGGGCAGTCCCGGCTCGATGAGCGCGATCGGGCCGTGCTTCAGCTCCCCGGCCGCGAAGCCCTCCGCGTGGATGTACGCGAGCTCCTTGAGCTTCAGCGCGCCCTCGAGGGCGATCGGGTACCCCACGTGGCGGCCGAGGAACAGCACCGAGCGCGTGTCGGCCATCCAGTGCGCGAGCTGCTCGACCCGCTCGGCCTGGCCGAGGACGGTCTCGAGCTTCTCGGGCACGGCCTGCAGCTCGGCGAGCTGGGCGGCGAGCTCGCCCTCGGAGAGGGTGCCCCGCACGCGGGCGAGATGAAGGCCGAACAGGTACAGGGCGGCGATCTGCGCGACGAACGCCTTCGTGGAGGCCACGGCGACCTCGGGGCCGGCGTGCGTGTAGACCACCGCGTCGGACTCGCGCGGGATGGTGGCGCCCTGCGTGTTGCAGATCGAGATCGTGCGGGCGCCCATCTCGCGGGCGTACTTGACCGCCATCAGCGTGTCCATCGTCTCGCCGGACTGGCTGATCGACACCACGAGCGTGCCGTCGTCGAGCACCGGCTCCCGGTAGCGGAACTCGTGGCTGAGCTCCACCTCGACCGGAACTCGGGCCCACTGCTCGATCGCGTACTTGCCGACCATTCCCGCGTAGGCGGCCGTGCCGCACGCGATGACGGTGATGCGACGGATGCCGCGGAGCTCGTCGTCGCCGAACGACGCGAGCTCGGGGATCGTGACCTGGCCGCCGATCACGCGGCCGCGCAGCGTGTTCGCGACGGCCTCGGGCTGCTCCGACACCTCCTTGCGCATGAAGGAGGACCAACCGCCCTTCTCTGCGGCGGACGCGTCCCACGCGACGTCGAAGGGCTCGACCTCGACGGGATCGCCCGAGAAGTCGGTGACCGTGACCCCGTCGGCGGTGATGGTGACGATCTGGTCCTGGCCGATGGCCACGGCGCGCTTGGTGTACTCGACGAAGGCCGCGACATCCGACCCCAGGAAGTTCTCGCCCTCGCCGAGCCCGATCACGAGCGGCGAGTTGCGGCGGGCGCCGACGACCACGCCCGGTTGGTCGCGGTGCACGGCCAGCAGCGTGAACGCGCCGTCGAGGCGGGTGACCGTGGCCCTGAACGCCTCGGTGAGCTCGCCGATGCGGCGGTATTCGCGGCCGAGCAGCACGGCGGCGACCTCGGTGTCGGTCTCGCTCTCGAAGGAGAAGCCCTCGGCGAGGAGCTCGTCCTTGAGCTCGGCGAAGTTCTCGATGATGCCGTTGTGGATGAGGGCGAGGCGACCGTCGTCGCCGAGGTGCGGGTGCGCGTTCCTGTCGGTGGGGCCGCCGTGCGTCGCCCAGCGGGTGTGTCCGATGCCGGTGCCGCCGTGGTGCAGCGGGGTCGCCTCGAGGTCGTCGGCGAGCACCTGGAGCTTGCCGGCACGCTTCGCCGTCTCGATGACACCGTCGTCGTCGACGATCGCGACTCCCGCCGAGTCGTAGCCGCGATATTCGAGGCGACGCAGGCCTCCCATGAGCACGTCGATGCTGTTGCGCTCTCCGACGTACCCGACGATTCCACACATAGGGGCGATTCTAGTGTCGCAGCGCTGGGCGACTGCCGCGTGCCCGCGTCTCGCGAGGGTCCGACACTAGACTGTCACGGTGCCGGATCCGCAGAGCCCGTCGTCGCACGTCGCGCAGATCTCGCCGTTCATCGAGCTCGGCCGGGCGGACTGGGCGGCCCTCGCCCCGTCGATGCCGTCGCCGCTCCGCGAGACCGAGGTCGTGCAGCTCAGAGGGCTCGGCGAGCCCCTCGACCTGCGCGAAGTCGCCGAGGTCTACCTGCCGCTCAGCCGGTTGCTCAACCTCTACGTCGGCGGCACAAAGTCGCTGCACAACGTCACGAGCGAGTTCCTGCGCGAACGCTTCGAGTCGACGCCGTTCGTGATCGGCGTGGCCGGGTCGGTGGCGGTCGGGAAGTCGACGATCGCCCGCCTGCTGCGGGAGCTGCTCGCCCGCTGGGAGCACACGCCGCGCGTGGAGCTCGTGACCACCGACGGGTTCCTCTTCCCGAACGCCGAGCTCGAGCGGCGCGGCCTGATGGCACGCAAGGGCTTCCCCGAGTCGTACGACCGGCGGGCGCTGCTGCGGTTCGTGAGCGAGGTGAAGGCCGGCGCGGCAGAGGTGCGCGCCCCGTTCTACTCGCACCTCGCCTACGACATCGTGCCCGACGCGCAGGTCACGGTCCGCCGCCCCGACGTGCTCATCATGGAGGGGCTCAACGTGCTGCAGCCGCCCGGACCCGGCCACCGGCTCGCGGTGAGCGACCTCTTCGACTTCACGATCTACGTCGACGCGCGCACGAGCGACATCGCCCGGTGGTACGAGGAGCGATTCCTGAAGCTGCAGCGTGGCGCGTTCTCGAACCCGCGCTCGTACTTCCACCGCTACGCGAGCCTCACCGAGGCCGAGGCCCGCCAGCGGGCGAGCGAGATCTGGCACACCATCAACGAGCCCAACCTGCTCCAGAACATCCGGCCCACCAGGTCGCGCGCGTCGCTGGTGCTGCGCAAGGGCGCCGACCACGCCGTGTCGAGCGTGCTGCTGCGCAAGCTCTGAATCATCGGATGCCGACGAGCCGACGGGTCGGCGCACCCCGCGGTCCGGGAGCAGCGGGAGACGGGCGCGCTCAGTTCGTGAGCCGCACCCGGACGACGTCGGCGAGGCCCTCGGCATGGCGCTCGGCCGTCGCCTGATCGGATGCCTCCACCATGACCCGCACCATCGGCTCCGTGCCCGAGGGGCGGAGGAGCACGCGCCCGGACTCGCCGAGCTCCACCTCGACGGCGGCGACCGCTGCGGCGATCTCGTCGTCGTCGGCGAGCGCGTGGTGGTCGACGCCGCGCACGTTCACGAGCACCTGCGGGTACACCGTCATCACCGAGGCGAGCTCGGCCAGTGTCTTGCCGGTACGGGCCATCTCGGCCGCGAGGTGCAGTCCGGTGAGCACGCCGTCGCCGGTGGTCGCGAACTCCGTCATGATGACGTGCCCCGACTGCTCGCCACCGAGCGCCAGCCCTTCGGCCGCGAGCGCCTCGAGCACGTAGCGGTCGCCGACCTTGGTCTCGATCACGCGGATGCCGTGCTCGGCCATCGCGCGGCGAAGGCCCAGGTTCGACATCACGGTGACGACGAGGGTGTCGTCGGTGAGGGTGCCGCGTTCGTGCATCGACACCGCGAGGATCGCCATGATCTTGTCGCCGTCGACGACGTTGCCGTCGGCGTCGACGGCGAGGCATCGGTCGGCGTCGCCGTCGTGGGCGATGCCCAGGTCGGCGCCGTGCTTGCGCACGGCGGCCTGCAGCAGGTCGAGGTGGGTCGATCCGACGCCGTCGTTGATGTTCATGCCGTCGGGGTCGGCCCCGATCACGGTGACCTTCGCCCCTGCGTCGCGGAACGTCTCGGGAGACACGCCGGCGGCCGCGCCGTGGGCGCAGTCGAGCACGACGTGGAGGCCGTCGAGGCGGTTCGGCAGCGTGCCGAGCAGGTGCACGACGTAGCGGTCCTCGGCGTCGGCGAACCGGCGGATGCGGCCGACTCCGTCGCCGATCGGCGCGAGCTTCTGCTTGCCGAGGTAGGACTCGATGCGGTCCTCGACCTCGTCGGGGAGCTTCGTGCCGCCGAACGAGAAGAACTTGATGCCGTTGTCGGGCGCCGGATTGTGCGACGCCGAGATCATCACACCGAAGTCGGCGTCGATCGAGTCGATGAGGAACGCGGTCGCGGGCGTGGGGATGACACCGGCGTCGAGCACGTCGACGCCGGAGCTCGCGAGCCCGGCCGCGACGGCGGCGGTGAGGAACTCGCCTGACACGCGGGGGTCACGTGCGACGACCGCCACCGGGCGGCGACCCGCCGCACGGAGTTCGTCGGCGTGGCGTCCCTGGGTGAGGACGGCGGCAGCCGCCTGGGCGAGGCCCAGGGCCAGGTCAGCCGTGAGTTCACGGTTGGCCAGGCCCCGGACCCCGTCGGTTCCGAAGAGCCGGGGCATACGGAGAACCGGAGACCCGGATCAGCGCTTCGAGAACTGGGGCGCCTTGCGGGCCTTCTTGAGTCCGGCCTTCTTGCGCTCGATGACGCGGGCGTCGCGGGTGAGGAACCCGGCCTTCTTGAGGCTCGCGCGGTTGTTCTCGCGGTCGATCTCGTTGAGCGCACGGGCGATCGCGAGGCGGAGCGCGCCGGCCTGGCCGGAGGGGCCGCCGCCGGTGATGCGGGCGATCACGTCGTACGAACCCGAGAGCTCGAGGACCGTGAACGGGTCGGTGATCAGCTGCTGGTGCAGCTTGTTGGGGAAGTAGTCCGCGAACTCACGGCCGTTGACCGTGATGGTGCCGGCGCCGGGGACCACGCGCACGCGGGCGATGGCCTGCTTGCGGCGACCGACGGCCGCGCCCGAGACGTTGAGCACCGGGCGGGGGGTGGTGGGGGCGGCCGAGGGGGTGCTCTCGGTCGTGAAGCTCTCGGGAGCCGCTTCGATCTGGTCTGCGATCTTCGCCATGGTGGTGTGAATCCTTATTTCGAGAACGTCGAGGGTGCCGGAGTTACTGGGCGACCTGGGTGAGGGTGTAGGGCTTCGGCTGCTGGGCCGCGTGCGGGTGCTCCGGGCCGGCGTAGACCTTCAGCTTCTTCAGCTGCTGGCGGCCGAGCGAGTTCTTCGGGAGCATGCCGCGGATCGCCTTCTCGACGGCGCGGACGGGGTTCTTCTCGAGGAGCTCGGCGTAGCCGACGGCCTTGAGGCCGCCCGGGTAGCCCGAGTGGCGATAGGCCTTCTTCTGCTCGAGCTTCTGGCCGGTGAGGGCCACCTTGTCGGCGTTCACGATGATCACGAAGTCGCCGGTGTCGACGTGGTTCGCGAAGATCGGCTTGTGCTTGCCGCGCAGCAGGGCTGCGGAGTGGCTTGCGAGGCGACCGAGCACGATGTCGGTCGCGTCGATGACGACCCAGTCGCGCTGGATCTCGTTCGACTTGGGGGTGTATGTGCGCGTCACGGAAGTGCTGCTTTCTGATCGAGAGAGGGGTTCGTGAATCCCGCTCCGGTGGAGTGTTCGCCCGCTCACGCTTTCGAACGCCCCGGTGGAGGGCTCATCTTCGGGTACCGGCGCAGATGGCGGCACCAAAGGGTTAGCTTAGCCGACGATGCCTTCGACGTGCAATTCCCGGCGTGCCCGGGTCTGGGCGGCGCGCGCCTCGAGTTCGTGGTCGTCCGGATAGCCGACCTCGGTGAGCACGAGCCCCTTTGCCGGCATCACCTTGAACGCGCTCGTGCGCTCGCCGGCGTGCAGCAGCGCCTCGGGATCGCCCGCCTCGAGTCGCCCCTCCCCCACGGCGACGCACGCGCCGACGAGGGCACGAACCATTGAGTGGCAGAAGGCGTCGGCCTGGAGCGATGCGACGAGCACCCCGCCGCCGGCTCGCTCCCACCGGTAGGCCTGCAGCGTGCGGATCGTCGTCGCACCCTCGCGCGGGCGGCAGAACGCCGCGAAGTCGTGCAGGCCCGTGAGCGACGCGGCCGCGGCATCCATCGCGTCGGCGTCGAGATGCCAAGCGTGGACCACCGTGCGCCGCCGTTCGAGCGGGTCGCGTACGGCGGACGCGTCCGCGACGCGGTACTCGTAGCGCCGCCAGATCGCCGAGAACCTGGCGTCGAACCCGGCCGGCGCGCGCTCGGCGTGGGTGATCACGACGTCGGCGTCCCCGCCGAGGATCCCCGTGAGCCGCCGTGCGAGCGCCGCCTCGGGGGTCGGGTCGGCGTCCTGGCCTCGGCGTGGCCGCGCCACCGAGGCGAGCGCGGTCTCGTCGACGTCGAGGTGCGCGACCTGACCCAGCGCGTGCACGCCCGCGTCCGTGCGCCCGGCGACCATGAGTCGCGGCGCGGTGCCCGTGCGTCGGAACAGCGTGGCGAGCGCGTCCTCGAGCACGCCCTGCACCGTGCGGAGCCGCGGCTGGCGGCTCCAGCCCTTGAAGTCGGTGCCGTCGTAGGCGATGCCGAGTCGGATCCGCACGACGGATGCCGCGGCATCCGTCACGGCGACTGGCTCGTGCTCGGGCATGCCCCCAGCCTAGAGCCGCGGGAAGCCGGCCTCCCGAACACCCCTGAACCGCGCCATACTGAGTCGAGAGGCGCCCTACCGCCGGATCGGCAGGGAGGGCAGCCATGACCGAAGACATCGCATCGCGTACGCCCGATCGATGGCGAGGGCTCGCAAGGACCACCGGCATCCTCGCCCTGGTGGCCGTGGTGGTGCTTTTCGCCCCGACCATCGCGATCTCGTCGCTGGGCGAGCCGCAGTTCGACGCCACGGCCGAGGAGGCCGCGGCGTTCTTCCGCAACGCCGACACCGCGTGGGTCGTGGCGGCCCAGGCCACGGCCGCCGCCGCCGCGCTGGTATTCCTCTGGTTCGTCGTCGCCTTCACCACCCTGCTGCGGCGCGTCGAGAGCGAGCCCGCGTGGCGCTCGACCGCTGCGCTCGCCTCGGGAGTCCTCGCGAGCGCCTCCGGGGTCGCCAACGTGAGCTGGGATGCCGCGTCCAACCGCGGTGACGGGATCGACCCCGGCCTCGCGGCCTTCGCGTTCGACCTCGGGAACCTCGGCTTCGCGAACGCATGGCTCGCCTTCGGCAGCTTCGCGATCGCGAGCGGGTGGGTGCTCGTCGCCAGCCGGGCGCTTCCCGCGTGGTGGGGCTGGTGGGCGATCGTGAGCGGCATCGGCCTCATCGCCGTGCGCTACGTGTGGGAAAGCTGGGTCTGGATCGTCCCCTTCTTCGTGTTCTGGGTTTGGGTGATCGCCCTGGCCATCCGCCTCATCGTGCGTCCCACCCTCGACGTCGGACGCCGGGCCTGACCGCCCGCTGAGACGGCGAACCGCCCCGGTGCAGCAGCACCGGGGCGGTTCGCGAGCGATTCGAGGCCTACTTGGCCTCGGCGGGCTCCTCGACGGGCGCCTCCGCGGCCTCGTCGGCCGTGGTCTCCTCGACGGTCTCGTCCGCGGCCTCCGCCGGGGTCTCGACGGTCTCCTCGACGACGGGCTCCTCGGCGGGAGCCTCATCGGCGGCGGGGGCCGCGGCCGGCTTGGCGGCGCGCTTCTTCGGGCTCACCGGCTCGAGCACGAGCTCGATGACCGCCATGGGGGCGTTGTCGCCCTTGCGGTTGCCGATCTTCGTGATGCGGGTGTAGCCGCCCTCACGGTCGGCGACCTGGGGCGCGATGATCGCGAACAGCTCGTGCACGACCGCCTTGTCGCCGATGACCCCGAGCACGCGACGACGGGCGTGCAGGTCGCCGCGCTTCGCGAACGTGATGAGCCGCTCGGCGAGCGGACGCAGGCGCTTGGCCTTCGTCTCGGTGGTGGTGATCCGCTTGTGCGTGAAGAGCGCTGCGGCGAGGTTCGCGAGCAGGAGCCGCTCGTGCGCGGGTCCGCCTCCGAGGCGGGGGCCCTTGGTGGGCTTCGGCATGGTTCGTTATCTCCAGTGGTGGGGGGTCAGTGCGGCGGGCGCGGGCGACTAGTTCTCGTCGTCGAAGCCCGTGTAGAAGTGGGCGCCGTCGAATCCAGGCACGGAGTCCTTCAGGGAAAGACCCATCTCGGTGAGCTTGTCCTTGACCTCATCCACTGACTTCTGGCCGAAGTTGCGGATGTTCATGAGCTGCGACTCAGACAGGGCGACGAGCTCGGACACCGTGTTGATGCCCTCGCGCTTCAGGCAGTTGTAGCTGCGCACCGACAGGTCGAGGTCCTCGATCGGGATCGAGAGCTCGCTCGAGAGCACGGCGTCGACCGGCGCGGGGCCGATCTCGATGCCCTCGGCGGCGACGTTCAGCTCGCGGGCGAGGCCGAACAGCTCGGTGAGCGTGCGACCCGCCGAGGCGATCGCGTCGCGCGGCGAGATGGCCGACTTGGTCTCCACGTCGACCACGAGGCGGTCGAAGTCGGTGCGCTCGCCGGCACGGGTGGCCTCGACGCGGTAAGTGACCTTGAGCACCGGCGAGTAGATCGAGTCGACCGGGATCTGGCCGGCCTCGGAGTACTCGTTGCGGTTCTGGCTGGCCGAGACGTAGCCGCGGCCGCGCTCGATCGTGAGCTCGAGCTCGAACTTCGCCGCGTCGTTGAGCGTGGCGATCACGAGCTCGGGGTTGTGCACCTCGACACCGGCCGGAGCGGAGATGTCGGCGGCGGTGACCTCACCGGCGCCCTGCTTTCGGAGGTACGCGGTGATGGGCTCGTCGTGCTCGCTGGAGACGACCAGGCTCTTGATGTTGAGGATGATCTCGGTGACATCCTCCTTCACGCCCGGGACGGTCGAGAACTCGTGGAGCACGCCGTCGATGCGGATGCTCGTCACGGCGGCGCCGGGGATCGAGGAGAGGAGGGTACGACGGAGCGAGTTGCCCAGGGTGTAACCGAAGCCCGGCTCGAGGGGCTCGATCACGAAACGCGAACGGAACTCCGAGATGTTCTCTTCGGTGAGCGTCGGGCGCTGTGCGATCAGCACTGTGGATTCCTTTCGGCAGGGTGTCCGCTATATGACACCTGCGAGGTCGAGGATCTTGAGTTGTTGAGAGAACGGATGCCGGTCGAGTAGGCCCGTCGGGGCCGTACCGAGCGCAGCGGATGCTGCGGGGGTCTCGATACGGGCGCAGGCGCCCCACTCGACCGACGGTGGAGTACTAGACGCGGCGACGCTTGGGCGGGCGGCATCCGTTGTGCGCCTGGGGCGTCACGTCGTTGATGCTGCCGACCTCGAGGCCCGCGGCCTGGAGGGAGCGGATCGCGGTCTCACGGCCCGAGCCGGGGCCCTTGACGAAGACGTCGACCTTCTTCATGCCGTGCTCCTGCGCCTGGCGGGCGGCCGACTCGGCGGCTAGCTGCGCGGCGAAGGGGGTGGACTTGCGCGAGCCCTTGAAGCCGACGCCGCCCGAGGACGCCCAGCTGATCACGGCACCGTTCGTGTCCGTGATGGACACGATGGTGTTGTTGAACGTCGACTTGATGTGGGCCTGGCCCACTGCGACGTTCTTCTTCTCCTTGCGGCGCGGCTTGCGAGTAGCCGCCTTGGGTGCTGCCATGTGTGAAATCTCCTGAATCTGGCGAACGAGCGGTTACTTGCGGCCGGGCTTCTTCTTGCCGGCGACGGTGCGCTTCGGGCCCTTGCGGGTACGAGCGTTGGTCTTGGTGCGCTGGCCGCGGACCGGGAGGCCGCGACGGTGGCGCAGGCCCTCGTAGGATCCGATCTCGACCTTGCGGCGGATGTCGGCGGCGACTTCACGGCGGAGGTCACCCTCGACCTTGAAGTTGCCCTCGATGTAGTCGCGGAGGGCGACGAGCTGCTCGTCGCTGAGGTCCTTCACGCGGATGTCTCCGCTGATGCCGGTCTCCGCCAGCGTCTGCAGCGCACGAGTGCGGCCGACGCCGTAGATGTAGGTCAGTGCGATCTCCACGCGCTTCTCGCGCGGGATGTCGACTCCTGCCAGACGTGCCATGTTGGCTTTCTCCTGTTTCGAAGTGGAGGTGTGGAGCAGCGCCGGTGCCCGGGCCTCCTACCCGAGGTGTCCCTCTCCGCGGATCGAGGAGCGACGAAGTCGCGTCTCGAGATCCTTGAAGAGTTCTGGCGTTGCCGATTCGGTGTTCAGTTGTGTATTGCGGCCGGTGAGGCGCGACGCTCACGCGTCGCGCGCGATCAACCCTGGCGCTGCTTGTGGCGCGGGTTCTCGCAGATCACCATGACGCGGCCGTGGCGGCGGATGACCTTGCACTTGTCGCAGATGCGCTTGACGGAGGGGTTGACCTTCACAGTTGTTCCTTGGTTTTCGCTGTCCTCGTACCCGCGGGGTGCCGCAGGCCGTTACTTTCCGGCAGCCCTACTTGTAGCGGTAGACGATGCGGCCGCGCGTCAGGTCGTACGGGCTCAGCTCCACGATCACGCGGTCCTCGGGGAGGATCCGGATGTAGTGCTGGCGCATCTTCCCTGAGATGTGCGCGAGGACCTTGTGCCCGTTCGTGAGCTCCACCCGGAACATCGCGTTCGGGAGTGCCTCGACGACCGAACCTTCGATCTCGATGACGCCGTCTTTCTTGGCCATAGCCTCACTATCGCTTGGAGTTGGGATGCTGGTCGTGCGATGTGTTCGCAACCGACGATCTCTCGTCGGGCATGCCGAAGCAGGCGTG
Source organism: Agromyces sp. Soil535 (assembly GCF_001428255.1). Lineage (GTDB taxonomy): Bacteria > Actinomycetota > Actinomycetes > Actinomycetales > Microbacteriaceae > Agromyces. The sequence goes on along the minus strand of NZ_LMRW01000029.1, from coordinate 169,188 downwards.
CAAACACCAAGGGTCAACTATAGGCGATTCCGGCGACGTTCGCCAGTTGAGGCCGCGGATGCCGCGGCGCGGGCCCTACGCGCCGTGCTGCACGCCCGCGACCACGTCCACGAGGCCCGACTCGAGCGGATGCCCCGAGCCGATCCCCGTGACCTCGTGCACGAACGCCGTCGCCGTCCGGGTGCGGAGCAACTCCCGCAGCTCCACACTCTCGGGGTCGGCCGGGACGTCGAACTGCAGCGCCGCGCCGACCGCAGCGACGAGCCCGTCGACCGGCCGCCCCATGGCCGCGAGGTCGGCCGCCGGGCCGATGAAGCGCTCGTGCCGGCCGAGCTTGCGCAGCGGCTGCCGACCCACGCGCTCGACGGTGTCGGGCAGCTCGGGGTTGCGGAAGCGCTCGAGGATCGTGGCCCGGTAGCGGGCCTGCTCCTCCTCGGAGAAGCCGTGCTTGGCCACGATCAGCGCGGACGTCTCCCCCAGCACCCGTTCGACCGCCGCCGAAACCGTGGGGTCGGCGAGGGCGTCGCTGATGCGTTCGTGGCCGGCGAGGAACCCGAAGTACGCGGTCGACGCGTGCCCCGTGTTCACGGTGAAGAGCTTGCGCTCGATGTACGGCGCGAGGTCGTCGACGAAGTGCGCGCCGGGGATCTCGGGCACGGCGTCGCCGAACGGCGGGCGCTCGATGGCCCATTCGAAGAACGTCTCGACGGTGACGTCGAGCCCGGCGTCGGCGGCCTGGCCGGGCACGATCCGGTCGACGGCGGTGTTCGCGAAGATCGCCTTCGCCGCGAGTGACGGCCACTCCTCGGGGCTCGAGAGGGAGGCGATCTCGTCGCGTAGGAGGTCGGTGGCGTTGATGGCGTTCTCGCACGCCATGATCGCGAGCGGCGGGGCATCCGCGGGCCGTTCCCGCAGCGCCATGACCAGGTGCGGTGCGATGAACCGGAGGATCGTGGGTCCGACGGCGGTGGTCGCCACGTCGGCGGTCCTGAGTTCGTCGAGGAGTGCCGCGGCATCCGTCTGGCTGTTGACGGCACGGTAGCCGTCGACGATGCGGTCGCGCGCGCCTGCGCCGACCTCGTGCACGGTGTAGCCGTCGGATGCCACGAGCGCATCGATGAGCTCGGCGTTCACGTCGGCGAACACCACCTCGTACCCGGCGTCGTGCAGGAGGAGGCCGACGAACCCGCGCCCGATGTTGCCGGCGCCGAAGTGCACGGCCTTCACGACTCGTTGACCTCGGAGAGGAGGGCGTGCAGCTCTCCGGCGGTCGAGGCGCCGATGAGCCGCTGGACCGCGTCGTCGTCGGAGAAGATGATCGCGATCTTCGAGAGGATGTCGAGGTGCTCGTTCTCGATGCCGGCGATGCCGACCACGAACCGGGCCTCCTCGCCGCCCCAGTCGACGGGTTCGTCGTACCGGATCACGGAGAGCGCCGACCGGCGGATCTGGTCCTTGGCCTCGTTCGTGCCGTGCGGGATGGCGAGGTAGTTGCCCATGTAGGTCGAGACCGAGCCCTCACGCTCCAGCATCGAGTCGATGTAGCGGGGGTCGACGGCCCCGACCTCGACCAGGATCGCGCCCGCCTCGCGGATCGCGTCGTCCCGGCTCACGGCGCGGGCGGCGAGCCGTACGTTGCCCGCCGGCAGGATCTCTTCGGTCATGGGGATCTCCTTCTTCTCATCGAGACGGCCCGACGCCGCGGCGACCTCCTGTGTGGAGACCGCCGCGGCATCGAGCTGCCGCCTTCCGTTTCGACGCGATGGATCAGCGCACGCCTTCGCTCTCCAGCAGGTTCACGATCTCGTCGTATTTCGGCGAGCCCATGAAGTTCTCCACCGACACGTGCAGGGCGCTCGGCGACTGCAGCTTCGCGCGGTCGGTGAGGTCCTGGTGGGTGATGACGAGGTCGACGTCGTCCGTGAGGTTCGCGATCGCCTTGTTCGTCACCGTCACGCTGTCGATGCCGGCCTTCTTGATCTTGTTGCGGAGCACCGTGGCGCCCATGGCGCTCGAGCCCATCCCGGCATCGCACGCGAAGACGATCGTGTGGATCGGCTTGTGCTCGAACGCCTCCTCCTCGCCCTCGGCGATGAGTCCTGCACCGGCGGCGACGCCCTCGGCCTGGAGGTTCTGCAGGACGCCGCTCTCCTTGCCCTTGTTGGCCTGGGTCTGGGCGATCGAGGCCGACAGGTCGCCGGCGTTCGCCTTCGCGAGGTCGCGCTTGCGACTTGCGCGGAGGATCACCGCGGCGATGAGGAACGACACGGTCGCCGAGAGGACGACCGAGAGGATCACGCCCACGTAACTGTCCGAGGCGGTCTGGGCGATCACCGCGATGATGCTGCCCGGCGCCGCCGGGGCCCGGAGGCCGCTTGCGAACAGCACGTTCGTGGCGACGCCCGTCATGCCGCCCGCGATGGCCGCCAGGATGAGGATCGGCTTCATGAGCACGTACGGGAAGTAGATCTCGTGGATGCCGCCGAAGAACTGGATGATGATCGCGGCGGGGGCGGTCGCCCGGGCCATGCCGATGCCGAAGAACGTGAAGGCGAGCAGGATGCCGAGGCCGGGCCCGGGATTCGCCTCCACGAGGAACAGGATCGACTTGCCGGTCTCGGCGGCCTGCTGGGTACCGATCGGGGTGAACACGCCGTGGTTGATGGCGTTGTTCAGGAACAGCACCTTGCCGGGCTCGACCAGGATGCTGAGCAGCGGCAGGAGCGACAGCTTCACGAGCCAGTCGACCGCTGCCTCCAGTCCGTTGCTGAGCGCTTGGACCACCGGACCGAAGGCGAAGAAGCCCGCGATCGCGAGGAGGAAGCCGAGGATGCCGGCCGAGAAGTTGTTGACCAGCATCTCGAAGCCGGCCTTGATCTTGCCCTCCCAGATGCGGTCGACCTGCTTCATGAGCCAGGCTGCCAGCGGCCCCATGATCATGGCGCCGAGGAACATCGGGATGTCCGTCCCGACGATCACGCCGATCGTCGCGATCGACGCGACCACGCCACCACGGGTGTCGTAGACGAGTCGGCCGCCCTGGTTGGCGATGAGCAGGGGCAGCAGGTAGATGATCATCGGGCCGACGAGGGCGGCGAGTGATTCGTTCGGCGTGAAGCCCGCCGGAATGAAGAACATCGTCACGATGCCCCAGGCGATGAATGCCGCGATGTTCGGCAGGATCATGCTGGACAGGAACGTGCCGAACCTCTGGACCGCGACGCGTGCTCCCCCCGGCCGCTTCGTGTCCGAAGACGTCGTTGTCATGGTGTTGCCTCTCTCCCGTTACGACGCGGCTGTCCGCGCCGTGGTGATCTCGGTGGCGACGGCTTGGGCCGCCTCCTTGGCTTCGGCCGCTCCCTCAGCGGCCAGGGCTGCCCTGGCGAGCGCCTTCGCGTCGTCCGGGCTGTACCGCGCGAGGGAGGCGCGGACATCTGCGAGTGCCGATGGCGACATCGACAGGCTCGTGGCGCCGAGGCCCACGAGCACGACGGCGAGCAGCGGGTCGGCGGCGGCCTCGCCGCAGATCCCGACGGGCTTGCCGAGTTCGGCCCCGGCGGCGCCGACGTCCGCGATGAGGCGGAGGACGGCCGGATGCCACGGGCTCTGGAGGTTGGCGACGGTGCCGAGCAGCCGGTCGGCGGCCATCGTGTACTGGGTCAGGTCGTTGGTGCCGATCGAGGCGAAGTCGCAGGCGGCGAGCACGCGGTCGGCGACGAGCGCGGCCGAGGGGGTCTCGACCATCACGCCGGCGACGCGGATGCCGAGCTCCTTCGCGAGCGCCGTGAAGTAGCGGGTCTCCTCGACGGTGGCGATCATCGGGGCCATCACCCAGAGCTCGGCGTCGGTCGCGGCATCCGCTTCGGCGAGCGCCGTGAGCTGCTCGCGGAGGATGATCTCCGAGTGGCGCAGCGCCCGGATGCCGCGGAGCCCCAGCGCGGGGTTCTCCTCGTGCGCGCTGTTGAGGAACGAGAGCGGCTTGTCGGCGCCGGCGTCGAGCACGCGCGCGACGACCTTCTTTCCGGCGAACGCCGTGAGCAGCCGCGTGTAGTGCTCCTGCTGCTCGCGCACGCTCGGCGCGGTGTCGGCGTCGAGGAAGAGGAACTCGGTGCGGAACAGGCCCACGCCCTCGGCGCCGAGCTTCAGCGCCTCGGCGGCACCGCTGGCCGAGCCGAGGTTCGCGAGCAGCGGCACCGCCGTGCCGTCGGCGAGCGCACCCGGCGTGACGGGAGCCGCCTCGAGGGCTGCGCGCTCGGCGATGCGGGCGTTCGCCTCCGCGACCTGCTCGGCCGTGGGCGACGCGATGACGAGGTCGTCGGCCGCGTCGACGATGACGGTGTCGCCATCGGCGAGGCTCGCGGCATCCGCTGCCCCGACCACCGCGACGATGGACTTCTCGCGGGCGAGGATCGCGGTGTGCGAGGTCGGTCCGCCCTCGACCGTCACGAGCCCGAGCACCTGGCCCAGGTCGAGCATCGCCGTGTCCGCCGGCGCGAGGTCGCGGGCCACGAGCACGAACGGATGTCCCGGATTCGGCACCCCGGGCGCCGGGAGCTTCAGCAGGTGCGCGATCACACGCTGCGAGATGTCGTCGAGGTCGGTGGCGCGCTCGGCCATGTACCCGCCCATGCCGGCGAGCAGGTCCCGGTACGTGGCGAACGCCTCGTAGACGGCGCGCTCCGCGGTCTTGCCGGTCGCGAGGTGCTTCGTGACCTCGTCGATGAGGCTCGGGTCCTCGGCCATCATGGCCTGGGCCTCGAGCACGTCCTTCGCCGCCCCGCCCGCCTTCGCGCCGCGATTCGCGAGCTCGGCGGCGACGACCGACAGCGACGCCTTCGCGCGCTCGGCCTCATGCTCGGGGTCGAGGTGGCTCGGCCTGTCGACCGGCTCCGGCAGCGCCTCGGCCATGCGCACGACGGGTCCGACCGCGACACCCTGTCCGATGCCCGTGCCCCTGATCTCCATCACTCGCCCTCCAGGTTCGGTCGAATGGGCGACGGATGCCGCGCGCTATTCGTCGTGGTCGGTGCTGAGCAGCTCCACGAGCTGGTCGAGGACGGCGTGCTCGTCGCCGCCGTCGACGACGATCGTGACCTCGTCGCCGTGGTCGATGCCCTGCGCGATGACCGAGAGGATACTCGCCGCGTTGACGAATGCGCCACCGGCCTTCCGGAGCGTGACGGATGACCCCGATGCGGCAACGGCCTGGGTGAAGAGCTTGGCAGGCCGTGCGTGCAGGCCGTGGGTCGATCCGATTCGAACTGTGCGTTCCACCATGACTCCGGTCTCCGTCGCTGGCTTCCGTTTCCTCGTTCACGATATCCCGCGGGCATTCCGCCGCGCACCGCGGCGCGCGGGGCGCGCGGGCTCATGAGTGGGCCCCAGCGAACTCGAGGGCCACGTCGAGGGCGTCCTCCCCGTCGGGGGCGGTGGCCGCACCCTCCGTGAGGATCGCGATGGGCACGGATGCCGCGGCCGCGCGTTCGCGCAGCAGGCCGATCCGATCGCCGAGGTGAGCGCCGACGAGGAGCACGTCCGCGTCTGCGAGCGCCTGCTCGAGCTGGGACTCGCTCGTCGCGGTCGCGCGCACCTCGATGCCCCTGTCCGCGGCGGCCCGGCGGATCCGGTGGGCGACGAAGGTGCTGGAGGCGCCTGCACCGCAGACCACGATGATACGCATCACCACGCCTCCTCGCCTGGCCATCGCCCGGTCCTCGTCGATCGTTCGGCCGCGGCGGCACGCCGCGATGGATTCGATTGTGCTCCGGTGCGCCCGCCGGCTCCAGCCGATCTTCTTCCGCACCCCCGGAAAGTCGCTGCGGAACCGCCCGCACGACACCGTGACGGTGGTTGACTGGGCACACCGCACGACGCCGCGTGGCGCCGGCGAGACCCGGGAGCTGCAGTGGCCGAGAAGTGGGAGCGCCTCGTCGACGCACTCGGCCATGCCGAAGGGTGGACGACCGCGGCCGAGCTCGCCGATCGGCTCGGGGTCACCACGCGCACGATCCGGAACTACGCGGCCCAGGCGAACTCGGGCGGCGTGATCGTGGAGTCCGGGCCAGCGGGCTACCGCCTCGATCGCGCCGCATGGGCGGCGAGGCGCACGCCCCCGCGGCGCGGCTCGTCGCCCGCGGTGCGCGGCGCACGCGTCATCCGCTCGCTCATCGACGCCGCCGACGGCCTCGACGTCTACGAGACGGCGGCGGCGAACCACGTGAGCGACTCCACCTTCGAGGCCGACCTCGCCCGCGTCCGAGCGCGGCTCGACGGCACGGGGCTCGCGCTCGTGCGCCAGGGATCGCGCATCACCCTCGACGGCCCCGAGACGGCCAGGCGGCGCCTGCTCGGCGCGCTGTTCCGCGAGGAGACGTCCCGCGGGATGATCGAGCTCGACGCGCTGCGTGCGGCGTTCCCCGAGGTCGGGGAGTTCCGCGCGGCGCTCATCGCCGGGCTCGTCGATGCGGGCTACGCCCCGAACGAGTACGGCCTCAACGACGTGCTGCTCCACATCGCGATCGCCCTCGACCGGGTCGCTGCGAACCATCCGCTCGACGCGGATCAGCCCACCCCCGATGCCGTCGCGCAGCCCGAGGACTCCGCGGCGCACAGCCCCCTCGCCGGGCTCCTCGCACGCCTCGTGTCCGAGCACTTCGGCACGTCGATCGGGCCCGCCGACCTCGCCCATCTCACGCGACTCCTCGAGACGCGGGCCGCGACCCGCACCACCGAGGCGGCCCAGGCGGATGCCACGGGCCGGGCCGTCTCGCCGAGGGTGCCTCTCGTGCGGCGCATCGTCGCCGGCGCGTCATCCGTGTACCTCATCGACCTCGACGACCAGGACTTCATCGACCGGCTCGCCCTGCACGTCGACAATCTCGTGGCGCGGGCCGGCGCATCGAGCCTCTCGCGCAATCCCCTCACCGCCTCGATCAAGGCCGCGTACCCGCTCATCTACGAGCTCGCCGTCTACATCGCGAGCGAACTGGCGAGCACCGAGGGCATCGCCGTCGACGACGACGAGATCGCGTACGTCGCCATGCACGTGGGCGCGTACCTCGACCAGCGGCGGTCGCGCGGAGAGGCCGTGCGCGTGGCCGTGTCGGCGCCCGCCTACCACGACGTGCACACGGCGCTCGCCGCGCGCATCCGGTCGGCGGTCGACGACGACGTCGAGCTCGTGACCGCCGACGATGAGGGCGCCGAATCCGCCGACCTGCTCGTGGCGGTGCTCGAGCCGTCGACGCCGGTGGAGCGACTGGTGGTCGTCGCGCCGTTCCCGACGGAGGCCGACCTCGAGCGGGTCCGCACCGAGATCGCACGGGTGCGCCGTGCCCGCCGACGGGCGCGGCTGGCCGCCTCACTGTCTCGCTACATCGCGCCGGAGCTGTTCGTCCGCGGGCTCCGCGGGTACGACCGCGACGGCGCCATCCGCATGCTCGGCGACCGGATGATCGCCGCCGGCGTGATCGACCAGGCCTATGTCGACGGCGCGCTCGAACGCGAACGCCTCTCGTCCACGGCATTCACCGAGCACCTCGCCGTGCCGCACGCGATGACGATGTCGGCGCGGCGCACGGCGATCGCGATCGCGGTCGACGACGTGCCCATCGACTGGGGCGGCGCGAACGTCAACGTCGTCGCACTCATCGCCTTCGCCGAGAGCGGCCGCGCCGAGTTCCAGGAGGTGTTCGACCAGTTCGTCGAGGCCTTCTCGGAGCGCGAGAACGTGCAGCGGCTGGTGCATGGCGCTGAGGACTACTCCGGCCTCCTGGCCGAACTGGCGCGGCTGATGGAGCCGCACGGCATGTAGCGGGCTACGGGCGCGGCAGCGCAGGGCACCGACCGGGAGTCACGGGATCGGCACGGGCACGACGCCGAAGGGCGCCAGTCCAGCCACGCCGCCGTCCTCGGCCGTGAGCACCCAGATGCCCTCGGCGTGCACGGCGACCGAGTGCTCCCAGTGCGCGGAATCCGCGCCGTCCGCGGTGGTGACCGTCCACTCGTCGTCGCGGAGGAACGTCTCGACGGCGCCCGCGACGATCATCGGCTCGATCGCGACGACGAGGCCTGGCTTGACCGCCGGGCCCCTGCGGTCGACGCGGTAGTTGAAGACCGGCGGCTCCTCGTGCATCGTGCGGCCGATGCCGTGGCCGACATACTCGGTGAGGATGCCGTAGTCGCCCGCAGAGCGGATGTGATCCTCGATCGCCGCGCCGACCTCGTTGAGGTGCCGGGCGCCCGCCAGCGCGGCGATGCCGCGCCAGAGCGCCGACTCGGTCACCGCGGAGAGCGTCTCGCGGGCGGCGACCACCTCGGGCCGGGCTGGGTCCGGCAGCACCACCGTGAAGGCGGCGTCGCCGTTCCAGCCGTCGACCTCGGCGCCCCCGTCGACCGAGACGATGTCTCCCGGGCGGAACGCTCGCTCACTCGGGATGCCATGCACCACGTCGTCGTCCACCGAGACGCACAGCGTGTGGCGGTAGCCCGGCACGAGCTGGAAGTTCGGCCGGCCGCCGAGCCCGCGGATCACGCGCTCGGCTGCGGCGTCGAGCTCGAGCGGCGTCGCACCCGGGACCAGCAGTCTTCGCGTCTCCGCGAGCGCCGCGGCGGTCGCAAATCCGGCCGCCGACATCGAGCGCAACTCGGGCGGCGACTTGTAGATCGACCGACGGAACACGTGCGGTCAGGCGGCAGCGCCGTTGCCGCCGCTGCCGTTCGCGGTCAGCCCGCGATCGGCGAGCGCCTCGAAGATGCGTTCCGTCACCTCGTGGAAGGTGCCGATGCCGTCGATCGGGACCACGAGGCCCTCTGCGCGGTACACGTCGAGGATCGGCGCGGTCTCCCGCTCGTAGATCGCCAGGCGATTCGCGATCACCTCTTCGGTGTCGTCGGTGCGGCCCTGGTCGACCGCACGCTGGCGCAGCCGGGCGATGCTCTCCTCGCGGGGGACGCTGAGCTCGATGACCGCATCGAGGGTCTCGCTCCGTGACGCGAGGAAGTCGGCCAGGTCGTCGACCTGTGCCCTGTTGCGGGGGAACCCGTCGAGCAGGAAGCCGCGTGCGGCATCCGGCTGCTCGAGGCGGTCACGCACGAGCTCGCAGGTGAGCTCGTCCGGCACGAGGTGGCCCGCCTCGACGATCGACTGCACCCGCTCGCCGAGCTGCGTGCCGCCCGAGATGTTGGCGCGGAACACGTCGCCGGTCGAGACCGACGGAACCCCGAATGCCTCCGCGACGAGCACGCCCTGGGTCCCCTTGCCGGAGCCCTGCGGGCCCACGATCAGGAAGCGGGCGGAGCTGGTGGCGGACGCCGCGCCGTCCTGAGGTTCTCGAAGGGTCATCGGAGGAGCCCTTCGTAGTGTCGCTGCTGGAGCTGGGCGTCGATCTGCTTCACCGTCTCCAGGCCGACGCCGACGATGATGAGGATCGACGCTCCGCCGAACGGGAAGTTCGCGTTCGCTCCCACGAGGCTCAACGCGATGAGGGGAAGCAGCGCGATGATTCCGAGGTAGAACGAGCCGGGCAGCGTGATGCGGGTGAGCACGTAGTCGAGGTACTCGGCCGTGGGGCGGCCCGCTCGGATGCCGGGGATGAACCCGCCGTACTTCTTCATGTTCTCGGCCACCTCGTCGGGGTTGAAGGTGATCGCCACGTAGAAGTACGTGAACCCGACGATGAGGAGGAAGTACAGGAGCATGTAGAGCGGGTGGTCGCCCTTGGTGAGGTAGTTGGTGATCCACACGACCCACGCCTGCGTCTCCTCGCCCGCTGCCGGCTGGTTGAACTGCGCGATCAGCGCGGGCAGGTAGAGCAGGGACGACGCGAAGATGACGGGCACGACACCGGCCATGTTCACCTTGATCGGGATGTAGGTGTTGTTGCCGCCGTAGGTGCGCCGGCCGACCATCCGTTTGGCGTACTGCACGGGGATCCGCCGCTGCGATTGTTCGACGAACACCACGGCGACGACGACGAGCAGGCCGACCAGGAGCACGACGGCGAAGATGTCCCAGCCGCGCGCCAGGCCGATCGCCCAGAGCGAGACCGGGAACTGCGCCGCGATGGACGTGAAGATGAGCAGCGACATGCCGTTGCCGATGCCGCGCTCGGTGATGAGCTCGCCCATCCACATGATGAGGCCCGTGCCGGCGGTCATCGTGAGGACCATGAGCCCGATCGCGTACCAGGCGTCGTTCGTGATGAGCTGCGAGCACTCCGGGGCACTCGACGGGAACAGCGCGCCCGAACGGGCGACGGTGATGAGCGTCGTCGACTGCAGCACGGCGAGCGCGATGGTGAGGTAGCGCGTGTACTGCGTGAGGCGGGCCTGGCCGGCCTGCCCCTCCTTGTAGAGCGTCTCGAAGTGCGGGATCACGACGCGCAGCAGCTGCACGATGATCGACGCGGTGATGTACGGCATGATGCCGAGCGCGAAGATCGAGAGCTGCAGCAGGGCGCCGCCCGAGAACAGGTTGACGAGCTCGTAGAGGCCGGTTGCCCCCTGGCTCGACGCGAGGCACGCCTGCACGTTGCCGAAGTCCACGAACGGCGCCGGGATGAAGGAGCCGAGTCGGAACAGGGCCACGATGCCCAGCGTGAATCCGATCTTGCGGCGAAGATCCGGCGTGCGGAAGATCCGCCCGATGGCGTTGAACACTCGTCCTCCTGTGGCTCCGGTGGAGCGGGTAGCGCTTCTTCGGACTCAGTCCGTATGCGGCTCGAGCCTGTCGAGACCCCCGTGAATCATACGCGAGGTCCCGACAGGCTCGAACAAGCGGGTGATGCTGTGGCCTACTTGACCGAGCCGCCCGCGGCGACGATCTTCTGCTCGGCCGAGCCGGAGACCTTGTCGACCGCGACGGTGAGCTTCACCTGGATGTCGCCGTTCCCGAGCACCTTGACCCGCTCGTTCTTGCGGACGGCACCCTTCTCGACGAGGTCGGCGATCGTGACGTCGCCGCCCTTCGGGTAGAGCTCGGCGAGCTTGTCCAGGTTGACCACCTGGTACTCGACGCGGAACGGGTTCTTGAAGCCGCGCAGCTTCGGCGCACGCATGTGGTACGGAAGCTGGCCGCCCTCGAAACCCGGGCGGATGTTGTTGCGTGCCTTCGAACCCTTGGTGCCGCGACCGGCGGTCTTGCCCTTCGAACCCTCACCGCGTCCGACGCGGGTCTTGTCCTTCTTGGCACCGGGGGCCGGCCGCAGGTGGTGCACCTTCAGCACGGGCTCGCGCTTGGCGTCGACGGCGTCCTCGGGGGCGGCCTTCTTCGCGGGGGCCTTCCCTTCGGCAGGCTCAGGACGGCGCCTGGCGGGGGCCTTCTCGGCCTTCGCCTGGTCGGCGTCGGCGGCAGACGCCTTCGCGGGAGCCTTCGCGGCGGCGGCCTTGGCCGGCGCCTTCTTCTCGGTGGCGGCCTTGGCGGGAGTCTTCTTCGCCGGGGCCTTGGTGGTTTCGACGGTCGTGTCGTTCACGTCGTCAGTCATGAGTCAATCTCCTCAACCTTCACGAGGTGGGCGACGGTCTTGACGTAGCCGCGGTTCTGCGGGGTGTCGTCGCGAACGACCGAGTCGCCGATGCGCTTGAGCCCCAGGCTGCGGAGCGTGTCGCGCTGGTTCTGCTTCTCGCTCACCTTGGACTTGATCTGGGTCACCTTGAGCTTCGCCATCAGGCACCTGCCTTCGCTGCTGCGGCGGCCTCGGCCGCCTTGGCCTCGGCACGCAGCAGACGGGCCGGGGCGACCTCGTCGTAGGCGAGGCCACGACGGGCGGCGACCGCCCGCGGCTCCTCGAGCTGCGAGAGTGCCTCGACCGTGGCGTGCACGATGTTGATGGTGTTCGACGAACCGAGCGACTTGCTCAGCACGTCGTGGATGCCGGCGCACTCGAGTACGGCACGCACCGGACCACCGGCGATGACGCCGGTACCGGGCGATGCCGGACGCAGCAGGACGACGCCCGCGGCGGCCTCACCCTGCACGGGGTGCGGGATGGTCGCTCCGACGCGGGGGACGCGGAAGAAGTTCTTCTTCGCCTCCTCGACGCCCTTCGAGATCGCAGTCGGGACCTCGCGCGCCTTGCCGTAGCCGACGCCGACGAGACCGTTGCCGTCACCCACCACGACGAGCGCCGTGAAGCTGAAGCGACGGCCGCCCTTGACGACCTTGGACACGCGGTTGATGGTCACGACGCGCTCGAGGAACTGGCTCTTCTCTGCGTCACGGCCACCGCGGTCGCGGCTGGGGCCACGGTCGCGGCTGCCGCGACGGGCCTCGCGCGGCTCGTTCTGGGGGACCTCGCTCGCGGCGGCGGTCTCCACGGGTGCCTCTGCAGCCACCTCGTTCTCCTTCTTGTTGTCAGTCACAGGCTCAGCCCCGCCTCTCGCGCACCATCGGCGATGGCTGCGACTCGACCGGCGTACTTGTTGCCGCCGCGGTCGAAGACGACCGACTCGATGCCGGCCTGCTTCGCACGCTCTGCAACCAGCTCGCCGACCTTCTTGGCCTTGGCGGTCTTGTCACCGTCGAACGCACGGAGGTCGGCCTCCATGGTGGATGCGGACGCAAGGGTGCGGCCGGCGGCGTCGTCGACGACCTGCACGAAGACGTGGCGGGTAGAACGGGTGACGACGAGGCGCGGACGCTCGACCGTGCCGACGATCTTCTTGCGAAGGCGGGTGTGGCGGCGCGAGCGCGCAGCCGTCTTGGTCTTCACGGCCATGATTACTTACCTGACTTTCCGGCCTTGCGACGCACGACCTCGCCGGCGTAGCGGATGCCCTTGCCCTTGTACGGCTCGGGCTTCTTGATCTTGCGGATGTTGGCGGCGGTCTCGCCGACGGCCTGCTTGTCGATGCCGGCAACCGTGATCTTGTTGTTGCCCTCGACGGTCAGCGTGATGCCGGCCGGGGGCTCGACGGTCACGGGGTGCGAGAAGCCGAGCGCGAACTCGACCGCGGAGCCCTTCTGGGCGACGCGGTAACCGGTGCCGACGATCTCGAGGCCCTTGGAGTAGCCCTCCGTGACGCCGATGATCTGGTTCGCGATGAGCGAGCGGGTGAGGCCGTGCAGCGAGCGCGACTCGCGCTCGTCGTCGGGGCGGGTGACGAGGACCTGCTCGTCCTCGATCTTCACCTCGATGGGCGAGGCCACCGTGAGCGAGAGCTCGCCCTTGGGGCCCTTGACGGTGACGGCCGGGCCGTCGACCTTCACGTCGACACCCGCGGGGATGGCGATGGGGAGTCGTCCGATTCGTGACATGGAACTACCACACGTAGGCGAGGACTTCCCCACCCACGCCCTTCTTCTCGGCCTGGCGGTCGGTCAGCAGACCGCTGGAAGTGGACAGGATCGCGACGCCGAGGCCGCCGAGCACCTTGGGGAGCTCCGTCGACTTCGCGTACACGCGGAGGCCGGGCTTGGAGACGCGCTTGATGCCCGCGATCGAGCGCTCGCGGTTCGGGCCGAACTTGAGCTGGAGCGTGAGGGTCTTGCCCACGCGCGCGTCGGTGATCTCGAAGCTGGCGATGTAGCCTTCCTTCTTCAGGATCTCGGCGATGTGCGCCTTGAGCTTCGAGTTCGGCATCGACACGGTGTCGTGGTGCGCGGAGTTGGCGTTCCGCAGTCGGGTCAGCATGTCAGCGACCGGGTCGGTCATCGTCATGACGATTGGTTCCTTACGTTCACCAGGTTTCAGCACCCGTTACACGAGTGATGACCTGTGGTGGGAGGCCTGGGCGGATGCCCCGACCGGGTCGGATGCCGCGAACGCGAGCTCGCGGCATCCGGGGGTTCAGCTGGCGGACGCGTTCGCCCGGAACGGGAAGCCGAGCTGCCTGAGCAGCGCGCGGCCCTCGTCGTCGTCCTTGGCGGTGGTCACCACGGTGATGTCCATGCCGCGAACGCGGTCGATCTTGTCCTGGTCGATCTCGTGGAACATGGACTGCTCCGTGAGACCGAAGGTGTAGTTGCCGCTGCCGTCGAACTGGGCGTCCGAGAGGCCGCGGAAGTCGCGGATGCGGGGCAGGGCGAGCGACAGCAGGCGGTCGAGGAACTCCCACATGCGGTCGCCGCGGAGCGTCACGTGCGCACCGATCGGCTGGCCCTCGCGCAGCTTGAACTGCGCGATGGACTTGCGGGCCTTGGTGACCTGCGGCTTCTGCCCCGTGATCTTCGTGAGGTCCGCGATCGCGCCGTCGATGATCTTGCCATCGCGGGCCGCCTCGCCGACGCCCATGTTCACGACGATCTTCACGAGGCCGGGGACCTGGTGCACGTTGGTGTAGCCGTGCTCCTCGATGAGGGCCTTCGCGATCTCGGTCCGGTACTTGGTCTTCAGTCGCGGCTGGATTTTGCCAGCCTGCGTTGCCGTATCGGTCATTACAGGTCCTTACCTGACTTCTTGGCGTAGCGGACGCGGACGGTCTTCTGCACGCCGTCCTTCGTCACGGTCTCGGTGCGGAAGCCGACGCGGGTCGGCTTCTTCGTCTCGGGGTCGACGAGCGCGACGTTCGACACGTGGATCGACGCCTCGTGGGTCTCGATGCCGCCGGTCTTCGAGCCGCGCTGCGTCTGGCCGACGCGCACGTGCTTCGTGACGAAGTTCACGCCCTGCACGACGACGCGGTTCTCGGCGACGAGCACCTCGATGACCGTGCCCTGCTTGCCGCGGTCTCCGCCGCGGGCCTGGCTGCGGCCCGAGATGACCTGGACGAGGTCGCCCTTCTTGATGTTGGCCATGACTAGATAACCTCCGGTGCCAGCGAGACGATCTTCATGAACTTCTTGTCGCGGAGCTCGCGACCGACCGGTCCGAAGATGCGGGTGCCACGGGGGTCGCCGTCGTTCTTGAGGATCACCGCCGCGTTCTCGTCGAACTTGATGTACGAACCGTCGGGACGACGGGTCTCCTTGACGGTACGGACGATGACGGCCTTGACCACATCGCCCTTCTTGACGTTGCCGCCCGGGATCGCGTCCTTGACCGTGGCGACGATGACGTCACCGAGGCCGGCGTAGCGGCGCTTGGAGCCGCCGAGCACGCGAATGGTGAGCAGCTCCTTGGCGCCGGTGTTGTCGGCGACCTTGACTCGTGATTCCTGCTGAAGCACAGTGAACTCCTTCTTTCAAGCAAGCGCGAGGCTTACTTGGCCTTCTCGACGATCTCGACGAGGCGCCAGTGCTTCGTGGCACTGAGGGGGCGGGTCTCGGAGATCACGACGAGGTCGCCGATGCCGGCGGTGTTCTGCTCGTCGTGCGCCTTGACCTTCGTGGTGCGGCGCATGACCTTGCCGTACAGCCGGTGCTTCACGCGATCCTCGACCTCGACGACGATGGTCTTGTCCATCTTGTCGCTGACGACGTATCCACGGCGCACCTTGCGGTCATTGCGGGCGAGCTCGGCCGTCTCGGCGACCTCGGCCGTAGCCTTCTTGGTCTCAGCCATGATCAGGCCTCCTTCGTGTCCGCCTCGGTCGAAGCATCCGCGGATGCCTCGGCCTTGGCCTTCTTGGTCTTCTTCTCAGCCGCGGCCTTCGCCTCGACCGGTGCGGGAGTGGCACGGATGCCGAGCTCGCGCTCACGGATGACCGTGTAGATGCGGGCGATGTCGCGCTTGACCGCACGGAGGCGGCCGTGGCTCTCGAGCTGGCCGGTGGCCGACTGGAAGCGCAGGTTGAACAGCTCCTCCTTGGCCTTCTTCAGCTCGTCGACGAGTCGCTCGTCTTCAAACGTGTCGAGCTCTGCGGGGCTGAGCTCCTTGGTTCCGACGGCCATTATGCGTCGCCCTCCTCGCGCTTGATGATGCGTGCCTTGAGGGGCAGCTTGTGGATGGCACGGGTCATGGCCTCACGAGCGAGTTCCTCGGAGACGCCGGAGACCTCGAAGAGGACTCGACCCGGCTTGACGTTGGCGACCCACCACTCGGGCGAACCCTTGCCGGAACCCATGCGGGTCTCGGCCGGCTTCTTCGTGAGCGGACGGTCGGGGTAGATGTTGATCCACACCTTGCCACCACGCTTGATGTGACGGGTCATCGCGATACGAGCGGACTCGATCTGACGGTTCGTCACGTAAGCGGGGGTGATGGCCTGGATGCCGTACTCACCGAAGGTGACCTTCGTGCCGCCGGTGGCGTGGCCCGAACGGCCGGGGTGGTGCTGCTTGCGGTACTTGACTCGACGGGGAATCAACATGGTTATGCCTCAACTCCTGCTGCCACCGGCTCGGCCTTGGGGGCGCGGTCGCGGCGGGGACGGTCACTGCGCTCGCGGGACGGCTTCTGGGAGGCCTGCTCGCGGGCGAGTTCCTTGTTGGTGATGTCGCCCTTGTAGATCCAGACCTTCACGCCGATGCGGCCGAAGGTGGTCTTGGCCTCGTAGAAGCCGTAGTCGATGTTCGCGCGCAGGGTGTGCAGGGGCACACGGCCTTCGCGGTAGAACTCCGACCGGCTCATCTCGGCGCCGCCGAGGCGGCCCGACACCTGGATGCGGACACCCTTGGCGCCGGCGCGCTGCGCGCCCTGCAGGCCCTTGCGCATCGCGCGGCGGAACGCCACACGGGCGGAGAGCTGCTCGGCGATGCCCTGCGCGACGAGCTGGGCGTCGGCCTCGGGGTTCTTGACCTCGAGGATGTTCAGCTGGATCTGCTTGCCGCTGAGCTTCTCGAGGTCGGCGCGGATGCGCTCGGCCTCGGCGCCGCGGCGGCCGATCACGATGCCGGGACGCGCCGTGTGGATGTCCACCCGGACGCGGTCGCGGGTGCGCTCGATCTCGATGCGCGAGACACCGGCGCGGTCGAGCGACGTCTTGAGCAGGCGACGGATCTTGATGTCCTCTGCGAGGTAGTCGGCGTAGCGCTGACCGGGCTTCGTCGAGTCGGAGAACCACCGCGACACGTGGTCGGTGGTGATGCCGAGACGGAAGCCGTACGGGTTGACCTTCTGACCCATTACTTCGTACCCTCCTCGGGCGTGGCGAGCACGACGGTGATGTGGCTCGTTCGCTTGTTGATGCGGAAGGCACGACCCTGCGCGCGCGGCTGGAATCGCTTGAGGGTGGTGCCCTCGTCGACGAATGCGCGGCTGATGTAGAGGTCCTGCTCGTCCAGGTAGGTGTTCGCAGCGTCGGCCTTGACGCGAGCGTTCGCGATGGCCGAGGCGACGAGCTTGTACACCGGCTCGCTCGCACCCTGGGGTGCGAACTTCAGGATGGCGAGTGCCTCCTGTGCCTGCTTGCCGCGGATCATGTTGACGACGCGGCGGGCCTTCATGGGGGTCACGCGGATGTGTCGCACGCGTGCGATCGACTCCACCATTTCTTTCCTCCTTCACGCCACCGCGTCAGCGGCGGCGGCCCTTCTTGTCGTCCTTCACGTGTCCACGGAAGGTGCGGGTGGGGGCGAACTCGCCGAGCTTGTGACCCACCATGGTCTCGGTGACGAACACCGGGATGTGCTTGCGGCCGTCGTGCACGGCGATCGTGTGCCCCAGCATCGCGGGGATGATCATCGAGCGGCGTGACCAGGTCTTGATGACGTTCTTGGAACCGGCCTCGTTCTGCGTGACGACCTTGCGAAGCAGGTGGTCATCGACGAAGGGGCCCTTCTTGAGACTGCGTGGCATCTTCTACAACTCCTACTTGCGCTTCTTGCCGACGGTGCGACGGCGAACGATGAACTGGTCGCTTTCCTTCTTGCGGCTACGCGTGCGGCCTTCCTTCTGGCCCCACGGGCTGACCGGGTGGCGACCACCGGAGGTCTTGCCCTCGCCACCACCGTGCGGGTGGTCGACCGGGTTCATCGCGACACCGCGCACGGTCGGGCGGACGCCCTTCCAGCGCTTGCGGCCGGCCTTGCCCCAGTTGATGTTCGACTGCTCGGCGTTGCCGACCTCGCCGACGGTCGCGCGGCAGCGCGCGTCGACGTTGCGGATCTCGCCCGACGGGAGGCGGAGCTGCGCGTAGGGGCCGTCCTTCGCGACGAGGCGCACCGAGGCGCCGGCCGAGCGGGCCAGCTTCGCGCCGCCGCCGGGGCGGAGCTCGATGGCATGCACGACGGTACCGGTCGGGATGTTGCGCAGCGGCAGGTTGTTGCCCGGCTTGATGTCGGCGTTGGGGCCCGACTCGATCGGGTCGCCCTGCTGGAGCTTGTTCGGCGCCAGGATGTAGCGCTTGGTGCCGTCCACGAAGTGGAGGAGCGCGATGCGAGCCGTGCGGTTCGGGTCGTACTCGATGTGCGCGACCTTGGCGGCCACGCCGTCCTTGTCGTTGCGACGGAAGTCGATCACGCGGTACTGGCGCTTGTGGCCACCGCCGATGTGACGCGTCGTGATGCGGCCCTGGTTGTTGCGGCCACCGGTCTTCGACAACGGGCGGAGCAGCGACTTCTCGGGCGTCGAGCGAGTGATCTCCGCGAAGTCGGCGACCGACGAACCGCGACGACCGGGGGTCGTGGGCTTGTACTTACGAATAGCCATAGTGAGTTACCTCTGCTCCTTAGCCGACAGCCGTGAAGATGTCGATCGAGCCGGACTTGAGGGTGACGATCGCGCGCTTGGTGTCCTTGCGCTTGCCGATGCCGAACCGGGTGCGGCGGGTCTTGCCCTGACGGTTCAGGGTGTTGATCGACGCCACCTGGACGTTGAAGATCTTCTCGATGGCGAGCTTGATCTCGGTCTTGTTCGAGCGGGGATCCACGATGAACGTGTACTTGCCCTCGTCGATCAGGCCGTAGCTCTTCTCCGAGACGACGGGCGCGATGATGATGTCGCGCGGGTTCTTGTTCTGCGCGGCGCTCATGCGGAGACCTCTTCCTTCTTGGGCGTCTTCGAGGCGATGAACGCGTCGAGCGCGGCCGTGCTGAAGACGATGTCGTCCGAGACGAGCACGTCGTAGGCGTTCAGCTGGTCGACCCGCAGCACGTGCACGGTCGGGATGTTGCGCACCGCACGCTCGCTGAGCTCCTCCTCGCGGGTGAGCACGACGAGGAAGTGCTTGGCCGGGGCGATCCCGCCGAGAAGCGCGACGGCGTCGCGGGTCTTCGGGGCGTCGCCGGCCGCGAACGACTCGACCGCGTGGATGCGGCCGCCGCGCGCGCGGTCGGAGAGCGCGCCGAGCAGGGCCGCTGCGATCATCTTCTTGGGGGTGCGCTGCGCGTAGTCGCGCGGCTGCGGGCCGTGGACGATGCCACCGCCGGTCATCTGCGGCGCGCGGATCGAGCCCTGCCGGGCGCGGCCCGTGCCCTTCTGCTTGAAGGGCTTGCGGCCGGCGCCGGAGACCTCGCCGCGGGTCTTGGTCTTGTGGGTGCCCTGACGCGCGGCGGCGAGCTGGGCGACGACGACCTGGTGGATCAGCGGCACGTTGGTCTGCACGTCGAAGAGCTCGGCGGGGAGCTCGATCGTGCCGGACTTCTTGCCGGTGACGTCGAGGGTGTCGATGGTGTTGGTCGCGGTAGCCATGGACTACGCCCCCTTCACTGCGTTGCGGACGAAAACGAGACGGCCGCGCGCACCGGGGACGGCGCCCTTGACGAGGAGGAGGCCCTTCTCGGCGTCGACGGCGTGCACGCGGAGGTTCAGCACGGTCACGCGCTCGCCACCCATGCGACCGGCCATGCGCATGCCCTTGAAGACACGGCTGGGGGTCGACGAGGCACCGATCGAGCCGGGCTTGCGGTGGTTGCGGTGCGAACCGTGCGAGGCGGAGACGCCCTTGAAGTTGTGGCGCTTCATGACACCGGCGAAGCCCTTGCCCTTGCTCGTGCCGACGACGTCGACGAGCTGGCCGGCCTCGAAGGTGCCGTCAGCGGTGAGCTCCTGGCCGAGCTCGTAGCTCGACGCGTCGGCGGTGCGCACCTCGGCGAGGTGACGACGCGGGGTGACACCGGCGGCCTTGAAGTGGCCGGACGCGGGCTGGTTCACCTTGCGCGGGTCGATGGCGCCCGCGGCGATCTGCACGGCCTCGTAGCCGTCCTTCTCCGCGGTGCGGAGCTGGGTGACGACGTTGGGGGCGATCTCGATGACGGTGACGGGAACCAGCTTGTTGTTCTCGTCCCACACCTGGGTCATGCCGAGCTTGGTGCCGAGCAGACCCTTCACGTTCTTGGTAGCGGAAGACATCTGTTACCTCAGAGCTTGATCTCGATGTTGACGTCGGCCGGGAGGTCGAGGCGCATGAGCGAGTCGACGGCCTTGGGCGTCGGGTCCACGATGTCGATGAGGCGCTTGTGCGTGCGCATCTCGAAGTGCTCGCGGCTGTCCTTGTACTTGTGGGGCGAGCGGATGACGCACACCACGTTCTTCTCCGTCGGAAGCGGCACGGGGCCGACGACCGTGGCGCCCGCGCGGGTCACCGTGTCGACGATCTTGCGCGCCGAGGTGTCGATGACCTCGTGGTCATACGACTTCAGTCGAATGCGGATCTTCTGTCCCGCCATCTCTGACTCTCTCTCTGTCAAGGCGTCATACCCTTCCGAGGGCATCGGACGCCGCGTAGCTACTCCGTGTGAAGCACCACTGTTCTTCTGTCAAAGGCCGGTGATCGAGCCTGTCGAAACCACCCCGCATGCGGTGACCTCGGCACGCTCGACCCGTGAGCCCCACCGACCCCCGCGCTCGGGCGAGTCGCCCTCGCGAAACGGGCATGGCGAACCCATGCTCGAAGTGGTTGTCGGTTGTGCGTTCTGCTGCCCGCGGCCTAGCCTGACCCGTGGGGCTCCGAGAGCTTCCGGTGGCTATGCACTGCCTGGCAGTGATTCGAACGGCACGCAGCAAGGCACGCCGTTCGAAATGTCGAACTCATCGAGTTTGCCATAGTCGGGGGCCACGTGCAACCCGGGCGTGTCGCGCCTCCTCCGTTCACAGCGACGTCGCAGGCGAACCGCCCGGAAACCCCCCGGCATGATGGAATCGAAGGCGTGACGACGAACGAGAGACCCACGCCCGAGCACGCGCACCGCGTCAGCGAGCGGATCGGGCCGGGCAGCGTCTCGGTCACGCGCGTCGGACCCCGCATGTACGAGGGCCTCAACGAGCGCGGCGCCACGCTGCGCGTCGGCGGGCCCGAGCTCGATGGCGAGCACTTCACCCCCGGCGAGCTGCTGAAGCTCGCGCTGATCGCCTGCTCCGGGCTGAGCGCCGACCGCGTCACCGCGCGCCGCCTCGGCGACGACTTCGCGCTGACGGTGTGGGCGCACGGCAAGTCCGAGCACGACACCAATCGCTATGCGCGCATCGAGGAGGAGCTCCTGCTGGACCTCTCGACGCTCGCGCCCGACGAACGCGAACAGCTCCTCGGCGTGATGTCCAAGGCCATCGAGCGGGGATGCACCGTGGCACGCACGATCGAGGAGGTCGTCGAGCTGCCCACCACGATCGACGGCACGCAGGTCTGAGCCCGCGACATCCGCCAACCGCTCCGGATGTCACGACAGGTCAGTCGCGCTCCCCCGCGTGGTGGCCCGTCGACTGTTGTTCGGCCGCCACGCTCGGCGCGACGAACCCGGTGCTGACGATCGCCGCGACGAGGAAGCCGAGTCCGCCGAGCAGCACCGCGGGGCGACGGGGCATGGGGTTCCGTCGCGCCCGGAACGGGTCCTCGATGAGGCGCTTGGAGAGCCAGGCCACGAGCAGCGAGAGCACCACGAGCAGCGCCATGACCCACGCGGGGCTCGGCATGCCGATGAGGAACGGCGTGAACATGAAGATCGGCCAGTGCCAGAGGTAGAGCGAGTACGAGACATCGCCCACCCACTGCACCGGGCGGAGTCCGGCGACCCGGGCCGTCGACCACCGCGTCGCGGGCGTCCCCGCCCAGATCACGGCGAGCGTGCCGGCGACCGGGAGCAGGACCCAGACACCCGGAAAGGCCTCGGGGTCGCGGAACGCGACGATCGGCACCGCGATGAGCAGGAGGCCGCACCACGACGCGACGGTGCGGAGCACCTCCCGACCCTTCGACGGCGTCGTGATCGCGAGCAGCGCGAGCAGCCCGCCCGCGCCGAACTCCCACGTGCGCGCGATCGTCGAGAAGTAAGCGAGGTTGTGGTCGGCGGAGGTGAGGAGGAGCGAGTGGACGAACGAGGCGGCCGTCACGAACCCGAGCACGACGAACATCGGCCGCACGATGGAGCGCCCGCGCCGCCGTGCGGAGACGACGGCGACGATGAGCAGCAGCGGCCAGACGAGGTAGAACTGCTCCTCCACCGAGAGCGACCAGAAGTGCTGTACCGGCGTCGACTCCAGGTCGGCGCGGGCCGGGATCTGCGAGTCCGCCGCGAGCTGCCAGTTCTCGTAGTAGAGCGTGCTGGCCACGCTCTCGCGGAACCAGTCGGCCCAGTCGCGCTGGGGCACGACCGCGATCGTCAACGCCGAGACCGCGAGGAGCACGGCGATGGCCGCGGGCAGGATGCGCCGTGCCCGTCGGAGGTAGAACGCGCCGAGCGAGATGCCGCCGGTGCGGCCGACCTCGCGGATGAGCAGTGCGGTGATGAGGTAGCCCGAGACGACGAAGAAGACGTCGACGCCCATGTAGCCCGCGGGGGCGACGGCCGGCCACCCGTGGTGGAGCACGACGGCGCCGACGGCGACGGCCCGAAGCGCTTGGATCTCGGGCCGTACGGTGGTGCGGGGCACTGGCGTGGGGGAACCTGCCATCCGCTCCAGCGTAACCCGTTCGGGGGGTGCAGCCGAATCGACGGCGTCATGCATGGACGACGAAAGGGTCGGGCCCCGCGACGTTCGCGCAGTCCCGACCCCTGCAGCCATGGACGACGAAGGGGTCGGGCCCCGCGACGTTCGCGCAGTCCCGACCCCTGCAGCCATGGACGACGAAGGGGTCGGGCCCGAAGGCCCGACCCCTGTCGGTTCCGCACCCGCTGGGGGCGCGAAGGTGTTACTTGAGGATCTTCGTGACCGTACCGGCGCCCACGGTGCGACCACCCTCACGGATGGCGAAGCCGAGGCCCTCCTCCATGGCGATCGGCTGGATGAGCTCGACCGTCATGTCGGTGGTGTCGCCGGGCATGACCATCTCGGTGCCGTCGGGCAGCGTGATGACGCCGGTGACGTCGGTGGTGCGGAAGTAGAACTGCGGACGGTAGTTCGCGTAGAACGGGTTGTGACGACCGCCCTCCTCCTTGGAGAGGATGTACGCGGTGCCCTCGAAGTTCGTGTGCGGGGTGACCGAACCGGGGGCGACGACGACCTGGCCGCGCTCCACGTCCTCGCGCTTGGTGCCGCGGAGGAGGAGACCGCAGTTCTCGCCGGCCCACGCCTCGTCGAGCTGCTTGTGGAACATCTCGATACCGGTGACCGTGGTCTTCTGCGTCGGGCGGATGCCGACGATCTCGACCTCGGAGTTGAGCTTCAGCGTGCCGCGCTCGGCGCGACCCGTGACGACCGTTCCACGACCGGTGATGGTGAAGACGTCCTCGATCGGCATGAGGAACGGCTTGTCC
This sequence comes from Agromyces sp. Soil535, assembly GCF_001428255.1. Taxonomy (GTDB): domain Bacteria; phylum Actinomycetota; class Actinomycetes; order Actinomycetales; family Microbacteriaceae; genus Agromyces. The sequence continues at coordinate 145,742 of NZ_LMRW01000029.1, read as the reverse complement.
TTGTCACGCACGGGGTCGGGGATCGACTCGTCGACGGCGTCCATGAGGTCGAGGACGGACTGCGTCCACTTCTCGTCGCCCTCGAGCGCCTTGAGGCCCGAGACGCGGATGACCGGCGCGTTGTCGCCGTCGAAGCCCTGGCTCGAGAGCAGCTCGCGGACCTCGAGCTCGACGAGCTCCAGGATCTCCTCGTCGTCGACCATGTCGGCCTTGTTCAGCGCGACGAGCAGGTAGGGCACGCCGACCTGCTTGGCGAGCAGCACGTGCTCACGCGTCTGCGCCATCGGACCGTCGGTCGCCGCGACCACGAGGATCGCGCCGTCCATCTGGGCCGCACCGGTGATCATGTTCTTGATGTAGTCGGCGTGACCCGGGGCGTCGACGTGCGCGTAGTGGCGCTTCGGCGTCTCGTACTCGACGTGCGAGATGTTGATCGTGATGCCGCGCTGGCGCTCCTCGGGAGCCGAGTCGATCGACGCGAAGTCACGCGGGACGTTGACGTTCGACGGGTACTTGTCGGCGAGCACCTTCGAGATCGCGGCGGTGAGCGTCGTCTTGCCGTGGTCGACGTGACCGATCGTGCCGATGTTGACGTGCGGCTTGGTCCGCTCGAACTTGGCCTTAGCCACTGTGGGTCCTCCTCAGGACTCGTGTAGACACGCCGGGCGCTGGATTGCGACCGGTGGGCTACGGGGGTTTGTGTTGTTATGTTACGCGACCCGGGTGGGCCGTGCGGGCAGGGCTACTCGCCCTTGTTCTTCTGGACGATCTCGTCGGCGACAGCCTTCGGGACCTCCGCGTAGCTCTCGAACTCCATCGAGTACACGGCGCGGCCCGAGGTCTTCGACCGCAGGTCGCCGATGTATCCGAACATCTCCGAGAGCGGGACGTGCGCACGCACGACCTTCACACCGGCGGCGTCCTCCATGGACTGGATCTGGCCGCGGCGCGAGTTCAGGTCGCCGATGACGTCGCCCATGTACTCCTCGGGAGTACGGACCTCGACGGACATCAGCGGTTCGAGCAGGACGGGGTTCGCCTTGCGGGCGGCCTCCTTGAAGCCCATCGAGCCGGCGATCTTGAACGCCATCTCCGAGGAGTCGACGTCATGGGCTGCGCCGTCGAGCAGGATGCCCTTGACGCCGACCATCGGGTAGCCGGCCAGGATGCCGTACTGCATCGCATCCTGGAAGCCGGCGTCGACCGAGGGGATGTACTCGCGCGGAACGCGGCCACCCGTGACCTTGTTCTCGAACTCGTACGTCTTGTCGGCCGTGATCTCGAGGGGCTCGATCGCGAACTGGATCTTCGCGAACTGGCCCGAACCACCCGTCTGCTTCTTGTGGGTGTAGTCATGCTTCTCGACGGCCCGCTTGATCGTCTCGCGGTAGGCCACCTGCGGCTTGCCCACGTTCGCCTCGACCTTGAACTCCCGCTTCATGCGGTCGACGAGGATGTCGAGGTGCAGCTCGCCCATGCCCTTGATGACGGTCTGGCCGGTCTCGGGGTTGAGCTCGGTGCGGAAGGTGGGGTCCTCCTCCGCGAGCTTCTGGATCGCGGTGCCGAGCTTCTCCTGGTCGGCCTTGGTCTTCGGCTCGATCGCGACCTCGATCACGGGAGCCGGGAACGTCATGGACTCGAGCACGACCTGGTTGTCGGGGTCGCACAGCGTGTCGCCAGTGGTCGTGTCCTTGAGGCCGATCACGGCGTAGATGTTGCCCGCGGTGACCGAGTCGACCGGGTTCTCCTTGTTGGCGTGCATCTGGAAGATCTTGCCGATGCGCTCCTTCTTGCCCTTGGTCGAGTTGATGACCTGGCCACCGGAGAGGAGGTGACCCGAGTACACGCGGATGTAGGTGAGGCGACCGAAGAACGGGTGCACCGCGACCTTGAACGCGAGCGCCGCGAAGGGGTCGTTGGCGTCGGGGTGACGCTCGATGATCTCTTCCTCGTTGCGGGGGTTGCGACCCTCGACCGCCGGCACGTCGAGCGGCGACGGCAGGAAGTCGATGACCGCGTCGAGCATCGGCTGCACGCCGCGGTTCTTGAACGCGGAGCCGCAGAGCACGGGGTAGATCTCGGAGTTGACGGTGAGCTTGCGGATGGCGCCCTTGATCTCGGCGATCGTGAGCTCCTCGCCGCCGAAGTACTTCTCGAGCAGCGCGTCGTCGGTCTCGGCGACGGTCTCGAGCAGCGCGTGGCGGTACTCCTCGGCCTTCTCCTTGAGGTCGGCGGGGATCTCCTGCACCTCGTACTTGGCGCCCATCGTCACGTCGCCCTTGGCGTCGCCGGGCCACACCAGGGCCCGCATCTCGATGAGGTCGACGACGCCGACGAACTCGCTCTCGGAGCCGATCGGCAGCTGGAGCACCAGCGGCTTCGCGCCGAGGCGCTTGATGATGGTCTCCACCGTGAAGTAGAAGTCCGCGCCGAGCTTGTCCATCTTGTTGACGAAGCAGATGCGGGGCACGTTGTACTTGTCGGCCTGGCGCCACACGGTCTCGGACTGGGGCTCGACGCCCTCCTTGCCGTCGAACACGGCGACTGCGCCGTCGAGCACGCGGAGCGAGCGCTCCACCTCGACCGTGAAGTCCACGTGGCCGGGGGTGTCGATGATGTTGATCTGGTTCTTGTTCCAGAAGCAGGTCACGGCGGCAGACGTGATCGTGATGCCGCGCTCCTTCTCCTGCTCCATCCAGTCGGTCGTCGACGCGCCGTCGTGCGTCTCGCCGATCTTGTGGTTGACGCCCGTGTAGAACAGGATGCGCTCGGTGGTGGTGGTCTTGCCGGCATCGATGTGCGCCATGATGCCGATGTTGCGGACCTTGCTCAGGTCGGTGAGCACGTCAAGTGCCACGGGGTTCCTCCGGGGGAGTTCAGGTTGGGAATGGTGTGGTGGAGCGGATGCCGCAGGCTCGCGGCTCGCGGCATCCGCTCACCTGCTACCAGCGGTAGTGGGCGAAGGCGCGGTTCGACTCGGCCATCTTGTGCGTGTCCTCGCGGCGCTTGACGGCGGCACCGAGGCCGTTCGACGCGTCGAGGATCTCGTTGGTGAGACGCTCGGTCATCGTCTTCTCGCGGCGGGCCTTGGCGTAGCTCGTGAGCCAGCGCAGGGCGAGGGTGTTGGCACGGTGCGGCTTGACCTCGACGGGGACCTGGTAGGTCGAACCGCCGACGCGGCGCGAGCGCACCTCGAGCGTCGGGCGCACGTTGTCGAGCGCCTTCTTCAGGGTGGCGACGGCGTCCTGGCCGGACTTCGTGGCGACGTTCTCGAGCGCCTCGTAGACGATGCGCTGCGCGAGGTCCTTCTTGCCGTCGATGAGGATCTTGTTGACGAGCTGGCTGACGACCGGCGAGCCGTACACGGGGTCGGCGACGACGGGGCGCTTCGGAGCGGGTCCCTTGCGAGGCATTACTTCTTCTCCATCTTCGCGCCGTAGCGGCTACGAGCCTGCTTGCGGTTCTTCACGGCCTGCGTGTCGAGCGCGCCGCGGATGATCTTGTAGCGCACGCCGGGGAGGTCCTTCACACGACCGCCGCGCACGAGCACCATCGAGTGCTCCTGCAGGTTGTGGCCCTCACCGGGGATGTAGGCCGTGACCTCGGTGCCGTTCGAGAGCTTCACACGGGCGACCTTGCGGAGCGCCGAGTTCGGCTTCTTCGGGGTGGTCGTGTACACACGCGTGCACACGCCGCGCTGCTGGGGGTTGGCCTTCAGGGCGGGGGCCTTGGTCTTGGTGACCTTCGGCGTGCGACCCTTGCGGACCAACTGCTGAATGGTTGGCACTGCTTCTCCTTGTTATTGCTGCACGGTGACAGCATTGATGGATTTCACATCACGACCCACCGGCACCGCAGAGCTGCGGCGCCTTGGAGTGGTGGGTATGCCGTGGGGGCAACCGTCGAGGTGCCCTTGGAGTGTGCGTCTGGTACGAACCGGAGATGTGACATGCTGGAGCGATCTCGCGAACGCTCGCGCAGGCACGGTTCAAGCGCGCGTCAACGCGCACACCCGATCAATGGTAATGCCGCGTAACCTCGCGGTCAAATGAGGGCGGATGCCGCGGGCCGCATGTTCTCCGCAGGCGGAATGCGCCGCCGGCTCACGGCGAGCCGGGCCACCCCGGGGCGTCGAGCTCCCGGTCGAGGTCGGCGAGGAGCTCCTCCACCTGCGGCTCGACGTACTCGACGACGGCGTGGCCGATGCGCTCGCGGTGCTGCGCGAGCTCCACGCAGATGCGACGCCCGAGCTGCTTCGCGAACTCGTCGGCGAGGCGCACCTCCTCGCGCAGCGCCTCCTTCTCCTCGAACGTGAACGGCCGCGGCGCCGGCTCGTTCGTCTCGGCGGCGGCATCCGCCTCGAGCCCGCTGAGCGTGAACAGGAACGGCTGGTCGGGCACCGGCTCGGGGTCGAGGTCGAGGCCGAGGAACTCGGGCTCGAGCCCCTCCCCCGCGCGGTACGGCCGACGCGCCTTGCGCTCCTCGGCGAGGCGGATCTCGCGGTGCAGCATCGGCAGGTTGCGGGCGGTGTAGTCGTCGACGGCGGCGTCGATGATGCCCTTCATGCGCATCGAGAACGCGTGCTGCACCGGGTGCGGCACGTCGACGTCGAGGCCGGCGGCGGTGAGGATCGGGGAGCCGAAGCAGCGGGTGCACAGCCGGACCCGGGCGCGGTGGGTGCCCGGACGCCACCGGGGCAGCCAGGCGAGCCACCGGTCGACCTCGCGGCTCACGCGCGCCTCGATCGATCCCTCCACGCGTTCACGATACTGCGCGGGATCGCCGCGGACGCCGATCCGGCCAGCGGATTGCGCGCCGCGCGGCATCCGTCACTCCTCGTCGTCGCGCTCCCACGGCCAGCGGGGTCGATCCATGCCGCTTGCCCGGCCGCGGGCGACGAGTGCCGCGAACGAGGCGACGACCGCGGCGACGCCGGGGATCAGCAGGCCGAACCAGCCGATGCCGAACCCCAGGCCGAAGAGCACGGCGGCCGTGAACGTGCCGGTCGCGAACGCGTAGCCGACGCCCGCGACCACGACCGCGGCGACCCAGCTCCAGAGCGCGGCGAACACGACGCCCGGCAACTGGCGCTCAGGCTGCCGGAGCGTGTGCGCGAGCGTGAGCAGCACGGCTGCGACGGATGCCCCGACCGCTGCCGGTCCGACCAGGGGCCCGGCCTCGGGGCTCGCGATCACCTCGACGTCGGTGAGCAGGCTCACGAACCCGTACGCGCACACGACGAGCGCGAGGTCGAGTGCCGCGGCGAACGCAGCCACGACCCAGGCGTTGCGTCGGGGCTCGTCCATGCGTCGAGACTACGCGCCCAGCCTCGACGCCCAGCAGGCGGTACGGCTCCGTCGATGCGCCGGCCTGCGGCGCGGCGCACAGCGGATAGGCTGTGGACGGCCTCGGCCCGCCGCGGCCCACGACGACCCGGAGGAACGCAGTGGGGGACACGCACTACGCCGCACACGTCGATCGCACGAAGACGGGCAGCATCCGACGCTGGAATGCGGGCATGCTGATCGTGAGCCTCGCGCTCGGCGTCCTGCTCGCCGGCGGACTCGTCGTCACCATCGTCGTCGGCATGGGCTGGTTCACGATCGTCATCGCATCGCTCGGGGTGATCGCATGCGCGGTCTCCGCAGTCCTTGCGGTGCGCCGTCGGCGCGCACTGGCGTTGCTCGTCGCCGACGACGACATCGCGCTCACCGTCGGCGCGACCGGGGTGCGACTCGCCGGCGCACCGCTCATCCCGTGGGAGCAGATCGTCTTCGTCGGCGTGGTCGACGACCGCGAGCGTACCGGCCAGCTGCAGCGGTTGCCGCTGTCCGGAGCGCTCGCGCGCGCGACCGTGAGAGCCGGAAGCCCGACCCTGCTGTGCGAGCTCGGCGTCCGCGACGGCGTCCGGCTCAGGCACGCCTTCGTCGGCGCTCGCGGAGCCGCCGTCGTGACGCTCTTCGACGAGTTCGACGGCGCCCGTCGTGGACTCGTCCCGCTCATGCTCGACGCCGTCGTCGACGACGCCACGGCCCATCAGGCGGCGCAGGTGCTCATCCGCGAGTCCGAACGCCGGGGCATCCCGGCACGGTCCTTCCGAAAGGTGTTCGAGTACTTCGAGTGGAAGGGCCCGATGATCGACCGGAAGTGGCCCGTGGAGAAGGGAAGCCGCGCGTGACGGAACCGCAGGAACAGCCGCTGTACGCCGCCCCGCAGGAGGTGCGGCGCGTCCGCTCGGGCGGACGGATGATCGGCGCCATCGTGATGGCCGGCGTCGGCGCCGTGGCGCTCGTGCTCTCGTTGGGCCTGTACGACGCACTCGTCGAACTCTCGTCCGATTACGAAGGACGCCGGTCGGGCATGCGGGGCCTCGTCGCGCCCGGTGCGGTCTTCTTCAGCGCGGCAGCCGTCATCGGCGGGCTCGTCTGGTTCTTCGCCTGGTCGTACCGGTGGGAGCGCGTCGAGACCGGATCGAGACTCACCCAGCAGGCCAGCTCGTACCTCGGGATCCCGCCGCAGGAGGCCACGGCCGTGCTCGAGCGATTCCGCACGGGCGACCCGCGCATCTACCTGCCGGTACCGGTGGCGAGGAGCGGCACCGTCGTGCTCGGCGTCTGGCTCGCCCGCTCCGACGCCGTGGCGTACGTCGGCATCGCCGTGCGATCCGGACGGGAATGGCAGGCCCTTCCGCTCACGATCCTGCGCGACAACGCGTACGCGGCCATCAGCCGGCTGTCGATCGATCACTACGGCGCCCGGGCGAGCCAGACGGTCGTCAACGGGTTCCTCGACCCGTTCCTACGCAACTAGCCGGCGCTCAGACGCGCGCCCAGCCGGGGAATCCGGCGCAGCCGTCGGTGAGGCGGATGAACCCGTCGTGCTGGTCGGTGAGGATGGCGTACGACGTCGCGGGGTCGCCGGAGGTGACGGCCTCTTCCATCCGGGCGAGATTGCGCAACGCCGTCGGCAGCCAGTCGAGGAACGGTCCCGGTGGGATGCTCGACGGGTCATCCGAGAGGATCTCGCGAACAGCGGCGATCGCCCGCATGAGCTCCGGCAGGTCCTGCGGGCGAAGCGTCGCCGAGATGCTCACGCCGACGAGCTCCGTCACGGGCTCCCGCAGTCGGTCGCAGCGCTGCTCGAGCGTCTCGGCCATCAGGCGTCCGCCCCTCCGCCGGAGAGGTCGAACTTCTCGCGCGGGGTGCGCACCCCGTCTCGGAATGCACCGAGCCCCGCGTCGAAGTCCACCGCGGAGCCGACGAACAGCACCGATTCGTCGGGTGCGACGTAGATCTTGCCACCGCCGCGCACGGCGTGCACGAGGCAGACGCCGAGCCCGTCGGGCAGTTCGATGACGTTCAGCACGGGATCGGTGGCGAGCTTCGCGAACAGCGACCTGCCGACCTCGATGAGACGCTCGGTGCTGCCGGGCTCGCCCGGTGCCGGTGCGTCCCCCGCGCTCACGATCTGCAACGGTCGACGCACCTCGGGCTGGCCGGCGAGCTGCGCGATGACGGCGAGGTGCTCGTAGAGACCGCCGAGCGTCAGGTGCTCGACGTCGGCTCGCCCGCCGAGGGCGAGCAGGGGCACGAAGCCGAAGCACTGCTCGAAGCCGGGAACGCCGTCGCGATCGCGGGCCGCAGGATAGGGCTGCCACTCCCACGCGACGTCGCGTTGCGCAGGATCCTCGATGAGGGCGACCAGTTCGTCGAACGATCGGCCCTCGATGATGTCGATGGCGCCGAACCGCGACTTCATGACGAGGTAGAGACCGTTCACGTGGGAGACCAGGTCACCGAGCGCCGTCGTGAACAGCACGGTGGACCCGTCGGGCAGGCCGAAGACACCCTCGAGCATCGACGCCGCCCGCGCTGGGTCGACAACCCGGAAGAATCCGTCGTCGCCGACGACGCCTGCGCCCTGGTTGCGCCAGAGATCGGCGACGCCGTCGGGAACCTGCGCGGCGAACCGGGCGATCGTCTCCTCGCCGATCGGTGCGACCGGGTCGAATGTGCGGAACGTCGTCATGCGTGCCTTCCTGGCGTGTCTGGGAATGGGATCCCGGTGGCAGCCCATGCCGCGTGCCGGAAGCCGCGCGCTCGGGTGGGGAGGCCACCCCGCCGAAGTCTACCGACGGGGGTCCTGCACGGAATGGGGAGGACTGCCCGTCGTGGAGTCGGCGCCGCGGATCGCGGGGTGTTGTCGCGGCGAGGTTCAGGCAGGATCCGACTCCCTGGGGGGTACGTCGGCGCCGACCGCGTGGAACGGGCCGACAAGGGCCTCGTACTGGTGCGCCGAGAGCTTCGCCCGCTGCACGACCCCGAGCGCGGCGGTGATGGTGTCCATGATGGCGTCGTGGAGGTCAGCGCTCGGGTCCGCCAGGAGGCGTTCGTGCATCGGAACGAACGCGTCGCGAACCCGCTTGTCGAGCGCACTCCGGTCGGACGCGGAGAGCTTGGCGGCCTTTCGAGCGGCGGTTCGTGCTGCGGTTCCCGTCGTGCGTGCCTGGTCACCGATCGCGACGAAGTCCTGGGGAGTCAGCTGCTGCACGGACGCCAGAAAACGATCCAGTTCCTGATTCGTCGCGATGGTCATCTTCTCCCCTGCCTGCCTGCCTGCCTCGACGATGCTCCGACGCGATCAGTCGACCGGTTCGATCCGATAGCCCGCGCGAGCCACGGCCTCCAGGAAGGCATCGAGGTCGGATGACTCGCGCAGGAGCGCACCGAGGTCGCCCTCGACTTCCGCAAGGTGGAACGTGGCCGTCGCGAACGGATGCGTCACCGGCGGCGTACCCGGAGGAGGCGGGGGGGCGGAGATGCTCACGAGGATTCCGGGCTCGTCGCGGATCTCGAGCGCGAGGCGCTCACCCAGCAGGACCCGATACCTGCGCGTTCGTTCGGACGCTCCGTTCACGGCGTGTTCTCCGCTCCGTAGACCTGCTCGAGGAGTGCGTGCATCTTGGGATCGTTCGCCTCGAGCCATCCCCTCGTGTACTGGGTCGCACTCAGCTCGCTGTGGCTGTACGGGTGACCGAGGTAGGCCGCGACGGAGTTCGCGAAGTACTCCTGCATGTTCGCCGCAGAGTACCACGCGGGCTCGAGCCACTTGGCAGTCGCGGCACCGGGCGGGGTCGTCGCGTCGATCGCCCCGCTGTCGTCGAGACGTGCTGCGTGCAGCTGGGCGAGCTCGGTGATCTGAGCGGGGGTGAGCGACGAGTACTGCAGCCCGTGCCCGCCCTCGTGCGCTGCGAGGAAGCCAGGGCCGTACCCCGACGGGACTCCGATGGAGATCAGGCCCTCCTCGCCGATCGCCACTCGGATCACGCCGTCGACCTCGGTCTGGATGCCGCGGACGTCCGCCCACTGCCGACCGTCGAAGGTCTCCTTCCCGGCGAGGTGCGCGTACGGGGCGAGCTCGGTGAGCTTGGTGCCGTGCGGGATGACGTCGATGGTCACGGGCCTCGTCGCCATGAGGGCGCGGTTCTCGGGAGCGAGCCCGCCGAACAGCTCGTCGGCCTGCACCCGTGCCTGGTCGATGGCCGCCTGGGAGGCGCCGTGTCCTTCCACCGTGTAGGAGGCGGGGGGTGCGGTAGCGGGGCTCGCGTCGGATGCGGGCTCGGCTTCCGCCGGATCGGCGTCCTCGGGCCGCGACTCCGCCTCCGCCTGGTCCTGGCCCGCGGGCTCATCGCCCTGCGCGGGGCCGTCGGCCGAGATCTCGGAACCGTCGGCATCCGCACTCTCACCCGTCGACCCCTCGGCCGGCGTATCGGAACCCTCGGCCACCGCCTCCGGACCCTCTGACGAGACCTCGGAACCCTCAGCCGTCATCTCGGAACCCTCAGGCGCGACCTCGGAACCCTCAGGCGCGACGTCGGAACCCTCGGCCGCGGCCTCCGAACCCTCGGAACCCTCAGGCGCGACGTCAGAACCCTCGGCCGTGCCTCCGGCATCCTGCGCGCCCCCGTCGGAACCCGAATCGGTGATGCCGTCCGCGGACGACGCGCTGCTCTGATCGACCGGGGCGGCCGAACTGCGCGTCGCTGCGGGTGTGGCGGACGCGGCCGGCGCCGTCGGCGCGACGGGCGCCGGCGTGCTCCCGACGGGAGGGGTGGTCGGCCGTGCTGCGCCCAGCACGGCCTGCGGCGCGACCTGTCCGCCATCGCGGACGTTCACGGCACCGAGCTCGACGGTCAACCGGATGTGGGGCCGGAGGGCCGGGTCGATCGATGCGGCGGCATCACGCACTCCGTCGGTCAGTTCGAGGATGCGATCCTGCCACTGGCGCCCCATAGAGCTGTTGATACCGAAGGAGCCGGCACCGTCGAAGCGATCCGCGCGACCGCCGGCGACCTGGTCGGGCCCGTGCAGCACGGCCTGGCCGCTCATGTTCACACCGGCCGCCTTCAGCAGGGCCCCCGCCGCCTTCTGCTCGTTGATGGCGACACGGTTGTGACTGTCGTAGAAGTTGACGTTGTGTCGCCACTCGGCAAGCGTGAGGTTGTTCAGCCCCTGCTGCTGGAGTCCCACCTGCCGCTGGAACTCCGCCCAGTCGTGCTTCGCATTCTTCATCTCGAACGCGTCGACCTCGATCGGCTCCCGGAGCGAATACGACCCGTCGTCGTTGCGAACGATCGGGGCGTCGGACCGGGTCGCGAGCGCGTCGAGCTGCTGTCGGATCTCGGGGGTCAGCTCGGGGATGTCGTACCCGTTGTACGTCGTGCCCGGGCCGGCGGATCCATCCGACGGGTGGTTCGGTGCCACGGTCGGGTTCGGGGTCCACGTCGGCCGTGAGCTCGCCTCGCGGCCGCCCGCGGTCTCGGGCACGGTCGACGCCTTGGGCGACTCCGTGACGGAATCGCCCGGCGCCGCGCCGTCACCAGGCGTGGAGGGTGCGCTCGGACCCGTGGTCGACGTTGCGGCGGGCGCAGCCGGCGCGACATTCTCGGGCTGGATCGAGGCATCCCAATTCGTGGCATTGGGCTCGTTCGGCGGCCACGGGCTACGCGACCCGGTCTGCGCGTCGAGCGACCACACGGTCGTGCCGTCGAAGTACGCGTTGAACCAGTGTCCGTCGCCCGTGGACCTGTCGATGCCGACCACGCAGTGCGAGCCGGGCCCCATCGCGCGCAGCGAGGCATCGATCTGCGCCGGAGTCATCGGGGTCTGGGGGTTGCCGGTGCGCGCCTCCATCTGCGGCACGTCGAGCGTTCCGGTCGTCGCCTCGGAGGACGACTGGCCATTCAGGAAGTCGTTGAGGATCGACGAGGTGTTGCCGCAGTTCGTCGCGTACCCGTTGGCCGGGTCGGACGGGTCGTAGTTCGGGTTGATCGCCGCGAGCGCCGCGTCGATCTCGTCGATCGTGCGGTCGGAGTGGTTGCCGGTCGTGTCGGGCTGGCCCCCGTCGCCGGCGCCGCCGTCCTGGCCGGGAGTGCCCTGGCCGGAGCCGTCGGAGCCGGAGCCGGGCTGTCCGGGCCCGCTCTGACCGGACCCGGCGGCGCTCGTGCCGGGTGCGGACCCGGCCGGGTTGGCCATGGGCGAGGTCGGTGCCGTCGGAGTCGAACCGCCGGGCGTGTGTGTCGGCAGGAACGACGGCTTGCCGACCATCGCCGCGGCACCGACGATCGCCGCCGCGCCGCCGACTGCGGCGACGTCCTCGGGAGCGACCTCGTCGATCCCGGCGGCGCCGGATGCCTCGGGGTCCGCCGTGTCGGGCTGGGTGCCGGCACTCGTCTCCGCGGCAGGCGCCTCGGGGGTCGCGCCGTCGACGTCGCCCGTCGACGTGGATGAGGTTGACGCCGGCGCCGCCGCGACGGGCGCGTCGGCCTGGGTCGTCGGCGTCGCCTCGGGGGCGGCGAGTGCGCTCGATTCGGGCGCCGCGGGTGCGGAGGCGTCGGCTGCCGACGAAGCCGACGCCTCGGACGCGGCGGGAGTGGAGACGTCGGGCGAGGTCACCGGGGACGCGGGTGCCGCGGGAGCAGACGCCTCGGGCCCGGCAGGTGCCGACACCTCGGAGGACGACGGCGCACCGGCATCCGGCGACGACGGCGCGCCCGCATCCGGCGACGACGGCGCACCCGCATCCGGCGACGACGGCGCACCCGCATCCGGCGACGACGGCGCACCCGCATCGGGCGAATTCGGGGCGCCCGCGTCGGGCCCCGAAGGCGCGCTCGCGTCGGGTGCGGTGGGCGAACTCGCGTCGGGCCCCGAAGGCGCGCTCGCGTCGGGTGCGGCGGGCGAACTCGCGTCGGGCCCCGAAGGCGCGCTCGCGTCGGGTGCGGTGGGCGAACTCGCGTCGGGCGACGACGTGCCGGAGGCATCCGGAGCACCATTTCCGTCGGGCGTGGACGGCGCGTCCCCGCTGACATCGACGCTCGAGCCATCACCCGTCGGGCTGCCACCGCCATTGCCTGAACCCGGAGTCGGGACTCCCGACGAGTCGGTGGCGACGGACGTTCCGGAGCCGCTGCCGTTCGAACCCGACCCGGTGCCGCCGCCCGCAGTCGGGGCATCCGTCGTCGTCGTGACGTCCGGCGAATTCGCGTTGTTCCCCGGCAGGACGGCATCGATCCCGCGACCGCCGGCGGACATTCCGCCACCGATCAGTGAGCCGAGCACCATGCTGGAGATGGGATTGAACTCCTGACCCGTGATGCCGGATTCGACGCCCGAGCTCACGAGGCCGTCGATCGCGCCCGCACCGGTCTCCCCGGCGACCTGCCGCGTGCCGGCCCGCAGTCCGGGGCCGCCACTGCCGCCGAGCAGGCGTGACGCGGGCGACGCCGCTGCGCCGCCGGCGAACGCGGAGATGAATGCCGTGCCGACGTCCTGCGGGGTGTAGCCCTTGTCGTCGGCGCGCATGTGATTCACGCTGGTGGTCGCGATGGCGCTGGCGAGGCCGGCCTGGAGGCCTTCCCTCGCCGCCCGCAGGCCGCCGCGGACCAGGGCGCCCTTGATGCCGCGGATGCCGCGCAGGAAGTCCTTGAGTCGATCGATGAGCTTGGCGATCTTCACGCACCAGCGGACCACCGTCGTGCCGACCTTGGCGGCCGTGGCCAGGGCGCCGAGTCCCGCGGTGACAACGGTCAGGAGGCCGCCGATCGCGAGCTCGGCGGCGATCTCGATCGCCATCTGCTTCAGGAACCAGCCGAGTTCCTCCCGCATCTGGCGGAGCTGCGTGCGGAAGTCCGCGATCCACTGCTGCATGCCGTCGGCGCTCTCGCGCATGCGGTCGAGCCCTTCGGCCAGGCTGGTGCGGCACGAGAGCATCGTGCTCTGCTGCGGCAGCGTCATCGCACCCACGTTCGGCATGCTGCTCGCCACCCGCGACCGTGCCGACTGGATGCTGTCGCCGAAGGTGCCCCATGCATCGGACGCTGCCTGGAGCTTGTCCTCATCTCCGGTGGGAATGACGACGCCGATCTGCGCCAGCCCCCACTCGAGCAACTCCTGGAACTCGCCGAGCGGGCCCGGCCAACCTGGCCCCAGCGCGCTGGGCACGCTGGCCTTCGACTCGTCGATCGTCGGCGTCGCCTCTGCAGGGGAGGCCGTTGCGGGATCGAGCCCCGCACCGGGCTTCTGCGCCCCGTCGTATGCGCGTGCCGTGTTCGACAGCGCCGCATCCACGATCCGGAGTCCGTTGCCGAACGAGGACACCCCGTCGATCGTGGGCCCCGCCAGCGCGTCGTACCCCTCGCCGCCCTCGCAGAACTCCTCCGCGGCGTTGTCGTCGCCGGCCATGCCACCGCTGCCCGACAGCCGCGACACCAGCGTCGACACCGCGCTGTCGAGCGTTCGGGCGATGCTGTAGAGCTCGTCTCCGTCTTGGACCAGCCGAGCCGGATCCAGCTTCACGTGCGCCATCTGTGCCCTACCCGAGGTTCGATTCGATCTTCGACCAGGAGGTGCTCAGATCCTCGATCGTCGCGGTGTACGCGTCGAACGAGACCTGTGCCTGCTTCTGCAGGGCCTCGGCGGTCTCTTCCAATGCGGTCGCGCCGACCGCCCACGCCGCGAACGAGCCGAGGAAGGCCTGCATCGCCGGTCCCTGCCATTCGGCGGGCAGCATGTATGCGAACCCGCTCGCACCCTGCTTGAGCGCGGAGCAGTACCCCATGAGCTCGGTCATCGTCTGCGCGAGCGCGCGCAGCTCCGCGGTGTCCGCCTGCTGCTCAGCCACGATCGTCTCCATCCACGATGTCGGCCGTCGCCGAGGCCTCGACGGACATGTCGGCCGACTCGGTCGACGCCATCGCTTCGACCGCGACGAACGGCTCTCCATCGGGCCCCAGGCGGAACACGCCGGTGCCGATCGAGTCGTCATCGCCGTCGCCGTCGGCGTCGCCCGGGCCACCGCCGGTGGCCCGGCCGCCAGTCCGGGGGCCGAGCACGCCCCCGCCGAATCGCTCGACCTCGTCATCGCCGGCATAGTCCCGGCCGAAGAACTCGGCCATGTCCTCGGCGCGCTCCTCGCCCTCTGCGACACGTCTGCCGAGTCCGCCGGTGGCGCTGCGTACGGCGATGAGACCCTGCCTGCCGCCACGGAAGCTCCCGCCGATGCCGGTCTCGGTGCTGGTGTACGAGCCGTCTGCCGCGACGAGTCCCTGCTGCAGGCCGGTCAGGGCCAGCCGCACCTGCCCGGCGAGCGTCATGAACGTGTCCCAGTTCTCACCGAACTTCTCCGCGTCCTCGCCGACCCATGTCGTGCCCGCCACGCGGGTGACGGCCTGATCGGCCGACGCGAGGTTGGAGTCGAACGTCGCGACGACGTTGCCGATCAGGGCCGCGACCTCGCTCAGCGAGTCGGCGCGAACCTTGAAGTAGACCATGCCAGATCCCTAGGTCGTGGCCGGAGGCCGACGCACGGATCGCACGTCGTCACCGAACTCCCGGATGTCAGCCGTTGAACGTGTTCGCGATGGCGTTCTCGCTGTCCTCGTAGGACAGCGCCGCCTGGTTCAGCAGATCGCTGATGCCCTGGAGGGACTCCTTCAGCTGCAGCCCGGCCTGGTCCCACTGGGAGTACAGCTCGTTGAAGCTCTGCGAGGCAGTGCCCGCCCAGTCGCCGGAGATGAGCCCCTCGACGAGCGACTTGAGATTCGAGAGCTGCGACTCGATCGACTGCGAGCCGGACGACAGCTGGCCGGCGACGCCGGCGAGCGAGTCGGAAGTGACGCGGATCTCCGCCATGGTTTCCTCCGTTGGTCAACGAGATTCAAGGTGCTCCCGTACGTTAGCGCGCCCTCGCGCACCAACGGGATGGGGAGGACTTCCCATGGCGCCCACGACGGGTGATGAGCAGTGCTCAGGCGGGACGGATGGCGAAGCTGATGTCGCCGACCCAGACCGTGTCGCCCGGCCGCGCCTCGACGCGTGTCCCGGCGCTCTCGAGCGGCATCACGGCGCCGCCCTGCTCGAGACTGGAGCCGTTGCTGGAACCGGCGTCGCCGACGGTGACCATGCCGTCGGCGACATCGAGGAAGAGATGCACACGAGAGACGGAGCGGGTCTCGTCAGCGACCTCGATCGCCTGCACCCCCATCGCGAGCGCGGTGTCGGCGGGCTTCCTGCCGATCACCGCGCCACCGTCGACCATGACCCGCTGACCCGTCGAGAAGAGCAACTCGACGCGCTCGAGACGCGCCCGGGGCGCGGGCTCGACCACGGGCGCCGGCGCGGCCTGCTGTGCAGCGTCGGGTCCTGCCGGGGAACGCTGCTGCCAGGGAAGCGTGCCCGGCAGCGGCACCGCTTCGATGCGCGAGGACGCTGCCTCGGGTGCCGCCCTGGGGGCATCCGCCGCCGCCGCCGGCTTCGCGAACTGGGCAGGCACCGGGGGCCTCACCGACTGTTGCGGGATCAGCTGTCCGCATTCGAGGCAGTACATGCTGTTCGGCTGCAGGGTCGCATCGCAGTAGGCGCAGCGCGCAGAGGCCACCGGGAGCACATCCTTTCGTCGAAGGTGCGGGTCGCTGGACCGCACCCGGTCAAGTGTACGGGCGCCCACCGAGGCGGATCATTGGCGGATGTCGGGCACCCGCACCGGCAGCCAGCCGCCGGCCGTGGCGAGCACGCCCGCTCCCGCCGAGGCTCGTCCGAGCATGAACTTGGGGATCGGCGAGCCGATCACCTGGGTGCCGTTGATCGCACTCTCGGGTCGGAGCACGAGGGCCCGGCGCGACTTCTTCGCCTCCACGAGCGGACCGCCGAAGAGCGTGGAGACGGCTTCGGTGTCGGCGGCGACGATGAACGTCGCGCGGTGCTTGACCCCCGTGAGTGCGTGCTCGAGCGGTGCGTTCTTGAATTGCTCCGCGTCGTCCACGACGATCGTCGCGCGGTCGCCGAGCGAATCGAGGAGCTCCTCGAGCTGGGGCGGCGTCACGTCGGCCGCTGTGATGACCGGGGTGGCGTGACCCGCCGCGACATCCGTGAGGATCGACTGCCGGGCGGACACGACCAGGATCGGCTCCTTCCGCCATGCGAGCTGGTGCACGACCGCGGCGAGGGCGGAGGAACGACCTGACTTGCGGGTGCCCGTGACGACGAAGCCGCCCTCCGCCGGCCAGTCGAGCGTGAAGCGGGAGAGCTGGTCGCCGCCGACCGCGACGACGGGGCCGTCGGCCGGGCTGGAGTCCCCGAGCGGCAGTTCGTACGCCGCGGTGAGGGCGAGGTACGCGGGCAGTGGGTCGACACGGAACGGGCGGGGAAGCTCGGCGAGCTGGCGGAACTGGTCGAAGTGGTCGCGCACGCGCTCGACGGTGCGCCGGAGCGCCGTCGTCTGGGCTTCGCCTCGGGTATCGCGCACGAGCACCGCGAGCTGCGCCTCGGTGCCGTTGCTGCCGTAGAGCACACGCCCGGGCGGGAGGTCGAGGGGGATGTCCTTCGCGAGGATGCCGGCCGTGCGGTAGTCGCTGATGTCCCGCATCGGCAGCACGTACTGCTCGTCGATGAACGAGGTGATCTTGTCGCCCGAGATGCCACGGTCGCCGGTGAGGAGCACGCGCACACCCACCGCGGGACCCTCGCGCAGCACCCGCATGAACTGCTCGCGGAACGTGATGAGCTGGTCGGGATTCATCGTCGAGAGCATCCGCTCCCAGCCGTCCATCGCGAGGATCATGTACGGAAGCGCCTCGGACGGCTCCACCTGTGCACGCTGCTCGCTGATGTGCCCGACGCCCACGGTCGAGAGGATCGCCTGCCTGCGGCCGAGCTCCTCGAGCAGGCGCTGCATGAGTCGCGGCAGCCGGTCCGCGTCGAGCTGCGTGACCACGGCGCCGCAATGCGGGGCGTCGACGAACGGCAGGAGGGCGCCGTTGCCGAAGTCGATGACATACAGATGGAGGTCGGCGGGCGAGAACTGCTGGACGACCTGGGCGAGCATCGTGCGGAGCGCAGTCGTGCGCCCGGACATCGAGCCGCCGAGGAAGAGCACGTGCGAACCCTCCGCAACATGCCACGTCAGGCTCCGCTGCGACTGTTCGCCCGGTACGTCCTCGAGGCCGAGGACGACCGACATCGGCGGCACGCGCGCGTCCTCGAAGCGCTCGAGCGGGAGCACGGTCGGCAGCGGGAGCAGCCACGGCGACGGGTTCTTCGGGATGCCCAGCTGCTGCGTCGCCGCCGTGATGAGGTTCACCAGGGCCCGAAGGTCGGTGTCGTCGTGGTCCGTGTTCACCGCATGTGTCGCGGGCGCGGGCGGATACTTCGCCGGGTACCCGAGCGACGCCCACTCGAGCGGGACCTTGCGCGGCAGCACCTTCACGGCGCGCTGCACACCCGGCCTGATGCCGGCGACTCGCGCGGTCTGGAATCCGGCCGGCGCCGCCGACGGCCCGAGCCGCACGTACCCGCGCCCGGGCGTGGACGAGCTGATCAGGGCGGCCTCGCCCGAGCCGAGCACGTCGGAGGAGTCCGCGCGATCCGTGACGCGGAGCGCGACGCGGAGGTTGATGTTCGACTGCATCTCGGGCGTGACCACGCCCGATGGGCGCTGGGTGGCGAGGACGAGGTTGACGCCGAGTGAGCGGCCGACCCGCGCGATGCGCACGAGCCCGTCGATGAAGTCGGGCAGCTCGGTCTTCAACTCCGCGAACTCGTCGATCACGATCATGAGCCGTGCGAGGCCCCGACGGGCAGCTGTCTCGGCATCCTTCGCCCATGCGCCGTCGACGTCCTTCGCGTTCATGTCGCGGAGCACCCGCTCGCGTCGCTTCAGCTCGGCGTCGAGCGAGGCGAGCGCCCGCTCCGTCTCGCGCGCATCGAGGTTCGTCACCATGCCGACGGTGTGCGGGAGCCGCTCGCAGTCTGCGAACGCGGAGCCGCCCTTGTAGTCGACGAGCACGAAGTTGAGCGCGTCGGGACGGTTCGCCATCGCGAGGCTCACCACGAGCGCCTGCAGGAACTCGGACTTGCCAGAGCCGGTCGTTCCTGCGACGAGCGCGTGCGGTCCGTCGCGCGAGATGTCGAGCGCGAACTCGCCGTCGGCGTTCGCGCCGACCACGACGAAGGTGTTCCGCGGCTGGCGCTGCCACCGCTTCACGAGCTGGCCCGGGTCGTCGAGGTCGATCTTCAGCAGGTCGACCATCCGAACGCTCGTGGGGAGCATCGCGTCGTCGCCGACACCGCTGACGTGACGGATGGAGCAGAGGCTCCGAGCGATCTCCTCCGCCCGGACGAGCGAGACGCCGTCGAGGAGCACCGTCGGGAAGTACTCGGAGCCGGTCTCGAACCGCGCAAGCGAGGGATCGATCGGATCGATCACGATCACGCTCTTCGCCTCCTCGGGCAGGCGGGCGCGCTCGGTGTCGAGGGCGATGACATGCACGCCGTGCGCCGTCCCGTGCTCCAGGACCGGGACCATGCCGGGCAGCATCCGGAAGTCCCGGGCGCCGTCGACGATGATGACCACGTCGCCGGGCGTCTCCGCACCGCGCTGACCAGCGGCGCGAATCCGGTTCTCGAGCATGACGGCCGCCTCGCGCAGGCGCTCCCTGCGACTGTCGTCGGTGTTGCCGATCATCGTGGGCACCTGGCCGCCCGGCTGCGAGTGCGGAAGCCAGTGCGCCCACTCCCAGGCGTCCGCATCCGCGGCATCGCAGATCACCATGACCTCGGCGTCGCGTGGGGACCTGAGCGTGACGAAGGAGGCGAGCATGGCCCGCGCCACGTTGCGCGCGGCATCCACAGGACCGGCGATGCCGACGACGCCCCTGCGGAGGTCCGCGGCGACTGGCACCGGCGTGACGCCGACGCGGTGGGCTGAGCTGCGGTCCCTGCCGCCGCCCTCGAAGCGCACGTCCAGCCCGACCTCGGTGACGCCGAGGCGGAGGAGCAGCGCATCGTCGTCGCCACGGCGGCGTTCCCAGAGCCGCGCCAGTGGAGCGGTCGCGATGTCGGCGACGATCACGGGGTCGGGCAACCGATACCACGACTCGAGGCGCTGGATGCGGGCGAGTTCGGCGATGCGCCGGCCGGCGGCCTTCACCTCGTCGATCCACTGGCGCTCGGTCTTCAGGCCCTTCTTCTTCGCCAGGCGCCGGTTCGCCATGAAGGAGCCGATGACCATGATCGGGCTCGCCGCCGCCATGAGCAGCATGATCGCGCGCCCGAAGACGATCGCCATGGTGACGCCGAGCACGACGGGAATGATGGCCGACAGCCACGGCATCGGCGACTGGTCCGGGTCATCGGGCTTGTCGCCGGGCAGCTGCACCACCGGCTGCTCCTTGGCGGGACGGATGCGGGAGGGCCGGTTGAAGCCGCGAGCGCCGAGCGCGTCGCGCGTGAGGTCGGCGTCGGGTGCCGGGGCGACGCCGATGCGGAGCATGCTGTTGCCGAGCTGCACGAGGTCGGCCGGCACCACCTCGGTCGTCCCGTCGATCGGCTCGCCGTTCACCCAGATCGTCGCGCCCTCGGATGCCACGGTCACGGTCGCCGTGAGCGGGGTGATCCGTCCGTCCGCGGTGACGGTCGCGGCGCTCACCAGGAGGGTCGCGTGCACCGGTGCGAGGGCCGGGTCGGCGATCGCGATGGAGGCCGCGGTCGTGGACCCGATGCTGTACGCGGCGCCACGCGTGAGCGGCACGGTCTCACCGGCGAAGGGACCGCCGACGACCTCGAGCCGAAGCACGCCCGGCTCGAGCGACGAGGTCGGCCGAGCCGGCCGGCTCGCGCCGGACAGGAGGGGCGACTCGGCGAGCAGCGTCGTCGCCGGCGCGGTCCGGTCGAGGAGCGTCGACGGGACGCCGAGCGACTCGGCGACCTCGCCGATCGTCGTGGCCTCGTCGGTCTCGAGCATCCACGACGTGGGTCCGCCGCGCTGACCGGGGTCGTCGATCGTGACGCGAACCGTCATGCGTTCCACCCTCCTGTGGCGCTCATCGGGCGCCCACCCGGTCCATTGTGCCGATGAGCACGGCGAAGGCACCCTCGCGTTCGTCGCCGTCCCGCTCGACGGGCTGTGCCGGCACGATCGCGGATGCCACGGGCTCGCCGTCGTCGGCTCCAGACGCCGGCGCGGGACCTGCCGTCGGCAGACCTGCGCCTTGGGCGACGAGCGTGACGGATCCGGTGGCCTGCTCGCCGTCGGAGGACGCCACCTGGAAGCTGAACTGATCGACCGCGGTCTCGGCGAGGGGCGTGTACTCGGCCGTTCCGTCGGCTGCGCAGACGACGCCGCCGTGCACGGCGGCGCCGCAGCCGAGGAAGCGCACCTCGCTGTCGGCGGTCGGGAAGACGAGCGAAGCGAGGTCGAGCGTGGTCGCGCCCGATGCCTCGAGCGGCGCGAAGACGCTGAGCGCGACGAGCGCGGAGTCGTTCGGGCGGTAGACCGGGACGAAGTGACTCGCCTCGAGCGAGGCAGTGCCGTAGTCGTCGAGGAAGCGGACGACGACTTCGGCTTCGCCGGAGAAACCGGCTGACGCGCGGAAGACCACATGCGTCGACGTCGCGACGGCCGTGCCGGCGTCGACGGGGCGCACGCCGACCACTTCGAGAGCGCCGCCGTTCGCGCACACGAGACACTCGATGCCGACGTCGCTGATCGGCACCATCACCACGGAACCGGCCGCCGCCGGAGCCGCGGTGCGCGTCACGGCGACCGTCGGTGCCTCCGGGGGCTCGGTCGTCACGGCGTAGTCGAACGTCATCGCGGTACGCCCATTCGTGAGCGCGACGGGGATCACGGTCGCACCGGCATCGGGATCGTAGGTCGTCGCCGCGAGCTCGATGCGATCGCCGTGGCACGCGACGACGAGCGGTGACGCCGCCGCGGACCCGTCGCAGTCGACGATCTGCCAGCCCTCGGCCGGCTCGATGGTCGCGGTGCCGAGGTAGGGCACGGCGATGTCGGTGGGACCGGCGACCGGGGGCCCGACCTCGACGGCGGTCGCGCCGGATGGTGCCGCGGAAGCGACCGCGAGGATGACGACCGCGAAGACGGCGGCGGTGATCCCGCGCCCGGTCGCCCCCGCCATCGTTCTCCCGTCATCGCAGTCGACTCGAGCGCCCGAGCGCTCGATATAGCATGGTACGCGGTCGGCGCCGGCCGGCCCGCCCGGCCCCGCGTGCGGCCGATCCGCTCGGCCGATGCGATCGGCCGTCCGAGCCGTCGACGAAGGGGAGCGATGTCCGACAGCCCGCGGCAACAGACGACGGCAGGCCACACGAGGCTCGGGTCGGCACCCGGGCAGACCCGCTTGGACTCCGCCGGTGCGGTCCGTCCGCTCGGCACCACGGGGTCCGTCCTCCCCGAGCTCGCCGAGGCACCCGAGCGCGAGCGCACGTGGTGGCGGCATCCGGCGTTCCTCGTCTCCGTCGGACTGACCGTGCTCGCACTGCTCGGCGCCACTGCCTGGTTCATCGTCTCCGCGCTCACCGACGACTCCGTGCGGGTGAGCGCGCTCGCGATCTCCGATGACGCCGGCAACGTCCATCTCGACTGGGACGGACCCGACGCGGCGTACGCGATCTTCGCAGTGGGCGGCGACGGCGACGTCGCCGACCTCAGCCAGCTCGTCCGCGGCACGGAGGCGTGGATCCCCGCCGCAGCCGGGCTCTACGAGGACGACACGTGCTTCGTCGTCCGTCCAGCCGACGTCGGTGCCGAGGTGTCGCTCGACGCGTCGGCCCTCGGCGGGCAGGGCGGCCGGAGCGCGTGCATCGCCGACTCGGCCGAGTGATGCGGATGCGGCATCCGGTCGTCTCGGCGCTCGTCGCCGTCGCCGTCCTGCCGCTCACGGCGTGCGCCGCCACGTCGACCGCCCCCGCTCCCCCGGCTGGGATCGACCTCGAGGCGTTCGACCCAGCCGAAGTCACCGGCAACGGACTCTGGCTCCTCAGCGCGGACGCCGCAGCGCGCGAAGTGACCGACGCCGTGCACGCGGCCGGCTCGGTGCGCTACTCGGGCTCGTTCACCGAGCTCAGCGCCGTTGCATCCGACACCGGACCCGCGCCCGGCCGCTCACTCGCGATCGACTACACCGGCCGTCCCGGCGCGGCGACCGCGAAGGTCACCGCGGGTGACCTGGAGTTCGAGGTCGTGCTCGTCGACGGGCGCACCTACGTGCGCGGCAACGCCGCCTACGCCGAACGCACCGGCCCGGCAGCCGTCGAGCAGGGTTTCGTGTGCTCGACGGGTGAGGAGACGTTCCTCGACGAGTGGTCGCCGCTCCTGCGTCCGGCCGATCTCGTGGCGTCGCTGCTCGAGTCCAGCGAGTCACTGACCGTGGAGCCGCCCGAAGACGACGAAGCGACCGTTTCGGTCATCGTCGGCGCCTCAGAGGCACCGGTCGGGGCGTTGACGGTGGAACGTACAGGGCCGCCGCTTCCCGTCGCCTTCACGGCCGGCGACGGCAGCGGTGACGGCGAGTTCTCCTTCACCGGTTGGGGCGAACCGGTTGCGGTGACGGCGCCCGCCGACCCCGTGATCGACTGCCGATCCTGAGCGTCGGCTTTCCCGAGCACCCGCCGGGCCGGCGGCCCCCGTCAGCGCTGCGGCTGCGGTCCGGCTGCCAGCTCGCGGTCGTAGGCCTCGAGCGCGAGGCGGTTGCGCTCGGTGACGGTGCGACCACGGGCGGCGATCCAGCCGCCGAACCAGATCGGGATCTCGCGCGCCACGACGGCCGCCACGATCGCGAAGGGGTCGAGCCAGCGCTGGCCGATGAACTCGCGAGCCTCGTCCACCGTGAGCGTCCATGCCTCGACGGTGAGCAGGGCGGCACCGACATAGGAGAAGTACACGAGCACCCCGACCAGCAGGCCGAAGACGGCGTAGTACCACCACGCCCCGCGGTTCACGATCGCGGCGAGCAGCGCGAAGCCCACGAAGCACGCGACGATCGGCACCCAGTACACCGGTCGGGTGACGAACTGCGTGAACACCGACGTCGCCTCGGCGGCATCACCCTGCCCGAGGAGCAACAGGTAGGCGATGCCCGCGTAGAGCAGCGCGAAGAGCACCGTGCCGATGAGGGCGACGAGGACCCCGAATCCGCGGTTGCCGCGGGACCTCGGCGGCTTGGGCGCCTGCACGTAGACGGTCTGCGCTGCCGACGGGGCGACGGCCTCGGGCTGAGGCGCGAGCGTGGCGGCGCCGGCGGCCACCGTCGCAGCGGGCATGTACGTCTCGTGGGGCACCTCGGCGGCGGCAGGTTCGGCCTCGCCCGCCTCGTCGTAGTCGGATGCTGCGGGCGCGGCGGTCGCGCGCTCCACCGCCGCGTCGAGCTGGGCGGTCGCGGCATCCGGCGACTCCACTGGCTCTGGCTCGAGGGGGGCTACCGGCTCGGGCTCGACAGTGGCTGCCGGCTCGGGCTCGACGACCGGGGCGACGGGCTCGGGCTCCGATGTCTCGAATGCCGCAGCCGGCTCGGGCGCGGAGGGAACGGGCACTTGCGGGGCGGTATCGCCCGGCTCGGCCGCGCTCACGGGCTCGGCCACGGGTGCCTGCTCGCCTTCGGCCGCGTCGGCGTCGTGCGGGTGATCCGGGTCGGATCCGGGAGTCGTGCTGCTCATGATCGCGCTCCTTCCGGGCGCCCTCGCACCCGCGATGGGCCCACTGTAGCAACGGGCATCCGCCGACCCGCGGAGCCGCGCGGGATGCGATTCAGCCGAAGATCGCGGCCACGATGTCGGCGGTGTAGCCGCTGGGCCCGCTCACGCCCCACCTCGTCGCGATCCAGATGCCGTCGCGCACGAAGTGCGACTCACCCCAGGTCTCGCTTTCCTCGCGCTCGATGACGCATCGGGTTCCGCCCGACTCGTCGTAGCAGTCCATGTCGGTGGTCGCCAGGTGGTCGAGGATGCTCCCCTGCTGCTCGGGGGTCAGCTGAGCGACCCCGGTCACCAGGAACAGGTGGGTTGCTCCGCCCTCGGGCACCCAGTTGCACTCGAGGCGCGTCGTCGCCTCGAGCATCGTCACCAGCCCGACATCGTTGCTGCCATAGCGCTTGAACCCGCGCGCCGGGTCGGAGACCCACGCCGGATTGAGCACCCGCGGTGCGAGGTCGCCTGACCAGTCGCGCGTGTAGATGCCGTCGCACGTCGCAGGGATCACCACGCCGGTCTGGTCCGCGGGCGACGCCGTCTCGGTCGCCGGGGCCGTCGCGGCATCCGTCGTCGCCCGAGGTGCAGACGTCGGGGCGGCCATCGTGGCCGCGTCGCCGCCGCGGGGCGCGCCGAGTGCGAACCCGAGGACCACGGCGATGACCACGACCAACACCGCCGCGATCAGGAGGAGCCAGAACACCGGTCGGCGGACGAGGGGAGGGCGCTCGGCGGAGGGTACCTGCGACAACGCGGTGCCTTTCACTGGGTGCGTCCCGGCGTGGGAGGCTGGGACGAAGTGCCTGATGCTACCGCCCCTGCCCCCACCGGCACCATCAGGACGGACCGTGACGCGTGGAGATGCGGCATCCGCTCGACCGACGGAGCGTCGACCGAGGCGTGCCGGAACGACGAAGGGCCCCGGATCGCTCCGGGGCCCTTCGTGCGGTCTCGATACGGCGCTGCGCGCCTACTCGACCTGCGGGATCAGCTGTAGCTGCCGGGCGTGAAGTCGTCGCTCGAGAAGGCGTCGAAGTCGACGAAGCTGAGGTCGCCCTCGGCGAAGGCCGCGTCGTCGGTGAAGATGCGGTTCGGGTAGCGCTCCGCCTTCGCCTCCTCTGTGGCCTCGACCGCGACGCTCCGGTACTTGCTCAGACCGGTGCCGGCGGGGATCAGCTTTCCGATGATCACGTTCTCCTTGAGGCCGACGAGCGGGTCGGACTTGCCCTCCATGGCGGCCTGCGTGAGCACGCGGGTCGTCTCCTGGAAGGACGCTGCCGACAGCCACGACTCGGTCGCGAGCGAGGCCTTGGTGATGCCCATGACCTCCTGGCGCGCCGAGGCCGTCCTCTTGCCCTCGGTGAGCGCGGCACGGTTGATCCCGTTGTACTTCGAGCGGTCGACGAGCTCGCCGGGGAGCAGATCGGTGTCGCCGTGGTCGACGACGGTGACCTTGCGCAGCATCTGGCGCACGATGACCTCGATGTGCTTGTCGTGGATCGGCACGCCCTGCGAGCGGTACACGTCCTGCACGCCGTACACCAGGTGCTTCTGCACCTCGCGCATGCCCTTCACCCGGAGGACCTCCTTCGGGTCGACGGTGCCGACGATCAGCTGCTGGCCGAGCTCGACGTGCTGGCCGTCCTCCACGAGGAGGGTCGAACGCTTGAGCACGTTGTACGCGATCGGCTCGTCGCCGTTGTCGGGCGTGAGGATGACCTTGCGCTGTCGCTCGGACTCGTCGATGGTGATCCGGCCGGCGGCCTCGACGATCGGCGACGCACCCTTGGGGGTGCGGGCCTCGAAGAGCTCCTGCACGCGGGGAAGACCCTGCGTGATGTCGTCGGCCGAGGCCGAGCCACCGGTGTGGAAGGTACGCATCGTGAGCTGCGTGCCGGGCTCGCCGATCGACTGGGCCGCGATGATGCCGACCGCCTCACCGATGTCGACGAGCTTGCCGGTCGCGAGCGAACGGCCGTAGCACTTCGCGCACACGCCGACGGCGGACTCGCAGGTGAGCACCGAGCGGACCTTGATCGACTCCACGCCGGCCGCGATGAGCTCGTTGATGAGCACGTCGCCGACGTCGGAGCCGGCCTCGGCCACGACCTCGCCCTTGGCGTCCACGGCGTCGGCCGCGAGCGAACGGGCGAACACCGAGTTCTCGACGTTCGGGTCGCGCACGAGGCTGCCAGAGGCATCCGTCGTCGCGATCGGCAGGTCGAGGCCCTTGGTCGTGCCGCAATCGTCCTCGCGGATGATGACATCCTGCGAGACGTCGACGAGACGACGCGTGAGGTACCCCGAGTCGGCCGTACGGAGGGCCGTGTCGGCCAGGCCCTTGCGGGCACCGTGCGTCGCGATGAAGTACTCCGCCACCGACAGCCCCTCGCGGTACGAGGAGATGATCGGACGGGGGATGATCTCGCCCTTCGGGTTGTTCACCAGGCCTCGCATGCCGGCGATGTTGCGCACCTGCAGCCAGTTGCCACGAGCGCCCGACGTGACCATGCGGTTGATGGTGTTGTCGGTCGGGAAGTTCTCCTGCATGGCCTTGGCGACCTCGTCGGTGGCCTTGGTCCAGATCTGGATGAGCTCCTGGCGACGCTCGAGGTCCGTGGTGAGGCCCTTCTCGAACTGCGACTGCACCTTGGCGGCCTGCTTCTCGTACTTCGAGACGATCTCGCCCTTGTTCGGCGGGGTCACGATGTCCGAGAGGGCCACAGTCACGCCCGAACGGGTCGCCCAGCGGAAGCCGGCGTCCTTGATGCGGTCGAGCGTGGCGGCAACCTCCGTCTTCGGGTAGCGCTCGGCGAGGTCGTTGACGATCGACGAGATCTGGCCCTTGCCGGCCTGCGCGTTGAAGTACGGGTAGTCCTCCGGCAGCGCCTCGTTGAAGAGCGCACGACCGAGCGTGGTCTCGAGGAGGAACGGCTTGCCGGACTCGAAGCCCTCGGGCTCGCCGCCCTCCGCGAAGTGCAGCCCCTCGAGGCGGATCCTCACCTTGGCGTTGAGGTCGAGCGCGATCTCACCCGGGCGGTTCTGGTCGAACGCGAGGATGGCCTCGGCGATCGACGAGAACGCACGACCCTCACCCGCGGCGCCGTCCTTCTGCGTCGTCAGGTGGTGCAGGCCGATGATCATGTCCTGCGAGGGCAGGGTCACCGGGCGGCCGTCCGACGGCTTCAGGATGTTGTTCGACGCGAGCATCAGGATGCGGGCCTCGGCCTGCGCCTCGACCGACAGCGGCAGGTGCACGGCCATCTGGTCGCCGTCGAAGTCCGCATTGAACGCGGCGCAGACGAGCGGGTGGAGCTGGATGGCCTTGCCCTCGACGAGCTGCGGCTCGAACGCCTGGATGCCGAGGCGGTGCAGGGTGGGCGCGCGGTTCAGCAGCACGGGGCGCTCGCGGATGATCTCCTCGAGCACGTCCCACACCTGCGGACGCGAACGCTCCACCATGCGCTTGGCGGCCTTGATGTTCTGCGCGTGGCTCAGGTCGATGAGGCGCTTGATGACGAACGGCTTGAAGAGCTCGAGCGCCATCTGCTTGGGCAGGCCGCACTGGTGCAGCTTCAGCTGCGGGCCGACCACGATGACCGAACGGCCCGAGTAGTCGACGCGCTTGCCGAGCAGGTTCTGGCGGAAACGACCCTGCTTGCCCTTGAGCATGTCGCTCAGGGACTTCAGGGCGCGGTTGCCGGTGCCCGTGACCGGGCGGCCACGACGACCGTTGTCGAACAGCGCGTCGACGGCCTCCTGCAGCATCCGCTTCTCGTTGTTCACGATGATCTCGGGCGCCCCGAGGTCGAGCAGGCGACGGAGGCGGTTGTTCCGGTTGATCACACGACGGTAGAGGTCGTTGAGGTCGGAGGTCGCGAAGCGACCGCCGTCGAGCTGCACCATCGGGCGGAGCTCCGGCGGGATCACCGGCACGACGTCGAGCACCATCGCGGCCGGCGAGTTGCCGGTCTGCAGGAAGGAGCTGACGACGCGCAGGCGCTTGATCGCGCGGATCTTCTTCTGGCCCTTGCCCTCGGCGATCTGCAGGCGCAGGTCCTCCGCCTCGGCGGCCAGGTCGAACGCCAGGAGGCGCTTCTTGATGGCCTCGGCGCCCATGTAGGCGTCGAAGTACATGCCGAAGCGGTCCTGGAGCTCGTGGAACACCGAGTCCTCGGGCTTGAGGTCGCCGACCTTGAGGGTGCGGAAGTCCTCCCACACGCGCTCGAGGTGCGCGATCTGCTCGTCGGCGCTCTTGCGGACGCCGGCCATCTCCTTGTCGGCCGCGGCCTCGGCGCGCTTGCGCTGGTCGCTCTTGGCGCCCTCGGCCTCGAGCTCGGCGAGCTCGGCCTCCTTGCGCGCCATCAGCTCGGCGATGCGCGCGTCGCGCTGGTCGCCGATCGTCTTGATCTCGAGGCGGAGCTCGTTCTCGAGGCCGGGCATGTCGGCGTGACGACCCTCTTCGTCGACCTCGATGACCATGTAGGCCGCGAAGTAGATGACCTTCTCGAGGTCCTTCGGCGCCATGTCGAGCAGGTAGCCGAGGCGCGAGGGCACGCCCTTGAAGTACCAGATGTGGGTCACCGGGGCGGCGAGCTCGATGTGGCCCATCCGCTCACGACGCACCGAGGACTTCGTGACCTCGACACCGCAGCGCTCGCAGACGATGCCCTTGAAGCGCACGCGCTTGTACTTGCCGCACGCACACTCCCAGTCGCGGCTGGGTCCGAAGATCTGCTCGCCGAAGAGGCCGTCCTTCTCGGGCTTGAGCGTGCGGTAGTTGATGGTCTCGGGCTTCTTGACCTCGCCATAGGACCAACGACGGATGTCGTCGGCGGTGGCCAGACCGATGCGAAGCTCGTCAAAAGTGGTTGCGTCGAGCAATTTCTCTCCTAGAAAGTCTCTGTCGTCGTTCTGGCCGGGATCAGATCTCGTCGATGTTCGACGATTCGAAGCGCGCGGAGATGTTGATGCCGAGCTCCTCCGCTGCGCGGAAGGCCTCGTCATCGGTGTCGCGCAGGCTCACGGCGGTGCCGTCGGCCGAGAGGACCTCGACGTTCAGGCAGAGCGACTGCATCTCCTTCATGAGCACCTTGAAGGACTCGGGGATGCCGGGCTCCTGGATGTTCTCGCCCTTGACGATGGCCTCGTACACCTTGACGCGGCCGAGGATGTCGTCGGACTTGATCGTGAGGAGCTCCTGCAGCGCGTATGCGGCGCCGTAGGCCTCGAGCGCCCACACCTCCATCTCACCGAAGCGCTGGCCGCCGAACTGCGCCTTCCCACCCAGCGGCTGCTGGGTGATCATCGAGTACGGGCCGGTGGAGCGCGCGTGGATCTTGTCGTCCACGAGGTGGTGCAGCTTCAGGATGTACATGTAGCCGACCGAGACCGGGTACGGGAAGGGCTCGCCGGAGCGGCCGTCGTAGAGCTGCGTCTTGCCGCTCGAGTCGATCAGTCGCTCGCCGTCGCGATTGGGAAGCGTCGAGTCGAGGAGACCCGCGATCTCCTCTTCGAGCGCGCCGTCGAACACCGGGGTCGCGACCTTGGTGCCGGGCGCCGCCTCATGCGCGTCCTTCGGGAGCTTCTTGGCCCACGCCGGGTTGCCGTCGACCTTCCAGCCCTGCTTGGCGACCCATCCGAGGTGGGTCTCGAGCACCTGGCCGAAGTTCATGCGACCGGGGATGCCGAGCGGGTTCAGGATGACGTCGACCGGCGTGCCGTCGGCGAGGAACGGCATGTCCTCGACCGGGAGGATCTTCGAGATGACGCCCTTGTTGCCGTGGCGGCCGGCGAGCTTGTCGCCCTCGGTGATCTTGCGCTTCTGGGCGATGTAGACGACCACGCGCTGGTTGACGCCCGAGCCGAGCTCGTCGTCGCCGTCCTGCGCGTCGAACACCTTGACGCCGATGATCGTGCCCTGCTCACCGTGGGGGACCTTCAGCGACGTGTCGCGCACCTCGCGGCTCTTCTCGTTGAAGATCGCGCGGAGCAGTCGCTCCTCGGCCGAGAGCTCGGTCTCGCCCTTCGGCGTGACCTTGCCCACGAGGATGTCGCCGGGACGCACCTCGGCGCCGATGCGGATGATGCCGCGCTCGTCGAGGTCGGCGAGCAGGTCGGGGCTGACGTTGGGGAGGTCACGGGTGATCTCCTCCTTGCCGAGCTTCGTGTCACGCGCGTCGACCTCGTACTCCTCGATGTGGATCGACGAGAGCACGTCGTCCTTCACGAGGTTCTGGCTGAGGATGATCGCGTCCTCGAAGTTGTGGCCCTCCCACGGCATGAACGCCACGAGGAGGTTCTTGCCGAGCGCGAGCTCGCCGTTGTCGGTCGCGGGACCGTCGGCGATGACCTCGCCGGCCTCGATGCGGTCGCCCGCCGAGACGATGACGCGGTTGTTGTACGACGTGCCCTGGTTGGAGCGGTCGAACTTGCGCAGGTAGTAGGTCTGCGTGCCGCCCTCGTCGAGCTGCACGGTGACCGTGTCGGCCGAGACCTCGGCGACGACGCCCGCCTTGTCGGCGGCGACCACGTCACCCGCGTCGATCGCGGCGTAGCCCTCCATGCCGGTGCCGACGAACGGCGAGTCGCTGCGCAGCAGCGGCACCGCCTGGCGCTGCATGTTCGCACCCATGAGGGCGCGGTTCGCGTCGTCGTGCTCGAGGAATGGGATGAGCGACGTGGCGACCGACACCATCTGGCGCGGCGAGACGTCCATGTAGCCGATCTCGTCGGCCGGGAACAGGTCGACCTCGCCGCCCTTCTTGCGGGCGAGCACGCGGTCCTCCACGAAGTGGCCGTCGGCCTTCAACGGCGCGTTGGCCTGGGCGACGATGTAGTCTTCCTCCTCCATCGCGGTGAGGTAGTCGATCTGCGCGGTGACCTTGCCCGAGACAACCTTGCGGTACGGCGTCTCGATGAAGCCGAACGAGTTGATGCGCGCGAACGACGCGAGCGAGCCGATGAGGCCGATGTTCGGGCCTTCCGGCGTCTCGATCGGGCACATCCGGCCGTAGTGCGAGGGGTGCACGTCGCGGACCTCGACGCCCGCGCGGTCGCGCGAGAGGCCGCCGGGGCCGAGCGCCGAGAGGCGGCGTTTGTGCGTGAGGCCGGCCAGCGGGTTGTTCTGGTCCATGAACTGCGACAGCTGCGACGTGCCGAAGAACTCCTTGATCGCCGCGACGACGGGTCGCACGTTGATCAGGGTCTGCGGGGTGATCGCCTCGATGTCCTGCGTGGTCATGCGCTCGCGAACGACGCGCTCCATCCGGCTGAGGCCGGTGCGCACCTGGTTCTGGATGAGCTCGCCGACCGCGCGGATGCGACGGTTGCCGAAGTTGTCGATGTCGTCGACGTCGAGGCGGAGGTCGACCGCCTTGCCGCCGCGGCGACCCGGGATCGTCGTGCGCTCGTCGTGCAGGGCGACGAGGTACTTGATCGTGGCGACGATGTCCTGCACCGTGAGCACCGAGTCGGTGAGCGGCGCCTCGAGGCCGAGCTTGTTGTTGATCTTGTACCGGCCGACCTTGGCGAGGTCGTAGCGCTTCGGGTTGAAGTAGAAGTTGTCGAGGAGCGCACGCGCGGCCTCGGCGGCGACCTGCTCGCCCGGGCGCAGCTTGCGGTAGATGTCCTTGAGCGCCTCTTCCTTCGTGAGGATGTTGTCCTTCTCGAGGGTGAGCGCGATCGACTCGTAGCCGGCGAACTCCTCGAGGATCTCCTCGCTCGTGAGGCCAAGGGCCTTCAGGAACACCGTGACGGACTGCTTGCGCTTGCGGTCGATGCGGACGCCGACCTGGTCGCGCTTGTCGATCTCGAACTCGAGCCACGCGCCGCGGCTCGGGATGACGCGCGCCGAGTAGATGTCCTTGTCGGAGGTCTTCTCGGGGGTGCGCTCGAAGTAGACGCCGGGCGAACGGACGAGCTGCGAGACGACGACGCGCTCGGTACCGTTGATGACGAAGGTGCCTTTGGGGGTCATGAGCGGGAAGTCGCCCATGAAGACGGTCTGCGTCTTGATCTCACCCGTGAGGTGGTTCATGAACTCGGCGTTCACGTAGAGCGGCGCGGAGTAGGTCTTGCCCTTCTCCTTGCACTCGTCGATCGTGTACTTCGGCGGCTCGAGCTCGGGGTTGGTGAACGAGAGCTGCATGGTCTCGCCGAGGTCCTCGATGGGCGAGATCTCCTCGAAGATCTCCTCGAGGCCGGTGGACTCGGGCAGGTCCTTGCGACCGGCCTCGACCGCAGCCTCGACGCGCGCCTTCCACGCGTCGTTGCCGACCAGCCAGTCGAAGCTCTCGGTCTGGAGGGCGAGGAGGTCGGGTACGGTGAGGGTGTCGGTGACCTTTGCGAACGAGAGGCGGCTTGCACCGCGTCCGTTCTTGGGGGTGGGCGTGGTTGCGTTGCGCGCAGCAGCCAAGTGAAATAACCTCCATCGGCCCGTGGGCCGGTTCACTGTCGGTAGCGGAGAGTGGAACCCCCGAGACGTGTGCGGATGCTCGAGGTCATGAACCTCGGCACGCGTAAGCCGACCGCAATATGAAGGCATGCTGGGTCTGGGAGCGCAAAGATCCACTATATGTCATGCGACGCGCGATGTCCAGCGAGATTCTTGATTTGTTCGCGCAACTCGGGTATAAGACGCGAGGGCCCCGCCGGTTCGGGTGTCGGCAGGGGCCTCGCGGGGCCGTCCCGGGTGGTGCGGCAATACAGCGCGAGGCGTCAGGCGCCCCACTCGATGCGCACCGACTCCGGCCTCCCGGGCACGATGCTGACCTCGACCGTCGAGCCGGGCGCGACGCGTGCCAGGTGCTGCGGGGCGACCTGCTCGGTGCGCGTGACCGGCAGCGGGAAGCCGCTCGGCATCGCCACGACGAGGTCGAGCTCGACCACGACGTTCATGCCGATCACCATCGGCAGCTGGCGGGCATCGACGACGGTGCCGGTGGTGCGCAGCCGGACTGCCTCCAGCCACTCCTCGTCTGCGTGCGGCGTGGACGCCGCCAGCACGCGGCCGGCCTGGTCCATCGACCGGCTCGCGGCCTCCAGGGTCGCGCCGACGTCCATGCGTGCGTAGGCGGCGTTGCCCTTGGCGGTCAGCGTGGCGAGGTCCTTCAGGAATCCCATCTCACACCGCCGCGTAGATCTCGTTGAACCGGCGACCGACGCCGCGGTCGGCCTGGATGCGCGCACCCCAGCCGGCCTGCGCCTCGACCCATGACGACGGGTCGACGCCGAACAGGCCGGCGACGAGCGGCAGCTTCGTCTCGTCGTAGCCGTAGGCGGCGATGCCCTTGACGATGCGTGCGTACCGGTCGAGGTCGACACCCGCGATGGGCTCGAGGTTGCCCGGGGCCGCCTGCGCCGTCATCGCGTGCACGGCCTGGGCGTCCATCTGGGCGCGGTACGCCTCGGACTGGGCGGCGAGCGTATTGGCCTGGTCGATGAGGCCGGGAGCGGCCTTCACCATCTTGGCCATGTCGCCGAACTGCTTGAACATGCTCATGATCTGCTCCGTGTTCTGTGGTGTTGCTGGTTGGTGGTGTGTGTGTCGGGTCGGGTTGGCCCGCCGGCCCAAGGCCGGGTGGGCCGGATGCCGCGGCACGACGTTCGGGGTCGCACGTGCCGCGGCATCCGGGTCTGTGGTCGGCGACGGGAATCGCATCGGAGTCTCCTCCTGGAGGTCCTGGGTCGCGGCGCCGATCCGGTCCGCTGGGCAGCGGCTGGCTGCCGTAGATCAGCATCGGGGGGAGCACCGTGCCGCCGGATGGGCAGCGCCTGCTCATTCCGCGGCATCCGTTGCTCACGACGCGGCATCCGTTGCTCACACGCGGCCTGCGATTGCTCAGGGCTTCACCCGTTCGGGGGGCATCCGTCGCCGTGCCCCGATCGCGACCGCGCCGTACAGTGAATCCACCGGGCTCGCCGGAGACCGAAAGGCGTGAGGGTGTCGTTGGGACCTGGGGAACCCGCGGAGGCGCCGCGAGGGCTCGACGAGGCGTGGCCGCTCGTCGGCAGGGACGCCGTGATCGAACGCGCGACGGCCGCGCTCAATGGGCCATCGCGCAGCGTGCTCGTCTACGGCGCGTCCGGCATCGGCAAGAGCAGGGTCATGCACACCGTCGCCGAGCGGCTGGCCGACGACGCATGGTGCGTGCTCGCCGCGAGCGGCAACACGGCCCTGAGCGCCGTTCCGCTGGGCGCTCTCGCTCCGGTGCTCGCCGGGGACCCCGTCGCGATGATCACCGCGGCCGACGAGCCGGTGGCGCTGTTCGCCGCGGCGAGCGCCGCCGTGCGCGGCATCGCCGGCGGGCGTCGCACGATCCTCACGGTCGACGACGTGTCGGCGGTCGACTCGGTCTCGGTCGCGCTCATCGCCCAGCTCGTCGAGACCGGGATGCTGCGGCTCATCGCGACCGTGCGCGAGTCCGACCCCGTGCCCGACGGCCTCCTCTCCCTCGCGGCGTCGGGCGATGCCGTGCGACTCGACCTCGCGCCGCTCGACGTCGACGAGGTGAGCGAGCTCCTCACCCGCGTGCTCGGCGGCCCCATCGCCCACCGCGACGCCGTGGAGCTGCACCGCGTCTCGCACGGCAACCCGCTGTTCCTGCGCGAACTCGCGATCGGGGCCGCCGAGGCCGGCTCGCTCGTCGCCGCCGACGGGCTCTGGCAGCTCGTCGGCGTGCCGGTGGGCACGCCCGCGCTACGGGACCTGATCCGGGCGCGGCTCAGGGTGCTCGGCGACGACGAGCGCGACACCGTCGAGCGGCTCGCCCTCTGCGAACCGCTCGCGTTCGACGAGTTCGCCCGCCCGGGGGCGCCCGAGGCGCTCGCGAAGCTCGAGCTGCGCGGCCTGATCCGGGTCGACGAATCGGGCGCGCGGATGCGCGTCGGGCTCGCGCACCCGCATTACGCCTCGGCCGTGCGTGACAGCATCCCGCGCTTGCGCGCGGTGTCGCTGCTGCTCGAGCAGGCCGACGTGGTGGCGTCGCGGCCGATGAGCCCCGGCGATGAGCTGCGGGTGGCGATCTGGCGGCTCGACGCCGGCCGCCCGTCGGACGCGGAGCTCCTCGCACGGACGGCGGCGCTCGCCCGGATGGCGCACGACCGCCGCACCGCGGAGCGCCTCGCGGCCGCCGCCGTGGCCGCAGGCGCCGACGACGCGGGAACCCTGCTCCTGCACGGTGAGCTGCTCTGGTCGCTCGGTCGCGCGGAGGACGCCCTCGCGACGCTCGCGCGCGCCGAGGAGCGCGCACGCGCCGACGGTGGCCCCGAGGAGCTCCTCGCCGCGATCGGCGCGGCCCGTGCCGACGTCTTCGGCGGCGACCCGCTCGGCAGCGCCCGCGGCCTCGAGCTGCTCGAGTCGCTCGAGCGCACCCTTCCCGGCCAGTCGGCGACGATCGCGCTCAGCAAGGCCGTGCTCCTCGTGAACCTCGAGTACGCGCACGAGGCGCTCGCGCACGTGGAATCCGCTGCGGCCGTCTCGGGCGACAGCGAGTTCGAGCAGGCGGTGCTTCAACTCTCGCGTGCGATGCCCCTCGCGACGCTCGGCCGGAGCGACGAGGCGGTCGCCGCGGCCGAGCACGCGGTCGCCTTCGCGAAGGGCGAGCATTCCGTCATCCCGCAGCGTCGCGCAGAGATCGTGCACGCGCACGCGCTCATCGCGGCCGACCGGCTCGACGACGCCCGATCCACCGTGATCGAGTCGCTGCACGACGCGATCCGGCACGACGACGAACTGACGGCGCGGCTCGACGAGTTCTTGATGGGGCGCATCTTCTGGCAGCTCGGGCGCCTCGACACGGCTGCCCGTTGGTTCCGCGACACGCAGGGCGGCGCCGAGCTGCATGGGCCCAAGTCGCTTCGCGAGTTCGCGATCTGCTTCCTCGCGATCCTCGCGGCGGAGCAGGGCGACCTCGGGCTCGCGCGAGGCTTCCGCGCCCGGGTCATCGAGGGCCTCGACGTCGACAACTCCGTCACGGCCCTCGCCGATGCGTGGATCGCCGTCGGCGAGGGCCGGCCGGATGCCGCCGCCGCGACGATCCTCGCGCGCGTCGACGTGATCGAGCCGCGCGGTGCGGTGAGCGTCGCGGCGGGGCTCCTGCACCAGCTCGCGAGGTTCGGCGCGAGGACGCACGCCCGCACCGCCGCCGGCCGGCTCGAGCGCCTCGTCGCGGCATCCGACTCCCCCGCGGTGCGACGCCGGCTCGCCCACGCGCGCGCGGAAGCCGACGCCGATGCCGCAGCCCTGCGCACGGTGGGCGCCGAGTGGGAGTCGATCGGCCACCTGCTCTACGCGGCAGAGGCGTTCGCGTCGGCAGGGCAGGCGGCACGCGCCGACGGCCGCGGTCGCGAGGCCACGGCCGACCTGCAGCGGGCCGCGTCCCTCGCCGCTGCCTGCGAGGGCGCTCGCACGCCGTTGCTGCGGTTCTCCGAGGGCACGGAGCCGCTCACGCCGCGCGAACGCGAGATCGCATCGCTCGCCGCGCAGGGGCTCAGCTCGAACGAGATCGCGACCCGGCTGTTCCTCTCACCGCGCACGGTGAACAACCACCTGCAGTCCACGTACGCGAAGCTCGGCATCCGGGGACGCCACGAGCTGCAGGCCTGAGCCGGGCGGACGCCCCTTGGCGGTCATGCCCCCGCGATGCGCGATCAGGCGGTGACGATGTCCGCGCGCGCCCCCTCGAGGCGCTCTCCGACGGCGCCGACGGCCTCCTTCGGCACACCCAGGTCGGCGAGGCTCCTGAGGAGCGTGGTCACCATGCCGTCGAACGCGGCATCCGTGATCGCGAGGTCGGCGTGCGCCTCGCGCAGTCCGCGGCCGGAGAAGACCTGCGGACCGCCGAAGGCCGCCGTGAGGAACGCGCGCTGGTGCGCCTTGAGTCGGTCGAGGTCGACGCCCTCGAACCAGGGACCGAGCTCCTCGTCGGCCGTGATGCGGTTGTAGAACACCGTCACCGCGGTGCGCAGCCCGTCGGGACCGCCGAGCTGGTCGTAGATCTCGGTCATGTCGCCTCCTCGTCGTGGTCCTGATCCTAGGGTCGCGGATGCCGCGAGCCCCGCGCCTGAGCAACGATTGCTCACTCCGCGCGCCGGCCGCGATCGTGGCACGATGCAGGCATGGCGCAGCCCCGCATCGAGTTCGAGGCCGACGTGTTCTCGCCCACCGGGATCACGCTCCTCGTCGACGGCACCGCGCAGTCGCACGTCGACCCCGACGATCCGACGAGGCTGTTCTTCGAGTACGTGCGGCGCATCGGCCACGTGCTGGACGCGGTGCGCCCCGCGGGCGAACCGATCCGCGCGCTGCACCTCGGCGGCGGCGCCCTCACGCTCCCCCGCTACGTGGCCGCGACGCGACCCGGCTCGGCGCAGGTCGTCGTCGAGCACGACGCGGACCTCGTCGCGGTGGTGCTCGCGCGCCTGCCGTTGCCCGACGACGCCGACGTCGACCTCCGCCTCGCCGATGCACGTGACGCCCTCGACGTGCTCGGCCGGTCCACCGGCGGCCCACGGTTCGATGCCGTCGTCGTCGACCTCTACGCGCGGCTCGAGGCGCCGTCGTTCGTCGACGAGCCTTCATTCATGGGCGGATGCCTCGGGCTCCTCGCACCCGGGGGGCTCGTGGTCGTGAACGTGGCCGACGCGCCAGGGCTCACGCGGCTGCGCGCGCAGGCTCGGGCATTCGCCCGGGCCGACCCCGGCGCGGAGCTGCTCGTCGCGGGCGACCCCGGCGTGGTCTCGGGCGCGGAGGAGGGCAACGCGATCCTCGTCGCGGCACCCGACGGACTCCCCGACGGGGTCGCCGAGCGACTCGCCAGCGCAGGGCCGTTCCCCTCGGCCGTGCTCGCCGGACACCGGCTCGACGCCGCGCTCTGGGGGCCGTGCTGAGCGGATGCGGGCCTGTGGGCGTCGGGCTCCTCGCGGCATGCCGGCATCCAGGGCGGGTAGCGTGGCATCCGTGCCAGAGCTCGAACGCCGCCTCGCCGTGAGCGGCCACGTCGCCCGTCTGGAGGAGTCGCGCTCGGTGCCGGGATCGTGGACGCTGTACGTCGACGGCACCCCGCAGTCCCATGTCGAGCTGGAGCGCCCCGACTGGCTCGGGTTCGAGTACGTGCGGCGTATCGGCCACGCGATCGACCTCGTGCGTCCAGAGGGCGAGCCGATCACGGCGCTGCACCTCGGCGGGGGCGCGCTCACCCTGCCGCGCTACGTCGCGGCCACGCGGCCGGGATCCCGCCAGCAGGTCGTCGAGCTCGAGAGCGACCTCGTCGACCTCGTGCGGGAGCACCTCCCGCTCCCGCGTGGCGCACAGGTGCGGGTGCGGCACGGCGACGCTCGGGAGGTGCTGCAGAAGCTGCCGTCGGGCCTCGACGGCGCGGTCGACATCGCCGTCGTCGACATCTTCTCGGGCGCGCGCACGCCCGCGCACGTCACGAGCGCGGAGTTCTACGGCCTCATCTCACCGCGGCTCGCGCCGGGCGGCATCGTGGCCGTGAACGTCGCCGACGGCGCCGGCCTCGCGTTCGCCCGGTCGCAGGCCGCGACGCTCGCGCACGTCTTCCCGCACCTCGCGATCGCCGCCGACACGTCGATGCTGAAGGGTCGCCGGTTCGGCAACGTCGTGATGTACGCCTCGCACGACGAGCTGCCGTTCGCCGGCCTCCCGCGACGCCTCGCGAGCGATCCGTCCCCCGCGAAGCTCGTCGACGGCGACGAACTCCGTCGCTTCATCGCGGGCGCGCCCGTCGTCACGGATGCCACGGCGGTGCCGTCGCCGCCGCCCGCGCGCTCGGTGTTCCTTTCGAAGCCCGGCCGCTGACGCGCGCTCAGGCGTGACGGAAGCGCACCTCCTGGCCCGGGCGGAGCTGGGCGACGGCGTCGAGCGAGCCCGGCGCGACGATCGCGATCACCGGGTAGCCGCCGGTCACGGGGCGGTCGGCGAGCAGGATCGTCGGCTGTCCGTCGCCGGCGACCTGCATCGATCCCGGCACGGTCGCCTCGCTCGCGAGCTCTCCGGTGCGGCGTCGCCCGAGCGGGGGGCCGACGAGCCGGGCGCCGATGCGGTCGGCGTGCTCCGAGAGCCGCCACGGGCGTTCGAAGAGCGCCGTGCCCGCGGCATCCGTGAACCAGTCGGCGCGCGGGCCGGGCAGCACGGCGAGCGTCACCGAGCCCTGCGCGGGAGGGAACGCGACGTCCTGGTCGACCACGGGCACGGATGCCGCGGGCTCCGCGCCGATCTCGAGCGCCTGCCCGGCGACCATCGGTTCCGGTCCGAGGGCGGCGAGCGTGTCGCGCGAACGCGACCCGAGCACGGCGGGCACGTCGAGCCCTCCGCGCACCGCGAGCAGGTAGCGGATGCCGCGCGCCGCCGTGCCGAGCTCGAGCACCGCGCCGTCGTGCGCCCGCGCGGCCGTGTACGGCGGCACCGGCCGCCCGTCGAGCATCACCGGGCCCCACGCCCCCGTCACCGCGAACCACGCCTCGCCCTCGAACCGAGCACGGAACCCGCCCACGAGGAGCTCGAGGGCGGCGGCGCCGTCGGGGTTGCCGACGAGCCGGTTCGCGAGCGCCAGGGCGCCGCGGTCGAGCGCACCGGATGCCGCGACACCGAGGTGGGCGAGGCCGGGTCGTCCGAGATCCTCCACGAGCGCCGACGCGCCGGGGTGCTCGACGTGCAGGCGGGTCATCCCGCGCCGATCGCCTCGAACCGCACGCGACGGCCGGGTTCGAGCAGGGCCGGCTCGGGTGCCTCGGGATCCCACAGGGTCGCGTCGGTGCGGCCGATGAGCCGCCAGCCGCCGGGGCTCTGCCGCGGGTACACGCCGCTGAATGCCCCCGCGAGCGCGACCGACCCGGCCGGCACGCGCGTGCGCGGCGCGGCGAGCCTGGGCACCTCGAACGGCCAGTCGTCGCTGACGAGGTAGCCGAACCCGGGGGCGAAGCCGATGAACGCGACCCGCCACTGGATCCCGGTGTGCCGCGCGACGAGCGCCTCGGGCGAGACCGCAAGCGCCGCGGCCGTGGCCGCGAGGTCGTCGCCGTCGTACGCGACCGGGATGGTGACAGGGTCGGCGACCGCACCGGCGACGCGCGACACGGCCTCTGCGGGGATGCGCCGCACCCAGGTCGCCGCGGACTCGAGCGGGATGCGCGCGGGATCGACGGACACGAGGATCGTGCGGGCCGCGGGCACGAGCTCGAGGACGCCGGGCCGCGGGTCCGCGGCGAGCGCGTCGTGCAGCGCGAGCACCTCCTCGAGGGAGTCGCACTCGACGAGCAGCGCGGAGTCGCCGCTGGGCAGGAGCCGCCGGCTCATGCGAACGCCCGGATCTCGACGCCGGCCGCCTCGAGCGCGTCGCGCACCGCGCGCGCCATCCCCACGGCGCCCGGGGTGTCGCCGTGCAGGCAGAGCGAGTCGGGGGCCAGCTCGACCCGGCTCCCATCGTCGGCCGTGATCCCGCCGGTCTCGGCGAGCTCGAGGGCACGGTCGGCCGCGGCCGCCGGGTCGTCTACGACCGCGCCGGGCTCGCCACGCGGCACGAGCGAGCCGTCGGCGACGTAACCCCGGTCGACGAACGCCTCACGGGCGAAGCGGAGGCCCGCGGCATCCGCTGCCCGCTCGAGCGCGCTCGATGGAGGTCCGAGCACCGGCAGGGTGGCGTCGTACCGCGCGATCGCCTCGGCGAACGCGTGCGCGGCGGGCTCGTCGGCCGCGAGGCGGTGGTAGAGCGCACCGTGCGCCTTGACGTAGCGCACGCGGATGCCGGCGCCGCGGGCGACCCCGTCGAGGGCGCCGAGCTGCACGAGGAGCTCTGCGGCGATCTCGGCCGGGCTCGTGTCGAGCGCGCGACGGCCGAAGCCGACGAGGTCGCGGTAACCGGGATGCGCGCCGAGCGCCACGCCGTGCCGTGCGGCGCGCCCGGCGCTCTCGGCCATCGTGAGCGGGTCGCCGGCGTGGAAGCCGCACGCGACATTCGCGCTCGACACGATGGCGAACATCGCCTCGTCGTCGCCGACCCGCCACGCCCCGAAGGACTCGCCGAGGTCGCTGTTCAGGTCGATCACCGGCTGCATCCTCCCATTCTGCCGAAGCATCGCGCACACTGGGACGGGGAGGTCGGATGCGGAACGCGGCATGCACCGAGCGCGAGGCCGGCCGGCCGCGCGAACCGGGTCGCCTGCGTACGCACGACCACCCGCGCACGCACGACCACCCGCGCACGCACGACCACCCGCGCACGCACACGGCCACACGCGCCGCCGTCCGCGCCGCAATGGTCACGACCGCCGCCGCGCTCTGCCTCGCCCTCGCCGGATGCCTCGCGCCCGCGCCCGAGCGCAGCACCCTGCCGTCGACGCCCCCCGGCACGCCGACCCCGTCGATGCCGCCGGCGACGCCGACGCACACGGGTCCGCCGCCGGTGCTGCAGCCGTCGGGCGGCGTGGAGGTCGTGGCCCAGGGCCTGCAGGCGCCGTGGTCCATCCTGCGGCTGCCCTCCGGAGGCGTGCTCGTGAGCGAGCGCGACACTGCGAACGTCGTCGAGGTCTTGGGCGACGGCTCGCTCCGGGTCGCCGCGACCGTGCCCGGCGTCGTGCCGGGCGGCGAGGGCGGCCTGCTCGGGCTCGCCTTCCTCCTCGGCAACGGCGAGCGACCCGCATACGTGTACACGT
Organism: Agromyces sp. Soil535; assembly: GCF_001428255.1. Taxonomy (GTDB): domain Bacteria; phylum Actinomycetota; class Actinomycetes; order Actinomycetales; family Microbacteriaceae; genus Agromyces. Next base: position 104,028 of record NZ_LMRW01000029.1, on the reverse strand, counting down.
ACTTCACCGCGGCATCCGACAATCGCATCGTGCGGATGCCGCTCACCGGCGCGCCCGGCTCGCTCGGCCTCGGCGCCCCCGAAGACGTCCTCACGGGCATCCCGAAGGCCGGCAACCACAACGGAGGCAGGATCGCGTTCGGGCCGGACGGCTTCCTCTACGCGACCGCGGGCGACGCAGGCAACAGCGCCGCCGCACAGGACCCGAACTCGCTCTCGGGCAAGATCCTGCGGATGACGCCAACCGGCCGACCCGCTCCCGGCAATCCGTTCGGCAACTACACGTGGTCGTTCGGCCACCGCAACTCGCAGGGCCTGGCCTGGGATGCCGCGGGCGAGATGTGGGCGGCCGAGTTCGGCCAGAACACCTGGGACGAGCTGAACCGGATCACCCCGGGCGCGAACTACGGCTGGCCGCTCGTGGAGGGCCAGGCCGGCGACCCGCGGTTCGTCGACCCGGTGATGCAGTGGTCGACGGCCGAGGCCAGCCCGAGCGGGCTCGCGATCGTGGGCGACACGCTGTTCCTCGCGGCGCTGCGCGGCGAGCGGCTGTGGTCGATCGCCCCGGCCACCTCGGGGGCCGCCCTCTCGTCGACGCCGTGGTTCGTCGGGGAGCTCGGGCGCCTGCGCGACGTCACGGCGGGCCCCGACGGCGAGCTCTGGTTCATCGGCAACAACACCGACGGGCGCGGCGTGCCCTCCCCCGGCGACGACAAGCTGTTCCGCGTGCGGCTCGCGCCGACCTAGCGATCACCGCCGCGACCGGCGCGTCGCACTGCGGATCGGGACCGCGAAAAAACGCTCCCCGTTCGGGGGTCACCGCCTCCGCCCGCGGGCCCACAGCCGGGTCTATCCTCATCCCATGGCGGATCTCGAGCGCGTGCGACGGTGGGCCGAGGCGCTCATCGTGCTGCACCTCGATCCGCGAGTGTGGAGCTTCGGCTTCGACAACGCGAAGAAGCGCGCCGGTCTCTGCAACTACACCGCGAAGCACATCTCGGTGTCGCGGTACCTCGCCGTCCGGTACGACGACGACGAGATCCACCAGATCCTGCTGCACGAGGTCGCGCATGCCATGGCGGGGCCGCGAGCCGGGCACGGACCGAAGTGGGCGACCATCGCAATGGACCTCGGCTACGTCGGTCGCCGCACCCACGACGGCGACGTCGCGCACGAGCTCGCGCCGTGGGTGGGCCGGTGTCCCGCGGGCCACGAGCATTTCCGCTACCGTGAACCCCAGCGCCCCCTGAGCTGCGGCCTGTGCCGTCGTGGATTCGACCGGGCGAACCTCATCGTCTGGCGTCATCGCGAGATCACGCCGGTGGTGCGGCGGCGGGCCGCGAGCGCGGCCGCCGGCTGAAGCGCCGCCTCGGCCGGGCGGCCGGAACGCATGCCCGCCCGCGCATGCGCTGCCCAGGCGTGCGGATGCGGCATCCGTAACCAGCTAGGATGGTTGCATGCCCGTATCCACCGTGTCCATCCCCGTCGGGCAGTGGTTCACCTCGGTGGAGGGCACGCGCTGGTGGTTCGACTCGGGCTCGTTCGCCCTCGACTTCGCATACACCGGCGCGCTCGGCGGCATCGGCGACGGCGCTGCGTCGGAGCGCCTGCACGCGCCCGACGACCTCACCGCGTGGCTTCGCGAACGCTTTCCGGTGGCCGTCGGCGCCGCCCGCTCGCGCGACCTCTTCGACGCGACCTCGTTGCGCGGCGCAATCGGGCGGATGGCGCAGTCCGCCGCCCACGGCGAGCCCGCGCGTTCGGCCGACATCGACCTCGTGAACCTCTACGCTGCGACGCCCGACATCCCGCCGGCACTCGCAGGGGGCTCCCGCCAGGCAGGCCGTTCGGTGCAGACCGTCGGCCAGGCGCTGTCCACCATCGCCCGCGACACGGTCGACCTATTCGACCCCGCCAACGCCGAGCGGATCCGGGAGTGCAACGGCGGCGACTGCACCATGGTCTACCTCGACACGTCGCGGGCGGCGACCCGCCGGTGGTGCTCGATGCAGCGCTGCGGCAACAGGGCGAAGGTGCGTGCGCACCGGGCCCGCAGGGCCGGGCAGGCCGTGGCCTGAGCCCGGCAGCGGTCATCGCGATCGGACGGCCCCGGCCAGCCCGGGCGTTAGACCCGGAACATGCCGTCGCGGAACTCGGGCACCTCCTCGGAGGCGTCGACCCCGGTCGCGGACCGCACCTCGGGGCGTCGGCCCGCTCCGACGAGTTCGACCGCGCTTCCCGATGCGCCGATCAGGTGGGTGGCGGCGTGCCGGAGGCCCTCGAACGCCGCGCACGCGACGGCGGCCTCGGGCGACGTGTGGTCGATCCCGAGTGCGATGAGCGCGTCGACGACGGCGCCCGCGCCGAGCTGGTCCTCGATAGCGAAGCGGAGCCCGCCGCCGGTGTCCTCGCCGGCGGCGACGATCGCGACCATCATCCGCTCCCCGCGCTCCTCCTGCAGAGCGCGGACGCGCCGGGCCACCGCGGTGCGATTACGCAGCGATGCCGCCAGCACGACGAGGTCGCGGGCGGCGAGCGTCGTGGCGATCGCCTCGCCGTCTGGCGACGGCAGCACGTCGACGATCACGACGACGTGCGCTCTCGGCAGGATGCGCTCGGCACCCTCGGCGCCCCAGTCGAGTCGGACCTGGTACTTCGCCTGGCCGAACGGCGTGCTCGAATCGCTCACCGCGACAGGCTAACCCGCCGCCCGAGCCCGCAAAGGTCGAATCCCTGCGGCCCCTCGGCGGCGTCTGCAGGAACTTCCGCCCAACACGCCGCTCACACCACCCGTGTGGGAGACGCGTGTCGCGCGGAAGTTCCTGCATTCGGCCGTGTGGCCCGCAGCCGGGCGCGCCCGCGGCCCGGTGGTGCGGCAGGTGCGGATCCGCTACCTGCCGCCGCCCATCGTGTCGAAGGAGGCGAGCGCCTCGGCGTCGCTGGCCCGGGACGCGGCCCGGCGGGCGGCGTCGAGCGCGGCCACGGGGTCGGGCTCCTGGCGGGCGATCACGAGCTGCCGTTCGGCCTCGGCGAGTCGTGTGCGCGCGTCGGCGCCGATGCGGGCGCCACCCCGTTCGATCGCGGCGCGGGCGACGCGTGCCTGGCTCTCCGCGATCGCGATCGCCCCGCCGAGCGCGCCGCGCGCGCCGTCGAGTCGCCCCTGGGCATTCCGTGCGGTGGCGCGGGCCACCTCCAGCCGATCGCGTGCCGCGCGCAGCCGGTCCCGGTCGGCGAACGGATCGGCCGCGGCATCCGCACGAGCCGCCAAGATCGCCGACGCCTCGCCGATCGCAGCACCCAGGGCCGCCTGCGCCGCCGCGTCCTCCTGCCTGTCGCGTTCCTGCCGGGCAGCCACGAGCTCGCCGTCGAGCGCGGCGGCCGCCTCGGCGGCACCGGCCTGCGCGGCGGCCAGCTCCAGCTCGGCTCCCTCCACCTGGGCGAGGTCGCGCGACGCCCTCCCGAACAGGTCGGCCGCGTCGCCGAGCAGCTCGGCCGCGGGCTCCGACCGGGCGAGGCGTCGCTCCACCTCATCGAGCGACGCCGCCGCTCCGGCCAGCGCGGCGTCCAGGCGCGAGGATGCCCCGTGCGCCTGGCCGAGCGCCGAGGGCGAGAAGCGGGTGGCGAGGCGGTCGAGCGCCGCGGCGGCGGCATCCCGACGACGTGCGAGCCGAGCCGCATCCTCGCGGAGCGCGGGAACACCCTCGCTCGCGTCGCGTTCGACCCGCCGACGTGCGGTGAGCGCAGCCTCCGCCTCGCCGATCGCCCGGAGCGCCGACTCGCAGAGATCGACGATGCGCGCGCTCCAACTGCGGCGTTCGGCCGCCGTATGGTGCTCGGCGTCGTCGAGCCGCTGCTGCAGCAGGAACGCCTCGCGAAGCCGCGCCCGCGCCGTCTCGAGCGCGTCGCGCACGTCGCGTGCGACCACGGCACCGAACTGCGCCTCGGCGAACGCGACCTCGCGATCCGCCTCGCGCACGGCGGTGTCGGCCTGCACGATCAGGCCCTTGGCGCGCACCTCGAGCGCACGGCCCTCGTCGAGCGCGGCGCGCTCCCGTCGCACCCCGACGCGGCGGAACCCGACGACGCCGACGACGACCGCCATGGCCGTGGCGCCGAAGACGACGAGGGAGGGCAACCACCAGAATCCGTCGGCCATGTGCCGGAGTCTAGGACGTGCCGGTGCGTTGCGGCTGGGCATTCGGGTCCATCCCCGCGAGGCTCGGCGACGCCGCACGGGCGCCATGAATCCACCGGAGGTCCTTGGCAGTCGCTGCCACGCGTCCTACTCTCGGCTCATGCGGGTCCTGCTGAAACTCACGCTCGATTGCACGCCGGATGCCGCGTGGCGCGCGCTCCGGAGCCCGGCGGTGCTGCGCGAGGTGGTCGCCCCGTGGCTTGACTTCTCCTCCCTCGAAGACGGCGGCCTGCCTACGACGTGGCCGGAGGGGCAGCACCGCGTGCGCGCCCTCGCGTTCCGCCGCTTCCCGGCGGGCGACGAGCTCGTCGACGTGAGCTACCCCGGCGGCCTGCCGACGGGCGTGCGGATGCTGCGCGACGGCGGCGGCGCGCTCACCGGCCCGCTCGCCGTGTTCGAGCGGTGGGACCACCGCATGGCGATCTCGGAGCTGCCGGACGGCCGCACGCTCTACCGCGACCAGCTGCTCGCCCGTGCGGGCGCCGTCGACCTCGTCGCGTGGTATCCGACGTGGGCGTTCTGGCAGTGGCGGGGCATGCGGCTCCGGCGCCTGGCCCCCGGCTGGTCGTACGACCCGCCCGGGACCGCGGATGCCGCGGCCTCCGCACACGCAGCAGGCCACGCCGCGGGGGTGCCCGTATGAGCGACTCCATCGGCGCCCTCCAGCTCGCGGACTGGCGCCGCCGCGTGTTCGGGCTCTACGCGGGCGTGCGGCAACTGTGCATCCACGACCCCGCGGCGGGCCACGAGCTCTGGAAGTCGGGACGCGACGAGCTCTTCGCGGGGCATCCGCAGTCCCCGCTCCTGCCCGACGACCGGGCGAGGTTCACGGGCCTCAGGGTTCCGCGCTACGACCCCGATTGGCGGTTCGAGCTCGAGGTGCGCCGAACCGAGGAACCCGTGCGCATCACGATCGACAGCGCCACGGACGGCCCCATCCCGTTCTCCCTCGTGGGCACGGTGCGCGTCCCGTACCTCGGCACGCTCGACGTGTGGCGCCTCACCGGGTACGGCGGCGGCCTGTTCGTGCCCGTGAAGGACGGCCTCGCCGGCGCGCCCGGCGGCACGTACGGCGGCGGGCGCTATCTCATCGACACCGTGAAGGGCGCCGACCTCGGGCCGGGCGCCGACGGCGACAGCCTCGTGATCGACTTCAACTTCGCCTACAACCCGTCGTGCGCCTACGACCCGTCGTGGTCGTGCCCGCTCGCGCAGCCGGGCGACACGCTGCGGGAGGAGATCCCGGTGGGCGAGCGGATGCCGCGCTGAGCACGGTTCCGAGACGGCGCTTCGCGCCTCCTCACCCTGCACGCAGGGACCGTGCAGCGGCATCCGCTATGCTGGCCCATGGCGAGCGCGACGAACGCGCCCGCCTGCGTCGTAGAAACGCTTCCGGGCACTGTGCTTGCTGCAGGGGCCCGTTGACTCTCATACGGCGAACGGATGCGCCGACCGGCGCCTTCGCCCATTCCCACCGCCGGGTCCCGAGATCGCCGCAGCGCGTCGTCTCGACCAGCGATGGTTCCCTGCCTGAAAGGCACCAGTGACCGACACCACCTTCAGCACGCTCGGCGTGCCCGCTCCGCTCGTCGCGGCTCTCGCCGCCGACGGCAAGACCTCCCCGTTCCCGATCCAGGTCGACACCCTGCCCGACACGCTCGCCGGGCGCGACGTGCTCGGCCGCGGCAAGACCGGCTCGGGCAAGACCCTCGCCTTCTCCATCCCCATGGCCGCCCGCCTCGGCGGCGCGCTTGCCGGTGGGAAGCGCCGCCCCGGCCGCCCGCTCGGCCTCGTGCTCGCGCCCACCCGCGAGCTCGCCACGCAGATCGACGCGGTGCTCGCACCGCTCGCCGCCGCCTACGGCATGAAGACCACCACGATCTTCGGCGGCATCAGCCAGAAGCGCCAGGTCGACGCGCTGCGCGCCGGCGTCGACATCGTCGTCGCCTGCCCCGGTCGCCTCGAGGACCTCATGCAGCAGGGCCACGTGACCCTCGACGCCGTCGAGATCACGGTGCTCGACGAGGCCGACCATATGGCCGACCTCGGATTCCTCCCCGTCGTCACCCGCATCATGGCCAAGACGCCCCAGGGCGGCCAGCGCCTGCTGTTCTCGGCGACGCTCGACAACGGCGTGGACAAGCTCGTCAACCGCTTCCTGCAGAACGAGGTGCTGCACTCGGTCGACGAGGCCACCTCGCACGTCGCCGCGATGACCCACCACGTGTTCGAGGTCGACGACGTCGACGCCAAGAACGAGCTCGTGAAGACCCTCGCGTCGGGCACGGGCCGCCGAATCCTGTTCATGCGCACCAAGCACCACGCGAAGAAGCTCGCGAAGAAGCTCACCGAGCAGGGCATCCCCTCGGTCGACCTGCACGGCAACCTGTCGCAGCCGCAGCGCGACCGCAACCTCGCCGCCTTCGGCGACGGCTCGGTCAAGGTGCTGGTGGCCACGGATGTCGCGGCGCGCGGCGTGCACGTCGACGACGTCGAGCTCGTGATCCACGTCGACCCGCCCACGGAGCACAAGGCGTACCTGCACCGCTCGGGCCGCACCGCCCGCGCCGGCAGCGAGGGCGACGTAGTCACCGTGTGCCTGCCCGCGCAGAAGCAGGACCTGAAGACGCTCCTCCGGAAGGCCGCCATCACCGTGACGCCCGAGCGCGTGACCGCGGCGTCGCCGTCGGTGACGACGCTCGTCGGCGACGTCGCGCCGTACGTCAAGCCCGTGCCGCGCGAGCAGCAGCAGGGCGGCGGTGGACGGTCGCAGGGCGCGAACGCCCAGCGCAAGCGCGCCGCGCGCGATGGCCAGCAGGCCGGTGCCGGCCTCGGCGGCGAGGCACGTCAGGGCCAGGGTCGCAGTCGCGGCCGCGGCCAGTCGGATGTCGCCCCCGCGACGCCTCGCCGCGACCGCTCCGGCCGTCCGGCCGAGGCGAAGGCGCACGCCCCGAAGCACGGCGCGGGCCACAGCCGCGGCGCGCAGACCTCGGGCGCGCAGCGCGGGGCATCCGCTCGCTCGACCGCGAAGCAGCCGCTCCGCGTCGGCAGCCTCGTGTCGCCGTCGCGGAGCACCCGCACGAACCGTCGCGCGCAGGGCTGACCCCCGCGTCGAACGGCCCCGATGAGCTCGCTCATCGGGGCCGTTCGCGTACGCGCACCCTCGTCGACCGACGCGTTCCCGCGGGCACGTGTCGTGCGCTCCCCGGCGCTGCCATGATGGGCCGAGTCCGGCCGGTTCGGCATCACTGGGCCCTTGCAGGCGCTCGCGCCGAGCGGGAAGGATCGCCCGGCGCTCGATTTCGTGTCGCGCGCGCGCTGGCTTAGCCTCGGAACATGAGCACCGATGTTGTTGCCGAAGTCGTCGTCCGTCCCATCCGCGATTCCGACGTCGAGGCCCTCGGCCGGGTCCACGCGACCTGCTGGCACGAGACGTACGACCACTTGATCAGCGCAGCCGCATTCGAGCACCTCTCCCCGCGTCGCATGGCGGAGCTCTGGACCCACATGGCCGCCCGCGGCGAGGAGTACAACCAGTTCGCGGCCCTCGTCGACGGCGAGATCGTCGGCTTCGTCGGGTCGGGGCCCGCGCGCGACGAGAATCCGCCGCGCGAACGCGAGCTCTTCTTCATCTACCTCCTCGACGCCTACCACGGCACCGGCATCGGACAGAAGCTCTTCGACGCCGCGGTCGGCAGCGACCCCGTGTATCTCTGGGTCGCCTCCGACAACCCCCGCGCGCATCGCTTCTACGAGCGCAACGGCTTCACCGCGGACGGCGCCGAGCAGGTGCAGCCGTTCCTCGGCGAGGAGATCCACGAGGTGCGCCTGGTCCGCTGAGGACCGACCCGGATCCGGGGTTCCGGTCGTCGGCGGTCGTCGCTAGCGTGAGGCGAGTCGGCGTCGTTCGCCGACGGATGCCACGGGAGGATCTCCGATGACCGACGCCGCTGCGCACCCCGCACTCGACGCCCTCGCCGCCAGCCTCGGCGACCGGCTCACGTTCCCGGGCGATGCCCGATGGGACGCGGTGCGCTCGCCGTGGAACCTCGTGATCGACCAGCACCCGGCTGCCGTCGCGGCGCCCGCCGACGTCGCTGAACTGCAGGCGCTGCTCGCGGCCGCGCGCGCCGACGGGCTCGAGCTCGCCGTGCAGCCGAGCGGGCACGGGGCATCCGGCACGCTCGACGGCACGGTGCTCGTCCGTACTGCGGCCTTCGACCGCATCGAGGTGGACGTCGCGGCGAGGGTCGCCCGCGTCGCCGCGGGCCTCGAGTGGGGCCGGGTGCTCGACGCGCTCGCCGGCACGGACCTCATCGCGATGACAGGCTCGAGCGTCGTGGTGAACGCCACCGCCTTAACGCTCGCCGGCGGACACTCGTGGTTCAGCCGGGCGTTCGGCTTCGCGTCGAGCTCGCTGCGCGCCGTGGAGCTGTTGACGGCCGACGGGCACCACCGCTGGCTCCGCGACGCCGACGACCCCGAGCTGCTGTGGGCGATGCGCGGCGCGGGCGGCGCCTTGGGCATCGTCACGGCCATCGAGATCGACCTGCACCCGGCGCCGGTCATCACCGGCGGCCGCATCGTCTTCGCCCCGACGGATGCCGCCGCGGTGTTCCACGCGGTCATGGAAGCCGGTCGCGGCGCACCCGACACCCTGGCGCTGCAGGCGGGTGTCGTGCGCATCCCCGATGTCGAGCAGGCGCCGCCCGAGCTGCGCGGGCAGACCATCGTGACAGCCGAGTTCGCCGAGCTCGGCGCCTCCGACGAGGTGCGCGCGATCCTCGACGGCATCCGCGGCGCCGGCACCGTCGTGGCCGACACGGTCGGTCCGGTGGCGGTCGAAGACCTCGGCGGCATCGCCGAGGAACCCACCGACCCCTCGCCCGGGTTCAGCTGGTCGGTGTTCGCCGCCCTCGACGACGCCGCGCTCGACCGGCTGTTCGCCGCGTGGGAGTCGCCCGCCGCGCAGCCGATCATGGGCCTGTCGATGCGGGTGCTCGGCGGAGCCCTCGCCGCGGCGCCCGTTCGCCCCGGCATCGCGGGCGCCGTCGCAGAACCGCACGTCGTGAGCGGGCACGCGATCGGCGTGCCCGCGGCCGCCGAGGCCGTGCGCCAGGGATATGCGACGCTTCGGGCGGCGCTCGGGCGCGCGGCATCCGACCGCACGTTCTGCACCTTCCTGGCACCGCACGTGGGGTACTCGGGCGCGTACGCCGAGTCCGACGTGGCGCGCGCCGCGAACGTCAAGGCCACGGTCGACCCCGAGGCTCGCTTCCGCGGCAACCGCGACTTCACGTGAGCGCGGCCGCGCCGCGGTGGCGCGCTACGGTGATCCGATGAGCGTTCCCGTGATCCTGGACGTCGACACGGGCGTCGACGACGCACTCGCCATCCTGTTCGCGGTGCGGCATCCGGGTGTCGACGTGCTCGGCATCTCGTGCGTGGCGGGCAACGCTCCGCTCGCCCAGGTCGTCGACAACACCCTCCGCATCCTCGACGCGGCGGGCGCACCCGCGATCCCCGTCGCCGCCGGCGCCGTTCGCCCGCTGCTCGAGCCTGCACGTGCCGCTCGGCACGTGCACGGCGCCGACGGACTCGGCGGCATCGCCCTGCCGCCCACCCGGCGCCGGGCGGAGCAGGCAGGCGCCGTGGAGCTCATGCGCCGGCTCATCCTCGAGCACGACCGGCCGGTGACGCTCGTGGCGCTCGCACCGCAGACCAACCTCGCCCTGCTGCTGCGCACCCATCCAGAGGTCGCGGGCAACCTCGAGCGCATCGTGTTCATGGGCGGCTCTGCGAGCGTCGGAAACGCCACCGCCGTCGCCGAGTTCAACGTGTGGCACGACCCCGAGGCGGCCACGATCGTGCTCGACGCGAACGTGCCCACCTATATGTACGGGCTCGACGTGTTCAACCGCGTGGCGGTCGACCACGATGTCGCGGTGGCGCTCGAGCACGGCGACGACCCGCTCGCCCGGGTCGTCGGGGCGCTGCTCGGCCATCGCGTGGCTCTTTCAGAGGACGAACTCGCCGAGTACACCGGGCTCATCGGCGATGCCGGTGCCGTGTGCTCCATCGTCGACCCGCTCGCGCTCCGCACCGAGGTGCGGCCCGTGCGTATCGAACTCGCCGGCTACGGGCGCGGGCAGACGCTCGTCGACCTGCGTTTCTCCCCCGGCCGGGACGACGCACATGGCCTCGCCGACGGCTGGACGAACGTCGAGGTCGCGCTCGCCGTCGACGCCGAACGCATCGCGCGCCTGTTCCTCGACACGCTCGGGGCTCGCGCCTAGGCGTGGGCGTGTCCGACCGCGGGCAGTGGCCGATGAGCCGCACGGCACGCGTGCCGGCTTCCTTCCGGCTCGAGCCGCCTTGGGGATGGATGCCTCTCCGCAGCATCGGTCGAATAGTAGGCACTCGACAAATCGACAAGTCGACAAGTCGACAAGTCGACAAGTCGACAGGTCGACAGGTCGACAGGTCGACCGATGCTGCGGAGAGAAACCCGCTCGATCGATGGCAGGTGCAGACGTGGACGATCGAGGCCAGTCGAGGGGACGGCAGCGGCGCCGCCTGCGGGCCCGGTCGACTAGTGGAGCGCACCCACCGACGCCAGTGCCTGCCTGAGCAGCACGCCGCGGCCGCCCTCCATCTCGGCGGCGATGCTCTCGGTGACCGCTTCGTCGGGCGTCATCCAGGTCACCTCGAGGGCGTCCTGGCGCGGCTCGCACGTGCCCGTGACGGGCACGACGTACGCGAGCGACACCGCGTGCTGGCGCTCGTCGGTGAACGGCGAGAGGCCCGGCAGCGGGAAGTACTCTGCGACCGTGAACGGCACCGGGCTCGCAGGCAGCAGCGGGAACGCCATCGGCCCGAGGTCCTTCTCGAGATGCCGGAACAGGGCGTCGCGGATGGTCTCGCCGTACATGACCCGCCCCGAGACGAGCGTGCGGGTCATCTCGCCCACGGCGTTCGCGCGCAGGAGCATCCCCACCTCGGTCACCTGCCCGAGCCCGTCGACCCGCACCGGCACCGCCTCGACGTAGAGCAACGGCAGGCGGCCGCGGATCTCCGCGAGCTCGAGGTCGGTGAGCCAGCCCGGGTTCGTCGGCGGACGCACGGCGGGCTGGTCGTCGGGATTCCAGTCCGGGTCCGGGGTGCGAACGCTCATGCCTTGATTCTGCCTCACGAAGTCGCCCGTGCACAGGCGGGTACGCTCGAAGGCGGGCGTGCGGGACCGGCCGGCTCGCGGCATCTGCAGCCCCGAGCGGAGGACCCATGCCCGAAGTGCGCGTCGACGACGAAGCCGTGCTCTGGTCGGCCTCCGCGACCGACCGCGAGGGTCGACCGCTGCTGCTGCTCCTGCACGGCTACAACTCGAACGAGGGCGACCTGTTCGGCCTCGCGCCCTACCTGCCGCTGGAGCCCGCGATCGCATCGCTGCGCGCGCCGATCGCCTCCGACTACGGCTATGCGTGGTTCCCCCGCGTCGTCGACCACGACACGGGCGACGTCGGGTTCGAGGGCGCGGTCGACACGGCCGACGCGATCCTGGCATGGCTCGACCGCGTCGCTCCCGATGCCAGCCCAGTCGGGCTCCTCGGCTTCTCGCAGGGGGCGGCGATGGCGCTCGAGCTCCTGCGCCGCGCACCGGAGCGGTTCGCCTTCGTCGTGAACCTCGCCGGGTTCGCGCTCGGCGGGGAGCGCGAGGGCGATGAGCGGATGTCGCAGCTCGCCCCGCCGGTGTTCTGGGGCCGCGGCGCGGCCGACGAGGTCGTGCCGGCCCGCATGGTCGAGCAGACCCAGATGTGGCTGCCCGCGCACTCGACGCTCGACGAGCGCATCTACGAGGGCATCGGGCACTCGGTGTCCGACCGCGAGCTCGCCGACGTCTCGGCGTTCATCCGGGCGCGATTCGCGCCCGCCGCCTGAGGTCGCGCGAGCGCGACGACGGCCTGGCGAACGGTCGTCGGATGCCGCGGGTCAGACGCCCGCGCCGCCTCCGCCGCCACCCGCATGGCGCGCCGCCCGCTCGGCGTCGCGCTCGGCGACACGGCGCTTCTCGGCGCGTACCGCGGCCTGGGTCGCACGTTCCTGCACGAGCCACTGCGGCGGCGCCACGAGCAACGCCTTGATCTCGGCGGTCGTGAGCGGCTCGGTGACCCCGCCCCGGGCGAGCCCCGAGTTCGACACGCCGAGCTTCGCGGCGACGACGGTGCGGGGGTGGGGGCCCTCGCGGCGCAGCACCTGCAGCCACTCGGGCGGGTCCGCCAGCAGCGCGTTCAGCTCGTCCCGGGTCACGACGCCCTCCCGGAAGTCCTCGGGCGCCGCCTCGAGCAGGATGCCGAGCTTCTTGGCGGCGGTCTCGGGTTTCATCGACTGGGACTGGCTCACCCTCACACCGTAGCCCGCTTGTGCGGCGTCCGCGCACGGGTCCCAGCCGCCGCCGTCGCTAGGCTGTGGGGAGGCCGCGAGCGGCCGCAACTGGGACGGGGGCGCCGTGACGCTGAGGCTCCGCTATGTCGCGGGGGTGAGTCCCGCGAAGTGGCTGCGCGTCTGGGCCGAACGCCGGCCCGACCTGCCCATCGAGGCGGCACGCGTCGAGCAGGTCGAGCAGCTCGCCGAGCTGCTCGACGGCGGGGCGGATGTCGCGTTCGTGCGCCTGCCCGTCGACGCCGACGGCCTTCACGAGATCCCGCTCTGGGAGGAGGTGGCCGTGGCCGTGCTGTCGAAGGACCACGCGCTCGCCGAGGCGGAGTCGCTCACGCTCGCCGACCTCGCCGGTGCGCCGATGGCGCCGCTGCAACCCGACGCGGCCGTGACGGTCGAGCTGGTCGCCGCGGGCACCGGCTACGCGATCCTGCCGCACGGCGTCGCCCGACTGCATCACCGTCGCGACGTCGTCGCGATCCCGCTGACGGATGCCCCGACCACCCGCATCGCGCTCGTCTGGCGCGTCGACCGCGACGATGCCGACATCCAGGAGTTCGTGGGTGTCGTGCGAGGCCGCACGACCCGGAGCTCGCGCGGGGAGGCGGCGGAGGCAGAGGCAGAGGCGGCGGCGAAGGCGGCACCCGCTTCGAAGAGTGCGAAGAGCGCCGCGGGCGGAAAGGGCACGAAGGCCGGCGGCCGAGGCCGCGGCGCGGGGCGCGGGGCATCCGCTCGAACGGGTCGAACGACCCGCAAGCGCGGCGGACGCGCCCGATGAAGCCGTTCCTGTTCCTCTCGGCGCGGCCCGAGGTCGAGGCGGTCGGACCCGAGTACGAGTCGGTGCGCCGCGCCCTCGGCGTCGACGCCGCGCGCCTCGAGCACGTGCGGCTCGACGTGGAGCCGCTCGACGACCTGCGACTCGAGGACGTGGCCGGAGTGGTCGTGGGCGGCAGCCCGTACAACGTCGTCACGCCCGAGGACCAGAAGCACCCGGTGCAGCGCCGGGTCGAGGCCGACCTCGCCCGGCTGGCCGAGGCAGCCGTCGAGCGCGACCACCCGCTGCTCTTCACGTGCTACGGCATCGGCGTGCTCACCCGCGTGCTCGGCGGCACGGTCGGCACGCGGTGCGGCGAGCCGACCGCCGCGGTCGAGATCACCCTCACCGCCGACGGCGTCGCCGACCCGCTCGTGGGCGTGCTGCCCGAGCGCTTCGACGCGCTCGTCGGCCACAAGGAGGCGACCGAGCGGCTGCCGGTCGACGCCGTGCTGCTCGCGTCATCCGCCCGATGCCCCGTGCAGGTGTACCGCATCGGCCGCCACGTGTATGCGACGCAATTCCACCCCGAGGTGTCCGCGAGCGACTTCATCGCCCGCGCGGAGGTGTACCGACACCACGGGTACTTCCCGGCGAGCGAGCTGCACGCGGTGAGCGAGCGGCTCGCCGCGGCATCCGTCACGGAGCCGCAGCGGATGCTTCGGCGCTTCGCCGAGCTCGCCGACGCCTGAGCCGCGCGGCCCGGCGCGGCCGGCGCGGCCCGGCGGGCACGCTCACGCGGGCAACGCCGGCGGCAGCGGAAACGTGCGCCGGAGCACGAGACGCTGCCCGAGGGTCCACGCGACGGTCACGAGCAGGTACAGCGCGGCGGCGAGCGGCACGAACACGGCGACCACCGCGGTGAGGAACTGCAGGAGGCCGAGCATGCGCACCATCGCGGCGGAGCCGAGGAGCGCGGCGGGATCCGGCGACTTCGCGGCATCCGCCGAACGAGTCGCCGCCGACGCGGGCGCAGCATCGCCGGCCGGCCGCGGCCGGAACGCCCGCCGCGTGAGCTCGCCGACGAGCGCGATCGACACGATCACCACGCCGAACACCGCGAGCGCACCGGGCGTGAGCGTGCCCGCCGCGATCGACCCTGCGAGGCTCGACCCGAGCGGCACGCCGAACAGGGTCTGCTCGAGGAGCGCGTTCGGGTGCCCCGCGATGGTGGGCAGGATGAAGAGGGCGTAGATCACGCCGACGATCGGCGCCTGGATCAGGAGCGGCAGGCATCCGGCGAACGGCGAGGTGCCGTCGGCGGCATACAGCGCCATCGTCTCGCGCTGGAGGCGCTCCGGGTCGTTCGCGTGGCGTCGGCGGAGCTCGGCGAGCCGTGGGGCGAGCCGGGCCCTGGTGCGCTCGGCCTTCGCCTGGGAGATGCCGACGGGGATGAGCGCGGTACGCACGAGCAGCGTGACGAGTACGACGGCCGCGGCGGCGCTCGATGTGCCGGCGAGCGGTTGGAGCACGTCGGCGAGCCCCATGAGCAGGGCGTGCGCGCCGTCGAGCAGGGCGGCGAGGGGTGGGAAAGCATAGAGGTCCATGAGCGTGTCCTTGCGGTCGAGGGATGCGGGATCCGTCTGGCCGCGAAGGGCGCAACCGTCGACCGGCACGCCTCGTCGTGCGAGGCGTCGAGTGCCGTCGGGTCGCGAGTCGCTACGCGGCCGGGATGCCGCGTCCGGGTGCCCTCGGCCGCGGGCGTCCGGCCGCGTCGGGGTCGCTCTGCGCGAGGAGCCGCCCCGGGTCGGCGGTCTGCCGCAGCCGCGTGGACGCGCCGCTCCGATCGGCGGCGACCAGCACCGGGACGGCACGCCACGTCGTCACGACGATGGCGACGGCCGCGGCGCCGAGCGCCGCGACGAGGAGCACGCCCACCTGCGCGTCGGCGGCGACCGCGAGCTCGAGGGCCGCCTGCACGAAGCGGAGCAGGGCGATGAACGGCTCGAACACGTCCGCTCCCTTCGCTCGCTACCGGTCGACAGGCTCACGCTAGCACCGCGCCCTGAACGCGATCGAGCGGATGACGCGACGTCGCGCCATCCGCTCGATGCGTTGCGTTGGTTCAGGTGGTGCTTCGACGGCTGCCCCGCGTGATGAGACCCCAGATGAGCAGCACGATGATCGAGCCGCCGATGGCGAGCAGCCAGGTGCTCAGGTCCCAGAACTGATCGAGTCCGACGTTGAACAGCAGGCTGCCGATCCAGCCGCCGAGCAGTGCGCCGACGACGCCGAGCAGCAGCGTGACGAACCACCCACCGCCCTGCTTGCCGGGCAGGATCAGCTTGGCGATCACGCCGGCGAGCAGCCCGAGGATGAGAAATGCGATGAAACCCATGCGCGCTCCTTCGAATTGGGGTGCCTCACGAAACCATGCCTGAGTGATCGCCGCAACCCCTTGCCGCGCCCGGTATTCGCGCCCTGCCGCATGAGGTCGGTCACGGCGATGCGGGCCCCCTCCGCGCATTTCGTTCACGCGGGTGAAACGTGGCGGCATGTTCGTGAAATCTACATCTCCTATGGTCGCGGGGAAGCACCCCTTCCTGCGCTGCGCTGCGCGAACCGGATCCGCACCGCAGCCGGTTCGACGGCGCTCCGCCACCTCATCCGAAGAGTGGAGACCGATCACATGTCATTCCGATCCCCCGGCACCCGACGCGCCCGCCGCATCGGCGCCGCCGCCCTCGCCGCCGCCGCGGCCGTGACCCTTGCCGCCTGCGCCTCCGGCGGCTCGTCCGCCGCAGAGGGTGATGCGGCGAGCGCCGACCTCGGCGAGCTCACGCTGCAGCTGTCATGGATCAAGAACGAGGAGTTCTCGGGCGAGTTCTTCGCCGACTCCGAGGGCTATTTCGAGGAAGCCGGGTTCTCGTCGGTGAACCTCGTGCCAGGTCCGTCGACCGGCGTGGCCGAGCTCGTGTCGGGCAGTGCCGATGTCGCCTTGAGCGATGCCGTCTCGACCGGCGCCGCGGTCGCGAACGAGCAGGCCCCGGTGAAGATCATCGGAACCACCTACCAGAAGAACCCCTTCACCATCCTCTCCCTGAAGGACGGTGGCAACATCGCCACGCCCGAGGACCTCAAGGGCAAGAAGATCGGCGTGCAGGACTCGAACACCAGCCTGTTCCTGGCGCTCCTCGCTGCGAACGGCATCGACGAATCCGAGCTCACCATCGTGCCCGTGCAGTACGACCCCGCGCCGCTCACGAACGGCGAGGTCGACGGATTCGTCGCCTACCTCACGAACGAGTCGATCACGGTCGCCGCCGCGGGGAACGAGACGGTCGACCTGCCGTTCGCCGACAACGGCCTCCCCTTCGTCGCGGAGACGTTCACGGTCACCGACGAGGCGATCGCGAGCGACCGCGAGAAGCTCAAGGCGTTCCTCTACGCCGAGATCCTCGGCTGGACCGACGCGGTGAACGACCCCGAGGAGGGTTCGCGGCTCGCCGTCGAGGAGTACGGCAAGGACCTGGACCTGAACCCCGAGAACTCGATCGCCGGTGCGGTGAAGCAGGCGGAGGAGCTCGTCGTCTCCGACGACACCGTCGCGAACGGGCTCTTCACCATCTCCGACGCGCTCCAGTCCGAGACGATCGACAGCCTCGCGGGTGCCGGCATCGACGTGAGCGTCGACGACCTCTTCGACCTCAGCCTCCTGGCCGAGGTGTACGAGGAGCACCCCGAGCTCATCGAGTACATGAAGTAGTCGAACGGAACACGTGAGGAACACGGGAACGTGACGTACGAGCAGACGGCCGGTGTCCAGGAGCAGTCCCTGGGCACCGGCCTGCAGATCACCGGCCTGAACAAGGTGTTCACGATGGGACGGCGCAGCGTCGTCGCGCTCCAGGACGCGAACCTGCACACCGAGCAGGGGAGCTTCCTGTCGCTGCTGGGTCCGTCCGGGTGCGGCAAATCGACCATCCTGCGGATCCTCGCCGGACTCGAAGACCCGTCGAGCGGCACGACGCGTGTCGACGGCAAGAACCCGAAGGAGCTGCGCGCGGCCAACGAGCTCGGCATCGCGTTCCAGGACTCGGCGCTCCTGCCGTGGCGAAGCGTGCTCGCCAACATACGCCTGCCGTTCGAGGTGGCCGGCGTGCCGGTCGACCACGACTACGTGCGGGAGATGATCGATCTCGTCGGGCTCAAGGGGTTCGAGAAGGCGAAGCCGGCTCAGCTGTCCGGCGGCATGCGCCAGCGAGCCTCGATCGCCCGTTCCCTGATCCTCAAGCCCTCGGTCCTGCTGTTCGACGAGCCGTTCGGGGCACTCGACGACATGACGCGCCAGAAGCTGAACCTCGAGCTGCTGCGCATCTGGACCGAGAAGCCGGCGACGACGCTGCTCGTCACGCACGGCATCTCCGAGGCGATCTTCCTCTCCGACCAGGTCGCGGTCATGAGTCCGCGACCTGGCCGGGTGAAGGAGGTCATCGACATCGACCTTCCCCGCCCGCGCACGCCCGAGATGCAGCGCACCCCCGAGTTCCACGCCTACGTCGACCACGCCTCCGAGCTGCTCTTCGGGCAGGGCGGCGCGGCCGTCGACGAACACTGAGGAGCACGGAGTGAAGACGTATCGACTGCCGCCATGGGCGACCGGCGTGCTCGGCGGCGCCGCGCTCATCGCCATCTGGTGGATCAGCGCGCTCACGGTGTTCTCCAACACGGGGGCGGGTGCGAACCGCGCTGTCCCCACGCCGCCCGAGGTCATCGCCGGATTCGCCGAGAGCGGCTTCGAGTTCTACTGGCGCAACTTCTCGGTGACGCTCGTCGAGGCGGCGCAGGGCTACCTGTGGGGCAACGGCATCGCCCTCCTCCTCACGGCGATCGTGCTGCTCGTGCCGCGCCTCGAGGGAGCCGTCATGCAGCTCGCGATCATCACGTACTGCGTGCCCATCGTCGCGATCGGACCGCTCGCACTCATCATCATCGGGGCACCCGCCGCAGGCCAGCCCTCGGGCACCGCGGTCTTCCTCGCCGCGCTCAGCGTCTTCTTCACGACGGTGGTCGGCTCCCTCCTCGGCCTCAAGGCGGCGGACACGGCGAGTCTCGACCTCGTCACCGTCTACGGCGGCTCGCGGCTCACGCAACTCGTGAAGGTGCGGGTCATCGCGGCCCTGCCGCACATCCTGAACGCCCTGCAGATCGCGGTGCCTGCGGCATTCCTCGGCGCCGTGCTCGGCGAGTTCTTCGGCAAGGTCGAGCTCGGCGTGGGGCCGGCGATGATCGCGGCGCAGCAGGGCCTCGACGCGGCCCGGGTGTGGGGCATCGCGCTCGTGTGCGGCGCCGTCGCCCTCCTCGGCTTCGCGCTCGTGGGGCTCGTCGCCCGTGCCGTCGCGCCGTGGTCGCGCGGAAGGAGCGACTGAGATGGCGGTCACCACCATGACCCAGCTCAACGCCGTCGTCGAGCTCCGCAGGGAGGTGCGCGCCGAGTCGATGCGATCCGTGCTCCGCGCACTCGGCACGAGCGTCATCACCTTCCTCGTGACGATCGTCTCGGTGATCGTGCTGTGGGTCGGCGTGCTCTGGGTCTTCGACGTCTCGCCGTACATCGCCAAGGGTCCGGTGGACGTCTGGAACTACCTGTTCACCGTCCCCGACGCGGCGGCCAACCGCGCGGAGATCGGCGGCAACCTCGTCGTCACGCTCGGCGACGCCCTCATCGGGTTCGTCGCCGGACTCACGGTCGCCCTCGTCGGCGCGATCGTCTTCCAGCTCTCGAAGGGGATCGAACACGCACTCATGCCCGTCGCGATGCTGCTGCGATCGGTGCCCCTCGTCGCGATGGCGCCGGTCATCATCATGATCTTCGGTCGCGACGCCTGGAGCGTGGCCGTGATCGGCGGCATCGTCGTGCTGTTCCCGGCGCTCGTCAGCATCGCATTCGGCCTGAAGTCGGCCTCCCCGCAGATGCACGACGTCGTCACGGTCTACGGCGGCACTCCGTGGACCGCGCTCCGAAAGGTCGCCCTCCCCTCGTCGTCGCCGTCGTTCTTCGCCGCCGTGCGCATCTCGGTGCCCGGCGCCATCACCGGCGCACTCCTCGCGGAGTGGCTCGCAACGGGCGAGGGTATCGGCGGCGCCGTCGGCGGGTACATCGCCCAGGCGCAGTTCTCCGCGTTGTGGACGTCGGTCGTCGTGGTCACCGCGGTGTCGCTCGTGCTCTACAACGTCGTGCAGATCGCCGAGAACGTCGTGCTCGCGCGCATGGGCATGCACCCCGACAAGCGCGCCTGACGTGCCGACGAGAGAACAGTCGACGTCGGAGACGGATGCCGCAGCGCTCCGCCTCGGCACGCACATCCGCCGACTCCGACGCAGCAGGGGGGACACCCTCGTGCAGCTCGCCGAGCGCACCGATCTCTCGCACCCGTTCCTCAGCCAACTCGAGCGCGGGCTCGCGCAGCCGAGCCTCTCCTCGCTCAGGCGCATCGCCGTGGCGCTGGGCACGAGCCCGATCGAGCTCGTCGCGGCGGCCGAAGTCACGGCCGATCCCACGACAGATCCGCCGGCGGTCGAGGTGCGGCGCGCGGGCGATGCGGCGCCCGGTGTCGCAGGCTTCGCGGAGGGCAGTGCGCGCCTGCTCGCCCACAGCGACCGGCCGTTCCACCCGCTGGAGTACACGTCCGACAACGATTCGCCCGGCGAATACTACGAGCATGCAGAGGACGAGTTCCTCTACGTGACCTCGGGCCCGGTCGTCGTCGACCTCGACGGGCGGCTCGAGTTGCTCGAGACCGGCGACTCCGTCTACTACGCGGGCGGGGTCCGCCACCGGTGGTGGTCGGAGGTAGGCGGCTACCGGCTGTTCGTCGTCAAGGAGCGGCCGCGCGGGTTCGGCGCCGGCCGGCCGGCAGGGGCGCGCCCCTCCTGAGCATCAGGTCCGTTCGGCCAGCTCCCGACTCGCGCGCGCCGACGCCTCCGCGACGAGGCGCTCATCGACCCTGGTGACCTCGCCGTCGTCGACGACGGTGCGCCCCCCGACGAGGAGGCGGCTGAGCGGCGGCAGCGAGGCGAGCCCGAGCGCCGCGACGGGATCGGCGATGCTGGCATGCTCGACGCCGTCGATGCGCCAGAGCGCGAGGTCGGCGAGCTTGCCCGGCTCGATCGAGCCGAGCTCGGAATCCCGGCCGAGCACTCGGGCGCCTCCGACCGTCGCCATCCTCAGCGCATGCCGGACGCTCAGCGAATCGGCGCCCGTGCGAAGCCGACCGAGGAGCACGGCCTGTCGGATCTCCGTTCCGAGCTGACCCGATTCGTTCGAGGCGGCGCCGTCGACGCCGAGGCCCACGGGAACACCGGCACGCAGGAGCGCCGCGATCGGCGCGATCCCCGCTGCGAGCCGGGCGTTCGACGACGGACAGTGCGCCACACCGGTTCCCGTCTGCGCGAATCGCGTGATCGCATCGTCGTCGAGGTGCACGCAGTGCGCCATCCACACGTCGCGCCCGAGCCATCCGAGGCCCTCGAGGTACCGGGTGGGCGACAGGCCGAACCGTTCGACGCAGTACTCCTCCTCTTCCACCGTCTCGGCCCCGTGCGTATGCAGGCGCACGCCGAGCGTCCTCGCGAGCACTGCGGACTCGCGGAGGAGGTCGGGCGTCACGGAGAACGGCGAGCACGGCGCGATCGCGACGCGCACCATCGAGTCCCTCGAGGGGTCGTGGTACGCCTCGACGGCGGTGCGGCTCGCGTCGAGCGCGGCATCCGTCGTCTCGACCGCGAAGTCCGGCGGCAGGCCGCCCCGGCTCCGACCGAGGTCCATCGACCCGCGCGTCGCGTGCAGCCGCACGCCGATGTCGGCTGCCGCTTCCACGATCGCGCCCACGAGATCGCCCGAGCCCCGCGGGAAGACGTAGTGGTGGTCGCCCACGGTCGTGCAGCCGGACCGGGCGAGCACGGCGAGCGCGCCGGCGGCACCCGCGCCGACGAGGCCGGCGTCGATCCGCGACCACGAGGGGTAGAGCGCCACGAGCCAGTCGAAGAGGATCGAGTCCTGGGCGACGCCGCGGGTGAGCCACTGGTACAGGTGATGGTGGGTGTTGACGAGCCCGGGCGTGAGCAGGTGCCCGCGTCCGTCGATCCGGTCGGCGGCACCCTCGAGCACGTCCCTCGGCGCCATGCCGGAGCCCACCGCCGTGATCCGCGTGCCGTCGATCACCACGTGGCCGACGGCGTGCTCGGTGTCGTGCGCGTCGACCGTGGCGACGTAGGCGCCGTCGATCACGGTGCGTCGGGACGCAGCGCGGTTCGCCGGATCGAGCTGCACCGTGGTCAGACGAGTCCGGTGTACTGGTGCCACGCCGGGCCGGCATCGGGCGCGTCGTCACGCGTGACGGTCGCCTGGATGAGTCCGTACGGCCGGTCGTCGGCGTGGAACACCTCGTTGTCGTTGTCGATGCCGAAGCGCGCGAGGTCGTAGACGAAGTGGTGCTTGTTCGGCGCGGACAGGCGCACCTCGGCGACGATGTCGAACGCCTCGAGCACGGCCTTGCCCATCTCGTAGAGCGTCTGCTGCAGCGCGAGCGAGTGCACGACGGCGAACTGCGCACGAGCAGCGCCTTCACGCCCGCATAGATCTCGTTCCAGTCGGCGTCGGTCGTCGTGAAGCGCCATCTCGCGACGAGGGACGTCGCCATCACGCGATCCGTGGTGGGCTGGAGCACCGTGTACTCGTCCTCGTAGAAGCCGTGGAACTCCGAGCCGGTGGACTTCAGGATGACGAGGTCCTTGAGTCCGCCAGTGATCCAGGTGCGCTGCGCGTCTCCCGTCCCCTCGACGGTGACCGAGGCGGTGCGCACCTCCTGGCCCTTCCGCACCCACGTGTGGTCGTGCTCGGCGCCGTCGACGAGCACCCGCTCCCACGCGTACTCCTCGATCTCGATGCGAGCGGCGTCGACCGGCGGCACGTCGTCGACGAAATGACGGGCGAGCTCGAGCCCGTAGTCCTCGATCGAGACGAGGCCCCGCTCCTTCGCGAAGGCATACGCCGTCTGCTTCTGGGTGTCGGTCGGCAGCACGCTCGACTGGTCGCCGACGAGGTGCGCGGCAGCGAAGTCGCCTCGAAGGGCGGTGGAGACGTTCACGTCGTGGATCTCGTGCCGAGGCGATTCCCGGGAGATCCGCACCACGCGGTTCTCCGCCTTTCCGTACTGGTTCTCTCCGAGGATGATGGCCATCTGCTGCTCCTTCTCTTGGCTGTCCGGTCTCGTCCGCGCCGCGATCAGGCGGCAATGACCCGCTCGGCGGATGCCGCGGCCTCGCTCGCGACCCGCCACACGCGGTCACGTGAGAAGGGGGTCTCGTACGGGCGCGCGCCGATGGCGCGGCGGATCGCGTTGCCGAGTGCGGCCGCGACGGGGTTGTACGGGCTCTCGCTCATGGACTTGGCCCCGAACGGGCCGAGCTCGTCGCTCGTCTCGGCGAAGAGCACCTCGGTGTCGGGGATGTCGGCCATCTGCGGCACCCGGTAGAGCCGGAAGGCCGGCGACCGGATGCGTCCGTCGTCGCCGACCATGACCTCCTCGTAGAGGGCGCCGCCGATGGCCTGGGCCGCGCCGCCCTCGACCTGGCCGCGGCACTGCTCGGGGTTCATCACGGTGCCGGCATCCGCGCTCTGCACGGACTGCAGGATGCGCACCACGCCCGTGCGCTCGTCGACGGCCACTCGGAACGCGTGCACGTTGAACGCGAGGGATCGCCGGTCGCCGAACTCGGCGCCGAACGTCCGGAGCCCGTCGCCGTGGCGGTACTCCGACGGCGCGGCGGCGATGAGCTCGCGGAACGACACGAGTCGCCGTCCTGCGAGCACGCCGTGGGAGCCGAGCATGCATTCCGCGGCATCCGCGCCCGTGAGCTCGGCGGCCGTGTCGAGGAGGATGCCGCGGAGCGCGAGCGCGGCCGAATGCAGCGCCTTGCCCGCGACGGTCGTGCCCGCCGACGCGAACGCGCCGGTGTCGTAGACTGCGCCGTCGGTGTCCGAGTTGTGCAGGCGGATGCGGCCGACGGACGTGGCGAGATCGGTGGCGACGATCTGCGTGTGCACGGTCGTGGTGCCGTTGCCGAACTCGCTCGTGCCGACGCCGAGCACGTAGGTGCCGTCGGGGCCCAGGGTGACCGTCGTCTTCGCGATGTGGCCACGCGGCGCCATCGTGGCGATCATCGACGCCGCCATGCCCTCGCCGACGCGCCAGTGCTCACCCGCTGGCGGCTCGACGCCGTTGCCCCGGCGCAACGCCTCCTGGGCGAGGTCGAGGCACTGGTCGAGTCCGTAGCTGCCGGGCGTCACGTCGGCCTCGGGCTCGCCGTGCCACCCGAGGGGCACGTCGCCCGCACCGATCGCGTTGATCCGGCGCAACTCGAACGGGTCGAAGCCGAGCTCGATGGCGAGCTCGTCCATCGCCGACTCGACCGCGAAGCCGACCTGGCCGAGACCGTAGCCGCGGAACGCACCCGACGGTGTGTGGTTCGTGTAGACGACCTCGGCGTCGATCCGCTTCACTGGGCTCGTGTAGAGGCTCATGGACTCGGAGCATCCGTGGAACAGCACGCCCCGCGAGTGGTTGCCGTACGCGCCGGTGTCGCTCAGCACGTCGAGTCTCATGGCGGTGAGACGACCGTCGCGCGATGCGCCGAGCGCGACGGCGACACGCATGGGGTGCCGCACGGTGGTGCGCACGAACTCTTCGGTGCGGCTCAGCTCGTACACCGCCGGCCGGCCGGTGCGGAGCACCGTGAGCGCCACGAGATCCTCGGTGAGGAGCTCCTGCTTCCCGCCGAAGCCGCCGCCGACGCGGGCGGTGAACACGCGCACGCGCTCCTGCGGCAGGTCGAGCAGACGGCAGAGCTCGTCGCGCGTGAGGAACGGCACCTGCGAGCTCGTCCGCAGCACGAGGCGTCCGTCCTCGTCCAGCCAGCCGAGCGAACCGTGCGTCTCGAGCTGGGCGTGGCTGATGCGCTGGGTGCGCCACGTGCCCGCGACGGTGACGTCGGACGCCGCGAGCGCCCGGTCGATGTCGCCGCCGAATCCGGCGTGGAGCGCGGCGATCACGTTGCGGCCGGCCTCGTCGACCCGATCCTCGGGTGTCCGGCCGGGATGCAGGAGCGGGGCGCCGGGGGTGCGGGCCTCCTCGGGGTCGAAGACCGCGGGCAGCACGTCGTAGACGACCCGGATGCGCCGGCATGCCTCCTCGGCAGCGGCAGCCGTCGTCGCGGCGACGGCCGCCACGCGCTGGCCGACGAACCGCACGACGTCGTCGAGCACCCGCGTGTCGTCGGGGTCGTCCGTGCGGTGTTGGTGGCGGCCGGTCGAGAAGCGGGCGGCCGGGACGTCCTCGTGCGTGAGCACGAGCTCGACGCCTTCCACCTCGAGCGCGGCGCTCGTGTCGATCGCACGGATCCGCGCGTGGGCGTGCGGGGACCCGAGCACGCGGAGGTGCAGCGCGCCGGGCATCGCGGTGTCGAACGTGTACGGCTCGGTCCCGGTCACCACGCGGCGGGCCGCGGGCGGTTCGATCGAACGGCCCACGAGCGAGACCGATGGGTGCTCGGAGTCAGTGGACCCGAGGTTGCGTGCGCCGCGCGGGCGCGCCTGAGCCGTCGCGCCCGCCGTGATCGAGTCCCGGATGCTGCGATAGCCCGTGCAGCGGCAGAGGTTGCCCTTCATGAGCCTGGGCAGGTCGCCCAGCTGCGCCTTGCCCAGCGTCGAGGCCGTCACGACCATTCCGGCGGTGCAGAAGCCGCACTGGAAGCCGAAGTGGTCGACGAACGCCTCCTGCATGGGGTGCAGCTCGTCGGGGGTGCCGAGACCTGCGACCGTCGTCACGGCGTGTCCCTCGACACGCTGCGCGGGATAGATGCACGAGTGCACCGGCGTGCCGTCGACGAGCACCGAGCAGGCGCCGCAGTCGCCCGCGTCGCATCCCTTCTTCACCTCGAAGTGCTCGTGCTCGCGAAGGAGCGTGCGCAGGCACTGGCCGGGCCGCGGCGCGGCCTCCCGCTCCTGTCCGTTGACGCTGAACCTCATGCGGCGAGCTCCTGCCTGATCTCCTCGAGGAGCACGCCGCTCACCTCGCGTCGCCAGTCGGCGGTGCCGAGCGGATCGGTGTAGTAGCCGTCTGCGGATGCCGCGTCTGCCAGGAGCGTCGCCGCATCCGGGAGCTCGTCGTACCGCAACACCGTCGGCCGCCACGTCGCCGCCGTGATGCCGAACACCGACCGGCCGTCCTCGTCCACGCGCCCGGTCAGCACGGCGCCCGAACGGCCGAGCTCGGCGAGCGCGATCTTGCGGTAGCCGGTGCGTGCGCACAGGGCGTAGTCGGGGAGCTCGACGGCCCGCAGCACATCGCCGGGCGCGAGCGAGTTGGTGCCGTTGCCGGTCACGAACTGCTCCACCGGCATCCGGACCTCACCGTCGTCTGCCGTCCACACGACGGCGACCCCGTCGAGGGCGACCGCGAGCGAGACCATCGCACCCGCGGCGAACGAACAGCAGATGTTCCCGCCGACGGTGGCGACGTTCCACACCTTGAACGACGCGAGCAGGGCCGTCGCGCACTGGAAGAAGAGCGGATGCGCCGTCCAGCGCTCGTGCTCGGGCATCGCGGCGAGTTCGGCGATCGTGCACGTCGCGCCGATGCGGAGGCCGTGGTCGCCGACCTCGAGTGCCGGCCAGTCCATGGTCGTGAGGTCGACGAGCCCCGTCGCGTCGAGCTGTGGCTCGGAGAACATCCACGTGCCGCCGGCCACGAACCGCTCCGTCGCGCCGAGAACGAGGTCATCGCGCGAACGTGCGTACCGGTAGCCGGTGATCGTGTCGAGATCCATGTCGATTCCCCTTCCGGCGTCCAGTGAACCGAATCGACATGACAGCGATGTTTCCCAGATGAACATCGACGACACGAGCACGACATGTCGCCCGTCGCGCGCGCTCCGGAGTACCCGGACCTACGACGGCGTGGGCGCGGCCTCGCGATCGGCGCCGGCATGGATCGGGCCGGAGGTCTCGCCGAGCGGGCGTGCGTCGCGTCCTGTTCGGGCGGCGATCACCTCGGCGAGGATCGACACCGCGGTCTCCTCGGGGGTCGCGGCGCCGAGGTCGAGGCCGATGGGCGAGTGGAGGCGGGAGAGTCCGCCGTCGCCCACGCCTGCGTCGCGGAGCATCCGGATCCGCTCCTCATGCGTGCGACGCGAGCCGAGCGCACCGACGTACGCGACCGGGAGGGAGAGGGCGAGGGCGAGCAGCGGGACATCCGTCTTCGCGTCGTGGCCCAGCACGCAGACGACCGTGCGCTCGTCGACGTCGAGGCGGGCGAGGTAGTCGCTCGGCCACTCGGCGACGACCTCGTGCGCGGCCGGGAACCGCTCGGGCGTGGCGAACGGGATGCGCGGGTCGCACACGCTCACGCGGTAGCCGAGCAGCGCCGCAGCCGCCGAGAGCGCCTGGGCGAAGGCGACCGCGCCGAAGATCACCATGCGCGGCGGAGCGAGCCGGCTCTCGCAGAAGAAGACGAGATCGTCGCCGTCGCACTCGAAGCGCACGAGCCCTGAGCGGCCCGATCGGATGCGGCGGTCGAGTTCGGCCTCGATGCGAGCCGCTGAGACGCCGTGCACACCCGCTCGCGCGAGCTCGCCGTCGTCGAGGGCGCCGACGCGGAAGCCGTCCGGGGCACCTGGCACGACGACACGGCCGAGCATCCGGGACGGGCCCGCAACGAGTGTCGCCAGGCCGCTCGACGCGCCGGCCAGCGCCCGGTCGAACGGCTCGGCACTCAGGAGCGTCGGGTCCGCGGGCTGGACGAACACGTCGATCTCGCCACCGCAACTGAGTCCGACCGCGAACGCGCTCTCGTCCTCGATGCCGAACCGGCCGCGCTCCACCCCGGATCCGGCGAGCACACGCTCGCAGAGTTCGAAGACGGCTCCCTCGACGCATCCGCCCGACACGCTGCCGGTGACCCGCCCGTCTGCATCGACGATCATCGAGGCGCCCGGGTCCCGCGGGGCCGAACCGGACACCGCCGTGACCGTCGCGAGCGCGAACCGCTCACCGCGCGCCAGTCGCGTGCTGATCTCCGCGGACAGCTCGAGCACGGTCCCTCCCTGATTTCGATCTGTCGATCCTACGTCGGGCGCGCGGGTCGTCATGCCGCCCGCAACGAGCCGGAAACGGGGCGCTGTTATGTTCCCCGCGGAGGAAGCATGACTGGAATCGACGATCACTTCGACGTCGTCGTCGACGCCGACACCGCGTTCATCGACGGGGCGTGGAGGCCCGCGACGGTCGGGATCCGCGACGGCGCGATCGCGGCGATCGAGCCGCTCGGCGCCGCGCTGGCCACTGCGACGCGGGTCGCGCTCGACTGCGGCGAGCGCCTGATCCCCGGCCTCGTCGACACGCACGTGCACGTCAACGAGCCCGGTCGCACCGCGTGGGAGGGCTTCGCCTCGGCCACCCGCGCGGCCGCGGCGGGCGGGGTGACCACGATCGTCGACATGCCCCTGAACAGCATCCCGCCCACGATCGATCCCGCAGCGCTCGCGGTGAAGCGCGCCTCGGCAGCGTCGCAGGCCGTCATCGACGTCGGATTCTGGGGCGGCGCCGTGCCCGGCAACCTCGGCGGCCTCCGAGAGCTGCATGACGCCGGAGTCTTCGGATTCAAGTGCTTCCTCGCGCCGTCTGGCGTCGACGAGTTCCCGCATCTCGACGCCGACGGGCTCACGGCCGCCCTCGAGGAGCTCGCCGCCTTCGACGGACTGCTCATCGTGCACGCGGAGGACCCCTCGGTACTCAGCACGCACGAGAACGACGGCGGCCGCAGCTACGCGCGGTTCGTCGACTCCCGACCGCCCGAGGCGGAACTCGTCGCCATCCGTCGGGTCATCGACGGCATTCGTGCGACGGGCGGACGCGCGCACATCCTGCACCTGTCCTCGGCCGCCGCGCTGCCGCTCATCGCCGAAGCGAAGTCCGAGGGCATCAGGCTCACGGTCGAGACCTGCCCGCACTACCTCACGCTCGACGCCGAGCACATCCCCGATGGTGCCACGCAGTTCAAGTGCTGCCCCCCGATCCGCGACGAGGGCAATCGAGAGTTGCTCTGGCGGGGCCTCCTCGACGGGGTCATCGATCTCGTCGTCTCCGACCACTCCCCGGCGACGGCCGAGTTGAAACTCGGGTTCGACGGCGACTTCGCACGAGCATGGGGCGGGATCTCCGGACTCCAGCTCGGCCTGGCGAACGTGTGGACCGAGGCAACCCGTCGCGGCATCGGCCTCGAGCGGGTGCTCGGCTGGATGTCGACGGCGCCCGCCGACTTCGCAGGCCTCACTCGAAAGGGCCGCATCGTGCTCGGTGCCGACGCCGACCTCGTCGCCTTCGCGCCCGGCTCCGCCTTCACCGTCGTGCCGTCTGCACTGGCCCACAAGAACCCCGTCTCCGCGTTCGCGGGCGTCGAGCTCAGCGGCGTGGTCACGCGCACCTGGTTGCGCGGCGAGTCGATCGACGCCGAACCGCGGGGCAGACTCCTCGAGCCGACCGATGAACGGAGTGCGACATGACCCACCACGACACCGACCTCGCCTGGATCGAACGCGCGATCGATCTCGCGGTCGCGAACGTCGATGCAGGCGGCGGGCCGTTCGGCGCCGTCATCGTGCGGGGCGGCGAGCTCCTCGCGACGGGCCAGAACCGGGTCACGCGCGACCTCGACCCGACGGCGCACGCGGAAGTGTGCGCGATTCGTGCGGCCTGCGCCGCGACGGGCGACTTCTCGCTCGCGGGCGCGACGCTCTACACCTCGTGCGAGCCGTGCCCCCTCTGCCTCTCCGCGTCGCTCTGGGCGCGGCTCGACCGCGTCGTCTATGCGGCCGACCGTTCGGACGCGGCGCACGGCGGGTTCGATGACCTGGAGTTCTACGAGCTGTTCGCCCGGGATCGCGCGACGTGGGAGACCGCGGTAGAGGAGCTGCGCCCGGCCGACGCCGCGGCCCCGTTCGAGGCGTGGATGGCGAAGCGCGACCGCGTCGACTACTAGTACGAGAGAATGGGACCTGTCTCGGATGGGAGGAACCCGATGAACTGGCTCATGGTCGGCCTCGGTGCAGTGCTGACCCTCCTCGGAGTGGTCTTCACACTGCAGGGTCTCAATGTCCTGCCCGGCTCGCCGATGAGCGGCGTCACCCTGTGGGCGATCCTCGGACCGATCGTGGCGATCGTCGGCCTGGTCCTGCTGGGTGTCGCCTTCGCCCGGCGACGCCGTGGTCCTCGCTAGGCGCCGACCACGCTCGCCGCTCAGCTGCCCCGATAGGTCGAGTAGGCGAACGGGCTGAGCAGCAGCGGGATGTGATAGTGCTCGGATGCCGCGGCCAGCTCGAACACGATGACGACCTCGGGGTAGAACGTCGGGCGGTCGCCGAAGTACGCGCCCGTGTCGAACACGACCCGGTAGACGCCCTCCGCGAGCGCCTCGGGCCCGAGTTGCGACGCCCGGCCGTCGGCGTCGGTCACGGCCGCCCCGATGGGCGACCATCCCGCGTCGGCGAGCGCCTCCAGCCGCACGGGGACGCCCGGGGCCGGCCGGCCGCTCGCGGCGTCGAGCACGTGGCTCGTGACGTGGCTCGGCGCGCTCACGCGGCGGCTCCGATCGGCGTCGCGGCGTCCGCGTAGAGCCGCTCGAGCCGGAGCAGCGTGATCTCGCGCAGCTGCTCGCCGACGACGACGAGCTCGCTCGCGTCGTCGAGCTCGAGCCGACGGGTGAGCTCGGCGAGGATCTCCGCCCGCGAACGACCGGCCGCGCGGATGAGGAAGACGCGCCCGAACCGCTCCTCGTAGGCGCGGTTGCCGCTCGCGATCGCTGTGGCGAGCTCGGGGTCCTCGGCGTCGGCGGAGGACTGCTCCGTCCGGGAGAACCGCGCGGCGGCGCCCTCGCCCGCGGGCTTGTCGCCGATGCGCGGGTGGCTCGCGAGGGCTTCGTCGATCTCGGCGGGCGTGAGCGGGGTGGCCGCGTCGGATGCCACGGCGAGGAGGTCGTCGAGCGACGCGTACGGCGCGGCATCCGCCACTTCCTCGACCCAGCGCGCGACGTGCAGGCACGCCCGCAGCTCGTCTCGGAATCGCTCGCTGCCCTCGGTCTGCTCGCTCACTCGCGGCTCCTCGCCTGCCGCGCCCTGCGGCTCCCGGTTAACTGTAGCCATGACGAATGGGCTGCTCGGCGTGCTCCTCGCGGCGGGCGCGGGCACGCGAATGGGCCGCCCGAAGGCGTTGGTGCGCGACGACTCGGGGGTGCCCTGGGTGGCTGAAGGATGCCGGATGCTCCGCGAGACGGGCTGCGGCGACGTCGTGGTCGTGCTCGGGGCGTCGGCCGATTCGGCGCGCGCGCTCGTCCCCGCCGACGCCGGGGTCGTGGTGGCCGCCGACTGGGCGGACGGAGTGTCGGCGTCGCTGCGCGCCGGGCTGGAGTTCGCCGCCGGCACCGGCGCAGAGGCCGTGCTCGTCAGCCTCGTCGACCTGCCCGGACTGCCGGCCGCCGTCGGCCGCCGGGTGGTCGAACGCGCGGGGCCCGACCTGCCCGCCGCGCTCGCACGGGCCGTGTTCGACGGGCGCCAGGGGCATCCGGTGCTCATCGGACGCGCGCACTGGCCTGCGGTCGCGCGCAGCGTCTCGGGCGATGCGGGGGCGGGGGCGTACCTCCTGCGGCATGGTGCCGTCGCGGTCGAGTGCGGAGACCTCAGCGCGGGCCTCGACCGGGATCGCTGACCGAGCCGGCCGAAGGCGCGATCGCCTCGTCGAGGGCATCCCACGCGAGCGCAGCGCAGCGCGCGCGGAGCGGCATGCGGCCCATGCCGGCGAGCGCCGCGACGTCCTCGGTCTCGTCGACTGCGACATCCTCGTCTTCGACATCATCGCCGGCCGGAGCCGAGATGAGCTCGCGGACCTCGTGCGAGAGCCGGCGGAGCTCGGCGACGGGCGTGCCGTCGGCTCGTGCCGCGAGCATCGCCGCCGAGGCCTGGGACAGGGTGCATCCGCGGCCCTCCCAGCGCAGGCGCACGACCCCCGGGCGTTCGCCAGTGACGAGCTCGACTCGTACCTCGACCTCGTCGCCGCACAACGGATTGCGCCGATGCACGGCGCGCGTCGTCGTCGTCGCTTCACTCGCGCCGGCGGCGGCGCGCTCGTCCTGCGCGAAGCCCTCGAAGCCGTAGCCGGGCCGGCGGCGGGCGTAGTCGAGGATGATCGCCTCGCGCAGGCTCCGCTCCATCACGCGGCGCCGAGGCGCTCGGGCTCGGCCTGCACCCGCTCGGCGACGGCGGACACGGCGTCCTCGAAGGCGTCGAGGGCGAACGCGACATCCCGCATCTCGACCGTCTCGTCGGGGTGGTGGCTGATGCCCCCCTTGCCGCAGCGGACGAAGAGCATCGCGATGTCGGTGACGGCGCTCACGGCCATCCCGTCGTGCCCGGCGCGGCTCCAGAGGATCATGGGCTCCTCGTCGCCGGTGCGACGGATGCCGCTCGCGATCGCCTCCCGCAGCCACGGGGCGCACGGCGTCGCGTCGGCACGGTAGATCTCCCTCGATTCGAAGCGGAGCCCGCGGCGCTCGGCGATCTCGTGCGCGCGCCTGCGGATCTCGGCGAGCGCGTGATCGCGGTCGCGGTCGAACTCCGCGCGGAGGTCGAGGCTGAACTCGACCCGACCGGGGATCACGTTGATCCCGCCGGGGAAGGCCTGGAGGCGGCCGACGGTGGCGATCACGCCCGCGGCGCGCCCGACGGACTCGATCTCGACGACGAGGTCGCTCGCGCCGACGAGCGCATCGCGTCGGCGGTCGTAGGGCGTGCCGCCCGCGTGACCGGCGACACCCGTCATCGTGAGCTCGAAGCGCCTGGCGCCCGCGATGGAGGAGACCACGCCGAGGGCGCGATCCGCGTCCTCGAGGTACGGCCCCTGCTCGATGTGCGCCTCGAGGTAGCCGACGAGCGAGTCCGGCGGCCGGGCGGCGCCGTGGATGCGTGCAGGGTCGAGCCCGAAGTCGACGAATGCCTCGCGGAGGCTGAGGCCGTCGCGGTCGCTGAGGTCCCACCAGGCGGGGTCGAAGCCGCCCGCGAGCGCGCGGCTGCCGAGCAGCGCGTTGCCGAACCGGGTGCCCTCCTCGTCGGTGAATCCGACGACCTCGAGCGCGAACGGGAGCGCCACGTCGCGGCGCGCGATCCGTGCCGCGACCTCGATGGCGAGCAGCACGCCGAGCATGCCGTCGTAGCGGCCGGCGTCGCGCACCGTGTCGAGGTGCGAGCCGATCAAGAGCGCCGGCAGTCCGGGTTCGGCACCCTCGAGGCGGCCGCACTGGTTGCCGGCGGCGTCCTGCCACGTGGCGAGGCCGGCCTCCTCCATCCACGTCGCGACGAGGTCGTTCGCTCGCCGGTGCTCGGGCGAAAGGTGCACGCGCTCGAGCAGGTCGGGGCTCCCGGAGATCGCGCCGAGCTCGTCGCAGCGGTCCATCACGCGCTCGGCAATGGCGACCGACTCCGGGGCGAGCCGCGGCATCATGCGATCGCCCCCGCGTAGACGTCGCGGGCCGCGCCGACGCCGGCGCCGGCCGTGAGTGCGTGGCCCTCTGCACGCAGCACCTGCTCGAGCGCGGCGAGCGTCGTGAGCACCGCGTCCTTCCTGGCGTTGTAGCCCATGGTGCCGATGCGCCAGATCTTGCCGTGCAGCGGGCCGAACGACGTGCCGATCTCGATCGCGAAGTCCTCGAGCAACGCACCGCGAACCCGCTCGCCGTCGACACCGTCGGGGATGTGCACGCCCACGACGTTGTGCATGCGATACGCGCGGTCGCCGAAGATCTCGAGCCCGATCGCTGCGACACCCTCGAGCATCGCCGTGCCGTGGAGCCGGTGGCGCTCGACCGCCGCATCCATGCCCTCCTCGAGCAGCAGTCGCGCGCACTCGCGGGCGCCGTACAGCATCGAGGTCGCCTCGGTGTGGTGGTTCAGCCGCTTCTCACCCCAGTAGTCGAGGATCATGGCGAGGTCGAAGTAGTTCGAGCGGATCGGGTCGTCGCGCACGGCATCGCCCTCAGCCCGGATTCCCGCCTCGATGCTCTTGCGGGCGCCGATGTGCTCGACCGCCTTCGCGGAGAGACTGATGGGTGCGCTGCCCGACGGGCCGCCGAGGCACTTCTGGAGCCCGGCCGTCGCGGCATCCAGTCCCCAGGCGTCCATCTCGAAGGGGTTGCCGCCGAGCGAGGCGGTGACATCCGCGTAGAACAGCACGCCGTGCCGCTCGCAGATCTCGCCGAGCTCGTCGAGGGGCTGCGCCACGGTGGTCGAGGTGTCGCCGTGCACGACCGCGAGGAGCGCCGGCTTCACCTCGACGATCGCCTGCTCGATCGCGGAGGCGGTGAAGACGCCGCCCCACTCGATCTCGCGCGTGTGCACCTCGGCGCCGGCGCGTGCGGCGATCTCGGCCAGCAGGTGCCCGAAGCGGCCGAAGATCGGCACGAGCACGCGGTCGCCGGGGGCGAGGAGGGAGACCAGCGCCGCCTCGATGCCGGCCCGCGAGGTGCCGTCGACGAGCAGGGTCGCCGCGTTACGGGTGCGGAACACGCCGCGATAGAGCTCCATCGTCTCGTTCATGTACCCGGTCATCGCCGGGTCGTACTGGCCGATGAGCTGGGCTGACATCGCACGCAGCACGCGCGGGTCGGCATTCACGGGCCCTGGACCCATGAGCAGACGCGCGGGCGGATTGATCGGTGCGAGGACGATGATGACTCTCCTGAATCGAGTTCAGGGGAGTCAACTTACGCACCCGTCGTTTCAGTCGTGTTTCAGGATCTCCGACCACCCGAGCGCGCGTTCGACGAGGGCGATGTCGCTCGCGCGGGGCCCCACGAAGCACACCCCGATCGGTGCACCGCCCGCGGTGAGTCCCGGCACCGAGACGGCGGGCCGGCCGGTCGCGCCGGCGACCGCCGTCATCCGCAGCGTCGCGGTGCGGATGGCTTCGATCTCCGCCCCGTCGGCGTCGGTCGACGGTGCGACGGATGCCGCGGAGGGCAGCACGAGCACGGTGTCGCCGAGCGCCGCGTCGATCGCCGCCCTGGCGCCGTCGAGCGCGGCCCGCGCCTCGCCGGCCGCCTCGGCCGTGATCGTGGAGGCCCACGCGAAGCGCGCGGCGATGTCGTCTCCGAGCGCGCCGGGGTGCGCCTCGATCCACGGTCCGTGCTGCGCCCACGCCTCGGCCGCCTGCACCGTGCGGAACGCGGCGTACAGCGCATCGAGCGCGTCGGTGCTGAACGCGGGATCGTCGAGCGTGCCGACCTCCGAACCTGCGGCGTCGAGGGCGTCGACCGCTACGGCGAAGGCACGAGCGACCTCGGGGGTCGCAGAGTCTGCGAGCGCGGGCGCCGTCACGAGCCGCGCGCCCGGGGTGCGCGCGTCCATCGTGTCGAGGCTCGCACGCGTCACGGCGGCGAGGGTCTCCCCGTCGCGGGTGAGCCAGCCGACCGTGTCGAAGCTCGGCGCGAGGGGGAGCACCCCATCGACGCTCACGGCGCCGTGCGTCGTGCGCAGGCCCCAGAGTCCCTGGTACGACGCAGGGATGCGGATCGAGCCGGCCGTGTCGGTCGCGAGTCCGATCGTCGCGTGACCCATCGCGACGGCCGCCGCCGGGCCGCTCGACGAGCCACCCGAGATCGCGCCGGGCACAACGGCGTTCGGCGGCGTCCCGTAAGCGGAGTTGCGGCCGGCGATGCTGTAGGCGAACTGGTCGGTCTGCGCGATGCCGCGAACGGATGCCCCGGCGGCCTGCAACGCGCGGAGGCTCGCCGCCGAACGCGGCGCGGGCTCGGCGGCGGCGAGGTACGCGGGCACCCCGGCGCCGAGCGGAAAGCCCTCGACGGCGAAGACGTCCTTGACGGCCACCGTGTGCCCGTCGAGCTGGCCGGCCGCGGTCGGCCGGACGAGCGGTTCGCCGACCACGCGCCAGATCCGCCGGTCGAGGGCGCGCGGCGGCGCGGAGACGTGCGCGGCGGTGATGCGCCACACCCCGTCCTGGCGCTCCCAGAGCTGGCTGACCAGCCCCCGCCCGCCCGTGAGGGGTGCCGTCACGGCGGCGAGCCATGCATGGTCGGCGTCGATCGACCGCACGTGGAGGGCCTCGATGATGCGCTTCGGCGCCCCGCCGCGTCGGCCGCGGAACCGCGTGATCGTCTCCCGACCCACGAGCAGGCCGCCCTCGTCGCCACGGATGGTCGAGGGTCCCGGCGCGAAGTACTCCTCGAGGGCCTCGAGGTCGTCTGTCATGAGCGCGGCTTCGTAGCCGAGCGCCGCCTCGACGAGTCCGTCAGGAGCCGGCACACCGTCGGGCAGCTGCACCGGCACGTCGTGGCCGCCAGACTGCGGCATCCGCTCAGCCACCTCGCACCGCCCGGAAATCGCTCGTGCGGATGCGCGCGTGGACTCCCTTCACCAGGTCGACGACCTGCGAGATGTCGAAGTCCGTCGCGGCGCTGAGATAGGCGTAGGCGAGATGCGGGTCCATGCCGTACCGCGCCCCGAGGAGGCCGATCGCCTGGCGCACGCAGTTCTGCATCGCGAGGTCGAGGTCGGCGTCGAGGCCCGTCGGGACGAGGTACTCGCTCGTCTCGGCGAGCGGGCCTGCGAGCTCGCCGAAGTCGCGCACCGCGGTCTCGGCCGGCACCACCTCGAAGCGGATCGTCGCGCGGAGCGACGCCTCGAGCGCGGTCAGCGCGACCTCGCCGCCGCCCTGCGCGAAGTGGGGATCGCCGACGTACGCGAGCGCTCCGGGCACCTGCACCGGCAGGTACAGGGACGCCCCCTCGGTGAGCAGGTTGATGTCGATGTTGCCGCCGTGCGCGCCGGGCGGCACCGAGTGGGGTCGCTCGTCGGCGTCGACGGCGATCCCCATGATGCCGAGGAACGGCGCGAGCGGGAAGCGGATGCTGCGCTCTCCACCCTCGACGACCGGGAGCGCGCCGAACCAGTCGCCGTGCTCATCCTGCTCGATGGGCGTGAACACGCTGACGTTGCCCGCCTGCAGCGGGTACTCCCCCGCGAGGGCACCACGGCCGTGCCGGTTCGAGATGACGCCGTACGGCACGCGGGGCGTCACATCGACGACGATGAGCTTCAGCAGGTCGCCCGGCTCCGCGCCTCGCACGCGGATCGGGCCGGTGACGACGTGGGGTCCGTCCTTCGCCGGGTCTCGGGGGTGAGCGGATGCCGCGAGCGCCACCGCCTCGTCGAGCACGTGCTCGCGCTCCACACGGTGACCTCCGAAGTACGCCACCGGGTCGCGACCCTGGTCCTCGAGGATGCCCTCGTGGCTCACCGTATCGATGACGACCGCCTCGCCCGGGTCGACCGTGAGCACGGGCGAACTGCCGCGCGCAGGCAGTCGTCCCCAGCTCAGCGCAGCCGGCTCGGCCGGGAGGTACGTCGCTGCGCTGTCGACGCCCGAGCCCGCCTGCAGCACCCCGTGAAATCCACCCATCCAGCACCCGTCCGCGTGAAGCCGTGACCGTCGTATGTCATCCTTGGTCGAGAGTACCGTCCTACCGCCCGGTGCTCGCCGACGACGTCGATACGGGGCTTCACCTGCGAGGAGACCCGTGATCTCGACCCTGCGCCGCCACCCTGCCGGCACCCACCTCGGACTCATGCTCGCGTTGACGTTCTCGACGGGCATCATCGACGCGGTCGGCTACCTCGGCCTCGACCGGGTCTTCACGGGCAACATGACCGGCAACATCGTCATCCTCGGCATGGCCCTCACCGGCGCCGACGGCCTGCCGATCCTGGGGCCCGTGCTCGCCCTCGTCGGCTTCATGGTCGGGGCTGCGGTGGCCGGTCGCCTGCTCCGCGACCTCGCCGCGGGATGGAGCACCAGCACCACCGTCGTCTTCGCCATCGTGGCGCTCGTCCTCCTCACGGCGGGCGTCGTGATGGTCGTGCTCGCCGACCCCGCCGAGCCCGTGCTGCTCACGGTCACGACGGCGCTCGGCCTCGCCATGGGCGCGCAGGCCGGCGCTGCGCGCCACATCGCGGTGAAGGACGTGACGACGGTCGTGGTCACCTCGACGATCACGGGCCTCGCCGCCGACTCCGTCTTCGGCGCTCGGGTCGACACGCATCCGTGGCGCCGCCGCGCCGGTGCGATCGCGCTGATCGGAACGGGCGCCGCCGTCGGCGCGCTCGCGCTCAATGTGCACATCGGCCTCGGCATGGCCCTCTCCGCGGTCATCACGATCGTCGTCACCGTGATCGGCCATCTCGCTCGTCCGCGCGACTGACGGGACCGAGTGGGGAGGACAGCATGTCCGACGCCACCGTCGGACGGTCCCACGTTTGGGGTCTTCTGGTTCGAGACGTCCGGGCGTACTCTGACCGCATCCGCACGATCTGTGAGCCTGGGGGGCGAAGTACAGGCGTGTGCTCGGGCCGTGGGGAGAGGAACGCAACCCGCGCTCCTAGCAGGCCGGGCAGCGACGCCGGGCCGCGTCAAAAGGAACAGATCATGCGCAAGATACTCGCGACATTCGCGCTCACCGGCCTGCTGGTCGGCGCCTCAGCCATGGGGGCCGCGGCAGCGCCACTCGCCGACAACTGTACGCGCGACCAAGGCACCGTGACGTGTACCACGTTCGACGGCCCCGGAAACAACCAGGCAGGTGTCGGAACCACCGACTCGGCGGAAACGCAGGGCAACACCACGAACAAGAGCCCCGAGCCTCAAGACCTTACTGACGAGTGCACGTGGAGCCCGCCCACAAGCCAGGGAGCACCAAACGGCTGCTGACGGCATGAGCAGAATCGAAGCCTCCGACAAGCGTGCGCTTGCGGGGGCTTCGAGTTCATCCTGCCGCCGCCGGCGCACCGGCGCACGGTCCCGTGGCTGACGGCTCCGATCACGGTCACCGGCCCCCTCAGCCCGAGACCTTCGCGAGCACGGCATCGACCTCTGCGATCCACGCGGCCTTCGCGGCATCCGTCGCGAATGTCGACTCGAAGGAATTGCGCGCGAGCATCGCGAGCTGGGAAGCATCGAGGGAGAGCGCCGACTCCATCGCTCGGTAGTTGTCGTCGACATAGCCGCCGAAGTAGGCGGGGTCGTCGCTGTTGACCGACACGAGCAGGCCCTCGGCCAGCATGGCCGTGAGCGGATGCTGCGCGAGGTCGCTCGGCGCCGTCCGCAGGGCCACGTTCGACAGCGGGCACACCGTGAGCGGAATCCGCTCGTCGCGGAGGCGTTGCACGAGCGCCGGATCCTCGAGGGCCCGATTGCCGTGGTCGACGCGCTCCACCTTCAACATGTCGAGCGCCTCCCGCACGTATTCGGGGCCGCCCTCCTCGCCGGCGTGCGCCACGCGGTGCAGCCCCTCGGCCGCGGCCCGTGCATACACCTCGGTGAACAGCGACGGCGGGTAGCCGACCTCAGCCGAGTCGAGGCCCACGCCGATGAAAGAGTCCCGGAACGGCAGCGCCGTCTCGAGCGTCTGCATCGCCGCGTCGGCGCCGAGGTCGCGCTGGAAGCACAGGATGAGATCGGCGGAGAGGCCGCTGCCGCGCGTCGCGTCCGCGATGGCCGCGTCGAGCCCACGGATGACCGCCTCGAACGGTACGCCGTTGCCGAGGTGCGTCTGCGGGTCGAAGAAGATCTCCGCCCGACGCACGCCGGCCTGCTCGGCGCGACGCAGGTATGCGCTCGCGAGGTCGTAGAAGTCCTGCTCCGTTCGCAGCACGGAGAGGTTCGAGTAGTACACGTCGAGGAACGACTGCAGGTCGGCGAACGCATACCGCGCCGTCAGCACTTCGGGGTCGTAGCTCGGCAGCCGCACGTCGTTGCGGCGGGCGAGCTCGACGAGGAGATCGGCTTCGAGGGTGCCCTCCACGTGGACATGGAGTTCAGCGGTGGGCCAGGTGGTCATGTCTCTCCTCGATCGAGTGCGGCGTCCATCCGACGGCGCTCAGGCCGCGGTCGATGGGGGCAGTCTGTCATCGTCGAGCGGTCCCGTCGACCGGATGACCCGCACGGGAGAAGCCCGGGGAGGCAGACTGGTCCCGTGAGCCAACGCCGGAGCTCGTGGGTGCTGCACGTCGACCTCGACCAGTTCGTCGCGGCCGTCGAGGTGCTGCGGCATCCGGAGCTCGCGGGCAAGCCGGTGATCGTCGGCGGACGCGGCGATCCGACCGAACGGGCCGTGGTCTCGACCGCCTCCTACGAGGCCCGCGAGTTCGGGGTCGGCTCGGGAATGCCGTTGCGCATCGCGGCCCGCAAGGCACCGGAGGCGGTGATCCTCCCGGTGGACGGGGAGGCGTACATGACCGCATCCGAAGAGGTCATGACCACGCTCCGCGCACAGCCGGGAGCGATCGTACAGGTGCTGGGCTGGGACGAGGCGTTCGTCGGGGTGCAGACCGAGGACCCCGAGGCGTATGCCCGCCGCCTGCAACAGGCCGTGCTCGAACGCACCCGCCTGCACTGCACGGTCGGCATCGGCGACACTCTGGTGAGGGCCAAGGTCGCGACCGGGTTCGGCAAGCCGCGCGGGGTGTTCCGGCTCACGGCCGACAACTGGTTCGAGGTGATGGGCGACCGGCCGACCATCGACCTGTGGGGCGTCGGCACGAAGATCTCCCGTCGCCTCGCCGGGCTCGGCATCGCCACCGTCAGCGAGCTGGCCGCCGCCGAACCCACGCGCCTCATGGCGGAGTTCGGGCCGAGGATGGGCCCGTGGTACATCCTGCTCGGTCGTGGCGAAGGTGCGCACGTCGTCGATGACACGCCCTGGGTGGCACGCGGCCACAGCCGGGAGACGACGTACCAGCAGGACCTGACGGAGCCCGCGCAGGTCGAAGAGGCGGTGCGAGAGTTGACCGCCAGAGTGCTCGAGGACATCGCGGCCGAGGGCCGACCCGTGATCGGGCTGACGCTCAAGGTGCGCTATG
This sequence comes from Agromyces sp. Soil535, assembly GCF_001428255.1. Lineage (GTDB taxonomy): Bacteria > Actinomycetota > Actinomycetes > Actinomycetales > Microbacteriaceae > Agromyces. Next base: position 63,614 of record NZ_LMRW01000029.1, on the reverse strand, counting down.
CGCCGTTCATGACGAAGGTCTTCACGAAGAAGATCGCTGAGACCTTCGACCGGGAGGTCGTACTGGCTCGCGTCCTGGAACTGGTCGCCCGGATCGAGCCGGACCGGCCCATCCGGCTGCTCGGGCTGCGGGCCGAGATGCCCATGCCCGAGGATTCCCGCGAAGGACACACGCCGACGCGCAGCGGCTGGTGACGCGGGGCCGAGTGCGACGCAGCGCCGGGCGCGAGGGGCGAAGGCCCCGATCCGGAGGGACCTTGTGCCCCACGTCCGCCGACGTGTTCGGGACACGCTCGAAACACAAGGGAAGGAGCATCATGCATGAGACGACTGTGGTCGGGTGGGACGGCAGTGCGACCGCCGCGAACGCGATCGACTGGGCGGTGGGCCGTGCGCTGTCGCAACCCGTCGGCGCTCGTCGCCTGCAGATCGTGCGCGCCGTCGACGACACCGCGTTCGCCGCCGACGAGCCAGGGAAGAGGCGGGCCGTCGATGCGGCGACCGCCGAGATCGCCGCACTCGCGGCAGGCCTCACCGCAGACCACCCCGAGCTCGACGTCCGCACGGAGGTCGTGCGCGGTGAGGTCGGAGACGTCCTCACGGATCGGACGGGCCCGGATGCCCTCGTGGTCGTGGGCGGTGAGACCCGTCACACGGAGGAGTACTGGTACAGCACGCGACTGGGCGCCCGCCTTGCCGGAGCTGCCCACGGCCCCGTCGCGGTCGTCCCGCCCGGCGACGATCTCCCCCGCTCCGGCGTCATGGTCGCGGTCGACGACAGCCCGGCCGCCCTCCACGTGTGCCGCTTCGCCGCCCAGCTCGCCACTGCGAGGGGCGACGCGCTCCACGCCGTGCATGTCGGCACGCGATCGCACACCATCGGCACCGACCAGGAGCTCCTCGATGACCAGATCGCCCCCGTGGTCGCGGAGTTCCCCGAACTCAAGGTCGAATCCCATCTCGAGTCCGGCTCGACGGCTGGCGCGCTGCTGCGACGTGCACGCGAGCGAGCGGTGGTCGTCGTCGGCTCCCGGCAGCAGGACGCGGTGCGACGCCTGTTCCTCGGCTCGGTCAGCCACGCGCTGGTGACCAATGCACGGTGCCCCACCGTTGTGGTGCCACCGCAGGACGCTGAGGGTCGCTGACGCACCGCGTCGGGATGTCGCCCGCACCTGACGGCGTGGAGAGCGCTGTTGGTTGCGGCGGTCCGGACCGGGGCTGGAGAATGCTCGCATGAGCGAGCTCGATGAAGACCGCGCCATGGAGAACGTCATCGACCGCCTCTCGCAGCGGTTCCCGTCCCTCACCCGCGACCACGTCCAGCAGGTCGTGGGCGAGGAATTCGCGCGCCTCGAGGAAGGCCGCATCCGCGACTTCGTCCCCGTGCTCGTCGAGCACGCCGCGAAGGAGCGGCTCAGCAGTGAAGCCGAGCCGGTGAGCATCCCTGCCGACGAATCCGCGGTCGCCGCTCCCGCGACCGACGAGCCCGTCGAGCTCGACCCGATGGAGATCGAGCGGAGGTCCCGATCCTCGGGGTTCCTCTTCGGAGACCTCGGCGGCGGCCCGACCTGACGCCCGGGTCAGGACTCGGCGATACGTACATGAGCGGTCCGACCGCTAGTGGCCGCTCCTCCGCCGCCCGCCTCGTTCTTGGCGTCGCTGTCGATGATCAGTCGGGTCCTCAAGTGCTCCAGTCCTCCTTCAGGGGAGCGGTACCGGGACGGGTCGATCGACCGAGGTGGTGAGTTCCACACGGCGGCCAGCAGCGGCCGAGTCGAGCAGCGCGGTCATGATCTCGAGACTGTGCAGCGCGACATCCGCGCCGGCCCGCGCCAGACGCTCGGGGTCGGCCCGAACGAAGTCGAGCAGCCCCACGCCACGGGCGCTGTCGGCATAGCCCGCGGACGGCTCGAGGGTCTGCCATCCGGGCGGACCATCGAGGGGCGCGAGCCGCACGTCGCCGTCGAACTGGTTCGGATCGGGCACGGCGAGCGTGCCGCGTTCGCCGTGCACCTCGATCGGCGCGGCGGTCGTCGCGGTGCCGTCGAAGCTCGTAGTGAGGGTCGAGAGGGCACCGTTCTCGTGTTCTAGGATGCCGGTCACGTGGGTATCGACCTCGACGGGGATCCGCTCGCCCGCGCGCATCCCGCTCGCGATGACGCGTTCGCCACGCAGGCGACTTGCGGCACCGATCACGGATCGCACCGGACCGAGCAGGTGGATGAGCGCGGCGACGTAGTACGGCCCCATGTCGAGCAGCGGCCCGCCCCCCTCGCGGTAGGTGAAGTCGGGATTCGGGTGCCAGCGCTCGACTCGAGCGACCGGCTCGCTCTCCAGCTCGCGCTGTCAGATGGTCGGTCGCGCGACTACCACGACGAGGCACGGATCGCTCAGTTGTTGCATTCCGTTGCCACGGACCTTTCGGTCGCTTGTACTTTGGTGCTGTGATGAGCGCACCAGGTGGTCGGCGGAATTTCTTCGCCGCGGCCACCGAGAGTGTGAGTTTCGGGGTCGCGAATCACCTGACCGCTGCCGCGGTGGTCCTCCCGTTCATCTGTGTCGCATTCGGTGGGAGCGCCTTCGCAGCTGCACTGATCTTTCCGATCTACATCGCTGCCAACCTGCTTGGGTCGGTCGTGGCGCCTCGCGTGTTGGGTCTGCGTTCCGTTGCGAGGTCACTCGCGCTGATTCTGGCCTTGATCGCGACCGCGTTCGCGATCACTGGGGTTGGGATCTCGTTGGTAAGCCCCGAGTGGCTGAACGCACTCTGGGTTGTCGCCGCTGTCGTGGGCCTGTTATCAGGCATCGCATCGATCGCCGTGGTGGAGGTGATGTCCTCTTCGCTTGCATCGTCGGAGAAGTCGGCTCTCGGCGTCGTGCAGAGCACCGGTGGCGCGGTAGTGACTCTGGTGATCACGGTCGTCCTGGGGGCGTTCTTCCTGGACCCCAACGGCAGGGACGCTCACATCGCTCTCCTCTGGATCGGAATCACCGCGATGGTTGTCGCAGCGCTATCCCTGCTGCGCATGCGCCCGACCGGGTCCGGTCCGGCAACCAGGAACGAACCGGTCGGCATTCTCACGGTGTTGAGGTCTCGACCCGATCGGAAGTACCCCTGGGTTCGGGAGTTTCTGATCACCCAGGTGCTCTTCCTCTCCATCGCCCTGGGAACGAGCTTCTACAGTGTCCACGGCGCCACCCTGCATGGGCAGAAATCAGAGGCCCTTCACTACATCGTCGCGGTCACGGCGATTGGGAGTCTGCTGTTCACCGCGCTGTGGATGTTGAGCCGACACAAGGCGACGATTCGCGGATTACTGCTGACGGCCGCGGCCCTCGGTGTCTGCGCAGCACTTGCAGCGCTCATCGCGGACTACAGCGGTGCTCAAGCGCTGCCGATTCTGAGCGGCGTCGTCATCGTCTTCGCAGCAGCTGGTGCGGCGGCGACGTCGAGCACGCGGTCGACGTGGATGTATCACAACCTCGGACAGGAGAACGACACCGAGGTGATCATCTTCTGTCAGATTGTGCTGGGCGTCACCGCCACAGGCGTCGGACTCGTCTTCAGCATGCTCGCTCGCCTCGACGCAGTGGCGCCGGCATGGGTCATGCTCATCCTGTCCGGCTATGCACTCATCCATGCGCGAAGAGGACCCCGCGTCCGCATCGCGGAGCTCCACCCCGACCATCTCCACAGCAACCATGGACGTCACTTCGGTGGATTCCACTGGTGACTCGGCCACGATCCACCCGCACACAACAGGAGCCCTCCCGAAGGTAGGACTTCATGTCGTCGATGTCCCGAGACATCCACAAAGGATGTCCCGACACCTCACCGTGGCGGTACCGGTGGGATTTGAACCGGGAATACTGCAGGTGAAAGACGTGGGTGGCGACCGAACTTGGCGCGGCACGGGCTGCGCGTTCGGCGCGTCGGTCGCTGAGGCCATGCGGGTCGCTGCGTGCTCAGCTCGCTCGTCGGAGCCAAGCCAATACGGTGCTCACTCGAAGTTGCGCGCCACGATGGCAGCTCGGATTCGGGACGCATCGGGCGGGTTGAGTCGGCTGACAAGCTCGAAGGTCGCGGCCGCCGCAGTCGCGTCGTCGGTACGCTCAGCGAGCGCTTCGAACCCCAGGTAGATCTGGTGCAACAGCACTGACACGGCGACCTCGCTCGTGGTGGCCCGGAACGCGTCGACGCAGTACGGCAGCGTGGAGGAGGTCATCCAGGCTCGCCGCGCAAGGATCCGGCAAAGGACCTGAAGGTTGGAAGCGACGGTCTCTTCGTCGGCGGCAATATTGATCAGCCACTGGGCGATCGCGTGAACATAGCCGACGAGAACGGCAGGGTCGGCGACATTGGCGTCGATTTGGGTCGTCGACCAGCCGGCACGTTCCTGCACGGCATCGCCGTTGGCGAACTTGATCGCCTGCATCACACCCAGAGGGTTGGGTGCCAGCGTCACGGCGAGGTTCCAAATGGATGGCGAGAAGTCGACGCCGGTGTATCCAGCCGCAATCAATGTGGCGTCCGCGAGGTCGAGCAGCTCAGCATCGATGACCGCCTCAGTGCGGAGGTGCCGGATCAGGGCGGGCGTATCGAACGCGTGCCCGCCGGTTAGACGCGCCACGCCACCCAGGGCGCGATCGTCGGACCAGAGCGGCAGACCGGTATCGACCGCATGGTCCGCGGCGAGCAGGAACGACCCGCGGAAGTCCAGCTCGGCGAGTCGCTCGATCGCGGTGAGCTGCGAATGCGAGTCGAGCGCGAGGAGGCTGAAGGTTTGCACGACCGACTCCGCAAGCGCCGCCGCAGCTGCGATCTCGTCGGGCGTGCGGTGCTCGACGGACGGCAGCTCCGCGCCCTCCCCTGGGTGCAAGCTCATCCCGCTGTCGCGGGATATGACGCGAGCCCCCTCGACCGCGTCAGACTGCTGGTCCGTTAGCGCCCGAGCGTTGGCAAAGTGCCCGGTGAGCAGCACCCGAAGCGGCTCCGGCAGTCGGGCGATGGTGACGAGCGCGGAGAGATCGAGAATGATGCCGCGATCGTGGGCGGCCCGGAAAGCGCCGGCCTCGGCGTCGGCGTTCGTCGGTCCCGTGAAGACAGGACCTGTGGAGCGGGCGATGAGCCCCTCCAGGTAGGTCTTCCCTGCAACCTCGCTGGCGAAGCCGTAGGGAAGCGTCCCGTCAGAGATCTGCTGTACCAACTCGGGGCGCGGTCGGCCCTCCCCAAGCACCCCCTGCAGCGATCGCAAAGGGTCCTCGAGATCGACCTCAACCTGACGGATGGCACCGTCCGGGAAGTCGCGAAAGTAGTTGCCGAGCAGCTCCTGGAAAGCTTCGATATCCGGATCGAGCTCTTCGACCGCCTCAGATCCGGCCTCCGCCTCATCACCCACAGGCTGACCTTCGCGAGGGCCGGTGAACAGAGCGCCCACGAGAGCGGTGCGAATCGGTTCATTGTCGGGAAAGCGGGCCGCGACTTTCAACGCGTCGCGGGCCGTGCCGACCTCCGAACCGAATGTGCGCACCAGCTCGATCCAGGCGGACACCTCGACCTCAGTCTCCGGTTCCGGCCCGCCGGCCGCCAGCCAGGTCGCACGGGCGGCGTCGTAGTCGTTGAGCCTGATCTGGCAATACAGGAGCGCCCACGCAGCGGACGTGTCGCTCGCATCGTCAGCCAGCATCTGTGCGGCCGAGCTCAGTGCACGTTGCCAATCGCCGGAGGCGGTCTGGGCCTCGACGAGCAGTCCGTAGGCCATGCGGCGGCCACCCCAGCCGTCGCCTGCAACGGCGAGGGCGGCGTGCACCTGCTCGATCGTGGTGGCGAACTGACGCTGGCGCAACTGAAAGCGGGCGGACTCGAGCCACAGGTCTGGGTCGCCCCACCGAAGCGCGGCATCGGCAGCAAGGGCGGCGGCAGCAGCCTCATCGCCTTCACGTCGGAAGTAGTTGTAAAGGAACTGCGCGCCACGATGCTCGGCGTTGGCAAACCCGCGGAACGCCTCTAGCGCGCCCGGCTGATGACTGTACAGATCCGCAACTTGCGAGATCTCGTCGGCCAGGTCGGCGTTGGATGTGCGCAGCTGGTCAAGGAACGGCGATCGCACGCCGCGGAACGCCAGCTGTAGAGCTAGGTCGGCCTTCTCACCCCACTCCTCATTCGCGTCGATAGCGGCCTGCCAGAACAGGATGGCGTCCTCGCTTCGGTCTTCGCGGTCAGCGATCACCGCCTCAATGTGCGGGCGCTCACTCGCCGGGGCATCGGCGACCAGGCGTTTCGCTATCTCCAAATCACCGCGCTGAGCATGCACAAGCGCCGATTCCGCGATCACCGTCGGGTGCCGAAGCTCCTCCGGGGTCGCGGGAACTTCGCCCACGCCATTGGCGATGTCGAGCGCGCCGCGGTGATCGGCGAGGAGACGTCGGACCCGGATCTCAGTGGCGAGCGCCTGGCCGGACTGAAGCCCCCAGCGGCGACGCTTGGCTCGGGTGTCGACAACGAGTACGAGGGCACTGGACAGGTCGGAACGATGACCGGCGCTCCGGTTCATCATGTGCCTGGCCATTAGCGCCTGTACGGCAAGGAGGGCAGCAGCGGTGGAGTCAAACTCGGTCGCGGTGTTCTTGGCCATCGTGATGGCGTCGTCGATTCGTCCGGTGGCTTGGTAGTAATGAATGAGGAGTATGCGGCGATGGATCTCCTCGCGACGGCTCGGTGGCTCCCATCCCTCGAGAGTGACAATGGCCTGCTCGGCACCGTCAGGGTGCAGGGTCGCAATCACGAGCGGGTAGTCACTTACCTCTGCAAGAAACGCCGCAGCCGGTCCGACTTCGCTGATCCCCCTGAGACCCAGCAGCCGGATCAACCAGTATCCGCGTGGCTCGGCCCTCTTTGCGAGGGCTAGTTCCACGAACGCGATCGCCAGTTCCTGATCCGCGACCTCGGGAAGGTCGGCGGCGATGTCCGAAATGACACCGAGCAACTCGCCGGGACCATGGGCCAGCGATGGCGGCGGGTTGCTCGCCCAGCGACGAAGCAGAGCTACGCGGTCGGCACTGGTCGCAAGCGCGCCGACGACTTCGGCGGTGGCCGGCCAGACCTCGCGGAGCTCGCGTAGCTCGCGCGCACGGCTCGGGTGCATTTCGGTGAGTCGGTACTCGAACACGGTGTCGTCACGGGCACCTGTGTCGATGCCTTTGCCGACCCGCTCGATCGTGGCGATGATCTCCTGATTCCCGTCCAGAAGCTGCTCGTGCCGTGACGATGCTTGGTTCTCGCGGAACTGCGACGCGGGCGTACTGCCGGGAAGGCGGATTGCAAACGCACGGGTGAGGCGCTCCCGCAGCAGGTTCACGCCGCCGCGGTCGGTGGGATTGATGAGGATCGCGAGTGCCTGGTGCAACTCATCGCCGTCTCTGGGGATGCGTGCCAGGTTCTCCGCGAAGCCCGGCGCATACATCACGCGGCGCAGCCCGATGCTATCGATTCGATACCCGGCCGTGCCGAGCTCCGATCGAACTTTCCGCACCACACGAACCTCGAGAAGGAAGCGCTTCACACCCCGAATGACTGGCCCACCGGCGAGACTGATCAGCCCGATCGGGTCGGTCATTGTCCTCTCCTCAGCTCGTCGGGCCTTCCGTTCAATAGGTCAGCCGCGGCCGTCTCTCGTTTCGGTCGCTCAAAAAAGGTGTTCCACTGGCGGATGCGCCCGTTCTCGCTGAGGACGATCAACGCCGTGTCTGAGCAGCCAGTTGCGGGCGACGTTGCTCGCCTCTGACCAGAGATATGAACCATGCGCGAGTACAGCAACTATGGCAGCCGACTATTGCTGAGCCAACACCGGTCGCCGACTTCCCCGTCATAGACACTCCTTTCAGCGTGTACACATTCCCTTGGCGTCGGCGAGAGAACCTCGTCGCGAGACTCCAGCGCGAGTTTCGCCGCGTCGCCCGTTCGCGCCGGCTCACGCGCAACTCCTCGGGTCTCGTCGCCCCACAGTTGTGGGGGCTACCGTGGGCACCGTCGTCACGTTGGCACGGCGTCGATCACGCCAGTTGCGATTCGGAACTGCCGAGTTGTTGCCAATTGCCACGGATCGCACCGTGAACGTAGAAAAACCCCTGATCAACAGAGGTTTTTCATGGCGGTACCGGTGGGATTTGAACCCACGGTGGGCTTTCACCCACACAACTTTTCGAGAGTTGCACCTTCGGCCGCTCGGACACGGTACCGAGGACGATCTTAGACGACTTCGGAGCGTCGGCCAAAACGAGCGGATGCCCCATCCGGCGTTCAGCGGCCGTTCAGCGTGCTCCCATACCGTCGGCGGCGTGGTGATGTCGAGCCGAGTCCTCCGCGTGTCGATCGTGGTCGCCGCCCTCGCGGCGACGGGCATCGCGGCACCCGTCGGCTGGCGCCGCTTCCGTGCTCGCCTCGCCGCGAACTCGCTCGTGCTGAACGAGACACTGCCGGTGCACTCGAAGTGGTGGCGCGACCACGCGAAGCTCGAGGGCGAGTTGCTGTACGTCGCGATCGGCGACAGCGCCGCGCAGGGCATCGGGGCGAGCCGCCCCGACCGCAGCTACGTGGGCGTGCTCGCCGATGAGATCCGCTCGGTCACCGGATGCACCGTGCGCGTCGTGAACCTCAGCGTCTCGGGCGCCACCGTCGACCTCGCCGTGCAGGACCAGCTCCCCCGGTTCGTGAAGCTCCGGCCTGACATCATGACGGTCGCGATCGGCGCGAACGACATCGCGGGATGGGATCCCGCGGCGTTCGAGCGCGGCATCCGCACCACCTACGCGGCGCTCCCGCAGCACGCCCTCGTGGCCGACCTGCCGTTCTTCTACTTCCCGCACAACGAGCGCAGGGTCGCCGTGGCGAACCGCATCGTGCGCCGAGTCGCCGCCGAGCACGGCCTCACCGTCGTGCCGTTGCACGCCACGACGAAGCACCAGGGCATCTCCGGCATCCTCACCCAGTTCGCGATCGACCTCTTCCACCCCAACGACCACGGCTACCGGGTCTGGGCCGACGCGTTCGGTCCGTCGCTCGCGGCCCAGCTCGTCGAACGTTTCATGGTCCCGGAGGTCACGACAGCCGACCTCACGGCACCGGATGTCACGGCACAGGATGTCGCGGCGTCGGATGTCGGGGGCCGAGGCTAGTCTCGGGACATGGCCCGCCCCACGTCCGCATTCCGGTGCACCGAATGCGGTTGGAGCACGGTGAAGTGGGTCGGTCGTTGCGCAGAATGCCAGCAATGGGGCACCGTCGTCGACGCCGCAGAGCAGACCGGCATCGTCCGCTCGCTGCAGGCGGTCGTGCCGAGCTTGGCGCGCGCCGCGCGACCGATCGGCCAGGTCGACGTCGAGCACGCCGCGCATCGTGCGAGCGGCATCGGCGAGTTCGACCGCGTGCTCGGCGGCGGCATCGTCGCCGGCGCGGCCATCCTGCTCTCCGGCGAGCCGGGCGTCGGCAAGTCGACGCTCCTGCTCGAGGTCGCCGTACGTGTCGCTGCCACCGGGCGTCGGGTGCTCTACGTGAGCGCCGAGGAGTCCACGGCCCAGGTGCGCCTCCGCGCCGGCCGCACCGGCGCCCTGCACGACGAGCTCTACCTCGCCGCCGAGACCGACCTCGCGACCATCCTCGGGCAGGTCGACCAGGTTGCCCCCGAGCTCCTCATCGTCGACTCGGTGCAGACCGTGTCGAGCTCCCTCTCCGACGGGCTGCCCGGCCAGCCGAGCCAGGTGCGCGAGGTCGCATCGACGCTCATCCGCGTGGCGAAGGACCGGCAGCTGCCCGTGCTCCTCGTGGGTCACGTCACGAAAGACGGCTCGATCGCCGGGCCGCGGCTGCTCGAGCACCTCGTCGACGTGGTGTGCCAGTTCGAGGGTGACCGGCAGACGGCCCTCCGCTTCGTGCGAGCGCTCAAGAACCGCTTCGGTCCCACCGACGAGGTCGGATGCTTCGAGATGACCGGGGACGGCATCGCCGAGGTGCCCGACCCCTCCGGTCTCTTCCTCAGCCGTTCACGCAATGCGGTGAGCGGCACCTGCGTCACGGTCGCCCTCGAGGGCCGTAGGGCACTGCCCGTCGAGATTCAGGCCCTCGTCGTCACCACGAAGGCGCCGCAGCCGCGGCGCGTCGTGAACGGCGTCGATCCGTCGCGCGTCGCCATGATCATCGCAGTGCTCGAACGCCGGGCCGGGCTGCGCCAGCTCGGCGAGCACGACGTCTACGTCTCGACGGTCGGCGGGGTGCGACTCGCAGAGCCCGGCGCCGACCTCGCCATCGCGGTGGCGATCGCGTCGGCCATGCGCGACCGTGCGGTGCCGCACGAGCTCGCGGCCTTCGGCGAGATCAGCCTCGCCGGCGAGGTGCGTCCGGTCACGTCGGCGAAGCAGCGCGGCAGCGAGGCGCGTCGGCTCGGCTACACCACGATCCTCGACGTCGAGGCCGGCAGTGTGCGCGCGGCCGTCGAGCGGGCGATGATGGCGTCCTCCTCGAGCGGCGAGCGGGAGCTCGACGCCGCGTTCTGACGGATTTCTGCGGGTTGAGGAGCGCCCGAAGGGCGCGTCTCGAAACCCGGCGCACGGGCAATCGGGTTTCGAGACGCCCGCTGCGCGGGCTCCTCAACCCGCGAGGTTCGCTACGCCTCGAGCGCGCGCAGCAGCTCGCCCGGCGGCGCCTGCATGGGATGGGGCCCTGCGATGTCGAGGAACACGGTCGTGATCGTCGACTCATATCGCTTCAGGAACGTGCGCAGCCACTCGGGGCTCTGCAACCCCACGGTGGGCGGAAGGTTCGTGGGCTTGTTCGCGGCGTCGCTGAACAGCAGCAGCGCCACCTCGCCCGTCTCCGGGTCGCGGTAGGTCCAGACTTCGCCGCCATCGAGCGGCTTGTCGCGCGGACCCGGCTTCACGAGCGGCACCACGGTGTTGCCGTGCCGGAGCGCGAGCGCGACGGCCGCGATGTCCTGGCGCTCGAGGGCTTCGGCGAGCGCCTGCGAACGGAACTCCACCGGCTCGCTCGGCTTGCCGGTCTTCTTGCGCTGCGCCATGCCTCCAGCGTAACGAGCGGATGCCGCGCCCGAGCGCTATCCGTCGCTAGGACGTGCCTCCACCCAGGCCGCCGTTCAGCAATCCGAGTCGAGCATTGAACGTGGTCTCGATCGGCACCTCGCCCGCACTCGGACTCGGACCCGGACCCGGGCCCGGGGGCAAGCTCGAAGCGTCGGCTGCCTCGGCGATGCGGATGGGCGTCGCCCCTTCGCCTCGCAGACGCTCGCGCGCCTCGTGCTCGACGAGCACCGGAACGAAATCGCGGATCGGGTTGCCCTCGAGCTCGAGGTGCTCCTCGCCCACGATGGCCGCGACATGATCGCGGGACACGTCGGGAAACCGTGCCGCGAGCCGATCGACGACCTCGTCGACGGCGCGCGCCTCCTCTTCGGCGTTCATGGGTCGAGTCTGCGCCGGGCGACGGCCGTGATCAAGAGACCCTGGTCTCGTCACAGCGACCTCGCACGTTCGAGGAGGCCGAGCTCGAGCCGGCATCGTGGGGTCAACGGGGCCGCCGTCGTCATCGTCGACGCCTCGGACCCTCACGATCCGGCTGTGAGGACAGCATAGGTCACGTCGCCCGATCTGCAGCAATCACCCCCGAACGGGTCACGCGCGTTGTCCGCCAAAAGGGGGACAATGGCTGAGGGCGTCCCCACAGTGACGAACCCACCGGGCCCCGGCTTGACGCCCGCAAAGCCCGTCGCCGGGGCTCGGCTCCCCCCTCACCCGCTCAGTAGAGCTGGAACTGCTTGGTGGTCGGCGACGCGAACCCGTCGATCGAGACCGAGAGGTGGTACGACGCCCCCTCCGCCGGCACGGCCTCGCGCGGGCCCTCGCAGGTTTCGGCGCTCGACCGCGTGCGGTCCCACACGATCGGCACGCTCGACGAGATCGGCGTGCCGGGGGTGAGCGACACCTCCGCATCGATCGGGTCGACCTGGCAGTCGGTGGAGAGCCAGTAGACCTCCTCTCCGCTGGTGATCGTGAAGACCTGCGCCTTCGTGCCCGCATTCAGCACGCACACGTTCTTGCCGGTGTTCGTGATCGTCACCGACAGTTGCGGCTGCTCACCGGTCTCGTAGACCGACTTGTCGGTGAGCGCCTCGACCAGGATGTGCTTCTCCTTGCACGCGTCGCCGTCGGCGGCGGTGGGCTCGGTGGGGATCGCGGTCGGCGGCGTCGTGGGTTCGTCAGTCGCGGAGGGGTTCGCCGACGTGGTTCCGCCGCCTGCATCCGACTCATCGCCCTGGCTCGAGCCGGGGCGCACGATGATGAGCACGATCGCGACGATCACGGCGACCAGTCCGAGCAGCACCATGAGCCGACGACGCCGGTACACCTGCGGTGGCTGCCGCCGTGCCGGTGCAGGATTCGTCGACATGCCCTCAGGGTACGACCGGGATGCCATTCGTCCCGGCAGCCGGGCGGCGCGCCGGATGCCCCGTCAGAGGCGCTTCAGCATGCGTGTGTTGCCGAGGGTGTTCTGCTTCACGCGGGCCAGGTCGAGGAACTCGGCGACGCCCTCGTCGTGCGAGCGCACGAGCTCGGCGTACACGTCGGGGTCGACGGTCTCGGCGCCCATGTCCTCGAAGCCGTGCCGGCCGAAGAACCCCACCTCGAACGTGAGGCAGAACAGGCGGCTGAGGCCCAGCTCGCGCGCCTCGGACTCGAGTTCCTCAAGCAGGGCATGCCCGACGCCGCGACCCAGCCAGGCGTCGTCCACGGCGAGCGTGCGCACCTCGCCGAGGTCCTCCCACATCACGTGCAGCGCACCGGCACCGATCAGGGTGCCGTCGGCGGTCTCGGCGACGCGGAACTCCTGCACAGAGCCGTAGAGGTCGACGCGCTCCTTGCCGAGCAGAATGCGTCGGGAAACGAGCGGCTCCACGAGTGCGATGATCTTCGGCACGTCGCTCGTGCGCGCGCGGCGCAGTGTGTAGTCGGTCATCCGTTCATCGTTGCAGAATTCAGGAACGGCAACCGCCGTCGCCGCCGAACGCGGGCCGATTTCGGCCCTGATCGCGCGACTTGGACATGGCGTTCCTGAATTCTGCACGGGCACGCGTGAAACACCTGGAGAACGGCGAAGAGCGGATGCCGCGTGGCATCCGCTCTTCGAACCGTGCGGCGTTACTCGCCCGATGCGGCCGCGAGGTCGGGGCTCACCGGCCCCGTGCCGATGGCGGCGTTGGAGTTGATGCCCACGCCGACGGGCAGCGCCCGCTGCGACGTGGTGATCACGAACTCGCCGTCGCGGAAGTCGACAAGCACGTGGTCGCCCGAGTTGAGCTCGCCGTGCAGGATCTTCTCCGAGAGGCGGTCCTCCACCTCGTGCTGCACCGCGCGACGCAGCGGCCGGGCGCCCAGCGCCGGGTCGAAGCCGACCTCGATGAGGCGCTCCTTCGCGGGGAGCGTGAGCTCCACCGTCATGTCGCGATCGAGCATGCGGTCGCCGAGTCGCTTGATGAACAGGTCGACGATCTGGAGGAGCTCCTCCTTCGACAGCTGCGGGAACACGATGATCTCGTCGACGCGGTTCAGGAACTCGGGCTTGAAGTGCTTCTTCAGCTCCTCGTTCACCTTGCCGCGCATGAGGTCGTAGCCCGTGCGCGGGTCGCCCTCGATCTGGAAGCCCACCGGGCCGCCCGAGATGTCCCTCGTGCCGAGGTTCGTCGTCATGATGATGACGGTGTTCTTGAAGTCGACCACGCGGCCCTGGCCATCGGTCAACCGGCCCTCTTCCAGGATCTGGAGGAGCGAGTTGAAGATGTCGGGGTGCGCCTTCTCGATCTCGTCGAAGAGCACGACGCTGAACGGCTTGCGACGCACCTTCTCGGTGAGCTGGCCGCCCTCCTCGAAGCCGACGAACCCTGGAGGTGCGCCGAACAGGCGCGAGACCGTGTGCTTCTCGCCGTACTCAGACATGTCGAGCGCGATCATCGCCGCCTCGTCGTCGAAGAGGAACTCCGCGAGCGCCTTGGCGAGCTCGGTCTTGCCGACGCCCGTGGGGCCGGCGAAGATGAACGAGCCCGAGGGACGCTTCGGGTCCTTGAGACCGGCGCGCGTGCGGCGGATCGTCTTGGCGAGGGCCGAGATGGCCTCCTCCTGGCCGATGACGCGCTCGTGCAGGGCCTTCTCCATGAAGACGAGTCGCGACGACTCCTCTTCGGTGAGCTTGAAGACGGGGATGCCGGTGGCCTGCGCGAGCACCTCGGCGATCAGACCCTCGTCGACGACCGCGGTCGTCTTCACGTCGCCCGACTTCCACTGCTTCTCGAGGCGGAGGCGTTCACCGAGCAGCTGCTTCTCCTCGTCGCGGAGCGACGCGGCCCTCTCGAAGTCCTGTTCCTCGATCGCGGTCTCCTTGGCTGCGCGGACGACCGCGATCTTCTCGTCGAATTCACGCAGCTCGGGCGGGCTCGAGAGGATCGAGAGGCGCAGGCGCGCTCCGGCCTCGTCGATCAGGTCGATCGCCTTGTCGGGGAGGAAGCGGTCGGAGACGTAGCGGTCGGCGAGGTTCGCCGCGGCCACGAGCGCGCCGTCGGTGATGGACACCTTGTGGTGCGCCTCGTAACGGTCGCGAAGGCCCTTCAGGATGTTGATCGTGTGGGGCAGCGACGGCTCCTGCACCTGGATGGGCTGGAAGCGGCGCTCGAGCGCGGCATCCTTCTCGAAGTGCTTGCGGTACTCGTCGAGCGTCGTGGCGCCGATCGTCTGCAGCTCACCGCGCGCGAGGAGCGGCTTGAGGATCGACGCGGCATCGATCGCTCCCTCGGCGGCGCCCGCACCCACGAGGGTGTGGATCTCGTCGATGAAGACGATGATGTCGCCGCGAGTGCGGATCTCCTTCGTGACCTTCTTCAGGCGCTCCTCGAAGTCGCCGCGGTAGCGGGAACCCGCGATGAGCGAGCCGAGGTCGAGCGAGTAGAGCTGCTTGTCCTTCAGCGTCTCGGGGACCTCGTTCTTGATGATCGCCTGTGCGAGGCCCTCGACGACGGCGGTCTTGCCGACGCCGGGCTCGCCGATCAGCACGGGGTTGTTCTTGGTGCGGCGGGAGAGGATCTGCATGACCCGCTCGATCTCCCTCTCGCGCCCGATCACGGGGTCGAGCTTCCCCTCGCGCGCGGCCTGCGTGAGGTTGCGACCGAACTGGTCGAGGATCTGCGAGCCGCCCTGCGGCTGCTGCTGGTCGTTCGCGCCCACCTGCACCTGCTCCTTGCCCTGGTAGCCGGAGAGGAGTTGGATGACCTGCTGGCGCACGCGGTTGAGGTCGGCGCCCAGCTTGACGAGCACCTGGGCGGCGACGCCCTCGCCCTCGCGGATGAGGCCGAGCAGGATGTGCTCCGTGCCGATGTAGTTGTGGCCGAGCTGCAACGCCTCGCGCAGGCTCAGCTCGAGCACCTTCTTGGCGCGCGGCGTGAACGGGATGTGCCCGGTCGGCTGCTGCTGGCCCTGGCCGATGATGTCCTGCACCTGCTCGCGCACTGCGTCGAGCGAGATGCCGAGCGACTCGAGCGCCTTGGCGGCCACGCCCTCACCCTCGTGGATGAGGCCGAGCAGGATGTGCTCGGTGCCGATGTAGTTGTGGTTCAGCATCTTGGCCTCTTCCTGGGCCAAGACAACGACACGACGGGCTCGGTCGGTGAATCTCTCGAACATCCTCAACTCCTCACGGCGCCGGCTTGGTAGGGGCGTCGATACAACGAGCGTAAACACTACGGATGCCGCGTGGGCCCCTGTTCGCCGTGGGCGCAGCGCCCTCGACCCGCGCGAGCCCGTCTGGAGCGCACGGATGGTGGAGTTGACGGGAGCCGGTGAAGCGTCGTAGATTATCGATATTCGTTAATATCGTTTGTCGATATGGAGCACCGCGCCATGGTCATGACCGTCACGTACCGTCCGAGCCGTTCCGACGTGGCGGGGATGTGGGCCTTCATCGTGGCGGGAGCCGTCATCGCCGTGTGGGCGATCGTGGCATCCGTGCTTCGCATCATCCACGTCGCACCGAATCGCGACGTGCGCGTGCCCGCCGTGTTCGCCGGCACGGCCGCCGAGGCGCCGATCGGCGCTGGCGGCGCGACGGTGGAGGTCGCGCTCGACCGGGCGGACCTGATCGTCCCCGCACTCCCGGGCGCATCGCTCGCGGCGCTCATCATCCAGCAGGTGCTCGCCGCAGCCACCATCGTGATCGTCGTCCTCTGCCTGATCCTGCTCTGCTGGGCGGTCATGCGAGGACGCGTCTTCGGCCGTCGCAACACCGTCCTCGTGACGGTCGCCGGCGTGACCGGCCTCATCGGATTCGCGGCGGTGCCGTTCCTCGGCAACATGGCGGCCAACGGGGCCTTCGCCCGAGTGAGCGAGGGCGACTTCAACAACGTCGTGATGTCGGTCGACCCGCTGCCGTTCCTCTTCCTGGCCTTCGTGTCCGCGATGGCCGGCGTCGTGTTCGCGCTGGGCGACCGGCTCCGTCGCGACACCGAAGGACTCGTCTGATGGCCCCGGCCGAGTCCGACGAGGCATCCGACGTCCACTGCCGGCTCGACGAGCTGCTCGAAGCCCGGGGGATGACGCTCACGCGCCTCAGCGAGCTCGTCGGTGTCACCGTCGTGAACCTGAGCGTGCTGAAGAACGACCGGGCGCGCGCCATCCGCTTCTCCACGCTGCAGGCGATCTGCCGGGCCCTCGAGTGCGAGATCGGCGAACTGTTCGTCCTGCGACCGCGGGAGCGCACTACTTGATCGGGATCGTGACCTCGCTGCCGGCGACCTCGACGATGAGGGGCTCGACGGTGGTGACTTCGACTGGGGTCCAGAAGAGCGTGGTGTGCGGCACGAAGTCCATCGTGCAGATCTCGTCCTCGGGGCGCTGCACGAGGTCGATCGCGACGCGGTTGCCCTCGCCTGCCCCCTCGAGCACGCGGATCGACTTGCCCACCGTGGGGCAGGAGGAGCTGCCGTAGACGACGAGCGCCAGCTGGCCGCCCTCTTCCCACCAGGCGACCTGGGGTTCGTTCGACTCGACGAACGGCTCGCCCTCCGCCTCTCCCTCCGCGGCGTCGGAGATGTCGCCGCCCGCCTCGGGGTCGACGTCGACGGGGGCGGCCTCCTCCTCGCCCGGCAGTCCCGGGAAGTCCTCGGCCGCGCTGCCCGACGGGTTGCAGGCGGAGAGCAGGAACACCGAGGAGAGCGCCACAGCGATGAGGCCGACACGGCGAAGACGCACGGAGGGAGCCATGTCGCCATGCTAGCGGCCACGCGCCGGAAACGGCGGGATCCGCCCGGATCGCCTGCAGCCGCGCCGCCGCCCGGTACGGCGGGTACCATGCCGACATGAGCAACCTGGAGCGCGACCCGGTGGAGCTGCTGTGCCCGCCCGAAGAGCCGTCCGGCCCGGTCGTGCAGGTGCTCGCCGCGCGCGACGTGCCGCTCGGCGGCCCGCGGGCCATGAACGTGCGCCGCACCCTCCCCCAGCGCGGTCGCACGACGATCGGCGCCTGGTGCTTCGCGGACCACTACGGGCCCGACGACGTCGCGGCATCCGGTGGCATGGTCGTGCCACCGCATCCGCACACCGGGCTCCAGACGGTCAGTTGGCTCTTCGAGGGCGAGATCGAGCACCGCGACAGCGCAGGCAGCCACGAGCTGGTGCGTCCGGGCGCCGTGAACCTCATGACCGCGGGGCGCGGCATCTCGCACTCCGAGGTGTCGACGCCGGGCAGCAAGCGGCCGCACGGCGTGCAGCTCTGGGTGGCATTGCCCGAGGCCTCCCGCCACATCGGACCGTTCTTCGAGCACGCCGACACCGTGCCCGTCGCCGTCGGCGACGCGACCGTTCGGGTGTTCGTCGGTTCGCTCGCGGGCGCCGATGCGGACGTGACCGTCTTCTCGCCCCTCCTCGGCGCGCAGGTCGACCTCCCGGCCGGCGGCCGCGTCGAGCTCGAGCTCGAGCCGTCGTTCGAGCACGGCGTGCTCGTCGACGCGGGTCCGGTGACCATCGAGGCCGAGGGTGCGGATGCCCCGACCGAGGTCGCGTGGTCGGAGCTCGCGTACGTCGAGCCGGGCCGGCGGCGACTCGCGCTCATCGCCGGCGCCTCGCCCGTTCGTGTCGTGCTGCTCGGCGGCGTGCCGTTCGGCGAGGAGCTCGTGATGTGGTGGAACTTCATCGGACGCAGCCACGACGACATCGTCGACTTCCGCCGGCAGTGGCAGGCCGACGTCATCGGCCGCGACAACCCCGACGGCCGCTTCGGCACGGTCCGCGGCTTCGATGGCAACCCGCTGCCGGCGCCCGAACTGCCGACGGTGCGCCTGAAGCCACGCAAGTGAGCGCGGCGGCCGTCGAGTCCCGTGCGCCGAGCCGACCGCCCGGTGTCGGCACGACCACCTCGGCCGTCGCAGCCTTCGCGGCGCCAGCCCTCATCACCGCGTTGCTCGGCGGCATGCGTGCGCTCGGCCTCTCACTCTCGCGCGACGAGATGGCCACCAGCATGTTCGCCTCGCTCGCACCCGACGAACTCCAGTCGGCCGTCACGCACGTCGACGTCGTCCTCGCGCTGTACTACGCCATCGTGGGCGCGGTCGCGGCGGTGGCCCCCGGCGACCTCGGCCTGCGCCTGCCGTCGCTCCTCGCCGCCGTCGCGACCGCGCTCACAGTGACGGCCCTCGCGCGACGCTGGTGGGGTACGACGGCGGGCCTCGTCGCGGGCGTCGTGTTCGCGACGAATCCCCTTGCGGTGCAGATGCGGCCACGGCTCGTCCCTACGCGCTCGCGATCCTCGCCGTGGCGCTCGCCGTGCTCGCCGCCGAGCTCGCCCTGGCGACGCCGCGCCGAGGCATCCGTTGGTGGGCGCTGTACGCGGCATCTGTCGTGGCCGCCGGGCTCATGCACCTGTTCGCGCTCCTCGCGGTGCTGCCCGTCGCGATCCTGTGCGGCGTGCGCGGTCGGCGAGCTCTCGGCGCGTTCGCGGCGGCCACCACCGTGGCCGGGGTCGCGCTGCTCCCCTTCGCACTCCTCGCGATGACGCAACGCGCGCAGGTGGGCTGGATCACGGCACCGGATGCCTCGACCGCGGCACGCATCCTGACGAACGTCGTCGCGTACCGATCGGCCGGCGCGGCCGACCCGGCGGCGCTCGCCGCGTACGCTCTCACCGGCGGTCTCGCGGCACTCGCGGCGATCATGACCTGGCGGGCAGCGACGAGGCATCGGGATCGCACCGAGGTCGCACGTCTCGGCACCGCGCTCGGCATGGCGATCGCACCGTGGGCGGTGCTGCTCGTCATCACCTTGACGGCGGTGCCGGTGCTGCGGACCGCCTACATCGCACCGTCCGTGCTGGGGGTCGCGCTGGTCGTCGCGGGCTCGGTGCACACGGTGGTCGCGGCGCCTCGAGACGCTTCCGTCGTAGCGGCCGGAGTCGCCGAGGCCACCCGATCGCGCCGTGCGCTCCTGGCCCCCGTGGTCATCGGCGCGCAGGTGCTCCTCATCGGCACCGGCACCGTCGCCGACGCGCGAACGACCTGGTGGCAGGACGACTTCCGCGGGCTCGCCGAGGCCGTCGAAGAGCGGGCACGGCCCGGCGACCTGGTCGTCGTCGTGCAACGACACCACGAGACGGGGCTCGCGGCCGGCCTCGCACGCTATGCAGGTGACGCGGCGTACTCGCGGGAACTCCTCGACCGCCTGCCGGGCGGCGCCCAGCCCCTCGTCGACGCTCGGCGTGTCATCGACACACGCCCGCTGCGCACTCACGCGGCCGGACCGGCATCCGTCCTCGACGACCGGGTGTGGCTTGTCACGACCCGCTCACCGCTGACCAGGTCGGAGGTTGACGCACTCGAAGAGGCGGGCTTCGCCTGCGTCGCGGATGCCTCGGCCGAGTCGTCATCCCAGTTCGGCGGCCTGCGGATGCTCGGCTCGTCGTGCGAACCGAGCGTGTCGCGGCATCCGCTCGCTACTGCAGCGCGGAGGTGAGCCGCGCGAGGTTGTCGAGCACGGTCGAGCGGAGCGGCTGGCGCATCCACTCCTCGAGCGTGAGCTCACGGCTCTGCCGGCGGTAGGCGTCTTCGGCGGCGCGCATCTCGCTGACGAACGACGCACCACCTTCGAGCACGCCGATACCGTGCCCCTCATTGTCGGCGACGCCACGGTGCGCGTGTTCGTCGGTGCCCTCCTCGGCATCGGCCACGAGGCATCCGTCACCGTGTTCTCACCCCCGCTCGGCGCGCAGGTCGACCTGCCCGCGAGCGGCACGGTCGAGCTCGAGCTCGATCCCGCGTTCGAGCACGGCGTGCTGGTCGATGCGGGCCCCGTCACGATCGAGGCCGAGCGCGCGGATGCCCCGACGGCCGTGCAATGGTCGGAGCTCGCCTACCTCGAGCCGGGCCGGCGGCGGCTCGCGCTCAGCGCGGGCGACACGCCGGCGCGGGTCGTGCTACTCGGCGGCGTGCCGTTCGGCGAGGAGCTCGTGATGTGGTGGAACTTCATCGGTCGCAGCGAGGACGAGATCGTGGAATTCCGGCGCCAGTGGCAGGCCGACATCATCGGCCGCGACAACCCCGACGGCCGTTTCGGAACGGTGGCCCGCTACGACGGGTCGCCGCTGCCGGCACCCGAGCTGCCCACGGTGCGGCTCAAGCCCCGCAAGTAGCGGGCACCGAAAGGCTCCCGGATGAAGCGGACGTGGGCGCTCCGCTACCGCGTTGACTGCGTGCGGAAGTTCACGGCATAGGAGTACGACGCCGGCCGCAGCCAGTACCGGGGCAACACGCCGGGTCCGCATGCCGCGGTACCGATGCCGTGCCGCCCGAAGTCGACGTGCACATGGGTGCTCTCGTCGGGACGCAACTGTTCGAGGTGATCAGCGGCCTCGAGTGCGGCATCGGACCATGGACGCGCGCTGAAGGCGAGCCCTTCGCCGTCGATCTGCAGGATGTTCTGCGGCGCGATGAGTGCGAGCCGCCGAACGCCGCCGCGCGAGCCGTTCTCCTGGGGACGGATGTTGGGCACCTGCAGTTCGTCGACCGGCATTGCGTGCCAGCCGAGCCGGGCGCCCTGGCCCGTGTCGGGATAGGCGGCGCCGGGTCCGAGCCCGAACCACCGCACGTCACCGAAGTCGCGCGGCAGCTGGAAGGCCAGCCCGATCCGCGGCCACGACACGCTCCAGTCACCGAACGGAGCCACGTCGACCGCGAGCGCGAGCACACCGGGGTCTGTGCGACTCCAACGCAGCGTCGAGTCGATCCCGCGGTCGGACCTGATCACGCCGTAGCGGGTGCTGACGATCAGCTCGTCGCCGGCCACCGTGTATTCGGTCGTGCGCCCCTGGAGGCGGTCGAGGCCGGCCTCCGACCAGAGCCGCGCTTGGCTGCGTTCGTCGTCGCCGTCCTGCTCCCACAGTGATCCGAGATCGTTGTCGGTGGGCGGTCGCCAGAATCGCAGGCCGAAGTCGCGAATCGGGATGTCGCCGACCCCGGTCAGCCTGCCGGTCGCGTCGAACCGTCCGAAGCCGAGTACCGTCGGACGCGTCGGTGCCGCCGGGGACGCAGCCGACGACGAGGTGGAGGACGAGGACGAGGACGAGGACGCCGAGCCGGATCGCGACGTCGCGGCTGCACCGGGCAGCTCGGCTTGCACCCACGCGATCTCGTGCCCGGCCGGAGCCCAGGCGGTCGCGCGCTCCTCGGCGACCGAGACCGTGAGCAACCGCCGGACGCCGGTGTCGAACGCCGGCTTCGCCGGAAGGGGAACCGTCGCTGACTGGCCCGGGGCGAGCAGGGGAACCGGGATCCGTCGACCGGCCGGCGGCTCGTCGCTGGCGACACCACCGGCGTCGAGGTCGGTGATGACGAGCGTTGCCTCGAGACCCTCGGTCGTGCGACCGTGAAAGCGGTTGGTCACGGTCAGCTCGTCCGTATCGAGCGCCAGTCCGATCGGCGAGAACACCGCAGCGACGTCGGCGAGACCCGGTCGAGGCTCGCGATCGGGCGAGACGAGTCCGTCGATCACGAAGTTGCCGTCATGCACGAGCTCGCCGAAGTCACCTCCGTATGCGATACGCACGGAGCCGTCGCGGAGGCGCTGGCGGAGGCCGTGCTCGATCCACTCCCAGATGAACCCGCCCGCGATGCGCGGATACCGGTCGATGGCGGCCTGGTATTCGCTCAGGCCACCCGGTCCGGTGCCCATCGCGTGCGCGAACTCGCAGAGCAGGAATGGCCGCTCGGGAGAGTCGGCAGGCGATCCCGGCGTCGCACCGGGCGGTGGGGATCCGGCGCCGATCGCGTCGAGCACCTCTGGGGCGAGGTACATCGCCGAGCCGATGTCGGTGTAGGCGCCGTCACGGTCGCCCTCGTAGTGCACCGGTCGTGACGGGTTCCGCCGATGGATCCATTCGCTCATCGCAGCCAGGTTCCGACCGGTTCCCGCTTCGTTGCCCAGGGACCAGATGATGACACTGGGGTGGTTCTTGTCGCGCTCGACCAGTCGCTCGGCACGGTCGAGGCAGGCAGGCAGCCACATCGGGTCGTCGGACGGGTTGCGTCGCCAGTCGTTCAGTTCGAACCCGTGGGTCTCGAAGTCGCCCTCGTCGATGACGAAGAACCCGAGTTCGTCGGTGAGTTCGAGGAAGTGCGGATCGGGCGGGTAGTGCGAGGTGCGCACGGCGTTGATGTTGTGCCGCTTCATGAGCTCGAGTTCTGCTCGCGCGGTGGCGATGGGAACGATCCGGCCGAGGTCGGGATGGTGTTCGTGCCGGTTCACTCCGCTCAGCCTGACCGGCGTTCCGTTGACACAGAGGGAGCCGCCGTCGATGCTCACCCGTCGGAAGCCGATCTTGAGCACGACCTCGTCGCGGTCGGTGCGCACCCGGAGCTCGTGCAGCACCGGGTCATCCGGTGACCACGGACGGATGCCGGGGAGTGTGAGCCCGACGCCGACGGGATGCTCCGCGATGCCGAGCGACGGCACGTCGAATACCGAATCGGCGACTCCGCGCACCTCGACGTGAAGCAGTCCGGTGCCGGACTCGTGCTCGTAGTCGGCGTGCACGAACAGGTCGTCGATGGCGTGCCCGGGGAGTCGTTGCAGCGTGACGGCCCGGAAGATTCCGGGCATCCACCACATGTCCTGGTCTTCGAGGTAGCTCGTGGCAGACCACTGCGAGAGCCGCACGGTGAGCACGTTCTCACCGAGTCGAAGGCCGCCGTCGAGGTCGAACACGGCGGGGAGCCTGCTGCCCCTGGTGCTGCCGAGCAGCGTGTCGTTCCACCACACGGTCCCCGCGCCGTCGATCCCGTCGAACCGCAACCGGGCTCGCTCGGGCAGCTGGTCGATCCAGACGGTGCGCTGGTAGATCGCGGTCGGGTTGGCATCGGGCGGATGCGGCGGGTCGACCGGGAAGGGATACTGCACGTTCGTATAGGCGGGCGCGCCATGCCCTTGCAGCACCCAGTGCCCGGGAACCTGGATGTCGCCGGCCTCGGCCTCCCGGAACGCGGCGGGCTCGGCCGGTGCTTCGGCCGCGCTCGCCCAGAGTGCGAACCGCCAGCTTCCGCCCAGGTCGAGATCGGTCGGCCGCGGGAGCCAGGCGGCCGGTGCGATCTGGCCGATTCCCGGCAGTGGGCTGGAGAGCGGCAGCTCGAGACTGCTGCGTGCTGTCGGCACGGCGCCGTTCATCCGCGGAATGCGCCCTTCATTGCATCTCCGACGAATTGCTTCGCTCCGATGAGGAACACGATGAGCAACGGCAACACCGAGAGCAGCGCACCGGCCATCACCATGGAGTAATCGCTGCCGTGAGCCCGGTTGAGCTGGCTCAAGGCGACCTGGAGGGTGAGCTCGTTGGGGTCGGTGAGCACGATGAGCGGCCACAGGTAGTCGTTCCAGGCCGCCACGAAGGTGAACATCCCAAGGAATCCGAGTCCCGGCCGGATGAGCGGGAGGCACACCGTGAGGTAGGCGCGGAAGAACCCGGCACCGTCGATCTTCGCCGCATCGATGAGCTCGTCGGGTACCGCCAACTGATGTACTGGCGAAGCCAGAAGATGCCGAAGGCGTTCGCCGCGGCTGGCACGATGAGCGCCTGCAGCTGCCCGACCCAGCCCAGGTTGACCATCGTGATGAACTGCGGAATCACCGCCAGCTGGGTGGGCAGCATGAAAGTCACCAACAGCACCACGAACAGCACCTGGCGGCCGGGGAAACGGAACTTGGCGAAGGTGAATGCGGCGATCGAGTCGAAGAACAGCACCGCGAAGGTGATCGAAACCGTGACGATCACCGTGTTCAGCAGGGAGCCGCCGAAGTCGATCGTGGCGAACACCGTCTGCAGGTTGTCGAGCAGTTCGGCGCCGACCACGAAGCGCGGCGGCGAGGTGTAGATGGCACTGGTCGTGTTGCTGGCCATCACGACCAGCCAGTACAGCGGGAACAGCGAGACCACGACACCGGCCATGAGCAGGAGGTGCAGAACCACACGCGAGGGACGTACGACGCCGGCGTTCCGGGGCTTCGGCGCTGGGAGGACCGTCCTGCTCACCTGTCTGCCTTCTTGATGCGGTTGCGTTCGCTCGCGAACCTCCAGTTGATGATCACGAAGACGACCACGAGCAGGAACACCGCCCAGGCGATGGCCGCCCCGTAGCCGAACCGGTTGAAGTTGAACGCCTGCTGGTAGAAGTAGAGCACCGTTGTCAGCCCCGCCTGGCCGGCTCCGCCGCTGTTCGGGTTGCCGGTGCTCGCGCTGGCGGTGAGCACCTGGGCCTCGGTGAAGCTCTGCAGCCCGGTGATGGTGGAGACCACGAGCACGAAGAGGATGGTGGGGCGCAGCATCGGCAGGGTGATCGACACGAAGCTCCGAACGATTCCCGCCCCGTCGAGCTTGGCCGCCTCGTACAGTTCGGCGGGGATGGCCTGCATTCCGGCGAGGAAGATGATGGCGTTGTATCCGGTCCATTGCCACGTGATGAGCACGGCGATCGTGACCTGGAGCGCCCACGGGGTCGACAGCCACGCGACCTGGGGTATCCCGAAGACCGAGAGCAGGCCGTTGACCAGACCGAACTGCGTGCCGAAGAGCGAACCGAAGAGCACCGCCATGGCGACGACCGAGGTGACGTTCGGGACGAAGTAGGCGATCCGGTAGAAGGTGCTGAACCGCACCGCGGAGTTGAGCAGCGCCGCCACGACGAGGGCGGTGAACAGCATGGGGAAGGTGGAGAGCGCCCAGATCGTGAGCGTATTGCGGATCGAAAGCCAGAAGGTGTCGTCGGCGAACAGCTGCTCGTAGTTGGACAACCCCACGAATGAGGGCTGACCCAGTCCGCTCCAGCTCTGCAGTGAGATCACCAGGGAGTACGCGGCGGGAAACAGGCCGAACGCCAGGAAGAGCAGGAAGAACGGCGCGATTGCCAGGTAGTACGGCATGTACTTCCGGGCGCGCCGTCCGGTGGGCCAGACCCGGCGGACGGCGCGCCCGGCCGGCCGGGCCCGGCGGACAGCGCTCGCGACGGTCATCCGCGCTTGGCCTGCTCGAGCGCGTCCTCGGCCGCGGAGACCGCATCCTTCCACGCCTGCTCGGGATCTTTGCCGGTCGCCTCGATCGCGGTCAGCTCGTTGTAGTACGGAGCTGAAACCGGTCCGTCGAACGGGCTGGTGTAGGAGATCGGCACCTCTTGGGCCGCCGCCCCGAACACCTCGATCGTCTTCTGGCCGTCGAAGAAGGGGTCGCCCTCGGTGAGCTGCGGCAGCTCGTAGCTGGCCGGCGTGGAGGGGAACAGGCCAGCGTCGGCGTAGCCCTGTGCCTGGTTCTCGGGCTCGAGGATCCACTTCATCACCTCGAATGCCCCCGCGGCGTTCTCGGCAGAAGTTGCCGACGGGATGGAGAGGAAGGAACCCCCGATGTTGGCCGAACCGCCCGGGGTCAGGGCCACGCCCCACAGCCCGGAGGTGCCGTCGGTCGCACCCTTGAGGTCGGCCTGGTACCAGGCCGCGCCGAGCAGCGACGGCAGCGTGCCGTTGGTCACGCCGGCGGCCCAGTCGGGGCTGCCATCGCTGACGTTCGCGGTGATCCCCAGGTTGAAGGCCTCGACCGAGCGCTCCCAGGCTTCGCGGACCGCGCCATCCTCGCCGAGGAAGTCCCCGCCCTCGCTGACGAACTGCGTCGTGCTCTGCCCCATCGACTTGGAGAAGGGCTCACTGATGGACAGCAGCATCGAGGCGCCGGTCGCCGCCTTGAGTTCGGTGCCCATCGCGAACAGGTTCTCCCAGTTGCCGGCCGCCTCGGCGAGGGCCTCGGGGGTGTTCGGCAGACCGGCGCTCTCGAAGACATCGCGGCGGAAATACCATCCGGTCGGCCCGATGTCGATGGGCAGGCCGACGAGCTTGCCGTCGGCGGTCATCGCCTGCTGCCACTTCCAGTCGAGGAAGTCGGCCTGGAGGTCCTCTGCGCCCAGGTCGTTGAGGTCGATGAACCGATCGGCCTGGCTGAGGAAGTAGGGCATGTCCTCGCCCTTGACCCCGGTGATGGCGGGCAGTCCGCTGTTGGCGATGAACGTCGCCACCAGCTTCTGCTTGAAGTCGCCGCCGATCTCGGAGATCTCAACGCCGCTGCCGGACACATTGCCGTTGATTCCATCGAGGACAGTGGTGCTCAGGCCGTTGGGCCAGATCCAGAGGGCGAGCTTCTTCGTGGTGGTGGAGGCCGGTGCGCCAGGGGCGCAGGCTGCCAGGACGGCGAGGCCGAGTCCTCCGATACCGGCAGCGAGGAATGTGCGACGGGTGGTGTGGGGCATCATCTACTCTCAATCGGGTTGGCTGGATGGTGCTGATGTGATGACCACCGAGTCCTGTTCGACGAGGAAGTCGTAGCGGTGGGGTTCGAACGTGTTCGGATGGGTGCGAAGCCAGGAGTCGAGTTCCGACAATCGGGGCGCTCCCGCCGCTCCGCCGGGCCGGGAGACGGTGATCCCCGCGCAGAGGCACGCGAAGTCGATTCGCTCGGTGAGGGTCCACGGTCTCGTCGAGGCGTAGGCAAGTGCGGCGCCGAAGACGTCTCCGGCGCCGGTCGGATCGATGGCGAGCACGTCGAGCGCCGGGCGCTCCACCCGCTCGCCCGTCGTGCTGTCGATCGCGAT
The DNA here is from genome assembly GCF_001428255.1 of Agromyces sp. Soil535. Classification (GTDB taxonomy): domain Bacteria; phylum Actinomycetota; class Actinomycetes; order Actinomycetales; family Microbacteriaceae; genus Agromyces. The sequence continues at coordinate 36,409 of NZ_LMRW01000029.1, read as the reverse complement.
GACGCCGAGTGATCCCAGTGTGACCACGCACAGCGGAACACGTTCGGCGAGGGCATCCGCTGCACTTCCGGCACTGTCCGTGCCGGTGTAGGAGAGCGCCTCGAGCTCGTTGGGCAGGAAGGCTGCACAGGAGGTGAGCTGGTCGAGGATGCCGCGGTTCCAGGCTCCGCTCGGGTCCCAACCCAAGTCGGCGTACACCCGGGTGCCCTGGGCGGCCGCGATGGGCAGCCACTCGGCGGGCTCGGGATCGAGGTGGACGACAGCGGTGGTCGCCGCCGGCACGCCAGCATCGAGGAGTGCATCCGCGCCCAGGGGTGCCGGGGTTCCGCCGGTGACCAGCGCACGATCGCCTGCCCAGCCGAGCGAGCTCGTGACCGGCAGCGACCAGCCGTCGACGACCCGGCAATGCCCGAGGTCGACTCCCTCCGCCGCGAGCATGCGGCTGCACAGTTCGGTCATCGCGTCATCGCCGAGAGCCGCGACGACGCTGCTGCTCATCCCGAGACGCGTTGCCGCGATCGCGAAGTTGGCGATTCCGCCCGGACCGAATCCGAAGGAATCGGTCCAGATCTCCTCGCCGAGCTGTGGCCCGGCCGGAAGACCGGAGTACACGAAGTCGGTGAAGAGCTGCCCCACGGCGAGCAGGCCGATCGTGTCGCTGTCGTCGTCTCGCACTCCTCCTCCGTCCGTCGCTGGCCATTGAGCACCGATGAGGCCCTCGATTCAGTAGGAGAAGTCTTACCGCAGCCAATCATGTTTGCGCAAGATGTTTCAGGACAGTGTTTGATTTTGATTGAAAATGCTGGATATGCTCAGAGCGACCGCCCGCGACAGATGGAAAGACGCCGGACATGAGAGACAGCAGAGAATTCGCCATCCTCGACGTGCTGCGCGAGGAGCGTGCCGCGAGCGTCTCGCGGCTCGCCGTGGCCGTCGACGCGAGCGAGGCCACCATCCGACGGGATCTCGATCGCCTCGACCGCAGCGGCCTCGTGCGCCGCACCCACGGTGGTGCCGTTCTCGTGGACGCCGACGCGCCCTTCGCGGAGGTCGAGCTCATCAACCGCGAGGCCAAGAACGCCATCGCGGCAGCCGCCGCGGCGCAGATCAACGACGGCGAATCGATCATCCTCGACATCGGCACGACGACCCTGCAGCTCGCCACCCTCCTGCACGGCCGGCACCTCACGGTGATCACCGCGAGCATCGCCGTCTTCGACGAGCTGCGGGATGACCGTGAGGTGCAGCTCATCCTGCTCCCCGGCGACTACGACCGTGTCTATCGCTCCCTGGGCGGACACCTCACCCCCGACGCATTGCGGCAGCTGCACGCCGATCACGCCTTTCTCGGCACCAGCGGAATCGCCGAGAACGGTGACCTGCGCGACACCACCATGGTGCAGATCCCGATCAAGCGCGCGATGCTCGAAGCGAGCGACCGCGCCACCGTGCTCGCGGATGCGAGCAAGTTCCCCGGCACGGGTGCCGGGCGCATCCGGCCCACGAGCTCGCTTACCCAGCTCATCACCGACCGCGCGCCCTCATCGCCCATCACGGAAGCTCTCGAGGCGAACGGGGTCACGGTGACGATCGCATGAAGCTCACGGTTCTTGGCGGGGGCGGATTCCGTGTACCGCTCGTGTACTCCGCGCTGCTGCGCGACCACGAGCGCGGCCGGGTCACCCAGGTGCGGCTCTACGACACCGACCGCCCGCGGCTCGACGCGATCGCGAGAGTGCTGCGCGAGCAGGCGCTCGACCATCCCGACGCACCCGAGGTCATGCTCTGCACCGACCTCGCCGAGGCCGTGGCCGGGGCCGACTTCATCTTCTCCGCGGTGCGCGTCGGCGGCATGGAAGGTCGCTTGTGCGATGAGCGGATCGGCCTGAGTCACGACGTGATCGGCCAGGAGACGGTCGGTTTCGGGGGGATCTCCTACGCCTTGCGCACCATCCCGGCGGCCATCGAGCTCGCCGAACGAGTACACGCGCTCGCACCGGATGCCTGGGTCATCAACTTCACGAACCCTGCGGGCATCGTCACGGAAGCCATGTCGCGGATCCTCGGCGACCGCGTCATCGGCATCTGCGACTCACCGGTCGGCCTCGCCCGTCGCGCCCTCGGGGCACTCGGAATAAGCTCCGCGAGCGTAGAGATCGACTACGCCGGGCTCAATCATCTGGGCTGGCTGCAGCGCCTCGTCGTCGACGGCGAGGACGTGCTCCCGCGCCTCCTGGCACGGGACGACCTGCTCGAGAGCTTCGAGGAGGGGCGGCTCTTCGGCGCACCGTGGATCCGCGCGCTGGGGGCTCTTCCGAACGAGTACCTGCACTACTACTACTACCGTCGGGAGGTGAAGCACGCCGATCAGCGCGCTGCGCAGACGAGGGGCGGCTATCTGCTCGGGCAGCAAGCCGGGTTCTACGACGGGGTCGCCAAGGGCGAGGGCTCGGCGCTCGCGCTCTGGGAGGAGGCACGCTTCGACCGTGAGACCACCTACATGGTCACTAACCGCGAGTCGGTCGGCGTGGGCGAGCGCGACGAGGAAGACCTCGTCTCGGGCGGCTATGAGAGGGTCGCGATCGCGCTCATGCGAGCCATCGCGCACGATCAGAAGGCCCGCCTCATTCTCAACGTCCGCAACCGCGGCATACTCGCCGACCTCGACGCCGACGCCGTCGTCGAGGTGCCGTGCATCGTGGGCGCGAGCGGAGCCGAGCCCATTCCCGGCAGTCGACTGCCCGAGTTCGGGCGAGGACTCGTCATCAACGCCAAGTACGTCGAACGTTGCACCATCGAGGCGGCCATCAGCTCCTCGCGCACGGCGGGAGTGCGTGCCCTGGCGCTGCATCCGCTCATCGACTCGGTCGCCGTCGCCGGATCCTTGCTGGAGGATGCCATTGCGAGCTTTCCCGAGCTCGCCTACCTACGCTGAGTCGTCAGCGACGAAGGACCCCCTCCGACCAAGACTCCCGAAAGGCTCCCGGTGCACCAGAACCAGAAACTCGTGGAGGCACGCATCCGTCGTGTGCTCGACGAACGCATCACGCCCGCCGTGCACTCCGCACGCCAGCCGGTGAGCATGGCGGCATGGAAGGTTCCCGATGAGCCGGTGCCGGTGGCCGAGGCCCTGGTCGCGGACTACACGCCGTTCACGCTCGGCACCGCCTGGGGCCGCGCGTGGTCCACCTGGTGGTTCGAGTTGCAAGGCGCGATTCCGCTCGACTGGAACGGCCGCACCGTCGAACTGCTGATCGACCCTGGCTTCCTCGGGGACTGGCCGGGCAACCAGGCCGAGGGCCTCGTCTACACGCCGCAGGGTGTTCCCGTGAAGGGCATCCATCCGCGTAACGGCTACGTCCGCCTGGCGGAAGCGGCGAAGGGCGGCGAGCCCGTGCACTTCTTCGTCGAGGCGGCGGCGAATCCCGACATCCTCGTCAATGAGTTCGTGGCGACACTCTACGGAGACAAGGCCACCGCGCCCGAGGCGCCCATCTACCACTTCCGGGTTGCAGAACTCGCGGTGTTCGAGCCGGACGTGTGGGACTTGCGGTTCGATATCGAGGTGCTCTTCCAGCTCATGCTCGAGCTGCCTGAAACCGAGCCCCGCCGAGCCGAGATCCTGAGGGCGCTGCAGCACAGCCTCGACACGCTTGCACTCGATGACATCGTGGGCACGGCGACGGCCGCGCGCGCCGAACTCGCCGAAGTGCTCTCGCGACCGGCGAATGCGAGCGCGCACCGGATCTCGGCTATCGGGCACGCGCACATCGACAGCGCATGGCTCTGGCCGATCCGCGAGACCAAGCGCAAGACGGCGCGCTCATTCTCGAACGTCCTGACCCTCATGGAGCAGTATCCCGAGTTCCGTTTCGCCGCCTCGCAGGCCCAGCAGTACGTCTGGCTGCAGGAGAACTACCCGGAGGTGTGGGACAGGATGCGCGCTGCCATCACGGCGGGCAGCTGGATTCCGGTCGGTTCGATGTGGGTCGAGGCCGACGGCAACCTCCCGGGTGGTGAGGCAATGGCGCGCCAACTCGTGTACGGCATGCGCTTCTTCGCCGAGGCGCTCGATGTGCACACTCGCGGTGTCTGGCTTCCCGATTCCTTCGGGTACTCGGCGGCCTTTCCCCAGCTGGCGAAAGCGGCGGGCCTCGAATGGTTCCTCAGCCAGAAGCTGTCGTGGAACCAGACGAACTCGTTCCCGCACCACACCTTCTGGTGGGAGGGCATCGACGGCACCCGGGTCTTCACCCACTTTCCCCCGGTCGACACCTACAACTCCATCCTCGAGGCCGAGGAGCTCCATCACGCAGTCGCCAACTTCCGCGAGAAGGGAGGAGCGACCCGCTCGCTCATACCCTTCGGCTATGGCGACGGAGGCGGTGGGCCGACCCGGGAGATGATGGAGCGCTACCGGCGCGCCCGCGACCTGGAGGGCTCGCCTCGGCTCGAGATCGAGACACCCGATTCGTTCTTCGAGAAGGCACTCGCCGAGTACTCGGATGCGCCGGTGTGGGTGGGCGAGCTCTACCTGGAGCTGCATCGCGGCACGTTCACGTCGCACGCACGAGAGAAGCGCGGCAATCGCGCTTCAGAGGCTCGCCTGCGCGAGGCCGAGCTGTGGTCCACCGCGGCGACGCTGCGAACCGGAGCGGAGTATCCGTACGATCGCATCGAGCATCTCTGGAAGCGCGCGCTCCTGCAGCAGTTCCACGACATCCTGCCCGGATCCTCCATCGCCTGGGTGCATCGCGAGAACGAAGAGGCCTACCGCACGAACCTTGCGGAACTCGAGATGCTCATCGGGGAGGCGACATCGGCCCTCGGCGTGACGGCAGCCGTGCTCAATGCCGCTGGCCACGCCCGCCGCGCCCTCGTGGAAGACGAGAGCGGAGTTCCCACCGGGCTCGTCGAGATGCCGGGAAGCGGGCTCGCTCCGGCGCGCTTCGTCTCCCCCGCGCATCCGGTGGTCGGCTCCGCGCGCGTGTTGGAGAACGGCCTCCTGCGTGTGCGACTCGACGACGCGGGCCTCATCGACTCGATCGTCGACGTGCGCGAGGGCCGCGAGCTCGTGCCCCCCGGCAAGCGGGCGAACCTCCTGCAGCTCCACGAGGACCTGCCGAACGCCTGGGACGCCTGGGACATCGACGGGCACTACCGCAACAGCATGAAGGACGTCGACTCGGTGGAGTCGATCGACCTCGTCGAATCGTCGCCCTTGCGATGCACGGTGCGCATCGTCCGTGCCTTCGGTCGCTCGAGGGCCGTACAGTGCGTCTCGCTCGTGGCTGACGACGCACGAGTGCATCTGCGCACCGACGTGGACTGGCAGGAGGAGGAGAAGCTCCTCAAGGTCAGTTTCCCGCTCGTGGTCCACGCCCAGCACCACAGCGCTGAGATCCAGTTCGGCCATGTGCGCCGAGCTACGCATGTGAACACCTCCTGGGATGACGCCCGCTTCGAGGTCGCGGCACACCGCTGGGTCCACGTGGAGGAGCCCGGTTACGGTGTCGGGCTCAGCAACAGCGGAAGCTATGGACACGACATCACCCGCACGGTCGGCGATTCGGGAGAGGTGCAGACCGAGCTGCGGATCAGCCTCGTTCGAGCAGCGCGATCGCCCGACCCGGCGCAAGACCTGGGCGCGCATCGTTTCGACTACGCACTCGTGCCCGGCGCCGACATCGAGACGATCGTGCGCGCGGGCTACGAGCAGCACCTGCCCGTGCGGCAGGTGCCCGGAACGGTCACCGATGCGACGTCGGATGCCACGACGTGGTCGCTGCTCGACATCGAGGGCGAGGGCATCCACCTGGAGGCGGTCATGATGGCGGCCGATCGCTCGGGTGACGTGATCGCCCGCCTCTACGAAGCGCGCGGCAGCAGGGGAAGCGCACGCCTCCGCCCCGGGTTCGAGGTGGTGGGATACGAGCAGGTCGATCTGCTGGAGCGCCCGCTCGCCCCCGACGCGCGCCGCGCGCCGCGATTCGAACCGACCGAAGCCGGCCTCGAGCTCGCACTGTGGCCGTTCCAGATCGTGACCGTTCGCCTCGTGCGCTGAGCTCCTCCCCTGAAAGGACGAAGATGCCGATCGACCACGCTCCCTGGTTCACCCACGACCGATTCGGGCTGTTCGTGCACTGGGGCCTGTACTCGCTCGCTGCCCGCCACGAGTGGGTGATGCACGACGAGAAGATCCGGCTCGAGGAGTACCGGAGGTACACGCGGTACTTCGATCCCGACCTCTACGATCCGCGCGAATGGGCGCGGGCCGCGCGCGAAGCGGGCATGAAGTACGTCGTGCTGACGACGAAGCACCATGAGGGATTCTGCCTCTGGGACACCGCGCTCACCGATTACAAGTCCACCAACACGCCCTACGGCCGCGATATCGTCGCGTCCTTCGTCGAGGCGGTCCGGGCGGAAGGCCTCAGGGTGGGCTTCTACCATTCCCTCATCGACTGGTCGCACCCCGACTTCCTCGTCGACGGTCGCCACCCCAGGCGCGACGACCTCGATGCCGAGGCGCAGAACGAGGGCCGCGACATGGGGCGCTACCGCGAGTACCTGTACGGCCAGGTACGCGAGCTGCTGACCAACTACGGCATCATCGACTACCTTTTCTTCGACTTCTCGTACAAGAACGACGATCACCACGACGTGTGGGGCGGCAAGGGAGCCGAGGACTGGGGCTCTGAAGAGCTCCTCACGCTGACGCGGGAGCTTCAGCCCGGCATCGTGGTGAACGATCGGCTCGACATCCCGGGCGACTTCGTGACGCCCGAGGAGTATCAGCCCGACAAGCCCATGGAGGTCGACGGCCGGCGGGTCGTGTGGGAGGCATGCCACACCCTCAACGGCAGTTGGGGATACTTCCGTGACAACTCCAACGACAAGCCCGTCGACCAGCTCGTTCGGATGCTCATCGATGGCGTCTCGAAAGACGGCAACCTGTTGCTCAACGTCGGTCCAACCGGGCGCGGCAACATCGATCCGCGCGCCATGACCTCACTCGAGGGCATCGGCGAGTGGATGCGACTGCACAGCAGGTCGATATACGGCGCCGGCGCGGCATCCTTCACGCCTCCGCCCGACGCGCGATACACGCAACGCGGCGACCGCCTCTACCTGCACCTGTTCGCCTGGCCACTCGAGGACGTGAACCTGGCCGGCCTCGCCGGCAAGGTGGAGTACGCGCGGCTTCTCAACGACGCGTCGGAGCTCAGCTTCAAGGAGATCGATCCGAACGTCCGCGCGGTGACGACCGGAATGGGAGGCCCGCCGAAGGGGACGCTCACACTGACGCTGCCCGTCGTACGGCCCGACGTCATGGTGCCCGTGGTCGAGCTGTTCCTGAACGAACGAGCGTGACGGCGACGACCCCGACCTGGATCGATCCAGGCCGGCGCCGCTCGCAGCCGACGGCATTCGCCGGCTGCTACTGCAACGCCGAGGTGAGCCGCGCGAGGTTGTCGAGCACGGTCGACCACAGCGGCTGCTTCATCCACTCGTCGAGGGTGAGCTCACGGCTGTCGCGGCGGTAGCCGTCTTCGACGGCGCGCATCTCGCGCACGAACGAGGCGCCGCGCACGAGGAGCGACACCTCCATGTTCAGCTCGAACGAGCGGATGTCCATGTTGCTCGACCCGATGACCGCGACGTCGTCGTCGATGGTGAAGTGCTTCGAGTGCAGGATGTACGGCGCTTGGTACAACCAGATCTTCACGCCGGCACGCAGGAGCGCCTCGTAGTACGATCGCTGCGCGTGGTAGACCAGCGCCTGGTCGCCCATCTCGGAGACGAAAAGCTCAACGTGCACCCCGCGCTGCGTCGCGCCGCTGATCGCGCGGAGCATGGCCTCGTCTGGCACGAAGTACGGGCTCGTGAGGATGATGCGCCTCTCAGCCGCGTACATGAGCGCGAGGAAGAGCTTGAGGTTGTTCTCGTTCGTGTACCCGGGGCCGCTCGGCACCACCTGGCAGTCGAGGTCCTGCGCCTCGCCCAGCTGCCCGAGCGGCACGATCTCGCGCGTGGGCGCGTCGCCGGTCTCGAGGTACCAGTCGGTCGCGAAGATGGCCTCGAGGCCCGACACGACCGGTCCCTCGACGCGCGCGACGAGTTCCTTCCACTTCAGGCCGCGACGGATGTTGCCGGGCTTGTTGTACGAGCGGTCGATGATGTTCTGCGACCCGGTGAAGCCGACCTTTCCGTCGACGACGAGGATTTTGCGGTGGTTGCGCAGGTCGGGGCGCTGGTACCGGCCCTTGAGCGGTTGCACCGGAAGCATGAGCTGCCAGCGCACGCCCATGGCGGAGAGGCGCTTCAGGGTCTTGCGGTACCCCTTCACGCGCACCGAGGCGATGTGGTCGAGGAGCACCCGCACCTCGACCCCGCGGGCGACGGCGTCGCCGAGCGCGTCGAAGAGCGGGGCCGTCGTGCGGTCGTAGGCGAAGATGTAGAACTCCGCGTGCACATAGCGTTCCGCACCGCGGATCGTCTCGGTCATCGCGTCGAGCGAGCCCTGGTAGTCGCCGATCAGGCTGGCGCCGTTCGACCCGATGAGCGGAATGGCGCCGAGGTTGCGGTTCAGCTCCACGATGCCGTCGAACCAGGCCGGCCAGGTACTGCTGTCGCTCACACGCTCGATGCCGTGGGTCGACTCGCGGATGTACTCGTCGACCTCGGCCTGCTTCGCTTGCCGGCGCTTGGGGAGCTTCGGATTGCCGATCAGGAGGAACAGCAGGATCCCGAGGATGGGGATGAAGAAGATGGCGAGAAGCCAGGCCATCCCCGCGGTGGGCCGGCGGTTGCGCGGCACGACGATGACCGCGATGACGCGGATGATGATGTCGATGACGATGATCGCAGCGGCGATGAAGGCCGTGATCTGCGTCGTCGTGATGTCGATCGTCATCCGGCGGGACGTTCGCGAGCCAGCTTCGCGCGCTCCTCTGCCTCGATGCGGGTGTACGCCTTGCGCTCCGCGCGGTCGGCGCGGATGATCGCGCGCATCACGAACCAGAAGAGGAGCCCGATGAGCACGGTCGGTGCGAGCGACCAGATCGCATTCGCCCAGAATTCGTCCATAGGACTTCAAGAATACGGGGGTTCCTCGGATTCTGCTCATCTGGTCGGTTGGCGGTGCCGCGAGAGCGGGCACATAGCGCCACGACATCCGTCGTCTCGAAAGCAGGACGACGCGCCGGGTCGTCACCGAGCACAGGTTCCCGAGACATCCGGTAGCTCTTCACTCCTGTTCTCAGACCACCGAGCGAATCGCAACGCCGCCCGCGAGCAACGCGCGAATCACCGCGATGCACCCGGCGAGGTCGCCCATGACCTGTGGATACCCGAAGCGATGCCACCGGTACCCACGCGACACGAGCGCGCTGTTGCGCTCGCGATCGCGCTCGATCGGCTCGTGGCCGTCGTGCGCGGCGTGTCGTCCTGTCTTCGGGAAGGCGAGCCCGGCGTGCGGCTCAGCCGCCGGTGATGAGGCCCCAGATGCCCGAGCCGAGCAGGTAGAGGCCGATCGCGCCCACGATGATCCAGATCGCGATGCGCGCGTTCGAGGGGCGCTTCGGGTCGGGGTCGGGCTCGAGATCCTTCTTGGGGAGGTAGTCGTTCATTCGCTGCATCCGCTCACTTGACGAGGGGGAAGAGGATGGTCTCGCGGATGCCGAGACCGGTGAGGGCCATGAGCAGTCGGTCGATGCCCATGCCCATGCCGCCCGACGGCGGCATGCCGAACTCGAGCGCGCGGAGGAACTCCTCGTCGAGGCGCATCGCCTCGGGGTCGCCGCCCGCGGCGAGCTTCGCCTGTTCGACGAAGCGCTCGCGCTGCACGACGGGGTCGACCAGCTCGGAGTACCCGGTCGCGAGCTCGAACCCGCGCACGTAGAGGTCCCACTTCTCGACGACGCCCGGGATCGAACGGTGGCCGCGCACGAGCGGCGACGTGTCGAGCGGGAAGTCCATCACGAACGTGGGGCGCTCGAGCTTGGACTTGACGCGGTGCTCCCAGAGCTCCTCCACGTACTTGCCGGGCAGCGGGTGGTCGATCTCGATGCCCTCGGCGTCGGCGAGCTCCTTCAGGCGCGCCATCGGCGTCTCGGCCGTGATGCGCTCCCCCACCGCCTCGGAGAGGGTGTCGTACATGGAGATGCGCGCCCAGTCGCCGCCGAGGTCGAACTCGGTGCCGTCGGCCCACGTGACCACGTGCGAGCCGCTGATCGCGATCGCGGCATCCTGGATCAGTCGCTGCGTGAGGTCGGCGATCGAGTTGTAGTCGCCGTAGGCCTCGTACGCCTCGAGCATCGCGAACTCGGGGCTGTGCGTCGAGTCCGCGCCCTCGTTGCGGAAGTTGCGGTTGATCTCGTAGACGCGCTCGATGCCGCCGACCACGGCGCGCTTCAGGTAGAGCTCGGGCGCGATGCGCAGGTAGAGCTCGGTGTCGAAGGCGTTCGAGCGGGTCGTGAAGGGGCGAGCGGATGCCCCGCCGTGCATCACCTGCAGCATGGGCGTCTCGACCTCGATGAAGCCGAGCGAGTCGAACGTGCGGCGGAGGCTCGCGTTGACCTTCGCTCGGTCGATGACGTTGCGGCGCGCCTGGTCGCGGGCGATGAGGTCGAGGTAGCGGCTGCGCATCCGCGTCTCCTCGGAGAGCTCGTTGTGCAGGTTCGGCAGCGGCAGGATCGCCTTCGACGCGATGCGCCACTCCTTCACCATGATCGACAGCTCCCCGCGGCGGCTCGTGATCACCTCGCCGTCGACGAACACGTGGTCGCCGAGGTCGACGAGCTCCTTCCACTCGGCGAGCGACTCCTCGCCCACCTCGGCGAGCGAGACCATCGCCTGGATGCGGCTGCCGTCGCCCGACTGCAGCGTCGCGAAGCACAGCTTGCCGGTGTTGCGCGAGTACACCACGCGGCCCGCGAGGCCCACGTGCTCGCCGCTCGCCTCGTCGACGCCGAGGCCCACGAAGCGGTCGCGCACCTCGGGGATCGTCGCCGTGATCGGCAGCCGCACGGGGTACGCGCCTGCACCGAGGTCGTCGGATGCCGCGTTCAGCCGCTCGCGCTTGGCGAGCCGCACGGCCTTCTGCTCCGAGATCTCCTCGGCGGTGGGCTCGGCTGCGACATCCGTCTGGGTTTCGGCCATCGTTCACTCTCGGTTCGCGGAAACGTGCGTGCACCAGCCTACTTGTGCAGGGCTGGGCGAACTGTGGGTCGAGGAGCCGCGCAACGGCGTCTCGAGACCGCTCGGGGCAGACCGGGTTTCGAGCCGCGCCTCCGGCGCTCCTCAACCCGCAGAACTCGAGACGCGCCTCCGGCGCTCCTCAACCCGCAGAACGCAGGACGGGCCTTCGGCGGTCAGTCGTCGCGGCCGACCTCGACGAACGCGTTGTCGATGAGCCGGGTCGAGCCGACGATCGCGGCGACGAGCACGAGCGCCCGCCCACGGTAGTCCTCGGCGATCGGCAGGAACGTGTCTGGGTCGACGCACACGAAGTAGTCGAGGCTCACGCCGTCGTGGTCGCCGAATGCGGCGACGCCCTCGGCGAGCAGCTCCGACGGACCGTCGGCCGCCGCGGCATCCGCTGCCCGGAGCGACTCGGCGAGCACGAGCGCCGCCTGCCGCTGGGCCTCGTCGAGGAAGCGGTTGCGGCTCGACAGCGCGAGGCCGTCGGGCTCCCGCACGATCGGGACCGTCTCGATGCGCACCGGCAGGTCGAGATCGGCGACCATGCGCGAGACGAGGAAGACCTGCTGCGCGTCCTTCTGGCCGAAGAGGACGACGTCGGGCCGGGCGATGCCGAAGAGCTTCGCCACGACCGTCAGCACGCCGTCGAAGTGCCCCGGGCGAGAGGCGCCCTCATAGCGGTCGCCGATCGGCCCGGCGTGCACCGTGGTGCCGCCCTCGCGGCCGCGCGGATACATCTCGTCGACGGTCGGGGCGAACACGGCGTCGACGCCGAGCGCGGCGAGCGCCGCGACATCCGTCCCGAGCGTGCGGGGATAGCGCTCGAGATCCTCGCCGTGGCCGAACTGCAGGGGGTTCACGAAGATCGAGACGATCACCAGGTCGGCGAGCTCGCGCGCGCGGCGCACGAGGGCGAGGTGCCCGTCATGGAGCGCACCCATCGTGGGAACGAGCGCGATGGACGCCCCTGCCGCGCGGCGCTCGGCGACGAACGCCCGGAGTTCCGCGATCGTCGGCACGGTGCGCGTGCCCGCGGCGACCTCGGTCACTCGCCACCTCCCTGCGGCCGATCGGTACCGGCCCCGTCGATCGTACCCGCCCCGTCGACGAGCGGCCCGGTGTCGTGCCCCGCCAGTGCGTTCTCGACGGCGCTGCGCACGAGGGGCGCGAGCACCGCACCCGGACGGCCGACGCCGATGCCGTCGAGCAGGTCGCTCGCCTGGTCGACGATCGCGCTCGAGAACGAGACGGCCGTGTCTATGGCCTCCGCGTAGGCGGCTCGGTCGCCCTCGGCGACGACGAACGGCTCGCCGCCCATCTCGACCACGAGCGCCTGCCCGATCGGCAGCACGGGGCCGGGTGCGGTGACGGCGAACCAGGTTCCGCGGAGCCGCGCGAGGTCGATCGACGTGCCCGTGAACGACATGGCCGGATGCACCGCGAGCGGGATCGCCCCCGCCCGGCGCGCGGGCTCGAGCACGCCCGTGCCGAACCGGGCGGCCGTGTGCAGCACGAGCTGGCCGGGCTGCCATACGCCAGCGTCTGCGAGACCCGACACGAGGGCGGCGAGCTCCGCCTCGGGCACCGCGAGCAGCACGAGCTCGCTGCGCTCGACGATCTCGGGGATCGGCAGCACGGGAACGGCGGGCAGCATCGCCGCCGCCCGCTCGCGGCTCGCCTCGGACACCGCGGCGATCCCGGTGAGGGCGTGACCGGCCCCCGCGAGCGCGGCCGCGAGCACGGCGCCCACCCGGCCGGCGCCGATCGTGCCGACCCCGAGCCGTCCAGAGCGCTCAGTGGGCATCGGCGCCCTCTTGCGATCGGGTCGGGGCTGCCCCCCAGTGGTGCGAGGTGTCACGGGCGGCGCGCTCGACCGCCTCGTCGGCGAGCCGCTCGAAGAGCACGACCGCCTCGTCGCGATCCGCGGCCGGGAGTGTCGGGATCACTGGCCCGGCAACGGTGTGGATCCGCACGGTCGCAAGCCGGAGCATCCGCTCCAGGGGGCCCACGCTCACCGCGACCGATTGCATTCGCGCGAGCGGCACGAAGACGAGCCGGCGCAACAGCCACCCACGCCGGATCAACGCCACGCCGTCGGTGGCGGCCCAGCCGATGCGGCGCCACGAGAACGGGCGCAGCCACGCGCCGCGGCGCGGGGTGCGGGAGTATCCGCCCGCGACGTCGCGGCCGGTGAGGCCGGCCTCGACGAACGGGTCGACAGCGGCCGCGGCATCCGGCATCAGCAGGGCGAGCACGCGGTGCACGTCGGCGACGGTGCCCACCGGCAGCACGAGCGTGCGCTGCGCGGCCTCGTTGCCGGCGCTCACCGACTGCCCGGCCACATTGATGCGGATCGACCACCAGCCGAACGGGCGCCACAGGATCCACTGGTGGGCCTCGACGGCGTGGATGCGCCCTGGCGGGATCGTCTGGTTGCCCGTGGAGAGCAGGCCGTGCCCGATCCGCACGCCGTCCGGCGTTCCGGCGATCGAGTAGCGGAGCGACTTCGTGATGCGCGACCAGACGTAGCTGATGAGACCGATCGCCGCAGGCACGAACGAGAACAGCACCCACAGCTGTCCCGTCGAGACGCCGACCGCGATGATGGCGACGAGCACGATCGCCCAGACCGTCGAGCCGCCGAGGAGCGTCGAGCCGATCACGCGTCCGAGCGGCAGGTGCACCACGGACTCGGGCGGGGCGAGCGACGGGTCGAGTTCGGGTGCGAGGAACTCGTCGACGCGCTGGCCGATGACCGCGGAGACGTGCGCGCGACCGGCCGGGCCTTTCGCGGCGCCCGCGGCATCCGCTGCAGTGGCGGCCTTCTCTGCGCGCGCACCCGATGCGAGGCGCAGGATGTCGGCGCGCAGCTCGTCGGCGAGGGCCGAGCCGAGGTACGAGAGCTGCACGTTCGCAGATTGCCCGGCCACGGACACCTCGAGCTTCGCCGTGCCGAAGAGGCGGGCGAACAGCGGCCGGTTCACGTTGATGCCCTGGACCCGGTCGAGTCGCGCGCTGCGATGCGATCGGAACAGGATGCCGCTGCGAACCTCGACGGCCTCCGGTGTGATCCGGAACGTGTGCATCCGCCACGACAACCAGAAGCCGACGATGAGCAGGACGATGAGCACGGCGACGCCCGCGATCGCCCAGCCGACGAGGCCGCGCGTGACGATGCCGCCGATGGGGTCGTTCGCCCAGTCGCCCCGCCACGTCTCGATCTCGACGTCCAAGTCCTCGCCGAAGTCGGGAGCGAAGATCACCAGGAACATGTCGACGAGCCGCTCGCGGAGGTTCGCGATGATGAACCCGAGCACCGCGATCAAGACGAGGCCGCCGCGCAGCAGCGGGCTCGCCGGGTGCAGCCGGTGCCACTCGCCATCGGCGAGGTTCGTGACCCGCGTGGGGCGCACGGGTGCGCTCACAGCCCCGCCCGACGGGTCTCGGCGAGGGCGACGAGCTCATCGCGCAGCCGGTCGGCCTCCTCCATCGGGAGGCCGGGCACCGTGACCGCGGTGGATGCCGCGGCGGTCACGAACTTCAGGTCGGCGAGGCCGAGCGCCCGCGCCACCGGCCCGCGCGTGATGTCCACGAGCTGCATGCGGCCGTAGGGCACGGCGACCTGGCGCTGGAACATGATGCCCCGGCGGAACAGCAGGTCGTCCTCACGCAGGCGGTAGGCGATCGACCGCACCCGCCGCGGCTCGAGCACGATGCCGATGAGCGACACCACTCCGATGACGATGGCCGCCCAGAGCGCCCACCACTGGGCCCAGAGCGCGTACATCACGAGGAACACGCCGACGAACACGACCATGCCGATGAGCGAGCCGACCACTTCGACCACGATGTACTTCGGCGAGACTCGCATCCAGCCGGAGTCGATGGGCGCGGCAGGCGCGGCGGGCGCAGCGGGCGCGGCCGGCACCGCCGGCGCGGCATCCCCCAGCGGCGCGGCCGGCGGCGTCACGGCCGCGGCATCCGCCGAACCGGCCGCCGGCGTCATGATCGCGGCATCCGTCTCGCCGTGCTCGGAACCGCCCGCGTCGTCACGGGTCTCAGGCATGCGCGTGCTCTTCCTTCTCTGGTTCGGTGTCGTCCGGCGGGAGCGTGCAGAAGGCTTCGGCGACGAGGCCGCCGGCGAGCAGGAGGCCCGCCCCGATCGCCGTGGCGAACGCGAGCCAGATGGTGTCCGCGGAGGGCACGACGCTGCGGGTGATCAGGAAGAGCGTGATGCCGAGGCCGAAGCCGAACACCAGCGCGCCGCTGAGGCTGCACGCCTTGGCGAGCACCGCCGTGCGCATGGCGCGGAACGGGTCTAGGTGCTTCGTGGACTTTCCCTTCACCGCACGGCGGACCGGCCAGGCCAGTGCCACCACGATGACGGCGACGCCGGTGAGCGTGATCGGCAGCGACAGCGGCGGCACGATCGCGCTCGCGCCGGCCGACACGATCGCGAGGTCGCCGAGGTAGCCTCCCACGATGCCCGCCAGCACGAACGCGATGACGGTCGACGTGTGCGTGCGCTTCATCGTCGCACCACCTCGTCGTGGGCGACCCGGCGGAGCTCGGCGATGGTCCCCCGCCCCGGCAGCACCGCGTCGGGGTCGACGTCGAGCCACGGCTGCAGCACGAACGCCCGCTGCCACGCACGCGGGTGGGGCAGCTCGAGCCGCTCGTCGGCCGAGACGACCCCGCCGAAGTCGATCAGGTCGAGGTCGAGCGTGCGATCCCCCCAGTGCTCGGTGCGCACCCGACCGTTCTCCGCCTCGACGGCCTGCAGCACATCGAGGAGGTCGAGCGGCGCAAGGGCGGTCTCGACGATGACGACCCCGTTCAAGTAGCCGGGCGCAACGGGGTCGACCCCGGAGTGCTTGATCGCGGCCGTCTCGTATACGGGCGAGACTGCCACGAGCTGCACGCCGGGGGTCTCGGCGAGGGCACGCGTCGCCGAGGCGATGGTGGCTTCACGATCGCCGAGGTTCGCCCCGAAGGCGATGACGGCGCGGGTCATGCTCGGCTCCGCACGATCGTGACCGCGACATCAGCGAACGGCACCGAGATGGGGGCCTCTGGCTTGTGCACCGTGACCTCCACCTCCTCGACCGCCGGGTAGGCGAGGGCCACGCCGGCCACCCGCTCGGCGACGGTCTCGATGAGGTCGACGGGGTCGCGCTCGACGGCGGCGACCACCGCCTCGGCGAGCTCGCCGTAGTGCACGGTGCGGTCGAGGTCGTCTCCGGATGCCGCGGCGGCGAGGTCGACCGCCACGGACACGTCGATCACGAACTCCTGCCCCTGCTCGCGCTCGAAGTCGAAGACGCCGTGGTGCGCGCGGACGCGCACGCCGGTGAGGGTGATGCGGTCGGGGGTCCTATGCACGTCGTCCACTCTGCCACGCTCCGAGGACGTCGAGCGCGCGACGGGTGCCCCGCACGTCGTGCACGCGCACGCCCCACACGCCGGCCTGCGCCGAGAGGGCGCTGACCACTGCGGTGGGCAGGTCGCGCTCCTCCATCGCGGCGTCGTCGGGCAGCAGTGCGCCGAGGAATCGCTTGCGCGACGCGCCCACGAGGATCGGCAGGCCGAGGTCGGCGAGCACGTCGAGCCGCCCCAGCAGCTCCCAGTTCTGCGCGCCGCGCTTGGCGAACCCGAGCCCGGGATCGAGGATGAGCCGCTCGCGCGCGACGCCCGCCGCGACGAGCGCGTCCACCCGGACGGCGAGCTCGTCGCGCACCTCGGCCGCGACGTCGGCGTACTCGGCGAGGGAGTCCATGCGGTCGGAGTGCCCGCGCCAGTGCATGGCGACGTAGTGCACGCCGGTCCCGGCGACGATCGGCGCCATCGCGGCATCCGCGAGCCCTGCAGACACGTCGTTGATGATCTCGGCGCCCGCCTCGACGGCGGCGAGCGCGGTCGCCGAGCGCATGGTGTCGACGCTCACCCGGATGCCGCGGCCAGCGAGCTCGCGCACCACGGGCACGACGCGGCGCAGCTCCTCGTCGGGCTCGACGCGTGCGGCGCCCGGGCGGGTGGACTCTCCGCCCACGTCGAGCATGTCGGCTCCGTCGGCGACGAGCTCCAGGCCGTGCGCAATGGCCGCGTCGGCGTCGAACCAGCGCCCGCCGTCACTGAACGAGTCGGGCGTGACGTTGACGACGCCCATGACCAGCGTGGGCACCGCGTCAGCCACGTTCCGGAGTCCCGATCAGGGCGATGATCTCGCTGCGCGCCGCCGGCTCGGCGAGGGCGCCGCGGCTCGCGATGGTGATCGTCGAGCTGCGCTCCTGGCGCGACCCGCGCGTGGTCACGCACCGGTGCTGCGCGTCGAGTATCACGAGCACGCCCTTCGGGTCGAGGCCCGCTTCGAGCGCGTCGGCGATCTCCTCGGTGAGCCGCTCCTGCAGCTGGGGGCGCGCCGCGAGCGTCTCGATGACGGCTGGGATGCGGCCGAGGCCGACCACCCGGTCGCGCGGAAGGTAGGCGACGTGGGCCGTGCCGACGAACGGAAGCAGGTGGTGCTCGCAGACCGACCGGAACGCGAGGTCGCGCAGGACCACCGCGTCGGATGTCGCCGGCACGCCGGCCTCGGTATCCCCGAGCGGCACCGCGTCGGCCAGGTGGCTCAGCGGATCCACCGTGAGGCCGCCGAAGAAGTCAGCGTACGCCTCCGCCACGCGTTGGGGGGTGCGCTCGAGCCCGGGCCGCGACGGGTCCTCGCCGATGGCGAGCAGGATCTCGTGCACGGCGCGCTCGATGCGCCCGGTGTCGACACCGGCCATGGCACCCCCTCTTCGGGTCGGTCGGCGGCTAGGCCGTCGCGGGCCGCGGCTTCGAGCGCGGCGCGCGCGAGGCGGCCGGCTCCTCGACCGGCGTCTGACCCGAGTCGACGCCACCGTCGACGGCGCCCTGGTCGATCGGCGCCTTCTGCGTGGGGAAGGCGATCGGCGGGCGGTCGGAGACGGGGCGGTTGCCGCTCGAGAGCCAGAGCGGGCGTTCGGGCAGCCGCCTCACGTCCTTGAAGATCTCGGCGATCTGCTTGTGGTCGAGCGTCTCGTTCTCGATGAGCTCGCCCGCGAGCTTGTCGAGGATCTCCCGGTTGTCGTTCAGCACCTGCCACGCCTCGTCGTGCGCCTGCTCGATGAGCGTGCGCACCTCGGCGTCGACCTTCTCGGCGATCCGTTCGGAGTAGTCGCGCTGGTGGCCCATGTCGCGGCCGAGGAACACCTCGCCCTGCGACTGCCCGAGCTTCACCGCACCGACGTTCGCGCTCATGCCGTACTCGGTGACCATCTTGCGGGCGGTGGACGTGGCCTTCTCGATATCGTTCGAGGCGCCCGTCGACGGGTCGTGGAACACGATCTCCTCGGCCACGCGACCGCCCATCGCGTAGGTGAGCTGGTCGAGCAGCTCGTTGCGGCTGACCGAGTACTTGTCCTCCAGCGGCAGCACCATCGTGTAGCCGAGGGCCCGGCCGCGCGGCAGGATCGTGATCTTCGTCACGGGGTCGGTGTAGTTCATCGCCGCCGCGGCAAGGGCGTGGCCGCCCTCGTGGTAGGCGGTGATGAGCTTCTCCTTGTCCTTCATCACGCGCGAGCGGCGCTGCGGGCCCGCGATCACGCGGTCGACCGCCTCGTCGAGGGCGCGGTTGTCGATGAGCTGCGCATTCGAGCGCGCCGTGAGGAGCGCGGCCTCGTTGAGCACGTTCGCGAGGTCGGCACCTGTGAAGCCGGGGGTCTTCCGCGCGAGCACCTCGAGTTCGACGCCCTTCGCGAGCGGCTTGCCCTTCGAGTGCACCTCGAGGATCTTCTGCCGGCCCTTGAGGTCGGGCGCATCGACGCCGATCTGGCGGTCGAACCGGCCCGGACGCAGCAGCGCCGGGTCGAGGATGTCAGGGCGGTTGGTGGCCGCGATCATGATGACGTTCGTCTTGGGGTCGAAGCCGTCCATCTCGACGAGCAGCTGGTTCAGGGTCTGCTCGCGCTCGTCGTGCCCGCCGCCGAGGCCGGCACCACGGTGGCGGCCGACCGCGTCGATCTCGTCGACGAAGATGATGGCCGGCGCGTTCTGCTTGGCCTGGTCGAAGAGGTCGCGCACCCGGCTGGCGCCGACCCCGACGAACATCTCGACGAAGTCGGAACCCGAGATCGAGTAGAACGGCACGCCCGCTTCACCAGCGACGGCGCGCGCGAGGAGCGTCTTGCCCGTGCCGGGAGGGCCGTAGAGCAGCACGCCCTTGGGGATGCGAGCGCCCACCGCCTGGAACTTGGCGGGCTCCTTCAGGAAGTCCTTGATCTCGTGGAGCTCCTCGATCGCCTCGTCGGCGCCGGCGACGTCGTCGAACGTGACCTTCGGGCTCTCCTTCGTGACGAGCTTCGCCTTCGACTTGCCGAACTGCATGACCCGGTTGCCGCCGCCCTGCATGCCCGAGAGCATGATCCAGAAGAAGAGGCCGATGAGCACGAGCGGCAGGAGGATGCCGAGCATGGAGAGGAACCAGTTCGGCTGCGGTACCTCGTCGTTGAAGCCGTCCTCAGGATCGGCCGCGTCGACCGCGGCGATCACGTCGGCGCCTCGCGGCGTGACGTAGTAGAACTGCACCTGCGAGCCGAGCTCGTCGTCGGGCTGGGCGAGGGTGAGGTCGACGCGGTTCTCGCCGTCGACGATCTTCACGGACGCGACCTTGTCGTTCTTCAGGAGCTGCAGGCCCTCCTGGGTCGACACCTCGCGGAATCCCGAGGCCGTGATGAGGCTGGATCCGATCCACACGGCGACGATCGCGAGCAGGATGTAGATGATCGGCCCGCGCAGGATCTTCTTGATGTTCATGGTGTTGCAAGGCTACCTCGACGGTGCTGAGCGTCGGCTCCCTGTTCGCTGAGGGCTGCTGCACGGCCTGCGCGTCGGCGCAGCCCGCATGTCATCGCCTCCCTCTTCATACCGCCTCACTGAGCGGATGCGGCACGGCGGGTGCGTCGAAGGCCGATCATGTACGGCAGTCCCAGACCGAGCGCCGCGCCCGTCCTCCCGAGGCGTCCCGGCCAGGACGGCGCGGGCAGCGATGGGGGCGAGCCGTCGAGGTCTCCGACGTCCACGAAGTATGCGTGGACGGTTCCGAAGCCCTCGAGTTCCGGCGATACCTCGTGCACTGGATCGGGCAACGATTCCTCACCGGTGCGGTAGAGCTCCTCGGAGAGCAGGACGTACTCGGGGATGCCGACCGGGTTCTTCAGCAGGCGATGGACGAGGATGACGTCGATCCCGACGAGCTTGATCCGCTCCCGGATGGTCTGGATGGCCACGTCGCCGATGTGCGCCACGAACTTCAGCTTGAGATCGGCCGCCCCCTTGCACCCTGCGCACGGGCACAGGTTCGCCGCGACGTACTGCCGCTCGAGATGGAAGGCCCGATGCATGGAGGCGGCGGCCTGGAGGATCTCGGCGATCGCGGCGTCGCTGTCGCCTTCGTCGGCCTGGCGGGAGAGGAACGCCGCGTCGCCCTCGATCTCGATGAGGTCGAAGTCGGGGGCGGCATCGATCATCTTCTCGAGCATCCGCGCGGTGTTGACCTCGGCGTGCGCGAGACTCATCCGATGGGAGCTCATGTAGTCGGTGTAGCCACCGATGTCGGCAATGAGCAGGACGGCACGGCCGGATTCCATGCCCTAGGTTCGCACCAAAGCCTGGGGTTCTCAACCGGGAAGGCTCTCACGACGACGTCGGCGGTTCTTCGAACGGCTCCTTCGGCGAGTACCGGTCGAGCTCGTCGTCGATCACCACCGCCGCCTCTCGAGCGCTCGCGGTGTACCCGAGCACGACGGGAAGGAACCGCTCCGAGCGGAGCGCCCGCAGCCGGAGCAAGCTCCGAGCCACCACGGTGGCCGTTCGTCGCGTACGGCGCAGCAACGCGATCTCGCCGAAGCCCTCCCCCGGGCCGAGCGTCGCCACGACCCGGCCGTCGCCCACCACGTCGGCGTCGCCCGACTCGATCACGTAATAGCGGTCGCCGATATCCCCCTGCGTGAACACCGCCTTGCCTGCGGGAACCACGACAGGCTCCAGGCCGCGCGCCAATTGCTCGACGGAGGGCAGCGGCAGGGTGCGGAACATGGGCACCCGCTGGAGCAGCCCGATGTCCCCGTCGAGGACGTCCACGGATCGGTCCAGGCCCCGGAGTCGCCGCCACGACACTACCGCGAGCACCGGGCACACCAGCCCGATCACGATCAGCGCGTTCTGGATCCCGACCCACGCGATCATCGACGACGCGACGACGGCGCCGATCCCGATGAACACGGCCACCAGGCTCTCCAGCACCCCGAAGACGCGTGCGAGCACCTCGTCGGGAGCCTTCCTGGCGATCAGGGTGAACCCGGCGAGATCGACCAGGGCGTTGCCCACGCCGATGAACGCCAGCAGGCCCAGCGCCGCCGACTGCTGGGGGACGAGGGCGACGAGCGTGAGCGGAAGTCCCCACAGGCCGACCCCGACGGCGAACCAGGCGCCCAGTCGGCCGGAGCCGACGAGCAGTGAGGCGAAGAGCGACCCGAGCACCGCGCCGACCCCGACCGCGGCCATCAGGGCGCCGACGCCCGGCTCGCCGGTGCCAAGCAGCTCGATCGCGACCACGACGGAGAACACGGTGAGCGCGCCCCGCGTGAGGGCCTGCGCCGCCGCGAGGCCGAGGATGAGGGTCAGGTCGCGGTCCTGCATGACCGCGCGCACACCCTCGACCGCCTCCCTGGCCAGGTTGGGACGGCTCGGTGCGGGCGGTCGCGGCGGGGCGTCGTACCGCAGTCGCACGAGCAGGGCGGCCGCCACGAACGAGGCGCCGGCAGCGACCCAGAACACGACGTCCACCCCGGTGAACTGGAGCAGCACCGCCGCGAGCAGTGGGCCTACGAGGGTGGCCGCCGAGTCGAGCAGCCCGCGCACCATGTTGGCGCTGGCGAGCTCGTGCCCGGTGCGGCACAGCGACGGCAGGAGCGCGGAGTGCGCCGGGCGATAGAGGGTGGCGGCGATCGTCGACAGCACGGCGAGCGCGTAGATGACCGCCGAGGGACCGGAGACCGCGACGACCACGGCGGCAGCGGCGGTCGCAGCGCCGCGCACGATGGACACCAGGATGAGCACCCGTTCCCGGCGCCCACGGTCGGCGATCGGCGACAGCAGCGGGGCGAGGATGGCGGACGGCACCATGCGCAGCAGCCCGACGAGTCCGACGGCAGCTGCGCCGCCGTCGCGGTAGGCGACGATCCCGAGCGCCACGGTGAAGGCCCACTCGGCGGTCCAGGCGCCGAGGAAGCTGAGCTGGGCACGGCGGAGGTTGGGGTTGCGCCAGTTGCTCGTGAAGGCAGCGCCAGCGTCGCGCACCCTGCTCCGGCGCCGAACGTCGCCCATGAGATGACTCTAGGGCCTCGGCTCGCCGCAGCTCAGGTGTACACGTGCGGTGCGAGGATCGCGACGTCGCGCAGGTTGCGATACCGCTCGGCGTAGTCGAGCCCGTAGCCCACCACGAACTGGTTCGGGATGTCGAAGCCGAGGTACTTCACGGTCACGTCGACCTTCGCGGCATCCGGCTTGCGTAGCAGGGCACAGATCTCGACCGACTCCGCGCCGCGGGATTCGAGGTTGCCGAGCAGCCAGCTGAGCGTGAGGCCCGAGTCGATGATGTCCTCGACGATGAGCACGTGACGCCCGGTCAGGTCGGTGTCGAGGTCCTTCACGATGCGCACGACGCCGCTCGACTGGGTGCCTGCGCCGTACGACGACACGGCCATCCAGTCCATGTTGACGTGCGGCTTGAGTTCGCGCGCGAGGTCGGCCATCACCATGACAGCGCCCTTCAGCACGCCGACGAGCAGCAGGTCCTTGCCCACGTAGTCCGCCTCGATGCGGCGGGCGAGCTCGCCGAGCTTCGCGTGGATCTCGGCTTCGGTGACGAGCACCTCCGTGAGGTCGGCGTCGATCTCGCGCGCGTCCATGCCTGCTCCCTGGTGTCGTGGGCGAACGGATGCCACGAGCCTACCGCCGTGGGCCCATCGGGCTTCGAGACGCCGCTTCGCGGCTCCTCAACCCGCGTCGGCGGCGGAGAAGACGACGAGGCCGTGCTCGCGTCGGGCGCGGATGCCGCCCGGCAGGTCGAGCGGCCCCTGCCCGTGCCAGTCGGTCACGAGCCGGGCCACCTCGAGGGTCTGCGTGCGCGAGAGCGAGACGCTGAACTCGCTCGCCACGACGTGCCGGATGATCCGCTGCCGCAGGGCCGCCGGGTTCGCGGCGAGCGCGCCCACCGACACGGCGATGCCCGCCTCGGCGGGCTCGCAGACCTCCTCGATGAACTCGTCGATCTGGCTGGAGAACGCCTCGTCGTCCTCGCGGAGCTGCTCGGCGGTGCGCGCGAGGGCCTCGGCCACACCGGGTCCGAGCTCGGCCTCGAGCACGGGCAGCACCCGGTCGCGCACCCGCACGCGTGCGTACGCGGCATCCGTGTTGTGCGGGTCGTCCCACGGCGCGAGCCCGGCGTCGAGGCATGCCTGCCGGGTGGTCGCGCGCCGGATTCCGAGGAGCGGTCGTGCGTAGCGGCCCGTGCGGGCGGGCATGCCCGCGAGGCTCGCGGTGCCGCTGCCCCGGGCGAGGCCGAGCAGCACCGTCTCGGCCTGGTCGTCGAGCGTGTGGCCGAGGAGCACGAGCGTCGCGCCCGTCTCTGCCGCGACCGCGTCGAGCGCGGCGTACCGGGCCCGGCGAGCGGATGCCTCGGGCCCGCCCTCCCCCGTCACCTCGACGCGGCGCACGATCACGGGGTCGAGCCCGAGCGCCCTCGCGACGTCGGATGCCGCGGCGGCCGCGTCGGCGGAGGCATCCTGCAGGCCGTGGTCGACGATGACCGCGCCGGCGGGGAGGCCCGCGCGCGGCGCCTCGAACGCCGTGGCCGCGGCGAGCGCGAGCGAGTCGGCGCCGCCCGAGAGCGCGACGAGCACGAGCCCCCCGTCGGGCAGCACCGCACGCACCGCACGGCGAATGTCGGCGATCGGCGGCGTCAGTCGCGGCCGACGCTCGGCTGAAGGCTGCTCGGAAGGCATCAAGTAACCTTATTCCGCCGATCGCGCCGGGTTCCGTCACACCGGCCGCGGCCGAAGCTTCCAGACAAGGAGAACCAGCATGGGCGAGTACGCCGCCATCATCGAGATCCCGAAGGGGAGCCGCAACAAGTACGAGGTCGACCACGAGACGGGGCGCGTGTTCCTCGACCGCGTGCTCTACACGTCGTTCGCGTACCCGACCGACTACGGCTTCTTCGAGAACACCCTCGGCGACGATGGCGACCCGCTCGACGTGCTCGTGCTCACCCAGTACGCGCTCCTCCCCGGCGTGGGCGTGAAGGTGCGCCCTGTGGGCGTGTTCAACATGACCGACGACGGCGGCGGCGACGCCAAGATCATCGGCGTGCCCGCCGGCGACCCGCGCTGGAACCACATCCAGGACCTCGCCGACATCCCCGAGTTCACCCGCAAGGAGATCGAGCACTTCTTCGAGCACTACAAGGACCTCGAGCCTGGCAAGTGGGTCAAGACCGAGGGCTGGGCGGACGTGGCCGAGGCCGAGTCGCTCATCCAGAAGGCGATCGAGGCGTTCCCCGGTCACTACTGATCTGAGCGCGAGCCGAGCGGATACCGCGAGCCCGCGGCATCCGACGCCGACGAAGGGGCGGGCCATCCGGCTCGCCCCTTTCTCGCGTCTCGGGGCGCCGCGGCGCCGCCGCGCCCCCGGAGCATCAATCGGACTGCAGGAAGAACCCGCCTGCCGGCGGCCTGTCGAGGCATCCGACCCTGCCTGTCCCGCTTTTCCTCCTGCACTCCTCCAGTCTTTCTCCTGCACTCCTCCAGCGCTCCGTTCCTGGATTCGTCCAGCCTCCGCAGGGTGAGGAACGCACGCGCTCGCCCGGACTATCCGAACATCAATCGGACTGCAGGAAGAACCCGCCTGCCGGCGGCCTGTCGGGGCATCCGACCCTGCGTGTCCCGCTCTTCTTCCTGCAGACGACCGGGAACGGATGCCGCGAGCATGCGGCATCCGACACCGACGAAGGGGCGAGCCATCCGGCTCGCCCCTTTCTCGCGTCTGCCGTGCTCAGCCGGCGGGACGGGCGGCCGCCGAGGGCGACCCCCAGATGAAGTACTCGCGCACTGGGACGCCATCGCGCGGCGCCTCGAGGATGCGGCCCCCGCCGAGGTAGATCGCGACGTGGTAGTAGTCGCCGCCCCAACCCCAGAACAGCAGGTCCCCGCGCTGGATCTGCGACAGCGGCACCGCGAGGCCGCGGGCGGCCAGGGTGTAGTACTGGTTCGTCGCCGAGTGCGTGCCGATAGAGATGCCGGCGTTCGCGTACGACACCTTGGTGAGGCCCGAGCAGTCCCAGACGTCGGGCCCGGCGCCGCCGAGGCGGTAGGGCTCGCCGAGCTGCTGGCTCGCGAACCAGATCGCGGTCTCCACCGCACCGGTGTCCGGCCTCGCGGGCGATTCGGGGGCGGGTGAGCCGCCGTCCCCTTCGCCGGAGCCGCCGGAGTCGCCGCCCGGCGCCGGCTGCGGGGGTTGCGCCGCAGCGGCAGCAGCCGCCGCAGCCGCCGCAGCCGCCGCCGCAGCCGCCGCAGCCGCTGCTTCGGCCGCCTCCCTCGCCTGGCCCTCAGCGCGCTGCCGCTCGAGCTCCGCGGTCGTGTCCTTCAGGGTCGCGAGCTGCGCGTACAGCTCGGTCGACTTCTGCTCCTGCACGGCGACCGCGGCGTTGGCCGCATCGGCGGCGGCCCGCGCCTCGTCGGCGCGCTGCTCGGCGAGCGCGGCGAGCCGCTCGCGCTCCGCCGCGGCATCCGCTGCCTGCTCTCGGAGCGAGTCGGCCGTGTTGCGGTCGGCTACGGCCTGCTCGTAGACGGCGTTCGACTGCTCGCCGAGCTTCGACGCCATGCCGAGCTGCTGGAGCAGCGCCGCCGTGTCGTCGCCCGAGAAGACGAGCTCGGCGGTGAGCCCGGCGCCGGCGGTCCTGGCCAGGTGCGCCGCGAGCAGTCCCGCGCGCATCTTCGAGATCTCGGCGACCGCGTCGGCCTCGTCCGCCTGCCGGCCCAGGGTGCGCTCCCGCTCGGCCGCCCGGTCGCGTTCGCCGATTGCGATGCGCCAGGCCTCGTCGGCCATCATCGACGTCTGCACCGCGGCATCCGCTGCCTGCTGCAGGCCCGCGAGCAGTTCGCCGACCCGGTTGATCTCGGCCTGCTTCGTCTGCTCGTTCTGCTTGGCCTGCTCGATCTCGCTCCACGACGGATAGTCGGGCTCCGCTATCGCCGGACCGCCCGCGGCGGCGACCGACGCCGTGACCGCACCCACCGCGACCGTCGAGAACACGGTCACTGGCTTCACGCGCGAGACGGGGCGCGTGCGGTGCTCAGCCAAGGGAGACGCCCCGATCCGCCATGAACGGGACGGGATCGATCCGGCTGCCGCCGACGAACACCTCGAAGTGCAGGTGGCACCCGGTCGACGCTCCCGTGGTGCCGCTCGACGCGATGTTCTGGCCGGCCCCCACCCATTCGCCGGTGCCGACGAACGTGCCGCCGGGGCGGATGTGCGCGTAGCCGGTCCAGACGCCGCCGCCGTGGTCGATCTGCACGTAGTTGCCATAGGTGCCCGACCAGCCGGCGAAGCGTACGACGCCGCTGTTCGCCGCGTAGATCGGCGCGGAGCATCCGGTGCCGAGGTCGACCGCGTAGTGGAAGGAGTTCGAGCAGCCGCCGTCCGTGCAGATCGAGCCGCGCGGACCATAGCCCGCCGTGATCCAACCCGCGGCCGGAAGCGCCCAGCCCGAGGACGCGACCGCGCCGGGCGAGCCGTTCCGGAGCGCCTCCTGACGGCGACGCTCCTCCTCTTCCTTGCGGATGCGCTCGCCCTCCTGGTACGCCGCGGCGGTCTTCGTCTCGGTGTCCTGCAGGAACTTCAGCTGCTGTTCGAGCTCGATCTTCTTCGCCTGCGACTCGGCGAGCGCGGCCTCCGCCGCGGCCTGGGCGGCCTGTGCCACCACCAGTGCCTCCTCGGCGGCGATGCGGAGCCTCTCGCGCTCGGCCCGCGCCACCTCGGCCTGGTCGGCGAGGGAGCGTGCGGCGTTCTGCTTCTCCTTCGCGCGGTTGTAGATGCCCGACGTGCGCTCGACCATCTTCTCCATGCTGCCGAGCTTCGCGAGCAGTGCCTCGGTGGCCGCCGCGTTGCCCGCGTCGAGGAAGAGGTTCACGCCCACGTCGCCCGAGCCGGCGCGGTAGAGCTGGGCGGCGACCTGACCGGCGTTCCGCTCGGCGGCCGCGGCCTCGGCGGCCGACGCGTCGGCCTGCGCCTGGATCTGGTTCGCGCGCACCACCGCGTCGTCGAACTTCTGCTGCGCGATCATGAGTTCGTCGGTGCGGCGCTCCGCCTCGGCGCGCGTGACCGCCACGTTCGTCTCGAGCTCGGCGATGAGCGCGGTGATCTGCTCCACCGCCGCAGCGCCCGCCGCCGTGTTCGCCTTGGCGGCCTGCAGCTCGTCCCACGTGGGATAGGTCGCGGCCTGCGCACCCGCCGGCGCGACCACGGCGCCGACGATCGCCATCGTCGCGATCGAGAGGCCCGCCATCAGGTGCCGCACACGCACGCGCAGGTGCCGTCCTCCGAGCCTGCGGCGGCTCCAGCGGGGGGTCGTCGTTCTGACTCGGGCGGTCGGCATGCGGTCGGTGGTGCGGTCCATGGTTCCCCGTCCACGGGGGCTCGACGCCCCGCGCTCCTCGCTCTCGTGCGGGCAGTGGCAGCCCCACGATAGGCGCGGGCTGCGCGCTTTCCGGGCATTTCGGCGCGTGTGGCGGATGCCGCAGGCAGGGGCTCGTGGCATCCGTCGCCGTCGTTTTGCCATCGAGGGCGATGTTCCGTATGCTTGGCTGTCGGCGGTCATGCCCCAAAGCACGGCCACCCGGCCCCATCGTTTAGTGGCCTAGGACACCGCCCTTTCACGGCGGCAGCACGGGTTCGAATCCCGTTGGGGTCACCGCGAAGGCATTACAATTGAACAGCTCGGTGTTCGAACGAACACCAATCGAGGCCCTGTAGCGCAGTTGGTTAGCGTGCCGCCCTGTCACGGCGGAGGTCGCGGGTTCAAGTCCCGTCAGGGTCGCTCAGGCGACAAGCCCTTTCCCTTACGAGAGAAGGGGCTTTCTCCTTATCGAGGTACCCATGCCGATGCGAATCGGCCGGATGCCCCGAGGCTCTGTAGCTCAGTTGGTAGAGCGTTCGACTGAAAATCGAAAGGTCACCGGATCGATGCCGGTCGGAGCCACATCGAAAACCCCCGGCTAGCCAGGGGTTTTCTCGTCGGGCGCGCGGTTCGCCGACGCATGCATTCGTATCGTTTGCCCACAATTGCCCACGCCTAACGGTCCCGCCAGCACTGAACGGGACGGTTCGTTGCGGACGGAGCACTCTGCACCGCGCGTGGGCCTCCCTCGAAGGGTGTGTGGTCAGTGACCACCAGCATCGAGGGAGGCCCGTCTCATGCGACGGAGCGACCCAGGGTGGGGAATTTCGGTGAGCGAAAGTGGGGAATATCAGTGACCGCCGTCAATGTCACAACGAGAGCTCGAGCGTCCCTCGACGCCCGGCTGGAGGACGACACGGGGATGGGGCGTAGTGTCTCAACGTGACGAGAACAGCTCCGGCCTGGCTCAGCGGTGACACGGTTCGTCGTGCTCGCGTGTCGGTCGTAGGAGTGCTCGAGCCGGTGACTCCGTGACGGTCGAGAGTGGCGCCTGCGCGCGACGTGAGCGGCCTGGGCGATGAAGGTGGCGATGCTCGGGCCGATCGCGTGGCGCACGCCACCGCGGCACTACGGCCCGTGGGAGCGGGTGACGAGCCTGCTCACCGAGGGGCTGGTGCGCCGGGGCGTCGACGTCACCCTCTTCGCGACGGCCGATTCGGTGACGTCGGCGACGCTCGAGTCGGTGGCACCGCACGGCTATGCCGAGGACGCCGACATGGACGGCCGGGTATGGGAGGCGCTGCACATCGCGCATGCGATGGACCTCTCGTCGGGATTCGACCTCGTGCACAACCAACTCGACTGGCTCCCGCTCGCCTTCGACGCCCAGTGGGGTGCGCCGATGGTCACGACGATCCACGGCTTCTCGGGTGAGTCGATCCTGCCGGCGTACGAGCGCGCGCGCTCGACGTTCGTCTCGATCTCGGACGCCGACCGCTCGCCCGCGCTCACGTACGCGGCGACGGTGCACCACGGCATCGACATGACCGAGTTCGACACCCCGGATGTCGACACGGCGTCGAGAGCGCGCGATGATCTCGTCGTGTTCGGCCGCATCCACCCCGACAAGGGCATCGCCGATGCGATCGACATCGCCGCCCGGGCGGAACGGAGACTTGTCATTTGCGGAATCGTTCAGGATGCCGCGTACTTCGCGGAGCAGGTCGAACCGCGCATCGACGGCGACCGGGTCGTGTATCGCGGATCGGTGGGACCTGCGGAGCGGACCGAGGTGCTGGCGTCGGCGGCCGTGCTGCTGCATCCGATCCACTTCGCGGAGCCGTTCGGCCTCTCGGTCATCGAGGCGATGGCGTGTGGAACACCTGTGGTCGCCTACCGGCGCGGCTCGATGCCCGAGGTGGTCGAGGACGGCCTGACCGGTTTCGTCGTCGACTGCGTCGCCGAGGCCGTCGACGCTGTCCCTCGCGCCGCCGCCCTGGATCGCACCGTCGTACGGCGGCGCGCGCGCGAGCGCTTCGATGTGGAGCGAATGGTCGACGGCTACCTCGAGGTGTACCGCTCGGTGCTCGAGCGCCCCGGGAGTCTCGCATAGCCGTGGTGTATGGTGCGGAGCACAGCGCGCCCTGCTCTCGGGCCGCGTGAACCGGACCGCGGCAGCGCAGGCGCAGTTCCACGGGGGTTGCCGTTGGCAGACGTCTCGAAGGCACCAGGCATCGAATGATGCCGGGTCGGAAGAGAAAGTCGCCATGACCCGCTACGGATTCCTGTCCACCTACCCGCCCACCCGCTGCGGGCTCGCGACATTCACCGAGGCCCTCGCGGGCGCCCTCGGCGGCCACGGAACCCGGGATGCCACGATCGTGCGGGTGCTCGACTCGCCCATCGAACGACCCGCTCCGACCGTCGTCGGCCGCATTCCCGCGACGCGCGAACTCATCGCGGGCGACGCGGTCAGTGTCGCGGCGTCGGTTCGCGTCCTCGAGGAGTGCGACGTCGCGATCGTGCAGCACGAGTACGGCATCTACGGCGGACGCGACGGCGACGAGGTCGTCACGCTGCTCCGGATGCTCGGCACGCCGACGATCGTCGTCCTGCACACCGTACTTTCCGCGCCGACGCGCAATCAGCGCGCGGTCCTGGAGTCGGTCTGCGAGTCGGCCGCAGCCGTCGTGGTGATGACCGAGAACGCGCGCGACATCCTGATGAGAACGTATCGAGTCACGCCGATGAAGGTCCGCGTCATCCCCCACGGAGTCCCGGTGCAGCATGCGGCGTCCGAGCCGAGGCGCAACTCGACGAAGCGGGTGCTGACGTGGGGGCTGATCTCGCCAGGCAAGGGCCTCGAGTGGGGCATCCGCGCGATCGCCGAACTCGGCGAGCTCGCGTCCCCGGTTGAGTACGTCATCGCCGGGCAGACCCATCCGAAGGTGCTCGCACTCGAAGGAGAGCGGTATCGCGAGGCACTCCAGCGGCTCATCGCCGACCTCGGGCTCGACGACACCATCACGATGGACGACCGGTATCTCGATGCGGCGCAGCTCGCCGACCTGGTGACGACGGCGGACGTCGTGCTACTGCCCTACGATTCTCGCGACCAGGCCACCTCCGGGGTCCTGGTCGAGGCGATCGCGGCCGGGGTTCCCGTGGTCGCGACCGGGTTCCCCCATGCGGTCGAGCTGCTCGGCGGCGGGGCCGGCCTGATCGCCCGTCACGGCGACCCGGAATCGATGGCCGCCGCGATCCGCTCGATCGTGGAGACCGAGGAGACGGCCCGGCGGATGCACGAAGCCGCCCTCCGCGATGCGCACGATTCATCGTGGCCGGTCGTCGGTGAGCGCTATCGCGAGCTCGCGGACCGGATCGCCGAGGCGCGAGCCGCGTGATCATGCCGGGCCGCTCGCCGTCGTACGCCCACCTCGTCGCGCTCATGGACGAGCACGGCATCTTCGAGCATGCGCTGTTCGACGTCCCGCGCCGCGGCGACGGCTATTGCGTCGACGACGTGGCTCGCGCGCTCATCGTGATGGTGCGCGAACCGGACCAGACGCCCGAACTCGGCACCCTCGCCGAGACGTGCCTCCGGTTCCTGGAGGATGCGGTCGACGCCGACGGCCGCGTGCACAACCGCATGGCAGCGGGCGGCGGCTGGACCGACGACCCGGCCCTCGGCGACTGGTGGGGTCGCGCGCTGTGGGCGCTCGGCGTGACAGCCGCCCGCGCTCCGACGGAGACCGCGCGCTCGCGCGCACTGAGCACGTTCCACCGTGCGGCATCCGCCAGATCGCCTCACGGACGGGCCATGGCGTTCGCCACGCTCGGGGCCGCCGACCTGCTGGCCGCGCATCCGGACGACCTCGTCGCGCACACGCTGCTGCTCGACGGGGTGTCGACGATCGTGATCCCGCGAGACGACCCATGGGCCTGGCCGGAACCTCGCCTCCGGTACGCCAATGCGGTGCTCCCAGAAGCCCTGCTGGCCGCCGGGATGACGTTGGAGAGCCCTCGTGTCGTGAGCCACGGGCTCGGGATGCTGCGCTTCCTCGTCGGTATCGAGACGGCCGGCGGACACCTCTCCGTGACCGGAACCGGCGGTCGTGGCCCCGCGCAGACGGCGGCCCAGTTCGACCAGCAGCCGATCGAGGTGGCCGCCATCGCGGATGCCTGCGCACGCGCGTTCGACATCACGGAGGACCCGTCGTGGCGCGACGCCGTCGCCACGACCTGGGCGTGGTTCATGGGGGACAACGATGCGTCGACCCCCATGTTCGACTCGGAGTCGGGCGCCGGGTTCGACGGACTGGAGTCGGACGGGCGCAACGAGAACCGAGGGGCCGAGTCGACGCTCGCGGCGCTGAGCACGTACCAGCAGGCCCGGCGTCTCGGCGTCCTCGAGGTGGTGCCCTCGCGATGATCCGCGCACACCCGGCACACCTCGAATACGATCCCTCACGCGTCGTCGCCAGGTTCTTCCTCCCCGGAGACGGGCTCCCTTCGTCGCACTCGCGCGTCACGCAGATCGTCGCTCGCGTGCTCGACAGCCCCCCTCGGCTCACGCAGGAGACCGCCGATCGTGTCGTTGCCGATCTCGCGGAACGACACGCGGATGCCGCCGACCTCATCCTCGCCAACGCCAGGGCGGTCGGCAGTCGCGTCCGGGATTCCGCCATGCTGACGGAGTCTCAGGCACTCGTGCTCGGTGCGGCATTCACGGCGGAGTATGCCGTCGAGGGAGCCGCGCTCTGCAACCCGAGCGCAATCGTGCATCCATCCCAGGAGGATCTCGATCCCGACCAGCTCAGGGTAGCGATCGCCCTTCGCTGCATCGGCGAAGGACACATCTCGTCGATCGGTTTCGCCGAGGCCGTGATCGGCGCCGACGACACGTGGACGTTCGTGCCGAGGGCGGCGCCGATCACCGGTCCCATGATCTCGGGAGGAGACTGGTCCCGGCACCACTTCGGTCGCGCGCTCGAGCACGAAGGTCATCTCAGCGATCTCGCGAACGCCGTCGTGGGCAACCTGCCCGAACGGTTCACAGGCGTCGAGCTCGAGCAGGCGCTGCTCACGCTGCCGGACGAGCTCTCCACCCGTCCCGACAGCCGCGAGCCGACACAGGCGTTGCGCGACATGGCGGCATCGGCGTATCGCGCCGACTTCCCCGCATCCGTGCCGCTGAGTGCACGCGTGCTGCTCCCGGTCTCCACCGAAGAGGACCATGGCATGGAGGATGCCCGCTTCGTCCGCTTCACCGACGTGTATGGGACCATCGGGTACCGCGCGACCTACACGGCGTACGACGGCAGGGACGTCGCACCCAGGCTCATCACCTCTCCCGACCTGACCTCGTTCGCCGTCCATCGCCTGACCGGCACCGGCGCTCACAACAAGGGCATGGCATTGTTCCCCCGGCTCGTCGCCGGCCACCATCTGGCGCTCAGCCGCACGGACGGTGAGAACATCTCGCTCGCACGGTCGGCGGACGGCGTGATCTGGGACGACCTCGGAATCGTGCATCGCCCAACGGAGCTGTGGGAGCTCGTGCAACTGGGCAACTGCGGTTCCCCGATCGAAACCGATGCGGGGTGGCTCGTGCTCACCCACGGAGTGGGACCCCTGCGCACCTACTCGCTCGGCGCGCTCCTTCTCGACCTCGACGACCCGTCGCAGGTGATCGCGCGCTCGACCACACCGCTGCTGGAGCCGACCGGCGCACTGCAGGATGGCTACGTGCCGCGTGTCGTGTACTCGTGCGGTGCGATCGCCCACCGCGGCGTCCTGTGGATCCCCGTGGGCGTTGGGGACGCGCGCATCCAGGTGTTCTCCGTTTCGATCGATGAACTCATCGCATCGATGATTCGGCGCTCGTCGCACTGACCTGGTCGTCTGACGCGCGGGAAAGCGCGGCATCACACATCGCAGTTCCTCGATGAGCCGGATGTCGCAGTCCACAGGGCCTGCGTCGACCGGATGACGCTCCCGGCGGGCGCAGACCGCTGCGCACGATCTCGTACGACGTGCCGGTCGAAACACAGCGCGTCCCAGCGGCACGACTGGTCGAGGGCCGCACTGCCTAAATCGAACTCCGACTGTGCAACTGACGGAGGCCTATGACAGTGGGTCGCGTGCTTTCTGTCTGAGGCGTTCGTAGGGTGTTTGGCCTGCGAGGCCGCCGTGGGGTCGATCGTAGTTGTAGTGGTCTTCCCATTGCTGGAGGCGTTCGGCGAAGAGGTTCGCGTCGTCGATGACTTCGCCTTCGAGGAGCCGGTAGAACTCCTCCGAGTCGATCCGGTGCGAGCGCTCCACCTTGCCATTGAGCCGGGGTGTCCTGGGCCGGATCTTGACGTGGCCGATGCCTTTGTCGAGCAGGTGCCAGTGGAATGCTTGCCCGAATTCTTGACCGTTGTCGGTCTGGACCTGCTCGACCTGGAACGGCAGTTTCGAGAGGACGTGGTCGATGAACTGGATCGCGGTCTTCTGGTCGTTTCGGGGGTAGGCGCGCAGCACCCGGAGGCGGGTGCAGTCATCGATCGCGGTGTATTGGTAGTAGCGCTTCTTCCGTCCGGTCTGACCCAGCGGCTCGATGAACTTCACATCGACCTGCAGCTGGTGCCCAGGGCGTTGCTTCTCGTAACGCTTCCACCGGGTCTGAGTGCGCTTGTAACGCTGCGACGCCGGCAGCCGGCTGAGGCCGAGCTTGTGCAGGATGCGCCAGATCCCGGACGGGCTGACGGTGATGTCGTGATAGCGGGCCAGATACATCGAGATCTTGTGCGGGCCGCAGTGATACTGCTGGCGCAGCCAGAGGATCTTCTCGACAACTTCAGGATCGGTCCTGGTGGGTTGGTGATGCGGGATGCTCGACCGGTCTTTCAACCCTTCGAAGCCCTCTTCCTCGTACCGTCTTCGCCATTTGTAGTAGACCTGCCGGCTGATGCCGTAGTAGCGGCAGGTCGCCGCGACGTTCCCGCTGATCTCCTCGACGTGCCGCAGCACCGCGAGCTTGTGTTTCGCCCGACGCTCGAGCTCTCGTAGTGACATGGAATCTTCCTCCCAATCGGAAGACCCAACTGTCAACAACCTCCATCAGTTTTAGACCCGCGGTCGAAATTGCGATCTATCAGGACATCTCTGACGTTTCCGGATCAATAGATCTCTGACGTTTCGGGGTCGGTTGGTCCTGACACTTCTCCCTCTATATGTGAGGGATGAGCCGTGTTGAGCCAGTTGATCCTCGTGTCCGCCTCGYGATCACGCAGTGGCCGCCGGACGCGCCGCGGGGATCGGTGACGACGTTCTGCCTGGAGCACGGGATCTCGCGAGAGACGTTTTATGCGATCCGCCGACGCGCCGCGATGGAGGGGCCCGCGGCAGCGTTGGAGCCGCGCTCGAGACGTCCGAATCACAGCCCCGGCAAGCTCCCCGAGGACATCGCCGCGCAGGCCGTCGCGGTGTGGGCCGCGCTGGAACAGTCCGGACTCGACCACGGCCCGATCAGCGTGCACGAGAAGATGCGAGCGCTCGGCATGGAGCCGGTGCCGTCCACGGCGTCGCTGGTGAAACATCTCAGTACCCACAGGAAGAGAAAACAACCGTGATTCCGTGAGTAGTGGCGAGNGATCACGCAGTGGCCGCCGGACGCGCCGCGGGGATCGGTGACGACGTTCTGCCTGGAGCACGGGATCTCGCGAGAGACGTTTTATGCGATCCGCCGACGCGCCGCGATGGAGGGGCCCGCGGCAGCGTTGGAGCCGCGCTCGAGAYGTCCGAATCACAGCYCCGGCAAGCTCCCCGAGGACATCGCCGCGCAGGCSGTCGCGGTGTGGGCCGCGCTGGAACAGTCCGGACTCGACCACGGCCCGATCAGCGTGCACGAGAAGATGCGAGCGCTCGGCATGGAGCCGGTGCCGTCCACGGCGTCGCTGTCTCGCATCTTCCGCGACGCCGGCGTTGCGAAGGTCGAACCACGGAAGAAGCCACGGTCCTCGTACCGGCGATTCGTCTATCCCGCGCCGAACGCGTGCTGGCAGCTCGACGCGACCGAATACGTCCTCACCGGCGGCCGCAAGTGCGTCATCTTCCAGCTCATCGACGACCACTCCCGCCTCGCCGTCGCGTCCCACGTCGCCTGGGGCGAAACCTCCGAAGCGGCGATCGCCGTCGTGAAGAAGGGCGTCGCCGCTCACGGTGTCCCGCAGCGGCTGCTCAGCGACAACGGGGCGGCGCTGAACCCGTCCCGCCGCGGCGTGCGGGGCCAGCTGGTCGCCTACCTGCGATCGCTCGGCGTCGAACCGATCACCGGGAAACCCTACAAGCCGACCACGCAAGGAAAGAACTGTGAAGACTTATCGTGGTGCTGCGCTGGGCCTGGTCTGACCCTGGCAAAGAATTGACCACGGTGTCCTTCGTTCGATTTGTCGACCGGGCTTGGCG
>NZ_LMRW01000028.1 GCF_001428255.1 Agromyces sp. Soil535 | reverse complement strand
CATCAATCCAAAGGAATCCCACCACCCAAAAAAGGATGGTCAGGGTTCAAAAATTGGCATTGAACATAGTGCACGCTGTTGAGTTCTCAAGAAACGGACGCACCCGAGTTTCAGCCTCGCGGCCTGCCCTCCGGGCAACCTATCTATCATACCACTTCTCACTCGGGCCACGGATCACACGGATCGTGCCGGCGGCCGATGAAACGGCCTGGAAGCACAACGCGAACGTTGCTTTCCTAGAGGAAGTGGGTTCTCATCTTAGGCTTGAAATCACCGAGTCGCAATGCGACTTCGAGGCTATTTGGCTAAGATCCTCGCCGTCTCGGCCGGGCCGCTCTGTGTCTCGAAGACCCAGCCGCTTCCCGCACCGCCGTGGCGATGTGTAAGAA
The DNA here is from genome assembly GCF_001428255.1 of Agromyces sp. Soil535. Classification (GTDB taxonomy): domain Bacteria; phylum Actinomycetota; class Actinomycetes; order Actinomycetales; family Microbacteriaceae; genus Agromyces. The sequence continues at coordinate 210,180 of NZ_LMRW01000028.1, read as the reverse complement.
CTTACGCGGATCCCAGGGCCGGTTCCAAATCAGGCTCGCATCCCGGGCGTGTCGCGCCGGATCCGTCCGTCTCGACCGCTCCACCGATCACCCTGGACGCCCAGCTCAACGCCCGAATCGCTCAGTTCACCTCTTCGGGGTGCGCGCTCACTCGCCCCTCGCGCTCGAGCGCGGTGATGGCGTCCATCTCCGCATCGCCGAGCTCGAAGCCGAAGACGTCGAAGTTCTCGGCCATGCGCTCGAGCCGCTTCGACTTCGGGAACACGATGTGCCCGCGCTGGAGGTGCCAGCGGATGACGACCTGGGCGGGCGTCACGTCGTGGGCTGTGGCGGCATCCGTCACCTGGGGCAGTTCGAGCAGCGGGTACTTTCCCTGCCCGAGCGGGCCCCACGCCTCGATCGCGATGCCGTGCTCCTCGGCGAACGCCGCGGTGTCGGGCTGCTGGTGGTACGGGTGCAGCTCGATCTGGTCGACGGCCGGCGCCGTGTCGGTCTCGGCGAGCAGGCGCTCGAGGTGGGGCACCAGGAAGTTCGAGACGCCGATCGACCTCGTGCGTCGGGACTCGCGGAGCTGCTCGAATGCCCTCCACGTCTCGACGTAGCGGTCCTTCGCGGGCGTCGGCCAGTGGATCAGGTAGAGGTCGACGTACTCGAGCCCGAGTCGCTCGAGGCTCGCGTCGAAGGCGTCGAACACGGATTGCGTGCCCTGGTCGTCGTTCCAGAGCTTCGTCGTCACGAAGAGCTCCTCACGCGGGATCCCCGATGCTGCGATCGCGCGCCCCACGCCCGCCTCATTGCCGTAGATGCGGGCGGTGTCGAAGTGCCGGTAGCCGATCTCGAGCGCCTCCGTCACGATGCGCTCGGTCTGCTTCGGGTCCACCTTGAAGACGCCGAAGCCGAGCTGCGGGATCGAGTGGCCGTCGTTCAGTCGGATGCGTGGTACCTGGGGTTGGGTCATGTTCCCCATCCCACCACGGGGGTCGCAGCATCCGACAGGGCGGTTCGCTCGCCGCGAAGACCGGCGCGGGCGGGCGGCCCCGGATGCCGCAGCTCGGCACCGCTCACCCGGCGACGACCTCGGGCGGCAGGAACGCGATCACGAGAGCGGGGGCGCTCGTGAAGAGGTTGACCAGGAAGTGGGCGACGATGATCGGCATCAGCCTGCGTTGCCACAGCACGATCATCCCCGACCCCACGCCCCACACGAAGAACGCCGCGAGGTACACGAGCATCGCGTCGGGTGTCGCCGCGTAGAACACGTGCTGCGCGGCGAAGATCGCGGCCGGTACGACGATGGCCCAGACCACCGGCCATCGGCGCACGAGCCCGCCCTGGGAGTAGCCGCGGTACACGAGCTCCTCGACCGGCGCGTTGAGGGGGGCGAACGTCACGACGGACACGATCGCGAGCACCGTGAGCAGCACACGATCGAACGGCGGCGCGGAATCCTGATCGTAGAAGACCGTCTGGAAGTTCGCGAAGGCGTCACCGCCGTAGAGCAGGAACATCATGCCGATGACCGCGAGCACGAACGGCACCCAGAGCACCACGAGCCAGAGCAGACCCCAGAGCACGTCGGTGCCGAGGCGGCGCCACGAGAAGTCGATGAGGTCGCGAGCACGCTGCCCCTCGCGGTGCAGGGCGCGCCGCACGAGGGCGAGCGAGGCGAGGTTCACGGGCAGCATCGCCGCGGCCGCGAACAGGATCGTCGGCGGGAACGGGCTGGGGAAGCCTGCGGCGAGAAGCGCGAGCCACGTGATCAGCGCGGCGCATCCCACCATCGCGACGCGCAGGATCGGGAGGCCGACGAGGCTCCGCACCGGAGCCGGCTCCTCGGGCACGGACGACGTAGGCGGCACGCGGCCCACCGGCGCGGCATCCGTTCGCATGGGGCCGTGTCTACCACAGCGAGATGAACCACGCACAGGGCGCGCCCTCGCCGTCAGACTCGCCAGCGGCCGCACGCGACGGCATACGATGGAGGGCTGTGCTTCCCGCGATCACCTACCCCGCCGAGCTGCCCGTCTCCGGGCAGCGCGAGGAGATCGCGCGCGCCATCCGCGAGCACCAGGTCGTGATCGTCGCCGGCGCAACGGGCTCCGGCAAGACCACGCAGCTGCCGAAGATCTGCCTGGAGCTCGGTCGCCAGTCGATCGCGCACACGCAGCCGCGCCGCATCGCCGCGCGCACGATCGCCGAGCGCATCTCGGAGGAGCTCGACGTGGAGCTCGGCGACCTCGTGGGGTACCAGGTGCGGTTCACGGACCGCGCCAGCGAGTCGACGCGCATCAAGGTGATGACCGACGGCATCCTGCTCAACGAGATCCACCGAGACCGCGAGCTGCGCCGATACGACACGATCATCATCGATGAGGCACACGAGCGCAGCCTCAACGTCGACTTCATGCTCGGGTACCTGAAGCGGCTCCTCCCCCGGCGGCCCGACCTCAAGGTCATCATCACGAGCGCGACGATCGACCCCGAGAGCTTCGCCAGGCACTTCGCGACGGCGCCCGCCGACGGTGGCACGGGAGACCCGGCGCCCGTCATCGAGGTGTCGGGGCGCACCTACCCCGTCGAGGTCCGCTACCGCGCGCTCGTGGCGGAGTCCGGCCCAGGCGCGGCAGGCGAGGACGCCGACGACGAAGGCGCCGCGGCGGAGGACAAGGACGTGCAGCGCGGCATCCTCGACGCCCTCGACGAGCTCGAGCGCGAGTCATCCGGCGATGTGCTCGTGTTCCTCTCGGGCGAGAGCGAGATCCGCGACGCGGAGGCCGCGGTGCGCGCGCACTATCGGGTTTCGACAGGCTCAACCGGCAGAAGCATCGGCGAGACCGAGGTGCTGCCGTTGTACGGTCGACTCTCGTCTGCCGACCAGCACCGGGTGTTCGAGCCTTCGAAGGTCGCGGGGCTGAAGCGCCGGGTGGTGCTCGCCACGAACGTCGCCGAGACGAGCCTCACCGTGCCCGGCATCCGGTACGTCGTCGACGCCGGCACCGCGCGCATCAGCCGGTACTCGACGCGCTCGAAGGTGCAGCGACTGCCGATCGAGGCCATCTCGCAGGCGTCGGCGAACCAGCGCTCCGGCCGGACGGGTCGCACGAGCGACGGCATCGCGATCCGGCTGTACTCCGAGGAGGACTACGAGCGGCGTCCGGAATACACGGATCCGGAGATCCTGCGCACGAACCTCGCCGCGGTCATCCTGCAGATGGCGTCGCTCGGGCTCGGGCAGATCGAGGAGTTCCCGTTCCTCACGCCGCCCGACACCCGCGGCATCCGTGACGGACTCGAGCTGCTGCGCGAGCTCGGCGCCCTCGACGAGGACGCCGACGCTGCGGGCCCCCAGCTCACCCGCGTCGGCCGCCAGCTCGCGCGACTGCCGATCGAGCCGCGGTTCGCGCGCATGGTGCTCGAGTCGAAGGCGCAGGGCGTGTCGCGCGATGTGCTCGCCATCGTCGCGGGGCTCACGATCCAGGACCCGCGCGAACGGCCGCTCGAGCGGCGCGAACAGGCCGACGGCTTCCACGCCCGCTTCGTCGACCCGACGAGCGACTTCCTTTCCCTGCTCAACCTCTGGAACCACCTCGAGGAGCAGCAGCGACAGCTCTCGGGCAGCGCGTTCCGGCGCATGTGCAAGGCGGAGTTCCTGAACTACCTGCGGGTGCGGGAGTGGCAGGACCTCTATCGCCAGCTCGCGCGACTCGCGAGACCGCTCGGCCTCCACGTGGCCGAGCGGGCGGGCGAGCCCGATGCCGACGGCATCCACCGTGCGCTCCTGGCCGGCCTGCTCTCGCAGATCGGACTCCGTGACGACGCGAAGACGTCGAGCGGGCGGGGAGGCGCCGGCGCCGCGCGCGAGGCCGAGCGCCGGGGCCGACGCCAGCAGGCCGAGTTCGTCGGCGCGCGAAACGCGCGCTTCGTGGTGTTCCCGGGCTCGGCGCTCGCGAAGAAGCCGCCGGCCGCCCTGATGAGCGCCGAGCTCGTGGAGACGAGCCGGCTCTTCGCCCGCACCAACGCCGCGATCGATCCGGCCTGGGCGGAGCAACTGGCCGGCCCCCTCGCGAAGCGCACCTTCAGCGAGCCTCGCTGGGAGCGACGGCAGGGCTCGGCCGTCGCCGACGAGAAGGTCACGCTGTTCGGCGTGCCGGTCGTCGCGAAGCGGCGCGTCCAGCTCGCCCGCGTCGACGCCCCCCTCGCCCGGGAGCTGTTCATCCGCCACGCGCTCGTCGAGGAGGACTGGGACACGGGCCGGCTCGACCGGCGGCTGTTCGGCTTCGTACGCGCGAACCGTGCACTGCGCCGCGAGCTCGGCGAGTTCGAGGAGCGCACCCGCCGGCGCGACATCCTCGCGGGCGACGAAGCCGTCGTGGCATTCTACGAGGCGCGGGTTCCTGCGGATGTCGCCGACACACGCGCCTTCGAGCGCTGGTGGCGCGGCGAGCACCGCCGACGCCCCGACCTGCTCACCATGACGCGCGCCGACCTGCTCGGCGCAGAGGCCGAGGAGGATCGGGGGGACGGCTTCCCCGACCGGTGGCGGCAGGCCGACCAGACCTACTCCCTCGCCTACCGGTTCGAGCCCGGCGCCGACGACGACGGCGTGACGGCCGTCGTGCCGCTCGTGCTGCTCCCCCGGGTGCGACCCGACGGCTTCGACTGGCAGGTGCCGGGCCTCCGCGACGAACTCATCACCGCACTGCTGCGCACGCTCCCGAAGGTGCTGCGCCGCCAGGTCGTGCCCGCGGCGGAGTGGGCCGCCAAGATCTCCGCCGAGCTGCCAGACGGACCCGAGGGCGGCGCCGAGCGGGAGTCGTTCACGGCGGTGGTCGCGCAGGCGATCCGCCGCCTCACGTTCGCGCCCGTCGACCCGTCCGATTTCGACCTCGAGCGCGTGCCGCCGCATCTGCGGGTGACGTTCCGGGCGGTCGACGAGCGCGGGCGCACCGTGAGTGAGTCCAAGGACCTCGGCGGGCTGCAGGCACGGCTCGCCGATCGTACGCGGGACGCCGTCGCGAGGGCCGTGACGAGCGCGCCCGGCGGGAGCGGGCGAACGCACGCGGGCGCGAGGCCCGACGCCGCGCCGTCCGCCGGCGACGCGGAATCCCTTGCCTCCGGCTCGCTCGTCGGCCCCGCGATCGCCGAACGCTCGGGCATCGCGACGTGGGAGTGGGACGAACTGCCCGCGCACGTCGACACGCGCCAGGCGGGCAACGTGATCCGCGCGTACCCGGCGCTGGTCGACGAGAAGAGCTCGGTCGCGCTGCGGCTCGTCGCCACGGCGGAGGAGCGCGACCGGGCGTCGCGACGCGGCATCCGTCGACTGCTCGTGCTCGCCACGCCCACGCCCGTCGCCTACGTGCAGGAGCACCTCTCGAACGAGGAGAAGCTCGCGCTGGCGGCGAGCGCGTACTCCGGCCCGCGGGCCCTGCTCGACGACTGCCTCGCGGCCTGCGTCGACGCCGAACTGCGCGCTCGGCACCCCGAAGGGCTGCTGCGCACGCGCGCCGAGTTCGAGGCGGTACGCGACGCGATCAGCGCGAACGTCGTGGACCGCATGTTCGAGACGGTGGCGCTCGTCGCGCGGGTCCTCCGGACGGCGCGCGAGGCCGACCGGGCGATCTCGGGTGCGTCCAGCATCCACCTCATGGCGGCGCTCGGCGACGTGCGCGCGCAGCTCGACGCACTCGTGCCGGCCGGCTTCGTCTCATCGACGGGGCTCGAACGGCTGCGGCACCTTCCGCGCTACCTCGAGGCGATCATCGTGCGGGTGCGCAAGCTGGCGGAGAACCCGGGCCGCGATCGCCAGGCGATGAACCAGCTCGAGCCGTCGATCGCCGCGTTCGAGGCGGCCGGCGGTCGTATCCCGATCGACCCGGAGGCGTCCGCCGCGCTCGTGCGCGTGCGCTGGATGCTGGAGGAGCTGCGGGTAGGCCTGTTCGCGCAGGAACTCCGCACCGCCGAGACCGTCTCACCGCAGCGCATCACGAAGGCACTCGCAGAGTAGCGATCCGCGGCGGCGCTGAGCCCCACAGCGCCGCCATGCTGCCGCGACATCCGCCCTCGATAGAGTGGTCGGACCGTGGCCAGCTACTCCGATCTCCTCAGAACCTCGGGCGTCGCTCGCATCATCGCCGCTCAGCTGACCGCACGGTTCCCCTCGGGGATGCTCTCGCTCGCCTTCCTCCTGCATGTAGAACAGGAGACCGGCTCCTACGGCGCCGCCGGCCTCGTGCTGGCCACCACGTCGATCGGCCAGGCCATCGCGGGTCCGCTCACGAGCCGGCTCATGGGCCGCCTCGGCATGCGCCCCGTGCTCATCACCACGCTCTCGGTGTGCGTGACCGCGGTCGTGGCGATCGGCGTGCTGCCGCTCACCGTTCCCATGTACATGGGCGTCGGCTTCATCGCCGGCCTCTCGACGCCGCCCGTGCAGCCCGCCGTGCGCACCATCTACCCGAAGATGGTGAACTCCCGCCAGCTCACCCCGCTCTTCTCGCTCGACGCGTCGGCGCAGGAGATCATCTGGGTCGTGGGGCCCGTGGTCACGACGTTCGTGTCCACGCAGATCGGCACGGTGTGGGGCATCCTGCTCGCCGCAGCGATGATGGTGGGCGGCGGCATCTGGTTCATCTCCTCCCCCGAGCTCGGGCGCGTGCGCATCCCGAGGTCGAAGCGGCGGCTCGGCGCGGTGCTCACCCGGCCGCCGGTCATGCTCGCGACGATCGTCGGGTTCCTCCTCATCGGCGCGTGCGCGGCGATCGAGGCCGGCGTCGTCGCGGCGTTCGGCGAGGACGGCGCCGAGGCGGGCATCGTGCTCGCGATCTTCTCCGTGGGCAGCCTCGCGGGCGGCCTCTTCCTCGGGCACGTGCCGATCGGACCGTGGTCCACCGCGCGCCGCATGTTCATCGTCTTCGTGGGCATGGCGCTCGCCGCGTTCGTCATGGACTTCTGGTGGCTCGCGGTCACGTTGTTCATCGCCGGCATCGGCATCGCCCCGGCGCTCGCCGTGCTGTTCGCGATCGTCTCGGCGAGCGTGAAGTTCTCCGACACGGCGGAGGCGTACGGATGGGTCGGCACGGGTCAGCTCATCGGCGCCGCCCTCGGGTCGGCGGTCGCCGGCTTCCTCATCGACGGCTACGGCGCGCAGGGCGCCTTCTGGGCGGCGACCGCCCTTGCGCTGCTCGGCCTGGTCGCCGCCGTACTCGGTCGCCCGTGGCATCCCGACCTCCGCGACCGCGACGCGAGCCCCATTCCCGACACCGAACCGGTGCCGCTGCAACCCAGCTGACCAGGAGACCGGATGCCGCAGCCCATCGCCCCCGCGCCCCGCCTGTCGCTCGCCGACGGCGCCACCATCCCGAAGCTCGGCTTCGGGCTGTACAAGGTGCCGCCCGCGGATGCCGCGCGCCTCAGCCACGACGCGATCGCCATCGGCTACCGACACCTCGACACTGCGGCGTTCTACGGCAACGAGGAGGGCGTCGGGGAGGCGGTGCGCGATGCCGCGGTGCCGCGCGAGGAGCTCTTCGTCACGAGCAAGGTCTGGATGGACGACAACGGGTTCGACTCCACGCTCCGCGCGTTCGACGCGACGATGACGCGCCTCGGGCTCGCGTCGCTCGACCTGTACATGATCCATTGGCCGATGCCGTCGACCGACCGCTACGTCGACACCTGGCGTGCACTGGTCCGGCTGCAGGACGAGGGGCGCGTGCGCTCGATCGGCGTCGCGAACTTCCATGCGCACCACCTGGAGCGCATCATCCGCGAGACCGGCGTCGCGCCGGTCGTCAACCAGGTGGAGCTGCACCCGTGGCTGCCGCAGGCGCCACTGCGCGCGTTCGACGCAGCACGCGGCATCCGCACCGAGGCCTGGTCGCCGCTCGCGCGCGGACGCGTGCTCGGCACGCCGGTCCTCGAAGACCTGGCCGCGAAGCACGGCCGCACGCCGGCGCAGATCGTGCTGCGCTGGCGCGTCGAGCTCGGCAACGTCGTGATCCCGAAGGCCTCGTCGCCCGAGCGCCTGAGCGAGAACCTCGACGTGTTCGACTTCGCGCTCGACGCCGACGACCTGGCCGCCATCGCGACGCTCGAGACGGGCGAGCGCACCGGACGCGACCCCGACTTCGACTGATCGCTGCCACGCGGGTCGAGATGGCGCGAAGCGCCATCTCGAAACCCGTGGTGCGCAAACGGGTTTCGGGACGCCCGCTGCGCGGGCTCCTCAACCCGCGGCGTGAACGAGCGGGCCCGACGGTTCGTTGGGGCCGTTCGGCGATTCACAGCGAAGCGCAATTGGATCGTGACCGGACTCCCAGCGATGGCCCAGACATCGGATTCGCGGGCGGCAATACAGTGAGCGCATGAGACGACTCGCACCCGCGGCGGCAGCGGCCGCGATCACCGCACTGCTCCTCGCCGGCTGCACGGCGGGCAACGACGGGGCGAGCGCTCCGGTCGTCGACATGCCCGCCGGCGAGGTCGCCCCCGAGCCCGGTACGACCGAGGGCAAGGTCGCGGAGGATGCCGCCGGCGGCTCCGCCGATCTGCAGCTCGAGGATCGCAGCGTCATCACGACCGGCTGGGTCGCAATCACCGTCGAGGACCCCGTCGCATCCGCCGAGGAGGCCGCGGACCTCGCCGAGCGGGCGGGCGGGCGGGTCGACAGCCGCACCGAGACGCCCGGCACCGACTCGCAGCCGCCGAGCGCGTCCCTTACGTTGCGCATCCCGTCCGACGAGCTCGACGCCGTCGTCGACGAGCTCCGTGCGCTCGGCACCGTCACGTCGGTGTCGATGAATGCGTCGGATGTCACGCAGCAACGCCAGGACCTCGACGCGCGCATCGAGGCGCTCACCGCCTCGGTCGACCGCCTGCAGGAGCTGCTCGCCACGGCCACGACCGTGGCCGACCTGATCGCGATCGAGTCGGAGCTCACGACCCGGCAGGCCGAGCTCGACAGTCTGACCCAGCAGCGCGACTGGCTCGTCGACCAGGTGGACTTCTCGACGATCACGGTCGAACTCGTCACCGAGGAGGTCGCGCGCGATCCGCAGCCCGACGACTTCTGGAGCGGCCTCGTCGCCGGGTGGAAGGCGCTCGTGGGCTTCGCATCCTGGCTCGGCGTCGCCGTCGGCGTCATGATGCCGTGGCTCCTCGCCGTGCTCGTGACGGGCGCGGTCATCGTCCTGATCGTGGTCCTCAGCACGCGGCTCCGACGACCCCGCCCCGACGCGGCGTCCGCCGCTACGCAGACGCCCGCGGAGGCCCCGCGCGACGAGTCACCGCAGGCGTAGTCTGGCGTCGTGACCGCGACGCCGGAGACTCTGCTGCACGACGACCTCCTCGAACGCGTGCGGGAGCGCGCCGCCGGATACGACCGCGACAACGCCTTCTTCGCCGACGACCTCGCAGAGCTTCGCGAGGCCGGGTACCTCACGGTGCTCGTACCGGAGGAGTTCGGCGGCCTGGGCTGGGACTTCGACGACGCGGTGCGAGCCCAGATGCGACTCGCCGGCGCCGCACCCGCCACCGCCCTCGCGGTGAACATGCACCTCGTGTGGACGGGCGTCGCGAAGGTCCTCCGCGACCGCGGCGACGACGCGCTCGAGTTCCTCCTCAGAGAAGCGGGCGAAGGCGAGATCTTCGGGTTCGGCATCAGCGAGGCCGGCAACGACCTCATGCTGTTCGGCTCGCGCACCGCGGCCGAGCCGCAGGACGGCGGCGGCTACCGGTACTCGGGCCGCAAGATCTTCACCTCGCTCTCCCCGGCGTGGACGCGCCTCGGCACCATGGGGCTCGACACCGCCTCGCCCGACGCGCCGAAGATCGTCTACGGGTTCATCGACCGCGATGACCCCGACGTTCGGATCCTCGACGACTGGGACACCATCGGCATGCGTGCGACCCAGAGCCGCACGACGGTGCTCGACGGGGCGTTCGCCCCGCCCGACCGGATCGTGCGGCGACTCGACCCCGGCCCCAATGCCGACCCGCTCATCTTCGGCATCTTCGCGAGCTTCGAGCTCCTGCTCGCCGCCGTGTATGCGGGCATCGGGGCCCGCGCGCTCGACCTCGCGGTCGCCGCCGCACAACGGCGCACCTCGATGAAGCACGACGGTGCCGCCCTGTCGCAGGACCCCGACATCCGCTGGCGCATCGCCGACGCCGCGATCGCGCAGGACGCGCTCGAGCCGCAACTGCTCGCGATCGCCCGCGACCTCGACGGGCTCGTGGACCACGGCTCGCAGTGGTTCGCGAAGCTCGTGGGCGTCAAGGTGCGGGCCACCGAGACCGCGAAGTACGTCGTCGACCAGTCGGTGCGGGTCGCGGGCGGCTCCGCCTACTTCACCGGCTCCGAGCTCGGGCGGCTCTACCGCGACGTGCTCGCGGGCATCTTCCACCCGTCCGACGACGAGTCGGCGCACAGCACGGTCGCCAACGCCTGGCTCGGCCCCCTCGACAGCTGACCGACCAGCCGACGGACGACGGGCGACCGGCCCGAGCACTAGACTGACCGGCGAGGCGCCGCTGCCGCGCAAAGCTCCTGGAGGTCCTGTGAACGTCGTCGCTTTCCTCATTTCCATGGCGATCTTCGTCTTCGGCCTGTGGCTCATGGGCACGGCCCCCGTGATGGCCGGCTTCGAGGCCATCACGTTCCTCGGCGGCATCCTCGCCGTCGCCGTCGCCGTCGCGATCCCCATGAACGTGCTCGGTCGCGGCGACGGCGTCTGACGGGTGACGCTGCCCGCAGGCGACACACGCGTCACGTACCCCTCCGGGGCGCTCCACGCGACGAGCCGCGTCCTGCACGTCGCCCCGACCACCGACGGCAGCCTCGCCGTCATCACCGAGACCACGAGCTTCCACCCGGTCGACGCCGCCTGGCCCGACCAGCCCGCCGACGCGGGCGTGATCCGGTCCGCCGCTGGGGAATTCCCGGTGCGAGACGCCGTGGTCGCCGCAACCGACGGCGACGCCCTGCACCTCGGCGCCGACATCCCGGTGCGCACCGGCACCGAGGGCTGGGTGTTCCTCGTCGCGCACCTCGTCGACGGCGGCTCGGCGATCGCCGAGGGCGACGAGGTCGAGATCGAGGCGGATGCCGCGACACGACGCGCCCTCTCGACCGGCCACACCGGGTGCCACCTCGCATCGCTCGCCCTGAACCGAGCCCTCGCCGATCGCTGGTCGAAGCCGGCACGCGAGGACGCCCTCGGCAGCCCCGACTTCGACGGCGCGGCGATCTCGTCGTCGCGCATCCTCCCGAACGGCTCACTCGACCGGTATCGCCTCAACAAGTCGCTGCGCCGGTCCGGGTTCGACACGGCGTCGCTGCCGGCCGACCTCGACGCCGTGCGACAGCAGGTGGCCGATCAGCTCGACCGCTGGCTCGCGTCGGGCGCACCTGTGCGCGTCGAAGCCGACGGCGACGGACTCACCGATCGACGATCGTGGGTGTGCGAGCTCCCCGACGGGACGGCACGTATCCCGTGCGGCGGCACGCACCTCGACTCGCTCGCCGAACTGGCGGCCGTGGTGCCGTCGTTCGCCGTCGTCGACGACGCCGGGACCCCGGTGCTCGAGATGGCCAACGTGGCACGAATCCGACACTGAGGCGCGCGTGCCGGAGACACCCTCCGGCGGGGTTACGATAGCGCTCGTGGGTATACATATCGAAAAGGTCGACCTGCCCGGGATCGGCGTTCGCCACGACCTCGTCACCGAAGGCGGTCGACGGATCAGCGTGGTTTCGCACCGGGACGGCGAGCGCGACCTCGGTTTCTTCGACGTCGACGACCCCGACGCCTGCCGTGCCTCCATTCCGCTGAACGACGACGAGGCTGCGGCCCTCGCCGACGTGCTCGGCGCATCCGTGATGCTCAGCCGACTCACGAGCCTCAGTGATGAGACCGCGGGCCTGTACACCGAGCAGATCGCGCTGCCGACGGACTCGCCGTACCTGAACCGCACCCTCGGCGACACCAAGGCTCGCACGCGCACGCACGCGTCGATCGTCGCCATCGTCCGCGACGGTGCGATCATCCCCTCCCCCACACCGGCAGAGCCGCTGCGGGCGGGAGATGTCATCGTTGCCGTCGGCACGCGTGAAGGACTCGACGGAGTAGCTCGACTGCTCTCCAACGGCCCCGACTGAGGCGGCCGTCATGGACGAGACCACGCGGCTCCTCATCGAAGTCGGCGCGCTGCTTCTCGGCATGAGCCTCCTCGGGCGCCTCGCGCTCCTCATCGGCATCTCGCCGATCCCCTTCTACCTGCTGCTCGGCCTCGCGTTCGGTGAGGGCGGCCTGATCCCGCTCGAAGCGAGCGGGGAGTTCCTGGAGGCCGGGTCCGAGATCGGGATCATCCTGCTGCTCGCGCTGCTCGGGCTCGAGTACACCGCTTCCGAGTTGTTCGGCGCCCTGAAGTCCGCGCGCGTGCCCGGCATCTTCGATGGGGTGCTGAACGCCCTGCCGGGCGCCGCGATGGCGCTGCTCCTCGGCTGGGGACCGGTGGCCGCAGTCGCCCTCGCCGGCGTCACGTGGGTCTCGTCGTCCGGTGTCATCGCGAAGCTGCTGCGCGACCTCGGCCGCCTGTCGAACCGCGAGACACCCTCCGTGCTCGCGGTGCTGGTGATCGAGGACCTGGCGATGGCGTTCTACCTGCCGGTGCTGTCGGCGATCGTGGTGGGCGTGAGCCTCGCTCAGGGCGCGATCTCGGTGGCGATCGCCGTCGGAGTCGTCACCCTGATCCTCTACGTGGCGCTGCGGCACGGCCATTTCGTGTCCCGGCTCTTCCCGGCCGACGAGTTCGAGCCGTTGCTGCTCGGCGTGCTGGGGCTCACGATGCTCGTGGCGGGACTCGCCGCGCAGGTCGGCGTGTCGGCGGCGGTCGGCGCGTTCCTCGTTGGCATCGCCCTCTCGGGCCGGGTCGCCGTCAACGCGAGCCAGGTGCTGACACCGTTGCGCGACCTCTTCGCCGCGACGTTCTTCGTGTTCTTCGGCCTCACGAGCGACTCCTCGGAGCTCGTGCCCATGCTCCTGCCCGCGCTCGGTCTCGCCGTGATCACGATCCTCACGAAGCTCGTGACGGGAGCGTACGCCGCCCGGCGCGCGGGCGTCGGCACGCTCGGCCAGTGGCGCGCAGGCTTCTCGCTCGCGCCGCGCGGCGAGTTCTCGATCGTCATCGCGGGCATCGCGGTGGCCGCCGGCGTCGCGCCTGCGATCGCCTCGCTGGCCACGGCCTACGTGCTCATCACGATCTTCGCCGGCACGTTCCTGGCGAGGCTTCCGGATGCTGCGTGGTTCCGCGCGGTCGTGCGCAGGCGGGCGGCCCGGGCGGCCCCGGGTCCGGCCTGACGTCGCGGCCGGCGCCGCCGCGGTGACGTGTCGCCGCGGAGGGGTCAGTCGTGCGCGTGCTCCGCGGCGGCCGCGGCATCCGCTCGATCGGCGGCCGCGAGCGCGTCGAGCTCGGCGTCGGCATCGTCGGCGGCCGCGAGGAGCTCGCGCACCCGCGGCACCACGAGCGTCCCGTACCGCTCGATGCTGCCCATCATCGCCTCGTGCGGCAGGGTGCCGTTCGAGTACTTCAGGTCAAAGCGCACCGCGCCGATGGCGCGCATGGCTGCGGCGATCTTCTGGGCGACCGACTCGGGCGATCCGGCGTAGAGCGCGCCGTTCGGGCCGGCCTCGTCCTCGAAGTGCTCGCGGCTCACGGGACCCCATCCCCGCTCGCGGCCGATGCGGTCGATGATGACCTTGTAGTGCGGCCAGAGCGTGTCGAGCGCCTCCTGGTCGGTGTCGGCGATGAAGCCCGGCGAGTGCACGGCCACGGGCTGCTGCGGGTGGCCGAACTGGTCGAGGGCCCGGCGGTAGAGGTCGGCGAGCGGCGCGAACCGCGCGGGGCTTCCACCGATGATCGCGAGCACGAGGGGCAGGCCGTAGTGCGCGGCGCGCACGACGGACTCGGGGCTGCCGCCCACGCCGACCCAGGTCTTCAGGCGCCCATGCTCGACGGGCGGGAACACGAGCTGGTCGGTCAGAGGAGGCCGCAGCTCGCCGCTCCACGTGACCGGTTCCTGCGGGAGCAGGGCGGCGAAGAGGTTGAGCTTCTCCTCGAAGAGCTCCTGGTACTGGTCGAGTTCGAATCCGAAGAGCGGGAACGACTCGATGAACGACCCACGCCCGAGGATCACCTCGGCGCGTCCGCCCGAGAGCCCGTCGAGCGTCGCGAACCGCTGGAAGACCCGCACGGGGTCGTCGGAGCTCAGCACCGTGACGGCCGAGCCCAGGTGGATGCGCTCGGTGCGGCCTGCGATCGTGCCGAGCACGACCTCGGGTGCAGAGATCGCGAACTCGTGACGGTGGTGCTCGCCGACGCCGAAGAAGTCGAGCCCGAGCCGGTCGGCCAGCATCGCCTCCTCGACCACGTTCCGCAGCACCTGCGCGTGCGGCAGCGGCGACCCGTCGGGCCCCACCGTCACGTCGCCGAAGGTGTCGAGTCCGAATTCGTAGCGCTCAGCCATGTCCTGTCCCATTCCCGCGTCTCCATACGTACGCATGTGTAGCGGAACCCCTGTCAGGCCGACACTATTCCCCTCCGCCGACCAGCGGCCAGCGAACAGCGGCCGAGCGCCGGCGGCCGGCGAGCGGATGCCGCGGCGCCGCGCGCCGGGAATTCCCGCGTCGTGCCCGGCGTTTCCGCATGATGTCGACGCATCGATCCGCCGTGTCGGCGAGAATGGAGGCGTGGACGTGACGGACCGGCCGGTCATCGGGATCTTCGGTGCGGGGAAGGTGGGCACCGCGCTCGCGCGACTCCTCGTGGCATCCGGCTACGACGTGTTCATCACGGGCTCGCCGCGTCAGACCGCGCTCGAACTGCTCGTCTCCGTCGTCGCCCCCGGCGCCCGAGTCGTGACGCCCGCCGATCTCGTGGCACAGTCCGACGTCGTCATCGTCGCCGTGCCGTTCGGCAAGGCCGGCACCGTGCCATGGGAGGACTTCGGCGGCCGCATTGTCGTGGACGCCATGAACTACTGGCCGCCCGTCGACGGCCACATCGCCGCGATCGACGACGACGAGCGGTCGACGAGCGAGATCAACGCCGCGCGCAACCCGCTCGCCAACGTCGTGAAGTCGCTCAACCACCTCGGCTACCACGAGATGGAGGACGACAGCATGGACGCGGGCTCGCCGCTGCGGCGCGCGCTCGCCGTCGTCGGCGACGATCCCGACGCGCGTGCCGTCATCGCGCGCCTCATCGACGACATCGGATTCGATGCGGTCGACGGCGGACCGCTCGCGAACGGCCGCGCGCTCGAGCCCGGACACCCCGCGTTCGGCCGCGAGCTGTCGGCGAGCGAACTCACGACACTGCTCTCGCCCGCCGCGCACCTCGCCGCCTGACCTGTCGTACGCTGAATCCCGGGTCACGGGAGGGGCGGGCGATGACGGATGCCACGACGCTGGTCACGACGCTCGAGGGAATCGCGAGCGACGCGGAGCGTGAGAAGTACACCCGCTACTTCCCGCCCGATCCCGACGCTCCATTCCTGGGCGTGCGGATGGGCGCCGTGTTCGACCTCGCGAAGACGGCACTCGACCTCCCCGCGTCGGGGTTGGAGCAACTGCTCGAGCAGCCCGCCCACGAGGTGCGGGCCCTCGCCTGCAGCATCATGGGCAAGTCGGCCGCCCGACGGAGGACGCCCCCCGAGCGGCGTACCGAGCTCTACGAGCTCTACCTCCGTCGTCACGACCGCATCGACCAGTGGGACCTCGTCGACCTCGCGGCTCGCGACGTGGTCGGCGGATACCTGCTCGATCGCGACCGGGCGCCGCTCGCGCGGCTCGCGGCATCCGGATTCTGGCCCGAGCGACGCACGGCGCTCGTGGCCACGTTCGCGTTCCTGAAGCGCGGCGAGCTCGACGACGCGTACTCCCTCGCCGAGACCCTCGCCGACGACACGGAGCCGTTCGTGCAGAAGGCGCTCGGCTGGGTGCTCCGCGCCGCGGGCGACCTCGACCGCGAGCGGCTCACGGCGTTCGTCGAGGGGCATGCGGCCACGATGCCGCGGGCGGCGCTCCGCGCCGCGATCGAGCACTACGAGAAGGACGAGCGGGCGCGCATCCTCGCCATCCGGTGAGCGTCGGCATGCGGCATCCGCTCGACCCTCGCCCGACCGCGGGGGCGGTCTCCGCTCACGCGAGCGTGCCGCGCTGCCTGCGCCGCGCGCCGAGGTCGGCCAGCCCGACGCCGAACGCGATGGCGATGAAGATCGCGACGGCGAGCATGCCGAACCCGTAGGCGTCCTGGTAGACGCCGAGGTCGGTGGAATCCTCCGCGCCGGTCTCGCGGTAGATGGTGGCGTAGAACAGCGAGAGCGTGACGGCGGTGCCGACCGCCGTGCCGATGCGCTGCCCGAGCTGCCCGACCGAACCGGCGAGGCCGCCCTGCTTGACGGGGATGTCGGCGAGCGCGAGGGTCTGGTTCGGCGAGATCACGAGCCCGCCCCCGAAGCCGCCGACGACCATCGCGCCCGCCATCGCCCATGGCGTCAGCTCGGGCGGCGTCATGAGCGCCGCCAGCACGAGGAGCCCGGCGCCGACCAGCACCGCGGCGAGCCCCCACACGACCAGCGGCCGGCCCAGCCGATTCACGAGGTTGCCGCCGAGCCACGACGACCCCGCGCTCGTGAGCGCGAACCCGATCGTGACCATGCCCGCGAAGACCGGGGCGAGGCCGAGGCCGTGCTGCAGGTAGAGCGTCGTGAGCAGGAACATCGACGGCATCGCGGCGAAGTACGTCGCCGCGAGCACCGTGCCGTTGCGGTACGAGCTCACGCCGAACAGCGAGAGGGGCACGAGCGGATGCCGACCGGATGCCGCGTAGTGCCGCTCCCATGCGACGAACGCCGTCGCCGCGAAGACGAACACCACGAGCAGCCACCATCTGGCCGGGTTGTCGTCGGGCGAGCCGGTGGTGAACAGGAACGGCCACATCAGCGCGACGACCGTGATGCCGAACAGCAGCAGGCCGACGGGATCGAGCTCGAGCCGACGCGACGATCGCGTGCGGGTCTCGGGCAGCGCCCACAGCGCGAGGGCGATGGCGGCGAGGGACAGCGGCACGTTCATCCAGAAGATGCCGCGCCATCCGTCCTCGGGACCGCCGATCGCGATCGCGAGGCCGCCGAGCGTCGGACCGATCGCCGTGGCGATGCCGATGGTCGCGCCGAACAGGCCGAACGCCTTGCCGCGCTCGGCGCCCTGGAACAGCTGCTGCACGAGCCCGAGCACCTGCGGCATCTGGATGCCTGCGGCGACCCCCTGCAGGAGCCGGGCCACGAGGAGCACCGCTCCGTTCGGCGCCAGCGCGCAGGCGAGGCTCGTGAGCGTGAAGAGGCTGAGGCCGATGACGAACAGGGTGCGCCGCGAGCGCTGGTCGCCGATGCGGCCGGCAGGCACGAGCGTGAGGCCGAACGCGAGCACGTAGCCCGACACGATGAGCTGCAACTCGGTCGACGTGGCCCCGAACGCCGTCTCGATCGACGGGAGGGCGACGTTGACCTTCGAGAGGTCGAGGATCGTGAGGCCGGCGACCGCCACGCAGACCCAGTAGGCGCGCCAGCGCTTGGCGGTGGTGAGCGGGATCTCCTGCGTGAGCGGCGCCTGCGACATCCCGTCCACCCTACGCCCCGGTCGCGTGCCACGAGGCCGGTCGGTGCGGCGCAGGATCGGGGGTGCGCGCGTCCTCGGTACCCGTGGCGTCGCGGCGTCAATGGACGTAGGTTCGCCATGGAGGGGTGATTCAGGAAGCGTCGTGATGCACCGTGAGGTCGGGAACGCCGCACGTTCGCGGTAGGGGGTTCGACCGGGTGGACGCCACGCCCGCGGCGTCCGCACCCGTCGCGCCGCGCCAGCCCGCGCACGCAGCGCGACGGATCGACGGACGGCTCGCACTCCTCATCGGGGTGCTCGCCGCGGCGGTCGCGACCGCCGGCTCCTGGGTGCCGTCGCTCTGGGGCGACGAGGTCGCGAGCATCATGTCCGCCCGTCGCGACTGGGCTTCGCTCTGGGCGATGCTCGGCTCGGTCGACGCCGTGCACGGCCTGTACTACGCGCTGCTGCACCTGTGGATCGACGCGGTCGGCGACTCCCCGCTCGCGGTTCGCCTGCCGTCGGGGATGGCCGTGGGCGCGGCATCCGCCGGGGTCTTCGTCCTCGTCCGTCGCCGGGCGGGCCGCGGAACCGCGGTGATCGCCGCGACCATGCTCCTCCTGCTCCCACGGGTGCTCTTCGTGGCCATCGATGCGCGGTCGATGGCCCTCGCGACCGCCGCGGCGACGTGGCTCACGGTGCTGCTCCTGCGCCTGCTGGACGCTCCGGCACGGCGTGCGTGGTGGATCCTGTACGTGATCGGGCTCGCGACGGCCACGTACCTGTTCCTCCTGGTCGTGCTCCTCATCCCCGTGCACGCGGTGGTCGTCCTCGCGGACCGGTGTGCCGATCGCCGGCGGGTGCGACTCGCCTCCTTCTGCGTCGCCTGGGTGGGCGCCCTCCTGATCGCGGCGCCGATCGTCGTGGCCGCGTTGCGACAGCGCGACCAGATCGCGTTCCGCGCCGAGCAGGAGGTCGTCACCCCCAGGGCCATCCTCGTCGGCCAGTGGTTCATGCTCGACGCGTTCGCCATCGCGGCATGGTCGCTCGTCGCGGTGGCCTGCATCGCGGCGGTCGTACGTCGCACCGACCCCGCGTGGCGCGGGCATCGGCAGCTCCTGCTCATCGCGGCGGCGTGGACGCTCCTCCCGACGGTCGCCCTGCTCGCCGCGACCGCCGTCGTATCCCCGGCGTACACGGCGCGGTACCTCGTCTTCGCCGCGCCGGGGGTCGCGATCGCCATGGCGATCGGGGTGACCGCGATTCCCTGGACCTGGCTCCGCATCATCGTGATCGCACTCGTCGCGGCCCTCGCCGTGCCCGCCTACCTCGAGCAGCGCGGCCCGCACTCGAGGCACGCCGGCACCGACTGGCAGGCGGTCGCCGCCGTCGTCGACCGGTCGACCGGGCCCGGCGACGGCATCGTCTTCGATGAGTCGGTGCGCCCGTCACGCCGGCCCCGACTTGCGATGCACGGGTATCCCGACGCGTTCAGCGGGCTCGTCGACCTCGGCCTGCAGCAGCCCTACGATCGCACCGATGGCCTCTGGGACGTGACGACGCCGCTCGCCGCCGTCCCCGACCGGCTGCGAGGGCCCGACCGCGTCCTCGTCGTCACCCGCAGCGCACACGGCGCGGACGACGACCTCGGCACGCTCCGATCGGCCGGATTCGTCGAGATCGATCGGGTCGAGCTCGAGTCGGACGTCGTGATCCGCCTCGAGCGTCGTTCGCGACCCCGTAGTGGACGCAGGGTGTCCCCGGCTGCAGGGCCGGCTATCGGCTCGGAAGCGATCGCGGAAACCCGAACCGTGGCAGCACGCTGTGGTCGAAGCGGGTCATCGCGCAGATCCGGTCGCCCGCGAGGGTGAGGACGAGAAGGCCGAACTGGGCGGCCGGTGGGCGCCCACTTTCCCGACATCGCGGTGTCTGCATCATCGACGGCTCCGACGATCCGGGCACAGAAGGGAACCAGGCATGATGCTGAACGACAAGGTCGCGGTGATCTACGGTGCTGGAGGTGCGATCGGCGGTGCGGTCGCACGCGCCTTTGCGAGCGAGGGAGCCAGCCTCTTCCTCACGGGTCGCCTCCGGGCACCGGTCGAAGCGGTCGCTCATGGCATCGTCTCCGCCGGCGGATCCGCCGAGGCGGCGGAGGTCGACGCGCTCGACGAGCAGGCTGTGGACACGCATCTCCGGTCCGTGATCGAGAAGGCGGGCCGCCTCGATATCTCGTTCAACGCGGTCGGGAGCCCGGATGCGAACATCCTGGGCGTGCCGCTGGTCGAGCTGGATGTCGAGCAGTTCTCCCTGCCGATCACGACCTACACCAGGTCGTACTTCCTGACCGCGCGCCTGGCGGCCCGGCGCATGGTTCCGAACAGATCGGGGGTGATCATGACGGTCACCACGCTCCACTCGCGGACGGGCCTCCCACTGGCGGGAGGCTACGGTCCGGCGCAGGCCGCGAAGGAGGCGCTCACCCGAGAACTCTCCGCCGAGCTCGCACCGCAGGGCATCCGCGTGGTCGGCCTGCGGCCGCAGGCGATGCCGGAATCGGTCGGATCGAGAAGACGCTTCTTCGAGTCTCGCGCCACGTCATCGGGGATGACCTGGGAACAGTTCCAAGAGGCGCTCGCAACCAGGACCCACCCGCGACGGCTCATGACGCTCGAGGAGATGGCGAACGTGGCGGCCTTCATGGCTTCCGACCGGGCGAGCGGGATGACCGGAACCACCGTCAACCTGACCATGGGCAGCCTGGACGACTAGCGGCCGCTGCGAGCAGGCGACCTCGTTTCGGGATGGGCACCGACCCCGACAACAACGAAACCCCCGAACCCGAGGGTTCGAGGGTTTCGCATAACGAGGATTTGGTGGACCCAGGGGGATTCGAACCCCCGACCTTCTCATTGCGAACGAGACGCGCTACCAACTGCGCCATGGGCCCGAGCGACAACGAGCCTATCATCCCGCACGGGGCGGTTCGGCCACGAGCGCGTGCGTCATCCTGCCTGTCGGCGGCGGCGAAGCACGGCGTCGAGGTCGTCGAGGACGGGGGTGGCTTCTTCGACGATGCCCATACGGGAGTAAGGGCTCGCGGGCCCGGCCTCGCGACGAGCGGCTGCCGCGGCCGGCGCCGCCGGCTGTGCTGCGGCCGGAGCGATCGAGGGCACGGCGGGCTCCAGATCCTCCACGCGGCGCGCGACCTCGGCCTCGACGGCCGCACGCTTCAACTCGGCCGCCGCCTCGATCGAGGCCATCGCCATCGCGGCGATGGTTCCGCGCGACAGGTGGAGCGGCTTCGGCAGCGGCTGCGGCGTCCAGCCGTGCTCGTCCCCCTCCGCCTCGGCGAGATCGATCGGCTCGAACGGGGTCGCCTCGGGTGTCGCCACGGGTGCCGCTTCGGGCGGTGCCACGCGCACGCGTGCGAGGCGCACGATGCCCGCGAACGCCACGACCACGGCGAGGGCTCCGCCCGCCGCGATGAGGGGCGACGCGCCGAACGCCGCGGCGATGAGTCCGCCGACCACGGTGACGAGGCCGGCGAGCAGGAGCAGCGAGCAGAGCGCGCGGCGCCGGCGCAGCGCGCGGCGGGCGCGGGCGACATCCGTCGACGCGGACCGGAGCGTGGGTGCAGCCGACGCTTCCCCGTGCAGGACGGTCGGGATCGGCTCGGTGATCGGCGCCCGGGCGGCGGCCAGCTCACGCGCGGCCTCGGCGACCTCCTCGGCGGCGCGACGTTCGGCGATCGCGAGGTGCTCTGCGGTCTCGGCCGCGAGTCGCGCGGCCTCCTCGTGCTCGTGCAGGATGCGTTGCTGCGCCGCGACCTCGCGCGCGGTGGCCTCGACGCGCACCGCCTCGGGGGTCTCCGCCGTCTCGGCGAGGATGCGGAGGGTCTGCTGCAGGCGCACGGCGTTGCGCTCGGTGGCGAGGTACTGCCGGCGGCGCAGCCAGCTCGGCAGCAGGTACGCGATCCACAGCCCCGCGGCTGCCGCCACGAGCAGCCCCCCGCCGATCACGTCCATGCGACAACGCTAGGTCACGGTGGACGAATGGTCCCACTCGACGCGCGCACGTTCAGCGATCCGCGACGTGCAGCGGGTACGCCGCGGCCGCGCGATCCTCCGCGGTGACGCGCGCCGCATCCTCGGGCACCCTCCCCTCGCGCCAGCGCCGGAGCACGCCCCGCGGCACCTCCTCGGCGACGAGGGCGAATGCGAAGTGGTCGCGCCAGTCGCCGTTGATGTGGATGAAGCGGCGCCGGAGGCCCTCGTAGCGGAATCCGAGTTTCTCGACGACCCGGAGCGACGGCTGGTTCTCGGGCCGGATGCAGATCTCCATGCGATGCAGGCGAAGCACCGAGAAGCAGTAGTCGGTCGCGAGCGCGACGGCGGTGGGCGTGATCCCGCGCCCCGCGAACGACTGCGACACCCAGTAGCCGATCGACGCCGACGACAGCGAACCGAAGGTGATCGACGACACGTTGAGCTGACCCACGAGCTCGCCGTCGACCTCGATCACGAATGGAAGGGCGTGGCCCGTGCGGGCGTGCGACAGGAGGTTGCGGATGCTCCCGCGGGTGTCGATGACCGAGCCGCCTCCCGGGTAGGTCGCCTCCCACTGCCGCAGCCAGCCGCGGTTGTCGAGCAGCACGCGCTCCAGCGCCTTGGCGTCGCGCGCGCGGATCGGCCGCAGGGTGACGTCCCCGTCACGCAGCGTGGGGATCGCGGCCGCCGCCATCGTCAGATCCGATCGAAGCCGGCGACGTACTCGGCCAGCCAGGGTTTGAACTCGGGGCCGAGATCGTCGCGGTCGGCGGCGAGCTGCACCACCGCCTTGATGTAGTCGAGCTTGTCGCCCGTGTCGTAGCGGCGTCCGCGGAAGACGACGCCGTAGACGCCGCCCGTGCCCTCCACGTCGCCCGCCATCTCCATGAGCGCGTCGGTGAGCTGGATCTCGCCACCCTTGCCCGGGTGCGTGTGCTCGAGGATGTCGAACACCAGGGGCTTCAGCACGTAGCGGCCGATCACGGCGTAGTTCGAGGGGGCTACTTCCTTGGCCGGCTTCTCCACGAGGCCGGTGATGCGCACGACATCGGCCTCTTCTGTGGGTTCGACGGCCGCGGCGCCATACAGGTGGATGCTCTCGGGGTCGACCTCGAGGAGGGCGACGATCGACGCGTCGCGCTTCTCCTGCTCCTCGAGCATGCGGGTGAGGAGCACGTCGCGCTCGTCGATGATGTCATCGCCGAGGAGCACCGCGAACGGCTGCTCATTGACATGCATGCGCGCCCGCAGCACCGCGTGCCCCAGGCCGCGCGGGTCGCCCTGGCGCACGTAGTGCATGTCGGCGAGGTCGGTGGATTCGTTGACCTTCTGGAGCTTCGCCGTGTCGCCCTTCGCCTCGAGCGTGTACTCGAGTTCGGTGACCCGGTCGAAGTGGTTCTCGAGCGCGTTCTTGTTGCGGCCGGTGATCATGAGCACGTCGGTCAGGCCCGCGCGCACCGCCTCCTCGACGACGTACTGGATGGCGGGCTTGTCGACGACGGGGAGCATCTCCTTCGGCATCGCTTTGGTCGCCGGGAGGAACCGCGTCCCGAGCCCTGCAGCCGGGATGACGGCCTTCGTGATCCGTTGGGTCATGCGACTCAGCGTAACCGGATGCCGCGGCACCGCGCAGGGCCGACCGGTGCGACGAGCATCCTAGGATGTGTGCCATGCCCGACGATCCGGACGTCCAGAAGCGCGTGCTGCGTGCGGAGTTCCGAGAGCGCAGGCAGAACATGCCGGCGCACGAGCGCGAACACGCGACCGAGGGGTTCACCGCCCGGCTCGAGGAGCTCGTCGGCTCGACCGGCGCCGAGTCGCTCTCGTGCTACCTCTCGATGCCGACCGAGCCCGACACCCGTCCGTTCGTGAACTGGGCGGAGGCCCGTGGCATCCGGGTCCTGTTCCCCATCACCCGCGAGGACGGACTGCTCGACTGGACGGTGGGCGAGGAGGACGTCGAGACACTCGGCCTGCACGGCGTGCCCGAGGCGGCCGGCGAACTCCTCGGGCCGATGGCGATCAACGACGTCGACCTCATCCTGGTGCCGGCCGCTGCGGTGGACCGCACGGGCATGCGACTCGGCTGGGGCCGGGGCTATTTCGACAAGACCCTCGGGTCGATGGAAAGATGTCCACCGGTGTACGCCGTCGTCTTCGACAGCGAGTTCGTCGACGAGGTGCCGCGCGAGGTGCACGACCAGGCCGTGAACGGCGTCGTGACACCCACGCGCATCATCGCGTTCTGAACGGCGCCACGATCCGGAAGAGTCACATGCCCACCTATTCCTACCGCTGCACCGAGTGCGACAACGCATTCGACATCCACCAGGCGTTCACCGACGAGACGCTCACCGTCTGCGACGTGTGCGGCGGCAGGCTGCGCAAGCTCTTCAACACCATCGGAGTGACGTTCAACGGGTCGGGCTTCTACAGCACCGACTCGCGGGCGGGCGGCTCGGGCGGAGGGTCGAATGCCGCGTCCGGCGGCTCCACGTCGGACGGCTCCTCCTCGGGCGGCTCCTCCTCGGGCAGCTCCTCCTCGGGCGGGTCATCCTCCGGCGGGTCATCCTCCGGCGGCTCGACGTCGGGCGGCTCCGGTTCGTCGTCGGGCGGCTCGGGTTCGACCGGACCGGGCTCGTCGGCTAGCGTGGCGTAGGCATGCCGGAGCAGGGCGGACGTCTGGGAGGGATCGTGCTCAAGGGTTTCAAGGAATTCATCCTTCGCGGGAACGTGATCGAGCTCGCGGTCGCCGTCGTGATCGGCGCCGCGTTCACCGCGGTGGTGAACTCCATCGTGAACAACCTGATCAACCCGCTGATCGGCGCGATCTTCCGCGCCGACAGCCTCGACAACGCGCTCGTCCTCGCCATCCCGACGCTCGACGGCCAGTCGGCCGACCTGAGGTTCGGGGCGGTGCTCGGCGCGATCATGACGTTCGCCATCGTGGCCGCCGTCGTCTACTTCGTGTTCGTGCTGCCGATGAACACGCTCAAGGAGAGGACCGAGGCCAAGCGCAAGGCGGGCATACCCGACGAAGACGAGCCCGAGACCGAGCTGACGCTCTTGTCGGAGATCCGCGACCTGCTCGCGGAACGCAGCGGCGCAGGCGTGGGCGGCAAGCACTTCGAGTAGGACTCGGGCGCGTTGCGTCGGACTCACCAGTGCGGCGGTCGCTCCCGGGTGATGCGATCGTCGTCGGGGCTGGGCCGTCCGCGCTTCGGCTTCGCGCCGTCCTGCGGCTCCGCAGCCGCCGGCTGCTCGGGCGACGGATCCGATCCCGGAGCGGGCGTCAGGCGGGCGCGTCGCGACTTCCCGCCGGCCCGTTCGACGCGCTGCCTGCGTTCCTCGCCCATCAGCCGGCCGCGGCATCCGTGGGTCGTGCTTCGGGCTTGCCGAGCAGGGTGGCGACGCGCGTGACGACCGCCTCGGGGTTGCCGAACAGCTCGAAGCTGTGCACGCGGAGGTAGTGCCAGCCGAGCCGCCGCAGCACGTCGGGCCGGAGACGCAGCGACTCGCGCAGGCTGAGCCCGGCGAACGCCTCGTCGGTCTCGACGACCACGGCCTTGCCCGCGTGCGCGGCAGCGAGCGCGAGCCGGCCGCGATGGCCGACGCTGACCCGGATGCCGCGGCGAGCGAGCCGTGCCGCGAGGTCGCCGAGCATCGATGGGCCGGGCTCTCCGTCCTCGTCGGCTGCGGCACGCTCCTCGGTCTGGCTGAGGATGTTCGCGAGCGCGAGCACGCCGTGCGACTGCCGCTCCTCGTCGATGTCCTCGGGACGGAACGCGGACACGAGGTCCATCGAGCGGCGAGCGCGCGTCATGCCCACGGCGAGGAGCCGGTCTCCGCCGGGCTGGCCGAGCGACCCGAAGTTCGAGAGCAGCCGCCCGTGCGGGGTGCGTCCGTAGCCGACGGAGAAGATGACGCGATCGCGGCTCTGCGCCACCGCCTGCTCGAGGGTGAGCACCGTGAACGGCTCGGCACGGTCCTTGAGGATGAAGTCCGAGAGGTCGGTGCGCTTCGCGAACGCGGCGAGCACCGCCTGGTGCACGCGCGCCGCGTGCTTCGCGCTCGCGGTGATCACCATGAGCGACTCGCGCGGGCGCTTGACCGCGTGTTCCATCACGAGCTCGACGACCTTCGCCACCTCGGAGTCGATGCTCTCGACCGTGCCGGTGACCGCGTCGGGCAAGCCGTTGCCGCGCACGTAGTGCAGGCCGAGGCTGCCGTGGCCGAGGAAGCTGCCGGCCCACGGCAACGACGCGATGCGACCCGCGTAGAACCGTCGGTTCACGAGCTCGGCGAGGTCCTCGCCGCCCGCGCGGTAGCTGCGCGTGAGGGTGAGCGTGGGGAGCAGCTCGCCGAGGCGGGCGAGCGCCGAGTCGGCATGCAGGGCGTCGACACCGTGCTCGGTGGCCCGGTCGGGGTCGGGCTCGGCATCGTCGATGCCCGTCTCGAAGAGCGTCGGCGTCTGCGTCACGGGGTCGCCGAACGCGACGACCTGTCGCGCGCGCCGGATCGCGCCGAGGTTCTCGGCGATGGTCGTCGACCCCGCATCCACGAGCAGGACGGCGTCGAACGCGATCCCGTCGTCGATCCCCGGCACCTCGTACGGTGAGGCGAGCCACACCGGGGCGAGGGCACGGAAGAGGTGCGGCGTGTCCGCGTGCAGCGCGGCCGGCCGCACACGATCGCCGCGCAGCATCCGCTTGAGTCGCTCGGCCTCCTCGGGGTGGTCGACCAAGGCGACCTTCCAGTTCTCGGCGAGGTGCCACGCGAGCTGGGGACCGGCGGCCGACGCGTGAGCCTCGTCGACGAGGCGGAAGTCCCCCTCGAGCCGGTCGAGCACGGTGGTGTTCGCACCGAGGAGGGCCTTGTCGCTCGCGAGCATCGCCTCGAGTACCGACTGCCACCAGGCGAGCTCGAGCTCGGCGGCGACGGCCCGCTCGGGCACGTGGCGCTTCGCCAGGTCGAGCAGGAGCGGGTCGAGGCCGAGGTCGCGCAGGCGGGACAGCACGGCCGTGCGCTCCTGCAGGTTGGTGAGCACCTCCGACTCGGCGGCGAGTCCGGCGAGGTTCGAGATGAGCTCACGTATGGGGCGCGCGGCGAGCTGGCGCGGCGTGCCGACGACCCCGAGCGGCCCGTCGAGGGCGGCGAGGTCGGCCGCAACCGTGCGAAAGGCGACGTGGACGTCGTCGATGCCCACGGGAACTCCCGGGATCGCACCGGCGTCCGAGTACCGCTGCCAGAGCGTGCGCTGCTGCTGGATGCCGCGGAGCGCGGCGTTGAGGTCGGTGACGTGCACCCCGGGGCGCACGTACTCGAGTGCGAGCCGGCGCAGGCGCCGCCGGTTCGAGCCCGACATGGGTGAGTCGCGACGCGCGGACATCGCGGCGATGAGCTCGCCGAGCGGCCGGTCGAACACGGAGGGCTGGAACCGGTCGAGCGTCTCGCGGACGTCGAGGAGCAGCCGGAGGAACACGCCGAGCTCGGCGACCGACTCGAACGGGCGGAGGCGAGTCTGCGCGATCAGGGCTCGACCGCGTTCGAGCAGGCGCGGCAGCTCCGTGTCGCTCAGCCGCTTGGCGAGCTCGTGGGCGTGCGCGGCCTCTTCGGACGAGGTGAACGACGCGCCGTACCAGGGCGAGTCGCCGGGGCCGTAGCGGAACTCGCCGAGCTCGGCCGCCCGGGCGAGGTCGCGCGCGACGCGGTCGCGCCCCTCGGCGAGTGTCACGAGCGAGGCGTGGCCGAGCCGCGCCGTCGTCGACGGTGCGTCTCCGAGCAGCGCGAGACGTGCGAGCTCGCCGAGCGCGTCGAGCACCGAGACGTGCAGTTCGGGGTCGCGCCGCGTGAGCGCCGACCGGTAGTCGATCAGCACCTTGCGCAGGCGCACCAGGGCGTCGTCGACGTCGGCGATCCGCGACTGCTCGGCCTTCTCGTTCCGTGAGATCGACATGATGAGCTCACGCCGGAGCCCGGCCGTCGTCACGGCCGCGCCGCCGAGTCCGACCTGGCCGAGCCGATGCGCGATCCCGTCGAGGCTCGCCCGGCGCGCGCCGACCACGAGCACGCGCTTGTCCTTCGCGACGAGCGCGCCGATCGCGTTCACGATCGTCTGCGTTCCGCCCGTGCCCGGCAGGGTCTTCACGACGAGCGACGAGCCCGACTCGATCTCTGCGACGACCTGCTCCTGCTCGGGGTCGGCGTCCAGGAGCAGGGTGTCGGTGGAGGGCGGCCGCTCGTCCTGCGCGACCGGGCGGGCGCGTTCGCCCTGTTGCGCGATCGCCGCCCGAGCGGCCTTGTTGCCTGCGATCGCGTCGATGAGCGGGTGGTCGAGGCGGCGCACGTCGGCCGCCATGGCCGGGCCGACCTCTGCGAACGACGAGACCACGAGGCGTGGGGCCACGTGGAACCAGGGCAGGTGCGACGTGAGCCCGCGCAGCCGGTCGATCACGGGCTGCGGCTTGAAGACTCCGTTCGTGATGGCGAGCGCGACGAAGGCGTCGGCGTCGAGCGTGATCTGGAACTGCTCGCGCAGCTCGCGCGCGAGGGCGGGGTTGAGGAACGGCTGGCCCTTCAGCTTCAGCTCGAAGTCGCGGCCGTAGCGGCGGATCGCGAGGGGCCTGAGCAACACCGGCGCGAGGTACTCCTCGCCGGCGTTCCGCCACGAGGCGAGGCCGATCGCGAGGTGCACGGACTCGATGCCGCGCACCGAGCGCAGCTCGATGCCCTTCTGCGTGATCTCGGAGGCCGCGAGCCGTGCATTGCGCAGCGCGAGTTCGTCGCGGATCAGGCTCGAGAGCAGCGTCGACTTGCCCGTGATGAACTGCGGCAGCCCGCCCGGATGCGTCGTCGAGAGCTCGATGCGGGTGCGCGGGGTGTCGACGAATCGCACGAGCGGCGAGCGGCCGCCGACCTCGGCGAGCTCGCCCTGCCAGCGGCGCCACGCGGGCTCGGCGACGTTCCCGGCGACGAGTTCTGGGTCGCCGAGGCTGAGGCCGTCGGGGCTCGTGATGTCCTGTCGCATGGGGTCCGGGGTGAGTTGCTCGGCTGCGGCATCCGTATCGGAACCGAAGAGGTCCTCCTCGTCATGATTCCGATCGAGCCGCCACACACGGACACCATACGTGGGTTCGTGCGGAATCACGGGAGCATCGCCGCGTTCGACCGGGTTTCGATACCCCCGGGGTATTGTGCTACGGTCGTCGAATGCTCCACCGCGCCGCCTCCCCCTCGACCGCCCCGCCCGTGACCGTGATCGTCGGCGGCGTCGCCGGCGGCATGTCCGCCGCCACCCGGCTGCGCCGGCTGGACGAGGACCGCGAGATCATCGTGTTCGAGCGCAGCGGGGCGGTATCGTTCGCGAACTGCGGACTGCCGTACCACGTGTCGGGCGACATCGCCGACCGGGCAGCGCTCGAGCTGCAGGACCCGACGCGGCTCGCGGCCCGGTTCCGCATCGACGCGCGGGTGCGCAGCGAGGTCGTGGCGATCGACCGCGCCGCGAAGCGGCTCACGGTGCGGCCCACCGACAGCGCCGACGAGTACCAAGTGAGCTACGACGAGCTCGTGCTCGCCCCTGGCGCTGCGCCGCGCCTGCCCAGCCACGTCGCACCGGATGCCCCGGTGCACCCGCTGCGCACGCTCGACGACCTCGACGACCTCATGGGCGCGGCGACGAGGCTCTCCGACGGCGCACCCGTCGTCGTGATCGGCGGCGGCTACATCGGCCTGGAGCTCGCCGACAACCTGCGCCGACTCGGTTTCGCGACGACGATCGTGCAGCGCGGCACACGCCTGCTCGGCGCCCTCGACCCCGAGATGGCGGCGCCGCTCGCCGACCACGTCGCGGCGCAGGGCGTGGACGTTCGCCTCGGGCGCTCGGTCGAGCGCGTGTTCCGCGACGGCGTGCTGCTCGACGACGGCAGCCGGCTCGACGCGCAGCTGGTCATCGCCGCGATGGGCGTCGAGCCCGAGTCCCGGCTCGCGCGCGACGCCGGCCTGGAGCTCGGACCGTCGGGCGGCATCGCCGTCGACGAGCTGCATCGCACGAGCGACCCCGCGATCTTCGCGGTCGGCGACGTCGCCGAGCAGCGCGACGCGATCGACGGCGGCTCCCGGCTCGTGCCGCTGGCCGGACTCGCCAACCGGCACGGCCGTGCCGTCGCCGACACGATCGCCGGGCGCCCCGTCGCCTCGGTCCCGGCGCTCGGCACCGCGATCATCGACGTCCTCGGCCTCACGGCGGCGTCGACCGGCTGGTCCGAGGAGCGCGCCGCAGCCCGCGGACGCGCGGTGCGCGTCATCCACACGCATCCGCTCTCCCACGCCGGCTACTATCCCGGCGCCGCGCCGATGTCGCTGAAGCTCGTGGTCGACGCGGCATCCGACCGAATCCTCGGCGCGCAGGCGGTGGGCACCGACGGCGTCGACAAGCGCATCGACGTGATCGCGACCGCCATGGCCGCCGGCCTCACGGCTTCGGCGCTCGCGGACCTCGAGCTCGCGTACGCCCCGCAGTACGGCTCGGCCAAGGACCCGGTGAACCTGCTCGGGTACGTCGACCGCAACCTCGCCGCCGGAGAAGACCGCACCATCCAGTGGCACGAGCTCGACGACGCGATCGCCGCAGGCGCCGTCCTGCTGGACGTGCGCGCCGAGGGCCAGCTCGCCGAGGGCACGATCCCCGGCGCCACGTGGATCCCGGTCGAGGACCTGCGCGCCCGCCACCACGAGTTCGCCGGACGCCGGGTCGTCGTGCACTGCCGGGTCGGCCAGGGCGCGCACACCGCAGCGCGATTGCTCTCCGGGCTGGGCCACGACGTCGTGAACCTCGACGGCGGCTACCTCACCTGGCGGGCGGGCGAACGCGCCCGCACGATCGAACGCGAGGCCACGGATGCCGCGGTGCGCGACATCCGCGCCGCCTGAGCGAACCACCGAACCGCGACCCCGCAACCCACGCCTACCGAAGGAGCCCCATGCAGACCATCAGCCCTGCCGAGGTGCACGGCACCTCCGACGCCCACATCCTCGACGTGCGCGAGCCAGACGAGGTCGCGCAGGCCCGCATCGACGGAGCCCAGCACATTCCGCTGGGCTCCCTCGTCGAACGGCTCGGCGAGGTGCCGCGCGACCGCACCGTCTACGTCATGTGCCACGTCGGAGGCCGCAGCGCGCAGGCCACGCAGTACCTCGAGGCGAACGGCGTGGCCGCGGTGAACATCGACGGCGGCATCGTCGGGTGGTACCGCGCCGGCCTGCCCCTCACGGCGGGCGGCGACGCGTGAGCGCGGCAGCCGCGGCGGCATCCGCCGGCGCCGACCGCCGTGTGCTCAACCGACTCAAGCGCGCCCGTGGACAGCTCAACGCCGTGATCGAGGCGGTCGAGTCGGGCGGCGACTGCCGCACCGTGGTCACGCAGCTCGCCGCCGTGTCGAGCGCGCTCGACAAGGCCGGCTTCGCGATCATCTCGGGCGCGATGCGCGACTGCCTCGCCGAGCCCGCGGCTACTTCCGCCGAGGCATCCGGCCAGCGAGGGACGCCCAGGGAGCGCCTCAGCATCGACGAGCTCGAGAAGCTGTTCCTCACACTCTCCTGACGCGTGAGGCGCCGGCCGGGTTCCCCCGTGCCGGCGCCTCGACGCGTCAGTGCAGCGAGCCGGTCAGTGCGCCGCCTGCAGCTGCAGCCCGTGTGCGCGGGCGACGCCCTCGTTCACCAGGCGACCGCCGGTGGCGTTGAGGCCCAGCGCGAGCGCCTGGTCGCCGGCGAGGGCGGCCTCCCAGCCGAGGTCGGCGATCTTCAGCGCGTAGGGCAGCGTGGCGTTCGTGAGCGCCGGGGTCGAGGTGGCGGGCACGGCACCGGGCATGTTCGCGACGCAGTAGAAGATCGTGTCGTGCACCCGGAACGTCGGCTGGGCGTGCGTGGTCGGGCGCGAGCCCTCGAAGCATCCGCCCTGGTCGATGGCGATGTCGACCAGCACGGCGCCCGGCTTCATGGCGGCGACCATCTCATCGGTCACGACCTTCGGTGCGGCCGCCCCCGGCACGAGCACCGCGCCCACGACGAGGTCGGCGTCCTTGAGCTGACGCGCGATCTCGTACGGCGACGACGCGAGCGTCTTGATGCGGTGGTCGTAGCGCGCGTCGAGCTCGCGGAGCTTCGGCAGCGAGATGTCCATGACGGTGACGTCGGCGCCGAGGCCGAGCGCGGTGGCCGCCGCCTGCTCACCGGCGACGCCGCCTCCGATCACGACGACCTTGGCGGGAGCGGTACCGGGCACGCCCGCGAGGAGCACGCCGCGGCCGCCCTTCGACGCGTGCAGCTCGGCGGCGCCGACCTGCGGCGCGAGCCGCCCCGCGACCTCGCTCATCGGGGTGAGCAGGGGCAGCGAGCGGTCGGGCAGTTGCACGGTCTCGTAGGCGATGGCCGTGACGCCCGAGTCGAGGATGGCACGCGTGAGCGGCAGGTCGGCCGCGAGGTGCAGGTAGGTGAAGAGCGTGAGGTCCTCCCGCAGGAATCCGTACTCCGAGGCGATCGGCTCCTTGACCTTCATGACGAGGTCGGCCGACCACGCCTCGGCGGCCGTCTCGACGATCGAGGCCCCCGCGGCGAGGTACTCCGCGTCGTGGTAGCCCGCGCCGAGACCTGCGCCGGCCTGGATGGCCACCTCGTGGCCGCGCTGCGCGAGAGCGTGCACGCCCGCGGGCGTCATCGCGACGCGGAATTCGTTGTTCTTGATCTCTGCAGGCACGCCGATGCGCATGGTGTCTCCGAATGCTGTGTGGATGATTGCCTCCATGCTCGCCGCTTATTCGCCACTCCGAAAGAGGTTCCGCACAACATTCGGTAGGATGGCGTGATTCGTCGCATTCATTCGAGGGAGGCGCATTCCATGGCCGATACGCCGCATTTCAGCGAGGCGAATGCTGCGGCATCCGCGCCCGGAACGGCAGGCCTGCCCGCCGCGGCATCCGGGCCGATGGCCCTCGACGCGATCGATCGGCAGATCATCGCGCTCCTGCACGAGAACGCCCGCATCCCCAACGTCGACCTCGCCAGGGCCGTCGGTGTCTCCCCGTCGACCTGCCTCGCCCGGGTGCGCTCGCTCCGGGAGCGCGGCGTCATCACCCGCTACACCGCTGAGATCAACCCGCTCGCGCTCGGCTTCACGCTGCAGGCACTCGTCAGCGTGCGCATCCGGCCGGGGGCACGTCACCTCATGGAGCAGATCTCCGACGAGCTGCGCACCCAGCCAGAGGTGGCCCAGCTCTTCTTCCTGGGCGGCTCGGAGGACTTCCTGATCCACGTGCGCGTGCGCGACAGCGAGCACGTGCGGCAGTTCGTGCTGAAGAACCTCTCGGCGAACCCTGCCGTCGCGCTCACCGAGACGAACCTCGTGTTCGAGCACCACACGGCGCTGTCGGCGGGACTGCGCACGGTGCTCTGATCCAGGGCGAACGCTCCGCTACGCGCCGTTTCGCCGGTTCGCGGCCGCACGGGAGACCGGCAGCAGGAACCCGGCCGCGATGAGCCAGATGCCGCCCCCGAATCGCCCGACGGGA
Organism: Agromyces sp. Soil535; assembly: GCF_001428255.1. Classification (GTDB taxonomy): domain Bacteria; phylum Actinomycetota; class Actinomycetes; order Actinomycetales; family Microbacteriaceae; genus Agromyces. Next base: position 176,907 of record NZ_LMRW01000028.1, on the reverse strand, counting down.
AGCAGGACCACCAACGGCTCGATCACCATCGACAGGTAGGCGAGCTCCGAGAGCGCCGCGATCACCAGCCCTGTCCACGCGAGCCAGCGCGGCATGAGGCCCAAGATGAGCGCCGGCACGGCGATGCCGGCGACGAGCAGGCCCATGCCGACGACGTATCCCACGCCGCCCGTCACGAAGGCGAGGAATGCGAGCGCGTGCGTGAGCACGGCGTCGACGGTCACCTCCGGTCGGCTGAGCACCCAGATGACGAGCGAAGAGGCCATCAGCATGACCGACGCGAGGATGCCGCCGAACAAGCCGATGGCGGGGCCGGGAACGCGGATGCCGAGACGGAGCTGCCGGGCGTAGACCGTCGCCGCGAAGATGCCGAGCGGGACGGCCGAACCGAACTGAAGGAGCGCGACGACCCGGACGACGTCGGATGCCCCGGAGAACCGGGCGACCACGTCGTCCGTCGGCGCGAACGGCGAGCCGAGCACGGCGCCGCCCGAGGCGACGACGCCGACGACGATGCCGCCGACGGTGAGGGCGAAGGCGACGAGCGCGAGGACACCGGGGTTCGGTCCGCCGGAGCGGGTGCCTCGCGACACGCCGGTTGTGGTCTCAATTTCATTCATATCATGTATGATTCTCCCTGTGAACGAATTTGTCAACGGGCGATAGGGTGGAATCCGTGAGCGCTCAGCGACCCGGGCCCCCACCGCGGACGGGCTTCCTGCTGTCCCAGCTGGGCACCTACAGCACCTCCCGATTCGCCGAGCTCGTTCGCCCCCTCGGGCTCACACCCGCCGCCGCCGGCGTGCTCCGACTGATCGCACGCAGCCCCGGGCTCAGCCAGCGGGAGCTCGCCGATCGGCTCGGTGCGGTGCCGAGCCGGGTGGTCGTGCTCGTCGACGCGCTCGAACGCGCGGGCCTCGTCGTGCGCGAACGCCGACCCGACGACCGGCGCAACTACCGACTGCAGCCCACGGACGATGGCCGCGCGGCCATGCGCGAGCTGCGAGAGGCCGCCGAGCGGCAGACCGCCGACATCGTCGCACCGCTCGATGAATCGGAACGAGCACAGCTCGCGGCGCTGCTCGCGAAGCTCGCCGAGGCACACCGCCTCGACGCCGACGTGCACACGGGATACGCGCAGGACGCGTCGACCGACCAGTCGGACTCCTGAGCCGCGAGCGGGCGAACCGGGCTGTCGCCCTCACCGGGCCGATCAGCCGCGAAGGGGCAGGATCTCCGACAGGTCGAGGTCCGACGGCGACTCGAGCTGGTCGTACGTGCAGCTCTGGGGCGTGCGATCGGTGCGCCACCTCCGGAACTGCGCGGTGTGGCGGAACCGGTCGCCCTCCATGTGGTCGTACGCGACCTCCACGACGAGCTCGGGGCGCAGCGGCACGAACGAGAGGTTCTTGCCGGCGTTCCACCGGCTCACGGCCCCCGGCATGCGGGTCGACTCCTGTGCCTGTTGGTCGGCCCACTCGCCCCACGGATGCTGCGACAGGTCGTCCGCGACGAGCGGCTCGAGCTCGGCGACGAGGCTCGCCCGTCGGGCCATGGGGAACGACGCGGCGACGCCGACGTGGTGCAGGCGGCCGTCGTCGTCGTAGAGGCCGAGGAGCAGCGAACCCACGATCCCGCCCGACTTGTGCCAGCGGAAGCCCGCGACGACGCAGTCGGCCGTGCGCTCGTGCTTGATCTTGAACATCGTGCGCTTGTCGGGCTGGTAGGTGCCGTCGAGCGGCTTCGCCACGACCCCGTCGAGGCCCGCGCCCTCGAACCTGGTGAACCAGTCGCGCGCCACGGCGAGGTCTGCGGTCGCCGGGGTGACGAACACGGGGTCCGCTACACCGGCGAGCGCCTCGACGAGCCCTCGCCGTCGATCCGAGAACGGCTCCCCCATCAGGTCGTCGTCGCCGATGGCGAGCAGGTCGAAGGCAACGAACGACACGGGCGTGCGCTCGGCGAGCATCCGCACGCGGCTGTCGGCGGGGTGGATGCGCTGCTGGAGTGCATCGAAGTCCAGGCGCCCATCGGTCGTGAGGATGATCTCGCCGTCGACCACGCAGCGCGGCGGGAGGTGCTGCCGCAGGGCCTCGACGAGCTCGGGGAAGTACCGCGTCATCGGGCGCTCGTTGCGGCTGCCGAGCTCGATCTCGTCGCCGTCCTTGAAGACGATGGTGCGGAAGCCGTCCCACTTCGGTTCGACGTGGCCGACGTCGGGGATCTCCTTCACGGATTTCGCGAGCATGGGCGCGAGGGGCGGCATCACCGGGAGGTCCATCCGTCCATCTTGCTGCGCATCGGGCGAGAACGCAGCCCCGAAATGCAGACGGAGGCCGCCGGCGCCGAGATAGCACCGGCGCGCAAGCGGATCAATCCCTGTCTTCCTCGTGCCTGCCCGCGTAGTGTCGATGACGGTCGACCCCGATGACGTGGTCGGCCTTGACCGAGGGAGTGCACCGATGACCGATCCCGGCCGTATCGATCCGAACGCGGCGAACGAACGCGACCCCGAAACCGCTGGGACGAAGGAGGAGCCGGCCCAATGAGCTCTCTCGTCGACGGACCGGCCAACGACGACCGCCCGAGACCCGGCAGCGGCCTCCCGCCCATCGGCATCTGGTGGCCGATGCTCGAGCGGCCGCTGCAGCGCGAGGTGCTCGAGGACCTCGACGCACCCCTCCGCGCGTACGTCGTTCGGCGTATCTACGACCTTTGCGAGGTCGATGGCGAGCCCAACCCCCGCGGCGGAGTGCGGCTCGGCACCAACGAGCGGGCGTACATCGCCGGCTGGATGCACGCGGTCGACTGGAACTGACTGGTCGGATGCCGCGGACTGCAGGCGCGGCATCCGATCTTGGTGATCGATCCCGGCAGTCAGGCTCCATTGCTCGCGTGCCGCCAGAGCGTATCCGATTCCGGGATGCCGCGACCACCGCGACCCCGGGGCCGCGGTCGACCCGCGGTGCGGTGCGGTGCGCTCGGCGAGTCGGATGCCGCGGCGGCAGGTCGGCGGGCCACACTCCTGTCGTGGGGACTCGATCGACAGGCACCGCCAGCCACTACGAGCGCGACACCGTGGAGTTCGCGCGCGGCGTCGCATTCTTCGACGCGGTGTACGCCTTCGCGCTCACCCTGCTCGTCGTCAATATCGATCCGCCACCGGCCGACGACTGGACGAGCCTTGGCGCGCTGTTCGGCAGCGGGCTGGAATGGCAGCTCCTGGGCTTCGCCATCAGCTTCGCCGTGATCGCCGTCTTCTGGCGGGTGAACCATCGCATCGTGGCGCAGTTCCGGGCGCTCAGCCCTGGCACGATCGTGGCGAACCTGGTGGCGACCGCGTTCATCGTCCTGATCCCGTTCTCGACGCAGGGCATCAGCGACGCCGCGACCGCCGACGAACCCCTCGCGATCGCGGTGTACGCCGTGAACATCAGCTGCGTCGTGCTCGCGCAGATCGCCATGTTCTACGTCGCGCGCCACGACGGCGTGCTGGCCCTCCCACTCCCGCGCCGCGCCGACAGGGTCAGACTGCTCGATACGCTCACCACGCCAGTGATCTTCCTCGCCTCGATCCCGATCGCGTACGCGTTCGGCGCAGACGCAGGCCGCTACACCTGGGCGCTGCTCATCGTCCTCGGTCCGCTGAGCGGCCGACTGGCGTCGCGCCGAATCGCGCGGATCGTTGCCGAGGAGGAATCCGCCCGGCAGTGACGCCGCCGAACCTCGCGTGGCGCTAGATCCGACGGCGACGGCCGGGAGTGACTGCCGCGGCGACGACCGCGGTCTTCGCGACGGGCGACGGCCCGGGGGTGACCGCGGCAGTCACGACCGCCGCCTTCGCCACCGGCGCGCCTACCACGCCGACCCGTCCGACCCGTCCTGGCCTCAGCATCTCAGTCTCCGACCTTCTCGAGTTCCTCATCAGCCTCGATCGAGGCGATGATCGCTTGCATGGGAATGCGCCCGTTGGCGATGAGCTGTCCGCCTGCTCGCCGGGCCGCGGCCGCGAATGGTGCAGCCCAGAGGTTCTCATAGACGAGCACGCCTGCGACGCTCCCTGGGTCCATCGCCGCCGCGAGGTTCACGACGTCCTCCTCGGCCAGCAGTTCGGCGAGGTCGGCCTCCAGGCGCTCGAGCGGCCCGAGGTCCTCGAGGTCGGAGAGCTCCATCGCCTCGATCGTCCCGTCCTCCGCTTTCGTCAGGATGAGCATGTCGATGAGCCGGATGGTGCCGGCGTCGACGAGTCTGACCAGTTCTTCGGCCATCTCGCCCGTGAAGTTGGATTTCCCCGCGGGGAACTCCACGATCACGAAGTCGACCGGCCCCAATTCGTCGAGTGAAGCATCCGTCATGACGCATCCGTCCGTCGGTCCCAGTCCCCACCGACCGGGAATCGTGCCCACGCTACGCCCGACCCGGGCATGCCGACAGACCCCAGTACTGGTCATCACGCTGAACGACGACCTCTGGTGCGCAGCGCGCAGGCACCTTCGTCGGTGAAGCATGTGTGCGCACCTGCAACTCTGAGGTTGCTTTTCCTTTGAGCCAATGCAACTCTTCGGCCGCGAACTTCGCTACCGGGTGCTCGGGTCCCAGCTCAGCGAGACCGCGCGACGCCTGGACCGCATCGGCGCCGAGTGGGAGCCGCCTGGCCGCGATCAAGCGGATCGTGGAGAAGCTGTAGCCCGGTTGCCCACGCCCGGCCCGCGCCAACCGGCGGGCCGCCGTCAGGACGCGTGCTCATCGGCCGAACCGACGGTGCCCCTGGAGGGACTCGAACCCCCAACCCTTTCCTTAGGACGGAACTGCTCTTCCATTGAGCTACAGAGGCTGACCGCATGAGTCTACCGGCTCACGGTAGCGTGAATCTTCGGTGTCGATGGGCACTGCGATGAGCGCGGCAAGGCCGCGGAGACGAGGCGGCAGTGGGTTCTACGAGCGGCACGACGAGGTTCTGGGTCGGAGCGTCGACGACGGGCGCGCTCGGCTCGCCGGCCCGCGGCATCCGACCGCTCGACGTCGCAGCCGACGGCACCGCGACGCTCGGAGAACCGGTCGACGTCGGGCCGAACCCGATGTACCTCGCAGTCTCGCCCGCAACGGGCATGCTCGGCATCGTGCACGAGCAGGCCGACGGCCTCGTCTCGACGTGGACCATCGAGGATGACGTGGTGAGCGCATTCGGAGCGCCGGCCCGAACCGGCGCCGGCGACCCGTGCCATCTCGTCTTCGATGAGACCGGCGGGTGGATCTTCGTCGCGAACTACTCGGGCAGCCGCCTCTCGGCGCACCCGGTGGCTTCGGACTCGTCGACCGCACTCACGGCCGACTTCGACGGCTCCGGCCCTGATCGCCACCGGCAGGAGGCGTCGCACCCGCACCAGGCCGTGATCGACGTCGCCCGCGACCGCCTGCTCGTGCCCGACCTCGGGGCCGACCGGATCCGGGTCCTGAGCCTCGCGGGACTCCCCGCAGAGCTCGCCCATGACGGTGCCGACGACATCGCGCTGCACGCCGGCGCCGGACCACGCCATCTCGTCGTCTCGGGCGACCTCGCGATCGTCGCGAACGAGCTCGACCGCACGGCGAGCATCGTCGACCTCACTGCGGGCCTCGAACTCGCCCCGTTCCCCGTCGACGCCTCGGTCGAGGCGCGCGGCCTCGGGCTCTCCGCCATCCGGCTCACGCGCGACGGCATCGTGCTCATCGGCGACCGCGACGCCGACGCGCTCGTCGCCCTCCGGTTCGACGCCGACGCACGCACACTCGAGCACGTCGCCTCGGTGCCGACCGGCGGGCGGCATCCGCGCGACCTGCACGTCACGCACGACGAGCGGTTCGCGCTCGTGGCCGACCAGGGCTCCGACTCGATCGCGGTCATCGCGCTCGATGGCGGCGTGCCGACCGAGGTCCTTGCGACGCTCGAGACACCGGCGCCGGCGTGCCTTGCGCGGATGCCATAACGACACGGTCGGCGGCTGCGGGTGGAGCGCTGCTCAGTTGTAACCGAGGACGACGATCGCGGAGGTCGTCGGCGCAAGCTCGTCGACGAACCCGATCTCTTCGAGTCGTGCCTCGTCCAAGGGGTGCGTCATCGCGGTCACCTGCTCCTTTGTGGAATGGGGTCCCACGTTACCGGCAGGGCGGCGACGGGGTCACTGTCCGACTCGTCCAACAATGCATGCAGAAGTCGCCACGCTGTCGACAACGACCGGCACAGCCCCCATCAGACGGGCGGGTAGAGGTACAGCGCCGACCCCGCCGGAATGGTCCGCACGTGGTACGAGTGGTCGCTGTTCTGGTTGTACTCCTCGATCGTGACGGTCCCGTCGGCATTCACCGCCTGCACGTACGCGACGTGGTTGTAGGGGAACCATGCGACCGACCCCACGATCGGCGTGTCGCTCGTGGCGCGACCGCGGGCCACCCATTCGTCGGCCCACGAATAGGCGCTCCCCGACGCGAGGTTCGACCAGTCCCACTTCCACGGCGCTGAAGTGACCCCGGCGTCACGGTTCAGGCGCCAGGCGACGAAGTCGACGCACTCGCGGAAGTAGTAGCGGAGCGGCGAGAGGCCGCCGCCGTAGTCGTCGGGGGTCTCGTTCCACCACGGGTAGTCGTCGCCCTCGGCCTGCTGGGCTGGAATGTAGTAGGCGCCGTCGCTGCTGCCCGGCAGCGAGGCGGCCTCGGCCTCCTCAGCGGCGCGGTCGATCTCCTCCTTGGTCGTCACGGCGAACGCGTCGCTCGAGAGCGGTGCGCCGCTCGCGAGGGCCGAGACGTCGACGTCCTGCGCCTCGGCGACCGAGAGACTGAAGACGCCGGATGCCTCGAAGCCGCCGCCGCCCGGCATCAACGCGTAGGCGGGCAGGGCGACCGTGCCGACGATCGCGGGCACCACGAGCACGGTGGCGAAGACACGAGCAGGGCCGTTGCGCCGCGTGCGGTGCGGCGCGGTCACGACGGCCCGGGCGCCATCGCCCGATGGCGCGCGGCGTGCAGGTGCGACCGGCACGGATGCCGCGGCATCCGCTCGATCGGAGCGCGTTCGGCGCTTCGGCTTCGAGGAGGGTCGACGGGAACGGCCGCGGTCGGCCTCGCGCCGTTCCGAGCGTGTGAGCTCGTGGACGCCGTTCTCGTCACCGTGCAACAGCTGAACCTCCGGACCCCGTCGGAGGCCGCAGTGCAGCCCGGAACGGGTTGGCTTCATTGGTCGTCGCGGAGGTCGGGCCCTCCGGACTCGTTCCACCATAGGGCACGCCCGCGGCGCTTGTCACGAACCGGTCAGGCCGCCATCGCGAGGTACTCGTCCCACTGGGGCAAGGGCCGCTCGAATCCGCGGACGATCCAGCTGCGCCCCTGGGGCATCCGGGGTGTGAACCGCAGCTCCCAGCCCATCTCGGCCGGCGTGTGGTCGCCCTTGGTGTTGTTGCAACGCAGGCAGCACGCCACCAGGTTCTCCCAGGTGTCGCGGCCGCCGCGCGAACGGGGCAGCACATGGTCGATCGTGGCCGCAGAACGGGCGCAGTACGCGCACCGGTGCTCGTCGCGCCGCAGGACCCCACGACGGCTCACGGGCACCACGTGCACGCGCGGTGTTCGCACGTAACGGGTGAGCACGATGACGCTGGGGCGTTCCCACGAGCCGCTCGCGGCGCACACCGGATTGCCCTCCTCGTGGAGGATCACGGTGGCCTTCTGGTTCATGACGAGCAGCAGGGCGCGTTTGAACGAGACGACGGCGAGGGGCTCATATCCGGCGTTGAGCACGAGTGTGCGCATGGAGTGCCTTTCGATCGGTGCTGGATGGCTTCCAGCCGCGTGAACGGATCGACGCGCCGAGCGCACGACGGCAGACCGGCGGGGAGGACGCAGCCGAGCTCGCACGACCCCGGAAACGAGGAACGGGCACCGTCATGATGACGGTGCCCGTTGGCGCGTTCGCGCGGATCATGCTCTGCTGACTACTGCGCCGTTGGTGGAATTGCGCGCGCGCACCCGTGGAATGGGTGCTGCGCGTCTCGGCCATCGGCTTCCCCTGCCCGGTTCTCGGATCGTCAGGCTACAAGGCTAAGGCAAGAATGGCGCACCGGATGCCTCCGGCGCGCCATTCTTGCGTCGCGTTACGCGATGTTCACAAATCAGATGCCGATGCGCACGATGTAGTAGTCGCTCGTCCAGATCGGCTGGACCCGCACGGATGCCCCTTCATACGGCGCGTGCAGGATCATGCCGCTGCCGGCGTAGAACCCGTCGTGGCCGTCCATGATGACGAGATCCCCGGGCACGGCGTCGGCCTCGGAGATGACGGTGCCCATGGCGCCCTGCCCCGAGGACGAGTGGGGCATGCTGACGCCGAACTGGGCGTAGACGTACATGACGAAGCCCGAACAGTCGAAGCCGGCGGGGGTCGCACCGCCGTAGACGTATGGAACGCCGATGTATTGCGTCGCGACGTTGTAGACGCTCGCGAGGTCGAAGTTCGGGTACGGCGGGTTCGCGAGCAAGTCGCTGACCGACGGGCCGCTGTACGAGGCGGCGTACGAGGCCATCTGCGCTTCGGCGGCCTGGCGGGCGGCTTCGGCGGCCGCGGCGGCCGCGGCGGCCTCGGCTGCGGCGCGGATCTCCTCGCCGGTCGTCGCCGAGAACGCGTCCTTCGTGACCGGGGCGGCGATGACGTCGTCGGTCACCTCGACCGACTGGGCCTGTGCCTTGGTGAGCTTGGTCTCGGCCGAGGTGCCGAACTGCGGGCCCTCGCTGCCGGGCGCGAACGCGTAGGCGGGGATCGCCAGCGTGCCGACGAGGCCGGCCGCCATTGTCATCACGACGACGTTCGCGAGCCCGCCGCGCCTGAGGCGGCGCGTGGACGGGAGCGGTGCCGCTGAGACCTTCGCGGCGAGGTCGGTGGATCGGGTTGCCGGGGCCTTCGGGGCGACGATCGCCTTCGAGGCGACCCTTCGGCCGGTATTCCTGGTGGGACGCTGCCGGGAGAGTCGAGCCAAAACGAATACCTCCGCCGCCCACGACCGGTGATGTCGTCCCACCTGATGCGCGCGCGGGCGCTTCACGGGTTCCGGATCGAGCGGTGGGCACCGGGGGGGAATCTCGATCCTGTTCCACCGACTGGCTTCGTGCCGGCGGACTCGATCGAGGATACGCGAGGGCAGGCCGAATGTCACATTCTGATCACGGTGTGGCCGTGATCAGGGATTATTCGGCGACGAAGATGTGGCCTGCGACCTCGCTCGGCAGCTCGAGGCCGCCATCGACGCCCTCGACCTCGACGAGCACGTAGGCGCCGGAGTGGCTGAACACGGCGGTCGCGCCGGGCACGACGCCGGCCTGCTTCAGCTGCCCGAGCAGCTCGGGATCGAACTGCACGGGCTCGCCGAGGCGGCGGACCACGCCGCGCACCGGCTCGTCGCTCTCGGACACGGCGTCGAGCACGCGCACGACGCCCGCCATGAACGGGTCGGCCGGCGGCAGGCCGAGCTCCTCGAGCCCGGGGATCGGGTTGCCGTACGGCGATTCACGCGGTTGGCCCAGCAGCTCGATGAGCCGGCGTTCGACCTGCTCGCTCATCACATGCTCCCAACGGCATGCCTCGTCGTGCACGTACTCCCAGTCGAGCCCGATGATGTCGGCGAGGAGCCGCTCGGCCAGCCGGTGCTTGCGCATGACGTGCACGGCCTTGCTGCGACCGGCGGGGGTGAGCTCGAGGTGGCGGTCGCCCGACACGACGACCAGTCCGTCGCGCTCCATGCGCGCGATGGTCTGCGAGACCGTGGGCCCGGAGTGGCCGAGACGTTCGGAGATGCGGGCGCGCAGCGGCACGATGTTCTCCTCCTCGAGGTCGAGGATCGTGCGGAGGTACATCTCCGTCGTGTCGATGAGATCGGTCACCAGAAGCCCTCCCTGTCGAAGCCCGTCATCAAGCCTAGCGGCCACCGGCCCCTCGCTAGACTCGGTCGCATGCCGAGCCTCGTGATCCCCAGCGACCTCCTGCCCGCCGACGGACGTTTCGGCTGCGGCCCGTCGAAGGTCCGGCCCGAGCAGCTCGCCCATCTCGAGGCCGAGGGACCGCGACTCCTCGGCACCTCGCACCGTCAGGCTCCCGTGAAGGACCTCGTCGGCCGCGTGCGCACCGGGCTCGCCGAGCTGTTCGCGCTGCCCGAGGGCTATGAGGTCGTGCTCGGCAACGGCGGATCCACCGCGTTCTGGGATGCCGCGGCATCCGGCCTCATCGACCGGCGCGCGCAGCTGTGCTCGTTCGGCGAGTTCGGGGCCAAGTTCGCCAAGGCGGCCGGCGCGCCGTGGCTCGAAGCGCCCGACGTGCGCGCGGCCGAGGCGGGAACACGGTCGAACCCCGAGCCGGTCGAGGGCGTCGACGTGTACGCGTGGCCGCACAACGAGACGTCGACGGGCGTCATGGCGCCCGTGCGCCGGGTCGCGGGCGACGCGGGCGCGCTCACCGTCATCGACGCGACGAGCGCGGCGGGCGGCGCCGCCGTCGACCCGTCCGAGTTCGACGTCTACTACTTCGCGCCGCAGAAGAACTTCGCCTCCGACGGCGGCATCTGGTTCGCGCTCTTCTCTCCGGTCGCGATCGAGCGCGTCGAGCGCCTCGCCGAGGGCGACCGGTACATCCCCGAATTCCTCTCGCTGAAGAACGCCCTCGACAACTCGCGCCTGAACCAGACCCTCAACACGCCGGCGCTCGCGACGCTGCTGCTCATCGAGAGCCAGCTCGAGTGGATGAACGGATCGGGCGGCCTCGCCTGGGCCGACGCACGCACCCGCGAGTCCTCGTCGGTGCTGTACGACTGGGCCGAGCGCACTGCGGTGGCCACGCCCTTCGTCGCGGATCCGGCCGACCGCTCGCAGGTCGTCGTGACGATCGACTTCGACGCGTCGACGGATGCCGCGCGCATCGCGTCGATCCTGCGCGAGAACGGCATCGTCGACACCGAGCCGTACCGCAAGCTCGGACGCAACCAGCTGCGGGTCGCGACCTTCACGGCGATCGAGCCCGACGATGTGCGTGCGCTCACCGCCTCGATCGACTACGTGCTCGAGCGGATGGACTGAGCCGCGTGCGACTCTGGCTGAGCGATTCGGAGCGTCGCCCCGATCCGGAGCCCGCCCGGGCCGACGCTCGCAAGGCCGTGCTGGTCGGCACGGCGGCGTGGCTCGTCGCGCTCGTCGTGACGCTCGTCTTCCGCACGCAGCTCGAGGAGGTCGGGCTCGGCTGGCTCGTCTGGGCGGCGCTCACCGGCGTCGTGCTCGGCGTCATCGGCCTCGTGGTGGTGCAGCTGATCCGGCGCCGGATCGCCCGTCAGGGAGTCGGCTCGGCGGACTGATCGTCGGGCGAGTCGGCTGCGTCGTCCCGCTCGTCGTCGGAGTCGTCCTCGTCGGCGTCGTCCTCGTCGGCGTCGTCGGAGTCGTCCTCGTCGGCGTCGTCCTCGTCGGCGTCGTCGGCGTCGTCCTCGTCGGCGTCGTCCTCGTCGGCGTCGTCCTCGGCGTCGTCCTCGTCGTCGTCGTCGGCCGAGTCGTCGAGTGCGTCGATGTCGATCCCGTCGAACTCGTCGTCGCCGTCGTCGTGGCCGAACGCGGCATCCAGCTCCGCGTCGTCGTCGAGGTCGGCGTCGAGATCATCGTCGTCGTCGAGATCGTCTTCGTCCCCGTCGAGGTCGTCATCGGCGACGCCGTCACCCTCGCCGTCGAGGTCTGCGTCGTCGTCACCGCGTGCACCCTCATCGTCGCCCTCGCCCGCCGCGGCCGCCGCGGCGGCCGCCGCTTCCTGCGCCGCACGGTAATCGGCGAGACGCTCCGACCACGGGATCCACTCGGGCGCGAGGAGCGCGGCGTCCCCGGGCATCAGCTCGGTCTCGAGCACGGTCGGCTCGCCGTCGTCGACGCGGGCGATCGTGACGCTCCAGCGCCAGCCCGGGTATCCGGCGAGATCGGCGGCGAACAGCAGGGTGAGCACGTGCTCGTCCTCGACGAGGTGCCCCACGACCGACCCGACCGACTCGGCGGGCGTGACTTGGAGGAGCGCCTTGCGCGCGAGGTCGACAGAGTCGAGCAGCACCGCGTCAGCCTCGAAGACGGGCGCGGGGGCATCCGTCGATCCGGCCGTCTCGGCGGCCTCCGCCGGCTCGACCGTCTCGACCTGCTCGGAACGCTCAGACATCCAGATCGTCAGCCACCTTGCGCAGCACCGCGACCACCGTGCGCGCCTTGGACCTGTCGGGGTAACGACCGCGCCGCAGGTCGGCGCCGATGCCGTCGAGCACCTTCACGACGTCCTCGACGATGATCGCCATGTCGTCGGCGGGCTTGCGGTTGATCTTGGCGAGGCTGACGGGTGCCTCGAGCACGCGCACGGAGAGGGCCTGGGCGCCGCGCTTGCCCTGCGCCACGCCGAACTCGAGACGGGTGCCCGCACGCACGGTCGCGCCGGCGGGAAGAGCGGACGCGTGGAGGAAGACCTCCTGGCCGTCATCGGAGCTGATGAAGCCGAATCCCTTCTCCTCGTCGTAGAACTTGACCTTGCCGGTGGGCATCGTGTGAACCTCGCTCGCATGTATCGGGACAGGCCGAATCGGGCGCCCGTCCACGGTCCAGTCTAGGAGTCCGCGAGACCTGCGTCGGCCCGCTGCCCTATTCTGGTGAGGTGAGCGACTCAGGCCCCATCACCCAGCACCGTGCCGAGCGCGTCCTCGCCTACATGTTCGTCGGCATCGTGGCAATCTCGATCCTCGCCTTCGTCGCGGTCATGATCGGCACCTTGGCCGGCGCCGGCGCGAACGACGGATTCAGTCAGGGCATCTGGCCGGCCGTCCTCACGCTGCCGCTGTTCGGGTTGCCGATCGCGTTCCTCCTGCTCATCGCGCTGCTCATCGTGAGCGGCGTGCGCCGCGCCCGCGCGGGCCGGGCCGGGTCGAGCTGACCGGCGGCCGATGCTCGAGCTCGCTGCACGACTCCGCGGGCTGCCGCGACAGGAACTCGCGTCGGCATTGCAGTCGCGCGAGTTCGACGCCGGCGGCGTGCGCGACCTCTTCGACCTCGCCGAGGTGCTCCTCGCACCCGACTCCCTCGACTACGCCCTGACCCGGCTCGACCGACGCCACCTCGCGGTGCTCACGACCGCGTCATCGGTCGCCGACGAGCACGGCGACGCCCTGGTCGTCACCGTGCATGCCGAACTCGTGCAGCTCGGGGCCTCCGCCGAGTTGTCGGATGCCGCGCCGGCACTGCTCGACGAACTGGCCGGGGCCCTGCTCGTGATGCGAACCGACAACCGCGTGCACGTGCCCACCGCCGTGACGGCGCGCATCGCCGTGCACACGCCACGCGACATCCCGCCCGTCGACGAGCTCGCGGCACCCGCCCCTCCCGTGCTCGTGGGCGTCGACGACGTCGACCGGAGCCTCCTCGAGAGACACGCGGCCGAGACCGCATACGCCACCGTGGCGGCGACCGCCGAACTGCTCGCCGAACTCGGCACCCAGCCCGCCCGTGAGCTCGCCAAGGGCGGGCTCGCCCTTCCCGACTCGAAGCGGCTCGCCGAGTCGAGCGGCGCCGCGCTCGAAGCGCTCCCGCGCCTGTTCCACCGCGCCGACGAGGCCGGACTGGTCGTGCGCGACGGGGCGTTCTGGCTCGAATCCGACCTCGGCGCCGAGTGGACGCAGCAGAGTGCCGCCGCGCGCTGGCGCCGGCTCGCGCAGTGCTGGCGCGATCGGATCCCGACGCCGCTGCGCGAGCTCGTGGCGCGCCGAAGCGAGACCCTCACCGCCACCGACCTCCGCGACGACGTCCGCTGGTTCTACCCGGCGGGCGGGCGATGGATCGACGAGGCGCTCGACCGGCTCGTCGACGACGCCGAGTCGCTCGGGCTCGCCGTTGCCGGCGAGCCGATCGAGGCCGGCCGGCTCGTGCTCGCCGGCGACATCGACCGAGCGGCCCGCACGCTCGCGGCCCACTTCCCGGCCCAGGTCGACAAGGTGTACGTGCAGCACGACCTCTCGATCGTGTCCCCCGGGCCGCTCGAGCCGGGGCTCGACGCCCGACTGCGCGGGTTCGCCGACGTCGAGGGCCGCGACCTCGCCTCGACGTACCGAGTGAGCGCGGCATCCGTGAACCGCGGGCTCGCGGCCGGCGAGTCGTCGGAATCGATCCTCGAGTTCCTCGGCCGACTCTCGCTCACCGGCATCCCGCAGCCGCTCGCCTACCTCGTCGCGGAGGCCGCAGCCCGATTCGGCTCGGTGCGGGTGGCGGCCGCCGACGAGGGGGACGCGCCGGCGCGGGCCGCGATCCGCTCGGACGACGAGCAGCTCGTGCGCACCCTCGCCGTCGACCAGTCGCTCGCCTCGATCGGGCTCCGGCAGACCGGACCTCACCGCCTCCTGTCGCGGTTCATGCCCGATGTCGTGTTCTGGGCGCTGTCGGACGCGAAGTACCCCGTCGCCGCCGAGGACGCGAACGGCGACATCATCCGGTTGCGGCGGCACCGGCTGGCACCCGCACCGCCCCCGCCGCCGAAGACCGACCCGATCGCGGCCCTGCTCGACCGCGTGCTCGCGACCGGCGACGAGGGCGCGACCGAGCAGGCCTGGCTCGCACGTCAGCTCGAGGCCGCCGCACGCGCGAAAGAGACCCTGACCGTCACGGTGCGGATGCCGGGCGGGCAGACGGCCGATTACCTGCTCGCGCCCGCGAGCGTCGCGAACGGCCGCCTGCGCGCCCGCGACCGCAAGGCGGACATCGAGCGCACCCTGCCGCTGTCGGCGATCGCCGCGGTGTCGCCAGCGCCCACGAACGTCTGACGACGCGAAGGCCCGGAAATGGCCTTCGCCTCCAAGGTCCAGCGCGCGGGCGTAGACTCGAACGCTATGTCAGACGGCCCCCTCATCGTGCAGAGCGACCGCACCGTGCTTCTCGAGGTCGCGCATCCGCTCGCAGAGGACGCGCGGCACGACCTCGCGGTCTTCGCCGAACTCGAGCGCGCACCCGAGCACGTGCACACCTACCGCATCACCCGGCTCGGACTCTGGAACGCCAGGGCGGCCGGTCATGACGCGGAGGACATGCTCGGGACGCTCGAGCGCTACGCGAAGTTCCCGGTGCCGCAGACCGTGGCCGTGGACATGCGCGAGACCGTCGCCCGGTACGGTCGCCTCATCGTCGACCGCACCGATGACGGTGCGCTCCGGCTCCACTCGTCCGACATCGCGGTGCTCACCGAGGTGGCCGGCGCGAAGCGCATCTCGCCGCTGCTGACCGAACGCATCGACGACCAGAGCTTCCTCGTGGCGGCATGGGCGCGGGGCGCCCTCAAGCAGGAGCTCGTGAAGCTCGGCTGGCCGGCCGAGGACCTCGCCGGGTACACGCCGGGCACGCCTCATCCGATCGACCTCGACCAGGCCGACTGGCACCTGCGCGACTACCAGCAGAAGGCCGTCGACAACTTCTTCGACGGCGGATCGGGTGTCGTCGTGCTGCCGTGCGGCGCCGGCAAGACGCTCGTCGGCGCAGGGGCGATGGCGACGGCGAAGACCACGACCCTCATCCTCGTGACCAACACCGTCTCGGCCAGGCAGTGGCGCGATGAGCTGCTGCGGCGCACGAGCCTCACGGCCGAGGAGATCGGCGAGTACTCCGGCCAGGTCAAGCAGGTGAGGCCCGTCACGATCGCGACGTACCAGATCCTCACCGCGAAGCGGAAGGGCGAGTACGCCCACCTCGCCCTGCTCGACGCCCTCGACTGGGGCCTCGTGGTCTACGACGAGGTGCATCTGCTGCCCGCGCCCGTGTTCAAGCTCACGGCCGAGCTCCAGGCCCGCCGCCGCCTCGGCCTCACGGCGACCCTCGTGCGCGAGGACGGCCGCGAGGGCGACGTGTTCTCCCTCATCGGCCCCAAGCGCTTCGACGCACCCTGGAAGGAGATCGAGGCGCAGGGCTTCATCTCCCCCGCGGCGTGCTTCGAGGTGCGCATCGACCTGCCCCAGTCCGAGCGGCTCACGTATGCGGCATCCGCCGACGACGAACGCTACCGCCTCGCCGCGACCGCACCCGCGAAGCTCGGGGTGGTGAAAGAGCTCGTGGCCAAGCACGCCGGCGAGCGGATCCTCGTGATCGGCCAGTACCTCGACCAGATCGACGAGCTCGCCGACGCGCTCGGCGCACCCCAGCTCACCGGCGCGACGCCCGTCGACGAGCGGGAGCGGCTCTACCAGGAGTTCCGCGAAGGCAGGACCCCAGTGCTCGTGGTGTCGAAGGTCGCGAACTTCTCGGTGGACCTGCCCGAGGCGACCGTCGCGATCCAGGTGTCGGGCTCGTTCGGCTCGCGGCAGGAGGAGGCGCAGCGCCTCGGACGCCTCCTGCGCCCCAAGGAGTCGGGCCTCTCGGCGAACTTCTACACGCTCGTCGCGCGCGACACCGTCGATCAGGACTTCGCCCAGAACCGCCAGCGCTTCCTCGCCGAGCAGGGCTACAGCTACACGATCCTCGACGCGCACGCCCTCGAAGCCGCCTGACACTCGTACCCGGCGATCGTCGACATTCGGTCGACGGAACCCGCAAATCGTCCTAGCCTGAGTGCCAGGGAGATCGGTGATCGCGTTCTACCAGGTGGGCTATGGCATCGCCGCCTTCGGCACCGGTCCCCTTAGGGACGCCGGCATGGGCTTCCCCGCGCTGTTCGCAGGCACCGCGGTGGTCGCGGTGCTCCTGGGAATCGGGTCGTTCCTCCTCACCCGCGCGGGTCGACCGCGGTCGTAGGCCCTCAGGCCTCGGCACGCGCGAGCTCGGCGAACGCGGACGCCTGGCCTGGGGCGCGGGATGCCGAGGTGCTGCTCGTGCAGCTCGTCCATGAATCGATCCCAGAACTCGGGGCCTCCGCGCTCGAGGAGCTCGGCGCACACCGCGAGCGGGTGGCTCGCGGGCAGGTGCCGAACGCCCCACGACGCGCTAGCGTCACCAATTGCAGAATGCGATCCGTTTGACTCGAGCAAGGAGCCAGCATGTCCCTCGTCACCTGCGACCTCTCCGTCTCCATGGACGGCTTCGCCGCCGGCCCCGGCCAGACCCGCGAGCTGCCCTTCGGCACCATCGAGCACGACCGCCTGCACGACTGGATGTTCGACCCGGAGGCCGAGGCCGAGAACAGGGCCGAGATCGACGCCATCGTCGATGCCGGCGCCTTCATCATGGGCCGCCACATGTTCGGCCCCGACCGCGGCGAGTGGGACCTGGACTGGCACGGCTGGTGGGGCGAGAACCCGCCGTACCACCGACCCGTCTTCGTCCTCGCGCATCGCGAACGCGCCGACCTGCCCATGGAGGGCGGCACGACCTTCCACTTCGTCACCGATGGCATCCACGCCGCACTCGAACGAGCCCGCGCGGCGGCGGGCGACCGCAACGTGGCGATCGCGGGCGGCCCGGGGACGGTCAACCAGTTCCTCGCAGCCGGGCTCATCGACGAGCTGCGCGTGCACGTGACGCCGACGATCATCGGCGCGGGCGAGCGCCTGTTCGATGGAGTGCCCCCAGCCGCGTTCGAGCAGGTCTCCGCGCGCAGCACGTCGATCGTGACGCACCTCGTCTACCATCCCGTACGCTGACCCGTGCGCTGATCGGCAGCGATCGCCGAGCCGGAATGCCTCGGCTCGCGAGCTATCCGTGCACGGTACGCTCACGTGCGTAGCGCAGCAGGAGCAGGTCGCCGGCGGGAATCGCGTGCACGAGCCGCATCGGCAGCTCGACCTCGGGCGCGCCCCGGACGATCCGCCCCGCTTCGCCGGCGACGAGCATCGGGCTCAGGCTGAGGCAGAGCTCGTCGACGAGGTCGGCCTCGATGAGCGAGCCGAACAGGTGCGGTCCGCCCTCGCAGAGCACCTGCGGCAGGCCCGCCCCGGCGAGCGCGTCGAGCATCGCGCGGGGGTCCACCGCCTCGTCGCCGCACACGAGCACGTCGGCCGCGTCGGCGAGGGCCCCTCGGCGTTCGTCGGGCGCGCCGGCGTGGGTCACCACGATCGGGCGCTCCACGGCTCGTGCGAAGAACGGATGCGTCGGGTCGAGGTCGAGCCGCGACGAGACGACCGCGATGCGGGGCTGGGGTGCGAGCCCGTGCGACCGCCGCCACGCGGCATCCGACTCGCCGACGCGCAGGCCGCCGTACCCCTCGACCCTCACCGTGCCCGCGCCGATGAGCACGACATCGGCGAGCGTGCGGAGCACCTGCATCGCCAGCCGGTCGCTCTCGTCGCCGAGTCCGCCGCTGCGCCCCTCGACCGTCACGGCGCCGTCGAGGCTCATGACGAAGTTCATGCGCACCCGCGGAGTCGTACGGTCCGGCAGGTCGTAGGCCGCGAGGAGCATGTCGCGATCGACGGCCGCGCTCATCGGTTGTGCTCCAGGAACACCGGCTCGCGCCATCCCTCGATCGCCTCGATCATGCGCATCGCGTCGACGGTCTCGCGCACGTTGTGCACCCGAACGATGCGCGCACCCTGCAGGACGCAGTACACGGCGGCGGCGAGGGACCCCTCCACGCGCTGATCGCGCGGGCGCCCGAGGCTCTCGCCCACGAAGTCCTTGTTCGACAGGGCGACGAGGGTCGGATACCCGAGTGCGGTGACCTCGCCGAGCCGCCGCGTGAGCGCGAGCGAGTCCAGGGTGTGCTTGTTGAGGTCGTGTCCGGGGTCGACGACGATGCGGTCGGATGCCACGCCGCGGGACTCGGCGAACGCCACTCGTCCGCGGAGGAACGCGACCACCTCGTCGACCACGTCGCCGTACCTGGGCGACGGATATGGCGTGCGCGGCGCGGCGAGGCTGTGGGTGATGATGACGGTCGCCCCGACCTCGGCGACGACGTCGGCCATCGCGGGGTCGTGCAGCCCCGTGGTGTCGTTGATGACGTGCGCGCCGGCCGCGATCGCCGCCCGCGCGACGTCGGGGTGGAACGTGTCGACCGAGATGACCGCACCCGACCCGGCAAGGGCCGCGACCACCGGCACCACGCGGTCGATCTCCTCCGCCACCGGGATCGCCGGCCCTGGGGCGAACTTGGCCCCGCCGATGTCGACCCAATCGGCGCCGTCGGCGATCGCGCGTTCGGCGGCCGCGACCGCTGCACCGACCGAGTCCGTGCGGCCGCGGTCGTAGAACGAGTCGGGCGTGCGGTTCACGATCGCCATCACCGCGACCTGCCGGGAGAAGTCGAACTCGCGGGAGCCGATGCGGCGCACGGCGCCGCCCAAAGGCTGGTTCACGTGGCGTCCCCGGCGAGCGCGTCGAGCGGCACGCCCGGGTCGGCGAGCTCCTCGCGCGAGACGACGCGCTCCGAGCGGATGAGCCGCTGCACCGCCTCGTTGACGTCCCAGACGTTGACGTTCATGCCGGCGACGACCCTCTCGTCGGCGAGCCAGAACGCGATGCATTCGCGCCCGGCAAGGTCGCCCCGCACCACCACCTCCGCGTCGGCAGCGAGCTCGCCGTAACCGGAGTACTCCATGCCGAGGTCGTACTGGTCGGTGAAGAAGTACGGGATGTCGTCGTAGACGACACGCTCGCCCGCGATGGCGCGACCCACGAGCTGCCCGCCGTTGAGCGCATTCGCCCAGTGTTCGACGCGCAGCCAGTGACCGAGGCGGGGATTCCACGAGTTCGCGACGTCGCCGGCGGCGAACACGTCGTCGGCGCTCGTGCGGAACCCGGCATCCGTCACGATCCCATCGTCGACGGTCAGGCCCGCGGATGCCGCGAGCTCGGTGTTCGGCGTGGCGCCGATGCCGAACAGCACCAGGTCAGCGGGGATCTCCTCGCCGGTGCCGAGCACGACGCCCGTGACGCGCCCGCCCTCCCCGGTGAGCGACGCGACGCCGGTGCCCATGCGCATGTCGACGCCGTGCTCCTCGTGCAGCCCCAGGAACATGGCGCCGAGCTCCGGCCCGATGGCGGATGCGAGCGGCACCTCGCCGCGCGCGAGCACCGTCACGTCGTTGCCGTAGCCGCGCGCGGCCGCGGCGGTCTCGAGGCCGATCCAGCCGCCGCCGACCACGACGACGCGCCGGTCGCCCGATCGGAACGCGGTGCGCAGCCTCGTGGAGTCGGGCAGGCGGCGGAGGGTGTGCACGCCGCGGAGTCCGGCTCCGGGTCCCGTGAACCGGCGCGGCGACGAGCCGGTGGCGAGCAGGAGCCGGTCGTAGCGCAACGTCTCGTCGGCGGCATCCGCCCCAGCCGTGGTCACGGTGTGCGCGGACGTGTCGAGGGCCGCGGCCCGCACGCCACGCCGCACGTCGATGTCGTTGGCGCGGTACCATGCGGCGTCGTGCGGATAGACCACGCCCGCGGCATCCGCACCGGTGAGGTACCCCTTCGACAGCGGCGGCCGCTCATAGGGCAGCCGACGCTCCTCGGCGAGCACGACGACCTCGCCGTCGAAGCCGGACTGGCGGAGCGACTCGGCGGCCCGCGCCGTCGTGAGCCCGCCCCCGATGAGGACCACCCGTTCGCGTGACGCCATAGCCCAAGTGTTCCACCGCCCGCACTGGATCGGCGACCCTCGATGAACATTCAGGAAAGTTCCAGCCGATGCGCAGAGAATGTCCACATGAGCGATGGACCACGCATTCTCATCGTCGACGACGAGCCCAACATCCGCGACCTCCTCACGACGAGCCTGCGCTTCGCCGGATTCGCCGTGCGCGCCGTCGGCAACGGCGCCCAGACCATCTCGGCCGTTCTCGAGGAGGAGCCCGACCTCATCATCCTCGACGTCATGCTGCCCGACATGAACGGGTTCGGCGTGACCAAGCGACTCCGCTCGGCGGGGTACACCGCGCCGATCCTGTTCCTCACCGCGAAGGACGACACCGAGGACAAGATCACCGGTCTCACGGTCGGCGGCGACGACTACGTCACGAAGCCGTTCAGCCTCGACGAGATCGTGGCGCGCATCAAGGCGATCCTGCGTCGCACCATGCATGCCGAGGAGGACGCGGTCATCCGCACCGGCGAGCTGACCATGGACCAGGACACCCACGAGGTGCTCGTCGGCGACGTGCCGGTCGAGCTCTCCCCGACGGAGTTCAAGCTCCTGCGCTACCTCATGCTGAACCCCAACCGGGTGCTGTCGAAGGCGCAGATCCTCGACCACGTCTGGGAGTACGACTTCAACGGCGACGCCGGCATCGTCGAGAGCTACATCTCCTACCTCCGCCGCAAGCTCGACCAGCACTCCAACGAGCCGCTGATCCAGACGAAGCGAGGATTCGGGTACATGCTGAAGTCCTCCAAGCCCTGACTCAGGCTTCGCCGCCTAGACTCGGCCCGCCATGCACCAGACGATTTCCGAGCGGTGGAACCGCATCTCGCTGCGCACCAAGATCACCGGGGTGACGGTGCTGATGCTGACGCTCGGGCTCCTCGTCTCAGGCATCGGCACTGCGGCGATGCTGCGCTCCTACGTCGAGGAGCAGACGAAGGGCAAGCTCGAAGCCATCGCATCGGGTGACATGATGAAGTACTTCACCGACGAGGGCGAAGAGGCGAACGCGGGCACCGATCTGGACGACCTCGGCTTCCGTCCGACCGACGACGTCTTCGTGGCGCTCTACGACGATCGCACCGGCGAGTTCGTGAACCACAACTGGCGCGATCGCCCCCGCTCCGAGTTGCCGGCGTGGCCGGCCACCCTCACCGCTGCGACGGTGAACGCGAAGAACGCGGGCGGCTACCAGGTGTTCACCCTTCCCGACGACGCCGGCAACCCGACCTTCCGGGCCGTCGCGGCGTTGATGACGGCGGACCAGCACGGCAACTACGCGCCGATCATCATCGCGATCTCGTCGAAGGACACCGAGCGGCTGCTCGCCGTGTACCTCACGATCTTCCTCGGCTTCGGCCTCGGCGTGGTGCTCATCGGCGCCCTGCTCACCCGCATGCTCGTGACGTCCACCTTCATGCCGTTGCGCGAGGTCGAGCGCACCGCCGCCGCGATCGCCGACGGCGACTTCAGCCAGCGCCTCGGCGGCGCCACGCCGAACACCGAGGTCGGCCGCCTCAACCGTTCGCTCAACACGATGCTCAACCGCATCGACCGGGCGTTCCGCGACCGCGCGCGCACGATCGAGCAGATGCGGCGGTTCGTCGGCGACGCCTCGCACGAGCTCCGCACGCCGCTCGTGTCGGTGCGCGGCTACGCCGAGCTCTACCGCATGGGCGCACTGCAGACCTCCGACGAGGTCGCGCAGGCGATGGACCGCATCGAGAAGGAGGCCATCCGCATGGGCGGCCTCGTCGAGGACCTCCTCGCCCTCGCCCGACTCGATGAGGCGAAGCCGCTGGAACTCGCCGAGGTCGACCTCGTGCCGCTCGCACGCGACGCCGCACTCGACGCGATGGCGGCCAACCCCGGTCGCACGATCACCGTCATCGCGCCCGAGGAACCAAGCGCTGCGGTTGCGGCGAGCTCGCCATCACCCGATCTCGAGGTCGAGCTCGAGCTCGAAGCCGACCGTCCGGTGACCGGCGCGATCTCGTTCGCGGGTGCCACGCTCGCGCGGCTCCGCGGACGTCGCCTGCGCGGCGAGGCGCTGACGCCGAGTGCGTCACGGCGCGGCTCGGGGCCGAGGGCGGGCGCAGCGGCATCCGGCTCGCGACGCGGACAGTCGGCGAAGGCGCGGGCCTCCGCTTCCGACGCCGCCGTGACGACGGTCGCCGCCATGGACCCGCAGGAGTCGCCGTCCACGGCGACCGTCACCGCGCCGGCGACCGCACCCGTGCGACGGGCCGTGGTGCTCGCTGAGGAGAACAAGATCCGGCAGGTCATCACGAACCTGATGGCGAACGCGATCCGCTTCACCACGGACAGCAGCCCCCTCGAGATCCGCGTGTCGATCGACGATGCCGCCGAGCGGGCGATGGTGGAGGTCGTCGACCACGGCGACGGCATCCCGCCGCAGATCCGCGAGAAGATCTTCCAGCGGTTCTGGCGTGCCGACACCTCGCGTACGCGCGAGACCGGCGGGTCGGGCCTGGGACTCGCGATCGTGTCGTCGATCGTGGCCGCGCACAACGGCGCCGTCGACGTGGTGGAGACCGCGGGCGGCGGTGCGACGTTCCGCGTGTCGCTTCCGCTCGCGGGCTCGTCGGCCGCGCCGCAGCCGATCTCGGCGGGCTGAGCCGACCGACTCGTCCTCACCATCGCGCATCTCGCGGATGCCGCTCAGCGGCGCGCCCACCGTCGGCTGTCCGCAGCTCGACACGACCTACGGTGGACGCACGTATCGAGCGAAGGGACGACCCGAATGACCACGTACCACGTCGACGCCGCGCAGGTGTCCGCCGCCACCCAGACCGTGCAGGGCACCATCGGCCGCATCCAGGCCGAGGTCGGCTCACTCCTCGGCCAACTCACCGGGCTGCAGTCGTCGTGGTCGGGCCAGGCCTCGACCGCGTTCCAGGGCGCGGTGTCCGAGTGGCGGACCACGCAACTGCACGTGGAGCAGAGCCTCGCGCAACTCAGCCATGCGCTCGGCATCGCCGCGACCCAGTACGCCGACGCCGAACAGGCCAACGCGCGGCTCTTCCTGCGCTAGCGACTGGGTGCGCAGAACACGACGATGGGCGCCTCCCGAAGGAGACGCCCATCGCGTGGATCGCGGCCGAGGCCTGGGATCGTGTGTGGACTAGAAGTCCATGCCACCCGTCGGGTCGCCGACCGGAGCCAGGTTCCGCTCGGGCTTGTCGGCGACGACGGCCTCGGTCGTGAGGAAGAGGCCGGCGATCGACGCGGCGTTCTGCAGCGCCGAACGGGTCACCTTGGCAGGGTCGATGATGCCCTGCGCGAGCAGGTCGCCGTACTCGCCGGTCGCGGCGTTCAGGCCGTGACCGTCGGGCAGCTCTGCGACCCGGTTCGCGACGACGCCCGGCTCCATGCCCGCGTTGAGGGCGATCTGCTTGAGCGGCGCCTCGATGGCGACCTTCACGATGTTCGCGCCGGTCGCCTCGTCGCCCGTGAGCTCGAGCGTGGCGAACGCCTTCTTGCCGGCCTGGATGAGGGCGACGCCACCACCGGCGACGATGCCCTCCTCGACGGCGGCCTTCGCGTTGCGAACCGCGTCTTCGATGCGGTGCTTGCGCTCCTTGAGCTCGACCTCGGTGGCCGCGCCCGCCTTGATGACGGCGACGCCGCCGGCGAGCTTCGCGAGGCGCTCCTGGAGCTTCTCACGGTCGTAGTCCGAGTCCGTGTTCTCGATCTCGGCGCGGATCTGCGCGACGCGACCGGCGATGGCCTCGTGGTCGCCCGCGCCCTCGACGATCGTGGTCTCGTCCTTGGTGATGACGACCTTGCGAGCCTGGCCGAGCAGGTCGAGGGTAGCGTTCTCGAGCTTGAGGCCGACCTCCTCGGAGATGACCTGGCCACCCGTGAGGATCGCGATGTCCTGCAGCTGCGCCTTGCGACGGTCGCCGAAGCCGGGAGCCTTGACGGCGACCGACTTGAAGATGCCGCGGATCTTGTTCACGATGAGGGTCGCGAGCGCCTCGCCGTCGACATCCTCGGCGATGATGAGCAGCTGCTTGCCCGTCTGGATCACCTTGTCGACGATGGGGAGCAGGTCCTTGATGTTCGAGACCTTGCCGTTGACGATCAGGATGTAGGTGTCTTCGAAGACCACTTCCTGGCGCTCGGGGTCGGTGACGAAGTACGCCGACAGGTAGCCCTTGTCGAAGCGCATGCCCTCGGTGAGCTCGAGCTCGGTGCCGAAGGTGTTCGACTCCTCGACGGTGACGACGCCCTCCTTGCCGACCTTGTCGATGGCCTCGGCGATGATGGCGCCGATCTGATCGTCGGCGGCGGAGATCGACGCGGTCGCGGCGATCTCCTCCTTGGTCTCGATCTCCTTGGCGGCCTTCAGCAGCTCGGCGGAGACGGCCTCGACGGCCTTCTCGATGCCGCGCTTCAGCAAGATGGGGTCGGCGCCGGCGGCGACGTTGCGGAGGCCCTCGCGCACGAGCGCCTGAGCGAGCACGACGGAGGTGGTGGTGCCGTCGCCTGCGACGTCGTCGGTCTTCTTGGCGACCTCCTTGACGAGCTCGGCGCCGATCTTCTCGTACGGGTCGTCGAGCTCGATCTCCTTGGCGATCGACACGCCGTCGTTGGTGATCGTGGGGGCCCCCCACTTCTTCTCGAGCACGACGTTGCGGCCGCGCGGGCCGAGGGTCACCTTGACCGCGTCGGCGAGCTGGTTGAGTCCACGCTCGAGCCCGCGGCGGGCCTCCTCGTTGAAAGCAATGATCTTTGCCATGTGTGTCTCTCGTCCCTTCTCGGACGTCTCAAAGATTCGTTGGTTTAGCACTCAAATCGAGTGAGTGCTAAGACGATTCTGGCACTCGACCGTCACGAGTGCAAGCGAGCGCGGATGCTGGCGGCCGCGGTGCTTCCCATGTTCGCCGAACGCGTCAACGTCGCCGGATGCCGCGCGGCCGCGGCCGAGGCGCGGCGAACCGCCCTCACGGCGCGAACGCGGCGGATCCCTCATTGGGGACGAGCTCGACCCACGTGTTGCCCGGCGCCAGTCGGAGCGCACTGCCGTCGTCGGCAGTGAGCACGATGGGAGCGCCCCCGTCCTGCTTCGTCCACGTGCCGTGCGCGGTCTTGCCCGCCACGGAGACCCATGCCTCGCCCGCACCCCGCAGCACGGTGAGCGGCACCTCGTCGTACGGCCACTCGATCCCGACGCGCAGGGTGACCAGGTTCGTCGCGCGTACCCGCTCTCCCGACGCCTCGAGGTCGGGCTGGCCCTCCTGCGAGCGCAGCCAGGCGTACGTCGTCGGGTCCCACTCCCACGACGGATACCGGCCATCGGAGAACACGAGCTCGATGCGCGACGTCGGCGCGGCGGCGAGCGCCGGCGCCGCCAGCGGGTCGGCGGTACCGTAGGCGAACTGCACGGGGGGCGGTGCAAGGGCGGCGTTCGAACCGACCGCCTCCGCCGCGGCGAGGATCACGTCATGAGGCCCGGGTCGATCATCCGCACGCTCGAATAGGCCCGACTCGTCGAAGTCGAACACGAGGTTCACGAGCCCGGTCTCCATCATCAGGTTGATGAAACGCTCCTGGCCGCCCGAGTAGGCGATGATGCCGCCGAACGGCGACGCGATGTCGGGGTCCATGGGCCGGATGGATCGCACCGGCCCCACGGCATCAGGCACGTCGGAGTGCCAGATCACGACGTAGCGGGTGAGGCCGCCCTCCACGAGCTCCTCGAACACGATGTCGCTGCGGTTCAGGCCGATCTGCGGTCGCGCGTCTTCGTGGTTGTCGATCTTCACCGCGATCGACGGATGCTGCGGTCCTGCGCCGTCCACTCGCGTCCCGCGCAGCGGCGCGAACGCGATCGCGATCGGCCCTTCCCCCTCGGCGACCGGGCGCGGGGTGGCGGTGGGCGTCGAGACGATCAGGTCGACGGAGGCGGCGTCGCACCCCGCAAGGAGCAGGGCGGCGGCTGCCAGCGCAGCGAAGGGTACGCCCCGCCGCACCGGGGCCGATCCGGCCCGCCGCCCCATGAGGCCATGGTACCGATCGCGCGCGGGATGCGGCAGTACGGCGCGCCACCCGGCATCGCCGCTCCGGCGACCGCGTGCGCGCCGGAGCGGCTGGCGACGCGGGCGCCGGATCGCTGCGCGAGGCGAAGCCGCCGGACACGATGTGCGAACGCGCCGCCGGCTGACCGGCGGCGCGTTCGAGCTCGTGGTCTAGGCGGGGCGCACGGCCTCGGCCTGCGGCCCCTTGGAGCCGGTGCCGACCTCGAACACGACCTGCTGGCCCTCCTCGAGCACCTTGTAGCCCGCCATGTCGATCGCGGAATAGTGGACGAAGACGTCCTGCCCTCCGCCTTCGACGGTGATGAACCCGTAACCCTTCTCAGCGTTGAACCACTTGACGGTTCCGTTCGCCATGCGTTGCTCCCAAGTTGCCGTATGTCGATCAGCACGTGCCTGTCGCCTGTACCGGGCCCCCTCGTATCGTGCTGACAGGGCACCGCTGGCGGCACCGGGCGTTCACACGGGATAGAGCGACCAATTCCAGATACTAACGACGTGCCGTCGCGGCACAAGAGGCTCCACGCAAGGAAATGTCGCAGAATGGCAACGATTCGGCTGCGATCAGCCGCCGGTGGCCGCCGCATAGTCGGAACCGACCACGAGCACGAGCGGCGTGCCGATCGCGGCGAACTGTTCCGACAGCCGCACGTCCGCCTCGGGGATGGCCGCGGCGACGCCGCGAGCGGCGCCCTCGAGATCGGCGGTGGCGTAGTACACGACGGTCTCGGTGAGGGTGTCCTCGCTCGCGTTGGCGGTGGTGCCCACGGGGATGCCCGCAGCGGTGAGCGCCTCGCCGGCCCGGGCCGCCAGGCCGGACGTGGTCGTCCCGTTCAGCACGGTGACCGGAATGTCGGGCGCGACCGTCGGCGCAGCCGTCACGACGGGTGTCGGCGTCGGCGTGGCCACTCCGGCGTCTCCGAAGTTCAGCCGGTCGTTGAAGGCGATCACGCCGCCGATCCCGGCCGCGGCGAGCACGACGGTGGCGAGGGCGGCCCACCCGAACGCCACCCAGCCGGCGCCTTTGCGAGCCGGCGCACGATGGGCCCCCACCCGCTCGATGCCGTGCGGGATGGAGTCGAATCGATCGCGGGGGAACTTCTGCGCCATGGGTCCAGTCGTCGGGTCGGGGCCGCGCTCAGTCGAGCGGACGGCCGATCGAGAGCGAACGACGCGCCCGCGTCGCCGCGCGCGCCTCGCGCATCCGCTGCAGGCGCTTGACCAGCATCGGGTCATGTCGGAGCGCTGCTGGCGAATCGATGAGTTCGCCGAGGATCCGATAGTAACGGGCGGCCGAGATGCCGAACTCGTCACGGATCGCCTCCGCCTTGAGGCCCGCCTGCTGCCACGCACGGCCCTCGAACGCGAGCACGCGCCGTGCGCGTTCGTCGAGGCCGGCCTCGCCGTCGTCGCGGGTGGGCACTCGCTCGGCGCTCATGCTTCCTCCCGTCGCGCGGCCGGTCGCCGCCTGCAGCACATCCTAGGGACACGTCGCCGTGAGGGAGCCGAGCGCCGCGGCGTGTGCGTCGCCGGTCCATGGAACACGGGGCATCCGTCACGCGTTGTATGGCGTGCAGGAGGACCTGCGACGATGGTGGCGGGCCACCGCGGCACCCGACGGAAGGAGCGCCCATGGCGTATCGCGTGAACAGGACCGACGAGCAGTGGCACGCCGAGCTGGGCGACGACCGCTACGCCGTGCTCCGCGAGGCGGCCACGGAGCGCCCGTGGACGGGTGAGCTCCTCGACGAGGAGCGGTCCGGCGTCTACGCCTGTGCGGCGTGCGGCGCCGAGCTCTTCAAGAGCGGGACGAAGTTCGACTCCGGCTGCGGGTGGCCGAGCTTCTACGAGTCCGTGCGACCCGAGGCGGTCGAGCTCATCGAGGACACGTCGCTCGGGATGCTCCGGACCGAGGTCCGGTGCGCGAACTGCGGTTCGCACCTGGGGCACGTCTTCCCCGACGGCTTCGGCACGCCCACGGGAGACCGCTACTGCATGAACTCGATCGCCCTCGACTTCACCCCGGAGTCCTAGCGTTGGCGACCGCGCTCGACGCCGCGCTCGCGAGGCGGTCGGCGTCGAAGGTGACGGATGCCGCGCCAGACGACCGTGCACTGCTCGAGCTGCTCGAGGGCGCGTCGCGCGTGGCCGACCACGCGTCGCTCCGGCCCTGGCGGGTGATCGCACTGCGCGGCGCGGCGCGGGAGCGGCTCGGCGCAGCCCTCGCTGCGGCGGCGGGCGCGGAGGGTGATGACGCACGGAAACTGGCGGGAAAACCCCTTCGCGCCCCGCTGCTGCTGGCTGTCGTCGTGGTGGCGACGCTCGACCACGCCAAGGTGCCCGAATGGGAACAGGAGGCGTCCGCCGCCGGCGTCGCGCACCTGCTGAGCCTGCTCCTCGACGAGGCGGGCTGGGGCGTCATGTGGCGCACGGGGCCGTACACGCGGCATCCGCTCGTCGCCGAGATGCACGGTCTCGGGCCGCACGAGCGCCTGCTCGGCTGGCTCTACGTCGGCGGCCTGCCGGGGGGCCGACGGCCCGACCGCCGCACCGACCGGATCGCCGCGTCGCGCCTGACCACGCTCGACTGACGGCCTCCTGCTGCGACGGTGCGGCCTCGGGCTGCGGCATCCGCGCTCGGAGTCTCGGCAGAGAGCCGGTATAGAGCCGGTATAGAGCCGGTATAGAGCCGGCTGCGGGACTCGAACCCGCAACCACCGCTTTACAAGAGCGGTGCGCTACCAATTGCGCCAAGCCGGCCAGAGGCGGAGCCTCCCCGACATCCTACCGACAGCACGAAGGCCCGGCACGGGGCCGGGCCTTCGTGGTCGCGCTACTGCGCCGGAGTCGGGGTGGGCGTCGGCGTGGCCTCGGAGTCGTTGAACGTCGCGCTCGTCGCCTGGAGCACGAACGCCTGGAACTCCTGCGGGTCCTCCAGCGAGCCGCCGTACTGCTGGCCGTTCACGAGCACGGTCGGGGTGCCCGTGATCGACGGCACCTCGGAGTTCGGCACCGGCTCGGTCAGCGCGCGGTTCGTGGCGTCCCGCAGCCACGACTTGAACTGCTCGTCGTCGATGCACTGCTCGATCGTCGAGACGCTCGAGACGCCGGCCTCGTCGGCGAGCGCCTTCAGCTCGTCGTTGGTGAGGCCCTCCGTGCCCTCCTCGGGCTGGTTCTCGAAGAGGATCGCGTTGAAGTCGAAGAACGAGTCGGGTGAGGAGTCGGCCACGCAGGCCGCCGCATTGGCGGCCCGATCCGAGTATCGCGTGCCCGCCGACTTGTTCGAGAGGATCGCGATGGGGTGCACCTCGAGCGTCGCGGCTCCCGACTCCACCATCGTGCGCAGCGAATCCGAGTTGGTCGCCTCGAACTGGCCGCAGAACGGGCAGAGGTAGTCGATGTACATGACGATGTTGGCGACCTCGCCGCTCTCGTCGGGCACGGTCGAGGTGGGCGTCGCACCGGCGGCCAGGGCCGGCGTCTCGACGGCCACGATGCCGCCGTCCTCTCCGGCGGTGAGCACGATGCCGTCGCTCGCCATGTTCTGCGGGCCCGGGCCGTCGGGCTGCACGTTCTGGAAGATGAGCACGCCGATCAGGGCCGCCACGGCCACGACCGCCACGATGATGCCGCCCTGGATGAGGACCTTGTTGCGACGCTCCCGCTTCTTCTGCTCCTCGCGGAGGATCCTGGCCTTCTCTCGCGCAGCCTCTCTGCGTTCGTTACGGGATGGGCGTGGCTGATTCGATCCGCCGTAGGTCATCGATGGTCACTCCGGTCGCTGTGGGTGCGCGCGCGGTATGCATGCGAACGCACCAACGATAGTAGGAAGCGTGTCTGGGAATCACCCAAGCGGATGCCGCATGCGTGCCGCGTCCGGCATGGGAGTCCGCCAGACGTGGGAGCGCGCTCACCCGACGAGCGTGCTGCGGCGGCTCGCTCGCGTGCGATACTGAGTTGGCGTCGAGGTCGACGCATTCCATTCACTACGGATCGTCCGGCACGTACCTGCCGGTGAAGGAGAACAGAACCATGGCATCAGTCACGTTCGACAAGGCCACCCGCCTCTATCCGGGCGGCACGCGTCCGGCGGTCGACAAGCTCGACCTCGAGGTCGCAGACGGCGAGTTCCTCGTGCTCGTCGGCCCCTCGGGCTGCGGCAAGTCCACGTCCCTCCGAATGCTCGCGGGCCTCGAAGAGGTCAACGAGGGCAACATCTTCATCGGCGACCGCAACGTCACCGACGTGCCGCCGAAGGACCGCGACATCGCGATGGTCTTCCAGAACTACGCGCTCTACCCCCACATGACCGTTGCCGAGAACATGGGCTTCGCGCTCAAGATCGCCGGCGTCGGCAAGGAGGAGCGCGCGGCTCGCGTGCTCGAAGCCGCGAAGCTCCTCGACCTCGAGCCCTACCTCGCCCGCAAGCCGAAGGCGCTCTCGGGCGGCCAGCGGCAGCGCGTCGCCATGGGCCGCGCGATCGTCCGCCAGCCCCAGGTGTTCCTCATGGACGAGCCGCTGTCGAACCTCGACGCGAAGCTCCGCGTGCAGACCCGCACCCAGATCGCGTCGCTGCAGCGCCGCCTCGGCGTCACGACGGTCTACGTCACGCACGACCAGGTGGAGGCGCTCACCATGGGCGACCGCATCGCCGTGCTGAAGGATGGCATCCTGCAGCAGGTCGGCACCCCGCGCGACCTCTACGCGAAGCCCAACAACGTCTTCGTCGCCGGGTTCATCGGCTCCCCCGCGATGAACCTCTTCCACGCCGACCTCGTCGAGGGTGGCGTGAAGTTCGGCACCGCGACCGTGCCGGTCGACCGCGAGATCCTCGCTGATGCGAGCAGCGCGATCGCCACCATCGGCGTGCGTCCCGAGGACATCACCGTCTCGCCGCACGAGGGTGAGGGCCTGGCGGTCGAGGTCGACCTCGTCGAGGAGCTCGGCGCCGACGGCTACCTCTACGGCCACTCGACGGTCGAGGGCAAGCGCACCGACATCGTCGCCCGCGTCGACGGCCGCATGCACCCGAACGCCGGCGACAGGGTGTACCTCACTGCCACGCCGAACCACGTGCACCTCTTCGACACCGAGTCGGGCGAGCGCCTCAGCGACAAGGCCGTGGTGATCTGACGCGCCCCGATCGCACGGAGGATGCCGGTCGGGCTTCGGCCCGGGCGGCATCCTCCGTTTCTGCGCACCCGATCAACCGCGGCTACGCTGAACCACGATGAGCGGCTCACTTTCGATCACCTCGGCCATGGCCGATCCGGCTCTCCTCGACCTCCCGTGGGAGCTGCCACTCGAGGCGTGGCCGAACGACACGATCGCGGCCCTGCCGAAGGGCATCTCCCGCCACCTCGTGCGTTTCGCCCACCTCGCGGGGCATGTCGTGGCGATCAAGGAGACCACGGCCGAGATGGCCAAGGGCGAGTACGAGATGCTCCGCCGGCTGCAGCGGCTCGAGATCCCCTGCGTCGAGCCCGTCGCGGTGATCACGAACCGCACGGATGCCGAGGCCGAGCCCCTGAAGCCCGTGCTCGTGACGCGCCACCTCCGGTTCTCGCTCCCATATCGCGCCCTGTTCTCGCAGACGCTGCGCCCCGACACGGCGACGCGGCTCGTGGACGCGCTCGCGGTGCTCCTGGTGCGCCTGCACATCGTGGGCTTCTTCTGGGGCGACGTGTCGCTCTCGAACACGCTCTTCCGCCGTGACGCCGGCGCCTTCGCCGCCTACCTCGTGGATGCCGAGACGGGCAAGCTCTACGAGGGCGGGCTCTCCAACGGCCAGCGCGAGAACGACCTCGAGATCGCCAGGGTGAACATCGCGGGCGAGCTGCTCGACCTCGAGGCGGGCGGCCGCGTCGCGGACGAGCTCGACCCGGTGCGCATCTCGAGCGGCATCGTCGAGGCGTACCGCAGCCTGTGGAAGGAGCTCACGGGTTCGGAGTCGTTCTTGACCGCGGAGCGTTGGCGCATCAACGAACGCGTGAACCGCCTGAACGACCTCGGCTTCGACATCGAGGAGCTCGCGATCCGCACGGATGACACCGGCACCACGGTGCGCATCCAGCCGAAGGTCGTCGACGCGGGCCACCACCAGCGGCGGCTCCTGCGTCTCACGGGCCTTGACGCCGGCGAGAACCAGGCGCGGCGGCTGCTGAACGACCTCGACTCCTACCGTGCGGCCTACGGCAAGGCGGACCTCGACGAGGAGATGGTCGCCCATGAGTGGCTCATGCGCGTGTTCGAGCCGGTGGTGCGGGCGATCCCCGTCGACCTGCGCGGCAAGCTCGAGCCGGCGGAGGTGTTCCACCAGCTCCTCGAGCATCGCTGGTTCATGGCGCAGCAGGCGGGCCACGACATCCCACTCGCCGAGGCGGTCACGTCCTACGTGAACTCTGTGCTGCGGCACCGCCGCGACGAGGCGACCGTGATCGGCCCGCCGACGGGCTCGACCACGACGATCGATGTGATCCCGCCCGACACGTCGGCCATCGCCGTCGTCGACCCCGACGACGAGCAGGATTGGCGCCTCAAGGTCTGACCCGCGAGGCGGGTCTCGATACGTGCCTTCGGCGCTACTCGCCCGGCGATGGGGTGGCGCGGAGCTTCGAGATCTCGTAGAGGGTGACGGATGCCGCGATGCCCGCATTCAGGGACTCGGTAGACGACTCGATCGGGATCGCGACGATCGCGTCGCACGTCTCGGCGACGAGTCGCGAGAGCCCCTTGCCCTCGCTGCCGACGACGATCACGATCGGACGGTCGGCCCACGTGAGTCCGGGAAGCGACACGTCGCCGTCACCGTCCAGACCGAGCACGAAGACGCCGCGCTCCTTGAGCGCCTTCAGCGTCTGCGTGAGGTTCGGCGCCATCGCGACAGGCACGCGCGCCGCGGCGCCCGCCGACGTCTTCCACGCCGCCGAGTTCACGCCGACCGAGCGCCGCTGCGGCACGATCACGCCCTGGCCGCCGAACGCGCCCGTCGACCGGAGGATCGCCCCGAGGTTGCGCGGGTCCGTGACGCCGTCGAGCGCCACGAGCAGCGGTGTCTCGTCGCGGGCGAGCACCTGGTCGAGGAGCTCGATCGGGTGGGCGTACTCGTAAGGCGGCACCTTGAGCGCGAGGCCCTGGTGCACGCCGCCCTCCCCGGCGAGGCGGTCGAGCTCGGGCCGCATGACCTCGAGGATGGGGATGCTGCGGCTGGTGGCGATCTTCATCGCCTCCTTCACGCGGTCGTCCATCTCGACGCGGGCGGCGACGTAGAGCGTGGTCGCGGGGATGCGGGCGCGCAACGCCTCGACGACCGAGTTGCGGCCGGTCACGATCTCGGACTCGTCGCCCGACTTCGCGCGGCGGGACGCACCGGAGGCGCCGCGAGGCTGCCCGGCGACCCTGCCGCCCGGCTTGCCCTTGCCGCCGGACGCGGCATACCGCTCCTGTGCGGCCTTGCGCTGGCCGGCCGGATGCCAGGCGCGGTCCTCCGCCTTCGGCGTGGGGCCCTTGCCCTCGAGCGACTTGCGGCCGTGACCGCCGGTGCCGACCTGCTTGTTCTTGCCCGCCTTGCGCACTGCGCCGGCGCGCGGCTTGCCGCTGCCCTTCATGATCCGAGGCTCCAATGCGTTCCGGTCTGGCTGTCTTCGATGGTGATGCCCGCTGCGGCCAGCTCCGCGCGGATCCGGTCCGCCGCAGCGAAGTCCTTGGCTGCGCGGGCGGCCTGGCGGTCTTCGACGAGGCGGGTGACGAGGGTGTCGAGCGCGGATGCCTCGGGCGCGGCATCCGGCGCCCAGTGCTCGTCGCGCGGGTCGATGCCGAGCAGCTCGACCATGGCGACCACCTGGCCGTGCAGCGTCGCCGCGTCGTGCAGCTCCTCGGCGTCGAGCGCCTGGTTGCCCGCGCGCACGCTGTCGTGCAGCACCGCGAGCGCCTGCGGGACGCCGAGGTCGTCGTCCATGGCCGCGGCGAACGCGTCGGGGATGACGGGGCTGCCGACACCGGCATAGCGCGTGCCCGCGAGGCGGCGCTCCACGCGCACGAGGAAAGCGCGGATGCGGTCGACCGCCGCCTGCGCCTCCATGAGCGAGGTCGGTGAGTAGTCGAGCGTCGAGCGATAGTGCGCCGCGCCGAGCAGGTAGCGCACGGCGAGGGGCGTCGCGAGCTCGAGGAGCTCATTCGCGTAGACCGAGTTGTTGAGCGACTTCGACATCTTCTGGCCGCCGACGTTCACGAGCCCGTTGTGCACCCAGTAGCGCGCGAAGGCCTGGCCGGCCGCGGTCGACTGCGCGAGCTCGTTCTCGTGGTGCGGGAACCGCAGGTCGAGGCCGCCGCCGTGCAGGTCGAACTCCTCGCCGAGGTACCGTGACGCCATGGCCGAGCACTCGATGTGCCAGCCGGGGCGGCCGAGGCCCCACGGCGAGTCCCACGAGGCCGACGCCGGCTCCTCGGGCTTGCGGCCCTTCCAGAGGGCGAAGTCGCGCGGGTCGCGTTTGCCGCGCGGATCGGCGTCGGCGGCTGGCTCCATGTGGTCGCGGGACTGGCGGGTGAGCTCGCCGTATGCGGCCCAGTCCGCCGTGTCGAAGTACACGTCGCCCGAGGCGTCGGGGGCAGGGTACGCATGGCCGAGCTCGATGAGCCGTGCGATGAGCTGCTGCATCTGCTGCACGCTCGCCGTCGCGCGGGGCTCGTAGGTGGGCGGCAGGATGCCGAGCGACGCATACGCCGCCGTGAACTCGAGCTCGACGCGGTACGCCAGTGCCCACCATTCCTCGGTGCTCGAGTCCTCCTCCTGCGCA
Organism: Agromyces sp. Soil535; assembly: GCF_001428255.1. Classification (GTDB taxonomy): domain Bacteria; phylum Actinomycetota; class Actinomycetes; order Actinomycetales; family Microbacteriaceae; genus Agromyces. Next base: position 141,496 of record NZ_LMRW01000028.1, on the reverse strand, counting down.
GCCGCGAGGATCTTGTCGTCGATGTCGGTGACGTTGCGCACGAAGACGACGTCGTAGCCGCGATAGGAGAACCAGCGGCGCAGGATGTCGTAGACGAGCGCGCTGCGCAGGTGCCCGATGTGCGGGCTCGACTGCACCGTCGGTCCGCAGACGTACATGCCGACGCGTCCTTCGCGGAGGGGCACGAAGTCACGCAGGGCCTGGGCCTTCGAGTCGTAGAGTCGCACGGTCACCCGCCAAGCCTACCGGCGCGACTCCACGATGACGCGGCGGCCGGCATGAGCGCCGCGGCTGCGCTCAGGCGGGGACCACGAGCGCGGTCGCGATCGCGGCGATGCCCTCGCCACGACCCGTGAAGCCCAGCGCATCGGTCGTGGTCGCGGCGACGCTCACCGGCGCGCCGAGGATGCCGGAGAGGAGCGCCTCGGCCTCAGCACGCCGCGGTGCGAGCTTCGGACGGTTGCCGACCACCTGCACCGTGACGTTGCCAACCACGAATCCCGCGTCCCGCACCAGCCGGAGCGTCTCGGCGAGGAACACCTCGCCGTGTGCGCCCTCGAACCGCGGGTCACCGGTGCCGAAGACCCCGCCGACGTCGCCGAGTCCAGCGGCCGCGAGCAGCGCATCGCAGATCGCGTGGCTCGCGGCGTCGCCGTCGCTGTGGCCCGAGAGCCCGCGCTCCCCCGGCCAGTGCAGGCCGGCGAGCCAGAGCGGAGTGTTCGGGTCGTCGGCGAACGCATGCACGTCGGCGCCCGTGCCGATCCGAGGCGTGCCGCCGCGTTCAGGGCCGTCGGGCGGAGCGGCGGCACGCGCGGGGTCGGGGTCGGGGCCGCTGCCGCGAGCGGCGCCCGCGCGCTCGCCCACGAGCGACTCGGCCCGCCGCAGGTCGGCGGGCAGCGTCACCTTGAACGCCCGCGTGTCACCCGGAACCACGTCGACCGCGAGCCCTGCGGATGCCGCGAGCGCCGCGTCATCCGTGAACTCGATCGTTGCGGCGGCATACGCCGCGTCGAGGGCCGAGCGCGGGAACCCCTGCGGCGTCTGCACCGCGGCGAGCTGCGCGCGGTCGACGGTCTCGAGCACGCGCCCGTGCTCACCGACCCGCTTGATGGTGTCGACGACGTCGAGCGCGGGGATCACGCCGCGGTCCCGCGACCGCACGGCGGCGACGACCTCGTCGAAGAGGATCGACGGCGTGAGCGGCCGTGCGGCATCGTGCACGAGCACCGTGTCGACGACGCGCGGCAGCACGGCGAGACCCAGCGCCACCGACTGCTGCCGGGTCGCGCCGCCCGCGACGACGTCGAGCGGAGCGGATGCGGCCGCGGCCACGGCCTCGAAGTGCGTGCGCGTCTCGTCGACCCGGTCGGCCGGCACCACGACCACGACATGCGGCGTCTCGCGCATGCCGAGCACGGCATCCAGTGCGACGCCGAGGATGGAGCTCCCGCCGAGGGGGACGAACGCCTTGGGCTCTTCGTGCCCGAGTCGCGTGCCGCTGCCCGCGGCGACGACGATGACGGCGACCGTTGACGCGCTCATGGGTCGAGCGTATCGCGCCGCACCGGACCCGGCGCCGACGGCGTCATCACCGCCTCGAGCAGGCGCGCAGCTAGGAGGCGAGCACCTCGTCGAGGACGGTCGAGGCCTGCTCCTCGTCGGTCTTCTCGGCGAGCGCCAGCTCGGAGATGAGGATCTGGCGGGCCTTCGCGAGCATGCGCTTCTCGCCGGCGGAGAGGCCGCGGTCCTGGTCGCGGCGCCAGAGGTCGCGCACGACCTCGGAGACCTTGATCACGTCGCCGGAAGCGAGCTTCTCGAGGTTCGCCTTGTAGCGTCGGGACCAGTTGGTGGGCTCCTCGGTGAAGGGAGCGCGCAGCACTTCGAAGACCTTGTCGAGGCCCTCCTTGCCGATGACGTCGCGCACGCCGACGAGGTCGACATTCTCAGCCGGAACCTCGATGACGAGGTCGCCCTGCGTGACGTTCAGCTTGAGGTAGAGCTTCTCTTCACCTTTGATGATCCGTTTCTTCACTTCGGTGATCGTTGCGGCTCCGTGGTGGGGGTAAACGACGGTTTCGCCAACCTCAAAAAGCATGAATATATGTCCTTTCGGCAACTCTCAGGATATCACATCGCCGATCGTGCTAAGGTTCGCCGCCCCTCCCGGAGGCGGTGTGCGCCGTAGGCTACACTCGGACTCGATCCCTACGCGCGCGCCGGAAAACGGCCCGCGCGCACGCACGCACTTGGAGGTTCTGTGAAGGCGCGTCTCGCGGCATCCGCTGCTCTGGCCCTCGGTCTCGCACTGGGCGCGAGCGGCTGCTCGATGCTCACCTACCAGGCGACCACGGAGCACTACACCGCGAGCGACGGCGTCTCTGCCGACGTCGGCGACCTCGAGCTTCGCAACGTGCTCGTCGTGAGCGACGACGGCGAAGACGGCAACCTCGTGATGACGGTCGTCAACAACGGCGACGACGACGTGGAGCTCGGCGTCCAGTTCGGCGTGGGCGGCAGCGACACCACGACCATCGAGATCGAGGCGGGCTCCACGGTGGCGCTCGGCGTCGACGACGTCGAGGGCATCGACGTGCTCGAGCCGGTCCTGCTCGAGGGCATCGATGCCGAGGTCGGGGGCCTCCTCCCGATGTACTTCCAGTACGGCGACGCCGAGGGCATCGAGAAGCAGGTCCCGGTGCTCGACTCCCGCCTGTCCGAGTACGCCGACCTGGCGCCGTAGGCCGGCGGCCTGAGGTCGCAGGTCCCGCTCAGGCCTCGAAGCGGTAGCCGAGTCCGCGCACGGTGACGAGCTGCACCGGCTCGGAGGGATGCTGCTCGATCTTCGACCGGATGCGCTTGATGTGCACGTCGAGCGTCTTGGTGTCGCCGAAGTAGTCGGACCCCCAGACGCGGTCGATGAGCTGGCCGCGGGTCAGCACGCGACCCGGGTTGCGCATGAGCAGCTCGAGCAGCTCGAATTCCTTCAGCGGCATGGGCACGGGCGTGCCGTCGACCTCGACGGTGTGCCGATCGACGTCCATGCGCACGCGTCCGCCCTCGAGGATCGCCTCGTCGAAGTCCTCCACCTCGATGCGACGCCGGAGCACGGCCCGGATGCGCGCAAGGAGCTCGCGCGTGGAGTACGGCTTCGTGACATAGTCGTCGGCGCCGAGCTCGAGGCCCACGACGATGTCGATCTCGGAGTCCTTGGCCGTGAGCATGATGATCGGCACCGTCGACCGGGTACGGATCTCACGGCACACCTCGGTGCCGGGCAGGCCCGGGAGCATGAGGTCGAGCAGCACCATGTCGGCGCCGTGCTGGTCGAACGCGGCGATGGCCGACGGGCCGTCGGCCGCGACCTCCACCTCGTAGCCCTCGCGCTCGAGTAGGAAGCTCAGCGGGTCGCTGAGGGCGATCTCGTCCTCGACGAGCAGGATGCGGGTCACGTGGGATCTCCTCGGTCGGGGATGGCGACGCGGGTCGCCGGTTCGGCGGCGGCGGTCCTTCGCCGCGCGCCGCGATCGGACTTCCTGGCGGATGTCGCTGCGCCCGGCGAAGCGGCAGGCTCGCGTGCGGCGCCGTCGCCGCCCCCCGACTCGGGCGTGGACTCGGGCGCGACCTCGGCGAGGGGGAGGCGGACCATGAAGGTCGATCCGCGACCGGGCTGCGACCACACGCGCACGTCGCCGCCGTGGTTCTGCACCGTGTGCTTCACGATGCTGAGCCCGAGGCCCGACCCGCCCGTGTTGCGGGAGCGCGCCTGGTCGACGCGGTAGAAGCGTTCGAAGATGCGCTCGAGGTCGTCGCTCTCGAGCCCGATGCCCTGGTCGGTGACCGCGATCTCGACGGCGCCGCCATGCACCCTCACGCCCACCCCGACACGGCCGCCCTCGTTGGAGTACGCGATCGCGTTCGAGATGAGATTGTGCACGGCGACGACCATGAGGGCGCGATCGCCGTACACCTCGGCCTTCGACGAGGCGCGCACCGCGATCTCGACGTGCTTCGCGGCGGCGACGACCCGGTTCTGGTCGACGGCGGCGGCGACGACCTCGTCGACGCGCACCAGCACGTCGGGCCGCAGGGCGTCGCGCGCCTGCAGCCGCGAGAGCTCGATGACCTCGCTCGTGATGTGCGCGAGACGGCTGGCCTCGACCGTGAGCCGGCCGGCGAACCGCCGCACCTGCTCCGGCTCGTCGGCCGCCTGGTCGAGCGCCTCCGCGAGCAGGCTCACCGACGCGATCGGGGTCTTCAGCTCGTGGCTGATGTTCGCGACGAAGTCGCGGCGCACCTCGTCGAGGCGGTGCGCCTCGGTGCGGTCCTCGGCGAGCAGCATGATGAAGCGGGTGCCGAGCCGGGCCACCCGCACGCGCAGCCGGATGGTGGCCTCGCCGAACGGCCCGCGCGCCACGCCGATCTCCTGCGCCACCGGCTCGCCGGTCCGGCGGACGGATGTCACGAGCTCGACGAGCTCGGGGTGCGCGAGCTGCTGCTGGCGCACGAGGCCCAGCGCGAGCGCCCCGGGCGACGCCTTCAGCACATTGTTCGAGGGGTCGAGCACGACGCCGGCGGACTCCAGCACCTCCAGCACCTGGTCGATGCCGTCGGGAATGGTCGGCGCGACCACCCGCGCGGCGTTCGAGCCCCGCCGTTCGGCCATGTGCAGCACGATCATGAAGGCGGCACCGAGGAAGATGCCGAAGGCCAGTGCCGTGAGCACCAACCACATGGAGTCCATGGCTTCACCATAACCAGTCGCGAAGGCAGCTCCGTCCGCGGGGCAGCCGTCCGGGAGTAGGTTAACGAGTGTTCAGGCCTCCGGCACCTGTTGTTCACCTGCCGCGGGGAGGATGTCCCGGGGCCGGATCGTACCGGTGCGCCCGCGTGCGCTTCGGCGTGGGACCGAGCAGACAAGGATTTCGTACATGCGTGAGGTGTTCCAGCAGGAACTGCGCGAGGTGCAGGACCGACTCGTGGAGATCGCCGAGCTCGTCGCCATCTCGATCGAGAAGGCGACCCGGGCGTTCAACGAGTCCGACGTGAGCCTCGCAGAGGAGGTGATCGCCGAGGACCCCCGCATCGACCAGGCCACGGTCGCGCTCGACGAGCTCGCGATCACGATCCTCGCGCGGCAGCAGCCGGTCGCCCGCGACCTCCGCATCGTGGTGAGCGCGCTGCGGATCAGCGCGTCGCTCGAGCGCATGGGCGACCTTTCGACCCACATCTCGCAGCTCGCGCGCTACCGCTTCCCCGACAAGGTGGTGCCGAAGTCGCTCCGCTCCACGTTCGCCGACATGGGCGCACTCGACGTCGAGATCGCGCAGAAGCTCACGACGCTGCTCCGCAGCGAGGACGTGCAGGTCGCCGAGGACATCCGCAACGAGGACGACAAGGTCGACGCGCTGCACCTCTCGGTGTTCGACAAGGTGCTCGGCGAGAAGTGGAAGGGCGAGGCGGTCGACACCGTCGACGCCACGCTCGCGAGCCGGTACCACGAGCGCTTCGCCGACCACGCCGTCGCGATCGCGAAGATGGTGCAGTACCTCGCGACCGGCGACTGGGACCCCGTGAAGTCGGCCGTCTGAGTCCGCACGGGCCGGACGCAGCGAAGGGCGGGGGATGCGACATCCCCCGCCCTTCGTCGTGAGCCGGTTCGGCTACTTCCTGCCCTGCGCGGCCACGGCCGCCGCGCCCGCGGCCGCCGCCTCGGGGTCGAGGTACCGGCCCGGAACGAGCGGCATGTAGTCGTCGCCGAGCTCGTAGACGAGCGGGATGCCGGTGGGGATGTTGAGCTCCGCGATGTCCTCGTCGGAGATGCCGTCGAGGTGCTTCACGAGTGCGCGCAGCGAGTTGCCGTGCGCGGTGACGAGCACCGTCCCGCCCGCGGCGAGGTCGGGGATGATGCCCTCCTTCCAGTACGGCAGCATGCGGGCGATGACGTCCTTCAGGCACTCGGTGCGGGGAAGCTCGTCATCGGAGAGGTTCGCGTAGCGGGGGTCGCCGACCTGCGACCATTCCGAGTCGTCGGCGAGCGGGGGCGGCGGCACGTCGAAGGACCGGCGCCACAACTGGAACTGGTCGGGGCCGTACTTCTCCAGCGTCTCGGCCTTGTCGAGGCCCTGGAGCGCACCGTAGTGGCGCTCGTTCAGCCGCCATGAACGACGGACGTCGACCCATGCGCGATCCGCGACGTCGAGCGCGATGTTCGCGGTCTGGATGGCCCGCGTGAGCACCGACGTGTGCTGCACGTCGGGCAGGACACCCTGCTCGAGGAGGAGTTCGCCCGCGCGCCTCGCCTCCTCGCTCCCGAGTTCGCTGAGTCGAACGTCGACCCAGCCGGTGAACAGGTTCTTCTGGTTCCATTCGCTCTGGCCGTGGCGCAGCAGCACGAGGGTGTGAGGCATGAGACAAAGCCTAACCGCGGCGGCATCATCGGTCGTGATGCGAGCCGTCGCCGGGTCAGGGCTGGTCACCGCCCATGCGGGCGTACCCGTGCCGATCGCCGAAGGGCCTCCCCTTCGATTCCATCCATCATTCCTCAGGATTCGACAGTGCTTTGCGCATGATTCTCCCAATGCACGACGTGATAAGGCAGGCAATTTTCAACTTTTGCTTGACGGACACCAAAAGTCGCCTCTAGGTTCAGGACCGGACTCGCGTCGGCTCGATCGATGAACGCACCCATCCGGCATTTGAAACCAACGGAGGTCTCATGCTCACCCAGCTTCACCGGTTCGCGGCCCGGCTGGTCGCCGGATCACTAGCGGCGCTGCTCGCCGTCGGCGTGATGGTCGGCACCGCGGCCCCGGCCCAGGCGCACGACGGCCACGGCCACGTGCTCATCTTCACGAAGACCACCCAGTTCCGGCACACGGACGCGATCGACAAAGGCACGCCGTTGATCACCGCCGCCCTCGAGGCGGAGGGGATCGCCGTGACCCACACCGAGGACTCGACGATCTTCAACGACACGGATCTCGCGGGATTCGACGCGCTGATCATGTTCCAGGCGTCGGGCGACCCGTGGAACGCCGACCAGAAGGCGGCACTCGAGCGGTACCAGCAGGCGGGCGGCGGCATCGTGGCCATCCACAACGCCACCGACATGCGCGGCAACTACCCATGGTGGGACGAGCTCGTGGGCTCGCTGATGCCCGGCCACGCCGCCACCGGCACCGACCCCGGGCAACCGGGCACGGTGAGGATCGAGGACCGCACGCATCCGTCCACCGCGCATTTCGGGGAGAGCCGCTGGGAGCGGTCCGACGAGTGGTACAACTTCTCGAACAACGTCCGGGGCACCGCCCACGTGCTCGCATCGATGGACGAGTCGACGTACGACCCGGGCAGCAACGCCATGGGATACGACCACCCCATCTCGTGGTGCAAGCCATACGACGGCGGTCGCGCCTGGGCGACCGCGATGGGGCACTTCGGGTCGCACTTCGAGGAGCCCGCCCTCATGCAGCACATCGTCGGAGGCGTGAAGTACGCCGCCGGACTCGCCGAGGGCGACTGCGGTGGCACCGTGTGGAGCAACTTCGAGAAGGTCGCGCTCGACCAGAACACATCTGCGCCGTTCGCGATGGACATCGCCGACGACGGGCGCGTCTTCTACACCGAACTCGTGCGCGGTCAGATCCGCGTGTGGGATCCCGCCACGAACGCCGTCAGCACGGCGCTCGAGCTCGACGTCTACTCGGGCGGCGAGGACGGACTGCTCGGCATCGCGCTCGATCCCGGCTTCACCCAGAACGGGCGCCTCTACGTCTACCGTTCACCGAACGCGCCGGACAACACCGATCCCTCGAGCTTCCTGAGCCGCGTCTCGCGGTTCACCATGGTGGACGACGTCATCGATCCCGCGACGGAGGAGGTCATCATCGAGGTGCCCGCGCGCCGCCTGCCCGACGAGCCCGGTCACACCGGCGGCGCTCTCGACTTCGACGCCGACGGCAACCTGTACCTCAGCGTCGGCGACGACGTGAATCCCCACTCCGAGCCCTCGGGAGGTTACGCGCCGCTCTCGACTCGACCCGGCACCTTCCACGACGCCCGGGAGACCTCGGCCAACACGAACGACCTGCGGGGCAAGCTCCTGCGCATCACGCCGAACCCCGACGGCCCGGGCTACACGGTTCCTGAGGGGAACCTGTTCTCCGAGGCGGACGACACCGACGACAAGACGCGACCCGAGATCTACGCCATGGGCTTCCGAAATCCCTTCCGGTTCTCGGTCGACCAGGAGACCGGCTGGGTGAGCCTTGCCGACTACTCCCCCGACAACAACAACGACGCTCCGACGACGCGCGGTCCTGCCGGCATCTCCGAGTGGAACCTCATCAAGAGCCCCGGCAACTACGGCTGGCCGCTCTGCATGGGGGACAACGAGCCCTTCCGCGAGGTCGACTACGCCGCGGACCCGGTCACCGTCGGCGAATTCTTCGACTGCGCGAATCCGGTCAACGACTCGCCGCGCAACACGGGGCTCACGGCACTGCCCCCCGCGCGCGCCGCCGACATGTGGTACGGCTACAAGCGCTCCTCGGTGCCCGAGGTCATCCCGCAGGGCGGTGGCCTCGCCCCCATGGGCGGACCGGTGTACCACTACGATCCCGACCTCGTGTCCGACACGAAGTTCCCCGCCTCGTACGACGGCAAGCCGTTCTTCTACGAGTGGGCTCGGAACAAGATGTACTCGATCCAGCTGAAGGACCCCGCGGCAGAGAACGGTTCGCAGGTCGAGAAGGTCAATGCCTTCCTGCCGCAGGAGCAGTTCCTGGCCCCGATCGACTCCAAGTTCGGTCCCGACGGCTCACTGTACGTCCTCGATTGGGGCGGCGGATTCGGGCGCGACAACCCCAACTCCGGACTTCACCGCGTCGACTACATCTCCGGCTCCCGGTCGCCGATCGCCCGGATCACGAGCGACAGGGACTCCGGCCCAGCGCCGCTCGCCGTGGCATTCGACGGCTCGGCCTCGTCCGACCCCGAGAACGCCGAGCTCGCCTACGCGTGGGACTTCGACGGCGACGGCACGGTCGATGCGACGACCGCCCAGGCGACGCACGCCTACGAAGCCGACGGCGTCTACGACGCACGACTCACGGTGACCGACCCCGACGGCAAGACCGGCACCACCACGATCCCCGTCACGGTCGGCAACACCCGGCCGCACGTGGAGTTCTCGCTGCCGCCGAACGGTTCGTTCTTCGACTTCGGTGACGAGCTCTCGTGGGAGGTCGCGGTGACCGACCCCGAGGACGGAGCGGTCAACGGTGACGACGTCATCATCCAACCCGCGCTCGGGCACGACGACCACGCCCACCCGACGACCCCGTTGAGCGGATTCACGGGCAGCACCGAGACGAGCCTCGGCGGTCACGCGCCCGACGAGGACATCTTCGTCGCGATCGACGCCCGGTACACCGACGGCGGCGGCGGCGAGGGCGGTGCGAATCCCCTCACCGGATCGCAGACGACGCTCGTCTTCCCCAAGGTGAAGCAGGCCGAGTTCTTCGATGCGTCGGCCGGAACGACCACCGCACCGAGCCGCGATGTCGAGGGAACCGACGGCGACCTGGTGGTCGTCGGCGGGGACGGCGCCTGGGCGCGCTTCGAGCCGGTGAACTTCCACCGCATCGACTCGCTCGCGCTCCGGGTCTCCGCAGCGGCGGCGGGGGGCGCCATCGAGTTGCACTCGGGTGCCGTCGACGGCGAGCTGCTCGCGACCGCAACGGTTCCGGCGACCGGTTCCACGCGCTTCACCGACGTGGTCGTCGACGTGCGCGGGTTCCCGCAGGCGACGCTCGACCTCTACGTGGTCTTCCGCGGCGCCGAGATCAAGCTCAACTTCCTCGAGGCGATCGGCCGGGGCTCGTCCCCGGCGACGTCGCCGTCGGTCGCCATCACGGCGCCGCAGCAGGACGTGCAACTCGAGCCAGGCCAGGACGTGACGGTCGAGGCGGATGCCGCCGACGCCAGCGGCGACGTGTCGCAGGTCGAGTTCTTCGTCGACGGCGCTTCGATCGGGATCGACGACACCGCACCGTACTCGGCGACGTGGGCAGGGCCGCAGGAGGGCCTGTACGAGCTCACCGCGGTCGCGACGAACGCCGCGGGCAGGTCCACGACGTCCCGCGTCGTGCTGGCGCAGGTGGGTGAGCTCTTCGGCGACCTCGTGCCGTTCTCGAACGCCGACGGCGTCTTCGAGCGCATCGGGGACGGCCGGTTCCGCATCACCGGGGCCGGCGACGACACCTGGCAGGGCGTGGACGAGTACTCGACCCTCTACGCGCCGACGGGCGGCGACGAGGACTGGGAGGCGGTCGTGCGCATCGACGCGCAGCAGAACACGAGCGGCTCGGCGAAGGCGGGCATCATCGTGCGCAACGACGTGACGATGCCGGGCGTCTCGCCCGGCTACGCCATGGTCGGCATCCGCCCCAGCAACGGCGTCGAGTTCCTCGCCGACCCCGACGGGAACGGACAGCTGAACACCTCGACGGCAGGCGGCACGACGAGCTATCCCGTGTGGGTGAAGCTGAAGCGTGCCGGCTCGGACTACACGGCGTACTTCTCCAAGAACGGCACCTCCTGGACCCAGGTCGGGGGGACGGTCAACCTGGCCGGCGCCGCCACCACCCAGGACGTGGGCATGTTCATGGTGTCGCACGCCGCTGGCGCCGGAACGGTCGACTTCGCGGACTTCGCGATCGACACCGACCCGCAGGAACCTGAGCCGACAGTGCCGCTCGAGCCGCTGGTCTGCCCCACGGCGCCCCTCTCCGATGAGTTCGACGACCCGGCGATCTCACCGTACTGGGCGCTGCGGGCCGACCCGTCCAAGCCGATATCACAGTCCGGCGGCACTCTGAACCTCCCGGTCACCTCGGGCGACATCAACGAGGCATCCACCGGTCCGGTGAGCTTCGCAGGCAAGCCGCTGCCGGCCGGCGCATGGGAAGCGACGACGAAGATCACGCTGGCGCATACGTCGCACTGGCAGTGGGCCGGGCTCGTGGTGCACCAGAGCGACGACGAATACAACAAGCTCGCCTTCGTACGCAACCAGAGCGGTGGACGGTTCGTGGAGTTCCAGAGCGAGACCGCAGGCGCCCGAACCACCCCTGCTGCTCCAGCTCTGCCGAGCGACTTCCCGTCGACGATCCACCTCAAGCTGACGAGCGACGGAACGACGCTGACCGGCGCCTACTCGACGAACGGCGAGTCGTGGATCGCGCTCAACGGACAACTGCAGCTCAAGCAGAATGCCCGAATCGGGATCATGGCCGCCGGCGACCTGGGCTCGACCCCGGTCACGGCGAAGGCGGACTGGTTCCGGTTCAGCCCCGAGCCGACACCTGGCGATGCCGCTGCTCCCGGCGACGAATTCGACGGCGACACGGTGGACGGCTGCCGTTGGAGCCGGAGCGTGCGCTACGACTCCAACCACCTGGACGTCGCCGACGGACACCTGAAGATCGAGACCCAGCCCGGCGACATCAACGGCACCAACCCCGTGTCCCCGCACAACTTCATCCTCGCGGAGGCGCCCGAGGGCGACTGGGTGGCGACGACGAAGTTCAAGGCCCCCCTGCTGCACCGCTGGCAGCTGGCCGGCCTGTTGATGTGGGCCGATGACGACAACTACCTCAAGGCGGACGTCGTCGCCTACAACAGCGCCGGATCCGGGCTCGATCTCCGGGCAGAACTGGCCGGCGAAGCGGCTGCCGCGGGCATCGGACATCGCACGATCGACATCGCGAACTCCTCCGAGAGCGGGTACTGGTACATCCGGGTCACCAAGACCGGATCCGTGTACACGGCCGAGGTGAGTGACGGCGGCGTGAACTGGGCGCCGATCGGCGACGCCGGGATCACGTTCGATCAGCCGCTGCGCGGCCTTGGCCTGATGGCGATCGGTCCCCAGCAGGAGGAGCCCGTGGTCGTGGAGTTCGACTCCTTCCAGCTCGACGTCGAGCAGCCGGACACCACGGCGCCGGCCACCAGCCTCACGTGGGCTCCCGCCGAGGCGGACGGCGCCGACGGCTGGTACCGCACGACGCCGACGTTCACCCTCACCGCGTCCGACGCCGACGGCTCGGGCGTGGCATCCACGGAGTACGCCATCGGCGACGGAACGTGGACGGCGTACGAAGGCCCTGTCGCTCCGCAGGGCCAAGGCGAGATCGTCGTCTCCTACCGTTCGACCGACCAGGCGGGCAACGTGGAGGCGAGCGGGTCCGGCATGGTGAAGGTCGACACGGTCGCACCGGTTTCGACGGCCACCACGGAGGAGGTGGACGGCGGGGTCCGCGTCGGCCTCGTCGCCGTCGACGACACGTCCGGCGTGGCCGAGACGGAGATCCGCGTCGACGGTGGGGAGTGGACGGCGTACGCGGAACCGATCCTCGTGACCGGAGCCGGCGAGCACACCGTCGAGTACCGATCCGCCGATGGCGCCGGGAATGTCGAGGCCGACCAGTCGGCCGTGGTGACAGTCGGTGGGGACCCGGCTCCCGTCGACCTCCGGCTCACGACCAGCGCGGCGTCGCAGTGCATCGATGGCACCGCCCACGTCGCGGTGTACGCGAAGAACACCGGCAACACGTGGGCCGACATCCGGCTCACGACCCGGTGGGGCACGCACTCGGTGGAGCGGGTCGCACCGGGTGCTGCGGTGTACCAGCTCTTCGACACGGGATCGGCGAACGTGAAGAAGGGCACCGCGACGGTCGTCGCCTCCCACTGGGACGGCACCCACGCGTACGAGGTCACGCAGAGGCCCGCCTACGAGAAGTCCACCTGCAAGTAGGCGCGCATGACGGCCGCGGCCCGGGCAGCACCGCTGTCCGGGCCTTGGCCGTCCGCGCCGGGGCTCAGTCGGCGGGCAGCAGCGACCGCGCCGCGTCGAGCTCGAGACCCGTCGACGTGAGCAGGTCGACGAGGTAGGGCCGCAGCGCGGCGATCGTGTTCCGGTCGCCGACAGGACCGCCGGGCAGGATCGCCACGGGATCGAGATGGCGCGCGATCTCGGCGAACGACTCCCGGGCTACCGGCTGGGCCGACACGTCGCGCAGGGAGTCGGCGAGCGGGCCGAGCGCCACGGCGAGGCGTGCGTGCAGGTCGGCGACCTCGGGCCGCGGCCGAGCGTCGCGCAGCACCCACTCGATGCGTCGCGCGATGATCCGGAGGTTTCTGGTGGCGAGATCGAGCCCCGCGAGCATCGCGCGCTGGCGCTCCAGGTCGAAGCGCGAACGGTGCACGATGGGCGACACGCGCGCGATCGCGAGACCCGAATCCACCGAGGCAGTCCACGCCTCGACGAGCGGTTGGGTCGCCCGGGCCCGCGAGAGCGCTCGCCCCGCGACATCCGTGCTCCCGGATCGCAAGGCGTCGGCGAGTTCGCCGAGCACCGCGACGTGCTCGTCGATGAGCCGCCTGCCTTCGCGCCTGGCGGCGCGCAACGGGTCGCGCGGGATGATCGCGGTCGCGGCAAGGGCGAATGCGCCGCCGACGACCGCGTCGAGCGTGCGCACGAACGGCCCGCCGTCGGGAGCGGGCACGAGCATGACGAGGGTGCACTGCACCGCGGCCGCGATCGCGAACGCGGCGTTCGCCGACGCGAGCCTCGCGACGGCGAGCGTCAGGGCGAGCGCGACCGCGTACTGGAGTACGCCCGCACCGAATGCGAGGAGCAGCACCTCGGCGAGCGCGATGCCGAGCGTCATGGCGATCACGGTCTCGAGCACCCGGATCGGCCGGGCGTCGCGCACGAAGCCGAGTGCGGTGATCGCCACGATCGCGGCGATCAGGGGCTCTTCGTGACCGAGCACGTAGCGGGCGAACGCGTATGCGGCCACCGCCGTCGCCGTGATCTGCAGGATCGCGGGCACCGAGTCGCGGAGCCGGATCGAGCCGGCCGCGAGACGCGCGCCGAGCCCGCCGGCCGCGCTCACTTCCGGACGCCGAGCCTGGGCAGTCTCGGCACGTCGACGGCCGCACCGGCGTCGGCCGGCACGATCTCGACCTGCGCGGCGGCCACGTCGGTGCCGTGGCTCTCGACGATGAGCGGGAGGTCGGCCGGTACCGCGCGCTTCACGACGGCGAGCGCGACCGGGCCGAGTTCGTGGTGCATCGCGCTCGAAGTGACGTGACCGACGTTGCGGCGTTCGGGCGCCTCGCCCTCGGCCGGCTCGGGACGCACCTTCTCGCCCACGACGATGTCGCCCGGAGCGGGCAGCACGGTGTCGCTGCCGTCGAGGTGCAGCAGCACGAGCCGGCGTGGCGGGCGCCCGAGGTTCAGCACCTTCGCCACGGTCTCCTGGCCCTTGTAGCAGCCCTTGCCGAGGTCGACGGCGCTGCGAAGCCAGTCGAGCTCGTGCGGGATGGACTTCTCATCGACCTCGGTGGCGAGGCGCGGCCGCCATGCCGCGATGCGCAGCGCCTCGGCCGCGAGCGAGCCGGCCGCCTGCGCGCGGCCGGCACGCACGGCCGCCGCCGCGTCGGCGAGCGCGGCGCGGGGCACGATGCGCTCGATCCAATGCCAGGCGGATGCCGGATGGCCGGCGTCGGGCGCGTACCGATGTGCGCCCGGGGCGGGCGACGCCCACGGATCGGTCCAGTCGAGGGGCACGCCGTTCGCGAGGAACGCGGGCGCCGCGGCATCCAGCGCGGTCGTGGACATCGCGCCGAGCACCGCGAAGTCGGCCGAGCGGTCGGCCACCTCCACCCGGAGCATGAACCGCATGCGGTCGAGCCACGCGGCCAGCGGCGCGGCATCCGACCCCTCGACGGCGAGCCAGGTGGTCTCGCCGTCGTCGACGACATGCACGACGTGCTCGATGCGGCCCGACGCGTCGAGGAACAGCGCCTCCGCGGAGGCCCCCGGCGCCAACCGGTCGAGCGCCTGGCTCGCCATCGAGTGCAGCCAGCTCAGCCGGTCGGGACCGGTGACGGTGAGTACGCCGCGGTCGGAGAGGTCGACGATGGCCTCGCCGCGCTCGAGCCGGCGCTGCTCGACGATCGGGTTGCCGTAGTGGCCGGGCACGCCCGCGTCGACGCCCTCTGCGGGCACCGCCGCATCGAGCGCGAGGAACGGCGACGCAGCCATCAGTCGACCTTCGCCAGGCGTGCGGACGCGTGGGTGCGCAGGTCCTGGCCGAGTGCGGCGATGTCCCACGCCCAGAGCAGGTGGCCCTCCACGAGGCCGTAGAGCCGCGTCGCGGCCGCGTACTCCTTCGCACCGGCGGTGCGCATGACGGCATCGGTGGCGAGGTCGATGCGCGGGCCCTTGACCTGCCCGAGGTAGAGCTCGGCGACGCCGCCCGGGTGCACGAGCGACACCTCGAGGTCGAACCCGCCGTCGGCGTTGCGCAGTGTCTCGACGGACTGGGCGTCGGGGTAGCGGGGCTCGCCGACCGCCGGGAGCAGCGCGGGGCCCGCGTCGCCCTCGCCGAGCTCGCGCTCGATGCGCCAGTACCCGGTCTCAGTGGCCAGCGGCTTCGGGTCGCCGCCCGGCTCCTCGGCGAAGAGCCACGTGTACGACGTGTAGTTGAGGTGCGGCATGCCGTCGTGGCTGAAGCTCACGCGCTGCCCGAACTCGTGGGTGATCGACCCGTCGCCGACCTTGTAGTCGATCACGCCCGAACCCTCCCAGACCCCGATGAGCCAGGAGAGCGGGACGAGCTCGGCCGGAAGGTCGACGGGAAGCTCGATCATCTGTTCAGCGCTGCCCCTTGAAGAGCTTGTAGACGACGACGCCGCTGATCCACGCGATCGCGAGGCTCGCGAGCCCGAGCAGGCCGATGAAGAGGAGTTCGAGGGCGAGCAGCTGCGACATGCCTCCGAGTCTACCCGCTCACCCGATGGCGACGGGCGCGACCGCCAGCGCCGCGAGGGCCACCACCACGGCGGCGCCGGCCACACTCGCGCTCGCCCGCGTCACGAACCCGCCGGGGCGCCGCGAAGCCAGCTGGGCGATGAGCGCGCCGAGCACGGATGCCGCGAAGACGATGCCCAGCGCACCGTACACGCCGAGCATCGTGGTGTCGCCGAACCAGTCCTCGGTGCCGGTGTACGCGAGCCAGACGACGACGATCGCACCGGCCAATGCGATGGCCCAGACGAGCACGATCCCGGGCCAACCGCCGCGCGTCTCCGAACCCGCCTTCATACTCTCCCCGTTCAGCCCGCGCGCCCGGTGTCCGGCGTCACGTAGTATTGACCGCACCTTACTACTGGAGGGTGTGCGTGGCGCAGCTGCTGATCCTGTCGCCGGCGGCCAACGATGATGTTCTCCCGGCGCTGTCATTACTGACTCACCGAACGCGGGTCATCCCGGCTTCGCCTGAGCAGCTGGTCAGAGCGCCCGAATCCGATCTCGTGTTCCTCGACGCCCGCACGAACCTCGCCGGCGCGAAGGCCCTCTCGCAGATCCTCCGCACCACCGGACTCTCCGTGCCGCTCATCCTCATCGTCACCGAGGGCGGGCTCACGGCCGTGACGCCGGACTGGGGCATCGACGACGTCGTGCTCGTCGACGCAGGCCCTGCCGAGGTCGACGCGCGCATCCGCCTCGCCCTCGGGCGGGCGCAGTCGACCCAGCCGTCCGAGCGCATCCAGACGTCCGGCGTCGTCATCGACGAGGCCAGCTACTCGGCCAAGGTCCACGGCCGCACCCTCGACCTCACGTACAAGGAGTTCGAGCTCCTGCGGTTCCTCGCGGCGCATCCGTCGCGCGTCTTCACCCGCGAGCAGCTGCTCAGCGAGGTGTGGGGCTACGACTACTTCGGCGGCACGCGCACCGTCGACGTGCACGTGCGGCGGCTCCGCGCCAAGCTCGGCGACCTCGACAGCCTGATCGGCACGGTGCGCAATGTCGGCTACCGCTTCAACGTGCACGAGGACGACGACCAGGGCGCGCCGACCGTCACCGCACGTTAACGCGGCACTCACCGCGGTCGCCGACCCGAATGGCATGATGAGGGGATGACCGACAGCGCCCTCGACGAAGACCGCACCGCGAGCGACTTCGACGACGACTTCGAGCCGTTCGACATCGAAGGTGCGCCCGAGCTCCTGGCCGAGCGCTATCTCGACCGCGAGCTCAGTTGGCTGGCCTTCAACCAGCGGGTGCTGGAGCTCGCCGAGGATCCGCGCCTGCCCGTGCTCGAACGGGCGAACTTCCTCGCGATCTTCGCGTCGAACCTCGACGAGTTCTTCATGGTGCGCGTCGCCGGCCTGAAGCGCCGCATCGTCACGGGCCTCGCCGTGCCCACCAACGTGGGGCGGGCGCCGCTCGACGTGCTGAGCGACATCTCGAAGAAGGCGCACGAACTGCAGGAACGGCATGCGGCGGTGTACCAGGAGTTCGTGAAGCCCGCGCTCGCCGAAGCCGGAATCCGAATCGTGACGTGGTCCGAGCTCGGCGAGGGCGAGGTCGAGCACCTCCACGACTACTTCTCACGGCGGATCTTCCCCGTGCTGATGCCGCTCGCCGTCGACCCGGCGCATCCGTTCCCGTACATCTCGGGGCTCTCGCTCAACCTGTCGGTGCGCGTGCGCAACAGCCGCACCGGCCGCCAGGAGTTCGCCCGCGTGAAGGTGCCGCAGATGCTGCCGCGGTTCGTGCGGGTCGACCCCGACGAGTCGATCGAGCACGCCCGCTACATCACGCTCGAGGAGCTCATCGCGAACCACCTCGGCGACCTCTTCCCCGGCATGGAGATCGTGGAGCACCACGTCTTCCGCGTCACGCGCAATGAAGACGTCGAGATCGAGGAGGACGAGACCGAGAACCTCATCAAGGCCCTCGAGAAGGAGCTCCTGCGGCGCCGGTTCGGCCCGCCCATCCGGCTCGAGATCTCGGACGACATGGACGAGGTGACCCTCGGCCTGCTCGTGCGCGAGCTCGACGTCACCGAGCAGGAGGTCTACCGGCTGCCGGCGCCGCTCGACCTCGGCGGCCTGTTCGACCTCGCTCGCCTCGACCGTCCCGAGCTGCACTACCCCACGCACGTGCCGACCACCGCACCGCAGCTGCTGCCGTCGGAGTCGAACCTCAGCGCCGACGTCTTCGCCGCGGCCTCACGCCAGGACGTGCTGCTGCACCACCCCTACGAGTCGTTCGCGACGAGCGTGCAGGCGTTCCTCGAGCAGGCGGCGGCCGACCCCGACGTGCTCGCCATCAAGCAGACGCTCTACCGCACGTCGGGCCAGAGCCCGATCGTCGAGTCCCTCATCGATGCCGCGGAGTCGGGAAAGCAGGTGCTCGCCCTCGTCGAGATCAAGGCGCGATTCGACGAGCAGGCGAACATCAGCTGGGCGCGCAAGCTCGAGAAGGCGGGCGTGCACGTGGTCTACGGCCTCGTGGGCCTGAAGACCCACTGCAAGCTCGCGCTCGTCATCCGCCAGGAGAAGGGCGGCCTGCGGCACTACAGCCACATCGGCACGGGCAACTACAACCCGAAGACCAGTCGCATCTACGAGGACCTGGGCCTCCTGACCGCCGACGACCAGGTCGGCAAGGACCTCACGCGGCTGTTCAACGAGCTCTCGGGCTATGCGATCGAGAAGAAGTTCAAGCGCCTCCTCGTCGCCCCGCTGCACCTGCGCAAGGGGCTGCTCAAGCTGATCGCCACCGAGACGCGCAATGCGGAGGCCGGCCGGCCGAGCGGCATCCGGATCAAGGTGAACTCCATCGTCGACGAGGCGATCATCGACGCGCTCTATCGCGCCTCGAACGCCGGCGTCCCCGTGGACGTGTGGGTGCGCGGCATCTGCAGCATGCGCCCGGGCATCGAGGGACTCAGCGAGAACATCAGGGTGCGTTCGATCCTCGGGCGGTACCTCGAGCACTCGCGCATCTTCTGGTTCCTCAACGACGGCGACCCGCAGGTGTACATCGGCTCGGCCGACATGATGCACCGCAACCTCGACCGCCGGGTCGAGGCGCTCGTGCGCCTCACCGATCCCGGCCACCTCGTCGAGATCGGCGCGCTGTTCGAACAGGCGATGGACGACCGCACGAGCTCGTGGCATCTCCACGGCGAGGGCGAGTGGACCCGGCGCTCGGTCGACGAGGCCGGGCATCCGCTCGAGGACATGCAGGCCAGGCTCATGCAGCGGATCGGACAGCGCACCCGTACGGGGACGCGGCGTTGACGACGGCGATCTACGCTGCCGGCGCGGTCTGCTGGCGGCTCATCGACGGCAAGGTGCACGTGCTGGTGGTCCACCGAACGGTGTACGGCGACGTCACCATCCCCAAGGGCAAGGTGGACCCAGGCGAGTCGTTGCCGCGCACCGCGGTGCGCGAGATCGCCGAGGAGACGGGACTCGAGGTCTCGCTGGGGGTTCCGCTCGGCGTCTCCCGCTACCCGCTGCCGAGCGGTCGCGAGAAGATCGTGCACTACTGGGCAGCGGAGGTGAGCGAGAAGGCCGTGCAACGGTCGACGTTCAAGCCGAACGCCGAGATCGCGGCGCTCGAGTGGGTCACCGTGAAGCGGGCGCGCGGCTACCTCAGCTACGAGCCCGACGTCGAGATCCTCGACAACTTCGCCAAGCTCGTCGACCAGGGCGTCACGAGCACCTTTCCGCTGATGCTCGTGCGCCACGGCAAGGCGATCGGGCGCAGCGGCTGGAAGGGGCCGGATGCCGCGAGGCCGCTCGTGCAGCGGGGCGTGCAGCAGGCGGCGGGTCTCGCCGACACCCTCACGGCCTGGGCTCCGAGGCGCATCGTGTCGTCGCCGGCGGTGCGCTGCGTCACCACCGTTGCGCCCCTCGCGGCGGCGACGGGCATCGACATGAAGCGCGACGTGGGCATCAGCCAGGACGCGTGGGAGTCCGGCCACGACGAGGTGCGGCGCGTGGTCGGCAAGCGCGTGCGCGCCGGCAAGTCCGCGGTGATCTGCAGCCACGGCCCGGTGCTGCCCGACATCGTCCGCGAGATCGCGCTCGCCACGGGCACACCACTCGGGTCGTACGTGACGGATGCTGCGGGGCTCGAGGCCGGCGCGTTCAGTGTCGTGCACCTCTCGGCAACGAACTCGGGCTCCGGCATCATCGCGATCGAGACGCACGCGCCGAGGGCCTGACGCATCTCGTCATGCCCTCGGCGCGTCATGCCCTCTGCGCCTCCCCGGAGACTCCCAGCCGCGGCATCCGCAGCCGACAGCGCTCGTTCACCTCCCGTTTACCGTCGTGGCGGAAGCTCGTAAGGCGCGCGTCTTAGCGTCGCAGGCGGGTCGGCACCGGCCCCAAACCCTGCTATCCAACCCCCGGAAGGGAATCACGTGAACCTCAAGCGTTTCGGCGTGCCCGCCGTCATCGCCGTCACCGCGGCGATCGCGCTCAGCTCCTGTGCTGCGAACGAGGGCGGCGCCGCCCCCTCGGAGTCGGCCTCGTCGCTCTCGGGCAACCTCGTCGGCGCCGGCGCGTCCTCGCAGGACGCCGCCCAGCAGGCCTGGATCGCCGGCTTCCAGACGGCGAACCCCGACGTCACGATCGACTACGACCCCTCGGGCTCCGGCGCAGGCCGCGAGACGTTCCTCGAAGGCGCCAGCGACTTCGCGGGCTCCGACCGCGCGTTCGACGACGAGGAGATCGCCGCCGGCGGTTTCGCCAAGTGCGCCGCGGACACCGACATCGTCGAGCTCCCGCTCTACATCTCGCCGATCGCCGTGATCTTCAACGTCGAGGGCGTCGACACGCTCAACCTCGACGCGGCGACCATCGCGGGCATCTTCGCCGGGAGCATCACCAAGTGGAACGACCCGGCCATCGTCGCGCTGAACCCCGACGCGACCCTGCCCGACCTGGCGATCACGCCGGTGCACCGCTCCGACGACTCCGGCACGACCGAGAACTTCACCGACTACCTCGGCGCGGCCGCGCCCGACGTGTGGACGTACGAGGCTGACGGCGTCTGGCCGTTCGAGGGCGGAGAGGCCGCCCAGGGCACCTCGGGTGTCGTCGACGCGGTGACCAACGGCACCGGCACCATCGGCTACGCCGACGCGTCGCGCGCCGGTGACCTCGGCACCGTCGCGGTGCAGGTCGGCGACGAGTTCGTCGAGTTCTCGCCCGAGGCCGCAGCGGCCATCGTCGACGCCTCGCCCGAGGCCGAAGGCCGCTCCGAGGGCGACATCGCCATCGAGATCGACCGCACCTCCGAGGAGGCCGGCGTCTACCCGATCGTGCTCGTGAGCTACCTCATCGGCTGCCAGGACTACGACGACGACGAGAACGTCGAGCTCGTGAAGTCGTACTTCTCGTACATGGCCAGCCCCGAGGGCCAGGACGTCGCGGCCGAGGCCGCCGGCTCCGCGCCGATCTCGGACGCCCTGCGCGAGCAGGTCACGGCTGCGATCGACTCGATCCAGTAGTAGGTTCGTGCCCGACCCCGAAAGTTCTCATGGAACGCGACGGGGTCGGGCACGGCCATGTGTCCCATCCACTCCCATCTGAACCCGAGGATCACGCCAGATGAGCACCGCACCCACCGCCATCAAGGCGAAGCAGCGCCCGGGCGATCGGGTCTTCTCCGGCTCCGCCGTCTTCGCCGGGTCCATGATCCTCGTGACGCTGGCCGCGGTCGCGATCTTCCTCATCGTCCAGAGCCTTCCTGCGCTCATCGCGAGCCACGAGGACGCCTCGATCCTCCCCGAGAACTTCTGGTCCTACGTGGGCCCGCTCGTGTTCGGCACCGTGTGGGCGGCGTTGCTCGCACTCCTGATGGCGGTGCCCGTGTCCATCGGCATCGCGCTCTTCATCTCGCACTACGCTCCGCGACGCCTCGCCTCGGCGCTCGGCTACATCGTGGACCTGCTGGCAGCCGTGCCGTCCGTGGTGTTCGGCCTCTGGGGAATCGGCGTGCTGGCCCCGGCCGTGCAGCCGGTCTACTCCTGGCTCGTCGACAACCTCGGCTGGTTCCCGCTGTTCGCGGGGCCGGTCTCCGGCACCGGCCGCACGATCCTCACCGCCGCGATCGTGCTCGCGGTCATGGTGCTGCCGATCATGACCGCCATCTGCCGCGAGGTCTTCCTGCAGACGCCCGTGCTGCACGAGGAGGCGGCGCTCGCGCTCGGCGCAACCCGCTGGGAGATGATCCGCACCGCGGTGCTGCCCTTCGGTCGCTCCGGCATCGTCTCGGCAGCAGTGCTCGGCCTCGGCCGCGCCCTCGGTGAGACGATGGCGGTCGCCATGGTGCTCTCGGCGACCGGCGTCGTGACGTTCCAGCTCCTCACGTCGGTGAACCCGTCGACGATCGCCGCGAACATCGCGCTCAGCTTCCCCGAGGCGTACGGCATGAACGTGAACGTACTGATCGCGACCGGCCTCATCCTCTTCATCGTGACCTTCGCGGTCAACGCCATCGCCCGCTGGATCGTCAGCCGCCGCAAGGAATTCTCGGGAGCCAACTGATGACCATGACGACCAAGCCCGAGACTCCCACTTCGACCGCGACTCCCATCGAGAACTCGCTCACGGCGGGCCGCCTGCCGAGGCCTGCACCATGGATCATCCTGGGGGCAGCCATCGCCGTGTCGACGGCTATCTTCGGCGTGATGGCACTCGCGGACGGTGCCGGGTTCAACTGGGGCGCGGCACTGCTCGTCGGGGCGCTCCTGTACATCCCGGCGATCTGGCTCTTCTCGATGCTCGTCGAGGGTCGCCGTCGCGCGATGGACCGCCTCGTCACCGCGCTCGTGACCGGCGCCTTCGTCCTCGCGATGATTCCGCTCATTTCGCTTACGATCACGGTGATCACGTACGGGCTCAACCGCTTCGACGCCGAGTTCTTCACGAGCTCGATGCGGAACGTGACCGGCGAGGGCGGCGGCGCGCTGCACGCCATCGTCGGCACGCTCCTCATGACGGGCACGGCGGCGATCATCTCGATCCCGATCGGGCTCATGACCTCGGTCTACCTCGTCGAGTACGGGAGGGGCCAGCTCGCACGCGGCATCACGTTCCTCGTGGACGTCATGACCGGCATCCCGTCGATCGTCGCCGGCCTCTTCGCCTACGCGCTGTTCTCGATCTTCCTCGGCCCCGGCACCCGCACCGGCATCGCGGGCGCCGTCGCCCTCGCGGTGCTCATGATCCCCGTGGTCGTGCGCTCGAGCGAGGAGATGCTGCGCCTCGTGCCGAACGAGCTGCGAGAGGCCTCATTCGCGCTCGGCGTTCCGAAGTGGCTCACCATCGTGAAGGTCGTGCTCCCCACCTCGATCGCGGGCATCACGACCGGCGTCATGCTCTCGATCGCCCGCGTCATCGGCGAGACCGCGCCGCTGCTCATCGCGGCCGGCTTCACCCAGAGCATGAACTGGAACCTCTTCGACGGTCGCATGTCGTCGCTGCCGGTCTTCGTCTACACGCAGTACGCGAACCAGGGCAACCCGCCCGAGGCCTACCTCGACCGCGCGTGGGCCGCCGCGCTCACGCTCATCCTGATCGTCATGGCGCTGAACCTGATCGCCCGACTCGTCGCCCGCTTCTTCGCCCCGAAGTTCGGCCGCTGACCCTCCCCCAGTAAGGAAATCCGTGTCCAAGCGCATCGAAGTACGCGACCTCAACGTCTACTACGGCAAGTTCCTCGCCGTGGAGGGCGTGAGCCTCGAGATCGAACCCCGCAGCGTCACCGCGTTCATCGGCCCGTCGGGTTGCGGCAAGTCCACGTTCCTCCGCACCCTCAACCGCATGCACGAGGTGATCCCCGGCGCGTACGTCGAGGGCGAGGTGCTGATCGACGGCAACAACCTCTACGACCCCGAGGTCGACCCCGTGCTCGTTCGCCGCCAGGTCGGCATGGTCTTCCAGCGGCCGAACCCGTTCCCGACCATGTCGATCAAGGAGAACGTGCTGGCGGGCGTGAAGCTCAACAACAAGCGCATCTCGAAGTCGGACGCCGACGGCCTGGTCGAGAAGTCGCTCCTGGGCGCGAACCTCTGGAACGAGGTCAAGGACCGCCTGGACCGTCCCGGCTCCAGCCTCTCGGGTGGCCAGCAGCAGCGCCTCTGCATCGCCCGCGCGATCGCGGTGGCCCCCGAGGTGATCCTCATGGACGAGCCGTGCTCCGCGCTCGACCCCATCTCGACGCTCGCGATCGAGGACCTCATCGAGGAGCTGAAGCTGCAGTACACGATCGTCATCGTGACCCACAACATGCAGCAGGCGAGCCGGGTCTCCGACCGGACGGCGTTCTTCAACATCGCGGGCACCGGCAAGCCCGGCAACCTCATCGAGTACGACGACACCACGGCGATCTTCTCGAACCCGTCGGTGAAGGCCACCGAGGACTACGTCTCGGGCCGCTTCGGCTGATCGTCAGTCGCGGGGGCTGAGCAGGTACGCGTTGAGCTCGCGCGTCTCGTCGGCGTCAAAGGGCACCGGACGGCCGTCGAGCTCGGTGATGCCGGCCGCGAGCCGCACGCTGGACACGAGCCACGCGGCATCCGCCGTCTCGAGCTCGGCCACCGGGATGTCGCGGTACTCGGCGCGGCGACCGGATGCCTCGAGGTGCTCGAAGAGGCTCTTCTGGGTCGTGCCGTGCAGGATCGCACCCGAGGGCGCGGGAGTCGACCAGGCTTCGCCGTGGCGCAGGATGACACTCGACGTCGGCCCCTCCATGACGTAGCCGTCGCTCGTGACGAAGATCGTGTCGTCGGCTCCGCGGCGCTTCGCCTCGCGGAGCGCCGCCATGTTCACCGCGTAGCTCAGGGTCTTCGCGCCCATCAGGAGCCAGGGCGCGCGCTCGGCGGTGCCGCGGGCGTAGCCGCGGTCGAGCGTCACCACTCGGATGCCGCGCTCCCGCGCCTCGCTGAAGTCCGCGGCGCGCTCGACGTGCAGCCAGGCCGTCGGCGCCGGCCCGTGCTCGACGCCCCTGCTCAGCACGAGCTTCAGCGCGAACTCCCCCGTCGCCGGGAGCGCCGCGACGGCGCGTGCGATCGCGGCCTCCCACTGCGGCAGGTTCGGCTCGGGCAGCTCGCAGATGCGCGCCGAGTTGCGCAGCCGCTCGAGGTGCGGGCGCGCCTCCTGCGCGTGCCCGTCGACCACGCCGACGGTCTCGAAGATGCCGTCGCCGCGCTGGGTCGACAGCTCCCCCACCCGGAGCGCAGGCGCCGAGGCGTCGACCTCGCGGAACGTCTCGTCGAGCCTCGTGCCGGTCGCGTCGGCGGGCAGGGGTTCGATGAGGAGCGTGAGGGTCTCGGGCATGCTCCGATGCTACGCGGCGCGGAGCGGCGGATCGGTCACGCACGTCGAGGGACGGAGCGCCCATCGGCTCCGCCGCGGACGGACCAGAGCGCACCGGGCATGAGAATACCGGGCATGAGAATACCGGGCCGCAGAACGCCTCTCGGCGCGAGGCCGCTCGGAGCGGCGAATATTGGAGCCCGGGGTTACTGCGGCCCGGCACACCCAGTCTAAACGAGGCGCGGGGGTGGTTCATTCCCGCCCCCGGGGCTCAATCGAGCGAGTCGCGGCGCCAGAGCCGCGCGCACGACGCGAACTCGTCGGCGAGCTGCGTGAGGCGCAGTGCGCGCTGCGTGAGCTCGCCGGGCCGATCGGGGTGGACGGCGTCCGAGGCATCCGCATCGTCGGCGAGGCTCGCGAAGCCCGCCGCGACCACCCGTGCGAACGCGGCCGCCCGCTCGAGGGCGACGGCGAAGTCGCCGGCGAACACTCCCTGCAGGATGCGGTCGGCGAGCTCCTGCACCTCCGCGGGACCGGCCGGCACGGGTGCGCCCGCGACGACCTGGTCGATGGTGTGCGACACCTCGGTGCCGCGCTGGAACGCGAGGCTCACCCCGAGCGGGTCCTGCCGGATCAGCGTGCGCAGCAGGTAGACCCGCCAGAGGGCGCCGGGCAGGCTCTTGGCCGACGCGTGCGACCACAGCTCGGCGATCGCGTCGATGCCGTGTTCGTCGGTGTACGTGACGAGTCGGGCGACGACGGCCGGGTCGGGGTCGGCCCGCACGCGCGACAGGATCGCCGCGGCGGTGTCGTGTGCGACGCGGCTCAGGTGCGCCGGATCCTCCGCCCCGAGGAAGCCCTCGAACATGCCGGGCGGGAAGCGCGTGGGTCGGTGGTAATCAGAAGCCATCCCGGAAAGGCTACTCTCTGGTGCTGTGCACGCGAAGCATGAGCGCCGTGCGCCAGTCATCGCCCATGCGCTCGTAGGTGACCCTGGCATGGCAATTGCGGCAGCGCACGTCGCACTTCGCGATCTCGGCGCTGACGCGCGCCCACGAGTACGCCGCCTTCGCGAGTTTCATCACCTCGGCCGACTTCTCGGTGCCACCGCGATGATCGAAGTCGAGAACGCGGATGTCGCGCTCGCCGCAATCGACGCAGGAATGGTCGAGCAGGTACTCTCCGATTCGCTTGATATGAGCGGCGCGCGTCTTCGCGACTTGTGCGGCGACGGCCTTCCGGTGCTTCTCTACGTTCTCAGCGTAATAGCGCTTCGAGCGGGCCTTGTTGCAGTCTCGACAGACCGACTGATGACCGTCGGGGGAAGCAGCGCGTGCGTTGAACTCCGAGTAATCGAGTGACCTTCGGCACGTGGAGCACGTCTTCACATCGACGATGCTAGATCGCACGTGTGACACGGCAGTCTCGACTCCGAAAGACCTCTGTCAACCTCGACGATGGGCGCGGCCTGTTAGTGTAATCAACGCCCCTATAGCTCAGTTGGTTAGAGCAACGGACTTCAACAACAAATGGAGCGCCAGTGCAGAAATGCGCTGGATGAACGCCGCTATATGCTGGGACACCCTGAGAGCCTGAGGTACTCGCCCGTCACGGGCAGTGAAAATCCGAGGGATTGGGCAATCAGCAGGTAACCGCAAGGGAACCTCAGAGACTACACGCGGCGCACCTGACCGAGGGAGTCGAAGGTGAAGATATAGTCCAGACTGCAAGCCGCAGCGCGGTGGCTGGGGAAACTCAGTGCAGCAGGTTAATCCGTGGGTCCAGGGTTCGAGTCCCTGTGGGGGCACCACCGCTCGGTCGAATGCACGATCGACCTCCGGCTGTCAAGGGCCTACCGGCCGGGGCCCGCTCGGCGTAAGACTGGTCTCACGGGTCGCGAGCGACCCGGAGAGGCCGGCCGGGCCGGCCGGCACTGCGCACCACGCGCATCCCAGGACGTGTCGGCCGGTCCCGGTCCATACGTAGCGCGTAGACCGGATTCGATGGGGAATGGTGCGAGATGCCCGCCCGATACGACACGACCACTCGCTCCCGCGTGGAGTTGACCCCGCTCAGCGCCAACGCCTGGCGCGTGTGCGACGACCGCTTCGAGGCCGGCGACATCCGCCGCATCGTGGGATACCTGCAGGACATGGACGGGGAGTTCGAGATGCTCTGGATGCGCCCGCACCCCGGCGCCGTCTACAGCCACCCCACGATCGAGGCCGCCGTCGAGGCGATCTCGGTGCGTCTCGAGCGCACGTCCCACGTGGACTGACCGGCGTTCGACCGGGCACCGCTGGACGGGCGTTCGAGCTACTCGGGTACCCCTGCATCCTCGTAGGGCTCGAACGTTCCCGCCACGGCGGCTCCTCCCCAGGTTCCCCTTCCCGCACCACATCGTACGGGTGACACTCACGCTAATGGCGGCCGGGCACGCGCACCAGTGCTTTGCCCCGTTTTGGGGTACGGCAGTGTCTCAGCCGACGAGGGCGCGGAACCCCGACATCAGGGCGATCCGCTCGGCGGAGTTCCGTGCGAGCGGCGTGACGGTGAGCGTGGTGACGCCGGCCGCGCGGAACGCGGCGACGCGTTCGGCGACGTACGACCCTGGACCGATGAGCGACACTGCCCGCACGAGCTCGTCGGGCACCGCGGCGATCGCCTCGTCCTTGCGCCCTTCGAGGTAGAGGTCCTGGATGCGCGCCGCCTCCGCCTCGAACCCGTAGCTCGCGATGAGGTCGTTGTAGAAGTTCTTGCCGCGTGCACCCATGCCGCCGACGTAGAGCGCGAGCTGCGGTTTCACGAGCGACAGCACGGCCTCGGGGTGATCGGTGATCGCCAGCGCGGGACTCGCGAACACGTCGAGGGGCCCGAGGTCGGCCGTGCGCTTCGCGGTGCCGGCGGCGAGCGCGTCGCCCCAGACCTCTGCTGCGCGCTCCGGGTGGAAGAACATCGGCAGCCAGCCGTCGGCGATCTCGGCGGTCTGCTCCACGGACTTCGGGCCGAGCGACGCGATCGTGATCGGGATGCGCTCGCGCACCGGGTGGTTGATGAGCTTCAGCGGCTTGCCGAGGCCGGTGCCCTCACCCTCAGGAAGCGGGATGTGGTACTTCGCGCCCTGGTGCACGACGCGCTCGCGCCGCCAGGTCATGCGGCAGATCTCCACGATCTCGCGGGTGCGGGCGAGCGGCGCGTCGTAGCGCACGCCGTGGAAGCCCTCGATGACCTGCGGTCCGGATGCCCCGATGCCGAGCTCGAAGCGGCCGTCGGAGACGTAGTCGAGGCCCGCCGCCGTCATCGCCGTGAGCGTGGGGGTTCGCGTGTAGATCTGCAGGATGCCGGAGGCGAGCGTGATGGTCGACGTGCGCGCCGCGAGGAAGCCGAGCTGGCTGATCGCGTCGAAGGAGTAGGCCTCGGGCACCGCGATGAGGTCGACGCCCGCGCGCTCGAGCTCGGCGACCTCGTCGGCGACCTCGCGGAATCCGCCCGCGTAGTTCAGGAACATCCCGACGCGCATCCGTCACTCCTCGTCGTGTGCTGGCCCGGCGCCGTGTCGACGGGCACCTCAGACCATAACCGACGCGCGACGACGTGCACGCGCCGTTGTGCACTCCCGACTACGTGGGGATGACCACGATGGGTTCGGTCGTGGGTTGCGGCGAACCGCCGGCAGGTTCGACGGTGATCCCGACCGCGACGCCCGGCGTGAACGAGCCGTCGAGGATCCGCCACGCATCGTCGCCAGAGACATCGAACGTACCGGCCGAGGAGGCGCCGGCATCGTCGATGTACCAGAGCTCGTACGTGAGGTCGGCGCCGACGTCGGGCAGGCCCTCCACGACGACCGCCGAGCGGCCCTGCTCAGCCGACGAGACGAGCGTGACGTCGCCGCCACCCGCGACCTCGTGCGTCTGCGTCTGCGCGTCGGGAGCGGACGCGATCGCCGCCATCTCGCGCTGCGCTCCCCAGCCGTTGGGCCCCGGCCATCCGACACCGACGACGACGCCGGCGATCAGGACGACCGCAGCCGCGGCCGCGGCGATGATCGGGCCGGTGCGCCGGAACCAGCGGCGGCGTGCGGCGGACTCCGCGGGACCGGCGGGCGCGGCATCCGATGCCGGGAGACGGGACGCGTCGTCGAGCCCGGCCATGAGCCGGTCGCGCAGCGACGACGGAGGGGCCACCGGTTCGGCGAGCTCCGCGAGATGCGCGGCGGTCACGGCGTAGGCGTCGACCTCGCCGCGGAGTTCGGGCGACGTGGCGAGGCCGCGCTCGAACTCGGCCTGCTCGTCGGCGTCGAGTGCGTCGAGTGCGTAGGCGGCCGCGAGCCCGTGGAGCGCCTCGACCGAGGACGGCACGCCGGCACGCGCGTCGGCGTCGCGCCGCTCGCGATCGAGCTCCTCGTCGTGGCCGTTGCGACCGGTCATGTCGTCACCCCCAACGCGATCCTCAGGCGGATCATCCCGTCGCGCAATCGCGTCTTCACCGTGCCGAGCGGCACGTCGAGACGCTCGGCGATCTCGCTCTGGGCGAGCCCGCCGTAGTAGGCGAGCGCGACGCACTCGCGTTGCAGGTCGGTGAGCTCGCCGAGCGCGCCCTGCACGCGTTCGTACTCGATGCTCGTCTCGGCCGCCTCCGCGACGGTGTCCACGGGCACGTCGAGGTCGCGGATGCCGATGCGCAGCTCGCGGTCGCGCGCAGCCTGGGCCGACCGGATGCGGTCGACGGCCCGACGGTGCGCCAGCGTGAACATCCACGCGACGCCGCTGCCCTTGGCGGCGTCGAAGCGGGCGGCCGTCTGCCAGATCTCGAGGTACACGTCCTGCGTCACCTCCTCGGCCTGCGCCGGGTCGACGATGAGGCGGCGGACGAGGCCGAAGACACGCGGCGAGGTCTCGTCGTAGAGCGCGCCGAACGCCGCGCGGTCGCCGCGCCCGACCCGCCCGAGCAGCTCGTCGACGGTCGGACGCGACGCCGGCGAGCGGTCGCCGCCGTCGTCTGCCACGCGTCCAAGCATGGCAGGTCAGGGCCATCGTGCCGCAGCATTCCACGCGGCGACGCGCGGGACGGTGCGCCCGCCGTCGGAGGACGAGTGCCAAGGGTGATCACGGGGCCTCCTGCTTTCTCGGTCATCGGTGATTCGCAGCCGAGGGCGGATCCGATTGCTGCGACGTGCCGCTTGCAGCAGTCTCGAAGGCGGATGCCGCAGGCTGGACGTCCGCGACGCGCGTCCCGGACAGGACGGAGGCGCGCGACCCGACACGACGGAAACGGAGCGAACATGGGCTGGAGCCTGGTGCTCGACGTGCTGCTCGTGCTCGTGTTCATCGGCGCGGTCGTCAACGGGTATCGAGCCGGCCTCCTGCGCACCGCCGCCG
Source organism: Agromyces sp. Soil535 (assembly GCF_001428255.1). Taxonomy (GTDB): domain Bacteria; phylum Actinomycetota; class Actinomycetes; order Actinomycetales; family Microbacteriaceae; genus Agromyces. The sequence goes on along the minus strand of NZ_LMRW01000028.1, from coordinate 110,912 downwards.
GCCTCGTGGGCCTCATCCTCGGCGGGATCGCCTCGTACTTCGTGATGCCGTGGGTCGCCTCGTTCATCCCGGCGCCAGAGTGGCGGGCTCCGGTGGCGATCGCCGCGGCCCTCGTGCTGCTGTCGGTCGGCGCCTGGCTCGGCGCCGTGGTCGGCCGGGCGCTCCGGCATGGCGCGCGGGCGGCGAAGCTCGGAGTGGTCGATCGCGTGCTCGGCGCCATCGGCAACCTCCTCGTCACCGCCCTCGTGGTCGCGCTCGTCGGCTCGGGCGTCTCCGCGATGGGCGTGCCCGTGCTCTCACCCGCGGTGGCGGGCTCCAGGGTGCTCACGGTCCTCGACCAGCTCACGCCCGCGCCGGCCCGCACGCTGCTCGCCGAGTTGCGCACGGCGGCGCTCGGCGAGGGCATCCCATGGCTCGTCGAGGTGCTCGACGGCCCGACGGAGGCACCCGAACTGCCGACGGGCGGCATCGACGACGCCGAGCTGGCCCGCGCCGCGGCATCCGTGGTGCGCATCACCGGCACGGCCTTCGAGTGCGGCAGCAGTCTCTCGGGCAGCGGGTTCGTGGTCGCCGAGAACCGCATCGTCACGAATGCGCACGTGGTCGCGGGCGTCACCGAGCCGATCGTCGAGGCTCCGGGCCAGCCGGCCGTCACCGGGCGCGTCGTGGCCTTCGACCGCCAGAACGACCTCGCCGTCATCGCCGTGTCGGGGCTCGCGACACCGCCCCTCGCGATCGCGGAGGTCTCGGCCGGCTCCGACGCGGCCGTCGCGGGCTACCCGTTCGGCGGACCGCTCGAGCTGCGGGCGGCGCGCGTGATGTCGGTCGCCCCGATCACGATCGAGGAGTCGGGCCGCACGTCGACGCGCGAGATCATGACGCTCGCGGCCGACGTCGACCACGGCAACTCCGGCGGTCCGGTGCTGACCGGCGACGGCGTCGTGAGCGGCGTGGTGTTCGCGAAGTCCGACTCGGTCGAGAACGTCGGCTACGCCATCCCGGTGTCGACGCTCACGCCGGTCGCGGTGCAGGCGCCGGCGCTCGACGCGCCCGTCGACTCGGGCTCGTGTGTCGGCTGACTTCAGCCGGCGCTGAAGCCCTCGAAGCGGATGCCCCAGGTGAGCTGCCACTCCTCGCCCGGGCCGAGCCAACGCAGGCCCCGACCCGAGTTGAACGCCTCAGCAGGCGCCGTCATCGGCTCGACGGCGATGGCGACGTCGCCGTCCTCGCCGGGGAACTCACGCGTGGTGAACACCTGGACGTAGTCGAACTCGTCGTCGGCCCAGATCGACACGCTTCGGCCGTCAGGTGCCGTGAGCGTGTGCAGCACCTGTCCGTCTTCGCTGGCGAGCTCGCCGAAGGCGTCGTCGAGGTCGACCTCGCCGACCCGCCGCCCCTCACGGAAGTCCCATTCGGTGTCGTCGACGGGCACCTCGCCGGTCGGCAGCAGGCGGTCGTCGACCTCGATGTGGCTCGCCGCGTCGAGGCGGAGCGTGAGGTCGGCCGTCGGCACGCCGCCGATCTTGAGGTACGGGTGGGAGCCGATGGCCACGGGCGCCGCGTCGACGCCGAGGTTCTCCACGTAGTGGGTGACCTGCAGCCCGTCGGCGACGAGCTCGTAGTGCACCGCGGTGCCGAGCAGGAACGGGTAGCCGAGCTGCGGGTAGATCGTGGCCGAGAGGGTGACCGAGTCGCGTTCGCGCGCGATCGGCTTGTACTCGGCATAGCGCAGCAGGCCGTGGATCGCGTTGTTCCGCGCGGGCTCGGTGATGGCGAGCTGGCGCTCGACGCCGTCGTGGGACCAGCGGCCGTCGCGGATGCGGTTCGGCCACGGGGCGAGCACGATGCCGGCCCCCATCGGCTGCGCCAGGTCTTCGGCGTAGGGCGGGACGAGGTCGATGCCGTTGATGCTGAGGGTGCGGATGCCCGCCGCGACCGCGGTGATGGTGGCCTGCAGTTCGCCGCTCGCGGTCGACGTCTGGAGCACGAACTGCTCACCCGTGGGAAGAGTCATGGATCCACCTTAGGGTCTCGTGCGAGGTGCACCGCGAGCCCTGCGGCCTCGAGCTCGGCGACGAGCGGCAGCGGCGCTGCGGCATCCGTCACGAGCACGTCGAACGCGTCGATCGGCGCGATGCGGCCGAGGTGCACCTCGCCGAGCTTGGAGCCGTCGGCGACCACGATCGAGCGCGCGGCGGCGCGCATCATGAGCGACTTCACGGACGCCTCGGGCAGGTTCGCGTTGGTCACCCCGTGCACGGGGTCGACGCCGTTGCAGCCGATGAACGCGAGATCCACGTGCACCTCGTCGAGCATCGAGCCCGCCAGCGGATGCACGAGCGAATGCTGCTTCGGGCGGAGCGTGCCGCCGGTGACCACCACGGTGAACCGCGGGATCTCGTCCTCGAGCTCCAGCGCGATGGAGAGTCCGTTCGTGAACACCACGAGGTCGTCGACGTCGGTGCGGGCGCGCAGGGCCCGGGCGATCTGCAGCGTCGTGGTGCCCACGTCGAGGATGATGCTCTGGCCACTGCGCACGAGCGACGCGGCGTGCTCGCCGATCAGCCGCTTCGGCTCCACGGATGCCGCGAGCGCCTCCTCGAACGTCGGCTCGCGATCCGGCCGCTCGGCCTCGAGCAGCGATGAGGCAGGCACCGCGCCGCCGTGCACGCGGCGGATCGCGCCCTGGCGCTCGAGCGCATCGAGGTCGGCACGCGCCGTGACGGTCGTGACGCCGAACGCGGAGCTGAGCTCCGCGACCCGCACGAATCCGCGCTCGGCGACGAGGGCGAGCGCGAGCTCGCGGCGGCGAGGAGCGTCGAGCGGCGCACTCGTCGTGGTCGCGGCATCCGTCATACGGGAATTCTCCGCGTCTCGCGAGGGCTTTGCAATACGAAACTCAGTTGTTTGCGAAACGAAAGTCGCGTATCGTGGCCGCGTGCAGACCGATCCACGCATCACCGTGCGCCCGTCGACGCTCGCCGACGGCCGCGAACTCATCTACTTCGACGACGCCGACACCACGTTGCCGCCCGAGCGCGCCATCGACGAGCGCGAGCTCGATCCGCGACCCGCGACCGCGCACATGCGGCAGGATCCGCTCACCGGCGAGTGGATCTCGATCGCCGCCGCGCGGCAGAATCGCGTCTTCCTGCCCCCCGCCGACCTCGACCCGCTCGCCCCCCAGCGCCCGGGCAACCCGTCGGAGATCCCGAGCGACTACGACGTCGCCGTGTTCGAGAACCGATCGCCGTCGTTCGGCCCCGAGGTCGCCGCACCGGATGCCTCCAGCGCAGACGCCCTGGCCGACCTCCGACGCGTCGGCCTCGAGCGCACGCTGCCCTCGGTGGGGCGCTGCGAAGTGGTCTGCTTCAGCCCCGAGCACGAGGGCTCCTTCGGCACGCTGAGCGTCTCGCGTGCCCGCACGGTCATCGAGGCGTGGGCGCAGCGCACCGCCGCGCTCTCGGCCCTGCCCGGGGTCGAGGAGGTGTTCCCGTTCGAGAATCGCGGACGCGAGATCGGCGTCACCCTGCCGCATCCGCACGGGCAGATCTACGCCTACCCCTACGTCACGCCGCGCACCGAGCGGCTGCTCGCCGCCATCGACGCCTACGGCCCCACGCTCATGGCCGACATCCTCGAGCGCGAGCGCAACGGCCCCCGGATGCTCCTCTCGGGCGAGCACTGGACGGCGTTCGTGCCGTTCGCCGCACGCTGGCCGATCGAGGTGCACCTGCTCCCCCACCGGCACGTGCCCGACTTCGCCGCGACGACCCTCGCCGAGCGCGACGAGCTCGCCTCGCTCTACCTGCGGCTCCTGCGCGGCGTCGACCGGCTCTACGACACGCCGACGCCCTACATCGCCGCGTGGCACCAGGCACCCGTGCACGAGGGACGCGACGACGTGCGGCTCATGCTGCAGCTCACCAGCCCGCGACGGGCCGCCGACAAGCTGAAGTACCTCGCCGGCTCGGAGGCCGCGATGGGAGCTTGGATCGGGGATGTCGTCCCCGAAACGCAGGCGGAGGCGCTGCGCCGCGCGATCGGAGAGCTCGGGGTCGAGGCATGAGCGGGGTCGCAGAGGCGATGCACGGATTCGCCGAGTGGTACGGACGGAAGCCGATCGGCGCCTGGTCCGCCCCCGGACGGGTGAACCTCATCGGCGAGCACACCGATTACAACGACGGGTTCGTGTTCCCGTTCGCCATCGACCACCGCACCGCCGTGGCGCTCGGCGACCGCGATGACCGCGTCATCCGGGTGGCCTCCAGCTTCACCGCCGAGCCCGTCGAGATCCACGTCGACGAGCTCGCGCCCGACGCCCTCGACGGGTGGGCGGCCTACCCGCTCGGGGTGGCGTGGGCCCTCGGCGAGTTCGGCGCCGACCTCGAGCATGTGCGGGGCGTCGACCTGTACATCACGAGCTCCGTCCCGGTCGGCGCCGGGCTGTCGTCGTCAGCCGCGATCGAGTCCGCCGTGGCGCTCGCGCTCGACGAGCACTGGGGTCTCGGCTTCGACCGGTCGACGCTGGCGAAGGTCGGCCAGCTCGCCGAGAACCGCGTGGTCGGTGCGCCGACCGGCATCATGGACCAATCCGCGTCGCTCCTCGGCGAAGCGGATGCCGGCGTCTTCCTCGACTGCCGCAGCCTGGACGCCGACGTGATTCCGCTCGGCTTCGCGGCGGACGGCCTGTCGCTCCTCGTCATCGACACGAAGGTCGAGCACGCCCACGCCTCGGGCGGGTACGCGGCGCGGCGGGCATCGTGCGAGGCCGGCGCGCATGCGCTCGGCGTCGACTCGCTGCGCGACGTCCGGCTCGACGACCTCGAGCGCGCCGCCGACGTGCTCGACGACGAGACCTTCCGCCGCGTGCGGCACGTGGTGACCGAGAACCAGCGCGTGCTCGACACGGTGCGCACGCTCCGGGAGCACGGCCCTGGCGCCATCGGCCCGTTCCTCGATGCCTCGCACGTGTCGATGCGGGACGACTTCGAGATCTCGGTGCCCGAGCTCGACCTCGCGGTCGCCACCGCGCAGGCGCACGGCGCGATCGGCGCGCGTATGACGGGCGGCGGGTTCGGTGGCTCGGCCATCGCGCTCATGATCGACGCGCTCGTGCCGGTCGTGACGCGCGAGATCACCGCGGCCTTCGCCGAGCGCGGCTATCGGGAGCCGGGGATCTTCACGGTGCACCCGAGCCAGGGCGCCCGGCGCGACGCCTGACGGACGACGCGGGCGACACGAGCGGTCATTGCTCGCATCGACACGTGCAGGCGTCCGCACACGCGCGGCGCTCCCAACAGGTACTTGAGCAGCTGCAGTCGAGCTCGAGCAGCGCGGCTGCCCGCTGACGCACGTCCCGAGTGCGCGCGGCGCGTCGATCACGCTCGAGCAGCGCAAGGCCACGCAGGGTCGGCTGATCATCGATCGCGCCGGCGTCCCGCGTCACCCGCCGCCGGTCTCGTTCGGGTCGATGGTGGTACCACGCCTGCGGCATCGGACGATCGTGATGGGCTTTGAGCATCGCCGACACCGGCCTGTCGGACGGGACACGGACGTCGAGATGGGCGGGCATGCGGCGCCCGGCGTTATCGCGAAGGACGTCATGCGGAACGGGTACGACCTCGACCCCATCTCGGTCGAGGACTGCAATGCGAAGGTCGGCGAGCGCCAGGATCCGGGCCAGCAGCGGCAGACCGATCCGACGTCGCGCCGACTCGATGCGTGCAACCTGCGATTGGTCGAGGCCGAGTGCATTGCCGAGATCACGCTGACGCAGATCGCATGTCCGCCGCACGCGCATCACGAGTCCAGGCACGTCGATGGCAGGCCCTTCGCCGCCGATCCCACCGGGACCGGTCCCCTCGGGACCGACCCCCTCAGGCCCACCCTCATCCGATCCGACCTCATCAGGCCAGCGACGATACGTCCGTTCTTCAGTCATCGGCTCAACTCCCTCCGCCGGAGCCTCTCAACCCGCACCGACATCGGCTCGCACGTCCGAAATGACGTCATCCGGCGAATGACTCCGGCATTGATGCCAATTCGGCATCAGTGCCGGAGCCTGTACGGGGTGGCGGCATCAGAGCGGAGCCTGTGGACGGGTGCGGCAGCAGTGCCGGAGTCTGTACACGGTTGCGGCATCAGGCCGGAGTCTCCGCAGTCCGAGGAAGTGGATCGCATGGTGAGAGAGTCCGACGTGGGGAGAGTCGCGATGTGGAGAGTCCCGATGTGGAGAATCCCGACGTGGAGAGCGTCTGCGGCGTGGGCCGCGGCGACGTCGCGAAGCGTCGGTTCGCCGCTCAGTGGGCGGCGTGCGGCTCGACCGCGCGCGGAGTGCCGCCGGTGATGCGCACGAGCTCGTCGAACGTCGTCGGGAACACGGTCTTCGCGTGCCCCGCGGCCGCCCACACCACGGGATAGTCGGCGAGCTGCACGTCGACGATGGTGTGCACGCGCGACGGATGCCCCACGGGAGCGACCCCGCCGATGACCTGCCCGGTCGCCGCCTTCACGGTCTCCTTCGACGCGCGCCGGATGACACCGCCGAGCTCGGCGCCGAGCCACTCCGTGTCGACGCGGTGAGCGCCCGAGGTGAGGACGAGGATGGGTTCGTCGTCGAGGGTGAACACGAGTGAGTTCGCGATCTGGCCGACCTCGACGCCGAGCGCGTCGGCCGCGAGCTGCGCCGTCGTCACGGCGTCGTCGAACCAGACGATCCGCGGCTCGACGCCCTGCGCGGCGAGGGCGGCGGCGACGCGGTCGACGGCGGCGTGCGAGAGGGCGGACGACGGCTCGGAGGGCATGCGTCGATCCTACGATCCCGCCACGCTCGGTCCACGTCGGTGGAGTAGGGTTCCCGCGTGACCGCCGCACCACGACCCGCCCATGATCGCCTCGCCCGCCGGCTCGGGCTGCGCGACGCGGTCGCGATCGGCCTCGCCGCGATGATCGGCGCGGGCGTCTTCGCGGTGTGGGCGCCCGCCGCGCAGGCCGCGGGCGCGTGGCTCCTCGCGGGCCTCGCGATCGCCGCGTTCGTCGCGTTCGCGAACGCGGGTTCCACGGCCCAGCTCGCCGCGCGCTACCCCGAGGCGGGCGGCGCCTACCGCTACGGCCGGGAGCGGCTCGGGGCGTGGCCGGGCTTCCTCGCCGGGTGGGGGTTCGTGATCGGCAAGACCGCGAGTTGCGCGGCGATGGCCATCACGGCGTCTGCCTATCTCGTGCCGGCGGCGTGGCAGAGGCCGGTCGCCGTCGGCGCGGTCGTCGCGCTCGTGGGCGTCAACGTGCTCGGCGTCACGCGCACCGCGCGTGTCGCGTCGGTGATCGTCTCAGCCGTGATCGCGGTGCTCCTGGTCGTCGTGGCGGCGGGCATCGCGGCGTTGGCTGGGCCCGGCCCGGCATCCGCGGGCCTCGGCACCACGGATGCCGCCGGGGCGGCGCCCGTGGACGGACCCTACGGCGTGCTCCAGGCCGGCGCACTCGTCTTCTTCGCCTTCGCCGGCTACGCCCGCATCGCGACCCTCGGCGAGGAGGTGAAGGATCCCGCCCGCACGATCCCCCGTGCGATCGCGATCTCGTTCGGCATCGTCGTGCTCCTGTACGCCGCCGTGGGCACCGCGGCACTCGGCGCGCTCGGGCCGGACCGGCTCGCGGCATCCACGGCTCCGCTCGTCGACGTCGTGGGCGTCGCGGGCTGGTCCTGGGCCGAACCGGTCGTGCGCATCGCGGGCGGCGTCGCCGCGCTCGGGTCGCTGCTCGCCCTCATCGCGGGGGTCGGGCGCACGAGCCTCGCGATGGCGCGCGACGGCGAGCTGCCGCGCGCGCTCACGCGGGTGCATCCGCGGTTCGGGGTGCCGCACGTGGCCGAGTTGACGGTGGGGGTGGCGATCGTGGCACTCGTGCTCGTCGCCGACCTGCGCGGTGCGATCGGGTTCTCGTCGTTCGGCGTGCTGCTGTACTACCTCGTCGCGAACGCGTCGGCGCTCACGCAGCAGCGCGCCGAGCGGCTGGTGCCGCGCTGGCTGTCGTGGGCGGGCGCGATCGGATGCGTCGTGCTCGTCGCCACGCTGCCGCCCGTCTCCATCGTTGCGGGCGTCGCCGTGCTGGCCGCCGGTGTCATCGTCCGCGCCGTCCGCGTGGCGCTGCAGCGGCGCCGGGCCGGAGAGGGCTGAGGCGACTTCGTCGAGGCCGCCCGCGTAGGCTGGCGCCATGAGCGCAGACCCCTCCGCCCGCATCCTGACCATCGCCGGCATCCCGGCGCCCGTCGTCGACGAGCGGGCGTTCGTCGCGGCCGGTGCAGTCATCGTCGGGAACGTGCGCCTCGCGGGCGGATCGAGCGTCTGGTACAACGCGGTGCTCCGCGCCGAGGCCGAACCGATCGCGCTCGGTGAGGAGTCGAACCTGCAGGACGCCGTCGTGTGCCACGTCGATGCGGGCTTCCCACTCACGATCGGTCGCGGTGTCTCGGTCGGCCACGGCGCGGTGCTGCACGGCTGCACCGTCGAGGACGACTGCCTGATCGGCATGGGCGCGACCGTGCTGAACGGCGCGGTCATCGGCTCGGGTTCGCTCGTCGCGGCGGGGGCGGTCGTGCTCGAGGGCACCGTCGTCCCGCCCGGGTCCCTGGTCGCCGGCGTGCCGGGGAAGGTGCGGCGCGAGCTCTCCGATGAGGAGCGAGCGGGCATCCGCCGCAACGCCGCCGCGTACCTGCGGCACGTCGAGGAGCACACCGCACCGGTCGACTAGCCGCGCGACCAGTGGCCGGCGGCGGCCGTCAGGCGCGCAGCGGTGCGAGCCTCGCCCGGAGGCGCCTGACCCGCCGCACGACCCACCGCGCGGGCACGGCGACCGCCATCGCGAGGCCGCCACCGAGTGAGCGGTCGTGATGCCCGAGCATCCGCTTGCGCTCGAACGCGCGACGCAGGGCCCCGCCGGTGAGGTTGAAGCGCCGCACGGTCGGTGGCAGTCCGTCGCGCTGTCGACTGGCCAGGAGGCCCTCGAGGTGCTCGAGCCAGTCGTCGGCGTCGGGCCCGTGGAAGTAGTTGTCGTCGAGCCACGACGGATCCGGATGGCGCGCCGCGCCCGTGACGACCGCCTCGGCGCCGCCGAACAGCCCGCTGCCGACGAACACGGTGTTGATCAGCTTCGGCGCCACACCGAACTCGTCGATCACGAGCGACGGAACGCCCTCGGCCACGGCCTCCAGCACGGCGGTGGAGCTCACCGTGACGAGTGCCGACGCCCGTGCCAGGTGCTCGGCCATGGGGCCGTCCTCCACGACCAGGTTCGGGGGCAGGGTGCCTCCGAGCTCCGCGCGCACCTCGGGATCCGCGAGCAGCTCGCCGTAGTCGTACGATTCCGCGTGCGTCTGCGCCTCGCCGGCGCGGGCGCGCACCTTCACGACGACGCGCCGGTGCGGACGGCGGCGTGCGGCATCCGCCAGCCAGCCGAGGAGTCTCACGCGGTCCTCACGCTGGGCCGGGACCTTCGCCTGCGCCGCGAACACGAGATCGGTGCGGTCGGCGTCGAAGCCCACGGCGGCCGTGTCCGACGAGCCCGCGGCACCGACAGGGGCGGGCTCCCGCGCCGCGACGCGCAGGAACGGCAGCGTCGCGAGCCCGAGCTCGATGGGCACGCCGAGATGGCCGGCGTTCACCCCGAACTCCCGCACCTCGCGACGGCTGTGCAGCACGATGAGGTCGACGCGCTCGCGGTAGACGATGGCCTTCGGCTCGGCAGGGATCGTGAGGCCGGGGAATCCGCTCACGAGCACCGGCCGGTCGGCGCCGTCGATCACCGGCACCACCACGCGCACGAGCGGCCCGCGCAGCGCGAGGAGCACCGCGTCCGGACGCAGGTCGGCCAGCAGGCGGCCGAGCTCATGGAGCTCCCGCACCTCGACGTCCGACGGCGCGAAACGCGAACCCGCGAGCGCGACATCGAGCTGACGTGCGCTGGGCTGCGCGGGCGTCGCCACGACGACCACGCGCGCGCGCCAGGCATCCGGGGGAAGCTGCGACGCGAGCGCAGCGCCCCATTTGACGTACGAGTCGGTGTCGGCGACGACGAGGAGCGCCTGGCTCACGCGGGCACCCGGCGCAGCTTGGCCCGGGGTGCCACCTCGCCCGGGAACACGCGCTTCACGCCGTCGCCCATCGCCTCGCCGATGATGCGGATGTCGCGCACGAGGTGCTGGAGGCCCTGCGGCTCGAGCGAAGCGGACTGGTCGCTCCCCCACATCGCGCGATCGAGCGTGATGTGCCGCTCGACCGCGACCGCGCCGAGCGCGACGGCGGCGAGCGAGATCTGGAGCCCCCGCTCGTGCCCCGAGTACCCCACCGGCACGCCGGGGTACCGGCGCTGCAGGGTCTCGACCATGCGGAGATTCGCCTCCTCCGCCGGCATCGGGTAGCTCGAGGTGGCGTGCATGAGCACGAGGCGGTCGGTGCCGAGCGCCTGGACGGCGCGGTCGATCTCGTCGATCGTCGACATGCCGGTGGAGAGGATCACGGGCTTGCCGGTGCGGGCGACGGCGTCGAGGAGCTCGATGTCGGTCACCGACGCGGAGGCGATCTTGTGCGCGACCACGTCGAGCCGCTCGAGGAACTCGACCGACGGCACGTCCCACGGCGACGCGAACCAGTCCACGCCGGCGCGGAGCGCGTACGACGCGATCTCGAGGTACTCGGCCTCGCCGAACTCGACGCGACGGCGGTAGTCGAGGTAGGTCATCGTGCCCCACGGCGTCTCGCGGAGCACGTCGCGCATGTGCTCGGGCGTCGCGATCTCGGGCGTGCGCTTCTGGAACTTCACCGCCTGCGCGCCGGACTCCACCGCCACGTCGATGAGGCGCTTCGCGATCTCGACGTCGCCGTTGTGGTTCAGGCCGATCTCGCCGATCACGTAGACGGGCATTCCTGGGCCGATCACCGATCGGCCGATGCGCACGGATGTCATTCGCTCACTCCTCCTCGTCGCGGGTGCCGGTCTGCACCCGCCGTCGTCCTGGCTCCGACGATGAGGTCGGAGAGTTCCCGCACGGCCCCGTCGCCGCCTCGCCGCTCCAGCACATGGCGCGCCGCGGCGAGTACCTCGGGCGCCGCATCGGCCACCGCTATGGGCCACCCGACCTCTGCGAGCGCCGGCAGGTCCCCGCGGTCGTTGCCGAGGTAGGCGATGCGGTCGAGGCGGATGCTGCGGGCGACCGCCCAGTCGCGCAGCACGGCCCCCTTCTCCGCAACGCCCTGTGCGCATTCCACGCCGAGCTTCTCGGCGCGCCGCCCCACGACGGGGTTCTCCTCGGCGGAAAGGATGAGCACGGGTACGCCCGCCGCCCTGAGCCGCGCGATGCCGTGGCCGTCGCTGCGGCTCACGCGCACGGTCTCGCGCCCGAGCTGATCGACCATCACGGTGTCGTCGGTGTGCACGCCGTCGAAGTCGGTGACGAGCGCGTCGACGTCGATGAGCGGATGCCGCGCGTCGCCGACGCCGCGCCCGACCGCGGCGAGGCCTCGGTCGATGTGGGTCGCCAGGGCCCGCGCCCGCTCGAGGTCGGCGGCGTCGTCGATCTCGAGCGCATGGTCGGGGTGCACGGGCTGGATGCCGATGCGGCCGAAGAAACGATGGCCCGCCTCGCGGAACCCGTCGGTGCGGAACACGTAGAACGCGCCCGTCTCGGCGTACTCGGGCTCGCGGTCCTGACGGCGTGGGCGGTGGGCGGCGTCGTGGTTCACGCCGGCGGCGCCCGCGACGGCGTCATCGCGCCAGAGGAAGACATGCGTCGGCGCGGCGGAGAACACGGCGTCGCGCTCCCCCTGCGCGACGCGCTCGATCGCCGCGTCGAGGTCGGCCGGATCGATGAACGGCGATGTGGCCTGGATGAAGACGGTGAGGTCATCGGGGCCAGGGGTCTCGTGCCCGAGCGCCTCGAGTGCGTGCAGGAGCGCCGACTCGCTCGACGCCGTGGCGCCCGCGAGCTCGGCCGGTCGGCGGACGATCTCGGCGCCCGCGTCCCGCGCCGCCTCGGCGATGCCGTCGTCGTCGGTCGTGACGACGACGCGGCCGACGCGCGTTGCGGCGAGCGCGGCGCGCACCGCGCGGGCCACGAGCGGCACGCCCCCGACCCGTGCGAGGTTCTTGCCCGGGAGCCCCTGCGAGCCGCCGCGGGCCGGGATGATCGCCGTCGCGAGCGCGACCGGTGCGGCCGGCTGCTCGGCGTCGACGACGCGCCGAACGCGCACGGGTCCTGCGAGCGCGTCGAGGAGCTCGGCTTGGTTCATGGCGCGAACCTATGCGCGCAGTGCGGCGTGCCGGTGCACTGGCGGTGAACAGCCGGCGACCGGCAGGTCGACAGCGGATGCCGCAGGCAGGCAGCCTGCGGCATCCGCTCGGGTTCGCTCGGGCTAGCGCCGCAGGCGCTGCTCGGCCGCCTTGACGACGTTCGCGAGCAGCATCGCGCGGGTCATCGGGCCCACGCCGCCGGGGTTCGGGGAGAGGTGCCCGGCGACCTCGGCGACTCCGGGGTCGATGTCGCCCGTGAGCCGGTCCTTGCCGGTCTCCTCGTCCTGCACACGCGTGATGCCCACGTCGAGCACGGCCGCCCCGGGCTTCACCCAGTCGGGCTGCACCAGGTGCGGCACGCCGACGGCCGCGACGACGATGTCGGCGCGACGCACCTCCGCCGCGAGGTCGGTGGTGTGCGAGTGCGTGAGCGTCACGGTGGCGTCGAGGCCCTTGCGCGTGAACACCAGGCCGAGCGGGCGGCCCACGGTGAGTCCACGGCCGATCACCGTCACGTGCTGCCCTCGGATCGGCACGTCGTAGCGACGCAGCATCTCGACGATGCCGGCCGGGGTGCACGGCAGGGGCGAGTGCAGGTCGCCCTCGATGCCGAGCACGAGCCGGCCGAGGTTCGTCGGGTGCAGCCCGTCGGCATCCTTGTCGGGGTCGATGAGCTCGAGCATCGCGTGCTCGTCGTGCCCGGCGGGCAGCGGCAGCTGCACGATGTAGCCCGTGACCTCGTGTGCGGTGTTCAGGTCGTGGATCGCCCTGCGCACGTCGGCCGTGGTCGCCGACGCGGGCAGGTCGACCCGGATCGACTCGATGCCGACCTCGGCGCAGTCGCGGTGCTTGCCCGCCACGTAGGCGCGCGACGCGGGGTCGTCGCCCACGAGGAGCGTCCCGAGTCCCGGCACGACTCCGTGGGCGCGCAGCAGCGCGATGCGCGACGCGAGCTCCCCCTTCACGGCCGTCGCGGTCGCGATGCCGTCGAGCGTGATGGCGGTCATGTTCTCTCCTGCCTGGCCGGCCGCAATGCAGGAAGTATCGTGCGACACGCCGCGTCCGGGTATTCGCCCTCGGCGTGTCGGGCCGGATCTTCCTGCATTGCGATCTGCGTGGTGGTTGCTCCGATACGGACGCTACTGCTGCAGGCCGGGGTAGAGCGGGAACACCGCCGTGAGCGCCTCCACTCGGGAGCGGAGCGCCGCGACATCCGCCCGGCCCTGCAGCGCGAGCGCGATGATGTCGGCGACCTCGGTGAACTCGGCGTCGTCGAAACCGCGGGTCGCGAGCGCGGGCGTGCCGATCCGAAGACCCGAGGTGACCATCGGCGGGCGCGGGTCGAACGGCACCGCGTTGCGGTTCACGGTGATGAGCGCCTCGTGCAGCAGGTCCTCGGCCTGCTGGCCGTCGATCTCGGAGGTGCGCAGGTCGGCGAGCACGAGGTGCACGTCGGTGCCGCCGGTGAGCACGTCGACGCCCGCGGCGCGGGAGTCGTCGGCGGTCAGGCGCTCGGCGAGGATCTGCGCGCCGCGGATCGTGCGCTCCTGGCGGTCCTTGAACTCGGCGGATGCCGCGATCTTGAACGCCGTGGCCTTGGCCGCGATGACGTGCATGAGCGGGCCGCCCTGCTGGCCGGGGAACACATTGGAGTTGAGCTTCTTCGCGAGCTCCATGTCGCGCGCGACGATGAAGCCCGACCGGGGGCCGCCGATGGTCTTGTGCACGGTCGAGCTCACGACATCGGCGTGGGGCACCGGCGACGGGTGCAGCCCTGCGGCCACGAGGCCGGCGAAGTGGGCCATGTCGACCCAGAGCTTCGCACCGACCTCGTCGGCGATCTCGCGGAACGCGGCGAAGTCGAGGTGACGGGAGTACGCCGACCACCCGGCGATGATGACCTGCGGCTTGTGCTCGAGGGCCTTGTCGCGCACCAGGTTCATGTCGACGAGGAACGTCTCGGGGTTGACGCCGTAGGACACGGCGTTGTAGAGCTTGCCCGAGAAGTTCAGCTTCATGCCGTGGGTGAGGTGGCCGCCGTGTGCGAGCTCGAGGCCGAGGATGGTGTCGCCGGGCGTGGCGATCGCCGCGAGCACGGCCGCGTTCGCGGTGGCGCCCGAGTGCGGCTGCACGTTCGCGTACTCCGCGCCGAACAGGCTCTTCGCGCGCTCGATGGCGAGCGACTCGGCGATGTCGACGTATTCGCAGCCGCCGTAGTAGCGGCGTCCGGGGTAGCCCTCGGCGTACTTGTTGGTGAGCACGGAGCCCTGGGACTGCAGCACCGAGACCGGGACGAAGTTCTCGCTCGCGATCATCTCGAGGTAGTCGCGCTGCCGCCCGAGCTCGAGCTCGAGGACTTCGGCGATCTCGGGGTCGACCTCTGACAGCGGGGCGTTCAGCACCGATTGCTGGGAAATGGCGGATTCGGCCAAGACTGGCTCCTTCATGACATGCGGACCTGATGGGTGCTGCTGCGAGCGCGACTCGCGCGGCAGCAGGCGCACCGGCCCAGGCGAGCGGTCGGTCCGTGCCAGTCGCTCCCCGATGGGTACCCATCTCAACGCCAGTCGCGACGCTCGCAAGCATAGCAATGGATGCCTCGTGCGGCGCGTCCCGGCGACGTCAGCGTTCGCCGACCGCTTCGGCGGGCGCCGGATCCTCCCGTCCGGGCCTACGGCGGCCGCCTCGGATCAGCGCGAGCACCCCGAGCGCCGCGAGCACCCCGAGCACGGCAAGGCCGATGGGCCTGAGCGTCTCGGTCCATGGCCAGGCCGGCCCGCTGAGGGCGAGGCCATCGACGGGATACTCGAGGACCTTGGCCGTCCACAGCGCGGTCGCGACATCCGTCGTTCGTGCGAGGTCCTGCAGCACGCCGTCGTACGGGAACCCCGGCGCGTGGTGCGGGTGCACCGGCTCCGGCCCGGCGATCGCGGCGTGCTCGGTCGTGCCGGGCACGACGAGCCGGTCGAGGCCGTCAGCGGTCTTGGTCCTCGGCACGAAGGTGAGGCCGTGGCGCGACCGCACCGGCCCCGTGCCCACGGCGACCGTGCCGAAGGCCAGCGACTGGCCGTACGTGTCGAAGACCGAGGCCAGCTCGATCTCCCCGACCCCGTCGGTGAGGAGCACGCCCGTCGTGGGCCGGTCCCAGCCGAACAGGATGTTGAATGCCGCGACGGCATCGGATGCCTCGAGGTCAGCCTGTTGCATCCGGGCCGGGCCGCCCGGGTGGTGGTGCGGCCAGCCGATCGCCTCGGCGGCGTCGGCCGCGGCATCCGCACCGATGAGGCGTTCGACCACGCGCAGGGTGCCGTCGATGCCCGACAGGATGCCCGCCGTGCTGATGACGTCCCCGTCGTCGACGTACCTCGTGCCGCGCACCCAGTCCACGGGCGGGTAGCGGCGCTCGAACTCGTCGATGCGCAGCCAGTGCGCGGTGGCCTGGCGTCCGTCGAGGAGGCCGGCCGAGGCGAGCACGCCGGCCCCGTTGCAGACGCTGAGGAGCAGCGCTCCCCCGTTCGCCTGGGTGGCGAGCCAGTCGGTGACGGGCTTCGTCGTGGGTTGGCCGACATCTGGCATGGCGGGGACCACGACGACGTCCGCCGACCCGCCGAGAAGATTCTCGAGGCCGGCGAAGGTGAGGTCGGGCACGAGGTCGAGCCCGCCGGTCAGCGGGACCGGGTGCGAATCGGATGCCACGGTGTAGACGTTGAACTCCCCCGTGGTGGCGAGGATCTCGTAGGGGGCGAGCGTATCCGACACGACGGCGCCCCTGTCGCCGACCACGACGACCGCGGTCGGCTTCGACGGGTCGTGCGCCACCAGTGCGGGCGGCGGGGAGGCGCCGTCGGTTCGCGGCGCATTGAGGGCGGTGAGGGTGCCGATGACGGTGGGAGCGCCGAGGGCGGCGGGAAGCGCCAGTGCGGCGAGCACGAGCACGACGGTCCTGAGGACGGCGTGCATGGTCACCACCCGTACTCGTGTCGGCGGTGCAGCATCGCGACCAGCATGGCGGGGACCATCAGCAGGTGGCCGGCCGTCATCAGCGCCATCGCGGGCAGCGCCCCGGCCCAGTGGAACGGCAGCAGCACCAGGAACGGCAGGTACATCGCGGCGGACATCTCGGCGATCGCGGCCAGGCCGTGGCCGCGGATCCGCATCCACACGGCCATGCCGAGCGACATGTTCGTGGCCATCACGAGGACCTGCGCGGTGGTGTTCTCGCTGAACTCCGGCCAGGCGAACGACCAGACCGGCTCCAGCACGATCATGCCCACCACCATGGCGATCACCATCTCCAGGGCGTGTCGCGCGAACCGCAGCGCCGGGTGTCGGCTGGCGGTCGCCTCTTCGTGGTTCATCTCGACTCCTCGTGGGTTCCACTGTTCTGACACAGGGAATCCTCGGCGGAGTGCACGGGCGCCGTCAGGTGCCGAAGGTCATGCTCCGGGTCACGTTCCGGGGTGACCCGGGACCGATGCCCGGGCACCGGCGCCGCGCACCGACGGGTCAGAGGATGCCGAGGTCCCGCGCGCGGAGGGCGGCCTGCGTACGATCGCGCACCTCGAGCTTCGACAGCACGTTGGTGACGAGGTTCTTGACGGTTCCCTCGGCGAGGAAGAGGGCGCCGGCGATCTCGCGGTTGCTTCGCCCCTCGGCGAGCAGCCGGACGACGTCGACCTCCCGACCCGACAGCGGATGCTCCGGCGTCGGCTGCTCCTGCGGCAACCGCGCCACCCGTGCCACGACCTTCGCGGCCACCGACGGCTGGAGCACGGACTCGCCTCGTGCTGCCGCGACGAGTGCCTCGACGAGCCTCGCCGAGGTCACGTCCTTGAGGAGGTACCCGACGGCGCCGGCGCGCAGCGCGGCGAACACGTCCTCGTCGTCGTCGAACGTCGTCAGGGCGAGCACCCGGACGTCGGGCTGCTCCGCGCGGAGGCGCGCGGTGGCGGCGATCCCGTCGAGCACGGGCATCCGCAGGTCCATGAGGACCACGTCCGGGTGCAGCTCGTCGCTCCGCCGTACCGCCTCCTCGCCGTCGCCCGCCTCGCCGACGACCTCGATCCCCTCCTGCACCTCGAGGAGGGTCGTGAGCGCCTCGCGGAAGAGCGCCTGGTCGTCGGCGACGAGCACGCGGATCGTCATCCCGGCACCTCCACGGTGAGGGTGAGTCCCGCGGCGCCGGCCGGGTCGAGGGACACCCGCCCGCCCAGGTTCGCCGTCCGCTCGCGCAACCCGGTGAGCCCGAAGCCCGCGGCCGGCCCCTCGGGAAGGCCGCGGCCGTCGTCGCGCACCTCGAGCCGGACGTGATCCGCGCCTCGGTAGTCGAGGACGACGGTCGTGCTGCTCGCGTCCGCGTGCTTGCGGACGTTCGTGAGACCCTCCTGCGCCGCCCGGAAGAGCGACTCCTCCACCTCCGCGCGGATCGGGCGGGCCCGGCCGCGGATCTCGAGCTCGGTCGGAACGCCCGCCTCGGTCGCCTCCGCGGTCAGGGTCTGCAGGGCCTCCGCCAGGGCGGGGCGGTGCTCCCGCAGGGCGGCCACCGACCGTCGCACCTCTGCGAGGGCCTGCCCCGACTGCTCCTGCGCCTTGCCCAGCATGGCGTCGAGGCGCTCGGGGTCCGCGGTGCGGATGACGGCGCGAGCCGCCTCGAGCAGCATCTGCACCACGGTCAGGTGATGTCCCACGCCGTCGTGGATGTCGCGCGCCAGTCGGTTGCGCTCCTGGATGGTGGCCAGCTGCTCCGCCTGGGCGGCGTAGCCGCGCAATCGCTCGTTGGCCTCGGCGAGCTCGGCCCTGGCCTTCCGTTCCCGCACGAGGAGCTCCGTCACGACGAGCGTGAAGGTCGTGACCGCGAGCGTGCCGAGGCCCTCGCGCAGTCCGTCCTGCCACTGCATGCCTAGGTGCACGAGCGGGATGGCGGCGGCGACCGCGGCCGCGGCCGGCAGCGGCAGGAGCAGGACGCTCTGCGAGACGAGGACCACGAGGAGCAGGATGGCGCCGACCGCCGCCCCCGAGAGCGAGAACACCGCGAAGCCCAGCGGCAGCTGCACGCCGACGAACGCCACCGCCCACCAGATCGAGCGCCCCTGGACGAAGCGGAACCCGAAGATCGCGAGCATGGAGTAGGCGAGGCCGACGAGCAGGGTCGCGAGAGCCTGCTGCTCGAAGCTCGCGGACCCGAGCGGCAGCGTCACGTACGCGACGACGGTGAGGATGGCCAGAGCCCACTGCACCGTTCCACTGTGGGGGACGCGGTGTCCGGGGTCAACCGCGCCGATCGTGGGCGGCGGCCGGGCGCCGCGTCGGCGATCTTGGAATCTCCCCCTGACATTGCCCGCCCGCACATGGCAGGATGGACTCCGCATCATGTTTGTTAGGATTCCTGCCTTACTCGCGATCGCGGCGGCCATCATGACCGTGGCGAGCGCCTGCACGTCACCCGACGAGAACGGAGACGCCGTGACCGGCATCATCCCCGCCCCCATCTCGTACGAGCCGCGCGACGCGGCCCCGTTCCGGCTCACCGCCGAATCCCGGCTGGTCGTCGCGGGCTCCGGGGCGGCCGGGGTCGCCGAGACGTTCGCCGAACAGGCGCGGCGGGCCACGGGCTTCGAGCTCCCCGTGGTCGAGGGCATGCCCGCGGCATCCGACGTCTCGCTCGTCGTCGCAGACGGCGAGGCGCCCGACGGCGCCGCAGAGGGCTACACGCTCGAGTCCGGCGCCGACGGAGTGCGCATCGCGGCCGATGCCGCCGCCGGCCTGTTCCGTGGCACGCAGACGCTGCGCCAGCTCCTTCCCGCCGCGATCGAGCAGACGGATGCCGCGCCGGCGCCCGAGGGCGGATGGACCGTGCCCGCGGCATCCGTCGCCGACGCCCCGCGGTTCGCCTACCGCGGCACGATGCTCGACGTGGCGCGCCACTTCTTCCCGGTGGAGGACGTGCTCGCGTACGTCGACGAGATCGCGTCGATGAAACTCAACGTGCTGCACCTGCACCTCACCGACGACCAGGGCTGGCGCATCGAGATCGAGTCGTGGCCCGAGCTCACCGGCATCGGCGCGGCGACCTCCGTGGGCGGCGACGGCGGCGGGTTCTACACGAAGGACGACTACCGGCGCATCGTCGAGTACGCGGCCGAACGGTTCATCACCGTCGTGCCCGAGCTCGACCTGCCCGGGCACACGAACGCGGCGCTCAGCGCCTACCCCGAGCTGAACTGCGACGGCGTCGCCCCCACGCCGTACGAGGGCACCGAGGTCGGGTTCTCGTCGCTGTGCGCCTCCCCCGACCGAGCCGAGGCCACCGACCGGTTCCTGGCGGAGGTCACGCGCGAGGTCGCCGAGCTCACGCCCGGCCCGTGGCTGCATCTCGGCGGCGACGAGTCGCTCTCGACGTCGCAGGCCGACTACCTCGACCTCGTGCGCCGCATCGCAGCCGCGGGCGCGGCGACCGGCAAGACCGTGATCGGCTGGCACGAGATGGGTGCATCCCGCGAGCTGCCGGCCGGCACGGTCGGGCAGTACTGGAGCTTCGTCGAGCCGAAGGGCACCGCGGCCGAGCTCACCCGTTCGTTCGTGGAGCAGGGCGGACGGGTGATCATGTCTCCCGCCGACGTCGCCTATCTCGACATGAAGTACGTCGACGACCCGCAGGGCCCGCTCGGCGGGCGGCTCGGCCTCGACTGGGCGAAGGGACCGACGACGCTCGACGAGGCCTACCTCTGGGAGCCGACGTCGATCGTTCCCGGGGTCGGCGAGGCCGAGGTCCTCGGCGTCGAGGCGCCGCTGTGGACCGAGACGCTCGGTTCGCTCGCGGAGGTGGAGTTCATGGCGTTCCCGCGCCTGGCGGCCGTCGCCGAGATCGGCTGGTCGCCTGCGGCCCCCGATGGCCGGCGCGACACGGACGACTTCTTCGGCCGGGTCGCCGCGCTCGGTGAGCACTGGGATGCCGGGGGCACCGTGTACTACCCCGTGCGTGGGGTGCCCTGGCGCGAGTAGTGCAGGGCGTCTGTCGCACCCTTTCGGCTCCCCGACGTGCGGACTATGCTCCCGAGCGGCACGGGTGCACGGATGCCCCGGTGCCGCAGGCGAGAGGGGGCCACGATGTCCGGAGTGGTGCATTTCGAGATCCCGGCCGATGACCAGGGACGAGCACGGGAGTTCTACGGAGCCGCCTTCGATTGGCGGCTCGACGTCACGCCCGAGCAGCAGTACACGAACGTGACGACGACGCCCGTCGACGAGGCGACGCATGCGCCGCTCGAACCCGGTGCGATCAACGGCGGCATGTTCGAACGCACGGAGGCCCTGTCGCATCCGATCATCACGGTCGACGTCGACGACATCGACACCGCACTCGAGCGGATCACCTCGCTCGGCGGTGCCGTCGTGCAGGCGAAGACCGCGATCCCCGGCATGGGGTACTTCGGCTACTTCCGCGACACCGAGGGCAACGTCCTCGGGCTCTGGACGACGGCGCCCGACGCCGCCTGAGCGCGCGCGGCCGAGGTGGCGGATGGCGCGGCATCCGTCACCGCGGCCGTCAGAAATTGAGCTGATTCACGGTGCCCATGGCGTCCTCCGTATAAAGGGAGGCGCTGGTGCCGAAACCGTCCAGGGTCGCGACCCAGAAGTCTTCGTACAGCGCGTGAGTCTCGGTGTGCGGGAACTCGCCACCCGACTCCATGCTGTAGTACTCGCCGACCGCGCTGGTCTGGGCGAAACCCGCGGCGAGCAGAGCGGCCGCCACCGCCTCGCGGTCAGCATCCGAGACGATCGTGACGGAAGTCGAGAGACCTCGCTCGCTCCCGGGCAACACCCAGGTGCAGCTCACGCTCTCGTTGGCCTCGATCATTGCCTGGAGCGACGGATCGGAGGCTCCGTAGCCTTCCGCACCGCTCGTGTCGCCGAGCGGCTCGAGTCCTTCGGCCGTGAGCGCCGCCTCGGTCGATTCCGGGAAGAGGTCTTCGCAAGTGGTGGGGAGCACCAGTTCCTCCGGCGTGGCTGGGCTCTCGCTCGCAGCTGGCGTGGACGGATTCGGACTGGGCGTGGGGCTAGACTCGCCCGGCGCTGAAGGAGCGCAGCCGCTGAGCAGCAGGAGCGCAGCGAAGGTGGAGATGATGACGTGTCGCGGGCGAGCCATGGCCGATCCCTTCGGCGAGATGTTATCGCTCGACGGCGGCAGCTGCCAGTGGCTCGCGGCGAAATGCGCGCGTCGGCGCGAGAGAGCGGATGCCGCGGCATCCGCCACCTGGACGCTACTTGACGCTGCCCGCCGTGAGGCCGCCGACGAGCCGCTTCTCGATGATCATGAAGAGCACGACCACGGGGATGATCGCCACGATCGAGATGCCGAACACGTAGTGCCATGAGGTCTCGTACTGGCCCACGAACTTCGTGAGCGCTACGGAGAGCGGCTGGTTGCCCGCCGTCGAGAGGATCACGAGCGACGCCGCGAACTCGTTCCAGCACGCCACGAACGTGAACACGATCGCCGTGACGATGCCGGGCCACACGAGCGGCAGCTGGATGCGGAACAGCACGGTCAGGCGCCCGGCGCCGTCGATCTGGGCGGCCTCGTCGATCTCCTTCGGCACGCCCGCGAAGAACGAGTGCATGATCCACACCGCGAACGACAGGTTGAACGCCGCGTTGATGAAGATCATCGCCGCCCAGGTGTCGATCAAGCCGAGCGACACGAACTGCCGGAAGAGGCCAGAGGTGAGCACGGCCGGCTGGAGCATCTGCGTGACGATCACGAGGAAGAGGAACACGTAGCGCCCGGGGAACCGGAACCGGGCCGTGTAGTACGCCGCGGGCATGGCGACGCCGAGCACGAGCACGGTCGCGAACACCGAGATGACGATGGTCGAGATGAGGTTCTGCGGCAGCGGCGTCTCGGGGGTCGACCACATGGTGATGTAGTTCTCCCAGTGCCACTCCGTGGGGAGGTACGTGGGGTCGACCGAACGGATCTGCGACTTCGTCTTGACCGAGCCGAAGAACATGATCGTGTACGGGAGGATGAACACGGCGAGCACGATGAATCCGGCGAGCATGCGCAGCAGCACACGGCCGATGGGCACCTGGTCCTCGGTGTAGCGGCGCTTCCGAGCGGATGCCGCGGGCGGGGCGATCGTCTCGAATGCCGGAGCGGTGACGGCCACGGGTCAGACCTCCTGCATGGGCTTGACGACCTTCACGTACACCGCGACGATCACGATGACGATGAGGAACGCGACGACCGACAGCGCGCTCGCGACGTCGACCTTGTGCTGGTTCTGGATGTACTTGAAGATCAGCGTCATGATCGTGTCGGCGTCGTAGCCGGGTATCGATCCGGTCATGACCTTCAGGATCGGCAGCGAGTTGAACACGTTGATGATGTTGATGAGCACGGCCACGCTCAGCGCGCCGCGGAGCTGCGGGAGCACGACGCCGGTGTAGGTGCGCACGGGGCCGGCGCCGTCCATCTTGGCCGCCTCGAGCACGTCGCCCGGGATGGTCGAAAGGCCGGCGAGGATCGTGTACGTCGTGAACGGCAGCGACACGAACACCGCGACGACGATCGACCAGGCGAACGCCGTGTCGGGGTTGCGCGTCCACCCGTAGCCCTCGGGCGTATCGACCAGTCCGATGTCGACGAGGAACTTGTTGATGATGCCGAAGTACGGTTCGAGGCCGTAGTACACGACCATGGTGGTCATGACGACGGATGCCGCCCACGGGATGATCACCGCGAGGCGTACGATCCGACGTCCGGGGAACGCCTTGTTGAGGATCTGCGCGAGCCCGAGCGAGATCACGACGGTCGCGGCCACGACCACCACGACCCACACGATCGTGCGCACGAAGATCGGCCAGAAGTAGGGGAACGTGAACACCTCGACGTAGTTGTCGAGGCCGACCGAGCCGTGGTCGACGCCCGACATGGAGATGTCGCGGGTCGAGTTGAAGAACATGACGCCCGCCGGGAAGAGCACGACGCCGAGGATGAGGAGGAGAGCCGGTCCGATCCACGGGAGGGACGCCGCGAGATCGCGCCTGCCCGGCTTCCGTCCCGTGCCCGGTGGGGCCCCGCCGGGGCGGGGGCGGCCGCTGGCCGCCCCCGCTCGGGTCGGTGACGTGTCGGTCGTGGTGCTCATGATGCGATGGTCACCGATCCCTCCGGTGGTGCGTTCGTTGCGGATGTCGCGAGGGTCAGCTCGCGTCGACCTGCGCCTGGATCTCGGTCAGGACGTCCTGGGCGGGCTTCGTCTGGATCTGGCCGAAGAGCGCCTTGAACGCGGCATCCGTCGCCGACCACTGCGGGTTGGTGCTCGGGTAGAACTGCGCGTCGGGCAGCACCTCGAGGAACGGCGCGAGCGCCTCCTCGCCGCCGAGCGCCTCGGCGCCCGACTTCGTCACCGGCAGGAAGCCCTCGGCCTCGACCCACGGCACGTAGACGTCGGACGTGTAGTAGTAGTCGAGGAACTTCGTGATCGCGTCCTGCTTGTCGCCGTCGTTCTGGAAGGCCATGAGCTGGTCCATGACGCCGAGGGTGAACGGGTTGCCGTCCTGCGTGGGGATGGGCACGATCGAGTAGTCGAGCTCGGGGTTGTTCTCCTCGATCTGGCCGACGGTCGGCGGGAGGCCGACCTGCATGCCGATCTTGCCCTGGATGAAGATCTCCATGAGCGGCGAGCGGTCGGTGGAGCCCGGGTCGGCCTGGGTGGCGCCCGCGTCGATCATCTTCTTGATCTGGTCGGCACCGGGCAGGTTCGCCGGGTCGTCGACGGTGATCTCGGTCGCGTCGCCGAACGTGCCGCCGCCGCCCCAGAGCCACACGGCCGCCTCGGCCTGCGCCTCCTCCGAGCCGAGCGGCATGCCGTAGCCGGCGATGCCGCCGCCGAGCGCGGAGATCTTGGTCGCCGCGTCGAGCAGCTCGTCCCAGGTGGTGGGCGCCGCCGCGACGCCGGCCTGCTCGAGCAGGGCGTTGTTGACGAACAGCGCTCGCGCCGACGCGATGAGCGGCAGCGCGTACGCCGTGCCGTCGACCTCGGCGTTGGCGAGGAACGACTCCTGGAAGTCGCTGTAGGTCTCGGCCGACACGACCTCTTCAGCCGGGTAGAGGAGCCCGTCGGCCGCGAAGCCGGCGAACGGACCGCCGTTGTAGATGTCGGGCGCCTCACCGCCCTGGACCTTCGTGGCGATGACGCTCTCGAGGTTGTCCCACGACTGCACCTCGAGGTTCACGGTGATGTCGGGGTTCTCCTCCTCGAAGCCCGCGATGACGTCCTCCCAGAGTCCCTGGGTGGCGTCGGAGTAGCTCGGGACGAGCAGGTCCAGCGTGGTGGCGCCTTCGGCGTCGCCCTCGCCTGAACCGCCGCCGAAGCCGCAGGACGCGAGTGTCAGCGATGCCGCGGCGGCGACCGCGACCGCGGCGCTGAGACGCAGTGACTTCTTCATTGTGCTTCCTCACTCTGGTGGATGGGGCACCTGACGCAACTGAGCCTCGCGCGACGGTGCGGACGTCGGAAGTCATCCATCTCGAGCGGGTCGAAATGATGGTTCCTGACTGTTTCGCCGATCAATCGATCAAGTCCGTTCAATCGACTCGGGGAAATCTATGACGGATGCATCTCGCCCGTCAAGGCTGAACACACGATTGTTACCAGATTTTGTTCAGATCCCTCACAAACCGGAGAACGATCGTCGATCTCCCGATTTCAATCGTTCAGGTGATCGATAGACACCAAGAACGGTCATCTGCAATCATTGAGTCGTCATGCCGCCGTGTCTCGTCGCGTGCGGACCTCTCACCCACCTGGAGCACCGAACGTGAGCGAACCGCAGAGCCCCGCAATCACCCCCGCAGCGCACATGGCGGCGGAACTCGCCACTCAGCCCGAGACCTGGGCTCGGGCCGTGACACTGCGCGCCGAGCAGGCGCTGCTGCCGGAGCGAGGGGCCCGCATCGCGGTCGTCGGCTGCGGCACCTCGTGGTTCATCGCGCAGTCGTACGCGTGGCTCCGCGAGACGGAAGGCCACGGCGAGACCGACGCGTACGCGGCATCCGAGGCCCTCCTCGACCGCGGCTACGACGCCGTCGTCGCGCTGACCCGCTCGGGCACGACGACCGAGGTGCTCGAGCTCGTGGACCGCCTGCGCGGTCGGGTGCGCACCGTCGGCGTCATCGGCGATGCCGAGTCGCCCCTCGTCGGCCTCGTCGACGAGGCCGTGACCCTGCCGTTCGCCGACGAGCGCTCGGTCGTGCAGACCCGATTCGCCACGACGGCGCTCGCGCTCTTCCGCGCCTCGCTCGGCGAGGACCTCGACGGAGCGATCGCCGACGCCGAGCGCGCGGTGGCCGAGGAGCTCGACCCGGCGCTCGTGGACGCCGAGCAGTTCACCTTCCTCGGCCGCGGCTGGACGGTGGGCCTCGCCCACGAGGCCGCACTCAAGATGCGCGAGGCGTCGCAGTCGTGGACCGAGGCCTACCCCGCGATGGAGTACCGGCACGGCCCGATCTCGATCGCCGCGCCCGGGCGCGTGACCTGGCAGTTCGGCGAGTCGCCGGCAGGCCTGGCGGGCGAGGTCGCCGCGACCGGCGCCCGGTTCGAAGCCGGCACGCTCGACCCCATGGCCGAGCTCGTGCGGGCCCAGCGCGTCGCGCTCGAGCGGGCCCGGGCGAAGGGCCTCGACCCCGACTCGCCGCGCAACCTGAGCCGCTCGGTCATCCTCGAGGGTTGAGTCCCGTGCCATCGACCCCGGATGCCCGGCCGGCGCCGCTCGGCGCCGGCCCGGCGGTGCTCGCGTTCGACGTCGGCGGCACCGACACGAAGTCCGCGCTCGTCGACCGCGACGGCCGCGTGCTGGGGCTGCGCCGCACGCCCACCCCGACGGGCGGCGACGACCCCGCGGGCGACGTCGTCGACGCTCTCGCCGCGCTCGCCCGCGAGCATCGCGCCGAGCATCCCGACGTGCGGCCGGTCGCGGTCGGCGTGAGCGTGCCCGGGCTCGTCGACGAGGCTGCAGGGGTCGGCATCTTCGCCTCGAACCTCGGCTGGCGGGAGGCTCCCATCCGCGACCTCGCCGCACGCGCCCTCGGCCTGCCCGTCGCGTTCGGGCACGACGTGCGCGCTGCCGGCGACGCCGAGCACCGCCTCGGCGCCGCGCGCGGCTACGGCGACGTCGTCGTGCTCGCGGTCGGCACGGGCATCGCCGGCGCGCTCGTGCTCGGCGGGCATCCCTACGCCGGCGGCGGGTACGCGGGCGAGCTCGGTCACGCGCTGAGCGATCCCGATGGCGAGCCCTGCGCGTGCGGCGCGCGCGGATGCCTCGAGACCATCGCCTCGGCGGGCGCGATCGCGCGACGCTACACCGCGGCATCCGGCATCGCGGTGCCCGGCGCCCGGGAGGTGCTCGCCGCCGCGCAGGCGGGCGACGCCGCCGCCCGACGCGTCTGGGACGACGCGGTCCGCGCGCTCGCGGAGGCGCTCGCCCGACTCGTCGCCACCGTCGCGCCCGAGGCGGTCGTGATCGGCGGCGGACTCGCACAGGCGGGTCCGGCCCTCTTCGAGCCGCTCGCCGCTCGACTCGACGCGCTCCTCAGCTTCCATCGCCGACCCGCGCTCCTGCAGGCGCGCCTGGGCGACGACGCGGGCCTGCTCGGCACGGCGCTCGCCGCGCGCGACGTGGCCCCGGTTGCGGCGGGAGCGGCCCCCGCGTCGGCCGCGGCGGCCGCCGCGCGCTCCGCAGGCGCGACGGCGACGGAGCCGGCGCCGTGATCCTCACCGTCACCCCGAACCCGGCGCTCGACCTGACCTGGCACGTCGAGAGCTTGACGCCGGGTGCGACGCACCGTGTGCCGATCGGCGCGACCCGCGCGGGGGGCAAGGGGCTGAACGTCGCGCGCGTGCTGCACGCGACGGGGCACGACGTGCTCGCGCTCGCGACCGCGGGCGGCGACACCGGCGACGAGTTCCGCGCCGAGCTCGAGGCATCCGGCGTCCAGCACCGCCTCGTCGCGACGGCGGCCGCCACCCGCCGCAGCGTCGCGATCGTCGACGACGCGAGCGGCGAGGCCACGGTGCTCAACGAGCTCGGCGCCCCGCTCGCACCCGCCGAGGCGACCGCCCTCGCCGAGACGGCGGTGCAGCTCGGCGGCGCCGCCCGCGCGGTCGCGCTCTGCGGCAGCCTGCCGCCCGGGTTCGGCCCCGACGAGCTCGGCGGGCTGGTCGACCGGCTCGTGGGCGCCGGCGTCCCGGTGGTGGTCGACACGAGCGGCCCGGGCATCCTCGCGGCCGCCCGGTCGGGCGCCCACGCCCTGAAGCCGAATCGCGAGGAGTTGGCGGCCGCCACCGGGCTCGCCGATCCCGTGGACGGGGCCAGGGCGCTCGTCACGCTCGGCGCACGCCTCGTGGTCGTCTCGCTCGGCGCCGACGGGCTCGTGGTGGTCGGTGCCGGCGGCGCTCCCGTGGGCGCCCGGCTGCCGCGCCCGCTGCACGGCAACGCCACCGGCGCAGGCGACGCGGCCGTCGCCGCCATCGCGTCCGCCCTCGCCACCGGCCACGACCTCTGGTCTCCCGCGGATGCCGCCGCGCATGCCCGTGCGGAGCTCGCACGCCGCGCCACCGCCTGGTCGGCGAGCGCCGTGCTCATGCCGCTCGCGGGTGAGCTCGCACCCGACCACACCGCGCTCGCGGACGAGGTGGTCATCACCACGATCGACGAGGAACGCCGATGACCCTCACACCCACCCGAGCGATCCTCGACGACGCCCGCGCCGCCGGGCGCGGCGTCGGCGCGTTCAACGTCGTGCACCTCGAGACGGCCGAGGCCCTCGCCGGCGCCGCCGAAGACGCCGGGCTGCCCGTGATCCTCCAGGTGTCCGAGAACTGCGTGCGCTACCACGGCGCGTTCGAACCCATCGCCCTCGCCACGCTCGCGGTGGCGGCCGCTTCGACCGCGCCCGTCGCGGTGCACCTCGACCACGCCGAGGACCCCGAGCTGGCGTTCCGCGCCATCGACCACGGCTTCGGCTCGGTCATGTACGACGGCGCGAAGCTCGACTTCGCCGATAACGTGGCGACGACCCGTCGTGTGGTCGAGCGCGCGGATGCCGCGGGCGTGCTCGTCGAGGCCGAGCTCGGGGAGATCGGCGGCAAGGACGGCGCCCACGCGCCAGGCGTGCGCACCGACCCCGACGAGGCCGCGCGATTCGTCGCGGAGACGGGCGTCGGCGCCCTCGCCGTCGCGGTGGGCTCGTCGCACGCGATGACCGAGCGGGTCGCGGCGATCGACCTCGAGCTCGTCGCCCGCCTCGCGCGCGCCGTGCCCGTGCCGCTCGTGCTGCACGGCTCGTCGGGCGTGCCCGACGACGCGATCGTGCGGGGCATCCGCTCGGGCCTGACCAAGATCAACGTGTCGACCCACCTGAACGGGGCGTTCACGAGCGCCGTGCGCCAGCATCTCGCCCTGCATCCGGCGGCCGTAGACTCGCGCACGTACGTCGCGGCGGGCCGTACCGCCGTGCGATCGGAGGCCGCGCGCCTGCTCACCCTGTTCGCCTCGACGACCAAGGAGACCGGATGAACCGCGCCGAACGCCTGAGCGCCGTGCTCGACCTGCTCGCCGAGGGCGGGCAGATCGAGGTCGACCAGATCGTCGACCGCCTCGACGTGTCCCCCGCCACTGCTCGGCGCGACCTCGACGCGCTCGCGGATCAGCAGCTGCTCACGCGGACTCGGGGCGGTGCGGTCGCCCACTCGGTGGCGTACGACCTGCCCATCCGGTACAAGAACCAGCAGAACCCCGCCGCCAAGGCCGCGATCGCGCAGGCGGCCAGCGCGCTCGTGCCGCGCGGCGCCGTGATCGGGCTGTGCGGCGGCACGACCGCGACCGCGATCGCCGACGCGCTCATGTCGCGAGCCGACATCATGGAGCCGTCGCCTGAGCCGAGCCTGACGGTCGTGACGAATGCGATCAACATCGCGATGCAGCTCGCCATGCGCCCGCAGATCAAGACCGTGGTCACGGGCGGCGTCGTGCACGCGCGCTCCTACGAGCTCGTGGGCGCCTACGCCGACACGGTGCTCGGCAGCATCACGCTCGACATCGCCTTCATCGGGGTGAACGGGGTGGATCCCGAGGTGGGCGCGACCTCGCATGACGAGCGCGAAGCGGCCGTGAACGCCCTGATGGCCTCGCGGGCGACGCACGCCGTGCTTGTGGCCGATGCCTCGAAGATCGACAAGCGCGCGTTCGCGGCGATCGGCCACCGCCGCCTGTTCTCCACCATCATCACCGACAGTGGGGCGACGCCCGACCAGCGCCAGCGCCTCACGGACGGCGGCTACGACGTTATCGTTGCGTAGGTGAGCACCCCCACCACCGTCATCCACTCCGCCCGCCTCGTGAGCGGGCACGACACCGTCACCGACGCGTGGGTTCGCTTCGACGGCGACCGCGTGACCCTGCGGGGCCTTGGCGACGCATGGCGCGACGGGCTGCCGGCGGAGGCGTCGGTGACGGATGCCGCGGGCCGCACGCTCGTGCCCGGCTTCATCGACCTGCACTGCCACGGTGCGGGCGGCGCGTCCGCGGAGGAGGGCGCGGAGGCGATCGAGCGGGTCCTCGCCGTGCATACCGCGCACGGCACCACCCGCACGGTGCTCTCGCTCGTGACCGCACCTGTGGAGAGGCTGGCGGAGCAGCTCGGCGTGATCGCGAGCGTCGCGGCATCCGACCCGCGGGTGCTCGGCGCCCACCTCGAGGGGCCGTTCCTCGACCACGAGTTCCGCGGCGCGCACGACCCGCTCGAGCTGCGGCCGGCCGACGCGACATCCGTCGAGCGACTGCTCGACGCGTCCGAGGGGATGCTGCGGCAGATCACGCTCGCACCCGAGCGCCCCGGCGCGACCGAGGCGATCGCACGGTTCGTCGACGCGGGCGTGGCCGTCGCGGTCGGGCACACCGGCGCGGACTTCGAGACCGCGCTCGCGGCGTTCGGCGCCGGGGCGTCGATCCTCACGCATGCCTTCAACGGCATGCGCGGCATCCACCACCGTGCGCCGGGCCCGGTCGTCGCAGCGATGCATGCCGACCACGTGACGCTCGAGATCATCAACGACGGCGTGCACGTGCATCCCGACGTGGTGCGGCTCGCCTTCGCGGGCGCCCACGGTCGTGTCGCGCTCGTGACCGATGCCATGGCGGCGGCGGGCGCAGCCGACGGCGCCTACCGGCTCGGCGCCCTCGAGGTGGTCGTCGAGGGCGGTGTCGCACGGCTGCTCGAGGGCGGCTCGATCGCAGGGTCGACCCTCACGCAGGACGCCGCGCTGCGCCGGGCGGTGGTCGACTCCGGCATCCCGCTCGACGAGGCCCTCGGCGCACTCACCGTCGCGCCCGCCGCGGCGATCGGTCGCGCGCACGACCTCGGCAGGCTCGACCCCGGCTACGCGGCGGACGCCGTGCTGCTCACGCCCGACCTCGCGGTCGAGGCCGTGTGGGGCGGGGGCGTGCGGCTCGCCTGACATGCACGTCCCGTGCGGGGCTCGGAGGCGTGTTCCCCATCGCCTCCGAAGCCCCGCCCGGTCGACGTGGCGCATCGACCCCCCGATGCGGCACCTCACGCCGGCATGGCCGGCTCCGCCTTGCGCCCTTGTCGCATGCGGCGGCGGTTCGGTCCGGCCCCCGCAGGGGCCTTCACCCGAAGAGACGAGCACCTGACGCTTCCATGACGCACGAAGCCGGAAAGTCTGCTGAAATGAGCTAACCCCCGCGACGCGCGTCATGATCCCCCAGGTTCCACGTCTCTTCCATGACGCCCGTACCCCGAACCTGGAGGCGATGTGCCACCCCTGCGCACCGACCTGTCCGATGCCGTGCTCATCGAACGCACCCGTCGAGGTGATCGCGCTGCCTACGGCGAGCTCTGGCAGCGCCACTCGGCGTCCGCGCGCACCGTGGCGCGCTCCTACAGCTCCCTCGATCCAGACGACCTCGTGGCCGAGTCGTTCACGAGGATCTACGACGCGATCCTCGCCGGTCGCGGACCCACCGCCGCGTTCCGGCCGTACCTGTTCACCACCGTGCGCAACACGGCCGCGAGCTGGGGCCGCGCCCGACACGAGACGAACCTCGAGACGCTCGAGTCCTTCGAGGACCCGGCTACGACCGAATCCGCGACGCTCGACGCCCTCGACCGGTCGACGACCGCGCAGGCGTTCCGCTCACTGCCGACCCGCTGGCAGGAGGTGCTCTGGTACTCCGAGGTCGAGGGCATGCAGCCCGCGCAGGTCGCCCCGCTCGTCGGCATGAGCGCGAATGCCACGGCCGCGCTCGCGTACCGTGCCCGTGAGGGACTCCGGCAGGCGTGGATCCAGGCCCACCTGCGCAACGCCGAAGAGCCCGAATGCCGCTGGACGATCGACCGGCTCGGCGTCTACACGCGCGGAAAGCTCCGCAGTCGCGACACCGCGCGGCTCGACGCGCACCTCGACGACTGCGCGCGCTGCACGATCGTCGCCGCTGAGGCACGCGAGGTCGGCTCGCGTCTGGCCCTCGTGCTCCTGCCGCTCGCCGCGGGCCTCGGCGGCGCGACCGCGTACTCGGCTTGGCTCTCGCAGGGCGCGCCGGCGGTCGACGTGGCGCTCGGCGCAGCGGGCCTCCCGACCGTGCTGGCCGGTCAGGGCCTCGCCGGCGCGGGCTCTGCGGGCGCGGGCTCAGCGGGCGCGGGTTCCGCAGGCGCGGGATCGGCCGGCAGCGCAGTGGCCGGAGCGTCCACCGCGGCGGGCGCCACCGCCGCGGCCGGTGCTGGCGCAGGCGCCGGCACCGGCGCCCTCGCGATCGGCGCCGGTGTGGGAGCGCTCGTGCTCGCCGCCGCCGCGGTGACGGCGATGGTCGTCGTGCCGACCCTTGCGAGCGCGGACCAGGCGCCAGCGCCGGTCGTGGCCCAGGCCGAGTCCAGCGCCGACAGCCCGCTGCCGAAGCTCCCCGGGCTCTCGGGCCCGGTACTCCCCACGCCCGTTCCTCCCCTTCCGCTCGCGCCGAGCGATGACGACGAGCCGTCCGCCGACGAGTCGGTCGGCGGTGACTCCGATGCGGATGTCACTCGGCCGACTCCGCGCGGGAACCCGGCGCCCGGCCCCTCGCCCAAGCCGACGCCGACGCCGACGCCGACTCCCGAGCCGGAACCGGAGCCCGAGCCGGAACCGGAACCCGAACCCATCGACGACGAGGCAATCCCGCCGACGTTCGCGGCCGACACGTTGGGCGGACTCGTCGACCCGCTGCTCACGGGCACATCCGAACCGGGAGCATCCGTCATCGTGACGGCCGACGACGGCCGCACGTGGAGCACGACCGCCGACTCGGCCGGGGCGTGGAGTGTCGTCGCCGACGGCCTCCCGGCGGGCGTCACCCGGCTCACGGCCGTGCAGACGGATGTCGCGGGCAACACCTCGGCGGCGAGCGAGCCCGTGGTGGTCGAGCTCACGAGCCCGTGCCTCGACCTGCGGCGCAGCGGCTACCTCGTGTGGCACGCGACGTTCTCCGGCGTGCCGTGGGCCGACGTGCAGGTCTTGGTCGACGGGACGCCGATGGCCCCAGTGACGCTCGACGGCGGCGGATGGGCGCACTACATCGGCTTCGGCGAGATCGGGTCCTGGAGTACCGTCGAGGTCCGCTATGCCGTCGACGGCCGAACCGGCCCCGTCTCCACGGCGACGGTCGAGCGGGACTGACGCGAGCGGCGCGCGGCATCTCCGACGAGCACCGTCGCCACCACCGCGAGCATCGCGGCATACAGGAACGGCAGGCTCTGCACCCCGATCCGCTCGAAGAGCACCGCGCCGACGAGCGCCCCGCCGCCGATGCCGATGTTGAACGCGGTCGTGTAGAGCGCCCCCGCGGCATCGCGCTGCCGTGCGGGCGTCGCCTGCAGCAGCCGGGTGTACAGCAGCGGCGGGATGGCGCCGAAGGCGAGCCCCCACACGGCGAACGCCACGAGCGAGGGCACCGCACCGGGCGCCAGCCCGAGCACCACCAGGGCGATCGCGGCCGTCGCCATCGCCACGAGCATCGCGGCGGCGGGCCGGCGGGCGAGCGGTGAGCCCGCGACCAAGAGGCCGATCGCGCCCGTGATGCCGTAGAGGAGGAGCATCGGCCCGACGGCGCCGGGCTCGAGGCCGACGACGTCGACGATCAGCGGCGCGACGTACGTGAACACCGCGTACTGGCCGAGCATCGTGGCGGCCGTGACGCCGCAGACGAGGAGCACCGGGCCGAGGGCGACGTCGCCGCGACGGAACCGGGCCGCCGCGCCGGCCTCGACGGCCACGGGCGGCAGGAAGCGCCAGACCGCGAGCGCGCCGGCGAGCGTCAGACCCGCGACGATCGCGAAGACCGGCCGCCAGCCGAAGAGCTGGCCGAGCACGGTCGTGGCCGGTACGCCTGCGACCACGGCGAGGGTGCCGCCGCCGAGCGTCACGGACACCGCGCGGCCGATCCGGCCCTCGGGCACGAGCCGAGACGCGTACGCGGCGACGATGGCCCAGAAGAGCCCGTGCGCCACGCCGCCGGCGACGCGCACGGCGACGAGCATCCAGTACTCGGGCGCGAACGCGGAGGCGAGCGTCGTGAGGCCGAGCAGGGCGAGCACGGCAACGAGCAGGCCGTGCCGCGGCATCCGGCTGGTGAGGGCCGTGAGCGGCGTCGACGTGACGACGACCGTGAAGGCGAACACCGACATGAGCAGCCCGATGAAGGGCTCGGCGACGCCGAGGCCCTCGCTCATCTCGGGCATCAGGCCGGTCGGCAGCATCTCGATGGTGATGGACAGGAAGACGCCCGCGGCCAGCATGAGGAGGCCGGGCCAGGGCAGTCGGGGTGCGCGCACGCGCGCGGATTCGGTGACGGACACGGGGATGTCTCTCCGACGGCGTTCCCCGTGCGGGTGCGTTCACCGCGCGGGTCGACTACGCGCTCGTGTGCGCGCCCAGGGCCGTGCGTCGTCCGCCGACCACGAACCAGTGTACCGGACGCATTACTCTGGGCGGATGACCACGGATGCTGCACCCGCCCACCTGAACCACTGGGTCGTGACGCTCTCGTGCACCGACGGGCCCGGCATCGTGCACGCGGTGAGCGGCGCGATCGTCGCCGCGCGCGGAAACATCACCGAGAGCCAGCAGTTCGCGAGCCTCGACACCGGGCGGTTCTTCATGCGCGTGCAGGTGGAGTCCCCTGCCGGCCGGGCGGAGTTCGAGGCCGCCCTCGCGCCGGTCGTCGAGCGATGGGACATGACGTGGCACCTCGACGAGGTGGGCCGCCGGTTGCGCACGCTCGTGCTCGCGTCGACGGCAGGTCACTGCGTGAACGACCTCCTGTTCCGCCAGCACGCCGGACAGTTGCCCGTCGAGATCCCGCTGGTGCTCTCCAACCACGGCACCCTGCGCGACCTGGTCGACTTCTACGGCGTGCCGTTCGATTCGCTCGCGGTCACGGATGCCGCGTCGAAGGCCGCGTTCGAGCGGCGCGTGCTCGAGGCGGTCGAAGAGCATGACATCGAGCTCGTCGTGCTCGCGCGGTACATGCAGATCCTCACGCCCGAGCTCTGCGACGCCCTCGCCGGACGCTGCATCAACATCCACCACTCCTTCCTGCCGGGGTTCAAGGGCGCGAATCCCTACCGGCAGGCCCATGCCCGCGGCGTGAAGCTCATCGGCGCCACCGCGCACTTCGTCACGAGCGACCTCGACGAGGGCCCGATCATCGAGCAGAACGTCGTGCGCGTCGACCACTCCCGATCGGTCGCCGAGCTCGTCGCGATCGGCCAGGACGAGGAGAGCCGCACCCTCTCGCAGGCGGTGAAGTGGTACGCGGAGCGGCGGGTGCTGCTCGACGGCGCCCGCACCATCATCTTCCGCTGACCTGGGCGCCGGCGGTGCAGAGCCGGATCCGGGGCGAACTAGGCTGGAGTGCCGTGAGCAACGCGAGCAAGAACGAACCGCGGCCGAAGGTCGGGCCGAACGACATCCTCCGCTTCTTCCTGGAGCTGTTCGCATTCGTGACCCTCGGCATCTGGGGCTTCGTCGCCTTCCCGCTGCCGTGGCCGGGCGTGCTCGTGGGCCTCGGCGCCCCGGCGCTCGCCATCCTGCTGTGGGCGCTCTTCAACTCGCCGAGGGCGGTGGTGCACATCGACCCGTTCGGGCAGGCCCTCGTGGAGATCGCGGTCTTCTCCGCCGCGGCGATCGCCTGGTGGATGATGGGACAGCCCGTCGTGGCCGTCGCCTTCGCCGTCGTGGCCGCCGTCAGCGGCATCCTCCACGGGCGCAAGCAGCTCGCCGGCTGATCCCGTTGCGCTCGCGCCGACGCTGCGGCGCGTAGGGTCGGGGCATGCCCGCCGACGACGCACCCGCGTTCCGCAGCCTCGCGCTCGACGAGGTGCCCCGACCCGACCACCTGGACGTGATCGGCGTACCGCTGCCCGAGGGCGCGAGCACCGACCCCGCCCTCTGGACGCGCACGATCTTCTCGATCGAGTCGACGCCGATCTGGGTGCGGCTCGCGTTCGGCCTCCGGCAGCTCCTCGTGCCGCTCATCGGGGTGCGACCGGGCGACCCCGGGACCGCATTCGCGGTGAAGCGCGTGGTGGGCGACGAGGCGCTCGTCGAGGCATCCGATCGTCACCTCGACTTCGCGGCGGGCGTCGGGGTCGACGCGGAACGCGCCATCGTGCGGCTGACGACAGCGGTGCGGTTGCACGGATGGCGCGGTCGGCTGTACTTCGCCCCCGTCGCGCTCGTCCATCCCGCAGTGGTGCGGTCGATGATGCGACGAGCGGCCCGGCGCCTCACGCCGAGCCGCTGACGCCTCCCGCCACTCAGGTGACGACGCGCGCCTTGGTGTCGACGGGCCGCTCGGTGTCGAGAGCCTGGTCGCCGTCGAGGGCGGCGGCCTCCGCGTCGGGCTCGGCACCGCCCGCCGTGCGGAAGTGCCCGAAGATCGAGAGCAGGATGCCGCCCGCCGCCCACGCAGTGAGCACGAGCCACGGGAACGTGGTGTCCGCAGCGGGGAAGTACGACAGCTCTCTCATGAGGGTCGCCGCCGCGCCCGGTGGGAACCACTGGCCGACCTCGCCCCACGGGGCGAGGATGAACTCCTTCGGGATCGCGGCCGCGGAGATGGGATTCGCGATGAGCAGCATGATGACGGGACCGAGCGCGATTCCGGCGCGTCCCATGAGCGCGACGAACCCGGTGATGGGGGCGGCGATCGCCGCGAGCGCGAGGGCGATGCCCGCAGCGTTCAGCCAGTAGTCGCCCTGGAGCGCACCGAACCAGCCCTGCAGGATGCCGGCCAGCAGGAGCCCGCCGACGGCCGAGTAGACCACCACCGCGATCACGCGGCGCATCGCCCCGATGATGGCGAGGGAGATCGCGATGCCGCCGAGCATGCCGCCGAGCACGAGCGGGAAGAGGGCGGCGGTGAGCCCGGTGCCGCGCGGATCGCTCTCGGCGAGCGGCACGACATCGGTCGCGGGCACCTCGATGTGAGGCGGCGCGACGGGTGCGCCTGCGGCCTCCGCCGCGGCGGCGGCCTGCGCGTTGACGCCCTCCTCGAGCGACGCGGCCACGCCGGTGAGGAGTTGCGACACTGGAAGGCTGGAGGCCGACGAGGTGAGCACCTCGGGCGCCTGCCCGAGCACGATGGCGCCGTAGACCTCGCGCGTCTCGATCGCCTCGACGGCCGCCTCGCGGTCGTCGACCTCGACGAACGCGATGGCGCCGGGCGCCTGCTGGTCGACGGCCTGCTCCGCGGCCGAGATCGCCTCGGCGGGCCCGGCGATCGCGACGGGGAGGTCCTTCGGCTCGGCGGTCACCGACGGCCACGCGAAGGCGAGCACGATGACGGCCACGACGCCCACGAGTGCGAGCGCGATGCCCAGCACCTTTCCGATGGGGGTGCGTGCCGTTGTGGCATCCGGATGGGCGGCCATGATTCCTCCAAGAAAGCGAATGTTCGTTCTTTATAGGATTGCGCCGATCGCCTATCCTTGTCAAGGAACGAGCGTTCGTTTTTTTGGAGGTGCAATGCCCAAGGTGACCGAAGCCCACCGCGCGGCCCGCCGCGACGAGATCATCGAGGCGGCGCTGCGCTGCTTCGCCGCGAAGGGCTACCAGCGCACGGCGATGGCCGACGTCATCGAGGAGTCCGGCCTGTCGGCCGGCGCGATCTACGGCTACTTCGCAGGCAAGCAGGAGCTCTTCGCCGCCGTCGCCGGTCGCGTGCTGGAGGCGCGCCGGGGTGAACTCGACGAACAGCGCGCGCACGGCGAGCCGCTCACGCCCGGACGGGTGATGGCCACCCTCATCGACGGCATGCGTCGTGAGCCCTTCGGCCACGTGATCGTGCAGCTGTGGGCCGAGGCCGCCGTCGACTCCGAGATGCGCGGGCTCGTGCAGGCCGTGCTCGCGCGCGTCAGGGAGACCGTGCGCCTGCGACTGGTCGAGTGGGCGTCGGCCGAGCCCGGTCGTGTCGACGGCGACCCCGAGGAGTGGGCGACGCGGGTCGGCCCCGTTCTCCTCGGTGCCGTGCCCGGCTTCATGATCCAGCGCGAGATCGCGGCGGACTTCGACGAGGAGGCGTACCTCCGCGCGCTTCCCGAGGTGTTCCCGCACTGACGACCCGCTTCATGTCCAGACCGGGGCCGAGGGATTGAACGAACAGATTGGGACCGCGAAATGGACGACCCGGATGCCATCGTGATCGGAGCCGGCCAGAATGGACTGGCCTGTGCCTGCTACCTCGCACGAGCCGGGCTGCGCGTACTGGTGCTCGAAGCGTACGAGCGGCTCGGCGGCATGACGCTGACCGAGGAGTTGACCCTGCCGGGCTTCCGGTCGGACGTGCACGCCAGTGGCTACCAGCTGGCCAACCTCTCACCGGTCCCGGCCGAGCTCGACCTGGCGCACCACGGCCTCGAGCTCGTCGCGCCGGAGCACGTGTACGCCCATGCCTTCCCCGATGGTCGTGCGATCGTCGTGTCTCGTGACCTCGACCTGGCCGTGTCCGACATCGCGCGGTGTTCGCAGGCGGATGCTGCGGCCTTCCGCTCGCTCATCGAGCGCTATCGCGCAGGTCGGGCGGCATTCATCGACGGCTTCTTCTCGCCGCCTCAGCCCCGCGCCGAGGCACCTGCTGAGCAGGTCCGCTTGAGCCTGCAGAGCGTCCGCTCCTGGGCCGACGCGACATTCGAGAGCGAGGAAGTGCGATCGCTCTTCGGCGGTTTCGCGGCGTTCGTCGGCTCAGCGCCCGACGACGCCGGTGGGGCCGAGATCGCGTGGCTCTTCGGCGCCGTGCTGCAGGCCGAGGGCAACCACCTGGTGCGCGGCGGCATGAACGGGGTCTCCCTCGCACTGGCGGCCGACCTCGCCGCCCACGGCGGGCAGGTCCGCACCGGCAGCCGGGTCGAGACGATCGAGGTGAGCGACGGCACGGCCCGTGGGGTGCGGCTCGAAGGCGGCGAGGTGATCGCCGTGACTCGGCTGGTCGTCTCGGCGACGGACCCGGCGCAACTCGTCGACCGCCTCCTCGGCGAGGGCGTCGCCGGGGAGATCGAAGCGGCGGAGGTGCGCGACATCGAATGGGGCGATGCCGTGATGACCATCCACCTGGCTTGGACGGCCCGGTCGAGTACGCGGCCGGCCCGGCGGTGGGACGGGCGGCGCAGGTGCATCTGTCCCCTCCGGGACTGACCGCGATCGCCCAGGCGTCCGTCGAGTGCCGTGCGGGCATGCTGCCCGTCGAGCCGTTCATCGTGGCCTGGAACAACTCGACCATCGATCCCAGCGTGGCGCCGCCCGGCAGTGCCCTGATGAAGCTCGTCGTCCTCGGCGTGCCGTACGACATCGCGGGCGATGCCGCGGGTCGCATCACAGGACGAGGCTGGGACGACGTACGCGAGGACTACGCGGATCGCATCGTCGACCTGGTCGACGAGAAGTACCTTCCCGGCCTGAAGGCGCGAATCCTGCAGCGCACGGTCTTCTCGCCCGTCGACCAGGAGCGCCAGCTCTCCAGCGCCGTGCGCGGCACCATCTCCCACGGCGCCATGCTGCCCTACCAGATGGGCGCCATGCGGCCCACCGCCGCACTGTCGGGCTACCGCACGTCCATCCCGAACGTGTACCTCTGCGACTCCGGCACCCACCCCGGCCCGGGGGTCTCCATGGGCTCAGGACGCAATGCGTTCACGGTCATCGCCCACGACCTGGGCCTGGCAGCCCCCTGATCGGCCGGGCGGAACAGGCGACGCCGAAGCGGGATCAGGTCCGCTGCCAGTCGGGCTTGTTCGCCCAGGCGTACCGGTAGTAGGCGAGGTTCTCGAGCTCGGAGGCTGCGGCCTCGTCGACGATCACCGTGGCGTGCGGATGCAGCTGGATCGCCGAGCCCGGCTGGCTCGCCGAGACCGCCCCCTCCACGGCCGCGGCGACCGCCCGCGCCTTGGCCGAGCCGAACGCGAGCAGCACCAGGTGCCGAGCGCGCAGGATCGTGCCGATTCCCTGGGTGATGCAGTGCATCGGCACCTCGTCGGGCGAATCGAAGAAGCGCGCGTTGTCGAGGCGGGTCTGCTCGGTCAGCGTCTTCACGCGCGTGAGCGACGCGAGCGAGGAGCCCGGCTCGTTGAAGCCGATGTGACCCGTGCGGCCGATGCCGAGGATCTGCAGGTCGACGCCGCCCGCGGCGTCGATCGCGGCCTCGTAGTCGGCACCGGCCGTGCGAATGGTCGCCGGGTCGCCGTTCGGCACGCGCACGAGCTCTGGCGTGAGGCCGAGGGGCTCGACGACCTCGCGGGTGATCACGGCGCGATAGCTCTCAGGGTGCCCGGGCGGCAGGCCCACGTACTCGTCGAGTGCGAAGCCGCGCACGCCGCGCACGTCGATCGCCTCGGCCGCGATGCGGTGTGCGAGGGCGCGGTAGCTCGCGAGCGGCGTCGAACCGGTCGCGAGGCCGAGCACGGCGTCGGGCTTCGAACGGATGAGCGACACGATCGCATCGGCCACGAGGGCACCGGCGGCATCCTCGTCGGCGACGATCACGACTTCTGCCATTGGTGTTCTCCTACGAGGGCGGCGCCGACGGCGGCCGCCGGGAATCCGTGCGGGATGACCTGCACGCGGGACGCGAGGTCGAGGGATGAGAGGAAGGCCGACTCCGCGGCCCACCCGTTCAGGATACGGCGCGTTCCGTCGAGCAACGGCCGGCCGAGCGCGGAGAGCCCGCCGCCGATCACCACGTCGTCGACGTCGATCGTGAGCACGAGCAGGCGCACGCCCGCCGCCACTCCGATGAGGAACTGCTCCCGCACCGCGATCGCGCGCGGGTCGCCGGCGTCGGCCGCGTCGAAGAGGTCCCGCGCGGGCAGCCGCGCGTCGGTCGGCCACATGCGTGCGATCGCCAGGCCGGAGGCGAGCGTCTCGAGGCATCCGCGCTGGCCGCAGCCGCACGCCGCACCAGCCGGATCGACCGGGATGTGCCCGATCTCACCCGCGATGCCGTGCCCGCCGCGCAGCAGCCGGCCGTCGAGCACGATGCCGGCCGCGAGCCCCGTGCCGAGGTTGAGGTAGGCCATCGAGTGGGCGCGGATGCCGTCGGCCACGCCGAGGAGATGGTGCGCGCCGACCGCCGCCGCCTTCACGTCGTTCTCGATGCGCACCTCGACGCCGAGGCGATCGGACAGGCGCGGACCGAGGTCGAGTCCCTCGAGCCCGAGATTCACCGCGTGCGCGACACGCCCGGTCTCGCTGTCGACCGCGCCGGGGATCCCGATGCCGATCGACGAGAACTCCGCCGCGTCGACCCCGGCCAGTTCCGTCATGCGCTCGACCGCGCGAAGGGCAGTCGCGACGACCTCCTCCGCGCCGAATCCCGTGGGCATGCGCACCTGGTCGCTGAGCTCGCCGTCGGCGCCGATCGCGACCGCGGCCGTCTTGGTCCCGCCGATGTCGATGCCGAGTCTCACGGCGTCTCCACCTGCACGCGCGCGAGCGACGCCGCGACGAACGCGCCGAGCGCCTCGCCGACGAGCCGGGAGGCGCCGAACGTGGCGATGTCGGCCACGGCGCGGTCGTCGGACGGCCAGCCCATGTCCACCGTCACGACGTCGTCGCGCTCGGCGCGAAGGGCGTCGATCGCGGCGACCGCGAACGGATGCCGGTGCAGGTCCTTGCCGACCACGAGCACCGGGCCGGGCAGCGACGCGGGGGCGGCGAGCGGGGTGTCGGCCGCGAGGACGACGAGGAGCGCGTCGTCGAGCCACGTCGGCTCCCCCGAGGCGGCCGCAGCCGCGAACGGCCCCCACGGCGCGACGCCGATCGCGATGTTCGCGACCGTGTCGACGCGCACGACGGTGCCGATGCGAGCGGATGCCACGAGGCGCGAGCGTGCGGCATCCGTCACGTCGAACGCGGCGGCGAAGCGCGCGAGCTCTTCGGGCGAGTGCCTGGGCTCGATTGCCGCGCCGACGTCCGTCGCCGGAACCGTCGGCGCCGACGCGCCGAGTTCGCGCACGCGGGCGGCAGCCTCGCGCACCCGCTCGGCGGGGAGCCGACCCGACCGGATCGCGTCCTCGATTCCCGCCGCGATCTCGCCGAGCTGGGCGTCGGTGTTGTCGCTGCCGATGCACAGCAGGTCGCAGCCGGCGGCGAGGGCGCGCACGGCCGCCTCGGGGATGCCGTGCACGCCGCTCGCCCCCTGCATGTCGAGGGCGTCGGTGACGATGACGCCCTCGAACCCCAGCTCCCCGCGGAGCAGGCCGTGCACGATGCGCGGGGAGAGGGTGGCGGGCTGCTCCGCGTCGAGGCGGGGCAGGAGGATATGCGAGGTCATGATGGTGCGCGTGCCCGCCGCGATGGCGGCACGGAAGGGCACGAGCTCGCGGTCGCGAAGCGTCTCGAGCGGCACGTCGACGACCGGGAGCGCGAGATGCGAGTCGGAGGACGTGTCGCCGTGGCCCGGGAAGTGCTTGGCGCTCGCCGCGACCCCGGTGGACTGGATGCCGCGCACCCACGCGGCCACGTGGCGCGCCGCGAGCTCGGGATCGGCGCCGAAGCTCCGTACACCGATCACCGGGTTGTCGGCGTCGGAGTTCACGTCGGCGTCGGGTGCGAAGGCGACCGTGCAGCCCGTCGCGACGAGGGCCTCGCCGACCGCGCGGGCCACCCGCTCGGTGAGCTCTGTGTCGTCGATGCGGCCGAGCACCGCGTTGCCCGGGTATGGTGCGCCGCGGTCGTAGAAGAGGCGCGTGACGTCGCCGCCCTCCTCGTCGATCGCGACGACCGCGAGCGGGTTCGCGGTGCGCAGGGCGGCGTTGAGCGCACGCAGCTGCCCGGCGTCGGCCACGTTCTGCCCGAACAGGCACACGCCGCCGAGTCCCTCCGCGAGCAGGCGCAGCACCCAGTCGGGCGCCTCGGTGCCGTCGAAGCCCGGGAGCAGTGTCGTGAGGATGTCCCGGCGCAGGTGGGTTCCCGCACCGGTCTCGTGGAGCGCGGTCATCCCTTGACGGCCCCGCTCACGAGCCCGCTCGTCATGCGGCCCTGCACCACGAGGAAGAAGATGATGACCGGGATCGCCATGAGGGTCGAGCCCGCCATGATCGCCGCCCAGTTCGTGGTGCCGGTGGCCACGAGGAAGGTGCGAAGCCACACCGGCAGGGTCATCGACTCGGGGCGGGCATTCAGCACGAGCGCCATGATGAACTCGTTCCACGCCTGGATGAACCCGAACACGCCCGTGGCGATGAGGCCGGGGGCCAGGAGCGGGAACGTGACCCGCCAGAAGGCGCCCGCCCTGGAGCATCCGTCGATCATGGCGGCCTCCTCGAGCT
Source organism: Agromyces sp. Soil535 (assembly GCF_001428255.1). Lineage (GTDB taxonomy): Bacteria > Actinomycetota > Actinomycetes > Actinomycetales > Microbacteriaceae > Agromyces. Next base: position 67,759 of record NZ_LMRW01000028.1, on the reverse strand, counting down.
CGGCCGGCACGCCGTTGACGAAGCCGCGAAGCGTCCAGATCGTGAACGGCAGCACGGTGGCGATGTACACGATGGTGAGGCCGATGATCGTGTTCAGCAGGTGCCAGCCGTCGATCACCCGGAAGACCGAGACGATCATCGCCTCACCCGGGATCATCTGGATGACCAGGATCGCGATGATGAAGGTGCGCCGGGTCTTGAACCGGAACCGGGTGACTGCGACCGCCGCGAGGAAGGCGAACGCGAGCGCGATGATCACCGTGAGGATCGTGATCACGAGCGAGTTGCCGGCCGCGGGCAGGAACGGCGTGCGACCAGGGTCGAACAGCACCGTCTCGTAGTTGCGCAGCGTGAAGTTCTCGGGCCAGAAATTGACGTCGGAGCCGCGGATCTCGTTGTTCGGCTGGAACGACGTGTTCACCATCCAGTAGACGGGGAACACGAAGAACAGGAAGAGCACGATCGAGACGGCGCTCAGCACCCACGTCGTGAGGCGGCGTCGGCCGCCGCCGGTACGGCGGGCGCTTCGCGACGGCGCCACTGCTGCGACGAGGCCGCCGACCTGTTGGCCGGGTGCGACGGTGGCGCTCACAGCTCCTCCTCCTTGGTGACCTGGCGGACGTAGTAGATCGAGATCGACATGAGCAGGATCGCCGTGATCACGGCGATCGCGCCGCCCTGGCCGAAGTCGCCGCCGGCGATCGAGGTCTGGTAGATGTACACGCCGAGCGTGTTGGTGAGGGCCCGGATGCCGCCGATGTCCTGCAGCGCGAAGATCTGCGTGAACACGCGGAGATCCCAGATGATCTGGAGGATCGTGACGATGAGGAAGATCGGCTTCAGGTACGGGAAGATGATCAGCCGGAACCGCTTGAACCCGCCGGCCCCGTCGAGCTGCGCGGCCTCGAGCACCTCGTCGGGCACCTGGGTGAGGCCGGCGTACAGCGTGAAGGCCGCGAACGGCACGGCGCCCCAGACGATGATGATGCCGGCCACCAGGAAGAAGCTCAGCGGGTCGATGAGCCAGGAGTGCTGGAAGTACTCCTCCATCCCGAACCAGTTGACCAGGACGTAGTTGACGACGCCGTACGCGGTGTCGAACATCCAGCCCCACACCACCGTGGCGGTGAGCGCGGGCATGGCCCAGGCGAGGAGCATGCCCACTGAGATCAGGAGGCGGAACCCCTTCGGGAGTCGCATCATCATGAGCGCGATGAGCGTCCCCGCGAGCATCGTGATCACCACGCATGCGGCCGAGAAGACGAGCGTGCGCCCGAGCACGCCGTAGAACACCGGGTCGGTCAGCACGTTCGCGTAGTTCTCGAACCACACCCAGGCCGGCGGTGCGCCGAAGACCTGCGCCCGACCGAACTCCTGGAACGACGTGATGATGAGCTGGACGAGCGGCCAGCCGGTGATGAGGGCCAGCACGATGATCGCCGGGGTGAGCAGGGTGTAGGGGGTGAAGCCGCCCCCGAGTCGCCGGGACCTGCCGGCGGGCTTCGGTTGAGGCGCCATCAGGCGTTCGCCCTCGAAGGCGCTCGGCGCCGGATCGAGGCCGCTGTCGACCGTGGTCATGGTGGTGCTCCTGGGAAGTCGAGGGGTTCAGGAGCCGGGCTGTCGGCCCGCCTCCCGGTCCGGACGGGCGACGTGTGTGGTCGTCGCCCGTCCGACCTTGGGGGTGCGGTGCGGCGGCGGGATGGGGGATGCCGCCGCACCGCGCAGCCGGACGGATCCGGCTAGCTGTTGAGGATGGCCTCGATCTCCTCGTCGGCCGCCTCGGCCAGCGCCGTGACGTCGCCGCCCTGTGCGATGTTGACGAAGAGGTCCTGCAGGATGCCCGCAGCCTCGACGTCGGCCCAGTTCGGCGAAGCCGGCGTGAGCTTGGCGTTGCCCGCGGCCGCGGCGATCGCCTGGGCGACCTCGTCGGTGCCGAGGGTGTCGGCGAGCGAGAGCTTGGCGGGAACGAGGCCGTTCTCACCGTAGATCGTCTGGAACTCGTCGGACAGGATGATCTTCAGCGCATCCACAGCGAGGTCGGGGTGGGCCGACTTCGCCGACACGCCGATGTTCGAGCCGCCGGCGAACACCTGTGCCGCGCCGCCATCGATGCCCGGGAGGGCGTAGACGCCGAGGTTCTCCTCCTGGTCGGGACAGCCGGGCGCCTCGGCGTCGGCCGGGGCGAGGATGGACCACTTGACCCAGCTCGGAGCCGACAGCTGCAGCGTGGTGCCGTCGCAGAAGCCGACCTCGGGGCTGGTCTCGTTGCCGTCCTTCGGCGCGCGCGAGGCGTTCGTCATGACCTGCTGCACCTGCTCGAGTCCGGCGATCGACTCCTCGCTCGAGAGCTGGGCGTCCCACGTGTCGCCATCGGGCACGGCGATCTCGCCGCCGTTCTCCCAGATGTAGGGAAGAGCGTTGTACCAGTCCTGGCCGGGCCACCAGATGCCCGACTTGCCGGGGTTCGCCGCCGCGAGCGCCTCGCCGTTGGCGATGTACTCGTCGAGTGTCGTCGGAACCGACAGGCCGGCCGCCGCGAGGGCGTCCTTCTTGTAGAACACCAGGCGTGCGCCCGAGTAGAGCGGCGCCGCGTAGAACTTGCCGTCGAACGAGCCCGCCTCCACGAAGCCGGGGAGCAGGTCATCGCCGCCGAGCTCCTCGTACTTGTCGGTCAGGTCGAGGAACGCGCCGGCCGAGGTGAACGCCGAGGCCTGCGTGTTGCCGACCTCGACGACGTCGGGGCTGTCCGAGCCGGAGAGGCTTGTGGTGAGCCGGTCGACGAGGCCGTCCCACGACTGCTCCTCGATCACGAGGGTCGAGCCGGGGTGCTCCTCCTCGAAGGTGTCCACCAGGTACTGGCGGGCCTCGTCGGGCGTGTCGGTGCCGACGAGCCACACGCGGATCTCGGCGCCCTCCTCCGAGGCGCCGGTGCCTCCTCCGGAGGCACAACCGGCGAGGGTGAGCGCAGCAGCGGCGCCGAGCGCCACGATGCCGAGTTTCCTCATTGTCGTTTCCTTTCATGGAGTGAGGGAAACAGCGGGGGTTCGCTGTGCCCTTGGTGCGCGGAGTCCCTCACGAGACTCCGAGTTGTCCGGAGAGGACCATGACGGCCGCGCCACGGAGGACGACGTCCTCCGCCTGCTCGGTCATCCGGAGCCTCAGATCACGGTTGTGTTCCGCCATCGTCCGCATCCGGAGCGTGTCGACGGTCGCCGCGTGGAGCGGGCCGTCAAGCAGTTCGGCGGGGCCGCTGAGCACGACCTCCGACAGGTTGAGCGCGCCGACCACGGGCGCGAGCACGATGCCGAGCCGACGCCCGGCCTCGCGCAGGATGTCGTCGCGGGCGGATGCCGCGTCGGGCGCGTCGGGGTCGAGCGCGTCGAGCTGCGCGGTGAGCCGGGGTACGGCGAGCCAGGCCTCGAGGCATCCGTACTTGCCGCACGCGCAGCGGGGACCGCCGTCGGTGCCGACGACGACGTGCCCGATCTCACCCGCCGCGAAGCCGCCGCCGATGACCGGGCGCCCGCCGATGATGAGCCCGGCGCCGACACCGTGGCCGATCTTCACGAGCAGCAGGTCGTCCTGGTGGGATGAGCCGTGCTCGGCGAGCACGGCGACGTTCGCGTCGTTGGCGACGTGCACGGGCAGGGCGAACTCGGCCTGCAGCCGGGCCTGCAGCGCCACGTCGGTCCAGCCGAGGTTCGGCGCCGAGCGCACGACGCCGAGCGGGTCGACGACACCGGGCGAGCCGACGCCGATGCCGAGCACAGGGGTCGTCGTGCTCGCGAGGAGCCGGCGCACGAGGTCGGTGACGAGCACGACGGCCGCCTCGCCGGTCGCGCCGTCGTGGGCGACCTCTGCGCGAGAGACGATGCCGCCGTCGAGGTCGACGACGGCGCCGACGAAGCGCTGGTGCTCTGAGAGGTCGATGCCGACGATGTGGAACGCGGCGCGGTCGACGTCGATGAGGGTGGCGGGCTTGCCGGGCCGGGCGTCCTCGCGCTGGCCGAGCTCGACGACGAGCCCCTCGGCGATCAGGTCGGCGACGAGGTCGGAGATCGTGACCCGGGTGAGCCCGGTCTCGCGGGCGACATCCGCCCGGCTCTGCGCGCCCGAGGTGTAGAGGGTCTGCAGGACCAGGGCACGGTTGTGGCTCCGGGCGTGCTCAGGCAGGACCTTGCCCCTGGGGCGGAGCGCGCGGGGCCGCGTGAAGATGGGGGCGTCGACGAACGGAACCGTGAGCACGTCGCCACTTGTCGGCGTGGGGGTGCCGGCCTCGATGTCCGGGCCTCGCTGATCTTCGGTCGTCACGTTTGTTAGTAAAGCTTACGAACAAACCGCCCGCAAGAGGTTGGTGACGACTTCATCGCGCTGTTATCGAGTTGTGATCTGGCCGGTGGCCCGCTGCGCCGGCGCCATCGTCTTCGCGTCGAGGCGCCCGCCGATCGCGCGGAGTGCGGCGAGGATCGTGACGAGGTCGACGACCTCCTGCAGCAGGGCTCCCACCGTCGCGGGGATCACGCCGAACGCGGCCACGAGCATGAGCCCGACGCTGACGATGATGCCCAGCCAGATGCTCTGCAGCGCGATGCGCACGGTGTCGCGGCCGATCTCCACGGCCTTCGCCGTGCGCGAGATGTCGTCGACGAGGATCACGGCCGAGGCAGATTCGCTCGCGGCGGTCGCGCCCTTCGCGCCCATCGCGATGCCCACGTCGGCGGCGGCGAGGACCGGCGCGTCGTTCACCCCGTCGCCCACCATGATCACCGGTCGCTCGGTCACGGCGGCGACCTCATGCACCTTGTCGGCTGGCAGGCAGTCCGCCAGCACCCGGGTGATCCCGATCTCGGCCGCGATGTGGTCGGCGGTGGCCTTCGCGTCGCCCGTGAGCATCATGGTGCGGTGAACGCCGAGCTCGTCGAGGCGTGCGAGGGTGGCCTTCGCGTTGTCGCGCAGCCGGTCGCTCGCGAGCAGGGCGCCCGCGAAGCGGCCGTCGACCGCCACGTACACCGCGAGCTCGCCCGGCGCGATCGGCGTGCGCGCGGCATCCGGGGCGTGCTCGGCGACGAAGGCGAACTTGCCGACCACGACCTCGCGGCCGTCGACCTTCGCCTGCACGCCGTTCGTGGCAGTCTCCCGCGCCCACTCGGCCTCGGCGAGCGGAAGGTGCCGCTCGCGGGCGGCGGCGATCATCGATGTGGCGAGCACGTGCGACGAGTACTGCTCGGCGGACGCCACGATGCCGAGCAGCTCGTCGGCGCCGAACCCGTTCCCCGGCCGTACCGCCACGAGCGTCGGGGCGCCGTACGTGAGCGTGCCGGTCTTGTCGAACACGGCGGTCCTTGCGGCGGCGAGCTGCTCGAGCACTCCCCCGCCCTTCACGATCACGCCGTTGCGGGCGGCCCGGCTCATGCCGCCGATGAAGGCCACCGGCGCGGCGATGAGCAGTGGACACGGTGTCGCGAGCACGAGCACCTCTGCGAAGCGCACCGGGTCGCCCGACAACCACCATGCGACCCCGGCCAGCGCGAGCGAGAACAGCGTGAACGGCACGGCGTAGCGATCGGCGAGCCGTACGACGGGCGCCTTCGACGCGGCGGCCTCCGCGACGAGCGCGACGATCTGCTGGTACTGGCTGTCGGCCGCTGTGGCCGTCGCGACGACCTCGACCGCCGACTGCCCGTTCACCGAACCGCTCAGCAGGGTGTCGCCCGCGCGCTTCTCCACGGGCACGCTCTCGCCCGTGATGGACGACTCGTCCACGGCGGTCTCGTCGGAACGCAGCGTCGCGTCGACCGGCACGATCTCGCTCGGGCGAACGAGCAGCAGGTCGCCCGGGCGCACCTCGTCGGCGCGCACGTCGACGATCTCGTCGTCCTGCAGGCGGTGCGCGAGCTGCGGAGTCCGGGTCAGGAGCGCGTCGAGCTCGCGCTTGGCCCGGCGGTTCGCGTAGTCCTCGAGCGCCTCGCCGCCCGTGAGCATGAGCACGACGATGAGCGCCGCGACGTACTCTCCCACGAGCACGGTCGCCACGATGGCGGTCACCGCGAGGATGTCGAGGCCCCAGTGCCCGCGCAGGATGTCGCGCACCATGCCGACCGCCTGCCAGGCGGCGATCGCGAGGGCGTAGGCGCTGAAGATCCAGGGCACCGCCTCGCCGGCACCGGCGAGGGCGAGCACCACCCCGAGCAGCCCGATCGCGAGGGTCAGTGTGACGACCCAGTACCGTCGGGCGAGCCGCAGGAGCCGTGCCATGCCCTCCATCCTCTCCCGTGACTCCCCGCAACGCACCGCCCCGCGCGGCGCACGCCTGGCGCGTACCGAACGCAGGAGGACACGCCGCACGGTCACCGAGAACAGGACGACACGCCGGGCGGATGTCGCCTCGCGCATGTTTTCGGGACTCTGGCGCGCCGGGCAGAACGACGAGGGGGCCGGATGCCGCGGCATCCGACCCCCTCATACGACCACGATCAGGCGGCGATGCGCGCCTTCAGGTTGTCGGACAGCGTCTGGAGGAACTCCTCGGTCGTCTGGTACGGCTGCTCGGGGCCGACGAGGAGCGCGAGGTCCTTCGTCATGGCACCCGACTCGACGGTCTTCACGACGACGTCCTCGAGGGTGTGCGTGAAATCGATGAGCTCCTGGTTGCCGTCGAGCTTGCCGCGGTGCGCGAGGCCGCGCGTCCAGGCGTAGATCGAGGCGATCGGGTTCGTCGAGGTGGGCTTGCCCTGCTGGTGCTGGCGGTAGTGGCGCGTGACGGTGCCGTGCGCCGCCTCGGCCTCGACGACCTTGCCGTCGGGCGTGGCGAGCACGCTCGTCATGAGGCCGAGCGAGCCGAAGCCCTGCGCGATGGTGTCGGACTGCACGTCGCCGTCGTAGTTCTTGCAGGCCCAGACGTAGCCGCCCTCCCACTTCAGCGCGGCGGCCACCATGTCGTCGATGAGGCGGTGCTCGTAGGTGAGGCCGGCCGCGTCGAACCTCTCCTTGAACTCCGTGTCGAAGACCTCCTGGAACAGGTCCTTGAAGCGGCCGTCGTAGGCCTTCAGGATCGTGTTCTTCGTCGAGAGGTAGACGGGGTAGTTGCGGTCGAGGCCGTAGTTCAGCGAGGCGCGCGCGAAATCGCGGATCGAGTCGTCGAGGTTGTACATACCCATCGCGACGCCGGAGCCGGGTGCCTGGAAGACCTCGAACTCCTGCGGCTCGGAGCCGTCCTTCGGGGTGAAGGTCATGGTGAGGGTGCCCTCGCCCTCGAAGCGGAAGTCGGTGGCGCGGTACTGGTCGCCGAACGCGTGACGGCCGACGATGATCGGCTTGTTCCAGCCGGGCACGAGGCGCGGGATGTTCGAGATGATGATCGGCTCGCGGAAGATGACGCCGCCGAGGATGTTGCGGATGGTGCCGTTCGGCGAGCGCCACATCTTCTTCAGGCCGAACTCCTCGACGCGCGCCTCGTCGGGCGTGATCGTCGCGCACTTCACGCCCACGCCGTGCTTCTGGATGGCGTGCGCCGCGTCGATCGTGATCTGGTCGTCGGTCTCGTCGCGCTTCTGGATCGAGAGGTCGTAGTACTCGAGGTCGATGTCGAGGTACGGGTGGATCAGCTGGTCCTTGATGGCCTGCCAGATGATGCGGGTCATCTCGTCGCCGTCGAGCTCGACGACGGTGCCTTCAACCTTGATCTTGGACAACGTGGATCTCCTTGGATCTCTCGGGGATTCGGGGAAGTCTGGTGGGGCGGAAACGCCGCCTGCCAGCTTACCGCCTCGCGCGGATATCTCGACATCGAGACAAATGGATGCCGCATCCGGCCGTTCACACGCTGGTCTTGCTCCGCGACTTCCTGCCGCGGGCCGCCACAGGTTAGCCTTGGCAGCATGGCTGATCTGCGACTCGAAGAACTGAACGCGACGAACATCGTGGCCGCGAACAGCCTGTCGCTGAAGCCGGGCCAGGAGCAGTTCATCGCTCCCGTCACCTACTCGGCCGAGTCCTCGGTGGTGAACCCTGCCACGGCGTGGCAGCGGGTCGCGCTCCTCAAGGGCAAGGTCGTCGGGTTCATCCACGGCAACTTCGACCCAGAGAATCCGCACGAGGAGTTCCGCGCCTGCATCTGGCGCATCAACGTCGACGCGGAGGTGCAGGGCAAGGGCGTCGGGCGATTCCTCGCGACGGCGCTCGCCGAGGAGGCCAAGCGCCGCGGCTTCGACCGCATCACCGTGCTTTGGGAGCCGGGCGAGCTGGGCCCCGAGGCGTTCTTCCACCGCATCGGCTTCGTCGACGTCGGCGAGACCGCCTACGGCGACGTGATCGGCGCGCTCGAGCTCTGAGCGAACGGATGCCGCAGCACCCGGCCGGGCGCCGCCCTGAGCCTGTCGAAGGGTTCGTCGAGGCCGTGCTCGCCGTGGTCGCCGACATCCCGTCCGGCTCAGTCGCGACCTACGGCGACGTCGCCGCCGTCCTCGGGTCGCGCGGTGCACGAGCCGTCGGCCAGGTCATGGCCAGATACGGCTCGGATGCCCCGTGGTGGCGCGTCGTGCGTGCGGGCGGTCGTCCGCCCACCGGCCATGCGGCGACGGCGCGGCGGCACTACGACGACGAGGGCACGCCCCTCGTGGCGGCATCCGACGACGACGGCTATCGCATCGTGCTCGCCGCCTGCCGCTGGCGCCCGTGAGCGAGCCCGCTCACTCGGCGAGCGGGCCGCCGAGCGGGATCCGTGCGGTCAGCGTGGTGCCCGCCCCGCGGGGGCTCTCGATGTCGAGCGTGCCGCCCACCGCGTCGACACGGTCGGCGATGCCGAGCATGCCGGTGCCGCCGTCTAGCGACGCACCGCCGGAGCCGTTGTCGCGCACCACGAGCTCGAGCTCCTCGTCGACGACGTACGCCCGCACCCAGCCGCGGGTCGCGCCGGAGTGCTTGGCGACGTTCGCGAGCGCCTCCGCCAGCACGAAGTACGCGGTCGACTCGATGAGCTCGGGCAGCCGGCCCTCCGCCTGCACGTCGACCTCGACAGGGACCGGGCAGCGCCCCGCCACCTCGGGCACGGCGAGCGCGAGGCCGCCCGACGAGAGCAGGCTGGGGTGGATGCCGTGGGCGAGCTCCCTGAGCTCACGGAGCGCCATGTTCAGCATCTGGATGGTGCCCTCGAGCTCGGTGGCGAGCGCCACCTCGTCGGTGTCGCGTGCGGCGTTGGCGGCGAGCCGCAGCCGCATGCCGAGGGAGACGAGGTGCTGCTGGGCGCCGTCGTGCAGGTCGCGCTCGATGCGGCGCCTCGCCTCGACGCCCGCCTCCACGATGCGCTGGCGCGACTGGCGCACCTGCTCGAGGGTGCGCTCGATCTCGGACCGCAGACGGCCGTTGTCGACCGACAGCCGGAGGGCGCTCGAGACGCCGTCGAGCAGGCGCATGTTGTCGGTGAGCACTTTGTCGTGCCGGATGAGGGCGATCGGCATGCCGGTCGGCGACGAGACCGGCAGCAGGTCGTGGCGCTCGCGCCGCTCGGCGGGGCCCTGCTCGATGGGTTCGCCGGCGGCATCCGCATACCGGCCGCGCTCCTCGTCCCACCAGTAGACGCGCACCGAGGCGTCGCGCAGGGTGCGCGCGAGCGACTCCGCCCACAGCCCACGATCGGCGCCCTCACGGGTGATTCGCATGAGGTCGGCGACCCTCGAACGCATGTTCCGCGTATGCCCCACGCCCGCGACGAAGCTCACCGGGATCGATGCGATCGCGATCAACGAGACCGTGTCGAGCACGTTGTCGGCGGTCGCCGACACGGACTCCGTCACAGCGTACGCCGCGAGCGTTGCTGTCCAGGCGACGAGCGCGAGCGGCATGAGGAACGCCACGGCGCGCGCCGGGATGCTCCCGCGCACCCAGCCCACAAGCAGACGGCCGGCGATCACGAGCGCGACGAGCGCGCCGATGTAGCGATACCCGAGGTTGATGGCGGCGAAGACCTCCGGGGCATCGGCGATCTGGTACGGATTCGGTGCACAGTCGCACCGCTCGGGATTCGGCGGCCCGGTGAGGAGGAGCACGGCGCCCAGGAAGAAGACGAGTGACGCGCCGATCACGATGCCGACGAGCCACCGGTCGATCCGGCCGGAGAGCCGGCCCCGGGGGTAGACGAGCGGGAGCAGGGTCGGGACCGCAGCCCACCAGAGGTGCGCGCCGTACACGAGCGGCCAGAGCCAGCCGATGTCCTCGATGACGCGGAAGAACGTCACCGGGATCCAGAGCACCGCGAAGGCCACCATCATCCTCGCCGGCACGGGTGTGGGGCCGAGGCTCCATGCGACGCCCGCGCACGCGGCGTAGACGAGCGCCACCATCGTGTGCAGGGTCACGTACGAGACCTCGGGCCGCAGCTCCTCCGGCGTCGCGACGAAGCCCGAGATCTCCATCGTCAGGGTGAGCGCCACGACGGCGGCGATGATGATGGTGCGTCTGAGGATCCGGCCTCTTCGGCCGGGTGCCATCATCGCTCGCCGAGGAGCGTGAGCACGGCGAGCACGCGACGGTGGTGCTCGGGCGACTCCTCGAGGTCGAGCTTCTGCAGGATGCTGCGCACGTGCGTCTCGACCGTCTTCAGGCCGAGGAACAGGGTCTGGGCGATGCCGCCGTTCGAGTAGCCCTGCGCCATGAGCTCGAGCACCGAGCGCTCTCGCTCGGTGAGTCGTGACAACGGGTCGTCGGCGCGCGTGCGCTTCACGAGCTGCTCGACGACCTCGGGGTCGACCACCGAGCCGCCCGATGCGACCGTCTCGACGGCGCGCACGAGCGTCTGGGGCTCGGAGACGCGCTCCTTGAGCAGGTACCCCGTGCCGCTTCCGGCGCCCATGACGCGCAGCGCGTACTCGGGCGTCGCGTACATCGACAGGAGCAGCACGCCGATCGTCGAGCCCTCGGCCCGCATGGCCTCGAGCGCGACGATGCCCTCGTCGCGATAGCTCGGCGGCATGCGGATGTCGAGGACCGCGGCGTCGATGCCGCCGCCGCGAACGACCTCGAGGAGCTCGTCACCCGTGCCGACCGAGGCGACCACGTCGATGCCGCCGCCCTCCAGCACCTTCGCGATGCCTTCGCGGAGCAGCATCGCGTCATCGGCGATCGCGACGCGCAGGGGGCGAGCGTCGTTCATCGGGCCTCCGTTCGTGGGCAGGCTCGACCGTTCGGGGGTCACCACCCGCCTACGCCGACTGTATCGCGTCGGGTATCTGGGCCGTTCGTCCCAGTTCTGGGGGTATCCCGGATGCGCGGTCCCCGTCGCCGTGGCACGCTTGACACGCCACGTGCGTGTCCGCGACGCTCCGCCCGCACACGCCGTGGACCGCCGCGCCCTCGGATCGGGGCCTTCGCATGCCCGTCCCCCGACCCAGGAGCCCCGATGCCGCGAATCGCAACCACGGCCATGCCCGTCGACGACGTCAGGGCGACGCCCGGGCCGCCGCGACAAATCCGCCTCGTCCTGGTCAGGGCGGGCCAGCGCATCGAGGATCGCCTCCGGAACTACCCGGGTGCGGCGCCCTCCTCGGGTCGCACCCTGCGCGTCGCGCTCGCGATGCGCGGCGGGGTCAGCCTCGCGGTGTGGATCGGGGGGGCCGTCGCAGAGCTCGACCTGCTCCGCCGCATCCGCCTCTACGATCACGGCGGCGGCGTTCTGGCCTTCGTGGTCGTGACGCCCGAGACCCCGCTCACGGCGCCGGTGCTCGAGCGCCTCGCGGTGTACGCACGGCTGATGGACGCCGCACGCTACGACCGTGTCGAGTTCGACCTGCTCGCCGGGGCGAGCGCCGGAGGGCTCAACGCCGTGGTGTACTCCGTCGCCCAGCGCGCAGGCACCGGGGTCGACTCGCTCCTCGGCACCTGGAGCGAGGTGGGCGGGTTCTGGGGCCTCCTGCACCCGCCCGGCTCACGGGGCATCCGGGCGCTGATGCAGGGCGAGGGCTACTTCCGTGCTCGTACCCGCGATCAGCTCGGCGCCCTCTACGCGACCGCCGACCGCCACCCCGACCTCGTCGCCGACTACACGAGCGTCGACCTGTCCGCCACCCTCATCGATGCGCACGACGAATACGAGGAGGACGTGAACGAGGGGCGCGGCCACTTCCGCTTCATCGGCTCCGACGAGCACGCCCTCGACAATCTCATCCCACGGCGCGACAGCTTCGACTACCCCGGCAAGGCGGAGGACGACCTCGCCCACCTCGACCGGCTCGCCCTCGCCGCTCGCTCGACCTCATCGCTGCCCGGTGGGTTCGAACCTGCCGAGATCGACTCGACCGTCGGCCGCGCGGGCGTCGAGCCGCGCGACATGCGCTTCGCGTTCGGCGTGCACCGCACCGCCCAGCGCACCCCCTATCGCATCGTCGACGGCGCCGTGTTCGACAACGTGCCGATCGAACGAGCGCTGCGCGCGGCGAAGCTGCGCCGTTCGGAGCGCCTCACCGACCGTGCGATGATCTTCCTCGACCCGGAGCCCGACGCACCGCTCGGCGGCGAGGCCACGTGGGACCCCGATGCCAACCGGTTCTTCCGCACGATCGGCGCGATGCTGTCGCGAAGCTTCCGGCGAGAGTCGGTCGCGCAGGAGGCGGCCGAGATCCAGCGCTTCAACGCAGCGCACCTCATCCAGTCGGGCCGGCGCGAGAGCGCGGCGTCGCTCATCGCAACGGCGCCATGGGATGCCGACGCTCGCGTCGCCCGTCGCCGGGCGTATCTCCACTCCCTCGGCATGACCCTCGCAGACCACCTCGCGGAAGCGATCTCGCTCCCGTCGACCTGGCAGTTGCAGTCGGTGCTGCCCCAGCGCCGGCGCTACCTGCCGATCGACCGCGTCGCCCTCGCCGGTCTCGCGACGCAGGCCGTCGCCCGCTTCGAACGGGCGGCCGCCGAGGATTCGCGCACGGCGGCGCGCTCCGTGCTGGCGCTCGCCGACGCTGCGAACTGCGTCCTGTCCTGGACCCGTGCGCTCGAGGCCGTGCCCGAGTCCCCCGGCTCGCGACGCCGCATCTCGATCACCGACGTGCGGGAGCCGGCCTATGCGGCGCTCGCCGACGCCGCGAACTCACGCGATGCGCTCACCGCCCTCGTACTGGACGAGACCCAGGGTCTCGCCTCCCGACGCGTCGTACCGCGCGACACGGACTTCGCCGCCTGGCTCGACACGTGGTTCGCGGCATCCGATGCGATCGACACCGCCCCGCACTGGCGCTCGCTCGATGCAGCCATCTCCCGGCTGTCGAACGCGACGAAGCAGCTCGACCGCACCATCCACTACCACGACCAGGCGACCCGCAGGGCATGGACGGAGGCGCCGTGGAGCGCGCTCGGTCGTGTGCAGAGGCTCTACGCCGTCGACCTCCCGCCCGTGATGAACGCAGGGGGCATCCCCGCCGCGCTCTCGAGCCTGCGCTACTGGAGCATCGGCGTCGACGAGGAGCCCGACCGGCCGGCGAGCTTCACCACGCTCGTCGCCGACCGACGCCACGCGCTGCTGCAGAAGCTGCTGCGCACGTCGGCGCTCACCCCCGACGAGATCGCGGGCCGGCTGAACGCGGCGGCCGACCGGGTGGTGCTCGACCGGCAGTCGAAGCTCGCAGGGTACGGCTTCGGGAACTTCCTCGGCTTCCTCGCGCGAGACTGGCGCGTGAACGACTGGTGGTGGGGTCGTCTCGACGCCTCGGCGGGCATCGTGCGATTCCTCGCCGCGAGCGTGGCCGGCGGTGTCGAGCCGTCGGATGACGTGCGGAGCGTCCAGGACGCGGTCCTCGAGGAGTGCGATGAACCGCGGTACGTCGAGCGTCGGGTGTCCGCGCTCGAGCCGGAGCCGGAGCCGGAGCCGGAGCCCGAGCCGGAGCCCGAGCCGGAGCCCGGCGCCGAGCCCGAGCCCGAGCCCGACCCCGAGCCGGAGCCCGACCCCGCCGACACGGCCGAGGCCGCACGCCTTCGCCGCCGCACACGGCTCCGCGCCGGCACCGACACCGTCTGGAACCTCAGTCCCGGCTACCGCTTCGCCATCGCGTCGCGTGCCGTTCGCCTCATCGATCGAGTCGTCGTCTCCCCGGTGAACCGGGTGATCGCGATCGGCGCGGGAGCGGTGCTCGCCGTGCTGCGTCCGATCCTCGTGGCCGTGCCGACGCTGATGGATCCGCCGCGGCTCGCACTCGTCGCGGGCTTCGTCGCCGCGGCCGCGTGGCTCACGAGCTGGAACGCGGTCCCGGATGCGGCGTGGGTACCGCTCGGCATCGCGCTGGCGTGCTGCGCCCTCCTGCTCGGCCTGCTCGTGTGGGGCGTGACGTGGGCGAGGCTCCGCTGGCGGGCGGTCCGCCGCGCGAGCGACGGCGAGCTCGCCGACCTCGTGGGCCGCGCCGCCCGTCGTGCCTGGGCGCCGACCCTGCGCTACGGCATCGTGGCCGTCGCGAGCCTGTTCCCCCTCGCGATCTCGATCACCCAGTCGAACACGCTCATGGCGGTGCTCTGCTTCGCGGTGAGCGCCGCGCTCGTGGCGACGACGGTGTACTCGGCGACCTCGGCGCGGCGCACCGACGTGCCGGGCCGACGGTTGCGCACCTCGCTCATGGTCGGCACGTTCGCAGTGCTCGGCGGCATCCTCCCGCTCGCGCAGCTCTTCGTGCAGCCCGCCTCGGGGCCCCTGGCCCCCGGCCCGGATTGGTACCTGCCCGTGCTCGTGGCCGGCGGCAGTGCGGTCGCGATCACCCTCACCTACGACTGGCTGCCGATCGCCCGCACCCCGCTCGCGGTCTCACGTGCCGTGAACTGGCTCACGATCATGCTCGCCGCGGCGATCGCCGGCTGCGCGGCGTGGTTCCTCGTCGCGTTCCTGGACCAGGAGCTCGACCGTCTGCTGCAGGACACGCTGCAGGCCGCGGCGTTCGTCGTGGCCTGGGCGAACGCGGTGTGGTGGCTCCCCGAGCTCCGCGCGGCCGAGGCGGACATCGAGGACCGCGTGGTGCGCGCGCCACTCGGCTGACGAGGCGAGTGGTCCGGCGAGCGCCACCGTCGCCAGTGCTGCCCTACCCCCTCGCGGGGTCTGGCACTTAGGCGAGATCCAGTGGATGCCCCCACGCAGCCCTGGTGGCCGCACGGATCCGGCCGGCGTGGCATTCGGAGACCATCGAGGCATGTCGATGACCACTGCGATCGCGAAACGATCCCGCCGCATGGCGGAGCGGGTCGCCCACGCGCGAAGAATCGAACCCGCCTGGACCCGGCCGGCCTGGCCGGCGTCCGTGCGGCCGCTGCACCGCGAGCTCGTGCGGCGCGAGCCGGCCGTCCCGGCGTCGCGGATCCGCGCGACCGACCTCGCACACGAGCACGGCACCTCGCCGCTCGTGCTCGACCTCGACCGCGTGGCGACCCAGCTGCTGAAGCTGCGCCACGAGCTGCCCGACGTGCAGATCCACTTCGCCGTGAAGTCCCTGCCGCACCCCGCCCTCATCAGGGCCGTCGACGCGTTCGGCGCGAGCTTCGCGGTCGCCTCCCGCAGCGAGGTCGACCTGCTCGAGCGGGAGCGCGTCGCGATCTCCCGGTGCCTGCACATCCACCCGGTGAAGACGGTGGCCGACATCACGGGCGCCTACCTCCGTGGCATCCGCACGTTCGTCGTCGACTCCCTCGACGAGGTGGCGAAGTTCCACGAGCTCCCGGGGGTCGCGGTGCTGGTGCGCCTGTCGTTCCCGAACCCCCGCGCGAAGTCCGAGCTGCGGTCGCCGTCCGGCATCGCGCCGGAGGACGCGAGTGCGCTGGTCGGGCAATGCCTGCGGGCCGGGATCCGGGTGGCGGGGTTCACGTTCCATGTCGGCAGCCGCACCACGTCGGCCGCTCCTTGGGTGCACGCGATCCGTCGCACGCTCGCCCTCATGCGCCGGCTCGAGCACGCACACGGCATCCGCTTCGACACGCTCGACCTCGGTGGCGGCTTCCCGGTCGCCGACGGCGAGCCCGGGCACGACCTCGCCACGCTCGCCCGCGGCATCCGTGCCGCGCTCTCCGCCGTGCCCTCGCGCTACCGCATCGTCATCGAGCCCGGGCGATTCGTCTCGGCGCCTGCGGTGGTCGCCGCCGCGTGACCGGGGCGCGGCATCCGCCACTCGGATGCCGCGCGCCCGGGTCACACGAGCGAGTCGCGCCAGGCCGCGTGCAGCGCCGCGAACCGCCCCGCCCCGCCGATGAGCTCGGCGGGTGCGCCGTCCTCGACGATGCGGCCGTGCTCCATGACGAGCACGCGGTCGGCGATCGCGACCGTCGACAGGCGGTGCGCGATGATCACGGCGGTGCGGTCGGCGAGCAGCGACTGCAGGCCCTCCTGCACGAGGCGCTCGCTCGGGATGTCGAGCGAGGAGGTCGCCTCGTCGAGGATCAGCACCGCCGGGTCGGCCAGGAACGCGCGCGCGAACGAGATCAGCTGGCGCTGCCCCGCGCTCACGCGCCCGCCGCGCTTGTTCACGTCGGTGTCGTAGCCGTTCGGCAGCCCCTCGATGAACTCGTGCGCGCCCACGGCCCTGGCCGCCGCCATGATCTCGTCGTACGACGCGTCGGGCTTGCCGAGCGCGATGTTGTCGGCGACCGACCCCGAGAAGAGGTAGGCCTCCTGCGTGACCATGACGATCGCGCGGCGCAGGTCCTTCGGGTGCAGCGACCGCAGGTCGACCCCGTCGAGGTCGACCACGCCGTCGCTCGGGTCGTAGAACCGGGCGATGAGCTTCGCGAGGGTCGACTTGCCCGCACCGGTCGACCCGACGAGCGCCACCGTCTGCCCGGCGGGGATGTCGAGGTCGAAGCGCGGCAGGATCACGCGATCGGGCGTGTAGGCGAACTCCACGCCCTCGAACCGCACGTGCCCGTGCGCCTTCCACAGGTCGACCGGGTGCACCGGGTCGGGCACGCTCGGCTGCTCCTCGAGCACGCCCGAGATCTTCTCGAGCGCGGATGCCGCGGACTGGTACCCGTTGTAGAACATCGCCATGTCCTCCATCGGGTCGAAGAACCGCTTCGTGTAGAGCAGGGCCGCCAGCAGCACGCCGACCTCCATGCCGCCGTCGACGACGCGGAAGCCGCCGACCACGAGCACGGCCGCGACGCACGCGTTGCCGATGAGCAGCAGCCCCGGATCGTAGATGCCGAACAGCTGGATCACCTTGGCGTTCACGTCGCGGTAGTCCTCGACGAGGTCGCCGAACTCGCGCTCGTTGCGGCGCTCCTTGCGGAACGCCTGCACGGCGCGGATGCCGGTCATGGACTCGACGAAGTGCACGATGAGCTTCGCCGACGCCACCCGCGAACGGCGGAACAGCCTCTGCGAGCGCACCTGGAACCACCGCGTGAGCACCGCGAGCGGCACGAGCGCGATGAGCAGCACGAGCGCCGACGTCCAGTCGAGCAGCGCCAGCGCGATCGCCGTGAACGACATGTACAGCGCGCCGCGCACGAGCTGGTTGATGCCCTCGTCGAGCAGTTCGCGGATCGCGTCGAGGTCGCTCGTCTGCCGCGAGATGATGCGGCCCGACGTGTACGACTCGTGGAACTCGAGCGAGAGCCTCTGCGTGTGCAGGAACACCCGCGTGCGCAGGTCGAGCAGCACCGCCTGGCTGATCCTGGCGGAGAGCCGGATGTACCACGCGATGAGGAACGCGCCCACCGTCCCGGTGAGCAGGTAGGCCACGCCCGCGAAGCCGACCGGCACCCAGTCGCCATCGAGCAGCGCGGGCAGGCCCTGGTCGATGCCGTAGGCGATCAGCGCGGGTCCGGCGACCTGCGCGCCCGTGGAGACGACGACGATCGCCATCGTCATCCAGAGCCTGGCCCGCACCGGGCGCAGCAGCGACCCGAGCAGGCGCAGCGAACGCTGTCGGATCTGCTTGGACTCGGCCTTCGTGAAGTCGGAGCGCTCCTCGCCCTCGACGCCCGTGACGCTCATCGGGTCGCCTCCTCTCGCTGGATGGGTTCGATGCCGGTGGTGACGGATGCCGCGGCATCCGTCAGCTCGAGCTCGGCCTGCGCCGCGTCATCCGATGGTGACGCATCGATGCGGTCGGATGCCTCGGCGGCCTCGCGGCGCTCCTCGTCCTCGAGACTCGAGATGACGAAGGCGTAGTGCTCGCTCTCGCGCAGGAGCTCGGAGTGCGTGCCGACCGCCGTGATGCGCCCACCCTCGAGGAGCGCGACGCGATCGGCGAGCATGACCGTCGACGGCCGGTGCGCCACGATGAGCGCGGTGGTCGACGCGAGCACGGTGCGCAGCTCGGCCTCGACCTTCGCCTCGGTGGCCACGTCGAGCGCCGACAACGGGTCGTCGAGTACGAGCACCGACGGGGATGCGGCGACCGCACGCGCGAGCGCGAGTCGCTGCCGCTGACCGCCGGAGAGGCTCATGCCCTCCTCGCCGACCTTCGTGTCGACCCCGTCGGGGAGGTCGTACGCGAAACCGGCCTGCGCGATGCGCAGCGCCTCGGTGAGCACGCGCTCGGCCTCCGCGCGGACCGCGGGCTCGTCGCCGGCGAGCTCGGGCCGCCCGAGCAGCACGTTGTCGCGCACCGAGGCGCTGAACAGCGTCGCGTCCTCGAACGCCATGGCGATGTGGGTTCGCAACTCCTCGCGCGTGAGCGCCCGGATGTCGACGCCGTCGAGCGTGATCGACCCGCCGGTCACGTCGTACAGTCGGGTCGTGAGCGCCGTCAGCGTGGTCTTGCCGCTGCCGGTGAGGCCGACGAGCGCCATGGTCTCGCCGGGCTCGAGGGCGAGGTCGACGCCGTCGAGCAGGTCGCCGAACCGGTCGGGCGAATCCTGGTAGCGGAACCGCACGTCGGTGAAGACGAGCTCGCCGTGCGGGCGCTCGATCGAGACCGGCCGCTCGGGGTCGGTGATCTGGTTCTCGCTGTCGAGGATGTCGAAGAACCGGTCCGTCGCGGTGCGGGCGTCGACGGAGAAGGCGAGCAGGAACCCGATCGACTCGATCGGCCATGCGAGCACGGTCGCCGTCGCGAAGAACGCGACGAGCTCGCCCACGGTGAGCGTGCCCTGCGAGGCGAGCCATACGCCGAGCACGAGGCACACGGCGAGCGCGACCGTCGGCACGACGAGGATCCACGTCCAGATCCCTGCGTCGAGGCGCGCCTTCTCCATCTCGGTGCTGCGCAGCGACTCGGCCTGCGCCCGGAAGGTCGACAGCGCGTGCTTGCCGCGCCCGAACGCCTTCAGCACGCGGATGCCGTGCACCGACTCCTCGACCGCCGTGGCGAGGTCGCCCGCCTGGTCCTGGCTGCGTCGGGACACCTCGGAGTAGCGACCCTCGAAGCGGTAGCCGACCACCCAGAGCGGGATCGAGCAGACGAGGAACACGAGGCCGAGCATCCAGTTCATCGAGACGAGGATCACCAGGCCCACGACGATCACGATGAGGTTCACGACGAGCAGCACGAGCCCGAACGAGAGCCAGCGGCGGATGAGCCCGAGGTCGCTGACCGCGCGCGAGAGCAGCTGGCCGCTCGGCCAGCGGTCGTGGAAGCTCACGGGCAGGTCCTGCAGCTTGGCGTAGAGGGCATTGCGCATGCGCGCCTCGACGCGGGTGCCGGGGGTGAGCACGAACCAGCGCCGCAGCGCGATCATGCCCGCCTCGAGCACGCCGAGCGCGAAGACGAGGCCGGCGAACGGCCAGATCGCGCTCGCGTCGCCATCGGAGAGCGGGCCGTCGACGATCGACTGCAGCACCTGCGGGATGGCGAGTGCGATCAACTGCGCGATGAGCGCGGCGGCCATGCCCGCCACGATGAACGGGAGTGCGGGGCCGGCGTACTCACGCAGCCTGAAGAGCGCGCGCACGGTGCCGATGCGCGCCGGGATGGGGTCCTGGTGGTGCGGGGTGGCGGACAAGCCGGTTCCTTCCGGAGGGGCGTCGCGGCGTCCTCGTGGGACGTCGGGCGACGTGTCGGATCGAGCAGACGCGCGCGACGTGGCGGCGTCGGGATGCGGGGATACCGCGGAATGGGCAGGCTGCGCCTGCGGGGCTGGTGCGGAAGCTACCCGGAGATGCCCTCGGCGGGGAGGACCGGACGGGCAGCGCCGTCGACCGCGACCTGGCGGGCGTAGCTGTCTGTCTGCATGGTTTCCTCCTGCGTCGTCGTCTGCGAACCCTCACGGCCATCGGATGTCGCGCGATGGCCAGCCCTTCAGACTATGGGCTTTCGGCACTCGGGTGCAAGCGTCGCACGGCTCTTTCAAAGTCCGCGTTGCGTCCCGCGTCCCTCGCAACGCAGGAACTTCGGGTACCTCTGCGGCGAGTCGGCACGGTTTCCATGGGTCGCTGCGGCGGTTCTTCCTGCAGTTCCGACCTCACCGCCGAAACCCCACGGACTTTGAAAGAGCCGTGCACGAGCGTGCCGCGGCAGATTACGAGGGCGGAGCGGAACGCGGCATCCGATCGCTCACCGCACCCGCACCGAGAGGCACGTGACGCAGCCCTCGAGCTTCTCGAACTCCCCGATGTCGACCGTGACGACGCGGTAGCCGAGCCCTGAGAGCATGGCGGCCGTCTGCGGCGCCGACGATGACATGAGCAGCGACTCGGGCGAGAGCTCGACGACCGCGACGCCCTCGGGCTCGGGCACGGGGAGGAACCGCGGGAACAGGCTCGGCACGTCGACGAGTGCCGGGTCGCCGATGATGGTGCCGTCGGGAAGTGCGGTCATCGTGCTCTTCAGGTGCAGCGCCTTCGTGACGGGGACCGCGACCAGCGAGTAGCCGTGCGGCGCGACGAGCGCCCGGAGCTGGCGGATGCCCTCGGCGTTCGTGCGGCCGGAGGCGCCGACGTACACCGTGGAGTCGACCTTCAGCACGTCGCCGCCGTCGAGCGTGCCCGGCAGCTCGATGCGCGCGACGGTGAGGCCGGGGATCGCGCGGACGGTGCGCTCGACGGCCTCGATCTCGGGCCGGCGCGACTCCGCACCGGGGCTCGTGACCACCGCGAGGTCGCCGAAGAGCACGACCGTGTCCTCCACGAACACCGAGTCGGCGAGCTCGGGCGCCGCGTCGACCTCGATGGTGTCCCAGCCCTCGGCCACGAGCGCTGCGCAGTAGTTGTCCCACTGCTCGTCGGCGCGGGCCTTGTCGACGGGGAACCGCTCACGGTGGGTGAGCTCGGCCTCGTCGAGGTTCGACGCGGGGATGCGCACGAGCGCCATGCGCCGCGGTGGCGGGCGGTGTGCGTACCCCAGGATGCCGTTGAGCACCCGGGGTGCGAGGAACACCTCGCCCGCGATCACGGCGAGGATGAACACGAGGTTGAGGCTCGCGAGCGATCCCACAACGAAGAGGAACAGCGCGCCCGAGAAGGGGTTGCCTGCCGCACCCGCCGTCACCGTGGTGGCGAGGAGCGCCGCGAGGCACCCCGAGGTGAATCCCGAGACGAGCGCGAGGAACCACGCGCGGGTGGCGCCGAGGCTGTTCGCCACGGCCAGCAGCACCCACGTGATGAGCGCCGCGAGGGCGAAGTGCGGGAACAGCTGGCCGAACACCTGCGGCGACTGGCCGTTGCCGATGAAGAACGCGAACACGGCCACGAGCATCGCCGTGACCGCCACGGCGGCCGCCGACGCCAGCACCGCCAGCGCCCGCCGCCCCGGCGTCGGAGCCGGCGTGAACCGGGCAGGGGCAGGCGGAGGCGTGGCGGCGGGGGACGTCATGGCACGAGCCTAGCGGCCGGTGCCGACCCCTCAGCGCGCGGCGTCGAGGCGGGCGCGGGCGAGTCGCTCGGCGGCCGCGAGGGTCGTGGTGCCGTGCTCGTCGGCCGACCGGAGCACGGATGCCACGGTGTCGCCGATGCCCGCGATGCGAGCGTCGAGCGCGGCCTGGTCGGCGTCGGGGCCACTCGCCACGTCGAGGTAGATGACGCCCCCGGCGTTCACGACGAAGTCGGGCGCCCACACGATGCGACGCTCGGTGAGGTGGCCGGCGACGTCGCGCGACGCGAGCTGGTTGTTGGCCGCGCCCACCACGGCGCGCACGCGCAACGCGTCGACGACGTCGTGCGTGAGCACCCCTCCGAGCCCGCAGGGCACGAACACGTCGGCCTCGACGAGGTGCGCCTCGTGCGGTGCGACCCAGGTGGCGCCGAGCTCGTCGGCGAGGGCGCGCTTGCCCTCCGCGACATCCGTCACCGTGAGCCGGGCGCCCGCCTTTGCGAGGCTCCGCGCGAGGCGGCCGCCGACCTGTCCGAGGCCGGCGACGACGAAGTGCCGGCTCGACACGTCGGATGAGCCGAAGACGTGGTCGAGGGTGGCGAGGATCGACGCGTAGACGCCGGCTGCGGTGGCATCCGCGGGCTCGCCGACGCCGCCCTGCTCGGGCGGGAGGCCGCAGACGTGCGCGGTGCGCTCGGCGACGACGGCCATGAGCTCGGCGCTGGTGCCGACGTCCTCGGCGGTCATGTACGCGCCGCCGAGGGACTCGACCGCGTCGCCCAGGTCGAGCATCGCGTCGCGGGTGGACCGCTCGTCGAGGCTGACGCCGGCCGGGATGCAGACGACGGCCTTGCCGCCGCCGCGCGCGAGTCCCGCCGCGGCGTTCTTCATGGTCATCGCCTGCGAGAGGCGGAGGGCGTCGGCGAGGGCGTCGGTCCAGTGGCCGTAGCGCCAGAGGCGCGCGCCGCCGAGGGCCTGGCCGAGCCGCGTCGAGTGCACGGCGACGATGATGGTGAGTCCGGATCGGGGGCCGCGGGTGATGAGCACGCGCTCGTGCTCGGGGGCCTCCGTGGGAAGTGCTGCGCTGACCTCGGCGGCAGGGGTGGCCGGGGCATGGCTGATCGTCATCGATCGTTCTCCTTGTTCATCCGCTTCGTGGGCGGAGCTGTGGTGGGCGCTTTCTGAGCGCCGCTCACCTCAAGCGTACCGCCGCGACCGGTCCGCCGTGCGCCGCACGGCCGCTCAGTGGAAGAAGTGCCGCTCGCCCGTGAAGTACATGGTGACGCCGGCCGCGCGGGCCGCCTCGACGACCTCCTCGTCGCGCACCGATCCGCCCGGCTGCACGACGGCGCGCACGCCGCCGTCGATGAGGATCTGCAGTCCGTCGGCGAAGGGGAAGAAGGCGTCGGATGCCGCGACCGACCCTGCGGCGCGGTCCCCCGCCCGTTCGACCGCGAGCCGGCACGAGTCGACCCGGTTGACCTGCCCCATGCCGACGCCGACCGAGGCGCCGTCGGAGGCGAGGAGGATCGCGTTCGACTTCACGGCGCGGCACGCCCGCCAGGCGAACTCGAGGTCGGCGAGCGTGGCCTCGTCGGCCGGCTCCCCTGCGGCCAGCGTCCACTCGGAGGCCGTCGCGAAGTGCCGGTCGGCCTGCTGCAGGAGCATGCCGCCTGAGACCTGGCGCAGCTCGACCGCGGTGGGCGCGAAGCCCTCGGGAAGGGTGAGCAGGCGCAGGTTCTTCTTCTGCTTGAGGAGCTCGAGCGCCGCGGCCTCGAACGCGGGGGCCACGAGCACCTCGGTGAAGATGCCCGACACGGCCTCGGCCATCTCGAGGGTCACGGTGGCGTTCGCCGCGATCACGCCGCCGTATGCCGACACGGGGTCGCACGCGTGCGCACGGCGGTGCGCGTCGGCGATGGGGTCGGATGCCCCGGGGGTCCCGACCGCGATGCCGCACGGGTTGGCGTGCTTGATGATCGCGACGGCGGGCTCATCGAAGTCGAAGGCGGCCCGCACCGCGGCATCCGCGTCGACGTAGTTGTTGTACGACATCTCCTTGCCGTGCAGCTGCACGGCCTGCGCGATGCCGGGGCGGCCGCCCTGCGAGGCGTACAGCGCCGCCTTCTGGTGCGAGTTCTCGCCGTATCGGAGGTCGGCGTCCTTCGTCCAGGTGCCCCCGACCCACGCGGGGAACGGCGACACTTCCACCGGCTGGTCCTGCGCGACGACGCTGCCGATGTACGACGCGACGGCGACGTCGTACGTGGCCGTGTGCCGGAAGGCCTCGCGCGCAAGCGCCGCGCGCTGCGCGAGCGTCGTGCCGCCTGCCGCGACCGCCTCGATGATCTCGTCGTAGCGATCGGTCGAGACGACGACCGCGACGTTCGCATGGTTCTTCGCCGCGGCGCGCACCATCGCCGGTCCGCCGATGTCGATCTGCTCGATCACGGCGTCGGGTGCGGCACCGGCGGCGACCGTCTCGGCGAACGGATACAGGTTGACGACCACGAGCTCGTACGGCCGGATGCCGAGCTCGGCCAGCTCGCGCTCGTGGGTCTCGAGGCGCAGGTCGGCGAGCAGGCCCGAGTGCACGGCGGGGTGCAGGGTGCGGACGCGCCCGTCGAGGTGCTCGGGGTAGCCCGTGACCTCGGCCACCTGCGTGACGGGCAGGCCGGCGTCGGCGATGACCGAGGCGGTTCCGCCCGTGGAGACGATCTCGACGCCCGCGTCGACGAGCGCGGCGGCGAGCCCTTCGAGCCCGCGCTTGTCGCTCACCGCGATGAGCGCTCGCCGCACCCGCACGCGGTCGCGGTCGCGGAGGAGGCTCGGGTCGTGCGTTGGCGCGCTCATGATCTGCTGAGCTCCTTCAGGTCGAGGTGCGAGTTGGCGATGTCGAGCACGGTCTGGATGAGGAGGCGCCGTTCGACGGGCTTGATCCGGTCGTGCAGGGTCGACTCGGTGTCGCCGGGCAGCACCGGCACGCGCTCCTGTGCGATGATCGGGCCGCCGTCGACGGAGTTGTCGACGACGATAAGACTGGCGCCGGTCTTGTCGACCCCGGCCGCGAGCGCGTCGCGCACGCCGTGTGCGCCCGGGAACTCGGGCAGGTAGGCCGGGTGCGTGTTGATCAGGTACGGGGAGAATGCGTCGACGACCGCAGGCGGCACGAGCCGCATGAGCCCCGAGAGGATGACGAGGTCGGGCTCCCACTGGCGCACCTGCCCGATGAGCGCCGCCCCCCACGCCTCGCGGTCGTCATATGCCGTGTACGGCACGGTGAAGGTCGGGATGCCGAACTCCTCGCCGAGCAGGAGCCCGTCGGCCTCGCGGTCGGCGCCGATGGCGACGACGCGCGCCGGGAACTCGGCGTCCTCGGAGGCCTCGAGCAGGGCGCGGAGGTTGGAGCCTGTGCCCGAGATGAGCACGACGAGCTTCTGCACCCCTCGAGCCTACCCGGTGCGCCCGGGCGCCCCGATGCGTGGGCGGATGCCGCCGATGCACCTCAGCGGTCGAGGCTGGCCGCCATCGAGTCCGCCCACTCCGGCTCGTCGGGCGTGCGACGCCGGAGCCGCGCGGCGTAGCCGCCGACGAGGGCGCCGATCCCGACCGTCACGGCGGCGACCCCCGCGACGGCCAGCGGAGCGGGTCCGACCTCGGCGAGGCGCCCGGGTCCGGCCGCGCCGCCCGACCACCACGCCAGGAGCCCGAGCACGAGGGCCGAAGTGGCCGCGGCACCCGCGGCGACCGCGAGCGGCGCCCACCAGCCGGCGGCGCGCGGGACGTCGCGGTCGGGGTCGTCGCCGGTCGACACCGCCCAGGCGCCGGCGAAGCCGAGCAGCACCGGCACGATCAGCCAAAGGGCGCCGAGCGCGGGCGCGTCTGCGGGCAGCGCTCCGAGAAGCGGGACGCCGGGCACAGGGCCGAGGAGCGTGCCGCCCGTCGAGACCAGGCTGCCGGTACCGATCGCGAATCCCGGTCCGAGCAGCCAGGCTGCCGCCCAGATGACCACGTTCGGCAGCAGCGCGAGCTCCGCAACGGTCAGGGCGATCCCGCCGTCGATCCCCGCGCCGAGCGCCTGGTAGAGCCCGGCGATCGTCGCGTAGTCCAGTGCGATGAGCACCGCCACGAGCACGCCCGCGACCGCCAGCACCCCGAACGCGGCGCCCGCGCCGATGCGCACGGCGGCGCGGGCGCCCGCCACGAGTCCCGCCGGGAGCGCGGCGAACGCGCGGCGAACGAGGCCGGTGGCGGCATCCGCGGACCCGGGGGTGCGCAGCACCTCGCCCACCGCGCCGATCACGACACCGAGCGCGACGATGCCGGCGGGCAGCAGCGACGCCTGCCACGGGTCTGCGTGCGCCGCGTCGGCTGCAGCCACGAGGGCGAGCCCGGCCCCGGCCGCGGCGTACACGACGACCGCGGCGATGCCCCCGGTGAACGAATGGCCGCCAGCCGCCGATCGGCGCCCGATCCGGCGGCCCGACGCGACCGTGAGGAGCGCGAAGCCGAGCAGCGCGATCGTGATCGGGAATGGATCCCCCGCCCCGGGCACGGCGATGCGGCCGGCCGTCACCGGGTCGAGTTGCACCATGAGGTCGACGCCGTGGCCGAGCAGCCAGACGTCGGCGGCCGCGCGGAGGAACACCGCGGCGTCGACCGCGAGCCCGAAGTGCACCGCCCAGAGCAGCAGGAGCGGCATGAGCACGATGCCGAGACCGATGAGCGCCGCGACGGATGCCTCGAGGGCGGCCAGCAGGGCGATCGTCGTGCGTCTCATTCCTCCGGGAGCCTATCCCGGGCCGCGCCGCTCAGTCGGCGCGACGTGCAGGATCGGGCGTACTCGGAGCCTCGGGCGGCGAGACGCCGCCTTCCCCGTCGCCGACGGCCGCGCTCACGAGCGACTCCGTCTCGTCGTCGGATGCCGCGACCTCCGCCTCGGGCGTGTCCGACGCGGCGGCGGCGACCTCAGCGGCGGGTCGCCGCAGGAGCTCCACGAGGAGCAGGGCGAGGAGCGCGACGAGCACCGTCGAGATCACCAGCCCTGCGGTCACCGGCCGGTTGAACATCACGACGACCGCGGCGATCAGTGCGATGGCGATGTACACCGCGCCGCGCCAGCGGTCGAGCGCGATGCCGAACGCACCCGTCGTGACGCCGTGCCGGGCGGCGGCGCGACGGGCGGCCGCGAAGCCCGCGCCAGCGAACTCGCGCGTCGCACGCGCCGGGCGCCAAGGCCCCGAGAACCACGCGATCACCGCGACGAAGAGGGCGAGCATGAGGATCGCCATGGTCGTCGAGAACATGAGCTGCACGAGTCCGTCGTAGAGTGCGGATGCCGTGTCAGACGGCATGATCGACGGGCTCACCGCGCCGATGAAGTAGAGCCGGCCGATGCCGACGCCGGATGCCAGGATCACCATCGAGAGCGCGAGGCCCGCGGCCGTCCACACGAGCGCCACCGTGCGGCGGCGTGCCAGGAGCACGCCCGCGACGAGCAGCGCCACGCAGATCCACGGAAGCCACGTTCCGGCGGTCACGGCGAGGGCGTAGACGGTCTGCACGAGCACAAACGCGTCATTCTGGGCGACGACGATGCTCTTCTCGATCACGGGGATGTTCGCGGCGAAGCCGACGCCCTGCTGTTCGAGGCGGTCCTTCACCGCCTCGATGATCGGACCGAGCTGCACCGAGACCGTGCCGTTCCCTCCGATGGCCAGGGCGGCGTCGGGGTCGCCCTGGACCGCCGCCACGAACGCGCGGTGACTCGCACGGAGTGCGGTGGCCCATACGTCTGCGAATGCGTCGGATTGGACGACCCGGTCGACGATCCCCGACACGAGCGACTGCAGGCCCTGCGTGGCCGGTCCCTCGAGGAGGCCGAGCGCCTGCTCCGCGCGTGGCGACAGGTTGAGCTCCTTGATGCCGTCGAAGAGGTCGGACGTCAGCGCGGGGATGTCGACCTGCTCCTCGATCGCCGCGGTGACCTGGTCGCCGATGTAGGCCTGTACGGCAGGGTCTTCGGCGAGTGGCGCGAACGTCGCGACGAACCGCTCGGTGTCGACGAGCTCGAGCCGCGCCCACGCCGTGATCACGGCGACGGGCGCGATCAGGAGGCCCACGACGATGAGCACGACCGCCCCCGCGGTGCGGCCCCAGCGACGACGCTCGGGCGCCGGGGGTGGGCCCGCGGCATCCGTGCCACCGCGCGTCTTCGCCGTGACTGCCTCGGACTTCAGCGCCGCGTTCTCCGCCTCGAGTTGCGCGATCCGTGCCTCGAGTTCCGACACCCCTGCATCCGACATGTGCGCCCCCTGGTCCGACATGTACGCCCCGTTGGGATGACCATAGCGCTCTGGGCGCCTTGACCGCACGGGTCAGTGGATGAAGGCCTTCAGCAGGATCATCGCGATGCCGAACGTCGCCGTGCCGAGTGCGCCCGCGAGGCGCACCGGCCACGAGGCGCCGCGCCTCGAGAACGCGACCCAGCCGAGCACGGCGAGCACCACGACGCCGGCCCACAGCGCGGTCCAGATGGCATAGGCGTCGGGGATCGCGCGGGTCGCCCCGAGGAGCAGGATGAACGACGGGATGAGCGCCGAGGCGAGGAGTCCGAGCGAGCGGCGGAACGAGATCCGGAACGCCTCGCCGAGGGCGATCATGCGCTCGTGGTCGAGGCCGTGGCGGGCCACGGTGCCGGCGTACACGTGCGCGGCCCAGAAGACGATCACCGTCACGAGGACCGTCCAGAACACGGTCCAGGAGGACTCGCCGTGTCCGCCTGACACCACGATCATGCCCGAGACCAGGATGACGCCGTAGACGGACTCCTCGGTAGCGAAGGTGGTGCGCATGAACCCCGACGCGATGCTCGACGATGCCCCGTCGCGCCGTCGCTGCCCCGACGCCCGGCCGGCCGTCCCAGCGGCATCCGATGTCGACTCGCCCACCCACTCACCTTCTCACGAACGGCGCACCGTACCCCCTGTTTTGGGAGGGTGAGCATTGCTCAAATCTACTGTCGGGCGAAGTGCCCGTGGGTATACGCTGCGGCCAAAGCGTGAGACTCCCCACCGGGAGCGATGCAGCCGGTCCTCGATTCCCCGCGACCACCGGCACGATGACGACGCGCCAGCGCGCACCCGCGCGCCGGCGCGTTCGCTGGCACCGCCTCCGAGGGGATACATCCGGCTCACCCGAACCGGACGAACTGCGAATACCCGGAGGCGAAGATGCCACTGTTCATCAGGCCACGTTCCGACACACTCGACTGTCCGCCCGACGCTCCGCCGCCACGACGGCGAGGACGGGTCTTCGCGATCGGCGCAGCCGCGGCACTCGTGCTCACCGCCGTCGCGGCCGGACCCGCTCAGGCCGCCCACCCCGAAGTGAGCCTGCCCGGCAGCGAGTTCGAGATCGACACCGACGCCAACCTCAAGGTGGACGACGCGGCGCCGCCGTCGCTCGACTGGGCCAATGTCGCCGAGAGCCGCAAGGCCGACAAAGCAAGCGGACCCGGCGACGACTCCTTTGGACAGGGCTCCAAGGAGGACACCGCCGTACCGAGCGTCGTGTCCGGCAGCATCCCTCCGAACAAGAGCGACCTGCTCACCTTCGGCACCTACCTCGAGAAGACCCCGGGCGGGGACTTCCTGCACATGTTCTGGCATCGTGTCCAGGAGCCTTCGGGCACCACGAACATGGACTTCGAGTTCAACCAGTCCACTGTTGTCTCAGGCAACGGGGTCACCCCCGTTCGCACCGCCGGCGATCTCCTGATCCAGTACGACCTGTCACAGGGCGGGACCAACCCGCAGTTGTTCCTGTCGACGTGGGTCGCCTCGGGTCCGGGCAGCCAGTGCGAGGCCTCGAACAACACACCCTGCTGGAGCACGAAGGCGAACCTGACCGCCGCGGGTGACGCGACGGGTTCGATCAACACCAGCCCGATCCCCGTCGCCCAATCCGATGGCCTGACCACGGTCAACCCGATCTCGCCGCGCACCTTCGGCGAGGCGAGCGTCGACTTCTCGGCGATCGTCGGCGACGACGAGTGCGTCTCGTTCGGCAGCGCCTACCTGAAGAGCCGGTCCTCCGACTCGTTCACGGCGGCACTGAAGGACTTCATCGCACCCGCTCCGACCGACCTCAACAACTGCGCGAAGGTGATCATCCGCAAGGTGACAGATCCGGTCGAAGACCCCGTGGTCACGATGTTCGACTACACCACCGCCTTCGAGACGGAGACCGAGGTCAACCCGACCTTCAGCCTCGGCCACGGCGGCGTCCAGGAGTACGACAACGTGTTCCTCGGCACGGGCCTGACGGTGACGGAAGAGACGCCACCCGCCGGTTGGGACTTCGATAACGTCGACTGCAGCGCGAGCAGCGGTGTGACGCCGTCGATCACCAACGCGACGGTGACGTTCGACCTCGACGCCAACTCCGATGTGCTCGACTGCACGTACACGAACATCGCGCGTGGCAAGATCATCGTCGAGAAGATCACCGATGACGGCTTCGGCGCGTTCGAGTTCACCTCGGGCACGCTGTCGCCGAGCCCGTTCACGCTCACCACGACGGCAGCCGGAGCCGGTGGAAAGGACTCGGAGACCTTCTCCGACCTCGCACCCGGCACCTACGACGTCAGCGAGACGGTACCGACGAACTGGAACCTCGTGAGCGAGACGTGCGACGACGGATCGGATCCGCAGGCGATCGGGCTCTCCGCCGGAGAGACCGTGACCTGCACGTTCCACGACGCCCGTGAGCGCGGTGCGATCCTCATCACGAAGACCGCCAAGCACGCGGACGACCCCGATGGCGAGATCCCGCACGCCGGCGTCACGTTCACCGTCACCGGCGGTGAGCTGCCGGCGGCAGGCGTGACCGCCGTGACCGACGCCAACGGCGCGGCCTGCGTGGCCGGCCTCGTCGTGAGCAACCTCGTCGGCACCTACACGGTCACCGAGACGGTGCCCGGCGGATACCATGTGGTCTCGGCCAACCCGCAGACCGCGTTCGTGAGCGAGAGCGAAGGCGACTGCGACCCGATCACCCCGGGAGCGTCGGTGGCGTTCGAGAACACGCCGCTGACGAACCTCACCGTGTCGGTCGACTCGCAGATCGTGGGCGGAACCTCGTCGACGATCGACTGCGTGCCCGGCCTGCCCGACCCGGACTTCACCACTCCGGCGAGCGGTGACGGATCGCTGTCGCTGAACAACCTCGAGCCGCAAACGGTGGTCTGCACCATCGTGATCGACCCGTGACCGGGAGGTGAGTCGTACCTCAACTGAGTCATTCCTGCACACGGAGGTCCCCGCCGGCATCGCCGGCGGGGACCTCCCATTCTGCCTTGTGCCCCGAACTGGGGTCATGAGGTTTCCTCATGAATGGTATTCGGCGCACCACCGTCGGGAGTAACGTGCTCAATGGCGTGAGAGACCCCTACGGCGCGATGCACGCCCGGCGACGCCCACCTACTTCGCCGGACGCACCGTCGACGGACACCCGAGTCCGCCCCGTCGCCCGCAGAGGACGTCCGGCCACCCGACCGGACGAAACTGCGAACCCGGAGGCGACAATGCCTTTGTTCAGCAAGCCACGTTCCGACACGCCCGCAAACGCGAGGCGTCGACATGCGAGATCGTTCACAATCGGCGCCGCCGCGGCGCTGGCCGTCACTGCGGTCGTCGCAGCGCCCGCGCTGGCCCACCCGGACGTCAGTCTTTCCGGCAGCAACTTCGAGATCGACACCGACGCGAACCTCAAGGTCGACCACGCTGGTGACCTCGA
Organism: Agromyces sp. Soil535; assembly: GCF_001428255.1. Classification (GTDB taxonomy): domain Bacteria; phylum Actinomycetota; class Actinomycetes; order Actinomycetales; family Microbacteriaceae; genus Agromyces. The sequence goes on along the minus strand of NZ_LMRW01000028.1, from coordinate 36,260 downwards.
CTGGGCGAACGTCGCCGACGCCCGCCAGGCCGACGAGCCGACCGGCGCCACCGACGACTCGTTCGGCCAGGGCTCGAAGGAGGACACCGCGGTGCCCACCGTCGTCAACGGCAGCATCCCGCCAAACAAGAGCGACCTGCTCACCTTCGGCACGTACCTCGAGGAGACCGCCGGCGACGACTTCCTGCACATGTTCTGGCATCGCGTCCAGGAGCCGAGCGGCACGACGAACATGGACTTCGAGTTCAACCAGTCGGAGACCCTGTCGGCGAACGGCGTCACACCGGTGCGGACTGCGGGAGACCTGCTGATCCAGTACGACCTGACGCAGGGCGGAACCAACCCGCAGCTGTTCCTGTCGGAGTGGGTGACGACCGGCGCAGGTAGCCTGTGCGAAGCGTCCAACAGCACTCCCTGTTGGGGCGAGCGGATCAACCTGTCCGCGTCGGGCCTCGCGACCGGGTCGATCAACACGAGCTCGATTCCCGTTGCTGAGTCCGATAGCCTGACCACAGTCAACCCGATTTCGCCACGCACCTTCGGCGAGGCGAGCGTCAACTTCTCGGCGATCGTCGGCAGCGGCTGCGTCGCGTTCGGCAGTGCCTACCTGAAGAGCCGCTCATCCGACTCCTTCACCGCAGCGCTGAAGGACTTCATCGCTCCGCTGGACACGGGCATCAACAACTGCGGTGCGCTGAAGATCGTGAAGACCAAGAAGCACGCGGCCTCAACTCCGACTACCCAGCCGCATGCCGGCGTGGTGTTCGGCGTCACGGGCGGGACCCTTCCTGCGGGCACGACGGTCACGACGGACGCCAACGGCGTCGCGTGCCTGGCCGGGATCGCGGCCGGCAGCTACACCGTGACCGAGACGGTTCCGACGGGCTACGCGGTGACCTCCGCCAACCCGCAGACCGGAACCGTGGTCGAGGACACCACCTGTGCTACAGCCACGCCTGTGACGTTCACCAACGTCCCGTTGACGAACTTCACGGTCTCGGTGGACTCCCAGATCGACGGCGGCACGGCGTCGACGATCGACTGCGACGCAGCGGCCGACCCGCCCTTCGAGGCGACGACCGGTGCGAACGGCGACGGGTCGCTCACCAAGAGCAACCTCCAGCCGGGCACCTACACCTGCGTGATCATCATCGACCCGTGAGCTGAGGAGACAGCTCGCACCTGAGACGGAAGGCCCCGCCGGCATCGCCGACGGGGCCTTCCCCTGCGGTCCGCGACCCGGCGCGAGGCGCCGTGCCGCGACATCCGCTACGCGCTGAGCGCCTCGTACACCTCGCGGAGGAGCTGCGCTGTCTCCGACGGGGTCTTGCCGACCTTCACGCCGGCGGCCTCGAGGGCCTCCTGCTTCGCCTGCGCGGTGCCTGCAGAGCCGGACACGATCGCGCCGGCGTGGCCCATCGTCTTGCCCTCGGGAGCCGTGAATCCCGCAACGTAGCCGACGACCGGCTTCGTGACGTTCGCCTGGATGAAGTCGGCCGCGCGCTCCTCGGCATCGCCGCCGATCTCGCCGATCATGACGATCGCCTTCGTCTCGGGGTCGGCCTCGAACGCGGCGAGCGCGTCGATGTGCGTGGTGCCGATGATCGGGTCCCCGCCGATGCCGATGGCGGTCGAGAAGCCGAGGTCTCGCAGCTCGTACATCATCTGGTAGGTGAGCGTGCCCGACTTCGACACCAGGCCGATCGGGCCCTTGCCGGTGATGTTCGCGGGCGTGATGCCGACGAGCGACTCGCCGGGGCTGATGATGCCGGGGCAGTTCGGCCCGATGATGCGGGTCTTCTCGCCCTTCTGCTTGGCGTAGTCCCAGAACTTGGCCGAGTCCTGCACCGGCACGCCCTCGGTGATGATCACGAGGAGCGGGATCTCGGCGTCGATCGCCTCGACCACCGCGTCCTTCGTGAAGGCCGGGGGAACGAAGGCGATGGAGACATCCGCCCCCGTCTTCTCGATCGCCTCGGCGACCGTGGCGAACACCGGGAGCTCGACCGGGTTGCCGTCCTTGTCGGTGTGCAGCACCTCGGTGCCCGCCTTGCGGGCGTTCACGCCGCCCACCACCTGAGTGCCGGCCGCGAGCATGCGCGCGGTGTGCTTGGAGCCCTCGGCGCCCGTGATGCCCTGGACGATGACCTTGGAGTCCTTGTTCAGAAAGATCGTCATGTCTGCTGTCCCTTCCTACGCGGCGTTCGCCAGCTCGGCGGCCTTGTCGGCGCCCTGGTCCATGTTCTGGGCGAGGGTGACGAGCGGATGCGCCGCCTCCTCGAGGATGCGGCGGCCCTCGATCACGTTGTTGCCGTCGAGACGCACGACGAGCGGCTTGTTCGCGGCGTGGCCGAGCTCGGCGAGCGCGCCCACGATGCCCTTGGCGACCTGGTCGCAGGCGGTGATGCCGCCGAAGACGTTCACGAATACGCTCTTGACCTGCGGGTCGCCGAGGATGATGCCGAGGCCGTTGGCCATGACCTCCGCCGAGGCGCCGCCGCCGATGTCGAGGAAGTTCGCGGGCTTCACGCCGCCGTGGTTCTCGCCCGCGTAGGCGACGACGTCGAGCGTCGACATGACGAGGCCCGCGCCGTTGCCGATGATGCCGACCTCGCCGTCGAGCTTCACGTAGTTGAGGTCGAGCTCCTTCGCCGCGGCCTCGAGCGGGTCTGCCGCAGCCTTGTCCTCGAGGAGTGCATGGTGCGCGTGACGGAACTCCGCGTTCTCGTCGAGCGTGACCTTGCCGTCGAGGGCGATGACCTCGCCGTCCTCCGAGAGGATGAGCGGGTTCACCTCCACGAGGGTCGCGTCCTCCTTGTCGTACACCTCGTAGAGCCTCACGAACACGTCGGCGACCTTGTCGACGAGTTCGGCCGGGAAGTTCGCCGCCACCGCGATCTCGCGGGCCTTCTCGGGCGTGACGCCGGCGATCGGGTCGACCTCGATGCGCGCGAGCGCCTCGGGCCTCTCGACGGCGAGCACCTCGATCTCCACGCCGCCCTCGACGCTCGTGAGCGAGAGGTAGGAGCGGTTGGCGCGGTCGAGGAGCACCGAGAAGTAGAACTCCTGCGCGATGCGGGCGCCGCCCGCCACCATGACGCGCTTGACGACGTGGCCCTTGATGTCGAGTCCGAGGATGGCCCTGGCCGCCTCTTCCGCCTCGTCGGGGGTCTTCGCGACCTTGACGCCGCCGGCCTTGCCGCGGCCGCCGGTCTTCACCTGGGCCTTGACCACGACGACGCCGCCGAGCTTCTCGGCCGCGGCGCGGACCTCTTCGGGGGTGTCCGCGACGATGCCCGGGAGCACTGGGACCCCGTAGCGCTCGAACAGGTCTCTGGCCTGATACTCGTAAAGATCCACGCTCTACTTCCAATCGGTCCGCACGCGCGACGGCGCACAGGGGCTGGTGGGGGCGGCCCGGCCATGACTCTCTCGATATCGAGATACGCGGGCCGACGACCATCGTACTCCCCATGTTCGACGCGCCCGAACCGGACGGATGCCTCGTCGGATGCCTCGACTGCTGCCTCGTCGGTTGCCAGTGGCCGCCGTCGGCGGCGGCTGCGAGACTGGCGTCATGACCGACCGAACGGAACCGATCCACCGCGCCGACCCGCACGATGTCTCGGTGCACGCGAAGCTCAACTGGCTGCGAGCCGGGGTGCTCGGCGCGAACGACGGCATCGTCTCGGTCGCGGCCCTCGTCGTCGGTGTCGCCGCGGCCACCACGGATGTCGCGGCGATCCTGATCGCGGGCGTGGCCGCCGTCGTGGCCGGGGCGATCTCGATGGGCCTCGGCGAGTACGTCTCGGTGTCGAGCCAACGCGACACCGAGCGAGCGCTCATCGCCAAGGAACGGTGGGAGCTCGACACGATGCCGCAGCAGGAGCTCGCGGAGCTCGCGGGGCTCTACCGGGCGAAGGGCCTGTCCGCCGATACCGCGCACACCGTCGCGCGCGAGCTCACCGCACACGACGCGCTCGCAGCGCACCTCGAGGTGGAGCTGCACATCGACGAGAACGACGTGGTGAGCCCATGGCACGCCGCCGGGGCATCCGCCCTCTCGTTCCTCCTCGGCGCGGTGCTGCCGATGCTCGCGATCCTGCTGCCGCCGCCGGAGTGGCGGATCGCGACGACGTTCGTCGCCGTCGTCGTCGCCCTCACGATCACCGGGTGGCTGAGCGCGTGGATCGGCGGCAGCCCGAGGCTGCGCGCGGTGCTGCGCGTGACGGTCGGCGGCGCGCTCGCCCTGGCGGTCACGTGGGCGATCGGTGCGCTGCTCGGGGTGGCCGTGTAGCGATGCCAGAAGCGCGCGTCGGGATCTCGGGCTGGGTGTACCCGAACTGGCGAGGGGACTTCTACCCGAAGGGCCTCCGGCAGGTCGACGAGCTCGACTACGCGGCACGGCACCTCACGTCCATCGAGCTCAACGGCTCCTTCTATGCGCTGCAGAAGCCCGCGAACTGGGTGCGGTGGCGCGACCAGGTGTCCGACGACTTCGTGTTCGCGGTCAAGGGGCCGCGCTTCATCACCCACATGAGGCGGCTCGGCGACGTCGACGAGCCGCTCGCGAACTTCTTCGCCTCGGGGCTCCTCGCGCTCGGCGAGAAGCTCGGGCCGGTGCTCTGGCAGCCGCCGCCCAACCTCGGGTTCGACGAGGCGCTGCTCGACCGGTTCCTGGAGCGGCTCCCCCGCTCGACGCACGCGGCCGCCGCGCAGGCGGCGGGTCACGACGAGCGGATGGAGGGCCGGGCGTGGTTCGACGCGTCGGCGATCGCCGATCGTCCGCTCCGTCACGCGGTCGAGGTGCGGCATCCGAGCTTCGAGACGGATGCCTGGCGGTCGCTGCTCGAACGCCACCGCGTGGCATCCGTCGCCGCGGACACCGCGGGGAGGTATCCGCGGCTCGACTGGGTCACGGCCGACCTCGCGTACGCACGCCTGCACGGCGACCGCGAGCTGTACACATCGGGCTACGACGACGAAGGCCTCGACCGCTGGGAGGCGTGGACGCGGGCGCACCTGGCGGCCGGCCGCGACGCGTTCCTCTACTTCGACAACGACGTGAAGGTACGGGCGCCGTTCGACGCTATGGCGCTCATCGAGCGGTTACGGCGCTGACGCCGGACCCCCTCCCCCTCCTCCGACCGATGGTGCACGATAGGGAGATGGCCAAGGCTCACGCTCGCGTCGTCCCCCACGTCACCGAAGCCCAATGGGATCGGCTGGTGCGGTACGGCGAGCCGATGCAGGTCGGGGTCGGCGACGTCCTCTTCCACACGGGCGAACGGTGGTACGACCTGATCCTCGTCGAGAGCGGGGCGGTCGAGATCGTGCGCGACGCCCTGCCCTGGGTGGGCGAGTCGACCATCGCGACCCTCGGCCCGCGAACGTTCGTCGGCGAGCTCGGCCTGCTCAACGGGCAACGCGCGTTCCTCACGGCGCGCGCGACCGAACCGGGCCGCATGTACCGCGTCGACCACGCCTCGCTCCAGCGGCTCATGGCCGAGGACGACGAGCTCTGCGACCTCCTGCTGCGCACGTTGTGGGCGCGACGCGACGTCCTGCGCAAGGGACCCGCCGCACTGACCCTGAAGATCGTCGGCACCTCCCGGTCGGCGGGTGCGAACGCGCTGCGTCGGTACGCCGAGCGCCTCGAGCTCGCGTACACCTGGGTCGACGCCGACGACCCGCCGACGTCGGCCAGGCTCTTCGACCACGGCTTCACGCGCGACGACCTGCCCGTCGCGATCGTGCAGGGCGAGAACGTCCGCAACGCGACCCCCGGCCAGGTCGCCGACATGCTCGGGCTCGCCTACGCGGCCGACGATGACACGACGGCGGACCTCGCGGTCGTCGGGGGCGGCCCGGCTGGACTGGCGGCGGCGATCTACGGGGCGTCGGAGGGCCTGCACACGGTGCTCCTCGACTCGATCGCACCAGGCGGGCAGTCGGCGGCCACGTCGCGCATCGAGAACTACCTCGGGTTCCCGTTCGGCGTGAGCGGCGACGCGCTCACCGGCCAGGCGTCGCTCCAGGCGCTCAAGTTCGGCGTGCGCGTGTTCGCGCCGTGCGAGGCTGCTGCGCTCGAGTGGTCGACCGACCCGCTCACCCTCTCGCTGGCCGACGGCAGGCTCGTCCGTGCCAGGTCGATCGTCATCACGACCGGCGCGCAGTACCGCACGCTCGACCTCGATCGGTGGGGGGAGTTCGAGGGCGCCGGCATCTTCCACGCGGCGACGCCGCTCGAACTGCGCCAGGTCATCGATGCGCCGGTCGTGGTCGTCGGCGGCGCGAACTCGGCCGGGCAGGCGGCGCTCTACCTCGCCGCGAACGGATGCTCCGTACGCCTCGTCGTCCGCTCCGACGACCTGTCCTCGCAGATGTCTAGCTACCTCGTCGACCGGCTGGCCGACGACCCGCACGTCCGGGTGCACACGCGCACGCGCGTCTCGGCGCTGCACGGCGCCACGGCGCTCGAGCAGGTCACGCTCGAGGGCGATACGAACGGCACCCTCGACTGTCGCGGCCTGTTCAGCTTCATTGGCGCGGAGCCGGCGACCGACTGGATCACCCAGCTCGACCGCGACGAACAGGGGTTCGTCCGCACGGGAACCGACGTGCGACGACTGGGTCCGATGTGGGAGGCACTGCACAGGTCGCCGCTGCCGTTCGAGACGAGCCTCCCCCGCGTGTTCGCCGCCGGCGACGTGCGCCGAGGTTCGATGAAACGCGTCGCGGCGGCCGTCGGCGAGGGTTCGAGCGCGGTCGCCTCCGTCCATCGGGCGCTCGCCGACGCGTCGTGACGAGCTGACGACCCGAGGCGTGTGCCCTCACCGCGCGGTTCGAGCACCGAGCGGCGCGCGGGGCCATCCGGGAGTGGCCGCCATAGTGCCGTCGCGGCGCACGGCCAGCACGTCGACCGGCTCGCGCGACGTCAGCTCGTCGAGCGCCGCCTCGCCGCCCGCGACGATTGCGGTCGCGAGCACATCGGCGGTGACGATGTCGGCCGCCGCCACGCTGACCTGGACGAACACCGCATCGATGCCGTCGGTCGGCGCCCAGATGTGCTCGCCGCGCTCGGCGACCCCCGAGGTCGCGACGGCGCGCCGGTCCTCGCCGAGCGCCACGGCCGACAACAGTTCGTGCCGGTCCCATGGATCCACGATGCCCACGAGCCACGGCGATCCATCAGCGCGCGGACCGCTGACGAGCACGTCGCCGCCCGCGTCGAGTCCCCATCCCGCGACGCCCATCGCACGGATCGCCTCCCCCGCCTCGGCGATCGCGACCGCCTTGACGACGCCGTTGAGGTCGATCACCCCATCCGTGCGGTGCGGCGTGAAGGCCCCGCCCGTGCGGGCCCGCCACGCGACGGCGAGCGCGTAGGCGTCGCGGAGTTCCGTGCCGGCATCCGTCATGGCGAGCTCCCCGCGTGCGACCCGGCTCAGCTCCGAGTCCGCGCGGTACAGGCTGCACCGCCGATCCCAGCGATCGAAGACGGATGCCGCGACCGCCGCTGATCGAGCGACCACGTCGGCGGCGCCGTCGGCTCGCACGCTCACGACGGTGCCCATCGACGTGAAGGCGTTGCGCCTGGTGGCCGTGGCCATCAGAACCCCGCCGCATCGAGGGCGGCCTGCAGCGACTGCAGGTAGGCGGCGCTCGTGTAGGTGGCCCCGCTCACCATCGACACGGAGGCCGTCTGGGCCTGCAGCACCTCGTCGCGGAGGATCGGCGCGGCTCGGTTGCTGATGGACACCGACCGGCCGTCGTGGTCGGTGAGCTGCAGCGCGGTGACATCGGTGATCGATCCGCCCGAGATCGTCACCTGCACCTGCACGTCGCCGAAGCGGGTCGACACGGTCGTGCCCGCGTAGGTGCCGTCCGCCGCGCCGGCCTGTTCGGTCGTCGAATCGGTGGTGGGCGCTGCCGACGCGCTCGTGGTGCCGCTCGACCCGGCCGAGCCGCTCGACGTGCTCGACGAGGCATCCGTGCCGCTGCTCGCCGAGGAGGTCGCGGGCTGCGTGCCGCTCGCGGCGACGGTCGTGCCCGCGCCCGTGACGGCGTTGCCGAGCTGCCAGCCCGCGATGAGGGCCGCAGCGGATGCCGCGGACGCGATGACGAATGCGCGTGCTCTCACCAGTCGAACCTCTCGTGATGGACCTGCTCCGGACGGAGGCCCGCCGACCTGGCCTCGGCGACGACCGCCTCGGACCACCCCAGGGGGCCGCAGACGTACACGTCGGAATCCGCGATCGCCGGGACGAATGCGGCGAGCGAGAGCCCCTGCTGCTCGGCGGCCTCGCTCAGCCATCCCGTGCCACGGCGGCCCGGGATCGTGATCAGGGTCGCGCCACGGGCGTGGCACAACTGCCGCACCTCGTCGAGCAGCCAGCCCTCGTCGGCCGCGCGGGTGCGCAGCAGCACGATCGCCTCGCCCGGGCGGAAGCTCGCGGACTCGAGCAGCGAGCGCACGGGGGTCACGCCGATGCCGGCGGCGACGAGCACGAGGCGGCTGCGACTGCGCGACGCCTCGCTGAAGATCCCGTATGGACCCTCGAGCGCGACGCGCGTGCCGGGCCGGATCGCGGCGACTCCCGCCGACCCTCGACCGAGCGCGCGCACCGTGATGCGCAGCTCGCCGCCGCGCGGCGCCGCCGACAACGAATACGGATGCGCCTGCCACCACTGGCCCCGCGCGAGGAACCGCCACACGAAGAACTGGCCGCCGGTGGCGCCGAGCCGGTCGAGCGCGACACCGCGGAGCCGGATCGACACGATGCCGTCGGCGATCGGCTCCACCTCCTCGACCACGAGCCGGTGCCGCAGGGACCGGTAGGCCGGCACGCCGAGCCGGAATACGGCGATCGCCGCGAAGGCCGTGATCGTCATGAGCAGCCAGTACCAGCGCTGCCACGTTCCCTCGGCGAAGAGGCCGCCGAGGCTGAACTGGTGCGGCAGTGCCGCAAGCACCGCGAGATAGACGAGCAGGTGGATGCCGTGCCACACCTCGTAGCGGAAGCGGCGGCGTACCGCGACGAGCGAGGTGACGACCACCGCGAGGAAGAGCGCCAGGCCGGCCACGGCGAGTGGGATGTCGGGCGTGTTCCAGAGCGAGACCACCTCGTCGACGAGTCCGCTGCCGTCGGTGAGCGCGTAGCCGGCGACGAGCAGCACGGCGTGCGCGAGGAGGAGGAGCAGCACGGGCTTGCCGAGCCTCCGGTGCAGCGCCATCGCCGCATCCTGCCCGACGGCCCGCTCGATGAACGGTACGCGCGCGGCCAGGACGAGCATGACGAGCACGAGGTCGGTCGCGACGAGACCGGCGATGATCCCGACCTCGGTCACCGCGCCGGCCGGGTCTGCGAACCCGGCGGCGCCGCCGTCCGCGAGGAACAGCGCGACGGCGATGGCGACCGTGGCGACCGCAGCGGCCTGGAGCAGGTCCACCCGCCAGAGCCGACGGGAAGCGCGCCGCCGCTCGGGCGCGACGAGCTCGCGCGACCTGCGCTCGAGGCCCCGCGCGTCGTGGAGGAGGAATGCCATGACACGATCGTGCGCGCCGACCCTATCGGTCCCCCTTGGGTTGTCCGGACGTCTGCTGGGAGCTCTCGACCGCGGTCAGGGCTTCGGCGCTGCTCAGCCTTGCGGTGCCCACAGGGCGCGCTCGGCCATCGTGACCAGGCGAGCGGCAGTGTCCTCCGCGCTGAGGCCGCGCCCCGTGTACAGCTGGTCGAACGTCTCGAAGCTCGTGATGACCCACAGGATGTCGGTCGCCTCCTCGACCGTGACATCCGGGTGCAGGTGTCCCTCCTCGGCGAGCCGCCATGCCATCCAGCGCTGCCCCTCGGCGCGGCCGCGCTCGACCACCTCGAAGGCGCCGCGCACCGCCTCGGGCTCGAGGGACCACATCGAGTAGATGGTCCGGGCGACATCCCGCTCGGCCGCGTACACGCCCGCCGCCGCCCGGAGGGACTCGCGCACCGCGTCGCGCGCGTCGGGCAGCGCGGCGGCGTCGACGATCCGCTGGAACCCGGTCCGCTCGAGCAGGTCTCCACCGAGCGCCTCGAAGAGGCCCGCCTTCGAGCCGAACACGACGTACACGGTCGATCGGGCGACGCCGGCATCCTGTGCCACCCGTTCGATGCTCAACGCCTCACTGGGGGCAGCGCGCAGCCGGTCCCGCATCGCATCGAGGATGCGGCGTCGCGTCTCGTCGGCCGCCACGGCCCGCACCTGCTGGGTGTACTTCCGCGTCGTCATGACGAACATCCTACTTTCACTTGACACTGAGTCTGATCAAAGACACACTGTCTTATGAAAGACATCTTGTCCGATGAAATACGACACAGGAAGATCCGCATCATGCACACCACCGAAGCACCCGCCGTGATCGTCGTCGGAGCCGGCCCGGCCGGGCTCACCGCCGCCATCGCCCTGGCTCACCATGGCGTCCGCACGCTCGTGGTCGAGCGCCGGACCGCCCTCTCCCCCTTCCCCCGTGCGACCGGCATCAACCTCCGCACGATGGAGCTGATGCGCGCCTGGAGCCTGGAGGACGCCGTCCGCGCAGGCGCGATCGACGTCAGCCCCACGGGATGGATCGGCCGCACCCTCGCGTCGGCTGAGGGCATCGAGACCCCGATGGGCTTCCCGTCGGACGAGGTCGCCGCCTCGCTCAGCCCGACGACCGGCGTCGTCGCCCCGCAGGACCACCTCGAGCCCGTGCTCATGGAACACCTGCTCTCGCTCCCCGGCACGTCGGTCCGGCTCGGCACCGAGCTGATCGCGCTCGACCAGGAGGACGACGGCGTCACCGTGACGCTCCGCGAGGGCGCCGAGTCATCGACCATTCGCGCGGAGTACGTTATCGGCGCCGACGGCGCCCACAGCACGGTGCGTCGCCACGCCGGGATCACGATGGAGGGCCCAGGAGACCTGGGCGCCTATCTCGCCGTGCTCTTCCGGGCACCGCTCGCCGACGTCGTCGGCGAGCGTCGGCACGGGCTCTACATGCTCACGCGCCAGGGGCCACCGTGGGTGTTCCTCCCCACCGACCGCCACGACCGCTGGGTCTTCTCCATGACGTGGGACCCCACGCGCGAGACGCGGGCCGACTATCCGACGGAGCGCCTCGTCGAACTCATCCGCGCGGGCGCCGGGGTGCCAGACCTCGAGCCGCAGATCGCCTGGACCGGTGACTTCACGTTCGCCGCCCAGATCGCGGATCGGTACCGTGAGGGCCGGGTGTTCCTCATCGGCGACGCCGCGCACCGCATGACTCCACGCGGGGCCGCCGGGATGAACACGGCGATCCACGACGGGTACGACCTGGGCTGGAAGCTCGGCTGGGTCCTGCGCGGGTGGGCCGGCGAGTCGCTGCTCGAATCGTTCGAGGCGGAGCGCCGGCCGGTGGGCCTGCGCAACATGCAGCGCTCGGCGATCGCGGCGGACCAGCGTGACGTCTCCCAGGACTACCTGGAGGACATCGCCGACCGGATCCCGCACAGCTGGCTGCCCGACGGGCGCACCTCCACGCTCGACCTGCTCGGCGACGGGCTGACCGTGCTCGCGGGTCCGCAGGCGCACGTGCCGCTGGGGCAGCTGCACGGCGTCCCGGTCGTCGTGCACGTCATCGACCAGGCGACCGCCGACGTCCTGCAGGTCGGCGCCGACGGCCTGGTGCTGGTCCGGCCCGACGGTCGGCCGGTCGCGCGGTGGGCCGCGTCCGCGGACGCCTCGGCGATCTCGGCGGCAGTGTCCGCCGCCGTGGGCGGAGCGACCCGCGCGGACCTGTCTCGGGCCGCGTGAGGAGGGCCGAAGGACGGGTCAGAGCTTCTCGATCGGCGCGATCTTGATCAGGAGCTTCTTCTGCCCGGCGTTGTCGAACGCCACGTGCGCGATGCGCTTGGTGCCCTCTCCGGTGACCTGCGTGACCCGCCCCTCGCCGAAGTCGACGTGCCGGATGCGGTCGCCGGCCGCGAGCGTGAGGTCGCCGTTGTCGCGCACCGTGCCGGTGACGCGATTCGCCCACTCGGTCTTGGGCGCGGCGCTCTTCGTGACGCTGAACCGCTCGAGGTCGCGGTCGCGGGTCCCCCACGCGCCGCCCTGGCCGTGTCCGCGGCGCGCGTTGAGGGCGCGCGGCTGCGTGCCGCCACGGGACGTGGCCATGCCGGGCGACTGCTTCCAGTCGATGAGCCCCTCGGGGATCTCCTGCAGGTAGCGCGACGGCATCGCCACGGCGACCTCGCCGAACTGCGCCCGGCTCATGGCGAGCGAGAGGAACAGCCGCTTGCGTGCGCGGGTGATGCCGACGTAGAACAGGCGGCGCTCCTCGGCGGGCCCGCCCGGCTCCGACGCCGACATCTGGTGCGGGAGCAGCCCCTCCTCGAGGCCCGTGAGGAACACCGCCTGGTACTCGAGCCCCTTCGCCGTGTGCAGCGTCATGAGCGACACGGTGCCAGATGCGTCGTCGATCTCGTCGGCGGCGGCGACGAGCGACACCTGGGTGAGGAAGTCGACGAGCGTGGCGCCCGGGTTCTCGCGGTCGAAGTCGCGGGTCTGGGCCACGAACTCCTCGACGTTCTCGGCGCGGGTCTCGTCTTGCGGGTCGCGGCTGTTGCGGAGGGTGTCGAGGAGTCCCGATCGCTCCACCAGGAACACCAGCACGTCGGAGACCTTCGAGGCGCCCTCGTTCGTGCCGGCGGCGAGTGCAGCGGCCGACGGCACGAGCATCGCGGCCGCCTCGTCGAGCACGTTCGCGAGGTTCGTGATCGCGCCGGTGACCTTCGGCCCAAGGCCGAGTCCGTCGGCGGCGCGCATCGCCTGCCTGAAGGACATGCCGTTCTGCTCGGCGAAACTCCCAAGTGCGGTTTCGGTGGCCGGGCCGATGCCGCGCTTCGGCGTGTTCAGGATGCGACGAAGGGCGAGCTCGTCGAGGGGGTTCGCGACGGCGATGAGGTAGGCCATCGCATCCTTGATCTCGGCCCGCTCGTAGAACTTCGTGCCCCCGATGACGCGGTAGGGCAGCGCCGAGCGCACGAAGATCTCCTCCAGCGCACGGGTCTGCGCGTTGGTGCGGTAGAACACGGCGATGTCGCGGTAGGCGACGCCCGCGCGGTGCAGGGCCTCGATCTCGTCGGCGACGAACTGCGCCTCGTCGTGCGCGGTGTAACCGGTGTAGCCGGTGATCTGCTCGCCAGCGCCGTCGGCCGTCCAGAGATTCTTCTCCTTACGATCGAAGTTGTTCGCGATGACGGCGTTCGCGGCGGAGAGGATGTTCTGCGTCGAGCGATAGTTCTGCTCGAGGAGCACGACCTTCGCGCCGGCGAAGTCCCGTTCGAACTCGACGATGTTGCGGATGTCGGCTCCGCGGAAGGCGTAGATGGACTGGTCGGAGTCGCCCACGACGGTGAGGCTCGCGCCGGGGATGCCGCCCGAGGCATCCGTCAATGCGGCGACGTTGACGCCGTGCTGCTCCATCTCGACCACCCGATCGGCCGGCACCGGCTGGGTGAGCTCGCGGATGAGCGCGTACTGCGCGTGATTCGTGTCCTGGTACTCGTCGACGAGGATGTGCCGGAACCGCCGCTGGTAGAGCGAGGCGACCTTGGGGAACGCGCGGAACAGGTACACCGTCTCGGCGATGAGGTCGTCGAAGTCGAGCGCGCTCGCGTCGCGCAGTCGTCGCGTGTACTGCCGGAAGATCTCGAGGAACATGACCTCGTTGGGGTCGTTCGTGTTCGCGTTGCGCGCGAACGACTCGACGTCGGCGAGTTCGTTCTTCAGCTTCGAGATGCGCGCCTGCGCGCCCGCGGGGGTGAACCCCATGGTGTCGGCGTCGAGTTCCTTGATGATGCGCTTCAGGATCGTGCGCTGGTCGGCCGAGTCGTAGATGGTGAACGTGGAGGTGAGCCCGATGGCCTCGGCCTCACGCCGCAGGATGCGCACGCACGCCGAGTGGAACGTCGAGATCCACATGCCGCTCGCGCCCTCGCCCAGCAGCGCCTCGACACGCTCGCGCATCTCCGCCGCGGCCTTGTTGGTGAACGTGATCGCGAGGATCTGGCTCGGCCATGCCTCGCGGCTCTCGATGAGGCTCGCGATGCGGTGCGTGAGCACGCGCGTCTTGCCGGAGCCCGCGCCCGCGACGATGAGCAGCGCCTGCCCGCGGTACTCCACGGCCTCGCGCTGCTCGGGGTTCAACCCGTCGGTGAGGCGGGAGCTCGCGGTGGCGGACGGTGCGGTGGGCGCCTCGCGCCAGCCGGCCGGGTCGTCGGGGTCGAGGATCAGCGTCATGTCCTGTCAAGTCTAGGCGTGGCATCCGACAGCGGCGCCCGTCCGCGCCGTCACGGACGCATCACGCCAGACGCGCCTCCACGCCGAGGTCGGGGTGGTCGACGAAGATCCCGTCGACGCCGGCGTCGATCACCCGGCGGAACTCCCCGAGCCAGTCGCCGTACGCCGATCGCATCGTGCCGCGCCGGTACTCCGCTGCGAGGAACCGGTTCTCGGGACGGAGCGTCCACGTGAAGACCTGCAGCCCCGCGGAGTGGGCGGCGTCGACGAGCTCCGAGCCGAACAGGGGCCCGGGCCGCCGCGCCGCGCCGAGCAGCCGGGCCTTGTCGACGCTCACCCCGTGCACCCGCCCGGCGAGGCCGAGCAGCCCCGCCTCGCTCACGAAGTCGTCGAATCTCGGTGCCGCCCGCCCCTCCGCGAGCACCACGTCGACGGGCGACCCCGTCGCCTCCACGAGGAACACGCGCGGTCCCCGGATGCCGCGTGCGCCGAGCCGGTCGAGCACGTCGAGCTCGAACGCCTCCATGATGAGGCGCTCGTCGCCGCCGCCCCACCCGGCGTCGTCGAGCTCGGCGGCGAACAGCTCGTCGAGCGGCAGCCCGAGCGCGGCGAAGTGGTTCGCGTGCTTGAACTCCGCCACCATGCGCAGCAGGCGGGCCTGCTCGTCGGCGGCGTTGTCGATGAGCTCGAACAGGTCCCGTAGCCGGATCAGCGGGAAGCGGTCGTCGAAGCTGGCGCTCGCCTGGCGCAGCGCCCCGAGCCGCTCCCGCGCGCGGAGCGTCGAGAGCTCGGCCCACGTGAAGTCCTCCGTGAACCAGCCGGTGATCGGCTTGCCATCGACCTCGCGCGTGGTGCGCTTCGACGCGAACTCGGGGCGCCCCGCGACATCCGTCGTGCCCGAGATCTCGTTCTCGTGCCGCAGCACGAGCACGCCGTCGCGCGTGGCGACGATGTCGGGCTCCACCGCGTCGGCGCCGAGCGCGAACGCGAGCTCGTAGGCGGAGCGCGTGTGCTCCGGCCTGTAGCCCGACGCGCCGCGATGACCGATGACGAAGGGGTGCGCGGCGGAGTCGTGCAGCATGCGCCCAAGCGTAGCCACGCGCCTCGCGGATACGCGGGAATCCGCCGAAGACTCAGGGCGTTATCACTGCTACGACCGGTAGATTGGATGCCGGCACGGATGCCGCATCCGGTCGCCTGTCTCCCGCACCGACGACAGCCGAAAGCAGAGGAACCCATGGCTCTCGACAATCCCGCATTCTCGCGGAATCCCGCCTTCTCGCAGCAGGGAGCCGTCGCAGCCGCACAGAACATGTCGGCGCAACAGCTCCAGGACCTGTACAACCAGCCGGCGACGCTGCCCGACCGCGAGGTCATGACCGTCGAGAACACCGTCGCGAAGACCGCAGGTTCGTTCGCCGTGCTGCTGGTCGGCGCCACCGTCGGGTGGCTGCTGACGCCCACCATGCCGTGGGTGTTCTGGGCCGGCGCGATCGTCGGGTTCGTGCTCGCGCTCGTCAACATCTTCAAGCGCGAGCCGTCGCCCGCGCTGATCCTCGCCTACGCCGGCGCCCAGGGCATCTTCCTCGGCGGCATCTCGCTGATCTACGAGACCGCGTACTCGGGCATCATCGCCCAGGCGGTGATCGGCACGATCGCCGTGTTCGGCGTCACCCTCGCGCTCTTCGCGAGCGGCAAGGTGCGCGCATCGAAGAAGGCCACCAAGGTCTTCCTCATCGCGATGGTCGGCTACCTCGTGTTCTCGCTCATCAACATGATCCTGATCTGGACCGGCGTGAACGACGACCCGTGGGGCCTCCTCGGCGCCGACATCTTCGGCATTCCGCTCGGCCTCGTGATCGGCGTGCTCGTGATCATCATGGCCGCGTACTCGCTGGTGCTCGACTTCGACATGATCCAGCAGGGCGTTCGCCACCGCGCCCCGAAGAAGTACGGCTGGACCGGCGCCTTCGGCATCATGGTCACCGTCATCTGGCTGTACCTCGAGATCCTCCGCTTCCTCGCGATCGCGCGCGACTAGCGAAACGGATGCCGCGGCGCTCGTGCCGCGCATGGAACGGCCGCCTTCGGGCGGCCGTTCTGCGTTTCCCGGCCGGATTCAGTCGCGTGCGAGTCGTTCAAGTCGCCGGATGTCCGCCCGGATCGCGCGCACGAGCATCCACCTCAGGAGCGGGGCGAACCAGCGCTCCGCACTGCGGGGCCGGATACGCACGTGGAACGTGAACACGCAGCTCCGCGCGTCGACGGGCTCGACGGAACGCCCGCCTTCCGCATCGATGCCCGACGTCGTCCGCCACGTGAATGCCCGTCCGAGATCGACGCTCGTCACGACCCCGCCATTGCGGTACGTCTGGCCTGCGAAGCGCATGACCTCTCGCGTCGTCGTGCCGACCCCGACGACTCCCGATGGGTCAGGGGCCATCGTCGCAACGCCGGCGCGCCAGAGCGGGTCGTTGTCGTAGTCGGCAACCACCGCCCAGACCTCGCTCGCGGGGCGGCCGACCTCACGGGAGAGCCGAAGGGAGATCTGCCTCATGGTCTGCGTCATCAGAGCCCGAGCGTCTCGAGCGACGCACGGATCGCGTCGGCCGACGCCCGCAGGAGAGCCGCCTCGTCGGACGACATCGGCGTCTCGGCCACCGGGAACGCACCGTCGCCGCCGACGACGCTCGGAATCGACAGGGCGACGCCATCGACGCCGCGGATGCCCCCGAGTACGGTGCTCACCGGCATCACCGCCCGCTCGTCGCGCACCACCGCCTCGACGATGCGCGCGCCCGCGAGGCCGATGGCGTAGTTCGTAGCGCCCTTGCCGCGAATGACCGTGTACGCGGCATCCCGCACCTCATGGGCGATCTTGTCGAGCTCGGGACGCGTGAACGGCTCGCCGCCGCGCCACTCCAGGATCGGCACAGGCCCGATACGAGCGTTCGACCAGAGCGGGAACTCGGTGTCGCCGTGCTCCCCCACGATGTCGGCGTGCACCGATGACGTGGTGATACCGGCGCGTCTCGCAAGCAACCACCGCAGGCGCGAGGTGTCGAGGACGGTGCCCGACCCGAACACTCGGTGCGCGGGCAGGCCCGAGATGCGTTGCGCCGCGACCGTGACCACGTCGACCGGATTGGTGACGAGCACGTACACCGCGTCGGGCGCCCGCTCGAGGAGCGCCGGCAGCAGTCCCTCGAGGATCCGCACGTTCGTGCCCGCCAGCTCGAGCCGCGTCTGCCCCGGCTGCTGTTTCGCGCCCGCCGTGATGACGACGACGTGCGACCCCTCGACGACCCCGAGGTCCGCGCCCCCTGTGACCGTCGACGTCGTGAACTGCGTGCCGTGCACGAGGTCGAGCACCTCGGCCTCGACCTTCTCCCGCGCGATGTCGTACAACGCCACCTCGCTCGCCGCGCCCCGGATGAGCGCCGCGTACGCGAGGCTCGTGCCGACACCCCCGGCGCCCACCACGGTCAGCTTCGTATCCTCGACCACACCCATGCCACGATCATGGCGGGAAACGTCTCGCCGAGTCGACCCCGGCAGCCGGCAGACGTCGAGGCGCATCGCAGGGTCATCGGACTGCACCGAGCACTCCGCCTGGCCGGACCAACCAGCCCTCGCCGCGCGACACCCCAGCACATGGGAAGTCTGACTCGCTCCCGCAGGCGACGGACTTCACGCCCCGGCAGACTCTGGCATTGATGCCATTTCAGCATCACTGCCAGAGCCTCTCGAACCGGTGCAACATCCCGTCGCGCTCGCCCCTTCGACAGGCTCCCGAGGGAGCCCGTGACACCCCCGGCACATGGGATGTGTGACCCGCGAGGTCGGCCGCCCGTCGGGGAGGATGGGACCGTGGCCCGCCTGTACGACGACGAGATGTTGCGCCGACATGCTGGCTAATGTAATTAGCTGTTACGCTATGGACATGAGCTTCGGATGTCTCGGTGCCGACCATGGCTAGGGCCGGCCTGTCACGCGACGAGGTCGTGCGCATCGCGTTGCGACAGGTCGACGAGGGCGGGCCGACGGGATTCGACGACCTCTCGCTCGCGCGGGTCGCTTCGGCCGCCGGCGTTGCGACCCCGAGCCTCTACAAGCACATCGCCTCGCTCGCGCGGCTGCGACAGGCGGTCTCGCTCGGGTGCACCCGCGAGTTCGCGGCCGTGTGCGCGGCGGCGAGCATCGGCCGGTCGGAGGCCGACGCGCTACGTTCGCTCGCGATCGCCATGCGCGACTTCGCCCGTGCCCACCCGGGCCGGTACGCGGCGGTGCAGGCCGGGCCCGACCCCGACGACCCGGAGCAGGCCGAGCTCCGAGCCGAGGCCGCGCGCGTGGTCGGCGTGATCGCCGCCGTGCTGCAGGGCTTCGGCCTGCCCGAGTCGAGCGCGATCGACGCGGTGCGCGCCGCACGTTCGGCGTTGCACGGGTTCGTCTCGATCGAGCTCGCCGGGGGGTTCCGACTCCCCGACGACCTCGACCGGAGCTTCGACATGCTCGTCGAGCTGCTCGTCGAAGGCTTCCGCGGACTCGCGAGCTCACCGGCTCGCGGCCCATCCGCCTCGTCCATCCCCTCACGCCCATAGGAGAATTGCCATGTCCGCCACAACCACAACACCCGCCGTCGCCGTCGCCGACCCGACCCGGGCCCCGTCGCCGGCCGTCGCGCGCTGGACCGCCGTCGCGTTCGCCGCCGCCGGCGTGCTCTGGGCGCTCTTCCCGCTGCTGCGTCCGTGGGCCGACAAGCTTCCCGTGTCGTCCGACGACCTCGCCGCAGCCTGGGCATCCGACGCCTGGATCTTCTCGCACCTCGCCGGCATCGCAGCCCTCGGCCTGCTCGCGCCGGCGCTGTTGGGACTGCGGCGCCTCCTGTCCGCCGCTCACGGTGGCCGCGGAGCGACCCTCCTCACCTGGGCGACCGCGCTCGCGTGGATCGGCGCAGCCGGCGCGTCGCTGTACTACGGCGCCGAGATCTTCGGCATCCGCACCTTCGCCGAGACAGCCCTCGAGCGCGACGACGCGAGCCTCCTCCTCGACGAGGTGCAGATGCTGCGCGAACAGCCGATGGCGGTCCTGCTGTTCGGCGTGGGGCTCCTGTTCGTCGCCGCGGCCGGCGTGCTCGCCGCCGTCGCGCTGTTCCGCGCCGGAACGCCATGGGCATGGACGGGCGTCGTGTTCGCGGTCGGGCTCGTGCTCGTGCTGCCGCAGTTCTTCGCCCCGCCCGCGATGCGCACGGCACACGGCGTGCTCTTCAGCGTCGGCTGCCTGCTCGTCGCGGTCGCCGTCACCCGGCTCCGCGCGCGGAATCGCTGACGGCCCCGGGCGAGCGGTGCTGCTCGACCGCCGCCGCGCTCACTCCCACTCGATGGTGCCCGGCGGCTTCGACGTGACGTCGAGCACCACGCGGTTGACCTCGGGCACCTCGTTCGTGATGCGGTTGGAGATGCGTGCGAGCACGTCGTAGGGCAGACGAGTCCAGTCGGCGGTCATCGCGTCCTCCGACGAGACCGGACGCAGCACGATCGGGTGGCCATAGGTACGGCCGTCGCCCTGCACTCCAACGGAGCGCACGTCGGCGAGGAGCACCACCGGGCACTGCCAGATCTGCTGGTCGAGTCCGGCGGCGGTGAGCTCGGCGCGCGCGATGGCATCGGCCTCGCGCAGCACCTCGAGCCGATCGCGCGTGACCTCGCCGACGATGCGGATCCCGAGGCCCGGCCCCGGGAACGGCTGGCGACCGACGATCGCCTCGGGCAGTCCGAGCTCGCGGCCGATCGCACGCACCTCGTCCTTGAAGAGGGTGCGCAACGGCTCGACGAGCTCGAATTGGAGGTCTTCGGGCAGGCCGCCGACGTTGTGGTGGCTCTTGATGTTCGCGGTGCCCGTGCCGCCGCCCGACTCCACGACGTCGGGGTAGAGCGTGCCCTGCACGAGGAAGCGGATCGGCTCGCCCGAGGCATCCGCTTCGGCGACGAGTTCGCGTTCGGCCTGCTCGAAGGCGCGGATGAACTCGCGGCCGATGATCTTGCGCTTCTGCTCGGGGTCGGTCACCCCGGCGAGCGCGTCGAGGAACGTGCCTGCCGCATCGACGGTGACGAGCCGGATGCCCGTCGCGCCGACGTAGTCCTCCTCGACCTGCCGGCGCTCGTCCTTGCGGAGCAGGCCGTGGTCGACGAACACGCAGACGAGCTGGTCGCCGACCGCCTCGTGCACGATCGCGGCGGCGACCGCGGAGTCGACGCCGCCCGAGAGGCCCGCGATGACCCTAGCCGAGCCGACCTGGGCACGGATGCGCTCGACCTGCTCGGCGATGACGTTGCCCGAATTCCAGTCGGCGGGGATGCCCGCGGCGCGATGCAGGAAGTTCTCGATGACGCGCTGGCCGAACTCGGAATGCTTCACCTCGGGGTGCCACTGCACGCCGTAGAAGCCCTGCTCGTCGTTCGCGAACGCCGCGACAGGCGTCGTGGCGGTCGAGGCCAGCACCTCGAAGCCCTCGGGCGCGCGGGAGACCGAGTCGCCGTGGCTCATCCACACGGTCTGCGCCTCGGGCTGGCCGGCGAGCAACGCGTTGTCGTCGTCGGTGCGTGCGGTGACGGCGGTCGAACCGTACTCGCGGTGGCCGGTGTGCGCGACCTCGCCGCCGAGCTGCTGGGCCATCACCTGGAAGCCGTAGCAGATGCCGAGCGTCGGAACGCCGAGCCGGAGGATGCCCTCGTCGAGCGCGGGCGCCCCCTGCTCGTAGACCGACGACGGTCCGCCCGAGAGCACGATGCCGACGGGGTTCTTGGCGCGCACCTCCTCGGCGGTGATCGTGTGCGGCACGATCTCCGAGTAGACGGATGCCTCTCGCACGCGCCGCGCGATCAGCTGGGCGTACTGCGCCCCGAAGTCGACGACGAGGACGGGGCGCTGCTCGGTCGGCTGTTCGGCCGGCTGCGCGGCGGGCTGGTCGGTCACTGCTGGGCCTCCACGGTGTCGCTGGTGCTGGTCGAGGCATCCGGCCCGGATGCCGCGGTGGACCCGGCCGACGCGGCCGACGCGGCCTCGGACTCGCGCGACGCGAGGTACGCCCCGACCTCGCGCCCGAATCGCGCCTCGAGGATGAACGAGAGGAACGGCACGACGCCGCCGAGGGCGATGACGATGAACCGAGTGAACGGCCAGCGCATGAGGCTCCACAGCCGGAAGTCGCTGAACAGGTACACGACGTAGAACCAGCCGTGCACGATGAGGATGCCCGTGGAGAGGTTCACCGCCGTCACGGTGTCGCCCGGCACGAAGGCGAGGAAGCCCTGCGATCCGCCGAGCTCGAGCTCCAGCCCGAACGCGTACTTCATGATCATCTCGGCGCAGAGCAGGAGCAGCAGCACGCCCGTGATGACCGCGGCCACCTGGTAGAAGCGGAGCGCCCCGCGAATGCGCGGCAGATCGGCGAGTTTCGGCTCGAGGGGCATGCGTCCAGTCTACGGCGCGTCGACGAGCTCCCTGGGCACGACGAAGACGTCGACGAGCGCTCCGTTGCGCCACACCGTCATCTCCAGCCGGCGGTCGATCGCGTCCTCGACCATGAGTCGTTGGATCGAGGTGGACGTCACGACGTCGTTCCCGTCGAGCGACACCACGATGTCGCCGCGGTGGACGTCCGCGAGATCGGCGGGGCTGTCGTGGGCGACGCCCGCGACCTGCAGCCCGGTCGGCGAGCCGATCCGCGCGGCGAGCTCGGGCGAGAGCTGCACGCGGGCGCCGACGATGCCGAGCCACGCGCGGCGCACCCGGCCGGTGCGCGTGAGCGTGGAGATGATGTCGCGCGTGGCGCGGTTGATCGGCACCGCGAGGCCGAGCCCGATCCCGGCGACCGCGGTGTTCACTCCGACCATTCGCCCCATGCCGTCGGCGAGGACGCCGCCGGAGTTGCCGGGATTCAGCGCGGCATCCGTCTGGATGACCTCGTCGATGACCCGGCCCGACGCGGTGGGCAGCGAGCGACCGAGGTTCGAGACGATGCCAGCCGTCACGCTGCCTGCGAGTCCCATCGGGTTGCCGAGCGCGACCACCAGTTGCCCGACGCGAAGGCCGGCCGCGTCGCCGAGCGGAACCGGCGGCGGCACCGTTCCTCGCGCGCGGAGCACGGCGAGGTCGGAGAGCACGTCGCGGCCGACGACGTCGACCGTCACGGAGGTGCCGTCGCCGAACGTCGCCTCGGCCGATCGCGCGCCGGCCACGACGTGCGCGCTCGTCAGCAGCACGCCGTCGTCGGAGATCACGCTCGCGCTCCCGGCGCCCCCACCGCGCGACGACCGCACGGCGAGGCTCGCGACGCTCGGCAGCACCTCGCGCGCCACGCGCGTGACGACGGCCGAGTAGGCGTCGAGCGGGTCTTCGCTGGTCACACGGAAATCATCACCCCGGGCGCGGTCGCCGGGGCCGGAGTTCGCCGCGGGCGGAACGGATGTCGCATCCGTCAGTCGGTGCCCTCGGCAGCACCGGATGCCGCGGGCTCCGCCTCGGGCTCCGCCTCGTCGCGCTCGCGTTCCACCGCGTCGCGCACGAGCCGGTACCAGAGGAAGATCGCGAACCCCGCGAACACCACCCACTCCACGGCGTAGAACACGTTGAGCAGGTTGAGCTCCACGGACTCCTCGGGCGGCGGCGACGAGATGGCGTCGAGGCCCGCCGGCGGATCGGCCGCGGTGACGTAGCCGAAGTACACGGGCCGGTCGTCGTAGTCCGCCCACAGGTTGATGAGCTGCGCCACGGCGACGGTCTGCATCGAGAACGGGTCGGCGTCCTCGTCTGGCACCATGGGCGCCTCGCTCGGCAGGAAGCGCCCGACCACCGTGACCTCGCCACCTGCGGCGGCGTCGAAGCGGTCAGCGGCCTCTCGCGCGGTATCGAGGTCGGGCGCCCAGCCGAGCGCGACGGGCAGGCCGCCTGGCTCGGCATCCGTCACCTCGAGGTGCGCGACCGGCCAGTAGCCCGCGACGCCGTCATTCAGCCGCCCTTCGACGATCACGGTGTCGCCCGCCACGAACGTGCCCGACACCTCGACGCGCTGGCCGGTGGCCGCCTGCTCGGTGGGGCCGTCGGGGGCGGCGACGTCGGCGAGCGGCCGCACCTCCTCCGTGGGTCGTTCCTCGACGACCGCCTGCTCGACCGCCCGCGCGAGCTGCCACTGGCCGAGCAGAGCGAAGCCGGCGGCGATGCCGAGGGCGGCGAGGAGCGCGAGCACCCACCTGGGGCGCAGCATCATCTGGAGCATCAGGCCTCGGAGCCCCCGGCCGAACCCTCGTGGATCGCGCGGAAGACGGCCTCGATCCCCTCGGTGGGACCGACGGCCACGATCGTGTCGCCGGGGCGCACGATGAAGTCGGGCGCCGGCGATGGGTGGGCGCGGTCGTCGCGCACCACGGCCACGATGGCCACCCCGGATGCCGCGGGCACCTGGCCGAGCGGGCGGTCGGCGATCGCGTCCTCAGCGTCGATCGTCACCCAGTCGATCGGCACGCCGGGGAGCTCGTCGAGCTCGGCGATGGACTCCACGATGCGCGTGCCGCCGAGCAGCTCCGCGACCGTGTGCGCCTCCTCCTCCTCGAGTCGCACCGTGATCGCCTCGTCGTCGTCGCGTGCACCGGCAGGGCGGCTCACGAGATCGCTCCTGCCCGTGCGGTGCGCGACGACCGCCACCTCGGCGCCGTCGGCCGTCGTGATGGAGTGCAGCACGCCGACCCCGGGGAGGGTGACCCGGCGGACATCAACCATGGCGCGGACTCCTCGGTCTCGAGTGCGTCCGCCCCAGTCTAGCCGCGCGGGATCAGTCCACCTTCACGATGTCGGGCGCCTCGAGCCGCACCCGGTCGGCGGACTCGTCGTCGGGCTGCTCCTGCGACGCGCGCTCCGCGGCGACGCGCTGCAGGTAGCGCTCGACCTCGAGCGCCTCCCGCGCCTCGTCCCAGCCGAGCACGCCGCCCATCAGCTTCGCGGCGACCGGGGCGGCGGACACGCCACGGTCCCAGGCCTCGATCGAGATGCGCGTGCGTCGGGCGAGCACGTCGTCGAGGTGCAGGGCGCCCTCGTGCGAGGCCGCGTAGACCACCTCGGCGCCGAGGTAGTCGTCGGCGCCGGGGAGGGGCTCGCCGAGCGCGGCATCCGACCTGATGAGGTCGAGCAGCTCGTCGGTCAGCGTGCCGTAGCGGTTCAGCAGGTGCTCGATGCGCACCTTGTGCACGTCGAACGCCCGGGCGATCTTGCCGCGCTTGTTCCACGCGGCCTGGTATCCCTCAGCGCCGAGCAGCGGGATCTCCTGGGTCGTCGACGGCGGCACGCGACCGTCGAGCGCGTCGGCCGCGGCATCGATCGCATCCTTCGCCATCACGCGATAGGTGGTCCACTTGCCGCCCGCCACGACCACGAGCCCGGGCACGGTGTGGGCCACGATGTGCTCGCGGGAGAGCTTCGACGTCTGGTCGTTCTCGCCGGCGAGCAGCGGCCGCAGGCCGGCGTACACGCCCTCCACGTCCTCGCGGGTGAGCGGCACGCTCAGCACGGCGTTCACGTGCTCGAGCAGGTAGTCGATGTCGGCGGCGGTGGCGGCGGGATGGGCCTTGTCGAGGTTCCAGTCGGTGTCGGTGGTGCCGATGAGCCAGTGGCGGCCCCACGGGATCACGAACAGCACGCTCTTCTCGGTGCGGAAGATCATGCCCATCGCCGACTGGATCCGGTCGCGCGGCACCACCAGGTGGATGCCCTTCGACGCGCGCACCTTGAAGGTGCCGCGCTCGCCCACCATGCGCTGCGTGTCATCGGTCCAGACGCCGGTGGCGTTCACGACCTGCTTCGCCCGCACCTCGAAGTGCTCGTCGGTCTGCAGGTCGTGCGCCTTCACACCGACGACGCGCTCGCCGACCTTGATGAAGCCCTCGACCTTCACGCGGCTCGCGACGTGCGCACCGTAGAACGAGGCGGTTCGAGCGAGGGATGCCACGTACCGGGCGTCGTCGACCTGGGCGTCGTAGTACGTCAGCCCGCCGACGAGTGCATTCGGGGAGAGCGACGGGATGGCGCGCAGCACCTGGCGCTTCGACAGGTGCCGGTGGTGCGGGACCCCGGGCGGCCTGCCGCCGGTGTAGCTGAAGATGTCGTACAGCATCATGCCCGCGCCGACATAGAACCGCTCGAAGACGCGCTTCTGCACCGGGTAGAGGAAGCGCACGGGCTTCACGAGGTGCGGGGCGATGCGCTGGAGCAGCAGCCCGCGCTCGATGAGCGCCTCGCGCACCAGCCGGAAATCGAGCTGCTCGAGGTAGCGGATGCCGCCGTGCACGAGCTTCGACGAACGGCTCGACGTGCCCGACGCCCAGTCGCGGGCCTCGAGCAGGCCGGTCGACAGCCCGCGCGTCACGGCGTCGAGCGCGGCACCGGTGCCGACGATGCCGCCGCCGACCACCAGGATGTCGAGCTCCTTCTGCTTGAGGCGCGCGATCGCGGCGTCGCGTTCCTCCGGCCCGAGCTTCGTCGAACGCGCCACCGACTTCCGAGTCGCCGACCTCTGAGTCGCCATCGTCGCTCCCCATCCCCGCGACCGCACAGGCGGACGCGTGATCGGGTTCCACGCTACCCGAGCTTCCGCGGGTTGAGGAGCCCACGCAGCGGGCGTCTCGAATCCGTCGGGTGGAGGAGCCCGCGCAGCGGGCGCCTCGACTCCTAGGCCCCCGTGTAGGGCGCCACCACGACCTCGACCCGCTGGAACTCCTTGAGGTCGGAGTACCCGGTGGTCGCCATCGAACGGCGCAGCGCGCCCACGAGGTTGGCGGTGCCGTCGGCGGCGGGAGCCGGCCCGTAGAGCACCTCCTCGAGCGAGGCGACCTGGCCCACGTGCACGCGCTGGCCGCGCGGGAGCTTGGTGTGGTGCGCCTCTGCGCCCCAGTGGTACCCGCCTCCGGGGGCGTCGGTCGCGCGCGCGAGGGCGGCCCCGAGCATCACCGCGTCGGCGCCGCAGGCGACGGCCTTCACGATGTCGCCCGACTTGCCGACTCCGCCGTCGGCGATGACGTGCACGTAGCGGCCGCCGGACTCGTCGAGGTAGTCGCGACGCGCGCCCGCGACATCCGCCACCGCCGTCGCCATGGGCGCGTGGATGCCGAGCGTCGCACGCGTGGTCGACGCCGCGCCGCCGCCGAAGCCGACGAGCACGCCCGCCGCGCCCGTGCGCATGAGGTGCAGTGCGGCCGTGTACGTGGCCGCGCCGCCCACGATGACCGGCACGTCGAGCTCGTAGATGAACTTCTTGAGGTTCAGCGGCTCGACGTTCTTCGAGACGTGCTCGGCCGACACGGTGGTGCCCCGGATGACAAAGAGGTCGACGCCGGCAGCGACGACGGTCTCGTAGAGCTCCTGCGTGCGCTGCGGCGAGAGCGCGCCGGCGACGGTCACGCCGGCCGCGCGGATCTCGGCGAGGCGTGCCGTCACGAGGTCGGGCTTGATGGGCTCGGCGTACAGCTGCTGCATCCGTGCCGTCGCCCGCTCGGGCCTGAGGCCGCGGATCTCGACGAGCACGGGTTCGGGGTCCTCGTAGCGGGTCCAGAGCCCCTCGAGGTCGAGCACGCCGAGGCCGCCGAGCTGGCCCATCATGATCGCCGTGCGCGGCGACACCACCGAGTCCATGGGGGCCGCGAGGAACGGGATGTCGAACTGGTAGGCGTCGATCGACCAGCCGACCGAGACGTCCTCGGGGTCGCGCGTGCGCCGGCTCGGCACGATGGCGATGTCGTCGAACGCGTAGACGCGACGGCCCCGCTTGGAGCGGCCGATCTCGATCTCCTGGGTCACCCTTCAACCCTAGCGAACGGGTCCCCTGCCTACGGCTGACCTTCAGCGCTCCCTTGCGACCCGCGCCTCGTCCCAGGCCGGGGCATCCGTCTCGACGACCTCGCCGTCGGAGCGGAACACCACGAACCGGTCGAAGCTGCGCGTGAACCAGCGGTCGTGCGTCACCGCGAGCACCGTGCCGTCGAACCGCGAGAGCGCATCTTCGAGCGCCTCCGCCGAGACGAGGTCGAGGTTGTCGGTGGGCTCGTCGAGCAGCAGCAGCGTGGCGCCCGAGAGCTCGAGCAACAGGATCTGCAGCCGCGCCTGCTGACCACCCGACAGCGACTCGAACCGCTGCCCGGCGGATGCCGCGAGGCCGTACCGGTCGAGGGCGGAGCTCGCCGCCTCGCGCGCCATGCCCTCGCGGTTCGCGTCGCCGCGATGCAGGATGTCGAGCAGTGTGCGCCCGCGGAACTCCGGATGCTCGTGGTTCTGCGCGAACCATCCCGGCACGACCCGCGCGCCGAGCACGGCGCGACCCTCGTGCGGCACGTGGGCGAGCGTCTCGCCCACGGTCGTGACGTGCCCGAGGGTGCGGTCGGGCTCGGTGCCGCCGCCCGCGAGCAGGCGCAGGAAGTGCGACTTGCCGGAGCCGTTGGAACCGAGCACCGCGACCCGGTCGCCGTACCAGACCTCGAGGTCGAACGGCTTCATGAGCCCTGAGAGCTCGAGGCCATCGCACACCACCGCGCGCTTGCCGGTGCGCGACCCGCGCAGTCGCATGGAGACGGCGCGCGCCGGCGGCCGTTCCTCGGGCGGACCGGCCTCCTCGAACTTGCGCAGGCGCGTCACCGCCGCCTGGTAGCGCGAGGCCATGCCGTCGTTGTACTTCGCCTTCACCTTGAGCGTCGCGACGAGCGTCTTCAGGGCGGCATGCTGCTCGTCCCACCGCCTGCGCAGCTCGTCGAGCCGTGCGAACCGCTCCTCGCGCGCCTCGTGGTAGCCCTCGAAACTGCCGCCGTGCACCCATGCGGTGTTGCCGGCTGCCCCGAGCTCGAGCGTCACGATGCGGTCGGCCGCGCGCGCCAGCAGCTCGCGGTCGTGCGAGACGAGCAGCACGGTCTTGGGCGTGGAGCGCAGCTCGGCCTCGAGCCAGCGCTTGCCGGGCACGTCGAGCGAGTTGTCGGGCTCGTCGAGCAACAGCACCTGCTCGGGCCCGCGCAGCAGCGCCTCGAGCGCGAGCCGCTTCTGCTCTCCGCCCGAGAGGCTGACGAGATCCCGCCACCTCGCCCGTTCGAAAGGGATCCCGAGCGCGGCCATCGTGCAGTGGTCCCAGACGACTTCCTGGTCGTAGCCCCCGGCCTCCGCATACTCGGCGAGCGCGGTCGCATACCGCATCTGCGTCGTGGTGTCGTCGCGTTCGATGAGCGCATCCTCGGATGCCTCGAGCTCGAGCGCCGCGTCGCGCACCCGTCGAGGCGCCACCGACACGAGCAGGCCGGCAACCGTCTGCGCGACCCCAGGCGTCGTGCTTCCCGTGCCGACGAACTGGTCCATCACGCCGAGCCCGCCGTCGACCTGCACGCTTCCCTCGTCGGGCCTGAGCTCGCCGCGGATGACGCGCAGCAGCGTCGACTTGCCGGCCCCGTTCGCCCCGATGAGCGCGGTGGTGCGCCCCTCGCTCACACGGAACGCGAGGTCGGTGAGCAGCGGCCGGCCGTCCGGCAGCGAGAGGGAGACGCCGTTGACGTCGATGAAGCCCATGGGTGTTCCGTTCGATTCACGGCATCGGCCGCGGCGCACTGGGGCAGCCGATCAGACTACCGCCGCGGGGCATCCGGCGCCACCATCGAATCGTCCGTGCCGCCGCGCC
The DNA here is from genome assembly GCF_001428255.1 of Agromyces sp. Soil535. Classification (GTDB taxonomy): domain Bacteria; phylum Actinomycetota; class Actinomycetes; order Actinomycetales; family Microbacteriaceae; genus Agromyces. The sequence continues at coordinate 7,264 of NZ_LMRW01000028.1, read as the reverse complement.
GACGATCGGGCATGCTGGGAATATGCAACGCATCGCCGCGGACCCGATCGATCTCCTGCGGACGAGAACGAGCTCCAAGTGGCGGACGTTCCCCGCCGACGTGCTGCCGCTGCCAATCGCCGAGATGGACTACCCCCTCGCCGAGCCGATCGCCGATGCCCTCATCGCGGCCGTACACCGCTCCGACACCGGGTACAACGCGGGCAGCCGGCCCGTGGCCGAGGCGTTCCAGGGGTTCGCCGCGTCGAGGCTCGGCTGGGACGTCGACCCCGCTCGCGTCACCTGCACTGCCGACGTCAGCCTGGGGATCGTCGAGGTGCTCCGGCGGGTGACGAACCCCGGGGACGGCGTCGTCATCACCTCGCCCATCTACCCGCCGTTCTTCGACCTCGTCACCGAGGCCGGCGGCCGCGTGGTCGAAGTCCCGATGGCCGGCGGGATCGACGAGGGCTGGGAGTTCGACCTGCTCGGGATCGAGGCCGCCTTCGCGGGGGGCGCCCGCGCCATGATCCTGTGCAACCCGCACAACCCCATCGGCTGGGTGCCCGACCGCGGCTCGCTCGCCGCCCTCGCCGATCTCGCAGCGGGGTTCGGCGTGACGATCGTCGCCGACGAGGTGCACGGGCCGCTGGTGCAGCCGGGCACGACGTACACGCCCTTCCTCATGGTCTCGGATGCCGCCCGCGATCACGGCATCGCCGTCACCGCCGCGAGCAAGGCCTTCAACCTCGCGGGACTGAAGTGCGCCCTCGTCGTCACGGCGAGCGAACGCGGGGACCGCGTGAGGACGTCCTTCCCGTACGAGGTCGAATGGCGCATGGGCCAGTTCGGGGCGCTCGCCTCGATCGCCGCGTTCCGGGACGGCGGTCCGTGGCTCGACGGCGTGCTCGCGAGCCTGGACGACAATCGGCGGCTCCTCGCCGACCTCCTCGCCGAGGAGCTGCCCGGCGTGCGCTACCGGATGCCCGACGCCACCTACCTCGCGTGGCTCGACCTCACGGCGCTCGGCTGGGGCGACGACCCCGCCTCCTACGCACTGGAGCACGCCAGGGTCGCCCTCGAGCCGGGACCCAAGTTCGGAGCGGTCGTCGGCCGCGGGCATGCGCGGCTCAACTTCGCGTGCACGCCGGAGGTGCTGGACGAGGCGGTGACGCGGCTGGCGGAGGCAAGAGTCGCTCGTTGAGGAGCCGCGGAGGGGCAGCTCGAAACCGGCCGACCCGTCCCGCACCAGTGCGTCGGCGTCTCGTCCTGGGTCTGCCGCGGCACGCTTCGCAACGCTGGCGCGTCGCGAACGCTACGGCTGCCGCCCTTCTGACGGAAGCGTGTCGCGGCTCCGCCGCGCCACGCTGACCGTCAGCGAGTGTAGTTGGGCGCCTCGACGACGATCTGCACGTCGTGCGGGTGCGACTCCTTCAGGCCGGCCGGCGTGATGCGCACGAACCTGCCCTTCTCCTTCAGCTCGGGGATGGTGCGGGCGCCGACGTAGAACATCGACTGACGCAGTCCGCCGACGAGCTGGTACGCCACCGCCGACACCGGGCCGCGGAACGGCACCTGGCCCTCGATGCCCTCTGGGATGAGCTTGTCGTCCGACGGGACGTCCGCCTGGAAGTAGCGGTCCTTGGAGTACGACGTATTCTTGCCGCGGGTCTGGAGCGCACCGAGCGAACCCATGCCGCGATAGGTCTTGAACTGCTTGCCGTTCTGGAAGACGAGCTCGCCCGGGCTCTCGGCCGTGCCCGCGAGGAGCGAGCCGAGCATCACGGTGTCGGCACCGGCGACGAGCGCCTTCGCGATGTCGCCGGAGTACTGCAGGCCGCCGTCCGCGATGAGCGGAACACCCGCCGGCCGCGTGGCCTTCGACGCCTCGTACACGGCGGTGACCTGGGGCACGCCGACCCCTGCGACGACGCGCGTCGTGCAGATCGAGCCTGGACCGACGCCCACCTTCACGGCGTCGGCACCCGCGTCGACGAGCGCCTGCGCGCCCTCCCGTGTGGCGACGTTGCCGCCGATCACGTCGATGTGGGCGAAGCTCGGATCCGACTTGAGGCGGCGGATGATGTCGAGCACGCCGGCGCTCTCGCCGTTGGCGGTGTCGACGACGAGCACGTCGACGCCCGCGTCGCGAAGCGCCTCGGCACGCTCCCATGCGTCGCCGAAGAAGCCCATGGCCGCGCCCACGCGCAGGCGTCCCTCGGCGTCCTTCGTGGCGTTCGGGTACTGCTCGGACTTGTCGAAGTCCTTCACCGTGATGAGGCCGGTGAGGCGGCCCGCGCCGTCGACCAGGGGGAGCTTCTCCACCTTGTGCTGCGCGAAGATGGCGATCGCCTCGTCGGGGTCCATGCCGACGCGGCCCGTGATGAGCGGCATCTTCGTCATCACGTCGCGCACATACGTCGAGGGCTTCTCGAAGTCGGAGACGAAGCGCATGTCGCGGTTCGTGATGATGCCCAGCAGCACGCCCTCGCCGTCGACCACGGGGAGGCCGCTCACGCGGTAGGTCGCGCACAACCGGTCGACTTCGGCGACCGTGGCGTCGGGCGTCGTCGTGACCGGGTTCGAGACCATGCCCGACTCGCTGCGCTTCACGCGGTCGACCATGTCGGCCTGCTCGGCGATGGAGAGATTGCGATGCAGGATGCCGATGCCGCCCTGCCTGGCCATGGCGATGGCCATGCGCGCCTCGGTGACCGTGTCCATCGCGGCGGACAGCAGCGGCGTCGCGACGTCGATGCGGCGAGTCAGGCGCGAGGTCGTGTCGGCCTCGCTCGGGATCACGTCGGTGTGACCTGGCAGCAGCAGGACGTCGTCGTAGGTCAGTCCTGTGAATCCGAACGGATCTGCCTGATCCATCTCTTCCCTTCGTTCCGAAGTCGGGGTGCGCACCCCGGAGTGGAGGCCTCGCGGGGATATTCAATGTTAAGCGAGTTTGCGCGGCAGGCATTCCACGGATAACAATCGAGGGCCATTGTGCTCATGGATGAAACACTTGGGACATAATCGGCACGTACTGTCGACGATGACGTCGATGGGAAAGACCGGACCGGGAAGGCCAACAGCCTCCGGGACCCTTGGAGGTGCAGTGGAACCCACGCAATCAGTCGCCACACGGTCACCCGGGAGGTGGCTCATCCTCCTCGGAATCCTGTTGTCCGCACTCACTCTGTCCGGCATCGCAGCGTCCCCTGCGATGGCGGAGGATGGGAGTACGGGCGCAGCGGCATCCGAGGAAGAGGAGTTCGAGTACTTCTTCACGGGCAACGTGACCTTCGAGGATGAACCGATCGAAGGCGTTCGTATCACGGTCGAGGGCGGCGGCTTCGAGGCCGAGACCGAGACGGACGCCGACGGCAGGTGGCGCATCGGCGTCCCCGAGAAGGGCGAGTACGAGATCACGCTCGACGAGGACACCCTCCCCGAGGGCGTCGTCGTCGCCGAGGGCGAGGCGACCGTCACGTCCGAGTTCGGGCTCACCAAGCTCAGGGCGGTGAACTTCTTCCTCGGCGAGGGTCAGCGAACCACCACAGACTTTTCGGCGCAGGTGCTCATCCGGTTCATCAACGGCCTGAACTTCGGACTCCTCCTCGCCCTTGCGGCGATCGGGCTCTCGCTGATCTTCGGCACGACTGGGCTCTCGAACTTCGCCCACGCCGAGATGGTCACGTTCGGCGCCTTGATGGTGCTCACGTTCGGCGTGGATCTCGCGTTGCCGATCTGGCTCGCGATCATCATCGCCATCGTGCTGAGCGCCGGCCTGGGCTGGACGTTGGATGCCGTGATCTGGAAGCCGCTCCGGCGGCGAGGGGTCGCGCTGATCCCGCTCATGATCGTGAGCATCGGCCTGTCGCTCGCGATCCGGTACACCTACCAGTTCTTCTACGGCGGCTCGACCAGGCAGTTGCCGGGCGCGACGATCCCGTCCGACATCCACCTCGGGCCGATCACGCTCTCCTGGATCGACGTCGCGAGCATGGCGACGAGCATCGTGGTGCTTCTCGCGGTCGCGTACTTCCTGCTGCGCACGCGCCTCGGCAAGGCCACCCGCGCGGTGTCCGACAACGCGAGCCTCGCCGCGGCGAGCGGCATCGACGTCGACCGCGTCATCCGCATCGTCTGGGTGACCGGTGCGGCGCTGGCCGGCCTCTCCGGCATCCTCTGGGCCTACTTCCGGCCGGGCGTGAGCTGGGACATGGGCTTCCAGATCCTGCTGCTCATCTTCGCCGCGGTCACGCTCGGTGGTCTCGGCACTGCGTTCGGCGCCTTGGTGGGCTCCCTGGTCGTGGGTATCTTCATCGAGATGTCGACGCTGTGGCTGCCATCCGACATGAAGTACGTGGGCGCACTGATCGTGCTGATCCTCGTGCTGCTGTTCCGACCGCAGGGCATCCTCGGTCGCCGCGAGAGAATCGGCTAAGGAGGACCGAACATGATCGATTGGCTTGCAATCTTCTCCAACGCGGCGCAGGAGGTCATCAGCCCCACCACCGCGGCCTACGCACTCGCCGCCCTGGGCCTGGCGATCCACTTCGGCTACACGGGCCTCCTGAACTTCGGTCAGGCGGGCTTCATCGCCCTCGGCGCATACGGCTACGCGATCTCCATCCTCTCGTTCGGGTTCCCCGTGTGGGCGGCCGTGCTCGTGGCCGTCGGGGCATCCGTGATCTTCGCCCTGATCCTCGGTATTCCGACGCTGCGCCTCCGGGCCGACTACCTCGCGATCGTCACGATCGCCGCGGCGGAGATCCTGCGGCTCATCTTCACGACGAACACCTTCGACGCGCTCACGGGCTCGGCGAGCGGCCTGCAGGGCTACAAGGACGGCTTCGCAGCTCTGAACCCGATTCCACCTGGCAGCTACGGCTTCGGCCCGTTCACGTACAACGCGTTCGACTGGTGGATCCGCATCGTGGGCTGGACGCTCGTGGTCATCTTCGCCGTGATCACCTGGCTCATCATGCGCAGCCCTTGGGGCCGCGTCATCAAGGGCATCCGGGAAGACGAGGACGCCGTCCGCGCCCTCGGCAAGAACGTCTACTCGTACAAGATGCAGAGCCTCATCCTGGGTGGCGTGTACGGGACCATCGCGGGCATGATCTTCATCATGCCGCGAGCGGTGGTGCCGGCGAACTACCAGACGTCGCTCACGTTCTTCGTCTACGCGATCCTGCTGCTCGGTGGAGCGGCCACGATCCTGGGGCCGGTCATCGGGTCGATGATATTCTGGGTATTGATCTCCTTCTTCTCGGGCTTCGTCGCCCGTGCGGTGGAGGCGGGCTGGCTCCCCTTCATGTCGCAGGTGCAGGCCGGCCAGCTCAGGTTCATCCTTGTCGGCGTCGCGATCATGTTGATCGTGGTGTTCATGCCCCAGGGCATCTTCGGAAACAAGAAGGAGTTGGCCTTTGTCAAGTAACGTCACTCCCACGTCCAAGCCGGTGAAGACCACGGGCCTCCACGTGGGCGACGCGGGCCCGGGCTGCCGCAAGGTCGACCCGATCCTCATCGCCGACAGTGTGAAGCGCACCTTCGGCGGCCTCACCGCCGTCGACGTCGAGCACGTCGAGGTCCCACGCGGTGCGATCACGGCCCTCATCGGCCCGAACGGTGCCGGCAAGACCACGTTCTTCAACCTGCTCACGGGCTTCGACAAGCCCGACGAGGGCAAGTGGGAGTTCGACGGTCGTTCGCTCGCGCACGTGCCCGCCTACCGGGTGGCGCGCATGGGGCTCATCCGCACCTTCCAGCTCACCAAGGCGCTCGGCCTCCTCACCGTCTTGGACAACATGAAGCTCGGTGCGAAGGGGCAGTCGGGCGAGAACCTGTTCCGCTCGCTGCTGCCATTCATCTGGCGCAAGCAGGAGGACGAGATCGACGCCAAGGCGGTCGAACTCCTCGGTCGGTTCAAGCTGGACACCAAGAAGGACGACTATGCGGCGAGCCTCTCCGGGGGCCAGCGCAAGCTCCTCGAGATGGCCAGGGCGCTCATGAGCGACCCGACGCTCGTGATGCTCGACGAGCCGATGGCGGGCGTCAACCCGGCGCTCACGCAGTCCCTGCTCGACCACATCCTCAACCTGAAGTCGCAGGGCATGACCGTGCTCTTCGTCGAGCACGACATGCACATGGTGCGCCACATCGCCGACTGGGTCCTCGTCATGGCGGAGGGCAAGATCGTCGCAGAGGGCGACCCGCACACGGTCATGGAGGACCCGGCCGTGATCGACGCCTACCTCGGCGCCCACCACGACGCCGACCTCGGCGCAACGGACACCGAGCACGTCGAGGTCTTGAAGGAGCTCATCGATGACGAACAGTGAACCCACCGCCGGCGCCGTGCTCGAACCCGTCGCCGAGCCGGTCGTCGAGGTCGAGACGGTCACGGCGGGCTACCTGCCCGGCGTGAATATCCTGAACTCCTGCTCCCTCCTTGCGAGGCAGGGCGAGCTCATCGGCATCATCGGACCGAACGGCGCCGGAAAGTCGACGCTCCTAAAGTCGATCTTCGGACTCGTGAAGGTGCGCGAGGGCGCCGTCCGCCTGAACGGCGAGGAGATCACCAACCAGAAGGCGAACAAGCTGGTCGCGAAGGGCGTCGGCTTCGTGCCGCAGACGAACAACGTGTTCCCCTCGCTCACGATCCAGGAGAACCTCGAGATGGGCCTCTTCCAGAAGCCCAAGGGGCTGAAGGAGCGATTGGCGTTCGTCACCGAGATCTTCCCCGAGCTCGGCAAGCGACTCGGCCAGCGGGCGGGCTCCCTCTCGGGCGGTGAGCGCCAGATGGTCGCCATGTCCCGTGCGCTCATGATGGGGCCGCACGTCCTGCTCCTCGATGAGCCCTCCGCGGGGCTGTCGCCGGTGCGTCAGGACGAGGCGTTCCTGCGTGTCAAGGAGATCAACCGTGCGGGCGTCACGACCATCATGGTCGAGCAGAACGCCCGCCGCTGCCTGCAGATCTGCGACCGCGGCTACGTGCTCGACCAGGGCCGCGATGCGTACACGGGCACCGGTCGCGACCTGCTGAACGACCCGAAAGTCATCGGCTTGTACCTGGGCACGCTCGGGCAGGACTGACCCGACCGAACCCGAAGGGGGCGGATGCCTGAACTGCTCCCCGGGAGTTGGACTGAGAAATTCAGTTCCGATTCCCGGGGAGCAGTTGTATGCATCCACGAAGTTTGTTGTCTGAGGGGCAGCGCAGCAGGCGGTAGCGTTGTTTGAGCAGGGGTTCGCCGAGGTTGCCGTCGCGTCGCGGTTGCGGGTGAGC
>NZ_LMRW01000027.1 GCF_001428255.1 Agromyces sp. Soil535 | reverse complement strand
TCGTCGCCCAGAAGCTCAACGGCCGCCCACGCAAAACGCTGGGCTGGGAAACCCCAGCCCAGCGCCTGCATAAACTCGTCAACACGGACTAATCACACGCGGTGTTGCAACGACCGATTGAATCCGCCCCGAGGATCCCGGCCCTTCCTGCCGTTCGTTGCGGGCGTCAGCCCTCGAAGGTGCCCAGCGTGACGCTCACGGTCTGCGACTCGCCGTCGCGTGTGAACGTGAGATCCGCCGTCTCGCCGCCCGGCAGCGCGCGCACCTGCGCGGTGAGGTCGGTCTGGTCGGTGATCGGCACGCCGTTGAACTCGGTGACGACGTCACCGGCCTCGAGGCCGGCCTGCTCCGCCGCTCCGCCCGCGCTCACCTCGGAGATGAGGGCGCCGACGGTGTCGCTCTGGCCGTCGGCCTCCGCCGATGTGACCGTCGCGCCGAGCAGGCCGTGCGTGGCCGACCCGTTCTCGATGATCTCGTTCGCGATGCGCTCGGCGAGGTTCGACGGGACGGCGAAGCCCACGCCGATGTTGCCGGCCTCGGTGCTCGAGCCGCCCGCCGAGAGGATGGCGACGTTCACGCCGATCAGCTCGCCCTCGGAGTTCAGGAGGGCGCCACCCGAGTTGCCCGGGTTGATCGCGGCATCCGTCTGGATGACCGGCAGGGAGACCTGGCCGGACGCGGTCGTCTGCTGCTGCGACTCGCCGCCGTCGGGGTCGGGCAGGTCGAAGAAGAAGTCGAACGGGCTCTCGTCCGAGCCGTCGCCCTGGTCTCCCTCGCCGCTGTCGCCCTCCTCCGAGTCGTCGGGCGTCGTCGGCGCGGCCGACGAGGCCACGTCGATCGAGCGGTTCAGCGCGCTGACGATGCCGTTCGTCACGGTGCCCGAGAGGCCGAGCGGGGCACCGATGGCGATGGCCGTGTCGCCGACGTTGAGCTTGTCGGAGTCGGCGAACTCGAGGGGCGTGAGGCCTGACGCGTCCACCAGCTTGATGACCGCGAGATCCGAGAGCGGGTCGGTGCCGACGAGTTCGGCCTCGTAGAGGTGGCCGTCGTTGGTCTTCACCTGGATCGTCGGGTCGCCCGTGGCGCCGTCGAGGGTCACCACGTGCGTGTTGGTGAGCACGTAGCCGTCCTCCGACAGGATGATGCCGGAGCCCGTGCCGCCAGTCTGGCCGCCCGTCACCGAGATGGTCACGACGCTGGGGCTGGCCTTGGCCGCGACGGCGGTGATCTGGTTCACCGAGTCGGCGTCGTTCACGACGATGTTCTGCGCGCTGTCGGCGCTGTCGCTCGAGGTGGGCGCCTGGTTGCTCACGATGAGCGCGGTGATGCCGGCGCCCGATGCGCCGCCGATGAGGGCGGCCGCGACGATCGCGGCGGCGACGCCGAGGCCGACCCGGCGCGGCTTCGGCGCAGGCTGGGTCGCGGTCGGGGTGGGGCCGCCGAAGGCCGGCGGCACCTGGCCGGTGACCGGCTGCGTCGGCGCGGTGGGCTGCGTCGGCGCGGTGGGCTGCGTCGGCGCGGTGGGCTGCGTCGGCGCGGTGGGCTGGGCGGCGCTGTACGGCTGCGGCGCCTGGCCGGGGTGGTAGACCGTGCCGGTCGTGGGTGCGGCCGTGGGTGCGGCCGCGGTGCCGGCGCCCTCGGTCGTGGCGGCCGGAGCCGCGGGAGCGGCCGGAGCCGCCGGCGTGGCGGGCTCAGGGGTCGCGGGCGTCGTCGCCGCGGTCTCGGCGACCGGGTTCGCGGCGGGCACGGGCGTGGCTGGGGTCTCGGCGACGTCGCCCTCCCGGGCCTCCCCCGTGGGGCCGTCAGTGGTGTCGGTCATGGTCTGCTCCTTCCAAAGCGATGTCAGCATCCCGCCCGAAGCTGTGTGCGACATCGGCGAAGTCTGTGATCCGGCTATCCCCCAGCGGTGAGTCATCCGATAGCGGATGCCGCTGCCGGGCGTCGCCCTGCGTCAGCGTAGCGGCCCCACCCTGACGTACGGTGAGAGCGTGAGCGACTTCTCCCCCGCACCCGGACTCCGGCCCTGGCAGCGCACTGCGGCGGGCGCCGGGCTGCTGGCCGCCGACGGCGGCATCGCCGCCACGATCTTCGCGGAGATGAGCGCGCTGGCGGCCCGCACCGGTGCGATCAACCTCGGCCAGGGCTTCCCCGACGAGGACGGCCCCGCCGAGGTGCTCGAGGCCGCCAGGCAGGCGATCGCCGACGGCGTCAACCAGTACCCGCCGGGCATCGGCATGCCCGTGCTGCGTGAGGCGATCGCCGCGCACCAGCGGCGCTTCTACGGCCTCGACGTCGACGTGGCATCCGAGGTGCTCGTGACGGCAGGCGCCACCGAGGCGCTCGCCGCGACGATTCTGGCGCTCGTCGACACGGGGGACGAGGTCGTCACGTTCGAGCCCTACTACGACGCCTACGCAGCGCTCATCGCGCGAGCGGGCGGCGTGCATCGCACGGTGCCCCTCCGGTTCCCCGACTGGCGTCCCGACCCCGACGAGCTCGAGGCCGCCGTCACCGACCGCACCCGGATCATCCTCGTGAACTCGCCGCACAACCCGACGGGCGCCGTGCTCGACGCCGAGACCCTCACCCGCATCGTGCGGCTGGCGGAGAAGCACGACGCGATCATCGTCACCGACGAGGTGTACGAGCACCTCACGTTCGGTGTGCCGCACGTGCCGATCGCGACGCTCCCCGGGGCACGCGAGCGCACGATCTCCATCTCGTCGGGCGGCAAGACGTTCAGCACCACCGGCTGGAAGATCGGCTGGCTCACCGCCCCTGCCCCGCTCGTCACGGCCGTGCTGGCGGTGAAGCAGTACCTCACGTTCGTGAACGGCGCACCGTTCCAGCCGGCGATCGCGAAGGGGCTGGGCCTGCCCGACGCGGTGTTCGCGGATGCCGCAGCCGAGCTCCGCGCGAAGCGCGACGTGCTCGCCGCCGGCCTCGAGGCGGCGGGGTTCACCGTCTCGCTGCCCGACGCCGGGTATTTCATCGTGGCGGACGCCGCGCCCCTCGGATACGACGACGGCGCGGCGCTCTGCCGCGAACTGCCCGACCGGGCTGGCGTGGTCGGCGTGCCGGTGTCGTCGTTCGTGCACCCCGACCGGCAGGACGCCTACCGCAGCCTCGTGCGATTCGCGTTCTGCAAGCGCCACGACGTGCTCGAGGAGGCGTCGACGCGGCTCTCGCGGCTCAGCGCGGGCTGACGCGCTCGATCACGTCGAATCGTCGGAGGGCGAGCGCCGGGTTGACGCGCCGCACGGCGTCGATCCGCTCGCGGGAGACCCACGCGACCGCGACATCCGTGGCCTCGCCGACGGTGGCGAGCTCCACGCCCATCGGGTCGACGATCATGCTGTTGCCCGCGCCGACCGGCGGGGCGTGGTCGGCCGCCGCCACGTACATCGTGTTCTCGAGGGCGCGCGCGGTCGTGAGCAGCCGCCAGTGCGCCTCCTTGAGCGGCCCGCGCACCCACTCGGCCGGCATGCACACCACGTCGGCGCCCGCGTCGACGATGCGACGGGTCACCTCGGGGAACCGGGCGTCGTAGCACGTCTGGAGGCCGAAGCGGAGGCCGCCGGCCTCGAACACCTCGGGGTCGACGAGGTCGCCCGGGGCGACCCACTCGGACTCGCGCTGCCCGAACGCGTCGTACAGGTGCAGCTTGCGGTAGCGCGCGACGACACCCTCGCCGGGTGCGACCGCGACCACGGTGTTGCCCACCCGGCGGTCGTCGCCGTCGAGCCGTTCGATCATCCCTGCGACGACGTGCACGTCGAGCCGGGTCGCGAGGGCGGCGAGATGCTCGGTGAACGGGCCTATCACCGGCTCGGCGGCCGCCTGCCAATCCCAGCCGGGTTCGGGCGTGAAGTAGCTCGAGTACTCGGGGAACACCGCGAGGCGTGCACCGCGCGCCACGGCGAGCTCGGCGAGGCGTGTGATCTCGGCGAGGTTCGCCTCGGTGTCGGCGCCAGGTGCGAACTGGGCGACGGCGATCCCGAACCCCGACGTGTCGGTCTGCATGTCGACAGCCTATGCGCCGGGCACGTGACCAGGACAGCGGCCGTCACTCGAGGATGCAGGGCAGCGACTTGACGGCGATGAAGTGCCCATCGGACTCCAAGACCTCGATGTCGTAGGGGTATCCCGGATCGACCACGACATAGCCGGTCCGGTCGGGGTACCACCAGTCCCCCTCGAGCAGCACCGGGCATCCCGGCCGGTAGTCGCCCCGTGCGTCGACGGTCAGCTCGGTCGGGTGGGTGGGCGGCGCGAACTGCGCGGCGGCTGTCGGAGCGACGGATCCACTCACGTCGGCGCCCCCCGTCGCGGCATCAGCGGCGGCCTCCGCTGCCGCCGCGGCTGCAGCCGCCGCGGCTGCGGCTGCTGCGGCGGTGTTCGCCTGATGCGACGCGACCACGCGATCCGCAGCCGAGCGCACGGCCGCGAGGTCGACGCCGGATGCGACGCTCCCGCCCCCGTCGGGTCGCACGCGAGCGATCGCCCCCCGCAGGATGTCCTTCATCGACTCGTCGGCCGAGGGGTGACCGGCGATCACCGCGTCGGCGGCCACGCTGACCGTACGGTGGAACCCTGCCAGGACCGAGGCGAGCTCGTCCCGACGTGCCGCAATCGCGCCGATGTCGCGTCGGGCGAGCGCGCGGTCGAGCGCGGCCGCTGCCATCGCCAACCGGTCGACGGTGCGAGCGTCGGCGAGGTCGCCCACGCGCATCGCGGCGGTTCGCGCCGTGATGGCGAGAACCCGCGCTTCGGTGCGGGCGGACGCGACGGCGTCGTCCCAGCGGGTCGAGATGCGCTCGCGTTCGATCGCGACGGCGGCAGCGGCATCCGCTCGCTCCTGCGCGCCGGCGGCCGACATCTGGACGGTCGTGCTCGTGAGCGCGAGGGCGGCGACGAGGGCGCCGGCGGCGAACTTTGCAGTGGACATCGAATGCAGCATAGGGCCGCACCACCGAACGACTGTAGTCCGGACTCCGACGTGAGCTCGAGGCGGCCGTCGGCACCCTCACGACGGAACCAGAACGGAGAGCTCTTCCTGCTCTCCACTTTCAGGATATCGGAGCGAGGGGGCCTTGCCGCAAGGCCCCGGTCGGGGCGCATACTGGTCGGCCGAGGTCACGACATCCGGAGGAACAGCCCTGACTACCAGCACATTCGACCTACCCGACCGCCTCGCCTCGAAGGCCGACCCGAAGCTGATCGCCGGCGACGAGCAGCACTTCGCGGCCATCGCGCGGAGCCTCGAGCAGACGGTCGCCGACGTGTCCGACCGTCTCGATGCGGTGCGCAAGGCACCCGTGCGCATGGGCCAGGAGGCGGTGGAGCGGGACCTGGAGGCACGCCGGCTGAGCGCTCGACTGCGCACCCTGCGTCGCTTCGGCCTGGACCTGTGCCTCGGGCGCATGGTCGGCGTCCACGACACCGAGCCCGTGTACATCGGTCGACTCGGCCTCGCGGACACTGCAGGTCGTCGGCTGCTGATCGACTGGCGCTCCCCCGCTGCCGAACCCTTCTTCGGCGCGACCCCCGCCAACCCGATGGGCCTGGTGAGCCGCCGCCGGTATCGCTGGACCCGTGGTCGCATCAGCGACTACTGGGACGAGGTGTTCACCGCCGACGGTTCCGACGGGAACGTCGCACTCGACGACGACTCCGCCTTCATCGCCAGCCTCGGCAGCAGCCGGTCCGACCGGATGCGGGACGTGCTCAGCACCATCCAGGCCGACCAGGACGCCATCATCCGCGCGGGATCACGCGGCGCACTCGTCGTCGACGGCGGTCCGGGCACGGGGAAGACGGTCGTCGCCCTGCACCGGACCGCCTACCTCCTCTACTCCGACCCTCGCCTCGGCCATCGGCGGGGCGGCGTGCTGTTCGTCGGTCCGAGCCGGCCCTACCTGGACTACGTCGCCGACATCCTCCCCGGCCTCGGTGAGGAGGGCGTGCAGACCTGCACCCTGCGGGACCTCGTGCCCGAGGGCGCGACGGCCGCCATCGAGACCGACCCCGGGGTGGCCCGCCTGAAGTCCTCAGCGGACCTGGTGAGGGTGATCGAGACGGCCGTCGGGTTCTACGAAGAGCCGCCCACCAGGGGGATGACCGTCGAGGCCTACTGGAACGACATCTGGCTCGACCCCGACGATTGGGCTGAGGCGTTCGAGGCACCGGAGCCCGGGACCCCGCACAACGAGGCTCGCGACCAGATCTGGGAGGAACTCGTGACGATCCTGACGGACAAGCAGGACCAGGAAGAGGACGTCGCGGACGATCTGCTCCGCAGGTCGCTGCGGCAGAACCGGGAGCTGCGCGCGGCCTTCAACCGGGCGTGGCCGCTGCTCGACGCGGCCGGCGTCGTCGGAGACCTGTGGTCGGTACCCGCCTACCTGCGGAAGTGCGCGCCCTGGCTCGACGCCGATGAGATCCGGGCGCTGCAGCGCGAACACGCCCGTGCCTGGACGGTGTCCGACCTCCCATTCCTCGATGCGGCACGGCAGCGGATCGGCGACCCCGAGGCATCACGACGTCAGCGTCGGCGTGACGCCGCCCTCGCCGCCGAACGCGAGGTCATGGACCGGGTCGTCGACGACCTGATCGCGGCTGACGACTCCGAGCTGGGAGTCATGAAGATGCTGCGCGGAGAGGACGCCCAGTACTCCCTGGTCGACGAGTCCGCACATCCCAGCACCGACCCCGACCAACTCGCGGGCCCGTTCGCGCACCTCGTCGTGGACGAGGCGCAGGAACTGACCGACGCCGAATGGCAGATGCTGCTGCTGCGCTGTCCGTCGCGGAGCTTCACCATCGTCGGGGACCGCGCCCAGGCCCGGCACGGGTTCACCGAGACGTGGCAGGAGCGGCTCGAGCGGATCGGGCTCGACCGGATCATCCTCGCCTCCCTGAACATCAACTACCGGACGCCGGAAGAGGTCATGGCGGAAGCCGAGCCGGTCATCCGGGCCGTGCTCCCCGACGCCAACGTGCCGACCTCCATCCGCAGCAGCGGCGTCCCCGTCGTCCACGCCGCAACGCCGGACCTGGGCTCGATCCTCGAGACGTGGCTCGCCACGCATGCCGACGGGATCGCCTGCGTCATCGGCACCGGCGACATCGAAGTCGACGCGTTCGGGCCGACATCCCGCGTCCGGTCGCTGACCCCGGAGTTGTCGAAGGGGCTCGAGTTCGACCTCGTCGTCCTCATCGACCCGGAGGCGTTCGGCACCGGGATCGAAGGAGCGGTCGACCGCTATGTCGCCATGACCCGGGCGACCCAGCAGCTCGTCATCCTCACGAGCGCCTGACGCCGACCACGAGCCGATCCGGGCTCCGTTGCACGGTGTCGAGCATCAGGATCCGCGGCCCGAATGTCCGGCAAATGCAGAAGATCCCGGCCTCTTGGCGAGACCGGGATCCTCTGTTTCGGTTGCGGGGGCAGGATTTGAACCTACGACCTCTGGGTTATGAGCCCAGCGAGCTACCGAACTGCTCCACCCCGCGGCACAAGAAATAACACTAGCATGCGGGGCATACGCCGTCCAATCGGGCGAGGCGTCACCGGCCGAAGCGCGCAGGCCTGCCGAAGGGGTGTCGCGGACGCCCGATCACGACCCCCACGTCAACGCCACGAGCACGAGCACGGGCAGACCGACGAGCACGATGACGTTCTTCCAGTACCGGAGCTCCGTGAACAGGAGCACGAACGCCAGCAGCAGGGTCGCGATGCTCACGAAGGCGACGAGGGTGCGCCCGACGTCACCGTAACCGAGGTTCGCCGCCACGACGCCGGCGAGCACGCCGACTCCCCAGACCATATTCGAGAAGCCCGCATACACCGTCCAAGGCCGCACGACCTCCTCATCCTCAGGTTCGATGAGGAGGAGGCCGTGGAGTCGCCGGCTGCGGAAGAAGAACGCGCCCAGGATCCCGAGGACGATGAGCGCGAGCCCCTCGACGACCGCGAGCACCTGCGCGACGACGCTCATGCGGCTCAGTGTGCTCGCGCCCGGTCGGCCTCACAAGACCCCAGATCGGACGTCACGAGCGACGTCGACGGCGACACGTGGGGCCTGGTCGACCTGTGCGGTCTCAGCTCCGTCGGCGGCATCCGCTGTGCCCGACCGCACACGAACGGGGGAATCCTTCTGATGTTGCCCCAGTTTTAGTTAGGATTCCTTCCGAACTCGGCCCGACGTTGGTACTGTCCTCGAAACCACGTCGGAGCCGAACGCCCCGACCCGATCGTTGGGAGTCCCATGCCAGCTCGTCATCCCGTGCCGACCCGCCGTCTCCGCCGCGGAGCGGCGATCTCCGTCGCCGCTGCGGCCCTGCTCACCGTCGGCATCGCCGCTGCCCCCGCCGCCGCCGTGCCCGTCCGCACCGCGAAGCCGTCACCGGCATCCGGTCCATCCGACATCAACGGCTACCGAAGCGTCGGCTATCTCATGGCCGACGCCCCCGTGACGCGCGACTTCCAGATCGAGGACCTGCTCGCCACCGGTGCGATCCGGGACGTGACGCATCTCAATTACGCGTTCGGCAACGTCACCGCCGACCTGGGCTGCGACATCCTCGACACAGCCGGGGAGGGCGACGCCTACAACGACTTCGTCCGCACGGTCTCGTCACAGGACTCGGTCGACGGGAAGCGGGACACCGCGAAGCAGGCGCTGGCGGGCAACTTCAACCAGCTCCGCAAGCTCGAGGAGGTCAGCCCCGAGACCAAGGTGCTCATCTCTCTCGGCGGATGGACCTGGTCGGACCACTTCTCCGCCGCCGCGGCAACGCCGGAGTCGCGTGCCGCACTGGTGTCATCGTGCATCGACCTGTACCTGAAGGGCGACCTGCCGATCGTCGACGGTCGCGGCGGACCCGGCGCAGCCGCCGGCATCTTCGACGGGATCGACATCGACTGGGAGTGGCCGGTCACCGGCGGCGAGACGGCCAACGCCACGCCGGCCGACGCGGAGAACTTCCTGGCCCTCATGGAGGAGTTCCGCACCCAGCTCGACGCGTACGGCGCCGAGACAGGCGAGGACTACCTGCTCACCGCCTTCGCCCCAGCCGGCGGATGGAACGCCGGGCAGGGCGGCTGGCTCGACGCGCGGCTCTTCGCCGCCGTCGACTTCCTGAACGTACAGGGGTACGACTTCCACGGCGGGTGGGTGCCCACCATGACCGGACACCAGGGCAACCTGCACCCCGACGGCACTCAGAACTGGGGTCTGGGCCTCGACGGCGCGGTCGGCATGTACCTCGCCGCGGGCGCCCGCCCTGAGCAGCTGAACGCGGGCCTCGCCGCCTACGGCCATGGCTGGACGGGCGTGACGAACGGCGCAGAGGCCTGGCAGCCGGCCACCGCCTCGATCGGCACCAAGCCCTACTACGAGATCCGAGACGTCGGCGTCGGCTACTTCGACGCCGAGGTCGGCGCGTCCTGGCGGTACGACGCGGCGACGGGTGACTGGTGGAGCCTCGACGACCCGTCGTCGGTCACGGCCAAGGCCGAGTGGCTCGCCGCCCAGGGCTACGGCGGTGCCATGTGGTGGGACCTCTCAGGCGACTACCGCAATGAGCTCGGCGGCACCCTCGGCACTGTGCTCCGCGATGGCCCCTCGGGTCCGCTCGATTGAGTCATGACTCCGCGGCGGGGTGGCGTGACGGCTTGCCCGCCGCGGAGTCGCCGTTCGGGGGGATCGGGCGCTCAGCGCACCGGCGCCGAGACCACCAGCTCGTACGAAAGGGGCAGCCACCGCTCGGCCGGCCACCCGAACATGCCGTCGCCCTGCGGCACCGTGACCGGGAAGATCTGCCACGGCACCAGGTAGTGCTCGGTGAAGGCGTCGACCGTGAGGCCCGCGTCGCCCAACGCACCCAGGACCTCATCGAGCGGATGCACCCACTCCCACGTCTTCGCGTTCGCGAGTGCCGCCGACGCGTCGGCGTAGTCGCTGGGGTCCTCGAGCACGTCGGGCACGTCCTTCGAGTACGGGAACGTGAACGCCGGCAGGCCGCCGGGCCCGCCGTCGCCGTCGAAGACGAAGGCGGCGGGATGGACGTCTGCGAAGTAGAGGCGCCCCCCGGGCTTCAGGAACCAGGCCACGATCCGGGCCCACTCCGCGACATCCGGCAGCCATCCGATGGTGCCCCACGTCGTGAACACGAGGTCGAACGACTCGGGCTCGGGCAGCACGTGGCGCGCGTCGTAGAGGTTCGCCTCCACGAACCGCGCGCGGTCGTCGACGCCGAGCTCGGCCGCCATGCGCCGCGCCTCCTCGACAGCGGGACGCGAGAAGTCGAGCCCGACGACCGTGGCGCCACGGTTGGCCAGTGAGAGCGTGTCCGATCCGAAGTGGCACTGGAGGTGCAGCACGCGCACACCGTCGAGGCCGGCCGGATGCAGGCGTTCGACGCCCGCTCGGGCGATCGGGTCGAGGACTCCCCCGCCGTCGCGCAGCGGCTCCCGGTCGTAGAAGTCCGAGGCGACGTGCACCGGCACCCGCTCGTCCCAATTGGCGCGATTGTCGTCGAGCCAATCGCCGCCGCTCAGGTCGACGCGCACCTCACTCGCCCTCTGTCAGCACCAGGAGCTGCGCGATGATCTCGGCGAGTTGCGCGTCGGCCGCGCCGTACGCCGCCCAGTCGCCCTCGGCGAGCGCGGCCTGCTTGTTCTCCACGGCCTGCTTGGCCTGGTTCAGCAGGGCCTGTATCTCGTCGCTCGGCGTGGCGGGCGTGGTGGGCTCGCCCCCCTCAGGTGGTGCTGTGGGCTCCGTGCCCGGCTCCACCTCGACGTCGCCGGCCGCGGCGCCCGAATCCCCGCCGAACAGCACGTCGAGCGCGGCGTCGAGTGTGTCCTGGAACGCGATCTGGTCGCCGAACGCGACGAGCACCTTCTGCAGCAGGGGGTAGCTCGTGTTTCCAGTGGACTTCACGTAGACGGGCTGCACGTAGAGCAGGCCGCCGCCGACCGGAACCGTCAGCAGGTTGCCGTTGATCACCTCGGACTGGCCCTGCTTCAGGAGGTTCAGCGATTGCGAGACCGTGGGATTGCCGTTGAAGTTCGCCTGCACCTGCCCAGGCCCTGGCACGTTGTCGTCCTCAGGCAGGGTGAGCAGTCTGAGCGTGCCGTATCCGTCGGCGCGTTCACCATCGGTCGAGCCCGCATCCGCGTCGACCGCCAGGTAGCCGCGCAGTACGTTGCGGCTCTGCTCGCCGCGCGCCTCGGGGATGAACGTCGAGAACAGCGAGTACGTCGGGGCATCCTGGCCCGGCATCTGCATGGTCAGGTAGTACGGCGGCTGCAGGAGCGTCGAGTTCGCGCCGCCAGTGGGCTCCTTCGGCGTCGTCCACGCGTCCTCACGGGAGTAGAACGAACCGGCGTCGGTGACGTGGTAGCGGCCGAGCACGGCGCGCTGCATCTTGAAGAGGTCGGCCGGGTAGCGCACGTGGCTCATCAGGTCGCCGGACATCTCGCTCATCGGCTCGAGCGAGTTCGGGAAGATCTTGTCCCAGGTCTTGAGGATCGGGTCCTCGGTGTCCCACGCGTAGAGGGTCACCGAGCCGTCGTACGCGTCGACGGTGGCCTTGACCGAATTGCGGATGTAGTTGACCTCGTCGAACGGCAGCGCCTGCGGCAGGCCCTCGCTGTCGGCGATGGCCTCGCTCATGCTCACCTTGTTCGAGTACGGGTAATGGTCGGTGAGCGTGTAGCCGTCGACGATCCAGACGATGCGGCCGTCCACCACGGACGGATAGCTGTCGGAGTCGAGGGTGAGGTACGGCGCGACCTTCCTAACGCGCTCGATCGGGTCGCGGTCGTAGAGGATCTGCGACTCGGTGTTCACCGCGTCGGAGAGGAAGATCTGTTCCGACTGGAACTTCAACGCATAGACGAGCTTCGTGAACACGTTGTCGAGCTTCGGACCGCCGTCACCCTGGAACGTGGTGTAGGTCTGGTTCTCGTCGCTGCCGCCCGCCGGGTAGTCGAGTTCCACCGGGTCGGAGCCCTCTGGTGCACCCACGATCGAGTACGCGGGCGAGCTCTCGCCGAAGTACACGCGCGGCTCGAACTCGCCGAGCACGCCGGAAGACGGGATGCCCGACTGCAGGAACACGGGCTGGCCGTCGACCGAGCGCTGGTTGCCCGCCGCCGCAACGAGGTCGTAGCCGTGGGTGTAGGCGATGTGGGAGTTGTACCAGGTCTCGGCGTCGCCGAGGCCCGACAGCGCGAGGTCGCGCACGGCGACCACAGTGTCCTGCGTCGCGCCGTCGATCACGTAGCGGTCGACGTCGAGTGCGTCGGGGAACTGGTAGTACTGGCGGAACTGCTGGAGCTGCTGGTACGCCGGACTGATCACGAGCGGGTCCATGAGACGGATGTTGGCCGTGGTCGCGGCGTCCGACCGGAGGGCGCCGGGCTCGGCATCCGTCTTCGCATTGAACGGGATGGTCTCGATGTCCTCGATCCCGTAGGCGTCGCGGGTGAGGTCGATGCTCCGCTTGATGTAAGGGGCCTCGAGCGTCTTCGCACTCGGGTCGACCTGGAATCGCTGGATCACCCACGGGTAGAGGGAGCCGATGATCACGGCTGACACGATGAGCAGGCCGATGCCGACGAGCGGGAGCCGCCAGCGGCCGATGAGCGCCGTGATGAAGAAGAGGATGGCGACGCCGATCGCCGCCGCCGCGAGGATCTGGCGCCCGGGGATCACCGCGTTCACGTCGGTGTATGCCGCACCGGTGATGATCGAGCCCGTCTCGGTGACGGTGGCGTACTGGTCGAACCAGATGCTGATCCCCTGCAGCAGCAGGTAGAGGCCCGCCGTCAAGGCGATCTGGATGCGCGCCGACTTGGAGATCACGACCTCACGGCCGCTCACCCGGATCGAGCCGTACAGGTAGTTCGTGGCGATGACGAGCAGCAGCGAGAGCAGCACGACCGCGGACGCGAAGCCGACGATCGACCGGTAGAACGGCAGCTCGAAGACGAAGAAGCTCACGTCGAAGCCGAACTGCGGGTCGGTCGTTCCGAAGGGCGTGCGGTTCAGCCAGGTGAGCGTGAGCTCCCAGCGGCTCGAGACCGAGACTCCGGCGAAGATGCCGAGCACGATCGGGATGCCGTACATCGCGAGGCGGCGCAGCGGCTCGAAGACCTCCTGGTAGCGGTCGAGCTGCGAGTTGAGCTTCGCGTACACGGGCCGGGTGCGGTAGGCGATCTGGATGGAGGCCCAGACGGGCACCGCCATCGCGAGGAAGCCGATCACGAAGAGTACGAGGCGCGCGGCCCATTCCGTGGTGAGCACGTTGAGGTATCCGAGCTGGTCGTACCAGAGCACGTCGGCGTAGAGTCCGACGAACACGAAGAAGGCGATGACGAGGAGCGCGACCACCCCGATCGTAATGGCGATCGGCCCGCGGCGTCGCGGAATCCTCGGTTCTTGCGTCTGTGCTGACACTCTCGGCCTCTTGTTCGGTCGCTGTGGGATCGAGACTCCATCCTAGGGTCGCGATGCTTGGAATCGGCTGTTCAGGAGGCCGGGCAGGAGGCGAATTCGGCAATGTCGCCGCCCTCGCCGATCGTCTCCACGATCTCGCGCGCCTCGTCGAGGGTCGACACGGCGAACACGGTGATTCCGTCGGGGACATGTCCCGTGACCTCGTCGCAGTTCGACGCCGGCGCGAGGAACCAGTCCGCGCCTGCGTCCTCCGCGCCCCACAGCTTCTGACGGACGCCGCCGATGGCACCCACGTCGCCGGCGGAATCGATCGTCCCGGTGCCCGCGATGACCTCGCCGCCCGTCATCGAACCCGGCGTGAGCTTGTCCACGATGCCGAGCGCGAACATCATGCCCGCGCTCGGGCCGCCGACGTTGTCGAGCTGCAGCTCCACGTCGATCGGGAACTCGTACTCCATGCCCACGCCGACGCCGATGACGACGGAGCCGTCGCGCTCGACCGGAGTCACGGCGACCGTCTGCTCGGCGCCGTCGCGCACGATCTCGAGGCTCGCCGGGGCATCCGCGCCGTTCTCGCGAACCGCGGCGCGCAGCTCGTCGATTGAGTTCACGGCCGCGCCGTTGACCGAGACGATGACGTCGCCCTCCTCGAGCACGCCCGCCGCCGGGGAGTCGTCGAGGATGCCGGCGACCGTCACCTCCCTGGGGAACTCATAGCCCAGCTCGACCAGCGCGGCAGCGATCGCGTCCTGCTGGGAGTCGACCATCGCGGCCTCGTTCTGCGCGTCGCGATCGGCGTCGCTGACGCCCGGCGGGAAGATCGCCTCGACCGGGACCGCCGATCGTGTGCGATCGAACCACGCGCCGAGCACCTCGAGCCAGTTGGGGGTGTTCCCCGGGCGGCCGAGCACGGTCACGGTGAGCAGGTTCAGTTCGCCGTCGGTCGGGAAGGTCTCCTCGTCGGGGATCTCGATGAGGGGCACCTCCTCGTCGTCGTGATCCGCGACGCCGAGCGTGTCGTAGACGGGCCCGGGCTGCTCGATCACGTACGGCGACGGGAGCAGGGCGAAGCCCACGCCGATCAGCACCGCGACCGTGAGCGCGGCCCAGCCGATGCGCTCCCTGCGCGAGCGACCCTGCGGGCGCGGCGACGGGTCGTCGTCGAAGAGGGCCATCCGTGGTTCCTTCCGGGCGACCGAGTCGCCGAGTGCGAGCGCCGGGGCCGGCGTTGTTCGCGAAGGGCGGACACCCGGAAGGCCCAGCCTAGGCCATTTCCCAGACATGCGCCGGTGGGCCGGGGCTACGGTTGAAGGGACGCGACTGGAGGTGGCTCACGTGGCCGATGGGAACGACGAGCCCGACGACCGGAACCCGGAAGACGAGTTCCGCGAGATGCTCCGCGAGCTCCTCTCGGGGTCCGGCGGGATCGATCCGTCGCGGCTCGCGGGCGCCGCGGGTCTGCCGAACGACCCGGCGAGCCTCGCCGCCCTCTTCGGCCAGCTGCAGCAGGCCATGAACCGCGGCGGCGACGGCATCGACTGGAGCCTCGCACTGCGCCAGGGCGAGGAGCGGGCGGCATCCGGCCAGCGGCAGCTCACCCCCGAGGAGCGTGCGCGCCTCGACCAGGCACTGCAGGTCGCGTCGCTGTGGCTCGACGAGGTCGTGGACTTCTCCGCACTCCCCGAGACGCCCGAGCTGCTCACCCGGCGCAGCTGGGTGGCGGCCACCATGCCCGTGTGGTCGCAGCTCGCCGAGCCGGTCGCGCTCAGCATCTCGGACTCCCTCACGCGCGTCATGAGCGAGCAGGCGCCCGAGGAGTTGCGTTCGATGATCCAGGGCGCGAGCCGGATGATGCGCGGCATCGGCGGGGCGCTGTTCGCGATGCAGCTCGGACAGGTCGTCGGCCAGCTCGCGACCGAGGTCGTGTCGGGCGGCGACATCGGCATCCCGCTGCAGGCCGACGGACGAGCGGCGCTGCTGCCGCAGAACGTCGCGGAGTTCGGCGACGGCCTCGACATCCCCACCGACCAGGTCGAGCTGTACCTGAGCGTGCGGGAGCTCGCGCACGCCAGGCTCTTCCGCCACGCGCGCTGGCTCCGCCTGCACCTGATCACCGCGATCACGGCGTTCGCCCGCGGCATCGACATCGACACCGACCGCCTCGAGCAGCTCGCAGAGGGCTTCGACCCGTCGAACACCGACGAGTTGCGCGACGCCGTCGTGAACGGTGCGCTCATCCGGCCGAAGAGCGAGGCGCAGGAGGCCGCCCTCGGGCGCCTCGAGACCATGCTCGCCCTCGTCGAGGGCTGGGTCGACGCCGTCACGGCCGACGCGACCGAGCGCCTGCCCAGGTCGGACGCGATCGCCGAGTCGATCCGCAGGCGGCGCGCGTCGGGCGGCCCCGCCGAGTCCGCCTTCGCGACCCTCGTGGGCCTCGAGCTGCGCCCCCGGCGCCTCCGCGAGGCGGCGGCGATGTGGCGCGCGGTGACCCATGCGGTCGGCGTCGAGGCGCGCGACGCGTTGTGGGCGCACCCCGACCTGCTGCCGACCGCGGCCGACCTCGACGACCCGAGCGCCCTCATCGCGCGGCTCACGGGCGCCGACACGGCCGAGACCTCGGCCGACGAGGAGTTCGACCAGGCGCTCGAGCAGCTCCTGCGCGGTGAGACGCCAGCCGCGCCCGGCGAGGACGGCGAGGAGCCGAAGGCCTGAGCCTGTGGACGGATGCCGCGACGCGGCATCCGACTCGGGCATGCTCTCGGCATGGCCCCGCGCATCGACCCCGCACTCCCCCTCGTGTGGCGCACGCCGACCGACCTGCAACTCGGCGCGGCGACCCCCCGCGTCGTGCTGCGTGACGCCGGCGACCTCGAGACCGGACTCATCGCCGCGCTGCGGCACGGCGCGAGCATCGAGACGCTGACCACCATCGGCGCAGGGCTCGACGGCACCCCTGATCGCGTCCGGCGACTCCTCGCCGCCATCGAGCCGGCGTTCGATCCGTCGTACGCCGCGTCGCCCGGCCCCTCCGGCGCAGTGGTGCGCCGCGAGGTGCACCGGGTCGCGGTCGACGCCCCCGGGTCCATCGGCGTGCGCCTCGCCGCCGACCTCGCCGCGCTCGGCCACGACGTCGTCGACCTCCGATCACGAGCTGACGAGGCGTCCCTCGAGCGCCTTCCCGAGGCCGACCGCGTCGACCTCGCCGTGGTCGGCGCCGACTGGGTCGTGCCGCCCGCCCGTCACCTGCCCTGGCTCCGCCGCGACGTGCCCCACCTGGCGGTCGTGTTCGACGACGTCGGCGCGCGGGTCGGACCGCTCGTGGAACCCGGCGACGGGCCTTGCCTCCGGTGCCTGGACCTCGCCCGACGCGACCACGATCCGGCGTGGCCGGTGATCGCCGCCCAGCTCGCCGGCCGCCCCGCGTCGACCCGCACAGTCCGGGGCTGGATCGAGGCCGCGGCGCTGGCGATCGCGGTCGTCGACGACCGCCTCCGGCACGGCTCGATGGCGCTCAGGGACGCGTCGCTGACGCTCAGGCGCGAACGGCCGGGCGGCCTCCCGCGCCGACGCCGGCACGAGTCGCATCCCGAGTGCGGCTGTCGAGCTCCCGGAGGAACCGCGACGGCTCCCGTTCCCCTCGATGCGCGCCGCCGGTCCGGGACCAGCTCAGCGACAGCCGGCGCCGTGCCCTCGTGATGCCCACGTAGAGCAGTCGGCGCTCCTCGTCGATCGCGTCGAACCCCTTCGCGTACGCGATCGGGAGCATGCCCTCGGTGAGGCCGACGATGTGCACCTCGTCCCACTCGAGGCCCTTCGCCGAGTGCAGGGTCGCGAGCGTCACCGCCGACACTGTGGGCTCGTGCTGCGCCTCGGCGCGGGCACGGAGCTCGTCGGCGAACGCGCGGAAGGTCGTGCCCTCAGGCGCGTCGTCGACGAGCCTGGCGATCGCGTTGAGCGACTCCCATCGTGCGCGGACCGCACCCGGTCCATCGGGCGGCTGCATCGTCCAGCCGAGCGAGCGCAGCACGTCGCTCACCGACTTGAAGAGCGGCTCCCCCGCGATGGTGAGCGCCGCAGCGCGCAGCGCGTGCACGGCCTCCCGCACCTCGGGCTGGTCGAAGAACCGCGCCGCACCGCGTACGCGCGAACTCACGCCGACCTCCTCGAGCGCACGCTCCAGGTTCGCCGACTGCGAGTTCACGCGCATGAGCACGGCGATCTTCTCGGGCGGCACGCCCGCGTCGATGCGATCCCGGATGCGGGTCGCTGCGCCCCTCGCCTCGGCGAGCTCGTCGGCGTACTCGTGCACGACCGGTTCGACGCCCGGGTCGGCGGATGCCGCGCTCGGGCCCGACACCGCCTCGAGCTGCAGCGCGCCCGCCCGACCGCGCATGAGGCGGTTCGCGACGCCGATGATCTCGGCCGTCGACCGGTAGTTGCGCTCGAGTCGCACGACGGTCGCATCCTCGTAGCGCCGCGCGAAGCCCAGGAGGTACTCGGGAGTCGCCCCGGCGAATGAGTAGATCGTCTGGCTCGCGTCGCCGACGACGCAGACGTCGCGGCGGCTTCCGAGCCAGAGGTCGAGCAGCTGCTGCTGGGCCGGCGAGACATCCTGGTATTCGTCGACCACGAAGTGCCGATAACTCTCCCGCACGTGCATCGCGACCGACGGTTCCGACTCGATCATGCCCGCGATCGCGAGCAGCACGTCCTCGAAGTCGAGCATGCGCCGCTCGTCCTTCAGCTGCTCGTAGCCCGCGACGAGGCCGAGCACCTGAGCTGCGGTGAGGTCGCCGGGCGCCCCGCGAGCCGCGAGCCGCAGCTCGTACTCGTCCATGCCGACCGCGCTCACCTTGCGCCACTCGATCTCCGACGCGACGTCCCGCAGCGTGGGGACGTCGACCCGGAGGCGCAGCCGCTCGGCCGCCTCGCCGAGCAGGCGGCCCTTGTACTCCAGCACGCGCGGCGCGGAACCACCGACGACGAGGGGCCAGAAGTGGTTGAGCTGCGCGAGCGCCGCGGCGTGGAACGTGCGCGCCGGCACCGCGCCGGCACCGAGTGCGCGGAGCCTGGCACGCAGCTCGGCCGCGGCGCGCGCCGTGAAGGTGAGGGCCATGACGCGGGCAGGGTCGTACGCGCCGGATGCCACGCCGAACGCGATGCGGTGGGTGATCGCGCGCGTCTTGCCCGTGCCCGCGCCGGCGAGCACGCACACCGGGCCGATGAGCGCCTCGGCCGCGACCCGCTGGTCGTCATCGAGCGCCGCGAGCAGCGGGTCGGATGCCGCGGTCACGTCGTCGTCCACGGTTGCGACTCGGGAATCGGACCGCCGTACCACCGCTCGAGCATCCAGCGGGCGATCGAGGTGCCGCCGGGCAGCGCGATCTCCTCGACCGCCGCCGTCAGGTCGGCCCTCGAGAACCACCGGAGCTCCAGGATCTCCACGCCGTCGGGCGCGACGGAGGACGGCACGGTGCCGTCGGCGACGCGGGCGGTGAAGCCCACCATCAGGCTGGCCGGGAACGGCCACGGCTGCGACCCGCCGTACGCGACGCGGTCGACGTGCACACCCGCCTCCTCGCCGATCTCGCGGACGACGGCGGCCTCGAGCGACTCGCCCGGCTCGACGAATCCGGCGAGCAGCGAGAAGCGGTGCTGCTCCCACAGCGCGTTCGAGCCGAGCAGCACGCGGTCGTCGTCGTCGGTGACGAGCACGATCACCGCGGGGTCCGTGCGCGGGAACAGCAGGTTGCCCTCGCGGTCGCACCGACGGGCCCACCCCGCCTGCACCACGGTCGTCGTCGCGCCGCATCGTGGGCAGAAGGGCGCGACCGAATGCCAGTTGGCCAGGGCGAGCGCCTGGGTGAACAGGCCGGCGTCACGGTCGCCGAGCACGGAGGCCGCCGAGCGGAGGCCCGCCCAGCGTGCCTCCTCCGGTTCGATGAGCGCGGCGGCATCCGCATCGAACACGCGCACCTCGACGGGGGTGCCGGGTGGCAGTTCGGCGGCCTCGGCGACGTCGTCGACGTCGTCCATGCCGGCGCTCGCCACGGTGCGACCGAGGTAGCAGCGCAGGGTCGACGATGGCACCTCGGACGGGCGGAGGAACAGCATCGCCGGCGCCGAGCCCTCGATGCGCTCGGCGAGGAGGACGCGATCCCGGTGCAACGCGATGACGCGGGCCGCCGGATCGGCGTCGAAGCGCACCGTGAAGTCGTCGGCGGCGCGGGCCTCGCCGTCGCGGTCGAGCGCGGCGCGCGCGAGCGGCGGGGCTGTCGGTTCGCGCACTGGGCCACCTCTCTGCGCTTCAGGGCGGAGTCGGCGGGAAGGCGTGGCGGTCGCCCGCGCGGCGGATTCGCCTGCTTAAGCTGTGCCCATGGCCAGACCCCCTCTCACTCTAGCCGCGTTGGCCACGGCGGCGGTGCCCGGACTCGAGGTGCGCGCGGCCCGGACGCATACGCGCCGCAGCAACGGGGGGTACGACGCCGTCGAGCTCCATTCCGTCGACGGCCGCCGCCTCGTCATCCGCGCTCCCCGATCGCAGAGCGCGGAGACGGAGCAGTCCGCCGATCTCGTCGCGATCCGCGCGATGACGCCCGGCATCCGCTCCCGCCTGCCGTTCCGGGTGCCCGGCTTCGTCGGTCAGGCGCCCATCGACGGCACTCGGGCGATCGTCACGGAGTTCCTCCCCGGTGCGGTGCAGACGGCCGACGAGCTCACCGAGCATCCGGCGCGCGCAACCGCGGTCGGCAGCGCGATCGCGGCCGTGCACACGCTGCCGAGCGGGTTCGTCGGCGACGCCGGGCTTCCCCGGGAGTCGGCCGACGATGCACGCGACGGGGCCGTCGAGGTGATCGGCCGCGCCGCCGACACCGGCCACCTCCCCGCCGCGATCCTGCGTCGATGGGAGCAGGCGACCGACGACGAGTCGCTCTGGCGGTTCCGTCCGACCGTGGTCAACGGCGCCCTCACCGCGGACTCGATCCTCGTCGAGGGCGACGTCGTGAGCGCGATCGTCGGTTGGTCGGCGCTCGCGGTCGGCGACCCGGCGCGTGACCTGCACTGGCTGCTGACCTCGCGCGGCGCGTCCGCGGAGGTCGCGCTCGACGCGTACCTCGAGGGCCGCGGCGGCGCCTCCGACGAGCACCTCCCGCAGCGGGCACTGCTCTACGGGGAGCTCGAGCTCGCGCGCTGGCTCCTGCACGGCATCGAGCAGCACGACCGGGCGATCGTCGACGACGCCGTCTCATTGCTCGACGGGCTCGCCGCGAGCGTGCACGACCGCTCGAGCGAACCGCTGTCACCCGAGACCGGTCCGATCCTCACGGTCGGCGACGTCGAGCGCATGCTCGACGACACTCCGCGCAACCGACTGCCCCGCGAAGGCGGCATGCTGCTGACGGACAGCTACGACTTCTCCGAGCTCGAGCGGCGGGAGGCGGGCGAGCGTCCGCCGCTGCCGATGGATGCCACCGCCCCCATCCCGCTCGACCTCAGCGACTGGGGCGACGCGGCACCTCCGACCGGCGACGACCCTCAGCCGACCACCGGGACGGAAGGCGCAGGCGCCGCGACCGACGCCCACGAGCGGCGCAACGCCGCCTCGTCGTAGAGGCGATCAGGGCGGACGACGCGGTCGTCCTCCACGAAGTAGAACACCGCGTCGACGCTCTCGGGCTCGACACCCGCCCACTTCGCATACGCCAGGCGGTAGAGCGCGAGCTGCGTCTGCTTCAGCTCGAGGTCGCGCTCGTCGCGGGGCGCCTTGCCCGTCTTCCAGTCGACCACCTGGTGACGGATGCCGCGAGCGGCGAGCTCCCCGCCGGGCGGCACCTCGTACACGGCATCGAGCTTGCACACGAACACGTGCTCGTCGATGGGCAGGTGCAGCTCGAGCTCGACCGCGATGGGCTTGCGGCCGCCCCACTCGGAGGCCTCGAACGTCGCCTGCAGGATACGCAATCGTTCGGTCGTGGCATCCGATGACAGCTCGCCGTCGAGCGCTGCGCCGGCGGAGGACGTGTCGCCGTCGAGCCATGCGTCGTCGATCGCGGCCGCCTCGCCCTCGCCCGTGGCGCGATGTTCGACCCAGGCGTGGAACAACGTGCCGATGCGCGTGGCGCGGTACGGGCGCTGGGGCATCGGGCGCCGGAGCTGCTCTGCGACGGCGGCGGGATCGTCGACGTAGTCCTTGAACCGGGAGGCCGGCACGCGCGCGGGGATCGCTCGCGTGCCCGGCCCCTCGAACCGTCGCCTGCGGTCTTCGAGGAGCAGCCGCAACTCGTCGGCCAGCCTCGGTCCGATGCCGGCGCCGCTCGGGCGCTCTGCGGCGGTACGCACCGCATCGGCCGCCCGATGCACGGCGCCGCGCCGCGCGCCGAGCGGGTCGAGCGGCCAGCGCTGGCGTTCGGCATGCCCGGCTCGCGGGTTCTCGGGTTCGGCCGGCGCGGAGGGAAGCGCGTCGACGGGGACGATGCCGGCTTGCGCCAGCTCGCGGAGGAAGGGGCTCGGCTTGCGCGGCGACTTCTGCGACGCCCACCACGACCCCGTGAGCAGGAGCTCGTCGCGGGTTCGCGTGAGTGCGACGTAGGCGAGCCTGCGCTCCTCCTCGGCGTGGCGTTCGCGGTTCTCCTCCGCGAACGCGCGCACCGCCTCGTCGAACTCGGCCTGGCTCTGCACGCCGCGCCATTGCAGCTCCGGCAGCTCGTCGCGATCGCCCTTGAAGTCGTTGGGCAGCTCCCCGAATGCGAGCCACCCCCTTGTGGAGCGGGGCTTCGACGGCAGCTCCTCCTCGACGAGACGCGGGATGGCCACGACGTCCCACTCGAGGCCCTTCGACCCGTGGATCGACAGCACCTGCACGGCGCCCGGTTCGGGCTCGTCCTGCCGGGGGGCGAGCCGGTCGCGCTGCTCCGCCTCGGTGAGCCAGCCGAGGAAGGCGCCGAGGGTCGGATGTTCCGCGACGTCGGCGAATCCGGCGAGCAGCTCGTCGAACGCCTCGAGGCTCGGCGCGCCGAGCGGCTGGGCCGCGTTGGCGGCGACCTCGACGTCGAGCAGCAGTTCCTGCTCTACGAGGTGCACGAAGTCGACGAGGCCGAGGCCCGCGCGGCGCCGAAGCGACTGCAACTGCGCACCGGCGCGTCGCATCCGACCGAGTCCGATCTCGGTGAAGCCGCGCAGCGCGGAATGCCCGTCGGGGGCGGTGAGGAGGAAATCGAGCGCATCGACGATCGACGGCGACTCGTCGGGCGCGATGGACGCGCGCAGGCCCTGCCGGACGCCGTCGTCGAGCCGATGGCTGCCGAGGTCGCGGTCGGCGAGCCACCTGGCAAGGCCGTTGAGCGCGGCGAGGTCGGCCGGCCCGATGCGCCAGCGCGCCCCGCCGAGCACGCGCACGAGCTCGGACCCGGCCGTGGGGTCGTGCAGCACGCGCAGCACGCAGACGAGGTCGGCGATCACCGGCTGGTCGAGCAAGCCCGCGATGCCCAGCACGTGCACGGGAACGCCGTGCGTGCGGAGGGCAGTGGTGAACACGCCCACGTTCGCGAAGGTGCGGCAGAGCAGGGCACCGCTTCGCGCGGTGCGGTCGCCGGCGGCGCCGAGCCGCTGCGCGAACCAGCGGGCGACCACGTCGGCCTCCTCCTCGATGGTCTCGGCCCATGCGGTGTCGACGCGGCCGGTGCCGGCGAACGGCGATGGTGAGAGGGGCGCTTTCGGGATGCCGGCATCGAGCGGCTCGATGACAGCGTTCGCGGCGTCGAGCACGACGCCCGGGTTCCGCCAGCTCGTCGAGAGGTCGTAGACGCCGGCTGCCACCTCGGCGAAGTCGTGCGAGAAGCGCGCGAGGTTCGCCGCGCTCGCCCCGCGCCATCCGTAGATCGACTGGTCGGGGTCGCCGACGGCCATGACCGAGTGGCCGCGGAAGAGCGTGGCGAGCAGCCGGGTCTGCACGACGCTGGTGTCCTGGTACTCGTCGAGGAGCACCGTGCGCGCTCGCTCGCGATGTGCGGCGACCACCTCGGGATGCCGCTCGCAGATCGCGAGCGCCAGGGCGACCTGGTCGGAGAACTCGACGAGGCCGCGCTCGCGCTTCGCGGCCGCGTAGGCGTCGGCGAGGTCGAGCATCGGCGGGAGCGCGCCGACGACGCCGAGCGCGTCGGTGAACGTCGTGAAGTCGGTGCGCTTGCGCGGCGCCTCGATCGGCAGCCCCTCCATGGCCAGGAAGTCGCGAGCGAACGCGCGCACGTCGCGGCTGTCGGCGACGTTCTCGGCGAGCGCGCGGCTGAGGGCGAGCGCGGCGCCGGTGACGCGGTCGAGTGAGGCGTCGAGCTCGACGAGTCGCGGGTCGGCGGATGCGCTCGCGACCGACCTCGCGAGCAGCCACGCGGATGCCTCGCCGAGCACCGAGGCGTCGGGTTCGCGCCCGATGAGCATCGCATGCTCGCGGTAGATCGCACTCGCGAACGCGTTGTAGGTGCCGACCGCGGCCGATTCCAACGGGTCGAGCTCGACCTCCGCGATACCCTCCGCGACGAGCTGGCCGACCCGCTCGCGCACCCGGTCGGCCAGCTCGCCGGCGGCCTTGCGGGTGAACGTGAGGCCGAGCACCTCGGGCACGGCGACGTGGCCGTTGGCGAGGAGCCAGACGACGCGGTTCGCCATCGTCTCGGTCTTGCCGCTGCCGGCACCCGCCACGACGATGCTCGCGCCGTGCGGATCGGCTTCGATGACGTCTCGCTGCTCGGCCGTGGGCGCGTGCAGTCCGAGCCGCGCCGCGATCTCGGCGGCACTGATCGGCGCGGTCACGACGACACCGCCGGCACGAGATGCACGCGGTACTGCCACGCGCCGAAGCGCGAGCGGAACCCGAGCTCGCCCGGGCCGTCGAACTCGTTGCCCGACATGGTGCGGGCGATCGTCGCGAGCCGTTCGCGGAACGCCGCAGCATCGTCGTCGTCGAACGGCTGCTGCGCCCGTTCCGTGAACGCGAGGCCGCGCACCGGCCTCGCGACGTAGACGAGCTTCGCGCCCCCGAGGGATCCCGCGTTCGGCACCTGGCCCGAGCGTGCGGCGAGCTGGTAGGCCGCGAGCTGCGGATGCTGCGCGGTCTGCTCTGCTGAGGGCGGCGTGCGTCCGGTCTTCAGGTCGACGATCACGGTGGTGCCGTCGGGAGACGCCTCGACCCGGTCGATCGTGCCGGTGAGGCGCACGCGATCGACCACGAGCGTGAAGCGCCCCTCCGCGCCGAGCAGCACCTTGCCGTCGTCCTGGAAGTTCGTGAGGTAGTCCGCCGCACCCTCGGTCATGCGCCGCGCGCCGCGCCGCTCGCGCTCGGCGACCCACCCCGCCTCGAATCGCAACTCACGCCACCGCTCCTCGACGGCGGCCCACAGCGTCTCGACGCTCGTGTCGCCGTCGGTGCGGGTACCCGCCTCTTCCACGACCGCATGCACGAGCGTGCCGATCGACGCGGCGATGCCCGACGGCGGCGACGCCACGTGGTCGATGAACCATCCGAGGGGCGATTCCCCTGCACGGTCGATCTGCGATGGTGAGACCGCGACGAGTGCCTCTGGATCGGCGTCGAGGTCGACGAGCGGGGCGGTCGTCGACGGCTCGGAGAGCCCGTACCAGTGGTCGGGGTGCGCGCCGGGCACGCCCTCCTCGGCGAGGAGCGCCAGTGCAGCGGCCGCCTCGGTGTCGGCGGTCGCGACGACCTCGCGGCGGAGCGCGCCGACGAGGCCGCGGAGATGGAGGGGTCGGCGGCGTGGGCGGACCCGCTCCGCCGCGTATCCCATGAGCATCGACGGCTGCTCGTCGTCGTTCGCGGTGCAGCTGAGCACGAGCTGCCGGCGTGCGCGAGATGCCGCGAGGGCGAAGAGGCGCAGCTCGTCGCCGCGCACCGAACTGCGCGACTCGGACGCCGTCTCGGGGGCCGGCAGGGGGGCACCGGTACGGGCGGCCTGCACCACGCGGGGCAGGAGACCGGCGTGCAGCAGCGTGCCCCGTGGCCGCAGGTTCGGCCAGACGCCGTCCTGCAGGCCGGCGACCACGACGACGTCGAACTCGCGGCCGATCAGCGCAGGAGGCGTGGTGACGAGCACCGTCTCGGCGCTGCGCCTGGGTGCGAGGGAGTCCTCGGGCAGCTCGCTGGCCAGCACCTCGTCGACGAACCGCGCGGCAGGGGCGTCGGGCTCGCGCTCGACGTACCGGGTCGCGGCCGCGAACAGGGCGACCGCGGCATCGAGCGCCCGGTTCGCCTCCTCGGCGAGCACCCCGGTGCCGTGCGCCTGCGCGCCCCACTCGGTCGCGAGTCCGCTGCCCTCCCACAGCGACCAGAGCAGCTCCTCGATGGTGCCGCCCGCCGCGGCGACGCCACGCGCCGTGTCGAGCAGCTTCGCGAGCCGTGCGGCGCGGCGACCGGGCGCGGCATCCACGGTCTCGAATCCGCCCGGGGCGGAGAGCGCGTCGACCAGGAGCTCGTCGCCCGACCGGGCGCCGCCCGCAGCGAGTTCCTCGTGCCGGAGCGCGAGCCGGAGGCGGCGGAGCCCGACGCCATCGAGCCGCCCGAGCGGGCCGGTCAGCAGGCCCACGGCGAGCTCGGTCGTGAGCGCCTCGCGACCGAGCACGAGCGACGCGGCCGAGAGCAGCGCCGCCGCCGCGGGCGCGTCGCGGAGCGCCGTGCGCGCGGCGTCGCCGGCGGTCGGCACGTCGGCGAGCGCGAGTCCGCGCTCGAATGCGGGAACGTCGGCGCCCGAGCGCAGGACGACGGCCATCGACGACCACGGCACGTCGTCGAGGAGGTGGCGCTCGCGCAGGAGGCCCGCGACCGCCTGGCACTCCGCTGCGTGCGATGGCGCCTCGATGCCGAGCACCGGCGCGAGCGCGTCGGTGCGGTCGCGGGCCTCGACGGCCTCGACCTCGTCGGCGCCGGCCAGCTGCGCCTGCCGATGCGTGCCGCCCAGCGCAGTGCCGATGTGCGCGGTGACCGAGCGGACGAGCTCGCGGATCGCCGCCCTGCCCCGATGCACCTCGGCGAGGTCGAGACGTCGCACCGGCGCGCCCTCGAGCACCGTCGCGAGCGAGCCGAGCAGCTCTGGACGGCCGCCGCGGAACCCGTTGCTCGCGACATCGGGATCGCCGAACGCGACGATCGCGACGCCCCTGGCGGCGAACGCGCCGAGCAACGCCGCGGTCGCCTCGGTGGCCTCCTGCGCATCGTCGACGACGAGCAGACGGAGCCCGGCGAGGGCGCCGAGCGCCGCGGAGGCCGCGGGGTCGGCCGTGCTGCGCCGCACGATCGCCGCGGCGAACGCTCCGAGCTCGGCGGAGTCGAACTGCGTGGGACGCAGCTGCTCCTTCACCTCGGCGTACTCGGCGAGGAACCCCGCGGCGGCCACCCACTCGGGCCGGCCTGCGCGTTCGCCGAGTCGGGCCAGCGAGCCGGCGTCGACCCCGTGCTCGACCGCGCGCATCATGACGTCGCGGAGTTCGGAGCGGAAGCCGCGCAGGGCACGCACCTCGGGTGTCAGCGGGTCGGGCCAGTGGGGCCCGAAGCCGTCGCGGATGCCGCCCTCGAGGAGTTCGCCGACGATCTGGTCGTGCTCGGCGCCGGTGAGCAGCGTCACCGGCTCGCCCGTGTAGGCGCGCACGAGCTGGAATGCGAGCGAGTTGGCGGTGCGGGCCAGCGGGCCGCGCGTCGTGACGCCCAGCCGCACGGCCAGCTCGTCTCGGAGCAGGGTGGCCGCGGCGCGCGTCGCCGACAGCACGAGCACCTCGTCGGTGGTGTAGCCGAGACGCTCGACTCGATCGGCCACGAGGTCGACGACGAGCCTGGTCTTGCCGCTGCCCGGGGCTCCGAACACCGCCGCGTGCCCGCCGACGACGAGGGTCGCGACGGGGTGGAGGAGGGTCGCGGTGCCGGGCATGCCTGAACGCTAACGCGTTCCGCCGACAGTGAACGGGTACGGCCCGGCGTGGCCGGTGTCGTAGGGTTTCAGCAAGAGCAGAAAGGCGCACCGTGGACGTTCGCATCGGCATCCAGAACTCCCCCCGTGAACTCTCATTCGAGACCTCGCAGCCGGCGGCGGAGGTGGAGCAGGCCGTCGCGGCGGCCCTGGCCGGGCAGACCCCGCACCTCAAGCTCACCGACGACAAGGGCACCGTCTTCGTGGTGCCGTCGGCGGCACTCGCGTATGTCGAGATCGGCTCGGAGGAGTCCCGCCGCGTCGGATTCGTCGCCTGACGATGGAGCTCCTCTTCGTCGTGCTCGGCGGGGCGATCCTCGGCCTCGCGGCCCGCTATTCGTTGCCGCGCCGGCACACGTACGGCAGTGCGCTCGTCCCGGCCATCGGCGCCGGCGTCGCCGCCGTCGTGTGGGTGGGGCTCACCTGGCTCGGCTGGCCATGGGACGGCGCCTGGATCTGGGTCGTGTCGCTCGTCGCCGCCGGTCTCGCGTCCGTGGCATCCGTGCTGTTCATCGGCCCCCGCAGGGAGCACGGCGACGCCGAGCTCTTCGAGCGGCTCGCGCGCCCCGGCGCCGGCGCCGGCAAGGCCTAGTCCGACCGGCGCGGCCGCAGATCAGGCCGTGAGGCCGAGCGCGTCCATGCGGCGGGTGTGGTCGACGATGAGCTCGGTGAACACGGGCTCCACCTCGTCGGCGCCCGCCGTACCGGGTGCCTCGGATGCGCGAAGCGCCGACCGCGCGATGAGGAGCGTGTCGCCGACGAGGGCACGCCCCCAGAGTGCGAGCCGGTCGGCGAGCGTCGGATCCGCATTGATCGCCGCGCGCAGCTCGGACTCCAGCACGACCGCGGCGCCCTCCTCACCGAGGATGGCGCGCACGCGCGAGCCGAGCTCCACCGGCAGCCCCTCTGCGAGGCGCGAGAAGTAGCCGTCGAGCA
Organism: Agromyces sp. Soil535; assembly: GCF_001428255.1. Lineage (GTDB taxonomy): Bacteria > Actinomycetota > Actinomycetes > Actinomycetales > Microbacteriaceae > Agromyces. The sequence goes on along the minus strand of NZ_LMRW01000027.1, from coordinate 199,746 downwards.
TGCCGGCGGTGACGTGGATGCCGAGCAGCAGCTCGTACCAGTCGGCGCCCGCACTCGCCTGGCGGAAGCGGTCGGTCGCGGGCGCGAACGGTGCCATCACGTCGTCGGGCTCGACGCCGAGGCGGCGGAGCTCGGCGATGAGGGAGTGATGCTTGCGCAGGGCGACGCCCGCAGCGGCGCTCAGCCCCTCCTTCGACGGCAGCGTGGGCGCGGTGGCCACAGCCTTCGCGAGACCCTCGAAGAACTCGAGCTGGATGTAGGCCGCCTGACCGAGGAAGGGCACCGGTTCGGGCACCAGCTCGGTGAAGTCGACCTTCGCGAGCCCGGTCGGCGCGACGCGGGGGCGCAGACGCGGCGCCTCGGGGCGGGCCCCCCGCCGATTCGTCCAGAACACCACGGACACAGCCTATCCGAGGCTCTCAGGCTCACTCCGATAGGCTGGAGGGGCACGCGGGCGATGGATCCGCGGCCGTGCGCCTGAGGTCGAAGCAGGGCGCACCTCCTTCCCGCAACACCGACAGGCAGAATATTGACCACTTTCAGTGACCTCGGCGTCGCGTCCGACATCGTCGACGCCCTCGCCGGGAAGGGCATCGTCGATGCCTTCCCCATCCAAGAGCAGACCATCCCCCTCGCCCTCTCCGGGCAGGACATCATCGGCCAGGCCAAGACCGGCACCGGCAAGACCTTCGGCTTCGGCCTCCCCCTCATCCAGCGCCTCGGCGACGACCCCGAGGGCGGCGTCAAGGCGCTGGTCGTCGTGCCCACGCGCGAACTGTGCGTGCAGGTGACCGAGGACCTCGAGCTCGCCACCTCGAACCGGCCCACGAAGGTCGTGTCGATCTACGGCGGCAAGGCGTACGAAGGCCAGATCGAGCAGCTCAAGGCCGGCGCGCAGATCGTGGTCGGCACCCCCGGGCGCCTCCTCGACCTCGCCTCGCAGCGCATCCTGTCGCTCAAGAACGTGAGCGAGATGGTGCTCGACGAGGCCGACAAGATGCTCGACCTCGGCTTCCTCGCCGACATCGAGAAGCTCTTCGCGCAGACGCCGCCCGTGCGCCACACCATGCTCTTCTCGGCCACGATGCCCGGCCCGATCGTCGCGCTCGCGCGCCGGTTCATGACGCGTCCCATCCACATCAGGGCCACCGATCCCGACGAGGGCCTCACGCAGGCGAACATCAAGCACCTCGTCTACCGGGCGCACTCGCTCGACAAGGACGAGGTCATCTCCCGCATCCTGCAGTCCGAGGGCCGCGGCAAGACGATCATCTTCACGCGCACCAAGCGTGCGGCCGCCAAGCTCGTCGAGGAGCTCAACGATCGCGGCTTCAACGCCGCGGCCGTGCACGGCGACCTCAACCAGGACCAGCGCGAGCGGGCCATGGCTGCGTTCAAGGCCGGCAAGAAGGACGTGCTGATCGCCACGGATGTCGCGGCGCGCGGCATCGACGTCGACGACGTCACCCACGTGATCAACCACACCATCCCCGACGACGACAAGACCTACCTGCACCGCGCCGGCCGTACCGGCCGCGCCGGCAAGACCGGCATCGCCGTGACGTTCGTGGACTGGGACGACCTGCACAAGTGGGCGCTCATCAACCGGGCCCTCGAGTTCGGCCAGCCCGAGCCGACCGAGACGTACTCGTCGAGCCCGCACCTGTTCCACGACCTCGACATCCCTGCGGGCACCAAGGGCCGCCTGAAGCCGGCCGCGGCGCTGGCGCCCACGCGCTCGAGCACCGCGGGCCGCAGCGAGGGCCGATCGGATGCCGCATCCGACCGCGCTCCCCGCACGCGCACGCGCAACCGTACTCGCGGCGGCGCACCAGCCGCCGGCCAGGCATCCGCGCCGGTCGTGAGTGCCGGTGCTGCCGCGTCCGCGGAGTCGGGCGCCGTCGAGTCGACGACGAAGGAACCCGGCACGGGCACCCACGACGGCAAGGGTCATGAGCACCACGACGGAAACGCCGCCCCGCGCCGGCGCCGTCGCGGTCGCGGCCCGCGCACCGGCGGCGCCTCGCCGCAGGCCTGACGAGCGCAGCGCCACGAAGGGCGGTGCGGCATCCGCAGTGCTACGGCAGCACGGGTGCCGCGCCGCGTCCCTCGGCGATGATGCGCTCGACCACGTCGGGCGCGGTCCGGCTCTCGCCGAGCCGGTTCGGCTTGCCCGTGCCGTGGTAGTCGCTCGAGCCCGTCGTGGCCAGCCCGAACCGGAGCGCGAGCTCGCGAAGCCGCGCCCTGGCGTCGGGCCGGTTCTCGGGGTGGTCGATCTCGAGGCCGAACAGCCCGGCGTCGACGAGCCTCGCGAGTCGCTCGGGTGAGATCACGCGTTCCGCGCCGCGCGTTCCGGGGTGCGCAAGCACCGGCACGCCGCCGGCCGAACGGATGAGCCGCACGCCCGTGAGCGGATCGGGGGCGTAGTGCGGCTGCGCGTACCCGGCGCGCGGGTGCAGGATGCCGGCGAAGGCCGCCGATCGGGTCGACACGTGGCCGCGCGCGACGAGCGCATCGGCGATGTGCGGGCGTCCGATGGTGGCGCCCTCGGTCGTCTGGGCGAGCACGTCGTCCCAGCTGAGGTCGTAGTCGCGGCCGATGCGGCGCACGATCTCCTCCGCGCGCGTCATGCGCGACTCCCGGATGCGGGCGGTCTCGGCGATCAGGCCCTCGTCGAGCGGGTCGACGAGGTACGCGAGCATGTGCACGCTCATGAAGCCCTCGCGCGTCGACAGCTCCATGCCCGGGATGAGCACGACCCCCGTCTCGGGCACCGCGGCCGCGGCCTCCGCCCAGCCGCTCGTGGAATCGTGGTCGGTGAGGGCGATTCCCCAGAGCCCGGCAACGGCCGCCTGCGCCATCAGCGTCGCGGGGCTCTCCGTTCCGTCGGAGACCGTCGAGTGCGCGTGCAGGTCGGCTTCGCCGACGGCGGCGAGGGCTCCGGGCATTCCCTCATGCTAGTCGCGGCATCCGTTCCGGCGTCCTCACCGACGACTCCCAGCGGATCGGCGGCGGAGCCTCGGCCTGACCCGCCGGGCCTCGCCTAGGGTGGGTGGAATGCTCCCCCGCATCCTTGGCTGGGCCGTTGTGCTCGGCACCGCACTCGTCGCCGCCGTGCTGCTGTGGCCGCAGGCCTTCGGGCTGCAGAACCAGTGGGTGGCCGCGCACGTCGTGGCGCTGCGCGGGGCCGCCGCCGTCTGCGGGACGGTGGCCGCGGTCGCACTCGCGTTCGTCGCCATCCCACGCGCCACCCGCACGTTCGGCATCGCGATGTCGCTCGTGCTGGCGCTCTTCGCGGCCGGCAACGTCGCCGTGATCGCCGCGCGCGGCACCGGCGGGTCGGAGGTCGCACCCGACGCGGCATCCGTCACCATCCTGTCCTGGAACACCCTCGGCGAGGTGCCGGAGGCCGCGACGATCGCGGGCCTCGCACTCGAGGAGGGCGCCGACGTCGTCGTGCTCCCCGAGACCACCGAGCCGCTCGGCGAGGAGGTGGCGATCGCCATGCGCGACGGCGGCAGCCCGATGTGGGTGCACACCGTGGCCTTCGACGACATCGCGAAGGCGCGCTCGACGACGATCCTCATCTCGCCCGGCCTCGGCGACTACGAGGTCGTCTCGGCGCTGGCCCCGGGGCCTCCCGGCAACACGAACACGCTGCCGTCGATCGTCGCCGAGCCGGTCGACGGCGACGGGCCGCGCATCGTCGCGGTGCACGCGGTGGCGCCGATCAGGTGGGAGCTGCGCAACTGGCGCAGCGACCTCGACTGGCTCGCCGAGCAGTGCGCCGGCGAGAACGTGATCATCGCCGGCGACTTCAACGCCACCGTCGACCACTTCGCCGGGCGCGGCATCGACGGCGGCGACCTCGGCCGATGCCGGGATGCCGCGGTGCAGGCCGGTGCCGGCGGGCTCGGCACCTGGCCGACCGACCTGCCCGAGCTCCTCGGCAGCCCGATCGACCACGTGCTCGCCACCCCGGGCTGGCAGGTCGACGCCTTCCGCGTCGTCGGCGAGCTCGACGACGCGGGCAGCGACCACCGGCCGGTCGTCGCCACGCTCTCCCCCGCGGGGTGATCCGGGGGCCGGCCCGAGTTGCCGACGGTGCGAGAATGGACGGCATGGCCGACACGAGCGACACCACCACGACCACAGCTCCCCTCGCGTCCGAGGAGTCCGGTCGCAACGAGAATCGCTCGACGACGCCCGGGTCCGAGGGCTTCAAGGCGTTCATCGGCAGCGGCTGGGCGGCGCGCGACGAGACGCTCCCATCCGCGCGCGGGCAGGCCGCGTTCGCCGCGGCGCGGCGCGAGCGCGTGTCGGCCGCGTTCACCGGGGTTCGACTGATCGTGCCCGCGGGGGACATGAAGCAGCGCTCGAACGACACCGACTACCCGTACCGGGCCCACTCCGCGTTCGCGCACCTCACGGGCTGGGGGTCGGACTCGGAGCCCGGCGCAGTGCTCGTCCTGGAGCCGAACGGCGACGGCCACACCGCCACGGTGTACTTCCGCGAGCGCGCCGGGCGTGACTCCGAGGAGTTCTACGCGAACCCCGCCATCGGCGAGTTCTGGATCGGCGCCCGCCCGTCGCTCGCCCACGTCGCGGCCGACCTCGCGATCGAGACCCGCGGCATCGAGGACTTCGAGCACTTGGTCCGCTCGGTCGACACGGCCACGATAGTGCTGCGCGAGGCCGACCCCGCCATCACCGAGCAGGTCGACCACGCTCGCATCCGCTTCGCCGCCGAGGAGGCCCTCTCGACGAATGCGACGGACGCCCCGTTCTCGCTCGAGGTGAACGCCGAGCACGAGCCCGACGCCGAGCTCGCCCGAGTGGTCTCCGAGCTGCGCCTCGTGAAGGACGAGTACGAGATCGCCGAGATGCGCGCCGCGATCGACGCGACGCAGCGCGGCTTCACCGAGGTGCTCGAGGAGCTTCCGCGCATCACCGCCGAGGTGCGCGGGGAGCGGGTGATCGAAGGCGTGTTCGCCACGCGCGCGCGCCTCGACGGCAACGACGTCGGCTACGACTCGATCGCCGCCGCCGGCCCGCACGCGACGATCCTGCACTGGACCCGCAACGACGGCCCCGTCGTGCCCGGCGACCTCGTGCTGCTCGACGCCGGTGTCGAGCGCGACAGCTACTACACCGCCGACATCACGCGCACGTTCCCGGTGAGCGGCACGTTCTCCGAGGTGCAGCGCCAGGTCTACGAGGCCGTCCTCGAGGCCGCGGATGCCGCGTTCGCGGTCGTGAAGCCCGGTGCGATCTTCCGCGACGTGCACGCCGCAGCGATGGAGGTCATCGCACGGAAGACCGCCGAGTGGGGCTTCCTGCCCGTCTCCGCGGAGGAGTCGCTCCAGCCCGACAACCAGTTCCACCGCCGCTACATGGTGCACGGCACGAGCCACCACCTGGGACTCGACGTGCACGACTGCGCCCAGGCGCGGCGCTCGATGTACATGGACGGCGTGCAGGAGCCGGGCATGATCTTCACGATCGAGCCGGGCCTGTACTTCCAGCCCGACGACCTCACCGTGCCTGCGGAGTTCCGCGGCATCGGGGTGCGCATCGAGGACGACATCCTCGTGACGGCCGACGGCGCCGAGAACCTCTCGGCGGGCATCCCGCGCACGGCCGACGAGGTCGAGGCGTGGGTGCGCGGCGGCGTCACCGCCTGATCGCCGCCCGATGCGGCGTCGATGGATTGAACCAAGGCCCGTGACGGAACCATGATCAGTCGCTCGATCATGCACAGCCGATGAGCCGATAGATTCCGACACGTGACCCGAACCCTCGGTGCAGCAACGCTGCTCGCCATCTCCGGCCTGCTCGAGCTCACGGCATGCGTCGGCCCCGTGCCGAATCCCGACCCGACCCCATCAGAGGTCGCCCAGGTGTCGCCGACCCCGACGGAGGCCGCACCCGACGCCAGCATCATTCCGGTGGAGGACGCCACGGTCGACGTCGACCCGGCCGCGTTCGCCGACGAGGTGGCCGGATAGGTTCCACCTCAACTTGGCGGCTGAACCCGTGAATCCACGGTTCTTGTCAACGAATTATCGGGTCGGATTCCATGGCAAGTGGCAGATTCCTACACCTGCTCGGCCCAGTTGGCGATCCACTTCTCGAAGACGCTCGGCTCCTCGGTTTCCATGAGTTGGAAGCAGCGATTGAGGCCGTGCGCCTCCACCCAGCTCCCCAAGTACGCGAGGCTAGGCGGCAGCATGCGACCTAACTCAGAAGCACGAGCATAGACGGGCCCCGGGCCCTGTGCATACGTCTCGATCACCATGTAGAGCACCACGTCCCCTTTCCGCTGCCCTGATGCTACGCACCCCGTGATGCAGGCCGCCGGATCGCTCCGAGGCGGCGTCAGGATAGGACGGGCCTCGACCAATGTCCCCGACGGTAGTCATCGACGCTCGCCGTTCGGGCTCGGTCGGCTCGGTAAGAGCTCTCGCTCCGGCCACGTACGCGTACGGGCGGTAAACGCATCGATCGCACTGCTCGGCGCGACCTCGAGGTGAAAGCCGGCAACCGCCGCCACGTTGCGGACGGAAAGCTCCATCCGTTCGCTCTCGGGGTGCCGCAGGTATTCGTGGTTGGGCTCCGCATCGGCTCCGGTGGCCGGTCGGATCTGGTCGGGCTTGCTCATCGGTCCGCTCAGGCAGGTCGCCCACGCGTTGCCCGCCACGCCGCCGTCGGCTGCGTTCGCGAGCTTAGCAAGGTCGTGGTACCGAAGGTGGTGCACGCTACCGGGCCTGTCGGCCTTGGATCGAGTGGAAAGGACTTGGGAGCTAACGGTGGGCGGAGTCGCGCCTCAGCACGCTCGGATTCACGACGTTGATCGGCGTGCCCGCCGCGTACGCCACGATCTGATCGAATACGTCCGAGAACTGCACCTCGAACTCGTCACGCGTGACATAGCCGATGTGGGGCGTGCACACGACGTTCTCCATGGCGAGCAGCGGATGCCGCGGGTCGAGCACGGGCTCTTCCTCGTAGACGTCGACCGCCGCCATTCCCGGACGTCCGCTCTTCAGCGCGGCGACCAAGGCGCCGGGCTCGATGAGCGGCGCTCGACTCGTGTTGACGAGCAGCGCTGTCGGCTTCATCCGGGCGAGGTCGCCCGCCGTGACAATGCCGCGGGTCGCGTCGACGAGGCGCAAGTGGAGCGAGATCACGTCGCACTCCGAGAAGAAGGCCTCCTTGCTGGGCGCCACCGTGCGGCCGTCGCTCCGCGCCCGCTCGCGCGAGCTGCTGCGCCCCCACACCCACACGTTCATCCCGAACGCGTCCCCGTACCCTGCGACCACGCCGCCGATCCTGCCGTAGCCGTAGACGCCGAGCGTCTTCCCGCGGAGCGTGTGGCCGACGCCGACCTGCCACGTACCCGCCTTGAGGGCGGCGACCTGCCGCGGAAGCCGACGCATTGCCGCGAGCACCAGCGCCCAGGTGAGCTCCGCCGCGGCGTACGACGGCGTCCCCGGGTGCATGCTCGACGAAACGACCACGCCGAGCTCCGTGCAGGCGTCGACATCGATGTGCGGGTACACGCTGCGCTGGCTGATGAGGCGGAGCTTCGGCAGCCGACGCAGGAGTGGCGCGCGAATCTCGGTGCGCTCGCGAATGAGCACGAGTGCTTCAGTCTCACGCAATCGCTCTGCGAGCGCCTCGACGCCCTGCACGTGATCGTTCCAGACCTCGACGTCGTGGCCCGACAGCTTCGTGAAGCAGTCCAGCGTGCGCAGCGTGTCGTCGTAGTCGTCGAGGATGGCGATCTTCATCGCAAGCGAGTCCCATTTCTCATGAGAGGTTCGACGTCGCAGGATCGAGCGTTATGAAGCCTAGCCCGGATCTCTCGTCCTCAGTAGTTGATGAGGGTCGGGGCCCTGTCGACTCGCTTGTGCCAGTGATGTTGCGAGAGGGGTGCGATTGATCTCCCGAGGTCGCTCGAGTGAGCGCCGGTTCCACGGACCCGGAGCCGATTATCGTCGGGATGGGGTGGACCATTGAGCTAGCCCGGGGTGAGCGTCCGGGCCTTGTCGGCCGGTTGTGATTGGTGACTGTGCAGCAGCGGCGCGACTGATCGCCCGAGTTACTCGGGTGGGCACCACGGGCCGGACGTGCCAGGTTGTTGGGACAGTGGCGGATCTGGCTTCGTCGGGGCGTGCAGTGTGCGCAGCGCGGTGACCGCGTCGGTGAGCAGACGGCTCCACGGGGCGTGCGCGGACAGTCGCATGGTAACCGTTCGCCCGGTAGCGGCGAGCTTGCCGGCGATGCTGAACAGCCGCAACCGCAACCGTTTCGGTTCCCACCGTCGGGCCTGGTGACCGGCCAGGGCGAGCAACTGCATCCACGCGGTGATCTCGCACGCCAGGGACACGATGGCGCCCCAGATGCTGCGGTTCTGCGCGAACTCGTACAGTGGCTGGTTGGTCAGGCCGGTGCCTTCGCGCAGCGGATGCGGTCCTCTGCGCGGGCGCCGCGGCGGTGCCGCAGTTCAAGGTCGGGCAGCCTGTCCGCCGGTGGTGTTGGTGGCGAATGCGGTCATCCGGTGCCTGTCCGGGTCGGTGATCCGCAGCTGCGCGCCGGGGTGGGGGCGTTCCTTGCGGACGATGACCCGCATGCCCGCAGGCCACGAGCTCAGGTCGAGCAGCCCGGTGACCTCGGCTACCCACGCGCCGTCGCGGGCCTGCCCGTCGGCGTCGTACGCGGCGGCCGGGAGAACGAGGCACTCGCCCCAAAGGACATCGTCGAGGGTACCCGTTTGATCGACAGCGTCGTCCGGCCACTCATCCGCCGGCTGCGAGCCGCGAAGTTCATCGAGTACGTCGGCCGGGCGCCAGGAGAACGCACGATGCTGTATAGCGTGCGGGACAACCCATGGTGGGAACCCGCCCGCCGCTACGCGCCGTTGCGAAGCGGTGACGCGCACGCCGAGAGCGTCGCCAGTTAGTGAGTTGCTGTACGTCGGTGACGCACCGGGGCTGCCGCCACTGATCGATCACAGATCGCAAAGAGACCACCGAACCGGCCTCCGGTCGATCACGTGCTGATTCAGCACGTGAAGGAAGGGGTTCAACATCCCTTCGGACGCAACTCCAGGACAAATGGCGAATAAGAGGTTGCGCGGATAGGTCAGGGCTGTCGGGTTGGGCGCCCGTCCCAGCGGTAGCGTGTCCAGGCTTCGGCGATGAGCCTGCGGGTGATGATGATCGCGTTGGCGAGGGCAATGAACGCCTCGATGACGCGGACGCGTCGTTCGGTGCAGATGTGGAGCTTCCGGAAGCCGCGGTTGTGCCATGAGTTCGTGCGCTCGACGACCCAGCGGGCGCCGGTATGCAGCGGGGTGCCCTTCTTGCTGATGACGTAGTCACAGCACATCCCGTCGATCAGGTCACGGGTCTTGCCGGAGTCGTAGCCGGCGTCCAGGTGGACGGTGATCTGTTCGGGCAGCCAGGGCCCGAACCAAGCTCGCTTGCCGAGCGTGGGCTCCAGCAATGGCGAGTCGTGCCGGTTCGCGCCTGCGACGACCACGCCCAGCGGGATCCCCTTCCCGTCGACCATGACGGAGCGTTTCGTGCCCTGTTTGCCGCGATCGACTGGGGAACGGCCCGCGACTTCGCCGCCGAGCGGGGCCTTGACGATGCACCCGTCGATGACCAGGTTCGCAAGGTCCAGGCCGATCATCCGGTCGTACGCGTCCAGGCAGAGCTGTTCGAGTTCGGTGAAGATACCCGCGTCGTTCTACTCGTCCCGGCGGTGCCTCTCAGGTTCGAATACGGAACGGACCAATCACGTCCCAGAGGCGGCGTCTCCAACGCAAACCATGCGGGCGCGGATCTACGCGTGGAACCCACAGGAGACACGGAAGATCGGCCCCTCCTCGAGGGCGAATTCCACGACGAATGGCACAAATGCCATTTGTATGCCAAGTGTCGTGGAAAATGCCATCTTCGCGTGGAACCTACAGGCGGGAGGACTCACGTTCGGGGCCGCCGCCGGCGACGTGAACTGTCAGATCGTCAACTCTGACGTCGGACTCAAGTGGGGTTGCGCGGTGCTCTCGTGGCCGACCTGGACATGGGAGGAGACGTCGTTCGCGGAGTACTGCGCACAGTTGGTCGAGGTCGGATGCCGCAACGGGCTGGTCGTTACCGGCGATGCGTCACCCATGCCTCAGCGGCACACGGATGTGTCGTTCGGCGGCATGGAGAGCCCGCATGTCCTCGCACCGAACGAGCGGATCACGGTCGACGCCGTGTCCTGGACGCCGGAGGGCGACGGCGTCCGCTGCGAGGACTCGGCGAGCGGCCACGGTTTCGTGCTCTCTGCCGCTGCGATGTCCTCGTGGTGACGCTCAGCCGACGGTAGTTGAGCGACGCGCGGCGCGGCGCGCCCGCCACCACGCCCAGAACCGTGCGAGCTGGCGCTTGGTGAACGCTGCCAATCGCTTCGCCCACGCGAACTCGGTGCCGAGGATCGCGAGTCCGAGGAACACCACGAGCCAGCCCGGCCCCGGGAGCGGCACGAGCAGCAGTCCGCCCACGGCGATGGCGCCGCCGAGCACGCCGACGACCACGCGATAGGTGCGTCGCAACGCCGGGCGCCGTTCGATGCCGTGACGGATGCCGCGGAGCATCCGCCGGATCGGCCGATCCGGCCGCTCGCCCTCGGTGATCTCGAGCTCGAGCTCTTGCTGCGTGACCATGCGAGACACGCATATATCGCGAAGTTGGACGTGCGCCGCAACTCTCGCGGGCCGAACCGCATGGGTCTACATTGGGCAGCACTGCCGATCGCACCGCCGAACGCTGGAGGATCCATGCCGTCCCGTCGTCGCCACGCACTCCTCGCCCTCGGATCGGCGGTCGCCGCGATCGCCGTGATGGGCGCGCCCGCCGTCGCCCTCGCCGCGCCGGGAGATCCCGGCACCCCGAAGTACGGGGCCGGCTCCGACGGCGCCGGCGACCCGTACTTCCCGCTCGCCGGCAATGGCGGCACCGACGTGCTGCACTACGACCTCGACCTCGACTACACGCCGGCCCCGCCCGAGCCCGCACCCATCGAGGGACACCTCGACGGCGTCGCCACGATCGACCTCGTCGCAACCCAGGACCTCGACCGGTTCAACCTCGACCTCCGTGGGCTCACGGCGTCATCGGTCACGGTCGACGGCAAGCCGGCGACCTTCGAGCAGACCGAGAACGAACTGGTCATCACTCCCCGCCCAAAGCTCAAGTCGGGCGCAGAGGCGCAGGTCGTCGTGACGTACGGGGGCACGACGATCCAGCCGACCGACATCGAGGGCGCGCTGTACGGCTGGGTCACGACCCGTGACGGCGCGATGGTCGTGAGCGAGCCCGAGGGCTCGGCCACGTGGTTCCCCGTGAACGACCACCCGACCGACAAGTCGTCGTTCAGCTTCGAGGTCACGGTGCCCGAGGGCCTGGTCGCCGTCGCGAACGGCCTGCTCACCGGCTCGAGCACGGCGGACGGCACGACCACGTGGACGTGGGACGCACCCGACCCGATGGCCGCCTACCTCGCCACCGCGAGCGTCGGCGACTTCACGCTCGACCAGTACACGGCGCCGAACGGCACCCCGATCATCGACGCACTCGACCAGGACGTCCTGGCGTCGCAGTACGTGGATCTCGCGCTCACCGGCGAGATGCTCGTCTTCCTGGAGGGGCTGTACGGGCCGTACCCGTTCAACTCGTACGGTGCGATCGTCGACGACGACTCCGTCGGCTACGCGCTCGAGACGCAGACTCGCTCCTTCTTCTCGCGCAGGGCCCGGGAGGGCACCATCGTGCATGAGCTCGCCCACCAATGGATGGGCGACGAGGTGAGCACCTACCGCTGGGCGGACATCTGGCTCAACGAGGGCTGGGCCACCTACTCGGAGTGGATGTGGAACGAGTTCCGCGGTCGCGACACCGCGCAGGAGGCATTCGACGCGTACTACGCCGACCCCGAGACGGAGTGGGGCACGGTGGTCGCCGATCCCGGCCCGTTCGGCCTCTTCCTGAGCCCCGTATACGACCGGGGAGCCGCCACCCTGCATGCCCTGCGAGTGAAGATCGGCGACGACGCCTTCTTCGAGCTGGCGCAGACGTGGGTGGAGCGCTTCGGCGGCGGCACGGCGAGCACGCAGGACTTCGCCGATCTCGCCGAGGAGGTCTCGGGACAGGACCTCGACGCGTTCTTCGAGGTATGGCTCTACACCCCTGAGCAGCCGCTCAGCTGGTAGCGGCGAAGCCCTGGGAACGGCGAGCCTCGCTCAGCGCTCCGACGACGCTGCCCCGGCTCCGTCGTCGGAGCCCGAGTCGGCGGATGCCGCGGCATCCGTCGAGTCCGCAGACTCGGCCTCGGTCGGCGCTAGCTCCCCGTAACGGGGCCGCTCCCGCGCCGGCGCCGACTCGGCGGGCGGCGCCGCTGCGGCGGCCCGGCGCGCGGCATCCGTCGCCTCGCCGTAGCTCACGGGATGCGACGGCGAGCCGGGCGGCGACACGGCAGGGCTCGCAGGCCCCGGGGCCGGCGCGTCGACGCCCAGCACCGAGCGGGCCCGGTCGATGTGCTCCGGCTCGGCGATGATCGCGTAGCGCGTGGCGAGCACCTGCATGACCGAGGTGAAGTCGCGCCGGCGCCGATTGATGGAGTACGACACGACGCTGAAGATCATGCCGAACCCGGCGCCGATGAGCACCGCGGAGATGAGGACGCCGAGCGAGGCGCCGGTGGGCGCGAAGATGAAGAAGAGCAGCCCGAGGAACGTGCCGAACCACGCACCCGACAGGGCACCCGCCCCGGCGGCTCGACCCCAGCTGAGCGTGCCCGTGATGCGCTCGACGCTCGTGAGGTCGGTGCCGACGATCGCGAGCTCCTTCACCGGGAAGGCGGCCTTCGCGAGCGTGTCGACCGCGGCCTGCGCCTCGGCGTAGGTCTCGAAGCTCGCCACGGTCTCGCCCTTCGGCAGGGTCGGGAACGTGCGGCCCAGGCGGCCGCCGAATGGGGATTGGGTGCTCACCCGGCCATTCTCCCACGCGCGCCACGGGGCCCCGCCGGGAGGGCCGCGATCCCGGCTCCGGGGGCTAAGTTGGTAGCGTGAGCGCCACGAGAGTCTTCGTCGCCCGACTCGCCGGGTGCGCCGTCTTCGACCCCGCAGGGGATCGGGTCGGCAAGGTGCGCGACGTCCTCGTCGTGTACCGCAGGAACGACCCTCCGCGCGTGGTCGGACTCATCGTCGAGATCCCCGGCAAGCGGCGCGTGTTCGTCTCGATCGGGCGCGTCACCTCCATCGGCGGCGGCCAGATCATCACCACGGGGCTCATCAACCTGCGGCGCTTCGAGCAGCGCGGCGGCGAGGTGCGCGTGATCGCCGAGATGCTCGGCCGCAAGGTCGACTTCAACGACGGCTCGGGTGAGGCGACCATCGAGGATGTGGCGATCGAGGAGCGCGAGCGCGGCGAGTGGGAGGTCGACCAGCTCTTCGTGCGGCGTCCGAAGGGCGCATCGCCGTTCTCGAAGGGCCAGTCCGCCTACGTGACGTGGCGCGAGGTGCGCGAGCTGACGGCGAGCGGCGAGGCCCAGTCGGCCGAGCAGCTCATCGCCACGTACTCGGAGCTGAAGCCGGCCGACCTCGCCAACACGCTGCTCGACCTGCCGGCGCAGCGCCGCCAGGAGGTCGCCGAGGAATTGCCCGACGACCGCCTCGCCGACGTGCTCGAGGAGATGCCCGAGTCCGACCAGGTCGAGATCCTGGCACGCCTCGGCGACGACCGAGCCGCCGACGTGCTCGACCACATGCAGCCCGACGACGCCGCCGACCTCATCGCTCAACTGCCCGAGGAGCGCGGTGAGCACCTCCTCGAGCTCATGGAGCCCGAGGAGGCTGAGGACGTGCGGTTCCTCCTCTCCTACGGCCCCGACACGGCCGGCGGCCTCATGACCACCGAGCCGATCATCGTCTCGGCTGACGCGACCGTCGCAGAGGGGCTCGCCCTCATCCGCCGCCACGACCTGCCGCCCGCACTGGGCGCCGCGGTGTGCGTCACCCTTCCGCCCTACGAGCCGCCCACCGGCCGGTTCCTCGGCATGGTGCACTTCCAGCGGATGCTCCGCTACCCGCCGCACGAGCGCATGGGCACCCTGATCGACCAGGGCCTCGAGCCCGTGACCGCCGACACCTCCGCGGCCGAGGTCAGCCGCATCCTCGCGAGCTACGACCTCGTCTCGGTGCCGGTGGTCGACGAGAAGCATCGACTCGTCGGGGTGGTGACGATTGACGACGTGCTCGACTACCTCCTGCCCGATGACTGGCGCAGTCATCCCGATGAGACCGAAGTGGGGCGCCGCGCCGCGGCGCGAGCCCAGATGACCACCGGAAGCATCCCGATCCCGCATGGAAGGAGGGCAGGAGATGGCACGCGTTGACGTCGAGGACCGCAGGTTCGACACCCCGAAAGGCACGCGCCGATCTGCGCCCTTCCGCGGGTCGGGCGACAACGACCGGTTCGGCCGATTCACGGAGTGGGTCGCGCGGGGCATGGGGACCCCGGGCTTCCTGCTCGGGCTCTCGGTGTTCGCGATCACCTGGATGGCGTGGAACGCGTTCGCGCCCGAGCCGCTGCGATTCGATTCGATCGCGATCGGATTCACGGCGCTCACGCTCGTGCTGTCGCTGCAGGCGTCGTATGCCGCCCCCCTCATCCTGCTCGCCCAGAACCGGCAGGACGACCGCGACCGCGTGCAGATCGAGCAGGACCGGCAGCGAGCCGAGCGCGGCCTCGCCGACACGGAGTACCTCGCACGCGAGGTGGTGGCTCTGCGCCTCGCCGTACGGGACTTGGCGTCGAAGGAGTTCATCCGCGCCGAGCTGCGCGCCGTGCTCGAGGAACTCGACCGCAAGGACGAGGAGGAGCGGGAGCATGCCGCATCCTGAGCCGACGGCGCCCCGACCCGAACCCGGCGGCGCCGCGGATGCGCTCGCGTCGTCGGTTCGGGCCGCGCTCGCGTCGGTGATCGACCCCGAGATCCGCAAGCCCATCACCGACCTCGACATGGTGGATTCCGTGTCCGCGGGCGCCGACGGCCGCGTGCACGTCGGCATCCGGCTGACGATCGTCGGATGCCCCGCCTCCGACCGCATCGAACGCGACGTGCGGCAGGCGGCGGAGGCCGTCGCGGGGACCGGGAACGCCGACGTGACCCTGTCGGTGATGACGCCCGAACAGCGTGCCGCGCTCACCGAGCGGCTGCGCGGCGGCCGCGCGGCGCGCGGCAACCCGTTCGGCCCCGGCAGCCTCACGCGAGTCATCGCGATCACGAGCGGCAAGGGCGGCGTGGGCAAGTCCACGATCACCGCGAACCTCGCCGTCGCGCTCGCAGCTCGGGGACTCTCCGTGGGCCTTGTGGACGCGGACGTGCACGGCTTCTCGATCCCCGGGCTGCTCGGCCTCGTCGACGAGCACGGCAACGCCGCTCGCCCCACCCGGGTCGACGAGATGATCCTGCCGCCCGTCGCGCACGGCGTGAAGGTCATCTCGATCGGCATGTTCGTCGAGCCCACCGAGCCCGGCGGGCGAGGGTCATCCGTCGCCGTCGCCTGGCGCGGGCCGATGCTGCACCGCACCCTCACCCAGTTCCTCACCGACGTGTACTTCGGCGACCTGGACGTGCTGCTGGTCGACCTGCCGCCGGGCACCGGCGACGTCGCGATCTCCCTCGGGCAGTTGCTGCCGAACGCCGAGGTCGTCGTCGTCACGACGCCGCAGCCGGCCGCCGCCGACGTCGCCGAGCGCTCGGGCGTGGTCGCACGCCAGACGGGCCAGCGCATCGTCGGCGTCGTGGAGAACATGGCTGGATTCGCCGGGCCCGACGGCCTCGTCGAGCTGTTCGGCGCGGGCGGCGGTGCGCTCGTCGCCGAGCGCCTCTCGGAGGGGCAGCCCTCGCCCGTGCCGCTGCTGGCGAGCGTGCCGCTCAGCATCGCCCTGCGGCAGGGCGGCGACGCGGGCACGCCCGTGGTCGTCGCGGCGCCCGACGACCCGGCCGCACGCGCGATCGAAGGGGTCGCGGCGCGCCTCGCCGCGCTCCCCCGTTCGCTCGGCGGTCGCCGCCTCGACGTCTCGGTGCGGTGATCGCGTCGTGAGCCGGATGCCGCGCGCCTGCCTCGCCCGCACGTTCGCGCTCGTCGCCGCCCTCGCGTGGGCACCGCTCGCCCTTGCCGCGTGCGCTGCTCCCGCGGCATCGCCGTCGCTGCCGCCGGGACTCTCGGTCGCGATCGAGCAGGGCCGCCTCGACGTCGTCGAGGGCCGTTTGGTGGTGCGCTTCGAGAACACGGGCGACGAGACGGTCACCGTCGAGCGGTTCACGGTGGAGACGCCGACCCTGGACGGCGGCCTCGAGCGCACGAAGCCGTTCGAACTCGCCGCCGACGATGCGATCGCGATCCGCCTCGAGCTTCCGCCGAGCCGCTGCGATGCCGAGCCCGCGCCCGTGTTGGTGCGGCTCGACGCCCGCGCCGGGACGGGAGAGGACGCCACAGGCGAGCTCACGGCCGACGACCCGTTCGAGACGGTCGCGCGCGTGAACGCGGCCGATTGCCTCGCGCAGTCCGTCGCCGACGCCGCGGCCATCGTGATGCCCGAGCACCTGCGCTCCACGGGCGCGGGCACCGATCGGCGAGCGTTCGTCGACGTGGCGATCGAGCCCGCGGCATCCGGTGACGGGACGATGCGCATCGCGCGCATCTACGGCACCACGCTGCTGAATGCGGAGGACGGCACCGACTGGACGCTCGGCATCGACGTGGCGGCGGGCGAGGCGCCGTCGGTCATCAGCCTGCCGGTGCGGCCCGCGCGATGCGATGCGCACGCCCTCGCCGACGACAAGCGCGGCACCATCCTCCCGTTCGAGATCGAGACGAGCGACGGGCGCGCCGGCCGTCTGGACGTGCCGGCGAGCGACGGGCTGAAGGCGGAGCTCTACGCGTACTACACGGAGCGATGCGGCCTCGACCTCGGCGCCGGCTGAGCGCGCGACTCAGCCGCGAGGCTCGACGACGCGCGCGAGCAGCTCCACGAGCAGACGCTCCGTGAGCGGGCCCGGCAGCGCCTCCACGAGCGCCAGCACCGGAGCGAGCCGGTCGGGCAGCGCCCCGGTTGCGCCCGCTGCGCCCGCTGCGCCCGCTCCGCCGAGCAGGCCGAACGCCGTGAGCAGCGCCGCGGCCGTGTCGGAGTCGAGTCCCTCGGATGTCGCGGCGAGCGCGCCCGCGCCGCCGGGCAGCTCGGCCGCGAGGCCGGCGAGCAGCTCGCCGCCGTCGACCCTCCGCACCCCGCGCACCTCGTCGGCCGCGGCCACGAGCGCGGCGGACAGCTCCGGCAGCGCGGCCTCCGTCACGGGCGTGACGGTGAGGTGCGTGGTGTGCGGCAGGCGCGTGCCGTCGGCCTGCGCGAGGCCGGGCTGCAGCTGCAAGTGCCACCCGAGCGCGCGGGCGGCATCCGCCCAATGATGCGGGTCGACGCGACGCTCGGGTGCGACCTCGTCGTCGGTCGCGACCGCGAGGAGCGGACCGGTCGGGGCGCCGACCACGCGGAGGCCGTCGATGCCGTCGACGACGCTGAGCAGCGCTTCGGTGGCGCGTGCCGCGCGCCCGGTGAGCTCGATGAACCCCGTCTCGCCGAGCACCTCGGTGATCGACCATGCCGCGGCGAGCGGGCCGGCAGGCCTGGAACCGGCCATGGTCGGATTGACGACCGGGTAACCCGGCCACGCCGTCGTGGCGAAGTACTGGCGGCGCTGGCGGTCGCGCCCGCGCGTGAGCAGCACGGACACGCCCTTCGGCGCGTAGCCGTACTTGTGCAGGTCGGCAGAGAGGCTGGTCACCCCGGGCACCATGAGGTCCCAGGCGGGCAGCTCGTCGGGCCAGAACGCGAGCGCGAATCCGCCGATGCACGCGTCGACGTGCAGGGCGATGTGCCGCGCGGCGCACACGGCGGCGACGTCGGCGATCGGGTCGAGGCTCGCGAACGGGTACGAGGGAGCGCTCAGCACCACGAGCGCCACGTCGTCGCCGAGGCGCTCCTCGATCGCCGCTGGGGTGAGCGAGCCGGTCGAGGGATCCACCGGCACGAGGTCGAGCGCGAGCCCGAAGTACTCGGCCGCCTTGTGGAACGCGGCGTGCACCGTGACCGGGGCGACGAGCCGCGGCATCCGCGGGGTTCCGGCTCGGGCGGAGCGCCAGGCGTCGCGCGCGGACTTCACCGCGAGCAGGCAGCTCTCAGTGCCGCCCGAGGTCACCGATCCCACCACGACGCCGCCCACGTCGCCATCGCCGTGGAACACCCGGCGGGCGAACCCGACGAGCCCCGACTCCATTGCGGCGACCGAGGTGAACGTCGTGGGGTCGAGCCCGTTCACGGGCTGCATGAGCCGGGCGGCCGCGGCGGCGAGCTCGTCGAGCTCGGGCACGCCGGAGTCGTAGACGTACGACAGCACGCGCCCGCCGTGCGTCGGCGCGTCGGCGGCGCGGAGCACCTCGAGCTCGGCGAGGACGTCGGCCGGATCCCGGCGGAAGGCACTCATCGCATGGCCGCCTCGGCCGCGGCATCCGCCTCGATGTCGCCCCGCCGCAACGGGTAGCGGCCGAGCGGCACGAGGCTGAGCAGCACGAGCGCGGCCGGCAGCAGGCTGAAGCTCACGACGATGCCGACGATCGCGGCACCGGGCTGGGCGACCGCGGCGGAGCCGGTCGACTCGAGGTAGCCCGTGACGGCCAGAGCGATCGTGAGCAGCGTCGCACCGAGCGCCATGCCTGCGGTCTCCCCGGCCGTCCATACGCCGCCGAAGCTGCCGGCGCGACCGTCGCCGTGCTCCCGCGCATCGTGGGAGATCACGTCGGGCAGCATCGCCATGGGCAGCGACTGCATGCCGGCGTAGGCGGCCCCGGCCAGGGCCACGGGCCCGTACACCCACGCGCCCGGTGCCCAGAGCATGCCGATGAGGCTCGCCGCGGCGACCGCGAACAGGGCGCTCGCGAACGCGAACCCCCGCTCCTTGCCGATGCGGGCGGCAAGGCGACCCCAGAGCGGGGCGCACAGCACCGCGGGCGCGATGAGCGCGACGAACAGGAACGTCAGCGCATCCTCCGATTCGAGCACCCACACCGCCACGTAGTTCGCGCCGGCGAGCATGACGCCCGTCGCCAGGCCCTGCAGCACGAACGCGGCGAGCAGGTCGCGGAACGGCCGGCTGCGCCGCAGGGCGTCGAGGCCCTCCGCGTACCCTGCCCGGATGCTACGGCGCGCGCGCTCGGCCGCGGGTCGGCCCCTCGGCGCGGTGGAGGTCGCGACGAACATGCCCGCGCCGATCACGAGGCCCGCCACGACCGCCATCACGAGGTAGCCGAGCGCCTCGTCGCCGCCGCCCGCGCGCCGCAGCAGCGGACCGCCGGCCCCGAAGAGGAGGATGGCCGCGCTGAGCACCACCACGCGCCAGGTCAACAGGCGGGTACGGTCGTCGTAGTCGTCGGTGAGCTCGGCGGGCAGGGCGATGTACGGCACCTGGAACAGGCTGAACGCGGTCGCGGTGGCGAGGAAGGCCACGAACACCCACGCCCCGGATGCCGCGGGCGCGATCCCCGGGGGGACCGCGAACGTGATGACGAATGCCGGGGGCAGCGCGAGCGCGCCGACGCGCATCCACGTGCGCCGCGTGCCGGTCGCGACGAGGGCGCGGTCGCTGCGTTCGCCGATCCAGGGGTCGATCACGACGTCCCACACCTTCGCGGCGGTCACCACGAGACCCGCGAAGAGGGCGCTCACGCCGAGGGTGTCGGTGAGGTAGAAGACGAGCACGAGACCGGGCAGCGTCGCGAACCCGCCGGTGCCGATCGAGCCGATCGCGTACCGGGTCACGACGCCGCGGGACAGGGATCGCTCCGGTGCGGTCATGGAGGCAGTGTACTCACCGACGGGCGAAGTGGGTCAACTGTCCTAGACTGTGCCCATGCGCGCCCCCACGGCATCCCCCGAACTGTTCGCGAGCCTCACCGACGACGTCGTCGCATCGGGCTCCGAGACCGTCGCCGTCGCCACGCCGTCCACCGGCGAGACCCTGCACGAGTTGCCGCGTTCGAGCGCCGACGACGTGCGCGACGCCGTCGCCCGTGCGCGGCTGGCGCAGCTCGCCTGGGCTCGGGCCGGCTTCGCCGAGCGCCGGCGCGTGCTCCTCCGGGCGCACGACCTGCTGCTCGACCGGGCCGACCTCCTGCTCGACCTCGTGCAGCTCGAGAGCGGCAAGACCCGCGGCCAGGCGCTCGAGGAGGTCTACCAGGCCGCATCGGTGACCAGGTACAACGCCCTCTCCGCGCGGCGCGTGCTCCGCGGCCGCACCCGACGGGCGGGCGTGCCGCTGGCCAGCACCACCCGCGTGCGGTACCGGCCGAAGGGCGTCGCGGGCGTCATCACCCCGTGGAACTACGCGCTCAGCCTCGCCGCGATGGACGTCGTGCCCGCGCTCGCGGCCGGGTGCGCCGTCGTGCAGAAGGCCGACGACCAGGGGGCCCTGTCGATCCTCGCGCTGCGCCGTGCCTTCATCGACGCGGGCCTGCCCGAGGCGCTCTGGGCCGTGGTCGCGGGCCCGGCGAGCGAGGTCGGCGAGGCGCTCACCGACCAGGTCGACTACATCTGCTTCACGGGTTCGACCGCCACGGGTCGCAAGATCGCCGAGAAGGCAGGCCGTCGCCTCGTGGGCGCGTCGCTCGAGCTCGGCGGCAAGAACGCGATGCTCGTGCTCGACGACGTCGACCCGGAGCAGGCCGCGGCGGACGCCGCCTACGCGTGCTTCTCGGCGATGGGCCAGCTGTGCGTCTCGACCGAGCGCATCTACGTGCACCGAGCGGTCGCCGCACCCTTCACCAAGGCGCTCGTCGAGCGGCTCGACGGAGCGACCCTCGGCTCGTCGCTCGACTACGGAGCCGACTTCGGCTCGCTTGCGACCGCCGCACAGCTGGAGCGCATCGAGGCCCACCTCGACGACGCGCTCGCGAAGGGCGCGACCGTGCTCGCCGGCGGCCGTCCGCGCACCGACATCGGTCCCTGGTTCTTCCAGCCGACGGTGCTCACCGGTGTCACTCCCGACATGCGCGTCTACGCCGAGGAGACCTTCGGCGCGGTGGCCTCCCTCTTCCTGGTCGACAGCGAGGAGGAGGCGATCCTCGCCGCCAACGCGAGTGAGTACGGGCTGAACGCGTCGGTGCTCACCCGCTCCCGGCGTCGCGGACGTCGGGTCGCCGACTCGCTCGAGGCCGGCAGCATCAACATCAACGAGGGGTACCGGGGAACGTTCGGCTCCGTCGACGCGCCGATGGGCGGCGTGAAGGCCTCGGGCCTCGGGCGTCGCAATGGACCCGAGGGCCTGCTGCGCTTCGTGGAGCCGGTCACGGTGTCGACGGGCATCCTGCCCCTGCCGCGCTCGGGCAGGGACTTCGGTCTGGTCGCGGGGCCCTTCCTGCTGCTCGCGCGGGTGCTGCGCGCCATCCGTCGCCGCTGACACGACCGCGGCACCGGCGGCCGGGGGCGGCCGGGTCGGCAGGTGCTAGGTCGCCTCGGAGTCGAACGGCGCCGCCTCGTCGGCACCGAGCGCCTCGCGCTTGCGCTTGTGCTGCAGGTAGGCGGAGTTCTCGTTCACGGCCGCGCGCGCCACGACGGGCTTCGCCGGCTCGGAGAAGGGGTCGACGTCGGTGAGCGCCTCGCGGATGATGCGGCGCGGGTCGTACTGGCGCGGATCGAGCTTCTTCCAGTCGACGTCGAAGTCGGGGCCCATCTCCTCCTTGACCCGGTCCTTCGCCCCGTTGGCCATGTCGCGCAGGGAGCGCACGAGTCGACCGAGCTGGGCGGCGTAGTGGGGAAGTCGCTCGGGCCCGAGCAGGAAGACGGCGATCACCCCGATGATGAGGAGTTTCTCGAACGTCAGACCGAACACCACTACAGGATAGTCGGCGGCGAGGCGTGCGAACGCCCAACGCGAGAGGCCAGTAGGCTCGGGGCTCGAGAGATTTCCCCGGGAGCCGCACGTGTCCGATCGAGACCTGAACTGGAAATACGTCGACGAGTCGGTCGTGGAGACCGACGCGGTCGTGAAGGCGCGCCAGCAATCCCTCGAGCTCGGCATCGAACCGGTCTCCCCCGCGGTGGGCGCGCAGCTCGCCGTGATCGCCGCCGCCGCGCGTGCCGAGTCGATCATCGAGGTGGGCACGGGGGTCGGCGTCTCGGGGCTGTGGATGCTGCAGACCGTACGCGGCGCGATGCTCACGTCGATCGACACCGAGAACGAGTACCAGCAGCACGCACGCGAGCATTTCGCCGACGCGGGCATCGCCCCTGCACGGGTCAGGCTCATCGCGGGCCGCGCCAGCGAGGTGCTGCCGCGCATGAACGAGAGCTCCTACGACGTCGTCGTCATCGACGCGGATGCCCCGTCGGTGATCGAGTACGTCGAGCACGGCCTGCGCCTGGCGAAGCCGGGCGGCTCCGTGCTCGTGGCCCGTGCGCTCTGGAAGGGCCGCGTGGCCGACCCGGCGCGCCGTGACGACGCCGCCACCGCCTTCCGCGAGCTGATCACCGAACTCGCCGCGTCTCCTGCCGTGGCAACGGCCGTCTCCCCTGCGGGAGACGGCCTGTTGCAGATCGTGAAGCTGGGCGCCTGACTCAGGCGGGGTTCACGACGCCGCCGAGGACGTCGTAGAGCTCCCTGGCCTCAGCGTCGTTCACCGAGACGACGAGGCGGCCACCGCCTTCGAGTGGAACCCGCACGATGATGAGGCGACCCTCCTTCACAGCCTCCATTGGCCCGTCTCCAGTGCGTGGCTTCATGGCCGCCATTGAGCTACCCCTTTCGTGGCTGACCTCTCCATTATCGGCTATGCCGAGCGGCGCTGGGAAATCGCGGCGCGCCTGTGGACAACGCTTCCTGCGGCGGAAGCGAGCGCGATGAGGCATCCGCTCGGCTCGATTCCTGCGCTCATCAGGGGGATGAGCGCACGCGTCACGGCGGCGTCCAGTCGCGCCCGTCGATGCCCCAGGCGATGAGCAGCCACCCCACCTGGAGCGCCAGGAACAGCACGACGAGCCCCCAGCGGTACCATCGCGCCCTCGGGAGGGCGAACGCGCCGAGCAATGGGAAGAGCGGGGCGACGATGCGGAACGTGCTCGACTGCGGGAAGAACACCGCGATCAGGTACAGCGCGTAGCTCGCCGACCAGATCCGGATGTCGATGCCGAGCCTGCCGACCGCGGGAGATGCGAGGAACAATGCGAACGCCGCGATGACGGCGATCACCGCGATCGTGCCGAACGGCTGGCCGAGCCACCAGTCGCCCGACTGGAACCATGCGGTGAACGGCACGAGCTCCCGGTAGCCGATGTACGCCGACCGCCAGGCCAACTCCGTGTCGGTGTATGCGCGCAGGTCGCCGGTCGCCGCCCAGGCGATGCCGATCCACGCGAGGCCTGCGAGCGCGGAGAACACCGCCGCGGATGCCGCGAGCACCCGGTCGCGAACGGGGAACGGCTCGCGCCCCCGGCGGAACCACCGCCAGGCCCAGTGCAGCGCGAGCGCCAGCGCGAACGCGAGCGCCCCGGGGCGGGTGAACGACCACGCCGCGATCACTGGGAAGAGCCATCCGTAGCGCCGATCGACGAGGAGCAGGAGGGCGAGCGCGATCCAGAGGAAGCCGAGCGACTCCGCGTAGCCGAACTGCATGATCGGCGACACCGGCGCGACGCAGAACAGCACGACCGCGAAGAGCGCCCGGTCGGGCTCCAGGAACCTCGACATCAACCGGTGGAACACGAGGGCCGCGCCGAGTCCCGCGGCGAGCGCGACGAGCACGGATGCGACGTTCCACGGCACCGCGAGCCAGGTGAGCACACCGACCAGCACGGGATACGCCGGCAGGAACGCCCAGGCGTTCTCAGCAACTTGCCCGTCGTCGGTGAACGGCAGCTCGGACGGGTATCCGCCGAGCCAGATGATCTGGTACCAGCGCGCGTCCCACATGTTCGCGTACTCGAAGTATCCCGGCTGCGCCCCGGTCCATGCATTCGCCCCCTGCACGCTCGCGAGCACCAGCACGAACACGGTCGTGACCGCGCGAGCGGCGGCGTACACGAGCAGCACCTTCGCCCACCACGGCAGCAGGCGCCAGCGCACGCGCGGCGAGGAGCGCGTCATGCGGAACGGGTCGCGCTCCCGCTCGACCGGCGCGGAGGTCATCGTGTCGCTCTCAGGCCGCGCCGGTGAGCCACGCGCGCAGCGCACGTTCGCAGGAGACGATCTGGTCCGTCGCCACCCGCTCGTCGTCGGCGTGCGCCTTCAACGGGTCGCCGGGACCGAAGTTCACGGCGGGGATGCCGAGCGCGCTGAAGCGCGCGACATCCGTCCAGCCGTACTTCGGACGCGCCTCGGCGCCGACAGCGCGCACGAACTGCTGCGCGAGCGGCGCGTCGAGGCCCGGACGCGCGCCCTCGGCCTCGTCGACGACGGTCAGCTCGTACTCGGGGAAGATGCCACGCACGACCTCGATCGCCTCGGCAACGGTGCGGTTCGGTGCGAACCTGAAGTTGACGTGCACCATCGCCTCGTCGGGGATGACGTTGCCGGCGATGCCTCCCGAGATGCCCACGGCGTTCAGGCCCTCCCGGTACGCGAGCCCGTCCACCTCGACCGTCGCGGCCTCGTAGGCCACGAGCCGGTCGAGCGCCGGCGCCAGCTTGTGGATCGCGTTCTCGCCCACCCAGCTCCGGGCGGAATGCGCGCGCAGCCCGTACGCCCGGAGTTCCACCCGCAGGTTGCCGTTGCAGCCGCCCTCGACCTGGCCGTTCGTCGGCTCGCCGAGGATGGCGAAGTCGCCGGTGAACAGGTCGGGGCGATGACGCGCCAGCCGGCCCAGCCCGTTGAGCTCGGCCGAGACCTCCTCGTGGTCGTACCACATCCACGTGAGGTCGACGATGGGATCCGCGAGCTCGAGGGCGAGCTTCAACTGCACGGCGACGCCCGCCTTCATGTCCACCGTGCCGCGGCCCCACAGGTAGGGCTGGCCGTCGATCGTCTCGAAACGGGTGGGCAGGTTGCCGTTGATCGGCACGGTGTCGAGGTGTCCCGCGATCACGACGCGTCGGTCGCGACCGAGGTTGGTGCGGGCCACCACGGTGTCGCCGTCGCGGATCACCTCGAGGTGCGCGGCATCCGCGAGCGCCTCTGCAATGAGGTCGGCGAGCGGGGTCTCATCGCCCGAGACGCTCGGCACGTCGCAGATCGCCTTCGTGATCGCGATCGAGTCGGCGGTGAGGTCGAGCACGGGCCGGGGCGAGTCAGGTGTCGGCATGCCTCGAGTCTACGGATGGCGTGCCTCACCAGCGGATACGCTGGAGTCATGCCCGCGACCGACGCCGCCTCCTCCCCTGCCCGCCGCCTCGCCTGGGGTCACGGCCTGGCGACGGTCACCGAAGACGGCACGGTGCTCGACACCTGGTTCCCGGCTCCCGCGCTCGGGGCGGCCGACTCGGCATCCGTCGTACCGGCGGAGCTCACGGCGCTCGCCGGCCCCGACGAGCGGCGTGCGGTCACGCTGGAGCCCGTGACGGTCGAGATCGACCTCGACGTCCCCCCCGCGAGCACGCCAGACGCGTACCTGCGACTGCACGCGCTCTCGCACCTGCTGGTGCGCCCCAACGAGGTGAACCTCGACGGCGTGTTCGCGCACCTGCCGGCCGTGGTGTGGACGAACGCCGGCCCGGTGCATCCGGCCGACTTCGACCGGCTGCGCCTCACGCTGCAGCGCGCCGGCATCCACGCGACCGGACTCGACAAGTTCCCGCGTCTGCTCGACTACGTCACCCCCGAGCGCGTGCGCATCGCGGATGCCTCGCGCGTGCGCCTCGGCGCCCACCTCGCCCCCGGCACCACGGTGATGCACGAGGGCTTCGTGAACTTCAACGCAGGCACGCTCGGCACCTCGATGGTCGAGGGGCGGGTCTCGCAGGGCGTCGTCGTGGGCGACGGCAGCGACATCGGTGGCGGCGCCTCCATCATGGGCACCCTCTCGGGCGGCGGCACCCAGCGGGTCGCGATCGGCGAACGCGCCCTCCTCGGCGCGAACTCAGGCATCGGCATCTCGATCGGCGACGACTCCGTCGTCGAGGCGGGACTCTACGTCACGGCAGGCACGAAGGTCGTCGTGGTCGGGGGCGCCGGCGAGGCGGGGCGAACCGTGAAGGCCGTCGAGCTCTCGGGGGTGCCCAACCTCCTGTTCCGCCGCAACTCGCTGAACGGGCAGGTCGAGGTGCTCTCGCGCACGGGCGACGGGGTCGCGCTCAACGCCGCGCTGCACGCCTGACCGGGCCTCGAAGCAGGGTCGACTACAGTGGGGTGCTCAGGCCGCCGCCGGGCGGCCGTCGCCTTGCGCATCACGAAGGAGTGACGTGGGTACCGACGCACCGAGGACCCGCAGGCACCGCGGCCTCACGTTCCTGACGGTCCTGCTCGTCACGGTGCTCGTGCTCGGCCTCGCCGCGGCCGGATTCGGCTGGTGGACGGTCCAGCGCTCCTTCCCGACCACGAGCGGGCGCATCGAGGTCCCAGGCCTCACCGCAGCCGTGACGGTCTATCGCGACGACGCCGGCATCCCGCAGCTCGTCGCCGAGTCCGACCACGACCTCTTCTTCGCCCAGGGCTTCGTGCACGCGCAGGACCGGTTCTGGGAGATGGACTTCCGGCGCCACGTGACGGCCGGGCGGGTGGCCGAGCTGTTCGGCGAATCGCAGGTGGCCACCGACGCCTTCATCCGCACGCTGGACTGGCGCGGCATCGCCGAGCGGGAGTTCGAGCTGCTCGATCCGGTCTCTCGCGCGTACTACGAGGCCTACGCCGCTGGCGTCAACGCCTACCTCGAGGAGCGGGGCGGCGCCGACCTCTCGCTCGAGTACGCCGTGCTCGGCCTGCAGAACCCCGGCTACTCGCCCGACCCGTGGACGCCCGTCGACTCCATCGCGTGGCTCAAGGCCATGGCCTGGGACCTCCGCTCGAACCTCGAAGACGAGGTCGACCGGGCGCTGCTCGCGAGCGAGCTGCCGCCCGAGGAGGTCGCGCGTCTGCACCCGGGCTATGCGTGGGGATCGATGCCCACCATCATCGAGGGCCCTGCTGGGGCGGCGCCCGCCGGTGCCGACGCGGAGCCGCTCGGTGACACAGCGGCGGCGGCCGCGGCATTCGACCCGGCGGTGGCCGATGCCGTCGCCGCGCCGCTCACCGCGCTCAGCGCCCTGCTCGACGGCGTGCCCGAGCTGCTCGGGCCGGAAGGCGGCGACCTCGGGTCGAACTCGTGGGTCGTGTCTGGTGCGCTCACCGAGTCCGGGAAGCCCCTGCTCGCGAACGACCCGCACCTCGGCCCCGCGATGCCGTCCATCTGGGCGCAGATGGGACTGCACTGCGCGGAGCTCCGCGACGACTGCGCGTTCGACGTGGCCGGCTACACGTTCTCGGGGCTGCCCGGCGTGATCATCGGCCACAACGAGCGCATCGCCTGGGGCTTCACCAACCTCGGCCCCGACGTCGCCGACCTCTTCCTCGAGCGCGTCGACGGTGACACGTACGAACTCGACGGCGCGGCCGTGCCCCTCGCAGTTCGCGAGGAGACGATCGAGGTGGCCGGCGGCGATCCGGTGACCGTCACCGTGCGGTCGACGGCCCGCGGGCCGATCGTGACCGACATCGGCTCGGACTTCGCCGCCGTCGCGGACGGCTATCCCGCGGCATCCGGCCAGAGGGAGGGCGAGTACGAGCTGTCGCTGCGGTGGACGGCGCTCACACCCGGCAGGACCGCCGGAGCCGTCTTCGCGCTCAACCGCGCGAGGGACTGGAACGAGTTCCGAGCCGCCGCCGCGCTCTTCGACGTCCCCGCGCAGAACCTCGTCTACGCCGACGTCGACGGGAACATCGGCTACCAGGCGCCCGGCTCGATCCCGATGCGCTCGACCGGCGACGGCACCGTGCCCCTGCCCGGATGGACGAGCGAGAACGGATGGTCGGGCACCATCCCGTTCGACCAGCTGCCGTCGCTGCTGAACCCCGCCCGCGGCTACATCGTCACCGCGAACAATGCGGTGAGCGTCAACGGGCCCGCGCTCACCCAGGACTGGGACCTCGGCTACCGGGCGGAGGGCATCGAGCGGATGCTGCAGGAGCGGATAGCATCCGGCACGAAGCTCACCGCCGACGACGTCGCCGAGATCCAGCTCGACACCGCCGACGCCAACGCCACCGCGATGCTCCCCGTGATCGCCGAGCTGGGGCTCGAGGGCGACGCCGCACGCGGGGCCGACCTGCTCGACGGATGGGACGGCCGCGCCGATGTCGACAGCGCGCAGGCGGCCTACTTCGCGGTCTTCTGGCGCAACCTCCTCGACGACATGTTCGGATCGCTCCCCGACCAGACGCGCCCGGTGGGCGGGGATCGGTGGTTCGGCGTGGTCGACGGCCTGCTCGGCGAGCCCGACGCCCGCTGGTGGACGAACGAGGAGGAGGGCGTGGGCGGGCGCGACGCCATGCTCGCGCACGCCCTCGAGGAGGCGTGGGACGAGGCATCCGACCAGATGGGTGGTGACGCCGACGGCTGGCGCTGGGGCCGCCTGCACACCCTCACCCTGACGAACCAGAGCTTCGGCGAGTCGGGCATCGGCCCGATCGAGTGGCTCTTCAACCGCGGGCCCTACGAGGTCGGCGGCGGATCGTCGATCGTCAACGCCATCGGCTGGGACGCGAGCCTCGGCTACGACGTCGACTGGGTGCCGTCGATGCGCATGGTGGTCGACCTCGACGACTTCGACGCGTCAGGCTGGGTGAACCTCACCGGCGCTTCCGGCCACGCCTTCCACCCGCACTACGCCGACCAGGCACCACTGTGGCAGCGTGGCGAGACGCGCCCATGGCCGTTCACGATGGAGGCGGTGCAGGACGCGGCGAGCGAGACGCTGCACCTCCGGCCGGCCGGAGGCTGACGCGACGGGCCGGTGCCCGGCGCCGGGCCGTCTCAGCGCAGCACTGAGCTGAGCAGCAGGCTCGTCTCGCTGTTCACGACGCCGTCGATCGAGCGGATGCGGCCGAGCACGCGGTCGAAGTCGCCGAGGGTCTCGGTGCGCAGCTCCGCCACGAGGTCCCAGCCCCCGTTGGTGGTGTGCAGGGCGATCACCTCGGGAAGCCCGCGCAGCCTGCGGATGACGTCGTCGGTGCTTCGGCCCTCGACCTCGATGAACGAGATCGCGTGGATCGCGAGCGGGTCGAGCTCGTCGCGCACGCGCACCGAGAATCCGACGATGGTCCCGGATGCCACGAGCCGGTCGATCCGGCCCGTCACCGTCGCTCGGGCGACCCCCAATCGGCGCGCGAGCTCGGCGACGGGTGTCCGCCCGTCCTCGCGGAGGAGCGCGAGCAGGCGACGATCGAGGTCGTCGAGGTACTCCATGCGCAGATCGTACATCACACGTGATCAGATTGCTCACTCGTCCGACGTTTCGTAAGCACTGCGGTCATTGCTCTTGCATATCGCCGGATCGTACGCTCGATGCAGGCACGGAAAGGAATGGGATGACGAGCTTCGTCGACGTCCGCGGCATGGTCGGCTGGGTCGCCAGCACAGGGCCCGAGCGCATCATCGCCGGCATCATGGCGTACCTCGAGCAGGACTTCGCCCGGTGGGAGCGCTTCGACAAGGCACCCAGGGTCGCGAGCCACACGCCGTTCGGCGTGATCGAGCTCATGCCGACGAGCGATCACGAGTCCTACGCGTTCAAGTACGTCAACGGCCACCCGTCGAACCCCGCCCGCGGGTACCAGACCGTCACGGCGTTCGGCGTCCTCGCCGACGTCCACAACGGCTACCCCACGTTCCTCGCCGAGATGACGGTGCTCACCGCCCTGCGCACGGCCGCGACCTCCGCGTTCGCCGCGAAGCTGCTCGCCCGCCCGGACTCCGCGGTGATGGCGATGATCGGCACCGGCAGCCAGGCCGAGTTCCAGGCGCTCGCCTTCCGCTCGGCGCTCGGCATCACGCGGCTCCGTGTGTTCGACGTCGATCCCGACGCGATCGCGAAGGCCGTGCGCAACCTGCTGCCGCTGGGGTTCGAGATCGAGGTCGCAGGCAGCGCCGCCGAGGCGATCGAGGGCGCCGACGTCGTGACCACCTGCACAGCCGACAAGACCCGCGCCACCGTCGTGGCCGACGAGTGGGTGCGTCCCGGCATGCACCTCAACGCCATCGGCGGCGACTGCCCGGGCAAGACCGAGCTCGACCCGGCGATCCTCGACCGGGCCCGTGTCTTCGTCGAGTACGAGCCGCAGACGCGCATCGAGGGCGAGATCCAGGCGAAGGGACCCGACTTCCCGGTGACCGAGCTGTGGGAGGTCCTCACGGGCCGTGCGCCCGGCCGCATGGGCGCCGACGAGATCACGCTGTTCGACTCGGTCGGCTTCGCCGTCGAGGACTTCTCCGCGCTCCGCTACGTGCGCGACGAGGTGGCCGGAACGCGATTCGAGCAGCGCATCGACCTCGTGGCGGACCCCGACGACCCGAAGGACCTCTTCGGCCTCGTCGGCGCGTTCTCCCCGGTGGGCTGAGCGCGTGTCGGTGCAGGCCCCCGCCGCGGTCGTCATGATTCGACCGCACCACTTCGCGCCGAATCCCGACACGCTCGCCGACAACGGCTTCCAGCCGAACCTCGACGGAATCGACCCGGCGCTGCTCGCGGCATCCGCCTATGACGAGGTGACCCGCGCGGCCGCGGCGCTCGAGACGGCCGGCGTGACCGTGCACCTCTTCGAGGACGAGTCCGGGCACCGGCCCGACGGCGTGTTTCCGAACAACTGGATCTCGACGCACTCGGGGGGACACGTCGCCCTGTACCCCATGTTCACGCCCAACCGCCGCACCGAGCGACGTGGCGACATCGTCGAGATGCTGAAGGCCAGCTACCGCGTCCAGGACGTCATCGACTACTCGGGCCTCGAGGTCGACGACGTGTTCCTCGAGGGCACGGGCGCGATGGTGCTCGACCACGAACTCCGCATCGCCTATGCGGCCCGCTCCAATCGCGCCGACCCGATCGCCCTCGAGCGGTTCTGCACGAACTTCGGCTACGAGCCGATGGTCTTCGACGCGGTCGACGGCCGAGGCGTCGCGGTCTACCACACCAACGTGATCCTCAGCATCGCCACCGAGTTCGCGCTCGTCGCCGCCGACATGCTGGTCTCCCCCGCGCGCCGGCGAGAGGTGCTCGACCGTCTCGCGGCCCGGGGGCGCCGTGACGTCATCGCGATCAGCGACGAGCAGGCCGACGAGTTCTGCGGCAACGCGCTCGAGCTGTGGGGGTCGCAGGGTCGGGTGCTCGCGCTCTCGCGACGCGCGTTCCAGGCGCTCACCGCCGACCAGCGCTGCCGCATCGAGCGGTCGGCGAGGCTCCTGCCGCTCGACGTGCCCACGATAGAGCTCGCGGGCGGCTCGGTCCGCTGCATGCTCGCGGGCATCCACCTCGACCCGCGGCCCGGGCTCGCGGGGCGTCGGGAGACGCCGGCCGACGGCGCCGTGGCCGACGAGGCGGCCGCGATCTGACCGAGCGAGGAGGGCGGCCTCCGAGCTTGCGCCGGCGCTAGGCCGAGGGGTAGCTGCGCGCTGGCTCGCCCACGTAGAGCTGCTGCGGGCGGCCGATCTTCGTCTGCGGGTCGAGGTTCATCTCGCGCCAGTGCGCCATCCAGCCGGGCAGGCGCCCGATCGCGAAGAGCACCGTGAACATGCGCGTGGGGAAGCCCATCGCCTTGTAGATCACGCCCGTGTAGAAGTCGACGTTCGGGTAGAGGCGACGCTCCTTGAAGTAGTCGTCCTCGAGGGCGATCTGCTCGAGTTCCTTGGCGAGGTCGAGCAGGGGGTCGTTCACGCCGAGCTCGGCGAGCACCTCGTCGGCCGACTCCTTCACGAGCCTCGCACGCGGGTCGTAGTTCTTGTAGACGCGGTGCCCGAAGCCCATGAGCTTCACGCCCTCCTCCTTGCGCTTGACGCGCTCGACGAACTTCTCGACTCCCTCGCCCGAGTCGCGGATGCGGGCGAGCATCTGGAGCACGGCCTCGTTGGCGCCGCCGTGCAACGGGCCCGACAGTGCCTGGATTCCGGCCGAGATCGAGGCGTAGAGGTTGGCTCCCGTGGAGCCGACGAGGCGCACGGTGGACGTCGAGGCGTTCTGCTCGTGGTCCTCGTGGAGGATGAGCAGGCGGTCGAGCGCCTTCGAGAGCACCGGGTCGATCGTGTACGGCTCCGCCATGTTGCCGAAGTTCAGGCGCAGGAAGTTGTCGACGAAGCTCAGCGAGTTGTCGGGGTAGAGGAACGCCTGCCCGATGCTCTTCTTGTGCGCGTAGGCTGCGATCACCGGGAGCTTCGCGAGCAGGCGCGCCATGGTGAGCTCGACGTGGTCGAGGTCGTGGGGGTCGGAAGAGTCCTCGTAGTAGGTCGCCAGCGCCGAGACGGCACTGGAGAGCACCGACATCGGGTGCGCGGTGTGGGGCAGCGCCGTGAAGATCCGCTTGAGGTCCTCGTGCAGGAGCGTGTGCCTGCGGATCTTCTCGTCGAACTCCGCGAGCTCGTCGACGCTCGGCAGCGTGCCGTAGATGAGGAGCCAGGCGACCTCGAGGTAGGTGGAGTGCTCCGCCAGCTGTTCGATCGGATAGCCGCGGTAGCGGAGGATGCCCTGCTCGCCGTCGATGTAGGTGATCTCGGACTGCGTCGAGGCGGTGTTGACGAAGCCGTAGTCGAGCGCGGTGAGACCCGTCTGACGGGTCAGGGTCGACAGGTCGATGCTCGAGTTGCCGTCCACGGCGGGGCGGATCGGGAACTCGGCGGTGCCGCCCGGGAAGGACAGGGTGGCGGCAACGGGACGCTTCCCGTGCGCCTGGTTCACGACGTCGCTCACGGCGCCTCCTGTGATCGTCACTTTCGCGGTCACCTGCTTTCCGGTCCGGGGCCGAACGCGGCCGCGACCCGAATACAGCCTAGACGTGCTCCGGGCACACTGTTGCATCCGCCAAGAGATGGGCTGTTCCGTTGGCGATCTGCACAGGGAGGGCGATCACGCCGCGGCGGCGTCGCGGAGCCGCGTGGCGGCCGCGGCGATGCGTTCATCGCTCGCCGTGAGCGACAGCCGCACGTGCTCCGGGAAGTGCACGCCGTAGAAGTGCCCGGGTCCGCCGAGGATGCCGAGGTCGGCGAGCCGGCCGAGGCTGT
This sequence comes from Agromyces sp. Soil535, assembly GCF_001428255.1. GTDB lineage: Bacteria > Actinomycetota > Actinomycetes > Actinomycetales > Microbacteriaceae > Agromyces. The sequence goes on along the minus strand of NZ_LMRW01000027.1, from coordinate 166,412 downwards.
CCCATCCGTCGCGTCCCTCGGTGGCCCAGAGGTAGAGCCCCGCCTCGCTGCGATCGATGCGGAACCCGGCCGCCTCGAGCGCGGTCTTCAGGATGTCGCGGCGGCTGCGGTAGCGCTCCTTCTGCTCCGCGACGTGTGCGTCGTCGGCCAGGGCGGCGACCATCGCGTGCTGGAGCGGCTGCGGCAGCATGAGGCCCGCGTGCTTCCGCACCGTCGTGAGCCGCCCGATGACGGTGCGGGATCCGGCGACGAACGCGGTTCGGTACCCGGCCATGTTCGACTGCTTCGACAGCGAGTAGATGACCAGCGTGTCGCTGCGGTCGCCGCGGGTCACCGCAGGGTCGAGCAGGCTCGGCACGGGCTCGTCGGCCCAGCGCCCCTCCCACCCGAGCTCGGCATAGCACTCGTCGCCGACGATGACGGCGCCGAGCTGGCGCGCCCGGTCGCGCGCGGCACGCAACTCCTCCACGGTGAGCACACGCCCGTCTGGATTGCCCGGGCTGTTCAGCCACACGAGGCGCGTGCCCTCCGGCCACTCGTCGGGGTCGTCGGAGGCCATCGCGGTGGCGCCCACGAGCACGGCGCCCATCTCGTAGCTGGGATACGCGGCTCGCGGGTGCACGACGATATCGCCCTCGCCGAGACCGAGGAGGAACGGCAGCAGCGCGACGAGCTCCTTCGAGCCGATGGTCGGCAGCACGTGCGCCTCGGTGAGCCCGGTCACGCCCCGGCGCCGCTCGAACCAGCGGACGATCTCGGCACGCAGCTCGGGCGTGCCCACCGTCGTCGGGTAGGCGTGGGCGTCGGTGGCGAGCGCGAGCGCCTCGCGCACGATCGCCGGCGTCGGATCGACCGGTGAGCCGATCGACAGGTCGACCATGCCGTCGCGGTGCGCCGCAGCCCGGTCGCGGTAGGGTCCCATCAGGTCCCAGGGGTACTCCGGAAGATCGCCGCGCCCCATGCTCAGTGGGCCTGCGGCGGCAGGGCGGCGATGACCGGGTGGTCCTTCGCGATCACGCCGACCTTCGCGGCGCCGCCGGGCGAGCCGATGTCGTCGAAGAACTCGACGTTGGCCTTGTAGTAGTCCGCCCACTCCTCGGGGAGGTCGTCTTCGTAATAGATCGCCTCGACGGGGCACACGGGCTCGCACGCGCCGCAGTCGACGCACTCGTCGGGGTGGATGTAGAGCGAGCGTTCACCCTCGTAGATGCAGTCGACGGGGCATTCGTCGATGCAGGCGCGGTCCTTGACGTCGACACACGGCAGGGCGATGACATAGGTCACGGTGGCTCGCTGTCCCTTCGGAAGACTGGAATACCAGTCTAAGCGTCCACGGGGGCGGTGCGGCGTTCGGGCAGCTTCGGCCATGCGACCACAAGCACGGCGATGAGCGCCGGCCCGACCGCCCAGATGGTGCCCTCGACATCGCCTGCGACGAGCACGGAACCGCCGGGTCCGGGCAGGGTCAGCAACGCCACCGTGCCGACGACCCCGACGGCGGCCGCCGCCGCGACCCACCGGCCGCCGGCGACCAGCCGGATCCCGAGGAGCAGCGCCAGCACGCCGGCGAGCGCCGCGACGAGCCCCCATGGGATGACGATCTCGCCGATGCGGATCTCGTGGCGGTGTCCCACGGTCGCGACCGCGCCGTAGATCACGCCGATCACCGCCGCGATCGCGTAGCTGCCGATCCGCGCCAGCGGCGACGGGGCGTCCTCGGTGCTCACTGCTCCGGCGTGACCGTGTACGAGACCGCGGTTCCCTTGCCGACGATCAGCACGGTGTACTCGCCGTTCGAATAGAGCGCGGCGCCCTCACCGGTGACCTTCGGGTCCGCAGTGAAGCCTGCGGCCTCGAGGGCGGATGCCGCCTCGCCCACCGGGTCGTCGGATGCCGACGGCGTGATCACGACGACCCACCCCTCGCTTCCGCCAGCGCCCGCCGCGACGTTGACGTCGCCTTCGATGAGCGGCACCGACGTGGGGAAGTCCGCGGGGAGGTCGCCGTCGAGGCTCACGTCGCCGCCTGTTGCGCTCTCGATCGCGTCCTCGACGGCTTGGTTGACGTTCCCCGGGTTGCCGAAGCATCCGGTGAGGAGCGAGGCGGTGATGCCGGCGATCGCGACGGCGATCGCAGCGCGGGTCGTGGTCGGCGTGATCGACATGGGAGAACTCCTCTGTGATGGTGCAGGGCTGCGACGGCGTGCGGCGCACGCGACATCCGTGGCATCCCCTTCGCGTCGGAGTCTACCGGTCGGCCCAGCGCCCCAACCATGCCGTAGCGTGGAGCGGGCGCGGCGCAGGCCCGCCGGAGAGGATCGATGACGATGTCGGATGCTGCAGCCACGGATCGGGGCGCCGAGCGCGCGGTGCGCGTCGAGCACGATGGCGGGGTCGCCGTCGTCACGATCGACCGTCCCGCCGCGCTGAACGCGCTCTCGGCCTCGGTGCTCGAGGAGCTCGCCGAGGCGTTCGACGGGCTCGTGGAGGCGGGCTCCGCCGTCCGGGGCGTGCTGCTCGTCGGCGCGGGCGGCCGTGCGTTCGTCGCGGGCGCCGACATCCGCGCCCTGGCCTCGCTGTCACCCGAGGACGCGTCCGCGCTCGCGCGTCGGGGCCACCGCGCGGCCGCCGCGATCGAGGCGCTGGCTGCCCCCGTCATCGCCTGCGTCGACGGATTCGCGCTCGGCGGCGGCCTCGAGCTCGCCCTGGCCTGCGACGTCATCTACGCGACGGATGCCTCGAGCTTCGGCCAGCCCGAGGTGAGGCTCGGGCTCATCCCGGGATTCGGCGGCACGGTGCGACTCCCCCGCGCGGTCGGGATCGCCCGGGCGAAGGAGCTCATCTACTCCGGGCGCCGGATCGGCGTCGACGAGGCGGTCGCCTCGGGGCTCGTCGCCCGACGCTTCGCCGACCGCGAGGCGCTCCTCGACGGCGCGCGGGCGACGATCGCCGAGATCGCGGCGAACTCGCCCACAGCCGTGGGGCTCGCCAAGCGGGTGCTCGTGGCGGCGACCGGCCAGACGACCGAGGTCGCGACGGAGCTCGAGGTGGCCGGATTCGAAGACGCCTTCCGCACGGCCGACATGCGGGAGGGCGTCGCGGCGTTCCTCGAGAAGCGCGAACCGCACTTCGGAGACTGACGCCCGCCGCAGGCCGCGGGGCTGCGGTAGCGCCCCGGCGTCAGCCGATGTGCTCGCTGAGCCAGGCGAAGCCGTCGAAGCGAACGCCGTCCACCCCGAACATCTCGAGGTGCAGGTGCGGGCCGGTGGACTGCCCGGTCGTGCCGACGAGCCCGAGCTGCTGGCCCGCGCTCACGCTCTGGCCTTCGACGACCTGGAGCGAGCCGTACTGCATGTGCGCGTAGGAGCTCGTGACGAGCTCGCCGCCGATGTTGTGCTGCACCTCGACGTTGACGCCGAGGCCGCCGCCGTCCTCGGTGGCCAGCACGACCACGCCGTCGGCGATCGACATCACGGGCGTGCTGTTGCCGGGGTTGAAGTCGACGCCGTCGTGGAACGTCGAGCAGCCGTCGCAGGGTGCCTCACGCGGGCCGAATCCCGAGGCGCGCGCCTCGGGGTCGATCACGGGCCAGACCACGGCGCCGGACTCGACGATCGACACGCTGCCGACGTTGGCGACCTCCGAGAAGATGGGCGGCGGCGCCGCCTCGACCGAGTAGCCCTCGGTGGCCATCACCTTCGTCTCGGCCTCGCTCGCGACCTCGATCGTCTGCGGGTCGAGCGAGATCGAATCCTCGGCGGCGGGCGCGTAGACGGAGGCGCGCGGCTCGGAGTCGGTCGCCGTGATCGCGAGTGCGGGCACGCTCGTGGCAATCATCATGCCGCCGACGAAGGTCATCGCCGCGACCGAGAGGGCAGGGCGCAGCGAGCGCTTGCGGTGCGTGGTCCGACGAGCGGGCGTGGCCGCCGCGGGCGTGCTCGGCCGCGCCGGGCTGGCACCGGAATCACGGGTGGTGCGGATGCGGAGGCGGAGGGACTTGGGGGCTGCACGGCGGCCGTGCTTGGGGGGAGTCAAGGTGCGTTACGTATCCGAATCGGGGGTTTCGAGACGATCTCGATCGGGGGTTTCGAGACAATCTCGCCCACCGTACGCATCGAATCTGGGAGGTTCCTCCGTTATCGAACCGTTATCTGGGAGACCACTGGGAGCGCTCTCCCTTGCGTGGGGCGCAACGAATCGAGCGGATGCCGCGCGCACGCGCACGCGACATCCGCTCGAGTCCTGGGCCGGAACCCGCCGGTCAGCCCTGCTTCTTCAGGCGCGACGCGGCGCGGGCGCGGGCCGTCTGGTCGAGCTCGACCTTGCGGATGCGCACCTTCTCGGGCGTCACCTCGACGCACTCGTCCTCGCGCGCGAACTCCAGGCACTCCTCGAGCGTGAGCTGGCGCGACGGCGTCATCGACTCGAAGGTGTCGGCCGTCGACGAACGCATGTTCGTGAGCTTCTTCTCCTTCGTGATGTTCACGTCCATGTCGTCGTTGCGCGAGTTCTCGCCGATGACCATGCCCTCGTAGACCTCCTCGGTGGGATTCACGAAGAAGGTCATGCGCTCCTGCAGGGCGATGATGGCGAACGGCGTGACCACGCCCGAGCGGTCGGCGACGATCGAGCCGTTGCTGCGGGTCGTGATGGTGCCCGCCCACTCGTCGTACCCGTGCGAGATCGCATTCGCGATGCCCGTGCCTCGGGTGATGGTGAGGAACTCCGTGCGGAAGCCGATGAGCCCGCGGCTCGGGACGATGAACTCCATGCGCACCCAGCCCGTGCCGTGGTTCGCCATGTTGTCCATGCGGCCCTTGCGCGCGGCGAGGAGCTGCGTGATGGCGCCGAGGTACTCCTCGGGCGCGTCGATGGTCAGGTGCTCGTACGGCTCGTGGACCTTGCCGTCGATCGTCTTCGTGACCACCTGCGGCTTGCCCACGGTGAGCTCGAAGCCCTCGCGGCGCATCTGCTCGACGAGGATCGCGAGCGCGAGTTCGCCGCGGCCCTGCACCTCCCAGGCGTCGGGGCGGCCGATGTCGACGACCTTGAGCGAGACGTTGCCGACGAGCTCGCGGTCGAGGCGGTCCTTGACCATGCGCGCGGTCAGCTTGTGCCCCTTGACCTTGCCGACGACCGGCGAGGTGTTGGTGCCGATCGTCATCGAGATCGCGGGGTCGTCGACGTGGATGGCGGGCAGCGGGCGCACGTCCTCGGAGTCGGCGAGGGTCTCGCCGATCGTGATCTCCTCGATGCCGGCCACCGCGATGATGTCGCCGGGGCCCGCCTCCTCGGCCGGGTACCGGTCGAGCGCCTTCGTCTTCAGCAGCTCGGTGATGCGCACGTTCGAGTGCGAGCCGTCGTGACGGACCCACGCGACCGTCTGGCCCTTGCGGATCGTGCCGTTGAACACGCGCAGCAGTGCGAGGCGGCCGAGGAACGGCGATGCGTCGAGGTTCGTCACCCACGCCTGCAGGGGCGCCTCGTCGTCGTAGGTCGGCGCGGGGACGTGCTGCAGGATCGCCTCGAACAGAGGCTCGAGGTCGTCACTGTCGGGGAGGCTGCCGTTCTCCGGCTTGTTGCTCGACGCACGGCCGGCCTTGCCCGACGCGTACACCACCGGCACGTCGAGGATGGCGTCGAGGTCGAGCTCGCCGTCCGTTCCAGCAGACACGGCGTCGTCGGCGAGGTCGCTCGCAAGGCCGAGGAGCAGGTCCTGGCTCTCGGCGACGACCTCGTCGATGCGCGCGTCGGGACGGTCGGTCTTGTTCACCAGCAGGATGACCGGCAGGCGCGCCTCGAGCGCCTTCCGCAGCACGAAGCGGGTCTGCGGCAGCGGGCCCTCGCTCGCGTCGACGAGCAGCACGACGCCGTCGACCATCGAGAGGCCGCGCTCGACCTCGCCGCCGAAGTCGGCGTGACCGGGCGTGTCGATGACGTTGATCGTCACGGGGCCGGATGCCGCGTGCGCGCCCGCGTACTCCACCGCCGTGTTCTTCGCGAGGATCGTGATGCCCTTCTCGCGCTCGAGCTCGTTCGAGTCCATCGCGCGCTCGTCGACGTGGGCGTGCTCGGCGAAGGAGTTCGTCTGCTTGAGCATGGCGTCGACGAGCGTCGTCTTGCCGTGGTCGACGTGGGCGACGATCGCGACGTTGCGCAGGTCGTTGCGGGTGGCGTTGGCCATGGTGGTTGGTCCTCAGTGATGCGGGTCGTCACGTGGCACCGACGCGGCCCTCGGTGGGCGGCACGGCGGCAGCGCGGAAGCGCTGGGTGTGAAGGTCTGTGGGATCGCGCGAAGCCGATGCGCGGCGCACGCCATGCAAGCCTACCGTGCGCGGCACGGGTTCGGCTGGGAACGGCGAACGCCCGGCATCCGGTGAGCGGATGCCGGGCGTTCGCGCGGTGACGTAGGCTACGCGCCGAGCTCGATGCCGGCCCCGGGGATCGCCGCGAGCAGGTCGCGGGTGTACTGCTCCCTCGGGTTGTCGAACACCTCGTCGGTGGTCGCCTTCTCGACGATCTTGCCTCGCTGCATCACCGAAACGTGGTCGGCGATGACGCGCACGACCGCGAGGTCGTGGGTGATGAACAGGTACGTGAGCCCCAGCTCGGACTGCAGGTCGGCGAGCAGGCGCAGGATCTGCGCCTGGACGAGCACGTCGAGGGCGGAGACCGCCTCGTCGAGCACGACGATCTCGGGCTTCAGGGCGAGCGCACGCGCGATGGCGACGCGCTGGCGCTGGCCGCCCGAGAGCTCGTTCGGGTACCGGCTGATGAGCGTACGCGGCAGCGACACCTGGTCGAGCAGCTCGTGCACGCGCTGGCGGCGCGTGGCCTTCGTGCCGTACTTGTGCGTGGACAGCGGCTCCGAGATGGTGTTGCCGATGTTGCGCAGCGGGTTCAGCGAACCGTACGGGTCCTGGAACACCGGCTGCATGCGGCTGCGGAGCTGGAAGAGCTCCTTGCCGGTGGTCGACGCGAGGTCCTTTCCGCCCACGACGATCTTTCCGCTCGTGGCGTCCTCGAGCTTCAGCAGCATCTTCGCGACGGTCGACTTGCCGGAGCCCGACTCGCCGACGAGGGCCATCGTGGTGCCCTTCGGGATCTGGAAGGACACGTTGTCGACTGCAGTGAACTCGCCGGATCCGCGGATCTTGAAGACCTTGGTGAGGTCCTCGACGACGATCGCGGGCGGGGCGGATGCCGCGGCCTCGACCGCCTCGGCACGCGCCTCGGCCGTGGCGATGAGGTCGATCTCCTCGCCGGCCACATGCGATGCGTCGGCCTTCATGCCCGACTCGGCCGCCGCGATGCTCCCGGTCGCCTGGATGCGGCGCGAGGCGAGGCTCGGCGCTGCGGCCACCAGGCGCTGCGTGTACGGATGCTGCGGGTCCTTCAGGATCTGGGCCGACGGCCCGGACTCCACGACTTTGCCCTTGTACATGACGACGAGCTGCTCGGCGCGCTCGGCGGCGAGGCCGAGGTCGTGCGTGATGAACAGCAGCGTCGTGCCGAGCTCGCGGGTGAGGGACTCGAGGTGGTCGAGGATCACGCGCTGCACCGTCACGTCGAGTGCAGAGGTGGGCTCGTCGGCGATCAGCAGCTGCGGGTCGGCCGCGAGGCCCATGCCGATGAGCACACGCTGGCGCATGCCGCCCGAGAACTGGTGCGGGAACTGCTTCAGGCGCCGGTCGGCGTCCTGCAGGCCGGCCTGCTTCAGCACCTCGATCGCGCGCTTCTTGACCTCCTTGCGCCCGGAGGCGATGCCGTTGGCCTTGATGGCCTCCTCGACCTGGAAGCCGATCGACCACACCGGGTTGAGGTTCGACATCGGGTCCTGCGGCACGAACCCGATCTTGCGACCGCGGATCGCCTCCATCTCCTTCTCCGACGTCTTGGTGAGGTCCTGGCCGTCGAGGAGGATCTGGCCGCCGGAGATGTGCCCTGTCCCGGGCAGCAGCTTGATGATGGCGTGCGCCGTCGTCGACTTGCCGGAGCCCGACTCGCCCACGATCGCGAGGCTCTGCCCGCGATAGAGGGTGATGTCGATGCCGTCGACGGCCTTGATCACGCCGTCCTGGGTGTTGAAGCCGACCTGGAGGCCCTTGATCTCGAGGAGCGGGCGCTCTCCGATATCGACCGCAGTCTGCTGCACGCCGGTGGTGTTCACGATCTCGGTCATCGCTGGGCCCTCGCCTTCGGGTCGAGCGCGTCGCGGATGACCTCGCCGAGCAGGATGAAGCTCAGCACCGTGACCGACAGCGCGATCGACGGGAGGATCAGCACCTGTGGAGCAGTGCGGAGGTCGGACTGCGCCGCGCTGATGTCGTTGCCCCACGACATGATGTTCGAGGGCAGGCCGACGCCGAGGAACGACAGCGTCGCCTCTGCGACGATCGCCGCGGCGAGCGAGATCGTCGTGATCACGATGACGGGGGCGATCGAGTTCGGCAGCACGTGGCGCAGCAGGATGCGGAAGCGTGAGACGCCGAGCGCGGTCGACGCCATCACGAAGTCGGAGTTCTTCACCCTCAGGATCTCGGCTCTCAGCACACGTGCTGTCGCCGGCCACGCGAATATGCCGATGGCGAGCGAGATCACCCACACGTTCGCGTACTGCGAGAACACCGACATGATGACCACGGCGGCGAGGATGTAGGGGATCGAGAAGAAGATGTCGCCGAGGCGCGAGAGCACCGAGTCGAGCCATCCGCCGTAGAAGCCCGCGAAGGAACCGAACACGATGCCGAGCACGAAGACGAGCGTCGTCACGATGATGCCGACCGACAGCGATGTCGCGGTGCCGTGGATGATGCGCGAGTAGATGTCGCAGCCCTGCTTCGTGAAGCCGAGCGGGTGGCCATCGGTCGGCCCCCCGTTGCTGTTCGCGAGCTGGCAGTCGTTGTTCGGGGGCACCTGCGTGAACAGGCCGGGGAACAGGGCGACCACCACGACGAGCACGATGAGTGCCGACGAGATCCAGAACATCGGGCGCTTGCGCACGTCGTTCCATGCGTCGATCCACAGGTTCGAGGGCTTGCCCTCGGTCTTGACGGCGTCGATGGCGACCACCGGCGTCTCCTCGATCGGCGCGACATAGTGCTGCTGATCGGGTCTGGTGATGTTACTTGGCATAGCGAATCCTCGGGTCGAGAACGGCGTACAGCAGATCCACCAGCAGGTTCACCACGAGGTAGATCAGCACCATGACCGTCACGAAGGCGACGACGGTCGGCCCCTCTCCGCGAATGATGGCCTGGTACAGGGTGCGTCCCACTCCGGGGACGTTGAAGATGCCCTCGGTCACCGTCGCGCCGACCATGAGCGTGCCGAAGTCGACCGCGAGGTACGTGACGACCGGGATCAGCGAGTTGCGCAGGATGTGCACAGGGACGATGCGATTGCGGGAGAGGCCCTTGCTCGCGGCGGTGCGAACGAAGTCCTGTCCCTCGGTGTCGATGACCGACGCCCTCGTCAGTCGACTGATCTGCGCGAAGCTGATGGTCGCCAACACGAGGGCCGGCAATATCAGGTCCTGCATCGGGGCGCCGATGCCCACTGTGGTTCTGAACCATCCGAGTTGGATGCCGAAGATGTACTGCGCGACGAAGGCGACGACGAAGATCGGCAGCGAGATCAGGATGAGGCTCACCACGAGCGCGCTCGCGTCGAAGATGCCGCCCTTGCGAAGTCCCGAGATGAGGCCGACGGTGATGCCGGCGACCATCTCGAAGAAGATCGCGAGGGCCGCGAGTCGGAGCGTCACCGGGAAGGTGGACGCAAGGACCTCCGATACCGGCTGTCCCGAGAACGAGACGCCGAGGTCGCCTCGGAAGATGTTGCCGAGGAAGATGAAGTACTGGACGATGAACGGCTGGTCCAGGTGGTACCGCTCACGCAGCGCTTCGATGACCTGCGGGGGCGGCGTCTTGTCGCCGAACAGCGCGACGATCGGGTCTCCGGGCATTGCGAAGACCATGAAGTAGATCAGGAAGGTGGTGCCGAGCAGCACAGGGATCGCCTGCAGCACTCGGCGCACGATATAGCCGGCCATGGATCAGGCCCCGCATTTCGTGGATGTTGACATGTTGAAGAAACCTCACCGTTGTGCGAGTTCGTCCCAACGATGCTACGCCGATCGGGTTCGCACCGGGGATACGTGGGAGTGGGGCGGCAGCCGATCGGCTGCCGCCCCACGGGCGCCTCAGAGTCTAACCCGGAGTCGCCCCGGAACGAGAATTACTCGCTCTTGGTGACCTGGTAGTAGAGCGGAACCGAGTTCCAGCCGTATTGCACGTTGTCGACCAACTCGCTCCACGCGCCGTTCACGTTGTAGTACCAGAGCGGGATCGCGGGGAGGTCCTGGAACAGGATCTCCTGCACCTGCTGGAACTTCTCGTTCGCAGCGTCGAGGTCGGTCTCGGCGAGACCCTCGTCGAGCAGCGAGTCGACCTCGGGGTTCGAGTAGTCGCCGTCGTTCGAGCCTGCACCCGTGCCGTAGATCGGTCCGAGGAAGTTGTACAGGGCCGGGTAGTCGGCCTGCCAACCGGTGCGGAACGCGGTCTGGATCGTGCGGTCGGTGATCGCCGTGCGGAACTCGGCGAACGTCGGGTACGGAGCGCCCGAGGCGTCGATGCCGAGGTTGTTCTTCAGCTGGTTGGCAACAGCGTCGACCCACGGGCCGTGGCCGCCGTCGGCGTTGTAGCCGATCTGGAAGGAGCCGCTCCACGGGGAGATGGCGTCGGCCTCGGCCCAGAGCTCCGCGGCCCCTTCGGGGTCGAACTCGAGCACCTCGGTGCCCGGGATGTCCTCCGAGTAGCCGTCGAGGGTCGGCGCCGTGAAGTCGTGGGCCGGGCTTCGGGTCCCCTCGAAGATCACGTCGGTGATCTCCTCGCGGTCGATCGCCTTCGAGAGCGCGGCCAGACGGAGCTTGCCCTCCTCACCCGAGAAGTGCGGGAGGCGCTCCGGGACGGTGAACGTCTGGATGCCCGAGAAGGCCTGGTTGACCGAACGGCCCTCGAACTCGCTCTGGTAGGTCGACAGCGCGCCCGCCGGGATCTGGTCGAGGACGTCGAGGTTGCCGCCCTGGAGGTCGGCGTACGAGGCCTCCTGCGTCGCGTAGAAGATGATCGAGAGACCACCGTTCACCGCCTTGAGCGGGCCGTCGTAGTCGGGGTTCACGACGAGGTCGATCTTCTCGTTGTGCTTCCAGGCGCCCTCGCCGTCGAGCATGTACGGGCCGTTGCCGACCGGGTTCTCGCCGAAGGCCTCGAGGTCGTCGAATGCCGACGCCGGCAGCGGCTTGAACGCCGTGTAGCCGAGGCGGAGCGGGAAGTCCGACTCCGGCTGGGCGAGCGTCACCGTGAAGGTCGTGTCGTCGACGACCTCGAGGCCGGGCAGCTCGGGGACGTTCTCGTCGTAGCTGAAGCCCTCGATGCCCTCGAAGAAGTAGCTGTTGAGCTGCGCGTTGTCGAGCGCGGCGCCGTAGTTCCATGCGTCGACGAACGAGTTCGCGTCGACCGGCTCGCCGTTCGTGAACTTCTGGTCGGGCTTGATCTTGATCGTGTAGGTCTGCGAGTCGTCGGTCTCGATCGACTCGGCGACGTCGTTGTGCGGGGCGCCGTCGACGTCGTAGTACACGAGGCCGGCGAAGATCGACTCAGTGATCTTTGAGCCACCGGTCTCGTTGGTGTTGGTGGGGATCAGCGGGTTCTGCGGCTCCGAGCCGTTCGTCGTGATGATCGCAGTCGAGCTGCCGGCACCTTCAGTCGACGATGGCGCACCGCTGGTGCAGCCCGAGAGCGTGAGCGCTCCCGCAGCCGCAAGAGCAATGGCGGCAACGCCAATTCTCTTGATCTTCAATGTTCCTCCTGTGAGATGTGCGTCGACAGCGCGACTTCTGGCCGCACTGGAGCGCTGGTAGATCGAGACTATGGAGCGGTTCCTGTGGAATCAAACTCCTGAGAAAACCGTTACCGACGCGCAATCTAGCGAGACGGACGGAGCGCGAAACCATGCTCGACACGCAGGATTCTTGCGTTCACGGCCTCCGTGCGAGGATGTCCGCATGCCGACTGCACGACGCCTGCGGATCGAGGTCGTGATCGTCCTCGGGCTCTCGCTCGGGGCATCCGCTGTGTACTCGATCGTGTCGCTCATCGCGAAGCTCACCGAGGAGCGTGCGCTCGGCGACCAGTCCGTGGCGCTCAACCCGTCGCGCTCGAGCCGCGAGTGGCTCGACTTCACGTACCAGTTCCTCGACATCTTCTTCGGGCTGTTCGCGGTGGCCCTCGTGCTCTACCTGCTGTGGCAGCCGGGCGTGAGCCCGTTCCGTCGTATCGGCCTCGATCTCACGCGGCCCGGCCGGGACGCGGCATCCGGCCTCCTGCTCGTGGCCGTGATCGGCGTGCCGGGGCTCGCGCTCTACGCGATCGGGCGGGCGCTCGGCCTCACGGTCGCCGTGCAGACGTCACCGGCCGACTGGTTCTGGTGGACCGTGCCGGTGCTCGTGCTGCGGGCGCTCGAGGCGGCCCTCAGCGAGGAGGTCATCGTCGTCGGCTACCTGTTCACGCGATTCCGCGAGCTGGGCGTGGGGCCGTGGGCGACGATCGTGTCGAGCGCGCTGCTGCGCGGCACCTACCACCTCTACCAGGGCTTCGGGCCCTTCGTCGGCAATGCGGCGATGGGCATCGTCTTCGGGTGGTGCTATGCGCGATGGGGCCGCGTGATGCCGCTCGTCATCGCGCACTGGGTCATCGACGTCGTGTCGTTCGTCGGCTACCCGCTCGCGGTCGGCTGGTGGCCCGAGCTCTTCGCCCCGCCCGCCGAGTGAGCGTGCGCCGGGGTTGACGCCGGCGTCGACGGATGCCGCGGGCGCGGCGCCTGCGGCACGTGCTCGCTCCGCGCGAGGGCGACGACCGTGGCAGGCATCGGCGGCAGCGCCTCCTCCGGGACCTCCACCCGGAGGTCGGAGTCGGTCGCCCGCACCCTGGCCCCCTCGTACCAGCTGCGGCGGCTGGGCGAGCAGACGGCGAGGAACCCCTCGTCGCCGAAGACGCCCCCGCTCGGGAAGTCGCTCATGAACTGCGCGCGGCGGAGGGCGGCGGCGGTGCCCGGGTCGCGTCGCTCGAGAAGACTCGCGCGTTTCTCGAGTCCGAAGCCGCTGCCGGCGAGCATCGACGTCCCGACGAAGAGCCCGACGAACGCGACCGTCGCGAGTACTGCGATGAGATCGGCGGAGATCATGCGCACCCCCTATGCGAGAGAATCTCAGTGTACTCCCGAGGAGCCTCGTCGGATCAGTATCCGCCGCCGCCCCGATGGTTCACCGGCGAGGCTCAGCCCGACGTCCCACGCATGAGCACGTCGCCGCTGCCGACCGCGCGGATCTCGAGCGAGGCGATGTCGTCGAGGTCGACCGCGGTGCCCGCAGCCAGACGCGCGGCGGATCCGGGACTCGCCCGCCAGCTGGACACGTCGCTGCGCTCGCCGTCGCGGTCGACGACCACGAGCGCGTACGGCCAGCCGTCGGGCGGTGCGTCGGATGCCCCGTCGCCGGCATAGCGGCAGTCGAGCTCGATCCTCGTGCCCCACTCCGTCGTGGTGAGCGTGGCGGTCGCGGTGAGCGGTACGTCGGCGACGGCCTCGAATGCGACCGACTCCGTGCCGGCGCCGGGCCGGACGAACGTGAGCGGCACCGCGATCGCGACGAGCGCGAGCACCGCGGCGGCGACCGCCGCGGCGAGCCAGACCCGATTGCGACGGGCGCGCAGGCGGCGGTCCTCCCGCCGCACGGCCGCGAGGAGCTCGTCGCGCGGTGCCGCGGCTGACGCGGCATCCGGATCGTCGACGAGCGCGGCTGCGCGCTCGGGCGAGAGTCGCGCGAGCAGGCCCGGCATGGGCGCGAGCTCCGTGACGGAGCGGCGGCACGTCTCGCAGGTCTCGAGGTGCTCCTCGAACTCGCGGCGCTCCGCGGGCGAGAGGGCGCCGAGCACGTACGCGGAGTCCCAGTCGGCGTAGAGGACGTGATCCGGGTTCATCGCGTCACCCCTTTCTCCTGCAGGGCGAGGCGGAGCGCCCGCAGGCCGTAGTGCAGGCGCGACTTGACGGTGCCCTCGGGGATGCCGAGGCGACGCGCGACCTCGGCCACGCCGCATCCGCCGTAGTACGCGTGCACGATCACCGCGCGATGCTCCAGGCTCAGCGTCCCGAGGGCCTCCTCCACCAGGAGGCTCTCGAACAGGGCCTCGGTGGCGTCGTCCTGCACGCGTTCCGGCGGCTCGGCCGCCACGATCTCATGGCGCCGGCGGGCGCTGCGCGCCTCGTCGATCACCAGGTTGCGGGCCACGGTGAACATCCACGACCTCGTCGAGGACGGCTCCTGGGCGAGGATGCGCGGGCTCCGCCAGGCGCGCAGCAGCGTCTCCTGCACGATGTCGTCGGCGCCCGCCGGGTCGCCGGTGAGGTGCACGACGTACCGCCACACCGACGGCCCGTGCGCGTCGTACAGGGCGACCAGCCGGCTGTCATCGTCGGGCTGCATCCGTCACCTCCTGCCTTCACAACGAGGCGGCGCCGCGAACGGTTCACCCGGCGGCCCGGATGAACCCCGGCGCGGGGCGCGACGTGTTCCCGGCGTGGATGCCACGCAGCTCGCGTCGGAGGACGTCCTCCAGGTCGCGGGCCTCCCACTCCACCCGCTCGTCGTGCACGCGGTGGTCGTGCTCACGCCTCTCACGGTACTCGCACTGCTGCTCGGCACGTTCCGGCCTGCCGCCCGCAAGCGCCTCGTGCTCATCGGCGACTCGGGAGCCCGCGCCGTGTGGGGGGCTCCTCCGGTGAGACGGGTCGCTTACGCGAAGGCTTCGACCGGCGGGCAGGCGCACACGAGGTTGCGGTCGCCGTAGGCCTGGTCGATGCGACGCACAGGCGCCCAGTACTTGTTGCGCACCAGCGAGTGCACCGGGTACACGGCCTGCTCGCGCGTGTACGGGTGCGTCCACTCCCCCGCGATGACCGACTCGGCCGTGTGCGGCGCGTTGCGCAGCGGGTTGTCGTCGGCCGGCCACTCGCCGCGGCCCACCGCGTCGGCCTCGGCCTTGATCGCGATCATCGCCTCGATGAAGCGGTCGAGCTCGGCGAGGTCCTCCGACTCGGTGGGCTCGACCATGAGCGTGCCCGCCACGGGGAACGACATGGTCGGCGCGTGGAAGCCGTAGTCGATGAGCCGCTTCGCGACGTCGTCGACGGTGACTCCGGTCGCCGCGGTGAGCGGCCGCACGTCGAGGATGCACTCGTGCGCGACGAGGCCGTTGTCACCCGTGTAGAGCACGGGGTAGTGGTCGCGCAGCCGCGCGGCGACGTAGTTCGCCGCGAGCACGGCCGTTGCGGTGGCCTGCTTCAGTCCCTCCGAGCCCATCATGCGCACGTACGCCCATGAGATCGGCAGGATCGACGGGCTGCCGTAGGGCGCCGCCGACACCGGGCCGCCGTCGTGGGTGACGCCACTGGAGTGGTCGGCGCGCTGCGCGAACGGGTGTCCGGGCAGGTACGGCGCGAGGTGCGCCTTCGCCGCGACCGGGCCGACGCCCGGGCCTCCGCCGCCGTGCGGGATGCAGAACGTCTTGTGCAGGTTGAGGTGCGAGACGTCGCCGCCGAAGTCGCCGAAGCGGGCATAGCCGAGCAGGGCGTTGAGGTTCGCGCCGTCGACGTAGACCTGGCCGCCCGCGTCGTGCACGGCCTGGGTGATCCGGGTCACCTCGTGCTCGTACACGCCGTGCGTCGACGGGTACGTGATCATGAGCGCCGCGATGCGGTCGGCGTGCTCGGCGATCTTGGCGCGCAGGTCGTCGAGGTCGACGTTGCCGAGCTCGTCGCAGGCCACGACCACGACACGCATGCCGGCGAGCACGGCGGATGCCGCGTTCGTGCCGTGTGCGCTCGAGGGGATGAGGCAGAGGTCGCGGTCGACGTCGCCGTTCGCGCGGTGGTAGCCGCGGATCGCGAGGAGTCCCGCGAGCTCGCCCTGGCTGCCGGCGTTCGGCTGCAGCGACACGGTGTCGTATCCGGTGACCTCGGCGAGCCAGTTCTCGAGCTGTTCGATGAGCCCGAGCGTGCCCTCGACGTCGGCCTCTGGGGCGAACGGGTGCAGGTTCGCGAACTCGGGCCAGGTGACCGACTGCATCTCGGTGGCCGCGTTGAGCTTCATGGTGCAGGAGCCGAGCGGGATCATGCCGCGGTCGAGCGCGTAGTCGCGGTCGGCGAGCTGCTTGAGGTACCGCATCATCTGCGTCTCGGACTGGTGCGTGTTGAACACGGGGTGCTCGAGGTAGGAGCTCGTGCGGCGGAGCGACTCCGGCAGGCTCGCGGGGACCTCGCGCAGCGACACCGGCACCGCGGTGCGGGGGTCGAAGCCGAACGACTCGACGACACGCGAGAGCTCGTCGGCGGTCGTCGTCTCGTCGACGGCGATGTGAACGGTCGCCTCGTCCGCCTCCCACAGGTTGAGGCCGAGCTCGCGACCGCGGGCGACCACGTGCTTCGCGAGTCCGGGCACGTGCACGCGGATCGCGTCGAAGTAGGCATCATTCGCGAGTGTGAGCCCGAACCCGGCGAGCACGTCGGCGAGCGCCTTCGCCTTCGCCGCGGTCGTGACGGCGATGTGACGGATGCCGCGGGGGCCGTGGTACACCGCATACATCGACGCCATCACGGCGAGCAGCACCTGCGCGGTGCAGATGTTCGACGTGGCCTTCTCGCGGCGGATGTGCTGCTCGCGCGCCTGGAGGCTGAGGCGGTAGGCGGGGTGACCCGCGGCATCCTGCGACACGCCCACGAGGCGTCCTGGAAGCTGTCGCTCGAGACCCTTGCGCACGGCCATGTAGCCGGCGTGCGGTCCCCCGAAGCCCATCGGCACGCCGAAGCGCTGCGAGGTGCCGACTGCGACGTCGGCGCCGAGCTCACCGGGGCTCGTGAGGAGCGCCATGGCGAGCAGGTCGGCCGCGACGACGATGAGCGAGCCCTGCGCCTTCGACGCCGTGATGACGGATGCCGGGTTCCACACGCGGCCCGAGGCGCCCGGGTACTGCACGAAGAGCCCGAAGTGCTCGCCGAGGGCGGCGACATCCGTGTCCTCGTCGAGCGACGCGACGACGAGCTCGATGCCCACCGCCTCGGCGCGGGAGACGAGCAGCGCGTGGGTCTGCGGCAGCGTGTCGGCGTCGACGACGAAGCGATTCGACGCGGACTTCGACGCGCGGCGGGCGAGGAGCATGCCCTCCACGACGGCGGTGCTCTCGTCGAGCATCGACGCGTTCGCGGTGTCGAGCCCGGTGAGGTCGGCGACCATCGTCTGGAAGTTGATGAGCGCCTCGAGCCGGCCCTGCGAGATCTCGGGCTGGTATGGCGTATAGGCGGTGTACCAGCTCGGGTTCTCGAGCACGTTGCGCTGGATCACGGCCGGCGTGATCGTGCCGGAGTAGCCGAGGCCGATCATCGAGGTGCGCACCGTGTTCTGCTCGGCGAGCGCCGCGAGCTCCTCGAGCGCCTCGCGCTCGGTGGCGGCCGGCGGGATGACCGAGTCGATCACCTCCCCCATGCGGATCGCCGTCGGCACCGCCGCCGTCATGAGCGCGTCGAGGGAGTCGTAGCCGAGGGCGGCGAGCATCCACTCGTGGTCGTGCGGCGTGGTGCCGATGTGACGACGGCCGAAGGCGTCGGCGTCGAAGGCCGAGGAGACGGGCATGGTGATCCTTCGTGTTCTGTCCGGGTGCGGTCGGAGCGCGGTGCTATTCGCCCGTGAGCGCCCGGTACTCGTCGTGGCTGAGGAGCTTCGGCAGGCCCGCGGCGGCGACCTTGATGAGCCAGCCCTCGCCGAACGGGTCGCTGTTCACGAGCTCGGGCGAGTCGACGACGGCCTGGTTCGCCTCGACGACCTCGCCGTCGACGGGCGCGAACAGCTCGCCGACCGACTTGGTCGACTCGATCTCGCCGACGACCGCGCCCGCGGTGATCTTCGAGCCGACCGCGGGCAGGTCGACGTACACGACGTCGCCCAGCTTCTCGGCCGCGTAGTCGGTGATGCCGATCGTCAGGGTGTCGCCGTCGACGCGCACCCACTCGTGCTCTTCGGTGTACTGCAGGGCGGTCTGGTCGGTCATGGTCTCTCCTCGCGATGGGCGGTGCGTGCGGGCGGTGGGTGCGGTAGGTGGGCGCCGGCGGTCAGGCTTGGCGCTTGTAGAACGGGAGCGGGACGACGGATGCCGCGACGCGCGTGCCACGGACGTCGACGAAGAGGCCGCGGCCGATCTCCGCGGCATCCGGGGCGACGAGCGCCATCGCCACGGGGTGGCCGAGCGTCGGCGAGAGGGCGCCGCTCGTCACGACGCCGACGCGCGCGGCATCAGCACCCTCGCCGTCGTACACCTCGTAGTCGGCGCGCGCGGCGCGGCGTCCCTCCGCAGCGAGGCCGACCAGCACCGGGGCATCTGCGGCAGGACCCTGCTCGACGGCCTCGCGGCCGACGAAGTCGCCCTCCTTGGTGAGCGCGACGACGCGGCCGAGGCCGGCCTGCACCGGCAGGATGTCGCGACTCAGCTCGTGCCCGTAGAGCGGCATGCCCGCCTCGAGGCGGAGGGTGTCGCGGCTCGCGAGGCCGCACGGCACGACGCGGGGTCCGCCGGTCTCGCGGAGGGCGTCCCACAGGCGCGGGGCGAGGTCGGGTGCGACGTAGAGCTCGAAGCCGTCTTCGCCGGTGTAGCCGGTGCGCGCCACAAGCACCGGCTCGCCCTCGTACTCCGCGGCGATCGCGCGGTAGTACTTGAGACGCTCGAGGCCGGTGACGAAGTCCTCCTCGTCATTGCCGGGACCCTGCATGCCGAATCCGGGGGCCTGCTGCAGCACCTCGAGGGCATCGGGCCCCTGCAGGGCGATGAGCGCGATGTCGTCGCTCTCGTCGAACACGTCGGTCTCGAACGGCGACGTGCGGTCGCGGAGTTCCTTGGCGACGACCTCGCGGTTCGCCGCATTGGCGACGACCATGTAGCGGTCCTCGCCCGTGCGGTAGACGACGAGGTCGTCGATGACGCCGCCGTCGCGGTCGAGGAGGAGCGAGTACTTCGCCTGGCCCTCGGCGATCGCCGAGAGCTTGCCGGCGAGCGCGTAGTCGAGCGAGAGCGCGGCCTCGGGCCCGACGACGATGATCTCGCCCATGTGCGAGAGATCGAAGAGGCCGGAATGCGTGCGCACGGCGTGGTGCTCGGCGAGGTCGCTCGAGTACCTCACGGGCATCTGCCACCCGGCGAAGTCGGTGAACGAGGCGCCCGCGGCGCGGTGCACCGCATCGAGGGGGCTCCGACGTTCGATGGTGCCGGTTTCGGTGGTGCCGGGGTCGGTCACGAGTTCTCCAGAGTCGCGTGGGCGGTCGGCGGATGCCGCTGGGAACTCCCCCTCTGTCATGGGCCTGAGAGTTTCACGCGTTGTTCGCGCTTTCACCGTCGGCGGGATGTGGCGGGAATGCCCGATCCGCTTTTCAGAGCGGCCTCGTCATCGCGGTGTGGTGACCTGAGAGATTGGCGGGGAGGCTTGCTCCTTCGGTGCCGGATGACTCCGGCTCTCCCGCGATGCGTCGATGGCCCGGTGTGAGGTTGTACCGCCGATCCTAGCAGCGCAGCGCAGCGCGTCGCGCGCCCATCGACTCCGTAGTCCACCACGCTCTGGGCACCCCAGAACGTGGTTCTCTGCGGAGTGAATAGGCACGTCGAGTGCGGGCACGCCGCCTGTGGACAAGCGCGGGCCCGGCGGCCGCTGGGAGGGCACGCTGAGCGGGTGCGTCGTCCCGAACCGCTCCCCGAATCGATCGCCGCACGCCAGTCGTTCGCGGTCGTCGACGCGTTGGAACTCGGAGTGAGCAGGCGCCGGCTCGAGGCATCCGACCTCCGCATCCCGTTCCGGGGCGCGCGACTCGATGCCGACGCCCCTGCGACCGTCGCGAGTCTGGCCGCCGCCTACGCGACGCGGATGCCGCCGACCCAGTTCTTCAGCCATGCGACCGCGGCGATCCTGAACGGTGTGCCCCTCCCACTGCATGTCGAGTCGGATCTGCGCCTGCACGTCTCCGTCCTCGCCGGCGATCCGCAGCCGAGGGTCCGCAACGTGATCGGACACCAGCTCGACCCGAGGCGAACCGGCACGCTCGTGGCCGGCGGCATCCGCGTGACGGACGCCGCGACCACGTGGTGCCAGCTCGCGACCCTCCTCGGCGTCGATGACCTCGTTGCGGCCGGCGACTTCCTCATCACCGGACGCGAGAAGCTCGGAGGCGGCCCGCGGGTCGCGTCCCTTGCGACTCTCACGGTGGGGACGGCACGCCATCATCGCGGCGTGGGCGCCGGGCGCCTCCGCGATGCGTTGCCCCTCCTTCGTCCCGGACCGCTGTCACGCAGGGAGACGCTGCTCCGTCTCCGTATCGTCCGGGCGGGGCTGCCCGAACCAATGGTCGGCTATCGGGTTCGCGACCCGCGGCTCGCACCCTACGAGCCATCTGTCGATCTCGCGTATCCCGATCAGCGCATCGCGATGGAGTACGAGGGCGACCATCATCGCGCTCCCGAACAGTTCCGCCGCGACATCGCTCGATACGAACGACTGCAGGACATCGGATGGATCGTGGTCCGGGTGACCGCGGACGACGTTCCCGATGTGGTGGGGCACCGCTCGCAGCTGACCACGCAGCGGATCGCCGCCCGCCTGCACCAGCGTGGGTGGCGGGTGGCGTCGGCCCAGCAGTAGACCCCGCTTCGGATCACCGATTCGGTCTCTTGCTGCGGTGTCAATGCTGGAGGCGCAGCGTCACGTGCGGGGCAGCGTCACTCCGGGCGGTTGGCGTGCGCGTCGTGCTCGAACGGGGTGGTGACGCCTTCGTACGCGAGGCTCATCATCATGCCCTGCGCGGCGTGCTCGAGGTCGTGGCAGTGGTCCATCCAGATGCCGGGGTTGTCGGCGACGAGTGCGACCTCCCACACCTCACCCGGGCGCACGTCGACGGTGTCGAGCCAGAGCGGCGCGCCGGTGGCGCCGACTCCGTCTCGTGAGAGCACGAGCACGTGGTGACCGTGCACGTGCATCGGGTGCGCGTCGAAGCCGCGGTTCGCGATCGTGATCCTCACGACGTCGCCCTCGCGCACCACGATCGGCGCGATGTGCGGGAACACCCGGCCGTTCACCGTATACGCGTACGCGGGCGCCCCGCCCACGAAGCGCGGCATCCGGTCGAGCACGAGGTCGGCCTCCACGGTGAACGGACCGAGGTCGGGCGCCGCGGCGTCGCCGTAGGCGAGCAGGTCGAGCTCCGGGGCATCCGTCACCGAGGGCCACGCGGCGTCGCGAGCGGATGCCGCCCCCAGCGGCGCGAGCTCGAGCACCGATTCGCGCGAGGCGTCGGTCGAGAGTCGCACGGGCGTCTCGGGCATCGTGAAGACGAGATCGGCTCGGGCTCCCGCGGCGAGGCGCACCGCCTCCCCCTCGACCTCGGCGCCGCCGGCGACGTCGCGGCCGTCGACCGCGGCGACGCGGAACGGCGTGCCCGCGAGGAGCACCCGCAACGGCGCACGGTCGGTGTTCGCGATGCGCAGCCGCACCGCACCGCCGGCCGGCACCTCGAGCGCCTGCGGCCCGTCGACGGCGCCGACGAGCACCGCGCCGCCGATCGTGTGCACGGGAAGCGCGAGATCGACGTCCTCCGCCTGGCCGGCCGCGGGCTCCACGACGAGCATGCCGTAGAGACCCCTGCGGACGCCCTCCGACGAGGCCTGGTGCGTGTGATACCAGTACGTGCCCGGGGTCTCGGCCACGAAGCGGCTGGTGAACTCGTCGCCGGGGAGCACCGCGTCCTGCGTGACGCCGGCGACGCCGTCCTCGCCGTTCGGCACGTCGACGCCGTGCCAATGCAGCGTCACGCCTGCGTCGACGTCGCGGTTGCGCAGGGTCACCTCGACGAGGTCGCCCTCGGTGACGCGCAGCTCCGGTCCGGGCAGCGCCTCGCCGAACGACCACACGTCGATGCTCGCGCCCGACGACAGCGTCACGCTGCGTTGCGCGGCGGTCAGCTCGAACGAGCGCATCGGCCCTGCAGCATCCACCGGCGTCCGCAGCTCCTCGACCGAGCGGACACCGGATGCCGCGGCCGGCGCGGCAGCGAGCGCGGACGTGCCGCCCATATCCCCATGCTCGTGCCCGGCCGCCTCGAGGCTCGGCGCGGCGGTATCGGCGAGCCACGACCACCCGACGCCGCCGGCGAGGAGGACCGCGAGGAGGCCCGCGAACCCGACGACCGAGCGGCGGCCGCGCGACGCGAGGATCGCCCAGGTGAGGCCGGTCGCGAGCAGCACGGCCGCGACGAGCACGAGTGCGGCGACCGGCTGCACCGGGTACCCGATGAGCCAGGACGCGACCGCGGCGGCGGCCACGGCGAATCCGCCGGCGAGCAGCAGCACCCGTGCGCGTGGCGTGCGGTCGCCTCGCAGCCAGCGCGCGAGGCCGATCGATCCCGCAACCGCGCCGACGGCGGCGAGCGGCAGCCCGAGCACGACCTTCTCGGCGACGAACCACCAGCCACGCCCGGCGAGGAGCGCCGTGATCACGCCGGCGGCGACGACCGCGAGCGAGCCGCCTGCGGCGAGCGCGACGACGAGCCACCGCTCGCGTCGACCCGGCTCACTGCCGGCGCCGGCCGCCACGAAGCCCGCCACGAGCCAGCAGGCCGCCGCAGGCAGGATCGTGAGCGCGAACAGGGCGAGGAGGGCCGCCGTCGTCATCGGATCCCCCCTCGCTCACTGGTCGGCCGGTCGGTCAGCGCGCGACCTCGGCGTCGACCGGGGTCGGCTCGGTGGCCGACTCTGCGGCCGCTTCGGCGGTGGTGGTCCCCTTCGGCACCGGCTCGCGCACGAGCCGGCGGGCGCGCACCGCGAGCCATCCGCTCGTCAGCAGGATCGCCGCGCCGTTCACGCCGTGAAGGGCGATGAACAGCGTCGCGCCGAGTGGCGGGTTCGCGTGGTCGTCGGGGCCGAGCCCGAAGATCATGCCGCCGACGACGAAGATCAGCGTCTGCAGGATCAGGAGGGCGAACGGCAGCACCGAGAGCCAGATCGTGCGCTTGCCGGCGCGGGCGAGCGCGGCGACGACGATCGTCAACAGCGCGAGGATCGGCAGGACGACCCGGCCGTTCATGCCGTGCCACGCGAACAGTTCGTCCTCGGGGTTCGAGAACACGCCGACGGCGGCGAGGTACAACTGCAGGACGACGGCCGCGGTGAGCAGCACGGTGACGGCGAAGTAGAGCTTGCGCATGATGATGCCTCGATTCGGGTGAGCTGGTGGTCAGATGCTCGCTTTCATCGGACGCCGCGACATCCGTGGCACTACGTATTCCGCCTCAGCGCACGCCCGGAGGACGTCACGGAATTCGCGTTCGTGTCAATTTGACTGTAAGCTCGTCCCAGCACTTCGAGTCAGACCGACTCTAAGAGGGGAGGCAGCGGATGTCGCAACAGCACGAGCAGCGCACGCAGGCGCGGCTCGCCGTCTCCACCGTCATCTTCGCGCTGAGCCCCGACGAGGGCGCCGCCGCGTCCAGCCTGCGCATCCCGCTCGTGCGCCGGCTGCGAGAACCCGGTGCCGGTCGCTGGGCGCTGCCCGGCGGCTGGTTGCCCGTCGACGAGGGCCTCGACGCGGCCGCGGCACGCACGCTCGCCGAGACCACGGGCCTCGCGCCGCGCTACCTCGAGCAGCTCTATACGTTCGGCGCCCCCGACCGCTCCCCCGACGAGCGAGTGGTCTCGGTCGTGTACTGGGCGCTCGTGCACTCCGACGAGGTGGAGCGCGCCGTCTCCGATGAGAACGTGTGCTGGTTCGACGAGGACGAACTCCCCGAGCTCGCGTTCGACCACCGCGAGATCATCGACTACGCGCTCTGGCGGCTGCGCACCAAGCTCCAGTACTCCCGCATCGCGCACGCCCTCCTCGGCGAGACGTTCACCATTGCGGAGCTCCGCGGCGTGCACGAGGCCGTGCTGCGCCGGCGCCTCGACCCGGCCAACTTCCGCCGCACCATGGAGGCCTCCGGCACCCTCGTCGACACCGGCCAGCGCCTCGCGGGCACTCCGCACCGCCCACCCGCGCTCTACCGCTTCGACACCGGCGCCGGGCCCGCGGCATCCGATCGACCAGCCACCACCGCACTGCAGAGGACGAACCCATGACCATCGCACCTCCCCCGGCCCGCGACGTGACCTCGACGCGCGCCGCTGCATCCGTCGACCGCACCATCCGGCTCATCACGAAGGGCGCGACAGCCGGGGCGACCTGCTCGCCCGCGCTCGCGAAGGGCCCGTGGGAGTTCGACCGCGGCCCTGCGGGCTACGGCCCGGGCTCGTCGATGGGCGACGTGATCCCCACCGGCTCGCCCCGCCAGGGTGCGCTGCCCGCGGAGTACCGCGAGGCGAGCGACGCCGAGCTGCACGATCGCATCCGCGCCGCGAAGGCGACGCTCGGCGACCGCGTCGTCGTGCTCGGCCACTTCTACCAGCGCGACGAGGTCATCGAGCACGCCGACTTCACGGGCGATTCCTTCCAGCTCGCGAACGCCGCGAAGGGCCGGCCCGATGCCCAGGCCATCGTGTTCTGCGGCGTGCACTTCATGGCCGAGACCGCCGACCTGCTGTCGACGCCCGACCAGGCCGTGATCCTGCCGAACCTCGCCGCCGGCTGCTCGATGGCCGACATGGCCGACGAGTCCAGCGTCGAGGAGTGCTGGGAGCAGCTCGCCGAGGTGTACGGCGATCTCACCGCCGTCGACGCCGACGGGCGCGTGCCGGTCATTCCCGTGACCTACATGAACTCGTCGGCGGCGCTCAAGGGTTTCGTCGGCCGCAACGGCGGCATCGTCTGCACCTCGTCGAACGCGAGGACGGTGCTCGAGTGGGCGTTCGAGCGCGGGCAGCGCGTGCTGTTCTTCCCCGACCAGCATCTCGGCCGCAACACCGCGAAGGCCATGGGCGTTCCGGTCGAGCAGATGCCGATGTGGAACCCGCGCAAGGCCCTCGGCGGCAGCACCGTGTCGGAGCTCGAGGACGCCCGCGTCATCCTGTGGCACGGCTTCTGCTCGGTGCACCGGCGCTTCACGGTCGACCAGATCGCGCAGGCTCGTGCCGAGCACCCCGGCGTGCAGGTCATCGTGCACCCCGAGTGCCCGATGCCGGTGGTCGACGCAGCGGATGCCGCCGGCTCGACGGACTTCATCGTGAAGGCGATCCAGGCGGCGCCCGACGGCTCGACGTTCGCGATCGGCACCGAGATCAACCTCGTGCAGCGCCTCGCGGCGGAGTATCCGCAACACACGATCTTCTGCCTCGACCCGGTGGTGTGCCCCTGCTCGACGATGTACCGCATCCACCCGGGCTACCTCGCGTGGGTGCTCGAGGAACTCGTCGCCGGACGCGTCGTGAACCGCATCACGGTGCCCGACAGCGTGGCCGATCCGGCTCGCCTCGCCCTCGAGCGGATGCTCGCGGCGAAGCCGCCGGCCTCGGTGACACCGGTCGCGGGAGCCTGACGATGGTGCACGTGCTCGTGGTCGGGGGCGGCATCGGCGGCCTCTGGACGGCGGTGCGGGCGGCCGAGGCCGGGCACTCCGTGGAGCTCGTCACGAAGGCCGAGCTCGCCGACGGCAATACGCGCCACGCGCAGGGCGGCATCGCGGCCGCCCTGTTCCCCGACGACTCCGTCGAGCGCCACTACGCCGACACGATCGCGGCGGGCGCGGGCGTCTCCGACCCCGCCGCCGTGCGCGTGCTCTGCGACGAGGGGCCGGCGCGCGTTCGCGACCTGATCCGCTTCGGGGTCGCATTCGACCGCGGTGACTCCGGGCTCGAACGCGGGCTCGAGGCGGCGCACTCGCGCGCGCGCGTCCTGCACGCCGGGGGCGACGCCACGGGCGCGGCGATCGAGTCCGCGCTGGTCGCCACGGTGCGGCGCCGGGCGGTGCACGTGCATGAGGGCACCATGCTCGCCGACCTGCTCGTCGAGCACGGCCGGGCGGTGGGAGCGCGGCTGCTCGCGGCATCCGGTGCCCTGGTCGAGGTGCGGGCCGACGCCGTCATGCTCGCGACCGGCGGCAGCGGATGCCTCTACAGGCATACGACGAACCCCGACGTCGCGACCGGCGACGGCGTGGCCGCCGCGTACCGCGCGGGCGCGGCCGTCGCCGACCTGGAGTTCGTGCAGTTCCACCCCACCGCGCTCGCCGCGCCGGGCACGCCGCTCATCTCCGAGGCGGTGCGCGGCGAGGGTGCCGTGCTCGTCGACGAGCTCGGCGAGCGGTTCCTGCACGAGGTCGATCCACGCGCCGAGCTGGCGCCTCGCGACGTCGTGGCCAGGGCCGTCTGGCGGCGCATGGCCGAGCAGGGCGGACGTCCCGTGCTCCTCGACGCCACCGCGCTCGGCGCCGGCTTCCTCGCGCAGCGCTTCCCCGGCCTGGATGCGGCATGCCGCGGGGCCGGCTACGACTGGTCGACGTCCCCCGTGCCGATCACGCCCGCCGCGCACTACGCGATGGGCGGCGTGGCGACCGACCTCGACGGTCGCACGACCCTGCCGGGGCTCTTCGCCGTCGGCGAGGCCGCCCGCACCGGCGTGCACGGCGCCAACCGGCTCGCGTCGAACTCGCTGCTCGAGGCGGCGGTGTTCGCCGACCGGGCCGCCCGGGCGCTCGCGTCTCCCGATCCCTCGCTCCCCCTCCGTTCCACCACTCATGCCGTGGCGACCGCAGGAACTTCCGTGCGACTCGCCGGTGGCAGCAGCCCGGTCACCGGCGTGTCGCCGGAAAGTTCCTGCATTCCCCCTTTGGACAGCGGGCCGTTCGACCGCACGGCGCTGCAGGCGCTCATGTGGGAGCACGTGGGACTCGAGCGCGACGCACGCGGGCTCACCGAGGCATCCGCTCGGCTCGGCTCCTGGCGGGCGCCCGAGGTGCACGACCGCCGCACCGCCGAGGACCGCAACCTCCTCGACCTCGCGCGGCTCACGGTCGCGGCCTCGCTCGCTCGTCATGAGAGCGTCGGCGCGCACTTCCGCTCCGACGACACGGCGAGCGCGGGCGTGGTCGCCGCCGCCGAACGGGAGGCGGCCTGATGTCCGGCATCGGCGAGATCGACCGCATCGTCGGCGCCGCGCTCGACGAGGACGCCCCGTGGGGCGACCTGACGTCCGAGACGCTCATCCCCGTGCACGCGACCGCCACCGCGGAGCTCGTCGCCCGCGAGTCGGGCGTGCTGAGCGGCATCGAGGTCTTCGCGGCCGCGTTCCGGATCGTCGACCCGAGCATCGTCGTCGAGCGCCTCGCAGGCGACGGCGACCCGTTCGCGCCTGGCGACGCCCTCGCCCGCATGCACGGTCCCGCCCGCGGCATCCTGACGGCCGAGCGGGTCGCCCTCAACCTCGTGCAGCGCATGTCGGGCATCGCCACGCTCACGGCCCGGTACGTCGCCGCGGTGGCCGGCACACGCGCCCGCATCGTCGACACCCGCAAGACGACCCCGGGCCTGCGCAGCCTCGAGCGCCAGGCCGTGCGCGACGGGGGCGGCCGCAACCACCGCCGCTCGCTCTCCGACGCGGTCATGGCGAAGGACAACCACCTCGCCGTGCTCACGGCCGACGGGCAGGACCTCGCCACCGCGCTCCGGACCGCTCGTGAGCGGATGCCGCACACCGCCCACCTCGAGGTAGAGGTCGACCGGCTCGACCAGGTCGATGCGGTGCTCGCCGGCGGGGCGGACACGATCATGCTCGACAACTTCGGCCTCGACGACCTGCGCGCGGGGGTCGCGCGCATCGCGGGGCGCGCCGTGGTGGAGGCATCCGGCGGCGTCTCGCTCGACATCGTGGGCGCGATCGCCGCGACCGGGGTCGACGTGATCTCGGTCGGGGCGCTCACCCACTCCGCCCGGGCGCTCGACCTCGGGCTCGACGTGGTGATCTCGACCGTGCCCGCCGCGGGCACCCGGGGGCAGCCGTGATCTTCCTCGACCACGCCGCGACCACGCCCGTGCGCCGGGAGGCGCTCGAGGCGATGTGGCCATATCTCGCGGGCGCGTTCGGCAACCCGTCGAGCAGCCACGGGCTCGGCGACGAGGCGGCACGGGCGCTCGCCGACGCGCGGGCGCAGGTCGCGGCGGTGGTCGGATGCCGCCAGGGCGACGTCGTGTTCACGAGCGGCGGCACCGAGGCCGACAACCTCGCGATCAAGGGCATCGCGCTCGCGAACCCGCGCGGACGGCACGTCGTGATCTCGCCGATCGAGCACGAGGCCGTGCTCGAGTCCGCCGCACACCTCGCGCGTGTCCACGGCTTCGAGCTCGACGAGGTCGAGGTCGACGCGGGCGGGCTGGTGCACCCCGATGCCCTCGCCCGCGTCATCCGGCCGGATACGACGCTCGTGTCGGTGCAGCTCGCGAACAACGAGATCGGCACGGTGCAGCCCGTGGCCGAGCTCGCGGCGATCGCCCACGCGTCGGGCGCGCTCATGCACTCGGATGCCGTGCAGGCCGCCGGGTGGCTGCCCCTCTCACTCGACGGGCTGGGCGTCGACGCGCTCTCGCTCGCCGGCCACAAGGTCGGTGCGCCGAAGGGCACCGGCGCGCTCATCGTGCGCGGCCGGATCCCGCTCGAACCGGTGCTGCACGGCGGCGGCCAGGAGCGCGGGCGGCGCTCGGGCACCGAGAACGTGGCCGGTGCCGTGGCGTTCGCCACCGCGCTGCGGCTCGCGGAGGAGGAGCGAGCGGATGCCGCGGCCCGCGTCGGCGTGCTCGGCGCCGAGCTCATCGCGCGCGTCACGGCCGAGGTACCGGTCGCCGTGCTCACCGGCGACCCCGTGCGGCGTCTGCCAGGCACGGTCTCGTTCGTGTTCCCGGGCACGAGCGGCGAGGCCGTGCTGCTCGAGCTCGAGCGCGACGGCGTGATCTGCTCCAGCGGCTCCGCGTGCGCGGCGGGCAGCGACGAGCCGTCGCACGTGCTCACCGCGATCGGCGTGCCCGCCGAGCTCGCGCAGACCGCGGTGCGCTTCACGCTCGGCGCCGAGACCACCGAGGCGGACGTCACGGATGCGGCCGCGGCGGTGGCTCGGGCAGTGTCGGCGGTGCGCGATATCGTGAAGCCATGACCGATCCCACCGCCATTCCCGCCGACGACGACCACCTTTCGGTCGACGAGGAACGGGTCGACGACGAGGTCGCTCCCGAAGAGGAGCTCCTCGAGGGGTGGCTGCCCGACGCCACGCCGACCGACGGGCCCGCGCCCGCTCCGTAGTCCGCGCCCGCGACGCGATTCCATGCATTCCGATCGATCGCTCGAATCGGGAATAGCGCTTCGTCGGGCGCGGGTTGACACACACATTCGACGCAAACCCCCGGCGCCGCTCTGCGCCGACATCGATTGGATGCTTTTCCGTGACCGAACGCGCCGTACCTGACCTGGCCCAGGGCGAGCCCGCCGCACTCGGCGAGCCCGCCCTCGAGACCCACGCCCTCCACACCGATGCCGAGGCCCTGCACGGTGCGCGCAACTCGCGCGTCATATGGCTGCTGCTCGCGTCGGCGTTCGTCGTCATCCTGAACGAGACGATCATGGCGGTCGCGATCCCCCACCTCGTCACCGACCTCCACATCACGATCTCGGCGGCGCAGTGGCTCACGACCGCCTTCATGCTCACGATGGCCGTCGTGATCCCCATCACGGGCTTCCTGCTGCAGCGGTTCGCCACCCGGCCGATCTTCATCGCCGCGATGAGCCTCTTCTCCACCGGCACGCTCATCGCAGCGCTCGCACCCGGCTTCGAGGTGCTCCTGTTCGCTCGCGTGGTGCAGGCGAGCGGCACGGCGATCATGATGCCGCTGCTCATGACCACCCTCATGACGCTCGTCGCCGCGGCCGACCGCGGCCGGTTCATGGGTCGCGTGTCGACCGTGATCTCGGTCGCCCCCGCGATCGGTCCGACGATCTCGGGTCTCATCCTGAGCTACTTGTCCTGGCGCTACATGTTCTGGCTCGTGCTGCCGATCGCGCTCACGATGCTCATCATCGGCATCCGGCGCGTCGAGAACGTGAGCGAGCCACGGGTGATCCCCATCGACGTGTTCTCGGTGATCCTCTCGGCGTTCGGCTTCGGCGGACTCGTCTACGGACTCAGCCTCGTGGGCGGGGTCGTGAGCGGCCTCGAGAACCCGGCCGCGATGTGGATCTCGCTCGGCGTCGGCGCCGTCGGCATCGGCGCCTTCATCTGGCGACAGCTCCGGCTGCAGCGACGCGATCGGGCGCTCCTCGACCTGCGCACGTTCCACTCGAGCAACTTCGCGATCTCGGTCGGGCTCATGGTCGTCATGATGGCGGCACTGTTCGGCACGATCATCCTGCTTCCGATCTACCTCCAGAACGTGCTGCACCTCGAGCCGCTGCTCACCGGCCTCCTGCTCCTCCCCGGTGGACTCATCATGGGACTGCTCGGGCCGACGGTCGGCCGGCTGTTCGACCGGTTCGGGCCGAGGCCGCTGCTCGTGCCCGGCAGCATCCTCGTGAGCGTGGTGCTCTGGTCGCTCACGATGGTCACCGAGCAGACCTCGCCGTGGCTGCTGCTCGCCGCCCACGTCGCCCTGTCGATCGCTCTCGCATTCATGTTCACGCCGCTGTTCACGGCGGCGCTCGGGTCGGTCGAGCCGCGGTTCTACTCGCACGGCTCGGCCATCGTCGGCACGGTGCAGCAGGTCGCCGGAGCCGCGGGCACGGCGCTGTTCGTCACCGTGATGGCCGCGGGCACGGCGTCCATGGCTGTAGCCGGCGCGTCGGCGGAGGCCGCGCAGGCGTCGGGCATCCGCTCGGCGTTCCTCGTCGGTGCGATCCTGTCGCTCACGGCGATCGTCGGCGCCTTCTTCGTGCGCAAGCCCGCCGACATGATGGAGGGCGCACCCGCCGCGCACTGACGCCCCTCGTGATCAGCCGCAGTTCGGCCGGCAGGCGCGCTGCGACAGCGCGTCGACCAGCACGGTGCTGAGGTCCTCCGGCCTCGACGCGGAGTACGCGGCGCCCTTCGTGGCCTGGGCGATGCGCTGCATCGCGGCGAGGTCGGTGTCGGGGCCGAACCCGATCATGATGACGGGCACAGGCTTCGTGGGGTCGTCCATCTTGCCGAGCTCGGCGAGCAGTGTGTCGAGGTCGATGCCGTTCTCGTCCTCGTTCCTGCCGTCGGTGATGAGCAGCACGGAGTTGACCTTGGCGGGGTCGTACGACTCGCGCACCCGCTGCACGGCGGCGAGCGTGGTGTCGTAGAGGCCCGTGGCGCCGCCGAGCCTCGCCGGCAGCGACTGGATGATGCCCGCGATCTCCTGCTTGTGCGCGAGATCCGCGAGCGGGGCGATGGGCGACAGGTCCTCGTAGTCGAGGTCGCCGTTGCGGGTGGTCGAGAACACCCAGACGCCCATCTCCACCTCGCCGGAGAACTTCTCCATCGCGGCGATGGCGGCCTGCTGGAAGATGTCGATGCGCCGCAGCCCGTTCTCGGCGGGTTCCTCCATCGAGCCCGACACGTCGATGACCGCGAGCATCCGCGAGCGCAGGGTCAGCACCGCCCAGGCGCGGAGGATCTCGAGCTGGGCGGCACTGTCGAGGTCGGCCACCGCCGCAGGCGCCTCGGCTGCGAGACCCGGCACCTCGAGCGTGCCCGAGCCGTCCCCCGCGCGGAACCCGTCGACCGCGAGGCGATCGGTGGCACCCCGCGCGGCCGCCGCGAACGCGGTGAGCAGATCGGCTCGCTCGGCGGCGGACTCGGCGACACGGTCCGCGCTGGCGCCCTCGCCCTCATCGTCGCCGGTATCGGTGCGCACCGGAAGCCGAACGAACGGGTAGTCGACGAACACGGTCCCATCAGCGGGGTAGGCGGCGACCAGCGTCTCCGCAGGATCGTCGAGGTTGTAGGCGGCTACCTGCGCCTCGCTCGTGATCACGACGCTCGGCTGCGTAGCGGCGGCGAGGGCGCCGAACGCCGCGCTCGTCGAGGCGGGAATGGTCTTGCCGAGCTCGATCATCGCACCCGCGAACTGGCGCGGGTCGTCGGGTGAGGAGTGCCCGCGGAGCGCGAGGAGGCCGGCGAGGCTCGCCGATGACGCCTCGGGGTCCGGCAGGATCGTCGGAAGCGCGCCCCCGAGCACGCGCGACCAGGTGACGGGTTCGCTGGCGATGGCCGCGGCATTCGTCGCGGCGGCGGCGAAGACGACGGGGGTCGACGCGATCGGCTCACCGACCTCGACCTTCGGCGGGGTCTGCCCGAGGGATGCCGCCGTCGCCGTCATGCGGTCGAGCCACACGCCGGACTCGGGAACCCAGGCGTCGGCCTCGATGCCGCCCGACGCGAGCACCGCGGCGGTGTCGGCGGAGTCCTGCGGCTTCACCGTGGTCTCGACGCAGGTCTCGGATGCCGCGTCGAAGTCCTCCGCGATGTCGGCCAGGGCGGGGGCGATGGACGTGTCGGCGATGACGACGAGTTGCTCGCTGTCGGCGCAGCCCGAGTCGGCGACAGCGAAGAGCGGGTCGAGGTGCCCGCCGACCCAGAGGAACACTCCCGTTGCGACGATGCCGACGACGGCGAATGCGGCGATGATGGAAAGGATGAGCGCGCGGCCCGGCTTCTTCGCCGGGGCCTTGACGATGTGACGCCCCACGGAATCTCCAAGCCCGACGGACGACGAGGTGCCGCCGAATCCCTCTGGTGCTGAACGAGTTCCCCCGTTCAGGGGGATGGATTCCATCAGTGTAGGCGACGAGTTCACGTAGGCGAATTTCGCTCGGGATCGAGAGAACGCGGGTCGGATGACCCCCAGTCATCCGACCCGCTGCCCCGCCCTTGGCCTTGCCCTTGGCCTTGGAGCCTCCACGCTAGGTGGCTGAGTCGGCGGAATACAGGGGTTGACGATGCGGATGCCGCGCGCTATCACCGCCGGCCGGCCCCCGTCGCCCCACCGCACGACCCCACCGAGCTCGACCGCCCTTTCGACAGGGCTGGCATCGCGCACGTCGTCGTGTCAGCATGAAAGCACCCGAGCACGTGCGAGATGGGGGTGCCATGACGATCATCCGAACCATCCGCGAGGACGAGGCCACCGGGGACGTCGCCGACTTCTACGACGACGACCGTGCATCGCTCGGCTACGTGCCACCGCACACGAAGGCGATGGCGATGAACCCCGCCGCCTACCGTGCGTTCGAGGACCTCATCGGCTCGGTGGCGGAGCCGCTCGGGGCACGACGCTACGAGCTCGTGACCCTCGCCGCGGCGCGTGGCACAGGATCCAAGCACTGCCGGCTCGCGCACGGCCTGAAGTCGCTCGCACTGTTCGACGAGGCGCAGTTGGAACGCATCGCCCGCGACTACACCGATGCCGGCCTCAGCGACGCGGAGGTCGCGATGATGCGCTTCGCCGAGCAGGTGGGGCGCGATGCGTCGAGGATGACGGATGCCGATACGCTTCGCCTGCGCAACGCCGGGTTCAGCGACCGGGAGATCGTCGACATCACGATCGCCGCCTCAGCGCGGGTGTATCTCGGGAGAGCCCTGCAGGGTCTCGCGGTGGAGGTCGACGTGCCGCAGCGGCTCAGCGGACCACTCCGATCGGCACTCGTCGACGGTCTCTGACTATCGAGAAAGGGGCGGCGCGAACGTCAACCGCCCAGGGGCATCAAGGGAGATGGAATACTTCACCGATCGACGCGACGCGGGCCGGCGGCTCGCGCGGGCGTTCGCGGGCCGCGAGCTCGAACACCCCGTCGTGCTCGGACTGCCGCGCGGCGGCGTGCCCGTGGCGGCCGAAGTCGCTCGGGCCCTCGACGCGCCGCTCGACGTACTCGTGGTGCGCAAGCTCGGGCTCCCCCGCCAGCCCGAGGTCGCGATGGGCGCCATCGGCGAGCGAGGTGCGCGCGTGCTGAACGACGACGTGCTGAGGTTCGGCGGCGTGCACGCAAAGGACCTCGAGGCCGTGGAGCGACGTGAGCGCACAGAGCTCGAAGCGCGGGTCCGCCGGTTCCGCGGCGACGCACCTCCGATCGACCTGAGAGGGCGCACGGCCGTCATCGTCGACGACGGGGTCGCCACGGGTGCGACCGCCCGCGTTGCGGCCCTCGTGGCGCGGGAGCTCGGCGCGGCATCCGTGGTGCTCGCGATGCCGGTCGGCGCGCCGGACAGCCTCGCCGAACTCGCGGCGATGCGGGAGGTCGACGAGGTCGTGTGCCTGTCGGCGCCGCCGGGCTTCATGGCGGTCGGCATGTACTACCTGAACTTCACCCAGACCTCGGACGCCGAGGTGCAGTCGATCCTCGAGGCGGCGCGGTCGGGCCGGACCGCAGAGGACGCCCCCTGACCGCGACGGCGACCGACGGCGTGACCCGGCGCGGCGGCCGCACCACTCAGCGTCGGCCGATGACGACCGTGGCGGCGAGCTCGTCGTCGCGCACGATGCGCGCGTCGAGGCCGCCCGCGATCACGAGCTCCGCCGTGACGGGCGAGTGGCCACGGCTCGTCTCGATGAGGAGGTGACCTCCTGGCGCGAGCCAGTCCGCGGCGGATGCCGCGACGCGCCGGTGCACGTCGAGCCCGTCCGCCCCGCCATCCAGTGCGACGCGTGCCTCATGGTCGCGCGCCTCGGGCGGCATCATCGCGATCTCGGCGGAGGGCACGTAGGGCGCATTCACCGCGAGCACGTCGACCCGTCCCCTCATGTCGTCCGGCAGCGCATCGAACAGGTCGCCCGCGACGACACGGGCGCCGAGCGGTTCGAGGTTCCGTCGTGCGGCGACGACCGCGGCGGGGTCGACATCGGCGGCGACGAGCTCGATGCGTCCGACGGCGGCGGCGACCGCTGCGCCGATGGCGCCGGCACCGCAGCACAGGTCGACCACGACCGGCACTCGCCCGTCGTCGGCCACGGCCTGCGCAAGGCGGGTCGCCTCGGCCGCCAGCAACTCGGTGCGGCGGCGCGGTACGAAGACGCCGGGCTCGAGGAGGATCCGGAGTCCCGCGAACTCCGCCCATCCGAGCACCTGCTCGAGCGGCTCCCCCGCGACACGGCGGACGACGAGGCGCTCGAGGTCGGCCGCGGCATCCGGCGTGCCCTCCACGGCGGTCGCGAGAAGCGACGCCTCCTCCTCCGCGAACACGCACCCCGCGGCGCGCAGGCGCGCGACCAGGGCGGGGTCGGGATGCGCGGCTGGAGGCATCCTCGCATCGTAGCCGCGCGGCATCCGGCGTGCGCTCCGCGACCGCATGCCCTAGAGTGCTCGACATGACCGCGTCGATCCGCACCTGGTGGCCCGCCTCCTAGGCGGACTCCACGCGTTTCGACGCACGACGACCGCCCGAGGGCGGTCGTTTCGCGTTTGCAGCGGGATGCCGGCCGAGGGCCCGACCGGAGACCGACATGACCCGCCTGCTTTCCTCGCTCCTCACCGCGCACCAGACCCCGGCGTTCGCCGTGATCCACCGCGAGCGCGAGCCCACCCTCGACGTCCTCGTCGGCGACGTCGTCGACGTCGACCGACTGGCAGACATCCCGCTCGGCGATGCCGAGGTACTCGCGCTCGTGCCGTTCCGGCAGGTGCGGGAGCGCGGCTTCGACGCCCACGACGACGACGCGCCGATCCGGTGCCTCGTGGTGCGCGACCGCGAGTCCGTGCCCGTCGACGAGGCCCTGCGGCTGCTGCCGCGGCATCCCGTGGTCGTCGGCGACCTCGACGTCGACGTGAGCGACGACGAGTACGCCGGCATCGTGCGCCGGGTCATCGAGGAGGAGATCGGACGGGGCGAGGGCGCCAACTTCGTGATCCGACGCGAGTTCACGGGCTCCACGGATGCCGCGCCCGCCGCGGCGGTGCTGGGATGGATGCGGGAGCTCCTCGAGCACGAGTCCGGGGCGTACTGGACGTTCGCCCTCGGCACGCCCGGGCTCGCGGCGGCCGGAGCCACGCCCGAGCGCCACGTCTCGTCGATCGACGGGGTGGTGTCGATGAACCCGATCAGCGGCACGTTCCGCCACGGCGAGGCGGGTCGCGACGACGCCGCGTTGCTCGCGTTCCTCGACGACGTGAAGGAGCGCGAGGAGCTCGTGATGGTCGTCGACGAGGAGCTCAAGATGATGAGCGCCGTCTGCCCCGACGGCGGGCGCATCCGCGGCCCGTTCCTGAAGCGGATGTCGCGGCTCACCCACACCGAGTACCTGCTCGAGGGCCGCTCGACACTCGACCCTCGCGAGGTGCTGCGTCACACGATGTTCGCCCCCACGGTGACGGGGTCGCCGATTGGGAACGCGTGCGCGGTGATCGCCCGGCACGAGACGACGCCGCGGGGTTACTACGGAGGGGTGCTCGCCCGTTTCACGCCGCGCGCCGGCGGAGTCGACCTGGACGCGCCGATCCTCATCCGTACGGCCTACCTCGACGCTGCCGGGCGGGTGCGCGTGCCTGTGGGCGCGACGCTCGTGCGGCACTCGGATCCTGCGGGCGAGGTCGCCGAGACCCGCGCGAAGGCAGCCGGTGTGCTCACCGCGCTCGGGGCGCTGCCGCGGGCGACCGCTCCCGAGCGCCACGTCGACGCCGTCCACCTCGACTCGCTGCTCGCCGCGCGCAACGACCGGCTCGCCGCGTTCTGGCGGTCGCCGCAGGCGGCCCGCTCGTCGCGGCACGCGAGCGCCATCGTGATCGATGCGGGCGACGACTTCACCACGATGCTCGCGCACCAACTGCGGCACCTCGGCATCGACGCCCGCGTCGTCCCATGGAATGCTGCGCCCGACGAGGCATCCGAGGACCTCGTCGTGTTCGGCCCGGGCCCCGGCGATCCGCGCAATGCGGCCGACCCGCGCGTCGCCCGCCTGCGGGAGCTCATCGCGGCACGGCTGGCGTCTGGACGCCCGATGCTCGCCGTCTGCCTCAGCCACCAGGTGCTGGCGGATGTCGCGGGCCTGCCGATCGCCCCGCTGCCGACGCCGCGACAGGGCGTGCAGCTCGAGGTCGACGTGTTCGGCGAACGCGCGGCGATCGGGTTCTACAACACGTTCTCGGCGCTCGCGCCTGCGGGATCGACGACGCCGCGCCTCGGGCTGGAGGTGGCCGCGGATGCCGGCACCGGCGTCGTGCACGCGATGCGCGCTGCGGGCGTGGCATCCGTGCAGGGACACCTCGAGTCGGTGACCTCCCCCGACGGCCTCGCCACGCTCGAGCGCCTGCTTGACGACGTGCTCGCAGGCCAGGAGGTGGCATCGGCGCCGCTCGGCGCGGGCATGGCAGGCGCATGATGCCGCACTCCGTTCGGTTTGGCAAGGCATTGCCGTCATCCGTTCCGGGCGTGTTGGCTGAGTCGCACCCGACCCGAGGAGGCGGTTCCCTGTGGAGACCAGCACCATCATCTGGATCATCGTCGGCATCATCGTCGTCATCGCGATCGTGGCCGCCGTGCTGCTGACGAGCCGGAGGCGCCGTGAGGCGCAGCTCGAGTCCGAGCGCCGGAAGGCGGCCGAACTCCGCCAGAACGCCTACGAGTCGGATGTCGCGCGCCGCGAGCGTGAGGCGGACGCGGCGCGTGCCGCCGCCGCCGCGAAGCAGGCCGAGGCCGACGCGATGCAGGCGCAACTCGAGTCGGAACGGCTCACGCGCGAGAGCGCGGCGCATCAGGCCGACGCGCAGCACCTGCGCGCAGAGACCGACGAGCGGCTGCAGAAGGCCGATACGGTGGACCCAGATGTCGTGACCAAGGCCGATCACGCCCGGGCGACCGACGAGCGGGACCTCGCGAGCCGCGAGTACGGCGTCGACCCGGCGACGGAACGCCGCGATACCGAGGCGGGCAGGCACGTCTAGCCCGAACCCTGCGACCGGGTGGTGGAGGGAACTCCGCCACCCGCTCGCGACCCGGCGGTGAGCGGCTCAGCCCGTGGACACGGCTCGCCGGATGAGCAAGCGCACCTCGTCGACGAGCTCGTCGACGGGGCCCTCGACGTCGAGCCCGGGCGCGACTTCGGCGATGGGCAGCGCAGCGACGGGCGACGCGGGCGCACCCATGGCCCCCCTCCACGCGGCGATCTGCGCGGAGCTCGCCACGTACACGATGCGCCCGAGTCCCACCCAGGCGTGCGCCGCCGAGCACATGGGGCAGTGCTCACCCGACGTGTACACGGTGGCAGCGGCGCGCTCCGCGGGCGCGAGATGCGTCACAGCCCAGCGAGCGATCTCGAACTCGGGATGCCGCGTCGGGTCGCCGGTGCTCGCCTCCCGATTGCGGCCGGCGAACCGCTCGACGCCGGCCGCATCGACGAGCACCGAGCCGAACGGGCCGTCGCCGCCGTCGGCTGCCTCTCGCGCGAGCTCGACTGCGCGCCGAAGGTGGACGAGGTCGGTCTCGGAGAATCCCATGCCTCGAGTCTGCCGGGCCACCGCGCCGATGGCGAGAGTCAGCCGAGCGCGATGACCGCCTCGAGCGTCTCGTCGTCGAGCGGCCGGTCGCTGAAGACGAGTCGCTCGAGGTGCGTGGTGTCATCAGGACCCGCCGGCGCCGCCCCGGATGCACCCTGCCAGACGAGTTGGAGGTCGAGGCGCTCGAGCACGCGGATCGACGCGAGGTTGTTGGCGAGCACCCGCGCGGTCACGGGGATCTCGGGACGGGCTTCACGCGCGGCCCCGAGCGAGATCTGCGCGGCCTCGCCCGCGAGCCCGTGACCCCAGGCCTCGGGCGCCAGGCGGTAGCCGAGATTCCACGCGTCGAACGGCAGCATCGCCGCCCCAGCCGACCCGAGGAAGGCGCCTGGCGCGAGGTCGCCGACGGGTTCGCGCAGCACGACGGCGCAGTGGCCGAAGCCGTGCACCCGGCGGGACTCCATCGAACGCTCGATCGCACGTGCCGACTCGCCGCGGCTGGCGTGCCGCCCGGTCGGCAGGTGCTCCCACGTGCGCGGATCGCCGTACACGCGGAAGTAGTCGTCGACGTGGTCGAGCGTGAGCGGGGTGAGCAGGAGGCGGTCGGTGCGGAGTTCGTCGATCATCGCGACCAGTCTGGCAGCGGCATCCGACATCGCCGTCCTTGCTATTTCAACAGCCGTGACAGCACCCGGTCGGCAAGCGGCTTGCCGCCCGTCTGGCAGGTGGGGCAGTACTGGAACGTGGAGTCGGCGAAGATCACCTCGCGCACGATGTCGCCGCACACGGGGCACACCTGGCCGGTGCGGCCGTGCACCTGCATGCGAGTGCGCTTGGAGTCCTTGAGCTCGTCGGGCGGGTGGCCGGCTGTTGCCGCGATCGCCTCGGAGAGGGTGTCGCGCAACGCATGGTAGAGCCGCTCGACGTCGTCGGGCTTGAGCTTGGCGGCGAGCGCGTATGGCGACATCCGCGCGTTGTGCAGGATCTCGTCGGAGTAGGCGTTGCCGACTCCCGCGAACACGGACTGGTCGCGCAGCAGCCCCTTGATCTGCGTGCGCCGCCCCGCGAGGATGCCCGCGAAGTCGTCGAGCGTGAAGTCGGGCGCCGTCGGATCGGGGCCGAGCCGTGCGATGCCGGGCACCTCCGACGGGTCGCGGACGACGTACACCGCGAGGGACTTCTTGGTGCCCGCCTCCGTGAGGTCGAAGCCGGCGCCGTCGTCGAGGCGCACCCTGAGCGCGATGGGCGACTTGCCCGGCCTGATGACGGTCTTGGGCAGCTGGTCGTACCACCGCAACCACCCGGCTCTGGCGAGGTGGAACACGAGGTGCAGGCCGCCGACCTGGAGGTCGACGAACTTGCCGTGCCGCGACGCCCCGTCGATCGTGCGCCCGACGAGCCCCTGCAGCGGCGGGTCGAACGTCTTCAGCGCCGAGATCGCGGCGACCGTCGCGGCTGCCACGCCATGGCCGACCGCACGCTCGCGGAGGAATCCCACCAGCGCGTCGACCTCGGGCAACTCGGGCACCCGTCCATGCTCTCACCCACGGCGGACATCAGCACCGGTTCGGGTCACCCGCCGCCCGACGCATTGCCCGTAGCTACCCAAGCGTGCCACGCGCCCTTACGATCAGCGTGTGGACCCGATCACGGCGCGGCGCGTGCTGCGCATCTTCTCCGATGCCCCCTGACCGTCGAACTCGTCGAGCGCGCCTATGAGGGCGAGTCCCTGGCGAAGCATCCGTCGCGGTACCTCGATGCCACAGAACGTCGCCGAGCGGAGGAGTGGGCGCAGACACTCGCGGCGGCTCGCGAAGCACTCCTCGCCCAGGCGAGGACGCAGCCCGCTCCGGTGACGGATGCCGTGGCACCGGCACGCCGGCGTCGACTCTCGCGCGGGGCGATCATCGGCATCGTGGCCGGCGCGACGGTGCTCGTCGCGCTCGTGACCTTCGCGACCATCGGTGCGATCAACCTCGCGACGACGGCTGCGACGATGGCACGCGACGCCATCGAGTCCGAGGTCGAGGGCCCGTCGGCCGGGGAGTCCGGCGACCCCGCCGTGGAGCGATTCCAGTCCGGAGAAACGCTGTTCGCCTTTCCGGCGGCGATCGAGTTCTATGCCGACGACCGTTACGGCGCCGAGTGCCCCGCCGAACACGAACAGGGCTGTTGGCAATCGGCTCTGTTCACCGAGGCCGACTGCGACACACTGCAGATACAGCTCGGCTTCGGAAATGATGCGGACGCGATGTTCCCAGAGCACCTCGAGACGATCGAGAAGCAGGACGTGCTCGGCAACGAGGCCACGATCGTGGTCTTCGGCAACGACGACTACGGCTACGGCTGGATCAACCAGGTCACCTGCCTCGACGCTCCCAGCTGAGCCGACATCGCGTCGGGGGCAGCGCCAGAAGCCCGCGCGGCGCTAAGGTCGGAGCCATGTTCATTGACGACGCCAGTGACATCCGGATCCTGCATATCGAGACCGATGGGGAGCCCATCTCGACACCCGATGACGCCTCCGACCTCGTCGGCACTGCGTGGTCGCACCACGCGAACCTCATTGCGGTGCCGGTCGAGCGGCTCGACCCCGAGTTCTTCCGCCTCAACACGGGCATCGCCGGCGAGATCACGCAGAAGCTCGTGAACTACCGGCTCCGGCTCGCGGTGATCGGCGACATCACGGAGCACCTCGCCGAGAGCAACGCCCTGCGGGACTTCGTATGGGAGTCGAACCACGGCGACCAGATCTGGTTCCTCGCCGACGAGCAGGCGCTCGACGCGAAGCTCGCCGAACGCGCGGCACGACGTCGAACACGTTGACGGAGCGACCCGACACTTCCGCGCGTCTCGTTGAACGCGCTTCCGTACTGAAGCCACGCTGAGTGCGGCTGAAGCGCCGCTGAACGTCGGTGGCGCGGTGGCTGAGGCCGGTGCATCGTGGAGGAAAGGCGCGGCGCTCAGATCGCGCGAATCGAGGCCCCCGATGTCGACGATCCACGGACGGATGCTTCGCATCCTCGCCCCTTGCGCTGCATGCGTGTTCGCGCTGTCGGCGTGCACGGCAGGCGTACCCGCGTCGTCGTCGCTGCCGCAGAGCGACGACCCGGTCTCGCTCGACCCCGCCGAGTTCACCACCGAGATCGACAATCCGTACTGGCCCATGGAACCGCGCACGCGATGGTCGTACGTCGAGTTCGACCCCGAGGGCGGCGAGCTCACGGTCGACGTCATCGTCACCAGTGAGACGAAGACCATCGCGAACGGCATCGAGGCGCGGGTCGTGCGCGACACGGTGTACCGCGACGGCGAGATCATCGAGGACACGTTCGACTGGTACGCGCAGGATGCCGCCGGTGCGATCTGGTACCTCGGGGAGGACACCGCGGAGTTCGAGAACGGCGAGATCGTCTCGCGCGAAGGCTCGTTCGAGGCCGGCGTCGACGGCGCCCTGCCTGGCATCGCGCTCCCCGCCGACCCCGAGCCGGGCATGAGCTACCGGCAGGAGTACTACGCCGGCGAGGCCGAGGACAACGGTGCCGTGCTGAGCGTCGAGGAGCTCGTCGAGGTGCCGTACGGGCGCTTCGAGAGCGCACTGCTCACGCGCGACACGAACCCGCTCGAGCCGGATGTCGCGGAGCTGAAGTTCTACGCGCCCGGCATCGGACCGGTCCTGACGCTCGATGTGTCGGGTGGCAGCGGGCGCGAGGAGCTCGTGGACGTCACGACCGTGCCCGACGGCACGGGGACGGGGCCATTGGGCTCACCTTGACGGAGGCGATCGCGGCTTCGGTGCGGCACTCCTCGCGGGTCGCCGCACCGGGCGCGAGTGCCGGAAACCCCCTGGGCACGGCCTGCGAAACGCGTCCGGGCAATGCGAAAGGTCTCGGCGTCTGTCGACTCGTCGGGACCTTTCTAGGCCGGAGCTCCTCCGGTGGTGCCCACTAGCGTACGCCGATCCGCGAGGTTTGCAAGAGGGTTCTGAGCTTTTTTCATGAACGAATCTGAGCGGCGACGACGCCGGCCGCTACGCCGGCCGTAGGGGCAGCCGTTCACCCCGGGTCTGGCACGTCGGGCAGTACTGTGCGGTCGTGCTTGCGAACGAGAAGTCGCAGATCGTGTCGCCGCACACAGGACATGCTTCGCCTGCCCGCCCGTGCACCCGCATGGCGGCGACCTTCGCCGCCTTGAGCTGGTCGATCGGCACACCCCGCTGCGCGTCGATCGCCTCTGAGACGACGCGCACCGTGGCGTCGAACAGCCTGCCGAGCTCGGCCGACGTCAGCGACGCGGCATGCGCGAGCGGCGAGATCTTCGCCGCATGCAGGATCTCGTCGGAGTAGGCGTTGCCGATACCGGCCAGCGACTCCTGCTCCTGGAGCACCGCCTTCACCTGCTTCCGTCGCCCGACGACGACGCGGTCGAACTCAGCGCGCGAGAAGTCGGGATGGGCGGGATCGGGACCGAGCTTCGCGACGGCGGGCACCTCGGCCGGGTCGTCGACGACCCAGCAGCCGAGCGACACCCAATCGCCGGCATCCGTGAGCTCGAGGACCCTGCCGTCGTCGAACGTGAAGGCGACGAGCGTCGGCGGGGCGTCGCCCGCATCCCCTTCGGAACCTTGCCCGTCGGAACCTTGGCCGTCGGCGCCGCGGTACCGCGCCCAGCCGTGCCGACCGAGCGTCACGACGAGATGCTGCGACGTGCCGGCGGCGAGATCGAGGTGCTTGCCGCGTCTCGCTGCGCTTGTCACGCGCTCCCCCGTGAGGGTCGCGAGCGGTCGGGCGCGCGTCTTGGTCACACGGAACTCGACGACATCGACGTCGCGGATCTCGCGGCCCGTCAGCCTCGTGCCGAGATCGTCGACGAGCGCCTGCACCTCAGGTGACTCTGGCATGTCCCCAGCATCGCACGCCCCACCCTTTCGTGATGTGACGTGAACCGGTCGCCATCCGAATGTCGGTGGTTCCTGAGACACTCTCATCATGGAGGCGATCGAACTACGACAGACCCGACAGCTCGCGGTCGGAGACACGCTCCTCAGCGCCTCCGGTCGGGCGTACGAGATCACGAAGCTCGCGCGGATCGGTCGCGGCATCCGGGTCACCTACGTCACCGAAGACGGGCGGGCCGGTCGATTCACCGCCGCGCCCGATGCGATCAGCCGGGTGCGCCTCACCCGGGTCGGATCAGGGCCCGCCCCTGGCACGCAGGTCGCCTGAATCCCGCGGGCCCGACGGTCAGTCGAACACCGGCGAGAGGAAGCGCCGCTCGTATCGTCGGATGCACTTCGTCTCCGCGGCGAAGCGGTAGGCCTCGAGGCACTCGGGATCATCGACCGCCGCGAGCCGGTACCGCTCGTACTCGGCGAGCGACGGGAAGGTGAAGAGGGCGAAGGCCTCATCGCTGTCGCCCTCGCTCGGCAGGAAGTAGCCGTGATGCACGCCACCCAACCGGTTGACCAAGTGGATCCACCGTCGCCCGTACTCGTGGAAGTCCGCGAGCTTGTCGGCGTCGATCTCATAGCGGAGATGCACGGTGATCATGGGTCGACTCGATTCGTAGAGTGGCGGGGCGCGAACGTCGGGATCGTCAGACGTTGAAGCGGAACTCGACCACGTCGCCGTCGTGCATGACGTAGTCCTTGCCCTCCATGCGGGCCTTGCCCTTGGCACGCGCCTCGGCCACCGAGCCGGTCGCCACGAGGTCGGCGAACGAGATGACCTCGGCCTTGATGAAGCCGCGCTCGAAGTCCGTGTGGATGACGCCCGCGGCCTGCGGGGCCTTCCAGCCCTTGTGGATCGTCCACGCGCGCGACTCCTTCGGGCCGGCGGTGAGGTAGGTCTGCAGGCCGAGCGTGTCGAACCCGATGCGGGCGAGCTGGTCGAGGCCCGACTCGTCCTGTCCGGTCGACGCGAGCAGCTCCGCGGCATCCGCGGGGTCGAGGTCGATGAGCTCCGACTCGATCT
This sequence comes from Agromyces sp. Soil535, assembly GCF_001428255.1. GTDB lineage: Bacteria > Actinomycetota > Actinomycetes > Actinomycetales > Microbacteriaceae > Agromyces. The sequence continues at coordinate 121,951 of NZ_LMRW01000027.1, read as the reverse complement.
TGGCGTCGAGGAAGACGGCCTCTGCGGGCGCGACGAGCGCCGCGAGCTCGGCCTTGCGCGCGGCATCCGTGAGCGTCGCCTCATCGACGTTGAAGACGTAGATGAACGGCTTCGCGGTCAGCAGGCCGAGCTCCTTGACCGGCCCGAGGTCGACGGATGCCGCCGACAGCGGCGTGCCCTTCTGCAGCAGCTCCTGCGCCTCCTTCGCGGCGGCGAGCACCTCGGGCGCGAGCTTCTTGCCCTTGACCTCCTTCTCGAAGCGCGGGATGGCGCGCTCGAGGGTCTCGAGGTCGGCGAGGATCAACTCGGTGTTGATGGTCTCCAGGTCGGCCTTCGGGTCGATCGTGCCCTCGACGTGCACGACATCCGCGTCGTCGAACCCACGCACGACCTGTGCGATGGCGTCGGCCTCGCGGATGTTCGCCAGGAACTTGTTGCCGAGTCCCTCGCCTTCCGACGCGCCGCGCACGATGCCGGCGATGTCGACGAACGACACCGTGGCGGGAAGGATGCGCTCGGAGCCGAAGATGCCGGCGAGCGTCTCGAGCCGCGGGTCGGGAAGGCTCACCACGCCGATGTTCGGTTCGATCGTCGCGAATGGGTAGTTCGCCGCGAGCACCTGGTTCTTGGTGAGTGCGTTGAACAGGGTTGACTTGCCGACGTTGGGCAGGCCGACGATGCCGATAGTGAGAGCCACGGGGGTCTATCGTACCGGCCGGTCGGTCGCGGCATCCGCCGGGCCCAGCCTCGACCGCCGCACGTGCAGGGTCAGGTAGACGCCCGCGATCACGAGGGTGCCGCCGATGACGGCGGGCAGCTCGAGGGTCGCGCCGAACGGGAGCGCGATGACCACGACGAACACGGGCAGCAGGTTGAGGAAGATCCCGGCGCGCGAGGGGCCGACCCTCGAGGCGCCGATGTTCCAGAGCGCGTAGCCCGCCATCGATGGGAAGATCACGATGTACGCGAGCCCGGTGGCGCCGCCCGCGGTCGTCGGCAGGGAGACGCCGGTGACGGCGATCAGCGGCAGCATCGTGACCACGGCGAACACCGCCTGCACCGAGGTGGCGGTGATCGGCGGCGTCACGAGCCGCCGCGAGATCAGCGAGTACACGGTCCACGCGAGCACCGACCCGATCACGAGCAGGTCACCGACCCCGAAGCCCTGCTCGACCAGCAGCGGCAGATCGCCGCCCGTGAGCACGACGGTCACGCCGACGAACGCGACGACGAGGCCGAGCGCCTGCACGCGATTCAGGCGCTCGTGCAGGAAGATCGCCGCGCCGAGCGCGATCGTCGCCGGGTTGATGGCGCTGATCACGGCCGCGTTCACCGCGCCGGTGAGGCCGAGGGCGGCGTACAGCAGCAGCGTGTACCCGGTGAGTCCGAGCAGCGACTGCAGCAGGTGCAGTCTCCACTCGCGCAGCGCCGTGCGCCAGTTCGGCCGCTCGATGAGCCGCGCGATCGCGAGCAGCGGCAGGAACGCGAACACCCAGCGGAAGAACGTGAGCGAGATCGGCGAGATCTCACGCGTCACCATCTCGCCGAACACGTAGTTGCCAGCCCAGAACAGGTTCGCGAGCGCCAGGAAGAAGTACACCCGGCCGCGATTCACCAGCCCAGCGTACGTGGTTGCGACGGGCGGTCGGACGACGGATGCCGGGGGCAGGCGGGTGGTGGCCGGCACTGGTCGAGCGCGACCCGCCGGGCCTGCTCAGGGCGCTCCCTGCGCGGCATCCGGGACCACCCTTACTGCGCCGGCCACGCTGGCGGGCGCCGTCGCCGCGGTCGTATGCTGCGGCCAGAGGATGTTGAGCGTCGCTCTGATTCGCTCGGGCGACGGTGGCACTCGATGGGGAGGCGGCCATGTCCGCCAGGTGCAGGCGAGCGCGCGGATGCCGCGGGCGGAGGGCCGGGCGATGACGCCCGCGTCGGCGATCCTCGGTGCGCGCGGCGCGGTGCGCGTGATCGGCGCGCCGGATGCCACCGGCTGGACGCCGCCGTCGTCGGGGCGCGAACTGGCCCGGGCGGTGCTCATCGGCACGGGTGGCGCGGCTCCGGTGCTCGTGCTGGCCATCGCCGACGACGTCGACCCCAGGCGCGTGGTCGTGTTCGTGCAGCTCGACGGCCTCCTGTGCACGTTCCGCCCGATGGGCGAAGACCCCGACGCGCTCGAGGTGGTGCTGCCGTTCCGGCTCGAAGCCCGGAGCGCACTCGCCGTGGTCGTGGAGTGCGCGACCGAGGCTGAGGCCGAGGAGCTCGCCCGGCGGTACGACGCCGCGCGAGCCGGACTCGAGGCGTCTGCGCCCGAGGAGCCGCGCGAGGCGGAGCCGGCGCTCGAGGCAGCGCCGCCCGAGGAGGGCGCGCCCCTCCCGGCCCCGGTGACGCGGTCGGCCGCGCCACCACCGCCGCCCTCTCCGGCGCCGTCGTTTCCCGCACCCGACCGCCGCGCCGTCGCGCACGTGCACGCCGAGATGCCCAGGCGCGTCGCCGTGGACGCCGAGTTCGACGTGAGGCTGCGCCTGAGCCGACGCCGGCTCGAAGCATCCGCCGGAACCAGCCATACGGTGCAGTCGATAAAGGTCGATGCCGAACGCGACCTCACGGTGACCATCGCCCTGCGCGGGTTCCGCCTCGTCGGCGACCAACCAGAGACGATCGTCACACGCCTGCCGCGTTCGGCGCACGAGGTCGCCGAGCACCGCTTCCGGCTGGTCGCGCCGCTCCCCGGCAACGGCGAGGTGTCGCTCGTCGTGCGGCAGGACGCCGACCTGCCGCTCGCCACCCTGCGGCTCACCGCCGAGATCGTCGCCGTCGGCACCCCGACCGAGCCGCTTCCCGCGGAGGTGACCGCCGACGTCGTCGAGCCTGACCCCGACCTCGTCGTGCTCCCGAGCATCCGCGTCGACGAGTCGATCGTCGGCACGGACTCGACCCTGCGCATCCGCGTGTCGGTCGGAGGCGAGGCGCGCGAGTGCACGATCCACCTCGCCGACAAGGCGGCATTCATCTCCCGCACCTACCGGCGCATCGCCGGCCTCCGATCGGAGCTCGGCGACCTCCTCGATCGCGACGAACGCGCGAGGTACGGCCTGCGGCGCCTGCGCTCGCTCGGCATGGGCCTGGCCAGAAGCCTCTTCAGCACCGAGGTGCTCGAGCTCCTCTGGAACGCCGAGCCCGACGGCCTCGACGGCCTCATCGTGCAGACCTCGGGCGAACTCGACGTGCCCTGGGAGATCGTGCACCTCCTACCGCCCCTCGGCGTGGCCGACGACGGCCGCCCCCGCTTCCTCAGCTCCTACGGGCTCACCCGCTGGGTCTACGACACGGCGCATCCGACCGACCTGCGCGTGGCGCCCGAGCGCGTGCGCTTCGTGTGTCCCGACTACGCCGAGCAGCACCTGCGGCTCACCCACACCACGGAGGAACGGCGCTTCCTCGAGCACCGGTTCGCCGCGAAGTCGATCGATCCCGACGACGCCGACGGCATCGCCGGCCTCATGCACGACGGCTTCGACCTGCTCCACTTCGCCGGCCACGGCCGCTGGAGCGAGGGGGCGTCGCCGACGCAGGAGCTCCTGCTCTCGGCGTTCCGCGAGGCCGAGGACGTGCCGTCGGCCCGATACTCCGACGGCGAGCTGCGTCGCGACCTGCCCGACCGAGGGGCGACGGATGCCGCAGCTACCGGGCCGTTCGTCTTCCTGAACGCGTGCGACATCGGCCGCCTCCCGTCGGCGCCGGCCTCGCTCGGCGGGTTCCCCGAGGCCTTCCTGCGCGGCGGCGCCGCCGCGTTCGTCGGATGCTCCTGGGCGGTCGGCGACGACCCCGCCTCGACGTTCGTGGAAGCGTTCTACCTCGCGCTCGCCGACGACGACGCGACGATCGCCGACGCCGCGCGCGCCGCCCGACTCGCCGCGAGAGCCGATGCCGACCTCTCGGAGCTCGCCTACGCCGTGTACGCGCATCCGTACGCGCACATCCACCTCGACCAGCCGATCCCGGAAGGACCGCCATCATGAACGCCGTACGCCCGCCGAGCCCCTCCGCTCCCCCGCCGCCGCCGACCACGACCACCGCGGCGTCGCGCGGGGGGCCGACGCTCTCGGCCGGAGCGCTCGCCGACCTCCGGCCGCACGTCATCGCCCTCGGGGACGGCAAGCTCGCGACCGGGGCGCCCTCCGACCCGCGGAGCGTCGGCGAGTTCCGCACGACGGCCGCCGACGTCGACGCCATCTTCGCGACCCACCTGCCCGCGTTCGTCGCCGACCACGCGCCCGGCCCCGTGCCGATCGTGCTCTACGCACACGGCGGCCTGGTCGACAAGGAGGCGGGCTTCGGCATCGCCGAGCAGCAGATCGCCTGGTGGAAGGAGAACGGCGTCTACCCGATCCATTTCGTCTGGGAGACCGGCCTCGGCACGGCGCTCTGGGATGCGCTGCGCCGCTGGGCATCCGGCGGACGCCGCGGCTGGGTGGACGAGGCGAAGGACTCGTTCCTCGAGGTCGCGGCGCGGCTCCTCGGCGGCGGGGGCATCTGGAACGACATGAAGGTCGACGCCGCCGCGGCAGCCGTGAAGGGCGGCGGCGGCCAGTACTTCGTACGCGCCCTCGGGAAGTGGATGACCGATCACCCCGGCGAGGTGGAGGTGCACGCCGTCGGCCACAGCGCCGGCTCGATCTTCCACTCGCACCTGCTGCCTGCGGCGCTCGAGGCGGATGTCCCCGCGATCGCGTCGCTCAGCCTCCTCGCGCCCGCGGTGCGCGTCGACACCTTCTCGAGGCTGCTCATGCCGCACGCGAGGAGCGGCAAGATCGAGCGGCTCGCGATCTTCACGATGGACGACGAAGCCGAGCGCGCCGACACCTGCCTGCGTATCTACAACAAGTCGCTGCTCTACCTGGTGTCGGCGTCGTTCGAGCCGCAGAAGGCGACCCCGATCCTCGGCATGGCCAAGTTCCTCACCCGCGACGCCGAGCTCGCCGAGTTCTTCGTCGGGGCATCCGCCGACGGCGACCTCGTGCTCGCGCCGAATGCGGTGGGCGTGCGGGCGGCGAGCGCGGCGACCTCCCACGGCGACTTCGACGACGACGCACCGACGATGCAGAGCGTCGCGCGTCGCGTGGCGGGCGTCACCGACATCACGGCATTCCCGAAGGGACACGGCCGCACCGTGGCGCCCTGGCCGGAGTACGAGGACCTGCCGCCGACGGGAGCCGGTGGAACCAGATCCATCGGTGGAGGGGCGCCCGACGGAGGAGCCGCGATCGGCGGTGCGCGCCGGGCGCTGTGCATCGGCGTCGACGCCTACCCCGACGAGGGCGATCGCCTGCAGGGGGCGGTGGCCGACGCCCACGCGTGGGCGGAGGCCCTGCGCGACACGGGGTTCGACGTGACCGAACTCACGGATGCCGCTGCCGCCCGCGACGCGATCCTCCGCGGCATCCTCGAACTCGTGAGCGGTTCAGCACCGGGCGACGTGCTCGCCGTGCAGTACTCGGGGCACGGCACCTTCGTGCCCGACCTCGACGCCGACGAGGAGGACGGCGACGTCGCCAAGGACGAGGCTCTCTGCCCGGTGGACTTCCGCAAGCAGGGACGCCTCATCATCGACGACGACCTCGCACGCATCTGGGACGTCATTCCCGAGGGCGTGAACCTCACGGCGTTCTTCGACAGCTGCCACTCCGGCTCGGCGAACCGGGCGCCGCGCCTCGACCTGACGCCTGTCGGCGACGCCCGCCCCCGCGCCGTCGAACTGACCCGCGCCGACGAGGAGGCGTACAAGGCCGACCGCGGCCTCGCCGCGGCGTCGGCGAAGCCCGACGCGGTGCGCGACGCCGCGATCGCAAGCGTGCTGGGGTCGGAGATCGTCACGCCGACCGCGCCGCGGAACGCGGGGGTTCGGAGGGAGGTGCTCTTCAGCGCCTGCAGGGCGACGGAGGTGGCCTGGGAGTCGGGCGGGCAGGGCGACTTCACCCGTGCCGCGCTGCCGCTGCTCGAGTCCGGCGTCGGCAGCGTGTCGAACCGGGACTTCGTGCGCTCGGTCGTGGAGGTGTTCGGCGCGAACCGCAGGCAGACGCCGGAGTTCCACGGCGAGGAGGTGCTCGGCGGTCGCATCCTGCTCGGAACGACGAGCGCGTCGGTCGGTGCGGGTCCCGGCGGACCCGGCGCCCCCGACGCGCAACTCGACGACAAGGCGGCCGCGCCGGCGCGCATCGCGGCATCCGACCGCCAGACGGCTGCTGTGGTCGCGATCCTGCGTGCGACCGCGGACCTCCTGGAGGGCTGAGGCGGGCGGCGGGTCGGGGACCCCGTCGAGCCGTTCAGTCGAGCCGGGCCCGGAAGCAGCGCGTGACGTAGGGCACGGCGAGCTCCTCGGCGCCGGCCACGTCGGGGTGCGTGTCGAGCAGTGTCTCCAGGGCGGCGATCGTCGCAGCCTGCTCCGACGCGGTGGCCGTGATGAAGTAGCTGCGCGACCGCACGAGGTTGAGGAACCGCCCGCGCGACATCCGCTCGCTCCACTCGACGGTGTGCTCCTCGATCTCGCCGAACGGCGGGCCGATCTTCACGTAGCTCTCGAACGTGGCGCTCGCGTCGTGGCGCTCGTGCATGATCTCGCCCGCCTGCCGCAGCCAGTCGGCACGGATGTCGCGACTGTTCCAGACGAGCCCCAGCACGCCCCCGGGCCGCAGTACGCGCGCGATCTCGGGGATGGCACGATCGGGCTGGAACCAGTGCCACGCCTGACCGGCGAGCACCGCGTCGACCGACGACTCCTCGAGCGGGATGTCCTCCGCCGTGCCGAGGATCCGCGGCACGCCCGGCACGGCGACCTCGAGCTCCTCGAGCATCTCCTCGACCGGGTCGACGGCGATCACATCGAGGTCGAGCGCCACGAGGGCCTCGGTGAGCTTGCCGGTGCCGGCGCCGAGGTCGAGCACCCGCACGCCGTCACCGACGAGCCAGGCGATCGCCTCGACCGGGTAGCCGGGCCTGGCCTGGTGGTACACGGATGCCGCGACCCCGAACGAGCGGGCGCTCTTCGCCGTCTCGGGGTCGGACGGGTCGGCGACGAGGCCGGGCTCGTCCGGCGATGCGGTGGCCGGTGCGTCGTTCATGCCGTGATCGCCATGCGTTCGATGGTGGCGCCGTCGGGCGCGAGCCGGAACGTGAACGTCGAGGGGCCGTTGAACCCGCCACCACCGACGTCGGCGATCACCACGACCTCGCCGTCCCCCACGCGCACGTCGGTGACCGAGAACGTCTGCTGCACGCCGATCGACTCGCGGCGGCTCCAGCCCGCGATCTCCTCGTGTCCGTGGAACTCGCGTCCCCAGTCGTCGATGACGCCGTCCTCGGCGAAGGCCGCGATGAAGCGGGCGAGATCGCCCTCGTTGGTGGCGGCGAAGGCCTCGCGCACCGGTGCGGGCAGCTCGGTCATCCGGTCTCCTCACCTCGCGGCGCGTCGCCGTAGCGGCGCTCCCGCAGCCATTCCACGCCCTGCCCGCGGCATCCGTCAACCCGTTTCCGCACCGATCGCCGACGCGCCCGACGACGCGCCCGGCCGTGTCGGAGCCGCGTGCGACGATGCTCGCGTGCCAGTGGACTTCACCGCGATCGACTTCGAAACCGCCAACTCGTCGAGCGCGTCGGCCTGCAGCGTCGGGCTGGTGAAGGTACGCGACGGCAGGGTCGTCGACCGCGTGCACCGCTACATCCGGCCGCCGTTCCCGCACAACGAGTTCTCGGAGTGGAACATCCGCATCCACGGCATCACGCCCGAGATGGTGGCGGATGCACCCGGGTGGGCCGACCATCTGCCCCTGCTGCGCGAGTTCGCCGAGGGCGACGTGCTCGTGGCCCACAACGCGGGCTTCGACATGGCGGTCATCGCCAAGACGTCGGTCGCGGTGGGCCTCGAGGTGCCCGACTTCCGCTCCCTGTGCAGCCTGCAGGTCGCACGCAAGACCTATCACCTCGAGTCCTACCGACTGCCGGTGGCGGCGATGGCCGCCGGCTTCGAGGACTTCTCGCACCATGACGCCCTCGCCGACGCCGAGGCGTGCGCGGCCATCGTCGTGCACGCCGCGAAGCGGCACGAGGTCGACGACCTCGAGCGGCTCGCCCACATCACGCGCGTGCAGCTCGGCGCGATCGGACCGGTCGCCACCCGCCAGCAGCGTGCCGTGCACGGCCCGATGGCACTGCAGTAGCGACATCCGACCAGGCGCCGTCGCCGCGGCCGGTCGCGCACCCGGAGGCCGGCGGATCCCCGCCCGGCCGAGCCCCCTCCCCCGCGATGTCGGCAGCCGCTGCGACACTGTCCCCATGGACCTCCTCGCGCTCCTCATCGGCCTCCTCGTCGGCGGCCTGCTCGGCGGCCTCGCCGTCGCCGTCTGGTCGGCCCGGCGCGCTGCCGGGAAGCCGGTGGCCGACGATCCGGCGCTGGTCGAGGCGCGCCACCAGGCGCAGCTCGCCGAGGTGCGTGCGGCCGAAGAGGCCGCGAAGTCGCTCCTCCGAGAGGAGCTCGCGGCCACGCAGGCCACGGGCGAGGCGCTCCGCGAGCAGATCATGGCGGCACAGCTGCAGCAGCGCGAGCTCGTCGAACAGCACCGCGCCGAACAGCAGGCCCGCGAGGCGCGCGAGCAGGCCGAGAGCCGCGTGCTGCAGGCGCTCGCTCCCGTCAAGCAGTCCCTCACCGAGATGCAGTCGAAGGTCACCGAGCTCGAGTCGCAGCGCAACCTCCAGCACGGCGAGCTCACGCAGCAGCTGAAGTCCGCAGCGGAGTCCGAGGAGCGCCTGCGTTCCACGGCCGAGTCGCTCGCGTCGGCGCTCCGCTCCAACAGCACGCGCGGCGTCTGGGGCGAGACCCAGCTGCGCAGCGTCGTCGAGGCCGCGGGCCTCGTCGAGCGCGTCGACTTCGACGTGCAGTCGAGCATCTCGAGCGACTCCGGCCACGGCCGGCCCGACATGGTGGTGCGCCTGCCCGGCGGCAAGTCGATCGCCGTCGACGCGAAGGTGCCGTTCAACGCCTACCTCGAGGCCAGCCAGATCCCGGCCACGGCCGGCGGGGCGGATGCCGCGCGGCGGGCCGACTTCATGAAGCAGCACGTGCAGGCGGTCCGCGCGCACGTCACCGCGCTCGGATCCAAGGGCTACTGGAACGGGCTCGACGCCTCCCCCGAACTCGTGATCGCCTTCATCCCGAGCGAGTCGCTCGTCTCCGCCGCGCTCGAGGCCGACCCGAGCATCATGGAGTTCGCGTTCTCGAAGCGAGTCGCCCTCGCCTCCCCCGTCACCCTGTGGTCGGTGCTCAAGACCGTCGCGTTCTCATGGCAGCAGGACGTGCTGACCAATGAGGCGAAGACCCTGTTCGACCTGAGCCGCGAGCTATACTCACGCCTGGCCACGACGGCGAGTCACATCGAGAAGCTCGGCCGCACCATCGAGCGCAGCGTGAAGGACTACAACGCGTTCGTCGGCTCGCTCGAGCGCCAGGTGCTGCCCACGGCACGCAAGCTCGGCGCCCTCGACGAGTCGAAGGTGCTCGCACCGCTGCAGGGCATCGAGGAGGCGCCCCGGGAGCTCACCGCCTACGAGCTCGTCTCGAGCGCCGGCGCCGACCTCGACCCCGAGATCCGGCGCCAGCTCGAGGCGCCCGACGCCGTGTCGCACGACTGACACCTGCCCTTGCCGACGGCGCAGTCGCGATGGCGTCAGCCGGCCAGCACGCTGATCACGTTGCCCGCCGGGTCGCGGAACCACGCGATGTCCGGGCCCCCGCCCGTTGCGCTGCCTCGTGCGACGCCTCGCTCGTCGGTGCCGAAGTCGTCGGCGCCCGTGTAGATCTTCGTCACGACGCCGGCCACGTTGAGCTCATCCACGGCCCGGTCGATGTCCTCCACCACGAGGTTCAGCACGGTGAAGGTCGCGGGCTCGTGATTCGGCTTCGGGTAGATGAACACCGACTGACCCGACGGCAGGGAGATGCGCAGCGCCCCCATCGCGTCATCGTCGACCGGGAGCCCGAGCCTCGTCCCGTAGAACTCCCGTGCCGCGGCGACGTCGTCGACGCTGAACCCGGGGAATGCATCTCGAATGGTGACCATCCGGTCCCTCCTTCGCTCCCGTCCAGACTCGCATGCCCGCGGCCGCGGGTCGACCCCCGATCGTCAGCCGGGCTCGGGGTCGATCCGACGCGACGTCTCGGGCCGCGGATGCGGCTCGTCGACGGGCAACTCGAAGCCGGCCGCGGCCTCGGGGCCGGTGACGATCGAGGCATCCACGGCGATGTCGAGCGGGTGGGCGAGCTCGTCCTTCCCGAGCCGGGCGAACGCGAGCGTCGCGATCGCGAGCAACGGCGATGCGAGTCCGGCGATGAGGAAGGCGGGCGCGAGACCGATCCATTCCCCGACGGGTCCTGCGACCGCCATCGACACCGGCATGAGCGCGAGGGAGACGAAGAAGTCGAGGCTCGACACGCGTCCGAGCATCGCCGGCGGCACGCGGCGCTGCAGCAGCGTGCCCCACACCACCTGGGCTCCCGAGAAGAGCAGCCCGCAGATGAAGAGAGCGACGACCATCACCCAGAGCCACGACGTCAGCCCGATCACCGCGAGTGGCAGGCAGCCGAACCCCCACGCCAGGATCATGAGCGTGAGGTAGCGCCGCGGCAGTCGCATCGAGGCGACAGCGAGCGAGCCGACGGCTCCGCCCACGCCGAACGCAGCGAGCGTGAGCGCGAAGGCACCTGCACCTCCGCCGGTCTGGTCCTTCACAGCGAACGGCAGCAACACCTCGATCGGTCCCATGATGAGGAACACGAGCACGATCGCGAACGCGAGAGTCGCGAAGAGCCACTTGGTGCGCAGCAGGTAGGCGAACCCGTCGCGCAGGTCGATGAACGTCTGCCGGAACGGGTGCACCGGCGTCTCGTCGAGGTCGCGGCGCACGGCGGTGGTGCGCATCATCCCGAGCACGGATGCGGCGACGACCTGCAGCCCCGCGACGACGATGAACGCGAGCCACGGCCCCTGCATCGCGATGAGCGCGCTCGCGAGCGCAGGACCGACGGCGTTCATCGCGGCCGGGCGCAGCACGCCCTCGACGCCGTTGGCCGCGAGCAGCTGCTCCGCGGGCAGGATCGCAGGCAGCCAAGCCGAATACGCGGGGTAGAAGAATCCGTCTGCGACGCCCAGCACGAACGAGATGACCGCGATGTGCCACACCTCGATGAGCCCGGTCGCGGCGAGGAGGCCCGCGATGGCGAATCCCGCCCCGCGCACGATCTCAACCGCGAGGAGGATGCGCCGTTGCGGGATGCGGTCGGCCGCCACGCCGCCGAACAGCACGGCGAGCACCAGCCCGAGGCTCGAACCGACGGCCACGAACGAGAGGTCGATCGGGGTGCCGCCGAGCTGCACGACCTGCCACACTGCGGACACGATCCACGCCCCGGCACTGACGAGCGACGCCGCGAGCGCGATCGTGAGCAGCCGGTACTGGCCCGAGGTGAACGGGAGGAGCGCTCGTGGCAGACGACTGGCGTCGGTCATCGGCCCATTCTCGTGCCTGCCGCGGACATCCGCCCGCGGCATCCGGTCATCGGTCGACTTCGTCGAGCCACTTCTCGGCGTGGTGGTCCGCGATGATGCGGCGGATCGTGCCCGACTTGCCGCGCAGCACGATGCTCTCGGTACGGATGATGGGGCCCTTGCGGCGCACGCCGTCGACGAGCTCGCCGTCGGTCACGCCGGTGGCCACGAAGAAGGTGTTGTCGCTGCGCACCAGCTCGTCGAGCTCGTAGACGCGGTCGCAGTCGAGCCCCGCCGCCTCCCCGCGGGCGCGCTCGGCGTCGTCCTTCGGCGCGAGCTTGCCCTGCATGAACCCGCCGAGCGCCTTGATGGCGCAGGCGGTCGTGATGCCCTCCGGGCTGCCGCCGATGCCGACGCACATGTCGATGCGCGACTCGTAGCGGGCCGCGTTGATGCCGCCGGCCACGTCGCCGTCGCTGATCAGGCGGGTGCCGGCACCCGCCGCGCGGATGTCGGCGATGAGCTGTTCGTGACGCGGACGGTTCAGCACCGCGACGCGGAGCTCGCCCACGTCCTTGCCCTTCGCCGCGGCGAGCGCGCGCAGGTTCTCGCCGATGGGCTTGCGGATGTCGACGACGCCGATGCCCGAGGCATCCGTGACGATCTTGTCCATGTAGAAGACGGATGACGCGTCGAGCATCGTGCCCCGGTCGGCGACCGCGATCACCGACAGCGCGTTCTGGCGGCCGGCGGCCGTGAGCGCCGTGCCGTCGATCGGGTCGACCGCGATGTCGCAGGCGGGGCCGCGGCCGTTGCCGACCCGCTCGCCGTTGAAGAGCATCGGGGCCTGGTCCTTCTCGCCCTCGCCGATGACCACCACGCCGTCGAAGTTCACCGTGCCGAGGAATAGGCGCATCGCGTCGACGGCGGCGCCGTCGGCGCCGAGCTTGTCTCCGCGGCCGATCCACGGGTACGAGCGGATCGCGGCCGCCTCCGTGGCGCGCACCAGCTCGAGCGCGATGTTGCGGTCGGGGTGCAGGAAGAGGGTTGCCGTATCGGTGCTCACCATCGAGGGTCCTCCCGGACGCTGTGTGACTCGGCTCCGGCGCTCGGAGCTGTTCGCGGACGGGTGATGCCCGCGGCTTCAAGCCTAGGCATCGCGAACGACGCGCGGCGTGGATCAGGGCTGAACGGCACTGAAAGAATCGAGGTTCTTAACACTGTCGTCACGAGGCGTCATCCGGACAGGTCGGCGGCGAGCGGCCCCGGCCCCACTTCGACGAGTGTCGCCCCGGCCGGGCCGAGCGCGCACGGCGTCACCGGCGCGATCGCGACGAATGCCGACTCGCAGCACAACCCGTCGAGGTCGAACACCCGCGTCGCGTCGTGCCCGCCGTGGGCGAGGCGCTCCGACTCGCGCGACGACTGCGGCGCGAGGGCCGCCAGCATGACGCCGCCATGGGCACGCACGATCGCCGCCTCGAGCAGGCCTTCGGGCGCGCCGCCGACGCCGAGCAGGAGGTCGAGCGAACCGCCGGATGCCACGGCGTGCACGACGCGCTCGATGTCGCCGTGCTCGAACGCGTGCACCCGCGCTCCCGCCCGAGCGACCGCTTCCGCGACCTCCACGTTCCGAGGGCGGGCCTGCACGGCGACGCGCAATTCCTCGACCCTGATGCCGAGAGCGCCGGCCAGTCGGGCGAGGTTCTCGGCGACTGGTCCACGCAGCGTCAGGCCGACGTCGGGCCCCGCGTGCACGAGCTTGTCGAGGTAGTGGGCCGAGCCGAGGTCGGCGAAGGCGCCGCTCGGCGCGACCGCGAGGATCGCCATCGCGCCCGGCCTGCCGGAGGCGGCGAGCCGGGTGCCGTCGACGGGGTCGACGACGAGGTCGAGGGCGGGCCCGGCCCCGGTGCCGAACCGCTCGCCCGGGTGCAGCATGGGCGCCTCGTCCTTCTCCCCCTCGCCGGCGACGACCGTCAGTGCGGCCGGCGCCGACGCGAGCGCGCGGCGCAGGGCGTCGACGGCGACGCCGTCGACGGCATCAGGATCGCCCGATCCCACGCGGGCGCGTGCCGCGTCGGCGGCCGCGAGCACGGCGGCGCCGAGCGCCGCCCGCAGGTCCATGCCGAACACGGTGTCGGGTCGGCTCGGAACCGGGCGGGGATCGTGGTGCACCCGCCCATCCTGCCGCATCTCGTCGGTGCGGCCGCGGGCGCGCGCCCGCGGCATCCGGCACTCATGAGCACTCCTCGCCACCTCGCTAGACTCGGTGGCGAACCCACCGTCACCTTCGAAGGAGCCCCATGCCCATCGCAACCCCGGAGCAGTACGCCGAGATGCTCGACACCGCCAAGGCGAAGGGCTTCGCCTTCCCGGCGTTCAACGTCTCCTCCTCGCAGACGCTCAACGCGGTGCTGCAGGGGCTCACCGAGGCGGGCTCCGACGGCATCATCCAGGTCACCACCGGCGGCGCCGACTACTTCGCCGGCCACACGGTCAAGGCTCGCGCCACCGGCGCCCTCGCCTTCGCGCGGTTCGCCCACGAGGTGGCGAAGTCCTACCCCATCACGGTCGCCCTGCACACCGACCACTGCCCGAAGAACGCGCTCGCCGACTTCGTCTACCCGCTCATCGCCGCCTCCGAGGAGGAGGTGAAGGCGGGCCGCAACCCGATCTTCCAGTCGCACATGTGGGACGGCTCCGCGGTGCCGCTCGACGAGAACCTCGAGATCGCCAGGGAGATCCTCCCCCGCATGAAGGCGATCAACGCCATCCTCGAGGTCGAGATCGGCGTCGTCGGCGGCGAGGAGGACGGCGTCAGCCACGAGATCAACGAGCACCTCTATACGACGCTCGACGACGCGATCAAGACGGTCGAGGCGCTCGGGTTCGGCGAGAACGGCCGCTACATGGCGGCCCTCACGTTCGGCAACGTGCACGGCGTCTACGCACCTGGCAACGTCAAGCTGAAGCCCGAGCTCCTGAAGGAGATCCAGGACGGCCTCGCGGTCAAGTACGGCACCGGCGCGAAGCCGCTCGACCTCGTCTTCCACGGCGGCTCCGGATCGACCGACGCCGAGATCGCGGAGGCGGTCGCGAACGGCGTCGTGAAGATGAACATCGACACCGACACGCAGTACGCGTTCACGCGCTCGATCGCGGGCTACATGTTCCAGAACTACGACGGCGTGCTCAAGGTCGACGGCGGCGTCGGCAACAAGAAGCAGTACGACCCGCGCGCCTGGGGCAAGGTCGCCGAGTCGGCGATGGCCGCCCGCGTGGGCGAATCGACCCGGCAGCTCGGCTCGGCCGGCCAGTCGATCAGCGCCTAGGTTCCGGATGCCGGAGCAGCACGCCGCGGGGATCCCCGACGAGCCGGCCGAGGGGCCGACGCCCGAGGGGGTCTCCGCGGCCTCACCCGCACCGCGCGACGAGCGTCCGCGCCCGCAGTACGGCGAGTACGCGCCCGAGGGGTGGTCCTGGCAGCCGCCCGCGGGAGAGACCACGTCCGACCCCGCGCCGCAGTTGCCCACGCCCCCGGCACGGCCGCCGGCACGAGCCCTCTCCGCGGCATCCGCTGGTCGTGGCACACGACCCGACCGGCCGCTCGACCGCGCCGTGACGATCCTGCTCCTCGTGATCGGCGTGCTCGGCGCCTGGCTCTCAGTGGGCGTGCTGCAGGCGATGCCGCAGTCGATGCAGCTGCTGCACACCCAGGAGGGCATCGAGGCCTACACGCCGGGTCCCGAGATCCCCGGGCTCATCCTCGCCGGCTCGATCGTGCAGGTCGTGCTCTGGGTGGCGACGGCGGCCGGGTCGATCGTGCTCATGCGCGCGCGTCGCCCCTCGTTCTGGCTGCCGCTCGGGGGCGGTGTCGTCGCGGCGATCGCCCTGTTCGTGTTCACCGTCATCGCCATCACGGGCGACCCGATGCTGCTCGAGCACCTCACGGCGACCGCCGGCTGACGATCAGCTCGCGATCCGCTCCGCGGCCGCCTCGGTCGAACCGGTCTCGTCGTCGCCCTCGAGCGGCGCGGCGAACTGCGCCTCGTACAGGCGTGCGTATGCCCCGTCGGCCGCGAGGAGCCCGGAATGGGTTCCCTGCTCGACGATCCGGCCGTCCTCCATCACCAGGATGAGGTCGGCGTCGCGGATCGTCGAGAGGCGGTGCGCGATCACGAAGCTCGTCCTGTCGCGGCGCAGCGCGTTCATGGCGTGCTGCAGCAGCAGTTCGGTACGGGTGTCCACCGAGCTGGTCGCCTCGTCGAGGATGAGCACCGCGGGGTGCGCGAGGAACGCCCGCGCGATGGTGATGAGCTGCTTCTCGCCGGCGGAGAGGTTGGACGCCTCGTCATCGAGCACGGTGTCGTAGCCGTCTGGCAGCGTGCGCACGAACCGGTCGACATACGTCGCCCGCGCGGCCTCGAGGATCTCCTCCTCCGTGGCGTCCGGTCGGCCGTAGGCGATGTTCTCGCGAATGGTGCCGGTGAACAGCCAGGTGTCCTGCAGCACCATGCCCATGCGCGAGCGCAGCTCGTCGCGGGTCATCCGTGTGATGTCCACGCCGTCGAGCGTGATGCGGCCGCCGTCGAGCTCGTAGAAGCGCATGATGAGGTTCACGAGCGTCGTCTTGCCCGCACCGGTCGGCCCGACGATCGCGATCGACTGCCCCGGCTCCGCGGTCAGCGACATGTCGTCGATGAGCGGCTTCTCGGGGTCGTACCTGAAGGAGACGTCTTCGAAGACGAGGCGACCGGATGCCTCGGACGGCGACTCCGCCGACGCCTCGGGGTCCTCGGGGTCTGACACCTGCTCGTCGGCGTCGAGCAGCTCGAACACCCGCTCGGCACTCGCGACCCCCGACTGCAGCAGATTCGCCATGGAGCCGAGCTGGCTGAGCGGCTGCGTGAACTGCCGCGAGTACTGGATGAAGGCCTGCACGTCGCCCAGGCTGATGCCGCCGACCGCGACCATGAGCCCGCCGACGACCGCGATCGCGACGTAGACGAGGTTGCCGACGAACATCATCGCCGGCATGATGATGCCGCTCACGAACTGCGCGCCGAAGCTCGCGTCGTAGAGCTCCTCGTTCTTCGACGTGAACCCGCGCTCGACCTCGCGACGACGCCCGAAGATCCGCACGAGTGAGTGGCCGGAGTAGGCCTCCTCGATCTGCGCGTTGAGCGTGCCCGTGTGCTTCCACTGGGCGACGAAGAGCTTCTGCGATCGCCTGGCGATGACCGTGGTGATGAGGATCGTGAGCGGGATCGTCACGAGCGCGATCACGGCGAGCAGCGGCGAGATGACGAACATCATGACCATGACGCCGACCACCGTGAGCAGCGACGTGAGCAGCTGGCTCATCGTCTGCTGGAGCGACTGCGAGATGTTGTCGATGTCGTTCGTGACGCGCGAGAGCAGCTCGCCCCGCTGGATCCGGTCGAAGTACGACAGCGGCAGTCGGTGGAGCTTCGCCTCGACCTCCTCACGGAGTCGGTACACCGTGCGCTGGGTCACGCCGTTCAGCACGTAGCCCTGGGCCCACCCGAACAGGGAGGCGAGCACGTACAGCGCGAGCACCCACGCGAGCACCGTCGCCAACGCGGCGAAGTCGATGCCCTGGCCGGGCGTCAGGTTCATCGACTGCACCATGTCGGCCTGGCTCGTGTCACCCGATGCGCGGAGCTGGTCGACGACCTGCTGCTTCGTCGCTCCCGCCGGCATCTGCAGCGAGAGGAAGCCCTCGAAGATGAGGTTCGTCGCCTGGCCCAGGATCTTCGGCCCGAGCACCGTGAACACGACGCTCACGACGCCGAGCAGGATCACCGCGACGACGAGCGCGCGTTCCGGGCAGAGGCGGCCGAGCAGGCGCTTCGCCGACGGCCAGAAGTTCATGGACTTCTCGGTCGGCATGCCGACGCCGCCGAAGGGTCCGCCGCCCATCGGGCCGCGTCGGGGCGGCATCGGCAGCCGAGCCGGTGCCGTCGACGTGGTGGGGTTCGATCCGCTCATGCCGCCGCCTCCGCGCTCAGCTGGCTCGCGACGATCTCGGCGTACGCCTCGGATGTCTCGAGCAGTTCCTCATGGGTGCCCTGTGCCGTGATCCGGCCGTCGTCGACGACGAGGATCCGGTCGGCATCGACGATGGTCGCGACCCGCTGCGCGACGACGATCCTGGTCGCGTGGGACGCCGAGCGTTCGAGCGCCGAGCGGAGCCGCGCGTCCGTGGCGGTGTCGAGCGCCGAGAACGAGTCGTCGAAGAGGAGGATCGGCGGATGCTTCACGAGCGCTCGCGCGATCGAGAGCCGCTGGCGCTGCCCGCCCGAGACATTTGTGCCGCCCTGTGCGATCGCCGCATCGAGCTGCCCGGGCATCGCGGCCACGAAGTCGCGGGCCTGGGCCACCCTGAGCACGTCCCAGAGCTCCTCGTCGGTGGCATCCGGGTCGCCGTATCGCAGCGTCGAGCCGACGGTGCCCGTGAACAGGTACGGTTTCTGCGGCACGAGCGCCAACTGGGCGTTGAGCACGTCGGGGTCGAGATCGCGCACGTCGACGCCGCCGATACGCACGCTGCCTCCGGTGGCGTCGAAGAGGCGCGCGATGAGGTTGACGATCGTGGTCTTCCCCGCGCCCGTCGACCCGATGATCGCCGTGACCTGTCCGGGCAGGGCGGTGAAGCTCACGTCGTGCAGCACCGGGTCCTCAGCGCCGGGGTAGGCGAAGTCGACGTTCCGGAACTCGACCGTGCCGGGCGCGGTGAGTGCGGTCACGGGCGACTGCGGCTCGGCGACGCTCGGCGTCGTCTCGAGCACCTCCCCGATCCGACCGGCCGACACCGCTGCGCGCGGCAGCAGGAACGCGATCATCGTCGCCATCATGACGGCCATGAGGATCTGGATGAGGTAGCTGAGGAATGCGACGAGCGAGCCGATCTGCATCGAGCCGTCCTCGACGCGGAAGGCGCCGAACCAGAGCACCGCGACGCTTGAGACGTTGAGGACGAGCATCACGACGGGGAAGACGAGGGCGAACAGGCGGCCGGCCTTCAACGCGGTGTCGGTCAGCGCGTCGTTCGCCTCGTCGAAGCGCGCGCTCTCGACGCCCTCCCGGACGAAGGCACGGATGACGCGGATGCCGGTGAGCTGCTCCCTGAGCACGCGGTTCACGCCGTCGATGCGCCGCTGCATCGACTGGAACAGTGGCACCATTCGCGAGATGATCAGCCCCACCGCGAGCAGGAGCACGGGCACCGCGACGACCATGATCCACGACAGTGCGAGGTCCTCGCGCAGCGCCATGATCACGCCGCCGATGGCGAGGATCGGCGCCGACACCAGGATGGTGCACGACATGAGGACGAGCATCTGCACCTGCTGCACGTCGTTGGTGGAACGCGTGATGAGGCTCGGAGCCCCGAACCGCGACACCTCCTGTTCGGAGAAGTCGGCGACCCTGCTGAACACGGCGGCCCGCACGTCGCGGCCGAAGGCCATCGCGGCCCGGGCGCCGAAGTAGACGGCCGCGATCGCGCACGCGATCTGCACGAGCGTGATGCCGAGCATGACGCCGCCGGTCGAGATGATGAACCCCGTGTCGCCCGTGGCGACGCCGTCGTCGATGATGTCGGCGTTCAGCGTCGGCAGGTACAGCGACGCGATCGACTGCGCGAGCTGGAACACGACGACCGCGACGAGCAGCGCCCAGTAGGGACGCAGGTGGCGGGCGAGCAGTTTCATGAGCACGGGGCGGCTCCCCTCTCGGAGGCGGATGCGTCCGGCTCGCCCGGCCGGATCGATGCGATGGGTCGCTCGGATGCCTCGCCGGCGATGCCGTGCACGATGAGGTTCGCGAGCCGGTCGGCGTCGAGGCCCGTGGTCGGGCCGAAATGCGGCATCGCGGACGCGAAGGCGACGAGGCGCACGAACCTGAACACGTCGCCGGGGGGCGCGCGCAGCGCCTGCAGGTCGGGTGCGAGCAGGTCCTCGAAGATGCCGATGATGATGTCGGGCTCGGCCGACTGCGGGGGCCGCGGTCGGCCGCCGAGCGCCGCGAAGACGCCGAAGATGCCGGCGAAGCGATCGAGGAGGCGATCGAGGATGAGCTCGATCTTCAGCTCCAGGGGCAGCGACGGATCGATCCGTCGCAGGGCCGCACGGAAGGGCTCCGGATCGAGGAACTCCTCGACGGCGGCGTCGATGATCGCCTCCTTGTCGTCGAAGACGCGGAACAGCGTGCCCTCGGCGACGCCGGCAGCTTCGGCGATCTGCCGGGTCGTCACGTCACGGCCGTGCTCCACCAGCAGGGGCAGGGTCGCGCGGGCGATCGACGCCCGCCGCTCCTCCACGGGCATCGGCTTCGCACGGGTCGCTCGCGCGGTTGTGGTCGTCATGGGTGCGAGCATACACTGAGTGAGCGCTCACTCCGCAAGGTCCAGTTCCGACGTACGCGCAGGGCGAACAGCCCCGACGATCGACCGTCGGGGCAGGGTCGCTCGGGCTCAGGCCTGGGCGGTGCGCGCCCGGCCGCCGAGCGCGCGGGCGTCGCGGTTGCCGGCGAGGTCGCGGCGCAGCTCCTTCGGGAGCGAGAACATGAGGTCCTCCTCTGCCGTCTTCACCTCGGCGACCTCGCCGTACCCGGCGTCGGCGAGCGCGTCGAGCAGCTCCTGCACGAGCTCCTCGGGCACGGATGCCCCGCTCGTCACGCCGACCGTGGCGACGCCGTCGAGCCACTCCTGCTTGACCTCGCTGGCGTAGTCGACACGGTAGGCGGCCTTCGCGCCGTACTCGAGCGCGACCTCGACGAGGCGCACGCTGTTGGAGCTGTTGGCCGAGCCGACCACGATCACGAGCTCCGCGTCCTGGGCGACCTTCTTGATCGCCACCTGCCGGTTCTGGGTCGCGTAGCAGATGTCGTCGCTCGGCGGATCCTGGAGCTTCGGGAAGCGTTCGCGCAGGCGCCGCACCGTCTCCATGGTCTCGTCGACCGAGAGCGTCGTCTGCGAGAGCCAGACCACCTTGTCGGGGTCGCGCACCTCGATGTTCGCGACGTCGTCGGGGCTGTTCACGACCGTGACGTGGTCGGGGGCCTCGCCGGCGGTGCCCTCCACCTCCTCGTGGCCCTCATGGCCGATGAGGAGGATCTCGAAGTCGTCGCGCGCGAAGCGCACTGCCTCGCGGTGCACCTTCGTGACGAGCGGGCAGGTCGCGTCGATGGCGTGCAGCCCCCGGTCGGCGGCGGCGTTCACCACGGCGGGCGACACCCCGTGCGCGCTGAACACGATGTGGGCGCCCTCGGGCACCTCGTCGACCTGGTCGACGAAGATCGCGCCCTGCTGCTCGAGCTGGGTCACGACATGGATGTTGTGCACGATCTGCTTGCGCACGTACACGGGGGAGCCGTAGTGCTCGAGGGCCTTCTCGACCGCGATCACGGCACGGTCGACGCCCGCGCAGTATCCGCGCGGCGCGGCGAGCAGCACCCGCTTGTGTCCGGGGACGGGGATATCCTTGAGCCGGCCGCGCACACCCGGCACCCTGGGCATGCCGAGGCCGATTCGCGGGGCATCCGTCGTGCTCGTCACGGTGTCCATCCTACGCGGGCGGTGCTGAGCGAGCGGTCGACGGGAAACGGGCCAACGGGAACGGGAGAGACTCGATGACGGATGCACCGGCGACGCGCGAGCACCCCTGGCCCGTCGCGCTCCTGTCGGGCAAGCTCAAGGACTACCTCGACCGCCTCGGCACCGTCTGGGTCGAGGGTGAGATCACGCAGTGGGGCGTCTCGGGCGGCAACGTCTACGGCAAGTTGAAGGACCTCGAGGTCGACGCCACCATCTCGTTCACGATGTGGTCGTCGGTGCGGGCGCGGCTGAGCGAGCAGTTCAAGCAGGGCGACCACGCCATCCTGCTCGTGAAGCCGAGCTGGTGGGTCAAGGGCGGCACGCTGTCGATGCAGGTCTACGACATGAAGCACGTCGGCCTCGGCGACCTCCTCGAGCGGCTCGAGCGCCTGCGCGCACAGCTGGCCGCCGAAGGACTCTTCGACGCGAGCCGCAAGCACCGACTCCCCTTCCTCCCCGCGGTCGTCGGGCTCGTGACCGGCCGCGACAGCGACGCCGAGCAGGACGTGCTGCGCAACGCCCGCCTCCGCTGGCCCGCCGTCGAGTTCCGCACCGCGTACGCCTCGGTGCAGGGCGACCGCACGGCACCCGAGGTGGTCGCCGCGATCCGGCGCCTCGACGCCGACCCCGAGGTCGAGGTCATCATCGTGGCGCGCGGCGGCGGCGACTTCCAGAACCTGCTGGGCTTCAGCGACGAGCGCGTCGTGCGAGCCGCCGCCGCGGCATCCACCCCCATCGTGTCGGCCATCGGACACGAGGCCGACCGGCCGCTGCTCGACGAGGTCGCCGACCTGCGTGCGTCGACGCCCACGGATGCCGCGAAGCGCGTGGTGCCCGACGTCGCCGAGGAGCTCGTGCGGGTCGGGCAGGCGCGTGCGAGGCTCGGTATGCGACTGGCGACGATCCTCGGCCGCGAGATCGACCGCATCGGCCATCTGCGCGCGCGTCCCGCCCTCGCCGATGCCGCATGGATCGTCGACCGTCGCTCCGAGGAGCTCACGCGGTGGGTGGCGCGCGGCTCCGAGCTCATCGAGCGCTGTGTCGAGAAGCAGACGGCTCGCGTCGGCGAGCTGCGCGGGCACCTGCGCGCCCTCTCGCCGCAGGCGACGCTCGACCGCGGGTACGCGATCGTGCAGGGCCCCGACGGGCACGTGCTGCGCAACCCCGACGGCGCCCCCGAGGGTGCGGGCCTCACGCTGACGCTCGCCGAGGGCGTGCTCGGGGCCGTGTCCACCGGTCCCGTCGGGCGCGACGGCGCCGACAGTGACGCCGAATAGAATGGTTGCATGCCCCCCACCACGGATGTCGCCGAACTGAGCTACGAGCAGGCGCGCGACGAGCTCGTGCAGGTCGTGGCCGAGCTCGAGCAGGGCTCCGCGACGCTCGAGCAGTCGCTCGCGCTGTGGGAGCGCGGCGAG
The DNA here is from genome assembly GCF_001428255.1 of Agromyces sp. Soil535. Lineage (GTDB taxonomy): Bacteria > Actinomycetota > Actinomycetes > Actinomycetales > Microbacteriaceae > Agromyces. The sequence continues at coordinate 99,380 of NZ_LMRW01000027.1, read as the reverse complement.
GCGCTCGCCGCCCGGTGCGAGGAGTGGCTCATCGGCGCGAAGGCGCGCCTCGACGCGGCGCGAGCCCGCGCCGGGCGCGGTGCGCCTGCCGCATCCGACGACGCTGGCGCCCGCTGATGGCGAAGCGACCACCGCGCGTCGTCGCCGAGCTCGGCCGGCCCGAGACGCCCGAGGAGACCGCGGCCCGCAAGGCTGCGAACTCGGTGAACTATCGCCAGCGGCAGACGCTCAGGAATCTGCTCCTGGCGCTCGGGGCGAGCCTGCTCGCGGTGCTCGTGATCGTGCTGCTCGTCCCCCGCAGCGACACCGCGATCGAGCGCGACATCGACGTCGCCGCGGTGGCCGAGCAGGCGCAGGTCGCAAGCGACGTCCCGCTCGCGGTGCCCGAGCTGCCCGACGGGTGGCGCGCCAATGCCGCCGAGCTCCGCTCGTCGAGTGCCGACCAGGTCACGGCATGGTACGCCGGCTACCTCACGCCCAGCGACGAGTACATCGGCATGTACCAGGGGCTCGAGGCGAACCCCACGTGGGTCGCCGCGCTCCTCGAGCGCACCATCGCAACCGGCACGATCACGATCGACGGCGTCGAGTGGACGGTATACGACAACCGCGACTCCGGCGACGACGTGGGCAACGCCCGATACGGCCTCACCACCGAGGCGGGCGACAGCACGTTCGTGCTGCTCGGCACCGGCACGCCAGAGGAGTTCGAGACGATCGCCACCGCCCTCGTCCCGACGATCGACGCGCAGCGCTGAGAGGAGCCGCCCGTGAGCGAGCAGCCGAACGAACGCCATGAGACTCCGGCTGCCACGTGGCGCGAGCTGCGCCGCGGCAACGAGCGGTTCGTGTCGGGCGAGCCGCAGCATCCGCGCCAGGACGTCGACCACCGCACGTCGCTCGCGTACACGCAGCGACCCCGGGTCGCGATCTTCGGATGCAGCGACTCGCGCCTCTCGGCCGAGATCATCTTCGACGTGGGCCTCGGCGACGCGTTCGTCGTGCGCAACGCCGGCCAGGTGATCTCCGACTCGGTGCTGGGGTCCCTCGAGTACGCGGTCGGCGTGCTCGGGGTGCCGCTCATCCTCGTGCTCGGGCACGACGAGTGCGGGGCCGTGCGCGCGGCGATCGACTCGCAGGCGGCGGACGCCGCCCCGCTGCCCCCGCACATCGCGGCGGTCGTCGACCGCATCGTCCCCGCCGTGCGCCGCGTCGCCGGCGCCGAGCCCGACGCCCCGGTCACGCCCGACGACGTCGACGCCGGCTTCGTGGGCCGTGAGCACCTGCGCGACACCGTCGCCGAGCTGCTCGAGAGCTCCGAGATGATCAGCGACGCGATCGCAGCGGGTACGCTGGCTATCGTCGGCGCGAACTACCGCCTGGTCGAGGGACGCGCCGAGACCGACATCGTCGTCGGACGCATCTGACCGCCGCGATCGCGGTACTCGCCGTGAGGGCCCGGCACGCAACCGAAGGGGAACACACCGTGGTGGACAACGCCGCCGACTACCGGATCGAGAACGACACGATGGGCGAGGTGCGGGTCCCCGCATCGGCGCTCTACCGGGCGCAGACCCAGCGCGCCGTCGACAACTTCCCGATCTCGGGCTCGGGCCTCGAGCTGCAGCAGCTGCAGGCGCTCGCCCGCATCAAGAAGGCCGCAGCGCAGGCGAACGCCCGCCTCGGCGTGCTCGACCCGGCCATCGCGAAGGCCATCGAGGAGGCCGCCGACGAGGTCATCGCCGGCAAGCACGACGCGGTCGCCCACTTCCCGGTCGACGTCTACCAGACCGGCTCGGGGACGTCGTCGAACATGAACATGAACGAGGTGCTCGCCACCCTCGCGACCGAGAAGCTCGGCTCGCCGGTGCACCCGAACGACCACGTGAACGCCTCGCAGTCCTCGAACGACGTGTTCCCCACCTCGGTGCACATCGCCGTCACGGCCGCGCTCATCGACGACCTGATCCCCGCGCTCGACCACCTCGCGGTCGCGCTCGAGAAGAAGGCCGTGCTGTGGGCCGACGTGGTGAAGGCCGGCCGCACGCACCTCATGGACGCCACGCCCGTGACCCTCGGCCAGGAGTTCGGCGGCTACGCCCGTCAGGTGCGCCTCGGCATCGAGCGGGTCCGCACGGCACTCCCCCGCGTCGCCGAGATTCCGCTCGGCGGCACGGCGGTCGGCACGGGCATCAACACGCCCGCCGGCTTCCCGCAGCTGGTCATCGAGCTCCTCCAGCGGGAGACGGAGCTGCCGATCACCGAGGCGGTCGACCACTTCGAGGCGCAGGCCAACCGCGACGGCCTCGTCGACGCATCCGGGGCCCTGCGCACCATCGCCGTGAGCCTTACGAAGATCGCCAACGACATCCGCTGGATGGGCTCGGGCCCCAACACCGGCCTCGGCGAGTTGCGGATCCCCGACCTGCAGCCGGGCTCCTCGATCATGCCGGGCAAGGTGAACCCCGTCATCCCCGAGGCCGTGCTCATGGTGGCGGCCCGGGTCATCGGCAACGACGCCACGGTGGCGTGGGGCGGGGCATCCGGAGCCTTCGAGCTCAACGTGCAGATCCCCGTGATGGGCACGGCGGTGCTCGAGTCCATCCGCCTGCTCTCGAACTCGGTCAGGGCTCTCGCCGACAAGACCATCGACGGGCTCGAGGCGAACGTCGAACGCACGACCGCCCTTGCCGGAATGTCGCCGTCCATCGTGACCCCGCTCAACAAGCTCATCGGCTACGAGGCCGCCGCGAAGATCGCGAAGCACTCGGTCGCCAAGGGCATCACGGTGCGCGAGGCCGTGATCGACCTCGGCTACATCGAGCGCGGCGAACTCACCGAGGAACAGCTCGACAAGGCGCTCGACCTGCTGTCGATGACGCGACCGCCGCAGGCCTGACGCCGCCTGGTCAGCCCGCGACGAAGGCCAGGATGTCGGCCGCCGCATCGGCCAGCGCACGATAGTGCCGATCGGAGCCGGGCACGGGTTCCTCGCGATTCACGCTCCAGACCGTCATCCCCGCGGCGATACCGGCGGCCACACCCGAGGGCGAGTCCTCGATGACGAGGCAGCCTTCGGCCGGCACGCCCAGGCGCCCTGCACCGTGCAGGAAGGGGTCGGGAGCCGGCTTGCCGAGTCGCGTCGCCCGGTTGTCGACGATCACGCCCGGAAGGGGGAGGCCGAGCCGTTCGAATCGGCGGACGACGCGACGCTCGGCGTTCGAGGTGACGAGCCCCCACCGGTGGTCGGCGAGCGCGGCGAGCAGGGCGGCCGCACCCTCGACGGCGTGCACGGGGCCGTATGCGGCGTCCTCGTCTTCGAGCTCGTCGAAGCGGACGGCTGCCGCCACCGGGTCGCGACCCGGCAGCACCTCCACCGCGGTGTCGATCGGGCGTGCGCGCAGGGCGACGTCGTACACGATCGCCGGGTCGAGCCCGAATTCGGTCGCCCATCGCGCCCAGATCCGTCGCTGGCCCGCGATCGCGTCGACGAGGGTGCCGTCGACGTCGAAGAGCACCGCCCGCACTGAATTCACGGGTCCAGCGTGACATGCCGTGCCCCCCGGGACGAATCAGCGAGGACAGGAACCGCGTGAGTTCTGGCCGATGCGGCTGAGCACAGTGAGCAGCACGTTGCGCTCGAGGGACTGGGCCTCGCCGACGATCACGAACGCGTCGTGCAGCGACCGCCCGCGGATGTGGGTGAGCGCGGGGGCGGTCTTCATCCCACGGCTCGGGTTCCTCGGTGCTGGTGAAGCCCGAGAACACCGGCGTGAGGCGCTCGAGCGCCCGCGCCGACAGTGCCATGACAGAGGTCGTGATTCACGAACGCTTGCCGGCTTCCGGTGGGCGTTCGCCCTTTCGCGCTCGCACGATGTCGGTCGGCGAGGTGGACATCGTGCTGCTCGAACGCTCGTGCTACCCTGCGTGCAGCCTCCTCGTCCGCCGAGTATCTATTGCTCGGGCGGTCACGAGGTCAGAGATCAACTGGGCATTGGGGGTGCCTGATGAGCAAGGTGATCGACGACACTCGGCGGCGAACGAATCCAGGGGCGACGGCCCTGGCAGTGACCGTCGCAGCCCTTGTCGCCTTCTCGGTATTGCTTGCGATCGGTCGCTGGTTGGGTGGCGACGTTGGGATGAAGCGAGGCTACCCGCTGTGGGCCGCAGTTGCAGCGATATCCCTCGTAATCTGGATGCTGACGTTCATCGCGGGCGTCGGCACACGCTCGCGACTGCCCGACGAGTGGCGGCGACCTCGGAGATGGTGGTACCGCTCGATCCTCACGTATACAGCGCTCGCGGTGGCGGCCTCTGCACTCTTGACACTCATCACACGAGAGCTCGCCCCACCTCCCACCAACAGCATGTTCGTAGCGGTCATAGGTGTGCTGATGGCACTCGGATGGGTGGCCGCCGCTCCGTGGATCATGCTCGTTTGGGCTACGCACGAGGAGATCTGGGCGATGGGCGGAAAGATCGCGTCGATAGCGCCGCCTCGTGCACTAGATGATGATGGTGCATCGGAGGAGATCGACTCGCCCGATCTCGGCTCGGCGATTGACGTCATGGATGCCATTTGGCGCTGCATAGAGGACTCGTCTTTAGCCCTGGGTCTCCTTCTGTCGACGCTCGTGCTCAATACGGGCGCACTACGGATGGCACGGCTCGACGCGGGATTGGAACCGGAAGCGTTTCCTCCGTACTACGTGCTCGGCTATGGCGTGTTCTTCGCCCTGGTCGCGGCCGCGATCATCGTGCCTCTTGTTCTCGAATGGCGTGTTCAGGCCACCGCCCTCGTTCGGCGAGCGCTCACTACCTCGCGGTCGGGAGTGCCGAGTGAGTCGCAGGTGGCGGCGGAAGGTCGCCTCGTCAAACGCCTCGGCCTCGATGCCCGCCTCCTGCGCAGCCCGATCACCGCTCTGAGTCTGCTGGCACCGTTCGCCACCGCCTTCGTCACCGCGCTCGTGCCCTCCATCGGTTGACCCTGTCGGGGCCCGCCCTTGAGCAGGTTCTGCCACGTCGAGCCGCTCCGACACGAGCAACCGCCGTGATCCACGACTCCTCCGGCGCGGGCCCGAGAACGACCGAGACGAGGGGGTCGAATACCGCCTGCCAACGCAGACGGGCCGGGCCGCCTCCCGCAGAACGGCGTGCGCCTGTCGGATGCCGCGTCAGGCCGGCTCGGGCGACGCCCGGGCGACGCGGGGACCGAATACCCGGGACACGCGCCCCACGAGGCATCCGCTACGTCAATTCGGCTCCGTCGAGCATCTCCGACACGAGTGCCGCGATCGCCGAGCGCTCCGAGCGGGTGAGCGTGATGTGGGCGAACAGCGGATGCCCCTTCAGCGTCTCGATCACGCTGGCGACGCCGTCGTGGCGGCCGACCCGCAGGTTGTCGCGCTGCGCGACGTCGTGGGTCAGGACCACCCGCGAGTTCTGGCCGATGCGGCTGAGCACAGTGAGCAGCACGTTGCGCTCGAGCGACTGGGCCTCGTCGACGATCACGAAGGCGTCGTGCAGCGAGCGGCCGCGGATGTGCGTGAGCGGGAGCACCTCGAGGATGCCGCGGTCGACGACCTCCTCGAGCACGTTGTCGGAGACCACCGAGCCGAGCGTGTCGAACACCGCCTGGCCCCAGGGGTTCATCTTCTCGCCCTGGTCGCCGGGCAGGTAGCCGAGCTCCTGGCCGCCGACCGCGTAGAGCGGGCGGAACACCATGATCTTCTTGTGCTGCTGGCGTTCGAGCACCATCTCGAGACCCGCGCAGAGCGCGAGGGCCGACTTTCCGGTGCCGGCGCGGCCGCCGAGCGAGAGGATGCCGACGTCGGGGTCGAGCAGCAGGTCGATCGCGAGCCGCTGCTCCGCCGACCGACCGTGCACGCCGAACACCTCACGATCGCCGCGCACGAGCTTCACCTCGCGCTCGCCGACGACCCGGCCGAGCGCCGAGCCGCGATCGGAGTGGATCACGAGCCCCGTGTTGACGGGCATATCCTGCACTTCGGCAGTGGTCATGTGCTCGTGCTCGTAGAGCTTCGCCATGTCGTTCGAGCCCAGTGACAGCTCCGACATGCCCGTCCACCCGGAGTCGGGGGCGAGCTCGGCGCGGTACTCCTGGGCGTCGAGGCCGATCGACGCGGCCTTCACGCGCAGCGGCAGGTCTTTCGAGACCACGGTGACCGCGACCCCGTCGTTCGCGAGGTTCGCGGCGCACGCGAGGATGCGCGAGTCGTTGTCGCCGAGCTGCAGCCCGCTCGGCAGCACCGAGGGGCTGGAGTGGTTGAGCTCCACGCGCAGCGACCCCCCGTCTCCGACGGGAATCGGGAAGTCGAGCCGCTCGTGCTCGACGCGCAGCTGGTCGAGGATCCGGAGCGACTGGCGCGCGAAGTACCCGATCTCGGGGTCGTTGCGCTTCGCCTCGAGCTCCGTGATGACGACGACGGGAAGGACCACCGCGTGCTCGGCGAAGCGGAAGAGCGCCCGGGGATCGGACAGGAGTACCGAGGTGTCGAGCACGTACGTCCGCTCGGACTGCGCGGCACCCGTGGGTGCAGAAAGATCAGGACGCGCCTTCGCGCGCCCGGAGAGTCGACCGATGGACTTGGAGGTTTCGAGTGAGGCCACAACCGCTCCCGCCCCGAGCGTTCCGCTCGGCTCTCGCGCCGGCCGGCGAATCCTCCCACGAGCGCTTCACGAGCCGACTCGACCAGGCACCATGCCCGATGCCTCTGACGCTACGACTGCGCGGCCGATTCCGTGCCAGCGACACGCAAATCGTCATCCGTTGTTCACAATCGAGCGGATGCCGCGAGCGCGCCTCGCCCGGAGACCTGATACCGCGAAGACCGTCAGTACGACGCGGCCGTGCCGTACGACACGAACGCCCCGCGCAGCATGTCGAGCGTCTCCTCGCTCGTCGCGGCGTGCACGCTGAGCCGCACCCGCCCCTGGCGCGTGGTCGCGGTGACGCCGTGGTTGTGCAGCGATGCGGTGAGGTACGTGACCTGCCCGGCCGGCGGCTCGAGCACGACGATCCCCGCGCGCTCCTGCTCGTCGCGCGAGCTCACCACTGCGATCGCGAACTCGTCGGCGAGCTCGATCACCCGGCTCACGCCCTCCGCGACGGCGGCGTTGATGGCGGGCACACCGGCCTGCGCGATGTCCTCGAGCGCAGCCGCGAACCGGGCCTCGGCGATCGGATCCGGGTTCGACACCCGGTAGGCGCGGGCGTCTGGCGCGGGGGGCGGCACGTGCTCCCACGGCTCGGGCTCCTCGGTGCCCGTGAAGCCGGAGAACACCGGCGTGAGGCGCTCGAGCGCTCGCGCCGACAGCGCCATGATGCCGGTGCCCCATCCGGCGCGGCACCACTTCTGGCCGCCCGAGAGCACGACGTCGGCCGCATCCCACGGCGCGTCGACGACGCCGAACCCCTGGATGGCGTCGACGATGAGCAGCCGGTCGCCGATGACCTGTCGGATCCCCTCGATGTCGCACAGGTAGCCGGTGCGGGCGTCCACGAGGCTCACCGCCACGGCAGCGACGTTCGCCTCGAGCTGCTCCCGGATCTGCCCGGGCGTCACCTTGCCGTGGTCGGTCTCCAGCCATGCGGGCTGCACCGAGTGCAGCGCTTCCTGCGCGCGCACCGCCGCGATCGGCAGGCTCGGGAACTCGCCCGGCGACAACAGCACGCTGCCGGTGAGGCCGAACATCGCGTGCATGATGCCCTGCGACGTGTTCGGCTGGAACACGATCGACTCCGCCGGGAATCCGGTGAGGGCGGATGCCGCGGCTCGCACCCGCGCGTCCTGCTCGAGGAACACGTCGACGCTGCCGTGCCGTGCACGTTGGAGCACCTGCGTGAGCGCGAAGCCCTCCTCGGCGACGGGAGTCGAGAGCGGGCCGAACCGACCGTAGTCGAGGTAGCCGGGCTCCTCGCTGAAGCCCGCGATGAATGCGTCGATGGTCACGTACGCCCCCTTCTCCGAGCCATATCATGGCAGAACCGGGGGCGCGGATGGAGCGCGGTCATCCGCCGAATCGACGATGCCGCTTCTCGTAGTCGCGAAGTGCGCGCAGGAAGTCCACCTTCCGGAGGTCGGGGCCGAGCGCCTCGACGAAGTAGAACTCGCTGTGCGCCGCCTGCCAGAGCATGAAGTCGCTGAGCCGCTGCTCGCCCGAGGTGCGGATCACGAGGTCGGGATCTGGCTGGCCGCCGGTGTACAGGTGCTCCCCGATGAGATCGGGCGTGAGCCGCTCGGCCAGGTCCTCGAGGCTGCGTCCCTCGGCGTGGTGCGAGGCCACGATCGAGCGCATCGCATCGGTGATCTCCTTGCGGCCGCCGTACCCGACCGCGAGGTTCACGTGCATGCCCCGCTTGTCGGCCGTGCGGTGCTCGGCGGCGTCGAGCGCGGCCACGAGCGGCTTGGGCAGCCCGGCGTCCGAGCCCACGTGCTGCACGCGCCAGTCGCGGTAATGCGAGAGCTCCTCCGCGAGCTCGGCGATGATCTCGATGAGATCGGCGAGCTCCGCACTCGGGCGGTTGCCGAGGTTGTCGCTCGACAGCAGGTAGAGCGTCACCACCGCGATGCCGAGGTCGTCGCACCACTCGAGGAACTCGCGCATCTTCGCCGCCCCGGCGCGGTGCCCGTGCGCGGGGGTCTCGTAGCCGAGCTGCTTCGCCCACCGGCGGTTGCCGTCGATGATCATCGCGACATGTCGAGGGAGCGCGGCCTGGTCGAGTTCGCGCCGCAGCCGATTCTGGTAGAGGCGGTAGAGGATGCCGCGACCGAGGGGCTGATCGCTGGTCTGCACGGCACTACGCTACCTCTCCACCGCCCGGCGCACTCACAGGGAAGCGTGACAGGTCAACGCCTACGCTGTGACCATGACCCCCAAGCGCCGCCGCGATTCCGCAACCCTTGCGGACGACCTCTCTCGCCCGGTCGCCCCGGACGACGCGGCGGATGTCGCGGTCGACCGCGACGCCCACGGGTCCGATCTTCCCAACATCCCGTTGCTCGACGACTCGCTCGCGTACCCCGCCGAGGTGAAGCCGACGTGGCGCGGCTGGATCCACGCCGGGACGTTCCCCGTCACGATCGCGGCGGGCGTCGTGCTCATCGTGCTCGCCGACGGCGCCCCGGCGAAGTGGGCCTCGGCGGTCTTCACGCTCACCTCGATGCTGCTGTTCGGCAACTCCGCGCTCTATCACCGCTTCGATTGGAAGCCGCGCACGAAGGTGATCCTGAAGCGCATCGATCACGCCAACATCTTCCTGCTCATCGCAGGCACGTACACGCCGCTCTCGATCCTCGCGCTGCCGCCCGACAAGGGGTGGGTGCTGCTGGCCATCGTGTGGAGTGGTGCGCTCCTCGGCATCGGATTCCGGGTGTTCTGGATCTCCGCGCCGCGCTGGCTGTACGTGCCGATCTACCTCCTGCTCGGCTGGGCGGCGGTCATGTACATCGGCGACCTGCTCGCGGCGAGCGTCGCGATGATGGTGCTCGTGATCGTGGGCGGGGTGCTCTACACGATCGGCGCGATCGTCTACGGGCTCAAGAAGCCGAATCCCTGGCCCGGCACGTTCGGGTTCCATGAGATCTTCCACACCTGCACGGTGCTGGCGTTCATGTGCCACTGGACGGCGACGCTCATCATCGCGATGAACCCGGTCTACCACCTGGGCTGACCGCGCCTGCTCGTGTCAGCGGCCGGGCGGCAGGTCCTCGTCGTCGTCGGATGCCGCGGCATCCGGTCCCGACGTCGAGCCCGGAGCATCCGGCGCCTCGGAGTCGCCGAACACCTCATGCTCGAGCCGCTCGGCCTCGAGCTGCGCACGCACCTCTGCGCGGTAGTTCACCCGGCGGATGCGTCGCACCATGTCGAGCACGAGGAGCACGACGACCACCATCACGAGGAACGTCAGCACGAATCCCCACACGCCCGGAGTCACGGTGTCGGGGTCGAACTCCTCCTCAGCAGCGTGCACGAGGAACGGAACCGCCGCAGCGATCACGAGCACGCTCCCATGGTGGAGCAGGCGGGCACGACGAGCATCGGGTTCCCTTCACGGGCGGGTTAGGCTGGATTCCAAGCCTAGACGATCGAGGCGGGAAGGAGCCGGGGCGGTGGCCGAGCAGCAGACCGACGAGCTCGCCGAGCGCTACGGTCGCACGAGGACCCGTCGCACGCGCGATCGGATGCTCGTGATCGGCGCCGCGATCGCGTTCGCGATCGTGCTCGTCGCGTGGGTCGTCTGGGCGGGCCTCGACGGCCAGAAGCCATCGGTCGAGGCCACCGACACCGGCCACCGGCTCATGAACGAAGAGCGCGCGGTCGAGGTCAGCTGGACCCTCTCTGTACCCCCGGGCAACGAGACGGCATGCATCGTGCAGGCCCTCGACGAGGACTTCACGGTCGTCGGCTGGCGGGTCGTCGAGATCCCCGCATCCGAGCAGTACCTGCGCACGTTCACCGAGACCGTACGGGTTGCGCGGGAGGCGAACACCGGTTTGATTTCGAGCTGCTGGCTCACCTAATATGGGGGATTCGCCCCGGCAGACGTCGGGGCGTCAGGCTATTTCAGGAGTGCACCATGGCGCAGGACGCCACCGTCACCTGGCTCACGCAGGAGGCCTTCGACCGGCTCGCGGCCGAGCTCGAGGTGCTTTCGACGCGCGGTCGCGAGGAGATCGCCAAGCGCATCGAGTCCGCGCGTGAAGAGGGTGACCTGAAGGAGAACGGCGGATACCACGCCGCGAAGGACGAGCAGGGCAAGCAGGAGGCCCGCATCCGCCAGCTCACTGCGCTGCTCCGCAGCGCGCAGGTCGGCGATGCGCCGATGTCGTCGGGCGTCGTCGAGCCCGGCACCGTGATCACCGCGGTGATCGCGGGCGATGAGGAGACCTTCCTCATCGGCAGCCGCGAGATCGCGGGCGACTCCGAGCTCGACGTGTTCAGCGAGCGGTCGCCGCTCGGCGCGGCGATCATCGGCCTGAAGGTCGGCGACTCCACGAGCTACACGACCCCGAACGGCCGCGAGATCTCGGTGAAGGTCACCGGCGTCGAGACCTGGGACGGCCAGTAGCCCGCATCCGATCGTCCGACGGCTCCTGCGCAGTGCGCGGGGGCCGTCGTCGTATGCGGTCGGATGCTGCTAGTCGACCTCGACCCTGGGGTCGTAGCCCGCGCGGCGCAGCACCTCGACGACCGACTCGCGATGCTCGGGCCCGCGGGTCTCGACCGACAGCCGGAGCTCGACCTCGGAGATCTGCAGGCCCGATCCGTGCCGCGTGTGCAGCACCTCGATGACGTTCGCGTTCGCCTCGGCGAGGAGCCCGGCGACCCGTGCGAGCTGGCCCGGGCGGTCGGGCAGCCCCACGCTGATCGTGAGGTAGCGATCGGATGCCGCGAGCCCGTGCGCCACGACCCGCTGCATGAGCATGGGGTCGATGTTGCCGCCCGAGAGCACGGCGACGACGGGACCGTCGGAGCGCACCGCCCCCGTCATGATCGCCGCGACCGCCACGGCGCCGGCCGGCTCGACCACGAGCTTCGCGCGCTCGAGGAGCACCAGCAGGGCTCGGGCGATGTCGTCCTCGGACACGATCACGACCTCGTCGACCGTGTCGCGGATGATGGCGAAGTTGAGCTCCCCGGGACGGTAGACGGCGATGCCGTCGGCGATCGTCGGCACGACGGGCACCTGCCGCGGCTCCCCCGCCGCGAGCGACGCCACATAGGGCGCCGCGTTCTGGGCCTGCACGCCGATGACGCGCAGGGGCCGGCCCTCGCGCGCAGCCTGCTGCTTCGCCGCGCTCGCGATGCCCGCGGCGAGGCCGCCGCCGCCGATGGGCACGACGATGGTCGTGGCGTCCGGCGCCTGCTCGAGGATCTCGAGCCCGAGCGTGCCCTGGCCGGCGATCACGTCGGGGTGGTCGAACGGCGGGATGATGACCGCGCCGGTCTCTGCGGCGAACGCCGCGGCCGCCTCGATCGTCTCTCCGATCGAGTCGCCTCGCAGCACGACGTCGGCGCCGTAGCCGCGGGTCGCGTCGAGCTTCGGCAGGGCGACGCCCACGGGCATGAAGATGGTGGCGCGGATGCCGAGCTCACGCGCCGCGTACGCGACGCCCTGCGCGTGGTTGCCGGCGGAGGCCGCGACGACCCCCCGCTCGCGCTCGGCGTCGCTCAGCGCGGAGATGAGGTGGTAGGCGCCGCGGAGCTTGTAGGAACCCGTGCGCTGCAGGTTCTCGCATTTCAGGTACACCGGAACGCCGAGGCGGTCGGCGAGGAACCGCGACGACTCCATGGGCGTGCGGCGGGCGACGCGCGACACGATCTCGCGTGCGTGCTCGAACTCGGCGAGGCCGGGCCCTGGGATGGTCGTGATCACGCGTTCATTCTCCTCGTTGGTAACCGGGTCGCTGTGGGACGGTGCGCCACAGCGGCGACCGCGCCTCGGTCGGCGGTGGGCCGGCTTCGCCCTTCCACGACCCGCCCGAGATGTAGATGATCATGACGTTGAGCACGGCCGCGACCGGCACCGCGAAGAGCGCGCCCGGGATGCCCGCGAGGAGCGAGCCCGTGGCGACGGCGATCACGACGCCGAGTGGATGCACCTTCACGGCCGTGCCCATGATCAGCGGCTGCAGCACGTGGCCCTCGACCTGCTGCACGAGCAGCACGATGCCGAGCATGATGAGCGCGATGACGGGCCCGTTGTAGACGAGCGCGACGAACACCGCGAGGGCGCCCGTGACCACCGCACCGACGATGGGGATGAACGAGCCGAGGAACACGAGGATCGCGATGGGCACGGCGAGCGGGACCCCGAGGAGGAACGCGCCGAGGCCGATGCCGATCGCGTCGATCGTGGCGACGAGGATCTGCACCTTCACGAAGTTCTGCAGGGTCGCCCAGCCCGCCTCACCTGCGCCGTCGACGGCCGCCCGCGCCCGCCGGGGGAAGATGCCCACGATCCAGCGCCAGATGCCGTGGCCGTCGATGAGGACGAACAGCGTCGCGAACAGCGCGAGGAGCATGCCGGCGAGGAAGTGTCCGAGCGTGGTTCCGACGGACAGCGCGCCGCTCACCAGGAAGCCGCTGTCCTGCTGCACCGAGGCGATGGCCTGCGCCACGAACTCGTTGAGCTGCGTCTCGGTGATGTGGAGGGGACCCTCGAGGAGCCACTCGCGGAAGTCCTCCCACGCCACGAGCGACTGCGCGGCGAGCTCGTCGGAGCCGCGAACGATCTGCGAGATGCCGAGCGTGAGCAGGCCGCCCACCACGGTGAGGGCGGAGAGCATCGCGACCGTGACTGCCAGCCACTTCGGCCAACGGTGACGCTGCAGGAACTGCGAGAACGGCACGAGGAGGGCGCCGAGCAGCACCGCCACGAGCAGCGGGATGACGATCAGGCGCAACTGGATGATGAGGAAGATCACGACGGCGAGCACGCCGCCGACGAGCAGCAGCCTCCACGACCATGCCGCCGCGATGCGCATGCCGAACGGCACCGACTCGGTGGCGTCGGGCCGAGGCGCGGGTGGCGGGGTCTCGCGCTCGGCAGGCCGACGCCGCCCGACTGACCTGCCCCGAGCCTGCCCGTTCGACCCCGTCATCGCTCCAGTCTAGGCGCGCCGCATACGCGGCACGGCATGGACCGGCCACTGTCGGCGGCCCCCGATAGGGTCGGAGCACCATGGTCGACTCCGTCAGCCCCGCCCTCGCCCGACGCATCGCGCTGGCCGCGCAGGGCTTCGGCCGCGCCGTGCCCCGACCGCCCGGGCTGCGGCAGGTGGCGGGAGTCGTCGAACGGCTCGGACTCCTGCAGATCGACTCCGTCAACGTGTTCGAGCGCAGCCACTACCTGCCGGCGTTCAGCCGCGTGGGCGGTTACGACCGCGCGCTCCTCGATCGCGTCACCACGGGGCGCCGAGGTCGCATGCTCGAGTACTGGGCGCACCAGGCGGCGTTCATCCCGCGAGAGCTGTGGCCGCTGTTCGAGTTCCGGCGCGAGGAGTACCGCCGCAGCGGCAGCGAGTGGGGCGGCTGGCTGGTCGAGAACCGCACGCTCGCCGACTGGTTGCGGGGGGAGCTCTCGGCCAACGGGCCCATGGCGGCCAGCGACATCGAGCACGACGCCAACGAGCGTCGCGGTCCGTGGTGGGGTTGGTCCGATGTCAAGCGCACACTCGAGTGGATGTTCCGCGTCGGCGAGGTCGTCTGCGTCGAGCGACGGCGGTTCGAGCGGGTCTACGCCCTGCCCGAGCAGGCGCTCCCGCCCGAGCTGTTGGGCGAGCCGCCCGCCGAGGCGGATGCGGTGCGCCAGCTCGTCGGCCGGGCGGCATCCGCCCTCGGCATCGGCACCGAAGCCGACCTCGCCGATTACTGGCGCATGAAGCGGGCGCCGGTGCGCGCCGCGATCCGCGACCTGGAGGATGCGGGCGAGCTGCTCCCGGTGGAGGTCCCCGGGTGGACGACCGGCGGCCGCCCCACGCCGACGTGGCTGCACCGCGACGCCCGCAGGCCGAGGCGGCTCGAGGCCGCTGCCATGCTCTCGCCGTTCGATCCGGTGGTGTGGTTCCGGCCGCGCACCGAGCGGCTCTTCGACTTCCACTACCGCATCGAGATCTACACGCCCGAACCCGACCGCAAGTTCGGCTACTACTCGCTGCCCGTGCTCATCGACGACGACGTGGTCGGGCGGGTCGACCTGAAGAGCGATCGAAGGGCGAAGGTGCTGCGCGTGCAGTCGGCCTGGTCCGAGCACGGCGCGCCGGCTGAGACGGCCGCGCGACTGCTGCCGGTGCTGTGGCAAGCGGCCGCGTGGCAGGGCCTCGACGACGTCGAGGTCGTCGAGCGCGGCGATCTCGCGCCGGCGTTGCGCGCAGAGCTCGCCGCAGCCTGACGCCTCGGCCCATGAAGCCGAGAACCTAGAAGGCGCCGCCCATCTGCTCGAGCCGCTTGACGCGCTCGGTGATCGGCGGGTGCGTGGCGAACAGGCGGGCGATGGCGCCGGGCTTCAGTGGATCGGCGATCCAGAGGTGCGCCATCGACGAGTTCTGGCGCCGCATCGGGCGCCCGTACACCTCGAGCTTCTCGAGGGCGCGCGCCAGGGCGTCGGGATGCCGCGTGGTCATCGCGCCCGTGGCATCCGCCAGGTACTCGCGCTGCCGCGAGACCGCAACCTGCACGAGGCTCGCGACGAGCGGGGCGATGAGCATGGCCACGAGGCCGAAGACCAGCACGACGGGGTTCTGGTTGTTGCCACGCCCGAAGAACGTCATGCGCACGAGCATGTCGGAGATGAACCCGACGGCGACCACGAGCCCGAACACGATCATCGAGAGCCGGATGTCGTAGTTGCGCACATGGCCGAGCTCGTGCGCCATGACGCCCTCGAGTTCGGCGTCGTCCATGATCTCGAGGAGGCCCGTCGTGGCCGCGACGACCGCGTGCTCGGGGTCGCGGCCGGTCGCGAACGCGTTGGGGGCGGGGTCGGAGATGACGAACACGCGCGGCATGGGCGTGCCCGTGGTGATCGAGAGGTTCTCCACCGTGCGCCAGAGCCGCGGGTGGTCGGCCTTGCTGTGCAGCTCGATCGCGCCCGACATGGCGAGCGCCTGCCGGTCGGCCGTGAAGTACTGGAACAGTGCGTAGGCGGTCGCGATCACGAGGGTCACGATGACGATCGTGAGGTCTTGGTACACCCACGCCGCGAGCCATCCCAGCCCGCCGATGATGGCGAGGAAGAACAGGATGATGAAGACGGTGTTGCGTTTGTTCTTGGCGATCGCGCGGT
Organism: Agromyces sp. Soil535; assembly: GCF_001428255.1. Lineage (GTDB taxonomy): Bacteria > Actinomycetota > Actinomycetes > Actinomycetales > Microbacteriaceae > Agromyces. The sequence goes on along the minus strand of NZ_LMRW01000027.1, from coordinate 83,569 downwards.
ACAACGCCGGCCCTTAGAACTGCACGCGCGGCGGCTCTGCGATCGCCGCAGGCTCGGTGACCTCGAAGAACTCGCGCTCGTGGAAGCCGAGGCCGCGCACGAACAGCGTGTTGGGGAACACCTTCACCTTGGTGTTGAGCTCGCGCACACCGCCGTTGTAGAAGCGCCGGGATGCCTGGATCTTGTCCTCCGTGTCGACCAGCTCGGCCTGCAGTTGCAGGAAGTTCTGGCTGGCCTGCAGCTGCGGGTACGCCTCGGCGACCGCGAAGATCGACTTCAGGGCCTGCTGCATGTGATTCTCGGCGGCGCCCGCCTCGACCGGGCCCTGCGCCTGCAGCGTCTCGGCGCGTGCCCTGGTGACGTTCTCGAAGACCGCCTTCTCGTGTGCCGCATAGCCCTTCACGGCCTCGATCAGGTTGGGGATCAGGTCGGCACGGCGCTTCAGTTGCACCGTGATGTCGCTCCAGGCCTCATCGACCCGCACGTTCAGCGTCACCAGTGAGTTGTAGGTCGCCCAGAGGTAGATGCCGATGATCACCACGAGCGCGACGACGATGATGACGGGGATGAGCCATTCCATGGCACGGACTCCTAGCGCTGTGGCGACTTGCGGCGTATGCGAATCATCCTACCGATCGGTCATGCGGCCCTGCTGAGCTTCCCATGAGACTCGAAGGGAAGCGCCGGGCCGCTCCGGGCGTAGGCTCAGCCTGTGGAGCAGCGAGCGGAACCCCGCCGGCGCGGTCGGCCCCGCGGCGCCAACCGAGACGACACGAAGGCGCGGATCCTCGAGGCCGCTGCGGCCGAGTTCGGCGAGCGCGGGTACGAGGCCGCGTCCATCCGGTCGATCGCACGCCGCGCGCAGGTGGACCCCTCGCTCGTGCACCACTACTTCGACGACAAGTCGGCGCTCGTCGCGGAGGTCGTGGCGGTGCCGCTGCGTCCCGACCGCATCGTGCAGGGCGCGCTCGACGGCCCGGTCGAGGAACTCGGGGCACGGCTGCTTCGCGCCGTGCTCGCGGCGTGGGACAACCCCAAGGTGCGGCCCGCTGCGACGACGGCCTTGCGCTCGGTCATCGGGCAGGGGCCGGCGGCGCGGATGCTGCGCGAATTCCTGCGTCGTGAGATCATGCTGCGCCTGGCGACGAGGCTGGGCGACGCCGGCGACGCCGAGCTGCGTGCCGAGCTCGCTGCGTCGCAGGTCGTGGGCGTGATCATGGTGCGCTATGTGCTCGCGTTCGAGCCGATCGCCTCCCTCCCCGAAGACGAGATCGTTGCTCGGGTCGCGCCGGCCCTCCAGTGGCACCTCACGGGAACCGGCCCGATCCTTGACAGCGCGCTCGCGCAGGCGCAGAATTCAGCACATGATGAATAAAGCGGATGCCGCGAGCGGGCCCGCGATCGTCGTGCACGACCTGCACGTGAAACGTGTGCGCACGCCGGTGCTCCACGGGTTGTCCCTCGCCGTGCCGCGCGGCCTCATCGTGGGGCTCCTCGGACCGAGCGGGAGCGGCAAGACGACGCTCATGCGCTCCATCGTGGGCGTCCAGGTCGTGCAGTCGGGCACCATCGAGGTGCTCGGCCTCCCTGCGGGGTCCAAGGTGCTGCGGCGGCGCGTCGCCTACTACACCCAGCAGGCGAGCGTGTACGACGACCTCACGGTGCGGCAGAACCTCGCCTACTTCCGCCGGGTGCTCGGGGCACCGGCATCCGACGTCGACCGCGTGATCGAACGCACCCACCTCGGTTCGGTGGCCGGCCAGCTCGCGGGTTCGCTCTCCGGCGGCCAGCGCGGACGCGTCTCGCTCGCCGCCGCACTCCTCGGCGCCCCCGAGGTGCTCGTGCTCGACGAGCCGACGGTCGGCCTCGACCCGGTGCTGCGCGTCGAGCTGTGGCAGCTCTTCCACGAGCTCGCCGCCGACGGCGCGACCCTCCTCGTATCGAGTCACGTGATGGACGAGGCCAAGCGCTGCGACCGGCTCCTGCTCATGCGCGACGGGGAGCTCCTCGCCGACGACACCGTGAAGGGCGTGCTCGAGTTCACCGGCACCGACGACATCGAGGACGCGTTCCTGCGGCTCATCGATCGCGGCGAACCCGACCTGCAGCCGCATGACGCGGCCGCGCGGAGCGCCGAGGCCGGCACCGGAAGCGAGGCGGCGCGATGACCCTCGTCCGCACGTTCACGACCGCGGGCCGGGTGCTCACCCAGATCCGGCACGATCCGCGCACCGTCGGGCTGCTGCTCGTGGTGCCGAGCCTGCTCATCGGCCTCGTCGCGTGGATCTTCACCGACACCGACGTCTTCGCTTCCATCGGCCCTGCGATGATCGCGCTGTTCCCGTTCATCGTCATGTTCCTGGTCACGAGCATCGCGACGCTGCGCGAGCGCCGGAGCGGCACGCTCGAGCGGCTCTTCTCGATGCCGCTCGGCAAGGGCGACTTCATCCTCGGCTACGCACTCGCGTTCGGGTTCCTCGCCATCTTCCAGACCGCCATCGCGGTCTCGTTCGCCGTGTGGGTGTGCGGCCTCGAGATCGAGGGCTCGATCTGGCTCCTGTTCGCCGTCGCGGTGGCCGACGCGCTGCTCGGGACCGCATTCGGGCTGCTCGCGAGCGCGTTCGCGCGCACCGAGTTCCAGGTCGTGCAGTTCATGCCCCTGCTCGTGTTCCCGCAGATCCTGCTCGGCGGCATCTTCGTCCCGCGCGACCAGCTTCCGGAGGGGCTCGAGATCATCAGCGATTGGCTGCCGCTCAGCTACGCCATCGAGGCGCTCCAGGCGGTCGCAGGCGACACCGAGAGCACAGAGTGGATCATGGTGCGACTGCTCGCGATCGGCGCGTGGATCGTCGGGTCGATCGTGGTCGGCTCGATCACGCTGCGCCGGCGCACGCCGTAGCGCCCTCCGTCACCGCACCTACGCGCCGAGCACGCGCTCGAGGTAGGGGTTCGCGAACCGCCGTTCGGGGTCGAGCTCGTCGCGCACGCGGAGGAAGTCGTCGAATCGCGGGAACAGCTCACGCAGTGTCTCCGCCGTCTGGGTATGCATCTTGCCCCAGTGCGGGCGGCCGCCGAAGCTCCGCATGATCTCCTCCACCGCCGTGAAGTACTCGCGCGGGTCCTCCCGGAAGTATCGGTGCACGGCGATGTAGCCGCTCTCGCGTCCGTAAGCGGTCGAGAGCCAGTTGTCGTCGGATGCCGCGGCGCGCACCTCGATCGGGAAGCTGATGCGCCATCCGTTGCGCTCGATGAGCGCGCGCACCTCGCGCACGGCGTCGGGCACTGCATCGAGCGGGATCGCGTACTCCATCTCGCAGAAGCGTGCAGAACGACCCGCGGTGAACACCGCCGGCGAGAAGTCGGAGAACTCGCGGTTCGGCGTAAGCGCCTCGACCAGGCGCGCAAGGGGAGGCGTGACCGCTGGCGCGAGCGCGCCGAGGGCGCAGATTCCCCGCAGCACGCCGTTCGCGAGCAGCTCGTCGTCGATCCAACCCGACACCCGCCCGACGGGCCGACGCGGCGCATCGCCCGGATGCCGCGTGTTCGTCTTCGTCAGTGCGGTGCGCGTGTGCGGGAACCAGTACACGTCGAGATGGTCCACCTCTCGGACGCGGTCCACCCACCCGTCGAGCACCTCGTCGAACGGCTCGCTCCGTTCCACCGCGTGCAGCACGAAGCGCGGCACGAGCTGCAGGGTCACCTCGATGAGCACGCCGAGGGCACCGAGGCCCAGGCGCACGGCGGGCAGCAGGTCGGGGCGCACGGTCTCGCTCACGGTGAGGAGCTCCCCCTTGCCGGTCACGAGCTTCGCGGCGACGATCTGGGTCGCAAGGCCGCCGAACCTGAGGCCGGTTCCGTGCGTCCCGGTCGACGTGACCCCCGCGATCGTCTGCCGGTCGATGTCGCCCATGTTCGGCATCGCGAGGCCGTAGGGTGCGAGCAGTTGGGGCAGCTGGTGCAGCGGCGTGCCGGCGGCCAGCGTCACGCGGCCGGTCGCGACATCCGCGTCGATCACGCCCGTGAGGTCGGCGAGGTCGAGCTGCACGCCCGGCGCCACCGCGATGCCGGTGAAGCTGTGCCCCGACCCGACCGGCTTGATGCGCAGGCCGGATGCCGCAGCCGCGGCCACCGCGCGCTGCACCGCGTCGGTCGTGGCGGGCCGCTCCACGCGAAGCGGTCGCACCGCTTCGGTACGGGCCCAGTTGCGCCACGTGTCGCCACTCGCCGTCACAGGAACGCCTTCCCCTCGCCGCGGTACGTGGGGAGCTCGCCGACCACCTCGTCGCCCTCGACCACGGCGAAGGCGTTCAGGTGCTCGGAGAGCTCGCCCGACTTGGTGTGCCGGAACCAGACGCGGTCACCGGCGCGCAGGCGGCCCGCGGCCCGACCCGTGACCGGGGTCTGCACCTCGCCTGCGGACTCGCGCGCGATCATCGCAAGGCCCTCGGGCCAGACCATGCGGGGCAGCCGGTCGACGGCGGGCGGGCCCGAGGCGATCCATCCGCCGCCCAGGATGGTGGCGTGCCGGGGGCTCGGCGAGCGCACGACGTCGAGCGCGAACGCCGCGGCCGGCGCGGGGGTGAAGTGGGCGTAGCCGTCGAACAGGTGGCCGCCGAAGAGCCCAGAGCCGGCGGCGATCTCGGTGACCGAGGCATCCGCGGCCGTCGCCTCGATCGAGCCGGTGCCCCCGCCGTTCACGAACTCGAGGTCGGCGTGCTCGCGCACCGCGGCGACCGCGCGCCCACGGCGTTCGACGAGCTCGGGCATCGAGCGGGACTGCATCCAGCGGTTCACGGCACCGTCGATCGGCCTGCCTGCCGGCCGGTTCACGACGCCTGCGATCTGCGCCTCGTACGACATCATGCCGACGAGCCGGAAGCCCGGTCGTCGTGCGATGTACGCGGCCAGCGCGCCCGCGTCGGCCGGATCGTGCACGGGCGAACGATGCACGCCCAGGTGCCCGAGCACCGGTGCCTCCCACGACGCGTCGAGCTCGAGGCACACCCGGATCTCCTCGCGCCTTCCGGGCGGCATCACGTCGTCGATGAGGTCGAGCTGCTGCGGAGAGTCGACCATCAGCGTGATGCGACTCGCGAGGTCGGGATCCCCGCCGAGTCGACGGATGCCGCCGCGCTCCGCCGTGGGGTAGCCGACCACGAGATCGTCCACCGTGTCGGCGAGCCACAGTGCCTCGGCGAGCGTGTAGGCGAGCACGCCGTGATAGCCCGGCTGCTCGAGGAGCGCCTCGATCACGCCGCGCACGCGGACCGATTTCGACGCGATGCGGATCGGGGTGCCCGCGGCACGGCGGGTCATGTCCCGGGCGTTGTGCCGGAGCGCGCCGAGGTGCAGGGCACCCACGGGCGCGTCGAGGTCGCGGGTGGCGGCGGTGAGCGCCGGCCAGTACCGGGCGGGCTCGAGCCACGCCGGGGCATCCGTCACCGGATCGTCGAAACGGAGGTCGAGGGCCATCAGCGCACGCTCCGCACGCGCATGACCGCCAGCGCGCCGCCGAGGGCGCAGAGCGCACTGAGCACGAAGACGAGGGTGAACGATCCCGTCGCGAGCACCGCGAGCGCGCCGAGCAGCGGGCCGAGGGACTGCGGCACCGCGGAGGCGATGTTCATGATGCCGAGGTCCTTGCCGCGCGCGCCCGGGTCGGGCAGCACCTGCGTCGCGAGGGCCTGGTCGACGGAGAGGAAGCAGCCGTAGCCGAGCCCGAGCAGCCCCGCGCCGATCATCGCGACGGTGAGGTCGGGCACGAGCGCGAGCAACAGCGCGGCGAGGGCCTGCAGTCCTCCTGCCACGAAGACGAAGACACGGCGGCGCCCGAGGCGGTCGGAGAGCTTGCCGAGCAGGAGCGAGGCGAGGATCACGAACACCATGTAGATGAGCGTGAGGATGATGAGGTCCTCCTCGGCGTTCTCGTCGCCGAGGCCGAACATGAGGAAGTAGAGCAGGAGGCTCGTGCCGAGCGCGTTCCCGACCGAGACGAGCACGCGGCTCGTCAGGGTCCAGCCGAAGTCGGGGTAGCGGCGCGGGCTGATCCAGAGGCTCGCGATGACGCCTCGGGCGGTGACGCGCGCCCGCTCCCCCGGCGCGAGCGGCTCGTCGTGGACGCGCAGGAACGGCAGCGCGAGCACCACGAGCGCGACGGCGAGCACGGCGTATCCGGCCACCGTGCCGGGCACGAGCATCGTCACGACCACGAGGCCGACGATGATGCCCACCGCCTGCGGCGCGGACATCCAGCCCGAGACGAAGCCGCGCTGCCCCACGGGCACCTGGTCGGAGATGGTCGCGGTGAGCGCCGCGGTCATGACGCAGAACGCGATCGACGCGACAACCCACGCGAGGCCGATCGCCCACACCTCGGTCTGGAAGCCGAGCACCACGAGCGAGAGGGCGAACGCGATCGCGCCGCCGGCGATCCACGGCCGGCGTCGGCCCCATCGCGAGGCCGTGCGGTCGGAGAGCGCCCCCGTGAGCGGGTAGGCGACGATCACGAACAGCGCCGTGATCCCGGAGATGATGCCGAACGCCATGACGCTGTCGACCCAGTCGTCGGGGTGCAGCTGGGCATCGATCTGGGCGGGCAGCAGGAGCTGCACCGGCGTCAGCTGCGCCATCCAGATGCCGAACCAGACCGTCGCGAACGCGGCGATCCAGCCGACGCCGACGCGCCTGGTCGGCTCGCCGAGTGCGGCGGTCGGGGCGGGCGAGGCTTCGGAGGCCGCGTCGAGGTTCGTCATCGTGGACCGGCCATTCTCGAGAGGGCGTCGGCGGCCGCCTGCGCGACCGCCCGGGCGGCGTCGTCATCGCGATCGACGAGCCAGGTGAGGGTGAGTCCGTCGGTGAACGCCACGAGCGTGCGCGCCACCTCGGGTACCGGAACGCGCCAGGCGACGTCGGCAACGCTCGCGGCGAGCTCGAGCGAGCGCTCGGCGAGTTCGGCGTAGCGCGCGTACTGGGCGCGGGCGAGCGGATGCCGCTCGGGCGACCGCAGCGCGTACTGGGTGAGCTCGAGCATCGCCTGCTCGTGCTCGGGATCGGCCTTCAGATGCTCGAAATAGCCGAGGATGCCGGACTCGAGCAGCTCCCGCAGGCTCTGGCCCGGTGACAGGTCGGGAATGACGGCCTGCTGCTCGCGGGCGACGACGGTGATGATGAGCTCGTCGATGAGCTCGTCGCGGGAGTCGAATGCGTAGTGGAAGCTCGCGAGCGACATGCCGGCCTCGGCCACGATCGCGCGGGTGGTTGCCTGGGCGATGCCGCGCCGCGACACGACGCGGAGCGCCGCCTCGATGAGCGCCGCGCGGCGCTCGGATGCGGGGATGCGGGCCACGCGTCTCCTCTCGACTCCATCGCCGGCCGAAGTGGGACAGTCGTCCCAGTCGCACCAGTATGCACGAAAGCTCCCTCGCGCGCACTCGCCACGGGTTACGCTCGCAACATGCGCCTCGGGGTTCTCGACGTCGGTTCCAACACCGTGCACCTACTGGTCGTGGACGCCCATCCCGGGGCCCGGCCGATCCCGGCGACCTCGCAGAAGTCGGTGCTCCGGCTCATGCGCTACCTCGAGCCCGACGGCTCCATCGGCGATGTGGGCGTCCAGGCGATCATCGACGCCGTCGTCGAGGCCGTGGCCGCCGCGCAGGAGGCGGGCATCGACGAGCTGCTCGCGTTCGCGACCTCCGCGATCCGCGAGGCGGCCAACGGTGAAGCCGTGCTCGCCCGCATCACCGCCGAGACGGGGGTGGACCTGCAGGTGCTCTCGGGCGAAGAGGAGGCGCGGCTCACGTTCCTCGCCGTACGCCGGTGGTATGGATGGTCCGCCGACCGGATCCTGCTGCTCGACATCGGCGGCGGTTCGCTCGAACTGGCACAGGGATTCGACGAGGTGCCGGATGTCGCGCTCTCGGTCCCGCTCGGTGCCGGACGCTCGACGATCGAGTTCCTCCCCGATGACCCGCCCTCCACCGACCAGGTCGCCCGGCTCCGGGGGCACGCCCGTGCCGTGCTCGCCGAGGCGATCGCGCCGCTGCGCGACCTGCCGGCTCCCGATCACGTGGTCGGCTCGTCGAAGACGATCCGTTCGCTCGCACGTCTTGCGGGCACGGTCGAGGAAGGCGTCGGGTCATCCGATCGCATGGTGCTCACGCGACGCGGACTCGACGATTGGACGCCGCGCCTCGCGAAGATCCCCGCCGATGCCCGGCCCGCGCTTCCCGGCATCACCGCCGACCGCACGTTCCAGATCGTCGCGGGCGCCGTGGTGCTCTCCGAGGCGATGCGCGCGTTCGGCGTCCGCGAGCTCGAGGTGTCGCCGTGGGCGCTCCGCGAGGGGCTCATCCTGCGGCGGCTCGACCGTATGTCATGAGGCTGCGAGCGTGCCTCCGCGACGATGGATGACGTGGGCGAGCACCTCGATCGCGCGCTGCACCCGCGCGGGATGGTTGCCGGCGTAACTGATGACGAGCCCGGGGCGACCGACACCGGCGAAGTGCCGGCCGAGGGGTTGCACGAGCACGCCCTCGGCTCGCGCATCGGCCGCGATCCGCTCGTCATCGACGCCGTCGGCGAGTTCGATCACGAGGTGGAGCCCCGCCGCGATGCCGACCACGGAGCATCCGGGAAGGTGTTCTCGGAGTGCGACCAGCGCTGCGTCGCGCCGTGCCCGGTGGCGCACGCGCATGCTGCGGAGGTGGCGTTCGAGCGCGCCGGAGCGCAGCAGGTGCGCGAGCGTCAACTGCGGCAGCGCCGGAGAGCCGAGGTCGATGGCCCAGCGGAGTTCGACGAGACGAGGGTGCAGGTGCTCGGGCGCGACGAGCCAGCCGAGCCGCAACGCGGGGGCGAGCGTCTTCGACAGGCTGGACGCGTACGCGACCGCATCCGGGGCAAGGGGTTGCACCGCCCGCACCGGTCGGCGGTCGTAGCGGTACTCGGCGTCGTAGTCGTCCTCGATGACCAGGTTCCCGCCGTCACGTGCCCAGGCGACGATCTCCCGGCGACGTTCGGGCGAGAGCACGACTCCGGTCGGGTACTGGTGAGCGGGCGTCACGAGCACGGCACGGGCCCCTGAAGCCGAGAGCCTCCGAACCTCGATGCCGTCGCGGTCGACGGCGACCGGGGTGACCTCGCCCAGCCAATGGCGCAGGATGCGTCGACTGCCCTCCGCGCAGGGGTCCTCGACCGCGATCGGGACGGACCGGTCATCGCGCAGGAGCTGGGCGACGAGGCTCAGCGCACCGGTGACCCCGCCCGTCACGATGATGCGGTCGGGCTGCGCGACCACCCCGCGCGACCGTGCGAGCCATCCGCTCAGCTCATGCCGGAGCTCGACGGTGCCCTCGGGCGGAGCGTAGCCGAGCTGGCGGGCCGTCGCCGTCGCGAGCACCTCTCGCTCAGCCCGCAGCCAGGCACCGCGAGGGAACGCCGCGAGATCGGGCAGGCCCGTGGCCACGTCGATCACGTCGGCGTGCGGCAGGGAGCTCGGTACGGCGTCGTGGCTCGCGCCCGGTACCTCGACCCACGCGTCCGATCGACCCGCGGGCGCGCCGGCGGGCGTCGCCGCCGGCGCTGCCGCCGATGCTGCCGCCGACCGTCCCGCCGCGCGAGCAGACAACAGCCCCGCCGCCACGACAGTCGTGCCCGCGCCCGCGCTGCCCGCGATGAGGCCTTCCTCCGTGAGGCGCCGATAGGCCTCGGCGACCGTGCCACGCGAGAACCCGAGGTCCTCGGCCAGGACCCGGGACGATGGCAGCCGTGAGCCGATGCCGAGCGCGCCGTCGAGGATGGCGGTGCGGAGCCGGAGCGTGAGCCACTCGGTGCGCGCACCGCGCCCGACCGGCTCGGGATCGAGTTGGAGGAAGTCGGACCCGCGCATTGGACCAATCTAGCGTGACCCATTTGGACCTTCCGCGAGGACCAACAGGCGCAGACGATGGACGACATGACCCCTGATGCCGCCGACGCGCCGACGCTGGTCCGACCGACGCCGACCGGTCGGCGATTCTGGTGGAGCGCGTGGCCGGGCTTCGCCGGCATGGCATTGCTGGGAAGCAGTGTCGCGGTGATCTCCGCGACCCGCCACCTGCCCGTCCTCGGCGTGCAGTCCGGCCGTTACGCCGTCGCCGCAGGGACGCTCGTGCTCCTCGCCTGCGTGCTCCGCGTGCGGCTCGTCCGACCCCGACGCGGCGATCTCGGATGGGTGATCGGCGGCGCCGCAACCGGGCTGGTGGGGTTCAACCTCGCGACGATCGTCGGCACGCGCCACGCCGAGCCGGGGCTGCTCGGTGCGGCCGTCTCGTGCATCCCGATCGTGCTGGCGATCGCGGGCGCGCTCGTCCAGCGCCGCCGACCCGCGCCCGCGGTCGTCGCCGGCGCGGTGATCGTCGGCGCTGGGGCCATCGCCGTCACCGGATGGGGGCGCGGCGACGCGATCGGCATCGCGATGGCCGTCAGCCTCATCGGCTGCGAGGCGGCGTTCACGCTCATGGGTTCGAGGACCCTCCCCCGGATGGGCCCCTGGAGCTATTCCATCTGGACGTCGGCGGTCGCCGCCGTGGTCTTCGCAGTGCTCTCCGCCGTCGTCGAGCGCCCCGATCCGGCGGCGTTCACGACGCCGGACGCCCTGGCCGCGATCGCCTACCTCGGGTCGGTCGCGACCGCCCTCGCGTTCGTCCTCTGGTTCACGGGGGTCGAGCGTCTCGGCCCGAGCCGGGTGGGGCTCTGCGCCGGCATCGCCGCACCGTCGGCCGCCCTCATCGGCGCGCTGGTGGGTGGACCGCTCCCCTCGCCCGGGGCCTGGCTCGGGATGACGGCGATCGCGGCGGGCCTCGTCGTCGGGTTCCGGCCGTCCGCTCGCGGGCGCTCGCCTGCGTGCGGCACCGGCCAACGGGGGTGGAGCCAGGGATGGAGGCGAGGATGACGCGACGATTCCGGCACGCCGACGAGGTCTGGCAGACCTTCCCGAGCCTCAGTGCCGGGGCGCTCGTCTGCGACGGCATCCGGGTGGACGCCGACGTCGATGCCTCCGTGCGCGAGCGCACGGCGGTCGCCGCGAGGCGGGCCGAACACGTTCCCGAGAGCGAACTCCCCGAGATCCGCGCCTGGCGGCGGGCGTACGCGCAGATGGGACTGAAGCCCACGCAGTACCGGTGCGCCGCGGAGTCCCTGCTCCGCCGCATCCGGACGCATGGCGACCTGCCGCGCCTGCATCCGCTCGTGGACCTGTGCAACGCGGTGTCAGCGGCGCGCGCGATCCCGATCGCGGTCCTCGACGTCGACCGGGTCGACGGCGACCTCACAGTGCGTCCGGCGAGCGGCGCCGAGACGTACGTCACGTTCTCCGGCGACGTCGAGCATCCCGCCGCCGGCGAGATCGTCTACGCCGATGACGCGGGCTCAGCGCACTCCCGCCGCTGGGTGACGCGCCAGAGCGGCCGTTCCGCCGTGACCCCGGCCACCCGTCGCGTGCTCGTGGTCGTCGAGGCGGTGCATGACTCCGCCGCGATCGACGTCGCCGCGACGCTGGACGAACTCGCCGAGCGGATCGGCCGCACGTGGCGTCCGGCCCACCACCGCATGCTCACCGCGGTCGACCCTGCGATCGACCTCGATCGATGACCCGATGAGGGCGCGCCACCGCGGGGGCGACAGCTCGAGTACCTGGGTGCTCCCGCTGGGATTCGAACCCAGACTGCGGCGATTTTAAGTCGCCTGCCTCTGCCGATTGGGCTACGGGAGCGCGACGCCGCACCCGGCGGCGCCGCGTCCCAGACTACTTCGCTGCGACGGGCTCGGCGTCGGCCTTCGCCTCGGCCGGCGCGGTCTCAGCGGCCTTCGCCGCCGAGGCCTTGGCCTCCACGGGTGCCGCCTTCCGCGTCACGGCCTTCGGTGCAGCCTTGCCGGATGCCGCGGCGGACGCAGGGGCGGGTGCGGCCGCGGCCGGCGGCTTCGGACGTGCCGCGAATATCTCGAACTGGGCGCGCGGCTGCTGCACCGCGGCGAGCGACACGATGTCGCGGCCGAGCCAGAAGTTGTTCCACCAGCCCCAGAACACGCGGAACTTGCGCTCCCAGCTGGGCATGGCGAGGCCGTGGTAGCCGCGGTGCGCGAACCAGGCGATGAGGCCCTTCAGCGCGAGCTTGCCCGACTGGAACACGCCGTGGCCGATGCCGAGGCCGGCGACCGCCCCGAGGTTCTTGTGGAAGTACTCCTTGGGCTCCTCGCCGCGCAGCACCGCCACGATGTTCTTCGCGAGGAGCTTGCCCTGGCGCACCGCGTGCTGCGCGTTGGGCACGCAGTACCCGCCGACGCCGCCGCCCGTGAGGTCGGGCACGGCGGCGATATCGCCGGCTGCCCACGCGTCGGGCACGAAGTCGTCCTCGTCGCCGAGACGGAGGTCGGCGCGGGTCAGCAGCCGGCCGCGCTCCTCGACGGGGAGGTCGCTCGAACGCACGATCGCGGGGTTCGCCATGACACCGGCCGTCCACACGATCAGGTCGGACTCGAAGCGCTCGCCCGTCGACAGCTCGATGACGCCGTCGACCGCGCTCGAGAGCTGGGTGTCGAGATGGATCTCGGCGCCGCGCTGGGCCAGGTGCTTGATGACCCAGTGGCTCGTCTCGAGCGACACCTCGGGCATGATGCGGCCCATGGCCTCGATGAGGTGGAAATGCGTCTCGTCGAAGGTGAGCTGCGGGTAGTAGTCGAGCAACGCGCTCGCGAACGAGCGGAGTTCGCCGAAGATCTCGATGCCCGCGAATCCGCCGCCGACGACGACGAACGTGAGCAGCCGCTCGCGCTCTGGGCCGGGGGGCAGGTTCGACGCCTTGTCGAAGTTGCTGAGCACGCGGTCGCGGATCGCGACGGCCTCCTCGATCGCCTTCAGGCCGATGGCGTTCTCGGCGATGCCCGGGATGGGGAACGTGCGCGACACGGCACCGCCCGTGACCACGACGACGTCGTACTCGAACTCCCACGGCTCGCCCACCTCGGGCGTGATCATCGCCGTCTTCGACGCGTGGTCGATCCGGGTGACCTTGGCCGTGACGACGTTCGTCTTCTTCAGGTGCCGGCGCTGCGACACGACCGCATGGCGGGGCTCGATCGAGCCGGCCGCGACCTCGGGCAGGAACGGCTGGTACGTCATGTACGGGAGCGGGTCGACGATCGTGACCTCGGCCTCGCCGGGACGCAGCCACTTCTCGAGTTTCCACGCCGTGTAGAACCCCGCATAGCCACCGCCGACGATGAGAATCTTGGGCACGGTGAATGGACTCCTCAGTTTTGGTACGTGCGGCCTGGTGCGTGCGATCACTGCTCGCGGGTGCGGACAGTCCGCCTGGTATGCCGAGTGGCGCCGATGCCCAACAGCGCTGCTAGCGTACCAAATCCTGCTACGAGCGAGAGCGGGACGGTGATGTAGGCGAGCGTCCACGCGGTCGGCAGGAGGGTCTGCGCGCCGTCGGATCGCGGCAGCGGCGGGTCGGCGATGGGCACGATCTCCTGCTCCTCGCCGTCGGTCGACGTCTCCGGGGCATCCGCTCGACGGTGCAGTGCGATCCAGTCCGCGAGGCTTCCGAGGGGGTTCGCGTCGACCTCGTCCACCTCGGCCGTGAGCGCCGCGACGGGGTCGATGATGCCGAAGCCGTAGAGCGCGGTCTGCACCTCGTCGCCGTGCGGGTCGGCGGTGCGAATGAGTCGTTCGATGACGCTCGCGGCATCCAGCTCGGGATATTCGCTGCGCACGAGGGCGACGAGGCCCGTGACGATGGGGGCGGCCGCGCTCGTGCCGCTCCATTGCACGTAGCTGCCATCGGGGAGCACGCCGACCAGGTCCTCGCTCGGCGCCGCGACGGCGATCGTGATGCCCTGCGAGCTCGCGTCGAAGCTCGCGTTCTTGTCGCGGTCGACGCCTGCGACGGTGAGCACCCCGGGGATCGTCGCGGGCGCGCCGACCTCGCTCGTGCCGCTGCCACGGTTGCCCGCGGCGGCGACGATCACGACGTCGTGCTCGAACGCGTACATGAACGCGTCGTCCCAACTCTCGGGCCAGTCGCGGGTGTTGCGGGTGAGCGACATGTTGATGACGTCCGCACCGCTGTCGACGGCCCACTTCACGGCCTCGGCGATCTGGTCGTCGTTCGACTTCGTCGCGCCCGTGTCCTGGCCGAATGCCACGGATGCCGTGAGCAGGTCGGCCTCGGGGGCGACGCCGATCACGCCGTTGCCCTCCCCGCTCCCGCGACCTGCGAGCAGGGAGGCGACCATCGTGCCGTGGTTCGGGTCGTCGCCCACCGGCGTCTGGCCGTCGGGCGAGCCGAGCCCCGAGACATCCGTGCCGCCCGTGACGGCCCCGCGGAGTTCGGCGACATCGCCGTTGACGCCCGTATCGATCACCGCGACGGTCACGCCCTCGCCGCGCGACGAGTTCCACGCGGTCGTGAACCCGTAGTCGGCGAGCCAGTACTCGAGGTCGCGCACCGTGTCGGCGTGCGCGGGCGTCGCGCCCGCGAGCGCGATCATCGTCGCTGCGGCGGCGAGGGCAGCGGCCTTCGCGACGGCAGCCAGTGGGCGAGGCACGTGACGCGTCATGCGCGCCCTCCGGTGTCGTCGTCGGCGGGGTCCTCGGGGTCGGGCACGTCCACGCCGTAGTCGGGGCATTGGCACACGTCGGGCGACCACGACGAGCGTTCGAGCGCGATGTCGCCGATCGGGTTCCCACCGGGCCCCATGGCAAGGGCGTGCGCCGCAAGCGCATGCAGGCACTTCACGCGCGTCGGCATGCCGCCCGCGGAGATGCCGGCCAGCTCCGGCACCACCGCGATGGACTCGCGGTCGGCGAGGTAGTCGCGATGCGCGCGCTGGTACGCCGCCCGCAACTCGGCGTCGGCCGCGAGCAGCTCGCTGCACTCGACCATGACCTGCGCCGCCTCGAGGAATGACATCGCCGCGGTCGCGACCGGGTGCGTGAGGTAGTAGAAGGTCGGGAACGGCGTGCCGTCCGACAGGCGCGGCGCGGTCGCCACGACCGTCGGAGCCCCGCACACGCAGCGCGCCGGGATGCCGACGACATTGCGCGCCGGGCGTCCCAGCTGCGCCGAGACGATGCGGATGTCGCGTTCGCTCACGGGCGGGAAGGGCGGGCGCGTCATCCGTCGCTCCCCTCGGCAGGCACGTCCGCAGGTGCCTCCACGGGCGCCGCGGGCGCGGGAGCGAGCCCGGCCGTCATCACGGAGTCGAGCAGGGTGCGCATCCAGTCGCCCTTCGCTTCGGTCACTTCGGCCGAGACCTCAGCCGAGGCATCCGCCTTGGCCGCCTCGGAACGGTCGTCGATGACGAGGTAGCTCACCTCACCCGGCATCACGTAGTACAGCCGCTCGCGTGCCTGGGTCATGATGAACGTCTCGTCGTTCCAGCGCTCGCGCTCGTCGCGAAGGCGCTGCACCTCGCCCTCCTGCTCGGAGACCGCGGCGCGCAGCTCCGCGATCTGCTGGCGCTGTTGGGCGAACGCCGCGATCGTCGGCGCGAGCACCACCACCGCGAGCACGAGCACACCCATCATGATGAGCGAGAAGCCTGAGAATCGGATGCCGCTCAGCCACCCCGCGCGGTCGGCCGCGACAGGCCCGCCCGACGGCGACTTCGAGCCGCCGCCCCGCGTGGAGCGGGACGAACCCGGCGGGCGCGAGCCCGGCGTGCGCGCGGGCTTCGGTGCGCGGCCGGGCTTCGCGGCATCGGCCGTCTTCGCCGAGCCGGCGCCGGCCGAGGCGGACGCGGACTTCGCGGGCTTCGCGGCCGCGTCCTTGCCGGACCGAGGTGCGGTCGCGGCGCCCGACTTGGGGGCTCGCTCGGCCTTCGCGGCATCCGGCTTCGGGGCACGAGCGGGCTTCGCGGCATCCGGCTTCGGGGTGGGCGCGGGCTTCACGGCATCCGCCTTCGCCGAACGCGACGACTTCGCGGCATCCGCTCGCTTCGTCGAGGACGTTCCGTCGTCGCCGGCGGGGCGCGGTCGCCCCGGGACGGCCGGCCGGCGCGGCATGCCGGAGGATCGCGGTGGGCGCGGAGCATCCGGATGCATCGCCCCTCCTCACCGACCCGGGAAGCCGAACGGGGGCGGCCCCACGGCCACCCCCGTCACCCGACTCAGGCCGTGAATCGGGGGAACGCCGTGCGGCCCGCGTACACCGCGGCCTCACCGAGTTCTTCTTCGATCCTCAGGAGCTGATTGTACTTGGCGACTCGCTCGCTCCGGGCGGGCGCGCCCGTCTTGATCTGGCCGCAGTCGGTTGCGACGGCGAGGTCGGCGATGGTCGTGTCCTCGGTCTCGCCGGAACGGTGCGAGAGCACGGCGGTGTAGCCGGCCCGCTGCGCGAGCTTCACCGCGTCGAGCGTCTCGGTGAGCGTGCCGATCTGGTTGACCTTGACGAGGATCGAGTTGCCCGCGTGCTTGGCGATGCCGTCGGCGAGGCGCTTGGGGTTGGTGACGAACAGGTCGTCGCCGACGAGCTGCAGCTTCGTGCCGAGCTGGGAAGTGAGCGCCGCCCAACCCTCCCAGTCGTCCTCGGCGAGCGGGTCCTCGATCGAGATGAGGGGGTAGGCGGCCGCGAGCTCGCCGTAGTACGCGTTCATCTCGGCCGCGGTGCGGTCCTTGCCCTCGAAGCGGTACACGCCGTTCTCGAAGAACTCCGTGGCCGCGACATCCAGGCCGAGGGCGATGTCGGTGCCGAGCGTGAAGCCGGCCTTGCCGATCGCCTCGGCGATCAGGTCGAGCGCGGCGCGGTTGTTCTCGAGGTCGGGCGCGAACCCGCCCTCGTCGCCGAGGCCCGTCGACAGGCCCTTGGACTTCAGGAGGCTCTTCAGCGCGTGGTACGTCTCGACGCCCCAGCGGAGGCCCTCCGAGTAGGTCGGCGCGCCGATGGGCAGCACCATGAACTCCTGGATGTCGACGCCGGTGTCGGCGTGTGCGCCACCGTTGATGATGTTCATCATCGGCACGGGCAGCACGTGCGCGTTGGGGCCGCCGAGGTAACGGAAGAGCGGGAGGTCGGCCGCGTCGGCGGCGGCCTTCGCGACGGCGAGGCTCACGCCGAGGATGGCGTTCGCGCCGAGGCGTCCCTTGTTCTCGGTGCCGTCGGCCTCGATGAGCGCGGCGTCGACGAGGCGCTGGTCGGCGGCATCCAGGTCTTCGATGGCCGGGCCGAGCTCGTCGAGCACGGCGTCGACGGCCTTCTGCACGCCCTTGCCGAGGTAGCGGTCGCTGTCGCCGTCGCGGAGCTCGTACGCCTCGAAGGCACCGGTCGACGCGCCCGAGGGAACCGCCGCGCGGGCCAGCGAGCCGTCGTCGAGGAGCACCTCGACCTCGACGGTCGGGTTGCCGCGAGAGTCCAGAATCTCGCGGGCGCCTACAGCTTCGATGAATGCCACAGTGAACTCCTCTGTGATGGGGGGGTGTGCGTCGGACGACTCCGTCGTGATCCGGAGTCAGTCTAGTAATGCTCACGACTCGGTGACGTTCGGAGGTCGGATGACGGCCGCCGCCCGCACCCCCGGGGCCCCGCGGCATCCGCTCAGCGCGCTCGCGCTCGCGACATCGAACGGGCGCGGATGCCGGGTGCGACCCTGCATCCGCGCCCTCTCGATTCCCGCCGCCCGTGCCGCGACATCCCGTCGTCGCCGCGCACCAATCGAAACGTCGCGCATGCAGGGTAAGACACTGCATGCACGCCCTTTCGATGCGTCGGACCGGGCGGCGACGCATCGGCGCTGACCGATCACGCGGCGGGCTTCGCGAGCAGCTCGCGCACGCTCGCGACGAACGCCGCGCGATTCGACGCGAGGTCGTCGGCCGTGACCTCGAGGACCAGCCACCCCGTCGCCGTGAGGCCGCGCCGGCGCCTCAGGTCGTCCTGCCAGCGTCGCCGTTCGGTGCGGTGGATGTCGCCGAGATACTCGAGCGCGACCCGCCGTTCGGGGTACGCGAGGTCGGGATGCACGACCACGCCGGACGCCAGCCGCACGGGCGGGTTCGGGATCGGCTCGGGCAGCCCCGCGTCGACGAGCGTGAGCCGAAGATGCGTCTCCTTCCGGGACTCCGCGCCCACGCGGATACACGGCAACGCAGCCGCGATCGCCTTCGTGCCGCGCCGCGAGCCCCACTGCGCCGCGGCATCCCGCAACTCGTCGAGCGTCGTGAGCGCCGCCGCGCGCACCTCGCCGCGGCGCAGACCGGTCACGATCGCGTCGCCGACCGCGACGAGGTCGTAGGTCGACAGGTCGTTCGCGAGCTGGCACCAGACATGGGCAGGCGCGACGACCGGCAGCCCCTCGTGCAGCACGACCGGCAGCGCGACGGATGCCGCGTGGCCGTTCACGCCGCGCCCGCGGGCCCGCGCCACGCCGGGCGGCGCGAGCACGTGCACCGCCTCATAGTCCTCGGGCAGCGGCAGCCGGAACAGCGCTGCCGCCGTCGCATGGCTGAACGCCTCGCCCGGCCGGAGCAGCGGCTCGTAAGCGAGGCACCGGCCGACGGCGTCGTCGAGGTCGAGTCCGAGCGAGCGGACGGCCGTGAACGGCCGCTGGACATCGGACGCCACGAGGCGTCCGCGGCTGGCACCATGGAAGTCCTGGTCGCGCACGTGGAACGCCGCCCCGAACAGGTGCGGGGCGAGCGGCGCACGTCGAGTCATTCGCCCACCTTGCCGGGCCTCGCGACCGGACGTTCGCCGCTGTCCACAGACCAGCGGCCAGCTCCTCGAAACATCGCAAATGCACGGAATCACCCGGCATCTGCGCCCTCTCGGCGCCATGCCGTGCCCGAAGTCACCGGCAAGCGCGTCGCCCGCCGTGAGTTCGAGCAGGTCGTGAGGTCCGCCCCAGCGCAGGGGACGAGTCAGGCGGAGAACTCGCGAACGCGCTCTCCGCGCGCGGAGTCAGGCTGACGTCGTGAGGTCGCGGAACGCGAGCGACGCGGCATCCGCGGTGTCCGGTCCGACCTGGGCGAAGGCGTCGAAGCCGTCGGCGCTCACGCGGTCGAGCATGCCCCGCAGGTTCTTGACCCGCCGCTCGAGGCGCACCCTGGTGCCGGATGCCACGAGCTCCGACTTGAGGGCGAGCAATTGCGCTGCCGGGGCATCCGCATCGTGCACGAGCACGACCGCACGCGGTCGCGCCTCATCCGCGATCTCGAGGAGGTCGACGATGCGCTCGAACCCGATCGAGAAGCCGCACGCCGGCACCTCGTGGCCGAGGAAGCGCCCGATCATGTGGTCGTAGCGGCCGCCCCCGCCGAGGGAGTAGCCGTGATCGTCGTGCGCGACCTCGAAGATCGTGCCCGTGTAGTAGCCCATGCCGCGCACGAGCGTCGGGTCGAACTCGATCGCGGCATCGGGCAGGGCCTCGCGGAGGGCGAGGAGGTCGCGGTACGCCTCCTGGTCGAGCCAAGCCGGCGGGGGCACACTGTGCCCGGTCTGCGACGCCTGGCGGTCGAGCAGGTGCCAGCCCGCGTTCGTCAGCGCCTCGAGTTCGGCCGCGACATCAGCGTGCTCGACGCCGAGATCGCGAAGCTCGGCCGCCACTCCCCCGGTGCCGATCTTGTCGAGCTTGTCGATCGTGATGAGAGCGCGCTCCCGCAGCTCGGCCGGCACGCCCCACGAACCGAGGATGCGCGCGAGGATGCGCCGGTCGTTCAGGCGGATCGTGCAGCCGCCGAGGCCGAGCGCATCGAGCGTCGCTACCGTGGCGGTGAGCAGTTCGAGCTCGGCGAGCGGGCCGGCCTCGCCGATGATGTCGATGTCGCACTGCACGAACTGGCGGTAGCGACCCTTCTGCGGGCGCTCGGCCCGCCAGACGGGCGCGATCTGGATGGCGCGGAACACGGGCGGCAGCGCCGCGCGGTGCGTGGCGTAGAACCGTGCGAGCGGCACGGTGAGGTCGTAGCGCAGGCCGAGGTCGGCGAGTGAGAGGGCGTCGCCGGATGCCGCGGCCGCCGCAAGGTCGTCGGCGGTCAGGCCGCGCTTCATCACCGCGAACGCGAGCTTCTCGTTGTCGCCGCCGAGGCCGGCGTGCAGGCGGGACGAGTCCTCCATCACGGGCGTCTCGATCTCGTCGAAGCCGTGCGCCGCGTAGACGCCGCGGATCACGCCGAGCGCGTGCTCGCGCCGGGCCTTCTCGGCGGGCAGGAAGTCGCGCATGCCGCGCGGAGGGGTGACGGATGCGGCCATGCCGACCATTCTTCCAGCACGCGCGGGCGCACCTGCGCGTGCGCCGCGCGCACGCGCACGCCTCAGCCGAACAGGTCGAGGTCGACGCCGCGGATGCGCGCCGCCCGCTGGAGCGCCTCGGCCTCGTCGATGCCCACGGCGAGGTAGACGTGCAACCCGTCGGCGTCGTCGCGCACGAGGTACTCGTAATCGGTGGTGACGATGAGGTCGTCATCGGCGTCGAGATAGCTCCAGCGCACCCGTACCGTCGCGATGCGGTCGGTGAGGGCGCTCACCGCACGGATCTCCGGCAGTGCCGACTCGAGCCCGAGCATGCGGTAGACCGGATACGACGACGCGAGTCCCGCGGCCATGTCGGCCCGGCTCTCGAGCGCGCCGGCGAAGTCGTCGGTCACGATCATGCCCGGCAGGCCCCAGAGCTGCGCGGTGGCGTCGGCGTCGAACTCGCGGAGCGCAGCGGCATACGCGTCGAAGAACTCGGCGAGCCGTTCCTCCTCGATGCCCATGGACCCCTCCTCGTCGATGACCCTGCCCCGACCGTACGCTGCCCCCGCGGTCGCGCGCGACCCCTCAGTGGGCGGCGCGCGCCTGCCGACCGGGAGCCGAGTGGCCTGACGGCCGACTCGGGCTACTCCCCGGAACCCCGCTCCGCGGCGCGCACGTCGTCCTCGAGTCCTCGCACCGCGTGGCGCAGGGCCCGCTCCGCGTCGAGTCCCTGCGAGCGAGCGGATGCCACGAGCGCGAGCAGCGCGCGGCCGAGCTCCTCCTCCGTGGCGGGCGCGGGCGACGCAGCGGCATCCGTCACCGTCGACGCGGACGCGTTCGTCCGCGGCGCGGACGCGGCTCCCACGCCGACCTTCTCGGCCTTGCCGAGCACCTTCTGCGCCAGCGCGAGCGCGGGCATGCCCCGCGGGATCCCGTCGAGCACGCTGGTGCGGTGCGGCTTCTCGTCGGCCTTCAGCTCATCCCAGAACGAGACGACGTCGTCGGCCGTCTCGGCCGTGCGGTCGCCGCCGAAGACGTGCGGATGCCGCGACACCATCTTCGCCGTCATGTGCGCCGCGACATCCTGGATGTCGAAGTCCTCACCGGGGGTGTGGGCGGCGATGTCGGCGTGGAACAGCACCTGGTAGAGCACGTCGCCGAGCTCCTCGATCATCTCGTCGCGGTCGCCCGACTCGATCGCGTCGATGAGCTCCCAGCTCTCCTCGACGAGGTACTGCACGAGCGAGGCGTGCGTCTGGTCGGCGTCCCAGGGGCATCCGCCGGGGGCGCGGAGCAATGCGACGGTCTCGATCAGCTCGTCGAGCCGCCTGGTCTCGGGCGGGGTGGACTCCGTCGTGTTCCCGTGTCGGATGTCTCCCACGATCGCTCCCCTCCGGGCGGACGCGCCCTCGCAGCCATGCTAAACGCTCGGTCGTGGGATGCCCGCGAGGGTCGGGAGCCGCCCGATAGTATCGGAGGCGGAGCGCCGGGAAGACTGGTCGGCCGGCGGGAGACCGCCGTCGTTGCCCACGCCGCACCGCCATCGACGGGCGCCGCCGAACAGGAGTCTCATGAACTTCCTCCGCTCCGAGCGTATGTCGGCCGCCCTCCTGCTCATCGCCGCGGTGCTCGGCCTCGTGATCGCCAACCTCCCGTTCGGACCCCGGCTCATCGAGCTCAAGGACGAACACCTCGACCTGACCTGGATCGGTCTCGACCTCTCGGCCGGCCACTGGATCAGCGACGGACTGCTCGCGATCTTCTTCTTCATCGTGGCGGTCGAGCTCAAGCGCGAGCTCGTGATCGGCGAGCTCAACAGTCCCTCGAAGGCCATGGCGCCCGCGATCGCCGCCGTGGGCGGCGTCGTCGTTCCGGCCGTGATCTTCGTGGCGTTCACCGCGGGCACCGACACGGTCGACGGCTGGCCGATCCCCACCGCGACGGACATCGCCTTCGCGCTGGGCGTGCTCGCGATCTTCGGCACATTCCTCCCGACGCGCGTGCGCGTGTTCCTGCTGGCCCTCGCAGTGCTCGACGACCTCATCGCGATCCTCATCATCGCGTTCTTCTTCACCAGCGACGTCGACTTCGCCTCGCTCGGGTTCGCCACCATGGCGATCGCGCTGTTCGGTGCATTCAGTCGCCTGATGAAGCCCCGGTCGCCCTGGATCCTGTCGCGCCGGCCGCATTGGCCCATCATCGTCGTGCTCACGGTGCTCGCCGTGCTCGCCTGGTACTTCGTGTACCGGTCGGGCGTGCACGCGACGGTCGCAGGCGTCGCGCTCGGCCTCGTGATGGCCAGGCGACCCGGCGGTCGCTCGGCGCACGCGCTCGAGCCGTGGTCGAACGGCGTCATCCTCCCGCTGTTCGCATTCTCGGCGGCGATGGTCGTGGTGCCGCGGGTGAGCCCGAGCGCCCTCGATCCTGCATTCTGGGGCATCCTCATCGGCCTGCCCGTCGGCAAGTTCATCGGCATCACGGTCGTGGGCGCCCTCGGTGGGTTCGTGGCGCGACCGAAGAGCGGCACGCCGCTCCGTCTCAGCGACCTCGCCATCGTGGGCGCGCTCGGCGGCATCGGCTTCACCGTTTCGCTCCTCATGAACGAGCTCGCGTTCGCCGGTCGGCCCGGGGTCGCCGACGAGGGAACGCTCGCGGTGCTCCTCGGCTCCGGCGTGGCGATCGTCCTCTCCAGCGTCGCCGTCAATCTGCAGTCACGGCGATACCGCCGCCGCGGCGAGCATGCCGGCGTGGGGGGCCCATTCGCGCATTGAGGCCCCCCGGCGACGACACGACCGGACAACAGACGGATACGGAGGAGGTACGCGCATGGTTCGCGAGTTCCTGAGAGCGGTGACGCGCAACTTCCTCGGCGAGGCCCCCGATTGGTACAAGGCGACGATCGTCGCGTTCCTGGTGCTGAATCCGTTCGTGCTCCTCGCATCCGGTCCCTTCATCACCGGGTGGGTGTTCGTGGCGGAGTTCATCTTCACCCTGGTCATGGCGCTGAAGTGCTACCCGCTCCAGCCCGGGGGCCTCATCGCGATCGAGGGGGTCATCATCGGCATGACCAGCGCCGAGAGCGTGTACGACGAGACCGCGGCGAACTTCTCCGTCATCCTGCTGCTGATCTTCATGGTCGCGGGCATCTACTTCTTGCGGGACGTGCTGCTGGTGGTGTTCACGAAGCTGCTGGTCGCCGTGCGCTCGAAGCTCATGCTCTCGCTCACCTTCGTCGGCGCGACGGCGTTGCTCTCAGCCTTCCTCAACGCGCTCACCGTGGTCGCCGTCATCATCGCGGTGGCGACCGGGCTCTACGCGGTCTACCACCGTTTCGCCTCGGATCGCGGCTTCGACGACGAGCA
Source organism: Agromyces sp. Soil535 (assembly GCF_001428255.1). Classification (GTDB taxonomy): domain Bacteria; phylum Actinomycetota; class Actinomycetes; order Actinomycetales; family Microbacteriaceae; genus Agromyces. Next base: position 59,994 of record NZ_LMRW01000027.1, on the reverse strand, counting down.
TGATCATGCCGACGACGAGCTGGTGAACGACCCGATGAAGGGCGATCTGGATCGCTTCCGCGGCTTCCTGCGCAACATCATGATGCACGCAGCGGTCGGGACGGCTCTGGGTGGACTCGTCACGATCGTGGGCGAGCCCCAGAACCTCCTCATCGGCCAACTCGTCGGATGGGGCTTCGTCGAGTTCCTCGTGCGCATGCTGCCGGTTTCGCTCCCGCTGCTCATCGTCGGGCTGCTCACCACGGTCCTGGTCGAGAAGACCCGCTGGTTCGGCTACGGCGTGGAGCTTCCCCCGTCGGTGCGCGAGGTGATGGAGCGGTGGGAGCGCCGGGAGGCGGCCCGAAGGGGGCCCCGCCAGAAGGCCAGACTCACGATCCAGGCGATCACCGCGGTCCTGCTCGTCGTCTCGCTTGCGTTCCAACTCGCGGAGGTCGGACTGGTCGGCCTCATGGTGATCGTCGTTGCGACCGCGTTCAACGGCGTCACGAACGAACCCTCGCTCGGGCGCGCCTTCCAGGAGGCGCTGCCGTTCACCGCGCTGCTCGTGACGTTCTTCGCCATCGTCGCCGTCATCGATGATCAGGGACTGTTCACGCCCGTGATCGACTTCGTGCTCGCTCAAGACGGACCACAGCAGGGGGCCATGCTGTTCGTCGCGGCGGGTGCGCTCTCGGCCGTGACCGACAACGTCTTCGTCGCGACCGTCTACATCACGGAGATCGCTCAGGCCTTCGACGCCGGTTCGATCACGCATGAGCAGTTCGAGTCGCTCGCGATCGTCGTGAACGCGGGCACGAACATCCCGAGTGTTGCGACCCCGAACGGCCAGGCCGCCTTCCTGTTCCTGCTCACGTCAGCGCTGGCACCACTCATCCGGCTGGGGTTCGGCCGGATGCTGTGGATGGCCCTGCCCTACACGGTCACCATGACGACGACCGGATTGGTCACGGTCGCGTTGCTCATCTGAGTCGTCGGCTCATCGTCGCTCCCGTCAGGCGGTGGCGGATGCCTCGGATGCCTCGACTGCGGCATCCGGCACCGGGAAGATCGCCGTGACGAGCTTCGACACCCAATCGATGAGATCGGCGTCGTCGGGCAGCTCGCCGCCGGGCGTGGGGAACGGCACGAGGATGACGTCGTTCTGGGCGAAGTGCCTGGCGCCCGGGTAGAGCCGCTCGAGCCGCACGCGGCGCGAGTCGGGGATGTTCGCGGGTGCGATGCGCAGCTTGGAGCCGGTGGCGATGACGTCGGAGAGGCCCGCGAGCTGCGCCCGGCGGCGGAGCCGCGAGATCGCGACGAGGTGCTTCACGGCGTCGGGCGGCGCGCCGTAGCGGTCGACGAGCTCGTCGAGGACGGCGTCGATCTGCCCCTCCTTCGCGGCCGGTCCGCTCGCCGCGGAGAGCTTCTGGTAGGCCTCGAGGCGCAGCCGCTCGGAGTCGACGTAGTCCTCGGGGATGTGCGCGTCGACCGGCAGCTCGAGCCGCAGCTCGGTCTGCCCGTCGGCCACGTCGCCCCGGAACGCCGACACGGCCTCACCGATCATGCGCAGGTAGAGGTCGAAGCCCACGCCCGCGATGTGCCCGGCCTGCTCGGCGCCGAGCAGGTTGCCGGCGCCACGGATCTCGAGGTCCTTCAGGGCGACCTGCATGCCGCTGCCGAGCTCGTTGTTCGCCGCGATGGTCGACAGCCGGTCGTGCGCCGTCTCGGAGAGCGGCTTCTGCGGATCCCAGAGGAAGTACGCGTAGGCGCGCTCGCGACCGCGGCCGACGCGGCCGCGGAGCTGGTGCAGCTGCGAGAGGCCGTACTTGTCGGCCCGGTCGATGATGATCGTGTTGGCGTTGGAGATGTCGAGGCCGGTCTCGATGATCGTCGTCGAGACGAGCACGTCGAACTTGCGCTCCCAGAAGTCGACCACGATCTGCTCGAGCAGGTGCTCGTTGAGCTGCCCGTGCGCGACGGCGATGCGCGCCTCTGGCACGAGCTCGGAGAGTTGCGCGGCGATCCGGTTGATGGAGGACACGCGGTTGTGCACGAAGAACACCTGGCCCTCGCGGAGCATCTCGCGCCGGATCGCCGCGGCGACCTGCTGTTCGGAGTACGGGCCCACGAACGTGAGGATCGGGTGGCGGTCCTCGGGCGGCGTGGCCAGCGTGGACATCTCGCGGATGCCGGTGACGGCCATCTCGAGCGTGCGCGGAATGGGCGTGGCGCTCATGGCGAGGATGTCGACGTTGGTCTTGAGCTTCTTCAGCGCGTCCTTGTGCTCGACGCCGAACCGCTGCTCCTCGTCGATGATGAGGAGGCCCACGTCCTTGAACTTCACCTGCTCGGTGAGGATGCGATGGGTGCCGATGACCATGTCGACCGTGCCGTCGGCGAGGCCCGCGACGGTCTCGCGCACCTCCTTGTCGGACTGGAACCGCGACAGCGCGCGCACGTGCACGGGGAATCCCGCGAACCGCTCGCCGAAGGTCTCGAAGTGCTGCCTCACCAGCAGGGTCGTCGGCACGAGCATCGCGACCTGCTTGCCCTCCTGGATGGCCTTGAACGCGGCGCGCACCGCGACCTCGGTCTTGCCGAAGCCCACGTCGCCCGCGAGGAGTCGATCCATGGGGATCGGCCGCTGCATGTCGGCCTTCACCTCGTCGATGGTCTGCAGCTGGTCGGGCGTCTCGGCGAACGGGAACGCCTCCTCGAGCTCGTGCTGCCACGGGGTGTCGGGGCCGAACGCGTGACCCTTGGCGGCCATGCGCGCCGAGTAGAGCTTCACGAGCTCGACCGCGATCTCGCGCACGGCCCTGCGAGCGCGGCCCTTCGCCTGCGCCCAGTCGCTGCCGCCCATCTTCGACAGCGCCGGCGCCTCGCCGCCGACGTAGCGGCTCAGCAGGTCGAGCTGGTCGGTCGGCACGAACAGCTTGTCGCCCGGCTGGCCGCGCTTCGACGGCGCGTACTCGAGCACGAGGTACTCCCTCACCGCGGTCGGAGCCTGCTGGATGCCGGCGGTGCGGCTGGGACCGGTCGGGCGGCTGCCGGTCGCGACCTCGCGCTGCACCATCTCGACGAAGCGGCCGATGCCGTGCGTCTGGTGCACGACGTGGTCGCCCGCCTTCAACTGCAACGGGTCGACGACGTTGCGCCGGCGGGTGGCGAGCTTGTTGCTCTGGCGCGCGTCATACCCGGCGGCGCGCCCGTAGAACTCGGCCTCGGCGATGAGCGAGAGCTTCGCCTCGGGCACCTCGAACCCTCGTGATGCGTCGGCCTGGACGAGGTAGGCGACGCCCGGTTCGAGCTCGGCCGGGACCTGCTCGACGATGCGTGCGGCGAGCCCCGCCTCGGCGAGCACGTCGCGGGCGCGCTCCACGAGTCCGTGCCCTGCGGATGCGACGACGAGGCTCCACCCGTCGCGCAGACGCTCTCCGGCGTGGTCGACCGCACCGGCGACGTTGCCCGCGAAGGTCGGCATCGCGTTCGCGGCGACGCGCACGTACTCGGACGCGACACCCGCCGCCGCCTCGGCTGCCGCGGCATCCGACGATGCAGCCACGACCTCGGCGGCATCGCCCATGTCGAAGCTCGAGAACGTCCACCACACCCGCCGCGGGTCGGGCTCGCCCGGTGCGCTGAACAGCGCCGCCCGACGGAACTCGCGGACGGTGAGGAAATCGCCGGCCGCGAGGCTTGTCCTGAGCCACGTCGAAGGGTCGATCGGCGCCTCCGCGCCGGCGGTGGCGGCGCTCCACGCCGCGCCGAGGAACTCGCGATTCGTCTCGGCGAGGCTGACCGCCCGGCCGGTGACGCGCTCGGGTTGGAGCACGGCGACGGCGGCCCCCTCGGGCAGGTAGTGGGCGAGCGGCACCAATCGCTCGAGCAGGGCTGGGGCGAGCGACTCCATGCCCTCGACCGGGATGCCCTCCGCGACCTTCTCGAGCAGGCCGGCGAGGCTCGGGAACTCGTGCACCATCTCGCGGGCGCGCTGCCGGACGGCCGGGGTCAGCAGGAGCTCCCGGCTCGGGGCGAGCTGAACCCGCTCGACCGCGCCGGGCAGCGACCGCTGGTCGGCGACGGAGAACGCGCGCAGCTCCTCGACCTCGTCGCCGAAGAACTCCACCCGCACGGGGTGATCGGCGGTGGGCGGGAACACGTCGAGGATGCCGCCGCGCACGGCGAACTCGCCGCGCCGGGCGACCATGTCGACGCGCGAGTAGGCGAGGTCGACGAGGTGGGTGGCGAGGTCGGCGAGGTCGTACCCCCGGCCGCCCGCGACGAGCTCGATCGGCGCGAGCTCGGCGAGGTTGTCGGCGAGCGGCTGCAGCGCCGCCCGCACCGAGGCGACGACGACGAGCGGATGCCGCGAGCCGGCCTCGGCCCACTCGCGCATGCGGCGCAGGGCGTGCAGGCGGCGACCGACCGTCTCGGCCGACGGGCTCAGCCGCTCGTGCGGCAGCGTCTCCCATGCGGGGAACTCGAGGACCTCGGCACCGTCGAGGTAGGGCGCGATCGACGATCGCACCGACTCCCCCTCCCGGCTCGTCGCGGTGATGACGAGCAGCGCCGGCGGCAGTCCGGCCTCGGCTCGACGCTGCAGGAGGCCGGCCAGGAGGGACGCGTCGATGCCGGCGGGCGCCGAGAAGTCGGCATTCCGCAGGGCCTCGGCGAGTGCGCCGTCGATTGTGGAGGCGCGCGAAAGCGCCGTGTTCAAGCCCTGCAGGATCACCGTACGAGTCTACGCGCGGCCTCCGACGCGGCCGCCGCCGTCCGCTGAGCGCGGATGCAACTCGCCCGCCGAGTTCCGGGCTCCCGATACGATGAGCGCGCACCGCGCTCGAAGGGACCCCTGTGATCATCGCCGCTGCCGACGGATCGGCTCTCGGAAACCCCGGCCCCGCCGGCTGGGCCTGGTACGTGGACGACGGGTGCTGGGCCGCGGGCGGGTGGCCGCACGCGACGAACAACCAGGCCGAGCTCACGGCGGTGCTCGAGCTCTTCCGCGCGACGGCGCACCTCGACGACGAGGTGCACGTGCTGTGCGACAGCCAGTACGTGATCAACGCCGTGACGAGGTGGATGGCCGGGTGGAAGCGCAAGGGGTGGCGCAAGGCCGACGGCAAGCCGGTCATGAACGTCGAGTTGCTCCAGCAGCTCGACGCCGTGCTGGCCGGCCGCCGCTATCGGTTCGAGTGGGTGAAGGGACACGTCGGCCACACCCTCAACGAGGCGGCGGATGCCCGGGCGCGCGCGGTCGCGGAGGCCTACCGCCGCGGAGCCACGTCGGTGCCGTCCGGGCCGGGGTGGACCTATGACGGCCCACCCTCGGTCCCGATCCAGGTGGACGAGATCGTCGAGTGGCCCGGTGACGTCGAGCCCGACGTCGATGAAGGCCCCGATGGTGCGTTCGAGGTGGCATCCGACGACGATGACGACGCGCTCTTCGTGCTCGATGAGCCCGCAGAGCCGTGGCACGCGCTCACGATCGAGCTCTCGACCGAGGAGTACGAGCGGCTGCTGCAGCGGGCGAGGAGCGAGGGCGTCTCGCCAGAGGACTTCCTCCGCGGCCTCATCTGAGCGGGGTCGGCTCCGACGAGGGTCGAACGCCGGCGCCGAGGCGCAGTCGCTCAGGCCGGCGAGTGGAACCGCTGCTGCGCGGCCACGATGCCCTCCGACACGATCGCCTCGACGGCGTCCGCGGCATCCGACAGCAGGTTCGGCAGCGCCTGGCGCTCGGTGCCCGAGAAGTCCTTCAGCACGAAATCGGCCGCGTCCTGGCGGCCGGGCGGGCGGCCGATGCCGACTCGCACGCGCGTGAACGGACCCGCGCCGGTCGCCTTCGAGACGTCGCGGATGCCGTTGTGGCCGCCGTGGCCGCCTCCCTGCTTCAGCCGCACGGTGTCGAAGGGGATGTCGAGCTCGTCGTGGATGACGATGAGTCGGTCGACGGGCACCGAGTAGTACTTGAGCAGCGCCGACACCGGGCCGCCTGAGACGTTCATGTAGCCGTTCGGCTTCGCGATCACGAGCTTCGGGCCGCCCGGGCCGAGGAAGCCCTCGGCCACCCGCGACGGCGTCTTATGCGTCTTGAAGGCGGCGCCGATGCGTGCCGAGAGCTCGTCGGCGACCATCTGGCCGACGTTGTGCCGGTTGCCGGCGTACTGGGGCCCGGGATTGCCGAGCCCCACCACGAGCCACGTGTTGTCAGCCACGGCGTCGTCCTTCCGGCGGGGGCGCAGCCGATCGAGGAGACCCATCACACGGCTCCTCTCGACTGCGTGGAAACGAACGGGGAAGTGGAACGGGGCCTGTGGCCCGCCTCCGAGAGTACCCGGATGCGGTGCCGCAGGCCCCGTGCGCGTGGTCGCGCGGTGGCTACTCGGCCGACTCGGCCGCAGCCTCCTCGGCGACGGGCGCCTCGGCCTCGGCGGCCTCCTCGGCGGCGGCCTCGGCGGCCTCCTCACCCAGGTCGACCTTCTGCGGCACGTGCACGAGCACGACGAGCGTCTCGGGGTCGCTCACGAGCGTCGCGCCCGCGGGCAGCTCGACCTCGGTGGCGTGGATCTGCGAGCCGTCCTCGAGACCCTCGATCGACACGACGATGTTCTCGGGGATGCGCGTCGCCTCGACCTCGAGCAGGAGGGTCTTGGCATCGAGATCGGCGATGGTGCCGGGGTACGACTCGCCCTCGAGGTGCACGGGCACCTCGACCTGGACCTTCTCGCCGCGCCTGATGACGATGAGGTCGATGTGCTCGATGACCTGGTGCACCGGGTCCTTCTGCACGTCCTTCACGAGGGCGATCTGGCTCTTGCCCGCGATCTGCAGGTCGAGCACGGCGTTCGCCTTGCGGATGAGCAGCCCGACCTGGTGGCCGGGGAGCGTGAGGTGCTGCGGGTCGGTGCCGTGGCCGTAGAGCACGGCAGGGATCTTGCCGGCGGCGCGGATCTTGCGGGCCGCGCCCTTGCCGAACGTCTCGCGCGGGTCTGCGACGACCTTGTTCTCTTCGTCCATGGTGGTTCTCCTAGCGGGCTCGCGGCCCAGATCGTGTGTCTGTTGTTTCGACTCGAACGCGCGGCATGTGACATGCGCTGGTGCGTGAGGAAAAGCCGTGAAGCCTGGTTCCACCGCGTCGATCACGGATGCCCCGCCGCTCGCTCTCGCGAACGACCCGGGCCTCCCTCGCCGAAGTTGCCAGCCCCCGCGCCTGAGCACGGAAGACCAAGGGGAGAGTCTACCAGCCCGGCCGGAGCGCTGCGATCGCGCGCGTGACGACCGTCTCGACGGGCCCGACATTCTCGACGCGCACGCCCGGTTCGTCGGCGCCCAGGGGCTCGAGGGCATCGAGCTGCGACACGAGCAGCGCGGCGGGCATGAAGTGGCCGGGGCGGCCGCCGACGCGCTCGTCGAGCTCACGGGCAGGCACGACGAGTTCCACGAACTCCGCATCGGGACAGGCCGAACGGATGGCGTCACGGTACGCCCGTCGCAGCGCAGAGCACGCCACCACGCGGCCGCCATCGCCCGCCGCGAGCGCCTCCCCCACCAGCCGGAGCCACGGCCACCGGTCGTCGTCGTCCAGCGGGATGCCGTGGCGCATCTTCTCGACGTTCGACGTCGGGTGCAGGTCGTCGGCGTCGACGAACTCGACGCCGGGGAAGCGCTCGGCGAGGCGGTCGGCGAGCGCGGCGCCCACCACGGACTTGCCGGCGCCGCTCGGACCCATGACGACGAGGCGGGGCGGATCGGCGTCGTCGGTCATGCGTGCAGGCTAGCCCACACGGTGCCGCGGCATCCGGCCCTCACAGCAACAGCGCGCAACGGTGAGCCGCGCTCACAGTACGCTGGAGGCGACCCCCCAGAACCCACGAGGAGAGTGTTCGTGCCTGCAAACGGATCAGCAAACATCGGCGTCGTCGGACTCGCGGTGATGGGGTCGAACCTCGCCCGCAACCTCGCGAGCCGCGAGGGCAACTCCGTGGCGGTGTTCAACCGCACTCCCGGGCGCACCCGCACGCTGACCTCCGAGCACCCCGAAGCGGACTTCGTCGCCTCCGAGGGCTACGACGAGTTCGTCGCCTCGCTCGCGAAGCCGCGCACCGCGATCATCATGGTGCAGGCCGGCAAGGGCACCGACGCCGTGATCTCCGAGCTCGTCTCCCGTTTCGAGCCGGGCGACATCATCGTCGACGGCGGCAACGCGAACTTCCACGACACGATCCGCCGCGAGACCGAGATCAAGCCCACCGGCATCCACTTCGTCGGCATGGGCGTCTCGGGCGGCGAGGAGGGCGCGCTCAACGGCCCCTCGATCATGCCCGGCGGCACCGCCGAGGCATACGAGACGCTCGGCCCGATCCTTCGCACGATCGCGGCGGTCGCGCCCGACGGCGAGCCGTGCGTCACGCATGTCGGCACCGACGGCGCCGGCCACTTCGTGAAGATGGTGCACAACGGCATCGAGTACGCCGACATGCAGCTCATCGCCGAGGCCTACGACCTCATCCGCCAGGGCACGGGCAAGAGCCCCGCCGAGATCGCCGACGTCTTCGCCGAGTGGAACACCGGCGAGCTCGAGAGCTACCTCATCGAGATCACCGCCGAGGTGCTGCGCCAGACGGATGCCGCGACGGGCGAGCCGCTCGTCGACGTCATCCTCGACGAGGCGGGCGCCAAGGGCACCGGCGCGTGGACCGTGCAGAACGCCCTCGACCTCGGCGTGCCGACCTCGGGCATCGCCGAGGCCGTGTTCGCGCGCAGCCTCTCGTCCAAGCGCGCGCAGCGCGACGCGGCATCCGACCTGCCCGGTCCCTCGAGCGAGTGGAAGGTGGCCGAGGCCGACGCCGACGCGTTCATCGAGGACGTGCGCCGCGCCCTGTACGCCTCGAAGATCATCGCGTACTCGCAGGGCTTCGATGAGATCGTCGCCGGCGCCGAGCAGTTCGGCTGGGACATCAGGAAGGGCGACATCGCCAAGATCTGGCGTGCGGGTTGCATCATCCGCGCGCGCTTCCTCAACCGCATCGCCGAGGCGTACGCCGACGACCCGTCGCTCGTCGCCCTCGTGGTCGCCCCGTACTTCCGCGATGCGGTCGCCGGCGCGCAGGAGAGCTGGCGCCGTGTCATCGCGATCGCCGCGCAGGCCGGTATCCCCACCCCCGCTTTCTCGTCGTCGCTCGCGTACTACGACGGCCTGCGCGCGAAGCGGCTCCCGGCCGCGCTCATCCAGGGCCAGCGCGACTTCTTCGGGGCACACACCTACAAGCGCGTCGACAAGCCGGGCGTGTTCCACACGCTCTGGTCGGGCGACCACAGCGAGATCGAGACCGCGCCCTCCTCGCACTAGGTGGGGAGCGAGCGAAGGGGCGAGCGGATGCCGGGCGTGGCGTCGGTCTTCGTCGGAGGCGGTGCAGCATGAGCGAGCGGCATCCTGAGCTCGAGCCCGACCCCTGGGACGACGCGCCCACGCCCGGCCAGCGCCGACAGAAGGCGCTGCGCGTCGCCGTGCTCGTCGCGCTCGGCGCGCTGGTGCTCCCCCTCGTGCTCTCGGCGTACGGCGTGGCGAAGTCCGCCGCCGACCGGGTGTGCGCCGTCTACGTCGCCGCGTACGACACGAGCGCGGCCGGATTCCGCACGTCGTTCGAGGTCTTCGCGCCGGGCGGGCCGGGCTGGGAGTGCTTCTCCGTGTCGGACGGCGGCGTCGCCACCCTCCTCGCGAACCTCGGGCTGCTGCCCGCCGCGCCACGGCCGGTCCCGCCCGACGAGCGTGACGTGTGACGGCGCATCGCCGGGAGCGACGGCAGCCCAAGCCAGCCGCCGGGCATCATCGAGCCTGGGCTCGGGCGTGGGACTCGGCGTGCGGCACCCCTCCGATGACCCGAAGCAGGTCGAGCGCCGCAGCATCGGCGCTGCCGGCCACGGCGGAGTAGGCGACGATCCGCAGGTCGGCTCCCTGCACGGTGAGCACGTCGCAGTCGAGCGTGAGCGTTCCGACTTCGGGGTGCTCGATCGTCTTGCGGTCGGCCGTGTGCGCAGTCACTTCGGCGCGCTCCCAGAGCTCGGCGAACCTGGGCGATTCCGCCCGAAGCCCGTGCACGAGGTCGGCGAGCTCGCGATCGCGCGGGTAGCGGGCGCTCGCCTGACGGAGGTCGGCGACGACCTCGGACTCGAGTGCCCGCCGCTCGTCTGGACTGTGGCGCACCCGGCCCGGTGAGCCGAGGAAGATCTGCCAAGGGAGGTTGCGCCCACGAGCATCGCCGGCGAGTGGCGCGCCCATGAGCGCGTCCCACAGCGGACTCGAGGTGATGAGCGACCAGCGCGCGTCGAAGACCGCGACCGGCAGGTCGCGCATCCGCTCGACGAGGCGTTGCACCCCCGGCGTCAGGTGCGCATCGACGGTGCCGGCCGTCGGTGCGAGGAGGCCGGCGAGCAGGAACAGGTGATCGCGTTCCGCGGTGCTCAGCCGAAGCGTGCGGGCCAGCGCAGAAAGCACCTGCGGCGACGGATGTTGCGAGCGTCCCTGTTCGAGCCGCGTGAGGTAGTCAACCGACACGCCCGCCGCGAGCGCGACCTCTTCACGTCGAAGGCCGGCGGATCGCCGCTTGGGGCCGACCGGGATGCCGGCCTCGCCGGGATCGACGCGGTCGCGCCAGACGCGCAGCATCCGTCCGAGCTCCCGCCCCTCACTGCTCATCCTTCGAGTATGCCGCGGATCACGACCGCGAAGCTGGTACCGCCGGTCCCAGGATGACGAGACGACTGGGCAGGCTCCCCCCGGCATCCGACGATGAGGATATGACCATCACCCTCATCACCGGCGGCAACAAAGGCCTCGGATTCGAAACCGCCCGCGCACTCCTCGGGGCCGGCCACACCGTCTACCTCGGCGCCCGCGACCCCGGTCGCGGCGAGGCCGCCGCCGCCGCGCTCGGCGCGCGGCACCTCACCCTCGACGTCACCGACGACACCTCCGTGGCCGCGGCGGCCGCCCTCATCGAGGAACGCGAGGGCGTGCTCGACGTGCTCGTGAACAACGCCGGCATCGCGGGGTCGCTCTCGCCGCCGCGCGACACCCGCGCCGACGACGTGCTGCGCGTCTACGAGACGAACGTCTTCGGCATCGTCCGCATGATGCACGCGTTCATCCCCCTGCTCGAGCGGTCGACGGCGCCCGTCGTCGTCAACGTGGGCAGCGGCATGGGCTCGCTCGCCGTCACGACGGACCCCGAGCGGCTCGAGTCCACCCTCGTCGGCATCGGCTATCCGTCCTCGAAGACCGCGGTGAACATGATCACCTCGCAGTACGCGAAAGGTCTGCCGCGGTTCCGCGTCAACGTCGTGGACCCCGGCTACACCGCAACCGACCTCAACGGCCATCGAGGCATCCAGTCCGTGGCAGAGGGCGCCGCGATCATCGTCGGCATGGCGACGATCGGGGCCGACGGCCCGACCGGGTCGTTCGTCGCGGCATCCGGACCCGTCGCCTGGTGACGGAGGGATACCGGTGATGCAAGTGACGCGGGCCCGTGGCGTCCCGCGTCACTCCTCCTCTGCCGGAGGCGTCTCCGCGAGGAACACCCGCTTGTAGCTGCGCCCGTCGGGCAATTCAACGGTCAGCGCCTCGAGGAGCCCGCGCGCCACGCGCTGGTAGATCGCCTGCGGGGTCACGCCGAGCCGCTTCGCCGCCTCCGCGACCGAGAGACCGGGCAGGTCGGCGGGTACGCTCGACGGCCGTTCGCGCTTGCGCTTCCGGCTCGCCTCCTGGCGGTGCGCGATGGCGGCGTCGTCGCCCGCCCAGCGGTACTTCGCCGCCGACGGGCTGAGGCCCGCGGCATCCGCCACGTCGTCCCACGTCGCGCCCCCGTCGAGGGCCTCGCGCACCGCGTCCAAGGCGACCGGGTCGGCGTCGAGGGCGGCCACGAGCGAGCGGATGCCGCGCAGCCGCTCGAGCGGCGCGGGATCCGCCGACCCCGCCTCGAGCTCTGCGAGGCGCGCGAGCTCACGGGCTGCGTCGGCGGACAGGAACGGCACGACCGGCCTCAGCCCTCGAGCAGGCCGTTGCGCACCTGGCGGCGCAGCACCTTGCCGATGAGCGACCGCGGCAGGTCGTCGGCCTGCACGACCCGCTTCGGCACCTTGTAGGCGGTGAGCCCGCCGCGTGCGAAGTCGCGGATGGCCGTCTCGTCGAACGAGGCGCCGTCCTTCAGCACCACGACCGCGACGACCTGCTCGCCCGAGTGCTCGTCGGGCAGGCCCACCACGGCGCAGTCCTCGATGTCGGGGTGGGCGCGGATGGCCTCCTCGACCTCGCTCGGCGCCACGTTGAAGCCGCCCGTGATGATGAGCTCCTTGATGCGATCGACGACGCGCACGAAGCCCTCGTCGTCGATCGCCACGATGTCGCCCGTGCGGAACCAGTCCGCGCCGCCGTCGTCGGCGGGCACGAACACCGCCTCGGTCTCCTCGGGCTTGCGCCAGTACCCCGAGAACACCTGCGGGCCGCGCACGATGAGCTCGCCCTCTGCGCCCGGTTCGCGGTCGACGGTGGGCTCGTCGGGGTCGACGACACGCACCTCGGTGGAGGGCAGCGGCAGGCCCACGGTGCCGGCCTTGCGGGTGGGCGCCACCGGGTTGGCCATCAGCACGGGCGAGGTCTCCGACAGGCCGTAGCCCTCGACGAGGTACCCGCCGGTCGCGGCCTCCCACGGCTCGACCACATCGGCCGACAGCGGCATCGCGCCGGAGATCGCGATCTGGATGCCCTGCAGCGAGACGCCCTCGGCGGCGGCCGCCTTCGTCAGCCGGTCGTAGATCGGCGGCACGGCGGGGAAGAAGGTCGGCGGATGCCGCGTGATCACCTTGAGCACGAGGTCGGGATCGAACCTCGGGAACAGCACGAGCCGCGAGCCCATGCTCATCGCGAACGCGAGGCAGAGCGTGAGCCCGTAGGCATGGAACATCGGCAGCACGGCGTAGACGACCGACGTGCCGCGTTCGATCTGCGGCACCCAGGCGCGCGCCTGAGCCGCGTTCGCGCCGAGGTTCGCGTGCGTGAGCGTGGCGCCCTTCGGGCTGCCGGTGGTGCCGCTCGTGTACTGGATGAGCGCGACGTCACCGGCCTCGGGGCCGATGATGTGGCCATCGATGGGGGCGGATGCCACGAGCTCGCGCCACGGCATCGCACCGCGCACCTTCGTGGTGAGCGCAGCGCGGGACTCCCGTGCCTTCGCGACGGGCAGCCGGAGCATGAACCGGGTGAGGAACGGCATGGCGCGCGTGACGTCGACCGAGATGATCGACTGCACCGCGACATCCGCCGGGAAGGCCTGGATGGTGGCGACCACCTTGTCCCAGGCGATCACCACACGGGCGCCGTGGTCCTCGAACTGGTGGCGCAGCTCTCGCGGCGTGTACAGCGGGTTGTGCTCGACGACGATGGCGCCGAGGCGGAGCACCGCGTAGAACGCGACGATGTGCTGCGGGCAGTTCGGCAGTACGAGCGCGACGGGATCGCCCTTCTGCACGCCCAGCAGGCGCAGCCCCTCGGCGGCGCGTTCGATCTGGTCGCCGAGCTCGGCGTAGGTCGTGGTGGCACGGAAGAACTCGAGCGCGACGTGGTCGCCGTACTGCTCGACGGAGCCCCGCACGAGATCGTAGAGCGAGCCGTCCTGCTCCTCGATGTCGTGCGGCACGCCCTCGGCGTAGCTGGCCAGCCAGGGTCGCGGTGTGGTGATCGCCATCGTGCGCCTAGGCCGCGCCGTCGAACATGCTCGTCACCGAGCCGTCCTCGAAGACCTCGTGGATGGCGCGAGCGAGGAGCGGCGCGATCGGAAGCACGGTGAGCCGATCCCACCGCTTCTCTTCCGGTACAGGGAGGGTGTCGGTGACGACGACGCTGTCGATGAAGTCCGACTGGAGGATCTGCGTCGCCGGGTTCGAGAACACGGCGTGCGTCGCGGCGACGACGACGCCGATCGCGCCGTTCGCCTTCAGCGCCTCGGCGGCCTTCACGATGGTGCGACCGGTGTCGATGAGGTCGTCGACGAGCAGGCACACCCGGCCGTGCACCTCGCCGACGATCTCGTGCACCGAGACCTGGTTGGGCACGAGCGGGTCGCGCCGCTTGTGGATGATGGCAAGCGGCGCGCCGAGCTTGTCGCTCCAGATGTCGGCGACGCGCACGCGGCCCATGTCGGGCGAGACGACCGTGAGGGTTTCGGGGTCGAGCTTCTCCTTGAAGTGCTCGAGCAGCACCGGCATGGCGAAGAGGTGGTCGACCGGTCCGTCGAAGAACCCCTGGATCTGCGCGGCGTGCAGGTCGATCGACATGATCCGGTCGGCTCCGGCCGCCTTGAAGAGGTCGGCCACGAGGCGCGCCGAGATGGGCTCCCGCCCGCGGCCCTTCTTGTCCTGACGGGCGTACGGGTAGAACGGCGCGACGACCGTGATGCGTTTCGCCGAGGCGCGCTTCAGCGCGTCGATCATGATGAGCTGCTCCATGAGCCACTCGTTGATCGGCGCCGAGTGCGACTGGATCACGAAGGCATCCGTTCCCCGCACGCTCTCATCGAAGCGGGCATACAGCTCGCCGTTCGCGAACGTGCGCGCATCGGTCGGCATGAGCTCGGTGCCGAGCTCCTCGGCGATCTGCTCGGCGAGCGCGGGGTGGGCGCGCCCGGAAACCAGGACGAGGCGTTTCGATCCGGTGGTCTCGATTCCCGACATGTGGTCTGTCCTCTCCACCCGCGATCCGCCGGTGCGTCAGTCTTCGGGTGCGTCGATCGATGCCGGGCCGGATGCCGCCTCGGCCGCCTCAGCCGCTTGCGCTGCCGCGGTGCCGGGCCGTTGCTTCTGGACCCATCCTTCGATGTTGCGTTGCGGGGCCACGTTCACGCCCAGCGCGCCCGCGGGGACGTCCTTGCGGACGACGGTGCCGGCACCCGTGTAGGCCCCGTCGCCAATCCTAACCGGCGCGATGAACACGCCGTGCGCACCGGTCTTCACGTGCGAGCCGATGTCGGAGTGGTGCTTCCGCACGCCGTCGTAGTTGGCGAAGATCGAGCCGGCGCCGATGTTCGAGTGCACGCCGATCGTCGCGTCGCCGACGTACGAGAGGTGCGGCACCTTGGTGCCCTCGCCGATCCTCGCGTTCTTCGTCTCGACGAACGTGCCGATCTTGCCGTCGACTCCGAGCACGGTGCCGGGGCGGAGGTACGCGAACGGGCCGACGGATGCCCCGTCGCCGATGACCGAGAGCGTGGCATCCGTTCGCTTCACCTCGGCGCCCCGCCCGACCTCGCAGTCGACGAGCGTCGTGTCGGGACCGACCACTGCGCCCGTGGCGATGACGGTGGCGCCCTTCAACTGCGTGCCGGGGCGGATGGTGACGTCGGGCTCGATCGTCACGTCGAGGTCGATCCAGGTGGTGGCCGGGTCCTCGATCGTGACCCCGGCGAGCTGCCAGCCGCGCACGATGAGCGCGTTGAGGCGGGCGGCGGTCTCCGACAGCTGCGCGCGGTCGTTGATCCCGGCCACGAGCCACGGCTCCGACACCGGCACGGCCTCCACCTCGGAGCCCGCCTCGCGCAACAGCTGGATCACGTCGGTGAGGTACTTCTCGCCCTGGGCGTTGTCGGTGGTGAGGTTCGCGAGCTGGTCGCGCAGGGCGTTGGCGCCGAACGCGTAGATGCCCGCGTTGATCTCATCGATCGCCCGCTCGTCGTCGGTCGCGTCCTTCTGCTCGACGATGCGGTCGAACCCGCCGTGTTCGTCGCGCACGACGCGGCCGTAGCCGTTCGGGTCGTCATAGATCGCCGAGAGCACGGATGCCTCCGCGGCATCCGCGCGGTGCTGCTCGAGGAAGGCGGCGAGCGTGTCGGCGTCGAGGAGCGGCACGTCGCCGTTCAGCACGAGCACCTCGCCCTCGAAGTCGAGCGGAAGCGCGGCGAGCGCCTGCTCGACCGCCCGGCCGGTGCCGGGGATCTCGTCCTGGTCGACGACGAGCGTGCCGGGCAGCACCGATTCCACCATCGCGGCGACCTCGTCGCGCTCGTGCCGCACGACGGCGACGACGTGGGCGGCGTCGAGCGCCTGCGCCGTGCGCAGCACGTGCGCGACGATCGGCGACCCCGCGAGGGGGTGCAGGAGCTTCGGGGTGGCCGACTTCATGCGGGTGCCCTGGCCGGCGGCGAGCACGATGATGGCGAGGTTCTGGTCGGTCATGCGTCTCCTGTGGGTGCGGTCGCGCGTTCGTGGTGGATCTGGGACGGCATCGGCGCCGCCATGCTCCGCCACCAGGATTCGAACCTGGTCCTCACAGCTCCAAAGGCTGTCGTGCTGCCGTTACACCATGGCGGACCGCGCGGAACACGTGATTCCGAGCGTCCTCCAGTCTGCCAGACCTGCCGGGTCGGGGCGTGGCGTTCCGGCCTTGTCATGTGACCTATTAGTCACGTATCATGATCGCGATGGATGACGACGATGCCGTGTTCAAGGCCCTTGCGGATCCCACGAGACGGCGCCTGCTCGACCACCTCTTCGAGCACGACGGCGCACGCCTCGCCGATCTCGAGTCGCTCGCCGACATGACGCGGTTCGGCGTGATGAAGCACCTGCGCGTGCTCGAGGACGCCGGACTCGTCACCACCCGGCGTTCGGGCCGCGAGAAGCTGCACTTCCTGAACGTCGTGCCGATCCGACTCATCCACGACCGCTGGATCGACAAGTACCGGGTCGGGCCCGCCTCGGCGCTCGCCGACCTCAAACGAGAACTGGAGCAACGACCATGACGACGACGCAGGTCCACCACGTCTTCATCCGCGCGACGGCGGACGAGATCTGGGAGGCGATCACGAGCCCCGAGCGCACGTCGAAGTACTTCTTCGGAACGACCATCGAGATCGCCCCCGGACTCCGTTCGTCGCGCGGACCCGGCGGCGAGGATTGGGGCACCGACGCGGTGCTCGAGTTCGATCCGCCGAGGCGGCTCGTGCACGAGTGGAAGTCCGTGTACGACGAGGAGCTCGCCGCCGAGCCGGCGAGCCGCGTGACGTGGGAGATCACCCCGCAGGAGGGCGGCACCATGTGCCTCGTGACCCTCACCCACGCCCGGCTGGAGGCCTCGCCGAAGACGGCGGCGGATGTCTCGGGCGCGGGCTGGATGTACGTGCTCAGCTCGATGAAGACGCTGCTCGAGACGGGCGAGGGGCTTCCGCGCGAGTTGAGGCGCCGCGAGCCGCCGCGGCCGCGCCGCGCATCGGGCGCCCGAGGGCGGCGCGGGATAATGGTGGGATGACGGAAGCTGACGAGGTCGACCGGATCGTCGACGACTGGGAGCGCGAGCGCCCCGACCTCGACTTCGCTCCCCTGCAGGTGCTCTCCCGCGTGGCTCGCCTCTCGAAGCACCTCGACCGCGCCAGGCGCCAGGCCTTCGCGCGGTCGGAGCTCGAGGCATCCGAGTTCGACGTGCTCTCCGCCCTTCGCCGTGCAGGCGCCCCGTACCGCCTCTCCCCCAAGCAGCTGCTGCAGCAGACCCTCGTCTCGAGCGGCACCATGACGAACCGCATCGACCGGCTCGTCGAGCGCGGCCTCGTGACCCGCCAGACCGACCCGAACGACGGACGCGGCATCCTCGTGGAGATGAGCCCCGCCGGACTCACCCGGGTGGATGCCGCGATCACCCGGCTCGTCGACGCGGAGGCGGAGCTCCTCGGCAGCCTGCCCGCCGCCGAGCAGAAGCGCCTCGCAGGGCTGCTGCGCAAGCTCAGCCTCGGGTTCGACTGAGCTCGCGCGACTCCCGCAGAGCGAGGGACCCGGTTGCAGTCCGCCGCGAATCGCGAGTGGCCCGCGCGTCACTATGTCTGCGCGGTCAGGTCTCCAGCGCCTCCGACACCTCGAGCCACCGGGTCTCCAGCTCGGCGACGGATGCCTCGAGCTCGGCGAGCTCGTCTCCGAGCACGCCGAGCCCCACGTAGTCGCCCTGGTCGTGCCGCGCGAGCTTCTCGTGCTGCTCCGCGATCTGCGCCTGAAGCTTCTCCAGCCGGCGGTCGATCGACGACCGCTCCTTCTCGGCGGCACGGCGCTCCGCGCCGGTGAGGGCAGCGGATGCCGCGGCGCCGGCGACGGTCGTCGACGCCGCAGCACCGACTCCCGTCGTCGCCACGGGCGCGGAACCGCCTGCCGCGATCGGACGGGACGCCTCGGCGGCGGCGACGCCGCCCACGGCATCCGCCTGCTGTCGCCGTAGCTCCAGGTACTGCTCGACGCCGCGAGGGAGGTCACGCAGGTGCCCGTCGAGGATCGCGAGCTGGCGGTCGGTCACGCGCTCGACGAGGTAGCGGTCGTGGCTCACGACGAGCAGGGTCCCGGGCCAGGAATCGAGGAGGTCCTCGATCGCGGCGAGCATATCGGTGTCGAGGTCGTTCGTGGGCTCGTCGAGGATGAGCACGTTCGGCTCGCTGAGGAGGATGAGCAGCAGCTGCAGGCGGCGCTTCTGGCCGCCCGAGAGGTTCTTCACCGGGGTCGACAGCTGCGCGTTCGTGAAGCCGAGCCGCTCGAGCAGCTGGCCCGGCGTGAGCTCGACGGCCTTGGAGCCCTCGCCGACCCTGTAGGCGGTGCGCTGCTCAGCGATGACGGCGCTCACGCGCTGATCGGCCCACTCGGCGAGCTCCGCGAGTTCCTGGCTCAGGGTCGCGATCCTCACGGTCTTGCCGCGCTTCACGCGCCCGGTCGTCGGCTGCACCGCGCCGGTCACGAGCCCGAGCAGCGTCGACTTGCCGGCGCCGTTCACCCCGAGGATGCCGGTGCGCTCCCCCG
Organism: Agromyces sp. Soil535; assembly: GCF_001428255.1. Taxonomy (GTDB): domain Bacteria; phylum Actinomycetota; class Actinomycetes; order Actinomycetales; family Microbacteriaceae; genus Agromyces. The sequence goes on along the minus strand of NZ_LMRW01000027.1, from coordinate 41,196 downwards.
GCGCGATGCGCCACTCGACGTCGTGCAGCACGGTGCGGTCGGTCGGGGCGCCCGGCGCGGCATCCGTCACCGGGTACACGATCGACACGTCGAGCAGGTCGACGACGTCCTTGCCGAGCCGAGACACCGCGAGTCGGCTGAGCTCGACCGGGTTCCGCACCGGCGGCTCGTTCTCGATGAGCTGGTTCGCCGCCTCGATGCGGAACTTCGGCTTCGACGTACGTGCAGGGGCACCGCGGCGCAACCACGCGAGCTCCTTGCGCATGAGGTTCTGCCGCTTCGCCTCGGATGCCGCGGCCATGCGGTCCCGCTCGACGCGTTGCAGCACGTACGCGGCGTACCCGCCCTCGAACGGCTCGACGAGGCCGTCGTGCACCTCCCATGTGCCGGTGCACACCTCGTCGAGGAACCAGCGGTCGTGCGTCACGACGACGAGCGCACCGGAATCCGCGGCCCATCGACCCTTCAGGTGGCGGGCGAGCCAGGCGATGCCCTCGACGTCGAGGTGGTTCGTCGGCTCGTCGAGGAACACCACGTCCCAGTCGCCCACGAGCAGCGCTGCGAGGCCCACGCGCCGTCGCTGGCCGCCCGAGAGGCTGGCGATCTGGGCGTGCCACGGCACATCCGCGAGCAGGCCGCCGATGACGTCGCGCACCTTCGCGTCGCCCGCCCACACGTGCTCCTCGATGCCGCCGACCACGGCCTCGGCGACCGTCATGCCGGGGTCCACGACGTCGGCCTGGTCGAGCATGCCGATGCGGATGCCGCGGCGGCGTGTGACCCGCCCGGCGTCGGCCTCGAGCCGGCCGGCGAGCAGCTTCAGCAGCGAGGACTTGCCGTCGCCGTTGCGGCCGACGACGCCGATGCGGTCGCCCTCGTCGATGCCGAGCGTGACCTCGTCGAAGACGGTGCGCGTCGGGAACTCGAGGTGCAGGCGCTCGGCGCCGAAGAGGTGTGCCATGTCCCACCGAGCCTAGCCGCCCCGCGCGGGCGCGCCCGGCGCTCAGCCGCGGATGATGCGGGCGCCGTGCACCGGCCCGTGCACGTGCACGGCATTCAGTCGCGCCGCGGAGAGTGCGATCTGCAGCTCGAGGGCCGAGTCCGCGTCGTCGGCGAGGAACGCGACCGTTGGCCCCGATCCCGACACGAGACCGGCGAGCGCACCATGCGACTCGCCGAGTTCGAGGATGCCGCCGAGCCCTGGCGCAAGGCCGAGCGCGGCGGACTGGAGGTCGTTGTGCAGCGCGTCGGCGAGGAGCCGGGGATCCCCGGCGCGCAGCGCCTGCAGTACCGACGTATCTACCGTGGGTGGCGCGTGCACCGGCGCGAGCCGCGGCTTCTCCTCGCGTCGGCGGTCGAGCTCGCGGTAGACGCCGGGCGTCGACAGGCCGAACTCGGCGACGGCGAGCACCCAGTGGAACGACCCCGTCGCGAGTGCGGGGTTGAGGCGGTCGCCTCGGCCGGTGCCGATCGCCGTGCCGCCCGAGAGGGCGAACGGCACGTCGGCGCCGAGCTTCGCCGCGAGCGCGTGCAACTCCTCCTTCGACAGCGCGGTGCCCCACATCGCGTCGCAGGCCACCAGGGTCGCAGCGGCATCCGCGGACCCGCCGCCCATGCCTCCGGCGATGGGCACGTGCTTGTCGATCTCGAGGTGCACGCCGCCAGGGACGCCTGACGTGCGCGCGAGCAGCTTGGCGGCGCGGATCGCGAGGTTCGAGGCATCCGTCGGCAGGCCCGAAGTGTCGACACTCCCGCCGAAGGCGACGCTGAACTCGTCGTCGGGCCACGCCCGCACGTCCTCGTAGAGCGACACCGCCTGGTACGCGGTCGCGACGTCGTGATAGCCGTCGGGCTGGGCCTCGCCGACCCGCATGAACAGGTTGATCTTGCCGGGCGCCCGAACGTGCACCGCCTCGTCCGTCGCCGCGATCGTCATGCTTCCAACGCTATCCCACGGCCCCGGCGCGACCCGGTCAGTCGACCGCCCGCAACCACTCGCGCATGCGCACCTTGACCTCGGCGAGTCGGGACCCGTCGGGCATGCGGCCCCAGGTGAGCCCCATCGACGATCGGCCGTCGTCGATGGGGCTGACCGATGCGAGCACGAACTCGCCGCCGTCGAGCGGGAACCGCGCGGTCGGATGCTTCGCGGTCACGTTGAGCGCAAGCGGGTCGACGTCGAGCTCGAGGGTCACGATCGCGGCGAGCGCCCGCAGCGCGGCGCCGGTGTCGAGGTCGACGGTGCGGCTCACGCTGGCTTCGAACGTGCCGTCCTGGCGCTGGCCGGGCTGGCGGATGTCGCGTGCCTGCTCGTAGCCCACCGTGATGCCCTGCGCCCACCACCCGTCCACGCCGTGCTCGGCCACGAGCCAGCTCCCGATGTGCTTGTGCTTCCAGGCGGTTGCGCCGGCACTGTCGAGCAGGGCGAACCACTCCGCGCGGTCCCTTCCCGTCGCCTCACGGACGGCCTCGTCGCCGACCCCCTCGGCGCTGCTCCCCACCGGCGTGCCCATGCCTCCACGCTAGTGCGGTCCGATGGGCCGCGGAAGGTGTCGCCACGCGACGACGCGGCGCGCAGCCGTCACGCGTCGACCGACGCGGATGCGGCCCGCGCGATCGCGAGGAAGTCCTCGATGCGCAGCTGCTCGCCCCGCGCCTGCGGGTCGATGCCGGCCCGCTCGAGCGCCTGCACCGCCGACGCCGACGACCCGCCGAGCACGCTCGAGAGCGACTGCCGCAGCATCTTCCGACGCTGTTGGAACGCCGCGTCGACGAGGGCGAACGTCGCCTTCCGTTCCGCCTCTGTGCCCGGCTGGTCGCGACGCTCGAAGCCGACGAGCACCGAGTCGACGTTCGGCACCGGCCAGAAGACCATGCGCGAGACCTGGCCCGCGAGCCGCCGGTGGCCGTACCACGCGGCCTTCGCGCTCGGCGCGCCGTACACCTTCGAGCCGGGCTCGGCGGCGAGCCGGTGCCCCACCTCGGCCTGCACCATGACGATGCCCGATTGCAGGGTCGGGAAGTGCTCGAGCAGGTGCAGCAGCACCGGCACCGACACGTTGTAGGGCAGGTTCGCGACGAGCCGCACCGGCTCGCCTGGCAGCTCGGTCACGCGCAATGCGTCGTCGTGCACGACCGCCAGGGAGGTGCCCGGCTGCATGAGGCGCACGGTGTGCGGCAACTGCTCGGCGAGGCGACCGTCGATCTCGACGGCGATGACGGATGCCCCGGCTTCGAGCAGCCCGAGCGTGAGCGAGCCGAGGCCCGGCCCGATCTCGAGCACGGTCTCCCCCGGTTGCACGCCCGCCGTCAGCACGATGCGGCGGACGGTGTTGCCGTCGTGCACGAAGTTCTGGCCGAGCTTCTTCGTCGGCGTCACGTCGAGGAGCTCGGCGAGGTCGCGGATCTCGGCCGGCCCGAGCAGCCGCGGCGCGCTCTCGGCGCCTTCGGCCGCATGCCGATGCGCGTTCACCCCGATGCCCCCCGCACGGGCTCATCATGCCACGCTCCGTACACCGCCCGCGTGTTCGACGCGACCTGTGCGCACAACTCGTCGAGGTCCGCGCCGAGCACCCCGGCCATGAACCGCATGGTGTGCGGCACCAGGTAGGGCGCGTTCGGCCGGCCGCGGAGCGGCACCGGAGTGAGGTACGGGGCATCCGTCTCGACGAGGATGCGGTCGCGCGGCGTCGCCAGCAGCGCGTCGCGCAGCGTCTCGGCGTTCTTGAACGTGACGTTGCCGGCGAACGAGAGGTACCAGCCGGCCTCGGTCGCGACGCGGGCGAGCTCGTCCCCTCCCGAGAAGCAGTGGAACACGGTGCGCTCGGGTGCGCCGACCCGGCGCAGCGTCTCGAGCACCTCGTCGTGGGCGTCGCGGTCGTGGATCTGCAGGGCGAGCCCGTGACGCCTCGCGATGTCGATGTGCGCCTCGAACGAGCGGAACTGGGCGTCGCGCCCGTCTTCGCCGGTGCGGTAGAAGTCGAGGCCGGTCTCGCCGATCGCGCGCACCCGGGGCCGCGCGGCGAGCTCGTCGATCACGGCGAGGGCGTCGTCGAGCGCACCCGCCGCCTCGAGCACGGGCGCCTCGTTGGGGTGGAGGGCGACGGCGGCGAGCAGGCGGGGCTCGCGCTCGGCGACGTCGGCCGACCAGCGGCTCGTCGCGACATCCGTGCCCACCTGCACCGCGCCCACGACACCGACGGATGCCGCGCGCTCGAGGTGCTCGTGCACGTCGAGCGGCAGGGCGCCGTCGGCGATCTCGAGGTGCGTGTGGTTGTCGTACACGCCGACGGCCAGCGGCTCGGGCGGTGGCGGGTACTCGACGGCCCGGCCGCCGTCCGAGCGCGTGCGCAGATGGTCTCGAGACGCCCGCTCCGCGGGCTCCTCGACCCGAGGCTCGGGCGAGGCGGCCGTCATGCGGCGAGCCCTGCGCTCACGCGTGGACCTCGACGCGCGGGAAGAGCGCCTCGAGCGGCGCCACCCGCTCGCCGACGGCCCACTCGTGGGCCCGGTCGATGCGCTGCTCCTGCACGGTGCCGGCGGCGCCGAGCGCCGTCCAGAGCTTCGCGGTCGCCTTGGGCAGCACGGGCGAGAGCAGCACGGCGAGCGTGCCGAGACCGTGGTACGCGGTGGCCAGCACCGTCTCGAGGCGGGCGCGCTGGTGCGGGTCCTTCGCGAGCGTCCACGGCTCCTCGACGGTGAGATACCCGTTCAGGGCGTCGACGAGCTCCCACGCGGCGGCGATCGACTCGTGGATCGCGAGCCGGCCGACCGCCGCCCATGCGGCATCCGTCGCGCGCTCCTCGATGGCCGCGATCTCGTGGTCGGCGGCCGACAATTCGGACGCCTCGGGCACGACGCCGTCGCAGTAGCGGATGATCATGGCGACGACGCGCGAGGCGAGGTTGCCGAAGCCGTTCGCGAGCTCGGCTTGGTAGCGGGCCGCGAGGTCCTCCCACGAGAACGAGCCGTCCTGGCCGAAGTGGATCGCCGAGAGGAAGTAGTACCGGAACGCGTCCGACCCGAACGTCGCGGTGATCTGCTCGGGCGCGATGCCCGTGAGCTTCGACTTCGACATCTTCTCGCCGCCCACGAGCAGCCATCCATGACCGAAGACGCCGCGAGGCACGTCGAGGCCGGCCGCCATGAGCATGGCGGGCCAGATGACCGCGTGGAACCGCAGGATGTCCTTGCCGATGATGTGCTGCGCGGGCCAGCGGCGTGCGAACTCCTCGTCGTCCTGTCCGTAGCCGACCGCCGTGACGTAGTTGAGGAGCGCGTCGAACCAGACGTAGACGACGTGCGAGTCATCCCACGGCACCTTCACGCCCCAATCGAACGTCGACCGCGAGATGGAGAGGTCGGCGAGCCCCTGCTTCACGAACGACACCGCCTCGTTGCGCGCCGACTCGGGCTGCACGAAGTCGGGCCGCTCCTCGTAGAGCGCGAGCAGCTTGTCGGCGAATGCGGACATGCGGAAGAAGTAGTTCTTCTCGTGCAAGAGCTCGACGGGCTTCGAGTGGATGGCGCAGACGAGCTGGCCCTCGTACTCGCCGGTGCCCGGCACGAGCTCGGACTGCTGCTTGTACTCCTCGCAGCCCACGCAGTAGTAGCCCTCGTACTCGCCGGTGTAGATGTGCCCGTCGTCGTAGAGCTTCTGCAGGAACTTCTGCACGTTCTGCTCGTGGCGCTCGTCGGTCGTGCGGATGAAGTCGTCGTTCGCCACGTCGATCGTCTCGAGCAGCGGCTTCCACGCGTCGGCGACGAGCGTGTCTGCCCACTCCTTCGGCGTCACGCCGTTGGCCGTGGCGGTGCGCAGGATCTTCTGGCCGTGCTCGTCGGTGCCCGTGAGCATCCACGTGTCGTTGCCCGCCTGGCGGTTCCAGCGCGCGAGCACGTCGGTCGCCACCTCCGTGTAGGCGTGCCCGATGTGGGGCACGTCGTTCACGTAGAAAATGGGCGTGGTGATGTAGAACGAGGAGGCGTCGGCCATGCGCTCAATCTTATGGGCGCACGGATGCCGCAGGGTCCGCGTTACGCCGGCGCCGGGTCACGCCTCCCGAGCGCGCTCCTCGCGATGCCGTCGCCGGACACTGCCGTCGCCGATCGCGGGCGGCACCGCCTCCTCCACGTCGAGGTGCTCGTGCGGCGTGGCGACCCCGAGCGTGACGTCCTGCTCCTTGATCTCGGGTTCGCGCACGCGCTGCGCGGGGTAGTCGACGACGCGCAGGCCGAGCACGATCTTGCCGGGCGCCTCGCGCTTGTCGAGCGCGCGGTACGCGTCGCCCACCGCGTCGAGCGGGAACACGTCGGCGATGGGAAGGCGGATGCGTCGTGCCGCCGCCAGCGCGGCGACGCGGCTGAGCGCCACGACGTCGCCGGCCGAGGCCCGCACGGCGTCGTGCCCGTCGACGGCGTCCCAATCGAGCACGGTGAACACGCGGGCGGCGGGCACGCCGAGCTCGCGCGCCGCGTCGGTCTCGCCGCCGAGGAAGTCGAAGAACGCGGACACGGGTTGCGACGTGAGGGCGCGCACGCGCTCGGCGAGCGCCGGCCCATACGGCGTGGGGAGCACGCCGAACTGCCGCAGGAAGTCGAAGCGGGTCTCCACGCTCGTGCCGACCACGGTGGCACCTCGCATGCGGGCGAACTGCGCGGCGAGGCATCCGACGCCGCCCGCTGCGGCCGTCACGACGACCGTGTCGCTCGGCGAGAGCCCGAGGCCCTCCACTGCGGTCCAGGCCGTGGTGCCGGCGGTGTAGAGCGAGCCGGCAACCTCCCATGACAGCGCGGGCGGGCGCGGGAGCAGGTTCGTCTCCGGCACGACCACGTGCGTGGCCTGCGCGCCGTGGTCGACGAACCCCATCACCTCGTCGCCCCGCGCGAACCGGGAGACCCCGGGGCCGGTCGCGACCACGAGGCCCGCGAGGTCGCGGCCCTGCGTCGCCGGCAGCTGCACCGGCCATCGCTCGCGGTGATCGCCGCGCCGCACCGCGCTCTCGGCGGGGTTCAGGCCGGCCGCGAACACCTCGACGAGCACCTCGCCCTCGCCGGGCTCCGGCGTGGGCACCTCGACGACCTCGAGCACCTCGGGGCCGCCGAACTCGGAGAACCTGACTGCGTGCGCCATGTTGCACCTCCACCGATGCGCGGTAGTGTCATTGTCCCCCACTTCGAGGGACAGCGGGGGAAACGTTCAGCGAGCCGTCACCGGTGGGTCAGCGGCCGTTGCGAGCGGCCAGCGCCGCCTCGTAGAGGTCCCGCCGGCCGAGGCCGCTCTCCGCGGCCACGAGCGCGGCGGCGTCCTTCAGCCGCATGCCGGATGCCGCGAGCTCGAGCACGCGGTCGAGGGCCCCCGCCGGATCCGCCCGCTGCTCGGGTGCACCGCCGACGACGATGCAGATCTCGCCGCGCACGCCGGGGGCCGCCCACGTCGCCAGCTCGCCGAGTCCGCCGCGGCGCACCTCCTCGTGGAGCTTCGTGAGCTCCCGGCAGACCGCGGCGGGCCGGTCGGCGCCGAACGCCTCGGCGAGCGCCGCGAGGCTCGCGGCGAGGCGCGACGGACCCTCGAAGAAGACGAGCGTGCGTCGATCGCCGGCGAGCTCGGCGAGGCGCCGGGCGCGTTCCCCCGCCTTGCGCGGCAGGAACCCCTCGAATGCGAACCGGTCCGTGGGCAGGCCCGACACGGCGAGCGCGGTGATGACGGCGGACGGCCCGGGGATCACGGTGACCTCGACGCCCGCGGCCACGGCGGCCTGCACGAGCGGGAACCCCGGGTCGGAGACGGTCGGCATGCCCGCGTCGCTCAGCACGAGGAGGTCCGCGTCGCGCGCCAGCTCGACGAGCTCGGCGGCCTTCCGGCGCTCGTTGTGCTCGTGCAGCGCGATCAGGCGGGGGCGGTGCTCGATGCCGAGTCCCGCGAGAAGCCGCTGGGTGACTCGCGTGTCCTCGGATGCCACGACCGTCGCCTGCGCGAGCGCCTCGCGGAGCCGCGCCGAGGCGTCGCCGAGGTTGCCGATGGGCGTCGCCGCGAGGATGATCATGCCCCCAGTGTCTCTCACGGGCGCCGCTCGGTCAGCCGTACGGCGGTCGCGGTTACGCTGGGGCGCATGGGTGTTGAGACCGACGCCGCCGACGCGCGCGCATCGCAGGGCGGTGCTGACGGCGACCACCCTGCGGCGTCCGGGCTCATCGAAGAGCCCATCGCCGAGTCCCGCGGCACGCGGCTCGACGACTGGTGGGGCCGCGTGCTCGCGACGCCGCGGCGGCGGACCCTCTGGTACTGGGGCGGCCCGATCCTCGTGACCCTCTTCGCCGCGGTGCTGCGCTTCTGGAACCTCGGGCACCCGCAGGCCATGATCTTCGACGAGACGTACTACGTGAAGGACGCCTGGACGCTGCTGCAGAACGGCTACGAGTCGAGCTGGCCCGACGGCGCCGACGAGGACTTCGCACGCGGCGACACCGGGATCTACCTCGACGACCCCGCCTATGTCGTGCACCCGCCGCTGGGCAAGTGGATGATCGCGCTCGGCATGGCGGCCTTCGGCGCGGGCGACGCCTTCTGGTGGCGCGCCAGCACCGCGCTCGCCGGTACGGTCGCCGTGTTCGTGCTCGCGATGGTCGCGCGGCGCCTCTGGCCGTCCACGATCGTCGCCGTGATCGCGGCGTTCCTGCTCGCCGTCGACGGCAACGCCATCGTGATGTCGCGCGTGGCGTTGCTCGACAACTGGGTCATGCTCTTCGCGCTGCTCGGCTTCTGGTTCGTGCTCCTCGACCGCGAGCAGGCCAGGCGGGAGCTCGAGCGCAGGCTCGATGCGGCACGGGAGGTCGGGCGGGACCCGCACTACGGGCCCGCCATCTGGGCGCGACCGTGGGTGGTCGCGGCTGGCGTGGCGATCGGCGCCGCGTGTGCCGTGAAGTGGTCGGGAGTGTGGTTCCTCGCGGCGTTCGGGCTCTACCTCGTGGTGGTCGACGCACTCGCCCGTCGGCGCGCGGGCGTGCCGTTCTGGCTGACCGGCTCCGTGCTGAAGCAGGGGCCGGTGACGTTCCTGCTGCTCGTACCGGTCGCCGTGGCGGTGTACCTCGCCTCCTGGTCGGGCTGGCTCGTCACCGACGGCGGCTACTACCGGCACTGGGCCGACGAAGCCGGCAACGAGGCGACCGGATGGCTCGCCTGGGTGCCGCACGCACTGCAGAGCCTCTGGCACTACCACCAGTCGGCCTACACGTACCACATCGGCGTGCACGGCGAGCATCCGTCGCAGTCGAACCCGCTCACCTGGCTCATCATGTTCAAGCCGACGAACATGTACTTCGCGTCCACGGACGACGGGTCGGGCGGATGCGGCGCCGACACGTGCTGGGAATCGATCATCGGCATCGGCAACCCGCTCATCTGGTGGGCGGCGGCCGCGGCATCCGTCTACCTCGTCTATCGGCTCGCCCGCTACCGGGAGTGGCAGACGGGTGCGATCCTGCTCGGCCTCGCCGCCGGGTACCTGCCCTGGCTCGCGTACCTCGACCGCACGGTGTTCCAGTTCTACTCGATCGCGTTCCAGCCCTACACGATGCTGGCGCTCGCGGCGGTCATCGCGCTCGCGCTCGGCCGCCGCGACGACGTGACGTGGCGGCGGCAACGCGGCATCGCGACGGTGGCGATCTTCCTCGGCTTCGTGGTGCTCGTCTCGGCGTACTACTACCCGATCTGGACGGCGGTGCCGGTGACGCCCGAGTTCCGGCAGCTCCACTTCTGGGCGCCGAGCTGGGCGACCTGACCGGCCCGGGCGTAGCCTGACGTCATGCCTCGCATCACCGTGAATGCGGTCGAGCTGCACGTCGAGATCAGGGGCGGAGGAGTCCCGATACTCGGTATCCACGGCACGCCCAGTTCCGCAGTGATGTGGGAGTCCGCCGCGGGCGAGCTGGCCCGGCATGGTCGCTGCATCACCTATGACCGGCGCGGGTTCCTGCGCAGTCGGGGCGACGACCCGCTGCCGTCCGTCGACCTCGACGACCACGTCGGCGATGCGCTCGCGCTCCTCGAGGCGCTCGACGCGACGCCGGCGATCGTGATCGGCCGCAGCACGGGCGGCCTCATCGCGCTCGAGCTCGCGCTTCGCTCGCCGGATGCCGTGCGCGCCCTCGTGCTGCTCGAGCCCGCCGTGTTCTCGATCGACGACGCGATCCGACGGTGGGCGGCCGACCTCCGAGGCCGCGTGCTCGACGCGGAGGCGGTCGATGCGGGCGGCGTCGCAGAAACGGTGGTACGCGACGCACTCGGCGACGCGACGTGGGACGCGTTCCCGGCCGAGATCGTCGAGATGTTCGCGGGCGCGAACGACGGCACCCGCGCCGAGTTGCACGGCGACGGCCTCGACCTCAGCGCCCATCCTCGCACCTACCGCGCTGCGGAGCTTGCGGAGCTTCCGACCCGGGTTCCGGTGCTCATGGTCGTGGCCGCCGACTCGCCGAAGCCGCTGCGCGAGTGCGCCGAACGGCTCGCCCAGCTCCTCATCGGGGCGGAACTCGCGCGGGTGCCCGGCGGCCACCTCATCGACCCGGCCGGAGCCGAGGTGCTCGCCTTCGTCGATCGCCACGCGGGCACCCGCTGACCGCGCGGGCCGGCGGTCCGGCCACCGCGAACGGCGGCGGGCGGTCGCGCACGCCTCCGCTAGCGTGGGGTGATGCGCGAGCGGATGCCGGGACTCGTCGTCGCGGCATCCGCGGCCCTCGTCTCGTGGCTCGTGCACCTCGCGGTGCCCGCCGTGCCGATCCTCACCGCCGCAGTGGCCCTCGGCATCGTCGTGGGGCAGGTGCCGGCCCTGCAGCCGGTGCTCGAGGGCCGTCTCGCGCCCGGACTCCGCATCGCCTCGCGTCGCCTGCTGCGCCTCGGCATCGTGCTGCTCGGCCTCAAGCTCAGCCTCGTGGACATCGCCGGGCTGGGCTGGGTGACGATCGTCACGACCCTCGGCGTGGTCGTGGTCACGTTCGTCGGCACGATCGGCCTCGGCCGTGCGCTCGGCCTGCCGGGGCACCAGCCGGTGCTCGTCGCGAGCGGGTTCTCGATCTGCGGCGCGTCCGCGATCGGCGCGATGGCCGCGACCGTGCGCGCCAAGGATGAGGAGCAGGCGGTGCCGATCGCGCTCGTCACGCTGTGCGGCACGCTCGCCATCGCGGTGCTGCCCGCGCTGTGGCATCCGCTCGGCCTCTCGGCGACGGGTTTCGGCCACTGGGTGGGCGCGGGCGTGCACGACGTCGGCCAGGTGGTCGCGACCGCGCAGCTGGCAGGGCCCACTGCGCTCGCGGTGGCCGTCGTCGTGAAGCTCACGCGCGTGCTCATGCTCGCGCCGATTGTCGCGATCACGGCCGCCGTCGAGCGGCGACGCGCGATCGAGCCATCGGGACCGCCGCCTGCGATCGTGCCGCTGTTCATCGCCGGGTTCCTCGCCGCCGTGCTGCTCAACACGTTCGTGCCGCTCCCCGAGTGGCTCCTGACGGGGACCGACTGGGTGCAGACCGCCCTGCTCGCGACGGCGCTGTTCGCACTCGGTGCGTCGATCCGGGTCGGCGAGCTCGTGCACACGGGGTGGCGCGCGCTCATCGTCGGCCTGACGTCGTGGGTGCTCGTCGCCGCGCTCGCGTACGGCGCGGTGCTGCTCGGCTGAGCGGGGGCCGGCTCAGACCGCGATGACCACCTTGCCGCGCACCTCGCCGGACTCGAGCCTGGCCACCGCCTCGGCCGCCCGCTCGAGCGGGAACACCTCGTCGACGACCGGCCGCACGTCGCCCGCGTCGATGCGACGCGCGAGCTCGGCGAGGTCTTCGCCGCTGCGCCTCGCTGCGAGCGGGCGCAGTCGCTGCGACACGAACGGGGAGAGCACGGACGCGCGGACGATGCGACCGAACGGGCCGAACACCTTCCCGCCCTTGCCCGACGACAGCACGAGGGTGCCTCGCGGCACGAGCGAGCGTCGCACGCGGCCGAGCGGATGATCCGCCACGAGGTCGAAGATCACGTCGTACCGCACGTCGCCCGCGGTGAAGTCCTCGCGGGTGTAGTCGATGACGTGGTCGGCGCCGATCGCCCGCACGTGCTCGGCCTTGGCGCCGCGACACACGCCGGTCACCTCGGCGCCCATCGCCTTCGCGAGCTGCACGGCGAACCCGCCGACCCCGCCTGACGCACCGTTCACGAGCACGTGCTGCCCGGGCCCGACGCCCGCGAGCCGCAGGCCCTGCAGCGCGGTGGTGCCCGACACGACCATTGCGGCGGCGTGGACGGCGTCGACGCTCACCGGACGGGCGGCGACGAACCGCTCGGGCACGGCGACGAGCTCGGCGAATCCGCCCTGCTCGGACTCGCCGAACACGGCGTCGCCGACGTGGAACCGCGTGACCGCCGCGCCGACGGCCTCGACGACGCCCGCGACGTCCCGCCCGATCACGGCATGCTTCGGGCGCCTGAGGCCGAACGCGAGGCGCACGGCCCGCGGCTCGCCGTGCAACAGGAACACGTCGCCGACGCTCACGGCGACGGCGGCCACCCGGATCAGCACCTCGTCGTCGGCCGGCACCGGCGCCTCGACCTCGGCGAGCGAGAGCCGCTCGGGCCCGCCGTAGGCATGTTGCACGATCGCCCTCATGCGCCGGCCCTCGTCTCGGGCCGTGCGGATGCCGCGTGCGTCGACTCGGGCTCGGTGGCGGCGTCCGCGGCCTCGACGTTCTCGGGCACGGGCCGCAGGATGACACTCCCGGCCTTGTGCCCCGCGTCAACGAGACGGTACCCGTCGGCGACCTGCTCGAGCGGCACTTCGCGTTCGATCGGCGGCCGAAGCGCACCCGTCGCGGCGAGCGCCGCGAGGTATTCGAGGTCGGGCACCTTGTCCGCGTCCTTGCGGAGGCCCGTGAACATGATCACGGCCCGCCGGCGGCCGAGCCGAGACGTGAGCTGCTGGAACATGATCGCCCACGACGGCACCGTCGTGAGGTAGACGCCGCCCGGCGCCAGAATGCGCCGCGCTCGCACGAACGTGGTCTTGCCGACCGCATCGAAGAAGACGTCGAACATGGCGTCGCCGCGCGTGACATCCTCGCGGGTGCGGTCGACGACGCGGTCGGCGCCGAGCCCGGAGACGAGCTCGACGTGGGCAGGCCCGCAGACCGCAGTCACCTCGGCGCCGAGGTGCTTCGCAAGCAGCACGGCGGCAGCGCCGACGCTGCCCGAAGCGCCGTTGACGAGCACGCGATCACCCACGCCCACGTGCCCGCCGTCGCGCAGGAAGGGCAGCGCGGTCAGTGCGCCGTCGCAGATCGCCGCGGCGTCCGCCATGCCCACCGCGCCGGGCAGCGGCACGATCGCGGACGACTCGGCGACCACCAGCAGCTCCGCATGGGCGCCCGAGGCGGCGCCCGTGGCGCCGAAGACCCGGTCGCCGACCGCGAACCGCGTGACGCCGGGCCCGATGGCGTCGACGACCCCCGCGAAGTCCGATCCCAGCACCGCCTTCCGCGGCGCCCGGAGCCCGAAGGCCAGGCGTGCGAACCATGGGGTTCCCGACCGCGCGGCGCTGTCCGACGCGCCGACCGACACCGCGTGCACCCGCATGCGCACCTCACCTGCGCCCGGAATCGGATCGGGCCGTTCGATCATGCCGACGACCTCGGGCGGTCCGTACCGTTCGTAGGCTGCGACTCTCATGATGCTGCTCCCTGCTGCTCGTCGGGGTACTGGAACACCTCGTCGAGCGGGACCCCGAACACCCGCGCGATCTGGAAGGCCATCTCGAGCGACGGCGAGTACCGCCCCTGCTCGATGGCGATGACGGTCTGACGGGTCACCCCGATCCGCTTCGCCAGCTCGGCCTGGGTCATCTCGCCCGCCCGGAAGCGCAGCGAGCGGATGTCGTTCGTGACCCTCGTGGGCTTCACCATGTCGGCACGCCCTTGCGATAGGCGACCAGCCGCGTGACGCTCGACAGGAGCGCCGACAGCACGAAGCACAGGTACACGACGTTCGCGATCCAGAACCAGTCGGCCTCGAGCATGGCGAGCACGAGGGCGCTGAGTGCGCCGATCACGACGAACGAGCTGCCGACGCGCTCGCCGAGCCGGTCGATGTCGCGGTCGCGCACGTCGCCCTTCGTGCTCTCGCTCGGGAAGACGATCTCGACGAGGATGCGGAGCACGATCGACGCGACGATCGCGCCGCCGATGGTCCAGAGCATGACCGGCACGTAGTCGACGTCCTCGACGCCGACGCCGCCGATCACCTGCGGCAGTACGAGCGAGAGGTACACGGTGTAGCCGACGACCGCGATGACCAGGTAGACCCAGGTGCCCTTCTCCTCGTACGACATGCTCACGCACCTTCTCGCATCGCGCCAGTCGGGCGACGAACCGCACGGATGGAGCCGATGCCGCCCACGACGGGCCACGCGATGAGCACCAGTTCGCCGATGAACGTGAATTGCGCGACCCCGGTGTCGGACTCCGGCGTCACGATCCGCACCACCGAATCGACCGCGTACCCGGCGCCCGCCACGAACACGAGCACCCCCACGATGATCGCGAAGACGCCCCCGCGACGCACCAGCAGCCAGCCGATCACGACCAGGTGCGCCGCGAACACGAGGAGCGCCCCACTCCAGGCGGTGTCGAACTCGCCGAGCCGCATGAACACGGTCGCGTCGCGAGCCTCTGCGTCGAACGCCCCGGTCCCATCGAGTCCGGCCGCGATCCGGTGCGCGTCTGCCAGGAAGGCGATCGCTGCCGCGAATGCCGCGGCATACGCCAGCCGGAAGGCTGCGGCGAGCGCCGCGCCCCCGGGGCGATCGGCGCGGAACACGCGCCAGAGCGCCCAGGCCACGATGATGTCGAGCAGGACCACGACGTAGAGCGCGACGACGCCCCATCCGAACGCCGCGGCTCCTATCGCGTCGATCGATGCATCCGACCGCGCCCGACCGATCGCGCCGGTGCCCGCAACCGCGAGCCCCGCCATGAGCACCAGTCCACCCGCTGCGGCGAACCACTCGACCGGGGTCGCACCACGTCGCTCCATCGCTGTCTCCTCACGTCAGAATGTCAAGATTGTTTGACATGCTCAGCGTAAAGCGTTGCAGACATGATGTCAATGATTCTTTACAACCTTGTCGGCGGCGGTCGCTCTGCCCTCGCGTCGAGCGTCCTCGACCACCCGACGCGGCTGTTGGCGGAGAGTGCCGACGGCCGCCACACTGAGCCCATGAGGGGCGACCATCTCGCGCCGGCACCGGCGCCCACGACGAGGGTGACGACCTTCGAGCTGTTCTTCGACCTCGTCTTCGTGCTCACGATCACGAGACTCACCGAGGTGCTGCACCACGAGCCCGACGTCATCGGGTTGCTGACCGTGTTCCTGATCCTCGGCAACATCTGGTGGATGTATGCCGGGTACGGCTGGCTCACGAGCAACAGGGCCACGTCGTCGCTGCCGAGCCGACTGCTCCTGTTCGTCGCGATGGGCGGATTCCTGGTCATGGCGATCGCGACGCCGAATGCGTTCGGCGCCGACGGGCTCGCGTTCGGCCTGGCGTACCTCGTCGTCGTCGTGGTGCACCTCGTCATCACCCTGTCATTCCAGCGCGGCGGCGGCCGGGCGGTGATGCAGGCCGCGGTCTCCAACCTCGGATCGGCCGTGCTGCTCATCATCGCCGGGTTCGTCGAGGGCGCGGCGGACTGGTGGCTCTGGGGCATCGCCGCGGCGTTGCACGTCGGCCTGCTGGAGTTCGGCCGATACGGGAGCTTCTCGCTGCTCGCGGCCCACTTCGTGGAACGCCACTCCGTCGTGCTCATCGTCGCGCTCGGAGAGTCGATGGTCGCGCTGGGCATCGGCATCGGAGATCGCGTCCTGGACCCGGCGCTCCTGGTCGCAGCGCTCATGAGCCTCGGCCTCGCGGCCGCCCTCTGGTCGCTCTACTTCCTCGACCTCGACGACGACGCCGAGCGTTCGCTCGAGACAGCGCCGTCCGAGCGGGTGGTCCGAATCGCGGGACGCGCATTCGGGTACGGCTTCGTCCCGCTCCTCGGCGGCATCGTCATGATCTCCGCGGGCCTCGCCGAGGTGCTCGAACATCCGCTCGACCGCTTGTCGCCGAGCGGCGCAGCATTCCTCGCGGGCGGCGCGGGCATCTACATCCTGGGCATCGCGGCGTTTCGACAGGCCGTCGCAGCCGCCGGCGGCATCCAGTGGCTCGCGTCGGGTGCCGCGACCGCCGTGTGCATCGTGGCGATGTGGCGGGGCGCCGCGCTGGTCGCGCTCGCGGAGGTCGCGCTGCTCGGCGTCATCCTCTTCGGGCTCGCGATGATCTCCCACCGACTCCGCCAGCGCCTCCGTCAGGATGCGCGTGGAGCCGTCGTGTCGGACTAGTGACCTGCACCGTCGACGAGCTTCAGGCCGACCACGCAGCCGACGAGCCCGACGATGAGCGCGAGCTTCACCCACGAGACATCCGTGTCGCCCGTGATCATCGCCCAGATCACCGTGAGGGCCGCGCCGATGCCGACCCACACCGCATACGCCGTGCCGGTGGAGATGTCGCGCATGGCCCACGCGAGACCGCCCATGCTCAGGGCGAGTGCGCCGAAGAAGACGACCGACGGCCAGAGCTTCGTGAAGCCCTCGGACTTGCCGAGCGCGGTGGCCCAGACGGCCTCGAGCACGCCGGAGACGATGAGGATGACCCACGCCATGACTGTTCGCTCCCGTGGCCAGTCTTGTCGCGTTCCGGGTACTGATCCCTCGTCCGGGGCCGCTGCGTTTCGATCATTCCGGCGGCGACCTGCGCTCAAGCTAGCAAGCGGGACTGAGCAGGCCCTGTGCAGCGGATGCCGCGGCGCACCATCCACGCATCCGATCGCCTCACCCGACCCGCGCGACCTCGGCGAAATGCTCCACGATCGGGAACGGCTCGTAGAACCCGTGCAGCAGCTCCCGCCACCGCGCGTACTCGGGCGACCCGCGGAAGCCCTGCTCGTGCGCGTCGACACTCTCCCAGTGCACGAGCAGCAGGTACTCGTTCGGCGTCTCGATCGACCGCGACAGGCGGAGGTCGACGAATCCGGGCATGCCCGAGATGATCGCCTCCGCGTGCGCGAAGGCGGCTTCGAAGTCGACCTCCCGGCCGGGGATGACGGGCAGGATCGCGTGTTCGAGGATCACCCGCCCACCGTAGTCGCGGCAGACGGCCGGCGAGATGCGATGCGCATCGGAAGCAGGCAGGGACGCCGACGCGGCGGGCGCGCCTTCCTGCTCTCGCAGCCGACGCGGCGTGTCTGCCTGTCTTCGGCGACAAGCCGCCAACAAGGCCCCTCCGCCGACCGCCGGTCCGGAACGGCGTGCACGATGGAGCCATGGACTTCGACGACACCGCCGCCCTCATCGTGATCGACGTGCAGCGTGGCTTCGACGACCCCGCGTGGGGCGAGCGCGACAATCCCGACGCGGAGGCGAACATCGGCCGGCTCGTCGCCACGTGGGCGGAGGCCGCCCGGCCGATCGTGCTCGTGCGGCACGACTCCGTCTCCCCCGGGTCGCCGCTCGCGGTCGGCTCCCCCGGCAACGCGCTGAAGGACGTGGTGGCGGATGCCGGGCACGACCTGTTCGTGACGAAGCAGGTGAACTCGGCGTTCTACGGCGACCCCGACCTGCACGCATGGCTGGCGGAACGCGGCATCCGGCAGCTCGTGATCTGCGGCATCCAGACGAACATGTGCGTCGAGACCACGGCCCGCATGGCCGGCAACCTCGGGTACGACGTCGTCGTCCCCCTCGACGCCACGCACACGTTCGACCTCGAGGGGCCGGGGGGCATCCGACTCGCCGCGGCCGACCTCGCGCGCGCGACCGCCGTGAACCTCGACGGGGGCGGATTCGCCCGCGTCGTCACCACGGACGAGGTCGTCGGCGTCGACTGACCGCGCCGCGGCATCCGTTGCCTCGCGTTACGGCCCGAAGCGGAGGCCGCAACAGCGGGCAGTAGCGTGAAGCCATGGCAGACCGCGAATTCGGCTTCAAGACCCGCGCCATCCATGCGGGCAACATCCCCGACCCGGTGACGGGCGCCCGCGCGCTCCCGATCTACCAGTCGACCGCGTTCGTCTTCGACGACACGGCGGATGCCGCGGCCCGATTCGCCCTGCAGAAGTACGGCAACATCTACTCCCGACTCGCGAACCCCACCGTCGCGAGCTTCGAGGAGCGCGTCGCGAGCCTCGAGGGCGGCCTCGGCGCCGTCGCCACGGCGAGCGGCCTCAGCGCGCAGTACATCACCTTCGCCAGCCTGGCCGGCACCGGCGACCACATCGTGGCCTCGGCGAACCTCTACGGCGGCTCGATCACGCAACTGGACGTCACGCTCCGCCGGTTCGGCGTCGAGACGACGTTCGTGCGCTCCTCCGACCCGGCCGATTACGCCGCGGCGATCACCGAGAAGACCAAGGCCCTGTTCGTCGAGACGATCGCGAACCCGTCGGGCGAGATCGCCGACCTCGAGGGCCTCGCCGATGTCGCCCGCGCCCACGGCATCCCGTTCATCGTCGACTCGACGATCCCGACGCCCTACCTCAACCGTCCGATCGAGTGGGGCGCCGACATCGTCACGCACTCGGCCACGAAGTTCCTCGGCGGCCACGGCACCACCCTCGGCGGAGTCGTCGTGGAGTCGGGCCGGTTCCACTGGCACTCCGAGAAGTTCCCGCTGTTCGGCCAGCCCGTGCCGAGCTACGGCGGCCTCCAGTGGTCGGGCAACTTCGGCGAGTACGCGTTCCTCACGCGCCTCCGCGCCGAGCAGCTGCGCGACATCGGCCCCGCCCTCGCGCCGCACTCGGCGTTCCTGCTCGCACAGGGGGTGGAGACGCTGCCGTACCGCATCCAGGCGCACGTCGACAACGCCCGCGCGGTCGCCGAGTGGCTCGAGACCGACCCGCGCATCGAGCGCGTGCTGTGGGCCGGCCTTCCCAACCACCCGCACCACGAGCGCGCCCGGAAGTACCTGCCGAAGGGGCCCGGTTCGGTGTTCAGCTTCGAGGTGAAGGGCGGCCGCGCCGTCGGCCAGCAGCTCATCGAGTCGGTGAACCTCGCCTCGCACCTCGCCAACATCGGCGATGCGAAGACGCTCATCATCCACCCGGCGTCGACCACGCACGCGCAGCTCACCGAACAGCAGCTCGCCGATGCGGGAGTGCTCCCCGGCGTGGTGCGGATTAGCGTGGGCATCGAAGACGTTGAAGACATCATCGACGATCTCGACCAGGCCCTCACGGCCGCGACAGGAGCAGCACGATGACGACGGATGCCACGACCACGGCCGTCCTGACCGGGGCGGATGCCGCGGCATCCGCCCCGGCTGGAGGGGCCGACACTTCGACGGAGCTCAGCACGAGTCTCGAGACCGTGCGCCTCGTCAACGGGCTCTCCTGCGAGCTGCCCGCGAATTCGCCGCTCGCGAAGCTGCTGCACTCGCAGCGCACGTGGATCGGACCCGACGCGAAGCAACGGCTGAGGATCCTCAACGCCGCCAAGTCCGTCGCGATCGTCGGCGCGTCGCCGAACCCGGCGCGCTCGAGCTACTTCGTCGGCACCTACCTGCAGCAGTCGAGCGACTACCGGCTCTACTTCGTGAACCCGAACTCCACCGAGATCCTCGGTCAGCCGGCATACGCGAGCCTCTCCGACCTGCCCGAGGTGCCCGACATCGTCGTGGTGTTCCGACGCGGCAGCGACATCCCGCAGGTGGTCGACGAGGTGCTCGCCTCGGGCGCGAAGACGATCTGGGTGCAGCTCGGCATCTGGAACCAGGATGCCGCGTACTACGGCGAGGAGCAGGGGCTCACCGTCGTCATGGACCGCTGCATCAAGGTCGAGCACGCCCGCTTCCACGGCGGCCTGCACCTGCTCGGCTTCGACACGGGTCAGATCACGAGCCGCAAGACGGTGCGCTGAGCCCTCGGCCGACGGGCGGGATCACGCCTTCCGCATGTAGGCGCGCACCGTGAGCGGTGCGAACACGGCGACCACTGCGGCGGACGCGGCGAGCGCCACCCAGACCTCGACGCCCGACGCGCCCGTCGTCGTGAGTTCCCGTGTGGCGGTGACGAGGTGCGAAACCGGGTTCACGCTGACGAACCACGCGAGCCAGTCGGGCATCGTCGACGCCGGGACGAAGGCGTTCGAGAGGAACGTGAGCGGGAACAGGATCATCAGCGAGATGCCCTGCACCGCGCCCGCCGAGCGCGCTATGACGCCGAAGAACGCGAAGATCCAGCTGAGCGACCAGGCCGACACGATCACGAGCACGCTCGCGAGGAGCACGCCGGCGAGACCGCCGTCGGGCCGGTAGCCCATCACGAGGGCGGTGGCGAACGTCACGAGCGACGCGATCGCGTACCGAACGGTGTCCGCGAGCAACGCGCCCGCGAGGGGCGCGACGCGTGCGATCGGGAACGATCGGAACCGATCGAAGACTCCCTTCGTCATGTCCTCGCGGAGCTGCACCCCGGTCACGACGGAGGTCATGATGACGGTCTGCACGAGGATGCCCGGCACGATGAACGGCAGGTAGTCCTCGGGTGTACCGGCGATCGCGCCGCCGAAGATGTACGTGAACATGACGGTGAGCAGGATCGGCTGGAACGTCACGTCGAAGAGCTGCTCGGGCGTCCGCTTGATCTTCAGGAGCCCCCGCCACGCCATCGCGAACGAGTTCGAGAGCGTCTGGCCAAGGCCCACGGAGTTCTTGAGTGAGCGCTCGGCGCCGGGGATGATGAGCGCAGGGGTGACGGTCGCGGTGGTCATGCGCGGCTCCCTTCGAGTGCGGCGGATGCCTCGGCGTCGACGTCGTCCATCTGGTCTGGCTCGACCCCGTGGCCCGTGACCGTGAGGAACACCTCGTCGAGTGTCGGCTTCGAGACGCTCATCTCGGCGACGCGGATGCCGGACTCGCGAAGCGTAACGAGCAGGTCGGTCACGCGGTCGGCATTCTGTATCGGCGCAGTCAGGCGGCCGGCTTCGGGCGAGACGGCCGGGCGGGCGCCGAGCACGCGTTCAAGAGCGACGCTGGCGTCGTCGAGATCGTCGGCGTCGACGAGGCGGAGATGCAGGCTCGACTCCCCGACCGAAGCCTTGAGCTCCTCATTGGTGCCCTCGGCGACCACACGACCGTGGTCGATGACCGCGATGCGGTCGGCGAGCTGGTCGGCCTCGTCGAGGTACTGCGTGGTGAGGAGCACCGTCGACCCGGTCGCGACGAGGCGGCGGATCGTCTGCCACATCCGCGCCCTCGTACGCGGATCGAGGCCGGTGGTCGGCTCGTCGAGGAACATGAGGGGCGGCTGGGCGATGAGGCTCGCCGCGAGGTCGAGCCTCCGGCGCATGCCGCCCGAGTACTGCGTGACGGGCTTCTTCGCGGCATCCGCGAGCCCGAACTCCTCGAGGAGTTCGGCGGCCTTTCGCCTTGCCCCTGCGCGACTGCAACCCTGCAGCCGCGAGAACAGCACGAGATTCTCGACGCCCGAGAGGGCTTCGTCGAGTGAGGCGTACTGGCCGGTGAGCCCGACGAGCTGGCGCACGATCTGCGGTTCCCGCACGACATCGTGGCCGAAGACGCGGGCACTCCCGGCGTCGGGACGAAGGAGCGTCGCGAGCATCGAGATCGTCGTGGTCTTCCCGGCCCCGTTCGGGCCGAGCACGCCGTAGACGGAACCGGTGGGGACGTGCAAGTCGACGCCGTCGACCGCACGGGTGTCCCCGAAGGCCTTCACGAGGCCCTCGGCCTCAACGGCCCAGCCGGTGGTGGAGGTGGTCACGGCACGGTCCTCTCAGAATTGTTCGAGTCGTCAGGTCGTTCGAGCCGTCAGAGCTGTTCGAGTCGGTTGATGAGGGCGCGCCGGTCGACGCCCGCGTAGGCGAGCGCACGCGGCACGGTACCGAGGTCGGCACGCAGGATGCCGAGCAGCGCGGAGGCGACCGCGAGTCGCTCGCGCTCGTCGCGGCTGCGGTCGCGACGTGTGCGGAAGTCCGCACGGAGCATGGCCTCGCGGAACGAGGCGCCCCAGCCGGGTCGCGACCTGCGGGTGGACCGCAGCCGCTCCTCGGCCACGGGCTCGACCCCCGCTGCCGCGAGGGCTCGCTCGCGTTCTTCGCGGAGCGCTGCCTCCACGCCCGCGTGATCGAGTCCGACCTCGGCGAGCGCCCTCCCGGCTGCATCGTCTCCGGCCGAGATCACGAGCAGCAGGTGCTCGGCCTCGACATTCGGCGCGCCTCGCCGCACGGCCTCGTCGATGGCTCGCTGGACGATGCGCTTCAGGCTGACGCCCACGCCGCCGTCGAGGGGTTCGGGTACCTCACGCATTGCGCCTCCTCAGTTCGATGCCGGCGGCTTCGAGTCGCCGGTGGTGTTTCTTGTGCACGGCCTGGCGCGTGACGCCGAGCGCCTCGGCAACCTGCGTCCAGCTCCAACCGGCGCGCATCGCCCGCTCGACGGCGGCGTCCTCGAGCCGGTCTGCAAGCTCGCGCAGCGCAACGACGGCGGCGAGGTCGTCGGCTTCGGCGCCGATCGGTTCCGGGATTCGCGGGGTCATGTAAGCAACTTAGGTTGCTAATAGTGTTTTGTCAACCCTTGTTGCTTATCCGCATCTCGAGGCGTCGGCGACGGCGAACCTGTCAGGATCGAGGCGGGGCGTCCGTGCCCACGGGTAGGCTCGTGCGCGTGCCGATCGAACCACGCCCAGACCTTCGTGTGGGCGTGCTCGGCCCGGTCCTTCTCGAAGGTCGTTCCGGCGCCCTCATCGAGCCGCCCGGCGCGCTGGCGAAGGCGCTCGTGGCCGCGCTCGCCGTGCTGCCCCGCACGGTGGGCGGCACCGTCGGCATCGACGTCATCGCCGACGAGCTCTGGGGCGACGCGACGCCTCGCAACGCGAGGGCCGCCCTGCAGACGCTCGTGAGCCGGGTGCGCGCGGTCACGGCCGACGACCTCATCGCCTCCCATCCGGGCGGCTACGCACTGGCGATCTCATCCTCGGAACTCGACCTCGGCGTGGCCGGGGCGGCCGACGGGGAGGGTTCGGCCGTCGGAGTGGACGAGGCGCTCGCCCTGTGGCGCGGCGAGCCGGCACTCGACCTCGGGGATGCCCCGATCGCCCAGACCCTCGCCGAGCGCGCCGGTGCGCTGCGCCTGCAACTGCTCGCGCGGCGCGCCGCTGCGCGCGACGCGGCGGGCGATCACACCGGGGCGGCAGACGACCTCGCCGTGCTCATGGCGGCGTCACCCGCGAACGAGGACCTCGTCGCCCGCCGACTGCGTGCGCTCGCGGCATCCGGCCGTCGTGTCGAAGCCATCGCCGAGTTCGGCGCGTTCCGCGAGCGGCTCGGCGAAGAGCTCGGAGTGTCGCCCGCGAGCGAACTCGTCGAACTGAACGCCGAGCTGCTGCGCGCCGACGAGCAGCCCCGTCGAGGCTCGGTGCGCATCGGCGTGCGGGCCGCCGCGAACGCCCTGATCGGCCGCGACGAGGACATCGTCGCCATCGAACGGCTGCTCCGCCGGCGTCGGCTCGTGACCGTGCTCGGCGGTGGCGGACTCGGCAAGACGCGCATCGCGCAGGAGGTCGCGGCACGGGCCGACGATCCCCTCGTCGTCGTGGTCGAGCTGGCGAGCATCCGCACGGATGACGACGTCGTGCTGGCGCTCGCGTCGACGCTGGGCGTTCGCGAGGCGTCGACGAGCCAGCGCCTCGGCGAGGCGAGGCTCGACGTGCGGGGGCGCATCATCGCCCGGCTTGAGGAGTGGCCGGCGCTCCTCGTCCTCGACAACTGCGAGCACGTGATCGAGGGGGCGGCCCGCTGGGCAGCCGACCTCCTGGGTTCGATCGCGTCGCTACGCGTCCTGGCGACGAGCCGGAGCCCGCTCATGATCGGCGCCGAGCAGGCGTATCCGCTCGAGGCGCTCGCCGCCGACGTCGCCGGGCCGGCGGTCGAGCTCTTCCTCGAGCGGGCCGTCGCGGCGAGGCCCGCCGCCGACCTGCCGCTCGAGGCGGTCGCCCGGCTGTGCACGCGACTCGACGGACTGCCCCTCGCGATCGAACTCGCGGCAGCCAGGGTGCGCTCGATGACGGTGGAGCAGATCGAGGCGCGCCTGGCGAACCGGTTCGCGCTCCTGGCCGGCGGCGACCGCTCGTCGCCCGCGCGTCAGCGCACGCTCCACGCCGTCATCGACTGGAGCTGGGCGCTGCTCACGCCCGACGAGCGGCTCGCCATGGCCCGGCTCTCGTGGTTCCCCGACGGCTTCGGCCTCGACGCGGCCGACGCCGTGACCGGGTCGGGCGACGCCCTCTGGCTCCTCGACGGGCTCATCGCCCAGTCGCTGCTCTCGGTGGCCGCGTCCATGGGGTCGCCCGCCCCCCGCTACCGCATGCTCGAGACCGTGCGCGAGTTCGGGCAGCTGCGCCTGACCGAATCCGGCGACGAGGCCGGCGCGCTCGCGGCGATGGACGCGTGGGCGGTGGCGCTGTCCACGCACGCCCTCGCCGTCGTCCGCGGACCCGGTCAGATCGAGGCCTTCCGAACGTTGGACCTCGAAGAGGACAACCTCGTCGCGATCCTGCGGCGCGCCATCGCCGATGGTCGGGCGGAGACGGTGTACCCGGTGTTCGCGACGCTCGCCTATCGATGGACCGCGCGGAGCGCGCACTCCGAGATCCTGGCGTTCGGCGACGCCGTGCTCGACGGCACCCGCGGCAGTCGTCCGGGGCCGGAACTGGCCGCGCCGGCGACCCTGGCGCTCACACTCGTTTCGGCGACCCACCTCGCCGCCGGCACGACGACCGCCACGCGCGGCCTCGCCCGCCTTCGCCTGCTCGCCCGGTCGGGACATCCGATGCCACCGTGGATCGCGGCGACGAGCGGCTTCCTGCTCGCGCTCCCCGACGTGGGCGAGTCGCTGTCCAGGCTCCGCGCGATGTCGGAGTCGGACGATCCCGACACCGCAGTGGTCGGCTCCATCATGATGTCGCAGTTCGCCGAGAACGAGGGGGATCCGGCAACCGCACGCGAGTATGCGCTGCGCGCGCATGAGCTCGCGCAGCGCCTGGGCGACGTGTTGGTCGAGGCGGTGTCGTCCATGATGCTCGCGCAGCTCGCGAGCCAGTCGGGCCGTCCTCTCGAGACCCTCCGCCACGCCCGCCAGGCCAGGATCGGGCTCGAGCGCCTCGACGCCGAGCAGGACCTGCTCCATGTGGACTGGATGATCGCGGGCGCGCTCGTGGCCGCAGACCGCCTCGACGAGGCGCGAGTCATGCTCGACGCGATGGCGGAGGACGACCGCACCCTCCCCGACGGCATGACGGTCGCGACCATCGCCGATCTCGGGCTCGCGGAGATCGCCCACGTCGAGGGCAGGCGGGCCGAGTCGTTGGCCCACGCGCGTCATGCGATCGCGGCGTTCCATGACGGTCGCCGCCGAGGGGACCCCTGGTTCCTCATCGTGCTAGCCGGCTTCGCCGCGCGCGGCGCACTAGAGGGGTGGCCGCCCGACGAGGTGCGCGGCTGGGCCGAGCGGCTGCGTCACCGCGTGACCGCAACCGCCCGCGCGCGACCGGGATTCACCGACAAGCCGGTGCTCGGCACGGTCGCGATCGGTTGGGGCTCGTGGGCGATGCACCAGCCGGGCCTCGAGGAACGCGGGCTGGAGATGCTCGCGCTCGGCGAGCGCATGTCGGGCCGTCAGGACACTCCGGGGCTCAACCTCGCCCGATTGCTCGCGGCCGCCGAGGCGCGCGTCGGCGCGGAGCGGGTCGCGGCCGCGCGCGACGCTGCGGCCGCGCTCACCACCGACGAATGCGCGGAACGGGCGCACGAGTTGCTCGCAACGCCCGTTCCGCCGGCCGACGCACCCTGACGCGCAGGCCGTCCGTCTCATGCCCTCCGCATGTAGGCCTTCACGGTGAGTGGAGCGAACACCGCGACGACCACGGCCGAGCCGACCAGCGACCAGCCGAAGTCCGCGCCGATCGTTCCGCTGTTCACGAGGTCGCGCACTGCCGTGACGATGTAAGAGACGGGGTTGATGTCGACGAACCACTGCAGCCAGCCGGGCATGGTGTCGACGGGCACGAACGCGTTCGAGAGGAACGTAAGCGGGAACAGGATGAGCATCGAGATGCCCTGCACGCTCGAGGCGCTGCGCGCGATCACGCCGAAGAAGGCGAAGATCCACGACAGCGACCAGGCGCACACGATCACGAGCAGCGCCGCACCGATGACGCCTCCGAGCCCGCCCTCCGGGCGGAGGCCCATGAGGTATCCCATGACGAACGTCAGGGTCGTGGCGATGAGGTAGCGAACCGTGTCGGCGAGCAGTGCTCCGGACAGCGGGGCGATGCGCGCGATCGGCAGTGAGCGGAACCGGTCGAACACGCCCTTGTCCATGTCCTCGCGCAACTGCACCCCGGTGACGATCGAGGTCGAGATGACGGTCTGCACGAGGATGCCGGGGATGATGATCGGCAGGTAGCTCTGCACGTCGCCCGCGATCGCGCCGCCGAAGATGTACGTGAACATCACGGTGAAGATGATCGGCTGCAGGGTCACGTCGAAGAGCTGCTCGGGCGTGCGCTTGATCTTCAGCAACCCGCGGTAGGCCATCGTGATCGTGTGCGAGAGGGTCTCGCTCGTGCTCACGCGGTTCTTCAGCGAGCGGGCCGCGCCCGGCGTGATGGGGGTGGTGGCGATGGTGGTCATGCGCGGCTCCGTTCGAGCTCGGTTTCGGCTTCGGTGGCGGATGCCGCGTCCTCGACGCCGTGGCCGGTGAGCGTGAGGAAGACCTCATCGAGCGTGGGCTTCTGCACGCTCAGCTCGGCGAGGTGCACGCCCTCGTCGCGCAGGGTGAGGAGCAGTTCCGTGACGACGTCGGGGTCGTCCATCGGAGCGGTGATGCGGCCGGCCTCGGGTGAGATCGTCGGCGTCACCCGGAGCACCCGCTCGATCGCGACGCGCACGTCGTCGAGGTCGCGCGGGTCCTGGAGTCGCAGTTGAAGGCTCGACGCGCCGATCGACGCCTTGAGCTCGTCGGCGGTGCCCTCGGCGACGACGCGACCGTGGTCGATCACCGCGATGCGGTCGGCGAGCTGGTCGGCCTCGTCGAGGTACTGCGTCGTGAGCAGCACCGTCGAGCCCGTCGCCACGAGGCGGCGGATCGTGTCCCACATCTGCGCGCGCGTGCGCGGGTCGAGCCCGGTGGTGGGCTCGTCGAGGAAGATGAGCGGCGGCTGCGCGATGAGGCTCGCGGCGAGGTCCAGGCGGCGACGCATGCCGCCGGAGAACTTCTTGAGCGGCCGCTTCGCGGCATCCGTCAGTCCGAACTCCTCGAGCAGCTCGGCGGCCTTGGCCTTCGCGGCGGTGTGCGTGAGGCCGAGCAGGCGGGAGAACAGCACGAGGTTCTCGGTGGCGGAGAGGGTCTCGTCGACCGAGGCGTACTGTCCGGTGACGCCGATCAGCTGTCTCACGACCTGCGCCTCCCGCTGCACGTCGTGCCCGAAGATCCGGCCGGTGCCGGCGTCGGGCCGCAGCAGCGTCGCGAGCATCGAGATCGTGGTGGTCTTGCCGGCGCCGTTGGGTCCGAGGACGCCGTAGACGGTGCCGGTCGCGACCCGCAGGTCGACGCCGTCGACCGCGCGGTTCGTACCGAACACCTTGACGAGGCCATCGGCCTCGACGGCCCAGTCGCCGTTTCGTGTAATGGTGTGCATGCCGACCATGCTGCTCGCCGGCGCTCACACGCGACTCACGCGGCGCTCACACGGCCGTGGGCCCGCGTGCGCGGCGTGTGAGCGGGGCAGCGGATGCCGCGCGCTGCCGCGGCTCAGGCCGCGGCGCCCACGCCGGCCGCCTCGATGTCGCGGCCGTACGCGAGCATGAGGAAGCTCGAGCCGTCGGGCCGCTCGAACACGAACTCGCGCGCATGGAGACGGTGGAAGCCCATGCCCTCGTACAGTCGTTGCGCCGCCACCATGTCGGGGCCGGTGTTGAGCACCACGCGCGGGGTGCCACGAAGCCGCGCCAACAGCAGCACATGCTCGACGAGGAGCGCGCCGATCCCGCGGCGACGTGCGCCGGCGGTCACCCCGAGGAAGCGGAAGTCGAGCTCGCCGGCTCGCGCGAGCGGCGAGATGGCCCGCCCCGCGCGCGGCGTGGACACGGTGCCGAGAAGCATGCCGCTCGCGGCATCCGTCGCCACCCAGACCTGGTGATCACGTGCCCGCTCGGCGACCGCGGCGATGTCCGCGCGGTAGGCCTCGCTCAGCTCGAAGTCGGCGGCGTACGCCGCCTCGACCAGGGCCGACACCTCATCGGCCTCGTCGGTGCGCATGAGCCGCATGCGCACGTCGGCGCGCTCCTGCAGCGCGTACCGGTACACGACCGCGTCGACGTCGCCGTTCGAGGCCGCCGCGTCACGCTCGGGCGCATGCTCGAAGCCGAGCCGCTCGTCGAGGGCCCGCGCACGGACGTTCAGGCGCCCGGTGTCGACCACCAACGCATCGGCGCCCCACTCGAGGGCGGCCTCGAGGCTCGCACGCATCAGCGCCTCGCCGAAGCCAGCCCCCTGCGCGCCCGGGTCGACCGCGAGCAGCCCGATCTCCGCCTCGGCGGGCACGGCCACGCGCGAGTACGGCGTTTCGGCACGCAACACGCTCGCGCTCCCGACGACGCGGCCCTCTCGACGGGCGACGAGCACGGTACCGGATGCCACGCGCCCGGCGGTGTCGTGTTCGAACGCGCGTCGCTCTGCGCTCGTCGGGACGTGGCCGTACGGGCCCGTCGCGAAGGCGCGGTGGATGACGCCCGCCTCGTCGGCGGCTTCGTGCGGGAGGACCGGGGCGATTCGCGGCAGGGAGGAGGGGGGTACGTCAGTCATGGGGATCCAGACCAGCCTATGGGCGCGCGGGCATCGCACGCCCTGCGCCGGCACCCGCGTCACGGCGCATCCGACGCAGGATCCTGCGACGTGACGCCGGATGCATGCGCGGGCACCGGCGTAGCCTTGAGCCGTGACAGCGTTCGTCTCAGCCCTCGATCTCTTCTCGATCGGGATCGGTCCTTCGAGTTCGCACACCGTCGGCCCGATGCGGGCGGCCCGTGCGTTCGCCGAGCGACTCGCCGACGACGGCATCCTCGACCGCGTCACCCGCGTCACCTGCTCGCTGTACGGCTCGCTCGGTGCGACCGGGCTCGGCCACGGCACCCCCGACGCCGTCATCGCTGGCCTCGCCGGGCTGAGGCCAGACGACTGCGACCCCGACGAGGTGCGCGGCGCGTGGACGCGGCTCAGCGACGACGGTGCCGAGGTGCGCGTCGCGGGCCGGCACGCGGTCACGATGACGCAGGGCGACCTGAGCCTCGAGCCGCGAACCCGCCTGCCCGGCCACCCGAACGCGATGACGCTGCATGGGTGGGGCGCCGACGACGCCCTCCCCCTCGCCGAGGAGACGTACTACTCGGTCGGCGGGGGCTTCATCCGCCGCGAGGGCGACGCGGTGCACGAGTCGGAGGCGCTGCGGCATCCGCTGCCCTACGACACCGCCGACGAACTGCTGGCCCTCTGCGAGGAGCACGGCGTCTCGTTGTGCGACGTCGCGCGCTCCAACGAGGTCGCGGTGCACGGTGCGGAGGGCATCGACGCCGGCCTCGACGCGATTTGGGCGGCCATGGCGGTGTGCGTCGAGCGCGGCCTCGCGACCGAGGGCACGCTGCCCGGCGGCCTCGGCGTGAAGCGCCGCGCGCCCGAGGTGCGCAGGCGACTCGAGGAGTACGACCGCGACGAGCACGTGCGCGACACCTCCACCGAGTGGCTGCACGCCTTCGCCCTCGCGGTCAACGAGGAGAACGCCTCCGGTGGACGCGTGGTCACCGCGCCGACCAACGGCGCGGCCGGCATCATCCCGGCCGTCGGGCACTACTACCTGCGCTTCGTGCCCGGTGCGGATGCCGCGGGCATCCGCCGTTACCTGCTCACCGCCGCGGCGATCGCCTCGCTCGTGAAGAAGAACGCCTCGATCTCGGGCGCAGAGGGCGGATGCCAGGCCGAGGTCGGATCGGCCTGCGCAATGGCAGCCGGGGCGCTCTGCGCCGTACTCGGGGGCACCCCTCGACAGATCGAGAACGCGGCGGAGATCGCGATGGAGCACCACCTCGGCCTCACCTGCGACCCGGTCGCAGGCCTCGTGCAGGTGCCCTGCATCGAGCGCAATGCGATCGCGTCGTCGACCGCTGTTTCGGCCGCGAGGCTCGCGCTGCACGGCGACGGCACCCACTTGGTCTCGCTCGACACGGTCATCGAGACCATGCGGCAGACCGGACTCGACATGATGACGAAGTACAAGGAGACGAGCGAGGGCGGCCTCGCGGTGAACGTCATCGAGTGCTGAACGACGGTGCCTGCTGAACGCTGTCCCCCGATCGGGACTCTCGCGCACCATGGCATGCTTCTGGCAACCTGTGCAGATGGACCCGAACGACCTCCTCACCGGCGCCGGCCTCATCGGCCTCGTCATCGGCCTCGCGATCTACCTCGCGGTGCTGGCGCTCATGCTCTGGATCGGCTACCTCATCATCAAGGCGGCCGTGCGCAACGGCCTTCGCGAGCACTCGATGTGGCTGGAGAGTCGCCGGGGCCCGCTGCGCTGACGGCCTCGGCCGGTTACGGCCTGTTGCGGCCTCCGCACGCGGTGCGCGCCGACGCGACTAGCGTGTCGGCATGCCAGCACTCGACCTTCCCGGCGACCTCGTCACGACGGAGTGGCTCGCCGCGCACCTCGAGCATCCCGGGCTCGTCGTCGTCGACGCCAGCGTGCTCGGCGTCGACACGCCGGCCGGCTTCCGCTGGCTCAGCGGCCTCGACGACTACCTGATCCAGGGCCACGTGCCCGGGGCCGTGTTCGCCGACCTCCTCGAGGAGTTCTCCGACCCCGACGGCCCGTACTCGTTCACGAGGCCCGACGCCGCGCGACTCGAACGCGTCACCCGCGAACTCGGCATCGACGACGAGGTCGCCGTCGTCGTCTACGACACGTCGCTCGGGCAGTGGGCCGCACGCCTCTGGTGGCTGCTCGCCTCGGCCGGCATCGACCGGGTCGCCCTGCTCGACGGCGGCCTCACCCGCTGGCGGACCGAAGGCCGGTCGCTCGAGCCAGGATTCGAAGCCCCTCGCGCGGCCGGGCACCTGACATTGGCGCCTCGACCGGAGTTCTGGGCCGACGGCCAGGAGGTGCGCCGCATCGTCGCAGGAGAAGCGGATGCCGCGCTCGTGTGCGCGCTTCCGGCCAGCGACTTCCGCGGCGAGACCGGCGGGCGTGCACGACGCGGGCACATCCCGGGCAGTGTCAGTGTGCCGGTCTCCTCCGTCATCGATCGGGAATCGCGCACGCACCTGCGCGACGCGGAACTCGCCGCCCGCCTCGCCCCCGCCACGGCCGCCGGTGCGAAACGGGTCGTGGTGTACTGCGGCGGCGGTATCGCGGCGGCCGGAACGGGGTTCGCCCTGCGCCGGGCCGGCCACACGGATGTCGCCGTCTACGACGGGTCGCTCGACGAGTGGGCCGCCGATCCCGACGCTCCGCTCATCACGCTCGTCTGAGCCCGGCGGGTGCGGGTCAGCAGGCGCAGGTGATGTCGTGGTCCACGACCGCGCCGCCGGCGAGTCCCGCCTCCGCGACGTTGGTGAGCGCGTCGGCCGGCAGCTGCGCGAGGCCCTCCGTCGTGTCGAACGCGAAGCCCTCGCGCACCCAGTACTCGAACCCGCCGAGCATCTCCTTCACGGGATGCCCGAGCAAGGCGAACTCGAGCGCGGCGTGGGTGGCGCCGTTGCATCCGGGACCCCAGCAGTAGACGACGACGGGGGTGCCGGCAGGGATGCGCTCGGCCGCCTCCGCCGCGATGCGGCGCCAGGGCAGATGGATCGCGCCGGGCACGTGCCCCTGCGCCCACGACGCGTCGTTGCGGGTGTCGACGAGCACGAACCCGGGCTCGGGTTCGGCCAGCGCGGCCGCGACATCCGACACGTCGGACTCGAAGCCGAGGCGCCCGCGGAAGTGCGAGATCGCGTCGGCCTGCGTCGCGACGTGCTGGAAGAGGGCTGATGCGGCGGGGGTGATGGTCTCGGTCATGCCTTCACCCTCGCACCGGAGTGCGCCGTGGCGAACGTGAAATCGCGCCGTCGTGCCGCGACATCCGGTCACCGTGCCGGTGGGGAGCCCCGCACCTGCCTCAGTCGGCGTCGGGCGCGAAGAACGCGGTGACCGCTGCGGCGAGCGAGACGAGGTCGTCGACGTGGGCGAGCTCCCGAGCCGAGTGCATCGACAGGAGCGGCGCGCCGACGTCGACCGTGCGGATTCCGAGCCGGGTCGAGCTCAGCGGCCCGATCGTCGAGCCGCACGGGATGGCGTTGTTCGAGACGAACGGCTGGGTGGCGACGCCCGCCTGCTCGCAGAGGCGCGCCCAGAGCGCGGAGCCCACGGCGTCGCTCGCGTAGCGCTGGTTCGCGTTGAGCTTCAGCAACGGGCCACCGCCGAGCACCGGGCGGTTGCCGGGATCGTGGCGTTCCGGGTAGTTCGGATGCACCGCATGACCGGCGTCCGAGGAGAGCAGCCAGGAGTCGGCGAATGCGCGTCGACGCTCGGTCGGGTCGGCGCCGAGCCCTGCTGCGACGCGTGCGAGCACGTCCTCGAGGAACGGGCCGCTCGCACCCGACCGCGACGCCGACCCGAGCTCCTCGTGGTCGAACGCGGCGAGTACGCTCACGTGCGGCGCGTCGTCGGGCGCGCCGAGCAGGGCCACGAGTCCCGCGAACACGGAGCTCAGGTTGTCCATGCGACCGGCTGCGAAGAACGCGCCCCCCTGACCGAAGCGCGCCGGCGCCTGCGTGTCGGCCAGCAGCAGGTCGTGACCGGCGATGTCGGCGGGTTCGATGCCCGCATCGCGCACGGTCTCAGCCAGGAGCTCCGCGCCGGCGGCGTCGGACGCCGCGCCCCAGATCGGCTGGGTGTGCAACTGCTTGTCGAGTTTGAGCGCGTCGTTCACGCCGCGATCGAGGTGGATCGCCAGCTGCGGGATGCGCAGCATCGGCCCGGTGCGCACGAGGTGCTCCCCGCCGTCGCGCGTGACGACTCGCCCTGCGACCTCGAGCTCGCGGTCCAGCCACGAGTTCAGGAGCGGGCCGCCGTAGACCTCGACGCCCGCGCGAAGGAGCCCTGCCCCCGTCGAATCCGGGTTCGGCTTCACCTTGAACGACGGCGAGTCGGTGTGCGCCCCGAGGATGCGGAACGGGGTCGTCGGCGTCGCGGCATCCGGTTGCACCCAGGCGATGACCGCGCCATCGCGCACCACCACGCGTCGCCCCGGCCCCGACGGCCATTCGTCGCGCTCGTCGAGCCGGTCGAAGCCGGCGGCCTCGAGGCGCGCGGCGACGGCAGCGGCGGCGTGATACGACGAGGGCGAGTCGGGGATGAAGTCGGCGAAGGCGGAGAGGTGGGCGTCACGATCGAGGTCAGGCACCATCCCATCCAACACCGCCCGGCGTCCCGCGGTCGAGTCGGGCTGCCGGATGCCGCGTGCCGGCGACCCCGCGGACACCGCGCAGGCCGCGAGCCCGTGGATGCGGCGGTCAGGCGAACCGCACGGTCGCCTGCAGCCGCGAGCGCACTTCCATGAGCTCGGTGCCGCCGAGGTGCGCGGAACCCCGCAGGCCCTCGCGCACAGCGCTCCCGAGGCGGGAGCTCCGCACGAGCGCGACGACGGCACCGCGCACCGTGCCTGCGAGCTCCAGCGGCTCCGCCGCGTACTCGTCTGGCACGACGACGATCAGCGCCGTGGGCTTCACGCGCGCCGCCCTCCCGATCGCCTTCGCCCGGGCGGCGAGCGCGCGGATCGGCCGTTCGCCCGCGAGCGCCTCACCCACGAGCTCGCCGCGCCTCACACCGACCGGCCCGCCCCAGTCCTCCGACTGGATCGCGAACAGCCCCGTCGGCCCCAGCACGAGGTGATCGA
Source organism: Agromyces sp. Soil535 (assembly GCF_001428255.1). Classification (GTDB taxonomy): domain Bacteria; phylum Actinomycetota; class Actinomycetes; order Actinomycetales; family Microbacteriaceae; genus Agromyces. The sequence continues at coordinate 7,127 of NZ_LMRW01000027.1, read as the reverse complement.
GCTTCGGGGGCAGGCCGGGCCCGGCGGCATCCGTGGCGATATCGTGCCAGACGGTGTAGGCGATGCCGAGCGTCGACAGCGCGCGGGCGGTCGCCTCCTCGACGAGCGCATCGGCGAGGATGTGCCGGATGTCGCGGGGCGCGCGCCGCACGAGCGTGGGATCGTACGGGTCGGGCACGTCGACCCCGCGCCCCACCCACTCCCGGATGCGGTCGAGGTAGAGCTCCCGGGTCAGCCCGCCCGGATGCCCGTACGAGCGCGCCAGCGGACGCGAGTCCCTCGGTCGTCGCGGCGCGGCCGGCGCCCACGCCTCACGAGTCGGCGCGGGCACCGCACCCCGGACGCCGCGGTCGAATGCGGCCCGCGCCTCAGGCGTGCCGACGAGCAGCCAGGCCCGTTGCACCGCGTGGAACCGCGCCGCATCGCCGCCCGTATCGGGGTGGGCGGTGCGCAGCGCACGACGGTACGCCAGACGCAGCGCGGCGGCATCCGCGTCGGCAGGGACGCCGAGCACCTCGTACGGGGAATCGGAGAGCGGACTGTCGGCCATGGGCTCGCTTTCGGGTGTGCGACCACGAGGATACCCCCGGCGGCTCGGTGATCGCCGAGTCGTGGCGCTCCCGGCCTCGCGGGATGCTCCCCGCTAGAATCCGGGGCAGGCCCGCGGGGGCAGTGAGGGGGGAGCCGGCATGCTCATCGACGTGAACTACTGGGCCGTCGCGATCGCGACGATCTCGACCATGGTCGTCGGGTCGATCTGGTACACACCGAAGGTGTTCGGCAACTACTGGATGCGCGTCGCCAAGGTCGACCCCGGCGATCGCAGCGCCGTGGTGCCGATCATCACGACGGTCATCGTGAGCTTCATCTCCGCGTGGGTGCTCGCCATCGCCACGCAGGTCGCGTGGACGGCGTTCGGAGGCAACTACCTCGTGACGGCGCTGCTCACCGGCATCCTGCTGTGGGCGGGGTTCACCGCGGCCCGCTTCATCACCCACGACGCGTTCGAAGGCCGGCCCGCGGGGCTCACGATCCTGAACATCGCGCACGAGCTGGTGACGGTCGTCGTCATGGCGCTCATCATCGGGCTGTGGCCGCCCGCCGGCACCGTCTGAGTCGCGGATGCCGCATGCCCGTCATTCCGCTGGCAGCAGCAGCATCCCGTCGTCGATGAGGGCACGCACCGCCGGCAGCAGGTCCGCAGCGAGCGCCGTCGCGTCGACGTCGAGGAGCTCGGCGAGCGCGGCGACGATCGCGCCGACCGGCAGCTCGCCATCGCACGCGCCGACCAGCGCGGCGAGGCCCGTGTCGAGGGGCACGACGCGCCCGAAGCCGCCGCCCTGCCGCAGCAGCATGGCGGTGGGGTCGTCGTCGCCCGGCCAGTAGTGCCGCTCCTCCGTCACGTCCCCGGCGACGGTGAGCCGCGTCGCCGCGAGCGTCGCGTCGTCGAGCGACGCTTGCACGTCGTGCGCGTCGAGGCAGGCCGCGAGGTGGGTGCCGAGACCGCCGACCATGTCGCCGAGCGGGCCGTGCAGCCGCTCGACACGCGCGAGGCGCCGCGCGTCGCCCCCGACTGCCGCCCGGTCGGGCCGCCGCAACAGCACGTAGCCGAGGCCGATCTCGCGCACGCCGCGCCGCTCGAAATCGTCGAGCCAGGCGTCGTAGAGCCGATCGAACTCAGGCGTGCCGGAGCGCGAGCCGCCGTCGCGGATCCACGTCTCCGCGTACTCCGTGACGCGCTGCACCTCGCGCTCGACGATCCAGTGCTCGAGCGGGCCGGCCCAGGCGCGCAGGCGCTCGAGCCCGTCGTCACCTTCGTGGTACTCCCAGTTGCCGAGCAGCTGCGCCACGCCGCCGGGCTCGAGATGCTCGACCGCGGCCCGCATCACCGCCTCGACGATACCGTCGCCCACCATGCCGCCATCGCGGTACTCGTACTCGGGTACGCCGAGCGCCCTCGGCGTGATCACGAACGGCGGATTCGACACGATGCGCTCGAACCGCTCCCCGGTCACGGGCTCGAAGAGGCTGCCGAGCCGGAGCTCCACGCCCTCGATCCCGTTCAGCTCGACATTGAGCCGTGCGAGACGCAGTGCCCCCTCCGAGATGTCGGTGGCCACGACGCGATCCGCGAAGCGCGACGCGTGCATCGCCTGGATGCCGCAGCCGGTGCCCAGGTCGAGCACCGACCGCGCGGGCGTCGGCAGCATGAGGCTCGACAGCGTCATCGACGCGCCGCCGACGCCGAGCACGTGCTGCTCGCCGAGCGCGTGGCCGAGTGCGACCTCGCCGAGGTCCGAGAGGATCCACCAGTGTCCGTCGCCGCGGGCGTCGAGGAAGGCGTACGGGCGCAGGTCGAGCAACGCGCGAACGGATGCCGCGTCGCCGGCCGCGCCGGCACGATCCGACGCGGGCGCACCCGTCGCCAGCAGCCCCAGCTCGGCCGCGCCGTCGACACCGAGCGTCGGGAGGGCATGCTCCGCCTCCGACGCCGGCACCGGCAGGCCGAGCACGAACAGCTCGGCGAGGGTCGCGAGGTCGGCGGATGCGCCGTGCGCCCCGCGCTTGCCGTCGAGCACGCGCCGCGCCGGCACCCGCTCGCCGCGGTGCAGCGCCGCCGCGGCATCCGCTCCCCAGAGTGCCTCGAGCACCGGAACCGTGAAGCCGGCCGCGACGAGGTCGACCCGGAGCCGCGCCAGCAGGTCGCGTGCGTGCGGGTCGCCGGGTACGGTGTCGGTGCTCACCGCACCATTCAACCGCACGGCCATCGGCGCGGATCGTGCCATGGCGACCAGGTTGCGCCGGGGCGTCCGCTCATCTGGTCGCGAGCTCCAGCACGAGCGGGAACGGGCCGTAGCCGTCGTCCATGGTGAGGTGGCCGCCGCCCTCGACCGGCACGAAGTCCAGGTCGAGCGGGCGCGCATAGACACGGTCGGCGCCGGCGGGGCAGAACGGGTCGTCGGTGCCCGCGATGACCGTGCCGCGCTCCCACGTCGTTGCGGCGAGCGCCGCGCGGGCGGCAGCACCCCCGAGCAGCGGCGCGAACGCCGCGATCTCGGGGATCCCCTGCAGCACCTCGGGTGCGGCCGGCGCCACGAGGATGACGCGCCGAGCGGCCGCACCCGGCGCACTCCGCGCTGCGCGCCGAGCCGCGTACGCCAGCCACAGCAGGCACCCGAGGCTGTGCGCGATCACCGTCAGCGATGCCGGATCCGTGCCGCGCAGCTCGGTCTCGAGCGCCTCGATCCAGTCGTCGAGCACCGGCTCGTCGGCCCCCGGCAGCTGCGGATACCGCACGACGGCCCCGCGCGTCTCGAGCTCACGGGCGAGCCACCGCTGCCAGTGCCCGTCCGGCCGATGGTTCTGCCATCCGTGCAGGATCAGGTATTCCTCGGCCACGCCCGACTCCTCTCGCCGAATGCGGTCCATTCAATCAGGGCGCCGGGCGGCCCCAGGCCGCCGCCGTCACGTCCGCGTCATCTGGCGTACACGTGCCGTCACGCGGCGTAACCCCGTCGTCATACGGTGCACGTAGCGTTGGCTACGATCGAGGAAGCGAGGGGAGGTCGCAGATGGATGACGACGAATTGACGCTCGAGCGCCTGCGGCAAGACGCGCGCGACGAGCTCTCGGCGCTCATCGAACTGCGCTGCCGGCTCGGCGAGGACCCGTGGGTCTTCCTCCCCGATCTCCCCTCCGTCGACGAGCAGGTCGTGGCGACGCTGCGCGAGGAGCGGCTCCACTCCGAGCGGTGGAGCCCCGCGCGAGCGCGCGCGTACCACCCCACCGCGCGCGACGGCGATGCCGCCAGGTTCGAGTTCGAGCTGCTGCGCGACATCGCGCTCGACCACCCCGAGCTCAGTTCTGCGGTGTGGTTGGTGCTCGACCGGGTTCCGTCACGCTGGTGAGGCGCTGCACGCGCATCCACGTGATGAAGCCGAAGATCGTGAACGCGCCGTAGAACACGTACAGCAGCGCCGAGGCGTAGTAGCCGGCGCTCACGAGCAGCGGCACGCCGACGACGTCGACGGCCACCCAGATGAGCCAGAACTCCGTCCAGCCCTTCGCCATGCCGTAGGTCGCGAGCAGCGACCCCATGAAGATCCACGCGTCCGCCCAGACCGGCTCGAACGAACCGAGCGCGCGGAAGATGGGCGTGAGCAGCAACGTGCCGCCGATCATGCCCACGCCCAGCAGGATGCGCGCTCTGGCACCCGCCCATCGCGGTTCCACGCCGGTGCCGCTCACGTGCCGATGTTGGGCCCACCGCACCCAGCCGTAGATGGACACGGCGATGAACATGAGCTGCCGGCCCGCCTGGCCGAGCAGGTTCACCGGATTCGGAGTGTCGAACACCGCACCCATGAACACCGTGAACAGCAGCACGTTGCCGACGATGCCCACGGGCCACGCCCACACCTTGCGGCGCAGGCCGCCGAGCGCGCTCGCGAGCCCGAACAGGTTCCCGACGATCTCGCGCCAGAGGATCACCTGCCCGCCGATCACGAGCTGCGCGTCGAAGAGCCACTCGATGGGATTCACGGAACGACCGACCGGGCGCGAGCGCGGGTCGACCGCCTGATCAGCGCAGCGAGGCCACGCCATCCGATGAGGAGGATCGCGAGCGAGATCGCCGCCACCAGCACGAACGCGAGCTGCACGCCTTGGCCGCTCGCGAGGCGCAGCAGCATCCCGACCACGAGGGTCGCCGCCCAGATCACGGCTCCCGTGGGCCAGGGGGCGAGCGGATGCCGCCACGCCCGTGCCGCGAGCCAGCCGACACCGAGGCCGAAGAGGAACGGCCAGGCCGTACCCCAGATGCCCGCGAGGTCGAGCCCCTCGGCATGGCTGCGCCGGCCGACGATCGCGAAGACGAGCACGAGCGCTGCGTCGAGCGCCAGCGCGCCGACCACGGACGCCGTGCCCGTGCGTGCGCGTTCACCCATGCGACCATCGTACGGATGCGGAGGGGTCTACGACGTCACTCCCCCGGGCGCTCGACGAGTTCCTCGAGCGCCCCCGCGTCGTGCACGGGCAGTGCGCACACGAACGACCTGCAGCGGTAGGCGGACGCCTCGTCGTGCTGGGCGCTCCGCCCCTCGAAGAGCTCGAATCCCGCCGCTGCGAATTCGCGCGCCTGCCGCTCGGTCACGATCGTGGCGACGGATGCCGCGTGCCGCCGCGTTGCACCGAGCAGCGCCTCGCCCGCACCACCGGGCCCGTCCCGCTCGTCCGGCACGACCGTGACGAGCTGCACGAGCGGCGCGGCGAGCCGCGCCATGAGCCCCAGCGCGCCGCCGAACGCGAGCGGGCGCTGCACCGCCATGCCGGCGACCGACCGCATCGCCTGCTCGGCGAGATCGAGGTAACGCTCGCCCGCCCCGAGCGTGTACAGGCGCCATGCCGCATCCGCACACGCCGTGACGCCCGACGGCGTTGCGCCCTCGGCGGGGTCCGCGGGGAGCGCGAGGCCGTGTGCGACGAGCACCGGGTCGCCGCCTGCCGGCGCGGCGAACGGCACCTGGGCATCCTCCTCGGCTGCGGATGCGGCCCGATCGACGAGCACGCGGGCCATCGACGCATACGCGGCGTCGCCCGTCGCACACGCGAGGTCGATGAGGCCGCACGCGAACATGCCGGTGTCCTCGAGGGTCGACGCGGCACTCGACGGCACGCCGTCGAGCGACGCGCGCACGAGGGTGCCGTCCTCGCGCACGTGGTGCTCCAGGAGATGGTCGGCCGCCCGGCGGGCAGCGTCGACAGCCGCCGGCTCGTCGAGCACGAACCCGGCTCGGGCTAGCCCGCCGATGGCCAGGCCGTTCCAGCCGGTGAGAACCTTCTGGTCGAGGGCGGGTGGCTGGAGGCGCGCGCGGCCGGCCGCGTCGAGCCGGTAGTAGCCGCCCTCACTGCGCTCGCCGTCGACGACGCTCTCGGAGTCCTGCGCACTCGCGAACCCGCCACCCGCGAGTTGCATCCGTTCGATGAGGAAGCGGATGACACCGGCGGCGAGCGGTGCCGCGAACGTCGTGGCGCCTTCACCGCGACTGAGCTCGGCGGCCACGTCGAGGAGGAGCGCGTTGTCGGTGAGCATGCGCTCGTAGTGCGGCTCACTCCAGTCGGCGCGCGTCGAATAGCGGAAGAACCCTCCCTCGATGGCGTCGCACAGTGGTGATGCCCCCATCATCCGCATCGTCCGCTCCGCGAGGCGGCGTCCTTCCGGTCCCGAGTTCACGAGGAATCCGAGGACGGGCGCGACCGGGAACTTGGGGGCGGTTCCGAACCCGCCGTGGAGGCGATCCTCATCCTCGGCGAGGGTGTCCACCGCTCGCCCGAGCTCCACCGGGCCCGGCAGCTCGCCGGCGGTCGACGCGACGGATGCCGCCGCGAGGGCGCCCGCGACCGCGTCGGCCGTCTCGTCGAGATCGCGTCGCCGTTCGCGCCACGCCTCGTCGACGGCCGCGAGTACCTCCGCGAACGCCGGAATGCCGTGCACCGGCCGCGGCGGGAAGTACGTGCCCGCGTAGAACGCTCGCCCGTCGGGCGTGGCGAAGACCGTGAGCGGCCACCCCAGCTCGCGTGTGAACGCTGAGGCAGCGGCCAGGTAGCTCGCGTCGACATCGGGATGTTCCTCGCGGTCCACCTTGATCGAGACGAAGCGTTCGTTGAGCGTCTCCGCGATCCCGGGATCGCTGAAGCTCTCCCTGGCCATCACGTGACACCAGTGGCACGTGGCGTAGCCGATGGAGACGAGCACCGGCACATCGCGCTCGCGCGCCGCCTCGAATGCGTCCTCGCCCCACGGATACCAGTCGACGGGGTTGCCGGCGTGGGCGCGGAGGTAGGGACTCAGCGCATCCCCCAAGCGGTTCGCCATCTCTCCAGCGTAGGACGGGCCGCGCCCTACCGCGCCGGCTTGACGCGAAGCTGCCCAAGTCGAACACGCACGTTAACCAAAGAGAGCCGCCCAACTCTGGGCGGCTCTCTTCGAATGAATGTCCGGCGGTGTCCTACTCTCCCACAGGGTCGCCCCTGCAGTACCATCGGCGCTGCGAGTCTTAGCTTCCGGGTTCGGAATGTGTCCGGGCGGCTGCGAGTCTTAGCTTCCGGGTTCGGAATGTGTCCGGGCG
>NZ_LMRW01000026.1 GCF_001428255.1 Agromyces sp. Soil535 | reverse complement strand
GGGGGGGGAACATGGAACGCATCGCAGGCTTGCTCATCGGATGGATCGTCGGCGGGGTCGTGCGTCTCATCGCGGCGGCCTGGTGGGCGGTCGCGCGCGTCGTGATCGGCTTCCTCTCGTCGCGTAGGCCCCTCCTCGACCCGCATGTCGAGACCCTGACCCGGTGGCGCTCGGCGATCGGGCTGCTGCTCGTGATCGTCGCCAACCTCCTATGGAATCCTGATCCTGAGCGGCTGATGTTCGCGTGGTCCGAGAGTGTGAACCGCGCCCTCCTGGTGCCGATACAGGTCGCCGTCGCGGTGCTGGTCGCAGCGGCGGTTCTCGTCGTGCTCGCGCGCAACGGCCAGCGGCGGCGGATGGTTCGTGCTGCGGTCATACCGGTTCGAGTCGTCGGAGTCAGCGTGCTCGCGCTCGCGGCATGGTTCGGATGCATCGCAGCCTGGAACTGGCTCATGCCCCTCGTGTACGGTCTCGGCGACTGGCGGTGGATTGCGATATTCGCGATGCTCACTCTGAACCTCTGCCTGTCGTTCGCCGGGCTCGTCGGCATCGTTCACGGCGGTCGCGCGATCGTACGCGACCGCTTCCGGGCCCGCGACGCCCACCCCGCGATGGGCGCAATCGTCATTGCGGTGCTCAGCCTCTGGACGCTCGGCCTCGGCCTCGCCAAGGCGAGCGGCCACGGCGTCGATCCGGTGTTTCCGGTCTGGGCCTCGGTCTGCCTCCTCGTCGTCGGCCCGCTCGTGAACATCGCACTCAGCGCGTACGAGCTGATCCGCCTGCGGCGAAGGTTCGGGGTCTCGATGCGAGACGCGATGGAGTAGGTGGCCTCCCGGATGCCGCGAGGCGGATGCATCCGTGCGATGCTTCCGTGTCCGCCGACTCACGGCTCCGTCGGAACCGCGGTGCTGCTGGCCTCGGCGTTGCGCAGGAACGTGAGCACGGCGAGGACCCGCCGATGCGTCGCGCCGTCGTCTCCGAGGCCGAGCTTCGCGAACACGCTTGTGACGTGCGTCTCGACGGTGCGATCGGTGATGAAGAGCCGGTCGCCGATCGCGCGATTCGACAAGCCCTCGGCTAGGAGGGCGAGCACCTCCCGTTCGCGGTCGGTGAGCGACTGAAGGGGGTCGATCCGGCGACGCCGCGAGAGCAGCCGGTTGACGATCGTGGGGTCGATCACGGTCTCGCCGTCGGCGAGGCGATGGATGGCGTCGACGAGGACCATGATGTCCGACAGCCGGTCCTTCAGCAGGTACCCGGTCCGTTCCGGGAACTCCTCCACCAGGCGCATCGCGTATGCGGTCTCGAGGTACTGCGACAGCACCAGGACTGCCGTGCCGGGGACGGCCTCCATGACGTCCGCCGCCGCCACGAGTCCCTCGTCGGTGTAGGTCGGCGGCATCTTGATGTCGATCACCACGACGTCCGGCCGCTCGGCCTCTACCAACGGCACGAGCCCCTGCGCGTCGGTCCGTTCTGCGAGAACATCGATCCCCGCCTCGCGCAGCAGCCGCGCAAGCCCCTCCCGAGCGAGCAGCGAGTCGTCCACCACGATCACCCGCATGGGATCACCACCTCCATTCGATCCTCCGAGACCACCATCGATCCGCCGACGGCGCCGACGCGGTCCCGGGCCCCGGTCAAGTCGCAGCGCGGCGCCGGACGGATGCGGACCCGTACGTCGTCACCGGAACGCTCGAGGGTGACGTCGATCGCCCCGACTGTGGCATTCGCGCATTCGACTGCTCGCCGGACGACGGCGTAGACGGCGCGCTCCACCACTCGCGGCACGCGATCCGGCAGGTCGGCGTGCACCTCGAGCGGCACGTCGCTCGACTCGGCGAGATGCTCCACCGCCGCCTCGATCCCCACGTCGTCGAGCACCATCGGGAAGATCCCGTGCGCCAGTTCCCGAAGCTGCGCGATGATCCCGTCGACGCGCGTCATCACCTCACGAGCGCGCGACTCGAGTTCGACATCCCCACATTCGGACGCCCGTGCCCGAACCAACCCCAGCTCGAAGAGCGCCGCGAGCAGGCTCTGCTGGGCACGGTCGTGGAGGTCGCGTTCGATGGCGCGCCGCGCCGTGTCACCGGTCTCCACGATTCGGGCACGGGATTCGCGGAGTGCCGCGAGCTCAGCGAGGATCAGCGCACGGATCCGCTCATTGTCGACGGCGATGCGCGCGGATGCGCCGATCTGCCGCTCCAGTACGCCGACGGTCGCGGGGCGGGTGCCGTGTTCGACGACCGCGATCGTCCCGCCCGGACGGCGCAGTTCGGTCGTCGACGACGTCGGATCGGGCGGCGGGACCGCGGCCCCGCTCGGATCGACGAACCGCCCAGGCTCGCCGGTCGGGAAGAGCACCCGGAGGCGTCGGTCGCCGAGCACGCGGCGCAAGTCCGCCTCCAGGAGGCCGGGTCGTGGCGTTTGTCGCAGGTCGTCCGAGAACCGGGCGAGGGCAGCGAGGCGACGGCGCTCCCTGGCGGCCACGATCGCGGCGGCGGCGGCGAGCAGCATGAGCAGCACTGCGGTTGCCAGGAACGGGATCCGATACACGAGTGCGGTCGGGTCCGACGGCGGGCCGCTCGCCTCCACTGCGAGCAGGACGGCGCCGGCGATCGTCGCCGCTGCCGCGGACGCGGTCACGAGGACCGAACCGTCGCCCGATCCGGTTCGGGATGCCGCGCGCGCGACGCGCAGGGCGATCCACAACGCAGCGCCCGACGCGATGAATGCATAGCCGAGGAAGACGGCCTCGAGGACGCGTGCGGCGCTCGGCAGGGACCCCAGCAGGAAGGAGTTCGCGCTGCAGTTGCGCCAGCAGTCCGGGTCCAGCAGCGGATCGCGGACCAGCGCCGTGGCGCCGATGATGATGCTCGCCGCGCACAGGTTCACGATGGTCATCCGCCGCACGACCGACCTCGAGAATGCACCGACGCCGGATCGGATCCCCACGGTGGCCACGAGCGGAATGAGGAAGCCGGCTGCGACGGCGGCGGCTGACCGTGTCAGTTCACCGAGCCGCGCGTCTCCCTCGACGAGCGGCGCCGTCCACGCGACCGCAACGAGCGCGAGCAGCACGCCCAGTTCGGCGTGACGGTCGGTGGTCATCGCGATCGACGCGCCGCCGAGCAACGCGACCGCAGCGAGCATCGTGGTCACGGGGTCGGTCGCGCCGAGTCCGACGACGTTGCCGTCCAGGAGGAGCTCGAGGGCGAGCAGCGCGACCGCAGCGGCGATGAGGAGCACGGACCATCGGGCGATCGTCCGCGAGACGTGTCCGGTGCCCGGCGGCTGCACCGCCTCCGTGGTGCCGGCCCGCCGTGGCCGACGGCCCGCCGGCGATTCCATGCCAGGTCGCGCCTCTGGACGGTCCGACGGGTAGGTTGCGGATGCCCCGGTCATGCGCGCCCCGCCGGGTAGGAGAGCTCGATGGTCGTGCCGGCACCGACGGGGGAATCGATGCGGACCTCGCCGCCGACCGATCTCACCCGATCCTGGAGTCCGCGCAGCCCGCCGCCACGCGAGGCGTCGGCGCCGCCCACACCATGGTCCTGGATGCGGATGAGCAGGCGTGAGTCGGAGTCGACGACCTCGAGTGCGACGCGGTCGACGTTGGCGTGCTTCGCGCAGTTCTGCAGCGCCTCCGAGCACGCGGCATGCATCGCCGCTTCCACCTCGGGCGGATATCGCGTGCGGAGTCCGGGCGACAGTTCAATGTGCAGCGCGTTCCGCGATGCGAGGCTTCGAAGGGCGTGGGCGAGTCCGCCGTCGAGCTCGACCGGTCGGATGCCCTGCGCGGCGGCGGCGAGCTCGGCGAGCGCCAGCTGGAGCATCCCCTGTGCTCGCCGGAGCTCCGGCCGTGCAGCGCCGCCGGACGCGACGCCTCCGAGGGAGTCGAGCAGTTCGCGAAGCGGCGCCTCGACCGTGCGGCCGAGCCGTGATCGCAGCTCGAGTCGCTCCCGGTCGGCGGTCCGTGCGAGCCTGCGTCGGGCATCCTCGACCTCGACGATGCGCGCTCGGATGTCGGCGGTCAGCCGGTCGTGCTCGTCGACGATCGTGGTGGCACCGGCGATCGCCTCGACGAGGACCGGGGTCGTCGGCAGCTGCGCGTCGTGCTCGATGATCGCGAACGGGTGGCCACTGCGGGTGAGCTCGGTGGTCGTCCGACCAGACCCGGCCGCCGGTGGGCCGGTCCGCGCCCCGTCGCGGTCGCGGTAGGCGCCCGCTGCGGCATCCCAGAAGCTCAAATGGATGCCGCGATCGCCGAGCACGCGGGACAGACGCTCGCGTACGGATGGCGCCTCGGTGCCGTCGAGATCGATCACGAGGTCCGCGACTGCCGCGGGTGACGGGCGAGGGAGGGCCACGGCGAGGGCCACAGCGATGCCGCCGACGACCGCTTCGTACACGACGAAGAGCGCGAGCGCCGCGCCGCTCGGCCGGATGAGCTCGAGCAGGGACCCGGCGAGGATGACGGCCGCGAATACGACCAGCGCGAGGCGAGCCGTGCTGACCGCCACGCTGTGGGGCGGGGAGCGGCGCGTCGACCACGCGGCGACCGCGGCCAGCGCGGCGGCGGTGACGAGGCTCGGGATCGGAGCCGCCCAGATGAACGGCGTGGCCGAGACAAGCAGGGCACCGACCACCGTGGCGCGTTCCGTCCGCGTCGAGGGCCACGGCAACGGGTAGGCGAGCAGCAGCCAGACGAGTGCGCCCCGGTGCCAGAACAGCGCCCCCGCCCAGACCGTGCCCGCGAACCACGTGACGGCGACGAGGCCGGCGAGCCAGGTCACCGGCCGCGCGTATGGCAGGGCGACCGCAACGAGGCCGACATACGCCATGCCCGCCGCGAGGTCGAGCACGATCATCGGCACGGCACGCGGATCCCAGGCGAGGGCCGCGGTACCGAGCGCCATCAAGACGCCCGCGGCCGTCACCATGGCCCGGGCGCTGCCGACCTGCGCAGGCACGAGCGCCACGAGCACATGATCCCACTGATCGGGTGCGGCGATCTCCGTGCCATCCACGAGGGCATCCGGCGTCGCTGAGGTCCATACTCGGGGTGGAGGACGCCATGCATCCGTTCCACCGGCTCGAAACCCGTCACGGCCGTCCGGCGACAGCCGCCGGGGCGGCGATCGCCGTTGCACTCGCCATGAGTGGCTGCGTGGTCGACGCGCCGGCCTCCAAGGCCGGGCCCGGAATCGTGCCGCAGACCTTCGTGATCGGACTCGCCGACTCGGCCGGTCGACCGGTCAGCGACGACGCGGAGCACCTCGCGGCGCTCATCGAGGACTACTCCGGCGGAGCGCTCGTACCCGAGATCCGCTGGGAGGCCCACGAGGTGCACGTCGTCGACCCCGGCAACGGCGACCCGGTGGTCGGCGACATGGTGATCGACGGGGAGGTGGACCTCGCCGTCCTCCCGGACTTCGTCTGGATCGCGCAGGGCGCGAAGCGCCTGTCGGCGGTCAAGACGCCGTTCCTCGTGACCGAGCAGTCGACGATGGATGCCATCGCGACGAGCGACCTCGCAGATGAGATGCTCGGCGAGCTCGACGGCCTCGGCCTGATCGGTCTCGCCCTGCTCCCCGAGACGCTGCGTCACCCCATCGGATTCGCCGCGCCCTTCCTCGACGTTGCGGATCTCCGCGGAGCGACGGTGCGATCGCTCGATCGCACCGCATGGGACCTGATCGAGACGCTTGGCGCAACTCCGACCTCCCTGGGCAACGAAGACCTCGCAGCTGCGGTGCAGGCCGGCCGGGTCCAAGGGGCCGAGTCCGCATACGCGCAGCTCGGGAGCGTGCCGCGCGGCGGGACCTTCACGGGCGACGTCACGCTGTTCGCGAAGCTCAACACCGCGGTCGCGAACACAGCCTGGTTCGAAGGCCTCGGTGAGGAACTGCAGGCCGCCGTTCGACGTGCGGCCGACGAGACCGTGCGGTACGTCATCGACACGAATCCGACCGAAGCGGAGAGCGCCGCGACCTTCTGCGCCGCCGTCGGCTCGATCGCGCTCGCAGGGCCTGAGGCGGTCGCCGCGTTCGAGGCCGCTGCGCGTCCGGTGCGTGAGCGGATGGCGCGCGACCCTGTGGTCCGCGAGACGATCGAGGCGATCGAGGCGCTCGAGCCGGCGGCATCCGACACAGATTCGGATGTCCAGCCCTGCAATCGTGCGACCTCCGACGGGTCCGATGGCGCGAGCGGACTCGATGATGAGACGGCGGCGTTCCCCGAAGGCGCGTTCCGTGCCGACATCCAGTACGAGGACTTCATTGCGGCCGGGGTGGACGCCGGCACCGCGCAGGAGCACGCGGGCGTGTGGACGCTCACGTTCGAGGACGGCGTGTTCGTCGAGGGGGAATGCCCCGGCAGCACCTACCGAGTCCAGGACGGACGGGTGACCGTGCGACTCGGACCAGTCGGCGAGTCGTGCGGGACCGCGGCCGACGGGATGCTCTTCAGCGCCCGCTGGACCTACAAGAATGGCGCGCTGCGCTTCATCGACGTCATCTGCTCGGACGGCCCAGACTCGCAGGAGTTCTGCGAGGTGCTCTGGGGCAGCCAGCCCTGGCAGCGGATCGAATAGCCGTCCGCTCGGGGCTGTCCACGAGGATCCGCTCGCACAGCCGGGTACCTGCCACGGTGCCGCATCCGCTCCGACTCCGTACCGTGCCACGCATCACGAACGAAAGGATGCATCATGCGTGCACTACTCATCAGCGTCGTTCCCGCAACGGCGCTCGCCCTAGCGCTGAGCGGATGCGCGGCCGGAGCGACGGTCACTGCGTCGTCGGATCCGACCACGGTCACGCTGTTCCACATCGACGGCGGCCCCGAACTGGACCCCGCGGTCGACTGGTTCGCGGAGCGGGTCGACGAGCTGTCCGACGGTGCGCTCACCGTCGAGGTCGTCCGCAATTGCTGCGGTGAGGCGAACGACCTGGAGGAGCGGCTGGTCGCTGCCGTGGCGGACGGCGACGCCGACCTCGGATGGGTGGGAACCCGCGTGCTCGGCGATCTCGGGGTGAGCGATCTCGCGGCGATGACGGCTCCGATGCTCATCGACGACTACGCGCTCCAGCAAGCGGCGGCCACGAGTGACGAGGCGACGCGAGCGCTCGCTGCGCTGGATGGGCTCGACGTGGTCGGGCTCGCGGTCATGCCGGGGTCACTGCGCGTTCCACTGACATCGGATGCCCCGGTGCTCTCGCTCCCCGACTGGGAGGGTCGCGTCGTCGCGTCGTTCCACTCGACGCCCGCCGCTGACGCCCTCCGAGCCCTCGGGGCGGTGCCGCTCGACGTCGGATTCAAGGAACGCGACGAGGGCCTTTACGACGGCAGCATCTCCACCCTCGAGAACTCGTTCCTCATGCTCGACGAGGGCCGAGAGCAGATCGTCCCGTACGCGACGACGAACCTCGTGCTGTGGCCGAGGAGCTCCGTGCTGATCGCGAACCCGACGCTGTCCGATCGGCTCTCCGAGGAGCAGGGCGCGATCATCGAGCAGGCGGCGCGGGATGTCGTCGATCGCACCGACGAGTACGCCGAGCTGGACGACGCGGCGATCGACTCCGCCTGCGCGGATGGTGCCCGGCTCGCCGAGGCATCCGAATCGGATCTCGCAGCCATGCGCGACGCGCTTGCCGGCACCTACGCCGAACTCGCGGACGACCCCGCCGCGGCGCCGCTCTACGAGGCGATCCTCCAACTCAAGCGGGAACGAGGGCCGGCCGCGACGCCGGAGATCCCGGACGCCTGCACAGGTGAGGCTCCGATCACGGATGCGGTGGAGTCGGGCCCAGGTGATGTCGCCGCGCTCGACGGCGTCTTCGAGGCGCCCGAACTGACGGAGGAGCGCCTGCTCGACATGGGGCTGCCGGCGCAGGAGGCGAAGAACGCGGCCGGCACATTCACGTTCACATTCGACGACGGCACCTTCGCGCTCGACGGCGTCGGCCCGACAGGCGTGACCGGCCACTGCGATGGCGCCTATACCGTGGACGGCGACCGGGTGACGATCACCTACCGACCGGGCGGCGATTGCGGCCCCGGCGGCCTGTTCTTCTCCGCCCGCTTCACCGTCGACGATGCGAGCCTCACCCTCACCGAGATCGAGGCGCCCGTCGCCAGCGACGAATTGCTCTTCGCGGACTACGCATGGACGCGGATCGAGTAGTAGACGTCGCGGCCGAGGCGGGTCCCCCAACGGGTGGGGCCCGCCTCGGGCTCGATCCGTCCCCCCCGCGGCGCAGCTGTGGGGCAGCCGGCCTCGCGCCGCTGGTTCTTCGAGGCGAGCGAGTTCCCGGGCGCCGAGGTGCGCGAGCCGCTACTGCAGGCGACGCCCGCGACGCTCGAAGACGTGCTCAGCCTGCACTGAGGCGGATCACACGGAGGGCTGACGTGCGAGCCGATACCTTTCCCCCTCCTTCGTCGACGCTTCCGATGGGTGCGTGCGGTCTTTCCAGGCGATAGATTCACGCCTGTCGGTTGGAGCAGCGGATGATTCACGAAATCGCCATCGCACAGGGGTCGGATGCGCCCGCATCGTCGGTCGGGCTGTGGGCACTCATCATTCCCGCGGTGATCGCGGCGGTATTCGGAGCAATGACCGGATGGATCAGCGCATATCTGCGGGTGAAGGCCGAGAACTTCGCCACGAAGCAGGAGTTCGAGGATGCGCTTCACCGCCTCGCCGAGAACACGCGGATCGTGGGCGAGGAGAACGCCAGGATCGCGCGCCGGACGGCCCTGGATTCGGAACTGCGCGAGGCCGTTCGGCAGTTCTCGGTCGCTGCTGGTGCGTCGATCCACTCGATGGCATGGCTCATGTGGGACTGCGTCCAGCGGATGCGGATGAACAAGGAGATGGTCACGGCCTACGACCAAGAGGCACATCGGCTCTTCCCGGCGATCGTCTCCCAACTCGCGGTGATCGCCATGCTCGATCGCGATGTGCATGACCGGTTGTCGCCGTTCGCAGATGAGATCTTCCACGTCGATCTCGGCCTGAGCAACGCGATCGTGGCCGAAGAACAGAACCCCGGCAGCCAAGCAGAAGCGTTTCGTGCCAGCTACCGGGCGGCAACCGATCTGGAGTTGCGGTTCCGTCATGGGATCGCCGATCTGTTCCCCGACGGGGCCCTCGACCCGGAGAGGGCTGCATCACCGGAGGACTGAGCGAGCCTCCCGGACGGCACAGTGCGTCGCCCGTGGCGCGCTGCCTTCCTCGGGTTGCCGCTTGCGCCGCGAACCGCCACGCGATCCCGGTGAAGTGGCAACTCGTCGCGTCGTGACATCCGTCGTCGTCGAACCTCGGCGCTCTGTAGCCCGCCAGCACCGCGACGGGAGTACGCTCTCGCCCAGCGACAGCGCAGCGCAGCGCGGCGACGGGCAGGCGCGGCCTCGGCCGCGGCGAGGAGGCGGAGATGGTCCCCGAGATCAATTACTGGGCGGTACTGCTGGCAACGGCGTCGAGCATGGCCGTCGGAGCGATCTGGTACGCGCGTGGCGTGTTCGGCACGCGGTGGGCGAAGCTCGCGAACGTCGACATGGATCGTCCTGACGCGAGTGCGGTGATGCCGCTGGTCGTGACCGTGCTCGTGAGCTTCGTCACCGCGTGGGTGCTCGCGGGCGCCTCGACGATCGCGTGGCACTTTTACGAGGGCGGCTACCTGGTGGCGGCGCTCCTCACGGCGGTGATCCTGTGGGCGGGGTTCACGGCCGCGAGGTTCATCACCCACGACGCCTTCGAAGGACGGCCGTCGTCGCTCACCGTGCTCAACATCGCGCACGAGCTCGTGACGGTTGTTGTCATGGCCGTCATCATCGGTGTCTGGCCTCCGGAAGGCACCGTCTGAGACGCGGCGCGGACGAGCACCTCGGTGTCAGCGCCGTTTCAGCCCCTCGCTGTTGGGTGGCGAGAGTGAGCATTCGGGAATTGGCGGTACTTCGGTACTTAGGTACCGCCATCCCCGCCGTTGACGCCACTCACCCAGAGGGACGAGTGTCCGACGGCTCGCACTTCGCTCCTCCCCACCAAGTGTCGGTGAGCTGAAGCGCACCGCCCTCACCTCACGGCGGACGCATCCGTCTGCTGCGACGAATCGCCTTCTTTCTGCGTGGCCTTCGCCTTGACCTTTCGGGTCTCAACGATGTTGGCGATGACGTTGACGATCGCCAGCACGAAGGCGAGCCAGGGGAGCCATGGCTTCTCGTCGCTTATGAAGAGGAAGGAAACTCCGAGCAGCGTGATCACGACGGGCGATACCCACAGCAACCGGAGGTAGCGCTTCCTGTTGCGTTCTTCAACGGATGAGTCGGTAGCCACGTACCAAGTATGGGATCGGGCGACCGCACGGGGTGACGTTCCCGTATCGACTCGCGGACGCGCATGAATCCCGCACTGTTGTCGATCTCACCCTGCCCCTGATCGACGCCTGAGTAGAAGCATCCTTCGAGCCATCCACTCGAAGCATCGGCTCTCTCGATCACGGAGACAGGATCATGTCAACACCCCGGGCCCTCAAGCCCCTTCGCAACCCGGCGTACCGCTGGCTCGCGGCGGCGCTCGTGTCGTCGATGGTCGGCGCCGGCATCTGGATGGTCGCGCTGGTCTGGCAGATCGTCGCGATCGGCGGCGGCGCGGCCGAGCTCTCGGTCGTTGCCGGCGCCTCGGCGATCGGGATGCTGCTGACGACGCTGCTTGGCGGCGCGCTCGCCGATCGGATGTCGCAGAAGCGGATCCTGTTCGTCGTCGAGGTCGTGCGGGCCGCAAGCGTCGGCATCGTGGCGATGCTCTCGCTGAGCGGCGGACTGGCGGCATGGCAGCTCGCGGTGGTCGCGTTCATCGGCGGTGTGATGGCCGGGCTGTACTACCCGGCGTACTCGGCACTGCTGCCGAGCGTGCTGCCCGAGGACCAGCTGCTCGCCGCGAACGGCTTCGAGGGCATGGCCCGGCCGGTGCTCATGCAGGCCGGCGGCCCGGCACTCGCCAGCGCGCTCATCGCGGTCTCGTCGCCCGGCGCGGCGCTCGCCGTAACTGCCCTGACCGGTGTGGTCGCGGCGGTGTGCATCCTGAAGGTGCCCGAAGTGCCGCTGCGCGGCGAGCGCCCGGTGGCTGAGCAGGCCGGCGGCACGCGGCATCCGGCCGTCGCCCTGCTCGTGGACGTGCGCGAGGGCTTTGTGTACATGCTGCGCACGCCGTGGCTGCTCGGCACGCTCACGTTCGCGTCGCTGCTGATCTTCCTGATCATGGGGCCGTTCGAGGTGCTCGTGCCGTTCGTGATCAAGGACGTCGCCGGCGGCGGCCCCGAGCAGCACGCGCTGCTCCTGGCTGCGTTCGGCATCGGCGGCGCGGTCGGCTCGGCCGTGATCGCTTCGCTCCGGATGCCGCGGCGCTACCTCACCGTGATGAACCTGCTCTGGGCGTTCGGATGCCTCCCGCTCGCGGTGTTCGGCCTGACCGACCAGATCTGGGTGATGGCGATCGCGGCCTTCCTGGTCGGCGCTGCGTTCAACGGCGGCGTCGTGATCTGGGGCACGCTGTTGCAGCGCCGGGTCCCCGCCGCGATGCTCGGCCGAGTCTCGAGCCTCGACTTCTTCGTCTCGCTCGCGTTCATGCCGATTTCGATGGCGATCGCGGGGCCCGCGGGGGAGTCGCTGGGGCTGCCGGTCGTGTTCCTCATCGCGGGGCTCGCGCCGCTCGTGATCGGGGTGGTCGCGATCATCGCGGCGCGGATGACGCGGGACGAGATCGCGAACCCGCTCGACGCGGTGGAGGCCGAACCGGATGCCGCAGAGCTGACTCCTTCTTCGACTGGCGAGCTTGCCGCGATCACGGCGTGAGGCGGATCCCCTTCACGATCGAGAGTCCCGAGACGAGCCACCTTGCGGAACGACACGACTCCGTAACGGTCAAGCGCCCTTTCAACGGTTTGGCACCTGAGATCGCGGAGGCCCACGGCGACGGCGGCGTCGGACGCGTGCGTCAGACAGCGGACTTGAGCAGTCGCTGTGCACGGTCCAAGAGATCATCCATGCTCCCTTTGGCGGCGATCGCAACGGCTTGCCGGGCAACCGCCTCTGCGCGATCGGCGTCTCCGAAATCCAGCGCGGCCTGGGCCTCAGCAAGGAATGCATCCACCTCCACCCAGGTGTACGAATCGGTCACCCGTCGATAGATGGTGCCCGCGTTCTTCATCCAATCCAAGGCGATTTCGTGGTGCCCCTCGGCCAGGTGCGTGAGGCCGATGGTCTTCGCGGCGAGCCCTTCCCAGCAGGGGTCCTGAACTTGTCGTGCGAGAGCGAATGTCTCCTCTGCAGCCTCGCGCACCACGCGCGGGTCGTCCCCTCTGGCAAGGCGGACATGGGCGAGCCAGGCTTCGGGCCACGGCCGGAATGCCGTCCAACGTTCGGCATCGGCCAACGCGCACGAGCGGTGGGCCCACTCCGCCGCTTCATCCAGCCGTCCCAGAAGGTAGAAGGTGCGTGCGCCAATACCCAGATTCCATGCTTCGCGGCGAACGGCGCCGGCGTTTCGGCTGAACTCCACAGCCGTTCGGAACCGTTCCACGCTGGCGTCGAGCCGACCCCAGTCGGTGAGGTTCATGGCTTCGATTCCCGCCAGGGCGGCGATGAGCGGCGGGTCATCGGCCGCCAGGCCGCCCGCCTTCTGGAGGTACTCCGCTGCGCTCGCTCGTCGTCCCGCCAGCACGTCGACATACGCCAACTCCGAGAGGGCCCGGGCCGCGATCTGTTCCGCTCCCGCGTCGATTGCCAGGTCGACAGCGCTTGCGAGAATGACCGCACCCTCGTCGTCGTAACCGCGAATCGAGTGCACGAGAGCCGTGCCGAGTTCCATCAGGCACCGCCCGAGCAGTTCCTTGTCGCCTGATGCCTCGGCAGCGGCCGAGGCACCGCGCAGACACTCGACGCCCGCGTCGGCCGCGCCCGCTGAGAGCGCCGCGAGACCCGCCTCGCACAGTGACACCGACGTGGCCCGCGCAGGGATCCCCGGTATCGGTGCAGCGACGGTGGGTCGTGCCGCAGCGCGGATCGCAGGGGTCGCCGTGACACCGAGCTCGACAGCAAACATCGCCTCACTGGCGTCGGCCTGCCGGATCGCCGCGTCCGCGTCTCCTGACGAGGCGAGGGCTTTGACCAGCAGAACGTGTGCGCCCTCCTCGTATGGCGCTTGCCGGAGCATTGCGCCGGCAAGTGCGACGGCCCGGTCGAACTGGCGGCCCGACAGGGCGCGGAGCGTTGCCTGCCGTAACGCCGACAGCACCTCGCCATCAACCCGCTGACGCTCGATCAGAAGCCAGGACTCGAAGCCCGGCGATCCCTTGACCTCGATGCCCTGCAGGAAGTGTCCTTCGATGATGTCGTCAGTGACCACGCCCGCCGCGACGTCGAGTACATCAGCCGTCACCTCAACGCCGAGCGCCAACGAGACCGGGTTGCCCCCCAAGGTATCGACCAGACCGGTTCGCCGGCGCAACTCCGCCAGCGACCATCGAAGCGCTCCCATGGGATCATCGGCTTCGCTGAACAACTCGTCGACGAGAACCTGGCGGGACACCGCCTCTGACGATCGGATCAGCCTGCCCAAGACGGCCCACGTTTTGTGCCCCCGCGGACCCGGAATCGGCTGGCCGTCGCGTTCGAGTGACGGTTGCCCGATCAATCGGATGCGCAACACAATGACATCTTAAGCACGATCACGCCGCGAGCTCGTGAACGGAGGCGCCGGCCAGTTGCACCGCAAGTTGTGTTTGCGTGGTCGCCGGTAGGTCCCTGAGCAACACCCCATGCACGATGCCAAACGCCCGAAGGCGCGCAATCTCCGAGCCGTTCCAGTCGATGAGTGCCGCTGCTGCCCCGGGGCACAGGTCCCGAGCGGCAGCCTCCATCACCCGCAGAGCCAACGACTCGGCTCGCGTCCCATCGGCAACAATGCGATCGGCGGTGCGATCGAGAATCTCCTTCAGTTCCATGGTCGTACTCCTGCTCGTATCGATGACCAGGAGCATGCACCGCCGACGTGTGACGAGGCGTGTGCCCATTCGACCCATCGGACACCGAGGTCGTCACACGCACGGTCACTCACCGGCTCCGTACCTTGCGTGTTGTCGCAGAAACATCTGCGAACCACGATTGAGAAGGAGCAAGACCATGGCACTGTTCATGGATGTGCACACGCTGGGCGGTCCTGTCGGCATCACCGATGCCGAGCAGGCGCACGCAGCTGACCTGGAGACCCAGGGACGCTACGACGTCAACTACCTGCGGTACTGGGTCGACCCCGACCAAGGCAAGATCTTCTGCCTGGTGGAGGCGCCGGACGCGGCGGCGGCCGCAACAGTGCACCGCGAAGCGCACGGACTGGTGGCCGACCAGATCTTCGAAGTGAGCGAGGGCGCATGAGACACGCGGACCCGTTGCCAAGCTGGCCGCACCGGTCTTCGCCGCAATTGCGCGACTGACCGTGACGGCATCGGCACAGAAGGCCCGCGTCCACCGCCCGTTCCCGATGCACGCGCCACGACCGCGGTCTCCACAAAACAGCACTGGTGGGGAGCCGCGCGCGACGCGCTGCTCCCCACCAGCGCAGGATCACGAAGCCTGTCGGCGCGCTTGACATCGCTGCCCAACAACGCCTGGTCCGCACGGGGAGAGTCGGCAACCTGCACGCAACGGCCGGTTGCCACGTGCTGTACCGGTCACATTGTGATGGAGAGGAAATCATGAAAGCTGCGGTGCACCGCCGTTTCGGCGGCCTGGAGGTTGTTCAAGTCCGTGAAACAGCTCGCCCGGATCCGAGGACGGACGAGATCCTCATCAGGGTCCACGCGACAACTCTCAGCGCCGCCGACCGCCGATCACGGTCCCGGCCGGTGCCCGGAATGGATGTTGCCGGTGTCGTCGAAGCCATCGGACAGGATGTCGACGGGTTCGAACCGGGCAACGAGGTGGTCGCAATGTCGGACAGCCGGTCCGGCCGGCACCCCGAGTACGCCATCGTCAAGGCCACCGATGCTGTCGCCCGCATGCCCCGCAACCTGGGTTTCGACGAAGCGGCGAGCATTGTCTTCGGGAGCCTCACCGCTCAGGCCTATCTCAACCAGGTCACCGTGCAGCGTGGCACTACCGTTCTGGTGAACGGCGCGTCCGGCGCCGTCGGCTCCGCTATTGTGCAGATGGCCCAAGCCGTCGGGGCGCATGTGACGGGTGTCTGCAGTGCCGCCAACGAACAGATGGTGGCTGGCCTGGGCGCGCAGCGCACTATCGACTACGCCGTCCATGACTTCACCGCAGACGGGTCCAAGTTTGACGTGATCATCGACTGCGTCGGGAACGCGCCCGTCGACCGTGTCCATGCGAGGGTCAACGCCGGCGGCGCAGTGCTGCTCGTCGCCGCCGGCCTCCGATCGCTCCTATCGGCCAAGCGGGGCGGTCGACGGTACGGAATCACGGTGGTCACCGGCCCGGGCCCATACCGCGCCGAGGACCTGAAGTACGTGATGTACCTCGCCGAGGAGGGGGATCTCCGTCCCGTCATCGACCGCACGTTCCTGCTCGATGACATCGCCGCAGCCCACCGATACGTCGACTCGGGTCGCAAACGGGGAAGCGTCGTCATCCACGTCGCCGAATCGGCTGAGCCCGCAAGGCAGCACGAAGCGTCATGGACATGACCCGGACCATCAATGGTGAGACGGGGAAGAACGTCGAGCAGGGAGGGGCGCGCATGGCACACGATGAAGCCGTATTGGTGCGTGCCTTGTCCCTACTCAACCAACGGCGGTCGTGCGACGGCTTCGCCGCAGCACCGTGACCGTGGCCACCGCCGCGAGTCCCGCGAGGGCGGCGGCGACCGCCAGGGTCTCGCCGTCCGGGCGAACGACGCTCTGCCCGCGAAGCGCTTGCCAGGTGAAGAGCAGCACGACCGCGGTGTAGGTCGTCCCCGCCACGTTGAGCAGGCGGGCGCGGGTGGTTGCGTCCAAGTGCGTCCACCGCAGCAGCGCCCAGGCGAGCAGTGGAAGCAACTGCAGGGCGTGCAGCCCGATGAAGTGCCCCACGCGCAGGTCGCCGTGCTCGAGGCTCCAGCCGGTGATCAGCATTCCGGCGCCGCCATCCGCCGCCCCGACGGTGTGTCCGCCGGAGTCGTTCCAGCCCTTGTTGAAGATCATCGTGACCGCCGCGAGCATACCGAGCACGCAGACGCCGATTCCCCAGCGGAGCCCTGCCGCCAATCCGCGGTCGATGCCTCGCTGCTTCAGTGCGAGCACGCCGGCGGCGATGGTCGCGATCAGCACGAGTGACACGATGCCGCCCATCGCGTAGAAGACCGCGGCATCGAAGTCGCTGGATTCGTTGAAGTGGCTGGTGGTGCCGCGGAGGACCTGCATCTCGACGAGCGCGATCTCGGCGACGAGGGCGACGGTGATGACGGTGCTGAGCACCGCCAGCAGCCGAGCGCGGCCCCGAACGTGCGACAGGATCCAGCGCAGCGTCAGCAGGTAGACCGCGATCGAGAACGAGAACTTGGCGGGTTTCATCCAGGCGGGAGCCCCCGTGAGCACGGTCGGATCGACGATCAGGCCGACGACGGCGATCGCGAACCCCACGGCGCTCAGGCCGGCGCCGACCGCGAGCACGGCGCCTGCTGCCGATGGGCGGGAGGAGAGGCGAAGAGTGGTTGGGATCGAGGTGTTCATACCTCGATGCTCCGCGCCGGTCGTCCAGCCGTCATCGCACCGGGGAACGCCTCGTTCTCGTACCACGGGACGAGGCGCGGACCCTTCCGATGCGGTTTCATTGAGGCGAAGGCCGAAAGGAGCGACGCATGAAGCGAGCTTCAGTCGTGGCGAGTTCGCGGGTCACCGACCTCGTCTACGCCGGAATCGCCCTCGTCGCCGCGGTACTGGCCGTGGTCGGTGCGCAGTTCAATCCCGCGGTCGTGGTGGCCATGGTGATCGCCCTGGTGCCGTGGGCTCTGCTGGTATTCGGCGTCGAGCTCCCCCAGCTCGCCTTCGTGGCCCTCGCGATCGTCCCCGTGATCCCCGTCATCGCCCTCTCCGAGATCGGCGCTGCGCTCTTCCTCAGCTTCGCGGCTGCCAGCCGGCTCGCCAGCAGGTCCGACGACCGCTGGTTGGTCGTCACGGTCACCGTCGTCATCATGGTGCTCCCGTTCGTACCCTTCCTGTTCGGCGTCGAGTGGGATGTGGGCGCGATCTACTTCGCGTTCGGCGGCGCGTTCGGCGTGCTCGTGGGGGTGCTCCTGCGGCGCGCCACGCGGCTGGCCGACGAACTGCGCGCTGCCGAAGGGGAGCTGGCGGTCGCCGCTGCGCGCGAGGAGCGGCATCGGATCGCCCGCGACGTGCACGACCTCGTGGCGCATTCGCTGACGGTCGTCGTGCTGCACGTCGGCGGGGCGCGTCGCGTGCTGCGCAAAGATCCGGATGCCGCAGAGGCGGCCCTCATCGAGGCCGAACGGGTGTCGCGCGAGAGTCTCGACGCCATCCGCGGGGCCGTCGGGATGCTCCGGGATGACGACGAGTCAGAGGCGGCATCGTTGGACCTCGAGCGACTCGTCACGACCTATCGCTCGGCCGGGCTTCCGGTGGTGCTGAGTATCGTCGGCACCGCGGAACCCCTTTCGCTGCCCCTCCGGCTCGCGCTCTACCGGGTCGTGCAGGAGGCGCTCGCCAACGCCGCCCGGCACAGCCCACCTGGCACGTCGGCCACGGTGGAGATCGGGATCGACGATCACGCCGTAGTCGCCCGGGTCTCCAACGAGTTCACGCCGACCGGCGCGACGGGTCCCCGTCCCGAAGGGTACGGGCTCATCGGGCTGCGGGAGCAGACCGCCTCGCTCGGCGGCGTGCTCAGCAGCGGGCCCGAGGGCGACTCGTGGGTCGTCGAGTGCCGGCTTCCCGTCGGGGGTGCCGCGTGACCGCGCCACTTCGGCTCGTGCTCGTCGACGACCAGGCCATGGTGCGAGCCGGTCTCGCGCTCATCCTCGGTGCCGAGCCCGACATCTCGGTGGTCGCCGAATGCGTTGACGGCACGGGCGTGCTGCCGGCGGTTCGCGCTCACCGGCCCGACCTCGTGCTGATGGACGTACGGATGCCGCGGATGGACGGCCCCGAGGCGACACGGCGGCTGCGGGCCTTGCCCGACTCCCCTCCTGTGCTCGCCCTGACGACGTTCGATGACGACTCGGTGCTCTGGGGAGCGCTGACGGCCGGGGCCGCGGGCTTCGTGCTCAAGGACAGCCCGGCCGAAGACCTGATCGCGGCGGTGCGCGCCGTCGCCGCCGGGGGAGCCTGGCTGGACCCACGGGTGCTTCCCCGGGTGCTGGCGCGGGCGAAGGATCGTGCGTCGGCGTCTCCGACGGCGATCCGGGCCCTCGAGCAGCTGACCCCACGCGAGCTCGAGGTGCTGCGCCGCATCTGCCGCGGGGCGAACAACCGCGAGATCGCGGCGCAGCTGCGCGTGGGAGAGCGCACGGTGAAGTCGCACGTGTCGGCGATCTTCATGAAGCTCGGCGCGCGCGACCGGGCCGCGGCGATCATCGCCGCCTACGACGCGGGGTTGCGCACGTAGGTTCCGAGGTCGGAAGGTGTGCGCCGTTCAGCCTCATCGATCCAGGGCGCTGCAGGCCCGGCTACTCCACGTTCGTGAAATTCGCTTCCTCGTATACGAAGTCGGGCGAGACCTGCATCGTCAGCGAGCCCGGGTCGGCGACCGACCACGCGGACGTCCACGACACGGACCCTCCCGGCACGATCAGGGCCTCGGGCCCTGGACCGACAACGAGCTGGTTGTCGCTGACGTCGGATATCCCCGTGGCCCCCTGACCGCCGGAAGTGACCCAAGGCCACGGGAACGATTCGAACTCCTGCGTCGAGTTGTTCGTGATTGTCAGGGTGAAGACGACATTGCTGTCCTGGTCGACGCCGAGGGCGTCCTCGCTCGGCGCGAACGGCTCGGGCGCCGAGACGGTCAGTTCGAAGCCGTCCTCGTAGACCATCGTGTCGCCGAACGCGAGGTCGCCGACCGCCGACAGCGGCGCGATCTGGACGAAGTCGCGGTCATCCGCGGGATCTTCAACGAACTCGGATGACTCGGGGATCGAGTCGTCGAAGTCGCCGAGCGTCCCGCCGAACGGCGTGGAGTCGATGGCGAAGGAGATCAAGAGGGCGATGATCGGGCAGAAGATCGAGACGATGAGGCCGGTGACCGCCGGCCACGTCGCACCCTTCAGGAACAGGGCGACGAGCGAGAGCACGAACGCGATCAGCATGAGTCCCCATCCGAAGATGAGCGCGCCGGGGATGCAGGTGATGACGAACCCGACCGCCGCCGCGGCCAGGGCGATGATGCCGACCATATGCGGCTTGGGGTTGGGCGTGGGAGTGGGTGGCGCAGGGGTCGGCGTCGCTGGACCATACGGCGTCGGGATCGTGCTCGGTCCGCTCATGGTGTCGATGCTGGCAGAGCGCGACGCCGCACGCATCACCGCGCGGATCCGGTTCCAGCGGCCGCCCGCACGGAGCGCTGGTACGCGCCCGGGGACAGCCCGACCACGCCGCGGAAGTCGTTGCTGAGGTGCGACTGGTCGGCGTAGCCGAGCCGAACGGCGAGGTCGGCGAGCTCCGCCGAGGCATCCGTCGAGAGCACCCGTGCGACCTCCTGCAGGCGCACCCGGCGCGCGACCCACTTCGGGCCATGGCCGACAGTGCGGGCGAGGGCGCGCTGCACCGCACGGTCGCTCACCCCGAACTGAGCGGCGAGCGTCGTGCCGGTGCGGCGGCGCACGCGGTCGGCGAGCTCCACGAGCGCTTCGTTCGCGAGTTCGAGCTCTGCGTCCAGAGGACGTTCCTCGAGCAGGGCGGCGATCGCGGCGTCGGCCGCCGACGCCCGCGCCGAGGCATCCGTCGCCGGCTCGATCGTTGCGAGCAGCCGGTGCAGGCGAGCGTCGAGGGTCGGGGTGACGGGCGTCGTGGCATCCGCGAGGTCGCGCACCGCGAGGTCGCTGACGACCGCGAGCCCGGCTGGGCGGAGCCGGATCGCGAAGACCGAACCCGATCCGGTGATGCGTCGGCGCCACGCCCGGCCCTGCACCCCGGTGACGACGAGGGGCGCGGGCACCTCGCCCGACTCGATCGTGAGCGTGACCGCCGGGTGGTCGATGATGCGCTGGTCGATGCGCTCACCGGCCGGCAGGTCCCACGTCACGTGCCAGTAGCGGTCGACCACGTCGGCGACCGAGGGATGCGGATCGATCCAGCTCGCGGCGAACCGCTCGACGTTGCGCGGATGCAGCATGCCCGACCGCTCATCGGGGCGGATCGGATGACTCGTGGGTGCCGGCGCGGGCTGCCGCATGTGCCCATTCTGGCGATCACGCGGTCGGATTTCTGCAAGACGCGGGACATGGACCTCGGCGACGATCGACGCATCCGTGGCGAGGGCAGATCGTCGGCTAGGGCGGATCGTCGGCGGCGTCGAGATGAGGAGGAGTCGATGATCGAGGCATCCGGTGCCGTGAACTGGTGGGCGGCGGTGCTTGGCGCGGTCGCGTACTTCGTGCTCGGTGCGCTGTGGTTCTCGCCGCTGTTCGGACGCGCGTGGGACCGGGCCGTCGGTCACGAGCGGCAGCGGGGCGAGCGGTTCCCGACGTCGTACTACGTCATCCCGCTCGTGAGCAGCATCGCGATCGCCGTGGCGACCGCCTGGATGGCCGAGGCGATCGGGCTGGCCGGGTTCTGGGACGGTGCGCTCTTCACCGTCGTGCTCGGTGCCGGCATCGCGGCCGCGGTCTCGGTGACGAATGCGATGACGCCGACCATGCGTCATCCGTTCGTCTACGGCGCAGTGACGGGCGGTTACCACTTCGTCGGGATCGGTATCGTCACCGCGATCGTGATCGCCTTCGGGTGAGTGCGGGTCACACCTCCGCCCTCGCCGAGAGGATCGCACGGGCACGCCGGGCTCCCGAGATCATCGCCAGTGTCCGAGCCGAGCCGCGCGCCGTCAGCCCAGTTCGACACCGTAGGCGGTGAAGTGCGGATCGGCGGTCAGCACGGTGAGTCGCTCGGCGATCGCCTGTGCAATGAGCATCCGATCGAACGGGTCACGGTGATGCCAGGGCAGTGTCCGAAGCACCTCTGCGTGGCGAGACTCGAACGTGAGCTCGTCGAAGCCGCCGGCTTCGAGCGTTGGCAGCAGGTCGTCGGGAGCTTCGATCTTGCTGAGCGATGCCTTGATCGCGATCTCGGCGACCGTCATCGCGGAGATCAGCACGAGGTTGGATGCGTCCGCGATCAGCGCGCGATGGTCGGCGCTGAGCCGCCGATCCTCGGCGAGCCACCAGAGCAGGATGTGGGTGTCCAGCAACAGCCTCATCCGTCGTACCAGGCCGCCGCGTCATCCGTCGCGAACGCGTCGAAATCGTTCGCGATCACGACCCGCCATAGGATCGAAGACATGGCCGGATTCTGGGGCAAGCGCAGCGGTCATAGCCTCGCTCCGGATGCCGCGCCGCTACCTCACCGTGATGAACCTGCTCTGGGCGTTCGGATGCCTCCCGCTCGCGGTGTTCGGCCTCACCGACCAGATCTGGATCATGGCGATCGCAGCCTTCCTGGTGGGTGCCGCGTTCAACGGCGGCGTCGTGATCTGGGGCACGCTGCTGCAGCGCCGGGTGCCGCCGGAGATGCTTGGCCGCGTCTCGAGCCTCGACTTCTTCGTCTCGCTGGCGTTCATGCCCGTGTCGATGGCGGTTGCTGGGCCGGCGGGCGAGTCGCTGGGGCTGCCGGTGGTGTTCCTGGTCGCCGGGGTTGCGCCCCTCGTGATCGGGGTGGTCGCGATCATCGCGGCACGGATGCGGCGCGACGAGATCACGAACCCGCTCGACGCGAGCAGCGAGAACAGCGACGACGTGAGCGACGAGGTGGCCGCCGAGCTTCCGACGCTCGTCACCGTCGAGACAGACCTGGCCGCAGCGGCCTGAGTCAGACCAGCTCCACGCGAGCACGGATGCCCGGCGTCGACGCGAGCCGGGCATCGCGCGTGAGGAGCAGGGCATCCGTCTCCTCGGCGAGGGCGACGTACGCGGCGTCGTAGCTCGAGAGGTTGGCGCCGAGTTCCCATGCGCGCGTGGCCGTGGCTTGCCAGGGCCAGAGCTCGACCGGCAGCTCGAGGAGTTCCGCGTGGGCGAGGTCGGCCTCCGCGGCCGAGAGCAGGCCGGCGTTGCGCCGTCGTCGAAGCACGTTCGCGACCTCGAACGGCATGAGCGCGGGCGAGAGCAGGGTGGCGTGGCGCATGCGCGCCGCGACGGCATCGCCGGCGGAGCCGGGGTCGATGAGCAGGGTCACGATGGCGGATGCGTCGACGACGAGTGGTGCCGGGACATCCGCCCGACGCCGCACGTGCTCAGCGGCGGTCGGCATCGAGGTCGGCCATGAGATCGGCCGGACCGACCGGCGGGTAGGTACGAGCGCGCGCCCGTGCCCGCATGACCGCCTCGAGCACGCTCGGCCGTGATGCGAGGGTCTCGAGTTCCGCGCTGAGGTACTCCTGCAGCGACTTGCCGGCCAAGGCCGCACGGGCGGCAAGCACGTCGCGCACCTCGTCGGGGACGGCGCGGACGGTGATCGTTACGGGCATGCCGTCAGTATAGCCGCGATGCAGGCAGACTGCATGCAGTCGCAGGCAGTGGGCATGCAGATCCGCCGAGGTCGCACCGGAACCCGATGCGCTGCACCCCGATCTCTACGAGCCGACCACCGTCGGCGAGCACATCGCGGCGAAGCGCGCGGGCTCCCGCGCCGGCCGGCGCAATCAGGCGGCGCCTCGAGAGTCCGCCCGAGTGCTTGGAGTCGGGCCCCAGCGGCGAGCTCGGCGGGCGCGCCCTGACGACGGCCGTCAGGACTCCCGGCGCCATTCGTACGTGCCGCAGTCCTCGATCCTGACCGTCTGCCCGTCCCCGACGATGAGCAGCGCGTCGCCCTTGCCGAAGGTGATCTTGACACCGTCCGTGCTCAGCAACGTGTACCGGCAGGCCGGCTCCGGGTCAGCCTGGAGGTAGCGGCCGGGCGCGATGTCCTCGCCTGCGACGAACGAGCCGGTTCCGCTGAACTCGGTGGGCAGCGTCGTCGGCTCGACGGTGCCGGTCGAGCTGGAGCATCCGGCGAGTGCGAACGCGAGCGTGAGCGCGACGAGCATGGCGGCCGTGGAACGGGTCTTCATATGCCGCATCGTAGCGACTGGCGACCCCGGCGACGACCGGCACGCGCAGTCGGCATCGCAGCTGGGCGCGTCCCACCCCGATGGGCCGCATCCGCGCCCGGTCTGGGATCGGGAGTGCTCACGTGCCGAAGACCGCGCCCCACAGCAGCCTCCCAGCGCCGCCCATATGATCGAAGGC
Organism: Agromyces sp. Soil535; assembly: GCF_001428255.1. Classification (GTDB taxonomy): domain Bacteria; phylum Actinomycetota; class Actinomycetes; order Actinomycetales; family Microbacteriaceae; genus Agromyces. The sequence goes on along the minus strand of NZ_LMRW01000026.1, from coordinate 222,550 downwards.
ATGGCCGGATTCTGGGGCAAGCGCAAACGTGATGATGCTGAGCTCCAAGCCCAGGATGCAGACCTGGCGAAGCGGGCTGGAACCGCCCTGGTCGCCGCCGACGAGCGCATTCGTGTCACCACCGACGAGCTCGTCTTCGCCGAGGCCGAGCTGGGTCCCGACGCGACGTCGGAGCTGCGCGTGGCGCTCACTGCGGTGCGGCAGCACCTGGGCGAGGCGTTCCGGTTGAACCAGCTCAATCACGACGAGATCCCCGACACCGCCGACGAGCTGCGCACGCGCAACGCGCGCATCGTGCAGCTGTGCGATTGGGCGCAAGACGTGCTCGACGAGCACACCTCCGCCCTCGCCGAGCGGATCGCGCGGGCGCGGCGGGCTCCCGAGATCATCGCCGGTGTGCGAGCGGATGCCGCGCGCCTACGTGCCCGCATCCCCCACGCCCGCGACACCATCGAACGGCTCGCCGCCCGCTACGCGCCAGAGGCGCTCGCCCAGGTGGAGGCCAACCCCGCCGAGGCCGATCAGCTGCTCGGATTCGCCGAGCACAGCGCGGGCGTGGCCGAGCGCCGGCGCGAGGCCGGGCAGCGCGAGCAGGCCAATCTCGCGCTCGAGGCATCGACCGAATCCGTGCGCCGAGCGGCGACGCTCCTCGATGCGGTGGAGACCTTCGAGATCGAGGCGCTGCGGGCCGAGTCCACATTGGCGGCGATCGTCGAGGACTCCCACGGCGACGTCGCTGTCGCGCTCAAGGAGACGCCCTCACCCGGTGTCGCGACCGCGATCACCGCGCTGCAGGCCGCCCTCGCCGCCCTCCCGCGGGCCGGCGTCAACACCGACCCGTTCACCCAGCTGAGCCGGCTTCGCGAGGCGAACGCGGGGCTGGATGCTGCGATCGCGGCGGCCCGCGAGCGCGCGGCGCGTCCGATTCCGCCGCTGGAGCACGTGCGCCATGCCATCGACGACGCAGACCGGCAGCTCGCGGTCGCCCGCGACGTCATTGCCGGGCACCGCGGCTGGATCGGCGCCGACGCCCGCACCCGGCTGGCCGAGTCCGAGCGCATCCGGGTCGACCTCGACCACTATCTGGGCACGTCCGCGGCGGCCGTCACCGCCATCGATGAAGATCACCGAGAACAGGCGATGGCGATGGCCCGGCGTGTCGCGTACCTCGCAGGCGAGGCCCTGCGGCTCGCTCAGCGCGACATCGACGCGTCGCGACCGCAGGATCCCGGGCAGTGGAGTGGCCAGGGCTGGGGCGGCGGCCGACGCAGCGGCGGGGGCGACATGATGGGCGGCATCCTCGGGGGCCTCGTCATCGGCAGCATCCTTGACGGCTTCTTCGACGGATAGGGATGGCGTGTGGCAGGTGCCGGGGGCGCGCGCTGCGCCAAGTCGTGAACGTGGAGAATCGATTCTCCGTTCCGTAGCGCGCTCCGAGCGGCGAACTTAGGATGGAGCATGGCCGGCTTCCGGGTCATGCGCAGACGCGGTGCGCAACAACTCCAAGTCCACGACGCCGACTTGGCGATGCGGGCTGGAAGGGCGCTGGTCGCCGCCGACGAGCGCATCCGCGTCACCGCCGAAGAGCTCGGCTTCGCCGAGGCGGAGCTGGGGGCCGACGCGACCACGCAACTCAGCGAGGCGCTCGTCGCAGTGCGCAAACACCTGAGCGACGCGTTCCGATTGAACCGGCTCAATCACGATGCGATTCCCGGCACCGCCGACGAGGTGCGAGCCCGTTACGCGCACATTGTGGAGCTGTGCGAATGGGCGCAAGACCTGCTCGATGAGCAGACCTCCGCGCTCGCCGACCGGATCCGGCGGGCGCGGCGTGCACCCGAGATCATCGCCGGCGTGCGAGCCGACACCGAGCATCTGCGCGCTCGCATCCCGCACGCCCGCGAGACCGTAGAACGGCTCGCCACCCGCTATTCGCGAGAGGCGCTCGTGCGCGTGGTGGGCAACGCTGCCGAGGCCGATCAGCTGCTCGGATTCGCCGAGCATAGCCTCGGCGTGGCCGAGCGCCGTCGCGCGGCCGGTCATCGCGAACAGGCGAGCGTCGCGCTCGAGGCATCCGTTGAATCGGTGCGCCGAGCAGCGACCCTCGTCGATGCGGTGGAGACCTTCGAGGTCGAGGCGTTGCGAGCGGAGTCCACGCTGGCCGCGCTCGTCGAGGAGTCCCGTCGGGACCTCGCTGCCGCGCTCGAAGAGCCCCGCTCTCGCCGCATCGCGGATACGATCGGCGAGCTGCAGGCAGCCCTCGCCGCCCTCCCGCCGGCCGGCGTCAACACCGACCCGTTCGCCCACCTGAGCCGACTGCGCGAGGCGCGCGCGGTGTTGGATGCCGCCATCACAGCAGCCCGCGAGCGCGCGACAGATCTGATTCCGCTGGTAAGCCACGTGCACCATGCGATCAAGGACGCAGACCGGCAGCTCGATGTCGCTCGTGATGCCATCGCCGGCCACCCGGGCTGGATCGGGGCCGAGGCCCTGACACGGCTGGCAGAGTCCGAGCGCATCCGGATCGATCTCGGCCACTCCCTCGGCAGCTCCACGGCGACGATCACGGTGACGGACCAGGATCACCGAGAGCGAGTGATCGCAATGGCGAGGCGTGCCGCATCCCTCGCAAGCGAGTCGTTGTACCTGGCGAGGCGCGATATCGACGCGTTTCGATCGCAACGTTCCACGAGGTGGGGTGGCCTGAGTTGGGCCGGCGGGCGACAGCGCGACGAGGCAGCGGATGCGACGTCATGGAAGGCGTCCTCCGAGGCCTCGTAATCGGCAAGCCGATCGACTTCGGCGGCCTAGTCTCGTGCACTCGGCACATGTTGCGGCACCCAGCTGACCTCGCCGACACTGCCGTGCGCGCGTCGGCGCTCAGCTGACGGTGAGGCCGACTTCAGGGATGCCACGCCGACCGGGCCGTCCGCGACTGGCCAAGCCCGCTCGCGCATATGCTGACGACATCATGCGCCCGACGGCGGCGCGATCGATCGAAGGGAACGCACCTTGGTAGAGGCCTCACCGATGCTCGCATGGACGCTGCAGAACGAGATCCCCGTTCCCGGCCGACGTGAACCAGTTGCTCGTCGAGGGAGAGCAGGCAGTGGCTTCGTTCAAGACCGTCCGTGACTCCGCCACGTTTACGACGAAGCGCCTAATCGTGCGTGACGCTCAGGGAATCACGGGTAAGAAGGTCGAGATCTACTCGCTCCCGTACAGCTCGATCAACATGTGGTCGACCGAGAACGCCGGCGGGATGCTCGATCGCGACGCCGAGGTCGAGCTCTGGACGCGGGCGGGTCACATCAAGGTCAAACTGACCAAGGGGGCCGACATCCGACGGATCGACAGCCTCCTCGCATGGGCGGTGCTCAACCACTAGCGGGGTCGAGAAGAGAAGAGGAACGTTACATGATGGGTGACCGCACTGACGGGAGCGGAGCAACCAGTACGCCGGAGAGCATCAACTTCCGCGACTTGAGTGTCGGAGCACTCCTCTCGGCCTACGCCGGGATTCTCCGCGAGCTCGTGCAGCGTGGCGTGATCCGCACGTCGAGTGCGCCGGCCGGTGATCTTGCCGAAACGCTGGCCGCGAAGACGTACGACGGCGCCCTCGCGCCCAACAGCGAGAAGAGCTGGGACATCCGGGCGTTCGACGGACGTCTGATACAGGTGAAGTCGCGGGTACTCGCCTCGATGTCACGCACCAAACCGGTGCAGTTCTCGGTCTTCCGCTCCTGGGATTTCGACGCGGCGATCTTCGTAGTCTTCGATGCGGAGACCTACGAGGTACTGGCTGCAATCGAGCTGCCGATGCAATCCGTGCGAGAGAAGGCCGGGGACGTCGCGTGGGTGGGAGGCTCACGACTCACGGGGTCGCTCGCAGTCCTTCGAGCGCTTCCGGGGGCGGTAGACCGCACGGAGAACGTCGCTGCGGCGCTCACGGCGCTGTGACATGGACGAGCAGAGAAGCAAGTCCCTGGGCACGCCGCGCCGGAGATCGAGGGCGGATCTTATCCAGCGACTTGTCGAGCACTTGGATTGGCTCCGCGCATCCGCCGCGCGATACGACGATCGCCACTTCTCCGAGTCGAAGAGAATGGCCGTCGCGATAAGGTCCCTCGTGCACGACACTGCCGCCTCTACGAGCCTGCTCACTCAGCTCGGGATGCGAGACCGAATGGTCTGGCGAACTTTGGTGCGGTTTGAAGGCGGCCGGTTCGAGCATCCGCCATGGATTGATGACCCGCACCAATCGGGTTTCGCAGACATCCGAGCCAGGCCCTTCACTGAGTGCGACTTCGCCACGTGGTGGCGTGGGCCCATGCTGACCTACGCTGACACGGATCTCGACCGATCCTGGTTCGTGCTGAACACGGCGAATTTCGATGGTGGTGCTCACGTCGACCCGACGCTGCCCGATTCATATCGGTCACTGGCTCSCGAAGGCGGGCTCAAGCCACTCCGCATCAACAGTGCCGGCCAGCGCTACCCCGACTCCTCCGATCCCGTACCGAGCGCGTTACGCACGATCTGCACCGAGGTCGTGATGTCGATCGAAGCTGCGTGGTGAGTCGATGCGCTGCCGAGCTACCCGAGTCCGTGGATCATCAGAGTTTTCGCTCGACCGTTCATTCCCAATAGCTCACGACGTTCGGCGCTGTACACGAACAGTGCGACTCCAGCACGGTCCGCGAACTCCACTGCCCCCGGTGCATAGCCAGTGCTCGTGAAGAACAGCGGACCTCGGCCATCGGTTGCCGCCACTCCGGCGAGCTCACGAATGGGGGCCACCCCGACGTTGCTTGTGAAGTGCTTAACCTGAGCGATGTATCTCGCACCGACGACGTCGACACCTCCATCGCCAGTGAAGGCTGTCACCGACGCGCTAGCTTCTCCAAGGTGCCGCATCCACTGAGCGACAAGCTCCTCGGCGCCTCGGGGCGTAACGCCCAGACGCATCGGGTCGGGTGCGAACGTGCCCCTCTGGTTGTGTTGATCGAGCGGCATCCCTTGCTTCTGGCGGCGTTTCTGGAGGGCTCTCTGGGCCCCATGGAACGCGGCCTCCAGCAAAGCGCGAACGGATGCCGCGTGCCGCGTTCGTGCCGTGCGCTCAGCTCGGCGGCGAGCGAAGCCCGCCGCGATACTCAACAGCACCAACGCGGCAGAACCGAGTCCAAGGAGGGGGCTCCAATCGCGGAGGTACCAGAAAACAGGAACCACCGATTCTGGAAGCAGCGCGAGCACCGCCAGAGCACCGGCGATGATCGCCAAGGTCGTCACTGCAGCAAACGTCGCTCCCCATTCCTCAGCTTTCCGGTCTTCCGAGCTCTTCTGCAGCTTGATCTGTGGCCCGATCTGTGCGCGGACCACCTTCATCAAGACTTCGTCCGGTACCCAGACGTCGGGATATGTGCGGCCGATCTTCGCGCCAGCATCCTGCGCCGAGTTCATGGATCTCACCGACGCATTGTGACAGATTGCTGAGACCCGGCGTGGTCTCGTGCGAACTCGGAATTCTTCCGAGCCGCTACGACGTGAACTGCTCTTGGCCGAGCACGCGAAGCAGCGCGAGCTTGTCTGCGGCTTCGGTGCGCGAGGCGGCGGTGAGGATCAGCAGGGCTTGGGACTTGTCTTCGGTGATCAGCGCCTGGCCGTCGAACTCGATCTCGCCGACCTCGGGGTGGATCAGGATCTTGTGGTCCTCGAAGCGCCGTGCGACCTCGTGCCCCCACCGAAGTGCTCGATCGCCTCGCTGCCGAGCACGGCTTCGGCACCATAACGATCGACATCAGCGACCCCGCCTCGGTGCTGAGCGCCCGCGATGCGGTGCTCGCCGCCCACCCCGACCTGAACGTGCTCATCGCGATGGCCGGCATCATGGTGCCCGAGGATGTCACGACGGCCGACTTCCTCGAAACCGCCGAGCGCATCGTCGCCACCAACGTGCTCGGGCCCGTGCGCCTGATCTCCGCCTTCACCGAGCACCTGCAGACCCGGCCGGATGCCACGATCATCACGGTCTCGTCGGGACTCGCCCACACCCCGCTTCGGATCACGCCGGCTGCAACGCCTCGAAGGCATTCATCCACCAGTTCACCGAGAGCATCCGCCTGCAGCTCGCCGGAACCTCGGTGCAGGTCGTCGAGCTCGTCCCGCCCGCCGTTCGCACCGAGCCGATGCCCGGCCAGTCGCTGGGCGAGGCGTTCCTCCCGCTCGAGGACTACATCAACGAGACCATGTCGCTCCTGGCCAGCCAGCCGGATGCCACCGAGATCCTCGTCGAGCGCGTCAAGCCGCTGCGCTTCTCCGAGGTGAACGGCGCCTACGAGCAGGCGATTGCGATGGTGAACTCGCACTGACGATAGTGGACGTCGGTGCGGGTGCGGCGTCAATTGGGCACCGTCTCCGAGAGCGCTACCCCTATCAGGGTCCAGCCGCTATCGGCATTGACCGTGATCACCGAAGGGCCCGACGACAGCGGCACAGTGCCGCTGTACGGACCGATCAGCAGGCCAATGCCGAATCGGTTTCCTCGATGACCGCGAAATTCGAAGCACCGTCGTGCGTCGCGGCAACCGCGCCCGTGCTGTCGTCGTAAGGAACACGGCGTCGCCGGCCCTCGTTCGTCGGTCAGGCCGCAAATACGTCGTAGCGAATTGCGAGGCGCTCAGGATCCGGCCAGTCCGCCCGGTGATCAGGAAGGGCCAGCCTGCGGCCGTGCATGTCTTGCAGCCCATGCCGGAGCATCGGGCCGTCGATCTCGTCGAGGAGGCCTTGGTCGATGCGCACCTCGTAGTCGGGAGTGATGCCGAGCAGGTTTCGGTCGTACGACGCATGATGGATCTTGCAGAGCGCGAGACCGTTGCTGACATCGGCGACTCCGCCGTCCTCGGCGTCGCCGATGATGTGCGCTGCATCGAGGAGCACGGCGTGCTTGAGCTTGCAAATCGCGCAGGTCGCGTTATACGCGTCGAGGACGCGGGCCCGAAACAGGGGCTGGTGCAAACGGATTCGCGTGAGTTTTTCGGCGTACTTCCGCGCGTCGTACGGCATTGAGAGCGGGTCGTCGAAGAACTCGAAAATGTCGCCCGGAGCGATGATGACGTGGCGTTCCTCGGGGACGTCGCGAACCACGCGGGCCGGATAGGTGGCGACGTAGAAGCTCGGCCGGACTTTCTGGAAATAGACGAGCGGTGCCTGCGTTAGCAAGGCATTGGAGAGCTTCGTATTGTCGCCGCCGTCGCCTCGACGATACGAGTACCGGATCAGCCCGCCTTCAAGGACTTCGTCGTCATATCCACCTTCCCCTCCGGCGATAACGGACAGGGTCGATCGAAAGGTGGCGGGATTCTTGATTCCGCGGCCACCGTGGTCGATCAGGGGAACGCGTCTGCCTTCGAACTCATAGCTCAAGAGCTCGTCGCGGCTGAACTCCCATTTACCCGCACCGAGCTGTGCGTCGAGCCACCGGAACACGTCCGAACGGATCGTGGCCTCGACTTCGGGGGCGACTAGCTTTCCCAATTTACGGTTCCCGTCTATTGATCGAGCTCATCTGCGATGCGGGCAGCAATCGAGATTGACCCCTCGTGCTCCCAGAACCGCAGCACCGTCCAGCCGGCGGCTTCGTACTGGGCGGTTGTGTCGGCATCGCGGGCGACGTTGGCGGCGAGTTTTGGGCCCCAGTAGTCGGCATTTTGATTTGGGTGGGTGCCGTGCTCGGGGCAGCCGTGCCAGAAGCAGCCGTCGATGAAGACGGCGACGCGGGCGCGGGTGAATACGACGTCTGCTCGTCGGCGCCGCAGGCCTGGGATCGGCGCGAAATCGACGCGGTAGCGAAGACCGCGGCCGTGCAGCAGTCTGCGTACGGCGAGCTCGGTCGAGGTGTCTCGTCGCTTGTTGGCGAGCATCGAGCGGCGGGTGCCGTCGGAGGTCGCCCAAGACTCGGCCAGGTTAGGCATCTTTCGTTCCCTGCGTCGGCTGGCCAACTCCGCGTCCGAGGGAGTCTCCTGTTCCGCCATTAGGTAACCGCTTCATGCTTAATTGTCAGTCTTGGTCACGCTAGCGATCGTCGAAAGCGACCTGCAGGCGGACAGTCCCCTGTGTCGTGTGCAGGAACGCATCTCCCTGCCCAGCAAGCGACTCGGCGCCTGTCTCGTCGAGAATGATCCGGCTGTCGGTTGCAGTCTTGACACGCAGCGCGAGTTGAGCTGGAAAGTTCGACCGAATAGTGGTCGAGATGACATCCGCACTTGGGCGTTGTGTCGCTGCGATCACGTGTATGCCGGCGGCCCGTGCTTTCTGCGTCAGGCGCTTGAGCAGCCCCTCGATCGCGCGCTTGTCATCTTGATCGCTGGTCAGGTCGGCATACTCATCGAGCACAATCACAATCCACGGTTTCCGATCGGCCTTGTCAACCCGACCGTTGTACTCGACCAGCTTGCGGGCTCTCACAGCCTTCATCGCACGATAGCGGTCCTCCATTTCCACCACGGCAGCCTCAAGAATCTGGATTGCGTCGGCAGCGTCCATACCAATTGCGCCGTCAAGATGCGGATCGTCCTCGAAGTCGACAAGCTCCGTACCCTTTGGATCGACCAGCCGTAGCCGAACAGCCTGAGCGTCGTATCGTGTGAGCCCCTTGAGGATTGTGTCCAGAGCGACCGATTTGCCCGAGCCGGTAGTCCCGGCAACGAGCAGGTGGGGCGAGTCTGGAGACGAGAAGTCGATCGGGACGGGCTTGCCAGAGATATCTGCGCCGATCGGCACGGTTAGGTTGTCTTGGTCGACCGGGCATAGCGCCCAGAGCGCAGTGCTCGCCACACCATACTTCTCATCCGCTAGCTTCGGGACCTCGAAGATGACCGCGCCTCGGTCGCTGCGTGTGCGAATGGAATAGTCGGCTGGGAGTTCAAGAGCGAGGAAGACCTCATCGCGCCGGTTGACGACTTTATCGACGGTGACACCCGGTTTGGGTACGAAGCGAAGCACGTAGAACCCAGGCCCCTCCAGCCATGGCTCGGCCTCAGGAGGTCCGACATTCACGTTGTGACGGCCGAATACATCAAGGACCCTGTTGTATCTCCGACGAAGTTCATGCTCTCCCAGACCACCGACGTGATCGAGTAACGTTCGCCGTGCGGCCGTGCGTCCGCCTTCGTGCTCCACCTGATCGACGGAAGATTCAGCGTCGTTCGGTAGCGCTGCGGCCGCTGCATCATGTGCCTCGTCGCGCTCCGAGTGCTCCGAGAATCTAACGGCGCCCGAAGCGCCGGCAACGACAGAATCAGAGGATACCGATGCTGCGGGATCAAGCTCCGCGCGGAGCCGGTCGATGAACTGACGTAGTTCCGGTCGATTGAGGCGAACGAGCGTGTGGCCGCCCAGGCTGCGCGGTGCGGGAGCAGCTTCGTCTTGCGCTGCGGCAATCGCTACCGCGACGCCGTTGACGGATCTGAGCGTGACACGTCCGGCCCGCAGCTCTTCGATCACGCGCATCTCGAGGTCGGGGCGAGGTGGCCCGAACACCGTGCGTGATGGGAGATCCGAAGCCCTCAGCACCTCACTGCTGGTCTGCTCGATCGCCGATGCAAGCTCGTCAAGCCAGAACCGGTGGTCGTCGGTGGCCGTATCTCCTGAAGCGAACGCTGATTTGCAGAGGTCCGTCGTGCGGTTTAGTTGCTCCTCCGCCGACCCATGGTCGTAGGTCTGCCTGAACTTGGACTCCGCGACCAGAATATCGAGGCCGACGCCACCGTCCTCCTTGAGGGTCAAAATGAATCGGCCCAAGTCGGCGCGCGTCTTTGCCCCACGGCCGAACCACCGCTGTTGCTCGTCGAAGCTCAACCAGACGATAAGCCCGGCCTCCGTCGAATCGACGGGCGCCAACTGGGCAATTACGAACCGTGTCGCGACAAGGCCGACAATCTCGTTGATCGTCGTGCCGATACCCAGAGATCTAAGAACTGCCCCTGGCACGACGTTCCGACCCACGGTGTAGAACCGCGTAGCGATCTCATGGGCTTCTGCTGCTTCGACGGCACCGATATCCACGAGACGGCGACGTAGACGTTGCACAACCAAGCGTCGGCCGGTCTGCGAACTAACGATGAGCGTGTAGGCCTCGTTCTTCCCGACACCAGGTTTGACGAGGATGACATCCGGCCGCTCGGGGAGCGCATCGATCTGGTCACGTCCGACGAACGAGTCGAGTGTCACAACCCAATGAGCGACCATGTGAAGCGCGAGGAACAGTGCCTGGTGCCGGTCGAACTGGACCTGCATCTCGAAATAGTCGGTGTTGGCCTCTTTCTCCCGCGCGACCGGCGAGCGCCGGTCGTAACGCACGCAGAGCGTCGACCACGTCTCCAAGGTCTCGTCAGGCGAGCTCGGGAGGAGTTCTCGTACGACGTTCTCACTCGACTCCGCGAGGTTGTGGGCTGCAGCGTGGGTCCATGGGTCATATCGGCCGGCGACCGAGGCCGCCGGATCCTGCGTACTTGCGATGATGCTCGTCTGGGTACCGAACAACGCTGGTGCCAGCGCGATGTCGATCGAGTCATTAAGCCCAGTAAGGTCGACCGCGCGTTCGGGCTCCCATTCCGTGAGGACGAGCTGAACGTCGGGAAGGAAGCGCCCATCGGTGGCCTCTATGTCCGCAAACTCGGCGTCGAAGGCCCGAATCACGTCTTGGTGAGTCGATTGTGGAGCCAGAACCGTCAGCTCAAGCCGAAGTCGAGGATTCCTCGCCCTCACGCGCTTCGCCACTCGAACCGGAAGTACCGGATCGCCATTGCGGTCGAGCAATAGGACCGAGAGGCCATCGAGCTTGTGTGGGTAGGTGCTGAGGTAGTCCGTGATCACCCGAACCATCTCGTCGATCGCGGTCTCATCGACTGCGGCAAGCCACTCACGAGACTCGTTTCCACCTTGGCGAACCGGCGCGTATTCCTCATGCCCGGCCGATTCGCGCATCGGTATGGCGACCGTCTGATCCGGGCCGACAACGACTGCCGGAGTCCCATGTGGCGATACGCGCTCGAGTGCGTCGAAGAAGAGATCGCTGTTCTCCTTGTTCAGGCTCAGTCGATCGGTTAGCGCCTTGGCTATCAGACTTGTCATCTGCGCGTAGTGGCTCGCGAGCCAACGCAGTCTAAGGGGGTGTGTTGCGAGCATTGCGAGCCGGTGCCCACCCAGTCGAACGACGTCGCTAAGCACGACGTCGGCGAGGTCGGCGTGTGGCGCGCTGGCGGGAATGAGTTCAGCCCGCGCACGGCGAAGCGACTGCTCCCACTCGTCGAGATAAACGTTGAGGAGTTCCGCATCTATGCCATCGGTGAGACTCAAGTAGAACTGCCGTCGATGATCGAACAGTTCTGCGCCGAAATCTCCGGAAGGCGCCGACAACGGCCCTCTCTGCCAGTCACGCGGGTCGCCGAACTGTTCCAGAAAACCGTCAAACGTACCGTCGTGTGATTCACCGGGTGCAGTCTCGTACCCGTTCATGAGCGCTGCCACGGCGATCTGGCCCGGAATATTTAGAGGGTCCCATCGGAATCGGCGCTGGGTTCCGCCAGGAATCTCGACGATGATCCGGATAGCGGCCCAGGCCTCAATGACATCGAAAGGCTCATCGTCGGGTGGAAGGGCAGGTTTATTGCATGAGAGGAGCTGTTTCTCCACCCCCAGTCCGAGGCGGAGCCCAACATCCGATTGAATCCGCTTCAGGCTCCGCCCGTAGAGGAACGCGAATAGCCAGCGTGTCCATTCGCCACTCTCGGTCGATCCTTCGACCCGCATCAGCACTGTGCCTTCGTCGTCCTCATCGAAGTACGTCAGTTCCCGCAGGAGCGCCCGGAGGGGATCGAGGACGAACTGCGAGTCGGGGAATGCGATTTTTTCGACTCGACGGCGCAAGCGTTTCGGGAGCAGATCGGCTAGTGGATCGGTGTCGACTGGTGGTTCTGCCGACAAGAACCTCTCAGCGTCCTCCTGATCACTCCGATCGAGGCCAGCCTCAACCAGTAGGGAGTCATACTCGTCGACTCGCTCGGGTGTTGCAGTCCCCTCGATCGCGTCACGGATCTGCCGCCCGAGCCCAACCTTTCTCGTCCGCCGCTCAAAGATCTCAAGCCAGAGCGCCAGATCGAGAGCGCGGCGGGCGTCTTCCGTGCGCTCGCTGCGTTCCATCACGAGGTTCCGCATGTGGGCTTTCGCGCCCGCCTCGGAGAGACCAACGCGGTCGAGCGCATGGGATGTTAACTCCGCTGCATCAATTCGCGCAAGCAAATCGTCTTCCGAAATTGGTGAACCGCTCGGCTGTTTCAACGCGCTTGCACGGACGTTCTTCCTAATCCGCGCTTCAACCGCGCTGTCGGAAGCGAACAGGTCAGAATCGGGAAACAAGCCGAGACTCGGCAGTGCGTTCGAGATCGCCGCTCGAACAAGGTCGAGAGCGTGAATCCTTGCGCTGGCAACTGCTGTCGCAGCCTCTACGAGGTATTGCGCCCATCGTCGCAGGGAACGCTCTTCCTCCTCCGAGACAGAGCGCCAAACCCGAGAGAGGTACGTTATCAGCGTCGAAGGCGGTGCGCCTGTCCCGCCTGCCTTGTTCCATGCCTCACGAACGAAGAGCTCGAATCTCTCTGTGCTTTCGTTCTCACTATGACCCCCGAGGAGAGCGGCATCGTCCAAGCGGTGAATAGTCGCGAGACCTTGGCCGTCAGGCGGGGCGCCCCAATCGAATAGTAGGACCGACTTGCCTGGCGGAACGTTGCGGAAGGTGGTTAGTTGCTCCGCCTCCTCAAGGAGAAATCTGGTCGGCACGCCGTCAATCGGGCCCACCGTTCCAACCTTGACGATCAGTTTGTCGTCGTCCTCCTCGCTCAGTTGTGCGGCGACCTCGCGCAGAGCTGCTTGAACGATCGACTTGTCGAACCCTGTCACGCGCAGCGCGGGGCTTGCGTTTTCCGAGGGCGTGCCTACCACGTCTAAGGCAACCAACGCCACAACGCGCCCCAGGGTCGTGACTTCCCCGCCGTCGATCATCTTGGCTCTCCACGTACGATGCTGGTTGCGTCTGAGTACTGAGTTAGCAGACCTGTAGCGCCGAGCGACGCTCGGAAGGCGTCCGAGTTACGTCGGAAAACCGAGGCGTCGACGTCGAACGTTAGGTCGTGCTCGTCGGCCGTGCGCTCGTCCACTACGATCCGATACTCGTCGTAAATCCGAGTGCAGAAGTTGTAGTACTCCTCCTCGGTCCCAGGCTCCAGAGTCGCGGCGACAACGGCCTCAAGCATCGGTGGCTTCATCGTGAAGTGACGCCGGCCCGCTGTCGCATTTAGAGCCCCAACTGCCGCAAGCGTCTCGGAAAAGAACGAGCGGGGTGAACCGGTACCGGATGCGCTTGGCTTCATGTGCCGCGCGTAGCGCTTGGCCCGTGCGTCATCGCCTTCATTGATCGCCTTGTCGTGAAAGCGTGTCGCTCGCTCGATGATGGCGTTCACTACGTTCTTCCTAAACGCCTCAAGCGAGTCTTGCGAAAGGCGGCGTAAAGTCGTCGCCTCCCGGCCGAAGTCGACGTAGACATCCTCTAACGGCTGGCGGAGAGCAGTCCTCGCGAGGTGCAGCTGATGTCGTGCGAGGCAGTAGGGCGCCCAGTGCATCAGGCTTTCGATCCGTTTTGCCCGGGGGACGCCGTCTCGCGACACGATGAAATTGATGCCACGCCGCAGGTGCTCCGGCCACGGGCTGAGGTGCTCGTAGGTCTCGATTTCATGCTCAGTCCTGGCCTCATACGGGTCGGATTCCTTGGCGTGGTCGTGCGCACGGAGCGAGTGAGCGATTTCCCCCAGCGGGGTGTCGCTGTCCCTGACCAGTTCGATCAGGCCCTCACGCGTGCTGGCACGTCGCGGGCCGTTCTGGTCTTTGCGGAGCACTCGATACGCCCATTCGCCGCCATCCCGGAAAACATATCGCTCGATATGCGGAGCTCTGGTTCCGCGAGGCATGCCCGCCTCGTGTCGCTCTGCTGCGTCGTAGTGTATGAGTTCGCCCACGAATGGGTAGAGATGCGCGTTGTACCAGTTTGGTGACTTGCGCCTACCTGGAATCTCCACGAGCAGTGACGACGTCAGTGCCTGAAGCGTCGCCAGTGTGTCGCTGTCATCGACGGAGCGGGCGAGAGTCTGCTGATCAATGTCGGCGCCAACAGCGATCCGCCGGGCGAGGTCGTGCGATGCTCGCACATAGGACACGACGGCGGCGTCAGCATCAAGTAGAGCGGATGCATCAAGCTCGTACACACCTCGGGCTATCGCCAACAATTCGAGCGACACGTAAAAGCCGCGCCCCTGCTGTTCAAGGTTGACTCCGAAGAGGTCGAGGACGACTTCGGCCTTCGACCGGTCCGCCATCATGCACGCACCGATCTAATCTGGTCGCCGACGTCGATCATTAGCTTCCGCATTGTCGCGCCAACGAGCACCTGAATCTCCTCCCGTTCGCTCGCGGCCTCCGCGAGCGCGGAAAGCGTGCTCGTTAGGCCGCGGATCTCCGCCTCGTGCTGCGTACCACTCCGGAGGCCAGCCGCCCAACGATTCAGCAGTTCGAATCGCAGGAGGTCGACTTCTACCGCGACTGGTCGCTTCCCGTGCGGGCCAGGAATTCGAACGTAGATCGCCCGGTTGATCCACTCAACAGCCTCATGGAGAACTGGTTCGGCGCCACCGGAGCTGACTTCGCTCATCCACTGCGTCACCTGGTCGACGACTTGCACCGGTTTGCTGGTGACTCTGCGTGAGACAACAGCAGCTCGGGTGCGGTGTGAGAAGAAGGCAGGGTCGAGTACTAAGAAGTCGGGGTTGTTACCCACTCGATGAACGCCCTGCACTGCCTCAAGGCCCTTGAGGATGACGTCGCGAACTGCGGTCTTGCCAGAGTCGGGCGTGTTGGACCTTATCGCTACGAACGCGTCACCGGCGCTCAGACCCAGCCGGGCGAACCTGTCCACGCGGTCTGCGTCGAAGAAGTTCGCGCGTCGCAGGAACGTATAAAGGTCCCGGAGTGCATTTGCCTCTCGCTGCGCGTCCTGCGCGGTACGGATTCTCTGACCATTGACGCCCGGGACCGGCGGAAGATACGAGACCAGAACCGCCTCCGGCTCAAGCGCGTCGTCAACCTGGCGACGTGACACCATGCCGGGGTCGAGCCGCCTCAGTGCGGCGATCGCGGGCACCTGCTGTCGCTGCTGTACGGAGAGCCGATCGCCAAAGAGTGCCTGGTGGTATTGAAAGGGATACTGCCATGAGGTATCCGCACGCGAGTTTCCGTATCGCCGATGGACGTCCTTGCATGTGAGACCGCCGGTGATACCGTGGGCGAGCACCGAGAGGGCCTGTCTCGTCGTGATCACGGCGCCGGTCTGCTCGGCAGCGCTAAAGAGGTCCCGAATGGCGCGACGACGGGGTGGGCCGCTTGTCGTATCGCTGAGGGCCTGATGGTTCGCGAAGATCGGGCAGACTGCCTGTGCATCGCACCTCTTGCAGACCTGCCATGATCTCTTGTCGGCCGACCAGTTCTTGACAGCCCAGTCGACCAAGCCGTCGCTGTCACGGTCAGGCGCAACTGACTGATAGTTGAGGTTGATCACCACGACTGCGGCGTCCTCGCTCTGTACCGCCCCTCGCGCAATCCCTGCCCCGAGCGTGTCGACGACGATCCGCGCGCGGCCCGACTGATCCTCCGCGACGCAATTCCGTAGCTGCCCCTCGTTGGCGCAGATGATTGCGACGCCGTCCTGGGGAGGGTCAAGGAGGGCAACCAACCGTTCGGCTCCGACCTTCGCTGCGAAGTCGCTGAGATCCTTGAGCATGTAGATCGGTCGACCGTTAGCTGTGCGGCCCACAGATTCGTGACCTGACCTGCCGGCGGTCTCGACAGCACGAGACGCTTCGTCATTGCTCAGGCCCAATCTCACGAGGAGGTGCGCGCAGAGGCTCGTCTTTCCGTGGCCGGCGTCGCCAGTAAGCACGATCGTGTGGGTAGACGGCTGCTCGACGGCAGCCAACAGATAGCCGAGGGTGACTACTTCGAAGGTCGGGTTGTTATGGTCGGCTTGCCTCTCGTATACGAGGTCTGCGCTGTCGGCGTGAAATGGCTGGTAGCGATGCATTCGCTCGACCAGGCCATTAACTTCTAGTGCCATTACACGAGCCCTTCGAGCCTCTAACGTGGTTGCGTCGCGATCGTATCGCTGCACGCTCCACTCGACACTATGCCGTCGACGGTCGACACGCCCGGGTTTCGATGGCCCTCGAGTAGGCGGCAGTCCATCAGTCTCGGGGCGCAGGAGGTAGCAGGTCGATCATGGGTAGCAAGCACCCGCTTCGGGAACGTCGCCCAGAATTCGAGCATAAAATGGGGCACCTCGGCGACGTCGATCTGTTTCAGGTTGCGGCGCCCTGACGTTCGTGGTCCGTGAGCTGACCACAACCTGGGGGCCGAGGTCAGCTCGCAGTCGACTTTTGGTGCCTTCCCGGGGGTGTCTCGCTCGTGTCGATGACCGCATCCGTTCGAGCAATAGTCCCTCGACACGCCTGCGCACCGAGAACTTGTTTACACGCGATCGGCGTCCTCACACACCTGATGCATATCCGCGTTCGCGCGAGATCCGTGAGTTCTCGCGGAAGTCGAGCAACAGTGAGAACACCCGTTCCCCAACTTGTGGTGGGACCGCGTTGCCGATCATCACGCTCAACTCGCTGCGCGTGCGGCAGGCGGAGAAATCGAAGTAGTCGGGGAAACCCTGGATGCGGGCCGCCTCATGGGCGGTCAGTGCCCGCGGCCGGGAGGGGTGCATGTAGCGGCCCTGGCCGATCGAGCCGTAGCCGGAGGTGATTGTCTGGGCGGGCTCGTTCCACCTGAGCTGGCCATACATCGACTTGTACGAGTGGTCTCCGCGGTGGCACTCAGGACGAAGCTCGTTCGGCAGGTCGAACACCCCGGGGCGGTCGAGTAGCCACTGCATCCGCTTGAGGTTCTCCACCTTGGCCTGTGGGGCCTTATCGAAGATCGTCGTCGCGCGCTCGGGAGAATCGGTGAGGTCGCCGATCGCCCACTGGAGGTCGCGGCTCACAGCCGACGCTTCGAGCTCGTCGAAGAGGTCGCCGGGGAGCTGTTCGCCTGGCATCGTGGCGATCATGACGTGACGGCGACGGGTTTGGGCGACTCCGAGCTGGGCGATTGGGATGATGCGTGCCTCGACCCGATAACCCATTGCGTTCAGCCGCGCCTCGGCTCGAGTGACGACGCCTTCACCGTCGTGGCGGTCGTTCACCACAGCCGGCACATTCTCTATAAGCACGATGCGCGGCTCGAGCACCTGGGCCGCCCGAACCATACGCAGGTACAGGGCGTTCTTCGCGTCGACGCGGCGGGTGTGGTTGTTGAGGTTGCTATGCCCCTGACAGGGCGGGCCGCCAATCAGAGCGTCGATCGCACCGACATCCTTGTGGATGCGCGCCTCGGCGAGTGTGAACGCCTTCCGCGGCTCGTCGCCCTTTCCCGGGTCGCCATCGAACAGCGACTGGACCGGCGCCACATCCACACGCTTGGCACCCGGGAAATTCGCCCGGTACACCTCGGCCGCGATCCGTTCGAAGTCGACCGCGAGCGGAATTTCGAGCGAGAACCCGTGCGCGCGCGCCGCTTGCGCAATCCCGAGTGTCAGCCCTCCGCACCCGGCGAACAGATCCACAACTCGGATCGCCGTATCACCGGCTTCGAAGTCGGGACGTTCGCTCACCCGCAACGGGTGCAAGTCTGGTGGCGTGAGATCGGGAATCATGGACTTCGAGAGTACCGCGCGAGACGCGCGGAGTTGTCGGTTGCGGGAAGCGAACCTTGTACCGAATTCGCCTTCCGTTTCCTGTTATAGCTCGTGTTTCTGTATGGCTCGCACGGAGCGGATCCAGACTCACAGGCCCGGCCCTACGACTGACCATTTGCGCGGGTGAATCCATTTCTGAGGAAGACCCCGGCATAGACTCCCCGAATATGGACGAGTCGGCCGCCCTCGACACGACCGCGGCGCGCGCCGTCGAGACGGCCGACCGCGATCGGGTGCTGTGGACGGACGCCGACCGCGAGTGGGCCAGCCGAGCGGCGGCGGCCATCGTGGGGGAGCGGGCGAGCGCCGCGGAGTTCCTCGGGCGGCGCGCGCAGCTCGTGCTCGAGCGCATCGGCACGCGCCAGCCCGCCGTGACGCGCACGGTGCGCGGCATCCGGTGGCGGCCGTGGGTGGGCGTCGTGACCGTGGTCGGCGCGTTCGTCTTCGGCGTGCTCATCGACCGCATCGGCGGCGGGACGAGCATCAACCTGCTCGCGCCGCCGGTGTTCGCGCTCGTCGTATGGAACCTGGTCGTGTACGTCTGGCTGCTCGTGCGGCCGCTGGTGCTCCGCGGTGGCGCGGCCGGTCCGCTGCGGGCGTCGCTGATCCGCATCGCGGCGGTGCGCGGCGGCGGCGAGAGCAGTCGAGCGGATGCCGCGACCGCCGCCCGCCGCACGGTGCTCGCCGCGCTGCCTCGCGAGTGGGCGCGCATCGCCGCGCCGCTGTACGGAGCGCGCGCCGCGCGCGTGCTGCACGTCGCGGCGGCGGCGACCGCGCTCGGCGTGATCGCCGGCCTGTACACGCGCGGGCTCGCGTTCGAGTACCGCGCGTCGTGGGAGAGCACGTTCCTCGGCGCCGAGCAGGTGCACGCGCTGCTGTCCGTGACGCTCGCGCCGGGCTCGTGGCTCACCGGCATCCCGGTGCCCGACGTGGCCGCGATCGAGGCGATCCGGGCGCCCGCGAGCGAGAACGCCGCGATGTGGATGCACCTCATGGCCGGCACGGTCGCCGTGGTCGTCATCATTCCGCGACTCGTGCTCGCCATCGTCACGGGGCTGGTCGAGCGGCGCCGCGCGAAGAACGTTCCGCCGCCGCTCGACGAGCCGTACTACCGCCGGCTCGTTGCGGGGTGGGTGGGTGAGCCGACGCGGGTGCGCGTCATCCCGTACAGCTACACGCTCACGCCCGAGGCGCGAGCGGGGCTCGAGGCGATCCTCGCGCGGGCGTACGGCAACGCGGCCGCGACCATCGATGCACCCGTCGGGTGGGGTGACGACGAGTGGTTGAGTCCGGCGACGGATGCCGCGGGCACGCCCGAGATCCGAATGCCGCTGTTCAGCCTCACGGCCACGCCCGAGGACGTCGCGCACGGGGCGTTCCTCGCGACGCTCGGCGCGGGCGGTCGCGCCGCGGCATCCGGACCGACCGTCGTGCTCGTCGACGAGTCCGCGTTCCTCGCGCGTTGGGACGACGACGCCGCGCGCCGCGAGGAGCGCCGCGCCGTGTGGCGCGAGCTGATCGAGGCGCACGGCGGCGTCGCGGTGTTCGTCGACCTCGCCGAGCCCGACCTGGCCGCCGCCGAGGCGCAGCTCGCCGACGCGGCATCTGCTCACAATGGCGACGCCAAGCCCGACGCGAGGCGGACATGAGCGACCACGCGGCATCCGCTCAGCCCGACCAAGGCCGGGGTCTCGATACGCCGGCTGCGCCGGCTACTCGACCGGCGGGCCTCGACGCCGGCGCCGTCTCGCTCTCGCTCATTTCGCACACCAACGCGGGCAAGACGACGCTCGCGCGCACGCTGCTCGGGCGCGACGTCGGCGAGGTGCGCGACGCCCCGCACGTCACCGCCGAGGCGACGCCATACCCGCTCGTGCAGACGGCCGACGGCGACCTGCTCACGCTGTGGGATACCCCGGGCTTCGGCGACAGCGTGCGACTCGCGCGCCGGCTGCGGCAGGACCGTAACCCCATCGGGTGGTTCCTGTCTCAGGTGTGGGACCGCTACCAGGACCGTGTGCTGTGGCTCAGCCAGCTCGCCGTGCGCAACGTCGCCGAGCAGGCCGACGTCGTGCTCTACCTCGTGAACGCGGCCGAGGCGCCCGCCGACGCCGGCTACCTCGCCTCCGAGCTCGAAGTGCTCGAGTGGATCGGCAAGCCCGTGCTCGTGCTGCTCAACCAGACCGGTCCGCCGCGCGAGCGGGCGGTGGAGGAGGCCGACGCCGCACGCTGGCGTGCCGCGCTCGGCGACTCCACCCCCGAGCGCGAGGTGCTCGCCTTCGACGCGTTCGCCCGCTGCTGGGTGCAGGAGTTCACGCTGTTCGGGGCGATCGAGCCACTGGTTCCGGATGCCTCGCGGTCGGCCTTCGCCCGGTTGGCCGCCGCCTGGCGTGAGCTGCGCATGGACGAGTTCCAAGCGGCGATGTCGGCGCTTGCCGGGCCGATCGCGCGGGCCGCCGCCGACCGCGTGACGGTGCCTCCGCCGGCGTCCGAATCGCTCGCGAAGCGGGTCGGCGGTTCCCTCGGCCTGCAGGGCCCGGCGCGAACGCAAGCCCGAACGGATGCCGAGGAACAGATGGCCGCTCGACTGCAGGCCGACCTGCGGCAGGGCCTGGAGCGGCTCATCGCGATCCACCGGCTTGAGGGGCGAGCGGCCGAAGAGGTGCTCGAGCGGGTGGCGGGCGACGTGCACATCGATGCGCCGCTCGACGGGACCCGCACCGCCGCGGTCTCCGGTGTCGTCTCGGGCGCACTCACGGGCCTCGGCGCCGACCTCATCGCCGGCGGCCTCACGTTCGGCGCCGGCATGGTGGCCGGCGCCATCATCGGCGCACTCGGCGGCGCGGGCGTCGCACAGGGCGTCAACGTCGTGCGCGGCCGGACCGAATCGAGCCTGCGCTGGGAGGAGGCGTTCCTCGACGGGCTCGTGACCTCCGCGCTGCTGCGCTACCTGGCCGTCGCGCACTACGGGCGCGGACGAGGCGCCTGGCGGCAGGGCGAGTACCCGCCGCACTGGCGACCGATGGTCGTCGACGCGGTGGTCGCCGAGCAGGATCGTCTCGCGGCGATCTGGGGTCGGCGTGGCGAGAGCGAGGAGGCCGTGCAGCGGTCGCTCGAAGACGTGCTCCGCAAGCTTGCGCTCGGACTCCTCGACGATCTCTACCCGGGCGCGCTGCACGCCGACCGAAGCGCGGTCACGACCACGAGCTGAGCGCGTCATCGGATGCCGCGGCATCCGACGCGCACGCTTTGTCTGCGGCATCCGTGGCACCCGGCGAGTCGGCCGCTCGGTGCTCTCGGGCGCTCGGTACTACCGGTGCAGGTGCGCCGACTCCCCGGTGGCGCCCTTGATGTCCTTCTCCGTGGTGTGCAGCAATCGCTCGGCGAGGTTGCGCAACGCGCGCGCCACCGCGAGCTCGTCGCCGATCTCGGGCACGCTCGGATCGAGTGGGTTGCGCTGTGCCTGGCCGACGCCAGTCACATCCTGACCCGCGGGCGTGCGCAGGCTGACGTGTGCCAGCGTGGTGTTCTCTTCTTCGTCGATGTCGACGGTGATGCTCCAGTGCTTCGTCGCATACATGGAACTCACCCACCCTCTCCGGTCTGATTCCAAGTTCAGCGTACCGACCTGCCGCACGTGCGGCGAGGGCTCAGGATGCGACGCCCACCGGGACGCAGAAATGATTCATCCGCGAGCCGAATGTTGCAGAGCCACCGCCTCGGTCTCCACTTCGGTGGGCCCCGATAACGTCGCGTCATCGCTCGTGCCGAGGCGGAGTGAACATGAGGATGTTGGTGGCCACCGCGCTCACACAGGGAGCGCATGCAGGCGACTACCACTGGTGCGTCGAAGGCGAACCGGTCTGGGTGCAGGAGCCGTGCGCGCCGATCGCCGCGATCCCGATGGGCCGTGCGGATGCGGGCACGCATTCGCCGGCCTGCATTCGCATCGAGCCACCACGACGGCAAGGGTCATTGAGAACCCGGGCTTCACCCGCGATGACCTGGTCCTCGTTTTCGAGGCGAGCCTGGGTGATGGGCTGGCCTGTCGAATGGGCGGCGGATGTCGCTGAGGAGATGCTCGAGCTCGCGAGCCGGTGGCCGGCCGGCACCGTGATCGACCGACGGGTCGATCAGTTCCGGGCGCGTCGCTCATGACGGCCCGTGATGACCTACTCCGCCACTCGGCCGCGATGCGGGCCGCCGCTGGGCTCCGCTCGCCACGCTCGCCGCGCTCGCCGCCGCTCGGCCTCGCTCGGCCGCCGCTCGAGCGGCTTCGCACGACTCGTCCTCCACAACCCCATGCAGAGTGGGATTATTCACAGGCTCATCAGGGCTTTCTATCCCGATTCAATGTCAGTGGGTGATGGCACGATGGCGGTATGGAAGCCCTCCGCGACGCGCTCGAGCAGGTCCGCTCGGTGTTGCTCGCCGCGTCGGAAGCGGCCGCTCCCGCGAGGTGCTCCGACGACGAGCTCCTGCACGCGATGCGTGATCTCGAGTCGCTCGGCCGCGTGGTCGACGCGCGACGCCTCGAGTATGCCGGCGAAGTCGCCGAACGGTCCCGCCGCGAGCTCGCGGGCGAGCGGCTGTCGGCGCGCATGGGGTGCCGGTCGCCCTCCGAACTCGTCGAGCGGGTCACGCAGGTGTCGGGCGCCGAGGCACGACGGCGCGTGGCCGTCGGAGCGGCGACCCGCGCTCGGGTCGGCTTCTCGGGCGAGGCTGTCGATGCGGAGTTTCCGATCGTCTCGACCTGGCTGAGGTCAGGCGAGCTCGGGGCGGATGCGGCATCCGTCATCGTTCGCGAGCTCGGCCGCGCGCGCATCGTGGCTGATCCCGCCGCGCTCGACGCCGCCGAGCGGTCGCTCGTCGCCGAAGCCGTCGGCGCAGGCGAGGGCGCGCCGCTGCGGTGCGCGGCCGACGAGCTTCGAATCCAGGCTCGGGCGTGGGCGGCGTACCTCGACCAGGACGGACCCGAACCCGACGACGAGCGGGCCATGCGTCGCCGCGGTTTCCGCATCGGTCGAGCACGCGACGGGCTCATCGCCGTCAGCGGCGAACTCATGCCCGAGGTGGCGGCCGGGCTCACCCGCCTCTTCGACGCATATCTCGCGCCCCGCGCGGGCGGTGGGTTCCTCACCGCCGAGGAGCGCGCCGACCTGGCCACCCAGGCCGAGACGCGAACGCCCGACCAACAGCGTCACGACGTGATCGCCGTGATCGTGGCCTCCGCGGCGCGCTCAGGGGAGCACCCCAAGATCGGCGGTGCCGCGCCCACCGTGCTGGTGAGCGTTAGGGCCAGCGATCTGGAGTCGGGCCATGGCGTCGCCCACGCCGACGGCGTCGCGATCCCCGTCTCGCTGCGAGCCGCACGACACATGATGTGCACGGGAGGGATCCAGACGGTCGTGGTCGACGATGCGGGAGCCATCCTGCAGCTCGGTTCCCCCGAGCGGTGCTTCACGGCGCACCAGCGTAGGGCGATCACCCTGCGCGACGGCGGATGCCTCATCCCCGGATGCACCGTTCCGGCGGCGTGGTGCGAGATCCACCACGTTATCCCCGACGAATCGGGTGGTCCCACCCACACCGACAACGGGGTGATGGTCTGCTGGTTCCACCACCGCACGATCGACACGTCGGGGTGGCAGATCCGGATGCTGCGGGGCGTGCCCCACATTCGCCCGCCCGCGTGGCTCGATCCCGGCGGTACGTGGGCGGTGGCCACGAAATCACCGACACGAATCGCCGACCGGCTGCGACGACGACGCGAGCGCGTCGGGGGCGAGCGACGCGCGGACGAGCAACACGCAGACGACGCATTCGACACACACGACGCGTTGGACACCCTCGATCCACGCGCGGTGCCGGAGAGCACCGACGCCCAGCCGGCCGCCTGAACATGACTGTGCGCGCCGCCGGCCGCCTGAACGTGGCAGTGCGCGTGCAGGCAACCATGCGCGTGCCCGCGGCCGTGGGCGATCACACGACGTGGTGGGTCGCCCGGTGCAGCGACGTCATCGCCGCACCGGGCCCGATCACCTTCGCCTTACGGCTGGTCGCCATCGCCGTCACCGTCGCCGTGGCGCGTCGGCGTGAGCACCACCTTGCCGCGGAGCTCGCCGGCCTCACCGAGGCGGTGCACCGTGGCGAGCGCCTCGAGCGGATAGTGCGCACTCACGTCGACTCGCAGCTCGCCGGCGTCGACGAGCTGCACCACATGCGCCAGCTGGGCGGCGTCGCTGCGGACGAAGAGGCTCACGGTGCGGAGGTCGGCGCCTGGCGGCACCACGCCGGGCGTCGTCGTGGAGACGAAGACGCCGCCGGGATTCACGAGCGAAACGAGCGCCTCGGTCTCCTCGGGCGTCGTCCGCACGAGGTTCAGGACGACGTCGACCGGCTCGGTCACGGCGTCGGCCACGGGCGTCGTCGTGTAGTCGATGACCTGCGAGGCGCCCTGCGCCGCGACCGCATCACGGCTTCGCGCGCTGGCTGTGGCGACCACCGTCGCGCCGGCCGCGGCGGCGAGCTGCACGGCGAGGCCGCCGACACCGCCGCCGGCGCCGTTCACGAGCACACGCTGCCCGGCGCGAACGTCTGCCTGCTCGACGATCGCCTGCCAGGCGGTGAGCGCGCTCGAGGCCAGCGCCGCGGCATCCGCCAGCGGAATGGACGTCGGCGCAGGGGCGATCAGCTCGGCGGGCACGGTCGCGTACTCCGCGGAGGCACCGGGCCCGGTCATCGGCAGGAACGCGACGACGTCTCGGCCGACCAGGTCGACAGGGACCCCCTCGCCGACGGCGATCACGGTGCCGCTGACGTCGATGCCCGGCACGTGCGGCAGGTCGACGGGGAACACCTCCGCCAGGTAGCCGGCACGCATGGTGGCGTCGACCTGGTTGAAGGTCGTGCCGGCGACCCGAACGAGCGCCTCGCCTGGCCCCGCCTCGGGTCGTGGGAGCTCGACGGTCTCGAGTACGGCCGGCTGGCCGTAGTCGGTGAACTGGATGGCGCGCATGGTAGTGCGTCCTTTCGTGGTCGGAGTCAGGGTCGTGGTCGTGTTCGTGGGGGTGGTGTCTGAGACGGTCATGTCGGATAACTCCTTCGAATTCGAACTAGCTGTGACGGTCGACAACGCGCGCCTCGCCGGATCTATTTCCAATTCGAACCAAAGCGGTGACATAGGATTCGGGCATGCCGGACGCCACCGTTCCGCCGAGCCTGCCCCCGGAGTTCGGCGTGTACTTCGCGCTGCTCGAGGTGAGTGCCCTCGTGCAGCACGGCGTGGAGGGTCAGCTGCGGCGCGACGGAGGGCTCAGCTTCGTGCAGTTCCAGATCCTCGCGATCCTCGGCGAAAACCCGTCATCGCCGTGCAGCATGACCGACCTCGCCGACCGGCTGGTGCACAGCAAGAGCGGCCTGACCTACCAGGTCGACCGGCTCGAGCAGGCGGGGCTCGTCGCACGGGTGCCGTCGAAGCAGGATGAGCGCGGCGTGAACGTGACGCTCTCGCCGAAGGGTGCGTCCGTGCTCGAGCGCGTCCTTCCCGGCCACGTCGAAGTGGTGCGCGACGTGCTCGTCGATGCGCTCGATGGCGCCGACCGTGACCAGCTCACGCGTCTGCTCGGCCGTGTCGTGCAGCACATGCGGTCACGTCCGCCGCGCTCCGCTCGCCGGTCTTCTCAAGGGTCTCGAACCGGACGCACGGGCCCAGGCGGCGACTGACCGGCCGGGCCGGGTCTGATGGCACGCCGAGCTCGGTCCGCAAGCCCGGTGCGGCGGGGCATCCGGCGAACTGGCCTGAGCGCATCGAGCGAGGAGGACGACCATGAGCGCCACCACGGACCGCGATGACCGCGACGTGCCCGATGGTCGTTGCGCTTGACGCCGTCACAATTGCGTGGTCTGCTCGGTCGTAGCTCATGACAGGTCCGGTCGAGTCGTGAGATAAGAGCGGGAGCACTGGGTTTCAGGCGGCCTCCCCCTCCTCCGAGAGGTAGCGCCAAGCAGACCACGGCTGGTCCCACCCGCCGCCGGATGCTGTCGTCACTCGAGGCGATGTGCAGGAACGTCTGCGGGCTCGACGTGGGTTGACGCCCGTCCGCCACAGCGCAACTGTTGTGGCATCCGATCGCAGTCCGGTTCCTTCCACCGAGCGAGGAGGAAGCAATGGTGGCACGCATCGACATCGACGGGGTCAGCACCTGGACCGAGACCCGCGGAAGCGGTGAGCACACCGTCGTGCTCCTTCACGGGGGCCTCGGCAACAGCGACGACCTCCTCGACTCGATCGGCTCAGAGCTGGCGGGGAGCTTCCGCCTCATCGCCTTCGACCGTCGCGGCCACGGCTACACCGCCGATACCGATGCGCCGTTCCACTACGACGACATGGCTACGCACGCCATCAAGGTGATCGAGCAACTCGACGCTGCATCGAAGGTTCACCTCGTGGGATGGAGCGATGGCGGCATCGTCGCGATGCTCGTCGCGCTTCGTCGGCCCGACATCGTCGACCGGCTCGTGCTCATCGGGGCCAACTTCCACTTCGAGGGGGTCCATGAGCTCGATCTGGGCGAAGACTCAGCGCCCTCGATCCTGCTCGAGGGCTATGCGAAGCGCTCACCCGACGGTGCGGGCCACTTTCCCGTCGTGGCGGAGAAGTTCATGGCAATGGTCACCACCGAGCCGACACTGACCAGCGACGACCTCGCTCGAATCGAGCATCCGACGCTGGTGCTTGTGGGCGACGACGACGTCGTTCGCCTGGACCACGCGGTCGCGCTCTATGAGGCTCTACCGGCCGGTCGGCTCTGCGTCGTTCCCGGCGCCTCACATGCTGTCGTGCTCGAGCGTCCGCAGTTCGTGGCCGGGATCATCACGGACTTCCTCCTCGGCCCTGAGCCACCCGAGACCATCCTGCCGATCCGGCGTGCCCGGTAGACGCGCGACGCCTGCACACAGCTCAGCAGTCGAGCGGATGCCGCTGAGCGCGCGCATGCCCGGCAGGGCCGCGCCGTGGCATCCGCTCGCTTCGCAACCCCGGTGCGGCGGGGCACCCGGGGAACTACCCTGAACACATCGGTGAGGAGGACGACCATGAGCGACACCACGGGGCGCGGCGACCGGGACCTACGTGACGACCGGGACTTCGCCGACAGCGCGAACGAGCAGGCACGGCTGCGCGCCGAGCACGACCGCGAGTTGGGCGTCGATCCGTTCTTCGAGGGGGCGAACATCACCGAGAGCGACGGCCCCGACCTCGAGGCCGGCGATGACCTCGACACCGGGGGCGGGCACCGCACCCCGCGCGACTGAAGCTGACGCCTACTCGCGTGGAATGCCCCCATCCGGGATCTCATCGGCACGGATCTCTCCGCTGGCCGGATCCACCTTGAGTCTCGCGGGCCTCAGCCATTCGGCACGATTGAATGGCCGCACCAGCAACTCCTCGCTCACGCCCGGCAGGCCGGAATCGCGCAGTTGCCGTTCGAAGAGGTCCGTGTCCACATCCTCCGCTCCTTCGAGGAGGACAAGGGTGTCAACGCTTCGGACAAGCCCATCGGTGGTGTAGCGCGCCCAGCTCACCTCACGCAGTGGGTCGAGGATCCGCGGAGCGATGTCGGCGAACACTGCTCCCACAGCTGCGATGAACCCCCTCTGGCAAGCCACCCAGAAGGTAAGCCCGTTCGTGTTTGTACGGATCTGTGCATCCCTGGCCCAAGTATGGCCAGGACCGCTGCCGGGTGGCGCGAGAACCCACGTCTCACCGTACGTCGGCCGCCGATCCGGCATGGATGGAAACGCGCTGATGCTGGTATGCGCCACGACGTCGGTCTTGCGGAACCGCACAGTCAGCGAAGCCCACCCTGTCTGATCGTCGACGTCGTGAGCCCAGAGCGTTGGAGTGTAGATCGGTCCTGGCATTCAAACCGCCCCCCTTGGCGAAAAACCCCTCTGCTGACGCTACACCTCAGGGCCGCTGGTTGACAGGTGGCCCCCAGCCGTCTCGCCGCACCGAGCGAACCCGCTGGAAGATTTGACGTTCCCTTGATCGTTCGTTGGCGTGCCGCTGAATCGCGCTCGGCGAATGTGGATGTCACCGGAACCCCCGGCCCGACACAAGGAGACATCCCATGAACATCAAGAAGGCCCTCGCCACCGCCACCATCGCCCTCGCGGCGTTCACCCTCGTCGGCTGCACGGCCGTCGCGGCGACCGACACGGCGAGCACCGAGTCATCCACCAGCAGCACAGAGACGACCGAGAGCAGCACGACCGAGACGTCGAGCGAGGACACCTCGGCAGCCCCCGCGGGCGGCCCCGGCGGAGAGGCCGGCGCGGACACCGTCGCAACGTCGACCGCCGATCTCGACGCGCTGATCGAGACCGCCCTCGGCGACGCGTCGCTCGGCATCCACCGCGGCCACCAGCCCATCGAGAGCGTGCTCGACGAGGTGCTCGGCATCACCCACGCCGAGCTGCACGCGCGCATGGACGCCGGACAGAACCTGGCCGCCGTGGCGACCGACCTGGGCATCGACCCGCAGACGCTCATCGACGCCCTCGTCGCCGACTTCGCACCGGTGATCGAGCAGGCGCAGGCAGACGGGATCATCACCGACGACCAGGCCGCCGACTACATGGCCCAGCTCGAGGAGGCGTTCACCGAACGCGTCAACTACGAGGGCTGAGCTCCCCGACCGACTCGGAGACCATCATGACTCGCCTCGCCCGAGCCGGCCGACGGGCCGCGACCGCACTCGCTGCGGTCGCGGTCGCGGCCCTGCTCGCCATGGTTCCCACCGCCGCGTACGCGCACTCCGTCGACAGCACCGCCGTGACGCTGACCGTCGGGTCGGACAGCGTCGACGGCACCATCCAGATCCCGCTCGTCGCCCTCGACGCGGCGCTCGGCACCGACTACGCCGATGACACGTCAGCGGTCGCCGCCGACGCAGACGAACTCGTCGCCTACCTCGCCGAACACCTCACCGTGACCGGCGCCGACGGCACCGAGTGGACCGAGGCGTTCGGCGAGGTGACCGTCACGACCATCGAGGATGTCGCGGTGCTCTCCATCGACGTGTCGCTCGACGCCGGCGCCGCCGACCCCGGCGACTTCACCTTCAGCTACGACGGCGTGATCGCCGACGGCGTGACGCACGAGGTGACCGTCGTCGTCACGGATGCCGATGGCTCGATCGGCCTCGCCGGCGTCATCACCGAGACGGATGGCACGGTGACGGTCGGTGAGGTCGCGGATGCCGCGGCGGCGACCGATCCCGGCGTGGTCGACATGATCTGGAGCGGCTTCCACCACGTCATGGAGGGAGCCGACCACCTGCTGTTCCTGTTCGCGCTCCTGCTCCCGGCGCCGTTGCTGGCGCTCGCGGGGAGGTGGCGGGAGGGCCGACGGGTGCGTGACAGCGTGTGGGCCGTCGTGCGGGTCGCGACCGCGTTCACCGTGGGGCACTCGATCACCCTCATCGCCGCCGCCATGGGGTGGGTGGACGTGCCCAGCCAGACGGTCGAGATCCTCATCGCGGCCTCGGTGGGCGTGGCGGCGATCCACGCCATCCGGCCGCTCGTCCGACGTGGCGAGGTGATCATCGCCGGTGCGTTCGGACTCATCCACGGTCTCGCGTTCGCCGGCATCCTGGCGGACCTCGGGTTCGAAGGCCAGGCGTCGTGGCCGGTGCTGCTGGCGTTCAACGTCGGCATCGAGCTGGCGCAGCTGACCGCCATCGCGCTCGTCTTCCCGTCGCTGCTCGTGCTGTCGCGCACCCGCTGGTACACGCCGGTGCGGTTGGCGGCCGCCGGGATCGCGCTCGTGGCCGCCGGCGCGTGGGCGCTGGATCGCCTCGAGGTGATCGCGAACCCGCTCGCGGGCGTGGAGGAGGCGGTGGTCGCCTCGTCCTGGGCCGTGCCGATCGGCTTCGCGGTCATCGCGGCGGCGGCGGTGCTTCACGGGCGGGTTCGGTCGCGCGGCGTGCGGGCGTCCGCCTCGGATGCCGCCGCGGCATCCGGCTCGGAGGGCACTGCGCCCGCCGAGCCCGAGGCCGAGCCCCAGTCCCGGGCCGTCGCGGATGTCGCGACATGAGCGCCGTCGTGCTGCAGCGCGTGCCCGGCTACCCTGAGGCCATGCCGCGAATCCTGCTCGTCGAGGACGACCCGGCCATCCGGGCGGCGCTCACCCGCGGGCTGACCGACCAGGGCGCCACCGTGACGGCCGTGGACACCGCGGTGGGCGCCATGAAGGCGCTGGCGGTCGAGCAGCCGGAGGCCGTCATGCTCGACCTCGGCCTGCCCGACCTCGACGGGGCGAACGTACTCGTTATGCTCCGGGCGACGAGCGACGTCCCGGTCGTCATCGCCACCGCTCGGGACGACGACGCCGAGATCGTGCGCCTACTCGACGCCGGCGCCGACGACTACCTGGTCAAGCCGTTCTCAGCGGCGCAGGCCATGGCCCGGATCCGCGCCGTCCTGCGTCGGGCCGGCGCGTCCGGCGAGGAATCGGACGACCGTCGGATCGTCGTCGGCGAGCTCGTCATCGATCCGCCGGCTCGCACGGCGCGGCTCGCCGGCGCGGAACTGGCCCTCAACCGCAAGGAGTTCGACCTGCTGCTCGCGCTCGCAGTCCGCGCCGGGCAGGTTGTCAGCAAACGGGAGCTGCTGAGCGAGGTGTGGCAGATGCCGTGGGGCGGCGCGGATCGGACCGTGGACGTGCACCTGTCGTGGCTGCGTCGCAAGCTCGGCGAGACCGCCGCCGAGCCGCGCTACCTGCACAGTGTTCGCGGCGTCGGCGTGAAGCTCGTCGATCCGGCGGGCGGCGGCGCGTGACCCTCAGCCTTCGCACCCGGATCGTCGCACTCGGCGTGGGTTCCGCCGTCGCCGTGCTGGTGCTGCTCGCCATCCCGGTCGGCCTGATCGTCGCGCAGGACGCGCGAGAGGACGCCGAGCGCGAGGCGCAGTTCGCCGCGCAGACCGTCGTCGACGCCGTCGACGCGGGTTCCGACGACGCTGACAGCCTCACGGCCGTGCTCGATCAGACGGACGAGCGCTTCCCCGGCGTCGCGGTGACGGTCGCGTTGCCCGACGGCGGCACGGTCGGCGCGGCCGGAGTGCAGTGCGAGGCGGATGCCGCGGCCGTGCCGGGCGCCGGAGACGAGCCGCTGGGCGAGGGACCGACCGGTGACGGTGCGCCCGCGGTCGCCCCGATCGACGGCGGCCGACGCATCGCCATCAGCACCGAGACGGATGCGGGCACCGTCACCGTGTGCGCGGACATCAGCACGTCGACGTGGGTGAACGCGGTCGTCGACCGGATGGGCGCACTCGCACTCGCAGCCGTCGCCGTGCTCATCGTCGTCGCGGCCGTCGCCCTGCTGATCGCGAGGCGGCTCAGCCGGCACCTCGCCGCCGCCGCGGTGACGGCTGATCGGCTTGCCCACGGTGATCTCGACGCCCGCGTGCCCGACGACGGCCCCCCGGAGGTTCGGCGCGTCGGCGATGCGCTCAACCGACTCGCCGGGCGGATCGAGGACCTGCTGCAGTTCGAACGCGAGACCGCCGCCGATCTCTCGCATCGGCTCCGCACGCCGCTGACCGCCGTGCGGCTCGACGTCGAAGCCCTGCCGCCGTCGCCCGCCAAGGACGAGCTCGAGGAGCACGTCGCCCAGTTGGAGCGCACGCTCACCGCGGTCATCCGCGCCGCCCGCCGTCCGCAACGCGAGGGTGCGCTGCCCTCGTGCGACGCCGCCGTCGTCGCGCGGGACCGATTCGACTACTGGTCGGCACTCATGGAGGACCAGGGCCGCGAGACCTCCATCGTCATCGAGTCGGAGGATGGCACCGCGGTGCGATGCGCCGCCGAGGACCTCGCGGCGGCCCTCGACGCGCTGCTCGAGAACGCCGTCGCGCACACCGCAGAGCGCACGGCGGTCTCGGTCGTCGTCGCCGACCTGCCCGAGGGTCGCCTCGCGGTGGATGTGCGTGACCGCGGCCCGGGTGTGCCTCTGGAGGCGCTCCAACGCGGACGCAGCGACCGCGGCTCGACGGGTCTCGGCCTCGACATCGCGCGTGGATGCGCGGAGGCCAGCGGAGGACGGCTGGAACTGCTCGAGATCGACGGGTGGTCGACGGTTCGAATGGTCCTCGGCAGGTGAGCGCGGAACCGCACCTGTTGTTGATGTCGTCATCGACTCGGGGGGCCGAGCTGCGGCATCCGCTCGGTGCTCGATGAACACGCGACCGCAGAGCGCCTCGGATCGAGCAGGCCTGATACCTCGGGCGGCTGACGGACGCCGCCGTCAGGCCCCCACCGCCACCGCCGCCAGCAGCAACCCGCCCGCACACGCCCATACCCTGAGCCGCTCCCCGCGACGCCACACCTTCTCGCCGGTGAGCAACGCCGCCACGACGGTGGTCGCCGCGAGCGGATGACCCGCGAGCGCAAGGACGGCCATCGCTGGGCCGCAGGCGAAGAGGCACGCCCCGCCGTTTCGGAATCCGAATGCCGCAGCCGACCGGTACGCGGACGCGCCGCGCAGGCGGATCGGCGTCGTCCGGCAGCAGCGCGCGAGCGCGCGCCGCTTGATCGGCGTGAGCTCCCACAGCGCGGCGGCGACGATCGCGGCGACGAGCGCAGCGCGGGTGGGCGGGCCGGACGCGGCGTCCACCGCGACGATGAGGGCGCCGAGCGCCATCCACATGGTCAGGTAGGTGAGCGTGAAGGTCGCGACCATCCAACCCCGGCGCGCCGGCCGGCTCACCTCGGCGACGTATCTCGCCGCCGGCAGCACGGTCGGGAGCATCATCCCGGCCGCCATGAGCGCCCACATCGCGAGCGCCACGAGCACGCTCGCGGACGATGGCGAAGCGCCGGCCGAGGCGATGGCCGGGATGGCGTCGGCGCCCGTCGGGGCGAGGGGGCTCTCAAGCCCTGGCGGCGGATGGCGGTGTCCGCCGCCCGTGGCCGGCCCCTCGCCCCACGGGGTCGCCGCTCCCGTCGCGACCGAGATCGCGATCCACCCCGCCCATGCCGCCGCCGCGACGGCGAGCAATGTCACCTCCTCGCGTCTACGCGCGGTCAGCCATACGACGAACGCGCCCACGCCGGCGGCTCGGCGCGGCCGAGCCGACCGGCCGCGCTGAAGCGCGCGGCCCAGGACCGCGCCCCGCACGAGGTCACGCGCCGCCGTCGCGTGGATCGCCGACATGGCTCAACCCGCGAAGATGTCGATGCTGCCGATCGAGAGCTCCGGATCGGGCGACCGCTCGCTCGCCTCGCCGCCGAGTCGGAGGGTCACGCGGGCCACCGACGGGTTCCACGTTCCGTTCGCGATGAGGTCCTCGACGATGTCGGTGATCTCGAACGTGAACGACAGGCCGTGCTCGCTGTCCGGCTCGTCGGCCCGCTCTGCGCCGAACGTCGGGAGTGTCGCGACGAAGCGGGCGGCGTCGGGATCTTCGCCGTCGGGATCGAGGTACAGCTCGTACATGCGGTCGGAGTTCCGCGTCACCGACAGGTGCTCGACGCGGATGAAGTAGCGTGTCGGTGGCTCGGGCGCGCGGGCGTCCGCGTCCTCGGCCAGGTCGCCCGGGGGCGGAGGCGGCGGGACTTCGAGCCGGAACTCGAGCGTCGGCGATTCGCCCCCGGTGAGCCGCAGGGTCCGGTCCAGTGCGCCGATCCGCTCGATGCGGCGGGGCTGCGGTTCGGGAAGCGGCTCGGCCTGCGGGCGCCGCTCGGGGCGGCCCGCACCATCCGCCTCGCCTGCGCCTGCCCCTGCCTCAGCGTCACCGACGCCCCCGCCGATGAGCGGCGCCGGAGGTTCGACCGGCGGCACCGGCCCACCCACCGGCCCCGGCGCGAACACACCCATGAGCGCATCCACCCACTCCGGCTGCAGCACCCCGAGGACGAACACCGGCGCCGGCTTCGACAGGTCGTCGTACTCGTACCCGCGGAGCCCGGTGTCGACGACATCCGACGGATGCCACGGGTCGATATCGCCGTCGAGCTCGAGGAACGGGAACGGCTCGTCGAGGTACGCGTTCCTGGTCTCGTCGCGCCCGACTCCCTGGGTCACGCGCCACACCTCCCACAGGCGGTCGACGTTGGCATGGTGCAGCCAGAACACCGGATCGCGACCCGCCACGGCCGGGTTCAGCATCTGACCGCCGACGGCGTTGTGCACGGAGTTGTGCGGAGAGCGCTCGAGCTGGCCCGTCCCGCCCGCGGCGACGTGGGTCGCGAGCGTGCGCTCGCCGCCGAACGTCACGTTCACCTGGCTGTCGAACGGTCCACTGAACGGCAGGTTCCGGTCGAGCCATCCGGCCGTGTCGAGCGAGGTCGGCGGAATGAGCGTGTCGACGAGCGTGCGCGCCGGGTCGTGCAGGTGGTTGGGTGTGCCGTCCGGGCGCTGCGGTGCGCGGAACGGATGCGGCAGGAACGCGGTGGCCGGCCGGTGGTAGTTCCAGTACGGCAGCGCCCACGTCGCCTTCGTGTCGTCGTCGACCTCGTCCAGGCCGGCGATGACGTCGAGGAGGACGCGCTCGAAGTGCGCGAGGTAGATGCGGTGCCAGGGCAGGAAGTACCAGGTCCCGTGCTGGCAGTTCGCGAGCAACGGGTCGCCGGTCGCGAAGGGTGTGCCGTGCAGGGCGGCCTGGTAATCCCACCGCGACGGTGCCGTGCGATTCGGGTTGCGCAGTGCGGCGACCGCGCGCTCGTAGGCGTCGACGATCGGATGCCACGGGCTGTCCGCCGTCGGCTGCAGCGCCCAGATGTCATGCCGGACGCGCACGGCGGCGGGCGCTGGCGCCTCCGCTGCGGCCGCGATCGCGTCGAGACGCTGGACCGTGAGGGGCCCGACGTCGGGGATCGGATCGACGACGCCGAGTTCCTCGACCTTGAACTGCACCACTCCGGCGGCGGTCTCGCCGCCGTACTCCGAGTCGGCGCCGTGCACTGGCAGCAGGTCCGGTCGCCAGAACAGCAGCGCGGCCTGCACCTTGCCGACGGCAGGGTCGAACCGGTTCTGCGTCTGCGAGATGCGGTCCGGTGCGCCGTCGGCGATCCGCTCGAGCAGGTCGTCGCTGGCGAAGAGTCGCGATGAAAGCACGATGGTTCCCCATTTCCTCGTGCGGAGGCGACCCGCGGCGCCCCTCACGTCGCGGCGCTCCGATCGGACGCAGGATACTGCGCGGCGGGGCGTCCCGTCCCGGGGCCAGCACTGAGATCCGGGCTCTCGGCGCGGACGCGAAGGCAGCCGGTGCGGAGGGAGCCCGCGGACGAGATCGGCCGTGCGCCATCCGGGCCAGCCCGGATGCGGCCCCGTCCGCCGGGGCGCAGAATGCCCCTGACCCCAATGGGAATGGCCGGCCGCCGCGCGCGGCGCCTGCACGTGCACGCACGACCGCCATGCGGAACGGAAGCGAGCAGATCATGGGACTCATCGACGGCAAGGAACCGGCACCGGTCGACGCACCGGAGGTGCAGCCGCGCGTCGTGGTGAAGGTGCGCGACGAGGCTCGGCGGGAGCGGGCGGAGCGGGAACGGCCGCCCGAGCGCCGCGCCGGGGCACCGGAGGAGGACGTCGGCCGTGACATGGTCGACGCGTTCGCCTACCTGGGCGACGTGATCACGGACTACCAGCGGCGGATCGCCGGCGAAGCGCACCTCGAGTCGCTCGTCCCCGAGCGCGACCGCATCGGTCGGGGACGCCGCGCGCGGTTCGACGGGTATGCGGTGATCACGGTGCCCGACGCGGCATCCGCAGAGCAACTCGCGAAGGAGCTCGGCGCCCGTGACGACATCGAGACCGCCTACGTGGAGGGCGGGCCCACCCCGCCGCCGGTGAATCCCGACGACGATCCGCGAAGCGCCAGCCAGGGCTACCTCGACGCGGCCCCCGAGGGCATCGACGCGCGGTGGGCGTGGGGTGCCACCGACGGCTCGACGATCGGGTTCGTTGACCTCGAGCAGGGCTGGACGCTCACGCACGAGGACCTCGTCGGCGCGGGCATCACGATCATCTCGGGCGTGAGCCAGGCCTACCACGGCCACGGCACGGCGGTCCTCGGCGAGGTGGCCGCGGTCGACAACACCCGCGGTGGCGTGGGCATCGCACCTGCCGCGTCGACGCGCGTCGTGTCGCAATTCCGCACGTCGACGACGTACAGCACGGCCGGCGCGATCATCTCGGCGGCCGACGCGATGTCGCCCGGCGACGTGCTGCTGCTCGAAGCGCAGACCACGGTGGGCGGGTCGTCGTACCTGCCCGTAGAGGTCGAACCGGCCGTGTTCGACGCGATCCGCGACGCGGTCGACGCCGGGATCGTGGTGGTCGAAGCGGGCGGCAACGGCGGCAACGACCTCGACGACTGGACGGACGCCGACGGCAAGCACGTGCTGCGCGTCGACGACGTCGACTACCGCGATTCGGGTGCCATCATGGTCGGCGCCGCGACATCCGCTGCACCGCACTCCCGGCTGGGGTTCTCGAACCACGGCAGCCGCATCGACTGCTACGGGTGGGGGCAGAACATCGACACGACGGGCGACGGATGGACGGGCACCACCACCACGGCGTACACGACCTCGTTCGGCGGCACGTCGGGTGCGACCCCCATCGTCACGGGGGCAGCGGTGCTGCTGCAGAGCTGGCGCCGTGCGCACGCCGGGAACGTCATGGATCCGTGGACGGTGCGCTCGTGGCTGCGCTCGGGCGTCAACACGCCGAGCGCCGACCCCGGCGTGGACCGGATCGGCGTCATGCCGAACCTGAAGGCGATCTTCGAGAGGATCGAGCGCGACGACGGTTTCCGCCGAATCGAGGACCGGTTCTTGGCTTGGGTCTACATCCTGTTCGGCCTCATCGATGACTCCCCCGGGGTCATCTGGGTGCCCGGGAAGGGTCCCGTGCCCGTCGACCCCGACTGGCGCCGCATCGGCCTCCGCGGCCGACGCGACCTGGTCGCGGCGATCGCCCGTGAGGCGCGCAGTTTCGACGGCCGCCTCACGGCGAAGCAGCTCGACAGGATCGCGGAGGTCGCCCTGAAGAAGTTCGCGAAGTAGGGCAGGCGTCGGGCACCGCACGAGAGGCCTTGAAGGCGCTCTTGCCGGCTCGCCGGTCATGGAGGCTCGCCGGTCAGGGAGCTGGAGCCGCCAAGAGATGGGTGGCTTCCGCTGTGCCCTGCGTGGCCCTACGGGGGTAACCTCCGGTCATGGGACGATCGGTCGTCGCGGCGCTGAACCAGATCATCGTGGACCTGGCGGATGCCGGCACAGGCACCGAGCCGCTCGCGGTATCCGCTGGCGGAGGCCTCGGGACCGCGCTGCTGCCCCTCATCGCGCTCGCCGGCTCCCTGACCGCCGCGGTTGCCGTCGGCTCCCTGATCGTCGCGTGGTTGCGGAAACCCGAGGAGGGCATCACGTACGCGTCGACCGATCCGAAGACGGCGGGGCTGCTTCCCGTCGCGTTCGTGTCGGGAATCGCGTCGACGCGGTGGCTGCCGGCGACCGTGATGCAGCTCGCCGGCGACGGCGTCATCGCGATCCACGATCGGCGCGGCGTCGGCGACGGTGAAGAGGGCCGTGCTCGTGACATCCGCCTCGTCGTCGCCACCGACAACCCGCTGGCCGTCGGCGCGATCGCCGAGTCGGGTGACACCGAGGACGGCACCGTGCGAGCGTTGCTCGCGCCCGGGCTATCCGGTGGTTCGAACACGCCCTTGCGTGGTTCGAGCGTCGACGTCGACCGCGTCGTCAAGCAGAACGAACTCCTCGTCGCGGTGACGCGCAACGGGTTCCGTGAGGCGGCGGAGTGGTACCGCGAGCCGCGCCCGGTCGGCCGATTCCGGGCCGCCTCGGTCGGAGGTGTGCTCGGGGTCGTCCTGGGATTCGTCACCCTCGGGCTCGGCGATGACGCCGGGAACTCGATCGCGTGGAGCGCTATCGGCATCGGCGCTGCGGCGCTCGGGCTGCGCATGCTCCTGCCTCGCTGGATCCCGTTGAACGCGGCAGGGTTGCAGCTCCGTGAGCGGGCGATCCGCTTTCGGGAGGACCTTGCGAGCGCGGATGTCGCGAGCTCGGGTGTCGCGAGCTCGGATGTTGCGAGCTCGGGTGTCGCGGGCTCGGGTGTCAGGAGCTCGGCCGCCGGCGAGCAGCTGCTGCCGTGGGCGGTGCTGCTCGACGAGGCATCCGTCATCAAGCGCGTCGCCGAGGTCGCCGAGCGCTCGGGCGTCGTGCCTGCCTGGTATCGCTCGGTCGCTCCGTTCTCGGCGGATCGCCTCGTCTCGTGCATCGCCATCGTCGCGGCCGAGTTGTCGCAGCCCATCCGCGTCGGCGGCAGGGCACTGCAGCGGGGCGACGAGTCGCGATTCGGCGTGCCGCTGGTCGGTGACACCAAGGGGTGGGGCGGCGGGTATCTTGCGGGGGACGGCGGGGGCGGCGGCTTCTTCGGCGGCGGTGCGGGCGGTGGCGACGTTGGCGGTGGGGGCGGTGACTTCGGCGACGGGGGCGGCGGCTTCGGTGGGTTCGGCGACGGGGGCGGTTTCGGCGGCGGTGACGGCGGTGGATTCTGAGTGCGTGCACGCCGGCGGCATCGGTCGCGTGGCCGCGCCAGCACCTCGATGAGCCCGTCCGGCCATGCCGGGCCGTGCGGGTGAACGGATGCCGAGCGGCATCCGCTCACCCCTCGCCTGACTCAGCCCTTTGCGTTCACCGGCTCCAGCTTCTTCACCGCCTTCTCCACCAGCTTCGTTGCTTCCTTCACGTCGGCTTGCGTCGCCCGCGATCCGGCGAGCACGACGTCGCCGATCGCGGCCGCCGCGTCGAGCGTGGCGAGCGAGGCATCCGCGTACTTCGAGCGGTCGGTGGAGGCGGCTGAGGCGAGTGCTGTCGACAAGGCCGAGGTATCGACCGGCGGCGCGTCTGACGCGGCGACGAGTCGCACGTCGTCGACCACGCCCCACGCGCCCGCCGTGAGTGCGAAGTCGGCACGCAGCTCGACGATGCCGTCGGCGCCGACGACCACGCCAGGCACGGCGGCCGTGTGGAACTCGTTCCAGGCCGTGAACTCGAGTGGCGCGCTCCACGAGCCCGCCGACGTCGTAGCAGAGAGCACGCGCGAGTCGCCGGCGGGGGAGCCGGTTCCCTGCGTCGTGCCCTGCAGCGTGTATTTACCCGCTGGCACGCCGGTCAGTGTCTGCGACACCGACGTCGTGTACGCCAGCCCGCTCCAGAACGTCACAGCGAAGTCGCCGTCGGAGCCATCGGCGGTCTGCGTGCGGGCCGCCGGGCCGGTCAGCGTCCACGTGCTCATGTCGGCCGATTCGAACGAACCGTTCTGCACGAGGTTCTCCGCCAGCACCGTCACCGACGCCTCAACGGAGAGCCCGGTCGAGGTCTGGCCCGGGATCGAGTACTCGCCCGGCCCGCGGATCCAATCGACCGCACTCGACCAGATGACCGACGGATGCTCCGTGGTCCCGTCGTTGTAGGTGACCGTGATGGACGCGGGCAGCGACACCGGCGAGCCATCCGTCACCGACAGCTCGACCTGCTCGACCGATACGACCTCGCGCGGAGCGACCGCGCCCGTGACCACGTACGCGAACGTGCGCAGCGACTCGAGCGGTGTGCCGTCCCAGGCGAACAGTGACTGGTTGTCCCACGCCGATCCGCCGAACCACTCGCCGACGTGCACTGGGTCGTACGAGGCGGCGGCACTCGTGGCCCAGCCCGAACCGTCGCGCTCCCAGAGCACGCGGTTCGCCTCGACCTCCGAAGGCGGACCGACCGGCAGCCACGCAGGCTCCCAGTAGAAGACGCCGATGCCGGCGTGGCCGACGGCGGCGACCGCGGCGATCACGTCGCGCAACTGCGTCGCCTGGCCCTGCACGCTCACGGGGTAGTCGTCGGTGATGGTGCCCGAGCCGATCACGTTCGGGTGCCCGTCGCCGTCTTCGAGCGTGTGCGCCCACGACGTCTCGGCAACCATGACCTGCTTGCCGTAGGTCGTCGCGATGTCGGTGAGCACCGCCGTCAGGTTGTCCGTCGTGCCGTGCCAGTACGGATAGTACGAGCTCGCGAACACGTCGTAGTCGACGCCGAACTGGGCGAGACCCGCGGCATACGTCGCGTACCGGCCCGCCGTCTCGGGGTTGGTGAAGTGCACCGCCACGAGCGCGTCGGGCAGTACCTCGCGCACTGCCGCACTGCCCGCCGAGACGAGCGCCGCGAACTGGGCGTCGATCTCGCGGCCCGCACGCGTGTGACCGGCGATGCCGTTGTTCGTCTCGTTGCCGATCTGCACCATGCTCACGGCGACACCCGCGTCCTCGAACGACTGCAGCGACGAAGCCGTGAATTCGTGCAGCGCGGTAACCGTCTCTGCCGGCGTCAGCCCCGCCCACGCCTTCGGCACGAGTTGGCGGGCCGGGTCGGCCCAGAAGTCCGAGTAGTGGAAGTCCACGAGCACGCTGAGCCCGGCCGCAGTCGCCCGCTGCCCGATCTCGACCGCGCGCGCGACATCCACGTTGCCTCCGCCGTAGCCGTGGCCGGATGCGTCGAACGGGTCGTTCCACACACGTACCCGCACCGTGTTCACGCCGTCGGCGGCGAGCACGTCGAACAGGTCGGCGGGCGCGCCGGTGGCGTCGCGGAAGACCACGCCGCTCTCCTCGAGCGACAGCACGGTCGAGACATCCACGCCGTTCACGAAGTCGGGCGAGAGCCCCTCGACCTTCTCGACGAAGATGCCCGCGTCGACCGGGCCGTCACCCGGTTCGGATGCCGCGGCCGCCGACGCGCCCGCGGGCACCGCGACCAGGGTTGCGAGGGCCGCCGCCAGCGCGACGACGCCCCTTCTTCCTCTGCTGTGCTTGTGCACGATCCGTGCTCCCTCTCGATTCGGCAGCCCAGTGGGTCGCCGCCCGAGAGGGCGAACGGATCCGCGACGCTGCGGTGTCGTTCCGTCCGGGTGGACCGAACGCGGTGGTGCGTATGGAGTTGTCCTGCGTCAGCCGTCGAGGCGGATGACCCGGGTCGCACCCGCGGGCACGAGCGTCGCGGCATCCGTCGCCTCGCCCGTCGCGAGATCGGTGCCGACCGCATCGATCACCACGTCGGCCTCCGCATGGTTGATCGCGACGAGGAACCGCGTGCCGTCGTCGGCGACCCGGATGACACGTTCGAGCCCGGTGGGCGGCGGCACGACGGTCAGGCCCGCGTCGGTGAGCACGTCGTCGATGAACGATCCCAGCGCCGAGCCGTCGAGCTTCGTCGAGACGTACCAGGCCGACCCGTCGCCGAGGGCGTTGCGCGTGAACGCGGGCAGCCCGGCCGCGGGGCCGTCGATGTAGTGCTCGACGGGCTCGGCGCCGTCGAGCACGATCTCGTCGGTCCAGACGGAACCCGAAGACCCGCCCGTGACGGCGACGCGCTCGCCCTCGCGCAGCGGCTGGAACTCCTCGATCGACAGCCCGAGCACCTCGCGCAGACGACCAGGGAACGGCCCCGCCGGCACCGCGTCGAACTCGTCGACGATGCCCGAGAAGTACGACACCGCGAGCACGCCGCCGCCCTCGACATACGCGCGCAGGTTCGCCGCCGACGCCTCGTCGAGCAGGTACAGCGCCGGCGCGAACACCGCGTGGTACCCCAAGAGATCAGCCCCCGGATGCACGAAGTCGACCGTCACGCCGAGCTTCCACAGCTCGGAGTAGAACGCCTCGAGCCGCTCGCGGTGCGACAGGTCGACCGACGGCCGCCATTCGAGCTCCTGCGCCCAGAACGACTCGGTGCTCCAGACCACGGCGACGGATGCCTCGACGCGGCTGCCGCGCAGCTCCGACAGGTGGCCCGCCAGCTCGCCCAGCTCGACGACCTCGTTCCACACGCGCGACGAGCGCCCAGCGTGGGGGAGCATCGCGGAGTGGAACTTCTCGGCGCCGAACCGGCTCGCGCGGAACTGGAAGAACATGATCGCGTCGGCGCCGCGTGCGAGGTGCGACATGCTGTTGCGCGCGAGCTCGCCGGGGCGCTTCGCGATGTTGCGCGGTTGCCAGTTCACGGCCGAGGGGGAGTGCTCCATGAGCACCCACGGCCTGCCCGCAGCGAGCGAGCGCGTGAAGTCGGCGTCCATCGCGAGCATCACGTGCGCGTCGAGCCGCGAGGCCGTCAGGTAGTGGTCGTTCGAGATGATGTCGATCTCGGGCGCCCAGCGCCAGTAGTCGACCGACGGGCAGCTCGTCGCCATGAAGTTCGTCGTGATCGGCTACGACGCGTGGCGGCGGATCGCGTCGCGCTCGAGCACGAAGCACTCGAGCAGCGCGTCGGACGTGAACCGATGGAAGTCCAGGCGGTGCGCCGGGTTCGACACGCTCGCCGACGCGCGCGGGGCGTCCACCTCGTCCCATTCGCCGTAGACCTGGCCCCAGAACGTGGTGCCCCACGCGCGGTTGAGGGCCCCGAGAGACCCGTAGCGCCGCTCGAGCCAGCCGCGGAAGTTGGCGACGGATGCCTCGTCGTAGCTCTCGGAGACCGGGGCGCCGTACTCGTTGTGCACGTGCCACATGACGACCGCCGGGTGGTGCGCGTACCGCTCGGCCAGCTTCTCTGCAATCGCCGACGCCGCGCGACGGTACTCGGGGGAGCTCGGGCTCACGATGCCCCGTGAGCCGAAGCCCAGCGTGACACCCTCGCGGGTCACCGGACGCGCTTGCGGGTACGCCTTCCAGAACCAGGCCGGCGGCACGGTGGTGGGCGTGCCGAGGTCGACGTCGATGCCGGCGCCCGCGAGCAGGTCGAGCACCTCGTCGAGGAACGAGAAGTCGTACTCGCCCTCGCGCGGTTCGAGCAGCGCCCACGAGAAGATGCCGACGCTCACGAGGTTGACCCCGGCCTCGCGCATGAGCTCGATGTCCTCGAGCCAGGTCTCGCGCGTCCACTGCTCGGGGTTGTAGTCGCCGCCGAAGCGGATCGCGGGGGTGCCGGGGATCCAGCCGCTGCGCGCTGAAGCCTCAGGGCCGGCGGCCGTGGCGGGCGCGGCAGGGGCGGCGGGCACGGAGGGTGCGGGCGCCGTGGCCGCGGTAGCGCCAGAGGCGGGCACGGACTGCGAGATCGGCGCGGACTGCGAAGGCATGGAGCGTTCTCCCTTGAAACTGTGTGCGGTCACAGTTGTAACACAGAAGCACCCCGTTGCAACATCCGTCTTCTCAGGAGTTGACACGCAAGCCGGGCTGTGCATTACTGGGATCGCTCACAGGCACAGCGTGGTCCTCTACGGTCGCGCGGAGCCATGGGGCATCCGCAATCACAGCTTTCACAGCTTTCGACAAGGAGGACGAATGCGTGCAGCATTCCGCACCGGCGCCATCGCCGCCGTTGCAGCCGCGGCGCTGATCATGACCGGCTGCTCAGCCGACGGGGGTTCGGAGGGCACCGCCGACGACCCGATCGAACTCACCTACTGGGCGTGGGCGCCCAAGCTCGACAAGGTGGTCGACATCTGGAACGACGCGCACCCCGAGATCCAGGTGACGGTCAACAAGCAGGACGGCGGCGACCCCGCGATCACCAAGCTGCTCACGGCCATCAAGGCCGGCAGCGGCGCGCCCGACCTGATCCAGGCGGAGTACCAGAAGATCCCGACGCTCGTCTCGTCCGACGCGCTCGCCGACCTCGCCGGCACGAGCGCCGCGGATGTCTCGGGCGAATTCCCCGAGGGCGTGTGGGACTCGGTGACGCTCGGCGGCGACGCGCTCTACGCGATCCCGCAGGACACCGGCCCCATGATGTTCTACTACCGCGACGACATCTTCACGCAGCTCGGCCTCACCGTGCCGACCACGTGGGACGAGTACGCCGAGACGGCCCGCGCGCTCCACACGGCCGACCCGTCGAAGTACCTCGGCACCTTCTCGTCGAACGACGCCGGCTGGTTCGCCGGCCTCTCGCAGCAGGCGAAGGCGGAGTGGTGGTCGATCGACGGCGACGCCTGGGGCGTCGGCATCGACGAGGCGCCCACCCAGCAGGTCGCCGAGTACTGGGGCGGGTTGGTCGCCGAGGGCGTCATCGACAACAAGCCGATGTACACGCCCGAGTGGAACGCAGCCCTGAACGACGGCACGCAGGCCGGCTGGCTCGGCGCCGTGTGGGGTCCGGGCGTGCTCTCGGGCAACGCAGCCGACACCGCCGGCCTCTGGAAGGCCGCGCCGCTGCCGAACTGGGGCACGGATGTCTCCAACGGCAACTGGGGCGGTTCGTCGACCGCGGTCACCTCGCAGTCGAAGAACGTCGACGCCGCCGTCGAGTTCGCGACCTGGCTGAACACCGACCCCGAGGCGGTCCAGGCGCTCGTCACCGAGACGGGCATCTACCCCGCGTCCACGGATGCCGCGGCATCCGCCCTCACCGAGGCGCCCGAGTTCTTCAGCAACCAGCCCGACTTCTACGACGTCGC
The DNA here is from genome assembly GCF_001428255.1 of Agromyces sp. Soil535. GTDB lineage: Bacteria > Actinomycetota > Actinomycetes > Actinomycetales > Microbacteriaceae > Agromyces. The sequence continues at coordinate 178,186 of NZ_LMRW01000026.1, read as the reverse complement.
CGCTGAGGCCGCACAGGCGGTCGCGCCGTTCCAGTACGGCCCGAACGTGAACGTCGCGTTCAGCGCCTACAACGACGAGTTCGCGAAGGCGGCCGAGGCGAAGACCGTCGACGCGTTCCTCGCGGCGGTCGCGGCGATGCAGACGATCACGGTCGACGACCTGGAGTCGAGCGGCTTCACGGTCGCGAAGTAAACGCCGCTGCTGGTCGAGGAGCCGGCTGCGCCGGCTCCTCGACCAGCAGCACCATTCAGGAAGGACCCCCACGAGATGACCGCCACGGTCGAAGCCCCACCAGCGACGAAGCGGCGACGCGGCCCCGCCCGCCGCACCCTCACCCCCTGGATGATGCTCGCCCCGGGCATCGTGCTGTTCACGCTGTTCATGGCGGCGCCGATCCTCTACACCCTGGTGCTCTCCTTCCAGAAGGAGGTGGTGAGGGGCCTCGGACTCGGGTCGGGCGCGAAGTCGCGCACGTTCGCCGGCCTCGAGAACTACGTCGCGACCCTCACCGACCCCGAGTTCCTCGCGAGCGTCGGGCGGGTGCTCGTGTACGGGCTCATCCTCGTGCCCACCATGCTCGGGCTCGCACTGCTGTTCGCGCTGCTGCTCGACGCACGCCGCACGGGCGCGAAGGGCTTCTCGCGCGTCTCGATCTTCCTGCCCTATGCGGTGCCGGCGGTCATCTCGTCGCTCCTGTGGGGCTTCCTCTACCTCCCGGCGGTCAGCCCGTTCTACTGGATCTTCGAACAGCTCGGCTGGGACGACGTGCCGTCGCTGCTCTCTCCCGGCCTCGTCATCTTCGCGATCGCGAACATCGGCCTCTGGGGCGGCGTCGGCTTCAACATGATCGTGATGTACACGTCGCTGAAGGCGGTGCCGACCGAGATCTACGAGGCAGCACGCATCGACGGGGCATCCGAGGTGCAGATCGCCTGGCGCATCAAGGTGCCGATCATCATGCCCGCACTCATCATGACCGCGCTGTTCTCGATGATCGCGACGCTGCAGGTGTTCGCCGAGCCGATGACCCTGCGGCCGCTCACGAACAGCCTCTCGACGACGTGGTCGCCGCTCATGTACGTGTACCGGGATGCGTTCACCCGTGACGACATCTACTCGGCCGCAGCGACCTCCGTGATCATCGCGGTCGCCACGTTCGCCGTCTCCTTCTTCTTCCTCCGCGTCGTGCAGCGGCGCGCTTTCGGCCAGGAGGACTGAGCCATGACCATCACCAACCAGACCCGAGCCTTGGTGGTGCCCGAGCTCGTCGAGGCATCCGATGACCGTGGCCACCGCCCTGTCTCAGACACGCGGATGCCGCTCGCCCCCGGCTCGACGGCCGTGCTCCTGCTCGGCGCGCTCTACTGCCTGCTGCCGGTGGCGTGGGTGGTCATCGCGTCGACGAAGGATGCCTCGGAGCTGTTCTCGACGTTCACCTTCGCGCCGTCGACGCACCTCTGGGACAACATCGTCGAGCTGACGAACTACCGCGACGGGCTGTACTGGCGGTGGATGCTGAACACCGCGCTCTACGCCGGGTTCGGCGCGATCGTCTCCACGTACGTGTCGGCGCTGTCGGGGTACGCGCTCGCGAAGTACACGTTCCCGGGCAAGGGCGTCGTGTTCAAGGTGCTGCTCATGGGCGTGCTCGTGCCGAGCGTGATCGTCGCGATTCCGCAGTACCTGCTGCTCGCGCAGGTCGGACTCACGAACACCTACTGGTCGGTGCTGCTGCCACAGCTCATCAGTCCGTACGGCATCTACCTCGCCCGCATCTACGCGGCTGCCGCGGTGCCGACCGACATCATCGAGTCGGCGCGCACCGAGGGCGCCCGCGAGCTCTACATCTTCCACCGCATCGCGCTGCCGATGATGGGGCCTGGGCTCGTGACGATCTTCCTGTTCCAGTTCGTCGCCGTCTGGAACAACTTCATGCTGCCGTACATCATGCTCGGCAACGACGAGCTGTTCCCGATCACGGTCGGGCTCTCGGGGCTGCTGAACCAGGGCGCTTCGCTGCCGGCCATGTACACGCTCGTCATCACGGGCGCCCTGCTGTCGATCGTGCCGCTCATCGTGCTGTTCCTCGTGCTGCAGCGGTACTGGCGGGTCGACCTCGCGGCCGGCGCCGTGAAGGCGTGAGCCCGGCGGATGCCGCGGGGCGCGCGTCCGGCGCAGCCCGCGGGGGATCCGGCCGCACCTACACTGGCCACGTGAGTGATCACGCGCCGCGGAAGCGGCCCACCATCGAGGACGTCGCCCGCGAGTCCGGCGTCTCCCGCGGCACGGTCTCGCGGGTGCTGAACGGTGGGCACTGGGTGAGCCCTGCCGCTCGTGAGGCCGTCGAGCGCGCCATCAAGAAGACCGGCTACCGTATCAACCCGCACGCGCGGAACCTCGCGACGGCGCGGGCGAACTCGATCGCGTTCCTGCTCACCGAGTCGCAGGACCGGCTCTTCGAGGACCCGAACTTCTCGACGCTCATGCGCGGCGCCGCGGACGCGCTCGCCGCCCGCGACCTGCCGCTGGTGCTGCTCATGGCGGGCTCCGACGACGAGCAGCGCCGCGCGACCGAGTTCATCATGGGCGGACACGTCGACGGCGCCCTGCTGGTGTCGTCGCACCGGGGGCGTGAGGGATTCCTCGCCGACCTCGTCGCCGCCGAGGTGCCGGTGGTCGCGTGCGGGGTGCCGCTCGGGTACGAGCGGCGCATCGGCTACGTCGCCGCCGACGACCTCGAGGGCGCGCGCGACATGGTCGCCTTCCTCCGCGAGTCGGGTCGCTCGCGCATCGCGACGATCACCGGGCCGCTCGACACGTCGGGCGGCATCGGCCGGCTCGAGGGGTACCGGCAGGAGCTCGGCGACGCGTTCGACGAGGGCCTCGTCGCCGAGGGCGACTACTCGCGGGCGAGCGGCGTGCGGGCGATGGGCGAGCTGCTCGCGCGGGCGCCCGACCTCGATGCGGTCTTCGTCGCCAACGACGTGATGGCCGCCGGGGCGCTCGAGGTGCTGCGGGAGCGCGGCATCCGCGTGCCCGACGACGTCGCCGTGGCCGGCTTCGACGACGCCCCGATCGCGACGCGCGTGGAACCCCCGCTCACGACCATGCGCCAGCCGTTCGATCGGATCGCGCAGGAGATGGTGCGGATGCTGCTCGACGTGATCGACGGCCGGCCGGCCGGGCGGATGACGCTGCCCACCGAGCTGGTGCGGCGCGAGTCCGCCTGAGCGCCCTCAGTTGCTGAAGCTACCGCCCGTGATCGTGTTCATGGCGAGCACGATGATGAAGGCGCTGAAGAAGAAGCTGATGACCGAGTGCCAGACCACGGTCCAGCGGATGCGCATCGTGGTCTCGACGTCGTTCGGCGTGAAGCTCGTGCCCACCATGAACGCGACGTAGACGAAGTCGAGCAGGCCGGGGTTCTGCGTGTACGGGAAGACCATCGGTGGATCGGTGACGGCGACCGAGCCGGTGGGCGGTGAGGCGGGCGTGGTATCCGTGCCGTTCGAGTCGGTGGGCGGTGCGACGGGTGCGGCATCCGTGCTCACTCCGCCCGCCCGGCGACGCCGAACGCGCCCCGGCCCGTGGTGGTAGAGCCGGTAGTAGATCTGCGCGAAGCCCCAGTGCAGGAACCCCCACGCGAGCAGCATCGCCCAGACCCCGAAGAAGTCGATGGCGGTGCCGAACTCGGGGTCGGAGCGCACCACGAGCAGCTCGCTCGCCGCCGCGACACCGATGATGCTCGACAGGATCGTGATGAGGAGCGACGCGACGCGACCCGGCGGCCGTGTCGCGATGAGGGTGGGCGAGCCGCGCCAGGCGCTGCGCGAGATGCGCCCGAGGACGATCATCCACGCGATCATGTAGAGCGTCGACGCCAGGCACCACAGGGCGAGCGAGTTGATCTGGAACTCGGTGTCCTCGTCGGCGAAGATGAACCCCAACCCGAGCGCCAGCACCACGGCGAGCACTACGAGGTTCACGATGCGCCAGGTGAGCTGCGTGGCCGCGGCGACGCGTGAGGTCGTGGCATCCGTCATGCGCGCCTCCCCCGTCGAGTACCGCGACTCCGCGACGCGGTGTTCGCGGCGCGTCCCCCTATGGTGCACCGTTGCAGCGCTCCGAGGCCAGAGGCGAGCGGATGGCGCGGCCCGTAGATCGCCGCCGACGACGGCCTCGCTACACGACGATCGCGATGGCGACCCCGTCCCAGCCCTTCGCGCCGACGGTCTGCAACGCCGTGGCATCCACCCGCGGGTCGCTCCCCAACAGCTCGAGCGCACGCTGGGTGCCGATCACCATCGCGTCGTCGGTGTCGGGGTTGGCCACCTCGCCCATCCGGCCGACGTTGTCGACGACGATGATCGTGCCCGGCCGCCCGAGACGGATCGCCCAGTCGATGTAGATCGTGTTCGACTGCTTGTCGGCGTCGATGAACGCCAGGTCGAAGGGCTCGTCGCCGCGCTCGGCGATGACCGGCAGGGTGTCAACCGCACGCCCGACGACGATCTCGACCTTCTCCGACACTCCCGCCCGCTCGAGGTTCGCGCGCGCGATGTCGGCGTGCTTCTGCTCGAGTTCCAGGGTCACGACGCGGCCGTCGTGCGGGATGCCGCGGGCGAGCCAGATCGTCGAGAAGCCCCCGAGCGTGCCCACCTCGAGCACGCGCCGCGCACCCGACATGCGCGCCAGCAGGTGCAGGAGCTTGCCTGCGAGCGGGGTGACCTCGATGGCGGGGAGGCCCGCGGCGATGGAATCGGACACCGCCTCGGTCAAGGTCGGGTCGTCATCGATCAGGGTCGTCGCGAAGTAGTGGTCGACGCGCCGCCAGTTCCCGGGAGTGGAGTCTGCCATGCGGCCAGCCTGATCGCCGCCCCGCGCCCCGTCAATGGGTCGAGCCCCGGCCGCCGTCGCGGTGGGCGTGGCCGTGCTGGCCGCGTGTGGCCAGACCGGCGGGTTATCCGGTGCCGGAGTCGGCTCCGGCTCGGGATCCGCCCAGAGTTGGTTTCTCTCAGCAGGATCAGTCGATCTCTCTATTTGTTTACTTGTCGACTTATCCACATGTCTACTTGTTTACTGGTTCTGCGGAGAGAAACTGTTGCGCGATGCCGCCGGCGGTGATGGGTCGGCGACGGTTCGCAGGTGCGGCGGCTCGCGGGTCGCTGTCCGCGGTCAGAACGTCTTCTCGTACTTCTTCGCCAGCTGCTCGTATCCGAGCCGCTCGTAGAAGGCGTGCGCGTCCACGCGCCGGAACGCCGTCGCCACGCTCGCGCGCACACAGCCCGCGGCCGCGCACCACGCCTCGAACACATATCCATGAGCGCCCGGCCGGCGCCGGTGCCCCGGCTCGCCTCGGTGACTACGAGCGCAATCAGCTCGGCGACCGGGGCATCGAGTTCGTAGACCCACGTGTAGTGCCCGGCCGCGAACCCGATCTGGCCGTCATCATCGCCGAGCGCAAGCCACGCGGCATCCCGCGTGCTCCCGGCGACCCGGTCGAAGCGCGCCTCGACTGCGGCGAGGGTGGTCGGGTAGCCGAGCTCGCCGACGAGCGGGGCGATGGCGGCGGAATCGGCAGCGCCGGCGAGGCGGATCAGCACGCCTCCATCGTAGGGAGCGGCACGCTGGAGCAAGATCCTCAGGCGAGCGGATACCGCGGGGTGCGACATGCTGGAGGCATGCCCTCGCGCGCCCCGACCCCGTTACCCGAAGTGCGCGCCGCGCTCGGAGTGCTCGCCGATCGGGCGCGGCGGCTGCACGCGGCATCCGGTGGACGCATCGTGCTCGGCATCACCGGCAGCCCCGGTGCAGGCAAGACGATGCTTGCGCAGCGGTTCGTGACAGCGCTGAACGAGGGCGCAAACACCTCAGCCGAAACCACGGCGGCGCCGGTCGCGGTGCACCTGCCGATGGACGGATTCCACCTCGCGAACGCGACGCTCGACCGGCTCGGCCTGCGGGAGCGCAAGGGCGCGATCGAGACGTTCGACGGCTGGGGGTTCGTCGCGCTGCTGGAGCGGGTCCGACGCGAGGTCGATCACGTCGTGTACGCGCCGGCGTTCGAGCGGCACGTCGACGAGCCCGTCGCGGGAGAGATCGCGATCGAGGCATCCGCTCGCTTCGTGGTCGTCGAGGGCAACTACCTGCTGAGCGACGTCGAGCCGTGGCAGGGCGTGCGCGACCTGCTCGACGAGGCGTGGTTCTGCGACACCGACGACGACGAGCGGATGCACCGACTCGTGCGTCGGCACACCGAGTTCGGTCGGTCGATCGAGGCCGCGCGGGCCTGGGCGACCGAGGTGGACGGCGCGAACGCGCGCGGGATCGCGCCGGCGCGGGAGCGGGCGGACGTCGTCGTGTCGGGCGTCACCTGGGAGATCGTCGCCGCCGGCGACTAGGCCGTTCCGGGGCGCGGGCCCCCGGCTGGCGCTCAGTCCGCCGGCACGTACCGCGCCAACGTGATCCCCGTCGATGTGGTCATGCTGCTGACGAGTCGGAGCTGCTGGTGCACTTCGTCGAACATCCGCCGGCCGGTGCCAAGCACGACGGGATGGATGATGAGCACGTACTCGTCGATGAGCCCGGCGGAGGCGAGCGTCCGCACCAGCTCGCCGCTGCCGAGGATCGCGAGGTCGCCGCCGTCGGTCGACTTCAGCTCTGCGATCGTGTCCGCCGCCTCGCCGGGCACGACGGTGGTGTTCTGCCATGTGAGCTCGAGCGACGGGTCGCGCGTCACCACGAACTTCTCGGTGGCATTGAGGTGCTCCGTGAACGGATTGCCGTCGGTTTGATGCGGCCAGAAGGCGAACATGTGCTCGTACGTGCGATGGCCGAAGAGCATGGCACCCGTCTCGGCCATGCCCTTGCCCATCTCGGCGCCGAGCTCGGGGTCGCGGTTCGCGCCGAGCGCCCAACCGCCGTACGTGAAGCCGCCCCTGGTGTCTTCCTCGGCCGACATCGGCGCCTGCATCACGCCGTCGAGTGAGATGTTGTTCGTCACGGAGATCGTTCGCATCGTTCGTGCCCTTCGTCTGCTCTGAGAAACGTACGTTCACAGAGAGGTCGAGGCTGAGCTGGGCGTTTCGACATCCGACGAATGATTCAGCCCGCCGAGTGGATCCTGCCGTTGGCGTCGACCGTGATGATCGCCGTCTCCTTCTTGCGGTTCAACGCACGATAGAGGATGTAGAACAGCCACAGGCCGCCCGTGAGGATCACGAGGATCAGATTCCAGAACCATCCGATCCGCTTGTTCCTCGAGAGCACGGCCTGGCCGGCCGCGAACGTCTGCACGGTCCACCCGCGCTGCACGTACTTCGCCACCTCAGCGTTGAGGACCTGGGTACGGGTGTCCTCCGGCAGCGGGACGGGAGCCGAGTTCACTTCAGTCATCTCCGAACACTAACCCCCGAAGCGCGGCGACCCCAGCCCCTGCTCCGAGCGGGCCGATCAGCCGCCCGTCGCCGGCACCGACTCGGGCGGGCCGAACAGGTCGGTTCCGTGCTGTTCGATGAGGGCGTGCGCCTGACGGTACGTGACCGGTGGGGCATCCGTGACGCCCTGGTGTGCCGCGAGCAGGCCCATGAGGCCAGCGCCTGGAGGGCTCAGCGGGCGATCGTCATCGCCATTCGGAACGGGGTCGGATGACTCGGGGTTCCGTGGCGTGTATTGCGGATGCGTCTGCGGCCACGACGTCGCCGGCCGAGGCTGCTCGAGGGTGACGGCCACGTCGACGGGCGGAGCGTCCCGGTCGCGGTTCGTGAGGGGTTCGAGATCGTACTTCGCGGTGAGGGTGCTGATCACGCTGCCATGATGCATCGGCTCATGGATGACCTGACCGGCGGCGGTGTAGGCGGAGACGGCGATGGCGGGTACGCGCACGCCGAGCCGATCGAAGGCGAATCCCATCTCGTGCTCGACGTCGTCGCCGGGTGGTTCGGCCTCGGGCGGGGGAACGTGGTCGAAGGTGCCGCCGTGCTCGTCGAACGTGACGAGCAGCATCGTGTTCATCGCGTTCGACCCGGTCGCCGAGTCACTCGCCCGGATCGCCGTGTAGATCCCGTGCAGGAGTGCGTCTCCCGCTCGCACGTCGGAGATCGCACCCCCGGTGACCGGGAAGCCGTCGACATCCGTCGTGCGTATGTCACCGGTGGGCGGGTGCATGTCGTTGTGGTCGTAGGCCATCCGGGGTTCGAGGAAGGAGTACGCGGGCAGCGAGCCCTCCTCGCAGGCCCGGTAGAAATCGCTCATCGGGCGGAACCTGCTACGGAAGAAGGGCTTGAGCGCGGGCGCATGCATGAGCCCGGTCAGCGAGACGTGCTGGCGGTCGTCGTAGTACACGCACCACGAGATCCCGGCGTCCTCGAGCCGGTTGAAGATCGTCGGCACGACCACGTCCTTGCGCCCCCACTTGGCGTAGCCGCCGTTGTCGTGATTGGTGACGAACCCGTGCGAGGTCGACGCGTGGAAGAAGGAGCGGTTGCAGAAGGTCGGTCCCGGAACCGCGCAGTGCCAGTGGTCGAAGACGGCGAACTCCCGCGCGAGCGTCGAGAGCACGGGCAGCATGTCGGGTGAGAACGCCCCCATCGCGACTTCGGCCTCGTCGTGGGTCGGTGCCGTGCCCCGCTCCGCGTGGAAGCTGTTGATGTAGTCGCGGACGAATCCGGTCATCGTGGCCGGCGACGCCGCACTCGGCGCGTTGAAGGGCGCCTGCATCTGCGCCACCTGCGCGTGTGCATTGCCTGGCGGGTCGACCGTGCCGAACAGCTGTGTGTTCACATGCGGGTAGTCTTCGCCCGGGTCTGGCCGCGGGCTGCTCATCACCTCGTCGGTCGTGCCGGTGTACGGGTGGGTCTCGATGCGCCGCCCTTCGACGTCCTCATTCGCGAACGGACCTTCATTCAGCCCGGCGAACGACTGCCCATCGGGAACCTCGGAGGTCGCGTAGAGGTACCCGAGCAGGTTGTCGAACGACCGGTTCTCGAACATCAGCACCACAAGGTGATCGAAGCCGGGCCCGGCCGCGCGCGGCGGGATCGTGCCCTCCGGCAGGAGCGATGGAGGCACGGGCGTGGACGATCCATCACGGCCCGCGCCGCCGACCGCTGCGCCCGCCGCGAATCCCGCAGCACCGCCGACGGCTGCTCCGGCCGCGGCCGCGCCACCCGCGCGGAGGAACTCGCGACGCGACGGCTGCGCGTCATCCCCGGTCGAACCGTCAGCCATGAGCGGCCACCTCTTCCCCCTACGCAGCACCCTAGGACACCTGTCCATCGCGCGGGTGAACCTGCCTTGCGGATGCCGGCCGGGCGTCCCTCGCGCGGGGTCTTGTCGCGGCATCAGCTTCGTCATAGGGTCGCGAGCGACTGCGTGCCAATCACCGACGATCGGAGTGGACATGCCCGCGACCGCGCTTCCCTCGAGTGGCGACCAGCCCGAGCGCCCGCCCGGAGCGCCCGGTGCGCCCGGAGCGCCCGGTGCCGCGAAGACCTGCGACGCGAGCGGCATGGCCGAGATCCACCGGCTGTTCAAGGCCGGGTTCGGCGAGGGCCGCGCGCTCATCGACGGGGTCGCCGAGGGCGACGTCGCGCACGCCGAGGTCGTCGGCGACCACCTCGACATGCTCTCGGTCGGGCTGCACGCCCACCACGAGGGCGAGGACACCATGCTCTGGGGCCCGCTCGAGCAGCGCGCGCCGTCGTGCGCCGCACATGTCGAGCGCATGAAGGCGCAGCATGCCGAGCTGCTCGTGCATCTCACGGCGCTCGATGCGGCACTGCCCGCCTGGCGGGGGAGCGGCAGGGCAGCGGATGCCGCGGGCGTCACGGCTGCGCTCGACGGCATCAACGCCGCGCTCGCCGCGCACCTGCCTGACGAGGAGACGAACATCGTGCCGGTCATGGAGACGGTGATCACCCAGAAGGAGGTCGACGCGCTCTCCGAGCACGGACGCAGGGCCACGCCGAAGGGAAAGATGTTCGTCCAGCTCGGCGCGATCCTCGCCGCACAGCCCGACGGTGGGCAGGAGTGGGAGCGCAAGCGCCTGCCGCCTCCGGTGCGGCTCATCTGGCGCTGGGTCGGCAAGCGGAAGTACGAGGCGAATCGGAAGGCCCTCGTCGGGAGCCGGCAGGCATAGCCTCGCCGGTGCCGTCGCACTCGCCGAGCATCACCTTGCCGAGCTCGGCATCGTCGAGTGGATGCCCACGGGCGGAGCGGCACGGCTCGCCCGCCTCCGGGTCGAGACGGCGCTGAAGCTCCCCGACTGCTGCGTGCTCGACGCCGCGATGAGCAACGGCGCGGCGATGGCGACCTTCGACGAGCGACTGGCGAGTGCAGGCGCGTCGCTCGGCGTGACGTTGATCGAACTCGCCTGATTCGGGGGAGGATGGTCCCAGGGAGGCGAGCGGGCGATGAGGGATCGCGCGAACTGGCTGGTGTGGGCGCAGTTCCTGCTGCTCGCGCTCATGCTGCTGCCCGGGGAACCGCTCTGGAGCGAGACCTGGATCACGGTGATCGCGATCCTGCTCGCGGTCGACGGCGCTGTGCTCGCCACCGCCGGCGCCGTGGCGCTCGGGCGGGACCTCGTGGTGTGGGTTGCACCGAAGGACGGCGCGGCGCTCCGCACGAGCGGCGTCTTCCGCCTCACGCGCAACCCGACCTACCTGGGCCTCATCGTCACCACGGCCGGGTGGGTGCTGTGGCGGGCGCGCCTCGAGCTCATCGTCGTGTGGGTGCTGTTCGTGATCGTGCTCGTCGTCAAGGCGCACATCGAGCAGCACCGACTCCTCGACGCGTTCGGCGACGAGTACCGAGAGTACGCCGAGCAGACTCCGCTGCTGCTGTTCGGCCGCGGCATCCGCTAGACCGGCGCTGCGGCCGGCCCGGCGGCGCGGCCCGGCGCCGGCCCCGGCGCGCTCGCCGCAATGTGGAGCAGCCGGAACTCGCTGCGTCGAAGCGTCCTCAGGAAGACCCTGATGGGGAGTGAGAACGCGCGCAGCCCGGCTTCGGTCGGGTACGGCTCGACGCCGTCGATCTCGTATTCGTGCACGCCTCGCACGACGACGCCGTGTCCGGCCGCGCGAAGGTTGCGGTACCAGCTCACCCCCGTCCCGTAGATGAGCACGGCGACGAAGCCCTCGGGTGCCCGACCGTGCAGGATCGGCGTCTCGAACGTCTTGCCGCTCTTTCGTCCCACGTGTCGCACGAGCGCGAGCGGTCCGTACCCGCTGCGCGCGATGCGCAGGGTGAGTCGGTTGGCCGTGTGGTTGATCGTCCAGAAGTAGGCCCTCCTGATGCGCCCGGTCATATCGACTCGGCCAGGCCCTTCGCTGCCTCGTCCGATGCTCGCAGCGGCCCTGACTCGAGCAGGCTCATGATCGCGTGCAGCGGGATCGCCGCCCACGTCGGACGATTGCGTGTCTCGTAGATCGCCTCGTACACGGCCTTGTCGAGCTCGAACGCGGCGAGCAGGTCGCGGTAGGGGCTCAGGTCGACGCCGGATGACGCGACGTAGCCATCGAGGAATGCCTGCCGTGCGGCATCCGCCCACGCCACCGCCGCGACGGCGCGCTCGGGCAGGGCGAGCGCCGTGGACCCCGCGACGTAGTCGAACGAGCGGAGCATGCCGGCGACGTCGCGCGCGGGCAGGTCGGGGCGGCGGCGGTCGTGCATGGGGCGCAGCGGCTCGCCCTCGAAGTCGAGCAGCACCCAGCCGCGCCGGGGCACGAGCAGGACCTGCCCGAGGTGCAGGTCCCCGTGGATGCGCTGCAGCTCCGGCCACGCGCCCGCCTGCGCCCGGGCGTAGAACGCGTCGATCGCTGCGCGGTGCACGCCGAGCTCGGGCACCTCGGTCACGGCGATGCTGAGGCGGCGGCTCCAGGCGGCGGTGATGCGGTCGATGAGCTCCTCCGACGGACGCTCGCGGGGGAAGAGGTCGCCGAGCGAGAGGTGCACCTCGGCCACCGCGGAGCCGAGCGCGCGGGCCTCGTCGGTGAAGGGCGTGGCCGTCGCCGCCGCGGTGAGCGCCACGCGCCACGCGTCCTCGACGCCCGGCAGGAACTCCTGCGCAAACGCGAGGTGGCCCCGCGCGCGCCCCGTGGGCTGGCCGACGTCGTCCCACTCGCCCTCGACGGCGCCCACGCTCGCCGGCACATGGGGTGATCCGGATGCCGCGAGTGCGGTCTGCAGGGTGACATCGGGGTTGTCGCCGTGGTGCAGCTGCCGGAACACCTTGCAGATGATCGGCGCCGACTCCGCCGGGCGGTAGATGATCGACGTATTCGACTGCTCCCCGCCGAGCACCGTCGCCGGCGCGCTCGCCGGCGGGAGGGTGCGCTCGGGCCCCGAGAATCGGCCCGAGGCATCCGCGCCCTCGGTGACCGCACGCGCCTCGCCCACGATCATCCCGAGCAGCGCGTCGGTGTAGGCGCGGTCGTGCGGCCCGTCGTAGAGGAAGCCGTCGTCGGGCAGTCGCCCGATCAGGTGGTCGGATGCCGCGGGCGAATGCAGTCGGTCGGCCCGCTCGACGACCGGCACCTGGTAGAGGATCGGCGGGTCGGACGCGTCGTCCATCACGAGGAGCGTGCGAACCCGGGCGCCCTCGTCGACGGTCGACAGCTCGAACGCGCCGATGAGCCGGAGCGAGGGCGCGTGCCCCTTGCCGCCGAACCACCGCTGCAGCGGCATCCACTCGGCGATCGCCGCGACAGCGCTGTCCATGCCTGAACCGTACGACGGGCGCGCGCGGATGTCGAGCCGCGACGCGGCCGGAGGAGTGAAGGGACCATAGGCCCTGCGGCACACCGGGCCCGGCGCCACACTCTGTACGACACGACCGCCGAAGGAGGGACGCGATGGCGTACGAGGTTCGCATCACGCAGGTTCCACGGCAGGACCTCGCGGTCGTCCGCACTCAGACCACGTTCAGTGGGATCCCGACCGTGATGGGCGCGTCGTTCGAGAAGGTCGCGGCCTACCTCGGCCCGCTCGGCCTGCTCGGTCCGGGCCCGGCGGTCGGCCGATACACCGACATGGACATGACGACCGGAAGCGTCACGGTCCACGTCGGCTTCGTCGTGGCGCGGCCGGTCGACGGCGACGGCACCGTCGTGCCCGACGAGACGCCCGCCGGCGAGGTGGCGACGATCACGCACATGGGGTCGTACGAGAAGGTGTCGGAGGCCTACGACGCAGTCGCGGCGGCCGTTGCCATGCGGGGCCGCCAGCTCGACGAGACCACGATGTGGGAGGAGTACTGGAGCCCGCCGGGCACACCCGACGACGAGACGAAGACCGTGGTCTTCTGTCCGCTGAAGCCCGCCGGATGAAACCACCCGCACCCGAATGACGCGTGGCGGATGACGGGTGACGGATCCGAGCGGGGGCCGGCTCAGCGGTAGATCGCGACGAGCTTGTCGAGGGACTCCTCGAGGCCCTGCTTCGAGAGCGCGAGCTGCTCGGCGTCGGTGTAGCCGAGTTCGGTGACGGTCAGGCGCGTCGCGTCGTCGGCGATCGGCTCGAACGTGATGACATGGCGCACGTCGCGCGGGATGCCCGCGGCGCCGATCGCCGCGGGGTCGATCGTGGTGCCGTGCTCGTCGGCGATGTTGTGCACGAACTCGAGGCGGCGCGGTGCGTCGACGAGCGTGTACGCCCACGTGCTGTAGAGCGCCGGGAAGCCCCAGTCGGGCGCGCTCATGCACACGAGCGAAGCGCCGCCGACGCGCACGTCGAGATCGGCGACCGTGCACGTGAAGCCGTTCGGGCCCCACCAGCGAAGCACGTGGTCGGGTTCGGTCCAGGACTTCCAGGCCGACTCGATGGGAGCCGGGATGTCGCGGCTCACGACGAGATCGTGCGTCTGGGGACTGGTGGTGTCGGTCATGGTCGCTCCCTCGCTCGATGCCGTCGGAGCGGCATCCGTCTCGCTTCGATGATCGAAGCGTAAATCACTATGATGATCAAAGTCAATGACCTAGACTGGGCTCGTGAAGAGAGCTGACGGTCGTTCGACCTGCCCGACGAACTTCACCGTGGAGACCTTCGGTGACAGTTGGTCGCTGCTGATCATGCGCGACCTGCTCACGCTCGGCAAGCACACCTTCGGCGAGTTCCTGCGCTCCGAGGAGCGCATCGGCCCGAGCGTGCTCGCCGACCGCCTCGCCAGGCTCGAGCGCGGCGGCATCATCGTGCGCACCCCCAGCGAGACGGATGCCCGCAAGGTCACGTACTCGGCGACGGAACGCGGCATCGCCGCCATCCCGTTGCTGTACGAGGCGGCGCGGTGGGGCATGGGCGGCGTCCGGATGGATACGGACGACCCCTGGGAGGCGGTCATGGCGATGGACCGCGACGAGGTGCTCGCCGCGTGGCATCGGGCCGTGCGCGAGGGCGGGTCGCTCTTCGGCGGCGAGGAGAGCGCGTTCGCGCGCCTGCGCGCCAGGGAGCGTGTGGTCCGATAGCGGCGGCCGCATCGCGGCGGAGGTCGAGGCGTGCTACGTCGCCGCCTCCGAAGAAGGGCCCATCGGTGACGCCGGCCGACCCGGCGCCTCGTGCAGCAGTCGGAACTCGTGCCGGTGCAGCATCCGCAGCACGAATGCCCTCGCGCCGCCGTATGCACGGATCCCGGCTTCCGCCGGCAGGGGGTCCATGCGGTCGATCGCATAGTCGCGTCCGCGCCAGACCACCTCGCACTGCCCGGCGGCGACGATATTGCGGTACCAATTCACGTCGGTGCCGTAGGTGAGCTCGGCGACGAAGCCGTCGGGCACCCGCGCGAGGATGATCGGCGTCTCGAACGTCTTGCCGCTCTTGCGCCCGACGTGCCGCACGAGCGCGAAGGGCCCGCGGCCACTGCGCGCGAGCCGCAGCGCGAGGCGGTTGAGCGTGTTCTTGAGCGTCCACAGGTACGCGCGCTTCACGCGGCCGGTCATGGCTGAACGGTACGACCGGCCGGTGCGGATGTCGAGGAGCGACGCCGAACGGAGGGAGCGCACGTCGTTCGCGCTCTCGCCGGCGTGGACCCTGGCGCGCAGAGGCGGGAGTCGCAGCATGGGCGCGCCGGTGCCGAAGTGCCGAAGTGCCGAAGTGCCACGCTCAGCTCGGGCGCACTGTGTCGCCGACGGCGATGACCGCCGACGGCGTGGCGCCCGTCGCCGCCTCGGGCTCGGGCACGAGCAGGATGCCGAACCAGGTGTTGCCGTCCCAGCGGCGGTGCTTGGCGAGCGTGCGGATGGGCTCCTTGCCGCGCGCGAGCGTCACTGGGTCGATCGTCGTCATCACGCAGCGGTCGCAGATGCCGCTCACTCGGAACCGCACATCGCCGAGCGCCACGAACGGCCAGCCGTCCTCCGCGAACGGCTCGTCGGCGTCGCCGTCGATCACGACGTTCGGGCGGAAGCGCAGCATGTCGAGCGGGGGAGTCGCGTCGTCGGTCCAACGGTCGAGCTGCGCGAGTGAGGCCTCGCTCGTGAGCAGCAGCGGCGCGGCGTCGGCGAGTGACATCCGATCGCCGGGCTGGCCTCCATTTGCCGGGTTGACGGGGCGCGCGCGTGGGTCCGGTTGCCAGACGAGCCGCACCGGCCGGCCGACGCGTGCGCTGAGCCACTCGTCGGCCTCCCACCCGGCGGGCAGCGCAATGCCCTGACGCGTATGGCCGACCGGGATCGGCGTTGCCTCCGTCGGGGCATCCACCCGCAGCGGCTCSCCGCCGCCGTCTCGGGCGCCGAGCAGGAGCCCGCCGTCGGCGAGCACCTCGGCGGTCAGGGCGAGCAGCCCGTTGGCCTCGCGCGCCGTGACCGGCTCACCGTCTGGGCCGACGACTGCCCAGCGGCGATCGTCCGCGAGACCCCAGGGCAGCACCGACGCCGAGCCGACGTCGACGCCGGCGAACGACTTGACGGGATACACCCGGAGGCGGGTCACCTGCATGCGAGAACGGTACCCGACGTGGCTGCCGCGCCGATGAGACCCAACCGCGCCGATCAGACCCAGCCGCGCCGCACGGCCTCCGCCCCGAGTTGCAATGCGCACCGTGCAACGTCGGGTGGCCGAGCTCATGCGCAGAAGGGCTCGCCGCGCGGCGCACTCGGCGGGCGGCCCTGAGGGTCGGCTCCTGACCACAGTGACCGCGGCGTCGGCCCGATCCTCGGATCGGCCGGCGCCGCGGCGGCGCGGGTCGTCGACGACCCGAATGTGGGACGCTCGGGAGGTATCCGCGTACCGCAACTCATCGAGCGCGACCGGCACTACCTCGAATGAGTTTGCGACTGACGGCGGTCAGCTTCCGGAAAGGCCGTTTGCCCTCCATCATCTCGATCAGCTCATCGCGGGCCGCCTGATACTGGAGCGTCGACAGGTAGTCGTTGTGTCGAGCCACCTTCCAGAGGTAGTCGCGGGGCGAACGCTCGGTCGCTCCACGATCGATGGGGTTCCCGTTGACGCCGTTCTTCTCATTGCTCCAATACCCGGTGATTGGAAACCCGAGGAAGTCGGTCCGCCGCCAGAGGCTCCTCCACCGGGGCGCGACGAGATGGTCGACGTCCCCGAAGTCTCCGCCAAGGAGCTTGACCACGGTGAGCGGGTCCCCGGCGGGCTGCAGGGCCGACGTCGGGCGTAGGCGGTCTCCGATCACCTGTCGTTTCCACGGGTCCGCGGCGAGCAGTGCGGGTGCCGTCGTGCCACGAACTCCCAGTACACGGGGGCCGAACACCTCGGGGAAGTACCGGCTGAAGTACGCACGGAGTTGCGCGCCGTGCGTAAGCAGGGAAACCCTGTTGAGAGTGTCGTCGTTCGTGTCGTTGTGCAACCAGAACACCGCACCAACAGCGATGGTGGCGCCCATTGAGTGGGCAGAGAGGATCACCCTCGCATCCTCGCCCCCCTCTTTGATCCAACGTTTGACGCGTTTGCTCACCTCCGGGACGGCGCGCTCGGCGTAGCAGGGCGGAGTGAATGGATGCCCGACCCTCGGGAAGAAGCAGATGATGTCCCATACGAGCCCGAGCGGCCGTTCGGTGGAGGTCACCGCATTCGTTACGACCCAGGCGATGGCCGCGATCGCGAGCAGACCGAGTGCCCATCCAGAGATGCTCGAGAGCGTGCTCCAGACCGCGAGTGGCTCAACTCCCGCGGACGGCGCATCGCCGGGGACGAACACTTTTCCGTCGATCATTTCGCCGAAATAGGGGATCGCGAGCGGGACCAAGGCGATTGCAGTGAGTATTGCAAGCATCAGCATCATCGGCTCGCCCCGGTGGGCAAGGCTGGCGACGCGGCGGGCGTCGGCGACTGCGCGCAACCGCCCGCTCGGCTTCACTTCGTTGGCCGGGTAATCGTCGGTGAGCACGGTCGTCCCGCCAAGGTACTCGTCGTCGGCCTTTCGCTCCGGCGTCGTGCCCTCGGGAACGGTCAGCCCGGGGAGGCTGAATGCCGGATACCGTCGCAGAGCCGCGATCGTCGCGAGCACCGCTACGAGAATGAGTGCCACAAGCATGATCACGAGCATTCCGGCGAAGCGCTCGTAGAAGGCCGGCGGGTCGATCGATGCAGCAGCCGCTGGCTCGATGGTTCTCCGCCCGTTCGCCACTTCAGGAGCGTCGTTGTCTGCGGTGAGCCACGAGTGCGCGCCGAGCACCAGCAGGCTCGTGATGACGAGCGAGGAGAACAGGGCCAACAACAGAGCCACCGCCGCGCCGTTTCCATGCCAGCCGGACAGGCGCCTTGCCTCTCTGACCTCGGCATTCCGAAATGGCACGTACGCGACGATCAGGGCGCCGATGACGAGTGCAACCGCTGTCCAGGAGAGAGCGGGGCGCAGCCAAGGCGCCTCGCCCAAGACGTTCTTGGCGCCGAGTTCAGACCAGACGACGCTGAGGAACGCAAGCGGCAACAGGACCCACATCACCACGTGACGCCACCGGTATCCCCACGCGAGACTCGCAACCGCGATCACCGCTCCCAACGCGGCAATAACGGTAGGGGTCACGATGAGCCCTCTGAACTCCGCGTCGCCCGGGTACTGGCCTGCTCCCTCCACGTCGTCCCGTGCGACGAGAACCGCCCAACCCAACCAGAACGCATACGCGAGGGCCGAGAGCACCAGTAGGACCGTCGACCAGCCCCGCTTCGAACTGTTGGACCAGATCTTGTCGCTCAACCCGATCAGGGCGGTGATCGCGAAGGCACTGAGGAGCAGTGCTCCGCCGATCGCCGTCATAACCGCTGGGATCGGATGCTCCGCGAACGTCGTGCCGAACCGGAGGAGCAGGTCGATCGGACTCGAGTTCGGATTGGCGTCCAGCAGCGTGTCGGCAGCCAGGAGGAACACAATAAGCGCGATCGCGCCCGCGAAGTGCGTGCGCTCGGAGGTCTGAACGATCCGCGCACGGTGCCAGAAATCGGCCGTCGCGAGCAGGGGTGGTCGTGGCGGAGCCGCCGCACTTGCGCCCTTCGCGCCTTCACCTGCGGCCGGCTCTTGCTTCGGATCGTCGAACGACCGCTGCGGATTGAAGTTTCCGCGGGCGGTTCTGCCGATGAGGTAGATGAGTAGGATGATCGCGATCGGCACGACGCTGAGCACGGCCGCCCGAGAGGTGGGACTCAACCCAGTGAGGAAGTCGAGCCATCCTGGCAAGGCCGCACATGTTGTGAAGACTTTTTTCCCAGGTGGCTCTTCGCGGACACACTGGAGGCCTATCAGATATACGGACACGGTAAGGAATCCGACGACATAGAAGAGCGTCTGGAGCAGCGCGAACATTCGGACGGCGATCGCGCCGTTTCCGCCAGCCCACCAATTGGGAGCCTCGTCGGTGCCCTTGATGTCACGTCGTGCCCAGTAGGCGAGATTGCAGAGCCCGAACGGGAGCACGAAGAGCCAACCGACGTGCACGATCGCACGACCGATGAGGGCAATCGCCGACCCGCCGGACCGGGCCTGGTTTCCCCACGAGTAGGCCTCGGCGACGATCTCGACGTGCTCTGGTGACGTGTCGGGTGCCCCGGGCGTCGGCTTGATCTGCCAGAACGAACCCTCCTCGTCGCCGTCCTTGCGCTCCACCCGCTCCTGGGTGGTGCACAGCATATCGGCGGGTGGGGCGTTGGCGATGCCGTGGATCCGCAGTTCGAGCACTCGTAACCGGGCCATGGCATCCACTCCCCAAGCGGTGACGCCCCGATCCTAGTGCCCGAGGAATGCTCAAGAGCAGCCCCCGTTAGAGGGAGAGCATTCTCCGCATCGCACTCGAGAGGCCACGAATCTCGGAATGCGCCGTACTCCGGTTCTCACTGGAGGTGGCCTTCCGATGTGAGCATCGGCCGTGCACTCCGTTCGGCACCACCCCACTCGGCACCGCTCTTGCCAAAACGAGCCGCCGCGATTTTGGCACCGTCATCTTCTTGACTCGACCGACAACGTTGTCATAGCTTGAGCCAAGACGTTTTGCCAAAACGTCTTGGCACCCGCAAGATCCTGCACCAGACAACCTGAAACGGAGTGAAGTAATGAAGCTTCGCACACGCACCCGGTCCCCCCGCCGGGGCGCACGCGTGGGGATCGCTGCCGCGACCGCCCTCGCCACCGTCGCCGCCCTCGCGGCGTGCGGCGTCGGCGGCACCGGCGGGGCATCCGCCGACGCCGACACCCTCACGGTCGTCGTCGAGGGCGGCGGCAAGGCCGAACTGCAGCCCATCGCCGACCTCTACAAGGAGGAGACCGGCACCGCCGTCACCCTCGTCGAGCTGCCGTACGCCGGTCTCTACGACCGCATCTCCGCCGAGCTCGGAAGCGGCAGTCCCACGTTCGACGTCGCCGCGCTCGACGCGATCTGGCTGAGCGCCTTCGCCGACGGCGTCGCCCCGCTCGACGACCTCTACACCGACGAGGTGAAGGAGGACCTCTTCGGCGGGCTCGTCGCCGAGGCGCAGGTCAACGGCGCCTACGTCGGCATGCCGGTGTGGACCAACTCCGAGATCCTCTTCTACCGCACCGACCTCTTCGAGGACCCGGCCAACCAGGCCGACTTCGAGGCGAAGTACGGCTACCCGCTCGCCCCGCCCACCGACTGGGAACAGTACCGCGACGTGGCCGAGTTCTTCACGCGCGACACCGACGGCGACGGCCAGGTCGACCTCTATGGCACCGATGTCAAGGGCGCCGTCGAGACGGAGTGGCTGGCCACCGTGTCACAGGCGGGCGAGGAGCACATGGTGCTCGACGCCGAGTCGGGCGAGGTGACGATCGCCGACGAGGACCACAAGGCGGCGCTCGACTTCTACACGAGCCTCCTGCCGTTCGCGCCGACCGGCGCCGCGCAGCTCGACTGGGCGGGCGCGCAGAACCTCTTCTACCAGGGCAACCTCGCCATGATGCGGTTCTGGGGCCACGCCTACCGCGGTACCCCCGACGACTCGGTCGTGAAGGACTCGATCGGCGTCGCCCCGATGATCGCAGGGCCCGGCGGCGTCGCGGGCGTGCCCGGAGCGTGGTACCTCTCGGTGCCGCGGGCCGGTGCCAAGCAGGAGCAGGCGAAGGACTTCGTGCAGTTCGCCTACGAGCACAACGACCTGTCGGCCGACACGTCGCTCGGACTCGTCGCTCGCAAGTCGGCCTTCGAGGCGAAGAGCGCCGAGGCCGGCTACGAGAACTACCCGGCACTGCTCGACACCCTGAACGCACCCCAGACGCTCCCCCGCCCGGCCACGCCGGAGTGGCAGGAGATCGTCGACTCGGTGCTCACGCCGATGCTGCAGAAAGCCGTCGAGCCGGGCGCGGACAACGCCGCCCTGCTCGAGGACGCCAAGTCGCAGATCGAAGCCATCCTCGAGTAGGCAGCCAGCCCTCAGTACACCCACAGGCAAGGACGCACCCGTGGCAAGCATCACTCAGCAGTCCCCGCTCGGGGCGGTCGAGAAGACCGCCCCGGCCGGGCCGGCCCGACCCGCCGAAGGGCCGCCCGCGGCCCCCGGTCGTGGTCGTGGCCGCAACCGTACGCGCCGGCACCTCAGCGACAAGGGCTTCGCGCTCGCGCTCATGGCACCGGCCGGCCTCTTCCTCGCGGCCTTCGTGCTGTGGCCGCTCATCCGCTTCATCGCCGACAGCTTCTACGAGATCTCGCCGATCGCGGGCGGCCCGCGCACCTTCGTGGGCTTCGCGAACTACGCGACTGCCTTCGCGTCGGAGGCGTTCCAGAACGCGTCGGTGCGCACGGTCGTCTACACGCTCATCGTCGTGACGCTGGAGTTCACGCTCGGGCTCGCGGTCGCCCTGCTCTTCACCGCCCTGGGCCGTCGATCGAGCGTGTTCCGCACGATCTTCATGTACCCGCTCATGATCGCGCCGATCGTTGCGGGCCTGCTCTGGCGATTCCTCCTCATCGACAACTTCGGCATCGTCAACGAATTGCTCTACCGCTGGGGCATCCTCTCGAGCCCCGACCAGATCCACTGGCTCAGTGACCCCGACATCGCGCTCTTCTCGGTCGCGCTCCCGGATGTCTGGCTCACCACGTCGTTCATCACGCTCGTGCTCTTCGCGGGCCTGCAGAACATCCCGGGCGACGTGATCGAGGCGGCGCGCATCGACGGCGCGAGCTACCCGCGGCTGCTCTTCAGCGTGATCATCCCGCTGCTGCGACCGGTCATCGCGGTCGCCCTCATCGTGCGCGGCATCGACGCCGCACGCGCCTTCGACATCATCCTCATCCAGACGGATGGCGGACCGCAGGGGAGCACCACCACCTTGAGCCTCTTGATCTACCGCACCATGACCCGCTTCGGCGAGCCCGGCCTCGCGAGCGCGATGGGCACCGTCTACCTCATCGCGATGCTCGCCGTGGCGATCACGGCCATCGCGCTCATCTGGCGACCGGGGAGCCAGGCGCGATGAACGGACTCGAGACCCGCGGCAAGACCCGCATCGTGCTCTGGGCGCTGCTCGCGGCCGCACTCATCCTCTACGGATTCCCCTTCGTCTACCTGCTGCTCACGTCGTTCAAGCCGCCGCTCGAAGCGATCTCGGTGCCGCCGACGGTGCTGCCGACGCAGTGGACGCTGGAGAACTACGTCTCGGCGCTCAGTCGCGAGGGCGTGCCCGCGGCGCTCGTGAACAGCGTCATCACCGCCATCATCAGCACCGCGCTCTCACTCATGCTCGCGGTGCCCGCCGCCTACGCCATCACGCGGTTCCGCACCCCGAGCGGCCGGGTCTTCATCGTCGCCGCGCTCGTCACGCGCATGGTGCCGACCATCGCGGTGGGCGTGCCGCTCGTGGAGATCATGCGGAACCTCGGGCTCACCGACACGTCGTTCGGCCTCGCGATCGCACACACGACCATCTCGCTGCCGTTGTCGATCTGGCTCATGGCGAGCTTCTTCGAGGCCGTACCCGACGAGCTCGACGAGGCCGCGAAGGTCGACGGATGCTCCAGGCTGCAGGCCCTGTGGCGCGTCGTGATCCCCGTGGTCACCGGCGGCGTGGCCGTCACCGCGATCTTCGCGTTCCTCGCTTCGTGGAACGAGTTCCTCTTCGCGCTTCTGCTCACAAGCATCCGTGCGCAGACCACGCCGATCGTCATCGCGAACTTCCAGAGTCAGTTCGGCCTGGACTGGGGCGGGATGACGGCGCTCGCCGCGGTCTACTCGATCCCCGTGATCCTGCTCACCCTCCTCCTCCAGCGACACATCGTAGCCGGGCTCACGCTCGGCGCGGTCAAGGGCTGACCCGCGGCATCCGCCGACCTCGGGGCATCCGCACCACCACCAGTAGAAACGGAACACGCAATGGAATTCTGGCAACCGAACAGCCCGCTCGGCGGCCTCGCGCATGTCAAGAACGGACGCTCGCGCCGCGAGTCGAGCTGGGACCAGACCGGCGGCAACCGCGACTTCAAGGTCGTGCCCGCCGGCGAGACGTTCGTCATCGCCGACATCGAGGGCTCGGGTCGCATCGAGCACATCTGGCTCACCACTCGCTGCTACTCGGAGAAGTACCTCCGCAAGCTCGTGATCGAGATGTTCTGGGACGGCGAGGAGAACCCGAGCGTGCGTGCCCCGCTCGGCGACTTCTTCGGCGTCGGCCACGCGGTGGCGAAGCACTACATCTCACTGCCGCTGAACGCCGTGTTCGGCCCGCGCCGTGGCCCGAAGGGTCCGTTCGCGGCGGCCATGAACTGCTACTTCCCGATGCCGTTCGGCTCGCGGGCGAAGATCCAGATCCGCAACGAGAGCGACCAGCCGATCCAGAACCTCTTCTACTACGTCGACTACGAGCTCACCGAGGAGCCGATCCCCGACGACGTCGGCCGGTTCCACGCGTACTACCGGCAGGAGAAGCCGACGACGGCCGTGCGGCACGAGACCGACGAGGAGAACCCGGCGCCGTGGGACCTGCCCGGCGCCAACCTCACGGGCGACGAGAACTACGTGGTCCTCGACGCGGAGGGCACCGGGCACTACGTCGGCTGCGTGCTCAGCATCGACAACTTCGACGCCTCGAACCAGGTCTTCACGTGGCCCGGCGAAGGTGACGACATGTTCTTCATCGACGGAGAGGTGTGGCCGCCGTCGCTGCACGGCACCGGCACCGAGGACTACTTCGGCGCGGCGTGGGGATTCCCCAGCGGCGAGTACGCCGGCCCCTACCACGGCATCACGCTGGGGGCGAGCCCGCAGGAGCACTTCGGCCTGTGGAGCATGTTCCGCTGGCACATCGAGGACCCGGTGCGCTTCCAGACGTCGCTCCGCGTCTCGATCGAGCACGGCCACGCGAACGACCAGGGGAATGACTACTCGAGCGTCGCCTACTGGTATCAGACCGGCGCACACAAGCCGCACCCCGAGCTGCCGCCCGTCGAGGAGCGCCTGCCGCGCCGCTGGCCCGAGCACGGCCTCTGGGACGAGTGAGCGGCATCCGGAGCGCACGAACCCTCTGCGAGGTGGTACGAAGGTGAGACAGTGACGTGAAACCTGGGAGACGGATGCCACGCGAGCATGTCGGGATACGCGACGTCGCCGCTGCCGCCGGCGTCTCCGTGACGACCGTCTCGCACGTGCTGAACGACACGCCGCACACCCGGACGAGCGAACTCACGAAGGCGCGGGTGCGCGCCGCCGCCGAGGCGCTCGGCTACCAGCCGAACCGCCTCGCGCGCGGATTGCGCACCCGCGCCTCGGGCATGATCGGCCTGCTCACCGAGGAGATCGCGACGACCCCGCACGCCGGTCGCATCATCCTCGGTGCCCAGGAGGAGGCGAGCCGGCACAACCTCACGCTCGCCATCATCAACTCGCGGTTGAACCAGGATGCCGACATCGAGTCCGCCCAGGTTCAGGCCTTCATCGACCGGCAGGCCGACGGAATCATCTACGCCACCGTCTACCACGACGAGGTCGTGCCGCCCGACGAACTGCTCTCGGTTCCGGCCGTGCTCGTCGGCGCGCGCGACCGGCTCGGCGAGATCCCATCGGTGATGCCCGATGAACGAGCCGGCGCGACATCCGTCGTCGACCTGCTCGTGCGCACCGGGCACCGCCGGATCGCGTTCGCGGCGAGCTCGGTCGACGTGCCGGCCACCCGCGGCCGTCTGCAGGGCTACCGCGACGGCATGGCCGCGGCCGGCCTCGACCCCGACGCCTTCGTCGTCGAGGCGGTGTCCGAGGCGATCGGCGGGTACGAGGCCACGATGGGACTGCTCGACCACGGCGCCGACCCGGCGACACGGCCGACGGCGGTGTTCTGCTACAACGACCGCATGGCGATGGGTGCCTACCGCGCGGCCGCCGAGCTGGGGTTGTCGATCCCGCAGGATGTCTCCGTCGTCGGCTTCGACGATCAGGACCCGATCGCCGCGAGCCTGTACCCGGCGCTCACGACCGTGGCGCTGCCGCACTACGAACTGGGGGCGTGGGCGGTCGAGACGCTCACGTCGCTCATGGAAGGTCGCGACGAGCTCCGGCTGCTCGGCGCCCACCCCACGCTGCTCGCCTGCCCGATCGTGGAGCGCGCGTCGGTCGCGCCGCCCGC
Source organism: Agromyces sp. Soil535 (assembly GCF_001428255.1). Lineage (GTDB taxonomy): Bacteria > Actinomycetota > Actinomycetes > Actinomycetales > Microbacteriaceae > Agromyces. The sequence goes on along the minus strand of NZ_LMRW01000026.1, from coordinate 153,164 downwards.
GCGCGCCTGAGCCCGCGCCGCCCGCCCTCGACTGAGCGGCCGACGGGCGTGGGTCGGATCGTCAACCCTTGACGGCGCCCACCGTCATGCCTGCGATGACGTGGCGCTGGAAGATCGCGTAGATGACCAGCTGAGGCAGCAGCACGAGGGTCGCGGCGGCCATCATCCCGCCGTAGTCGACGGTGTACTGCCCCTGGAAACGGGAGACGGCCAGCGAGACGGTGACCATGTCGGGATCGTTGATGAGGATCGAGGCGAAGGGGAACTCGTTGAAGACGTACACGATGTTGAAGATGACGATGGTCGCGATCACCGGCCGCATGAGCGGCAGCACGACCGAGGTGCACAGCCGCCACAGGCCGGCTCCGTCGATGATCGCCGCCTCCTCGATCTCGCCCGGGAACTCGCGCAGGAAGCCGGTGAGCAGCAGGGTGTTGAACGGGATCGAAACGGCCACGTACGGCAGGATCAGCGCCGCGTAGGTGCCGAAGATCCCGAGCGCGAGGTCGAGCCGGTAGACCGGGAAGAGCAGGATGTACACGGGTACGGCCAGCCCCGCGAGGAGGTAGAACCGCAGCGACGACTGCGTGCCACGCCTGCGGAAGATCATGCGCGTCAGCGCGAACGCCGCCATGAACGAGATCGCGGTGCCGACGGTCACCGACACGAGCGCGATGAGGATCGTGTTGCCGTACATCTGCAGGAGGGGGAGCGCGGTCCCGGCCCGAACGTAGTTGTCGATCGTGAGCTGGTCGAACGAGAAGGGATTCGACAGGATGTTGCCGCTCGGCTGGAACGACAGCAGGACGATCCAGAGGATCGGCAGCACGATGAGGAACGTCACGAGGTAGGCGGCCGCACCTGCGAAGAGGGCGACGGAACGGCCGCGTCGACGACGCGGCGGTTGCGCGGGCGGCTCGGCCAAGGCGAACTCGGACGCCGGCTCGATCGCCGCGTCGATCAGGTGTGCGCTCATGCCGGCTGCTTCCTTCCACGTGCGAGGGCGAGGTATCCGACGGAGACGACCGCGCCCAGGATGGTGATGATGACCGCGAGCGCCATGCCATAGCCGTACTGCTGGTTCGTGAAGGTGACGAAGTACATGTAGCTCACGAGGGTCTCCGAGCGGTGCACCGGTCCTCCGCCGGTGAGCATGTAGACGAGTTCGAAGATCTTGAACACGTTGGTGATCATGAGGATGGTCACGATGGCGAACGTCTCCCGCATCATGGGCACGGTGATGTGCCGCAGCTGCTGCCATCCGGTCGCCCCGTCGAGGGCGCTCGCCTCCATCACGTCTGCGGGCAGCAGTTGCAGTCCTGCGTAGAAGATCGTCATGGCGAAGCCGATGCTGCTCCAGATGAAGACCAGCGCCACCGAGTAGGGCGTCAGGGTGTCGCCGCCGATCCACTGCACGGGGGCGAAGCCGAAGAACCCCAGCACCCGGTTGAGCAGGCCGATCTTCGGGTCGAGGATGAAGACCCAGATCAGGCCGACGAGGATCGGCGCGATGATCGCCGGCCCGAACACGAGCGCACGCATCGCACCCCCGCCCGTGACCCGGCGCCGCAGGAGCAGCGCGAGGGCGAACGACGCGGGGATGAGGACCACGAGGCTCACCACCAGGATGACGATCGTGTTCTGCAACGACTGCCAGAAGAACGGGTCCGCCGCGAGCGCGACGTAGTTGTCGAGGCCGATCCACTCGGGAGCGCCGAACCCCTGGAACTTCGTGAAGCTGAAGCCCAGCGAGTACAGCACCGGGTAGATGACGAAGGCGGTGAAGACGATCAGCGCCGGCGCCACCATGAGGAGGATCTTCCAGCGGGAACTCACCCAGATCATGGATGCAACTCTCGTTCGGGGGAACCGCTGCGGTTCCCGGTCGAGTGGGACGCGGCCGGCCGCGCGATCGCCCGGCCGGCCCCGCCTCGCTCACTGCTCGGCGTCGAGCGCCTTCTGCACCAGCTCGAGCGCCTGCTCGGGCGTGAGCTGATTCTGGATCACCCCGTAGATGCTGTCGTACATCGCGTTCGCGACGGGAGTGGGAACCAGCAGGTCGGGCTGCGACTGCGGGCTGGTCACGCCCTCGGCCGTCGACGCGTCGAGCGCGGCCTTGAGGGCGCTCTGCGCCTGGGCGTCGACGACGGGCTCGTACGTCGTGACCGGCGGCTGGCCGTTGTCGACGATGATCTGCTGGGCTTCGTCGCTGTAGTAGAAGCTCAGGAACTTCTTCACCGCCTCGAGCTTCTGCTCGTCGGCGGCCACCGTGGCGCTCACGGCGAAGGGGGCGGATGCCACGTTCATGACGATGTGCTGCTCGCCGACGCCGTCGTCGAACTGCGGGCCGATCCAGAACCCGGTGTCGGCCGCGATCTGGGAGTCCTGGATCGCGCTGGATGCCCAGACGCCCGCGTCGAGCATCGCCGCATTGCCGCTCGTGAACTGGTCGACGGCCTGCTGGTAGGTCTGCGTCGACACGTTCGACGAGAACGCGCCCGCGTCGCGGAGCTCGGCGATGTGCTCGTACAGCCGGAGGAAGTCGTCGTTGACGTACTGCTCGGAGCCGTCGAGGATCCCGTCGACCTTCTCCTCGTAGCCGAAGCGGTCGAGGTCGACCAGGAAGCTCCACACGCTGAACGACGACTGGTTCGCGCCGTTCGAGATCGTGGTGATGCCCTTGGCGCTGAGCGTCTCGGCCACGTTGACCAGGTCGTCGAAGGTGACCGGGACGTCGAGCCCGTTGTCGGCGAGGATCTTCTCGTTGACCCAGAGGCCGGTGAGGAGCCCTTGGTAGGGGACGCCGTAGATCACGTCGCCGGCCGAGAAGTTCGCGACCGTGCTCTCGGGGAACGAGTCGGTGAGCTCCAGCTCGTCGAGCACCGGGGCGAGGTCGAGGAGCTTGCCGGCCTGCTGCATCTCCTCGGCGGTGGACTTGTACACCCAGAAGACGTCGGGCAGCGTGTCGCTCTGCGCGGCGATCGACAGCTTCTGGAGATGCTCAGATACGGCCTCGCCGCTGACGGTGACGCTGATGTCGGGGTTGGCCTCCTCGAACGCCTCGACGATGGCCCAGGTGGCCGGATCGGCGGACTCGACGTCGGGGTTCTGCATGGACAGCGTGATCTCGGTGGTGCCGTCGTCGGCGTTGCCGGCGGATCCGCAGCCGGCGAGGGCTGCGATGGTCGCGGTCGCGGCGAGGACGCCGAGGGCGAGCCTGCCGAGCGGGCGGCGATGAGGGGACGGGAACACGTTCATCTCCTTTGATGCGGGGGAATGCGGCGGATGCCGGGTGCTTGGTGGTTGGCCGGCGGCTCCGTGGGTGCGGGCCGGCCGGCCGATTTCGAGTGAAACATCGAAACGTTTGCGGGAAACGTTTGTCTGACGGTAGATCCACTCGCGGCGGCTGTCAAGTGGATCGAGCCTTCACGTCAACGAGGCCGGGACGGGCTCCGCGTCGCGCCGGTAGTGCTCGGTCGAGTCGCGGAGCTCGATCGTCTGGCGGAGTCGCACGGTGCGCGGGCTCGAGTCGGGCGACTCGATGCGCTCGATGAGGAGCCGGACGGCCGCCGTGCCCATGTCGAACGCAGGCTGACGCACGGTCGTGATCCGCGGCTCGAACACGTCTGGGTGGTTGTAGCCGTCGAAGGTCGCGAAGGCCACGTCGCGGGGAGTCGAGCGGCCGGCGTCGGCGATGGCCTGGAGCGACGCCGTGGCGAGCGGCGTGCTGCCGCCGATGACGACCGTGAGGTCGCGATCGGCAAGAGCGGATGCCGCCTCGGTCCGCAGCGCGCCGAAGTCCGTGCCCGTGAGGATCACCTGGTCCTCCTCGCGGAGGCCTGCGTCGCGTATGCCGTCGAGGATCCCGTCGAGGCGCTCGCGCAGGGTCGGAACCCGGGTATCGCCCGCCACGATGAGGGACCTGCGGTGTCCGGCGGCGGTGAGATGCGCCACGAGACGGCGCGCCGTGTCGCGGTTGTCGGCGCCGACCTGGTCGAACGGCAGGTCGGCGTAGAGGCGGTCGAGCAGGATCACGGGTGCCTTCTCTCCGGCCAGGGAATCCACGAGTCCGGCGGTGGAGGCGGCCGAACGCGCCAGGATGAGCCCGTCGACGCGACGGTCGAGGAGGGTGCGGACCGCGCGCTGCTCGCGGTCCGCGTCCTCGGCGGAGTTCGCGAGGAGCAGCGTGAGCCCCTGCTCGGCGGCGGCGTGCTCGACGCCGTGCGCCATCTCGGCGAAGGCGGGCTCTCCCGCGTCGGAGACGACCAGGCCGATGCTGTCGGTGCGAGATCGCCGCATCGCCCTCGCGAGCGCGTCCTGCCGGTATCCCGTCTTCTCGATGGCGTCCGTCACGCGTCGCCGGGTGTCGGGCTCGACGTTCCGTGTGCCGTTCAGCACGTGCGACACCGTCGAGATCGACACGTTCGCGATCTTCGCGACATCCACCATGGTCGCCATCGACATTCTCCGATCTCGCCCGATCGGTTGGATCGAGCTTGCGCAAATCTACCCTACGGCCGCTCCTACCCGGAAGTACCCCGGAAATCCGGACCTGAGCGAGTGTTTGCACGATGGGTGAATCGGGGTTACCGTAGCGTGCGACACGCAAACGTTTCGATGTCGTGTCGAGACATCCGTGCCGTGCCGGCGACCGGGCGGCGCGACCGAGGAAGGACGATGGTGACCGATCCCACCCAGCCGAGCGGCATGCTCGGCGACCTGACCCGCGCCCGACGGGCCCGCACCGCCCGCGCGTCGAGCTTCGACCAGACGGGGCGCAATCGCGACAACTGGATCATCATGCCGGGCGAGGAACGGACGCTCGCCGACATCGAGGGTCCGGGCTTCATCACCCACATCTGGATGACGCAGTCCTGCCGCGTGCAGCCCGGACCGGGACAAATCGACCCGGAAGTGGTGGGTGTGCCGATGCTCGAGATCCACAATGCCCTCGGCGTGAGCTGGGAGGTCGTCGACCCCGACTACTACCGCAAGGTCGTGCTCAAGATGTACTGGGACGACCAGGACACCCCGAGTGTCATCGCGCCGCTCGGCGACTTCTTCGGGCTCATGAACTCGCTGTCGGGCAGCTACGAGGCGCTGCCGCTGTCGGTCTCGGCGAAGGAGGCCGAGGTGCACACGTTCGGCGGCAGTGCCGCCTTCAACAGCTACTTCCGGATGCCATTCGGCACACGCGCTCGCATCACGGTGGAGAACCAGAACGACATCCCGTATCTCCAGTACTTCTACATCGACTACGAGCTCGTGGCGGAGCCGCTGCCGGAGGACACCGTGTACTTCCACGCCCACTGGCGCCGTGCGCTGCCGAATGCCGGCTGGGGGCCAGACCTGCAGTCCAACAGCATCGAGACGACGGTCGCCAACCTCGACGGCGCCGACAACTACGTCGTCCTCGAGACCGAGGGTCGCGGGCACTACGTGGGCTGCACGCTCGCGGTGCGTCACTTCCAGGGCTCGTGGTGGGGAGAGGGCGACGACATGATCTTCATCGACGACGACACCTGGCCGCCGAGCCTGCACGGCACCGGCATGGAGGACTACTTCGGACATGCCTGGGGCATGCAGCACAACGCCTACCTCTTCAACGGCACCATCGTGCATGAGGAGGACGTGCCCGGGTTCCATCACAGCTACCGCTTCCACCTGGCCGACCCGATCCGGTTCGAGAAGCGCATCAGGGTGACCTTCGAGCACGGCCACGGCAACCACCTCTCCGACGAGTGGTCGTCGACGGCGTACTGGTACCAGACGCTGCCCTCTCCCGAGCTCACGATCCCCGACGTCGAGCAGCGGCTGCCACTGCGCCCGCTCGACCGCGTGATCGAGGTGCCGTTGCCCGCGCTCACAAAGGAGCAACGAGCGGCACGGGATGCGGCGGCCGAACGCATGCGCACGTTCACCGAGCGCCGCGACCGGATGCGCGCCGAGCGTCGCACGCAGATCGACGAGTGGGAGCGCGGCAATGCCGAGATCGCCCGCGACATCCGTGCCCGCTTCGACGCGACGGAGGCATGACCATGCGACCGTCGTTCCACTTCACGGCAGAGCGCGGCTGGATCAACGACCCGCACGGCATCACCGCGCGCGACGGCGAGTACCACGTCTTCTTCCAGTACGTGCCCGAGCGCACGACGTGGGCGCCGAACTGCCACTGGGGTCACGCGACCGGAGCCGACCTCTTCTCGCTCACCGAGCTGCCGGTCGCCATCGCACCCGGCGAGGGCGACGACGGCATCTGGACGGGCTCGCTGGTGGCCGACAACGGTCGCGCGCGCATCTTCTACACGGCGACGACGCAGCCCGACATCGGCATCGGCCGGGTCCGCGTGGCCACGCCCGACGACGAGGGCTGGATCGCCTGGTCCAAGGGTGCGGTCGTCGCCGAGGCGCCCGCCGAACTGGACATCATCGCCTATCGCGATCCGTTCGTGGTGAAGGAGCCCGACGGCTGGCGGATGTTCCTCGGCGCCGGGCTCGCCGACGGCACCGCCACCGCCCTGTCGTACGTATCGACCGATCTCGAGCGGTGGGCGTACGAGGGGATCGCGCTGCAGCGGTCCACGAACGAGTCCGACCCGGTATGGATGGGTGCCCTCTGGGAGTGCCCGCAGATCATCGAGGTCGACGGTCGGCACGTCATGGTCTCCTCCGTGTGGGACGACGACGTGCTGCACTACGCCGGCTACGCGATCGGGCGGTACGCGGGCGGTGTCTTCACCGCGGAGTCCTGGGGCCGGCTCACCTACGGGTCGAGCTACTACGCCCCGTCCTTCTTCCGCGACGCCCAGGGCCGGCCGTGCCTCAGCTTCTGGATGCGCGGGATCGCCGACGTCGAGGCCGGATGGGCGAGTGCGCACAGCGTTCCGCATGTGCTCACGCTCGACGGCGACAGGCTCGTCGCCACGCCTCACCCCGACCTCGACGCCTACCGCGGGAGGGTCGTCGACGACGCGCGGCTCCCCGGGCTCGCGGGTGATCTCAGGTGGTCGCCCGCCGACCGCGACGAGCTGCGGATCTCCTCCGGCGACGAGCTCGCCGCGACGCTCCGCGTCGCTGACGGTGAACTCGTGGTGAAGGTCGGCGGCGACGAGTGGTCGATGCCGGCCTCCGGCGACATCCGAGTGCTGCTCGACGGACCCGTGCTCGAGGTGTCGGTGCCGACCGGCGTGCTCGGAGCCGCGATCGCTCCGGCGGGGGATCGCCTCACCGCGACGAGCGTCGAGGGGGGCCTCGAGGCATATGAGCTCGCTCGCTGATCACCGTCGCGCGACGGCCGACGAGTCGGCGGATGCCGCCGGCTCCCCCCGCGAGGTCGACGTGCTCGTCATCGGGGAATCGCTCGTCGACATCGTGCACCGCGACGGCGGTGTCGTCGAACGACCGGGCGGGAGTCCCGCCAACGTCGCGCTCGGGCTCGGCCGGCTCGGCGTGGACGTCGCACTGCTGACCGAGCTCGGTCGAGACGCGCACGGCGATCGGGTCGCCGCGCACCTCGTGGGGTCGGGGGTCCGGCTGCTCCCCGAGTCGTTCTCGACCAGGCCGACGTCGACGGCCTCCGCATCCATCGGACCCGACGGTTCCGCGACCTATCTGTTCGACCTGCACTGGCGACCAACGGCGATCCCGCCTCGGTTGCGCCCGCGGATCGTGCACGCCGGATCCGTCGCCCTCTTCCTCGAGCCCGGCGCCGATGCCGTTCGCGACGCGATCGAGGCAGCCGCTCGCGAGCGCGCACTCGTCTCCCTCGACCCCAACGTGCGGCCCGCACTGCTCCCGCCGCGGGCCGCCGCCGTTGCCCGCTTCGAGGAGCTCGTGCGGTTCGCCGACGTCGTGAAGCTCAGCGATGAGGATGCCGCGTGGCTGTACCCCGACGAGCCGGCGTCCGACGTGCTCGACAGGCTGCTCGACCACGGCGTGCGCCTCGCCGTCGTGACGCGCGGCGGCGAGGGTGCCGTGCTCGCCACCCGGGCGCACCGCGTCGCCGTGCCCACCCGTCCCGTGGACGTGCGCGACACGATCGGTGCGGGCGACTCGTTCACCGCGGCGCTCCTCGCTGGGCTCCTGCCCGAGGGGGCGATCCCGGCCGATGCCGAGGCGGTGCGCCGGCTGGGCAGGCGCGCGGCACAGGCCGCCGCGATCACCGTCGGGCGCGTGGGAGCCGACCTGCCGACGGCCGCCGAACTCGACGGAGCACTGCGGGCGCACATCGTCAGCACGTGCACGACCGCGTGCATGGGCACCGTCGCGTACTGAGCGTGTCGCACCACCGTGCGAGCATGGATGCATGCCCGCCGATCGATCCTCCCGCGCGGGCGGCGGAGGCGCGGCGGGCGACTGGCGACGCGCGTTGGCGCCGTTCACGCCCGGTGCCGGCTCCGATACATCCGACGAGCGGGTCGAGACACGAGCGGATGCCGCGCCGCAGCGTCCGCTCGCCCTGCAGTTCGAGCTCCGTCGCCGCGTGCCGCGCCGCCCAGGTGAGTGGCAGGGTCCGCGCGACGAACCGGCCCGTCGCGCGGCATCCGTCGACCGGCTCGCAGTGCGACCGGTCACCAGCGGCGCTCGTGGCGGGTGGGTCAAGGGCGGGCTCACCTGGCAGAACATCGCCTACCAGGCGAGCGCGGGCGGGTTCGACGCCGCGCAGTCGCGCTGGTTCGGGCAGTTCGCGCTGCTGAAGGGCAGCTCACCGGGCGTCTATCAGGCGTACGGCTCGGAGTGGATCACCCTCGACGAGTTCGAGAGCCCCCTGCTGTGGGCGCTGCTCGCCGAGGCCGGACGGCTCGGCATCGCGCTCGTCGGGTCGACGGCCGCTCGCGACGTGGTCGTGTGCGACGCGGCATCCGTCGTGCTCGATGCCACGCTCGCCCCGAGCGGCGCCCTCGCGCTCGCGCCCGTGCTGGCCTTCGGCGAGGTCGGCGGCGGCATCGGCGGCGACGCGCGACCGGCCGACCACGTGCGCCCGATCGCGTCCCACGGCCTCTATCGCTTCGATTTCGACGCCGGCGCGATCGAGCTCGCGCCCCTCGCCGCGCCGCTCCGACCCGCCGAGCGCGCCGCCCTCGAGCAGCCGCGCACGGTGCACGTGCCCGCCGCCGACGTGCCAGAGTTCCTGCGCGGCCACTTCCACGGCCTCGCCCGGTCGATCACCGTCACGAGCCGCGACGGCAGCTTCGAGCCGCAGCCCGCGCCACTCGCCACCCTCGTGCTCGAGGCGCGGTTCGAGCCGCACGACGTGCTGCGCCTCGCCTGGCTCTGGGAGTACGCCGACGGGCGGACGAGCCCCGTCGAGGCATCCGCGGCCGATGCCGCCGTCGGTGACCCCGAGCTCGACGACGACCTGCTCGCGCGCGTCATGGACGAGCTCGGCTGGGTGCCGTTCGAGGCGGTCATCCTGCGCGGCATCGACGCGGCCGAGTTCACGGCCGAGCGGATGCCGCGGCTCGAGCACCTCACCGAGCACGGCCGGCTGCGCATCGACGTCACCGGCGAGCGTCCCGACTACCGCGAGATCGCCGAGCCGCCGCAGGTGAGGGTCACGACGGTGGAGTCGCCGCGCACCGACTGGTTCGACCTCGGCGTCGTCGTCACCGTCGGCGGCAAGTCGGTGCCGTTCATGCCGCTCTTCAGGGCGCTCGCGAAGCGCCAGAAGCGCCTCCTGCTCGTCGACAAGACGTACCTCTCGTTGAACCAGCCGATCTTCGAGCCGTTGCGCGACCTCATCGAGGAGGCGGGCACGCTCGCCGAATGGGAGACCGGCCTTCGCATCCACCGCAGCCAGTCGAGCCTCTGGTCCGACTTCGAGGATCTCGCGGATGCCTCCGAGCCCGCGCTCGCCTGGCGCGCCACGGTCGCCGGGCTCGAGCGGGGCGAGGTCGAGGAGCTGCCGCCGCCCGCTGGGCTCGCCGTGCCGCTGCGTCCGTACCAGCTCGCGGGGTTCCGGTGGCTCGCGTTCCTGCACGCCCACCGGCTCGGCGGGATCCTCGCCGACGACATGGGACTCGGCAAGACGGCACAGGCGCTCGCGTTGATCGCGCATGCGCGCGAGCTGCCGGTCGAGGCCCTCGAAACCCGATCTCGAGACGCGGACGGCTCCGCCGGCCGCTCCTCGACCAGCGGCCCCTCCTCGACCAGCACCGGGCCGTTCCTCGTGGTCGCGCCCACGTCGGTCGCCTCGAACTGGGTGAGCGAGGCCGCGCGGTTCACCCCGGGCCTGCGCGTGGCGACGGTCACGGCGACGGAGGCCCGCCGCCCCGGCCGCATTGCGGATGCCGCGGCCGGCGCCGACCTCGTCGTCACCACGTACGCCGTCCTCCGCCTCGAGGCCGCGGCGTTCGCGGCACTCGAGTGGGGCGGGCTCGTGCTCGACGAGGCCCAGTTCGTGAAGAACGCGGCCACGAAGGTGCATCAGGCGGCCCGTGGCATCCGTGCGCCGTTCCGGCTCGCCGTCACGGGCACCCCCGTCGAGAACGACCTCTCCGAGCTGTGGGCACTGCTCGGCATCGTCGCACCCGGCTTGTTCCCGTCGCGGCGGGCGTTCGACGAACGCTACCGCCGTCCGATCGAGGACGACCGCAACACCGACCGGCTCGACCGCCTGCGCCGGCGCATCCGCCCGCTGATGCTGCGCCGCACCAAGGAGCTCGTCGCGCCCGAGCTGCCGCCGAAGCAGGAGCAGGTGCTGCAGGTCGAGCTGCATCCGCGGCACCGGCGCCTCTACGACACCGTGCTGCAGCGTGAGCGGCAGAAGCTGCTCGGCTTGCTCGACGACCTCGACCGCCAGCGCTTCATCGTGTACCGGTCGTTGACCCTACTGCGGATGCTCGCACTCGATGCGACGCTCATCGACGAGGAGCGCTACGCAGGCATCGCGTCGGCGAAGCTCGACGCGCTGTTCGAGCAACTCGACGACGTGCTGGCCGAGGGGCATCGCGCGCTCGTGTTCAGCCAGTTCACGTCGTTCCTCGGGCGGGCGGCGGCCAGGCTGGATGCCGCGGGCGTGCCCTACGCGTACCTCGATGGGTCGACACCGGTTCGCCGCCGCGACGAGGAGATCGCGAGGTTCCGGGGCGGCGAGGCATCCGTGTTCCTCATCAGCCTGAAGGCCGGCGGATTCGGCCTCAACCTGACCGAGGCCGACTACGTGTTCCTGCTCGATCCGTGGTGGAACCCGGCGAGCGAGGCGCAGGCCGTCGACCGCGCGCACCGGATCGGCCAGGCGAAGCGGGTGATGGTCTACCGGCTCGTCGCGTCCGGGACCATCGAGGAGAAGGTCATGGCGCTGAAGGCGAAGAAGGGCGAGCTGGTCGCGTCGATCCTCGATGCCGGAGCGGATGCAACGGGGTTGGATGCCGCTGAGTCGGATGCGGGCCCGGATGCCACGAGACCCGCCGGTGCCGACCTGCGCGCCGCCGAGGTGCTCACCTCCGACGACCTGCGTGAGCTGCTCGAGGGCTGAGTCAACAAACACCGCTCATCGCCGTGTCGGATCGTGCGGGAATGAGTTGATCTTCGACGATTGCGGTGCCGGAGTGCCGGAGTGGCGGAGTGGCGGAGTGCCGGAGTGCCGGAGTGGCGGAGTGGCGGAGTGGCGGAGTGGCGGAGTGCCGGAGTGCCGGAGTGGCGGAGTGCCGGAGTGCCGGAGTGCCGGAGTGCCGGAGTGCCGGAGTGCCGGAGTGGCGGAGTGGCGGAGTGGCGGAGTGGCGGAGTGGCGGAGTGGCGGAGTGGCGGAGTGGCGGAGTGGCGGAGTGCCGGAGTGCCGGAGCATCGCGAGCTGGAGACAGACTTGCGGGCTCCGGCTCCGGCCCCCGCCCGGCCGCCCGGGCTGCGTGCGTCAGGCCCGAGCTCGGCGCGCCCGTTCGGACCAGGCCTGGGCCGTGGCATCCATGAGCGGCTCCCACGGAGTGGGTTCGATCCCGAAGGTCGTCGTCGTGTCGGACGCGTCGACCACGAAGGGGCGCTCGAACTGGTACAGCACGCCGGTGACCTCACGCAGGAGCGGAATCGCGACCCCGCCGGCGGCGAGGACCCAGCGTGGCACCTGACGCAATCGCGGCGCACCGGTGCCGACACGCTCGCCGAGTTGACGCAGCACCTCGCGGACGCTCACGGGCGGGTTCGACGGCACGAGCCACGGGCTGCCCCAAGCGCGATCGTCCTCGCCCGCGACCTCGAGCGTGCGCGCGATGTCGTCGATGGCCGTCCACGAGTGCGGCTGGTCGGGATCGCCGAACACCGAGGTCGGCCGGCCCGCGAGGGTCGCCTGGGCGTACATCGGGAGCAGGCCGCTGGACGTCGGCGCGGTCGGTCCGATGTAGTCGGAGGCGCGCACCTCGGTCGCCCGCACCCGACCGGCTTGGTGCGCCGCGAGGGCGTCCTGCCACATCCGTGCTCGCAGTACGCCCTTGTGGTCGGATGGCGCGAGGGGCAGCTCGCGGGTCATCGGGACGTCGACGGGCCCGTACCCGTAGAGGTTGCCGAGGGTCACGAGGACCGCGCCCGACGTCTCCGCTGCGAACAGGATGGCGGCGGCGAGCGGCGGCCACGCCCGCTCCCACGTCGAATACGTGCCGGGATTCGCGCAGTTGTAGAGCACGGAGGCGCCATCGGCGGCGCGAGCGAGGGCCTCGCCATCCGTGGCGTCGATCGCGAGCCGCTCGATCGACGGATGCTCGGGACCGCGGCCCGATCGTGTCACCGTGCGCACGGCGTGGCCCGCGTCGGCGAGCCTGCCGGCGAGCGCCGTGCCGATTGGGCCCGCACCGACGATGACGTGGAGGTTCGGACTCATGCGATCAGTCTCCTCATGCCAGGTGGCCGTGCGGTGAACGGTCGTCGGGTCCGGCGCTCCGCATCCACCGCTCAGCGCGCCCAGCGGTCGCGGCGGCGCGAGCGCGGCTCGTCGAGGCCGATGTGCACGCGGGTGCGCTTGCGCTCCCACACGATGCATGCCGCGCCGAGCGCCCAGAGCGGCACCTGCGTGAGGAAGGCGATGCGGAACGCGTCGAGGCTGTAGGTGTCGGGCGTGCCGGCACCCTGCGCGTCCATCGCGATGCCGATGAAGAGGATCGCGAGCAGCGCCGCGAGGAAGCCGCCGACGTTCACGATGCCGGTGGCGGTGCTGAGCCGGTGGCTCGGATTGAACGTGCGGGCGTGGTCGAAGCCGATCATCGATGCGGGGCCGCCGGTGCTCAGGGCGAACGCGAGCACGAACAGGAGCCAGAGCGGCGCCTGCCCGGGCCACGCGATGACCACGAGCCACACGAACGCCTGGATGCCGATCACGGGCAGCACGAGCATGCGCGAGCGGCGCATCGGATGCCGGCTGGAGAGCGCGCCGATCACCGGCCCCGCGACCATGCCGAACACCACGTAGACGGTGAAGATGAGCGACGCCATCGCGGGGGTGAGCCCCTCGCCGACCGTGAGGAACGGGAAGCCCCACAGCAGGATGAAGGCGGTGCCCGAGAACGGCGTCGTGAAGTGCGACCAGAACGCGAGCCGCGTCGCCGGGTGCGCCCACGATTCGCGGAAGCCCTCCCGCAGGTCGGCGGCTGACGTCACGGCGTGGATCGCACCGGTCGCCGTGTCGACCGAGACATCCGCGTCCCGATCGGGCGGGTGATTCCGGATCACCGCGAACGTGAGCACCGTGAACAGCACGCCGAGGCCCGCGAGGCTGCCGAACGCGACGCTCCACTTCGTGGCGTGCAGGATCGCGGCCATCGGCAGGATCGCGAGGAGCTGCCCCGTCTGGCCCACGATGCCCGTGAGCTGCACGAGGAACGGCGCCTGCCGCTCGGGGAACCACACCGCCACCACGCGCAGCACGCTCGGGAAGATCGCCGCATCGCCGGCGCCCACGAGCATGCGCGCGAAGATCGCAGTGCCGACGTCGGGCGCGAACGCCATCACGAGCTGCCCGATCGCCATGAGGAACATGCCGACCGTGATGATGGGCCGCGCACCGAAGCGGTCGAGCAGCAGGCCCACCGGGATCTGCATCGCGCCGTACACGGCGAGCTGTACTACCGCGAAGAGCGACAGCACCGCGGCATCCGCGTCGAACCGCACCGCCGCATCCACGCCGACCGCCGAGAGCGACGTGCGGTTGGTGACCGACACGACATAGGCGGCGACGCCGACACCCCACACCAGCCACAGGCGCCAGGGGCGCACGGGCGGCAGGGCAGTCGTCACGGGACCTTCACGGGGGTTCGGGTGTCGGCGGCATCCGGTGCGAGCCGCCGCCGTTCCAGCCTAGCGAGGCGGCTCAGCGCTCAGAAGCCGAGAGCTCAGGATGCCGGGCGGGGAATCCCGGCCGCACGCCGACGGCGGCGAGCACGTCGACGAGCGTGGACGGGTCGCCCACGTTGCCGGGCACGACGACGTAGAGCTTCTGCTCGTGCTCGGGCGTCTCGATGCGCCACGCGGACACGCCGGGCAGCACCTGCCCCAGCACGGTCGCGGTGCGTGCGCCGAGGCCGACGCGCGCGATCTCGGCCGACGTGATGCCGCCCTTCGAGACCACCACGTCGACGGCGCCGCGAAGGCGCCCGGTCGCGGTCGTGAGGGCGGTCATCACGCGCTCGCCGTGGTCGAGCGTGTTGTGGGCACCGTCGCGATGTCGGTCGGAGGCTACGATCGAGAGTCCGTGCGCTGCGGCCGCCACCTCTGCAGCAGCCGCGACCCGCTCTCCCTCGGCGAACGGGTCGTGGAGCGCCCGGCCGGTGTCGACGACGCACGCCTCGCCGAACGCGCGCTCGACCAGCTCCAACTGGCGGGTCGCCCCGATCGTGTGCGAGCCGCACACGAGCAGCGTCGGCGACGGCTCGGTGCTCAGGGGCGTCGGCAGCAGGCCGGTGCTCGCGACGCCGGCGAGCTCGGCCGCGAGCGGCGACGCCGAGCGCACGACGACGCGGACGCCGGACTCCCAGGCGACGAGCACCGCGGCGGCGATCGCACGGATGTCGTCGTCGTGCTCGGCGTCGGGCACGACGACCGTGCCGGGAGCCGCATCCGCGAGCGCCGTCTGCAACGCGGTCGGCGTCGAGCGGATGTCGCGGAGCGGCACATGCACGGCCGCGCGCTCGCTCTTCTCCGAGACGTACTCGGTGAGCACCGCCGTACCGAACGGGAACACCGGGTCGTCGGCGTACTCGCTCTCGTGGGCGGGGATCACGCGGTCGCCGATCCGCACATAATGCGTGCCGTCGACGGTCGTGCGCCCTCCACCGGGGAACGCGGGCACGAACAGGATCACGGCGTCGTCGCCGGCGAAGACCGACGTCTCGGGGAACACGTGGCCCCGCAGGGTCGAGTCGCCGCGGAGCACGACGTGCACGGCTTCGCCGAGGGCGGCGGCTGCGGCATCCCGCTCGTCGCGGATCCGCTCGAGCAACGCCACGGCGTCGGCTTCGTACATCGCCCGCGTGTTCGTGAGCAGGTAGACGCTGTCCGCGCGGCGGAGGGTCTCGGTGAGCGTGGCCGTGTCCCACTCGAGCAGCACCTCGACGCCCGTGACCGACTGCGTGCCGGTGGGATCGTCGTCGAGCACGATGAGCTTCATCGAAGTTCCTCCAACGCCTGTATGGTGACGGATGCCGCGGCTCAGCCGAGCCGGCCCGTCTTGATGGGTGCGGTCTCGCGGGTGATGAACGCCGCAGTCGTGGAGATGATGCCGAGCGTCATGAGGATCAGGGCCGGGCCGACCCAGCCGATCCATCCGTACGCCGCGGTCGCCGCGAAGGGCAGGAGACCGGCGACGATCGAGGCGCCGTTGTAGCCGAGCGAGATGCCCGATGTGCGCACGTTGCGATCGAACTGCTCGGAGAACCAGGACGGCTCGACGGCGAAGATCGGGTCATGGCTGAACAGGAGGCTGATCGCCACGGCCACGATCACCATGACCACCGCGCCCGTGTTGATGAGCAGGAACATCGGGAAGGCGAACAGGATCGTGAACACCGAGCCGATGAGGAACACGCGCTTGCGGCCGATGCGGTCGCTCAGGGCGCCATAGAGCAGGTGGCTCACGAGGCCGAACGCCGAGCCGATGATCGTGCCGTACAGCACGTACTGGGTTTCGGTGATGCCCGCGAGCACGACGTAGGAGAGCACGAAGCTCGTAGTGACGTAGTATCCGCCGGTCTCCGCGAGGCGCAGGGCGATGATGCGCAGGACGGAGCGCCAGTCGCGCTTCAGCACCTCTGCGGCGGGGCGCTTGCGGATCTCACCGGCCGCCTTCATCTTCTCGAAGTCGGGGGACTCGGTGATGCCGAGGCGGATCCAGAGTCCGATCGCGACCATGACGACGGAGAGCAGGAACGGCACGCGCCAGACCCAGTCGCCCTCGAAGATCGCGGCCGAGAGGAGGAAGGTGCCGTTGGCGAGCAGCAGCCCGGCCGGGATGCCCACCTGCGGGATGCTGCCGAAGAAGCCGCGCCGGGCGGCGGGCGCGTGCTCGACCGCCATGAGCACCGCGCCACCCCATTCGGCGCCGTAGCCGATGCCCTGCACGGCGCGGAGCACGATCAGCAGGATCGGAGCGAGGATGCCCACCGTGGCATACGTCGGGAGCACGCCGATGAGGAACGTCGCGACGCCCATGATCGAGAGCGCGGCGATGAGGACGGTCTTGCGGCCCAGCCGGTCGCCGTAGTGGCCGGCGAGGTACCCGCCGAGCGGTCGGAACAGGAAGCCGATGGCGAGGGTGGCGAACGACGCCAGGATGCCGATGAACGCGGTGTCGGCGGCGAAGAACGCGGTGCCGAAATATGCTGCCGCGGCGGTGCCGTAGATGAAGAAGTCGTAGCTCTCCACCGCAGTACCGATCATCGATGCGATCGAGACCTTGATCGGATTGTCGCGCTTCACCGTGATCTCGGTCGGGCGCTCGGCCGTGCTGGTCATGTGTGTTCCTCCTTGAACGGATGCTGCAGGGTCGGGTGTTGCGGAGTTGTGGTGCTGCGGGGTTGTGGTTCTGCGGCGTCAGTGGGTCAGCGCGGGCGCGTGCGTGTAGGTCTCGATCACGCGGGAGTCGTCTCGCGTGCCGAGTCCCGCGTCGGCGGCGGCGAGGTAGCGGGCGCGAGCGGCGTCGAGCACTGGCGTCTGCGCGCCGGCGTCGCGGGCGGCGTCGGCGACGAGTCCGGAGTCCTTGACGAAGATGTTGATCTGGCTCGTGACCTCGACGTCGGTGTCGCCGAGCATTCGAGGGCCGCGGTCGGAGAGCATCCAGGATGCCGCGGCGCCCGACTCCACGAGGGGGAGCACCTGTGCGGGCTCCAGGCCGAGCGACTCGGCCAGGGCGAGCGCCTCGGCGGCGGCGACGATGTGCACGGCGCAGAGGTGCTGGTTCACCACCTTGATGGCCTGGCCGTCGCCGACGGCGTCGCCGACGACCTTGACGGCGCCGAGCGGCGAGAGCACCGTCGCGGCGCGTGCCCTGTCGGCGGCCTCGCCGGAGAGGAAGATCGTGAGCTCGCCGGTGCGCGCGCGGGCGACGCCGCCGGTCACGGGGGCGTCGACGACACGGCCACCCGCCTGCTGCAGCCGTCCGCCGTGTTCGATGACCGCGGCGGGGCCGACGGTGCTCATGATCACCCAGGTCTGCCCTGCGACCGAACCGTGCTCGAGGGCCGTGGTGACGAGCTCGGCGAGCTGGTCGGGTGTGGCCACCATCACGATGACGACCTCGGCGGCCGCAACGTCGGCGATCGACGCGACCGCGCGGATGCCGGCGGCAGCGGCTCGCTCGTGTGCGGCGGGGAAGGGATCGACACCGGTGACGTCGGAGCCGGCCTCGACCAGGCGGACCGCCATCGGAAGGCCGATGGCTCCGATGCCGACGAAGGCGATGTGATCGGTCGCGATGTGATCGGTCATGGCGTCGAAGCTCCTTTGGTTCAGCATTGGTTCTACCAATCGCGTGCGTCGATCATAGGCACACCGCCGAACGCATGTCAAGAATTGGTTCAACCAATATGCCGCGGGTCTGGAAACGGCATCCCGAAGGCCCCGTGGACACGGGTGGTGCACGTCGGGTGCGAGTCAGCGCACGGGTTCGACGCGGAGCTGCAGCCAGTACTCGAAGTGCTCGCGCATGGCCGCGCGCGCGGCATCCGGATCGCGCTTCTCGAGCGCCGCCACGACGTCGTAATGCACGCGGTCGGTGCGGCGCATGCCGTCTTCGTCGATCGGCTCGACGCGCACCGCCTGCAGGCGCCGATAGCGGATGGTCTCCCGCAGCACGTGGCTGAATCCCTCGTGCATGAGACGGAAGATCGGGTTGGCGACGATGCCGTTGAGACGGGAATGGAACCGCACGTCCGCCTCGAACGCGGCCTCGTGATCGTCGGCTTTCGTGGCCGCGATCATTTCGTCGACATCGGCGCGCAGCTCCTCGACCTGCTCGTCCGTCACGACGCGAGCGGCCTCCTCGGCGATCGACTCCTCGAGTAGCACGCGAGCGTCGGCGAACTGCTGGTCGTTCAGGTAGCCGAGTTGCCGGGCGATCGTGAAGTAACTGCGCACGAAGTCATCGCCCGGGGTGTCGATGTAGGTGCCGCGTCCTTGGGTCCTTCGCAGGAATCCGAGCAGTTCGAGCACCGACAGCTGCTCGCGCAGCGCCCCACGGCTCATCTTCAGCGCCTCGCCGAGCTCGCGCTCGGGTGGCAGCCGCCGCGCAGTGGTGCCGGGCTCGGGCGTCGCGAGACGCAGGAGCTCGCCGACGATCGTCTCGAGCGATGCCGTCGCCATGCCGCCTCCGTGTCGTCTCCGTGTCGTCGTGGTGTGGTCTTGGTGTGATCTTCGTGCGGTCCTGGTGTCGTGGAAAGGTCGAACCATTCCTGCGTCCATGCTAACGGGGCGCCGGTGCAGGTGGCGCGGGTGGTGTCAGTCCATGCGGGCGAAGAGTTCCTCACGCTCAGCGCGGGTGAGGCCGGTGCGGGGGTCCACCACGAATGGATCGTCAGCGGAATCGATCCGGTGCTGGGTTCGATCAAGTGCCCGGTCGAGCTCCTCGCGATTGGCCTCGACATAGGCGCCGATCGCGGATGCGACGACATCCTTCTTGAACCGCTGCTGAAGGCGCGCGGTATCTGCGATCAGTCGATCGGTCTCGATATCGACGCGAACCAGTCGTGTGGCCTTGGCTGCCATGACATCGACGGTATCGATGCGTGCGCTGGAGGAGACCCTCGACGGAGGCCCGCGACCGACATGCGCCGATGTCCTGCGTTGTGGAGGACTGGTCGCACCGGAACGCTCGTGCGCCCCTCGCGTTCGCCGCGAATGCCCGGACGAAGCCGTCGTCGTTCGAGTGGGGGCAGAGGAGTATCTCTCCGCAGAATCGATCGACAAATCGACAAATCGACAAATCGACAAATCGACAAATCGACAAATCGACAAATCGACAAATCGACAAATCGACAAATCGACTTGTCGACAAATCGACTTGTCGACAAATCGACTTGTCGACAAGCCAACGAGTGGGTTTGTCGACAAGTCGCCGAAGTAAACGGATCAACCGATCCTGCAGCGGGCAACTGCTGCAGGACGCCAAGCACTGGCGAGGGGGAGGGCGAGGGCGAAGGCAAGGGCAAGAGCGAGTTTGAGAGGGGAAGCAAGGCGAAGGTGGGCGGGAGCGCGTCGGAGAGTCAGGCGGGGGCGCAGGCGGGGCGAGGGCGAGGTCCACGAGACACGCGAACCGTCGCGTGAAGGGGTGTGCTGAGAGCGACAGCGCAGCACGGGCGAGGTGGTCGGCCGGCCCACGTGCGACCCCCGGATGCGAGTGAGCGGATGCCCCCGGTGGGGCATCCGCTCATTCGGTGCGACGCAGCCGGCCCTACAGCTCGGCAGTCTCCGCTTCGGCCACGATCTTGGCCTCGATGGACTCCTCGAGGCGGTTCGGCGCGGAGACCTCGCCGTGCGCCATCGTGAGCTCCGCGTCGAGGTCGGTCGCCGCCTGCTCGAACTGCGAGTTGTAGAGGCGCCAGTACGCACCCTGCCGCTTGATGAGCTCGTCGTGCGAACCCTGCTCAACGATGTCGCCGTGCTCCATCACGAGGATGAGGTCGGCGTCGCGGATCGTGGAGAGGCGATGCGCGATCACGAACGACGTGCGCCCCTCGCGGAGGGCCGCCATCGCGTGCTGGAGGAGCAGCTCGGTGCGGGTGTCGACCGAGGACGTCGCCTCGTCGAGGATCAGCACCGACGGCTGCGCCACGAACGCGCGGGCGATCGTGATGAGCTGCTTCTCGCCGGCCGACACGTTCGACGCGTCCTCGTCGAGCACCGTGTCGTAGCCGTCGGGCAGCGAGTGCACGAACCGGTCGACGTACGTCGCCCGGGCGGCCTCGAGGATCTCCTCGTCGGTCGCCGACTCGCGTCCGTAGCGGATGTTCTCGCGGATGGTTCCGGCGAACAGCCATGGGTCCTGCAGCACCATGCCGGTGCGCGCCCGCACGTCGTGCCGCGTGAGCTCCGCGATGTCCTGGCCGTTCAGCAGGATGCGTCCGCCGTCGAGCTCGTAGAACCGCATGATGAGGTTCACGAGCGTCGTCTTGCCGGCACCCGTCGGACCGACGATCGCGACCGTCTGGCCCGGCTCCACCCGGAACGACAGGTCGCGGATGAGCGGCCGCTCGGGCGTGTACGCGAACGACACGTTCTCGAACATGATGGTGCCGTCTCCGTCCACCGGCTCCGGGGCGTCCGCCGGGTCGTGGTCCTGCTCGTCGGCGTCGATCAGCTCGAACACGCGTTCCGCCGACGCGGTGCCCGACTGCACGACCGCGGCCATGCCGCCGAGCTGGGCGAGGGGCTGCGTGAACTGCTGCGAGTACTGGATGAACGCCTGCACGTCACCGAGGCGCAGCTGGCCGCTCGCGACCATCAGGCCGCCGAGCACGGCGATGCCGACGTAGGTGAGATTCCCGATGAACATCATGCCGGGCATGATCATGCCCGAGAGGAACTGCGCCTTGAACGATGCGTCGTAGAGCTCCTCGTTCTCGGCCCGGAACTTCTCGCTCGCGTCGTGCTCACGACCGAAGACCTTGACGAGCGCGTGGCCCGAGAACGACTCCTCGACGCGGGCGTTGAGGCGTCCGACCTTCTTCCACTGCACACCGAACGCCGCCTGCGACTTCGGGCCGATGACGCCGAAGATCACGGCCATGAGCGGGAGCGAGACGAGCGTCACGAGCGCGAGCTGCCACGAGATCGAGAACATCATGATGATCACGCCGACGACCGTGAGCACGCTCGTGAGCGCGCTCGAGAGCGACTGCTGCATCGTCTGGGTGATGTTGTCGATGTCGTTCGTCACGCGCGAGATGAGCTCGCCGCGCTGCATCCGGTCGAAGTAACTGAGCGGCAGGCGGTGCACCTTCGCCTGGACGTCCTCGCGCAGGCGCCACATCGCGCGCACCATGATGACGTTGATCACGTAACCCTGAATCCATGACAGCACGGATGCCACGATGTAGAGCATCAGCACGATGATCACGACCTGGCTGAGTCGCACGAAGTCGATGCCCTCGCCTGGGGTGAGCGTCGCGGCGCCGATGATGTTGGCGAGGTCGTCCTGGCCCGAGGCGCGGAGCTGCTCGACGACCTGCTCCTGCGTCACGCCCGCCGGCAATTGCAGCGAGATGTATCCCTCGAAGATGATGTTCGTCGCCTCGGCGAGCACCTTCGGTGCGATCACCGTGAGCACGACGCCGATCGCGCCGAGGAGCGAGGCGAACGCGAACGACCACTTCCAGGGCGCGAGCAGGCCGAGCATGCGACGGAAGCTCGCGCCGAAATCCTGCGCCTTGCCGGGCTTGACGCTGTCCCAGTCGCCGGAGTTGATCCGGGCCTGCTCGGCGAGCTCGAGTTCGAGGAGCTCCTCCTCGGTCATGGGCTTCGGCTCGGCGCCACGGCCTCGACCACGACCGCGGCCCGCATCCCGGTTCTTGGTGTCGCTGCTCATGCCTGGGCCCCCACTCCGAGCTGGGATTCGACGATCTCGCGGTAGGTGCTGGATGTCTCGAGCAGCTCTTCGTGCGTGCCGAGCCCGACGATGCCGCCGTCGTCGAGCACGATGATGCGATCGGCATCCGTGATCGTGGACACGCGCTGCGCGACGACGATCTTCGTCACCTCGGGCAGCTCACGCCAGAGCGCCTGTCTCAAACGCGCATCGGTCGTGAGGTCGAGCGCCGAGAACGAGTCGTCGAAGACGAGGATGTCGGGCTGGTGCACGATCGCCCGGGCGATCGCGAGTCGCTGTCGCTGGCCGCCCGACACGTTGGTGCCGCCCTGCGCGATGCGGGCGTTCAGCCCGCCCTCCATGTCGGCGACGAAGTCACGGCCCTGCGCGACCTCGAGCGCGTGCCAGAGCTCGGCGTCCGTGGCCTCCTCGCGACCGAACCGCAGGTTGGAGGCCACCGTGCCGGCGAAGAGGAACGGGCGCTGCGGCACGAGGCCGATCGTCTTCCAGAGCCGATCGAGGTCGGCCTCCCTCACGTCGACGCCGTTCACGCGCAGGCTGCCGCCTGTGGCGTCGAAGAGGCGTGGGATGAGTGAGACGAGCGTCGTCTTGCCCGCCCCGGTGGAACCGACGATGGCCACCGTCTCGCCGCGCCCGGCGCGGAACGAGATGCCCTCGAGCACCGGGTGCTCGGCTCCGGGATAGGCGAACGCGACGTCGTCGAACTCGACCGTTCCGACCTCGGGGAACTCCGCGATCGGCGTCGCGGGTCGCGCGAGCGTGGACTCGCTAGCGAGCACCTCGCCGATGCGCTCGGCCGAGACGGCGGCGCGCGGGATCATGATCGTCATGAAAGCGGCCATGAGCACGCCGCCGAGGATGATGCCCACGTACTGCATGAAGGCGAAGAGGGTGCCGATCTCCACGGAGCCATCGTCGACCTCGAATGCGCCGAACCAGATCACACCGACCACGGTGACGTTGAGCACCAGCATGAACAGCGGGAACAGCGTGATGAAGAGCGTGCCCACGCGTCGACCGACGTCCATGATGTCGGTGTTCGCACCACGGAACCGCTGCTCCTCGATGCGCTCGCGCACGAACGCCCGCACGACGCGGATACCCGTGAGCTGCTCGCGCAGGATGCGGTTCACGGCGTCGAGTCGCTTCTGGTACGACCGGAACAGCGGCACCATGCGGGTGATGACGATGCCGGCGACCACGAGGATGGTGATCACCGACGTCCAGATCAGCCAGCTGAGCCCGACGTCCTCCTGCAGCGCGAAATAAATGCCGCCGATCGCGAGCAGCGGCGCGCTCACGAGCATCGTGGCGCCCGTCATCGCGAGCATCTGCACCTGCTGCACGTCGTTGGTGTTGCGGGTGATGAGCGAGCCGGGGCCGAACTGCGACACCTCGCGCTCGGAGAAGGCGCTGACCTTGTCGTACACGTCGTTGCGGATGTCCCGGCCGAGCTTCATCGCGGCCTTCGCGGCGAAGTAGGTGGCGATGATGGCCGCCGTGATCTGGGCGAGCGAGATCGCGAGCATGAACATGCCCGTCGACCAGATGAACGCGGTGTCGCCCTTCGCCACGCCGTCGTCGATGATGTCGGCGTTGAGGCGGGGCAGGTAGAGGCTCGCGAGCGCCGAGAGCAGCTGGAACACCAGCACCCCCAGCAGCAGCCACCGATACGGCCTCAGGTAGCGGATGAGGAGTTTTCCGAGCATGTCATCTCCGGACGTGCAGTGAAGGGTGTGGAGTCGACGGATGCCTCGGTCAGACGCGTTCGTGCGTGCAGATCGGCGGCCCGGCGTTGGGCGTGCGGAATCGAATCCCCGATGCGAATCCCGCGCAGCATTCGACCCTTCCACGAGGTCGGCGAGGGGTCAAGTCGATCGGATGCCGCCGCGCCGCGGTGTTCACGCAGGGCGAAATCCCAGATCAGCGGTCGGGGCTCGGCGCCATCCGGTAGGCGACGAGCGACGCGATCGCGAGCCACGCCCAGCCGGCGACGACCGCCAGCCAGAGCAGCCCGATGCCAGCGGGGACCATCGCGAGCGCCGCTCCGCCGACGAAGCCGAGCACGATCACGGCGGCGGCGACGAACGACGTGACCGCGGCCCCGCGACGCCCCTCCCGCCGGAACCAGGTGCCGACGATCACGGCCGCGACGGCGAGGCTCACGAAGCCGACCGCGCCCGCCATGAGGTGGAGCAGCCCGCTCGTCGACGCGGTCGTGGCATCCGTGCCGCCGGGCGGGAATCCGCCCATCGGGTCGGGCGGGAAGATGGCCGCAATGAACAGGCTCACTCCGTAGAGGCCGAGGAACACGCCGGCCCAGACGTTGCGCCGGCGCGGGAGCAGGCGTGCGAAGCCGACGGCCGCCGCGAGCACCATGAGCCCGCTGAGTGCGAGGTTCAGCGCCTGGATCCAGCCGAGCGGCCCGAGCATGAGCGCGCTCAGCGCATGGCGGGAGAGGTCGAAGCCCGGCACGAACAGCGCCTGCGCGAGGCCGACGATCAGGTAGAACGGGCCGGCCACGACGCCCCAGCCGAGGAGCGCCTTCGTGACCGCGCGGCCGCGGTCGAAGGTCGTGGTGGACGAGGAAGCGGGAACTGCATCGGACATCGTGCTCACCTTCCGTTGGTGTCATGTCGTGTCGATTCGGGGCTATTGCCCCCATTGGTGTAGTATTGCACCGAGCAGGGCAAAAGTAAACGGATGAGTGCAAGAGAGTGGAGATCAGCAATGACCGTGCAGGCCACGTCGTCCGACCGGGCCGACTACGAGGACCCACGCATCACCCGCTCGCGTGCGCTCATCATGGCTGCGGCCGCGCGCGTGTTCATCGAGCACGGCTATCCCGGCACGAGCGTCGACGACATCGCGGTCGAGGCCGGCGTCTCCAAGCGCACCGTCTACAACGTGTTCGACGACAAGGAGCAGTTGTTCCGGGCGATCATCGGCGAAGCCATCGCCACCGCCGAGCGGTTCTCCAACGAGCTCGTCGCCACCACGGCAGAGGCCCCGGATGCCGCGGCCGCCCTCACCGCGCTCGCGCGCGAGCTGGCGGCATCCGTGCTGGGCGGTCGCGTGGTGCCGCTGCGTCGGCTGCTCATCGGCGAGGCCAGGCGGTTCCCCGAGTTCGCGACCGAGTACTACGACCGCGCGCCCGGCAGGGTCATGACGGCGGTGGCGGGGGCGCTCCGCGCATTCGACCAGCGCGGGCAGCTCCGGGTCGACGATGCCGAGCTCGCGGCCGAGCACTTCGCGTTCCTCACGATCGGGGCGTCGCTCGACCGGGCGCTCTTCGAAGCGGGCACGGATGCCGCGAGCGCCGACGCGGCGATCGAACGCGCCGAGCGGGGGGCCGCCGCGTTCCTCCGCGCCTACGCCCCCTGACGCGCGGATGCCGCGGCCGGAGATCCGACCGCGGCATCCGGTGCCTCACAGGGTGACGTCAGCCGCCGATCGCGGCGAGCGCGTTCACCTGACCGTGGCCGTTGAACCCGTTGTAGCCGATGCCGCCCTGGCACACCTGCGGTGCGCCGTTGTCGAGCGCCGGGAAGTCGGCGTACACCGACATGTCGGTCGGGCACGCGATCGGGTCGGCCGTGTTCTGGATGATGGATGCGACCTTGCCCGGGCTCGTGACACCGGTGCTCACCACGAGCGCCGCGATGCCTGCGACGTGCGGCGACGCCATCGACGTGCCCTGGATCCAGCAGTACTGGGCGCCGCCGCTCGTGAACAGGATGCCGCCGACGCACGGCAGGCTTGCCGGCCACGTCGAGAGGATCCGGCCTGCGCCCGGGTCCGCCGTGATCTGGAAGCGGCGGTCGCCGCCCGGTGCGACGACGTCGGCGGTGCCCACGCCGTAGCTCGAGTAGTACGACTTGAACTCCTGGTCGCCGTTCGCGGTGACGCCGATGACGCCCGGCACCTCGACCGGCACGACGGCGCAGGCGTTCGAGATCTCGCGGGTGACCGGCGTGGTGTCGTCGGGGCTCGTGACATCGCCCGTGGTGTGGGCGAGGTCGTCGCGCTGGTTGCCCTCGGCGGCCACGACGACCGTGCCGCTCTGCTGAGCGAACTTGATCGCGCGCCGCTCGGCCTCCCAGATGGCCCGCTGCTCGGGATCGTTCTTGCAGTTGAAGAGCCACGGGTCGGCGAAGTAGCTGTTGTTCGTCACCTGGATGCCGTGCTCGGCCGCCCACACGAACGCGCAGACGACGGCCTCAGGGTAGAAGAGTCCGTCGATGGTGCTCGTCTTGATGCCCGCGATCTTCACGTTCGGCGCGACGCCGACGATGCCGAGGTCGTTCTTCGCCGCGGCGATCGTGCCCGCGGTGTGGGTGCCGTGGCCGTGGTCGTCCATCCATGCCGCCGGGTCCTGGTTGGGCACGCCGCCGACGCAGGAGACGCTGCGGCTGAAGTCGACGTTCGCGGCGAGGTCGGGGTGCGACCAGTCGAGGCCGGTGTCGATGTCGCCGACGATCACCGAGGTGCTGCCGCCGTTGATCGCGCGCGCTTCGGGGGCGGAGATCTGGTCCATGTCCCACTGCCAGCCGCCGAGCGGGTCGTCGCCGGGCGCCGGCGTGCCGGGCTCGATCGGCTCTGCGGCATCCGCCGACGCCTCGTCGTCATCGAGTGCGACGCCGAGCCCGGCGGTCGAGGCGGCGCCCTGCACCGAGGCATCCGCGGCCTCCACCGCGTCAGCGAAGCCGACGCGATCGCTCGCCACGACCGCGACGCCGATCTGCGGGTAGGTCTGCACCACCGTGCCGCCCGCGGCCTGGACGGCCGAGAGCGATGACTTCGAGACCGCGTTCGCCTTGTACAGCACGAGGTAGGTCTCGGTCGCGCCGGTCGCGGTCGCCGCCTGCACCGGCGCCGCGACGGCCGGCGCTGCCGTGAGACAGAGCCCCGCGGCGAGGGCGAGAACGCCGATCGGCGCGGTGAGTCGGATGAGTCTTCGCACGGTGATGCTCCTTCTGTCGGCGGCATCACGCGATCGCGGGACACCGCATCGTGACCCTTGGATTCCCTCGGCGACTGCCGGGGGACGCCACGGACGCCCGGTCGTGCCGGGCGTCCATGTCGGCTCCGAGCGTACAGAGCCGCGCCAACCGTGGGCAAGGATCGACCACGACGGGATGTCACGGTCGTCCGGGGTCGGGACGATCGGCTCGCAGGTGCCCCTGTGGAGGGACACAATGGTTCGCGGAGGTCGCCGATGATCAGCAGGAAGCCGGGAATCACGGGCTCCACGCTGACCCGCGGCCTGGTGATCGCCACCATCGTCGTCGCAGGGCTCGCCAGCCCGATCGACCGCGTCGTGGTCGGCATCCCGGCCTGGCAGTACCTGGGCGCGGACGCCTGGGCGGCCTACAGCCGTCATGCCGACCTCGGCGCCGGCCTGATCGTGTACCCGGTGGCGGGAATCGGCCTCGCGCTCCTTGCCATCGCCGCGGCGATCAGCAGCAGTGTCGACCGCCGCACGCCCCGGGCGGCACGTTTGCCGATCTACCTGGCCGCCCTGGGTGCGATCGGAGTGATGGCCACCACGGCCATCGCCGCCCCGATCATGCTCAGTGTTCCGAACCTCGATGATCCGGCCGCGGTCAGCGACGCGTTCAACCGGTTCACGCTCTGGGGTCTGCAGATTCGCGGCGCGTTCTGGGCGATCGTCTTTCTGGCCGGCGTCTGGGCGCTTGCCGTTCTCCCGCGAAATCCCAGATCCCAGCTCCAGGAGGTCGCCGATGACTGACGCGCACGAGGTCCTGAACCAGGTTCCGTGACGTCACGGCGCCGCGAGCGGCAGGAAGCGCCGGTCCCCGGAGGCGGCCACGCTGTCGAGCATCGCACCCGCGGCGCCGAGCAGGGGTGCGCGCAACGGATGCCCCTGCCGCCGTGCCACGCGCGGCCCGAGAGCGCGGAGCAGTGCGGTCAGGGCCGGCAGCGGGCGCATGGCGATCGTGATCTCTGCGATGGTGTTCGCCTCGCCGAGCCGAAGGCGCTGCAGCTCGGTCACGTCCACCCGGTCGGCGATGCGCGCGGTCGCCGAGAGCATGACCGTGCGACCGTCGGCCGCGCGCAGTTCGTCGACGAAGCGGATGTCGCGCATCACGGCGAACACGTCGTCGAGCAACTCGAACAGCTGCGAGCGGCCCTCGAAGCGGAAGCGATCGGTGAGCGGTGAGACGAGCACGACATCGGGCGCGAGGCATCCCACAGCAGCGGCGGCGTCACCCGCTTCGGCCGCGGACCGCCACTGCGCGACCGTCTGATCGACGCTCATCGGGGTGGCCGGGTCGGCTCCGGGTGCCGGGCCGATTCCGTGTGCCGGGCCGGCTCCGACCACGCCTCCGTACCACGACTCCGTCTCATTCATGCGCGCACCTCCTCGTCGTGTGGTTCCTCGGCCCCGAGCACTCGCCCGATGAGCATCGTGCCCCGGGCGATCCGGCCTCCGGGGCCCGGCCGCGGCGTGACCTCGCCCGCCAGCACCTCGCCGCCGCACGAGGCGCAGGTCACGTGGGCCTCGAGGTGTGCACCGCAGACGTCGTGCTCGAAGAGGATCGGCGGGACGCCGTCGCTGCGCCACCGGTCTCCCCAGGCCGTGAGTGCGATCAGCAGGGGCACGAGCTCCGTGCCCGCCTCCGTCAACCGGTAGTGATGACGCACTGGCCTGCTCGAGTACGGCACCTTGCAGAGCACTCCGCCCGCCACGAGCGTCTCGAGCCGGTCGGCGAGGAGTCCGCGGGAGATGCCGAGGTCGGCGGCGAGGTCGTCGAATCGGTCGAGGCCGAGGTAGACGTCGCGGATGATGAGCGGCGACCACCAGTCACCGATGACTTCGAGCGATCGCGCGATCGAGCAGTGCATGTCGGCGAACGACGTCTGGCGCATGGCATCAATGTAGTGAGTTCGACGATTGAACGCACTCGGGGGACGGACGTATGGCACGACAATGAGACGTGGAGGTCGACGATGATCAGCACGCACGAGGTTGTGAATCAGGTGCCGCCCCGCGAGGGCGTCGATGAGTATGCGGCGAACGTGCCGCTCGTCGAGGCCGTGGCGCGGTGGGGGCGCGGTGGCGCCGACATCGGCGCGGGCGGCGTCGGTTCGCGCGGCGTCGGCCGCGCCGGGGCGGTGGAGCGCGGCGGTGCCGCGGCATCCGTGCTCCACAGCATCGGCATGCTCGTGGGGTCTGCCGCGTTCCAGCGCGATGCCGAGCGGGCGAACACGCACCCGCCGGTACTGCACGCCCACGACCGGTGGGGCAACCGCATCGACGAGGTCGAGTACGACGACGCGTACCACCGCATCATCGGTGCCGCAGTCGGCGCGGGCGCGCACACGTCGGCCTGGGCGAACCCGGGTCCGGGCGCGAACGTCGACCGCGCCGCGGCGTTCACCCTCTTCGCGCAGGTCGAGCCCGGGCATGCATGCCCGGTGTCGATGACGCATGCCGCGATGCCGACGCTCGCGCTCGCGGCATCCGGTCTCCAAGACGAGTGGATGCCGCGGCTGCTGTCCCGCGAGTACGCGCCGGAGCTGGGCGGGTCGGGTCTCGAGACGCCGCCTGCGGCGGCTCCTCGACCCGCGGAACCCAAGAGCTCGGCGCTCATGGGCATGGCGATGACGGAGAAGCAGGGCGGATCCGACGTCCGGGCGAACACCACCCGCGCCGAGCCGACCGGCGGCGACGACGCCTGGGGGGGCGAGTTCCGGCTGACCGGGCACAAGTGGTTCTGCAGCGCGCCGATGAGCGACGCGTTCCTCGTGCTCGCGCAGGCGCCCGCCGGCCTCACGTGCTTCTTCGTTCCGCGCGTGCTGCCCGACGGGTCGCGGAACGTGTTCCGCATCCAGCGCCTGAAGGACAAGCTCGGCAACCGTTCGAATGCGTCGAGCGAGATCGAGTTCGACGGCACGAGCGCGTGGCTCGCCGGCGAGGAGGGCCGCGGCGTCGCCGCGATCGTGCAGATGGTCACGCACACCCGCCTCGACTGCGTCATCGGATCGGCCGCCGGCATGCGGCAGTCCGTCGCGGAGGCGGCGTGGCACGTGCGGCACCGCAGCGCGTTCGGCTCGCTCCTCGTCGACCAGCCCGCGATGACGGCGGTCGTGGCCGACCTCGCGCTCGAGTCGGAGGCCGCGACCGTCACGGCCATGCGGCTCGCCCGCGCCTACGACCACGATGCGGATGCTTCAGAGCAGGCGTTCCGACGTCTCGCCACCGCCGTGTCGAAGTACTGGGTGTGCAAGCGCGGGCCGGGCCACGCGTACGAGGCGCTCGAATGCCTCGGCGGCAACGGGTACACGGAGGCGTTCCCGCTCGCCCGCCGCTACCGCGAGCAGCCGCTGCTCGCGATCTGGGAGGGCTCGGGCAACGTGATCGCCCTTGACGTGCTGCGAGTGCTCGCCCGGGAGCCCGAGGCGTTCGACGCCTTCTTCGACGTCGTCGGGTCGGCGGTGGGTGAGCACGCGGCGCTCGATCTGGAGATCGCCGAGGCGCAGGCGGTGGTGCTCGAGGTGTCGGCGGATGCCACGGGCGCCGCGTGGCGGGCAAGGGAGCTCACCGAGCGGCTCGCCCTCGTGCTGCAGGCGTCCCTGCTCGTCCAGTACGCGCCGACGCCCGTGGCCGACGCGTTCGTGCGGACTCGGGTCGAGGGCGACAGCGGACTGCTCTACGGCGCGTTGCCCCCGGGCATCGACACGACGGCGATCCTCGCGCGGGCGTAGCTCGCGGGTTGAGGAGCGGCGGAGCCGCGTCTCGAAACCCGCCCGCGCGACTGAGTTCGAGACACCGCCTCCGGCGGCGCTTGGACGCGGCATCCGCTCAGACCGGGCGGTAGTGCGCCACGGTGACACCCTTCGGCGTGGTGATGCTGCGGGTGAGCTCGAGTTGCTGGTGCGTGTCGCCGAACATGCGGATGCCGCTGCCGAGCACCACCGGATGCACGATGAGCACGTACGCGTCGACGAGGCCGGCTGCCGCGAGCGAACGCACGAGCTCGCCGCTGCCGAGGATCGTAAGGTCGGGTCCGTCGGTCTGCTTGAGCTCGGCCACGGTGTCGGATGCCTCGCCGGCGAGCAGGGTCGAGTGCTGCCAGTCGAGATGCGTGTCCGGATGCCGCGACGTCACGAACTTCTCGACGCGGTTCATGTACTCGGTGTAGGGATTCCCGTCGGTCTGGTGCGGCCAGAAGGCCTCCATGTGGCGGTAGGTGCGGTGCCCGAAGAGGAGCGCGCCGCCAGAGTCCATGCCGACGCCCATCTCGGCGGCGAGCGCCTCGTCGTTGCCGGCGAGCGCCCAGCCGCCGTACGGGAAGCCACCGCGGGTGTCCTCGTCGGGCGACATCGGCGCCTGCATCACGCCGTCGAGCGAGACGTTGTTGTTCACGGTGATCGTGCGCATGCGCCCATCCTGCGCCGATGCGGTCGCAACCGCGAGTGTCTTCCTCGGCGATAATCGGTGCCGGAGTGCCGGAGTGCCGGAGTGCCGGAGTGCCGGAGTGCCGGAGTGCCGGAGTGCCGGAGTGCCGGAGTGSAGTGCCGGAGTGCCGGAGTGCCGGAGTGCCGGAGTGCCGGAGTGCCGGAGTGCCGGAGTGCCGGAGTGCCGGAGTGCCGGAGTGCCGGAGTGCCGRAGTGACGGCGCCGCATCACGGACGAAGTCGTTGGCGAGCCGCTCAGCGGACGAGGCGCACGAGGGCGTCGAGCGCCGGCCGCTGCCCCTTCACGAGGCGTTCGCGCGCGTCGTCGGGCGTGAACCATCCGGCCCCGTCGAGTTCGGGGAACGACTGGAGCCGACCCGACCTGGGCGGCCACTCGATCTCGAAGGTGTTGCTCACGACGTCGTCGGGGTCGAAGTCGGACTCGCCCGCGAAGACCGTGACGACCTTCCCCGACGAGTACCGGAACGCGCCGAGCTCCCGGTACTCGACGTCAGGCGCGGGACGGCCGATCTCCTCGGCGAACTCCCGCAGCGCCGCGGCGAGCGGCCCCTCGTCGGTGAACGTGCCCTTCGGGATCGACCAGGCCGCGGCATCCTTGCCACGCCAGAACGGCCCGCCCATGTGGCCGAGGAACACCTCGAGCCGCGGCTGCCGCCGGAAGAGCAGGATGCCCGCACTGGTCTCCGCCATGGGGACACGCTACCCGCCGCGCCCCGACCGACGGCCATCAGAAGGGAGCAGGCATCCGTATCAGTCGTCGTCCAGCACGCCCTCGGCGTCGCGGATGACGATCCTCGGTCGCCCGCCGGGACCGATCCCGGCGATGCCGGGGAGCCCGCGGAAGAGCGCGCGGGCTGCGGTGCCGACGCGGGTGACGTTCGAGAAGTCGAGCACGAGGCATCCGTCGTCGCTCACCATCGAGGCCAGCCGTGTCAGCACCTCCTCGGCGCCCGTGAAGAAGATCTCCCCGCGGAGCACCGCGATCGTATCGCCGCCTCCGTCGATGCGGTCCTCGCGCGTGAGTTCGCCGATGGGCGAGTGCGGGGCCCCGCGGTGCTGCAGCATGTGCAGGCCGTAGCGCTCCGACAGCGTCTGCAGCACCACGATGCCCCGCACGCTGTTGCCGCGCTCGTCGAGCCTCGGGCTGAACGTGCCGATGCCGAACTGCCCGGGCTGCACCGCGACGATGCCGCCGCCCACGCCGCTCTTCGCGGGCAGGCCGATGTGCACGAGCCATTCGCCCGACTCGTCGTACATGCCGCAGCTCGTCATGACCGCGGTCGCCCACCGTGCGGCATCCTCGCTGATCACGCGCTCGCCGCTGACCGGATTGAGCCCGCCCGCCGCGAGGGTCGCGCCCATGATCGCGAGGTCTCGGGCGGACACGGTGAGCGAGCACTGTCGGAAGTAGGCGCCCGTCGCCACTTCGGCGGTCGAACCGAGTGTGCCCGCCGACTGCGTCAGATAGGCGAGGGCGCGGTTGCGGTCGCCGGTCGCGTGCTCGGACTCGAACACGGACTCGTCGAGGTCGAGTTCCCGGGCGGCGAACGCATTCAGCCCGGTGTTGATGTTCGAGAACTTCTCCTCGGCCGTGTCGCCGGCGATGAGGGAGCTGGTGACGATGGCGCCGGCGTTGATCATCGGGTTCAGCGGGCGACCGGATGTCGCCTCGAGGCTGATCGCGTTGAACGGCTCGCCGCTCGGCTCGAGCCCGACGTGCCGCGTGACCTCGGCGAGGCCCGACTGGTCCAGCGCGAGCGCGAACACGAACGGCTTCGACACCGACTGGATCGTGAACGTCGTGTCACTGTCGCCCGCCTCGTGCACCGTGCCGTGAACACTGACGAGCGTCGCGCCCAGCGCCTCGGGGTCGGCGTGCGTGAGCTCGGGGATGTACGAGGCGAGCGCGCCGTCGGTGTGCGGCCGCGCGACGTCGAGGACCGATCGCAGGACCACCCGCACGGGATCGCGCAGGTCGGGCAGGTTCGGCTCGTACAGCTCGTCCTCGGCCATGGCGCCAGCCTAAGGGTGACGTCGGCCCGCCGCGACCCTCGTCCGGGGAGCGGCCGATGCCCGTCGATCGGCCGCTCGGGCGTGTATGTCCGAGGGATGCCGGCGAGCGAGCGTACCGTGAGCGCCATGACGAACCAGGTGCAGATCACGGTCGAACAAGATGTACTCGACGAGCCGTGCCCGCGCTGCGGGTCCACCGCGGTGCGCGTGGTCGTCCACTCGACATGGGTCGAGGTCACGGCCGATTCCGCGTTGACGGATGCCGCGGGCGGCGCCATCCCCGTCGACGACCCGCTCTTCGACTGCCGCGAGTGCGGTTTCGAGTGGGGCGAGCTCGTGCGCGACCTCATGAGCTGAGGGCGCTGCCGGCTGTGGATAACAGCCCGCTCGCTGCCGGTGGTCGCTTAGGCTCGTCGCCGTGCCCGAGTCGAGAAGCCGCCGTCGCGCGTACCGCCGCATGGCTTCGGCCGCCGCGGGCGCTGGGATCGCGGTGCTCCTCTTGAGCGGATGCGTCGGCTCCCCCGTGCCGACGGCGACTCCGACCGCATCGGAGACGGCCGAGCCGATCTTCGCATCCGACGAGGAGGCGCTGGCCGCGGCCGAGGCGGCCTACCGCGAGTACAGCGCGGCACTGAACTCGATTGCACGCGAAGACAATCGCAATCCAGAGCGCATCACAGCGGTGGTATCTGGTACCTACGCCGAGCAAGTCGAAGCGCTGTTCAACGACCTCACGCAACGGGGTTTATCCATCGAGGGTGAATCGACCGTGGATTCATTCCGGTTGATCGAGGCCGTCGAGGTCGACCGTCGCGCGGAAGTGACGATCCTCCTTTGCTCTGATGTAGGTCTAAGCAAGATCGTGGATGCCGCTGGGAATGACGTCACTCCGCCAGATCGTCCTGACCGGTCTGCGCTCCTGGCCGTGATCGTTTCAGCCGAGAACGATCCGACCGACCTCGTCGTCCAGAAGGAAGAACCGTGGTCGGGCGAGTACTGCTGACGATTGCCCTTGCGCTTGGAAGCAGTGGCCCTGCGCTCGGCGAGACCGGAAACGACGGCGACTCGAACGGGGGGCTACTCGGAACGATCGTCTCAGACTCTGGCGGTGGCCGCGTTGATCTTGAGGCGACCTACGGGCACGAGAGCGACGGTCAGGTCATCGATCGGTCAGTAGGTGATAACGACGCGAGTGGCTCGGTGCCGCCCATCGTGGAGACCGAACCAACACCACCCCCACCCGAGACCTGCAGCCCCGCCAACGTCAACCTCTGCGCGGGCGACCCGTCCGCCCCGCCCGAGGATCCAGCCGCCGCGCCCGTAGTCGTGACGCTCCGCGACATCGTGTCCTTCCGTCCCGCCACACCGGGCCACGAGATGGAGCCCGGCGGCTGGGCGATCGTCGGGCTTCCGGCGAACTTCGTGGCCGCGGCATCCGTCGAGGTGGTCTCGGGCACGCTGCTCGGGCAACCAGCCGATGTGCGGTTCACGCCGGTCGGGTACCGATGGACCCACAGCGACGGCGCCGTCGTCGATTCCGGCACGCCGGGGGCGACGTGGGCGGTGCTCGGGCAGCGCGAGTTCACCGCGACGCCGACGAGCCACGTATACGGAGCGCCCGGCGAGTACACCGTGGACCTCGCGGTGGTGCTGAGCGCGGAGTACCGCTTCGCCGGCTCCGCGTGGCGCTCGATCGCCGGCACGCTCACGGTCGCGAGTGAACCGCAGCGCGTCCTGGTGGGCGAGTTCGACACGGTCCTCACCCAGGGCGACTGCAACGCCAACCCGTCCGGACCCGGCTGCTGACGGTTGCGGCCCACAACAGAGGCCGCGAGCATGGATGGCATGAGCGAACTGTGGGAGTCAGCGGCCGCGCATACCGCTTCGCTCGAACTCGAGAGCGTTCGAGCTGTGATTGCGGAGGGGATGCAGCTGCTCAGCGGCGATATGCACGGGTACCGCTTCGATGTCGTGAGCTCGCCCTTCCACTCCTGAGCGGGGGAAGGCCGAACGAGAGGACCGGACATGAGACTCAGCTCCACGGACTTCGACGACGGCGGGCGGCTCGACATGCGACACGGGAAGAAGTTCGACAACGTGTCACCGCACCTCGCGTGGTCCGACTTGCCGAGCGGAACCGAATTGCTCGCATTGACCATGATCGACATCGATCCGGTCGCGCGCGGCTTTGTGCACTGGTTCGTCGACGGCATCCCGCCGGTCGACGGAGAATTCGGAACAGGAGCCGGGGGAGAGGTACCGGTGGGGCGCGAACGCACCACCTACGCCGGGCCGTTCCCGCCATCCGGCACACACGAGTACGTCATCACCCTCTATGCGCTCGACTCGTCTGCGCCATCAGTCTCGGCGACGACGTCGGCGACCGACTTCCCCGACCTCGTCCGCGGTCACGTGCTCGACACTGCCTCGCTCACCGGCAGGTTCACCAAACCGAGTTCCTGAACCTCGCAGCGCGCCGAGACGGCACAGGTCAAGCGCACCCTTGACAGGTGCAACGGTTCGCGGGAGTCTAACCCCTAGGGTCCGCAGTGAGCACCAGAGACGTGGCGAACATCGGGCACGCGCGACGACGACGTCATACCCTTCTGGCCGGAGACGGGCCGAAGGAGTCGTCATGGCTGGAATACGTTCCATTCCCACTCGGATGGTCTTCGGTATCGCCGCGCTCGCCGTGGTGTTCGCGACGCTGGGTCCCGTCGGCGCGAACGCGGTGGACGATGATGGCGCCCTGGACATGTACACGGTGGACGTGAGCGGAGCGGAGGCGGCCGAGATCGTCGCTGGCGGCTTCGACGTCGCCGACAGCAGGAACACCGAGACGGGCGTGAGCCTCGACATCGTACTCACCGACGACGAGGCGAAGGGCCTCCGTCAGCGCGGTCTCGATGTCAAGGTCAAGAAGAACAAGGACGGCAAGTCCGCTCGGGAGCTTGCTGCCGAGCAGGCGGCGGCCGGTTTCACCGTCTGGCGGTCATGGGACGAGCAGGGCGGCATCCGTGATGAGCTGTACCGCCTCGCGGCGGAGAATCCGCAGCTGGTCAAGCTCGAAGTGCTCGGGCAGACCCACCAGGGTCGCGAGATCATCGCGCTGAAGCTGACCCAGGGCGCGAGCGGCATCGCGGACGGCACCCGGCCGGCGGTGCTCTACAGCTCGACACAGCATGCCCGGGAGTGGATCTCCACCGAGGTGAACCGGCGGCTGGTGAACCACTTCATCGACGGCTGGCGGGCCAACGACCAGGAGATCAGGGACCTCCTCATGAACAACGAGCTGTGGTTCGTCGTCGTAGCCAACCCCGACGGTTACCAGTACACGTTCGACACCGAGCGGCTGTGGCGGAAGAACCTGCGCGACAACGACAACGACGGCCAGATCACGCGGGCCGACGGCGTCGATCCCAACCGCAACTTCCCCGAGCACTTCGCATACGACGAGGAGGGTTCGTCGTCGCAGATCAGCAGCGACACCTATCGTGGCCCCGCGGCCGGATCCGAGCCGGAGACCCAGGCGATGATGTCGCTGTTCGACCGGGCCGACTTCTCGTTCCAGGTCAACTACCACTCCTACGGGCAGTGGCTGCTGTACTCGGAGGGCTGGCAGATCGGCACACCCAGTGCGGACGACCCCATCTACTTCGCCTTGTCCGGCAACCGCGACAACCCGGCCATTTCCGACTTCGAGCCGGGCCTGTCGTCCGACGTGCTGTACGTGACCAACGGTGAGACCACCGACTTCGCGCATTCCCAGCGCGGAACGCTGGCCTGGACGCCGGAGCTCGGCGAAGGCGATCCGGCCGGGGGGTTCGTGTTCCCCGACGACGAGGCGCAGGTGCAGGCCGAGTTCGAGCGCGCCCTGCCCTTTGCGCTCGACGTGGCCAAGTCTGCGGCCAATCCAGCGGAGCCGGTGTCGCACCTGGGCCTGACGACCAAGCCCTTCTACCTGAAGAGCGACGACACCTACAAGGAGGGGCTGCCCCTGGCGAACTTCACCTTCGAGTACTCCTACGGCGACCCGCAGGAGGTGCGCGTCACCGCGCGGCGCAGCCTGGGCGACGTGACGCTGATGTACTCGATCAACGGCGACCCCGCGATCGACGCGCCGACCGAGGAGTGGACGGGCGGTGACCGCTACGGAGGCAAGACCGGCGTCCACTACCGGATCATGAGCGGACTCGTCACGGGGACAGATCCGGGCGATAGCGTCGAGGTCTGGTTCGAAGGCGGCGGAGAGACCAGCGAGTCGTTCACCTACCAGGCCGTCGAGGAATCCGACGACGACGTGCTGATCCTTGCTGCAGAGGACTACACGGGCGCCTCGCCGGTACAGGCCGGCGGACCGAACTACCTCAGCTTCTACGAGGACGCGCTGAACGCCAACGGCACGGGATTCGACGTCTACGACGTCGACGCGCGCGGGCGGACTGCACCGGACAGCCTGGGTGTGCTGTCGCACTACGACGGCGTCATCTGGTACACCGGCGACGACCTCGTCACCCGCGAACCCGGCTGGGGCGGCGGCAACGCCTCCCGCTTGGCGTTGGACGAAGCCCTCGAGGTTCGTGACTTCCTCAACGAGGGCGGCCGGGTGCTCTACACCGGGAAGGACGCCGGCACCCAGTACACGCCGAACATCAGCACCCAGTTGTACGACCCGACGGCTGCGAATGCGGAGTGCCGCGCCGACCCGGCAGTCGTGATCCGGTGCCGGCCTCTCAGGGGGTCGGGCGACCTCACCAACGACGTCATGCAGTACTGGCTCGGTGCGTACCTCTTCGTCGACGATGCCGGTACTGTCCACAACAACAAGGGAAAGGTCCTCGGCCTCCTCGACGTCCTCGGCGTCGACACGCCGTTCACCGGGTTGGACTGGGGGTTCAACGGCCCGCACAGTGCCAAGAACCAGGACCACAGCAACTCGTTCATCACGACGAGCGGCATCCTCGACCCGGCCGTGTACCCGCAGTTCGAGAGCTGGGTCGCGGGCAGGTGGGATCGTGAGGGCGGCCCGTTCGAGCCGCACACCGGCGATGGGTATGTCTACTCGCAGATCGGCGACGTGTCGTACAAGCGCCTGACCCGCACGATCGACGTGCCGGCCGGCGGTGCCACGATGTCCTTCTGGACGTCGTACGACACCGAGGCCGAATGGGATCACGTGGCTGTCGAGGCCCGCACGGCAGGACAGGAGGATTGGACGACCCTGCCCGATGCCAACAACAACACGACCCAGAGCACCGGGGAGAGCTGCCCGGCCGGTTGGCGTGAGCTGCACCCGCACCTGGACCACTACCAGACGTTCGTCGACGACACGACCTGCAACCCGACCGGCACCACCGGCGAGTGGTGGGCCGCGTCCGGGAACTCGGGCGGCTGGCAGCAGTGGTCGGTCGACCTGTCGGCGTACGCCGGCGGTCAGGTCGAGGTGTCAATCGCCTACGTCAGTGACTGGGCCAGTCAGGGACTGGGCGTGTTCGTCGACGACATCGAGGTGTCGACGGGTGCGGGCACGACCTCGTTCGAGGGCAACGACACCGGCGGCTGGGAAACCACCGGACCGCCCGCCGGCAGTGCGCCGAACCCGAACAACTTCATCATCACGACGGCGGCGGGTTTCCCCGAGGCTGCCGTGGTGGCCACGCCCAGTTCGCTCATGACCGGCTTCGGTTTCGAGGGAATCACGGATGCCGCCACCCGAGCCGCGTGGATGGACCGGGCATTGGATCACCTGCTCGACTGAGCTGAAGCCCCCAACCTCCCGACGGCGGACACCGTGGGGCGGCCGGTCGACCGGCCGCCCTACGGCTTCGACGTGGTCGGCTCGCCGTTGCGTCCCTGATCGGCGACGATCGTCTCGTCGAACAGGCGGCGCACCCCCGCCATCCCTTCGAGCTTGAACGCGTCGCG
This sequence comes from Agromyces sp. Soil535, assembly GCF_001428255.1. Lineage (GTDB taxonomy): Bacteria > Actinomycetota > Actinomycetes > Actinomycetales > Microbacteriaceae > Agromyces. Next base: position 113,765 of record NZ_LMRW01000026.1, on the reverse strand, counting down.
CTGCCGCTCCGCGCCCGTGCCGTCGCGCAGCAGGCGTCCCGACACCTCCTTCACGAGCTCGAGGTCGCCGGCCTCGTGCAGCTCGCCCTCCAGCATCCGCACGAAGCCCGTGAGTGTCTCGTCGGCGGGCGCGAGTCCACCCGACAGCGGGTCGAAGACGCGCTCGCGCATGCCGAAGTGCGCGGAGTGCAGGAGCGCCGCCGAGAGCAGCTCCGACGGCACGTCGGCCGAGTCGTTCGCCGCGGCATCCGTCGCATCGGGCCTCGCGAGCGCGTGCGACACGATCGCACGGCACAGCGACGCCACGAGCAGCGCGGTGTCGAACTCGAGCTGGGCGTCGCCCATGCGGAACTCGATGGTGGGCAGGTGCGCCGAGAGCCGGATGTCCCACATGATCACGCCGAGGTCGACGGTGCCGCCGATGCCGAGCAGGCGACGGACGCGGCGGTCGTAATCGGCGGCGTCGAGGAACGACGGCGGGCTGCCCGACGTCGTCCACCGGCGCAGCAGCACCGTGCGCCAACTGTCGTACCCCGTGTCGTAGCCGCGCCACAGCGGCGAGTTCGACGAGATCGCCGTGAGCAGCGGAAGCCACGGGCGCGCCGCGTTCAGGGCGATGACCCCGTGCTCCCTACTGGGGATGCCGACGTGGATGTGCAGGCCGCTCAGCTGGTGATCGGCGATCACGCCGTCCATGTCATGCACGATCCGCTCGTAGCGCTCTATCGGGCTGATCGACGGGAACGCGGCGGCGTCGGGCGGCGTTCCGATACTCCCGACGACGACCCCGAGCTCGGCGGCGCGGTCGGCGACGAACCGGCGGAAGCCCAGCAGCGCCCGGCCAGCATCATCCATCCGCTCGAAGACCGCGGAGGCGTGCTCCACCTGCGACGCGAGGAACTCCGGGTGCGCCACCGGATGCCACTCCGGCGTCTTCTTGAGGCGCTCGAGGACGACGTCGGCGACATCCGCCGGACGCAGCGTCCCCGGATCGAGGAACTGGAATTCTTCTTCGATGCCGAACGTCGTCACGTGCGACCCCTCCATCGCCGGCCGGATGCCCCACTCGAACTCTCGCGACGCGATTGCGACCTGTCAACCCTGTGTCGAGAAACGTCGCACAGCCTCGACATACTGATGGGAGCGCGGTCCGGCCTCCCGAACGAACGATCATCCGTACGATCGAAGGAGCGAATTCCGATGAAGTACCTCATCCAGATCTACAGCAACCCCGAGTCCCGCGCCATGTGGGAGAGCTTCAGCGCCGAACAGCAGGCAGAGGGCTACGCCTACTACCAGGGCATCAACGATGAGCTCTCGTCGAGCGGTGAGCTCGTCGCGAGCGAGGCGCTCGCCGACGTGTCCCTCGCCAAGCGCGTGACGCACACCGAAGACCGCACCACCGCCAGCGACGGCCCGTTCGCCGAGACGAAGGAGCTGCTCGCCGGCTTCTACCTCGTCGACGTCGACAACGAGACTCGCGCCGTGGAGATCGCGGGACGCTTCCCCGAGGCCGAGTTCGGGCTCATCGAGGTGCGCCCCGTGCTCGACATGGCCGCCCGAGGCGACGTCTGAGCAGCCGATCGTGAGCGATGCCGTCCGGGCACTGCGAGACGCCGCACCGTCGGCGCTCGCGGTGCTCGTGCGGCGCTACGGCGACTTCGAGGCGTGCGAGGACGCCGTGCAGGAGGCCCTGATCGCGGCATCCGCCCAATGGCCGCACGACGGGGTGCCCGACAGTCCGCGCGCCTGGCTCGTGCAGGTCGCGTCGCGGCGCTACGTTGACCAGGTGCGGTCGGATGTCGCACGCCGCCGCCGCGAGTCGCTGGCCGCCGAGCTCGAACCGCCGCCCGCACCGGTGCCGGCGGTCGATGACACGCTGACGCTCTTCCTGCTCTGCTGCCACCCCGCCCTCACGCGCCCGGCGCAGGTCGCGCTCACGCTGCGGGCGGTCGGCGGGCTCACGACCGCCGAGATCGCCCGCGCGCTGCTCATGCCCGAGGCCACGGTCGCCCAGCGCATCTCGCGGGCGAAGGCGCGCATCCGGGCGAGCGGCGAGGGGTTCCGGATGCCGCACGCCGACGAGCTCGCGTCCCGCCTCGCCGCGCTCCGCAGCGTGCTCTACCTGATCTTCACCGAGGGGCACACCGCCAGCTCGGGCGATCGGCTCGCCCGCGTCGACCTCTCGGCGGAGGCGATCCGCCTCGCTCGGCAGTTGCACGACGCCGCACCGGATGCCTCGGGCGAGACCACCGGCCTGCTCGCGCTCATGCTCCTCACCGACGCGCGGCGGGCGGCACGTACCGACGCGGCGGGCGCGCTCGTGCCCCTCGACGAGCAGGACCGCTCGCACTGGGACCCCGCGATGATCGACGAGGGCGTCGCGCTGGTCACCGATGTGCTCGATCGCGCGCCGATCGGGCCATACCAGTTGCAGGCCGCGATCGCCGCGGTGCACGACGAAGCGGCCTCGACCGAGACGACCGACTGGATCGAGATCCTCGGCCTCTACGACCTGCTCGCACGCCTCGCGCCGGGTCCCATGGTGACGCTCGGGCGCATCGTCGCGGTCGCGATGGTGGAGGGGCCAGAGGCCGGCCTCGCCGCGCTCGACCGCGCCGAGGGCGACGATGACGGCGGGAGCGGGTCGACGCTCGCCGACCACCACCGCACCTGGGCGGTGCGGGCGCACCTGCTCGAACGGGTGGGATCCCCGGATGCCGCGTCGCTCGCGTTCGCCGAAGCCGCCCGCCGCACGCTCAACGGGCCCGAGCAGCGCTATCTCGCCGCGAAGGCGGAGGCGCTGCGCAGCACGGCGGGTTGAGGAGCGCTGCGCGCCTCCTCAACCCGCGCAGGCGGTCAGAGGTCGAGCACCTCGAGTGCGACCTCGACGTCGTCGCCCCCGCCGATGCCCTCGGCCGTGCGCACCGCCTTCTTGACCGGCAGCACGTAGCTGCCCTGCTTCGCATCGGGGAACACCGACGTCGACCAGGTCGAGCCGCCGATCGTCACCCGCACGCGCACCGCCCCGAAGCCACGCGGCATGCGCGGCACCTCGCGGATGTCGTCGGCTGCCTCGTCGGGCAGGGTGACGAAGAACCAGCCACCCTGAGCGCTCCACTCCCAGAGCGGCGCGGTGAAGCGGAATCGCATGTTCGGATGCTACCTGCGAGGTCCGACACGCGCGGGCCGCGCTCCCGAGCCACGTACCCTTGAGCGCATGAGTCGGCCCCCTGCCCCGGCGCGCCTTGCGACGCGTCGCGCAGCCACGACCTCGAGAGCGGCGGTCGGGCTGTCGCTCGGCATCGCCCTCGTGCTGCTCTTCGTGGCGATCCGCGTGCTCGCGCCCGAGTCCGTCGGCGACGTGCTGTCGAACACGGTGCGGGACTTCTTCACCCTCTCGATCAGCGTCGTCATCGAGAGCCTGCCGTTCGTCTTCCTCGGCATCCTGCTCTCGATCGTCGTGCAGGTGTGGCTGCCCGACGGCTTCCTCCTGCGGCACCTGCCGAAGAACGCGGTCGCCCGGCGCGTGACGATCTCGCTCCTCGGCGTACTCCTGCCCGTGTGCGAATGCGGCAACGTGCCGCTCGCACGCGGCCTGATCCTGCGCGGACTCACCGTGGGGGAGTCGATGACGTTCCTGCTCGCGGCGCCGATCCTGAACCCGGTCACGATCATCACCACCTACCAGGCGTTCGGATGGTCCGACGGCATCCTCGTGTCGCGCATCCTCGGCGGCTTCGTCATCGCGAACCTCGTGGGCTGGATCTACAGCCGGCACCCGAGCCCGATGAACCTGCTCACGCCGCGATTCCAGGCGAGTTGCGCGCACGCGCACGACGAGGTGCACGCGCCGCGCGTGCGTCGCACCGTCGACATGTTCGCGAAGGAGACAGGGGCGATGCTGCCGGCGCTCTTCGTGGGGTCGGCGGTCGCGGGCCTCATCCAGGTGGCCGTCTCACGCGACGTGCTCATCACGCTCGGCCAGAACCCGGTGCTGTCGGTCTTCGCGCTCATGGCGCTCGCGTTCGTCATCGCGATCTGCTCGAACGTCGACGCCTTCTTCATCCTCGCGTTCGGCTCGACATTCATGCCGGGCGCGATCGTCGCGTTCCTCGTGTTCGGCCCGATGATCGACGTGAAGATGCTCGCGCTCATGCGCACGACGTTCACGGCGAGGACACTGCTCCAATTGACGCTGATCGTGGGGCTCGCGAGCGCCGCGCTGGGGCTGGGGGTGAACGCCCTTGCGTAGGCGCCTCATGGCACGGTGGCAGGGCATCGTCCTGGCACTCATCGGCATCGTCGCGACGGTCTGGCTCGCTCTGACCGACCGGCTCGGACTGTACATCCACCCGCGCTACGCCGTGTTCACGGTGGTCATGGCGCTCATCGCGGCGGTGCTCGTGATCGCGGCCTTCGCCATGACGCCCGTCGGAAACGACGACGCAGACCAGAACGACGGGCACGACGGGCACGACGGGCACGACGGGCACGACGGGCACGACGGGCACGATCACGGTGGCCACGGCGATGACGGCGCCGAGGCGGACCTTTCGCCGGTGCCGAGCCGCCGCGCCGACACTGTGCGCGCCGTGCTCGCAGGCGCGATCGTCGTGGGCGCGACGGTGGCGCTGCTCGTGCTCCCGCCCGCCACGCTGACCTCGGCGACGGCGACGCAGCGCGCGATCAACAGCGGCGGGACGACCCTGGCGAGCGCCGACGCGCCGACGCTCGTCGGCGGCGACACCTCGCAGTTCACGGTCAAGGACTGGGCGCTGCTGCTCCGGCAGAACCCCGATGCCGGGTACTTCTCCGGCAAGACGATCGAGGTCACCGGGTTCGTCACCGCCTCGCCGGATGACCCCGAGAACGTGTTCTACGTCTCGCGCTTCGTGGTGACCTGCTGTGCCGTTGACGCCCAGCCCGTCGGCGTGCCCGTCTACCTACCCGGATGGGATGACCGCTTCGACCCCGACCAATGGGTCACGGCGTCAGGCGCGTTCCAGCCGAATCCGGGCTCGTCGAGCGCCGAGCCGCTGCTGCTCGAGCCCGCCGATCTCGCTCCCACCGACCAGCCCGCCCAGCCGTATGTCTTCTGACGCGCGACGCACCGACCGTCGACGTGGCGTGTTCCGGCGTCGGTTCGTGGGCACGATCGTCGTGCTCGCGACGATCGCAGTCGGCTTCGCGCTCGTCGGCGCGTTCCAGGGTCCGCGGGTGGTGGACGGCGAGATCGACGCAAGGACCGCCACCCGGCTCGTCGGCCAGCAGCTCACGCTCACCCTCGACCAGGCCGTGTCGTCGCTCGATGAGGGCGACGTGGAGGTCGAGCCGGCGGCGTCCGCCACCGCCTCCGCTCATGCGGGCGAACGTGCGGTCGTCGTCACGTTCGACGAGCCCCTCGACTACGCCACGGAGTACACGGTGCGCGTGCCGGGCGTCGTCGGTGCCGCCCCGACGGCGGGCACGCTCGAGTACCGCTTCCGGACCCCCGACGAGGAGGTGTGGACGCTCCTCCGGCGCAGCGATCGCGGCGAGGACGACGTCGTCCAGCGTTCCTCGCTCGCGGATCCCGAGCCCGAGGCGGTGATCGCCGCGCCGCGCATCCAGGAGTTCGCCCGGGTGGGCGACATCGTCGCGGTCGCGACGGTCGACGACGAGGACCGGAACGACCTGCTGCTCTCGAAGGGCGGCCAGGCGCAGCCGGTCGACGTCGGCCTCCCGGATGAGGCTTCGATCCGCGACCTCGCCGCATCGACGACGAACCCGCTCATCGGCTTCGTCCTCGACACGCCCGCACGCGACGGCGTGAAGCAGTACGAGGCGACCCTGATGACGATGGACCTCTCGGGCGCGGCGCCGGCGGATCCGACACCGGTGCTCGGCCTCGACGGCACTCCGCTGCGCGTGTCGAGCTGGGTGTTCGTGCCGGGCACGACGTCGATGATCGTGCAGGACTTCGACGGAGTGCTGTTCCTGGTCGACGTGCTGGGAACCCAGCCCATGACGCCGCTAGGGGCGCACACCGAGATCCGGGGGTTCGTTCCCGGCACCACCCGGCTGGTGATCGCCGATCCCGATCGCGGTGCGCTCATCGACCTCGCGGACGGCACCACGACCACGCTCGAGCTCGCCCCGGCGAACCTCGCCGACAACGTGTACCCAGGCCACGTGACCGTGCTCGACGACACGTCGCGGTATCTCATCACCCTCATCGCGGCGAACGTCGAGGGCGGCCACACCGTGCGAAGCTCACTGCTCGCCGAGGTCGGCGGTGCCGGCGAGCTCAGCCAGGTGTTCGCGCCCGCGCTCGAGACCAGCCTGATCCGGGAGTACTGCGTCTCGCCGAACGGCCGGTACGCCGCGGTCGCGGTGTCGGCGGAGAGCGGCCGCCCCGACGGGTACTCCGCGAATCCCGGGTACACCGAGACGACGACCTCGATCGTCGAGATCGCGACCGGCCGCACCGTGATGAGCACCCCCGGGGGATTCTCCGACTGGTGCGTCCCCTGACTGAGGCCGACGCCCGCCCGTCGACGAGTGGTCAGCGCAGCATGAGCGCCGCGAGGTTCGACACCGCGCTCCACACGAGCACGACGGCGCCTGAGACGAGGGCGAGGGCGACGACGGCGCCCCCGATGATCCACACGAGGCGCTTCCGCTCGTTCGAGAACCCAGCGGATGCCGCGTGGCCCGCGTCCTCCGGCGGCAGCGGCACCGTGGTGTGCTCCTCCTGCACTTGCACGGTGTTGTCCTCCTCAGAAGTGCGCACCCGGGTCGACTCGTCGACCTCGTCGACGGCGTCCTCGGCGTCCTCGGCATCTGTGGGCCTCGGGGCGGTGTGCGGGCTCCACTTCACGCCGTCCCAGTAGCGGAGCAGCGCGGCATCCACCTCGTCGTCGTACCAGCCCGCGACCCGGGCGCGCTCTGACGTCACGCCGCCCTCTCCTTCCTCTGGAGCCGGATGGCGCGAATCGCGAGTTGCACCGCCGCGACCACCATGAGCGCTGCGAACAGCCACGCCGACCACTCGGGCGAGAGCAGGAACGCGATGGCCACGCCGCCGAAGGACGCGACGGTCGCGGCGAGCCCCACCACGAGGGCGACGCGCAGGTCGACCATGCCGGCACGCGTGTTCGCCACCGTGCCGCTCACCGCGGTCGGGATCATCACCGCGAGCGACGTGCCCTTCGCGACGAGGTCGCTCATGCCGAACAGGGCGATGAACGCGGGCACCATGATGACGCCGCCGCCGATGCCGAACAGGCCCGACGCGATGCCGATGACCACGCCGAGGGCGATCATGCCGAGGATCGGCAGCGCGTCGAGCTCGAGGAGGCCGTCGGCGCGCACGGGTGCGACGAGCACCAGGCGCACCGCGACCGCGATGAGCAGCGCGATGAACAGCCATCGCAGCCACCCGAGCGACAGCCGGCGCAGGAGCCACGACCCGATCCACGAGCCGATGATGCCGCCGACCGCCACGATGAGCGCCGCGAGCAGGTCGATCTGGCCGTTCGCGAAGTACGTCAGGGAGCCGGCGATGGCGGCCGGCACGATGGCGGCGAGTGACGTGGCGGACGCACGGCGCTGGTCCATGTTCGCGAACACGATGAGGAGCGGGACCATGAGGATGCCGCCGCCCACGCCGAACGCCCCGGACAGCAGTCCTCCGGCCGCGCCGACGAGCGCGAGGCGCACCCACGGCAGGCGCGCCGGAGCAGTGGGCGCGTCGGGGGTGGTCACCCGCCCACTGTACCGGCGCCCGGGGCGAGGCCGCGGTCAGGCGGCGCGGTCGGCCGCGCCGGTCGCGACGGGGTCGTGGGCGCCTGACGCGTGTGCGCCGACGAGCGCGTCGTCGTGCCCGGTGAACGGCGGCTCGCGGCGCACCGCGGCGGCATCCGCCGCATCGATCGGCATGACCGCGGCGACGGCGACCGAGCGACGCACCAGGCGCGCGGCGAGCACGAGCACGACGCCGAGCACCGCGCCGCTCGTGTTCATCACGAGGTCGCGTGGGTCGGAGATGCGGTCGGGCTCCGGCACCTGCACGAGTTCGATCAGCGTGGTGAACGCGAAGCCGGCGAGCAGGGCGAGCGGCCAACGTCGCCGTGGGATGAGCAGCGCTGCGAGCAGCCCCACGGGGATGAAGAGCGCGACGTTGAACGCCATCTCCGAGAGATACCCGGTGGTCCAGGTGACGGGTGCCGTCCACGCATCGGGGTTCAGGATGCCGCCCACGAGCTGGTTGCCGGTCGTGCGCCACGGCGCAGGGCCGACCGTCACCCACAGCACGACGGCTGTATAGGCGAGGGCGACGAATCGCAGGGGGCGGCGGTTCATTCCCCGATTCTCCACTGTTTTCCTATGAGCGTGCTGGCACATTGCCGCATGTCCGCCGATCGTCCGGATCGGAGGCCCGACCGTCCATCGGGCTCCCCGGCGACCTCGGCGACGCCGAGTGGACGTCATCCCATGTCACGATCCGATCCCGAAGGGGTGTGTTGCCGCGCGCAACCGGCTAGGGTAAGTTCAACGATTCCTCCATCAAGCGGGCGCTCGCCCGTGCCTCCACCTGATTGCCCGGAGGCGGACCGATCCGCGTGGCATGACCCGATACGAGACGGCGGATGCCTGAGCGCACACCCGCCCCTCGCCCCATCGCATCGACGGCACCGTGTCGTCGACGCCGCGATCGACCGTGATCGCATCGGGCACGCATTCAGCGGCCCATACGACAGAAGGACAGCAGTATGGCAACCGGAACCGTCAAGTGGTTCAACGCCGAAAAGGGCTTCGGCTTCATCGCTCCCGACGACGGCAGCGCCGACGTCTTCGCACACTTCAGCGCCATCACGGGCAGCGGCTACCGCTCGCTCGAAGAGGGTCAGAAGGTCGAGTTCGAGGTCGCGCAGGGCCCGAAGGGCCTGCAGGCGGAGAACATCCGCGGCCTCTAGGTCTCGGCTCTCACCAGGCGAACGCCTCCACAGCAGTTGCTGCGGGGGCGTTCGTCGTCAGCTCGGGCGTACGGATGCCGCGGCATCCGTCACCTCGTCACGCCACGAGTGGCGTGGCTCGTATCCGAGCAGTCGACGTGCCTTGTCGATGGAGAGCAGCGTGTCGTTGACGCCGAGGTCGCCGCGCACCGGGACATCCGGGAACACCTCGGCGACGAGCTCGGCGTTGGGACGCGACATGACCGTGTCGGCGGCCGCGATGATGAAGCGATCGAAGCCGGGCCCCGCGTTGGCGAGCGCACGGCTCACCGCCTGTGCGCCGTCGCGGGCGTCGATGTAGCCCCAGAGGTTCCACTTGCGCAGGGTCGCATCGGCGTCGAACGAGGGGAACGCCTCGTAGTCCGCGGGATCCATGACGTTCGAGAACCGCAATGCAGTGATCGAGAGCTCGGGATTCCAGCGCACGAGCTCGATCGCCATCGTCTCCTCGAGGTGCTTCACGAGCGAGTACGTGCTCTCGGGGCGCGCCGCATACTCCTCGTCGACGGGGATGTACGGCGGGGGCACGTCGAAGGGGAGGCCGAGCACGGTCTCGCTCGACGCGTAGACGATGCGGGTGATGCCCAGGCGGCGGGCCGCCTGGAAGACGTTGAACGTCGAGAGCATGTTGTTGTGGAAGGTCGCGACGTCGCTCAGGATGCCGGGGGCGGGGATCGCCCCCAGGTGCACGATCGCGTCGACGCCGTCGTGTCGGTCGTCGACCCCGGCGATCGCGTCGACGACCTGGCCGAAGTCGGTGAGGTCGACGCGGGTGACCGCGGATCGTTCCCCCTGCTGGTCGAGGTTCACGACCTCGTGGCCCTCCTCGCGGAGCGTGCGGACGACGGTGCGGCCCAACTTGCCGGAGCCTCCGGTGACGGCGATGCGCATTGGACAAGTCTTGCACCGGATGAACGGCAGGCGCCGGGGTAGTCTCGTCTTCCGCGCGACACGCCGGGAAATCCGGCGTGTCTCCCAGCCCGTTCCCATGTGCAGGCCATAGCGTTCGAGCATCTGCAGCGGGTGGTTTACCCGCGATCCCCGGCTGGGAAGTCGACGACCAGCTGGGACGAAGACATCTCACACACCGAATCCCTCGGTGCGATCCGGGCGACGAAGCCCCGCACCGGTGCCGCAGACATCACACGCAGCTTTACCGCCCTCTCCCGCGTCGTTCGCGAATCGGGCCTTCTGAACCGCACGCGCTGGTTCTACCTCGGCCTCGTCACCGTCCTGACCCTCGCCCTCGGCGGCGCGATCACGGGATTCATCCTGCTCGGCGACTCGTGGTTCCAGCTGCTGATGGCGGGCGCGCTCGGCCTCATCTTCACGCAGTTCGCGTTCCTCGCGCACGAGGCGTCGCACCGGCAGGTGCTCGAGTCGGGCCCCGCCAACGACCGGATCGGGCGTGCCATCGCCGCGGGCTTGGTCGGCATCAGCTACTCGTGGTGGATGACGAAGCACACGAGGCACCATGCCAACCCGAACAAGGTCGGCAAGGACCCCGACATCGACTTCGACACGATCTCGTTCATCGAGGCGGATGCCGAGAAGCAACGCGGCCTCATGGCGCTCATCACCCGCAAGCAGGGCTACCTGTTCTTCCCGCTGCTCACGCTCGAGGGCGTGAACCTGCACTACCGCTCGATCAGCACGCTCTTCGAGCGCGGACCCGTGAAGGGTCGCTGGATCGAGCTGAGCCTCATCGCCGCGCGATTCGCCGTGTACTTCGGCGCGATCTTCTGGGTGCTGCCGCTCGGCATGGCATTCGCATTCATCGGCGTGCAGCTCGCGGTCTTCGGGGTGTACATGGGTGCGTCGTTCGCGCCGAACCACAAGGGCATGCCGATCATCCCGGCCGACGCGAAGCTCGACTTCTTCTCGAAGCAGGTGCTCACCTCGCGCAACGTCTCGGGAGGCGTCTGGGCGAGTGCGCTGCTCGGCGGACTCAATTACCAGGTCGAGCACCACCTGTTCCCCAACATGCCGCGCCCGCACTTGGCGAAGGCCCGCGAGATCGTGCGCGAGTACTGCGCCACCCTCGACGTGCCCTACACCGAGACCACGCTCGTGCAGTCGTACGGCATCGTCATCCGGTACCTCAATCGCGTCGGGCTCTCCGCGCGCGACCCGTTCGACTGCCCGATGGTGAACCAATTCCGCCGGGTCTGATCGACATGCACTTGACATGTGCGACTGGGTTCGCACCACATGCTTCCGTCGGCGGACGTCGCCGTCGGAACCCCGCACGGCCTGAGGTCGTGCACGTCGCAGCCGCTACGGCGGCTCGGCTTTACAGAAGGAAATGAACATGGCAACCGGAACCGTCAAGTGGTTCAACGCCGACAAGGGCTTCGGCTTCATCGCTCCCGACGACGGCACCGCCGACGTCTTCGCGCACTTCAGCGCGATCGCGTCGGGCGGCTACCGCTCGCTCGAGGAGAACCAGAAGGTCGAATTCGAGACCGCCCGCGGCCCCAAGGGCCTGCAGGCCGAGAACATCACCGTCATCGGTTAGTTCTCGCAACACCTGATCGGCGGCTCGCACCGCCGGTCGACGAGCGGATGCCGCAGCCCGCACCTCCCCGTGAGGTGCGCGGCGCGGCGTCCGCTTTCGTGCTTTCCGGCGGCCCTCCGGCACCCCGGCACTGCGGCACTGCGGCACTGCGGCACTGCGGCACTTCGGCACTTCGGCACCTCCTTCCTCGGGGACGAAGTACTTCGGCCGCCGCACCGACGAGGTTTCGAGCATGCTCAGAGGACGGCTCCCGTAGGCTCGCGGAAGACCCTGAAGGAGGAGCCCCGGATGCAGCGCCCCAGTGACGGAACCGTGCTCGTGATGAGCGAGCGCAGCGGCATCGAGATCGACTACTGCCCCACCTGCCGCGGAGTGTGGCTCGATCGGGGCGAGCTCGACAAGATCATCGAGCGGGGTGCACGCGAGTACGGCGGTGTCCAGCAGCTCGCCGCGGCTCCCGCCGCTCCTTCACCGCCCCAGGCTCCGGCGTACGGCCAGCCGCCCGCCTACGGGCAGCAGTCGTACGACGACCGCGGATATGACAGCCGCGGATACGACAACCGCGGCCATGACAACCGCGGCTACGGCGACCAGGGCTACCCCCGCAAGAAGAAGCGGGAGAGCTGGCTCTCCGAGCTCTTCGACTGAGTCATCAGGCGGGATCGGCCCGCACGTCGACGACCGCGAACGGATGCCGCGGCGCGCGCCCCTCGAGGCGTCGCGCCGCGGCATCCGTCGCCTGCGGTGTCTCCGCCCAGGCGGCGAGGGCGCGGGTTACGCGGCCGCGCCCGAGATGTTCACCAGCCAGGAGATGCCGTACCGGTCGGTCAGCATGCCGAAGGCGTCGCCCCACGGCGCGACCTCGAGCGGCTGCGCCACGGTGCCGCCGTCGGCGAGCTTGTCCCAGTAGCCGCGCAGGGTCGCTTCGTCCTCGCCCGAGAGCGAGACCGAGAACCCGGCCGGCTCGCGGTACTGCACGTGCTTCGGGGTGTCGGCGCCCATGATGGTCAGTCCGTTCGGCCCATCGAGCTGGCCGTGCATGATGAGGTCGTTCTCCGACGGGTCGTGCGCCGACTGGAAGTCGGCGAACGTGTTCAGCGTGAGCTCACCGCCGAAGACCGAGTAGTAGAACTCCATCACCTCGCGGGTGTTGTCCTTGAAGTTGAGGTAGGGGTTGAGCGTGACGGGCATGGTGGCCTCCAGATCGTCGTCGTTCCTCCGCCCGATTCTGCACCGATCGGCTCGCCGACGCGAGGGGGGTCGACGTGAACGGATGCGATCGCGAGGCTGAACGCGAACAGGTGTTGACAGCGGCATCCGAGCGTCGTAAATTGTAATCAACCAATTGATTGATCAAGCATCGAGTTGATAAAGGAGGCGGGCGATGGTCATCGATCCGAGCTCCGACGACCGCCTCGACCGCGCCTTCATGGCGCTGGCCGACCCGGTTCGCCGGCGCATCATCGCCCGTCTCAGCCGCGGCCCTGCCACCGTCAACGAACTGGCTGAGCCGTTCGAGATCTCCAAGCAGGCGGTCTCGAAGCACATCCAGGTGCTCGAGCATGCGGGGCTCGTGACGCGTTCGCGCGACGCGCAACGCCGACCCGTGCACCTGGATGCCGCGCAACTCGAGGCGCTCACCGCGTGGATCGATCGCTACCGACTGATCCACGAGCAGCAGTTCCGAAAGCTGGACGCGCTGCTCGCCACCACCAGCGGCACCGATGCCGCGACCTCCGACGCCGGCCCCGAGGCCGGCTCCGCACAGGAAGCAACGGAATCATGACCACCACCACCCACCCCGTCATCATCACCGCACCCGAGGGCCTGCCGTTCATCGACATCGAGCGCGAGTTCGACGCGCCCGTGGCCGCCGTGTTCAACGCGCACCGCGACCCCGAGCTCGTGAAGCAGTGGACCGGCCCGAACGGCTACGAGATGACCATCGACCGCTGGGACTTCAGGACCCACGGCGGCTACCGCTACGTGCACACGAATCCCGAGGGCGAGTCCTTCGCATTCAACGGCACGTTCCACGTCGTGCGCGAGAACGAGTTCGCGATCCAGACCTTCGAGTTCGAGGGCTACCCCGACGTCGTGAGCATCGAGTCCGCGACCTTCGAGGACCTCGGCGACGGCCGCACGCGCCTGAAGATCCACTCCGTCTACCCCGATGTCGCCTCGCGCGACGGCATGGTCGCGAGCGGCATGGAGAGCGGCGTGCGCGAGGGCTACGAGCGACTCGACGAGATCCTCGCCCACTGAGCGAGCGGATGCCGCGCGCGTACCCGGCCCGCGGCATCCGGGCCCGCGGCATCCGGGCTCGCCGGCAGTACTCAACGAATCGAATGGAGCACATCATGGACTGGACCCTCGAGGTCGTCCTCCTCCCCGTCACCGACATCGATCGTGCGGTCGCGTTCTACCGCGACCAGGTCGGGTTCGACCTCGACCACGACACCCGCACCGACCTGATGCACGTGGTGCAGCTCACGCCCAGGGGATCCGGATGCTCGATCGTGATCGGCGACCTGCCTTCGCAGACCGAGATGGCGCCCGGCTCGATGCGCGGCCTCCAGCTCGTGGTCGCCGACGCGGCCGCAGCCCGCGAGGAGCTCGTATCGCGCGGCGTCGAGTGCAGCGAGATCACCATGTTCGACGACCGCGACGGTGGCACCTTCTTCGGGTTCGCCGACCCCGACGGCAACACCTGGGCCGTGCAGCAGATCAAGGCTCGCGGCGAGCGCCCGCTCATCCCCGTCGAGGCGCGGCAGCGGTTCGGCGCCGAGCAGGAGGGCTGAACGCCGCCGACACCACCACGAGCGGATGCCGCGGGCCCGTCCCAACCCGGGATGGCCGCGTCATCCGCTCGTCGGCGCCACGGGCTGGCGCAGGATCGTGCGGAGCTTCTCGGGCGCCGTGCGCCGAGGGTCGCCGAGGTAGATCTCGTGGTGGCGCCCGTTGAAACGCAGGCCGTGCTCGGGCATGAACTCGTCGTGGAGGCGGGCGAGGGTCGGCCCCTCGTCGTCGTACGAGCCGAGATGGAGCGTCTGCACCGTACGGCCCTCTTCGATCGACTCGAGACGTGCCAGGCGGGCGGCGGGGGCCCTCGCCACCGCGTGCTCCCGTGCCGCGGCGAACAGCTCGTCGGTGATCCAGTCGGGCTGCCAGATCATCATCGTCCAGTCCCATGCCGACTTCTCGCGGGTGACGAAGGTCGCAGGATCGTCGGCGCTCCAGAGCCCCTCCAGCGGGCCGACGACGTAGTCGCGCCCGAGCTCCCGCTTGCTCGCGAACTTCGCGGCGTACGACACCGCATAGAGGGCCTCCACGGCGGCCGCGTACTCGGGCGCGGCGTTCGGGTCGCCATGACCGTCGATCATGCAGAACCGCTGCTCGGGGACCTCGACGATCTCGAATCGACCGCGAGGTGCGGTGTACCAGGGCAACTCGCGCTTCGGATCGTACTTCCCCGCCATTCGCACAGTGTGCCACGGCGCGACATCCGGTCAAGGCATTGCATCGAACCCGATCCGCGGGGATCATTTACCGGGGGGTTCATGCATGGGGAGGCAGGCGAAGGCGACCTGGATCGGCGAGCACGGCGGTGCCGCGGAGGTCACGCTGCACCTGGAGGCGGCGGGGTTGCACATCTCCGGGGAGCGGCGGGCGCGGGTGCCCCGATCGGCGTGGTCGCACGTCGAGGCGGCCGACGGCGTGGTCTCGTTCGAAGCTGATGGGCAGACGTACCGTTTCGAGTTGGGTGCTGCGGCGCCGACCTGGGCGCAGGCACTGACGACCCCGCCGCCGGCGCTCGCCGAGAAGCTCGGGGTGTCGCACGGCGAGACGGTCGCAGTGCGGGGCGAGTTGCCGCTGCCCGAACTCGACGATGCACTCGCGGACGCATCGCGCGTGCCGCCCTGGGAGGCGGACGTGGTGGTCGTCGTCGTGCGCACCGACGCCGAGCTGGAGTCGCTGCCCGTGTGGTTCCGCGAGTGCGGCATCGGCTCGCACGTGTGGATCGTGCACGGCAAGGGCCGCGCCAGCACGGCGCCGGGCGACAACGCCGTGCGGGAGGCGCTGCGATCGGCCGGTTGGCGCGACACGAAGGTGAGCGCGGTCGCCGACGAGTGGTCGGCGACGAGGTACTCGCCGGCGAAGGCGTCATGAGCGCAGAGCCCCGCGTGCTGCGGTACACCGCGTTCGCCGACGATCCGGACGGCGGCAACCCGGCCGGCGTCGTCCTCGATGCGTCTGAGCTCACCGACGACGCGATGCAGCGCATCGCCACCGAGCTCGACTACGCCGAGACGGCATTCGTGACCGGCGAGGCCGACGGCGTCCGAACGGTGCGGTACTTCTCGCCCATCGCGGAGGTGCCGTTCTGCGGGCACGCCACCGTCGCCACGGCCGTCGCCATCGCCGAGCGCACGCGACCGGGCACGCTGCGCTTCGCGACGCCGGTCGGCGAGATCGTCATCGAGACGAGCGACGACGGCATCGGGCTCCGCGCCGCGTTCACGAGCATCGACACCGAGCTCGCGCACTTCCCCGAGTTCGTGCTCGACGCGCTGCTCGAGCTGATCGGCGTCGATCGTTCGCAGCTCGACGAGCGCTATCCGCCGCGGCTCGCCTTCGCCGGCGCATGGCATCCCGTCATCGTGATCGCCGAGTCGCATGTCTTCGACGGGTTCGGATTCGACCCGGGAGCGATGCGCGCGTTCATGGACGCGCAGGGGTGGCCACTCACCGTCGCGATCCTGCACCGGCTGTCGGATGCCGCGCACGGCGCGCTGCGGTTCGAGGCGCGCAACATCTTCCCCGTCGGCCGCATCACCGAGGACCCGGCGACCGGCTCGGCCGCCGCCGCGGTGGGCGGGTACCTCCGCGGCCTCGGCGCGGTGCATCCGCCCGCTCGGATGGTCATCGAGCAGGGGCGCCACGTCGGCCGGCCCAGTCGGCTCGACGTCGACATCCCCGAGCGAGGCGGCATCGTCGTGAGCGGGCGGGCGGTGCCGATCCGCTGAGACGTGGCCACGTGGGTGGGGAGTCGCCCCGCGGGCTAGGCTCGACTCCATGCATACCCGCACCCTCGGACGCACCGGTCGCCCCGTCTCGGTGATCGGGCTCGGCACCTGGCAGCTCGGCGCCGACTGGGGCGAGGTCGACGAGGCCGACGCGCTCGCCGTGCTCGACGCGGCCCACGAGGTGGGTGTCACGTTCTTCGACACCGCCGATGTCTACGGCGACGGACGAAGCGAGTCGCTCATCGGGCGCTGGCTGGTCGCGAACCCCGACTCGGGCGTCACGGTCGCCACGAAGATGGGGCGACGGATGCCGCAGGAGCACGAGAATTACTCGCTCGAGCACTTCCGCGCCTGGACCGAACGCTCCCGCGCGAATCTCGGAGTCGACACCCTCGACCTCGTGCAACTGCACTGCCCGCCCACCTCGGTGTACAGCGACGACCGCGTGTTCGACGCGCTCGACACCCTCGTGGATGAGGGGGCGATCGCGAACTACGGCGTGAGCGTCGAGAAGGTCGAGGAGGCACTCACCGCGATCGCGCGGCCGCACGTGGCGAGCGTGCAGATCATCCTGAACGCGTTCCGGCTGAAGCCGCTCGACGAGGTGCTGCCGGCCGCACGCGCGGCGGGCGTCGGCATCATCGCGCGCGTACCGCTCGCGAGTGGGCTGCTGTCCGGCCGGTACACGCTCGACACGCAGTTCGCCGCGAACGACCACCGCACGTACAACCGGCACGGCGAGTCCTTCGACGTCGGCGAGACGTTCTCGGGCGTCGACTACGCGACGGGCGTGCGGGCGGCGGGGGAGTTCTCCGAGTTGGCGCGGGCGGCGGCGCCCGACGCCACGGCCGCCCAGGTCGCGCTCGCGTGGATCGCGGCGCAGGACGGCGTGAGCTCGGTGATCCCCGGCGCGCGCAACCCCGAGCAGGCGCATGCGAACGCCGCGGCCGGGGCGCTCGAGCTTCCCGCCGGATTCGACGACTCGGTGCGGGCGCTGTACGACCGGGAGATCCGCGCGCAGGTGCACGAGCGCTGGTAGCGGTCCAGAACGGCGGAAATACGATCCGCCGCGCCGCGCAGCCGGCATGATCCCAGGCGGCAGATCGTATATCCGCCAGAGCGTGCGCCATCCGGCGCGCCGGCCTGGGCGCGCGGGTACTCAGCCCGCCCGGAACTCCCACCCGGTGATCCACGGCGGGTCCTCGCCGTGCTCGTACGCGTACGCGCGCGCCGCCGCCCGCGCCGCGTGCCACTCGTCCGCGATCTCGGCGACGCCGGGCCGCGAGGCCAGGCCCGGCACCCGGTGCACGACGTCGAGTGCGAGCCGGTATCGGTCGAGGTCGTTGAGGTGCAGCATGTCGAACGGCGTGGTCGTGGTGCCCTTCTCGATGAAGCCGCGCACGTGCAGGTTCGCGTGGTTCGTGCGCCGGTAGGCGAGCTGGTGCACGAGCGACGGGTAGCCGTGGAACGCGAAGATCACGGGCGAGGACCGCATGAAGATCGCGTCGAATGCGACGTCGCTGAGCCCGTGCGGGTGGTGCGAGGCATCCTGCAGCCGCATCAGGTCGACCACGTTCACGACGCGCACCTTGAGCTCGGGCAGGCGGTCGCGCAGCAGTTGCGCGGCGGCGACGACCTCCATGGTCGGCACGTCGCCCGCACACGCGAGCACGACGTCGGGCACGGATGCCGCGGGGTCGGCCGCGTCGAACCCGGGCTCATTGCCCGCCCACGCCCACACGCCGAGCCCTGCCGTGACGTGCGCCTCCGCCTCGGAGGCGGTGAGCCACTGCGGCTCTGGCTGCTTGCCCGCGACCACGACGTTCACGCGGTTCTGCGTGTCGAACGCGTGCCGCATCACGGCGAGCAGGGTGTTCGCGTCGGGCGGCAGGTAGACCCGCACGACGTCCGCCTGCTTGTTGACGACGACGTTGAGAAAGCCCGGGTCCTGGTGCGAGAAGCCGTTGTGGTCCTGGCGCCAGACGTGCGACGAGAGCAGGTAGTTGAGCGAGGCGACGCCGCCGCGCCACGGCACCAGGCTGGCTGACTCGAGCCACTTCGCGTGCTGGTTGAACATCGAGTCGACGATGTGGATGAACGCCTCGTAGCTCGTGATGAGCCCGTGCCGCCCGGTGAGCAGGTACCCCTCGAGCATGCCCTGCATGAGGTGCTCGCTGAGCGCCTCGATCACGCGGCCCTCGCGGGCGAGGTGCTCGTCGAGCGGATGCAGCGACTCGGCCCACGCCCGCGAAGTCACGTCGAACACCGCGCCCAGCCGGTTCGACAGCACCTCGTCGGGGCCGAAGAGCCGCACGTCGTCGGGGTTCTGCCGCAGCACCTCCGCGAACCACCGGCCGAAGACCGTGGTCGACTCGGCGGAGGCGCCGCGGGCGTCGGCGGCGACCTCGACGGCGAACGGCTCGGTCGGCGGCAGCTCGATCGCGCGCGCGATGCCGCCGTTGGCGAGCGGCGTCGCGCTCATGCGCAGCTCGCCCCGCGGCCGGAGTGCGTCGAGCTCGGGAATCGGGCGTCCGTCGCGATCGAACAGCTCCTCGGGCCGGTACGAGCGCAGCCACGTCTCGAGCATCGCGAGGTGCTCCGCGCTCTCGCGCACGCCGGCGAGCGGCACCTGGTGCGCGTGGAAGGTGCCCTCCACCTGCACGCCGTCGACGACGCGCGGCCCGGTCCAGCCCTTCGGCGTGCGCAGCACGATGGCGGGCCAGCGCGGGGCGGCGTCGGCGAACGCGCCCGCCGCGGCATCCGCACGGATCGAGGCGATCCGGTCGAACGCCACGTCGACTGCGTCGGCGAGCCGCACGTGCACGGCCATCGGGTCCTCGCCGTCGAAGCCGCCGGTGACGAGCAGCGGCTCGTAGCCGTTGCCGCGGAAGAACTCCACGAGCTCCGCCTCGGGGATGCGCGCGAGCAGCGTCGGGTTCGCGATCTTGAAGCCGTTGAGGTGGAGGATGGGCAGCACCGCACCGTCGGTCAGCGGGTTGAGGAACGAATGCCCGCGCCAGCTCGTCGCGAGCGGCCCGGTCTCGGCCTCCCCGTCGCCGACGACGCACGCCACGACCAGGCCCGGGTTGTCGAGCGCGGCTCCGAACGCGTGCATGAGCGAGTAGCCGAGCTCACCGCCCTCGTTGATGGAACCGGGCGTCTCGGGCGCGGCGTGCGACGGGATGCCGCCGGGGAACGAGAACTGCCGGAAGAGCCGCGCCATGCCCGCGCGGTCCGCGCTGACCGCGGGGAACAGCTCCGAGTAGGTGCCGTCGAGCCAGGTGTTCGCGACCATGGCCGGGCCGCCGTGGCCGGGCCCGCACACGTAGAGCGTCGGCGTGCCGCGTTCCACGATCGCGCGGTTCAGGTGCGCGTACACGAGGTTCAGGCCGGGCGACGTGCCCCAGTGGCCGAGCAGGCGCGGCTTGATGTCGTTGGGTTCGAGCGGCCGGTCGAGCAGCGGGTTGCGCATCAGGTATATCTGTCCGACGCTCAGGTAGTTCGCCGCCCGGAACCACTGGTCGACGAGCTCGAGGGGCACGGATGCCGCCGCCTCGCCGGTTCCCGAATCCTCGCCCTGCCCGACCGCTCCGGCCATGGTCTCCCCACCCGTTCGATTCAGCGTGCGCTTCGAGCCTAGGTCGCGGCCCCGGCCCGAGGCCAGCCTCGCATCAGCGGGCGAGTATGGTCGAAGCGATGAGCGACGCGCCCGTGCCCCGGACGGCGGGCCGGCGCGCATGATCCAGATCTTCACCGGGTTCGCCGTCATCGCGCTCGCGGTGTTCGTGGGCTGGGTCGCCGGCCGCACCGGCGTGCTCGGACCCGGCGCCCGCCAGGTGCTCGCCCAGCTCAACTTCAACGTGCTCGCGCCGTTCCTGCTCTTCTCGGTGCTCGCGACGGCCGACGTCGGCGCGCTCTTCTCGGCGCTGCTTCCGGTGTCGGCGCTCGCCGCGGTCGCGATGATGCTCGTGTTCGGGCTCGTGTCGCTCGCGATCTGGCGGCGTGGGCTCGCGCGCACGGTGATCGGCTCGCTCGCCTCGGGCTACGTGAACGGCAACAACTTCGGCATCCCGATCGCGGTGTACATGCTCGGCGACGCCGCCTACTCGGCGCCCGTCGTGCTGCTGCAGCTGCTGTTGTTCGCCCCGGTGGCGCTCGCCGTGCTCGGCGCCAAGGTCGAGGGACGCACGTCGGCGTGGGTGATCATCCGCACCACCATCACGAACCCGATCATCGTGGGCTCCCTGCTCGGCGTGCTCGTTGCGGTCACGGGGCTCGAGTTGCCGCCGATCGTGCTCGAGCCGATCGAGCTCATCGGGCACGCCGCGGTGCCGCTCATGCTCATCGCCTACGGACTTTCGCTGCACGGGCAGCGCCTGCTGAAGCCCGGCACCGGCCGACGTGACGTGCTGCTCGCCACGATGCTGAAGCTCATCGTGATGCCGGTCGCCGCGTGGGCGCTCGGGCGGTTCGCCTTCGGGCTCGACGGCATCGACCTCTACGCCGTCACGGTGCTCGCGGCGTTGCCGACCGCGCAGAACGTGTTCGTCTTCGCCCAGCGCTACGAGACCGCCGAGGTCGTCGCCCGCGACACCGTGTTCCTCACGACGATCGGCTCCGTGCCGGCGTTGCTCGCAGTGGCGCTCCTCCTCGGCTGACCGGTCACGGCAGGATGGTCGCGAGCGAAGGAGACCACATGCCGTTCCTCACCGACGACGGACGACCCCTCGACGAGCTCGTGCTCGCCCAGCGCCCCGCCGACGGCTACCGCTTCCACGTGCGTGCGCCCTTCGTCTACGAGGATCCGGTGTCGGGCCGGCGCTACCGCGTGCCAGCGCGGCCGCCGGGCGGACCCGACTCCGCTCCCGACGAACGCGAGCCGCGGGTGCACGGCATCACCGACCTCGCGTCGGTGCCGATGTGGCTGTGGAGCTTCATCGCGAGCTACGGCCGGCAGTCGGCGCCCGCGGTGCTGCACGACGAGCGATCCGTGGATGCCTCCGAGCTCGGCGACCGCCGGGCGGCGCTCGCCCAGCGACGCGAGGACGACCGGGTGTTCCGCACCGCACTCCGCGAGCAGCGCGTCCCGCTGCTGCGGTCGTGGCTCATGTGGGGATGGGTGGCCGCCGACCGCGAGCTCGAGTTCAACGGCGCAGCGGGGGTGCTGCTGCTCGTGCAGGTGATCGTCGGCGGGCTCGTGGTGCTCGGGGCATCCGTGGCCGCCATCTGGCAGCCGTGGTGGCTGCTCGCCATTCCCATCGCCGCGCTCGCCGCGCTGCCGTGGGGTGCGCTGGCGCCGCTCGTGCTCTTGCTGACGGGCTCGATCCTCGTGCTCGGGCCCTTCCTGCTGCTGCACCTCGTGGCGCTCGTGCCGTTCCGGCTCGTCGAGGCGATCGTGGAGGTGCTCTCGGGCGGCGATCCCATGGATGTGCTGCGGCCGACCCTGCGCGCGTCGAGGCGTGGCGGACCCACGGAGGGCTGAGGCTCAGCCGCCGGAGCTCGTGGCGCCGCCTGTTGCCGCGGCCGGCGGCCGCCACCCGTGGAAGCGCTTCGCCCACGTGGCCGACTCCGACCAGCGGGCCTCGAGGATCGCGACCCTGCGCTCGACGGTCTCGGGCGGGGCATCCGGCGCCGCAGGGTCGGGGCGCTTCGGGAACCGCACGGTGGCCGTCACCATCGGCATGTCGCCCGAGAGGTCGGAGTCGTGGATGGTGACGCCGTGCTCGTCGCCGGCGCCGATCACCCGGTCGCGGGCGAGCCAGTCCATGCGCTCGAGGATCGGCTCGGCCCACTCGAGCAGGATCTGGCTCTTGTAGGCGTCGCCCATGCCGTGCACCACCACGAGGGCGACGTCGAAGACGCCGTCCTCGGGTGCCTTCGCCGATTCCGAGCCCGCGTCCGGGGCGATCAGCATGCAGTCCTCCTGGGTCGTCGGCGTGCCGGCGTGCGTCGGCCTGAGCGAACGTCAGTGGGCGCCGCAGGGGCGGATCAAGCACCCGCCCCCGAACGCGTGGCACGGCGCCGACGCAGAGCGCCGTAGCCGCGCAGCAGCCGCGGCACGACGACGTACACGGCGAGCGGTACGACGACGAGCGTGAGGACGAACGCGCGGAGCACCGGATGCCACGACTCCGAGATCGGCGCGAGCAGCATCATGCCGATCGCGACGAGCGGGAAGATCGCGAGCCATGTGATGACGGCGCGCACGTGCACGGACGGCGGCGTCGGCGCGACGCTGGCGACGCGGGCGGCGGGGGTGGCGGGAGCGGCGCTGGTTGTGGCGGTGGTTGCGGTGGGGGTGGGAGCGGTGGGGGTGGTCATTGGGATTCCTCGTGGTCATTTCCAACTGAATGGTTGTAATTGAAGCACATCGGATGGCGCAAAGCAACTATATGGTTGGAAATTGCTAGACTGGGGCCATGGCCTGGGATACCGAGCGCACGAAGCAACGGCTCCTCGACGCCGCGACGGCGGAGTTCAGCGCGCACGGCCTCGCCGGCGCACGCATCGACCGCATCGCCGCCACCGCCGGCGTCAACAAGGAGCGCATCTACCAGTACTTCGGCAAGAAGGACGACCTCTTCGCCATCGTGCTCGCGACGCGCCTGCGCGCCTCCATGGACGAGGTGCCCATGCGTGGCGTGGGGCCAGAGGCGGCGGGCGACTACGCGGGGCGCCTCTTCGACCACCATCTCGCCGACGACGTCATCCCGCGGCTCGTGTTCTGGGAGGGCCTCGAGCGCGGCGCGGCCACGTCGGCCGACTCGGCCAGGGCGGCCTACCACGACGAGAAGGTCGAGCGCTTCCGAGAGCTCCTCCCCGGGGTCGACCGTGCCACGGCCGGCGAGCTGCTCCTCACGATCGTCTCGCTCGTGAACGCCTGGCCGGTGCTCGGGCACCTCGACGCGTTCCTCGTCGGCGACGGTCCCGACCGCGCGGCACGGCGTCGCGCCACGCTCGTCGCCTCGATCACGGCCCTCGCGCGCGACGCGGTCGACGCCGCGGCATCCGAGCAGACCCGACCAGCCGACCCCGCTGCATCCGCCGGTCGTGGGGCGGAAGTTCAGTGATAGCCCTGATGCCCGCGGTGCCACACGCTCGTAGCGTGGGAACCGATCGCCGGACCGCGGACCGCAGGGGGAACTGTCACCGCGGCAGGTGATCGGATAGCCGGTCAGCACCTCGTCCCCGAACCTGGTGCGGGCCGGCTTCCCCCATTTCCTCCCCGGATCGGCGGGCGGACCTTCCGGGCGACACCCGGACGATGAGCGGAGCACCCCATGGACCAGCGGATGACGCGACCCGCGCGGATGACCCAGTCACACCCCGCGCGCGCCGGCCTCCTGCCGAAGCGCCTCGACCGAGCCGTGAGCTGGTCGGACTTCCGCACGGCGGTGCGCTACGACCCGGACTACCGACTGCTGCTGGCCGTGCCCGCCATCAGTGCCAAGCGCGCCGAGCACACGTGGCTCGGCGAGGCCGTGTCGCTGCACACCCGGGTCGGCGACGCCGACGTCTACCGCCGCGTGTACGAGCACGGCTCCGTGTACTGGTCGGAGCGCACGGGAGCGCATGAGGTGCACGGCGAGATCGCCGCGCGGTGGCTCGAGGCGGGCGGCGAGGCCTCGTACCTCGGCCTGCCCACCGGCGACGAGCAGCGACTCGTCGGTGCATCCCGGCGGACCGCGATGGGTCGCGCCGACGGCGGCTTCGCCCACTTCGAAGGCGCGTCGATCTACTGGACCACGCGGCACGGCGCTGCGATCGTGCACGGCATGGTCCGAGACATCTGGGCGCTGCTCGGCTGGGAGCGGTCGCCGCTCGGCGTCCCGGTCGCCGACGTCGTCGTCGATGCGACGGGCGTGATGAGCGGATGCTTCGAGCACGGCACGATCACGTGGTCGCCTTCGGGCGGCCCCGAGATCGTCGTGACCGCGCCGGCGGCATCCGCTGCGTTCGGCGAGGCGACCTTGTCGTTGACAAGTTGACCTGCTGACAAATCGACCGATCGCCGAGCGCGATTCGCTGGCCCGGCTCTGGAGCGCCTTCGCGCCTCACGGCTGAGGGACCGGACGCGACACCGCAGGGCGCTCGCTACCCGGTCTCCACCTCGCGCCAGAGCGGCGAGCTCACGAGCCGCACCTCATCGAGGGCGACGAGCGATCCGTCCACGGCGCGTCGGCGTCGCTCCGCCTCGGTGGGCAGGTGCACGGCCGCGCCGGGATGCAGCGGGACGATCCGCAGCGTGAGCTCGGCGCCGGGCGCCACCGCAAGTGCGTCGAGTCCGATGGTCCACGTCGTGCCGTCCCAGAACCGGTCGAGCACCACGCGTCCGTCGACCTCGAGCACGGCGACGTCGCCAGCCCAGTCGACGTGCAGCACGCGTCGGCCGGGAGCGGCCTCCAGCACGGTGAAGGTCCACGTCGTGCCGTGCCGCGCGATCGCGTCGGCGTTCGGGGCGGCGGCGCGTCCGGCGCGCGCGCCGTAGCCCGCAGGCGGGGCCTCGCCGACCGCGCCGGGCACCGGCTCGAGCGCCACGTCGACGCCGACGCCGGGTGCGTCGACGGCGATCGGCACGAACGCCGCGGCATCCGGGTCGTATTCCAGCACCCGCGGCCGCGCCGACGACCGCACCGCGATCCGGCCGTCGGCCTCGACGTGCACCGGCGCCGCGCAGCGCAGCAGACGGCGTCCGTTCGGCCCGTCGAGCACCCAGAGCTCCGCGGCGCATGCCGCGGGCAGCACGAGCACGGGCAGGCGGGCGTCGCCCTGCAAAACGTCGACCCGGCGCGGCTCGTCGGCGTCGACCACGAACACGCCGGGCGCCGTCTCGCGCACCGCGCCCGCGGCATCCGTCGCCGTGGCCCCGTCGGCCGCCAGCTCGACCGGGATGCCAGGCCCGGCGACCACCACGAGCGTCGGCCGCTCGGCCTGGCCGAGCACGGTCAGCGGCGAGGCCGTGGCCCAGCGCAGGCGCACGCCACCGAGCTCGAGGTTGACCGGCCAGTGCGCGATCGTGCCGACCGGCACGTCGACCGGCGCGTGCGGCAGCGTGACCGTCTCGTCGCCGAGACGCACGGCGAAGCGCGCGCCGCGGAACGTGTCGAGCGGCGCATGGGGCTGCTGCCACGTGACGAACACCCAGGCCGTCGCGCCGTCGGAGCGGATGGCCCACCGCAGCGTCTCGGCGTCGTCGACGCCCGCCGGCAGCACGTCGGGCAGCGTCGAGGGCATGTCGGCGAGTCGCTCGCCGAACGCGGCGAGGAACGCGTGCTGGCGACGCAGCTCGGCGTGACTCCCGGCGAGCACGCCTGCGGCCCCGATCGGCGCGTGGAAGTCGTAGTCGAACCCCGGCAGGTCGTTCGGGTAGCCGGTCGCCTGCGACTCCTGGAGCCCCGGGCGGGGATTCACGCCGCCCGCGTACATGTAGTAGCCCTGCCAGCCCGAGCCGTTGCCGATCTTGTTCTGGGCGACGGCGGCGATGTCGCGCGCACCGAGGAGTGGGCGGCGATGGTACGCGGTGGCCATCCCACCGCCCAGCTCGCAGGTGGCGGCGGGGAAGTCGGGGGACGGCACCCTCGATGCCGTGACCTGCCGCCCGATGCCCGGATGGTCGCGCAGGTCGGCGCCGATCCCCGGATCGTCCCAGGTGTGCGAGAAGAAGAAGTGCTCGCGGAATGTGGTGTCCCACGGCTGGTCGACGTCGACCCAGAACCCGTCGCCGTAGCCCCCGTAGAGGGGGAGCACCTCGCCCGCGGGCAGGTCGGCGCCGCCCCACGCGGTCGCGGTGTAGACGGGGGCGGTCAGCCCGTGACGGCGCGCCATCGCCTTCAGCGTCACGAGGTGGCCGGGCTGGTCGTAGAGCTCGTTCTCGAGCTGGATCGCGATGACCCTGCTCGTCGGTCCGCAGAGCGGTGCGAGCTCGGCGCCCAGCGCGGCGAACCACTCGTCGACGAGGGCGAGGTAGGCGGGGTCGTCGGTGCGGTGCCCGACCGGCGCGTGCTGCACCCAGTCGGGGAAGCCGCCGTTGCGTACCTCGCCGTGCGCCCACGGGCCGATGCGCAGCACGACGTCGAGTCCGACTCGCGCGCAGAGGGCCACGAACGCGGCGACGTCGAGCCCGCCGTGGAAGTCGCGGCGCCCAGGTTCGGGCTCGTGGTGGTTCCAGAACACGTACGTGGCCACGGCGGTGACGCCGCCCGAGCGCATGAGCCGCAGCCGTTCCTCCCATTCGGCGCGCGGGACGCGGCTGTAGTGGAGTTCGCCCGATACCGGGATCGCAGGCCGGCCGTCGACCTCGACATAGCGGTTCGTGAGCGCGAAGCGATCGTGCCGGTCGATCGCGTTGCTCATCGCGGGGCGTGCGAGCGGCCGGTCGTGCGGGCGGTGGGTCGCGGTCAGCGGGTTCGTCGTGGCGGTGAGCGGGTTCGTCGCGGTCGACGCGTTCGCCGTCGCGGTCGGCTCGGCGGGCGGCGGGGCGAGGGTCACGACGGGCTGCTCCTTCGACTGTGTGCGCTCCCAGTTCTACCACAGGCGCGGTCGGGCGCTTCGCCCGTGACAGACTCGGACGGATGCCCCAGTCGCTTCCCGACCTCGCCCCGCGCCCCTACGACGCCGACGCGATGTACGACGCCTTCGTCGACTGGGCCGACGGCCGCGGCTTCTCCCTCTACCCCGCGCAGGACGAGGCGATCATCGAGATCGTGTCGGGCGCGAACGTGATCCTCTCGACGCCGACGGGCACGGGCAAGTCGCTCGTCGCGGTCGCGGCGCACGCGGCATCCGTCGCCAGTGGCGGGCGCAGCTACTACACGGCGCCCATCAAGGCACTCGTGAGCGAGAAGTTCTTCCAGCTCGTCGACATCTTTGGCGCGCAGCACGTGGGCATGGTAACGGGCGACAGTTCGGTGAATCCGGATGCCCCGATCATCTGCTGCACGGCCGAGATCCTCGCCAACCTCGCCCTCCGTCACGGGCCGGATGCCGCGGTCGACCAGGTCGTCATGGACGAGTTCCACTACTACGGCGACCCCGACCGGGGCTGGGCGTGGCAGGTGCCGCTCATCACGCTCACGCGCGCGCAGTTCATCCTCATGTCGGCGACGCTCGGCGACGTGGCCGGCATCGCGTCGGACCTCACGCGTCGCACAGGCCGCGAGACCGCGCGGGTCACGGGCGTCGACCGCCCCGTGCCGCTGCACTTCTCGTACGCGAAGACCCCGGTGCAGGAGACCGTCGAGGAGCTCATGGAGACGCGGCAGGCGCCCGTCTACATCGTGCACTTCTCGCAGGCCGCAGCGATGGAGCGGGCCCAGGCGCTCTCGTCGATCCGCGTCGTGACCCGCGAGCAGCGCGACGAGATCGCCGACGCGATCGGCGGATTCCGCTTCACCACCGGCTTCGGCAAGACGCTCTCCCGGCTCGTGCGGGCGGGTATCGGCGTGCACCACGCCGGCATGCTGCCGCGCTACCGGCGGCTCGTCGAGACGCTCGCGCAGCGCGGGCTCCTCCGCGTGATCTGCGGCACCGACACGCTCGGCGTCGGCATCAACGTGCCGATCCGCACGGTGCTCATCACGGCGCTCTCCAAGTACGACGGGCAGCGGACGCGGCAGCTCTCCGCCCGCGAGTTCCACCAGATCGCGGGGCGCGCAGGTCGCGCCGGCTACGACACCGCGGGCACCGTGGTCGTGCTCGCGCCCGACCACGAGATCGAGAACGAGGCCGCCGTCCGCAAGGCGGGCGACGATCCCAAGAAGCTGAAGAAGATCGTGCGCAAGAAGCCCGCCGCCGGGTTCGTCACATGGGGCGAGGGGTCGTTCGAGCGTCTCGTCGCGGCCGAGCCCGAGCCGCTGGTGCCGCAGCTGAAGCTCACGGCGGCGATGCTGATCAACGTGATCGGACGCGGCGGCGACGTCGCGCGCGGCATCCGCTCGCTCTGCTTCGACAACCACGAGCCGCGTGCCCGCCGGTTCGAGCTCGCGCGACGCGCCCTCGAGATCCTCCGCACCCTCCGCGACGCGGGCGTGGTCGAGCTCCTCCGCCCGTCGGCGCCGGGGCGGCTCGCCGACCTCCGCCTCACCGTCGACCTCCAGCCGAACTTCGCGCTCAACCAGCCGCTCTCGCCGTTCGCGCTCGCCGCGATCGAGCTGCTCGACCCCGACGCCGCTCCAGGCACGGGAATCGGCACCGGCCACTACGCGCTCGACGTCGTGAGCGTCATCGAGTCGACGCTCGACGATCCCCGCCCCATCCTCTCGCAGCAGCAGTACAGGGCCCGCGGCGAGGCGGTCGCCGCGATGAAGCAGGACGGCGTCGAGTACGAGCAGCGCATGGAGGCGCTCGAGGAGGTGACCTGGCCGAAGCCGCTCGACGAGCTGCTCACCCAGTCGTTCGAGACGTTCGCGTCGAGCCAGCCGTGGGTGCGAGACTTCGAGCTCAGCCCGAAGGCGGTCGTGCGCGACATGTTCGAGCGCAGCATGTCGTTCGGGGAATACGTGTCGTTCTACCAGCTCGCCCGCAGCGAGGGGCTCGTGCTGCGCTACCTCTCCGACGCGTTCAGGGCGATCCGGCAGACCGTGCCCAGCGAGGCGAAGGACGAGGAGCTGCTCGACCTCATCGAGTGGCTCGGAGAGCTCGTCCGGCAGGTCGACTCGAGCCTCGTCGACGAGTGGAACGAGCTCGTCGACCCGACGAGCCATCTTCCCGAGGACGAGGCGCCGGTCGTGCCGCCCGCACCGCCGTCGGTCGTGACCAACCGCCGGGCGTTCACGGTGCTCGTGCGCAACGAGCTGTTCCGGCGCGTGCAGCTCGCCGCGCTCGAGCGCGACGCCGAGCTCGCCGAGCTCGATCCCGACGCCGGATGGCCCGACGCGCTCGACCGGTACTACGCCGAGCACGACGACATCGGCACGGGACCCGCCGCCCGGTCGCCGCGGCTCGTCACGATCGATGAGACGGATGCCGCGTCCGGCACCTGGAGGGTCGAACAGACCATCGACGACCCGGCCGGCGACCACGACTGGCGGATCCGCGCGGAGGTCGACCTGGAGGCATCCGCGGAGGAGGGCGCCGCGGTCGTGCGCGTCACCGAGGTCGTGCGCCTCTAGCCGTTCTGCGGGTCGAAGACCGGCGCGGCCGCGTCTCGCGTCTGCGGGTCGAGGAGCGGCGCAGCCGCGTCTCGCGTCGGCGGGTCGAGGAGCGGCGCGGCCGCGTCTCGAGACCCGTCACGCCAGTGCAGGAACAGTCTGCCGACCCTCGGCGTGTCGGCGTGCTGTAGCCGTGCAGAACGGCGTTTCTTCCTACGTTTGCCGGGGAGAGCCGTTTGGAGTGGTTCCGTCCGGCAATCAGCGGCGTCACGCCAGGGCCAGCACGCTCGCGGCGACGAGCGCGAGCACGAGCCCCGCCCACTGCACGGGCGCGATGCGTTCCTTCAGCACGAGCGCGGCGAGCAGGATGGTGCCCGCCGGGTACATGGCGCCGAGCACCGCGGCCACCGAGAGGTCGCCCGCGCGGATGCCGATGAGCAGCAGCCCGTTCGCGACCACGTCGACGATCCCGCAGGCGACGGCGAGGCGGATGCCGGCCGCGGTGGCGGTGCGCGCCGGCGCGAAGGCGGTGCCGACCGACGAGGACCGTGGCATCCGCTCGCCCGGGGCGTCGTGGCTGCGGCCGGCGCGGAGCGCGGCGACGAGCGCGAGCACGCCGACCGCGGCGAACATGATCGCCGAGTTCACGCCCCGGTTGAGGAGCAACGGCACGACGCCGCTCTCCGCCGTCGTCTGGTCGATCGCGATGAAGAATCCGCCGATCGCGATGCCCGAACCGGTCGCCATCAGGATGCCGCGCAGGCTCGGCCGCACGGCACCGCGCTCGGGTACGAAGCCCACGAGCACGACCGCGACGAGCGCGAGGCCGAGTGCCCAGTAGCCGATCGCCGCGAAGCGCTCGCCGCCGATGACGAGCCCCCACACTATGGGAACGACCGCCGAGACGACGGCCGTGAGCGGGGAGAGGATGCTCATCGGGCCGATGGCGAGGCATGCGTACAGCAGGGAGATCGCCACCGCGCCGATGACCCCCGAGACCGCACCCCAGAGTACGTCGTGGGCCGTCCATTCCCCACCGAGGAGCGGGGCGACGACGAGGAGCAGCACGAGGCCCGTGAGCGAGGCGACCGCGGTCGCGAGCACCGCACTCACGCGCTTCGCGGCGAGTCCGCCGAGGAAGTCTGCCGCGCCGAAGACGAGCGCCCCGGCCAGCGAGAAGACGGCGGTGAGCATGGTCGTCCCAGCGTACCGGCGGGCATGGCGCGCTCATCTGAGCAGCATCGAGGACGCTCGGTGCACATCTGCGCGGCATCCGTGAACACTCTGTGAAAAGCGGCGGATGTTGCAATGGAAACCCCTTGGCAGGGTGGGGGGTGGCTCCTATGCTTCGGATCAGTACCCCCGCGAGCCCGACCCGAAACGTTCGTCGCGTGCGTGGCCTCCGGGGTGGAATCCCAGAGGAGAGTCATGCCACGTCGCAGCACCATCCGTCGCATGTCAGCCGTGGCGGTCGCCGCGGCGGGCACCCTCGTGGCGGGGCTCCTCGCCACGCCGCCGGCATACGCCGCAGAGGTCACCCACACGATCGCGCAGGTGCAGGGCACCAACGTGGCGACGTCGCCGCTGGTCGGTCAGACCGTCACGGTCGAGGGCATCGTCACCGGCGACCACCGCACGGGCGGCTTCCGCGGCATCTACCTGCAGACCGCCGGCTCCGGCGGTGCGACGGATGCCACGCCCGGCGCCTCCGACGGCCTCTTCGTGTTCCTCTCCAACAACCCCGCCACGGGCGTCGCGATCGGCGACAAGGTGCGTGCGACCGGCCCGGTGAGCGAGTTCAGCACGGTGACCCAGATCACGGCATCGGCCGCCGGTTCGGTGGAGCTCGTCCAAGCCGCTGCGGGCTTGCCGGCGACGACGCCGCTGCCCGCGACCGTCCTGGGCGGTGCACGAGAGCCGTTCGAGGGCATGCTCGTGTCGCCGACGGGCACCTACCGCCTCGTCTCCAGCCACAACCTGCTCCGCTTCGGCGAGCTCTGGCTGAGCGCCGGCAGCACGATGCCGGTCGAGGCGTTCGAGACCGCCGTTCCCGGAACGACCGCGGCGAACACCATCACGACCGCCAACCGGAACAGCCGCATCCTCCTCGACGACGGCTACAGCATCGGCGTCCGCAACGCCGACGGCTCCGACAACCCCGACCACCCCGGCGACCAGCCGTACCTCACCAAGGACGTGGTCGTGCGCAACGGCGACGCGGTGAACTTCCCGACGGGCGGCTCGCTCCTGAGCTTCGGCTTCAACGAGTGGCGCCTGCAGCCGCCGGTGCCGATCACGGACGCGAGCCCGGCCGCCCTGAAGCCGACGTTCACGACTGGGAACCCGCGTCCCGCGACGCCTCCGGCGGTGGGCGGTGACATCACGGTCGCCGCGTTCAACGTCCTGAACTACTTCACGACGTTCACCGACGAGAACCCGCAGGCACGCGGAGCCGCGAACGCCGAGGAGTTCGCCATCCAGAAGTCGAAGATCGTCACGGCGATCAACGCGCTCGACGCCGACGTGGTGGCGCTGCAGGAGATCGAGAACTCGGTGAAGCTCGGCGAGGCGCCCGACGAGGCGCTCGCCGACCTGGTCGCCGGTCTCAACGCCGCGGCAGGGTCGAACGTGTGGGACTACGTGCGCACACCCGACGCGCTGCACGACGCGGCGATCACCGACTTCATCACGAACGCCATCATCTTCAAGCCGGCCGCGGTGAAGCCCTCGGGCGAGGCGAAGACGATCATCGACGAGACCGTGTGGGACATCGCGCGCGAGCCGATCGCCCAGACGTTCAAGTTCGGCAAGCAGTTCGTGACGGTGGTGGCCAACCACCTCAAGTCGAAGAGCGGCACCGACCCGAGCCCGCAGCCCGGCCAGGACGCCTTCAACGACGAGCGGGTCGAGGAGGCGCAGTCCGTGCTCGCCTTCGCGAACAGCCTGTCCGAGGGTCGCAAGACCGACATCTACCTCGTCGGCGACTTCAACTCCTACGCCAAGGAGGACCCGATGAAGGTCTTCGCCGACGCAGGGTGGAGCGACGTCCTGTTCACGAAGGCACGCGGCCAGTACACCTACACGTTCGACGGCGAGCTCGGCTCGCTCGACCACGTGATCGCGTCGCCCTCCGCGGCCGACAAGGTCACGAAGGCCGGCGTCTGGTCGATCAACTCGCCCGAGTGGGCTGGACGCGAGTACTGGGCCCCCGCCGCCGAGGCGGGAATCCCCTACCGCTCGAGCGACCACGACCCGATTCTGGTCGGCGTGGAGACGGAAGGCGTGCCCAGCACGGTCGACATCGACCTGGTGACGGTGAACGACTTCCACGGGCGCATCGAGCAGTCGGCCCCGTCGGGAGGCATCGCGGCCCTGTCTACGGCGGTGAAGCAGATCCGCGCCGGAAACCCGAACACGGTGTTCGCGGCCGCCGGCGACATGATCGGCGCCTCGACGTTCACGTCCTTCATCCAGCAGGACGTGCCGACGATCGAGGCACTGAACGCGGCCGGGCTCGACGTGAGCTCCGTGGGCAACCACGAGTTCGACCAGGGCTTCGCCGACCTCACCGACCGGGTCATGCCGCTGGCGCTCTGGGAGTACCTCGGCGCGAACATCTACGACAAGGACACCGGGCTGCCGGCGCTGCCCGAGTACTTCCTGCAGACGTTCGACGGCGTGACGATCGGCTTCGTGGGTGCGGTCACGGATGAGCTCCCCTCGCTCGTCACCCCGGCCGGCATCGCGGACATCACGGTCGGTGACCCCACCGAGGCGGCGAACCGCGTGGCCGACCAGCTGAGCGACGGCATCGACGAGAACGGCGAGGCCGACATCATCGTCCTGCTGGTGCACGAGGGCGCGGCGACGACCGCGATCGAGTCGGCGACCGACCCGAACTCGCCTTTCGGGAAGATCGTGCTCGGTGCCGACGACAACGTCGACGCGATCGTCTCCGGCCACACCCACCTCGCGTACAACCACGTGATCGACGGTCGGCCGGTGATCTCGAGCGGCCAGTACGGCGAGCGATTCTCCAAGATGGACATCCACTACGACAAGGCGACGAAGTCCTTCACGATGAAGAACGAGATCTTCAACCTGATGGACGGCACGACGCCGCTCTACCCGGATGACCCCGCGGTCAAGCCGATCGTCGACGAGGCGGTCGCCGTCGCGAACGAGCTGGGCAACGTCGTGCTCGGCACCGCGAGCGCGGACTTCCTCCGCGCGACGTCGGCGGCGACCTTCACGGAGAACCGCGGCGGTGAGTCGACGCTGGGCAACCTGGTCGCCGATGTGCAGCGCTGGTCGCTGAACGAGGACGGCACCCGCGATGTGGACGTCACGTTCATGAACCCGGGAGGCCTGCGAGCCGACCTGGCAGCGGGGGAGGTCACCTATCGCGAGGCGGCGAACGTGCAGCCGTTCGCGAACACGCTGGTGACGATGAACCTCACCGGAGCGCAGATCAAGTCGGTGCTCGAGGAGCAGTGGCAGCCGTCGACCGCGGCACGGCCGTTCCTCAAACTCGGGGTGAACCAGGAGCTGACCTACACCTACGATCCGAGCGCACCGAAGGGATCGCACATCACCGAGATGCTCCTCGAGGGCGTGCCGATCGACCCGGCTGCGACCTACTCCGTGGGCGTGAACTCGTTCCTCGCCTCGGGTGGAGACAACTTCTTCACCCTCGCGCTGGGCGCGAACAAGGCCGACAGCGGCAAGATCGACCTCGAGTCGATGGTCGACTACTTCGAGGTCTTCGACACGATCTCGCCCGACTTCGCCCAGCGCGCGGTCGGCGTGATCGTCGGTCCCGACGACGGTGACGGGTATGACGTCGGCGACCAGGTCACGGTGAACCTCTCGTCGCTCGACTTCAGCCGGAACGAGCCGGCGGCCGGCACGGTCGTCGTCTCGTTCGGGGGGGCACAGCTCGGCACGGCGTCGGTCGATCGGGCCTTCACGCCGGCGTTCGACGAGGTCGGCAAGGCGACCGTGATGTTCACGATCCCGGCCGTCACCAGCGGGCCTACGCGGTTCGACATCGCGGTGCCGTCTACCGGCACGACGAGTTCGTTCGTGATCGACGTCGACTGAGTCGCCGCTCCATAAGGGACGGCCCCGGGCACGAGCTCGGGGCCGTCCCGTTGCGCACGCCCCGGTTAGGCTGAAGTGGTGACTTCCCGGGGCGCGCGCGCAGCTCGTGGAACGGCGGTGGCCGTCTTCGCGACGTTCGTGGCATCCCTCGCGCACACCGTCGGCGGTGGCGGCCCGCCCGGGTCCGTCGCAGTCGTGGTCGCCCTCGCGTTCTCGGTCCCGCTCGCCGTGGCGCTCACCGACGCACGGGCGAGGCTCGTCCGCACCGCCGTGTCGGCGCTCATCGCCCAGGCCGCGCTCCACCTCTGCTACGCGATGGGCGCCGCCGCCCCGGTCGTGGCCGGATCCTCAGCGACCCACGCCGGCCACGATGCCGGTGCGCACCTCTCCGTGTCGTCCGTCGCCACCGTCGACCACGGGAACGCCTGGATGCCGGTCGCCCACCTCGTGGCCGCGGCTATCACGCTCGCCGCGCTGATGCTCGCCGACCGGTTCGTCGATACGGTCGCCCGGGTCATCCGAGTGCTCGTGCGGTGGCTCACGGTGATCCCGGCGCCGGTCGCCGTGCGGTCGCTTCGCGTTCCCGTCGACGGCCCGCGCTCGCACCTCGTCGCAGTGCTCCTCGCTTCCGGGCTCGGGTCGAGAGGTCCTCCGGTCGAGGTGGCAGCGGCCTGATCCGCTGACGCTTCCGAATCACTGATGGACGCCGCCACGCGCGTCCGACCTCGACCACGAAAGACCATTCATCATGCGTATCGCACGCCTCTCCGCCGCCGGCCTCGCCGGAGGCGCCGTCCTCGCCCTCGCCGCCGTACCGCTGGCCGCGAGCGCGCACGTCACCGTGACCCCGAGCGGCACCGCCGCCGGCGGCTACACGGTGCTCACCTTCGCGTTCAGCCACGGCTGCGAAGGTTCACCGACGACCGCTCTCACGTTCGACATCCCCGAGTCGATCGAGAGCGTCTCACCGACGCTCAACTCGAACTGGACCATCGAGAAGGTCGCGGACGGCGACCGCACCTCGCAGGTCGTCTACACCGCGATCACTCCGGTCGAGGACGGGTTCCGCGACACCGTCGAGCTCTCGCTGCCCCTCCCCGAAGACGCGGCGGGCGAGACGCTCGCCTTCCCTGTGCGCCAGACCTGCGAGGTGGGTGAGACGAACTGGAACCAGCTCGCCGAGGAGGGTGAAGACGAGCCCGAGAATGCGGCACCCATCATCGTCGTCACCGAGGCCACCGGCGACGAGCACGGCCACGGCGCCGCGACCGACGATCAAGCCGAGCACGACGAGGCGACGGCCGAGGCATCGGATGCCGCATCCGGATCCGCCGACGTCGTGGCCCGCGTGCTCGGTATCGGCGGGCTCATCGTCGGCGTGGTCGGCGTCACGCTGGCGCTCGCCGCGCGGCGCTCACGATCGGACGCCTGATGGTTGCCCGCCCGCACCGCACCCACCGCACCCGCCGAACGAACAGCCGCGCGCGCGTCGGCGCCCTCGCGCTGCTCGTCGTGGCATCCGCGGCACTCGTGGCCCTGCCGGCCATACCGGCATCGGCGCACAACTACCTCGTCGCGTCGTCCCCCGCCGACGGTGAGGTGGTGACCGAGCAGCCGGGCGTCATCTCGCTCGAGACCAACGAGGAGCTGCTCGACGTCGAGGGCGGCGCCGTGATCCAGGTGCAGGGTCCTGACGGCCTGTACTACGGCGACGGATGCACCGAGGTGGTCGGGGTGTCGGCCCAGACGGTCGCGGAGCTCGGCACGCCGGGCGTGTACACCGTGACGTGGAGGGTCGTGTCGACCGACGGGCATCCGGTCTCGGGTACGTGGTCGTTCGACTGGCAGCCGGCCGAGGGCGTCGCCCTCGGCGAGGGGTCGGCCGAGCCGGGCGCGTGCGGCGGCGACGTCGCGGTGAGCACGCCGGGTGCGGCCACCGAGGAGCCGACCGACGAGGCGACCGAGGAGCCGGCGGATGCCTCGTCGGGCAGCGCTTCGCTCGACGCGCTGTGGATCGTGGGCGGCGTGCTCCTCGCCGCGGTCGCTGCGCTCGGCACGTGGCTCCTGATGCGGCGCCGAACCTGAGGATGAACCGGCTCACCCGTCGGGGGTGCTCGTTACACTCGACGGGTGAGCTGGAACCCGGAACCCCATGGCACCGAGGAGGTCCCGTGGGATCCCGATGAGGTGCTCCCGCCGCCAGACGACGAGTGGGCGCCGCCGCTCGACGACGGGTGGGTACCGACCGGAGAGTCGGCGGGGGCCACGTCGGCGCGCGTGACTCGCCCCGCCCCGTCGAGCGCATCGCCCCGCGTCATCCGGGCCGCGCCGCCGCGCTTCGCGAAGGCCGCCGAGGCGCTGCACACCGTCTTCGGCTACGACGCCTTCCGCGGCGAGCAGGCCGAGATCATCGCCCAGGTCGCCGCGGGCGGCGATGCGGTCGTGCTGATGCCGACCGGCGGCGGCAAGAGCCTCTGCTATCAGATCCCGGCGCTGCTGCGCGAGGGCACGGGCATCGTGGTCTCCCCGCTCATCGCGCTCATGCACGACCAGGTCGACGCGCTCGTGCGCAACGGCGTGCGCGCCGCATATCTCAACTCCAGCCAGCATCCGGCCGAGCGCGCCGACGTCGAACGCGCGTACCTCGCGGGCGAGCTCGACCTGCTGTACATCGCGCCCGAGCGACTGAACTCCGAGCAGACGAAGCGGTTCCTCGAGGGCGGTCGCATCGCGCTCTTCGCGATCGACGAGGCGCACTGCGTCGCCCAGTGGGGCCACGACTTCCGGCCCGACTACCTCGCCCTCTCCGAGCTCGCCGAGCGCTGGCCCGACGTGCCGCGCATCGCCCTCACCGCCACGGCGACCGAGGCGACGCATCGTGAGATCACGTCGCGGCTCTCGCTCGACGGCGCGAGGCATTTCGTCTCGAGCTTCGACCGCCCCAACATCCAGTACCGCATCGCCCCGAAGCTCGAGGTGCGAGCGCAGCTGCTCGACTTCGTGCGCAGCGAGGGCACGACCGCCACGGGCACCCCGGTCTCGGGCATCGTCTACGCCCTCTCGCGCGCCAGCACCGAGAAGATCGCCGGATTCCTCGCCGCGAACGGGGTGAACGCGCTGCCGTATCACGCCGGCCTCGACGCGGCGACCCGCCGCCGCACGCAGGAGCGGTTCCTGCGCGAAGACGGCGTGGTGGTCGTCGCGACGATCGCCTTCGGCATGGGCATCGACAAGCCCGACGTGCGCTTCGTTGCCCACGTCGACCTGCCGAAGTCGGTCGAGGGCTACTACCAGGAGACGGGTCGTGCGGGGCGCGACGCTGCGCCCGCCACGGCGTGGCTGGCCTACGGCCTGCAAGACGTGGTGCAGCAGCGACGCATGATCGACGAGAGCCCGGGCGACCTGGCGCACCGTCGCCGCTTGTCGCAGCACCTCGACGCGATGCTGGCCCTCTGCGAGACCGTGCAGTGCCGTCGCCAGAACCTGCTGGCCTACTTCGGCGAGACCAGCGAGCCGTGCGGCAACTGCGACACCTGCCTCGAGCCGCCCGCCGCGTGGGACGGCACGGTTCCCGCGCAGAAGCTCATGTCCACGATCGTCCGACTGCAGCGCGAGCGCCGGCAGAAGTTCGGCGCCGGGCACCTCATCGACATCCTCCGCGGCAAGGAGACGCCGCGGGTGCGCCAGTACGGCCACGACGCCCTCGCGACGTGGTCGATCGGCGCCGACCTCGGCGAGCAGCAATGGCGCGGCGTGGTGCGGCAGCTGCTCGCGCAGGGCCTGCTCGCCACCCACGGCGAGTACGGCACGCTCACGATCACGGATGCCGCATCCGACGTGCTCTCGGGCGCCCGCAGCGTCATGCTCCGCACCGAGCCTGACCGGCCGGTGCGGTCGCGCGGGCCGAAGGCCGCGCCCGCCGCGGCCGACCTCGAACCGGCCCAGGCCGAGCTCTTCGAAGCGCTCCGCGCGTGGCGCGCGGGCGAGGCGCGCGACCAGGGCGTGCCCGCGTACATCGTGTTCGGCGACGCCACCCTCCGAGCGGTCGCGGTCGCGCGTCCCGCCAGCCTCGACGATCTCGACGGCATCAGCGGCATCGGGGCGAAGAAGCGCGAGGCCTACGGCGAGGCCCTGCTCGCCGTCGTCGCGGCGGCGTAGCACGCCCCGACGCCCGGCGCGCACGCGTCGCGCCGCCGACCGCTCGCCGTCCGGTGACGCTAGGATCGCGGCAAGCGGGCCGCGTCCGCGGCATTCGTCGCCTTCGACCAGGGAGCGCCATGTCAGACCAGTTCGGCCCCAAGCGTCCGCTCGGCGTCACGATCGTGGCCGCGCTCGCGATCGTCTCCGGGGCCTTCGACATCATCGGCGGCATCGCGCTGCTCGCGACGCAGTCCACCCCGGAGGTGGCCGACGCCTTCGGTGGCGCCGCGCTGGCCACGACCCTCGCGATCGTGGAGATCGCCATCGGCATCATCATGCTGGTCATCGCCTACGGGCTGCTGCGCGGCAATGCCATCTCGCGCATCGCAGCGACGGTCGTCCAGGTGATCTCACTGGCGGGCTCGATCTGGATCGGCATCGCCCAGCCCTCGACGCTGGCGACCGAGATCGTGAGCGCCCTCGTCGCGCTCGCGATCCTGATGCTGCTCTGGACGGGCGAGGCCACGCGCTACTTCAAGGGGCTCGCGCCCGACGAGCCGACGAGCTGATCCGCGCCGATCGGGCAACACGGGGGCTGAGCGCGAGGCATCCACTTACTCTTGACAGAGCACTCGCTTCCGAATACTCTGAACAAAGTATACGGAGGTGAGTATGTCGAAGCGACCCGTGAGCAACCCGCTCGCCCTCGCAGTGCTGTCGTGCCTCTGGGAACGCCCGATGTACCCCTACGAGATGACCACCACGCTGCGCGAGCGCGGCAAGGAAGACAGCATCCGCCTGAACTTCGGATCGCTCTACGCCGTCATCAAGTCGCTCGAGAAGCACGGGCTCATCGAGGAGGCTCGGGTCGAGCGCGAGGGCAACCGGCCCGAGCGCATCGTCTACGCCATCACCGAAGCGGGGCGCGTCGAGTCGCAGGAGTGGATGCGGGAGCTCATCGGCACCCCGGTCAAGGAGTACCCCGCGTTCGAAACCGGGCTCTCGCTGCTCCCCCTGCTGCCGCCCGATGAAGCGATCGCCCTGCTCGGGCAGCGCGTCGAGCGGCTCGACGCCGAGCTGGCCGAGCGCGCCGAGATCGCCGAGCGAACCGCACGAATGGGGCTCCCTGAGCTCTTCCTGCTCGAATTCCACTACCGAGTCGCCATGATCACCGCCGAGCGCGACCACGTCGTCGCGCTCCTCGGCCGACTCGAGTCGGGCGCCGTCGTCGAGCTCGGGGCGTGGGCCGACCTGCACCGCATGATCGCCGAGGGTGCGTCGATCGAGGAGATCCAGGCTCAGATCGCCACGTACTTCCCGGAAGGAGCCGCCGCCCCAGACAGCTGATCACCGAACACAGACCGATGGCCCGGATGCGGCAACACCCGAGCCATCTCGCAACCGAGTCGTTCAACGTGAATCGAATCCATCCCAGTGCGTGCCGCCATTGTATCGGCCGCACCTCACGATCGGACGGCTCCCCACTGAGGAGGAGCCTCATGGCTGCATCACCCGACGGGATGGCCCTCGCGGCCGTCGATCTCGTCAAGACCTATTCGCAGGGGCGCGGAGCGCCCGCCCTTCGAGCTCTCGACGGGCTCACCTTCCACGCCGAGACGGGCACCGTCTTCGGCCTGCTCGGGCCGAACGGCGCGGGCAAGTCCACCACGGTCAAGATCCTCTCGACGCTGTCGCGTGCCGACTCGGGCGACGCGTCCGTCGCCGGCATCGACGTGCGCCGTCACCCCGAGCGGGTGCGGAGCGTGATCGGATTCGTGGCCCAGAAGCAGGTGTCCGACCCGATGGACACGGGCCTCGAGAACCTGGTGCTCGCCGGCCAGCTGCACGGGATGCCGACGCGCGTGGCACGCGCTCGGGCCGGGGAGTTGCTCGACCGGTTCGCGCTCACCTCCGCCTCCCGCCGCCAGGTGAAGACCTACTCGGGCGGCATGGCACGCAAGCTCGACGTGGCGATCGGCCTCATGCACCAGCCTGAGGTGCTGTTCCTCGACGAGCCCACGACGGGGCTCGACCCCGAGGCGCGCGCCGAGATGTGGGCCGAGATCGAGCGGATGTCCCGTGAGGAGCGCATGACCGTGCTGCTCACGACGCACTACCTCGATGAGGCCGACCGGCTTGCGAACCGGCTCGCGATCGTCGATGCCGGCCGCATCGTCACCGAGGGCACCCCCGAGGAGCTGAAGAGCGACCTGCGCGGTGACGCCGTCGTCATCGAGGTGCACGAGGCATCCGTCGTTCCCGACGTGCTCGCCGCGATCGCGCGAGTCGGCGTGCTCCGCGACGTCGCCGCCGAGGGACGCACGGTGCGAGCCCGCGCCGACGAGGGCGGCGCCGCCCTGCCGGTCGTGCTCGGCGCGCTCGACGCGGAGGGGCTCGCCGTGGCATCCGCCACCGTCGCGAGGCCCAGCCTCGACGACGTCTACCTCGCCCACACCGGACGCACCTTCGCCTCGGCGCACGCCCGCTCGACTCGCGAGCACGCCGATGCCGACGAGGACCTCGAGGAGGTCGCATCATGACCACGATCACCCAGCCGATCGACCGTGCCGCCGAGCGTGGATTCGCGCGCCCGAACATCATCCGCCACACGGCGTACCTCACCCTGCGCCACCTCAGGGCGGTGGTGCGCGTCCCTGCGTTCGTCGTCATGAGCCTCGTGCAGCCGCTCATCTGGTTGCTGCTGTTCGGGCAGCTCTTCAAGTCGGTGGTCGAGATCCCGGGCTTCGAGGGCGGCGACAGCTACCTCGAATTCCTCACCCCCGGCATCGTCATGATGATGGCGCTCTTCGGCAGCGCGTGGGCGGGCACGAGCTACATCCAGGACATGGATCGCGGGGTCATGGACCGCTTCCTCACCTCGCCGACGAGTCGCGGCGCCATGATGGTGTCGACGCTCGTGTACCAGGCGGTGCTCACGCTCGTGCAGTCGCTCGTCGTGCTCGGTGTCGCGTGGCTCGGCGGGGCGCGGTTCGAGGGCGGCGTCGCCGGCATCCTCATCCTGCTGCTCGCGGCGATGCTCCTCACGGCGTCGTTCTCGGCGCTCTCGAACGCGGCTGCGCTGCTCGCCCGCAACCAGAACGTGCTGATCGGCATCTCGCAGCTCATCACGATCCCGCTCATGTTCCTGAGCTCGGCCCTCATGGACACCAGCCTGTCGGCTGACTGGGTGGCGAAGGTCGCGGCGTTCAATCCGTTCGAGTGGGCCGTCGTGGCGGGCCGCGAGGCGCTGTCGGCGAGTCCCGATTGGGCGAGCGTCTGGGGCCACCTCGGTCTGCTCGCGGCGTTCACCGCCGTGCTGGCGTGGGTCGCGACGCGGGCGTTCCGCGTGTACCAGCGCAGCGCGTGACGCTTCGGCCGGCACTCGATCGGCGGCGGGGGGTCGAATCCCGAACAATAGTCGGTTTATGATGGAGGGGATGCCGCGACGCGGCCCGACCCGAGCATGAAGGAGTGCTGGCATGACCGATCAGCTGAACAGGGATGCCGAGGCATCCGTCGCCCCCGTCGACGACCGCTATCGTGACGCGAGCCTGCCCGTCGAGGAGCGCGTCGAGATCCTCCTCTCGCAGATGACGCTCGAGGAGAAGGCCGGCCTCCTCTTCCAGACCATGATCACCGTCGGCGAGGGCGGCGAGCTCGCCGGGGAGGACCCGACCTTCGGCCTGCCGGCGACCGAGGAGTACGTGATCGGGCGCGGCATGACGCATTTCAACGTGCTCGGCGCCGCACCCACCGGCCGCCAGATGGCCGAGTGGCACAACCGGCTGCAGGAGCTCGCCGCATCGACCAGGCTCGGCATCCCGGTGACGATCTCGACCGACCCTCGGCACTCGTTCAGCGACAACCCGCTCGCCTCGCTCATGGCAGGGCCCTTCTCGGTGTGGCCAGAGGCGATCGGCCTCGCCGCGATCGGCCACGAGGCGACCATGGAGCGCTTCGGCGACATCGCCCGCCAGGAGTACACCGCGGTCGGCATCCGCGTCGCCCTGCACCCGCAGGTCGACCTCGCGACCGAGCCGCGGTGGTCGCGCCAGGTCGCCACCTTCGGCGAGGATCCCGACCTGTCGAGCCGCATGGGCGCCGCCTACATCCGCGGCTTCCAGGGGGCCGCGCTCGGCCCCGACTCGGTCGCCACGATGACCAAGCACTTCCCGGGCGGCGGCCCCCAGAAGGACGGCGAGGACCCGCACTTCGCCTACGGCCGCGAGCAGGTCTACCCCGGCGGCCAGTTCGAGCTGCACCTGAAGCCCTTCGAGGCGGCGTTCGAGGCGGGCACCAGCCAGATCATGCCGTACTACGGCATGCCGGTCGGCACCGAGTACGAGGAGGTCGGGTTCGGCTTCAACAAGTCGGTCATCACCGGGCTCCTTCGCGAGCGGTACGGCTTCGACGGCATCGTCTGCACCGACTGGGGCCTGCTCACCGACGC
This sequence comes from Agromyces sp. Soil535, assembly GCF_001428255.1. GTDB lineage: Bacteria > Actinomycetota > Actinomycetes > Actinomycetales > Microbacteriaceae > Agromyces. Next base: position 70,440 of record NZ_LMRW01000026.1, on the reverse strand, counting down.
CGAGATCATGGGCCAGCCATTCCCCGCCCGTGCGTGGGGGGTCGAGCACCTGTCGACCCGCGAGCGCATGCTGAAGGTGCTCGAGGCCGGCGCCGACCAGTTCGGCGGCGAGGCGATCCCCGACCTGCTCGTCGAGCTCGTGCGCGCCGGCGACGTGATCGAGGAGCGCCTCGACGTCTCGGCGCGCCGCCTCCTGCGTGAGAAGTTCACGCTCGGCCTCTTCGACCGCACCTTCGTCGACGTCGAGGCGGCCGAGCGGATCGTCGGCGCTGCCGAGTTCGTCGCGGCCGGCGAGGCGGCGCAGCGCGCGTCGATCACCGTGCTCACGAACACCGAGCGAGCGGATGCCGCGGGCCCCGCGGTGCCGACCCTTCCCCTCGCCCGAGGTCTCCGCCTGTACGTCGAGGGCATCGCGCCCGACGTCGCCGCCGAGTACGGGGACGTCGTCGACACCCCCGATGCCGCCGACGTCGCGATCCTGCGCCTGCACGCGCCCTATGAGCAGCGCGCCACGATGTTCGAGAACTTCTTCCACGCGGGCTCACTCGAGTTCCCCGACGAGACCGTCGCCCACGTGCGCGAGGTCGCGGCATCCGTGCCCACCGTCGTCGACGTGTTCCTCGACCGTCCCGCGATCCTCACGCCGATCGCGGGCGAGGTCGCGGCGATCGTGGCGAACTACGGTGCGAACGCGCGGGCGCTCCTCGACGTGCTCGTCGGCGATGCCCGGCCCGAGGGGTCGCTGCCGTTCGACCTTCCGTCGAGCATGGCCGCCGTCGAGGCGAGCCTCCCCGACGTGCCGTTCGACACCGCCGACCCGCTGTTCCGGTTCGGGCACGGCCTGCGCTTCGCCGGCTGAGCGGCGGCTCACCAGCCCGCCTCCACTCGGCGACGGATGCCGCGCGCTCTGGCCGTGGCATCCGTCGCCGCGCTAGCATCGGCCCAACGGGGTCGTCGCGAGGGCGTGGCGAAGGCGAATGGGGGGCGCATCATGGCTGAAGCAGGGGCTCGACCGATCACGGTCGCGATCGTGGCGGTACTGGCGTTCCTCTCGGGCGTCGTCGACATCATCACGGGTCTCCTCCTCATGTTCGATGCGGGCAATCCCGAGGTGAACGCGGCGTTCGGGGGGTCGGGCGGGGCGCTGGCCTCCGCGATCGGCTCGATGCTCCTCGGCGTGGTCGTGGTGGCCCTCTCGTTCGGCATCTGGCTGGGCCGTTGGGTCGCCCGCATGATCGTCTCGGTGCTGCAGGCGCTGTCGCTCATCCACTCACTGTTCCTCGCCGTCGCCTACATGGGCAACCCGATCGGCGAGTGGGCGAGCGTGCTGGTCTCGGCGGTCGTGCTGATCCTGCTCTGGACGCGCCCGGCGAGCGCGTACTTCCGCGCCAGCGAGGTCGCCGCGCAGTAGCATCGCAGCAGGCGCGCCGCGTGCGGGCGGCGCCGAGGTGGGGGAGTGGTCATGTCGAATTCCGTCGCTCGACCCGGGGGTGTGACCCTCGTCGCGGTGCTCACGTGGATCTCGGGTCTGCTCGACATCATCAGCGGCACCGTGCTGCTGTTCCAGACGAGCGTCGACGCGACCGTCGAGCAGTTCGGCGGAGCGAGCCAGCTGATCGCCTCGGCGTTGCTCACGATCCTGATCGGCGTGGTGGTGATCGTCGTCGCCGTCGGCCTGCTGCGCGGCAACAACGCCTCGCGCATCGTCATCACGATCTTCCAGATGCTCTCGATCATCGGGTCGGTGTTCCTCGCCATCGCCTACCCGGCCGGCGCCATCGGCGAGTACTTCAGCATCGCGCTCGCCGCGATCGTGCTCATCCTGCTCTGGACGAGAGGCGCGAGCGCCTACTTCCGCGAATGAGCGCCTCGCGGGCGAGCGGATGCCGCGGCATCCGCTTGTGGACACTGCATCGCGCGACGAACCCGTGTTTGTAGGGTCTCGACAGTCCTCTGCGAGACGTCACGCGAGCCGTTTGTAGGCCGCGAACGCCTCGTTTCCGAGTCGTCGCCGTGCCGTCCTACCGTGGAATGAGCCAGACCGCCGCACACGAAGGACGAGAACCGACGATGGTTGACACGGCATCCCGCACCACCCCGACGACCACCGGCGGGCGACCCGCCACCGCGCCCCCGAAGCCCGCCCGAGACGAGGTCGCGGCGCCCGTCCCCGCCCCTCGCGCCGACGCGCAGCCGTCGTCGCCGCGCGTCGACGTGGAGCGGCTCGGCCGGCAGCTGCTCGGCACGTGGGCCGACATCCGCATCGTCGCGCGCGAGCGCGCCGCCCAGCCCGACCTGCAGCGCATCGAGGGCCAGAGCATGGAGGAGCACCGCGAACGAGTGCTCTGGCAGCTGAAGACCCTCGCCGCGCAGGGCGCCGTGCTCAAGGCGTTCCCGAAGGAGCTCGGCGGCGACGACGACCACGGCGGCAACATCGCGGCGTTCGAAGAGCTCGTGCTCGCCGATCCGAGCCTGCAGATCAAGTCGGGCGTGCAGTGGGGCCTCTTCGGGGCCGCCGTGCTGCACCTCGGCACCGAGTCCCACCACCGCACGTTCCTGCCCGACATCATGTCAATGAAGGTGCCGGGCGCCTTCGCGATGACCGAGACGGGTCACGGGTCGGATGTCGCGGCCATCGGCACGACGGCCACGTACGACGAGGCGAAGCAGCAGTTCGTCATCGACACGCCGTTCCGCGGTGCCTGGAAGGACTACCTCGGCAATGCGGCGGTGCACGGGACCGCCGCCGTCGTGTTCGCGCAGCTCACTACCAAGGGCGTCAACCACGGCGTGCACGCGTTCTACGTGCCCCTCCGCAACGCGAAGGGCGGGTTCCTCGAGGGGATCGGCGGCGAGGACGACGGCCTGAAGGGCGGGCTCAACGGCATCGACAACGGTCGCCTGCACTTCACGAACGTGCGGGTGCCGCGCGAGAACCTGCTCAACCGCTACGGCTCCGTCGCCGAGGACGGCACCTACTCGAGCCCGATCGCGAGCCCCGGCCGCCGCTTCTTCACGATGCTCGGCACGCTCGTGCAGGGTCGCGTCTCGCTCGACGGCGCCGCCACGAGCGCCGCGGCGATGGGACTCACGATCGCGATCACATACGGCAACCAGCGCCGCCAGTTCAACGCCGCGAGCGACACCGAGGAAGAGGTGCTGCTCGACTACCAGCGCCACCAGCGCCGCCTCATCCCGAAGCTCGCCACCACGTACGCGCAGGTCTTCGCGCACGACGAGTTCCTCGTGAAGTTCGACGCGGTGTTCTCGGGCAAGGCCGACACCGACGACGACCGCCAGGACCTGGAGACCATCGCGGCGGCCCTGAAGCCGCTGTCGACCTGGCACGCGCTCGAGACGCTCCAGGAGGCGCGCGAGGCGACGGGCGGCGCCGGCTTCCTGGCCGAGAACCGCATCGTGGGCCTGCGCCAGGACCTCGACGTCTACGTGACCTTCGAGGGCGACAACAACGTGCTGCTCCAGCTCGTCGCGAAGCGCCTGCTCACCGACTTCTCGAAGCAGTTCGCGAATGCCGACGCCGGCGCGATGGCCCGCTACGTCGTGCAGCAGACGGCCGACCGGGCCTACCACGGCACGGGCCTGCGCCGCCTCGCCCAGACGATCGCAGACTTCGGCTCGACGGCCCGCTCGGTCTCCGAGCTCCGTGACGAGAACTCCCAGCGCCAGATCCTCACCGACCGCGTCGAGACGATGATCGCCGAGATCGCCGGCCGCCTGCGCGACGCGCGCAAGCTGCCGAAGGCGGATGCCGCGGCCGCGTTCAACCGCAACCAGAACGAGCTCATCGAGGCCGCGCGTGCGCACGCCGAGCTGCTGCAGTGGGAGGCGTTCACCCGGGGACTCGCGCAGACCACCGACCTGGGCACGAAGCAGGTGCTCACGTGGGTGCGCGACCTGTTCGGCCTCGGCCTCATCGAGAAGCACCTCGCGTGGTACCTCATTCACGGCCGCCTCTCGCCGCAGCGCGCCCAGGCGGTGACGGCGTACATCGACCGGCTCATCGAACGCCTGCGCCCGCACGCACAAGACCTCGTCGACGCCTTCGGGTACCGCCCCGAGCACCTCCGGGCGAAGATCGCCACGGGCGTCGAGCAGGAGCGGCAGGATGAGGCGCGCGCGTACTACGCCGCGCAGCGCGCAGCCGGCACGCTCCCCGCTCCCGAGAAGTCGAAGAAGTAGCATCCGCTCGCACGAAGGCCGGGCCCCGGGAGGGGCCCGGCCTTCGTGCGTCGATCACCGACTCGGGGCGGCGCCCGACGAGCGACGGACGACCAGCTGCGGCGGTGGAACGACCATCTGAGGGACCTCGGTGCCCTCGATCTCCGCGAGCAGCTTGTGCACCGACAGGCGACCCGCGGCCTCGAAGTCGATGTGCAACGTCGTCAGTGGCGGATCGAAGTACGCGGACTCGGGGATGTCGTCGATGCCGACGACGCTGACGTCATCGGGGATGCGACAGCCGCGCTCCTTCAGGGCGAGCATGGCCCCGAGTGCCATCTGATCGTTCGCGGCGACGAACGCCGTCGCGTCGGGAAGGCGGGGCAGCGCGACGACGGCCTCGTATCCCGACCTCGCCGACCAGTCTCCCGGCAGGATCCCGATCGAACGGAGTCCCTGACCGATGACGGCGGTCTCGTAGGCCAGGATCCGGTTGCGGGCAGCCGACCAGGTGGCAGGGCCGGCGATGTGCACGAGTGCTCGGTGGCCGAGGTCGGCCAGGTGGGCGACGAGCGCGGGCATGCCCACGGTCGTGAGGTCCGACGGGTGACTGCTGACCGTGTCGTCGACCTCGACGTCGATGTACACCGGCACCCGGAACTCCGTCGTCTCGAAGGCGCGGGTCATCTCATCGGTGGAGGAGAGGGCGAGCACGCCGGCGAGGTCGTGCTGGGTGATGAGCTCCAGCGACTCCTCGATCGCGCGCGGGTTCGCCACGTCGAGCGACACGAGATCGAGCACGTAGCCTGCCTCCCGGGCGGCTGCGCTCGCTCCCTCCGCGACGCGGCTCGGGCCGACCTTCGAGATCTCGTGCGTGAGCGCGCCGATCCGGTGGGACCGTCCCGATTTCAGGCTGCGGGCGGTGAGGTTCGGCCGATACCCCAGCTCGTCGAGTGCGCGCACGACCTTCTCGCGGGTCTCGGGCCGGATGCCCTGGAAGCCCTTCAGGAAGCGACTGACCGTCTGGTGGGAGACCCCTGCGGCCTGCGCGACGTCATAGATGGTGGCCGCCTTCGCCGGCACCGCGTCGCCCGCCCCCGGTTCGGGCGTGTGCGCGTTGATGGTCATCCCAGTCCTCTCCCGGTCCGTTGCAGGCATCTTTCTACACCGCGTGGTCGCGAGTTCGTCACAAAGCCGAATTGGTGCTTGACAAGACGATGTTATCGGCAACATTCTGGTGTCGCCGGAATGTTGTCGAAAACATTCTGGTCACGTCCCCACTGATCCGCCACCTGCGCCATACAACGGAGTACGCACCAGATGAAGACCCGTGAGCCCGTCCAGCCCTTCGGCCGACTGCTGTTCGGCGCCGCCTACTACGCGGAGTACCACCGCGAGGAGCGCACGGCCGAAGACCTCGACCTCATGGAGCAGGCGGGGTTCACCGTCATCCGGGTTGGCGAATCGGTGTGGTCGACGTGGGAGCCGCGCGACGGCGAGTTCGACCTCGACTGGCTGCAGCCGGTGCTCGACGGCGCGCACGACCGCGGGATCGCCGTGATCCTCGGCACGCCGACGTATGCGGTGCCGCCGTGGCTGCAGACGGCCCATCCCGAGATCGCCGCCGAGCGCCGCACCGGGGAGCCCGTGCCGTGGGGCGCGCGCCAGGAGGTGGACTACTCCCACCCGGCGTTCCGATTCCACGCGGAACGCGTGATCCGTGCGGTGGTGTCGAGGTACGCCGACCACCCCGCGGTGATCGGCTACCAGGTCGACAACGAGCCCGGCGTCGAGCTCTTCCACAACCGCGGGACGTTCAAGCGGTTCGTCCGGCGGCTCCGGCAGCAGTACGGCGACGTCGAGACGCTGAACCGGGAGTGGGGGCTGACGTACTGGTCGCATCGCCTGAGCGACTGGTCCGACCTGTGGACGCCCGACGGCAACTCGCTGCCGCAGTACGACCTCGCGTGGCGCCGCTACCAGGCCGACCTGACGACGGAGTTCATCGCCTGGCAGGCCGAGATCGTGCGCGAGTACGCGCACGATCTCCAGTTCGTGACCACCTGCATCGCGTACCCCCGGCCCGCGCTCGACGATGAGGCACTCGTGCGCACGCTCGACATCACCGCCGGCAACCCCTACTACGCGATGCAGGACCACCTCGACGCCACCATCGACCTCGAGCCGGTCACGCCGTGGACGACCTCGGGCGTGGCCGCGCTCATGCGGCAGGCCGACCGGCTCTACTCGTCGAAGCAGTCGCGCTTCCTCGTCACCGAGACCGACGCGCAGACGATCGGGGGATCGGAGTTCAACCTGCCGGCGTACCCCGGCCAGCTCGCCCAGGCCGCATTCGCCTTCGTCTCCCGCGGCGCCGCGATGATCGAGTACTGGCATTGGCACACCCTGCCGTACGGCACCGAGACGTACTGGGGCGGCGTGCTGCCGCACAGCCTGGTGCCAGGCCGGGTGTACCGCGAGGTCTCCGAGCTCGGCGCCAGGCTCGGGCGGATCGGCGACGCACTCGACGGCTTCGAGCCCGACGCCGACGTCGCGCTGCTCTGGTCGAACGACAGCCGGTTCGCGCTCGAGTACTTCCCGCCGCTGATGCGGGACGGCAAGCCCGACGGGCAGTCGTACCAGCGGATCGTCGACGCGTTCCACCGCGGCGTCATCGATTCGGGCGCTCAGTCGCGGATCCTCCACGTGACCCAGGCGCGCGACCTCGGGGGCGCCGAGCTCGCGGCGCGGTTCCCGGTGCTCGTCGCGCCCGCGCTGTATGTCGCATCGGACGACGACCTCGACCTGCTCGTGGAGTACGCGGCGGCCGGCGGGCACCTGATCGTCGGCATCCGCACCGGCTACGGCGACGAGGAGGCGCGTGCCCGTGTCGCCGTCGCGCCGGACCGGCTCCGTGATGCGGCCGGCATCCGCTACGAGGAATTCTCCAACCTGCTCGAGGACGTCCCGGTCGACGCGGAGGACCCGTTCGAGGCATCCGCCGAGGCGACCGCCACCCTCTGGGCGGACGGGCTCATCGCCGACGGCGCCGACGTGCTCGCCCGCTACCGGCATCCGCGCTTCGGCGACTTCGCCGCGGTGACGACGCACCCTCACGGAGAGGGCCGCGTCACCGTCGTGGGCTGCGTGCCCTCGCCGGCGCTGGCCCGCGACATCGTGCGCTGGGCGGCGCCGTCTGCCGTCGCCGACGAGCTCGCACCGGAACGGGACCTGCCCGTGACCGTGTCGTCGGGAACGCTCCCCGACGGCCGGCACGCCTGGTTCGCGTTCAACTGGAGCTGGACCGACACGGTCGTGCGCATCGCTCGCGACGTGGTGGATCCGGCCGACGACGCCCGCCATCCCGCGGGAACCGAACTCCCCCTCTCCGCATGGTCGACGCTGACCCTGCTCGATGGGTGAGGGCCCGGGCACCCCTGCCCCGGCCTCCGAGAAGAAGGAAGAGAAGGTCATGAGGAACGCACCAAGGACAGCACTGGCGCTCGGCGTCGGCGCTGTCACCACAGCACTGCTCCTCTCCGGCTGCACGCCCGGTGGCGATTCCGGTGATACCACCGGTCCGATCACCGACGAGCAGCGAGAGGAGGCACTGAGCACCCCCACCGAGCTCACGTTCTGGACGTGGGTACCCGACATTGAGAACGAGGTCGCCCTGTTCGAGGAGGCGTACCCCGAGATCGACGTCACGGTCGAGAACGTCGGCCAGGGCCTCGTGCACTACCAGAAGCTCCGCAGCGCGATCGAGGCCGGCGAGGGCGCACCGGATGTCGCGCAGGTCGAGTACCAGTACATCCCGTCGTTCGTGCTCCCCGAGTCCCTGCTCGACCTTACGCCGTACGGTGCCGACGACCTCGCCGACGGCTACGTCGGCTGGGCGTGGAACCAGGTGTCGCCAGGTGACGAAGTGTGGGCGATCCCTCAAGACGTCGGGCCGATGGGCAACCTGTACCGCGAGGACATCCTGGCGGCGGCCGGAATCACCGAGCCGCCGGCTACGTACGACGACTACGCAGTGGCCGCCAAGGCCGTGAAGGATGCCACGGGCTCGTACATCTCCAACCTCGGCGCTACCCAGGCCGGGCAGATGATCGGCTTCTTCTGGCAGGCGGGCATCAAGCCCTTCGGCTACGACGGATCCGAGACCGTGAAGATCGACGTCAACAGCGCCGAGGCCAAGGAGGTCGCGACCTACTGGACCGAGCTGATCCAGGCCGACCTGATCTCGACCGACGTCGACTTCAACGACACCTGGTACCAGGGCCTCGCGAACGGCAAGTACGCCGGCTGGCTCACCGCAGCGTGGGCTCCCGTGTTCCTGCAGGGCACCGCAGAGAGCACGTCGGGCCTCTGGCGCGCAGCTCCGCTCCCGCAGTGGTCGGCGGGCGAGGAGGTCTCGGGCAACTGGGGCGGCTCGTCCGACGCGGTGCTCGCCTCGAGCGAGAACCCCATCGCGGCCTACGAGCTCGCGAAGTTCATCAACAACGACGAGGAGTCGGCGATGATGCTCGCGACGGAGCAGTTCCTCTATCCGCCGCAGGTGTCGGTGCTCGAGGATCCCACGTTCGTCGACCAGCAGTCGGAGTTCTACGGCGGCCAGGAGGTCAACAAGCTGTTCGCCGAGATCTCCACAACCGTCGACACCGACTTCGAGTGGGTTCCGTTCATGGACTACGTCTATTCGACCTACGAGGAGACGATGGGCACCGTGATCGCGGACAAGGGCGACATCGCCGCAGCGCTCGACGTCTGGCAGGACGAGCTGGTGAAGTACGCGGAGGACCAGGGCTTCACCGTCGAGTGAGCCCGCGGGGCGCCCGCCGACCGAAGCGGCGGGGGCCCTGCTCCCACCTCCGGCTGCCCGTCCGTCCATCGCCGAGCCGACATCCACCAAGAGAAGGAGCCGCCATGTCGAACTCCCCGGCGCTCACTGTCGAGCGCCCCTCCGCCGCACCACCACCGAAGCGCCGCGCGAGCACGACGAAGCGCAAGCAGCACCTCGCCGCGTACCTCTTCCTCCTGCCGTTCTTCGTCGTGTTCATCACGATGCTGGTGGTGCCCCTCGTCTACTCGGGGTACCTCAGCCTGTTCGAGAGCAAGCTGATCGGCGGCGAGGTCTTCACCGGGCTCGGCAACTACGTCCGGGCGATCACCGACCCGCTCTTCCTCGAAGGTCTCGGCCGGGTGGGCCTGTTCTTCATCGTCCAGGTGCCGATCATGCTCGGCCTGGCACTGTTCTTCGCCCTGGCGCTCGACAGCTTCCGGGCTCGCGGCTCGAAGGCCATCCGCCTGCTCATCTACATGCCGTACGCCGTGCCCGCGGTGGTCGCCACGCTCATGTGGGGGTACCTGTACGGGCCCGACTTCGGCCCGATCGCGCAGATCTCCCGGGCGGTGGGGCTCGGGACACCCGACTTCCTCTCGGCCGAGAACATGCTCGGCTCGATGATGAACATCGTCACGTGGGAGTTCGTCGGCTACAACATGATCATCATGTACGCGGCCCTGCGGTCGATTCCCACCGAGCTGTACGAGGCCGCCGAGATCGACGGCGCCGGTCAGTTCCGACTCGCCTGGAGCATCAAGATCCCGGCCATCCGCCCGGCGATCCTGCTGACGATCATCTTCTCGGTCATCGGGTCGTTCCAGTTGTTCGCCGAGCCGAGCCTGCTCTCGATCATCGCGCCCAACGTGGTGATCAACTCGTACACCCCGAACTTCTACGCCTACAACCTCGCGTTCGTGAACCAGGAGCTGAATTACGCGGCATCCATCGCGTTCCTGCTCGGGATCGTCATCGCGGTGGTCTCGTACATCGTGCAGCTCGGTGCGCAACGACGCGAGCGACGTGAACGGGGGCTGTCATGACCTCGACGGAGACCCGCGCGGCGGTGACGATCGGCGACGCCACGGGATCGCGCCGCGCCGCGCGCCATTTCGCACCCGAGCGGCGTAGGAGCACCTTGCTCACGGTGCTGCTCTGGCTGTGCGTACTGTACTTCGTGCTGCCGTTGTGGTGGCTGCTCGTCTCGTCGACCAAGGACAACGCCGCGCTCTTCACGACGTTCGGCCTGTGGTTCGGTGGGGACTTCTCGCTCTGGGAGAACCTGCAGACGCTGTTCTCCGTGCGCGACGGCATCTTCACGCGCTGGCTCGTGAACACCTTCGTGTACTCGATCAGCGCCGCGGTCGGTGCGACGCTGCTCTCCACCATGGCGGGCTACGCGTTCGCGAAGTACGAGTTCCCCGGCAAGAGGGCGCTCTTCAGCGCGACGCTCGGCGCGATCATGATCCCGCTCACGGCGCTGGCGCTCCCGACCTACCTGCTGTTCTCCTCGGCCGGCCTGACGGACACCCCGTGGGCGGTCATCGTCCCGTCGCTCGTCAGTCCGTTCGGGGTGTACCTCATGCGGGTGTACTCGGCGGATGCCATCCCCGACGGACTCATCGAGGCGGCACGCGTGGACGGGGCGGGTGAGTTCCGGATCTTCTGGCAGGTCGGCCTGCGCCTGCTCGGGCCCGGTCTCGTCACCGTGTTCCTCTTCTCGCTGGTCGCGACGTGGAACAACTACTTCCTGCCGCTGATCATGCTGAACAGCTCGGACCTGTATCCCATCACTGTCGGCCTCGCGCAGCTCCAGTCGGCGGCAAGCCAGGGCGGCGGCTCGCAGGCGCTGTTCTCGACGGTGATCACCGGCTCGCTCGTCTCGATCGTCCCGCTCGTGCTCGCGTTCCTGTTCCTCCAACGGTACTGGCAGTCAGGGCTCGCGACCGGAAGCGTGAAGGAATGAACGACGCGCGGCGGCTCGCCAGCGAAGCTCTTCGAGGAGGGACGACGTGACGATCTGGTACGGCGGCGACTACAACCCCGAGCAGTGGCCGAGGGAGGTCTGGGACGAGGACGTGCGCCTCATGAACCGTGGCGGCATCACGCTCGCCACGGTCGGCGTGTTCTCGTGGGCCCGCCTTGAGCCGCGCCCGGGCGAGTACGACTTCGGGTGGCTCGACGAGGTGCTGGATCTCCTGCACGCGAACGGGATCCGCGTCGACCTCGCCTCGGCCACCGCCTCGCCGCCGCCATGGCTCGCGGTGCGGCATCCCGAGACGCTCCCCGTGACCGAGGACGGCGTGCGACTGTCGGTCGGCAGCCGACAGCAGTACTGCCCGAGCTCGCCCGTCTACCGAGAGCGGGCGCGAGAGCTCGTCACCCGACTGGTGGAGCGGTACGCGCAGCATCCGGCGCTCGAGCTCTGGCATGTGAACAACGAGTACGGATGTCACGTCAGCCGCTGCTACTGCGATGTGTCGGCGGCCGCGTTCCGGGAGTGGCTCGCGGCGAAGTACGGCTCGATCGACGAGCTCAACCGGGCGTGGGGCACGGCGTTCTGGTCGCAGCGGTACGACTCGTTCGAGGAGGTCATGCCCCCGCGTACCGCACCGACCTTCCGCAACCCGACCCAGCTGCTCGACTTCGATCGCTTCTCGAGCGACGAGCTGCTGGCCTGCTACCGGGCGGAGGTCGAGGTGATCCGCGCGCGTTCCGACGTTCGGATCACGACCAACTTCATGGGCTTCTTCAAGCCGGTGGACTACTGGAAATGGGCGCAGGAGGTCGATGTCGTCTCGGACGACACCTACCCCGACCCGGCCGATCCCATGTCGCCCGCCTACGCGGCCATGGTGCGCGACCTCATGCGGTCGCTGGGCGGCGGAGCGCCCTGGCTGCTCATGGAGCAGGCGCCGAGCGCGGTGAACTGGCGCGCGCAGAACGCGGCGAAGTCGCCCGGACAGATGCGCGCGTGGTCGTACCAGTCGATCGCGCGCGGCGCCGACGGCGTGCTGTTCTTCCAATGGCGCCAGTCCGCCGCAGGGTCGGAGAAGTTCCACTCGGGCCTCGTGCCGCACGCCGGCACCGACACACGCGTCTGGCGTGAAGTTGAGCAGCTCGGCGCCGAGCTCGGCGCGCTGTCGGAGCGCACCGGCGACGACGCCATCGCGGGGACGAGGGTGCCGTCCAGCGTCGCGATCGCGCTGGACTGGGACAGCTGGTGGGCGGTCGAGCAGCCCGCGTCGCCGACCACCGTCTCGTACGTCGAGGTCCTGTTCGCGTGGCACCGGGCCCTCAGCTCACTCGGATTGGCGGTCGACTTCGTCCGCGCGCAGGACGACCTCTCCGGCTATCGCGTCGTGGTGGCACCGGCGCATTTCGTCATCACCGACGCCCAGGCCGCGAACCTCGCCTCGTTCGCGGAACGCGGCGGCACGCTCGTCGTCGGCTTCTCCTCGGGGATCACCGACGAACACCTGCACATCCGGCTGGGCGGGTACCTCGGCGAGCCGCTCCGGGCCGCGCTCGGCGTGTGGATCGAGGAGTTCGCCCCGCCTGCCGCACCCGATCTCCGCGCGACGGGCGGCCAAGCGCCGCCGCCGGTGCCGCTCACTGGCGAGCTGCTCGGAGACGACGCGTTCGGCGTCGTGTGGAGCGAAGCCGTGCGCGTGGAGGATGCCGAGATCCTCGCCCGCTTCGGCGGTGGCGCGCTCGAGGAGTGGCCGGCGGTGACCAGGCGCACGGTCGGCGGCGGCCGCGGCTGGTACGTCGCGACGCTGCCCGAGCACGGCGCACTGCGACGCCTGGTCGAACGCGTCGTCACCGACGCCGGGGTCGACGTGCTGCCCGTTGCGGCGAGCGGCGCGAACGTGGAGTGCGTCCGGCGAGGGCGATCTCTGTTCGTCATCAATCACGGGCCTGATGAAGCCCGGATCGACGTCGATGGGATGGACATCCTCACGGGCCGAGCGGCCATGGGGCTGGTGCTCCCGCCGCAGGGCGTCGCGATCGTCGGCAGCTGAGGTCACCGCCGCAGGCGGCGGTACGCCGTCGCCGCGAGCGGCAGGAACACGAGCGTGATCGCGAGCGGCCAGACGGATGCCGCGAGCACCGCGTGCTCGGCGAGCCAGCCGCTCGTGACGCCCGTGGGGTTCCCGAACAGCTCACGTGCCGCCGTCGCGGTCGCGGACACCGGATTCCACGAGGCGATCACGCCCAGCCAGCCGGGCATCGTCTCGGCGGAGACGAACACGGTCGAGAGGAAGCCGATCGGCCAGACGAGCACCTGCACCGCCGTGGTCGCGCCGGCACCGCGGAAGCGCAGGCCGAGGAAGATCCCGAGCCAGAGCAGCGAGAAGCGGAGCCAGAGCAGCAGCAATACGCCGAGCGCGATCTCGGCGGGGCCGGTGGTCGGGCGCCATCCGATGAGGAGCCCGCCGACCATGAGCACCGCGAGGCCGAGCACCGAGTTGGCGAGGTCGGCGATCGCGCGACCGAGTGCCACCGACGTGCTCGAGATGGGCAGCGAGCGGAAGCGATCGGTGATGCCGCGCTTCGCATCCTCCGCCATGGCGGTCATCGTGCCCTCGAGTCCGAACAGCATCGCCAGGGCGAACATGCCGGGCAGCAGGTAGGAGATGTAGTCGCCGCCGCCCGGCACCTCGATGGCCCCGCCGAAGAGGAACCCGAACATGAGGATCAGCATGAGGTTGAACGCGAGGCCGAAGACGAGGCCCCAGGGCTCGCGCACCCAGTGCAGGAGGTCGCGGCCCGCGATGAGCCATCCCTCGCGCAGGGCGTTCGAACGCCGGTCGCGCAGGCCGGGCGCGGCGGCGATGACGGGGTGCGGATGTGTCGTGGTCATCGTGCCTCCTCGGAAGTCAGGGCGGTGCGCGGGGTGTCTCGATCCTCGGCGGGTGCGGTGAGGTGCAGGAACACCTCGTCGAGGGTGGGGCGGCGCAACGCGAGGTCGTCGACCTCGAGCGAGGCGGCGTCGAGTGCGCGCACGATGGACGTGAGCGCCTTGCCGCCATCGGCGACCTCGACCGTGATCGTGCGGGTGTCACGGTCGACGGATGTCTCGGCTCCCGTCGCGTCGCCGACCACCCGCGCGGCCTCCGCAAGCCGACCGCCGTCGGCGAGCGCGGCGTCGACGCGGTCGCCTCCGATGCGCCGCTTGAGCTCCGCGGGAGTGCCCTCGGCGATGACGCGGCCGTGGTCCATGACCGAGATGCGGTCGGCGAGCTGGTCGGCTTCGTCGAGGTACTGGGTGGTGAGCAGCACCGTGGTTCCCGCGGCGGCGACCTCGCGCACGGCCTGCCACACCGTGGCGCGCCCGCGCGGATCGAGTCCGGTGGTCGGCTCGTCGAGGAACAGGATCGCCGGGGTCAGCACGAGGCTCGCCGCGATGTCGAGGCGACGGCGCATGCCGCCCGAGAACCCGGACACCGCCCGGGTCGCAGCATCCGCCAGCGCGAATGCCTCGAGCAGCGCCTCGGAGCGCTGCACGGCCTTCGGCTTCGAGAGGCCGCTCAGCCGGGCGAACAGCGTGAGGTTCTGGCGGGCGGTGAGGGCCTCGTCGACCGCGTGGAACTGGCCGACGAGGCCGATGCGCTCGCGCACGGCGCGCGGGCGGCGGCGCACGGCGAGGCCGGCGATGGTCGCGGTGCCCTCGTCGAGCTCGGTGAGCGTGGTGAGGCACCGCACGGCCGTGGTCTTGCCGGCGCCGTTGGGTCCGAGGAGGCCGTGCACGGTGCCGGCCGCCACGGTGAGGTCGAAGCCGTCGAGCGCCTGCGTCCGCCCGTAGTGCTTGCGCAGGCCGGCCGCCTCGAGGGTCGGGGATGGGTTCGAGCCGGATTTCTGAGTATCGCTCTCTTTCAGCGTACGTTGTACGGGGTTATTCTTAAACCGTACAGCATACGGAGAATGTAGGCTAGCCCCCATGTCGACCGAATCCACCGGGCGAGGCGAACCCGACCGCACTCTCCGGTTGCTCTGGCGCGACCGGCTCGGCGAGCCGGTGGGGTCGCGCGGCCCCAAGCAGCGCACGAGTGTCGATGCCGTGGTCGACGCCGCGATCGAGATCGCCGATGAGGAGGGCATCGAGACCCTCTCGATGCGCCGCATCGCCGACCGTCTCGGGCTGAAGCCGATGTCGGTCTACACCTACGTGCCGGGCAAGGCGGAGCTCATCGACCTCATGGTCGATCGCGTCGCCGGTGAGCAGCCGCTGCCCGCGCCCGGCGGATCGCTCCGCGAGCGCCTCGAGCAGGTCGCGCGCCTCGCGTGGAACGAGTACCTGCGGCATCCGTGGCTGCTCGCCATCGACACGAGCCGGCCCCCGCTCGGGCCGAACGTGTCGGACCGGTGGGAGTGGAGCCTGCGCGCGATCGAGGGCCTCGGCCTCAGCGACCTCGACATGGACCAGGTGATCACGCTCGTCACGGGCTTCGTCTCCGGGCCCGCGCGCGCCTATCTCGATGCCGAGCGCCTGCGTCGCACGTCCACCGAGAGCGACGAGGAGTGGTGGGAGCGCAACGCCCCGATCCTCGAGCAGATCATGGATCCGACGCGTTACCCCATCTCCGGCCGCGTCGGGCAGGCGGCGGGCGAGGAGTACGGCGCCGCGGCCGACCCCGAGCGCGCATTCCACTTCGGACTCGCCCGCGTCATCGACGGCATCGAGGCGTACGTGAAGTCTGCGGGTTGAGGAGGCGCGCAGCGCCGTCTCCAAACCCATACGCTCGCGTGGTGAGCGGGTTTCGAGACGCGGCTGCGCCGTTCCTCAACCCGCGAAGGGGGTTACTCCGCGGGCGGCTTCAGGAGCGCGCCGGCCGCGATCCCCACGACCAGTCCTGCCGCGAGCCACAGCCAGAAGCCCGTCCAGAGGCTGATGCCGACGCCGACGATCGCGCCCACCACGAGGCCCACGATGAGCTGCTTGCGTCGGGCGGAGGACATCGGTTCGGAGGCCATGCCACCAGCCTAGGCGCGGCGCGAGCGGGCGGGTCACCGCACGCGCGGCACGTACTCGCGCACGTGCGCCACCTCGAACACGAGCGGATGCGACGACGTGTCGCGGGGGGCATCCGTCGGGAGCTCGTAGACGTCGAGCATGAGCTGCACCGGATAGGCGATGGCCTGGTCGACCGTCTTCGCCAGCCGACCGTCGATGAAGAACCGCACGCGGTCGGGCAGCCACTCGACCGCATAGTCGTGGAACTCGGTGAGGTCGCCGTCGACGCGCACCTTCTCGAAGTCCATCGCGAGGCGCGGGTCGTGCTGCGGCTTCACCCCCACGCCGACGAGTCCGCTCTCGTCGCCGATCTCGCTGCCGAAGATCTCGAAGATGCAGAGCTCGCCGCAGTCACGGGGCTCGTCCTCGAACCCGATCGGCCAGAGCGCGACCATGGCCTGCGGGTGCCGGATGCCGCGGGCCCGCGCCTCGATGACGCCGAAGTGCGGCAGCCAAAGCCGCTCCTCGTCCTGCGCCTCGCGCACCACGAGCCCGGCGCGGAACCGGTGCTGGCCGATGCCGCTGCCCACCGGTCCCGAGAACTGGCCGGTCTGCAGGTGGGAGACGCGCACGTCGCCGTCGAACTCGGGTGACCAGGGCTCCGTGTCGGCGTCGATGCGGAGCTTCAGCGTGCCGCCCGAGACCTCGTAGCGGGCGCGCGTGGCCGCGCGAGAGCTCCAGTGCGGCGTGTAATACGGGAACCAGCGCGTGTCGGCGAGGTCGTCGCCGTCGAACTGCTCGTCGACGACGAGCGTGTACCCGCTGAGGTCGAGCGTGGCGTCATCAGTCATCGTCGCACCCTCTCCCCGCTGCCTGCGTGCCTGCTGCCTCAGATCAGGCCGAGCGCGCGCACGGCCTCGCGTTCGTCTTCGAGCTCGGCGATGGATGCCGCGATGCGGTACCGCGCGAACGCGTCGAGGTCGAGCCCCTGCACGATGCGCCACGCCCCGTCGACGGACTCGACGGGGAACGAGGAGACGAGTCCCTCGGGCACGTCGTACGACCCGTCGGAGACGACGGCGGCGCTCGTCCAGCCGTCGGTCGTGCCGTGCACCCAGTCGCGCACATGGTCGATCGTCGCGCTCGCGGCGGACGCGACCGACGACGAACCGCGCACCTCGATGATCTCGGCGCCGCGCTTGGCGACGCGCGGGATGAAGGCGTCGACGAGCCACTCGCGCGCGGCATCCGTCCCGCCGAGGCGGGCCGCGAGAAGCGCCGGCACCGAGTTCCCCGCAGCCGTCGCGTGTGCGACATCGGGAAACTGCGTCGCCGAGTGATTGCCCCAGATCGTGACGTTGCGGATCTCGCCGACGGGCGTGCCGACGTCGGGCGCGAGCTGCCCGAGCGCGCGGTTGTGGTCGAGGCGGGTGAGTGCGGTGAAGCGGTCGGCCGGGACATCCGGCGCGTGCGCCGCGGCAATGAGCGCGTTCGTGTTGGCCGGGTTGCCGACCACGACGACGCGCACGTCGTCGGCCGCGTGCGCGTTGATCGCCTCGCCCTGCGGCCCGAAGATTCCGCCGTTCGCGGAGAGCAGCTCGCCGCGCTCCATCCCCGCCGTGCGGGGACGTGCGCCGACCAGGAGGGCGAGGTTCGTGCCGGAGAACGCCGCCGCGGCCCCGTCGAACACGTCGACGTGGGTGAGCAGTGGGAACGCCGAGTCCTGCAGCTCGAGGGCCGCACCCTCGGCCGCGCGGACGCCCTGCGGGATCTCGAGGAGGTGCAGGCGCACTGGGGTGTCCGGCCCGAGCATCCCGCCGGATGCGATCCGGAAGAGGAGGGCGTAGCCGATCTGCCCCCCGGCGCCCGTGATGGTGATGGTGACCGGCTTGACGCTCATGTTGCGAGCCTACCCGGGCCGGGTGCTGGAGCCCTCAGCACTCCACGGAGTAGCTTGTGCACGTGGGCTGCCCCGGGAACGGGAGGTGCGACCTGGACCCCATCGAGGCCCTGTACGAGCGCGAGGCCGAGGAGCGACGCCTGAACGCCTTGCTCGACGAGGCGCGCGCAGGAGGCAGCGGGATCGCCATCGTCGACGGCGCCGTCGGCTCGGGCGTCACCTCGCTGCTCGACGAGAGCGCCCGCAGCGCCGCGCACGCCGGGATCACCGTGCTTCGCGGCCGCGGGGCGGCGTCACTCGAGGCGGCGTCGCTCGCGCCGGTGCTCACCTCCATCGGTGCACATCTCGATGGGATGCGCGCCGTCGAACGCGCACGCCTGCTCGACGGCCTGGGCGGCATCGCGGAAGCGCTCGGCGGCCGGCTCGAGACATCCGCGCCCCTCGCGGAGACCGCGCTGTTCGAGTCGGTTGCCCGGCTCGCTCGGCGGCTCGCGACCGAGCACGGGCTGCTCTGGGTCATCGACGACGTTCACCTTGCGGACCGCATGACGCTCTCGCTGCTCACCTACCTCGCCGCACGCGGCGCGCCCCGGGGCGTGGTGGTGCTCATCGGCCAGCATCCGTCGACCGGGCCTGCGCTCGCCGACCTGCGACGCGCCGTTCGCTCAGGCGGCGGTTCGCTGCTCGAGCTCAGCCCGCTCTCCGATGACGCGGCCGCCCGGTTGGCTCGGCGGATCCGTCCCGACCTCGACGACGAGGGCGTGGCCGTCATCGTGGCGCGATCGAACGGCAGCCCGAGCATCGTGCGGGCGCTCGCGGAGGCCGATTCGATGACACCTGGTGTTGCCCGGCTCGACGCCCTGCTGGAGCGTGCACTCGCCGGTGCCGACGAGGGCGCCCGAACGGTGTTCGAGCTGATCGCGGTCGCCGGCGCCGACGTGCCGCACGCTGCCCTGGCGCGCCTCGACGGCACGCCGGACCTCGATCGGTCGTGCCGCCAGCTCATCACGCGAGGCCTCATCGAGCGCACCGAGTCGCCGATCGGCACCGCCTATCGGGTCACCGCGCCTGCGCTCGCTGTCGCCGTCGACGACGCCCTCGGCGCCGGCCGCCGCCAGCTTGCGCACGCCCAGCTGGCGGCGGCGCTCGAGCAGGTGCCCGGCGTCGACGCCGAGGCGCTGGCACCGCACTATCGTGCGGCCGCGCAACTCCTCCCGGCGGATCGGACGGTCGAGATCCTCGTCGAGGCGGGCACGCAGGCGCACGAGCGCCGCGCCTTCCAGGCTGCGATCCCCAACCTCGAAGCGGCGCTCGCGATCGGCGCCCTCGCGCGAGAGCGCGTTCCCGAGGTACTGGCCCGCCTGGGCGATGCGTACTACCTCACGGGCCGTCCCGAGGACGCCGTGCGGGCATTCCGCCGGCTCATCGGGCTGGTGCCCGATGACGACCCGAGTGCCGAGGAGGCCCGATTCGTGCTGGCGTGGATCCGGTCCGACGTCGAGGGTGGCCGCGTGCGGGTGCCGGCGAATCCAGGCATGCCCGGCCGGGCACACTCGACGGCGGAGCAGGCCGTGCTGGACCTGTTCATGGTCGACCGGTTCGCCGAATCCGATCGTCTCGACGCCGCGGCCGGGCGCCTCCGCGCGCTCGATGTGCCCGGCGCCAGCGTCGAGCAGCGCGCCGCGGCAGCGCTCGGCGACGCGCTCGGGTCCTGGGCCGACCTCGAACTCGCCCGTGCACATTGCGAGCGGGCGCTCGCACTCGTCGTCGACGCGCCGCACTCGGTGGTCGCCCAGGCCGTGGCCGCGGAGCTGGCGCGGCTCTGCCTCGCGCTCGGCGACATCGACGCGGCCGACCGGGCAGGGCAACTTGCCGTCGAGCTGGTGCACCGGGGCGGGCCGATCGCCGTCGAGGCTTCGGCACGGTGCCTGGGCGCGCTGCTGCCGATGCTCCGGGGCGACCTACCCGAGGCCCGTCGGCCGAACGCGGTCTCGCGCTCGCGAGACGCTCCGCCACGCCACGGGTCATGATCCGGGGGCTCGCCGTGCTGGCGTTGCTCGATGCCACGCAGGCGCGAGCTCGCGAGGCGGTGGCGAACCTCGGAGAGGCGGAGCGCACGGGGTTGGCCCGATTCGGTGAGCCGCGGATCCTCACGATGGTCGACTGCGTCCACGCGGAGCTCGCCCTTCTCGACCCGTCGCGCTCGCCGCAGCTCCCCGAGCGCACCCTGTACCGGGTCGACGGTGCGGTGCAGTTGTGGCACCCCACGCTCGTCGGCCGGCTTGCGATCGCCACCGGCCGGCTCGACGATGCGGACGCTCGGGTCACCACGCTGCGCGAGCTCGGCCGATGGAGCAGCGCGGCGGCGGCGCTCGCCGACCGGCTAGAGGGCCTCCGGCGCGGCGCAACCGGCGCGACGCGCGACGCGGCGGACCTCCTCGCCGGGGCGGCCGACCGTCTCGCCGCCGCCGGCCTGGGACTGCCCGCCCATCAGGCACGACTCGAATGGGCCGAGACATCGGTACCCGGTGCGGTCGAGCGCGACGAGCTGCTCGAGCTCGTCGACTACTTCGACACGCAGGCCCTCCGCTCGTGGGGCGATCGGGCGCGTCAGGCCGCCCGTGCCCACAACGTGCGGGTCGCGCCCCGGCGGCGCGCCGGCGACGGCCTCACGCGCAGGGAATCCGAGGTCGCGGAGCTCGTGGCCGAGGGGCGCAGCAACGCCGAGATCGCCTCGGCACTGTTCCTCAGCGAGCGCACGGTCGAGACGCACCTCGCACACATCTACCGGCGCCTCGGCCTCGCCTCACGGTCGGCGCTGGTGCGCTACCTCACCGAACGCGAGCAGGCCGATTCGCAGCGCACCGACTGAGATTACGTGGCGGCACGGATGGCGACGAGGGGTGACGGGTCGGAGCATCGAACCATGCTCGAACAGATGAAGTCATATCGCCGGCTCGACGAGGCAGACGCGGCATTCGGCAGCAAGGCCGCGCACCTCGCCGCACTCCGTCGTGCCGGATTCCCGGTCCCCGACGGCTTCGTCCTCGCCCTCCGCGGCGATGACCGAGATGTCGCCGACATCGAGGAGGTGGTGCGGGCCGCGCGCGAGCGGGGCGTCGACTATGCGGTGAGGTCCTCGGGGTCGCACGAGGATCAGGCGCACGAGGCCGGGGCAGGTCGGTACACCACGATCCTCGGCGTCCGAGGCGACGATGCATTGCGCGACGCGATCGCGCGCTGCCTCGCCTCGGGGCAGGGGGAGCCGATGGGGGTCGTCGTCCAGGAGATGGTCGACGCGGATGTCGCGGGCGTCGCGTTCACGGTGAACCCGGTGAGCGGCGCCGAGGAGATCGTGATCGAGGCGGTCGCGGGCCTCGGCGACCGCCTCGTCTCCGGTGAGGCCACACCGCAGGAATGGACGATCGCGGGCACTCGCGCGACCGGTTCGGACGCGGCATCCGGCCCGCTCGACGAGGGCGGCGCCCGGCTCGTCGCGGATTGGGCGCGGAAGGCCGCCGAGCTGTTCGGGACGCCGCAGGACGTCGAGTGGGCGATCGCCGGTGGACGCGTCAGCGTGCTGCAGGCACGACCGATCACGACCCTCGTCGAACAGGTGCCGATCCCCGTGGACGTGCCGCCGGGGTACTGGGTGCGCGAGCCGGGCCACGCGCGCATGCCGCGCACGCCGCTGACCTGGTCGTTCAACGAGAACGAGGCGGTGGCGCTCTACGCGGAGGCATCCGGCGCGCTCGCATGCCTCGCCGGCCGGATCATCGGCGGGTGGATGTACATGACGGTCGAGCCCGTCGGCGCGCCGCCCCCACGTCCCGGCGGCGGAGACCCGACGCCGCCGGCGTGGCTGATGCCGGTGCTCCTCGCGATGTCGGGGCAGGCTCGTCGGCGCATGCGCACCTCTCGTCGCGTGATGCGCGACGACCTCGCCGGCGAACTGGTCCGCAGGTGGCGCGACGAGGTGGCTCCGTCGTTCCGTGCGCGGATCGCGGACCTGCGGGACACCGATCTCGCCCTGCTCACCGAGGCCGAGCTCACCGCGCATCTCGCGGCCGCGGCCGACCTCGCCCGCGAAGGCATGAGGATGCACTTCACCATGTCGATCCCGTACGAGTTCGGCACGGCCGACCTCGCCTTCACCTGCCGTGACCTGCTGGGCTGGAGCGACGAGGAGTCGCTCGAGCTGGTCGTCGGGCTCTCGGAGGCGTCGTCGGCGCCGGCGCACGAGCTGCGACGTCTGAGCCGGCTCGACGACGACGATCCCGCCTTCGACGAGGGACTCGCCAGGTTCCAGCGGGTCTACGGATGCCGCGCACTCGACCTCGAGCTCTCGCAGCCGACCCTCGCGGAGTCGCCGGAGATCATCGCGGCGACCCTCGAACGGCTTCGCGCGAACGACTACGACCCGGACGAGGAGGCCCGCGAGCTGGCGAAGCGCCGCGCCGCGTGCACCGCTCAGGCGCGAGCGGCGCTGTCGCCGCGCGATCGCGCGAGGTTCGACGCGGTGCTCGCGCGCGCCGAGCTCGTCTATCCGCTGCGCGATGAGAACGTCTTCCTCACGATCGACGCACCATACGCACTCGTGCGGTACGCCGCGCTCGAGTCGGGCCGGCGGCTCGTGCGTCGCGGTGCGATCGCCGCGGCCGACGACGTGTTCTACCTCGACGTCGACGAGCTGCTCACGGCCATGCGAGGGGTGCCGGACCCGCTGGGCGGCCGCATCCGGCTCCGGCGCGGCGAGCGGGCGTGGGCGCTGGCGCATCCCGGGCCGACGACGTACGGGACGCCGCCTCGCGGGGAACCGTCGTTCCGGCGGCTGCCGCGCTCGGCGCGGTTCCCGACCGAGGCGATGATGTGGATCGGCTCGCGGATCGTCGGGCTCGAGGACAGTACGCGTGCCCGCCCGCCCGCGGGTGAGCCGCTCACCGGGATACCGGCCTCGCCCGGCAGCTACACCGGTCCCGCGCGCATCGTGCACGAGGAGACGGACTTCCATCGGATCCGGCCGGGCGATGTGCTCGTGTGCCCTTCGACCCGGCCGTCGTGGTCGGTCATCTTCCCATCGCTCGGGGCCGTCGTCGCCGACAGCGGGGGGAGCCTCTCGCACCCGGCGATCATCGCCCGGGAGCATCGGCTCCCCGCGGTCGTCGCGACCGGCTACGCGACGTCGACGATCGTCGACGGGCAGCTGGTCACGGTCGACGGGAACGCCGGTGTCGTCACGATGCACGCCGTCCCGGCGCCTCGGCGGGCCTGAGGGCGCGCGGACCCGTCGAGCGGAGTAGGTTGTGCACGTGGAAGTCGAGGGTTCCGCACCATTGCGGAGACCCAATGACGAGCGGATGCCGCTTCCCGCGGCACTGCGAACGTGGGCGTTCGCCACGGGTTACCTCGGGCTCGCTTCCGCGCTCGCGCTCGCGCTGTTCTTCGGGCTCGCCGATCCGTTCGGCGTCGAGCTCCGCACATGGTTCTGGCTCGGCCCCGCGAGCGACGTGCTGAGCGTCGCGCTCGCGCCGACGCAGATCGTCGCCGCCATACTGCTCTGGCGGGCGCTCGCCCCGAGCGCGACGCTCGCTGCGCTCGCCGTGGTCATGTCGCTCGCGACCGCGTACATGGCGGTCACCACCGTGCGCATGCTCATGGGCGTGGCGACCCTCGACGACCAGTACGTGGCCGCGATCCCCGCGATCGTGCTCATGTTCGGATTCCTCCTCGCCGTCGGACTCGTCGGCTCGCGGCGCGACCGGATGTCCCGCCGCCTCGCTCGATGGGCGGTCGTGATCGGCGCAGCCGGGGTCGCCGCCATGCTCGCATTCGCCATCGGATTCGCGCTGCCCGCCGGATCGGCCGGTCAGTGGACGGTCTTCGTCATCGGCGGCATCCCCGCCGCCATCGCCTACGTCGCCTATCCCGTGTGGTGGCTCGTGCTGGGCTCGGGCCGCGCGCCGAGGTGAGCGGCGGCTCACGTTCGGCGCGGCTCCGCTCGGGGCATCCGGCCGTTCGTTACCGTGTGGTCATGAGAGATCTGTATCCGGAGATCGAGCCGCTCGAATCGGGCCTGCTCGATGTGGGAGACGGACAGCACATCTACTGGGAGGTGTCCGGCAATCGCGAGGGCAAGCCCGTGGTGTTCCTGCACGGCGGCCCCGGGGCCGGCACCAGCCCGACGCACCGGCGGCTGTTCGACCCCGCGCGTTATCGGATCGTGCTGTTCGACCAGCGAGGCTGCGGTCTCTCGATCCCGCACGCGAGCGAGCCCGCCGCCGACCTGTCGTCGAACACCACCTGGCACCTCGTGGCCGACATGGAGCGGCTCCGCGATCACCTCGGCGTCGACCGCTGGCAGGTGTTCGGCGGGTCCTGGGGGAGTGCCCTCGCGCTCGCGTATGCCCAGACGCACCCCGAGCGCGTCACCGAGCTCGTGCTGCGGGGGATCTTCACGCTGCGCCGCCAGGAGCTCGACTGGTTCTACGAGGGCGGCGCCTCGGCCGTGTTCCCCGACCTGTGGGACGACTTCATCGCGCCGGTCCCGCTGCTCGAGCGCGGCCACCTCATCGAGGCCTACGCGCGGCTGCTGAAGGACCCCGACCCCGGAGTGCACGAGCCGGCCGCAATCGCGTGGTCCCGATGGGAGGCGTCGACGATCACGCTGCTGCCGCAGGCCGACACGATCGCGCGTTTCACCGAGCCGGAGTACGCGACCGCGTTCGCGCGCATCGAGAACCACTACTTCCGCCACGGCGGCTGGTGGGAGGAGGGGCAGTTGATCCGCGACGCGACGCGGCTTGCGGGGATCCCTGCGGTGATCGTGCAGGGTCGCTACGACATGTGCACGCCCGCCATGACGGCGTGGGACCTGCACCTGGCGTGGCCCGAGGCGGAGTTCCACCTCATCAGCGACGCCGGGCACGCGTTCGACGAGCCCGGCATCCTCGATGCCCTGATCCGGGCGACGGACCGGTTCGCCAGGGGCGACGCCGACGAGGACGACGAGGATGCCGAGGACGACGCCGACGAAGGCGACGAGGATGCCGAGGACGGCGCAGACGACGACGGCGAGGAGGCCGAGGGCGGTGCCGAGCGCGGAGGCGGCCGCGATGGCGATGACGACGGCGAGAAGGGCGAAGAGGGCGAAGAGGGCGAGAAGGGCGAGAAGGGCGGCAAGGGCGAGAAGGGCGAGAAGGGCGGCAAGAGCGATGAGGACGCGCCCGACGCCGACGGCCCTGATGCGGCATCCGAGGCGGATGTCAACCCGCCGCCCGAAGACCGTGGCAAGCGGACGCGCGGGAAGGGCGCGGGGTAGCGTCGGACCATGACGTTCAACCCCAACGCCGACATCGGCGGGGGCAAGGCTTCCAAGCGCGGACGCAACACGGGCATCGCCGTCGGCGGCGGCCTGGGCGTGATCGCGCTGCTCGTGCTGTCGCAGTTCCTCGGCGTCGACCTCACCGGACTCATCGGCGGCGGCGCGGCGCCCGAGACCGAGTCGTCGCTCGAGCAGTGCCGGACCGGCGCCGACGCGAACGCGAACGTGGAGTGCCGCATGGTCGGTGCCTCCGCGTCGCTCGAGGCGTACTGGTCGGAGGAGGGGCCGGCCCTCGGCCTCGACTACGTGGGCCCCCAGGACTTCGTGCTCTTCAGCGGCGCCACGACGACCGGGTGCGGCAACGCGTCCTCGGCGACCGGGCCGTTCTACTGCCCGCCCGACCAGACCATCTACATCGACGTCACCTTCTACGAGGAGCTGCGCACCAGGTTCGGCTCCAGCGGCGGCCCCCTCGCCGAGATGTACGTCGTGGCGCACGAGTGGGGCCACCACGTCCAGAACCTCGCCGGCGTCCTGGGGCGCGCGCAGGACGGCCAGACCGGCCCGACGTCGAACGCGGTGCGCATCGAGCTGCAGGCCGACTGCTTCGCGGGCGCGTGGACGGCGAACGCCTCGGAGGTGCCCGACGAGCGCGGCGTGCCGTTCCTGCAGCCGCTCACCGACGCGCAGATCGCCGACGCGCTGAGCGCGGCCTCGTCGGTGGGCGACGACCGGATCCAGCAGGCCACGCAGGGGCAGGTGACCCCGCACTCGTTCACGCACGGCACGAGCGACCAGCGTCAGCGCTGGTTCACGACGGGATTCGAGCAGGGCGCCGCCGCCTGCGATACCTTCTCGGCTTCCCAGCTCTGATCGGCCCCGCCGCAGCCACGCGTTCGCGGTGTTACGACCGCGGGAGGCGCAGTCAGCCGAGTGCGGCGGCGATCGCCTGGCCGAGTTGCACGGGCTTCGTGAACTGCGGCCAGTGGCCGGTGGGCAGGTCGACGTAGTCGACCCGCTTCACCCGCGCGAGCTCGCGCGTGAACGGTGACTCCGCCGCAATCCACTCGACGAGGGCCGCGCTCGGGAACTCGCAGGCGATGATCGTGATCGGCACGTCGTAGCGGCGCTCGTCGCGGAGCTCGATCGGGTCGTAGGCGACGCCCTTGGGCTCGGGGATCGAGCGTGCGCGGAACTTGGCGCGCAGGTCGTCGTCGAGGTCGATGAGGTCTTCGTCGCTGAAGTCCGACCAATCAGGAAGGGGGATCTCGCCGTCGACGACGGGCAGCCCGTCGTTGATCGAGTTGCCGGGGCCGAGCGGGCCGGCGTCGACGTACACGATGCGCGCGATGCGCTCGGGCCGGGCGTCGGCGACGCCGTGCGCGATCGCGCCGCCGCCGGAGTGGGCCACGAGCACGATCTCGGCGTCGTCGTCGAACGCGTCGACCACACGAACCACGGCGTCGATGTGGTCGCGCAACCCGATGCCGGAGCGGTCGGCGTCGACCGACTCGAGGCCGGGCAGGGTGAGCGGGTGCACGCGGTGGCCGGCCTCTTCGATGAGGGGCGTCACGCGCTCCCACGACGACGCGTCGAGCCAGAAACCGGGGATGAGGATGACGTCCATGGGTCGACGCTACCGCCGGCCGCCGACAACCGGAGCGTCGCGGTCCACGACCCCGCGAGGCCCCGAACGACGCTCCCGGGCCTCAGGCGGCGACCGGTCGCGGGGCGCGCTGCACGCCCGCCGTGGCGAGCACCACGATGCCGGCGGCGAGCACCGCGAGGCCGACTATGCCGCCCGTCGTGAGCGTCTCGCCGAGCACCGCGACCCCGAGGATTCCCGCGGTGAGCGGCTCCGCGAGCGTGAGGGTCGACACCGTCGCGGGCGCGAGTCCGCGGAGCCCGATGCCGAACAGCACGTACGCGAGCGTGGTGGCCACGAGCCCGAGCCAGAGCGCCATCGCGAGTCCGGGCCCCGTCGCGAGCCACGAGGCATCCGTCGCCGCGAGCAGCGGCACGCTGGCCACCGCCGCGAGGCCGAAGAGCGCACCCATGCTGCCGGTCGGTGTCCAGCCGCGGTCGAGCAGCGCCTTCGCGGCGAGGGTGTACACCGCGTAGGAAGCGCCGGCGCCGAGCGAGGCGAGCAGGCCGAGCGGATCCGCCGCGGCGTGCCCGGCGTCGGTCGCCGCCGCGAGGATCGCGACCCCTGACGTGGCGATCGCGGTGGCGACGAGCCAGCGATGACCGGGATAGCGGCGCCGCAGCATCCAGTCGAGCGCGCCCGTGATGACGGGCGCCGAGCCGAGTGCGACCACCGTGCCGACCGCGACCCCGTTCGCCTCGGTGCCCGCGAAGAAGGCGGGCTGGTACGCGACCACGCCCAGCGCGCCGATCACGACGAGCAGCCACGACGGCAGCGGATGCCGCGGGGCGACGCCGGGCGTCGGCGCGGCGGATGTCCCGGTCGCACCGCGTGGCCGCCCGGCGAGGTGGAGGAGCAGGGCGACCAGCCCGAGCGCGCCGCCGCCGATCAGGATGCGCGCCGCACCCACCGAGGCGGAGCCCGCCTCGGGCCCGAGGGCCTGGGCGGTACCGGTGGTGCCGAAGCACACCGACGCGAGGAGCACCGCGAGCACGAATCGCATCCCATATTGTTACACAATCCGACGACCATCACACGCGGATGCCGGCCTACCCCCCATTGGGGGGCATATGCAATTCCACGCATGCTCATAGGATCGCTTCACCCCTACTCGAAACAGGAGCAACCCTTGACCCGAACCCCTCCCTCCGTTGCGCGCAGATTGATGGCGATGGTGCTCTCACCGCTGCTCGCTGCCGGCTTCCTCGTCGCCGCTGCCGCCGCCCCCGCGAACGCCGCGGACGGCGTCTACGTCCAGGGGACCGTCACTGCCGAGACCAGCCAAGACGTATACGCTCCGCAGCACAGCGTCTACGTCGAACTCTACGAGCTCAGCGGATCGGGTGACGTCATCCGCGGGATCGGAACAGGGATGGACGGTAGCTACTCCCTCTACGGCGTACCGCCCGGCCGATATCGCATGCACTTCGAGCCCAACGGACTTGTGAGCGACGGCCTGACTCCGACGTGGCTGGGCAACACGCCGTATGAGGCGCAGTCGCAGATCATCGAGGTCGGCACGACGAACGTGACCGGTCTGGACGCCCAGCTCGAGATTGGATCGTCGATCTCGGGAATCGTCAGTTATCCGCAAGGAGCGGAGCCGCCCGTCGCCGCAGCCTTCCTCTTCAACACCACGACCGGCGAATGGGAGCGCTCCGCCTATCGCGCCGACGTCGACGCAGCCGGAAACTACACCATCAACGGCCTCCCAGCCGGAATGTACGCGCTGCGATTCGGCGACTCCAACGACCAGGCGCTCGTGTCCACCGAGTACTGGGAGGGCCAGGAACTCCTCTATGCGAGCACGCCCGTCGAGGTGGCGGCCGACCAGCAGCTCACCGGATACGACGGAGCGGTCGGTCCGGGCGGCGTGTACGTCGGACGCCTCGCTGGGCCCGACCGCTCCGCGACTTCGGTGCAGATCTCCATGGCGGGCTACCCGGACGGCAGCGACGCCGTCTTCGTCGTGAACGGCCAGAACTTCCCCGACGCGCTCGGCGCGGCTCCGGCGGCCGCGCGCGTGGGCGCTCCGATCCTGCTCGTCACCCCCAGTGCCATCCCCGCCTCCGTGAAGGCCGAACTCACTCGGCTCACCCCCGAGACGATCTACGTCGTCGGTGGGGAGCCATCGGTGTCACTCGCGGTCGAGACGCAGTTGCAGGGTTATGCGACTGGCGGGGTCATCCGGTTCAAGGGCGTCGACCGCTTCCACACGTCGCGCCTCGTAGCGGACTACTTCTGGGGCGGCGCCGATAACCGCACCGCGTACATCGCAACAGGCCTCAACTTCCCCGACGCGCTGTCGGGCGCTCCCGCGGCCGCCAACGAGTTCGGCCCCGTCATCCTGGTGAACGGCAAGGCGAGCTCGCTCGACGCCGCCACGGCCACGCTGCTGCAGGAGCTCAGTATCGAGAAGGTCGTCGTGGCCGGTGGTCTGCCGAGCGTTTCGGCGGGCATCAAGTCCGACCTCGATGCGCTCCCGTTCATCCTCGAGTCCTACCGCCGCAACGGCGCCGACCGGTACGCCACGTCCGTGATCACGAACCAGAAGTCGTTCCCCCTCGCGGATGCCGTCTTCCTGGCGACCGGGGCGAACTTCCCCGACGCGCTCGCTGGTGCGGCGCTCGCCGGAGCCTGGCGGGCGCCGGTCTACCTTGTTCAGCAGAACTGCATTCCGAGCGCAGTGCTCGGCGAGATCGGCCGACTCCATGTGCGCGACGTGGTCCTCCTCGGGGGCGAGCCGTCGCTCAGCAACAACGTGCTCAACCTGCAGGTGTGCTGAGTCCCCGCCCGGAGAGCGTGCTCGACGCGCTCTCCGGGCGGGTAGGCTCGCGGATGTCGCTGCCGACGGGCTGCGACGGATGCCGCAACGCCGCGACACCCGTCGGGCGACCCGAACGCCGTGCCGCAGCGGCATCCGTCGACCCGAAACGGAAGGGACCCCTGTGCGCGCCGTGCTCTTCAACGCCTTCGGCGAGACACCCGGACTCGTGGACGTGCCGGCGCCGTCGTGCCCGCCTCGCGGCGCCGTGATCCGCGTGCGTGCCACCGGGGTCTGCCGCAGCGACTGGCACGCCTGGATGGGCCACGACGACACCGTCGCGCTGCCGCACGTGCCGGGCCACGAGTTCGCCGGCGAGATCGCCGAACTCGGCTCCGAGATCGACCCCGACGCCGGCTGGCGCGTCGGCGACCGCGTCACCGCGCCCTTCATCTGCGCCTGCGGCCGGTGCGTCGAGTGCCGCTCGGGCAACGAGCAGGTCTGCGACGCGCAGTCGCAGCCGGGCTTCACGCACTGGGGCTCGTTCGCCGAGTTCGTCGTCGTCGACGAGGCCGAGCTCAACCTGATCCGCCTGCCCGACTCCCTCGGCTTCGTCGAGGCCGCATCGCTCGGATGCCGCTTCGCCACCGCCTACCGCGCGATCGTCTCGCGCAGCCGCCTCGCGCCCGGCGAGCAGATCGCGGTGCACGGATGCGGCGGCGTCGGTCTCTCCGCGATCATGATCGCCGTCGCGGCCGGGGTCACGGTGTACGGGGTCGACGTCTCCGACGCGGCGCTCGAGGCGGCGGAGAAGCTCGGCGCCGTTCCCGTGCGCGGCGGCGAGGGCGCCGCGCAGCGCGTCATCGAGGCATCCGAAGGCGGCGTCGACGTCTCGTTCGACGCGTTCGGCAGCAGCGAGACCGCGCTGGCGTCCGTGCAGAGCCTCAAGAAGCGCGGACGCCACGTGCAGATCGGCCTCATGTTCGGCGACAGTGCGCTCGCCGCGATGCCGATGGACGCGGTGATCGCCGGCGAGCTCGAGATCATGGGCAGCCACGGCATGGCCGCGCGCGAGTACCCCTCGATGCTCGGCGCGGTCGCCTCGGGTGACTTCCGCCCCATTGCGTTGGTCGGGCGTCGCATCACGCTCGACGAGGTGCCGGCGGCGCTCGCCGCGATGGGCACGGCCGGCGGCGCCGGGTCGGGCATGACGGTCGTCGAACTGTAGCGGGGCTCGCGGGCGGCGCGGCATCCGCCCGTCGCGGTCGCCAGTCATGCGCGTCCCTCTTGTGGGATCACGCCGCGTTCCCTAGCCTGAGCGAAACGTCGCTGGTGACACGAGTCACCAATCCGCACCCCGACGATCGCATCGATCCCGCGTGCGGAGCGCGCCGGCCCTCGACGAGGAGGACACGACCGAATGAGCACTCACCCGCGGCCCACGCGCATCCCGCGCGGCATGGCCACCGCATTGACCGTCGCGGCGGCGGTCATCACCGTCACCGGCACCGCCGGGGCGGCGCACGCCGCAACGGACCAGCTGATCGACCCGTTCGCACCCGACTTCGGGCCCAACGTCGCCGTCGTGTCGCCTGACACGCCGCTCGACGAGGTGCAGGCGATGCTCGACGAACTCGCGGCCGCGCAGGTCGACGCCGAGATGTCGACCGCACGTCACAGCGTGCTGTTCCTCCCCGGCGCGTACGGCACTGCCGAGGACCCGCTGCAGGCGCGCGTCGGCTACTACACCGAGATCGCCGGCCTCGGCGCCTCGCCCGGCGAGGTCGACATCACGGGCAAGCTCGAGGTCTACAACCGGTGCCTCGCCGACGGCGGCACGAGCAACTGCCTCGCCCTCGTGAACTTCTGGCGCACGATCTCGAACCTCTCGCTGCACGTGAACTCGCTCGGCCAGGACGGATGCCGCGGCTCCGCGAACTTCTGGGCGGTCTCGCAGGCCGTGTCCATGCGCCGGCTCGACGTGTCGGGCGCCAACCTGTCGCTCATGGACTACTGCACGGCCGGCCCGCAGTACGCGAGCGGCGGCTTCATCGCCGACTCGCGCCTGCCGTTCGTGATCAACGGATCGCAGCAGCAGTGGCTCACGCGCAACACGGTCGTGGGCGGCTGGTCGAACGCGGTCTGGAACCAGGTCTTCTCGGGCGTCGTGGGCGCTCCGGATGACGCGGGCTTCCCGAACCCGCCGTACACGACGCTCGAGGAGACGCCCGTCAGCCGCGAGAAGCCGTACCTCTTCGTCGACGACGGAGGACGCTACGCGGTGCGCGTGCCCGCGGCGCAGACCGGCACCCGCGGCATCACGTGGGCCGACGGGGAGACGCCGGGTCGCACGATCCCGATCACGGACTTCTTCATCGCGAAGCCCGGCGACCCGGTCGGCACCATCAACGCGCAGCTCGCGAAGGGCAAGCACCTCCTCCTCACGCCCGGCGTCTACGACGTGGCGAGCAGCATCCAGGTGAAGCGGGCCGACACCGTCGTGCTCGGCATGGGCCACGCGACGCTCACGGCCGTCGACGGGGCGGTGCCGCTCAAGGTCGCCGACGCGCCGGGCATCGTCGTGGCAGGCGTCACGATCGACGCAGGCACCGTCGAGTCGCCCGTGCTGCTGCAGGTGGGGCAACCCGGCGCCGGCCAGGGGTCGAAGGTCGACGCGGCGAACCCGATCACGCTCTCCGACGTGTACTTCCGTGTCGGCGGCCCGCACATCGGCAAGGCCGACACCGCGCTCGTCGTGAACAGCGACCACGTGCTCATCGACCACACCTGGGTGTGGCGCGGCGATCACGGCGTCGAGGGCTTCACCGAGGGCGTGAACGGCGACACCGACCGCTGGAACACGAACACCGGGCGTACCGGCGTGGTCGTAAACGGCGACGACGTGACGGCGACGGGCCTATTCGTCGAGCACTTCCAGCAGTTCAACACCGTCTGGAACGGCGAGCGCGGCACGACCGTGCTCTACCAGAACGAGCTGCCCTACGACCCGCCGACGCAGGCGGATTGGACTCGGCCCGACGGCACGCTCGGCTACCCCGGCTACAAGGTCGCCGACGACGTGACCGAGCACACGCTCTACGGCGGCGGCGTCTACGTGTTCAACCAGAACAACCCGTCGATCGTCACCGAGAACGGGTTCGAGGCGCCGGATGGCGACGGCATCTCGCTCGAGCACATCATGACGGTGAACCTCAGCGCCGGCACCATCCTGCACGTCGTGAACGGGATCGGCGGCACGGCCGACACCAGCGTGATCGGTGTGCCGCAGTTCATCACGCATTACCCGCTGCCCTGACGGGTGGCTGCCTCGAGCGCGGCTCGGCCCGAGTGATCAGGCCGAGTCGCGCTCGACGAGCACCGGCCCGCCGTGCGGACGCACAGGTGCATCCTCGCCGTCGAGCGCGGCCAGGACGCATGCCGCGAGGTACGACGCCTCGCGTTCGATCGACTGCGTCACGGTCGTGAGCGGCGGCGAGGCGAGCGCGGCCAACGGCACGTCGTCGACGCCGATCACCGCGAGGTCTGCAGGCACCGCGAGTCCAGTGACGCGAGCACCGGCCAGCACCGCGAACGCGACCTCGTCGTTGTAGGCGGCGACGCCGTCGACGCCGGCCGCACGCCAGGTGGCGACGGCGGCCGCGCCGGCGTCGGCGTCGACCGGGACGGGGGTGACGAGCGGAGCCGCGAGTCCGTGCTCGGCGCACGCCGCGCGCACGCCCGCCAGGCGCCGGTCGGCGAAGTCGGCGACGCGTCGATCGTCGGTCGTGGCGTACCCGACGCGGTGGCGACCTCCTGCCACGAGGCGGTCCACCTGGATCCTGCCGATGCGGGGTTGCGGATCCTCGGCGTCGGGGTCGTCGACGCCGGTGCCGACGACCTGGATGCCGGCCTGCCGCATCGCGCGCGCCTCATCGGGATCGAACGGCGTCAGGCCCACGACGGTCCGAGGGGTGACGGCGCGCCACAGGTGCGACAGCGGGCGGTCGCCGCGCACGTGGTGCACGAGCACCGAGAGGTCGCGTTCCGCGAGCTCGTCGGCCAGGTGGTCGAGCATCGTCTCGACCACGGGGCCGACGGGCCAGTCGGGCAGCACGCACAGCACGAGGTCGCTGCGCCCGCTGCGAAGCGCGCGGGCGGCGGCCGACGGCGCATAGCCGAGTCGCGCGGCGGTCTCCAGCACGCGTCGCCGCGTGGCCTCAGAGATCGAGGTGCCCTCGGTGCCGTTCAGCACGTAGCTCACGGTCGTGCGGGAGACCCCGCTCTCGCGCGCGACGTCCGCGCTGGTCACCCCGGCCACGCATCCTCCAGAAAACTGCCCTCGACTGCACCCTAGTCGCGTCGGGGCATGGTGCAGGCGCCCGCCCGCCCCCTAGCATTGCCTCACCCCGACCCGCGGACTCGTACGCTCGATCCCTCGACCCGCCCCGACGACCCGCCCCGACGACCCCTCGACCCGCCCCCACAGGAGGAACGATGACCGATCTCGCGCCCGCGCCCGCCGGCTGGTATCCCGACCCGAGCGGCTCCGGCCAGCGGTGGTGGGACGGCCGGCAGTGGACCGAGTACGCGACGCCCCTCGACCCGCCGGCGTACGCGCCGTACGGCACCGAGGTGCGGGCACGTGTCGCCGCCGGGACCCCGGTCGACACCGTGTGGATCTGGCTCATCGTGACGCTGCCGTGCCTGGCGCTCATCCCGCTCTTCCAGTTCGACCCCTCGGGTTACATGCTGAGTTCGTTGACGGATCCGATGGCGCAGGTGCGCATGTACTTCGACCCGATGTACCTCACCGCGACCGCGCTCAGCTGGCTCCTGTACGGTGCGGCGGTCGGGTTCGCCTATCTCGATGTGGCGGGGCTCAGGAAGCTGGCTTACACACGGCAGTTCCACTGGGCGTGCCTGTCGCCGTTCGTGTACGTGATCGGGCGGTCGGTGGTCGTGAAGCGCCAGGCCGGCCGCGGATCGGCGCCGATGTGGGTCGCGATCGCGCTCAGCGTGGCTGCCCTCATCGGCATGCTCGCGTGGTCGGGGGTCATCGTCGCGAACCTCATGAACGCGACGCTCTCGTCGTACACATACATGTAGGGGCGAATCTCCGGACCGTGTTCGGGCCGCCGGACGCGATCCTCACGCCGACCCCGGCTGCAGCAGGGTCGCGCCGATGAACGCACGGGAGACCCGCATCACACCGAGGCCGCGGGTCGACGTCCGCGTCCACCGCCCGCGAGCACGACGATGCCGAGCACCCCGGTCCAGATCGTGAGCGTGTCGAAAGCGAGGCGCTCGATGACGCCGAATCCGAGCCCGAAATCGGTGCGGGCGAAGAGGAGCGCGCAAGCGATGATCGAGACGCCGCCAAGTGCGAGGCCGAGGATCGATCGAAGACTGCGTTCGTGCCAGGTCGCGAGGCCGAGCAGGAACATCCCGACGACGCCGAGCGGTTGCAGGGCGACGCCGGCGAGATGCACCGGCACGGCCACATCCGCCGGGGCGAGACCGACGAGGATGCCGCCCACGCCCGATGTGATGACGCCGACGAGCCCCGTCGCGACGAGCCTCCCGCGCGGCCACCAGCGCCACAGCAGGATCGCGCCGAGGGCTGTGAGGACCCCGAGGGCGACGAACGCCGCGTTCATGATCGCGTGGAGCGGGGAGCAGACCACCATCGTGCCCCCGATGCCGCGGAACGGCCCGCAACCCGCGTTGCCGAGATCGCTGATCGTGTTCGCGAGGAAGCTGTACGGCGGGTCGCTCCACGCGGCTGCCGGGCCGAGCTGCGCGGCGAAGTACCCGAGCGTCAGCACCCATGCGACGGCGCCCACGGTCCACGTCGCGTGAGGCACCCGCGCCGACCTGGGCACTTGCGCGGCCGAGGGGATCTCCATGGCTAAGCCTTGCGCTATGAGAGATGCCCGCGCAATGACGGCGAGCCCTCGGTGAACCCGCTCGCCGACCTCGCCGACAAGGAGTCGCCGCCGTCGACGCCGCTCGCGAGGCGGGACGGGTTGGAGGCGGCGAACGAGCTCAGGCCGATCCCGGCTGCAGTAATCCGCTCTCATACGCGAGGATCACGAGCTGGGCGCGATCGTGCGCGTGCAGCTTCGACATGATGCGATTCACGTGCGTCTTCGCCGTGGCCGGCGAGATGTAGAGCTCCTCCGCGATCTCCTGGTTGGAGCGGCCTCGCGCGACGAGCAGGAGCACCTCGCGCTCGCGCTCTGTGAGGAGGTCGAGCTCGGGCGCCGCAGCCGGCGTCGACATCGAGCGCGAGGCATCCGTCGGCGGGAGCACGTAGCGCGTGATGAGGCTGCGGGTCGCGGCCGGCGAGAGGAGCGCGTCGCCGGCGTGCACCGCCCGCACGGCGCGGCCGATCTCCTCGGGTTCCGCGCCCTTGCCGATGAAGCCGCTCGCGCCGGCGCGGAGCGCCGCGACGAGGTACTCGTCCTCCTCGAACGTCGTGAGGATGAGCACGCGCGTCTCGGCGAGCGCCGGGTCGCCGCAGATCTCGGCGGTCGCGGCGATGCCGTCCATGACCGGCATGCGGATGTCCATGAGCACGACGTCGGGATGCGCCGATCTCGCGAGCGCGACCGCCTCCTCGCCGTTCACCGCCTCTCCCGCGATCGTGATGCCGGGCTCGTGCCCGAGCAGTTCGCGCAGCGCGGTGCGGATGAGGGCCTGGTCGTCGACGATGAGCACCGAGGTCATCGGAGTTCATCCGTTCCGGGTTGGGGTGACGGATGCCGCGGGTCGACCCGGTCGGACGGCAGCGGCAGCGTCACCGTCAGGCGGTACCCGCCAGGGGCCGGTCCCGCCTCGACGGTGCCACGCACCGAGGCCACGCGCTCGCGGATGCCGAGGAGCCCGTGCCCGGCCCCCGATGCGGTGGCGGTCGCGCTCGCACCGGTTGCGACCGGGTTCCTGACGACGAGGCGCGCGGCATCCGGCCGCACCTCGACGAGGATGTGCACCCGGTGCTCGGCGCCGTGCTTGTGCGCGTTCGTGAGCGCCTCCTGCAGCACCCGGTAGGCGACGAGGTCGGTGGCGACCGGAAGGCGGGCGAGGTCGCCGTCCACGCGGAGGGTCACCTCGAGCCCTGACTCGCGGAAGCGGGCGACGAGCTCGTCGAGCCGATCGAGCCCCGGCTGCGGCGCCGGACCGACGGCATCGGATGCCCCGCCCGAGTCCTCGGCGCGGAGCATCGCGAGCAGGTCGCCGATCTCGCCGAGCACCGCGCGTGCGGCCGAGCGGATCGTCGAAAGCGCCTCCCGCGCTGCCTCGGGCCGCGACTCGAGCGCGGACGATGCGACGCCCGCGTTGAGGCTGATCACCGAGATCTGATGGGCGACCGCGTCGTGCAGGTCCCGCGCGATGCGCAGACGGTCCTCCGCGACACGGCGCCGGGCCTCCGATTCGCGGGTCTCCTCGGCACGAACCGCTCGTTCCGTGATCGCTGCGATGTACGCCCTCCGCGACCTGGTCGCCTCACCTGCGGCCGCCGCGAAGCCGATCGTGACGGCGTACTGGAACGTGCGCGGCTCGAACGGGCTGGCGATGCCGCTGAGGAGGCCGATTCCCACGAGGAGGACGGCGGTGACGACCGCGGTGATGAGCGTGGTTCGGCGGTCGGTGCGCACGGCGACGCCGAAGACGGCGATCGCGGTGGCGAGCTCCAGGCCGTCCCCGAGCGCGCCGGTGAAGGCCGCGACCGCGAACAGCACGACGCAGGCAGCGAGGACCGGGATGGGCCAGCGCCGCCGGAGCGGCAGGATGGCCGCGGGCGCGACGGCTGCGGCGAATCCGAGCGGATTGCCGGGGAGGAGGTCGTGGCCGGGGTAGGACGCTGCAGCGGCCACGACGATCAACACGGCGGCGACGACGTCGCCGATCCATGCCGGCCACCGGCGGGGAGCGTGGCCGGCCGACGCGTCCTTCGTCGGAGTCATAGGTCCAGCATGGCGTGGTTCGCGGGCGGGCGCGTCAGCCGCACGCGGCATCCGTCGTACCGCGGACGCGGTAGTCGAAGTGACGCCGACGGGTGGATGTGCCTGAGCCTGCGCTCGCCGACGCTGGAAGGACAGCCGGAAGCCACCGGAACCGGAACATCGGAACCACCGAAGAACAGGACCCGCTCATGACCGCCCCGATCCTCTCGGCCAAGGACGTACACAAGTCGTACGGCCGCGGCCCCAACCGCTTCGACGCCCTCAAGGGGGTGAGCCTCGACATCCACGAGGGCGAGAGCGTCGCGATCATCGGCAAGAGCGGCTCGGGCAAGTCCACCCTCATGCACGTGCTCGCGTTGCTCGACCAGCCCACCGAGGGGTCGATCGAACTCGAGGGCGCGGACACCCGCGGCCTTCGCGGCGCGAAGCTCAATCGCACGCGCAACAAGACGTTCGGATTCGTGTTCCAGCAGTTCTTCCTCACCCCGAACGCCTCGGTGATCGAGAACGTGGTGCTTCCGCTGAAGATCGCCGGCGTCGGCCGCGGTGAGCGCAAGCGCCGCGGCCTCGCCGCGCTCGAGCAGCTCGAGCTCGACGACAAGGCGCGCAACAAGGCGGTGAACCTCTCGGGCGGCCAGAAGCAGCGCTCGGTCATCGCCCGCGCGCTCGTGAACAACCCGCGGGTCATCTTCGCCGACGAGCCGACGGGCAACCTCGACACTGCCACGGGTGCGGTCGTCGAGGACATCCTCTTCGACCTGAACCGCGAGCAGGGCATCACCCTCATCGTCGTGACGCACGACGAGGAGCTCGCGGCCCGCTGCGACCGCCGCATCTACATCCGGGACGGCGTCATCGTCGACGAGGAGGTGGCGGCATGAAGACCCTCGACCTGATCGGTTCGGCGATCGGCAACACCTTCCGCTCGAAGACCCGCACGATCCTCACGATCCTCGCGATCTTCGTCGGCGCCTTCACGCTCACGATCACGAACGGGCTCGGCACCGGCATCAACCGGTACATCGACGACACGGTCGCCGCGATCGGTGCCGACGACGTGATGACGGTCACGAAGGTCGCCGACAATGCGTCGGATGACGCAGACGGCCCCCGTGAGTACGACCCCGACGCGATCAGCGGCGGCCCTGTGGCCGGCCCTCCCGGCTCGACGGCCGTCGTCGCCCCGATCGGCACGACGCAGCTCGACGAGCTCGCCGCGATCGAGGGCGTCGAGCGGGTGCAGCCCACGAAGACGATCGACGCGGACTACATCACCTCCGACGACGGCATGAAGTACGAGATCGGCGTCGGCGGGTTCGTCAACGGCATGCAGCTGCAGCTCGCCGCGGGTGAGCAACCGGATGCCGCGGCATCAGAGTCGCAAGTCGTCATCCCCGACTCCTACGTCGACGCGCTCGGCTTCGACGACGCCGATGCGGCGATCGGCGAGACCGTGACGCTCGCGGTGACCGACTCGGAGGGCGTGCAGCACGAGCTCGAGGCGACCGTCGTGGGCGTCGCCGAGGCGAGCCTCGGCACGACGAGCTCGGCCGTGCCGAACGACGCGTTCGGCGACGCACTGTTCGACGCGCAGTCGACCGGCCTCGACGCGAGCGAGCGCGATGCGTTCTCGGAGGCGACGGTGTGGTTCGACGCCGACTCGACCGAGGAGGAGATCACCGCCCTGCAGGATCGGCTCGCCGACGCCGGCTACGACTCGACGACGGTCACCGAACAGCTCGGCACGTTCAAGGCGGTCATCGACGGGATCGTGCTCGTGCTGAACGCCTTCGCGATCATCGCGCTGCTCGCGGCGAGCTTCGGCATCGTGAACACCCTGCTCATGTCGGTGCAGGAGCGCACCCGGGAGATCGGCCTCATGAAGGCGATGGGCATGGGCAGTGGCAAGGTCTTC
This sequence comes from Agromyces sp. Soil535, assembly GCF_001428255.1. Lineage (GTDB taxonomy): Bacteria > Actinomycetota > Actinomycetes > Actinomycetales > Microbacteriaceae > Agromyces. The sequence goes on along the minus strand of NZ_LMRW01000026.1, from coordinate 30,948 downwards.
GGGCTGTTCAGCCTCGAGGCGGTGTTCATCGGGTTCCTCGGCAGCGCGATCGGCGCCGGACTCGGCATGCTCGTCGGCACGGCGGTGAGCTCGGCGCTCGGGGGAGCGCTGCTCGCCGACCTGCCCGGCCTGACGCTCATCGCGTTCGACCCGGTGTCGATCGCCGTGATCATCCTCGTGGTGATGGGGGTCGCGTTCCTCGCGGGCACCCTGCCGGCGGCGCGGGCCGCACGTCAGGACCCGGTGGAGTCGCTGCGGTACGAGTAGCGGCAGCGTGAGGCGGCGTCGGGCGGGGGGCCCGGCGCCGCCTCACTTGCGCGCTCAGGAGCCGGAGGGCGCGCCGACGGAGGCCTGCGCCGGAACGTCGGTTCGGGGCATCCGTCGCGTCGAGTTCCATGCGCGGTATCGGTCGATGACGACCGTGATCGTCGCTGCGAGGAACACGAGCTGCATGAGCGTGCGCCAGGGCAGTTCGTCGTACCAGGGGATCGGCTGGCCCGACAGCGCGAGCGCCACGTTCGCGGGGAACATCACGACGAGCAGGGCGGTGAGGCCGCTTGCGGCGAGCAGCGCGGTGCGCGGGATGAGCAGGCCGATCGCTGCGGCGAGCTCGGCGACTCCGGTCAGCGTGACGATGAGCTCCGGCGCGGGCAGGAAGCCGGGCACCATGGCGACCAGCTCCTCCCGCATGCCGACGAAGTGCACGGTGCCCGTGAGCAGGAACATCGCCGCGAGGCCACCACGCAGGGCGGTCGGGAAATGCCGGAGTGGGCGGGCGCCGAAGGTGCCGATGGCGCGCAGCACGAGGGTGACGCCGACGAGGGTGATGAGTGGTTCCATGGACCTTCCAATCTTGACAACGGCTAGATTAGGCCGACAAGGTGAACTTGTCAATGACAAGATTGGTTGGTCATACTGGTGCCATGAGTGATCGGCCCTACCACCACGGAGACCTGCGCGACGCGCTCCTCACGGCCGCCGCTGCGGTGATCGAGGAGTCCGGGCCCGCCGCGGTCACGCTTCGCGACCTCGCTCGCCGGGTCGGCGTGTCGCATGCGGCGCCCGCCCATCACTTCGGCGATCGTGCCGGGCTCATGACGGCGCTGGCGACCGACGGGTACTCCAGGCTCGCCGACGCCGTCGAGCGGTTGGGGCCGGTGACCGATCTGCGGGCCGCCGGCGTCGCCTACGTGTCGTTCGCCGTCGGCGACCGTGGCAGGTTCGAGGTCATGTTCCGTCCGGAGCTGGTCCACCAGGACGACCCCGCGTTGCGGGCCGCCCAGGCGCGGGCGATGGGCGCATTGCAAGCCGCGGTCGCCGGGTGGAGCGCCGATCGGGCCGAGGATCCCGAGACGGTCGCGGTCGCCGCATGGTCGCTCGTGCACGGCTTCGCCACCCTCTGGCTGCAGGGCGTGCTTCCTCCCGACCTCGGCGCGGATGCCGCGACCGCCGCGAGCGCGGTGGCGGGAGTGCTCACCGGGACCGACTGACGGTCGTTCCGATGGACGCCGGGGAAGGCCACAATGGGCAGATGGATCCCGTCGCGGCACTCGAGGAGATCGCGTTCCTGCTCGAGCGCGATCGAGCCTCGTCGTTCAAGTCCAAGGCGTTCCGCCGGGCGGCCGACGTCATCGGCGAGTACTCGGCCGACGAGCTCGCCGCGCGGGTGCGCGACGGGCGCCTGAAGCGCACGAAGGGCATCGGCGATACGACATACACCGTGATCGCCGAAGCCGTCGCCGGCGAGGTGCCGGCGTACCTCGCCGACCTGCGCACCAAGAGCGGCCCGGCGATCGCCGTGTCGCAGCCCGGCCTCCGGGCGCAGCTGAAGGGCGACCTGCACAGCCACACCGAGTGGAGCGACGGCACGACCCCCATCGCGACAATGGCGCGCGCGGCCGCGCTCGTCGGCCTCGAGTACCTGGTGATCTCCGACCATTCGCCGAACCTCACGGTCGCCAACGGGCTGAGCGTGGAGCGCCTGCAGCAGCAGCTCGGCGTGCTCGACGAGCTCAACGACGGGGGCGGCATCCGGCTGCTCTCGGGCATCGAGACCGACATCCTCCTCGACGGCACGCTCGACCAGACGCCCGAGATGCTGGGCCGCCTCGACGTCGTGGTCGCGAGCGTGCATTCCAAGCTGCGGATGGAGTCGCGGGAGATGACCGAGCGGATGCTCCGGGCCATCGAGAATCCCAGGATGAACGTGCTCGGGCACTGCACCGGCCGGCTCGTGGAGGGGAACCGCGGCACGAGGCCGCAGTCGACGTTCGACGCGAAGGTGGTCTTCACGGAATGCGCCGAGCACGACGTCGCCGTCGAGATCAACTCGCGGCCCGAGCGGCAGGATCCGTCCGACGAGCTCATCCAGCTCGCGCTCGAGGTCGGATGCCTCTTCAGCATCGACACCGACGCGCACGCCCCCGGGCACTTCTCCTTCCTCGACCTCGGGGCCGCACGCGCCGAGGCGAACGGCGTGCCCGCCGAGCGCATCGTCACGACGTGGCCGGCGGATCGCCTGCTCGACTGGGCGGCGTCGAAGCGCTGAAGGCCGTCGTCTACGCCGGCTGACGCGGCATCCGGGCCGGATCAGTGATGGTCGTGCTCGACCTCGCGCTCGCCCGTGAGCGCGGCGACCGGAACGGCGCACGCGTCGCCACGCCACGCCTCGATGCCCTCGCGCACGGCGAACCCTGCGATGAAGAGCGCGGCGATCGAATCCGCCCACGCCCAGCCGAGCAGGGAGTTGAGGAGGAGGCCGACGAGCAGCGCGCCCGAGAGGTAGGCGCAGAGGAGCGTCTGCTTCGAGTCGGAGACCGCAGACGCCGAGCCGAGCTCGCGGCCGGCGCGCCTCTCGATCCAGCTCACAATGGGCATCACCACGAGGCTCACCGCCGCCAGCGCGATGCCGACGGGACTGGGCTCGGGCTCTCGGACCCCCGCGAGCGAGAGCACCGCGTCGACCGAGACGTAGGCGGCGAGGCCGAAGAACGAGATCGCGATGATGCGCAGCGCCGTCTTCTCGCGCGTCTCAGGGTCTCGGGCCGCGAACTGCCACGCGACGGCGGCCGCCGAGAGCACCTCGACGATCGAGTCGAGGCCGAAGCCGACGAGCGCGGCCGAGGAGGCCACGCTGCCGGCCGCGAGCGCGATGATCGCCTCGATCACGTTGTAACTGATCGTGAACGCGACAACGAAACGGATGCGTCGGCGCAGCACGTGCGTGCGCGCCTCGCCCACCTGCTCGATCGCGCTCATACCGGCAGGGTGGTCAGCGCGAACTCGTCGCCTCGCACCACGAGTCGGAGACCGGCGTTCGAGCGGTCGACCGACCAGTCGACGAATGCGCAGCATCGCCGCTCGGCATCGACCAGCTCGGTGAGGCGGCGGACGGCGTCGGGGTGATCGACGTAGCGCACGACGAGCTGCCCGTCGCGAAGCTCCCGCTCGAGCGCGTAGTCGGCGTCGAGCCGACGCCACTCCTCGTTCCGCCGCCCGCCTTCGGCCGCGTCGAGCGAGCATGCCACGGGCAGTCTCCCGTCGCCGGGTATCTCCAGAATCATCGGCGCCTCCTCGTCAGCAGCATCCGGGCAGATCGCAGTTCTCGTCCATGCATGGGGCGCCCTCGTCGACCGCGAGGACGCTGCCGATGAGCTCGCCGAGTGCGCGGGCGAGGTGCGGGTCGGCGATCTCGTAACGCGTCTGCCGCCCTTCCGGCACCGCCACCACGATGCCGCAACCGCGGAGGCAGGCGAGGTGGTTCGACACGTTCGTGCGGGTGAGCTCGAGGTCGCCGGCGAGCACTCCGGGATAGCCGGGGCCGTCGAGCAGGGCGAGCAGGATGCGCGACCTCGTGGGGTCGGCAATCGCGCGGCCGACGCGGTTCATGACATCGAGGCGAGAGGCTATGGTCAGCACACGCTGACAGTACAGCGAGCGCTGACCAATCGTCAACGACCGGCGGAGGCCTGCGTCATCTTCGGGGGAAACCGCCCAGTCGGGTGCCGCGCCCTGAGACATCGGCGAGTTCCTCGTCGAGTGCGCTGTACTCGTGGCGGTGCTCGGCCATGAACCGGTCGAAGGATGCCTCGTCGCGCCACCGATCGATCGTCAGGTACCGGCCCGATGCGCGCTCGTCGGCGAGCTACGGGTTTGCTGAGTTCATGGCGGGCCCTTGCATCCTGCAATCGGCTATCCCGCTACTCCTTAGCGAAGACAGTGCGATACGTCAGAAGCTGGCCGAGAGCGATCAACGCGGCTTCTCCTAAGTAAATCGGCCCGACGTCTTGATTGAAGAGGATCACTAAGGCATAGGGGATTACTAGGGCCCAGACGAGGAACCAGGCCCACCTTTCCCTTCGCCAGTAGGGAATCAGGAGGATCCCGGCGGCCAGAAAGTTCATCCCAGCCCAGGTAACAAAGACCGTACTGGGCTGAGACTCGAAGATGGACAAGCCGATGTGGCCCAGGACATTGCCGATGGAGATGAACAACAAGATGCCCCAGCCGATCTTGAAAACAAGCGACCGCGGTTTTGGATTCATTTCGCTCATCATGGACCTCCTGCTAGTTCGCCGGACGCGACCCGACAAGCAAGGGGCCTGGTCACCGGCCCTCTTCTCTGTTCGAATGACTCCAACAGAGCTTGCTTGCTCTGCGAAAGTTGATCAAAAGTTGAACGGGTGGTGCGCAGGACCCGCTCAGGAGGGCACTCTCGTCCTACGCCAAGCCCCCACCCCGCCGACTCGCGCCGGTGGACCGGGCTTAGTCGAGTCCGAACATCGCGAGGAACCCAGCGCAGTCATCCCAGGGCACCGGGCCGAACGCCGGATCGACGTACGGCGCGGTCGGGATCACGATGTTGCCGGAGTGCTCGAAGAGCTGCTCCCCTGCGAACCCGAGGTGCAGGTGCACGTGGTGCGCCCGGGCCGGAACCGGTTCGTTGGCGGCCAGGTCGATGCACGCCTTCACGCTCGCCGGAACGGGCGGGAAGCTGCCGGGTACGACCTCGACGCCGAGCACGAGGATGTGCGCGTGGCTCGCGCGTTCGGGTTGATCGTCCTGCGCCGCCGCGGCCGCGGCGCCGGTGATGGTGGCACCACCCAGGACAACAGCCAGCAAGGTGGAGAACACAGGGACTATGGACATGACGACTCCATGGATCGGCCACCGCGGGGGGTTGCGGGGGCGGGCTCGGGACATGAGTCCCGTAGTTATCGGGTGAGCCGCACATCGGAGCGTGGGCGCCTCGCGCGGCAGGCCCGCTCAAACGATGGGGCCAGGCACCGCGAGCGAGTCATGGTCTTCCGGACCCGCAGGGGGTCGAGTCTCACTTCACTACTCTGAGTGATGCTATATGATTCTGAGCGTGACCACAAGACCCACCTTTCGCGAACGTCAACGCCAGGCAGCGCGTGCTCTGGTGGCCGAGGCCGCATTGCCGCTCTTCCTCGCGCGCGGGTACGCCGGCACCACCACGAAGGCGATCGCCGAGGCCGCGGGAGTCTCTGAAGGCACGGTCTTCAACTACTTCGGCGCCAAATCGGCGGTGCTGCTCGAGGCCCTCCGGCAGCTCGTCCCGTCACCGGACGAGGTCGAGCGGACCAGGCAGGCCATGGACGCACTCCCCGAAGGAGCAGCAGTGATCACTCAGTTCTGCCGGCATGACGAGGCGGTGGCCGAGCGCGCTCTGCCACTGGCGCGGGTGTTCGTCGAGGCGGCCGCGTCGGATGCCGAGGTGGCCTCCTGGTGGCGTGACCAGGAGGAGTTCCGTCACCGCGACCAGGGGTGGCTCATCGAACTCCTCGACTCCCATGGCTGGCTGCGCACCGACGTACCCAAGGAGGTGCTGGGCCGCCGGCTGTGGATCACGGCCTCACCTGAGGTCCGCATCAAGTGGGAGGACGCCAACCTGCCGACGGCCGACTACCGCGCTTGGGAGGAGGCAGTGCTGCAGGGACTGCTGCTCCCACCCGGAGCCTGACGCTCCATGTTGGCATCAGCTGACCCTCATTGGATGCCCGGGACCATCCGGCGCCAAGGCCTGCACGCACATGCCGCGATCCGCGCGTTCAGGAGCTCGGCCCTAGGGCGTGTCTCCTAACCTTGTGAGCCAGAGTGTGATGGCTCGTAGGACGGCTGCGCCGCGATAGACGATGGCGAGTTTGTCGTACCGGGTGGCCAGGCCCCGCCATTGCTTGGTGCCGCAGAAGCCGCGCTCGATCACGTTGCGACCACGGTAGGAGTCGGCGTCGAAGGCGGGTGGCCTGCCGCCGCGGGATCCGCGTCGTTTGCGGTGCCCGGCCTGGTCGGCGGGTTCGGGAATGACGGCGGTGATGCCGCGGCTGCGCAGGTGAGAACGGATCGCGCGGGACGAGTACGCCTTGTCGCCGCGGACCGCGTCCGGACGGGTGCGGGGCCGGCCGAGACCGGCGCGTTCGACGCGGAGGTGACTCATCAGCAGCGGGAACATCGGCGCGTCCCCGGACTGCCCGGGCGAGACGGCGACGACCAGCGGCAGCCCGCGACCATCGACGAGCTGATGGATCTTCGTGCTCAAACCACCCCGTGACCGGCCGATCGCATGGTCAGCGGGCTCGACGCGAAGATTCCTGTAGTTCGACAGATCCCCCCGTGCTGCGTGGAAGGTTCGTCGCGTGCTGGTGTGCACGGTTGATCGTGGAGTCCACGCTGACCTGCCAGTCGATCCCCTCGCCTTCATCCGCGTCGCGGAGCAGCTCGGCGTGGATCTTGTCCCAGGTGCCGTCCTCACTGAACCGGCGATGCCGCTTCCACGCGGTCTGCCATGGGCCGAACTCCGCAGGCAGGTCGCGCCACGGCGACCCGACCCGGTACCGCCAGATGATCGCCTCGACCACGCGGCGATGGTCCTGGAACGGGCGTCCGCCCCTGGCAGACGCGACCGGCATCAACGATTCGATCCGAGCCCACGCAGCATCCGACAACTCCCGAGAACGCGACACGCGCCCCAGCCTGCCGCACTCACCCCCAACCGGTTAGGAGACACGCCCTAGGTGCCCGAGGCCATGTAGGCCGCGAGGATGTAGTTGGGGTGCCGGTCGAGGTTCCTCCGAGCTCGGTCGAAGCGCATGGTCGTTGGGGGATCTGCGTGACGCCATGGGGGAGATCCCCGGGTACAACGCGTCGGTCTTCCACAACGCGGCCGAGGACATCACGGTGGTCGCGCTCACCAACAGCGACATCCCCTCGGGTGACTGCTCCACGTCGAAGACCCTGGCGGACAACCCGGACGAGATCCCGTGCATGGCGCCGGCGACGCGGATCTTCGTCGCGATCGCGGAGGCGCTGGTGCATCCGTTCACGCCGAATCCGATGTCGTGGCGGCATTACCCTCGACCGGGACGGTCACTGATTCGATCACCGATTCGCCCGCCGGCAGGACGAGCTCGACGCAATCGGCCGGCGATTCGCACGGTGGAAACGGTCGCCCACGCGGCGAGCGGCAGGCGGATGGCGCTCGCGAGCACGGCGACCACTGCGATTCCGAGCGGTAACGTGGCCGCCGATCCGGTCACCGCGCGGATCAGCAAGGCCGAAAGGACCGTGAGGTCGCCGACGATGCACGCGAGCCCCACGAGCGCGGCGAGGATGACCGTGCGGAAGGGCGTCGCCTCGGGCACCCACCGGATGAGCGAACCGGTGGTCGCGAAGACCACGATCGCCGTCGCCACCGCCGCGGCCACGATCGGGAGCGCGGGAATGGCCGCGATCAGCATGCCGGGGTATGACGCCCACTGGTCGGGTGCGAGGAGTATGAACCACCAGACCCCGACGACTGGCCCGGTGATCAGGAGGATCCGCAGCATTCGTCGAGCGTGGACGATCGCGAGTTCACCGGCGAAGGCGTCGGCGACGACGGCGGCTGATCCGAGGTCGGAGACCGCCACCCGCGCTGCATCCGCTTCGGGCATGCCTTGCCTCGTGAACTGTTCGACCGAGTCGACGAGGTCGGTGCGGATCTCCTCCAACACCGCTCTTCGGGCGTGAGCCGGCCCATGCAGACGCGCACCGAGATCGGCCAGGTACGCGTCGATGATCTCGTTCGACCCGACGCCTCGAGCCGCGGATGCCCCGTCTACGAGGCGTCGGCCGGCCATGTCCGTCCTCCGAGGAGTGAGGAGACGGCGCCGGCGAATTCGGCCCAGACCGCGCGCTCGTCTCCGAGCGCGCGTCGTCCCGAGGCCGTGAGCTCGTACTCGCGCCGACGACGGCCGCCGATCACATGCCAGCGACTCTCGATGAATCCGGCCCGTTCGAGGCGGTGCAATGCCGGGTACACGGTGCCGGTCTGCAGATCGAATGTGCCGCCGCTTCCGGTGCGGACCGCCTCGATGATCGCGTACCCGTGGCGTGGGCCGTTCTCGAGCACGGCGAGCAGGAGGCCATCCAGGTGGCCCTTGAGCGCTTCAGGTCTCACGCGCATCACCGCTTCCTTCACGTCGGGTGCAGGTCGGGACGCCCTCTGGCGGCGGCGACCGATATGACTTAGAGTAGCACCACTACATATCGCATCACTACCTATTGGTGGAGGTTGTCGTGACCACGATGCAGCTTCCTGATCTCGCCGACACGCCGGGTCCGTCGCGAGGTGCGCTCGGCAGCAAGGCGGCCAACCTCGCGACCGCCGCATCCAACGGGTTCCGCGTGCCGCGGGGGTTCGTCATTCCCGAGCTCGCCGTCGACGAGCTCGGGAACGAACTCGATGCGGCGATCGCAGCGGCCGTCGCCCGGATCGGTGACGGCCCGTTCGCGGTTCGTTCGTCGGGTGTCGCCGAGGACCTGCCCGATGCCTCCTATGCCGGGCTCTATGAGACGTTCCTCGACGTCGAGGGGGCGGATGTCCCCGACGCCGTGAGGCGCACGTTCGCATCGGCGCACGACGACCGCGTGGCAGCGTACGAACACGCACGCGAACGGCCGGCCGGGGAAACCGGATCGGCGCGCATGGCGGTGCTCGTGCAGCAGATGGTTCGGCCGCGCGTTGCCGGCGTCGCCTTCACGGCCAACCCGCTCTCGGGCCGCCGCAACGAGGTCGTCGTCACGGCCGTTGCCGGGCTCGCCGACTCGCTCGTATCCGGCACGGACGTCGGCGAACAGTGGATCGTCCACGGCGCGGAGGCTCACCGTGAGCGAGACCGGGGCACGCTCGACCCAAAGGACGCCGTCGCGGTCGCAGCACTCGCTCGCGAGGTGGAGGTGCTCTTCGGAGTTCCGCAGGACATCGAATGGGCGATCGATGGCACTGGGGCGCTCTTCCTCATCCAGGCTCGTCCGATGACCGCACTTCCAGAGCCCGTCTCGTGGGACCCGCCCGGACCGGGCCTGTGGTGGCGGAACTTCCGCCTCGGCGAATGGCTTCCCGAGGCCATGACGCCGCTGTTCGCCGAATGGATCGTGCCCGAACTCGAGGAGGGGTACCTCGAGGGAATGTGGACGACCGCTCGAGTGCGAGTCCCCTTCCGGTACGCGGCGGTGAACGGCTGGTACTACAACACGATTCCGATTCCATCGCCGCGCGTCCTGTGGCGGATCCTGGTCGACAGCCGCGGGCGGGCACCGTGGTTCCTCTACAACGCGCTGGCCCGTGTCTCCCACAACCCCGCGGCGGCCGATCGGGCGGTCCTCCGCAGGCTCGAGGCCGACTGGCGGGATCGGCTGCTGCCGGCCTACCGCGACCTGGTACGAACCGCCGACGTCGAGCTCGCGTCAGCGTCCGCACCGCAGATCGGCGAGACGGTCGACCGGGTGTGTTCGATCGCCGGGCAGTACCTCTGGTTGCTCGCGCTCGTCGGTGGATCGGCCTGGAAGATGGAAGGCGCCCTTGCCGCGTTCTGGTCGCGGCACCTGACCGGGCCGCTCGAAGGGACGGCGATCGGGGCATCCGGACCGCAGGTGCTCCTTCGAGGCCTCGGCGACCGGGAGGCGGTCGTTCCCGCGCACGCCGTCTACTCGATCGATTGGTACTTCGCGACCGCGGGTGAACGCGGCGGTGCGCCCGAGGCGGCAGCATCCGATGATCGAGCAAGCGCCGACGGCCTTGCCACCGAGCGGCGGGCGGCCGAGTCCGCAGCGCGCGACATCCTCGCATCGCGACCTCGACTCCTCGACCGATTCGACCGATTGCTCGCCGTGGCACAGCGGTACGCGGTCATTCGGGAGGAACAGGCTCGGGACCTGACGCTGGGGTGGCCCCTCCTGCGGCGATGCGCCCGTCTCCTCGGCCAGCGGCTCAGGACCGCGGGCACGATCGTCGACGTCGACGATGTCTTCTTCCTCGTCCGGAGCGACGTCTTCGATACGGCGTCGAACCATGAGCTCAGCGCGCGACGTCGGAGGGCGGACTGGGAGAGCCGAAGACGTCTTCCTGCGCCCCTCACGCTCGGCACCGCCCCGCGCATGATCGGCGACCCGGTCGCCCGCGCGGTGCAGAGGGCCCGGCGCACCGAGAGCCTTCCCGAGGACGCGATCCTCGGGCATCCAGCCAGCATCGGCCGGGCGACCGGTCGGGTTCGTCTCGTCGCCGGCCCCGAGGACTTCCCGAGCTTCCGCAAGGGGGAGATCCTCGTCGCCAAGGCCACCGCACCTGCGTGGACGCCACTCTTCCCGCTGGCTGCGGCGGTGGTCACCGACGGCGGCACCCTCGCCGCCCATGCCTCCCTCGTCGCACGCGAGTACGGGATCCCGGCCGTCGTCGGCACCGGCGACGCGACCTCGCGACTGCACACCGGTCAACTCGTCACCGTCGACGGCGGCGCAGGAGCAGTGCTGCCGCACTGATCCACATCACCGACCGGAAGGCCGACCCTTTCAGTCGGCCGCGGATTCGCCGGCGAGCTCATCGACCAGGCGAAGCCCTCGCTGCGCCCACGCGATCTCCTGTTCTGCACGGGCGGCGAGTCCTTCGTAGGCGAACATCTTGAAGGCGGTGATGCGCGGCCACTCGGATGACGGGTACCGTTCGAGGCGCTTTGCGAAGATCGGATGCGTGTGATCACGGATGGACTCGAGTTGTTCGAGCCATTGCCGGCGCTGATCCTCGTAGTGGGCGACGTGTGCACGGAGCTGTTCCCGCACGGCGTCGGGGTCGGCCCATTCGAAGTACGCGGCTTTGAGGTGGGCGGGGTCGCGCTCGCGCGTGTACCGGAGGGGGAGGTTCATCCAGTCGACGAACTCCGAGATGCCCGCATCCGTGACGTGGTACTCGGTCTTCGTTCCCTTGTCCCCCCACGGGAGCGCCACGCCATCGACGAGTCCGGCCGCCTCCATCCGGCGCAGTTCCGGATAGATCTGCGAGTCAGGGGCGTACCAGACGTGACCGACCGAGATGTGGAAGGCCTTGGCCAGGTCGTAGCCCGTCATCGGCTGTGCCGTCAGGAGCGCGAGGAGGGCGTAGCGGAGGCTCATGGTCCGATTCTGCACCGTCGCTTGCGAAATACCTATGCTCATAGTTATAGTCCATAACTATCGCCATAGGTATTTGAGATCGAAGGAGCTCTCGTGAAGGACAGCACGGTCAACAAGGTCCTCGATTATCCACGGAACGCGTGGTACGTCGCCGCGTGGGATCACGAGGTGAACAGGAACATCCTGTCGCGTACGGTCGCGGGCCGGCCGCTGGCCATCTATCGGACCGAGGACGGCCAGCCGGTCGCGCTGGCTGACGCGTGCTGGCACCGGCTCGCGCCGCTGTCGATGGGAAAGCTCGTCGGTCGCGACGGCATCCAATGCCCCTACCACGGCATCCGGTACAACTCGGCGGGGCGATGCATCTCGATGCCCGCCCAGGAGACGATCAACCCGAGCGCGACCGTGCCGTCGTTCCCGGTGGTCGAGCGCTTCCGCTTCGTCTGGGTCTGGGTGGGCGATCCAACCCTCGCGGAACCATCACTCGTGCCGGACATGTCCCAGATGGATGCCGCAGGCTGGACTGGCGACGGGCTCACGATCGAGGTCGCCTGCAACTACCAGCTCGTGCTCGACAACCTCATGGACCTGACCCACGAGGAGTTCCTGCACGGTTCGAGCATCGGGCAGGAGGAGCTGAGCGAATCGGACTTCGTGACCAGCCACACCGACACGACGGTCACGGTCGAACGCTGGATGCTCGACATCGCCCCGCCGCCCTTCTGGCTGAAGAACATGCGCGACAGGTTCCCCGGGTTCGAGGGGAACGTCGACCGCTGGCAGATCATCCACTTCGAAGCGCCATCGACGATCTGCATCGACGTCGGCGTCGCGAAGGCCGGAACCGGGGCCCCGCAAGGTGACCGGAGCCAGGGCGTCAACGGGTATGTCATGAACACGATCACCCCCGAACGTGATCGCAGCTGCCACTACTTCTGGTCCTTCCAGCGGAACTACCGGCTCGAAAGCCAACTCATCACCACGCAGCTCCGAGATGGCGTGTCACGGGTGTTCAAGGAGGACGAGGACATGCTCATCGCTCAGCAGGCGGCGATCGATGCCAACCCCGACTACGAGTTCTACAGCCTGAACATCGACTCGGGCGGCATGTGGGTGCGGCGCCTGATCGAGCGGCGACTCGAGGCGGAAGGCCTGCTGCCCGCTGCCCCGGTCGCAGCCATCGCCTCCTGATCATGGCCGCTTCGAACAGCGAGGTCTGGCAGCGCGGCCGGATCGTGGAGTCCCGAGCATTGACGCCCCGGATCCGGCGGATCGTGATCGAGCCGTCCCTGCCGGTGAAGGTCGTGCCGGGTGCTCATGTCGACGTGCGCATCCGGGTCGCCGGCGAGGACGATCGCCGGTCGTACTCGATCGTGGATGCGACCGCAGACGGGCGCCGCATCGCCCTGAGCGTGCTCGACAGTCCCCGAAGCCGCGGGGGCGCCGCCGTCATGCACGGCCTGCGCGAAGGTGACGAGATCGAGCTCACGCAGCCGCTCGTGGACTTCCCGTTGCGGATCGGGGCACGGCGCTACGTGCTGCTCGCCGGCGGCATCGGTATCACGGCGGTGTCGGCGATGGCGGTGACGCTGGCCGCCGTGCGATCCGACTACACCCTCGTCTATGTCGGACGGAGCCGATCGGAGATGGCCTACGTCGGCGAGCTCCAGGCCCTGCACGGCGACCGGCTCGTCCTGCACGTCGGAGATGAGGGCACGCCGCTCGACGTCAGGGCACTCGTCGGCGCGATCGAGGACGACACCGAGCTCTACCTCTGTGGACCGATCCGCCTGATGGACGCGGTCAGGCGAGCCTGGGTCGACGCGGGCCTCGACGCCCCGAACCTGAGATTCGAGACATTCGGGAACAGCGGCTGGTTCGATCCGCAGGAGTTCGTCGTCCGCGTCCCGGCGCTCGGCCTGGAGGCCACGGTCGGCCCCAACACCTCGATGCTCGAAGCTCTCGAAGCGGCCGGCGCGGACATGATGTACGACTGCCGCAAGGGCGAGTGCGGCTTGTGCGAGGTACTCGTCCTCGACCTGGACGGCGCGATCGACCACCGCGACGTCTTCTACAGCGAGCGGGAGAAGAACGCGACCGGAAAGATGTGCTGCTGCGTCTCACGCGTCGTGACGCAGGGAGCCACGCCGGTCGTCACCATCCAGACCACGTGATCGAGAGGGCTGCGTGGGGTCGTTCCTTCAGACGACGAGCGGAACGGGGTGTATCTCGTCCGCCGGGTGGCCGGTGCGTTCGTGGATGCGGCGCACTGCATCCGCCGACGGCGCCTCCGAGAGGCAGTAGACGACGCCGCTCTCGGGGTCGGCCCACGCCTGCTTGAAGTCGACGCGTTCTTCGTCCTGGATCGCGAGGTCGGCATTATGGGCGGCCCGCAACTCCTCTGCAGTGATCCCGACCATATCGTGATGGACGTCCATGAATTCGGGCATCTCGACCAGCTCCCTTGCCGTCGATATTGCGTTGTGCCTGCACGCTACGCTGCGTCCTTCACGCGGTCAATCGCGCGAACGGTGCGCCAATGCCACGGCCCATGCGTGGACGCAGGTCTTTACCGCACACGGCCCGTTCGTCTCCGTCGACGGAGGCAGAAGAGCCGTGGTGCCGATGCAGTAGCATCGGGCGTGAAAGGGGCCGGGTGAACGCCATCGAGCGCAGCATCCGCGCACTGGAGCGGATCGCCTACGGCGCGGATTCCACCGATGCCGAGCGCGCACGGGCCACCGCGGAGCTCGCCGAGCTCACCGGGCCCGCCTCGCTCGACGCCGATCGTGATGCGGTGACGAGCACGGGCCCGGCCGAAGCACGCGTTGAGGTCGCGTCGCGTTCGGGGATCGCGGATGTCGCAGCGGGCGAGGCGGTCGATGAGCACATGCCGGCCGACGACGCAGGCGGGCGAGCGCGACGCGTGCGATGGGCGGCCGTCGCAGCAGGGGTCGGCCTCGTGGTCGGTGCAGTGCTCGGCTGGGCCGCCGGCCAGCGCGTACCGCCGGAGCTCGTGTCGTCGTCCACCATCGGCCCAACCTCGTCCGCGGGCTCCGGAACTCCGCTCGACGAGACCGACCTGCTCCCGTTGTTCGACCGGCTGCCCCTGGCCGCCGAAGCGGCCCGGGTCACGAGCGTCGACGCGGCGATCGACCAGGCATCCGTTCGCCAGCTCGCCAGCCGCACCGACGGGCCCACCGCATACCTGGCGCGCACCGTCGACGGCGACGACGTGTGCCTCGTGCTGCTGCTCCCCACCGGCCCGTCACGCCACACGTGCACCATCGATGGGCGCTTCCCCGACGGGGGTCTGAGCATCCAGTACGACGCTCAGGGGTACGGGCTGGCGCTGGCTCGCCTCAGCCAGGCAGGAACGGTCGCGCTCGGCCTCATCGTCTCGTTCTGAGGCCGGATGCCGCGACACGAATGCGGCGTCATCGCTGTGGGACGTTCGACGCCCGGAACGAGGAGTCGAGTTCGGCGAACGTCTCCGCCACCCAGTCGGCGATGATCCCGGCGACGTAGGGGAGGTTGTCGATGCTGATGTGCTCGGTGCCGCCCTCGGGGTCGTCGAACAGCCGCAGTTCCCGTTTCGGGCTGTTCACGGCCTGCTCGTACGTCTCGTGCGCATACGACGCGGAGATCTGGCGGTCGTTCACGCCGTGGGTGACGAGCAGCGGCACCGTGATCCGCTCGGCGACGCCGTTCAGGTGCATCCCCTTCGTCTTCTCGATGAAGTCGTCCATGTCGCTCGCGCCCCACACCCAGAACACGTGGTCCCAGTAGTGCGGAACGGGGTTCTCCCCCTCGCGGCGACGGCGGGCCTCCTGGACCTCGGCCCAGTCGTGGTTCGCGCCCCAGGCCACGGCGAGCTTCAGGCGCTTCTCGAACGCCGCAGCCCGGGGAGCGTAGTACCCGCCCAGCGACCAGCCGACGATGCCGATGCGTTCGGGGTCGGCGCCGATCTCCGCCGCATGCGCCTCGATCCAGTCGACGATCGCGGACGCCCACGCCTCGGTGTCGTGGCGCGCCGTGAGGCCGCGAAGGCGCAATGCCTCGCCCGATCCGGGCGTGTCGACCATGAGCGTCGAGATGCCGCGCTCCGCCAGCATGCGCGCGAAGCCCGAGTAGTACATCATCTCCTTGGTCGAGTCGAGGCCGTTCCACTGGATGACCACCGGGCTGGGTCCGTCGCCCGGCGCCCGGTAGAGGTACCCGGGCAGCGTCGCACCCTCGTACGGGATCTCGACCGGAGTGAGTGGGACGCCCGAGAGCTCGACGTGCTTCAGGAGCAGGTCGATCGACTTCTGGTAGGCCGCGTTGCGCCCCTCCCACTTCGGCGACTGCAGGCGCTCGGCCTGCGAGGTGTAGAGCGAGGCACGGTAGTACGTCTCTCCCGCGCCGATGCGGCGACCGCGCGCCTCATCGTCCTCGGCCTTGGCGATGAGTCGGTCGGCGACCGCCGCCCAGGACGCGTACAGCTCCTCGGTCCCGGCGTCATCGCCGTTCTGCGACGCGAGCAGCACCGGCTTGCAGGCTCGATCGACCTCGTCGATGTAGCCGCCGTTGTTGAGGGTTGCGACGACGGAGAGGCTCCAGACGTAGTTCGTCGGGAAGTACATGAACACGGGCGTGGCTCCTAGGTGGTGGGGGCGGATGCGTCCGCGGCGGCCTTCGCAGCGGCGATGCGGTCCGCCATGTACTTGACCCCGGCCGACGAGGTGAAGGCTCCGTCGACGGGGATCTCGGCGCCCGACACGTACGCCGCGGCATCCGAGAGCAGGAAGACGGCGACCTGGGCGACCTCATCGGCTTGCCCCAGTCGCTCGAGCGGCGTCAGGTCGAGTTGCGCGCCGCGCATGGCGGCCGGCGCGTTCGCCGTCATGTCGGTCTCGATGAATCCCGGGTGGACTGCGTTGACCCGGATGCCTCGGGGCCCGTACTCCGTCGCCGCCACGTGGGTGAGGCCGCGCAGACCCCATTTGCTCGCCGTGTACGCCGCCGTGTAGTGCGCCGTCAGCGCCGCGGCCGACCCGATGTTGACGATCGACGACCCTTCGCCCATGAGCGGGGCGAGAGCCTGGATCCCCAGCATCGGGCCGGTGAGGTTGACGGCGAGCACGCGATCCCAGTCGGCCCGCTCGGTCTGGCCGAGGCGCGCACGGTGCGTGATGCCGGCGTTGTTGATGAGGCCCTTGAGCGGGGCCGAGTCCCTCAGCTCCGTTGCTATCTCGTGCGCGAGGGCCGTCCAGCCGGCCTCGTCCGTCACGTCGAGCCGACGATACGTGACGTTCGTTCCGTTGAACGCGGCGGGTGGGGCATCCGCCAGGTCGGTCGCGACCACCCGGGCGCCGTACGAGTCGAGCAGCAGCGCCTCCGCCGCTCCCTGCCCGCCCGCCGCGCCGGTGACGACGACGACGCGATCCTCGAGTCCGAGCAACAGCGGGGTCACGACGCGTCCGGCTTCCAGCCCACGGGCCCCACGCGGTCGAGGAGCTCGATCAGGTGCCCCTCGGGGTCTGCGACGAACGCCATGTGCACGCCCGCCTCCGGAGCAAGGCGCGGCGACATGCGGGCGGTTGCTCCGGCGGCGAGGAGCCGCTCGTAGACGGCGTCGACGTCGGCGACGCGGAGGCAGATGTGGCCGTACCCCTGGGTCAGCAGCGCGGCGGGTGCGTCGGGCGCCTGCAGGCCGGGCTGCGAGCCGTCGCGGCGGAGGAGCTCGATGGCCCAGTGCTCGTCGGGGTCGACGACGAAGACGCCGCGGATCCCCAGGGAGGGCATCTCGAACGGGGTGGATACCGTGAGCCCGAGCGCCGCCGTGTACCAGGCCGACTGCGCGTCGAGATCGGCGACCGAGAGGCCGACGTGGTCGAGGTGGGTCACGCGTGCACCTCCGTGTGCGCTGCGCCAGGTCCGTCGTGAGGCCCGTGCGTCATGAGCGAGTCTCGCGTGTCCTCCGGGAGCAGGTCGAGCAGCTCCGGTGCGAACGCGCCGCCGACGAGGATGAAGGCCACGCGACAGACGGCGTCGGTGCGATTCGCCCACGCGTGGTCGGTGCCCCGCTGCACGACGACGTCACCCGCCCGCAGCGTCACCTCGCTGTCGTCGAGGATCAGCACGATCTCGCCCTCGAGCACGATGCCGTAGTCGATGGACTCGGTGCGGTGCACGGGCGACTGCCGACCCTCGGGGCCGAGGTGGCCGGGGAAGAACTCGTTGATGCGGACCTTCGTGCCGCGCGGCTCGGGCGGCACCCGCAGGGTGCGCTCGGTCGGCTCGTTCGGTTCGACGGGGAGGATCGGCGCCGGCGCGGCATCCGTCTGCCAGATCTCGTAGAAGCCGACGCCGTCCTGCGGCATGTAGCGGTGCACCGGCACGGCGCCGTCGGAGATGACGACCGAGACGCCGTTCGCGTCATGGCCCGTCACGATCCGTCGGGGCATCGAGGCGTGCGGCTCAGCGCCGGCGCTCATGCCGGCTCCGCGAGGGACTGCAAGGAGCTGGCAAAGAGGCCGCCTGGGTCGGCGCCGGGCGCGTCGGGGTGGAGTTCCCACTCGACGAGCTGGAGCGACGCATCGACGACGAGCTTGACCCTCGGCTTCCGGCGAGCCTCGAACTCGGTGAGCAGGGCCTCGATGTCGCCCTCACGGGTGAGGTAGTCCGCCAGCAGCACGGCATCTTCGGAGCACTGCGCCGCCCCTTGTGCGATGAGCGGCGGACACGCATGCACCGCGTCGCCGATCGCGATGACCCGGCCCCGGTGCCACGGGCCCTCGACGTACAGCCACTCGATCGGCTGGAAGTTCAGGAACGTCTCCTCCGTGATCTGGTCGCGGATGAACGGGACGTCGCCGCCGTAGCCCTCGAGCAGGCGGCGCATCTCCTGCGCATCGGTCAGGCCGTTGTCGGGCCGTTCGGGCTTGGTGAGCACGTAGGCGTAGCAGAGGTCGTCGGAGATGGGCGTGAACCCCACCTTGTACTCGGGTCCGTGGTAGTACAGGCCCGAGATCGACATGTCGCGGGTTCGGGGCACGACGGAGCGCCAGATGCCCATGCCCGTCGGCTTCTTCTCCTCGTGGATGCCGAGGAGCTTGCGTGTCGTCGACTTGATGCCGTCGGCCGCGATGATCACGTCGTAGTTCTCCACCACGCCGCTCGACAACTCGGCCTCGACGTGGCGGTCGACGCTCGAGAACGACACGAGCTCAGTGCCGAGGCGCACCTCGATGCCGAGGTCGCGGATCATGCCGACGAGCACGTCCTGGATGTCGCTGCGGAGCGCTCCCATGGTCGCGGGCAGGTCCGACCCGCCCGTGCGCGCCACGGTGATCGTCACGATCTCTTCGCCGTCGGCCTCGCGCATCCGCACCTGGTCGAAGCCGTGCCCCTTCTCGAGGATCGGATCGAGTGCGCCGATCTCACGGAACTCCTTGAGCGCGTTGCCTTGGACCGTGATGCCGTGCCCGACGCCGTGCCACTGCGGCGACCGCTCGACGAGCGTCACCTCCACGCCACGCTGCGCCAGGGCGATCGCCGTGACGCAGCCGGTGATGCCGCCGCCGACGACCAATACGGATGAGACCGTCATGATGCTCTGCACTCCTCCACTGCGACGGCGTCCTCGCCGCCCGATTCGACGGTAGGTGCGCGGTCACGGGCGCGGAACGCTGATCGCTCGATGGCAGCTATCGGGCGCCACCGACCTCATCGACCGTCCGGTCACGCCTCGCCGGGTGCGCGACCATCCCCGGCCGCACGCACTGCGTCGATCAGGCGGGTGCGGAACCAGACGTGCACGGGGTCGTTGTCGTGGCTCTCGTGCCACCAGAGCTTCAGGTCGATTCCGACGCGACCGAACGGGGCCTCGACCCCGACCGTGCCGGTGGCCGGTCCGAGCTGTGCGGCCAACTCGCCCGGCACGACCGCGACGAGCTCGGTGCCGGACACGATCGACGGCAGCGGGAGGAAGCTCGCTGTCGTGACGCGCGGCTCGCTCCGGTCGACCCCGAGCTCTCGAAGGCGCCGGTCGGCCGGCGTGAAGTGGAGCCGGCCGAAGTGGGCGACCGCCTGCGGCAGCGCCACGAAGTCGGCGAACGACAGCGCCCCGTCACGCAGCGCAGGATTCGCGGCATCCACGAGGCAGACGTACTCGTCCTCGAAGAGATCCGCGCTCTGCCCCTCGATCCCGATGCCGGGCACCGTCACGACGAAGTCGTGGGTGATGAGGTCTCGCTCGCTCTCCATGGGTCGCTCGGGAAGGGGCACGATGTCGACCTCGCCGTCGGGCGCCTCCGCGAGGACCATGGCGATGGCGCCGCGGAGGCGCATCGTGCCGTAGTCGGTCATCATGATCGAGAACCGGCGGCGGGATCCGGCGGGGTCGATGTCGAGCTCGCTGGTGAGCACCCGTTCCAGCAGGGGGAGCGTGGCCTGGACCTGGGGCAGCAGCAGCCTGGCGAGCGGCGTGAGCTCGTAGTCGCGGCCGACACGAACCAGCAGCTCGTCGTGGAAGACCGCGCGCAACCGGGCGAGCGTCGAACTCATGGAGGACTGCCCCATCTGCACGCGCTGGCCGGCGCGCGTGACGTTCGCCTCCTCGAGGAGGGCGCGGAGGGGCGGGAGCAGGTTGAGGTCGTGATGGTCGGCCGCCATGCGTGCATGGTATCCCGGCCGCCCGACCGCGGGCAGTGCCGCGATCCGAGGGGCCGATGACAGGTATCGGGCCGCCGACGTCCCGGTCGAGCCGGACGCGAACTAGCGTGTCCTCGACGGCTGCGTCCTTCGACGCCTGCGTCCTTCAACAGCGAGGAGTTCGATGATGACCCGACGGCTGATCTCGCATCTGCGCTACCTCGCGCTCACCGTCGTCGACTTCGACGCGGAGCACGAGTTCCTCACGAAGCACTGGGGACTCACCGAGGTCGCCACTGCCACGGCCGACGGCGGACGGGTGTCCTACCTCGCCGCGGAGGGCTCGCCCGAGCCGTACGTCATCCGCCTTCGCGAGGGCGCGAAGCGGATCGACCTCATCTCCTACGGCGCGCTCGACCGTGCCGACGTCGAGGCGTTGCACACTCGACTGGCGGATGCCGGCACGCGCATCGTGCACCCTCCGAAGCCGCTCGACCAGCACGGCGGCGGGTACGGCTTCCGCTTCTTCGACGTCGACGGGCGCACCATCGAGATCTCGACCGACGTCGAGCTGCGCGAGAATCGCAGGATCCAGCCGCGGGAGCCCGTCCCGGTGAAGCTGTCCCACGTGGTCGTCAACACGGTCGACCTCCCGAAGACCACGCAGTGGTACATCGACCACCTCGACTTCGCCATCTCCGACACGTTGTACAGCGCGCGCATGGGCGATCTCATGAACTTCATGCGCTGCAACAACGCGCACCACTCGTTCGCCATCGCGCAGGGACCGCACGCGTCCTTGCACCACGCGTCGTTCGAGATGCGCGGCGTCGAGGAGTGGATGCGCGGTGCCGGCAAGATCCTCCGCAGCGGGGCGCGCATGGTGTGGGGTCCGGGGCGCCACAACGCGGGTGACAACACGTTCGCGTACTTCCTGGATCCCGCCGGCAACACCCTCGAGTACACCACCGAGCTCGCGGTGATCGAGGACGAGGACCTGTGGCATCCGTCGAAGCTCGACGTCAACCTCGTGACGACCCAGGACCAGTGGGGCACCGCGAACGAGATGAGCGAGCTCGTCGCCCGCGAGTCGTTCAACGACGTGGACGACGGCCTCTTCGTCGCCCCGCCGATCTGATTCCATCCGCCCGCCCCGCCGTTCGCGGGCGACCTGAACCGGAGGAACCGCGATGCCGCGCGCTGCCCTGTACGACTCCGTCGGCGACCCTGACGTGCTCTACGTCGGAGAGGTCGAGACACCACCGCTGGGCGAGAACGAGGTGTGCGTCCGCGTCAAGGCGGCCGGACTCAACCCGGTGGACGCCAAGACCCGCTCCGGACTCATCCCGGCGCCTCCTGGCGCGCCGTTCCCCCGTGGCACCGGCTCCGACTTCGCGGGTGTGGTGGTGGCGGCAGGCCCCGAGGCGACGTACTGGGACGGTGCCCCCGTGGCCGCAGCCGACGAGGTCATGGGGTGGACGACCGGCGCATCACTCCGGGAGGAGCTCGTCGTTCCCGACACGGACCTCGCCCGCAAGCCGGTGGGCCTGCAGTTCGAGGCCGCCGGGGCGCTCTCGACCGCAGGCCTCACCGCGCTGGCGGGCCTCCGGCTCCTCGACATCGGGCCGGACGACACCGTGCTCGTCAGTGCCGCGGCCGGCGGCGTGGGCATGGTCTACTCGCAACTCGCCATCGCGCGCGGCGCCGCCGTGGTGGGCACCGCCAGCCGATCGAACCACGAGTTCCTCCGATCCATCGGAGTCGTTCCCGTCGAGTATGGCCAGGGGCTCGCCGATCGCGTCCGTGCCGTGCAGCCCGCCCCGATCACGGCGGTGCAGGACGGCGTCGGTCGCGAGACCGTGCTCGCCGGGCTCGAGCTCGGCGTCGACCCGGAGCGAATCTGCACGATCGTCGACTATCCGGCCA
The DNA here is from genome assembly GCF_001428255.1 of Agromyces sp. Soil535. Lineage (GTDB taxonomy): Bacteria > Actinomycetota > Actinomycetes > Actinomycetales > Microbacteriaceae > Agromyces. Next base: position 8,940 of record NZ_LMRW01000026.1, on the reverse strand, counting down.
TCCAGGAGTTCGGCATCCGGACCACGGGACGCTACGAGCGCCGCCCCGAGGACCTCCTGGAGGTCGCGGAACAGGTCGAGCGCGGTGACGTCCGCATCCGGATCGAACGGGTCTTCCCGCTCGAGCAGGTGGTGGAGGCGTACGCGCTCCTGGCGGGCCGGCATCTCGCAGGGAAGATCGTCGTCACGCCGTGAGCTTGCAACGGCGCCGCCGGCGTAGAAGGAGGAATCATGGGACGACTCGATGACAAGATCGCACTGATCACCGGCATCGGCGGAGGGATGGGGCGCGCCGCCGCCCTGCGCTTCACCGCCGAGGGGGCGAGGGTCGTCGGCTGCGACCTGTTCGCCGAGGGCGCCGAGGAGACCGTCCGGCTCGTGCGCGAGGCCGGCGGGGAGATCGAGAACTTCGCCCCAGTCGAGCTGTCGGATGCCGCGGCCGCGGCGCGCTGGGTCGACCAGGCTGCCGAGGTGTTCGGCGGAATCGACATCCTCTACAACAACGCATCGGCGCCGAGATTCGGAGCGATCGACGAGCTGTCGGTGGAGGACTGGGACTTCGTCATCGGCAACGAGCTCAACCTCGTCTTCTACGCGACGAGGGCTGCCTGGCCGCACCTCAGGAAGCGCGGCGGGGGAGTCGTGCTCAACGTCGGCTCGATCGCGGGAACCCGCGGCGTGGAGTTCATGCCGCAGAACGCGCACGGCACCGCGAAGGCCGGGGTCATCAACCTCACCCAGCAGCTCGCGGTCGAGGGCGGCCCGCACGGCATCCGGGCCGTCTGCGTGAGCCCCGGCTTCACGGTCACGCCCTCGACCGCGTGGCTCGTGGAGTCCGGCCCCGAGCCGTTCAAGCAGAACATCGCGCGGATCCCCCTCGGTCGCGTGGGCCAGCCCGAGGACATCGTGAATGCCGCGCTGTTCCTCGCCTCGGACGAGGCCTCGTGGGTCACCGGGATCAACCTCGTCGTGGACGGCGGCGGAAGTGTGCTCGGCTGATCGAGAGCCACGCGGCCGATATCTGGTATCCCACGCGGGTGCTTCTGGGCGCTGCATCCGGTCCCTAATGTCGGGAGCGGGCGCAGCGGCCGACCCGCATCTGCTCGCCCGCCCACCTCGAGGAGTTCGACGATGACCCACGATCCCGTGTTCGACGGCCGCTTGGTGCTGCCGGCAGACCCCGACTGGGAGGACGCGCGCGTCGGCCGCGTCTTCAACGGGCGACGCCCCGACCGACAGCCGGATGCGGTCCTGCTCGCGGCATCCGTCGCGGACGTCCAGCGCGGGGTTCGACTCGCGAAGGAACGCGGCTGGACCGTGGCCGTGCGTTCCGGCGGCCATTCCTGGGCCGCGTGGAGCGTGCGTGACGGGGGCCTGCTGATCGACCTCGGGGCGCTGCGCGACATCCGGTACGAGGAGGAGACCGCGATCGTCAGCGCCGGCCCCGCGACCAAGGGCGGCGACGAGCTCTCGCCGTACCTGGAGGAACGCGGACGGTTCTTCAACGGCGGGCACTGCCCCTCGGTCGGCATCGGCGGGTTCCTCCTGCAGGGCGGCCAGGGCTGGAACCAGCGCGGTTGGGGCTGGGCGTGCGAGAGCGTCGTCGCGGTCGACGTGGTCACCGCCGACGGGGAGCTCGTTCGCGCCGACGCCGAGCAGAACGCGGACCTGTACTGGGCGGCCCGCGGAGCCGGGCCCGCCTTCCCGGGCATCGTGACCGCCTTCCACATCCGCACGCGTCCGAGGTTCGGATTCCTCGGCCACACCGTGCACATGTACGAGCTCGTGGACTTCACCGAGGTCATGACCTGGCTCTACGAGGCGCACCACCGCATCTCGACGGATGTCGAGATCGTCGTCGTGAGCCTGACGCCCGAGCCGGAGCCGGACGCCACCGAGGACCCGAAGCGCCGATTGCTGGTGACGGGCGTGGCGCTCGTCGACGACCGAGCCGCCGCGGAGGCGGCGCTCGCGCCGTTCAACGAGTGCCCGGCCATCGCGCGCGCCGTGTTCGTGCAGGACTGCAGGGAGTCGAACCTCGCCGAGCAGCGCGCCGCGCAGGAGGTGGCCAATCCCGAGCACGCCCAGTACCTCACCGACAACATCTGGGTCGACGGCGCGAACACGCCAGAGGGCATCGCGGAGATGGTCGAGCACATCCGTCCCCTCTTCACCGATCCGCCCACCCCCAAGGCCTTCTCGATCTGGATGAGCAACGCGCCGATGCGCCGAGACCTGCCCGACATGGCGTTCTCGCTGCAGACGGAGGCGTACGTCGCGAGCTACACGGTCTACGAGGACCCCGCCGAGTACGCGCGCAACCGTGCCTGGCTCAACGAGGCGATGGCGTACGCTCAGCCCGTGACCGCCGGTCAGTACCTTGGCGACTCGGACATGACGAATCGCCAGCTGAGGTTCATGGCGCCCGAGAACTGGGAGCGCCTGCAGCGCGTCATCGCCGAGCGAGACCCCGAGGGCCGGTTCCACCGGTACCTCGCGCACGATCCCGGCTCGGTCAACGTCAATCACTGGCAACTGGAAGAAACGGGGCCCTGATGCGAATCCACCTTGCGGCGAACTCGGAAGGCTACCGCGCGGCTCGGAGCGTGCAGGAGGAGCTCATCACGGCCGGGCACGAAGTCGTCTGGCACGCCGCGCCCGAGTTCGACGAGGGCGATGACTACCCCGGCATTGCGATCCGTGCGGTGCAGGCGGTGGTGCACGACGAGGATGCGGGGCGGGACGCACGCGCCCTCATCCTGGGCGGCTCCGGCGCGGGCGAGGTCATCGCGGCCAACAAGGTCAACGGGGCCCGCGTCGTGTCGGCGACGGACCCCGCCTACGTCGTGGACGCTCGCGCGCGGGCGGACATCAACGGCCTTGTGATCCCCACCGCCCACGTCGCGCCGTCGACCGTGCCCGCGCTCATCGACGCACTGCTGGCCACGGCGTTCTCGAACGACCTCGACGACGCCCGTCGCCTCGTCAACGTCGCCGAGTTCGAGGCCGCCGGCACGATCGAGGGCTGGACGATCGAGGAGTGAGCGTGGCGCTGTCCCCCGCGGAGCTCTTCTCGTGCGCCGGCCAGGTGGCCCTCGTCACCGGCGGCGGCTCGGGCATCGGCCGTGCCTGCGGCGAAGCGCTCGCCGCAGCGGGTGCACGGGTCGTCGTGGCGGGGCTGCCTCAGAGCGATCCAGCGGATGCCGCAGGCGAGATCGCGGCACTCGGGCTCGACGCGGTGGGCGTGTCCTGCGATGTCACGGATGACACCCAGCTGCGTGCACTCGTCGACGGCGTGGTACAGCGGTGGGGTCGCATCGACACCGTGCTCGCGAACGCGGGCGCGGCCCTCGACGACGCGGAGGCGCCGGACGCACTCGATCGGATGGATCGGATGTACCGACTTCACGTGCGATCGGTCGCGCGTCTGGCGGAACTGACCCTGCCGGTGATGGCGGAGGGGGGAGGCGGCGCCTTCCTCGTCATGTCCAGCCTGTCGGGCCTGCGCGGCAATCGCGTGCTCTCGGGCTACGGCGTCACCAAGGCGGCGAACGCCCAGCTGGCGCGCAACATCGCGGTGCAGTGGGGCGCGCGCGGCATCCGTGCGAACGCACTGTCTCCCGGGGTGATCGACACGGAGTTCGCCCGCGCGATCACGGCCGACCCCGAGGCAGCGGAGGGGCGACTCGTCAAGACGCCGCTCGGGCGCTTCGGTACGCCCGCCGAGGTCGCGGGCGCGGTCGTGTGGCTCGCCAGCCGCGCCGGGGCGTTCGTCAGCGGCCAGAACATCGTCATCGACGGCGCCACCCTGGTGTCCGACTGAGGAGTGGAAGATGCAGGCAGACGAGCGCGTGGCCGTGGTGTCAGGCGGCGCGAACGGCATCGGCGCCGCGATCGTCGACCGCCTGGCCGGGCGGGGTCATCCGGTCGCGAGCCTCGACCTCGCCGGCCCGGCCGGTGCACGCCCCGGCGTGACCGAGATCGGGTGCGACATCGGTGATGGGGATGCCGTGGCATCCGCCCTCTCGCGGGTGCGGAGCGACCTCGGGGCACCCTCGATCGTCGTGCACTGCGCGGCGTACCAGCACCTCGCCCCGTTCGACGCCCTCGAGCCATCGGACTGGGGTCGCACGTTCCGCGTGAACGTCGACGGGGCGTTCCATCTCGTGCGCACCGCCCTGCCAGACCTGCGGTCGCGTGGCTGGGGACGGATCGTGTTCATCACGTCGTCGTCCTTCTACGCCCCGCCGCCGGGCATGACGCACTACATCGCGAGCAAGGGCGCGCTCACGGGAATGGCGCGCGGCCTGTCGGTCGAGCTCGGAGCCGACGGCATCACCGTCAATGCGGTGGCCCCGGGCCTCACGCGGACCGAGAACGCCGTCCGGAACGTTCCCGAGGAGCACTTCGCGCGCGTCAGGGACAGGCAGGCGATCCCGCGTTCCGGCGAGCCCGAGGACATCGCGGGTGCGGTCGCCTACCTCGTGTCGGATGACGCGTCCTTCGTCACCGGGCAGACGCTGCTCGTCGACGGTGGCGAGAGCCGCCTGTAGGGCGTGTTGCCGAACCGGTTTCGGATTCCATATGCACATTCATGGCCCGAGTTCGGGCAATCTGGGCGGGGGCGTCGAATCGGTGCGGTGCTCTTCGTAGTACCAGTGAGAGGCGGCCGACGGGGCCGCCGCGCTGAAGGAGAACGCAGATGGCGCAATATGCACTGATGGTCTGGGGACCGAGCGAGTACGGCGAGTTCGGTTCCTACCCCTCGGCGGAGGAGAACGCGGCCCAACTGGAGGCCACGGGCGCCTTCACCGCCAGGCTCCGGGACGAGGGCAGCTTCGTCTTCGTGAACGGCCTGGCCGAGGCGTCGGCCAGCACCGTCGTCGACGGCCGGGGACCCGCGCCGATCTTCACCGACGGCCCGTACGTGGAGTCGAAGGAGTACATCGCCGGCCTCTGGATCGTCGAAGTCCCCGACCTCGACGAGGCGCTCAGGCTTGCGGCGGAGGCGTCGAGCGCGTGCCGCCGCAAGATCGAGGTTCGCCCCATGGGTGGCGAGTGACCGACGCCGCGACCGTCGAGTCGGCGCTCATCCGCATCCACCACGAGGAGTGGGCGCGTGTGGTGGCCTCGCTCGCGCGCCGGTTCGGGGATCTCGATCTGGCGGAGGAGATGGCGGCCGAGGCCTTCGCGACCGCCGTCGAGCGGTGGCCGCGTGATGGCATACCCCCGAATCCCGGCGCGTGGATCACCACCACCGCCAACCACAAGGCGATCGATCGGCTGCGACGGGAGGCGCAGCGCGATTCGAAGCACAGGGAGGCGCTCATGCTCCACGACGACAGCCCGCCCGACCCGATCGGCGCGGTCGAGGACGACCGGCTCCGGCTGCTCTTCACCTGCTGCCACCCTGCGCTCGCGATGGAGGCCCGTGTGGCGCTGACCCTGCGCATGGTCGGCGGTCTCACCGTCCCCGAGATCGCCCATGCCTTCCTGGTGCAGGAGGCCGCGATGGGCCAGCGCATCACTCGTGCGAAGGGCAAGATCAAGGCCGCCAGGATCCCCTACCGCGTGCCGGCGGCCGCGGATCTGCCCAACCGGGTCGCCGGAGTGCTGGCAGTGCTCTACCTCGTCTTCAACGAGGGCTACCTCGCCTCGGGCGAGGAGTCCGACCCGATCCGCCGCGACCTCACTTCCGAGGCGATCCGGCTGACGCGCCTGGTGAAGACCCTGCTGCCGGAAGACGGCGAGGTGGCCGGCCTGCTCGCCCTCATGTTGCTCTCCGAGGCGCGGTCCGCCGCGCGCATCTCGGCGTCGGGTGAGCTGGTGCGGCTCGACGAGCAGGACCGCGGCGCATGGGACCGGGCGTTGATCGCCGAGGGCATCGCCCTCGTCCGCGAGCGTCTGGCCGTGGTCGCCCGCGGCGACGCCGTGCCCGGTCGCTACCAGATCCTCGCCGCGATCAGCGCGGTCCACACGTCCGTGCCCGACGCGCGCGACACCGACTGGTCGCAGGTCGTCGCCCTCTACGACCAGCTGGCAGCCATCGACCCGAGCCCGATCGTGGCGCTGAACCGGGCGATCGCGGTCGCCGAGCTCGACGGCCCCGAGGTCGGCCTCCGCGCGGTCGACCGACTCGGCGAAGCGCTGGACGGCTACCACGCCTTCCACGCCACCCGCGCCGACCTGCTGCGCCGGCTCGGCCGCTCGGCCGACGCCCGAGCGGCGTACGACCGGGCGATCGAGCTGGCCGGCAACTCCGCGGAGGTCGCATACCTCACGCGGCGTCGCGGCCAGCTCGTCGGCTGAGCTCGGCCAAGGCGGTCATGAGACCGGTCGGCATGTCGGTCGGGAGCGTCCGGGTGAGGTTCGGCTGCTCGACGGGGTGGGGGTGCATGGACGGACTCAGACATGCAGGGTGGGCCGGTAGATGAGCTCCTGGATGTTGCCGTCGAGCGTTCGGCTCTCGATGAGCTCGAGGTCGAAGTCGGCCGCACCATGGAAGATCGGCTCCAGTCCGGTCTGACCGGTGATCACGGGGAAGAGCGTCACCTGGACCCGGTCGACCAGACCGGCGGCCATCAGCGCCCGGTTCAGCGACAGGCTGCCATGTGAGCGCAGCGGCACCTCGGACTCCTCCTTGAGCCGGGCGACGATGTCGACGGCGTCGCCGTTCACGAGGGTCGCGTCCGGCCAGTCGAGGGGGCCTTCCAGTGTGGTCGACACCACCGTTGCCGGCAGGTTCCTCATCCGGGTGACCCATGGGTCACGGACCTCGGACTCCTCGGTGCTCGAGGCGAGCATCTGCGCGAACGCCCGGTACGTGTTGGCCCCGAAGACCATCCGTTGCTCCTCGCCGTACAGGGCGAGGCGGTGGTCGAGCAGCTCGGGACCTTGCTTGCCCCAGTATCCGGTCCAGTCGCCGGCGGCGGCGGCGAAGCCGTCGAGGCTGGAAAAGACGTCGAACGTGTAGGTCGCGATCATGATGTTCTCCTCGAGTGCGGTTGATCGGGTGCGGTTGCATCACTCCATCGACGGAAACTTGCGTGGTGGTCGACAGTTTCGTGATCGTGTGCCCCTTTCTTCGGGGCCGCCCCTCGTGGGCGACTTCTCACCTCTGCAACGAACACGTCTGCCCTGATCCGACACCCGCCTCCCGGATTTCCCATCGACGACTTTCCGGTACACCGGTTGTCATCCAGTGGAGGGTGGCGGCGAGGGGTGCACACGACGGCACGCCGAAGGGGGCGCCGCGGATGAACTGGTCCCCGTTTGTTGGACTGGCCGAGTAGGAGCCTAAGCCCCTTGAGTCTCGAGGGCCTGAGTCCGGTATTGCACCGGACTCAGGCCCTTGAGCTTTGTCGACACCCGCTCGGTGTTGTACCAGTGGATGTATTCGTCGAGTGCGGTGGTGAACTCGTCGACGCTGTCGAACTGGTCGTGGNGGCACGCCGAAGGGGGCGCCGCGGATGAACTGGTCCCCGTTTGTTGGACTGGCCGAGTAGGAGCCTAAGGCCCTTGAGCTTTGTCGACACCCGCTCGGTGTTGTACCAGTGGATGTATTCGTCGAGTGCGGTGGTGAACTCGTCGACGCTGTCGAACTGGTCGTGGTTGAAGACCTCTTCCTTGAGGTGCCCGAAGAAGCTCTCAACGACGGCGTTGTCCAGGCACGTCGCTTTCCGTGACATCGACTGGACGGCGTTCGCGTCCTTCAGGATCTTCTGCCAGGACGAGTGCTGGTATTGGAATCCCTGGTCCGAGTGCACGACAGGTTTCTGCCCGGGATGGAGCACCGCGATGGCCTTCTGAAGCGAGGTGTTCGTCAGTGCCAACGTCGGCGACAGCCCCCAGGAATGCGCGATCACGGACCGGTCGAACAAGTCGATCACTGGGGAGAGATACACCTTCTGCTCGCCGATGCGGAACTCTGTGACATCGGTGACCCACTTCATGTTCGGTCTCTCGGCGGTGAAGTCGCGGTTCAGCAGGTTCGGGGCGATCTTGCCGGTCTCGCCCTTCCATGAGTTATAGCGGCGCCGACGCCGTACCTTGCAGACCAGCCCGAGCTCACGCATCAGCTTCAACACGGTCTTCTTCGCAACCCGCCATCCCCGCCGGGTCAAGACCGCGTGAATGCGACGATGCCCGTAACGGCCCCGCGCGTCGTTGAACGCCTCGCGGATCGCGGCTTTGAGTGTGGCCTGCGGATCCTCGCAATCGAAGCGGGCTTGGTGATAGAAGAACGTCGACCGGGCAAGCCCGGCGACCTCCAGCAGCACCCCGAGCGGGTGCTCAGCCTTGAGGGAGGCGACAGCCTGGGCTTTCACTGCCGTCCTTGCGCCCTCAAGGCCCGCAATTTTTTCAAGTACGCGTTCTCCGCCTCAAGCCGCGCATTCTCGCTGCGCAGCTTCTCCAGCTCACTCAGCTCCCGCCGGCCGACACGCTCACCGCCGTTCCGAGCCCGACCTTTCGGTTTCGGACGAAGCGCGTCCTCACCGTCACGTCGATACGCACGCGCCCACGTCTGAATGAGCCTGGGAGAAGACAGGTCATACTCGCGCGCGAGATCGAGCGCGGTTTCACCCGCGATGAATCTCTGCACGATCGCGAGCTTGAACTCGAACGAGTACGACGGCCTTGTCGGTTTCGGCACCAGCGCTCCTCTGCCGCGAACTCGCCACCGGTCATACAGACGCCTCACCGCTGACACGCTCACCCGCAACCGCGACGCGACGGCAACCTCGGCGAACCCCTGCTCAAACAACGCTACCGCCCTGCTGCGCTGCCCCTCAGACAACAAACTTCGTGGATGCATACAACTGCTCCCCGGGAATCGGAACTGAATTTCTCAGTCCAACTCCCGGGGAGCAGTTCAGGACGACGCCCCCTTCTGTTCGATGCTCAGGCACGATCCGGTGCGACGCCCGTCCGTAGTCGAACT
>NZ_LMRW01000025.1 GCF_001428255.1 Agromyces sp. Soil535 | reverse complement strand
ACGATCGAGCAGATCGCGAACGACTTCGGTGTTCACCCGATGACGTTGCAGAAGTGGCTGCACCGCGCCAAGGTCGAGGATGGGACGGCGCCCGGTCAGACGCGCAGTGAGTCCGACGAGCTCCGGGAGTTGCGCAAGCGGAACCGTCTGCTCGAGCAGGAGAACGAGGTGCTGCGGCGGGCCGCCGCGTATCTGTCGCAGGCAAGCCTGCCGGGAAAAGGCTCTACCCGCTCGTGAGTGAGCTCGCCGCCGACGGAGTTCCCGTCGCGGTGACGTGCCGGGTGCTCAAGCTCGCTCGCCAGCCCTACTACCGGTGGCTGCGGGAACCCATTGCCGATAGCGAAGTGGTGGCGGCGTACCGCGCGAACGCACTGTTCGACGCGCATCGCGACGACCCCGAGTTCGGGCACCGGCTGTTGGCCGACGAGGCCCGCGACGCCGGCGAGCCGATGGCCGACCGCACCGCGTGGCGGATCTGCGCGGACAACGGCTGGTGGAGCGYGTTCGGGAAGCGCAAGCGCGGCAAGGGCAAGCGTCCCGGTCCGCCGGTGCACGACGACCTCGTCGGCCGCGACTTCACCGCCGACGCCCCGAACGAACTGTGGTTGACGGACATCACGGAGCACCGCACCGGAGAGGGCAAGCTCTACCTCTGCGCGATCAAGGACGTGTTCTCGAACCGGATCGTCGGGTACTCGATCGACTCGCGGATGAAGTCCCAGTTGGCCGTCAACGCGCTGGAGAACGCCATCGCCCGGCGCGGTGACGTCGCCGGATGCGTGGTCCACAGCGACCGGGGCAGTCAATTCCGCTCCCGGAAGTTCCTGCGCGCCCTGGCCCGCCACCGCATGGTCGGGTCGATGGGCCGAGTCGGCGCGGCTGGCGACAACGCGGCCATGGAATCGTTCTTCAGCCTGCTGCAGAAGAACGTCCTCAACCGGGCCGCCTGGACCACCCGCGACCAACTCCGCATCGCGATCGTCACCTGGATCGAGCGRACCTACCACCGCCGCCGACGTCAGGCCCGGCTCGGTCGTTTGACCCCGATCGAGTTCGAGGCCATCATGAACACGCCAGCCGCACTGGCTGCGTGACTACAACCCGTCACCTATCCATGCAGCAGACCCGAGCGGGCCGTAGCCGTGGTCGGTGGAGTCGATACCCACAAGCTCACGCACCATGCCGCGGCGCTGGAAGCAGCCACCGGCCAGGTCCTCGGCGACCGGGAGTTTCCCGCGACCGCGGCCGGGTATGCGCAGATGCTGAAGTGGATGCTCGCTTTCGGGGTGCTGATCAAGGTCGGCGTCGAGGGGACGGGATCGTTCGGCTCTGGGTTGCAGCGACACCTCGAGAGCAACCAGGTCCTGGTTGTCGAGGTCATCCGACCGAACCGGCAGGATCGCAGAGCACGAGGAAAGTCCGATCCGATCGACGCGATCAACGCCGCACGCGCCGCACTTAGCGGCACCGCATCGACCATCCCGAAGGGGCGCGAAGGCTTTGTCGAAGCAGTGCGGTTGATTCGCGCGACTCGGCGCGGCGCCGCGCGAGCACGTCGCGTCGCGATCCAACAGATCCACGGCGTGCTCTGGGGTGCGCCCGAGGACCTCCGCGAACGCCTGGCCGGCTACGAGCGCGCGGCCTTGGTGGCACGCTGCGCGACGCTCCGCCCGCCCGCTCACTTCGCTCTTGACGACCCGGCGGTGACCGCCCGTCGCATGCTGCGTCGCTTGGCGCGCCGGGTTCAGCAACTCGACGAGGAGATCGCGGAAGCCAACGACGAGCTCAACCTCATCCTGCGCCAGCACACCCCGACGCTCTTGGCCGCTATCGGTGTCGGGACCGAGGCCGCCGGTCAGATCCTCACCACCGCTGGCGAGAACCTGGACCGGCTCCACTCCGAAGCCGCGCTCGCACGGATCTGCGGTGTCGCGCCGATCCCCGCCAGCTCCGGTAACACCGTCCGCCACCGACTCCACCGGGGCGGTGACAGGGCCGCGAACTCCGCGATCCACATGATCGTCATTAACCGGCTCCGCTGGCATGCACCCACCCGCGCCTACGTCGCCAAACGCACCGCCGAAGGCAAGACCAAGAAGGAGATCATCCGCTGCCTCAAACGAGCCGTCGTCAGAGAGCTCTACCGAGCACTCCAAGCCGACCTCGAAATCACCCTTGACAGTGCATAGGAGCATTCACCGCACCATCGACACCTCCGGCTGGGGCATCCGGATGCTCCACGGCGTCCCCCACATCCGCCCACCCGCCTGGCTCGACCCCGGCGGCAGCTGGCGCGCCATCACCAAATCACCCACCCGACTCGCCGACCGACGCGACCAACATGATCGACATGATCGGCGCTCAGTAGACCCTGCAGCATGAGCGACTCCGACGGCGTCCCGTCCCAGAACCCGAACGGCCAGCGCTCGCCATCCGAGCTACTGCGCTACTCGCGGCGTGCTCTCGCGTACGACGACATGCCCCTCGATCATGATGGTCCGCGGCCCGTCGCCGCGCGGGCCCATCGCCATCGTCAACGCCTCATCGGCCACCTGCTCCCATGGCAGATGCACGGTGGTCAGCGACGGGGTGATGTCCCTGAGCGCCTTGATGTCGTCGAATCCGGCGACGGCGATCCGACGCCCCGCGTCCCGGAGGAACGTCAGCACGCCGAGCGCCATGGCGTCGTTCACCGCGAAGATCGCATCGACCGGGATGCCTCGGCGCAGCAGGTCTCCCGTCATCGCGTAAGCCGCGTCGCGGTTGAACTCGCCGATCAGGATCCTGTCTGCCGTGATCCGGATGCCGGACTCGGCGAGACCATCGACGAACCCGTCCGTGCGATCGCGCTGTGTGAGGCCGTGCTTCATCCCGGAGATGACGGCGAAGTCGCGATATCCGAGGTCGGCCAGCGTCCGCGCCATGTCGTAGCCGCCCTTGCGGTTCTCGTAGGCGACGGTGTCGAAGGGCAGGCCCGGCTGGGTGATGAGCACGACCCTGCCGCCTTCCGCTTCGTAGCGCTCGAGGGCGTCGACGAGCTCGGGGATCGTCGCATCATCCGTCGCCCGGCCACCGGTGATCATGAGGAACTCCGGGCGGTGGCCGCGGGCGTTGTGCACGGACTCGACGAGATCGGCCGGATCGGTGCCCGCCGACGTGATCGTGACCGGCAGCCTGCGACGCTGCGCCGCCGTGACGACGCCGGCGATGATCGGGTTGGCGTAGTCGTCGGGCATGCCCTTCACCACCAGGGTGACGCCGCGGTTCCGGCCCCGCGCGACGGCCTGGGCCGCGACATTCGTGGCGTAGCCCAAGGTCTTGGCCGCCTCGAGCACCTTCACCCGATTGACCTCGCGAACCCCCCTGTCGCTGCCATTGAGCGCGCGAGACGCCGTGGCCGCGGAGACGCCGGCGAGTCGAGCGACATCGGACAGGCGAGCGGCGCGTGTCGAAGCGGATTCGCCCATTGTCGACATGTGCCTCCTGACCTCTTCGGAACCCTAACGGAAACGCTTTCAACCCAGCGGCATGCCCCGTGCGAGCCGCTCATTCCCGACGAATCGGGTGAGGATCGAGGCGACCTCGCCGCCCATGCGTCGCAGCTCGGTGCCCATCGATCCGGCGACGTGCGGGGTGAGGAAGACATTCGGCAGGTCGTACAGGGGCGATGACGCCGGCAGCGGCTCGGGGTCGGTCACGTCGAGGATCGCCTTGATCCGCTGTCGACGGAGTTCGCGTTCCAGGGCGGCGTGGTCGACGATCTCGCCGCGGGCGGTGTTGATGAGCGTCGCCCCGTCGGGCAGGAGCGCGAGCATCTCCGCGTCGATCATCCCGATCGTGTCGGGGAGCACCGGGGGGTGGAGCGTGACCACGTCGCTGACGCGCATGAGCTCGCGGAGGGTGACCGACGTCACGCCGAGAGCACGGGCGTCCCGGGTGCTGAGCTGAGGGTCGTACACCAGCACGCGAAGCGTCGCGAAGGGCCGCAGCAACTCGATGAGCGCCCTGCCGGTTCGCGAAGCGCTGACCACCCCGACCGTCCGGATGTGGTTCCCGCTCGCCGCGAACTCCTCCTCGCGGTCGATGAACGCGCGCCGGTCGCGATAGAGCTCCCGAGCTCGGAAGGCATCCTTGTTCGCGAGGACGACCATGGCCAACGCGTATTCGGCGACGGGAACGGCGTTCACCGCGCCGGTGTCGGATGCCGCGATGCCGCGCATGCCGTCGGGGAACAGCCACTCGACGGCACCGCCTGCGTGGATCACCTGTCGGAGCCGCGGCGCCGCGTCGAGCGTGGCGGCCGTCAGCGGGGGCGTGTCCCACCCGGTGACCAGCACGTCCGCCCGCTCGAGCACTCGCCGCGAGACGTCCGAGTCGAACTCGGTGAGCACACCGCCGACTCGCTCGGCCGGGACATCCGCCAGCTCCTCGAACGAGGACCCGAACAGACGTTCCGCAAGCCGATTCGAGCCGACTGCGACAGCGTATTCGATCACACTGCTCCTTCGTTGTGCGTGCGTTTCGGGGCTCCCGGCGGGGAGGGTCCGGGAGCCCCGGAACACGACTACTGCGACGCCAGGTAGGCGTCGGCCTGCGTGTTGAGCTCCGCCTGCACCGCGGCGAGCCCGGCCTGGTCGACCGCCCGCTTCAGGTTGTCGAGGCCCTCGTCGACGTCGACCGCGCCGGCCCAGAGCGGGTTGCCGTACTCGGCGATCGCGGCGGTGATCTGCGAGTGCTCGTTCTCGACCTCGCTGAGGTCTGGGATGAAGCTGGCGAACGGGTCGAGCGTGAAGTTCTCGTAGCTCTTCGACCACTCGAACCAGCGGTCCTCCGTCTCGCTCATGCGAGAGAACTTCCGCTCCAGCGGGATGCGCCAGCTGAGCGCGTAGCCGGGGAAGTTGTTGTACTCGCCCGTCGCCTCATAGGCATCGTCGCCGACCGCCTTCCAATCGGTGCCTTCGACGCCGTACTGGAGCAGGTCGTGGTTCTCCTGGACCGAGACCCAGTCGAGCAACTTGAGTGCGGCCTCGTTGTCGGCGCCTCGAGCATTCACGACGACGACGTTGTCCGCCTGGAAGGTCTGGTTGGGCTTGGCGCTCTCGCCGTCCTGGAACGGAAGGAGCGTGACCAGCGTCGCGCCCGGCACCGCCTTCTCGAGCTGGGCCAGGTGTCCCGACGTGTCGAGGCCATCCGTGATGCCCCAGATCGTCGCCGCACCGCCGCCGTCGAACTGGGCCCGGAGGGTCGCCGGGTCGGCGTTGAGGCGGTCGGCGTTGATGATGCCGTCCTGGTAGTACTGCCGCACGCGACGGAGCGACTCCACGTAGGGCTCGTACTCCCAGAACGGGACGGCGTTCGCAGATCCGATGGATGCGGCGTTCTTGCCCGGGACGAACAGCAGTGAGTCGCTCGAGAAGTACAGCGGGATGAGGTCGGGCGTCTCCCAGCCCTGCGCATAGAGATTGCCGGTGGGCGCGCCCAGCACGTCGAAGACGGAGTTGCGGTTGATGTATCCGGGGATCCCCTCCTTCTGCACGACGTCGTACCAGAACTTCTCGAGCTCGTCGAAGGTCGAGATGCTGCCGCCGGCGTACTTGTCCACGAGATCGCCGCGAGCGACGTGGTGGTGGATGCGGGCGGCGCTGTTGACGGCGGGGATGCCGTAGATCGAGCCGTCGGTCCAGCGGTTCGCGTCGAACGCGCTCTTGTCGATCGCCGCGGTCAGGTTCGGGTAGTCGCCGCTCGCGATGGCGCTGTCGAGCGGCATCAGCGCGTTCGATTCGATGAGCTGCGCGATGTTGAGCCATCGGGCGCTCAGCGCGGTCTCGAACTCCTCACCCGCCGTGAACTTCAGCAGTGACTGCGACGCGTAGTTCTTCCAGTTGATGAACTCGGGCTTGAACTCGAAGCCGAGGTCCGCCTTCAGCTTCTTGTTGACCGCGTCGCGGATCCGATCCCACTGCGGGGGAACGTCACCGGGCAGCAGGAGGCCGTAGGAGCTGCGAGTGCCCCCGCCTCCTCCGCCGGGGGTGCAGGCGGCGAGCGCGAGAGCTGCAATTGCGCCGCCGGCTCCGGCGAGGAATCCTCGACGTGACAGCCCGCGGCCGTTGGGGAGTGCCGTCATGGTGCGTCCTTCCTAGGTGATGGAACGTGTGTTGCGGGGGTGGGGGTTGGGTGTTGCGGGGTGGGGATCAGCCCTTCGTCGCGCCCAGGGTGAGGCCCTTCACGAAATAGCGCTGGGCGAACGGGTACGCGAGCAGGATCGGACCGATGGTGATGACGGTCATCGCAAGCCGCATCTGGTACACCGGCGCCGACACGGTGGAGCCGAGGTCCGCAGCGTTCGCGACGCTCGAGATCAGGTTCTGCAGCACCAGCTGGAGCGGGTAGCTGCTGGTGTCGCTGATGAACAGGAGCGCGTGGAACCACTCGTTCCAGAACGTGACCGCGTAGAACAGGGCGATCACCGCGATGACGGGCTTCGAGATCGGGAGGACGATCTGGAAGAAGATGCGCAGCTCCCCGGCGCCGTCGATGCGGGCGGAGTCGAGGATCTCCTGCGGCGTGCCGCGGAAGAAGCTCACTTGCACGAAGACCAGGAAGGGGGCGATCACGAGCGGGAGGATGACGGCGAACAGCGAGTTCCGCAGTTGCAGCACCTGGGTGACGAGGATGTACATCGGGACGAGGCCGCCGGTGAACAGCATGGGGATGTACGCGAACACGGCGAGGGGGCGGCTCACGAGGGGCAGGCCCCGCGCGATCACCCACGCCAGTCCGGATGTCGCTGCGACCGCGATCACGGTGCCGACGATCGTGATGAACAGCGTCGCCCCATATGACAGCCACACTCGGTTGCCGGCGAAGATCGTGGCATAGGCGTCGAACGACAGCGGGTCGGGCCAGAACGAGTAGCCGCGCTGGGACAGCGTGGACTCGGCGGTGAGCGAACCCGCGACCACCATCCAGAACGGGATCAGGCAGGTCAGGCCGAAGGCGATCACCCCGATGTAGCTGACGATGGTGAACGCCTCGGGTCGCTGCCGGCGTCGGCGACGAAGAGGAGTGCCTGCGATCGGGGCCTCCTTCCCCGATGCTGGAGAGCGCAGAGTGGGGGGTTCCGTCGGAGCCGTCGTTGACGTGTTCACGGTCGTGGCGGTCATAGCAGTGACGTCTCCTTCGCATAGCGCCGCTGGACCAGCGTGGCGACGACGACGAGCGCGAACCCGACGACGGACTGGAACAGGCCGATCGCGGCGGTGGTGCCGAAGTCGCCGAACGTACGGAGGGCGCGGAAGACGTACGTGTCGATGACATCCGTCGTCGCGAACAGGGTGCCGTTGTCGCCGACGATCGCGTAGATGGTGGCGAAGTCGCCATAGAAGATGCGGCCGACGCCGAGGACGAGCAGGATCGCGGCCGTGGGCCTCAGCAGCGGCATCGTGATGCGGAGGGCCATCTGCGCCCGGCTCGCGCCGTCGATCATGCCGGCCTCGTACACCTCTTCGGGTATGGCCGTGATCGCCGCGAGGAAGATCACGCTCATGTACCCGCCCAGCTGCCAGACCTTCACGATCGTGAGGATCCACGGCCACGGGCCGGGCTCGGTGTACCAGGAGACCGACGGGAACCCGAAGACGTCGAAGAAGTCGTTCACCAGTCCCCCGCGCCCCCCGGGCCCGGCGAGGAATGCCTGAAGGAAGATGCTCACCACGATGGGCGACACGAAGTACGGGATGAAGATGACCGACTGGAAGAACCGCTTCGTCACGCGTCCGCGGATCTCGTTGAGCATGAGTGCGAGTAGGACCCCGGACGCGAGCGTGGCGGCGAGGAACAGGACGTTGAGGACCAGCGTGTTCCAGAGGATGCGCCCGGCGTTGCCGGAGGTGAAGAAGAACTCGAAGTTCTGGAAGCCGGCCCAAGGCGATCCGAAGATGCCGTCGGCGATGTTGAAGTCCTGGAAGGCGACCACGAGCCCGGCCATCGGTCCGTAGGCGAACACCAGCAGGAGGATGACCGCGGGCGCGGCGAGCACGAGCAACCCGTAGTCGCGACGACGCCACGTTCGACGCGATCGGATGCCGCGCTTGCGGCCTCGGCGCTCCACCGCGTCGCTGATCGCAACGTCTTCGGTTCGGGTGGCGAGGTCGACGCTCATGGCCGGCCGCCTCTCGTGCGGAATCGAACCGCTGCCGCGGTTGATGGCGTTCGCAGGGTCACGACGGTCTCTTCCCCGTTGAAGTCTCGGTTGGTACAGAAAGCACCGTAAGCGCCCGGGAATGGCGATGTCAAGCAAATATGGAAAGCGCGTTCCATTCGTCCCGGAATCCGTCGAGCCTTCGGAATTCACCATGATTGGGATGAATCAAGGCGGGTTGACCCATGTGGCGACAGCTGACACGCTCAACGCCGGGATGCTTGGAAACAGTTTCCGCAATCTTGAATGCGGTTTCCGAACGTCGGGTGCAGGCGACGAGGCGGCGCTACCGCGCCGCAGAGGTGCGGGAGATCCATCGGCCGATGAGATCCGCAACGGGCCCAGGGTGCGCCGCGGGGAAGTCGTGGCCACCACCCAGGTCCCATCGGAGGATCTCCGGTCGAACGGCTGCGCCCGAGGTGAGCGCTCGTTCCGTCTGGACGCCGATCTCCGTCGCGTACACCGCGAGCGCCGGGCGGCGCCGGCGCTCGAGCACCGGGCCGGTCGCCTGGATCGCGCCGATCGAATGGTCGAGCAGGTACTCCGAGTCGTAGAACGCCGCCAAGGCGTCCGCATATCGTCGCACGACCTCCGGCGACGCATCCGGATGCTGCTCCAGGTACTCGGCCTCGGCTGTCGCGACATGCGCTCGTCGTCGTGCCTCGGCCGCGGCGATCTCGTCGGCCGATGCGCCGTAGGCGGGGTCGAGCACGACCGTGCCTCGCACGAGCTCCGGTTCGCGATCGGCGAGGAGCGTGACCACCTGTCCGCCCATCGAATGGCCGACCGCGAAGCAGGTGGTCACACCGAGGCCGCCGAGGATGACACGCATGTCCGCAACGAGGAGCGGGATCGACACGTCGACGCCGTCACTCTGCAGCAGGAGCGACTCCCCGTGCATCCGCAGGGCCGGCACGACGACGAGGCGGTCGCGGCCGAGCTGAGTCGCGATCTCGTCCCAGTACGCCGCCGACCGGGCCCATCCGTGCACGAGCAGGATCGCCGGCGCCCCCTCGCGGTGTTCGCCGAACGTGAGGACGGCGAGTGGGGTGCCGTCTGCTCCCAGGAGGGTGTGCCGCCTCACTCGGCAACCGTCATCGACTCGCCCTCGAGCCGTGCGATCCGGGCGCGCGCGTTCTGCTCGCTCGGCGACATCCGGCCGAGCATGCGCACGCCGACGGCGAAGAAGGCCCGCGTCAGCGTGACCGCGGGCCACCACGGCCGGCGGAGCCCCAGCAGTTCGCGGTAGCGCGGATCGAGCGAGGCGACCGCGCCGCCGAACAGGATCGGGTAGAGCCTTCCAGTGAGGCCCGGCAACCCGGGCCGGCGCAGGAAGCTCACGGCTTGCGCAACCCGCTCATCGGGTTTCGCCTCGACCAGGAACGCGGTCATCTCGGCGTGCAGCGCAGCCACCGTCGTCGGCGGGTCCTGGACGCCCATGAGCCGCCCCGCCTGCGCCCACTCCCGCACGTACGCATCGGGTCCGCCGGGGATCGGCCCGCCCCAGATCCGGTGGGCCCCGATGAACGCCTCGGTGAACGCGTCGTGCACCCAGCGCAGCAGCACCTGGTCGTTCGCGGCGTAGCTGCGCGCGACGCCGTGAGCGTCGATGTAGGTACCGGTGACGCGCTCATGCACCCGCGAGACGTGGACGGATGCCGCGGTCGCACTGCGTCGGTCGCCGAAGGTCGTCATGGCGACCCATCGGACCGTGCCGTCGAGCCGCCCGAGCGGATCCTCGTTGTAGTGCGACCAGTCGTGCACGCCGGCCATCGCCCCCGGATGCAGCGACTGCAACAGCAGCGCGCGGATGCCGGCGACGAGCGTGGGCAGCGCCCCGTTGACGGCCCACACCGCGCTGCCGGGCCCGAAGAACCCGGCGTCGTCGCCCTCGGCGAGCGAGCGCGTCCACGGTGGAGGCTGGCGGCGCCCGTGCCTGCCTGGGCGCCAGCGGGTGTCCTCGCCGTTCGGGTCACGACGATCGTCCATAGTCGACCGTAACCCGAAGCGCGGGCCGGGTGGCTTCGGATCTGCCGCGAACCGAATGCTCAGAGTCTGCGGTGACTGGCGGCTTCGCCCCTCAAGCAGTCGTCTTGCGATGCCCTATTAGAGAGATTACTCTAATACCGTGACCCGAACCGAGGAGCAGCGACTTCCGCAGCGGATGGCCCTCCGCCGTGAGGAGATCCTCGAGTCGGCGCGGGTGCTCTTCAACCGCTGGGGCACGGCGCACGTGTCGGCCAACCGAATCGCGAGCGACGCCGGAGTCAGCCCGGGCAACCTGTACTACTGGTTCCCGAACAAGGCGGCGATCATCCGCGCCCTCTTCGCGGAATGGAGCGCGGCATCCACCGGCGTCGCCCTCGCCGGCCTCGCTGACTCCGGTGATCCCGGTGACGCGTTGCGCGAATTCGTTCACGCAGCCGAGCGCCAACCCGCCGCGACCGCACGGTACGCGTTCTTCCCGCGGGAGCTCTTCGCACTGCTCCACGCCGACCCCGAGCTCGCCGCCGCCTACCGGCGGAACTTCGAGGCCGGCGTCGACGCCATCACCACCATCGCTCAGGCGGGCATCGATGCCGGCCTGCTCATCGATCCCGCACCGCGGGCGAACCTGCGCGACGTCGTCGTCACCGCGTGGATCGCGAGCGAGTGCGCCCCCGCCTTCCTCGAGGTGATCGCCGAGGAGCCGGCATCCGGACGAGGCTCCGGCCTCGCGGGCGCCATCCTGCGGTCGTTGCTCACCGACGAGGGGGCGAAAGCGCTGGACGAACGGAAAGGGGCGCGGGGTCATGAGCACAGAGGGATTCGAGCAGGGTGAGGGCGAAGGTGCCGGCGAACGGCAACCCGGCAAGCGCGGCATCTCACGGCGCGGCGTGCTGAAGTGGCTCGGCATCGGCGTCGGCGGCGTGGTCGTCGCAGCCGCTGGCACGGCCGGCGTCCGAGGCGCGCTGAACGGAGTCTGGAACTCGGGGGCAGGCGCGCCGTATGAGCTCTGGTCGGCGTGGCCGTCGATGACCGGAGTCGAATCGGTCGTCGCCGCCGGCATCCTCGCAGCGAATCCGCACAACACCCAGCCGTGGCGCATCGACGTGCGAGACGACACCGTGCGGATCTCCTCGGATGCCTCACGGTGGATGCACCTCAACGACGCGAGCGGGCGCGAACACATCGCCGGCATCGGATGCGCCGTCGAGAACATGGTGGTCGCGGCCCGGGCGCAAGGGCTCGACGCCAGGGTCACCGCGTTTCCCGCGGCATCCGACCCCACACTCGTTGCCGTCGTCGAATTGAGGCCCGCCTCGCCGGCGACGGCAGCCGAGGCCGAGCTCGCGGCCACGATCGTGCAGCGCCACACCGACCGCGGGCCGTACTCCACCGAGCCGCTCACCCGCGAGACGCTCTCCGAACTCGACTCCGTCGCCGGCGCCGACGAGCCGGCCCGGCTCGTGACGATCGACGACGCCGAGGCGAAGCGGGGGCTCGGGGAGCTCTACGTACAGGCGACAACGGCGATCGTGGGCGACCGCAAGCAGTCGGTCGAGGCCTTCTCGTGGTTCCGGAACGACCGCACCGACATCGATCGGCATCGCGACGGTCTCACGCTGGACTGCCAGGGTTTCGACGAGTTCACGCTCGCCATGGCGAAGATCCTTCCGGCCTCGTCCCGCGAGGACGGCGACCGGTTCTGGGTGAATGCGACGCGCAACGTGCACACCGCGACCGCCGCGGCATACGGGGTGGTCGTCGTCGACGATGTGCTCGACCCGCGAGCGCAGTTCGCTGGTGGACGACTCCTCGAGCGTCTGCACCTGCACGCCGCCCGGCTCGGCCTCGGGTTCCAGCACATGAACCAGATCACCGAGCGCATCGACCACGCGAAGGCGACCGGCGCACCCGACACGTTCTCGGAGCCGTGGGTACGCCTCACCGGAGTTCCCGCCGCCGAGGGCCTCCTCTCGTTCCGCATCGGGCACCCGACCCGCGAGGCGAAGGCGAGCCCTCGGCGTGCGTTGGGTGACGTCGTGACCTTCGCGGGTTGAGGAGCCGGCGCAGCCGGCGTCTCGAAACCCGACCCGCGCAAACCGGTTTCGAGACGGCGCTTCGCGCCTCCTCAACCCGCAGAGCCGCTCGGCTTTCCACGGATGCCGCGGCTGGCCGACGCGGCATCCGTCGCCTACTTGCGCAGGAAGGCGAGCAGCGCCTCGGTCACCTCGGACGCATGCGTCCAGAGCAGGCCGTGCGGCGCACCCTCGATCTCGACGTAGTCGGCGTTCGGCAGGCGCTTGGTGAACTCGCGGGCCGTCGCGTCGATGGGGAGGATGCGGTCGGCGGTGCCGTGCAGGATGAGCGCGGGCACGTCGACCTTCTCGATGTCGGCGCGGAAGTCGGTGAGCCAGCTCTGCACGACGGCGTACGACGCGAACCACGACGATGCGGCGGCGACGCCCCAGCTCGCGCGCACCGCGGCCTCGCCGATGCGGGTGCCGAGGTTCTCGTCGAGGTTGTAGAAGTTGCGGAAGAAGTCGTCGAACCAGGCGTACCGATCGGCCCTCGCGGCCTGCTCGATGCCGGCGAACACCTCGGCCGGAACGCCGGTGGGGTTGTCATCGGACTGAAGCAGGTACGGCTCGAGCGACGCGAGGAACGCGGCCTTCGCGATGCGGGCGCTGCCGTAGGTGGAGAGGTAGCGGCCGAGCTCGCCGGTGCCCATCGAGAAGCCCACGAGCACGACGTCTCGCAGGTCGAGGGTCTCGAGCACCGTGTTGAGGTCGGCGGCGAACGTGTCGTAGTCGTAGCCGACCGTCGGCTGGCTCGACTGGCCGAACCCGCGGCGGTCGTAGGTGATCACGCGGTAGCCGGCGTCGAGCAGCGCGGCCGACTGCAGCTCCCACGAGTGGCCGTCGAGCGGGTACCCGTGGATCATCACGACCGGCTGGCCGCTTCCCTGGTCCTCGTAGTAGACGTCGATGCTCGTCGAGTTCTCGGTTCCGACGGTGATGAACGGCATGGCTCCTCCTTCTTGGATCTCACCGGGACTATCTAACCGGTTCGAGTTGTTGTGATGGTTACAACACGATGACACCACCGAAATTCCAACCTGTCAAATCGAATCATCCGGTTAGAATGGTGGCGACCCAGAAGGATGCCGCCATGACCACGCAGACCAGCGAGTCCCTGCTGCTCGACCTCGTGAACTCGAGGCTCGTGTTCGACGACCACGTCGCCGACGAGCTCGGCGACGACCGTGCGGCGGCGGCGTGGCTGCGCGAGCACGGTGCCACCGGCGCGCTCGCCGAGGTCGCCGACGCCCGCGCCGCGCGTCAAGCCCTGGTGGGATTCCTCCGTGGCGAGACATCCGTCGACGTGCTCTCACGATGGGTCGACGTCATGCGGCGGCGTGCCGAGATGAGTGATCGCGGACTCGTGTGGCGCGAGGAGGTGCCGGCCGATCGGGTGATCGGCGCGCGCGCCGTCGAGGCGTGGGCGGCACTGCAGACGCCCGAGGGTTCGAGGATCCGCCCGTGTGCGGCATCCGACTGCCAGCATTTCCTGATCGACCACAGCCGCGCGAACGCCCGTAGGTGGCACTCGATGGAGACGTGCGGCAACCGAGAGAAGGCACGCCGGCACTACGCGCGCACGAAGCAGGGCTGAGCTCGGCGGCGAGCTCGCCTACTTGGCGCGACCCATCTCCTGAGTGAGCGACTCCCGCACGTAAGACATCGCCTGCAACGCCGCCGGGTCGGCGAAGCGCTCCCCCAGCTCGGCGGGGTCGACCTCTTCGAAGCGTTCGTGGATCCACCACAGGTGACCCTGCGGATCGCGCACCCGGGCGACCCGCTCACCGAAGGCGAGCTCGGTCGGCTGCGTCACCACGTGGGCACCGGCCGCGACCGCCCGGTCGACGGCAGCTTTGGTGTCGGCCACATACACCCGCGCGTACGAGGGCGTCGCGGGCCAGTCGGCGCCCGCGTCGAACATCAGGATCACGGCGTCGCCGATCTCCACTTCGACGTGCCCGATGCGGCCGTCGGGCCCGAGCATGCGCGAGCCGGGCGTCTCCCGCCCATCGAACACCGCCTCGAGGAACGCGATCTCGGCCTCGGTGTCGGCGCTGATCACCCACGGATCCACCCGCGAGTATCGCCCGGGCACCACGACCGTCCTGTCGTTGTCGGTCATGCGGACACTGTCCCATGAACCACCGATGCACGTCGCCTGCTTACGGCCTTCACTCCGCGACGACCTCGAGCAGCAACGCCTCCTCGGGTGCGAGCAGGGGAACCGGCAGGCCGACCTCGGCGAGCGTTCGACCGGTGAGCACCGCGCTGCCGCGGTCCCACCATGCGGGTGGGGCATCGACGATGGTGCGCGGACGGTCGCCCGGCGCGAGCGGTCGCACCCTGTGGCGAGCATCGGGATCGAGGCCCGGCAGCCTCGCAAGTGGAGGGAGGGCGGCCTCCGCAGAGTCCAGCGCGACGACCGCGAACAACGCGCGACGCGCGTCCGTGGCGACCACCCCGTGCACCAGCCGGGACTCATCGGCCCCGTCACCGCGCACCACCGTGCCCGAGTGCATGAGTGCCCGCTCTCGACGGAAGACTTCGGTCCAATTCGCGATGTCGTCGAGTTCCCGCGGCGTCGCTTCCGCAAGGTTCCACTCGATGCCCGGGGGGATGCCGGGGACGAGCGCATCCGCCATCGACGCGAGCCCGGAGGCATCGAGGTCGCCGAGGTCGCGGCCCCAGTGCAGGATGGCAGGCACGCCCGCGCCGCGGGCGTCGAGGAGGAGGCTGACGCCCGCGGCGCGGAGGTGGTGGATCAACCGGGTCTACTCCTTCACCGGGATGGACTGCGCCTCGAGAGCGTCGATCGTGGACTGCTGTCCCGACTCGAGCGCCTCGAGGAGCGTGCCCTGCCCGCTCACGGCGGCCTTGAAGCCGTCACTCACGTCAGCGTACGTCTGCGTCATGGTCGGGCCCCAGGGGAAGTTCGGGTCGACCTCTCCCGCGGCCTCGGCGAAGACGTCGTAGATCGCCTGCCCGCCGTAGAACTCGACGCCCTCCTGCAGTGCCGGCAGTTCCAGACCCGCCTTCGTCGCGGGGTAGATGTTCGCGGATGCGTTCAGGGCGGTCAGCGCCTCGTCCGACGTGTTCAGCCACAGTGCGAACTTCGCCGCCTCGTAGAGGTGGTCGGTGCCCTTGAAGACGGCGATGGAGGAGCCGCCCCAGTTGCCGGCCGCCGTGTCGCCCGCGTTCCACTGCGGCGACGGAGCGACCGACCACATGCCGGCCGTGTCGGGAGCGCCCGAGGCGATCGAGTTGGCACCCCAGACGGCCGAGTTCCAGGTCCAGACCTGACCGGAGTTGTAGGCGTTGTTCCACTCGTCGGTCCAGGCGGGAACGGTGGAGACGAGGTCGTTGTCGATCAGTTCCTGCCAGTAGTCGGCCACCTCGGCCGACGCGTCTCCGGTGAGGTCGACGGTCCAGGCATCACCGTCGTTCCCGAACCACGCCCCGCCGGCCTGCCATACGAACCCGGCGAATTGGTTGATGTCGGTCTGCGAGAAGTTGGTGATGTAGCCGCCGAGCGCACGGATGTGCTCGGCCGCCTGCTTGTACTCCTCCCACGTGGTCGGCACGGGGATCCCGTTCGCCTCGAACAGGTCGGAGCGATAGAACAGTGCCACGGGGCCCGAATCCTGCGGAATGCCGTACACGCTGCTGTCGGTGCCGAGCGTGACCTGGCCCCACGTCCAGTCGACGAAGTCGTCCTCCGCGGCGACGACGTCCTCGCACGTCGCGAGATCCTCGAGCCCGTCCTGCACGCGGAAGTTCGGCAGCGCGTCGTACTCGATCTGGCCGAGGTCGGGCGCGTTGCCCGCCTCGAGCTGGTTGAAGAAGTTCTGGTACGTGCCGGAGTTGCCGCTCGGGCCGGTCTGCACCTCGACCTGGATGTCGGGGTTCGCCTCGTTCCAGGTCGCGACGACATCCTCCATGCCCGGAATCCAGGAGGTGAACTCGAGCGTGACCGGGCTGTCACTGGGCGTGCAGTCCGCGGATGCCGCTTCCCCGCCGCTGCTCGACGCCGAGCATCCGGCCAGTGCGAACGTGCCGACGAGCACCGCTGCCACGACGGCGTGCTTTGTGTGCTGCATGATGATCCTTCTTCTCAGGGGTTGGGTTTCTTGGTGGTGGGTTTCTCAGGGGTGGGTTTCTTGAGGTCGGCCGGACGGCGGGCGCCGCGCGGCGTCGGTCACTTCAGCGATCCGGCTCCCAGGCCGGACCGCCAGAAGCGCTGGAGGAGCAGGAACGTGACGATGAGGGGGATGATCGACAGCAGGGCGCCGACCAGCACGTAGGCCCGCAGCTCGGGGATCTGGTTGAGCTGGGAGTTCCACGTGTAGAGCCCGAAGGTCACCGGGAACAGCTCCTCCGAGCGCAGCATGATGAGCGGCAGGAAGAAGTTGTTCCAGATGGCGACGAACTGGAACAGGAACACGGTGACGAGCGCGGGCGCCATGAGCCGGATGCTCACCGTGAAGAACGTGCGGATCTCGCCGGCGCCGTCGATGCGGCTCGCCTCGAGCAGCTCGTCGGGCACCGACGACGCCGCGAAGATGCGCGTCAGGTAGACCCCGAACGGGCTCACGATCGAGGGCAGGAACACCGCCCAGAACGTGTCCGTGAGCTGCACCTGGCTGAGGATGAGGAAGAGCGGCAGCGCGAGGGCGGTCGCGGGCACGAGCACTCCGCCGAGCACCACGTTGAAGATCGTCTCGCGGCCGGGGAACCGGTACTTGGCGAGCGCGTAGCCGCACATGGCCGCGATCAGGGTCGCGAGCGCGCCGCCGAGGCCGGCGTAGAGCACCGAGTTCAGCATCCACTTCAGGTACACGCCGTCGCGGTACGTGACGAGGTCCTCGATGTTCGCGAGCAGGTTGAAGTCCGCGAACCACAGTGCCGGGGTCGTGAGCAGCTGCGCCGAGCTCTTCGTCGAGGACACGAACAGCCACCAGATCGGCACGAGGAAGTAGAGCGTGAAGACGCCCATGACGAGCATCGCGGCGGTGCGGCTCATCAGGCGCTCGCTGGGGCCGCCTCGACGGCCCGAGGGGGGCTCGGTGGGTCGGCTCACCTGAGCGGGCACGGTCGCTGCCCTGGTTGCGGTGCTCATGAGGCATCCTTCCGCTGGGTGATCTTGAGGAACGTGAACGACAGCACGAACGTCGCGAGCGCGAGCACGATCGAGAACGCCGCGGCGAGGTTCGGGTTCGGCACGGACGCCGTGGCGTACACCGTCATGTTCGGCGTGTAGGTGCTGATGACCGCGGAGCTGAACGAGCGGAACACCTGCGGCTCGGCGAGCAGCTGGAGGGTGCCGATGATCGAGAACACGGCGGTCAGGAGGATCGCCGGCCGCACGAGCGGGATCTTGATCGACCAGGCGATCCGCGCCTGGCCGGCGCCGTCGAGCCGCGCGGCCTCGTAGACCTCCTGCGGGATGGCCAGCAGCGCCGAATAGATGATGAGCATGTTGTAGCCGACGAACACCCAGGTCACGACGTTCGCGATCGACCAGAGCACCAGGTCTGCACCGAGGAAGTCGACGTTCTTCGTCAGCGCCGTGAACGGCGAGAGGTTCGGCGAGAACAGGAACCCCCACATGATCGCGGCGATCACGCCGGGCACGGCGTACGGCACGAAGAACGCGAGGCGGAAGAATCGCTTGCCACGCAAGAGCGGGGAGTCCAGCAGCAGGGCGAACAGCAGTGCGAGGCCGAGCATGACCGGCACCTGCACGATGCCGAACAGCAGCACACGCCCGACCGACGCCCAGAACGGCTCGCTCTGGAATACGAGCGCGTACTGCGCGAACCCGCCGAACACCTCGTGGGCCTCGCCGAACGTGCCGTCGCGCTCCACCACGAGCAGGGACTGCCACATCGCGTACAGGATGGGCGCGAGGTAGAAGATCGCGAACAGCACGGCGAAGGGCAGGATGAACGCGACGATCGCGCCCTTGTGCGGCACCTTGAATCGTCGAACGGTCATGGGGCTTGCGGTGGTCATGGGTCTTGCGGTGGTCATGCGACGGCCTCCTCTCGAACGATGCGAACGGCGCCGGCCGGCACCGCAAGTCGACCGGCGACGGATGCCCCGGTCACGAGTTCCTCGCCGGTGGCGGGGAGCTCGAGGTCGATGTCGCCGTGGTTGATGACGAACCGGTAGGCATGGGTGGCGGACATCCGTCGCACCACCTCGACCTCGGCGCTCGCACCCTCGGCTCGGGTCACACCGGCCTCGTCCGCGATGCGCTCGACGAGGCGGAGCAGGCTCTCCTCGCCGAGCAGGGTCGCGAGGTACCACGCCGTGCCGGCTCCGCGCCGATTACGCGTGATCGCGGGCCCGCCTGCGGACGGTCCGTCCGCGAAGCGATCGACGACCTCGGCCGTGGTGACCCGGATGCGCTCGCTCCAGCGCCCTGCGGCGGCACCGGACTCGAGCGTCAGCGCGGCCCCCGGAAGGACCGGGGCGAACTCCTCCGCGCGCGCGCCGACGAGGTCCCGGTATGCGCCGGGGTACCCGCCGAGCCGCACCCGATCGTGTTCGTCGACGATGCCGCTGTAGCACGTGACCAGCACCGTGCCACCCGCCGTCACGTACGCGTCGAGCGCGTCGGCCGCGGCATCCGTGACCGCGTACAGTCCGGGCACCACGACGAGCCGGTACTTCGACAGGTCGTCGGCGGGATGGACCACGTCGGCCGTGACCCCCGCGGCCCGCAGGGCGGAGTGCAGGGCGTGCACCTGGTCGAGGTAGGAGACTGAATTGCTCGGCCGGATGTCGGCGTCGAAGGCCCACCATGCGTCCCAGCTGAAGAGCAGGGCGGTGTCGGCTGCGACGCGGGTGCCGGCGAGCTCGCCGACGCGGTCGAGGAGGCCGCCGAGGGCGACGACCTCCCGCCAGACACCGGAGTCGGTGCCGGCGTGGGGCAGCAATGCGGAGTGGAACTTCTCCGAGCCCTGCGCCGACGCACGCCACTGGAAGAAGCAGATCCCGTCGGCGCCACGGGCGAGGTGCTGCACGGCGTTGCGCGTCATCTCCCCCGGCGCCTTGGCCAGGTTGTGCGGCTGCCAGTTGACGGCACCCGTCGACGACTCCATGAGCAGCCACGGCGCTCCTCCCGCGAGCCCGCGGGTGAGGTCGGCCGCGAACGCGAGCTCGGCGGTGGGGTCGTCGAGGCGGTGGTCGAGGTAGTGGTCGTTCGCGACGAGGTCGACCTCGGGGGTCCAGCCGAAGTAATCCTGGGTGCGGATGTGCGCGGTGACCATGAAGTTCGTGGTGATCGCGACCTCGCTGTGCCGGCGGATCACCTCGGCCTCGGCCCGGTAGTAGTCGAGCATCTCGTCCGAGCTGAAGCGGTGGAAGTCGAGCACCTGCGACGGGTTGCGGGTCGAGAGCGTTCGCAGCGGCGTGAGGATCTCGGTCCACTCGTCGTAGCGCTGGCTCCAGAAGCTCGTGCCCCATGCCCGGTTGAGTTCGGCGACGCTGCCGTAGCGGCGTTCGAGCCACCGGCGGAATGACGCGGTGCTCTCAGCGCAGTGGCAGTGCGCGTTGTGGCATCCGAGCTCATTGGAGACGTGCCAGAGTGCCACGGCGGGGTGATCGCCGTAGCGGCGGGCCACCTGCTCGACGAGTTCGAGCGCGTAGCGCCGGAAGACCGGCGAGCTCGGGCACCATGCTTGGCGACCGCCGGGGAAGCGGGTGGTGCCGTCATCGGCCACAGGCAGGATCTCCGGATGCCGCGCCGTCAGCCACGGCGGCGGCGACGCGGTCGCCGTGCCGAGGTTCACGCGGATGCCTGCGTCATGGAGCAGCCCGATCACGGTGTCGAGCGCACCGAACTCGAAGTCGCCCTTCCGCGGGTTGACCTGGGACCAGCCGAAGATGTTGATCGCGACCAGGTCGACGCCCGCTTCGCGCATGAGCCGGACGTCCTCGCTCCAGACCTCGGGATCCCACTGCTCGGGGTTGTAGTCGCACCCGAACGCGATTCCGTCATGGCGGAACGGGCGGAATCCCGGTCGGGACCGCTGCTGCTCGACTCTGGTCTCCATGGCTCCCTGATCGCTTCGGGCGGTTCTGTGAACGTGCACAGATCAGGGAGCGACAACTCCGCGTTGAGAGTCTGTGAACGTGCACAGAATAGCCAGCGTGTCGCGCGTTTGTCAAACATGCCCGCTTGCGAATGCGCGGCTATGGTGAAGACATGGGGAAAGCGAGCCCACGCCGCAAGCGTGCGACCGTCCACGACGTCGCCATGGCCGCCGGCGTGTCGCGCGGCACGGTGAGCCGTGTGGTCAACGGCGAGCGCTACGTCTCCGACGAGGCTCGGAAGGCGATCGAGAAGGCGATCGTCGAGGTCGGCTACGTGCCGAACACGGCCGCGCGCAGCCTCGTGATGCAGCGCACCCAGGCGGTCGCCTTCATCGTGCACGAGCCCGACCGCCTGTTCGTCGAGGACCCGAACATCGGCGAGATCCTGCTCGGTGCGAACGCCGCACTCTCGGACGCCGACTACCAGATGGTGAGCCTCGTCGTCGACTCGGAGAAGGACACCGCACGGGTCGCCCGATACCTTCAGGGCGGTTTCGCCGACGGGGCCGTGATCGTCTCGGCCCGGCAGGACGACCCGATCACGCGCGTCGTCGAACGGCTCGACCTGCCGACCGCGTTCGTCGGGCACCCCCCGGGCGTCACCGCGGCGTGGGTCGGCATCGACAACCACGGCTCAGCACGGGCGATCAGCGAGCGCCTGCTCGCCACGGGCCGTTCGCGGATCGCGATGATCGCTGCCGCCCTCGATCGCGACTCCGGCGTCGACCGACTTGCCGGCTTCCGCGAGGCCCTGGGCGATCGATTCGACCCCGCCCTCGTCGAGCCGATCTCGCACTACTCGTACACTGAGGGGGCGGCCGCCATGCGAGCACTGCTGGAGCGAGCGCCCGACGTCGACGGCGTGTTCGCGGCATCCGATGCCGTGGCGGCCGGCGCACTCGAGACCCTTCGCGAGCTCGGAAGGCGCGTGCCCGAGGACGTCGGCCTCGTCGGCTTCGACGACAGCGCCTGGGCGCGTCGATGCCAACCCGCGCTGTCGACGGTGCACCAGCCGGCCGGCGGCCTGGGTCGCGCCGCTGCGGAGAGCGTGCTGGCACAGATCCGCGGCGAGCTCCCCGAGCTCGGCGGAATCCTGCTCGAGAGCCCGGTGGTCTGGCGCGAGAGCGCCTGAATCGGTCGATGCTCCTCACTGGATCGATCGCCCGTGCCATCGCCGATGGCTCGGTCTCGGTCGTGTTCCGCAGGTGGGCCGAGCCGCGGGTGAAGGCCGGAGGCACGCCCTCGCCGCCGACGCGAACCTCACCGCAACGGAGGTCGCGGCCCTCTCCGATACGCTCGCCGGCTTCGACCGCCGAAGCCCCGCCGGCCCATGGACCCACGACGTGCTGCTCCTCATCCGCGACCATCCGCGGACGCTGGCCGACCGCCTCCGCGGCGACCTCGAACTGCTCGCGTTCAAGCGCCGCGTGCGCCGCCTCAAGGAGCTCGGCCTCACGCGCAGCCTCGAGGTCGGCTACGAGTTGTCGCCGCGCGGTGCGGAGTGCCTGCGTCGAGAAGGCCGGTCCGTTCGTGTTCGGATAGGTTCAGTGGAACAGGCGGCCCGCCGGTCGCTGGACGATCGTAGGAGGGTCACCGTGGACGCAGCAGTTCCGGCGCCCCGCTTGTTGTACTTGGTGAAGCAGCTCGAGCTCGCGATCCGCGCGCGGCTGGATGTCGCGTTGCGCAAGCATGGGATCACGGTTCCCCAATACACCGCGCTCACCGTGCTGGAGCGGCATCCCGAGATGACCTCCGCGCAACTTGCGCGACACGCTTTCGTCTCCGCGCAGGCGATGGACGGCGTCGTGCGAGCTCTGCAGGCGTCCGGGTACATCGAGCGGCATCGCAACGCCGACAACCGGCGACAGATCGTCATCTCGCTCACATCGAGGGCGTTGTCGATGCTGGAAGAGTGCCGCGAAGCGGTGGACCAGATCGAGGACATCGCGTTCGGTGAGCTTTCCCCTCAGGAGCGGGCGCAGCTGAGCCAATGGCTCGCCCATGGTCGGAGAGCGCTGGAGGCTTCCCCGCGCCCCCTCGTCGCAGATTGAAGACTGTCGCGAGCGTCGCATCGTCCGCCCGAGCGTTGACAAACGTTCAAGAACCTTGATAATTGCGTCAGGACGCAACGACGTGTCTACTGCACGCGAGCTCTCGAGCGACGTGCTGCCCGCGTACCCGATGAAGGGACGAGCATGCTCAAGTCAACTGGGGAACCAACGCCTCGCATCGGGCGGCGAACTCGCGCGGGGGTTGCCATGAGCACCCACGCTCGTCGCACGATCGGCGCACTCGCGGGCGCTGCGGTCGCGTCGTTCGCGTTGGTGGGTGCGGTGACCCCGGCATCCGCACTGCCTTGGGGTACTCCAGCATCCGCGTCGGTGATGCCCCAACGAGAACCCGCGCAGCCCGGACCGCTCCTCCAATGCGAGGATTTGACGGGCTTCCAGTTCGCGAACACCGAGATCATCGCGGCATCCACGGTGGCCGCCGGCGCACTCACGAACGGAGGCGAGCCGGTGGGTGAGCACTGCCGCGTGCAGGGTGCGATGAACAAGCGCACGAGTCCCGTGGACGGTCAGACGTACTCCATCGGATTCGAGATGCGGCTCCCCACGGACTGGAGCGGTCGCTTCCTGTACCAGGCGAACGGAGGCACCGATGGTCGCATCGCCGCGGCGACGGGGGCCATCACCGGCGGGCAACTGCAGAACGGGCTGCAGATGGGCTTCGCCGTGTTGAGCTCGGATGCCGGACACAACGAGAGCCAGAACCCGCTCTTCGGTCTCGACCCTCAAGCTCGGCTCGACTACGGCTACCAGGCTGTGGGAGCACTCACGCCGATGGCGAAGGAACTCATCGTCGCGGCGTACGGGCGCGGGCCTGACCGCTCCTACATCGCAGGTGGGTCGAATGGCGGACGACACACGATGGTCGCGTCCGCACGCTACGCCGACCAGTACGACGGGTTCCTTGCCGTCGCGCCCGGCTTCAATCTGCCCCAAGCGGCGGTCGCGCAGTTGTGGGGCGCACAACAGTGGGCGAAGGTCGCAACCACCACGTCCAACCTCGAGACAGCACTCCCTCGGCAGGAGCGCCAGGTCATCGCGGACGCGATCCTCGCTCGCTGCGATCGGCTTGATCGCCTTGTCGATGGAATGGTCCAGAACAGCGAAGCGTGCCAGAACATCTTCGACATCGACCGTGACGTTCCGACCTGCACCGGTGAGCGAGACGGGACGTGCCTCACCCTCAGCCAGAAGGGGGTCGTGAGCGACGTCTTCGCGGGTGCGCGCAACAGCAACGGCGACGAGCTGTACAGCTCATTTCCCTTCGACCCGGGCATCGTCCAGCCGGGATGGGCAGGCTGGAAGTTCTCCAGCTCGGTCGGCGCGCAGCGCGACCCGGTCGCGGTGGCCTTCATCTTCTCCTCGCCGCCGGAAGACGCGAGCATCCTGAATGACACTCTGGGCTACGCGCTGAACTACGACGTGGACACTCAGGCTCCGAAGATCTACGCAAGCGACGGCATCTACACGGAAAGCGCCATGTCCTTCATGACGCCGCCGAACCCGACCCAGCTGGACACGCTCCGCGACACCGGCGGGAAGATGATCGTCGTCCATGGCGCCTCAGACGGCGTGTTCTCTCCAGATGACACCGCGGCGTGGTACCAGGATCTGCAGGCGGCCTACCACAAGCAGGCCGACGAGTTCGTCCGCTACTTCGAGGTGCCCGGCATGGGCCACGTGCGAGGCGGGCCTGCCACCGATCAGTTCGACGGCCTCACGGCGCTGATCGATTGGGTCGAGTACGGCCAGGCGCCCGATCGCATCGTCGCGTCGGCACGAGGTGACGGCAACCCTGGAGGCGTGAACACCGACCTTCCGACGAGCTGGTCGCCCACTCGGACGCGCCCCCTGTGCCCGTACCCCCTCGTAGCGACGTACGCGGAGGGGGACATCGAGAGCGCGGACAGCTTCGTGTGCGCGAACAGCTCGGTCGGCAAGGACAACCGTGACTCGAACGGCTAGGACGGGCAGCGGCGTCGTCTGTCTCGGCCGATATGCCGCGACCGCCTGAGCCGTTGCGCCCCATCCGCTGCGATGATGGTCTTCGTGCCCGCATCCGACCACTCCGAGTCCCGAGCATCGCCGCGCGTGCTCGGCCCGGTGGTCGACGAGATGACGCGATGCGTGCACTACCGCACCGAGGTGGACATCGTCGCGATCAAGTTCGCGTGCTGCAACGAGTACTACCCGTGCCACCTGTGCCACGAGGAGACCGCCGACCACGCCGCTCAGCAGTGGAAGCTATCGGAACGCGACCGGGAGGCCGTGCTCTGCGGTGCATGCGGCACGGAGCTCACGATCGCGTCCTACCTCGCGACGAGCGAGTGCCCGAACTGCGGGTCGGCGTTCAACGAACGCTGCCGCCTGCACACCCACCTCTACTTCGAAACCCGAGACTGACCTGAGAACTGCAGTGCCGACGCTATCGCGGCTTCGTGCCGCGGGCGTAGGATGTCGCCGGCCGGCTCGTCACGCCGGGTCGGACGATGGGTGAGCCGACGGCGCCACTCGCTCATCGTGACGCTGAGCGGAGGCGCCATGTGGTGGAGGCGGATGCGAAACGCCGCGTGGGTGGTGGTCGCAGCGTTGGCCGTTGTCGTCGGTGTCGGCCTTCCGATCTACGTGTTCCCGCCCGTCGATCAGGTGGAGCGTGCCGACCTCATCTACGTGATCGGCCCGGTCACGAATCCGCGGCTCGACCTCGCTGAGGAGCTCCGCGACGCAGGCGTGGCCGACCGGATTCTCATCTCGGTGGCCGCCGAAGGACCAGAATCAGCGGCATCCTTCGACATCTGCACCGAACCCGCGGTCGAATGCGCACACCCTGAACCGTTCACGACGAAAGGCGAAGCAGGCCTGCTGAGCCAGCTCGCTCCAGAGGCAGACGATGTGGTCGTCATCACGTTCACGCCGCACGTGGCGCGCACGCGGTTCGTCTTCGACCGGTGCTCCGAGGCGACGGTCACGGTGATGGCCGCGGAACATCCCGTATCGCTTGCCGCGTGGACGTACCAGTACCTGTATCAGACCGCGGCCTTCATGAAGTCCTGGCTGACGCCCTGTACCGACGATTCCGAACCGTAGCGGGGCCTCGTGAACGTGTCATTCCCCGATCGCCGACTCGAGCCGTGACGACCCCAACCGCTCGCTCGACGCATCGACTGTGACGGTTCCCGTGCCTGGCGCTGCCCACTCAAGCGTCGACGACCTGGGCGAGGAAGCGGTTGTGCTCGGCCTGCCGCGCGTAACCCGCGGCATCCTTCACGCAGGCCGGGCACCAGTGCCCGGCGGTCAGCACCAACCGGGGGCTCGCGTCGAACTCGTGGCCTTCCGCGCATGACCAGGTGAGCAGGGTGGCGAGGTCGCCGCGCTGCACCTCCGTCGTGACCAGCGTCCCGCCTCGGTGGCCGGCCACGCCGGCGTAGTCGAGCGACGACCACTCGGACCGCGGCTTCGTCTCGTCGTACCCGTGGTCGAGGGTCGACGGATGCCCCGACGGCGCGGGCGGCTCGAACGTCGACCAGTCGCCGATCGACCTCCACGCCTCGAGCGAGCCGAAGTGCGCGGCGATCTCGGCTTCGTCGCCCGCGCGAACCGCGTGCATCGTGCCGCGCGGCTTCCGCGTGAGGGGCTTCATCACGAGGTGCTTGACGATCCAGGGCGGCACGCGTCCGGCCGACCGCACCGACGGCGGCGCGGCCGCGATCGCACGCTCGAGCGCGGCATCCCAGGTGTCCTGCCTGAACGGCACGAGTTCCTCCAGCCGGTCGCTGTCGGAGTACCACTGGCCGTGGAAGTTCTTCAGCGCGAACCAGTCGCGGTCGTACCAGCGGCGGATGTCGCGCACGCCCATCGCGCCGCCGATCGCGCTCTGCAGCTCCCAGTTCGTCAGGCGCCATCCCTCGCCCCCGCCGATGTCGTAGATCCCGCCCCAGAACTCGTCGGGCACATCGGGCTCGCAGAGGTTCGCGAGCAGGCGCGCGGAGTCCTCGCCGCTCACCCACTCCATGACGCCGCCGAGCGGCGGGTGCGTCATGATCGGGTCGCGGATCTCGAGCATGCCCGGGTGGAAGATCCCCGTCTGCCGCAGCTGCGCCCATTTCGGCAGGCCCGAGTCGACGAGCAGGCGCTCGGCGATCACCTTGCTCTGCCCGTACTCGTCGAACTGCGACACGCGGATCGGGTCCCCGACGCGCCCCCAGTGGTGCGGCGGGTTGCGGCTTCCGGTCTGGGCGACGGTGCCGATGCCGACGACCGCGACGGCGGAGGGATCGGGGAGCGCCTTCACCGCCGCGATGAGGTTGCGCATGCTGCCGACGTTGACGCGGTGGGCGAGCTCGGGCTGTTCGTCGGCGAGCGGCGAGACGACCGCGCCCACATGCAGCACGACGTCGACCCGGCGCACGCAGGCCGCGACGGCCGCGGCATCCGTCAGGTCGCCCCACGCCACCTCGAGGTTCTCCATGCCGTCGAACTCGGCGAGGGTCTCTCTGTCGCGGTCGGTGGGCATCGCGAACGCGAGCACCGTCATCCGGTCGGCGCGCCTCGCGAACTCGCGTAGGGCGGCGCGCCCCCAGTTGCCGGTGGCTCCGGTGAGCAGCACGCGCGTGCGTGCGACGCGGTCGATCATGGGTTCTCCTTCACGCATATTCTCCGGTGGATTCCAGGGGTGAACGTACGTCACCGACCCCGCAGCCAGTACGCGGCGCGACGGATGCCGTCGGCGAACGCCGCACTGCCGGGCCGGTCGAGGAACCCGTGCGACGTCTCCGGCACGACCTCATGCGACACGTTGCCGCCCGCTGCCGCGAGTTCGCGGGCGAACGCCTCGCCCGACGCTCGCAGCGAGTCCCGGTCCGCGTCGAGCACGAGCGTCGGCGGCATCCCGGTGAGGTCATGCCCGCCGGGGAATGCGAACGGGTCGGCCATCGCCTCGACGCTTCCGGCGTAGTTGCGGTTCATCTTCTCGACCGTGTCCGGCCGGAACTGCACGAGGCCGTGGCGTCCTCGGATCCGCGCCCGCAGCTCCTCCGGGACGGGCGGGAGCGCGGCGTGGAACGTGCCGTAGGCGAGCAGAAGCCGGTCCGGTCCGGGCATGCCCTCGCGGTGTAGGCGTAGTGCGGCGGCCGCGCCGAGGCACGCCCCGGCGCTGGCGCCGCCGAGCACGAGCTCGCGCCCCGCGGCATCCGCTTCGCGCCGAGCCCACCGCACCACGTCGATCACGTCGTCGAGGGGCACCGGGTAGCGGATGCCGCCGAGCACGCCGGGCCGCGGGCGCCGCCACCAGCTCCACGGCGGCACGCGGCGATAGTCGACGGCGACGACCGCGAAGCCGGTCTCGGCGAGCGCGAGGCCGACGGCGTGCGACTCCTGCTGGTCGAGTCCGCCGTGCGAGAACGCACCGCCGTGCAGCCAGACCAGGTCTCCGTGCCGGGTCGACACAGAGGCCGATGGCTCGTAGCGGCGAACGGGGATCGGCCCGTGTCGACCGGCGAGCGCGTCGTCGATGAACGACGCG
Organism: Agromyces sp. Soil535; assembly: GCF_001428255.1. GTDB lineage: Bacteria > Actinomycetota > Actinomycetes > Actinomycetales > Microbacteriaceae > Agromyces. Next base: position 270,675 of record NZ_LMRW01000025.1, on the reverse strand, counting down.
GTGGCCGATCCGGCGGCTCGCTCGACATGCTGCGCCATGTCCGGCCTACTGCGCCGCAGCGAGGCTCAGCGCGATGAGCTGCTCGAGCGCCTCGTCGGGGATCTCGACGCCGGGGAACCGCGCGAACTGTCCCATCGGCATGGACTCGACCATCTTGAGCATGTTGCCGTTGGACTCGGCGGCGGCCTCCTGCTCGGGCGTGGCGTTCGCCATCATGCCCTGCATGAGCGCGGGGCCGACGACCGGGTGGCCGAACCACTCCTTCACCGTCGACTCGCGGCTGAGCGGCGTGGGCCGGTCGACGTCGCCCTCGAGCGTGAGCTCGCGGCGCTCGACGATGTCGGCGGCGGATCGGCCGAGTTCCACGGCGTAGGTGCCGGGCTCGACCCACCAGCGGTCACTGGTGACGTCCCAGAACGCGAACGCGCGACGCTCGAGCGCGATCTCGACGACGGATGCCTCGCCGGGTGCGAGGTGTATCTTGGCGAACCCCGCGAGCTCGCGCACCGGCCGGCGCACGGCCGACGGCGCGGGCGCGACGTAGAGCTGCACGATCTCAGCGCCGGCGACGCCGCCGGTGTTGCGCACCGTCACGCGGACGACCGCGGTGTCGGGGCCGGTGGCCTCCACGTCGACGCCCTCGTACGCGAAGGTCGTGTAACTGAGCCCGTGGCCGAAGGGGTACCGCACGGTACGGCCGGCCGACGTGTAGTACCGGTAGCCGACGAACACGCCCTCGCCGTGGCGGACCATCTCGTGCTCGCCGGGGAAGTTGAGGTACGTCGGGGTGTCCGACAGCGCGAGTGGGATGGTCTCTGCGAGGCGACCCGACGGGTTGACCGCACCCGTGAGCACGTCGGCGAGCGCGCCGCCGACGGCCTGGCCGAGCACCCACCCCTCGACGATCGCGTCGACCCGGTCGTGCCACGGCTCGAGCGAGACGACGGCGCCGTTCATGAGCACGACGACCGTGCGTGGCGCGACCGCCGCGACCTGCTCGATCAGCGCGACCTGCTCGGCCGGCAGGTCGAGGTGATCCCGGTCGAAGCCCTCCGACTGGTCGTGCTCGTGCAGGCCGACGAAGACCACGGAGACGTCGGCAACGGATGCCGCATCGCGTGCCTCGGCGAGCAGCGCCTCGGCATCGGCGTCGGCGGTCCACGAGACGCCGGGCGCGTAGACGACGTGCGCATCGCCGAGGGCGCGGCGCAGTTCGTCGAGGGGGCGGTCGACGCGGATCGCGTTCACGTGGGAGCTGCCGCCCCCCTGGTACTGCGGGTCGACCGCGAACTCGCCGATGACGGCGACGCGCTGGCCGGCGCGCAGCGGCAGCGTCTCGCCCTCGTTGCGAAGCAGGACGACGGAGGCCGCGCCGGCACGCCGCGCGAGCGCGTGGTGCGCCTCGGCGTCGGCCGGAACGACGTCGCCGGGCTCGGAGGCGCCGTCGGCAGGAGCCGTGCGCTCGGCGAGCCGTCGCAGCCGCTCGACCGCGCGTTCCACGACCACGCGCTCGAGCCGGCCCTCGCGCACGGCGGCGACGATCGCGGCCGTGCCCTCGTCGCCGGTTCCCGGCATCTCGAGGTCGAGTCCGGCGGCGAGCGCCTCGACGCGGTCCTTGATCGCGCCCCAGTCCGAGACGACGAGCCCGTCGAAGCCCCACTCCTCGCGCAGCAGCTCGGTGAGCAGCCAACGGTTCTCAGAGCTGAACACGCCGTTGACCGCGTTGTATGCGCTCATCACGGTCGTCGGCGCAGCATCCGTGACCACCCGCTCGAACGCGGGCAGGTAGATCTCGCGCAGGGTGCGCGCGTCGACCTCGGCGCTCACGCGCATGCGGGCGGTCTCCTGGTTGTTCACGGCGAAGTGCTTGAGCGACGTGCCGACGCCCTCGCCCTGCACCCCGCGAACCCACTCGGTCGCGATCACGCCCGCGAGGCGGGGATCCTCCGAGAGGTACTCGAAGTTGCGGCCCCCGAGCGGCGAGCGCTTGAGGTTGACGCCCGGTCCGAGCAGGATGTCGACGCCGAGCACACGGGCCTCGCGTGCGATCGCGGCGCCGATCTCACGCGCGAGCGCCGGGTCCCAGCTGGAGCCGAGCGCGACCCCGGGCGGGAAGCAGGTCGCGGGCGCGCTCTCGTTGAGGCCGAGGTGGTCCTCGCCCTCACGCTGCAGGCGGATGCCGTGCGGCCCGTCGCTGACGGTGAGCGAGCGGATGCCGCTTCCCTCACGGGTGCGCCAGAAGTCCTTGCCCGTGAGCAGAGCGGCCATCGCCGCGAGCTCCGCGTCCTCGGCGGCAGCCTCCTCGGCCGTCGGCTCGGGCGCGGTGAGCACGTCGGCCGGCACCTCCTCGCCCGCCGACACGGCTGCGAAGCCGCGCTCGAAGTCGGCGAGCACCGCGTCCGACTGCGGCAGCATGCCCGCGATCTGGCGCGGGGTCACGTCGTCGCGACCGTTCAGGCCTGCCTGCATGTGCTCGGCGGCCTCCGGGATGTACTTGGTGACCACACCCGTGAGCACCGCGAGCGCTTCGGCACTGTCGACGAGCTCGCCCATGGGCGTGTCGACCGTGATCACGGGCCGCTCCTCCGAGTCGACCTCGAACGGCTCCGTCCACACATGCGCGCCGTGCTCGACGGCGTACGACGCGCCCGAGGGCAGCACCACCTCGGCGGTCGCGCCGACCGGCACGGTCACCCGCAGTTCGATGGCTCCGTCAGCGAGCGTCCAGGCCGAGCTCGCCTCTCCGTACGGGGTACGGAGTGCTGCGGATGCCTCGGAGAGCCCGCAGCGCGGCGGCTGCGGCGCGATGCGGAGACGCCGGTAGCCCGGCGCCGCCGGCGCGAGGCCGGCGACGACCCTGTGCATCCAGTCGGCGACCGCGCCGAACGCGTAGTGGTTGAACGAGGTCATGCCGCTCGGGTTGACGGTGCCGTCCGGCAGGAGCGAGTCCCACCGCTCCCAGATCGTCGTCGCGCCCTGCTGCACCGCGTACAGCCACGAGGGCGCGTCGGTCTGGAACAGCAGCTTGTACGCGACACCCGCGTAGCCGTTGGCGCTGAGCGCGTCGGTGATGAGCGGCGTGCCGATGAACCCGGTGGAGATCCTGTAGGCGTTGTCGCGCACGAGCACCGCCAGCCTGGCCGCGGAGCGACGGCGCTCGTCGTCGCCGTCGACGAGGTCGAACTGCAGGGCCAGGGAGTACGCGGTGGCCGAGTCCGACAGCAGGCGGCCCGACGGCGAGATGTACTCGCGCCGGAATGCGGCGCGCACCTCGTCGGCGAGCGCGCCGTAGCGCGCGGCGTCATCGTCGCGCCCGAGCAGCGCCGCTGCGTCGGCGACGATGCGAGCCGAGCGGGCGAAGTAGGCGGTCGCGACGATCTCGGAGTAGGTCTGCGCCGCCTCGGGGCGAGCGGCGGGGGCGAGTGGGTCGAGCCAGTCGCCGAACTGGAACCCGGTGTTCCAGAGCCGGCTCTCACCGGCGAGCGCGTCGACCTGGTCGACCCAGTCGGTCATGCTGGCGTACTGCCGGCGCAGCACCTCGACGTCGCCGAAGCGCTGGTAGATGGTCCAGGGCACGACGGTTGCGGCATCCGCCCACCCGGCCATCGCGCCCGAACCCGCCACCTCGATGGGTGATGGCACGATCATCGGCACACCGCCGAGCCGGCGCTGCTCGGACTCCAGGTCGCGCAGCCACGACGCGAGGAACCCGGCGCTGTCGTAGAGGAACGAGGCCGTCGGCGCGAACACCTGCAGGTCGCCAGTCCAACCGAGCCGCTCGTCGCGCTGCGGGCAGTCGGTGGGCACGTCGACGAAGTTTCCGCGCATGCCCCAGACCACGTTCTCGTGCAGCCGGTCGACGAGCGGGTCGGAAGCCGCGAACGTGCCGATGCGCTCCAGGTCGCTGTGCAGCACCTCGGCGACGACCGCTGCCGGATCGAACTCGCCCGGCCAGCCGGTGACCTCGGCGTAGCGGAAGCCGTGGAACGTGAACCGCGGCGCCCAGGACTCCTCGCCGTCGCCGCGCAGCGTGGAGCGGTCGGTGGCCTTCGCGGTGCGCAGCGGAGCAGTGGCGAGCTCGCCGTGCTCGAGGACCTCGGCGTGCCGCAGGGTCACGACGTCGCCCGCTGCTCCGCTGACGCGGATGCGGAGTCGGCCGACGAGGTTCTGGCCGAAATCGAGGATGCGCTTGCCCGACGGGCTCGTGAGCACGTCGATCACGGGCAGCGTCTCGACGTGCCGCACCGGGGGTCCGTCGGGCGCGACCAGCGTCGCCGGGTCGCGATCGAGCGCGACGGATGCCTCCCACCCGTCGTCATCGAACTCCGGCGTCGACCACGCCGGGTCGTGCAACCGCGCGTCGAAGTCCTCCCCGTCGTACAGGTCGGCGGCACGGATCGGGCCGGACCCGACCTTCCAGTCGGGGCCGGATGCCACGACCTGCCGCTCGCCGTCGGCGTACTCGATCTCGAGTTGCACGAGCACGCCGATCCGATCGCCGTACAGGGCACTTCCGCCGTCCCATCCGAGCCGTCCGCGGTACCAGCCGTCGCCGAGCCAGGCGCCGATCGCGTTCGCGCCCGGACGCAATGCGTCGGTCACGTCGTAGGTCGCATAGCGGAGGCGGTCGGCATAGGCCGTCCAGCCAGGCGCGAGCTCCTCGGTGCCGATGCGCGCCCCGTTGAACTCGAGCTCGGTGAGTCCGTGCGCGGTCGCGTAGACGCGGGCACGGCGGATCGGCGCATCCCTCACCTCGAATACGCCGCGCACGCGCGGTGCCCGCTCGGCCGCGAACGCGCCCTCGGAGTCAGGGCCGACCATGCGCGCCGCCCAGCCGCCCGCCTCGAGCAGGCCGGCCTCGACCGCCGCCCACTCGCCCCACTCGGATGCCGCGCCGTCCTCGCCGATCACCCGCACGCGCACCTCGCGGCGCTCGCGCGAGGCCAGCGGGGCGAACGGCCAGGGCACGAGCACCGAGTCGGGGCTGTCGACCGCGACCAAGGCCGCGGCTCCAACCGGACCGGCCGACGCCGCGGCATCCGCTGCACGCCCCTCGACCTCGTAACGCGCCTGCCGCCAGCCGGCAGGCGCCGACGTGACGACCCAGCTGAGGCGAGGTTCGGCCTCGCCGATGCCGAGGGCTTCGCGGTGGTGCTCGAAGCGGACGGGAGTGACGGTGATGCTCACGGTTGATCCTTCGGAGGTGGCGTCGAGTGGCGATGCGGGCGCGGAGGTCGGGGTGCGGCTCAGCGCACGGAGCGGATGCGGAGGATGACGAGGCCACCCGCCAGGACGAGCGCCGCGGCGATGAGGTAGAGCAGGGAGTAGTTCTTCTCGTCGCCGGAGACCCCGACGAGCAGGATCGCGGAGGCCACGAGCGGTGCCGCCGACTGCGGGATCGACGTGGCGAAGCCGGTGATGCCCATGAAGCGACCCGCGTCGGTGGACTTCTCGGGCAGCACGTCGAGCAGCAGCGCCTGGTCGACCGCCGAGAACATGCCGATGCCGGCCGACACGATGAGCGAGCCCGCGATGAGGGCGGGAAGCTCAGACGACAACGCCATCAGCACCATGCCGCCCGCCATGAGCGCACCGCCGGCGACGACGAACACCTTGCGACGGCGGAACCGGTCGGAGAGGAACCCGCCGCCGAGCGCACCGGCGGTCACCGCGAGCACGCCGACGCCGCCGAGCGAGGCGATGAGGCCTGCGACCTCGGTGACCTGCATGCCGAGCCGGTTCGCGAAGAAGAACGCCGTGAAGGTGGTGTTGAGCGTGAGGCCGAAGTAGAAGAGGAATCGGCCGAGCCAATTCAGCGAGAAGTCGGGGTACTTGGCGGGGTTGTAGAGGTACTTTCGCAGCAGTCCACCGACCGTGAGCGTGTCCTTCGGGAGGTCCCGGCTGTCGGCCTCGTGCACGAGCGCGACGAAGAGGGTGACGAGCACGACGCCGACGAGGCCGGGGATGAGGAACAGGAGCAGCGCGTTGCCGGTCACGCCCACCGTGAGGATGACACCGAAGACCGGGGCGACCTGCGTGGCGAAACCGGTGAGCCCGGCGACCTTGCCGCGCTGCTCTTCGGGCAGGCGGTCGGCCGTCGAGATCTGCAGGTTGCTGAGCACAGTGCCCCAGCCCCACTGCGCGAGCACCCAGCCGAAGCCGAGCACCAGCACGCTCGGCGCGAGCGCCATCACGACCAGCGAGACGACTCCGACGACCATGCCGCCGATCATGAACGGCCGGCGGCGGCCGAGGCGGGTGCGGGTACGGTCGCTCCACACGCCCATGAAGGGGGCGCTGAGCATGACGAACAGGGCGCCGGCGCCCGTGATGTACCCGAGCACCTCCTCCCGGCCGGGTGCCAGCTCGTTCACCCGGATGGAGAGGGAGATCGCGAGCGGGGTGATGAAGGCCATGAAGACGCCGAACTGCGCCAGGACCATGAACCAGATGTAGCGGGCGTTGACCTTGGGCAGGTCGGGCGCAGGCTCGTGCTCCTCGAGGATCACGTCGGGATCGACGGTCGCGGTCGGAAACGGGGAGGGCACCGGGGGGACGATCGGCTCGTCGTCGCGGTCGGTCGGGTTCATGGGGACTCCGTTGTCGTGTGGGGTGTGGCTGTGGCATCCGCTCGCGCTCATTCTCTGGGGAGAGTACTAGCGCGTGCTAGCGGATGCCGACGATGCTACAGTGAAGAACTAGCGCGCGCAAGTCGCGTTTCGAGCGAGAGGCAGCGGATGTCGCAGACGACCAGCACCCGTCGGGTCACGGCGGCCGACATCGCGCACTCCCTCGGCATCTCGCGCGCGACCGTCGGGTTCGTGCTCAACGACACCCCGGGCCAGACCATCTCGGAGGCGACGCGAACTCGCGTGCTCGACGAAGCCAAGCGCCTCGGCTACCGCCCGCACATCGCGGCGCGCGCCCTCGCCAGCGGCCGCACGCGCATCGTGCTGCTCGTTCTGCCCGACTGGCCGCTCGACTTCAACCTGCGCCGCAACATCGAGGAGGCGTCCCTCGCCCTCGATGAGGCCGGCTACGCCCTCATCACCTACACGCCGCACCCCACCGGCCAGGCCCGCCCGCTCTGGGAGACCCTGCAGCCCGACGTCGTCATGTCGATGACGCCGTTCGCACCGGGCCAGGCGGAGTCGATCCGCGCCGCCGGCGTGACGCGGCTCATCCCCGACCCCGACGCGCCCATCGCCGACGAGTACCCCGAGGACGGCCCGGTGCTGCAGGTTCAGCACCTGTACGACCTCGGGCACCGGGCGATCGCATTCGCGGGCTCGGCGGATCCGCGCGTGGCCGACCTCGTGACCGTGCGCCGCCGCCGCGCGAACGACGCGGCGACATCGCTCGGCCTCGCCCCGCTGCCGCTGCCGACGACCGACATCGAGCTGACGGATGCCTCGGCGAGCGCCGCGATCGCCCGCTGGCGTGCCGCGGGCGTCACCGCGGTCGCCGCGTACAACGACGACGTCGCCGCCGCACTCGTCGGCGCCGGCCTGCGGATGGGACTCTCACTCCCCCGCGACCTCTCCGTCATCGGCCACGACGACACCCCGCTCGCGTCGATGTTCGAGCCGCGCCTCTCGACGATCAGCGTGAACACGGTCGGGCTCGGCCGCTACTTCGCGGGTCTCGCGCTCAGTGTCGTCGAAACGCGGCCCGTGCCGACCGCGGGCCCGGAGTTGCAGGTCGCGCTCGTGTCGCGCGCGTCGACCGCCGCGCCCCCCGCCGTCTAGCAGTCGCGACGCTCACGCGGACCGGACCTGACGTCGCCAGCGTCCGGGCGAGATGCGATGTCGCCGCTTGAACGCGGCGGCCAGCGAGTATTCGGATGCGAATCCGGTGATCGCGGCGACCGCCGCGACGGTGTCGGTCGTGCCTCGCAGCAGGTCCTCCGCCCGCTCGATGCGCAAGCGGGTCACGTACGCGGCGGGGGTCTCGCCTACGGTCGCCGCGAATCGGCGCGCGAAGCCCGCCCGTGACAGGTGGGCGAGCCGCGCCATCGACTCGACGGTCCACCGGTCTTCCGGCGAGCTGTGCACAACGTCGAGCACCGCCGCGAGCGCCGGATCGCCGAGGGCGCGGTACCAGCCGGGAGCTTCCCACGTGCCGATCGTGAACGCGTCCCTCAGGGCCTGGACGAGTACGAGGTCGAGTGCACGGTCGAGCACCGCCTGTTGACCCGGCGCGGCCCTGTCCGCCTCTGCGGCGAGGAGACCGACCAGCAGGCCGAGTCCTGCAGATTGCTCGCCTGCCGCCACCACGAGCACGTCTGGCAGCGAGTCGAGCAGGTCGGCCCCGGGGCTGCCCCCGATCGTGTACGCGCCGCAGAGCACGACGGCGTCGTCGTCGCCCGTCGCATGCGATCCGCGGGCGCGGGCAAGTTCGATGGGCTCGGATGTCGCCCCAGGCGCGCTCGCGAGGGAGTATGGCGTGCCGCCCCGCACCAGCACGACATCGCCCTCACCGACCCGGTGCGATCCATTGGCCCGAGTGAGCACGGCGCTTCCTCGCTGGAGGACGTGGATGACGAGCGGCCGTCCCCCGGAGAAGTCGAGTCCCCACGGCGTATTCCGGCCGAGCACCGAGAAGACCGCCCCGCGAGCCCGAGCTCGTGCCAACACCTCTGAGAGGGCATCCATGGGCACCACTCTAGACGTTCATACAATTCATTGAGCAATTCGCTGTGTTTTCGTCGCACCGCCCCTCGTAGGCTGCAGCTATGGCTCTCTTCCTCATCCTCGGCGGCACCGGCAAGGTCGGCCGACGCCTTGGTACCCGCCTCGCATCGCTCGGCCACACCGCCCGTGTCGCCAGCCGGTCATCCGGCGACGTCCGATTCGACTGGCACGACGCCTCCACCTATGCGGACGCCGTGCGTGACGTGGAGGGCATCTTCATCGTCGGGCCTGGATCGGCGACCGATTGGAGCGCGCTCCTCGCACGGCTGCTCGCCGCGGCTGTCGACGCCGGTGTGCGCCGCGTCGTGCTCCTGTCGGCGCGGGGCGTGGAGTTCCTCCCCGATGGCGTTGTGGCCCGAGCGGAACAAACATTGGCGGCGGGCGGCATCCCTTGGACGATCCTTCGTCCGACGCACTTCGCCCAGAACTTCAGCGAGGCGATGTTCGTGCCCGAGCACGGGCGGATTCACGCACCCGTGGGCGAGGCCAGGCATCCGTTCATCGACGTCCGCGACATCGCCGATGTCGCGGCGAGCATCCTCGTCGAGGCCGGATGGGAGGGTGAGATCGTCGAACTCTCCGGCCCTCGCGCCCTCGGCTTCGGCGAGGCGGCAGCGGTGCTCGCACGCGCGCGCGGCGAACAGGTCGAGTACGTCACCGACGATCGCGACGCTCATGTTCGCCGACTGCGCGAGTCCGGCGCGCCCGACACGTACATCACGTGGCGGATGGCGATGCTCGACGGGATCGCCGGAGGTCGTGACGAGTACCTCTCGGATGGCGTCGATCGGGTCCTCGGGCGTGGGGCCACGACGTTCGAGCGGTGGGCGCAGGAAGAACTGGCTCCGGAGGCTCGGGCGTCCACCATGGCCGCAGCGGCAGGTCGCTGACGCCGCCACGGTCATCGGGCTTGACCGAACTCGTCAGCCTTCCCGTGCGCGACCTCGACGTTGACTTCTTCATCGGCGTCGCTTGGCGCGAGCCGAACCTCGTGCACGGCGACTGCGTCGCCGAGGTCGTGCGGCAACTGAAGCCGGCGCCGGGCGAGCCGCCATTCGTCGTGTAAACAGGCGTTGTGCGCCCCCGGGCACGTACCAACGGAGGCTAAGGCGTCCACCACGGCCGCAGCGGCAGGTCGCTGACGCCGCCACGGTCATCGGGCTTGACCGCCAGCACCTGGTGCAACTGGATCCCGCCCTTCTCGAAGGCGAGCCGTGATCCGGCCATGTACAGACCCCACACCTTCGCGGTCGGAAGCCCGACCTCGGCGACCGCCTCGTCCCAGTGCTCGACGAGGTTGGCGCACCAGTCCCGCAGGGTCATCGCGTAGTGGGGACGCAGGTTCTCCTCGTGCAGCACCTCCAGGCCGACGTTCTGGGCCTCGCTGACGATGCGGCCCGAGCCGGTGAGCTCCCCGTCGGGGAAGACGTAGCGATCGATGAACCCGTTGATCGGCGGTTCGGACCGGTTGTCTGGACGGGTGATGCAGTGGTTGAGCAGCAGCCCGCCGATGCGGAGCCTGGACTGCAGGAACCGGAAGTACGACGGGTAGTTCCGCACCCCGATGTGCTCGAGCAGGCCGATCGACGAGACCGCGTCGAAGTCGGCCTCCCGGATGTCGCGGTAGTCGCCGTAGCGGACCTCGGCCAGGTCGGCCAGGCCCTCCTCGGCGATGGCGTGCTGCGCCCACGACGTCTGCTCCTGCGACAGCGTCACGCCGATGGCCCGGATGCCGCGGCGAGCCGCGTAGCGCACCATGCCGCCCCACCCGCACCCGACGTCGAGGAGCCGGTCGCCGGGCTTCAGCCGCAGCTTCTCGAACACCAGCCGGTACTTGTTCTCCTGGGCCTCGTCGAGCGATGCGTCAAGCCGCGGGTAGCACGCGCACGTGTAGGTCATCGACGGCCCCAGCACCCACTCGTAGAAGGTGTTCGAGACGTCGTAGTGGTGGTGGATCGCCTCGGCGTCTCGAGCCTTGCTGTGCCGGAGTCCCCCGGCGACGCGACGCCAGCGGGCCGGCACCTCCTGCGGCGGTGGCGCGATCGGGCGCAGGTGCTCGACGCCGATGGAGCGGACGATCTGTGCCATCACACGCGGCGGCGGCATCCGGAAGACCAGTTCGTCGGCCAGGGCCTTGAGCAGCTCGTAGGGGTCGCCGGGGTGCACCCCGTGGATCTCGAGGTCACCGGCGATGTAGGCGCGGGCCAGGCCGAGATCACCGCGCCCAGTGGCGAGGTAGGTCGTTCCCCGCGGCGTCTTCAGCTCCAACCCGAACGCGGCGTCGGGCGGTCCCGCCGAGCTTCCGTCGTAGGCGGTGAACCGCAGCGGGAGCCGACCGCCGGCGAAGAGCTCCAGGATCTCGGCGAGGGTGAGCTTCCCCGCCCCTTCCGGCTTCTCAGCCGCATCCGGCGTCTCGAGCTTCTCCGGCGTGTCCGGCTGCTCTGCCGTCTGCGCCGCATGTCCCTTGATCGTGGTCATCGTCGTTGCACCGCCTTCGCATAGAGATCGAGGAGTCGTGAATCCGGGTCGTACCGCTGCTTCGCGGCCCGGTAGGTCTCACCGCCGTAGCGTTCGTCGAACTCCTCGCGGGAGTAGTAGGCCTCGGAGTACAGCGACTTGTGCCCGTCGAGCTCGCCGACCTTGCGTTCGATCAGGCGATTCGTCTCACCGTCGCTGCGCCCGACGGGCACCGTCGCCCAGAAGCCGACGTTGACGTACGTCCGGTGCGGACGGAGCGGGTAGAGCGGCCAGCCGCCATCGTCACGCAGGCGCAGTGGGCACAGCCAGATCGGCTCGATCGGCACGTTGGCCAGGAACCAGTCCAGGAACTCCGCGCACCGCTCGATCGGCACCTCGACATCCTGCACGACGCGCTCGCGCGGCGGACGGCCCTTGAGCCGCTCGAGGCGATCGCCGATGCCGAACCGCTGTTCGAGGCTCATCAGCTTCCAGTAGGAGCTGCTGCGCCGGTACCGTCGCGGCCAGAACCGGCGGATCAGCGGATGCTGCGCGCCGAACGCCCTCGAGCACCAGAACCAGTCGGTGTCCCACCGCCACAGGTAGTCGTGGATGGTGAGGCGGTCGTGCGTGGCACCCTCGTCGTGCTGGATCGAGCGGTAGAAGATCTGCTGGCGGGTGTAGTCGCTGACGGGTCCGGATGCCCCGGTCTGCACGCCCACGCACAGGTAGCTCTCGTCGGCGCTGAACACGACCCCGTCGAGGTAGTCGACCTGAACCCCGTCGAGGCGGCCGGTCTCGATGATGCGATCCATCGCGGCGACGAGGTCGACGAGCGCATGGAACCGCAGATGCGTGAGCGCGACGAACGGCTGCACCGGCTCGAGCTCGATGCGCAGGCGCACCGCGTAGCCGAGTGTCCCGTACGAGTTCGGGAAGGCGCGGAACAGGTCGGAGCGCTCGTCGCGCGATGCGGTGAGCACCTCTCCGGCGCCGGTGAGGATGTCCAGTTCCAGCACCGACTCGTGCGGCATCCCGCTGCGGAACGCCGTCGACTCGATGCCGAGGCCCGTCACCGCGCCGCCGAGGGTGATGGTCTTCAGCTGCGGCACCACCAGGGGCGCCAACCCGTATGGCAGTGTCGCGGCGACGAGGTCCTCGTAGGTGCACATGCCGGCCACGTCGGCGGTGCGCGCCGCGGGGTCGACCGCGATGACGTGCGTCAGTCCCGAGGTGTCGAGGCCCGCCGCATCCGACTTCGCTCGTGCCCGGAACAGGTTCGAGGTGCGTTTGGCGAGCCGAACCGGGGCCGTCGCCGGGACGGCCCGATAGCTCTCGAGAAGGCGCTCCACGCCGGTGGCGTGAGCGGTCCGGGCGTCAGCGACCGGAACGGGCACGCCTCCACGCTAGTCCGCACCGGATGCGACCGCACCAACGTCAGCTGCGCTCGGTGAAGAACTCCACAGCCGCCTGTCGGAACACCCGCGACCCGGGCGCGTTGAAGTGGTGCCGGTGCGGCAGCTCGACGAACGTGCCGTTCGGCGTGGCATGCGCGAGCACCTTCGACCGCTCGAGGATCGCGTCCTCGCTGCCCGTGGCGAACAGGATGGACTGTGTCGGCGGATGCGCCGGATCGGGGTCGGCGTCACCCAGGCGCATGCCCTCGGCGAGCGCGACGAGCGCACCCAGGTCGTTGCCCGCGACCCGCTCGGCGAGGGTCACGTAGTTGCGGGTCACCTGGTCCTCGACCGGGGTGCCGTGCTGCGCGTAGGCGCGGGCCTGCTCGATCTGCAGCCGCGCGAGCGGGCGCCCATCGGGGATGCCGCCGAGCACCGCACGCTGGACATGCTCGGGCGCCTGCACCGCGAGCTGCCAGCCGACCCGCGCGCCCAGCGAGTAGCCGGCATAGAGGACGGTGTCGAGCAGGTACGTGTCGAGGACCGTGATCAGGTCGTCGACGAGCGCGTCCATGCCGTACGCCGCCGCGACATGCGGCTTGTCGCTCGCGCCGTGGCCGAGCTGGTCGACGCCGAGCACGCGGAACCCCGCCCGGGTGAGGTCGCGCACCCATCCGGTGTCGACCCAGTTGTCGCGGCAGCTCGACGCGAACCCGTGCACGCACAGCACCACCGGCGCATCCTCGTCGCCCCAGAGATAGGTGGCGATGCGGCGCCCTTCGGCCGACATCACGTACTGCGGCGACGGCATCTGCGTCAGGGCTCGAATCGCGGCACTCATGTCGGCCATTCTTCCGGTCGCGCGGCGCGCGCGCTGCAAAAGGCCATATTGGTCAGCGGATGCCGCGGCGAGCCCAAGAGGGCGACGCTCACGCCGCGGATGCGAGTGCTGCAGCGAGACCGTTCAGTCGGAGCGCGATTGCGCCGCGCAGGTGTGGAAGGTCGGCACTGCCGTCTCCGGAGGCCTTCAGGAACGCGACCTGCTCGGTCCAGTTCAGCCTGGTGCCGCCGCCGGCGTTCTCTGCGAGCTCGACCGTCACGAGCGACGCCCAGCGCACGAGACCGTCGACGATGGACTCATAGGCGTACACGATCCGCCGGTCGGTCGTGAGGTCGATGTAGCGCGAGCGGTACTCGAGCTCCTCCGTGCGGCCGTCGAGGTGCCGGAAGGTGCTCCGCGCCGACTCGCCGCCGGCCACCCGGAACTCGGCTTCGTACGAGGCATCCGATCCTGGCAGCCGGAACCAACGCCGCCTCACCGCGTCATCGGCGAAGCCCGCGAAGATGGTCGGCGGAGGCAACTCGAGATCCCGCGTCACCACGATCGTCTCGTGCCTGGCATCATCGGCCATCGTCGTCCCCTATCAGCCACGTGCAGAGTCTGAGGGAGGCAACTGCGTAGGTCTGCGCCCTATTCCGTGTCGATCTCGGGCACCCCCCGTTCGACGCGTGAGTGAGAAGAGATCGAGCGAACGAGAGGGGAACATCATGGGCAAGGTCATCTTCGACATCAGTATGTCGCTCGACGGCTTCATCTCGGCGAGCGGCATGACCGTCGACGAGGGGATGGGCGTCGGCGGCGAGGTGCTGCACGACTGGGCCTTCGCCGGCGACGACCAGGACCGCGCACTGCTCGAGCGCGCCGGTGCGAGCCTCGGCGCGGTCATCGGGGGCCGCCGCACCTACGACAACTCGATCACGTGGTGGGGAGCGGATGGCCCGACCGGCCCCGCCCGCATCCCGTTGTTCGTCGTCAGTCATGGCACGCCCGACGAGGTGCCTGCCGACGGGGTCTACACCTTCGTTGGCGACATCCGGAGCGCGCTCGATGCCGCGCGCACGACCGCCGGCGACGCCGACATCGGCATCATGGGCGGCGCCGACATCGCACGGCAGTACCTCCGCGCAGGGCTCGTGGACGAGATCTCGATCCACCTCATGCCGGTGCTCTTCGGCAGCGGCACGCCGCTGTTCGGCGACGGCGACTCGCTCGACGAGCACGTGAAGCTCGAGCGAACGGAGGTGATCAGCACGGATACCGCGACGCACCTCCGCTACCGCGTCATCCGGTGACTCGCCCGTGACCAGGGCGCGCCCGCCCGGGGCGACGTCAGCCCTGGAAGTCCTCCGGATCCACGTCCTCGAGGAATCGCTTGAACTCGTCGAGCTTCTCCTCCTTGGTCAGCGGATGCCGCGGCGAGCCCGCCGCCCTCTCGCGTCGCCCGCGCCCGGTCCACGCCTGGCCTCGTTCCTCAGCCCGCCGACGATTCCGGGGCTTCGCCCGGTGACGCCGGCGGCTGCCGGTGTTGACGGGCGTACTCCCGCAGGATTTCGTCGGTGCCCTCGCCGGTGCGAATGAACCGGTTGCGGAGGACGCGGGCGAAGTCGTCGATCCCGGCCTCGAGCATGTGTCCGCTGCTCCGAACGGTGTCATCGGGCGAGCGCCGAGCGACCCTCGCCAGGTGGAGGCCGTACGGGAGCTTGGCCGCGAGGGAGGTGTCGGGGTCGTCCTCGGTGAAGTAGTACGACTCGGCGTTCTGCCACAGGTCCACGCGCGACTGTGCGAGATCGGCGGTCAGCGGATCGAGCAGCGCGCTGGCCAACACCGGTTCCATCTCGCTCAAGTAACGTGCCATGTCCGCCCGCTCCATCAGCGCGATCCGCAACGCGAGTGCACGACGTCGGCCGAGCCCCGGATAGAGCTCGATGAACCACGACACCGCTGCCGTCAGCAGGGCGAACCCCATCAACGCCTGAAATGGTGCGAAGAGGCGCAGCCACGGGTTGATCGGGTACACGTCGCCGAGGCCCAGCGTGGCCATGCTGACCGCTGAGTAGTAGAACGCCTCGACGATCTGAGGATGAGTCTCCGGTCGGATCTCGGGTGGGTAGGCGAACTCCGAGGGCACATGCGGGAGGTAGACGAGCGTCCACCCCACGAGCTGGAGCGCCGCCCAGAGCGTCACGACGGCAACCATGGCGAGCGGACCGGCGACCGAGCGACCCCTCCGTCCCAATCCTGACGACAGCCGCCAGGTCGTGTTCGCAACCACGTGGGTGAGGCGTCCACGACCCGTGGGGTGCAGGACCGTATGGAAGACCTCGTTGAGGCCGATCGCGATGAGGACCACACCGGCCACAGTCCAGATCCAACTCACGTCGCTGATCCCTCCGGATGCCCCATGGTGCCTCCCGTCAGCCCTGGAAGTCCTCCGGATCCACGTCCTCGAGGAATCGCTTGAACTCGTCGAGCTTCTCCTTCTCCTCCTCCTCATCGGAGCCCTGGTCGACCATCTCGGCCGGGATACCCGCCTCGTCCAGCAGCTCGTCGGCGACCCAGATCGGTGCCTGGAACCGCACGGCGAGCGCGACGGAGTCCGACGGGCGCGCATCGACCACCCGACGGCCCGAGGGCGTCGTCAGGGTGATCTCGGCGAAAAAGGTGCCGTCCTCGATGCGGGTCACCTCCACCTTCTCGACCTCGGCACCCAGCGTCTCGAGCAGCGTCTTCATGAGGTCGTGCGACAGCGGCCGCGGCGCCTCCCCGCCCCCGAGGGCGATGAGGATGGAGGTCGCCTCCTGTTCGCCGATCCAGATCGGCAGGATGCGCCCAGTGCCCGGCTCCTCGAGCAGGGGCTTCAGGAGGACGATGTGCTGCCGCGCAGCGTCGAGCGCGATGCCGAGTACGCGGACCTGAACCATGGCGACTCCCGTCGAACGATCGGGGTGACACTCCATCGTATGTCGGGGCGTCGAGGGCGCGCCCGCGAGTTGGCGGATGCCACTGAGCTGCGATCGATCCGCGACCTACTCGGAGCCCTCCGCGAGGCGACGCAACAATCTGGCCAGCGTCGCCTGCTCCTCACGGGTGAGGCCGCGCAACTCCTCGGCTTCACGCTGCGCGAGTCGCCGCATGGCCTCATCCACGCGCATCGCCCCTTCGGAGGTGAGGCGCACGAGCACGCTGCGCCTGTCTCGCGGGTTGGGGCGCCGCTCGACGAGGCCGCGACGCGACAGGTTCTCGAGTCGATTGGTCATCGCCGCGCTCCCGATCATGGTGGCTTCGATCAGTTGAGCGGGACTGAGCTCGTGCGGAGGTTCTGCTCGTCCCAGCGCCGCAAGCACGTCGAACTCCCATGCCGCAAGCCCGGCGCCGCTGAAGGCGTTCGCTCGCAGTCGGCCGAGTCGGTTCGACACGCGCCGGAGGCGCGACATCACGTCCAGTGGGGTCAGGTCGACATCGGGAAGGCGGCGTGACCATGCGTCGATGATCAGGTCGACCTCGTCATCGCGATCCCGCGCGCTGGGGGGCATACCTCGACGGTATCCCGGCAAGGCACCTTCATCCCACACCGGCAACCGCAAATGACGTGCGTCGCTCCGAACTTCTCAGGCCGCGGGCGGGAACGGCGGCGCGAAGAAGGCGAGCAGCGTCATTCCCTCGTGGCCCGGGTTGGACACGCGCAACTCCTCGCTCCCCCGCAGCTGCGCGAGGAACCCCGCGGGGAACGGGCGCGGACCCGCCTCGGTCTCGATCAGCCCCTCCCCCTCGACGACGAAGAGGAACAGGTCGGAGTCGCCGTGCGTGTGCGGCGGCAGGTCCTGCCCGGGGCTCAACCGGATGATGCGCACGTTGCCCTGCTCGCTCCCGGCGAGAGCCTGTGCGACGAACCGCTCGGGGTCGTAGGGCGCCACCGCATGGATGTTGAGGATCTCCATGCACCGACCGTAGGCGCGTCGTTCGGCCGGCTATGGGCCTTCGGGCCTGCCATGCCGGAACTCCCAGGAAGGGCGAGACGACCGGAGGTCGCCCCGCCCTTCCTGTGCGAACCCGCTACTTCTTCCTGACCAGGATCTCCGCCGACGCGGCCGACGCCGGCGAGGAGCCGACCTCGTTGTCCGCCACGATCGTCGCGCGGTACTTCGCGCCGTACTGCAGGTCGGTGAAGGTCACCATCAGGGATGCGCCGCCGACTTCCTTCACCACCGTCGGGAAGTCAATGGACTTGGGCGTCAACGTCACCGTGTAGCCGGTGATCGGCGCGCCGCCATCGGCGGGCGCCTCCCAGCGCACGGTCACGGACGACGGGCCACCCGACACCATCGGGGCAGTAGGCTGCTCCGGCGCCGTCGGCGCGGGCCGCACGGGTCCGACCTCCGCCGACGCGGTCGCCGGGCTCCACAGCGGCTTGGATGCCGTCACCTCCACGCCGATCACGGCTCCGAGATCCGCGTCGGTGAGCGGGTACTCGGCGCCCGCGGCATCCGGGATCTCGACACCGTCACGGGTCCAGCGGTAGCTCGACGCCGTCCACGGATCGGCGACCCCGGCGGAGAGCGTCTGGCCGACCTCGGCTTCGCCCCCGATCGCGACCGCGAGCGGTTCGGGGTCGACCACCGTCTGCGGGTCCACGCTCTCGAGCGTCGGCGTCACGGTCTTCATCAGGCCGTTCTCGTCGAACTCGATCCGGTCGATCGTCGTCTCGCGGTTGGTGCCGTTGCCGTCGGGCATCGCGAACCGGTGGTAGGCGATGTACCAGTCATCGGTGCCGGGCACGTTGACGATCGAGCTATGGCCGGTGCCGCGGATGCCGAGCGAGGTGTCCTTCTGCAGGATGACGCCGCGGTACGTCCACGGCCCCGTGATGCTCGTCGCCGTCGCGTAGCCCACCCGGTAGTTCTCCGATCCGGTGTCGTCGATGGAGTATGTGAGGTGGTAGAGCCCGTCGCGGTAGTTCACGAACGTGCCCTCCCGGAACGACGTCAGGCCGCTGATCGTGGAGATGGTCTCCGCCTTGACCGAGAGCATGTCGTCGTTCAGCTCCGCGAAGAGCGGCGTGCCGTTGCCCCAGAAGAGGTAGTACTTGCCGCTCACCGGGTCACGGAACGCGGCGGGGTCGATCGCCTGCCCCGACTTCACCGCCTCGCCGTTGGTGATCATCGCCGTGGGCTGCGCGACGAATTGGCCCTCGGGGGAGTCCGCCACCGCGACGCCGATGGTCTTGCGATTGACGGTCGGGTTGTGGCCGCTGAAGTAGAAGTAGAACTTGCCGTCGCGCTCGATGATGGTCGGCGCCCACGCGTTCCCGGTCGCCCAGGGCACGTCGCCGTCAGCGCCGTCGAGCGTCAGGAACGGCTCGGCTGAGCGCTCCCAGTCGACGAGGTCCTTCGACTTCCAGACGTAGAACTCCTTCCCACCCCAGCCGGCGAAGCCGTCGGTCGTGGCGTAGATGTAGTACGTGTCGCCGAACACCGCGATGTTCGGGTCGGCGTACAGTCCCGGCAGCACCGGGCTCTTCATCACTCGGGCCTGCATGCTCCACGTCTCGTTCGAGCCGTCGGGTGCCGTGAGCGTGTAGGTGACGGGCTCGCTGAGGTCGACCGCGTCGCCCGACGCCGGCGACACCGTCACGCCCTCGGCGGCGTCGAACACCGGCGCCAGCTCCGTGACATCCGTACCCGGGACCACCGGGAACACCACGGTGCGCGCGGTGGCATCGACGATCGGGGCGATCTTCAGCTCGTCGGGGTCGGCGAGCGTCACGCCGGCGAGCGCGGAGGTGTTGCCCGATCGCGACACCACCTCGCTCGCGCTGAGCGCCCGGTTGTAGAGCGCGAACTCGCGGAACTCGCCGCGGAACCGGGAGTCGGCGTTGTACAGCGAGCGGCCGAGGTAGTTCGCGAACGTCTGCCCGCCGCCGATGTCGCCTGGGTCGAGCGTCACGTTCGTGTTCTTCGCGACCTCGACGCCATCCAGGTACAGCCTCGCCGTGGTGCCCTCGAGCGTGTACGTCAGGTGCGCCCAACGGTCACGTGTGAGCGGCGCCCCCGAGTTGACCGTCTGCTCGGTCGACCAGTTGCCCGACGCGATGCTCGTGCGGTAGTTGTTGCCCGTCGTGAACAGGTAGCCGTTCCCGACACCGGATGCGTCGGTGTTGCCGAGCCCGTAGATGAAATACGAGCCCGACTGCGCCACGTCGATCTTCACCTCGGCTTCGACCGTGAGGTCCTCGACGCCCGTCAGGATGTGGTCGGGCAGGTCGACGTAGTCGTCGGTGCCGTCGAGGCGGAGCGAACCGCCCTGCTGCCATGTGGCGCCACCGACGATCGTGCCGTCGTACCCGTTGCCCGAGCGGTCGGCGACGACCGAGCCCGCGGCATCCGTGAAGTCATAGCGCAGGATCTCGCCGTCCTCGTTGGCGTCGACCGGCGGCGGACCGGCGGAGAACGCCGCGAGCTCGGCTGCGGTCACCGGGATGACGGTGCCGTGACGCGGGCTCGCCGGGAGGTCGTACTGCGCCGCCACCTGCCAGTCGGGCTTAGCGATGTCCGCGGTCTCGAGCGGGATGTAGCCGCGTCCGCCGTACTCGTCGACGAAGAGGTAGTACTTGTCGCCGTTCACGTCGCCGGGGTTCGACTTGAACACGGTCGGACCCTCGACGGCGCTCGTGCCCGCGTCACGTCCGATGCACGAGTCGATCATGGTCCACGCCTCGAGGGTGGCGCGCAGCTCGGTCGAGGTCTCCTGGATGATGTCGCTGCATCCGGTGCCGCCTGCGCCCTCGTCCTTGGTGAACCGGTGGTAGACGTCGCCGGCCTTGATCACCGTGGAGTCGATGCGCGACATGCCCTGGTCCTGCCAGATCTGCGGCTCGCTGAAGGTGACGAAGTCGCGCGTGGTGGCGTACAGCATCTTGTTGTACGTGCTGCCCGTGTGGCCCGGGTCGTTCTCGGCGTAGAGCTTGGACGCCCAGAACACGACGTAGGCGCCGATCGTCTCGTCGTAGTACGCCTCGGGCGCCCACGTGTTGCCGGCCGTGTCGGGCGCGACCTTGACATGACGCTGCTCCGACCAGTTCACGAGGTCGCGCGACTCCCACACCTCGAGGTACTGGCTGCCGGTGCGCTGCGAGGCATCCCAGCTGGTGCCGCTGCCGATCGAGAGGTCGGTGGCGATCAGGTAGAACGTGTCGCCCTCGGGCGACCGGATGATGAACGGATCGCGAAGGCCCTTGGTGCCGTAGTTCGAGGTGAGTGTGGGCTGCCCGCCGTTGAGCTCCCGCCAGTCGAGCGCGTTGTTGCCCTCGCTCGCCGCGAAGGAGATGTTCTCGCCGGCGAGTGAGTTGCCCGTGAAGTAGGCGAACGCGTAGCCCTCGAACTCGTCGAGCTCGACCGCAGCGGGCACGTTCGCGACGAATTCGCGGGTGGCGGATGTGGCGTTCCTCGTGACCGTGGCGGTGAGGGTCACGTCGGTGTCGGCCGCGGGCCGGTTGACGACGCCATCGGTCGCGACGATCTCGGGGGTCGACGACGACCACGAGATCTCGGTGCCCTTGGGCGCGGCGGGCAGTGTGAGGTTGCCGCGCACGTCGTCGATGTTGGTGATGGCGAGTCCGGCGGCCGCCGCGTCGACGACGCTCTGGTCGTCGGGGTCCGCCAGGACGGTCGCGGTGAAGTCCTTGGTTCCGCTCGCGCCGCCCTTCGACACGGTGGCGGTGAGGGTGACGGATGCGTCGCCGTCGCCCGCCGCGGGCCGTGTGACCGCGCCCGTCTCCGAGATGACCTCGGGGTGACTGGACGCCCATGAGATGGCCGCACCGTTGGCCCCGGTCGCCGGAAGGGTCAGGTTCCCCTCGACGGCGGACAGGTCGCCGAGATCGAGCGCGGCGAGGTCGCGGTCGACCTTCACCTGGTCGGACGGATGGAGCGCGGCCACCTCTTCGGCGGTCAGCGCGACGTCGTAGATGCGGAAGTCGCGCAGGCTTCCCGTGAGGTACTTGTCGGCGGTGTACACCGAGCGCCCGAGGTAGTTGGCGGTCGTCACGCCGTTGCCGATCGAACCCGGCGTGATGGTGACGTTGGTGTTCTGGGCGACCTGCACGCCGTCGAGGTAGATGCGTGCCGTGTTCGACGAGTCGTCGAGCGTGTAGGTGATGGTCTTCCACACGCCGCGGGCCAGGTTGGCGCCGCTGTTGACGGTCTGCTCGGTCGACCAGTTGCCGGTGGCGATCGACGACCGGTACGCGTTGCCCGTGGAGAACAGGTAGCCGTTGCCGGCCCCCGACGAGTTCGTGTTGCCGAGCCCGTAGATGAAGTACGGCGTCGACTGCGTCGACCGGATGAGCACCTCGGTGCTCACCGTGATCGACGTGAGCCCGGCCATGATGTCGTTCGGCAGCTTGACGTGGTCGTCGACACCGTCGAGGCGCACGCCCTCACCGCCGGTGAGCGTCGGCCCGCCGGTGATCGTCGCGTCGCGGCCGTTGCCGGATGCGTCGACCGCGACGGTTCCGCTCGTCTCGTCGAGCGCGTAGTTCACGACGAGGCGGTCGTCCACCGCCGCGAACGCGGGCGCGGTCGCGGTGGCGGCGGCCGTGAGACCGAGGAGGGCGGCGGTCAGCCCCGCCAGTGTTCGTCGAACGACGTTGTGCTTCATTGCGCAATCCTTCGGACGTGCCCCGGCATCACGGCCGGGATCGCAGTAAGTGACTGCGGGTGATGTTATCGCTCACAATCGGAATTTCACAAGTGTCGAAGCTTGGTGTCTGCGCGCTGACGTGCTGCGGTGCAGCCTTGCGGGCGTGCGGATGTGAACCCTCACACTCGGTGTCACCTGCGGAGCAGCTCGGCGGTGACAGCGGGGTCAGATGAAGAGCGTCGTTCCCGACTTCTCGGCCTCGCCGAGGAAGGTCGCGACGCCGCCGAGCTCGATGCCGTCGATGAGGTCGGACTCGGCGATGCCGAGCAGGTCCATCGTCATCGTGCACGCGATCAGGCGCGCCCCGCCCTCGCGTGCCGCGGTCATGAGGTCGGGGACCGACTGCACGTCGTGCTCCTTCATCACGTGCTTGATCATCGCTGGGCCGGCGCCGGCCATGTTCATCTGCGACAGCGGGAGCTTGTCGGGGCCCGAGGGCATCATCATGCCGAACGCCCGCTCCAGTGCCGAGTGGTCGCGCTTCGGGGCGTGCGCGCGGCGGAGCGCATTCAGGCCCCAGAACGTGAAGAACATCGACACCTGCTGGCCCATGGCGAGCGCGCCGTTCGCGATGATGAACGCCGCGAGCATCTTGTCGAGGTCGCCCGAGAACACGACGAACGAGGTCTGGTTCTGTTTCGGCGCCACGGCGAAGCCGGTCGCCGCCGGCTCCGCGCCGCCCTTGCGGAACGCGGCGACGTAGCCGGGACCCTCGGGCGTCATCGAGAGCAGCTCGTGTCCGTGGCTCGCGGCCCAGGCAGGCCCGTCGCTCGCGAAGCCCGGGTCGGAGACGTGCACGACGACCTCGTCGCCGGCGGCGAGCTCGCCCATCGTGTTCGACAGCCGCATGATCGGGCCGGGGCAGGCGAGCCCCGTGCAGTCCAGGTCGACGGACTTCCCCGTGCCCTTCAGCGCGGCGATGAGGTCGACCGCCTCGGCGTAGGCGATCTCGGGCGCGGGCGCCGCCGGCGACGCGGGCTCGACGTCGTACCAATAGCGGAACGTGTTGGAGCCGCCCGAGAGCGTCGCGACATCCGTGAACCCTCGCTGGACGAGGATGCGGTAGCCGAGGTAGCTCCGGAATCCGACCGCGCAGTAGAGCCGCACGGGCACGGACCGGTCCCAGCCCTCGCAGGCGGTGCGCAGAGCGGCCAGCGGCACGTTCTCCGCGCCCGGGATGTGCCAGATGCCGTACTCCTCGGGCGTGCGCACGTCGACGAGCCGCGCGCCCTCGGTCGCGGCCGGGAAGTCCTTGGCGTACCAGAGCGTCAGGTCGCCCTTCAGCACGTTGGTCGCGACGAAGCCGGCCATGTTCACCGGGTCCTTCGCCGATCCGAACGGCGGGGCGTAGGCGAGCTCGAGCTGCTCGAGGTCATGCACCGTGCCGCCGAGCCGGAGCACGGTGGCGAGCACGTCGAGGCGCTTGTCGACCCCGTCGAAGCCGGCGACCTGGGCACCGAGGATCTTCCCGGTGCCGGGCGCGAACAGGAGCTTCAAGTGCATCATCGCCGAGCCCGGGTAGTACCCTGCGTGCCCCGACGGGTGGATGTGCACCGTGCGGTAGTCGACGCCGTCGGCGACCAGCTGCCGCTCGGTCGCGCCGGTGCCGCCGGCGACCATGTCGAACACCTTCACGATCGACGTGCCCTGCGACGAGCGGTACTCGGTGTCGCGGCCGCACATGTTCTCGGCGGCGACCCGTGCCTCGCGGTTGGCGGGACCGGCCAGCGGGGTGAGCCACGAGCCGGGCAGCACGGTGTGCGCGGTCTCGACCGCGTCGCCCGCCGCCCAGATGTTCGGGTCGGAGGTGCGCATGTGCGTGTCGACGACGATGCCGCCGCGGGGGCCGATCTCGAGGCCGGCCTCCCTAGCGAGGCCGACGGCGGGCCGCACGCCCGCCGACAGGATCACGAGGTCGGCATCGAGGAAGCGGTTGTTCTGGAGCTCGACGGTGACGCCGCCGACGGCGCGCTCGGCGAACGCGGCCGCCGCCGTCGAGAGGTTCAGATCGACCCCGCGACTGCGCAGGTGCTGCTCGACCGGGATGGAGACCTCCTTGTCGAGCGGCGGCAGGATCTGGTCGGACAGCTCGACGATGGTCACGGCGGCCCCACGGTGCCGCAGGTTCTCCGCCATCTCGACGCCGATGTATCCCGCACCGATGACGACCGCGTGCACCGTGCGGCCCCGAGCGGATGCCGCGCGCTCGAGCGCCGCGTCGAGCTGCGCCTTGATCTCGTCCATGTCCTGGACGTTGCGCAGCACGTGCACGCCCGGCAGGTCGACGCCGGGCAGCGGCGGACGGAGCGGGTCGGCGCCCGGGCACAGCGCGAGCCGGTCGTACGACTCGGTGTACTCGCGCCCGCTCCCGAGCTCGCGCACGGTGACGGTCTTCCCGACGCGGTCGAGGGCGATCACCTCGGTGCCCACCCGCACGTCGATGTCGAGCGACTCGCGCAGGCTCTCGGGGGTCTGCAGCAGCAGCCGGCTGCGATCCGTGATGACCTCGCCGATGTGGTACGGCAGGCCGCAGTTCGCGAACGAGACGTAGTCGCCCTTCTCGAACACGATGATCTCGGCGAACTCGTCCAGTCGGCGCGCACGTGCGGCGACGGATGCTCCGCCTGCGACTCCCCCGACGACGACGATCTTCATGGCGGGCTTCCCCTCGTCTGCACGAATGCGGCCACCCGTCGGGCTCCGCCGGCTTGCATGCCGATGGTAGGCGCCCGAAACCGCCAGGCAAGGGACCTCCGGCCCCACGTGTCGATTCAGCGATCGGGTGATCCGCAGGTCGTGAGCGCATCACACCAGCGGCGTCCCATGCGTATGGAACGAGTCGATCGTCTTCAGTCCCCACGCCTGGCCCTTCGCCCGCTCGGCGGAGGTCCAGCTGATGGTCTTCCAGTCGGGGGCGAGGATGACGCGGGCGCCGGCGTTGCACAGCTCGATCCGGTTGCCGCCCGGCTCCCAGACGTAGAGGAAGAAGGTCTGCTGGATGGCGTGCTTGTGCGGGCCGGTCTCGATGTGGACGCCGGCCTCGAGGAACACGTCGGCGGCTCGAAGGATGTCCTCGCGGGTGTCGGTCGCGAAGGCGACATGGTGCAGGCGCCCGTGCGACCCGGTCCAGTCCTGCGTGTACACGAGGTCGTAGGTCTTGTTGCCCAGGTTGAACCAGATCGCGGCCGGGTCGCCCTCGTCGGTCACGATGCGCTCGGTGCAGCGCGCGCCGAGGACGTCGCCGAGGAACTCGGCCGTCTCGGGCACGTCGCCCGTGAGGTAGTTCACGTGGTCGAGGCGGCGGATGTTCGCGCCGCGACCGGGGAAGGCGGCCGCCTGGTTCTTGAGCGCCGGCGTGTCCGTCGCGTCGGCCTCGTACCAGTCGACGTCCCAGTAGAGGCCCATCGGATGCCCGTCGGGGTCGTCGAACCGCAGTACCTCGCCGAGCCCGTGCACCGAGTCATCCGTGCCTCGTGCGAGGCCCGCGGCCTCGATCCGCTCGCGCAGCCGCTCCAACGCCTGCGGGCTCGCGGCGCGCAGGTAGGTGCGCCCGATGCCCGCCTGCTCGCGTTCAATGAGGCGCACGGTGTACGACTGGTAGTCGTCCCAGGCGTGCAGGTACACGGATGCCTCGTCGCGGTGCACCTCGCGCATCGCCATGAGATCGACGAAGAAGTCGCGGCTCTGCTCGAGCACCGGGGTGTAGAGCTCGATCGGGCCGACGTGCGCGATGTCACGGCGCGTCTCGGGATCGTGCGTCAGGCGGGGAGCTGCAAGGTCGTTCACGGGGTTCCTTCACGGGACGGGGATTCAGGGGTTTCCGGGGTTTCAGGGTCGCGCGGCCAGACCTGCCCATCCATGATCTTCCGGGCGGTGCGAACGAGCGTGCTGCGGGCGACGGACGTGGCCGCCCCCGCTCCCACCAGATCGACGTCGACGTCGAACGAGCCGGTCGGATGCTCCACGCGGTACGGGCCCGGTGCCAGGTGGTCGACCGTCGCGATCGTGCCCTGCGCGAGGCATCCGACCGCGACGGAGACCGCGCCGAGCACGCCGATCGCCTCGTGCACGCGATGCGGGATGAACGTTCGCGTGGTCACCAGGCCGCCGGCGCGCGCCGCCGAGACGATCGTGAGCTTCGGCACCGTCGTGGCGCGGACATCACCGAGCCCCATGGCCGCGCCGGCCGCGAGGCGGATCCGCTCGAGACGCGCGCGGAGCGGCGCGTTCGCCTCGAGCAACGCCGGCGACTCGTCGCCCTCGAGCGCGAGGTCGGCCGCCCTCATGAGCACGACGGGCATCCCGGCGTCGACGCACGTCACGTCGGTGTCGTCGAACCGGTCGACGAGGCGGCCAGTGGGGAACGCGAGGCGGCCGTCTCCGGGGAAGTCGAGCGGGATGGCGGCCGCGGGGAACGGGACGCCCGCCATCTCCGTCCCGCCGGAGTAGCGCACGGCGCCCCCCGGGGTCTGCACGCGGGCCACGACGATGGTCGGTGTCGGGTTCACGATGCGAATGCGCACCTGGGTCTCGTCGCCGCCGACCGGCACGAGCCCTCGCTCGATCGCGAACGGCCCCACGCCTGCCAGCAGGTTGCCGCACGTCTGACGGTCGCTGACGATGGGCTGGTCGGGCACCACCTGGAGGAAGAGGTAGTCGACGTCGGCGTCGCCACCTGCCGACGGGCCGACGACCGCGACCTTGCTCGTGAGGGGATGCGCACCCCCGAGCCCGTCGATCTGGCGGGGATCGGGCGAGCCCATCACCCGAAGCAGCATGTCGTCGCGCTCGGCCGCATCGTCGGGCAGGTCCGCAGCCAGGAAATAGGCCCCCTTCGAGGTGCCCCCGCGCATGAGCATGCACCGGATGCCGCCGCTCACAGACGTCCTCCGTCCGGAACGCCGTCCGTCGCGACGGAGCGGAGCACCTCGGCGACGGCGCGTGCGATGTCGGCACGACCGCCGGTCGCCTCGGCCATCTCGGCCGCCGCCTCCATCTCCTCGATCCGCCGCCCGCTGTGCTGCCGCGTGCCATCGAGCAGCCCCGCCAGCGTCGGACGGTCGAGGCCGGCGAGCGTCTCGACGAGGTGCTCGGCGAACCAGTCGGACAGGCCCTGGGCCTCGGCGGCGCGGAGCGATTCGACCATCACGCCGGTGAGCCCCTTCACGAGCATGCTGCGCAGCAGCTTTCGAGCGGCGGATGTCCCGGCCGGGCCGTCCAGCACCTCGACGAGGTAGCCCGCATCGCGGAGGATCGCCCGCAGGTCCGCCGTCGCCTCAGCGTCGCCGGACAGCAGGACGGGGGTGCGATCGGCGCCCTTGCGGACCGGCGCCATGATCGCGGCATCGGCGAACCGGATGCCCGCGGCCGCAGCCCGGTCGGCCAGCTCCACCTTCGCGACGGGCGCGGCCGTGGCGAAGTCGGCATGCACGGCCGCGCGCGGCGCCGCGGCGATCGTGGTCGTGAGGGCATCGGCGCTGTGGGCCGCGGTCGTGAATGCGAGCACCGCGTCGGCATCGGCGACGGCCTCCTCCCCGGATGCCGCGAGTCGCACGCCCTCCACCTCGGCGGCCGCGAATGGATCCCACCCGGTCACGGCCGTGTGCACCGCGAGCGATCTCGCGAACGTGCTTCCCGCCTCACCGAGACCGAGGACCGCGATCCGGGCACTCATCGCTGGGCGTTCCCGGGAAGCCGGTCGACGTACTCCACGCCGAGGTCGGCCAGGAGCGGCCGCAGTCCGTACAGGTCGACGCCGAGCGTGCCCGACGCGAGCGCGGTGCGCTTGGCCTCCTCGTTCGCGAGGCGCTGGTCGGCGGCATCCGCCACCTCGGCGCCGCGGCCGATCGGCAGGGCGAGTACGCCATCGTCGTCCGCGATGATGATGTCGCCCGGTGCGATCACCCGGCCCGCGATCACGACCGGGACGTTGACCGACCCCGGACTCGCCTTGACCGTGCCCTGGGCGTGCACCGCACGCGACCACACCGGGAATCCCATCTCGCGCAGCGTGGCGATGTCGCGCACGCCCGCGTCGATGACGAGGCCGAGCACCCCGCGTGAGCGCAGCGAGGTGGCGAGCAGGTCGCCGAACATGCCGTCGGTGGAGTCGCTCGTGGTCGCCACGACGAGCACGTCGCCGGGCCGGCACACCTCGACCGCGGCATGGAGCATGAGGTTGTCGCCCGGGTGGCTGAGCACCGTCACGGCGGAGCCGCCGACCGCCGCCCCCTGGAGCCGGGCCTGGACCCGGGGACCCACCAGACCGACGCGACCTGCTGCTTCGTGGACGCTCGCGACGCCGGCGCGGGCGAGCCGGTCGATCACCTCCACCGGTGCGCGGTCGATGTCGCGGACGATGCGGTGGGCGCTCATGCTTCAGGCCAGTTCCGACGTGACCTGCGGGTAGTACCGCTGGTACGCCTCGGCGAACGCGTGCACGGGCAGGCCCAGGTTCGGGCCGCTGTTGCGCTTGGCCTGGACGCCACGGCGCTTGCCGAGGTCGGTGTAGTACTCCACGAGGTGCCCCTGGGCGCCCAGTGCGTTCATGGCGGCGACCTTCTTCTCCCACACCTCGCTGATGTCGAGCAGCACGTTCGGCACGAAACCGCAGACCTCGCTCTGGTGGGGCTCGAAGGCGAACACGGGCGGCGCGCCGATGACCTCGCCGGGACCGGCGACGCCGGGCGCCTGGGCGAGCACCCGGGCGTGCAGCGCGATCTCGGCAGCTTTCGGGTGGTCCATGTTGTATGGGTCGGCGGCAGCGTGGGTGAGCACGACCGCGGGCTGCACCTCCCGATAGAGGTCGATGAGCCGCGCGATGAGGTCGTCGCTCTCGCGGAGCGGGTAGTCGCCGGCGTCGAAGAACTGCACCTCGGCGCCGAGCGCATCGGCCGCGGTCTGCCCCTCCGCGCGGCGGAGCTCCTTGATCTCCGCGAGGCCCTTGCCTGACCGCCAGGCGCTGGCGGACTCGCCCCGTTCCCCGAAGGAGAGGCAGGCGATCACCGCGCGCTCGCCTCGCGACGCGGCGAGGGCGATCGCGCCGCCGGCACGCCAGACGAAGTCGCCGGGGTGTGCGGTGACCACGAGAAGCGGGGACTGATTCGACATTGAACCTCCAGATCGATGTGCGACACCACTCTGCCGACTGTGGCAGTTATTGTCAACAATTTTGCTGACGACTCGGATGACGACACAATGAACCAGGCGAACCTGCGTGAATGTCGCACCGTCGTGACAGAGAATCGCATCATCGTCGATGTCGATGCAGAGAAGGGGGCGGTCGGTGAGCGACCTCCAGGACGTCCATGCCCAGTTGCGAAATGCGATCCTGCGCGGGGACTTCGCGCCGCGCCAGCGCCTCATCGAGGCCGAACTCGCCGAGCGCTACGGTGCCGGCCGGTTCGTCATTCGAAATGCGCTGCTCCAGCTCGCTGCAGACGGCCTCGTCGAACTGCAGCCCAACCGGGGCGCGCGCGTCCGTGAGATCTCGGTCGACGAGGCGGTCGAGATCACCGAGATCCGGAGGGCCGTCGAGGGCCTGGTCGCGGCGCGCGCCGCCGAGCAGGTGACCGACGCCCAGATCGAGGAACTCCACGCCCTCGGCGAGAGCATGACGCTCGCCGTGGAGCAGGGCGAGCTCCTGCGCTACTCCGACCTGAACGCCACGCTGCACTCGCAGCTGCGCGAGATCGCCGGCCACGCGACTGCGACCCGCATCATCGAGCAGCTCAACGGCCAGATGGTGCGGCATCAGTTCCGGCTCTCACTGGTGCCCGGCCGCCCGAGCGTCTCGCTCCCCGAGCATCTCGCGATCATCGACGCCGTCTGCGACCGTGACTCCGAGCGCGCCGGCCGGCTCATGGGCGAACACATCGGCAGCGTCATCGTCACCCTCCGCACCCTCGACGACCAGGCACGCTCGATGCCGCAGGTTCGCTGAGCGAGGACAGCGATCGACGAGAGATTGCTAACAATTTTGGTTACGTTATTGACAGCGATTCCTGAACACCCGTAGTGTCGCCGCAGACACGGCAACCAGCCCGCCCGGACACGGTGTCCTGACCGGGCCGCCTACCTCACAACGGAGTGACATGAATCGCATCAGCATGATCGGGGTCGCCGCGGTGGCCCTGCTGGCCCTTTCCGGATGCACCGACTCCGAAGCGGGCGCCGAGAGCCCCGCGGCGAGCGAGGGCGCCGCCGAGCTCACCCCCGTCACCGTCGGCGTCATTCCCATCGCCGACACCGCGCCGCTCTACCTCGGCGACGCGCAGGGGTTCTTCGAGGGCGCCGGCCTCGACCTCACCATCGAGACCGCCACCGGCGGCGCCGCCATCGTCCCGGCCGTCGTCGCCGGCGACTACCAGTTCGGCTTCAGCAACGTGCTCTCGCTGATGGTGGCGAACGAGAAGGGCCTCGGCCTCGAGACGGTCAGCCCAGCGGTCGCCACGACGGGAGACTCCGACGCCGACTTCGGCGCGATCATCGTCAAGGCCGACTCGCCCATCCAGTCGCCCGCCGACCTCGCAGGCAAGACCGTGTCGAGCAACAGCCTCGGCAACATCAACGACACGATCGTGCGCACGCTCGTCGACGACGCGGGCGCCGACTCGTCGACCATCTCGTTCGTCGAGGTCCCGTTCCCTGACGCGATCGCCGCGGTCGAGAACAGCCAGGTCGACGCGGCATTCGTGGTCGAGCCCTTCGTCACATCGGCGCTCGAGGCGGGCGACCGCGTGATCTCCTACGCCTACGCGGACTTCGACCCGAAGCTCGACATCGCCGCCTACTTCGCGACCAGCGACTACGTCGAGGGTGATCCCGAGGTCGTCGAGAAGTTCCAGACGGCGATGCAGCAGTCCCTCGAGTACGCACAGGAGAACCCCGACGCCGTGCGCGACATCATCGCGACCTACACGAAGACCCCGCCCGAGACGCTCGCGAAGATCGTTCTCCCGACCTGGCCGACCGCGATCGACGAGGACGCGCTGCAGAAGCTCGCCGAGGCGGCGCAGTCCTACGGCGTGCTTACCCAGGAGCCCGACCTGGATTCCCTGCTCCAGTGACCCTCACCACCTCGCAGCAGACCACCGCGGCCGCGGCCGTGCCGGGACGGCGTCATGCACGCCGTCCCGGCGCGCGCCGCGCCGCGCTGCTCGGCACGGCCGGCATCATCGGATTCCTCCTGCTCTGGGAGGCGGTGTGCCGGCTGGGGCTCGTCGACCCCCGCTTCCTCCCTCCGGCCAGCGAGGTGCTCGTACAGCTCGGACGAGATCTCCTCGACCTCGCGTTCTGGCGCAGCGTGTCCGCCACGATGACGAGTTGGGCCATCGGCCTCGCGATCGCGGTCGTCGCCGGGTCGGTCCTCGGATTCCTGATCGGCTCGAGCCGCTTCCTCGAGCGGGCGACCCGCTCGACCATCGAGTTCCTGCGGCCGATCCCCTCGGTCGCGCTCATCCCGCTCGCGGTGCTGCTCTTCGGCACGAAGATCCAGTCGAGCCTGCTCCTCATCGTCTACGCCGCGTTCTGGCAGGTGCTCCTGCAGGTGATCTACGGCACGCAGGACGTCGACCCGGTGGCGGACGCCACCGCGCGCAGCTATGGGCTGCGGCGGCTCAGCCGCATCCGACACGTCGTCTGGCCGACGACCCTCCCCTACCTCATGACCGGTGTCCGGCTCGCCGCCACCGTGGCCCTGATCCTCGCCATCACGTCGGAGCTCATCATCGGCACGCCCGGCCTCGGCAAGCAGATCGCCCTCGCGCAGTCGGGCGGAGCGGTCGTGGAGATGTACGCGCTGGTGGTCGCGACGGGCCTCATCGGCGTCGCCATCAACCTGCTCGCGCGCCTCGTCGAGCGTCGAGCCCTCGCCTGGCACACCTCGGTGCGATCGGAGCTCGAAGCATGAGCGCGCTGAAGTCGTTCGCCTACCTCATCGGGCTCCCGCTGATCCTCGTCACCCTGTGGTGGGCGGCGACCGTCGGCGGCACCTCCTTCTTCGTCCCGACTCCCGGACAGCTGATCGAGACGTTCGTCGAGACGTGGATCGGACCGCGCTTTTGGGAGGACGTCCTGCCGAGCCTCGGGCGCCTCTTCACCGGGCTCTTCTGGGCGATCGTGCTCGGCGTCGTCATCGGCGTGGCCATCGGATCCTTCCGCGCCATCCGCCAGATCCTCGAGCCGTTGCTCGAGTTCTTCCGCGCCATCCCGCCGCCCGTGCTCGTCCCGCTGCTCATGCTCATCATCGGGGTGAACGACCAGATGAAGGTCGTGGTGATCATCTCGGGCGCGATCTGGCCCATCCTGCTCAACACCGTGGAGGGCGTCCGCGCCACCGACGAGGTCATGCGCGAGACGAGTCGCAGCTACCAGATCGGCGGTCGCTTCCGCCTGCGCTACCTCGTGCTGCCGGCGGCGGCCCCGCAGATCCTCACAGGGGTCCGGCAGTCCCTGTCGATCGGCCTGATCCTCATGGTCATCTCCGAGATGTTCGCCTCGTCGTCGGGCCTCGGCTTCACCATCGTGCAGTTCCAGCGCAGCTTCGCCGTGCCCGAGATGTGGAGCGGCATCCTGCTGCTCGGCCTCATCGGCCTGGGGCTGAGCGCCGTCTTCCGACTCATCGAACGGCGCATCCTGCGCTGGTACCACGGACTCAGGGAGGTCCAGCGTGAATCCTGAAGAACCCTCGCGCGCCGACGCGGCGCCGATCCTCGTCGTCGACGGGCTGCGGAAGGTCTACTCCTCGCCCACCGGCGACGACGTGGAGGCGGTGCGCAACCTGACCTTCACGGTGCCGACCGGACAGCTCGTCTGCATCGTCGGCCCCTCGGGAGCCGGCAAGACCACGCTCCTGAAGTGCATCGCGGGGCTCCTGCCGCCGACCAGCGGCCGGCTGGAGCTCCAGGGCACGGCCATCGTCGGCCCGCCCAAGACGATGGCGGTCGTCTTCCAGGAGTACGGGCGCAGCCTCTTCCCCTGGATGAGCGTCGAGGCCAACGTCGAACTGCCGCTCAAGACCGCCAGGGTGCCCAAGGCCGAACGTCGGCAACGCGTCGCCGAGGCGCTCGAGGCCGTCGGGCTCTCGCACGCGGCATCCAAGTACCCCTGGCAGCTGTCGGGCGGGATGCAGCAGCGGGTGGCGATCGCTCGAGCCGTGGCCTATCGGCCACAGGTGCTGCTCATGGACGAGCCGTTCGCCGCGGTCGACGCGCAGACGCGCGCGGACCTCGAGGACCTCATCCGCCGGATCTGGAAGACCCTCGGCGTCACGATCCTCTTCGTCACCCATGACATCGACGAGTCGGTGTACCTCGCCGAGCGTGTCATCGTGCTCACCAGTTCGCCGACGGTCGTGCTCGACGATGTGACGATCGATCTCCCCGCCGAGCGCGACCAGATCACCACGCGGTCGGCCGAACGCTTCGGTGTGCTGCGGACCCGCATCTGGGAGGAGATCCAGCGCGCGAAGACGATGACGGGCGCGATGGCGGACATCGGGTCCGGTCGCTGACAGCCTGCGACACCTGAGCACCTCCGGGCGAGTCACGCCCGGAGGTGTTCTCGTGTGCGGCGCAGATCGACGTCTGCCTGCGCCCCCCGTCGATCGGTATCCCCGCGCAGGACGAAGCCCCCTCCGCCACGAGGCGGAGGGGGCTTCTCGCCGCATCAGTCGCCTGGCGTCAGCCCGCGTCGGCCGTGGCGAGCGCGTCGGCGATCCACTGCATGGCCTCGGGCACGTCGTAGTTGCCGGAGTGCGGCCGATCCCAGGCGAGGCGGTAGTTCACGTCGCGCACGTCTTGGTCGGCCTCGAGCGCCCGGTCGAGGTTCAGCGAGATGGTGAACGCCGTGTCCCGGTCGCGCGTGCCGTGCCGCACGTACCAGTACGGAGCCGTGTCGGCCTGCGTGCCGATGTACTGCATCGGATCGATGAGGTCGACCTGCTCGTCCACGGTCGTGTCCGGGTCCTTCGTCAGCTGCACCCACGTGAGCCCGGTGTCATCGAGGCCGATCCCGTCGCCCGCGATGATGTTGTGCTCCCAGGCGTACTCGGTGAAGTTCGAGTACACCTGCGTCGAGGTGCCGAACAGGTTCGACTCCCCGGCGGTGAGGTTGTTCACCCCGGTCTGGTCGAACGCCGGTGCCGGCTTCAGCGTCGCCTGGGTCCCGACGAAGGTCAGGTAGCGCTCCATGTCCACCGACACCACCGTGTTCGCGTCGTTGTCGACGTCGATCCAGTCGTTGGTGTAGGTGCCCGACTTCGGCGGCGACCCGGGCGAGCCCGGGCTCGTGTAGACGATCTGCTCACCCAGGTCGGGGATGACGTTCGCCGGGTCGGCCCCCATGTACGTGACCGCTGAGTGGATCACCTCGGCCTCTATTTCGTCGAGCATGTTCTCCGCGGTGAGCGGCCCCCCTGCTGCGGACTTGAGGTGGAGGCTCTGCTCGTAGGCCGGGTACTGCGCCGCGAGCGCAGCACTCGTCGCGGATTCGGCCGTCGAACCGACCGCCGCCCGCGTGCCGAGCGTGGTGTACAGCCACTCGTAGGCGATGTCGGCGTTGCCGAGATCGGTGATCGGGCAGTAGGCGTTGACCGCGAACACATCGTCGCCGATCGTGCTCTTGCCCTTCGACGAGATGCCGGCCGCGCCGATCTCGGCCAGGTACGGCTCGTAATCGGTGCTGTTGCCCGATGCGCCGAGGATGGAGACGAGCGCGCCGCCGCCGCTCGTGCCGTTGATCACGATCCGCCCGGCGCTCCCGGGCATCACGTCGTCGTTGAGTCGCAGGTACCGCACTGCCGCCTTGGCGTCGACGACGGGCGCGGGAGCCTTGCCCGCATACGTGCCGTCGGCGGCCACGACGCCGCGCGAGCGAGAGGCCACGTCGATGAAGACGAAGCCGGCCTTCAGTGCCGCTCCCACGTTGCTCGTCGCGCTGTCGTAGGAGGCGCCGTCCCTCACCGACGCGCGGATGTAGCTCGCGAACCATCCGCCGTTGTTGACGGCGTAGTAGATCGCCGTGTCCTGGTCGTCGACGGCCCCCTCAGGTACGAACACGTTCATGCTCTGGTAGCCGCAGGCGGGGTTGGCGATGGTGTTCGCGCCCTGCGTACTCGCCATCAGGATCGGGTCCGCCACGTAGCAGACCTCCTTGTACCAGCGCACCGGTGTCGGCACGCCGTCGACGGTCACGTTGATCGTGGTGTATGCGGTGTCGTCGAAGGCGAGCTCCGCGTCCTCCACGTCGGGCGCCGATCGGCTTCCGGATGCCTCGGCGCTGGCCATCGGCGAAGCGCTGAGCATGACCATGAGCACTGCCGCGCCGATCGCGGTCGCGACCCGACCGACTGCGCGTGCCGCTCGATGAGCGGATGGAGGGCTCTGTACTCCCGAATCACATCGGGCTTCATTGCCTGCCATGTTCTTCCTCTCCATTGGGGAACACGCCCGGCCGGGAACGCCGAGCCTGTCTCGCACCCTACTGAGATTGTTGACATTTTCACAAGCAATTTCGTTAACAGAATCGCTGGCAACACGCTACGATCATCGCCGTGCATCGGCTCGGTCACACGAGCGCGCACACGCAGACGCCGACGCAGACGCAGACGCCGACGCCGACGAGGCTCGGACAGCTCCTGCCTGCAGCGCCCTACCCGGCTGCTGCCGCGTACTCGTTCGCGACTGTCGCGACCTTGTCGACGTAATCGTTGTCGTGGTTGTAGGAGAACACCGCGGCCCGCCAACCTTCCGGGCTGGTCATCGGCCCGGACGCGCACAGGTACCGTGCGGCGGCCCGAGCGGCGTCGTCGATCTGGTTGGGGTCCGCGACATCGTCGCCGTTCGCATCGCTCCCCCACTTGGCCCAGGTCGAGGGGATGAACTGCATCGGCCCGACCGCCCGGTCCCACGTGGCGTCACCGTCGAAGACCCCGCCGTCGGTGTCCTCGATCTTGGCCACGCCTTCGCCGTCGAGCGCCCGGCCGATGATCGCCGGATGGGCATACCCGTTCTCATCGAGCACTGCATCGGCATGACTGCCATGACCCGACTCGATCGCACCGATCGCGGCGATCGTGGTCCAGCCGACGCCGCACTCCGGCTGCTCCTCGGCGATCGAGATGTGCGCGAACGCATACGCGGCGAGCGCGCGTGCCGGAATTCCCGTGGCCGCAGTAATCCGCGACATCCACTCGGGATCGATCTGGGACATCGGTGAAACTCCCGAGCCCGACACCGCCGCCGGCTCCTCCACCTGCGTCGCGTCCTGCGGCGTCTCGAGTGCTTCGCCCGCCCCGTCGACATCCTCGGACTGCGAGACCAACGGCGGCAGCGCCACGCTGGGTCCCGTCAACGGCGGCGCCCCGAATCCGGCGGGCTTGGCCGCGAGCCCCACGGCGTTCACCGCGAAGACCGCTCCCGCCGCCAATGCGACGACCCCGGCCACGAGGCCCGCATATCCGGCAATACGCCGTGCGACCTGCCACCTTGTGGCAGGCGCTTTCGCTCGGGCTGGGCGACGCTCGCCGAACTCGTCGGCGTAGGAATCGTCATCCCAAGACATCGGTGAGCCGCTCCGTTCGGGCGTTGGTTCAGAGGTTGCCCGCCGGGTCGACCGTTGCCCTCTCGTCCGAGATCCGCGTCGCCGACCCGCCCAATCAGACTACTCGCTCAACGACGAACGGGAGCGGGGACTTCGGTCCGCGTGATCCCGGCATCGGGAGTGGCAGCCGCACCACCGAGATCGCCGGTCGGGGCTCAGGTGCCGTCGTCGGTCGGATCCTCCTCGTAGAGGTCATCCAGCACCTC
This sequence comes from Agromyces sp. Soil535, assembly GCF_001428255.1. Taxonomy (GTDB): domain Bacteria; phylum Actinomycetota; class Actinomycetes; order Actinomycetales; family Microbacteriaceae; genus Agromyces. The sequence continues at coordinate 233,783 of NZ_LMRW01000025.1, read as the reverse complement.
GGCTGCATCTCGATTGCCACCCGCCTCGAGTCGTCGGAGCTCGTCGACGTCCCCCGTTTCGGTCACGAGCTGCACACGCTGGTCCATCGCGTCCGTGCTGCCGTTCTCGGCAAGCAGCCGCAGTTCGTACGCGTCTTCCCGCTCACCGGCCAACTCCACGAGCTGCGCGGCTGCGTCCTCGTCGCCGCGGGCGGCTCGTTCCCGCAAGTAGGAGAGCTCGGCATCCGACATGACGCCTCCTTCGTTGCCTCGACCGAGTCAACATTACGCCCGGCGGCCAGGTCTGCATCGAGTCCGTCGAGAGTCAGGCATAACGTCGCTCGGACGGTGGCTGCTGGCAGACTCGTGTCATGACGACGAGGATCGGCACTCCGGGTGGCACATCCGAGCGGCCCGCCATCTTCTTCTCCGCGCCCGAGGAGTTCCGCGCCTGGCTCGAGGCGAACCACGCCACCGAAACCGAACTGTGGATGGGCCTGTTCAAGAGGCACGTGCCCGACCGTGGGCTGACCTGGGAGCAGGCCGTGCCCGAAGCGCTGTGCTTCGGATGGATCGACTCGGTGTCCCAGCGCATCGACGAGGATGCGCGCCGTCAGCGTTGGACCCCGCGCAAGCCCTCGAGCATCTGGTCGAGCGTGAACATCGCGCTCGTCGAGAAACTCACCGCCGAGGGGCGCATGCACCCCGCCGGCATCACCGCCTTCGAGCGACGGCGCGAAGACCGGTCGGGCGTGTACTCCCACGAGAATCCCGACAGCGAGCTGCCGCCCGAGGCAGCTGCCCGGTTGGCAGCGGATGCCGCGGCATCCGCATTCTGGGACGCCGCAACCGCGGCCTACCGCCGCCAGGTCATCTACTGGGTGCTCTCCGCCAAGCAGGAGTCCACGCGTGAACGACGGCTCGCCCAGCTCATCGAAGCCAGCGCGGCGGGTCGGCTCGTGTCCTTCCAGCGCTACGGCGAGACGCCGAAGTGGGTGGAGCGAGCCGCGGCGGCCGCCCGCGCAGCCGCTTCCGGTACGTGACGCCGGCGCGTCGCGTCTGGGGTCTAACCTGCTGGTCCGCGCGTGACGACGCCTGAGTGCGTTGACGCCCGGTGCGGCCTGCGATGCGCGCCAGCCCGATCCCCTTCACCAGCGCAGTCTCCCGTTCATCGACGTTCACAGGAATGAGGCAGCCCGGCGCAGGTTCGGATCCGCCTCGGCCGCCCACCGATCGATGATCCGTCGTCCTCGCGTCGCCTCGTCGCCCTCCAGTCGCACCAGGAGGGGACGGACGACGTCTGCAGCGAGCGGGTCAACGAGTTCGGGCACGCGCGCGTCGCGGAGGAACTGCTCGACCCGGGTGAGGTCATTGCCGCGCAGCATCGTCACGTGGCGCTGGAGGAGGACGATCGCGGCGAGCCTGCGCTCGTACACCGGCTCCGACCACAACTCCGATGCGAGCGTCGTGACCTCGTCGTGCGTCATCCCGGGATACCGCCGCTGCGCGTCTCGGACCGTGCCGCGCACCGCCCCGATCGAGGCGCCGTAGAAGCCCAGCCCTCCGCCGATCCGGTCCGCGTCCGACGCTGCCCGCGCCCCGGAGCCCTCAACCTGGAGCGTATGGTCGATGAACTCGGCGGCCGGCGACATCACCATTCGATTCTGCGTCACCGCGCTGACGAGCGAGGGGCGGATGACGCCCATCGCCGGGCTGGGTCGCGAGTGACCGCGACGAACGAACCCGTCAGTCGAATTCGACGCTGGTCTGGCGCGGATAGGCTCCGCGGGCCAGCTTCACGAGGCGGGCGTGGGCGTACTCGCACACGAGCGCGTGACGGTAGACCATTTGCGGCACATCCACGTTGGAGTCCATCCAGAGGCTCAGTCCGCCCACCTTCCAGTGCCGGAAGGTGTCGTCGTCGCAGACGATCGCGAGGATCTCGAGGAACGAGTCGTCGAACCGGATGGAGTGCACCGCACGGCGGTACTCCTCGACCGTGAGCGCCATCGAGAACGGGATGTTCATGAAGCACAGGGCAGTCTGGATGTCGAGGCGGAAGAACCGACGGCGCTGTCGCTCGGCGTCGAGGGGCGGGATGTCGAGCTGCGTGAAGTCGAGCCTGTCGGGTCTGGTGAGCGGCACCGTGTCGAGGGCGATGAGTACGTCGTAGACGTTGACGTCGTGCTCGACCACGGCATGGTCGCCGAGCCCGGTGAGGGCTTCGGGTCGCAGCGTCACGGGCTCCATATCGACCGGCGTGTTCCGGATGATGAAGTTGACGAGGTTCGTCTCGACGACGAAGTGCCGGATGAGCAGGTCGACGGCGTCGGGCGAGACGAACCGTCGCAGGAACCACACGCACAGCACGTCCATGGTTCGGAGCGGCATCCACCGGAACGGCAGCACGCGCTTCACGATCGAGATGAGCGCGACCAGGATGCGGGAGATCACGCGCACGATCGGGTAGAGCCAGCGCCGCGACAGGCGCCGCTGGTCATTGATGATCTGCCGCACCAGGGCGCGGTCGAGCGGCACGGACGGGTCGGCGTAGACCGCCTCCCACATGCTCGGGTCGGAACGGACGAACTCCGCCACCTCAGCGGTCCAGTTCTTCGAGCTGCAGCGCGTAGAGCCGGGCCACGACCTGCGCGCAGCGGACGATCTGATCGGCGGCCGCGTCGTCGATGATCCCCGAGGTCAGGATCGCCTCGAGGTTGCCGGTGTGCTCGCCGTCCGCCTCCTGGTGGTACTGCATGAAGTGCACCTGGTTGTCGGCGAGCCCGAGCACCTCCTGGAACCGCTCGGCCCATCCGGCGGCGCGCTTCGCTCCGAGACCTTCGATGATGAACATCGCACCGAGCAGGCCCACCGGGTTCGGCTGGTCGGCGTAGTGGAACATGTACCCGGAGAGGGCTTCGGAGCCGAGGTTCTTGCGGCCGCTGCGCAGTTCGACGAGCGAGCCCCCGATCGCGACGTAGTCGCGTTCGATCATGAGGTAGTCGCGGTGCTCCTCCTCGGCGTGGCGGATGGCCGCCGACCGCAGCTCGAAGTGGTCGATGTCGAAGCTGGATGCCGCGCGCGAGATCCACGGCGATCCGTCGACGACCTGCTGGCGGAGGTTGAAGAGCAGCCGCCGGTAGTCGTCGATGGTCACGGTGCCGTCGGCGAGCCTGCGCAGCACGGGTACGTCGTCGAGGCGCTCCTCGAGTTCGATCCACACGTCCGCGAGCCGGTCGGCGAGCGTCTCGGCGCCTGCGGGCGGCACCTCCGCGGCGGTCATGGTGTCGGTCGTCATGTGTGTGCTCCTTGCTGATTCGGTGGGGCGACCACGGTGAGGTGGGCGAAGGCGAACGAGAATCGTCCCGACTCGGGGACCGCGAGCAACACCGTCTCGCCGGGGGCGAAACGGCCCGAGCTCCACGCCTCCTCGAGGGCGATGAAGATGCTGGCCGCGCCGGTGTTGCCGCGGGTCTCGAGGTTCGAGAACCACCGGTCGGTGTCGAGGGTCGGGATGCGGCGGCGGAGGCCGTCGAACGCCAGGTCGCGGAATACGTTCGTGCTGTAGTGGCAGACGACGTGGTCGAGGTGCATGACGTCGACGAGCCCGATATCGACGAGTTCCTCGAACTGCCGAAGCCCTGCCTCGGCGAGCTCGTCGAGCACGCTGACATCCTGCCGCAGCACGAACATGCCCGCCGCCTCGGCGTCGGCGATGCCCGCATCCTGCCAGGTGCGACCCACGCTCGGCTCGATGCCGTCCATGCCGGCACGCATGCACACGTCGTGCTCGTGGGCGAGGGAGACATGTCGCACCCAGTCGACCCGCAGCGACGGCCGGCTGGGGTGCGGCTGGAACTCGACGACGACGGCACCGGCGCCGTCGGACAGCATCCAGCGGAGGAAGTGGGAGTCCATGCCGGCGCGGATGCCGTCGAAACGGCGCTGCCGGAGGCTGCGGCTCGCCAGTTCCGAACCGACGACCACGGCGCGCGGATGGTCGCCGAGCCTGATCTTGCTCACCGCCGCATCGAGGGCGGCCAGGCCGGATGCGCACACGCCCGATGCGGACAGCAGTTGCATCGGTCCGCCGCCGAGGCGACCGTGCACCATCGACGCGAAACCCGGCACGAGCACGTCGCCCATCGTCGTCGCGCAGGCCAGCATCCGCACCTCATCCGCGCCGACTCCGCGATCGTCGAGCGCCGCGCGAACAGCCTTGACCGCGAGCTCCTCGTTGAGCTCGGTCGGCTCGCCGTGCTCGTCGAGTGCGTAGTGCCGCTGCCGGATGCCGTTGGCCTCGAGGACACGGCGGCGGATGCGCTCGGTGACCGGATCGTTCCCGCCGAGCCGCGCCGCGATCCCCTCGTTGTCGACCGGCTCTCCCGGAAGGTAGCGGCCGAAGCCCGTGAGATAGGCAGTCGCGGTCGTGGCCATGGTGATGACAGTAGGGCACGCGGACGCCCGCAGTCTGGCACCTGTGTACGGCACATTTCGCGCCCCGAGCCACGACGAGTTCGGGGTACGGGCGCGTTGCCGATGAGCTCCGACCTCACCGCGGCCGCTCCCCGACCGTCACGGGCTCGCATCAGCGAGCCGCATGGTCGCCCCCGCCCTGGTCGCGAACGCGGTGGCGCTGGCGGTGATCGTGTGCCGCATGACCTCGACCGCCGCGGTCGGCGCGACGTCCGCGGGGCGGGCGAGGCTGATCGTGCGGTCGAGCGTCGGCGCTCCGAGTCGCACCGATCGGCTTCGCCCACCAGGTCCTCACGGTGCCGCCGGCGTCCTCACGCGGGAAGCTCGACCCAGACCGCGGTGTCGCCGGGCAGATCCCCACCGCGCCCGAGGGGGTCGCTGGCGAGCCGGACGCGGGCTGACGCCAGCCCGGCCGGCAGCGGCACGGGCTCCGGGCCGGTGTTCACCACGCACGCGAATCCAGTGCCTCGGGTGAACGCCAGCACCGAGGCATCCGTATCGAGCCACTGCAACCCACCGGCCCGCAGGTCTTCGCGGGAACTCCGGATTCGCAGCGCGTTGCGATACAGGGAAAGCATCGACGCCGGGTCCCGCTCCTGCGCCTCGGCGGTCTTCGCCGCCCAGGTCGGCGGCTGTGGCAGCCATGGGCTCGGACTCGAGCTGAAGCCGAATGGCGGAGCGTCGCCTGTCCAAGGCATGGGAACGCGGCATCCGTCGCGCCCCGGATCTGCGCCACCGCTCCGGGAGTAGAGCGGATCCTGTCGCAGCTCGGGCGGGATGTCGCGAACCTCCTCGAGCCCGAGTTCCTCGCCCTGGTAGATGTAGGCGCTTCCGGGCAGCGACAACATGAGCAGGCACGCCGCCCGCGCGCGACGCAGCCCGATCGCGCCATCGCCGTACCGACTGACCTCCCGCGCCACGTCGTGATTCGCGAGCACCCACGTCGCTGGCGCCCCGACATCCCGCAGGCCCTCGAGCGTGTCGTCGATCGCTCCTCGCAGCGCCGACGCATCCCATGGCGCCATCAGGAACGTGAAGTTGAACGCCGTATGCAGCTCATCGCGACGCAGGTACCGGGCGAATCGTGTCGGGTCGTACACCCAGGCTTCCGCGACGGTCACCCGATCGCCCGGGTAGGAATCCAAGATGCTGCGCCATCGGCGGTACACCTCGTGCACCTCGTCTCGATCCCAGAACGGATGCCGCGACTGCGCGACCCACGGCGGGATATCGGGATCGAGGTGGTCGGGCATGTCGACGAGGGCCGGGTCCTTCGCCAGCCCGTGCGCCACGTCGATCCGGAACCCGTCGACCCCACGGTCGAGCCAGAACCTCAGGATGTCGTCGAACTCCGCGACGACGCCCTGATCGGTCCAGTCGAGGTCGGGCTGTTCCGGAGCGAACAGGTGGAGGTACCACTGGCCATCACCGACTCGCGTCCACGCCGATCCGCCGAAGATCGACTGCCAGTCGTTGGGCGGGAGTTCGCCCGACTCGCCGCGTCCGTCCCGGAACAGGTACCGCGCCCGCTCGCGACTGTTCGGTGGGGCTGCGAGAGCAGCGCGGAACCACGGATGCTCCGACGACGTGTGGTTGGGAACGAGATCGATGACCACCCTGAGCCCCAACCTGTGCGCGGCGCCCATCAGGTTGTCGAAGTCCGACAGATCCCCGAACAGCGGCTCCACGTCTCGGTAGTCCGAGACGTCGTAGCCGGCATCCTTCTGCGGCGACGGGTAGAACGGGTTCAGCCAGACCGCGTCGACCCCGAGCTGCGCGAGGTAGGGCAGCTTCGCGATGATCCCACGGAGATCTCCCACCCCGTCGCCGGTCGAATCGGCGAAGCTGCGGACGTATACCTGGTAGATCACCGCATCATGCCACCACGCCACGGCTCGGCTCCCTCCATGCGTCGGACTCGACCTCTGCAGGTACTCCCAACCATGGCACCAGACGACCTCAGTTGGACAGTGCCGGCCTCACGGCAAGGGTGGGCTGAGGAGGTGGAGTCAGGAGCGCCAGATCCGGATACCGACGTGCGGCGCCGCGAGCTCGAAGGCGCGGTCGGTGGTTGCGGTTACCAGCTGAATCTTGGCTGACGGGATGATCAATACATCTCGAACCGAGGCGCGCGGAGCTCTGTTGATGCGTGTACCGGTTCGCTCGCGTTCCTCGCACGAATGAACGCGGGTACGCTCCACGAACCGCAGCACTTCAGCGACATACGAGTACTCGACGCACAAAGCCTGGATATCTCCGAATGGCTCAGGGATCAGAAGTCCCAGTTCTCATCTCGGTGTTGACCGCCTTGCTGATCACGTACGACGAGCCCGACCCCGAGAGGAAGTCGTGGTTCTCGTCGGCGTTCGGCGAGAGCGGAGAGGATCGCCGGGTTCACGTCGGTGACGGTCTTCGGGAACATCGGCTCGTAGCCGAGGTTCATGAGGGCCTTGTTCGCGTTGTAGTGCAGGAACCCCTTGACGTCTTCCGTGAGGCCGACGCCGTCGTAGAGGTCCCTGCGTGTACTGCACCTCATTGTCGTAGAGCTCGTAGAGGAGCACAGTGAAAACATCCGATCGCACAGCATCCGCGCCCCACGAAGGAGTCCCCATGGCCAGCGACACGACACTGGCATCCGTGGCCGACAGCCCCGCCGACTATGCACGCTTCGGGATTGACCCGGGCACCATCGCACGGTGGGAGGACGGTGCCCGCACCGACAACCGTCCGGGCACCTACGAATGGTGGTACTTCGACGCGCACCTCAATGACGGAGCCAAGCTCGTGGTGGTGTTCCAGAACAAGGACGCCGTCAACCCGAACCAACCCCTGTCGCCGCTGCTGCGGCTCAACCTCGACCTGCCCGACGGACGGTCGTTCGAGAAGGTGCTGAACCTGCCAGCCGGATCATGGGCTGCCGCGACCGACCGGGCCGACGTGCGGCTCGCCGACAACCGATTCGAGGGCGACCTGCACACCTACCGCATCACGGCGACGGCCGAAGAGGTGTCGGTCGACGTGACGCTCACAGGCCAGATCCGACCATGGCGGCCGGCGACGGGGCATTTCCTCTTCGGTGCGAACCGCGAGCTCGACTTCGCATGGCTGCCCGCGGTGCCGCAGGGCGCGGTGACCGGCAGTTACACCGTCGCCGGCGCCACGACGCAGGTCACCGGCGTCGGCTATCACGACCACAACTGGGGCAACGTGAGCCTTCTGAAGATCATCCACGACTGGTACTGGGCGCGTGGCCAGGCCGGCCCGTACAGTGTCATCGCGTCGTACATCACGGCCGTCGAGAAGTTCGGCCACCAGGCGATCCCGGTCTTCATGCTTGCGCGCGATGGTGAGATCGTGGCGGATGACGCATCGCTCGTGCGGTTCGAGACCGACGGCGTCCACACCGACGACGTCACCGGCAAGCCCGTGGCATCCGTCGTCCGCTATTTCTACGAGCAGGGCGACGAGCAGGTGGTGGTCACATTCACCCGGAAGCGCGACCTCACGCGGGCCCTCATGGTCGACGGATTGCCGCGCGTGAAACGCCTCTTCGCGAGGCTGGCACGGTTCGACGGCGCGTACCTGCGCTTCGCCGGCTCGATGACCGTGACGGTGTTCCGGTCGGGCGAGCAGATCGAGGAGTTCTCCGACGACGCCATCTGGGAGCTGATGTACTTCGGGCACGCGCGCGCGCCTGCCACATCCTGAATCCGTTCGAGGACCAGATGTCGGCGAACAGCCGCCCTTCTGCGAGAAGTCCCAGTCCTGAGCCCCTGCGCCGCATGACCAAGATCGACATGCTGGCATCGCAGGACGAGCGACGGTCGCCTTCTCATCTATTGAGGCGATGCTGGGCGAGCGTGACGACGGCGAGATAGATCTCGGCCGCTTGGCGAGGGTTGGAGAGGCTTCGCAGTGTGAGGGCCTCGAGGCGGCGCAAGCGGTTGCGGACGGTGTTCGGGTGTACGAACATCACCCGCGCCGTCTTGGCGACTGAGCCGCCTGTGTCGAACCAGGTCTGCGCCGTGTCGAGCATGACGTCGCGCTCGACTTCGGGTAGGTCGAGGACGGGATGGAGCACGATCATGGAGAGCTCGGACGCCACATCGGGTGCACCCGCGGCGACGGTGTCGATCGCGGAGTCCGAGAAGCTGTTCACCTGCCCGCGAGCTGCGGCAGCGAGCGATGTTCGTGCGAGTCTCACGGCTTGGGGCATGTGACTGAAGTCGTCGGTCACCGGACTGATCCCGGCGCGGACTTGGTAGTGCTCCAGTGCGCTGCGGACGAAGCGCACTTGCTCGTGAAAGCAGGAGACGATGCCGAGCTCGACGTCGGCACGCAGGAGCCAGGCCGACTCCATATGCTCCTCGAGCAGCAGCTGGTCGATACGCGGTGTGGAGAGGCGCGCCGCCCCCTGCGTGTCCACGGCGACGACGACGAACGGGCGGTCGCGAGGAATGCCGATCCGGTCGATCGCCTGCCAGAGCGATACGTTGGGCTGATCTCTTCCACTGAGCACCGTGTCGATGAGGGCGAATCGTTCACGTTGCCCGTCGATGATGCGGAGCTGCTCTTCGTGGTGGTACCCCTCGCTCATGAGCCTCACGAACGCATCGTTCATCCGCCAGACCTGGCCGGCCACGGCCACGAGCTCGGCATCGCCGGCCGCCTCCGACGAGCGCGCGTATTCGAGGATCGCGCTCCAAATGAACTCCGAGCCCACCCGGATCGCATCGAGCATGGCCGGCAACGGCAGACCCGCTCGAGCCCGCATGCCGCCAATGGTTCGCGTCCGCTCGTCGCGTTCGGCATCGTGCAGGCCGAGGGCAGAGACGAACTCGATGTGGGCGACGCACGATTCGTGCAGCTCCTGGTCGGTAACCGGCGACGGCGGCCGATACTCGGGCACGTTGTGTTTGATCGAATCGGCAAGTTGCCTGGGCAGGTCGGCCGAAGCGCGCAACAGCGACGACGCCAACGTCGGGAGCAGCCGGTCGGGCAGATGCCCGGATTCGGTCATGGCCGGCACGAACCTCAAAGCGGGCATGGACGGGTGGACATACCTCAAAGCTTGGCACGCCCACCCGTCGTCGTGTCAGCCCTTCTGCAGCCGGTTGGCTTCGTCCCTCGCATAGGCGGCGTCGAGAATGGCGTACTCCGCCTCCTGAAGTGCGTAAACGGCCCAGTCGACGGCATCCTCCGCATCGCCTTCGGCGTACTCGGCTGTACGTTCCGCCTTCTTCGCGGCGCGATCGGCGCGCTTCTTGGCGATGTCGTTCTGCAACGAGTCGAAGCTGTCGGAGACCTCTTTCTGGAGCTCGGCCCACGATGCGGTGAACTCGTCGGCGTCGGCGTTCATCTGATCGCCGAACCTGGTCTTCGCCTCATCGAGTGATTTCTTGGCCTCCACGCGCTTCGCGGTGATCGCCTGCTCTGTGTCCTGGTTGAACGAGGCGACCGAGTCCTCGAGCGACTTCGCTTGCTTGGAGAGCTTTTCGAGGTGTTCCGAGAGTGCCATGATGTTTCCTTTCATTGTTGCCGGATGGGGGACAGATATTGAGCTATTGGCCCGCAGCCTGAGCGACCTGGCGCACGGTGAACGCCGCCGCGATCTCGGCGACGCCGCGGAAGATCTCGCCGATCGCGGACAGTAGGACGAGGATGCCGAAGGCGATCGAGATGACATAGACGGTCGAGTTGTCGAACCGCAGCACGACGAAGCCGATCACGATCCAGGCGATTCCGACGATCAGCAGTGCCCACCATGAACTGCCCAGTCTCTTCGCGACGGCGGCGAGTGGGCTTGGGGCGAAGATGCTCATGACGATGCCTCTGATCGGTTGGATTGGGGGTGACAAATCGATCATGCGCTGCGTCCCGACAAGCAGCAATGGAATCGCTCACACGATTCAGGCGCTCGGATTGTGACGGCGAACAGTTCGCATTCGGCGCGGTGGGGCGCGCGATGACAAGTCAGTCCAGCCGTTCGTCGCCGGGGTAATCGACGGGAACCGAGCAGCTCCGCGTGGCGCAATAACCTCATCAAAGCCCTTGCATTCCTCCAGCGGAATGTAGGCAGATCGGTCTCATTCGCGCTCAACCGCGGGCGCACCGCATCCTTGACAGCGATGACAGGATTGCCGCCGTGGTCAGGGCTTCGAGAAGTCCCAGTCCTCGTCCTCGGTGTTCACGGCCTTGCCACCGTCATCGGGCGTCCCGGCCGACGGCGGAGAAGCTCAGAGCGAGGAAGTCCGTCATGATCTTCATCATCGACGCCGTCGTCCAGAACCTCTCTTCGCCGCCCTTGACCGCCAAGTCCCCATGCCCGGCGCCCGTGACGAGGTACCGGGTGCTGCTGACTCCGGCCCTCAGGAGCGCGCGGTGCAGCAACGCAGTCTGCACCGGCGAGATGATCCGATCGTCGCTGCCATGGAGGATCAAGAATGGCGGTATCGATGAGTTCACGTACGTCGCGGGGTCGGCGGCAGTGACGGCTACGGGATCATCGTCGATGCTCACCGCCTGCGGTCCGTGCACGTATCGCGCGATGGCGTTTCCGGGGGCGTAGACGGCGTCGATGGTGGCCTGATCGAATCCGTCGCCGAGTCGACGCAGGTCGGAGCCTCCGAACTTGTCGATGATCGCCTGGACCTGAGCGTCGCCATCCGGATCGAAATGGCGGTCGCCGTTGGTCGCCCCGGCCAGGGCGACGAGGTAGCCGCCGGCGGATTCACCCCACAGCGCAACACGCGCGGGGTCGATGTGATAGTCATCGGCGCGCGTACGCAGGAACCGGACGGCCGCTCGTACGTCGGCCAGTCCGTCCACGTAGGTGGCGCCGTGGCGAGTGGTGCGGTACTCGATGCTCGCGACCACGTAGCCGGGGGCGGCGAGCGCACGTCGCATCCGTCGACCGCCTGCCTTGGCCGACATGATGAACCCGCCCCCAGGGACGAAGACCACGAGCGGATGCGGGCCCGGCGCTTCGGGAACCAGGATGTCCATTCGCAGCACCAGCGGGGCGCCACCCCTCCCGGCGTCCTCGTAGCGGGCATAGGCGCGATTCCTGAACTCGCGCACTCCTCCGACCCGACCGATCTGACCTGCGGCATCCGCGGGGATCACCACGCTGTCGCCCGCGTCATACGGCGCAGGTTGCTTCGAGATCGGGACGGGATGCCCCCGCAGCGCGGCGACCTTCATCATCAGGGTGGGGATGTTCATCTCTGCGGCCTTCGAGTCAGCGAACGCTCAAAGGATGCCACGTCGGATCACCTCGTGCGAGATCTCACTCGCGCGACCACTGCTGCCCCTTCACGCCCTGCGTGATCCACAGCGACCGAGAAGTCCCAGTCCTCGTCCTCGGTGTTCACGGCCTTGCCGATCACGTACGAACTCCCCGACCCCGAGAAGAAGTCGTGGTTCTCGTCGCGTTCGGCGAGAGCGCCGAGATTATCGCCGGGTTCACGTCGGTGACGGTCTTCGGGAACATCGGCTCGTAGCCGAGGTTCATGAGGGCCTTGTTCGGTTGTAGTGCAGGAACTATTTGACGTCCTCGGTGAGGCCGACCCCATCGTAGAGGTCCTGCGTGTACTGCACCTCGTTGTCGTACAGCTCGTAGAGCAGCGAGAACGTGTAGTCCTTGAGGTCGTCGCGCTTAGTCTGGTCGACATCGCGAAGTTGAGTCCGCTGAGAAGCCGCGAGGCGCCGACCCGTCCCGCCGCTGGTTCTCGGTTCTCCCCGCCGCTGCTCTCCGAGTGTCACGCGCTCGCACCGGCGAGTCGCATGGTCGCCCCCGCTCGTGCCGCGAAGGCCGTGGCGCTGGCAGTGATCGTGTGCCGCATGACCTCGACCGCAGCGGTCGGCGCGACGTCCGCGGGGTGGGCGACGCTGATCGTCCGGTCGAGCGTCGGCCCGTCGAGTCGGACCGATCGCAGTCCGGGGCGATCGATGAGCACCATAGCCGGCACGATCGCGACGCCGAGTCCGCGCTCGACGAACCGCAGCACCGCGTCCATCTCCGCCCCTTCGAGCACGACATCGGGCGTGAGATCCGCCGCGCGGAAGGCGGCATCCGTCGCGCTGCGCAGGTCGTAACTCGAGCTGAAGACGATCTGCGGCAGGCCCGCGACCTCCTCGAGCCCGATGGTGGCGCGGGTGGTGACCGGCGGCGCGCCGGCCGACGAGATCACCACGAGCTCCTCGACGAGCAATGGCGCCACGGTGAATCGCTCGGCGGTCGTGGCATCCGACGTGGTGATCAGTGCGAGGTCGAGCTCGCCGCTGGCGAGTTCGTCGAGCAGCCGGCGCGACCCCTGTTCCGACAGGTGCAGTTCGATGGACGGATGCTCCGCGTGGAACGCGCTGAGCACCTCTGCGACAAGACTGATGCACAGGGTAGGAGTGGCGCCGAGCCGCACCCGGCCGCGCTCGAGGCCGGCCAGTTCGGCCAGCTCGCGGCGCACCGAGTCGGCGTCGGCGAGCATGCGGCGCGCGAGCGGCAGCAGCGATTCGCCCGCGATTGTCAGGGTGCTTCCGCCGCGGGCCCGGTGGACCAGCTCGGCACCGAGATCCTGCTCGAGCGCGGCGATCTGGCGGCTCAGCGAGGGCTGGGCGAGATACAACTCCTCGGCGGCTCGGGTGAAGTTGCCGAACCGAGCCACCTCCACGAAGCTGCGCAGTTGCTCGAAGTTCATATCGATAGCCTACGCGCATCATTACCACGATATATATGCATTGGCGTAATCCAACGACCGAACCTAGCGTGGACCGTATGAGTGCTTCAGAACGTCAGATCTCCACGACCGTCCTCGTGATCGGCACCGGCGGATCGGGCCTGCGCGCCGCCATCGAGCTCGCCGAGGCGGGAGTCGACGTCCTCGCCCTGGGAAAGCGCCCCAAGTCCGACGCCCACACCTCGCTCGCGGCCGGCGGCATCAATGCCGCCCTCGCCACGATGGATGCCGACGACAGCTGGCAGCAGCACGCCGCCGACACGCTGAAGGAGAGCTACCTGCTCGCCAACCCGCGCACGGTTGAGATCGTCACCTCGGGCGCGGCGCGCGGCATCGAAGACCTCGAACGCTACGGCATGCCGTTCGCCCGCGAGGAGGACGGCCGCATCTCGCAGCGCTTCTTCGGCGCTCACACGTACCGCCGCACGGCGTTCGCGGGCGACTACACCGGGCTCGAGATCCAGCGCACGCTGATCATCCGGGCCGCGCAGCTGAACGTGCCGATCCTCGACACGGTCTACGTCACGCGCATCCTCGTCAACGACGACGGTGCCGTGTTCGGCGCCTATGGCTTCGACCTCGAGGACGGCACGCGCTACCTCATCCACGCCGACGCGGTCATCCTCGCCGCCGGCGGGCACAACCGCATCTGGCGGCGCACCTCGTCGCGGCGCGACGAGAACACGGGCGACTCGTTCCGGCTCGCCGTCGAGGCGGGCGGCCGGCTGCGCGACCCCGAACTCGTGCAGTTCCACCCCTCGGGGATCATCGAGCCCGAGAGCGCGGCCGGCACTCTCATCAGCGAGGCGGCTCGCGGTGAAGGCGGCATCCTCACCAACGGGCTCGGCGAGCGCTTCATGGCGCGTTACGACCCCGAGCGGATGGAGCTGTCGACGCGCGACCGCGTGGCCCTGGCCTGCTACACCGAGATCAAGGAGGGGCGCGGCACCCCGAACGGCGGAGTGTGGCTGGATGTCTCGCACCTCCCCCGCGAGACGATCATGACCCGCCTCCCCCGCGTCTACCAGACGATGCTCGAGCTGCAGATGCTCGATATCACGAAGTCACCGATCGAGATCGCGCCCACCGCGCACTACTCGATGGGCGGCGTGTGGGTGCGACCCGACGACCACGGCACGGATGTCCCGGGGCTCTACGCCATCGGCGAGGCATCCTCCGGGCTGCACGGCGCCAACCGCCTCGGCGGCAACTCGCTCATCGAACTGCTCGTCTTCGGACGCATCGTGGGCCGGGCCGCAGCGTCGTACTCGGCTGCGCTCTCGGCACAGCAGCGGTCGGCGACTGCGGTGCAGACCGCTCGCGACGAGATCGCCTCGCTGCTCGCATCGGATGGTTCGGAGAACGTGCGCGCCCTGCAGCGCGCCATCCGCAACACCATGACCGAGCACGCCGGAGTGGTGCGCGACGAAGCCGGCCTCCTCGCCGGGCTCGCCGAGCTCGACGCGATCGAGGCCCGCATGGGCGACATCGGCGTCCACCCCGACATCGCCGGGTACCAGGACCTGGCTCACGCCTTCGACCTCAAGTCGGCCGCTCTGGCCGCTCGGGCGACCCTGGAGGCGGCGCTCGAACGGCGCGAGACCCGCGGATGCCACAACCGCAGCGATCACCCCGAACTCGACGAGTCGATGCAGGTGAACCTGGTCTGGTCGCCCTCGACCGGCGTGACCCGCGAGGAGATCCCGCCCATCCCCTCCGAGATCGCGGCCCTCATGCGCGAGGTCTCGACGGCGGGCAAGCTCGTGGAGTAGCCGGGAACGCGCCTCAATAGGATGGCGGGATGCCTCTCTTCGACCATATCGGCATCACCGTCGACGACCTGCCTCGCTCGATCGCACAGTTCGATCCGGTGATGCAGGGGCTCGGCTGCACCCGGCTCGATGCCGACAACGGCGTGTCCTGGTACAAGGGCGAGGAGGAGCTGATCCTCCACCCCGCCCGCGAAGCGGGCAGCGGCCCGCACCGGCACGGCCAGGTCGGTTGGCAGCACCTCGCCTTCGCCGTCGATTCACGCGAGGAGGTCGATCGTCTGCACGCGATCGCGCTCGGCGCGGGCTGGACGGCCGTGCGCGAGCCCAAGCTGTACCCGCGGTTCAACGACCGCTACTACGCGTCCTTCGTCGAGGACGACAACGGCATCCGCATCGAGTTCATGTACAACCCGCCCCGAGAATCGGCCGCGGACTGAATCCATCATCGGCGGCCACGATGAGCTGAGTTCGACGTGATCGAGGCCAGCGGTTACGCGCGGCGCGGCGTCCAGCCGGATGGGAGCGGGCCGTCGATCGCGGCCCTCTCCCGATCCGCATCCGCAGACCACCCCTGCGCGGCATCCGTCGCATCGAAGCCACCCCGCGCGACGCGGAACCCGACGTCCTCATGGTGCATGCGCGGAGCACCGCCCCGCCGGGTCGACGCCCTGACGCTCCAGGCGTCATCCGCGAACCCGCCGCCGCGGAACACGCGGTAGGCGTCGTATCGGGCGGGATCGAGCAGGTCCCAGCACCACTCCCACACGTTCCCGAGGGTGTCGAACAGTCCGTTGAGGTTCGGCAGCTTGACGCCGACCTCCTGCGGGGTCGTCACCCCGTCAGCAGTCGTCCAGGCGACCTCGGAGAGCAGGCCGTAGTGCGGGCCGGTCGACCCGGCGCGGCACGCGAACTCCCACTCCGCCTCGGTCGGCAGGCGGTACCCGTCGGCGTCGACGTGCCACGTCACGTCCTCGCCGTCGAACGTGTACACGGGGTCGAGCCCCTCCCACTCGGATGCCGCATTGCAGAACCGGATCGCGCGCAGCCAGCTCACGCCGGTCGCCGGCCGGCGCGGATGCGACGCCGTCACCCCGAGCATCTCGGCGAGCTGCTCCTGCGTCACCGGGTACACCCCGATCTCGAACGGCTCGAGGTCGACGCTCCAACGCACCTTGCGGCGCGCGTCGTGCAGCGTGATGGAGCCGGTCGCGATGCGTGTCAGCTCGATGTCCGCCACCGGTGCAGTCTCCCCTTCATCCACACTCAGAGCAACCCGGCGGCACGGCGCAGGTTCGAGTCGTCCGCCACCGACCATCGATCGATGATCCGTCGTGCGCGCGTCGCCTCCGGGTCATCCAGTCGTTCGAGCAGGGGACGGACGATATCGGTGGCGAGTGGGTCCACAAGCTCCGGGACACGCGCGTCACGAAGGAACTGCTCGACCCGGGTGAGGTCGCTCCCTCGCAACACCGCCAGATAGCGCTGCAGGAGGACGATCGCCGCGAGCCGGCGCTCGTACACCGGCTCCGACCACAACTCGGCGGCGAGCGCCGTGACCTCGTCGTGCGACATCCCGGGATAGCGCCGATCCGCGTCCCGTACCGTTCCGCGCACTGCGCCGACCGAGGCGCCGTAGAATCTCAGGCCCACCCCGATCCGATCAGCGTCCGTATCCGCCCGCACTTCACTGCCTTCGGCTCGGAGCGTGCGGTCGATGAACTCGGCCGGCGTCGTCATGCTTCGATTCTCCGTCACCGCGAGGGCCGACGATCAGGCGGATGCCCGCCTCGGGGCTCGACGGATGGCCGAGCGCCGACCTCGAGCTCACGGCCGCTGCTGCAGTATCGCGAGACTTAGAAGTCCCAGTCCTCATCCTCGGTGTTCACGGCCTTGCCGATGACGTACGAGCTCCCCGACCCCGAGAAGAAGTCGTGGTTCTCGTCGGCGTTCGGCGAGAGCGCCGAGAGGATCGCCGGGTTCACGTCGGTGACCGTCTTCGGGAACATCGGCTCGTAGCCGAGGTTCATGAGGGCCTTGTTCGCGTTGTAGTGCAGGAACTTCTTGACGTCCTCAGTGAGGCCGACGCCGTCGTAGAGGTCCTGCGTGTACTGCACCTCGTTGTCGTAGAGCTCGTAGAGCAGCGAGAACGTGTAGTCCTTGAGGTCGTCGCGCTTGGCCTGGTCGACCAGCTCGAGGCCCTTCTGGAACTTGTAGCCGATGTAGTACCCGTGCACGGCCTCGTCACGGATGATGAGGCGGATCAGGTCGGCCGTGTTGGTGAGCTTCGCCCGGCTCGACCAGTACATGGGCAGGTAGAAGCCCGAGTAGAAGAGGAACGACTCGAGCAGCGTCGAGGCGACCTTGCGCTTCAGGGGCTCGTCGCCACGGTAGTACTCCATGACGATCGCAGCCTTCTTCTGCAGGTTCTCGTTCTCCACCGACCAGCGGAAGGCGTCGTCGATCTCCTTCGTCGAGCACAGCGTCGAGAAGATCGACGAGTAGCTCTTCGCATGCACCGACTCCATGAACGCGATGTTGGTGTACACCGCCTCCTCGTGCGGGGTCAGCGAGTCAGGGATCAGTGAAACTGCACCAACGGTGCCCTGGATCGTGTCGAGCAGAGTGAGCCCGGTGAAGACGCGCATCGTGAGCGTCTGCTCCTCGGGCGTCAGCGTGTTCCACGACTGCACGTCGTTCGACAGCGGCACCTTCTCGGGCAGCCAGAAGTTGTTGACCAGGCGGTTCCAGACCTCGAGGTCCTTGTCGTCTTGAATCCGGTTCCAGTTGATCGCGTTGACGTGATCGACGAGCTTGATCTTGCCGCCGTGCGCCGGGTCGTTGCTGGCGGAGTTCACCGGGTCAGTCAGAGTCATTTGCCGTCTCTTTCGTTGTTGCGGTCATCGATGCAATGCCGGCACGTCTCCTTGAAGACGCCTTTATTGGTGTGATGTCGAGTGTGGGCGTTTCGGACGCTGGACGGCATGGGTCGACCTCTCAGCGCCGCGGACCGCTTTGCACGCGTCTCTTCGCTCGCCACTTTGCCAAAGTTCGGGTTCAACTCTCCCCGACGCATCTCAGAGAGTCGAGCGCGCGACGCAGCCGACATCGTGTGCGCGAAGCTCGGGTGGTCAGGCCCGAACTTGCCGTAGTTCGGATTCGCTGCGCCGGTGTTCGTGCCCTTGCGCATCGCAGACCACTTGGCCTTCTGCTCTTCGCTATGGATGGCACGACCCCAGATCGGCGACTCCGGCCCACGACGGTGCACGCCTGTCGGTCGCCCCCTGGCCCGATCACCGGCCGCCCTACGTTGCTTCTCGGTCCAGATGTGACCGTTCGGGCCTTTGCCGCCCTCACTGAGATTCAGAAGCCGATGACCTCCGCGCCGGAGCCTGGCGATCCAACGGATCTCAGCCTCCGCGAGATCATCGAGACCCGTGAGGACCACCTCGAGCGGAACCGCGATCGCGTGCTCTCGCCCCTCTTTCCGCAGCCAGTCATACAACGGCGTCTTTCGACCAGACGCAGCGGTCTTGAAGTGCTGCCGCTCACGCACCGTCACAGAAGCGGTCGTCATCCCGACATAACGGATCTCACGGCTGTCGTAGGTGCGGAACCCGTAGATTCCGCCGATGAACGTCTTCGGCGCAACGATCTCGACTTCACTCATCTCTGCCCTTTGTCCCAAGCTTTGTCACAACATGCAGCTGACGCACTCGCTCAGGTTCGTGCCCTCGAGCGCCAGCTGCCGCAGGCGGATGTAGTAGATCGTCTTGATCCCCTTCTTCCACGCGTAGATCTGCGCCCTGTTGATGTCGCGGGTCGTCGCCGTGTCCTTGAAGAAGAGCGTGAGCGAGAGGCCCTGGTCCACGTGCTGCGTCGCCGCGGCATACGTGTCGATGACCTTCTCGTAGCCGATCTCGTAGGCGTCCTGGTAGTACTCCAGGTTGTCGTTCGTCATGAACGCCGCCGGGTAGTACACGCGTCCGAGCTTGCCTTCCTTGCGGATCTCGATCTTCGACGCGATCGGGTGGATCGACGCCGTCGAGTTGTTGATGTACGAGATCGATCCGGTGGGCGGCACGGCCTGCAGGTTCTGGTTGTAGATGCCGTGTTCCTTCACGGATGCCGCGAGCTCACGCCAGTCGTCCTGCGTCGGGATGTGCACGCCGGCCGTGTCGAAGAGCTCCTGCACCCGAGCCGTCGCGGGCACCCACGCGGCATCCGTGTACTTCTCGAAGAACTCACCGCTCGCGTACTTCGACTCGGAGAACCCGTCGAAGGCCTCGCCGCGCTCGATCGCGATGGTGTTCGAGGCGCGCAGCGCGTGGAAGAGCACCGTGTAGAAGTAGATGTTCGTGAAGTCGATGCCCTCCTCGCTGCCGTAGAAGATGCGCTCGCGGGCGAGGTAGCCGTGCAGGTTCATCTGGCCGAGGCCGATGGCGTGCGACTTGTCGTTGCCGTCTTCGATGGAGCGCACCGACGAGATGTGGCTCTGGTTCGACACCGACGTGAGTCCGCGGATGGCGGTCTCGACGGTCTTGCCGAAGTCGGGCGAGTCCATCGTGAGGGCGATGTTCAGCGAACCGAGGTTGCAGCTGATGTCCTTGCCGATCTGGTTGTAGCTCAGGTCCTCGTTGTAGGTCGTCGGCGTGTTGACCTGCAGGATCTCGGAGCACAGGTTCGACATGTTGATGCGGCCCTTGATGGGGTTGGCCTTGTTCACCGTGTCCTCGAACACGATGTAGGGGTATCCGCTCTCGAACTGGATCTCGGCGAGGGTCTGGAAGAACTCGCGCGCGTTGATCTTCGTCTTCTTGATGCGCGGGTCGTCGACCATGGCGCGGTAGTGCTCGGTGATCGGCACGTCGCCGAACGGCTTGCCGTAGACGCGCTCGACGTCGTAGGGCGAGAAGAGGTACATGTCCTCGTTGTTCTTGGCGAGCTCGAACGTGATGTCGGGCACGACCACGCCGAGGCTCAGCGTCTTGATGCGGATCTTCTCGTCGGCGTTCTCGCGCTTGGTGTCGAGGAACCGCATGATGTCGGGGTGGTGCGCGCTCAGGTACACCGCGCCGGCGCCCTGGCGTGCGCCGAGCTGGTTGGCGTAGCTGAAGCTGTCTTCGAGGAGCTTCATCACGGGGATGATGCCCGACGACTGGTTCTCGATCTGCTTGATCGGGGCACCCGACTCGCGGATGTTGCTGAGCAGCAGTGCCACGCCGCCACCGCGCTTCGACAGCTGGAGTGCCGAGTTGATGCCGCGCGCGATCGATTCCATGTTGTCTTCGATGCGGAGCAGGAAGCACGAGACGAGCTCGCCGCGCTGCGCCTTGCCCGTGTTGAGGAACGTGGGCGTGGCCGGCTGGAAGCGGCCGCCGATGATCTCCTCCACGAGGTCGGTGGCGAGCTGCTCGTCGCCCTGGGCGAGGCCGAGTGCGGTCATGACGACGCGGTCCTCGAAGCGCTCGAGGTAGCGCTTGCCGTCGAAGGTCTTCAGCGTGTAGCTCGTGTAGTACTTGAACGCGCCGAGGAATGTCTCGAAGCGGAACTTCTTCGAGTAGGCGAGGTCGTTGAGCTTCTGGATAAAGGCGAAGTCGTACTGCGCGAGCACCTCGGGCTCGTAGTACTGCTTCTCGACGAGGTAGTCGAGGCGCTCCTTGAGGGAGTGGAAGAAGACGGTGTTCTGGTTGACGTGCTGCAGGAAGTACTCCCGAGCGGCCTCGCGGTCCTTGTCGAACTGGATCTTGCCGTCGTCGCCGTAGAGGTTCAGCATCGCGTTGAGCGAGTGGTAGTCCATCGCGACGGTCGTGCGCGGAGCGTCCATGAGCGCTACGCCGTCTGCTGCTGCTGCCGAGTTCGCCGCTGTGCTTGTTGTACCCAAAATGCGTCCAATCCTTCATTGACGGCGCGAACGTCGTCGGGGGTTCCGAATACTTCGAAGCGATAGAGGTGGGGCACGCCGGTCTTCGCGGCGATGATGTCGCCGGCGAGGCCGTATGCCTTCCCGAAGTTGGTGTTGCCCGCGGCGATGACGCCCCGGATGAGTGCGCGGTTCTGCGGGTCGTTCAGGAACTTGATGACCTGCTTGGGCACAGCGCCCTTGCCGTCGCCCCCACCGTAGGTGGGTACGACGAGCACGTAGGGTTCCTCGGCGTGGAGGGCATCCTCGCGTGCGTGAAGCGGAATCCGGGTCGCAGGGCGGCCGAGCTTCTCGATGAAGCGCTTGGTGTTACCCGAGACGCTCGAGAAGTAGACGAGATTCGTCATGGTGCATCCTTCGCCGGATTCCCATAGTCGTGGGGAGTGCTGCCGATCGAGGAGGTCGTGCAGATCGAGATGGCCTCCGGCCTGACCCCGAGGTCAGCTCCTCTCGGGACCGGGCCGGAGTGGCCTATGCGAGACGCGAGGCGAGTTCGGCGATCTTGTCGGGACGGAAGCCCGACCAGTGGCCTTCGTCGGTGATGACCACCGGGGCCTGCAGGTAGCCAAGCTCCTTGACCTGCGCGAGGGCGTTCTCGTCGACAGACAGGTCGAGCACTTCGTACTCGATGCCCTTGCTGTCGAGCGCGCGATACGTGGCGTTGCACTGGACGCAAGAAGGCTTGGTGTAGACCGTGACCGTCATGGTTCCCCTCGTTCTCTTTCGTGTTCTCGAGCTCCGGAGGAGCCCGCCCCCGTACTGCGTATTCGTTCCTTCAATACTACATCTAGTGTCTGCGGAACTGAACCGCCACAACATGCTGTAGTTACATCTCTGTAGTTTTCCACCGATTTCTCCACCGTTCATCCCCAGGCGGATGCCCCGGTGACCCGCGGATTCCCGCGGAGCCCGGGCGGGTTATCCACAGGCCGCCCACTTCGGAAAATCTCGCCTGTGGACAGATTCCCCGGCGTGTCGCGAATCCCGACACCTTGGGGCTCCCGGATGCCGCGACCCCTACATATGGTGTTGTAACTCTCACGATGCCACTACCCACCGACATTGCGGGCGTCGCGCGTGTGTCGCAGACGCGGGTCGAGGAGCCGCGCAGCGGCGTCTCGAGACCCCCCTCGCGGCTGCCGCGGCATCCGCCAGCCGGCTTCTACAGGAAGAACCACTCGACACCCCGGCGCGGCACCCTGGTGTGACCCGGCGTGCCGCGCGAAAGTTCCTGCACTTCGCGGTGCGGGGCCCTGCGGCATCCGTCGGTGGAGGACGTCGCCGGGTCGGCGTAACCTGTCGCCCGAGCGGCGAAGGGGGCCCGATGACCGAGTTCGTGACATCCGCCGACGGCACGCGCATCGCCTACGACGTCGAGGGGTCGGGGCCGCCCGTGATCCTCATCGGCGGGGCGATGCAGTTCCGCGGGTTCGACCCCGTCACCGTCGAGATGGCGCACCTGCTCGCCGGCCACGGGTTCACCGTCGTGAACTACGACCGCCGCGGGCGGGGCGAGAGCCCGGCGGATGCCCCGATCACCCTCGCCCAGACGATCGACGACCTGCGCGCGCTCACCGACGCGCTCACCGAAGGCGCGGACGACGCCGTCGCACTCTTCGGCAACTCGTCGGGCGGGTCGATCGCGCTCGCGGCCGCGGCCGCCGGGCTGCCCGTGTCGCGGCTCGTGTTCTTCGAGGTCCCGCTCGACGAGGAGAGCGGCACCGAGGGCGCCGAGTACCTTGCCGGCCTGCGCGAGCGCATCGCCGCCGGCGACCGAGCGGGAACGATCGAGTTCTACATGGAGGACATGCCACGCGAGTGGCTGGACGGCGCCAAGCAGAGCCCCGCGTGGCAGCTCATGCTCGACATCGCGCCGAGCCTCGAGCCCGACGCCGAGTCGCTCGCCTGGACGCAATCCGCCCCGCGCGCGGAGCTCTGCCGCAGCATCACGGCGCCGACCCTCGCGCTCGTCGGCGAGGAGACGCTGCCCACCATGACGTCGGCCGCGGTATCCGTCGTAGCGTCGATGCCGAATGCGCAGACGCGCACCATCCCCGCGGCGAACCACTCGTGGGAACCGCGCACGATGGCGCTCACCATCGCGGAGTTCCTCGTCGACTAGTGGGGCTCACCGGGCTGGCTCCAGGTCGGGCGGTGTCGGTCTGAGCGGATACCACGGATGCCACGGATGCCACGGCGTCCGCCGAACCCGCCAGCCGCCCCGGTGTGTCACCCGTCCGCGGCGCGCCCGCCACCGTCCCTCCTCATGGCACCGCCTCTCCGCGTGCGCGGGTGCCGAAGTACCGAAGTACCGCAGCGCCGATGCGCCGATGGACCTGCGGTGCCGTCACGGTGAGCGGGGCGGCGGCCGTCTCTGTCGGCACGGGAGGTCCCGCCTGAGAATCGGTATACACGTCGACAAATGGACTGGTTCTGCAGCGAGGAACTCCTCTCCCATCATGGCGCGCTGCTCCCATCGTGGCGCGCTGCACGAGGCATCCGTCGACGTGATCGCATCCGGCGGGAAGAGGCCGCGCCATTTCTCCGCTGCCCCCTCCGTGTGCGCTGCCGAGACGCCGGCGCCGAGCCGCGACATCCGCGTCGAGCCGCGACCGGCGTCAGGACGTGACTGCGACCCGCTCCATGCTCGGCGCGGCGGTGCTCGTGCGCACGATGAGGTCGGGCACGCGCGGCGTCGGCATCAGTCGTTCGTCGTCGCCGAGCACCGCGAGCACCCCGGCCATGGCGTCACGTCCGAGCGCATCGAAGTCCTGGCGAATCGTCGTGAGAGGCGGCACGAAGTGCGCCGCCTCGGGGATGTCATCGAATCCGACGACACTCACGTCGCCCGGCACCGAGAGGCCGGCCTCGGCGAGCGCGTGCATCACGCCGAGCGCCATCTGGTCGTTCGACACGAATACCGCCGTCATCACGGTGTCGCGAGCGAGGGTGCGTCCGTGCACGTATCCGCTGCCCGGCGACCAGTCACCCACGAGCGGCTCACGCGCCGCCAGCCCGTGCTCGCTGAGCACGGCCGACCAGCCGCGCACTCGTTCCGCGCCGTCCATGGCGTTGGTCGGGCCGCTGACGTGGCGGATCTCACGGTGACCGAGGCCGATGAGGTGCTCGACCGCGAGCCGGGCGCCTGCGTACTGGTCGAGCCAGACGCGGTGCATGCCGCCGCGGTCCTCGGATGCCACGGCGACGATCGGCACGCCGAGCTCCACCCCGTCGAGGGCGTCGAGCGCCGCACGCTGCGCGGCGATCAGCACGATCGCCTCGACGTTCTGGCGCACGAGCAGTTCGGCCGCCGAGCGCATGCTCGGGGCATCCGTCTCGAGCATACTCGCCGTGATGACGGCGTACCGGGCGTCGCGCGCCGCCTCGTTGAAATGCAGGGCCGTGCTCGAGGGGCCGTAGTCGGGCGCGCCCGTGACGATGAGGCCGAGGGTGCGGGTGCGGCGCGTGACGAGGGCCCGCGCCGCGGGCGACGGCACGTAGCGCAGCTGCTTGATCGCCTGCTCGACGCGCGCACGCGTGGCGGGCCGCACGTTCGGCAGGTCGTTGAGCACGCGCGAGACGGTCTGATGGGACACGCCTGCGAGTCGCGCGACGTCGAAGATCGTCGCGGCCCGCGCCTTGTCGTCCCGGTCGCTCACTCGGTGCCGCCCCCTGTCCCGCGCCGTCGGCGCGATCGTTCTCGTTGATTATCCTGCCCGGGGGTGTCCGAGCCCCGGAGGCTCAGCGTCTTCTGGCGGTGAGCACCTTCTGCAGAATGATGAAGACGAGCAGCAGGGCGCCGATGAAGATCTTCGTCCACCACGACGAGAGCGTGCCCTCGAACGTGATGATCGTCTGGATGACGCCGAGCACGAGCACGCCCAGCACCGATCCGAGCACGAACCCATAGCC
Source organism: Agromyces sp. Soil535 (assembly GCF_001428255.1). GTDB lineage: Bacteria > Actinomycetota > Actinomycetes > Actinomycetales > Microbacteriaceae > Agromyces. The sequence continues at coordinate 208,989 of NZ_LMRW01000025.1, read as the reverse complement.
GCCGGTGAGCAGCGTGCCGCCGATCACGACCGCGGCGATCGCGTCGAGCTCGGTGCCGATCGCGGTCAACGGATACCCCGAGAGCGTGTAGAAGGTGAAGAGCACGCCGGCGAGTCCGGAGCAGAAGCCCGAGATCACGTACACGAGCACCTTGGTGCGCGCCACCGGAAGGCCCATGAGCAGGCCGCTCTGCTCGCCTCCGCCGATGGCGTAGACGGTGCGGCCGAACCTGGTGGCCTGCAGCACCCACACGGCGATCGCGACGACCACGAGCGCGATGATGACGCTCGGCGTGATCGAGAGGTTCCCGCCGAGCGGGATGCGGGCGACGGCGAGCTGCACGAACGTCGGGTCGGTGATCGAGATCGAGTTCTGGCTGATGACGTAGCAGAGGCCTCGCGCGAGGAACATCGCCGCCAGGGTGGCGATGAACGGCTGCACCTTGAAGACGTGGATCATGAGCCCCACCAGCAGCCCGAGCACGCTCGTGAGCACCAGGATGAGCGGGATCACCGCGGCGGGCGACCACCCCGTCTGCAGCAGGCTGGCCGCGATCATGCCGCTGAGCGCGACGACCGCGCCGACCGACAGGTCGATGCCGCCGGTGAGGATCACGAACGTCATGCCCACCGCGAGCACGATGAGGTACGAGTTGTCGACGAGCAGGTTGAGGAACACCTGCCCCGAGAAGAAGCCGCGGTAGCGCACGCCGCCGATGATGAAGATCGCGACGAACAGCACGGCGGTCACCGTGACCGGGCCGTACTTCGGGCTGGTGAGCAGGTTCCGGATGCTGCGCGCGAGACCCGCGCGTGGGCGCGGGCCGACCGGGCCTCCGGTGCGGATGGGACGCTCGGGCGCTTCGAGGAGCTTCGTCATGATGCTGCCACCCCCTTGCCGGCTCGCACGGCCAGTCGTCGTCGGAACCCGCTCAGCGCGTCGGCCGTGGTGGGCGACTGGAGCAGGCACACGATCGTCACCACCGCCGCCTTGAACACCATCGTCGCGATCGGCGGGATGCCGACCGTGTACACCGTCGTGACGAGCGTCTGGATGACGAGCGCGCCCACGAGGGTGCCGACGAGCGAGTACCGACCGCCGGCCAGCGACGTGCCGCCGATGACGACGGCGAGGATCGCGTCGAGCTCGATGAAGAGGCCGGTGTTGTTCGCATCGGCCGCGGCGGTGTTCGCCGTGAGGATGAGGCCGGCGATCGCCGCGCAGAACGCACTGAACGTGTAGACGACGAAGAGCAGCCCTCTCGCCCGCACGCCGGCCTGGCGGCTGGCCTCGGGGTTGATGCCGACCGACTCGATGAACATGCCGAGCGCCGTGCGGCGGGTGACGAGCGCGGCGACGCCGAACACGACGGCCGCGATGATGACGGCGATCGGGATGCCGAGCCAGAAGCCCGAGCCGAGGGCCTTGAACGGCGGGCTGTTCACCGTGAGGATCTGCCCCTCGGTGATGAGCATCGCGACGCCGCGGCCGGCGGTCATGAGGATGAGCGTCGCGATGATCGGCTGGATGCCGAGCACCGCCACGAGGAATCCGTTCCACACGCCGAGCACGAGCGAGATGAGGAGCGCCACCGTCACGGCGACCGCCACCGTGGCCGGGCTGCCCGGCTCGGGCGACCCGAGGATGATCGAGCAGGCGACCGCGCCCGCGATCGCGGCGACCGCGCCGACCGAGAGGTCGATGCCCCGGGTCGCGATGACGAGGGTCATGCCCACCGCGATGATCAGCGTCGGCGCACCGTTGCGCAGGATGTCGATCAGGCTCCCGAACAGGTGCCCGTCGCGCACCGTCACCGTGAAGAAGCCGGGGAACGCGATCAGGTTGATCGTGAAGAGCACGAGCAGCATCACGACGGGCCAGAACAGCCGGTGCGCGACGAGCCGGGCGAGCAGGGCGCTCATCGGCTGCCTCCTGTGGAGTGGGTGGTGGTGGAATCGGATGCGGATGCCTCGGGCGCGGCGAGCGCGGCGACCGGTTCGCCGTCCGGGGTGCCCGCGGCATCCGCGGCATCCGTGCCATCCGGATCGTCGTCACCGGAGCCGTCGGCGATGAGGGCGAGCAGCGAGTCGACGGTGAGCCGGTCGTTCTCGAGGTCGGCGACGACGTGGCGGTCGCGCAGCACGACGATGCGGTGGCTGAGGCGCAGCACCTCCTCGAGCTCGGCCGAGATGAACAGCACGCTCATGCCGTTCTCGGCGAGGTTGAAGACGAGCTTCTGGATCTCGGCCTTCGCGCCGATGTCGATGCCGCGCGTGGGCTCGTCGAGGATGAGGAGCCGGGGTGCGATGGCGAGCCATCGCGCGAGCAGTACCTTCTGCTGGTTGCCGCCGGAGAGATTTCGCACGAGCGCGTCTGGGTTGCCCGGGCGGATGTTGAGGGCCTGGATGTAACTCTGCGCGAGGTCGTCCTGCCGCTTCTTGGGGATCGGCCGGAACCAGCCCCGGTCGGCCTGCAACGCCAGCACGACATTGTCGCGCACGGTGAGGTCGCCGACGACACCCTCGTCGCGGCGGTTCTCCGATGAGAACGCGATGCGGTGGGAGATGGCCTGGCGCGGGGTGCGGAGCTTCGTGGGCTTCCCGCCGATCGACAGCTCTCCCGTGTCGGCGCGGTCGATGCCGCCGAGGAGGCGCGCGAATTCCGTGCGGCCCGATCCGAGCAGGCCGGCGAGGCCCACGACCTCGCCCGCCGCGATGGGCAGGTCGGCCGGGTGGATCGCCCCGCGACGACCGAGCTTCGCGGCGTTCACGAACAGCGCGGCATCCGACTCGTCGACGACGACCGACCGCGCGCGCTGCTCGAGGTCGTCGAGCGCGGTGAGCTCCTTGCCGATCATCTTCTGCACGAGGTCGATGCGCAGCAGCTCCTCGACCAGGTACTCCCCCACGAGCTTGCCGTTGCGCAGCACGGTGAGGCGGTCGCAGATCTCGTACACCTGGTCGAGGAAGTGCGAGACGAAGAGGATCGCGACGCCTTGCTCCTTCAGCGAGCGGATGACGCGGAAGAGCTCGGCGACCTCGTCGGCGTCCAGGCTCGAGGTGGGCTCGTCGAGGATCAGCACCTTCGCCTGCACGTCGATGGCGCGGGCGATCGCCACGAGCTGCTGCACGGCGAGCGAGTGGTCGCCGAGGAGCGACGCCGGGTCGAGGTCGAGGTTCAGGCCCGCGAGCAGCTCGGCGGAGCGTCGGCGCATGGCGCGCCAGTCGATCGATCCGAACCGGCGCGGCTCCCGGCCGAGCATGATGTTCTCGGCCACCGACAGGTTCGGCAGGAGGTTGACCTCCTGGTACACCGTTGAGATGCCGGATGCCTGTGCCTGGGCGGGTCCGCTGAACGACACCTGCTCGCCCGCGAGCGTGATGGTGCCGGCGTCGATGCCGTACACGCCGGTGAGCGCCTTGATGAGCGTGGACTTGCCCGCGCCGTTCTCGCCCATGAGCGAGTGCACCTCGCCCGGGAACATGCGGAAGTCGACGCCGTCGAGCGCCTTGACGCCGGGGAACGTGATCGAGATGCCGCGCATCTCGATCACGGGTGCTGGGTCGGGGTGGTGGGTCACGATGCTCTCCATCGAGTCGGCGGGACGCGCCTGCGGCGCGGCATCCGCTCGGTTGGTTCGGGTGGTTCGTGCGGTGCGACGGATGCGGCGGTCCCGATTCCGAGGATAGGGGTGCGGGTGCGCGGCCTGGACGACCACGCACCCGCCGAGACTCCGGCGAGCGGATGCCGCGGCATCCGCTCGCTCGGAACTCAGTACTGGCGGTCGGGCAGCGCCTCGATGGCCTGCTCCTGCGTGAAGGTGGTCTCCTCGGTGATGATGCGCTTCTCGGGCGTCTCACCGTCGTTGATCTGCTTCACGATCTCGACGAGCTGCTTGCCGAGCAGGGGCGAGCACTCGACGATGAAGTTGATCTTGCCGTCGGCGAGGGCCTGCATGCCGTCCTTCACCGCGTCGATCGTGAGGATCTTGATGTCGACGCCCGGAACGAGCCCGGCCGCCTCGATCGCCTCGATCGCGCCGAGGCCCATGTCGTCGTTGTGCGCGTAGATGAGGTCGACGCCCGGGTTCGACTTGAGCAGCGCCTCGGTGACCTGCTTGCCACCGGCACGAGTGAAGTCACCAGTCTGGCTCGCGACGACCTCGAGGTTGGGGTTCTCGGCGATGACCTCGGCGAAGCCCTCGGCGCGGTCGATCGCCGGAGCGGCGCCGGTCGTGCCCTCGAGCTGGATGATCTCAACGGGCTCGGTTGCGTCGGCGAACTCCTCGAGTACCCATGCGCCGGCCTTCTCGCCCTCGACGATGAAGTCGGAGCCGAGGAACGACTCGTAGAGCGACTCGTCCTTCGAGTCCACAGCACGGTCGGTGAGCACGACGGGGATGCCGGCGGCCTTGGCCTCGTTGAGCACGGCGTCCCAGCCGGTCTCGACGACCGGAGAGAACGCGATCACGTCGACCTGCTGCTGGATGTAGGAGCGGATCGCCTTGATCTGGTTCTCCTGCTTCTGCTGGGCGTCGGAGAACTTGAGCTCGATGCCCGCCTCCTCGAAGGACGCCTGGATGTCCTTCGTGTTCGCGGTGCGCCAGCCCGACTCCGCGCCGACCTGGGCGAAGCCGACGACGAGCTCGTCGAGCGGCTTGGGGCCCTCGCTCGCGGCGCCTCCGCTCGCGCATCCCGCAAGGGCGACGAGCATCGCGCCGGCGGCCGCGATTCCGATGAGCTTCTTCATCAGTGTGAACCTCCTTGTTCGTGGTGCCGGCGGCGTCTGCGTTGCTGCGTTCCTGGTGCGCCGGGCGGCCAGATCATCCTGGCCGCATTCAGGATGTTAGCGCTCACTTGTTAGCGCTCACAAGTCCAATTTTGATAACGGATGCATAACGCCCGTGTTTGCCCGCGCACGCACGGCTCTGGGCGCGGATCAGGGCAATCGTCGCATGATGCCGACGAGTCGCGCGTTGCGTCGGGCGCTGGCCGTGCCCGTTGCGGATGTGAGCGCTCAAATCGCATCGAACGTATGCCATCATCGGCGGCTGTACGACGCGGCGCGGTGTGAAGGTTGCCGGCGTCGAACGATGCCGCGGCGTCGAGGTGTTGACGTGCCGAGGTGTCGATGCGCTGGAGGGTCGAGGCGCCGAAGTGCCGCAGTGCCGCAGTGCCGCAGTGCCGCAGTGCCGCAGTGCCGCAGTGCCGTGGTGCCGAAGTGCCGAAGTGCCGAAGTGCCGAAGTGCCGCAGCTTGTGGAGAGGGAAACACCATCCGGCGCGCGCGAACAAGCCTTCAGCGGTCGGTGGTCGGCACCTGGCGGCCGGAAGTGGCGGCTGCGGTCGGCGGCTGGTGGTTTCCGGCGGCGGCTAGTGGCCTTCGGCGGCGGCGGCTAGCTTCGGCGGCGGCTGCTGGCTGCTAGCTTCGGCGGCTGTGGTCGGCGGCTGGTGGCTGTCGTCGCAAGCTTCGATCGGCGACCGTGGACGGCAGTGGGGCTGGGCGGCTGCGGCTGGCGCCCAGTGCCGACTCAGCCCTTCGCGGACTTGGCCGCTGCCTTCGCCGCCTGCTTCGTGGCGCGCACCTTGGCGAGCGACTCGGGATCGGTGATGTCGGCGACGGAACGGTGATATCCGTCCTCGCCGTACGCACCCGCGGCCTCGCGCCAGCCCGGCGCGTTCAGGCCGACCTGCTTGCCGAGCAGGGCAAGGAAGATCTTCGCCTTCTGTTCGCCGAAGCCGGGCAGCCCCTTGAGCCGCTTCAGCACCTCGGCACCGTTGGGATCGCCCTGGGTCCAGATCGCGGAGGCATCCGCGCGCCAGTCGTCGACGACCGCCTGTGCGAGCGACTGCACTCGCCCGGCCATCGAGCCCGGGAAGCGGTGCACCGCCGGCGTCTGCTTGAACACCTCGACGAAGCGCTCGGGGTCGTAACCGGCAACGGTCACGGGGTCGATGGAACCGACCCGCTGCTTGATCTTGAGCGGCCCGGCGAAGGCCGTCTCCATCGGGACCTGCTGGTCGAGCAGCATGCCGGTGAGGAGGGCGAACGCGTCGGTGCTGAGCAGCTCGTCGGCCGCGGTGTCTCCGGTGATATGCAGTGCCATGTCGTCCATCCTCGCATCGCGCCGCGCGGCCGTCACGTGACGAGCGGGTGCCAAGATGACGAAGGGAAGACGTGCTCTTTAGCGGACAGGAACCGACCGCTATTTTGCCTAGCCTGATGGCATGACGATTCGATCGAGTCGAATCGCGCCATCGAAGACCCTCACCGAGGAAGGCCCATCATGGACTGGAAGATCGAACTCATCCACGTGCCCGTCAGCGATGTCGACCGTGCGAAGGCGTTCTACGTCGACAAGCTCGGCTTCAATGCCGACCACGACTTCCAGGTCAGCGACGAGATGCGCTTCGTGCAGCTCACGCCTCCGGGATCCGCGTGCTCGATCGCGATCGGCACGGGGCTCGGCGGCACCATGCAGCCGGGGCAGCAGGACAGCATCCAGGTCGTGATCCCCGATGCCGACGCCGTGCTCGCCGACCTGCGCGCGAAGGGGGTCGACGCGGAGGGCGTCGACGAGCAGCCATGGGGCCGCTTCGTGAGCGTCACCGACCCCGACGGCAACCGCTGGACGCTGCAGGAGATCCAAAGGGCCGAGTAGCCCGGCGCGCCGCGGCTCGCTGCGCCGATCGCGTGGGTGCGACGCGAGCCGTGCGGCCCGGACCGGGCTCAGCCCCGTGGCGCAGTGCTCGCGCGCACGACCAGCTCGGGCACCCGAGCGGTGCGGTCGGGCGCCGACGGCTCGTCGCGCAGCACATCGAGCACCGTGGCCATGATGTCGCGGCCGAGCCCCTCGAAGTCCTGGCGCATGGTCGTGAGCGGCGGCGCGAAGTATGCCGCCTCGGGGATGTCGTCGAAGCCGATCACGCTGAGGTCCTCGGGCACTCGCACCCCCGCCTCCCGGCATGCGTGCAGCAGTCCGATCGACATCTGGTCGTTGCCGACGAAGACGGCCGTCACTGTCGCGTCGTCGGCGAGCTCCCGTCCGAGGGCGTATCCGGATGCCGCGAGCCAGTCGCCCTCCGCCGGTTCACGCGGATCGAGCCCGTGGGCGCGCATGGCGTCGGCCCAGCCGCGGAGGCGCTCCGCGGCATCCATCGAGTCCGCCGGCCCGGCGACGTGCCGGATCTCCTGGTGCCCGAGCCCGATGAGGTGCTCGGTCGCCCGCACCGCGCCTTGGTACTGGTCCATCGAGACGCGGTGCATGCCGGGCTCGTCCTCGGATGCCACCGCCACGAGCGGCACGCCGGCGTCGATCCCGCGCAGCACCTCCACGCCCTCGCGCTCGCCCGAGATGAGCACGATCGCCTCCGCGCGCTGCAGTGCCAGGCGGTGCACGGCCTGCGTGAGCGAGCTCGCGTCGAGGGAGCGCATGCTCACCTGGCTGACGGTGTAGCCCGCGTCGCGGGCGGCCTCGTTGAAGCCGAGCGCCGCGTTCGACGGGCCGTAGTCGGGCCGACCCGCCTGTATGAGTCCGATCAACCCCGATCGGCGCCTCGCCATGGCACGGGCGGTCGGCGACGGCGTGTAGTTGAGCTCGGCGATCGCCTGCTCCACACGCAGCCTCGTCGACGCGGCCACGCCCGTGAGGTCGTTGAGCACCCGCGAGACCGTCTGATGCGAAACGCCGGCCCGGCGGGCTACGTCGAACATGGTGGGCACGCCCACCGGCTCGTCGACGTCGGGGGCCGGGGGGCCCGACGGGCTCACCTGGTCCGACACGGAGGCCTCGCGTGTGGCATCCGCCTCATGCGCGGCATCCGTGTCGGTCATCGGAACCGTCTCACAGGCCCTGTGCCAGGCGGTAGTAGGCCTGGTTCCAGCGCACCTCGCGCTGGAAGTCGGGCAGCGTGGTGTGCTCGTCGATGACGAGCAGCTCGACCTTCGCCAGCTCGGCGAAGTCGCGGAAGACGTCGACGCCGACCGCAGTCGACATGACGGTGTGGTGGGCGGCGCCGGCGGTGAGCCACGCCGCGGCACTCGTCTGGAAGTCAGGGGCGGGCTTCCAGACCGCGCGGCCGACGGGGAGGTTCGGCAGCGGATGCCGCGGCGTGACGTTCTCCACCACGTTCGCCGTGAGGCGGAACCGGTCGCGCATGTCGCTCATCGCGACGACGACCGCGGGACCCGGGTCGGCGGTGAAGACCAGGCGCACCGGGTCCTCCTTGCCGCCGATGCCGAGCGGGTGCACCTCGAGGGTCGGCTTCGCGGTCGTCAGCGACGGCGACACCTCGAGCATGTGCGCGCCGAGGATGAGCTCGTCGCCGGGCGTGAGGTCGTACGTGTAGTCCTCCATGAGCGACGCGCCGCCGGGCAGGCCGGCACCCATCACGTTCGCGATGCGCACGAGCACGGCGGTCTTCCAGTCGCCCTCCGCGCCGAAGCCGTAGCCCTCGGCCATGAGCCGCTGCACGGCGAGGCCGGGCAGCTGCTTGAGCGCGCCGAGGTCCTCGAAGCTCGTGGTGAAGGCGCCGAAACCGCCCTCCTCGAGGAACGACCGCAGGCCGAGCTCGATCGCGGCGCCGTCGCGCAGCGACTGGTGACGGTCGCCGCCGCGACGCAGCTCGGGCACCACCTCGTAGAGATCCTCGTACTCGGCGACGAGGAGGTCGACCTCGGCGTCGGATGCCGCGGACACCGCTTCGGCGAGCTCGTTCACGCCCCACGTGTTCACCTGCACGCCGAACCGCAGCTCGGCCTCGGTCTTGTCGCCCTCGGTCACCGCGACGTAGCGCATGTTGTCGCCGAAGCGGGCGAGCTTCAGGCTGCGGGATGCCGCGAGGCCGGCACCCGCGCGCTGCCAGGTGCCGAGCTCGCGCTGCACGCGCGGGTCGGACGCGTGGCCGACGATCGTCTTGCGGGGCACTCCGAGGCGGGTCTGGATGTACCCGAACTCGCGGTCGCCGTGCGCGGCCTGGTTGAGGTTCATGAAGTCGAAGTCGATCTCGCCCCACGGCAGCTCGACGTTCGCCTGGGTGTGCAGGTGCGCGAGTGGCTTCTGCAGCGCGTCGAGGCCGGCGATCCACATCTTCGCCGGGCTGAAGGTGTGCATCCACGCGACGACACCGATCACGTTCTCGACGGCGTTGGCCTCGAGCGCGACACGCTTGATGGCGGCGGAGTCGGTGAGCACCGGCATCCACACGACCTTCACGGGCACGCCGGATGCCGCATCGAGCGTCTCGGCGATCGCCTGCGACTGCGCGGCGACCTGCCGAAGGGTCTCCTCGCCGTAGAGGTGCTGGCTTCCCGTGAGGAACCAGACCTCGTAGTGGTCGAGGGAGGTGGTGAGCGGGGTGCGGGTCATACGTGTCTCCTTGGTGCGGCGTTCGATTGATCGGGGGTGCGCGTGGTCACAGCGCTTCGACGGCGGCCGCCTCGACGGCCAGGCCCGCCCGATAGTGGTCGAGGAATGCCGAGAACCCGGCGACGTCCTCGGCGACGGGGTCGACGGTGTCGAACGCGGCATCCGCGAAGACCCGCTCGCTCAGGTACGTGCCGAGGTCGACCTCGGAGGCCGCCGACAGGTAGGACGCCAGTACCGCGATGCCCCAGGCGCCGCCCTCGGAGGCCGTCTCGCCGACGGCGACCGGCGCGTCGAGGGCGCCCGCCAGCAGGCGCTGGGCGACGCCGGCGGTGCGGAAGATGCCGCCATGGGCGAACATCCGGTCGAGTTCGACGCCTTCGTCGGCGAGCACCCGCATGCCGAGCGCGAGCGTGCCGTACACGCCGTACAGCTGCGCACGCATGAAGTTCGCGAGCGTGAGTCGGCTGTCGGGGGTGCGGACGATCATGGGCCGGCCCTCGGCGAGGCCCGCGATCGGCTCTCCCGCGAGATGGTTGTACGCCAGCAATCCGCCAGCGTCGGGCTCGCCGTCGAGCGCCTCGCGGAAGAGCGCCTCGAACACGACATCGGTGTCGACCGAGAGACCGGCGACGGCGGCGAACCGCGCGAACACGCCCGCCCAAGCCGCCAATTCGCTCGCGCCGTTGTTGCAGTGCACCATCGCCACGGGATCGCCCGCCGGCGTCGTGACCACGTCGAGCTCGTGGTGGGCGTGCTCGAGCGGCCGCTCCAGCACGACCATCGCGAAGATGCTCGTGCCGGCACTGACGTTGCCGGTCCGGGGCGCGACCGAGCAGGTCGCGACCATGCCGGTGCCGGCGTCGCCTTCGGGCGGGCACAGCGCGGCTCCGGGCCGGAGCGTGCCCGACGGGTCCAGAAGCGCGGCGCCCTCGGCGGTCAGCTCCCCGGCCGGCCGGCCGGCCGGCAGCACCTCGGGGAGCAGCTCGACGAGGTGCAGTCCGGGCGCGCGGTCCGCAACGAGCCGGTCGAACACCTCGAGCAACGGCACGTCGTAGTCGTTCGTCGCGGAATCGATCGGGAACATCCCCGACGCGTCGCCCACGCCGATCGCTTTGCGGCCGGTGAGCTGCCAGTGCACGTAGCCGGCGAGCGTGGTGAGGAACGCGATCTGCGGGACATGCGGCTCCTCATCGAGGACGGCCTGGTACAGGTGGGCGATCGACCACCGAAGCGGGATGTTGAGGCCGAACTGCTCGCTGAGCTCGGCGGCGGCCACCCCGGTCGACGTGTTGCGCCACGTGCGGAACGGCACGAGCAGCTCGTCGCCCTCGTCGAACGCGAGGTAGCCGTGCATCATCGCCGACACGCCGATCGCGCCGAACGTCTGCGGCTGCACGTCGTGGCGGCGTCGCACGTCGGCGACGAGGTCGGCGTACGCCGCCTGGAGTCCCGACCAGACGTCCTCCATTGAATAGGTCCAGACGCGGTCGACGAACCGGTTCTCCCACTCGTGGCTGCCGACGGCGAGTACGTCGGTCGGATCCTCGCCGACCAGGCACGCCTTGATGCGGGTCGAACCGAATTCGATGCCGAGCGACGTGCGTCCCGCGAGGATCGTCGCCCGCGCATCGGCCTCTGTCTGCGGACTCGTGGACTCGGTCATCGGCGTGCATCTCCGTTCTGGCCATAGACGTTCTGGTATCGGTCGTAGAGACGGTCGATCGCGTCCTGCGGGATCGGCACGAGCGGGCCGGCCTCGCGGGCGAAGTGCACGGTGCGCGCGACATCCTCGACCATGACGGCGGCCTTGACCGCGTCCTTCGCGTTCGCGCCGATCGTGAACGGACCATGGTTGCGCATGAGGACCGCGCGGGAACGGTGGCCCGTGAGGGTGTCGACGATGCCGCGGCCGATCGAGTCGTCGCCGATGATCGCGAACGGGCCGATCGGGATCGGCCCGCCGAACTCGTCGGCCATCGCCGTGATGACGCACGGGATCTCCTCGCCACGCGCCGCCCAGGCGACCGCGAAGGTCGAGTGGGTGTGTACGACGCCGCCGATCGCGGGCATATGCCGGTACACGTAGGCGTGCGCCGCGGTGTCGCTCGACGGGCTGCGATCGGAGCCGGGCGTGCCCGGGATCACGTTGCCGTCGAGGTCGCAGAGGATCATGTTCTCGGGTACGAGCTCGTCGTACGAGACGCCCGACGGCTTGATCACGAACAGGTCGGCGCCGGGCACGCGGCCCGAGACGTTGCCGCCAGTCCAGACGACGAGCCCGTAGCGGATCAGTTCGCCGTGCAGCTTCGCGACGTCTTCGCGCACCTGCGCGATCGCCGCCTCGACCTCGGGCGCGAACTCGTGGGCCGTGCCGCTCACGCCGCCACCGCCCGGTCGGCCCGCCCCGACAGCGTGCCGTCGTCGACACCGATCACGTGCTGATCCTGGTCCGGCACGGAGACTCCTTCGTCATGGCGTTTCGTTAGCGCTAACGAACCAAGATGTTAGCGCTAACGAAGCCTTCGCTCAAGCCGGCCCGGACACTCCGCACGCGGCATCCGCTCGCTCCATGACCAACTGCAGGAAGAGTGGCGGGACACGCCGCCGGCCAGGGCCGCGAACTGCCGCGAGCACGCCAGAAGTTCCTGCGTTGCTCCCTCCTGCGAGGCAGCGGCGAGCGGTGGGCTGGGGCGAGGTCAGGGCCGGAGGGCGGCCCGGACACTCCGCACGCGGCATCCGCTGGGCCTCCGGTCCCTGCCACCACGACCACGGCCGGGAACGGCGAAGAGGGCGGATGCCGCGGCATCCGCCCTCTTCAGGGTCACCACACCCTACTGGCCGCCGGAACGACGCTTGTTGTACACGTCGAACGCCACCGCGAGAAGCAGCACGAGGCCCTTCACGGCCTGCTGCCACTCGATGCCGATGCCGAGGATCGACATGCCGTTGTTGAGCACGCCGATGATCAGGCCACCGACGATCGCGCCGCCGATCGTGCCGACACCGCCCTGCACGGCCGCGCCGCCGATGAACGCCGCCGAGATCGCCTCGAGCTCGAAGCCGTCGCCGGCCTTCGGACCTGCAAGGTTCAGGCGCGCGGTGAAGATGAGGCCGGCGAGCGCGGCGAGCACGCCCATGTTGACGAACAGCCAGAAGTCGACGCGGCGCGTCTTGATGCCCGACAGCTCCGCGGCGTGGCGGTTGCCGCCGATGGCGTAGATGTGGCGGCCGAACACCGTGCGGTTCATCACGATGCCGTACACGAGCACGAGCACGGCGAGGATGATGAGCGTGACCGGGATGCCCTTGTACGAGGCGAGCGAGTAGGCGAAGAAGCCGATCGCCGCCGACACGAGCACGAGCTTGGTGATGAACCACGCCATGGGCTCGACGTCCTGGCCGTACTTCTGGCGGCCGCGGCGGGTGCGCACCTGCTGCACGATGAGGATGACGATCGCGAGGGCGCCGACGCCGAGCGTGAGCGGGTCGATCTCGAAGTCGCCGAACACGTCGGAGAGGAAGCCGTTGCCGAGGGCGCGGTACTCCGCGGGGAACGAGCCGATGTTCGCGTTGCCGAGCACGACGAGCGCGAGGCCGCGGAAGATGAGCATGCCGGCCAAGGTCACGATGAACGCTGGAATGCCAACGAAGGCGACCCAGAAGCCCTGCCACACGCCGACGAGCGCGCCGATGCCGAGCGAGAGGATCACCGACAGCCACCAGGGCAGGCCCCATTGCACGGCGAACACGCCGGAACAGGCGCCGACGAACGCCGCGACCGACCCGACCGACAGGTCGATGTGGCCGGCGATGATCACCATCACCATGCCGATCGCGAGCACGAGGATGTACCCGTTCTGCACGACCAGGTTCGAGATGTTCTGAGGCCGCAACAGGATGCCGTTGGTGAGGATCGAGAACAGCACCACCACCGCGATGAGCGCGATGAAGATGCCGTTCTTGCCGAGATCGGCGAGCACGTGGCTCAGGCGGTCGGTGAACGTGTTCTCGACGGGGTTGACGTTGCCGCCGCCGACGTGCGTTTCCTCGAGGATGGGGGGGTTCGGATTCGACATGGTGTCTCCTGGGTCATCCGCGCGTCAGCGGGGCTTTTCCATGGTCATGAGCTTGAGCATCGCCTCGGGGGTGGCTTCCTCGACGGGGAGCTCACCGGTGATGCGGCCTTCCGAGAGGGCGTACACGCGGTCGCAGATGCCGAGGAGCTCGGGCAGCTCCGAAGAGATCATGACGATGCCCTTCCCGGCCGCCGCGAGGCGGTTGATGATCGTGTAGATCTCGTACTTCGCACCCACGTCGATGCCGCGGGTCGGCTCGTCGAGGATCAGTACGTCGGGGTCGGCGTAGATCCATTTCGACAGCACGACCTTCTGCTGGTTGCCGCCCGAGAGCTTGCCCGTCTTCACGAGCACGCTCGGCGCCTTGATGTTCATCGACTTGCGGTACTCGTTGGCGACCGCGTACTCCTCGTTGTCGTGCACGAGTCCGTACCTCTCGAGCTTCTTCAGCGACGCCATCGAGATGTTGCGCTTGATGTCCTCGATGAGGTTGAGGCCGTAGGTCTTGCGGTCCTCGGTGGCGTAGGCGATGCCGTGCCCGATCGCCTCGGCGACCGTGCGGGTCTTGATCTCCTCGCCGCGCAGGAACACCTTGCCCGAGATACGCGAGCCGTACGACTGGCCGAACAGGCTCATCGCGAACTCCGTGCGGCCGGCGCCCATGAGGCCCGCGATGCCGACGATCTCGCCTGCACGTACGTTGAGGTTCACGTTGTCGACCATCACGCGGGAGGAGTCCTGCGGGTGGTGGGCCGTCCAGTCCTCGACGCGCAGCAGCTCCTCGCCGATGTGCGGCGTGTGGTCGGGATAGCGGTGCTCGAGGTCGCGGCCGACCATGTCCTTGATGATGCGGTCTTCGGTGACATCCGCCTTGGCGATCGTCTCGATCGTCTTGCCGTCGCGGATGACCGTGACGGAGTCGGCGACCTTCTTGATCTCGTTGAGCTTGTGGCTGATGATGATCGACGTGATGCCCTGCCCCTTGAGGTGCAGGATCAGGTCGAGCAGGTGGTCGGAGTCCTCGTCGTTGAGCGCGGCGGTGGGCTCGTCGAGGATGAGGAGCTTCACCTCCTTCGAGAGCGCCTTCGCGATCTCGACGAGCTGCTGCTTGCCGACCCCGATGTCCATGATCTTCGTCGTGGGGTTCTCGCGCAGGCCGACGCGGGCGAGGAGCTTCGACGCCTCGAAGTTCGTCTTGTTCCAGTCGATCAGGCCGCCGCGGCCCTTCTGCTCGTTGTTGAGGAAGATGTTCTCGGCGATCGACAGGTAGGGGCTGAGAGCGAGCTCCTGGTGGATGATGACGATGCCCTTGGCCTCTGAGTCGCTGAGGTCCTTGAACTCCACCGTCTCGTTCTCGAAGACGATGTCGCCGCCGTAGGTGCCGTGCGCGTATACGCCTGAGAGCACCTTCATGAGGGTCGACTTGCCGGCGCCGTTCTCGCCGCAGATGGCGTGCACCTCGCCGCGCTCGACCTCGAGGTTGACGTTCGACAGCGCCTTCACGCCGGGGAACGTCTTCGTGATGCCGCGCATCTCGAGAATGTTGGTGGTCATCCTTGCTCCTGCTTCATTGCCGGGTGGGGCCGGTCGGATGACGGATGCCGCCGGGCCGGGACCTGAGGCGAGAGTGTACTCCCGCACCGGGCCCCGGCACGCGGGGGTCGCGTCATCCGACCGCCGTGTTCCGGTGGTGACTAGCCGTTGATTTCCTCTTCGGTCCAGTAGCCGCTGTCGACGAGGACCTCGATGATGTTGTCCTTCACGACGATCTCCGACTCGAGGAGGTACGACGGCACCGTCTTCACGCCATTGTCGTAGTCCTCGGTGTTGTTCACCTCGGGCTCCTCGCCGTTCAGGAGGGCGGTCGCCATGTCCACGGCCACGGTCGCGAGGTTGCGGGTGTCCTTGAAGATGGTCGAGTACTGCTCACCCGAGTTGATCGCCTTGACCGAGTCGAGCTCGGCGTCCTGGCCGGAGATGACCGGCCAGCCCTCGCCCACGGAGTAGCCCGCGTCGGTGAGCGCCGAGATGATGCCACGCGAGAGGCCGTCGTAGGGCGACAGCACAGCGTTGACCGTCGAGCCGTCGGAGTACGTCGAGGTGAGGAGGTTCTCCATGCGCTCCTGCGCGACCTCGCCGTCCCAACGGAGGATGGCGGCCTGCTCGAAGTCGGTCTGGCCCGACTTCACCACGAGGGTGCCCTCGTCGATGTACGGCTGCAGCGTGTCGATGGCGCCGTTCCAGAAGAACGTCGCGTTGTTGTCGTCGGGTGAACCGGCGAACAGCTCGATGTTGAACGGACCGGCGGGGGCATCCGCTGCCGCTTCGCCCTCGAGGTCGGTGAGGCCGAGGCCAGCGAGGAGCGACGTGGCCTGCTGCACGCCCACGATGTAGTTGTCGAACGACGCGTAGTAGTCGACGTTCTCCGAGTCGCGGATGAGGCGGTCGTAGGCGATGACGGGGATCTCCGCGTCTGCGGCATCCTGCAGCACCTGTGACAGCGTGGTGCCGTCGATCGAGGCGATGATGAGTGCTTCGGCGCCCTTCGTGATCATGTTCTCGATCTGCGAGACCTGGGTGGGGATGTCGTCCTCGGCGTACTGGAGGTCGACGGTGAAGCCCTGCTCCTCGAGCTGTTCCTTGACGGAGTCGCCGTCCTGGATCCAGCGCTCCGAGCTCTTGGTCGGCATCGCGACGCCGATGAGGCCGCCGCCGCCGCCCTCCTCGCCCGAGGCGCCCGTGCCCGAGCACGCGGCGAGCGCGAGCATGGAACCGGCCGCGAGGGTGGCGAGAAGCACCTTCTTCGTGTTCTTCACGGTGTGTCCTTTCACTGTGTCATTCATGGACGTCGTTGTCTTGGTGACAGTCGGAGCCGGCTTCGTCCATGCAAGCCGCCTCGCTCGCGCCATCCCTGCGGTGGTCGCAAGTTCTCGGAGAACCCGTGGTGCCTCGCTCATGCGTCGGCGGGTTCCGTTCGGCGGGCGTCGTTCGCCCGCCCGTCTGTGCTCGTCCGGCGGGCGTCGTTCGCCTGCCCGTAGACGTTCTGGTAGCGGTCGTAGAGGCGGTCGATCGCGTCCTGCGGGATCCGGACCAACGGACCCGCCTCACGAGCCAGCTGCACGGTGCGGGCCACATCCTCGACCATCACCGCCGCCTTCACCGCGTCCTTCGCGTTCGCGCCGATCGTGAACGGCCCATGATTCCGCATCAACACCGCCCGGGACCGGTGCCCGGACAGGGTCTGCACGATCCCCCGACCGATCGAGTCATCTCCGATGATCGCGAACGGACCCACCGGGATCGGCCCCCCGAACTCATCCGCCATCGCCGTGATCACGCACGGGATCTCCTCCCCCCGCGCCGCCCACGCCGTCGCATACGTCGAATGCGTGTGCACCACCCCGCCGACCTCCGGCATGTTCCGGTACACGTAGGCGTGCGCTGCCGTGTCGGACGAAGGGGCCCGATCGCTGCCCGGCGTACCCGGCACCACGTTCCCGTCCAGGTCGCAGAGGATCATGTTCTCCGGCGCCAGGTCGTTGTACGACACACCTGACGGCTTGATCACGAACAGGTCGGCACCCGGCACCCGGCCCGACACGTTGCCGCCCGTCCACACCACGAGGCGGTACCGGGTCAGCTCCCCGTGCAACCGCGCCACGTCCGCACGCACCCGCGCCACGGCGACCTCGACCTGCGGCCCGAACGTGCTCATCGTGATGCCCCGCAGCACGCGCTGGACCGGCCGGAACCGCACGGACGGTCGTGCGCGATGGGGGCTGTCGGCACGGTGACTCCTTCGTCGATCAGGATGGGGCGTCCCATGCGCCAGTCGATGTGACCGTTCACATGGCGACACTCATGTTAGCCACATCGATGAAGCTGCTGTCAAATCCGAGTTGTCACGGATCGGTAACAACAGACCCTCCGAGACGAGCACGCGGCGACGCCCCGCGGTCAGAACAGCGGTGCACCTGTGGTGCCCCGCACCACGAGTTCGGGCGTGATCGTGCCGCGGTAATCGGGCGCGGCGGGGTCGAGGTCGCCGAGGAGCAGGGCCACGCAGCGGCGGCCCAACTCGGCGAAGTCCTGGCGCACGGTCGTCAGCGGTGGCCAGAAATGCGCCGCCTCGGGGATGTCGTCGAAGCCGATGATCGAGACGTCGCGCGGGATCTCGAGCCCGGCATCGCGGATCGCGTGCATGAGCCCGAGCGCCATCTGGTCGTTCGACGAGAAGATCGCGGTGAAGTCCCGCACCGTGAGCAGCTCACGGCCTGCGTAGTAGCCGAAGTCCGCGGTCCAGTCGCCGAGGATCGGCGCCGTGGTGGGCACGTCCCTGGCGCTCATCTCTTCGAGGAAGCCGAGCATCCGCGCTTCGGCCTCGATCCAGTCCTGAGGGCCGGCGAGGTGGTAGATGCTGCGGTGGCCGAGGTCGATGAGGTGCCTCGTCGCCATGCGCGCACCGGCGATCTGGTCGACCGAGAGCGCGTGGCCGGGGGCTCGTCCAGTCGACTGGAGGGTCACGTAGGGCACGTCGATCGAGAGCTGCGCGAGGGTGTCGAACACGCGCACCTGCGGGGCGATGACGACGAGGCCCTCGATCCCCTGGGCCGCGAGGTGCGCGAGCCCGTCGGCGATGGAACGCGCATCGGACGACTCGATGTTCGCGGTGCTGACCCAGTAGCCGGCCGCGCGCGCGGCCTCCTCGATCGCGGCGATGCTCGAGGCGGGGCCGTACCAGGTGCTGGATGCCGACAGGATGCCGATGGTGTGCGAGCGGCTCGTGACGAGCGCCCGTGCCGCCCGGTTGGGCTTGTACTGCAGCTCGGCCATGACATCGAGCACGCGCTGCTTCGTCTCGGGCCGGATGCTCGGGTGGTGGTTCAGCACCCGGGACACGGTCTGGTGCGAGACGCCGGCGAGCCGCGCGACATCGCGGATGCTCGGGGGCCTCCCCCGGTGCAGCTCCTCAGGCACGACGCCCCCCGATCGATTCACGGCATGTGCACGGTCACATCCGTCGTCGTCTTCAATTATGCACAACTCTGCGGGAATGTGACTGTCACAGATGTGACGTCACATTAAGCCCGCAGGCGTTCGGACGATCGTCTTCAGGCGTCGATGGATGCCACGTCAGCACCCCGCGGCCGCACGCGCGGCGCGAGCACGACGGCCACGACGGCGATCGCCACGGTCACCGCGAAGTCGGCCGTGAACGCGCCGCCCACGATCGCGCTCGAGGCGAGCGCGGTGATCGCGAGGGCGACGGCCGCGCCGAGCGACTCACCGATCGAGAGCGCGGCACTGTTGAATCCCTGCGACGACACGGGCGAGAGTTTCAGCACCGCCACCGAGAACCGGGGGTACATGAAGCCCATCGCGCCGCCCGCGAGGGTCCACGCGACGAAGGCGATCACGGGCGGCAGGGTGAACGCGGCCACGAGCAGCACAACCACGAGCGAGACGGCCAGCAGCCCGGCGCCGATCTGCACCGCCTGCGTGTTCGACACCCGGTCGCCGAGTCGACCCTGCAACCAGGACGCCGCCGCCCAGGTGACGCCCGCGCCCGTGAGCACAGCGCCGGCGAGGCTCGGCGAGAAGTCGTAGCGCTCGATGAAGAGGTATGGCAGGTAGATCTCGCTGCCGAAGAACGCTCCCGCCACGATGAGCCGGAGCAGCACCGTTGCCGGCATGCCGCGCGCGGCACGGAGGGTGCCCGCAGGCATGAGCGGACGCGCCGCGACCGCGACGAGGACGACGGCGGCGATCGCGACGATCCATCGCCACGGGTCGGCGAGTTCCTTCGACAGCGACAGCGCGAGTGCGGATGCCGCCGTGAGCACCGCCCAGCCGACTCGGCCGAGACTCCACGGCACCGACGGGTCGCCCTGCACCTGGTCGCGCACCCGGAGGATGGGCGGCAGCATCATCGCCGCGGCCGGAAGCAGCAGCACGATGACGCCGAGGAACACCCACCGCCAGCTCGCGGTCTCGGCGACGGCGCCGGCGAGCGCGGGGCCGATGATCGACGGGATCACCCACGCGGCCGCGAACCCGGCGAAGACGCGGGCACGGAGTCGCTCCGGATACATGCGCGCGACGATGACGTACAACGGCACGATCACCGCGGCGCCGGCGAGCCCGTGCACGAAGCGGCCGATGATGAACACGATCATGTTCGGTGCCGTGCCGGCGATGAGCAGTCCCACGACGAACAGCACGGCCGACGTCACGAGCGACGGAAGGGCGCCGGAGCGGTCGGTCCAGTTGCCGGCGAGCACCATGCCGATGATGCCGGCGGCCAGCGGCACGGCGAATGCCAGCGCGAACAGGGCGATGCCGTCGAGGTCGCGCGCCACGAGGGGCATGATCGTGGTGACGGCCATCGCCTCGAACGCCGCGATGAAGATGATCGCGAACATGCCGATCGACAGCCAGCGAAACGGCTTGGACAGCGGCCCGCGGGCGTCGGTGCCGTGCTCGGCGTGAGCGGATGCCTCAGCCGACGCGAAGGCCTCGGCCGCGGGAACGACCGAGTGCTCCGAGGTCTCGGGGGCCGGGTTCGTCGTCGAGTCGCTCACTCGATCCAGCCTATCCCGGGCCACCCACAACGCCACCGGCGCCAGCCGTCGCTCGCACGGCCCGTGCCCGACCCCCCGTGCCGGCGTTCAGCCCCTACGCTGGGAGCACCGAGGGGAGGGCCCATGTCGGGGAGCATGGCGCCGCCCGGACTGACCACCGCGGAGGCCAGCAAGCGGCGAGCAGAGGGCGGTGCCAACCGGCTGCCCGTCGCGCGGCGCCCGTCCGCACTCCGCCGGCTGCTCGGCGAGCTCACCCACTTCTTCGCGATCATGCTGTGGATCGCCGCCGTCCTGGCGTTCTTCGCGGGGCTGCCGGAGCTCTCGATCGCGATCGTCGCGGTCATCGTGCTCAACGCGGTGTTCGCCGCGGTGCAGCAGGCCCGCGCCGATCGGGCGGCCGACCGGTTGCAGGCGATGCTCCCCACGCGGGTGTCCGTCTGGCGCGACGGACGGCGCCGGGTCATCGAGGCCGAGGACGTCGTGGTCGACGACATCCTGCTGCTGGAGGCCGGCGACCGGGTGCCCGCGGACGCGATCGTCAGCACCGCGAACCGGCTCCTGGTCGACTCGTCCATGCTCACGGGCGAGAGCGAGGCCGGAGCGGTCTCCGAGGGCGAACCGCTCTTCGCCGGCACGTTCGTGGTCGAGGGCGACACCCGCGCCGTCACCACGGCGGTCGGCGAGGCGACCCGGCTCGCGGGCATCGCCCGCCTGACGACGTCGACCACCAAGCCGGACACGCCGCTGACGCGCGGCCTGCGCGGCGTGGTGCGCCTGACTGCCGCGATCGCCGTGACGGTCGGCGGGGTGTTCCTCCTCATCTCGGTGATCGTGGGCAACCCGATCCAGGACGCGCTCGTCTTCGCGATCGGCGTGACCGTCGCCCTCGTGCCCGAGGCACTGCTCCCCACGGTGACGCTGTCGCTCGCGTGGGGCTCGGAGCAGATGGCGAAGCGACAGATCCTCGTGCGAAACCTCGAGGCCGTCGAGACGCTCGGCTCGACGACGTTCATCTGCACCGACAAGACCGGCACGCTCACCCGCAACCAGATGACCGTCGTCGAGGCATGGTCGCCGGCCGGCTCCGTCTCGGTCGACGGCGGCGGGTACGGTCCGACCGCCGAACTGCGCTGGTCGGCACCGGATGCCTCGGAGTCGCTGCGCAAGCTCGCACTCGCGGGCACGCGCTGCTCAACCGGGTACACCGAGGAGGTCGGCGGGCAGTGGCGCGCCCACGGCGACCCCATGGAGGCGGCGCTCGACACGTTCGCCATGCGCCTCGGCTTCGACACCTCGGCCGACCGTGCTGCGGCGCTCGCCGAGCTGCGGTTCCCCTTCGACCCGCGGCGCCGCCGGATGGCCGTGGTGCTCGCCGACGAGGTCGTGGTGAAGGGGTCACCCGACGGCGTGCTCCCCCTCTGCGGCGACGACCCGACCGCTCGGCAGGCGGTGGAGAACCTCACGGCCCGGGGTCTGCGCGTGCTCGCGGTTGCGGTTGCGCCGCGCGGCGGCCGCACGCCGCGGAGCCTCGAGGAGTGCGAGGAGGGCCTTCACCTCCTCGGCTTCGTGGGCCTCGAGGATCCGCCGCGCGACGACGTGCGGGAGGCGTTGCAGGCGTGCCGACGGGCGAGCGTCAAGGTCGCGATGGTGACGGGCGACCACCCTGTGACCGCGGCGGCCATCGCCGACGAGGTTGGGTTGCGACTCCCCGGCGCGCCCGTGCTGGTCGGCGACGAACTGCCCGCGGGCGAGCCGGAGCTCGCGGCGCTGCTCGACCACGACGGCGTGGTCATCGCCCGCGTCTCGCCTGAGGACAAGCTCCGCATCGCCCGCGCGCTCCGGTCGCGTGGGCACGTCGTGGCGATGACCGGCGACGGCGTGAACGACGCCCCGGCGCTGCACGAGGCGGACATCGGCGTCGCGATGGGCCGGTCGGGCACCGACGTGGCGCGCGAGGCGGCCGACCTCGTGCTCCTCGACGACTCGTTCGCCGGCATCGTGGCGGGCATCGAGCACGGGCGCGCGACGTTCGTGAACATCCGCCGGTTCCTCACGTACCACCTCACCGACAACGTCGCCGAGCTCACGCCGTTCCTCGTGTGGGCGCTCTCGGGCGGCCAGTTCCCGCTCGCCCTCGGCGTGCTCCAGATCATCGCGCTCGACATCGGCACCGACACGCTCTCGGCGGTGGCGCTCGGCGCCGAGCCGCCCGCGAAGCACCTCCTCGACGGGCCGCCCGTGCGCGGCCGGCTCATGAACGGCACCGTGCTACGGCGCGCCTTCGGCGTGCTGGGGCCGCTCGAGGCCGCCCTCAGCATGGCGGCCTTCGTCGTGTCCCTCGCGGCGTTCGGCTGGCGGCCCGGCGATCCGTTCCCGACAGGCCCAGACCTGATGGCCGCCTCGGGCGCCGCGTTCATCACGGTCGTCTTCGCGCAGGCCGCGAACGCCTTCGCCTGCCGCTCGTCCACGAAGTGGCCGGGCGCCCTGGGCTGGACGACCAACCGCCTGCTCATCCCCGGGATCGCCATCGGGGTGGCCGTCTCGCTCCTGGTGCTCTGGGTTCCGCCGGTCGCGCGGGCGCTCGGACAGGCGAATCCGCCGCTCTGGGGATGGGCCGTCGCCTTCGCGTCCATCCCGATCCTGCTGGCGGTCGACGCGCTCGACAAGCACCTGCGCGCCCGCGCGGGCCGCCGTCCGCACGCCTGAGCACGCGGCATCCCGACGGCTCAGGGCGCGGCGGTCAGAACTCCTCGTGCGTGTCGGGGTCGCCGCCCCACAGCCGACCGCGCGACAGGGCGGTGATCGCCTCGATCTCGTCGTTCGAGAGGCTGAACGAGAACACGTCGAGGTTCTCACGCCGCCGTGCGGCATCCGCCGACTTCGGGATCGGCACCGCCTCGAGCTCGACGTGCCAGCGCAGCACGACCTGCGCCGGCGAGACCCCGTGCTCGGCCGCGATCGCGGTGATGACGCCTTCCTTCAGGAGCTCGCTGCGCTTGGCGAGCGGGCTCCAGCTCTCGGTGCGGATGTCGTGCTCGTCGTGGTAGGCGCGCAGCTCCTCCTGCGGGAAGTACGGATGCAGCTCCACCTGGTTCACGACGGGCACGACGCCCGTGTCGCGCTCGAGCCGGTCGAGCATCGCGGGGGTGAAGTTCGAGACGCCGATCGAGCGCGCGAGCCCCCTCTCGCGCAACCGGATCATCGCACGCCAGCTGTCGACGAACTTGTCGATGCGCGGGAGAGGCCAGTGGATGAGGTAGAGGTCGACCCACTCGAGGTCGAGCCGACGAAGCGACTCCCCGAGGCTCGCGATCGTCTCGTCGAAGCCGTGGTGTCGGCCGGGCAGCTTCGTCGTGATGACGAGGTCGCTGCGGTCGACGTCGGCGCGACGCACGGCCTCCCCCACGACGTCCTCGTTGCCGTAGTTGTACGCCGTGTCGATGAGCCGGTACCCGTCGGCGATGCCCGACACGATGGCCCCGATGCCGGTCTGCTCGTTGAGCCCGAACGTGCCGAGCCCGATGGCCGGGATGGAGTTGCCGTCGCGGAGGGAGTACTCGGGAGCGGTCATCCCCTTATCCTCACCCACAAGGGGCGGCGGATGCCACTGCCCCGCGCCGCCCGACGCAGCGCGTTCAGCGAGGGGGCAGCTCCGCGAACGCCCGCACCGGGAACGTGCCGAAGCCCTCGACGCGCGGTGGCACCGCCGTGAACCGCGCGCCGCGCACCGGCACGCGCTCGAGCGCCGTGAGGTGCTCCACGACGTGCACGCCCGCCTCGAGCAGGATCGAGTGAGCGGGACGCTCGCCGCCTGATTCGGTGTCGTCGATGTTGAGCGCGTCGATGCCCACGAGCGCAACGCCGGCGTCGGCGAGATGCCGTGCGCCCGCCTCGGTGAGGAACGGGGATCCCTGCGCGTACGCGGGCGTGCCGAAGTGGCGGCTCCATCCGGTGTGCAGCAGCACGGCGGTGCCGGCGAGCTCGCGGTCGAGGAAGACCTCGGCCGGGATGCCGCGGCTCGCGGCATCCGTCAACCGGAACACCTCGGCCGGCACGCCGACGAGCGTGTCGAGGCTGAGGCTCGCGAGATCGCCGCCGTCGGGGTACCGGTGGTAGGGGCTGTCGAGGTAGGTGCCCGTGTTGCCCGCCATGGTGATGATGTCGATCGCGAACTCGGTGCCGGGCGCGTAGTGCTCGCGCGACGCCTCGCGAGTGAGGTGCGGCGTGATCGTGGGGGCCGGGATGCCGGGGTAGGTCACCAGCCCGGCGCGGATGGGCTGGCTGAGGTCGACGAGCTCGCCGCGCACGCCGGCAGGGGCGACGGATGACCCGGTCATCGCGTCGGTCGCATCGATGACGCCGCGCGAACCCCGGTGCAGTTCCTCCACGATCTCGAGGTTCGACAGCGCCACACTGCCGACGAGCGCGAGCCCGAGGTGTCGCACGAGCAGATCGCCGATCTCCTCCGTCGTCAGCTCGGCCGACGGCAGGTCGAGGCGGAACGCCTCCGCGCGAAGTGCGCCCCCGTTCACGAACGTGATCTCGGCGTCGAAGTGGGCGCGGTACTCGGTCATGTGCAGTCCTCTGCGATTCGGGTGTGCGCGCTCACCGAGTCGGTGTGAGCCCTCACCGAGTTGCCTGGATCCGTGCAGATTCGGGCAACTCGGTGGCGTTCGGGTTTGTCGCCGGTGCGCGCTTCGCGCGGGCCCGACGCACGCGGCGCACGACGGTGACGAGCACGGCCGCCGCGGCGAGGATGAGCGGCACGAGGAGGTTCGCCCAGGCGAGCACCAGGAGGCCCGCCGTCATGATCGTCGCGATGACCGCGAGCCACCAGCCGAAGCTCCACCGCCGAAGGAGCAGGGTCGCGGCGAGCATGCCCGCGGCGTAGATCGCGACCATGTTGCTCGTGTGGATGAGGATGAACGCAGAGAGGTTCATGCCGTTCACCAGCATCAGCACGAAGTACACGGCGACCATCGCCGCGGTGAGCATCAGCGCACGGCGCGGGATCTCGCCGCTGCCGGCACCCTTCGCGAGGAAGCGCGGCAGATCGCCGTCGCGGCCGAGCGCCGCGCCGAGCTTGGCGAACGCGGGCAGGTACGCGTTCATCACCCCGAGGCAGACGATCGCCGTGACGATCGCCACGAGCGTGGACCCGATGCCGGGCGCGGTCGTCTCGACGAGATCGAGGAGCGGCACGACGCCGACGCCCGCCTGGTCGCCGAGCACGCCGACGGTCACCACCTGCAGGGCGAGGTATCCGGCGCCGACGACGACGATCGCGATGCCCGTGGCGAGGGGGATGATGCGCCGAGGGTTCTTGAACTCGCCCGCGATGTGCGTGCCGACCTCCCAACCGGCGAACGCCCACACGAACAGGCTGATCGCGGTGCCGACGCCCGACCACCCGTTGGGGAGGAACGGCTGGAAGTTGCCCGGCTCGACCGCGGGGAACGTCACCGCGACGACGCCGACGACCACCGTGATCAGGAGGCCCGTCAGGACGAACTGCACCCAGCCGGCGACCCGGACGCCGAACCAGTTCGCCACGAACGGCGGCACGAAGATCGCGAACGCGATGATCGGGACTGCGGCTCGGTCGACTCCGAGCACCGCGACGACGTACTCGCCCCCGAGCACCGCGAGCACCGGCGCGCCGATGCAGACGCCGAAGTAGAACCAGTACCCCGTCATGCGCGCGGCCGTGTCGCCGAGCGTGCGCCGCACGTAGCTCGCGACGCCGCCCGGGTCGGGGTACCGCGCGGCGAGCGAGGCGAACGTGCCGGCGAGCGGGATGGAGAGCACGAGCACGGCCGCGACCGCAAGGATGGACGCCGGCCCGGCCACTGCCGCCGCAAGGCCGGGCAGGACGAGGATGCCGGTGCCGAGCACGCTGGCGATGTAGAGCGCAGTGCCCTGACCGAGGCCGAGCGTGCCGTGATGCGTCGCTCCCGGGGCCGTGGGGTCGGGGGCATCCGGCAGCCGCGCCGGGGTGGTGTCGCTCGAAGTCACCCGCTCATTCTGCGGCATCCCACCGACATGCGCCGTTGGCAGGACTGACCCGTTTCGTCAAGATCCTGCCAGTCCTGCGCCCCCTCTCACCTGCGCCACCGCCGACTCGCGGTCGAGGAAGTTCGTGAGCTCCCCGATCGAGCCCAGGAGCGGCGCCGGCACGATCACGAGCGTGTTCTTGTCCACGCCGATCTCGACGAGGGTCTGCAGTGTACGCAGCTGCAGGGCGAGCGGATGCGACATCATCGTGTCCGATGCGACGCCGAGCTGCGTCGCAGCGAGCGACTCGCCCTCGGCGGCGATGATCTTCGCGCGCTTCTCGCGCTCCGCCTCGGCCTGCTTCGCCATGGCGCGTTTCATCGAGTCGGGCAGCAGGATGTCCTTGAGCTCGACGAGCGTGACCTGCGCGCCCCATTCGACCGTGGTCTCGTCGAGGATCTCGCGGATGTTCACGTTGAGCTTCGCCGTCTCGGCGAGCGTCTCGTCGAGGTGGTGCTGGCCGACGACCTTACGGAGCGTGGTCTGCGCGATCTGGTCGATCGCGGACTGCACGTTCTCGATCGCGATCACCGACTTCACGGGGTCCACGATCCGGTAGTACGCGACGGCGGAGACCCCCACGCTCACGTTGTCCTGCGTGATGATGCCCTGCGACTGGATCGGCACGGTCACGATGCGCAGCGACACCTTGGTCATCACGTCGACGATCGGGATGATGAACCGGATGCCCGGCTCGCGCACGTTGTGCAACCGCCCGAACCGCAGCACCACGCCGCGCTCGTACTGCTTCACGATCTTCACCGACATGAAGAACAGCACGATCGCGAGCACGCCCACGATGACGAGAGTGACCCAGAGCCAGACCATGAGAACTCATCTCCCCGGGGCGCCCGTTGACGTGCCGCGCGCCGCTGCTCCCATTCTCCCACCGGCGAGGAGTCGGCAGGGCAGGCGCCGCTACAGCCGCGCGAGCGCCTCGTCGATGTCGGCGAGCAGGTCGTCGACGTCCTCGATGCCGACCGAGAGGCGCACGACCGACTCGGGCACCTCGGCCTCGGTGCCGCGCACCGACGCGTGCGTCATCTCCGACGGGTAGTTCACGAGCGATTCCACCCCGCCGAGCGACTCCGCGAGCTGGAACAGCGTGGTCGACTCCGCGAACCTGCGCGCCGCCCCGGCGCCGCCCGTGAGCGAGATCGACACCATGCCGCCGAAGCCCGACATCTGGCGCGCGGCGAGCTGGTGCCCGGGGTGCGACTCGAGGCCGGGGTAGAACACGTGCTCGATGCCCGCGTGCTCCTCGAGGCGCCGCGCGATCGCGAGCGCGTTCTGGCTGTGCCGCTGCATCCGGATGCCGAGGGTCTTGATGCCGCGCGAGGTGAGGAACGCGTCGAACGGGCTCGAGACCGCACCGGCCGCGAACTGCGTGAACGTGACCCGCTCGGCGAGCTCCTCCTGCCCGGCGGCGAAGACCAGGCCGCCGCCGACGATGTCGGAGTGGCCGCCGAGGTACTTCGTGGTGGAGTGGATGACCACGTCGGCGCCGAGCGCGAGGGGCTGCTGCAGTGCGGGCGACGCGAACGTGTTGTCGACCACCACGAGCACGCCCGCCTCGTAGCCGAGCTCGGCGAGCGCGGCGACATCCGAGATCTTCATGAGCGGGTTCGACGGTGTCTCGACCCAGAGCACCTTGGTCGTGCCGAGCTCGATCGCGGCGCGCACCGCGTCGAGGTCGCTGGTGTCGACGGTGGAGTGACGGATGCCCCAGTCGCCGAAGATCCGGCGGATGAGCCGGTGCGTGCCGCCGTACACGTCGTTGCCGATGACCACGTGGTCGCCGGGCACGAGCACGGTGCGCAGCAGCGCGTCTTCTGCGGCGAGGCCCGACGCGAACGACAGGCCGCGGATGCCGCCTTCGAGCGACGCGAGCTGGGTCTCGAGCGCCGTGCGGGTCGGGTTGCCGCCGCGCGAGTACTCGTAGCCGTTGCGGAGGCCGCCGATGCCGTCCTGCACGTAGGTGGACGTGAGGTACACGGGCGGGATGACCGCGCCGGTGGTGGGGTCGAACTCCTGGCCCGCGTGGATGGCGCGCGTGTCGAAACCCTTCCCGAATTCAGGAGTGGTCATGGTCGTACCTGGTGCTTTCTGTCAGGCCGAGAGGTAGGTCAGCAGGTCGGTCCGGCTGATGACGCCGAGGGCCTTGCCCCCGTCGGTCACGAGCATCGCCGGCGCCGTGGTGAAGGCCGAGCGTGCAGCGGCAATGGGCTCGTTCACGCCGATGAGCGGCAGCGACTCCCCCATCACGCCCGAGACCTTGTCGGTGAGCTTCGCCCGCCCCGAGAACACGAGGTCGAGCAGCTCCTCCTCGTGCAGCGCGCCCGCCACCTCGCCGAGCACCACTGGCGGCTCCGTAGCCAGCACGAGCAGCTGCGAGACGCCGGCCTCGGTCATCGTGTCGATGGCCTCGCGGATCGTGTCGTTCGGGTGCACGTAGACGATGGGCGGCGTGCGGTCGGCCTTCGCGGCGAGCAGCTCGGCGATGGTGTGGCCGGCGGGCGCGTTCGAGAAGCCGTAGGCGCGCATCCACTTGTCGTTGAAGATCTTGCCGAGGTAGCCGCGGCCGCCGTCGGGCAGCAGCACGACGAACACGTCGTCGGGGCCGGCGGATGCCGCTGCCCTCAGCGCCGCGACGACGGCCATGCCGCTCGACCCGCCCACGAGGATGCCCTCCTCGCGCGCGAGCCGCCGGGTCATCTCGAACGACTCCGCGTCGGACACGGCGATGATCTCGTGCGGCACCGCGGGGTCGTAGGCCGCGGGCCAGAAGTCCTCGCCGACGCCCTCCACGAGGTAGGGGCGCCCGGTGCCGCCCGAGTACACGGAGCCCTCGGGGTCGGCGCCGATGATGCGCACGGTGTCGCCCGAGACCTCGCGCAGGTAGCGTCCGGCGCCGGTGATGGTGCCGCCGGTGCCGACGCCCGCGACGAAGTGCGTGACCCTGCCGTCGGTGTCGCGCCAGATCTCGGGGCCGGTGGTCTCGTAGTGCGAACGCGGCCCGTTCGGGTTGGAGTACTGGTCGGGCTTGAACGCGCCGGGGATCTCGCGGGCCAGGCGATCCGAGACGCCGTAGTACGACTCGGGGCTGTCGGGGGCGACCGCCGTCGGCGTCACCACGACCTCGGCGCCGTACGCGGTGAGCACGTTGCGCTTGTCCTCGCCGACCTTGTCGGGGCAGACGAAGATGCACTTGTAGCCGCGCTGCTGCGCCACGAGCGCGAGGCCCACCCCGGTGTTGCCCGACGTCGGCTCCACGATGGTGCCACCCGGCTTCAGCTTGCCCTCGGCCTCGGCGGCGTCGATGATGCGCGCGGCGATGCGGTCCTTCGCCGAGCCGCCCGGGTTGAAGTACTCGAGCTTCACGAGCACCGTGGCATCCGTCACCCCCTCGGTCACCCGGTGGAGCTTGACGAGCGGGGTGTCGCCGACGAGATCGACGATGGTCTCTGCATACTTCATGCCGTGTTCATTTCCTCGTGTCAGTGCGTCTTGGGCGCCGGATGCGGTGCTCGACGCTGAAAAGGGGTCGCCTCGTCTCAGCGACGACAACACAGCATGGATGAACTCACGGCCACAGCCTAGCCGGATTGACGACCTCGGGCGCGTGACCGACCCGACTCAGGACTCGAAGACGGGGCGCTCCTCCTGCTGACGGTACAGCGAGGCGTACACGCCGTCGGCGAGCACGAGCTCGGCGTGCGTGCCCCGCTCGACGACGCGGCCCGCGACGACCACGAAGATCACGTCGGCCGCGACCACGGTCGACAGGCGATGCGCGATCGCGATGGTCGTGCGGCCGCGCGCGGCATCGTCGAGCGCCTGCTGCACGACGCGCTCAGAGATCGTGTCGAGCGCGCTCGTCGCCTCGTCGAGCACGAGCACGGGCGGGTCCTTCAGCAGTACGCGCGCGATGGCGATACGCTGCTTCTCGCCGCCGGAGAGCCGGTAGCCGCGCTCGCCGACCACCGTGTCGTAGCCCTCGGGGAACGAAGCGATCGTCTCGTGGATGTTCGCGGCCCTCGCCGCGGCCACGAGCTCCGCGTCGGTGGCGTCGGGCCTCGCATACCGGAGGTTCTCGGCGATGGTCGCATGAAAGAGGTACGTCTCCTGGCTCACGATGCCGATGTTCGAGATGAGCGACTCCTGGCGGAGCTCCCGCACGTCGTCGCCCGCGAACCGCACCGCGCCGCCGGATGCCTCGTACAGTCGCGGCACGAGGTACGACACCGTCGTCTTGCCCGCGCCCGATGGCCCCACGAACGCCGCGTACTGGCCGGGCTCGATCGTGAAGCTCACGCCGTCGAGCGTGGGCTGCGTCTCGCCATCGGCGTCGGGGTAGCGGAACGTGACGTCGTCGAACTCGACTCGGCCGAGGGCGCCATCGGTCGGCACCTCGCGCGCGCCGGGGGCATCAGTGATCGCGGGCTTCAGGTCGAGATACTCGAAGATCCTCGCGAAGAGGGCGCTCGAGGTCTGCAGGTCGAGGGCGACGCGCATGAGCCCCATGAGCGGGAAGAGCAGTCGCGCTTGCACCGTGGTGAACGCCACGATGGTGCCCGCCGTGACATCCGCCGCACCGTCCGCCATCAGCCACCCCGATGCGAGGTACACGATCGCCGGGATCGACGACATGAAGATGCTGACCATGGCGAAGAACCACTGGCCCGTCATCTGCTGCTTGACCTGGAGCCGGATCTGGTTCTGGTTCTCGTCGTCGTAGCGATCGATCTCGCTCTTCTGACGCGTGAAGCTCTTGGAGAGCAGGATGCCCGACACCGACAGGGTCTCCTGGGTGATGGCGGTCATCTCCGACAGCGACTCCTGCGTCTTGCCGGCGATACGTGCGCGGACGCGGCCGACGCGGCGCTGCGCGATGACCATGAAGGGCATGAGCACGAGGGCGATGATCGTGAGCTGCCAGTTCAGCAGCAGCATCGCCACGAACGCCGAGATCACCGTGACCGTGTTGCCGAGCACACTCGACACCGTGTTCGTGAGCACGCTCGCGACCCCACCCACGTCGTTCTGCAGCCGCGACTGGATGACACCGGTCTTCGTGCGCGTGAAGAAGCTGAGCTCCATCGACTGCAGGTGAGTGAAGAGGCGCACTCGCAAGGCGCCCATGACCTTGTTGCCGATCGTGGCGGTGAGCCAGGTCTGCCACACGCCGAGCAGTGCCGACACGAGGTACACCAGGACCATGGCGGCCACGATCCGGATGAGCACCGGGAGATCGGGCCCGGTGACCTGGCCGTCGGCGCCGACCGGGAACAGCCCGTCGTCGAACGCCCGCTGGGTGAGCAGCGGCGGGATGACGCTGAGGGCCGCACCGACCAGCACGAGCACGACCGTGGTGACGAGTGCGGCTTTGTGCGGCGCGAACAACTCCGTGATGCGGCGGAGCAGGTGCGGCACCTTCGGCGCAACCGCGTTCTCGGCCCGCTGCGTCACTTCGTCGGCCGACGCGATGCGAGTGCGCGCCTTTCCGTATGTGCCGGTCTGCCCGCCCGGCGCGCTCCCGTGCATGCTCATGCGCTCCAGCCTAAGCTGCGTCTGAAACACCACCGCCTGCACGACGGCCCCGAAGTGGGGCGTTCGCGCATGGCGTGACAGGAATACAGTGAGCATTGTTCGGCTCCAACCCGAGGGAGTCCGCCATGCCTCGATCGAACTTGCCCGTGAACGCGATCTCTCGGACCCGGTCGCGATGGCGTGCGCTACTGACGACCATCGCGGTGGCGCTGCTCGCGGGCGCGGGCCTGGCCGCCGCGGCACCGGCCGCTGCCAAAGCCCTCCCCGACCCCTGGGTGGAGGTGAGTGTCGGTTGCAGCACCGGCGACGACGGCGCGGGGGTGCTGCAGTTGTTCGGGCTGTTCGAAGGCTACGGCTACGCCTGGACGGTGACGGGCCAGGGGTATTCGGTCGGCGGGTCCTTCGTCGCCTCCGGTGCCGAGACGGAAATCGCGATCGAGGGCCTGGCGCCCGGGGTGTATTCCACCAGCGCCGAGGTCGAGGGCCTGGACCCCGTCTTGGGCGAGTTCACGGTCGAGGCCTGCGCGCCAGAGCTGGGCGTCGCCGTGACGCCCCTGGCATGCAGCACCGATCGCAATGGCGAAGCGCTGCTCACACTCACCGGGCTCGTGCCGGGCGACTTCTACGTGTACGACGTGCAGGGACCGAACTTCTCAGCGGGCGGCCAGTTGGATGAGGTCGGTGAGACCGAGGACATCGAACTCGTCGGCCTCCCGCCGGGCAATTACTACGCCTACGCCGAGCACCTGCGGGGTCCGGAGGGTCCGGGGCAGGCGGCCGCGCCTGCTCCGCCGGTCTACGACTGGGTCGGCTTCGCGATCGAGCCCTGCCAGCCCGCCATCGCGGTGGACGCTACTGAATGCACGTCGGCCGTCGGCACCGGCGCGGTGCACGTTGCCCTCTCGAGCCTTGTCGACGGCGTCGAGTACCTGGTCTGGGTCACCGACCAGGGCGTAATCGACGGCACGCCGTACGGTGAGGTGCAGACCGTGACAGGTGACCCGACGGGCACGGCGGAGCTGGACCTCTCGTCGCTACCCGGCGGGCGCGCCTACACCGTCTGGGTCGAGGGCGTGTGGCAGGCGATCCCGCCGTGGGAGGAGCCGCCGTTCGTCGGCAGCGGGAACTTCACGCCGCTCGAGACGGTGATGCTCTCGGTGAGCGCCGACTTCGCGCTCGCGGCCTGCCCGGCCGCCCCGGTGAAGCCCGCATCGACCACGACGCTGCCCGCGACGGGTGTCGACGGCGTGGGTCCGCTCGTGCTGAGCGGGCTGCTGCTCCTCGGCCTCGGCGGTGCGACTCTCGTCGCCGCCCGCCGACGTGAGGCCGGCTCGCGCGACGTGAGCTGACCTGCGATCCGCACAGCGGACGGAGGCGGGCGCCCGATCGGGTGCCCGCCTCCGTCCGTTCGTCGCGACATCCGCCCGCCGCGCTGTCACGCGGGTATGGGGGCTGATCTCCTGCGCGCCGCTGTGCGGCGCGCTACTCGACGACCGGGCGGCGCTACTCGACGACCGGGGGGCAGTGGTCGCCATGGACACGGCGGATGCCGCGTGCCCCCGCACGCGGCATCCGTCTCCCCCTGCCCATTCGGGTGGAGTCCCTCGATCAGCCCTTCGTCGCGCCGACGAGCAGCCCGCGCACGAAGTACCGCTGCAGGGCGAAGAACACGATCAGCGGGACGATGATCGAGATGAAGGCGGCCGCGGTCAACAGTTGCCAGTCCTGGCCCCTCGTGCCGGTCAGCTCCGCCAACCGCTGCGTGAGCGGCGCAACGTCCTGCGTGCCACCCGAGAAGATCAGGGCGACGAGCAGGTCGTTCCAGACCCAGATGAACTGGAAGATCGCGAAGGAGGCGAGCGCGGGCACCGAGAGCGGCAGCACGATCCGGAAGAAGATCTGGCCGTGGCTCGCACCGTCGACCCTCGCCGCCTCGATGATGTCGCCCGGGATCTGCGAGATGAAGTTGTGCAACAGGTAGATCGCGAGCGGGATCGCGAACATCGAGTGGGCGAGCCACACCGGCAGGTAGTTCTGCTCGGGGATGATCGGGACCACGTCGTGCAGCCAGGCCTGCATGGGCCGCAAGATCGTCGAGAAGATCTGCAGCAGCGGCACGAGCGCCATCTGCAGCGGGATGATCTGCAGCGCGAAGATGAGGACGAAGAGCACGTTCACGCCGGGGAACTTCATCCACGCGAACGCGTACGCGGCCATCGACGCGAACACCAGCGGGATGATCGTGGCGATCAGCGCGATGGCGATCGAGTTCACGATGTAGGCGCCGAGCTGCGGCGACGACGAGGACGCCGAGAACAGCACGCTCCCGTAGTTCTCGAGCGTGAGGCCCGGGTTCTGGAAGTAGGTCCACCACCCGGTGGTGCGGATGAGCTCCGCCGGACGGAACGACGAGAGGAACAGCCCGAACGTGGGGATCGTCCAGAGGACCGCGATGATCAGCGACACGATCGTCGCGGTGCGCGACGTCAGGCGCTTCTTGACGCGCGCGGTCTTGGGCTGGGCGTACTCGGTCTCTTCGACGGCCTCGAGGGTGCCGAGGTCCTTGCCGACGGGAAGATCGGCGGGGGCGACGCTGCTCATCGGATCTCCCTCTGCTTGCGGAGCACGTTGACGTTGTAGATGACGATCGGCAGCACGAGCACGAACAGGATGAGCGCGAGCGCCGAACCCCGCCCGATCTCGCTCGCCCGGAACGCCTGCGTGTACATCTCGTTGGCGATGACGCTCGTGTCGAAGTTTCCGGCGGTCATCGTGCGCACGATATCGAAGACCTTCAGCGAGGCGATCGAGATCGCCGTGAGCACCACCACGAGCGCCCCCTGGATGCCCGGGAGCGTGACGTTGGTGAAGCGCTGCCATCCGTTCGTGCCGTCGAGCTGCGCCGCCTCGAGCTGCTCGGTCGGGATGCCCTTGATCGCCGCACTCAGCACGATCATCGCGAACCCGGTCTGCACCCAGATCATCACCACGATGAGGAGGATCGTGTTGATCGGGTCGGTCTGCAGCCACTGCACGGGTTCACCGCCGAACGCGACCACGATCGCGTTCAACAGACCGATCTGCTCGCGTTCGCCCGAGCGGTACTCGTAGACGAACTTCCAGATCACGCTGGCACCGACGAACGAGATGGCGATCGGCATGAAGAGCACGACCTTGTAGTACCGCTCACCGCGCGACCGGTCGATGAACACCGCGTAGGCCAGGCCGACTGCGGTCGCGAACGTGGGTACGAGCAGCACCCAGACGATCGTATTGAGGAGCGTCCGGATCGCCGCCGGCTGCGTCAACGCCCAGATGAAGTTGTCCCAGGTCCAGTCGCCGCTCGAGTCCTGGAACGCGAGGATGCTCGTGCGGATCGCCGGATAGACCAGGCCGACCGCCACGAAGAGCAGGGCGGGCGCGAGGAACCCCAGCAGCTGCCAGTAGTCACGGCCCCTCTTCGGGGCCTTGTCGATGAAGAAGATCAGGAGGCCGACGATCGCTGCGAAGATCACGAGCGCCATCACCACCTGGAGGAGCTTGCCGAGCAGATCGGCCGTGGTCATCGTGCCTCCCGGGTTCGTCGTTGAAGCTGGGGTGACAAGGGGCGGGGTGTGAAACCCCGCCCCTCATCATGCGCCCTGTCGCCTGATATCCGCTACTAACTCGCCGGCCAGCTGGACTCGATCGTGTCGAGCACCTGTTGCGTGCTCTCACCGCCGACCCAGGCCACGATGCCCTTCCAGAACGAGTCGGCACCGACGGCGCCCGGCATCAGGTCGGAGCCGTCGAAGCGGAACGTCGTCTCGGGGTCCTGCAGGATCTCGATCGACTGCGTCAGCAGCTCGCTCGACGCGACCTGGGGATCGAGCCCCTTGTTCGCGCTGATCACGCCGCCGAGGCTCACCCGGTTGTTCGCCCAGGTGTCGCTCGAGAGGTACGCGCGGAACGCCTCCACCTCCTCCGCGTCGCGGAAGGCCACGACGATCTCGCCACCGCCCGTGACCGACAGGGGGTCGTCGGCGTTCTCCGGCGGGAGCAGGAACGCGAACACGGTGCCGTCGGAGGCCACCACGTTCTCGTCGCCGCCCTCGGGGTTCCAGAAGGTCTCGTAGAACGAGGCCTGGTGGTGCAGCGAGCACGTGCCGTCGAGGATCGGCAGGCCACCCGTCTGGAACGCCTCGGTGATCTCCGTCGACACGTCTCCGATGCCGCCGTTGACCATGTCCTCGCTCTTGAGGTACGCGCCGACCGCGTCGAATGCCTCAGCGACCTGGGGGTCGTTGAACGGGATCCCGTGGGTCACCCACTGGTCGTAGACGTCGGCGCCGTGCAGGCGCAGCATGTAGTCCTCGACCCAGTCGGTGCCCGGCCAGCCGGTGGCCTCACCTGACTCGAGGCCGACACACCAGGGCTTGTGGTCGCCCTCGGCGGCGATCTGCTCGGAGAGCGCAGTGAGATCGTCGAGCGTCGCGGGGATCTCGTAGCCCTTCTCCTCGAACTCCGCTGGCGAGTACCAGATATAGCCCTTGATGCTCGCCATGAGCGGAGCCCCGTAGAAGGTGTCTTCGAAGGTGCCGTACTGCTTCCAGTCCGCGGACCAGAACTCGTCGGTGTTCGCCTCGACCGCCTCGGAGCCCGGGATGAGCCAGCCGCCTGCCGCGAGGCGGTTCATCAGGCCCGGCTGCGGCACGAAGCCGACGTCGGGCGCGTTGCCGCCCTCGGCGAGCACAGCGATCTGGGCCTCGAACTCGCTCGAGCCCTGGTACTCGACCGAGATGCCCGTGCAGGTCTCGAAGTCGGCCCAGGACTCGTTCAGCCGGTCGGCCTCGAGGTCGAGGATCGTGCCGCCGACCGTGACCTCGGCGCCGTCGAACGTGCCGTACTGCTCGTAGTCGCCGCAGTCGACGTCGGCCGCGTCCTGTTCGGCGACGTCGCCAGTACAGGCGGTGAGTGCGAGGCCGACCGCTGCGGCCGCCACGACGGGGGCCATCCAACGGCGATGCCGTGTGAGTCTCATGTCCATCTCCTCGTTGAGTGTG
Source organism: Agromyces sp. Soil535 (assembly GCF_001428255.1). GTDB lineage: Bacteria > Actinomycetota > Actinomycetes > Actinomycetales > Microbacteriaceae > Agromyces. Next base: position 172,321 of record NZ_LMRW01000025.1, on the reverse strand, counting down.
ATGCAGGGGAAGCCGGGAACCGGTTCCAGCCTCCACGGTAGGACAAGCGGGCGACTCCTCACAAGAGAGCAGAGGTCACGGTTCGGCAACCGACCCCGATCGGCGAGGATGCTCCGCGAGAGCGCTCCCACGCCATGATCGTCGCCTGCGACGGCCGATCGGGGCACGGTCGGGAAACGGTTCCACATTCGCTCCCGTGAGCACTACACTCTGCATCGGAGCAGCCCGAAGGAGGGAGGCGCTGATGGCCGCCATCGGCGACGTCGCGCGCCTTGCCGGCGTCTCGAAGGCCACCGCCTCGCGGGCACTCTCGGGTCGCGGCTACGTCGCGGAGGAGACGCGGCAGCGCGTGGAGGCGGCCGCCGCGAAGATCGGCTACATCGTCTCGCCGGATGCGGCGAGTCTGGTCACCGGGCGCACGAAGAACGTCGGGGTGATCATCCCGTTCGTGAACCGCTGGTTCTTCGGCGAGGTCCTGGAGGGCATCGAACGCGCGCTCCTCTCGGCAGGGTACGACCTCACGCTCTACAACCTCTCGGAGCGCGGGCCCGGGCGGGCGCGCGTGTTCGACTTCTTCCTCGCGCGCAAGCGCGTCGATGCCGTCATCGCCGTGAGCGTCGACCTCGACGAGCATGAGGTCGCGTCCCTCGAGAAGCGCGAGAAGCCGCTCGTCGCCCTCGGCGGCACGGGCGGCGCCGATGCCCGCCTCTCGGTCGACGACCGGGCCGTGGGGCAGCTCGCCACCGAGCACCTGCTGCACCTCGGCCACGCGCGCATCGCGCACCTCGCCGGCAGTGGCGCGTCCGAGACACCCGCGAGCGTGCAGGGGCAGCGTCGCGAGGGCTTCCTCGACGCGATGTCCGCGGCGGGGATCCCAGCCGAGGGGCAGACGCACATCTTGGAGGCGGAGGTGAGCCTGCCGGGCGGCTACACCGGCGCACTTCAACTGCTGGGCCACCCGGGCCCGCGCCCGACGGCGCTGTTCGCGGCATCCGACGAGATGGCCATCGGCGCCATCCGGGCCGCCGAGAAGCTCGGCATCGACGTGCCCGGCGACCTCTCGGTGATCGGCGTCGACGGGCACGAGTACGCCGAGATGTTCGAGCTCACGACCGTCGAGCAGTACCCAGGCGAGCAGGGGCGGCTCGCCGTCGACGTGGTGCTGCGCCTGCTCGGCGAGGACGCGACGGCCGACCCGCTCCCCGACTCGGGCGCGCCGCTGACGACCCGGCTCGTGGTGCGGGCGACGACGAGCGCGCCTCGCTGAGTCCTCCCGCGGTCGCTCACATCGAGCCTCGAGGGGTGACCCGTCTGGCCGCCGAAGCATGCGCCGTTCCGGCGCGGCGCGCACGCATGGGCTCCGGTGCGCGCCATCATGACCCTGAGCTCCGCGAGCCACGCCGGGGCGTGATTCCACTCGACGCAAGGAGTTCCCGTGACCGACGTCACCGCCAACAGCGGCCAGGTTCCGCTCGACGCTCCGCTCCGTGGAGCGAGCTTCGGGCAGGCCTTCACCCGGTTCTTCAAGAAGTACGTGACCTTCCACGGGCGGGCCAGCCGCAGCGAGTTCTGGTGGTGGTTCCTGGCCAACTGGGTCATCAGCGGCATGCTCTACGGCATCTCGTACACGATGGGCGCACCGATGACGGTCAACGAGAGCGGCGTCCCCACGCCGGTCTACACGGCGGCGCTGATCCCGTACACCCTCTGGAACCTCGCCGTGATCATCCCGTGGCTCGCGCTCTCGTGGCGCCGCCTGCACGACACCAACCGGTCGGGCGCGTGGTGGTTCATCGGCCTCATCCCGTTCGTCGGCTGGATCATCCTGCTCGTCTTCTTCCTGCTGCCGCCCGTCGAGGCGGGTGCCCGCTTCGATCGCTGACGCGGCGAATGCAGCCTGAGAACGACGGATGCCCCGTGGCCGATGATCGACCACGGGGCATCCGTGTATTCAGGTGACGCTCGTCACCTCAAGCTGCGACCCTCTCGCGAGGGCCGCGACTACTTGAGGGTGACGGTCGCGCCGGCCTCTTCGAGGGCGGCCTTCGCCTTGTCAGCGGCTTCCTTGGTCGCGCCCTCGAGCACGGCCTTGGGGGCACCGTCGACGACGGCCTTGGCCTCGCCGAGGCCGAGCGAGGTGAGCTCGCGGACGACCTTGATGACCTGGATCTTCTTCTCGCCAGCGGCCTCGAGCACGACGTCGAAAGCAGTCTGCTCCTCGATCTCTTCGACCGGGGCGGCGGCGCCGGCGCCGGCAGCCGCAACGGCGACCGGGGCAGCGGCGGTGACCTCGAAGGTCTCCTCGAACGCCTTGACGAACTCCGAGAGCTCGATGAGGGTGAGGCCCTTGAACTGCTCGAGCAGCTCCTCAGTGGACAGCTTTGCCATTTCTAATCTCCTTTGTTGGTTACTCACCGCTTGAGAGGCTCGCGCCTACGCAGCGGACTCCTGCTTCTCACGCAGCGCGTCGACCGTGCGAACGGCCTTCGACAGCGGTGCGTTGAACAGATATGCGGCTCCGAACAGCGAGGCCTTGAAGGCGCCGGCGAGCTTCGCCAGCAGCACTTCGCGGGACTCGAGGTCGGCGAGCTTGCCTACCTCTTCGGCGGTCAGGGGCTTGCCATCGAAATAGCCGCCCTTGACCACGAGGAGAGGGTTCGCCTTGGTGAAGTCACGCAGCGACTTCGCGACGGCGACGGGGTCGCCATGCACGAACGCGATCGCCGACGGGCCCTTGAGCTCGTCGTCGAACGAGGAGATCCCGGCGTTGTTGGCCGCGATCTTCGTCAGCGTGTTCTTCACCACGGCGTAGCTCGCGTCCCCACTGATGGACTTGCGCAGCGTCTTGAGCTGGGCAACAGTGAGGCCGCGGTATTCGGTCAGCAGAACGGCGGTCGAGCTCTCGAACAGGTTCGTGAGTTCGGCAACCGAGGCTTCCTTGTTCGCCATGGCCACTCCTTGTGTCTTCAACGTGCATCGCGGTGGCGGTGCACGGCCTCGGAGCGTTGGCGGGTTCTCATGAACAACGGCAATGGGAAAGAAAAGAGCTCCGGCGCAGACGCGCGGAGCTCGGCCCGGATCGCTCCGGAAAGTCTTCGTCACACCTGCGTGGGCACTTGCTTTCGCAAGACTTCGGTCGATTCCAACAGCTGTGATCAACACAGTGGTGGGCACGACAACCAACGGTCTTCGGCTCAGACAAGGGTACCGGATGCCGCGGGCGCGGCAAAATCGCGCTCGGACCGGGTTCGCCCCGGAGCGTTTCCGTCCGGCTCGACACGGTTCGGGGTGTCCCCCGATGCTACGCGCGCCATCCGGATGGAGACTGTGTGCGACACGGGCGTTGCACCCCGACCCCTTCTTGGGGCATGTGACGACGCCCCTTGAATGGAGGAACAGATCATGAGCACTGAGACCGCCTCCGGTCGGGTCCCCGAAGGCCCGACTGGGCGGCAGATCATCACGTTCGCCGAGGTCGACCCCGGCACGGCCATGCGCGAGCTGCACGACGTCGCCGGACTCGACCTCGCGAACGCCCGCGACGTCGGCGCGTTCGGCACGCTCGAGGAGGTCGACGCCGATGGCGTCTACCTGGAGGCGCTCAACATCGCGATCGTCGATGCTCCCCCCGACCGGGCCGGCGCGCTCTCGCGGGCGGTGGACGACTCGGCGAGCCCCATCCTCGCCGTCGAGCCCGAGGTCTACGTGTACGCCTTCGACACGATCGAGGAGACGACGACCTTCGAGGACCTCGAGACCGGCGACGACACGCAGGACGACGAGGTGGACGCGGCCGAGACGTACGTCGACACGGCGACGTACGCATGGGGCCTGAAGGCCGTGCGTGCCGTCCCGCCGATCCTGCACACGGCGCCCTGGTCGGGCACCGGCATCCGGATCGCGGTGCTCGACACCGGCATCGATCTCGGTCACCCCGACTTCGTCGGGCGCGTGCTGGCGAGCCAGTCGTTCATCCCCAACCAGGCCGTGCAGGACGGGCATTCGCACGGCACGCACTGCGCGGGGACCGCGGCCGGCATCAAGAAGCCTCCGGGCGGCCAGCGCCGCTACGGCGTCGCGCATGGCGCGCGCCTGCTCATCGGCAAGGTGCTGTCGAACTCGGGCAGCGGCACGAGCGGCCAGATCCTCGCGGGCATCGACTGGGCGATCCGGCAGGGTGCCCACGTCATCTCGATGTCGCTCGGCTCGGCGGTGGCCGTCGGGCAGACGTACTTCGTCTACTACGAGCAGGCCGCGGTCGCGGCCCTGAACGCGGGGTCGCTCATCGTGGCCGCCGCGGGCAACTCCGGCTGGGCGCCCGTCGGCGCACCGGCGAACAGCCCGTCGGTGCTCGCGGTGGCCGCACTCGACCAGTCGCTGCAGCGCGCGTCGTTCTCGTGCGTCGCGCTGAACGGCGGCGGCGGCGAGATCAACGTCGCGGCGCCCGGCGTGGCGACGTACTCGTCGGTTCCGGTCGACAAGGGCTCCTACGGGTTCAAGAACGGCACGAGCATGGCGACGCCGCACGTCGCCGGCATCGCGGCATCGCTCGCGCAGAAGACCGGTTTCCGCGGCCGCGCCCTCTGGAGCGAGCTCGAGCGCACGGCTGTGCCGCTTCCACAGTCAGCCCAGGAGGTGGGCAAGGGCCTCGCCGTCGTGCCGACGCGACGGATGGGCATCGTCGTGCAGCCGCCCACCCCGTGGCGACCGGGTCCGATCATCGACCCGGGCCCGATCCCGCCGGCGCCGTGATGCGGCGATGGACGGGAGGGTGAGGCCGTGGAGAACCAGCGGAAGCGCCGGGTCCACGTGACCCTCGGCGGCCCCGGCCCGGCACCGACCACCGAGGAGCTCGCCGCGGCCGGATTCGATGTCGACGAGCGCCTCGACGCCATCGGCATCGTCACCGGCTGGGCCGACGAGGAGACCGTAGAGCGGCTCCGGTCGATCGACGGCGTCACGGTCGAGCCGGAGAGCGACGTGCAGCTGCCGCCACCGGATGCACCGGTGCAGTAACGCACGCCAGGGAGCCGGGTCCGCTCGACGGACCCGGCTCCCGGCTCATGCGGCGACCGGGCGAGGTGTCGGAGGGGCGCGCTAGACCAGAGCCATGGAGATCACACACCTGAACCCCGAGTCCCTCTTCTCGAATCCGGCGTTCAGCCAGGGGGTGCTGGTTCGCGGCGCATCGACCACCCTGTACGTCGGCGGCCAGAACGGCACGGATACCTCCGGCGCCATCGTCGAGGGCGGCCTCCGCCCCCAGACGGAGCAGGCCCTCCGCAACGTGCTCGCGGTGCTCGCGGAGGCGGGCGCCGACCAGTCGAACGTCGTACGGTTCGCGGTGTACCTCGTCGACGGACAGTCGTTCGAGGAGGGCTTCGCCGCCTCCGCGTCCGTGTGGGGCATGCGTCCGACCGCGATCACCGGGTTCAAGGTCGCCGGGCTCGCGCGGCCCGATGCGCTGGTCGAGATCGAGGCCGTGGCCGTGCTCGACTGATCCGCAGCATCCGCTCGGCGCGGACCGGCGAAGGCCAGCCCCGACTTTAGTTGACGAATGTCCACTATCTTGATATAGTTGACCTCCGTCAATCAATTCTCTGGAGTCCCATGGCCACCGCTGCGCGCACTCGCGCCCCCAAGAAGACGGATGCCGCCGCACCCGCCGCACGCTCCGACAACGGCATGACCCACCGCGAGGTGCTCACCGCCCTCTCGGGCCTGCTCCTCGGCATGTTCGTGTCGATGCTCGCCTCGACCGTGGTCGGCACCTCGCTGCCGCTCATCATCTCCGACCTCGAGGGCGACCAGTCCGCCTTCACCTGGGTCGTCACCGCGACCCTCCTCGCCACGACGGTCTCGACCCCGATCTGGGGCAAGCTCGCCGACCTCTTCAACCGCAAGCTCCTGCTGCAGCTCGCGCTCGTGATCTTCGTGGTCGCCTCGGCCGTCGCCGGGTTCTCGCAGGACACGGGCACGCTCATCACGATGCGTGTCTTCCAGGGCATCGGCGCCGGCGGCCTCGCAGCCCTCAGCCAGATCGTCATGGCCGACATCATCAGCCCGCGCGAACGCGGCAGGTACGCCGGCCTCTTCGGCGCGGTCATGGCCGTGGCCACGGTCGGCGGCCCGCTGCTCGGCGGCGTCATCACCGACACCCTCGGCTGGCGATGGAACTTCTTCGTCGGCCTGCCCATCGCGGTGGTCGCGCTCATCCTCCTCCAGCGCACGCTGCACCTGCCGAAGCGTCCGAAGACGAAGGTCTCGATCGACTACCTCGGCATCGTGCTCATCTCGGCGGGCGTCTCGCTGCTGCTGCTCTGGGTCACGTTCGCCGGCAACGAATTCGAGTGGATGTCGGTCCCGAGCCTCCTCATGGTGGGCGGTGCCGCCCTGCTCCTCGTCATCGCCGTGATCGTCGAGCTCCGCGTGAAGGAGCCGGTCATCCCGCTCGGCCTCTTCAAGAACCGCACTTTCACCCTCTCGGTGATCGCGTCGATCTCGGTCGGAGTGGCGATGTTCGGCACGGCCGTGTTCCTCAGCCAGTACATGCAGCTCGCGCGCGGCGCCACGCCCACCGAGTCGGGCCTGCTCACCATCCCGATGATGGCGGGCGTGCTCATCTCCTCCACCGTCATCGGCGCCCTCGTGAGCCGCCGCGGCAAGTGGAAGGGCTTCATGATCACGGGCGGCGTGCTGCTGGTGATCGGCAGCCTGCTGCTCTCGCAGCTGCACTACGACACCGAGTTCTGGTACGTCGGCATCTCGATGTTCGTGCTCGGCGCGGGGGTCGGCATGCTCATGCAGAACCTCGTGCTCGTCGTGCAGAACACGACCGAGGTGCGCAACATGGGCGTCGCCACGAGTGCGGTGACTTTCTTCCGCAGCCTCGGCGGCACGATCGGGGTCGCGGTGATGGGCTCGATCCTCGGCACCGTCGTCGCCGAGAACATCAAGAGCGGCATCGGCGGGCTCGCCCCCGAGCAGCAGCTCGAGGCCGCGAAGACCCTGGGCGGGGGCACGATCCCGCAGGTCAGCGAGCTGCCCGACTTCCTCCGGGTCGTCGTCGAGTCCGCCTACGGCACCGGCGTGGGCAGCGTCTTCCTGGCGGCTGTTCCGCTCGCGATCGTCACGCTCATCGCGGTGATCTTCATCCCCAACACGGACCTCGGCACCCAGAACGCGATCCAGCGGGCGAAGGCCGAGCAGGGCGCGGGCGGCGCCAGCACGACCGGCTCGGCCGGCGCGGCATCCGTGCACACCATCGAGGATGAGCTCGCCCGCGAGCTCGAGGACGCGGAGGACGCGGCGATCGACGCAGCCGCCGCCTCGGTGGCGCTGACCCCCGTCGGCCTCGCCCACGACCCGGCGACCGGGTCGATCGGGGCCGTGCGCGAGGCATCCGGTTCGAACCGAGACGCCGGATCGCGCGCGGAATAGGATCGCGCCATGACCCCCACCGCCCCGGCCGCCGCCCGCACGGCCACCGACGAGGAGATCGCCTCGGTCGAGGAGCAGCTCCGGCTGCTCTTCGTCCGGGTGCGGGCCGTCTGGAAGGAGGCCGCGGCAGCGGTGCACCCCGACCTCCAGCCCGTCGGATACAAGATCCTCTCGGCGATCGTGCACCGCGGTCGCATGCACGCGGGCGCCATCGCCGACGCGCTCGAGATCGACAAGAGCGTGGTGAGTCGCCAGGTGAAGCACCTCGAGTCGCTCGGCCTCGCACAGAGCGTCGCGGATCCGAACGATGGCCGGGCCCGCTTCATCGAGGCCACGCCCGCCGCGATCGAGACCGTGGGCCACAAGGGCTCCCGGATGCAGCGACAGCTGTACTCGCAGTTGCGCACGTGGTCGGGCGAGGACGTCGACACGCTCGCGAAGCTCCTCGGCCGGCTCAGCGCCGACGTCGTCGCGCCGAGCGCGACGTCAGCGTCCGACGACTGACCGCTCCCCCGCGGTCTCCGCGCCCGGCTCCTCCAGGTCGACCTCCGATCGGCGCGAGCCGGGCGCTTCGTCGTCTGCTGCGGAGTCGGAGACGTTCGTCACCGGCAGGCGCACCGTGAACCGGGTCGCCCCGGGTTCGCTCGACACATCGACGGTGCCGTGGTGCGCCTCGACGACCGCGCTCACGATCGCGAGCCCGAGACCCGTGCTTCCCGCCCGCCGGGAGCGCGAGGAGTCGCCGCGCGCGAACCGCTCGAACAGCGAGCCGAGGAGCTCCGGTGGGATGCCCGGCCCGTCGTCCTCGACGGTGAGCACGACATCGTCGCCGCCGCGCTCGAGCGCGGCCACGACGCTCGTGCCCTCGGGAGTGTGCACGCGGGCGTTCGCGAGCAGGTTCGTGACGACCTGGCGCAGGCGCGGCTCGTCGCCGGTCACGACGGTCGCGTCATCCGACAGCCGCACCTCCCACTCATGGCCCGGCCCGGCGGCTTGCGCATCGCCGACGGCCTCGACGACGACACGGCCGAGGTCGACGGGCTGGGCCGCGAGCTCGCGCCCCTCGTCGAGGCGGGCGAGCAGCAGCAGGTCCTCGACGAGCTCGGTCATGCGCATCGACTCCGACTCGATGCGGCCGATCGCGTGCGTCACATCGGGCGGCAGCTCGCCGCCGTGCAGGCGGGTGAGCTCGGCGTAGCCCCGGATCGAGGCGAGCGGCGTACGCAGCTCGTGGCTCGCGTCGGCGACGAAGCGGCGCACCTTCTGCTCGCTCTGCTCGCGCGCCGAGAGCGCGGATGCCACGTGCCCCAGCATGCGGTTGAACGCCGTGCCGAGCCGGCCGACCTCGGTGACGCCGTCCGCTTCCGGCACGCGCTCGGTGAGGTCGACGTCGCCCCGGTCGAGGGGCAGCTTCGAGACCGCTTGGGCGGTCGCGGTCACGCGGGCGAGCGGTGCAAGCGAGCGGCTGACGACGAGCCACCCGACGCCCAGCGCTAGGATGAGGCCCGCGGCCGCGACGATCGCGACCGTCCACGCGAGTTGCGCAGTCTGCACGTTCACATCGGCGAGGGGCAGCGCGAGCACGGCGCGCACCTGAGGCTGGGTCTCCACGGCGAGCGCGCGGTAATCGCCGAGCGGGCCGGCGGCGACAGTGTGCGGCTCGCCGTCGAGCGGCACGCGGGTCAGCGCCGCCGTGGCGCTGGCATCCGCTTCGATGAGCTCACCGCTCTCGGAGATGTACGCTCCGATGACCGTGTCGCCGGCCACGAGCACGCCGAGCGTCCCCACGGGTTGCCCCGGCACGCGGAGGAACCCGAGCACGCTCTGGCTGGGGTCGGATGGGAAGCCGGGGCCGGTCGCCTCAGTCGCCCGCGAAGATGCGTCCCGCAGGCTCGCGTCGAGGCGTTCGACCGACAGTGAGTGGAAGACCGCGACGCTCGCGATGCCGATCACGGCGCTCACCGCGACGAGGAGCGCGGCGACGATGACGAGCAGCCGCCTGCGGAGCGTCCACGGGCGACGGCGGCCCGCGGCCTCCGTGTCCGTCGACGATCCCGTCTCGTGCGTCCGCGCCTCCTCGCGCGATGCCGCGGCGTAGCCGGGATCGCCGGGTCGGGTCATCCGGCGGCCTTCAGCATGTAGCCGGCGCCACGCACCGTGTGGATCATCGGCTCACGCCCCGCGTCGATCTTCTTGCGCAGGTAGGAGATGTACAGCTCGACGACCGACTCCTTGCCGCCGAAGTCGTACGACCAGACCCGGTCGAGGATCTGCGCCTTCGAGAGCACGCGGCGGGGGTTGCGCATGAGGAAGCGGAGGAGCTCGAACTCGGTGGCGGTGAGCTCGATCGGCGTGCCGCCGCGGGCGACCTCGTAGGAGTCTTCGTCAAGAGTGAGGTCGCCGACCACCAGCACCGGGTCCTTCGCCTGCGCGAGAGTGAGGGTGGAACGGCGGATGAGTCCGCGCAGCCGCGCCACGACCTCCTCGAGGCTGAAGGGCTTGGTGACGTAGTCGTCGCCGCCCGCGGTGAGCCCGGCGATGCGGTCGTCGAGGGAGTCCTTCGCGGTGAGGAACAGCACGGGCGTCTCGGTGCCGTCGGCGCGCACGCGCTGCAGCACCTCGAGTCCGTCGATGTCGGGGAGCATGATGTCGAGCACGATCGCGTCGGGCCGGAACTCCCGGGCCACCTTCACGGCGTTGAAGCCGTCGGCGGCGGTGCGCACGTCCCAGCCCTCGTACTTGAGGGCCATCTTCAACAGCTCGGTGAGCGAGTGCTCGTCGTCCACGACGAGCACTCGCACCATGGAGCCGTCGCCCTTGGTGATCTGGGGGGCGCGGTGCTGGGTGGTCGACGTGGTGCTCATGCTTCAAGTATCCGGGTCCCCCTATGCGTTTCCTATGGGTTCGGTGAGCGGATGCCACGACCCTCGAATTCTGCACGAGGACCGGATGCATGAGGTTCTCATAGCCTGCGCATCGACCGGCCATAGCGCGGCTCCCTAGCGTCGCGATCGGCGCCCCGGCTGGTGCGTCTCCCCCGACCACGAGGAAATCATGTTCTTCACCTACCTCCGACGAGAACTCGCCGGACGCCGCAGGCAGACCGCGATCGTCGCGATCGGCATGGCGCTCGCGATCGCCCTCGTCATGATTGTGAACGCCGTCTCCACCGGCGTCAAAGACGCCCAGGCCTCGGTGCTCGAATCCGTCTACGGCGTCGGCACCGACCTCACCGTCTCGCAGGACCCCACTCCGCCCGAGGAGGGCGAGGAGGGCGGGGGACGGTTCGAATTCGGCGCCGACGACGGCACGACGTCGGGCGACTCGACCGAGATCAGCCAGTCCCGGCTCACCGCCGGGTTCGGCAGCACGACGTTCGACGCCTCGGCGCTCGACACGGTGACCGACCTCGACGGCGTGGCCGCGGCATCCGCTGCGCTGTCGCTCACCAACATGACGTTCTCGGGCGAGATGCCGCAGCGCATGCAGGAGGCGCCCACCGACGGCACGGCGCCCACGGACGGCGACACCGCGCAGGAGCCGCCGACCGGCGGATTCGACGGCGCGGGTGGCAGCGCCTTCGACGTGAACAGCTTCTCGGTGCTCGGCATCGATCCCGGCGCCGAAGCGGTCGGGCCGCTCTCGGCCGTGGAGCTCGCCGACGGGCGCGGGCTCGAGGCATCCGACGCCGGCCAGGCCGTCGCCGTGCTCGACGCGAGCTACGCGACGAGCGCCGAGCTCGCGGTGGGCGACACGATCGACGTGGGGGGCACGGAGTTGGAGGTCGTCGGCACGGTGACCTCGACGTCGGCGGATGCCGCGACGGCGTCGAACGTCTACATCCCGCTCGACCTCGCGCAGCAGATCGCCGGCCTCGACGGCCAGGTGAGCGATATCTACGTGCAGGCCACGTCGTCGGATCAGATCGCCACGGTGCAAGCGGACATCGAGGAGGCCCTGCCCGACGCGACCGTGTCGACGCAGGCCGACCTCGCCGCATCCGTGTCGGGATCACTCGCGACCGCGTCGAGCCTGATCTCGAACCTCGGCCTCTGGCTCTCGGTCGCCGTACTGGTGGCGGCGTTCCTCATCGCGATCCTCTTCACGATCCAGGGCGTGACGCGCCGCACGCGCGAGTTCGGCACGCTCAAGGCGATCGGCTGGTCGAACCGCCGCGTCGTGGGGCAGGTGGCGGGCGAGTCGCTCGTGCAGGGCCTCATCGGCGGCGCGGCGGGGCTCGTCGTCGGCCTCGCCGGCATCTGGGTCGTGAACCTCATCGCGCCGACGCTCGGCGGCAGCGCCGGCACCACGACGGCCGGCGGTGGACCGACGATGGCCGGACCGGGCGCCACGGACGGTGCGACCGCGGCCGGACCATTCGGCGGCGTCTCGGACGCGGCCGGCGCAACCACCGAGGTGGTGCTCAACGCGCCCGTGACGATCTCGGTCGTCGCGATCGCGATCGGCCTCGCCGTGCTCGGCGGCCTCCTCGCCGGCGCGATCGGCGGATGGCGCGCCTCCCGCCTCCGGCCCGCCGAGGCCCTCCGCAGCGTCGCCTGAGCGCAACGCGCCACCGCGTCGATCACCACGTCAGCAGCAACCGCCGCGGACTCCGGCGCTGATGCGATATCAGCATCAGTGCCGGAGTCGCCCAAGACACCTACAACCTCGGCGCCCGCCGTCGAGACATCCATCACCGATACCCACCGAAATGGGAGCACCATGTACACCCTCGAGAACGTCTCGAAGACCTACACCCAGTCGAAGCGGAAGGTCACGGCGCTCGCCGATGTGACCCTCACGATCCCGTCGGGGCAGCTCGTCGCGATCCAGGGACCGACCGGCGGCGGCAAGTCGACGCTGCTGCAGATGCTCGGCGCCCTCGACCGGCCGACGTCGGGGCGCATCAGCCTCGGCGAGTCGGAGCTGTCGCACCTGCCCGACCGCAAGCTCGGCGGCATCCGGGCGAAGGAGATCGGCTTCGTCTTCCAGGGCTTCAACCTCATCCCCACGCTCACGGCGCAGGAGAACGTGGAGACGGCGCTCGCGCCGCTCGGCATCTCTGCGGAGGAGCGGCGGCGGCGGGCCGTCGATGCGCTCGCGTCGGTCGGGCTCGCCGACCGCGCCGGTCACGTGCCGGGCGAGCTGTCGGGCGGCCAGCAGCAGCGGGTCGCCATCGCCAGGGCGCTCGTGAAGGAACCCGACGTGCTCCTCGCCGACGAGCCGACCGGCAACCTCGACGAGGAGACGCGCGACGAGATCATGGACCTCCTCGAGGGCCTCTGGCGCGACCGCGGGCTGACGCTCGTGATCGTGACCCACGACACGGCCGTGGCGAAACGCGCCGAACGCCGGCTGCACATCAAGCACGGCACGGTGACCGAGCGATGAGGCCGATCGCCGGGGCCGGGGAGACGGCTTCCTCCCGCGGTCCCGGCGGTCCTCGCCATCGTCGGTTGAGGCGACGCTCAGGCCCGCGTCGTACCGTCGAGGGGATGACTCCCCCCACGGATGATCCGACCCGTCGCACCGTCCTGGTGCGGCGTCGTCGCGTGGTGGCCATCGCGGCAGCCGCCCTCCTCGTCGCCGGCGGCACCACGATCGCGTTGACGCTCGGGCAGCAAGCCGCGCAGACCCCCGTAGCGGCCGCGGCCGACCCTGCCTCCGGCGTCGACGGCGGCGACACGACCGAGGGCGAGCTCGACACCTCGTCGCTGAGCCCCGCCGTGGCCGCCCAGCTCGAGTACGCCTACGCCTACTGGAACGACACCCAGAGCGACGAGTTCGGCTACCTCGACGAGAACGACTGTGTGAACTTCGCGAGCCAGACCCTCCTCGCGCGCGGCTGGGAGACCGATGACGAGTGGTGGTACGACGAGTCGGGCGACCCGTACTCGAGCTCCGAGGCATGGCGGAGCTCCACCGCGCTCATGGACTACCTGGAGGAGCACCCCGAGCGCGCCACCGCACTCACCGACGACCAGCGCGACCAGGTGAAGGTCGGCGACCTCGTGCAGTTCGACTGGGACGACTCGGGCGACCGCGACCATACTGCCGTCGTGACCGCGGTGATCACCGAGTCCGACGGCTCGATCACGGTCGAGTACGCCGGCCACACGGATGCCACGTGGGACCGCTCGGTCGACATGGCGATCACCGAGCTGCACCCCGGCGGGGTGGCGTACTACTGGAGCATCCCCGAGTAGCAGCTGTCCGGACTAGGCTGGCGCCCGGAGGGCACGGTGGTGGCATGCGGGTCCGGTCAGCATGGGCTGCGGTCGCGGTGACGATGGTCGTCATGGCCATAACGGGTTGCGTGCCCGGCGGTGACGGCGAGACGAGCAGCCCTCCGGTTCAGACGTCGCCGGCCTCGCCGACGACGAGCCCCTCGCCGACACCGCGGGCAGCGCCCCTCACGCTCTACTACGTCGTGCTCGGCGATGGCGGGGCATCCGGTGAGCCCCTCGGATGCGGCGACAGCCTGGTCGCGTTCGAGACCGAGCCCGTGTCGACCGACGACCCGTTGCGCGCCGGTATGGAGCGGCTGCTCGCGGACCCGGAACGCGAGCTCGGCGCATCCGGACTCTACTCGGCGATCCCCGGTGGCACGCTCGAATACCTCTCGGGCGGGGTGGACGGCACCGGAACGGTCACCGTCGAGCTCACCGGGCGACCGGCTCCCGCGGGTGTGTGCGACAACCCCCGCATCGAGAGCCAGCTCGAGCGCACGGCCATGGCGGCGGCCGGCGCCTCGGCGGCCGTGATCCTCGTCGACAGCGTGCCCATCGAAGAGGTGCTGAGCCTCCAGTGACCGGATCCGGCCCCGCGGCATCCGTTTCGTGCCATGGGCCAGATGAGCCGCCGGTCAGATGAGGCCGTGGCGCAGCGCCCAGGCCGCGGCAGCCGCCCGGGACGGAACGCCGAGCTTCGTGCGGATGTTCGCGAGATGCCGGTGCACGGTGTGCGGACTCAGCACGAGCTCCGCCGCGATCGCCTGGTCGGTCTCGCCGCGCGCGACAAGCCGCAGGACCTCCTTCTCCCGCGCCGTGAGCGCCGCGCGCATCGGCTCGGCGGCGGGTGCCTCGCGGGCGACCTCGACACCCAGGAAGCGCAGCGTCTCATCCGTCACGGCTGCCGCGTCGCCACGCCACGGGAAGTGATCCGGGCCGTGCAGCTCCACCAGGCGCGCACCTGGGATCCGCGCCGCGAGGTCGCGGCCGAGCGCGAAGCGGATCGCGTGGTCCTCACGCCGGTGCAGTACGAGCGTGGGTGCCATGACCAGCCCGAGATGCGTCGTGGAGTCGAAGCCGTGCAGCTCGGCCATCGACGCGGCGGCGGTCTCGCGGGACGCCGTGCGCCGCTGGAAGGCGACGAACTCGTCGCGCTCGTCTGCGGTGCCCTCGGGAAGGAACAGGTCGGCGAGCACGCGGGAACCGAACCCCCAGTGCGCCCGGATCACGTCGACCAGCTCCGCTCGCACCGAGGGCGAAGCCAGGTCGGCGCCGTTCGCGAACGCGCCGTACAGGATGAGCGCCGACACCCTCTCCGGATGCCGCGCCGCGAACAGCGACGAGACCGCTCCGCCCGAGGACACGCCGAACAGGGCGATCGACGCATCGCCGACGGCCGCGTCGACGATCGCCTCGAGCAGCCCGAGTTCCGCTTCGAGGTTCGCCGGCGGCGGATCGTCGTGATGGGATGCCCCGGTGCCCGGGCGGTCGTACCTGATCACCGTGCGATGCTCGGCGAGGGTCGAGACGAAGCGACGGAATCGGGGGTTCTGCCAGTCGAGACCGAGATTGCTGCACCACCAGCCGCCCAGCACCAAGGGCGGGCCGGACCCCACCGCCGACCAGGCGACGGAGCGCCCGTCGACCTCGGCGTAGCGGATCAGCTGATCCCCGGGCTCCACGGCCCCCAGTGTAGGAGCGCCACGGAACCCGGGGAAGAGCGGGCCCGCGGCGTCGCTCAGCCCGCCGCCACCCGCGGGAACGCCCCGATGCCGCGCGGGCCGATGTCGGCGAGCGCTCGAACCACCGGCGCCATGCGGTCGACGTGCCGCTCGGCCATCACGCGCGCTCCGGAGAGCTCGGGACCGCCGTGGTCGCCGAGGAGCGCGGTGACGTGCTCCCCCGGCAGCAGCACCATCTCGTCGTCGTGCTCGTCGATGCCGACGACGCGCAGCACGCCGGCCTCGAGCTGCTCATCGATCCAGCCGGCGGCGGTGTCGCGCTCGATGCCGGCCGCGATGGCGAACTCGACGACGGTGACCGGTCCGAGGTCGAAGAGCAGGCGGTACCAACCGCGCCGGACCCCCTCGCCGACGACGGCGCCGGAGCGCGCGTCCGCCGTCGTCGGCTCTTCACCGACGGTGCGGGTGCTGCTGCGGGTCTCACTGGTGAACATGGACATGGTCGGCACTTCCTCTTGGATCGCGGCGCCCGGCGGCCGGGCGATGGACATGCTCCGATTCCACTCGCCCACGCTCCGGGCGGCATCGCGGCTTCGGGCCATCCTGCGATGGCCCGAACGGGCCACCCCGCGGCATCCGCCCGCTACTGGTTCGAGAACGCGGCGTCGAACGACGCCGTCGGTTGCGGCCAGATGAGCGAGCGGATGAATCCCACGGCCTCCTTCGCGCCGTGCAGCCGGTCCATGCCCGCGTCCTCCCACTCGACCGAGATCGGGCCGGAATAGCCGATCGCGTCGAGGGCACGGAACGAGTCCTCCCACGGCACGTCGCCGTGTCCGGTCGACACGAAGTCCCAGCCCCGGTGCGGGTCGCCCCACGGGAGGTGCGATCCGAGGATGCCGGCGCGGCCGTTTTGCGGGCGCAACCGCGTGTCCTTGCAGTCGACGTGGTAGATGCGGTCCTGGAAGTCGAGGATGAAGCCGACCGGATCGATGCCCTGCCACATCATGTGCGAGGGGTCCCAGTTGATCCCGAACGCCTGCCGCCGATCGATCGCCTCCAGTGTGCGGACCGTGCTCCAGTAGTCGTACGCGATCTCGCCCGGATGCACCTCGTGCGCGAACCGCACCCCCTCGGCGTCGAACACGTCGAGGATCGGGTTCCACCGGCTCGCGAAATCCTCGAAGCCGCCCTCGATCACCGACGGGGGCACGGGCGGGAACATCGCCACGTACGGCCAGATCGACGAGCCCGTGAACCCGACCACGGTGTCGACGCCGAGCTTGCGCGCGACCCGCGCCGAACGCTTCATGTCCTCCGCCGCGCGCTGTCGCACGCCCTCGGCGTCGCCGTCGCCCCACGTGTAGGAGCGCACGATCGCCTCGTGGCGGAAGTCGATGGGTGCGTCGCACACGGCCTGCCCGGTGAGGTGGTTCGAGATGGCGTAGACCTCGAGCCCGTGGCGCTTCAGGATCTCGCGTCGCTCGTCGAGATACCCGGGCTCCTCGTCGGCGAGCTTCAGGTCGAGGTGGTCGCCCGAGCACGCGATCTCGAGGCCGTCGTACCCCCACTCCGCCGCCAGGCGCGCGACCTCCTCGAATGGGAGGTCGGCCCACTGGCCGGTGAAGAGCGTCACGGGGTGGGTGGCGGTGGCGCGGTCGGCTGCGGCATCCGCGCCGGCCTGAGGCTCTCGAAGGCTCATGACAGTTCCCTTTCGTCCTGCAGCGCGGTCAGGTAGCGGATGCTGCGCTCCGCGAGTTCGTCCTGGGATGCGGCGAGCGGTCGCCACACGGATGCCGCGACGGCGATCGTCGCGTTCTCGCCGGTGAAGCTCTCGAGCCCGAGCGGTCCCTCGTAGCCGGCATCGTCGAGCGCGTCGAGGAAGGCCCGCCAGTCCATATGGTCGTCGCCGACGGCCCCCCGGTCGTTGCCGCAGACCTGCACGTGCACGAGGTGCTCGCCCGCCGCGCGGATCGCGTCGCCGACGCGCTTCTCCTCGATGTTCAGGTGGTAGCTGTCGAGGGCGAGGCCGAGCCCCGGGCCGAGCAGCGGGCCGAGCGCCTCGAGCGCCTGCTCGACGGTGTTCACGAGGCTCGTCTCGTAGCGGTTCAGCGGTTCGATGGCCAGGCGGATGCCGCTGCGCTCCGCCGCGCGCACGACGGGCGCGAGGCTCGCCCGCAGTTCGCGGTAGCGCGCCGCCCGCTCGTCGGCGTCCATCCGCCAGGCGCGCCCGGTCGCCGCGGTGAAGGGGCCCGCGACGACGCGGGACCCGACCCGCTCGGCGACGCCGAGGCAGTGTACGAGGTAGTTCTGCGTTGCGACCACCTCGGAGCCGGGCGCGGCGACGAGGTTGCGGCCGGGGCCCATGGCGCCGATCACGACGGCAGCGAGCCCGTGCTCGGCGAGCACGTCGGCCGCGGCATCCGGCGACCAGTCCCCCGGCTGCTCGACCGGCAGCTCCATGGCGCCGAAGCCCATGCCGGCCGCCTTCGCGGCGAGGGCGATGAGCGCGTCGT
This sequence comes from Agromyces sp. Soil535, assembly GCF_001428255.1. Classification (GTDB taxonomy): domain Bacteria; phylum Actinomycetota; class Actinomycetes; order Actinomycetales; family Microbacteriaceae; genus Agromyces. Next base: position 154,453 of record NZ_LMRW01000025.1, on the reverse strand, counting down.
CGTGGAGCGGCGACGTCCAGACCCACGTGTTCACGCCGATCGTGCGGCGCATGCTGCCTCCTTGCGAGCCGAAGCCGATGGTGCGGGCCGAGGATGCCGCATCGCGGCCGTCTCGAGACCCAGTCTGCACCGGGTCTCGAGACGGCGCTGCGCGCCTCCTCGACCAGCGAGGGGTCGGCCTACGGCATCTGCCGGTCCTCCCAGACCTGCGGGTAACCGGGCAGGTCCTCGCCGCCGAACTTCGCATAGTGGCCGTCGGGCATGTTCTCGTTGAGCGCGAGGTACTCGTCGACCTCCTCCGCGGGGATCGGCTCCTGCGGGAGCACCCACTCCTTGGGCACCTGCTGGCCCGCGAAGATCATCTGCGCGGCGAGCAGCGGGGTGCGCCACTGGAAGTTCGAGTACACCGGCGCGAGGCCCGTGAGCCCGGTCTCCTTCCACTTGCGGAGGAAGCTCATCTCGTCCTCGCCGGTCATCACCGGGTAGTCGACGCCGGCGTCCTCGAACGCCTCGATGGCCGCGACGGCGCCGTCACCGGCATCCATCCACACGCCCTGCACATCGCCCTTGGCGAGCTCGTCGGAGATGATCTTCTTGATCTCGGCGGGGTCGGCTCCCGTGAAGTAGTCGACCGCGTCGATGCCGGCCTCGTCGAACAGCTTCTCGGCGGCCGCCCAGCGCTGCTCGAGCACGTCCACACCCGGCAGGATGCGAAGCGCCACGACCTTGTCGCCCTCCTCGAGCTCCTCGATGAGGAACTCCGCCGTGTCGATGCCCCACGCGAATCCCCCGATCGGGTGGATGAACGTGGTCGGGCAGTCGGTCTCCACGCCACGGTCGAACACGATGACCGGCTTGCCGGTCTCGCATGCACGCTCGACGGCCGGGGTCATCGCCGCCGTGGAGTTCGGCGAGATGATGAAGACGTCGCAGTTGCCCTCCTCGATGAAGTAGTCGATGTCGGCGATCTGCGTGTCATCCGAGTCCTGCGCGTCGCGGGTCTCCATCTCGGAGATGGCGCCGGCCTCCTGCAGCACCTGGAGCTGCTGGTTCATCGTGATCCAGCCGGTCTGGCGCCACGGGTTGGAGATGGAGGCGTTGGCGAAGCACGCCTTCTTCGCTCCCGTGCTCGCATACTGCGAGGTGTCGACGAACTCGGCGTTGATGTACTGCAGCCACGGCTGGTCCTCCGGGCCTTCCGGCACGACGTCGCGCTCGGCGTCCTGCTTGTCGTAGAGCTCCTGGTCGAACCACTCGACCGCTTCCTCGGTGGCGGCGTCCTCCGTCGGCGCGGTCACGTTGGGGTCGGTGGTACAGCCTGCGAGCGTGATCAGCGCGAGAGCGCCGACCATGGCGGATGCAACAGTGAACCTGCGTCGCATCACGAACCTCCCTTGGTTTCGTTGTCAGCCCTCTGCGTCGAGGGAATGTGTGCAGGGCGAGCGGGATCCGGTGACGGATCGGGCTCCTTCGCCACCGGTGCCGGCGAAGTGTCGTTCGTCGGAGCTGGCCCCGGCGAGGTCTCGAGTGCGCGGCCGCGTCGGCGCGCGCGGATGGTGGTCGCCGCGTAGGCGACGGCGAGGATGATGATCACGCCCTGCACCGCGTCGCGGTACGTCGAGGGCACGCCCGCGAAGTTCAGCAGCGTGAAGAGGGCCTCGAGGGCGAACGCGCCAGCGGCCGCCGCCACGACCCAGCCGCGCCCGCCGCCGAGCACCACGCCGCCGAGCACGACCGCGGTGATGGCGGTGAACTCGTACCCCCGGCCGACGCTCGGGTGCACGCCCGCGTAGCCGACGAGCAGCACGCCGGCGAGCGTCGCCGAGAGGGCGGAGATGATGAACGTCGAGGTCTTCACCCACCAGCTGCGGGTGCCCGAGTAGCGGGCGGTCATCGCGTTGTCGCCGAGGGCGATGATCGTGCGCCCGAACGGCCGCCGGGCGAACCAGATCGCCACGGCGAGCACGATCACGAGGACCAGCACCGACCACGGCAGGATCTCGATCACCGGCAGGTCGCGGATGCCGCCCCTGCCGATCTCGCGGAACGAGTCGGCCGGGTTGCCGGTGGCCGCCCCGCCCGTCCAGTACAGGGTGGCGCCGAGCAGCGCGAGCATCATGCCGAGGGTGGCGATGAAGCTCGGCACCTTGAGCAGGGTCACGATGAGGCCGTTCACGAGGCCGATGAACGCGCCGAAGGCGAGCATGAGCGCCAGCACGGGCAGCGACTTCGCGTCGTCCTGGCCGATGAGGTTGCCCGCGATCACGACCTGCGCGGTGACCACCGAGCCCATCGAGAGGTCGAACTCGCCGCCGACGATCACGAAGTACTGGCCGATCGCGACGATCGCCACGGGCGACACGCGCTGCACGAAGCGGATGAGCTGGCCGGGCTCGGCGAACGACGGGTTCAGCAGCGCGATCGCCACGAGCAGCACGATCAGCAGCAGGAAGACGGCCCCTCGCGGGCTCACGAGCATGCGGCCGAGGTCGGCGAGCCGGCGGCCGAGGCTCGGCCGGTCGGATGACACGGCGCTCATGCCGAGGCCTCCTTCTCGTGTGCGGCATCCGGCGTCGTCGTGCCGGTCGCCCCCGTCGTGAACCTGGGCCTGCGCCGGTCGAGCGACCGGCTCGTGTAGATCGCCACGGCCGCGACGATGACGATGCCGCGCACGACGTCCTTCAGGAACGGGTTCACCTGCATGACGCTCATCACGTTGTCGACGACGGCGAAGATCGCGACGCCGCCGATGGTGCCCCAGATCGAGCCGCGCCCGCCCATGAGCAGGGTGCCGCCCAGCACCACCGCCGCGATCGAGAGCAGGTCGTAGCCGCCCTGGATGCCGACGGTCGGGCTGCCCACGCCGAGACGGCTCGCGAGCAGCAGGCCTGCCAGCGCCGCGGTGATCGAGCACAGCACGTGCGCGAGGATCAGGGGGCGTGCGGTGCGGATGCCCGAGAGGCGCGCCACCTGTTCGTTGCCGCCGACCGCGAACATGTGGTTGCCGACGCGGGTGCGGGCGAGGAAGAGCGCCGCGGCGAGCGCCACGAGCAGCATGATCATCGTCGACACCGGCACCGGGCCGATGCCGGTCGCGCCGATGACCTGGAACGCCCATGGCACCTCGCCGCTCGTGCCCTTGTAGTTGGTGTCAAGGTAGCCCTTGATGATGAGGCCGGTGCCGAGGGTCGCGATGAAGCCGTTGACCTTCAGCTTCGTGACAATCAGCCCGTTGGCCAGCCCGATGACCGCGGCGGTGGCGAGCACCGCGAGCACCGCGATCGGGATGTTCGCCGGGTTGCCGGCCATCAGGTCGGCGGCGATGAGGCTCGACAGGCTCACGACGTAGGGCACCGACAGGTCGAGCGACGCGCACAGGATGACGAGGGTCTGGCCGATCGCGACGAACCCGAGCACGCTCATCCCGGTGAGGATGTCGCGGATGTTGCCGGGGCTGAAGAAGTTGCGTCCGACGCTCGCCACCAGCACCGCGCCGATCACGATCACCGCCACGAGCGCGATGCCCACGATGAGGGTCGCGTCGAGCCGCCGGCGACGGGAGCGGCGGGCCGGCGCCGCGGTGGTCGCGGTCATCGGTCGTCCTCCTCGTCGGTGTCGGCATCCGTCGCGGCATCTGTGACCGCCTCGCCGACCGCGGCGACGCTGCCGGATGCCTCGTGCCCGGCCTCGCCGACGCGGAGCATGCCCGTGGCGGCCGAGAGGATCGTGGCCTCGTCGCTCATGGCGGGGAGCTCGGCCGACGCGCGGCCGTCGTGCATCACGACGATGCGATCGGACATGCCGATCACCTCGGGCAGCTCCGACGAGATCATGAGGATGGCGACGCCGTCCTTCGCGAGGCGGCGCATGAGCGTGTACACGGCGACCTTCGCACCGACGTCGATGCCGCGGGTCGGCTCGTCGAGGAGCACGACTCGCGGCTTGGTGGCGAGCCACTTGGCGAGCACCACCTTCTGCTGGTTGCCGCCGGAGAGGTACTGCACCTCCTGGTCGAGCCCGCGCGAGGCGACCTCGAGCGAGGAGAGCACCCCGGGCAGCTCCCGGCGCACCTCGCCCGTGCGGCGGGCGAACACCGAGCGGATGACGAGCAGCGCGTTGTCGGCGACCGACTGGTTGAGCGCGAGCCCCTGGGCCTTGCGGTCCTCGGTGATGAGCGCGATTCCGGCCTTCACCGCCTGCCGCGGGCTGGTCATGTGCACGGGCCGGCCCTTCAGCAGCAGCTCGCCGCGCGTGAACGGCACGATGCCGAACAGCGCCTCGACGAGCTCGGTGCGCCCCGATCCCTGCAGCCCCGCGACGCCGACGATCTCGCCGGCGCGGAGTTCGAGGTCGATGCCGTCGACGTACGCGTTGCCGGCGCCGTGGAGCACGAGCCGCGGCTCGCCGAGCTCGGTGCCCTCCTCGGCCCCTGGGAAGTATGCGGAGATCGGGCGGCCCACCATCCGCCGCACGAGTTCGTCGGTGTCGAGCTCCGAGGCGGGCCCGCTCGAGACGAGCGCCCCGTCCTTCAATACCGTGATCGTGTCGCAGAGATCGAAGATCTCCTTCAGGCGGTGCGAGACGTAGAGGATCGCCACGCCGCGCGCCTGGAGGCGACGCACGATCGCATAGAGCAGCTCGACCTCGTGGTCGGCGAGCGCCGCCGTGGGTTCGTCCATCTGGATCACGCGCGCGTCGACCGAGAGCGCCTTCACGATCTCGACGATCTGCTGCTCGGCGACGGTGAGGGTGCGCACCGGGGCATCCGGGTCGACGCCCTCGATGCCGAGCTCGTCGAGCAGGGCCCGCGTCTCCCGGACCATCGCCTTGCGGTCCACGAACCCGCCGCGCTTGGGCTCGCGCCCGAGGAAGACGTTCTGCGCGACCGTGCGCTCGGGGAGCAGGTTGAACTCCTGGAACACGGTCGCGAGGCCGGCCCGCGCGGCCTCGACCGGGTGCGTGAAGGCGACCTCGTTGCCGCCGAGCGTGACCGTTCCCGCGTCGCGGTCGTAGACCCCCGCGAGGATCTTCATGAACGTGGACTTGCCCGCGCCGTTCTCGCCGACGAGGCCGTGCACCTCGCCCGGTCGCAGCGTGAGGCCCACTCCCCGCAGCACCGTGACGCCGAAGAACGACTTCTCGAGCCCCTCGGCCACGAGCACCGGCTCGGCCTCGGTCACGCCTCCGCGGCCGGCTGCGGCCTCGGCCACCGAGTCGTAGCCGGCGCTCATTCGGCCACCTCCACCCAGGCGCCGGATGCCGCGGAGGCGAGCACGGCCTCGGTGACGCGCACTGCACGCAGCCCGTCGTCGAACCGCGGAAGCCCCTCGGGGCTCACCCCGCCGATCGCGGCATAGGCATCGGCGACGAACGCGTTGAAGGCGTCCTGATAGCCCATCGGATGCCCCGCAGGCACGAGCGCGAGCCGTGCGGCGTCGGGCGCGAGGCGGCCGGCGTCGCGGTCGATGACGCTCGCCCCGTCAGCCCGCCCGACCCACAGCTGCTCGGGACGCTCCTGCTCGAACCGCACGGTCGCGTCGGTGCCCGACAGCTCGATCGAGAGGGCGTTCTTGTGCCCCGGCGCCACCTGCGACACGAGCAGGGTGCCGACCGCACCGGAGCCGAGCTGCACCACGACCGCGACGAGGTCCTCGGTGGCGATGTCGACGTTGGTGGCGCGGCGCTCGTAGACCGTGCGAGTGGAGGCGTTCAGCCGCACGATCCGGTCGCCCGAGACGAACTCCACGAGGTCGACGAGGTGCGACCCGATGTCGGCGAATGCGCGTGACGGCCCGCCGAGCGACGCGTCGACGCGCCAGTCGTCGTCGTGCGGGGTGGCGAGCCAGTCCTGCAGGTAGGCGCCGTGCACGCTGACGAGTCGCCCGATGTCGCCGTGTGCGATCCGCGCCCGCGCCTCGCGCGCCATCGGGTGGAACCGGTAGACGAAGGGCACGGCGGCGACGAGGCCGCGCTCCGCGGCGAGGTCGGCGAGCGCCGCGGCATCCGCGACGGAGGTGGCCAGGGGCTTCTCGCAGATGACGTGCTTCCCGGCCTCGAGCGCGGCACGCGCGATCGGCGCGTGCGTGGCGTTCGGGGTGCAGACGTGGATGACGTCGATGTCGGGATCGGCGACGAGCGCCTCCACCGAGTCGAACGCGGCGTCGAGGCCCAGCCGGCCGACGGCATCGCGTGCGCTTCGTGCCGACGACGACGCACCTCCCGCGAGCTCGGCCCGTGCGGCGCGAGCGGCTCGGGAGTGCACGGCGGCCATGAAGCCCCCGCCGACGAAGCCGGCGCGGAGCGTGCGGGCCGGGGCGATGACGTCCGTTGTCATGCTGGCCATGCTGACACAGCTCTGCCAACTTATGCTAGTCCCTCGACAAAAGATGTCGCTGTCGTGACAGCTTCGTTATCGACGCATGCGTGAAGAGGGTGTGCTTTACTCAGTGCATGGTCGACATCAGTCGGGGATCGGCCCTCGGCATCTCGGGGGCGAGCGAGCTGTTCCAGCTGCTCCGCGACGGCGTGCCGCGCACACGGGCATCGCTCGCGCTGGCGACCGGGCTGGCGCGTTCGACGGTCGCCGCCCGCGTCGACGAGCTCATGCGCCTCGGCCTGGTCACCCCGGTGTCGGATGCCGCCTCCACGGGCGGCCGTCCGCCGTCGCAGTTCGCGTTGAACCCCGCCGCGCGCATCGTGCTGGCCGCGGACCTCGGCGCCTCGCACGCGTCGCTCGCGGTCACCGACCTCGCCGGGTCGGTGCTCGCGCAACGCCGCGAGCGCATGGACATCGCGCAGGGCCCCGAGGCCGTGCTCGGCTGGATGGTCGACGCGGCCCTCGCGCTCATCGCCGAACTCGGGCGAGACCGCCGCGACCTGGTCGCGATCGGGATCGGCGTGCCGGGACCGGTCGAGCACTCCACCGGGCGGCCCGTGAATCCGCCCATCATGCCCGGGTGGAATCGCTTCGACGTGCCGGGATGGGTGCAACAGCACCTCGAGGTCCCGGTGCTCGTCGACAACGACGTGAACATCATGGCGCTCGGAGAGCGCGCGCTCGCCTGGCCGCATGTCGAGCACCTCGTGTTCGTGAAGGTGGCGACGGGCATCGGCTCGGGCATCATCTCGGGAGGGTTGCTGCAGCGCGGCGCCCAGGGCATCGCGGGCGACATCGGGCACGTGCGGGTCGCGCGGGGCGCCGACGTGCCCTGCCACTGCGGCAACCGCGGATGCCTCGAGGCACTCGCGTCGGGTCCCGCCATCGCACGGGCACTCCGCGAGCAGGGCGTCGATGTGCGCACGGGCGGGGAGGTGGTCGACCTCGTCAAGCGCGGCGACCTCGATGCCATCCAGGCGGTGCGCCAGGCGGGCCGCGACATCGGCGAAGTGCTCACGGCGTGCGTGAGCCTCATCAACCCCTCCGTGATCGCGATCGGCGGCTCGATGGCCAGGGCCGGGGAACACCTCATCGCCGGCGTGCGCGAGGTCGTCTACACGCGCTCGATGCCGCTCGCCACCGAGCACCTGGCCATCGTGCAGTCGGCCGCCGCCGAGAACGCCGCCGTGCTGGGCGCCGCGATGCTCGCCATCCACCACGCGCTCTCCCCCGAGGGCATCGATGCGCTCGCCGCCCGCTGAAACAGCGGACGCGTACGCGGGTTTCTCGCGCTCCCGGTCGTTCGCCAGGCGGTTCTGACGGGCGCGCGACTTCGAGCGGGTCCGCAGGGGACGAGCGGGGGTACCGTGATGGAGTGACCGACACTCCCTTCGCGCTGTTCGACCTCGAGTCGGTCGCTCCGCGCGTCGCAGCGGAGCTTCGGGCGTCCCCGCTCCCGCACGAGCTGCGGATCGTGGCCGATTCGAACGACCGGGTTGCGTGGTTGCGTGCGCGCTCCCAGGGCATCACCGCGACGGATGCGGCGAAACTCTCGTCGCGGGCGGCGGTGCGATCGGCGGCGTGGGAGAAGCTGCACGGCACGCTCCGCGGCTTCGGCGGCAGCCGGTTCACCGATCACGGCCGGCAGCGCGAGCCCGTGATCGCAGAGTGGGTGCGGAGCACACACGGCATCGAGCCGTCGACGCTGCTGTTCCACGCGGCATCCGACCGGCGGCACCTGGCGACGCCCGACGGGCTCCGGGTCGCGGCCGACGGAACCCCAGAGCTCTGCGAGATCAAGACCACGTCACGCACCTGGCGCGGCATCCCGCGCGGCTACCTTCGGCAGGTGTGGTGGCAGCAGTACGTGCTCGGCGCCGAGCGCACGCTCGTGGTGTGGGAGCAGCACGAGGACTTCGTGCCCATCGGCGACGAGCCGCGCTGCCGGTGGGTCGACCGCGACGACGACCAGATCGCGATCCTCGTCCGGCTCGCCGAGGAGGTCCTGCTCGCACTGCGCCCCGACGACCCGGCGAGGGCGGTCTACCGCCCCGGAGCGCTCGCGTGACGACAGTGCTGCTGCACGGGCTCGGCGCCGACCGCCGACAGCCCCTCGGTATCTTCGAGCCCGTCGTGCAGGCCGTGGCGGGCGCCGACGAGCTCATCGTCGCACCCGACGTGCGCGCGCACGGCGGGTTCCTGGCGGTCGGCGAACCGGCCGACTTCGCGATCGACCGCCTCGCCGCCGAGGTGTGCGAGCAGGTGCCCGCGGCCCTCGCGGAGGCGGGTCGCGGCCACCCCGAGGCATCCGACCCGATCACGATCATCGGCATCTCGATGGGCGCGGCGCTCGCGCTGCGCATCGCGCTCGACGGCCTGCTGCCGGTGCGCCGCGCCGTCTTCGTGCGGCCCGCGTTCGACGACCGATCGCTGCCGGAGAACCTCCGGCCCTTCCCCGTCATCGGCCAGATCCTCGCCGAGGCCGGGCCGGCCGGCGCGTCGGAGTTCCGGGAGCGGGCGATCTTCCAGGAGGTCGCCGCGGCCTCGCCCGCCGGCGGGCGAGCGCTCCTCTCGCAGTTCCAAGCGCCGGATGCCGCGCGCCGGGCCATGCGCCTCGTCGAGATCCCGCGCAACCGTGCGTTCGCGGACGACGCCGAGCTCGCGGAGCTCCCCGACCGGGACATCCGCTCGCTCGTCGTCGGCGCGCCGCGCGACCCGGTGCACCCCTTCGCCATCGCGGAGCGCTGGGCCGGGGGCCTGCGGACGATGTTCGAGCTGCTGCCCCCACGCGACGACGGCCAGGCGGCGCAGACGGCGGTGCTGCGGGAGCGCGTCGGTCGCTGGCTGCAGCGCGACTGAGCCCAGACTCAGGCCCTGACGGCGCCCTCGCGCTCATCGCGCTCGCCGGAGACGGAGACGTGGGCGGATGGCGTCGGCTCCTCGGGCTCGTGCGGCCATGGGGTGCGGCTGAGCGCGATGATGCCGGCTCCGACGAGCAGGATGAACGAGGCGATGGCGATGACGTACACGGCGACGGCACCGTAGCCCGCCGGCTGCGCGGGGTTCAGGAACGGGTACGGGTACCACCCGATGAGCGCGCCGCGGATCATCGAGTAGATCACCCATGCGATCGGGAAGATCGCGATGGTCCAGAGCCGGCGCCACTCGACGTGCCTGCGGCCGGGCGCGAGCACCCAGTCGACGACGAGGTAGAGCGGCGCCCACAGGTGCAGGATCTCGTTCGACCATGGCACCGTCGTGGCCTGGTCGAGGGAGATCTCGCGCAGCAACAGGTTGTAGACGACCAGCGTCGTGGCCATGTAGGTGACCGCGCAGGCACGCACGAGGTTGTAGGAGTACGTATCCGCGGACCGCGTGAATGCATACCACGCGCCGACGAGCAGCACGATCGCCGCGACGGCATTCGAGAGGATCGTGAAGAAGCTGAAGAAGTTGACGACGAAGGCCACCCGATCGGGCACCATCGACCAGCTCTGTGCGAACTGCCCCACGATCGCGACGATGATCGCCGCCGCCGCCAGCACCCGCAGGACCCCGAACAGCCGCCTCATGGAAATCCCCGTTCCCGCCGCATCCGCCCGCTCCGAGACGCTCTGCGTGCAGCATAGTGGTGCGTGGGGATTGCGACGGGAGGAAGTGCCGATGACGGAGACGATGCAGGCGCTCGTGATCGATCGCACCGGGGATGCCGACGAGCTGCACCTGGCCGAGGTGCCGCGTCCGATCCGGGTGAGCGACGAGGTGCTCGTGCGGGTGGTGGTCGCAGGGGTGAACCCGATCGACGTCAAGACCCGGGCAGGACGCGGAGTGGCGGCGGCGATCGGCTCGTTCCCCGCCGTGCTCGGCAACGACTTCGCCGGCATCGTCGAGACCGTGCCCTACGCGTCGCACCCACTGCACCCCGGGGACCGCGTCTACGGCATGGGCCGCGTGCCGCGGGTCGGCGGCAGCTATGCCGAGGCCATCTCCGTGTCGTCGATGAGCCTCGCACCGATGCCCTCGTCACTCGGATTCGTCGACGCGGCGGCAGTGCCGCTGGCCGCCCTCACGGCGTGGGGCGCCGTGGTCGACACCGCCCGCGCCCACGAGGGGCAGCGCATGCTCATCCACGCGGGGGGCGGCGGGGTCGGCCACTTCGCGGTGCAGCTCGCGACGTACTTCGGTGCCGAGGTCACCGCGACGTGCTCGGCACCGAACGTGGAGTTCGTGCGCTCCCTCGGTGCGCGACACGTCGTCGACTACGGGTCGGCGCGCTTCGAGCAGGTCGTCGGCGAGCAGGACGTCGTGATCGATCTCGTCGGCAACGCGACGGATGACACCGGCACCCGCTCCCTCGACGTGCTGCGCCGGCGCGGGCTCATCGTGAGCGTGCCGACCGGGTCGTGGCCCACCATGGCCGAGGAGGCGTCGGCCCGCGGCATCCGTGCGACCGGCTACTCGGTGTCGCCCGATGCCCGCACCCTCGCGGTCATCACACGGCTCATCGACGACGGCTCCGTGCGCGTGCACGTCGAGCGCGAACTGCCGCTTGCCGAAGGCGCCGAGGCGCACCGGCTGCTCGAGACGGGGCACGTGCGAGGCAAGGTGGTGCTGCGGGTCGCGCCCGACCCCGAGTAGCACGACCGCCGAGGAAGCGGATGCCGCGGCATCCGCCGGCCTCAGCCCGCGCGCGACTCGAGCAGCGCGCTGCCGAGCTCGCTGCGGAGGTACAGCACGCTGCGACCGTAGCGCGTGCTGACGAGCAGGCCCGCGTCGCGGAGCACGCGCAGGTGCTGGTTGACGGCCGACGCGGTGACGCCCAGGCGAACGCCGAGCTCGGTCGACGACGCCGGGTCGCCGAGCGCTGCGAGCAGGCTCGCCCGGGTCTCGCCGAGCACCGCGGCCACCGCCGCGGGATTCGCGACCTGCTCCGCCTCCCAGAGCGCGCCCTGGCCGCGGGCCGAGTACATGATCATGGGCGGGCCGTCGCCGACTGGCGCCGACGCGCGCCGCGTGAACATCGTCGGCACGAGGGTGAGGCCGTTGCCGTCGATCGCCTGCACGCGGTCGGTCGGATCGGCGAGGCGCACGATCACGACGCCGTGGTCGTACTCGACGCGCGATGAGAGGCCGTTCAGCATCGTGGCCACGCCCGACTGGGCGATCTGCCTTCCGCGATAGACGACGTCGGCCTCCAGCACCGCACGCATACGCGGCCAGTACGGCTCGAAGCAGGTGTCCCACAGCTGGCGGAGCGCACGCACGATGCGGCGGAGCGCGGCGCTCGTGGAGCCCGCGAACACGTCGGGCACGCGTCCGTGCACGGCGACGAGGTCGCCGCGGAAGACCTCGGCGGGCGTCGCGAGCAGCACGTCGAGCTCCTCGTCGAGGCGCGTGAGCGGCGAGCTCGGGCGCGGGTTCAGGAAGTCGGGCGTCCACATGCGCTCGTCGATGAGGCCCGAGAGGGTCGCCAGGTCGAGGCGGGCGCGGGCCTCCTCGGTGCGGCGCAGCCAGCCGAGCTGCAGCGGGAACCGGGCTGGTTCGCGGATCGCCCGCAGCGAGAGGCCGAGCTCGCACAGCGGGGAGATGCCGAAGCGCACGCTGCCGACGTCGTCCTCGGTGAGCAGGTACCTCAACATGAAGCACAACGCTACATCGATTTCGACGGCCCACCGCGCTCTGGAAGAACAGAACCGTGAGCCCTACCCCCACCCCCGACACCGGCACCCTCCCCATCATCGAACCCCAGCTCGACGCCGCCGCGGCGGCGGTCGAGCAGGCCGCGGCCGCACCGCCCCGCGCCGGACTCCTCCGCCGCATGGTCGACTCGGTCGCCGACCCCGTGCTGCGGATCCTCGTCATCGCGACGCTCATCAGCCGCGTCGGCCGGGGCATCTTCCTGACGGTCACGGTGCTGTACTTCACGCTCATCGTCGGCCTCCCCGCGCACGAGGTCGCCATCGTGCTCGGCGCCGCGAGCGCCGCCGGGGTGCTCTCGTCGCTCGCGGGCGGATGGCTCGCCGACCGCGTGAGCGCACGGCGCCTGCTCGTGGTGCTCTCGGTGATCGACGGCGTCGGGCTCATCTGCTATGTGTTCGCGCACGACTTCGCGAGCGCCCTCGTCATCGCCGTGCTCGTCGGGGCGATCGAGCAGGCCGGGAACTCGACGCGCATGGCGATCATCGCCCGCGCCTTCGACGGCGACCGGCGGGTGCACGCCCGCGCGGTGCTCCGCACGGTCACGAACCTCGCGATCGCCGTCGGCTCCGGCATCGGCGCGCTCGCCCTGCTCGCCGGCACGGCCGACGCCTACCGCTGGATCATCGTCGCCGCCGGCGTGATGTCCCTCGCGGGCGTGACCCAGCTCGTGCGACTGCCGGCGAACGTGGACGCACGGGAGCGGGAGGCGGTCGCGCCCGCGACGACCGTGACGGGGTCGACGGATGTCGCGGCATCCGCTCGCGCTGAGCGGCGCGCGCTGCGCGCCCACTCCCCCTGGCGCGACCCGCGCTACCTCGCCCTCACCGCCCTGACCGCGGTGTTCGGCATGCAGTTCGGCGTGGGCGAGGTGGGTGTGCCGCTCTGGATCGCGAACCACACCTCCGCGCCCGAGGTGCTCGTGGCGGCGGTGCTCATCCTCAACACCGTGATCGTCGTGCTCTTCCAGGTGCCGCTCTCCCGGGGCACGCACGACCTGCGGCGGGCCGGGCGCGTGTCGGCCATCGCCGCCTGGATGATGGCCGGGGCCTGCCTCGTGTATGCCGCGGCGGCGGGACTGCCCGCGGGGTTCGCCGTCGCGGTGATCGTCGCGGCCGCCATCGCCCACGCGTTCGCCGAGGTGCTCTCGCAGGCGGGCGGTTGGGGGTTGAGCTTCGAGCTCGCCGATCCGGTGCGGGCGGGCACCTACCAGGGCGTCTTCTCCATGGGCTACTCGCTCGGCGCGATGGTGGCACCGCTGTTCGTCACCTCGACCGCGCTCACCCTCGGGTTCGGCGGCTGGGCGATCCTCGCGGCGGTGTTCCTCGCGTCGGGACTCGGCACCTGGGCGATCGCGCGGGCTGCGGCACGCTCGGCGTCGCGGCGCCGCGGGCGGCCCATCGCGGCCTCGCTCGCGGCGCGGAGCTAGCCGACGGCAGGCGCGAGCGGCTTCTCGAACCAGTGGTCGGCGTAGACCTCGTCGTTGAACGGCTCGACCTCGACGTAGCCCGCCGCGCGGTACATCGCGATCGCCTCGGTGAGGCTCGCGTTCGTCTCAAGCGTGACGGATGCCGCGCCGTGGTCGCGTGCGGCCTGCTCGAGCGCGACGAGGATGCGCCGCCCCACGCCCATGCCGCGCACGGCGTCGTCGACCCACATGCGCTTGATGTACGCCGGCGCGTCGTCGTGGAACAGCACCGCGCCGCATCCGATCGCCCGCCCGTGCAGGCGCGCGAGCACGAAGAGTCCCGACGGCTCGGCGAACTCGTGCGTGTCGGGATGCAGGCTCCGCCCCGGGTCGAACCCGCCCGGGAATCGCCGGGCGAGCTCGGCGTAGTACGCCGCAAGGCACCGGCGCGCGTCGTCGGACGCGGCATCCGCGGGCTCGACCTGCACGAGCCCGGCCTCGAGGAGGCGCATCACCGTGCCCATCGCGTCGACGAGGCGGGCCCGCTGCCCGTCGCTGAGCGGTGCGAGCACGGATGCCGCGAGCTCGTCGCTTCGGCGGTCGAGCTCGGCGCGCTCCGCGCGCCCGGCCGCGGTCGGCTGCACGGTCCGCACCCGCGAGTCGGCGGCCGAGCCGACGACGGTCACGAGCCCCTCGCGTTCGAGCGAGCGCAGGAGCCGGCTGAGGTAGCCCGAGTCGAGCTCCAGCCGCTCGCGGATGGCGCGCACGTCGACGCCGTCGCCCGAGACCTCCCAGAGCACGCGGGAGCTGCCGAGCGAGCGGTCGCTGCCGAGGTAGTGGTCCTGGAGCGCACCGATGCGGCTCGTCACCGTGCGGTTGAAGGCGCGCACCGTGTCGACAGCCTCGCGCTCGGGCTCGTTCGACATATCTCTGACTTTAGTCAGGGAAATGCGGCGATGCAATGTGACCGCGGCGGCCTTCTCGCCGGAGCGATCGGCGAAGGCGTGCCTCCCGCCTCCGGCCCGCCGATGCCCTCCGCAGCGTCGGCTGAAACCGCCACGGCAACTCCGACCTTTGCCGACTCCGGCACTGATGCTATTTCGGCATCAGTGCCGGTGCCGGGCAAGACACCCGTCACGTCGGTACCGCTATCGCGGTCGATCAGCCGAGCGGTCGCTCGAGCACCCAGTCGTCCTCCTCGCGGTCGCCGAGGCGGAAGCGCTTCCGACCCACCTTCGCGAATCCGTGCTTCTCGTAGAAGCGGATGGCGCGCGCGTTCTCCTTGTTCACGCCGAGCCACGCAGAGGCCGCGCCCGTCGTCGCGGCCGCCTCGAGCGTCGCCGCCATCAGCGGACCGGCGACGACGCCCGTGCCGTGGGTGAGTGCGCGGGTGTAGAACTTGCTGAGCTCGACGGCCGGTCGCGCCGACACCGCCGCCGCGGCATCCGCATCGCCCGGCTCACCGGCGATGAGCATCGAGTAGCCGACGAAACGGCCGCCCGGTTCCTCCGCCACGAGCAGCGTGCGATGCGCGTCGCCGAGGTACCCGGCCATGCGATCGACCGTGAAGTTGGCGGCGATGAACGCGGCGATCGCCTCGGCGGTGGTGGACGGCGGACAGGCGAGCGGGAACGTCTCCGCGGCGAGCTCGGCGAGCGCCGCGGCATCCGCTGCTCCCGCGACGCGGATCGAGATGTCTGACACGGTCACCGATTCTTCCAGAGCGGGCGTGCGCTCCGGTGGGATGATCGGCGCATGGATGCTGCACGTGAAGCCCGATCGAACGACGGCCGCTCCTTCACCGTCGGCGACGCCGGTGGGACGAGCTTCGTGGCGGGGTCGCTCGTCATCGTCACCGGTGACGGTGAACGGCAGCTCGCGCTCGTCGAGGATCGCTCGGACGAACAGCCGGCGAGCCTGCGCGGCCGGCTCATCGGCGTGCTCACGGACGCCGGGCTCGACACCGCCCGCAGCCTTCCGTTCGACACGGGCACCCTGGAGGAGGTCGACGTCGCGACCATCGAGACGCTTCACGAGACCACGGGAGCGCTCCTCGAGGTCGGCTCGAACCTCACTCAGCCCGGCGGGCCGGCGAAGCTCCTCCCGCACCGCTTCAATCGGCACACGTTCTGGTGCGGGCAGAGCGGCTCCGGCAAGACCTATGCGCTCGGCGTGGTGCTCGAGCAGCTCATCGCCCACACTGCACTCCCGGTGGTGATCTTCGATCCCAACTCCGACTTCGTGAGGCTCGGCGAGCTGAACCCCGATGCGACCGGTCCGACCGCGGAGGCGCTCGCGCAGCGCGACATCCGGGTGCTGCGTGCCCGCGGCGAGGGCGACTCCGCCCTCCGGGCCCGGTTCATCGACCTGCGCCTGCCGTCGAAGGCCGCCGTGCTGCGGCTCGACCCGGTCGTCGATCGCGATGAGTACAACCGGCTCGTGCACCTCGAGGAGTTGATGCGCGCCGGCGAGCTCGCCCAGATCATGCCGATGCTACGGGAGCGGACCCAGACCGGCGACGAGGCGCATCCGCTCGCCGAGCGCATCGAGAACCTCGGCGTGCTCGACTGGGAGGTGTGGGCGGCCGGCGCCACCGCCGTCACCGACGTGGTGGCCGAGCGGCCGGATGCCACGGTGCTCGACCTCGGCGGCTTCTCGACGCCGGAGCAGCAGCTCGTCGTCGCGCTGTCGCTGCTCGACGACCTCTGGGAGCGGCGCGAGGAGCGGCGTCCTGTGCTGCTCGTGATCGACGAAGCGCACAACCTGTGCTCGCCCCGGCTCGACTCCCCGCTCGCGGTCGCCGTGCGCGAGCGGATCGTGCAGATCGCCGCCGAGGGTCGCAAGTTCGGCCTCTGGCTCCTGCTGTCGACGCAGCGGCCGTCGAAGGTGCATCCGGGGATCATCTCGCAGTGCGACAACCTCGCCCTCATGAAGATGACCTCGCCGGTCGACCTCGCGGAGCTCGGCACCTACTTCGGCTACGCGCCCACGTCGCTGCTCGCGAGGTCGCCGTGGTTCCGCCAGGGCGAGGCGCTGTTCGCGGGCGGCTTCGTGCCGACGCCCTCGCTCGTGAAGATGAACGCCCGGCTCACGCCCGAGGGCGGCAGCGACGTCGGCGTGCCGCTGCGCTGAGCACGGATGCCGCGGAGGAACGTTCCTCCGCGGCATCCGTGCTCGGCCCTTCGATCAGAGGAACCGGGCGTAGGCCCCCACAGTCAGGAAGGTGGGGAACTCCGGCTCGAGCGCGACGGTGCGGAACACCGAGATGGCGTCGTCGAAGCGGTCGCCCTCGAAGCGCGGCAGCTCGGCGACGGCTGCCGCCATGATCCGCACGATCGACGTCTGGTCGATACGCGTACCCTCGGCGGTGACGGTGTTGTCGTGCAGCCACTGCCACACCTGCGAGCGCGAGATCTCGGCGGTCGCGGCGTCCTCCATCAGGTTGTCGATGGCGGCCGCGCCCGTGCCCCGCAGCCACGACTCGAGGTAGCGGATCGCGATCGAGATGTTGTCGTGCACGCCGGCCTCCGTGACCTCGCCGCCGATCGACGGGATGTCGAGCAGCTGCGCCGCCGTCACCTCCACGTCGTCGCGCAGGCGGTCGACCTGGTTGGGCCGGTCGCCGAGCACGGTGTCGAACTCCGCTCGCGCGGTGGGGATCAGGTCGGGGTGGGCCACCCACGTGCCGTCGAAGCCGTCGCCCGCCTCGCGGCGCTTGTCGGCGGCGACCGCGGCGAGCGCCCGCTCGGTGACCTCTGCATCGCGACGGTTCGGGATGAACGCGCTCATGCCGCCGATGGCATGCGCGCCCCGCTTGTGGCAGGTCGCGACGAGCAGCTCGGTGTAGGCCCGCATGAACGGCACCGTCATCGTGATCGACTTGCGGTCGGGCATGACCCATCGGCGGCCACGGGAGCGGAACGTCTTCACGATCGAGAAGATGTAGTCCCAGCGGCCGGCGTTGAGGCCGGCGCAGTGCTCGCGCAGCTCGTAGAGGATCTCGTCCATCTGGAACGCGGCCTGGATGGTCTCGATGAGCACGGTCGCCCGCACGGTGCCCCGTGGGATGCCGAGCGCCTCCTGTGCGAAGACGAAGATGTCGTTCCACAGCTTCGCCTCGCGGTGCGATTCGAGCTTCGGCAGGTAGAAGTACGGGCCGCGGCCAGCGTCGATGAGGCGCTGCGCGTTGTGGAAGAAGTACAGCCCGAAGTCGACGAGCGATCCCGACGCGTGCATCGCGCGCCCCGCTCGGTCGTGGAACCTCAGGTGCTTCTCCACGAGGTGCCAGCCGCGCGGGCGCATCACGATCGTGGGCGTCTCGCCCGCGGTGACGCGGTACTCCTTGCCCTCGGGGCTCGTGTACTCGAGGTTCCCGCGCACGAAGTCGAAGAGCGTCAGCTGGCCCTCGATCACGTTCGGCCAGGTGGGGCTCGTGGCGTCCTCCTGGTCGGCCAGCCATACCTTCGCGCCGGAGTTCAGCGCGTTGATGGCCATCTTCCGGTCGGTCGGGCCGGTGATCTCGACGCGTCGGTCGTCGAGGCCGGGAGCGGCGCCCGCGACCCGCCACGACGGGTCGTTGCGGATCCACTCGGTCTCAGGCAGGAACTTCGGGTCGCGGCCGTTCGCCGCGTCGACCCGGGTCTGCAGGCGCACGGCGAGCAGCTCGTGCCGGGTGTGCGCGAAGCGATCGTGCAGCTCCGCGAGGAACGCGAGCGCCTCTGGCGTGAGGATCTCGCCATACCGGCCGGGGAGCTCAGTGCGCTCCCCGAGCGGGGACGTCACCTCGATGCGAGGCTGGTACGTCTGGAAGCTGCCGGTGGCGGGCTTGGGCTCTGCGCGGGGGCCGGATGCCGCGGCATCCGTTCGCTCTCGCTCGAGCGTCATGCTGGGTGTGGTGTTCATGGTCTTCTCCTCGGAGTTCGGAACCCGCGAGCGGGTCAGTGGTTGAACTGTTCTTCCTCGGTCGATCCGACGAGGGCGAGGGTTGCGCTGTTGGGGTTCAGCGCGGTGGCGATCTGGTCGAAGTAGCCGGTGCCGACCTCGCGCTGGTGGCGCGTGGCGGTGTATCCGGATGCCTCCGAGGCGAATTCGGCCTCCTGGAGTTCGACGTAGGCGCTCATGTGCCGCTCGCTGTAGTCCTTGGCGAGCGTGAACATGGAGTGGTTGAGGGCGTGGAAGCCCGCGAGGGTGATGAACTGGAATGCGTAGCCCATCGACGCCAGCTCGCGCTGGAACTTCGCGATCTGGTCGTCGTCGAGGTGGCGCTTCCAGTTGAACGACGGCGAGCAGTTGTAGCTCAGGCGCTTGCCCGGGAACTTCTCGTGCACGGCCTCCGCGAAGCGGCGCGCGAGGTCGAGGTCGGGCTCGGCCGACTCGACCCAGAGCAGGTCGGCGTACTCGGCGTAGGCGAGGCCGCGGGCGATGACCGGCTCGATGCCGTTCTGCACCTCGTAGAAGCCCTCGGCGGTGCGCTCTCCCGTGACGAACGGCCGGTCGCGCTCGTCGTGGTCGCTCGTGAGCAGCGTTGCGGCGAGCGCGTCGGTGCGGGCGATGATGATCGACGGCACGCCGGCGACATCCGCTGCGAGCCGTGCCGCGTTGATGGTGCGGATGTGCTGGCTCGTCGGCACCAGCACCTTGCCGCCCATGTGGCCGCACTTCTTCTCGCTCGCGAGCTGGTCCTCCCAGTGCACGCCGGCCGCGCCCGCCTCGATCATCTGGCCCATGAGCTCGTAGGCGTTGAGCGGGCCGCCGAAGCCGGCCTCGGCGTCGGCGACGATGGGCGCCATCCAGTCGCGGTCGTCGGTGCCCTGCTCGATCTGGCCGGCGCGCAGCAGCGCGTTGTTGATGCGGCGCACGACCGCGGGCACCGAGTTGGCAGGGTAGAGCGACTGGTCGGGATAGGTCTGGCCGCTGAGGTTCGCGTCGGCCGCGACCTGCCAGCCGCTGAGGTAGATCGCCTTCAGGCCAGCGCGCACCTGCTGCACGGCCTGGTTGCCGGTGAGGGCGCCGAGTGCGGCCGACCACTGCGGGTCCTCCTGGGGCGCGAAGGCGGTGCCGGTGTTCCGCTGGATGTCCTGCCAGAGCTTCTCCGCGCCGCGCTTGGCGAGCGTGCGCTCCTCGCGGACCGGGCCGCGGAGGGCGACGACGTCCTCGGCGGTGTAGTCGCGGCTTACGTCGCTCCAGCGGGGGTTCGCGTCCCACTCGAGCTGCAGCTCGGCAGCGGTCTGGGTCTGGTCGCCGGGGCGGTTCGTGGTGCTCATGGTGTCCTCCGTTGGTGCTGAGCGGATGTTTCGGTGTGTTCCGTCTGGCGCCTGCCCTGGCGCCGTCCGGGGGTCCGTGCATCCATGCTGCGCCCGGTTCGAACCCCCGACCCGACGATCCGGGGGGTGAACTTCCGGCGTTCTTCTGCGCCGCGGAAGAACCGCGCTCTCACCCCCGGGCGTAGCGTGAGTGCGATGACGCGCATGCACGACGACGAGGTCGAGACGGATGCCGCGCTCGTCGCGGGCCTCGTCGCCGCGCAGTTCCCGGAATGGGCGGCGCTGCCGATCTCCCCCGTCGTGTCGTTCGGCACCGACAACGCGATCTACCGCCTCGGTGACGAGCTCAGCGTGCGGATGCCGCGGATCCACTGGGCGGTCGCCCCCATCGAGCGCGAGTGGGCCTGGCTCCCGCGGATCGCGCCCGCGCTTCCCGTCGAGGTGCCGCTGCCGCTCGCCCTCGGCGCGCCGGGCGAGGGCTACGGATGGCCCTGGACCGTGTGCCGCTGGGTGGAGGGGCGGCATCCGCCGTTCGAGCATGGCGACGACGCCCTCGCCCTCGCGGTCGACCTCGCCCGATTCGTGCGCGCGATGCGTTCGCTCGACCCGACGGGCGCACCCACGACGGCATGGCCGAGACCGCTGCACGAGGAGGACGAGCTCGTGCGCACGAACCTCGGCCTCCTCGAGCACGAGCTCGGCGTCGCTCGCGATGTCGTGGTCGCCGTGTGGGAGGACGCGCTCGCCGCACCGCACCACGCCGGACCGCCGACGTGGATCCACGGCGACCTCGCACCGAGCAACCTACTGCTGCGGGAGGGGCGGCTCACGGGCGTGCTCGACTTCGGCTCGATGGGCTTGGGCGACCCCGCGAGCGACCTGCGCGCCGCGTGGAACCTGCTGCCTGCGCACGCGCGGGCCGTATTCCGCGTCGAGGTCGGGGCCGACGACGCGACCTGGGCGCGGGCGCGCGGGTGGGTGCTGCTGCAGGCGCTCGCGCGGCTGCCCTACTACTCCGAGCGGAATCCGCCGCTCGCCGCCAATGCGCGCCACGTGATCGCCGCGCTGGTGGCCGAGCGGCGACGCGCCTAATCGTTGGTTACTCGATTACGCAGCGTAAGCAGGGCACTTTCGAGGTCGAGGAGTCGCGAGATGTCTGCTGGACGGGTCTCGAGATCGTATGGCTCCGTTATTCGTGGCCGCGGAATCCCCTTGAGCTTCAATCGGCAGCCGTGAGTGCTGTCTTGAACGCGGCGACATCCAATGCAGGTACAGGAAGAGCCGGCCGGTCGCCGGCACGGAGGCCGTCGAGGATGAGAGCCAGGTACCGTCGCCACAGGTCGGGACGTGCATCGCTCATTCGGTAGACACCGTCGAGCATTGCGAAGATCGGGCCGATGTCCGTGACGGTGACTCCTTCGCGGAGAACCCCGGCCTCACTTGCCCGGTCGAACAACGGAGAGACAACGGCGACGAGTTCCTCAGCGATACGCTCGTCGGGACCGAAGCCGTCGTGCCCGAGGAATGTCTCACACAGACCGCGATCCTGCGCCTGATTCGACGCCGTGACTTCGAAGAACGTCACGATTGCTACCCACGGGTCTTGGATCTCCAGCGCCGTCTGCACATCGGCCAGGACAGAATCCAGCGCCGCGTCGTACAAGGTCTCGATGATCTCCCGTTTGCTGGCGAAATTCCGATAGACCGTGCCGACGCCGACTCCCGCATGCTGAGCAATGTCCTCCAGCGTCGCAGAAAGGCCCTGCCGCGCGAACACCTCACGCGCCGCCTGCATGAGGCGCTCGCTATTCAGGGCCGCGTCTCTCCGCTTGGTGCGCGCGAGGTGTTCGTCGATTGGCATCAGCACATTATCGTCGCCGATGGGTCACCACGAACGTCGGCTGACGGGCGCTTGCAAGGGCGCGCACCTGCTCGGCCATCCGGTCGAGTTCTGCGGACACGGCGGGCGAGGCGGTGCCGAGGGGTGCAGCCGCCGAGCTGTGCAGGAAACGGCGGAACACGGCCACGAGCACCCGTTCGGGCACGGTGCGCAGCGCGTCGAAGCCACGTGGGACCGGCCGCGCCGGCATGCCCTCGAGGTTCTGCCTCATGAGTCGGATCATGTTCCGGATCGCGTCGGGATCGCCGGCCAGAGCCGCGGGGCCGCCCGCAGCGCGCACCGCCCGCCCGAGCGGCACCTCGAACGCGGCATGCGTCTTGAGCCACGCGTCCATCCGGGGTTCGGCCTTGGCGTTGATTCCTGCGGACTGGAACGACTGCACGATTCGTTCCAGTCGCGGAGTGGTACGACCATCGGGTTCGCCGATCGGCATCCGGACCAGACGGGTCAGCAGCGAGCTCGGCCTGTAGCGGACCACCTCCCCGTCCATGGTCCCGGCCACTGCGGGGTAGCCGAGCAGCACGCGCTCGCGGCCGATTGCCGCAGCAAGCGGCTCCGGACCGGCCGCCCAGTTCAGCGCGAACAAGACGTCGCAGTCGAGCCCTGCGATCGACTCGAGGACGGCGTCGACCTGGTGGGTGCGGACGAAGACGGCGATCAGGTCGTATCGGCCCGCGGGGCTCTCGATGACGGGGACCGGGACCTGCCTGATGTCCGGGCTGTCGCCCTCGGCGAGCAATACGCCGTGCTCTCGCAGCGCGGTCAGGCGTTCACCTCGGGCGAGGAGCGAGACGTCGTGTCCGGCCTCATGCATTCGGGCGGCGAAGATGGTGCCGATCACCCCGGCGCCGTACACGAGCAGTCTCAGGTGCCGTGAGGACGCGGGGGCGCGGTCGACCGCGTCTACGGACGACGACGCTGGGTGCATGTTCAGGTCAGGCAACGAGGCTCCTTCAGAGCACTAATCGGAATTGGCCATTCCGCTACGATCTTACACTAAGCGGAATGCCTCATTCCATTTAGGTGAACCGCTCGCCGTGACTACGGTCGGCCTTGGAACGCCGGAACAGCGGCAGCATCGACTCGATCAACGACCACTGAACATCGGACGGCTGCCGGGCGCGCCGGTGGTCTTCATCCGGACGGGGCAGGGCCGCTCTCGGCTCGGTGCCTGCGCGGGAGCAGCAGCGCTATGCCGATGATCACCGGAGCGATGAAGTGCAGCACGGGGTAGTACACGTTCGGGAAGAGAAGTGCGAGGATCCCGAGCGCGCCCACGTTCCAGGCGATCGTCAACCAGCCGACCCATGCCGCCACGAGGCGGGATTGCACCAGCGCCACGCCGTATGCCGCCTGCGCCAGGCACGCCAAGACGACGAAGAGGACGATCTGCGGCTCGAGGTAGCCGCGGCCAGCGATGACGAAGGCTTCGGCTGAGATCAACACGATGGCACCCACAAGGTACGTCACGAAGGCAAGCCGGGGAAGGATGACCGCCCCAGCATCGCGGAGCAACTGCTCGAGCAAGGCGAGCCCGAGCACCGACACCAGCACCGCCGCGATGACGAACCCACGCTCCCATGCGATGTAGCCGAAGTTCGCCGGCCAGCCCCAGAACGTCCGCCCGGTATACATCAAGGCCGCGCCGACGATGATCGTGCCGCTGCCGATCATGAGGACAGCAGTCACCTTCCTCGCTGCCGCATCGGATGGCGGTGAAGCGATGCTCACGGCGCGATCCTACGCGTGCTCGAGCATCACGCGGGCCGACCGGGAGGACGTTCGGTGACGAGTGCGACACCGATGAGCCCCCAGGCGACCATCCAGAGCGCGAGCCCGATCCGCCCGCCGACGAAGCCCGCCAGGAGGCCGGGGAGTACGACGACGAAGAGCATCACGCCGGCGACGAGGACGATCCACCGGCGCCAGCCGGACCACTCGCGAGACCGGGCCACGCCGATGCCGGCGAGCACCAGGCCCACGCCGAGCGCGATCGAGGAGACACCGTAGCCGATGTCGAGCGGGGCGGTCTCGGGCGAGGGGTAGGCGGCATCGGCGACGCCGATCGCCCACAGCTCGCAGACGGCGAGGACTGCCATGCCGACGAGGGCGATCCAGAGGCCGGCATGACCGGGCCTCGCGCGCGAGACGGGGAGCATCAGGAGCGCGACGAGTCCGAGGCCGAGCAGGACGTGATTGACGAAGAAGCTCGCCTGCACCACCGCGTAGGCGCTGCCTTCGAGTGGATAACTGAAGATGTCGGGGGGGACCGCAGGCGGGACGACGAGGAGCGCGATCGCCCCGGCGATCCCGGTCGCGGCAGCGACGATCACGAGGCCGCCCGCGACGCGGCTGAAGGACAGGGTTCTGGGTGCGGTGATGGCGGTCATGCCGACACGGTAGGTCGGTCGGGGCGGTCGCGACATCCGTGATTCCGCCAATTCCTGGCACGTTCGGCCGGTGCTCGGGTCATCCGCGCGCGGCCTGCCACATGGCGACGGCGACGCGGGAGTCGACGCCGAGCTTGGCGAAGATGTGCCGAACGTGCGCCTCGACGGTGCGCTCCGACAGGAACAGCTCGTCGGCGATCCGCCGATTGCTCTTCCCCTCGGCGATGAGCGCGGCGATCTCATACTCCCGCTTCGAGAGGCCGCCGCGTTGGTCGTCCGCGATGACCGCGTCGATGCGCTGCTCGAACGCGGGCCAGGCGATCCGTCGCGCGATCACGCGCGCCGCCTCCGCATGCCGCCGGGCCTCGGTGCCGGCGGCGTCTCGGCGATCTCGGCCGCGAGCGAGGCGCGCGAGCAGGAGTCGTGCCCGAGCCTCGAAGACCGGCGAGCCCATCGACACTGCCGAAGCGAGGCCGTCGAGTGCGTGCTCCTCAGCGGTGACGAGGTCGCCGAGCGCCTCGGAGAGCTCACCCAGCGGCAGGCTCGCCGGCCCGACGGACGGGGTGTGCGGTGTGGCGACCACCTGGAGCCCGGCGTACGGCAGCAGCATGGGATAGAGCCGTCGCGCCACGTCGAGATCGCCTTGCCGCACGCACACGGGAATGAAGCCCACGAGTGCGGTGACATATTCGGGGACGTGGTCGGGGATCTCGTCGAGGTGCCCCCGCACTTGGTGCCATTCGACCGCGGCCTCGTCGTCTCGTCCGCGCTCGGTGAGGAAGGTCGCGAGCCATGCGCGCGCGAGGTAGAGCCCCGAGTCGATCACCTCGCGGATCGTGCGCTCGATCCGCGCGTCGATCGCCTCGTCGGGCCCGACGGTGGCGGTGAAATGGTCCCGGAATACGACATCGAAGTACTCCGCCTCAGGGATCCCCCTGGCTCGCGCGCGCCCGAGCGCACGGTCGGCGAGGCGGGCCGCGAGCTCGAATCGCCCGTCGTGCAACGCGAGGCAGGCTCGCGTGAGCTCGTACCGCCAGGCGGTCGCAGGTTCGGCCTCGAACGAGGTCTCCGCCTCGACGAGTCTCAGCTCATGCTCGAGCGAGATCCGGTCTCCGAGCACCCAGTACCCGGCCAACCGGCAGAGCCGGCCCCAGGCGACCCGGTCGAAGTCGCCCACGCGCGTGCCCAGCTCGATCGCGCGCCCGCCGATGCTGATCCACTCCGCGGCGTGCAGCGGGTTCGCCAGCGCGTCTCGCTGCGCCTTCAAGGCGATGAGCACGGCCTCGGCGTCGCCGGACTCCTCGGCTTTGGCGAGCGCCCGCGTGGCGGGATGTTCAGCGGCGGTCGTCATCCAGCGGTCGGCGGTCGCCGCGAGTTGAGCCTGCACCCTGGCCCGCAACACCGCGTCCTCATCCTCGTCCAGGAGCATGAGCGCCTCCCGACTGAGTGCGTGCACCCGCGCGTAGACGGATCCCTCCATGAGCCCGCGGACCACGAGTGCCGCCCGGGCGATCGTCGCGGCATCCCCTCGTGCCCGCGCCCGCGACGCCGCTCGTTCGCAGAGCTCCCAGGCCCCGAGGATGTCGCCGGTGCGGAAGACCGCCCGTGCCTGCTCCAGGTCGGCGTCATCGATCGCCGCACTCGCCATGCTCTATCGAGGCACGGGCGGCTCGGTGGTGTCAACACCGAGCCGCCCGGCCGTCGCCGCTCGAGCCGCGGTTGATCCCCCGCCACCAGCCGACCCGCGGCGACTGATGGAAGGATCGAGGACTTTCCCATCTTGATCCGAGCCGTGTGTGCCGATTCGACGGCTCTGAGGCGAAGAGCGCGGAAGATTTGAGATTCTTCCGTTTGCGGCATCCGCTCGCTCGTGTGACCATCGATGCATGGTCATCGCGGATCGCACCGCCCGAACGGCTCTCGCAGCCGCCGTCGCCGAGCCCGTGGGCGAGCCCGAGGAGGTCGATGCGTTGACCCTCGGCCGCCGCATCCGCGACCGCCGCACCGCGCTCGGCATGACCCTCGGCGAGTTGGCCACCGCGATCGACCGTGCACCGAGCCAGGTCTCCGCGATCGAGAACGGCAAGCGCGAACCGCGCCTGTCGATGCTTCGCACGATCGCCCTCGCACTCGGCACGAGCGCCGACGAGCTGCTGAAGCCGGATGCCCCGTCGGAGCGCGCCGCCCTCGAGATCGCCGTCGAGCGGGCGCAACGTGGGCCGGTGTTCGAGGCGCTCGGACTCGGGCCGTTCCGGGTCGCGAAGTCGATGAGCGACCAGACGCTGCAGACGATCCTCGCGCTGCACCACGAGATCGACCGGCTGCACCGCGAGCGTGCAGCGACGCCCGAGGAGGCCCGCCGCGCCAACGCCGAGCTGCGCGCCGAGATGCGCGCCCGCGACAACTTCTACCCCGAGCTCGAGGCGAAGGCCGCCGAACTGCTCGAGGCGGTGGGCCACACCGGCGGCCCGGTGTCGCACCAGCTCGTCGCCGACATGGCCTCGCACCTCGGTTTCTCGCTGCACTACGTCGGCGACCTGCCGCACTCCACCCGCTCGGTGACCGACAAGCGCAACGGGCGCATCTACCTGCCGACGCAGCAGTCGCCATCGCGCGACTCCCGCTCCCCCATCCTGCAGGCGCTCGCGAGCCACCTGCTCGGGCACGAGGAGCCACGGAACTACGGCGACTTCCTGCGCCAGCGCATCGAGACGAACTACCTGACGGCGGCGATCCTCCTGCCCGAGCAGGCCGCTGTGCGCTACCTCAGCGAGGCGAAGAACCTTCGCCGCATCTCGATGGAGGAGCTCCGCGACCACTTCGCCGTCTCGTACGAGACCGCCGCGCACCGGTTCACGAACCTCGCGACGGCGCGCCTCGACATCCCGGTGCACTTCATGAAGGTGCACGAGTCGGGCACCATCATCAAGGCCTACGAGAACGACAAGGTGCGCTTCCCGAGCGACGCGCTCGGCGCCGTCGAGGGCACCACGGTCTGCCGCAACTGGACGGCGCGCACCGTGTTCGACGTCGAGGACCGGTTCAGCCCCTGGTACCAGTACACCGACACGCCGTCGGGCACGTTCTGGTGCACCTCGCGCATCGAGAAGGCGAAAGAGGGCGAGTACTCGGTGTCGGTGGGCGTGCCGTTCGAGCACGTCAAGTGGTTCCGCGGCCGCGAGACACCCCATCGTGCGGTGTCGCGCTGCCCCGACGAGTCCTGCTGCCGTCGTGCGCCGGGCGACCTGGCCGACAAATGGGCGGATGCCTCATGGCCCGCCGCGCGCACCCCGACGAGCCTGCTCGCGGCGCTGCCCACGGGCACGTTCCCGGGTGTCGACCAAACCGAGGTGTACCAGTTCCTGGAGGCGCACGCGCCTCGCTGAACCCCTGCCGGTTGAGGAGCCGCGGAGCGGCGTCTCGAAACCCTGCGAGCGGGGTGGCGCGAAGTACGCCTCAGTGATACCTTGCAGATCTATGTACCTCGTTGATCTAGGTATCTAGAACGTCGAGGTGTCCGCGACGGCACGATCGGAGTTCGCATGCGCATCGGCAAGGACCTGGTGGCTGCGGCGGCCACCCCGGTGGTCCTCGGCATCCTCGCCGAGGGCGAGTCGTACGGCTACGCGATCCTGCAGCGGATCGCCGAGCTCTCGGGCGGTGAGCTCGAGTGGAGCGACGGCATGCTCTACCCCCTGCTGCACCGACTCGAGCGGCTCGGCCACGTGGACTCCGAATGGCGGCAGTCGCCAGGCGGCCGGCCGCGCAAGCACTACCGCCTGAGCGCGCAGGGCGCGTCGACGCTCGCCGACCATCGCCGACAGTGGTCGATCATCGGCGGGGTGCTCGACCAGGTCTGGCCCGGCGGTGCCGACCACCGTCAGCCGCGGCTCGCACTCGGACTGGACTGAGCGATGACGACCGAGAAGGCCCCCGCCCTCGACGAGCTCATCGCTTCGTGGCGCGACTGGATGGAACGCCGCGACGCCCTGAGCATCCGCGACGTCGACGAACTCGAATCGCACCTCCGCGATCGTGTCGACGCCCTCGTGGCCGCAGGCCTCGCCGAGGACGAGGCGTTCCTCATCGCCGTCAAGCGCCTCGGCAGCATGGACGAGCTCTCCCGCGAGTACGCCGCCGAGCACTCGGGCCGGCTCTGGAAACAGCTCGTGCTCAACGACTCGTCCGACACCGAGGGCGCGGATGCCTCGACCGGCACGATCCCGTTCGCTCGCCGTGCCAACGGGCTCGCGGTCGCCCTCCTGCTCGGCGTCGGCGCCGGCATCGCCGTGAAGGCGACCGAGTTCCTCACCGGCGAGCCCGAACTCGTCGTCAGGAACATCGCCGTACTGGTGCTGCCATTCCTGGCCGCGTGGTTCGCCTGGCGGCGGCGCCCGCCTGCCGGTACTCTCTTCGGCGTTGCCGCGGCGTTCGCCGCCGTGGCGCTCGCACTGAACCTCTACCCGTTCGACGGAGGGTCCGCGAGCGTCGAGATCGCGGGGCAGAACTCCGCGACCGCCGTGCTCGCGACCATCGGCTCGATCGTCGCACTCTGGCTCGTCACGGGCATCGTCGACGCCGGCGGCGTCTGGCGGAGCGACCGCACCCGGATGGACTTCCTGCGCTTCAGCGGCGAGTGGCTCGTCTATTACGTGCTCATCGCGATCGTGGGCGGTGCCCTGAGCGGGCTCACCGTCGCCGTGTTCGCGTCGATCCAGGTCGACGTCATGCCGTTCATCGGCGAGTGGGTGCTGCCGTGCGGGGCGGCGGGCGCGGTGCTCGTCTCGGCCTGGCTCGTGGGCGCGAAGCAGCGCGTCATCGAGAACATCGCCCCGGTGCTCACGAAGGTGTTCACCCCGCTCTTCACGCTCATGATGCTCGCGCTCATCGTGGCGTCCGTCATGCAATGGAACCTCGTCGACGGAAGCCGCGACCTGCTCATCGCCTTCGACCTCGTGCTCGTCGTGGTCGTCGCGCTCCTCGTGTACTCGATCTCTGCGCGCGACCCCGCGCTTCCCCCCGGCTGGTTCGATCGACTGCAGGTGCTCATGCTCGCGGCCGCGCTCGTCGTCGACGTCATCGTGCTCGTCGCAATGATCGCCCGCACGGGCGAGTTCGGGTTCAGTGCGAACAAGACGGCCTCGCTCGGGCTGAACGTCATCCTCCTCGCGAACCTCGCGTGGGCCACGTGGCTGCAGGTCGGCTTCGTGCGCCGGCGCGTGCCGTTCGACGGCATCGAGCGCTGGCAGACCGGGTACCTGCCGGTCTACCTCGGCTGGGCGGCGATCATCGTGTTCGTCTTCCCGCCGGTGTTCGGCTTCGCGTGACCGACCGCCCGGCGTGGCTCGCGGGTTGAGGAGCGCCGCGAAGCGACGCGTCTCGAGACCGCGTCCCCGGGGAGCGGGTTTCGAGACGCCGCTTCGCGGCTCCTCAACCCGCGGACATCCGCTCCTCCACGGCGAGCCGCGCGAACCAGTCGAGTGCGGCGCGGTGGCTCATGACGCCGTAGTCGAGCGTCCTGCGCTGGTAGTGGAAGACCCGCGCGAACTCGTCGGGCACGTCGACCGCGTCGAGGTCCTCGCCGAAGCCCTCGAGCGAGGCGCGCTCGCGGTCGATCGCCGACACGAGGTCGTCGAGCACCCGCGCTCGCTCAGTGCGGTCGTCGACGAGCCCGAGGAAGAACAGCTTCGACAACGCGAGCACCTCGAGGTCGCCGGATGCCGCGGGGGCGCCCATCCATTCGAAGAACGCGGCCGTCCCGGCATCCGTGATCGAGTACGTCTTCTTGTTCCGCCCGCCCTCGATGCCCTCGACGAAGGTCACGTGACCTTTCGCGAGGAGCGACTTGAGGGCGCTCTGCAGGCTGCCGTAGCTCGCGCGATAGATGAGTGAGATGCCCTGCTCGAACTGCTTGTTGAGCGAGTAGAGGGTCTGCGGGCCGAGCAGCAGCAGCCCCAGGATCACGTTTCCCATGCGTTCGCCTCCCCGTCGACGACTGTGTCTTGTGGTGCATCGTGCATCCCCGTATGCTACGACCCGTGATGTCACTAGTAGCTACATCACGCTTCGATACTCGATGAGGGGATTCTCGCAGATGGCGCCGACCGCGCACCTCGACCACGACCGGTTCACCGCGGAACTCGACCGGCACCTGACCGGGGTCGCACGTCGGCGTGGCTCGCTCGGCGCCCCGCAGGTGGCGGTGCGCTCGGCGCGCGACGGGCTCGACTACCGCTTCGGCGACGAGACCACGCGGTTCCACGTCGCGAGCATCGGCAAGATGTTCACGGCGACCCTCGTCATGCGGCTCGTGGAGTCCGGTGCGTTCACGCTCGAGACGCCCGTCACCGAGCTGCTGCCGGCCGCGGAGCTGCGCGGCCTGTTCGTCGTCGACGGCGAAGACCTCGCGGATCGGGCGACGGTCGACCAGCTGCTCGCGCACACCTCGGGCGCCGCCGACTACTTCGATGGCCCCGTCACGAGCGGTTATCGCTTCCTCGACCTCGTGGTCGGAGAGCCCGACCACTTCTGGACCCCGGCCGAGCTCCTCGACTTCAGTCGCGAACGGCAGCGGCCGGTGGGCCGACCTGGCGCGAGGTTCGCGTACTCCGACACGGGCTATGTCCTGCTCGGCCGCATCATCGAGGCGACCACGGGTCGCGAGTTCCACGAGGTGCTGCACGAGCGCATCCTCCAGCCGCTCGGCATGCTCGACAGCGCCCTGCTGTTCCACTCCCTGCCCGAGCGCGACTTCGTCTCCGCCCTCGCCGCCGGCGCACCCACGACGGCAACCGCCACCGTTCCCGACATCGCGCCGTTCCGGCTCGGGAACCGCGAGGTCAGCCGCTTCACGAGCATCAGCTGCGACTGGGCCGGCGGCGGCCTGATCAGCGTGCCGGCCGACCTCCTGACGTTCAGCGCTGCGCTGCACGGCGGGCGGCTGATCTCGCCCGCGAGCCTGGCTCGACTCACCGAGATGCGAAACCGATTCCGCCCCGGCATCCGGTACGGCGCGGGCATGATGCAGGTGCGCTTCGAGGGCCTCATGCCGCTGCTGCGGGGCCTGCCCAGCCCGGTCGGCCACATCGGCGTGCTCGCGACGCACCTGTTCCGGGACCCGGTGCACGAGGTCGATATCGTGCTGAACTTCGCGTCGACCCGCGAGATGACCCGCAGCTTCCGCACGCTCATCTTCATCGAGCAGGCACTGCAGCGCGCGTCGCGGTAACGCCGACCGTCCCGGTAGCGCGCACCGCCTCGTCGCAGTGGGCACCCTCCATCGTCCAGCGGCGCACTCACGTCCCGCGACTCCGGCACTGATGCGACTTCCGCATCAGTGCCGGAGTCAACAGGGACCGAACCCAGGCGTGGATGCCCCGCCAGGCACGCTCCCTGAGTACCGGACTGCGGATATACGATCCGCCACCCCGCCGCGCGGGTCACGAGACGGCGCGCCGGATCGTATATCCGCATGAGTGAGCCCGCGGCATCCGGCCACCCTGTCCGGCGGCGAGCGGATGTCGCGACACCGCGCCGCTGGCGCCCGCCGCGTCCAGCGCGGGAGGATGGAGGCACCCCGACCGCCTTGGAGTGATCGCCGTGGGAACGACCGTATTCGAACGACGCCGACCGCCGGCATCCGTGATCGAGCGTTCGCTCGCCGAGACCGAGCAGCGGGTGTTCTGGCTCGACGACCTCGGCGACGGGGCGAAGCGCACGCGCCCACGGCTCACGAGCGAGCGCGTCGCGGACCTCGCGATCGTCGGCGGCGGCTACACGGGCCTCTGGACCGCCGTGCTCGCCAAGCGCCGCAACCCCGACGCGCACGTGGTTCTCGTCGAGGCGAAGGCCATCGGCTGGGCGGCATCCGGTCGCAACGGCGGATTCTGCGAGGCGAGCCTCACGCACGGGCGCGAGAACGGCATGTCGCGCTGGCCCGAGGAGATGCCGACCCTCGACCGGCTCGGCATCGAGAACTTCGATGCCATCGAGGCCGCCGAGTCCGAGCTCGGCATGGACTTCGAGTTCGAGCGGAACGGCTCGCTCGGCATCGCCGTCGAGCCTCACCAGGTCGAATGGCTGCACGAGCAGGTCGCCGAGGCGCAGGCCCGGGGCGACGACACGCTGCGGTTCCTCGACGAGTCGGCGGTGCGCGCCGAGGTCGACTCGCCCACGTACCTCGCCGGCGTCTGGGACACGCGCGGCAGCGCCATCCTGCACCCGGCGAAGCTCGCGGCGGAGCTCGCCCGCGTGGCCGAGGAGCTCGGCGTCGAGATCTACGAGCGCTTCCCCGTGCGCCGTCTCGACACGCCGGGTTCCACCGGCGCCGTGGCGCTCGTGACCGACGGCGGCCGCGTGCTCGCGGAGCGGGCGGTGCTCGCGACCAACGTGTTCCCGAGCCTGCTGAAGCGCAACCGGCTCATGACGGTGCCGGTCTACGACTACGCGCTCATGACCGAGCCGCTGTCGGCTGAGCAGCTTGCATCGATCGGCTGGTCGAACCGGCAGGGGCTCGGCGACCTCGCCAACCAGTTCCACTACTACCGCCTCTCGCGCGACAACCGGATCCTGTTCGGCGGCTACGACGCGGTCTACCACTACGGCCGGCGCGTGCGCGAGCAGTACGAGGAGCGGCCCGAGTCGTACGAGCGCCTGGCCGCGCACTTCTTCACCACGTTCCCGCAGCTCGAGGGGCTGCGGTTCAGCCACCGGTGGGCTGGCGCGATCGACACGAGCACGCGGTTCTGCGCGTTCTTCGGCACGGCCCGCGACGGCCGGGTCGCGTACGCCGCAGGGTTCACGGGCCTCGGCGTGGCATCGACCCGATTCGCCGCCGAGGTCATGCTCGACCAGCTCGAGCAGCGCGACAACGAGCGCACGCGGCTCCGCATGGTTCGCGAGCGCCCGCTGCCGTTCCCGCCCGAGCCCGCCGCCGCCATCGGCATCAACGCCACGCGCTGGTCGCTCGACCGCGCCGATCACACGGGAGGGAAGCGCAACATGCTCCTGAAGACGCTGGACGCCCTCGGCCTGGGGTTCGACTCATGAACAGCGGGCCGCGCCTGCATCCGGGCGTGATCGCGGATGCCGCATCCGTCGTGCTCGAGCACGTGCCGGTCGAGCCCGACCAGATCGTCGCCGGCGCGCCGACGACCGGGCACCTGGTGCTCGACGACGACGGCGACCGCACGGTCGGGGTCTGGGAGATGAGCGTCGGCGCGATGCGCGACGTCGAGGCCGACGAGGTGTTCGTGGTGCTCGCCGGCGCCGCGACCGTGGAGTTCGAGCATCCTCACGCCTCGCCGATCGTGCTCGCCCCGGGATCCGTCGTGCGGCTCGAGTCCGGCATGCGCACGATCTGGACGGTGCGGCAGACGCTGCGCAAGGTGTACGTGGCGCCGTAGGCGGGCGGCGATCAGGCGACGGAGGCCGCCGCCCCCGGCTCCTGCACCGTGCGCGTCGACGGCCCCACGGGATCGATGCGGAACGTCCGCCGGAACCGCGCGAGCAGGGCGCTCCCCCCGACGAGGATGCTGACACCGGCCGGCGGCCCCTTCACCGCGACCGCCCCGGGCGCACCGGCGAGGAGGTCGCGGAGGCCCACGGGCTCGACTTCGAGCTCGAGCACGTCGCTCGGAGGGACCTCGGGTGCCGTGCGCCGCATCGGCTGCAGCAGGGCACCGGGCCCGATCGGCATGACGTCGAGCGCATCGCCGACGACCATCGCCGAGAGCGATATGCCGCCCACGTGGAGCACGTACTCCGTCGGCGGTGCGGTCGCCGCCGACTCCGCGTGGAAGGCGGCGTGCAACGAGAGGGCGACGGCGTCGGCGGTCACGATCTCACCCTCGGCCGGTTGGCCGAGCGTCGACCATCCCCAGCGCTCGAGGGCGACGATCACGGGCTCGAGCGTGCGGCCGAGCTCCGTCAGCTCGTAGCCGCCGCGCACGGTGGGCACGCGACGGATGACGCCCGCCTCCTGCAGCTCCTTCAGGCGGTCGCTCAGGATGTTCGTCGGGATGCGCGGGAGACCCGCCTTCAAGTCGCTGTACCGGCGCGCGCCGACAAGCAGGTCGCGGATGATGAGCAGTGCCCATCGCTCCCCGACCCGCTCGATGGCTCGTGCCACGCCGCTGTACTGGCCGAAGCCGCGCGCGGCGCGTGTCGCCATGAGGCGATCAGGCCGGCGACGAGGCGCCGGCGCCCTGCTCGGCCATGTACGCTTCGGGGCCCATCTCGGCTGCGGCGGGCTCCATGAACAGGAACGAGAGGTTGTTGCCGTCGGGGTCATCGAGGTCGCGCGAGTACATGAATCCGTAGTCCTGCACGGGACGCGGCTCGCTGCCGCCGGCCGCGAGGCCCTTCGCGAGCACGTCGTCGACGTCCTCGCGGGAGTCGCGGCTCAGCGCGATGGACACCTGAGCCTGCGTCTTCGGGTCGATGATCTGCTTGTCGGTGAAGGTGCCGAGGTACTCACGGGTGAGCACCATGAAGTAGATGTTGTCGCCGAGCACGACACACGCCGCGTTCTCGTCGGTGAAGGCGGCGTTGATGCTGAAGCCGAGCGCCTCGTAGAACGCCTTCGAGCGGTCGAGGTCGGTCGAGGGAAGGTTCACGAAGATGCTGGTGGTCATGGTGTCCTCCAATGGATCCTGTTCGGTCGTGTGTGTTCCGGGTTGCATGATTTAGCTTGCTCTTTGCAAGTGCACTTGTCAATAGCAAGTAAATGGGAATCCGCCAACGGCTCATCGCGCGGCGCTGCGACGCACCAGCAGCGCCAGGTGCAGAGCGGTGAGCGTCTCCCCGTCGTCGAGGTCCACGCCGAGCAGGTCGCCGATCAGCGCGAGCCGCTGGTAGAACACCGACCGCGAGAGATGGCTCGCGGATGCGGCGGCGGTACGGTTCCCGGGATGCGCGAGCATCGCGCCGAGCACGCTCTGGAGGTCGCCGCCGCGCGCGAGGTCGTACTCGATGAGCGGCGCCAGCATCCGCTCGCTGTGCCGCAGCAGCCGGTGGTCGTCGCGCAGCGAGGTGACGAGCCGCATGAGCGGGCGGTCGTCGGCGCGGCGCAGCACGGTGCCGCGAGCCCCCTTGGGGCGGGCGCCTCGCGCGAGGTCGATCGCCTCCTGCACCGAGCCGAGCAGGCCGTCGAGTCCGTCGGCGACGCCGCCCACCGAGATCACGAGCCGGTCGACTGATGCCGCATCGCCGCCCACGAGCGCCGACGCGAACGCGCGCGCGGCGACATCCGAGAGCTCGGCCGGTACTGAGAGCAGCACGATGCGGGCGCTGCCGGACGCGGAGGCCGCCCCAGCGAAGTCGGGCGCCGCGCCGTCGATCGCACGGCCGCCGAGGGCGCGAGCCGCGGCATCCGGTGCCCCGGGCGGAATCGGCGCACCCGACGCGACCACGCCGTAGAGGTGGGCGCCGTCGACGGGGAGGCCGGCCGCCTCGAGCCGCGCCGCCGCACCGCCGAGCCCGGCGAACCGCCCGGCGAGCAGCCCGTCGACCAGGCGCTGGCGGCCGATGCGCACCCACTCGTCGGCGTCGCCGTCGGCGAGTCGGCCGAGGGCCAGCGCGATGGCGCCCTGCTCGAGCACGCTCGCACGGCCGGCGGGGTGCACCGGTCCGGCCAGTGTGATGAGGTGCCCCCACCGGATGCCGCGGGCCTCGACGGGCACGATGAGCCACTCGTCGGGCCCCACCGAAGCACCCCGGGCGAGGCGCTGCTCGTCGAGCCGGTGCGCGCGGCGCGAGCTCGCCTCCCACGTCGCGAAGAGTCCCTCCTCGACGGCGGGCGGCACCTCGGCGGCGACCACTTCGTGTGCGAGATTCTCGAGTACGACCGCGGCGCCGAGCGTCTGCGCGAGCTGGTGCACGATGAAGTCGGCGGGCGAGCCCCGCAGGCTGAGCGCCGTGAATCGCTCGCGCACCTCGTCGCGGGCGCGCAGGGCGGCGGTCTGCTCGGAGATGATGCGGCTGTGCACCGCCTCGGTGAGCGCCACGAACTTCACCTCGCGGTGCAGCGCGACGAGGGCGAGGCCGTGCTCACGGGCAGCCGTCTCGACGACGGCGGGGACGTAGCGGTAGTGCACGCCGAGCTCGAGCACGAGTCCGGCGATGCCGGCGTCGACGAGCTCCGCGATGAACGCCTCGAGCTCGCGCGGCTCGGTCGGCCAGCCCGACCCGGTGGTCAGCAGCAGCTCGCCGCCGTTCAGCAGCCGGGCCACTCCCGAGCTGTCGGAGACGTGCACCCAGCGCACGCGCGCGTCGAGCGCGTCGTCGCCCGACAGCACCTCGGGAACGCCGTGCGCGACCGCGTCGAGCGTGAGGATCTCGCGCACCGTCGGGAGCCCGTCGTCGGCGACGACGCCCTCCGGACGATCCGTTCGGATCGGCTCGTCTTCGCGACGATCTGCCATCGGTCGGGCCTCTCTGCCTCTGTCACACTGGGGAATGCCAGCCTAGACGACACCCGGGCAATCTGTCCGGAGAGCCCGAGAAGGACCCTACATGAGCCTCATCCGACACTTCATCAACGGCCGCGAGGTCGCCGACGCGGAGCGCACCGGCCCGGTCTTCAACCCGGCCACCGGCGTGCAGCAGCACGAGGTGGCGTTCGCGTCGGTCGGCGAGGTGGAGCAGGCGATCGCCGCGGCATCCGCTGCACTGCC
Organism: Agromyces sp. Soil535; assembly: GCF_001428255.1. Classification (GTDB taxonomy): domain Bacteria; phylum Actinomycetota; class Actinomycetes; order Actinomycetales; family Microbacteriaceae; genus Agromyces. Next base: position 117,745 of record NZ_LMRW01000025.1, on the reverse strand, counting down.
GGGCTGGCGCGCCACCGGCCTCATCAGGCGCGCCGACGTGTTCTTCAAGCTGCGCCACCTGCTCGTCGAGCGCCAGGGCGAGCTCGCCGCGATCCTCACCAGCGAGCACGGCAAGGTGCTCTCGGATGCCGCGGGCGAGATCTCGCGCGGCATCGAGAACGTGGAGTTCGCCGCCGGGCTCGTGCACCTGCTGAAGGGCGAGCACTCCGAGCAGGTCGCGCGCGGCGTCGACGTGCACTCGCTGAAGCAGCCGGTCGGCGTGGTCGGGGCGATCACGCCCTTCAACTTCCCCGTGATGGTTCCGCTGTGGATGGTCGCCTCGGCGATCGCGTGCGGCAACACCGTGGTGCTGAAGCCCTCGGAGAAGGACCCGAGCGCGGCGATCTTCCTCGCGAAGCTGTTCCAGGAGGCCGGGCTTCCCGACGGCGTGCTGAACGTCGTGCACGGCGACAAGGTCGCGGTCGACACGATCCTCGACTCCCCCGAGGTGCGCGCCGTCTCGTTCGTCGGCTCGACGCCCATCGCGAAGTCGATCTACGAGCGCGCCTCAGCGAACGGCAAGCGCGTGCAGGCCCTCGGCGGCGCGAAGAACCACATGGTCGTCATGCCCGACGCCGACCTCGAGGGCGCAGCGGACGCCGCGGTCTCGGCGGCGTACGGCTCGGCCGGCGAGCGCTGCATGGCCGTCTCGGTGCTCGTCGCGGTCGGTGACGTCGCCGACGACCTCGTCGAGGCGGTGCGCTCGCGCATGCGTGCGCTGAAGATCGGCGACGGCACGGATGCCGCGAGCGAGATGGGTCCGCTCATCACGCGCGAGCACCGCGACAAGGTCGCCTCCTACGTGACCGGCGCCGCGGCCGAGGGTGCGACCGTCGTCGTCGACGGCACGACGCAGCAGTTCGACGGCGACGGGTTCTTCGTCGGCGTCTCGCTCGTCGACCACGTGAAGCCCGGCATGAAGGTGTACGACGACGAGATCTTCGGCCCTGTGCTCTCGGTCGTGCGCGTCGAGTCCTACGAGGAGGCGGTCGCGCTCATCAACGCCAACAGCTTCGCGAACGGCACCGCGATCTTCACCCGCGACGGCGGCACGGCTCGCCAGTTCGAGTTCGACATCGAGGTCGGAATGGTCGGCGTCAACGTGCCGATCCCCGTGCCCATCGGCGCGTACTCATTCGGCGGCTGGAAGAACTCGCTGTTCGGCGACTCGCACATCTACGGCCCCGAGTCGGTGCACTTCTACACCCGCTCCAAGGTCGTGACCACGCGCTGGCCGAACCCGTCCGAGTCGCAGATCAACCTGGGCTTCCCGTCCAACCACTGACCCGTTGCTGCGGGTTGAGGAGGCGCGCCAGCGCCGTCTCGAAACCCGGCCGACGAACGACTGGGTTTCGAGACGGGCGCGGAGCGCCCTCCTCAACCCGCACTCTTTGCGAGAGGACCACGACATGACCGACACACTCACCACCGCGACGGATGCCGCGTACGCCGACCGGCGCGGCACGCGGCATCCGCTGCCCGACCTCGACGCCGACGCCCTAGTGCGCGCCGACGACCGCGCGCACGTGTTCCACTCGTGGAGCGCGCAGGCGCTCATCGACCCGCTGCCCGTCGCGGCGGGCGAGGGCTCGACGTTCTGGGACTACGCGGGCAACGCGTACCTCGACTTCAGCTCGCAGCTCGTGAACCTCAACCTCGGTCACCAGCACCCCGACCTCGTCGCCGCGATCCAGCAGCAGGCCGGGCGTCTCGCGACGATCCAGCCGTCGATGGCGAACGACGTGCGCGGTGAGCTCGCACGTCGTATCGCCGAGGTGGCGCCCGGCGACCTCGACAAGGTGTTCTTCACCAACGGCGGCGCCGACGCCAACGAGTACGCGGTGCGCATGGCCCGCGCGGTCACCGGTCGCCGCAAGGTGCTGTCGATGTACCGCAGCTACCACGGTGGCACGGCGACGGCGATCTCGCTCACTGGCGACCCGCGCCGCTGGGCGAACGAGCCCTCGGACGGGTCGGTCGCGCACTTCCTCGGGCCGTACCCGTACCGCTCGTCGTTCCACACCTCGTCGGAGGTCGCGGAGACCGAACGCGCTCTCGCGCACCTGGAGCAGGTCATCACGCTCGAGGGAGCCGCCACGATCGCGGCGATCATCATCGAGACCGTCGTCGGCACGAACGGCGTGCTCGTGCCGCCGCCCGGCTACCTGCAGGGCGTGCGGGCGCTCGCCGACAAGTACGGCATCGTCTACATCGCCGACGAGGTCATGGTGGGCTTCGGCCGCATCGGCGAGTGGTTCGCGGTGAACCACTTCGGCGTCACCCCCGACCTCATCACCTTCGCGAAGGGCGTGAACTCCGGCTACGTGCCGCTCGGCGGCGTCGTGATCTCGCAGCGCATCGCCTCGCACTTCGACACGGTCGCGTTCCAGGGCGGGCTCACGTACTCCGGGCATCCGCTCGCCTGCGCCCTGGGTGTCGCCACGTTCGAGGTCTTCGAGCGCGACGGCATCTTCGAGCGCGTGCGCGACCTCGGCGCTCGAGTCGTGGCGCCGCGCCTGCGAGCGATGGCCGAGCGGCATCCATCGGTCGGCGATGTGCGGGGCCTCGGCCTGTTCTGGGCGATCGAGCTCGTGCGCGATCGCGAGACCCGCGAGCCGCTCGTGCCGTTCAACGCCGGTGGAGCGGATGCCGCGCCGATGGCGGCCGTGGCTGCCGCGTGCAAGCAGGCAGGCCTCTGGCCGTTCGTGCACTTCAACCGCCTGCACGTCGCGCCGCCGCTCGTGATCACGGAGGACGAGCTCGTACTCGGCCTCGACATCATCGACGAGGCGCTCTCGGTCGCCGACACGCACGTCGCCTGAGCCCGGGCCGGCGTTCGTGCCGCGGAGTACGATGGGCGGCACTCGCGGGATCTTCGTGTCCACGGAGCATCCGGCATGTCCGAAGGGATGCTCATGGACGACCGACTCGCTTCCGATCGGATCGCGACGGTCGCCGGCGCGACGCCGTTCCAACTGCTCTTCGACTTCCTCCGGATCTCCGGCTACCAGAGCCGACGACACGAACCGGGCGTCCTCGACTTCACGTTCGGCGATCCGCACGACCCGCCGTCCGAGGCCTATGTCGAGATCCTGCGCGAGTCGCTGATCCCGCAGCACGAACTGTGGTTCGCGTACAACCTCGGCGACGCGAAGGCGATCGAGGCCGCGACCGACTCCCTGCGCCGTCACCTCGACATCCCGTTCGAGACGGACGACGTGCACCTCACGACCGGCGGGTTCACGGCGATCTCGACCGCGCTGAAGATCGTCGGCGATCCGGGCGACGAGGTGGTCTACAGCCTGCCGCCGTGGTTCCTCTACGAGCCGCTCGTGCTTGAGGCGGGCCTCGTGCCCGTGAAGGTGTCGATCGACCGCGAGACGCTGGACCTCGACCTCGAGGCCATTGCGGCGGCCATCACGCCGCGCACGCGCATCGTGATCGTCAACAGCCCCAACAACCCCACCGGACGGATCTACCCGCCCGCGACGCTGGAGCGCCTGGCGACGATCCTCGACGAGGCGTCGGAGCGCAACGGGCGCCGCATCTTCCTCATCTCGGACGAGGCCTACAACCGCATCGTCTTCGACGGTGCGCGCTTCCGCAGCCCCGTCGAGTTCTACCCGTGGAGCTTCCTCGCCTACAGCTACGGCAAGACCCTGCTGTCGCCGGGCGAGCGCATCGGGTACCTCGCTCTCCCGCCGACGATGCCCGGCCGCGAGGTCTTCCGGGATGCGATCGAGGCGGCGCAGATCGCAGGCGGATGGCTCTTCCCCAACGTGTCGATGCAGTACGCGCTGCCGCGCCTCGAGACGCTCGCGTTCGACATCCCGCTCTTCCAGCGCAAGCGCGACGTGATGGTCGCGGCACTGCGTGAGATCGGATACCGGGTCACGGTTCCCGAAGGCACGTTCTACCTGTTCCCCGAGTCGCCGCTCACGGACGACGCCGCCTTCGCGCAGGCACTCGACCGCGAGGGGGTGCTCGTCCTTCCGGGAGGGATGTTCGAGACGCCCGGCTTCTTCCGCATCTCGCTGACCGCCACGATGGAGACGATCGAAGCCAGCCTGCCGCGGTTCGCGGCCGCGTTCCGTGCTGCCGGCGTGCCGGCGGCTCGCTGACGACGTCGAGCCGTCGGCTAGCCTGAGTTCCATGGACTCTCGGGCGACGTCCGGCGGCATGGCCCGGCGAACCTTCCTCGCCGCGTCGCTCTCGGGGATCGCCGCCGTCACGCTGTCGAGTTGCGTCTGGCCGCAGCCGAGTCCGACGCCCTCGCCCACGCCGACCACGAGCCCGACACCGACGCCCACCCCGACGCCGCCCGCGAACGGCGTGCCGCTCCCGGCGGCCATGCGTCGCTCGCGCTGGGGGGCGGACCCGTTCGCCCGCGGCGCGTTCAGCTTCGACGCCGTCGGCGCGACTCCCGAACTCCGGGAGACGCTCGCCGATCCGGTCGCCGACCGGCTGTTCTTCGCGGGCGAGGCCTGCGATCCGGATGCCCCGGGCACGCTCGTCGGCGCGCACGCGAGCGGACTGCGCCAGGCGGCCGCCATCCAGCAGATCGGCGAACCCGGCGAGCGCGTCGGCATCGTGGGCGCCGGTCTCGCCGGGCTCACGGCCGCGCGAGTACTCGTCGACGCAGGCTTCGAGGTGGTCGTCCTGGAGGCGCGCGAGCGCCTCGGCGGTCGCATCGACTCGGTCGACGATGCGGACTTCGACCAGCCGATCGAACTCGGCGCCGTCTTCGTCGGGGAAGATGGCGCACTGCTCGACGGACTCGTCGAGGCGTCCGTCTTCACCCGGCCGTTCGCCGCCGTCGTCGAGGCGCGCACGGTGGCGGGAGTCGTGGTGCCGATCCCGTCGACGGGACCCGACGCGATCGCCGCGGCCCAGGCGTGGGCGGCGACGCAGCGTGGTGACGTGTCGCTCGCCGCCGCGCTCGTGGGTGCGGGCGTGGTCCCGCTGTCGAACACCCCCGATGCCGAAGGGGTCAGCCCCGCGGACTGGCTCGTCCACACGATCGGGAGCGCCGTCGAGCCGGCCACCGGCGCGACGACCAATCAGCTCTCGGCAAGCGGCATCGATCTCGCTCAGCTCGGCGAGCCGAAGCGACTCGTCACCGGCCGCCTCGCCGACTACGTCGACGCGCTCGCGGCATCCGTCGACGTCGCCGTCTCGAGTGTCGTCACCCGCATCGCCTACGACGATCGGCGGGTGAGCCTCCGGCTCGACTCCGGCGAGTCACTGACCGTCGATCGCGCGATCGTCACGGTACCGCTCGGCGTGCTGAAGACCGACACGCTGCGTTTCTCCCCCACCCTGCCGCTCCTGCACCAGCGTGCGATCTCGGTGCTGGGCATGGGCGTCGTCGACACCGTCTGGCTGCGTTTCGACTCCGCCTTCTGGCGAGCGGATGCCCCGTACGCCCCCTCCGCAACTCCCGACGTGCTCACGGTCGTCGGTGAACCGACGTCGGTCGGAGCGTGGATCGACGTCGGCGCCCCGACCGGCGACCCCGTGCTTCTCGGGGTCATCGCTGCGAGACAGGCGACTCGACTCGAGGAACTCGACGATCCGGCGTTTCTCGAATCCGTGCTCGCCGATCTCGGGCCATACGCCACAGCGCGCGGTTGACCGCGACGAGCGCGGCGGTCAGGCAGACGAAGATCCCGAGCACGAGCGCGCAGTAGAGCGCGACGCCGAGGAGCCCGCCGACCTGCGCCTCGTCGAGGAAGAAGTACGGGTACCAGCCGATGTCGGAACCCCGGAGGAGGGTGTAGGCGAGCCACAGCGACGGGTACACGAGTACCCAGCCGACCGTCGACCACGGCACGGGAGGATTCACGGCGAGCACCGCGTCGGTCGTCCACGCCACGACGGCGAGCGCCGGCACCACGAAATGGAGGAGGGTGTCCGACCACGGCACGTCGACGCGATAGTCGCGCGTCGAGGCCTGCGCGACGATGAGCCCGAAGACGAGACCGGAGACGAGCACGTAGACGGTCACCATCGTGCGAAGGATGCCGAGCCACGCGGGATCGCGGGGCCGCCGCAGTGCGAACCACCCGGCGATCGCGAGCGTGATGACCGCCGCCAGCGCCGACTGCACGGTGAAGTAGCTGAAGAAGTTCGTCGTGGCGAAGAAGCGGAACCCGAGCACGTACTGGAAGTTCCCGATGATGGCCACGACCTCGAGCGCGGCGACGAGCAGCCGGAAGATCCCGAGCGCCTGCCTCACCCTCGGGCCCCGAACCGTGACTCCGGGGCTGCGAGCGGGCATGGCACCACGCTACGCCCTGCCCGGAGGCGGACGGGGCGCGCATCGCGACCGGCGCCGGCACCCGGATCGCGGCCGGATGCGGGCGACCCGCCTCACACGCCGAACCAGCGCGCCCGCCGCACGGCGCCGAACTCGGCCTTCTCGGCCGCGTACGCAGGCGCCGGGCCGAGGAGCGGGGCGGTCGGCCCGCCTCGTGCGTGGAAGTCCACGTCGACGCGGCCGAGCTCGCCGTTGCCGAACTCCACGAAGCAGAGCCCGGTTCCGCCCGATGCGTGCACGCCACCGCCGAGGATCGTGCTCGCGATCTCGTCGGCGACGACGCGGGCGTCGCTCTCCGCGAACGTCCCTGCCTTGGGTATGCCGGTCTCAGCGCAGTCGCCGAGGGCGTACACCCCTGGGTACGGCGTCTCGAGGGTGCGCGGGTCCACCTTGACCCAGCCGTCCTCGGTCAGGCCTGCCTCGACGAGCACGTCGGGGACCTTGTGCACCGGAATGCCGATGAACAGGTCGAACGGCTCGTCGTGGTCCTTGAAATGCGCGACCCGTGCGTCGGGGTCGATCCCGTAGACGCGGTGTCGCTTCGTGTACGCGATCCCGCGTTCCGCCATCGCCCGCTCGAGTGCGGCGGAGGTCTCCGGGGAGACGGGCACCGGCGCCCGCTGCGGGGTGACCACGTGGAGTTCGCTGGCGTCGCGGAGTCCGCGGGCGACGAGCCGGTCGTGGAGCAGCAACATCGCCTCGTATGGCGCGGGCGGGCACTTGAAGGGGATGGAGAGGACGGCGAGCAGCACCCTGCCCCCGCCGAACACATCCAACTCGTCACGAAGCCGCTCGGCACCGGCGACCGAGTAGTACTCGAAGCCTCCTTCGACGAATCCCGGCGTCGCAGCCAGGTCGTAGTCGGCGCCGAGGGCCACGACGATCACGTCGGGGTCGTACGCCGCGACATCGGTGACGACGTGTCGCGTCGCCGGGTCGATCGTCAGCACGCGTTCCTGCCGGAACTCCACGCCCGGCCTGGTGATCCCGCGGTACGGAATACGCACCTGATCCGTAGTCTGGTGTCCGAAGAGGATCTCGAGCTTCGAGTATCCGAAGACGAACGCGTCGTGCTGGTCGACGAGGGTGACCTCGACCTCGCCCGAGAGGCGCTCCGACAGCGCGCTGGCCAGTTCCAAGCCGCCGAAGCCGGCCCCGAGGATCATGACGTTCGTCGTCATGCACCCATGATGTGCCCAGGCACCACCCGACGTCCACGCCCGACGCGATCGCTCGCATCGAAGCATCGACGCGGCGCGCCGCTCAGTCGAGCGGCCGCAGGATCCGGTCGAGGAACCTCCGCGTGCGCTCCTGTGTCGGGTTCGTGAAGATCTGCTTGGGCGCTCCGCGCTCCACCACGACGCCGCCGTCCATGAACAGCACCTCGTCGGCCGCCTGGCGCGCGAAACTCACCTCGTGGGTGACCACGACCATCGTCCACCCTTCGTCGGCGAGCTCCTTGATCACCGACAGCACCTCGCCGACGAGCTCGGGGTCGAGCGCGCTCGTCGGCTCGTCGAAGAGCAGAAGGTCGGGCTTCAGGGCGAGCGCTCGCACGATGCCGACGCGCTGCTGCTGCCCGCCCGAGAGCTGGAAGGGGTAGGCGTCGCGCTTCTCGGCGAGGCCCACCCGCTCGAGCAGGGCGGATGCCTCGGCGACCGCCCGCGCCTTCGGCACGCGCTGCACGAGCACTGGGCCCTCGATCACGTTCTCGAGCACGGTCATGTGCGGGAACAGGTTGTGCTGCTGGAACACCATCGCCGACCGGTCGCGCAGCGCGAAGCGCCCGGCCTTCGGGATCGCTCCCGAGAAGTCGAGCTCGGGCCCGCCGGCGAACGCGATCGTGCCGCCGTCGGGCGTCTCCAGCCCGTTGAGGGAGCGCAGCACGGTGGTCTTGCCCGAGCCGCTCGGTCCGATGAGCACCACGACCTCGCCGCGCCGCACCTCGAGGTCGATCGAGCGAAGTACCTCGTTGTCGCCGAACGACTTGCGGATGCCCCGTGCGGTCAGCAGCACGGAGTCGTCGGGCGCGGCCCGCGGGGCGAGCGGGTCGCCGCCCGCGGCATCCGGCCCCTGCGGCTGCACGCCGTCATCAGTGGGCGACATAGCGATCGAGCCTCCTCTCGAGCGCGTTCTGCCCGCTCGACAGCACAAGGCAGAACAGCCAGTAGATCAGCGCCGCCTCGAGGTAGAGCAGCATGAAGTCCTGCGTGAACGCCGCGATCTCCTGCGAGACGCGGAACAGCTCGGTCACGAGGATCAGCGAGGCGAGCGACGTGTCCTTCACGAGCGAGATGAAGGTGTTCGACAGCGGCGGCACCGAGACCCGGGCGGCCTGCGGCAGGATGATGCGCCGCAGCGTCGTCGTGTGCGACATGCCGATCGTGTACCCGGCCTCCCACTGCCCCTTTGGCACCGACAGGATCGCGGCGCGGATGATCTCGGCTGCGTACCCGCCGACGTTGAGCGAGAACGCCGCGATCGCGCTCGGCCACGGGTCGATCACGATGCCGACCGCGGGCAGTCCGTAGAAGATCACGAACAGCTGCACGAGCAGCGGGGTGCCGCGGATCACCGACACGTAGAACCGCCCGATGCCCGAGAGCACGCGGTTCTTCGAGATCCGCGCGAGCGCGACGGCGAGCGCGATCACGAGCCCGATCGCGAACGAGGCCAGGGCGAGCGGGATGGTGCCGCTCAGCCCGCCCCAGACGATCGGCCAGAATGATTCAAGGAACAGTTGCCAGCCGGATGCCACGGCGACACCCCCTTCGTGAGGACGGGCGCGAGCCTACTCGGAGACGTCGGCCCCGAAGTACTTGTCACCGAGCTCGGCGAGCACGCCCTCCTCGCGGAGCTCCGCAAGGGCGGCGTCGATCGCGACGACGAGGGCGGCCTTGTCCTTCGTGAACGCGAGCGCGCTGAGCGACGGGTCGTCGGTCTCGGCCGCGACCTCGAGGCCCGACTGGCCGTTGGTCTTCACGTAGTCGAGGTAGGTCAGCTCGTCGTTGATGGTCGCGTCGACGCGGCCCTGCTCGAGCAGTGCGACGGCCTGGGCCCAGCCCTCGACTGCCTCGACGTTCGCGCCCGACTCCTGGGCGAGTTCGTACCAGTTGCTCGTGAGCGACTGCGCGGTGGTCTTGCCGGCGAGGTCGTCGAAGCTCGAGATCGACGAGTCGCCCTCCTTCACCACGATGACGCCCGGGGAGACGGTGTAGGGCTCGCTGAAGAGGTACTGCTCCTCGCGCTCGGGATTGATCGAGACCTGGTTGGCGATCACGTCGAACCGGCCGGCGTCCAGGCCCGCGAAGATCGCGTCCCACTGGGTCTCCTGGAACTCGATCTCGAGGCCGAGCTTGTCGGCCACCGCCTCGGCGACCTCCACGTCGTAGCCGGTCAGGTCGCCGCTGCCGTCCTCGTGGTAGCTGAACGGACGGTAGGTGCCCTCGGTCGCGACGGTCAGCGTGCCCGCCTTCACGAGCCCGTACTCGTCACCGCCCGACGCGTCGTCGCTCGCGGCGGGAGCGCCGCTCGAGCAGGCGGCCAGGGCGAGGGCGGCGGCGGATGCGGCGACGAGGCCGAGCAGGGTGCGGGCGCGTGACATTGCGGTGGTGCTCCGTTCGTGACGTTGGGCTGGATGCCGGAGGCTTCGGTCGGTCGCCCCGGTCAGACGAGTCCAGCACGGCGGCGACCTCCGGGTGAAACCGGATGACTCCACGTTGCATTCCGGGCCTGGCGAGATGTGGACGGATGTCCCGTGCGCGGCGTATGCGCGACGCGGCATACATGCAGCGGCGTGTCGTGCGCAACCCCTCGCCCGGGCCGCGGTCGCGTCGCTAGGCTGGGCCCGTCGTGGGAGTCCCCTCCCGCGGCGCGGTGCCCCCACGCCAACCCGAAGGAATCCCATGATCACGCTGTCCTGGCTCCTCCTCATCGCCCTCGTCGGCGGCGCGCTCGCCCTCGTCGACGGCATCATGCGCCTTCGCGCACGCGGCGGCTCCACCGTCGTCGGCATCATCGAGATCGTCGTCGCCGGCCTGTTCCTCCTGTCGCTGTTCCTGCCCGGCATCCCGTTCGGGTCGCTCGTGCTCGGCATCGCGACGCTCGTCGTGCTGGTGGTGGCGCTCATCACCCGCGGACGCACCGGGCTCACCCTCCCGATCATCGCGCTCGCGCTCATCGCGCTCTGGCTGGTCCTGCTGAACCGGTGGCTCATCATCCCCGGCATCAATTGATCGTCCGCGCGCAGCGAGGCGGCCGTCCCCATGGGCGGCCGCCTCGCAACGTCGGGCTGCTCGCGACTATCCGCGGCCGCGGTCGCTCTCCGCGCACCACGCGAGCGCGTCGACCGCGTCACCACCGAGCTCGGGATGCCGCGTTCGGAACTCCGCCGAGCCGGCCGAGTAGTCGGCCTCGAGTCGGCGGGCGGCCTTGGCGAGCGCCGGACCGGCTTCGCGGCCGAATCGGGCGATGACCCTGGCGTCGTCGCGTGCAGGCCGGGCCGTGCGGCCCCATCCGGTCCATTCGACGACAGCGCGGGTGAGTCGAGGCTCCGTTGCCTTCATCACTTCTCCTTCTGGTTGGAACCACGCCGTGGCATGTCCACGACGTGCCGGTGGATCAGAACGCGTTGAGCCCGGTGAGGGCCCGACCGATAACGAGCTGGTGGATCTCGTCGGTGCCCTCGTAGGTGCGCACCGCCTCGAGGTTGGCCGCGTGCCGCATCACGGGGAACGCATTCGTGATGCCGTCGCCTGCGAGGATCGTCCGCGCCTGGTGGGCGATCTCGATGGCCTCGCGTACGGCGTTGAGCTTGCCCACGGAGATCTGCACCGGCGTGAGCGCGCCGCGCTCCTTGAGGCGGCCGAGGTGCAGGGCGAGCAGCATGCCCTTCTCGACCTCTATGAGCATGTCGGCGAGCTTGGCCTGCGTCAACTGGTATGCGCCGATCGGCTTGCCGAACACCTCGCGCGTCACCGAACGCTCGAGCGCCGCCTCGAAGCATGAGCGCGCGGCGCCCATGGCGCCCCACACGATGCCGTAGCGCGCCTCGCTGAGGCGTCCGAGCGGTCCGGAGAGCCCGGACGTCCCTGGCAGCATGGCGTCCGCTGGGAGGCGCACCCCGTCGAGCGTCACGTCGCACTGCACCGAGGCGCGCATCGCGAGCTTGCCGTCGATCGCGGTCGCCGTGTAGCCGGGCGTCGACGTCGGCACGAGGAAGCCGCGCACGGCGCCGCCACCCTGCCCGTATGCGCCCGACGGGTCGTCGACCCGCGCCCACACGATCGCGACGTCGGCGATCGAGGCGAGCCCGATCCAGCGCTTGGTACCGTCGAGCACCCACTCGTCGCCGTCGCGGCGCGCGGTCGTCGTCATCGCCGCGGGGTCGCTGCCGCTCTGCGGCTCGGTGAGGGCGAAGCATCCGATCAGCTCTCCGGCGGCCATGCCCGGCAACCACCGCTGCTTCTGCTCTTCGGAACCGTACGCGAGGATCGAGCCCATCGCGAGCGAGCCCTGCACCGACACGAAGGTACGCCAGCCGCTGTCGGCGGCCTCGAGCTCGAGGCACACGAGCCCGTAGGCCACCGCACCCGCGCCGGCGCATCCGTAGCCCTGCAGGTGCATGCCGAGGAACCCGGCCTCGCCGAGCTCGCGCACGAGCTCGCGCCGGAAGTGCTTGTGCTCGAAGTCCTCCTCGATCACCGGGAGGATGCGTTCCTCGGCGAAGCGGCGCGCGCGGTCGCGCCACTCGCGCTCCCCGTCGGTGAGCAGGGCGTCGAGGTCGAACACGGCGTCCATGAGCGGAGCTGAGTGGGTCATGCGGGGTCCTTCGATCGGTCGGCAGGGTCGTGGTCGGCGGGGTCGTGGTCTGCGAGGCCCTGGTGGGCGGGGTCGCGGTCGAGCCAGTCGGCGCCGCCGTGCTCGCCGAGCAGCGGCGGCGGCATCCGGTACTGCGCAGCAGGTGCCGCGAGGCCGATGGGGCTGGCGACCGAGCGATGCGCGGCATCCGTTCCTGCGATCTCGGCCACGGGCTCCAGGCCGAGCGCCTCGGCGAAGAGGAACGCCTCACCGACGTCGTGCACCAGCCCGGCGGGCACGCCCGCCTCCCTGCAGCGCTCGACCCACTCGGCCGCACGAGCCGTGGCGAGCGCCGCCTCGAGCTCGGCGTGCAGGTGGTCGCGGTGCGCGACCCGGGAGGCGTTGGTGGCGTACCGGTCGTCATCGGCGAGGCCCGGCACGCCCAGGAGCCACGCGAGCGCCCGGAACTGCTTGTCGTTGCCGACGGCGATCACGAGGTCCCGGTCGGCCGCGGGGAACACCGCATACGGGGCGATGCTCGGATGCCGGTTCCCGAGGCGGCGCGGCGGCACCCCGGTGGCGAGCGTCGAGCCGGCCTGGTTCACGAGCGCGGAGAGCAGGCTCTGCAGCAGGTTCACCTCGACGTGCTGGCCGAGCCCGGTGCGGTCGCGCTCGCGCAGCGCGAGCAGGATGCCGGCGACGGCGTTCTGTCCGGTGAGCACGTCGACGAGCGCGACGCCGGCCTTCGCGGGTTCGCCGTCGGGCTCACCGGTGATGCTCATCAGCCCGCCGAGCGCCTGCACGAGCAGGTCGTAGCCGGCGAGCGCGGCGCCCTCCCCAGTGCCGAAGCCGGTGATCGAGCAGTAGACCACGGCGGGGTTGATCGCCTGCACGTCCTCGTACGCGAGGCCGAACCGGTCCATGACGCCCGGCCGGAAGTTCTCCACGACGACATCGGCCGTCACGGCGAGTCGGCGTGCCTCGGCGAGGTCCGCGGCATCCGTGAGATCGAGCGCCACCGAACGCTTGTTGCGGTTCACGCTGCCGAAGTACGTCGACTGCCCGGTCGCATCGACAGGCGGATGCCAGTGCCGGGTCTCGTCGCCCGCGGGCGGCTCGACCTTCACCACGTCGGCGCCGAAGTCGGCGAGCGTCATCGTCGCGTAGGGGCCGGCGAGCACACGTGAGAAGTCGGCGACGCGGATGCCACTGAGCACGCGGTCACCCATTCCGCCCTCCTCGGCTCGACCACACCACGATACCCAGCCGATGCGTGGGGTTCGCTGTACACACCGTCCAGCGGATGCCGCGGATCCGCCATCACGTCGATTCCCGGTCCATGTGCCGCGGCATAGGCTTGTCGCAGGTGTGCACCGTCGTCGCCGTCCGGTTGGCGTGTCCACGTGCACCATCGACAGAGGAGTCCCATGAGCTACGCCGTGGTCAATCCGGCAACCGGAGAGACGATCAAGACCTTTCCGACGATCACCGACGCCGAGCTCGACACGGCGATCGCGACCGCCGACGAGGCGCACCGCACGTGGTCGAAGTCGAGCACGGTCGAGGAGCGCGCCGCCCTCGTCCGCCGCGTCGGCGAACTGCACGTCGAGCGCCGCCAGGAGCTCGCCGAGATCATCGTGAGCGAGATGGGCAAGCCGATCGAGCAGGCCCTCGGAGAGGTCGACTTCGCGGGAGCGATCTACGAGTACTACGCCGACCACTCGGCCGACTTCCTGAAGGATGAGCCGATCACGCTGCTCGCCGGCGAGGGCACGGCCGTGATCCGCCGCAGCTCGCTCGGCGTGCTCCTCGGCGTCATGCCGTGGAACTTCCCCTACTACCAGGTCGCCCGCTTCGCCGGCCCGAACCTCATCATCGGCAACACGATCCTGCTGAAGCACGCGGAGCAGTGCCCCGAGTCGGCTGCCGCCATCGAGCGCACCTTCCTCGACGCCGGCTTCCCCGTCGGCGGCTACGTGAACATCTACGCCTCGCACGCGCAGATCGAGACGGTCATCGCCGACCCGCGTGTGCAGGGCGTCTCGCTCACCGGCTCCGAGCGAGCGGGCGCCGCCGTCGCCGAGGTCGCCGGCCGCCACCTGAAGAAGGTCGTCCTCGAACTCGGCGGCTCCGACCCCTTCATCCTGCTCTCGACCGACGACCTCGACGCGACCGTGCAGGCCGCGGTCGACGCTCGCCTCGACAACAACGGCCAGTCCTGCAATGCGGCCAAGCGGTTCATCGTCGCCGACGAGCTCTACGACCCGTTCCTCGAGAAGTTCACGGCGAAGCTCGCCGAGGTCGAGACGGGCGACCCGACCTCGGCAGAGACCGCGCTCGGGCCGCTGTCGTCGCTGAAGGCGGCGGAGGGCCTCGACGAGCAGGTCAGGCGCGCGGTCGAGCACGGGGCCACGCTCGTGCACGGCGGCACCCGCGAGGGCGCGTTCTTCCAGACGACGGTGCTCACGGATGTCACGCCCGAGAACCCTGCGTCGAAGGAGGAGTTCTTCGGCCCGGTCGCCCAGGTGTACCGCGCGAAGGACGAAGCCGAGGCCGTTCGTCTCGCGAACGACATCCCATTCGGACTCGGATCGTACGTGTACACGACCGATGAGGAGCAGGCCCTGCGTGTCGCCGACGGCATCGAGGCGGGAATGGTGTTCGTGAACGTCGTGCTCGCCGACGGTGCGGAGCTGCCCTTCGGCGGCGTCAAGCGCTCCGGCTCGGGCCGTGAGCTGGGCCGCTTCGGCGCCGACGAGTTCGTCAACAAGAAGATGATCCGCATCGGCTGACGCGTCGCGTCGTGCTCGATGAGCCCGATGAGCCCCCGACCCTTGGAACTCAACCCTCTGTCGGGGGCTCATCGCGTCAGGAAGCCCGCGCGGAGGCGGCGGTCGCGGCATCCGTCGGCGACGGCGTCGCGCGTCGCGCCCGCATCATCTGCCTGGCGAGGTACGCCGCATCGCGGGTCACCCCGGGCAGGGTCCCGGAGACCATGGCGTACATGAATTCCCGCCCGATCACGAAGAGGCCGGGAACGGCGTCCACGACGCCCCGGCGCTGGCGCATCGTCCCGTCGTCGTCGAACGCGGGGAGGTCGACCCACGCCTGGTCGTCCCGGTACCCCGTGCACCAGATGACGTTCGCCACGTCGAGCACGCCGCCGTCGGCGGTGACCGGCCTCCCCTCGCGGACGTCGAGCACCCGCCCGGCCCGGGCGACGCCGGCCGCGTCGAGGTCGGCGCGCTTCGTGCGGATCAGGGGCGCGCCGCGGCCGGCGAGCTTCGGCAGCACGCGCCGTCCGATCGGGGTTCCGAGGGTGAGCACGTGCAGTCCCGCGAACCGCATGACGGGCAGCACGAACCGCGCCGCCGCACGGCCGTGATGCACCGGCAGCTCGCCGGTCGGCGTGCCGGCGATGGTCGTCGCATGCGAGCCGCTCACGTCGAGCGCGATCTCGGCGCCCGAGTTGCCCATCCCCACGACGAGCACGGCACCCGGCCGCAGCTGCATCGGGTTCCGGTAGTCGCTCGAATGGAGCTGCAACACGGATGCCGCGATCCGACCGGCGAAGTCGGGAACCCGGGGCACCTGGTACCCGCCCGTCGCCAGCACCACGTTCTCGGCCTCCCAGTGACGTGCACCGGCCTCGACGAGGAACCGGTCGCCGACTCGGTGCACCCGATCAACGTGGACGCCCGTTCGCACGGGCAGCCCGAAGTGCGCCGCGTACGCCTCGAGGTAGTCGGCCTGTTCGTCCTTCGTCGGGAACCCGAGCCGGTCGCCCGGGAACGGCAAGCCCGAGAGGCCGTCGAACTTCGCGGGCGTGAACAGGCGCAGGGAGTCCCAGCGCAGGCGCCACGCGTCGCCGACGCGCTCGTGCGCGTCGAGGATCACGAGGTCGCGGTGCTGCTGCGCCAGGTGGTAGGCGATCGCCAGCCCGGCCTGCCCGCCTCCGATGACGACGGTGTCGAGCACTCGACCGGACTCGCTCTGGATGTCGTGAGGTGTCTCGTTCATGGACGGGACGCTACGGTGACGCCACGTGGTCCGCGTCGAGAGGATCCCCCATTCGCGCGGCGCTGGCGCTAAGGGATTCCACCCATGGCGTCGATCAGTCGGCCAGCCCGTGCCGGAACGCGTACGCGGTCGCCGCCGACCTGGACGAGAGGCCGAGCTTGCCGAAGATGTTGCTGAGGTGGCGTTCGACCGTCTTCTCGCTCAGGTAGAGCTCCCTGGCGATCTCGCGGTTCGTGTCGCCCGCCGCCACGAACCGCAGCACCTCGACCTCGCGAGCGGACAGTCCGCCGGCCTGCTCCGGCCGTGCGGCGGCCGACTCGGCCTCCGCCGCGGCGAGCGCCTGGCGGGCACCGAGTTCGACGAACACCACCCGTGCCGCGGCAAGCTCCACGGCCGCGGATGCCTCGTCGCCGAGCGCCCGGCAGGCGCGCGCCGCGATGACCCGGCAACGCGCCGCCTCGTACGGGACGTCCAGTTCCCGCCATCGGGCCCAGGCGCGCCACGACGTCGTGAGCGCACCGCGGGCATCGCCCTCGGCGAGCAGTACCACCGACTCGGACTGCTCGGCGATGGCCTGCAGCATCGGCATCGCGCTCGATCGGCTCAGTGCGCCGAGCTCCTCGGCGGCTGCTCGCGCGGCCGCCGCGTCGCCGACGCCGAGCTGGATCTCCACCACGGCTGCGAGGAGTCCACGGCGCTCCGCCGGATCGACGCGCTCGACCGCGCCGAGGATGAGCGAGCGTGCGAGCGTCGCGTCCCCCTCCGCCAGGCGGAGGAGGGCGAGACCGGGCTGCGGCTCGTAGCCGGTGCGCGCGGCTCGCTCGTACGACGACTCGGCGGCCGCCAGGTCGCCGCGGAGTCGAAGGATCTCACCGTGCTGGTACCACGCGCTGTAGAGCCCGTCGCGGTCGCCACGCTCCGCGCGCTCCTGCGCCTCCTCGGCCGCGGCGAGCGCATCGTCCCATGCGCCATGCAGCAGGAACAGTGCCGCGCGTTGCGCCTGGCACTGCCCGGTGTAGCCCACCATGTCGGGACGTGCCTCGCACCAGTGGTCGAGGGCGCGGGTCCATTCCCGGGCGCGCCGGACGTCGAAGGCCAGACGGCAGCACTGCAGCATCGCGCAGTAGACGATGCCCGACGGGATCGGAGAGACCTCGCCAGCCGTCACGGACACCATCACCTCGTCGAGGAGTGCCAGTCCCGCATCCGGTTCACCGAGCATGATCCTCGCCTGGCCGAGCCCGAGCCCGGCGAGCGCGATGAGGTCGGCGTCGTGGAAGGCGCGGGCGAACTCCGCAGCGCGTTCGAACGCCGCTGCGGCCCGTTCGCCGTCCCCGGCGTAGTACGCGGCGAGGCCCTCCGGGATGAACAGCAACCCGTGGTCCGGTCGGCCGTCGGGGTCCTGCTCCACGAGTCGTTGCGCGCGCGCGAACCAGCCTCCTGCGCGCGCCCGGTCGCCGAGGTCCATCAGCTGCATCCCCAGCCAGCCGGCGCACCGCGTGGCACCATCGATGTCGACTTCGGCGAGGTAGGCCTCGTGGGCTCGTGTCAACGCGTCGATGCCCTCCTCGAAGCGTCCGACGAGGATGGCCGCGATGGCGAGGTGCTCGAGGTCGGATGCCGCGACACCGTGCTCGCGATCGGCCTCGTCGAGACCGGCGACGGCGTCGGCGAAGCGGTGCTCGCGATACGCGGTGCGGCCTCGATCGAGGGCGGTCGGCGTGGTCATGACGCCTCCATGGGCTGACGGCGCCGGTCGTGGGCGACGGCGGAGGACGTCGACGCCGACCGTGCGTGGCATCAGGCTAGCCCTGCCGCGGCGGGAGCGGCAACGCGAGATGGCCGCCGCCCGCGGCATCCCTCGCTCGCCTCAGGACGCGGTGAAGGGCACGCGCTCCCAGCTGAGCACGTCCTCGCCGGGTCCGGAGTTCGGCTGCACGGCGACCCGCAGCCATTCGTGGGACGTCGCCGCGCCTTCCACGGTCACCCGGCGAAGGGTGTCCGCGCTGTCCTGCCCGTAGATCTCGAGCCAGGGCGAGCCGGCCGCCAAGGGCGAGTCATCGTTGTAGATGTGGCTGTCCCCGTTGAACAGGTAGACCTCGCCACCGAACTCCCGGGAGCCATTCGCAAGCGCCTCGACGATCGGGCGGAAGCCGCTCACCAGCTCCGGATGCTCGGCGACCCCCATCCGAAGCAGGAACGGGTCGAACATGTCCGCCTGCGTCATGACGACGACCGCCCGCGCATTGGTCGCCTTGGCGTCGGCGAAGGTACGCTCCAGCTGCTCCACGTCGGCCGCGTTCCGGGATGCGACCTCCTCCAGCTGGGCGGCGGTGGGCTCGATCATGCCGAGGCCCGTCCAGGGCATCAGCGAGTTGTTGGAACCCTGGACGTTCAGCACGGAGAAGGCCACGCGCTGCACGCCGAACGTGACGTTCTCCGGCAGGGCGGAATCAGGTACGGCGACCGGCATGTTCGCCCCGAGGGTCTTGCCCGGGTTCGAGAAGAACAGGGAACGCAGCGCGTCGAGGCGTTCCAGCGGATCATAGGAGCCGTTGTTGGTCCGGTGGCAGTCCACCCACTCGTTGTCGCCGGGGGTGTAGACCAGCGGGGCCTCGAAGCGGTCGAACTGGGCCTTGATCGCGGCGAAGTACTCGTCCGTGCACAGGGCCGATCCCGCCTTGATGTCACCCAGGTGCGAGACGAAGCGGAGATCCTCCTGCTCGTTCAGCTCGGACACCATCGCGGGGAATCGGGCGAACTGATCGGAGCCGTAGGGCACGTCCCCGATCACGGCGAAGCTGAACGACTCGTCCTGCGGGGCATCCGACGATCCGGTTGCGGCCTGGGCCGGCACGGCAGTCGACACGATGAGGGCCAGCGCGGCGGCGACCCCCAGGAGTGGCACGGTTCTGGACAGCGACATCGGGGCTCCATAACGGGTGGGGGTGGGTAGGTCCGGGTGACCGCCACGGTAGGCACGGCAGGCGACGGCGCTGCGAAGCCCAGGTGGCTCTCCGGTGAACAACCACCCGCTCTCGCGGGGAACGGCGCCCGCGAGCGCCGCTAACGCTTCTTGGCGGCGTCGATCTGGTCGCGACGCAGCAGGATGATCCGGTCGACGAGCGAGTCGGGCAGCGGATGCTCCGGCGTGAACCGGATCGTCCCCTTCGACCACGAGAAGCTGCCGAGCTCGCCCTCGACGGTCGAGACCACCTCGGGACTGAACGGGTACAGGCCGATGTGGTCCTTCGTGGACATCAGGCTCAGCAGCGGAGAGTCCCGGTAGCGCAGCGCCGGCATCCCGTAGCTCATGCCCTCGACCGCCTCGGGAACGAGCGACACGGCGCGCGCCCGGATCCACTCCATGAGGTCGCGCTCGGGCGCCTCGAGTCCTGCGATGTAGTCGCTCATCTCCCCCATGACGTCACATCGTACGCTGAGGGATCCTGGGCAGGCAGGTGCACGTCACGACGGAGCCTCGGGTCCGGACGTGCGCCTCGGCGTCGTCGTGCGACGGCTCGCCGCTGCCCGAGGCAGAGCACGAGCATGATCGCGCACGAGACGAGGTAGAACGTGTGCAGCGCCCAGATGGGACCGAAGGGCAGGCTGAACACGTAGAGCGAGTACACGGCGTTGGCCGCGTTGATCATCGCGATGCTCGAGAGGCTGTACGACGAGACATCCCGAGTCTGCAGCGCCTTGCGCAGCATCGGCAGGTTGCTGACCGCGAACACGACGGTCGAGACCGTGCCGGCGATCAACGGGATGTCCATGGCCGCAACGCTAGGCGCGGCATCCGTTCGGCCGCGTCGACTGAAGCGCCCATCTTCTCTTGGCGGTGCGCATGGGTCATTCTGTGTAGTGCGTGGTTTCCTGCGGGTCTGTCGACCGCGATCAGACGAGGCCGTTCTCGTAGGCGTAGGAGGTCGCCGCAGCCCGCGTCGAGAGTCCGAGCTTGCCGAAGATGTTGCTGAGGTGGCGAGCGACGGTCTTCTCGCTGAGCGAGAGCCTCGCGCCGATCGCGCGATTCGTGAGCCCCGTCGACACCAGTCGGAGCACCTCGACCTCGCGCGCCGTGAGCATCCCGGCGGGGCGATCTCCCATCAGGTCCGCCAGCTCCGCGAGCGCCGGATCCGCTCCGAGCGCGGCGAACACCTCGCGTGCGCCACGGAACTGGGCGAGCGCGGCGTCTCGGTCATCGAGTCCCAGGTGCGCGCGGCCCGCCGTCACCATGCTTCGAGCGCGTTCGTAGGGTGCGCCGAGATCCTGCCATGCGCTCGTCGCGTCGCGCGCGGCGGCGAGCGCCGCCGTGGGGTCACCGGCGGCGACCAGCACCCGCGCCTCGGCAGCGGCGACGGTCGCGACGAGCATCGGAGTGGGCGTGGACCCGCCCGGCCCGCGGAGCTCATCGACGGCACGCCGGGCCGCATCGAGGTCACCCGCGGCGACCTCGATCTCGACGATGGCCGGCAGCAGGAATCGGCGAGTGAACGGGTCGGCGCCTGCTGCGCTGCGCCGGATCTCGTCCTGAGCACGCTGCGCCCTCCCGACGGCGAGATGGAGCAACGCGAGCCCCGGTTGCGGCTCCCAGCCCGATTCACCGGCTCGCCGATAGTACTCCTCGGCGGAGTGGAAGGCGCCGCGCAACCGCCCGAGCTCGGCGAGTTGGTAGGGCGCACCGTAGACGGCCCGGTAGTCGCCGGCGCGGAAACGCGACAGGGCGAGCTCCGCAGCGGTCGACGCCTCCGCCCATGCGCCTCGGATCAGGAGCAACATGGCCTCGAGCGCATGACGCTGCCCGCTGAAGGTGATCAGGTCGGGTTGATCGCGGCACCAGCGATCGAGCACGCCCGTCCATTCCGTGGCGCGCTCCAGGTCGAACGCCATGACGGCGTCGGAGATCACGGCGCAGGAGATGACGCCCGCCGGCACCGGCGCGACGTCGCCGGCCGCGACCGCGGCCATGGCACGGTCGAAGCACCCGAATCCGTCCGCGACGGCGCCGACCTCGATCAGCGACTTGCCGAGGCCGAGCAGCGTGACCGCGGCGAGTTCGCGGTCGTCGTGGCGCTCCGCGATCGCGAGCACCTCCTCGAACTCCTGCCTCGCCTCGGCCGGATTCCCACTGCCGAGCTGCGCGACGGCCGGCGCCAACCGCACGAACCCGGCCAGCGCGCCCGGCTCCGCCATCGCGCTCACGAGCCGCATCGCGCGGGCCGCCCACGCGACGGAGCGCGTGAAGTCACCGAGTTCGATCAGGTTGAGGGCCAGCCAACCCGCGGAGCGCGCGGCACCCGCGGTGTCCTCGCCTGCGAGATGCGCCTCGTACGCCCGCGACAGCGCGTCGACCGAGGCCGGCGGTTCTCCCCGTAGGAGCGCGACCGTGGCGAGCAGGTCGAGATCGGATGCCGCGAGCCCGTCGGTCGCGTCGACTCGGGCGAGGAGCTCGTACGCGTCGGCCCAGCGCCGCTCCGCCGCGGCCGCGCGGCCCGCGTCGAGTGCGCTGGACGAGGTCATGTCGCTCCCACGCCGGTCGCGCCCCCTCGGAGCCGGTGCCGGCGCCCGTCATCGTGCGGGAACGGTACCGCCGAACCGAAGGGCTCCGCAAGGCCGGTTCGCGGGCAACGTCGCGCAACCGCTCACGATCGGCCGGCGCACCACATCGTACGCTGGAGGGGTGATCCGCAGGCGAGTGGTGGTGCACGGCGCGGTGCAGGGCGTGGGGTTCCGGTACACCGCACGGATCGTGGCCGACGGCCTCGGAGTCGCGGGCTGGGTGCGGAACCGCCGCGACGGCACGGTCGAGGCCGAGGTCGAGGGCGACGAGGCATCCGTGCAGGCCATGCTCGACTGGCTCGCAGAGGGACCGCCGGGCGCGTTCGTCCGCAGCACCGAGGTCTCCGAGGCCGACCCCACTGGCGAGCGGAGCTTCCGGGTCACGTTCTGAGCGGATGCCGCGCCCGCGTCACCCATCGATCGGCGCGAGCACCAGGCCGTCGACGACGATCGACGTCGGCCCGTCGAAGCCCTGCTCGAACACGGTCGCGAACGCGAGCGACGCCGTGATGTCGCCGGTGCCGAGATGCCCGGGGAACACGAGCACTCCGCTCCGCGTCTGCCCCGGCGGGATCGTCTCGTTCCAGCCGCTGCGGAACGGGTCGGCGCCGAGGGTCGTGCCGTCAGCCGCTGACAGAGTCGCATTCCCGAACACGGGGAGCGTGATCGTGTTGGCGAGGCCGTTCACCACCGTGATCTCGACCCGCGTGAAGTCCTGCGTGTGCTCGACGCTCTGCACCGTCGTGGTCACGCCCTGCGCGTCCACGGTCACCGGGCCGCCGACGAGGCGGTCGGGGCCGGTCTGGTTTCCGGTGATGAACGCGGTCGCGGTCGCGACGCCCCAGGCGATCGCGACCCCACCGCCGCCGATGAGGAGCACCGCGACGAGGACACCCACGAGCACCGGCACGCGACGCTTCGGCCTCGCCCCGTAGCCGGTCCCCACCGGCGGCGGCGGGACCGGGGCTGTTGCGGATGCCGCGGAGGTCGGCACCGCTTGAGGTGATGCCGGCTCGGGCTCGCGGGTCAGCGACTGCCTGCCCACGTCGACGAGCGCCGCCACCATGCCCACGAGCGGCGCCGCCAGCCACGGGCCGATCCCGGTCCAGTCGGTGGCGAAGTTGATCACGACGCCCGCGGCGAGCAGCACGAGGTTCGCGAGGCCGCCCACGAGCACGACCCGTCCGAGCCGGACCCGACGACGGGGTGCGCGGGTCACGGCAGGTGCGGACGCCGCTGCTGGCGTCGGCGCGGCAGCCGGCGAGCCCCCCGCAGTGTGAGTCGGGGCCGCGCCGACCGTGGCAGGCGTCTCGAACCGCACTGCGGCCGCACCCAGACGCACTTCGTCGCCTGAGACCAGCCGACGACCCGACTCGAGCCTGACGCCGTTCACACGGGTGCCATTGGTGGATCCGAGGTCCTCGATCATCGCCTCGCCGCCCTCGAGCGTCAGCGCGGCGTGGCGACGGCTGACACCCGCGTCGTCCAGGACGATGTCGGACCCGACGTCCCGTCCGATGATCCAGCGGCCGTCGGGGATCGCGATGCGCTCGCCGGTGCGCCGCCCCTCGACCACGACGAGGGACGGAAGCGTTGCGGCATCGGACCCGGTCACCGCGTCGATCTCCTTCGACCGGCCACGCGGATGCGCGGCCTGATCCGGACGCTACTCCTCCGCCGCCCCCGCCACGACCGTGCAAGCCCGCCCGCGTCGACGTGCCTGGCCCGGGATGCCGCATGCGATGTTCACGATCCCGCCAACGCACGGCCCATCGGGTGACACCTGCGGTGCATAACGTGACGAAGCGTCACCCACTCATCCACTTCGAATGGAGTAGTTCCGTGCGCAATCGAATGGTCACCGGCGCCCTGTGCGCCACCGTCTTGATCGGCGTCGCGCCGGTCGCCGCGGCGAGTGCCGCAAGCGGCCCCATGGGCTTCGACCCGATCGCCGGATCGGCCTACGACGAGGCCAGCACGACGTGGTCGGAGCCGTACGTCGCCCCCGAAGGGTTCACCCAGGCCCTCGTCGCCGACGAGACCGTCCTCGACATCTACGCCGGCGAGGACGACCTCACCGACATGAACGTCACCAACGAGACCGGGCCCGAAGCCGGGCGCTACCTGTACCGCACGCACGAGGTGGGCGCCAACGGCTCGGTCTCCGTCGTCGACCTCCAGACCGGCGAGGCGAAGGTGTTGGAGCAGCAGGAGTACTACAACCGTCTCGACGGCCTCACCTGGACCCCGTGGGGCACCCTCCTCTTCGCCGAGGAGACCGCCGGCGGTCACGTGTACGAGGCGTTCCTCGACCCGAAGGACCCGACCGTCGTCACCCACGTCGAGGAGCGTACCCAGCTCGGCATCCTCCGCCACGAGGGCATCGGCGCGGACGCCGACGGCTCGGTCTACGTCATCGACGAGCTCAACGGCGGCTCGATCTACAGGTTCGTGCCGACCGTGCGCGGCGAACTTGGTGCCGGCCAGCTGTACGCGCTCAAGCTCACCGAGCTCACCGACGCCGAGCAACTGTGGAACCAGGCCACCTTCTCGCAGAAGGTCGGCGCGTTCGAGTGGGTCGCCCTCGACCAGGCGCAGGTCGCGATCGACGCGGATGTCGCGTCGAACGCCGTGGTGGCGACCGAGTTCGGCCGTCCCGAGGACGTGCAGCTCATCGGGCAGAAGCTCTACGTGGCGAACACGTCCGAGGACCGCGTGATCGAGATCGATCTCGCGAAGCAGACGGTCTCGGGCTTCGTCGAGAAGGGCGTGAACGTCCCCGCCGAAGACCAGGGCGCCGAGGTGACCGGGTTCAACAACCCCGACAACCTCGCCAAGGGCCCAGACGGACGTCTCTGGATCGTCGAGGACAACGACTTCAGCGACGTCTGGGTCACGGATCTCGACAAGGACTCCGACGGGCGCGCCGACACGGTCGAGCTCTTCGCGTCGCTGAAGGACCAGACCGCAGAGACGTCCGGCGTCTACTTCGGCAAGGACCCGAACACGGTGTACCTCAACATCCAGCACCCCGGCAAGGAACTCGCCGACGGCACCTGGGCGATCAGCAAGGACTGACCACAGCAGCGTCGACCTGCGACGGGCCTCGCCGGCGGACCGGTGGGGCCCTTCCTCGCCCACGGAGTGCCGCGACAAACATCTTGACCGGGCGGTCAATCAGTTCTACCGTGTGAATTAACCCCATACGGGGCCACCGACCCCGAGGAGGCTGGTTTCTATGAAGCAATGGACACGATGGGAAGACTGGGTGGCGATCGCCGCCGGTCTCGCCGTGGCACTGTCGACGCTGTTCCTGGCACCCATGGGAGCATCCGTCGCGATCATGGTCACGCTCGGCGTGCTGCTCGTGATTTCGGGCGTCGTGAACCTCGCGTTCCCAGGCATGGTCGCGATGGAGTACGTCCAGGGCGCTCTGGGCCTGCTGTTGATCATCTCGCCGTGGGTCGGCGGATACGTGGACACCACGACATTCGGTGCCGCGTGGATGTCGTGGATCTGCGGAGCGATCGCCGTAGTCGTCGCCGCGCTCGCCGTCAGGCCGAGCATGAAGGCGCACCACGACGCGATCACGCACTGACCGTGCCGATTCGGGGACGGCAGGCACCCCTGCCGTCCTCTCCAACCGTCCGGAGTTCGTCTTGACGGAGACTCCCGGAGCCCGCGTGCGCATTCTCGACGCGGCCGAGCTGCTGTTCGCCCAGCGCGGCTTCGATGCCACGCCGACCTCGAGCATCGCGAAGCTGGCAGCGGTGCCCAAAGGGCTGCTGTTCTATTACTTCCCCACGAAGTCCGACCTTCTCTGCGCGCTCGTGGCGGAGAGGCTCGACACCGGACCCATCGACCCGAACGCGCTCATCGAGCCGGGCGACCCCGCTCGCGCTCTCCTGAATCTGGCGACGAAGCTCTCCGAGATCGAGGAGGACTCAGCCGTGCTTCGGGTGATCATCTGGCGCGAGCAGCGCACGCACCCCGAGGTGAGGGCCAAGCTGCACGAGCATCGCGGTCGGGTGCAGGCCATCGTCGAGCGCGTGCTCAGCGGGAGCGTGCTCAGGCCCATCGCCGCTCGTACGCTCCACGCCGCAGCCGCGGCCTGGGTGGCGATCCTGACGATTCGGCCGCTGGCCGACCACAAGGACTCCCCCACCGACGACACGGCGACGGACCTTCCGGCACTCGCAGAGCTGATCTGCGCCGGGCTGGGCGCCTCGGCGCTTGCGTGACCTGGCTTGCGTGTCATGGGAAGACGCGCTGCATCGTCGTGCCTCTGACGCTGTCAGTTCCAGAACACCCGGTCGCTGCGACGACGAAGGGCCCGCCGGCGAACCGGCGGGCCCTTCGCAAGACAGCGAATCAGATCGCGTTGACGTCCAGCGGGATGCCGGGGCCGAACGTGGTCGACACGGCGCCCTTCTGGATGTAGCGGCCCTTGGCGCTCGACGGCTTGAGACGCACGACCTCTTCGAGAGCGGTCTTCAGGTTGTCGTCGAGCTGCTCCAGCGAGAACGACGCCTTGCCGACGACGAAGTGCACGTTGGCGTGCTTGTCGACGCGGAACTCGATCTTGCCGCCCTTGATCTCCTCGACCGCCTTGGCGGGGTTCGGGGTCACGGTGCCGGTCTTGGGGTTCGGCATGAGGCCGCGGGGGCCGAGCACCTTGCCGAGACGGCCGACCTGGCCCATGAGCTCGGGCGTGGCGACGGCGGCGTCGAACGACGTGTAGCCGCCGGCGACCTTCTCGATGAGCTCGGCGCCGCCGACCTCGTCGGCGCCCGCCGCGATCGCGGCCTCGGCCGCGGGACCGGTCGCGAACACGATGACGCGGGCGGTCTTGCCGGTGCCGTGCGGGAGGATGACGGTGCCGCGCACCATCTGGTCGGCCTTGCGGGGGTCGACGCCGAGCTTCAGCGCGACCTCGACGGTCGAGTCGAACTTCGCCGAGCCGGTCTCCTTCGCGAGGGCGACGGCGTCGGTCGGGGTGTAGAACTTGCCGGTCTCGATCTTCTCGACCGCGGCCCGGTAGGCCTTGGACTTCTGTGCCATGTTGATTCTCCTTGAGAGAGTGTGGTCATCTGCGCCTGGCGGGCGCTGCCACGAATGAGAGTTCTGTGGTGAGCGGATGCCGCGGCATCCACTCCGCCGGTCTCGAGACGCCTACGGCCTCCTCAACCAGCGGAAGGTCCTTACTCGACCGTGATGCCCATCGAACGGGCGGTGCCCGCGATGATCTTCGAGGCGGCGTCGAGGTCGTTCGCGTTGAGGTCGACCATCTTCGCCTCGGCGATCTCGCGCACCTGCGACTGGGTCAGCTTGCCGACCTTGTCGGTGTGCGGGACGCCAGAGCCCTTGGCGACGCCGGCGGCCTTCTTGATGAGCTCGGCGGCGGGCGGGGTCTTCAGGATGAAGGTGAACGAGCGGTCATCGTAGACGGTGATCTCGACGGGGATCACGTTGCCGCGCTGCGACTCGGTCTGCGCGTTGTAGGCCTTGCAGAACTCCATGATGTTCACGCCGTGCTGACCCAGGGCCGGGCCGATGGGCGGGGCCGGGTTCGCGGCGCCGGCCTTGATCTGAAGCTTGATCAGACCAGTGACCTTCTTCTTCGGTGCCATGATTTCTCTCTTTCTGATCGAACGCCCAGGGACCTGGGCACTCTCCCGCGTTCCCGGCCATTCCGGGAGGCGGTGGTCCGTGTGTTGAATCAGCTCTGTCTGACGCAGCACAACCCTCCGATGATACCGGAGGGCCGCCGCGTCGTGGTTGTGAGTACTAGAGCTTGGTGACCTGGTCGAAGCTGAGCTCGACCGGGGTCTCGCGCTCGAAGAGCGAGACGAGCACCGTGAGCTTGCCGCTCTCGGGCTTGATCTCGCTGATCGTGCCGGGAAGGCCGGCGAACGAGCCGTCCTTGATGGTGATGGTCTCGCCGACCTCGAAGTCGACCTCGGCGGGGATGGCGCGGGCCGCGCCGGCGGCCGCACCGGCCTTCGCACCCTTGGCGGGCGCGACGTCCTTGATCTCGACGAGGCTCTTCAGCATGCCGAAGGCCTCCTCGAAGCGCAGCGGGGTGGGGTTGTGCGCGTTGCCGACGAAGCCGGTGACCCCCGGAGTGTGGCGGATGACCGACCAGCTCTCCTCGTTGAGGTCCATGCGCACGAGCACGTAGCCGGGGATGCGCACGCGGGTGACCATCTTGCGCTGGCCGTTCTTGATCTCGACGACGTCTTCCATCGGCACCTCGACCTGGAAGATGTAGTCGGCCATGGCCATCGACTCGCGGCGCTGCTCGACGTTCGCCTTCACGCGACGCTCGAAGCCGGCGTAGGAGTGGATGACGTACCACTTGCCGGGGAGGAAGCGCAGTTCGCTGCGGAACTCCTCGTACGGGTCGACGATGTCCTCGGCCTCCTCCTGGGTGGCCTCGGCTGCGGCGAGCGCCTCGTCCTCCGAGTCGATGTCGAGCGCGTCGTCGATCACGGCGTCGGCCTCGGGGTCGGCCGCCTCGGCCATCGCGTCGAGCACGGCGTCGAGGTCGATGTCGTTCCCCTCGTCGTCGACGATGTGCACCGCACGGTGCTCGGCCGGCTCGACCGACGCCTCGTCGTGCTCGAGCGAGCTGCCCTCCTGGGCCTCGTCGTCCTCCGCGGCCTGCTCTGCAGCCGTGGCCCAGTCGACGTCGTCGCGCTCAGTCTTCGACACTTCTCAATTCCTTCTGTTCGTTCCGCCCTCGGGCGGCCGGATGTTCGGGCCGAACGGCCCGATCAGGTAGCCGGCGTTCCGAAGACGTACAGTACGACCCAGCCGAATATCTGGTCGAGGCCCCACACGAGCGCCATCATGATGATGACGAAGACGAGCACCACGACCGTGAAGCTGACGAGCTCCCTGCGGGTGGGGGTGACGACCTTCTTCAGTTCGGCGATGACCTGCCGGATGAACAGGGCGATCCTTGCGAAGGGGTTCCGCCGCGCCGCGCGATCGCGCTTCGCGTTGGCGACGACATCCTCGCTGGGTTCGTCGATGATCTTCCGTGCCACCTCGTACACCTTTCGTGGGCCGGCATTCACTGCCGGCTCGCAGGGCGGACAGGACTCGAACCTGCAACCTGCGGTTTTGGAGACCGCTGCTCTACCAATTGAGCCACCGCCCTATGGAACGACCGGGGCTCCGGCGTATTCCACGGGAGTTTCGGACAGCACAAGTCCACCACGTTCTTCTGGGAGGTAAGCCCGAAAATAGGCGCAGACAAGCTTGGCTGACTTCAACAACCTCAGCAAGTGTATGCGACGCCGGAGGCAGAGTAAAGCCGAGCGGATGCCGCGCACGCGCGTCGGGACGAAGGACCCATGGCGCCCGCCTCAGCCCCGCTAGCGTGACGGCCAGCACCTCGCGCCGACGCGATCCACGTGCGGCGTTTCGCCGAGAGCAAGGGAGCGGTGCCAAATGAGTGACACGCAGGTGACCGGCTGGGTCGGATGGGGCTGGTTCGCCGGCATCGTCCTGATCATCGCCGGTGCGATCGACCTCTTCTACGGCTTCATCGCCGTATTCATGCCGAACAGCTCGTACTTCGTCGTCACCGAGGGGCAGCTGGTGCTGTTCGACGTGTCGTCATGGGGCTGGTGGCACATCGTGTTCGGCGCCGTGCTGATCCTCGCCGGCCTCGCGCTCTTCACCGGCGCCACGTGGGCGCGCGTGCTGGCGATCATCCTCGCGGCGATCAACGGCATCGGCCACCTCGCCCTGATCCCGGTGCAGCCGTGGTGGTCGCTGATCGTGCTCGCGCTCGACGTGCTCGTGATCTACGCGCTCACGGTGCACGGGCGGGAGTTGAAGGCCGCTCGGGCCTGAGACACGCCGGCACGCGGCATCCGTGGTCGTCAACTTCACCTGATCCGCGTGATGCCGCGGCGCCGGCCGCTGCCCTAACGTTTCCGCAGCACCACCGCGCCGCCGCGAGTGCCCGGCGCATCCACCGAGGAAGGGAGCGGTTCCATGAGTGACACCGAGGTGACCGGCTGGGTCGGATGGGGCTGGTTCGCCGGCATCGTCCTGCTCATCGCGGGCGTGTTCAGTGGATTGCACGGCCTGACCGCGCTGCTCGCACCCGGGAGCGCCTACTTCGCCCAGGTCGAGGGTGGGCTCATCGTCTTCGACGTCACCGGGTGGGGCTGGTGGCACCTGATCACGGGCATCCTGTTGATCCTCGTGGCCGGCGCGCTCTTCTCGGGCGCCACGTGGGCCCGCGTCGTGGCGGTGATCCTCGTCGCCATCAACGGCATCGGGCAGCTGTTCACGATCCCGACGCAGCCGTGGTGGTCGCTGATCGTGCTCACGCTCGACGTCCTGATCATCTATGCGCTCACGGTGCACGGCCGCGAGCTGAAGACCAGCGCGCGCTGAGACGCGGCACCTGAGCCGCGGCATCCCCTCCGACGAGCGGATGCCGCGGCTCATGCGTGTGCGGATGTCGTTGCGCGCCGACGACGTCGGCCTAGATTGGGAAGCAGCCCCCGGCGCGGCATCCGTCGCGTGCGACCGGACGAGCGGAGGGCCCCGATGATGGCAGAGCGGGCGGCGCGACGCGTCGCCGAGCCGCGAAGCAGCGTGGAGGTCACCGGCGAGCATTCGCAGTTCCGGCTCGACCTCGAGCGGATCCGCTTCTCGCCGTACTTCTCGCGCCTGTCCGCGGTCACGCAGGTGATCGCTCAGCCCGACGCGGGCCCGCTGATCCACAACCGGCTCACCCATTCCATCAAGGTGACGGCGGTGTCGCGCGCGATCGCGGTCGGATTGACGGATGCCGCATCACCGGCGTACTCGCTCGCCGTCGAGCACGGGTGCGACGCGGTGGTCGTGCAGGCGGCGGCGAGCGCACACGATCTCGGGCACCCGCCGTTCGGTCATGTCGGCGAGCGCGTCCTCGACCGGCTCGCCCGCGAGACCCTCGGCCTCGCGGACGGCTTCGAGGGCAACGCGCAGACCTACCGGATCATCGCCACGCTGGATGTGACGGAGGCCGCCCCGCACGGGCTCAACCTCACGGCCGCCGTTCGGGCCGCGATCGCGAAGTACCCGTGGACCCGCTTCGTCGATGCCCGCGCCTTGGGCGGCGGTCCGCTGCCCCGCGGGATGCGCCGCGCCGACGGCGGCGTGGACATCGTGAAGTTCTCCGCGTACGACCTCGACGCCGTCGACCTCGTCGAGGCCCGCCGCGGACTCCCGCCGCTGGTGCAGTCGCTCGAGTGCTCGGTCATGGACATCGCGGACGACATCGCGTACTCGATCCACGATGTCGACGACTTCTACCGTGCGGGCCTGCTCAGTCATGGCGCGGTGGCGCGGGAGTTCCGGGGCTGGATCGAGGGATCCGGCGAGCTCCGCGGCCTCGACGACCAGGCGCTCGCGCTCCGCTCCGCCCCGCCCGGCTCAGCCCTGGAGGGCCTGCGGCGCAAGCTCCACCGCAGCGATGCCTGGGTCGCCGCCGACGATGCGTTCGCCGAAGCCGTGGACGTCGTCGCCGACGACCTCGTCGACGGCCTCCTCGCGATCCCGTTCGACGGTTCGATCGCCTCGGAACGAGCGCTCTCGTCGTTCACGAACCGCTGGATCAGCCACCTGCAGACCTCGGTCGTCCCGGCTCCGGCCGGCGAGGCACGCACCGGCCCGGTCACCCTCGACCGGCTCGCCTGGCACGAGGTGGAGGTGCTGAAGTTCGTCCACCGCCACTTCATCCTCGACCGAGCCGACGTCGTGATGTACCAGCGCGGGTTGAGCCGCGTGCTGACGCGCGCGGTGATGGGCCTCACCGCCTGGGTGACCGACGACGTGGACCGTGCCCGCGTGCCCCAACGGCTGAAGGAGCTCGTCGAGATCGCCACCGACGGCTACGCGCGGGTCCGTGCTGCGAGGCCCGAAGGGATGCCGATCCCGGCTGTGGGCCAGGTCACGCGGCTCGGGGTCGGCCGTGGCGTCGTCGACTACGTCGCGTCGCTCTCCGACGATCAGGCCCTGGCGGTCTCCGAGGCGATCGACGGTCGACCCGACCGGCTCTGGGACATCGGGCACAACCTCTGACGGAGGAGCAGCGTCGCGCCCGGCACCGCGAGCACCGCGAGTGGGACGGTCGTCCCGGGAAAATCTCGGGCAGCAGTCGCACCCCGCACCGTAGGCTGGGCACGTGACCGAACACGCCCGCCTCTCCGCCCGTATCGCCGCCATCGCCGAGTCCGCGACGCTCAAGGTCGATGCGAAGGCGAAGGCGCTCCAGGCCGAGGGGCGCCCGGTCATCTCATACGCGGCGGGCGAGCCCGACTTCGCGACGCCCGAGCACATCGTCGAGGCCGCGCTCGCAGCGACGCGCGACCCGAGGAACTACCGCTACACGCCAGCCGCAGGCCTGCCCGAGCTGCGCGAGGCCGTGGCGGCGAAGACGCTGCGCGACTCCGGGCTCGAGGTCGGCGCCGGCCAGGTCGTCGTCACGAACGGCGGCAAGCACGCCGTGTACCAGGCGTTCCAGGTGCTCCTCGACGAGGCCGACGAGGTGCTCGTGCCCACCCCGTACTGGACCACGTACCCCGAGGTCATCAAGCTCGCCGGCGGGCGTCAGGTCGATGTCTTCGCGGGCGCCGACCAGGGCTACCTCGTCACGGTCGACCAGCTCGAGGCCGCGCGCTCCGAGCGCACCAAGGTGCTGCTCTTCGTGTCGCCGTCGAACCCGACGGGTGCCGTCTACGCGCCCGAGCAGGTGCGGGCCATCGGCGAGTGGGCACTGGAGCACGGCATCTGGGTCATCACCGACGAGATCTACCAGAACCTCACATACGCCGACGACCCCGAGGGCGTGCCGCCCCGCGCAGTGTCCGTCGTCGAGGCGGTGCCCGAGCTCGCGAACCAGACGATCCTCGTGAACGGCGTCGCCAAGACCTATGCCATGACGGGCTGGCGACTCGGCTGGATGGTCGGGCCCGCTGACGTGATCAAGGGCGCCGCGAACCTGCAGTCGCACCTCACGTCGAACGTGTCGAACATCTCCCAGCGCGCGGCGATCGCCGCCCTCAACGGACCGCAGGACGCCGTCGAGGAGATGCGCCGAGCGTTCGATCGCCGCCGTCGGACGATCGTGGCGGAGCTCTCGAAGATCGAGGGCGTCACCGTCCCGGTGCCGGAGGGCGCCTTCTACGTGTACCCCGATGTCTCGGGGCTGCTCGGCCGGGAGTGGGGAGGCGTCACGCCCGCCACGTCATTGGAGCTCGCCGACCTCATGCTCGAGCAGGCCGAGGTCGCCGCGGTGCCCGGCGAGGCGTTCGGCCCGAGCGGCTACCTGCGCTTCAGCTACGCCCTCGGCGACGCCCCGCTGCTCGAGGGCATCCAGCGCCTGCAGCGCCTGTTCGCCTGACGTCGGCTCCCGATGCCGCGGCGCGCGCACCCGTGATCGTGAACGCGGCTCACGGGGCGCTCCGCCAGGGGTACCCTCGGCAGCAGCGGGCACACCGGGGTCCCCGCGGAGGGAGCACACGATGAGCAACCACACCTATCGCGTCACCGAGATCGTCGGCACCTCGCCCGATGGCATCGACACCGCGATCAGCAACGGCATCGCCCGCGCGGCGGCCACCATCCGCCACATGGACTGGTTCGAGGTCGTCTCCGTGCGCGGTGAGGTCGAAGACGGCGCCATCGCCCACTACCAGGTCACGATCAAGATCGGCTTCAGGATCGAAGAGGCCTGAGCTATTCGGGCCTGAGCTATTCGGGCCTGAGCCCCCGTCGTGCCTCGGCGCCGAGCTCGTCGGCGATGGCATCGAGCAGTGGCGAGCGGAGGTTCCACTGCTGCCAGTGGAGCGGAACGTCGATCGGCGTGCCGCCGAGCATCACCAGCTCGCCGCGCTCGAGCTCGGCGTCGGACTGGAACCCGGGGAGCATGCCCCAGCCGAGCCCGAGCTTGATCGCGGTCGCGAAGTCGTTCGAGGCGGGAACGTAGTGACGCGGCGGGAGCTCAGGGTCGATTCCCCGGTCCCGCAGGAAGTCGCGCTGGAGGTCGTCACGGCGGTCGAAGTCGACGAGGGGCGCGGCGGCGAGCGATTCGGGTGCCGACTCGAGCGACCACCGCTTCGCGAACGCGGGGGTCGCCACCGCGCGATAGCGCATCACCCCGAGGGGGCGCACGAGGCATCCGGCGACCGGCGTCGCCTGAGAGGTGACGGCGCCCATCACGGTTCCCGACTCGAGCAGGCCCGCGGTGAAGTCCTGGTCGTCGCGGTGCAGGTCGAAGACCACCGGATGCCGCTCCGCCACGCGTGCGAGCGCCGGCAGGAACCACGTGCCGAGCGAGTCCGCGTTCACGGCGAGCGCGACCGAGATGGGGCGGTCGGGAGTCGCGTCGAACCCGAAGCCGGCGAGCGCGTCGTGTTCGAGCAGGGCCAGCTGGCGCGCGAGGCGCACGACCACGGCTCCGGCGTCCGTCGCTCGGGCCGGCTTGGAGCGCACGACCAGCACGCGGCCGAGCTGCTGTTCGAGCGCCTTGACCCGCTGCGAGACCGCGGAGGGCGTGAGACGGAGCCGCCGCGCGGCCGCGTCGAAGGTGCCTTCGTCGATGACGACGGCGAGCGTGCGGGCGAGGTCGAGCGGAATCTCCATCTGAAGCCATGCTAATGCTGCTGAAGAATCTTGAGTTGGACTGCAGGATCGTGGTCGCCTAGCGTCGATCCCGTGCCCGTCTCCTCCCTGCTCGCCGGCCTCGGCCTCGGCCTCTCGCTCATCGTCGCCATCGGCGCGCAGAACCTCTTCGTGTTGCGGCAGGGCATCCGACGCGAGCACGTGTTCGCGGTGGCCGCGATCTGCGCGGCGAGCGACCTCGCGCTCATCATCGTCGGCGTCTCTGGCGTCGGCGCGGTGCTCGAGGCGGTGCCGTGGCTCGTCGACGTCGTGCGATGGGCGGGTGCCGCGTTCCTCGTCGGATACGGGCTCATCGCGGCACGGCGCGCGATCCGGCCGAGCGGCGCGGCGCTCGTGGCGGCTGGCGGCACGGATGCCGCGAGGCGGTCGGATGCCGGGGCCGGGACACCCGCGGCATCCGGCGGCCCCGAGGCATCCGGAACCGCGACCGCCACCCTCGCGGCGCCGCGCACCGCCCTGCTCTCGGCCGTGCTCACCTGCCTCGCGCTCACCTGGCTGAACCCGCACGTGTACCTCGACACGGTGTTCCTGCTGGGCTCGGTCGCGAGCACGCACGGCGACGGCCGCTGGGCGTTCGCGGTCGGCGCCGGGGCGGCCAGCATCGTCTGGTTCTTCGGCCTCGCGTACGGCGCGAGGCTCCTCGGCGGCGCGCTCGCGAGCCCGCGCGCATGGCGCGTGCTCGACGGCGTGATCGCGGTCGTGATGGTCGCGCTCGGCGTCTCGCTCGTGCTGCCGCACTGACCGCCGCGGGCGGCCGTTCCGCCTCGTCGGGTTACGCCGTGGCGCGGCATCCGGTCGGAAACCCGTCGGGGAGGTTCGAGCGATTCGTCGATGAGGTGTCGAAACGGGCTTCCCCTGTTCGTCGTGCATGCATACCGTGTGACACAGGGAGGATACCCAATGGAATACCTCATGCTCATCACCGACGAGGATGCCGACGGCGAGGCCTGGGAGCCCGAGGCCGCCGACTTCGAGGCCTGGGTTGCCGACGCCCACGCCCGAGGCGTGCGGATCCGAGGCAACCGGCTGAGCCCGCCGACCGACGCGACCGTCGTGCGCGTGCGCGCCGGCGACGTGCTGCTGTCGGACGCGCCCCTCAGCGAGACGAAGGAGTGGGTGGCCGGTTACGACATCCTCGAGGCCGCCACGCTCGACGAGGCGGTCGAGGTCGCCTCGGCGCATCCGCGAGCGCGCACCGGGCACGTTGCGCTCTACCCGACGGTGCCGCTCGACTTCCCCAACCCCGTGATCTGAGGAGACCTGATGCGATACATGATGTTCGTGGCGACCGACCCCGAGGCCGAGCCGTTCGTGCCCGAGGAGGACGGCATCGCCGAATGGATCGCCGACGTCGAGGCGCGTGGCGTGCATGTCCTCGGCGAACGGCTGCGACCGTTGGAGGACGCGACGCTGGTGCGCGTGCGCGGCGGCGAGCTGCTCGTGACCGACGGCCCGTTCACGGAGTCCAAGGAGTGGATCGCGGGATTCGACGTGCTCGACTGCCGCGACCTCGACGAGGCGATCGAGATCGCTTCACGCCATCCGATGGCCCGGTTCGGGCGCATCGAGCTGCGGCCGATGTGGCCGCTCGATCTCGAGGAGGACCCGGTGGCACGAGAGGAACGCGAGGCCGGCGATCGCGGCCGCCGACGCGAGCCCGCGGTGGGGGCGTGAGCGGGGCGCCGAGCCGGTGAGCGGTCGATGACCGGGGGCCGCGCCGCGAGCGAGGCGAGCAAGGCAGTCGCCCGCGTGTATCGCGAGGAGTGGACGCGCATCGTCGCGACGCTCATCCGGTCGACGGGCGACTGGGACGTGGCCGAGGAGGCCGCGGCCGACGCCTTCGAGCGCGCGGCACGCCGTTGGGTGATCGAGGGCGTGCCGCGCAATCCCGGCGCATGGCTCACGACGGTGGCGCGCCACCGCGCGCTCGACGTGCTGCGACGACGCGGTGTTGAGGTCGGCAAGGTCAGGGAGTGGATGGCGATGGACGAACTGACGGGCGGGGTACCCACAGATCCGGCCGAGATCGTGGCGGCGGAGCCCGAGTGGGACGACCGGCTGCGGCTCGTCTTCACCTGCGCGCACCCCGCGCTGCCGGTCGAGGCGCGCGTGGCGCTCACGCTGCGCACGGTCGGCGGCCTCGACACGGCCGAGATCGCCCACGCGTTCTTCGTGCCCGAGGCCACGATGGCGCAGCGGCTCGTGCGGGCCAAGCGCAAGATCCGCCACGCCGCGATCCCGTACCGCGTTCCGTCGGCCGCGGAGCTGCCCGAGCGGCTCGGCGGCGTGCTCGCCGTGCTCATGCTCGTGCACAACGAGGGGTACCTGGCGAGCTCGGGCGACCGGCTGCTGCGGCTCGACCTGCAGGAGGAGGCGATCCGGCTCGCCCGGCTCGTCGTGGAGCTGCTGCCCGATGCCGATGAGGCGCGGGCCCTGCTCGCCCTGCTGCTCCTGCAGCACGCGAGGTCGGCCGCGCGCGTCGACGCCGAGGGCGAGCTCGTGCCGCTCGACGAGCAGGACCGCTCCCGGTGGAACGCCGCCGAGGTGGGCGAGGGGCTCGCGCTGCTCGATAAGCCCCCGCCGGGCCCGATCGGCCCGTATCGACTGCAGGCAGAGATCCAGGCGGCGCACGGCCGCGCGCGCACCGCCGACGAGACCGACTGGCGCGCGATCGTGGAGTGCTACGACGCGCTGGAGGCAGTGTCGCCGTCGCCGGTCGTCGAGCTCAACCGCGCCGTCGCCCACGGGCTCGCGGGCGACACCGACCTGGCGCTCGCGGAGCTCGACCGGCTCGAGGCATCCGGCCGGCTCGACGGCTACCATCTGCTCGCGGCCGCCCAAGCCGACCTGCTGCGGCGCAACGGACGGATGCTCGAGTCGGCGGCGCGGTATCGCGACGCGATCCGGCTCGCGCCGACCGGGCCGGAGCAGCGGTTCCTCGAGCGCCGGCTGGCCGAGCTTCCCGCGGGCTGAGGAGGCGCGAAGCGCCGTCTCGAGACCCGGACGCCGACAGCGGGTTTCGAGACGCCTCCGTCGGCGGCTCCTCAACCCGCGGAAGGTGGCATCCACCGACCGGTGGATGCCCGAATCGAACGGTCGGGGGCTGCCGGACGAGGCTCGGAAGCGGCAGGCTCAGGGTATGGACACGACTGGCACGGATGCCGCGGTGCGGATCCGCGGGCTCCGCAAGGTGTATGGGCGACTCACGGCCGTCGACGGCATCGACCTCGACATCGCCCGCGGTGAGACCTTCGCCCTGCTCGGCCCGAACGGGGCGGGCAAGACCACGGTGGTGGAGATCCTCGAGGGGTACCGCCACCGCACGGCGGGCGACGTGAGCGTGCTCGGCGTCGATCCGGCGCACGGGGGGCTGGACTGGAAGGCGCGGCTCGGCATCGTGCTGCAGTCGGCGACGGAGTCGGGCGTCTACACCGTGCGCGAGCAGCTGGCGCACTTCGCGCGGTTCTACCCGTCGCCGCGGGACATCGACGAGGTGATCGCCGCCGTCGGCCTCGAGGCGAAGGCCCGCACCCGCATCTCGAAGCTCTCGGGCGGCCAGCGCCGCCGCCTCGACGTGGCACTCGGCATCGTCGGCCGGCCCGAGCTGCTCTTCCTCGACGAACCGACGACGGGCTTCGACCCCGAGGCGCGACGCGAGTTCTGGTCACTCGTCCGGACGCTCAAGGCCGAGGGGACCACGATCCTGCTCACCACCCACTACCTCGACGAGGCCGCCCAGCTCGGCGACCGCGCGGGCATCATCCTCAGCGGACGGCTCGTCGACGTGGGACCCGTGGGCACCCTGGGCGGCGCCGACGCGCGGGTGCCGATCGTGCGGTGGCGGGGCCCCGACGGCGCCCGGCACGAGGTGCGGACAGAGCGACCGGCCGAACTCGTGGCCTCCGTCGTCGCCGACCTCGGCGGCGAGCCGGACGGGCTCGAGGTCATCCGGCCGAGCCTCGAGGACATCTACCTGCAACTGGTGCGCGAAGCGGGAGCCGACGCGCGCGACGACGAGGAGGCGCTCGCATGAGCACCGGCATCGCACCCGCATCGGGGCGCACACCCACCCGTCCGGGCATGGTCCCGATCGGCGCGACCCGCATCGGCTACGAGGTGAAAGGGTACTTCCGGTCTCCCGACACCGTGTTCTTCACCTTCCTGTTCCCGATCATCATGCTCGGCATCTTCACGGCGGCGTTCAGCGCCGCAGGCGACATCCAGGTCGCGCCCGGCCGCGACGGGATCTCGGTCGGCGCCTACTACCTGCCTGGCATGCTCGCCGCCGGCATGCTGCTGTCGGGCGTGCAGAACCTCGCCGTCGACATCGCCACCGAGAAGGGCGACGGCACCCTGAAGCGGCTCGGCGGCACGCCGCTCTCGCCGGTGTCGTACTTCCTCGGCAAGATCGGCCAGGTCTTCGTGACGGCCTCGCTGCAGGCCGCGCTCCTGCTGCTCGTCTCGGCGACGCTGTTCGGCATCGCGATGCCGTCGACCGCGGAGGCGTGGCTCACCTTCGCCTGGATCTTCGTGCTCGGGGTCGCGACGTCGGCGCTCCTCGGCATCGCCCTCTCGGCGATCCCCCGCTCGGGCAGGAGCGCGACCGCGGTCGTCATCCCGATCGTGCTCGTGCTCCAGTTCATCTCGGGCGTGTACCTGCGCTTCAACATCCTTCCCGAGTGGATGCAGAACCTCGCGAGCGTGTTCCCGCTGAAGTGGATGGCGCAGGGCATGCGCTCGGTGTTCCTGCCCGACGCGTTCAAGGTGCTCGAGCAGAACGGCGAATGGGAGCTCGGGTGGGTCGCGTTCTTCCTCGTGGCGTGGCTCGTGATCGGCCTCATCGTGAGCCGTCTCACGTTCCGGTGGATCCGCCGCGACGCGTGAGCAGCGTACCGTCTGCTCTGACGCCACCGGACCGTTCTGCCGCGTTTCACGTATCTCGACACCGGAGTGCGCGAGCCCGTACGCTGGCCGGGTGGGTGCTCTCAGCAGCCTTCGAGTTGCAGCACGCCGCCGGGCGATCATGCCCCGGTGGGTGCGGCGAGGGGATGCCGCGGCCGCCCGTGCCGGCCACCGGCGCCGAACCGGCCCCGGCGTCGACCGGTTCTGGAGGTGGCTCTCGGGATTCGCCGATGACGGCGTGCTCTGGTCGACGATCGCCGGCGTGGTCGCCGTGACCGGAAAGCCGCGTGCGGCGGTGCGCGGGATCGCCTCCCTGCTCGTGGCCAGCCTGCTCGCGAACGTCATCGGCAAGCAGCTGTTCGGCGGCCAACGCCCGCTCCTCGCCGACGTGCCGGTCGGCCGCCGGCTGGCGAAGCAGCCGCACACGCCGTCGTTCCCCTCGGGTCACTCGGCGAGCGCCGCTGCGTTCGTCACGGGCGTGGGCATCGAATCGCCCAAGACCGGCGCAGCCATCGCACCGCTCGCGCTCGGGGTGGCCTACTCCCGGCTGCACACCGGCGCGCATTGGCTCTCCGACGTGATCGGCGGGCTCGCGCTCGGCACGGGCGTCGCCCTGCTCGGCGGCCGGCTCGTCCCCCCGCGTCCACGCGACGAGACCGCGGCGCGCGGCGGCGCGGACCGCCGGCTTCCTGCGTCTCCCGACGGCGAGGGCGCCTTCATCGTCGTGAACCGTTCCTCGGGCACCAGCGTGGTGCGCCCGGACCCGGCGCGCATGCTCGCCGAACGCCTGCCGCGCGCGGAGCTCCACCTCTTGGAAGGCGGGGATCCCGGCGAAGCCGTGCGCGTGGCGCTCGCCCGCGCCGATCCACCCCCGATCCTCGGGGTCTGCGGGGGCGACGGCTCCGTCGCCGCGGTCGCACATGAAGCGCGGCTGGCCGGGCTGCCGCTCCTCGTCGTTCCCAGCGGCACGTTCAACCACTTCGCGAAAGCGGCGGGCGCGTCACCCGCCAGTGCCGCCGTCGATGCGCTGCAGCGCGGCGAGGGCGTGCGCGTGGACGTCGCGGAGCTCAGCTTCGACGACGACGACCCGATCACCGTGCTCAACACGGCGTCCGTCGGCGTCTACCCGGAGTTCGTCACCGAACGAGAGCGACACGAACGGCGCTGGGGCAAGTGGCTCGCGGGCCTCATGGCGGCCCGCGTGCTGCGCGACTCCGAGCCGGTGACGATCGTCATCGGGGGGCGGCGGGCCAACGTGTGGACGCTCTTCGTCGGGGTGGGCGCGAACGACCCCGATATCGCTGCACCGCTGGGGCGGCGGCGCCTCGACGGAGGCGTGCTCGACGTGCGCGTGCTGCACGCCGATACGCGCGCGAGGGCCGTGGCCTCGCTCGCCTTCGGCCGCCGTACCAGCGGGATCCTGCGCGGCCTCGGCATGGTCCCCCGACGCATCGAGTCGTTCACGACGACTTCGCTCGAGGTCATCGTGAAGCCGAGGGAGGACCAGCCGCCCGGATTCGCGCACGACGGCGAGGTGGCGACGGCCACGGCTGCGGCGGCCGCCGCGGCGCACGGGAACCGAGGCTATCGCACGGCGATTACGATCGAACCGGGGGCGCTCGACGTGTATCGTCCCGCGGTCGCGCACGCCACCCGATGAAGGGTGATGCGGTGAATCCGTATGCGACGCGACCATGGTTCGTGCACTACGCCGAGGGCGTGCCCCACGAGATCGACGAGCCCACCCAGACCCTCGTCGACATGATCGATGACGCCGTCGCCCGCTTCGGAAAACGCACCGCCCTCGAGTTCTTCGGCGCCGAGACGAGCTACCGCGAACTCGGCGTGCAGATCGCGAGGGCCGCCGAGGGACTGCGACGGCTCGGCGTCGGCGCGGGCGACCGGGTCGCGATCGTGCTGCCGAACTTTCCGCAGCACGTCGTCGCGTTCTACGCGGTGCTGCGGCTCGGGGCGATCGTCGTCGAGCACAACCCGCTCTACACTCCGCGCGAGCTCCGCCACCAGTTCGAGGACCACGGGGCACGGATCGCGATCGTCTGGGACTCGGTGGCCGACACGATCGCCGACTTCCCTGGCGACATCCGGCCCGCGCACATCGTTGCCGTCGACCCGACGCGAGCCC
Source organism: Agromyces sp. Soil535 (assembly GCF_001428255.1). Lineage (GTDB taxonomy): Bacteria > Actinomycetota > Actinomycetes > Actinomycetales > Microbacteriaceae > Agromyces. The sequence continues at coordinate 76,271 of NZ_LMRW01000025.1, read as the reverse complement.
TCCCCCTCGGGAAGCGGATGGCGCTGCGCCTGCCGCTTCCGAGCGCCCGCGCGTCGCGCGCCGCACTCACGGGCCGGCCGACCGCCCGCGGCATCCTCGACTTTGATCGGATGGCGGGCGGTCGCCCGCTCGCGAAGCGCCACCCGAGGCCGGCGCTCGGAGACACGGCGCTCCTGCAGTACACGAGTGGCACGACCGGAGTGCCGAAGGGCGCGATGCTCAGCCACCGGAACCTGCGGGCGAATGCCATGCAGGGCCGCGCGTGGGTGCCGGGTCTCCGCGAGGGCCGGGAGGTGTTCTACGCCGTACTCCCGCTCTTCCACGCCTACGGGATGACCCTCTGCCTCACCATCGCGATGGGCCTCGGCGCCCGGCTCGTCCTCTTCCCGACGTTCGACGTCGACCTCGTGTTCGAGGCAGCGAAGCATTCGCCGCCGACGTTCCTTCCGGCGGTGCCGCCGATCTACGACCGGCTGTCGCGAGCCGCGGAACAGCGCGGCGCGGCAGCCCTCCGCGGCATCCGCTTCTCGATCTCCGGGGCGATGAGCCTGCCGACGGCGATTGCGGACCGGTGGGAGACAGTGACCGGCGGCCTCCTCGTCGAGGGATACGGGATGACCGAATCCTCGCCGCTCGCCCTCGGCAACCCCATGGGGCCGACGCGCCGTCCCGGCACGGTGGGAGTGCCGTTCCCGAGCACCGAGATCCGCGTCGTCGATCCGGAGCATCCGACGGAGGACCGCCCCATGGGCGAGCGGGGTGAGCTGCTCATCCGCGGTCCGCAGGTGTTTCAGGGCTACTGGCGCCGCCCCGCCGAGACGGCCGAGTCGCTGCTGGCGGGCGGGTGGCTCCGCACGGGCGACATCGTGCACGTCGCCGACGGCTTCGTCACCGTCGTCGACCGGCTGAAGGAGCTCATCATCACCGGTGGCTTCAAGGTCTCCCCTTCCGAGGTGGAGGGCGTGCTGCTCAACCACCCCGATGTGCGGGGCGCCGCCGTCGTCGGCCTCCCTCGGCCGACGGGCGGCGAGGATGTCGCGGCAGTCGTCGAACTCCGCGATGGCGCGGTATTCGACGCGGAGGCCCTTCGCGACTTCAGTCGCGAAGGCCTCGCCGCCTACAAGGTGCCGAAGCGGATCTCGCAGGTCGACGAGCTGCCCCGATCGCTGATCGGCAAGGTGCTGCGCCGGAAGGTTCGCGACGGGCTCATCGAGGAGCATGCGGCGCGCTGAGCGCCGTCACAGCGCCCCGGCAGACGATCGGCCGGGCAGCCGCTGAGGGCTGCCCGGCCGGTTCGACGAGCTCGTCCGCTGCGTTCTCAGGCGATCTTGCGCCGGTAGACCGCCATGGCGATGACGTAGGCGATGACGAGGATGCCGACGCACCAGGCGAGCGCGATCCAGATGTCGCTGCCGACCGGTTGTCCTGCGAACAGGTCCTGGATCGTGTTGACGATCGAGGTGACCGGCTGGTTCTCAGCGAACACGCGCACCGGACCCGGCATGGTGTCCGTGGGGACGAACGCCGAACTGATGAACGGCAGGAAGATCAGCACGTAGGAGAATCCGCTGGCACCGTCAACGGACTTCGCTGAAAGGCCGGCGATGACGGCGAGCCAGGTCAGTGCCAGGGTGAACAACGCCAGGATCCCGGCGACGGCGAGCCACGCCAGGAGGTCTGCCGAGGTGCGGAACCCCATCAGGAGCGCGACCCCCACGATGATCACGAGCGTGATCCCGTTGGCGACCAGCGAGGTCAGGACATGCGCCCACAGCACGGACGATCGTGCGATCGGCATGGAGTGGAATCGCTCGAAGATGCCGCTCTGCAGGTCGAGGAACAACCGGAAAGCGGTGTATGCGATGCCCGACGCGATCGCGATCAGCAGGATCCCGGGCAGCAGGTAGGTGACGTAGTTGTCGGTGCCGGTCTGGATCGCGCCGCCCAACACGTAGACGAACATCAGCATGATGGCGATCGGCGTGATCGCGGTCGTGATGATCGTGTCCGGGCTGCGGAGGATGTGCCGCATGGACCGGCCCGTCAACAGGGCGGTGTCTGCGAAGAAGTGGGTGCTCATGACTGGTCCTTCCGTGTCTGTGCCTTGTCGTCGTTCTTGTCGTCGTTGCCCACAAGTTGGAGGAAGACTTCCTCCAGGCTCGGCTGCTTCTCGACGTACTCGACCTGCGCCGGGGGCAGGAGTTGCTTCAGCTCGGCGAGGGTGCCGTTCGCGATGATGTGCCCCTGGTGCAGGATGGCGATCCGATCCGCGAGCTGCTCGGCCTCTTCGAGGTGCTGGGTGGTGAGCAGCACGGTGGTGCCCCGGGTGGCGAGCTCCTTGACGACCTGCCACACCTCGAGGCGGCCCTCGGGGTCCAGGCCCGTGGTCGGCTCATCGAGGAAGATCACCTTCGGCTGCCCGATCAGGCTCATCGCGATGTCCAGGCGACGGCGCATGCCCCCGGAGTACGTGGACACCTTCCGCGAACCTGCATCGGCGAGGTCGAAGCGGGCGAGAAGGTCCTCCGCGATCCGGCCGGGATCGTGCAGGTGCCGCAACTTGGCAACCAGCACCAGGTTCTCCCGACCGGTGAGGATCTCATCGACCGCAGCGAACTGCCCGGTCAGGCTGATGGACTCTCGCACCTTCGTAGGTTGCGTTGCGACGTCGAACCCGTTGACGCTGGCTGTGCCGGCGTCCTGCTTGAGCAGGGTGGACAGCATTCTCACGATCGTGGTCTTCCCCGCCCCGTTCGAGCCGAGAAGGGCGAAGATGCTGCCCGCCGCCACTTCGAAGTCCACGCCGCGCAGGACATGCAGATCCTTGTAGGACTTCTCGATGCTCTGCATGCGGATCGCAGGCTCGCGGTCCCGTTCGGTGGTCGTCACCTTGATATCCATGTCGTGTTCTCTCCTCTCGTGATTCATGAGTTGCTCCTGTTCTTGGTCTTCTGTTCGTTCGAACGGCGGATGACGATGTCGCCCCAGGAGCTCCGGGCGCGCACCTCAGCGGTTTCATCGGATGCTCCGGGGCCTTCTTGGGCGCCAAGGGAGTTGAGCACGCGCCCGTGCTGCGTGGCCACGTCGAGCCAGGCGGCGGTGCCCCGGCGGATGCCGACCTCGAGCGCCCCGTAGGAGCTCTCGAGGTGCACCTCGCCGCGAACGACCTCGTCGAGTCGAACGCTGCCGTGGGCGGTCTTCACGTCGACCGGACCGAGGGCCAGGTCGACCCAGATGGAGCCGTAGGCGCCCTTCACCCGAAGCTCGCCCGTCACCGCGCCGATCGTCGTATCGCCGTACGAGTTCTTGATCGCGGCGCTGCCGTCGACCTGCCGGATGCGGACACCGCCCGCCCTCGTCTCGATGTCGGAGTGGCCGGTCGCCGTCGCAACGGAGACATCTCCCGCTCCGGTGCGCAGTTCGATCGGGCCGGCCTCGTCGATCGTGATCTCGCCGGCGCCGGTCTTCACGGCGCACCAGCCGAGGCGGCCTTCGGTGCGGACGTTGCCGTAGCTGATCTCGCCGCGCACCGCCGAGCCGGTCGGCAGTTCGATCGTGATGTCGACGGACTCGCCCGCGGCGAACCACGCGTAATACAGCCGGCCCTTCGACGTGTGCACGCGAAGCCCGCCGTCGGTGTACTCCACTTCGGCCTGTTCGGCCGCCTTGACGTCGGCCGGCTTCGAGGGGCGGCTCGGACGCACTTCGACGACGGTGTCGGCGCGGTCGCTCGCGATGAACCGGACGTTGGCGGCTGCGAGGTCAAGCGTGACCGAGATCGGTTCAGGGGTCGCGAAAACAGGCATGGTGGACTCCTTCGGTGGTGCGTGGCATCGGGCCGGTGGCCGCGACGAATGAGTGGTGGGCGGTGCGCGGTCAGCGCACCCAGCCGGTGAAGTGCTGCCCTGTCGGGGAGTCACGGGCTGCGGCACGCCGGCCCTTCGGCTCGAGCGCGTCGCCCACGGCGCGCACGAGCCAGGCGTTGACCGAGATGCCGTCGCGCGCCGCGGCCTCCTCGACCCGGACCTTCAGATGGTCGGGAAGGCGAAGCGTGGTCCGGGAGGTGCTGCCCTCGTCGAGCTCGATGGGGGCAGGCGGAACGGGCGAGGCCGGCACCGAATGCACGGCGACCTCTTCGAAGGCCGGGGCGGCGGCCTGCGTGACGACGAACTCGGGATCGCGCCCGCGGAGCCGCAGTTCCACAGAGCCCGGTGCGAGCTCTCGGGTGATCTCACCGGCGGCATCGGACAGCGCCTCGAGCAGCACGAGTCGGCTCGCCGAGTCGAGAGGGGCGGTGAGGCGCTCGGCGAGCTGCCGGGCCTCGTCACCGCCGGCCTCGGCGGCGACTTCCAGCTGGCGACGGAGGTCGTTGACATACTGCGTGAGATCCATGACACCATGGTGACACCATCCTGGTGTCATGTCAAGCACTTTGACGTCACGATGGTGTCAACGGCGACACCACGCGGGAACCGGCTACAGCTCGATGCCCACGAGCACCGGCTCGGGGTGCAGCACGATGCCGAACTCGGCCTGAACGCGGCTCTGCACGAAACGGGCGAGCTGCGCGATCTCCTCGGCCGACGCCCCGCCGCGGTTCGTCAGTGCGAGCGTGTGCTTCGACGACACGGCGGCGCGCGATCCGGGAAGGGCGAACCCGCGCCGGATGCCCGCGCGCTCGATGAGCCACGCGGCCGAGAGCTTCACGAGCGGACTGGCGGGCGGGGCATCCGTGCTCGTGTCGACCGCCGCGATCGACGCCTGGTGCGCGAGGAACTGGTCGAGCGGCGAGTCGTCGACCCCGCCTGCGAGCAGGGTGACCTCGTCTGCGGTCTCCTCGCCGAGGTACCAGCGCGGCGCATCGCCCGGCAGCGTGCGCGCGACTCGCTCGGAGACGATCGGGTTCGTGAAGAACGAGCCGGCGCTCACCGAGTCGGGGTCGGCGGCGTCGAGCACCATGCCCTTCGATGCGCGCAGGCCGAGCACGCTCTCGCGCACCAGCGAGATCGACACCCGGTCGCCGAGGTTCACGTGGAGGGCGTCGGCGAGCTGCGCGTAGGCGATCGGCAGGCCGAGCGCCTCGCCGAGCACGGCGCGCTCGAGGTCGGTGTCGTACAGGTCGAACTCGACCGAGACGACGATGCCGCGCAGGCCCCGCTTCAGCACCGAGGTGCGGTAGCCGAGGCCGAGCTCGTCGGCGGTCATGCGGCGGGGGGCATCCGCTCCCTCATCGAGGAACTCGATCGCGATGAGCGTCGCCTCGAGTTCCTGGCCGTACGCCCCGATGTTCTGCACGGGCGCGGCGCCCACCGATCCGGGGATGCCCGAGAGCGCCTCGAAGCCCGAGTACCCTCGCTCGACGGCCCACGCGACGAGGTCGTCCCACGTCTCGCCGGCCTGCACCCGGAGCCGCACCCGATGCGCGGGGTGAGGAGGCTCGACCGGCAGGATCTCGATGCCCTTCGTCGCGACCCGGATCACGGTGCCGTCGAAGCCCTCGTCGCCGACGAGCAGGTTGGAGCCGCCGCCGAGCGCGAGCCACGGATCGCCGTTCGTCCACACCTCGACGGCGAGGTCGACGAGGTCGCGCTGCGTCGTCGCGGTCACGAGCTCCCCGGCCGGCCCGCCGACCTTGAGCGTGGTGAGTTCGGAGAACGGGATGTCGCTCGTCATCAGCCGAGTGAGACCCGCGCCTGCGCCTTGCCGAGCACCGTCTCCTCGCCGACCTTGACGGTGAGGTCGATACGCGCCGCGCGGGCCTCGGCGTCGAGCTGGCCGACCTTGGCCACGACCGAGACGACCGCGCCGATTTGCGGATCGACGACGACGGGTCGCGTGAAGCGCACCTGGTAGTCGACGACGCGACCTGGGTCGCCGACCCAGTCGACGACGGGCTGCACGGCGAATCCCATCGTGAGCATGCCGTGCGCGAGCACGCCCGGGAGGCCCACCGACTGGGCGACGTCGTCGCGGTAGTGGATCGGATTGAAGTCGCCCGACGCGCCCGCGTACCGCACAAGGGAGTCCCGCGTGAGCGGGAACGACTGCTCGGCGACGATGTCGCCCACGGTGAGGCCGTCGAAGGCCGGCGTGCCGGGCATCAGTCCTCCCCTCGTACGACGAGCGCAGAGATCGCGGTCACGACGTGGGCGCCCGTGGCATCCGTGATCGACGACTCGGCCGTGACGATCGAGTGCCCTCCGAGCGTCTTCACGCTCGGCACGGTCAGCGTGGCGGTGAGCAGGTCGCCCGCGACGATGGGGCGGCTCGACGTGAATCGCTGGTCACCGTGCACGACCCGCGAGAAGTCGATGCCCGCGTCGGGCTCGGCGAGCAACTGTGCGAGCGTGTGCTCTTGCATGACGATCGCGAAGGTGGGCGGAGCGACGACGTCGTCGTAGCCGGCGGCCTTCGCCGCCGCGGGATCGAAGTTGATGGGGTTCGTCGCGAAGACGGCGCGAGCGAACTCGCGCACCTTCTCGCGGCCGACGAGGTAGGGCTCGGTGGGCGGGAAGACCCACCCCTGCAGCTTGGGGTTCACTGGCACCCCGACAGTCTAGAACCCGCGTTCGAGGAGCGGGCGGAGCCCGCGTCCCGCTCAGCGTGTCCGCGAGCTCCCCCGCTGCTCGGTCGTCCTGCAACTGCAGGAAGTCTCACCTGATGATCGGCATGTCGCGGAACCTGCTGGGCGCGCATCGGCGATTCTTCCTGCATCCGCCGCGTGCGACGGGGCGGATGCCGCGGACGGAAGGGTGCTCGGTCGAGTCAGTCGAGCTCGTAGCGGGCGAGCCGCAGGCGCAGCCCGTCGAGGAGCATCTCGAGCCCGGACTCGAACGCCTGGTCGCTGCGCCTCGCGCCGCGGGGACCCGCCTCGACGAGCCGGCCGAGTGTCTCGGTGGGCGTCTCGGGCAGCCAGACGTCGTCGGGCGACGCGAGGTCGAGGCCGAATCCGATCGAGTACGCGTCGATGATCGCGACGACCTCGAGCACTTCCTCCTCAGGGAAGCCCGCCTCGGCGAGCACGGTGGCGAGCCGGTCGTAGCTCGCGATGACCGAAGGGTCGGTGATCGTCTTGCCGACGATGAGCGGGATGAGGAACGGATGCGCGGCGTACATCCGCCGTTCGGCGCGGAGCATGGCCTCGACGACCTCGTCCCAGGTTCCGGTGGGCGACACGGGCATGTAGCGCTCGGCGAGCCGGCCCCGCATGAGCTCGATGATCTCGTCGCGCCCGGCGACGTGGTTGTAGAGCGACGACGGCGTCACGCCGAGCCGGCGCGCGATCGCGTTGACGCCGAACGGCGCACCCTCGTCGACGAGCTCCATCGCCGCGTCCGCGATCCGCTCGGTCGACAGCAGCGGGGTCCTCGGCCTGGGCATCGGCGCCTCCTTCGTCCACGTCAGCCTACGGGTTCGGAAATTCCCTCTTCCCCCCGAGGCCTCCTGTATGGATAATAAACGAATACCATTCGTTTAACTCGCGCACACCGTCGTGCCGAACCCGGAGGTCCCAGTGTCCCAATCACTTCCATCCGTCCGCATCCCGCTGCGGCTGCCGACCGCCGTCGCCACGTTCGGGATCGGCATCGCCGGCTACCTCGGCGTGAACCTCTCGCCGTACCTGATCATCGCCGTCCAGTCCGCCCTCGGCGCCGACGTGGCGACGGCGAGCTGGATCGTCACTGGGGCGCTGCTGCTCACCGCCCTGACCGGCCTCGCCACCGCGAAGCTGTGCGCCGGCCCGCGGCGCCTGCTCGTCGCCCGCGTCGGACTCGTGGCCGCCGCGGTCGGCTTCGGCGCGGCAGCCCTCGTGCCCACGCCATGGGTCGTCGTGGCCGGACTCCTCGTGGGCGGCCTCGGCGCCGGTGGCGCCGTGTCGTCCTCCGGCGCCGCCATCGCGGCGTTCGTCAACCCCGACCGCGTCGCGGGCTTCGGCGGCCTCGCCAACCGCGCGGTCGTCACGGTCATCCTCGCGATCATCCCGCTCCTCGGGCTCGCCCCGCTGAACGTGTTCGGCACCCTCGCGCTCTTCTCGCTCGCCGTGCTGTTCGCGTCGGTGTGGCTGCCATCGGCACCCGCCGTCGATCACGTCGCGGTCCCGGCCGCCGAGGTCGGGGCATCCGTCATCGCGAGCCGCCCGCGCCGGGCGGAGACCATCGCAGGGTTCGTGCTCCTCGTCACCTTCGCCCTGTGGGCCGCGAGCGAGGACTCGCTGTGGGCGATGGCCGGCGTCATGGGCGCCGACCAGGCCGCGCTCACGCCGGAAGGCCTCGGCATCGCCCTCAGCGGCGCGACCGCGGGCGGCCTCGTGGGCGCCATCCTGCTCATGATCGTCGGCGACCGACTCGGCCGTGCCGTGCCGCTCGCGATCCTCCTGGTCGTCGGCGGCGCCCTCAAGATCGTCGAGGGCTTCGTCACCGAGCCGACCGCGTTCATCGTCGTGTTCATCGCGTGGAACACCGTCTACGCGATCGCGTTCATGTACTTCGTGGCCACCTCAGCCGGCCTCGACGCCGACGGACGCTGGTCGGGTCCGCTGTTCGCGGTCTACCTCGTGGGCTCGAGCCTCACTCCGGTGATCGGCGCGGCGCTCGTGGGGGCGTTCGGCTACCAGGGTTTCACCGTCGTGCTCGGCGTCGCGAGCTTCGTGCTGGCCGTGCCCGCCTTCCTCGTCGCGCGCATCTCGAGCCGCCTGCAGCGCACCGAGGCGCCGGCCGCCACGGTCGCCGAGGAGGTCGCCGCGTGAGGCGAACGCTCTACCGCGACGGCCGCATCTTCACCGCCCACGAGCCCGCCTGGGCCGAGTCGATCGTCGTAGAAGGCGACAGGATCGCCTTCGTCGGCGACACGGACGGCGCGCGCGAGGCCGCAGGCCCGGATGCCGCGGTCGTCGACCTCGACGGAAGGGTCGTGCTCCCCGGCTTCACGGATGCGCACACCCACCTCGTGATGATGGGCGAGGCGCTCGGCCGCGTCGGACTCACCGACGCCCGCACGCTCGAGGAGATCCAGGCCCGGCTGCGCGCCGCGCGAGACGACGACCCCGACGCCCCGCGGCTGCTCGGCCGTGGCTGGCTGTTCGACTCGCTGCCAGGCGCTCCGACCGCCGGCATGATCGACGCGGTCGTCGCCGACATCCCCGTGTACCTCGACGCGAACGACTACCACTCGTGCTGGGTCAACACGGCGGCGCTCGCCGAGCTCGGCATCACGCGCGACACGCCAGACCCGCTCGGCGGGCGCATCGGACGCGACGCCGACGGTGAGCCCGATGGCATGCTCTACGAGACCGCAGCCCAGCAGTTCGTGTGGGAGCAGCTCGCCGCGCAGTCGACCGACGCCGACCGCGACGTCGCGGTCGAGCGCACCATCGAGGCCTACCTCGCCTCGGGAGTGACCGGCGTCGTCGACATGGCGTTCGACGAGCTCGGGCTCGCGGCGTTCCGGCGTGCGGCCGACCGCCGCGGCGGCAGGCTGCCGATCCGCGTGGTGGCGCACTGGTTCGTCGCCAACACGGGCGACGATGCCGCCAACCTCGCGCAGGTCGCGCGTACCGCCGACCTCGCGCGCGACGTCGACTCGCCGTGGCTGCGCGTCGCCGGCATCAAGCTCGTGCTCGACGGCGTCATCGACGCGTGCACGGCCGCGATGCGGCATCCGTATGCCGACGGATCGAACGCCGAGCCGATCTGGCCGCTCGATGCGCTGAAGCCGGTCGTCGCGGCAGCGGATGCCGCGGGCCTCCAGGTCGCGATGCACGCGATCGGCGACCGCGCGAGCGGGATCGCACTCGACGCGCTCGAGCACGCGCATGCCGTGAACGGCGACCGCGACCGGCGGCACCGCATCGAGCACCTCGAGTCCGTCGCCGCCGACGACGTCGTTCGCCTCGCGCGGCTCGGGGTCACCGCCTCGATGCAGCCCGTGCACGCCGACCCGGCGATCTGGTCGAACTGGGCCGCGATGCTCGGCGACGAGCGGGCCGACCGCGGGTTCCCGTGGACCGAGTTCACCGACGCGGGTGCGCTGCTGGCGTTCTCGACGGATGCCCCGACCGCCCCGCACGAGGCCCTGCCCAACCTCTACGTGGCCAGCACCCGGCGCTCGGCGCTCGACGGGTCGTTCCCAGCGAACCACCCCGAGTACGCGGTGCCGCTCGCCGACGCGATCGTGCACGCCACCCACGACGCGGCGGCATCCTGCCGCGAGGAGCACGTGCGCGGCAGGCTCGCGGAAGGGTTCGCCGCGGACTTCGCGGTGCTCGACCGCGACCCGTTCGCCGCAGGCGAGGCGGTCCTGCTCGAGGCACGCGTGGTGCGCACCGTGGTGGCGGGCGTCACGGCCTACGAAGCACCCCGGGCCACACCTCGAGCGGGTTGAGGAGGACGTCGACGCGGCGCGCGCTGTCGCCTGACGACCTCGTCCCATCGAGACGTCGCCTGACGACCTCGTCCATCGAAACGTCGCGGATGCAGGGTACGACCCCGCATCTGCGACGTTTCGCCGTCACCGACCGACTCGGGAATCGGGTCGGCCTCAGAGCCGCCCGTCGCGTCACCCGGCGTGAAGAACCGGGTCACGCCATGCGGCGGGCTGCGGCATCCGTCACGGGTTCACGACGCGGCGAGGATCTCGTCGGCGACCTCGCGACCGACGCGGATGGCGCCGTCCACGTGCTGGTAGCCCTTGCCGGCCATGTCGCTGCACGAGAAGTGGATGGGCCCCACGGGCGTGCGCAGGTCTGCGCCGTAGCGCGCGAGGCCGCCCATGTCGAAGCTCGCCGCGTAGGCGCCACGGGTCCACTCCTCCGAGCCCCAGTCGCTCTCGTAGTAGACGACCGGATGCAGCGCCTGCTCGCCGTAGTAGTGCGAGAGCGACTCGAGGATCCGCTCCTTGCGGTCCTCGGCGCTCAGCGAGAAGACGCCGTCCGCCTCCTCGTCGGCGACGAAGCCCACGAGCGTGCCGCGCGGATCCTCGTGGTTGGTGTTGTCGTAGGCCTCGTGCACGAGCTCGTAGGGGCTGAACGCGGTGCCCGAGAGGCCGGCTTCGCGCCAGAACGGCGTCTCGTAGACGGCGTGCACCTTGATGACGAGGCCCATCGAGAGGTGCTGGTGCAGCTGCTGCTGCCGGCGCGGCAGCGGTGGGTCGTAGGAGATGCGGCTGATGAGGATCGGCGGCACCGCGAGCACCACGTGCTTCGCGTGCACCTCGACGTCGTCGGTCACCGCGACGACGCCCCGCTCCGAGGCATCCGGGTGCCAGCGCAGCGTGCGCACCGCCTGGCCGGGGCGCACCCCACCGCCGAGCCGCTCGGCGAGGAGCAGCGGCACCTGCTGCAGGCCGCCGACGACGCGGCGGTCGAGGATGAAGTCGGCGTCGACGAGGTTCGAGAACGAGCCTGCGGATGCCGCCATCAGCAGCGCCTGCAGGGCGGAGAACGCGTGCGCGGGCTTGGTGAGCATGGCGCCCGCGATGAACATGCCGATGTTCTCGCGCGCCTCCTCGTCGTCGGTCTGCGTCTCGAGCCAGCGTGAGAACGAGATCTCGTCGAGGTCCTTCGCCTGCGGGTGATCCCAGGGGCGGTCGGGGTCGATCTCGGCGACGAGTGCGTCGAGCTTGTCGATGAGGGTGACGATCTCGTGCTCAGTGGCCGGCGGAACGGGGAAGATCTCGCCCTCGAACTTCTTGAGCTCGCCGTCGGGGCCGATGTAGATGTTCACGCCCTCGCGATACCGCGGGTAGGTCTCGAGGCCGAGCGCGTCGAGCGTCTCGATGAGCGCGTCCTGGTCGGGCGAGACCCACTGGCCGCCGATCTCGAGCATGGCGCCGTCGACGTCGTCGGTCCAGAGCCGTCCGCCGACGCGGTCGCGCGCCTCGAGCACCACGACCGAGCGGCCGGCGTCCTTCAGTCGGGTGGCGGCGGTGAGGCCGGATGCCCCGGCACCCACGATCACGACGTCGCAGTCGATGCGTTCCATGTCTCTTGTCTTTCGTTCGTCTTGCAGGATTCAGGAACACTGTGGCAGTGCCCCGTGCAGAATTCAGGAGTCTTGGGGCGGTGCCGTTCCGTCAGAGGGTAGAACGCGTGGCGTCCGGCTCCGACCCCGGCAACCGCTCCTGAATTGCGAAAAGCCGCGAGTGAGCGGATGCCGCGGCGTTTCCTGAATTCTGAACAGCAGAGGGGCGGATGCCGCGGCGTGTCGGCTGCGGCATCCGCTCGTGTCGGTCAGCTCACGGGGATGAGCGTGTACTTGGTGTCGAGGTACTCGTGGATGCCCTCGAGTCCGCCCTCGCGGCCGATGCCCGACTGCTTGACGCCGCCGAACGGCGCGGCCGCGTTCGAGACGAGACCCGTGTTGAGGCCCATCATGCCCGTCGCGAGGCGCTCGATCATGCGGTGGCCGCGCGCGAGGTCCTGGGTGAACACGTACGAGACGAGCCCGTACTCGGTGGCGTTCGCGAGGCGCACGGCCTCGTCTTCGTCGGCGAACGTGGTGATGCCGAGCACCGGGCCGAAGATCTCCTCGCGGAGCATCCGGCTGCCGACCGCGACGCCCGCCAGCACGGTGGGCGCGTAGAACGTGCCGTCACCGTCGATGCGGGTGCCGCCCGTGAGCACCGTGGCGCCGCGGCCCACCGCGTCCTGCACGAGGTCGTCGGTCGAGGCGACCGCCTTGGCGTCGATGAGCGGTCCGATGTTCACGCCCTCCTCGGTGCCGCGCCCGACCTTCATGGCCCGCACGCGCTCCGCGACGCGCTTGGCGAACTCGTCGGCGACCGCCTCGTGCACGAGGAACCGGTTCGCGGCGGTGCACGCCTGCCCGATGTTGCGGAACTTCGCGATCATCGCGCCGTCGACCGCCCTGTCGAGGTCGGCATCCTCGAAGATGACGAACGGCGCGTTGCCGCCGAGCTCCATGCTGGTGCGGAGGATGCCCTGCGCGGCCTGCTGCATGAGGGCGCGGCCGACCTCGGTGGACCCGGTGAACGAGAGCTTGCGCAGGCGCGGGTCGGCGATGATCGGGGCCGACACCTTCGACGAGGTGCTCGTGGGGATCACGTTCACGACACCCTTCGGCAGGCCGGCCTCCTCGAGCAGCTGCGCGAAGGCGATCGTGGTGAGGGGCGTGAGCGCCGGCGGTTTGATCACGACCGTGCAGCCCGCGGCGAGCGCCGGCGCGATCTTGCGCGTCGCCATCGCGAGCGGGAAGTTCCATGGCGTGATGAGGAACGACGGGCCGACGGGACGCTGCGACACGATCATGCGGCCCGTGCCCTCGGGGTTCAGCCCGTAGCGTCCCGAGATGCGCACGGCCTCCTCACCGAACCAGCGCAGGAACTCGCCGCCGTAGGCGACCTCGCCGCGCGCCTCTTGGAGCGGCTTCCCCATCTCGAGCGTCATCAGGAGGGCGAAGTCCTCCTTGCGGGCCTGGAGCAGGTCGAACGCGCGGCGCAGCAGCTCCCCGCGCTCGCGCGGTGCGGTCGCGGCCCACCCCTCCTGGGCGGCCACGGCGGCGTCGAGTGCGCGGATGCCGTCGGCGGGCGAGGCATCCGCGATCTCCTTGATCGTGCGACCGGTCGACGGGTCGGACACGGCCAAGGTCCTGCCGCCCTCGGCCGGGACCCACTCGCCGCCGATGAGGAGTCCGTCGGCGACGCGGCCGAGGAGTGCGGACTCAGTGGTGTTCTGCAGGGTGTCGGTCATGGTGACGTGTTCCGTTTCGTGTGAGGCCGGACGGTGTGAGTGGTTCCGATCAGGGGTAGAGACCGCGCAGGCGGTGGGCTTCGGCGACGCGCTCGACCGCCAGGGCGGTGGCCGCGGTGCGGAGCGAGAGGCCGCGGGCCTGGGCGTACCCGAGCACGTGCTGCCAGGCGCTCAACATCCGCTCTTCCAGTCTGGACTCGACCTCGTCGGCGCGCCACCAGTAGGCCTGGTTGGCCTGCACCCACTCGAAGTACGAGACGATGACGCCGCCTGCGTTGGCGAGGATGTCGGGCACCACGAGGACGCCGCGCTCCCGCAGGATGCGGTCGGCCGCAGGCGTGGTGGGGCCGTTCGCGCCCTCGACGATGACGCTCGCGAGCACGTCGGGCGCGTTGCCGTCGTGCAGCACGCCCTCGACGGCGGCGGGCACGAGGAGGTCGACGTCCTGGATGAGCAGCTCGGCGCCGTCGAGCGCCTCAGCGCCCGCGAAGCCGACGACGGTGCCGGTGGCGCGCACGTGGTCGGTGAGCGCCTCGATGTCGAGTCCGGCGACGTTGAGCACTGCGCCGTACTGGTCGCTCACTGCGGTGACCGTGACGCCCGCCTCGGACAGGAAGCGTGCGGCATCCGCGCCGACCTTGCCGAAGCCCTGCACTGCGGCCGTCGACCGGGCGGGGTCGAGTCCCGCGTGCCGGAGCGCGGCGAGCGCGATGTGGGTCACCCCACGGCTGGTCGCGCTCGCCCGCCCCTGCGAACCGCCGAGCGAGATGGGCTTGCCGGTCACGATGCCGGGCACCGTGTACCCGGAGTTCACGGAGTAGGTGTCCATGATCCAGGCCATCGTCTGCTCGTCGGTGCCGATGTCGGGCGCGGGGATGTCGCGCTCCGGGCCGATGATCGGCAGGATCTCGCTCGTGTAGCGACGGGTCACGCGCTCGAGCTCGGCCATGGAGTGCTCGCGGGGATCGATCGCGAGTCCGCCCTTCGCGCCGCCGTACGGCACGTCGAGCAGGGCGCACTTCCAGGTCATCCACATCGCGAGCGCGCGCACCTCGTCGAGGTTGACGTTCGGCGCGTAGCGCAGGCCGCCCTTGGCCGGGCCGCGAGAGAAGTTGTGCTGCACGCGGTGGCCGACGTAGAGCCGGCTCTCACCAGAGTCGAGGCGCAGCGGCACGGCGACGGTGAGCTCGCGGCGCGGGGTCGCGAGCATCTGGTGCAGGCCGGTCTCGTAGCCGAGGAGTCCGATCGCCTCAGCCAGCTGGGCGCGGGCGTCGGTGAGCGGCGTGGCGATGTGGGTGTCGACGGTGTGGGCCGAGCCTGGCGCAGCATCCGTTGCGGTCGGCAACGTCGTCGCCGCGAGCACGTCGGTCATGCGTTCTTCAGTCCTTCCGCGACGACCGAGAGGCCGTCGATGAGCAGTTCGTCGGAGATGGTGAGCGGGGGGAGGAAGCGGATGACGTTGCCGTACGTGCCGCAGGTGAGCACGATCACGCCGTTGGCGTGGGCGTGCGCCGCGACCTTCGACGTGAGGGCTGCGTCGGGCGCCCCGGTGGCCGGGTCCACGAGCTCGATCGCCACCATCGCGCCGCGGCCGCGCACGTCGCCGATGCGGGCGTCGGCGGTGCGGAGCGCGTTGAGGCGGCCGAGGAGCACGGCGCCGATCTCGCGGGCGCGCTCGATGAGGCCGTCCTCCTCGTACGACTCGATCGCGGCGAGGGCTGCGGCGCAGGCGAGCGGGTTGCCGCCGTAGGTGCCGCCGAGGCCGCCGGCCATGGCGGAGTCCATGATCTCGGCGCGGCCGGTGACCGCCGAGATCGGCAGCCCGCCCGCGATGCCCTTCGCCGTGACGACGAGGTCGGGCACGATGCCCTCGTGGTCGCTCGCGAACCATGCGCCGGTGCGGCCGAAGCCGGTCTGCACCTCGTCGGCGATGAACACGACGTCGTTCGCGCGTGCCCATTCGACGAGCGCCGGAAGGAAGCCCTGAGCGGGCACGATGAAGCCGCCTTCGCCCTGGATGGGCTCGATGATGATGGCGGCGAGGTTCTCGGCACCGACCTGCTTCTCGATCTGCGTGATGGCGCTGGCCGCCGCCTCGGCGCCCGAGAGGCCCCCGTCACGGTAGGGGTAGCTGAGGGGGGCCCGGTACACCTCGGAGGCGAACGGGCCGAAGCCGCTCTTGTACGGGATGTTCTTCGCGGTGAGCCCCATGGTGAGGTTCGTGCGGCCGTGATAGGCGTGGTCGAACGCGACGACGGCCTGCTTCTTCGTGTAGTGGCGGGCGATCTTCACGGCGTTCTCGACGGCCTCTGCTCCCGAGTTGAAGAGCGCCGAGCGCTTGACGTGGTCGCCCGGGGTGAGCGCGTTGAGCTTCTCGGCGACGTCGACGTAGCCGTCGTACGGCGCCACGGTGAAGCACGTGTGCGTGAAGGCGTTGAGCTGCGCGGTGACGGCCTCGACCACGCGGGGGTTCGCGTTGCCGACCCCGGTGACGGCGATGCCCGAGCCGAGGTCGATGAGCGAGTTGCCGTCGGCGTCGACGACGACCCCGCCGCCTGCTGCGACCACGGAGACGGGAATGGTGGTGCCGACGCCCGCGGCGACGGCCTCGGCCTTGCGCGCCATGAGCTCCTGCGAGCGCGGGCCGGGGATGGCGGTGACGAGGCGGCGCTCCTGGGCGAGCGCCGGTCCTCCGGCGACGACGGCCGGGGTGTCGACGAGGGTCATGGGGCTGCTCCGATGCGAGGTGACGACGGTGGCGGATGCCGCCAATGCTAGGTCGGGCCCGACGGATGCCCCAGCGCCCGCGTGTACACTCAGGTGCATCCCGTTGGACATCGCGTACACCGCCGCGGATCGAGGAGCACCAGTGCAGCCGACCGTGCAGACCCTGCTCGACCGCCACGAGCTCGCCCTCACGCTGCTCACGCCCGCGTCGGGACTGCCGCCCGCCGCGCTCGCCGCCCCGGTCGTCTGGGCGCACAGCTCCGACCTCGCCGATCCGGCACCCTGGCTCGACGCCGGTCACGTGCTGCTCACGACCGGCACCCAGTTCGGCGAGGGCGACGCCGACGCCGCGTTCGCCGACGACTACGTGCGGCGGCTCCGCGAGCGCGGGGTCGCCGCCCTCGGATTCGGCACCGAGGTGATCCGCGCCGGCACGCCAGAGGCGCTCGTCGCGGCGTGCACCTCGCAGGGGCTCCCCCTCTTCGAGGTGCCGTACCGGGTGCCGTTCATCGCCATCGCGCGGCTCGTGGCGGACCTGCTCGCCGAGGACGTGTATGCCCGCCAGGCCTGGGCGCTCGCCGCGCAGCGCGCGATCTCGCTCGCCGCGATCCGGCCCGACGGACTGTCGGCGACGCTCGCCGAGCTCTCACACCGCATCGGGGCGTGGGTCGGGCTCATCGACGCGTCGGGCTCGCTCGACCGCGAAGCGCCCGCCGACGGGCTCGGCCAGCCCGCCCTCGGCGAGGTCGTGGGCGAGGCGCGCTCGATGCTGCGCCGCGGGCAGCGCGCCAGCCGCACGCTCGTCGCGGGCGAGTCGGTCGGCACGCCGCACCGCGTCACCCTGCAGACCCTCGGCAGCGGCGGGGCGCTGCGCGGCGTGCTCGCCATCGGCGACTCCGCCGAACTCGACGCGGCCGGGCGCGAGGTGGTCACCTCGGTGATCGCCCTCGCCGGCCTCGCCCTCGAGCAGAACCGCGACCTCGACCGTGCCCGCGGACACCTGCGCACCGGGCTCCTGCGCGGCCTGCTCGCGGGCGACACCGCGCTGGCCGAGCGGGTGGCCACGGAGATGTGGGGACCGCTCCCGGCCGCGCCGCTGCGGGTCGCGGTGACGGATGCCCCCGCCCTGCACGTCGACCGGCTCACCGAGCTGCTCGAGCTCCGCGTCGAGGAGCGCGGCGGACGGCTCTTCTTCGGCCGCGACGAGGACACCGTGGTCCTCGTGCTCGAGGAGGCGGACGCCGCCCTCGCCGACGAGGTCGCCACCGAGTTCGAGCTGCCCGTCGGTGTCTCCGATGCGGTCGGCGCGGACGCGGTGGCGGTGGCGCACGAGCAGGCCATGCGGGCGCTCGAGCGCGCGCGAGAGACGGGGTCGGGCGTGGTCGCGTTCGACGAGATCAGCCGGCAGGGCGTGCTCGCGTTCCTCGCCCGCACGAATGCACGTCCCGTGGCGCTGGCCACGCTCGCGCCCCTCACCGAGCACGACGCGTCGCACGGCACGGCCCTGCTCGTGACGACGCGGGCCTGGCTCGAGCACGGCGGCCAGTTCGACGCGACCGCGCAGGCCCTCGGCGTGCACCGGCACACCGTGCGGAGCCGGGTCGCGCTCGCCGAGCGGCTCCTCGGTCGCGACCTCTCGGGGTTCCACGCGCGCGCCGACCTGTGGGCGGCGCTGCTCGCCGTGGACTGAGGGTCGTCGGCGTGGCGTCCGGTGGGCGCTCGTTCAGGAAGCTCCGGGTATCGGCAGGTCGCCGAAGTCGGCGGGCCACGCGAGCTCGCCCGACTCGAGGTCGGCGAGCAGGCCCGTCGTCCAAGCATTCCGCACGACAAGGTGCAGACCTTCGTGATGGTGCGCGACGACGACACGTGGCGGTGCGCCGCCTTCCAGAACACCCGGAAGCAGCGGCTCTTCATCGCCATGAACCGCATCGCCATGAACCGCTTGGCCGACGCGAGCGCCCGCTGACGCCGACGAGGTGGCAACCCGACGTCAGTGCGCGGCGCGATCGCGCGCGATGAGCTCCCGGTACCACGCGAACGAGTCCTTGCGGGTGCGCGCGCCCGTCTCGAAGTCGACGTGCACGAGTCCGAAGCGCTGCGTGTACCCCTCCGCCCACTCGAAGTTGTCGATGAGCGACCAGACGAAGTAGCCACGCACGTCCACCCCGAACTCGATCGCGTGGCGAAGCGCCCGGAGGTGCGCGTCGAGGTATGCGATCCGCTCGACGTCGTGCACCCCACCCGACACGACCTCGTCGGGGAACGAGGCGCCGTTCTCGGTGACCATGATGGGCGGCAGGCGGTCGCCGTAGTCGTCCTGCAGGCCCACGAGCACGTCGGCGAACGCCGACGGCACGATCGGCCAGCCGAACCCCGTCACCCGCACGCCGTCGAAGTCGACCGGCTCGAAGGGCAGGCCGGCCGCGGCGAACTCCGAGCCGGCGGATGCCGCGGCCACACGCGTCGGGTTGTAGAAGTTCACGCCGTAGAAGTCGAGGGGCGCCGAGATCGTCTCGAGGTCGCCGGACTGCAACCCGGGAAAGGCGTCGAGCCCGAACCCGCTGAGGTCGGGATACGCTCCCGTGAGCACGGGGTCGGCGAAGATGCGGTTGTAGACCACGTCGAACGCCGATGCGGCGAAACGGTCGGCCGGGGCATCCGTCGCCGGCACCACCAGGGTGTGGTTGTTCGTGATGCCGACGTCGGCGTCTCCCGCGGCCCGGATCGCGGCGACCGCCAGTCCGTGTGCGAGCAGCTGATGGTGCGCGGTGGGCAGCGCGCCCATCATGAGCGCCCGCCCGGGTGCCTGCGTGCCGAGGGCGTATCCCTGGATGGTCGTCATGGCAGGTTCGTTCAACGTGATCCAGCGGGGCACCCGGTCGCCGAGACGCTCGAGCACGAGGGCCACGTAGTCGGCGAAGCACGCCGCGGTGTCGCGGGCGAGCCAGCCGCCGCCGTCCTCGAGCGGCTGCGGCAGGTCCCAGTGGAAGAGGGTCGGCAGCGGCGCGATGCCCGCGGCGAGCAGCGCCTCGACGACGCGCTCGTAGTGGTCGAGGCCCGGCGCGTTCGCCGGCCCGGCGCCCGTCGGCTGCACCCGCGTCCACGAGATGGAGAAGCGGTACTCGGTGACGCCGAGGTCGGCCAGGAGCGCGACGTCGTCGCGGTACCGACGGTAGCTGTCGGCGGCGACGTCGGCGGTCGCGCCGTCGAGGATGCGACCGGGGGTGTGCGAATAGGTGTCCCAGATGGACGGACCTCGGCCGTCGGCATCCGTCGAACCCTCGGTCTGGAACGCGGCGGTCGCGGCGCCCCAGCGGAAACCCGGCGGGAAGGCGGGAAGGTCGGAGAGCGCGTCGGCCATCTGTATCTCGCTGTCGTCGCTGGCGGATGCCCCGACCCGCCGTCGGTGATCGAGTGGGTCACGCGACCCACTCGATCACCCTAGCCTCGCCGGCGCGACGGCGGAAGGTCGTGCCCCACCTTCCGCGCGCCGAGCGCCCGGCGTACGCTGGAACGAGCGGGAGGAGGACGCGATGCACGCGAACGTCGGCGAACGCCTCGTCATCCATGGCAAGCAGGTCGGCCAAGCCGATCGACACGGTGAGATCCTCGAGGTGCGCGGGGAGAATGGCAGTCCGCCGTTCCTCGTGAGGTTCGACGACGGCCACGAGACGCTCCTCTACCCCGGGGCGGACTGCGAGCTCGAGCACGAGCACCAGGCGCACGCCTCGCCGATCGAGTAGCGCCGCGCGCGGCGCGACGCGTATCGAGATCCGCCGCGGGTGGGGCTCGAGAGGCGTGCCGTCGGCGCGCCCCTCGACCGGCGGCATCGTCACGCTAGCGTGGGAGCATGTTCCACTCGTACGTCGCCATCGGCGACAGCTTCACCGAGGGAGTCGGCGACGAGCTCCCCGACGGCTCGACGCGGGGTTGGGCCGACTTCGTGGCGATGGGCCTCGCCCTCGCGGCTCGCGAGCCGATCGGCTACGCGAACCTCGCGATCCGCGGTCGCAAGCTCGGCCCGATCGTCGACGAGCAGCTCGAAGCTGCCGTCGCGCTGCGACCGGAGGCGATCAGCTTCAACGGCGGCGGCAACGACATGCTCCGGCCGCGCATGCCCGAGGAGCGGGTGGCCGAGCGGTTCCGGCAGGCGGTGCACCGTATCCGCGGCGACGGCATCGACGTGCTCATGCTGAGCGGCGCGAATCCCAGCGATCACCTGCCACTGGGGCGTGTGTTCGACGCACGCGGCGCGCGGCTCACCGCGGCGCTCGTCGATCTCGCCGAGCTTCCGGGCGTGACGTTCGTCGACAACTTCAACGATCGCGGACTTCGCGACATCCGCTACTGGTCGCCCGACAAGCTGCACCTCAACGCGCTCGGCCACGCGCGTGTGGCGAGCAACGTGCTCACCGCACTCGGCGTGCACGTGCCCGACGAGTGGGGCGTCGCCGAGGTCGCTGCCGCGCCGGCCGGCCCGCGCAGCCGGAACACGGCCGCGTACTACCGCGAGTTCGTGCTGCCGTGGATCGGGCGCAGGCTCACCGGTCGCTCATCGGGCGACGGGCGCACCGCCAAGCGCCCGACACTCGAGCCGCTGGCTCCGGATGCCGCGCGCTGACGCGCGCCGGGTCCGCCCGCCTCAGCCCTCTTCGAGCACGTCGGCGACGAATGCACGCGTGCGCCGGGCAAGCCCCTCGATGCGCTCGAGCTCGTGCACGCTCGGCAGCACCTCGGACGGGGCCGCCGGCCGCCCGAGCCGCACGGTCTCCTGGCAGGCGAGGTCGCTGCACATGTAGGTGCCGACGCTGTCGCCGCGCTCCCCTAGGGGCCCCGCGCGACGGGCGGAGAAGAGCACGACCTGGTCGGCGGGCTGCTGCGTGTGGCACAGGTTGCAGATCGCGGCGCGGTGATGCGAGCCGTTGGAGCCCGCGGCGCGCAGCACGACGCCGGCCGGCGCGCCGTCGAGCTCGGTCACGAGGTAGCCGCGCGCGAAGATGCGCGGGTCGCGCCACGCGAACGCGTCGAGGTACGCCCACTCGGTGAGCAGGAAGTCGTGCGGCAGCGACAGCTGGGCGAGCTCGGCGTGGCTCGCGTTCCCGAGCGACTCGCGGATGTCGCTCTCGACCAGCGGCTGCATGCGTCCCCTCCCTGCCCGCGCCTCCAAGTCTACGAAGCTCGACGGGCTGCGTCAGGGCTCCACGGTCCAGTCGACCTCCGTCGACTCCGGTCCCCAGCTGACCACCACGACATCGCCCGGGCCGATCCGGCGCGGCTTCGCCCCGTCGCGGATATCGTCCGCAGCGATGCGACGGGTGAGCCCATGGGCCTCGAACTCCTGGATCGTCGCGCACGACCGGACCCAATCGAAGAAGAACTGACGCCGCGAGAGGAGGCACACGCGGTTGTCGTCGCGGAAGACCCAGAAGTCGTAGCCGAAGGCCCGCCCGATCGAGCGAAGCGTCGCCGCATCATCCGGTTGGAGCCCTGCGCCGGTCGCCACCTGGTCGATGCGCTCCAGGTCGTCGGGCAACGGCTCGCGATCGAACACGGCGAGGCCCCGCGGCGGCGACAGCGCCTCGCGGACCGGGCCGATGACCGAGATGCCTCCCGCCAAGAGCAGCAGCACCGCGACGACGGCACCGATCACCCATGCGCGGGTAGGCCGCCACCGGGCCCGCGGCTCCTCCGGCGTCGGCGCGGGGACGGGGGGTTCCGTCGTCCCCCGACCCGATTCCCCATCGCCGAGGGACGATTCGGATGCCACAGGCAGCGCGCCGCGCACCCTTGCTGCGAGTTCCTCCTCCACGGCGGCGAGCTCGGCCTCGGCGACGGCGCCGGCACCGCCCGGCGTGCCGTAGACGACCCGCCGCAGCTCGTCGCGGCGGCGTTCCAGCGGATCCTCGTGTTCGGTTCCCATCTCGTGCCCCGGGACATCCGGGCCCGGACGACGGCGGGTGCACCGCCGATGCCGGGCGGCTCAGCGTTCGGGCGGCGTCACCTCCGCGGCAGCCGGCTCGGCGCCCCGGCGAGCCGCGGCATCGGCCACCGTGAACGGGACGGCGGACTCGACCGACCCCTCGATCGGGCGCCGGCCGCGGATCAGGAAGCCGAAGGCGAGCGCCACGAAGAACATGAGCACGCCGTAGACGGCGGCGGGAAGGCTCATCTCGGCGCTGCCGATGACGGTCTGCGCGATGACGATCGCGAGGGTCGCGTTGTGGATGCCGATCTCGAACGAGCTCGCGATCGACTGGGTGCGGTCGACCCGCAGCATCCGCGGCACCAGGTAGCCCACCGAGAGGCTCAGCACGCAGAACGCCACGGTGACCCCCGCGAGCCGCCCGGCGTTCTCGAGCAGCAGCTCGCGGTTCGACACGATCGCACCCGCGATGACGACGACGAGGATCACGACCGAGGCGATGCGCACCGGCCGGTCCATGCGGTCGGCGAAGGCGGCCTTCCACCAGCGCACGAGCATGCCGAGGATGACGGGGCCGAGGACGATCGCGAACACCTCCGCGGTCTTCGCGGGCTGCAGCCCGAGCGACGCGTCGCCCGGCAGGAAGTACGCGATCGCGAGGTTCGCGATGAGCGGCAGGGTGACCACGGCGAGCACCGAGTTGATCGCGGTGAGCGAGATGTTGAGCGCCACGTCCCCGCGGAACAGGTGGCTGTAGAGGTTCGCGGTGGTGCCGCCGGGCGAGGCGGCCAGCAGCAGCATGCCGACGGCGAGCACCGGCGGCAGCTGGAACAGCAGCACGAGGCCGAAGCAGAGCGCGGGCAGCACGAGGAGCTGGCAGATCAGGGCCACGATCACCGCCTTCGGATGCCTCGCGACCCGCGCGAAGTCGCGCGGCGTGAGCGAGAGCCCCAGGCCGAACATGATGATGCCGAGGGCGACCGGCAATCCGATGGTGGTCAACGCTGATCCCATGCGCTCAGTGTGGCGCATGCGAGGCGCGGGTGGAACTGGCGGTTCCGCGCGGATGCCGCGGGCGGGTGCTGTGGCTCAGTCGATGACGGGCCGTGGCCGGTCGTCGACGCGGGGACACCAGCCTGCGGGCGTGCGCTCGTACGCGTGCGCCGGCCCGTCGGCGACGAGCCGGGTGAGCGCGTCGAGGAAGCGGTCGACGTCGTCGGCGGAGGACCCCGCGCCGAGGCTCGCTCGGAGCCCGTTCGCCCGCGTCGCGACGCGGTCGAGGAAGGGGTGCGCGCAGAAGCGTCCGGCCCGCACCGAGATGCCGTGCTCGGCGGCGAGCGCCGCGGCGACGAGGCCCACAGAGCCGCGTTCGAGCTCGATGGTGGCGATGCCGAGCCGGTCGTCGGCGTCGTCGAAGCCCCGCAGCACGCGGACGCCCGACACCTTGGCGAGCCCGTCGTGCAGGCGGGCGGTGAGCGCGGCCTCGTGCTCGCGGCGCGACGCGTCGCCGATCCGCTCGAGCTCGACCAGGGCGCGCGCGAGCGCGGCGATGCCGATCACGTTGGGCGTGCCCGCCTCGTGCCGGTCGGCGCCGTGCTTCCAGTCCACGCCATCCAGCCGCACGGACTCGACCGCTCCCCCGCCGGCGAGGTGCGGCGGGGCCGCGTCGAGCCAGTCCGCGCGGCCGACGAGCGCTCCGGCGCCGAACGGCGCGTACGCCTTGTGCCCCGAGAACGCGAGGTAGTCGAAGCCGGATGCCGCGAGGTCGACGCGCCGGTGCGGCAGCAGTTGCGCCGCATCCACGGCGAGGCGGGCGCCGCGCGCATGCGCGAGCCGCGCGACCCGCTCGAGCGGGAGCACCTCGCCGGTCACGTTGGACGCGCCGGTCACCGAGACGAGCGCCGCGGGCCGCGCGGCGAGCTCGGCGTCGAGCGCGTCGAGCGTGGCGGCGATCGTGGGCGCGCCGACCACGACCCGGCGCGAGCGCCACGGCAGCAGGTTGGCGTGGTGCTCGAGGTCGAGCACCACGGTCTCGCCGGGTACGGCCGAGGCCAGGAGGTTGAGCGCGTCGGTGGTGTTGCGCGTGAACACCACGAGGTCGTCGTCGCGTGCGCCGACGTGCCTGGCGACCGTCGCGCGAGCGTCCTCCACGAGCGCAGTCGTCGCCTGCGACGGGTAGCCGCTGCCGCGGTGCACGCTCGCGTAGTACGGCAGCACCCGTGCGACGTGCTGCACGACTGCGTCGAGGGCGGGCGCGGATGCCGCGACGTCGAGGTTCACGTGCCGCACGGTGCCGCCGCCGAGCACGGGCACCTCGAGGCCGGCGTCGGCGAGCGCGGCGAGGGGGCCGGGGCCCACCGCGGCGGCCGCGGCATCCGTCCGCGACGAGCGCGCGGCACGCGCGCGCGTGCGCGGGGTGCGCTCGTCGGTGGCGATCACGGCTGCTCCTCACGTCGGTTGGCGTCGAACCTATGGCGCGGCGCCTCAGCCCTCAACCGTCGGATGTCGCACGAGGTCACGCCGCGACACATTGGGTCACGAAGTGACGCGCGAGACCCGCGAGCGCACGTGCACGTTCTCGGGGCGGTCGAGCCCGAGGTGCTCGCGCAGCGTCTCGCCCTCGTACTCGGTCGGGAACACGCCTCGGCGCTGCAGTTCGGGCACGACGCCGCGGGCGAACGCCTCGAACTGCGCGGGCTGCACCGCGGAGAGCACGTTGAAGCCGTCGACGGCGCCGGCCTCGCCCCACGCCTCGAACTCGGCGGCGATCTCGACGGCAGTGCCGACGACCATCGACGCGTTCACGGATGCCGCGACCACGAGGTGCCGGAGCGTCGGCGGCCGCTCCCCCGACGGGCTCCGACCGGTGCGCTCCGCGACGATCTCGACGAGCTCCTGGCCCGCGGCCGAGAACCCGGCGACGAGCGCGGGCGTCACGGCGCGGTCGGGCGACAGCTTCGACACGTCGACCCCCACGAGCTGCGTGAGCTGGGCGAGGGACCGGTTCGCGGGGAACGCTGCGGGCGGCCCGTCGGGCCAGTCCTCGGCGATCTGCACGAGCTCGCTGAGCTCGTCGGCGATCGACTGGGCGTGCTCCCGGGTCTCCCCGACGATCGGCAGCACGGGCGCGATCACCTTGAGGGTGCGGTCGTCGCGACCCGACTCGAACGCGAGCGAGCGCAGTTCCTCGCGGATCGCGACCGCCTGCTCGAAGCCGTTCACCGCGACGAGGGCGAGGTCGGCGCTCTGCGCGGCGAACAACCGCGAGCGGGGCGAGGAGCCCGCGTGCACGAGCGGGGGATGTCCCTGCACGGGGCGCGCCACGTTCAGCGGGCCTGCGACGCTGAGGTGGGCGCCGTGGAAGTCGGTGGCGTGGAGCTTCGCGGGGTCGAGGAACACGCCCGTCGCGGCATCCGCGACGATCGCATCGTCCTCGAACGAGTCCCAGAGACGCCGCAGCACGTGCTCGAACTCGACCACGCGGTCGTAGCGGGTGTCGTTCGCCGCGTGGAAGTCGCGGCCGTGGTTGGCGGCGGCGCGCGCCTCGGCCCCGGTCACGAGGCTGAGGCCGACGCGTCCGCCCGAGAGCAGGTCGATCGACGCCGTCGCCCGTGCCACCGTGTACGGGTCGGCGTAGCTCGTGTTCGCCGTCGCGATGAGGCCGATGCGTTCGGTGAACGCCGCCAGGTAGGAGATCGCCGAGAGCGGGTCGATCCGGGCGACGAGGTACGGGTCGCGGAATTCGAGGTCATGGCCGGTGGCGAGCCAGTCGCCGAAGAACAGGTAGTCGAGCCGCGCGGACTCGGCGACCTCGGCGGCGCGGCGCAACGCCGCAGCGTCGCTGCGCGGGTCGCGGTGCGCACCCGGGTAGCGCCACCCCGAGGGGTACGCGCCGATGGCCCTGACCATAGCGCCGATGATGAGTCGTGACATTCCGGCCTCCCGCCTCACGACGTTAGGGAGGCCGAGCGGATGCCGCGAGCGCCCGCCGTCACACGACGGCACCCGCCGTCACACGACGTCACGCGGTGCGTGCTCAGATGCTCGCGCGCTGCGCGACGAGCGGGCACTCGAAGGGATCCCGCTCGCCGAGTCCCACCCGGTTGATGTAACGCAGCACGATCGCGTACGACTGCCACAGCGTGGTCTGCGTATACGGCACGTCGTGCTCGTGGCAGTACTCGGCGATGATCGACGCAGCGCGGCGCAGGTGCGGGCGCGGCATCGAGGGGAACAGGTGGTGTTCGATCTGATAGTTGAGGCCACCCATCACGAAGTCGAGCGCCCGACTGCCCCGGACGTTGCGGCTCATGAGCACCTGGCGACGGAGGAAGTCGAGCCGCACGTCCTTCGGCACGATGGGCATGCCCTTGTGGTTCGGTGCGAACGACGCGCCCATGTAGAGGCCGAACAGCCCGAGCTGGATGGCGAGGAACACGGCCGCCTTGTCGGGAGAGAGCACGAGGAAGACCAGGGCGAGGTACCCGACGATACGCACCGCGAGGAACGCGATCTCGACCGGGCGGTGCGGGAGTCGTTCGCGCGCGAACACGCGGTGCACGCTCGACGCATGCAGTGAGAGCCCCTCGAGGAGCAGGATCGGGAAGAAAAAGGCCCCCTGGTGCGCCATGATCCAGCGCATCAGGGGCGACCGATGCCGGGTCGCCTGCTCGGGCGTGAACGCGACGACCGGCAGCTCGATGTCGGGGTCGCTGCCGAGCTGGTTCGGATTCGCGTGGTGGCGGGTGTGCTTGTGCTGCCACCAGCCGTAGCTCATGCCGACGAAGCCGCCGAGGATGAGGCTGATCCAGTCGTTCCACCTGCCCGAGCGGAAGATCTGCCGGTGCGCCGCGTCATGCCCGAGGAATGCGGTCTGGGTGAAGAGGAACGCGAACCAGACGGCCGTGAACATCTGCCACCACGAGTCGCCGATCCAGATGAACCCGCCGATCGTGACGGCGAAGGCGAGCGGAACGAGGCTGAGCTTCGTCCAGTAGTAGCCATAGCGGCGCCGCAGGAGGCCCGTCCCCCGGATGACGCGGGCGAGCTCGGTGAACTCGCTGTTGCCCACGCGCTCGCGAGCCGGAGGCAAGGCGACAAGGGCTCCGGCTGTGTCGGTTCCGGCCACGTCGCACCCACCACTCCAGCGGACCGGCGCGCAGTCTGCACGGAAGTCGATCCCCCCAATCGTCAGGTTACGCCGACGCCTTTCGACTCCGAGGAACCCTCAACGAATTCACAGGTACGCACCCGCCGTCCGCTCCCCCGTCGTCTCGTGTCGCCCAGCCGGCGGACCACGGATCGGGGTTTGTCAAGTCACTCGCCCTGGGCCGCTGGCTCGATAGAATCAGAGGATCCCCGCGCGGTTCGAGCGCGCTCCGCCGACCCTTGGAGGCCACCCTTCCGTGACGAGATCCGACCGCGATCGACCTGACCAGCACGACCACGCCGGGCACGCGTTCGCGAGGCGGGAGCCGGTTCCGGCCCCGCCGATGCGGCTGTCGGATGCCTCGGAACTCGTGCTGGTCGCGTCCGCGCCGCGCACCGCGCGGTTCGATCGCGACGACCTCGTCCTGCGCAAGGGACAGTTCGCCCTCCGCAACGGACACATGACCCCGCGCGAGTCGATGGTGGAGGACCTGCTCGCGGTGGGCACCGCGCTCGACGCCGCGGGCATCCGATTCCTGCTCGTGCGCGGCAACGACGACCGCCTCGTGATCGCCGTCGACCGCGCCGACCGCAAGGCCGTCGCACGCGCGCTCGCCGCGGCGTTCGCGAACGAGCCGTTCTACTCCGCGACCATCGCGCCCGAGCGCGCCGCGGACTCGCACCCCGTGCTGCTCGCCGACGGACGCCTCTCGGCGCATCGCAAGGCGACCGTGCTGCGCCTCTACCGTCCGCGAGTCGAGCCGGTGGGTCGCCTGCGCTACGGCCGCGAGACCGCCGTGCAGCTCGAGTTCTGGCGGTTCGGCGACGACACCATCGAGGCGCCGATCGAGAACGCACTCATGCGCCGCACGCTCCCGCGCTCAGAGGCCGTCGACGACCTCGTGCACCTGCACGGGCGCGACTGGCCCACGCTCGAGCACATGTTCGCGCCGCTCGCGAGCGACGTGGACTTCGACATCGACATGGTCTTCTCCTGGGTCGACGGCTCGAGCGACGAGTTCGTGCGCGAGCGCGCGAAGCGCATGCAGAGCTACGTCGTCGGCGAGGGCGACGACTCCGAGGCGCGGTACCGGCAGATCGACGAGCTGAAGTACGCGCTGCGCTCGGTGCACCTGTTCGCACCGTGGGTGCGCCGCATCTTCATCGCGACGGACTCCCTTGCACCGGCGTGGCTGGCGAAGCATCCGAAGGTCACGATCGTGCGCAGCGAGGAGATGTTCGCCGACACCTCGGTGCTGCCCACGCACAACTCGCACGCCGTCGAGAGCCAGCTGCATCACATCCCGGGCCTCGCAGAGCACTTCCTCTACTCCAACGACGACATGTTCTTCGGCCGGCCCGTGAGCCCGTCGCTGTTCTTCTCGCCGGGCGGCATCACGAAGTTCGTCGAGGCGACGACCCGCATCGGCCTGGGCGACACGCACCCCGGCCGCAGTGGGTTCGAGAACGCCGCCCGCGTGAACCGGGCGCTGCTGCGCGAGCGCTTCGGCAAGGTCACCACGCGTCACCTCGAGCACTGCGCGGCGCCCCTGCGCCGCAGCGTCATGGCGGAGCTCGAGGCCGCGTTCCCCGAGGAGTTCCGCAGCACCGCGGCCAGCCGCTTCCGCTCGGCCACCGACATCTCGGTCACGAACTCCCTGTACCACTACTTCGCGCTGCTCACCGGTCGCGCGGTCGTGCAGACCGACGCGCGCGTGAAGTACGTCGAGACGACGCTGCGCAAGGCGCTGCCGACGATGAAGCTGCTGCTGAAGCGCCGCGACCAGGACATGTTCTGCCTCAATGACGGGAGCTTTCCCGAGCTCCCGGTGGAGCAGCGCACGGCCGCGGTCATCGACTTCCTCGAGCGGTACTTCCCGTTCGCGGTCCCGTGGGAGAAGACGGCGGATGCCGCGGATGTCCCGTTCGCGGCGGCCTCCGCCACTCCCGACCTGACCGCCTGACCGGCTGCCGCGCTGCGCTGCCGCGCGGGAGGTCACGCCGTGATGCACGACGCGACCTCCCCGCTGCGCGGTCGTCAGGATATGCCCGCCGCGACTCCCCCGATGATCAGCACGAGCGCACGCCGCTCGAGCCGCGACGAGACGCGCTCCGAGACCCGTTCGGCGCGCTCCTGCACCTCGTCCCCGTAGTCGCCTGCGAGCATCCCGTCGACGATGGTCTCGATCGCGTCACGGCGTTCCGCGCCCGCGAGCTCCTGCGTCGCGACGAGGTCGGCGCGGAGGTCGTCTGGCAGCGCCGCGACGAGCGCCGCGATCCGCTCTGCGATCCGCCTCGCACGGTCGCCGTAGTCGCCCGCCAGCGCCTTCGCGCGGATCTCGGCGCGCAACGCCGGCCGCTCCGCCTCGTCGGCCTGCGCGAGCTCGACGAGATCCGCGCGAAGCTCTTCGGGCAGCTGCGACCAGCGCCAGTCGCGCAGCCTCCCGGCATCCGGGTCGCTCGGCGGCTCCGTCGCGTCCGTCGCGTCCGTCGCCACGATCGACGGCGTGGCATACGCGGGCGCCGCACCCATCACGAGCGTGCCGCCGGCCAAGGCGAGAGCGGTCGCGGCGCCGGTGAGGACGAGCCGAGTACGTCGCGGGGTGGTCTTCTGGGTCATGGTTTCGCTCCTGTCGTGTCATCGTCCGGGGCGATCCCCGGGTCGTGCTCCACCATTCCGCCGGGGTGTGCGACCGACGTGCGGGAGATGTTCGGGAATCGTTCGGGCACAGGCCACGGCGGGCAGCCGCCGCATCCGTTTGCTTGGATGAGTGGCATGGACGATCCGCGCGGACTGGTGCTCGTCGTCGAGGACGAGACGCACATCGCCGATCTCGAACGCCTGTACCTCGACGCGGCGGGCTTCGGCGTGCACGTCGAGCGCGACGGCGCGGCCGGCATCGCGGCGGTCCGCCGACTCCGCCCGGCGCTCATCGTCCTCGACGTCGGCCTTCCAGGACTCGACGGCGTCGAGGTGTGCCGGGCGCTGCGCGCCGAGGGCGACTGGACGCCCATCATCTTCGTCACGGCGCGCGACGAAGAGATCGACCGGATCCTCGGGATCGAACTCGGCGCCGACGACTACGTGACGAAGCCGTTCTCACCGCGCGAGCTCGTCGCCCGCGTGAAGGGCGTCCTGCGCCGGCATCGCGGACCGGATGTCTCCCGTGTCATCGAGCTCGGCGCGATCCGCCTCGACTCCGCACGCCGCACCGCGCAGGTCGACGGCGCCGACGTGCGGCTCACCCCCACCGAGTTCGACCTGCTCGCCGAGCTCATCGAGCACCCGGGGCGGGTGTTCACGCGCGCACAGCTCCTCTCGACCGTGTGGGGTCAGGCCGACTACGCGGGCGGGCGCACCGTCGACGTGCACGTCGCGCAGTTGCGCGCGAAGCTCGGTGCGCGGTCGCCGATCCGCACGGTGCACGGCGTGGGGTACGCAGCGGATGCCTGACGGCACGCGCCGGCGCGGCCGCACGCTGAACACGCGGATCACGCTGCTCGTGGTCGGCGTCGCGACGCTCGTCGCGGTGGTCGCCGGAATCGCATCGCTGCAGCTCGTCCGCGGCGCACTCGAGGAACAGGCGCACGAGCAGCTCGCCGCCCAGGTCGGCATCCTCGCCGAGGGGGGCGACCTCGAGACGGCGGCACGCCAGGCCCAGGCGTGGGCGCGCGACGCCGGCGACCAGTGGGCGGTCGTCGCATCCGACGGCTCGGTGCGCGGCAGCGCCAGCCGGTGGGTCGACGCCGAGGTCGCACGCGACGTGCTCGCGGGCGCTGCGGTGTCGGACACCACGCGTGCCTGGCGGGCTCCCGTCATCCTCGAGGCACGGCCGGTCGGGGATGGCGCGATCGTGCTGGCCCGCCCCGAATCGGCGATCGTCGCGGCGACGCGCGAACTCGTCGCGCGATTCCTCCCGATCGTCGGGGCCGCCGCGATCGCGGCGATCCTCGGCGGCGTCCTGCTCGCCGGCCGCATCGCCCGCCCGCTCGTCGCGACGGCGAACACTGCGAACATGCTCGCCTCCGGCCGCCGCGGCGTCGCGGTGCCCCGTTCCGACATCCCTGAGGTCGACGACGTGGCGCGCGCCCTCGCCGCACTCGACACCGCGCTCGTCGCGAGCGAGGGACGGCAACGCGAGTTCCTCCTCTCGGTGTCGCACGAGCTGCGAACCCCGCTCACGGCGATCCGCGGCTATGCCGAGGCGCT
Organism: Agromyces sp. Soil535; assembly: GCF_001428255.1. Classification (GTDB taxonomy): domain Bacteria; phylum Actinomycetota; class Actinomycetes; order Actinomycetales; family Microbacteriaceae; genus Agromyces. Next base: position 44,558 of record NZ_LMRW01000025.1, on the reverse strand, counting down.
CGCCGACGGCCTCGTCGACGCGGCATCCGTCGCCTCGGTCGGTCGCACGCTCACCGCCGAGACCGAGCGCGTGGACCGGTTCGTCGGCGACCTGCTCGAGCTCGCTCGCCTGGAGTCCGACGACTTCCGGATCGAGCCGTCGCCGGTCGATCTCGCGGCGCTCCTCCGGGAGGCCGCCGAGGCCTGGGCCGCGAGGGCGGCCTCGCTCGGTGTCGCGATCGTCGTCGATGCGGATGCCGCCCCCACCGTCGTCTCCGACCCGCGACGGGTGCGGCAACTCGTCGACGGCCTCGTCGAGAACGCACTGCGCGTCTCGGCGCCGGGCTCCGCACTCGAGCTTCGCGCGGTGGCCGCACCCGGCGCGGGCGGCGCCGCGATCTCGGTCCGCGACGAGGGCCCGGGACTCTCCGACGACGACCTCGCCCGCGCGTTCGACCGCGGCGTGCTGCGCGAGCGCTATCGGTCGTCGCGGCCGGTCGGCACGGGTCTCGGTCTCAGCATCACGCAGCGGCTCGCCGCACGCCTCGGGGGCTCGATCGGCGCGGCCCGCGCGCCTGGAGGTGGCAGCGTCTTCACGGTGGGGCTGCCCGCCGGCGTCAGCCCGCCAGCACCGGGATCGGCATGGTGAAGGGCGGCTCCTTCGGCGCCGGCAGCGTCGCGGCATCCGCAATGCTGATGCCGGAGGTGCGCAGCCGACGAGCGCTCTCGTCGGCGTCGATCCAGTCGAGCGTCGGGAACGACCCGAGCGGCACGACCGAGTGCAGCACCGTGGTCGGATACACGTGCACCAGGTTGAAGGCGCGGGCGCCGTCGCGTCCGCGCGTGCCGCCCACGGGCACATTGAGGTCCTGCGTGTAGCAGCTCGCCGACGCGACCGACACGGGGATGCCCGCGAACGTGGCCGTCGACGAGTAGTGCAGGTGCCCGGCGATGATCGAGCGGATGTCGCTGCCCTCGATGACCTCGGCGAGCCCCGCCTGGTCGCGCAGCTCCACCGACACGGCGAGGTCGAGCACGCTCGGCACGGGCGGGTGGTGCATGGCGAGGATCGTGCCGTGCGGCGCCGCGATCGAGAGCTCCTCGGCGAGCCAGTCGAGCTGGGCGGGCGCGACCTCGCCGTGGTGGTGCCCCGGCACCGTGGAGTCGAGCGTGATGACGCGCAGGCCGTTCACGTCGTCGACCCGGTCGACCGGCCGGGTGACGCCGAGCGGGTCGCCGAGGAGACCGCGGCGGAACGCCGACCGGTCGTCGTGATTGCCCATGACCCAGATCACCTGTGCACCGACCCGGGCGGCCACGGGGTCGACGATGCGCCGGATCCGGTCGTAGGCGTCGGGCTCGCCCAGGTCGGCGAGGTCGCCGGTGAAGACGATCGCCTCGGGCCGGGCGCCGGATGCCTCGAACTCGTCGAACAGCGTGCGCAGGTGCTGCTCGCTCGCGACGCGGTCGTAGAGCCGGCCGCCGCCCGCCAGCAGGTGCGTGTCGCTGATATGGAGGAGGAAGTGGTCCGGCCGCGGGTACTCGGCCGTACGGGTGGTCACGTGTCGTCCCATCGGTTCGGTGGTGACGCACTCCGTCGGGCGTCGGGCTCAAACTAGCCGATCATGCGAATCTGAACGGTGAATGAACGCGGAATGTGACGAAGCCGAATGCGAGCCCCGAGGCCCGGCCGGCGCCGACTCGGAGGCGATCGCCGCCTGACCTGGGGTAGGATTCCCGTCGGGTCCGCATCGGGCCCATCGACGCGAATGGAGGTGAGGGCGATGTCCGACGATAGTACCGGCGCCGCAACCCTCGCTGCGTCGCGCATCCGTTCCCGCCGTCGCTGAGCTCGGCTCGCCTCGACGGACCGGTTCCTCTCGCAGCCTCGTGCGGCGTCATCCGACACTGCCTGCTGTCTCTGCGCCGCCACCGGCGCCTGCGAGAACGGAACCCCCATGTGCCCACTGGTCGACAACGGCGTGTACGTCGATGGACGTCGCCTCGAGACGCCGAAGAACCTCGACGACACCTACCGCCTCATGGACGACCATGAAGGCCTCGCATGGATCGGCCTCTACCGCCCCAGCCCGCAGGAGGTCGCCTCGGTCGCCCGCGAGTTCGACCTGCACCCGTTGGCCGTCGAAGACGCCCTGACCGGGCACCAGCGTTCGAAGCTCGAGCGCTACGGCGACACCCTGTTCGCGGTGCTGCGACCGGCGCGGTACCGCGACGAGTCGGAGTCCGTGGAGTTCGGTGAGCTGCACCTGTTCGTCGGACCCGACTTCGTCGTCACCATCCGGCACGCCGAGTCACCCAGTCTCGCGTCGGTGCGCCGGCGGATGGAGTCCAACCCCGACCTGCTCGCGATGGGCCCCGAGGCCGTGCTGTACGCCATCCTCGACGAGGTCGTCGACGAGTACGAACCGGTCGTGGCCGGCCTCGAGAACGACATCGACGAGATCGAGGACCAGCTCTTCGGCGACAGCGACGACGACCTGCTCTCCCGGCGCATCTACGAGCTCTCCCGGGAGGTGATCAACTTCCAGCGGGCGGTGAAGCCGCTCGCGGGAATGCTCGAGTGGCTGCGGCGCGGGTCCGAGAAGTACCAGGTCGACGTCGAGTTGCAGCGGTCACTGCGCGACGTGCTCGACCACGCCATCCGCATCAACGAGCGGGTGGACTCGTTCCGGGCGATCCTCGACAACGCGCTCACGGTGCACTCCGCCCTCGTGGCGCGACGCCAGACCGACACGAGCCTCGCCCAGAACAACGAGATCAAGAAGATCTCGTCGTGGGCGGCGATCATCTTCGCCCCGACGCTGATCGGCACGGTCTACGGCATGAACTTCGACGAGATGCCCGAGCTCCACTGGACGCTCGGCTATCCGTTCGCGCTCGGCATGATGGCCCTGCTCGGCCTCGGGCTCTACGGCGTGTTCAAGTTCAAGAGATGGCTCTGACGAGCACAGCGCGACGCAGCATCCGTCGCCGGCTCTGCGGGTTGAGGAGCGCCCGGATTGAGGAGCCGCGCCAGCGGCTGTCTCGAAATCCGGACGCGTCTCGACACCCCCGTTCAGTCCTTCGGCTTGTCGGGCCGGTTCGTCGCGCCGGGCGCGGTCTCCCGGCGCGGTTCCTCTGTGGGGGTGGGTTCCGTCGACGGTTGCGTCGGCGCATCCTCGACCGGCGTGTCGGGGTCGTCGGTCGGCGACGGCGTCGGCGTCGGCGTGCCGGGCTTGAGCGTGGGCGTGGGGCCGGGGCTCGGAAGGATGGGGGCGTACGTGTTCGAGTCGTCGGGATCGGTCGACGTCGGCCTCGAGGTGTCGAGGACCCTCGTGGCCTCGTCCTCCGGCTGCTGTGCCCCTGCGAACGAGATCAGCGCGAACGTGCCGCCGAGCATCGCGATGGTCGCCACTGTCGCCGAGACGATCAGCACGTGCATGCGACGCTCGAACAGCCACGCTGCCGTCGCAGCGATGCGGGGCTCGGCGGATGCCACGACCGGCGCCAGGACGGAGGCCACTCGTGCGCGCCATCCGTCTCCTGAGGGAGCCGCTGCCGGCTCGGCGTGGCGGCCGCGGGTTCGGCGCATCGGCTCGTCGGATTGCTGCACCGGATCGCGGGGCTGCTGTATCAGCTCGCCGAACTCCTGCTTCGGCTCGCCGGGCTGATCTCCCTCGGACACGTCTCACCTCGCCTCATGGATCCAGCCCGTCACCCCGGTTCGGGGGGCGGGACACCATACGAGGATAGGCGGAACGCGAGGATGACGCATGTTCACCATCCTGAGAGCGGCTGCCGGCGGTCATCCTTGCCGCCGCGAGCAGTGCGTCGCCGCCTGCTAGGCTCCGGTCCCACGCCATGCAGCATGACCGGGAGGCGACCGTGGACGAGGACGAACAGAAGTGGGCGGCGTGGAGTCGGCGGCCCGGGCTCGAGCAGGAGTGGATCCGCCAGAACAACGTGATGTACGGCGGGCTCATCGGCATCGGCATCGTCATGGTGCAGCCGTTTCTCACGGCGACCTCGCTCGACGTCTCCTCGCTGATCTGCGTCGTCGCCTTCTCCATCGCCATTCCGCTCCTCGCGGGGCTGGTGCTGGTCACGCACCAGGAGGCCTTCGAGCGGCACGCGTCGGGATCGAAGCTCGTGACCATCGCGCAGAGCGTCGCGGTGTTCTTCGCGTTCACCGGCATCGTCGCGGGATTCTGGCATGTCACGTGGATGGCCGGCGTCGGGGTGCTGGTGGCGAGTGTGCTCGCAGTCGCCGTGCATTCCGCCGGGTACACGAGGCTCATGTACAGGGGGACGCGCGACGCATCCGCCCCTGATGGATCGGGTGGGTCCGACGACACCGAAGCGTAGTCTCGTGCTCAGCTCTTGTGGCGGGGCTTCCGGTAGGGCTTCTCGTCGGATGCTGCGGCGCCGACGTCGCCGCCCCGGCCCGCTGCCCGGCGACTCGGGCCGCCGCGATCGAGGCGCAGGTCGATGCGCCGTCCGGAGATGCGGGTGTCGTCGAGCCGCGCGAGCGTCTCTGCCGAGAGGTCGGCGGGCAGCTCGACGAGCGAGAACTCGGGCCGGATCTGGATCGCCCCGAAGTCGTCTCGGCTGAGGCCGCCCTCGTTGGCGAGCGCGCCGACGATCTGCCGCGGCTCGACCTTGTGGCGTCGCCCGACCGCGATGCGGTAGGTGGCCATGGACGTGTCGCCCTGGCGACGGCGGTCGGGGCGCCCATCGCGTTCGCGCCGCCCGTCGCGCTCCCCACGTTCGTCCCGCTCGCGGGGGCCGCGCTCCCGCCGCTCACCGCGCTCGACCCGCTCCGGCCGCTCGGGCTCCGGCTCGAGCAGCAATGGCGACTCCCCCTGCGCGACGATGGCGAGCGCCGCGGCGACATCCACCTCGGGCACGTCGTGGTGCCGCATGTAGTGCGCGACGATGTCGCGGAAGCCCTCGATGCGATCCGCCTTGGCGAGCGCCTCGGAGATGCGGTCGTCGAACCGGGCAAGACGAGTGACGTTCACCTCGTCCACGCTCGGCAGTTGCATGTGGATGAGCGGCTGGCGCGTGGCCTTCTCGATCCGCGCGAGGAGTCCCCGCTCGCGCGGGGTGACGAAGCTGATCGCGTCGCCGGTGCGTCCCGCACGCCCGGTACGCCCGATGCGGTGCACGTACGGCTCGCTGTCGGAGGGGATGTCGAAGTTCACCACGTGGCTGATGCGCTCCACGTCGAGGCCGCGCGCCGCGACATCCGTGGCCACCAGAATGTCGAGCTTGCCCGACTTCAACTGGTTGACCGTGCGCTCGCGCTGCACCTGGGCGATGTCGCCGTTGATCGCGGCGGCCGAATAGCCGCGGGCGCGGAGCTTCTCTGCGAGCTCCTCGGTGACGTTCTTGGTGCGGACGAAGACGATCATGCCCTCGAAGTTCTCGACCTCGAGGATGCGGGTGAGGGCGTCGACCTTCTGCGCGTACGAGACCACCAGGTAGCGCTGCGCGATGTTCGCCGACGTCTGCGTCTTCGTCTTGACTGTGATCTCTTCGGGGTCGTGCAGGTACTGCTTCGACATGCGACGGATCGCAGCCGGCATGGTCGCCGAGAACAGGGCGACCTGCTTGTCGTCGGGGGTATCCGCGAGGATCGTCTCGACGTCCTCTGCGAAGCCCATCTTCAGCATCTCGTCTGCCTCGTCGAGCACGAGGTACTTCAGCTCCGAGAGGTCGAGCGTGCCCTTGTCGAGGTGGTCCATGATGCGGCCCGGCGTGCCGACGACGATGTGCACGCCGCGGCGCAGGGCCGAGAGCTGCACGCCGTAGCCCTGGCCGCCGTACACCGGCAGGATGTGCACGCCGCGCAGGTGCGCGGCGTAGCGCTCGAACGCCTCGCAGACCTGCAGCGCGAGCTCGCGGGTGGGCGCGAGCACGAGCGCCTGCGGCGTCTTCTGCGACACGTCGAGCCGCGCGAGGATCGGCAGGGCGAAGGCCGCCGTCTTGCCGGTGCCGGTCTGCGCCAGGCCCACGACGTCGCGGCCTGCGAGGAGCGTCGGGATCGTCGCGGCCTGGATCGCCGATGGCGTCTCGTAGCCGACGTCGTCGAGCGCCTTGAGCACCGCGCCGTCGAGGCCGAGGTCGGAGAACGTCGTGGCGGGCTCCTCTGGAGCCTCCACCTCGACCGGAGCGTCGCCTGAAGTCACGCTTCAGGGTAGTCCGCCGGGCTGGGAGCCCGTGGAAACATCACGTCGACCTCACGGACGCGATGAGTCATCCAGGTTGGCGCGATCAGGTAGTGCGACGCACGGCCTCGATGGCCGCGTCGTAGAGGTCGAAGAGGTCGGCGTCTCCACGGCGGCGCACCCATTCCTCTATGGCGGCCTGCAGGCAGGTGATCGCCGTGGCCGCGATGGCTCGAGCCTTGAGCATCCGGTGGTCGGATTCGGGCAGCCGGGGCGCGATCAGGGGCGCGAGGAGTTCCTGCCAACGCGCCTGCTTCTCGGCGTGGCCGGCCCGGAGCGAGTCGTTGCCGAACAGGAGCGACACGATCTCCAGCCGCCGTTCGAATGTCGCATCGATCTCCTGCAGGACCCCGAACGACGATCGCAGGGAGGCCCAGATGCTCTCGTCGTCGGGCCGTTCGGCGAGGCGCGCAGCGATCAGCTCCCCCTGTTCGGTGAGGCCGCCGAGCGCCAGATCCTCCTTGTTGCGGAAGTAGTTGAAGAGTGTTCGGCGAGAGATGCCGGCCGCGGCCGCGACGTCCTCCACGGTCGTGTCGTCGTACCCCTTCTCGGCAAACAGATCCATGGCGGTCTGCGCGATAAGCGAGCGCATCACGGCGCGTGTCTGTTCGCGAAGCGGTACGGGTGAAGTTCTCATGCACTGATGGTACATCAATACACCAGCTGCATTCGCTTGCACTGCGTGCAAGAGTGTGCATACCATGTACACATGAGCAGAATCGATTACACCACCCAGACCACGATCGTCACGGGAGCGAGCTCGGGCCTCGGCGCGGAATTCGCCCGCCAGTTGGCTCGCCGAGGCTCCGATCTCGTCCTCGTCGCACGACGCGCAGGCCGTCTCGAAGCCCTCGCCGAAGAACTCACCCGTGCCTACGGGGTCACGGTGACCGTCATCGCCCGTGATCTCGGTCGGCCCGACGCCGGCCGCACGCTTCGTGCCGAGCTCGAAGGCCGGGGTATCCGGGCGACAAGCCTGGTCAACAACGCGGGCTTCGGCACCCACAACGAGTTCGGCGATGAGGATCCCGAGCGGCTCCAGAGCATGATCGCGCTGAATGTCAGTTCCGTCGTCGACCTGAGCCACGCCTACTTCGAGCCGCTGACGGCCGGCAGTGGAGTACTCATCAACGTCGCGAGCCTGCTCGGCCTCCAGCCGACCCCATATCTCAGCGTGTACGGGGCGACCAAGGCCTTCGTCCTCAACTTCACCGAGTCGCTGTGGGCGGAGGCGCGAGGATCCGAGCTCCGAGTCCTCGCCGTGAATCCGGGTGCGATGCAGACGGAGTTCTTCGACGCCGCCGGCAGTCAATCCGCCGACTACGGCGCCCCCCGCGCGACGCCGCAACACGTCGTGCGAATCGCGCTCGAGACCCTCGACCGTCGATCCGCACCACCGTCGGTCGTGACCAACGGCCGACCGCTCGCCCTCGTCAGCAAGCTCCTGCCGCGCCGCATGGTCGCGCAGGTGATGGGCCGGATTTCGCGACCCGCAGCGCACGTCTAGCGGCTCGCACGTTCACCCATGTCCACCCACACCATCAAGGAGCAGACCATGACTCTCACGAGAGAAGCCACACCACAGATCACAGATGCGGAGCTCTTCGGCAACATCCTCGCTGTTCAGCGCGCCGCCTTCCTCCGCGACGGAGCGCCATCGCTCGCGAAACGGCAGCAGGATCTGAGCGCGTTCAAGTCCGCGTTGCTGGCCCGGCGGAACGCCATCGAAGAGGCGATCAACACCGATTTCGGCAATCGCTCGCGACATGAGACAGCGATGATGGAAATCGCCGGCGTTGTGCAGGGCATCGACTACCTGAAGCGCAACCTTCCCAGGTTCATGCGCCCGACCCGTCGTCGGACGCCTTGCACATGCGCGCCGGAAGCAACCACGTCGAATACCAGCCCCTTGGTGTGGTCGGCGTCATCTCACCGTGGAACTACCCCGTCAACTTGTCGCTGTTGCCGGTGGTCACCGCAATCGCCGCTGGCAACCGAGTGATGCTCAAGCCGTCCAAGTTCGCGCCGCGAACGAATACAGTGCTCGCGGCGATGGTGAGTGAGACATTCCCAGCAGAACAGGTGACCGTCGTCAGCGGTGACGGTTCGGCATTCTCCGCGCTGCCGTTCGATCATCTCGTCTTCACGGGAAGTACCGCGGTCGGGAAATCCGTCATGAAGGCGGCGAGCGAGCATCTCGTGCCGGTCACGCTGGAGCTCGGTGGCAAGTCGCCGTCGATCGTAGCGAAGGGTCACGTGCACGACCGCGCGGTCTCCAACATCGTCTTCGGCAAACTGCTCAGCGGCGGGCAGACCTGCATCGCCCCCGATTACGCCCTGGTCCACGAATCCGAGGTCGATTCCTTCATCAGGAGCTACGACAGGCTGGTAAGGACCGCCTACCCCGATGGCCCGACGAGCATCGACTACACGTCCATCGTCAATGACCAGCAGTATGCAGAACTGAACGGGCTGATCGACGATGCTCGCGCCCATGGAGCACGGATCATCGAGGTCGGCAACAGGCCCGGCGACGCGTCCCGCCGCCCCCACACGCTTGCGCCGACCGTCGTGCTCGGCGTCACGGACGAGATGCGCATCGCCCACGAGGAGATCTTCGGCCCGATCCTGCCGATCTTCCCGTATCGAGATATCGATGACGCGATCGACTTCGTGAACGCACGGCCGAGACCACTGGCGCTCTACTACTTCGGAAGAGATGATGCCGACCGGCGCAAGGTCCTGAATCGTACGACGTCGGGCAATGTCACCATCAATGGAACGATCATGCACGTCGGGCAGGACGACCTTCCGTTCGGCGGCGTCGGAGCAAGCGGCATGGGCAAGTACCACGGCGTCGAAGGCTTCCGGACGCTGAGCCACCCCAAGGGCATCTTCGTGCAGGGTCGCTGGAACAGCACAAACCTCCTGCACGCCCCATTCGGTCGGCGCGCCGATGCGATCCTCAACGTCTTTCTTCGATGAGCGCGTCCGATACGAGGCGTGCGTCGGCTTCCGCCGACGCCCATCACCACGACCAACACAGAATGGAGCGAGAGCTCATGTCAACCGACACCACACCAACCACAACCATGATGCGCGGCTCGTGCGCCTGCGGCGCGAACACGTTCGAGCTGAGCGTGGTGCCGACGCAGCGGTTCACCTGCCACTGCCTGTACTGCCAGGAGTTCATGGGCAAGCCGTCCACCGACGTCACCATGGTGCGCGCGGCACACGTCACAGTCCACGCGGATCACGCGACGTCCAAGCGACCCCGCCTCCTGCCCCCGGGCTTCGCACACGGGCGGGGCTCGCGGTTCGGGCACCCCGACAAGGGACGCTTCGCGAAGTGCGCAGATCTCGACCGCGCACGGTGCAATGAGTGCGGCCAGCCGTTCATCGAGTCGATCGGATCCGGCCCCACGAAGACGTACTTCATCCCCAGCGGCAACTTCGAGCGCCAAGACGAGCTGCCGCCCGTGCAGCGGCACATCTACTACCGACTCCGGGAGGCGGACGCCACGGATGATCTTCCGAAGCACCACTACTTCGCGAGCAGCCAGTCGGCGATCGGCGGGATGATCCTCCGGATGGTCCGGCGAGGCTAGTGTCGCGTGTCGTTAGTTTCTGAACGGTTGTGTTCGAAATCATGAGGGCATGGCGAATCGTCCTGCCCCGGCGTTGGCGCTGCGCGACGGCGACCGGGAGAAGTTGGAGTCCTGGCTGCGGTCACGCTCGGTGAGGTCGGGGTTGGTCAAGCGGGCGCGGATGATCCTGCTGGCCGCCGACGGGGTCGGGAACCGGGAGATCGCGCATCGGGTCGCGGCCTCGCCGACCACAGTGATCCAGTGGCGGGCACGCTATGAGGAGCTCGGGCTGGCTGGGCTGGAGGATCAGGAGCGCTCAGGCCGTCCCCGGGAGCTGGACCATGCCGCGATCGTGACCGCGACACTCACCCCGCCACCGAAGAAGCTGGGGGTGACCCACTGGTCAACCCGGCTGCTGGCGGGGCAGTTGAAGATCGGCAACACCACGGTCGCTCGCGCGTGGCGGGCCTATGGGATCAAGCCATGGAAGGCGGAGTCGTTCCGTTTCTCCACCGATCCCGAGCTGGTCGGGAAGGTCACCGACATCTGCGGGCTCTACCTCGGCACCCACGCCGACATCCCCGCGAAGGCGATCGTGCTCAGCATCGATGAGAAGTCCCAGATCCAGGCCCTGGACCGCTCCGTGCCGATCCTGCCGATGCAGCCCGGCAAGGTCGAGCGCCGCTCCCACGACTACTACCGCCACGGCACCACCACCCTGTTCGCCGCCCTGGAGATCGCCACCGGCAAAGTCACTGCGGCGCTCAAGCCCAAGCACCGCCACCAGGAGTTCCTGGCCTTCCTCAAGCACATCGAACGGACCTACCGCGACGCGGTCGACGAGCACGGCCAGCCGCTCGAGCTGCACCTGGTGATGGACAACTACGCCGCCCACAAGCACAAGAACGTCCGCGACTGGCTGGAGGTGAACCCGCGGTTCAAGGTCCACTTCACCCCCACCCATGCCTCCTGGATGAACCTCGTGGAGGTCTGGTTCGGCCTCGTCGAACGCCAGGCCGTGCGCCGCGGCGTCTTCAAGTCCGTACCCGACCTCAACGCCAAACTCCGTGCCTACATCGAGGGCTGGAACCAACGAGCCCATCCATTTGTGTGGACCAAGACCGCCGAAGATATCCTCCAGAAAGCCAACCGCCCAACAACTTCAAATCCGCGCCACTAGCCAGGCTGCAACGCCAGTTCGATCTCCACCGGTGCCCCGTGCGGGCGACATCATCAAGCCCCGCCGAGCCGCGCCCGCGCACGAATGCGCCCTGAACGAACCCCTCCCGGCCACCCGATTCGCGGCGGCTCCGGGACTGGCGAAGGCCGGGAGTCCCTCCGCCGGCCCACAAGGTCCTGGAGTCGCTGGAAGGGCCGGGCCAGTTGTGGAGAGACCTGTGGCAGGGACTGGCGCAGATCTACGTGGCGATCACCCACGCCGCCGCGGGAACCGGAAGGGCGCCGAGCGGCTCATGCAGAAGGCAGGGGAGCGACCAACGGCATATGCCGCCACCGGCGACACCACGTACGGCCTTGACCTGGATGCCGTCACGGCCTGCACACGGGGGGCACACCAGAGTCCCTATCAAGCCCAGGGCGCTTCACCCCTTCTGGCGCTCCCGATCTGCGGATGTCACGATTGCAGCGTGCGAGCAGAAATCTCAAACCGGATCCGAGATGCCGCAGCGGGGTTCGCGGCGACTCTGGTCCTGGTCACGCTCGTCGTCCTTGCCATCCGTGCCGACGTAGCTGCACCGCACGCGAGCACGTGGCTCGTCGTCCTCGACGTGGCCACCGGTATAGCCTTCGTGGTTGCCGCCGCGCTTGCGCCTGGATCCAACGCTGAACGCGGGCTCATGGCGGCAGTGGGTGCGGCTTGGCTTACCGCCTCGTTCTTGCCCGCGGCACGCTCCTTACCTCAGGCGGTACTGGTTGTGTCGCTGATCGCATTCCCGACCGGGCGAGTGCGAGGACTGAGCCGCTGGCTGCTGGTGGGTCTGGCCGTGCCGGTCGCGATCGGGCTCCTGCCGCAGATAGCCGTGGCCGCGCTGTTCGCCCTGGTCACCTTGCTTGTACTGATCGAGGGCCGACCGGATACCGCCACCGGATACCCGACGGTCGCGGCTATCACTGTGGCGGCCACGCTGGGCGCCTCGTGGTCAGTCGCCCGTTGGCGGGCGGACGTCTTCGATCCGACCGTGGCGCTGGTGGGTTTTGAGCTGGTGCTCCTAGCCGTGGCGATCGCGTTTCCGGTCGCCGCACAGGCAGTCATTCGCAGCCGGGCACGGCTCGCCGACCGGCTGCTCGCCGGCGAGCGGCTCACGGGTCTGGACGGGTTTGCGGTCGTGTTGGGACGCGTACTTGGTGATCCCAGCGTCCAGGTCTTCCGCTGGCACAGCCCGGATGTGGGATACGTCGACGAGGGTGGTCGCCTGGTGCCAGCCGGAGGTGGTGACCGGCGGTGGCTCACGGTGGACGATCCCGACGGGCGTGTTGCCGTCGTCGCGCATCAGTCGCTGGTGCTGGACGATCCACCGACGGCAGACGCGGTTGCTGCCGCAGTCCGGCTGGCGGTGAGACATCTGCGCTTGCAGGAGGAGCAGCGGCAGCAGCTCGCCGAGCTCGAAGCCTCCCGCGCCAGGATCGTCGCTGCTGCGGACCGCGAGCGGGAGCGAGCCGCGACGCAGCTCCGGCAGGACGTGGGACCGTCCCTGCAACGGGCCCAGTCTGAGTTGACTGCGGTTCGTCCGGCAACGCGTCATCCGGCGGTAGCCGGGTCTCTCGACGTCGTCGTCACGGAGCTGGCAACCGCACGGGACGAGATCGTCGAGCTCGTCGCAGGAGTACCTCCGGCTCAGCTCGGGGGCGGGCGGCTCCGTGCCGCCCTGGATACAGTGGCCCAGCGCAGCCCGGTACCGGTGTCGGTAACCGTCGACGCAGATGCGGCCGGCGACGCGGACACCGAGTCAGCGTTCTTCTACGTCTGCTCAGAGGCTCTGGCCAACGCAGTCAAATACGCCGACGCGAACCGGATCGACATCACCGTACGGCGAGTCAACAGTGCGATTATGGCCACGGTTTCCGACGACGGCCAGGGCGGCGCCAACCCGTCTGGGTCGGGGCTGCAAGGGCTCGCCGACCGGCTGGCAACGCTGAACGGCCGGCTCCGGGTCGATAGCGCACCCGGAGCCGGCACGACGGTGACAGCGGTGGTTACGGACTAGCCGATCTTCGTCCACGGTTCGAAGTCGCCACTAAACGTGAGGCTGTCGCCCTCGATCTCCCACGTCAGCGGGCCGCCGCCGCCGGGCCCGCAGTGATCGGGCAGCGTCTCGGAGACAGGAAGCTTGCATCCGGTCAGCTTGGACAACAGTTCAGGGTCGTACACGAGGGTCACGGTCTGACCAGTTCCCCGTAGGTAGCCGGCGTCGAGCGGGCCATCTTCGACCTCCTGTCCGCAGTCGATCCCTGGATCGTCGATGGGCCGGCAGCGCATTTCATACGTGCCGTCGCGAACCGTCAACGTCCACGTACCTGACGTCCCATCGTGGTTGTCCAATCCTGCCGCCGCGAGGTCGTCCGTCGTGATCTCCACCCGGTATTCGCCATCAGGCAGGTCGGATACCTGGTCCGGAGCGCCGGTGCCTGGGGAGGCTGGCGGAGCAGCCGACTGGTCGTCCGCCGTGCCTTGCTGGCAGGCCTCGGGCACGGTGGGGACGTCGGGCTCTGGGTGGTCGGCCGCTATTGCCTGGATCTCCGCAAGCAGCGTGCCGTTGGCCGGGTCGGCGGCGAGGCCGTCCAGGACCGGCTGCAGGCTGGTGCGTAGTGCGGCGATCTGGTCGGGGCTGGCAGTGATGAAGCGCGTGCCTTTCCCGCACAGCTCTTGTGCGATGGTGGTTTCGTCGTAGGTCGCATCGACCGAGACCTGCATCGCCTTGTCGGCGGCCTCCCGCACCCAGTTCTGCTGTTCGTCGCTGAGCGCGTCGAAGCGTTTCTGGCTGACGGATAGAACGAACACCTTCGGCCACAGTATGACGTTGGCGGTGCTGTAGCCGGCCTCGGTGGTTTCTCCCATCGCCGCGTACTGCGCAATGTCGAACTCCACGCCGCGCAGGCGTCCGGCCCGCACCTCGTCGATCCATCCGAGGCCCAGGTTTACCGGCGTGGCGCCGAGAAGGCGCACCGCGTCGGTTTGCACCGGTGAGTTGTAGACCCGGAACGTCGCACCGGCCCAGTCCTCCGGCCCGAGCAGCGGTGCCTCCGCAGCGAACGGTCGGCGAAGCGGGCCCACCGCGAGGTCGAGACCGAGGACGCCAGTCCCCTCCAGTTTCGCCAGCAGCTTGTCCGCGACCGGACCGGACACCAGCGCCTTCTCGGCCGCGTAGCTCGTCAGCGTCATCGGCGCCTCGACCGCCTCCAGGCCGGTGATGCCGGCGCGGGCGAAGGCGCGGGTCGAGGGCCAGCCGCCGTCCACCTCACCGGAGGCGATCGCCTCCACCAGATCGGACTCCGCCTCCGGCGCCGACTGCCCGTACTTGGTCGTCACCTCCACCTTGATCCGGCCTCCGGACACCTCCTCCAGGTTCTCGACGAAGGCCTCCGGCCCGTAGGACTGGCCGTTGTTGTTGACAAGGTCGATGGTCGCCAGCCGCAGCACAACCGTGTCGGCGCCTGCTTTGTCCACGCCAGCCGAGCACGCCGCCACAAGGACAGCCGTCGCCACGGCTGCGGCCCATAGACCGGTTGTTCTCATGTTCATCGTGGCCTCCCAAGTCGTCCGATGTCTGGACGCTAGAAGCCGGGATCGGCCTCGCCCACCGGGTTTCCTCGGTATTCGGATGTGGATAACACTGCACCAGCCGGACGCGGGTCGTCACAACTCCAGCAGCGCGGCGACGGCGAGCCAGGCGATCTCTGCGGCCTCCGCCTGTCCCTGCAAGTTGTGGTTCCAGTCGCCGGAGAAGTTCTCCAGGCGGTCGACGCACGCAGCGCGCGCCGGCGTCGGTGCGGCAATTCGGCACCGTGGCACACCCGGGCCTGCTCAGCCTCGTAGTCCTCGAGGATGGACGTCAGCGTGTCGAAATGCTCGTTGGCGAGGACCCCGTCGGCCCCGAAGAAGTCGGACTCGCCGGTTCCGGTGAGACCTGCCTGCACGGTCGGGTCCTCGGCGACCAGCTTCTCGACGACCGATGGGCTGGGTCGTCCGAGCTGGCGACGAAGATGATCCGCGAATCTGGGGGCCGCCGCGGCCTCCTGATCGTCCGCTGCTTGGACGCTAGGAGCCAGGATCGACGTGGCCCACCGGGTTCCCTCGGTATTCGGATGTGGATAACACTGAATCGCCCGAGCTCCGATGTGCGCACAATGGTGCTATGGTCACGGCCGGCGGAACCCAACCCACGCCAGGGCGGGCACGTCATGCCGCGACAGTGAGCACATCCCTGGCCACCGGGGTTGCGGTATTGACGGTGCTGATGTCAGCTCTGGCGGCTCGGGTCGGTGATGATCCGCTCGCGTTTGCCGAACGCCGGCTACCGGCCTGGCTGACAGCGGTCGGCGTGGCAGCTGTCGGACTCATCATCGCCGGCCTATGGGCGACCCGTGCTAATCCCCCGAGGGCGTCCATTGGGCTGGCTGTGGCTACCGCCGGCTCGCTCCTGCCGTTGTGGGCGGCCTGGTCATGGCTTCCTGACGTCGCGCGTGCTGGGGCTCTCGCTGCCACACCGTTCGTCGTCGTGGGAGTGGCCCAGGTTGCCCTTGGCTGGCCGGCATCGAGTTCCCGGAACGCGTCCAGGGCGATGCGCGTCGTGTTCGCGCTGGTCGTCGGCGGCGCGCTGGTTCATCTCCTCGGCTACAACCCGTTCGCCGACCTGGGATGCGCCCGCACCTGCGCCGATGTGACACCGCTCCTGGATGGATTGCTCTCTACCAGATCGGCCGTGGTCGTTTCGTGCTCGCTGACAATGGTCGCGGCAATCCTTGCTGGGGTCATCGTGTCGAGAGCCAGCGATCCGCGAACCCCGCGCCTGATCGTTGGCGCCGTGCTGGTGGCGCTGAGCGTGCAGGTCGTGTCGGCGATATTGCGGTTGGCGACCTGGGGGGACATCGCAGCTGCCGGTCTGCTGCTGATCCTCCAGCCGGTCGCTGTGGCAATCGTCGCCCTTGCGATCTGCGTGGTCGCGGCCCGGACCCTGCGTACCCGTTCTGCCGTGGACCGGTTGGCTGCCCGGCTGTCCGGATCGGTGGCGGCGCTCGGCGGTGTCGAAGGGGTTCATTTCGCTATCCCGGGCGAGGCGCGATGGGTCGACGCCGCTGGCCGCGAGGCCACCGAGGGGCCCGGCCACGACCGGTACGTCGTCTTGTCGGACGAGTCGGGCCCGGTGCTTCGTCTTCTGGTCGCCCGGGGCACCGATGAGGGTGAGGTGCTCGCGGCGGTCACACCCGCTACCCGGCTGGCGCTGCAGAACGCGCAGCTCTCGGCGGTGGCGAGGGCGCGGCTGGCGGAGGTTCAGGCGTCCCAGCGACGCGTGGTCGCCACGTCTGACGGTGAGCGGCGGCGCATCGAACGCGACCTGCACGACGGGGCACAGCAGCGCCTGGTCAGTGCCGCGTTCCATCTGAGGGTCGCCCTCGCCGGTGTCGATCCCTCGACCGCCCCGGCATTGGCCAGAGCCGAGGACGAGGTTCGGGCCGCCCTCGCCCACCTGCGCCGGCTCGCGCATGGCATCTTTCCCAGTGTGCTCGCCGAAGAGGGGCTTGCCGCGGCCTTGGACGAGCTGGTCGCGGCATCGGATGTGCCGACGAGGTTGGACGTCCGTTCCCGTATCGATGTCGGCGCCGACGCGGCGATGGCCGCCTACGCGACGGCCGCGGCCGTCCTCGGCTCGGTCGAGCACCCGGCACCGGGCAGCCATGCCCTGATCTCGATCGACCAGGCCGACGACACACTGACCGTCCGGGCAGAGGTAGAAGTCGGCGGTGGAGCGGGTGTGGCGAGAGACTTCGTGGACATTGCCGACCGGGTTGGCGCCCTCGGCGGACAGCTCACCAGGTCAGAGACTGCGACCGGCGCGACGGTGGTGACGGCGGTGATCCCATGCGGGTCGTAGTTGCCGATGACGTCATGCTGGTCCGCTCGGGGCTCGCTCGACTGCTCACCGATGCTGGCGTCGACGTCGTCGGGGAAGCGGCCGACGCCGATGCGCTCCTGCGCCTGGTCGCCCTAGAAGATCCGGATGTCGCGATCGTCGACATCCGGATGCCGCCGACCCACACCGACGAGGGTTTGGTCGCGGCTCGCCGCATCCGGGAGCGATACCCGACGACGGCAGTCGTCGTGCTCAGCCAGTACCTCGAGGCACGCTACGCCCAGCGGCTGCTTGCCGACCAGCCCGGCAGGCTCGGTTACCTACTCAAGGAGCGGGTATCCGATATCGCCGTCCTCATCGATGCGCTGCGCCGGGTGACCGAGGGCGAATGCGTCATCGACCCCACCATCGTGTCCCGCCTCATGCAACGTCGGCGCCCGGACTCCCCGCTTAGCCACCTCACGCCGCGCGAGCGAGAGATCCTCGCCCTGTTGGCCGAAGGGCGGTCGAATTCGGGCATCGCCGCCGAGCTGGTGGTGAGCGAACGGACCGTCGAAGCGGTGTGCGCTCAGGTATTCCGCAAGCTCGGCCTGGAGCCATCACCAGACGTCAACCGTCGCGTGCTGGCAGTGCTCACGTTGCTCCGCAGCTGAGTCTCAGGACTGACCCAGCGCCGCCCGATCCGGGGTCGAGAACAACGCAAGCAGCGCGCTACATATTGGCCAGTCCGAGCAGCATGGCGCCAGGCCAGAACCCGCGAGCGACCGTGGTGTTGCCGATCTTCAACTGCCCCGCCAAGGACGATTCGCGGACCTCATGATTTCAGAACACAACCGTTCAGAAACTAACGACACGCGACACTAGCTCGTGTAGGTACCCGCTCCTCAGCGGGCCCGGGACGTGTCGTCCCGGGCCCGCTGCGGCGGCATCCGCCAATCAGAAGTCGAAGTCGCCGATGTTGTCCGCGTCGAACACGAACGGGTCGCCGAGCAGCACCGAGGCGTCGGCGCCGACCTCGTAGTCGCCGAGCTTGCCGGCCTCGAAGGTGTCGCCCTCTTCACCCGTGATCTCGCCCTCGATCAGCGCCTTCGTCGCATACGCGGCGAGGTAGCCGAGGTCGGCGGGGTTCCAGAGCGCGAACGACGTGACCGTGCCGTCCTCGACGTATTCGCGCATCTGGTTCGGGGTGCCGAGGCCGGTGAGCGCCACCTTGCCCTTGTACTCGGAGGTCGAGAGGTACCGCGCTGCGGCCGCGATGCCCACCGTCGTCGGCGAGATGATGCCCTTCAGCTCGGGGTAGGTCTGCAGGAGCGCGGCCGTCTTGTCGAACGAGGTCTGGTCGTCGTCGTCGCCGTACACGGTTTCGACGAGCTCGATGTTCGGGTGGTTCGCCGCCAGGTCCTCCTCCATCATCTCGATCCAGGCGTTCTGGTTCGTGGCATTCGCGGATGCTGAGAGGATGGCGATCTGGCCGGCGTCGCCGATCTGCTCGGCGATGAGGTCGACCTGCACCTTCGCGATGCCCTCGGCGGTCGCCTGGTTGATGAACAGGTCGCGGCACTCCGGGTTGGTGTCGGAGTCGAAGGTGACCACCTTCACGCCCGCGTCCCGAGCCTCGTTGAGCGCATCGCAGATCGCCTCGGGGTCGTTCGCCGAGACGACGAGGCCGCCCACGCCCTGCTGGGCCGCGGTCTGGATGAAGGTCACCTGCGACGTGGGGCTCGCCTCGGACGGGCCGACCTCGGAGTACGTCCCGCCGAACTCCTCGATCGCCTCCTCGCCTCCGGCGTTGGACGTGTCGAAGTACGGGTTGCCGAGGTTCTTCGGCAGGAACGTGATGGCGAGGTTGTCGCCGTCTCCCCCGTCGGTCGCGCCGCCGCCCCCGGTGGCGCAACCGCTGAGCGCGAGCGCGGCGCCCACGGCGAGCGCTGTGATGCCGACGCCCAAGGGGCGGCGCTTTCGATCATGACTGAACATCGTTGTTTCCTTTCATGGTGCCGGTGACCGGACTGTGATGGCAGGCGGGCGGGTCAGGGCGAGTCGGCTGACGTCGCGCTGCGCCCCTTTCTCTTCCCGATCGCCGAGATCCGCCTCCGGCGGATCCAAGCGAGGAGGCTGGCGGACACCACCGAGAGCACGAGCAGCACCCCGGTGATGACGTTGATGATGTCGGACGTGACGCCGGCGAGGCGCAGTGCGCTTCCGAGCGTGCCGATGAGGAGCACGCCGGCGATGACGCCGTGCAGCGCCCCGCGACCGCCGAAGATCGACACTCCACCGAGGAGCACGGCCGCGATGACGGAGAGTTCCATGCCGATGGCGTTGTCACCGCGCGCATTGCTGTAGAGCAGGGTGAAGTAGACCCCGGCGAAGCCCGACACCGTGCCGCTCATGAGGAAGAGCAGGAACTTCGTGCGCCCGACGTCGATGCCCGAGAACGCAGCCGCCTCCTTGTTGAGCCCGATCGCGTAGAGCGAGCGCCCGAACGGCGTGAAGTGCAGGAGCACGGCGAAGGCGATGGCGAGCACGACGAACGGGATCATGATGCCCGGGATCGGCGTGCCGGGAATGTTGTCCTTGGCGAGATCCGTCCAGAACTCGGGGAACTCGGTGATCGCGGTCGTGCCGAGCAGGCCGACGGCGATGCCGCGGAACAGCGCGAGCGTGCCGATCGTGACGGCGAGCGAGGGCAATCCGACCACGGTGATGAGGAACCCGTTGATGGTGCCGGCGACCGCGCCGACGAGGATCGCCGTGCCCGCGGCGGCGGGGAACGGCCATCCGGCCTCGGTCAGGATGCCGGTCAGCACGCTGGTGAGTCCCACGATGCTCGCCACCGAGAGGTCGATCTCCTCCGTGATGATGATGAGCGTCATGGGCAGCGCGATCAGCAGGATCGGAGCGACGTCGCGGAGCAGGTAAGTCACCGTCAGGGGGCTGTCGAAGTTCGGAACGACGGCGAGCGCGACCGCGATGACGATCACGAGCAGCGCGATCACCGCCATCTCGCGGGTGAGGAGCATCCGCCGCCATGCCGGCTGCGAATGCGTGCGGTAGGTGCGCGGCGTTCGGGTCTCGGACGCTGTGGCGGTCATCGTTCCTCCTCCCTTGCTTCAAGGAGCTTTCGAGATTGTCGGAGCGCGAGCAGTCGGTCGAGCACGATCGCGCCGATGATCAGGACGCCGACGACCGCTCGTTGCCAGAAATCGTCGATCCCGAGGATCGGGAGCGCACGATTGATGGTGAGCAGCAGGTAGGCACCGATCGCGGCGCCCCAGACCGTACCGACGCCGCCCGAGATGGCGACGCCGCCGATGACGGCCGCGCCGATCGCCTGGAGTTCCAGGCCGATCCCCGCGCCCGAGCTGACGGTGCCATAGCGCGCCGCGTACAGCACCCCGGCGAGGCCCGACAGCGCGCCGCTCACGACGAACGCCGCGAGGATCCGGCGGGTCACGGGAAGGCCGTAGAGGTGCGCCGCACCGGGATCGGAGCCGATCGCGTAGAACTCGCGTCCGCTGCGCAGGTTGCGGAGGACCCACGCGGCGACCACGAGCACGACCACGGCGATGATCGTGAGGTATGGGATGCCCAGCAGCGCGCCGGTGCCGACGCCGCGGAAGTCGGCGGGCAGGTCGGAGGCGTTGATGCGGTCGCCGCCCGCCCACGCGACGTTGATGCCGCGGTAGATGTAGAGCGTGCCGAGCGTGATCACGAGCGCGGGCACCTTCGCGAACGCGACGAGCGCGCCGTTGATCAGCCCGAGGAGGCCGCCGAAGCCGAGGCCCGCAAGGAAGACCAGGATCGGCGGGATGCCGGGCACGTCGATGAACAGCCGGCCGGTGAGGTACGCAGTGAGACCCAGGATCGAGCCGACCGACAGGTCCACGTTGCGCGTGATGATCACGATCGCCTGCCCGACGGCGACCAGCATGAGCAACGATGGCGTGAGCATGAGGTCGCGGAATCCGTCACTGGAGAATAGGAAGCTCGGATTGCGGATCGTCGCCACCAGGATCACGAGGAGGAGCGCGATCAGGATGCCGGTCTCACGTGCCTTGAACACGCGACCGGTGGCGCGGGTGACCGGGTTGGGGCTGGGGGGTGCGACGGTCGTGGTCACAGCGCGCCCTCCTTCTGCGCCGTGGCGGCGAACATCACGGCCTCAGGCGTGGCATCCGCTCGGGAGAACTCACCGGTCAGGTGGCCCTCGCGCATGACGAGAACGCGATCGGCCATGCCGAGCACCTCGGGCAGTTCGGACGAGATCATGAGGATGGCGATTCCCTGCTGTGCGAGTTCGGAGAGGAGCCGGTGCACCTCCGCCTTCGTGCCGACGTCGATGCCGCGGGTCGGCTCGTCGACGATGAGCACCTTCGGCTCGGTCGCGAGCCACTTGCCGAGCACGACCTTCTGCTGGTTGCCGCCGCTCAGGGTGCCGGTCTCGGCGTCGAGCGCCGCGGTCTTCACCTCGAGACGACTCGCCCAGAGCGCTGCTGCGGCGTTCTCCCTGGCGCTCCAGAGCAGCCCCGCCTTCGCGAGCGACGAGCGGATGGCGAGGGTGACGTTGCGCGTGACACTCTCGTCGAGCACGAGGCCCTGCTTGCGGCGGTCCTCGGGAACCAGCGCGATCCCGCGCGCCATCGAGACCCGCGGATTGCCCTTCGGGAGCTGGCGGCCCTCGAGGTGCACCGATCCGGCCTCGTAGGGGTCGACACCGAAGATCGCACGGGCGACCTCGCTGCGACCCGCGCCCACGAGCCCGGCCAGGCCGACGATCTCCCCTGCACGGACCGTGAAGCCGATGTCATGGAAGACGCCCGCGCGAGTGAGGCCCTCGACGACCAGCACGTCTGCGCCGATCTCGGCCGGGAGCTTCGGGAACAGCTCCGCGACATCCCGGCCCACCATCTGCCGCACGAGCTCGTCGACGCTGGTGTCGACGATCGGCGTGGTCGAGATGTAGCTGCCGTCGCGCATGACCGTGACGGTGTCGCAGAGCGCGAAGACCTCATCGAAGCGGTGCGAGATGAACAGGAGCGCACGACCCTCGTCGCGCAGGCTGCGCGCGACCGCGAACAACCGCTCCACCTCGACACCGCTGAGCGCGGCGGTGGGCTCGTCCATGATGAGCACGCGCGCGTCGAGCGAGATCGCCTTCGCGATCTCGATGATCTGCTGATCGGCGATCGAGAGGCCCTCCGTGACCCGGTCGGGATCGATCGAGACGCCCAGGCGGGCGAAGATCTGCTGGGCCTGCGTGCGCATCGACCTGCGGTCGATCCGGCCGAATCGGTTCGTCGGCTGACGGCCCATGAAGATGTTCTCCGTCACCGACAGGTCGGGGAAGAGCGTGGGCTCCTGGTAGATGACCGCGATGCCCGCGGCCTTCGACTGCGCGGTGGTGTGGAAGTCGACCTCCTCGCCTGCCAGGCGGAATTCGCCGGCGTCACGGCGATACAGCCCCGCGATGATCTTCACGAGGGTGGACTTGCCGGCGCCGTTCTCACCGATCAGTGCGTGGATCGAGCCGTCGTGCAGGGTGATCGTGCCCGAGCGGAGCGCCAGGACCGCGCCGAACGACTTGACGACTCGCGACAACTCGAGCGCCGGCGGCGCCACGGCGGCTCCGTTCGCTCCGTCCATCTCCACGGGCACGTCCTCCTCCTTGAGGTGAATCAGGTCTGAGTCAGGTGAATCAGATCTGAATCGATTCATGTACGATTCAGGCATACTCTATGGAGGACGGGAGCAGCGGTCAAGTCAGCCGCGAAACCGCACCTCCCGGTGCACTGTCGACGGTGAAGGAGCACGGATGGCAGCGGCGAGCATCCGCGATGTCGCGCAGCACGCGGGCGTCTCCGTGGGTACCGTCTCGAACGTCCTCAACCGGCCCGGCGAGGTGTCCGCCGAATCGATCACCCGTGTCCACCGCGCCATCGAGGAGCTCGGCTACGTTCGCAACGACGCCGCGCGCAAGCTTCGAGGCGGGGTGAGCACGACCGTGGGCTTCGTGGTGCTCGACGGCCAGAACCCGTTCTTCGGCGACGTCGTGCGGGGCGCCGAAGACGAGGCCTCTCGGCACGGCATCGCGGTGCTGTACGGCAACACCGACGAGGACGTCGCCCGCGAGCGGATGTACCTCGACCTGTTCGAGGAGCAGCAGGTGCGGGGCGTGCTCATCTCGCCGTACGGCGACATCCATCCCCGGCTCGAGCGGCTGCGAGCCCGCGGCATCCACGCCGTGCTCGTCGACCGCTTCAGCGGGGACGGCCGCTTCAGCTCGGTCTCCGTGGACAGCGTCGAAGGCGGCCGGATGGCGGTCCAGCACCTCATCGACACCGGCCGACGTCGTATCGCGTTCGTCGGCGGACCGTTCGAGATCCGACAGGTCACCGATCGGTTGGCCGGCGCACGCGTGGCGGTCGAGAACAGCGACGAGCCCGTCGACATCGAGGTCATCGCGACGGGTGCCCTCACCGTCGCCGAGGGCGCGGCGGCAGGTGCGCGGATCCTCGAACGGCCTCGTCGGGACTGGCCCGACGCTCTCTTCGCAGCGAACGACCTCCTTGCGCTCGGCTTGCTCCAGGGCCTCGTCGTCGACGGGCGGATGCTCGTTCCACACGAGATCGCCCTCATCGGCTTCGACGACATCGCGTTCGCGGCCGCCGCAGCGGTACCGCTCTCGTCGATGCGCCAACCGAGCGGGATGATCGGGCGCACCGCGCTGCGCGTGCTGCTCGAGGAGACGTCCGACCCCGACTTCATCCCACGCCAGACGGTGTTCCTGCCCGAGCTCATCGTGCGCGCGTCGACCGCGCCGCGGCGCGCGTAAGGCGTCGCGCGGCCTTGTCAGGCAACGATCGCGGGAACCGGCCGGTTACGTGGTGAACCCACTCACGGCCGCGAGGACAGCCACAGCAATGCCGCCCCACTGCGCCAGGCTCAGGACCAGTCCGATGAGAATTCCGCGCATTGTACGAACGGACTCGTCGTACTCGAAATCAGCACGGCGGGTGCCGTGACGGTCTTTGGTGAACTCGGTCACGATCTGTGCTCCGTTCCTTCACAGGTATAGGGGCTGACGAACCTGAGTGTCGCCAGCCCCTCCCCCGATGAGGCGGCGCGGATGTGAAGAATTCCCCCCGACCCTTCGTTACCGCCTCGTAATGAGGGACTCGAATCCACGCCATTCATGACGCGATTGAAGTTCATTTCTTGTGAAGTGCGGCGTCGAGGGCGGTCTCCGCTCGGATGCCGCGTTCGAACGGATCCAGGTGCGGCCGCCCGATCTCGTGACGGGCGCGGTGCTGCTCACACTGCAACCGGCCCGCGGCGACTCCCTACGACCAGAACTCGGCGCTCTCCTGCGGCTTGGCGTCGGTCATGCGGATCTCGGTGATGCGCTGGTCCTCGATCTTGAAGAGTTGCGCCGAGTAGTTGTGCAGCGACGAACCCGGTCGGGTCGCTCGGATCTCCAGCATCACGAGGATCCAGTCGGGTCGAACCACCACCGGCGCCTGCGTGAGCGAGATGCGACACTCGGCGGAGGGAAGTTCGAGCAGCCCGCGAAGGGAATCGACGTAGGCGGATGCCCCCGACACCATCGACTGGGTGCCGTCGCTGTTGGTGACCGAAGCGACCAGCGAGTCCGACAGCAGTGACCGCATCGCCTCGAGGTCGACCCGGTTGAACGCCGCGATGAACTCACCGACCAGCTCGATGGATGCTCGGCGTCGAGGCATACCCCCATTCTGCACGAGAGCAGCGACCGACACCCGATCGGGAGGTGTCGCGCCAACCGCGCAGTCGTGCACTGTGGTTGTACGCACGGGCCACTCGCAGAGGAGATCAGATGGACGCCAGTCGCACCGGCTCGCGCGCTCGCCGCAGCCTGAGAACCGTCTTGATCGCGGCCGCCCTGGTGCCGGTCGTGCTCGTGGTCACAGCCGGCTGCATCGGGCGGCCGCCGCCCCGATCCTCCAGCCCCTCGCCCAGCTCGGCGGAACAGTCCGAGGAGTCCACGCAGGCCGCCGACATCGTCCAGATCGTGGAGGAGGCGATGGCGACGCTCGACCTCAAGGCCGTCATCGTGCAGGCCCAGGTCGGTGATGAGATCGTGATCACGCAGGCGTTCGGGGAGTCGATGACCGGTGTTCCTGCGACGACCGACATGCACTTCCGCAACGGTGCGGTCGCGTTCTCCTACGTCAGCAACCTGCTCCTGCAGTACGTCGATGACGGGACCGTCAGCCTCGACGACACGATCGAGCAGTGGACGCCGGAGCTGCCCGAGGCCGACAGGGTCGCACTGCGGATGCTGACTAATCAGACCACCGGCTACCCCGACTTCGAAACCGACCCGGGGTGGACCGCCGCCTACAACGCGAATCCGTTCCACGAGTTCACCTACGAGGAGCGGATCGAGTACGCCTTCTCCCGGCCGCTGCAGTTCGAGCCGGGCAGGAACTGGAGCTACGCGCACACCAATTTCATGATCCTCGGCCACATCCTGTCCATGATCGGCGGCAAACCGCTCGACGAGCTCCTGAAGGAGAAGGTGCTCGAACCCATGGGGCTCACCGAGACGGCAGGCTACAACTCGTCGTTCATCCCGGAGCCCGTCTTGCACGCGTTCAGCTCCGAGCGACGGTCGGCGCTCGGAATCGACCCCTCCGTGACGTTCTACGAGGAGTCGTCGTTCTGGAACCCGGTGTGGGGGACCCCGGTCGGCGCCGCCGAGACGACCACGATCTCGGACATGACCAAGACGGCGATCGCGGTGGGAACGGGCGCGCTGCTGTCGGATGAGAGCTTCCACGAGATGACCGATTCCCAGTTGATCGGTTCGGGGAGAAGCTCCGGTGTGCGAGCCGTCATGCTTCACGCAGGTTGAGGGTTACAACTACGGGCTCGGGGTCGTGCGTTCCGGGGAGTGGATGCTACAGAACCCGCTGCTGAGCGGCTATAGCGCCGTAGAGGCGTACCTTCCGTCGCAGGAGATCGCCATCTCGGTCGCCAACACCTTCGAACCCGGCGCCTTCGACGCCGACGGGAACTATGACAATTCGGCCGACCGGCTCTTCAGGATGATCGGCACGTACCTTGCGCCGGATGAGGCGCCGCCGGCGCTCCCGCCGAAGAAGTGAGCTGGCGGACCTCGAGGTGGCGCCGGGTTCGGCGAGTGGCTTCAGCGAGAAACGCTGACCTGAGCGTCCAACGTCCGAGGGTCTGTATTCGCTCCGCAGACCACAACTGCGATCCGTTCACCGGGTTCCGGAATGTATGCGCCGGACGAGATCGCGGCCAGTGCGGTCGCCGCACCGTACTCAGCCGGGATGCGGTACTCAGCCCAGAGCTGCGCCCGCGCCGCGACGATGGCCTCGTCCGTGACGAGGACTGACCGCGGTGGAACACGGGAGGCGATCTCGAAGGCGATCTCGCCCACCCGGCGGGCACCGAGGGAGTCGGCGGCAACGCCCGAGACGGAAACGTCCACTGGCCGTCGGGCAGCGATCGCCTCGTGCAGCGTGGGGATGGCGAACGGTTCAGCGGCGACGACGCGAGCCCGACTCGCGGCCGCCGCGGTGATCCCGGCGAACAGACCTCCCCCACCGACCGCGACGACGATCGTGTCGATGCTCGGCTCATCCTCGAGTACCTCTTGCGCAATCGTTCCACCGCCGGCAGCGATCTCGAGCTGGTCATAGGGGTGGCAGAACAGCGCTCCGTGCGCCTCCACCCAAGCGATCGCCGCATCGTTCGCCTCGGCGAACTCCGATCCGACTTGCCGCACGTCGGCCCCGTAGTCACGCAGCCGTTGGACCTTCACGGTCGGCGCGGTCTCGGGGACGAATACGATCGCCGGAACTCCGAGCACGCCGGCGGCATATGCGAAGGCAAGGCCGGCGTTTCCACCGGATGCCGCGACGACGCCGACGGTGGGATCAAGCTCACCTCGCTCGCGAGCGGCGAGCATCCGGTTGAAGGCGCCTCGGGCCTTGAACACCCCAGTGTGCTGCAGGAACTCGCACTTGAACCAGACCGGTTCAGAGGTGGTTCCGCCGCGCAGCATCGGCGTACGTCTCACGTGACCGGCGATACGGTTCTCGGCGGCGATGACGTCTTCTCGAGTGAGCACGGCGCTCCAGAGTCACACGTACGGTGTTGTAGCAATGTAGATGGTCGGGTGGCGGTTGACGTTCGAGTGTCGGGTGATGGTCGACACTCTCGTGGACAGGTTAGGCCGCTGTGGGGTGCTGGTGAAGGCCTTCTTCACACGGATCTCCATTCCGGGCGTGGTGCGGTCAGCGGTTTTGAGCAGGTCGGAATCGTCCCAGATCTGCAGGAGCTCGTCCGTGACGTGGATCGTCAGGCGATCGCGGTGCGCAACTCAGCGGCTGCGGCACCGACGTCGCGAGCGCTGTAGATCGCACTGCCCGCGACCGCGATCTGGGCTCCGGATGCGTTTACTGCGACGATCGACGAGGTGTTCACACCGCCGGCCACCGAGAATGGCACACCCGACGCCTCGCCATCATCGAGGAGGGACTTGATCGAGTAGCCCTCCTTCGCCTGCTCGTCCAGACCCGCGTGCATCTCGACGAAGACGGCTCCCAACCCGATGACTTCCCTCGCCCGCTGCGGCTTGTCCTCGACGCCGATCAGATCCACGACGACGCCCTTGTCGTGAGCCTGCGCCGCCTTGACCGCACCGGCGATGGTGCTGTCGTCGGCCACTCCGAGAACCGTCACGAGATCCGCACCGGCACGGAACGCGATGTCGGCCTCGAGCTCGCCGGCATCCATCGTCTTGAGGTCGGCGAGGATCACTTTGTCGGGGTGGGCGCGCTTGATCGCCGTGATCGCCGACAGCCCGGCGCTCTTGATGAGCGGAGTGCCCAGCTCGAGGATGTCCACGTGCGGCGCGGCCGCAGCGGCCAGTTCCAGGGCGGCATCGGTGGTAAGGGTGTCCATGGCGAACTGAAGCTTCATACGTGTCCCTTTCTTTGTGGGGTGTTGTGCGCGTAAGCGCGGGGGTGAACGGATGGGGCGGTCATTCGAGATTCGCGTGGCGCTCCCACAGCTCGTCGGCGGAGACGCCGGATCGCTGCCAAAGGGTGTGGAAGAGTGCGTCGCCGATGACGACGACGCACTGCTCGAACAGGCTCCCGGCGTACTGGCGGGAGGCCGCGTCCGAAATGTCGCGCTTCTCCGCGGCGAGGACGTGGACGCTGACGGTCGCCAGTGTGGCAAGGGGAGAGTGCGGGTCAGTCGTGATCACTCCAACCGAAGCGCCGGCAGCGGAGGCCAGCTGCGCGGCCCGCAGCACGCTCATGGTCGTCCCCGAGCCGCTGGCCGTCAGCAGCAGGTCCCCGTTCGAGATGGCCGGTGCAGTCACTTCCCCGACGACGTGGACGTCCAAGCCGAGGTGCATCAGTCGCATCGCCGTCATCTTGAGGGCGAGACCCGAGCGGCCCGCACCGAACACGAACGTCCGCTCGGCTTGCAGCGCGAGGTCGGCCAGGTTGCTCAGTTCGTCAGCCTGCCGGACAGCGGTTCGCTCCGATGCTAGTAGCAGCTCCTGCGCGATGAGAGACATCGCTCCCGTCGGCGACGTGATCGTGAGAGTCATGAGCCCATCGTGGTCGGCGATTCCGACAGGACGGCCTATCCTCTGGCATGGTTTTCCCTACCTGTTCCGGCGGTAATGCGGAGTGGAAGTCGAGGATCGGGTAGGGCAAGGTTGGCTGTATGGATGGTCCGACGTCCCGTCACACCCTGGCCGAGCATGCGCGCATCGTCGCCGACCAGGCCGACCATCACGCGCTCACGCTCGAGTCGATCCTGGCCACCCTGCGATCGGCGAAACTGACCGATCGTGCTGCCCGCACCATGGCGATCGATGTCGCCGCCGGAGCACTGGTCAGCCTCCGCGAGCAGACCGACCAGCTGCGAAGCAGCATGATCGAACCGGTGACCGGCGCGTTCGCACGCTTGCGCAACGACTTGAGGCCGCTGGTGCGGCACAGCGACCTGGACGTGCAGTTCGTCGAACCGCCCGCCACTGGCCGCGCACTTCCCGGGGAGGTCGCCCACGCAGCCCGCGCGATCGTCAGGAGCGCGGTGCTCGCCCTGGTCGACGAAGGGGCGACCAGACGCGTCCGCATTCAGTGGGATTGCGACGGACTGAACCTTCTCATCGCGGTTCGCGACGATGGCCGGGGCGAGCTGACCGCCCACGACGACTCACTGCGGCCCATCGCCGAGCGGGTGACCGCGTTGGGAGGCGAGCTCGGCGTCTCCTCGACTACCGGATGGGGATCCGATCTTCGGATCAGGATTCCACTCGATCCCCCCACCGGGCCGGAACCGCGGATCCTGCGAGCTCCCCTCAGCGAACGCGAGCAGGAGGTGCTGCGGCTGGTCGGCGTCGGTCGCAGGAATCGCGACATCGCGACCGAGCTCGGCGTGAGCGAGAACACCGTCAAGTTCCACGTCTCGAACCTCCTGCGCAAGGCGGGTGCGAGTTCCCGGAGCGAGCTGATCGCGCTCTCGAGATCCTGACGGTCCGCGAGCATCGCACTCTCGCCGACCCACGTGCTACGCGGGGAGTTGAGTTCGCTGCGCTGCGGGCTGCATCGAACCCGGCGTGCCATCGCTTCGATGCCACCGCACGACGAGCCCATCCTTCTCGCCGAAACTCGCGAGATGGCGACCGACGACATCCTCCAGGAGAGCCACGCGCTCGACAGAGCCCTCCACGCGGAGGATCACACCACGCTCGGCCGCCTCGACTTCCGCTCGACTCCCGTCGATGTCCACCCAGCCATGGGCAGCGTCCGCCTCCCATTGCCGCCGGTGCGGCGGCTGAGGTGAGAGACGAGCTGCTTCGCGTAGCGCGTCCCCGATCGGTTTCGACGAGCGCTGTGCTTCGGATCTCTGCTTCTCTCACGTCTCCTCCTGAGCGACGTCCGCGGCGGCGGCGATGCGAAGGGCCTCGAGCACCTGACGGATCATTCCCCCTGTGGTGTTGACCTCCAGGAAGCTGGAGATGCCTCCGTAGGTGAGATCGAGCACGATCCCCCCCAAGTCGATCGGGCTGACCGGCGGATCCGCGTCGGGGAAGAGCTTGGCGATGAGGAGCCGCCCGATGGACTCCCACTGCAAAACGAACAGACTCCGTTCTCGGTCGGTGAGGGTCCCATCCGCTTTCGCCCGGCGGAGGAACTCGATCGCGATGATCCCCCACTTCTGCTCGGCCGCCCTCGCATCGCTCCATCGCACGATCGCGTCGATCACCAGATCGGGATCCGTCAGGTCCTGAAGCAGCTCCGTCAGGTCGCGGACATCGTTGCCGGCGTTGCCTTCGAGAAGGTGGAGCAGGATGTCCTCCTTCGACGCGAAGTTCGAGTAGAACGCTCCCTTGGAGAATCCGGCCTCGTCCGCGATCCGCTCCACCGACGCACCGTCGTACCCCTCCCTCGCGACGACATCGCCCGCGGACGTGAGCAGCTTCTCACGTGTGAGCGCTCTGCTCTGTTCGCGTGTCAGTCGTGCCACGTTCCACCTTCCTCGCGCACCCGTTGGTCGCGGGCGCAATCTACGTTAGTGCGCGACCGGGCAGGACGACCGATGTCCTGCCCGAGCGCGCCTCCGCGCTACTCGACGATGCCGTCGTCCACGACGTTGACGATCTCGCCGTCGGGGATCCAGCTCGTTCCGTCGAACGTGTGCAGGCGGGTACTGGTACACCAGCCTCCCGCCCGGGCCGCCGTTCAGGCTCGCTCCCTCGATGAGCATCGGGTTCTCGACGTCGGACACAGTGTCCCACGCCTCCAGGAAGCCCTCACTCGTGATCTCATCCGCCTCGCTGAGCGCGGAGACGATCGCCGAAGCAAGTCCGTACCCCGTGAGGGTGAAGGTCTGCGTCGAGTCGCCGTCCGGCGAGTACTCGGCCATGTCCTCCGTGAACTGGACGATGGCCTCGTCGCTTTCCACGGCGGGGTTCTGCGGGTCCTTGAACCACTGATACGACAGTGCGCCCGTCACGTTGTCCGCACCGGCGGGGATCACCGTGCTCGCGAAGTCCGCATAGGGGCTGCCGATGAACAGGGTGGGGTGGTAGCCGATCTCACCCATGTACGACAGGAGCGCGCCGATGGTCGGCGGACCCTGCGTGACCACGAGCACGTCCACTCCCGCCGCCTGCAGCTCCGTCACCTGCGAGGCGACGTCCGCCTGGCCGGGGGGAAGCTTGATGACGGTGCTCGGCGTGATGCCGCCGGCTTCCAGGCCGTTGAGCTGGCTGTCGGCGAGGGCGTTGTTGAACCCGACGAATCCGACGTTGGCGTCGGGGAACGTCTCCGTGATGTAGCGCCCCTGCAGCTCGCCCTCCCAGGCGATGTCGGGCACGTACGCGCGGGAGAAGGGGAACGCCTCGGTGTCACTCAGCTCCGTCTCGCCGCCCTGGACGATCTGGGCCACGCCGGCGTTGTTGAGCGGCGGCCGTGCGGCAACCGAGATGCCGCCGAAGTTGATGACGATGATCGCGTCGTCCTGCTCGACGAACTGCTGGTTGTTCGACACCTGGCGCGCCGGATCGAACGCGTCGTCGACGGCCTCGAAGTCGATCTGGCGCCCGTCGATGCCTCCCGCCGCGTTGACCGCGTCGAAGTAGGCCGTTACGCCCGCCGCCGAGAGCCCAGCCGACGCGAGCGGCCCGCTGAGCGGGTAGCTGGCGCGAATGACGATGTCGCCGGTCTCCTCCGACGCCCCCTGGGCCGGCTCGCCTCGCCCAGTGCATCCCGCGAGGAGGATCGCCATGGTCGCCGCCAATGCGACCGCAGCTGCTGCGTGCTTCTTCATTGAAGTGCCTTTCGTGTGATTCGGATGATGGCTTCCGCGAGAGGAAGCTCAGGGTGCGGTGGATGTCGTTCTCATATCCGTCGATCGTTCGACGACCGCACGTCTCATGGGGGCGTACGCGAAGGCACGTCCCAGCAGGCTCGTCACTGCGCCGGCGATGCCGGAGGGAGCGACGATGAGGCACAGCGCGAGGCCGGCCGCGTAGACGAACTGCGACCAGTTGCCCGCTGCCTGCCCCCCGACGAACGCCTCGGCGAGGGTCGGGAGGTAGACGATGATCGCGGCTCCGATGATGGCGCCAGCCCAGCTCCGGCTGCCCCCGATCACGCTCGCGGCGAGGAGGGCGATCGAGAAGGTGAAGACGTAGCTGTCGGGCACCGCGATCGAGACCACCAGGGCGTACAACGCGCCGGCGACGCCGGCCACGGTCGAGCTCACCGCGAACGCGATCAGCTTCACGCGGTTCACGGCGATGCCGTTGGCGGCTGCGAGGAGCGAACTTGTCCGCACCGCCGCCAGCGCCCGGCCGAGCCGACCGTGGACGAGGTTGCGCAGGGCGACGAACACCACTGCGAGCGCCAACAGGCACACCCAGAACTCGAGCTGGCGGGACGTGAACCCCGAATCGGGCAGCGAGATCGCCGGGCTGGGCAGGAACATCCCGAACGTCCCCCCAGTGAGCGGCTGGAAGCGGATGAGCAGCAGCGGGAAGACGACGGCCACCGCGATCGTGAGCAGGCCGAGGTTGGCGCCACCCATCTTCAGCGCCGGGATCCCGAGCAGGATGCCGAACGCGAGGCTCAGCACTGCGGCGAGGAGGACGCCGGCCCACCACGGCCAGCCGAAGCTGACGACGGGGATCATCGCGGCGTACCCGCCGAGTCCGAAGATCGCACCGTGGCCGACGCTGACCTGACCCGAGTGTCCCACCAGGAGGTTGAGCCCAGCGACGGCCATCGCCAGCGTCAGGACCCGGCTGAGATCCAGCAGGTCGAAGTCCGAGACGAGGAGGGGAAGGATGACGCCGATGCCCAAGGCGATGATCCACCCCAGGCGAGGGATCAGTCTGCTGACATGTCTCATACGCGCACCGTCCTTGCCTTGCCGAAGATGCCGGCGGGTTTGATCACCACGACGATCGCGGTGATCACGAACGGGACGACGATGGCGAGGTCGCCGTCCAGTCCCGGGATGTAGCGGCCGGCGAGGCTGTTGGACACACCGACGATCAGGCCTCCCACGACCGCACCGACCCTGCTGGTGAGACCTCCCAGCGTCGCCGCAGCGAGCGCCAGCAGCAGGGGGAAGGTCATCATCCCCGGGGAGAGCGTCAGCACGGGCGCCGCCACCAGCGCGGCGAACGCGCCGACGGCCGCCGCGATCCCCCAGCCGATCATCAGCCACTTCCCCCGGTGCTGACCCAGCAGCGTCGCGGAGTCCGGGTTCTGCGCCACGGCGCGAAGGCGAAGTCCGATCGACGTCCTGTTGAACACCAGGATCGTCACGGTCAGCACAGCGAGCAGCGTGATCAGCGAACCGAGCTGCTGATAGGTCATCCGCAGGCCGAGGGACGTCACCACTCCCTGCCCGAACGGGCTGGGGAACGGTCTCGAGTTGGTGCCCCAGATGATCGCCATCATCGCGTTGATCCCGAGCAGCAGCGCCACACCCAGGGTGAGCAGAGGCAGCTCACCGGACCGCTCCAGCGGTCGTACGACCGTGCGCTCGATGAGGGCCCCACCGAGTGCGGAGAGGACGATCACGATCGGAAGCACCGCCCAGAACGGCATCCCGAACTGAAGGAAGACCAGCGTGACGAACGCGGACAGCGTCGCCATCTCGCCCTGCGCGAAGTTGAGCATCCCCGTGCCCTGGAAGACGACGCTCAGCGCGAGTGCCAGGATCCCGTAGATCAGCCCTGCGCTGAGGCCGTCGAGCGTCTGCTGCAGCAACTCGGTCATCGACCGGCCCCCTTTCCGCCTTCTTCGTCGTTGGCGACGCCGAGATACGCACGGCGCACCGCGTCGCCGTAGCCCAGCTCCTCCGCCGAGCCGCTGACTGCGACCTGGCCCTTCGCGAGGACGACCGCACGATCGGCGATCTCCAGCGACAGGCGCGCGTTCTGCTCCGCGATCAGCAGCGATACCGACCACCGCCTGCGGATCTGCGCGAGGACGTCGAACAGCTGACGGGTGACGATCGGCGCGAGTCCGAGCGAAGGCTCGTCGATGAGCAGGAGCCTCGGCCGAGCCATCAGGGCCCGGCCGACGGCGAGCATCTGCTGCTGTCCGCCCGAGAGCAGTCCCGCCGTCCGCCGACGCATGTCCTGGAGGACGGGGAATGTCTCGTACACCATGTCGAGGTCCGCGCCGGCGGTGGACTTCAGCTCGCGCGGACGTGCCAGTGCACCCAGCCGGAGGTTCTCGTCCACGGTCAGGTCGACGAACGTGCCTCGACCCTCCGGCACGTGGCCGACGCCCGACGTCGCGGTCCGAGCGCCGCTCCATGACGAGATGTCCGTGCCGTCGAAGACCATCCGGCCTCGACTGGACACGACCCGCGAGAGCGCACGCAGCAGCGTGGTCTTGCCCGCGCCGTTCGGTCCGAGCAGCGCGACGATCTCATCGGAGCCGATCTCGAGGTCCACGCCGTGGAGCACCTGCACGGTGCCGTACCGCGCGGTGAGCCCCTCGATGCGAAGAAGTGTTCCTGTCATTGCCGGTCCTCCGACCAGTCGTCCCCCAGATATGCGGCGATCACGCGGGGATCGGCGGCCACTTCGCGGGGGTCGCCCGCGACGAGGAGCCGGCCGGCGTCCAGCACCACGACGTGACGAGACACGCGCATGACGAGCCCCACGTCGTGTTCGACGAGGATGCAGGTCATGCCCGTCGCCTGGGCGTGCTGTTGGATGTCCAGGAGGAGCTGGTCGGTCTCGTCGGCACCCAGCCCCGCCGCAGGCTCGTCCAGCAGCAGAAGCTTCGGATCCGAGATGAGCGCGCGTGCGATCTCGACCCGCCGCCGATCGCCGTGCGGCAGGCTTCCCGCGCGGCGGGTGTCGTCCGGGTCCAGTCCGAGAACCTCCATGAGCTCGGCAGCGCGTGCCCGCGCGGCGCGCTCATCGGCGCGCACGGCCGGGCGGCGCACGATCAGTCCCACGACGCCGCCGCGGATGCCGGCGTGCGCACCGAGGAGCACGTTCTCCATCGGCGAGAGCTCGGCGATGAGCAGCGGAGTCTGGAAGGTGCGCGCGATGCCGAGCGTCGCCCGGCGGTCGGCTCGCAGCCGGCTCAGGTCACGACCGTCGAGCTCGACGGTGCCCTGGTGCTTGGCCACCCCGCTGATGCAGTTGAACAGCGTGGTCTTGCCCGCTCCGTTGGGGCCGATCACCGAGGAGATGCCGCCCCTGGGAATCGTGAACGAGACGCCCTGCAGGGCCTTGACCCCCCGGAACTCCACGGCGAGTTCGTCCACCCGGAGCACCGCCGGAGCTTCCGTCTCCGGTGGCGCCATCTCGTCGAGGCTCACGTCTCCTCCCCCTCCAGGCGCGTGCGCCGCGCGTCACTGCGCGACTCGGATCGATACGCCGCCGGCCACACTCCGTGGCGACCCGGCGAGAGGATGCCGTTGGGGTCCAGAGCGTCCTTGACCCGCTCCAGCAGCCGGCCGCGGGCTCCGTCGTTGAACGAGTAGAAGTCCGCTGCGGTGTCCATGAACTCCAGGTGCGGACGCGAGTCGACATAGCCCATCGCGCCCAGCTCGCGGACGATCGATCGAGCCAGTTGCATCGCGCCGACGACGGCATCGGCATCGGAGCTGTCGTACCGGATGCCGGCGATGACGACCGCGCTGCGTGCGCTGGGGATCATGATCCCGACCCCGAAGTCGCGTCCGTCGGCGACGAACAGCTCGCGGATGGCGGTGACCGCGCGGCGGATCGAGGCCCCTCGCAGCGGGACGCTCGGCGAGACATCCACGTGCCCGATGTTCGGCGGGGCGCTCTGCAGCGCCTGCAGCGTCGGAATGCCGGCGAGGATCTTCTCGGCCGACAGCTCGATCTGCCCCAGCTCGTCGGCCGCGTAGACCCGAGGCGAGAGACAGACGCCGCTGGGGACGCGTGACCACGCATCCTGGATCCGGCGCAGCTTCAGCTTCACGACGTCGGGGTCTCCCCAGATCGCGGCGCGGGCGGCCCATGCGCCCACGCCGAGGCGGCTCCCGATCTCGTCGAGCTCTTCCCCGGTGAACGGTCGCGGCCCGGGCGGCACCGGCGCATCCCGCAGCATGTGCGCGGCGCGCAGCGTCGAGTAGAGAGCGGGAACGCCCTCCAGGTCGCCGCCGAGCAGCAGCTCGCGGATGACGTCGATGCCCTGCTCGAGGTCGGCGTCGTCGCCGATCACGAGGGTCAGCGGAGCGTACGCCGCGGGCTTGCGCTTCAGCCAGACGCCCATGCGCGTGACGATGCCGAAGTTCGACTGCACGAACAGCGACTCCAGGGCCGGCCCGAGTGCGCGCTTGGTGAGGTGCCACGACGAGCTTTCCGGCACCCCGCCGAAGCCGGTGCGGACCAGGTCCCCGTCGGGCAACACGACCTCGAACCCCGTGGGCATGAGGTAGTCGGCGCCGTAGTGCTGGTAGGTGTGGCCCCCGTCCATCGAGTTGCCGATGATCGATCCCCAGCCGAGGTCGGGACACGGCGTGAGCAGGTCGTAGCCCGCCTCGGCGACCGCGTTGTAGAGGTCGAACCACGTCACACCGGGCTCGACGACGGCGTACGCGAGCTCCTCGTTGATCTCGAGGATGCGGTTCATCCGCTGGAACCCGATCTGGATGGAGCCTCGCACGCGGGGTGACGGCCCGCCGTGGCCGAGGTTGCGTCCCTGGCTGAGCGGCCAGACCGGGATCCCGTGGCGGTTCGCGATCCGCACGATCTCCCGCACCTGCTCGGCGGTCGTCGGCTGGACGATCGCGGATGCCGCGTACGTCGTGTCTCCGGGAATCCAGTAGGCGTCCGTGAACTCGCGCAGCACGGTCCGCTCGACGGATACCGCAGCGTCGCCGACGACGGTCTCGAGCGCGGCGACCACCTCGGCGGGGATCGTGGGGAGATCGGTCGTGACGTCGGTCATGATCGCCGGCTCTCCGCGTCGATCTCCACGACGTAGCTCGTGAACCCGCCGTCGCCGCTGGTGACCCCGGAGATGGCGTCGTTGATCTGCTCGAACGGCCAGCTCCTGGGTTCCAGGACCGACATGTCGACGGCGCCGGAGCCGATCATCCGCGACAGTTCGATGGCCTCGGCCGAGGTGAACCACACGGAACCGATGAGCTCCATCTGCTCGTCCATCCACCACTTCACATCGACGCCGAGCTCACCCGCCGTGCCGCCGATGTTGACGATGCGTCCGCCCCGGCGAACGCCGCACATGGCGTCCCGCATCGACTCGAGCGAGGCGACGGCACCGAGCGTGTCGATCATGGCGTCGGCGCCGCGCGCGTCGGTCAGCGAGCGGACCCACGCCGCCGTGCCTCCGTCCACGTTCGAGAAGACGTGGATCCGCTCGGGGGCGAGGGCGCGGAGTCGCTCGAGGAGCCGGACGCCGCGCGCGACGGCGAAGACCCGCGCGGCGCCCATCGCGAGGGCGAGCATCGTCACGCCGACGCCGAGGGTTCCGGTCGCGCCGTTGACGATGATCGTCTTGCCCGCGAGCGGCCCGAGCTTCTTCACCGCGGCGTACGCTGTGCCGAGGTAGCCCATCCGGGTCGCCTGGCGGAACTCGAGGTTCTCGGGCAGCGGGACGATCGCGGTCTGGGGCGCCAGCATGTACTCGCAGAAGCCCCCGTACGGGTAGCGCAGCTGCATGTCGACGCTCCGCTCGTTGTAGCCGAAGTACCCGCCGAGCGTCCAGTAGTCGCACTGCTGCGGGACCCCGGAGGCGCACTCGTGGCAGGCGCCGCACGACCGGCCGGGGTTGACGTAGACGCGGTCTCCGACGCGGACGTTCACGACCTGCTCGCCGACCTCCCGCACCACGCCGACCGGGTCGAGCCCGAAGATCGCCGGGCGGGGAGGCAGCGGCATGTGCGGATACCAGGTCTCCCAGTTCGCGAGGACGTTCGCGAGGTTCGGCACCATCCCGCACCCCTTCACCCCGACGATGACGTCGGTGCCGGACGCCGTGGGCCGCGGGACCTCGTCGATCACCATCGGCTCACCGACGGCGTGGAGTCGCGCGGCGCGCATCATCTGTGTCATGGCTTCCCTTTCGAGGCGGTCTAGTCTTCGGGCGCGATGGTGACGCGGAGACCGTCGAGCTCCGGTCGGCAGGTGAGCTGGCACGACAGTCTCGAGTTGTCCTCGAGAAAATCGGATGCCTCGAGCAGATCCCGCTCGTCACGGGACTTCTCGGGCAGCGCCACGCCGGCGGGTACGCGCTCGACGTACACGTGGCAGGTCGCGCACGAGAGCGAGCCACCGCAGATCGCATGCAGCTCCTCGATCCCGGAGTTGCGGATGTTCTGCATCAGGGACAGACCGTCGCGCGCCTCGACGTCGCGGGCCTCTCCCTCTCGCGTGGTGACTGTGAACTTCATCGTTCTTCCGTTCGTTCTTCGCGCGGTCAGTGGGCCGCGGCGATGTCTTTCAGTGCTGTATCGGTGTCGGCGAGGACATTCGGTTCGACTCGTGCACGGCGCTCGACCAATCGGCGCCCCTGGACGTAGTCCTTCGTCGCGTTGATGCAGTCGAGCGCGATGACCTCGCCCTCCTTGAGGTAGATGAGCGAGAAGCTCCTCTCCTCGGGTGTTCCGCGAAGCACCGTCTGGTCGTAGCCGACGTTGAGCCCGATCGTCTGCAGCCGGAGGTCGTACTGGTGCGACCAGAACCACGGGACGAGCACGAGCGGGTCGGTGATCCCGGTGATCGCCTTGGCGGCCGTCGTGGCGAGCTCGTGTGCATTCTGCCGGGACTCGATACGCATCCCCGGCCCGTTCCGCAGCACCGAGCAGTCGCCCACGCAGTACACGTCCGCGAGCGACGTGCGGCACAGTTCGTCGATGAGGACGCCCGTCGCGTGGGGGGTCACCTCGGCACCGGCGGCGATGAGAGGCTCGATGGCGGGCACGATGCCGATCCCGACGATGACCCGATCGGCGGGGAGAACCCGTCCATCGCTGAGACGCACTCCCGTGACGCTGGCGTCGTCGCCCTCGATCGAATCGATCCCGACGCCCAACAACAGCTCGACGCCGTGCGCCCGATGCTCGTTCTCGAAGAAGCGCGAGACCGGCTCGGCCGTGACCCGGGCGAGCACTCGGTCCAGCGCCTCCACCACCGTGACCGTCGCGCCGCGCGCTCGCAGGACGGCGGCCGACTCGAGCCCGATGAACCCGCCTCCGATGACGACGACATTCCGGATCGACGGCAGGGCCTCGATCAGCCGGTCGCAGTCGGCCTTGCTGCGGATCGCGAGGACTCCCTCGAGGTCGCCGCCGGGGACGGGGATCCGTCGCGGCACACCGCCGGTCGCCCACACGAGGGATCCGTACCCGACGATCGCGCCGCTTTCGAAGGTGACGGTCTTCGCGGACGGATCGACGCCGACGGCTCGCTCGCCGGAGACGAGCTCCACGCTGTTCTCGGTCCAGAACTCGTCCGGACGGATGAGCAGCTGATCGAAGGATTTGTCTCCCGCGAGGTACTCCTTCGACAGCGCCGGGCGCTCGTAGGGGGCAACCGGCTCATCGCCGATCAACCCGATGGTGCCTGCGAATCCGACCTGGCGCAGCGAGATCGCCGCCTGTGCGCCTGCGTGTCCGGCCCCGATGATCAGCGCGTCGTACCGCGTGGCTGCGTTCGTGGCGCTCATCCGGCTCCACCTCCGATCAGGACGAATGCCATGGTCGCGACGAGGTCGCCCCTGTTGCGCCACGCGTGGCGAGCCCCTCCTTGGACGACGACGTCCCCGGCACGCAGGTGGACGGTCTCGCCGCCGCCGAGCTCCAGCCATATCTCACCGGCGAGCACGAGGTCGTAGTCGATCGAGTCGGTCTGGTGCATGCCGGGCGCGTCGACCTCGAACCGTTCCGCCAGGCCCGGGATGAAAACCCGCTGCTCGGCATCCGCGGCGGCCGGGTCGAAGGTGGGCGCCTCGAAGATCGAGTCCGGCGGGAAGGTCACGATCATCAGGCACGTCCCTCCCTGCGCCGGCGGCACGTGGACGTGCATTGGTGCAGTCTCGCCCTCCGTTATCGGGAGGGTCGGCGAGGCTGCGGTCGTGTAGATGACCGAGGTCATCATCCCTGGCAGCGACGCGTAGTGGTGCGCGTTGACCACCGGGCCGTCGCTGACGACGACCGATCGGCCGTTCCTGGTCCCGGTGATCACTCGGCGCGGGACCGCGGGGTCACTGAACATCGCCATACGTGAGCCCCTTCCTCTCCAGACGCGGACGCATCGCATTGACGTCGAGGCTGAGCTCTCCCGCTGCGTAGCGCTGACGCTTCGTCTCCTCGTCGGCGGCTCGCCGCCGCGCCCGTTCGAGCGTCTCGGCCGCCGTCGCGAGAGGGACGACGCACACACCGTCGTCGTCGGCGACGATCGTGTCGCCCGGGTTGATCAACGCGCCGGCGCATACGAGCGGCTGCTGAACCGTGCCGAGCGTCTCCTTCACCGTTCCCTGCGCGCTGATGTAGGTGCTCCAGACGGGGAAGGGGAGTGCCCGCAGCTCGGCGATGTCCCGCACGCCGGCGTCGATCACGAGTCCCCGGATGCCGCGAGCCACCGCCGAGGTCGCCAGCAGGTCGCCGAAGTATCCGTCGCTGCACGGCGAGGTCGGGCTCACGACGAGGATGTCACCTTCCTGCGCCTGCTCGAGGGCGACGTGGAGCATCCAGTTGTCTCCGGGCGCGACCTCGCAGGTCAGCGCGGTGCCCGAGATGGACGTGCCGATCTGCCGTGCCTGCACGCGAGGATCGAGCAGTCCCGTGCGCCCCTGCGCCTCGTGGGTGGTCGCGACGCCGAGCTCGGCGAACCCGTCGCGGACCGCCGCCGGTGTACGTTCGATCCGGGTGACGACGTGGACCATGTCATCGTCCCCCGTCGGTGTTGTTGCCGAACCGGGTCTCGAGGACCCGGTCGGCCGGCTCGCGTGCGGCCTTCGAAAGCAGACCGGAGGCCACCATCGCGTCGAGGCTCGCTTCGAACGCGGCTCGAGGGATTCGCGCCCCGCGCGGCCACATCCCCATGTCGCGCGTGTAGCGGAAGCCGCGCTCCGCGAGCTCGGGCTCGTCGGGGGTGGTGATCCGCTGATAGATCGGAACGCTCACGCCGTCGTTGCGCGGATCGTTCACGAATGCGTGCGCCTCGGCGAGCGCGGCGACGAGTGCACCCGCCGCTGCGGCGTTGCGATCCAGCCAGCCCGATTCGGCGACGGCGGCGGCGAAGATGATCTCGGGGATGACGTCGTTGACCTCGCCGATGAGGTGGAAGCCCTCGCGTTCGGCGAGGAAGCTCCACGGCGCCGGCTGCGGCGCGCAGTCGATCTCGCCGGAGCGCAGCGCGTCCCATCGGGCGGTGTGGACTCCCGCGAGTACGAACTCGTAGTCTCTCGGGTACTCGAGCCCGTCGCGCTCGAGCATCCAACGCGTGTAGATCGCGGTCCCCTCGGTCAGCGACGACGTGCCGATGCGGGCCCCGCGCAACTGCGCGATCTCGGCGATCTTCGGCGTCGCCACGAGCGACATCGGCAGACGCACCGAGTTCGCGGCGATGAGCCGGAGGCCACCGCCCTCGACTGCGTTCTGGATCGCTCCCTCCGGCGGCGTGAGCGCGACATCCGCTTCGCCCTCGCGCACTGCGGCGGTGGCCTTGTCCACCGACCCCATGCGCAGGTACTCGATACGCAGGCCGTGACGGGCGAAGATGCCCTGTTCGTCGGCGACGAAGACGGGCAGCCAGTTGAATCCCTGGGCGGCTCCGGCCAGTCGCACCGTGGCGAGAACATCGGTCATCGTGTGGTCTCCATGAGTGAGGGCCGTCGGGCGTTGAGATCGTTCAGTCGTCGGTCGAGGCGGGGGTACACGCGGCGCGCATTGCCCTCGAACACCGCGTGCCGCGACGCATCGTCCAGCCCGAGGGCGTCGACGTATCGCTTCGTGTCGTCGTACTCGTGCCGCGACTCAGGGTCGATCCCCCGCACCGCTCCGAGCAGTTCGGAGCCGAACAGGATGTTCTCCACCGGCACGGCGGCGAACAGTGCGTCGATCCCGGACTGGTGGTAGACGCAGGTGTCGAAGAACGTGTTCTCCAGCAGGTGCTCGGCCAGCGTCCCCTTGCCGAGCATGGTCGCGAGTCCGCGATACCGACCCCAGTGATACGGAGCCGCTCCTCCGCCGTGCGGGATGATCACCCGAAGGTCGGGGTGGCGCTGGAACAGGTCGCCCTGCACCAGCTGCATGAAGACGACGACGTCCGCGGCGATGTAGTGCGCGCCGGTCGTGTGCACCACGGGGTTCGTCGAGGCCGACACGTGCAGCATCGCCGGGACATCCAGGCGCGCGAGCGCGCTCCACAGCGGATCCCACCACGGGTCGGTGATGCTCGGCCCCGACCACCCGCCGCCGGACGGGTCGGGGTTGACGTTGCAGCCCACGAAGCCGGCCTCGACGCAGCGCTCCAGCTCCTCGATCACCGGTTCGAGGCTGCCGTCGACCACCTGCGGCAGCTGGCACACGCCGGCGAAGTTCCGGGGAAAGGCATCCACGATACGGCGGATGCTGTCGTTGGAGATCTGCGCCCACTCCGTTGCGATGGACTGATCTGGAGCGTGATGTCCCATCCCCGACGCTCGCGGCGACAGCAGCGTCACGTCGGAGCCGCGCTCCCGCTGGATCCTCAGCTGGTTGGCTTCGATGATCGCGCGCAGCGTCTCGTCCGAGATCGCATCGAGATGCGGACGCGTCTCGGACTCACCACGGACATACTCGAGCTGCGCAGCCCGGAAGCGGTGGAGCTCCTCCGGCTCGGTCGTGAAGTGACCGTGGCAGTCGATGGTCAGGTGCGGCATCCGCCTACGCGTCCCAACGAGCCGGCAGGTCCGCAACCCCGCGGAATCGCCAGCCCTTCGCCGTGATCGGCCGGCTGTCATCCAGGCGCAGCCCGTCGAGCTGACGGAACGTCTCCTCCAGCGCGATCTCGCCTATCGCGCGCGCCAGGGCGTGGCCGGAGCAGAAGTGCGGGCGGAAGCCGAAGGCCAGGTGCGGCTTCTTCTTGCGATTCATGTCGAAGGAGTCCGGGTCATCGTAGCGATCCGGGTCGCGGTTCGCCGACGCCATGACGATCGCGACCGACGAACCGGCGGGAATCGTGACCCCTGCGGTCTCGAAGTCCTCGGCGGCGACCCGGGGGGTGACGCCGATGGGCGCGATCCAACGCAGGCCCTCGTCGAAGGCCCGGAGTGCGTACTCCTCGGGCTCCGCCACGACAGCGGCCGCCTGCTCCGGGTTGAAGAGGAGACCGGTCGCCGCGTTCGCGGCCGCGTGGCCGGGCTCCTGCAAGCCGCCCAGGATGATCACCTTCATCGTCGGAAGGATCGACTCGAGGGTTCGCGTCTGTCCGGCCGGCAGCCCGCCGTGGACGACGTGGCTCATGAGCGTGCGGTCGGGCGATTCCACGACCCGCTCGTAGAGCGCGCCGAGCTGGGCGTCGATGTCGGCGACGGCACGAT
This sequence comes from Agromyces sp. Soil535, assembly GCF_001428255.1. Classification (GTDB taxonomy): domain Bacteria; phylum Actinomycetota; class Actinomycetes; order Actinomycetales; family Microbacteriaceae; genus Agromyces. The sequence continues at coordinate 1,080 of NZ_LMRW01000025.1, read as the reverse complement.
CCAGCCGTGCGTACACCTCCGGGTCGCCGCTGACGTTCTGAAGTCCCGCGCTCATCGAGCGGAACCACTCCACGAGCGTCTCGTTGGGCGTCTCGTCGAGGCCGATGAAATCACCGATGCAGCGCACCGAGATCGGCTCGAACAGGTCGGCCGTCAGGTTGGCCTCGCCGCGCGGCTCGAGCTCGGCGATGTACCGCTCCACCACGGGCCGGGTCAGCGCTCCGACATAGCCGCGGACGGCCTCGACAGTGAGGTTCTCGTCGATTCCCTGCCGGAGAAGTTCGTGCTCCTCGCCGCTCATGCTGAGGACGTTCGGCATCCCCATGACGCGGGCTTCGGGGCGGTTCGGGCTGTCCGACGGGACGAAGACCCGATCGGTGGACCCCACGATCCGGCAGTCCTCGAAGCGGGTGATGAAGTACTCGCTCGTTCCCTCGAAGAAGGCCACGGGCTCCTCTTCGCGCAGTCGCGCGTAGACCGGATACGGATTCTGGAAAAGGTTGTCGCCCGTCAGTTCTGTTTCCGACATATCTCCGCCCTTGCAGACATATCCCTCGGGCCGGCTTTGGCTCACGAGGACCGATCGATACCGATCAGCATTTCAATACCCGAGAGTATTTTCATACCGACTGGTTGTCAACCCCCTCAGAGTCAAATTCGCAGCACCGGTCGTGTGTTGGTCGGTGAGAGCGGTCACGGCTCTCAACCGGCGCGCGTCAAACGCACCGCAATGCGGGCGGTCCGGATCATGCGGAACTCGCGACGCAGCGGGAGCCGGTGATCCGTCGGGTCTGCGGGTCGAGCCGACGCTCGACGCCTATTCGGACCCTCTTGACGACGAGCTCAACGCCGTTGCCTCGCGGTTGGACGATGCCGCTACGCGCGCAGCGATAGGCTCCCAGCCAGACACTCGATCAGCACGGTGCGATGCCGATTGCGGTCGAACCGTGGCGTGGAGCGCGAGGAGGTCTTCGGCGCGACATGTGATGACGCTCCTATTGGCTGTCAAGCCGTGTGGAGCCACCGTCGGTATGCGTTTGCGAGGTCGTCGTCGCGGCGGCGGCCGAGCTCGAGGTCGGA
>NZ_LMRW01000024.1 GCF_001428255.1 Agromyces sp. Soil535 | reverse complement strand
CGGGCTCGGGTCATGCGGTCGCGGCGGTGGGGAGTTGGAATCGTGCGCGTCCGCCGAGTCGTGGGGTCTGGTGCGGGTCGATGTGGGGTGGTGGGATGAACCGCACTTCGCTCGGCGTTGCGTGGATGCCCCAGCCTTCGCGGTGGATCGTGTGGTGGCAGAAGCTGCAGAGCAGGACGCCGTTGTGCAGGTCGGTGGGTCCGGTGTCGCGTTCCCACCAGTGGATGTGGTGGGCTTCGACGTAGGCGATGTTCTGCCCGCAGGCGGCGCAGCCGCCGTCGCGTTCGCCGAGGGCGAGGCGTTGCGCGCGGGTGAACAGGCGTGCGGCGCGGCCGAGGTCGAGGGGGATGCTGGGCCCGCCGAGCACGGCGGGGATCACCTCGGCGTCGGCGGCCATGCGCCGGGCGGTGSCGGCGGAGATCGGCTGTTCGAGGCCGTCGATGCGGGCGTGCCCGAGCCCGTCGACGAGGGTGTCCTGGTCCATCCGGACGATCACCGTGGTCTTCGCGAGCGGGGTGAGCGTGTGGGCGCAGCCGAGGGTGTGCCGGGCGAGCGCGGCGAGCGCGTCGGCCTGGAGTTGCGGGATCGAGCGTTGGTCGTCGAGGACCGGACCCGGCTCGCAGGGGGTGGGTGCGCGACGGCGGAGCACGTCGCTGACCAGCGCTTCGATCGCGGCYTTCACCGGGGCGGCGCTCTCGGGGTCGAGSCGGGCGTGCAGGTGCACCATGCCGGTGCCGTCCTCACGGATGGTGAGGGATCGCTCCTGGCGGAGTTGTTCCTCGCGCGGCTCGACGCCGTCGCGGTCGAGCCTGGCCTCGGCCTCGCGCACCCCACGCAGGAGCAGGTCGAGCGGCGCCCGCCCGGCGAGCTCGACCAGGGCCGMCTCCACCACGTCGGCCAGGGCCGGGTCGGCGCGGACCGACACCCGGGTGAGCATCGCGGTGATCGCCGCTGCCGCGTCGACACCGATCAGGGTCGCCGCAAGTGCCGCGGCGACGTGCGGATGYTTCGCGGGCAGCCGCTCGCCGGCGAACGTCGACCGTTCCGCGGTTGCCGCGCCCACCGCGATCAGCTTCGCCGCGTCSCTGCGCGAGGCGCCGGTGGACGCGGCGAGCATCCGCACCGGGTTGTGGAATCCCTGCGCCTTCGCGAGCCCGGTGTCGCCGAACTCCTGCCCCGAGCGGGTGGCCACCTCGGCGGCGCCGTCATCGCGGGCTGGTCGACGAGGAGCGAGCCGAACGCGCTGCGGTGCCNACGCGGCGAGCATCCGCACCGGGTTGTGGAATCCCTGCGCCTTCGCGAGCCCGGTGTCGCCGAACTCCTGCCCCGAGCGGGTGGCCACCTCGGCGGCGRCCCGGGCGAGCAGCGCGTCGGCGTCGCGGCGYACTCGTGCGAGCAGGTCGGTGACCCGGACCAGCCCGGCGTCGCTCATCTGCTCCAGCTCGACCTGCGCCGCCCCGGCSGTGGCGCCGAACGCCGGCACCGCCTCGGCCCACACCGCCCCCAACGCGGCAAGATCACCCTCGAGTGCCCGCAACGGCACCGGCAGCGGCAGCGACTGCGACTGCGACTGCTCGGGCTGCGGGGGCTGGTCCATGCTTCGATCCTGCACCCACCCACCGACAATCCAATCGTGCGGGAAACAGCTCTTGACCGGGCATTACGCCTGTGCAGAATGCTCGAGAAGCGCACCCTGTGGAGGACAAGTCAGCACCGATCATGCTTCGACAAGAGGCCGGCAGCGGAGCATCCGTTGGCCGCCGCCTTCGCGGCGAGGGACCCGCCTTCGCGGCGAGGGACCCGCCTTCGCGGCGAGGGACCCGACCGTCGCGGCGAGGGACCCGGCCGACCATCAATATCCCCACCGAGCCGCCGCCACGCCCTTCCGTTTCGGCATCCGACGGGTGAGCATTGAACCATGACCACCGAACGGTCATCGGCCTCGTCGGAGGTCGAGGTGCCGCATGAGGGCATCCGCCTCGGCGCGACGCTGCACGTGCCCGAGCAGCGCGAGCAGCCCGAGCAGCGCGAGCAGCCCGATCAGCCCCTCGGATTCGTGGTGTTCGCGCATGGCAGTGGCAGCAGCCGCCACAGCCCGCGCAACCGATACGTCGCCGACGTCCTGCACCAGGCCGGACTCGGCACGCTGCTGCTCGACCTGCTGCTTCCACCCGAGGAACAGGACCGTGGGAACGTCTTCGACATCCCGCTCCTCGGCCGGCGCCTCACGTCTGCTGTCCGTTGGCTGCGCGGCCGACCTGAAGCCGGCGAGCTCCCGATCGGCTACTTCGGCGCGAGCACGGGCGCCGGTGCCGCGCTGTGGGCCGCCGCGGAGCCCGATGCCGGGATCGCGGCGGTCGTCTCCCGCGGGGGACGCCCCGACCTCGCCGGAGCCCGCCTCGAGCTCGTGCGTGCGCCCACGCTCCTCGTCGTGGGCGGCGCCGACCGGCAGGTGCTCGAGCTCAACCGCGTCGCCCTCGCGCAACTGCGATGCCCGGCGGAGCTCACCATCGTGCCGGGCGCGACCCACCTCTTCGAGGAGGACGGCGCGCTCGAGCAGGTCGCGACCCTGGCGCGCGATTGGTTCCTGAACCACCTCGGCGAGCCATGAGGCCTCGGCGAGCCATGACGGCGACCTCGATCGCTGGCATTCCCGGCCCGACGGGTCCACGATGGACGGACAGATCCGCACCGGCGCGGGAGGCCCCATGAACTCGGCACCGACTCAGATCCACCGGACCGTCGCCCTCTTGGGCGGGGCAGGCTCCGGCAAGACGACCCTGGCGGAAGCGCTGCTGCTTCGAGCCGGGGCGATCACGAGAGCCGGCACCGTCGAGCAGGGCACGACCGTCTGCGACCACGAGCCCGAGGAGATCGCGCGAGGCATGACCCTCGGGCTCTCGCTCGCCCACCTGGGCTGGACCGGCCCCGACGGCGCCGAGCACGCCATCACACTGGCCGACACGCCGGGACATCCCGACTTCGTCGGCGGCGTCGACACGGCACTGTCGGTGGCGGATGTCGCGGTGATCGCGGTGAGCGCGGTCGACGGGGTCACCGTGGGCACGCGGTTCGCGTGGGCCGCAGCCGGGGCGGCGGGCGTGCCGCGCATCGTCGTCATCACTCAGGAGGACAAGGCCCGTGCCGACTTCCGCCGGGTGCTCGGCGAGCTGCACGCGGCATTCGGCGATCACCTGTGGGCGCTCGAGCTGCCGCTCGGCGAGGAGCAGGCGTTCCGCGCGATCGCGGACTTGCTCAGCGAACATGCGCTCGTCTACGACGACGCGGGCCGTCATCGTGATGAGCCGCTGCCCGCCGAGGCGGAGGCCGAGGAGCACCGGATGCACGTCGAGGTGACCGAGGAGATCGTGTCGCACGACGACGAGCAGCTCGAGGCGTACCTCGAGGGGAAGGAGCCGCCGGCACGGGAGCTCGAGCGCACGCTCGCGCGGGAGGTCGCGACGGGCGAGGCGGTGCCCGTGGTCGTGTGCTCCGGCGTCACCGGCACCGGGGTGGATCGCTTCGCCGACCTGCTGTGCGCCCTGTCGCCGTCGTCGCTCGACCACGACGGCCGCATCGTCATCGGTGGCTCTGCTGACGGCGAGGGCGCTGGCGAGGGAGCAGGCGCGGCGGGCGCGGAGCTGCGGGTCGCCCCGAGTCCCGATGGCGAGCCGCTCCTGCACGTGTTCCGCACCCTGGCCGACCCCTTCGTCGGGCAGGTGTCGATGTTCAAGGTCCTCTCCGGCGTGGTGCGCTCGGGCGACCGACTGCACAACGCCACCACCGGCACCGACGAGCGCATCCACGGGCTGTTCCTGCTCCGCGGCGCCGAGCACCTGCCGGTCGGTGCGTTGTCGGCCGGAGAGGTCGGCGCCGTGGCCAAGCTGACGGGGTCGCCGTCGGGATCCCTGCTCTGGTCGCGCACGAACGGCATCGCGCGCCCGGCACCGCTGCCGAAGCGTGAGCCGGTGTTCGCGGTGAGCCTCACGCCGGCCACGCAATCCGACGACGAGAAGCTGTCCTCATCGCTCGCCCGGCTCCTCGCAGAGGACCCGACGCTCGTGATCGACCGCACCGGCGGCCAGACGATCCTGCGCGGTCTCGGCGACACGCACGTCGCGGTCGCCGTCGAACGCCTCGCGCGCGTGTTCGGCGTCCACGTGACCACGGCGCCCGCGCCGGTGGCCTACCGCGAGACGATCGCGGGGCACGCACAGGTGGAGGGAAAGCTCAAGAAGCAGTCGGGCGGCCACGGCCAGTTCGCCGTCGTGCAGCTACGCGTCTCGCCGCTTCCGCCTGGCGGCGGCTTCGAGTTCGTCGACTCCGTGGTGGGCGGCTCCGTACCGCGGACCTACATCCCCGCCGTCGAGAAGGGCGCCCGCGATGCGCTCGCCACGGGGGGTCCGCACGGCCACCCGGTGGTCGACGTGCGCGTGGAGCTCTACGACGGGAAGTCGCACTCGGTGGACTCGTCGGAGATGGCCTTCCGCACGGCCGCGTCGATCGGGGTCAAGGCTGCGCTGGCCGAGGCGGGCACCGTGGTGCTCGAACCCATCTCGGTCGTGACGGTCACGGTCCCGTCCGAGCTGCAGGGCACGGTGCTGACCGACCTCTCCGGTCGTCGCGGCCGGGTGAGCGCGACGGAGTCGGCCGAGGACGGCCGCGCTCGCGTGGTGGCGAGCGTCCCCGAGGCGGAGCTCGGCCAGTACGTGCTGGACCTGCGGTCGATGACCGGTGGCCAGGCGGTGCTGACGATCACGCCCGGCCGGTACGCCAAGGCGCCGAACTCCGTCAAGGCGTGAACCTCGACGGGTCTCAGGCGTCTCGGCTGAGCACGAGCGACCCGGATGCCCGTCCGGCACGGAGGGCGTCGACGGCCTCGTCGGCGCGATCGAACGGGTAGCGCGTCACCTCGGGGGCGATCGACAGCGAGTGGGCGAGGCGAAGGAACGCCTCGCCGTCGGCGCGCGTGTTCGCGGTCACCGTGCGCAGGTCGCGTTCGCGGAAGAGGTGGTCCTCGTACGTCATCGCGGGGATGTCGCTCATGTGGATGCCCGCGAGCACCACCGTGCCGCCCGGCATGGTGGACTCGAGCGCGACCGGAACGAGCTCTCCGGCGGGTGCGAACACGATCGCGGAGTCGTGTTGCACAGGCGGCACCTCGCGTTCATCCCCCACGAAGTCGACGCCGAGCTCGCGTGCGAGCCTGCGGTTGCCCTCGCCGCGGGTCATCGCGGAGACCGATGCGCCCTGGGCCATCGCGAGGAGGGCGGTCAGGTGCGCACTCGATCCGAAGCCGTACAGGCCGAGGCGGCCGCCCGGAGGCAGGTTCGCGCGGCTGAGGGCGCGGTAGCCGATGATGCCGGCGCAGAGGAGCGGCGCGAGCGTCACCGGATCGGTGGCGGCCGGAAGCGGATAGGCGAACGCCTCTGGCACGACCGCGGCATCCGCATACCCGCCGTCGGCGTCCCAGCCCGTGAAGCGGGCGTCGGGGCAGAGGTTCTCGCGCCCAGACCGGCACCACCGGCATGCGCCGCACGTCGAGCGCAGCCACGCGATGCCGACGAGGTCGCCAACCTGCGTCCGCGTCACGCTCGGTCCCACGGCCGTCACCCGTCCGACGACCTGGTGGCCTGGCACCACGGGCGAGGCGTGGCGCTCGAGCTCCCCGTCGATCACGTGCAGGTCGGTGCGGCAGACCCCGCAGGCGAGCACTTCGACGAGCACCTCACCGCTCGCCGGCTCGGGAACCGGCGGGCTCGCCCGCACGAGGCGTCCGTCGCCCTGTGTCGTCCACGCCGCCATGAGGGGCATGACTCCTCCGTTCCGCCGTCGCGGTGCCCGCGCACGTCCACGATGCAGCCTGCCCCGGATGCCGCGCCGGCCCGGGGCCGAAGGTCACATCACGCGGCTCGTGCCTCAGTAGCCGCCGGCCGCGACGTGCTGCGCGGCCGTCGCGAGCGCGTCGGCGACCTCCTCGGTGCCCTGGCGCAGCACGCCCACGGTGACGCGCACGAAGTCGCCGCCGGGCCGCGAGCGCGCGCCGTTCGCGGCATCCGCCGAGTCGGATGCGGCGAGGAACGGCGAGCCGGCCGCCACCCTGATGCCCGCTGCTGCGAGCTGCACGAGCGCGGACCGCTCGCTCAGCACCGGCACCCACAGGTTGATGCCGTCGGCGGGAGCCACGGGCACACCGCGCGCCCGCAGCGCGTCGCCGAGCGCCCGCTGCCGCGTGTAGTACTGCCGCCTGGCCTCGGCCACGGCGTCGATCGAGGCGCCGTCGGTGAGCAGGTCGACGAGGATCGTCTGCAGCATCCGCGACGTCCAGCCGGGTCCGAGCATCCGCCGTGCGACGACGCGGTCGATGAGCTGCCGCGGGCCGCCGAGCGCTGCGATGCGCAGGTCGGGTCCATGCGACTTCGAGAAGCTGCGCACGTGCACCACCCGGTCGGGCAGCCACGTGCCGAGGGTCACGTCGCCCTCGGTCGAGATCAGCCCGGAGTGGTCGTCCTCGATCACGACCACGTCGTCACCGTCGTCGGACGAGCGGATGACGCGGGCGAGCTCCGCGGCCCGCTCGACCGTCATCGACGCGCCCGTCGGGTTCTGGGCGCGGGGCTGCAGGAGCACCGCGACGGGCCGCCGGGCGAGCGCGGCGGCGAGGGCGTCGGGACGCATGCCGTGCTCGTCGAGCCGCACTGGCACGGCCTCGGCGCCGAGCGCGTCGAGCAGGTCGAGGAACGGCGGGAACCCCGGATGCTCCACCACCACCCGGTCGCCGAAGCGCACCACCTGGTCGAGCGTGCGGGTGATCGCGTCGAGGGCGCCGTCGACCACCATGATCGACTCGGCGGACGACGGCCAGGAGTCGGCGAGCACGGCGGCGAGCCCCGGGATCACCGGTTCGGCCTGGTAGCTGCCGGTCTCGGCGCGCGCCGACACGCGCGAAAGCGCCGGTCCGAGCGCCGGCAGCAGCAGCGGGTCGGGCGTGCCCCGCGAGAGGTCGAGGCGCACGGGGTCGTTCGGCGCGGCCATGCCGCGCATCCGGGGGGCGAGCCGAGCGGATGCCGCGTCGCGCACGAAGCTCCCGGCCCTGCCGCGCGACTCGATGAGTCCGGCGCGCGACAGCGCCTGCCACGCCTGGCTCACGGTTGCCGGACTCACGCCGATGGCGCCCGCCAGCTCGCGGACGGTCGGGAGACGCGACCCGGCCTCGAGCTCGCCCGCGTTGACGAGCCGGGCGATCACGCCGGCGATGCCGCGGGGAGTCGTGTCACCGAACTCGGCGAGCGCGGTCAGCGCAGGGGCATCCACTCGAGTCGCACTCACATGAATACTCGACACGACCATTGCCTCCTCACGATGCAAGGGACAGGATGATTAACCACAACGTCACAGTGTGAAACAAAAGAGAAATGTTCACGCCGAACAATAACAGAACGGGTCGCGAGCCCCGTTCGGCAGTCCCCCCGTATCACCACCTTCGGCGTCACAGCATCGCCCGGTGAGCGCCTGCGCACGAGTTCCACCGCCAGGCACACCGAGCGGACGGCAACGACGCCGACCGACTCAGGAGGCAACATGACGATCGTCCGAGCGGCCATCACCCAGACGACCTGGACCGGCGACAAGGAGTCGATGATCCGGAAGCACGAGGAGTTCGCCCGCCAGGCGAAGGAGCAGGGCGCCCAGGTGATCTGCTTCCAGGAGCTCTTCTACGGCCCGTACTTCGGCATCACCGAAGACGCCAAGTACTACGACCTCGCCGAGCCCGCCGACGGACCCATCGTGCAGCGGTTCGCGGCGCTCGCGAAGGAGCTCGGCATCGTGATGATCCTGCCGATCTACGAGGAGGAGCAGCCGGGCGTCTACTACAACACCGCGGTCGTCGTCGACGCCGACGGCACGATCCTCGGGTCGTACCGCAAGCACCACATCCCGAACCTCGACAAGTTCTGGGAGAAGTTCTACTTCCGCCCCGGCAACCTCGGCTACCCGGTGTTCAACACGGCGGTCGGGCCCATCGGCGTGTACATCTGCTACGACCGGCACTTCCCCGAGGGCTGGCGCGAGCTCGGCCTCAACGGCGCCCAGATCGTGTTCAACCCGAACGCCACGAAGCCAGGCCTCTCCAACCGCCTCTGGGAGATCGAGCAGCCGGCCGCGGCCGCCGCGAACGGCTACTTCATCGCCGCCGCGAACCGGGTCGGCCTCGAGGACAACGAGTACGGCGACCTCGCCGTGAACTTCTACGGCAAGAGCCAGTTCGTCGACCCGCAGGGCAACGTCGTCGGCGACTACGGCTCGGCGGACCACGAGGAGGTCGTGGTGCGCGACCTCGACATGGACATGATCCGCGACGTGCGCAACGCCTGGCAGTTCTACCGCGACCGCCGTCCCGACTCCTACACCTCCATCCCGAAGCCGTAACCCGACGAGCCACGCGAAGGAGCAAACCATGGCGACCACCCTCATCACCGGCGGCACCGTCGTGAGCGCCACCGGCCGCGCTGCGGCCGACGTGCTCGTCGACGGCGAGACCATCCGGGCGGTGCTGGAGCCCGGCAGCACCCTGCTGGGCACGGATGTCGCGGCATCCGTCGACCGCGTCATCGATGCGTCCGGCAAGTACGTCATCCCGGGCGGCATCGACGCGCACACGCACATGCAGCTGCCGTTCGGCGGCACCGAGGCATCCGACACCTTCGAGACCGGCACGAGGGCCGCCGCGCATGGCGGCACGACGTCGATCATCGACTTCGCCGTACAGCGGTACGGCGAGCGGGTGCAGGACGGATTGGCCGCGTGGCACGAGAAGGCGGCGGGCAACTGCGCGATCGACTACGGCTTCCACCAGATCGTCGGCGGCGTCGACGAGGACTCGCTCGCGGCGATGCGGACGCTCCCCGACGAGGGCGTCTCGAGCTTCAAGCTCTTCATGGCCTACCCCGGCGTCTTCTACTCCGACGACGCACAGGTGCTGAAGGCCATGCAGGTCTCTCGCGACACCGGCATGCTCACGATGATGCACGCCGAGAACGGCCCCGCCATCGACGTGCTCGCCGAGCAGCTCGTGGCCGCGGGCGAGACCGACCCGTACTACCACGGCATCGCCCGCGCCTGGGAGATGGAAGAGGAGGCCACGCACCGCGCGATCATGCTCGCGAAGCTCACGGGCGCCCCGCTCTACGTCGTGCACGTGTCGGCCAAGCAGGCAGTCGAGCAGCTGGCCTGGGCACGCGACAAGGGCTGGAACGTCTACGGCGAGACCTGTCCGCAATACCTCTACCTGAGCCTCGAGGAGCAGCTCGGCGCGAAGAGCGACGAGTGGGGCGCCTTCGAGGGCGCCAAGTGGGTGTGCTCGACCCCGCTGCGCTCCCGCGAGGAGGGCCATCAGCACGCCATATGGCAGGCGCTGCGCACGAACGACCTGCAGATGGTCTCCACCGACCACTGCCCGTTCTGCATGAAGGACCAGAAGGAGCTCGGGCTCGGCGACTTCCGCAAGATCCCGAACGGCATCGGCGGGGTCGAGCACCGCATGGACCTCATGTACCAGGGCGTCGTGACCGGCGAGATCACGCTCGAGCGCTGGGTGGAGCTCACGAGCACCACCCCCGCGCGCATGTTCGGCCTCGCCGGAAGGAAGGGCGTCATCCAGCCCGGCGCCGACGCCGACATCGTCGTCTACGACCCGAACGGCCACACGTCGATCGGGCAGGCCGGGACCCAGCACATGAACATGGACTACTCCGCGTGGGAGGGCTTCGAGATCGACGGCCACGTCGACACGGTCCTCTCACGCGGCCGGGTCATCGTCGACGGCGACCGGTACCTCGGCGCCAAGGGCGACGGCCGCTTCCTCAAGCGCGGCTTGAGCACGTACCTGGCATGACACAGTCCTCTTCTAAGGATCGGAGCACGTGATGGAATTCGGAGCGGTCCTCCAGACCAACCCCCCGGCATCGCGGACCATCCAGCTCGCGAAGCTCGCCGAGGCGCACGGCTTCACGCACGTGTGGACGTTCGACTCGCATCTCCTGTGGCAGGAGCCGTACGTCATCTACAGCCAGATCCTGTCGCAGACCCAGCGCATCAAGGTGGGCCCGTTCGTCACGAACCCGGCCACGCGCGACTGGACCGTCACGGCCTCCGTGTTCGCGACCCTCAACGAGATGTTCGGCAACCGCACGGTCTGCGGCATCGGGCGAGGCGACTCGGCCGTGCGGGTCACGAACGGCAAGCCCACCACGATCGCGGAGCTGCGCGAGTCCGTCCACGTCATCCGCGAGCTCGCCAACTCGCGACCGGTGGAGTACCACGGCTCGACGATCCAGTTCCCCTGGAGTCGCGGCTCCGAGCTCGAGGTCTGGGTTGCCGCCTACGGCCCGATGGCGCTGAAGCTCGCAGGCGAGGTGGGCGACGGGTTCATCCTGCAGCTCGCCGACCTCGACATCGCGGCCTGGATGATCAAGCACGTGCGTGACGCAGCCGAGGCGGCGGGTCGCGACCCGATGTCGGTGAAGTTCTGCGTCGCTGCGCCGTTCTACATCGGCGACGACTGGGAGCACATGCGCGACCAGTGCCGCTGGTTCGGCGGCATGGTGGGCAACCACGTCGCCGACATCGTCGCGAAGTACGGCATGCACGGCACGGTGCCCGACGCGCTCACCGACTACATCCGCGGCCGCGAGGGCTACGACTACAACGAGCACGGTCGCGCGGGCAACGTCCACACCCAGTTCGTGCCCGATGAGATCGTCGATCGCTTCTGCCTCCTCGGGACATCCGACGACCACATCGCGAAGCTCAAGCAACTCGCGGAGCTCGGCGTCGACCAGTTCGCCGGCTACCTCCAGCACGACAACAAGGAGGAGACGCTGCGGGTCTACGGCGAGACCGTGATCCCGGCCATGACCGAGCACATTTCGGCGAAGGCATGACGACGACGACCCCCGCCACCAGGCGAGCACGACGCTGGCACGCGGTGCTCTGGGGCGTGCTCGGCCTGGTGGCGCTCGCCGCGGTCTGGGAGCTGTACAAGCTCGTCGGCCCCGCCGACGGCTGGCTGGTCGGCGCCCAGGAGGGCGTCACCGGCAGCGGCATCCGGCTCCTGCCGCGCACGAGCGACCAGGCGATGCCGCACACGTGGGAGATGCTGGTGCGCGCCGCCGAGCCGGTCACCCGTGCCCCGGGCGCGCTGCCGCTCGGGGTCGTCGTGCTCCTCGCGGCACTCGTGAGCCTCGGGGTCGCGGCTCTCGGCTGGCTCCTCGGCGTGGTGGTCGGATTCGCCCTGGCCCTGCTCATGCTCGGGTTCCGCATCGCCGAGCGGGCCGTGCTGCCGTTCGTCATCCTCAGCCAGACCGTCCCGCTCATCGCGCTGGCCCCGCTCATCCGCAACTGGGGCTCGCGGCTCGAGTTCGGTGCCTTCTCGTGGGAGAGCTGGATGTCGGTCGTGATCATCGCGAGCTACCTCGCCTTCTTCCCGGTCGCGGTCGGCGCGCTTCGGGGCCTGCAGAGCCCGGATGTCGCGGACCTCGACCTCATGCGCAGCTACGCGGCCGGCTGGTGGACCACCCTCTTCCGGCTCCGGCTGCCCGCGAGCGTGCCGTTCCTCATCCCCGCGCTGCGCCTCGCCGCCGCGAACGCCGTGGTCGGCACCGTCGTCGCCGAGATCTCGGTCGGATTCAGCGGCGGCATCGGCCGGCTCATCCTCGAGACCGCCGTCGCGGCGTCGAGCGATCCCGCGAAGCCGTGGTCGCCGATCCTCGGCGCGGTGCTGCTCGGACTCGTCGCCGCCGGGTTCGTCGCCCTCCTCGCCGCCTTCCTCAGCCCGTTCCGCCGACAGGAGACCGTCGCATGAGCACGCCAGCGCCCGCTGCCGCCCCCGATCCGACGCCCGCCGCCGATGCGACCGAGGCCGTCGTCGTGCGCGGCGTCGAGCGGATCTTCCCCGGCGCGAAGGGCGCGACGGTCGCCGCGCTGACCGGCATCGACCTCACGGTCCACGATGGGGAGTTCGTGTCGCTCATCGGCCCCTCCGGGTGCGGCAAGTCCACCCTGCTGCGGCTCATCGCCGACCTCGACGAGCCCACGGCGGGCGACATCCGGGTGTTCGGGAAGACCGCGCGGCGGGCGCGCATCGACCAGGCGTACGGCATCGCGTTCCAGCAGGCCGGGCTGCTGCCGTGGCGCTCGGTCGCGGCGAACATCGAGCTCCCGCTGCAGCTGCACGGCGTCGGTACGACCGAGCGCCGGGCGCGGGTGGCGGAGCTGGTCGACCTCGTCGGGCTCACCGACTTCGCCAGGCACTACCCCGACCAGCTCTCGGGCGGCATGCAGCAGCGCGTGGCGATCGCCCGATCGCTCGCCGAGCGGCCGAGCCTGCTCCTCATGGACGAGCCGTTCGGCGCGCTCGACGAGATGACCCGTGAGCGCATGCAGACCGAGCTCCTCCGCATCCGCGCCGAGACCGGCGCCGCGGTCGTGTTCGTGACCCACTCGATCCCCGAGGCGGTGTACCTCTCCGACCGGGTCGTCGTGATGTCGCCGCGTCCCGGACGCATCACCGACGAGATCGACGTCCGCCTCGGCGACGCCGCCGAGCGCGGCGAGGACCTGCGCGAGGACACCGCCTTCTTCGAAGGCGTCACCGCCGTGCGGGAGGCGCTGCACGGACCGCAGGCGTCGCCCGCAGGCGCCGCGAGGGGGGTGGACGTGCGATGACCGGGCTCCCCGACGCCGCGATCGCGACCCAGCTCGCGCCGCCGACCGAGCGCCGCCGCCGCCCGACGTCGGCCGGACCGCTGCGCCGGTTCGTGCAGCTGGTGGTCCCGCCGGTCGCGCTCTTCATCGTGCTCGTGCTGCTCGTCGAGCTCGTCGTCGTCGCCGCGGGCATCCCGCCGTTCGTGCTGGCCAGCCCGTCGGCGATCTTCACTCAGTTCGCGCTGTACGCCCCGCAGGTGCTCGAGGCGACCATCGCGACGGGCATCAACGCGCTGATCGGCCTCGTCATCGGTGCGGTCGTCGGCGTGATGCTCGCGATCGTCGCGTCGTTCATCCGTGCGATCGACGGCATGCTCGTGCCGATCGTCGCCGCCGTGGCGGTCGTGCCCATCGTCGCCCTCGCGCCCGTGCTCTACACGTTGTTCGGCTCCACGTCCGAAGTGGCGCGCATCATCATCGCCTCCATCGCCGCGTTCGTCCCGGTGTTCCTCAACACCCTCCGCGGCCTCCGCCAGGTGCGGCCGGTGCATCGCGACCTCATGCGCTCCTACGCGGCCACCCCGAGGCAGGAGACGCGCGCGGTCACCATCCCGTCCGCCCTCCCGCACTTCTTCACGGGCCTGCGCATCGCCTCGTCGCTCGCCGTGATCTCGGCGCTCGTCGCCGAGTACTTCGGCGGCCCGCGTCAGGGCCTCGGCTCGGCCATTACGACCGCTGCGGCATCCAGCGCCTACGCCCGTGCCTGGGCGTTCGTCATCGGGGCGATCCTGCTCGGCCTCGTGTTCTTCGCCCTGACGGCCCTGATCGAGAGGATCGCGTCCCGCCACCGATGACCTGAGCCACGCCGGACGACGACGCCCGGTCCACGCCACCGGCACCCTTGCCGGTCGGATCCGCACCACAGAGCACCACCACCAAGAGAGGAACGCAGATGATGCGCAACAGGATCGTCGCGGGCGCGGCTGCAGCCGCCGCGACCGCGCTCGTGCTCGCCGGCTGCGCCAGCGGGGGCACCGACGGCGACGCCACGGACGGCGGGGACGGCGAACTCACGCCGGTGACCCTCCAGCTCCAGTGGCTCACGCAGGCCCAGTTCGGCGGCTACTACCTCGCGCAGGCGAACGGCTACTGGGAGGACCTCGGCCTCGACGTCGAGATCATCCCCGGCGCGGTCGACATCGTGCCGCAGGACGTGCTCGCCGCCGGCGACGTGGACTTCGCGATCGCGTGGGTGCCGAAGGCGCTCGCCTCCATCGAGGCCGGCGCGAACATCACGAACATCGCCCAGATCTTCGAGCGCAGCGCGACCCTGCAGGTCGCCTGGGCCGACAGCGGGATCGAGGGTCCGGCCGACCTGTCCGGCAAGCAGGTCGGCAGCTGGGGCTTCGGCAACGAGTGGGAGCTGTTCGCCGGCCTCACCGAGGCGAATGCGTCGGGCTACTCGATCGTGCAGCAGAACTTCGACATGAACGCGCTGCTCAACCACGAGATCGACGCCGCCCAGGCGATGACCTACAACGAGTACGCGCAGTTGCTCGAGGCCGTCAACCCCGAGACCGGCGAGCTCTACCAGCCCGAGGACTTCTCGGTCATCGACTGGAACGAGGTCGGCACGGCGATGCTGCAGGACGCGATCTGGGCGAACACCGAGCGACTGGAGTCCGACGAGGAGTACCAGGACATTGCGGTGAAGCTCATCCAGGGCGCGATCCTCGGCTGGATCGACCAGCGCGACGACCCGCAGGCCGCCGCCGACGCGGTGACCGCGGCGGGTTCGACGCTCGGGACGAGCCACCAGCTGTGGATGGCCAACGAGATCAACAAGCTGATCTGGCCCTCCACCGACGGCATCGGGCGCATCAACGAGATCCAGTGGGATGCCACGGTCGAGATGGCGCTCGGCACCAAGAACCAGGACGGTGCCCAGGTCATCACCACCGACCCGCCCGACACGGCGTACACCAACGAGTACGTCGAAGAGGCACTCTCGAACCTCGAGGCCGACGGGGTCGACATCCTCGGCGCGGACTACGAGCCGATCGAGGTCACCCTCGAGGAGGGCGGCAACTGATCATGTCCGCGGGTTGAGGAGCCGCGAAGCGGCGTCTCGAAATCCGGTCGCACACTGGGTCCGGTTTCGAGACGCGGCCTGAGGGCCGCTCCTCAACCCGCGGGCATCACCACCGAACGAAAGGCATCGAAGCCATGACCGAGAACCTCGTAGAGGACCTCGACGAGCTCGCCCGCGGGCTCGATCGCGATCACGTGTTCCACTCCTGGTCGGCCCAGTCGCAGCTCTCCACGCTCGTCGTCGCGAGCGGCCGCGGATGCCGCGTCTGGGATCACGCCGGGCGCGAGTACCTCGACTTCTCGAGCCAGCTCGTGAACGTCAACATCGGCCACCAGCATCCGGCCGTCGTCGAGGCGATCCGCGAGCAGGCCGAGCTGCTCACCACGATCGCGCCCTCGACCGTGAGCCTCGCGCGCGGCGAGGCCGCCAAGCGCATCATCGGCCATGCGCCGCCCGGATTCCACAAGGTGTTCTTCACGAACGGCGGCGCCGACGCCATCGAGAACGCGATCCGGATGGCGCGCCTGCACTCCGGTCGCGACAAGATCCTCTCGACCTACCGCTCGTACCACGGCAACACGGGCGCCGCGATCGTGGCCACGGGCGACTGGCGGCGGGTGCCCAACGAGTTCGCCCGCTCGCACGTGCACTTCTTCGGGCCGTACCTCTACCGTTCGGAGTTCTGGGCGTCGACGCCCGAGGAGGAGTCGGAGCGAGCGCTGCAGCATCTGCGCAGGGTCATCGAATCGGAGGGACCCGCGTCGATCGCGGCCGTGCTGCTCGAGACGGTGCCCGGCACTGCGGGCATCCTCCTGCCGCCGCCCGGGTACCTGGCCGGCGTCCGTGAGCTGTGCGACCGGCACGGGATCCTGCTGATCCTCGACGAGGTGATGGCGGGCTTCGGCCGCACGGGCCGCTGGTTCGCGTTCGACGGTTACGACGTGCGGCCCGACCTCATCACCTTCGCGAAGGGCGTGAACTCGGGCTACGTGCCGGCGGGCGGCGTGATCATCTCCGACCCGATCGCGGCGACGTTCGACGACCGTGTGTTCCCGGGCGGACTCACGTATTCGGGGCATCCGCTCGCGATGGCCTCGATCGTCGCGACGCTCGACGCGATGGAGTCGGAGGGCATCGTCGACAACGCCCGGGAGATCGGCGCCACCGAGATCGGCCCGGCGCTCGCCGACCTCGCCGAGCGGCACGCCCTGATCGGGGAGGTGCGCGGCGAGGGCGTGTTCTGGGCGATGGAGCTCGTGTCCGATCCCGACACCCGCGAGCCGTTGCCCGCGGCCGCGATGGGCAAGCTCAAGTCCGCGCTCGTCGGGCGTGGGCTCCTGCCGTTCGTCATGGACAACCGCATCCACGTCGTGCCGCCGTGCGTCGTCACGGCAGAGGAGGTCGCCGAGGCGATGTCGATCTACGATGAAGTATTGAGAACCGCACTCGAAGGAGAGGGCTGACTCATGAGCCAGACACTGACAGAAACCCAGCGGCAGGTCGCCGAGACGACGACCGTCGAGCACTGGATCGACGGGGCATCCGTCGCCGGGAGCTCCGACCGCACGGGGCCGATCTACAACCCGGCACTCGGCGTCGTGCAGAAGCGCGTGCGCTTCGCTTCGACCGAGGACGTGGACGCCGCCGTGCAGGCCGCGGCACGCGCCTTCCCCGCGTGGCGTGACACGTCGATCGCGAAACGGCAGCAGGTCATGTTCAAGTTCCGCGAGCTCCTGGCCGCCCGCACCGACGAGCTCGCCGCGATCCTCACGAGCGAGCACGGCAAGGTGACCTCGGATGCCGCGGGCGAGATCGCGCGCGGGCTCGAGGTCGTCGAGCTCGCCTGCGCCATGCCCGGCTACACGAAGGGCGAGTACTCCGAGAACGTGTCCACTGGCATCGACGTGTACACGACGCGCCAGCCGGTGGGCGTGGTCGGCATCATCAGCCCGTTCAACTTCCCGGCGATGGTGCCGTTGTGGTTCTTCCCGCTCGCGATCGCGACGGGCAACGCCGTGGTGCTGAAGCCCTCGGAGAAGGACCCGAGCGCTTCGGTGTGGCTCGCGAAGCTCATGCAGGAGGCGGGACTGCCCGACGGCGTGCTGAACGTGGTGCACGGCGACAAGGTCGCGGTCGACGCGCTACTGGAGCATCCGACAGTCCGTTCGATCTCGTTCGTGGGCTCGACCCCGATCGCGCAGTACATCTACTCGACAGCGACGGCCAACGGCAAGCGCGTGCAGGCGCTCGGCGGTGCGAAGAACCACATGCTCGTGCTGCCCGACGCCGACCTCGACCTCGCCGCAGACGCCGCCGTGAATGCGGGCTTCGGCTCGGCGGGGGAGCGCTGCATGGCGATCTCGGCGGTGCTCGCGGTCGACACCATCGCCGACGAGTTCGTCGCGAAGGTGGCCGAGCGGATGTCTCGCCTGAAGATCGGCGACGGCACCCGTGGCTGCGACATGGGCCCGCTCATCACGCGCGAGCACCGTGACAAGGTCGCGGGCTACCTCGACGTGGCGGCATCCGATGGGGCCGACGTGGTGGTCGACGGGCGCGACCCCGAGGTCGACGGCGAGCCCGACGGCTTCTGGATGGGTCCGACCCTGGTCGACAAGGTGCCCACCTCGTCGGCCGTGTACCGCGACGAGATCTTCGGCCCGGTGCTCTCGGTCGTGCGCGTCGAGGGGTACAAGGACGGGCTCGACCTCATCAACGCGAGCCGATGGGGCAACGGCACGGCCATCTTCACGAACGACGGCGGCGCTGCACGGCGCTTCCAGCGCGAGGTGACGGTCGGCATGGTCGGCATCAACGTGCCGATCCCGGTGCCGGTGGCGTACCACTCGTTCGGCGGATGGAAGGACTCGTTCTTCGGCGACGCGAAGGCCTACGGCCCCCGCGGCTTCGACTTCTTCACCCAGGAGAAGGCGATCACGTCGCGCTGGCTCGACCCGAGCCACGGGGGGCTCAACCTCGGGTTCCCGCAGCACGACTGAGCAATCGGGAGGGGACCTCGTGGATGAAGCCGATGTGACGTGCGCGTGCTGTGGGCGCACGCTGCCGCGGCGGTCGGTGCACGAGCTCGCCGACGGCGTGTACATCTGCCGGAGGTGCGGCGCGTGGGTCGCACTCCTCTGGCGCGGCGACGCTGTGCACGCCGGATCCGAGTGAGTGGCGCACGTCGAGGTCATGCACCTCGTCGACTGCCCGCGGTAGGTCGATTGGATTTCACCCTGTGGACAACTCCTACGGCGCTGCTCCTGTGGAGGACGAGTCATGCGCTGCGTCAGGTGAGCAGCGCCTCGAGCCGGGGCAACGGCACTCGACCCCGGGTTCCCGCAGCAGGACCAGCGGTCAGCCGGCCGCCGCCGAGGCACGCGGCGGCCAGGTCGGCGCGCCGAGCTCTCGCGAGATGTTCCGTGCGGCTTCGCGGAGGTCGTTGAGGACCGCCTCGGTCGGAGGCCACGCGCTCGACGGCATGACCACCGCGATCGCGGCGATCACCTCGCCCTCCTCGGCGCAGATCGGTGCGGCGACCGAGGACTCGCCGATGACCGCCTCCTCGTTCTCGAATCCGAGCGCGTCCCGCCGGACCTGTTCGAACTCCTCCCGCAGTCGACCCGGTTCCGTCGTGGTCTCCGCGGTGAGACTGGGGAGCTGGCGCGAGAGGACATCCGCCGCGTGCGCGGCGTCGTAGGCGAGCAGCACCTTGCCCATCGCCGAGACGTGGCTCGGGATCGTCACGCCCGTCTCGGGCATCTGCTCGGTGCCGTCTGGCCGACGATCGTGGTGGATGACGACCACCTCGCCGAACATCTCGACGCCGAGCCGTGAGGCGAGGCCGGTGCGGCGGGAGAGCTCGTGCATCCAGCGCATCGATCGGGCACGCACGTCGAGGGTGTCGAGGTAGACGCTCGAGAGCTTCAGCAGTGCCGGCCCGAGCACGTACCGGTTGCCGCTGGGCTGCTGGGCGACGAAGCCGTGGGACTGCAGCGACTTCACGATGCCGTGCACGGTCGAGGGCGGCAGGTCGAGGGCGGTCGCCAGCTCGCTGATCCCCATCCGGCGCGAGCCCTGCAGCAGGCCGAGGATCTTCGCTGCGCGATCGATCGACTGGATCACAGCGTTCCCCCTCTCGGCCCGTCGTCGCGCCACTGCGCATTCCCGCATTCCCCATTCTGTCGCGTTCTTGACAGGTCGAGGACGGGGGTGCATCATTCGGTATTACCGAAACAAGTTCGACAATGTCGAATCTAGCCGGTTCCCGAGCCCGACGGGCTCCCCTGTTCAAAGGAGAACGCACATCATGGATGACAACAGGACTTGGCAGCGGCTCGCCGCCGAGTTCCTCGGCACCGCCTTCCTCGTATTCGTCGGCGTCGGCTCGGTGCCGGCGTTCGCCCTCGTGAGGGGCGACGCGCCCTTCGCGCCCGCCGATCTCGGTTTCATCTCGCTGGCCTTCGGCACCATCGTCGTGGCGACGGTGTACGTGTTCGGGTACATCTCGGGCAACCACATCAACCCGGCGGTCACCCTCGCCCTCGCCGTGACCGGCAAGTTCGCCTGGCGTGAGGTTCCCGGCTACGTGCTGGCACAGCTGCTCGGCGCGACCGTCGGGGCGTTCGCCATCGTCGGGGTGCTCGGCTCGCAGGCGAGCAGCCTCGGCCTCGGCGTCGCCTCGTACGGCGACATCCCGATCGCGCAGGCGTTCACGGCGGAGTTCGTCGGGACGTTCCTCCTCGTGTTCACCGTGTTCGGCGTGATCCACCGCAAGGCCGCGCCGGGCTTCGCGGGCCTCGTGATCGGCCTGGTCGTCTTCGCCGCGATCATCCCGGTGGCACCCGCGACAGGCGCCTCCATCAACCCCGCCCGCACCACCGGCCCGATGCTCGTGCAGCAGATCCTCGGCGGCACGGTGCAGTGGGAGCAGTGGCCGGTCTACGTCATCGCCGAGGTGGTCGGCGGCATCGCCGCCGGCCTGCTGTTCGGGCTCATCTCGCGCACGCAGGCGGATCGCACCAGCACCACCACCACAACCACCGAGGCAGATGTCGAACAGGAGGCCCAGCGATGAAGAAGCTCATCAACTCACCGGCGACGGTGCTCGCCGACGCGCTGAACGGCGTCGCGGCAGCACACCACGAGCTCGCGGTGGACTTCGCCAACCGCGTCGTCTCCCGCGGAGCGGCCGTCAAGCAGGGCAAGGTCGCACTGATCTCCGGCGGCGGGTCGGGTCATGAACCGCTGCACAGCGGCTTCGTCGGCCTCGGAATGCTGGACGCGGCATGTGCGGGCGAGGTCTTCACGTCGCCGACGCCCGACCAGATGCTCGCTGCCACCATGACGGTGAACGCCGGAGCCGGGGTCCTCTACATCGTCAAGAACTACACCGGCGACGTGCTCAACTTCGAGATGGCCGCCGAACTCGCCGAAGCGGACGGAGTCCAGGTGAAGTCGGTACTCGTGGCGGATGACGTCGCGGTGGAGGACTCCACGTGGACCGCCGGGCGGCGCGGCGTCGGTACGACGGTGCTGGTCGAGAAGATCGCCGGCGCCGCCGCCGAGGAGGGCCGCGATCTCGATGCCGTCCATGCGCTCGCCACGCGCGTCTCCGAGAACGGCCGGTCGATGGGCGTCGCGCTCACGAGCGCCACGCTGCCCGCGGTCGGGAAGCCGAGCTTCGACCTGCCCGAGGACGAGATCGAGATGGGCGTGGGCATCCACGGCGAGCCCGGCCGCAAGCGGGTGCCCCTCCGGCCCGCGTCCGAGATCGCCGAGGAGCTGGTGTCGTCGATCCTGTCGGATCACGACTTCTCCGGGGCACCGGTGATCGCGATGCTGAGCGGACTCGGGGGCACGCCCCTCATCGAGCTCTACGCGATCTATGGCGACGTCGCCGCCCTGCTCGAGCAACGCGGCATCACCGTGGCCCGCGCTCTCGTGGGCGACTACATCACGAGCCTCGACATGGCCGGGTGCTCGCTCACCCTCCTCCGCGCCGACGAGGAGATGCTGCGCCTCTGGGACGCGCCCGTCAGCACCGCAGCGCTCCGCTGGGGGGCCTAGGAGATGCTGACGCTCGAGGACAGCCGCCTCACGGTCGACGACCTGATCGCGTGGCTCGTGCGCTTCGACGAGCAGATCGTCGAGCATGCCGAGCGCCTGACCGAGCTCGACTCTGCGATCGGCGACGCCGACCACGGCACGAACATGGCCAGGGGGACCGCCGCCGTGCGGCTGCGTCTCACGGAAGCACGTCCCGATGACGCCGGCGCCGTGCTGAAGTCCTGCGGCATGACGCTCGTGTCGACGGTCGGCGGTGCGAGCGGATCGCTGTACGGCACGTTGTTCCTCGAGATGGCCAAGCGCGTCGGCGCGGCCTCGGAGCTCGACACCACCGTCTTCGCCGACGCCTTCCGCGCCGGCGTCGCCGGCGTCGTGGCCCGAGGCCGCGCCGAGCCGGGTGACAAGACGATGATCGACGCACTCCAGCCGACCGTGGACGCCTTGAGCACCGCGGCAGCAGGTGGTGTCCCCCTCACGAAGTCGTTGCAGGCGGCGGCCGCCGCCGCTGCCGCCGGCCGGGATGCGACCATCCCGCTCGTTGCCCGCAGGGGACGGGCGAGCTACCTGGGCGATCGCAGCGCCGACCACCTCGATCCGGGCGCGACCTCGGCCGCGCTCCTCGTGCAGTCGCTCGCGGACTCGCACGCGGAGCGCGTCCGATGATCGGCCTCGTCATCGTGTCGCACAGTCCGCGGCTCGCCGAGGCGGCGGTGGAGCTCGGGCTGAAGATGGTGCACGGGAGTCCTCCCCCGATCCGCATCGCCGCCGGCGTCGACGGCCACTTCGGCACCGACGCGGCTGCGGTCGCGGCGGCCATCGACGAGATCGGCGAGGAACCCGGCGTCCTCGTCATCACCGATCTCGGCTCGGCGGTGCTGAGCGCGGGACTGGCCCTCGAGCTCCGGGAGTCGAGCACCGAAGTGCTCGTGAGCGCCGGCCCGTTCGTGGAGGGGATCACCGCTGGCGTGGTCCTCGCCGCCACAGGCGCGCCGTTGGAGGAGGTCGCCCGCGAGGTCGCAGGGGCGCTCGACGCGAAACGCGATCAGCTCGAACCGATGCCCGACGCGCCACCACCGACCTCCTGGGACCCGCTCTCGGTGGACGAGGTCCTCATCAATCCCGAAGGACTGCACACCCGGCCTGCGGCGATGTTCGTCCAGACCGTCGGCGGCTACGACGCCCTCGTCGACGTGACGAACCTGACCACCGGCATAGGGCCCGTCACGGCCAAGAGCATGATCGGCCTGCTGTCGCTCGGCGCCAAGCAGGGTCACCGGATCAAGCTCGACGGCCACGGGCCCGACGCGGCCACCGCGGTCTCCGCGCTTCGGGGACTGCTCGCCGATGGCTTCGGCGAGGTCCCCTCGGGTTCGGCTGCGATCTGAGGGCGCGGGTCTGGCGGCTTGCCGCCCGGCGTCGGGGCTCGCGCCGCGGTCAGCGGGTCGACGTGGACGCCGCGAACGCCGCCACGGCGGTGCGCGCGTACGGCGTCTCGAACGCCGCACCGATGGTGCGCGCCTCGTCGTCGAGCGCCTCGGCGAAGCCGCGGCCGAGACCTGAGCGGACGAGCCGCTTGGCCTGCCCGTACGCCGCCGTCGCGCCGGTGAGCCAGGCGGTGGCGATCTCCCGGGCGCGCGCGTCGAGCGCGTCGGGTTCGACGACCTCGGCGACCAGTCCCCAGTCGAGCGCCTCCTCGGCCGACAACCTTCGTGAGGTCAGGGTGAGCTCGAGCGCCCGTCGCGTGCCGATGGCCTCGGGCAGGAGCGTGCTCACGCCGCAGTCTGGGGTGAGCCCGACGTCCGAGTACCGGCTCGCGAAGGTCGCCCGATCGGATGCCACGACGAGGTCGGCCACGAGCATGAAACCGAGCCCGCCGCCCGCCACCGGCCCCTGCACGGCGGCGACGATCGGCTTGCTGCTCTCGCGCAGGACACGGTGCCCGTCGTGGATCACGTCGGCGAGCTCGGTAATCGTGCGCCCCGCGGCATCCGTCGCGTTGGCGAGCTCAGCCATCGCGCGCACGTCGCCGCCCGCGCAGAACGCGCGCCCCACGGCGTCGAACAGCACCGCCCCGATGTCGTCGCGCTCGGCGACCTCGTGGGCGATCGACTGCCACCGCCTGATTGCGTCCGGGTCGACCGCGTTCAATCTGGACGGGCGATTGAGCGTGACGTGGGCCAGCCCGTCATGCACGTCGAACAGGATCGGGTCTTCGCGGGCGGCATCGCTCATGACCGTGGAGTCTAGTTCGCCCGCGCGCCGATGCGAGCCGGTCAGACGCCGAAGTTGGCGCTCGGAGCCGAGAGTCGCTCGATCACGCCGGTGTCGTCGTAGCTGAGCGCCATCACCCCGATGTTGCGCGGCATCGAGTCGGCCGGGTTCGGCGGCAGCGTGACGATGCCGATTCGCGACACGACGACCGTGCGACCGGTCGTGGGATCGGTATACGGCGGGCTCACCTCCACGCCGATCGTCATGCTCGCGGGCGGGTCGCCGACTGCCACGCCTTCCGGCGAGCCGACGCCGTCGGCCGTCGCGATCGGGAGCGGCCCGGCCATAGGGCCGTCCACGAACATGACGTGGTTCGGCACCTCGGGTGCGTTCCCCGGCGTGTCGGTGTCGAAGAGTCTCAGACCGGCCCACACGTGGTCGATCCCGGGCGGGGTCTCCATTCCGCCGGCGTTCGGGCTGTCCACGGGAGCGCCGAGGTACTCGGTGAGCCCCGTCACCACCTCGGCTGTCGGCTGGAAGTAATCGAAGCTCGCGAGCGTCGCGCCGGCCGCGTCGAGCACCATGATCGCCTCGGCGGAGAACGCGACGGATGCCGCGACCGGCTCGGGTGTCGGGATCGGCGTGGTGGGCGCGGAGCTCGTCGCGGGGGCGGATGGAGACACCGTCGGCGGAGTCGGGCCGGTCGAGCACGCCGCGAGCGCCGCGATCGCGGCCAGTGAGAGGACGAGGAGGACGGCAGGGCGCTTCGACGACATGAGTCGGAATGTATCGACCGCGGGGGAGTGCTCGCATCCGGGGCGACCCTGAACTGCTCCGCGAGGCGGCTCCGTTCGTGAGTCGGCTCAGCTCGCCGCCATCACCCCGCCCCCGCGCGACGGATGCCCGTGCGCCTGCTCGAGTCGGGCGGCGCGGGCCACGAGCACGTCGAGCACGGTACGCACCGCGAGCCGCTCCGCGACATCCGGACGCACGAGCGCCACGATCTGGCGGGCCGATGCGACGCCGCGGATCGGCTTCCGCACGATGTTCGGCGACACCGTGCCCGAGGTGAACCGCGGCACGAACGCGATACCGAGCCCCGCCTCGATGAATGCCTCGACGATGCGCATGTCGCTGAACCGCTGGCTCACCTGCACGCGCTTGCCGCCCTCCTGCTCGATCGCGTGCAGGATGCGCTCGAACGGGAAGCCCGGCGGTACGCCGAGCCACGTCTCGTCGACGAGGTCGGCGGGGGTCACGTGCGACCGCCCTGCAAGGCGATGGCCGGCGGGGAGGCCGATGTCGAGCGGCTCGGTGAGCAGCGGCACGGCCCTGAGGCCGCGACCGCCCCACGGGAGCACGCCGGGCATGGTGTGGGCGAGCACGATGTCGTAGTCGGCCGTGAGGTCGGGGAACTCGGCGAGCTCGGGATCGAGGTCGGTGCAGCGCACGACGAGTCCCGCGACCTGCGCCAGGTCGGTGAGCACGCTCGGCAGCAGCGTGGCGCCGACGGTCGGGAAGGTGAGCAGCGTGACCTCGCCGCTCGGGTGGTTGCGGAACTCGTCCCACAGCGCCGAGGCGCGTTCGAGCGCGATCGCGACGTCGGTGGCGCTGCGGGCGAGGGCATGCCCCGCGCTCGTGAGCACGAGGCCACGGCCGCTGCGCTCGGTGAGCGGCATGCCGGCCTCCCGCTCCAGGACCTTGAGCTGCTGCGAGACGGCGGAGGGCGTGCGACCGGTCGCCTCGGCGACGGCGGTCACGCTGCCGCGTTCGGCGAGTTCCCTGAGCAGGTCGAGGCGGCGTACTTCCATGTAGCCAGTCTACATCGTCAATGAAGTATTGTGCGCTTGTGCTGCATGGTTGGAGGGATGACAATAGAGGAGTCGAACACGTGCAACGGCGCATCCGTCGCTCGACGAGCCCACCTCATCTCGAAAGGAATCACCGTGTTCACGCTCCTCGCCATCCTCGGCATCGTCTCCGTCCTCGGCATCGCCGGCTCCATCGTCATGTCGGTCCGCGACGGCTACCGTCGCCAGCCGAAGCAGACGTTCGCGCGCACCGTCTAGGTGTCACGACTGCCCGGGCACGCCCGGGCGCAGGGCCGCTGCGCGGGGGAGGGACACCCCGCTGGGCGGCCCTTCGTCTGCCGCCGGCAGACACCGGGGAGGCCGTCTCGCGCCGACACGACGGCCGCGTCGCGACATCCGACCCTTCCTCACAGGCAGGGGGGCCGTAGAGTATTCAGGTGACCCTTGCGCCCCAGCACAGCAGCACCGACGCGCGCCGACAGCTCATCGAGCACATCTCGGCCGACGCGGTGTTCCACGGCGACTTCACCCTGACCAGCGGCAAGAAGGCGTCGTACTACGTGGACCTGCGCAGGGTCAGCCTCGACCACCGGGTCGCACCGCTCATCGGCAGGGTCATGCTCGACCTCATCGCCGACGTGCCCGACGTCGACGCCGTCGGCGGCATGACGATGGGCGCCGACCCGATCGCCGCGGCCATCCTCCACCAGGGCGCATCCCGCGGCCTCGCGTACGACGCGTTCGTCGTGCGCAAGGAGCCGAAGGACCACGGCCGCGGCAAGCAGGTCGAGGGTCCGGATGTCGCGGGCAAGCGCGTGATCGTGCTCGAGGACACCTCCACCACCGGCGGCTCGCCGCTGAAGGCCATCGAGGCGCTCCGCACTGCGGGCGCCGAGGTCGTGGCCGTGGCCGTGGTGGTCGACCGTTCCACCGGCGCCCGCGAGGTGATCGAGGCCGCGGGAGTGCCGTACCTGGCCGCGATCGGCCTCGAAGACCTGGGCTTGGCCTGATGAACCGCGACGGGCGAAACTCCGACGACGCCGACTGGCTGCTCGCGCAACTCGCGAGCGGACGTACGCCGGCGCGTCAGGATCCGCCCGTCGCACCGCCGCCCACTCCGGCCGCGCAGGCCGCGCAGGCCGCGCCCGCCCCATCGCCCGTGCCACGACGCGCCTCGACCCCCGCGCCCCGCCGCGAGGAGGTGCTCGACTGGTTCTCGCTCGCCGAGCCGACGACCGCTCCGGATGCCGCGACGCGGGCGTTGCCCGTGATCGGCGGCCCGCCGCCGGCCCCGTCCACTCCGCACGCGACCCCCGTTGCGGCGCCGGCTCCCTCGACACCGCTCACGACCCCCGTTGCGCCGCCCGCGCCCACGCCCCAGGTGGTGGAACCGCCGGTCGCACCGGCCGGCCTCCCCTCGTGGAACCGCCCGTTCACCGTCGGACGCCCCGGCGCCGCGCCTCCGGCACCTCCCGCGTCGTCGTCGCTCATGTCGGTCGAGCCGCCCATGGGGGACGTTCCGTCCGCCGCGTCGCACGAGCCGTCGCCGGTCCGGCCCCAGGCCGCGCCTTTCGTCCCCACGAACCCGCCCGGTGGGGTCATGCCGCCCGACGTGAGGGCGCCCCACCCGGTGGCTCCGTCCATGCCGCCCGGTCCGGTGACGCCTGCGGCACAGTTCGCACTCACGTGGGGTTCCGGCGACCTCGACTCCGAAGATGCGATCCGTGCGGCGTTCCGCAGCCTCGCCGAGCCCGCGGCGTCGCCATCGCCGAAGGCCGAGACGCGCGCTGCGCCCCTGGCGCCCGCGGCGCCCACTGCACCTGCCGCGCCCACCGCTCCCGCTGAGCCCGCTGCACCTGCCGCAGAGGCATCGCCCTTCGCCGACTACACGCCACCGCCGGTCGCGCGGCAGTCGTTCACGCCGGTGCCGAGTGCCGTGACTCCGCCCGGCGCCGAGCCGCCCGCTTCCACTCCGCCCGCTCCCACGCCGACGGCCGACGCCGCGCCGCCGGCCCCGCCCGTCGTGCCGCCGCCGCGGCATCCGATCGCCCCGGCCACGGCGCCGGCCGGGTGGGACGAGCGAGCCGCTCGTCCAACAGAGCCCCAGCGCTTCGACGACGAGCTCTGGTCGGCGTTCACCGAGAGCGAGGAGACCGCGCGGCCGCCCACCCTCCCGCCGACGGCGATCATCCCGACGGCCACCCCGGCCGGGCAGCCGCGCCCGCCCGCGCAGGCCGCGCCCGAGCCCGAGGCCGTCGTAGCGCAACCAGAACCCGCACCGCTCCCGCCGCAGCCCCGGGCCGATCGCTTCGCTGCGTTCGCGTCCGACACCATCGACCCCTTCCGGGCGCTGATCGACGCCTCGGCGACGCCCGGGCAGCCTCTGCATCCGGTGCAGTCGGTCGAGCCGCCGCAGACGCCGCCGTCGAGCGCCGCGCCCCCGGCATCCGTGCCGTCGCCGACCGCGCCGCCCCAGGTCTCGGACGACTCGAACAGGGCGAACGGCTTCCCGTTCATCGAGGTGCGCGGCGAGGCCGAGGCAGCGGTTTCGGAGTCGGTCAGCGCGCAGGCCGAGTCGGCAGCGAACCGCTGGGCGGGTTTCCCGGCCTTCGCGGCCGCCAGCGGTGCCGGGGACGATCGCCGGCCCGACCAGGAGCCCCAGCCCGGCGAGCCCGTCGACGACCTGCTCGCGGCGCTCGGCGCGGGCACCGCACGTCCGACGCGTGACGACGGGCGGGGTGGTGACGCCGGCTCGCCGCCAGATCGCTCCGGCGCGGGTTCTCCCCCGGAGCGCGGCGGTCCTCCTCCGTCGGGTCCCGCTGATGAGGGGGCCGACGCCGTCGGCCTGTCCCTCGGCGACGATGACGACGAGGGCGACACCGACGAGCCCGAGGCCCCGGCCGACCTCCGCGGCGGCGTGTTCTGGCGCCGTCCGACGCCCGACGAGGACGATGCGGAGCATCCCGCCGATTCGCCCATCGCACGGGAGATCGCCGAGACGGGCTACTTCTGGAACCTGACGCCCGATCCGTCGGCCGAGGACCCGAAGACGAACGGCACGGCCCCCGACGCGACGCCGGCGACCGCCGACACTGACTCGGATGAGCCCGAGCCCGAACCCGAACCCGAACCCGAGCCCGAACCCGAACCCGAGCCAGAGCCCGAGCCCTGGATCCGCGCGCCCTTCACCGCATCGCTGTTCGTCACGGAGCCCGAGCCGGAACCCGAGCCCGAGCCCGAGCCGGAGCCCGAGCCCGAGCCGAGCTGGTCGTTCGGCGACGACGTGCCGGACTATGCCACGGATGACGCGGCAGCCGGCTTCCCCCGCAACGACGCGCCGACCTCCGTCTTCCCGTCGGCGCAGGCCGCGCCCGCCGCGCCAGGGCCCGCCTCGCCCGACGACGACCCGCTCGCCGCGCTCTTCGGGGCCAAGCCCCCGCCGCCCCAGCCACCGCCGATACAGGACCCGTGGCAGGCCGGCGCCCCGTTCGGCGCGGCCGCGACCGGCGCCGCCGCGGCCTCACCGTTCGCCTCACCCGCTTCGGCGGCCGCGGCACCGGTCGCACCCCGGTCGCCGGCTGCAGCTCCTCGCGGCGGGGGCACGGGTGGCGGCTCCGGCACCGGCACCGGCACGTCAGGATCGGGCGGCGGCACCGGCGGCCACCGCACCGTGCGCACGCTGCTCTGGATCGCCGGCGGACTCGTCGTGCTCGTGGTGCTCGCGGGGCTGTTCTACGTCGGCACCCTGCTCTCCGGCGGCGGGACCGGCGAAGCCGGCTCGCCATCGGCCTCCCCGAGTGCGACCGAGACACCGGTCGCCGCGCCCACGGCGCCGCAGCCCGTGGGCGTGCATGCCTGGAACACGCTCTTCGGCGGCGAGTGCATCGACCCGTTCGAGTCGCCATGGGCCGAGGAGTTCACGGTCGTCGATTGCGCGGCGCCGCACGCGGCCCAACTCGTCTATCGTGGCGCGCTCCCCGGCGACGCGACTGCGCCGTTCCCCGGCGAGGCCGAGATCGCGTCGCAGATGAACCTGCTGTGCACCGCAGCGGGCGTGATCGACGTCGCCGCGGTCTCGGGAGTGAACGACCTGCAGGTGCAGGCCTCGTTCCCGGTCACCGAGGAACAGTGGGCCGCGGGCGAGCGCACGTACTACTGCTTCGCCAATCGCGCCGGCGGTGAGCCGTTCACCACGAGCATCGCCGGTCCCGGGCCCGCGGCGTAGCGTGGCGGCATCCGGCCGGGTCGTCGTCTTCGGCTCGCTCAATGTCGATTCGACGAGCTATGTCGAGGCATTCCCGGCGCCAGGCGAGACGATCCTGTCGCACGGCTTCAGGGTCGCGCTCGGCGGCAAGGGGTCCAACCAGGCGGTGGCCGCGCATGCGGTCGGGGCATCCGTCGACCTCGTCGCCCGCATCGGCACGGATGCCGCGGGCGACTTCGCCCTCTCGACGCTCGAGCGCTTCGGCCTCCCGACCGGTGCGGTGGGCCGTGAGAGGGATGCGCCGACCGGCGTCGCGCAGATCACGGTCGCGGACTCGGGCGAGAACACCATCATCGTCACGGGTGGCGCCAACCTCACGGTCACGCCGGCCGTCGTCGACGCCGAACGTCCGCGCATCGCGGCGGCGGGGCTGGTGCTCACGCAGGGCGAGTTGCCCGTGCCGACCATCGAACGGGTCGCCGAGCTCGCCGCCGACGCCGGCGTGCGATTCGTGCTCAACCTCGCGCCGCCCGCGGCGGTGCGTGCGGCGACGGTCTCCTCGGCCGATCCGCTCGTGGTCAACGAGCACGAGGCGCGCGCGGTCGGCATCGGCACGGATGCCGCGGGCGCCTCGCTCGACGCATGGCGTGAGCTCGCGGCATCCGCCGTCGGGCACGTGGCCCGGTCGGTCGTCGTGACCCTCGGCGCGGCAGGCGCCGTCGCCGCCTCTGCCGATGGATCGTGGATCGCCGAGGCGCCGCGCGTCGAGGCCGTCGACACGACCGGCGCGGGCGACGGATTCACCGGGGCCCTCGCCGCCTTCCTCGCGGAGGGTCGCCCGCTCGATGAGGCCCTCCGCTTCGCCGTGGCCGCAGGCGGGCTCGCGGTGCAGGCGCGCGGCACGGTCGACTCGTACGCGCCGCGAGCTGCGGTGCTGCGGGCGGCCGGCCTCGACGGCGCGTCGACGAGCGCATGACCGTTCCGGTCATCGTCGACTGCGACCCCGGGCACGACGACGTGTTCGCGCTGTGGCTCGCGGCGGGGCATCCGTCGCTCGAGCTCCTCGCGGTCACGACGGTCGGCGGCAACGTGGCGGTCGAGCACACGAGCCGTAACGCGCGGATCGCGCTCACGGTGGCGGGCGTGACCGGCGTGCCGGTGGCCGCGGGTGCCGCCGGCCCCATCGCGCGCACGCTCGAGACCGCGGAGTGGATCCACGGCGAGAACGGGCTCGGCGGCCCGGTGCTGCCCGAGCCGACCGTACCCCTCGACCCGCGCGGCGCGACCGACCTCATGGCCGACACGCTGCTCGCCTCCCCCGAGCCGGTGGCGATCGTCTCGACCGGACCGATCACGAACGTCGCGATCCTGCTGCGCGACCGCCCCGATGTCGTCGACCGCATCCGCGAGGTCGTGTGGATGGGCGGCTCGACCGAGCGCGGCAACGTGACGCCGTACGCCGAGTTCAACGCGTGGGTGGACCCCGAGGCGCTGGCCCTGGTCGTCGGCAGCGGCATCCGCTTCACCATGGTCGGACTGAACGTCACGCATCGCGCGCTCGTGACCGCAGCGGTGCGCGAGCGGCTCGCCGCGGTCGGCACGGCGACCGCGGCATTCGGCGACGAGCTGCTCGAGTTCTTCTGCCGCACGAACGACGAGGTGTTCGGCATGCCAGACGGACCGCTGCACGACCCGGTCGCCGTGGCGGTGCTGGCCGACCCCGCCGCGGTCGAGGTCGTACACACGCGTCTCGACGTGGAGCTCGCCGGCACCGAGACGGTCGGCGCCACCAGCGTGGACTTCGACAGGATGCTGCGGCGCGAGCCGAACGCATGGGTCGCGATCGGGCTCGACGTCGACCGGTTCTGGGGCCTCGTCGAGGCGGCGATCGTTCGCCTCGCGTGACGCGCCGTCGGCGGTCTCAGGCGAACGACCGGATGGCGCGCGCGAGGCGCCCGACCGCCTCGTCGACGAGCGCGTCCGAGAGGTTGCCGTAACCCAGCACGAGCGCCTCCGACTTCGGCGTGCGGCTCGACGCCCGGTACCGTCCGAGGTCGGACACCGCCACGTCGACCCGGGCGGCCGCATCTCGCACGTGCGCCGCCCGCACTCCGGTGGGGAGTTCGAGCACGGCGTGCATGCCGGCGGCGACGCCCGTCACGGCGAGCTCGGGCAGCTCCCGCGCGAGCGCCTCGAGCAGCGCGGCCCGTCGCCGGCGGAATCGCCCCCGAGCCGCACGCAGGTGCCGCTCGAGGTCGCCGGACTCGAAGAACCGTGCCAACGCGACTTGGTCGAGCGTCGACGGCCGCGCCGTCTCTGGGATGCGCAGCTTCTCCCGAAGGCCGCCCGGGATGATCGCCCAGCCGAGCCCGAGCGCCTGCGCGACCGATTTCGACAGCGACCCGAGGAGCACGATGCGCTCGGGCGCGAGTCCCTGGAGTGCCGCGATCGGGCGCCGGTCGTAGCGGAACTCCGCATCGTAGTCGTCCTCGATGAGCACTCCGTCGACCTGTCGCGCCCAGCGCACGATCGCCTCCCGTCGGGCCGGCGACAGGGCCGCTCCGAGCGGGAACTGGTGGGCCGGCGTGAGCAGGGCCGCCCTGGCGCCGGTGCGGTCGGCCGCGTGGACGAGGGCGTCCACGTCTACGCCGCCATCGTCGACCGGCACGGGCACGGGGGTGAGACCCGCCGCAGCCGCGACCTCGCGCAGGCGGCTCCAGCTCGGGTCCTCGACGAGGAGGCTCCGATGGCCGGCCGTGCGCAGCCCCGCGGCCAGGCCGACCATACCGTCGGTCGCGCCGTGCGTGATCACGACGTCGTCGGGCTGTGCCACCGCGCGACGTGAGCGCACGAGGTAGTCGGCGACGGCCGCGCGGGCGAGCGGATGACCCAGCCGGTCGACCACGGCGAGCTCGGCATCGGGGAGCAGGTCGAGCGCCCGCCGCACCGAGGCCGCCCATCGGGCGCGCGGCACGTGCCGCAGGTCGGGCACTCCCGGCCCCAGGTCGTACGTCGGCCGACGGTACTCGCCGCGAAGCGGCCGCGCATCGGCCGATGGGCGTCCGGACGGGTGCCATGTGCCCGCCGCCACGCGCGTCGCCGCGCCCACCGTGGCGTCGAGGAGGCCCTCGGCGACGAGCTGGCCGTACGTCTCGGTGACGACCCATCGCGAGACGCCGAGCGTCTCGGCGAGCGTGCGGCTCGGTGGGAGGGCCGCCCCCGGCGGAATGCGGCCGGCGTGCACCGCCTCGCGGATCGACCGCTCGAGGCGGTCGCGCAGGGGCACGGGGCCGTCGTCGAGATCGAGCAGGGTCTCCCAGGCGAGGGCCGGGGCGGCTGGTGGTCGCGGCATCCGGAGCACCTCCGTGTATGGGTTGGATTGGTCTGGCCAGAGTGTGATTGATTGGAGTGTATGTCCGAGCCGATCGATCCGTACGCTCGAACGCATCACTCGATCGAAAGGCACATCATGCGATACCGCACCATCGGCGACGGGCGCACCTCGTTCGACGTCTCGACACTCTGCCTCGGCACGATGTTGATGGGCACTCTGACCGATGAAGCCACCTCGTTCGCGATCCTCGACCGCTTCGTCGAGGCCGGCGGCAGCTTCATCGACACTGCGAACAACTACAACGCGTGGGGCGACGGGCACGGCCGCGACAGTGAGGACGTCCTCGGCCGCTGGCTCGCGAGCCGCGGCCTCCGTGACCGCGTGCGTCTCGCAACGAAGCTCGGCGCTGCGAAGAAGGACCCCGCGCTGCCGCTCTCGAATACGCCGCCGACGAACTACCAGGGCCTCGCCGCCGACATCGTCGACCGCGAAGCGCACGAGAGCCTCACGCACCTCGGCGTCGACCGAATCGACGTGCTCTACGGCCACGTCGACGACCGCGACACCGCGCTCGCCGAGACGGTGGGCGCATTCGGCGCGCTGCAGGACGAGGGTGTCGTCGGCATCACCGGCATCTCCAACGTGGCCGTCTGGCGCGTGGTCGAGGCACGCGAGGAGGCCCTACGGCAGGGCATCGCGCCGTACGGGCTCGTGCAGCAGCAGTACAGCTTCATCCATCCGACGCCGAAGCTCGGACGCATGAACTTCGTCACGCCCGAACTGCTCGACTACGCGGCATCCACCGGGGTCGACGACCGGCCGCCGCTCGCGGTCACGGCGTACTCGCCGCTGCACCAGGGCTCGCTCACCCGCACCGACAAGCCGATGTGGGGCGGCGTCGATCACCCGACGACGCATGCGCGGATCCGGCTCCTGCACGAGGTCGCCCGCGACGTCGGCGCGACGCCGAACCAGGTCGCACTCGCGTGGCTCCTCGGCGCAGCGGCACCGGTCATCCCGATTGTCGGCGCGTCGACCCTCGCCCAGCTCGAGGAGACGCTCGGCGCGGCCGAGCTCGATCTCGATCCCGAGGTGCGCGAGCGCCTCGACGCCGAGCCCATGGAACGCCTCGCCGCGGCGTGACCGGCGTGACCGGCGTCGCGGTGGCGAGCGGATGCGGGGAGGGGTGACGCGCCGACCTTAGAGCTCGGACTCCACCGGCACGACGCGCACGAGCTCGTGCACGCCATCGAGGATCTCCTCGGGCCGGAACGGGTAGCGCTCGACCTCGGCTCGGTCGCTGATGCCGGTGAGCACGAGCACCGTGTGCAGGCCCGCCTCGATGCCCGCGACGATATCGGTGTCCATGCGGTCGCCGATCATCGCGGTGTTCTCGGAGTGCGCGCCGATCTTGTTGAGCGCCGAGCGGAACATCATCGGGTTCGGCTTGCCGACGACGTACGGCTCCTTGCCGGTGGCCTTCGTGATGAGGGCCGCGATCGCGCCGGTCGCGGGCAAGGGGCCGTCGGCCGACGGGCCGGTGGCATCCGGATTGGTGACGATGAACCGGGCACCGTTGCCGATGAGCCGGATCGCCTTGGTGATCGCCTCGAACGAGTAGTTGCGGGTCTCGCCGACGACGACGAAGTCGGGGTTCGTCTCGGTCATCACGAACCCGGCCTCGTGCAGCGCCGTGAGGATGCCGGCCTCGCCGATGACGAACGCCGTGCCGCCGGGCAGCTGCTGCTTCAGGAAGTCGGCCGTCGCGAGGGCCGATGTCCAGATGCGCTCCTCGGGGACGTTGAGCCCGCTCGAGCGCAGCCGCGCGGAGAGGTCGCGCGCGGTGAAGATCGAGTTGTTCGTGAGCACCAGGTAGGGCGTGCCTGCGTCCTCCCACTGCTGCAGCAGCTCGGACGCGCCGGGCAGGGCGTGGTTCTCGTGCACGAGCACCCCGTCCATGTCGGTGAGCCAGCACTCGACCTCTTCACGTCGTCCCATGCGTCAAGCCTAGGGTGCCCATGTCACGGGCCGATGAACGGCGGATGCCGCTGGCGGCACACGCGAGGGGCGTCTATGCGGTGACCCAGATCGCCTCGGCGGTCGCGCGGGGGATGGTGTGGGTCGCCCGTCCGGCGACGGCGACGCTGACGGATGCCGCGGCGGCATCCGTCACCGTCAGCACGGTGTCGAGGCCGATGCCCGCGTGGTCGAGCGCGCGGAGCACGGCGGGATCGCGGTCGCTGATGCGCACCACGGCCCCCTCGTGGCCGGAGAGGGCGTCGGCGAGCAGCACGGCATGGCGGGGCTCGAGCGTGCCGGCGGCCGAGGGGATCGCGTCGCCGTGCGGATCGCGCACCGGGCGCCCGAGCCGCACGTCGATCGCCTCGAGCAGCCGGTCGGAGATGGCGTGCTCGAGGATCTCGGCCTCGTCGTGCACCTCGTCCCAGCCATAGCCCATCTCCTGCACGAGCCAGGTCTCGATGAGACGATGGCGGCGCACGACCGCCAGGGCGCGGGCCATGCCGGCATCCGTCAGGCGGACTGCGCCGTAGGGTGCGTGCGAGACGAGCCCGGCCGCGGCCAGCTTCTTCACCATCTCGGTCACCGACGAGGGTGCGACGCCGAGCCGGTCGGCGAGCGCCTTGGGCGTGATGGGGTCGGGCTGCCACTCGGTGTGGGCGTACACCGTCTTCAGGTAGTCCTCGATGGCGGGGCTCGTGGCAGGCATCGGCCTCAGGATAGCGGGGTCGCGAAGGCCCGGCGGCGTCCGAGCGTCGCTAGACCCGCGCGAGCGCCGCGATGTCCTCGAGGAACCCGGCGGCGACCTCCTCCGACACGGTGGTGCGGGTGCCGGCGATGGCGTCGAGGTAGTGCTCGGTGCGCGGCCCGCGCGCGCCGTCGAGCGTGCGGCCCGCGCCGCCCGCGTCGATGGCCGCCTCGAAGGCGCGCTGCGAGGCGCTGCGGGCGGCGAACTCGATGTCCGCGGGGGAGAAGCCAGCCGTCCGCCTGACGAGCAGGGGCAGGTCCACCGTGTCGATGACGCTCTCGGGCACGTAGCGATGCCAGATCGCGAGGCGAGCGGCCTCATCGGGTAGGCCGATCGGGATGACGTAGTCGAAGCGTCCGTGCCGGAGGAACGCGGTGTCCAGGGCGCGGATGAAGTTCGTCGCGCACACGAGCAGGCGCCCGGGCTGCTCGCGGAACGCCGGGATGATCTTGAGCAGCTCGTTGGTCACGCCCTGCAGCGCCGACGGCGGCTCGCCCGAGCGATGCGCGGCGATCTCCTCGACCTCGTCGATGAACACGACCGCGTGCTCGAGGTCGGAGATCTTCACGAACGTCTCGCGCAGCGCGCCCGCGAGTCCGCGTGGGTCGGCCGCGAGGCGCGAGGGGAACACCTCGACGAACGACCACTCGAGTCGAGATGCGATCGCCTTGGCGAAGGTCGTCTTGCCGGTGCCGGGCGGGCCGAACAGCACGACGGCCCGCGGCGGTACGACGCCGAACTCCTCGGCGAGATCGGGTTGCGCGAGCGGGAGCACGAGGCGCTGCTCGAGGATCTCCTTCTCGCTGCGCATGCCTGCGACGGACTCCCACAGGTCGCGCGGCAGGATGCGCCCGCCCAGCTCACTCAACGAGTCGAGCTCCTGTCGCTGCACGGGGATGCGGCGTTCGAAGTAGCGCAGGTTCTGCTTCAGCTCGAAGCCCTGGCTGTGGAAGGCGTCGACGCGGGTCTCGGCCTCCGGCATGAGGGCCGAGAGCTTCGCGAGGCCGTGCGGGGCCATCTTCTTCTCGAGCGCGGCGAGCAGGGCGGCGCCGATGCCGCGCCCGCGCCACGAGGTCGTCGTCGCGAGGAAGACGACCCAACCCTGGTCGTGCGCAGCGCGACCGACGACCGCACCCACGACCTCGTCGGCATGCACGGCGACGATCGCATGGTCCTTCTGGCACGAGGCGATCACCTCGCTGAGCGCGTAGACGGGCTCGATCGACGAGGATCTCACTTCCTCCCACAGGTGCAGGATGCCGTCGAGATCGTCACTGTGGAACTCCCGGAGACGCCACCCCGTCATCGCAGCCTCCTCGTCACGCGCTCTCCAGCACCCTAGGGCATCAGGCTCCGGTGAACACCAGCCAGAGCAGCACTCCGTTCAGCGTGATGAGGAATACGGATGCCGCGATCCCCGCGGCGGTCGTCGCCCAGTGGTTCTTCCACCGGCCGAGGACGCCCGCCTTCGCGGTGAGGGCGACGAGCGGCACGAGCGCGAACGGGATGCCGAACGAGAGCACCACCTGGCTGAGCACCAGCGAGAGCGTGGGGTCGAAGCCGAGCCAGAGGATCGCGAGCGCCGGGACCAGGGTGACCAGCCGGCGGAGGATGAGCGGCACCCGCACGTGCAACAGGCCGTACATGATCTCGGCGCCGGCGTAGGCGCCGACCGAGGTCGACGCGAGGCCGGAGGCGAGGAGGCCGACCGCGAAGAGCGTCGCGATCGCGGGCCCGAGCGCTGCGCCGAGCGCGGCGTAGGCGCCCTCGAGGCTGTCGGTGCCCTCGACGCCCGAGAGGTTCACGGCCGCGAGCAGGAGGATGCAGAGGTTCACGGTTCCGGCGATCGCCATGGCGATCGACACGTCCCAGCGGGTGGCGCGGATGAGCAGGTCGGTCGGCACGGCCGTGGCGGTGCCTGGAAGGAGCTCCGGCGCGGCATCCGTGCCCCGCCTGACGCCGAAGCCGTGCCACGCGGTGCCGGTTGAGCTCGTCGAAACCCGCGCTCCGGCCTGCTCGCCCCGGTGCGTCGCGAAGCGGTCGCGGCTGAGTGCCGAGTGCGCGTAGATGGCGTGGGGCATGATCGTCGCCCCGAGGATCGACGCCGCGAGCAGCACCGAGTTGGCGTCGGCGAAGCGCGGCACGAGACCCGCGACGACTCCGGCCGGGTCGGGCGGGGCGACGAAGACGCCGACCGTGAACCCGACCGCGATGATCACGAGCAGGCCCATGATGACGAATTCGAACGTACGCGGGCCGCGACGCGATTGCAGCACGAGCAGCACGATCGAGACGGTGCCGGTGATGAGGCCGCCCCAGATGAGGGGGACGCCGAACAGCAGGTTCAGCGCGACCGCGCCGCCGATGACCTCGGCGAGGTCGGTCGCCATGGCCACGAGCTCGGCCTGCAACCAGTACGCGCGGCGCGCCCATGGGTTGCGGATGCGCCCGCCGAGCACTTCGGGC
The DNA here is from genome assembly GCF_001428255.1 of Agromyces sp. Soil535. GTDB lineage: Bacteria > Actinomycetota > Actinomycetes > Actinomycetales > Microbacteriaceae > Agromyces. Next base: position 356,907 of record NZ_LMRW01000024.1, on the reverse strand, counting down.
AGGCTCCGTCCGGTGACGATGCCGAGCTTGGACGAGAGGTACTGGATGAGCCAGGCCATGACGTTGCCGAGCACGACGACCCAGACGAGCAGGTACCCGTACTGGGCGCCCGCCGTCATGTTGCTCGCGACGTTGCCGGGGTCGAGGTACGCCACTCCGGCGACGAGGGCCGGTCCGATCAGCCACGCGAGGCGCGGTACCGACGTCGCGATCGGAGCCGCACGCGAGGGCGTGGGCTCGGTCGGTTCGGCTCGGGTGGGGGATGGCATCGTTGCTGCATCCGAAGCTTTCGGCATACCGAAATATTACACAGATTTCGGCACACCGAAAGTAAGTGCCCGAGGCCCCTGTCACCCGTTCTCGGGTGATTTCCACTCCTCCCGACTCCGGCACTGATGCTGTTCTGGCATCAGTGCCGGAGTCGTCGGCAACGCTGCTGGCGCTGGGTGGCTGGTCGTCGCGCAGACTCGCGATTCGCTCCGCCGGCAGCCCCGGCGTGCAGCGTCGGGGCCGTGTTCGTGTGCGGGCAGCCGAACCCTGATGCGCGGGTAGCGTTGCAGCGTGACCGACGAAACCGACGTGCCCGAGCCCGCGGAGCCGCACGAGCCCACCGTGCTGCAGGGCGTCGGCCCGTGGCCGGGCGGCAGTGCGGCATGGCCCGACGATCCACGCTACGACCCCGAGCTGCTCGAGCACGGCGACGCGCGCAACGTCGTCGACCGGTACCGGTACTGGCGCCTCGAGGCGATCGTCGCGGATCTCGACACGCACCGGCATCCGTTCCACGTCGCCATCGAGAACTGGCAGCACGACCTCAACATCGGGTCGATCGTGCGCACGGCCAACGCCTTCGCCGCAGAGACCGTGCATATCATCGGGCGCCGGCGCTGGAACAAGCGCGGCGCGATGGTCACCGACCGCTACCAGCACCTCGCGTACCATCCGGATGTCTCCGACTTCGTCGCCTGGGCGCGCGCGGAGTCCCTGCCGGTCATCGCGGTCGACAACGTCGAGGGCTCACTGCCGGTCGACGACGTCGAGCTCCCCGAGCGCTGCGTGCTGCTCTTCGGCCAGGAGGGGCCGGGCCTCAGCGACGCGGCGCTCGCCGCCGCCGATCTCGTGGTGGAGATCACGCAATACGGCTCGACGCGCTCGATCAACGCGAGCGCTGCCGCGGCGATCGTCATGCACGAGTGGGTGCGCAGGCACGCTCGTCGCTGAGTTCAGAGCGGCCCGCACCACGAGCAACCCCGCGGCGATGATCACGACGACGACGATCGCCGTGCCGCCGAAAAGCAGCAACGGTCCCCCCGTCTCGTAGGCGATGCCCGAGAGCGCTGCCGCGATCGTCGCGGTGAGCAGCCCGAATGCCCGCATGAGCCCCTGCGATGCCCCCGCCCTGGCCGCGGGCACGGTCTGTGCCATCGCTGCGGCGGCGCCGATGAACGCGAGCGCCTGCCCGCTCGACTCCACGAAGCCGACGCCGGTCGCGACCCACGGGTTGCCGATCACGCCGTAGAGCGCCACGATCGGCACGAGCACCACGGCGCCGCGCACGAACGCCGAGACCCCGCCGCGGCGGTCGGCGAGCCGGCCCGCCCAGCCCGCGACGAGCGCGTACGGCACGGCGAACAGCGTGTAGCTGAGCGCGGTGAGCCACTCGCTCGCGCCGATGTCGGCCATGAACCGCGGCCAGATCGCGTCGTAGGCGCCCGTCGGCACCATGACGGCGCCGTACAGCAGCAGCACGCCGACCACCATCGGCGAGCGCAGCAGGTCGAAGCTCACGCGCGGCGGGCGCGCCGCAGGGGTGACGGATGCCGCGGCGGCGTCGACCCCCGTCGCGCCTGCGGCCGCGGCATCCGCCGTCTTGGAGGCCATCGCCATCGCCGTCGCCGTCGCCGTCGCGCGTTCGCGGAACGCCAGCGCCACCGGGACGACCCCGAGCAACACCACGGCGCCCGACCACGCGAGGATCGCGCCCGGCGCGGCGAAGGCGATCGCGAGCCCCGACGCCAGAGGACCGAGCGACACGCCCGCGAGCTCGGCGGCGCCGAGGCGTCCGAGCGACTCGCCGGCGCGCGCCGGATCGGCCCGCACGAGCAGCGCGCTCGCCGCGGCTATGAACACGCCGTAGCCGAATCCGCCGAGGGCGCGGCCCGCAACGAGGTGCCAGGTGTCGGTGGCGAGCGCCGACCCCGCGAGCGCCGCGGCCATGAGCAGCACGCCGACGACGCCCATGCTGCGCGCCCGACCGCGATCGGCGTAGGGGGCGACGATGAGTTCGGCGGCGAGCGCGGCCGCGAACCCGGCCGCGGCCATGAACCCGATGTCGGCGGTGGAGATGCCGAGCTGCGCCTGGAGGGTGGGCAGCAGGGGGAAGATGACCATGGCGCCGGAGGACATGAGCACGGTCGCCGTGACGACGCCGGTCGTCAGCCGGCGGCGGTGGGGGTCGACGCTGCGCGGCTCCATTCCCCTTCTTGTCCACATGGATAACACGTTACCATTCGTTGTCCGCATGGACAAGAGGGGTAGCATGGAGGCATGGTGACGCGTCTCGACCCCGCGGCGCGGCGGGAGCAGATCCTCGCCGCGACGCTGCGGCTCGTCGCCCGCGACGGCTTCGCGCGGGTCACGCTGCGCGACGTCGCGGCCGAGGTCGGCGTGGTGCACGGCCTCATCCGGCACTACTTCCCCACCCGCGAGCAGCTCGTCGCGGCCGCGTTCGACGCGGCAGTGCTCGCCGAGCTCGAGGACGACGAGGAGGTCGCCGAGCGGGTCGAGCCCGTCGAGGCGCTCGCCGATTGGCTCACGTCGACTCCGCGGGAGCACTACCTCGTGTGGATCGACGCGTGGAGCGAGGCGCCGCGCAATCCCGAGTTGCACGCCGCGCTCACGCGGCACCACCGTGACTGCGAGCGCCGGCTCTCGCGCATCATCGAGCGCCTCGACCAGGCCGGGCTCGGCACGAGCGCCGACCCGGCATCCGACGCCCGCATGCTCACCGCGCTCGCCGACGGCATCGCGGTGCAGCACCATGCGATCGGCATCGTGAGCCGCGAGGACGCCGACCGCGTCGTGTTCACGGCCGCCGAGGAGCGACTCGGGATCGTGCCGGGCACGCTCGAGCGCTCGCGCCCCACCGCGGTGCGCGGGCAGTGGGCCACGAACACCGGTGCCTGAGACCCTGCCGCGTGTCGGAAGCGTCGCCGTCCCCGCCGCGCACGAGACTTGACCCGATGCCCGTCGTCGACAACGCGATCTACGTGGGCGGCCGCCGGGTCGCCACACCCGCCTCGCTCGAGGAGACCTTCGAGACCCGCGAGGCGCACGGCGGCTTCGCGTGGATCGGCCTCTACCGGCCCACCGACGCCGAGCTCGACGCGGTGGCGAGCGAGTTCGGCCTGCACCCCCTCGCGGTCGAGGACACCCGCAAGGGCCACCAGCGGGCGAAGATCGAACGGTACGGCGAGACGCTGTTCATCGTGCTGCGCCCCGCGCGCTACCTCGACGACGTCGAGCAGGTCGAGTTCGGCGAGCTGCACGTGTTCATCGGTCGCGACTTCGCGATCACGATCCGGCGCGCGGAGTCGCCGAACCTCGCGAAGGTGCGCCATCGGCTCGAGGGGTCGCCCGACCTCCTTGCGAAGGGGCCCGAGGCCGTGCTCTACGCGGTCCTCGACGAGGTCGTCGACGAGTACTCGCCGGTCGACCTCGGCCTCGAGAACGACATCGACGAGATCGAGGAGCAGCTCTTCTCCGGCGACCCCCAGGTGACGAGGCGCATCTACGACCTCGCAAGCGAGGTCATGGAGTTCCAGCGCGCGACCAGGCCGATCATCGACATGTTCGCCCTCCTCGAGCGCGGGTTCGAGAAGTACCACGTCGACCTCGAGCTGCAGCGGTACCTGCGCGACGTGAAGGACCACGTCATCCGCATCGTCGAGCGCGGCGAGTCGTTCCGGCAGCTGCTGCAGAACGCCCTGTCGGTGCACGCGACCCTCGTCGGCCAGCGGCAGAACGAGGAGATGAAGCGCCTCACCGAGACGAGCCTCGCGCAGAGCGAGCAGACGAAGAAGATCTCGAGCTGGGCGGCGATCCTGTTCGCGCCCGCGCTCGTCGGCACGATCTACGGCATGAACTTCAGGCACATGCCCGAACTCCTCTGGGAGTGGGGCTACCCGTTCGCGATCTCTCTCATGGTGGGCTCGGGCCTGACGCTGTACGTGATCTTCAAGCGCCGCAACTGGCTCTAGCGGGCGGATGCCGCGGCGCGGCCGTACGGCATCGGGCAACGCCCTTCCCGCGGCATCCGATCGCGGTTAGCTTGGGTCCATGACCGAGATCACCGATGATCTGCCCGCCCGCCTGCTGCACGAGGAGCACGCCGGATGGAAGGCGATCCTCGAAGGTCGCGGCGGCGAGCACTACCAGCGTGCGATGACCCGCGATGCGCTCATGGTGGTGGAGGGGGCGATGCTCGGCCGCGACGAGGTCCTCGCCGCGTTCCGCCGCGCGCCGCGGTGGGACTCCTACGAGCTGCACGAGCCAGCCGTCGTCCGGCTCGGCGACCGGGCCGGCATCCTCGTCTACCGGGCGCTCGCACGGCGCGGCGACGACACGGCCGACCTGCGCATGTCGACGACGTACCTCTACGACGACGGCGCCTGGCACGTCGCCGCGCACCAGCAGACGCCCGCCTGACGCCGGTTCGCAGCGAGCGGATGCCGCGGCATCCGCTCAGCCGATGAGGCTCGGCTGCAGGTCGCGCAGGGTGCGGTAGTGCGTCATGCGCGTCACGGGAACTTCGCGTACGGGTCCTGGTTCGCCCAGAGGTAGAGGCCTCCGTAGACCACGGGCACGGCGACGAGCGCGATGAGGGCGATCGCTCGGCGGATCGCGGCGGCATCCGCTCGGCCGTCGATCGTCACCGAGCCGCTGTCGGGCCGCATGCGGCCGGCCGCGAGCCGAGCACTGTCGGCCGCTGCTCGGTCTCGGCGCGCGCGAGCGTTGCGCGGCCCGACTCGAAGCCGACGGAGGTGGACGCGAGCGCCTGCCCGCGGCGGCCCTTCCCGACGCCGCGCAACTCGATCCTCATGCGCGCGGACCCTCGGGGACCGCGAGGTCGGACGCCGTGGCGATGAGCTCGGCGCTGGCCTGCCACGAGAGCCCGGCGGTGCCGAGCACGGCGAGCATCACGAGTCGCCGGCCCTCGGCGTCGTCGATGTCCGTGGCGGCGGCTTCGAGGAGCACCGAGATCGCCGCGGACTCGATCAGGCGCGCGAGCACCTCGGCGCGGATGTCGGGGCGCACGGTGCCCTCGGCGGCCCCTCGTGCGACGAGGACGCGGAGCCGCTCGCGCACCGGCAGCAGCGCCTCGGCGGCGTGGGCGGCGTAGGGCTGGCGCACGGCCATGCCCGCGAGGACGCGAACGTGCTCGACGGCGCCCCACAGGCGCGCGCCGAGCAGCGCGATGGCGGTGGGGGCGTGGGGGTGGTCGGTCGCGGCGGCGACGGCGTTGAGTCGGGCGGCGCCCACGTCGATCACCGCGTCCACGAGCTCGTCGCGGTTCGCGAAGTGGCCGTAGAAGGCGCGACGGGTGAGGCCGGCGGCAATGTGCAAGTTCAGGCGATCACAGGTTCGCCAGCCCCGCCCCGATGATGACCACGCCGATGATCAGCACGATGAGCGCCGTCACCGTGCCGTGGTTGCGCATGATCCACTCCTTCATGTCGAGGAGCCGCGGCTGCATCCCCTTCGGATCGACCAGCGCGAGGATGACCGGCACCCCGACGGATGAGGCACCGATGATCGTGTAGATCCCGATCACGATCGCAGACTCCCCCACGGAGAGATTCCCGGCGCGGATCGCAAGGCCGGCCGCGATCGCCAGGAGCAGGCCCTTGGGGCGGAAGTTGAGGGCGAATGCGATGCCGAACGCGCTCCACGGCCCGAGCTTGTCGACCGAGGCCAACCACTTGGGGAGGGCGTCGGATGGGTGGCGGCGGGCGCGACGCCACTCCACGATCGCGACCACGACGAGCCCGATGCCGACCAGGATCTCCGCGATGGCGATCGCGGTCGCGGGACGTCGGTCGGACCGCGGCGCCGGGATCGCCTGTGCGCCGAGGGTGCAGAGGGTGACGATCACCGCCATCCCGAGGACCCAGCCGATGAGGAACGGGAGCGCGGTCCTCCTGCCTTTCGGCGAGAGGAGGATGAGAACGGTGGCCATGATCGGCACCGAGCTGATCGCGACCGCGACCGCGATCGGGAGGATGTGTCCGATCGCGCCCAGCATCCGTGCCCCTTCCGCCTATTGCAGCGCCGACGTGAGCCGCGCGATGCCGTCGAGGAAGGTGGCGGATGCCGGTTCGCGCTCCCACTCCTCGAGCGTGAGCTCGCGCCCGATGGAGCGGTAGCCCTCCTCGACCTCGCGCATCTGGGCGACGAAGGAGTGCCCGCGCACGAGCAGCGAGATCTCGAAGTTGAGGTTGAACGAGCGGATGTCCATGTTGCTCGAGCCGATCACGGCCACGTCGTCGTCGATCGAGAGGTGCTTCGCGTGGAGGATGTACGGGCCGGGGTACAGCCAGATGCGCACGCCCGCTCGGAGCAGGTCGCCGTAGTACGACCGCTGCGCGTGCCAGACGGAGCCCTGGTCGCCGATCTCGGAGACGAACAGCTGCACATCCAGGCCGCGGTACTTGGCCGAGGTGATGGCGTACATCATCGCCTCGTCGGGCACGAAGTACGGGCTCGTGATGATGACCCTCTGCTGCGCCGACGAGACGAGCGTGAGGAACAGCCGCAGGTTGTTCTCGGCGACGTAGGCGGGCCCGCTCGGCACGACCTGGCAGACGAGCGCGTCGGGTGACGGATCGGCGGGAACGGCGAGGGCCGGCACGTTCTCCTCCTCGCCGAGCAGCTCGTCGGTCTCGCTGTACCAGTCGGACAGGAACACCGCGTTCACGGCGGTGACGGTGGGCCCCGTCACGCGGGTCACGAGCTCCTGCCACTGCAGCCCGCGCTTCTGGTTCTTCGGCGAGTCGTAACTGCGGTCGATGAGGTTCTGGGAGCCCGTGTAGGCGACGAGCCCGTCGACGACGACGAGCTTGCGGTGGTTGCGCAGGTCGGGCCGCTGGTACTTCCCCTTGGTCGGCTGCACTGGGAGCATGTAGCTCCAGTTCGCGCCGATGCGGTCGAGTTCGGCGACCGTCGCAGCGTGGACGGAGACGCGCCTGGATGCCACGTAGTCGAGAAGAAGGCGCACCACGACGCCGCGCTGCACCGCTCGTTCCATGGCGGCGAAGAACCCCTTCGTGGTCTCGTCGAGGGCGACGATGAAGAACTCCACATGGACGAAGCGCGTCGCGGTGTCGATGTCGGCCGCCATCGCGTCGATCGACCCCCGGTAGTCGCCGATCAGCCGCGCGGTGTTGCCGCCGACGGCGGGCAGCGCACCGAGCGTCCGGTTCTGTTCGACGGCCGTCGCGAACCACGTCGGCCACTCCGCCCTGCCGTCGGGCAGGTCGAGTCGGTCGCCGCGTTCGGCGATCATCCGGTTGATCTCCAGCTGCCGTTCGCGCCGCGCCTTCGGCAGCTTGGGGCTGCCGATGAGCAGGAACAGGATGATCCCGACGAACGGGATCAGGAAGATCGCGAGGAGCCATGCCATCGCGGCGGTGGGCTTGCGGTTGCGCGGGATGATGATGAGCGCCCCGATCCGGATCGCCAGGTCGGCCAGGATGAGCACCCAGCCGATGATCACGGCGGTCTCGGCGCTCACGCCGGCACGCCCGTTCGCTTCTTCAGACCACGGGCCATCGCGCCCTCCCCAGTACGGTCGCGCCGACCGCCGCAGAATGCGCCGATCGGTCGGTCGTCTGAGTATGGCACCGCCCCCGCCCGCGTGAAAGGCCGCAACCGGGTGACGGGTCAGTCGGTGCCGAGGTCGAACGCCGCGGCCTCGTTCGCGGCATCCGTCGCCGCCTCGAGGTCCGTCTCGACCTCGCCGGCCGAGATCTCGGCGGCCTGGCCGGCCTGCAGGTCGCCGACGAGCTCCGCCGTCGCGCCGCCGACGATGCCCTGCACCGCGTACTGCTCGAGGCGGGCGCGCGAGTCGGCGATGTCGAGGTTGCGCATGGTGAGCTGGCCGATGCGGTCCTCGGGGCCGAACGCGGCGTCGCCGACCCGCTCCATCGAGAGCTTGTCGGGGTGGTAGCTGAGGGCAGGGCCCTTGGTGTCGAGGATCGTGTAGTCGTCGCCGCGGCGCAGGCGCAGCGTGACCTCGCCGGTGACCGCGGATCCCACCCAGCGCTGGATCGACTCTCGCAGCATGAGCGACTGCGGGTCGAGCCAGCGGCCCTCGTACATGAGACGCCCCAGGCGACGGCCCTCCGCGTGGTAGTTCGCGACGGTGTCCTCGTTGTGGATGGCGTTGAGCAGCCGCTCGTAGGCGATGTGCAGCAGCGCCATGCCTGGCGCCTCGTAGATGCCGCGGCTCTTCGCCTCGATGATGCGGTTCTCGATCTGGTCGGAGACGCCGAGGCCGTGGCGGCCGCCGATCGCGTTCGCCTCGTAGACGAGGGCGACCGCGTCGCTGAACTCGGCGCCGTTGATCGCGACGGGGCGCCCGGCCTCGAACCGCACCGACACCTCCTCGGTGGCCACCTCGACGTCGTCGCGCCAGGCGGCGACGCCCATGATCGGCTCGACGATGTCGAGCCCGGTGTCGAGGTGCTCGAGCTTCTTCGCCTCGTGCGTGGCTCCCCAGATGTTCGCGTCGGTCGAATAGGCCTTCTCGGTGGAGTCGCGGTAGGGGAAGCCACGGGCGACGAGCCATTCGCTCATCTCCTTGCGGCCGCCGAGCTCGGTCACGAACGCGGCATCCAGCCACGGCTTGTAGATGCGCAGCCGCGGGTTGGCCATCAGGCCGTAGCGGTAGAACCGCTCGATGTCGTTGCCCTTGTAGGTCGAGCCGTCGCCCCAGATGTCGACGCCGTCCTCCTTCATGGCGCGCACGAGCAGCGTGCCGGTGACCGCGCGGCCGAGCGGCGTGGTGTTGAAGTACGTCTTGCCGCCCGAGCGGATGTGGAAGGCGCCGCACTGCAGGGCCACGAGGCCCTCCTCGACGAGCGGGGCCTTCGCGTCGACGTGGCGGGCGATCTCGGCGCCGTACTCCTTCGCACGGCCGGGGACCGCGGCGATGTCGGGCTCGTCGTACTGCCCGATGTCGGCCGTGTACGTGCAGGGCACCGCGCCCTTCTCGCGCATCCACGCCACTGCGACCGAGGTGTCGAGGCCGCCGGAGAAGGCGATGCCGACGCGTTCGCCGACGGGCAGGGACGAGAGGACTTTCGACATGCGCTCCAGCCTACGGGAGGCGCGGATGCCTCACCTTCGCGTGACCGAGGGCTGCGCGACCTCCCCAACCCGCGGAAACACGCCGCGATAAGGTTGAGTGTGACCCCAGACGAATCAGCACCCGAGGGCGAGGCGTCACTCGCCGACGAGCCCGAGGTTCGGCAGGCACTCGCCGAAGCCGATCGCGCATCCGTCGCGTCGGTCGTGGCGGGGCATCCGTCGTCACCTCTCGCGTGGGCCGAACTGGCCGATCTGGCCGACTCCGAGGGCCAGCCCATCGAGGCGTTCGCGTTCGCCGCCGTCGCCGTCGACCTCGCTCGTGAGCAGCTCGCCGCCGCAGGCTGGCAGCCCGGCGAGCCCGTGCCCTGGTCCGACGAGCCCAACCGTGCCTACCTCCGAGCGCTCGATGCGCAGCGGCGCGCGGCCCTGGCGCTCGGCCTCGACGACCATGCCGCGAAGCTCGCCGGAGAGCTCGCGTCCGCCGACGCAGAGGCGCCCGCCCGCATCGCCTCGGAGTACACGCCGACCCAGCTCATGCCGATCGTGGCATCCACCGGCATCTTCGCGCCGGCCACCGGATTCGAGGCCCACACCGGCGAACCGATCGCCGAACCCACCGCCGTGGACGCGGCAGGAGAGGACTGACATGCCCGCAGCCGTACTCATCGGAGCGCAATGGGGCGACGAGGGCAAGGGCAAGGCGACCGACCTGCTGGGTTCCCGGCTCGACTTCGTCGTGAAGTTCAACGGCGGCAACAACGCCGGGCACACCGTGGTCGTCGGCGACGAGAAGTACGCCCTGCACCTCTTGCCGTCGGGCATCCTCACGCCCGGCGTCACCCCCGTGATCGCGAACGGCGTCGTCGTCGACATCGAGGTGCTGTTCGAGGAGCTCGAGGCGCTCGAGGTACGCGGCGTGGACGTCTCGAAGCTCCGTGTCTCGGCGAACGCACACCTGATCACCCAGTACCACCGCACGCTCGACAAGGTCACGGAGCGATTCCTCGGCAAGCGCCAGATCGGCACCACGGGCCGGGGCATCGGCCCGTCGTACGCCGACAAGATCAACCGCGTCGGCATCCGCATGCAGGACCTCTTCGACGAGAACATCCTGCGGCAGAAGGTCGAGGGCGCGCTCGACCAGAAGAACCACCTGCTCGTGAAGGTCTACAACCGGCGCGCCATCGGCGTCGACGAGATCGTCGAGGAGCTGCTCGGCTACGTCGACAGGCTCCGCCCGATGGTCACCGACACATCGCTGCTGCTGCACCAGGCGCTCGAGCGCGGTGAGACCGTGCTCTTCGAGGGCGGCCAGGCGACCATGCTCGACGTCGACCACGGCACCTACCCGTTCGTCACGTCGTCGAACGCCACGAGCGGGGGCGCGGTCACCGGCTCCGGCATCGCGCCGAACCGCATCGACCGGGTCATCGCGGTCGTGAAGGCGTACACCACCCGCGTCGGCGCAGGCCCGTTCCCCACTGAGCTCTTCGACGAGTGGGGCGAGTTCCTCTCCGAGCGCGGCTTCGAGTTCGGCACCACCACGGGCCGCCGCCGTCGCACCGGATGGTTCGACGCGCCAATCGCCCGCTACGCGTCGCGGATCAACGGCGTCACCGACTTCGTGCTCACGAAGCTCGACGTGCTGACGGGCCTCGAGCGCATCCCGGTCGCGGTCGCGTACGAGGTCGAGGGCCAGCGGGTCGACGAGGTGCCGGTGTCGCAGTCGGACTTCCACCACGCGAAGCCCGTCTACGAGGAGTTCCCCGGCTGGACCGAGGACATCTCGGGCGCGCGCGAGTTCTCGGAGCTGCCCGCGAACGCCCAGAGCTACGTACGCGAGCTCGAGGCCATGAGCGGCTCGCGCATCTCCGCGATCGGCGTCGGCCCCGGCCGCGAGGAGATCGTGCAGCTGCACGACCTGCTCGACTGAGGTGATCCTGCGCCGGACATGAGTGGGGCGGATGCCGCGACTGCGCGACATCCGCCCCACTCATGCGGACGATGGCCTACGGCTCGGTGCCGATGGCCTTGTCGATGTTCGCGCGCACGTCGTCGACCTTGGCGTCGTGCTCATCTGGCGTGACCTTCTTGGCCGCCTCTGCGACGCCGTCGAGGACCTTGTCGCTGATCTCCTCGGCCTGCTCGCTGTTGAGCGCCTCGGTGATCTTGTCCTTGTTCTCCTCGACGAAGTCCTGTGCCTTCTTCGTCAGGTCGTCCAGCGATCCCATGTCCCCCACCATCCAATCTGTCGGAATGCTGCTCCCGTCATCGTAGGTGCCGGGCATGGATGCCGGAAGGCTTCGCGCCGTCCGTGCCAGACTCGACAGGGTGACCGCCAGCCGCCCCGCCGCCGAGCCGCTCGTCGGTCGATTCATCACGCTCACGCCCTACTCCGAGGCCGACATTCCGGCGCTGTACCGCGCGTTGGGTCGTCCAGAGGTGTTCGCCGGAGGCTACGGCGGCGGCCCTGCGGGGCTGCCGGCCGACGCCGGGGCGTTCGCGGCCTTCGCCAGGGACTACTACGCCGGCGGGCCCGATGCGATGCCGTGGACCGTGCGCCTGGCGGGCGGGCCCGACCACGGCGCCATCGTCGGCGCCACGAAGCTCGGTGATCTCGACCTGCCGAACGAATCGGCGCACATCGGCTGGACGGCGTACGACCCGAGGGTCTGGGGCACCACCGTCAACCCCGAGGCGAAGCTGCTGCTGCTGGGGCTCGCGTTCGGCCACGGGTTCGGCCGGGTCAAGCTGCAGGCGGATGCGCGCAATGCGCGCTCGCGGGCGGCGATCCTGAAGCTCGGTGCGCAGTTCGAGGGGATCACGCGACGCGAGCGTCCTCGCGCCGACGGCTCGTGGCGCGACTCCGCCGTGTACTCGGTGATCGTCGACGAGTGGCCTGCGGTGCGCGACCGGCTCGAGGCCCGGCTCGCCGAGTGGGGCGACCGGCCGCTGCGGCTCGGATCGTCGGTCGGCGCGGAGCTTGACGGCGCCCGGCAGGGGGAGTAGGCCGGGTCGTGTTCCCCGCCGACGGGACGGAAGGGGCGGAATCAGTGCCTGAACAGGTGCCCGGCCCGATGGCCGGCAAGGCCGCGTTGGTCACCGGCGGCACCGGTGGTATCGGCAAGGCGACGGCCATCGGCCTCTCCGCACTGGGGGCCCGGGTCGGGATCACGGGCCGCGACCTGGGGCGAGCCGAGGCTGCCGCTGCCGACATCGTCCGCCAGACGGGCAACCCGTCGGTCGACGTGTTCGTCGCGGACATGTCGTCCCAGGCGGAGGTGCGCCGACTCGCCGCCGAGGTGGTCGAGCGGTACCCGCGAATCGACGTGCTCGTCAACAACGTCGGCGGGTTCTGGGCACACCGGCACGTCACGGCCGACGGGCTGGAGCACACCTTCGCGCTCAACCACCTGGCGCCCTTCCTGCTCACCAACCTGCTGCTCGAGCGACTCGAGGCCAGTGCGCCCTCGCGAGTGGTCACGGTCTCCTCCGGCGCCCAGGCCACGGGCCGGATCGACTTCGACGATCTGCAGGGCGCGCGCGACTATTCGGGTCAGCGGGCATACAACCAGTCGAAGCTGGCCAACGTGATGTTCACGTACGAACTCGCTCGTCGCCTGCAGGGCAGCGGGGTGACGGCGACCGTGCTGCACCCGGGAGTCACCAGGACCGACTTCGGCGCCGAGGACCAGGTGCGGTTCTTCGAGGTCATGGGCCCGGTGGCGCGGCCGTTCATGAAGCGGCCAGCCCGCGGCGCGGAGACGCCGATCTACCTCGCCTCATCCGCAGAGGTCGAGGGCGTATCGGGCAGGTACTTCGCCAATCGGAAGCCCAAGAGGTCCAACAGGGCTTCGTACGACACCGCGGCCGCGGCGCGGCTGTGGAAGGTCAGCGCCGACCTCGTCGGCCTGGGTGGCGGGTAGCGGCATCCGCCGGTTCAGACGGGCCGTCGTCGTCGGGCCGCCTCGGGCACGTGCAGGCGGGTGAGGAACGCGTCGGCGCCGCGTGGCACGCCGCGACGGTCGGCGCGCGACGCGAGCACGGTCACGAGCACGGCGAGCGGCACGGTCCAGGCCGCGGGCTGCTCGAGGAACGGGCGGATGCCGGGGAGCACCGCAGAGATGGCCGCGCCGCCGAGGATGGCGGTGCCCGAAAGCACGGCGCCGGTGAGCATGCCCGCGACCGCGCCACGCGCCGTGAGCCCGCGCCACCAGATGCCGAGGAGGAGCACCGGGCACAGGGTCGAGGCCGTGAAGGCGAACACGAGCCCGACGCTCCCGGCGAGGCCCGTCGACTCGGTGGCGAGCGCGACGACGAGCGGCACGAACGACGAGATCACCGCGGCGATGCGGAAGCCGCGCACGCTGCCGCCGAGCAGGTCCTGGCTGATCACGCCCGCGAGCGACACGACCAGGCCCGACGACGTCGAGAGGAACGCGGCGAACGCGCCGGCGATCACGAGCGCGGTGAGCACGTCGCCCACGGGACCGGGGATGAGCCGGTCGGGCAGCAGGAGGATGAGGGCGTCGGCGTCGCCGCTGGTCGCGAGGTCGGGGGCGAACGCGCGTCCGAGGAAGCCGAACGCCGTGGGGAACAGGTAGAACACCGAGAGCAGCACGAGCACGATCACGGTCGTGCGACGTGCGGCGACGCCGTCGGGGTTCGTGTAGAACCGCACGAGCACGTGCGGCAGGCCGAGCGTGCCGAGCAGGAGCGCGACCATCAGCGACACCGTGCGATACACCTCGAGGTCGCCCGGCCCTGCCGTGGCCGGGAACGCCTCGACGGGCGGCAGCGCGGGTTCGGTGCCGCCGAGCGCGAGGAGCAGCACGACCACCGGGACCGCGAGCGCGGTGAGCTTCAGCCAGAACTGGAACGCCTGCACGAACGTGATCGAGCGCATGCCGCCCGCGGCCACCACGACGGCCACGATCACGGCGACGGCGAGCGAGCCCGCCCACGCGGGGAGCCCCGTCGTGATGCGCACGGTGAGCGCGGCGCCCTGCAGCTGCGGGACGATGTAGAACCAGCCGACGACGATCACGAGGATGCTCGTCACCCGGCGCGCCCACACCGACTCGAGCCGCGCCTCGGTGAAGTCGGGGATCGTGTAGGCGCCCGACCGACGCAGGGGGGCGGCCACGAACAGCAGCAGCATGAGGTAGCCCGCCGTGTAGCCGATCGGGAACCACAGCGCCGCCGACCCCGTGAGCAGGATCAGCCCGGCGATGCCGAGGAACGACGCCGCCGAGAGGTACTCGCCGCCGATCGCCGACGCGTTCCACCACGGGCGCACCGTTCGCGAGGCCACGTAGAAGTCGCTCGTCGTACGCGAGACCCGGAGCCCGTAGAACCCGATGAGCGCCGACGCGACCGCCACGGCGACGATCGCGGTGTACCCGATCGCGGCGTTCACTCGTCCTCCGTGAGCGAGCGGTACCGTGCCTCGTTGCGCGAGGCGGCGCGCACGTACAGCCCGGCCACCGTGATCGCGAGCGGGTACACGCCGATGCCGAGGAGCAGCCATGACAACGGCACGCCGAGCACGAACGTGGCGTCGAGCTCGGGCACGAACGCGATCGCCAGCACGAACAGCGCCGTCGCGACGACGAAGCCGACCGCGAAGACGACGCCGAGCCTCAGCTGCGTCCGGATCAGCGATCGCACGTAGACGCCCGCGATGTCGCTCGTCGGCGCCTCGGTTCCCGGGTGCGGCGACGGGCGGGCGGATGCCGCGGCCGACCCCGGGCGCGGGGCGGTGACCCGCACCCTCGCCGGCGTGGCATCCGTGCGCTCCGGATCGCTGCTCATTGCCGCGGCCGGATGGTCGCCGACTCGAGACGTTCGCGGAGCGCGGGCAGCAGGCGCCGGCTCACGGGCAGCTCGGCCGCGTCGATGGTGACACTCGGGTGATCGCCGCCGAGCCGGATGCGCGAGAGGTGCGGGATCGCGACGAGGTACGAACGGTGGATGCGCACGAACGAGTCCGACCACTGCCGCTCGAGGTCCGCCATCGGCACGCGCACGAGGTAGCTGGCCTCTTCGGTGTGCAGGCGCGCGTAGTCGCCCTGCGCCTGCACGTAGCGCACGTCGTCTCGACGGATCATGCGGGTCGTGCCCCCGAGGGTCACCGCGATCATCTCGGGCTGCGATTCGGATGCCGCGGGCCCCGCCGACCCGGCCCCCGCGGCCTTCAGCGCCTCGACGACGCGGGTCACCGAACGGTGCAGCCGTTCGGTGCGCACGGGCTTCAGCAGGTAGTCGACGGCCGCGAGGTCGAACGCCTCCAGCGCGCCCTCCTCGTCGGCGGTGACGAACACGAGGGCGGGGCGACGCTCGAAGCGCTGCATCGCCCGCGCGAGGTCGAAGCCGTTGAGGCCGGGCATGTGGATGTCGAGGAAGGCGGCGTCGACGGGCTCTCGGGTGAGCACGCGGATGGCCTCCGCACCCGAGGCGGCCTGGTGGATCACCCCGATGCGCGGATCCTGGCCGAGGAGGAACGCCAGCTCGTCGATCGCGGGCTGCTCGTCGTCGGCGATGAGCACGGAGATCACGGTTCAAGTCTCCCATCGGCGTCGCGTTCGGGATCGGCGGATGCCGCGACGCGGCCCGGCTGGGACTTCGGCACGCGCATCCGCACGAGCGTGCCCGCCCCCACGTTGGTCTCGACGACCAGCCCGTGCTCCTCCCCGTACACCTGACGGAGGCGCGCGTCCACGTTGCGGAGGCCCACGTGCTCGCCCGGAGCGCCGCCCGCGAGCACGCGCTCGAGCACCGCGGGATCGATGCCGACGCCGTCGTCCTCGACGCTGATCTCGGCGAACGCGCCGGAGTCGGCGGCGGTGATCGTGATACGGCCACCGCCCTCCTTCGACTCCAGCCCGTGCCGCACCGCGTTCTCGACCAGCGGCTGGATCGACAGGTACGGCACGACGGTCGAGAGCACTTCGGGCGCGACCTGCAGGGTCACCTTCAGCCGGTCGCCGAACCGCGCGCGCTCGAGCTTCAGGTAGCTGTCGATCGAGCGCAGCTCCTCGGCGACGGTCGTGTAGTCGCCGTGGCGGCGGAACGAGTAGCGCGTGAAGTCGGCGAACTCGAGCACGAGCTCGCGGGCCTTCGCGGGGTCGGTGTTGATGAACGAGGCGATCGCGTTGAGCGAGTTGTAGATGAAGTGGGGGCTGATCTGGGCGCGCAGCGCCCGCACCTCGGCTTCGGCGAGCGCCGCGCGCGAGGCGTCGAGCTCGCCGAGCTCCACCTGGGCGGCGACCCAGTCCGCGACCTCCCCGGTGGCCCGCACGAGTCCGGCGCGTACGGGGGAGGCGAACGCGACGATCGCGCCCGCCGGGTTGCCGCTCGCGAGGATCGGTGCGGCCACGGCATCCGTCTCCCGGTCGCCGATGCGGATGCGCCGCTGCACCTGCGGCCGGCCCGACGCGCGCGCCTCGGCGGCGAGTCGCCCCGCGACCGCCCGCACCGCATCGTCGCCCTCGACCGTCACCGCACCCGAGGGGTCGACGAGGGCCAGGCTCTCGCAGCCGAGGAGCGCCCGCAGGTGCCGGCCCGCCCGCGTCGCGTCGACCTCGCCGATGCCGCTGCGGAGGTGCTTCGCCGCACGGCTCGCGAGGTGCAGGGTCTGGTACGTCGCCCGCTCGACATCGGTGCCCAGGTCCTTCGATGCGACCACGATGCGCCGCAGCAGGAGGACGACGCCGACCGCGAGCCCCCCGGCGACGACGCCGGCGGCAGCGGCGAGCAGCATCGACTCGGGCATGCAGAGAAGCGTAGCCGTCGTTCGTCGCCGCGGATCCGCCGTTCGTCGCACGATGGACGCCGCTCAGCGACGACGAGCGGCGAGCGCCCCCGGTGGTGCGGCGTGAGCGCGAGCATGGTGCCACTGCCAGGTCTTCACGGACCAACACAGGGCAGCGGCGCGGCCGAAGGCCCGCCGATCCCCCCTTCGAAGGAGAGACGCCATGGGCAACGAAGCCCTGAGCGCGGAGACCGCGACGCCAGACGTCGACTACCGCGCGATCCAGCAATCACCTGAGTTCCAGACCCTTCGCCGCACGCACCGGAACTTCGTGTTCCCGGTGCTCGGCGCGTGCCTCGCGTGGTACGTCGTCTACGTGCTGCTCGCCGGCTACGCGCACGACTTCATGTCGACGCCGGTGTTCGGCAGCGTCAACGTCGCGATCCTGCTCGGCCTCGCGCAGGTCGTCACGACGTTCGCGGTGACCATGTGGTACGTGCACTTCGCGAACAAGCGGCTCGACCCGCTGGCCGAGGAGATCCGCGACGAGATCGAACTGGATGCCGCCGCGGCATCCGTCTCGGAGGTGAACCGCTGATGTCACACCTCGCAGCCGCGGCCGCATCCGCCTCGCCCGGCAACCCCTGGCTCAACATCGGGATCTTCGGCGCGTTCGTCGCGATCACCCTCGTGATCGTCTTCCGCGCGAGCCGCAACAACAAGACCGCCTCCGACTACTACGCCGCCGGCCGCTCGTTCACCGGCGGGCAGAACGGCTCGGCGATCGCCGGCGACTACCTGTCGGCGGCCTCCTTCCTCGGCATCGTCGGCGCGATCGCGGTCACGGGCTACGACGGGTTCCTCTACTCGATCGGCTTCCTCGTGGCGTGGCTCGTGGCGCTGCTGCTCGTCGCCGAACTGCTGCGAAACACCGGGCGGTTCACGATGGCCGACGTGCTGTCGTTCCGCCTCAGGCAGAAGCCCGTGCGCATCGCGGCCGCGACGACCACCCTCGTCGTCTGCTTCTTCTACCTGCTCGCCCAGATGGCCGGCGCGGGCGGCCTCGTGTCTCTGCTGCTCGGCATCGGCGACAAGGTCGGCCAGGGCGTCGTGATCACCGTGGTCGGCGCGCTCATGATCCTGTACGTGCTCATCGGCGGCATGAAGGGCACCACGTGGGTGCAGATCATCAAGGCCGGCCTGCTCATCGCCGGCGCCGCGGTGATGACCGTGTGGGTGCTCGCGCTCAACGGCTTCAACTTCTCGACGCTGCTCGACAACGCGGTCGCGACGGCCGGCAACCCGGCGATCCTCGACCCGGGCCTGAAGTACGGCGTGTCCGAGATCGCGAAGCTCGACTTCCTCTCGCTCGGCCTCGCGCTCGTGCTCGGCACGGCTGCCCTGCCGCACGTGCTCATGCGGTTCTACACGGTGCCCACCGCCAAGGAGGCGCGCAAGTCGGTGGTGTGGGCGATCTGGCTCATCGGCATCTTCTACGTGTTCACGCTCGTGCTCGGCTACGGCGCCGCGGCCCTCATCGGCCCCGAGACCATCGCCGCTGCGCCCGGCGGCGCGAACTCGGCGGCCCCGCTGCTGGCGTTCGAACTCGGTGGGCCGATCCTGCTCGGCCTCATCGCGGCGATCGCCTTCGCGACGATCCTCGCGGTCGTGGCGGGCCTCACGATCACCGCGGCGGCCTCGTTCGCGCACGACATCTACGCGAGCGTCGTGAAGAAGGGCAAGCCCGCGCCGGGAGCCGAGGTGAAGGTCGCCCGTCGCACCGTCGTCGTGATCGGCATCATCGCGATCATCGGCGGCATCGGGGCGAACGGCCAGAACATCGCGTTCCTCGTCGCCCTGGCGTTCGCCGTCGCGGCATCCGCCAACCTGCCGACCATCGTGTACTCCCTGTTCTGGAAGCGGTTCACGACGCAGGGTGCGCTCTGGAGCATGTACGGCGGCCTCGCGTCGGCGCTCATCGTCATCGCGCTCTCGCCCGTGGTCTCGGGCACTCCGACCTCGATGATCCCGGGCGCCGACTTCGACATCATCCCGCTGTCGAACCCCGGCATCATCTCCATCCCGCTCGCCTTCCTCCTCGGCTGGCTCGGGTCGGTGCTCGACAAGAACACCGAGGACCCGGCCAAGCAGTCCGAGATGGAGGTGCGCTCGCTCACGGGCGTCGGCGCAGAGAAGGCGATCCAGCACTAGGACTTCGACGCGGCCGGAATGCCTGCCCGGGCCGCGTCGAACGAACAACAGGGGCGGATGCCGCAGCGTCAGGCTGCGGCATCCGCCCCCGTTGCAGGTCGCGCGCCGAGGCTGGGCTCCGCCGCCGCTCACATGTTGATCATGTGGCCCGCGAGGCCGTGGAACGCCTCCTGCAGCGCCTCCGAGAGGGTCGGGTGCGTGTGCACGTTGCGGGCGAGTTCGAGGGCGCCGAGGTCCCACTTCTGGGCGAGGGTGAGCTCGGGCAGCAGCTCCGAGACATCCGGGCCGATGAGGTGGCCGCCGAGCAGCTCGAGGTACTTCGCGTCGGCGACGAGCTTCACGAAGCCCGTCGGGTCGCCGAGGCCGTGGGCCTTGCCGTTCGCCGAGAACGGGAAGGTCGCGACCTTCACGTCGTAGCCCTCGTCGCGCGCCTGCTGCTCGGTGAGGCCGAAGCTCGCGACCTGCGGGGAGCAGAACGTGGCGCGCGGCATCATGCGGTAGTCGTCGAGCGACATGGTCTCGGCGCCGCCGATGGTCTCGGCAGCCACGACGCCCATCGCCTCGGCGACGTGCGCGAGCATGAGCTTCGCGGTGACGTCGCCGATGGCGGAGATGTGCGGCACGTTCGTGCGCATGAACTCGTCGATGGCGATCGCGCCGCGGTCGGTGAGCTGCACGCCCGTGGTCTCCAGCCCGAAGCCCTCGACGTTCGGCGCGAACCCGACCGAGATCAGGGCCCGGTCGGCCTCGAGCGATCCCGGCTGTCCGTCGGCACCCGTATAGGTCACGGTGACGGATGACCCGTTGTCGATGACGGCCTCGACCTTCGTCGACGCGAGGATGGGCACGCCGAGCTTGCGGTACTGCTTCGTGATCTCCTTCGAGACGTCGACGTCCTCCATGGGCAGCGCGCGATCGAGGAACTCGAGGATCGTCACCTCGACGCCGTAGTTTCGCATGACGTACGCGAACTCCATGCCGATCGCGCCGGCGCCGACGATCGCGATCGACCGCGGCAGGTCGCGCTGCATGATCTGCGTCTCGTAGGTGACGATGTTCGGGCTCAGCTCGACGCCCGGGAGGAGCCGCACGCGGGATCCGGTGGCGATGATCGCGTTCGCGAACGTGAGCGTCTCGGTCGACCCGTCGGCCTTCGCGACGTCGATCGTGTTCGCATCGCGGAAGGTGCCACGGCCGTCGAACTCGGTGATCTGGTTCTTCTTCATCAGGTAGTGCACGCCCTTGACACGACCGTCGGCCACCGTGCGGCTGCGGTCGTATGCGACGCCGTAGTCGAACGACGCCTCGCCGCTGATGCCGAACATCGCGGCCTGGGCGTGGAAGATGTGGGCGAGCTCCGCGTTGCGGAGGAGGGCCTTCGAGGGGATGCATCCCACGTTCAGGCACACTCCGCCCCAGTACTTCTCCTCGATCACGGCGGTCTTGAGCCCGAGCTGGGCGGCGCGCACGGCGGCGACGTACCCGCCGGGGCCGGCGCCGAGGACGACGACATCGAAATGGCTGGTCATGCGGGCCAGCCTAGGCGGCTGCCCCGGGGGCGGGGCAAGTGAGCCGGCGGATGCCGCGGGCCGTCGGGCGGGCGAGCGGACGCCGACGATGCCGTGTCTGCCGACCTCCGGCGGATTCCGGACAAGCACCCTCCAGGGCCTCCCCGCGGGTCGGTGGCCGGGCATACGCTCGACCGGTGAGCACCAGTACCACCCAGCAGGCCGCCGTCGCGGTGTCCGCGCCGAGGCGATCCAGGCGGTTGTCGACGTGGGTGCAGTTCCTCGCCATGGGCGTGGTGTGGGGCGCGAGCTTCCTCTTCATGAAGGTCGCGCTCGAGGGCGTCTCGTTCGGGCAGGTGGCCTGGTCGCGCACCGTGCTCGGCGCCCTTGCGCTCGGTGCGATCGTGCTCATCACCCGTCCGCGGGTGCCCCGCGTCGACGGAACGCCCGGCCCGGTGCTGCCGCGCGAGCGCGTGGTGTGGCTGCACTTCCTCGTGGTGTCGCTCACCACGTGCGTCATCCCGTACCTGTGCTTCGCGTGGGCGGAGCAGTACGTGTCGTCGAGCCTCGCCTCGATCTACAACGCGACGACGCCGATCATGACCGCGCTCATGGCGACGCTCGTGTTCCACGTCGAGCGGCTCGGGCTGAGCCGGTGGGTCGGCGTGGGTGTCGGCATCCTCGGGGTGCTCGTCATCATCGGTCCGTGGCAGTACCAGGCGCTCACGGGCAGCCTGGCCGGCCAGCTCGCGTGCCTCGTGGCGACGCTGTGCTACGGGTTCACGTTCGGCTACCAGCGCCGCTTCCTCAGCCAGCGGCCGATCGCGCCGGCGACGTTCGCGTTCCTCTCGATCGGCGTCTCGGCGGTCGTGATGCTCGCTCTGACGCCGTGGGTCGCGCTGTCGCCGGTCGACCTCGACTGGGCGATCGTCGGCTCACTGCTGGCGCTCGGCGTGCTCGGCACGGGGCTCGCCTACATCTGGATGATCAATGTGCTGCGCGCGTGGGGGCCGACCGGCTCGTCGACGGTCACCTACGTGACACCCGTGGTGGGCGTGGTGCTCGGCGTGCTGCTGCTCGGCGAGCGGTTCAGCTGGCACGAGCCCGTGGGTGCCGTGCTCGTGCTGCTCGGCATCCTGCTCACGCAGGGCAGGCTCCGGATGGGGCGTCGCCGGGAGCCCGCCGCGGCCTGACCCGCCCGACCGCAGCATGCGTGACCGCGCCGGCGCCGGGTGCGGCGGGCCGGGTCACGCCTCGTCGGCGGCGTGGGGCGCGGTCGTCGTCGCGGAGGCAGCGGGCAGCAGGGCGATGACCTCGGCGCTCGTGCCGGTCTCGCCGAGTTCGGGGAAGGCGAGTTCGACGCTGTTCACGTGCGCCGCGAGGGTCGAGTCGGTCATCGCGTCGGTCGCGAGGGTGACGTGGTACCCGTGCGCGTAGGCGGCGCGCGCGGTCGACTCGACCCCCTTGCTCGTCGCGATGCCCGCGAGCACGATCTGCGTGGTGCCGGCGGCCTGGAGCTGCTCGTGGAGGTCGGTGCCGTGGAACGCGCCCCAGGTGCGTTTGACGATGCGGATGCCGCCGCCCTCGAGTTCGGGGACGAGATCCATGAAGCCCTCGGGCAGTGCGGCGGGTGCGGGGCTCGCGACGGCGGCGGAGCGCCCCGCTTCGGTGCGGCCGGGGGCACGGCCGGCAGCCGTGACGAGCACGACGGGCAGGCCGCGCTCGCGGAACGCGTCGGCGAGTTCGGCGGCGCGTGCGACCACCTCGCGGGTGTCGTGTGCGGCCGGGCGACCGGCGATGCCGTTCTGCAGGTCGATGACGACGAGGGCGGACGTGGGGTCGATGGTGCTGAGGGACATGCGGGGTTTCCTTCGCGGTGTTCGAGTAGGGGCGGATCTCAGGGGGCGAGCAGGCGGTCGAGGAGCCCGATCGCGTCGGCGAGCCGCCGCTGCTCCTCGGCGTCGAGGCGGTCTCCGATCGTGCGGACGAGCCAGTTCTCCTTCGCCCCGCGGGCGATGAGGATGAGCCCTTCGGCGCGGTCGCTCAGCGAGAGGAGGGTCGCGCGGCCGTCGTTCGGGTCGGGCCTGCGGTCGACGAGGCCGGCGGCGACGAGGTCGGCGACGGTCGCGCTCATCGACTGGGGGCGGACCCCCTCGAGGCGCGCGAGCTCGGAGGTGGTGAGGGGCCCGGCCTCGCGGAGGCGTCGCAGCACGACGGTCTGGGCGAGGTTGAACTCCTGCAGGCCGGATTCGACGCGCAGGCGGCGGTCGAGTCGGTGGACGGCCAGGCGCAGCGCGGCCGCGGTCGCGTCGAGGTCAGGGGAGTCGCTCATGCCGGCAATGCTACCGCAGATATACAGGTGAACTGTGCAGTTATCCTGCGTATTCGCGGAGCGAATCCGATGCCCACTCGCCACGAGCGCAGCCCGCGACCCAGGGGTTGACATCCGCCTGCCAGCATGGTTGGTTAGTTACACAAGTAACTAACCAACGAAGTTCGACACCAGAACTTGCATCAAGACCAGACAGGCCGGAATGGACGAATCGCGACCGATCTTCATCCAGATCGCAGAACAGGTCGAGAACGACATCATCGACGGCGTGCTCAAGGAGGACGAGCAGATCCCGTCGACGAACGAGCTCGCGGTGTTCTACCGCATCAACCCGGCCACCGCGTTGAAGGGGGTGAATCGCCTTGTCGACGACGGCATCGTGGCGAAGCGGAGGGGGATCGGCATGTTCGTGACCCTCGGGGCCAGAGCCCGCCTCATCGATCGTCGACGGGCCGACTTCGCCACCGAGTACATCAGGCCGCTCATCGTGGAAGCCGAGAAGCTCGGCATCGACATCGACGAACTCGCGGGGCTCCTCCGCGCAGAAAGGATCGAATCATGACCCGCACCGTGGTCCGTGGGAGCGGACTCACCAAGCGCTACGGCTCGTTCACCGCGGTCGACGCGGTGGACCTCACCCTGCAGGAGAACCGCATCTACGGCCTCCTCGGGCGGAACGGCGCCGGCAAGACCACGATCATGCAGCTGCTCACCGGGCAGCTCTTCCCGAATGCGGGCGAGCTCGAGGTGTTCGGGCGCGAGCCCGCCGAGCACGCCGACGTCCTGCGCCGGATCTGCTTCATCGGGGAGGCGCAGCGGTACCCCGAGAACTTCACGCCGACGCACGTGTTCAAGGCCGCGCCGTGGTTCTTCGAGCACTGGGATGCCGGGCTCGCCGAGCGCCTCGTCGCCGACTTCCGCCTGCCCGTGAAACGACGGATCAAGAAGCTCTCGCGCGGCCAGCTCTCGGCGGTGGGCGTCATCGTCGGCCTCGCGTCGCGGGCGCCGATCACGTTCTTCGACGAGCCGTACCTCGGCCTCGACGCCGTGGCGCGGCACATCTTCTACGACCGCCTGCTCGAGGACTACGCCGAGCATCCGCGCACGGTCGTGCTCTCCACGCACCTGATCGACGAGATCGCGAACCTGCTCGAGCACATCATCCTCATCGACCAGGGCCGCATCCTGCTCGATCGCGACGCCGACGAGGTGCGCGGCTCCGCCACCACGGTCGCCGGCGCCAGGGCGGCGGTGGAGTCGTTCGTGGCCGACCGGCCGGTCATCGGGCGCGAGGGACTCGGCGGGCTGGCATCCGTCACCATCGACGGCCGCCTCGGAAGGGCCGACCGCATCAGGGCAGCCGAGCTCGGCCTCGAGCTCGCGCCCGTCTCGCTCCAGCAGCTCATCGTCCACATGACCGGCACCGAGCTCGATGCCGACACGACCGAAGAGGAGGCCGCAGCATGACCGCCGTCGCCGCAGCGCCGATCGCCCGCACCGAGGCTCGTTCGCGAGTCGACGAGATCTGGCGCATCGTGCGCCTGCACGCCATCAACCCCTCGATCTTCTTCGGGGTGCCGTGGCTGATCCTCGGCGGCGCGTGGGCCGTGAGCATGGTCATCGCCGTCATCGTGGGCAGCGCGAACGCCTCGCCCGAAGACCTCGAGGGCATGCGGTACAGCTGGGCGGTGCTCTCGCCGCAGTGGTATCTCGTGGTCGTCGGCGTGCAGGCGATCGGCCTCACCTTCTCGTTCGCGCTGGGCTTCGGCGCGACACGACGGGATTTCTGGCTCGGCACGAGCCTGATGTTCGTGCTCGTGTCCGTCGAGATGGCCGCGGCCATCGCCACCCTCGTGCAGGTCGAGATCGCCACCAACGGTTGGGGCATCGGCGTGCACATGTTCGACGCTCTCTGGTACGGGCAGAACTGGCTCGTCGACTTCTACACCACGTTCGCGCTGCAGCTCCTCGTGCTCTTCATCGGCGCGAGTATCACGACGGTCTACATGCGCTGGCGCATGCCCGGCATGATGATCCTCCTCTTCGGCGGCATCGTGCTCGTGCTCGCGGCGGTCGCCGCCCTCACGTTCACCCAGAGCTGGCCGGCGGTCTTCGACTGGTTCGCCGCGATCGGCCTCGTCGGCGTCTTCACGGTGCTCCTCGTGAAGGCGTTCGTCTGGGCCGTCGCCTGGTACTTCGTCATCAGGCGGGCCACGCCGCGTTGATCGGGCGCGCACAGGCCGCGGCGCGGCATCCGGTGGGGTCGGATGCCGCGCCGCACTCGTATGGGCGGGTGGGGGTTTCGAGACGGCGCTGCGCGCCTCCTCAACCCAAGGCGATGTCATTCCTGAGGATGACGCTCGCTCGCCCGAATCCGTCTCCGGTCCGACGCGCCGTACGGTGCCGCCGCGGGAGGCTCGGAGCATGAGTTCCTTCGTGATCGAGGCAGTAGGCCTCAGCAAGTCATTCGGGTCGACGCATGCGCTCGCGGGCGTCGACCTCTCCGTGCGCACTGGCGAGTCGCTCGCCGTCATGGGTGCGTCGGGTTCGGGCAAGACGACGCTGCTGCACTGCCTCGCGGGGATCACCCGCCCCGGCGCCGGGACGGTCGGCTTCCTGTCCGGCGCAGGGCGGGTGGTGGTCACGGGACTCAGCGAGCGCGAACGTTCCCGACTGCGCCGAGAGGCGTTCGGGTTCGTCTTCCAGCAGGGGTTCCTCATCCCGGAGCTCACCGCGGTCGAGAACGTCGCGCTCGCACTCATGCTCAACGGGATGCCGCGTGCCCGCGCCGAGGAGCACGGCCGCGGCTGGCTCGTCGCCCTCGGCCTCGCCGGCATGGAGGACCGCCGCATCGGCCAGCTCTCAGGCGGCCAGGCGCAACGCGTGGCCATCGCCCGCGCCCAGGTGACCGGGGCATCCGTCGTGTTCGCCGACGAGCCCACGGGCTCGCTCGACTCCGCGACGTCGGCCGACGTGATGCAGGCGCTCCTCGACTCGACCACCGGACAGGGTCGCACGCTGGTCGTCGTCACGCACGACGCCGAGGTGGCCGCCCGATGCTCCCGCATCGTCGACGTGCGCGACGGCCGCATCGTCGGGGAGCGGGTGCCCGCATGATCGCCCGCGTCGCATGGCTGCTGGCCCGGCCGGGATCGGCCGGCGCCGCGGCATCCGTGCTGCCCGTGACCGCGTTCGGCATCGTGACCGCCCTGCTGCTCACCGTCATCGGCGGCGCGCAGACGTTCTGGACCTGGACCGACGACGATGGCGTGCTCTACCAGGCGCTCGCGGTGATCGCGCTCGTGCTGCTCGTCGTGCCGCTCGTGTCGCTCGGGGGAGCGGCCGCGGGCCTGTCAGCGCGGCGCCGTGACGATGGGCTCGCCACCCTGCGCCTGCTCGGCGCGACGCCCGCGATGGTGGCGGCGCTCGCCGTGATCGAGTCGGCCGTGCTCGCGCTCGTGGGCGCGGTCGCGGGCGTCGCGGTCTACCTCGCCGGGGTGCCGTTGCTCGGGCTGATCGCGTTCCGCGGGGAGGCGCTCGGGGCATCCGGGGTGCTGCTGCCGTGGCCGGCGCTCGTGGTGGTGCCGTTCGCGATCGGCGCGCTCGCCGCAGTGAGCGCGGTGCTCGGGCTCCGCCAGGTCGTGATCTCGCCGCTCGGCGTGCGCACCCGGCAGGAGGCGCCGCGCCTGCACTGGGTGCGCGTGGTGGTCGGCCTCGCGGTCGTCGCGCTCGCCTTCGGCGTGATGTCGGTGCTGCGAGTCGCGCCGAGTGCGATGGTGTTCCTCGGCATGCTGGCGCTCGCGTTCGGCGGCTCGCTCGCCGTGCTGAACCTCATCGGGCCCTGGGTCATCCGGCTCATCGCGAGCGGGCAGGCCAAGCGCGCCAAGACGCCCGCGCGCCTCATCGCCGCGCGCACGGTGCTCGAGTCGCCGAAGGGCGCGTGGCGTCAGGTCGGCGGGGTCGCGATGACCAGCTTCATGGCGGTCTTCGCAGGCGCGGGCGTCGCCGCGCTCGAGGCGTTCGGCACCGCCGGGGACGCCGAGTCCGAGCTGCTCATGGCCGACATCCGCACGGGCATCCTCATCACGGTGGTCGGGTCGTTCCTCATGGTCGCGTGCTCGGTGGGCGTGAAGCAGGCAGCGGGCATCCTCGACCGGGGCGACCTGTACCGCAGCCTCGACATGCTCGGCATGCCGGTTGGCACCATGGATGCCGCGCGCCGGCGTGCGGTGATGTCGCCGCTGCGCATCACCGCGATCGGCTCGGCCCTCACCGCGGCCGTGGTCATGCTCCCGCTCACGGGCGTGACGCTCATCGTCGCCCCGGCGTCGCTCGTCGTCATCGCGGGCGTGCTGGCGGCGGGGATCGGCATCGTGTGGCTCGGGCTCCTCGCCACACGTCCGGTGCTCGCGCGGGCGGCATCCACCGCGGGGTGAGCGTCGCCCGGGGCGCGGGTAGGGTCGAAGCATGACTGACGGGTCCTTCGACGAACGGGATGCCGCGATGAGCGAGCTGCTCGGCATCCGCTCGAGCATCGACAACATCGACGCGGCCCTCATCCACCTGCTGGCCGAGCGCTTCAAGTTCACGCAGCAGGTGGGGCGCCTGAAGGCCGCGCACGGGCTGCCGCCGAGCGACCCCGATCGCGAGCGGCGCCAGATCGCCCGGCTCCGCGCGCTCGCGATCGACGCCCACCTCGACCCGGCGTTCGCCGAGAAGTGGTTCAACTTCGTCGTGGCCGAGGTGATCCAGCACCACGAGGAGCTGGCCGGCAACGGCGGCACCGGCGACGGCCTGTGAGCTGGTACCCGCTCCCGCTGCCTCCGCAGACGGGGCGCCGCTACCTCGTGACCGGCGCGAACGCGGGGCTCGGCTTCTTCACCGCGGCGAGGCTCGCCGGCGCGGGCGCGCACGTGGTGCTGAGCGGGCGCAGCCCCGAGCGGTTGGATGCCGCGGCGGCGGCGATCCGCGGGGCCAGGTCCGCGGCATCCGTCGAGACGCTCGTGATGGACCAGTCGTCGCTCGATTCGGTCGCGGCGGGCGCCGAGCGGCTGCTGGCCGACGCCCCCCTCGACGGCATCGTCGCGAACGCCGGCATGGTGCACACCCCCATGACGCGCCGCGAGTCGGTCGACGGCAACGAGCTCGTGCTCGCCACGAACATGCTCGGGCACTTCGCCCTGTTCGAGCGGATGCTGCCGCACCTCGCCGACGCTGCCCGCGTGGTGTCGCTCGGGTCGCTGTCGACGCGGCTCTCGACGTTCCGCGTCGACGACCTGCAGCTCGAGCGGGGATACGACGCCTGGCGTGCCTACGCCCAATCGAAGATCGCGTCGCAGGCGGTGGCGTTCGAGCTCGACCGACGGCTTCGGGCCGCGGGGAGTCCCGTGGTGAGCGTCGTCGCACATCCCGGCTACTCGATCAGCGGCCGCACCCCCACCGTGCCGGGCGTCAACGAACCGAGCCGTGGCACCCGCTTCGCCGATGCCCTGCAGGCGGCATGGGCGCAGGGCAAGCACCGCGGCGCCGAGGTGGTGCTCCATGCGCTGACGGCCCCCGGCGTGCAGGGCGGCCAGTTCTGGGGCCCGCGCCTCCTCGTCCGCGGCGACCCCACGCTCCAGGCGCCGACGCGGGTCTCGGCCGATCCGACGATCGGAGCGCGTGTATGGGCGTTCGCCGAGCAGGCGACGGGCCGGCCGTTCACGGTGGCCGGATGACGCCCGAGAGCCGCAAGGGCGGCTGGCTCTCGCCGCGCGTGAAGCTCCTGCTCGCGCGCATCGTCGTGGCGGTCGGCATCGTACTGGCCGTGATCGCGCTCGTCACCGCCCGCTGGGGGTTCCTCTTCGCCGGCATCATCCTCGTCGGCCTCGGCGCCGCGATGGGTCCGGCGCGACGCCGCTCCTGAAGCGGCGCGACGCCGCTCCTGAGGCCGCGCGCGTCCCGCGCGGCTGAAGCCCGCCGCGCGCGGTTCACCTGCGCGCAACCCCTGCTTCGGGTGTCGTTGGCGACCGGTGCCTAACGTCGACGCAAGGTATCGCGGGCGCTCGCCCCCGCGCGGCGGAGCGGCCCCGCCCAGCCGGGGTCGCCATGAGGAGGCCCAGCCATGTCCAGGCACACCACGGTCGTCGACTTCATCGACGGGTTCGACGACGTAGACGAACACGACATCGACCTGCTGGTGGACCTGCTCGGCCTTGCAGGCGCGGGCCGTGGGATCCTCGGTCGTCTCGGCGGCGCGCGCGCCGGCCGTCGCCGGCCGTAGGCGGTCCCGCGTGCATACGATCCAGCGGGTCGGCGCCCTCGACGTGATCGTGAGGCCCTCGCCGGTCGCCATGGTGTGGAACGAGCCGGGGCGACCGCACGACGCGCTCGCGGCCCCTGGGATCCGGCTCTCGCCGGGCGAAGCGCTCGTCGAGGTGGAACTCGCCACCATCTGTCCGTCCGACGTTCGCACGGTGCACGGCGAACAGCCCGCGCACACCCCCCTCGTGCTCGGCCACGAGCAGGTCGGCCGGGTCGTCGCGGTCGGTGAGGGCGCCCGCCGCGCCGACGGCGTGCCGCTCGAACTCGGCGACCGGGTCGTCTGGTCGGTGACGGTGAGCTGCGGCGAGTGCGACCGCTGCACGCGGGGGCTGCCACAGCAGTGCCGCCACCTCGCGAAGTACGGCCACGAGCGCGTGCACCGCGGGTGGGAGCTCTCCGGCGGATTCGCCACTCACGTGCAGCTGCGCGTCGGCACCGAGATCGTGCGGGTGAGCGAGGATGTCCCGAGCCGCGTGCTCGCGCCCGCTTCGTGCGCGACGGCGACGGCCGTCGCGGCGCTGGACGCGGCATCCGCCCGGCTCGACCTGGCCGGGGCCCTCGTGCTCGTCACCGGCGCCGGACTCGTGGGTCTCACGGTGGCGGCGATGGCCGTCGAGGCCGGCGCCGAGGTGATCGTGTCCGATCCGGATGCCGCTCGGCGCGCGTTCGCCCGCGGCATCGGCGCCGTGACGGTCGACCCCGCTGCACGGTCGACATCGACCGAGCGACTCGACACGATCCTCGCCGCGTTCGAGCAGCGCGGATTCCCCGAGGTGCTCGTGGCCGTCGAGGCATCCGGGGCGCCGAGCGCGGTGCGCACCGCGATCGGGTCGCTCGGTGCGGGTGGCGTGGCGGTGCTCGTGGGCAGCGCGCCGCCCGGCTCCGAGGTGTGCCTCGACCCCGAGTCGCTCCTGCGGCGCCTCGTGACCGTGTCGGCGGTGCACGACTACACGGGTGCCCAACTGCGTCGCGCGGTCGGGTTCCTCGAGCGCTCGTGGCGGCGGGTGCCGTTCGACGAGCTGGTCGGCGCGACGCATCCGCTCGCCCACCTCGACGAGGCGCTCGCCGAGGCGGCGACGGGGCAGTACGTGAGGGTCGGCGTCGCGCCTGGGCGACGGCCCGTGTGAGCCGCCGGGCGCCGCGCCACGTGGGGGCGTGACGCGGCGCCCGGTTCGGGGCAGCATGGGGGGATGATCAGCAAGGAGCTGGCGCTCGCGCTCCGGGAGGCGGGCCTCGCATGGCATCCGGACTCGGGCGATCGGTTCCAGCTCGACCTGCCCGAGAGCGTCGAGGCCGAGGCCGAGGCAGACATCTTCACCGTGAGCGAGATGACGATCGAGGCGCGCCGCTACCCGACCGGCACGATCCTCGCGTTCAACGGCACGACCGAGTGGGCGCTCGACTCCGTCGCGCTCGCCGACGCGGTATGGCTGCCGCGCGAGGACCAGCTGCGGGAGTTGCTGCGCGCGACGTTCCGCTCGCTACGGCGGGTCGACGACGCATTCCAAGTCGAGATCGAGCTCGCTGGGGAGCAGGTGCGGTTCGAGCACCCCGACGTCGCCGAGGCATACGGAATTGCGCTCCTCGAGCTGATCGGCAGGTCGCGGTGACGGATGGCGCAGGTGCCTCGGATGCCTCGGCGGCGCACGCCGCAGTGGCGCTGGCGGCGTCGGCGGTCGCGAAGGCCGTGGCGGTGCTCAGTGCCGGCGACGCGCGCACGGAGGCGCTCGCGGAGCTCATGCCCGAACGCCGGGTGCTCGGCATCGCCCGCGCCGCACGGATGACGCCGCTCGGCAGGGTCTGGCGGCTCGGCGTGCTGCTGCTCGACGCCGACGGCGGGGTCTACGCGATTGGCCGCGTCGTGCGCGCGGAGCGTCCTTCGAGGCGCAGCGTCACCGCGGACGCGGTCGCCGAGCAGCGGTCGCTCCGCGCGGCTGCGATCAAGGGCGGCTTCCCCGAAGGGGAGACCGTGAACTTCGCGGCGAGGGCCATCGACTTCGGGGAGCTCGCTCGCGCCGGGGCATCGGGCCCGCTCGTGCTCAGCGATGCCTACGGTGGCGGTGGCAAGGTGCTCGTGCGCTGGAGCCCGACACAGCCCGACGCCCTCATCGGGTTCGCGGCCTACCTCGCCGATCGCGTCGACCTGCTCGTGCACCCGCCCGAGGGCGCGTAACCGGGCTCGCGCCTCGGTTCTGTCATTCTGAGCAGATGCGCTACCGACCTGCGACTCTCGAAGATCTCCGCGACGTGCAGAGCATCGAGCGTGCAGCAGGCGAGGCATTCCGGAGCATCGGAATGGACGAGATCGCGGATGATGCGCCGATCGCCGCCAGTGAGTTCGAGCATTGCATCGCCCGCGGCGACGCCTGGATCATGACAACCGACGACGGCTCCCCGGTCGCATACCTGCTGCTCGAGGGGGTCGATGACGCGCTGCACGTCGAACAGGTCACGGTGCATCCGTCGTACGCACGACGCGGATACGGCGCCCAGCTCCTCGAGGTCGCGCGAAGACGCTCGGTCGAATCCGACGTGGCGGTGATGACACTCACCACCTTCCGCGATGTCCCGTGGAATGCGCCCTACTACCTGCGACTCGGATGGACGGAGCTTCCGACGAGCAAGTGGGGCCCCGAGCTCGCGAAGAAGGTGGAGTCGGAAGCCGCCCACGGCCTCGCCGCGTGGACCAGGGTGGTCATGCATCGGCGTACCGACGATTGACTGATCGGATGTCCGCGCTGATCGCTCCTGTTCGACGCGTCAGAGCACTCGGAGCCTTGGCGGTGTTCGCGTGCCTCGCCCTCGGGCTGGGGCTGCAGCTTGTCGACCGATCCCCCGTCATCGACGTGCTCGGCAGCATGCTCTACGTCGTTCTCGTCGGCCTGCTGGTCCTGCTCATCTGGCCGGCGCTTCCGGGACTCGCGGTCGCCTCGATCGCGCTCGCGACGGCGATGATGGTCGAGCTTCTGCAGCTCACCGGCATCCCTGCGGCTGTCGTCGCCGTCCTTCCTCCCGCTCGCCTCGTCTTCGGCAGCGCGTTCGACCCGCTGGATCTCGTGGCCTACGTGGGTGGTGCGTTGTTGCTGCTGCCACTGCTCCACGTGATCACGCAACAGGCTCGGCTGCCACCTCGTCCGCGGTGAGGTCAGCGCGGGTGGTCACCTGCGGTGTGCGCGATCGAGCGCCTGGAGGTGGCGAAGGAAGTCGTCTCGCTCACCCTCGAGTGCGGCGAAGTACCGGAGGTCGGCGGCCTCGACCGCGGTGTTGGCCTTGCTTGCCAACGCGGCGCCCATGGTGGTGGGGGTGAGCGCTCGGGCGCGGCCGTCGGTCGGGTGGGGGCTCCGCGAGATGAGGCCCTTGCCCTCGAGCACGCGCAGCACCTGGGAGGTCATCATCACGTCGGTGCCCGCGTGGTCAGCGAGATCGCGCTGCGTGACAGGTGAGGCACGGTCCATCCATGTCAAGGAGGCGAGGAGGACGAACTGAACGTGGGTGAGGTCGAACGGCGCGAGAGCGGCTCGAATCGCGCTCTGCCAGGTGTTGGTGACGCGCCAGAGAGCCAAGCCGGGACTTTGGCCGGCATCGGAGTAGGCGGTCTCGAGTCGTCCGACCACAGTTCCGTCCGGTCACAGTTCCATGTTGTCGCGGATCAGGGCGACATCATGCGCGTCCAGGGGAAGGAGTCCCCGCCGCAGCTGGTACCCCCAGTTGGGTTGCGTCGTGAGGTGAAGATCGCTCCGGAGGGTGTCGAGTGGAACGGGGGAAGTGTCGGCGTAGCGGACGCGCCGCCGGTACGGCTTGAACTCGCCCTCGTCTGCCCGCCAGATCTCATCGTCCGCGATCACCCCGAGGGCGGTGAACTGACGCAGGGGCACACGATCACCCAAGCGCTCGACGGGCGAGTAGTACACGAGGGTGTCACCGGCCTTCATCCGGTCGAGCCCGGCTCGCTTGCCGTGGCCGATCTGGGCGATGCCGAGCCCGACCCCACGGCGCACGTGCTCAGCGGAGACGACTCCCAGCCAGCCGGTCACGGTCGGGCTTCCACGAGCGCGACGAGTCGGTCGAGGTCCTGCTGAACGGATGTGGCGAAGCGGCCACCGACGACCTTCGCCCAGACCGAGGCGAGCACGCCGGTCATGGTGACGTTCACCTCGAGGTGAGTCACCCCATCGACTTCGGCTGCCGTGTGCTGGAAGTCGAGCCGTGCGCCCGGGAACGACGTCGTATCCGTGTACTCGGCGTCCGGTCGGAGCGCCTTGACCTGGAACCTCACGGTCGGTCCGCCCTTCGGTTTCATCGATCCGCGGGAGCCCACGATGACCGGCTCCTCGATCCGGACCCATTCGGTGTCCGGCGACCACTCCGACCAGGTCGCGTGGTCGAGCCAACGGGCGAAATACGCCGACGGACGTGCGGTGGAAGTGGCGGTGCCTGCGCCGAGCTCGATCATGTGATTAGTATGCGCGCTTACTAGTATCCGTGCAAGTGCGCGTCCGTGCCGGTGCAGCGCCGACCGGTGGTGGTGGATCACGCCGGCATCGGGGATGTACGACTGCCCGCGAACGCGCGCCAGAGCAGCGGCGCCGTGCCGAACACGACGACGGCGAAAGCGGACTGCGTGACCAGGCCGAACAACGTGAGTTCACCCGTGACGGCCGCCACCGTCCAGTTCACGGACACATCGGCGGCCATCACGAGGCATCCGACCACGACACCGGCCCGCCGCCGCAGCCAGAGAAGTACGACCGTGAGCGGGTCGAGCAGGGTCAGCGACACCCAGAACAGCCGTACGCCCGGCGGGAAGCCCGCGTAGACATCGGCGCCACCGACCACCAGGTCGACGATGTGCGTCGTCGTGCCGACCAGGAAACCGGTGGTCCAGGCCAGTAGCGCCACCATGGCCGCGGTGGATGACTGCGGGCGGGCGGCCACCTCAGCGCTCGCCGTCGGCGCCGCGCTCGGAGCCGCCGCCGTGCTCCTGCTCCTGGATCGACTCGATCACCGAGTCCTGCAGGCCCTTCTGGCCGGTATGCAGTTCCTGGTATGTTTCGCCGGCGCCCATGATCGGGCCGAACGCGGCGCGCATCCGTTGTCCACGAGGCGCCCTCACTGCACGTACCGTCATCCCGACGACGAGCGCCGCGGCGAAGAGCCCGGCGACGATCGGAAGCACGAGTTCCATGGTCAGAACCCGTACGCGGTGATCGCGCGGAGCGCGCCCCCGCGGCTTCCGTCGAGCACCCAGCGTTCGTGGTGCACGACGTTGGGCGGCAGGTCGTCGAGGTCGAACCACCGGAGCTCGGCGGCCTTGTCCTCGAGCGCGGTGGGCGTGCCGCTCCACAGGCGACAGGCGAAGAAGAAGTCCACGCGCTGGTCGATGGCCAGCCCGGTGGGCGCAGTGCGGTGCATCGTCGTGAGCGGGGCGAGGTCGTCGACGGCGATCTCGATGCCGAGCTCCTCGGATGCCTCGCGCACGGCCGCCGTGAGCACCGACTCGCCGGGATCGACGTGCCCCGCGGCCGACGCGCCCCACCAGTCGTCGTAGTATCCCGTGTTCGCGCGGAGCTGCAGCAGCACGCGGCCGCCGTCGAACAGGAACACGTAGGCCGCGGGGATCAGGCTGAACGATCCGTGCGCCGCGGCGTAGTCGGCGGGGTAGTGCTCCCGCTCGTCCACGCCGCTCATGGGGTCACCGAGTCCCGGCTCAGTACCCGACGATCGGGCCGAACGCGTCGGCGAGCGGCGCACGGTTCACCGTGCGGAGCTCGTCGACCGGCACGGTGAACACGCCCTGCACCTCGAGCGAGCCGGATGCGGCATCCGTCACCCCGATGCGACGCACCGGGTACCCCCGGCCCTCGCAGAGGCCGCGGAACTTCACGTCGTCCTCGCGGGGGACCGACACGATCACGCGACCCGTCGACTCGGAGAACAGCGCCGTGGCGGTGTCGATGCCGGCGTCGTGCACGACCTCGTCGAGCACGATGCGCGCGCCGACGCCGAAGCGGCCGACGGCCTCGGCGAGGGCGACCGCCAGGCCGCCGTCGGAGAGGTCGTGTGCCGAGTCGATGAGACCCTCGAGCGCAGCCGCGGCCAGCAGCTCGGCGAGAGCCTTCTCACGCCCGAGATCGACCGCAGGCGGCCGACCACCGAGGTGGTCGTGCACGACGCCGGCCCACGCGGAGCCGTCGAGCTCGGCCGCAGTGTCGCCGAGGAGGTAGATGTTGTGGCCGTCGTCCTGCCAGCCCGACGGGATGCGGCGAGCGACGTCGTCGATCACGCCGAGCACGGCGATCACGGGCGTCGGGTGGATCGGCACGTCGCCGGTCTGGTTGTAGAACGACACGTTGCCGCCCGTGACGGGGATGCCGAGTTCGAGGCACCCGTCGGAGAGGCCCTCGACCGTCTCGGAGAACTGCCACATGACCTCGGGGTTCTCGGGGGAGCCGAAGTTGAGGCAGTCCGAGACGCCCATGGGCTTGGCGCCGCTGACGGCGACGTTGCGGTACGCCTCGGCGAGCGCCAGCTTCGCGCCCTGGCGCGGGTCGAGCTGCGAGTAGCGGCCGTTCGCGTCGGTCGCGATCGAGACGCCGAGTCCCGACTCCTCGTCGACGCGAACCATGCCCGCGTCGTCGGGGTAGCTGAGGGCCGTGTTGCCGAGCACGTACTTGTCGTACTGGTTCGTGACCCAGGCGGCATCCGCCTGGTTCGCCGAGCCGACGAGGGCGATGAACTGCTCGCGCAGCGCCTCGGGAGTCGAGGGGCGCTCGAGGCCGGATGCCCCGTCGGCCTGCAGCGCGCCGAGGTACGACGGGTACGCGACCGGACGCTCGTACACGGGGCCGTCGATCGCGACGGTGCGCGGGTCGACGTTGACGATCTCCTGGCCGCGCCACGTGATCGAGAGGCGGCCGGTCTCGGTGACCTCGCCGAGCACGCTCGTCTCGACGTCCCACTTCTTCACGACCTCGAGGAACCCGTCGAGCTTCTCGGGACGCACGATGGCCATCATGCGCTCCTGGCTCTCGCTCATGAGGATCTCCTCGGGCGTGAGCGTGGGGTCGCGCAGCAGCACGTCGTCGAGCACGATCGACATGCCGCCGTCGCCATTGGAGGCGAGCTCGGAGGTGGCGCACGAGATGCCGGCCGCCCCGAGGTCCTGGATGCCCTCGACGAGGTCGCCCGCGAACAGCTCGAGGCAGCATTCGATGAGCACCTTCTCGGCGAACGGGTCGCCGACCTGCACCGCGGGGCGCTTGGTGGGGCCGCCCTCGGCGAACGTGTCGGATGCGAGGATCGACGCGCCGCCGATGCCGTCGCCGCCCGTGCGGGCGCCGAAGAGCACGACCTTGTTGCCGGCGCCCTTCGCGTTCGCGAGGTGCAGGTCCTCGTGGCGGAGCACGCCGACCGCGAGCGCGTTCACGAGCGGGTTCGCCTGGTACACCGGGTCGAACCAGGTCTCGCCCCCGATGTTCGGCAGGCCGAGGCAGTTGCCGTAGAAGCTGATGCCCGACACGACGCCGTGCACGACGCGAGCGGTGTCGGGGTGGTCGATGGCGCCGAAGCGCAGCGCGTCCATGACCGCGACGGGTCGCGCGCCCATCGAGATGATGTCGCGCACGATGCCGCCGACGCCGGTCGCGGCGCCCTGGAACGGCTCGATGTAGCTCGGGTGGTTGTGCGACTCGATCTTGAACGTGACCGCCCAGCCCTCGCCGATGTCGAGCACGCCGGCGTTCTCGCCCATGCCCACCATCAGGTGCTGCTTCATCTCGGGCGTGACCTTCTTGCCGAACTGGCGAAGGTAGATCTTCGACGACTTGTAGGAGCAGTGCTCGCTCCACATGACCGAGTACATCGCGAGCTCGGCGCTCGTCGGCCGGCGGCCGAGGATGTTGCGGATGCGCTCGTACTCGTCGGGCTTCAGTCCGAGCGCCGCGTACGGCTGCTCCTTCCCGGGCGTGGCCGCGGCGACCTCGACGGTGTCGCGCACCGGCGTCGGGGTCGTCGCGTTCGGGGCAGCGGTCGTGGCGGGTGCTTCAGTGGTCACGAGTGGCGAGCTCCAGAGAACGGCGGCGAGCGGATGCCGCGGGCGGATGCCTGACCCGAGAAGTCTACCCGTGCGCGCGCGCCGCTCACGGGCGCGCCGCTCAGCCGGCGGCGCGCTCCTCAGCCGAGGCGGGCGCCACTCAGCCGGCGAGCGGCACCGCCGCCGCGGCGCGATGCGACCCGGCTCCGACCGTGGAGCCCGCCTCCGACCGGCGCCTTCGTTCGGCGAGGTGTCGGCCGACGAGATGACTCGGCGCGATGTTGCCCGCTCGCGGGCGTTGCTCGGGGTCGAGATGCGACGGCGGAATGAACCAACTGCGTCGGTCTCGGATCACGATCCCCCATCCGTCGTCGTGGACGCGATGGTGATGGTGGCTGCAGAGCATGATTCCGTTCGCGAGATCCGTTCGCCCGCGATCGCGCTTCCACCATTCGATGTGGTGCGCCTGCGTGTGCGACGGCGGTCGCTGGCACCCGGGCCACGCGCATCCGCCATCGCGCTCGACGAGCGCGACCTTCTGCGCAGCGGAGAAGAGCCGCGCCGATCGGCCGAGGTCGAGCACCTCGGAGCCGCGACGCACGAGCACAGGCGTGACCCCGGCCGACGCGATGAGCTCGCACGCGGTCGCTGCGGATACGGGCTGGTCGACGCCGTCGATCGTGGCATGCCCGCTGCCGGACTCGAGCGACTCGACATCGATGCGCGTGACGACCATGGCGGACCGAAGTGCCGCCGGCGCATCGACGCTCGAGAGCGAGAGCCGGGCGATGTCGGCGAGGGCGTCCGCGTTCATCTGCGCAATCGTGCGGTCGTCGGCGAGTGCGGCGTCCCCAAGCTCGGGATCTTGCGGCCCGTCTTCCGACCAGTCTTCGCCGAACGGTCGCTTGGCATCGCGGGCCCGGCGGAGTTCCGCGCCCACGAGCGTCTCGATCGCGAGCTTGATCGGTGCGCCGTTCGCCGGGTCGAACGCGCCGCGGAGGTTGATCATGCCGCCCGCGTCCTCCCAGATGGAAAGCGCTCGACGTGCCCGCAGCTCGTCTTCGCGTGGCTTGACGCCGTCGGGATCGAGGTGCGCCTCGAGCTGCTTGACGAGCCGCGTGAGGCCGTCGATGCCGACGACTGGTGCCCGATCGACGAGCAGCTCCTCGGCGGCCTCGACCGCATCGCGATCGACCGCGGGAGCGACACGGTCGAGGAACCGACGGATCACCTCGGCCGCCGCGACGCAGAGCACACCGCGCTCCAGCGCCGTGGCGACGTGCGGGTGACGCGGCGGGAGCGGTGCGCCCGAGAACGACTGCCGCCGACTCGTGGCCTGGCCCACCGTGACGAGCCGTGCGGCATCCGAGTACCGGCCACCCGTCGTCTGCGCGATGAGGCGCTCGGCCGATGCGTGCCCGTGTCGTCGCGCGAGATCGGCGTCGCCACCGCGCGATCGCTCGGCGAGCCCGGCTGCACACCGGGCCTGCAGAGCCTCGACACGGCGGCCGAGGCGAGCAAGCGCCTCGGTGGTGCGCACGAGTCCGTCGTCGCTCATGGCGCCGATGTCGGACTCGGCGTCGAGCGACGAGCCGAGCAGCGCCCCCGCCCAGGTCTCGACCGCCGCCATACACGCTGCCTCCAGTTCGAGGAGGGCGGCGGGGGCGCTGGGCATGTCACGATTCTAGCGGGAATCGGACGAGTATCCGAAGAAATAGTCGATTGTGGAGAACTTCGAATCGGACGACATCCGAAGAAACGTTCGATCGGGTGAACTTCGATCTGAGCAGGCCCGAACGCGAATCAAGCCCGACTTCCGCCCAGCCCGACGCCGCCTCACTCCGCCCGCGAGAACGCCGACGCCCGCTCCACCTGTTCGCGCGTGAGCGGCACGCCCGTGTACCGCTCGAACTGGCGCGCGGCCTGCAGCGCGATCACCTCGGCCCCCGAGATCACGTGCTTCCCGGCCGCACGCCCCGCGACGATGAGCGGCGTCTCGGCGGGGAACGCCACCACGTCGAACACGGTGGTCGCCCGCTCGATGAACTCGGGCGCGAACGCCAGTGCCGCGGCATCCGCCCCGTGCATGCCGAGCGGGGTGACATTCACGATGAGGTCGAAGTCGGGCTCGGGGTCATCGGCGACCCACGCATACCCGTACTTCGAGGCGAGCGCCGGGCCGGCATCGGCATTGCGCGCGACCAGGGTCAGGTCGTCGAACCCCGCCCCGCGGAACGCCGCCACCACCGCCTTGGCCATGCCGCCCGATCCGCGCACGAGCACCCGCTGCGCGGGGTCGAGCCCGTGCTCGTCGATGAGCATCGCGATCGCCTCGTAGTCGGTGTTCGACGCGGTGAGCACGCCGTCGTCGTTCACGATCGTGTTCACCGACTCGATCGCCGCGGCCGAGGCCTCCAAGACGTCGACGAGCGGGATCACCGCCTCCTTGAATGGCATCGACACGGAGCATCCGCAGATGCCCAGCGCCCGGATGCCGCGCACCGCACCCTCGAGGTCGTCGGTCGTGAACGCCTTGTAGATGAAGTTCAGGCCCAGCTCGTCGTAGAGGAAGTTGTGGAAGCGCGTGCCGAGATTCGACGGGCGCCCCGC
Source organism: Agromyces sp. Soil535 (assembly GCF_001428255.1). Lineage (GTDB taxonomy): Bacteria > Actinomycetota > Actinomycetes > Actinomycetales > Microbacteriaceae > Agromyces. Next base: position 316,789 of record NZ_LMRW01000024.1, on the reverse strand, counting down.
GAGCGAGATGCAGACCGACATGTCCTTGTTGAGGATGGGCATGCGTTCAATGGTGCCGGATGCCGCGGGCGGCCGCTCGCGCGACCCGTCACGCGCTGCCCGGCGCCTCGCGCCCGGCTCACGCCTCGCGGCCGCCGGGCGGGCCGACCACGAGCAGCGCCGCGAACACGGCCGCGACCCCGACGGCCGCGACGACGGTGAGAAGCACCGGCCGCGCGAGGAACCAGCGCAGCATCCGGTTCACCCAGCCGTCGTCGGCCGGATGGTCGGTGCGGTCGCGCCGCCACCCGCCCTCGAGCCGACCGCGCCGCACGAGCCGGAGCTCGAACGGGATCGTCGCGTAGGGCACGATCGCCGTGAGCACGGCGAAGGCGATGAGCCCGACGCTCCAGCGCTGGTTCACGCCCACGAGCACGGCCTGGAACGCGTACGCGAGGAACACGAACCCGTGGATCGACCCGCCCACGAGCACCGCGGCGTCGACGCCGCCGGCGTACTTCAGGACCATCGCGACGATGAGGATCGTCCAGGTGACGGCCTCGGCGAGGGCGAGCGTGCGGAAGAGGCGTTTCGGTGACAAGGATGCTCCAGGGTTCGGGTTCCTCCATGCTCGCAGGCCGCGCATGGGCGTCGCATCGAACGAACGATTGAGCGGATGCCGCGTGGCGGCGTGCGGCGGTACGATGTGCCTCGCCGGGACGGACGGCATCTGGGGAGGGGCCATGGCGAGCAGGAAGGGTCCGGCGGAGGGGTTGCCCGACGTGGTCGCCGAGCAGGTCGCCGTGGTGCTGCGTGCGTACCGCACCGAGTCGGCGGTCTACGGGGTGATCCTCGTCAGCACGCTGATCGCCATCGGGTGGGAGGCCGCGACCGACCTCGAGGTGCTGCTGTTCACGCTCGGCGCGGTCGTCGTGTTCTGGCTGGCCCATGTCTTCGCAGGCACGATCGCCCGCGAGGAGGTCGGCGAGACCCGATGGCGGTCGATCATCACCGCCGCCCGCGCGTCGGTGAGGCACTCCTGGGGCATGCTGCTTCCGATGGTGCTGCCGGCCGTGTTCCTCGGCCTGTCGGCCCTCAACGTGATCGACGAGTACGTCGGCTACTACCTCGCGCTCTGGGTCGGGGTCGCGGTGCTCGCCGTGATCGGCTGGGTCGCGTCGGCGCGGCGCGGCAGTCACTGGGGCTGGAACCTCTTCAGCGCGGCCGCCACCGCGAGCCTCGGCCTGATCGTCATCTGGCTGAGCTCGCTCGTGCACTGACCTGCGCGACGGCGGGTGAGCTCGGCGCGGCAAGCCCGGGGTGACGGATGCCGCGACGCCGTCACTCCGCGCCGGGTCGCCCGTCACGCGCCGCATCGAGCCCGATGAGGTACCCGGCGTTCCCGTGGAGCGCGGCCTCGTAGCGCAGCACGTCAGGCGTGCGTACGGCGTCGGCGACGAGGGCCAGCAGCTCGCCGACCGCGCCGTCGCTCCGGCCCGCCGCATGGAGCCCCAGCGCATGGAACACCCGCACCGACGGCAGGTCGGGCCATTCGGCGAGGGCCCGGTCGAGCACGGCGACGGAGTCCTGGTAGCGGCCGAGGAGGCGCAACGTGCTGCCGTACTGCAGCAGGCACCGGCGCAGCGTGTCGCCCGAGAGCCCGGCGGCGAGCGCGGCCTCGTAGTAGCCGGCCGCGGTCTGCTCGTCGCCGGCGGTGTCGTAGGATCCGCCGACCTCGTAGAGCACCTCCGGCTGGCCCGGGTGCTCGGCGAGCAGCGCGAGGAACGCGTCGATCGTCGGCTGCATGCGCTCGCGGTCGCGCATGCCGAAGATCTCGGCGATCGTCTCCTCGAGCTCGGGCGTGAGCGGTTCGGGCGGTTCGGGTGCTGGCACGTCGGTCATGGTTCCCATCCTGCCGCTGCATCCGCTCATCGAGGAGCACCGTGCCGAGTTGTTTTGAGTCATTCAAAACAACTGCTAGGGTCGCCGTATGGGTACTGCGACGCACCGCGACGAGGCCGAGGCGCACCTGCGCGCCGCGGGCCTCAAGGTGACGGTGCAACGCCTCGCCGTGCTCGACGCCGTCGCGGGCGCCGGTCACCTCGACGCCGACGCGGTGCACGCTCGGGTCGTGCGGGAGTTGCCAGGCACGTCGCTCCAGTCCGTCTACAACGTGCTCGGTGCCCTCACCGAGGCGGGCCTTCTGCGACGCATCGAGCCCGCCGGATCGGCGGGCCTCTACGAGCGGCGCATCGGCGACAACCACCACCACGTCGTCTGCACGCGCTGCCATGCCGTCGCGGACGTCGACTGCGTCGTCGGCGAGCCGCCGTGCCTCGTGCCATCGGACACCGGCGGCTTCGCCATCCACACCGCGGAGGTCACCTTCTGGGGCCTCTGCGCCGACTGCCAGCGGGAGGTCACCGGCTAGCCGGCGGCATCCGCTCGCCAGGCGCCCTGCGCGCCGACCGCCCGACCGGGGCGGTGCTCGTCGTGCCCGCACGGCGCGCGCCCGCCGGTCGCGGCATCCATCCACCGAACAAGAGAAGGACGACATGTCGAACCCTACGTCCCCGCCCGCCACCACCACCCAGACCGGTACGCCCGTCGCGAGCGACGCGCACTCGCTCACGGTCGGCGCCGACGGCGCGACGGTGCTGCATGACCGGTACCTCGTCGAGAAGCTCGCCCAGTTCAACCGGGAGCGCATCCCCGAGCGCATCGTCCACGCCAAGGGCGGTGGCGCGTTCGGTCGCTTCGAGGCGACCCACGACGTCTCGGCCTACACCCGCGCGGCGGTGTTCCAGCCCGGCGCGGAGTCCGAGACGCTGCTGCGCTTCTCGTCGGTCGCGGGCGAGCAGGGATCGCCCGACACGTGGCGCGACGTCCGCGGCTACTCGCTGAAGTTCTACACGACCGAGGGCAACTACGACATCGTCGGCAACAACACCCCGGTGTTCTTCATCCGCGACGCCATCAAGTTCCCCGACTTCATCCACTCGCAGAAGCGCCTGCCCGGATCGGGCCTCCGTGACGCCGACATGCAGTGGGACTTCTGGACCCTCTCGCCCGAGTCGTCCCACCAGGTGACCTACCTCATGGGCGACCGCGGCATGCCGAAGTCGTGGCGCGAGATGCAGGGCTACGGCTCGCACACCTACCAGTGGATCAACGCCGCCGGTGAGAAGTCCTGGGTCAAGTACCACTTCCGTTCGCAGCAGGGCGACCTGCACCTCGACGCCGCGACCGCGGAGGCCATTGCGGGCGCCGACGCCGACTTCTACCGCCGCGACCTCCACGAGGCGATCGAACGCGGTGAGTTCCCGAAGTGGGACCTGTTCGTGCAGGTCATGCCCTACGAGCACGCGAAGTCCTACCGCTTCAACCCGTTCGACCTCACCAAGGTGTGGCCGCACGCGGACTACCCGCTGATGCCGGTCGGCACGCTCACGCTCGACCGCAACCCCCAGAACTTCTTCGCCGAGATCGAGCAGGCGGCGTTCTCCCCGGCGAACACCGTGCCCGGGATCGCGATCAGCCCCGACAAGATGCTCATGGCCCGCGTGTTCAGCTACCCCGACGCGCAGCGCTACCGCGTCGGCACGAACTACGCCCAGCTCCCCGTGAACGCGCCGCACGCGGCATCCGTGCACAACTCCTCGCAGGATGGCGCCGCCCGGCACCGCTTCAACGCCCCGACCGCCCCGGTGTACGCCCCGAACTCGTTCGGCGGCCCGGTCGCAGACCCGGCGCTCGCAGCCGAGGGCGGATGGGAGGCCGACGGCGCGCTCGTGCGCAGCGCCTCCACGCTCCGGGCCGACGATTCCGACTTCGGGCAGGCCGGCACGCTCTACCGCGACGTGTTCTCGGCCGAGGCGAAGATGCGCTTCCTCGAGACCCTCTCGGGCCAGGCGAACGCGATCACGATCGACGACATCCGCGAGCGCTTCTTCCAGTACTGGACGAACGTCGACGCCGGGCTCGGCGCGGCGCTCCGCGAGGCATATGCGGCCGGCGTGATCGCCGACGCGCCGGAGGAGCCCGAGGCGGCCGAGGACGACGAGGCGGCGTAGTTCGAGGCGCCGACTCCCGCGGGAAGGGTGCCCGGGTCGCGCGATCGGCGCGGCCCGGGCGCTCCGCCCGTCAGCCGCTCTGCGACGTCGTGTCCCCGGGCATCTGCGGGAATTCGCCGTCGCTCGGGGGCACGCCGTCGCGGAAGCCCGGCCCGTCGTCGATCATGCCGCGGGTCGGCACGCCGAGCAGGCCGTCGAACAGCGACGCCGCGTTGCCGGCGATGAACCCGCTGCCGAACGCCAGCACGGCGATGAGCACGGCGCCGACGACGAGCACCCAGACGCGGCGGTACCAGGGCACGTGGTCGGCAGGTGGGGCGCTCGGCGCGGATGCGTCGGCGCTCGGCTGGAACGGCTGGGGCGGGATGGGGTGGGTGGGAGCGGTGGCGCTCATGCTCGATCCTCCGGGAAGATGCGGGGCGGGTCCCCGCGCCTCTTCGCAGCCTCGGGCCCGCCGCTATGAGCGCGCCCTCAGCGCCCGATGAATCCGCCCGGAATCCGGATGCTCCGCGGCATCCGCCGGGGTGCTCTCAGCGCTCGATCGCGGTCGGCACGGCATCCGGCTTGCGCCGCGACCGCGTACCCGCGACGATCAGGATCGCGAGCGCCGGGAGGCCGAGCGCCAGGTGGAAGACGTTGTCGATCGGGCCGAGCGGGATCGCCACGGCGGTACCGAGGAAGAGACCGTCGGTGAACCATCCGAAGACACCGAGTGCCGTGTATCCGATCGCGATCGCGGTGACGAAGAGCCGTGCCACGACCGGCGGGCCGAACCACCCGGCGTATGCGGCGACGAGCGCCGAGACGAGGTGCAGCGCGCTGTGCGCCCAGTCTTCCGCCAGCCGATGGTCGAGCGCCTTGGTGACCACTGGGTAGGCAGTGAACACCGCGAAGACGACCGCGGCGACCCTGCAGTAGGTCCGGTACATTCGGCGAGCATGGCACAGCCGGGTGCGCGCAGTCGAGACCCCCGTGGGTGAAGTCTGCGCTACGCCTCGACGAGCGCGCGCTGCACGACGCTCGTGAAGAACCCGAGGCCGTCGACACCCGACCGCATCGCGGCGGCCGTGTCGGGTCCGAAGCCGGGCTCGACCGCGTGCTCCGGGTGCGGCATGAGGCCGACCACGTTGCCGCGGGCGTTCGCGATGCCCGCAATGTCGCGGAGCGAGCCGTTGGGGTTCACGTCGACGTAGCGGAAGACGACCCGACCCTCGCCCTCGAGGCGGTCGAGGGTGTCGTCGTCGGCGATGAAGCCGCCCTCGCCGTTCTTCAGCGGGATCGTGATCTCCTGTCGGGCCTCGAACCCGCTCGTCCAGTCGGTCGACGTGTTCTCGACGCGCAGCACCTGGTCGCGGCAGATGAACGAGCCGTGGTCGTTGCGGATCAGGCCGCCCTCGAGCAGGTGCGCCTCGGTGAGCATCTGGAAGCCGTTGCAGATGCCGAGCACGGGCATGCCCCTGTTCGCGGCATCCACGACCTCGGTCATGATCGGGCTGAGCGAGGCGATCGCGCCGCAGCGCAGGTAGTCGCCGTAGCTGAAGCCGCCGGGCAGGATGAGCGCGTCGACGCCCTCGAGGTCGTGCGAGCCGTGCCAGAGGGCCACGGGCTCCGCACCCGCGAGCCGTACCGCACGCTGCGCGTCGCGGTCGTCGAGAGAGCCGGGGAAGGTGATGACGCCGATGCGCATGGCAGCCGGCCTCAGTGCGTCTCGCCGGCGGGCGCCACGTAGCCCTCTTCGGCGTGCTCGGCCGCCGCGTGTGCGGCTTCCTCGGCGAGCTCGACGTTGGACTGCTCGTAGTGGATGCCCACGACGTCCTCGATCACCGCGTTCGAGAGGATCTCGTCGGCGATCTGCTGCACGCTCGCCTTCAGCGCGTCATCGATGGGACCGTCGACGGTGAGCTCGAAGCGCTTGCCGATGCGCACGCCGGTGAATCCGGTGTGGCCGGTGCGGGCGAGGGCGCCGGCGACGGCCTTCCCCTGGGGGTCGAGCAGTTCGGCCTTGGGCATCACTTCGACGACGATGGTGGGCACCGCGGGTCTCCGTCCGGTGTCGAGGGGTGGATGCCTCGATTCTATCGGGCGCTGTGGGCGCCCTTGTCGATGTCGGAGGGTCGGGTTACGGTCGAGGACATGGCCTTCATAGAGGCCCGGGGGCTCGTCAAGCGTTACCACGTGCGCAAGGCGCCACCGGTCGAAGCGCTCGCCGGCGTCGACCTGTCGGTCGAGCAGGGCACCGTGCGCGCCCTCCTCGGCCCCAACGGCGCGGGCAAGACCACTGCCGTCAAGGTCTTCACGACGCTGCTCGTGCCCGACGAGGGCACCGCGACGATCGGCGGCGTCGACGTGGTGCGCCGCGGCGACGAGGTGCGCCCCATCATCGGGGTCTCGGGCCAGTACGCCGCCGTCGACGAGGACCTCACCGGATTCGAGAACCTCGACATGGTGGGCCGCCTCTACCACTTCCCCGCCCGTGAATCCCGACGCCGGGCGCACGAGCTCATCGAAGCGTTCGAGCTCAGCGAGGCGCAGAACCGACCCGTGAAGGGCTTCTCCGGCGGCATGCGGCGCCGCATCGACCTCGCGGGTGCGATCTTCTCCAAGCCCGAGGTGCTGTTCCTCGACGAGCCGACGACGGGTCTCGATCCGCGCAGCCGCATCGGGATGTGGGAGATCATCCAGGGCCTCGTCAGCGAGGGCACGACGGTCTTCCTCACGACCCAGTACCTCGAGGAGGCCGACCGGCTCGCCGACGCGATCTCGGTGATCGACGGGGGGCGCGTCATCGCCGAGGGCACGGCCGACGAGCTGAAGGCGCAGGTGGGCGGGCAGCAGATCGAGCTCACCGTCGTCGACCCGGGCGACGCCGAGCTCGTGCTCGCGGTGCTCGCGCGGCACGGAGCATCCGAACCCCGCACCTCCGACGATGGGCGAACGCTCACCGTCGGCGTCACCGAGGGCCCGCGCGCCCTCGAGTCCACGCTCGCCGAGCTCAATGCGGCCGGGGTGCGCATGCATGACGCGGGCATGCGGCGCCCCACGCTCGACGACGTGTTCCTGAGGCTCACCGGCCACATGGCCGAGACGGATGCCGCAGCCGACCAGCCGGCGCACGAGCGGGCGGGGGCGGGCTCATGACGACGATCGCGCGGCCGGCGGCATCCGCTCTGCGACGCCCGAGCGGGCTCAGCACCTGGTACACCGACGGATGGGCGACGACGAAGCGCAACCTCATCAAGATCAAGCGCGTGCCCGACGTGCTCGTGTTCACGACCCTGCAGCCGATCATGTTCGTGCTGCTGTTCACGTACGTGTACGAGGGCGTGATCGACATCCCGGGCATCAGCTACACCGAGTTCATCATGGCCGGCATCTTCGCGCAGACCATCGTGTTCGGGTCGACGTGGTCGGGATCGGCGATGGCGCAGGACCTGAAGAACGGCATCATCGACCGCTTCCGAACCCTTCCCATCAGCCACTCGGCGGTGCTCATCGGCCGGACCAACGGCGACCTGGTGATCAACTCCCTGTCGATGGTGGTCATGATCGTCACGGGTCTGGTCGTCGGCTGGCGCATCACGACGAGCCTGTGGGAGGGGCTCGCCGGTGTCGCGTTGCTGTTGCTCTTCGGCTACGCGTTCTCGTGGGTCATGGCGTTCCTCGGCATGAGCGTGCGGAGCCCCGAAGTCATCAACAATGCCGCGTTCATCATCCTCTTCCCGCTGACCTTCCTCTCGAACGCGTTCGTGCCCGCCGACACGCTGCCCGAGCCGCTGCAGACGTTCGCCGAATACAACCCGGTGTCGGCTCTCGTGCAGTCGGCGCGCGAACTCTTCGGCAACGTGCCGCCTGGCATGCCCGAACCCGAGGTGTGGCCGCAGCAGTACCCGATCGCCGCAACGCTCATCGGGATCGCCCTCATGCTGATCGTCTTCGTGCCGCTCTCGATCCGCAAGTTCGGTCGGGTGTCGACCAGGTCGTGAGCGCAGCGGGCGAGCGGCCCGAACGGCTCACGGCTTCGGACGCGTCGAACATCACCATGGATTCGCCTGACCAGGTGAACGCCTTCCTGATGGCGGGCGTCCTCGCGTCGGGCGGACCCGTCGCGCCAGACGGCTCGGTCGACCTCATGGCCCTGCGGTCGGCGCTCGCCGAACGCCTCACCGCGGCGCCCAGGCTCAGCCAGCGGGTGCAGCGCGACGGCCGCGTGCTGGTGTGGGAACCGGTGAGCCCCGACCTCACGCACCATGTGCGAGCCGTCGATCCGGTCGACGGGCTCCTTGGGCTGGAGGCGCTCTGCGCGCGGCTCATCGTGACGCCGCTCCCGTTCGACCGCCCGCTCTGGGAGCTGCTCATCGTTCCCGGCGTCGCTTCCTCGAGGGCGGGCATCGTGCTTCGGATCCATCACGCGATGGCCGACGGCATCGCCGCCGTCCGGCTCGCCCAGGCGCTCATGGATCCCGTCGTGCCGGTGAGCGGCGGTGACGCCCATGCCGCCGATACCGCCGCCACCGCACCCGAGCGTGCTCCGGCCCGTGGGCCGTCGGTGCGGGCACGACTTCGCACTCTCGCATCGGGTCTCGAGCGCACCACGACGATGTTCCGAAGACGGGTGCCGCGAACGGTGCTGCTCGGCCGCATCGGACCGCGACGGGGCGTCGCGTTCGTCGACACGGAGCTCGCCGCGCTGGACGCCGGGGCCGACACCGCCGGAGCGACCGTGAACGACGCACTGCTCGCCGCCGTCGCGGCGGCCACGACGTCCGCGCTCCTCGCTCGCGGGGAGCGCGCGCCGGCAACCCTCCCCGTGAGCGTGCCGGTCGCCCTGGGCGACCGCGGCAGGTCGGGCAATGCCGTGGGCGTGATGCTCGTTGCCCTGCCGGCGCACGAGGCCGATGTCGCCCGGCGCGTGCGTCGCGTCGCCGAACTCACGCGTGCCGGCAAGCAGGACGCGCGTTCGCGCGGCACATTCGAGTTGACTCGAACGCGGCTCGGTGCGTGGGCGTTCATTCGACTCGCCCGCCACCAGCGGCTGATCGTCGCGTTCGTCACGAACGTGCCCGGCCCGCGGCATCCGCTCGCCTTGGCCGGTGGGCGCTTGGAGCGACTCTGGCCGGTGTCCGCGATCCAGGGGAACGTGCGGCTCGGCGTCGCCGCGATCTCGTACGACGGCGTGCTTCGCTGCGCCGTGCACTGCGATGCCGACGCGCTCGACGCCGAGGCGTTCGCTCGGGCCCTGCGTGAAGAGCTGATGCGGATCGCCGCGCTCGCCTGAGTGGCGATCCGCACGCACCTTGGGGCGACGATGATCGCGAGGTCGCCGCATCCGTTCAGCGGCGGAAGATCGCCCTCACGACCACGGCGACGCCGATGAGCGCGGCGATGCCCACCGCGATGACGAGCCCCGGGCTCTCGCGGTAGCGCGCCTGCACGTAGGTGACGCCCTCGTCGGCGGCGCTCCTCGCGCCCGAGAGCGCCTCCTTCGCCTGCGCGGAGATCGCCTCCGTCGCATCGGACGCCGCGGCGCGCACGTCGTTGATGACGTCGCCGACCACCTCGGCCACCTGCTCCTTCACGTCGGACGCGCCGTCGGAGATCACGTCGGCGGTCTCGCGTGCGGTGTCGCCGACCACCTCGGAGACGTCCTCGGCAGCCGCCTCGGTCGTACCCGCCACCCTGTCTGCGGCGTCGCGTGCCGCCTTCGTCGCGTCGGCGATCTTGCGGTCCGTGTCGGTCATGGTTCCACCCTTTCGTCGTGCGATGCGGTCATCGTACGTCCGCTGCCCCGGACGCCGCCGAAACAGTGTCCGGGGTTGCACGGCGGCCGGGGTGATGCTACCGCGCGCCAGGCGCCCGAGGATCAGGCCGCCGGGCATCGCGATGACGAGCCGGCTCGCTCGGCGGGCACCCCCCGGAAGCGGTACTTGCCGCGCCGACGGGTGGAGAGGAGAGTTCGGGCCAGTCCATGGCTCCGCCAACCCGAGGAGGTCGCCATGCACCCCGCAACGCCCCCGCTCAGCATGCTCACCGTCACGATCGCCCTCGCCGGACTGGCGGGCGGGCTGCTGTTCGCGGTCACCGGCCCGTCAGGGCCCGCGCACGCCGATTCCGTCATCGTGGTCGACTCGACATCGCAAGCGCTCGGAGAACCTGGATGCACGTTGCCCGAGGCGATCCTCGCGGCGAACCACGACGCGAGCGTCGTTCCCGACCCGATCGGCAACGGCGGGTTCATCGACACGCAGTGCGCGGCCGGCAGCGGGATCGACGTGATCGAGCTCGCACCAGTGACCTATGCGTTCAGCGAGATCATCGACGACGCCTCCAACCATCTCGGACCGACGGCGACGCCGTTGGTGACCTCGGCGCTCATCATCGAGGGCAGGGGAGCAGTCATCCAGCGCACGGGTACCGCGAACTTCCGTGCGTTCGCCGTCGGTCCGACCGGCGACCTCGACCTCCGCGAGGTGCACGTGAAAGGCTTCGCCGCGCGCGGTGGCAACGGCGGCAACCGTGGTGGGGGCGGGGGTCTCGGCGCCGGCGGGGCGATCGCCGTGCATGAGGGCGCGCTTCTCGTTCAATGGAGCACGTTCGAGGCGAACAGCGCCACGGGCGGCGATGGCGGCGATCGGAGCGACATCGGCGGTGCCGGTGGCGGCGGCGGCGGCGGCCTCGGCGGTTGGGGCAGCAGCGATGGTGGCGGCGGGGGTGGCGCCCGCGGGCACGGTGCCTCTGGCGGAGGCATCGGCAACAACGGCGGGGGTGGCGGCGGAACGGTCTTCGATGCCGGCCCCACGCAGTTCAGGGAAGCTCCGGGCGGGTACCGCTGCGGCGGTGACGGAGCAGTGCTGAGCATCGCCGACGAGTTTCTGGTCCGAGCCGACGGAGACGACGCCGGGTGCGCGGGCGGCGGCGGTGGCGGTGGTGCCAACGGCACCTTCGGCAGTGGAGATGGCGGAGCCGGCGGCTACGGCGGCGGTGGCGGCGGTGGGGCTTGGGACGACGGCGACGGCGGACCTGGGGGCTTCGGCGGCGGTGGCGGCGGAGCCGCGGCCGACCTCATCGACGGCTGCGGCTATTGCGGCGGCAGCGGTGGTGGTGGCGGCTTCGGCGCGGGCGGCGGGGGTGCACCCGGTGGGTTCGTGTTCGGCGGGCCCGGCGACGGCGGAACGTTCGGCGGCGACGGCAGCGAGCTGTACGGCGGTGGCGGGGCGGGCCTCGGCGGCGCGATCTTCGGTCACAGCGCGACAATCACGGTGAGCAACAGCACGTTCACCCACAATTTCGCGGTGCGGGGGGTCGCGGGCGAGGGCGGCTTCGACGACGACGGAGCACAGAACGGAGCGGATGCCGGTGGCGCGATCTTCACTGTCGGGGGCACGCTCGCCGTCACGAACTCCACGATCGCGGGCAACGAGTCGACGGGCGACGGCGCGGGTGTCGTGGTCTACAAGCCGACGACGGGGGAGGCGACCTCGCTCGTGCTCCACAACGCGATCATCGCGGGCAACACGGGACGCGACGAGTGCTTCGTGCTCGGCGGCGTCGCGACGTCCGGATCAAACAACCTCGTCACGCCGCACGCGACCGACGCGCGCACGCCCTGCCCGGCGATCACGCAGACGGCCGACCCCGAGCTCGGCGCGCTCGCGCTCAACGCGCCGGGGCGCACGCCGACGATGGCGATCGGTGCGCTGAGCCCCGCGGTGAACACGGGCAATCTCGCCTTCGCTCCGCTCGACGACCAGCGCGGCATCGCCCGCCCGCAGTTCGGCTCGGCTGACATCGGTGCCTACGAGTTCGAGGGCGGCGCAGATGTCACGGCCCCGCGCGCCGCGCCCGCGATCACCTCGGGCAGCGGGCTCGACGGGTGGAGCACGACCGACGTCACCGTGAACTGGGGCTGGAACGACGGCGTCGGTAGCGCGGGCATCGACCCGGAGCTGTGCACCCTCGAGTCGACCTCGACCGGCGAGGGGAGCGCCATCCTGTTGACGGCGACGTGCACCGACCTCGCCGGGAACGTGAGCACGGCGGAGTTCACGGTGAAGGTCGACAAGACCGCGCCCACCGTCACGTGCGACCCGGCGCCGACGTACGTGGTCGGCGGCACACCGACGACGGGGCTTTCGGCGACGGTGACCGACGCACTGTCGGGCCCGGCGTCGTCACCCGTCACCGCCGAGGTGGTCGCGACTGATCTGGCCGAACCGGGGGTGTTCGAGAAGTCGCTCACGGGATCCGACGTTGCCGGCAACACGATGACCGTCGCGTGTCAGTACGTCGTGGCGTACGACTTCCTCGGCTTCCTGCAGCCGGTGCCGCAGAGTTCCTACAAGCGCGGGTCGACCATTCCGGTGCGGTTCCAAATCGGCGACGCGAGCGGGCAGCCGATCAGCGATACGGCCGCCGCGGCTCTCGTCTCGCCGACGTGCCTCGTGTTCGTCACCCTCGACGGGCAGACCAAGGGATGTGCGACGTACAACGCCGTGTCGAACACGTTCCAGTTCGACGTGAAGACGTCGAAGGCGCTCGCGTCCGGTGATCACACGGTCGGCATCCTCGTACGCACGGTCGACGGCGACATCGTGAACACCGACTCGACGACGGTGCGGTTGCGATGACGGACGAATGACGGCTACGCCAGCCCCGCCCGCTCGGTGAGCACGGTCCTCAGCGTGTCCCGCGTGGTCTCGAGCCCGCGGTGCACCTCCTCGAAGCTCGTCGAGAGGGGCGACAGCCCGAGCCGAAGGCCGCCGGGATCGCGGTAGTCGGGGATCACGTCATGCTGCCAGAGGCGGGCGATGACCTCGCGCATGGCAGGGTGTTGGAGCGTGACGTGCCCGCCGCGCTCGTCGGGGTCGACGGGGGACGCGAGGGTGACGCCGAGCGGCGCGAGCCATTCGTCGGCGACGGTGATCGCGAACGACGTGAGCGCCACCGACTTCGAACGGATCGCGGCGATGCCGGCCTCCTCGATCATCGCGAGGCTCTCCTCCATCGCGATCATGCCCACGATCGGCGGCGTGCCGCTGAGGAAGCGACGGATGCCGGCGGCAGGCCTGTACTCGGGCCCCATTGCGAAGACGTCGGCCGTGCCCATCCACCCTTGGATCGGCTGGGCCAGCGCGCCCTGCAGGTCGTCGCGCACGTAGGCGAAGGCGGGGGATCCGGGTCCGCCGTTCAGGTACTTGTAGGTGCAGCCGACCGCGAGGTCGAAGCCCCAGAGGTCGGCCTTCACCGGCACCGACCCGGCCGAGTGGCACAGGTCCCAGAGGATGAGCGCGCCGGCGTCGTGTGCGATGCGCGTGAGCTCCTGGGCCTCGGCGATGTAGGCCGAGCGGTAGGCCACGTGACTCACGACGACGAGCGCGGTCTCAGGACCGACGGCCTCGGCGAGGTGCTCGGGCGTCACGCCCGAGGCGGTGTCGACCTCGATCCACCGCAGGCGCATGCCGCGCTCGCGGGCGATGCCCTCGAGCACGTAGCGGTCGGTCGGGAAATTGTCGCTGTCCACGACGATCTCGCGGCGGGCGGGGTCGCGGGCGTGCTGCGCGTCGACGGCGGCGCGCGCGAGCTTGTAGAGCAGCACCGTCGTGGAGTCGCCGATCACGGTCTGGCCGGCCTTCGCCTCGATGACGGCCCGCCCGATGCGGTCGCCGATCTCGAACGGCAGCTGCATCCACGACTCGTCCCAGCCGCGGATGAGCCGACCGCCCCACTCCTCGCGGAGGAAGCGCTCGACCCGCTCGATCGCCGACGCCGGCGGCCGGCCGAGCGAGTTCCCGTCGAAGTACACGAGGTCGGTCCCGGCGCCGACGAACCGCTTGCGGTAGTGGGCGAGGCCGTCGGCACGGTCCATCCGTCGGGCGTACGCGAGGTGCGGATCGAGGGTCACAGGGCCTCCAGGTCTTCCGTGGGCACGATGTACGCGGCCGCGAGCCAGGCCGGCAGGTCGTCGATGGCCGATGGCGGCACACCGGGCACGAACGTCGCGATCCCCTCGGCACGCTCGCGCCGTGGCCAGGGGTCGGTGATCGACGCGAGCAGGTCGGGGGCCCCGAGGCCCGCGGCGGCGAGCAGGCCGAGCTCGGCGGGGTTCACCCCGAGCGGCTGGTCGCCGTTGCCGAGGTCGGTGCCGTAGAGCACCCTTCCCCCGGCCTCGCGGAAGCGTCGAAGGTTGTCGAGCGCCCGCTCGGAGTCGGGGGTGATGGTGCCGTAGCCGGTCACGAAGAGCGTGGAGATCCAGCGCTGGCCGATCGCCACCGCCCGCGCGATGAGCACGTCGTCGAGCAGCTCGGTGAACGGCGTGTGCGCGAGCGCGTCGACCCCTGCCTCGACGGCGAGGCGGGTCATCCCGTCGCCCTCGACATGCGCGACCACGGGCAGGCCGCGCTCGTGCGCCGCCCTCACGATCGCGTCGAGGGTGGCCCGGTCGAACACGGGTCCGACGTCGGCGTTGAGCGCGACCTTGATGACGGATGCCCCGAACGCCTGCTGCTCGCTCACCGCCGTCTCGGCGGCGCCCGGGAGGGCCGACCGGCCGTTGCCATGCTCGGGCTCCAGCTCGCGCGCGCATCCGTCGGGCGCCCAGGGGCGGCCCACGGGGTAGCCGCCCGGAGCCGTGAGGAACGTGCCGGCGAAGTCGGCGCGGGGCAGGCCGTCGGCGTGGCGGCGCGCCGCGACGAGGTGGAGCGGCGCGCCGAGGTCGACGACGCCTGCGAGCGCGCTGTCGGCGAGCGCGCCCTCGCCCACGATCATGAGGTGCACGTGGTGGTCGACGAGCGGCGGCAGCATCGTGCCGGTCTCGCCGGGGTGGTCGCCGTTCAGGGAGCGCCGCACGGCCACGGCGAGCGGGCCGAGGTCGAGCCCGTCGGCGGGCTCGTCCCAGGGATCCCTGGGGGAGGCGGGCGTGCGGGGCTCAGCGGCGTGCGACATCCGTCATCCCGGGATCTCGGTGCGCACGGCGTACAGCTCGGGGAAGAACGTGAGCTCGAGCGCGCGCTTCAGGAACGGTGCGCCGCTCGACCCGCCGGTTCCGGTCTTGGAGCCGATGATGCGCTCGACGGTCTTCAGGTGGCGGAAGCGCCAGAGCTGGAAGTTGTCCTCGAGGTCGACGAGCTCCTCGCAGGTCTCGTAGGCGGCCCAGTGCTCCTCGGGGTTCGCGTAGATCGAGCCGAAGATCGGCACCAGCTCGGGCTGGAAGGTCCAGGCTTGCGTCACATCGCGCTGCAGCACCGATTCCGGGATGGGATAGCCCGAACGCGCGAGGAGTCGCAGGAACTCGTCGTAGAGGCTCGGCGTCTCGAGGGCCGTCTGCAGCATGGCGTGGGCCGAGGCGTCCGTCTCGAAGACCTGCAGCATGCGCGCGTTCTTGTTGCCGAGCACGAACTCGACCGCCCGGTACTGGTACGACTGGAACCCGCTCGCGTTGCCGAGCACGCCGCGGAACTGCGCGTACTCGGTGGGGGTGAGGGTGGCGAGCACCGACCACTGCTCGGTGAGGGTCTTCTGGATGTGCTTCACGCGGGCGATGCACTTGAGCGCGGGCGCGAGCTCGTCGGCGCGCAGCAGGTCGCGCGCGGTCTCGAGCTCGTGCAGCACGAGCTTCAGCCAGAGCTCGGTGGTCTGGTGCTGGATGATGAACAGGAGCTCGTCGTGGTGCTCGGGCCGTGAGATCGGCCGCTGCGCCGAGAGGAGCGTGGGCAGGTCGAGGTAGCCGCCATAGCTCATGCGATCGCTGAAGTCGGTGACGACGGATGCCTCGATGCGGCGGATGTTGCCCGAGACGGGCTGCTCGGGTTCGGCGTGTTCGGCGGGTTCGGCCACAGTGCCAGCCTAGCCGCGGGCCTTGGCCCCGCTCGTCGCGAGCGGACGAGCGGGGCCGAGGGGTTCGCGGATGCGAGGCGGATGCCGCGGCTCAGCGAATCGCGGTGCGCCGACCCCGGAGCGTCACCGCGATGATCGCCGCGACGACGGCGAGTCCGGCCGCCCCGATGTACACGACCGAGAACCCGCCGGCGAGGGCGGCCTCCGCTGTGGCGCCGTCGGTGACCAGCGTCTCGGTGCGAACGGTGGCCAGGGTCGCGAGCACGGCCATCCCGAGCGCGCCGCCGATCTGCTGGCTCGTGTTCACGAGGCCGCCTGCGAGTCCGGCCTCGCCGCCGTCCACGCCGTGCACTGCGAGCTGCGTCGCGGTGACGAACGCGCCCCCGAGCCCGACGCCGATCGCGAGCGTCGGACCGAGCACGTGCACGAGGAACTCGGCGTCGGCCGGTGCTGCGGCGAGCCAGGCGAGACCACCCGCGAACACGAGGAGGGATCCGGCGAGCACCGGTCGCACGCCGAATCGGGCGACGACGGGCGGCACGACGCCCGCGACCAGCACGAGCGCGACGGCGAGCGGGAGCTGCGTGAGGCCGGCGCCGAGTGCGTCGAGGTGCATGACCTCCTGCAGGAACACGGAGAGCGCGAAGAAGAGGGCCACCATCGCGCCGCCGAGCAGGAGCATCACGAGGTTTCCGGCGGTGACTGAGCGGTTGGCGAAGGTGGCGAACGGCACCAGGGGGTCCTTCGCGCGTCGCTCGATCACCACGAACGCCGCACCGAGCACGACCGCGGCCGCGAGGAGGCCGAGCACGAGGGGATCGGCGAAGCCGAGCTGCTCGGCGCTGGTGAGGCCGGCCACGAGGGCGACCAGCGCGGCGGTGATCGTGGCTGCGCCGGCGAGGTCGAGGCGGGAGGGCGCGCCTGCCGCGTCGCGGCGCACGAGGAACGGGATCGCGACGAGCACCACGACGCCGACCGGCACGTTCACGAAGAACACCGCCTGCCAGCCGAACGTCGCGGTGAGCACGCCGCCGAGCAGCACGCCGGCGGCGCTGCCCGCCCCGGCGACGGCGCCCCAGATGCCGAGGGCGCGTGCGCGATCGCGGGTCGAGGTGAAGAGCCGCGTGACGAGGGCGAGCGATGCCGGGGCGAGGAGCGCCGCCGACGCGCCCTGGAGCGCGCGGGCCAGGAGCAGGATCTCGCCGGTGGCGGCGAGCCCCGCGAGCGCCGACGCGCCGAGGAACGCGGCCGTGCCGACGAGGAAGACCCGCCGATGCCCGAACCGGTCGGCGAGGCGTCCGCCGAGCAGCAGCAGGCTTCCGAACGGCAGCACGTACGCCGTGATGACCCACGCGAGGGCGGCGGGCCCGAGGCCGAGGTCGGCGCCGAGGGTCGGGATGGCGATGTTGACGATCGACGCGTCGAGCACGACGAGGAACTGGGCGAGGGCGAGGGCGCCGAGCGCCCACCAGCGTCGGGCGTGCTCGGCCGTGGTCGGCGGAGTCGTGGTTGGCTGGGGCGCGGCGGGTCGCTGCGGGGCGGCAGACGCGAGGCGGTCGGTGTTCATGGGTGGATCCTTTCCTTGGTTGTGAGTGATTAGTCAGTCACTGATTGGAGCAGAGAGAAGCGCCGACCGGAGCAGGTCGGCGGTGTCGGGCTACGCCGTCGGCGCAGCGAAGGCGGGGTGGCGGATGCCGGCGGCGAGGGTCTTGGCCCAGGGCTCGGTGGCCTCCTCGAGGCCGAGCGTCACCACGAGGTGGCACAACTGGCCGAAGGCGATGAAGCGCTGCACCGCGGCATCCGTGGCTCCGGAGCGCGTGGAGGCGAACTCGGTGACACGGGCGTAGCCGCGCCGGAGCGCCGCCGAGATCTCGGGGACCTCCACCGCGGATTGCGCGTGCACCTGCAGCATGAGCAGCGACCGATCGGAGATGAGCTCCGCGTAGGCGCCGCCCATGGCGTCGAGCACGCCGTCGGGCGTGTGATCGGTCGTGGCCTCGGCGCCCCGGCCGAGCGCCCCCACGACCCGGTCGAAGCAGGCGTCGAGCGCCCCGACGAACAGCTGCTCCTTGCTCGGGAAGAGCTTGAACACGTACGCGGAGGAGATGCCCGCCTCCGCGGCGACGTCGGCGACCGTCGTGCCGCGATACCCGGTGAGGGCGAAGGCCGCGATCGCTGCGTCGATCACGAGCGGGCGGCGTTCGTCGGCCGTGGAGAGCTTGGTTCGCATATGAGTGACTGTACACTCACTCTTTCCCGTGCGCAACCTGCTGACCGTCCTTGCACCACGGATGCATCGCGACCGCACCCTGTTGCGCGCAGGTGCCCAGCGGTCGCCGAGGCACCCCACGGACCGGGCGCGGCGGGCTCCCCCTGCCCGGTCAGACCGGCGTGTTGCCCGCCGCGCCGCTTCCCTCTCCCCCAAGAGGGCCGGTCGCCGTCGGTTCAGATGAAACGGAGGCGACCTTCCGAATCATACCTGATCCGAGGCGTACAGTGAACACGTGAACCCGGCCGCATCGCCGCGTCGCGATGCGCGACGCAACCATGAGCGGCTCCTCGCCGAGGCGAGGATCCTGTTCGGGGAGCGCGGCATCGAGGCTCCGCTCGATGAGCTCGCCACCCGGGCGGGCGTCGGCGCCGGCACGGTCTACCGCCACTTCCCCAACCGCGACGCCCTCGTGCGCGAGTTGTACGACACCGCCGTCGGCGACCTGCACGGCTTCGCACCCGAGATCCTGGGGGCCGAGTCCGGTTGGCGCTCGGTCGAGCTCTACCTCGAGCGACTCGCGGCCTGGGTCGCCGAGTCGCCCTACCTGCCCGCCGTCATGCGCCGCGTCGCGGAGCTCGATCCCGACTACAAGCCGGGCGCCGAGTTCGAGGATGCGATCAACGGCCTGGTCGCGCGAGCCCAGGCCGAGGGTGCACTGCGCGCCGACGTCACCGCCGTCGACCTCAGCGTGCTCGTCGACATGCTCGGCTCGGTCGGCCAGTACGGCGGCGCCTACCTGCCGTACTGGCGGCGACAGCTCACGATCGTGCTCGACGGGCTGCGCGCCCGACCCGGCCTCACGCCGCTGCCGGGCGACGGCCAGGCGTTCGACGAGTTCCACGACATGTCGCACCAGAAGGGTCCCCGGCCGGCCGCCGACTGACTGCTTCCCGGCCGGCCGCCGACTGACCGCTCCCCTGTCCCGAACTGCGGATATACGATCCGCCACCCCGATCGTCCGCGTCGAACGGCGGCGCGGCCGATCGTATACCGCCATGTGGGGCACGGGTGTCGGCCGGCGCGCGACTGGGCGCGAGCTTCAGCCGACGGATGCCTCAGCGGTGCGGACCTCGACGACGTTCGCCCATGGGTCGTCGAAGGCGAGCGTGCGCCCGTCGTCGCGCGTCGCGACACCGTGGTGCGACATCCGCTCGCCGAGCTCGCCGAGGTCGTCGGCGCCCGACACGACGATCTCGACCTTGCCGAGCCCGAGCGCGCGCCCTCGCCGGCCGGCGCCGGCGCTGTTCCACGTGTTCATCGCCATGTGGTGGTGGTAGCCGCCCGCCGACACGAAGAGCGCCGAGGTGCCGAGGGTCGCGGTCGTCTCGAACCCGAGGCGGTGCACGTAGAACTCGCGGGCGCTCGCGATGTCGCCGACGGAGAGGTGCACGTGGCCCACCACGGCGTCGCCGAGCCCGAGGCCGGATGCCGCGGCATCCGCGGCGCTTTCGGTGAGGTGGTCGCGCAGGTAGCCGTTGGGGTCGAGGAAGACCGTGGCCATCTCGATCCGCCCGTGCGTCCAGCTCCAGGTGGAGCGGTCGCGGTCGAAGTAGAGCTCGACGCCGTTGCCCTCGGGGTCGGTGAAGTAGAAGGCCTCGCTGACGAGGTGGTCGGCGCTGCCGGTGAACGTGCCGGGGTACTTCGCGGCGACGGAGGCGATCGCGGTCGCGAGCGCCTCGCGCGAGTCGAAGAGGATCGCCGTGTGGAAGAGGCCCGCGCTGTGGGGGCTCGCGTGCCTCAACTCGGGAGCGTGCTCGAGGATCACGATCGGGGTGGTGCCGCGTCCGAGCACGGCCACGGGGCCGTCGTGGCTGAGCAGCTCGAGGGTCACGCCGTCGCGGTAGTAGCGGATCATGCCGTCGAGGTCGCCGACCCGCAGGGTCACGGCGCCCATGCCGGTGTCGGCGGCGAGCAGGCCGCCCGTCGGGAGCTCATTGGTTGTAGTCACAACTAATTGTAACGGATGCCGCGGCGCCGCTATTCCGTCACGCGCAGGCGCTCCGAGGCGACGAGCCACACCCCGTCCTCCCGCCGCAGACCGAGCGTCGTCTCGAACCGCACCTCGCGACGCCGGCCGTGCACCGGACGCGCGGTGAGCACGTCCATGCTGTGGCAGAACGCGAGGTCGCCGCAGACGCTCACGGTGAGGTCGCGCACGCGGTGGTCGATGCGTCCGGCGAACCGGTCGAACCAGTCGCGGAGCCATCCGACGGTGTGCGCCTCCCCGGCGTGCGGGCTGAGCGGCGGCGCCACGCCGAAGGTCACGACGCCCGCCGCGTACCGTGACGCGAGGTACTCAGCATCGCGCGAGCGGATCGCCGCCGCGCGCTTGCTCACGAGCCAGGCGACCTCGGCGGAATCCACCACGAGGTCGGCGAGCTGCAGGAATCCTGACATGCGTCCTCCTCTGGCGCCCGGGTGGCGCCGTCACAGGGACGACGAACGGATGGGGCCGGAATCGACCGCAGTCGCGATGACGGCTCAGGCGCCGGTGGTCAGCCGATCGAGCAGAGCGCGATACCGCTCGACGGTCTGCTCGACGATCTCGTGCGGAAGCGCCGGCGGCGCCTCGAAGGCCGCCTGGTCCCAGTTCGCGGCGAGCCAGTCCCGCACGATCTGCTTGTCGAAGCTCGCCATGCGCACCTCGGGCGTCGCGCCGGTGAGGTACGCCTCGAGGTCCCAGTAGCGGCTCGAGTCGCTCGTGAGCACTTCGTCGGCGAGGGTAACGATGCCGATCTCGCGGTCGGCGCCGAACTCGAACTTCGTGTCGGCGAGGATCAGCCCACGCGCCTCCGCGATCTCAGAGGCATGAGCGAAGATCTCGAGCGAGAGCTCCCGCAGCTGCGCGGCCACGGTCTCGCCGACGATCTCGACGGTGCGCTCATACGAGATGTTCTCGTCGTGCTCGCCCATCGGGGCCTTCCACGCGGGCGTGAAGATCGGCTCGGGGAGCCGGTCGCCGTTCGAGAGCCCCTCGGGCAGCGGGACGCCGCCGATGGCACCCGTGGCCTGGTACTCCTTCCAGCCGCCACCCGTGATGAAGCCGCGCACGACGCACTCGATCGGGAACATGTCGAGCGTGCGGCACAGCGCCGCCCGGTCGACGACCTCCGAGGGAATGGCGGGCACGTCGAGCCGGTCGTCCTCGGCATAGGCGAGGTGGTTGGGCACCTCGGGCAGCTGGTCGAGCCACCAGCGCGTGAGCGTCGTGAGCATCGCGCCCTTGCCGGGGATCGCCGGCTCGAGCACCTGGTCGTACGCGCTCACCCGGTCGCTCGCGACCACGAGCACCACGCGCGACAGGTGCAGCGGGTCGCCGGTCCAGGTGTCGTCGTCGTCGAGCGCCCTGGTGGGCACGTACAGGTCGCGCACCTTGCCGGAGTAGACGAGCGTCCAGCCGGGAAGGTCTACGGCGTCGTTCATGCGTTCGGCTCCCTCACTCCGCGACGCGCGCGGCGATGTCGGTGCGGTACTGGCCGCCATCGAGGCGCAGGCGCCCGAGCGCCTGGTACGCACGGCGGCGCGCCTCGGCGAAGTCCGATCCGAGCGCGACGACGTTGAGCACGCGGCCACCGGTGGCGATCAGCGGCGGCACGGCGTCGGCGGGGTCGCTCGGTCCGATGGCGGTGGCGGCGTGCGCGATGTGCACCCCGGGCACGGATGCCGCGGCGTCGAGTCCCTCGATCACCCGGCCGGTCTCGGGCGCCTCGGGATAGCCCTCGCTCGCGAGCACCACGGTGACCGCGGCATCCGGGCGGAACTCGGGACGCGGCAGCCCGCCGAGCCCGCCCGTGGCGGCGGCGAACAGCAGGCCCGAGAGCGGGGTCACGAGCCGAGGCAGCACCGCCTGCGTCTCGGGGTCGCCGAAGCGCGCGTTGAACTCGATGACGCGGATGCCGCGGGGCGTGAGGATGAGGCCCGCGTAGAGCAGCCCGATGAACGGGGTCTGCTCGGCGGCGAGCCGGTGGATCGTGGGCAGCGCGATCGTCTCGATGACCTCGTCGACGAACGCCTGCTCGCTGCCGAAGTCGCGGTCGAGCCACGGCAGCGGCGAGTACGCGCCCATGCCGCCGGTGTTGGGGCCCTGATCGCCGTCGCGCAGGCGCTTGTAGTCCTGCGCCGGCGAGAGCGGCAGCACGTGGGTGCCGTCGGAGAGCAGGAACAGCGAGACCTCCTGGCCGTCGAGGAACTCCTCGACGAGCACCGGCCCCTGCTGCAGGTAGTGCGTGGCGTGCGCGAGCGCGGCGTCGCGGTCGGAGGTCACGAGCACCCCCTTGCCGGCGGCGAGCCCGTCGGCCTTCACGACGTACGGGTCGCCGAACTCGTCGAGCGTGGCCTCGACCTCGGCGAGCGTCTCGGCGAGCGTCGCGCGCCCGGTGGGCACGCCGGCGGCCTCCATGATGCGCTTCGCGAACGTCTTCGATCCCTCGAGGGCGGCGGCCGCCTTGCCGGGCCCGAACACGGCGATGCCGCGGGTGCGTAGGGCGTCGGCGACACCCGCGACGAGCGGCGCCTCGGGGCCGACCACGACGAGCTCGATGCCGTTGTCGATGGCGTAGTCGGCGACCAGCACCGGGTCGGTGGGGTCGAGCGCGATCGTCGTCACGCTGCCGCGGGCCGACGACGTGGCGGATGCCGCGATGCCGGTGTTGCCGGGGGCGGCGATGAGCTCGTGGCCGGCCTCCTCGTCGAGGAGCGCGAGGATGATGGCGTGCTCGCGCGCGCCCGAGCCGAGGACGAGGATTCTCACTGGTTCAGGGTATCGGATGAGCGCCGCGCAGCCCCGGCTGCGGGTCGCTGAGAATGTCGGCTCCCGAGCGTCCCCGATCTCGGCGGGCTCATTGAACTCTTTGGTTCAGTATGAGATACTGAACCAAATGGTTCAATGACGAGAAGTTGAAGGGATTGCCATGAACAAGGACACCGCTCTCGACGCCGTCGCCCGGTCATCCGTCGCCGAAGCGCACCCCAGGTCGCTCGCTCGGAGACTTGGTCGGCCGGGGATCGTCGCCGCGACGGTTGTGGCTGCCGTCCTGGTCAACCTGCTCATCTACACGCTCGGCCGCGCCGCAGGAGCCACGTATATGTTCACCGCCGCGGGGCAGCCGGCGGAAGTCGACGCGATCACCCTCATCGGGTTCACCGCATTGCCGCTCGCCGTGGGGATGTCGATCGCGGCGACCCTGTCGCTGTGGTGGAGGTGGGTCATCCCAGCCGCCCTGATCGTCGCACCCGTGCTCGAACTGGGGTCGGTCCTCCCGATGATCCTGCCGAGCGATCACGAGACGGCGAGCAAGGTCGCGCTGGCGCTGTGCCACGCGGCGCTCGTGCCGGTCTCGATCGTGGGGCTGCGCGCGATCCGGTCGCTCGGGCGGAAGGCGCCGCGCGCCTGAAGGGCGACATTCGGTGTCGCGGGCCGGGCGCCGCTCCATCCTCCCGCACTGCGGGAGGATGGAGGCATGGCACGGGCACGCATCGACGACGGATTGGGCCGGGCGGCGTTCGCCACGGTGCGGGCGATCGGCGCGGGCATCGAGGGCGGTGCGGATGGTCGCGCGCTCGCGGCATCCGTCGATCGCACCACGCTCGCGCTCGCCGTGCGGTACTCGCTGCAGCTGCTCGCCGAGCAGGCGCCCGGTGGCACGGTCGAGGTGCGGGTGCCGCCGTACGCCGCCGTGCAGTGCGTCGAGGGCCCCAAGCACACGCGCGGCACGCCGCCGAACGTGGTCGAGACGGATGCCGCGACGTGGCTCGCGCTGGCGGCGGGCGACCTCTCGTGGGTCGACGCGCGCGCTGCCGGCAGGGTGCACGCCTCAGGCCAGCGTGCCGACCTCGCGGACCACCTGCCGGTGCTGCCGGCGTAGCGTGAGCGATCGGGACGCGGCGCGCTCGCCGACTGGTGGGACAATGGAGGCGTGAGCGACACCCCCGAGCAGCCCCAGCCCGACGCCGAATCCGGAGACGGGCCGGTCGTGCCGTCCGAGTTCGGGGACCTGGGGGTCTCCCACGGCACGGTGGCCGATGCGGACACGGAGATCTCGGTCAGCCGGGACACGGCGGTGGTGCGCCGCGCGCCACGCTACGGCCGCTTCATCACGCTCGGCGCGCTCGTGGGCGCGGTCGTGGCGCTCATCCTGACGTTCGCGTTCTCGGGCCAGCCCGAGCAGCCCGAGGTCGCCCTCGGATTCGACAGGGGACAGGTGTTCGGGTTCCTCCTGCTGTTGTGCGCGACAGTGGGCGCCGCGCTCGGCGCCGCCGTCGCCCTCCTGATCGACCGCCTGTCGGCGCGGCGGGCGAAATCCGTCACCGTCGTGCACGAGTCGACGCACCACGTCGACGAGTAGCCGTCGACTTCGGCCTGTGGGCTGTGTCGCACGCTCGGCCCTCTCGTGGCGACGCGCTCAGCGCAGGCTGAGCACCGCGTCGGCGAACTCGCGCGGCGCCTCCTGCGGCAGGTCGTGCCCGATGCCCGGCAGCTCCCGGAACGCGTACGGGCCGGTGAACTGCCTGCGGTCCTCGGCGCCGCTCGGACCGCCCAACCCGTCGGCGCCGCTCTCGAGCACGACGGTCGGCACGGTGATCGGCGGTTGCGCCGCGACGGCCGCCTCGATCGCGGCGTATCGCGGGTCACCGTCGACGAGGCCTGAGCGGTGCCGGTAGGAGTGGATGACCACGTCGACGAAGTCTGGGTTGTCGAGGCTGGGCGCGCTCGCGCGGAACGCCGTCACGGCATCCGCCCACTCGGGCGACCAGGTCGTCCACAGCAGCTCGCAGAGCTCGTCGCGGTACCGCTCGAGACCCCGCCGGCCCGCCTCGGAGTGGAAGTAGTACTTGTACCAGTACGTGCGCTCCCACTCGGGCCGGGTGGGTTCCTGCGCGAACGCGGCGTCGAACACGTTGTAGCCGCCGACGGACACGAGGCCGGCGACCCGCGACGGATGCAGCGCTGACACGATGCACGCGGCGCGTCCGCCCCAGTCGTAGCCGCCGACGATCGCCCGCTCGACGCCGAGCTCGTCGAGCAGGTCGAGCAGGTCCTGTGCGAGCGCGCCCTGTTCGCCCGAGCGCATCGTCGCGGCATCCGTGAACCGAGTGGGGCCGAAGCCCCGCAGGTAGGGCGCGATCACGCGCATGCCGGATGCCGCCAGCATCCCGGCGACGTCGTCGTACGCGCGCACGTCGTAGGGGAACCCGTGCGACAGCACCGCGACCGGCCCGTCGGGCGGCCCGGCCTCCTCGTAGGCGATCTCGAGCACGGGCGTGCGGACGCTGCCGCGGCGAGTGAACCCCATCACGCCAGTCTGGCGCAGCCCGCCGACGCCGAACTCAGCTGAGCTGGGTCTTCTCCACCCACCCGAGGTACTCCTCGGTGACCGTGCCGGTGACGTAGTCGCCCGTGAAGCACGACATGTCGAGCTGCTCGATCGGGGTGCCCTGGGTGATCGCCGCCTGCAGGTCGGCGACCTCCTGGTAGATCATGTGGTCGGCGCCGAGCTCGCGGGCGATCTCGGGGATCTTGCGGCCGTGCGCGATGAGCTCCTGCCGGCTCGGCATGTTGATGCCGTAGACGTGCGGGTAGCGCACCGGGGGAGCGGCCGACGTGAAGGTGACCTCGTTGGCGCCGGCGGCGCGCGCCATCTCGACGATCTCCTTGGAGGTCGTGCCGCGCACGATCGAGTCGTCGACGATGAGCACGTTCTTGCCCTTGAACTCCATGCCCATCGCGTTGAGCTTCTGGCGCACCGAACGACGGCGCTGCGCCTGGCCGGGCATGATGAACGTGCGGCCGACGTAGCGGTTCTTGTAGAAGCCCTCGCGGTACTCGATGCCGAGCTTCTGCGCCACCTGCATCGCGGCGGGCCGCGACGAGTCGGGAATGGGCATGACGACGTCGATGTCGCCCTTGTCCATGTGCGTCTCGATCGTCGTCGCGAGGCGGTTGCCCATGCGCAGGCGCGCCTCGTACACCGAGATGCCGTTCATGATCGAGTCGGGTCGGGCGAGGTAGACGTACTCGAACGAGCACGGCACGAGGCGCGGGTTCGGCGCGCACTGCCTCGACACCATCTCGCCGTCGAGCGAGATGAAGATCGCCTCGCCGGGTTCGACGTCGCGAACGACCTCGTAGTCGCCGTTCTCGAGCACGAGCGACTCGGATGCCACGATCCACTCGACCTTGCCCGCGTCCGTGGTGCGCTTGCCGAGGATGAGCGGGCGGATGCCGAACGGGTCGCGGAACGCGAGCAGGCCGTACCCGGCGATCATCGCGATGACGGCATACGAGCCCTCGACGCGTTCGTGCACCAGCTCGACGGCGCGGAAGACCTGGTCGGGGTCGAGCTCGAGGCCCTTGATCTGCCCCTGCAGCTCGGTGGCGAGCACGTTGAGGAGCATCTCGGTGTCGCTCGTCGAGTTCACGTGGCGGCGGTCGATCGAGAACAGGTCGCCCGACAGCTCGCGCGTGTTCGTGAGGTTGCCGTTGTGCACGAGGATGATGCCGTACGGCGCGTTCACGTAGAACGGCTGCGCCTCCTCCTCGCGCTCGGCGGCGCCCTTCGTGGTGTAGCGCACGTGGCCGAGGCCGATGTTGCCGAGCAGCGATCGCATGTCCCGGGTGCGGAACGCCTCGCGCACCTGCCCGCGCGCCTTCGTCATGTGGAAGACGGGGCCGTCGGCGGTGGCGATGCCGGTGGAGTCCTGGCCGCGGTGCTGCAAGAGGAGGAGGCTGTCGTAGATCTGCTGGTTGACGGGCTCGGTGGAGACGATGCCGACGATGCCGCACATGCGAGCGATGGCTCCTCGGGGGGGTGGGGTGATGCGTCCGAGCTGGACGATCCATCCTCCCACATGCGCGCGTGTGAGCCGCCTGAGCGAAGGTCGGTGCTCAGCTGAGCGGATGCCGCGGCACATGGTGCGGTGCGGCATCCGCTCAGTGCACGAAGTGCGCGCTCGAGCGCGTCACCCCCGGTGCCATCGCGATCGCCGCGATGACCGCCGCGATCACCGCGATGCCGGTCGCCGCCTGGAATCCGAGCCCGATGCTCGTGGCGGCGATCGCCCCGAGCCCTGCGGCGCCCGCGGCGCTGCCGAGCTCATGGAAGGAGTTCAGCAGCCCGGATGCCGCGCCCGCCTCCGTGGCCGAGACGCCCGAGAGCGCCGTGGTGCTCGCGCACACGAAGGCCGCACCGAGCCCGAGCCCACCCACGGTCATGCCGGCGATCGCGAGGGTCTCGACCCCGCCGACGGCGATCGCGACCGCGGTGGTGCCGAGGCCGACTGCGGCGACGAGGAGCGCCAGCGAGGCGACGATCCGTGCGCCGACCCGCCCGACGAGGCGTCCGGCGGTATGCGAGCCCGCGATCACCGCGACCGAGATCGGCAGGAAGGCGAGCCCGGTCGCGACCGGCGACCATCCGGCGCCCGATTGGAGCTCGAAGGAGAACATGAACAACCCGCCGACGAGGAGGCCTGTCGCGACGAGCATCAGCAGGGACCCGGTGGCCACGGGGCGTGAGCGCGCGAGCTCGAGTCGCACCAGCGGCTGCGACGTGCGACGTTCGACGGCGACGAAGGCGCCGAGGATCCCGACGCCGAGGATTGCGAGAGCGGCGGGGAGCACGACCTCACCCGCCGTCGTGGCCGAGAGCGCGGCGACGAGGCTGCCGATGCCCGCGGTGGCGAGGAGCGCGCCGACGAGATCGACCCGCTCCCGACGGCGGGGGGTGCTCGCGGCGACGGCGAAGAGCGGGACGGCGATGGCGACGAGGATGCCGACGGGTACGTTGACGAAGAAGATCCAGCGCCAGCCCGGCCCGCCGGCGAGGAGTCCGCCGAGGAGCACGCCGAGCGCCGCGCCGCCGCCGCCGACGGCGCCCCAGACGGCGAGCGCCCGGTGCCGGGCGCCGCCCTCGAATCGGTGGAGCAGGGTGGCGAGCGCCGCGGGGGAGAGGAGGGCGGCCCCGACGCCCTGCAGCGCGCGGGCGGCGAGGAACCACTCGGCGGTCGTCACGAGCCCGGCGGCGAGGGAGGCGACCGTGAAGACCGCGAGCCCGGCGAGGAGCATCCGCCGGGTGCCGAACACGTCGGCGAGGCGGCCGCCGAGGAGCAGGAGCCCGCCGAAGGGGACGGCGTACGCCGCGACCGCCCAACCGGCGAGGCCGGCGGTAAGGCCCAGGTCGCGGCTCATCACGGGGAGCGCGACGTTGACGACGGTGACGTCGAGCACGAGCATCGCCTGGGCGAGGCAGAGCACGACGAGGGCGATCCGGTCGTTCCTGCGGGTCGCGCCGGCCGTGACGAGCTGGGGCTGCGGATGCGTCATGGGAGACTCCGATCTCGAACACTGGTGTACGGGTTATTAACTCATACACCATTGTTCGAGATAGGATCAAGCCGTGACCACCACTCGTCCCACGCGCAGCGACGCCCTCAGGAATCGCGACGCGATCCTGGATGCCGCGCTCGAATGCCTCGCCGTCGATCCGAACGCGAGCATGGCCGACATCGCGAAGGCCGCCGGTGTCGGCCGCGTGACCGTGTACGGGCACTTCTCCTCACGCGAGCAGCTGCTCGAGTCCGTGCTCGTCCGCACCATCGACCGCTCCGAGGCGGAGCTCGCCGAACTCGACCTCGAGGGCGACCCCCTCGCTGCGCTCGACCGGCTCGTCCGCCGGTCGTGGCGCATCGTCGACACGTTCCACCGCCTGCTCGGCGCGGCCGAGGAGTCGCTCTCGAACGATCGGATCATCGCCCACCATGCCGAGCCGATGGCACGCGTGCGTGCGCTCATCGAACGCGGCCAGCGCGAGGGCGTGATGCGGCGAGACCTCAGCGCCGAATGGCTCACGAGCTGTTTCACGGCACTCCTCCACGCCGCCGCGGGCGAGCTGCGGGCGGGGCGACTCGCCGAAGCCGACGCCGATCAGGTCGTCGCGGCGACCGTGGTGTCGCTGCTCACCGCGCGGGTCGCATAGCCCGCGATGCGGGCGCGCCCTCCTCCCTGCACGTCCCGCAGCGAAGTTCGTCGGCAGGACTTGCTTTTGATCTTTATTTAGTTCTAAAGTAACTCCAGACCCGCTCCCCGACTTCCGAGGTTTCAATGGCGAACCGCCCCACCCCGCGCACCGATGTCACTCGCTCGGCGATCCTCGCCCATATCGGCGCGAACGGCCCGGCGTCCCGGGCGGAGCTCGCACGGGCGCTCGCCGTCTCCCCGGCCCTCATGACCCAGCTCACGCGCGACCTGCTCGCCGACGGGCTCATCGTCGAGCTCGAGCAGGCGCCGTCGAACGGCGGCCGCCCGGCGCGGATGCTCGGGCTCGCGGCATCCGCGGGTCGCGCGATCGGCGTCAAGGTCGTCGCCGACCACGTCGCCTTCGTGGAGGTCGGCATCGACGGCCGCGTGCTGCGCTCGGCGAGCGAGCCGTTCGACGCCGCATCGAGCACCTACCTGACCGAGCTCGTCGACCGCATCCGGCACTTCATCGCCGGCGGCTCGGGTGCCACGCTCCTCGGCGTCGGCGTCGGCGTGCCCGGCAGCGTCGACCAGCCCGGCAGCGGCGTCGTCGACGCGCCGCAACTCGACTGGAGCAAGGTCGAGCTCGGCGACGCCCTGCGCCGTGCGCTCGAACTGCCCGTGATCGTCGAGAACAACGTCAATGCGCTCGCCGTGGCGGAGCGGCTCTTCGGCCTCGGGCGGTCGCACGACAACTTCCTCGTCGTGACGATCGGAACGGGTGTCGGCGCCGGCATCGTCGTCGACGGCAACGTGCTTCGCGCCGCGTCCGGCGGCGCGGGCGAGATCGGGCACATCCCGATCGCCGACGACGGCCCCCGGTGCAGCTGCGGCAACGACGGATGCCTCGAGGCCTACATCGGCGAAGCGGCCCTCGTCGCGCGGGCACGGGCCGAGGGCGTCGTGTCCGCGGCGGGTGGCATCGCCTCGCTCCGCGCGGCCGCCGAGTCGGGCGACGAGCGCGCCGAGCGGATCTTCAGCGAGGCCGGAGCGCTCCTCGGCCGCACCCTCGCCGGCGTCGTGCACACGATCGCTCCGGCCTTCATCGTGGTGCTCGGAGAGGGCACCGAGGCCTGGCGGCACTGGTCGTTCGGCTTCGAGCCCGCCTTCCGCTCGCACCTGCTGCGCCACGTGCGCAGCATCCGCGTCGAGGTGGAGACGTGGCAGGACGAGAGCTGGGCGCAGGGCGCCGCCGCGCTCGTGCTCGCCACCCCGTTCGACGCCGTGGGCGCCGCAGGCGACCAGGGCCGCCTCATCCGCGCCCGGCTCGTCGAGCAGGCGGGTCGGTCATGAGCGCCTTCGCCGGCGAGGCCGTCATCGAGGTGACGGAGGAGCGCGACGCGCGCACCGCCGCACCGCCGCCGGTGCCCCGGCGCCGCTCGCGTGCCGCTCGACGCAGGTACGCGCTCACGGTGCTCGCCTTCCTCCTGCCCAGCGCCGTGCCCATCGTGGCCTTCGTGCTCGGGCCGATGGTGGCCGCCGCCTGGATCAGCCTCACCCGGTGGAACCTGCTGGCGCCCGCGAAGTGGGTCGGCCTCGACAACTACGCGACGCTCCTCACCGATCCCGAGACGGCCCAGATCTTCCTCCACACGGTGTACTACATCGTCGGCTACCTTCCGCTCGTCTACGTGGGCGGCCTCGCGATCGCCCTCGCACTGAACACCGCGCTGCGCGGCCGCACGCTGCTGCGGGGCATCTACTTCCTCCCCGTCATCACGAGCTGGATCGTCGTCGCACTCGTCTGGCGCTGGCTCCTGAATCCCAGCAACGGCGTCGTCAACACTGTGCTCGGGTTCTTCGGCATCGACGGCCCGGGATGGTGGTCCGACCCCGCGTGGGCGATGCCGTCGATCATCCTCGCCTCGGCGTGGAAGGACATCGGCTTCGTCATGGTGATCCTGCTCGCCGGACTGCAGGCGATCGACCCCGAACTCGTCGACGCGGCGCGCGTCGACGGGGCGGGCTGGTGGCGGCGACTGTTCTCCATCACGCTGCCGCTGCTCTCGCCCGCGACGTTCTTCGTCGTCGTGATCTCGCTCATCAACGGCTTCCAGGTCTTCGACCAGGTCTATGCGATGACCGGTGGGGGTCCGGGCGGCGCCACCCAGGTCGTCGTGCAGCAGATCTACGACCTCACCTTCCGATACGGCAAGGCCGGCGAGGCATCCGCGCTCTCCTGGCTCCTCTTCCTGGTGATCCTCGCGGTCACCGTCGTGCAGATCCGCGGACAGCGGAGGTGGGTGAACTATGGCTGACGTCCTCGACCGAGTGGAACCGGTGCAGACGTCGCGGCGACCGGTGCGGACCCCGGCGGCTCGCGCCGCCCTCGGCCGCAGCGTGCTGCTGCACGTCGTGATCGTGCTCGGGGCGCTCGTGATGTTCTTCCCGTTCTACTGGACCCTCGTCACGTCGCTGACCCCCGGAAGCGGGCTCAGCTCGACGCCGCAGCTCGTGCCCGCCGACGCGAGCCTCGAGCCGTACGCGCAGTTGTTCTCCCAGCTCCCGTTCGCGCGCGTCGTCGGCAACAGCCTGCTGCTCGCGGTGATCACGACGATCGTGCAGCTCTTCACGAGCGCGACCGCCGCATACGCATTCAGCAGGCTGCCGTTCCGCGGGCGCACGGTCGTGTTCGGCATCTACCTCGCGACGATGATGATCCCGCTGCAGGTGCTCGTCGTCCCGCTGTTCGCCGAGCTCCGGGCGTTCGGGCTCGTCGACACCTACCTCGGCGCGCTCCTCCCGACGTTTGCGGCGGCGTTCGGCATCTTCCTGCTGCGGCAGGCGATGAACCAGGTGCCCGTCGAGCTCGACGAGGCGGCCTCCCTCGACGGCGCCGGGCACTTCCGGATCTTCTGGACGGTCATCCTCCCGAACATCCGCCCGGCCCTCGCCACGCTCGCGGTCTTCGCCTTCATGGGCAGCTGGAACAGCTTCCTGTGGCCGCTCGTCGTGCTGCGCTCGCCCGAGCTGCAGACTCTGCCTGTCGCGCTCGCAGGGCTGCAGGGCCAGTACACGACGCAGTGGGACATCGTCATGGCCGGCTCCGTCGTCAGCATCGTGCCGATGCTCGCCATCTACCTCTTCGCCCAGAAGTACGTCATCCAGGGCGTCGCCAACACCGGCCTGAAGTAGGCCGGCCGCACCACCACACCACCCGACCACCACCCATCACGCCTCACCCCTATCGAAGGAGATACCCACCATGAGGACCACAGCACTCGCCACCGTCGGCATCGCAGCCGTCGCGGCGCTCGCCCTGAGCGGCTGCGCCGCGGACAGCGGCGGCCAGGATTCCGGCAAGGTGACGATCACGTACACCAACTTCATCTCGAACGACGGCAACGAGGAGAACCTCCAGACGATCGTCGACGCGTTCGAGGAGGAGAACCCGGACATCACCGTCGACGTCACGACGCTTCCGTACGCCGACTACGGCACCGCGCTGCAGACCGACCTCGCTGCGGGCACCGTCTCCGACGTGTTCGACATCGAGTACGCGAACTACGCCCAGTACCAGGCGAACGGCGTGCTCGCCGAGCTGCCGGTGGAGGACCCCGGCGCCTACCGCCAGAGCGTGCTCGAGGCCTACCAAACCGACGGCGTGCAGTACGCGCTGCCGAGCTCGTTCTCGACGGTCGTGCTGTTCTACAACCGCGACCTCTTCGACGCAGCCGGCCTCGAGTACCCGACCACCGACTGGACCTGGGCGGAGGAGCAGGCCGCGGCGGAGCAGCTCACCGACGCTGCTGCCGGCGTGTGGGGCGACCACCAGCCCGTGAGCTTCTACGAGTTCTACAAGGTGCTCGCGCAGAACGGCGGCGACTTCCTCGACGAGTCGGGTACGAAGACCGCCTTCAACTCGCCGGAAGGCATCGAGGCCGCCGAGTGGCTCGTCGGCAAGAGCGGCACCGTGATGCCGACGATCGAGGAGGGTCAGGGCACGCCCGACTTCGACACGACCCTCTTCACCGACGGCAAGCTCGGGATGCTGCACACGGGCATCTGGATGTTCGGCGCGTTCGCCGACCTGCCCTTCGGCTGGGACATCGCCGTGGAGCCGGGCAACGCCCAGCAGGCGAGCGCGCTCTTCTCGAACGCGGTCGGCGTCTCCGCCGGATCGGAGCACGTCGAGGCGGCCGCGAAGTTCGCGGAGTTCCTCACCTCGAGCGACGTCATGGTCGAGACCCGGCTCGATGCCGGATGGGAGCTGCCGGCGGTCTCCGACGAGGACGCCCTCGCGAGCTACCTCGAGCTCGGGGACCCCGAGAACCGCCAGGCGGTGTTCGACTCGCTCGAGAACGTGGCGCTGCCTCCGGTGGTCGCCGAGGGCCAGCAGGAGATGCAGGACATCATGACCGAGGAGCTCGTCGAGGCGCAGTCCGGCCGCAAGACGGTCGCCGACGCGCTCGCCTCTGCCGAAGAGCGCATCAACGCCGCGATCGCCGGCTGACGGCCCGGGTGGGGGTCGCCGGTCGGCCCCCACCCGCCTGCACCGCGCTCGCGTGCCACTGCATCGAATCCCACCAACCTCGCACGACGACGAAAGCAGCAACGGATGACCCTGCCCACGACCGACCGCCAGCGGTCGATCCCCGAGCTCGCCGCCGCGAGCGCCGAGCTGATCGCCTCGCTGCAGGATGCGGGCGGCGCCTACCCGGCGAGCCCCACGTTCTCGGCGTACCTCGGCTACAGCTGGTTCCGGGACGGCGCCTTCATCGCCGATGGGATGTCGAGCGCCGGGCGCACCGGGTCGGCCGAGCGCTTCTTCGACTGGTGCGCCCGAGTGCTCGAGGCGCGCGCCATGCAGATCGAGTCGATCGTCGCGTCGGCGGCCGAGGGACATCCGGTGCCCGACGCGGAGATGCTCGCGACGCGCTTCACCTTCGACGGCCGCGAGGGCGACGACGAGTGGTGGGACTTCCAGCTCGACGGGTACGGCACGTGGCTGTGGGCCGTGGGCGAGCACGTGCGCCGCCACGGCGGCGACGCGGCACGCTGGCGCCGGGCCATCGAGCTCAGCGTCGACTACCTGTGCGCGTCGTGGGACCGTCCGTGCTTCGACTGGTGGGAGGAGCACGCGATGCACGTGCACGTCTCGACGCTCGGATGCGTCGCGGCCGGCCTCCGCGAGGCGGCGGCGCTCGGCGTGCTCGACGCGTCGCGCGCGGTGACGGCCCTGGCGGTCGAGACGGCAGTGCGGGAGCGCATCGCAGCGGACGGCACGGTCGACGGGCACCTCGCGAAGTGGCTCGGCTCGACCGCGGTCGACGCGAGCCTCGCAGCGGTCGTCGGCATCCTCGACGTCGTGCCTGCGGGCTCGCCGAGCGGGCGCGCCACCATCGCCGAGCTCGAGCAGGACCTCACGGTCGACGGCGGCGTGCACCGCTACCTCGACGACACCTTCTTCGGCGGCGGGCAGTGGCCGCTCCTCTCGTGCATGCTCGGCATCGCCCACCTGCGAGCGGGCGACGCCGAGCGGGCGCGCGAGCTCCTCGCCTGGGCGGCGGCCACCGCGGATGCCGCGGGGGCGATGCCCGAGCAGGTCGACGACCACCTCCTCGCGCCCGAACGGCAGCGCGAGTGGATCGACCGATGGGGGCCGGTCGCGCGGCCGCTGCTGTGGAGCCACGCCATGCTCATCCGCCTCGCGGCGGAGCTCGGGGAGGTCGCGGCATGATCCGCCACCGTCCGCTCGGCTCGGGGCACCCCTACTCCGTCGACACCGAGCAGCGCTGGCCGCTGCTGCCCGTCGCGGGCGAGCTGCTGTCACTCGGCGCGCGCACGAGCAGCGACCTGGTCGAGGTCGAGGCCGAGCTCCGCATCACCGGCCCCGACGGCGCCGTCGTGGAGCAGCGGCTCCCCCTCGCCCGCTCCGCCCGCACCTCCCGGGGCCAGACGATCGACGGCGGCCACCTCGCGTCCGCCCAGGCGCGGCTCGCCCGCGCCGCTGGGGGATGGACGGTCGCGTTCCCGGCCCCCGAGGCGGGCAGCGGCATCCGCTATCGCCTCGTCGGCCACTCGGACGACGGGCGCAGCCAGCGCACCCGCTGGTTCGAGACCACCACCGCCGAGTGGCGCCCGGCGCCCGACGACACCGTGACCGTCGTCGGACGCGATCGCATCATGCCGGGCAGCGTCGAGGTGCTCACCGACGGAGACCGGGTCGCCCGCGTGCGCTTCGCCCTGCCGCTCGCCCCTGGCGAGCACGTCACGGGATTCGGCGAGCGCTACGACGTGCTCGACCACCGCCGCACGTCACTCGACTCGGTCGTGTTCGAGCAATACAAGAGCCAGGGCGCGCAGCGCAAGACCTACCTGCCCATGCCGTTCGCGCAGGTCGTCGGCGGCGAGGGCTGGGGCTTCCACGTTCGCACGTCGCGCCGCGTGTGGTTCGACGTCGGTGCCGCCGCGTCCGACCGCCTCGTCGTCGAGGTGCAGGCGGATGCCGCGTCGGGCGAACCCGCGGTCGAGCTCGCGTCGTACGACGGCACGCCGACCGAGGTGCTCGACGCGTTCCTCGCCGATGTCGGTCGCCCGGAGGAACTGCCCGACTGGGTGTTCCGGCTGTGGGCGAGCGGGAACGAGTGGAACACGCAGGCCGAGGTCATGCGCCAGATGGACCTGCACCGCGAGCACGACGTGCCGGTGGGCTCGGTGGTCATCGAGGCGTGGAGCGACGAGCGCACCTTCACGGCCTTCCGCGACGCTCGGTGCGCCGTCTCGGAGGACGGCGCTCCGCATCGCCTCGCGGACTTCGACTTCCCGGCCGACGGCGCGTGGCCCGACCCCAAGGGCATGGTCGACGAGCTGCACGACCGCGACATCCGGGTGCACCTCTGGCAGGTCCCGTTGATGAAGCTGCGCCCGCATCCCGAGGGGCAGGCGAGGGCCGACGCCGACGCGGCGATCCGCGAGGGGGTGCTCATCCGCGAGCCCGACGGCCGAGGCGGACTCCGCCCGTACCGCAACCGGGGCTGGTGGTTCCCGCTGTCGCTCATGCCCGACCTCACCGACGAGCGCGCCGCGCGCTGGTGGACCGAGAAGCGCCGCTACCTCGTCGACGAGGTCGGCATCGACGGGTTCAAGACCGACGGCGGCGAGCACGCGTGGGGGAGCGAGCTCGTGTACCTCGACGGCACACGTGGCGACGAGGGCAACAACCGCTTCCCCGTCGCGTACGCACGCGCCTACGGCGACCTGCTGCGGGCGGCGGGCAAGGCGCCGGTCACCTTCAGCCGGTCGGGCTTCACCGGCTCGCAGGCGCACGGCGCGTTCTGGGCGGGCGACGAGAACTCGACGTGGGAGGCGTTCCGCTGGTCGCTGTTCGCGGGCCTCTCGGCGGCGGCGAGCGGCATCCTCTACTGGGGCTGGGATCTCGCAGGCTTCTCGGGGCCGCTGCCGAGCGCCGAGCTCTACCTGCGGGCCACGGCCGCCTCGACGTTCGTGCCGATCATGCAGTACCACTCGGAGTTCAACCACCATCGCCGGCCGTCGCGCGACCGCACGCCGTGGAACATCGCGGAGCAGTCGGACGACGACCGGGTGCTGCCCGTGTTCCGCGCGTTCGCGCAGCTCCGGGAGCGGCTCGTGCCCTACCTCGCCGCGGAGGCTCGGGAGTCGATCCGCACGTCGGCACCGCTCATGCGTCCGGTCTACTTCGACCACCCGACGCTCGCCACCGCGTGGTCGCACCCGCTGCAGTGGATGCTCGGCCGCGACCTCTTCGTGTCACCCGTCCTCACCGAGGGCGAGCAGGAGCACGAGACGGCGCTGCCGCCGGGCGAGTGGGTCGACGCGTGGACGGGCGAGCCGCACGTCGGCGGCGGACTCGTGCGGTCGGCCGTGCCGCTCGACCAGGTGCCGGTCTTCGTGCGGGCGGCGGCATGGCCGCGGCTGCGCGACGTGTTCCCGGGCCCGTCGTGAACGGCGGGATGCCGCCGGCGGGCCCTGCCCGGTCCGCGGCTACCGGGCGTACCGCTCGACGAACGTCCGCAGCATGCGGCTCGGATGCGACACCTCGGCGCGCCGCACCGCGGCGAGCGTGAGCTCGAGCTCGTCGGCGGCGAAGTAGCCGTGGTCGGCGTAGGCGTGGATGCGCAGGACGATGCCGTCGACGTCGAGCTCGGGGTGGAACTGCGTCGCGTACACGTTCGCCCCCACCCGGAACACCTGCACGGGGCAGGTCGGCGACGAACCGAGCAGGGTCGCCGAGGCCGGCAGCGCCCGGATGGCCTCCTTGTGCCCGACGAACGCGTTGAAGGTCTGCGGCATCCCGGAAAGCAGCGGGTCGGACGCCCCGGCGTCGGTCAGGGTCACCGGCACGACGCTGATCGGCTCGGCGTAAGCGCGGTCGATCGTCGCGCCCTGGTGCGCGCCGAGGGTGCCGACTCCGTAGCAGGCGCCGAGGAACGGGAAGTCCCGGGCCACGACCTCGTCGAGGAGCGTCGCGAATTCGGCCTCGACCCGGTGTTGCACCGGCGACTTCCGCCCCGGCGGGTCCGAGGCGTTGAACGGGCCCCCGCCGACGAAGATGCCCGACAGCTCGTCGAGGTCCAGCGCCGGCATGGGCTCGGCCTCGAGCCGCACCCGGACGAGGTCGCGCTCGTCGAGTCCCGTGCGGCGGAGGAAGAGGGCGTACTCCTCGTCCGCGGGCAGGTCCTCGGCGCGTGTGGCGAGGAGGACGAACGGCTTCACGGCCCCACGATACGCGCGGGGCGGGCGCGTCAGTACTCCGACGGCTTCGCCAGCACAGCCATCGTGCAGCGCGAGACGCACACGAGCCTGCCCTGCTCGTCGGTGATCCGGATGTCCCACACCTGCGTCGTGCGGCCGCGGGTGATCGGGCGCGCCTCGCCGTAGACCCAGCCCTCGGCCACGGGACGCACGTGGTTCGCGTTGATCTCCATGCCGACGCAGTAGTTCGCGGCCGGATCGACGGTGAAGGTCGAGCCCCAGCTCGCGAGCGACTCGGCAAGCGCGACGGATGCTCCGCCGTGCAGCACCCCGCCGGGCTGCCGGGTGCGTCCGTCGACGGGCATGCGCCCCTTCAGCGAGTCCTCGGTGAGCTCGGTCATCTCGATCCCGAGGATGTCGAGGAGGGTGCCGTCGCGACGCGAGTTCGCCCAGTCGAGGGAGGGCTCGCCGAACCAGATGCTCATGCGCTCGAGTCTTGCACGGCCACGAGCGCTCGACCGTCCATGATGTACCCATGCCCGAACCCACCCGCGTCGTCAGCGCCGACGACCCCGCCCGCGCCGCGCTCCTCGCCCGCCGTGACCTCGTGGTGGATCTCGCACGGGTGGCGTGCGTGCTCCTCGTCGTCGTCATCCACCTGCTCATGATCGGCGTCGGGCTCGACCGCTCCGGCGCGATCACGGTCTCCCGTCCGCTCGAGGCGCAGCCGTGGTTCGACGCCGCCACCTGGGTGGGGCAGATCATGCCGCTGTTCTTCGCGCTCGGCGGCTTCACCGCGGTGACGTCGTGGCGGAGCATGTCGAGGCGCGGCGGCACCGGCGTGGACTTCATCCGCGCCCGCACCATGCGTCTCGCGACCCCCGCGCTGCCGCTGTTCGCGTGCTTCGCGGTCGTGCTCGGCGTCGCCACCCTCACCGGCGTCGACCCGGCACTGCTGGAGACGGTCGCCGCGGGCGTCGGCACGCCGCTGTGGTTCCTCGCCGCGTTCCTGCTCGTGCAGTGCCTCGTCCCGGTGCTGGCGTGGGCCCACGGTCGGGCGCCACGCCTGACGCTCGCCATCCTGGCGGCCGCCGCGGTCCTGGTGGACGCGGCCCGCGTCGCCACCGGCGTCGACGACGTCGGCCTCCTCAACCTGGTGTTCGTCTGGGGGTTCACCCAGCAGCTGGGGTTCTGGTACGCCGACGGCTGGTTCCGTCGGCGTACTGCGCCACAGCTCGTCGGGCTCGCGGCCGCCGCGTACCTGCTCACATGGCCGGGCGTCGAGGCGGGCTGGTACTCCCCGGACATGCTGACGAACCTCAATCCACCGACCGTGCCGCTCATGCTGCTCGGCGTCGCGCAGGTCAGCCTGTTGAGCGTGCTGCACGCACCGCTCTCGAGCCTCATGTCGTCCCGCGCCGCCCAGGCGGTCGTCTTCGCGGTGGGGAGCAGGGCCATGACGGTCTACCTGTGGCACCTGCCGGTGATCGTCGCCGTCGCGGGCCTCGCCCTCCTCGTCCCCGGCGCAGCCCCTGAGCCCGCGAGCCCGGCATGGTGGATCAGTCGCCCGGTCGTGCTCCTCGTCGTGCTCGCGCTGGTGTGGGCGGTCTCGCTGCCGCTGGCGCGCTTCGAGACGATCGCCACCGCCATTTCCGACGGATTCCGTCGCCCGTCGCCGGCCGCGGTCGTCGTCGCCGCGGTGCTCGCGTTCGTCCCGCCGTTCGCGGTCATGCAGTGGTTCCTGGACCTACAGCTCGCGGTCGGCGGCACGGTGCTGCTCGCCGCATCCGTGATCCTCGATCGGGCGCGCCGGGTCCGAGCGGCCCGGCGCCTCGACGATTTGACCTTCAGCTAGGCGAGCTCGGCGATGATCGGGTGGATCGCGTCATCGAACGCCGAGGCATCCGATCGCAGTGAATCGGTGACCGCCACGGTCATCGCACCGATCCACCAGACGCCGGGCGCCGCGAGCGGCACGACCTCCACGTTGAGCTCGAACGAGTGCGCCCGGCGGCCGACCTCGCGCTCGTGCTCGGCGATCGTGCCGGCGTAGGCGCGGTAGGAGTCGCCGCGTCGTGCGGCCGAGGCGGTGCGGTAGCCCTGGTGCGCCCACTCGGCCCACGCGCGTGCGGCCTCGGCGTGCGGCACGATCGCGGCGGCGAGGATCTCGGCGCCCGACACGGGCAGGGCGACCTCGGTCTCGTAGGCGTCGACGAGCTCGAGCGGAACGGGCGACGGATGCGCCTCGGGCTCGACGGTCATCGCCCACCACGCGCGCCATTGGCGCTCGAGCAGGTCGTGCTGGTCGATCTCGAGGCGCTGGCCCACGGCGCCCACGTCGCGCAGCCGCGGCAGCTCGACGGGCGAGGCGATCGCCAGCACTTCGCGCAGGTACAGGGCAAGCAGAACCGAGCGACTCGCGTTCTCGCGAATCACCCACGACGGCGTGCCCCCCGACATGCGCCCATTTTAGTCCGGCGGCGCTCGCTCGGCACCGTCCGCCGCGCGGGCCGCGGGTACGCTTGACGGGTGACCGACGCGAACTCCTCCTACGCCGCTGCCGGAGTCGACACCCGCGCCGGCGACCTCGCCGTCGAACTCATGAAGGAGGCGGTCGCCGCAACCCATGGGCCGGGCGTGCTCGGCGGCGTCGGCGGCTTCGCGGGGCTCTTCGACCTGTCGTTCGCGAAGGACTACGCGCGCCCGCTGCTCGCCACCTCCACCGACGGCGTCGGCACGAAGATCGCGATCGCGCAGGCGCTCGACACGCACGACACGATCGGGCAGGACCTCGTGGGCATGGTCGTCGACGACATCGTGGTCGTCGGGGCGAAGCCGCTCTTCATGACCGACTACATCGCGTGCGGCAAGGTCGTGCCCGAGCGCATCGCCGCCATCGTCACGGGCATCGCCCGCGCCTGCGCCGAGACCGGCACCGCCCTGGTCGGCGGCGAGACTGCCGAGCACCCGGGCCTCATGGGCGCCGACGACTACGACGTGGCAGGCGCCGCGGTGGGCGTCGTCGAGGCCGACCGGCTCCTCGGCGCCGACCGAGTACGCGACGGCGATGCGGTCATCGCGATCGCCTCGAGCGGCCTGCACTCCAACGGGTTCTCGCTCGTGCGGCACATCCTGTCGGGCGCCGGCATCGGCTACACGGATGCCGCGCCCGCCTTCAGTTCGACGTGGGGCGAGGCCCTCCTCGAGCCGACACGGCTCTACACCGGGCCGCTCGTGCGCCTGCTCGAGCACGAGCGGCTCGCGGCATCCGTGCACTCGCTCTCGCACGTCACGGGCGGCGGCATCGCGGCCAACCTCGCGCGGGTGCTGCCCCGTGGCTCCTGGGTCGAGCTCGACCGGTCGACCTGGTCGCCCGCGCCGGTCTTCCGCGTGCTCAACGACCTCGCCGGCACCACGCTCGAATCCACCGAGGGCACGTGGAACCTGGGCATCGGCTTCTTCGCGGTCGTGGCAGCCGATGCCGCGGCCGACGTCGTGGCCGAGCTCGGCGCGCTCGGCCTGCCCGCCTGGCAGGCGGGCACGGTCGCGATCGGCGCCCGCGACCTCGACGGGTTCGAGCAGGGCGCGAAGGGCGTCGATGGCGGCGCCGTGCGCCTCGTCGGAGCGTACGCGGGCTGACAATGCACGCCGCCGTCTCGATCGGACTCACCGGCACCACGGGCGTCGACGTGATCCGTGCGCTCGCGCCGCGCATCGAGCGCCTCGGCTTCTCGACGCTCTGGATCAACGACGTGCCCGGTGGCGACTCCCTCGACGGCCTCCGCGTCGCGGCCGCCGCCTCCGAGGAACTCGGGCTCGCGACCGGGGTGATCCCGCTCGACCGCCGGCCCGCCGGCACGCTCGAGCTGCACGGGCTGCCGACCGATCGCTTGACGATCGGCATCGGCTCGGGCGCCGCCACGCACCCGCTCGCCCTCGTGCGCGACGGCGTCGCGACGCTGCGTGCCGCGACGGATGCCGCGATCGTCGTCGGCGCCCTCGGGCCGAAGATGCGACAACTCGCCGCCGAGCGTGCCGACGGCGTGCTGCTCAACTGGCTCACGCCGCAGGCCGCGGCCGATGCGGGCGCGGAGTTCCACAGCGCGGCGTCCGCGGCCGTCGCTCCGGCGCTGCGGACCGTGCTCTACGTGCGCACGATCGCCGAGCCCGAGGCGCGACCGGTGCTGGAGCGCGAGGTCGCCCGCTACGAGAAGGTGCCGACGTACGCCGCCAACTTCGAGCGGCTCGGCATACGCGCAATGGACGCGACGGTGACGGATGCCGCGGGCCTCGCTGCGTTCGACGTCGTCGACGAGGTCGTGCTGCGCGCGATCACGCCCACGAACACCCTCGGCGAGCTCGAGCGCTTCGTCGAGGAGACCGCCCGTTGGCGATCCGGCGCGGCGTAGAATCCGAGCACCACTCAGGCTCCAGCCCGTCGGATCATCGGGATCGAGGTCGGCATGAGGTTCGCTCGGATCGACGCCGTGCTGACGTGGGTGTACGCCGCCGGATTCGGACTCCCCGCGATCCCGATCGCGGTCTACCACCTCGACACCGGAGGCTTGCCGCGGTTCTTCGACCTGTTCCCCATGTACGGGGGTCCGTGGTCGGATCAGTTCAGCGTGGGCGTGTTCGCCGCGCTGCTCATCGCGTTCCTGCTCGTGCTCATGGTGTCGGCGTTCGCGGCCTGGCTGGTGTGGCGCGGGTCTCGCATCGGCGCGATCCTGAGCCTCGCGCTCCTGCCCGTCGAGATCGTGTTCTGGCTCGGCTTCGCGCTGCCCGTGCCCTGGGCGTTCGGTGTCGCGCGGGTCGTGCTGCTGCTGCTCGCGTGGCGCGGGCTCCGGCCCAGCGCGGCTGAGGCGCAGACCTGAGCAAGGGATGGACGCGATGGCCTTCGCGCATCGACGTCGGCGGCCTACGCCGAAGGCAGGTCGACGCCTGCGTCGAGGATCGCCTCGAACACCCGGTCGGGATGCTCGGCGATCCGGTTGAGCACGTAGAGCCACCACTCGGTGCCGAAGATCGCGTACTCGCGGGTCGGATGCCCGTCGGCGTGCAGCCGGTCGAGCAGGTCGGTGCCGAGCCCGCGGAGCATCTCGAACTCGACTCGGCCGGAGCGCACGGCGTCGGCATGATCGCGGAGCACCGCATCGACGATCCCGGGGTCGTGGGTGGCGATGTTCACGTGGTGGCCCGACGCGATGAGCGCCGTCGCCAGGTCGAGGTAGCGGCCGGTCAGTTCGGCGCCGTCACGGGGGAGCGCGACATCCGACGACTCGAGGAACGCGCCCTTCACGAGGCGAACCGGCCCGGGCAGCGCCAGCGCGCGCTCGAGGTCGCCCGGGGTCCGGTGCAGGCGCGCCTGGACGGTGAGGCCGACCGGCGCGCCGTCGGCCGCGAGCCGCTCGGTCGCCTGCAGCACCAGGTCGGTGCGGTCGGAGGCCTCGGCGGAGACCATAAGCGCTGTGCCGAGCGGCGCGATCGCCTCCGCGAGGCGCATCGCGTTGCGGTGCACGTGGTCGGGGCCTTGGAGCAGGCCGATGTGGCTGAGGTCGAAGGAGACGGTCGCGGGGAGATCGGCGTCGCGGAGCCGGCCGATGAGCGCGAGGAAGACCTCGGTTTCGCGGTCGGCGAGCTCGGCGTCGCGCACACTCTCGCCCGTGTACTCGAGGCTCACGCCGTGGCCGCGCTCGAGGATGGCGCGTGCCGCGGCGAGTGCGTCGTCGACGGTCTCACCGGCGACGTAGCGGGCGGCGATGCGCCTCGCCACCGTCGCGGCGGCGGGATCGGCCATCGCACGGGCCTTGAGGGGCTCGTCGAGCGCCCAGGCGCGCAGGACCTCGGCGGCGAGCGATCGCTGGTCGGACATGGGCCTCCGTCTGGTGGCAATGGAATTCAACACGTTCACCGAAGCCGGAGCCGCGCGAACGTGAGCGCCGCGATCGTCACCGAGTCGACGACGTCCCCTGCGCGGATCATCCGCTCGAGCTCCTCGTCGGCGACCAACCGATGCACCATGCCGTGCTCGGTGGGCTCCCGGTCGGGCTCGCCCTCGGTCAGGTCGGTGGCGAGGTAGACGTCGCACGCCTGGCTCGCGAACCCGTAGGCCTCCTGCATCCGGCCGATGTGCTCGAGGGAGGCGGCGACGAGCCCGGTCTCCTCGCGCAGCTCCGCCGCCGCGAGTGCGAGCGTGTCGCCGTCGTGCCCCGCAGGCCATGAGCCCTGCGGGAACTCCCATACGCGCCGGCCGATCGTGTAGCGGTACTGCTGCACCATCCACCAGCCGTCGCCATCGCGTGGCAGCACGACGGCGAAGTCGGGCTTCTCGACCACGCCGTAGATCGCCTCGTGTCCGCCCGGCCAGCGCACGACATCCTCGCGCACCCGCATCCAGTCGTTCTCGTAGGCGGTACGGGAGGTGAGGGCACGCGGCAGTTCGCTCATCCGGTCAGCCTACGACGAACGTCGGGACCGACCCGTGAGGGCAAGGCGCGGCGGCGCACGCCTGGAGCGATGCTGAGACCTCAGACGCGGCTACGCGCGCTGTTCGTCGCCCGTGACGTAGGTGTCATCGTCGTCGGCGTACTCCGACCACTTCGACGCCTCATCGTTGTACTCGTCATGCTGCGAGCCGGTGAGCTCGCGCTCAAGCGCCGTGTAGTCCGTGTTCGGGCTGAAGTACTTCAGCTCCCGAGCGACCTTGGTGTGCTTGGCTTTCTGACGGCCGCGCCCCATGCGTGACCCCCTTACGGCATCTGGCCGGGTGGGATGGTCTTCACCCGGCGCTCATCTGATAAAAGAAATTCGTCCGACTGCCAGTTTAGCACCGCGAATCGGGCGGGTCGGAGCCATCCACAACGTCCGGATGGACCCGCGAAGTCGGCACGCTCCGTGGTGCGCGCATACAGCAAGTCATGCTGAGATTGTCAGGTGATGACGAGCCCTGAACGTGTGAAGGTCGTGGTGATCGGAGCCGGGC
Organism: Agromyces sp. Soil535; assembly: GCF_001428255.1. Taxonomy (GTDB): domain Bacteria; phylum Actinomycetota; class Actinomycetes; order Actinomycetales; family Microbacteriaceae; genus Agromyces. Next base: position 271,964 of record NZ_LMRW01000024.1, on the reverse strand, counting down.
AGGCCGGCCTCTCCGTCGCCTTCTACCTGCGACGTTTCGAGCTCGTCGCCGACGAGGACTTCGTGATGCTCGACCGCGCGCCGGGCCCGGGCGGCGCATGGCAGCATCGCTGGTCGTCGTTGCGACTCGGGACCGCGCACCGGGTGAACGACCTGCCGGGCATGGCCGAGCTCGGGCTCAGCTTCGAGACGGCCGACCGCGCTCTGCCGGCCAAGCAGGTCGTCGCCGACTACTACGGCCGGTTCGAGGAGCACTTCGACCTGCGCGTGCGACGGCCGATGAACGTGCGCTCGGTGGTGAACGAGGGCGTCGACCTGCTCGTGCACTACGAGGACCTCACGCCGCAGCCCATCGAGGAGCTGAAGGCGAAGGGGCTCTTCGGTCGGCGTCGCAGGGCGTACGAGGATCCCGCCGTGCCGCTCGCTCCGCAGCACGAGATCGCGACGCGGTTCCTCGTGAACGCCACCGGCACCTGGGGATCGCCGTTCGTGCCCTACTACCCCGGCATGACCGACTTCGCGGGGCGGCACGTGCACACCTCCGACTACGCCGATGCCGAGCACTTCCGCGACAAGCACGTGGTGGTCGTGGGCGGTGGCACCTCGGCGATCGGGTTCATGCTCGAGCTCGAGGCCGTCGCGGCAGGGCTGACCTGGGTCTCGAGACGCCCGATCGACTGGCTCGACCGCCAGGAGCTCGACCTCGAGGGGGCGTCCGCCGCCGTCGCGCGGCAGGACGAGGCGGCCAGGTCGGGTCGCGCGCTGCCCTCGATCGTGAGCGGCACGGGCGTGCCGAGGAGCCGTCGCATCGCAGCCGGCATCGAGCGCGGGCTCCTCGTCGCGCGCCCGATGTTCGACCGCATCGAGCCCGACCGGGTCGTCTGGGACGGCGACGAGGGCGGCATGGCCCGCGCCGATGCGATCATCTGGGCCACCGGGTTCAGGCCCGAGCTGCGCCACCTGTCGCCGCTCAAGCTCCGTGAGAAGACCGGGGGCGTCGCCGTGGGCCAGGGCGCGGCATGGAGCGACCCCCGCATCTTCCTCGCGGGCTACGGTCCGCAGGCTTCCACCATCGGCGCCAACCGTGCCGGCCGCATGATCGCGCGCCAGATCATGGCGATGCTCTAGGCAGCGGATGCCGCGTCATCTGTGCTTCGAAGAACAGGAGTCCGTGGCGCGGAGCGGTCGAGGATGCCTGTTCTCGTGACTGTCGCGGGGTGTCTTCCTGTGCTCGGAACAGAGCGGAGGGCTGGGAGGCACCACCCGGAGGGACGCGTGGTCAGGCCTCGCCCTCGCCGCCCTCGCGGGCACGCCGGCCGTAGGTGCCGGCACTCAGCGTCTCGTACGACGCGCGCACGAGCGCCTCGAGCACGCCGAGGTCGACCTGCTCGAGATCCTTGAGGTAGAGGCATCCGACGCCCGTGGTGTGCGGGCCCAGCCGCTCGAGCAGGTCGGGGTGCGGGCCGACGCCGTCGGCGAGGTAGACGGTCGTCGCGCCCCTGCGCGGCGAGAAGCCCGCCGCCGGGGCATCGCCCTCGCGGCCGCTCTCATAGTGGTAGTGGTAGCTGCCGAAGCCCACGATCGAGGTGCCCCACATGCGCGCGGGCTGGCCGGTCACCTGCTCCATCAGCTCGAGCATCGTGTCGGCGTCGCGTCGTCGCACCGGGTGCTGCACCCGGTCGAGGAACGCGCGCACGTCGTCGTCGACCGCCATGGGCAGCAGCCTAGCGCTGGCCCTTCTGGCCGGCACCGGTGCCCTGCTTCTCGGCGATCGGGCGCCGCGGCACCGGACGCACGGGCTCGCCGCGGCGATCCTGGCCGGGCAGCGGCCGTGAGCGGCGCCCGTAGATGAGGTCGGACGAGTCGAGCAGCCACGGCACGAGGGCCACCGTGACGCCGTGCACGAGCAGGAGCTTCTGCCTGATGCGTCGGGCCTTGTGGTTGTGCAGCAGGCCCTCCCACCAGTGGCCCACGATGTACTGCGGCATGTAGACCGTCACGACCTCGGCGCCGTGCTCCGCGCGCCGGCCCTTGATGTACTGGATCAGCGGGTGGCTGAGGTCGCGGTACGGCGACGACAGGATGCGGAGTTTCACGTGGATGTTCTGCTTCACCCAGTCCTTCTTGAGCCGCTTGGTCGCCTCGTCGTCGAGGGAGACGTGCACGGCCTCGAGGGAGTCATGGCGGGCGGCGATGGCGTAGTCGAGCGCCTTCAGGGTCGGCTTCTGCATGCGGCCCACGAGCACGATCGCGTGGTCGCCGGTGGCGCCGAACTTCGTCGTCGGGTCGACCTCGATCTCCTTCTCGACATCGCGGTAGTACCGGTTCACACCCAACATGAGGAAGTACAGCACCGGCATGAGCACGAACACGATCCACGCGCCGTGGGTGAACTTCGTGATCGTGACCACGATGAGCACCACCGCCGTCATCGCGGCCCCGACCGCGTTGATGAAGAGGCCGCGCCACATCGCGGCGCGGGTGATCGGTCGGTCGCCCGAGGTGTCAGGCCGCCCCCGCGGCGGCTTCGGGCGGCCGGATGTGCGGAGCTCCCGCAGCCAGTGCCGCACCATGCCGGTCTGGCCGACCGTGAACGACACGAAGACGCCGATGATGTAGAGCTGGATCAGCACCGTGAGGTTCGCCTGGAAGATCAGAAGGATCACGCAGGCCGCGAGCGCGAGGATCACGACGCCGTTGGAGTAGATCAGGCGGTCGCCTCGGGTCGAGAGCGACTTCGGGGCGTAGCCGTCTTGGGCGAGCACCGAGCCGAGCAGCGGGAACCCGTTGAAGGCGGTGTTCGCCGCGAGGAGCAGCACGAGGGCGGTCGTCGCCTGGATCACGTAGAAGAGGAACGTGTTTTCGCCGAACGTCGCCGACGCGACCTGGGCCATGAGGCTGGGTTGCGGCTCGGTGGCGCACTCGGTCCAGCCGATCAGGTGACACGGGTCCTCGGCGTAGTGCACCTGCGAGATGAGCGCGACGGCCGTGAGTCCTGCGAAGAGGATGATCGCGATGCCGCCCATGTACGTGAGCGTCAGCTGGGCGTTCCGGATCTTCGGCAGTCGGAACGCCGGCACGCCGTTCGAGATCGCCTCGACGCCCGTGAGGGCGGAGCATCCGCTCGCGAAGGAACGGAGCAGCAGCAGGATGATCCCCGCCTGCGTCAACGATTCGCCCTGCACGGCGAAGCCGGCCGACTCGGCGACGGGTGGATCGCCCAGGAAGGTGCGCGTGAGGCCGACGACGATCATCACGAACACGCTGCCGATGAAGAGGTAGGTCGGCACGGCGAACGCCTTCGACGACTCGCTGACCCCCCGGAGGTTGATGGCGGCGAGGATGATGACGAACACGATGGCGATCTGGACGCGGAACGGGTTCAGCTCGGGGATCGCCGAGATGATGTTGTCGACGCCCGACGCCACCGAGACGACCACCGTCATCACGTAGTCGACCAGCAGGGCGGATGCGACGACGAGGCCCGCCTTCTCGCCCAGGTTGCGGTGCGCGACCTCGTAGTCGCCGCCGCCCGACGGGTAGGCGCGGATGAGCTGGCGGTAGCTCGCGACGACCGTGATGAGGAGCACGATGACCGCGAGCGCGACCCATGGCGCGAAGCTCAGGAAGGCGAGACCGCCGACGAGGAGGATCATCACGAGCTCCTGGGGCGCGTAGGCCACCGACGAGAGCGGGTCGCTCGCGAAGATCGGCAGCGCCAGGTACTTCGGGAGGAGCTGTCCTTCGAGATGCTCGGTCGGGAGCGGGTCGCCGATGATCCAGTTCTTCGGCGATTTCAGTTCTGCCGGTGGCTCGCCGACTTCATTCGTCACGGCGGTCGACACTACACCCGCGGTGACGCAAGTCAAGTCAGGCGGAGGCCATGCTCGCGATCTGGATGAGGTTGCCGCACGTGTCGTCGAACACGGCGGTGGTCATGGGCCCCATCGCCGTCGGCGGCTGGGTGAACTCGACACCCGCAGCGGCCAATCGCGCGTGCTCGGCCACGACGTCGCCGACCGCGAACGAGGTGAACGGGATGCCGTCGGCGACGAGCGCCCGCTTGAACGGCCCGACGGCGGGATGATCGTCGGGTTCGAGCACCAGCTCGACGCCGTCGGGATCCTCGGGCGAGACCACGGTCAGCCACCGGGCCTCGCCCACCGGGAAGTCGGTCTTCTTCTCGAAGCCGAGCACCTTGGTGTAGAACGCGAGCGCCTTGACCTGGTCGTCGACGAGGACGCTGGCGAGATTGATGCGCATGATCACTCCTCTGATGGATCGCCTGGTTGCACGAGCGGACGGAACCACTCGTCCCACGCCGCGCGCAGCGGCGCGCGATCGAGGGTGTGGAGGCGGTAGCGTCCCTCCCGGCGCACCTCGACGAGCCCGGCGCGTTCGAGCACGTCGAGGTGCTTCGCGACCGCCTGCCTGGAGACGTCGAGGCCGTGCCGGGAGATGAGCCGAACGCACAGTTCGAACAGCGTCTGCCCGTCGCGGTCGGCCAGCTCCTCGACGAGGATCCGCCTCGTCGGGTCGGAGATGGCCTTGAACACCGCATCCACGCCTTCCATGATAGGCAACCCGATGGTTACCTGTCGAGGGGTGGGTGCGGCAGGTGCGTGCAGCGGGGCGGCGTCAGCGCGCGAGCAGGTACGCCGCGGCGGCCGCCGCGAGACCGAGCGCGAGCGTCACCACCACGTTGAGGATGGCCGCACGCCACCGCCCGCCGTCGATGAGTTCGATCGTCTCGACGCTCCACGTGCTGAACGTCGTGAGCCCCCCGCAGAAGCCGGTGATGAGGATGAGGCGCAGGTCGCCGTCGAGTGCCGCGCGCTCTGCGAGGCCGATCAGCGCACCCGCCACGGCGGACCCCGCCACGTTCACGATCAGGATGCCGCCCGGCAGGTGTCCCGGGCGCACGGGGTACGCCCTCGACAGCGCGTAGCGGAGCACGGCGCCGATCGCGCCGGCCACGAGCACGGCGGCCACGACGAGGGGGGAGAGGGCGCCGGTCACAGCGTCTCCCCGGCATCCGTGATCTCGGTGGGCATCGGCCGGTGCGCGAGCAGCGAGCCGATGCGCAGACCCGCTGCGGCGAGGGCGAGCCCGCCGACCATCGTGACGAGCACGTAGACGGCGGCGAGCCACGACTCGCCCTCGCGCGTGAGCACGACCAGCGAGGCCATGACCGCGGAGAGCGTCGTGAACGAGCCGATCACGCCCGAGCCGATCCCCGCCTTCAGCCACGTGGGCGTGGTCGGGCGCGTCCAGAGACCGCCGGCGAGCCAGCCGAGCACGAACGCACCGACGAGGTTGACGACCAGTGTCTCGACGGGGAACTGTCCGTCGCCGTGCGGGAACGCGAGATCGAACGCGAGCCGCAGGCCGGTGCCGATGAGGCCGCCGACGGCGACGGCGAGGTAGGCGCGCACCCCTCGAGGCTACGCCGAGGCCGGCGCCGACGCGGACGAGAGTTCGACGACCCAGTCGTTCGTGTGCAGCACGTTGCCGGGCGTGATCTCGAAGTCCGCCTCGCCGAGCAACGCGAAGCCCGCCTTGCGGCAGACCGCGTTCGAGGCGGCGTTGTCCACGCGGGGGTAGGCGTGCACCGGCAGCGTCTCGCCGTCGGCGCGCGCCCGCTCGAGCATCGCGCGCACGGCGGCGGGGGCGATGCCCTGCCCGCGGTACTCCTCCTCGACCGACCAGCCCGCCTCGAGCGCGGACTCGCCGTCATGGTCGCGCTGCCAGTAGCCGACGATGCCGACCCCCTCGGGATGCCCCGGGATGACGATGCGGAACTGGTGGGCGGTGCCCTCGCGTTGCATGCGGAGGTAGCGTTCGTGGCGGGCGATCACCTGCTCGTCGGTCTCTGGGCCGCCGAGCTGGTTCATCAGCTCGTGCGTGTTCGCCCTCCGCAGCAGGTCGAGGTCGTCGTCGGACCACGGCTGGAGTTCGACGTCGGTCATGTCCTCATCGAACCACGGGCCTCCGACGTGCGGAACGGATGCCGCAGCATCCGTCGCTCCTGGCAGCTGCGTGCGTCGTGGGTCAGCGGTCGACGAACGATGCCAGCACGTCGGCGCGCACCCGCGCGAGCGACGCCTTGAGCAGGGAGACCGACTCGGCGCTCACCCGGCCGCGGTGCGCCTGCGTGCGCAGGTCGGTGCGCAGCTGCTGCCGGAACTCGTTGAGCACGAGGTCGGCCTCGTGCACCGCGAGGTTGGAGTCGATGTGCAGCTTCGTGGCGCCGCCCGCCGCGCTCGTGGACGCGCCGGTGGCGGCGAGCTTGGCCTCGCGTGCGGCGCTCGCGAGCTCCGCACGGAGCGAGCGCATCGCGTCGTTCACCTCGGCGCGCACGCCGTCGGCGAGACGGCGTACGGAATCGGTGAGGTCGCTCTCGATGGCGTCGAGCTCGTGCCGTCGTGCGTCGAGCTCGGCGCGCCCGGCATCCGTGATCTCGTAGACCGTCTTGCGGCCGTCGGTGGACTTCGAGACGAGCCCCTCCTCCTCGAGCTTCGACAGGCGCGGGTAGATGGTGCCCGCGCTCGGGCTGTAGGTCCCGCCGAAGCGGTCGGAGAGTGCCTGGATCAGCTCGTAGCCGTGACGAGGCTGCTCGTCGAGCAGGGCGAGCAGGTAGAGTCGCAGGTTGCCGTGGGCGAAGACGGGCGGAGTCATGCCGACGCCTCGGCGTCGCCCGCGCCTGCACCGGACGCGGCATCCGTCGTGCCCTGGTTCGCCGGCGCCTCGCGGCGCATGATCGAGATGTTGCCCGACACGCTGTTGGCGCCGAGCTCCAGCCAGCGGCCAGCGAGCTCGCCGACGACGCGCTCGAAGCCCTTGCCGAGCATGCCCTTGATGGTCATGTCGTCGAGCAGCAGGGTGCCGCCGACCGTGTTGATGCGGTAGCGTGCCCCGGTGCCCGGTTCGAAGCGCACGGTGAGGTCGCCCGAGACCGTGTTGGTGTCGATGCGGTGGGGGGTTCCGTAGGCGTCGACGATCATGTTGCCTGCGACGGTGTCGGCGTTGAAACTCACGATGTCGCCGGTCACGACGACGTCGCCCGAGACGGAGTGCGCGGTCACGCGGCCGGTGTGGTTGCCGGCCGAGAGCTCGCCTGAGACGCTCGTGAGCTCGATGTCGCCCTCGTGGCTGTCGATCACGACATCGCCCGAGACGGTGCTGAGCTTCGCATCGCCGGCGAAGCCCGAGACGAGGGCCTGTCCCGAGACCACGCCGAGCTTCAGGGCGACGTGACGGGGCGCGAGGATCGAGACCTCGGCCCTGGCGCTGCCAACGAAGCCCTTGAAGGCTTCGATGAAGTTGTCCCACCGCAGCTGCGGGTGGTCGATCTCGAGCACGTCGCCGTCGATCTGCACCAGGAGGTCCTTCCCGGTGACGCCCGAGACCTCGATGCGGGCGCCCGGCTCATCGTGCGCGATCACGTCGACCTTGCCGCCGATGAGGCTCACCTTGAGCTTTCGCACGAGCTCGAGGTCGATGACCCGGGACTCCCCGGGGGCGATGACCCACTTCTCGATGGCCATGGAGTTCTCCTTCTGTGGGCTTGGGATGCTGGGGCATCCGCAGCCCTTGGCATCTTGGGTCGCGATATATCGCGTCTTGACAAGAACACGATATATCGCGTTTCGGGAGAATGCAAGCCCGGTGGATGCTGCGCCGCTTGACATTGACGCGACGTCAACCTCTACCGTGGCTGATGTGGGGCGCACCGCCCCCGGAGACACAGGGAGGAGGACGCGGTGGACTGGTCGATCCAGGAGATCGCGAAGCTCGCGGGCACCACCAGCCGCACGCTTCGCCACTACGACGACATCGGGCTGCTGCCGCCGAGTCGGATCGGCGGCAACGGCTACCGGTACTACGACGACGCCGCGCTCGTGCGCCTGCAGCGCATCATGCTGCTGCGCGAGCTCGGCCTCGGGCTCCCGGTGATCGCCGACGTGCTCGAACGGGAGGATCGCGCTCCACATGCCCTTCGCGGCCACCTGGAGTGGCTGCATCGGGAGCAGGACCGGCTGGCGCGGCAGATCGCGTCGGTCGAACGCACCATCGGAGCATTGGAAGGAGGTGAACGACTCATGGCAGAGCAGATGTTCGACGGCTTCGACCACACCCAGTACCAGGAGGAGGTCGAGCAGCGTTGGGGCAAGGATGCGTACGCGAGGAGCGACGCATGGTGGCGCTCGATGAGCGCAGAGGAGAAGGCCGCGTGGCAGCAGCGCGCGGCGAAGCTCGGCAGCGACTGGATCGACGCGTACGAGCGTGGCATCGACCCGGCCGGCGACGAGGCGCAGGCGCTCGCGCAGCGGCATTTCGACTGGCTCCGCGGCATCCCCGGCACGCCCGGCGGCGGCGCGGAGGGCCCATCGAAGGAGTACTTCCTCGGCCTCGCAGAGATGTACGTGGCCGACGAGCGCTTCGGCGTGAACTACGGCGGCCAGGCCGGCGCGGAATTCGTGCGCGACGCGATGACCGTCTACGCCGAGCGCAACCTCGGGTAGGCGAACGGATGCCCCAGAGCGACACTCCGGGGCATCCGTCGTCGCACGGGGGCCGGACGGGGCGCCGGATGTGGCGCCGGATGTGGCGCGCACCGGTCCCGGCGCGGCTCAGCCCTGCTTCGAGAGCGCCCGGAACCGGAGGGCGAGGAGCACGACGAACACCGTCCACGGCGCGAGGGACGCGAGCGCGAAGGCGGTGCCGACGGCCCCGGCCGACGAGGGCACGATCATGAGCGCACCCGCGGCGAGGCCCCACCAGCCCGTCGCCGCCGAGAGTCGGCGAGTGCGCAGGATCGCGATCGCGAACAGCACCAGGGCGACCGCACTCAGCACGTAGTACACCGAGAACGACGTTCCCGTGTAGCCGGCGAGCACCGCCTCGCCCGCGGCGACGAGCGAGGCGCTCACGTCGGGGCCGGATGTCGCACGCTCACGGCTGAGCGCGAGGAGCTCGAAGGCCGGGTTCGACGGGTAGTACGCGGCGATGCCCAGGAGGCCCCACGTGAGGCCGAGCACGCTCAGCGTGGGGCTCTCGGCCCGCATGCGCACGAACAGTGCGACGTAGATGACCGCGAGGATCGTGTTCTGCACGACGTAGAGCAGGTCGAGGCTCACGAGGCCGAGCAGCGGGTTCGCGATGAGCAGCTCGTAGAACCCCTCGACGGTCGTGGGCGGCGGCCACGCGACGAACACGCCGACCTGCACGACGATGAGTCCGACCATGAGCGCGCAGAGCCAGGCCGTCGTGCGGTAGAGGGGTGACCAGGTCGGCGGGGTCATCGACTCGGTGCGCTCCACGCAGTCCTCCCCTCGCGCGCTCCCAACCTATCTCCGGGCGGTGTCGGGCAGAAGGGGAACGGGGCGGAAGGGAATCCGGGGAGATCGCGCGGATGGACCGCGGCAGGAGAGGACAGGCCGCAGTCGTGGGGCGGATGCGGCAGGCCAGGGGTGTCCCGGCCTCGGGCCTGCCGGGTTCGGTGGCCGCTCAGGTGCGAGGGCGTACGCGGCGGTATCCGTCGCGCGCCCAGTCGACGACCGTGGCGGCGACGCCCGCGAGCGCGAGGGCTGCGAGCAACGACATCGTGGCGATCATGGCCGGCTCCTTTCCAGTCGATTCGGATCGATGTGGAACGGCAGGGCGTTCGGTTCAGGCGGGCGCCCGTCCCGGTGCCGCGGACGGCGCGGGGATGGGGGCCTCGACCGTGCCGGTGCGCACGGTCGGCTTCGCGCGAGCGCCGACGCGGTCGGCGGGCATCCGGCCGGAACGGCGGATCGCGAAGAACGGGATGGTGTACCCGCAGAGCGGGCCGATGAGCAGGGCGAAGGCGATGGTGCCGATGCCGACGTTGCCGCCGAGCATCCAGCCGACCGCGAGCACGACGAGCTCGATGCCGGTGCGCACGATCCAGATGCGCCATCCGGTGACCCGGTGCAGGCCGGTCATCAGGCCGTCGCGCGGTCCGGGGCCGAGATGCGCGCCGATGTAGAGGCCGGTGGCGATGGCGATGACCACGATGCCGGCGGCCAGCAGCACGATGCGCACCCAGAGGTCGAGGCCCTGCGGGATGAGCCACAGGCCGACATCGGCGGCGGGGCCCACGAGCAGGGCGTTCATCACGGTGCCGAACCCGGGCTTCTGGCGGATCGGGATCCAGAGCAGCAGCACGATGCCGCTCGTGATCACGGTGATGAGGCCGAAGTTGAGTCCGGTCTGCTTCGCGATGCCCTGCGTGAGCACGTCCCACGGGGCGACCCCGAGCTCGCCGCGCACGACGAGCGCGATGCCGATGCCGTAGAGGAACAGGCCGGTGAAGAGTTGCACGAATCGGCGCACGAGCACGGGGGCGGGGTCGGTGGGTCGGCGAAGCATGATGCAATCCAATTCCATGATTGGCCTTTTCGTATAGAGCCAATTCGCCTAAAGTGGCCTTATGGTGGATCTCACGCTCACCGCGCGCTCCCTCGAACTGCTCCTCGGCGACTGGCGAGGATCGGGCAGCGCCTACGAAGCGCTCGCCGAGCGCATCCGCCTGCTGATCGTCGACGGCCGCATCGGGGTCGACACGCGACTCCCGGCCGAGCGCGACCTCGCCGAGCGGCTCGGGCTCAGCCGCACCACGGTCACCGCCGCCTACCGGCACGTGCGCGAGCAGGGCATGCTGCACAGCGTGCGCGGGTCCGGCAGCGTCGCCCGCCTGCCCGGAGCGCCCGCGATGCTCCCCGCGCCCCTCGACCACGAGTACATCGACTTCTCCAAGGCGGTCCTGCCGGCCCTGCCGTGGCTGCCCGAAGTGGCCCGCCAGGCGGTCGACGACCTTCCGGCGTACCTGTCCGACGCGGGGTTCGACCCCATCGGCACGCCGGCCCTTCGCGCCGCGATCGCCGACCGGTACACGGCGCGCGGCCTGCCGACGGCGCCGGAGCAGATCATGGTCACCATCGGCGCCCAGCATGCGATCGCCCTGCTGTCGCGGGCGCTCATCGGCCGGGGAGATCGCGCCGTCATAGAGGTGCCGATCTACCCGCACGCCTACGAGGCCCTTCGTGCAGCGGGCGCTCGCCTCGTGCCGGTGCCGGTCGCGCCGCACGTTACCGGCGACGACGATCGCGAGGAGACCGCGGGGCTCGTGCAGGCGATCCGCCACTCGAACCCCGTCGCGGCCTACCTCATCCCCGACTTCCAGAACCCGACGGGTCGCACCATGAGCCGCACGGCCCGCGCCCGCGTGCTCGACGCGGCCGCACGCCAGGGCACGGTCGTGATCGCCGACGAGACCACCGCCGAGCTCAACATCGACCGTCGCGGCGAGTTCCCGCCGATGGCCGCCGATGGACCGGCGGTGCTCATCGGCTCGGTCGGCAAGACCGTGTGGGGCGGCGTGCGCGTGGGCTGGATCCGCGCCGAGCGCCCGCTCATCCGCCGCCTGCTCGCGGTGCGTTCCCCGGGCGACCTCGGCACGCCGATCCTCGAGCAGTTGATCGTCACCCGCCTCCTCGACCGCATGGGCGAGATCCTCGAGCTGCGTCGCGAACAGCTACGCGCCGGGCGCGACGGCCTCGAGGAACTGCTCGGGCGCCACATCCCCGAGTGGGACGTGCCGCACGTCGACGGCGGCATCGTCACGTGGGTCGGGCTCGGTGCGTCCGTGAGCTCGCAGCTCGCGCTCACTGCCCGTCGCGAGGGACTCATCGTCGCGGCGGGCCCGAGGTTCGGCGTCGACGGTGCGTTCGAGCGGTTCCTGCGCCTGCCCATCTGCTACTCCCCCGAGACGACGGACGCCGCGGTGCAGGCACTCGCCCGTGCCTGGCGCTCGCTCGCCCACGCGCCGGTCGCCGAGCCCGAGCCCGAGCTGCTCGCCTCCGTGGTCTGAGCCGGAGGCGAGCAGCTGCGCGGCGGCGCGCGGTGCGGCCAGGTCAGACGGCGGCCGTGGCCTCCTCCGCCGTGCGGGCCGCCTCGGGCTCGACGTCGCGCGGGGTCGCGAGCGACAGGCCGTCGCCGCGGCGACGGAACAGCACCGCCGCGAGCACCGCGCCCAACGCGAAGAACGCAGCGCCCCACCAGTACGCGACCGCGTAGCTGTGGATGGCGGCATCCGCCAGCACTGCCTCGGTCGGCGGAGTGTGCGCCGCGACGTAGTCCACGGCGGCGGTGGCGGCGAGCGTGTTGAGCAGGGCGGTGCCGATCGAGCCGCCCACCTGCTGGCTCGTGTTGACCATCGCGGAGGCGACGCCGGCGAACGACCGGTCGACGCCGAGGACGGCCGACTGCATCGAGGCCGGCATGATCGAGCCCATGGCGAACCCGATGATCATGAGCGGCGGCAGGATGTCGGCCGCGTACGTGCTCTGCGCGTCGAGGTGGGTGAGGTACACCATTCCGGCCGATCCGAGGAGCATGCCGAACGGCACCATCACCTTCGGCCCGAACCGGGGCACGAGGAGGTTCGTCGACAGCTGCGCTGCGAGCACCAGCATGCCGATCATCGGCAGGAACGACAGGCCGGTCTGGATGGGCGAGTACCCGAGGGAGGTCTGCAGGTAGTACGTGACGAACAGGAAGATGCCGAACATGCCGGCCCCGGCGATGAGCACCGACGCGTACGCCGCGGCGCGGTTGCGGTCGCGCACGATCGCGAGCGGCAGGAGCGGGTGCACGGCGCGCCGCTGCCACAGCACGAAGGCGACGAGCAGCACGGCGGATGCCGCGAGCATGCCCCACGTGAGCGGCGACTCCCACCCCTCGGTCTCGGCGTTCGAGAAGCCGTACACGAGCAGGAAGAGCGCGCCCGAGACGAGCACGGTGCCGGGGAGGTCGAGCTTCGGGCGCGGGCCGGTGCGCGGGATGTGGCGCACGAAGACCGCGGCCCCGATGATCGCGACGAGCGCGATGAACACGTTGATGTAGAGGTTCCACCGCCAGTCGAACTGCTCGGTGAGGAATCCGCCGAGCAGCAGGCCGATGGCGCCGCCTGCGCCCGCGATGGCGCCGAAGACGCCGAAGGCCCGCGCGCGCTCCTTGGGGATCGTGAAGGTGGTGGTCAGCACCGCGAGTGCCGTCGGGGCGAGCAGCGCGCCGAACGCGCCCTGCAGCGCACGACCCCCGACGAGCACGCCGAACGTCGGCGCCGCACCGGCGAGCGCGGACGCCGCCGCGAACCCGACGAGGCCGATGATGAAGGTGCGCTTGCGGCCCCAGAGGTCGGAGAGGCGGCCGCCGAGCAGCAGCAGGCTGCCGAACGCGAGCGAGTACGCCGTGATGATCCACTGGCGATCGCCGTCTGAGAACCCGAGGTCGGCCTGGGCGGCGGGCAGCGCGATGTTGACCACGGTGGCGTCGAGCACCACCATGAGCTGGGCGAGGGCCACGGTCGCGAGCGTCCACCACCTGCGGGAGGGGGCCGCTACGGGCGTGTGGGATTCGGTGGAAGTGGAAGTCATGGGCGCCACTCTATACGAGACTGACCAGTTTCGGATATGAACAGTTCCTGAAGTAACATGTCATTAACATCACGCGCAACGCGAGGAACGGAGATGACCGCGATGACGCAGCCCGAGCCGTCCGTGGAGCCCGTTCGCGGCCGATCGACGTCGACGCTCGGACGCAAGCGCGACCACACTCGCGATCCCCAGATCCTCGAGGCCGCGGTCGACGTGCTCGCCGAGACGGGTTTCGATGGCATGACGATCGACATGGTCGCCGCGCGCGCGAAGGCCGGCAAGGCGACGATCTACCGGCGCTGGCCCTCGAAGGCCGACCTCGTGCTCGACGCGGTCGCCTGCATGAAGGCGGGCGAGCTCGACCCCGAGCACCTCCCCGACACGGGCACCCTGCGCGGCGACCTGGTCGCCATGATCCGGCCGCGCTCGATCGAGGAGGGCGAGCGCAAGCTGCGCATCATGGGCGGCCTCTTCGGCATGATCGCCAATTCGCCGGAGCTCGCCGACGCCGTCCACGCGGCGATCATCGAGCCACGGGTGGCCGTGAACCGCCTCTTCCTCCGGCGGGCGATCGAGCGGGGCGAGATCTCACCCGACTGCGATGTCGAGACCCTCGCCGTCCTGGCGTCCGCGATGGCAGCGTTCCGGGTGCTCGTCCAGAAGCAGCCCGTCGACGCCGAGTACCTGATCTCGCTCATCGACGGGGTGCTCCTCCCGGCGGCCGGCGTCGCCGCGGATCGTCGCACCGCATAGCCCGTCTCTCGAGGTGGCATCCGAGCTCTTCCAGCCGAAGAGGCGCGGGGCGGCGGGCGGGTATCGCCGCCGCCCCGCGTCGGCCGCGCCCGGACGGCACGGCCGGCCGTGCGCATTCGGGCTCGCAGCACGGCCATGAGGGGTGGGGCCCGACGCTGGGGGCGCGGCGCCGGACCCCACCCGGTCAACGTCGCATCGGGAACCTCCTCCTTGCGAACACGAGCGCGAGCCCGCCGAGGATGGCGAGCGCGGCGATACCGAGGTCGGCCAGGTCGGCGCCCGTCGAAGCGAGCCTCGCGGATGCCGGCACCGCCCTCGCGGCGCTGGACGAGGCGACCGAGGATCCGCCCGGCTCACGAGGAGTGGCCGGGTCGGTCGGGTCGGTCGGATCGACGGGATCCACCGGGTCGACGGGATCCACCGGATCGACGGGATCGACGGGGTCCACCGGGTCGGTCGGATCGACGATCGTCGTCGAGCCGTCCGTCTCGCTGTCGCCGATCACCGAGATGGCGTTGCCGCCGATCGTGATGGGCAGAGACAGGTCCGTGATGAGCTGTGCTCCCCCGAGCAGCCCATCGGATCTGTCCGTCGTTGCGGAACCGCCCCCGGTTCCCGGCGCGACGATCGTCGTGGCATCCGTCGACGTGCTCTCGCCGATGCCCGAGATCGCATTGCCGCCGATCGTGACCGGGAGGTCGAGATCCCCGAGCAGCTGCGTGCCGCCGAGCAGCGAGTCCTCGCCGCTCGTCTCGGCCGATCCCGCGGATGCCGCGGCCGGTTCGGCCGGGGTCACCACCGTCTCGGCGTCGCTCGACGAGCTGTCGCCGATGACGGAGACGGCGTTGCCGCCGACCGTGACCGGCGCCGAGACATCGACGATCGCCTGCGTGCCGGACCCGATGCCGTCGTCACCCGAGGTGACGGCGACCGAGTCGGCCCCGCCGCCCGAGGAGACCTCGGTCGTGGCATCCGACGACTGCGAATCCCCGATGAGGGAGATCGCGTTGCCGCTCACCGTGACCGGGAAATCGATCGAGATCCCGACCTGGGAACCCGAGAGGATGCCGTCGTCGCCGCTCGTCTCTGACGCGTGGGCGACGCCGGCCCCGAGGAGCGTGAGCCCCCCGGCGAAGAGGGTCGCATACAGCGCCCTCAAGGCCAATCGTTTCATGATTCAGTCCTCCTGACTGTGAATGGGGTGTTCGCTCCCGTGGCAGGGAGCAATGACCGTTTCCGCCTGCAGGCAGGCGGAGCGGACCCCGATCAGTCAGGGGTGGTGTCGGTGTCGTACACCGGCGACGACGGCAGTTCGTCGTCGACCGAGCGCAGCACCATCGACGCGAGCGCGTCGATGCCGAGCGCGGCGAAGGCCGCGTCGGAGGTTCCGGATGCACCGCCGGCACCGCCGGCACCGGCTCCACCGGAGCCCGTGCCGCCGCCGGGTGCGGGCGATCCGGGAGCAGATCCGCCCGTCGGCGAACCGCCGACGGGGGTGATGGCGCCCGACAGGTCGGCAGGCACGCCGGGATGGTCGGAGTCGCCCGACCAGGAGGTCGAGCCGTCGAGCGCGAAGTACACGGTGTCGCTCGGTGGCCCGCTCACGGCGGAGCCGAGTGACGCGCCCTCATCGGAGTCGCCGGGAAGGCTCGGAATCCCGGGAAGTCCCGGGCCGCCGGGATCGTCGGATCCGACGGGAAGCAGCGGGATCGACGGCACCGGTGGAAGCAGTCCCGAGCCGTCGGTGGGGAGGTCGCCCACGGAGCCGACGACCGCGTCCAGCGCGACGTCGGCGACGTCGGCAGTCGCGCCGACGGTCTTGCCGACGAGGCCCTTGGGTACGACATCGCCGACGACCGGAAGGCCCTCGACGCTGTCGTCCACGGCCTGGCCGCCGGGCTGCACGACCTTGCCGACGGGCTTGCTGCCCGCGGCGGCGATCGCAGCGGCCGCGACCTCGTTGCCGACCGTGCCGACGGCCGCGTTCGCGCCCTTGACGGCAGCATTCGCGGCACCCGTGGCCGTCTCGCTGACCTCGGGGACGGCTTCGACGACGGGCTCCGCGACCGGCTCCACCGGCTCGGGAATCGCCTCGACGACCGGCTCGGCCGCCACGTTCACGGGTTCGACGACGGGCTCGACGACCTCGCCCAGCCCCTGGCCGACCGGGGCAGTCGTGTCGGAGACGGTGGCGACCGCAGCGCCCGCCGCACCGGGCGGGCCGCTCGGCTCCTGCTCCTCTGCGGAAGCGCCGTCGGCGCTCGAGAAGAGGCTGATGGCGAGCCAGATCGCGGCGAAGAGGACGCCGAGCAGGGCGTAGCGGAGCCACGGCACAGGCCGTGCGGCATCCGCTGACGTCATCGCGCTCACCCCCCAGTCGTTCCGACGGTACTCCGAAGGTGCAGACGGGTCCAGCAATCCCTCGGAGTGATTCCCAGCTTCCCGTGACCCGCTGCGACGGATGCCCCTGCGAGAATCGGGGGATGCACCTGCTTGCCGCGCTCAGCATGAAGAACCGGGCGCTCATCGCACTCGTGACCGTCGTCGTCGCGATCTTCGGTGCCATCTCGCTGTCGAACCTCAAGCAGGAGCTCGCACCGTCGATCGAGTTCCCGCAATTGTCGATCGTCACGACGTACCCCGGCGCCGCACCCGACATCGTCAACACGGATGTCTCCACGCCGATCGAGACCGCCATCCAGGGCATCACCGGGCTCGAGTCCACGTCGACGACGAGCTCGACCGGGCTCTCACGGGTCACGGCGAGCTTCACGTACGGCACCGACCTCGCGTTCGCGGAGCAGAAGCTGCTGTCGGCGGTCAATCGCATCGCCGGACAGCTGCCTGAGGACGTCGACCCGCGCGTGCTCGCGCTCAGCCTCGACGACTTCCCGGTGATCGTCGTCGCCGTCACCGGCGCCGACGACGTGAGCGCGCTGTCCGACGAGATCGACCGAACGACGCTGGGCGAGATCCGCGACATCGACGGCGTGCGCGACGCGACCCTCACCGGCGACGTCGGCCAGCGGGTCACGATCACGCCCGATCCCGCGGAACTCGCGGCCCGCGGCATCACGCAGCAGGCGATCCGCGACGCCCTCCAGCAGAACGGCCTCCTGGTGCCCGCCGGCACCATCACCGAGGACGACGCGACCTTCGCCGTGCAGACCGGCGTGGTGCTCGGCAGCGTCGACGAGATCGCGGCGCTGCCCGTGCTCGGTGCCACCGAGCAGCCCTCGGCATCGGATGCCGCGGGCGGGGCGTTCCCGGGCGTCGGCACCGGCCAGGCGGGCGCCGCCGGCCAGGCCGCGGCGAGCGTGCCCGTGGCCACGACGATCGACGACGTGGCATCCGTCGAACTCACCGAGAACCCGGTGACGAGCATCTCGCGCGTGAACGGGGAGCCGGCGCTCACGATCGCGGTGACCAAGCTCCCCGCCGCCAACACGGTCGAGGTCTCGAATGCGGTGCGCGCGATCCTGCCCGACCTCCAGGCCTCCCTCGACACCACGAACCCCGGCGCGACATTCACCGTCGTGTTCGACCAGGCGCCCTACATCCAGCAGTCGATCGAGTCGCTTGCGACCGAGGGCCTGCTCGGCCTGCTGTTCGCGGTCCTCGTGATCCTCGTGTTCCTGCTGTCGATCCGGGCGACGCTGGTCACCGCGATCTCCATCCCGACGTCGGTCCTGATCACGTTCATCGGCCTGCAGGCGGCCGACTACACGCTCAACATCCTCACGCTCGGGGCGCTCACCATCGCGATCGGCCGAGTGGTCGACGACTCCATCGTCGTCATCGAGAACATCAAGCGCCATCTCGTGGAGGGCCGCGACAAGGCGTCCACGATCGTGCACGCCGTGCGCGAGGTCGCGGGCGCGATCACCGCCTCGACCGTCACGACCGTCGCGGTGTTCCTGCCCCTCGCGCTCGTCGAGGGCGTCACCGGCGAGCTGTTCCGCCCGTTCGCCCTGACCGTCACGATCGCGCTCGCCGCGTCGCTGTTCGTCGCGCTCACGATCGTGCCCGTGCTCGCCTACTGGTTCGTGAAGCCCGCCAAGCTGCACAAGCACGAGGACGAGGGCGAGATAGCGGCGGCGGCGTTCGTGTCCGACGAGAGCGCCACGCAAGCCGTCGACGAGCTGGAGCACCCGTCGCGCCTGCAGCGCGGCTACCTGCCGATCATCGAGTGGACGCTGAAGCACGGTGTCGTCACGATCGTGGTCGCGGTGCTCATCCTCGCCGGCACGCTCGCGCTCACGCCGTTCATGAAGACCAACTTCCTCGGCTCGTCGGGCCAGAACACGTTCCAGGTGACGCAGGAACTGCCGGTCGGCACGAGCCTCGAGGCCATGGACGATGCCTCGCAGCCCGTGGAGCAGGTGATCCGCGATACCGAGGGCGTCGAGACCGTGCAGACCTCGATCGGCTCGGGCGGGCGCGGCCTCGCCGCCGTGCTCGGCGGGGGCACCGGGGCCACGGTGACGTACTCCGTGACGACCGATGAGGACGCCGACCAGGACGCGCTGCAGTCCGAGGTCCGAGCCGAGCTCGACGACCTCGAGGACGCCGGCGAGATCACGCTCACCGCGTCGAGCGGCTTCGGCGCGTCGACCGACATCGAGGTCGACGTGACCGCCTCGAACGCCGAGGACCTGGAGGCCGCGACCGACGTGGTGGAGGAGGAGCTCGACGGGCTCGACTCGCTCGCGCAGACCACGTCGAACCTGTCGGAGTCGCGCCGCTACATCGCCGTCGAGGTGGACCGCACGGATGCCGCGGCGGCCGGCTACTCGGAGGTCGCCCTCGGCGGCTACGTCTCTGCGGCGATGCAGCCGCAGTCCGCGGGCTCGGTCGTGATCGACGAGAAGACCCTGACGATCTACCTGGCCAGCGAGGATCCGCCTGCCACGGTTGCGCAGCTCTCGGCGCTCGAGGTGCCGACGCCCACGGGGATCGTGGCGCTCGACACCCTGGCAACGGTCGACGAGGTCGACGGGCCGTCGTCGGTCACGACCGCGCAGGGCCTGCGCAGCGCCACCGTGTCGGCGACGCCGAACGACGACGACCTCGGCACCGCGAGTGCGGAGGTGTCGGCGGCGATCGGGTCGGCCGACCTGCCCGCCGGCGCGACCGCATCGATCGGCGGCGTCTCCGCCGACCAGGCCGAGTCGTTCTCGCAGCTCGGCATCGCCCTCCTCGCGGCGATCCTCATCGTCTACATCGTCATGGTGGCGACGTTCCGCTCGCTGCTGCAGCCCCTGCTGCTGCTCGTGTCGGTGCCGTTCGCCGCGACCGGTGCGATCGCGCTGCAGATCATCACGGGCATCCCGCTCGGCGTGGCCTCGCTGGTGGGCGTGCTCATGCTCGTCGGCATCGTGGTCACGAACGCGATCGTGCTCGTGGATCTCGTGAACCAGTACCGCGACCGCGGCATGAAGGTGCGCGACGCGCTGCTGCACGGCGCGTCACGACGTCTGCGTCCGATCCTCATGACGGCGCTCGCGACGATCTTCGCGCTGCTGCCGATGGCGATCGGGCTCACCGGCCAGAGCGGGTTCATCTCGCAGCCGCTCGCGCTCGTGGTGATCGGCGGCCTCGTGTCGTCGACCGCGCTCACGCTGGTCGTGCTGCCCGTGCTCTACGACCTCGTCGAGGGCGGCCGTGAGCGCCGCGCGGCGAGGCGCGCGGCGAAGGCGGCCGGCGGCGGCGGGACCGCCGGGCCGGATGCCGCGGCCGAGGTCCCGCTCGCCGAGAACATCTGACGCCGAGGTGCGGGTTGAGGAGCGCCGAAGGCGCGTCTCGAAACCCCTGGATAGGCAGGTTTCGAGACGCCCGCTGCGCGGGCTCCTCAACCCGCGGGGTCAGCGGGGGAGCGCCGCCGCCTTCGCGAGCAGCGCCGCGCGTTCGCGCTCGTTGCCCGTGAGGCGTGCGGCGGTCTCGAGCTCGCCGCGGGCCTCCTGCGTGCGCCCGAGCCGCACGAGCAGCTCGCCGCGCACGGCGGGCAGCGCGGGGTAGCCCGCGAGCTTGCCGTCGCGCTCGAGGTCGTCGACGAGCCGCAGCGCGCTCGCCGGGCCGGTGGCCATGGCGACCGCCACGGCTCTGTTCAGCTCCACCACGGGTGACGGCGCGATGCGGCCGAGCGCCTCGTAGAGCAGCACGATGCGCGCCCAATCCGTGTCCTCGGCCGACGGCGCGATCGCGTGGCACTCGGCGATGGCCGCCTGCAGGCCGTACGAGGCGCGTCCCCGTCCGATACGGTCGGCCCGTGCCAGGGCGGCCCGGCCGCGCTCGATCTGCGCGCGATCCCAACGGCTGCGTTCCTGCTCGTCGAGCGGGATGGGCGAGCCGTCGCGCGCGACCCGCGTCGCGAACCGCGACGCGTGGAACTCCATGAGGGCCACGAGCGACTGCGCCTCGGGCTCGCGCGGCATGAGGCCCGCGACCATGCGGGCGAGCCGCAGTGCCTCGGCCGAGACATCCGGCCGTACCCACTGCTCGCCGGAAGCGGGCAGGTAGCCCTCGTTGAAGATCAGGTAGAGCACGCTGAGCACGGAGCCGAGGCGCGCGGGGTACTCCTGCGGTTCCGGCACCTCGAACGGCACGTTCGCCGCGGCCAGCGTCTTCTTCGCCCGCACGATGCGTTGCTGGATCGTGGCGACCGGCACGAGGAACGCGCGGGCGATCTCCTCGGAGCTGAGGCCGCCGACGATGCGCAGGGTGAGCGCGATCTGCGCCTCGCGCGAGAGCACCGGGTGGCAGGCGACGAACACGAGCCGCAGCACGTCGTCGTCGATCGTGTCGGGGTCCCAGAACTGGCCGGATGCCTCGCCGTCCTGCTGCTCGAGGTCGCGGGCCATCGCGGCGTACCGCTCGTCGAGGCGCTCGCGGCGGCGCCATCCGTCGATCGCCCGCCGCTTGGCGACGGCGGTGAGCCACGCGCCGGGGTTGTTCGGCACGCCCTCGGTCGGCCATTGCCGCATCGCCTCGAGCATCGCCTCCTGGGCGAGGTCCTCGGCCTGGCCCACGTCGCCGACGAACCGGGTCAGCGTCGCCACGATGCGGGCGGACTCGATGCGCCAGACGGCGGCGAGGGCGCGCCGGGTGCGGTCGGCGTCGGCGTCATCCGCCGGCGCGACCGCACCCGAGGCATCCGTCTCGTGTGACACTCAGCGCGCCTTGCCCTCGAGCTCCTCGCGCCACTGGGCTTCCTTCTGGATCCACTCGTTGTCCTGCGGGAAGTCCTCGAGCTCGTTGATGCGGCGCACCTCGAGCTTCGAACCCGGGCCGAGGGGGCAGCGCTTGGCCCACTCCGCGGCCTCCTCCTTGCTCGAGACCTCGATGATCCAGAAGCCGTTGAAGAGCTCCTTCGCCTCGGCGTAGGGGCCGTCGGTGACGACCGGGGGAGTCGCGTCGAAGTCGACCACGAAGCCCTCCTCGACGCCCGCGAGGCCCTCGCCGGCGAGCAGCACGCCCGCCTTGATGAGGGACTCGTTGTACCTGCCCATCGCCTCGATGACCTCGTTGAAGTCGACGTCCTTGAAGGCCTCCTGCGCCTCTTCGGTCGACCGCATGATCAGCATGTACTTCATCGTCGTCTCTCCTTGTCTCGCGGGCCGAAGTGCCCGCCTCACCCTTGCGTCGAACGGCGACACCGCCGGATCGACATAGGCGCGGACTTTCTTCGACATGGTTTCACGAGCGTCCGGTCGGTGGCGAGTTATACCCTAGGGGGGTATACTTCTCATCATTTCGTCGATCGAGAGGAAGACCATGACGCTCACGCCACAGGGACGAACCGAGTTGACGCTCTCGGGCGGTGGGTGCTCATGCTGCGCGACCCCCGTGACCTCATCGGTCGCCGACCGAGCGGATGCCGCGGCATCCGGGGCCTCGTCCGTCGCAACGACCGTCGAGATCGCCGCCGCCGTCGCCGAGGCCGGCTACCGGGTGGTGGCACGATGAGCCGCGTGCCGATGACGCGGGGTGAGCGCGGCACCGTTCTGGTGGGCATCGTGCTCGCGGCCACGCTGGCGCTTGCCGGCTGTGCGGCCGGTGGTGCAACCGGCGGCGACGGCATGGGCCACGATGGGATGGGCGGCCAGGACGGGATGGGGCAGGACGATGAGACGGCCGACTTCAACCAGGCCGACGTCATGTTCGCGCAGATGATGATCCCGCACCACGCGCAGGCGATCGAGATGAGCGACCTCATCCTCGCCAAGGACGGCGTCGACCCCGAGGTGGTCGAGCTCGCTGAGGAGATCAAGGACGCCCAGGGTCCTGAGATCGAGCTGATGGAGTCGTGGCTCGACGAATGGGGAATGCCTTCGATGATGGAGGGCGACATGGGCGGCATGGGTGGCATGGGCGGCATGCTGAGCGACGACGAGATGGACGAGCTCGAGGCGGCCGATGGTCCGACCGGCACGACGCTCTTCCTCGAGGGCATGATCGAGCACCACGAAGGCGCCATCGACATGGCGGAGCAGCATCAGGACGACGGCGAGAACGAGGAGGCGCTCGACCTGTCCGCCGCGATCATCGTCGCGCAGACGGCCGAGATCGAGCGGATGCAGGAGCTGCTCGACGGCTGATGGGCGCATGCGCCTGGTCCTGATTCGCGCCGCCGGGACCTGACCCCGGCCTGGCGCGGGGGAAACGCAGGAGATTCCGGGGTTCGGGGCTCCCACAGGACCCATCCCCCGGATTCTCCTGCGTTTCAGCGGCCGAAAGCTGCACTGGGGCCATTCAGGCGCTCCGTTACGGTCGCGGCGAAGGGGGATTCGCCATGGCCGCGCGGGGCATCCGTGGGGTGGTTCCTGGTCGGGCTCGCGGCGCAGCAGGCGCACCTGCGGATGCCGCGGACGATCACCGTATGGCTCACGGCGTTCCCTGGGTCGACGATCGGGTTTCGGTGAGTCGACGACGGTGGCGCGTGGGGCGAAGTCGACCGGGATGCGTGCAACTCAGGAGATGAGGCCCCATCCGCGCTTGAGCGCATCACGAGTCCCGATCTCCTGAGTTGCGAGGCGCCAGGCCTTCAGCTTGCCCGCTCCAGCACCGCCCGTGTCGACGCCTCGGGCCGCAGGTCGAGCCGGCGCAGCAGCTGGGCGTTCGCGGCGACGATGATCGTCGAGAGCGACATCAGGATCGCCCCGACCGACATCGGCAGCACGAAGCCGATCGGTGCGAGCACGCCCGCGGCGAGCGGCACCGAGATGAGGTTGTAGCCGGCCGCCCACGACAGGTTCTGCTGCATCTTGCGATAGCCGGCGCGCGACAGCTCGATGACCGAGACGACGGAACGCGGGTCGGACGAAGCGAGGATGACGCCGGCCGAGGCGATCGCGACATCCGTGCCCGCGCCGATCGCGATACCGACGTCGGCCTGCGCGAGGGCCGGCGCGTCGTTCACGCCGTCGCCGACCATCGCGACGCTGATGCCCTCGTGCTGCAGTTCCTGCACCTTCGCGGCCTTGTCCTCGGGGCGCACACCCGCGTAGACGCGGTCGATGCCGAGCGATGCGGCGACCGTGCGGGCCACAGGCTCGGCGTCGCCCGTGATCATCACGACCTGACGGCCCAGCGCGTGCAGCGCGTCGATGGCCTCCTTCGACTCGGGCCGCACCTCGTCGGCCAGCGCGATGGCGCCGATGACGGTGCCATCGACGAGTACGTGCAATACCGTCCGGCCGGCATCGCTCCAGTCGACGGATGCCGCGAGCGGCTCGATCCCCTCACGCGCGAGCAGTGCGGGCCCGCCGACTTCGACCACACGGCCGTGCGCGATCGCGCGAACCCCAAGCGCGGGCGACGCGGTGAAGTCCGACGCGGGGTGCACATGGGACACGCGTCGGTGCGCCTCGGCGACGATCGCCTTCGCGAGTGGATGCTCCGAATCGGCTTCGGCGCCGCCGGCTTGTGCGAACACCTCATCGATGGTGGAGCCCGGCGCGGCGGCGACATCCACGACGGCCGGCTCGCCCTTGGTGAGCGTGCCGGTCTTGTCGAAGAGCACGGCGTCGACGGTGCGCATGGTCTCGAGTGCGAGGCGGTCGGTGACCAGCACGCCGCCGCGGGCCGCGCGCTCGGTCGCGATCGACACGACGAGCGGGATGGCGAGGCCGAGCGCGTGGGGGCACGCGATGACGAGCACGGTGATCGTGCCGACGACGGCCACGTCGGTGTTGCCGACGAGCGTCCAGACGATCAGCGTGATCACCGCAGCGACGAGCGCGAACCAGAACAGCCATCCGGCGGCGCGGTCCGCGAGGCGCTGGGCGCGCGAGCTCGAGGCCTGCGCGTTTGCGACGAGGCGCTGGATGCCGGCGAGCGCGGTGTCCTCGCCGATCGCGCCGACCCGCACGCGGATCGCCGTGTCGGTCGCGACGGTGCCGGCGACGACGTGGTCGCCGGGGCCCCGGGTGACCGCGACGGACTCGCCCGTGATCATCGACTCGTCCACCGCCGCGGTGCCGCTGACGACCTCGCCGTCGGCCGGGACGCGGCCGCCGGGCCGCACGATCACCACGTCGCCGACCGCGAGCTCCGACGGTGCGACGGTCTCGGTGACTGGAGCAGCATCCGAATCGGTCGAGACGACGCGCTCGGCCTCGTCGGGCAGGAGCGCCGCGAGTGCATCGAGCGCCGACGAGGTCTGTGCGATCGAACGCATCTCGATCCAGTGGCCCAACAGCATGATCACGATCAGCAGGGCGAGCTCCCACCAGAAGTCGAGCTCGTGGCTGAGGATGCCGAGGGTCGCGCCGAGTGACGCGAAGTACGCGACCGTGATCGCGAGCCCGATGAGGAGCATCATCGCGGGCTTGCGTGCCTTCAGCTCCGACCATGCGCCCGTGAGGAACGGCCGGCCGCCCCAGAAGTACATCACCGTGCCGAGCACGGGGGAGATCCATGGGACCAGCGCGTTGTCGGGAAGCTCGTAGCCGATCAGCGATGCGAACATCGGGCTGAACGCGATGGTCGGCACGGCGAAGACGAGCATGATCCAGAAGAGGCGCCGGAACTGGCCGACGTGGTCGCCGTGGCCCGCGTGGCCGGCGTGGGCGTCGTGCATGTCGTGATCGGCGTGGGCGTCGCGCATGTCGTGATCCGCGTGGGCGTCGCGCATGTCGTGATCCGCGTGGGCGTCGCGCACGTCGTGATCCGCGTGGGCGTCGTGCATGGCGTGATCCGCGTGCCCGGCGTGCATGTCGTGATCCGCGTGGCGCGCATGGCCGTCGTGACCGGCGTGCATGTCGTGATCGGGACGCACCTCGTCGTGCGAAGGCGCGTCGGCGACGGCCGCGTGCTCGTGGTGGTCGTGCGCGTCGTGTTCGTCGCGAGTCATGCTCATGATCCTCCTCCTGTCCGTATGGACCCAGCATACCCATAGGGGGTATTGCTCGATGGCGACAACGCGCCGCTGCTTCGATCTGTTCCCGATTCGGCGGATCGAGTCCGAGATGGGTTCCTCGCCTTGCGGTCGCCCTCGTCGCGCCCTGAGGATGAGGACATGTCGATCCCTCGGCAGACGTCGACCGATGCGTTCGATCCGGCGAGGACGGATGCTGCGGAGGTCGCGCGTGTGCTCGGCGTCGATCCCGAGTCGGGCCTCTCCCAGGTCGATGCGGCGGAGCGCCTCGCGACGGTCGGACCGAACGAGCTCCGCAGCACCGCGAAGACCCCGCTCTGGCGCAGGATGGTCGTCCAGCTCGCCGATCCGCTCATCCTGCTGCTCCTCGCCGCCGTGGCGATCTCCTTCATCGCCTGGGTCGTGGAAGGGGCCGAAGGACTGCCTGTCGATGCGACCGTGATCCTCGCCATCATCATCGCGAACGCCGTGCTGGGCCTCGTGCAGGAGTCGCGGGCGGAGCGTGCGGTCGCAGCGCTCGCCGTGATGACCCGTGCCCGCTCGACGGTGCTCCGTGACGGCGCACTGCGAACGGTGCCGAGTGCGGAACTCGTGCCCGGCGATGTCCTCGTTCTCGCCGAGGGCGACCGGGTCGGCGCCGACGGCCGACTCTTCCGGTCGAACACGCTGCGCATCGCCGAGGCATCGCTCACCGGCGAGAGCGAGGCCGTCGAGAAACGGCCCGAGACGATCGAGGAGCCGGTGCCGCTCGGCGACCGACTCGACATGGTGTTCAAGGGCACCGCGGTGAACCGTGGCACCGGCAGGGCGATCGTCACCGCGACGGGCATGGCGACCGAGATGGGCTCGATCGCCACGATGCTCGACGAGACGGTCGAGGAGCCGACGCCGCTGCAGCGGGAGATCGGGCACCTCGGACGCATGCTCGCCCGCATCGTGATCGGCATCGCCATCGTGGTGATGGTCACGATCTCCCTCGTCGAGGGCGTCGACACTCCCGCGGAACTCCTGACGGTGCTGCTGCTCGGCGTCTCGCTCGCCGTCGCCGCCGTGCCCGAGGGCCTCCCGGCGATCCTCTCCCTCGTGCTCGCGCTCGGCGTGCAGCGCATGGCGAAGCGGAACGCCGTCGTGAAGAAGCTCTCCAGCGTCGAGACGCTCGGATCGGCATCCGTGATCTGCACCGACAAGACCGGCACGCTCACGACCAACCAGATGACCATCCAGCGCGTGGTCAGCTCGTCGGGCACCGTGGCCCTGAGCGGTGTCGGCTATGCGCCGGTCGGCCGGGCGACGGCGAAGGGCGACGAACTCCGGGAGGGGCCCCTGCGGCTCGAGGCGCAGATCGTGCTGGGCGCCGGCTCGCTGGTGAACGATGCGCAACTCGCCGAGCACCACGGCGAATGGGAGATCGAGGGCGACCCCACCGAAGCGGCATTCCTCGTCGCCGCACGGAAGGTCGCCGGCACCGCCGAGGAGGCGGCACGCTACGGACGCATCGGCGAGCTGCCGTTCAGTTCCGAGCGCAAGATGATGTCGACCGCGCATCGGCACGAGCGCGGCGACCTGGTGGTGCTGAGCAAGGGCGCCCCCGACGTGCTGCTCGAACACTGCACCCGCATCCAGCGCGGCTCTGACATCGTGCCGCTCGACGCCGAGCGGCGTGCGCGGGCGATCGCCGACACGGAGGCGCTCTCCGAGGAGGCCTTCCGCACGCTGGGTGTCGCGTACCGGCCCGCGCCCGAGCTGGCCGGAACCGGCGCAGCCGCGGATGCCGCGACCTTCGGCGAAGCCTCGGAGGAGGATCTCGTGTACGCCGGTGCGGTGGGCATCATCGATCCACCGCGCCCCGAGGTGCGTCCGGCGATCGAGCAGGCGAAGTCTGCCGGCATCCGCGTGATCATGATCACAGGCGATCACCCGGCGACCGCGGCACGAATCGCGCGTGACCTCGGCATCATCGACGAGGAGGGCATCGCGCTCCCGGGTGCGCGGATCGACGGCATGAGCGACCAGCAGCTCCGGGACGCCGTGCGCACCGTCTCGGTGTTCGCCCGCGTGGCCCCCCAACACAAGCTCCGCATCGTCGACGCCCTGCAGGCCGAAGGGCAGATCGTCGCGATGACCGGGGACGGCGTGAACGACGCCCCTGCGCTGAAGTCCGCCGACATCGGTATCGCCATGGGAATCGCCGGCACCGAGGTCACGAAGGAGGCGGCGAAGATGGTGCTCGCCGACGACGACTTCGCGACGATCGTGCACGCGGTGCGCGAGGGACGGGTGATCTTCGACAACATCCGCAAGTTCCTGCGATACCTGCTCTTCGGGAACATCGGCGAGGTGCTGACGGTGTTCTTCGGCGTCGTGTTCGCCGGGGTGCTCGGCTTCCGCGAGGCGGCGGGCGACGGCATCGTGCTGCCGCTCCTCGCGACGCAGATCCTCTGGATCAACCTCGTCACGGACTCGGGTCCCGCGCTCGCGATGGGCGTGGACCCCGAGATCGACGACGTCATGAAGCGGCCCCCGCGCGGCATCCGCGACCGGGCGATCGACGCCGGCATGTGGATCGGGATCGCGACCACCGGGCTCGTGATCTCGATCATCACGCTGCTCACGATGGACATGTTCCTGCCGGGCGGCCTCATCCCCGGCGGCACCGATTCGTTCGACACGGCCCGCACCGCGGGCTTCACGACGCTCGTCCTCGCCGGCCTCTTCACGGCGTTCAACGCGCGCTCGGCCACCTCGAGCGCGTTCCGCGGCCTCTTCTCGAACCCGTGGCTGTGGGGGGCGGTCGTGCTCGCGGTGCTGCTGCAGGTCGCCGTGGTGTCGCTGCCGCCGCTGCAGGTGGCGTTCGGCACAGAAGCCCTCGACCCCACGCACTGGCTCGTGTGCACGGGCATGGCCTCGATCGTGCTCTGGTTCGAGGAGCTCAGGAAGTTCGGGATCCGGTTCGTCGAGCGTCGACGAGCAGCGGATGCCGCGGCGCTGGCGCGCTGACGGTTCGCGTTCCGAGAACACGCGTGCGCGCGGCATCCGTGCCGTGCTGGGATGTGCACATGGACCTGCTCATCCTCGGCGGCACGCAATGGCTCGGACGGACGCTGGCGACGGAGGCACTCGCGCGCGGACACTCCGTGACCTGCCTCGCGCGCGGCGATGCGGGCGAGGTCGCCGACGGCGTCGACTTCGTGCGGGCCGACCGGTCGCAGCCCGGCGCGTACCGCGCGGTGGCCGACCGCGGGTGGGACGCGGTGATCGACGTGACGCGCCAGCCTGGGTACGCCCGCCGCGCGGCCGCAGACCTCGGCGCGCGCGGCGCGCACTGGACCTTCATCTCGTCGGGCAACGTCTACGCGGCGCAGAACGAGCCCGGCGCCGACGAGTCGGCCGAGCTCATGCCTCCGCTCGAGGCCGACGAGTCGACGCCCGACACGTACGGCGAGGCGAAGTCGGCGATCGAGCTCGCCTATCGCGAAGCGCTCGGCGACCGGCTGCTCGTGATCCGCCCGGGACTCATCGCGGGGCCGGGCGACGCCTCCGGGCGCAGCGGCTATTGGGTTGCGCGGGCCGCACGCGACGGCGCGCCGATGCTCGTGCCCGACATCCTCGATGCGGCCGCGCAGGCGATCCACGTCGACGACCTCGTGCGGTTCACGCTCGAGGCCGTCGAGCAGGAGCGCATCGGCACGTTCAATGCGGTGGGCGATCATCTGACGTTCGGCGACTGGCTCGAGGCTTCTCGGGCGGTCGGCGGTCATCACGGCGAGGTCGTCGCGGTATCGCCCGAGTGGCTCGCCGAGCAGGGCGTGGCCGAGTGGTCGGGCCCCGAGTCCCTGCCGCTGTGGATCATCGACCCGGAGTGGAACGCATTCCTCGACCGCTCGAACGCGGCCGCGAAGGCCGCGGGACTGCAGCTGCGGCCGCTCGACCGGCTGCTCGCCGAGACGCTCGAGTGGGAGCGCGCCATGGGCCTCGAGCGCGAGCGCGGAGCGGGGCTCTCGCCCGCGAAGGAGCGGGAGCTGCTGGCGGCGCTGCGCGGCTGAGGGCCTCGCCCGTCCGCGCGGTCGGCGCAGGTGCGGCATACGTCGAGCGGCGTACGATGAGCACGGGCTCGCCGAGCGGCTCCGGCGGGCGCTCGACGAGACGCCGCCGCCAGGAGCCTGACGCGCTGAGTCTGACGCGCTGAGCCTGACCTCGGTGCCGGCGTCCGGGATCGCAGACACGGCGGTCGACGGATGCCTCGGCCTGCGGCATCCGTCGTTGCTACCGTCGTGGCATGGCGACGCTCTCGCACGACCCCCTCTGGCCGCGAGCGGGCGGGTGGCCCGCGCTCGCCGAACTCGAGCCTGGGGCATCCGTGGATCTCGCGCTGCTCGGCGTGCCGGCGTGGCGCACCTCGCTGTCGCCGACGAACGCGCACGCGACGCCCGCCGCGATCCGCGAGGCGCTCCGACGGTACAGCCCGGCACTGATGCCCGACAGGTCGGGCGTCGTAGCCGAGGCTCGGGCCCCGCGTGACCTCGGCGAGCTCCGGATCGCCGATGCCGGCGACATCCACGAGCCCGACGGCCCCGACGGCGAGGCGCGCACGATCGCGGCGACCGCTGCGGCCCTCGACCGCGCCGCCACGCTCGTGGCGCTCGGCGGCGACAATTCGGTCACCGTCGCCACCGCGCTGGGCGCGTGGGGCGACGACCTCGGGCGCGCCGGCCTCGTGACGATCGACGCGCACTACGACCTGCGCGACGGGGTCTCGAACGGGTCTCCGGTGCGTCGCCTCGTGGAGGCGGGCCTCGATCCGCGGCGCATCGTGCAGGTCGGCATCGCCGACTTCGCCAACTCCGCCGCCTACGCGCAGCGCGCCGCCGACCTCGGCATCACGGTCATCCACCGCGACGAGCTGCACGGCCGCCGTCCGGCCGAGGTGATGGCCGAGGCGCTCGAGATCGCCGGCGCCGGCGGTGGCCCCGTGCACCTCGACGTCGACGTCGACGCGTGCGACCGCTCGGTCGCGCCCGCCTGCCCGGCCTCGGTGCCCGGCGGCCTCGCCGCCTGGGAGCTGCGCGCGCTGGCGCGCGCGGCCGGCGCCGACTCGCGCGTGCGCTCGGCGGACCTCGTGGAGATCGACGCGACGATGGATGCCGCAGACGGCCGCACCGTGCGCCTGGCCGCGCTCTGCGTGCTGGAGTTCGCAGCCGGCCTGGCCTCGCGGTGACCGGCCTCCCGGGATCCGCGTCGCGTCGACCGGCCTCCCGGGATCCGCTTCGCGTCGACCGGCCCGCCCGGCCTCGCGGCGCGCTGCGTGCGGTGGCAGACTCGGCGCATGAAGACCCTCCTGCTCGTGCGACACGGGAAGTCCGCCTGGGATGAACCGGGACTCGACGACCACGAGCGTCCGCTCGCCGCCCGCGGCCTGCGCGATGCCCCCGAGATGGGGCGCCGGCTCGCCGAGCGCGGTCTCCAACCCGACGTGATCCTCTCGAGCACCGCCGTGCGTGCCCGTACGACGGCCGAACTCATGGCGAACGCGCTCGGATTCCGCGCCGATCGCGTCATCACCGACGAGCGGCTCTACGCCGCATCCGCCGACGAGGTCCTCCTGGTCATCGGTGAGCTCGACGGCGACTTCTCCTGTGCGATGGTCGTCGGGCACAACCCCGAGACCGCGTCGCTCGCCCACCGGCTCTCCGACGAGATCCACGAGATGCCGACCTGCGCCGTGGCGGAGTTCACGTTCGATGTCGACGCGTGGTACGAGCTGGAGGATGCCGCACCGGTGAGCGTGCGGGTGGACACGCCGCGGTCGTAGGCCAGCGTTGTCATACCTGCATCCACTTGTCCTCCCCAGATGCCCCGGGCCCTGACTTGTCCACAGGATTTTCGCTCCTGACCAGATATTGCAACGCACCCGAACACTCATTCCGTGCAACGGTGACCGGCGAGCCATACCCGGGCTTCGGTCCCGCGGACCCGATCCACCATGGGCCGCGAAACGCCCGGCATCAGATCACGACGTGGCCGCGTGATCGGTGCGTTCCCGTACCCACCTGTTCACTCGGCGGAGGCATTCAGTCTGCGGATGCTGCGAGCATCCGCTCCACGTAGGGCGTCGCCGGCGCCGCCCGCAGCTCGTCGAGCGTGCCGCGCTGCGTCACCTCACCGGCCTCGAGCACCAGCACGGAATCGGCGAGGGCCGCGGCATCCGCCGGGCTGTGCGTGACGAGCACGGTCGCACCGCCGAACTCGCGCACGTGCGTCGCGAGCTCGGCGCGCATCTCGGCGCGCACCTCCACGTCGAGCGCCGACATCGGTTCGTCGAGGAGGAGCACCTCAGGGTCGGCCGCAAGCGCCCGCGCGAGCGCGACGCGCTGGGCCTGCCCGCCCGAGAGTTCGGCGGGGTAGCGGCCAGCGAGCGACGTGAGCCCGTACCGCTCCAGCCAGGGATCGGCCGTGGTCCTGGCGGGTGCCCGACCGCCGCGCATACGCGCCGCGAAGGCGACGTTGTCGCGCACCGTGAGGTGGGGGAACAGCACGTAATCCTGGAAGACCACGCCAATGCGCCGACGCTCGGGCGGCAGGCCGTCGATGGAGCGCGCGCCGATCCGCACGCGTCCGGCCTCGAGCGGCACGAGCCCCGCGATCGCCGCCAGCACGCTCGACTTGCCAGCGCCGTTCGGCCCGATGACGGCGAGGGGATGCCCCGGCGCCACGTCGAACGCGGCCGCGATGCGCGCCTCGCCCCGTGCGACGACCACGTCGGCGTGCAGCGCCGGGTGCGCCGAGGCCGCGTCGGCGGACGCCCGGCGCGCGGACGCCGGGTGCGGAGGGCGGGCGGCATCCGTCATGCGCGCACCCCCGGCAGCCAGCGGTCGCGCAGGCCGAGGAGCACGATCACGGAGACGGCGAGGAGGAGCAGCGCGAGGGCGATCGCCTCGTCTGGGTCGGACTGCATGGCGAGGTAGCTCGCGATGGGCAGCGTACGGGTGACGCCGGGGAGGGATCCCGCGAACGTGATCGTGGCCCCGAACTCGCCGAGCGCGCGCGTGAAGCTGAGCACCGCGCCGGCAGCGATCCCTGGCGCCACGAGCGGCAGGGTCACGAAGCGGAACACCTGCCAGCGGGAGGCGCCGAGCGTGGCGGCCGCGAGCTCGGTACGCCGGTCGGCCGAGCGCAGCGCGCCCTCCACGGCGAACACGAGGAACGGCAGCGCGACGAACACCTGCGCGAGCACCACCGCCCCAGTGGTGAACGGCACGGTGACCCCGAACCACTCCTCGAGCACCCGTCCGATCGGTCCGCGCCGCCCGAGCAGCAGGAGCAGGGCGATGCCGCCGACGACCGGTGGGAGCACGAGGGGCACCGTCACCGCCGCCCGTAGCACGCGCCGGGGGAGGGTCGGCCAGTTCGCCGCTCGGGCCAGCAACGCGGCGAGCGGCACGCCGAGCACGAGGCACGCCGCCGTGGCGACGGTCGCCGTGCTGAACGACAGCACGAGCGCCTGCAGCACGGACTCTCGCGCGAGCAGCTCGGGGAGGTCCGCCCACGGCGCTCGCACCACGAGGGCCGCGACAGGCAGCACGAGCACGGCGAGCGCGACCCCGGCCACCACGGCGACGGGCCACGCCAGCCGTCCCGGTGCGGTGCCGCTCGGGGTCCATGGCCTCGCCGTCGGCGTACGCGTCGTCGATTCGGCCACCTACGGCACTCCGAAGCCCGCGTCGGCGAGCACCGTGCGGCCGGCGTCGCCGGTGATGAATGCGACGAAGTCGGCGGCGGCGGCCGCGTCGGCCGCGTCCGTCAGCGCGGCGATCGGGTAGCGGTTCACGACGGATGCCGCGCCGGGCACCTCGATCCCCTCGACCGCGTCGACCGCGGCCTGCACGTCGGTGCGGTACACCAGCGCGGCGTCGACCTCGCCCAACGACACCTTCGTCAGCACTGCCCTCACGTCGGACTCGAGCGTGTCGGGCGCCGCCGTGACGCCCGCCTGTGCGAGCAGCTTCTCGGATGCCGCGCCGCACGGCACGGACGCGTCGCAGAGCGCGATGCGCAGGTCGGCGTCTGCGAGGTCGTCGAGGCCGGTGACTCCCGCCGGGTTGCCGGCCGGAACCACGAGCTCGAGCGTGTTCGTGGCGAACACCACCGGAGCGTCGGCGAGTCCCGCGTCGGCCACGGACTGCATGGGCGGCTCGGCCGCCGAGGCGAACACGTCGACCGGGGCGCCCTCGACGATCTGCTGCGCGAGGGTGCCGCTGCCGCCGTAGTTCAGCACGACGTCGACGTTCGGATGCTCCGCCTGGAACCGTTCGGCGAGGGTGTCGAACGCCTCCGTGAGGGAGGCGGCGGCGAAGACGGTGACCGTCGCGGGTGCGGCATCCGCGTGAGGCGTCGGTGATGTGGACGCACCGGCGCCCCCGTCCGCGGCGCACCCGGTGAGGGTCGCCGCGACGCCGATCGCGAGCGCGACGGCGACGCGGGCCCGACCCCGGCTTCGGACGATGCTGACGACGCCGGTGTCGGCATGCGGCATCCGACTCATGCCTCGACTCCGGGCGGCAGCTCGATCGACACGGTCGTGGCCTTCGCGCTCGCTGCCGCGAGCATGCCCGGCTCGAGGCCGAGCTCGTCGGCCGCTTCGCGGCTCATGAGCGAGACGATGCGGAACGGACCTGCCTGCAGGTCGACCTGCGCCATGACGCCGTCGCGCTGCACCCGCGTCACGAGTCCCACGAAACGATTGCGCGCCGAGGCCCGCGCGAGCGGGAACGCCTCGGCCAGCGCCCCGCCCGAGGCGAGCTCCTCCATGAGCGGGAGGAGCTCGGTGCCCTCGACGACCTGCATGCCGTTCGGGCCGCGGGTGACGGCGAGGCGGCCCTGGTCGGCCCATCGCCGCACCGTGTCGTCGCTCACACCGAGGAGCGCCGCCGCCTCGCTGATGCGGAAGTGCGTCATGATTCCACCCGTGCATGCATCACCATCTCGTGATTCTACCCGCGAATGCGGGTGCGATCACGAGCACTCCTCGAGCGTGCGAGGGGCCGCGGTGGCCGCCGCTTGCGACCGAACGACCGGTGTTGCATGCTGGCCGCAAAGGGGACCGGGATGGACGCCGACGAAGACCGCATCCGCAGGTTTCAGCGCACCGCGTACGGCGCGGAGGCGACCGACGCCGAACGCGCGCGGGCCGTCGCCGAGCTCGCTGAATTCGCGGTGCGCGACGCCGGCGGCGATGCGGCGCAGAGCGAGG
Organism: Agromyces sp. Soil535; assembly: GCF_001428255.1. GTDB lineage: Bacteria > Actinomycetota > Actinomycetes > Actinomycetales > Microbacteriaceae > Agromyces. The sequence goes on along the minus strand of NZ_LMRW01000024.1, from coordinate 237,125 downwards.
GCCAAGATCCGGCACCCGGACGACAGGCGCCGAACACGTCCGGGCGCGGACGGCTCCTGCCCTGGACGATCTCCGCGGGCGGAGTCGGTCTCCTGCTCGGCGCTGCCCTGGGCTGGGGCGCGGGACAGCTCATCCGGGCAGACTCCGGCCTCCCCTCCTCGGCGGCGCCGTCCGAGTCGGCGGACCCCGGAACGCCGCTCGAAGACACCGCCCTGCTCTCACTGTTCGATCGGCTGCCGCCGGCCGACGAGTCGACGCGGGTCGCGAGCGTCGACGACGCGATCGATCCCGCATCGGTGCGATTGCTCGCCACCCGAGTGGACGGACCGGCCGCCTACCTGGCGCGGACGGCCGACGGCGAGAACGTGTGCCTCGTGCTCCTGCTGCCCGCCAGTCCGTCACGCAGCGAGTGCACCGTCGATGGGCGCCTCCCCGCCGACGGCCTGAGCATCCTGTACGGCGCGGAGGGGTATGGGCTCTCAGCGGCGCAACTGGACCCGACCGGAACGGTCTCGCTCGGGCTGGTCGTCGCGTTCTGACTTCGGAGCCCGGCATCCGTTGCCCACGTCCGCCCGCCTTGGGATACTGGCGAGATGGGGTGGATGCGAGGGCTGGCGGTCGGTGCAGTGGCCGTTGCAGCGACCGTCGGGGCAGTCCTCCTTCTGCGACGGGCTTCCCTGCGCTGGGGCGCGACTGATGACGAGCTCCGCATGCCACTGGCGGGCGACGACCAGCTGCCCCAGCCCGACCTCGTCGCCACCCGCGGGATCTCGATCGATGCGAGGCCCTCCGGCGTCTGGCCGTGGCTCGCGCAGCTCGGCCAGAACCGCGGCGGCTTCTACAGCTACGACTGGCTCGAGAGCCTCGCGGGCGTCGAGATCCGCAACGTCGACGCCATCGTGCCCGACCTGCAGATCCGCACCGTCGGCGACGACGTCAACCTCGCCCCCGATGTCGCGCTGTCCGTCGTCGAGCTCGAGGAGGAGCGGCACCTCGTGCTGCGCGGCGCCGTCGCTCCTGACGGCACGGATGTCGGTGCACCCTACGACTTCACCTGGGCGTTCGTCCTCCATCCGCGACCCGACGGTTCGACCCGACTCGTCGTTCGCGAGCGGTACGCGTACCTCACGGAGTGGGCCGCGGCACTGGTCGAGCCGATCGAGATGGTGAGCTTCCTGATGACCAGGCGGATGCTCCGGGGCATCCGGGACCGTGCGGAGCGTACCGCCTCGCAGGCTCCCGCTCCGTCGCAGCCCGATCGGTAACCGATCGCTCGCACCGAAGAGCGCAGCGGCCTCGCTGATGCGAACCGTGGGCATCGCCCAGACCGCACATGCGTATCCATGCCGCGATTGCACCCGCGAAAGCGGTCTTGCATTGCTTCTGATGTCCTTGTTTGACAAGTGTCAAACCCAAGGGTTACTATTTGTCTCATGTCAAACAAGGTGGCAGCCACCCGGCTCAGCCCGGAGGGGCGGCGCGAGCAGATCATCGACGTCGCGTCCCGTCATCTCTCGCAAGGAGGCTCCGACGGGCTCTCGATTCAGGCGGTCGCAGCGGAGGCGGGCGTGACTCGGGCGCTGGTGCATCACTACTTCGGCGGCAAGGAGTCACTGCTGGACGCGGTCATCAGCCGTGAGCTCATCCGGCTCCGGCAGGCGACCGAGCCCGATGCGACCCTGTGGCCGGCTGAGAACCTCGATCGCGCCCTGAACGCGTACTTCGATTTCTTCTCGGCGAGCAGCGGCGAGCTTCGCGCGTTCTACCTGTCCGCCCCGGCCACACCGAGGCAGCAGGCGGCCATTGCCGAGAACCACGCCGTCCAGGTGGAGTGGATCCTGAGCCTGCTGGACGTGCCGGACACGTCGGCAAGTCGACTCGCAGTCGCCGCCTGGTTGGCATTCGCCGTCCAGGCCGCCAAGGAATCCGTCAATCGCCCCGACGTGTCCAGGACCGAGGTCCTGCAACTCTGCAAGGCGACACTCGGCACCGTCGTCGACCTCGCTCAGGCCGGTTGACGGCCACATCCCATCTCATCTCATCACCATCACGAAGGAACATCATGAACATCGTCGTAGTCGGAGCCACCGGCAATATCGGGACCGAACTGGTGCAGCAGGCGCTGCAACAGGGTCACTCGGTCACCGCATATGTGCGCCGGCCCGAGGCCGTCACGGCTCGCGCTGGACTGACCACCGTCGGGGGCGCACTGGATGACGTCGCTGCGATGGCCAGGGCGTTCGCGGGAGCGGACGCGGTCATCTCGTGCGTGGGCGGCAAGCCCGACACGGGCTTCATGCAGCAGACGCTGCCCACGATCACCGCGGCGGTGAAGCAGGCGGGCGTCGACCGCTTCGTGCTGGTGTCCGCGTTCGGCGTGGGCGACACGAAGGACAAGGCTTCCGGATTCGCCCGGCTCATCTACGCCACCGCAGTGAAGTCGCTGTTCACGGACAAGGCCCTCGCTGAGGACGCCGTCCTGCCGCGGCTGGAGTTGAACTGGACGGTCGCCTACCCGGTGAACCTGAAGAACGGACCGAGGCTCGCATCTGCGACGGTGAAGCCGATGGCCCAGGTCGCGAGCGTCCCGGGGCTGCCGACGCTGCCATTCGCCAACGTCGCGGAGGCGCTCCTGCAGATCGCCGCGGACGAGCACCTCGCGAAGCAGCGGATGCTCATCACCACGCCGAACGGGTGGCGTCCCGCGACGGCGTCGTCAGCGCGATGAAGGTCCACCACCTCAACTGCGGGAGCATGCAGTTCCCCACATCGCCGCTGGTCTGCCATGTGCTGTTGCTGGAGACGGACAACGGCCTGGTGCTGGTCGACTCCGGGTTCGGGCTCGGCGACATCGCGCAGCCCGCGGTGCGCATCGGCGGATTCCGGCGGGTGATCAGACCCGTGCTCGACTCGGAGGAGACCGCGGTCCGTCAGATCGAACGGCTCGGATTCCACGCCACGGACGTCCGCCACATCCTCCTCACGCACCTCGACTACGACCACATCGGCGGAGTCTCCGACTTTCCGAACGCACACGTGCACGTGACGTCGGCGGAGGCGCTCGGCGCCTTCCAAGGGCTGAGCGTGTTCGAGCGCCGGAGGTACGAGAGGGCGCAATGGATGCGCGAATCGACGATCGTCGAGCACCAGCCGGGCACGGAGACCTGGCAGGGATTCTCGGGTGTCACCCCCCTCGATGCGATCGCCGACGGTGTCCTCCTCGTTCCGCTGCCCGGTCACTCGCGCGGCCACGCCGCGTACGCGATCGACGCAGGAGATCGATGGATCCTCCATGCCGGCGATGCGTTCTACCACCACACCACGCTCGACCGACGCAGCAGGCGCAGCGAGATACCGTTCATCCTTCGTGCGCAGGAGTCGTTCGTCGTCTACGACCGGGCACTCGCCCGGCGCAACCGCGAACGGCTCGCGTCCTTGCACGCGTCCGCCGGCACCGACATCGACATCGTCAACGCGCATTCACCTGTGCTCTACGAGCGATCGTCGGAACGGGCACGACAGCCCGCATGAGCATCGCCCTGTGGATCGCATCGGGAATCCTCGCGATCGTGTTCATCACTGCCGGGGTCATCAAGCTGGTCCGACCGCCACCGGGATCCTCCCCATCCTCACCCCGCTCGCCGCCCTCGGACTCGCCCTGACGATGCTCGTGGCATTCATCACCCACGTGTCACGGCACCACCTCGTGCAGGCGATCCCGCCGGTCGTCCTCCTCGCCCTGGCCCTCTTCCCTCGCTTGGGGGCGCCCCGGCTCGTAGCCGATCCTGCGAGAATCGGAGGATGGCCGCGATCGACCCCGACTCGCCCCGCTACGCCCGCCAGCGCGTGCTGCCCGGCTGGGGCGGCGATGCGCAGCGCCGCCTCGCCGGCGCGCACGTCGTCGTGCTCGGCGCCGGCGGGCTCGGCAGCGCGGTCGTGCCGGCACTCGTCGCCGCGGGCGTCGGACGCGTCACCGTCGTCGACGACGACCGCGTGGAGACCACGAACCTGCACCGGCAGACGCTGCACGCGCCCGCCGACGTCGGCCGCACCAAGGTCGAGTCCGCAGCGGATGCCGCCGCAGCCCTCTCCCCCGAGACGACGCTCGTTCCCGTGGCCGCCCGCTTCGACGCCGGCAACGCCGACGAACTGCTCGCCGACGCCGACCTCGTCGTCGACGGCACCGACGACATCCTCACCCGCTACGTTGCCGACGACGCGGCCGCGCGAGCCGGCATCCCGCTCGTATGGGGCTCCGCCGCGAAGTTCTCCGGACAGGTTGGCGTCTCGTGGGACGCGCGCGGCGTCTCGTACCGCGACCTGTTCCCCGAACCCCCGGCCGACGCTGGCCTCAGCTGCGAGGTCGACGGCATCCTGCCCACGGTGTGCACCGTGACCGGCGGCATGATGGCGGGTGAGGCGCTGAAGCTGCTCACCGGCGTGGGCGAACCGCTGCTCGGTCGGGTGGTGGTCTACGACGCACTGTCGGGCCGCAGCCGAGAGATCGTCTACCGACGGGCAGATCTGCGGGTTGAGGAGCGCCCGGCGGAGCCGGACGCGTCTCGAAGCCCAGCTGTGGAGGAAGCGGGTTTCGAGACGCCCGCTGCGCGGGCTCCTCAACCCACAGGTGAGGTCGTGCCCGAGGCGCTCGCCGCCGAGCTCGACGGCGACGCACCGCCCATGCTCCTCGACGTGCGCGAACCCTGGGAGGCCGCCATCTCCGCCATCGCCGGCTCCACCCTGATCCCGCTCGGCGAGCTGGGCGACCGCGTGGGCGAGCTCGACCCCGCGGCATCCGTTGTCGTGTACTGCCACCTCGGCGTGCGCTCGGAGTACGCGGCCCGCCTGCTCGCAGGCGCCGGATTCCGAAGCGTGCGCAACCTCGCGGGTGGCATCGACGCCTGGTCGCGCACGGTCGACTCGAGTGTGGTGCGCTACTGATGGCGGGTCGCGTCCCGGTCGACGAGCACGCCGCGTTCGTGCGCTCGATGCTCGCAGGCCTCGGTGCCCGCCCCACCGAGCGTGTCGCGCTCGCCGACGCGCTCGGCCGCATCACGGCCTCGCCGGTGGAGTCGCCCATCGCCCTGCCGCCGTTCCGCAACTCGCAGATGGACGGGTTCGCCGTGCGCGCCGTCGACGTGGCGGATGCCCCGGTGTCGCTGCCGATCGTCGGCGAGGTCGCCGCCGCGGCCGGTCGGCCGGCGCCGCTCGAACCCGGCACCGCGGTGCGCATCATGACCGGCGCGCAGGTCCCCGAGGGCGCAGACGCGGTCGTGCCGGTCGAGGACACCGTGCCCGACGGCGCGGCCGGCGGCACGCATGCGCGCGTGCTCCGGTCCCGTCGCAAGGGCGAGTACGTCCGCGAGGCCGGTTCCGACCTCGCGGCGGGCGCCGACGTGCTGCCGCCCGGGCTGAAGCTCGCGTCGCGCCACCTCGCGGCCGCCGCGGCATCCGGACTCACCGAACTGCATGTGCGCGAGCGAGTGCGGGTGGCGGTCGTGAGCACCGGCAGCGAGCTCGTGCCGCCGGGTTCCGAGCTCGGCCCGGGCGAGATCCCCGACGCGAACGGGGTCGCGCTCGCCGCGGCCGTGCGGGCCGCGGGCGCCGTCGTGGTGCACGAGGCCCGCGTGCGCGACGAGGTCGGCCGGCTCCGCGACGAGCTCGACGCGGCCCACGTCGCGGGCGCCGAGCTCGTCGTCACGAGCGGCGGCGTCTCGATGGGCGCCTACGAGGTGGTGCGCGAGACGCTCGAGCTGCTCGGCGGCTGGGTCGGCAGCGTGGCGATGCAACCGGGCGGCCCACAGGCGATCGGGGCGTACCGCGGCATGCCCGTGATCGGCTTCCCCGGCAACCCTGTGAGCGCGCAGCTGTCGTTCGAGCTGTTCGTCGCGCCGACCCTGCGGAAGATCGCGGGGCTGCCGCCCGCCCGCACCGAACGCCTCGAGCTCGCCGATTCGCTCGCCTCCGTGCCCGGCAAGCGACAATTCCTGCGGGGTCGCCGCTCCGACGACGGCCGAGTCGAGGTCGTCGGCGGACCGGGATCCCACCTGGTGGCGACGCTCGCGGCATCCGAGCTGCTCATCGTCGTGCCCGAGGACGTCACGCACCTCGACGCCGGCGCCCTGGTCGATACCGTGTTCCTATGACCTCGCTCACCCACCTCGACGACGACGGCCGCGCACGCATGGTCGACGTCGGCGCCAAGCCGGTCACTCGCCGGGTCGCGATCGCCGAGGGTCGACTCGACACGACGGCCGAGGTCGTCGCGCTCGTGCGAAGCGACGGGCTCAAGAAGGCCGACGTGCTTCCCACTGCGCGCATCGCCGGCATCTCGGGCGCCAAGCGCACGAGCGAGCTCATCCCGCTCGCGCACATCGTGCCGCTCGACGCGGTGTCGATCGACTTCGGCTTCGAGGAGGCCGCGGTCACGATCCGCGCCACGGTCTCGACCACGGCCCGCACGGGCATCGAGATGGAGGCGCTCACCGCCGTCGCCATCGCCGGCCTCACGCTGCACGACATGGTGAAGGCCGTCGACCCGGCTGCGCAGCTCGGCGGCATCCGACTCGTCGAGAAGCGCGGCGGCAAGCGCGGCGTCTGGCGAGCGGATGCCGCATCCGGGACGGTCCCGGCCGACGCCGCTCACCACCCGCGCGCGGCCACCGTGCTCGTCGCCTCGACCCGTGCAGCCGAGGGTGTCGCCGAGGACCTGACGGGACCGGTCATCGCTGCGTGGCTCCGCGAGCGCGGATTCGACACGGGGGATCCCGTGGTCGTTGCCGATGCCGACGTCGGCGATGCCGTGCGCCGCGCCGTCGCGGGCTCGCCCGCGGTGCTCATCACCACAGGTGGCACCGGGGTGAACCCCGGGGACCGCACGCCCGAGGCCACCCTCGCCGTGCTCGACCAGGAGCTCCCCGGCGTCGCCGAGGCCATTCGTGCCGCCGGTCGAGCTGCGACGCCGACCGCCGCCCTCAGTCGCGCCCTCGCGGGCATCGCCGGGCGCACGATCGTCGTGAACCTGCCCGGCTCACGTGGTGGCGTCGCCGACGGCCTCGGCGTGCTCGACGAGCTGCTCCCGCACCTGCTCGACCAGGTCGCCGGAGGCGACCATGCCAGGCGCGACGCGTCGGCCGCGGGAGACCCGCCCGACGACGACCCGGACGGCCCCGATGCCTGAGCCCGAGGTCTTCGCGCTCGTCACGACCGCGCCGCTCGACCGCGCCGCGATCGAGGCGTTCGTGCAGACGCCGCACGACGGCGCGCTCGTGACGTTCGAGGGCGTCATCCGCGACCACGACCACGGAGCATCCGTCACCTCCCTCGACTACGAGGCGCACCCCGAGGCCGAGCGGTTCCTGCGCGAGACCTGCGCTAAGGTCGCCCGGGAGACGGGCCTCCGCGTCGCCGCCGCGCACCGCATCGGCACGCTCGCCATCGGGGACGTCGCGCTCGTGGCATCCGTCGCCGCACCGCATCGCGCCGAGGCGTTCACCGCCTGCGCGCTGCTCGTCGATCGCATCAAGGAGCGCATCCCGATCTGGAAGCGACAGCACCTCGAGGGCGGCACCACGGAGTGGGTCAACCTCTGACTGCGCCGCGCACCCGGCGCCGGCCGCCGTGCGGGTCGAGCCGCCGTGCCCATTATGCGGGTGCGCGTGCTCACAGGTCGGCATCGGGACGACAATCTCGCCGCCGGTGGCGCGGTACTTCGGTACTTCGGCACTTCGGCACCGGCGACGCCGAAGGGAAGGTCAGTCGGTGCGCGGCGAGATCCGCAGCGGCGCAACGACCTGAAGCGGCGAGGCGTTGACGAGACGGTGCCGACGGCGGCGGCGAGATCGACGCCGGGCGCCGCGGATCTCCCGTTCAGCCGCCCGCGAACGGCGGCAGCACGTCGACGGACGCCCCGAGGGGCGCAGCACCGTCGCGCCGTACGACGCCGTCGACGAGGAACGAGCCGTTCGCGACGGCCCGGGCCATCGCCGGGCCGTAGCGGTCGACGAGCAGGTCGCGGAGCTCACCCACCGTCATGCCGGCGTCGGCCGACGCGAGCGTCTCCTCCTCGACGCCCGCCGCCTCGGCGGCGGCGGCGAAGTAGCGCACGGTCACGGATGCCACGTCAGCCGCCGATCCCGCCCATCGAGCGCACCGGGCGCACGAAGTCGGCGGCGTCGATGCCGTGGCCGGCCTGCTTGCCCCACATGGCGGCGCGCCAGCGGTCGGCGATGGTCGCGTCATCCGCCCCACCGCGCAGCAGCCCGCGCAGGTCGGTCTCGTCGTCGCCGAACAGGCACGAGCGCACCGACCCCTCTGCGGTGAGGCGCGTGCGGTCGCACGCGGCGCAGAACGAGCGGGTGACCGACGCGATGACGCCGACCGTCGCGGGGCCACCGTCGACGAGCCACTCCTCCGCGGGCGCGGAGGGGTCGTCGCGGCCGACGGGCTCGAGCACGAACCGCTCGCCGAGCACCTCGAGCAGCTCGGCGGCGTCGACCATGTTGTCGCGCTTCCACGTCTCGTCGGCGTCGAGCGGCATCTGCTCGATGAAGCGCAGGCGGCATCCGTGGTCGATCGCCCAGGCGAGGAGCGCAGGCGCGTCGTGCAGGGTCTCGCGCATCGCGACGGCGTTGACCTTGAGCGGCCCCAGACCGGCACGATGCGCCGCGGCGATGCCGTCGAGCACCCTCGGCAGCCGGTCGCGGCGGGTGAGCCGGGTGAAGTGCTCGCGGTCGAGCGTGTCGAGCGACACGTTCACGCGCGAGAGCCCCGCGTCGGCGAGCGCCCGGGCCTTGCGATCGAGTCCGATGCCGTTCGTGGTGAGGGCGAGCGGGGTGCCGGGCGCGGCGGCCGCGCTCAACGCGATGATCTCGACCAGGTCGGGGCGCGTGAGCGGCTCGCCGCCCGTGAAGCGCACCTCGTGCACCCCGAGGTCGCGCACGGCGATGCCGACGAGCCGTGCGATCTCCTCGGCTGAGAGCAGCTCGTCGCGCGGGATGACCGGGAGCCCCTCGGCGGGCATGCAGTACGTGCAGCGCAGCGAGCACGCCGAGGTGATGGAGACGCGCAGGTCGCGGGCGACGCGGCCGAAGCGGTCGACGAGCCCCGCGACATCCGGCCGCCCCTCGGTCGACGGCGCAGCCGACGGCGACCGGCGGACCGCCGGCATGCCGAGCGAGAGGGCCGCCATGCCAACCACCCTAAGCGCTCGCGCGTTCCACGCCGATGTCGGACCGAACGGATGACACCCGGTGACAGCGGCTGCGGGCATCACTATCGTGAGACGGGTCGGGAGGAGACGCGATGTCGTTCATCACGCGGGGATTCAGCGGTCGCAGTCGGGAGCGCGACGATCGGCTCCCACCCGGCCAGACGCTCGTCAGCGACTTCCCGGTGCTGTCGGCGGGGCCGACGCCCGAGATCGACACGGCGGACTGGGAGTTCACGATCCGTACCGAGTCCGGCATGCACAGCTGGAACTGGGACGAGTTCATGGCCCTCAAGATCGACGACGTCGACACCGACATCCACTGCGTCACCCACTGGTCGAAGCTCGGCACCAGGTGGCGCGGCGTCTCGCTCGACACGCTGTTCGAAGACGTCGAGACCGAGTACGACTACGTGATGGCGCACAGCTACGGCGGGTACACGACGAACGTGCCCCTCGACGAACTGCTCGACGGCAAGGCGTGGGTGGCATTCGAATTCGACGGCGAACCCCTCGACCCCGAGCACGGCGGCCCCGCCCGACTGCTCGTGCCGCACCTCTACTTCTGGAAGAGCGCGAAGTGGGTGCGCGGCCTCGTCATGATGGACCAGGACGAGCCCGGGTTCTGGGAGCAGAACGGCTACCACATCCACGGCGACCCGTGGAAGGAAGAGCGCTACTGGTGAGCGACGCGACGACCGCGCAGGTCACCGCGCTCGGCGCTGCGCTGCGCGCGGTGCCGCGATCGGGATGGCACGTGGCCACTGTCGCCGACGCGCACCGGGAGACGCCGAACGCCTCGCGACTGGAGCTCGACGTCGACGGGTGGCCGGGCAACGCCGCGGGCCAGCACCTCGACGTGCGGCTCACCGCGCCCGACGGGTACACGGCCACCCGCTCGTACTCGATCGCGTCGTCGGGCTCGTCGAGCCGTGTCGTGCTCGCCGTCGACAAGCTGCCGGACGGCGAAGTGTCGCCGTTCCTCGTCGACGAGGTGCGCGCGGGCGACATGCTCGAGGTGCACGGCCCGCTCGGTGCCTTCTTCGTGTGGGCTCCCGCCGCAGAGACCGGCGACATGCGCCCCGTGCAGCTCATCGCGGGCGGCTCCGGCGTGGTGCCGCTGTTCGCGATGGCCCGCGCGCACGCCGCGGCCGACGACACCACGCCGTTTCGCCTGCTCTACTCCGTGCGCACCCCCGACGACGTGTACTTCGCCGACGAGCTCGATGACCTCGCCGAGGCATCCGCGCCCTTGCGACTCGACCTCGTCTACACGCGGCGTACGCCCGACGGCTGGCCGACCGCGCCAGGCCGCATCACGCGCGAGGCGCTCGAAGCGGCCGTGGTCCCCGCTGCGGAACGGCCGCGGGTCTACGTGTGCGGCTCCACCGGGTTCGTCGAGCTCGTGGCGGACTGGCTCGTCGGCCTCGGACACGACCCGCGGTCCATCCGCACCGAGCGATACGGAGGCACCTGATGCAGCACGTCGACGGCAACGCCATCGCCGGCCCGCTCGCGGAGTTCTTCGCGTTCGACGTGACGACCGCCACGGCACGCTGCATCGGATGCGGCAACGTGGCCGAGCTCGCACGCGCCATGGTCTACATGAGCGCGGCGGGCACGGTCGTGCGGTGCGGAAGCTGCGACCAGGTGCTTGCGACGATCGTCGAATCGGGTGATCGCGCGTGGATCGGGTTCAGCGGCGTGAGCGCGATCGAGGTTCGCCGCGGCTGAGCCGGATGCCGAGGTGACCCCGTGTGGATCGGATGGATCGAGTTCGACCTCCTGCTCGGCGACGTGCATTCGCTGAAGGACAAGCGCGCGATCATCCGACCGATCGTGGCCGACCTGAGACGCACCACCGAGGCGAGCGTCGCCGAGGTCGACGCCCAGGACCTGCACCGCCGCGCAGTGCTCGGCGTCGGCGTGGTCGCGCCGGGTGCCGACCGCGTGACCGACGTGCTGGATCGGGCGGAGCGCCTCGTCGCCAGTCGCCCCGACGTGACCCTGCTGTCGGCGCGTCGGCGGATGCGGCGCAGCGACGACGACTGATCGCGGAGAGCGCACTCGCCGAGGGCCACTCAATCCGGGTCATCACCGAATGCCTTCACGAGATCGTCGCGGGCGAGGAGGAACTGCGGCGTGCCGAGGTAATCGCTGTGCGTGGCGATCCGCCACAGGTAGCTCGCCGGAGCGGATTCCGTGGCCCCGCGGTCGATCGGATTGCCGACCGGGGTGCCGTCCGGATTGCGGTCGATGCGGTAGGCGTATACGGGGAAGCCCAGGAAGTCGGTGCGGCGCCAGAGGCTGCGCCATCGTGGCACCTCCTGATCGTAGGCGCCGAGCAGGGCGGTGAGCGTGATGTCGTTGCGCTGCGCCGGCGGCGGCAGGGGATCCTTGAACTCGGCGAGCACCTGGGCGCGCCATGGATCGCTCCGCCAGAGCGATGGTCCGCGGAGGCCTGGGACGCCGAGGACGGTCACGCCGGGTGGGGTCGGGCCGGGCATGATGGCGCCGGGCGGGGTCACGCCCTGCGCGGGCTCCACGTCCACGGCAACGCCGAACACGGACGGGAAGAATCGGCTGAAGTACGCGCGCAGCTGCGTGCCGTAGGAGAGCAGTGCGGTGCGGTCGAGGACCTGCGTGCCTTTCAGCGGACCGGCCTTGATCTTCTCGCCACGCAGTGCGAGGAGGGTTGCGGCGCTGATCGTCGAACCCATGGAGTGCGCGGTGAAGATCACCGCGCGCGGTCGGGTCGCGTGGGGGTCGTCGAGCCACGACTGCGTGCGCGCGGCGAGTTCGGGCACGACGCGCTCGCCGTAGCAGGGAGGTGCGAACGGGTGGCCGGCGCGCGGGAAGAACGCGACGACGTCCCAGAACACGCCGAGCGGGCGTTCGCTGCTCGATGCCGCGTGTGCGACGACCGCGGCGACGGCGGCCAGGGCGACGGCGACGAGCACCGCATTGAAGGCCGATGCGATGCCGGAGGGCAGGGACTCGAACCCGACCACGACTGAAAGGATGAAGAATCCGACGGCGGCGAACACGGCGAGCCACCCGAAGAGCGGTTCGCCCCGGTGCAGCAGGTGCGAACTCCGTCGCACGGCGACGCGTCGGCGCACGGGCGGTTTGGGGTACGTCAGGCGGGGCGCGTACGTCTTCGGGTCGGGCGTTTCGAGTCCGCCGCGTGTCTCCGTAGGGCCCTCGTCGTCGTCCTCGGGCCGCTTCCACACGAGCAGAGGCAGGGAGAACCTGATGAACCGCATCAGAGCCGCGCCGAGCGCGAGGAGCACGAGGACCAGCATCAGCGCCGTGATGCTGGTGAGCACCGCCGCGAACCACTCGTACGCGTCAGGCACGTTCCACCACTCGGCTGGCGGAGGTTCGCCGGGCGTTCGCCAGATGTACTCGGTCGGAGCCGCTTCCGCGGGCGTGCCCAGCCACGATGCCACCCCGAGCACGAGCAGGCTCGAGAGGGCCATCGAGGAGAAGAGTGCCAGGATCATCACCACCCCGGCTCCCTGCCCACGCCAGGCCTCGTAGAGGTGCTTGCCCGGTGCGGACCAGGCGATGCCGAGGTGGACGAGGACGAAGAGGACCGCGACGCCGACCAACGACCAGCGCCACCACACTTCAGCGTTGGCATTCGAGGCCCATTCAGCGACGTCGACGTGGCTGGCGAGCAGCGCCGCACCCCCGAGAACGAGGAGGACGGAGCTGACCCGACGCCGCCACGGCGATCGGGCCCTCCATCCGATACCGGCGAGCGCGAGGAACAGCGCGAGCACGATGAGCGCGATCGGCGTGGCGATCAGGCCGAGGAATCCTGGGCCATCCACCGCCTGGGGTGTCAAGGGCGTGAACGCGAGGATCGTCCACGCCGTGTAGCCGGCGATCGAGAGCACGAGGCAGGCCATGGCGGCCCCGCGCTTCCACGCCGTGCGGGGATCCGCCGCCGTGTCGGTATCGGCTGATGCGGTGAGAGATGCACGCGCGGCGAGCCGTCCCCACATGGTGTCGGTCTTGTCCGACGTGTGAGACGCGAGTGCGACGAGCACGATGATCAAGAGCATGAGGGCGAGGGCGCCGATACCGAACCAGAAGGGCAGCGTATGTCCCCATGCGCTCTGGACGCACGCCCACGTGATCGTCACTGAAGTCCCGCGCCAACAGTCTTCGACATCGACGTAGGCGGCATCCAGCGAGAGGACGAACAGCACCAACGTGAACGATGCGGCGACGTGCAGCCACTCCGACGTCTGGCCGATGCGCGCGACCGACCAGAACCCGCGCGTCGCGAGCAGTGGGAGACCCTTCTCTTCGGGGGTGTCGCCGAGGCCCGTGTCGTCGGGATTGCCGAGGCCCGCCCCGAACTTCTTGACGCGTTCCTCGAAGTGCACGCGTCCGCGGCGTCCGATGACGTAGAGCACGAGGATCGTGGCGATGGGCGCGAGGCCGAGGAGCGCAGCGCGGCTGTCGCGGTCGAGCTCGCGGAGCCCGTCGAAGACGTTCGGCAAGGCCGCGCACACCTGGGTACCGCCGCGGAAGCACTGGATGGCGACGAGGTCGATCGCGACCGAGCAGAACGCCGTCACGGCGATCAGCGTGAGCAGGAGGCCGAAGACCCGCACGGTCGCGGCACCGGCGTCGCCGTTCCAGCTCTTGGAGCCCGCGCTCCGCTGCGGCCCGATCCACCGAGTCCAATAGGCGAGGTTCGCGAGCGCGAACGGAAGCAGGAGGAACCATCCGACGTGCACGAACGCCCGGCCGATGGCCGCGAGGGCGCCGCCGCCGGTGCGCGCCTGAGCACCCCACGAGAACGCCTCGATCGTCGTGATTCCGTGTGCGGGGCGATCGCCGACGCGGCGCCAGAACGATCCCAGCTCGTCGCCGACATGGCGCTGGACCTTCTCGGGCGTGGTCTCGAGCATCTCGGCCGGCGGGGTGTTCTTCACGCCGTGGATCCTGATCTCGAGGATCTCCTGCGTGTACCTGCTCGCCAGCTTGCCGAACATGGCCCCTCCCCCCAGAGGTCGGCCGCAGTGGCGCAGGCCTGAGCAGATGCTATTCCTGAGCAGTGCTCGCGCAGCACCCCCCGAACGGGGCCCTCTCGACGTGCCGCGGCGACCGCCGCGTCACGCGACCGCCGCGCCGTCCTTCCGCACCTGCGCCACGAGCGGCACGCCCGGCCGGTAGGCGAGGTGCACGTGGCTCGGTGCGTCGAGCAGTGCGAGGTCGGCGCGCATGCCGGGACGGATCGCCCCGACATCCGTTCGCTGCAGTGCCGCAGCGCCGCCGGCCGTCGAGGCCCACACCCCGCGTCGATGAGCCGGCGGGCTTCGGGGTACGGCTGCAGCTCGCCGCCGCGGTGCTGATGTCCATCCCGGTCGCCGTCGTGTTCTTCATCTTCCAGCGCCGGATCATGTCGACGTCGGAGGGCGCGGAAAAGGGGTAGCACCTGCTCCAGGGGTCTGTCGGTGTGTCGACCCGTGAGAGGCTGGCCCTATGTGGATCGGCTGGATCGAGCTCGACCTGCTGCTCGGTGACGTGCAGGCGTCCCGACATCACCCTGCTGTCGGGGCGCCGGCGGCTGCGGCAGAGCGACGACGACTGAGCGGAGGAAACGCATGCCGAAGACGATCATCGAAGTGCCGGGTGCGCCGTGCTGGGTGAACCTCAACAGCAGCGACGTCGCACGATCTGCCGAGTTCTACGAGACGCTGCTCGGCTGGCGAATCGAGCAGGCGCGCGCGGGACAGGACGGTCCCGACCGGGAAGGTCCAGACCAGGAAGGTTGCCTCGTGGCCTTCCTCGGCGAGGATCGAGTGGCGGGCATCTCGCCCAAGGGCCCTGCCGACCGGTCGACCGACTGGTGGGGCGTATACCTGCGAAGTGAGGATGCCGCAGCAACTGCGAACGCGGTGCGCGCGTCGGGCGGCCGGATCGCATTCGGCCCCGACCCCGTGCCAGAGCTCGGCTCCTTCGGCGGTGCCGTCGGGCCTGGTGGCGCACTCATCGGCTTCTGGCATGGTGCGGTGCGCCGGTACGGCATCCAACGGCTGGAGGCGCCGGGAGCACCGACCTGGTTCGAGCTGTACACGCGTGACTACGACGCCGATGTCGATTTCTACGTGCGCGCGTTCGGATGGCAGACCCGGGTGATGAGCGACACGGAGGACTTCCGGTACACGGTGCAGGTCGAGGCATCCGGTGACCTTGCCGGAATATGGGATGCCGCGAGCTTCATGCCCGATGGGGTGCCGTCGCACTGGGAGGTGTACTTCGGCGCAAGCGATGTCGACGACGTCTCCGCGCGCGCCGAGGCGCTCGGCGGCCGGGTGATCGAGGCGCCGGCGGACTCCCCGTACGGCCGCATCGCGACCGTCGCCGACGGTACCGGCGCAGCGTTCAAGGTCATCTCGGTCAGCGGCTGAAGCGGTCGGGCGACTCACCGCCGACCCAGACGCGCGCCACGAGCGGCACGCCCGGTCGATACGCGAGGTGCACGTGGCTCGGGGCATCGAGCAGCACGAGGTCGGCTCGCACGCCCGGGCGGATCGCCCCGACATCCGTTCGCCGAAGCGCCGCCGCGCCGCCGGCCGTCGAGGCCCACACGGCCTCGGCCGGCGTCATGCCCATGTCACGCACCGCGACCGCGATGCAGAACGGCATCGAGCTCGTGAAGCTCGAGCCGGGATTGCAGTCGCTCGCGAGCGCCACGGTCACGCCCGCGTCGATGAGCCGGCGGGCGTCGGGGTACGGCTGGCGGGTCGAGAACTCGACGCCGGGCAGCAGGGTGGCGACGGTGTCGGATGCCGCGAGCGCCGCGACATCCGCCTCGCTGAGGTAGGTGCAGTGGTCGACGGATGCCGCACCGAGCTCGACCGCGAGGCGCACCCCATCGCCCTCGCCGAGCTGGTTGCCGTGCACGCGCACGCCGAGGCCGGTGGCTGCGCCCGCCTGGAGCACGCGCCGTGACTGCTCGGGGGTGAACGCGCCGCGCTCGCAGAACGCGTCGACCCACTTCGCGTGCGGCGCGCAGACGCCGAGCATCTCGCCGACGACGAGGTCGACGTAGGCGTCAGGGTCCTCGGCGTACTCGGCGGGCACCACGTGCGCGCCGAGGAAGGTGACCTCGTCGGTGACCTCGCGCGCGAGCCGCACGAGCCGCTCCTCGTCGGCGACCGAGAGGCCATAGCCCGACTTGACCTCGAACGTCGTAGTGCCCTGAGCGTGAAGCTCGGCCACGAAGTGCGCGAGCCGGGCGCGCAGCTCGTCATCGGTCGCGGCGCGCGTGGCCGCGACGGTGGAGCGGATGCCTCCCGCCTCGTAGCGGCGGCCGGCCATGCGTGCCGCGAACTCGTCGGCCCGGTCGCCGCCGAACACGAGGTGCGTGTGGCTGTCGACGAATCCGGGGATCAACGCTCGGCCGCCCGCGTCGATCACCTCGACGTCGGCGTCCCAGAGGGTGCGGTGCTCCTCGCCGTCGCGTCGCTCCTCGCGCTCGTGGCGGAGCTCGTCGGCGTGCGACGGCACGTGCGCGGAAGGTCCGACCCACGCGATGCGGCCGTCCTCGATGAGCACGGCCGCGTCGCGCACGATCCCGAGGGGGCCGCCGTCGCGGTCGGGAGCCGGATCGTTCGTGACCAGTTCGCCGACGTTCGTCAGCAGCATCCGTCGCACCGCACCGCCATCGCTCATGCGTCCATCATGGGCACACGCAGGCCGCGCTCGCGAGCCACCTCCACCGCGCGCTCGTAGCCCGCGTCGACGTGGCGCATCACGCCGGTGCCCGGGTCGTTCACGAGCACTCGCGCGATCTTCTCCGCCGCAAGGTCGGTGCCGTCGGCGACGACCACCTGGCCGGCGTGGATCGATCGGCCGATGCCGACGCCGCCGCCGTGGTGGATCGACACCCAGGTCGCGCCCGACGCCGTGTTGAGCAGGGCGTTGAGCAGCGGCCAGTCGGCGATCGCGTCGGAGCCGTCGGCCATCGCCTCGGTCTCGCGGTAGGGGCTCGCGACCGAGCCCGAGTCGAGGTGGTCGCGGCCGATCACCACGGGGGCGCTGAGCTCACCGGAGGCGACCATCTCGTTGAACTTGAGGCCCGCGAGGTGCCGTTCCTTGTAGCCGAGCCAGCAGATGCGCGCGGGCAGGCCCTCGAAGTGCACCTTCTCGCCGGCCTGCGTGATCCAGCGGCGCAGGTGCTCGTCATCGGGGAACAGCTCGAGGATCGCGCGATCGGTCGCGGCGATGTCGGCCGGGTCGCCCGAGAGCGCCGCCCAGCGGAACGGGCCCTTGCCCTCGGCGAACAGCGGCCGGATGTAGGCGGGCACGAACCCGGGGAACGCGAACGCCCGATCGTAGCCGCCGAGCTCCGCCTCGCGGCGGATCGAGTTGCCGTAGTCGAACACCTCGGCACCGGCGTCCTGGAAGCCGACCATGGCCTCGACGTGCTTCGCCATCGATGCGCGGGCACGCGCGGTGAACCCCTCGGGGTCGGATGCCGCGAGGTCGTGCCACTCGTCGACGCTCACACCCTCGGGCAGATAGCTCAGCGGGTCGTGCGCGCTCGTCTGGTCGGTGACGATGTCGATCGCGACGCCCCGGGCGAGGAGCTCGGGGAAGACGGTCGCGGCATTGCCGACGACGCCGACGCTGAGGGCGCGGCCCTCCGACTTCGCGCCGAGCACCCGCTCGACCGCCTCGTCGAGGGTCGGCGCGACCTCGTCGAGGTAGCCGTGCTCGAAGCGACGCACGAGGCGCGACTCGTCGACGTCGACGATGAGCACCGCGCCGCCGTTCATCGTCACGGCGAGGGGCTGCGCGCCGCCCATGCCGCCGCAGCCGGCGGTGAGCGTGAGGGTGCCGGCGAGGCTCGCGGACGCGGCATCCGCTGCGTCGGCCCCGTGCTTCGCGGCGAGGGAGCGGGCCACGGCGCCGAAGGTCTCGTAGGTGCCCTGCAGGATGCCCTGCGTGCCGATGTAGATCCACGAGCCCGCGGTCATCTGGCCGTACATGGTGAGGCCGAGCTGCTCGAGGCGGCGGAACTCGGGCCACGTCGCCCAGTCCCCCACGAGGTTCGAGTTGGCGATGAGCACGCGCGGCGCCCACTCGTGCGTGCGGAACACGCCGACGGGCTTGCCCGACTGCACGAGCAGCGTCTCGTCGGCCTCGAGGTCCTCGAGCGTGCGCACGATCGCGTCGAACGACGCCCAGTTGCGGGCGGCCTTGCCCGTGCCGCCGTAGACGATCAGGTCGCCGGGGCGCTCGGCGACCTCGGGGTCGAGGTTGTTCATGAGCATGCGCAGCGGCGCCTCGGTCTGCCAGCTCTTCGCGGTGAGCTCGGTGCCGCGCGCGGCGCGGACGGTGCGCGCGGGAGCGGTGGGTGCATCGGTCATGCTTCGATCACAGCGCACGCGGCATCCGGCGACAACGGATGCCGCGTCCCGCGCGTCCGGGATCCCAGACGAGCCTCCGCGGCTGGTTGAGGAGCCCGCGCAGCGGGCGTCTCGAAACCCTTGGGTTGAGGCGTCTCGAAACCGTCAGCCGAGCGCGATGCCGCGAGCGGCCATGAAGGGCACTGCGTCGACCGCGACCCCGTCGAGATGCACCTCGAAGTGCAGGTGGCATCCGGTCGAAGCGCCGGTGCTGCCGACCGCGCCGATGAGCTGGCCGGCCGTGACCGCCTCGCCGGGCGAGACGAAGAGGCCACCGCTGGTGAGGTGCCCGTACCCGGTGGCCACGCCGGAGCCGTGCTCGATGAGGATCCAGTTGCCGAGGCTCCCGTTCGGCCCGGCCACGGCCACCGTGCCGCTCGTCGCGGCGAACACCGGGGTGCCGCAGGCCGCTGCGAGGTCGGTGCCGCGGTGGAAGTCGTTCACGCCCGGGAGCGGCTTGACGGGGCGCGGCCCGAAGCCGCTGGTGATGCGACCCGAGACGGGGAGCGCCCACCCCTGGTCGCTCAGCTGGCCGGCGTCGGTCGGCAGGTTGGCGAGGAGCAGGACGCTGCTCGACGCGAGCCGAACCTGTGCGGCCGCCTGGGTCTGGAGGTCCTGCAACTCCTGCTCGGCGGCGGCGACGGCGCGCTCAGCGCTCTCGACCTCCGCCTCCAGGGCTTCGACGGGGACCTCGTCGACTGCCGCCCACGCGGTGTCGGCCCGTGCCTGGGCGTCGGCGGCCTCGTCGGCCCGCTTCTCGGCGATCGCGAGCAGCTTGTCGGCGTCACCGGCGATCTGCTCGACGCGGGCGACGCCGCCCAGGCCGGCGAGCAGGTCGTTGCCCGCACCGAACACGGCGGGCATCGACGAGATCGTGGTGCCGTCGCCCTGTGCCGCGGCGAAGTACACGCGCCCGGCTGCGTCAGCGGCGAGTTTCGCCTCGTCCGCGAGCGCCTGCATCCGCTCGGCGACCGCCTCGGCGACCTCTCGAGTGGAACGGGCGTCGGCGAGCGCCGCCTTGGCCTCCCGCAGCTCGACGTTCGCACGCGCGACCTTGGACCGAGCGGCGGCGAGGGCTGCGCTCTGCACGGAGGTTCCGGTCGAGGTCGATGCGGCGGTCGTGCGCAGCGTCCTGTAGCCCGTCACGATCGTCGGCGATGTCGGTGCCAGCGGGCCGGGGGTGGCCGTCGGCGGGGACGTCGCCGGCGGCGTGGTCGGTGGAGCCGTCGGGTCGGGCGTCGGTTCAGGGGTCGGCGTCGGCGTCGGCGTAGGTTCGGGCGTCGGTTCAGGGGTCGGCGTTGGCTCAGGCGTAGGTTCCGGCGTCGGCGTCGGCGTCGGCGTCGGCGTCGGCTCCGGGGTCGGCGTCGGCGTCGGCTCAGGCGTCGGCTCCACAGTGGGCGTCGGCTCCACAGTGGGCGCCGGCTCCACAGTGGGCACCGGCTCCGCCGTGGGCGCGGGCGCCGGATCGGTGGGCTCGGTGCTGACGGTCGGATCGGAGGTCGACGTGTCCGTCGAATCGACCGGCACCTCCTCCGCATACGCGGGGGTGGCACTGACGAGACCGAACACCAGCACAGCCGCAGCCGTCGCCACGACGACGCCGTCACGGCGGACACTCCGTGCATACCACGGGCGTCTCAGGCCGGAATCAGAGCAGTTCGGCGTCATTTGGATCCGTTCGGGTGCCGGCTCACAAGCCGATCCCGTCCAGTCTGGCACCCGTGCCGGAGGGAGACAACACCTCCGGGGGGTCGTAAAGGGCCCCGTTCGGGGTACACCCTTGCAATCCCAGGGAGGGAAGCGGGTGCCGCTGTGCCCAGCACCACGAAGTGGACACCTCCCGGCCATGTCTCCTTCCTCGGCATCACCCCCACCGCTCATCGGATCGCCTGATGCTGACCTCGGCATCGCAGGATGCAGCGCCGCAGCGAAGTCGACGGCGCTCCTGATCGGTCACACACGGTTGTGGAAGCCCATGCACACCCCCCCGAGAGTCGCCTTCTCCCTGTTCCGCGACGCGGACGACCCGATGCTCCTCGCGTGGGGCAGGTTCCGGAGCCTGCTCGAGTCGCCCCGCGCCGATGTCGCCGATTCCGATCGGAACGTCATGCCCCCGACGGCGCCGGCGCCTGCCGAGCGCACCGTATGGCGACTCTTCGCCTCGAACAATCGGGAGGTCGCACGCGGTGCCCTCGTGTACACCTCGTTCCGCGCCGCTCGCGACCATGTCGTTGCATTGAAGGCACGTACGGCCGAACTCGAGATGCACGTCGTTCGCGGTCCGGTGTCAGGCGCGTACGGGTGGATCCTCGCACTGGACGAGCGTACGAGCGCCACCTGCGCCCGGTGGTACCCGTCGTCCGCCTGCGCCGAGTCCGCGACCAGCGCCCTCGCCCTCCTCCGGAATGCGGTGGTCGCCGACGACTGGCGTTGGACTCCCCGCGTGACCCGACGCGGGGCACCCGAGCGCGCGACGTGGGGGTGAGGCATCCGTGACGGCATTGCCCGAGGTGCGCACGGCGGATCAGGACGCGCCGCGATCACTCGCTGCACGCCCCGCAGGCGCCGACCGGACCTTCCGCGGAATCGCACGCGGCGGCGGAACCGGAGTGCTGCTGATCATGACGCTCGTCGGCGGGTTCCTGCTCTACCAGGGGTACCGCGCGCTCGAGACCAGGGGCTTCGAGTTCGTCACCACCGAGGCTTGGGATCCGAACAGCGGCGAGTTCGGCATCGCCGCCGTGATGGCCGGCACCTTCTTCATCGCGCTCACCGCGATCACGATCGCGATCCCGCTCTCGATCGGAACGGCGCTCTACATCAGTGAATACGCGCCCCCGGGGATCCAGCGCAGCCTGATCGCCCTGGTCGACCTCATGGCGGCCATCCCGAGCGTCGTGTACGGGCTCTGGGGCCTGTTCCTGCTGCAACCGGTGATCCTTCCGCTCTCGCAGTGGATCGCGACCTACTTCGGGTGGATCCCCATCCTTTCGGTGTCCGACTTCGACCCGCAGGACCCGCTCGCGAGCCCGACCGTGTTCACCTCATCGACGTTCATCGCGGGAATCGTCGTCGCGCTGATGATCTCGCCGATCGCGAGTTCGATCATGCGCGAGGTGTTCAGCCAGGCGCCGCTCGGCGAGCGTGAAGGCGCGCTCGCGCTCGGCTCCACGCGATGGGGGATGATCCGCGCGGTCGTGTTCCCGTTCGGGATGGGCGGCATGATCGGCGGCATGATGCTCGGGCTCGGCCGAGCCCTCGGCGAGACGATCGCGGTCTACCTCATCATCTCGCCGGTCTTCGTGATCCAGCCCCGTGTGCTCGAGAAGGGCGCGAACTCGATCTCCGCGCTCATCGCCCTCCGCTACAGCGAGGCGAGCGCGTTCGAGATGTCGGCGCTCATGGCCGCAGGACTCGCGCTGTTCCTCGTGACCCTTGTCGTGAACTTCGGCGCCTCGATGGTCATCGCCAGGAGCCGGTCCGGGGCGGGCGCAGAAGGATGACCGAGACCACGACGACCGACGAGGCGCACGCCCCGGCGCCCATGCCCGAGGCGTCAGCGGATGTGGCGGACACGACGG
Organism: Agromyces sp. Soil535; assembly: GCF_001428255.1. Classification (GTDB taxonomy): domain Bacteria; phylum Actinomycetota; class Actinomycetes; order Actinomycetales; family Microbacteriaceae; genus Agromyces. The sequence goes on along the minus strand of NZ_LMRW01000024.1, from coordinate 214,896 downwards.
TGGTGATCGGGCACGTGACCGTGCATCCGCCGCTCAGGCCACCGTCGACCTTCAAGCCGTCGACGGCCGCGCATCGCACCAAGCTGCCGCCGCCTCCGGACTCGACCGCGGCACCCGAGCCGCGACGTTCGATCGGCAGACTCCGCCTCTCCGACGTGATCCGCCTCTTCGGGGCCCTCGCCGCGGCGGTCGCCCTGACGTGGTGGATCTTCACCCAACTCCTGCCCCTCGAAGGCCCGCTCGGGTTCATCGTCGTCGCGTATGGGCTCTTCCTGGTGTTCTTTGCCACTCTCGTGAGCCTCGACGACTCCGGCCCCGCGGTCCGCGACCGGGTGATGAGCGCACTCGTGCACTCGATCGCGGCGCTCATGCTGCTGGCGCTCGCCGTCGTGATCATCTTCACGGTCGTACGCGGACTCGACGCCCTCCCGCATCTCAACTTCTTCACCCAGGACATGGGCGCCGCGGGCCCGCTGGACCCCCTGTCCGTCGGCGGGATCCTGCACGCCGTCGTGGGCACGCTGATCATGATCACGATCGCCCTGTTGATCAGCGTGCCCCTCGGCATCCTCTGCGCCCTGTTCCTGACCGAGGTGCCGGGTGCGTACGCGCGATTCGTGCGCACCATCGTCGAGGCGATGACCGCGCTGCCCTCCATCGTGGCCGGACTCTTCATCTACGCGACCGTCGTGCTGCTGCTCGGCTTCGACCGATCCGGCTTCGCCGCCGCGCTGGCCATCACCGTCATGATGCTGCCGATCATCATCCGTTCGGCCGACGTGGTGCTGCGTCTCGTGCCCGGCAACCTCAAGGAGGCGTCGTTCGCGCTCGGCTCGAGCCAATGGCGCACGGTGTGGAACGTCACCCTGCCGACGGCGCGTTCGGGGCTCACGACGGCGATCATCCTCGGCACCGCCCGTGGCATCGGAGAGACCAGCCCCGTGCTCCTCACGGCGGGCATGACGACCTACTTCAACGCGAACCCGTTCTCGGGTCCGATGATCTCGCTCCCGCTCGCCACGTTCAGCTTCGTGCGGTCGCCAGAGCCGACCATGATCGCCCGTGGATTCGGCACCGCGGTCGTGCTCATGGTGCTCGTGCTGCTCCTCTTCATCCTCGCGCGAGTCATCGGCGGACGCGGGCCCGGCCGGCTGTCGCCCCGGCAGCATCGGCGGCGGGCCGCCGCCTCGCGAGCCGACGTGCAGCGATATGCGATCCGCCGGCACGCACGACTCTCCACCGCGAGCTCAGCGCTTGCGGCAGGCGGCGTCGACCCCGTCTCCGACGACGAACCCCGACGAACCACGGGCGAGGAGAACGGATGACCCACCGAACGAAGCTCAGACGTGGCATCCGCTCGCTCGTCGGCGTTGCCGCCGCCGCGCTGCTGGTGTTCGGCACGCTGAACACCGGCGCCGCAGCGCCGGCCGCCGCCATCGGCGCCACGCACCAACCCATCTCGGGCATCGGGTCCAGTTGGTCGGCGAACGCGCTGCAGCAGTGGATCCGCAACGTCGGCAACAACTACGGCTGGACGATCACCTACGACGACCGCGGCTCCACCGCCGGACGCCAGGGGTTCGCCGACGGCTCCTACGACTTCGCGGTCTCGGAGATTCCCTGGGAGCTGAAGGACAGCGACATCGTCGACCCGCGGCCGGCACGCGGATTCGCCTACATGCCGATCGTCGCGGGCGGCACTGCGATCATGTACAACCTCGTTGTCGGCGGCAGCAGAGTGACCAACCTTCGGCTGTCGGGCGAAACGCTCACGAAGATCTTCACCGGCGTCGTCACGACCTGGAACGATCCGGCGATCGCGGCCGACAACCCGTCGATCGCGCTGCCGGCGATCCCGATCATCCCGGTGGTGCGCTCAGACGGATCGGGCACGACCGCCCAGTTCACGTCGTGGATGCGCAAGCAGTATCCGGCGCTCTACACCGAGTTCTGCGCGCGCGTCGGCAAGGCGAACTGCGGCATCACGTCGAACTTCCCCTTCGTGCAGGGTTCCGCGTTCATCGCCCAGAACGGCTCGAACGGCGTAGCCGGCTACGTCGCGCAGGAGCAGTACGTCGGTGCGATCACCTACGTGGAGTACTCCTACGCGCTGAACTCCGGGATGCCGGTGGCGAAGCTGCTCAACGCGGCCGACTACTACACCGAGCCGACCGCCCAGAACGTCGCGGTCTCCCTCCTCGGTGCGCAGATCAACCAGGACGCCGCGTCGCCCGACTACCTCACGCAGGACCTCACGAACGTGTACAACAACGCAGACCCGCGCACGTATCCGATGAGTTCCTACTCGTACATGATCATTCCGACGCGGGTCGAAGGGCGCTTCACCGAGGACAAGGGGCTGACGCTCGGCGACTTCTCGCAGTATTTCCTCTGCGAAGGCCAGCAGCAGGCAGAGGTCCTCGGGTATTCGCCGCTGCCGATCAACCTGGCGGCTGCCGGCCTCGACCAGGTGCAGAGGATTCCGGGTGCCGATCCGACCGGCAAGGACATCACGGCCTGCAACAACCCGACCTTCTCCCCAGACGGCACGAACCGGCTCGCGAACGAGGCGCCGTTCCCATCGGAGTGCGACAAGCGGGGTGCCACGCAGTGCGCCGACGGCACGGGCGGCGCGAAGGGGTCCACGAATGCGTCGACGGCGGGCGATGCGACGGCCGCGGCGGCCGGCCAGGCGGATGCCGCGGCATCCCCTTCGGCCGCAGCACCCGGGGCTGAGACCGCGCTCGACCCGAATGCGAAGCCGATCGTCGTGAACGCCGTGCCCACGGCGATCGACCCCATCCGGCGACTCACGGCGCCGAGCGTGGTCGCCACGGTCCTCGCGCTGCTGCTGCTCGCGGGCCTCGTGGTGCCGCCGTGGTGGGCGAAGCGGCGCCGCGCGCAGGCGGCCGGGGCCGATGCCGGTGCCGCTACCGGGGCTGCTGCTGAGCCCGTCGAACGTCCTTCGCGAACGCCCGCTGAGGCACTCAGGAACGTCACGGCAAGAGTTCGTTCGCCGTTCACCCGTCGCGAATCCAAGTCGGATGCATCGGGCGATCACACCCCCTAGCGTTCAGTCGTCATCGAGGAAAGGCACTGACGGAATGTCCCGAATCCGTTCGATCGCCATGGTTCGGCTCTGCGCGCTCGCTGTCGCTGCGGCAGCCGCCGTGGGCCTCGTGCTCGTCGATCCCGCGGTCGCGACGACGGCGAGTGCGGCCTCGGAGGAAGCGCCCGAGATCACCGTGAAATGGGTGGGCGACGACTCCTCCGCGGCATCCGTGCAGCCCGAGCGTGACCCGTCGAGCCCGCACTTCGGCGACTTCGCCGGACTCTCCGCCTCGGTGTCGCAGATCACGCACCTGCGAGACCAGGCGGTGCAGGTTCGCATCGAAGGATTCTCGCGCACGACCAGTGCACGCGACGGTGCGAGCAACACGGTCCTCTCGGCGATGAACTTCGTGCAGGCGATGCAGTGCTGGGGCGACCCGGCGGCCGAGAACTTCCGCGAGACGTGTCAATGGGGCGGCTGGGCCGCGAAGGCGTCGTCGGGCATCAACGCGGTCGCCCCTCGCGAGAGCTACTACCGCGCGCCCATCATCCCGGCGGGAGTTGACGTCCCCTTCGTGACCGCGACCGGCCAGGTGGTCACAGGCGTCGCGAAGGAGGTGCCGGGCAAGCCCACCGAGTGGCCCATCGCGACGCTCTTCGACTCCTCGACGAGCAACGAGGTGGTCACGAGCCGCATCGGCGATGACGGCACCGGCGTGTTCAACTTCGAGGTGCAGTCGGCGATCCAGGCTCCGCATCTCGGCTGCGGGTCACCGACCACCTCGAATACCTGTTATCTGGTGATCGTCCCGCGGGGAAGCCACTTCGGCGGCACGGTGGGCGAAGGCCAGTGCGCACTCGACGCGAAGAGCGACGTGACCTTCGAGCCGTATTCGTACGGTCAGGCGAACGCGATCCAGGAGGGCTCGCCCATCAACACCCGGTGCGATTACTGGGACAACCGCATCGTCGTGCCCCTCGAGTTCGAGCCGGTCGGCAACCAGTGTCCGTTGGGCGCTGCCGAGCGGGGCACCGTGGGATCGCAGTTGGTCGTGGCCGCGATGAGCTCGTGGCAGCCGGCACTCTGCCAGAGCATCGGCAGCGTCTACAGCTTCTCCGCGAATCCCGACGCGACGGGACGCTCGCAGCTGCTCTCCGCCAGGACGGGCCTCGCGTTCACGTCAGCCTCGGTCGGCAGCGACTCCCTCACCACGCAGGACAAGGCGAGGCTCGCCGAGACCGAGGTCGCGTACGCGCCCGTCACGATCTCGGCACCGGTCGTCGCGTTCTACCAGGAGGACGTGTTCGGCAAACGTACGAGCATGAAGATGACACCGCGGCTGCTCGCGAAGCTGCTCACGCAGTCGTACATGTTCCAGATTCCGAAGGGCCAGGGCGACAGCGTCGATCATCTCGGCTCCGTGAATCTGAGCTACCTCTACCTCTGGCAGGACCCGGAGTTCACGGCGCTGAACCCGGACGTCACGCAGGCGGTGAATCCCGCGCTGATCCTGCCCGGCCCGGCGAGTGCCGACGCGATCGCCCAGTTGTGGCGATGGGTGCAGGCCGACGACGAGGCGGCCGCATGGCTCGCGGGCGAACCGGATGCCGCTGGGATGACCGTGAACCCCTACTACCTGCCGAAGGGGCATCCGAACGCGAAGGTGCCGGTGATCGATGACCAGGGTGTCGTACAGACCGACGACGCCGGAAACATCGTCTACCGGCCCGTGGGCCTCGCCTCCGCCGACGGCACCCCGATCGAGCTCGCGAAGGCGACGCTCTCCACCTTCGCGAAGGCGGACGAGACCCGCGGACCGAAGGTGCTGAGCCAGGGGATGAGGAACCGCTTCGACTCGCTCCAGTCGTCGCCGTTCACCGAGAACCTGCCGTCCGCCGCCCGCGACGCAGCCAGGGCCGACCCGCACGCCAAGACCCGGTGGGACCCGACTCGGTACAACGCCTCGGGTGAGCTCGGCGACTGGGTGTCAGATGGTCCGCAACTCCCGGGCAGCAAGTTCATCATCACCATCACCGACAGCGCGTCGGCAGCACGGTACGGCCTCGGCGTCGCAGAGCTCCAGCTGCCCGATCGGCCGGGCGTGTTCGCCGGACCGACCGTCGACGCCATGGATGAGGCGCTCTCGGCGTTCGCCCCGGTGCTGGATCAGGTCACCAAGCAGATCGACCCGGCACGCGTGCCCGACCAGGGCTATCCGCTCACGATGGTCACGTACGCCGCGGTGAACCTCACGGGGACGGATGCCTCGGCCCGACGTGACTACGCACGGATGATCGACATGGTCACGACGAGCGGTCAGAAGCCCGGCACCGACCCCGGCAGCCTTCCCGCCGGCTACCTTCCGCTGCCGGAGGCGATGGTCGCACAGGCCGCCGCTGCCGCAGACCGCATCGAGGCCTTCGTGTCGAAGCCGAAGCCCGGGTCCTCCTCGGCTGCCCCGCAGTTCGGCGGGTCCACGGGAGGCGCCGCCGGGTCCGTTGCCTCGCCGCCTTCCGCTGCCGCCGCCGGCGGCCAGATCACGTCGGGCTCGTCGATGCTCGCGAGCGACGACGTGACCCCCCTGTCGAACACCCCCCTGCTCGCGCAGGCCGCGCTCGGGGTGGCACTCATCGTCGGACTGGGAGGCGCCGTCTTCGCTCCCATGCTCATGCGACCGAGGAGGTCGATCGCGTAGCCGCCCGCCGACGAACCGCCCCACGAAGCTGCGAGGCTCCGCGGGGCGGGGCTTACCACTCATCCAAAGCACGTAAGCACATTCATCCTAGAAAGGGATTCGAATGAAGAGAAAGTCCGTGGTGCGCCTCGGCGCACTGGGCGCCATCGTGGCGGTCGCCCTCACGACCGCCATCGCGGGACCGGCGCTCGCCGACCCGGCTGCCGGAACCTTCAAGCCGATCGTGGGCACCGGTTCCGACACCACCCAGGACGTGCTGAACGGCCTCGCCGGCGCCATCCCCGACCTCGGCTCCTATGACGCGACCGGATCGGCGACGATCCAGGTCTCGGCGGGCGGCCCGACGTTCAACCGCCCCAACGGTTCCACCAACGGCGTCAAGGCGCTCACGGCGTCGGTCAACGCGCCCGGGAACCTTCTGTGGGGTGGCCAGACCATCACCGGCCAGCTCGATTTCGCGCGCTCGTCGAGTGGCCCGGCGGCCGCGGGTACCGACCTCACCTACATCCCGTTCGCCAAGGACGCCGTCACCTTCGCGGTGCTCGAGACGAGTGACTTCCCCCGGAACATCCAGCTCGGGACCGCGAGCGACGCCCCGACGAAGTTCACGCTGCGCAACATCTACAAGTGCACCGTGACGAGCTTCCCGAACGCCGCCGGCGACCCGGTGACGATCGTGCCGCTCATCCCGCAGGCGGGTTCGGGGACGCGGTCGTTCTGGCAGAGCCAGCTCGGCCTCTCGTCGGAGGGCTTCGGCCCCTGCGTGACCGACCGGAGCGGTGCGGTGCAGGAGCACAAGGGCGACGCGCTGCAGGCCGTCGGCGAGATCGTGCCGATCTCGATCGCGCAGTACATCGCGCAGTCGAACAGCGGTGTCACGGGTGTCGATGACCGTCGCGGCTTCGCAGAGCTCGGCAGGGTGAATGCGGCCAAGCCGATCGTGATGTCGGCGGGCAAGCCGGCCATGAACGGCAGCTTCCCGGTCAGCCGTCAGGTGTACAACGTCGTGCCGACCGCAAGCCTCGGCGATGCCCAGATCGCGGCGACCTTCGTCGGTTCCGGCTCGGCGGTCTGCTCCAACGCCGCGGTGATCCAGTCGTTCGGCTTCGCGACGATCGGCTCCGCGTGCGGCAGCACGACCACCAAGGGCGCGTTCATCAACCCCTAGTCCCCCACGCCGTTCCAGACAGCGCTCCACCCCCGAGGGTCGCCGGAACACCGACCGACCATGAGGGCGAACCACTCATCCAGATCGAACACATCCGAGAAAAGGAAGAGCATCGCAATGAGCAACTCGAAGACCAAGCGCCTCGCCGCGCTGGTCATCACCGGGGTCCTGCTTTCCGCAGGCCTCGCCAGCACCGCCGCCCCCGCCTTCGCTGCCGACGACCCCGGCACGCAGGTCATCGAGGACGGCAACCTCACCATCACCCCCACGACCGGCTCGGCGACGGACTTCCCGATGCTGCAGACGATGACCACTGCGACGCAGTGCCCCGTCGGCTACCGCGAGAAGGCACACAACGTGGCGTTCCAGAACGGGGTCTACATGGGCGCCCTCGGCATCACCTGGGACACCAGCATCATCTCCGCGTTCGGCAACGGCGGTCTCAGCGGTCCGGTCCAGCTCTCGGCGGCCGACAGCTTCGACTTCCTCACCGACAAGGCCCTCGCCGACATCACCACGCCGCTGGCGACGGGCGACTGGGAGATCCGGCGCTACTGCTGGAGCGACCCCAACGTCCGCAAGCTGGAGTCGGACCCGTACTTCGTGCTGCCGATGACGTTCGACGCGACCGCCGGCACGTGGGCCGTCAAGGCCGCGCCCGTGGCCGAGCAGGGCGTCGTGTCGAACTTCACGGTCGTCGGCAACTCGAACGGTACGGTCTCGGCCGCGGCGTCGGTGCAGGCCGGTGCTTCGGGCAAGATCGAATTCTACGAGAACAACGTGAAGGTCGGTGAGGGCCCCGTCCTCGCGGGCAATGCGTCGTGGACCTCGGGCATCATCGCCGCCGGCAACTACTCGTACACCGCGAAGTTCATCTCGTCGAACCCCGCCACGTTCACCGACTCGGCTGTCGCCGGGCCCGTCGCGCTGGTGCACACGGGTTCCTCGGTGTCCTACGAGGGCACGCCGGCCGGGGTCGACGTCACCGTCGAGGTGCCGGCGACCATCGAGAACAACGGCCTGAAGCTCTCCGTGGCGAACACCGCGGTGAACCTCGGCACCGCGGCCGCGAACGGCGGCAAGTACACGGCGTCGGGCAACCTGGGCGCCGTGACCGTGACGGACTCGCGTCAGGTCAAGGCGGGCTGGGACCTCACCGGTGTGAACTCGGTGTTCACGAACCAGGCCGACGCCACCAAGACGATCGCCGCCAAGGCGCTCGGCTGGACCCCGTCCGTCACGAGTACCGAGGACGCGGCCACGGCCGGCGCCTCGGTCGCGGCGTGGGACGCGGGCCTCGACGGCGCGAAGACCCTCGCCTCGGCAGTCGCGAACGGCCTCGCGGGCCCGAAGGCGACCTCGGCTGACGCCGCGCTCTCCTTCGCCGTGCCGGCCGATGGCACGGTCGCGCCCGGTACCTACAAGTCCACCCTCACGCTGACCCTCATCTAGTCGGTCTGCGACACCCGCTCCCGGGCTCGGAGCACCTGCTCCGGGCTCGGGAGCCTCCGCACGAATTGCATCACCCTCGCGAACCACGCCGCACCGCGGCATCCGCCCCACCCCACAGCGAACAGGAAGACCGATGAAGCGCACCAGTGCAATCACGAACGCCGCGGTCGCCGCCGCACTTCTCCTCGCCGGCAGCCTCGCCTTTCCGGCGCCCGCCCTCGCCGCCGAGGACGACGTCACCTGGAGCGTCGCCCCCGCCAGCGAACAGGGCCCCGATGGTCGCACCCGCTTCGAGTACGCGGTCGATCCTGGCGTGACGATCACCGACACCGTCGCCATCACGAACTTCAGCGCAACCGAGCAGACCTTCCAGCTCTACGCCGCCGACGGCGTCAACGAGTTCGACGGCGGGGAGTACTCGCTTCGAACGAAGAGCGAGACGAACACCGATCTCGGCGTGTGGACGACGCTCGCAACCACCGAGGTGACCCTGGGCCCGAACCAGCGATCGGATGTCCCCTTCACCATCGTCGTCCCGGCCAATGCGACGCCAGGCGACCACTCCGCCGGGATCGTCGCCGCATTCACGCGCACCGGCACCGGCGAGGGCCAAGCCGTCGACGTAGAGCAGCGGGTCGGATCGCGCATCTACCTCCGGGTCTCAGGCGATATCCAGTCCAACCTCGTCGCGAGCGGCCTCGTCGCCGGCTACGACAGCGGGTTCAACCCGTTCTCGGGTGACCTCGACGGGCATTACACGATCCAGAACAACGGCAACGTGCGCCTCCCGCTCGAGCAGGTGATCCGCGTCAGCGGACCGTTCGGCATCCCGCTCGGCGAGTTCGAGGGCGAGGCCGTGCCCGACCTGCTGCCGGGCCAGCTCGTCGACATCCCCGTCGCGATCGCGAACATCGCGCCCGCGTTCCTGCTCACGGTCGACGCGACGATCACGACCGCGGATGCGGCCGGCGAGCCCTCCGCGGAGACGGCGACCGCGACGACGTCGGCGACGGCGTGGGCGGTCCCGTGGATGATCCTGCTCGCCCTGCTCCTCATCGCCGGCCTCATCGTGCTCGTCGTCTGGCGGCGCCGTGTCAACCGGGCCCGCATGCACGCGGCGATCGAGCAGCTCCGGGCGGACGGCCGGGAGCAGGCCGCGGTCGAAGCCGCGTCGAACGAGCGCGAGCACGTCGGGAGTCGCGCGTGATCGCACGTCGCTTGGGATCCGTCTCGATCGCCGCGGCGATCGCGGGGCTCGTGGCCTTCGCGCCCGCGTCCGCGGCGCTCGCCGACGATGACGATGTCGGATCGGCCGGCGTGAGCGTGACGATCCCTGCGAAGTCGCGCACGGGTGGAGCAGGCGGCGGCTCGGGCGGCAGTGGAGCGGGGGCCGGTGGCAGCGCAGGAACCGCGGGCCCCGGTGCGCCGACGCCCGCGCCCGGAAGCATCTGCTCCATTACGGAGTGGGGCGAACCCGTGGCCCCCGCGGAGCCGGTCGACACGGAAGCGGTCGCGATCCTCGACCGACCGGGATATGCAGCGGGAGATCCGGTGATCGCCTCGGCAGGCGGCTACCAGCCAGTGCAGCAGGTGCAGTTCGTCCTGTACTCCGAACCGGTCGTGGTCGCCGACGGCCTCGCCGATGAGACCGGCACCGTCACCGCCGGGTTCGCCGTGCCCGCCGACACTCCGCCGGGGCCGCACAGGCTGCAGCTCACGGGCTGGAACTGCGGCGCCGTGGCCAGCGCAACCCTCGTGGTCTCGGCGATGCCCGACGGCGAAGAGGCAACCGCCGCCTCGTGGTGGCTGCTCGGCGCCGGCCTTGCGCTGCTCGTCTCGATCACGCTGCTCCTGATCGGACTGCGCGGCGGATGGTTCACGCATGTGGGGCTCGGCCAGCCCTCATGAGCTCACCCGCACCTGACCGGCCGAGCCTCCCCTCGGGAGCGGCGGCGTTGGGCCGTCTCTCGCCCGCGAAGCTCGCGAAGCTCATGAACGCTCGCGCGGAGGTGCAACGCCAGGTCGTGCGAGACGCACGGTGGTGGACGGGAGCGATCTGGCTCGGCGCATCCATCCTGTTGCTCGCGATCCTGGCGCATATCGTCGTCTTCAGCGCGCTGCAGCACTCCCGCACCCAGGCGGTCGCCTACAACGTCCTGCGGACGAGTCTCGCGGAGGCGGTCGCGCCGGTCGGCCAGCTCGATGTCGAAGGCGAGCCCGTGGCGCTCGGAACCCCGGTGGCGCTGGTCTCGATCCCGTCGCTCGGGCTGCAGGAAGTCGTGCTCCAGGGCACGACGGGTGCCATCCTGCGAAATGGTCCGGGCCACTCGATCGCCTCGGTGATGCCCGGTCAGGTCGGCACGAGCGTCATCCTCGGGCGGCAGACGAGCTACGGCGGCCCGTTCGGCGGGCTGGCGCGACTCACGCCCGGCACCGAGATCACGGTCGTCACCGGCCAGGGCACGTCGACGTATACCGTCTTCGGCATGCGGCGCGAGGGTGAGCCGCTGCCTGCACCGCTCGCGAAGGGCGAGGGTCGACTGCAGCTCGTCACGGCGGACGGTCCGGCGCTGCTGCCGAGCGGTGCGCTGTACGTCGACGCCGCCCTCACGAGCAACCCGCAGGCCACGCCGTCGTCGATCATGCTGGCCGCGGCGCTCCCGGCCGAGCAGAGGCCCATGGCGATGGACCCCACGGCGCTGCCGAGTGTCGTCTTCGGCCTGCAATGGCTCACGGCCGCCGTGCTCGGCACAGTGTGGCTGCGTCGCCGCTGGGGCGGGTGGCAGACCTGGATCGTGAGCGTCCCCGTGCTCCTCGCCATCAGCATCGCCACCGCCGACGCGTTCGCCGGCCTGCTGCCGAACCTCCTCTGAACCACGGAAGGACATTTCCCATGACCATCACCGAGGAACGACCAGCGCCGGAGGCGAATGCGCTCGCCGAACTCGACGCGCACAACATCTCCGCATGGTTCGGCGACCACAAGGTCCTCGACCGCGTCTCGCTCACGATGCCGGCGGGCGAGGTGACCGCCCTCATCGGTCCGTCGGGCTGCGGGAAGTCGACCTTCCTCCGCATCCTGAACCGGATGCATGAACTCGTGCCCACCGCGAGCATGGCCGGCGAGGTGCTGCTCGACGGCGCAGACATCTACGACGCCTCCCGCAGGCTCACCGATGCGCGACACCAGATCGGGATGGTCTTCCAGAAGCCGAACCCGTTCCCGGCGATGTCGATCTACGACAACGTCATCGCGGGCCTCAAGCTCACGGGAACCCGCGCGAGTCGGAGCGAGAAGGACGCCCTCGTCGAGGAGTGCCTCACCAAGGGCGGGCTCTGGAAGGAGGTCAAGGATCGCCTCCGGGCACCTGGCGGCGGTCTCTCGGGTGGCCAGCAACAGCGTCTCTGCATCGCGCGCTCCCTCGCGGTCCGGCCGCGCGTGCTGCTCATGGACGAGCCGTGTTCGGCCCTCGACCCGACCTCGACCCGGGTGATCGAGGAGACGATGCTCGAACTGGTCAAGGACGTCACGATCGTGATCGTCACGCACAACATGCAGCAGGCGCAGCGCGTCTCGCAGAATTGCGCGTTCTTCCTCGCCTCCCACGGAACGCCGGGGGTGATCGTCGAGCACGGCGACACCGATGCCATGTTCGCGGAGCCACAGGATCCACGGACCTTCGACTATGTCAACGGCCGATTCGGATGACCCGGCCGGCCTGAGCGGGCCCGAGGCCGCCGATCTCGGCGCTGACCTCGGCGCGCCCGCGGATGACGGTGATGGCGACCTGGGTGTCGTGGCGGCCCGCTTCGAGCTCGGCGAGCTGCTCGGCGTCGGTGGCACGGCCTCGGTGTTCGAGGCGACCGACCTGGAGACGGGTTCGCAGGTCGCCGTGAAGCTCTTGCACCCGCACCTCTCCGATGGCCCCGAACGGCTCGACGCGTTCTTCACCGAGGCGAGAGCACTCGAACGGCTTCGACATCCCGGCGTCGTCTCGCTGATCGGATTCGGCGTGCATGACGCCGGAGGGCTCGAGCAGGCGTGGATCGCCTTCGACCTCCTGCGCGGCCGGTCGCTGTCGAACGCGGTGCGGGTCGACGGTCCGCTCGACCCCGCGGAGGCGCTGGCGGTGGCCGTCGGCGTGCTGGATGCGCTCGGCGCAGCACATGCCGCGGGCGTGGTGCATCGGGACATCTCGCCCGCCAACGTGATGCTCGTCGGTGACGAGCCGGGCGTCGGCGCGGAGTCGGTGCGACTCGTCGACTTCGGGCTGGCCGATGAGACCGGACGGTCGGCTGTGGGCACGGACGCGCTGCTCATCGGCGATGGTCACACCGTCGGTGCCGTCGCGAGCGTGCACTTCGCGGCGCCGGAACAGCTGCGGGGAGCTGCGGTGACGGAGGCGAGCGACCTGTACGCCGTCGCCGCGACCCTGTACTTCGCGTTGACCGGCTCTCCGCCGTTTCCACGCGAGCGTGTGCCGGAGATCGTGCGTGCCCATTCGACGGCACCGCCTCCGGTTCCGTCGGCCGTGCGACCCGGCCTGGCGCCGTCGATCGATCGCATCGTGGCACGTGGCATGGCGAAGCATCCGTCGCGCCGATACCCCGATGCGGCCGGCATGGCCTCCGCGGTCGCGAACGCGATCGCGGAGGGGGAGGCGAACGCCGCCCCGACCGCGCGTCTGGATGCGACCTCGCGATTGCCGAAGACCGTCGTGCCGCAGAACGCCGGGGGAGCAGAAGCGCCGACCTCTCGTCTCCCTGCAGCGGCCGTGGCCCTCGCTAGGCCCGGCCGGACGTCCACGGCGTCGGGTTCGGGTTCGGGCTCGTCGAGAGCGCGCAGCGGCTCGACGGCCGCGCAGCAGCGACCGCCTCGGGCACGTGGCGTCGGAGCCCTCCTCGGTGCGATGGCCGTCATCGCGGTGGGCATGGTCCTCTGGAGCTGGGCGGCCCTCACCAGCGGGCCGGAACCGCTCGCAGCGCCTCCCAGCACGAGCGTGCCGGCGGCGGTCGCGGCGGTCGAGCCCGAGCCCGAGCCCGAACCGGAACGCGACGGCATCGAGGTGCCCGATGTCGCGGGACGCAGTCTCGCCGACGCGCGTGTCATCCTCGAGCGTGCCGGATTCCGGGTCGGCGCCGTCGAGAGCGAGAACTCACGGCTCCCACTCGACACGACCCTCCGCACGAGTCCGTCCGAGCGGGAGTGGCTTGCGTCCGGATCGGCGATCACGATCGTCGTCGCCTCGGGGTCGAACGTCGTTCCCCGCGTCGGCGGACAGATGTCGACGACCGCCGCCGGCGCGCTGCACGACGCCGGCTTCGAGGCCGTCGTCGAGGTCCTCCGGGCCGACCCCGGGACGACGGCCGGCACCGTGCTCGGAACGCGGCCGGCTGACGGGTCGGTGCTGCCGCTCGGGGCATCGGTCGTGCTCATCGTCGCGGAGGCGCCCGCCACGACGCCCCCGAGTCCGACGCCGACGCCGACCCCGACCCCGACTCCGTCGCCGTGACGCTCAGCCGAGAGGCCCAGCCGCCTCCGCCGCCCGCGCCACGACCGCACCCGACCCCACGAGCCCCGTGATCGCCTCGATCTCGGGCGTGAGGAACCGGTCGGGTCCGGGCACCGCGCCCACACCCGCGACGAGCGACACGACGGCGCCGGTGGCCGGCCCGGGCTCGGTTGGTGCGCGCAGCGCGAGGCCGCGCGCCGCCGTCATGACCTCGATCGCGAGCACCCGCGTGAGCCCGTCGATCGCACGCCGCAGCTTGCGCGCAGCGGCCCAGCCCATCGACACGTGGTCCTCCTGCATCGCCGACGACGGGATCGAGTCGACCGAAGCGGGCACCGCGAGGCGCTTGAGCTCCGAGACGATCCCGGCCGCGGTGTACTGCGCGATCATGAGGCCCGAGTCGACGCCGACCTCGTGCGCGAGGAACGGGGGCAGGCCCTGGTTGCGGGCCCGGTCGAGGAACCGGTCGGTGCGCCGCTCGCTCATCGACGCGACATCCGCCACTGCGATCGCGAGGAAGTCGAGCACGTACGCGACCGGGGCGCCGTGGAAGTTGCCGTTCGACTCGACGCGGCCGTCGAGCGTGAGCACGGGATTGTCGATCGCGCTCGCGAGCTCCGCGTCCGCGACGGATGCCGCGTGCGCGAGCGTGTCGCGGGCGGCGCCGTGCACCTGCGGGGCGCAGCGGAGCGAGTACGCGTCCTGCACGCGGGTGCACTCGGGACCCTTGTGGCTGGCCACGATGGGGGAGTCGGCGAGCAGGCGCCGCAGGTTCGCCGCGGATGCCGCCTGCCCGCGCTGCGGGCGCAGGGCGTGCAGGTCCTCGGCGAACACCGCGTCGGTGCCCATGAGTCCCTCGACGCTCATGGCCGCGGCCACGTCGGCGGTGGTCAGCAGCATCCGCAGGTCGTCGATCGCGAGCGCCAGCATGCCGAGCATGCCGTCGGTGCCGTTGATGAGCGCGAGGCCCTCCTTCTCGCCGAGGCGGAGGGGGGTGATGCCGGCGGCGGCCAGGGCGTCGGCGGCATCCGTCAGCTCGCCGTCGGCGGTGCGCACCTCGCCTTCTCCGATCGCCACGAGCGCGCAGTGCGCAAGGGGGGCGAGGTCGCCCGAGCATCCGAGCGAGCCGTACTCGCGCACGACCGGCGTGATGCCGGCGTTGAGGATCGCGGCGTACGTCTCGGCGGTCTCGCGGCGCACGCCCGTGCGGCCGGTCATGAGGGTCGACAGGCGCAGCAGCATGAGGGCGCGCACGACCTCTCGCTCGACCTCGGCGCCCGACCCTGCGGCGTGCGAGCGCACGAGGCTCGCCTGCAGCTGGGCGCGCCGGTCCTCGGCGATGAAGGTGGTCGCGAGCGCGCCGAAGCCGGTCGAGATGCCGTAGTGCGGCTCGGGGTCGGCGGCAAGGTCCTCGACGATCGCTCGGCTCGCCGCGACGCCCTCGAGCGCGGCCGGGTCGAGCACGACGGATGCCCCGTGCCGGGCCACGGCGACGACCTCGTCGATCGTGAGCGGCCAGGTGCCGACGGTGACGGATGCCGCGGTGGTCGCGGCGCGGGAGGGCGCGATGGTGCTCATGCCTCCGATTCCACACCGCGGCCGCGCGCGCGGGAACGCCGCCGTCGCCGCATCCGTCCGGGATCCCAGACCGGCGGCGTAGGCTGGGCAGCGTGAGCGAGCCATCGAAGGTGCCGGCCGCCGACCAGACGCTGGCGATCCTCGCACACCTCTCCGCCCAGCGGGGCCCCGTGCCGGCGGCGACGATCGCACACGCGCTCGCGCTGCCGCGCTCCACCGTGTACCACCTGCTCGCCGTGATGCAGGAGCGCGGATTCGTCGTGCACCTGCCCGAGGAGCGGCGCTACGGCCTCGGGATCGCCGCGTTCGAGCTGTCGAGCGGGTTCAGCCGCCAGCAGCCGCTCGCGCGTCTCGGCCGGCCGCTCGTGGCGACCCTCGTCGACCGGCTCGGCGAGTCGGGCCACCTCGCCGTGCTGCACGGGCGCGACGTGCTCTACCTCGTGGAGGAGCGGGCGCCGCGGCGCCCCTCGCTCGTCACCGACGTCGGCGTGCGCCTGCCCGCGCACCTCACCGCCACCGGTCGCGCGATGCTCGCGGAGCTTCCGCCCGCGCAGCTGCGCGCGCTGTACCCCGACCTGGCGGCGTTCGCGACGCGCCATCCGCAGGGTGAGACGGATGCCGCGGATGCCGCCGACTGGAGCTACGGGCGACTGAAGCGCGTGCTCGCCGACGTGCGGGCCCGCGGCTGGGCCGGCGAGGACGGCGAGGTCACCACGGGGCTCGCGTCGGCCGGCGCCGCGGTCGTGGACCACCTCGGCTGGCCGGCCGCGGCGATCGCGGTCACGTTCCCCGACGACGCGGCGCCCGAGCTGCAGGAGCGCGCCGTCGAGGGCGTGCGCGAGGCGGCGGCGACCCTGTCGCGGCGGATCGGCGGCATCCGCTGAGCAGGACGTCCGCTGCGCGGGCTCCTCAACCCGCAGCAGCGGGCGAGAGCCAGCGCCGCAGTATCCGCGTGACGAACGGCAGCACCCAGTACGTCATGATCGGCGTGAGCACGAGCGTCGTCGCGAGCGCCCGCAGCCAGATCGGCAGGTCGCCCCAGCCGGGGACGGGCGAGACGAGGTAGGCGAACGCGAGGTTCACCGGGAAGAAGCCGAGCCAGATCGTGACCGCCTGCTTCCAGCGCGGCGGTGCGGGCGGCAGGGCGGCGTCGCCCTCGCCCGAAGCGGATGCCGCGGCATCCGTCACCGGCACCGACCCGGTCGCCGGCTCGTCGAACCAGCCCTCGATGCCGGTGCGCCGCCTGCTGCGCTCCGAGCGCACGAACCCCTCGCCAATCGACAGCCACCAGCTGCGCTCGGGCGACCGCTCCCACGCATCGAGGGTCTCCTCGCTCGCGAAGCGGTACAGCATGTGCCAGACCTGGGACCGCTCGCCGGCGCGCACCCAGCCCGAGCCCAGGAAGCCCGGGTACTTGTTCGCGAGGTTCACGCCGGTCTGCACCCACGCAGTCGCCTCGGCGATGTGCGCGGGGTCGACCTCGCGCCGGATCGAGACGGTGATCGGTTCGGCCATGCGACCATCCCACCCCATGCGGGTTTCGGAGCGGTAACGGATGAACCATCGCGGGCCTGCCGGACATCTCCGGGTACACGGGCAGATCTCGCCCGCGATGAATGGAGACCCGAATGAAGTTCATGATTGTGCTCGCAGCGCTTGCGACGGTGGCCGCGCCCGTCGCCGTTCCGGCCGGCGCCGAGGCTTCCGCGGCCCGTGCGGAGGTGCATTGCGTGGTGGAGGTGCAGCCGGTCGACTCCGCCGAGCGGCAGGATGCACCACGCTGCTTCCTGACGAAGGCCGAGGCGGACGGGTACCTCGATGCGTCGATCGCGACGACGGACGCGACCTCGCGGAGCGCATCGGCCAGCGTCACCCTCGGCACCGTCTACGCCGACGTGAACTACCGCGGCTCCACCCTCACCATGTGGGGCTCCAGCGGCTGCGCCGGAGTCACGTACGGATTCGCGAGCCTGTCGGGTGGCTGGGATTCCCGGATCAGCTCGGCTCGTGGGTCCAATGGGTGCTGGGTGACCCTGTACAGAGCCACCGGGTACGGCGGCGACCGGATCACCTGCACCCCGACGTGCTCGAGCATCGGCAGCCTGAACGACCAGGTCCGTTCGCTGGTCTTCAGGCCGTGGGGCACCTTCGGGTGATCAGTCCTGCAGTGGGGCGAGGCTGAGCCGGGAGCAGACCGCCGGCTCGTCGGACGGGACGACGGCGGCGCTCCCGTCGGGCATCACGCACACCTGGAACGCAGGCGGCACCGCACCGGGCGGGTTCGATGCGGATGCCGCGTCGAACCCGTCCTCGAACACGCCCTGCTGCCACATCAGGGTGCAGAGCTCGATCGCGTCATCGACGCGGCCCTGCCCGTCGCGCGAAGCGAGCGTCGCCTGCGAACCGGGGTATCCGCCGTCGGCGGCGCGTCGATCCGAGCTCAGGCAGTGCACGATGTGATCGTTCGAGACCTGCGCCGCCTGCAGCACGACGGCCCCCGCGGTCGCGCCGATGCCGATGGCGAGTACACCCGCCCCGCTCCAGATCATCCAGTTCCTGCGTCGGCGGGCCGCCTTCATCTCGGGCGCCCTGCTGGCCTCGTCGATGAGCATCGCCCGGATGGCGGCGTCGCGTTCGGGGCGCATTGCGGGACCGCGCTCGTCGAATCTCATGAGGGCACCTCCCGTGCGGTCAGTGTCGTGCCGAGTTCGACGCGCAGGCGCTTCCTCGCCCGGTGCAGCCTCGATTTCACCGTGCCGACGGGGATGTCCAGCGCCGCCGCGGCTGCGGCCAGCGGCAGCTCCTCGACGAGGCACAGCTCCACGATCCGCTGCTCCGCCGCCGAGAGCTTCGCCATCGCGACCTGGATGTCGGCGGCCGACTCCTGATGCTCGATCATGTCGTGCACGGCGGTGCTCGCGTCGGGCACGTGCTCGCCTGCGGGCAGCTTCGACAGGAGGCGTCGGTACCGGCGATCGGTGCGTTCACGGTTCAGGGTCACGTTCACGGTCACGACCAACAGCCAAGGTCGCAGCGACCCGTCGACGAACCGCACCTCCGACCGCTTGCGCCACGCCTCGAGGAAGACCATCGCCACGACGTCCTCCGCGTCGTGGACGTTCCGGACCCGAGCGTAGGCCTTGCGGAAGATGTGGCGTCGGTACCGGTCGTACACCACGCCGAACGAGGACTCGGTGCCGGAGACCGCCTCGAGCCAGAGCGCGGCATCCGACGGCGACTCATCCATGGCGGTCCCAGCGTAGCCGGGCACGATGCGGCGGACACGGAAATGGAACCTTCGCCCGCGTCCGGACATCTCCGTGATGGGGGAACGGCGTGTGGTCCGGCACGCTGGGGGTGAGCCGGACCACACGTTCCCCTACCGTGCGCGCTCACGCCGCGAGGCACTGCGTCGCGACCGTGCGGCGCGTCGTATGAGGTACCACATCGCCCACGCGGCGAAGAACAGCGAGCCCGTGAACAGCGTCACGATGTAGGCCACGCCGGGAGCGTTCGCGAATGCCGCGTATCCCAGTACCGCCAATGCCAAGGCGATGCAGCCGGCCGCGCCTCCTAGGAGAAGTCGGTCGACGTGCGTGCGAATCCACTCCATGTACTGCCCCTGTCCTCCACGATCCTGCGGATGCGGCCATACAGGGAGATGTCCGCATCGGCGGATCGGTTCCACACCCGCTCCCATCTCGTGAGGTCGGAATCGAGGGCCCCACCGAGGTGCCCGGTCGGACGGGTCACCCGTCGTGCGAGGGCGCGCACACGGGCGCTGCCGACCAGCGCGATCGAGAGCAGCGCGAGCGCGATGACCGCAGGGACCGGGCCGAAGCCGGCGACGAGCAGCAGCGCGACGCCGGCCACCCCGCACAACGCATCGATCGCCGTCATGCCGGCGGAGGCGCGGCTCCGCTCGGCACTACGGCGGCGCGCGCGTTCGAACCGTCCGAACACGAGCGCGATCGGTACGACCGCCGCGGCGGCGACGCCGAGCCAGAGCGGACGCGTCGCCCACCACTCGAGGCTCAGCGGCTCGGGCAGCGGGAGCCCGAAGCCGGCGTTCGCGGCGAGGCCGAGGCCCGCGAGCACGATCAGCACGGGCATGTGCCACAGGTACACGGTCATGGCCCGCTCGCCGACCGACGAGATCAGCCGCGAGGCATCCGCTCGCTCCACCCAGGCGCTGATGTACGGCCTGGCCAGCTGGAACAGTGCGAGCTGCGCGATGCCGAGCACGACAAGGCACACGGACGGCGGGTTGAGGTTCTCGAGCATGTCGACGGGATAGGGCCCCACCACCGTGAGCACGGCGAGCAGCGCGAGTGCGGCGGCCGCGATTCCCCAGAGCGTCGGACGCGAGAGCCGGTCGACGCTGCCGTCCGCGAGGTGGAATCCGAGCTGCTGCACGAGGAGCCACACGAGGAGGAGGTTGAGGTACCCGATCGCCTCGACGCCCGTCGAGAGACGCACCACATCGACGGCGACGACCGCCGCGAGGAGGGCGAGCGGCGTGAGCACTCGTGCGCGCTCGTGGGCGCGCAGCATGATCGGCACCAGCGCCGAGATCGCCACGTACACGCCGAGGAACCAGAGCGGCTGGCCGATGCGGAAGCCCGCCGTCGCGACGAGCTCGGCGGGAAGGCCGGCGAGCGAGAGCGCGACGAGTCCGCCGGCGACGACGACGACGAGTGCGATCGCGGGTCGCACCAGCCGTTCGAGGCGGGATCGCACGTAGTCGGCGGGCGTCGCTCCTCGCGACCGCATCGACCGCCAGTGGTGGAGGCTCGAGAACCCGCCCGCGATGAAGAACAGCGGCATGATCTGCACG
Organism: Agromyces sp. Soil535; assembly: GCF_001428255.1. Taxonomy (GTDB): domain Bacteria; phylum Actinomycetota; class Actinomycetes; order Actinomycetales; family Microbacteriaceae; genus Agromyces. The sequence goes on along the minus strand of NZ_LMRW01000024.1, from coordinate 194,601 downwards.
ACCCAGCTGACCGGGCCGAACCACGCCTGCCCCTCGAGCGCGTTCCGCAGCACCGGACCGCCGGCGCCGACGCTCACGCCGCACATCATCGCGTGCAGGGCGAACACCGCCACGAGCAGCACGATGCGGATCGCGTCGACGCTCGAGTCGCGCACGACTCCCGTGCGTCCTCGAGCGGACGCCGCGCCTCGAGCGGATGTCGCGCCCTGAGCGGACGCCGCGCCCTGAGCGGATGCCGCGGCTGAACGGTTGAGCGTGTCGGTCATGACCGTACCCATCCGGGCGGCCCATCCGCCCACGCGGGCAGGTTAGGAACGCGGTTGCGGGCCCGACATCACCCGGGAGAGCCGTTCTCGCCCCCTACCGGGGTATGGGTCCGTGGGCTGAGGGCTATGAGCCGGGCTGCACGAGTCCGGTGTCGTACGCGAGCACCACCGCGTGCACGCGATCGCGCAGGCCCAGCTTCTGCAGGATCTTCGAGACGTGCGTCTTCACGGTCTGCTCGGCGATGAACAGCGCCGCGGCGATCTCGGAGTTCGACATGCCCCGGCCGACGAGCGTGAGCACCTCGCGCTCGCGCTCCGTGAGCTCGGCGAGCCGGGTGCCCGACGGCCGCGGCGGTGGACCCGACCGCGCGAAGTCCTCGATGAGCCGACGGGTCACGCTCGGTGCGAGCAGCGCGTCGCCGCCTGCCACGATGCGCACGGCCGCGACGAGCTCCTCGGGCGTGGCGTCCTTCAGCAGGAACCCGCTCGCGCCCGCGCGCAATGCCTCGTAGACGTATTCGTCGATGTCGAAGGTCGTGAGCATGAGCACTCGCGGCACGTAGTCGGAGCTCCGTGGCGGGGTCTGCAGGGCGCGCGTCGCCTCGATGCCGTTGAGCTCGGGCATGCGAACGTCCATGACCACCACGTCGGGCCGCAGCTCGCGCGCGAGCGACACGGCCTCAGCGCCATCGGCGGCCTGCCCGACGACCTCGATGCCCGGCTGCGCGGCGAGCACCGCCGCGAAGCCGGCGCGCACCATCGCCTGGTCGTCGGCGATGAGCACCGAGATCGTCACACCGTTCCTCCGTCCGCCCCGAGCGGCAGGGTCGCGAGAACACGGTAGCCGCCGCCGGGGAGCTCGCCGTACTCGGCGCGCCCGCCGAGCAGGGCTGCGCGCTCGCCGATGCCGACGAGACCGTGGGCGCCCCCCTTGGCGTCCGGGCCCGGGGCATCCGCGGCAGCGTCGTTCTCGACCGACACGACGAGGTCGTCGGCGAGCACTTCGACGGAGACGTGGGTCGACGCACCGGGCGCATGGCGCACCACGTTGCTGAGGGCCTCCTGCACGATGCGGTATGCCGCGGTGGCAGCGAGTCCCGCTTCAGGGAGGCGCTCGCCGAGCTCGAGGGTCACTGGAACTCCGGCGCGTTCGACGGATGCCACGAGCACCGGCAGCTCGCGGAGCCCCGGTTGCGGAGTCGTCTCGGCCGCGGCATCCGCGCTCCGGAGCACCCCGAGGAGCTGACGCATCTCGGTCATCGCGGTGCGAGCGGATGCCGCGATCTCGGCGAACTCGGCCTTCGCGCCCTCGCTCAACCCCTCGACCCGGTACGGCGCACTGGTCGCCTGCACATGGATGATCGACAGGCCGTGCGCGACGACGTCGTGGAGTTCGCGCGCGATGCGGTTCCGCTCCTCGACGAGCACGCGCCGCTGCTGCTCCGAAGCGGAGTGGGCGCGCTCGCGGAAGAGCTCGGCGCCGATCAGGCGCCGCTGGGCGACGAGCACGGCCACCGCGAAGGCGAGTGCGGTGACGGCCGCGGCCGTGACGACGTTGGCGGCGGCGCCGGCGTCGACGAAGGCGAACGGAGTCGTGACGAGGACGCAGGCGAGCCAGGCCGCGAGCCCGACCCACCACGGTCGCATGAGCCCGAGCACGATGAGGAGCGAGCCCTGGCCGATGATCGTCGTCACGGGCCAGGGCCATGGTGCGCCCTCCGAGCCGGACGAGAGCAGCGCGAACGCGAGCAGCCCCGCGGTCGCGAGCGCGGCCGCGAACCACGGCAGCCGCACGGCGAGCGGGAGCGCACCCGCGAGGGCGAGGCTCGTCGCGAAGGCGGCGAGCAGGTGCACACCGTAGACCGTCGCCGCGAGCGGCACGGAGACGACGAGGAGCACCACCGCCAGGAGCGACGTGGCGACCCACACCCAGGCGCGGAAGCGCCTGTCGTCGACGAGGGCCCCACCGAGCGTCGCCGCCCCGGCGGCGGCCGGGGGCGCAGGTGCGAGAGGCGGTTCCGTCGTGTGCTGCGTGTCGTCCATGGTGGCAGCAGCCTGCCATGCGTGCCGTGGCGCTGCATCCCTCCGCGGAGCGATTCCACGGCAGTACCGCGGTAGGGGAGGCAGGGGTTGCCGCGAGCGGTCAGCCGAGATACGCGTGCAGGAACTCCGCAACGCGCAGGCGGAGCGCCTCGTCGAGGATGCCGATCGAGTGGCCGGTGCCGGGCACGACGGCGAGTTCCACCGGCACGCCGGCTGCGCCGAGGGTCGCGGCGAACCGCTGCGACTGACCCACGGGCACGACCTCCTGGTCGGCGTGGCCGATGAAGAACGGCGGGTCGCTCGGATCGACCAGGGTCGCCGGTGAGGCGTCCGCCTGCTGCGGGCACGCGTCGATGCCGGCGCCGGGCTCGCAGCCGAGGTACTCGCCGACGATGCCGCGCAGCCACGGCGAGGCGCCGTCGGCCACGAGCTCGGCCGCGCCGAGCCCCACGGGCCCTGACAGCTCGGCCACGGCGGCGACGCGCGCGCCCTCGTCGAGCTGGCCCTCGCCGGTCGTGCCGAGGAGCGCGGCGAGATTGCCCCCCGCCGAGCCGCCGAACGCGCCGATGCGTGCTGGGTCGATGCCGAAGCGCTCGACCTGCTCGGGCGCACGCAGCCACTCGACCGCGAGCGCGACATCCTCGATCGCCGCCGGGAAGCGGGCGTCAGGCACGAGCCGGTAGTTCACGGATGCCGCGACGAAACCCTCGCTCGCGAGCCACAGGCACACGTTGCGCCAGTCCGCGTTCGCCTTGTCGCCGCGTGCCCAGCTGCCGCCATGGATCGCCACCACGGCCGCGCGCGACGTGACGAGGGCATCGGGCGCCGGCGTGCACACGTCGAGGGTGAGCAGCGTGCCGTCCTCGCGGGTGCCGTACTCGAGGTCGGCTTCGACCACGAGCCCTGCGGGGGGCGTGAACGTGCGGATGCCGATGATGTCGGCGCTCACGACCTCGCTCGCGGCATCCGGGCCCGACGGGTCGATCTCGCGCAGCTGCGTGTGGAACCCAGAGAGCGCGGCCACGCCGACGACCGCCGCGGCGGCGGCCAGCGCGGCCAGTGCGATCCGCCTGGCGCGGATGCCGGAGCCGCCTGTGCTTCGGGACGAGGTCACACCGGGCTCCGGGTTCAGGGGTGGAGTGATGCTACTCCGACGTCGCGACGTGTCAAAGTCGGACGCGAGGGCGGCTCAGTCGCGTCGCGAGTGTGACGAGGAGCCGAGCGGATGCCGCGCGCGGCACTTTCCCAGCCGATTTCCGGTATCGTGGCCGAGTCGGTTCTGGACACCGCGCCGTGCGCGGATGGGTTTGTGAGTCCAAAGGGCCGGTTTCGGGGCATTCGGCCTCGGATAGTCACCGTATGTGAACGGCCCCGGTCGACGTTGTTCCGGGTTCTCAGACCTGCTGTGCGCTTCGCGCGCCCGGCGGGCCTGCCATGTACTTCAGTACAACCCAGGAAGTCACCACCATGCCCAAGAACAAGAAGCCCGCCGCCGGCGGACGACCGGCCAAGAACTTCGATCCGTCGTACGCGAAGGGCGGCTCGAAGGGCGGCCCGGCGCGCTCCGGATCGTCCAAGCCCGGCTCGCGCAGCGCCGGCCACCGAGGCTACCGCCCCGAAGAGGCGGATGCCTCGCGCAAGGCCCGTTGGTCGAGCGAGGAGCGCGTCGCATCCGGCCGCTCGCCGCACCGCGCAGTGCGCGAGAGCCGCGACGACCGCGCTCCCCGGGAGTCGCGCAGCGAGGGCGAGCGAGGCGCCCGCCGCTTCGACCGCGACGACCGCGCCCCCCGCTCGTACGACCGCGGCGACCGACCCGCTCGTTCCTACGACCGCGACGACCGTGCGCTGCGCCGTGACCGCGACGACCGACCCGCTCGTTCCTACGACCGCGACGACCGTGCGCCGCGCCGCGACCGCGACGACCGTCCGGCCCGTCCGCACTACCGCGACGACCGCCCGGCCCGTTCGTTCGATCGTGACGACCGTGCGCCGCGCCGCGACCGCGACGAGCGCCCGGCGCGTTCGTTGGCCCGTTCGTTCGATCGTGACGACCGTGCGCCGCGCCGCGACCGCGACGAGCGCCCGGCGCGTTCGTTCGACCGCTCGGACCGTTCGGACCGCCCSGCCCGTTCCCACGACCGCCAGGACCGCCCCGCGCGCTCCTTCGACCGTGGCGACCGTGCCCCGCGCCGCGACTTCGAGCGTCCGGGCTTCCAGGAGTCGGGCCGTCGCCCGTCGAGCTTCTACCCGTCGAAGGATGCCGCGTCGCGCTTCGCGCCGGCCGACGACGTCGTGCTCGAGCGCCTCGAGGCCGAGGCCATCCAGGCCGACGCGGTCGACGGCGTGACCTTCGCCGACCTCGGGCTCGGCAGCAACGTCGTGCGGGTGCTGCAGGATCTCGGCGCGGTGTCGCCGTTCCCGATCCAGGCCGCCACCATCCCGGTGGTGCTCGAGGGTCGCGACGTGCTCGGCCGTGGCAAGACCGGTTCGGGCAAGACCATCGCCTTCGGCGCCCCCACCGTCGAGCGCCTCATGAAGCTCTGGGCGGAGTCGGGCAAGTCGGGCGGCAAGCGCCAGATGGGCCGCAAGCCTCGTGCACTCATCCTCGCGCCGACCCGCGAGCTCGCCCTGCAGATCGACCGCACCGTGCAGCCGATCGCGCAGAGCGTCGGCCTGTTCACCACGCAGATCTACGGCGGCGTGCCGCAGCACCGCCAGGTCGGTGCGCTCCAGCGCGGCGTCGACATCGTCATCGGCACCCCCGGGCGTATCGAGGATCTCATCGAACAGCGCCGCCTCGACCTCTCTGAGGTCGTCGTCACGGTGATCGACGAGGCCGACCACATGTGCGACCTCGGGTTCCTCGAACCCGTCCAGCGCATCATCCGTCACACCGCCGAGGGCGGGCAGCGGCTGCTCTTCTCGGCGACCCTCGACCAGGGCGTCGCCACGCTCGTCGACGAGTTCCTCGACGACCCGGCGGTGCACGAGGTCGCCGGTGAGGACCAGGCCTCCTCGACCATCGAGCACCGCGTGTTCGTGATCGGCAACCACGAGAAGCGCGACATCGTCGCCCAGCTCGCGAACCGCGACGGCAAGACCCTCGTCTTCTCGCGCACCCGGGCGTTCGCCGAAGACCTCACCGAGCATCTCGAGGACTACGGCATCCGTGCGGTCGCGCTGCACGGCGACCTCAACCAGTCCCGCCGCACGCGCAACCTGCAGCAGCTCACGAGCGGCCGGGTGAACGTGCTCGTCGCCACGGATGTCGCGGCCCGCGGCATCCACGTCGACGACATCGACCTGGTGATCCAGGCGGACGCGCCCGACGAGTACAAGACGTACCTGCACCGCGCCGGCCGCACCGGCCGTGCCGGCAAGGCGGGACGCGTCGTCACGCTCATCCCGCGCAGCCGCCAGCGTCGCACCGCCGACCTGCTGAACCGCGCGGAGATCGACGTCGACTTCGAGGACGTGCGCCTCGGCGACGAGCTCCTCGTCGACCTGGGGCCGATCGAACTCGCTCCGGTCGAGGACCTGGCCGCCGAGGCCGCCGCGATCGTCGAGGAGGCCGAGACGATCGAGGTCGTCGAGGTCGAGACGATCAAGGCCGTCGAGGTCGTCGAGGTCGAGACGATCGAGGCCGTCGAGGTCGTCGAGGTCGTCGAGATCGACGTCGCGGTGGAGTCGGAGGAGCGCGCCTCCTAGGCGCTCTCGCGATTCGCACGAGCAGGCCCGCGTCCACCGGACGCGGGCCTGTTCTTCGTCTGGCGTGCGCCGGTACCATGAGCGCAACGCGCTCCCTCGCCGTGCGACCACGGGTCGAACCGAGCGCGGGACGTGGAGGGGCACGACATGAGTGAAGACTCGCACCCGCAGGACACGCCGCCGGAATCCCCGACCCCGCCGTCGGCCGCGCCGGACACGACGAACCAGCCCACGCCGCCACCCCCGACGCCGCCATCCTCGAACGTGAGTCGGGCGATGCTCATCTGGTTCGGCGTCGCGGTCGTCGTCCTGTCGTTCGTCGCGGCGTTCCTCGGCGGGTGGCTCGCGCGATCGACCGACTCGACCGAGGCGGCCCCGACGCCGACGCCGACGATCTCCGAGGTCGACGAGGCCGCCTATGAGGAGGCGCTCGAGGAGATCCTGCCTGCAGGATCCGCGGTTCGCGCCGGCACCGGCGTGCCCGAATCGGGCAAGGGGTACGAGGGCGACGTCTACATCGACATCTCCAACGCCGATGTCTACCTGTTCCAGGACGGCGACTGGACGCTCGTCGGGAACATCCGCGTGTCGGCAGCCGAGAACCTCACCGGCGCGACAGGCCCGGCCGGCGAGGCCGGGGCGACCGGCGAGACCGGGGCGACCGGCGAGACCGGCGCGTCGGGTGCCCCGGGTGCGGCCGGCACGCAGGTCACGCTCGGGCTCGGAGCGCCGGCGAACGAGACGTGCACGGCGGACGGCGATGTCTACATCGACACCGAGACCGTCTCCTTCTACGAGTGCGCTGCAGGGGAGTGGGTGCTCTTCGGGCCGACCGACAGCGGAACCCCCGAGTCCACGCCCGCTCCCACCGAGGAGCCCGACGCGGGCTGATTCGCCGATCAGCAGGCGCCAACTGCTCGGGCGTCGAGCGCCGTCGCGGCGTCGACGCGGTATCCGAGCGATTCGAGCGACGAGGTCACTCGTCCTCCACAGGTCGACGCCAAGGGAGTTCTCCACGCGGGTTTCGGCTGATCACGAGGGGTTTTCTGGCAGGAGCCGATGTCGGTGGTGCCATGGAGAATGATGACATGGATCAGCCGCTGCAACCGCTCGAGCAAGACCTCGATGCGCTGCGCGCGGCATGGTCGGAAGCGAGGCCGACGTTCGGGGCTCTCGTCGGCAGTGCACAGGTCGAGCTCGAGCAGATGAGCGATGCCGGGCTCGTCGGTGTCGCAGACCTGGTCGCCCGAGTCCGCCGCGATGCGGACGTCCTGCTGGCACGGGTCGGCAACGAAGTCGCCAGGCGGTCCGGGCCCGAGTTCGGCGATACCGGGCTCGCAAAGCAGCAGGGCTTCCACAACCCGTCGAGGTTCCTCGCCGCGTCGACGGGAGCATCTCGCGGTGAGGCGTCCCGGTTGATCGCTGTCGGTGCGGCCATCGCCGATCGGCAGTCGTTCACGGGTGAGCGTCTCCCGGCGCCGCACCCGCATGTGGCGGCGGCGGTCGAGGCGGCGGCGATCAGCATCGAGGCCGCATCCGCGATCACTTCGATGCTCGATCGCGTCGGTGCCCGCGCCGAGACCGAGGTCGCAGAGGTGGCCGAGGCGGCGCTCGTCGCGCTGGCGGCCGATGCGCCTCTCGAGCTCGTGATCCGCGGGGTGCGGGAGGCGGAAGCACGACTCGACCAAGCCGGCGTCGAACCACGGGAAGACCAGCTTCGACACGACCGATCCCTCACGATGCGGGAGTCGGGCGGGATGGTCCACCTGCATGCCCGCCTCGACCCCGAGACGGCCGCGCCGATCAAGGCGGCGATCGAAGCTCTCGTGACCGACGTGCTACGCCGGCGCGACGGTGCCTCCGTCGACGGACACGTTGCCGATGGGGCGACGTGCCCAGGGCCCGTCATCCAGGACGACCGCACGATCCCCCAACTCCAGGCCGACGCGCTCGCTGCGCTCGCGCGCCACACCCTCGGCTGCACGCACACCCTGACCCCGCTGGCGAAGACCACCGTCATCGTCCGGCTGAATCTCGACACGCTCGTCGAAGGGCTCGGACACGCCGCCGTCGACGGCCTCGACCAGCCCGTCTCCGCCGCGACCGTGAGGAGGATGGCCGCCGACGGCGAGCTCATCCCCGCAGTGCTCGGCGGCCAGGGCGTTCCGCTCGACCTCGGGCGGGCGGCCCGATTCTTCACGAAGGCGCAACGCCTTGCGCTCGGCGAACGAGATGGCGGGTGTGCATCGTGCGGGCAGAACGTCGCGTATGTCGAGGCACACCATATCCGCTGGTGGGAACGCGACGCCGGCCCGACCGATGTCGCGAACGGGGTGCTGCTCTGCTCGTTCTGCCACCACCGGATCCATCGCGAGAATTGGGAGATTCGCGCCACTCGTGACGAGGTGTGGTTCGTTCCGCCGCCCCATATCGACCCCGCCCGCACGCCTCGCCTCGGCGGGAAGGCGCGCTTCGCGCTGCCCGACGCGCTCGCCGCATAGATCGGGCGTGTCGAGGAGGGCGCGCGGTGCAACCGGGCGCCTAGGATGCGCTCGTCGGGCCCGGCGCAGAGTAGGCACGCCCGGGTGGCGCGCGGCTGCCGCAAGGGTGCGGAGCTCACGTGCGGCGTACGCGAGTGGCGCACGTGGCATCCGTACGCCATAATTACTTCCTGAACGGTCGGTCGGGAATTCCGACCGGAGCGCCTGCATCCGCCGCGTCTACGCTGGATCGAGAGGCGTTCCATCCGAGACAGTGCGGTCAGGAGTGAACCATGGCGGAGGCCTACCTCGTCGGCGGAGTGCGTACCCCGGTCGGGCGCTACGGCGGCGCCCTCGCGGGCGTGCGGCCCGACGACCTCGCCGCGCTCGTGGTCGGCGAGCTCGTGCGCCGCACCGAGCTCGACCAGGCCGGCGAGCTCGGCGCCATCGACGAGGTGATCCTGGGCGCCGCGAACCAGGCCGGCGAGGACAACCGCAACGTCGCCCGGATGTCGGTGCTGCTCGCCGGGCTTCCCGACGAGGTGCCCGGCATCACCGTCAACCGGCTCTGCGCGTCGGGCATGTCCGCGATCACCATGGCCGCGCAGGCGATCCGGGCAGGCGACGCCGACCTCATCATCGCGGGCGGCGTCGAGTCGATGACCCGTGCGCCCTGGGTGCAGGCGAAGCCCGGGAAGGCGTGGGCGCGTCCCGGCGCCGCGTACGACACGTCGATCGGCTGGCGGTTCCCGAATCCCGAGCTCCTCGCACGCGACAAGGCCACGTACGCGATGCCCGAGACCGCCGAGGAGGTCGCCCGGATCGACGGCATCACGCGCGAGGACGCCGACGCCTTCGCGCTGCGCAGCCAGCAGCGCGCCGCCGCGGCGATCGCCGGGGGCCGATTCGAGGCTGAGATCGTGGGCGTGCCGACCCACCGCGGCGAGGTGCTCGTCGACGAGGGGCCGCGCCCCGAGACGACGCTCGAGGTGCTGGCGGGCCTCCGACCCGTCGTGGCCGGCGGCTCGGTCGTCACGGCCGGCAACTCGAGCGCGCTGAACGACGGTGCCTCAGCGATCCTGGTCGCGAGCGCCGCGGCCGTCGAGCGCCTCGGACTCACCCCGCGCGCCCGCGTGGTCGTCGGCACGTCCGCAGGCCTCGCCCCCGAGATCATGGGGCTCGGCCCGGTGCCGGCGACCGAGAAGGCGCTCGAGCGCGCCGGCCTCGACCTCGACGAGATCGGCTCCGTCGAGCTCAACGAGGCGTTCGCCACGCAGTCCCTCGCCTGCATCCGCCGGCTCGGGCTCGACCCAGAGCGCGTGAACGCCGACGGCGGGGCGATCGCGCTTGGGCATCCACTCGGCTCGTCGGGATCGCGCCTCGTCGTGACGCTGCTCGGCCGCATGGAGCGCGAGGGCTCCCGCTACGGGCTCGCGACCATGTGCGTCGGCGTCGGGCAGGGCACGGCGCTCATCGTGGAGCGCGTGTGATGGACGAGCATCACGACGCGGCATCCGCGGACTCCCCGCTGCACGTCGAGCGGTTCGACGACCGCGTCGTCGCGACGCTGAACCGCCCCGACAAGAAGAACGCCATCGACCAGGCGACGATCGACGCGCTGCATGTGCTCTGCGCCGAGCTCGAGGCGATCCCGCGCATCCTGATCCTCATCGGCGCGGGCGGTGTCTTCGCGTCGGGCGCGGACATCGCCGAGCTCCGCGAACGGCGAGCGGATGACGCGCGCCGGGGCATCAACGCGAACGCGTTCATCCGCGTTGCCGACCTCCCGATGCCCGTGATCGCCGCACTCGACGGGTACGCGCTCGGCGGCGGGGCGGAGCTCGCGTACGCCGCCGACATCCGCATCGCCACCCCGCGGCTGCGCATCGGCAACCCCGAGACGGGGCTCGGCATCATCGCCGCGGCCGGGGCGAGCTGGCGCCTCAAGGAGATCGTGGGCGACGCCCGCGCGATCGAGCTGCTGCTCACCGGGCGGACCATCGGCGCCGACGAGGCCATCGAGATCGGCCTCGTGAGCGAGCTGCACCCCGCCGACGAGCTGCTCCCCGCCGCCCACGCCATCGCCGATCGCATCGCCCGGAACGACCGTGCCGCGACGATCGCGACGAAGCGCGTGTTCCGAGCGCCGCGCGCCGAGCACCCCGCCGTCGACCTCGAGGCGCAGGCGGCGCTCTTCGAGAGCCCCGAGAAGTTCCGACGCATGACCGAGTTCCTCGAGAGGAAGCCCAAGTGAGCGAGACCCCGACCGGTGCCCCATCCGACGTCGGCGTGCTCGGCGGCGGGCGCATGGGCGCGGGCATCGCGCACGCGTTCCTGCTCGCCGGGTCGCGGGTCACGGTGGTCGAACGCGATGCGGATGCCGCAGCCGCCGCGTCGGCTCGTGTGCTCGAGTCCGTCGCGGCATCCGTCGCCCGCGGCACCGCCGACGACGACGAGGCCGCCATCGCCTCGCGCTTCGCGACGAGCACCGACGTGGCGGACTTCGCGCGGTGCGGGCTCGTGGTCGAGGCGGTGCCCGAGGACCTCGCGCTGAAGATCGACGCGCTCACCCGCGCCGAGGCGGTGCTCCCGGCGGATGCCGCGCTCGCCTCGAACACGTCGTCGATCTCGATCGACCAGCTCGCCGCACTGCTCGAACGGCCGGACCGGTTCCTCGGCATGCACTTCTTCAACCCCGTGCCCGCCTCGACCCTCGTCGAGGTCGTGCGCGGCGACGCCACCGAAGGCAGGCTCGTGGTCGAGGCCCGCGAGTGGGTGCAGGCCATCGGCAAGACCCCGATCGTAGTCTCGGACGCCCCGGGCTTCGCGTCGTCCCGGCTCGGCGTCGCGCTCGGGCTCGAGGCGATCCGCATGCTCGAAGACGGGGTCGCGTCGGCAGAGGACATCGACGCGGCCATGACGCTGGGCTACAAGCATCCGGTGGGTCCGCTGCGTCTCACCGACATCGTGGGCCTCGACGTGCGGCTCGGCATCGCCGAGTACCTCTCGTCGACGCTCGGCGAGCGGTTCGCACCGCCCGCACTGCTGCGCCGCATGGTGGCCGAGGGCAAGCTCGGCCGCAAGGCAGGCGAGGGCTTCTACCGCTGGGACGCCAGATGACTCCGTCGCCGATGACGGAGAACGACGATGACGAAGGAGAACGACGGATGACCGAGATCCTGCCGAGCTACGTGAACGGCGCGTGGTGGACCCCGACGGTGCCGGTTTCAGCCGGCGCGGCCGCCGCATCCGCGACCGAGGTGCGCGACGCGTCGACGGGCGAGGTGGTCGCCCGGGTGAGCACCGAGGGCCTCGACCTCGGCGCCGCGCTCGAGTACGCGCGCACGATCGGCCAGGCGTCGCTCGGCGAGCTCACGTTCCACCAGCGCGCGGTGCTGCTGAAGCAGATGGCGCTCGCGCTCACCGAGCGCAAGGCCGAGCTCTACGAACTGTCGAGCAGCACGGGTGCGACGAAGCAGGACTCGTGGGTCGACATCGACGGCGGCATCGGCGTGCTCTTCGCCTACTCGGGCAAGGGCCGCCGCGAGATGCCGAACGCGAAGGTCTACGTCGACGGCGGCGTGGAGAGCCTCTCGAAGGACGGCTCATTCCTCGGTCGGCATATCTACACGCGCCTGCCAGGCGTGGCGGTGCAGATCAACGCCTTCAACTTCCCCGTCTGGGGCTCGCTCGAGAAGTTCGCGCCCGCGTTCCTTGCGGGCGTGCCCACGCTCGTGAAGCCCGCGACGCCCACCGGCTACCTCGCCGAGGCGTTCGTGCGCATCCTCGTCGAGTCGGGCCTGCTCCCCGAGGGCTCGTTGCAGCTCGTCTCGGGCAGCGTCCCCGACCTGTTCGACCACCTCCGGCTCGGCGACCTCGTCGCCTTCACCGGTTCGGCATCCACCGCCGAGAAGCTCCGCGCCCACGACTCCGTGCAGACGGGCGGCGTCCGGTTCACGAGCGAGACCGACTCGATCAACGCGAGCGTGCTCGGCACCGACGCGGTCGCCGGCACGCCCGAGTTCGACGCCTACGTGAAGCAGCTCGTGGTGGAGATGACCACGAAGGCGGGGCAGAAGTGCACCGCGATCCGCCGCGCGATCGTGCCCGCGGCATCCGTCGACGCCGTGGTCGACGCGGTGCGCGCCCGCATCGCCGAGCGCGTGGTCGTCGGCGACCCCCGCGCCGAAGGCGTCACGATGGGCCCGCTCGCCTCGGTCGCGCAGCGCGAGGAGGTGCTGCGGCAGGTCGCGAAGCTCGAGGCCGCCGGCGGCGAGCTGGTGGTCGGGTCGACGCATGCCCCAACCGTCATACGCGTCGGCGGCGAGACCGCCGAGGCATCCGACGGCGCCTTCGTCGCCCCCATGCTGCTGCGATTCGCGGATGCCGCGAGCCCGGCTCTGCACGAGGTCGAGGCGTTCGGCCCGGTCGCGTCGATCGTCGGCTACGAGTCGCTCGGCGAGGCATCCGAGCTCGTGGCGCGCGGCGGCGGATCGCTCGTGACGAGCGTCGCGACGCACGATCCCGCCGTCGCCGTGGCGCTCGCGTCGGGCATCGCCGCGTACAACGGCCGCGTGCTCTTCCTCGACCGCGACGACGCCCGCAGCTCGACCGGGCACGGGTCGCCGCTGCCCAACCTCGTGCACGGCGGGCCCGGACGCGCCGGGGGCGGCGAGGAGCTGGGCGGCATCCGTGCGGTGCTGCACCACATGCAGCGCACCGCGGTGCAGGGCTCGCCCGAGATGCTCACCGCGCTCACGGGCATCTGGCACCAGGGCGCGGCGTCGCAGTCGGGCGGGGTGCACCCCTTCCGCAAGTCGCTCGCCGAGCTGCGCCTCGGCGACCAGGTCGTGTCGGCGTCGCGCACGGTCACCCTCGAGGACATCGAGACGTTCGCCGAGTTCACCGGCGACACGTTCTACGCGCACATGGACGAGGAGGCGGCCGCGGCGAACCCGTTCTTCCCCGGCCGGGTCGCGCACGGCTACCTGCTCGTCTCGTGGGCTGCCGGGCTCTTCGTGGATGCCGCACCCGGGCCGGTCCTCGCGAACTACGGTCTCGAGAACCTGCGGTTCATCACGCCGGTGTCGCCGGGGGACTCGATCCGCGTCGAGCTCACGGCGAAGCAGATCTCACCGCGCGAGACCGACGACTACGGCGAGGTGCGCTGGGATGCGGTGCTGAAGAACCAGAACGACGAGCTCGTGGCGACCTACGACGTGCTCACGCTCGTGGCGAAGGAGCAGGCGCCACAGCCCGCGTGACCGGCGTGGAGTCCGGGGTGGCGCCGCTGCGAACGGCCGCGTGACCACCGGCGCGCCGAGGCGACCGACGGTCACGGGCGCGACGCCGCCAGGTACTCGCGCCACCCCCCGAAGCGGCTGATGTCGGCCGCGCCCTCGACGGCGATCGGTTCGACGAGGAAGCCGCTCACCAATGCGCCGTCGGCCAACTCGACCTTGCCGATCGCCATCGGCTGCGGGAGTCCGGCGACGAAGTCGCCGAACGCGGCCGGATCGAGCCTCCAGACCTCGACGTGCAGTGCGGCGCCGCCGACGGCGACGCGCACGACGCCGGGCTTCGGCGGCTCGGTCGCGAGGGCGTAGAGCCGATAGCGTGGCGCCGTCACGGTCTCCCGGTCGAGCACGGCGCCGCGGTCGGTGAGCTGATGGTTCAGCGGCTGGCCCCGCAGGTGCGCACCCGCGACGGCGAGCTGGATCCCGCCGCTCATCGCCCGATCCTCGCGATCTCGCCGAGCAGGCGATCGCTGAACGCGGGGCCGACGAGCTGCACCCCGAAGGGCAGGCCGTCGACCTCCCCCGCCGGCATCGCCAGCGCCGCGAGGTCGAGCAGGTTCGCGAAGTTCGTGAACCGTCCGAGGCGCGAATTCACGCCGATGGGGTCGGCGGCGACGTCGGCGAGCGTGGGGTGCTCGACCGTCGTCGGCAGGAGCAGCGCGTCGAGGTCGCCGAAGGCCGCCGCGGCGTCCTGACGCGCGTGGTCGAGCCGTTCGAGGTCGCGGTACAGCCGCCACGCCGGGATGTCCCGCGCTCGGCGGATGATGCCGCCGACCGTCGGGTCGACCTCGTCGGGGTGGGCGTCGACGAACTTCCCGACCGCCGCATAGCGCTCGGCCACGAACGCACCGTCGTACAGCATCCGCGCGACGTCGAGGAACGGCCGGATGTCGACCTCCACGAGATCGGCGCCGGATGTCGCGTAGCGATCGGCCGCCGCCCGGAATGCCTCGGCCCAGCCCGGGGCGAGCTCACCGAGCTGCCCCGACCTGGGAACGCCGATGCGGGGCGGGTCCGTGAGGGTGACGACGACCTCGGGGGTGGCACGGGAGAGCGGGTCGCGCTCGTCGACGCCGGACATCACCGTCACCGCGAACTCGGCGAGGTCGAGGTCGGCCGCCATGGCGGTCACGACGTCGAGACTGCGGCAGGCCGGGACGACGCCCGCGGCGGGGACGATGCCCTTCGTGGGCTTCACGCCGTAGAGACCGTGGAACGCGGCGGGGACCCGCCCGGAGCCCGCGGTGTCGGTTCCGAGCGCGAGGTCGGCGACGCCGAGTGCGACGGCCACCGCCGACCCGCTGCTGGAGCCGCCCGAGATGCGCGAGGCATCCGTCGCATGCCGCACCGCGCCGTAGGGGCTGCGACTGCCGACCAACCCGGTGGCGAACTGGTCGAGGTTCGTCACGCCGAGCACGACGGCGCCCGCGGCACGCAGGCGTGCGACGGCAGTGGCATCTCGAGCAGGCCGATAGGCGAACGCGGGACAGGCCGCCGTGGTGTCGAGCCCCGCCACGTCGATGTTGCCCTTGACGGCGACGAGCGCTCCCGCGAGAGGCAGGGACTCGCCGGCGCGGGCGCGCGCGCAGACCGACTCGAGCTCGACCGAGATCTCCCACTCCGGGCGCAGTTCGATCCATGCCTCCGGCCTCGCGCCCGCGAGCGCCAGCCGCGAGGCGACGTGCGCGCGGGGGTCGCGCGGGATGCGAATGCCGTTCACGCCGCCACTCACGCCGCCACCTCCGCCTCGATGACGGCGAGCACGGTGCCCGGTCCGACCTGGGAACCGAGCTCGGCGACGACCGAGACGACGCGGCCCGAGACCGGCGCGGTCACGCTCGCCTCCATCTTCATCGCCTCGACGGCGAAGATCGTCTGCCCCTCGGCCACGAAGTCGCCCTCTGCGATGTCGATACGGAACACATTCGCGACGAACTGAGCCTCGACCCCCTCGCACCCCGCAGGGACGATGACCTCTGGCGGGGGCGCCACAACCGGCTCGGTGTCGACCCGGTCGAACTCGCCTGCGGCCTCCCAGGCCGCGCGCTCAGCAGCGAACGCGGCGGCCTGGCGCGCCCGGAACGCCGCGATGGACGCTGCGTGCTCGGCGAAGAAGTCCTCGTACTCGGCCATGCCGAACGTGCCCTCCTCGATGCGGAGCGCCAGCCGGCCGGCCGCCATGTCGGCGCGCATCTCGAGGAGTTCCGACGGCTCGACCGGGTACCAGCGGATGCGATCGAAGAAGCGCAGCAGCCATGGAACGCCCGGTTCGAACGGCCCCTCCTGGCGGTGCGTCGACCAGACCTGCACCGTTCGGCCGACGAACTGGTAGCCGCCCGGACCTTCCATGCCGTAGACGCAGAGGTAGGCGCCGCCGATGCCGACGGCGTTCTGCGGCGTCCAGGTGCGCGCCGGGTTGTACTTCGTCGTCACCAGCCGGTGCCGCGGATCGAGCGGCGTCGCGACCGGCGCGCCGAGGTAGACGTCGCCGAGCCCCATCACGAGGTACTCGGCGTCGAACACGATGCGGTAGACGTCGTCGACGTGGTCGAGCCCGTTGATGCGGCGGATGAACTCGATGTTCCACGGGCACCACGGGGCGTCGTCGCGCACGCCGTTCATGTACCGGCGGATCGCCTCGCGGGTGGCAGGGTCGTCCCACGACAGCGGCAGCCAGACGGTGCGGCTCGGCACGCGGATGTCGCCGCTGGCCGGCAGCGCCAGCTCGGCGGTGAGGGCGGCGTCCGCGACCTCCGCGACGCTCGTGCGCGAGGGGTCGAAGTGGATCTGCAGCGAGCGGATGCCCGGGGTGAGCTCGACGACGCCGGGCAGCCCGCCTACCCCCGCCCGCGCCTGCATGGTCTCCATGAGGGCGTGCACCCGCATGCGGGAGGCGAGCTCGAGCGCCTGCTCGCCGAATTCGACGAGCACGTTCGCGTCGCCGCTGCGTCGCACCGTCACCGACGGCGATCCAACGCGCTCGGGAACGGTCGCGAGGATCCCCCCATCGACCACAGCGCCTCGTCCCGCGACGACGGGCGCGACGGGCGCGTCGCGCGTCGCATCCGCCTGCACGGCGGTGACCGGGACGAACCGAACCATGTCGCCCGGCCGCAGCTGGCCGAGTTTCCAGAGGTGGCCGCTGGCGACCGTCGCCGGGCAGGTGAATCCGCCGAGGCTCGGTCCGTCGGGCCCGAGCAGGATCGGCAGGTCGCCCGTGTAGTCGACGGCGCCGACCGAGTACGGGGTGTCGTGGATGTTCGACGGGTGCAGGCCCGCCTCGCCGCCGTCGGCGCGCGCCCACGCGGGCTTCGGTCCGACGAGGCGCACGCCGGTGCGCGCGGAGTTGAAATGCACCTGCCAGTCGGCCGCGTAGAACGTCTCCATGTCGGCGACGGTGAAGAACTCCGGTGCGGCATGCGGACCCTCGAGGGCCGCGAGCTCCCATTCGCCCGTGAACTCGGGACGCTCGCCGACAGACACCGTGTGCACGGGCTGCGGCGACGGGGGCGCGGCCACCGCGATGACGTCCCCGGCCTGGAGCGCCCGGCCGGAGGCCCCGCCGATGCCGCCGAGGTCGAAGGTGGCGGCCGAGCCCATGACATCCGGCACGTCGAGGCCGCCCTCGACCAGGAGGTAGACGCGCATGCCGCTGGTCGTCGTGCCGACCTCGAGCACCCCGCCGGCGGGGACGGTCACCGGCGTCCACTGCGGCACGACGGAGCCGTCGACGGTGACCGGCGCCGGTGCACCGGTCACCATGACCCGTGTCTCGCGGTGGAACCGCAGGGTCGGGCCGGTCATCGTGCATTCCAGGCCCGGGGCGCCCTCGGAGTTGCCGAGCGCGCGGTTGCCGAGGCGGAACGAGTGAGCGTCCATGGGGCCCGACGGCGGGATGCCGACCGGCCAGTACCCGAGACGACCGGGCCAGTCCTGCACGGTCGTGAGCATGCCGGGTTTCAGCACCTCGATCCGGGGCGTGGGATCGCGGACGTGCTCGAGCGTCCGCGTCGAGTGCCGTGCGGCGAGCACCTCCTCATCCCGTGCGATCGCCCGCAGCGTCCCGAGGTTCGTGGCGATGCCGTCGATCCGGGTGCCGTCGAGCGCGTCGCGCAGCGCCCCCCACGCGGCATCCCGGTCGGGTCCGTGCACGATGATCTTGGCGAGCATCGGGTCGTAGTTCGTGGAGACCTCCGTGCCCGGTCGGAGCCAGGTGTCGACGCGTGCGCCGGCGGGCAGCACGAGGTTCGTGACGGTGCCGGAGCTCGGGAGGTTGCCGAGATCGACGTTCTCGGCGTAGATGCGAGCCTCGACCGCGGCGCCCGCCGGCGAGAGCGGGGTGCGCACCACTTCGGTGTCGCCCTGCGCGAGCCGGAGCATCCACTCGACGAGGTCGATGCCGAAGCGCGCCTCGGTCACCGGATGCTCGACCTGCAACCGGGTGTTGACCTCGAGGAACGCCGCCTCGCGGCGGACCGGGTCGTAGATGTACTCGACCGTGCCGGCCGACCGGTACGACACGGATGCGGCGAGGCGCACTGCGGCCTCGGTGATCTCGGCCCGCACGTCGCCGGGCAGTTCGGGGCTCGGCGACTCCTCGACGACCTTCTGGTGGCGACGTTGCAGCGTGCAGTCGCGGTCGCCGATCGCGACGACCTCGCCGAGGCCGTCGCCGAAGACCTGCACCTCGACGTGACGGGCGCCCTCGACGAGCCGCTCGAGGAAGACGTCCGACGAGGAGAAGTTCGCCTCGGCCAGCCGGCGTACGTTGTCCCACGCCGCGGCGAGTTCCGCGCCGCCGCGGCAGGCCTGCATGCCGATGCCGCCACCGCCGGCAGCGGCCTTCAGCATGACCGGATAGCCGACGCGCTCCGCGGCGCCGAGCGCCTCGTCGAGCGACTCGAGCAGGCCGGTGCCGCTCAGCATGGGCACTCCTGCGGCTTCGGCGGCCTGCCTGGCGGTGTGCTTCGCGCCGAACACGTCGAGCTGCTCGGGCGTCGGACCCACGAAGACGATGCCGGCCGCGGCGCAGGCCCGAGCGAACGCCACGTTCTCGGAGAGGAAGCCGTACCCTGGGTGGATCGCCCCGGCGCCGGTCGCCTCGGCCGCCTCGACGATGCGGTCGATGCGCAGGTAGCTCTCGGCGGCGGGCGCCGGGCCGAGGAAGACGGCCTCATCGGCGAGGACCGTGTGCAGGGCGCCCCGGTCGGCCTCGGAGAAGACCGCGACCGTGCGCAGCCCCATCCGCTTGGCGGTGCGGATGATGCGTGCCGCGATCTCGCCCCGGTTGGCGACCAGCAGCGTGTCGAAGGCGCTCACAGCCCCTCTTCCCCGGCGAAGACGATCATCTCCGCGCGACTCGGGTCGAAGCCGTTGCACGGATTGTTGACCTGCGGACAGTTCGAGACGACGACGAGGGCATCGCGCTCCGCGCGAAGGCTCACGCTGAGCCCCGGCGAGGAGATACCGTCGACGATGCCGAGCGCGCCGTCGGGGTCGACCGGTACGTTCATGAACCAGTTGACGTTGGAGACCTGGTCGCGCTTGCCCATGCCGTAGCGGCCGAGCTCGGCGATGAAGTTCTCTGCGCAGGCGTGCTGGACGGAGGTGTGGTACCCGTACCGCAGGGTGTTGCTCTCCTTGGAGCACGCGCCCCCGAGGGTGTCGTGGCGGTCGACGTCGGTGGCGACGATGGTGAGCAGCGGCTCGTACTCGCTCGTGCGCAGCACCGATCCTGTCGTCAGGTAGACGGAGTCCTGCCCCTGCAGGGTCGCCTGCGCACTGTACGCCTTCGAGGTGTCGTGTGCGTCGTAGGCGAGGAAGTCGACGGCCTGGTTGCCGTCGACGTCGACCATGGTGAGCACCTGTCCGGCCCGGAGCATCGTCGACCACGGGCTGCGCGGCGCCACGAGCTCGCGGCTGATCTCGGTGCCGAAGTCCTGCACGGTCATGCGATCCCCCTCGCGTCGAGGTAGTCGTGGGTGTTGAGGAATGCGCGGCGTCCCTCAGGGGTGGCGTCCCAGAGCGCGTCGCCGGGGCGGGTCGCGCCAGCGGTCCAGGCGTGCACGTCCACGGGTCCGCTCACGTACTCCGGCCGTGGATCGAGCGGGTGCGCCGTGTTGGCGATGAGCACGACCGCGGGCATCTCGATGCGCAGGGTGATCGAGGCGCCCGCGCCTGCCGAGCCGAGGAACTCGGGGCGGCCGCCGTCGTGGATGCGCACACCCTGGAAGAACGAGATGCACGGCGGGAGATCGCGCCGGCCGAGCCCGTGCTTCGCCGCCGCGAGCGCGAACAGTTCCCGTCCGGCCGGACTCGGGCCCTGCGCGGCGCCGTCGCCGTAGCGCTCGGCGTTGCGAGCGAGCGAGCTCGTGCCGTAGATCGCGTCGTGCCGGCCGGACGTGTCCTCGGCGACCGACGCCAGGACCCGGCCCTGGTCCGAGAGCAGCAGCTGGCCCGCGCCGGTGTACACCTGCCACTGCACCTTGACGGTGTCGGCGATGTTGAGCCGTTCGAAGGGCTCGTCGGCGTTGTAGAGGAGGATGGAGGCGCAGGCGTCGCCGGTGACATCGGTGAGCCGCAGCATGCTGCCCCGCGCGAGTCGCTTGTGCGTGTAGTTGCCGCCGGCCACCCGCTCCACCCAGCGAAGTCGCTCTGGCGCGACGCCGGCGGGCGGCTCCGCCGAGCCCGCGGGCAGCACCGGCTGCGCGTCGACGATGATCCCCTCCTGTGCTCGCGCGTGGGCCCGCGCGCCCGCGGTCGTCGAGGTCGACGAGGTCTCGGTCGTGGTCATCCGCTGCCTTTCTACTGATTGATAGAAATAGGCAAGCGGATGCCGGTGTCGCCGGTGTGCCCTCGAGGTTTCGGTCACGTAACAGAAACCCGCGGCGGCCTCGGCCGGGCGTTCCCGGCGCCTGCTAGCGTTGACGATCATGGCGCGCCCCACCGGTCGACCCCGCGTATCGGGAGCGTCGCCCACCGGCCTCGGCACGCGGAAAGACATCCTCGCGGCGGGGGCGCGGCTCTTCTGCTCCGAGGGATACGGCAGCACGAGCACGCACGCGCTCGCGAAGGCCGCAGGCATCCGCCAGGCGAGCGTGTACCACTACTTCTCCGGCAAGCACGAGGTGCTGCTCGAACTGCTCCTCGGCACGGTGCAGCCCTCGCTCGACGCGGCCGCACGTCTGCTCGCACTGCCCGATCCGCCCGAGCACCGGCTCTGGGCGCTCTGCGTCTCGGATGTGCGCTTGCTCACCGGAGGCGAGGAGAACGTCGGCTCGCTCTACCTGCTCCCCGAGCTCGGAGACGAGCGGTTCGCCGCGTTCCACGAGCGCCGCTCCGAACTCGAGACGGCGTACCGCACGCTCGTCGCCGCGTGCGGCGTCAGGGATGTCGCGCGGGCGAGCGCGCTCGTGCTCGGCCTCGTCGAGAGCGTGATCCTGCAGCGGCGGCGCGCGCCGGAGTCGATCGACGACGAGACGGCCTTCGGGATCGCGGATGCCGCGCTGCGGGTGCTCGACGTCGATCCCGGTTCCGTGCGCCGGGCGCGCGAGGCCGGCGCCGTGCTCCTCTCCGAGATCGCGGCGACCCCGTCGCGCTGACCGCGTCGGCGACCTCAGCGCCCTGTGCGCCCTGCGCGCGGCGCGGCGTCGGCGTCGCTCCGGCTCGCACGAATTAACGCGATCGTTTCATTCCCGAAAGACGGGTGGTACGTGGGGCGACCAAGTTACCTATCAACCGATAGAAACCTGTCGGCGCCATCCCTCACCCCATCGGGAGCACGCCATGATCATCCTCGGAGTCGGACTCACCGTCCTGGTGGTCCTCATCGTCGGCATCGCCGTCGCCCGCAAGATCGACGGCGACAGTGCGAACTACCTCGTCGCCGGGCGACGGCTCGGAGTGCCGCTCGTCGCCGTCTCGCTCACCGCCGCCGCCGTCGACTCGAACGCGACGGTCGGCAACACCGACCTCACCTCGCAGTTCGGCTTCTGGGCCGGCGCCTCGCTCGCCATCGGACTCGCGATCTGCCTGCTGCTCACCGGGCTGTTCCTCGCCAAGCCCATGAACCGCATGAAGCTGTTCACGCTCGCGGACTACTTCCGCATCCGATACGGACGCACCACCGAGGTGCTCGCCTCGGTGATCATGCTGCTCTCGTTCACCACGCTCCTCGCCGGCAACCTCGTCGCGTGCGGGTACCTGCTCGAGCGGTTCGCGAACGTGCCCTACGAGTGGGGGGTGGTCGTGTCCGTGGCACTCGTGCTCTCCTACACGATCGCTGGCGGGCTGTTCTCCGACGCGTACACGGCGGTGATCCAGACGGCGATCACCGTGGTCGCCGCGATCGCCCTGTTCGCGTGGGTGGCGGTCTCCTTCGGCATCGTCATCCCGCCGGGCATGGGGCCGTTCGACCTCGGCCAGCTCACCGACCCCGCCCAGGGCGCGCCGATCAACTGGGCCACCCTCATCGCGCTCGCCATCGGCGACATCGTGGCGATCGACTTCATGCAGCGCATCTTCGGCGCCAAGTCGCCCGAGGTCGCGCGTCGCGCCTGCTTCATCGCCGCGGCCGGCACGGCCGTTATCGGCACGCTGTTCGCGCTCGTCGCCCTCAGCGCGACCGCCGTGCTCGGCATCAGCGTCGAGGACGGCCCCGTGCTGTTCACGCTGCTCGACGAGTACGCCCCGCCGGTGCTCGCGATCCTCGTGCTCTCGGGCATCGTCGCCGCCTCGTTCTCGACCGCGTCGGGCGCCATCCTCGCCACCTCGGCGATCGCGGTTCGCAACATCTTCAACGTTCGCCGGGTGGTGAACGAGGGCGCCGACCCGCTGCTGCGGTGGACGCGGCTCGCGATGCTGCCGATCGTGGCGGTCGGAGTGTTCCTCGCCATCCGGGTCAGCCAGACCGGCATCCTGCTCACCCTCGCCTTCGACCTCATGCTCGCCTGCCTCGCGGCGCCCTTCATCCTCGGCATCTTCTGGAAGCGCCCGGGCGTCGTGGCCGCCCTCGCGTCGGTCGTGGTCGGCTTCGTCGTGCGGATGGTCTTGCTCGCGCTGACCCCCACGCTGTACGGCGTGCCCAACGACTTGCTGTACCTCCCGAACGATGTCGTCGGCCCCGAGCTCGACGGCTGGGCGACCCTGATCGCCGCGCTAGTCGGCTTCGGCACCTACGCACTGGTCGGCGTCCTCCGGCGCCGTTCGCCCTCGGAGGAGCTCGACGAGCTCGCCGAGCTCGAGCGTCTCGAACTCGAGCGGTCGGCGCGCGAGGACCTCGAGCCCGTGGCCGCCTGAACCAGCGGGCCCAGGCGGGGGTTGACCGTACGGCGCCGGCCGTGCGGTCCACCCCCGTCAGAGCGCGGGATGCAGGCGGGTCAGTCCCAGGGCGGCCTCGATGCCCGCCGCATGTCGCAGCAGATCGGGCTCCCCGCGGTGCCGCCCGACGAGCTGCAGGCCGACGGGCAGCCCCGACTCGGTGAAGCCGCCGGGCGTCACGAGCACCGGGTGCGCCGTGACGGTGAAGCGGTTGGCCAGCATCTGCCAGCGGAAATACCGGTCGTAGCGCACGCCGTCGACTTCGTCGACCCACTCGACGTCGGCAGGCGGCGGCGCGACCGGCGTCGCGGGCGCGATGAGCAGGTCGAACTCGGCGAGCAGCGCGGCGGTGCGTCGGAAGACGGCGGTGCGCGTCGCCAGGGCGTCGGCGAGCTGTGCGGTCGTGAGCTGCTCGCCCTGTCGGATGTTGCGCAGGTAATCGGGGCGAAGGAGGTCGGGCCGCTCGGCGGCGTCCCGGCGTCCGGTCGCGAAGAAGTTGTACATCTCGATGGTCTCCCACGCCGACTCGGCGTCCGCGAGCTCGGGCTCGACGTCGACGATCACGTAGCCGGCGGCGACGAGCGCTTCCCGTGCCCGTGCGTGCGCGGCGCGGATCTCGGCCGCGATCGGCACCCCGCCCGCATCGGCGCTCCAGGCGATCCGCACCTCGGACGGGTCGGACGGGTCGAGGCCGACGAACACGGAGGGTTCCTCGGCGATGGACATCGGGGCGATCGGGTCGGGTCCGGCGATCGCACTCATGAGCAGGGCGGCGTCGAGCGAGTCGCGCGTCATCGGCCCCAGGACGCCATGCGCGGTCCAGCCGTTGTCGGCACGGCCGCTCGCGACGCGGCCCGCTGAGGGCCGCAGACCCACGATGTTGCAGAATGCGGCCGGGTACCTCAGGCTGCCGCCGCTGTCGGAACCGTCGGCGATGGGCAGCATGCCCGCCGCGACCGCAGCGGCGCTGCCGCCACTGCTGCCCCCCGCGTGCCGGGAGCGATTCCACGGGTTGCGGGTGACTCCGTGCACGGGGTTGAACGTGAGCGTGCCGAGCCCGACCTCGGGCGTGTTGGTCTTGCCGATGATGACGGCACCGGCGGCACGCATCCGACGCACGATGAGGGCGTCACGCTCGGCGGGCGGCGAATCGGCGTAGGCGGCGGAGCCGTGCGAGGTGGGCAGCCCGGCGACATCCATGAGGTCCTTGATGCCGGCCGGGAGCCCGTGGAGCGGACCGAGCTCGTCACCGCGGGCGACCGCGCGATCCGCCTCCTCGGCTGCGGTGAGCGCCTCACTCTCGGGGATCATCGCGACGATCGCGTTGACTGCGCCATTGGTCTCCTCGATCCGGTCGAGGTGGGCGCGCATGACTTCGACGGCCGACAGCTCCCTGGTGCGGATGCCGGTTGCGAGGTCGACGGCGGACCGGTAGTGCAGGGGGACGTCAGGGGTCGGGGCGCTCACAGACACAGCCTCTCTCGGATTGGATCCAATTCACCAAGTTTTGCACACATTCCGCTCGAGTCGGGAAGTGGTCAGGGCCGATCGAGCAGAACGCGAGGTCGGGCCACGAGCATCTCATGGAGTCGCTCGGGGCCCACGCCCTGGCGTTCCAGGATCGGCACGATGCGCCCGACCAGGTGCCCGTATCCCATACCGCCGTATGCGCCGAGCTGCCCCTTCGTCCAGACCGAGCATGCGAGCACGATCGAGTGGTCCGGGTCGCGCTCCAGGAGCGCGAGGAGGAATCGCAGCCGCTCGGCATCGGTCGCGTCCTTCGAACCGTCGCCGAAGTACGACTCCTCTCCGAAGGCGATCTCGAGCGTCGCGCCTGCGGCGCCCATCTCGGCGACGTAGTCGACATCCATCACCTTGTCGACGTTGCTGAAGACGACCCGGTCGGGGCTGAGCCCCTCGTCGGTGAGGATCCGCAGCACCGTCGGCCCGAGCCGCGCCGAGGCGTCGAGGCGGATGCTCACCGCGGCCCCGGCGCGCGCGGCGGCGCGCGCGGCGGCACGGAGCGCCCGTCGCTCGACCGGCGCGATCTCGGCGCTCGTGCCGAGCAGGCCGAGCATCGCCGCACGGTAGGCGGTGCCGGGGACTGCGACCTCGAGCGCGGTGTGGAAGCGCTGCTCGAGCTCGTCCTCGGTCGCGGTGAGCACCCAGTCGGGCAGGCTCCTGGCGATATAGGTGCCGTAGGCGAGCGCGATCTGCATGCCGCTCGCGCGCGAGATCGCCGGGAGCGCCGCGTGGTCGGGTCCCATGCCGAACGAGGTCACCTCGACCACCGCGTCCTGACCGAGGCCGACCGCGTGCCGCAGCTCGGCCACCGTCACCTCGGGCTCGTCGAGCACGAGGTTGTCGCGCAGGCCGAGATAGTTCCAGCGCACGAAGCCGAGGTGCTCGACGGCCATCCGGGGCTCGGCAGGCGCGGGCTCCCGCGCCGGGCGGAGGAACTTCGCCGAGTCGGCCACCAGGTGCTCGTTCATCGACGTGACGCCGAGCTCCTCGGGGTGGATCGGACCGAGGACGGTCTGGATCATCGCACGACCTCCGCCCGCTCCGTCACCGGGACCCGATCGAGCAGGCGCCGCGGCCGCGAGACCAGGATCTCGTCGAGCTGCTCCTTCGAGACGCCCTGGCGGCCGAGCAACGGGACGATGCGGCCGAGCAGGTGGCCGTAGCCCATGCCGCCGAAGGCGCGCAACTGGGCCTTCGACCACACCGAGTTGCCGAAGACGATCGCCGTCTCCGGGCGGCGCTCGAGCAGCTTCAGCAGGAAGTCCACCCGCTCGGCGTCCGTCGGGTCCTTGTAGGCGTCGTGGTAGTAGGCCTCGTTGCCGAAGTCGAATTCGAGGGTCGCCCCTGCGTCGCCGAGCTCGGCGAGGTAGGCGTCGTCGAGGAACTCGTCGACGTTGCAGAAGACGACGCGCTCCGCTGGCAGCCCCGCCCCGGTCACGATGTCGAGCACGTCCACGCCCAGACGGGCTGCGGGGTCGAGGCGGATGGCGATCGACGCGCCGGCACGGGCCGCGGCCCGTGCGGACGCGACGAGGCCGCGCCGCTCGACCGGGTCCAGCACCGCGCTCGTGCCGATCAGGCCGAGCATGGCCGCCTTGTAGTCGGTCCCCGGGATCGCCTCGGCCAGCGCGGAGAACAGGTGCGCCTCGAGCTCGGTCTCGCTCAGCGCCGGCAGCCACTCGGGCAGGCTCCGGCCCAGGTAGGTGCCGTACGCGACCGCGACGTGCAGTCCGGCGGCCCGCGCGATGGCGGGGAGCTCGGCGTGGCGTGGACCCATGCCCCATGAGGTGGTCTCGACGATCGCCCGTTGCCCGAGGCTCGCGGCGTGCTGCAGTTCGGCGATCGCGAGGTCGGCGTCGTCGAGCACGAGGTTGTCGCGCAGGGCGAGGTAGTTCCAATGCACGAAGCCGAGGTTCGCCATGGTCACGCGCTCGTCGACGGGCATCGGCTCGCGTGCAGGCCGCAGCAAGGTCGAGGAGTCGGAGAGCAGATGCTCGTTCATCGAGGTGATGCCCAGCTCGTCGGGGCCGATGGGCCCGAGGGCGGTCTCGATCACACGGCACATCCTCTCGTAGTATCCACGATCGTAATATGTGGATCCAGAGTAACGTCAACGGTATCCCCCCAAGGTGAGGATCCGCGCCATGGCACAGGAACGCCCAGTCAGCGACACGCCGATCGTCTCCCGCACCGCGCGGTCGCTGACTCGCGACATGGCGACGGGTGCACTCAGCGCGCGTGAGGTGATGGACGAGCACCTCGTGCGCATCGCCGAGGTGAACCCGCTCATCAACGCGATCGTGAGCCTCGACGAGGAACGCGCCCGCGCTGGCGCCGCCGAGGCTGACGCGCGCCGCGAGGCGGGCGAACCGCTCGGCGCGCTGCATGGACTGCCGATCGCCATCAAGGACCTCATGGACACCGCGGGGATCCGGACCACCTCGGGCTCGCGGATCTACGCCGACCATGTTCCGAGCCGAGATGCGCTCATCGTCCAGCGGCTCAAGGCGGCCGGGGCGATCGTCATCGGCAAGACCAACACCCCCGAGTTCGGGGCGGGCTCGCACACCTTCAACGAGGTGTTCGGGGCGACTCGCAATCCCTACGACCTCGGCCGTTCGGCAGGCGGCAGCTCCGGGGGAGCCGGCGCCGCGCTCGCCGCCGAGCTGCTGCCGATCGCGGACGGCTCCGATCTCGGCGGCAGCATCCGCAACCCGGCCGCGTTCAACAACGTCGTCGGCCTCCGCCCGTCGCCTGGGCGCGTGGCCTCGGCCCGCCCCGGGGACGCCTGGGATCCCGCGTCGGTCCTCGGGCCGATGGCCCGGTCGGTGGACGACGTCGCACTGCTGCTCTCGGTGATCGCCGGCCCCGAACCGCGTGCGCCGCTCGGCATCGACCAGGACGGCGCGGCCTTCGCCTCGCTCCAGGCGGGGTCGATCGCAGGAATGCCGATCGCCTTCAGCCGGACCGGCGACGGTCTCCCGGTCGAAGACGAGGTGCTCGAGGTGATGGATCGGTTCCGCGCGCGGCTCGTCGCGCTCGGCGCCCGGGTGACGGATGTCGAGCCCGACCTCTCCGGGGCGGACGAGGTCTTCGAGACGTACCGTGCGCTGGAGTTCCTCACCGCGCATGGTGGGGACGCGCGGCGTCATCCGGAACTCGTCAAGGCGACGGTGCACCAGGAGATGGCATGGGCGGCTGAGATCACGGGCGCCGACGTCGCGCGGGCGGGCGAGCTGCGCACGCGGCTGTTCCGGCGGATGCAGGCCCTGTTCGGCGAGTTCGAGCTGCTCGTCCTGCCGACCGCGCAGCTCGCGCCGTTCCCGGTCGACTGGGAATGGCCGCACGAGGTCGCGGGCACGCCGATGGAGCGGTACTACACCTGGCAGCGCAGCTGCATCCGCATCACGTCGACCGCGATGCCGGCGCTGAGCCTGCCCGCCGGGTTCACGCGCAATGGGCTCCCGGTAGGTGCCCAGCTAGTGGCAAGGTATCGTGCTGAGGGAGCGCTGCTGCGCGCCGCGGCCTCGATCGAAGCGGCTTCCGACGTGGGCAGGCGCCGTCCGGTCCTCGGACGCAGCGGCGCAGGCGGGTGAATTAACACTGCCGAAACATCGCCGTAACGCATCGGGATCCATCTCCCTTTATATTGGATCCATTCCCGGTCCTCTGGGTCAGTGACACCGATCCCTGCCCTGCACCGAAGGATGGTTCCCGCCATGCACACCCCACCCCTCCGACGCCGGATCCGCGTGCGCTCGGCGCTGGCCGCGGTCGGCGTCGCGAGCGCGATCGCCCTCCTCGCCGGCTGTTCCGCCGAACCTGCTCCCGCTTCCGGCGGCGGCGCGCTCGCCGGCGAGATCGTCTGGGCCGACTACGGCGGCCCCACCAACAAGTCCCGGCAGGTCGCCTACTTCGACTCGTTCACCGGCGAGACCGGTGTCGACGTCGTCTCGGCGAGCTTCGAGGACGCCATCGGCTTCGGCATGCTCGAGGGCGGGGAGGGGGACTACGACCTCATCCAGGTGTCGACCGACACGCTGCTTCGCTATCAGGACGACATCCTCACCCTGCCCGACGACGTCGCGAGGGGCGACAACCTGCCCGAGGAGGTCCAGGACCACGCCATCGGCGGCTTCACCATCGGCATCGCCCAGGCCTGGCTGACCGACACGTTCGCCGACGGCGGTCCGCACGACTGGGTCGACTTCTTCGACACCGACGCCTATCCCGGCAAGCGCGCCTGGCCGGGCAGCCCCGGCAGCTACGACGCCTCCTTCGAGATCGCCCTGCTCGCCGACGGGGTCGACCCGGAGGACCTCTACCCGATCGACTTCGAGCGCGCCACGGCCAAGCTCGACAGCATCCGGGACGACCTCGTCTTCTACAGCTCCTACCCCGAGGTGCAGACCCTGCTCTCGAGCGGCAGCGCGAGCATCGCCGTCAGCGTCACCGGCCAGTTCACCGCCCTGGAGAACTCCGGCCTCGACCTGACGGTGCAATGGGACCAGGCGTTCCTCAGCCCCAACTTCTTCGTCATCCCGAAGACGGCGAGGAACCGGGACAACGCCCTCGCGCTCGCCGACTGGCTGGCCGATCCCGAGCGCCAGGCGGTCTTCACCGAGCGCACGCTGTACGGTCCGGCCAACACCGCGACGTTCGAATTCCTCGACGCCGACACCGTCTCGGCGCTGCCGAACGCCCCGGAGCACACCGAGGCGCTGTACTTCGACGAGCAGTGGCGCGCAGACCACCTCGACGAGCTCTCCGCCCGATATGCCGAGTGGCTCGCCGGATGACCGCCACCGACCTCCCGATCGCGGGCGCCGAGGGCATTCCGGACCAGGTCCGTCCGTCGAAGCCCGCACCGACCCCCGGTCGAGCCCCGACTCGCACCGTCACCACCACGGCGGAACGGCGCTGGCTGCTCTGGCCGCCGCTGCTGTTCTTCGCGCTCGCCCTCGGCCTTCCGCTCCTCGCGCTCGTCACCCAGTCCCTCGACGGCGAGGGCGACGCCTTCTCGGAGGTGTTCGCGATGAGCTCGTTCACCTCGGCCGTCGTCCGCACCGTCGTCATGGCCGGCATCGTCACCGTCCTCACGGTGATCGTCGGGGCCGTCTACTCGCTCGGCATCTGGGCGGGCCCGCGCTGGCTCGCGTTCCTGCTGATCGCCTGGCTCTTCCTCTCGCTCTGGACCTCGATCACCGTGCGCACCGTGGGGTGGATGCTGCTCGAGCTCCCTCGCGGGGCGCTGTTCTGGGCGCTCAGCTCCCTCGGACTCGCCGACGAACCGATCGAGCTCTACCAGACTGCGCTCGCGATGTACCCCGCGATGGTCGCGGTCATGCTTCCGTTCGCGGTGCTCCCGGTGATCACCGCACTCTCGACCGTCGACCGCGAGCAGCTCAACGCGGCGGTCATCTTCGGTGCTCGCCCGCCGCTCATCTTCCGAAGCGTCCTGCTGCCCGCGATTCGGCCGGCGCTCATCAGCGGTGGAGTGCTCGTCTTCGTCATGGCACTGGGCTTCTACGTCACCCCGCTGCTGCTCGGCGGGCCGTCGAACCTCACGGTCGCCGGAGTCATCGACCTGCAGATCAGCACCACCAACCGCCCCGACCTCGGCGCCGCGATGAGCCTGCTGCTCGTCGCCGCGACCGCCGTCATCTATCTCGTCGCCGACCGGCTCTTCCGGGTCAGTGAGAAGTGGGGCTGACGATGCGACCCATGAACGCCGTGCTCGGGCTCTACCGGCTCCCGATCTACGTGGTGGCCCTGTTCGCCGGGCTGCTGCTCTTCGTCCCGTTCCTCATCCTCGTCGCCACCTCGTGGACCGACGGCGCGCTGCTGATGTTCCCGCCGACCGGCTTCTCGCTCAAGTGGTATGCAGACGTCCTGCAGGATGACGCCTGGCTCGAGCCGTTCGGCCTGTCGCTGCTCGTCTCGGCCGTCTCGACGGTCATCGCGGTCGTGGTCGGCACGATCGGCGCGCTCGCGATCCCGCGTCTCAGTCGCACTGCGGCGCGATGGGTGCGCACGCTCTTCATCCTGCCGATCGCGCTCCCGCCGATCGCGTACGGCGTGGGGCTGTACGGGGTCAAGGAGCAGCTGCCGTTCCTCGATCGGACCCTCGTGCCGCTCGTCATCGGCGAGGCGCTCATCGCCGTGCCGTACGTCTTCGTGCTCGTCTCGGCAGGGATCGGCCGCATCGACCCGGCGCTGCACAGCGCGGCGGCGACCCTCGGCGCGCGGTGGCCGCTCGTCCTCTGGAAGGTCGAGCTGCCGCTCCTCTGGCCGAACGTCGTCGCTGGCGCGATCTTCGCTGCCAACATCGTCTTCGACGAGGTCGTCCTCTCCGTGTTCCTCCTCCCGCCGGGCACCCAGACCCTGCCGCTCAAGATGCTCAGCGCCTCCCAGGAGGCCTTCTCGCCGCAGCTCACGGCGGCCTCCACGATCGTCTCCCTGCTCGCCCTGGCGATCCTCGGGATCTTCTCCCGGATCAACGCCCGAGGCCCCGCGCGTCCCCGCCCGAGGAAGGTAGCCACCGCATGACCGTCTCCGTCACCATCGACCGGGTCGATGTCACCCTCGGCCACAACCACGTGCTCAAGCAGGTCTGCCTCGACGTGCAGGCCGGCGAGTTCGTCACGCTGCTCGGTGCGAGCGGCAGCGGCAAGTCGACGCTGCTCAACGTCATCGCGGGACTGCTCCACGTCGACTCCGGCCACGTGCGATTCGACGGCGAGAGTGTCGAGCGCACGCCTCCGCAGAAGCGCAACGTCGGCGTGGTGTTCCAGTCCTACGCGCTCTTCCCGCACCTGAGCATCGGCGACAACGTGGCCTTCCCGCTGCTCGCTGCGCGTCGACCCGCTGCCGAGCGCCGCAGGGTCGCGGGGGAGATGCTCGAGCTCGTCAAGCTCGGCGGGATGCAGGCGCGGATGCCGGCCTCGCTCTCCGGCGGGCAGCGGCAGCGGGTGGCGCTCGCCCGCGCCCTCGCGGCGAACCCCGCCGTGCTCCTCCTCGACGAGCCGATGGCGGCGCTCGACAAGCAGTTGCGCGAGCAGATGCAGGTGGAGATCAAGCGCATCCAGCAGCGCGTGGGGATCACGACGATCGCCGTCACCCATGACCAGACGGAGGCGCTCACGATGTCCGACCGGGTCGCGATCATGCACGAGGGCGTCTTCGTGCAGATGGCCGCGCCGGAGGACCTGTACCGGCGTCCGGCGACGGAGTACGTGGCGAAGTTCCTCGGCGAGGCGAACCTCGTCCCGCTGCTCGACGGCCGCATCCTCGAGCTCGACGAGCGGCACCGCAACGACGGCGTCGCCGTCATCCGGCCCGAGGACCTCTCGATCCTGCCGGCCTCGGCGCCGTCAGGGGCCTGGTCGTTCGAGGGCGTCGTCCGCATCGTGAGCTTCCAGGGCGACCGCTATCGCATCGAGCTGGAGACGGCGGGCGGTGCCCCCATCGTCTGCACCCTCCCGTCGACCGCCGACGTGTCGTCGCTCGTCGTCGGGGGGCCGGCGCGTCTCGGCTGCGCCGACCCATCCCGCGTGCACATCATCTTCCCGTCGGCGGTGCTCGCCGAGTCCGAACCCGTCGCGGTATGAGCCCGGCGTGATCTCGACCGTACTCGGCGAGATCGAGGCGGCGGAGCTCGGGGTGGCCTCGATGCACGAGCACGTCCTCGCGGACGCCTCCGCACTGCAGCGCACCGGAGTCGAGCTGCTCGATCCTGCGCAGCCGGTCACCGCCGAGCTCGCCGGAGCCCTGCGTTGGGGACAGCTCGCGCTCGAGGACAACCTCCGGCTGGAGGATGTCGCGGTGGCCGCGGAGGAGCTCGCCCACGCCGCGCGCGGCGGGCAGCGCGCGGTCGTCGAGGCGACCTCGCTCGGGCTCGGCCCGGACCACGGGCGCCTCCCGGGGATCTCGCGCGCGACGGGTCTGCACGTCGTCGCCTGCTACGGCGCCTACCTCGGCGGCGGCATCCCGGCCTGGTACCGCGAGCTCGACGAGAACGGGCGCGAACGGCTCTTCGCCGCGGCCCTCGCCGACGCGATCCCAGGAACGGACTTCCGGGCCGGGATGCTCGGCATCATGGGCACGACGGACGCGTTCACCGGCGTCGCCGGCGTCGACGAGCGGGCGAGCCTGCGGGCCGCAGCGCGGGCCGCAGCCGCCCACGGAGCCGCGGTGAGCATTCGGCTCGACCCGGGTCGCCGGAACGGCCTCGCGGTGCTCGCCGCGGTCGAGGCGGCGGGACTCCCGGCGGCGCGCGTCGTCCTCGCCAACGTCGACGAGTACGCCGACCCCGGCTACCTCGCCGAGCTCGGCGCCGCCGGAGCGGTCCTCGAGATGTGCTTCGGCGGTGAGGGCGGGCACCTCGGCCGCGTGCGCAACACCCCCGACTTCGCTCGGCTCGACGCACTGGTCGGTCTGCTCGCCGACGCTCCGGAAATCCGCTGGGTGCTCGGCACGTCGCTCTGGACCAAGGCCCAGTACCGCCGTTTCGGCGGACCCGGCTACGACCACCTGGTCGCGCGCGTGATCCCGGGCCTCCGGTCCCTCGGGGTCGACGCCGAGACCCTCGCCCGCCTCACCGTGACCGAACCGGCGCGCGTGCTCGACCGCGGCCGCGCATCCGCACCATCCGCTCGACCCCAGGAGACCCACCCGTGAGAGATCAACTGATCGAACTGCCCGCGCTGCACCCCTATCTCGTCGACGGCGCCTGGCTCGCCCCCGAGGGCGCCGAGCGCATCCCGGTGATCGACCCCGCCACCGGCGTCGCCTTCACGAGCGTGCTGCAGGCCGGCCCCACCGAGACGGATGCCGCGGTCGCCGCCGCGAGGCGCGCGCACGAGGAGCGCCGCTGGATCGGGCTCACCCCCCACGAGCGTGCTCGCATCCTGCACCGCGTCGCCGAGCTCATCGAGGAGCGGCTCGAGGAGCTCGCCGTGCTCGAGACCCGCGACAACGGCAAGCCGATCGAGCGCTCGCGTGCAGACACCGCGACGGCCGCTCGCACCTTCCGGTACTTCGCGGGGGCGCCGTCGCGGCTCACCGGGAGTGTCGTGCCCGTCGACGGCGGCGACCACCACGTCTACACGGTGCTGGAGCCCGTCGGCGTCGCGGCGCTCATCCTGCCCTGGAACTTCCCGATCATGACCGCGAGCTTCAAGCTCGCGCCAGCGCTCGCCGCCGGCTGCTCGGTCGTCGTCAAGCCGGCCGAGCAGACCCCGATGACGATGCTCGCGCTCGCCGGCATCCTCTCCGATGCGGGGGTGCCTGACGGAGTCGTGAACGTGCTCACCGGGGACGGCCGGGTCGGTGCGCAGCTCGTCGCGCACCCTGGGGTCGACAAGGTCTCGTTCACGGGCTCCACCGAGGTGGGGCGCACGGTCATGACCAGCGCGAGCGCCGACTTCAAGCGGCTCACCCTCGAGCTCGGCGGCAAGAGCCCCAACATCGTCTTCGCCGACGCCGACCTCGACGCCGCGGTGCTCACCGCCATGCGCGCCTCCTTCGGGCACTCGGGCCAGATGTGCACCGCCGGCAGCCGCCTGCTCGTCCAGCGCGGCATCCTCGACGAGGCGACCGAGCGACTCGCGGCCGCCGTGCGACGGGTGCCCGTCGGCGACGGCCTCGCGGGCGGCGTGACGGTGGGACCCCTCGTGTCGGAGGAGCAGCGCCGGCAGGTGCTCCAGTACATCCGGGCCGGGATCGACGAGGGGGCGGAGCTCGCCGTCGGCGGCGAGGTGCCCGATCGTCCCGGCTTCTACGTCGAGCCGACGCTCTTCACGGGCGTGCGCAACGACATGCGGATCGCACGCGAGGAGATCTTCGGACCGGTGGTCGGCATCATCCCGTTCGACGACGAGGACGAGGCCGTCGCGATCGCCAACGACACGCACTACGGTCTCGCGGCCGGCGTCTGGACACGGGACGTCTCGCGTGCGCACCGCATGGCGCGTCGGCTCAAGGCGGGGACGGTGTGGGTCAACACCTACAACGTGTTCGACCCGGCGCTCCCGTTCGGCGGTGTCGGGGAGTCCGGTCTCGGTCGCGATCTCGGGGAGGACGCGTTGCGCGGGTTCTGCGAGCTCAAGAGCGTGGTCATCGCGCTCTGAGCCCGGCCCGGCCGACCGGCAGACCTCGGCGAGATCAGCCCGGCTCGGGCGCCGGCGACGGCGCGCCGGCGGCGGGCGCGACTCCGCGCTGTCCGCGGAGAAGCAGCCCGACGAGCAGTTGCGCTCCGGCTACCAGGAGGAAGCTCGTGGTCTCGCCCACGGACTGCACGAGCACCCCGCCGAGCAGGGCGCCGATCGCATAGCCGATGCTCGTCATCGCCGAGAACAGGCCGACCCCGCTCGCGCGCCGGGACGGGTCGAGCCCGTCGGTCGCGAGCATGGTGAGCGCGGGGTAGAGCGGCGAATACCCGGCGCCGACGAGCACCGCGCCGATCGCCGCGACCGCGAAGTGTCCCGAGAAGGCGAGCACCGCCAGGCCCGCGCCGAGCACGAGGAGCGAGATCCGCGCGGTCGCGACGCCGCCGATCCGGTCGGGGAGCCCGCCGATCAGCAGTCGCGAGACGATGACGCTCGCCGCGAAGACGGTGAAGACATTTGCGGCGCCCGTCACGCCTTCGGCCGGGAGCCCGTTCTTCTCGAGGTGCTGGATGAGGAACGCGATCATGAAGCCCTCAGCTGCCCAGGCGGTCACGGCGACGCCGCCGGGGAGCGCGATCGTGCGCAGTGTCGGCGCCCACGCGGACATGCCGCGGGCGACCTCACGGGGGTCGGCGACCGCGACAGTCCGCGGTGCCCCCCGGACGAAGGACGCGAGCACCAGTCCGCCGACCTGGAGCGCGATCGCGACGATCCAGACCGCCTGATAGCCCGCCGACTGGGAGAGGTTCTCCCCGAGCGGCGGGCCGAGCGCGAGTCCGACCCAGACGCTGAGGCCGAACAGGCTGAGCGCGCGGCCGCGCTGCCCCGCCGGGACGACCGCGACGACCCAGGCGGTGAGCACCGTCGCCACCGCCGCGTTGCCGGCGCCGAACAGAATCCGGCTCGAGACGAGGCCGCCCACGGTGAGGCTCGCGAGCACGACGGCGAGTCCGACCGCCGCGACGACCGTTGCGACCACGATGACGGTGCGCACGCCCACGCGGTCCGCGAGGATGCCGGCGAGCGGCATCGCGGCGATCGAGGCGAACGCGGACAGCGACACGACGAAGCCCGCGAGCGCCGCGTCCCCGGCGAGGTGCTCCTGCACGATGCGCGCGAGCACCGGGGTCGAGGCGCTGTTGACGATATTGCCGAGGGTCGCGGCGAACACCAGCAGCCAGAAGGCGAGCCCGCGCGGGCCGGTCTCGGCGAGCGCCCTCACGCGGAGGCTCGCGGCGCGCACTCCAGGCTGAGCCAGAGTTCGAAGCAGTTGCCGCCGGACAGCGCGGTCGCGCCGATGGAGGCGCGGCCGGCACGACCCGCGACGGGGCCGAAGACCTCGACGAACAGGTCGCTCGCCCCGTCGGAGACGAGATGGAGGTCCTCGAAGCCGGGTGGGCAGACGACGAAGCACAGGGACCGGGAGAGCGCCACGACCTCGTCGAGGGAACCGAGCGCGTAGCGGATCATGCCGAGCGCGCTGATCGCGGCGTAGCGCGCGGCGGCGTAGCCCTGCTCGACGGTGAGGTCGACGCTCACGGAGCCGGGGTGCAGCGGCACGCCGTCGCGGGCCTCCGGGGTCATGCCACTGAGCTCGAGCAGGTCGCCGATCCGGTGGAAGGGCTTGAGCGTGCCGTAGCGCTCGCCGTACGGCGGGTTCGCATAGTCCGGGATGTCGAGTCCGAGTTCCCGGATGCGTTCCTCGGGTGTCGGGGCCATCGGTCACCTTCCCTGAAGCGGTGCGGTATTGTATCCATCACCGATGCTAGTGGATCCCATTTGGAACCCGAACCGAGAGGATGTCGATGAGCCGGAACGACCTCGTCCGGATGACCGCCGAACAGCGCGTGGCCGCGCTCGGCCTCGACATCCCGGACTATGCGAACCCGCCGTACGGCGAGCGCTACGGGGCGATGAAGGCGTTCCACATCTCCGGTCGCATCGTCACGCTGAGCGGCATGACTCCGGAGTCGCGCGACGGCGTCATGCTCCACCCGGGCCGCATCGGCGCGGACGTCACCGTCGAGCAGGGCTACGCGGCCGCGCGCTACGCCGCGATGAGCGTGCTCGGCCTCATCCGTTCCGCGCTCGGCTCGCTCGACGAGGTCTCGGCGATCGTCAACGCGCTGTGCTTCACGGTCACGACGCCGGAGTTCACCGACGTCAATCTCGTCTGCAACGGTGCGACCGACCTGCTCATCGAGGTCTTCGGTCCCGAGGTCGGCCGCACCACGAGCGCCGGAATCGGCGTGATGAGCCTCTCACGCGGCAACTGCTTCGAGATGTGGACGACGGTGGAGGCCCGGACCGCGCCGGCCACGCGATGACCACGGAGCCCGGAGGCTCCGCGAGCCGGACGACCGTCGAGGCGGTCGGTGAGGAGGCCCGTCGATGAGGATCGACACCCACATGCACCTCTACGCGAGTGCAGACGAGGGTCTCCGCGACACGACCGCCTACCCGATCGTCGAGTACGGCAGGCTGGACGGCGTGCGCTTCAGCTCCCGGGCCGGCACCGTTGAGGACGGCCTCGCGGCGCTCGCCGAGGCGGGGATGTCGTACGCGGCGGTGCTCCGCAGCTATGAGCTGCCGGGCCTGCCCTTCCCGCCCGGCGGCGAGCGGCATTGGCCGGTGCCTCCGGCGTTCCCCGAGCACGCGGCGAGGCTGCGCGCCTACAACGGGTGGCTGTGCTCGCTCGGCGCACGGCACCCGGAGCTGCTGCCGTTCGTCACCGTGAATCCCGCCGTGATGAGCGGCAGGGAGTCGGCCGCCCACGTCGACGAGCTCGTCTGCGACCACGGCGCCCGGGGGATGAAACTGCACACCATCGCGATCCGCACCTATCCCGACGATCCGGGGCTCCGGCCCGTGTTCGAGGTCGCGGCGGATGCGGGTATCCCCATCGTGGTCCATTCCGGCCCCGACATCCGCGGCTCCGGGTGGGCGCTGCCGGCAGCCCTCGCGGCGATCCTCGACGACGTGCCGCACGCTCCGCTCGTGCTCGCCCACCTCGGGGGCGCGAGCTGGCGGGACGTCGCCGCCGTCGCGGAGCGGCATCCGGC
Organism: Agromyces sp. Soil535; assembly: GCF_001428255.1. Taxonomy (GTDB): domain Bacteria; phylum Actinomycetota; class Actinomycetes; order Actinomycetales; family Microbacteriaceae; genus Agromyces. Next base: position 156,734 of record NZ_LMRW01000024.1, on the reverse strand, counting down.
GCTGCGCTTCGACCTCTCGGAGATCGTGAACTGGGCGGGCGCGCCGAACGGCGCGACGGCGGACGAGATCTCGGCGCTCGTGCATCGGATCGGGACGCATCGGGTGCTGTGCGGCTCGGACTTCCCCTGGTACGACCCTGCCGATACGGTGGCAGCGGTCGAGGCGCTGCCGGGCCTCTCGGCACGCCAGCGGGACGACATCCTGGGGCTCAACGCAGCGCGCCTCCTCCGACTGGCGTGATTGGATCCAATTATGAGTAGTATGGGATCCAATCCGGATGGAAGCCGGATCCACGGACTTCACGGCCAGGGGGCACGCACATGACGATCGACCTGTCGACCTCGGCGGCCGACGGGGTCGCCACCGCGATCGACGTCGCCGCCGAGCGCGAGCGCACCGTCGGCACCCGCCGCCGGCACTACTTCAACGCCGCCGGCGCGGGACTGCCGAGCGATGCCGTCGTCGAGGCCGTCATCGATCACCTCCGTACCGAGCAGCACGTCGGCGGCTACGAAGCTGCCAACCGGGCCGCGCCCGCGCTGGACGGGGTCTACGCCGACGCCGCCTCGTTGCTCAACGCGCAGCCCGACGAGATCGCCCTCTTCGACAGCGCAACCACCGGCCTCCGTGTCGTGTTCGATGCCTTGCGGCTCGGCCGCGGCGACACCGTGATCGCCCCCCGATCGAGCTACGTGAGCCAGGCGCTCCGCCTGTTGTCGCTTCGCGACTACGACGGCGTCGAACTCGTCGTCCTCCCCAACGGCGCCGACGGCGCCCTCGACCTCGACGCGCTCGACGAGGCCCTGCACGCGGCCGGCCCGGGCGCCGTGCTGAGCGCCGTCCACGTGCCGACGAGTTCCGGCCTCGTCGAGCCGATCGAGGAGATCGGGCGTATCGCCCGCGCCCACGGCGCACGCTACATCCTCGATGCGACCCAGTCGGTCGGGCAGATCTGCATCGACGTCGACCGGGTGGGCTGCGACGTGCTCGTCACCACGGGCCGGAAGTTCCTCCGCGGGCCGCGGGGCACCGGCTTCGCCTTCCTGCGGCGGTCCTTCCTCGACCAGCTCGCCCCCTGGGCGCCCGACGTGCGCGGCTCCGACTGGACCGGCTTCGACGAGTGGATGATGTCGTCGCCCGCGCGGAAGCTGGAGACCTGGGAGTCGTCGGTCGCCGGTCGGGTCGGACTCGGCGTCGCCCTTCGCGAGGCGCTCGAGCGCGGTCTCCCCGCGACCGAGCGCCACCTCGTCGATCTCGGCGTCGATCTGCGCGACCGGCTCGCAGGGATCACCGGGGTCGAGATCGCCGATCCGCCGCGCTCGCCCTCGAGCATCGTCACCTTCACGGTCGCCGGACACGCTCCGCGCGACATCGCGGCCGCCCTCCGCGAGCGCCGCATCGACAGCATCGCGATCCCGGCCGGCCACGCGCAGTGGGACCTCGGCGACCGCGGCCTCCCGGGTGTCGTCCGCCTGTCTCCGCACGTCTACAATGACGAGACGGATGCCACCGCCCTCCTCGACGCCGTCGCCGACCTCGCCCGACAGGTACGGTGACGACGTGACCGCACGATACGACGCCGTCATCCTCGGGCTCGGCATCCACGGCTCCGCGTCCGCGTACGAGCTCGCGAGGCGCGGCCTGCGCGTCGCCGGGATCGAGCGATTCACAGCCGGTCACCCTCGCGGCTCCTCCCACGGCGCGACCCGGATGATCCGCCGTGCGTACCCGCATCCTGACTGGAACGAGTTCGTCCGGCACGCGTACCGCGGCTGGGAGCGGTGGGAGCGGCAGGCCGGCATGGTCTTCGTGCACCGCACCTCCGGCGCCTACGCGCATCGTTCAGGCGGCGGACTGCAAGGCGGTCGCAGCCGGCCGGCCTCCCTCGACGAGGTCGCCGAGGTGCTGCCCGGGCTGCGCCTGCCCGACGGCTACCACGCGACCCTCGACCCCGACGCGGGCGTCGTGGAGGCCGGCGCCGCACTCGCCTGGGCGCACGCCGCCGCCGCCGAGGCGGGCGCCGAGCTGTCGTTCGGCGAGACCGTGCTCGGCTGGGCGGGCGACGACGAGGGCGTTCGCGTGGCGACCGACCGCCGTGAGCTGCTCGCCGACCGTCTCGTCGTCGCGGGCGGCCCCTGGCTCTCCCGGCTCCTCCCCGCCGTCGGCGTGCGCGCCGAGGTCTGGCGCATCCTCACCTACTCGGCGCGTCCCGGACAGGCCGCAGCCCAGTCGCCCGCGCTCGGCGCATTCTCGGTCGATCTCGACGAGGGTCTCGTGTTCGGCCTTCCCGAGGTGGCCGGCGCCGGAGCGAAGATCGGCGTCGACGCGGGCGTCCTGTGGGATCCCGAGATCCCCGTCGCGCCGCCCACCCCCGAGGAGACCGGCCACCTCGCAGGGCTGCTCGCCCGGTTCGCCCCCGGCGTCGACGTGACCGGCGGCGAGGCGGCCGCGTGCCTCTACACCATGACCCCGGACAGGCGCTTCCTCATCGGCGCACTCGCGGACCAGCCCGGCGTGATCGTCGCCGCGGCCTGCTCCGGGCACGGGTTCAAGTTCGCTCCGGCCGTCGGCGAGGCGGTCGCCGACCTCGTCGAGGGCATCGATCGTCCCGATCTCGACTTCCTTCGCCCCGACCGGGAGGTCCTCCGATGACCCACGCCCGTCTCGCTGTGGCCGCGCCGCATCCGGCCGCGCTCGAGAGCGCCGCCGCCGCGATCGCGGCCGGTGGCGGCGCGGTGGACGCCGCGCTCGCGGCCGCGACCGCGCTCGCCGTCGTCTACCCGCACCAGTGCGGCGTCGGCGGCGATCTCGTCGCCCTCGTGCGGCGGCCGGATGGGAGCGTCACGTCCGTGCTGTCGATCGGCGCCGCGCCGGCGGCCGTCGACGTCGCGGCGTTCACCGCGGAAGGGCTCATGCCCCGGCAGGGCCCGCACACCGTCACCGTCCCGGGTGCCGTCGCCGGGTGGGCGGCGGTCGCCGAGCTCGGCGCGGCCCTCCCGCTCGCCGACAGCCTGCGCCGCGCTGCCGAGCTCGCCCGCTCGGGGTCCCCGGTATCCGCCGGGCTCGCGCGCGCGCTCGCCGGCCGCCGCGAGATCCTGCTCGAGGACGCGGGCATGATCGGGGTGTTCGGTGACGGCGATGGCGGCCTGCTCGCCGAGGGCGACCTGCTCGTGCAGCCTGCGCTCGCGACGACCCTCGACGCGCTCGCAGTCGATCCCGGCGCGTTCTACCACGGGCCGATCGCCGAGTCCATCGCGGGCCGGCTCGCCGAGCTCGGATCCGCGATGACCGCCGCCGACTTCGCCGCGCACCGCGCCGAGCGCCCTGAGCCGCTCATGGCCGACGCAGGCGGCGCCCGCTGGTGGGTGGCTCCTCCGCCGAGCCAGGGAGCGGTGCTGCTCGGCATCCTGCCGGACGTGCTCGCCCAAGCGGCGTCGCCGGGCGAACGCGACATGCTCGAACTGATCGTCGCCGCGCGAGAGGCGGCCCTCACCCGGCAGTCCCGACTCGGCGATCCGCGCGGCGGCCCGATCGACGTCGCGGCGCTCCTCGACCCGCGCGGCCGCGACGACGACGGCGAACTGCCGAAGGCGGGTCGCGCGCTCGGCGACACCGTCGCCGTCGTCGCCGCAGACGCTGACGGCACCGTCGTCACCGTCATCCAGAGCGTCTACCAGTGGTTCGGTTCGGGCCTGCTCGACCCGGGCACGGGCGTCGTCCTCCACAACCGCGGCGCCGCCTTCAGCGTCGACCCGCGCCACCCCGGCCGCATCGGTCCGGGCCTGCGCCCGCCGCACACCCTGCTCCCCGTGATCGTCGAGACCGACGACCTCGTCGTCGGCGTCGGCTGCCAAGGCGGAAGCGCCCAGCCCTGGATCCTCGCGCAGGTCGCCCCCCCGCTGCTCGACCCCTCGGCCGTCCCTGCCGAGGTGCTTGGCCGCGGCCGGTGGGTCATCGGCGCGAAGGATCTCGGCCATCCCGTCCTCACCCTCGTCGCCGAACCCGGTGCCGAATCCGCCGCGGCAGCCGCCGAAACGCTCGGCCTGCCGGTCGCACGCGCCGACCACCTGCTCGACGAGGCGGGTCACGTGCAGGCCGTCCGCCTGCGCCCTGGATCGGGCGTGATCGACGCCGCGAGCGACCCGCGCGCCGACGGCGCCGCCCTCATCGTCGTCACCCCGGAGGAAGCAGCATGACCGACCCCACTCGCCACGTCCTCGACCCGCTCCGGGGCGACGAGATCGAGACCTTCGTCGCCGCGATCCGCGCCGACGCCCGCATCGGCGATCGGCCGCGATTCTGGGGGATCGCGCTCGACGAGGAGCGCGCGCGCCACGCGCTCGCCGAGGGTCCGCGACCGGTACGCAGCGTCGTCATGAATCCGGATGCGCACGCCGCATGGGAGGTGCGCGGCTGGACCGCAGCGGGCGACGCCCTCGCAGTTATCGAGGGCTGGACCTCGATCGACCACCGCCGTCCGGGCGTGTCGAGCGATGAGGCGCGGATGATCGCGCAGGCCGCCCGCAACTCGCCGCTGCTCACGGAGGCGCTCGCCAAGCGCGGTATCACCGACACGTCGCTCGTCTGGGTCGACCCGGAGTCGATCACCGGATTCGAGCCCGAGGACCTGAGCGACCGCCGGCTCAGCTGGGGCACCGTCTGGCACCGCGAGTTCCCCGAGGACAACGGCTACGCCCGCCCTGTAGCCGGGCTCGTGCCGATCCTCGACCTCGACGCGCTCGAGGTCGTCCGCGTCGAGGACCACGGTGTGATCCCGATGGCGAGCGAGACCGGGATCTACAGGCCCGGGACGTGGGGCCCCGACCGCGCGGTCGCCCCGCTCGAGATCACCCAGCCCGATGGCCCGGGCTTCACGATCGAGGGACAGCTCGTCCGCTGGCAGAACTGGAGCCTTCGCATCGGGTTCAGCCACCGCGAGGGCCTCGTGCTGCACGAATTGGCGTACGACGACCACGGCACGATCAGGCCCGTCCTCGCCCGCGCCGCGGTCAATGAGATGTACGTGCCGTATCTCGATGACGACCCCACGGCGTACCGGAAGAACTTCTTCGATTGGGGCGAGTACGGTGCGGGTCCGCTCACCGCCTCACTCGAGCTGGGGTGCGACTGCCTCGGCGAGATCCGCTACTTCGATGTCGAGTACCTCGACGGACACGGCGAGGCGAAGCGGATCGTCAACGGCATCTGCGTGCACGAGGAGGACGACTCGATCCTCTGGAAGCACGTGAACACACGCACCGGCAGCGCGGAGGTCCGCCGGTCCCGAAAGCTCGTCATCTCCGCGTTCGCGACCGTCGCGAACTACGACTACGGCTTCTACTGGTCGTTGCACCAGGACGGCTCGATCGAGCTCGAGGTCAAGCTCACCGGCCTGATGTCGGTCTCCGGCATCGCCGACGACGAGACGCCGCGCCATGGCCGTCTGGTGGCTCCCAACGTGCAGGCGCCGACGCACCAGCACTACTTCGGCGTACGGCTCGACACCGCCGTCGACGGGCCGCGCAACCGCCTCGTCGAGGTGCATGCCGAGTCCGACCCGGACGAGTCGCGCAACCCGTACGGCAACGCCGTCATCGCGGTCGAGACCCCGATCACCACGGAGGCGATCGGAGGGCGGATGGCCGACCCTGCGCGCGCGCTGCACTGGCGGATCGAGAGCGAGTCCTCCACGAACCGGTACGGCGAGCCGACGGCGTACCGACTCGCCCTGCCCAACACGACGCAGCTGTTCGCACGGTCCGGCAGCACCGTCGAGCGCAAGGCGCCGTTCGTGTCGCGGCACCTCTGGGTGAGCGCCTACGACGCCGAGCAGCGCTTCATCGCAGGCGAATACCCCAACCAGGGCGAGCTCGGCGATGACGGCGTGCATCTGTGGCAGCAGGCCGACCGCTCGCTCGTCGACGAGCGCCTCGTGCTGTGGCCGGTCATCGGCGTGCACCACTTCCCGCGCCCCGAGCAGTGGCCGATCATGCCCGTCGACAGGATCGGGTTCCGACTGGAACCCGACGGCTTCTTCGACCGCAACCCCTCGCTCGACGTGCCTCCGTCCGAGGCATCCGCCGACTGCGGTGTCCCGGCATCCGCGGCTCCCGGCGCGCACGCCGGCCAGGCCCACCACGGCGGTCATGACCACCACGGCGGCCATGCCCACGAGGGGCACGGCCACCACTGAAGCATCGACGATCCCAGTGCCTCGGACGGTGCCGACGGCGGTGCGTTCGCGGACGCACCCGGTGGATCAGCCGGTGAACACCGTCGAGGAGCGGCGCTCGTACCACTGGGCGAGGTGCACGCCGGCGCTCATCACGTGGTCGCGCATGAGGTCGGCGGCCCGGTCGGCGTCGCCCGCCTCCAGCGCGTCGACGAGCTCGCGGTGTTCTGCGAAGTTCTCGTCGCGGTGGCGCGGGTTGTCCTGCAGCACGCGCGCCGAGACGTTGCGCGGGAACGCATCGTTGATCTCGGCCAGCATGCGGGCGAGGCGCGTGTTGCCCGAGGCTTCGTAGATGAGCGTGTGGAAGGCGTCGTTGGCGCCGGCGTTCTCATCGGCGCTCGCCTCGCCCGCGGCGACGGCGAGCGAGCGCTGGTACATCCGATCATTGACGGCACGCAACTCAGCGATCTTGGACGCGTCGAGCCGCGACACGGCGCGCCGCGCTGCGAGCGCCTCGAGCTCGGCACGGATCTCGTAGACCTCGCGCACCTCCCACGGCACGGGCACCCGCACGACCGCACCGCGGTTCGGCATGACCTCGATGAGGCCGCCGCTCTGCAGCTGGCGCAGTGCCTCGCGCACCGGCGTGCGGCTGATTCCGAAGTTCTCGGCGAGCTCGGCCTGGCGCAACGGGGCGCCGATCGGGATCTCGCCCGACATGATCTTCGCCCGGATGCGGGCGGCGAGGTCGTCGACGAGGGCGTTGCCTTCGGGCGTGGTCACGTGAGCGCGGTCCGTTCTTCTCGGAACGCCGGGCCGTCCCGGCGCCTGAACTCAGATTGGATCCAACTCTAGTCGCAGGTCAGCGCCATGAGGAGTGACCACGCGAGCAGCGATCAGGATCGGTACACGACGAAGACCTTGCGCAGCGTCTCGGTCACGAGCCACTCGCCGCGCCAGCCGATCGGGAAGAAGGCGGTGGTCCCCGCAGTCAGTTCGAGCGGTTCGCCATCGTCCTCGGTGACGGTCATCGTGCCGGAGACCACGTGGATGATCTCACCGCGGGTATCGAACTCCCAGCGGGAGCGACCCGGCTCGCACTCCCAGATCCCGGAGATCAGGCGGCGGTCGTCGGTGGCGAAGTCGACCCGGCTGCGCACGAGGACCGGGCCGTCCAGCGGCTCTGCGCTCGGCGGCGCAAGCGGCTTGGCCTCGAGGGCATCGGCGGGGATCTCGGCGGGGCGGTTGGTCAGTGTCATGAACGTATCCTAATCCATTAGGATTGGATCCAATCAAGAATCGTCACCCCTGTGGCGATCGACGCCGACGTGGAAGGAGCACCATGAGCGAGGACCCCGGCGTGCGCCCCGCGCTCGTCCGCGGAATGCGGCAGGAGAGTGACGGTGTGCTCTCGGTGCACCTCGAGCCGGTCGAGGGCGCGGTGGAACCCTGGGAACCGGGCGCGCACCTCGACGTGCTCCTCCCGGCAGGCGGCGTCCGCCAGTACTCGCTCAGCGGACGACCCGGCCAGCCCGGCTACCGCATCGCGGTGCTGCACGAGCCCGAGGGGCGAGGCGGCTCCGACTGGGTGCACCGCGTCCTTCGAGTCGGGGACCTCGTGGACATCAGGGGACCGCGCAACCACTTCGCCCTCGAGGAGGCCTATGCCTACCTCCTCATCGCGGGAGGCATCGGCATCACGCCACTGCTCCCGATGATCGCCCGGCTCGAGGACGAGGGGCGGCCGTGGTCGCTCGCCTACGCCGGACGCAGTCGAGCGAGCATGGCATTCGTCGACGAACTCGCAACGTACGGCGACCGCGTCACGCTCGTCCCCGGGGATGAGGACGGCCGCCTGGATGCGGACGCACTCGTCGCGGACCTCCTGCCCGGCGCCCTGGTCTACGTGTGCGGTCCACGGCGGCTGCTCGCGGGCGTGCGCGCCGCACTCGCCGCGATCGGCGCCGAGGACCGCCTCCGCGCCGAGCTGTTCGCCGCGCCAGACGACGATGGTGTCGCATCCGCGACCGACGCCTTCACCGTCGAGCTGCGGCAGAGCGGCCTCTGGTTGACCGTGACGCCGGAGCAGAGCATCCTCGAGGCGGTCAGCGCGGCGGGCGTCGACGTCATGAGCGATTGCGAGGAGGGCATCTGCGGCAGCTGCGAGACCCGCGTGATCGAGGGCGAGCCCGAACACCGGGACCACGTGCTGACCCCGCAGGAGAAGGCGCAGAACGACTGCATGCTGATCTGCGTCTCGCGGTCCGCATGCCCGCTGCTCGTGCTCGACCTCTGAGATGTCGACGCTGCTCTGCCTCGTCATGCTGGCCGGCACCGCGACAGGCATCGTGCTCGGGCCGGGGTGGCCGCGCCGGCCGCGCGGCATCCTGCTCGCCGAACTCGTCATGCTCGCGGCGATGACCGATGTGTGCCTGCTCGGGGGGATGGTGATGTCGGCCGTCTTCTGGTCGGCGCTGCTCGTGGCTGCGGCACTTGCGCTCGCGCCCACCGTGCGGCGGCGCGACCCGGCGCATGCGGAGGAAGCAGCCGTCCACCTCGTCAGCCTCGTGCTCGGCGCGGCGATGCTGCTGCTCGCAGACGGCGGCGGCCACTTCGTCGCCGGGGGCTCCCATCATGGTGCGTCCACGCCGCTCCTGGTGCCGTTCGCCGCCGCTGCGCTGCTGCACGCGGGGTTCGAGGCGCGGTTGGCCGTGCACGAGCGACGCGGGCGGGTGCGTCAGTGGACCGCTGCCGCCAGGGGGTTCAGCGCGATCGCGGGCACCGGGGCCATGATCGCGATGGTCGCGGTTGCGGGCTGAGCGGCGGACGGATGCGGCGCGTCACCTGCGTGAAACATGAATACCGCATAATTGGATCCAATTCGTCCGATATCGGATGTAGATTTGCCGTGGTGAGAACGAGGAGGCCGCGTGCTGAAGCGCGAAGACAATGAGAAGCTGACGCAGTCCGGACCCGGCACGCCGCTCGGCGGCCTGCTGCGGGCCTACTGGCAACCCGCCGCCCTCGCCTCGGAGATGCCCGAGGAGCGGCCGGTCAAGGCCATCCGGCTGCTCGGCGAGGACCTCGTCCTGTTCAAGAAGCCCAGGGGCTGGGGGCTCATCAGCCGCTACTGCGCCCACCGCGGCGTCGATCTCTCGTACGGGCGCCTCGAGGACGGGGGCATGCGATGCCTCTACCACGGCTGGCTCTACAACTCGGAGGGTCGGTGCATCGAGCAGCCCGCCGAGCCCGAGCACAGCCAGTTCCTCGGCAAGATCCGCATCTCCAACTACCCGTGCATCGAGAAGAACGGGATCATCTTCGCCTACATGGGCGCGGGCGACCCGCCGCCCTTCCCCGACTACGACTGCTTCACCGCGCCAGACGAGTACACCTTCGCCTTCAAGGGGCTGTGGGAGTGCAACTGGCTCCAGGGTCTCGAGGGCGGGATCGATCCGAGCCACGTCTCGTTCCTCCACCGTTTCATCGAGGAGGATCCACGCGACGTGTACGGCCAGCAGTTCTCGGAGGAGGTCGAGGGCACGGGCACGAAGCTCTCCAAGCTCGTCGGCGACCACTACCGCCCGGACATCGAGGTCGAGAGCGCGGAGCACGGCCTGCGTGTGTTCGCGATCCGCCAGCTGACCGAGCAGATCAAGCACGTGCGCGTCACGAATCTCATGTTCCCCAACGCGTTCGTCGTCCCCTTCGGCAACAGCAAGGTGTTCACGCAGTGGCACGTCCCGATCGACGACGAGCACCACTACTGGTACATGATCTTCTACGACTTCGCCGAGACGACGGACAAGGAGACCCTGCTCCGACAGCGACTCGAGGGCGTCTCGTTGCCGGACTACCGCCCGCTGCGCAACCGGAGCAACGACTGGGGCTTCGACCCTCGCGAGCAGAAGGAGCTCACGTACACCGGGATGGGCCTCGACATCAACGTCCACGACCAGTGGGCGGTGGAGTCGATGGGGCCGATCCAGGACCGCACGGTCGAACGGCTCGGCATCTCAGACCGAGCGGTGACCGCCAACCGCCGTCTGCTGCTCAGGGCGATCGACGCGTTCGCCGCCGGCAACCCGCTGCCCTCGCATCCGCTCGACGGGGACCAGGCCGCCACGTTCACCGGCCCGTGGGCCGTCGACACGATCGCACCCAGCGAGGGCTGGGAGCAGGTCTGGGTCGAGAAGGAGATGGAACGACGCGCCGCCTCGCCATGGGCGGGCGCGCAGATCCCGGAGGCGGCCTTCGATGCGTAACGTCGACGAACGCAAGGTCGCAGAGGCGGGCGGGGGCGCGAGCGCGAGGCCCATGCTCGCCGGGGACCGCGGCGGCTTCGTCGATCGCCACGACCTGTGGACCGAGGCGATGTACGCCAGTGCCGGCCAGATGCGGCGGGTCATGGACGAGGTCGGCATCGAGATGGTGCAGTTCGTCTTCGCCGACCAGCACGGCATCCTGCGCGGCAAGACGCTCGCCCGCTCGGCTGTCCCAGAGGCGATGCGCTCCGGGATCCGCGTGCCTTCCTCGCTCCTCCTCAAGGACACCTCCGGGCGCTCGGTGTTCGCAGTGTTCGACCCCGCAGGCCTCGGCGAGCTCGGCCGCTTCGCCGGTGCCGGAGACGTCGTGCTCGTTCCCGATCCGACGACGTTCCGCATCCTGCCCTGGACGGAGCGCACCGGTCTCGTGCTGTGCTCCCTGTACTTCCCGGACGGAGCTCCCGTGCCGTTCTGCACGCGCGGCATCCTGCGCGACCGGCTCGCGGCGCTCGCCGAACGGGACCTGGGGCTGACGGTCGGCGCCGAGCTCGAGTTCCACGTCTTCCGGTCGGACCCGGCGGGCTTCTCGCCGGAGCGGGTCGGCAGGCCCGGCGCACCGGGAGCGGCTCCGGTCGCCGCGCCGACCACGCCAGGCGCGCAACTGCTGCATGCCGAGGCGCTCGGCGACCTCGACGACCTCGTGCAGGCCCTGTACTCGGGACTCACGCGCATGGACCTGCCGCTGCGCACCCTCGAGCTCGAGTTCGGCCCGAGCCAGCTCGAACTCACCATGGATGCCGGGGATGCGGCGCGGGTCGCCGACGATGTCGTGTTGGTCCGCACCGCGGTGCGCCAGATCGCGCGCAAGCTCGGCTACCACGCGACCTTCATGTCCCGCCCCGTCGGCGCCGAGACCGCGTCGACCGGCTGGCACCTGCACCAGTCCCTGCGGAACCTGCTCACGGGCGCGAACGTCTTCGCCGCGGAGCCGGGCACGGGCGAGGTGCTGAGCGACACCGGGCGCTTCTACCTCGGAGGCCTGCTCGAGCACGCGACCGCCGCTGCGGCGTTCAGCACGCCGACGGTCAACGGGTACAAGCGCTATCAGCCGTACTCGCTCGCGCCCGACCGCGTGGTGTGGGGCGTCGACAACAAGGGCGCGATGGTGCGTGCCGTCGGCACGCCGGGCGACCCGTCGTCGCGGCTCGAGAACCGCTCGGGCGAGCCGGCAGCCAACCCGTACCTCTACATCGTCGCGCAGCTCGTGAGCGGGATGGACGGGGTCGACCGGACGATCGACCCCGGCCCCCCGGCCGAGAACCCCTACGAGAACGACGCGAAGAGGCTGCCCTCGAATCTCGGCGAGGCCGTCGACGCCCTCGAGTCGGACCAGGTGTTCCGCGCGGCGTTCGGCGACGAGGTGATCGCGTGGTACGCCCGGATCAAGCGCACCGAGTTCCACCGCTACCTCGCGCACGTGAGCGACTGGGAGCAGCGCGAGTACTTCGCGCTGGTCTAGGAGAGGGACCCCGATGGTCGAGCAGCTCCCGAAGGAGGTGGAGTACGTCGTCGTCGGCGGCGGCACGACCGGCAATGTCGTTGCCGCGCGGCTCGTCGAGGCAGGCGCCGAGGTGCTCGTACTCGAGGCCGGGCCCGACTTCGGCCCGTTCGGCGACCCGCACTGGCCCGCCGACTTCCTCGACGCGACCCGTCTCGGCCGTTCGCACGACTGGGGCTACGACTCCGGCGACACCCTGCCGGTCAAGGTCGGCTTCGAGCGCGCCCGGGCGATCGGCGGGTGCAGCGACGTCAACGGCACCACGCAGACGTGGGGACACCGCCGCGACTACGACGGCTGGGCGGAGGCCGGGAATCCGGGCTGGACGATGGACGAGCTGCTGCCCCTCTTCCACGACGGAACACGGCGGATGCGAGTCGCGGCATACCGCGCCGAGGACCTCACCCCGTGGCAGCGCGCCTGGTACGACGCCGCGCCCGCGCTCGGGATCCCGCAGCGCGCGAGCCTGAACGACGTCGACGAGGGCGCGGCAGTCGCGCCGGAGGAGAACAACATCGTCGACGGCGTACGGTTCAACACGGCGTTCGCCTACCTGGACCCGGTGCGTGCCGACCCGCGGCTGACGGTCGTCGGTGACGCCCACGTCGCCCGCGTGGTCGTCGTGCGGGGTGTCGCGGTGGGCGTCGAGGTGATCTGGCGCGGCGAGGGGCATGTCGTCCGGGCGGGTCACGTGGTCGTGAGCGGCGGCGCCTTCAACTCGCCGCAGGTGCTGCAGCGCTCCGGCGTCGGCCCCCCCGAGCTGCTCGCCCGCTTCGGCATCCCGGTCGTCGTCGACCTGCCCGGCGTGGGCGAGAACCTGCACGATCAACCGTTCCTGCTGATGAGCTGGGCGGGAAGCGACGAGATGACGCGGCGGATGACCGAGTTGCGCGCGACCGGCTGGGCACCCGACGAGCAGGCCATGGGCAAGGCCGCGTCGAGCTTCGACCCCGACGTCTTCGACCTGCACTTCCTGCCGTACAGCCCGACCCATCGGGGCGAGCTGCTCCGCTGGAGCGTCGGCGTGAGCAACCTGCAGCCGGTCTCACGCGGTCACGTGCACATCACCGGCACCGACCCGGAGTCGAAGCCGGCGATCGATCACCGCTTCCTGAGCGATCCGGAGCGTCGTGACGCGCGCGTGCTGGCCGAGGGCGCTGAGCTCCTCCGCGCGATGGCCTCGGTCCGCGGCATCCGCGAACTCGTCGGCGAGGAGCTCCATCCCGGGCTCGGGGCGGCGGCGTCGCACGACGAGCTCGTCGCCCACGTCGAGGCGAACCCCGACAATTACTGGCACCCGGTCGGCACTTGCAGGATGGGCCCGGAGGGCGATCGTGACGCCGTCGTGAATGCGCGCGGGCGGGTCCACGGGATCGTGGGCCTCACCGTCGCAGACTGCTCGATCATGCCGATGGTGCCGCGGGCGACCACCGCCATGCCCGCCGTCGTCATCGGCGAGCGCATCGCCTCCTTCCTCGTCGCCGACCGCCGAACGAATTCCCCGACCTGATCCATCGACCGAGGAGAACCCGCGTGATCATCGACGCCTACAACACCACCCAGGACCGACGGGGCCGGTCCGACTACCTGAGCGGCGCCCGCCCCGGGGAGGAGCCGCCCGCATACACGCCGTTCGATCCCCAGCGCATCCTCGACCGGATGGACGCGGCGGGAGTCGACAAGGCGATGGTGTGCTCGCTTTCGCAGCGCATCGAGAACGACTTCCTCATCGACCTCGTCGGTCGGTATCCTGATCGGCTCTTCGGCTTCGGCCAGGTCATGCCGCAGGCCGAAGATGCGGTCGATGAGATCGCGCGCATCGCTGAAGCCGGGCTCGTCGGGCTCAAGCTGCATCCGAGCCTGCACGGCTACCACGTCGCCGACCACGGCCTGCTCGACCCGATCTTCAGCGCGTGCGCCGAGCTCGGCCTCCCGGTGCTCATCAACGCACTCGACGACGCGTTCTGCGCCCCGTTCGCGATCGAGGAGGTCGCGAAGTACTTCCCCGAGGTGCCGACGATCATCGCCCACATGGGTGCGGTGTGGAACGTGCCGGAGGCGATCATCGTCGCGGAGCGCAACCCACACATCTCCCTCGAGACGTCGGCGACCCTCGTGTCGGACGTGAAGCGCGCCTACGCGCGTCTCGGTGCCGGGAAGATCCTCATGGGCTCCGAGTGGCCGGGAAGCGACTTCGACCTCGAGCGCATGAAGATCGCGAAGGCGATCCCCGACGCGGCGGACCGCGCGCTCGTCGAGGGCGGCAACATGGCGCGGCTCATGGGTTGGGAATGAGCGAGGGGCGACCGGATCGGCCCGAGCTCGCGGGTGTGCCCGCTGGCATGGGTGCGGATGACGCGGAGCTGCTGCGTCTGGCGCGCGAGCTGCTCGAGCGCCGCTACCGCGCCGGCCGGCACGAGGTGACGTCGGCGATGCGCCTCCGAGACGGCTCGATCGTCACGGGGCTGCATGTGGAGGCCTCCGCCTCGCGGGCTTCGGTCTGCGCGGAGGCCGTTGCGATCGGCGCGGCCGTGCAGGCGATCGGCGGTGACGCGGGTGGGATCGATGCGGTGGTGAGCATACTGCGTCGGCCGGGCGGCAGCTGGCATCTCATCGAGCCCTGCGGCGTCTGCGCCGAGTTGCTCGCGGAGTACGCCCCGGCGGCCCGCGTCTGGGTCGCCGTCGACGATGGCATCGCGCCGGTCGCGGCGGTCGACCTGCTGCCCTTCACCCGACGACGGGCCACCCGGCTCGACGGCTGAGCGTCGTGCCCGTTCCGGCTCGAGGATTTACCCGACCGAAACATCTTGGGATCCAGCAATAGGTATATTGGATCCAACATTCCCCCTTCGGAGAGGACACCCCATCCCATGACCACCACAGCGCGTCGCCTCCGCCGCGTCCTGGCCGTCGGCGTCTCCCTCGTCGCCGCCGGTTCGCTCGTCGCCTGCGCCGGCACGGCCGAGGAGACATCAGCCGCCTCGGAGCTGTCCGGCGAGGTCGTCTTCGCCGACTACGGCGGCCCGACCCACGACGCCCGCCAAGCCGCGTTCTTCGACGGCTTCAGTGCGGAGACCGGTGTCGAGGTCGCCTCCGCCACGCTCGAGGACGCCCTGCTGTTCGAGATGCTCGAGGGCGGCGAGGGCGACTACGACCTCGTCCAGGCCTCCGGCGACTACGTCGTCAGCTACAGCGACAACATGATCGAGCTGCCCGACACGGTCGACAACGACCTCATGCCGGAGGTCGGCCAGCCCTATGCGGCCGGCGGCTTCGTCTTCGGTATCGCCCAGGCCTGGCTCACCGAGACGTTCCCGGATGGCGGTCCGCAGACCTGGGCCGACTTCTTCGACACCGAGAAGTTCCCGGGCAAGCGCGCCTGGCCGGGCGTCGCGGGCAGCGTCGACGCCTCGTATGAGATCGCCCTCCTCGCCGACGGCGTCGCACCCGAGGACCTCTATCCGCTCGACATCGAGCGCGCCCAGGCCAAGCTCGACACCATCAAGGACGACCTCGTCTTCTATACGAGCTACGCGGAGACGCAGACCCTCCTGACATCCGGGTCGGCGGCCATCGCCGTCTCGGTGACCGGCCAGTACCAGTCCCTCATCAACCAGGGGCTCGACGTCACGATCCAGTGGAACCAGGCGTTCCCGAGCGCCTCGTACTTCGTCATCCCCACCGGCGCGCCGAACCCCGAGAACGCCATCGCGCTCGCCGAGTGGATGTCGGAGCCGGAGAACCAGATCGCCTTCGTCGAGAAGACCGGCTATGGCCCGTCGAACTCCGCCACCTTCGATCTGCTCTCGGATGAGGTCAAGGCCAACGTCCCGAACTCGGAGGAGCACCTCGCCATCTCGGTGACCCGCGACGAGGAGTACATCGCCGCCCACCGCGAGGAGCTGTACAGCAGTTACGGGGAGTGGCTGGCCGAGTAGGCGGCAACACACACTCCGGCGGGGCGTCGTGCCGAGCGCACGACGCCCCGCGTCCGTTCCCCAGCCGCCCCCGTTCGTCGGAGTCACATGCCCATCCATACCGTCCTGGGTCCGATCGAGGCCGCCGACCTCGGCCGCACGTCGATGCACGAGCACGTGCTCGGCGACCTGCGCATCTGGGCCAAGCCGCATGCCGAGCCCCCGCCGGCCGGCGTGCCCATGGGCCCGCGACTGCGCAGCTACCTTGCATGGAACGCGCTGTCGCTGCCAGAGAATCTCGTCCTCGACGATCCCGACCTCGCTGCCGAGGAGCTCGCCGAGGTCGCTGCAGCGGGCGGCTCCGCGGTGGTCGACCTGACCCTCGAGGGGATGGGACGCGACCTGGCCGCGCTGCCCGAGATCTCCCGGCGCAGCGGCGTGCACATCTGCGTGGGCGCGGGCTTCTACGTCGAGGACGTCCACCCCGAGCGGATCCGCGGACTCGGCGTCGACGAGCTCGCCGAGCTGCTCCTCGCCGACCTGCGCGACGGGATCGGGCCGGACCGCATCCTCCCCGCCCTGCTCGGCGAGGTCGGCACCAGCTGGCCGATCACCGACGCCGAATGGCGGGTCATCCGCGCTGCCGGGCGCGCCGGTGCCGAGACCGGCGCCGCCGTGTCGATGCACCTGTCGTTCCGCGGCCAGGCGGGCCTCGACGTACTCGACGCGCTCGTCGACGAGGGGATGACTCCCGATCGGGTGATCATCGGCCACCTCGACGAGAACTTCGACCCCGGCTACCACCGCGCCGTCGCGCAGGCGGGGGCGATGCTCGGCTACGACACGTTCGGCAGCGACTTCCACTACGGCTCCTCGCAGTTGCGCAATCCGACCGATTCGGAGCGCCTCGACATGATCGCCTGGCTGCTCGGGGAAGGCCACGCCGACCAGCTCGTCATCGCCGCCGACGTCTGGACCCAGGCCAACCTCCGTCGCAATGGCGGGAACGGCTACGACCACCTGTTCCGCCGGATCGGGCCCGCGATCTCCGCGCTCGCCGGTGACGACGGCGTGCTCGAGCACCGCATCCTCGTCGAGAACCCGCGGCGCCTGCTCGACCGACCCTGAACAGTTCGACCGCTCCGACCGCTCCGGCCCGCTCCGACCCGCAAAGGAACCCCATGATCAGCGTCCCCGGCACCCCCGTCCTCGTCGTCGTCGACATCCAGGGCGGCTCCGGCGCATCGGCCGAGCCGAGCGGGATCCCGCTCATGGGCGGCCGGGAGGCGCGCGCGCCGCGCGTGGAGAACATCATCGCGCGCTGCCGTGCAGCCGGCGTGCCGGTCGTCTTCATCCAGGAGGTGCACAAGCCGTCGCTCGTCGACATCGGTCGAGAACTCGACGGCGCCGAGGGTCCCCACTGCATCGAGGGCGACGACGGCACCGAGCTCGCTTCGTGGATCGACCCCCAGCCGGAGGAGTTCGTGATCCGCAAGCGCCGCTACTCGGCATTCTTCGGCACTGAGCTCGAGATCGTCCTCAAGGCGCACAAGGCGGACACCCTGTTCCTCGTCGGGGGGCTGACCGACGTCTGCATCCACTACACCGCAGTCGACGCGCACCAGCATGACTACCACGTGCGAGTGCTGTCCGACTGCGTCGGCGGGTCGAGTCCGGAGGCGCACGACGCCGCGCTCCGGGCGATCGCCTACATGCAGCGCGACGCGCTCGTCACCGCGCACGAGGTGCTCGAGTACCTCGCGGCCCGCTGATCCCCGGCGTCGCCACCCCGCCCGCCCGCGGTGTCAGGCGGGCAGCCGCAGCAGCACGGTCGGGGCGGGGGCGGCCTCGCGACCTTCGAACGGCACGGGCTGGCAGACCATGTAGTAGTCGCCGGCCTCGACCTCGGCGAGGTTGGCGTTCTCGAGGATCACCACGCCCGCGTTGCAGAGGATGACGTGGGTGGGCCACTCGACCGTGTTGGCGGGCGCCTCCATCGTCATGTAGTCGTTGCCCGCGAAGAGCACGCCGTGGTCGACGAGCCATCGGGCGCCGGTGGGCCCGAGGCCGACCCACGTGGGCGACTTCTCGTTGCGGGTGAGCGCGTCGGTCGAGTTGCGGGTCTTGAAGAGCACGCGCCGGGCGCCCTCGGCGCCGGCCGCGACGAGGTCCTCGGCGGTGATCTCCTCCTCGACTCCGCGCAGGTCGAGCACCCGAACCGGGCCGACGGTCGACTCGAGCGCGAGCTGGTCGACGGTCGTACCGCCCTTGACGAAGTGCGACGGCGCGTCGACGTGGGTGCCGGTGTGGGCGCCGATGAGCCAGCGCGACACGTCCGACGGGAAGCCGTCGTCGATCCGTTCCACCATCTCGTACGTCGGACGGCGGCCCCAATGCAGCATCGTCTCCGTGACGGGTATGTTGATGTCGATCGGCTCGGTCATGTCGCCCCTCGGGTCATGTTCGATGATTGGATTCTAACAAGAGTATATTGGATCCAATGTGAGAGGATCAACAGGTCGCGATCTTGCGTCCCACCCTCGGAGGCCCCCGTGATCCACGCCCGACCCGCTCGCTTCGACGGCACGCTCCCCGTGGGCGGCTCGCCGGTCCGGCTCGTTCCGCTGGTGCTCGGCTGGGAGCCGATCCGCGAGTCGGTGTCGATCCGCGGCGGCGACCCGCGACGTTATCTGCTCGAGCCCGTGACGGCCGCTGCGGTCGAGTACGCCGACGGCTGGGTGCTGCTCGACTCTGGTTTCGACGTCGACATCATCCGTGACCCGGAACGCCGCGCCGCGCACTACAACTACGACGGCTACACGGCGCTCGTGCCGCCGGGCGACCCGCTCGTCGAGCAGATCGCCGCTGCCGGGCTCGACTGGGGCGCGCTTCGCGGCATCGCGATCTCGCACCTGCACGTCGATCACACCGGCGGGTTGAGACTGATCGGCGACGACGTGCCTTTGCTGCTGCAGGCCGCGGAGTGGGACTGGCTCGAGTCGGGCGCAGGCCTGCGGGAGGTCGTCTTCCCGGAGGGCGCGCTCGCCCGTCGCGACCAGGTGCGCCTGCTCCAGGGCGACGCCGTGATCGCGGCCGGGCTCGAGGCGCTGGACACCGCAGGGCATACGCCCGGGCACCAGTCGTTCCGTGTGACGCTGCCGGAGCGGACGATCGTGCTCGCCTGCGATGCCGCCGACCTGCGCGCCAACATCGAGGGACGACTGCCGTGCGGCTGGACCGGCAGCCCCGGCGGCGACGCCGCTGCGCAGCGCGCGATCGATCGGCTCGCCGACCTGGATGCGGCGGGCGAGGAGGTCTGGCCGGGTCACGACCCCGAGTGGCACGGCTGGCTCCAGGGGTGACTACTCGCCGAACATCGCGCGCCTCGGGTTCTCGACCGACATCGCGCGCAGCGCGTCCGGGTCGATTCCGGCCGCGATCGCCGCGTCCTTGAACTCCTCGAACAGGAGGGTGAGGCCCGGGCCGCCGTGCGCCGCCTGATGGGAGCGCTGGCTGACGTCATGCGAGAGCAGCACCTTGTGGCCGTAGCCCTTCTCGACGAGCGCCGCGAGGTAGCGAACCCGGCGCTCGAGCTCGTGCACGGCAATGTGTCCTCCGACCTTGACCGCCATCATGCAGTCGTACTGCACGAAGACGCCGCGGCTGAGCAGGTCCAGCGAGTACTGGAGGTCCTTGACGGTGTCGCTATGCCCGACGACGATCCGTTCCGGGTCGACGCCTTCCGCGACGAGCAGGTCGATCTGCGCTTCGCCGGTCGGGAAGGTGGGCGCATGGGTGCTCACCATCGCGCCGGTCTCTGCAGCAGCCCGCCCGGCGGCACGGAACGAGCGTTCCTCGGCGGCGGAGATGGTCGGCAGATCGGAGGCGACCTCGCCCAGGAAGCCGGCCCGAACCCCGGTACCTGGGAACTCGTCGAGCAGGTCGGCGATGAGGTAGTCCGCGATGCGGTTGGTGGAGGTGCGGTCGAACCAGGCGGTATCGAGATACTCCTGGAAGTAGTGACCGGTGCCGAGGATGACGGTGAGCCCGGTCTCCTCGGCCATCGCCTTCGTCGCGAGGACGTTGGCGACCGAGCGCGAACCGGTCGTCGGGTTCTGCTGTCGCAGTGCGGGGTCGCGGTCGGTGTAGACGGGAGCCGCATGCTCGCTCAGCTCGCCGTTGGTCATGTCCCAGAGGGTGCGCCCGCCGATCGCGGCGAAGCGCGCGAGGTCGGCCTTGCGCTCCTCCCACACCGTGAGGAAGCCGTCGCGGGGTTCGGTGCGGCTCAAGTTGGCGAAGACGTGCTCGTGCGGCAGGGTGAGCCCCATCTCGTGCGGGGCGACCGGCCCCGAGACGGAATGGACGACGGGCATGTGGCCTCCTCGAGCAGGCAGAACAGGATCCAATCTGTATAGTACTGGATACATCAGCCGATGGGTCGACACGTCGACGCCGTGACGCCGTGACGGTCGGCGCTCAGCCGCGGAGCGCGAGGACGAACGGAAGCACCTCGGTGGCGCCTGCGTCGCGGAGGACGCGGGCGGCGATCGTGAGGGTCCAGCGGCTGTCGGCCTGGTCGTCGACGAGCAGCACGCCGCCAGGCGGCACGTCGAGCCCATCGGCGGCGAACCGCTCCCAGACACCCGCGAGCCGGAAGGCGCTGTTGCCGCCCGGCTGACCGGTGGGGCCACCGCCCAAGGGGGCGAGCGCGCCGAGGTAGGGGAGGCGGCCCACGTCGGCGAGCCCGCGCGCGAGCGAGTCGACGAGCACGGGTCGCGCTCGCGACGGCACCGACACCACCGCGACCGGCCGCTCGGGCCACCCCCACTCGGCGAGCACGCGCACGCACGCCGCGAGCACCTGCGGCGACACGGGTGCATCGGGCGAGCCAGCGGCGAACAGCTCGCGCAGCGTGCCGCCCCACCCGAGGTCGGTGAGCCGGGCGAGTGCGCGGCCCTCACCCGCCTGCTCGCTCGGTGCGATGCGACCCTTCACGGGAACGCCGAGTCGATCGGCCCCCGTCGGCCAGGCGCGCCGCGGCTCGATCGGCACGCCAACGCGGTCGAGTGCGCCCGCAGCCGAGTCGGCCGCACCCTCGGCGAGGTCGCGCGGGTACCACGCGCCGGCGCAGTTGTCGCAGCGGCCGCACGGCTTCGCCGTCTCGTCGTCGAGTGAGCGCTGGAGGAACTCCATGCGGCATCCGTCGGTCAGCTCGAAGTCGATCATGTGCTGCTGCTCGGCCTCGCGCTCGGCGGCGATGCGCTCGTAACGCTCGGCGTCGTACTCCCACGGTTCGCCGGTCGCGACCCAGCCGCCCTGCACGCGGCGCACGGCCCCGTCGACGTCGAGCACCTTGAGGAGCAGTTCGAGCGGCGTGCGGCGGATGTCGACGCGCGCCTCGAGCGCCGGAGTCGAGACGGGCGCATCCGACAGCTCGGAGATGACGCGCCGGGCGCGCTCCTCGTCGGGCATCGACGCGGTCGCGAAGTAGTGCCAGATCGCCGGGTCCTCGTTGCCGGGGAGGAGCAGCACGTCGGCGCTCTCGCTCGCGCGGCCCGCGCGGCCGACCTGCTGGTAATAGGCGACGGGCGACGACGGCGCACCGAGGTGCACCACGAACCCGAGATCGGGCTTGTCGAAGCCCATGCCGAGCGCGCTCGTGGCGACGAGCGCCTTCACGCCGTTGCGCTTCAGCAGCGCCTCTGACTCCTCGCGCTCGTCGGGGTCGGTCTGGCCCGTGTAGGCGCGCACGACGTGCCCGCGCTCGCGCAGCAGTCGCGCGCTGTCGACGGCGGCGGCCACCGTGAGCGTGTAGATGATGCCCGACCCCGGCAGGTCGTCGATGTGGCTGAGCAGCCACGCGAGGCGGGTGATGGAGTCGGGGAGGCGCAGCACGCCGAGCCGCAGCGACGCGCGGGCGAGCGGTCCGCGGATGGTGAGCACGTCGGTGCCGCCGAGCTGCTCCGCGACATCCGCCACCACCCGGCTGTTCGCCGTGGCGGTCGTCGCGAGCACCGGCACGTCTGACGGAATCTGCGCGATCAGGTCGCGCAGACGCCGGTAGTCGGGCCGGAAGTCGTGGCCCCAGTCGCTGATGCAGTGCGCCTCGTCGACGACGAGCAGGCCGATGCGTCGCACGAGCGCGGGCAGCTGCTGCTCGCGGAACGACGGGTTGTTGAGCCGCTCGGGCGAGACGAGCAGCACGTCGACCTCGTCGGCGTCGAGCCGGCGCAGCACGTCGTCCCACTCGTGGGGGTTCGTCGAGTTGATCGCGACGGCACGCACGCCCGCCCGCTCGGCCGCGGCGATCTGGTCGCGCATGAGGGCGAGCAGCGGCGAGACGAGCACGGTCGGGCCGCCGCCCCTGCGACGCAGCAGCGAGGTGGCCACGAAGTAGACCGCCGACTTGCCCCAGCCCGTGCGCTGCACCACGAGCGCGCGCCGCCGCCCGTCGACGAGCGCCTCGATCGCCTCGTACTGCCCGTCGTGGAACTCGGCGTCGGGGCGGCCCACGAGTTCGCGGAGCGCGGCCAGGGCCTGCGCGCGCGTCGCATCGGCCGCGACGGGAGGGGTCATGGCTCCACTCTGGTCGATGCGGCCGACATCCGCCGAGCCCTGGTCAATCGCCGCGGCGGATGAAGCGGGCGACGAGTTCGCCGATGAGCACGGCCGTGGCGGCCGGACCCCGTGACGGGGCATCCGGCAGCATCGACGTGTCGGCGACCCTGAGCCCGGTCACCCCGTGCACCCGGCCGAATCCATCGACCACCGCGCCGGGGTCCGCCGCCGGTCCCATCGGCGCGCTGCCGCAGAGGTGGATCGCCGTCCCGAGGTGCGCGAGCATCCACGCGTCGAGCGCGTCGTCGTCGTCGAGGGTCGCGTCGTCGAGCTCGGTGAGGCGCTCGAAGAGGCCGGCGAACGCGTGCGACCTGAGCAGGGCCACGGCGGTGCGGATGCCGAGGCGCATTCGATCGCGGTCGTGCGCGTTCGAGAGGTAGTGGTAGTCGATGCGGGGGAACACGATCGGATCGCCCGACTCGAGCGTGATCGATCCGCGCGCGCCCTCGCCCTGCAGGCCCACGAGCAGCACGAGATCACGGCCGTGCGCGACCTGCTCGCGCGCGCGCCGCAGCGAGACGCCCCGCAACGCACGCGCGGTCGCGATCGGATGCCGCAACGCCGCCTTCGCGCCCCCGGCGACGCTGCTCGTCGTCCCGGTCAGCAGCCGCGCCATCGTGGTGACGCACGCCATGATCTCCAGGTCCCCCGCCGGATCGCCGCCCGGGGAGGTGAAGTTCAGCGCCGTGGTGAACGTCTCGGACGCCTCCGGGTCGACGACGTCGGTGCGAGCGCGCCACCCCACGGAGAGGTCGGGGTGATCGGAGAACGCCCGCCCGACGCCCGGCGCGTCGCG
The DNA here is from genome assembly GCF_001428255.1 of Agromyces sp. Soil535. Lineage (GTDB taxonomy): Bacteria > Actinomycetota > Actinomycetes > Actinomycetales > Microbacteriaceae > Agromyces. The sequence goes on along the minus strand of NZ_LMRW01000024.1, from coordinate 133,407 downwards.
CACGACCGGCACGCCGTGCTCCAGCAGCTGCGCGGCCGGCCCGACGCCCGAGACGAGCAGGAGGTGGGGGGTGCCGATGCCGCCGGCCGACAGCACGACCTCGTCGGCCTCGACCACGCGGCGGACCCGGCGCCCGGTGCCGCCGTCCTCCTCGACCTCGACCCCGATCGCCCGCGAGCCGTCGAACACCACGCGCAGCACGCGACATCCGCCGCGCACCTCGAGGTTCGCCCGATCGCGCGCGGGCTCCAGGTAGGCGAGGCCCGTGTTGATGCGCACGCCGTCGACGACGTTCTGCGGCACGGGTCCGACGCCCGGCGGGCCGGGCGCGTTCTTGTCGGGTTCCGGGCGGTACCCGAGCTCGAGCGCCGCCGCCGTGAAGGCCGCGGCGACGGGGTTCCGCTGCGACGCGCGCCGCACCGGCATCGGGCCGTCGTCGCCGTGGAAGGGCCCGGCGCCGAGGTCGAGGTCCCGCTCGAGCTCCCGCATCACGGGGAGCACGCGCTCGAAGCTCCAGTGGGGCCCCGCGGCATCCGACCACCGTGCGAAGTCCTCGGGACGCGCCCGCACGAAGTACCCGCCGTTGACGGTCGACGAGCCGCCGATGATACGGCCGCGCGCGATCATGTACGGCAGCTCGGGGGTGAGGTGGCCGAGGTACGACCAGTTCGCGGGATGCCCCGGCATCGCGCCCTGCACGGTAGACGCGTCGAGCAGCTCGACCGGGAACTCGTCGGCGGTGCGCGGCGCCGGGCCGGCCTCGAGCACGATCACGTCGCGCGAGGGGTCCTCGCTGAGCCGGGCCGCGAGCGCGGCGCCAGCGGCTCCAGCGCCGACGACGACCGTCGTGGTCCGGATCGCGCGGGTCACGCGTGCGAGCTCCGGTGCGCGCGCACGATGTCGGTGTCGATGCGCTCGTCGATGAGACGGAACGCCTCGTCGAGGAGGTCGAGCAGGTACGCGTCGGCGTCGCCGAGCCACTGCTCGTACGCGGCGAGGCAGACGCCGAGGCACGTCCAGGCCATCGTCTGCGGGATCAGGTCGTCCTCGGGCAGGTCGAGCCGGCGGGCGACGTGCTCGGCGACGACCTGCCGCCAGGATGCGTAGCGCAGCGTCGAGTGGGCGAGCAGCGTCGGCACGTGCAGGAGCAGGTCCATGCGACGCCGGTGGTACTCCCACTCCGACTCGGGGAACCGGTTGAACTCCAGGATGCTCCGGCGCAGCTGCTCCATGAGTGGCAGCTCGTCGGGCATCGACGCGAGGTGATCCCGCATCCCTTCGAGCAGGCGGTCGAAGTCGCCCCAGGGCAGGTCGTTCTTGGAGGGGAAGTAGCGGAAGAACGTGCGGCGCCCGATGCCGGCCTCACGGGCGATGTCCTCGACCGTCGTGGCGTCGAATCCGTGCTCCATGAACAGCCGCAGTGCGGTGTGGCTCAGGTCGGCATGCGTCGTGGACGGGGCGCGTCCGAGCCGTGGACGCATCACCGCATCGTCGCCGGCGAGCACCATCCCTGGGAACCCCCTTCCCTAACGGCACTGAGTGTCATTAGTATCGCTCTATCACGAGAGATCGCCAAGGGCGGCGATCGCACATGAGGAGCATCCCATGAGTCGAAGTGAAGAACTCGTCGCATCGCAGGGTGAGGTCGAGGACGTGATCGAGACGGACTCCCTCGTCGAGGAGGTCTCGATCGACGGCATGTGCGGCGTGTACTGACCCGCCATGACCGCCGTCGAACCCGACACCGCCTGGCAGCTCCACCCGCAGGTCTCGGTCCGGCCCGAGCCGTTCGGTGCGCTGCTCTACCACTTCGGTACCCGCAAGCTGTCCTTCCTGAAGGACCGCACGCTGCTCACGGTCGTCCAGGGGCTGGCGGATGCCGCGACGGCTCGCGACGCGTGCGAGGCCGCCGGCGTGGCGGATGAGCACCTTCCGATTTACCTGCGGGCACTCGGCACCCTCGCCGACTCGAAGATGCTCGTGGAGCGTGCGGCATGACCCTCGTGGAACCCCCCGCCGTCGGCACCCGCACCGCCTTCGCGCCGCCCCCGCAGGCCATGCGCCTCGTCGACCACTTCGAGCTCGGGCTCGACGCCCCGATCTGCCTGACGTGGGAGCTCACGTATGCGTGCAACCTCTCGTGCGTGCACTGCCTCTCGAGCTCCGGGCGGCGCGACCCGCGTGAGCTGACGACCGAGGAGTGCAAGGCGGTCATCGACGAGCTCGAGCGCATGCAGGTCTTCTACGTGAACATCGGCGGCGGCGAGCCGACCGTGCGCGGCGACTTCTGGGAACTCGTCGACTACGCGACCGCCCACCACGTGGGCGTCAAGTTCTCGACGAACGGCGTGAAGATCACGCCCGAGGTCGCGGCCCGGCTCGCGGCCAACGACTACGTCGACGTGCAGGTCTCGCTCGACGGCGCGACCGCGGAGGTGAACGACTTCATCCGCGGACCGCGGTCGTACGAGACCGCGCTGCGCGCCATGCAGCACCTGTCCGACGCCGGCATGCGCAACTTCAAGCTCTCGGTGGTCTGCACGCGCCAGAACATCCCGCAGCTCGACGAGTTCAAGGCGATCGCCGACCGGTACGGCGCGCAGCTGCGCCTCACCAGGCTGCGCCCGTCTGGTCGCGGAGCCGACGTGTGGGACGAGCTGCACCCCACGCGGGAGCAGCAGCGGGAGCTGTACGACTGGCTCGTGGCGCACGGCGAGGACGTGCTGACGGGCGACTCGTTCTTCCACCTCTCCGCCTACGGCCAGGCGCTTCCCGGGTTGAACCTCTGCGGCGCGGGGCGGGTCGTGTGCCTCATCGACCCGATCGGCGACGTCTACGCCTGCCCGTTCGCGATCCACGAGGAGTTCCTGGCGGGGAACGTCCGCAGCGAGGGTGGGTTCCAGGCGGTCTGGCGCGACTCGGAGCTGTTCACGCGGCTCCGGTCGCCGCAGTCGGGCGGCGCGTGCAGCTCGTGCCAGTTCTTCGACACCTGCAAGGGCGGCTGCATGGCCGCGAAGTTCTTCACCGGGCTCCCGCTCGACGGACCCGATCCCGAATGCGTGCAGGGCTACGGCGAGCAACTGCTGGCCGAACGCGCGGAGGAGCGCGGGCTGCCCAAGCACGCGGGGGATCACTCGCATCGCACGTCGCCGCCGCGGCCCCGATCCGGGATGGGTCCGGTTCGGCTCACGTTGTCGCGGCGTGAGGACCTCCAGGCGCCGCCGGTGAGCGCCTGCGCTGAGGACCCGCTGGCGGGCTTCCGCCCGCCCGAAGACGGCATCGCAACCCACGAATCCGGCGCCGCAGGGCGTCACCAAGGAGGCATCCGCTCCGAACTCGCGTGAGACCCTGCGCTCCGGCACGACCGCGATAAGGCGGTCGCGGTGAGGTGCACGTCTGCGCCGAGTCGGTCTGGCATGCCCGGAGAGAAGAGGAGAACAGCCATGGGACTGCTCGAGGGCAAGGTCGCACTCATCACCGGAGGCTCACGCGGGCAGGGCCGCGCCCACGCCGTGACGTGCGCCAGGGAGGGTGCCGACGTCGTCATCGTCGACACGCTGGAGCAGATCGGCAGCGTGCAGTACCCGATGGCCCAGCAGGCCGACTTCGACGAGACGGTCGCGCAGGTCGAGGCGCACGACCGCCGGATCGTCCCGGTCGTCGGCGACGTGCGAAAGCAAGCCGACCTCGACGCCGCCGTGCAGCGTGGCATCGCCGAGCTCGGGAAGATCGACATCCTCATCGCCAACGCCGGCATCTTCTCGCTGGCCCCGGCGCACGAGCTCACCGACGAGCAGTGGGACGACATGATCGCGGTGAACCTCACCGGCGTCTGGAAGTCGGCGAAGGCCGTGCTCCCGCACATGATGGAGCAGGGAGGCGGGTCGATCGTCATCACGTCGTCGATCAACGGCCTCGAACCCGGTGCGAACTACGTGCACTACTGCGCGGCGAAGTTCGGCGTGGTCGGCGTCATGAAGACGCTCGCGCTCGAGTATGCGCAGCACGGCATCCGGGTCAACTCCATCCATCCCGGCGCGATCCTGACGCCGATGACGAGCTGGCAGGGTGCGTGGGACATGATGTCGGGCAAGCCGTCGGGCGAGGGCACCGAGGCGGACATGCTCGACGCCGGCTATGCGTTCCATGCGCTCAAGGGGCAGGGGTTCCTGTCGCCGCAGCGCATCGCCGACACCGCGCTCTACCTCAACTCCGACCTGGCTTCGTCGGTCACCGGGGTCACCATCCCCGTCGATGCCGGACATCTGCTCATGCCGGGGTACAACGCCAACCCGATCAAGTAGCACGGCGCATCACCTGAGAACTCGGAAGAAGGAGCACAACGTGACAGGACGAGTGGAAGGCAAGGTCGCCTTCGTCACCGGAGCGGCCCGCGGCCAAGGCAGGTCGCACGCGGTGCGGCTCGCCGAGGAGGGCGCCGACATCATCGCGGTGGACCTGTGCGGTCCGGTGCCGGGACTCCAGTACTCGCACGCGACGGAGGAGGACCTGCAGGAGACGGTCCGCCAGGTCGAGGCGCTGGATCGGCGCATCGTCGCCCGCAAGGCCGATGTCCGGGATCGCGCCGCCATGAAAGCCGCGATCGACGAGGGCATCGCCGAACTCGGGCACCTCGACATCGTCGTCGGGAACGCGGGCATCTGCATCCTCGCCCCGTGGGACGAGGTGACGCCTGAGGTCTGGGACGAGACGATCTCGACGAATCTGACGGGCATCTGGAACACGGTGCAGCTCACCGCACCCCACCTCATCGAGGCGGGCGGCGGCTCGATCATCCTGACGAGCTCGGCGGCCGGGTTGAAGGGACTTCCGTTCCTGACGCCGTACGTCGCGTCGAAGTTCGGCGTCACCGGGCTCACCAAGGCGTTCGCGCACGAGCTCGCGAAGCACAACATCAGGGTCAACTCGCTGCACCCCACCGGGGTCGACACCCCCATGGGTGAGATGGCCGGGGAGTACCCGCGCCTGCTCGCCGGCAATGAGCGTCTCGCGGGCATGCTCACGAACTCGCTGCCGATCGACGTGACCGAGCCGCGCGACCAGTCGAATGCGGTGCTGTTCCTCGCGAGCGACGAGTCGCGCTACATCACCGCGATGGCCATGACCGTCGACGCGGGCAACACGCAGTACTGACCCGAATGCCGCGTGGCGCGGCATCCATCGAGGGGCGGCGATCCCGCCCGGAGGAAAGGAGGCACGCGATGGGGCGTGTAGATGGAAAGGTCGCATTCATCACCGGCGCGGCACGCGGCCAGGGCCGCAGCCATGCGATGCGGCTCGCGGAGGAGGGCGCCGACATCATCGCCATCGACATCTGCGAGCCGGTGCCCAGCAACAACATCCCGCCCGCGACCGAGGAGGACCTCGCCGAGACCGTGCGCCAGGTCGAGGCCCTCGACCGGCGGATCGTGGCGACGAAGGCCGACGTCCGCGACTTCGACGCGCTGAAGGCCGCGGTCGACGCGGGCGTCGCCGAGCTGGGACGGCTCGACATCGTCGCGGCGAACGCGGGCATCGCCGGGATGCCCGCGCAGGCGGTCGACCTCCCGGAGGACCACTGGTCGACCATGATCGACATCAACCTCTCGGGCGTGTGGCGCACCGCGAAAGCGACGATCCCGCATCTGAAGGCGGCCGGCGGCGGATCGATCATCATCACGAGCTCCGACGCCGGGCTGTTCGCCTACCCGAACCTGTCCCATTACGTCTCCGCGAAGCACGGACTGGTGGGGCTCATGCGCACGCTGGCGCTCGAGCTCGCGGGGGACAGGATCCGGGTGAACAGCGTGCACCCGACGACCGTTGCGACCGAAATGGTGCTGAACGACACGATCTACCGGTTGTTCCGGCCCGACCTCGAGAACCCCACGCGTGAGGACTTCGCGAGCGCGGCCATCGCGATGAACGCGCTGCCGATCCCGTGGGTGGAGCCCGTCGACATCTCCAACGCCGTCCTGTGGCTGGCCAGCGACGAATCGCGTTACGTGACCGGTGTCCCGCTGCCGGTCGACGCCGGCGCGGCAGTGAAGTAGGAAGGGAAGACCATGGGACGACTGGATGGGAAGGTCGCGTTCATCACCGGCGCGGCACGCGGACAGGGGCGCAGCCACGCGCTGCGGATGGCGGAGGAGGGCGCCGACATCATCGCCGTCGACGTGGCGCGGCAGCTGCCGACCGTGGAGTATGCGATGTCGACGCCCGACGACCTGGCAGAGACGGTGCGGCAGGTCGAGGCGCTCGACCGGCGCATCGTCGCCAGGGAAGCCGACGTGCGCGACTACCCCGCGCTGAAGTCGGCGCTCGATGACGGCGTCGCCGAGCTCGGCCGGCTCGACATCGTCTCGGCGAACGCGGGCATCTTCTCGCAGGGCCGAGCCGATGAGCTGAGCGACGAGTCGTGGGACGAGATGATCGGGGTGAACCTCACCGGCGTCTGGCACACCGCGAAGGCCGCCATCCCGCACCTCAAGGCAGCCGGCGGCGGCTCGATCATCCTCACGAGCTCGACTGCGGGCATCAAGGGGTTCGAGAACTTCGCGCACTACGTGTCTGCGAAGCACGGTGTGGTGGGCCTCATGCGCACCCTGGCGCTCGAGCTCGCGCCCGACATGATCCGCGTGAACTCGGTGCATCCGACGAGCGTCGACACGCCCATGATCCAGAACGAGATGCTCTACGCGCTGTTCGCCCCCGACCTCGAGCCTGCCGAGCGCACGCGGGAACGGCTGGCCGAACGGTTCCAGGCGATGAACGCCCTGCCCGTCCCCTGGGTCGAGCCGGTCGACATCTCGAACGCGGTCCTGTGGCTCGCCTCCGACGAGTCGCGCTACGTCACCGGCGTGATGCTGCCCGTCGACGCGGGAGCGACCACGAAGTGAGGGGGACCTGGTGACCGACGCCACACGAGCGGATGCCGCGCCGGGCGAGCTGGCGAGGAACCGCGAACGCATCGCCGCCCACATCGTCGGCCGGGAACGGGAGCTCGAGCTCACGCTTGCGGCGGTGGCGGCCGGGCGCGACATCCTGCTCGAGGGGCCGCCCGGGACGAGCAAGACGACGATGCTCACCGCGATCACGGAGGAGTGGGGCATCCCGCTGCTGTTCGTCGAGGGCAACGCCGACCTGACGCCGGCGAAGCTCGTCGGTCACCACAATCCCGCCAGGGTGCTGAAGGAGGACTACAGCGCCGACAACTTCGTGGCGGGCCCGCTCGTCGAGGCGATGCGCGAGGGAGGATTCCTCTACATCGAGGAGTTCAACCGGGCACCCGAGGACACGCTCAACACGCTCCTCACCGCGATGGCGGACCGATCGATCGCGGTGCCGCGGGTGGGTCGGATCGCGGCGAAGCCGACGTTCCGGGTCATCGCCTCGATGAACCCGTACGACAACGTCGGCACCACTCGGCTCTCCACGAGCGTGCACGACCGGCTCAACCGCCTCGCCGTCGACTACCAGGACGCGCCGAGCGAGGAGGCGATCGTACGGCTCCGCACAAGGCTGCATGGGGCGGTGGGCGATCGGCTGGTGGTCGACGCGGTTGCGGTGACTCGCGCAACGCGCACGCACCCCGACGTGCGGCAGGGATCGAGCGTGCGCGGCGCGATCGACCTGGTGCTCGTCGCGACGAAGCTCGCCGAGCTCCGCGGCATCCGCTCTCCTGAGCAGGAGGGGTATCCGCCGCTCGTGTTCGACGCGATGATCGTGTCGTTGTCGGGACGCATCCACCTCGACGAGGCGATCGAGACGACGCCCGAGCGGGTGCTGCGCGAGATCTGGGAGGACCGCTTCATCCTCGAGCCCGCGGCGGCGGCGCCCGGATGAAGAGCCGTCCCCGCCGATTCGCCCCTGCGGCGTGATCGGCCAGAGCGCCGTGGCGAGAATGGGGCACCGCTCCGGCGACGACCGAAACAGCTCGAGGAGGAACCCACCGTGTACGACGCGACCGCGGGTGCGGGAGGCGGGTCGGTGCTGCGCTCGACGGGCAGTGGCCGGGCTCCGGCGAAGCCGCTCCCCGGCAGCACGGCGACGGGCTTCACGGATGAGGACGCCCACGTCGTCGTCGCGGGGTCCGACGGCGACGTCGATCCCCGGGCCCGAGCCCGTGCCAGGCGGATCGCCGCGCGACTGGCGATCCGACGTCCGCGACGCGACGCGACGAGTCGACGCGGCATCGGCGAGCTCGGGAGCCTCCCGTACCGGGGCGGCTCGGATGAGATCGACCTGGATCGGACGATCGAGGTGCTCGCGGAGCGGCCCGTTCCAGAGGACGAGGACATCGTCGTGCGCGACCGCATCCGCACGAAGCGCTCCGTCGTGCTCGCCGTCGACGTCTCGGGGTCGATGAAGGGGGAGCGCGTGGCGACCGCGGCGGCGACGGTCGGCGCACTCGCCGGCGAATTGGAGCACGACGACCTCGCGGTGATCGCCTTCTGGTCGGATGCCGCGATCCTGCTGAACCTCGGCGAGCTCGTGAAGCCCATGGACCTCCTCGACACGATCATGCGGATCCCCGCGCAGGGGCTCACGAACGTGGCCTTCCCGCTGGAGCTCGCCGCGCAGCAGTTGACGCGCGCGCCCGTCCGGGACGCTCGCGTGGTGCTGCTGTCCGACTGCGTGCACAATGCCGGTCCCGACCCGCGCACGGTCGCTGCACGGTTGCCGCGGCTCGACGTGCTGCTCGACGCGAGCGGTGAACGCGACGTCGACCTCGGCCGCGACCTGGCGCGGATCGGGCGGGGCACGCTGCACGTCGTGCAGGACCACCGCGGGGTCGCGCCCGCCATCAGCGAGATGTTCGGCACATGACCGCCGGCGCACACGGAGCACCCATCACCACTGCAGACGCACCCGCGAAGGGAGACGGACGATGAGCAACGACTGGTTCGAGACGGTGGCCGAGGCGCAGCGGCGCGCGAAGCGGAGACTGCCGAAGTCGGTGTACGGCGCGCTCGTCGCCGGCTCGGAACGAGGACTGACGACCGAGGACAACCTGCGCGCGTTCGCCGAACTGCAGTTCGCGCCGCACGTCGCCGGGCACCGCGCCGGGCGGAAGCTCGACACCACCGTGATGGGCATCCCCGTGTCGTTGCCCGTCATCATCTCGCCCACGGGCGTGCAGGCGGTGCATCCCGACGGGGAGGTGGCGGTGGCGCGTGCGGCGGCGAACCGCGGCACGATCATGGGGCTCAGCTCGTTCGCGTCGAAGCCCATCGAGGAGGTCACGGCGGCCAACCCGAACACCGTCTTCCAGGTGTACTGGAGCGGCAGTCGGGAGACGATGGTGCACCGGCTCGACCGGGCCCGGGCCGCCGGGGCGAAGGGGCTCATCGCCACGCTCGACTGGTCGTTCTCCCACGGGCGCGACTGGGGGAGCCCATGGATCCCCGAGAAGCTGACACTGAAGGCGGCCATGCGATTCGCGCCGCAGGCAGTCACCCGGCCGGCCTGGCTCATCGACTACCTGAAGACCGGACGGGTCCCCGACCTCACGACGCCGAACCTGGCACCGGCCGACGGCGGGCCCGCGCCCACCTTCTTCGGTGCGTACGGCGAGTGGATGTCGACGCCCCCGCCCACCTGGGACGACGTCGCCTGGCTCCGCGAGGAGTGGGGCGGCCCGTTCATGCTGAAGGGCGTCTCGCGTATCGACGACGCGAAGCGCGCAGTCGACGCCGGCGTGACGGCGATCTCGGTCTCCAACCACGGCGGCAATAACCTTGACTCGACGCCCGCGTCCATCCGCATGCTTCCCGGCATCGCGGAGGCGGTCGGCGGCCAGGTGGAGGTCCTCCTCGACGGCGGCATCCGACGCGGCGGGGACGTCGCGAAGGCGCTCGCGCTCGGTGCGCGCGCGGTCATGATCGGTCGGGCGTACCTCTGGGGGCTGGCGGCGAATGGACAGGCGGGGGTCGAGAACGTGCTGGACATCCTGCGCGGCGGCCTGGACTCCGCTGTGCTGGGTCTCGGACACGGTTCGATCGAGGAGCTCTCCCCCGCGGACTTCTACTTGCCGCCCGGCTTCCGTCGCGAGCTCGGCGCCGACTCCGATGCGGTCACGCCGCCGCGCCGGCCCGCCGCGCGGAAGGCTCGCCCGGCGACCCGCCGGAGCACGCGCGAACCCGCGGAGCCGCGTCCCGAAGACTCGGTCGCACTCGGCAACATCTGAGGCGGCCGCATGACCGGCCCCGGCGCGCCGCGCCTCGTCGACCGGCCGTGGCCCGACGTCGGCCGTCCGGTCGTGCTCGTGCCGCTCGGATCCACCGAGCAGCACGGGCCGCACCTGCCGCTCGACACGGACACGGTCGTGGCCTCCGCCGTGGCCGACGCGGTCGCCGCGCGGCTGCGGGCCGAGGGCGTCGACGCGGTCGTGACGCCCCCCATCGCGTTCGGGGCGAGCGGTGAGCACCAGGCGTTCCCGGGGACGATCTCCATCGGGACGCGGGCGCTGACGTTCCTCCTCCTCGAGTTCGGCCGGTCGGCGTGCGAGTGGGCGGAGCGGGTGGTGTTCGTGAACGGCCACGGCGGCAACGTCGAATCGCTCGCGACCGCGGTGCCGCTCCTCATCGATGAGGAGCGCCCGGCCTCGTGGCTGCCCTGCGTGCCGGGCCCCCATCCGCTCGGCCCCGACGTGCCGGTGGACGCCCACGCGGGTCGCTCCGAGACCTCGATCCTGCAGCGGCTCGACCCGTCGCGCGTGCGCGGCGATCGTCTCGAGGCGGGGGACACGCGCGCGATCGTCGACCTCATGCCGTTGCTCCGCGAGGGCGGGGTGCGCGCCGTCGTCGAGAACGGCGTCCTCGGCGACCCGCGCGCCGCATCCCCCGACGAAGGCGAAGTGCTGCTCGACGCGTTCGTCGCCGAGGCGTGGGCGCGGCTGCGGTGGGGTCGGGCCGACGGACGCGGATGCCTGCTGCGCGGCGACGACGGCACCGATCCCACGACCGGGGCCATCTCGTGACGGCACGCCTGCCCGACGGCTTCACGGTGCGCCTCAACCGCCACACCCGCGTGGTCGACGACGGCGCCGTGCTGGTCGGCGGCTCGCCCACCCGCATCTCGCGGCTGAAGCCGCTCGCCCGCGACCGCATCCACGACGGGGAGCTGATCGTGACGGATGCCGCGACGCGCGCGCTGGCCGACCACCTGCTCGCGACCGGCATGGCCGACCCGGTCGTGCACGCGCTGCCGCCGGGCGACCTTGCCCTGGCGACCGTCGTCGTCCCCGTGCGCGACCGGCCTCGGCAGCTCGACCGGCTGCTCGCGGGGATCGGCGGCGCCGTGCCGGTCATCGTGGTCGACGACGCCTCGATCGACCCTGGTGCTGTCGCAACCGTCGCCGCCCGTCGCGGCGCGAAGCTGCTCGCGCTCGGGCGGAACCTCGGGCCGGCGGGGGCGCGGAACGCGGGGCTCGCCCTGGTGTCCACGCCGTACGTCGTGTTCGTGGACTCCGACGTCGTGGTCGAGCCGGCGGCGATCGAGCTCATGCTCCGGCACTTCGCCGACCCGGCGCTCGCGATGGTGGCACCGCGCGTGCTCGGACTCGGGGACGGCGTGGGGGACGCGATCAGCGACGCGAACTGGATCACGAGGTACGAGGACGCCCGCTCGTCGCTCGACCTCGGGAGCGACTCCTCGAGCGTGCGGCCGCGATCGCCGGTCACCTGGGTGTCGAGCACCTGCCTGGTCGCACGGGTCGACGCACTGGGAGCGGGATTCGACGAATCGATGCGCGTCGGCGAGGACGTCGACCTGGTGTGGCGACTCGTCGAGGAGGGGCGGCGTGTGCGCTTCGAGCCCGCTGCCTCGGTGCGACACGAGCACCGTTCGACGCTGCGCGCCTGGCTCGGACGCAAGTTCTTCTACGGCACCGGAGCGCACCCGCTCGCGGAGCGCCACCCCGACGACATCGCGCCCGTCGTGCTGCCGCCGTGGGGTGCCGCCGTGCTCGTCGCGCTCGCGGCGCAGCGACGGTGGTCGATCCCCGTCGCCGCCCTGGTGCTGGCGGCCACCGCGGTCCGGATCGGCGGCCGGGCGACCGCCGTGCGGCATCCGTACCCCCTCGCCGCGCGCCTCACCGGGTACGGGCTCGTCGGGGCGGTCGCACAGGGATTCGCGCTGCTGCTGCGGCACTGGTGGCCGTTGACGGCGATCGGATGCCTCGTGTCGCGCCGGGTGCGGCGAGCCGTCCTCGTGGCATCCGTCGCCGACACCGTGTGGGAGTTCGCGCGCACGCGGCCGCGACTCGATCCCGTGCGGTTCGGGATCGCCAGGCGGCTCGATGACGCGGCCTACGGCGCGGGCGTGTGGTGGAGCGCGATCCGCGGACGGTCGCCGAAAGCGCTCTTGCCCGACCTGCGCCGCCGGCACTGACGAGCACCGGGGTGGGACGGCTCCCCGCGGCTCAGGTCGCCGGTTGCCACCCGATCGCGGGCGCCACGTGCTCGGCGATCGCGGCGAGGAGCCGCGTGTTGTAGTCCACCCCGAGCTGGTTCGGCACGGTGACGAGCAAGGTGTCGGCTGCCGCGACGGCGGCGTCCTTCGCGAGGTCCTCCGCCACCTGGTCGGGCTCGCCGATATAGCTCTTGCCGAACCGTGCGAGGCCGCCGTCGAGGAACCCGACCTGGTCCTGCGTGTCCGCGCCGATGCGGCCGCCGAAGTACTGGCGATCCTCGTCGGTGATGAGCGGGATGATGCTGCGCGACACGGAGACACGCGGGGTGCGCTCCCACCCGGCCTTCGCCCACGCGTCGCGGTAGAGATGGATCTGCTCGGCCTGCAGCTCGTCGAACGGCACGCCCGTGTCCTCGGTGAGCAGCGTCGAGCTCATGAGGTTCATGCCCTGCTCGGCCGTCCACTCCGCGGTGGCTCGTGTGCCGCTGCCCCACCAGATCCGGTCGGCGAGCCCGGGCGAATGCGGCTGGATCGGGAGCGTGCCGCTGGAGCCCGTCATCTGCGGGTTGGCGGGGGCGACGCCCGCGCCCGAGATCGCCGCACGGAAGACCTCGGTCTTCGCGCGTGCGAGGTCGGCGTCGGTCTCGCCCTCGGGCGGCACGAACCCGAACGAGTGCGCGCCGTTCAGCGCAGGCTCGGGCGACCCGCGGCTCACGCCGAGTTGGAGCCGCCCCTCGCCGCCGGCGTGTGCGCTGATGAGGTCGGCCGCTGCGGCATCCTCGGCCATGTACAGCGGGTTCTCGTACCGCATGTCGATGACGCCGGTGCCGATCTCGATGCGGCTGGTGCGCGCACCGATCGCGGCGAGCATCGGGAACGGGCTCGCGAGCTGCCGGGCGAAGTGGTGCACGCGAAAGAACGCGCCGTCGATGCCGAGCTCCTCGGCCGCGACCGCCAGCTCGATCGACTGCACGAGCGCGTCACGCGCGTCGCGGGTGGCCGATTGCGGTGACGGATGCCAGTGGCCGAACGAGAGGAACCCGATGCGCTTCTTCACACGCGGTACAGCGTCCTGCGGCATCCGCTCATTCCCGTCTCTCGGCCTTCTCGGCGCAGGCCGCACGAATACGGCATCTGCCGGATGCCGGGCGATCGCCTTAGGGAGGAGTTTAGAGGCAGATGACGACGAACCGGAGTGGAACATGTTGATCTCGGAACTCTCCTTCCCCCACCTGCAGGCGGCGCGCGAGGCGCGTCTCACCGACGAGCTCGAGCGGCGTCGTGTGGTGCAGGAGCGGCTCGCCGAGGCGCCGGTGGCGTCCGGGGCATCGAGTGAGCGGATGCCGCAGGTCGGCGTCCAGGCGATCGGCACCCGCAGCGCCGAGGCCTGCCCCGCCTGAGGTCTTCACGGTGCGGGCACGGCGACTCGGGTGATTGACGTCCATAATGTTAGTGGCTAACATTATGGCGTGACTGACACCCGGCAACGACCCTCGAAGCGCGAGCGCACCCTCGCGGCGCTCGTCGAGGCAGGCCTGGAGCTCTTCGAGCGCCAGGGCTACGAGCAGACCACCGTCGCCGAGATCGCCCGCGCTGCCGGCGTCACGGAGATGACGTTCTTCCGTTACTTCCCGGCGAAGGAGCACCTGCTGCTCGACGACCCGTACGACCCGGTGCTCACGGCGGCGATCGCCGAGCAGCCGCGTGACCTGCAGCCGTTCGTGCGGGCGGCTCGCGGCATCCGTGCGGCTTGGCGGGCGCTGCCCGAGCCCGAGACGCCGGTGATCCGGCGCCGGGTGCGTATTGCTGCGAACACGCCTTCGCTGCGCGGGGCGGTGTGGCGTTCGACGGGCAACACCGAGCAGGCGATCATCGAGCAGCTCGTCGCCGACGGGGCGTCGCCCGACGTGGCGCGAGTGGCGGCGGCATCCGTGCTCGCTGCGCTGGTCGCCGGGCTCTTCATGTGGGCCGACGAAGAGCGCAGCACCCTCGCCGATGCGATCGAACGGGCGCTCGACGTGATCGAGGTGGCGGCATGACCCCGCGCGAAAGCGCGGCGCTGCGTCTCGAGGGTCGCGGGCTCGTACGCCGGTTCCGCGGCGGGGCCGGCCTTCGCGGCATCGACCTCGGCGTCGCCTCGGGGGAGATCCACGCGATCGTCGGACTGAACGGCGCGGGCAAGACGACGCTCATGCGCGTGCTGCTCGGCATGCTCCGGCCCGACACCGGCGAGGTGCGCGTGGATGGCGTCGACCTCCGATCCGCGGATGCCGCGACCTGGGCGCGCGTGGGCCAGCTCGTCGAGCAGCCACTCGCGTACGGGGAGCTCACCGGGCGCGGCAACCTCGAGATCGCCGCGCGGCTGCACGGCATCGAACGGGGCTGCGTCAACAGGCTCGTGGACCACGCGATCGAGGAGTTCGACCTCGGGCGCTACGCCCGGGTGCGGACGAGTCGGCTGTCGCTCGGCAACCGCCAGCGGGTCGGTCTCGCGGCGGCCCTGCTGCACGAGCCGATGGTGATCGTGCTCGACGAGCCGACGAACGCCCTCGACCCCGCCGGCGTGATCCTGCTGCGCGAATCGCTGCTCCGGCGGGCTGCCGCCGGCGCCGGCATCCTCGTCTCGAGCCACCACCTCGACGAGGTCGCACGCGTGGCCGACCGGATCACGGTGATCAACGACGGCCGCGCGATCGGCTCGCTCGACCCCGACGGTGTCGACCTCGAACGCGCGTTCTTCGACCTCGTGCTCAGCGACGACGCAGCTCGCGACGACGCGGCTCGCGACGACGCCACTCGGAGCGCAGCATGAGCGCCCGCGTCGCACCACGCGGCCTCCTCCGCGCCGCGATCACCGTCGAGGCGCGCAAGGCGCGGTCGTCGCACGTCCTGCTGTGGACGACGGTGCTGGTCGTCGCCGGTGTGGGCGCGCTCACGCTCGGGATCCTCGCCGCCGTGGCATCCGGCGAGGAGCAGGTGATCGCCAAGCTCGGGCCGCTCGCGGGCGTGGGCGGCTGGGCCGGCCTCGTCGGCATCGTGGTCCAGATCACCGCCGCCGGCGGCCTCGGGGCGTTCGGCGTGGCACTCAGCTGGATGTTCGGCCGCGAGTTCGCCGACGGCACCGTGGCCGCGCTGTTCGCGATGCCGGTGCCCCGTGCCGCCATCGCCATCGGCAAGCTGATCGTGTACGCGATCTGGGCGGTCGGGGTCGCGGTGCTGCTCACGGGCGTCGTCACGGGCGTCGGGCTCATGCTGGGCTACGGGGTGACGGATGCCGCAGGGTTCGGCGAGCTCGCCCGACTCCCGCTGCTCGTGGTGCTCACGGCGCTGATCGCCGTCCCCGCCGCGTGGGCGGCTACCCTCGGGCGCGGCCTGCTGCCCGGCATCGCCACCACCATCGGGATCATCGTGGTCGCGCAGGTGCTCGCCATCGCCGACGTCGGCGCATGGGTGCCGATCGTGGCGCCGGCCCTCTGGGCGATCGCGCCCGACTCGGTGCCGGCCGCGGCGCTCCTCACCGTGCCGTCGGTGCCGCTCGTGTTCGGTGCCCTCTGCGCGCTGGCGTGGTCGCGGCTCCAGCTCGACCGCTGACCCGCAACAGCGTCAGCCGAGCAGCTCCTGCACCCGGTTCGACGTGGGCATGCGCAACCCGTCGAGCGCGACGGCGATGACGTCGTCGGCGAGCTTGTCGGCGTCCTCCCGGCCGCCCGGACGGTACCACTCGACGATCGAGTTGATCATGCCGAACAGCAGCCGCTCCACGACGCGCACGTCGATGTCGCTGCGGAGCGATCCCTCGGCCTGCGCCTCGGAGACGAGGGCGGTGACCCGCTTGTCGAATGCGCGTCGTCGCGAGAGCGCGCGCCGCTCCACCTCGGTGTTGCCGCGCACCCGGAGCAGCAGGGTCACGTAGGGGAGCTTGTCGACGAGCACGTGCACGGCACCGCGGAGCACGTGGTCGAGCCGATCGCCCGCGCGGCCGCCCGCGGCATCCGTCTCCTCGAGCACCCCCTCGAGCGCGCCCAGGGCGGTGTCGAGCGCGCGGTCGAGGATCTCGTCCTTCGAGGCGAAGTGGTGGTAGATCGCCGACTTCGAGAGGCCGAGGCGGTCGGCGAGCACGCCCATGGACGTCGCGTCGTAGCCGTACTGGATGAACGCGGCCACGGCGACATCGAGGATCCCCTGCTGGTCGTACCCGGGGCGTCCCCGCCGCAGCGTTCCGTTCTCAGACATCGCCCTCAGTCTCGCACCCCGTGCCCGGGGCATCCGCTCACTGGTTGCGCAGGTCGTAGACCCGCTTGTACTTGCCCTCGCTGCGCGGCAGCGTGCCTGGCTCCTCGAGCTGCACGGCGACGGTCGAGCCGATGTGCACCTTGATCCGCTCGACGAGCACGACGGTGGCCGCCTCGCAGGTCTCGCGTGAGAGGTCGGGGTGGCGCTCGATGCGCACCTTCAGCGCATCCATCCGCCCCTCCTTCGTGAGCTCGAGGATGAAGTGCGGCGTGAGCTGCTCGATGCCGAGCACGATCTCCTCGATCTGGGTCGGGAAGAGGTTCACGCCGCGCAGGATGATCATGTCGTCGTTGCGGCCGGTGATCTTCTCGATGCGGCGCATGCCGGGGCGTGCGGTGCCGGGCAGCAGGCGGGTGAGGTCGCGCGTGCGGTAGCGGATGACCGGGAACGCCTCCTTCGTGAGCGACGTGAACACGAGCTCGCCCATCTCGCCGTCGGGCAGCACCGCGCCGGTGTCGCCGTCGATGATCTCGGGGAGGAAGTGGTCCTCCCAGATGTGGGGGCCGTCCTTCGTCTCGAGGCACTCGTTGCCGACGCCCGGGCCCATCACCTCGCTGAGGCCGTAGATGTCGAGCGCGTCGAGGCCGAGGCGCTGCTCGAGCTCGTGCCGCATCTCGTTCGTCCACGGCTCGGCGCCGAGCACGGCGACCTTGAGGCTCGTCGAGCGCGGGTCGATGCCCTCCTTCACCATCGCGTCGGCGATCGTGAGCAGGTAGCTCGGCGTGCAGAGGATCGCGTCGGGCTCGAAGTCGCGGATGAGCTGCACCTGGCGCGCGGTCTGGCCGCCCGACATCGGGATGACCGTGGCGCCGAGCGCCTCGATGCCGGCGTGGGCGCCGAGCCCGCCGGTGAACAGGCCGTAGCCGTAGGCGTTGTGCACCTTCATGCCGGGTCGGATGCCGCTGGCCCGCAGCGATCGGGCGACGAGCGACGCCCAGCGTTCGAGGTCGCCCTTCGTGTAGCCGACGACGGTCGGGCGGCCCGTGGTGCCGCTCGACGCGTGGATGCGGGCGACCTGCTCCATCGGCACGGCGAACATGCCGAACGGGTAGGTGTCTCGCAGGTCGGCCTTGGTGGTGAACGGCAGCTTCGCGACATCCGACAGCGAGCGGATGTCGTCGGGGTGCACGCCCGCCTCGTCGAACTTGGCCGTGTACAGCGGAACGTGCTCGTAGGCGTGCCGCACGGTCTGCTGGAGCCGCTCGAGCTGCAGCGCCTCGATCTCGGCACGGCTCATCCGCTCCTCGGGGTCGAGCTGGTCGGCGGGCACCGGCTCGAGGCCGGAGACGGTGGGGGAGATGGTCGTCGTCGACACGGGGTGCTCCTGGTCTGGGATCGGTCTCGATGCGCGGCTTCGCCGCTACTCGACCGGCGTGGAGATGGTGCGGTTGGTGGAGAGGGATCGGCCGCGGAACTCGGCGACGGCGTCGCCGTGCTCGTCGACGACCGACACGTCGTAGAGTCCGGTGCGGCCCGACCGGGTGCGGCGGACCGCGGTCGCGGTGAGGGTCTGCCCCGCGACGGTGGACTTGAGGAAGGTGATGTCGGCGCCCGCCGCGACGGTGACGTTGTCGTCCTCGTTGCAGGCGATGGCGAAGGCCGTGTCGGCCAGGGCGAAGACGAGGCCGCCATGGGTGATGTGGAAGCCGTTCGTCATGTCGTCGCGAACGCGCATCGACACGACGGCGAGGCCGGGCTCGTCGCGCTCGACGATCATGCCGAGGGCGGCGGAGGCGAGGTCGCGGTCCATCATGGCGCGGTTCGCGCGCTCGGTCGCGGCATCCGTCATCTGAAGCTCCTCGTCGAGTTCCGTGCGCCGTTGCTGCAGCGCTCGAGATGACTATATACTAACTGAACGATCGGTTAGTAATACCGGATGTCACGAGCACCGGATGCCGCGAAGACACAGGAGTCGACGATGACCGCACCCGCAGACCTCAGCGTGGCCAGTCGCGAACAACATGGCGACGAGGCCGCCCAGGCGTTGTTCGACGACGTCATCGCCAGGGACTCGCGCATCGAGCCGCGCGACTGGATGCCGGAGGGGTACCGCAAGACGCTGATCCGCCAGATCTCGCAGCACGCGCACTCCGAGATCATCGGCATGCAGCCGGAGTCGAACTGGATCACGCGCGCGCCGAGCCTGAAGCGCAAGGCCATCCTCATGGCGAAGGTGCAGGACGAGGCGGGCCACGGGCTCTACCTCTACTCCGCCGCGCAGACCCTCGGCATATCGCGCGAGGAGATGATGCAGCAGCTCATCGAGGGCCGCGCGCGCTACTCGTCGATCTTCAACTACCCGACGCCGACCTGGGCCGACATGGGTGCGATCGGCTGGCTCGTCGACGGAGCCGCGATCTGCAACCAGGTGCCGCTCTGCCGCTGCTCGTACGGGCCGTACGGCCGGGCGATGGTGCGCATCTGCAAGGAGGAGTCGTTCCACCAGCGGCAGGGCTTCGAGATCCTGCTCGAGCTCATGCAGGGCACCGAGGCGCAGCGCGAGATGGCGCAGGATGCCGTGAACCGCTGGTACTGGCCCTCGCTCATGATGTTCGGCCCGCCCGACGACGAGTCGCCGAACTCGGCGCAGTCGATGGCGTGGAACATCAAGCGCTTCTCGAACGACGAACTGCGACAGCGCTTCGTCGGCATGCTCGTGCCGCAGGCCGAGGTGCTCGGCGTGACCCTGCCCGACCCGAACCTGGCGTGGAACGAGGAGGCAGGACGGTACGACATGAGCGAGATCGACTGGGACGAGTTCCATGAGGTGCTCGCCGGCCGTGGCCCCGCCAATGCGGAGCGCGTGCGCCGCCGTCGCGAGGCACACGAGGAGGGCGCCTGGGTGCGCGAGGCCGCCACGGCGTACGCGGCGAAGCAGGCCGCACGTGCTGCCGAGGCATCCGGGGCGGTGGCCTGATGTCGACTCCCGGAGAGATGGGAACCGAGGCCTGGCCGCTGTGGGAGGTCTTCGTGCGGGCGAACCGCGGCCTCTCGCATGTGCACGTCGGATCGCTGCACGCGCCCGACGCCGACATGGCCTTGCGCAACGCCCGCGATGTCTATACGCGGCGCAATGAGGGCGTGTCGATCTGGGTCGTGCCCGCCGTTGCGATCACGACGAGCGACCCCGATGCGAAGGGCGCGTTCTTCGAGAGCCCCGCGGGCAAGAACTACCGTCACGCGGTCTACTACACGAAGAGCGAGGGGGTGAAGCACCTGTGAGCAGCGATCTCGACCCGCATGTCGATGTGCACGGCGACGTCTCGGTCGACCGCCTGGCGCTCGCCGAGGAGTTCACCGGCTCGCAGGCCGGCGGTGCGGGGGCGACGGCGCCGGCGGATGCCGCGGAGTACGCCTTGCGGCTCGGCGACGACGCGCTCGTGCTCGCCCAGCAGCTCGGCATGTGGATCACCCGGGCCCCCGAGCTCGAGGAGGACGTCGCCCTCGGCAACATCGGCCTCGACCTCATCGGGCACGCACGCTCGCTGCTCCACTACGCCGGCACCGCGACCGGCCGAAGCGAGGACGACCTCGCCTACTGGCGTGACGAACCCGAGTGGCGCAACGCCTGGCTCTTCGAGCAGCCGAACGGCGACTTCGCCCACACGATCGCCCGGCAGCTCGTGGCATCCGTGTACCTCTTCGAGCTGTACGGCGCCCTCACGGCGTCGACCGACCCGACGCTCGCGGCGATCGCCGCGAAGGCGGTGAAGGAGGTCGACTACCACCGCGACCACGCCACGCAGTGGGTGCTGCGCCTGGCCGGCGGCACCGACGAGTCACGTCGCCGTATGAGCGTGGCCGTCGCCGACACCTGGCCGTACATCGACGAGCTGTTCGTCGACGACGAGCTCGTGGAGCGCCTCGCCGACGCGGGCGTCGCCGTGCTGCCGTCGACCCTGCGCCCGCGTTTCGACACCGTGATCGACGAGGTGCTCGCCGAGGCGGAGCTCGAGCCGCCGACCGGCCGCACCGCGTTCATCGCGTCGGGCGGAGGTCGTCGCGGGATCCACACGGAGCACCTCGGACCGATCCTCGCCGAGATGCAGGTGCTCGCCCGCGCACATCGGGGGGCGTCATGGTGACCGCCGCCACGGAGACGACCGTCCGGGTCGCCACGGGAGTTCCCCTCTCGGGAATCGGTAGACAAATCGACGAATCGACTGGTTCTGCGGCGGGAAACACCGCTCACACGTCCGGCGCGGTGCGCGAGGCATCCGTGGCCCGGCCCCTGCCCGACGACCCGGCCGCGCGCCGAGCGTGGGAGGTCGCAGCGACGGTGACCGACCCCGAGATCCCCGTGCTCACGATCGAGGACCTCGGCGTGCTGCGCTCGGTCGAGGTCGACGACGGCGGGGCCGTGCGTGTGCAGCTGACCCCGACGTACAGCGGATGCCCCGCCCTCGACGCGATGCGCGACGACGTGCTCCTCGCGCTCACGCATGCCGGGTACGCCGACGTGCGGGTCGACCTCGTGCTCGCCCCCGCGTGGACGACCGACTGGATGAGCGAGGCCGGCAAGGAGAAGCTGCGCCGCTACGGCATCCAGGCGCCGACCGGCCGTGCCGCAGCCCGCCCGGCGGGCCCGGTTCGCCTGCAGCTCGCGGTGAAGTGCCCCCGCTGCGACTCGCTGAACACCCGCGAGCTCGCCCGCTTCGGCTCGACGTCGTGCAAGGCGCTCTACGAGTGCCGCGACTGCCTCGAACCGTTCGACTACTTCAAGGTGCTCTGATGGCCGCGCGCAATCTGGGGTCGACGACGACCCGACCCGCGACGGGCCCCGCCGGCGTGCCGGCGACGGATGCCGCCATGGCATCCGCCTTCCTCCAGAGCACCGTCGGCGGCGAGCACGTGCCCAAGCGGCGTCGTGCCCGCTTCCATTCGCTCGAGGTCGCCGAGGTGCGGCCGCTCACGAAGGACGCCGTCGAGGTCACGTTCGCGGTGCCCGAGGCGCTCGCCGACGAGTACACGTACCTGCCGGGGCAGTACGTCGCGCTGCGTAGGGAGTTCGACGGCCGGGAGCTGCGTCGCAGCTACTCGATCTGCCGCCCCCCCGAGCGGGGCAGCATCTCGGTGGCGATCAAGCGCGACCTCGGCGGCGAGTTCTCGACGTGGGCGACGAGCGACCTCGCGCCGGGCGACGCGCTCGACGTGATGAGCCCGCAGGGCACGTTCACCTCGACCCTCGACGCGCTCGACGGCAAGCACGTCGTGGGCATCGCGGCAGGGTCGGGCATCACCCCGCTGATGGCGCTCGCCCACACGGTGCTCGCGCGCTCCGCGACATCCGAGTTCGAGCTCGTGTACACGAACCGGTCGACGCTCGACGTGATGTTCCTCGAGGAGCTCGCCGAGCTGAAGGACCGCTACCCGTCGCGGCTCGCGCTGCATCACGTGCTCTCGCGCGAGCAGCGCACCGCCCCGCTCCTCTCGGGGCGCATCGACGCGCCCAAGCTCGAGCAGATCCTCGACGTGCTGATCCGCCCCGAGACGGTGGACGAGTGGTTCCTCTGCGGCCCGTTCGAGCTCGTGCAACTCGCGCGCGACACGCTCGCGGCCAAGGACGTCGACACCTCGCATGTGCGCTACGAGCTGTTCACGACCGACGCCGACCGCGTCGAGCCTCGACACGGACGCCCCGTCGTGGTCGAACGCGGTGAGGCGACCGTGGCGATCGAGTTCACGCTCGACGGGCAGTCGTCGAAGGTCGAGAGCCCGGTGTCGGCGAACGAGTCGATCCTCAACGCGGCGCTGCGCGTGCGGCCCGACGTGCCGTTCGCGTGCGCGGGCGGCGTCTGCGGCACGTGCCGCGCCCGTCTCATCGAGGGCAGCGTCGCGATGACCGAGAACTACGCGCTGGAACCCGACGAGCTCGAGCGCGGCTATGTGCTCACCTGCCAGTCGCACCCGAAGTCCGACCGAGTCGTCGTCGACTACGACGTCTGACACCGGTAGCCTGCGAGCGGGTCGACGGCGACCCGGTGAACGGAGCATCATGATCGAACTGAGCGTGCACGACGGCGTCGCCGAGGTCGTGCTGAACGCCCCTGAGAAGCTCAACGCGCTCGACCCGGCGGGCATCGCCGAACTGTCGGATGCCTACACCGAGGCCGAGGCGGTCGCCGCAGGCGGGCGGGTGCGCGCGCTGGTGCTGCGGGGCGAAGGGCGCGCCTTCTGCGCCGGCCGCGACATCTCGGGCGTCGACCCCCGCGAAGACGACGTGCTCGGCTACCTCGGAGGACTCGTGCAGCCGCTCCTCGAGCGCATGGCCGCGTTCCCGGCGCCGACGTTCGCGGTCGCTCACGGTGCGTGCCTCGGCGTCGGCCTCGGGCTCCTCATCGCAAGCGACATCGTGTACGTCGCCGACACCGCCAAGATCGGCTCGCCGTTCGCGAACCTCGGCGCCACGCTCGACTCGGGCGGCCACGCGCTGTTCGTCGAGCGCCTCGGCGCGCACAAGACCATGGACCTCATCGTGACCGGCCGCCTGATGTCCGGCACGGAGGCCGTGGCATCCGGGCTGTTCTCGCAGGTGTTCCCGGCGGACGAGGTGACGGATGCCGCCCGCGCGGCGGCCCGCGCCGCGGCATCCGGGGCAACCCGGGCGTTCCTCGCGTCGAAGGCGCTCGTCGCGTCGCTGCGTGACGACCGGCTCGGGCTCTGGCAGTCGATGGATCAGGAGAACCGCGCCCAGGCCGCGCTGTGCGACACCGAGGACTACCGGGAGGGCTTCGCGGCATTCCAGCAGAAGCGCAAGCCGGAGTTCACGGGCCGCGGCTGAGCGTCTCGACTTCAAGACGTTCGGTGCCATATTCTTCGTCCACGGGTCCCGCGTCGCAGCGAGTCGACTCGCCCCTGACGAAAGTGATGACGTGACCCGATGCACGCAGCGGCGAGCTTTCGCCGCGCTCGTGAGCCTTGCCCTCGCGGTGGCCATGACCGCGACCCCCGCATACGCCGAGGAGCCGATCGGCGACGCCCCCGTGCTCCCGGTGGCCGAGCAGGCCGACGCCGCCGATCTGCCGGGACCCGGCGAGGTGCAGGTTCCGGACGCCCAGGCCGACGCCTTGTCCGCCGTTGACCCGGCGCCGACGCTGCCGCCGGTCTTCTGGCCGGGACACGGGGCCGAGAATGGACTCATCCATCTCACTGGCGCGCTGTTCGTGGAATCGCCGGACGGGGTCGTGCGGACGGGCTCGAGCGAGGTCCGACTCATGGCCGAGGACGCGCCAGGCGTCGTCATCTCGAGAATCCACGGCAGCACGTTCGCTTTCTACGACCTCCATCCGGGTCGCGAGTACTACCTCGAGTTGGGGTATGGAGAACAACCGGTCTACGTCGGCGCGATGCCGACGCCGTATCGTGAGGACGCGAGGTCCTTCACGGAGACGACGTACGAACTCGCGGTCGTGCTGCCCACGTTGGCGACGGTGTCGGGCACGATCGGTCCGGTGAGCCCGTCCCGGGAGCTCACCGTGCAGGCGTTGCGGTATGACGAGGCGCGCGGAGATTTCGATTCCATTGCGATCGACGGCACGTACACCGGGGATTACCGTTTCGGGGGGCTGTTCCCGGGCGTATACATCTTCCGCGGTTCGCAGGGAGCCTCGCCGAGAGCGCTGAGCGACGAGTACTACCCCGACGGCGACCACTTCGAGGACGCTGTGCCGCTCGAGATTGCGGCAGGTGCGACCGTGACCGAAATCGACTTCACCCTGCCGGAGGCGATGTGGTGGGTGTACCGGCTCGCTGGTGAAAACCGGTACGCGACGTCCGTCGAGATCTCGAAGGCGACGTTCGAACCCGGCATTCCAGTGTTGTACCTTGCGAGCGGGGCGAACTGGCCAGACGCGCTCAGCGCCGGGCCGGCCGCGTCCGCGCGCGGCGGATCGCTGTTGCTCACCGGCCCTACGACTCTGCCGGACGTGACCCGCGACGAGATCAAGCGCCTTGCCCCCCAGCGTGTGGTCGTCGTCGGATCATCGGCCTCCGTATCCGACGGCGTACTGGCGCAGGTCGAGGAGCTTGTGCCAGACGTGACAAGGATCGGGGGAGTGGACCGGTTCGACACCTCCCGCAAGCTGGTCGCTGACGCGTTCGGCCCTGGACCGTACGAAACGGTGTTCCTCGCGACCGGCGCGAACTTCCCTGACGCGCTATCCGCGGGACCGATCGCCGGGCGACTCGGCGTGCCGGTGCTCCTCGTGAGCGGCTGGACTGATCGGCTCGACGGACCGACGCGGACCGCGCTGGAATCGCTGGCCCCGAGAACGGTCTCCATCCTCGGGTCGACGGCGTCCATCTCCGATGGGATCGAGCAGGATGTCGCCGGAATGGTGGACTCCGTGCGCCGCTTCGGTGGCGTGGATCGGTTCGACACCAATATCTGGCTCAACAACGTCTATCTGTCGTCGCGGTACCTCGGGCTGTCGTACTTCGCGAACTCGAGCGGCTTCGCGGACGCACTCGCCGGCGCCACCGCCGCCGCGGCCTACGGAGCGCCGATCTATCTGACTCCGTCCACCTGCGTCCATGCTGGTCTCTTGGGCATGCTCGAGTCGAGGGAGTGGGACCGGGTCGTGCTGCTCGGCGGCGAGCCCTCGCTCGGACCGGCCGTCGCGCGCATGGAGTCGTGCGAATGGTGAAGCATTCCCGAACGATGACGGCGTTTGCGACCGCGCTCCTGACCACGTTCTCCCTCCTGATCACGACGGCCGCCGCCCAGGCTCAGGATGAAGCCGTCGGCGACACGTCGCTCTCTGGAACGGTGGTCGCGCTGGGGTCGGACGGACACGTGCTCGAGGAGCGGCGGTACGCCCAGGTTTCCGTTCACGGACTGGACGACGACCACTGGGAGACGAAATCCGGCTCGCCGTTCACGTTCGACGGCTTGACGGCCGGCAACCGATACGTCGTCGCTGCGCACCAGCAGTCGCCGTATGCGGGGGCGTTCGCTGGAGGCTCTCCCGACGAGGGGCACGCCCAGGTGTTCACCGCGACGACCGCCGGCATCCGCATCGAGCAACCCGTGGGTGCGCTGGCCACCGGCTCGATCCGGTACCTGGGCGGCTGGCTCGAGCAGGGGCTGTCGGTGACGGCGTATCGCGTCGATCCGGACACGGGTCGGTACCAGCTGGCCGACTTCGCCGAAGACGAGGGCGGCCGGTACACCTTCGATGCGCTGTACCCGGGGACGTATGTGTTCCAGGGACGAGAGGACTGGCACATCGACGGCCCCATCGCCGGCGACGTGTTCTGGTCGGGAGCCGACGATGTCGATCATGCCGTCCCGGTCACGCTGAGTTCGGGTGAATCGCGCACCGGGCTCGATCTCGAACTCGAGAGCTTCCGGTTCACGACCTCGCGCGTCGCAGGCCGCGACCGGTATGAAACCGCCGTGCTGGCGACGCGGCGAGCGTTTCCCAACTCCGTGCCGGTGCTCTACATCGCCAGCGGCGCCAACTGGCCGGACGCACTGAGCGCGGGTCCTGCTGCGTCCAAGCGAGGCGGTGCGCTGTTGTTGACGGACCCCGCCCGCCTCCCTGACGTGGTGCGTGACGAGGTGGCGCGGCTCGCTCCGGCCGAGGTCGTCGTCGTGGGCAGTGCGAAATCGGTCTCCGATCAGGTGATGGACCAGCTGCGATCCCTTGCCCCCGTAGTCCGCAGGATCGGGGGTTCAGACCGATACGAGACGTCGCGTCTCATCGTCCAGGATGCGTTCGGCCCTGGACCGCACCCGGACGCGTACCTCGCGACCGGGACGAACTTCCCGGATGCCCTGTCGGCCGCTCCTCTGGCAGGGTCCGTCAGCTCGCCGGTGATTCTCGTGTACGGCCCGGCGAAGACGCTCGACCCGGCGTCGAAAGCGCTGCTCTCGGCGCTTCGCCCGAGGGCGACGGAGATCATCGGAGGGTTCCCATCGGTGTCATTCGAACTCGAGCAGGACCTCATCGCCTCCGGTGCCGTCGAGTACGTGAGGCCGCGCGACGCCGGTCAGGATCGATACGCCACCAGCGAGCGACTCAGCAGGCGGATCAGCAGCGGCGCGGAGGCGACCGCGTACCTCGCGACCGGCACCGGGTTCGCCGATGCGCTCGGCGCAGCGACCGCCGCAGTCACCCAGCATGCGTCGATCGTCCTCACTCCAGCGCACTGCGTCCGTTCGTCGGCGTTGGACGGCTTCAAGGCTTCCTACGTCGACCGGCTCGTCGTCCTGGGAGGTGAGACGACGCTCGGGTCCGGTGTCGAGCAGCTCGCCGTGTGCCCGTGAGTCCCGAGCCGACACCGCGGTGTCGACGACGGTCGACGCGCGGGCGAACCGCGAGGGCTTCGCGGTGTTCCAGTCGCGTGGCTTCGGGATGGTCGCTGCCCGGGCGGCGGTGCGCTTACTGCGCCGCCGCCTGATCGTGCTCCTCGATGTCGCCACCCACGGGCGAGGCGATGCGGGTGGGCAGTCGAAGCCTTGTATACTTTCGCGGTTGCCCTCGAGCTGATGGACGGAGTGTGCGAAGGACGTGGATCATGCTGCAGCCCAGGAGGCGTCGACCCGAGCGGCGACGTGGTCCCGGCTCTGGCCGGAACTGCTGGCGTTCCTCGTCGCCCTCGCCTTCGCAGTCGGCGCCGTAGCCTCCGTCGTCTTCTCCGAGCGCGGGGCCGTGCTGTTCTACGACGGGGATTCCGTCCTCCTGGAGCTGGTGCACCGATCGATCCTCGCCGGTGAGGCACCGCACTGGGCGATGTCGGCGGTGCTCTTCGTGTTTCCCGAGATCCCGACCTACCTCCTCCTGCGTGCGGCGATCCCAGTACCCGAGGGTGCGGTCATGGTCAACGCGGTGCTGACCCTGTCGGTCCTGTACCTGCTCCTCCGACTGATCGCGGCGAGGCTGACTCCGGTGAGCATCCACGCGCGCTGGGCCGCGCTCGTGGGATCATCGTTGTTCGCGCTCTGCGTGTCGCTGGAGACCGGCACCGAGCGCGAGTCCTTCCAGCTGGCGTCGCTGCTCATCTTCCCGACGTACTACTACGGCGCGGTCCTGGTCTTCTTCGGCGTCCTCGGGTTGACGCTCGGCCTGCTTCGCACCGAAGCGCGGCGGGTCCCGGTCATGGCGGCGATCGCTGTCCTGACGGCCCTCGCGACCGCGTCCAACGCCCTCTACGCCCTCTGGGGTGTGGCGCCGATCGTCGCGGGCGCCCTGATCGCGAGCCTGCTGAAGCGCCTCCCCTGGCGGGACGCCGTCCTCCTCATGGGCCCGACACTCGTCGGCCTCGCCCTCGGCCTGATCGCGCGTATCCCGTTGGGTGTGTTCGCATCTCCGGCAGCCCTCCCCTACAACCATCCGGGGAAGCAGCTCGACGCCGCGATCTACTACCCTCGTGAGGCTGCGACGCTGCTGCTGCACGGCCGACGGGGTCCATTCGAGTTCATGCTCCTCGCCATCCTCCTGGCTGTCGCCGTGGTCGCGCTCATCGTCGTGCTTCGAAATCGTCGTCTCGGCCCGGTACCCGTGATCACGGCGCTCATCGGGGTCGGAATGCCCATCGGCATCTACCTCTTCAACGTGGTGGCGGGAACCGAGTCGACGCGCTACCTCCAGCCGTTCTACTTCGCGCCGCTGCTTTCCGTCCTGGTGCTGGTCGTCCAATTCCTGGAACGGCGACCGAGCCTCGGGAAGAGCCCTCGCCGCTGGCTCGCCCCGGTGGTCGCCGCCGTTGCCGCGGTGGCCGTCGTCGTTCCCGCCGTGGCGCTCGTGAACCGAGCGAGCCAGCCGTATCAGCGTGCCGATTGCCTCGAGGAATGGGTCGATGGGCGCGACGTCACGGGGCTCGGCCAGTTCTGGGAGTCTCGCGATCTCGCGGCCTACGGGTCACCCGATGTGGACCTCCTCCAGGTCCAGCCGAACCAGTACGCCTTCCCGTGGCTCGTGAATCTCGCGCACTTCTACGACGCGGAGCCGACGTACGTCGTGGGCAGTCCGGCGTGGGCGGCCAGCGTCGAGGACGAACTCGGTCCCCCTGCCGAGCGGATCGAGTGCGCCGACTACACGATCCTCGACTATGCCGGAACCGACGTGATCGACGTGCTCCACGAGCGGGCCGTTCTCGGTGCGCGTGCCACCGCAGTCCAGCAGGGCCTCATCGTCGCCGAGCGCTGACACGCCGCTCTTGCCGCCGACCGCCCTCCTCGTGTTCGCACCGCCTTCCGAACGGGCAGTCCACCGGCATGCGTTGTTGGATTTAGCGCGGTTTATGCCATCTTCCTAAAGCGTCCCAAAACTCATAAACTCTCTCCGTGGACGCCGTCAGCAACCCCTACACGCCGAACGCCGGTGCAGCCCCCGAGATCGTCGTCGGTCGTGACGACCAGCTCGAGGCATTCACGGTGCTGCTTCGACGCCTCGAGCGGGGTCGAGCCGAGCAGTCGATGATCATCACCGGCCTTCGCGGCGTCGGCAAGACGGTGCTCCTCGGAAAGTTCGGCGAGATCGCCCGTCGCGCCGGATGGGAGGTCGTCGAGATCGAGGCGTCGAAGCACGACGACACGCGCTTCCGGCAGGCGATGTTCTCGCAGCTCAAGGCGGCGCTCCTCCGCCTCTCGCCACGAGCCAGGTGGACACAGCGCGCCCGGTATGCGGCAGAAGTACTGAGTGCGTTCGCGGTCTCCGTGGATCAGAAGGGGACGTTCAGTGTGTCGTGGGACGTGCCCGCGGCTGAGGGAGCCGCCGACCACGGCGACCTGTCGATGGACCTCACCGATGTCCTCGTCGCGCTCGGGGAGGCGGCGGAGGAGCAGCACCGCGGCGTCGCCCTGCTCATCGATGAGGTGCAGTTCCTCGGGCGGAACCAACTCGAGGCGCTGATCCAGGCCGTGCACAAGACGGTGCAGCGTCGCCTGCCGATCACGTTCGTCGGTGCCGGACTGCCCCAGATCGCGGAGCTGGCCGGCGAGGCGAAGTCGTACGCCGAACGCCTGTTCAAGTTCCCGACCATCGGATCGCTCGAAGGTGAGGATGCGCGGAAGGCGCTGATCGAGCCCGCATTGGTCGAAGGCGTGTCGTACGACGAGGACGCGGTCACCATGGCGCTGAAGATCACGCAGGGTTATCCGTACTTCATCCAGGAGCTCGGGTACCAGGTGTGGGGCGTCGCTAGCGGGAACCGCGTGAGACGCGATGACGTGAAGGTCGCGCGGGACGCCTACGAGGCCAAGCTCGACAGCTCGTTCTTCCGTGTACGGCTCGATCGGGCGACGCCGCTGCAGACCGCGTACATGCGGGCCATGGCCGAGCTCGGCTCGGAGCCGCAGAAGGCTTCGGATGTCGCGCGGGTGCTTGGACGCGAATCCACCCAGGTCGGGCCGACGCGCGCCGAGCTCATCGACATGGGACTGCTCTACACCCCGGAACACGGTTACGCGGCATTCACGGTCCCCGACTTCGACAGGTTCATGAAGCGGGCCGTCCCGGAGTTGCACGTTCCCGAGATCCAGAAGCGGAGGAAGGACTGATCGTGCCCGCAGGTCCGATCCTCATCACCGTCGACGAGCTCGCCCGCCGCCTCGACGACGAGCGTGCCGGCCGGGCGATCACGCGCACCGTGGTGCTCGACGTGCGCTGGACCCTCGCCGAGCCTGACGGGCGACCGGCGTTCCGTTCAGGGCACATCCCCGGCGCGGTATACGTCGACCTCGATCGCGAGCTCGCGGATCACGACGTGACAGGACAGGGCCGGCATCCACTGCCCTCGGAGGCGGCCTTCACCGTGGCGATGCGGCGCTGGGGCCTGCACGACGGCGACACCGTCGTCGTCGCCGACGATGTGGGCAACCAGTCGTCGGCGCGCGCGTGGTGGCTGCTGCGGCACGCGGGCTTCGCCGACGCGCGGATGCTCGATGGAGCGCTCGCAGGATGGATCGCGGCGGGGCATCCGCTCGAGACGGGCGACACCGAGCCCGAGCAGGGCGATGCGACCGCGCACTTCGGGGCCATGCCCGTGATCGACGCCGACGGTGCCGCGACGTTCCCGGCCGGCGGCGTGCTGCTCGACGCGCGCGCCGCGAAGCGGTATCGCGGTGAGGTCGAGCCGATCGACCCGCGAGCCGGTCACATCCCAGGTGCCCGCTCGGCGCCGAGCGCCGGCAACCTCGACGCCGATGGGCGGTTCCTCGCACCCGAAGAGCTGCGGCGGCGGTTCGCCGCGGTCGGCATCATGCCCGGCACGCCGGCCGCCGCCTACTGCGGCTCGGGCATCACCGCTGCACACGAGGTCGCGGCGCTCGCGCTCGCCGGCGTGGACGCAGCGCTCTTCCCGGGGTCGTGGAGCCAGTGGTCCAACGAGGCGAACCGTCCGGTCGCGACCGGCGCCACGCCGTGAGCCTCGGCCCGCTCACTCGGGCCGGCGACCCACCGCGATGAGGGTCGTCACGTCGACGGTCTGCAGGCCACGCTCCTCGATCGCCGCGAGGTAGCGCTCGCGCACGCCCGCGACCTCAGCGTTGTCGAGCCCCGACATGACGGCCCGGAGCCCCGTGCCGCGCACCATGAGCCAGGCGAGTTCGGGCGTCAGGTCGAGGTGCCGCTGCACCGCCTCGGCGCGCACCTCGATGAGGCCGAGCTCCGTGAGCCAGTGCGCGAGGGTGCCCGCGGTATCCGCGAGCTCGGTCGTCGGCTGCGTGAGCTCCTCGAGCCCCTCGCTCCCCTCGGGCATCGCGCCCGCGAGCACTTCGGGCAGGGGCTCCCACGCGCCCCGCGCCCAGATCGTGATCGCCACGCGTCCGCCCGGGCGCGCGCGCTCGATGAGCCGCCGGGTGTCCGCATCGACGTCGGGGAAGAAGAAGATCCCGAGCACGCACTGCACGAGGTCGTAGCCGCGGGGCTCCCACTCGGTGACGTCGGCGACGTGCAGGTGCAGCTGCGGCATCCGTTCGCCGGCGCGCTTGCGCGCGAGCTCGATCAGGGGCTCGGCGATGTCGACCGCATCGACGTGGCCGCCGACGCCCACCAGCTCGGCCGTGGGCAGCGCGGATGCCCCGTCGCCGCAGCACGCGTCGAGCACCCGTTCATCGAACTGCGGATGCGACCGCGACACCGCGGCCGTCGAGATCGGATTCCAGAGCACCTCGTCGAGTTCCGCGAACGATTCCGCCACCCTGCCGAACTCCCCCGCGAAATCGGGTACCGTCGTCGTGTCCCCCATGTGCCCATTCTCGCCCTGATCTGGTGGAAATCGAAGTCTCAGGCAATCGAGAGCGAGAACGGGCAGACTGGGAGTTCGCGTTCCCTATCGAAACGAGACACCCCCTCATGAATCGTGCCCTGCGCCGTGGTGCGCCCGTCGCGCTCGCCTCCGCCGCCGCACTGCTCCTCGCGGGCTGCGCCAGCAGCTCCGCGCCCGATGCGTCCGAGACGCCATCCGCAGCGGATTGCATGGACGTCTCATCGGGCTCGCTCAGTGACGGCGTGACCGTCGATGGCGAATTCGGCGCGTCGCCGACCGCCACGTTCACCACGCCCATGGCGGCCGAGGAGCTCGAGCGCACGGTCGTCATCGAGGGCGACGGCGAGACGACGACCGCGGGCGATGACGTCAACGCCATCGTGAGCGCGTTCTCGGGTACCACGGGTGAGCAGGTCTTCTCGCAGCCGGCCACGATCAAGGCGGGAGACGACACGGTGTTCGAGGCGTTCCTCGCCGGCATCGACTGCGTGCCGACTGGCTCGCGCACGGTGACGGTGGCGCCGGCCTCGACCCTCTACGGCGACACGGGCAACGAGACCATCGGGGTTGCGCCCGGCGAGACCATGGTCATCGTCGTCGATGTGCAGGAGCCGCTGAAGCCCGCCGAGTGGACCGAGAACGTGCCCGAGGTGAAGTTCGGCGCCGAGGGCGAGGCGCCCACCGTGACGCTGCCCGACACCCCGCCGCCCGCCGAGTACCAGCTGAAGGTCCTCGAGGAGGGCGATGGCGCCGAGGTGCAGTCGGGCGACAACGTCACCCTGCACTACCAGGGCACCAGCTGGGACACCGGCGAGGTCTTCGACCAGAGCTACGGCGGCGACCCGGCCCAGTTCACCACCGACGCGGTGATCCAGGGCTTCGGCGCGGCGCTCGTCGGCCAGAAGGTCGGCACGAAGCTGATCGTCACCATCCCGCCGCAGTACGCCTACGGCACGGATGCCTCGGGCGGTGAGCTCGCGGGCCAGACGCTCGTGTTCCTCGTCGAGATCGAGGACACCGCGCCCGCGACCGACGCGCAGTAGTCCCTCAGCGCGCGCCTGCGGCGAGCGCCCACGCGAAGATCGCGGCCGAGATGAACCAGAAGCACAGCACGAACACCGTGTCGCGCGGCCGCCAGCGGCTGATCGTGCGCTCGGTGCGCGTGGGATGGGCGCCGAACGCCCGCGCGTCCATGGCGAGCGCGACGCGCTCCGCGTGCCGGATTGCGCTCGCGAGCAACGGGATGGCGTAGCCGATCGTGCGCCGCACTGCGGCGACGGGCCCGCGTCCGCCGTCGGTGCCGCGCACTCGGTGGGCGGCACGGATCACCTCGAGCTCGTGACCGAAGCGAGGCACGAACCGCAGCGCCGCGAGGGCCGTGTAGCCGATGCGGTAGGGCACGCGGAGGTTCTGCACCGCGGCACGCACGAGCTCGGGGCCCGTGGTCGTGAGCCCGGCGATGAGCGAGAGCATGAGGATCGCCGCGATCCGGAGTGCCGTGGCGAGTCCGATCAGGTAGGCGCCGAGCGTGAACCGCCAGTCGCCGATCTCGACGAGGACCACGGATGCCGCGGCGCTCGCGGCATCCACTCGCGAAGGGTCGACCCACACCCCGAGGCTCAGCCCGAGGAGCGCCACGCCGACCGGCGTGGCGATGAGCAGCACCGCGATCGCCCGCCCCGAGAGCCGCGCGCCGATGAGCAGGAGCGCCACCGCCAGGACCGTGAACGCGAGAGGGATCGCGACGCCCCGCGTGACGAGGAGGGCGATCATGACGGGCAGCGGAGCGGCGAGCTTCGCGATCGGGTTCAGGCCGTGCAGGAACCGCGCCGGGGGCGCCGGCGTCTGCTCTGCGTACGGGTTGCGGGCGACCGTCGTGGCCGACGCGGTGCTCATGCGGCGGTCCGGCCGGGGAGTTGCGACATCCGCGTGACGGACTGCCACTCGGGGTGTCGCACGAGGCTGCGGGTGGCGCGCGCGAGCGGCGGATGCCGCAGGCCGGCCGCCTCGATCAGCGGCCCCGCGAGCACCTCCGCGGTGGGCCCGACGCCGAGCAGGCGGCCGTCCTGCATGACCGCGACTCGGCTCGCGTAGTCGGCCACGAGCTGCAGGTCGTGGGTGACGACGAGCACCGTGGTGCCCTCCTCGTTGAGTGCGCGCAGGATGTCGAGCAGCTCAGCGGCGCGGGCGCGATCCTGCCCGAACGTGGGCTCGTCCAGCGCGAGCACGGGCGCGCCCGCGACGAGCGCGGTGCCCACCGAGAGCCGCCGCTTCTGTCCGCCGGAGAGGAGGAACGGATGCCGGTCGGCGTGCTCCGCGAGGTCGAAGCGCCGCAGCATCCGCTCGACCTCGTCGCGTCGCTCGGGCTCCGCCACGCCCTGCAACCGCAGGCCGAGGTCGAGCTCGTCGGCGACCGTGTGCGCGACGAACTGGTGCTCGGGATTCTGGAAGACGAACCCGATCCGCCCGGCGCGGTCGCGGGCATCGGCGCGCGACGGGTCCATGCCGAGCACGTCGACCGTGCCCTGCGGCGCTGGAAGCACCCCCGCGATCGCCTGCAGCAGGGTCGTCTTGCCGGCGCCGTTCGTGCCGATGACGGCGAGGAAGTCGCCGGATGCCACGTCGAGGTCCACCTCGTTCACGACGACCGGCCCGCGGCGGCCGCCGCGGCGCACCGAGCACCCGCGCACGGTGACGGCGGGCGCGGATGCGGCAGGTACGGATGCCGGATCGGGCGCAGGGGCCGGGAGGGTCTCGATCGCCTCGAGCGCGGCGGCGAGCTCGGCGGGCGTCAGCGGGAGCGGGTCGATCGGCACGCCCGCGGCGCGCAGGCGCATCGCGGCGAGCGTCGACACGGGCAGCCACACGCCGAGCTCGAGGAGTTCGCCCGCGCGCCCGCGCAGCACGTCGCGCACGGGCCCGTCGATGACGAGCCGCCCGGCGGCATCGAGCACGAGGACGCGATCGACGATGTCCACCGCGGCGTCGAGGTTGTGCTCGATGAGCACGATGGCATGGTCGCGCTCGTTCGCGAGCTCGCGCAGCACCGCGTACACCTCGTCGATGCCCGCGGGATCGAGGTTCGCCGTGGGCTCGTCGAGCACGAGCACGGGGGAGGCGAGTGCGAGGGCGCAGGCGATCGCAAGCCGCTGCCGACCACCGCCCGAGAGCACGTCGGGGTTGTCGGCGCGCCGGTCCCACAGCCCCACGAGCTTGAGGGCACGTTCGGCGCGCTCGAGCACCTCGGCGGCCGGCACGAGGCGGTTCTCGGGCCCGAACGCGACCTCATCGAGCAGGGTGCCGGTGACGATCTGGGCGTCTGGGTCCTGGAAGACCATGGCCACGTGCTCGCTGAGTTCGGCCACGCTGCGCTCGCGCGTATCGGCGCCCGCGACGTGGACGGTGCCGTCGAGCTCCGCCGCGATCGCGTGCGGCACGAGGCCGTCGAGGGCGAGCGCCAGCGTCGACTTGCCACAGCCCGACGGGCCGAGGACGAGCACGACCTCGCCTGGGCGGATGTCGAGGGAGACGCCGTCGGGTGTGGCGCGCCCACCGCCCTGGTACCGGATGCGCACGGCATCGAGCTCGAGCAGTGGAGCGACGGTCATCAAGCGGATCCCGAGGTCGAGGCCGGCGGGTGTCGGCGGAGTCAGCGCCGACAGCGTCGGCTCACGCCAGCCTAACGAGCATCGACGGGCGGGGCTGAAGGTCGGCCACCCGACGTCCGCGTCGACGAGTTGACCAGGAACGCTGGATACTGAGGCATCCCCCTCCTCCGTCGTCGCTCAGCCGGCGGGCGACTCCAGCCGGAGCGCGGCCGCGAGCGACGCCGCCTCGAGCTCCGCCTCGATCGCGTCGAACGTGTCGTACTCGCGGATGCGGGCGGCGAGCGCACGCGCCCGGTCGCGGTAGCCGCGGTCGGCGAGCACGCGGTCGACGCCCGTGCCGATCGCGTCGGCGGTCGGCGTGCCGCTCTTCAGGTTGACCCCGACGCCTGCCCACTCGGCCCGCATCGACACCTCGGGCTTGTCCTCGGTGTCGCCGGCCGCGACGATCGGCACGCCGTGGCTGAGCGCGTACTGCGTGCCGCCGAAGCCTGCGTTCGTGACGAACACGTCAGTCTTGGGCATGAGCAGGTCGTACGGCAGGAACTCGGCGGCGCGCGCGTTGGCCGGCAGCTCGCCGAGCTCCTCGACCTGGCGTCCGCCGGTGGCCACCACCACGAGCACGTCACGATGAGCGAGGGCATCGAGCGTCGGACGCACGAGTCGGCCGAGGTCCTTGTTGTCGATCGTGCCCTGGGTGACGTGCACGACAGGGCGCTCGCCGTCGAGCTCGGCCCACCACTCGGGCAGGTCGCCGGCCGCCGGGGCGGGCGGCAGCACCGTGCCGACGAAGCGGAGATTCGCCGAGAGGTCGCTGCGCGGGTACTCGAACTCGGAGGGCGAGAGCTGGAGGAACCGGTCGAAGAGGCGCGAGAGGTCGAGCACGAACGCGTCGAGCTCAGGGCGGCCGAGCGAGCGCAAGGTCTCGTTCGCGAGCTTCTGGGTGTCGCGGAACAGCACGCGCTGCACGAGCGCGTTGAGCACGCGGTTGCGCAGGCGGCCGAGCGCGCCCGGAATGGGCTTCAGGCCGAGGCCGTACGGCGCGACATCCTTGCTCGACTGGCTGAGCGGAATGACGCCGGCGGCGAGCACGGCCGGCCGCGACACGGGGTCGTCGAGCAGGAGCGGCAGGATGCCGGCGAAGGCCGAGTCGACGAGGATCGCGTCGGGCGCGAGGTCGGCGACGGCCGCCTCGACGGCTCGGAACTGGTCGGGCACCGGTTTGATGAAGATGGTCTGGATGTCGTACTGAAGCTTGCCGATGCCGCGGTGCCTGTCGCGGTCGGGCAGGTGGTCCTGGATCTCGCGGTCGTCGAAGTCGGCGATGCCGCCGAGGGCGCGGTGATCCGCCCCGGTGGCCACGACGGCGTCGCGGAACCGGGATCCGGTGAGCACGGTGACGTCGTGGCCACGGCCGACGAGGTCGCGGGCGATGGCGATGAGGGGCGCGACATGGCCCTGGATGGGGCTCGCGCAGAGCAGGTGGGTGGACATGCGATTCGAGTTCTTCCGGGTGGGGTCCGGCCGGCGCGGGATGCCGCGAGGCCATGCCGGCCGAAGCCGTGCACCGAGAGCAAGCTAGCGGGCGCGAGGAACCCTCGACAAGCGATCCGCGCCGCGTTCGGTGCTGGCCCGAGCGGGTTTCAGGGCTGGCACCGAGCTGGCACCCGACGAGCGGTCAGGTTGGAAGCCGAGACTCGGGAATGCCCAGATCAGCCCGGATGTTGTATCAATGTCCGGACGTGGAGCCACCACGTCGGAAGGAGGAGAACGTGGGCATCAGTTACGTCGAGTTCGAAGACGAAGCCGGAGTCCTGCGTCGCTACCGCAAGCACGTGAACGGTCGAGGCCTGGTGGCCACGACCGCGAAAGTCGACCCGACTGCGTTCGTCGACCCGACCGCCTACGTCGACCCCGGTGCCGAGGTGCAGCGCGGGGCCCAGATCGGCCCCGGAGGCTGGGTCGACCGCGACGCGATCGTCGCGGAGCGGGCCGTGGTGGGCGTGAACGCGCACGTCGGCCGTCGTGCCGTCATCGGCCGCAACGCCGTGATCGGCCCCTACGCGACCGTCGGCGACGGCGCGCGCGTGCAGAACGGCGCCCGAGTGCCGCGCGAGACGACCATCGCCGAGGGCGACGAGTACCGCGCCTCGACCGAGGACCTGCGCCGGCTCGGCCTCGCCGCCTGAGCGAATCGAACCGAGCGAAGCAGCAGACAGACGGATGCCCCGGGCCGCAGCCCGGGGCATCGCCATGTCTCGCCCTAGCCCATCGGCGGCTGGTCGCCGCCACCGGGACCGCCCTGGCCCCCGCCGCCCATTCCCGAGACCTGCTCGCCGGCCACCGCCGTACCGAGCGTCGTGCCGCCGGCGGAGACCGTGTACGTCTGCCCGTTCACGAGCGCCGAGGTCGACACCGCGAGCGACTCCGCCGACTTCGTGGTGGTGAAGGTCGCGACGACCGTGCCGTCGTCCGCCGTCACCTCGAGCACGGTGCCCGCGGCCACGGACTGCGTGAAGGTGACCAGCACCGAGGCCTGCGCGGCATCCGAGGAGGGTGCCATCGCCATCCCGCTCGACCCGGCGGCGAGGAGCTCGCCGCCCGTGATGTCGAACGTGCTGTCGACGTCGAGCGCGCCGTTCATCTGCTCGACGGGCCCGTTCACCACGGTGGTGCCGCCCGAGATCGACACCGAGCCGTTCACGTCGATGCCGTCGCCGTCGGCGTCGATGGTGGTCTCGCCGCCCGAGATCTCGAGCGTGCTGCCGGCGTTCACGCCGTCGTCGCTCGCCACGACGGTGCTCGTGCCTCCGCTGATGGTGATGGCCGCCGCCTCGAGCCCTTCGTAGGACTCGGTGACGTCGACCGCTCCACCCGAGACGGTGAGCGCCACCTCCGCGTGGATGCCGTCGTCACCGCTCGCGAGCGAGAGCGTGCCGTTCGCGACGTGCGCGGTGTTGTCCGCGTGCACGGCGTCCTCTGCGGCGTCGACGGTGACCGACCCTCCGTCGACCACGACGTAGACCGAGCCGCTGAGGCCCTTCGCCGAGACGTCGTCGGCGACGGATGCCCCGGCGCCGCCGCCGGCCGTCACGTCGAGCGTGCCGCCCCACACCACGACGTCGGTCGCGGCGTCGAGCCCGTCGCCGGCCGCGTCGATCGTGACGTCGCCGCCGGCGATCGCGATGTACCCGCGGTCGGCGTTCTCGTTGTCGTCGGCCTTCAGCCCGTCGCCGCCGGCCGTCACGTCGACCGTGCCGCCCTCGATGACGACTTCGTCCTTGCCCCGGATGCCGTCGTCGACGGCATCGACCGTGATCGTGCCGCCCGAGATGACGAGTCCGTCCTTCGACGCGATGCCGTCGTTGCCGTTGCCGTGCACGGTGAGCGAGCCGTCGCCGCTGATGACCAGGTCCGCGGCGCTGAAGAGCGCGGCGTTGACGTCGGCGCCGTCGGCGTAGGCCGACGTGTCGGAGAGGGTGTTCTCGCTGCCGTCGGCGAGCACGACCTGCACGCGCTCGGCGGCGGTGACGGCGATCGCGGCGGTCGAGTCGCTCGAGATCGAGGCGTCGTCGAGGATGATGCGCACGAGCTCCGTGTCGGCGGTGTCGACGACGACCTGGCCCGCGAGGGTGCCGCTCAGCCGGTACGTGCCGGCCGCGGTGATGGTCACGGTGTCGCCGTCGACGGTCACGCCGTCGGCGCTCTCGCCGTCCGTGCCGGTGGCGGTGGCCGTGTCGCCGTCGAGCGCGATGTCGATGACGGATGCCTCGTCCCACGTGTTGTCGGAGTCCTCGCCGGGCACCGCCTCGTTCTCGGCCATGACCTCGGCGGCCGTCGCGCCGGGTTCGACGGCGTCGGCAGACGCCAGTTCGACGGTCGAGTCGTTGCTCGTGGTGTCGGCGGCCGTCGCCGCGGCCGAGCAGCCCGCGAAGAGGAGGGTGCCGGCGAGCGCGATCGGCGCGAAGCGCGCTGCCGCGAGCCAGGGGCGGCGCGGTCGCGCCGCGGTCGTGTCAGGGGTCTGGTCGGGGTGCTGGGGAGTCATGTCGTTCCTCTCAGGAAGCGTGGGTGAAGGGGATGGTCGGAGTGGTCACCGTCGGGAAGGCCGGAATGATGGGCGCGGCCGTGAAGTGGCGGTGCAGCACGCGTGCCCAGCGATTGGCGGGCAGGCCGGGGCGCATGGCCGCGAGTCCCGTCGCGTACTTCGAGACCCGCGCGGGCCGGTGCCCGGCGGCCCAGAGCGCCCGGTCGACGGCGCCCGCGCTCGAGCCCGACTTCGTCTCGACGATGACCGATCCGGGTGTCGTGAGCGTCGTGGGGAAGCGTCCGCCGTGTCCACGATCCAGCCAGGCGAGGTCGACGTCGATCGTCGCGCGGCTCTCCGCCCGGTCGCCGTCGACGGGCACGAGCAGCGTCGCGCGGCGGTACGAGGTCGTCAGCGTCGGCACGAGGTGCACGCCGCGGAGGTCGGCGATGCCGGCGTCGTCGAGCAGTTCCTCGGCGTAGGTGCGGGCCTCTCCGGTGAGCGCGTCGGTCGAATCCGGGTCCACCGGGATGCGGTCCTTCACGGTGACCGCTCGCCCGCCGCGGGTCTTCACCTCGAGGAAGCTCGCGTCCGTGTCGAGGTACGAACGGGTGCGGATCTTGAAGCGACGGCGGCGGGCGCGCGCGGCGAGCAGGAAGCTCGTGAGCTCGGGGGTGTCGAAGTAGACCGACTCGTAGGTGCTCGCACGGTTCCCGTCGATCTCGAGCACGAGCGTCCCCACGGGCAGTCGCGCGAGCACGGCGGGCAGTGCGGTGATCGGCAGCATGTACTTGCGGTCCACGCGGGTCTGCAGTTCGGCGCGGGCGTTGAGCTCGTCGAGGCCGATCGGGTCGAGGGCGGCGAGCGGGGCGAGGGCGACGGATGCCGCGGCATCCGCCCTCATCGTGCGACCCGCTCGTACTCGGCGACCGGCACGGTGCCCTCGGTTATCGATGCGGGCACGGCGCCCGCCGTGGCGTTCGCGGCTCGCACGCCTCGACCTGGCCGGGGCACCTCGTAGCGCACCCCGACGGTCGTGGTGTCGTCGACGAGGTCGAGCTGCTCGATGCGCGCGGCGTGCACGCGGCCGCCGAGGAGCGCCTCGAGATGCGCCGTGAGCTCACCCTCGTCGGCGATCGCCCGGTCGAGCACGACCGTCTGCTGGCGGTAGCGGCGGAAGAGCGCCGGGTGGTCGCCGATGGCGAGCACCGCGAGCACGAGTGCCATGAGCGCGATCGTGAGCCATCCGAGGGAGGAGCCGAGACCGCCGAGGAGGCCGAGGGCGAGCGCGGCGAAGTAGTAGGCGACCTCGTGCTGCTCGATCTCCCGCGAGCGCAGCCGGATGATCGACAGCACCCCGAAGAGGCCCAGTCCGAGACCCGCGCCGATCGTCGCGGAGCCCAGCACGAGCGCGACGGCGAGCACGCCGACGTTCACCGTGAGGTAGGCGACGACGAGGTCGCGCCTTCGGTGCCTCGGGAAGTACAGCCCGAAGACGAGCAGGGCGACTCCGACGAGGTCGGCGGCGATGAAGGGGATCTGGTCCACGGGTGGAGGCTCCGAATCTGATGGGGTGTGCAACCATCAAGCCGGATGCCGCAAGCCGGGTGCTGTGGGCTTCCCCTGCGCTTCCTATGGGGAACGTGGACGATTCCTGCGAAGGCGCGGCAGCGATCTTCTCGGCCGCGAAAACTTCCAGGGCCTTCCGCGCGCCGGACGACAGCCGTATCCATGGGGATAGGGCCGACTCCATGGCGATCCGCCCGATCGGCGTCCGCCCAGGCGTC
Source organism: Agromyces sp. Soil535 (assembly GCF_001428255.1). GTDB lineage: Bacteria > Actinomycetota > Actinomycetes > Actinomycetales > Microbacteriaceae > Agromyces. Next base: position 92,071 of record NZ_LMRW01000024.1, on the reverse strand, counting down.
GTTCGCCGGGACTCCGGCACTGATGCCAACTCGGCATCAGTGCCGGAGTCTTTACGGGGCGGGACTTCCCCGACGCTGGCGCTGGCCCGACGAGGCAGACGAGAGCGCCGGCGCTCGGACGGTTGGCCGGGCGTCGGCGTCAGCCGTCATGCTCTTCAGTCGTCGCTGCCAGAACCGTCGTCGCCTGCGCCTCCGTCGTCCTCGCCGGTGACGTCGATGACGCCGAAGCTCGCGTCGAGCCTGACCTCGACGGACTCGCCGGTGTCGAGGCGCACCTCGACCTCGTAGGCGCTCTGTCCGTCATCGCCGACCTCAGCCTCGACCACGGTGCCGGGCCCGGCCGCCTCGAGGGCCGCGGCGCTCGCCGCGTCGAGGTCGGAGCCCGTGAGGTGGCCCCCATCGTCGGAGGTCTCGGGCGGCTCGCCACCCGGCGCGAAGCCGTCGGTGGTCGCGAACGCGATGGCGGTGCCGCCGAGGACGAGCGCCGCACCGGCCGCGGCCGAGCTGATCCAGATCGTGCGCTTCTTCATGGTGTCCTCCTCCAAGCTCTCGAGAACAGGATGCGCCTCCGCCGCTGAACCCAGCCTGAAGCGACTCGATCCGATGCGTCAGTCGCCCGAGGGGAGGGTGACGCGCACGCACGCGCCGCCGAGCCCTGCCGCATCCTCGATCCGGGCGGACCCGCCGTGCGCGATTGCGATCTCGCGCACGATCGCGAGCCCGAGGCCGCTTCCGCCGGTGTCGCTGGCGCGTGCGTCGTCGAGCCGCACGAAACGGTCGAACACCCGCTCGCGGTCGGCCACCGGGATGCCGTCGCCGTCGTCGCAGACCGTCAGCGTCGCGGATGCCCCGTCGGCACCATGCCCGGCGGTGAAGGCGATCGCGGCGTGGGCGTGTCGCGCGGCGTTGTCGACGAGGTTCCGCACGAGCTGGCGCAGGAGGGCGAGGTCGCCGCGCACCCGTGCCGCCGCGATGCCGCTCGTGTCGACCGAGAGACGGCCCGAGGCCCTCACCCGCCGGGCCTCCTCGAGGAGCAGGTCGTCGAGGTCCACGTCGGCCAGCTCGAGGCGGAGGGCTCCCTCATCGGCGCGGGCGAGCACGAGCATGCCCTGCACGAGACGCTCGAGCCGGCCGCCCTCGTCGAGGACGACGTCGCCGAGCTCCTCCTTGCTGATGCGCTCGGGGTGGTCGCGGGCGACCTCGGCGTACTGGCGGAGGGCGGCGAGCGGCGACCTCAGCTCGTGCGAGGCATCCGAGATGAACCGCCGCTGCGTCGCCTGCGACACTTCGAGGCGATCGAGCATGCCGTTCATGGTGTGCGCGAGGCGGCCGATCTCATCGTCGGCGTCGGGCTCGTCGAGGCGTTCGGCGAGGGTGGTCGCCGTGACCGCGTCGACCTGGCGGCGCATCTGCTCCACAGGGGAGAGGGCGCGGCCGACGACGAGCCACGTGGTGATCGCGACGAGCACGATGAGGAGCGGCACGGCGACGGCGAGGAGGCCCGCGACGGTCGCGAGCGTCTCGTCGGTCGGCTCGGTGCTGCGGCCGGCGATCACGATGAAGCCGCCGTCGGCGTCGTCCACCGCCGTCACGAAGGCCTCGCCGTCGACGTGGACCGTGCCCGGGTCGTCGTCCTCTTGCGTCGCCATGGGCGATGCCGGCGCGTTCTCGCTCGCCGCGACGACCGCGCCCGAGTCGTCGACGACCTGCACGAAGCGGTCGTCGTCGAGCTCGCCGAGCGAAGCGGGTCCGCCCTCCTCGAGTTGCGACGAGACCACCCCGGCATCCTGTTCCGCCGAGGCGGCGAGGCCGTCCAGGAGCGAGAGCCGGAGCGTCGCCCAGAAGACGATCGCCCCGAGTACGAGCGCAACGGCGACGACGACGGTCGCCCCGAGCGTGATGCGCGTGCGAACGCCCGCACCGCGTCGGCGTGCCCCGCCAGAGCTCGCGTCAGCCACCGTCGGCCGCCAGCCGGTACCCCGCGCCGCGCAGCGTCTGGATGCTCTCCCGCCCGAACGGCCGGTCCACCTTGTTGCGCAGGTGCCCGATGTAGACCTCCACGATGTTGGGGTCGCCGTCGAAGTCGAAGTCCCACACCCCGTCGAGGATCTCGGCCTTGGCCACGACTTCGCCGGCCCGGCGCATGAGGAACTCGAGCACGGCGAACTCCCGTGTTGTGAGCTCGATCGCGGCATCCGCCCGCCGGACCTCGCGCGTGGCGGGGTCGAGGCTGAGGTCGCCTGCCTCGAGGACGGCCGGCCGCGGCGCGGCGCCGCGGCGGATGAGCGCGCGCACCCGCGCGAGCAGCACCGCGAAGGAGAACGGCTTGGTCAGGTAGTCGTCGGCGCCCGTGTCGAGCGCCTCGACCTGGTCCCACTCGCCGTTCTTCGCGGTGAGCATGAGCACCGGCGTCCAGTCGCCTTCCTCGCGCAGCGTGCGGCACACCAGGTAGCCGTTCAGCCCGGGCAGCATGATGTCGAGGAGCACCACCGCGTAGTGGTTCTCGCGTGCGAGCCAGAGCCCGTCGGTGCCGTTCAGCGCCACGTCGACGGCGAATCCCTCCGCCTCGAGGCCGCGCTTCAGGCCCTCGGCGAGACGCGCTCCGTCTTCGACGACCAGCAGGCGCATCGCGGCCTCCCTCCGCTGCGTCCATCATGGCGGATGCCGCTGAAGCACGCCTGAAGCGCGAAGCCCGCGGGTTGAGGAGCGCCGGGGGAGCCGGACGCGTCCCGCGGGTTGAGGAGCGCCCGGATTGAGGAAGCCGCGCCAGCGGCTGTCTCGAAATGCGGACGCGTCTCGAAACCCGATGTACGGGGAGCGGGGTTTCGAGACGCCGCTGCGCGGCTCCTCAACCCGCGTGATGCAGCTCGCCGGCGAGCAGCTCGAGGGTCTGCTCGCGGCCGGGGGCGGCATCCGACGGCTCCGACTCCCGCGCGCCCGCGATCGGCGCGACCATCACCTCGTCGATGCCGTGGCGAGCGGCGAGGCGGCGCAGCTCGGTGGCCGCGCCTGCGGCATCCGCGATGATCCACCGCTTCTCCATGGCGGCGATGACCTCGTCGGCGATCGAGTCTGCGGGAGCCGCGGCCGCCTCCTCCACCGTCTCGAGGGGGCGCATCGGGCGGTTCGTGCGCAGGCGGGCCATCGACCGCAGCTGCGGCAGGGCGCGGGCCCGCGCCTCCTCGACGGTCGGCGCGACCGACGTGTTCACGGTGAGGAAGGTCTCGGGCGCAGGATGCGCCTCGCTGGGCCGGTACTCGGTGCGGTAGAGCTCGAGTGCGCGCTCGAGGCCGTCGCCCGAGAAGTGGTTCGCAAAGACGTACGGGAGTCCGAGCTCCGCGGCGAGCTTCGCGGAGTAGTCGCTCGAGCCGAGGAGCCACAACGTCGGCACCTCAGTGGCGGCGGGCGTGGCGGTGATCGCGTACTCGCGGCCGCTCGTCAGGCGCAGTGAGGCGCCGTCGGGGGAGAGCAGCGAGAGGATGTCGGCGATGTGGTCGGGGAACCGGTCGACATCTGCCGTTGGACCCGATACGCGCAGCAGCTGCGTGATCACGGGGTCGCTGCCCGGCGCGCGGCCGATGCCGAGGTCGATACGCCCTGGCGCGAGCGCCTCGAGCGCGGCGAACTGCTCCGCGACGACGAGCGGCGCATGGTTGGGCAGCATCACGCCGCCCGAGCCGACCCGGATGCGTTGGGTCTGCGCCGCGGTCGCCGCGATCAGCACCGGCGGCGTCGTCGACGCGACGGCCGGCATGTTGTGGTGCTCGGCGAACCAGTAGCGCGTGTACCCGAGTCGGTCGGCGAGCTGCGCGAGGCGCACGGATGCCGCGACCGCCCCCGCACTCGTCTGGCCGCTCCGCACGGGAACGAGGTCGAGCACGGAGAGGCGGAGCGTGTCAGTCATCGATGGGGGAAACGGAGCGGCCCTTCGGCCTATTCCGCGATCGGGGGTTAACCCTGAGGCACTCGGAGGGGACCCCCTGACGCGCCCGCGGGCCGTCCGTCATGAGATGGAGATCGCGTTCGTGCGCGCCGCCGGGATCCCCCGCGGCCGTCCGCCTCCGATGCGAGGGGTCCGGGCCCGCGAGCGAGACACCCGAAAGGAATCATCCGTGAACACCCCTGTGTCCAGCGCCGCCGCCAACGATGACGCTCGAGCCGACCACCCGGGCGCTGCCGCACTCGCACCCGTCACCGACATCACCGAGGCGCGCCCGCATCACGACGACGTCACCACGCTCTCGCTCCGCGAGGCGCTGGCGCTGCTGGACGACCGGATCGCCGGCCGCGTGCACATCCCGGGCGACCCGGGGTGGGACGACGCTCGCGCCGCATGGAACCTCGCCGTCGACCAGCGGCCCGTCGCCGTCGTGGTCGCCGCGAGCGTGAACGACATCGTGCAGACCGTGCGCACCGCGAAGGGACTCGGCCTCGCCGTCGCGCCGCAGGCGACCGGCCACAACGCGGGTCCGCTCGCCGCCGACGGCCTCGCCGACGCGCTGCTGCTGCGCACCTCCGAGCTGCGCGGCGTGCAGGTCGACCCCGACCTGCACATCGCCCGCGTCGAGCCCGGCGCGCTCTGGGCCGACGTCGTCGCGGCGGTCGCGCCGCACGGCCTCGCCGCGCTCGCCGGCACATCGCACGACGTCGGCGTGGTCGGCTACACCCTTGGCGGCGGCATCAGCTGGCTGGCCCGCTCGCACGGCCTCGCTGCGAACCAAGTGCTCGCCGTCGAGCTCGTCACGGCCGACGGCGTGCGCCGCCGGGTGGACGCCGAGCACGACCCCGAGTTGTTCTGGGCGGTGCGCGGCGGAGGCGGCGACTTCGGCGTGGTGACCGCGCTCGAGTTCCGTCTCTTCCCGATCACCGAGGTCGTGGCCGGCACGCTCTTCTTCCCGCTGGAGCGCGCCGAGGAGGTGCTGCAGGCCTGGGCCGCGTGGACCGCGACCGTGCCCGACAGCGTGACCTCGATCGGGCGCCTGCTCCGCTTCCCACCGATGCCCGAGTTGCCGCCGTTCCTCTCCGGCAAGTCGTTCGTCGTCGTCGAGGCGGTGATCCAGGAGACCCCCGAGCGTGCCGACGAGCTGCTCGCCCCGCTGCGGGCGCTCGCGCCCGACATCGTCTCCGTGCACCCGCAGCCGGTCGCCGAGCTGCTGCAGCTCCACATGGACCCGCCCGGCCCGACGCCGGGCAACGGCGACGGCATGCTGCTCGCAGAACTGCCGCCCGCCGCGGTGCGCGCATTCGTCGCCGCGGCGGGCCCGGATGCCGCGACCGCACTGCTCTCGGCCGAGATCCGCCACCTCGGGGGCGGCCTCGCCCCCGAGGCCGCGCGCGCCTCCGCCGCGGAGCGCGGCACGCCCGAGCCGGGCGTCGTGGCCGGCTTCGAGGCGGGCTACCTCGTGTTCGGCGTGGGCATCGCGATGCCGGGCGCAGGCGAGGCGCTTGCGGCATCCCTCGGCCGACTCCTCTCCCGCGTGGAGCCGTGGCGCGCGCCGGTCGACTACCTCAACTTCGCCGAGCACGAGCGGCCCGCCGAGCGGCTGTTCGGCGACCGGGTGCACCGACTGCGCGCCGTGAAGAACGCGGTGGACCCGGCGGGCGTCATCCGCTCGAACCACCCCGTGGGTCGCTGACGGGGGGTGTCGCTCGCGCCCCTGCCTTCATAGGCTGGAGGCGAGCGACACCGCTGTCGCGAGATCCTGTGGGAGGAACGCATGACGGTCCATTACGAGCTGCCCACCACGACGGACTTCTCCGCGCTGGCGGGTCCGCATCATCCGGCCATCACGATCTACGCCTCGACCTCGCCCGTGGTGACCGAGCGCGAACGCGCTGAGGTGGCCGTGAAGAGCGCCTTCGACGAGGCGATCGAGCAGGTCAAGGCATCCGGCGCCTCGAATCACGAGCTCAGCGACCTGCGCCATGAACGCGACGCGATCGTCGGCGACGAGGGGCTCTGGGCGGGCCTCGCCCGCGCGCTCGCGATCTTCGTCGCGCCCGGGTTCAGTGAGGTGTTCGTGCTGCCGAACCGGCTCGACGACGCCGTGCACGTCGGGTCGCACTTCACGCTCGGCCAGTTGCTACGTGCGCCCAGCCAGGATCAGGAGGCCTACGCCGTCGCCATCTCGGCGCACGAGTGGAGCCTGTGGCACGCGACGCCGACCGACCGGGCCGCGAAGCTGGCCGTCGACCAGGCCGGCACCGCGAACCTCGACGAAGCCACACATCGGGAGCCCGGTGAGGACCGTCCTCGCGGCCACAACCGCGGCATTGCGAGCCAGGGCGGCGCGAGTCGGCTCATGGGCGACGAGGGCCGCAAGACGCTGCTCGACCTCTACGCCAAGCGGGTCGCCGATGTGGTGCGGCAGGAGCTGCAAGCCTACGACCCCGAAGAGCGCGTGCCGCTCTTCGTGTTCGCCGCCGAGCCGACGCTGAGCCAGTTCATCGAGCGCGCGCACAACCACCGGCGCATCGTCGCGCTGCCGGGGGCGCCCGATCGGCTCGGTGCTGCCGGGATCGACGAAGCGTTGCGCCTGCAGCTGGCGACGCTCAACATCAACGAGGCCGAGACGGCCTTGCATGTTCTGACCGAGGGCAGCGCCGGGCGCGTCGAGCGCGACCTCGCCGCGATCGGCCGCCTCGCTGCCGACGGCGCGGTCGAGACCCTGTGGTTCGACTTCACCACCTCGGTGAACGGCACGCTCGACCAGGAGTCGGGCGCGATCGAGTTCGCCACGGGCAACGGCGTTGGCGAGAACCTGGACGACGGTACGCACGCGGCCGACCTGCTGCCGCAGCTCGCGCTGCTCGTGATCGCGAAGGGCGGCAAGGTCGTCACGGTGCGCAGCGACGACCTCGACGGCACGGTGTGGTCGGGCCCCGCGATGGCGGAGCTGAGGTACGCGCTGGCGTAGGGCCGCCTGACGCAGCGTCGCCCGGCGGAGGGCCGGCGTAGCGCAGTTTGGTGCTGCGCTCAGACGACGGATGCCGCGAGGCGGCCGCGTGCGGCATCCGCTCGTCGGCCGACCCTGCCACGGGCGCGTGGCGCTCGGGCCGGCACGACCGGGAGCGTGAAGCCCTCGCGCCAGGCGAAGCGGATGACGATCTCGACGGCTCGCGAGTCTTCGACGAGCACCTCGACCTCGGTCTCGGTGACGACGCGCGGGGCACGGGTGGGCGCCCCCTCGCGCAGTTCGAGCCACAGGCTCTCGGGGTGGGGCACGACGCCTGGGTTCGCGGCGACGAGCCGCAGCTCCCAACCGCTCGTGGGGCAGAGGCCGGAACCGGTCACGCTGATGAGGCGGCCGTCGGACGTCTCGATGGCAGTGGCCCGGAAGTCGGCCGCGGAGAAATCGCAGTGATTCGGCGCAGTCATGGATCCGACGCTATGCAGCATGGCGCAGTCCGTCCTCAGTGCTGGCGCTGAGATCGGCGGCCGCGCGTGCCCCATCCGTCATGGACAGGCTCGGCCGAGGAAGCGCATTCCCGGGCGGCCGGATCGCCCTACGCTGGAGCTCATGCGTTTCGGAATGTTCGTTCCCCAGGGTTGGCGTCACGATCTCGTCGGCATCGAACCGGCTGCGCACTGGGAGACCATGCGAGGACTCGCCGAGTTCGCCGACGCGGGCCCATGGGAGTCGATCTGGGTCTACGACCACTTCCACACCGTGCCCGTGGCGAGCGAGACCGAGGCGACGCACGAGGCGTGGGCCCTCATGTCGGCGTACGCTGCGACGACGTCGCGCGTGCGCCTCGGCCAGATGTGCACCTGCATGAGCTACCGCAACCCGGCGTACCTCGCGAAGGTCGCCGCCACGGTCGACGTCATCTCGGGCGGGCGCCTCGAGATGGGCATCGGCGGCGGCTGGTACGAGCACGAGTGGCGCGCCTACGGCTATGGCTTCCCGCCCGTGTCCGAGCGCCTGGCGCGGCTCCGCGAGGGCGTGAAGATCATGCACCAGGCGTGGACGACCGGTTCGGCGACGCTCGACGGCGAGCACTACCGGGTCGACGGCGCCATCGTGCGGCCGCTGCCGCTCCAGGAGGGCGGCATTCCTATCTGGGTCGCCGGTGCCGGCGAGAAGGTGACCCTCAGGATCGCGGCGAAGTACGCGTCGTACACGAACTTCGCCGGCACGCTCGAGGAGTTCGCGCACAAGAGCGACGTGCTGCGCGGCCACTGCGAGGCGCTCGGCACCGACTTCGACGCGATCACGCGCTCGTCGGACTTCAACACCGTCATCGGCGAGGATGCTGCGGATGTCGCGCGCCGGCTCGAGGCCATCGAGGCACGCATCGCGCCCTCCCTCGGACCTGAGAAGACCGCGCAGTACCTCGCCGAGTTCCACTCGCCGAACGCCGCGGTGGGCACGCCGGCGCAGGTCGTCTCGAAGCTCGCGGAGCGCCGCGAGCTCGGGCTCTCCTACGCCATCCACTACTTCCCCGAGGCGGCGTACGACCGTTCCGGGCTCGAGCTCTACGCGTCGGAGGTCATCCCCGCGCTGCAGTAGGGCGCCGCACCGTGGGCTAGTGGAGGCCGCGCATGAGCAGCGCGAGCAGGCGCGGCAGCTCGTCCTCGCCGCTCCCTCGCGCCGCGCGGTCGGCCGCCCAGGCCAGCGAGCCCGCCATGACGAAGAGCTCGCGCGCCGAGGCATCCGCCGTCACCGCGCCGCGCGCCCTGGCGCGGTCGAGGAGGCGACCGGTCGCGTCGACCAGGGTGCCGCACGATGCGCCGAGCGGGGACTTCTCGTTGTTGAGGGACTGGGCGATCGAGTCCGCCAGGCCGTCCCAGGTGCTCGCATGGCGGGCGAGCGCCAGCATCCACTCGTCGAGCGCGGCGCCCGCGTCATCCGTGTCGAGGAGGCGCTCGCCGAGGTCCTTCAGCTCGTGGCGGCTCTCGACCAGCGCGGCCTCGAGCAGGCAGTCGCGGTTGGGGAAGTGGCGGTAGAGCGTCCCCGCCCCGACGCCCGCGCGACACGCGATGTCGTCGAGCGAGGCGTGGGTGCCGTGCTCCGCGAACGCCTCGCCGGCGACCCGCACGATCGCCTCGTAGTTGCGCCGCGCATCCGCCCGCATGGGCCGCACCGGTGCGGCTGCCTCCGTGTTCACTCGATACCTCCGACAGGTCCGCCGGACCTCTCCGCGGGTCTCCGGCGAAATCACTTGACAAAGCGGAGACAGCCTCCGTATTGTCGTTGGAGCAAACAGGAGACGCTCTCCGGATATGAAGACTACCCCAGCCAGACCAGGAGTACCAGCATGAGCGCCGCACCACCCTCCGCCGCCACCGTCGTCAACCGTCTCACCGGGCGCACCCTGCTCGGCCTCATCGTCGTGTTCGTCACGCAGCTCATGCTCGTGGTCGACGCCAGCATCGTGAACGTCGCACTCCCCCACATCCAGGCCGAGCTCGGTTTCAGCGCGGCGACGCTGTCCTGGGTGGTCACCGCCTACGCGCTCGCCTTCGCCGGGCTCATCCTGCTCAGCGGCCGCATCGGCTCGATGATCGGGGCGCGACGCGCGCTCGTCGTCGGCACGCTCGTGTTCATCGCGGCATCCGCGCTCGGCGGTTTCGCCGTCACCCCCGAGATGCTCGTCGCCGCCCGCGTGCTGCAGGGCATCGGAGCCGCGCTCGCGGCCCCGTCGACGCTCGTGCTGCTCATGGCGAACACCGTGCCCGGCCAGCAGCGTAACCGCGCCATGTCGCTCTTCGTGCTCGCCGCGGGGTCGGGCGGCGCCATCGGCCTCATTCTCGGCGGCGTGCTCACCACCACGCTCGGCTGGGAGTGGGTGATGTTCGTGAACGTGCCCATCGGGCTCGTGATCGTCGCGGGCGCGCTCGCCTTCCTCCGCGAGACCGAGCGCAGCCATGCCCGCCTCGACATCGGCGGCGCGGTCACGTCGACCGTCGCGATGGTCGCACTCGTCTACGGGTTCACGGTCGCCGCCGAGTCCGGCTGGGGCGACCCGCGTACGATCGCCGCGTTCGCCGTGGCGGTGGCATCCCTCGTCGCTCTCGTGCTCATCGAGCGCCGGCACGCCAGCCCAGTCGTGCAGCTCGCGTACTTCCGCTCGCCGCGAACGGCCGTGCCGTTCTGGACGATGCTCTTCGTGCCCGCCGGCATGTTCGGGTTCTTCTACTTCGCGACCCTCTTCACGCAGAACGTGCTCGGGTACGACCCGCTCGGCACCGGCCTCGCGCTGCTCCCCTTCGTCGGCACCATGCTCGTCGTCAACCAGTTCACGCCGCGCCTGGTGGCTCGACTCGGCGAGCGGGTCGTCGCCCTCACCGGGCTCGCAGGGCTCGCGGGCGGCATGCTCTGGATGGCGCAGCTCGGGGCGGCGAGCACGTTCCTCACCGGCATCCTCGGCCCGGCCATCGTGCTCGGCGTCGGCGCCGGCCTCACGTTCGCACCGATCACGTCGATCGTGATGGCGCAGGCCCGTGCCGGCGAGACCGGGCAGGCGTCGAGCCTGCTGCAGGGCATGCAGCAGCTCGGCGGCTCGATCGGCGTCGCAGGGCTCACGACGGTCTTCACCGCCGTCACCTTGAGCGGCGGCGCGGCTCGCGGCGTCGCAGCTGCGCTGCTCGGCGGCACCGTATTCCTCACGGTCGCGCTCGTGCTGTTCGCGGTGTGGGGTCGGCGCGCGCCGGCGGTCGAGGGCGAGGCGACGGATGCCGCGGGTGCGACGGATGCCGCGGGTGCGACGGCTGTGCGCGCGACTGCGGGTGCGGCATCCGACCGTCCGCTCGTGGTCACGGGAGCCGTGCCCGCGATCGCCGACTGACGGGCGCTGCGCTGCCTGAGACTCCGCGCGTCGAGACTCCGCGCGCGAGCGCGCTCCCCCCGGGCGTGTTCGCGCGCGGTCGCATGCGCGGGTGGGATCGTTGCCGAATCGCGATCCGGGACGAAGCTGCGCTCTGGGAGGATGCGGGCATGACGAACACACCGGAGGGCTGGTACGCCGATCCTGATCGGCCGGGGTCGACACGCTGGTGGGACGGCGCGGCGTGGGGCCCGACGGCGCCGCCTCCGCAGGCGACGGCTCAGACGGGCGTCACGGGCAGTCTCGGCGCCGCGTCCCTTGCCGTCGGCGTCGTGGCCGTGCTGTCGTCCGTGGTGCTCGACGGGCCCATCACGCTGCTGCTCGCCGGGATCGGGCTGGTGCTCGCCGTCCTCGGGGCGGTGGCGGCACGGCGCACGTCGGGACTCGCGTCGGGCGCGTGGATCGCCGGAATCGCGCTGAACGGGTCGGCGCTGCTGTGGGTGCTGCTGCGATTCGTGGCGTGACGCACGGAACCGTGGCCCGATGCGGTGAGGGGCGGTGTGGTCCTGGCCCGAGCGTGTTACGCGGCGAGCGCCTCGTCGAGCTTCGCGCCGAGCTCGGCGTCGGTCGGCTCGGTGAAGTGGGTGCCGTCGGGGAACACCACGACGGGGATCCGGGTGCGTCCGCTGATGGCCTTCGAGCGGTCGGCGCCGTCGACGACGGTCTCGAGGTCGACGTAGTCGTAGTCGACGCCGCGGCGGTCGAGCAGCGCCTTGGAGCGGCGGCAGTCGCCGCACCAGGCAGCGCCGAACATCGTGATGCGGGCAGGGAACAGGTCGGATGACGATGCAGGGGAAGTCACGCCGATAACTTACGCATCGAGCCTGTGCGGTATTCCCAGCTTCAGGCGGCGGTGGCAGACTCGGGCCCATGCGGTTCGAGACGACGATGTCCCTGTCGGGCAACAACACCGGCATCGAGGTGCCGCCCGAGGTGATCGAGGCGCTCGGCGCCGGGAGGAAGCCACCGGTCACGGTGAACGTCAACGGCTACGAGTACCGCAGCACGGTGGCCGTGATGGGCGGGAGGTACCTCATCCCGTTCAGCTCCGACAAGCGGGCGGCGACGGGCATCGAGGGCGGCGACCCGATCGTCGTCGACGTCGACGTCGACACGGCACCGCGCACGGTCGAGGTGCCCGAAGACCTCGCGGCGGCGATCGATGCGGCGCCGGGCGCGCGTGCGGCGTGGGAGCGGCTGCCGCCCAGCCACAAGAAGGCGCATGTCAGCGCGGTGGAGTCCGCGAAGGCCGCGGACACCCGGCAGCGTCGCATCGCGAAGGCGATCGAGGCGCTCACGGGCTGATCACCGGCCGAGGCCGTCGGATGCCCGTCGTCCTGCGTTCCGAGAACAGGACGACACGCCGTCGTGGCGTCGAGAACAGGAACTGGGAACCGGCTCGGCGCGGGGGTCCCTGCTTTCGTGACGCGACACATGACGGTGGGCAGGTTGGTCCGCGGATGATGCGCCCGCCGCGGCGGGCACGCGCGGCCGCAACGGCCCACGAACACCGCGCCCACCCTCGGACGCGATTGCGCTACTGCGCCGCGCCGGTCACGGCCGGTTCGGCCCGCGACGCCAGGTCGGCGCCGACGAGGCGCACGAACGCGCTGAGCTGCGCGACCCCCTCGGGCGTGCGCGGCAGCGTGTCGACGAGGCCGGGGGAGTAGATCAGGTAGGCGGCCCACTTCGCGCGCGAGATCGCGACGTTGAGGCGGTTCTGCAGCAGCAGGAACTCCACGCCGCGTGGCGCGGCCGCCGCCGACGATGCGGCGAGCGACACGATCGCGACCGCCGCCTCCTGGCCCTGGAACTTGTCGACCGTGCCGACGGGCACGTCGGAGTAGCCGGCGGCGTCGAGTGCGGCACGCACCTCGCTGAGCTGCGCGTTGTACGGCGTGACGACGATGAGGTCGCGTTGGCCGAGCGGCCGGGCGGTGGCCGCGGCATCCGTCGCGTCGACCCAGGCGCGACCCAGCAGCTCGCTCACGAGGCCGACCACCGCGAGCGCCTCCTCGGGCGAGGCGGTGGCGTTTCCGAAGTGCTCGATCGGCACCGGGGTGAGCCCCGGCGCCACGCCGTCGAGCGAGCGCAGCGACGCGACCGGGTGCGAGTGCAGCTCGCCGTCGTAGGACAGGTGCGACACCGGCTCGGCGACGGCCGGATGCATCCGCCGGCTCTCGGCGAGGAAGTAGCCGTACTCGGCGGGCAGCACGTCGTGCCCGTCGGCGACCCAGCCGAGGGCCGACTCGTCGACAGGCTCGGGGTGGTTGCCCTGGCTCACCTGCGGCAGTTGCTGCGGGTCGCCGAGGAGCAGCAGGTTGCGGGCGGCGACCGCGGAGGCGATCGTCGCGGCGAGCGAGAACTGGCCGGCCTCGTCGATGACGAGCAGGTCGAGCGAGCGGCGCGGCACGCGGTCGGCGTTCGCGAAGTCCCAGGCGGTGCCGCCGATGACGAAGCCGGATGCCGCGTGCGCGGCCGTGTACTCGGCCACCCCGTCTTTCGCGATGATCGTGTACTCGTGGTCGCCCGGTTCGCGCGGGTCCTTCGGCGCCTTGGCCACGAGGTCGGGCGCCAGGCCGGCGGTGCGCACGACCGAGTCGAGCACGTTCTCGACGACGGCGTGCGACTGCGCGACCACGCCGATGCGCCAGCCATGGCGCGCGACCAGCTCGGCGATCGTGTGCGACGCGACGTAGGTCTTGCCGGTGCCGGGCGGCCCCTGCACAGCGAGGTAGGAGTCGTCGAGCGAGCGCAGCGAGGCGATCACCCCGCGCACGTAGTCGTGCTCGGCGGTGAGCGGTGCGAGCCCGTCGACCTCGGGGCGGACGCGAGGCGGCGTGCGCCGCAGCACATCGATGGTGGGGTTCTTCGGCCACGCGAACGGGTAGAGGCTCGCAAGCTCCTGCGCCCACTCGTCGATCGCCTCCCGCTGTCGGCCGGCGGGCGGCGGCGTGCCCGGCACGACGGCCATCGGCAGCTCCGACCAGGTGAATCCGGCGACCGAGCGCTCCTCCACCACGAGCCCGTCGTCGAGCACCTCGAGCACGCGCACGGAGTTCTGGGTGCGCGAGCCGGGGCGGAGTCCCTGCCGCGGGAACGGCGCGGGGGAGTCGTAGAGCACGAACAGCTCGGCCCCGACGCCGAACCGCGAACCCGGTGCGATGCGCCCGCGCAGGAGCAGTTCGCGTCGGTCGACGCGATGCTGGTCTTCGCGGTACCAGCGCTGCACCATGGCGGATGCCGCGGGGTCGACGACGAGCACGTCGCGGTGGTCCTCCCACGACTCGAGCGGTTGCTCGACGCGGAAGAAGTGCGACCACCAGAAGCTCTTCGCCTCGCGGTCGTGGTAGTCGATCGCGGCCGCCGCAAGGGCGAGCGCCGTGTGGTCGGCGTCGCGCTCGGGGTCGTCGGGCGGACCGGCGAGGCGCTGCAGCTCGACCGCGAGCGGAGAGGCCTCGTACACCTTGCCCGCGGCCTTGGCGGCCTCGACGAGGAGCGACTCGGGCACCGGCTCGACGCCGGCTTCGCGGGCGATGCCGAGCAGCCAGTCGCGCAGCCGCAGCGTGGAGACGCAGTCGTAGCGGTTGTAGTCGGCGAGGTCGTCGAGCACGTGCTGCGCCGCCGCCGCGCCGGCCAGCCCGGTGACGGGGTCGACCTCGCCGGTGGCGAGCAGCTCGCGCGCACGTACGTACTCGAGGATCGAGTCGCCGCCCGACTTCACCTCGGCCTCGCGCAGCTCGGTGCCCATGTAGAGCGGCTCGAGCTTCTTGATCGAGTACGAGCGGCTGCCCACCCGCACCGCGCGCTTCACGATCGGGTAGAGGTCGACGAGCACGCCGTCGGCGAGCAGCTGGTCGACCGCCGCCTCGCCCACGCCGTGCCGTGCGGCGATCGTGAGCAGGTGCGTGCGCTCGTAGCTCGCGTAGTGGTAGATGTGCATGTTCGGGTGCGCGGCCCTGCGTGCCGCGACGAGCGCGAGGAACTGCTCGAGCGCGACCCGCTCCTCGGCGAAGCTGTGCGCCCACAGCGGGGTGAACCGCTCGTCGGTGTCGACCATGCCGAAGAGGTAGTCGAGGCCCCAGTCGTTCGCCGCGCCCTCGGTGTAGAGCGGATCGCCCTCGAAGTCGAAGAACAGGTCGCCGGGGTCGGGCTCGGGGATCGCCGCGAGCGACGCCGCGTCGCGCACGACCACGGGCGGAGGGAGCGGCGGATCGTCGGGAGAGCGCTCGCCAGCGGCATCCGCATCCGCCGCTGCCGCCTCGGCCTCGAGTTGAAGCCGTGCCTGGATGCGGAGATTCTCGATCGTGGCGTCGAGGATGCCGGGCACGTGGCCCTCTGACGCTGCGAACGCGTCGATCGTCTCGATGCCCGCTTCGAAGAGGGCCGCGCGCTGGGTGATCCGCAGGCCGGCGACGAGCAGCACGTCGCGGTGCGCCTGCACCTCGAGGTCGCACGTGGGGCACCGGCCGTCGAGGGCGTAGCGCGGGTCGCCCCACGAGACGGGGCCGTCGTCGGCGAGCCGCTCGGCGACGATCTGCTGGAGCCGAGCGCGCCGCAGGCCGTAGACGGGAGCGATGTCGTCGAGGCGGTGGACGCTCGTGGACCCGTCGCCGAGCAGGAGCTCGACGGTGTCGGCGCACGGCACGCCCATGCGCGCGAGCTGCTCCGCGTAGGCGGCGAGCTGGAGGAGCGCGGTGACGCGGGCGCGTCGGGCGAGCTTCGAGTCCTGCACGAGGTAGCGCCCGTCGGGCTGTCGCACGATGAAGTCGGCGAAGCCGATGAACCCCTCGTCGATGAACGTGGCCTGGAACACCACGGCGGCGCCCGCCTCGAACGCGTCGCGTGTGGCCCCGACGGCCGCGTCGAGTGCATCGGCATCGCGCAGGTCGGGCCGGGTGATCTCGACGACGCCGTCGCCCAACCGCTCACGATAGGCCTCGAGCACGCGCAGCTCGTGCTGGTCGCCCAGGCGCCCGGCGCGTTCGAGCATCGCGTCGGCGACCGGCTCGAACAGCGTATCGCGGCCGAGCTTGACGTCGAGTTCGCGGAGGAAGGCGAACTCGCACTCCGACGCCTTCTTCAGGTCGCTCGCGCTCGTGACGACGGTGCCGTCGACCAGGTACATTGCGGCTCCCTTCCGTCGTCCCGGTCTTCACCGTAGCCGCCGCCGCTGACATCCGGCCGACGCATCCGCGGCGGCGTCCGCGACGCCGCCCGCCGGGACTCGGCCCGGTGCGGTGTCATGTGGTGCGCAACTCCTTCTCCAGCGGGGTCGGGAACGATGGGACGACGGCGGCGCCCTCGAGCCGGGCCTGGAGGGCGCCGGCGGCATCCGTCACCGCCCGCTCCGCATCGGCGCCGCGTTCGACGACGAACCGGGTCGCGATGCCACCGTCGGGGCGGATCGCCCAGCCGCCGACGACCTCGCCGCCCCACCAGACGGTCGGACCGACGTTGCCGGATCGGTCGTAGAACGGCGCCGGATCCTCTGGGAGGAACCATCCGCGCTCCTTCCAGCCCATGGGCGTCGGATCCAGGGCCGGGAGGAGCACCGCGGTCGGCGGCCGGGGTTCTTCGGGTTCGGCGTCGTCGGCGAGCACGAGCCCGCACCCGACGTCGACGGTGTCGAGCGCGGCGAGCGCGGCACGCGTGGCTCCCGCAGTCCAGCCCGTCCACCACTGCACGTCGGCTGCGGTCGCGGGACCGAACCGTCTCAGGTAGCGCTCGACGAGTCGTGCGGCGGCATCGGGCACCTCGGGCATGCCCTCGGGCCACCACGAGGTCGAGGGTTGCCAGGCGTGCTGCCGCACGAGCCACCCGCCGCGCGGCGCGCTGCGAACGATCCGCCCCTCTGCGGCCATGACGGTGAGCACCTGGGAGGTGATGGTGCGCTTGACGTCCCACGCCTTGTCGGTCGTCGGCAGGAAGGAGGTGCGAAGGCGCGGCTCGTCGGAGGACAGGTCATTCGCGAGCGCCTCGCCACGTGCCGTGAGTACACGCTCGACCGACGACTCGACGTCGTCGAGCCAGCCTTCGACCTCGTCGGGCACGGGCGGGTCGGTCGGGATGGTCCGCAGCTGCTTGACCAGCAGCTGCCGCTGCTTCGCGGCGATGCCGAGCCCCGCGGCGTGGTGCACCACGGGCGCGAACTCGACGGGCACGACGAAGAGCGTGCGCCGCATCGCGAGCATCCTGACGAGCCGCCGATCGTCGTACATGCTCCGCGAGATGTCTCCGAGTGCAGCGTCAGGGCACCGGGCGAGCACCGAGAGGTAGACGGTCGCGGGATCGGTCGCGTGCAGCACGACCAGGTCGGTCGCCGCATGCAGCGGATCGGCTGCGGTGCCGTCGAGGTGCTGGCGGGCGACGAGCCTCGCTCGACGGGCTTCCGTCGTGAAGTGCATGCTCGCAGCCTGCCATCACCCGCCGTCACCGGACGGTCGGGTCACCGCGCGGCGAGGGCTCCGCGACCGAGCCCGAGCATGCCCTCGACGGCGTGGCCGATGCGGGAGCCGCGGTCGGTGGCGTCCTCCCAGCGCACGAGCGCGTGCGCGTTGAGGCCGTCGATCATGCCGAGCAGCTGCCAGGCCACGGATGCCGCGTCGTCGGTCTCGAACTCCCCGGCCGCGACGCCGGCCTCGACGATGCCCTGCACGTAGGCCCGCCAGTCGTCCATCTCGTCGCGCACGGTCGCGGCGAGCACCTCGTTTCGGCGGCCGAGGGCCCACGCCTCGACCCAGACCACGGTGACGTCGTCGCGGGTGCCGTCGAGCAGCGTCTCGAGGAGCAGCGCGAGCCGCTCGCGCGGCGTCGGCAGCGCGCCGACCAGCTCGCCGACCTCCGCGAGCTCGGCCGAGACGATCGTGCCGAAGGTGCTCGCGACGAGCGCGTCCATGTTGGGCTCGTAGTGCGCCACGAGCGCGGGTGCCACGTCGATGCGCGCGGCGATGCTGCGCAGGGTCACGGCGTAGAGCCCCTGCTCGAGGGCGACCGCGCGCGCGGCATCCACGATCTCGGCGGCGCGCTCGGCCGGCGACTTGCGGGCGGCCTTCTTGCGTGGGGGTCTTGACATCGTGACCTCGGTGTAGGTAGCGTCGCTGCATCTTATTGATCGTGTGATCAATAGTAGGTCGAGTCCTCGGCCGTGTCCAGAGATCGCGTCGAGTGATCGAACCGGAGAGTCCTCAACGATGAGCAACCACACCCCCACCCCCGGAGCGGCAGCGTCGCCGCCCACGCCCGTCGCGGCATCCGACCGCGCCGGCCGCATCGAGACCCACGGCGTCGACGTCATCCCCGACGCCGAGCGCCACGGCCGCCCCCGCGAGCTGTTCTGGGTCTGGATGAGCGCGAACGTCGTCTACCTCTACTTCGTGCTCGGCGGCGTGCTCGTGCTGCTCGGGCTCTCGATCTGGGAGGCGCTCGCGATCACCGTGGTCGGCAACCTGTGGTGGGCCGCCGTCGGCTGGCTCGCGGTCAGCGGACCCGCGTCGGGCACCCCGAGCGTCACCGTGATGCGGGCGATGTTCGGCATCCGCGGCAACCGCGTCTTCGGCGGCGGGCTCGGTGTCGCGATCGGCCTGTTCTACGAGATCATCAACATCGCCGTCGCGACCCTCGCGGCGAACGCCCTGCTCGGCCTCATCGGCATCGACGTGTCGGGCGGCCTCGGCTGGGTCGTGCTCGTGGTGGTCGCCGGGCTCAGCTTCGTGCTGAGCGTGTACGGGCACGCGACCATCACGAAGCTCTCGCCGTTCTTCTCCGCCGCACTCGCAGTCGCGTTCATCGTGCTCGCGGTCTTCGTGTTCCAGGCGGCCGACTTCTCGTACCAGCCGGCGCCGCTTCCCGAGGGCGACCACTGGGCCATGGTGCTGCTCGGCTACGCGATCGTCGCCTCGGGCCCGCTCTCCTGGGGCACCGGCGCCGACTACGCCCGGTACCTGCCCGCCGACACCCCGAAGCGCGCGGTCGCCTGGTGGACCGCGCTCGGCGGCTTCATCCCCGCGGTGCTCATCGGCTCGCTCGGCGTGGTCGCCGCCACCGCCATCGACATGACCGACCCGCAGCTGACCATCGGCGAGATCGTCCCCGGATGGTTCACGCCGATCTTCCTCGCGATCGTCGTGCTCGGCAGCATCACGAACAACGTGCTCGTCGCCTACTCGACCGGCCTCTACGCGCAGGGCCTCGGCATCCGGGTCTCCCGTGCCGCGACGGTGGTCATCACGGGCGTGCTCGCGACCCTCGCCGCCGGCTGGTTCGTGTACCTCGCGCCGAGCTTCCTCGACACGCTGAACGCCGCGCTCGAGCTCAGCGTCACCGTGCTCGGCCCGCTCGTCGCGATCTACGCGGTCGACATCCTCCTGCGCCGCAACCGCTACGACGGCGTCGCGCTCAGCGACGAGCGCCGCGGCGGCCCGTTCTGGTACCGCGGCGGCGTGTTCTGGCCCGGCGTGATCACGATGGTGGTCGGCACCACGCTCTCGGTGCTGATGGCCAACACGACGCTCTACGTCGGCCCCATCGCGGCCGCGCTCGGCGGCGCCGACCTCTCAGCCGTCGCCGGGCCGTTCCTCGCCGGTGCGCTCTACGCCGTCCTCTGGCTCACGACCTCGCCGTACCGCGACCGGATGCTGCGGCCGGCCGCGCCGATGCGAGACCATATCGAAGCAGCGGATGCCGCGGCATCCGACCCCGCGACCACGGAGGTGCCCGCATGACCTGGCGCATGCCCGCCGAGACCGCCACGCACGAGCGCACCTGGATGGCGTTCCCGCGGCCGAACCTCACGCTCGGCGACGACCCCGCGTCGGCCGAGGAGGCCTACGAGGCATGGACTGCCGTCGCGCACGCCGTGGCCGAGTTCGAGCCGGTCACCATGGTGCTCGACCCGTCGGAGCGCGACCGCGCCCGGCGCATGCTGTCGGCCGACATCGAGCAGGTCGAGGCGCCGCTCGACGACTTCTGGATGCGCGACTTCGGGCCCACCTTCGTGGTCGACGACGAGCGGCCCGGCGTGCTCGGCGCGGTCGACTGGGTGTTCAACGGGTGGGGTGCTCCCAAGTGGGCGAGCTGGCAGCACGACCGCGAGATCGCCCGGATCGTCGCCGATCGCGCCGGCGCCGAGCTCGTCAGCTCCGTGCTCGTGAACGAGGGCGGCGCGATCCACGTCGACGGCGAGGGCACCGTGCTGGCGACCCTCACCGTGCAGCTCGACCCGGGCCGCAACCCCTACGCCGACACCCGCCGCATCGAGGACGAGTTCGCCCGCACCATCGGCACCACGCACACCGTGTGGCTGCCCCGCGGCCTCACCCGCGACTACGAGGACTTCGGCACGCGAGGCCACGTCGACATGGTCGCGACGATCCCGTCGCCGGGCCGCATCCTGCTGCACACGCAGCGCGACGAAGTGCACCCCGACTTCGAGGTGTCGCGCGACCTGCGCGCCTTCCTCGAGACGCAGACGGATGCCGCGGGCCGCCGCTTCGAGGTCATCGAGCTGCCCGCGCCCGACACCCTGCGCGACGACGAGGGCTTCGTCGATTGGAGCTACGTGAACCACCTCGTGGTGAACGGCGGTGTCATCGCGTGCGGCTACGGCGAGCCGGAGGCCGACGCGCGCGCCGCTTCGATCCTCGGGGAGGCGTACCCCGGCCGCCGCGTGGTGACCGTCGACGCGCGGCCGATCCTCGCCCGTGGCGGCGGCATCCACTGCATCACGCAGCAGCAGCCGAAGCCGGAGGCGGCACGATGAGCCGCAATCTCCGCGGGTTGAGGAGCGGGGCCGAAGGCACCGCGTCTCGAAACCCGGCCGCCGCCTCAGCGGGTTTCGAGACGGGCGCTGCGCGCCCTTCTCAACCCGCAGAACGCTTCGACGTGGTCGAGGCGTCCATCGCGGACCTGCGCGCCGCGCTCGAGGAGGGTCGCGTCACGAGCGAGGAGCTCACGCGCGCCTACCTCGACCGCATCGAGGCGTACGACCGCCCGGGCACGCCGACCGCGCTCAACGCGCTCGTCGTCATGAACCCCGAGGCGCTCGCCGACGCGCGCGCATCTGACGAGCGGCGAGCCCGCGGGGAGACGTTCGGCCCGCTCGACGGCATCCCGTACACCGCCAAGGACAGTTACCTCGCTCGCGGGCTCACGGCGGCGGCCGGGAGTCCCGTGTTCGAGCAGCTGGTCGCCCAGCGCGACGCGTTCACGATCGAGCGGCTGCGCGCCGCGGGCGCCGTGCTCATCGGCCTCACGAACATGCCGCCCATGGCGAACGGCGGCATGCAGCGCGGCGTCTACGGCCGCGCCGAGAGCCCGTACAACGCCGACTACCTCACGGCCGCGTTCGGCTCGGGCTCGTCGAACGGCTCGGGCACCGCGACAGCGGCATCGTTCGCCGCGTTCGGACTCGGCGAGGAGACCTGGTCGTCGGGCCGCGCGCCCGCGTCGAACAACGCGCTCTGCGCGTACACCCCCTCGAGGGGTGTCATCTCGGTGCGCGGCAACTGGCCGCTCGTGCCCACGATGGACGTCGTCGTGCCGCACACCCGCACGATGGCCGACCTGCTCGAGGTGCTCGACGTCATCGTCGCCGACGACGCCGAGACCCGCGGCGACTTCTGGCGGGTGCAGCCGTGGGTGGAGATCCCGAAGGCGTCCGACCTGCGGCCCGCCGCCTACCCGGCACTGCGCCCGACGGATGCCGCCGCCGCCCGAGCCGCGCTTGCCGGCACTCGCGTCGGTGTCCCGCGCATGTACGTGAACGACGACCCCGAGGCCGGCACGGCCGAGCCCGGCCGCACGCCGGGCATCGGCGGACCCACCGGGCAGCGCATCGACACCCGTCCGTCGGTCATCGACCTGTGGGCGGCGGCGCGCCGGGACCTCGAGGCGGCCGGCGCCGAGGTGGTCGAGGTCGACTTCCCGGTCGTCACGAACTACGAAGGCGACCGCCCGGGCGCACCGACCATCGCGACCCGCGGGCTCGTGAGCCCCGAGTACCTGCACCGCGAGATCGTCGACCTGTCGGCGTGGTCGTGGAACGACTTCCTCGACGCGAACGGCGACCCGGCCCTGCACTCGCTGGCCGACGTCGACGGCTCGCGCATCTTCCCGCCGCCCGAGGGCGCCCTACCCGACCACTACACCGGGTTCGACGACGACATCGCCGAGTACCCGGCGCACGTGCGGGAGCACCCCGTGGCATCCGTCACCGACATCCCCGGCCTCGAGGGCGGCTTGCGCGGGCTCGAGGAGACCCGCCGCATCGACCTCGAGCAATGGATGGACGACCTCGGGCTCGACGCCGTCGTATTCCCCGCGGTCGCCGACGTCGGCCCCGCCGACATGGACGTGAACGCAGCATCCGCCGACCTCGGCTGGCGCAATGGCGTGTGGGTCGCGAACGGCAACCTCGTGCCGCGGCACCTCGGCATCCCCACCGTCACGGTGCCGATGGGGTTGATGAGCGACATCCGGATGCCGGTGGGCCTCACGTTCGCCGGACGCGCCTACGACGACACGGCCCTGCTCGCCCTCGGCGCGGCATTCGAGGCGACCGGTG
The DNA here is from genome assembly GCF_001428255.1 of Agromyces sp. Soil535. Taxonomy (GTDB): domain Bacteria; phylum Actinomycetota; class Actinomycetes; order Actinomycetales; family Microbacteriaceae; genus Agromyces. The sequence continues at coordinate 69,678 of NZ_LMRW01000024.1, read as the reverse complement.
CGCGTCGCACGGAGCCGCCGCGCACGCCGCGGCTCTGAGCCGGTCGGGTCGTCACCGGCCGGGCGGCCGGACTCCCGCGCGGACGCCGTCTAGTCTGGCGCCATGGCGGTCAGTCGAACCCGCACGGCCGTGTACGCGCGACGGCGCAAGCGCCGCATGGCGCGGGTCACGCACGACCTCACAGACGAGCAGTGGACCGCGCTCACCGACGCCTGGAGCGGCTGCGCCTACTGCGGCGCCGCCGATCGCGCCCTCCAGCGCGACTGCGTGCTGCCGATCTCGCGCGGCGGGCGCTACACGCTCGAGAACGTCGTGCCCGCGTGCGGCTCGTGCAACGCGAGCAAGTGCAACGACGAGGTCACCTCGTGGCTGCGACACAAGAAGCTCGACGAGCGCGCCTTCCTGCTCCGCCACCGTGAGATCGCGTTGTCGCTGGTCGCACGGTTCGGCGATCCGGATGCCGCGACGAGCTGACCGGTCGCCGATCCCAGCCTCCCACCGCGGCGCGAACCGTACTCCCTCACGTTCGTCAACCCCTGACCGCGCTCCCAGACGCCGTCCGTAGGCTGGTCCCGGATGGGCCGCCCGAGAGGGGTTCCCGGCTCCGTGCCCGCCCGGGGAGGAACGGAGCCATGGCCACCTACGACGTGGGAGGACGCTCGGCGATCGTCACGGGGGCGGGCAGCGGCATCGGCCGCGCGATCGCCCGGCTGCTGGCTGCGAACGGGGCATCCGTCATCGTGAACGACCTCGACGCCGGGCACGCCGAGGCCGTCGTCGCCGAGATCCTGGCGGCCGGCGACACCGCCGAGGCATCCGTCGGCGACGTCACGGATGCCGCGTGGATCGCGTCGTCCATCGACCAGGCGAACGCGCTCGCGCCGCTGAGGATCGCGGTGAACAACGCCGGCATCGGCGGTGCGTCCGCGCTCATCGGCGACTACCCCGACGACAGCTGGGACACGGTCATCGGCGTCAACCTGAGCTCGATCTTCCACAACCTCAAGGCGCAATTGCCCGCGATCGCCGCGAACGGGGGTGGTGCGGTCGTGAACGTCGCGTCGATCCTCGGCAGCGTCGGGTTCGCGAACTCGGCCGCGTACGTGAGCGCGAAGCACGGCCTGGTCGGTCTCACGAAGAACGCGGCGATCGAGTACGCCGACCAGGGGGTTCGCGTGAACTCGGTCGGCCCCGGCTTCATCAAGACGCCGCTGCTCGACGCGAACCTCGATGAGGCCGCCATGCAGTTCCTCGCCGGCAAGCACCCGATCGGACGGCTCGGCGAGTCCGAGGAGGTCGCGGCGCTCGTGGCGTTCCTCGCGAGCGATGCGGCGAGCTTCATCACCGGCAGCTACCACCTCGTCGATGGGGGCTACACCGCGGTCTGAGAGCGCAGCCAGTCGATCACTGCCCCTGCCACCACGGCAGCATCGGGCCGAACTGCTGGGGCACGTAGACGTAGACGCGCGAGATCGCCGCCGTGAGGATCCAGAGCCCGAAGGCGGCGGCCGTGATGATCCACGCGATCATCCGGTACTGCTCGAAGTCCGGGAGCAGGCGCCCCTCCTTGTCACGCTGCAAGCCCGCAAGCGTGAGGATCAGGTCGATGAGCCACCAGATCCCGAGTCCGCCGAAGGTCAGCAGCTTCACGATGCCGGTGCCGACCTTTCCGAGATAGAACCGGTCGACCCCGAAGAAGCCGAGCAGCAACGAGAACATCCAGGTCGCGATGAACGATCGCTCGGGCGGCACGCTCGGCGGGGACGGGACCGGGGGTCCGGCGTTCGGTGCGGCGGGTGGATACGTGGACATGACGACCTCCTTCGACGCCTACACTCTGCACGCGGCATCCGAAGGCGGCGAGGGTCGAAGGTCCCGCGCTAGCGTGAGCAGGTGCACGACCACGGGCGCGCGACGGATCGGCCCGGCCGGTTCCTCACCGGCGGGTGGACCGACCTGGCCATGCTCAACTTCGCCTGCCCGGCCGAGCTGCTCGAGCCGCTGGTGCCGAGCGGCACCGAACTCGATGCCCACGCCGGCACGCCCCAGGTGAGCCTCGTCGGCTTCATGTTCCGGGACACGCGGGTGCACGGCGTGCCTGTGCCGTTCCACCGGCATTTCGAGGAGGTGAACCTGCGCTTCTACGTGCGGCGCGTCGCGAACGACGGCGTTCGCCGCGGCGTCGTGTTCGTGAAGGAGCTCGTGCCCCGGTGGGCCATCGCCGCGGCCGCCCGGGCGCTCTACCAGGAACGCTACGTCGCCGTGCCGATGGAGCACCGGGTCGACGTCGTCGACGGGGCGATCCCGACGGGCGGCGTCGTCGAGTACCGCTGGACTGCCGAGGGCGGGCCGTTCCTCATGCGGTGCGTCGTGAGCGGCCCGGCAAGGGAGATCGTCGAGGGCTCCGAGGAGGAGTTCATCACCGAGCACTACTGGGGGTACGCCGCGCAGCGCGACGGAGGCACGGTGGAGTACGAGGTGGAGCATCCGCGCTGGCGGGTGCATCCGGTCGGTGACCGTCTCGTCGAGGGGGATCTGGCGTCACTCTACGGGCCCGCGTTCGGCGAGGTGCTCGCCGCGCCGCCGACGTCTGCGTTCGTCGCGACCGGATCGCCGATCGTGGTGCGGCGCGGGCGGCGTCTGCCGGATTGACGTCGGGTCGGTGCTCGCGTTCCGGCAGTCAGAGTGGCCGAGACTGCGCGAGCGCGGGCTGGAGGCGGCCGGAACCGAACATCCGGAGGGCGGTCATCGACACGACTGTCGCGCGCGTTCTCAGCAGGCGACATGCGATCTCCTCGAGGACGGGGATCGCCGCACCCCCGGCGACCGGATCGGTATCCGCGAGGAGCACGATCTCATCGGTCGTTGACTCATCGACTCGCTCGAGCACACGCACATTCGTGCCGCCGTGTTGGGCGAACTGGCGCAGCAGCTCGGTACGCCGAAGGGCGAGCCGATCGAATGGTTCGAGCGCGTAACACGCCCTGTTCGTACGCGCCGTCCTCCATCGCGTCGTCCTCCAGCGCCTCATCTCCCCGAACTCGCTGACCCTTCTCCTCCCCTTCGCCGACCCCGCCGGGAGCATATTCGCCGACCCCGCCGGGAGCGGGCCTCGATTTGGTGAGGCGCGTCTCTGCGAAGTCTGCCACCGCCTCTCGCACGATCGACTTCTTCGAGCACCGCAGGAAGTACGCGAGATCTGTGACCAGGCGGTCGGTGTGCTCATCCACCTTGATCGGCTTCTCGACCACGTATGCACCTTCCCTGACCGGCCCGTGCCCACGCCGTCGGCGCGGAAGTGGTGTCTCTCGGCATTCCGGGTGCCGAAGTGCCGAAGTACCGAAGTACCGGCGATATGCGGAGAGAACATCCCTCGTATTCAACGAGCGGCAGGCCCGTCAGCAGGAATGTCTCGACAGTCGGTTCAGAACAGGCGCGTCCTTCCGAATATGGAGGACGAGTCGCCGATTACTCGCGTAACCGCCCCGTGCGATCGCGGCATCCGCTCAGCCCAGCTGCACCGCGCGCTCGTGCAGGCCGGTGGCGCCGTCGGGCACCACGCCCTGCACCTCGGAGGTCTGCACCTCGCCGTCGGCTCCCGTGGCGCGCACCCGAAGCGTGTGCGTGCCCGCAGGGGCATCCCAGTCGTACCGCCATTGCACCCAGGTGTCGATCGAGATCGCCGTCGCGAGCGTCGCGGGCTGCCACGGTCCGTCGTCGACCTGCACGTCGACCGCCTCGATGCCGACGTGCTGGTGCCACGCCACGCCGGCGACGGTGACCGGACCCGCCTGCAGCGATTGCCCACTGCGAGGCACGTCGATGCGGGACTGCAGCTTGATCGGCCCGCGCTCGCTCCAGCCGCGAGTGGTCCAGTATGCGGCTGCCGCGTCGAATCGCGTCACCTCGAGGTCGACCACCCACTTCGTCGCAGAGACGTAACCATACAGGCCGGGTACGACCATGCGCACCGGGAATCCGTGCTCCGGCGGCAGCGGGTCGCCGTTCATGCCGATCGCGAGGATCGCGTTGCGGTCGTCCTCGAGCACCGCGAGCGGCGTCGACGCGGTGAAGCCGTCGACGCTCCGCGAGAGCACCATGTCGGCGTCGGCAGACGGAACCGCGCGCGCGAGCAGTTCGCGAATCGGGTAGCCGAGCCAGACCGCGTTCCCGATGAGGCCGCCGCCGACCTCGTTCGACACGCACGCGAGCGTCGTCACGGACTCCTCGAGGGGGAGGGCGATGAGCTCGTCCCAGGTGATCGACACCTCGCGCTCGACCATGCCGTGGATGCGGAGGCTCCATCCGGCCGGGTCGACGGCCGGCACCGCGAGCGCGGTGTCGATGCGGTAGAACTGCGCGTTCGGCGTGACGACCGGGGCGACGCCGGCGATGCCGAGTTCAGCGGATGCGGGAACCGTCGCGCTCGCCGTGGGCCTCGGGAGCGTGATCGTCTCGCGGATCGCGGTGACGGCGCGCGAGCCCGCCTGCAGGGCGTTACCCCCCAAGGCGGCGATCGCCCCGATGGCTGCGGCGCCGCCCGCCCAGCCGAGGAAGCGACGTCGGTCGACCTCCCCCGCGGGTCGTGTGGCGCCTGCCGGTCGTGTGGCGCCTGCCGGTCGAGTGGCGCCTGCCGGTCGAGTGGCGCCCGCCGGTCGAGTGGCGCCCGCCGGTCGAGTGGCCGCCGCCGCATCCGTCCCCGGAAGCCGCCGCACGAGGAGCTGCAGCGCCACGACCGCCCCGATCGCCGCGATCGCCGACGGCGCGATCGCGAGCATCGAGGCGTTCGCCCGAGTCGACGCGGCGATGGCGCCGACCACTCCCAGGAGTCCCACGAGCACGCGACCCCACGGCGGCCTTCTCGCCTCGAGCACGCCGGCGGCGCCTGCGACGGCGACGAGCACCAGGCCGATGCCGACGAGCAGCGCGGCCTTGTCGGCGGTGCCGAACAGCGCGATCGCGGCATCCTTCGCCCACGGTGGCGCGAGATCGATGAGCAGCGATCCGACGACGACGAACGGGCCCGACGCGGGCGCCAGCACGGCGGCGGCGAGCTCCCCGATGCCCACCCCGAACGCGACGGATGCCACGCCCGTGACCGCGGGCAGCACCCACCCGCGCGCGCGGCCGCTCGTCTCGGGCATGGGCACAGCGTACGCGCCACGCCTGCGCGCCGACCCCGAGAATTCTTACGGTTCCAAGGGACTTCCGTCCCATCGGCCGACCCGTGCCGCGCATACACTGACCGACGGGCGCGGCAGTCGGCGCACACGCAGGACTCCGTGCTCACCACGACTCGCGGGCGCACGTCCACCGACCCGGGAGCGGATGTCGCCGTCCGGGGGGACCCGCGGCATCCGCTCTCGTCTGATCACGCCGTGTACACGACGCTCGCGGGTCGGGGCTGCGAGCTCGTCAGTTGATCGCGGGTGCAGAATGGAGAGGGCCCGGCGTCCGCACGTTGCGTCCGCCGCCGGTGGCCTCACCCCGATGCGGAGTCGAAGAGATGACGGCGATACCTCCTGAGCACGACCCGCCAGCACCGAACGCGGACACGCCGACGCATCCGCCCGAGACGGTCCCCGATCCGCCTGCGCCGCCGAGGCCCAGCATCCACGTGACCGCGCTCATCGTATGGCTCACGATCTTCCCCCTCGTCGCCATCTTCAGCACACTGCTCGGACCTGTGACGCCGGACTGGCATCCCGTGCTCAGGGCGTTCGTGCTCACGATCATCGTCGTTCCGATCGCGGCGTATTGGCTCATGCCGCAGATGTTCCGGTGGTACGCGGCGTTCGCGCGGCGTCAGGCCGCGCGGCGCGCAGTCAAAGGCGCGCGGTAGCGCGGCCTGCGGCGCGGCGCGTCACGTGGGCCAGGATCGGGTCGGTCGCGGCATCCGCTCCTTGCTCCATGCCGGCGCGCCTCCTTCGCGTCGACCTCGTGCTGATCACGCCGCCGTGTGAGCACTGAGGCCGACGAGGCGCTCGGAAACCTCCCACAATCGAGCCGCGGCTGCGGCGTCGCGCGATGCCGCGGACGACGTCGTGGGCTTGGAATTCGCGAAGTACTGCCCGCTGACCCCCTCGACCTCGGGCGACGCGGCGAGGTGGATGGAGGTGCGCGCACCCGCCTCGGGGCTCTTCATGAAGGGCCGGACGATCGGCAGCATCACGCGCATCCATCGGCCGGAGTCCTCGTGGCCGAACGCCGTGCGCACGACGCCCGGGTGCAGCGCGTTGGCCGTGACACCCGTGCCCTCGAGGCGGCGCGCGAGTTCGTAGGTGAACATCACGTTCGCGAGCTTCGACTGGTTGTAGGCGCGCTGCCCGTTGTATCCGTGCTCGCCCTCGAGGTCGTCGAAGTCGATCCGCCCCATCGCCTGCGCGCCTGAGGAGACCGTGACCACCCGTGCCGGGGCGCTGGCGCGCAGCCGGTCGAGCAGGAGGTTCGTGAGCAGGAACGGCGCGAGGTGGTTGATCGCGAACGTGCGCTCGAGGCCGTCCGCCGTGGCGTGGCGCGCCGCCCAGTAGCCGCCGACGTTGTTGACCAGGACGTCGAGCCGTGGGTAAGTGCCGAGCACCTCCTCGGCGAGGCGGTGCACCTCGCGCTGCGAGGACAGGTCGGCGGTGAAGACGTCGATCTGACCGCCTGCGCCGCGAATGCCCTCGGCGGCCGCCTGCGCCCTGGCCGCGTCGCGGCCGACGATGCCGACACGGGCGCCGAGCCCGGCGAGACCGGTGGCCGTGGCCAGCCCGATCCCGCCGGTCCCGCCCGTGACGAGTACGTTCTTGCCCTGCATCGGCTGGTTCGTCGCGGGTGCCATGTCAGCGCACGACCTTGAAGGTGAACATCGGTGTGCCCAGGGATCCGTACAGGCGGAGCCAGACGGGCATGAGGGACTTGGTGCCCCGTGCGGTACTGATGTCGCCGAGGTCGATGACGTCGGAGTGGCCGATCGACTCCAGCAGTTCGATCACCACCTGCTTCGCGTCGGCATCGTCTCCTGAGACGAACGTCGTGAACGCCCCGCCGGCGACCAGCTTCGGGTCGGCCATGACGAATGCGTTCATCGTGTTGAGCGTCTTGACGACACGCAGGGTGGGGAAGGTGCGCTGGATCTGCTCGCCGAGCGAATCGGTGTTGCTGACGAACAGGCTGGGCGGCATGCCCCGGCTGAAGTCGAGCGGGTTGGAGATGTCGAGTACGACGGTGCCGTCGGCCACCCCGGCGGCGCCGACACCGGAAACCGCTGCATCGCCGGAGAGTGCGTTGACGACGAGGTCGGCACCCTGTGCCGCGTCCGCGAATGTGGCGACGCCGATGGCATCGTGCTCGGCCGACCAGTCGCCGAAGCCGGGCCGGCCCATGGCGTCGGGCGCGGTGCGCGCCAGCGAGGCCTGCGGGTCGCGCGTGCCGACGACGACGGTGTGACCGAATTGTGAGAGTCGGAGGGCGATGGTCTGGCCGACCACGCCGGTTCCGAGAACCGCGATCTTGATGGGGTGCTCCTCGTGTCAGGGATCTCCTCATAGTAGACAGATCTGTCTACCACCAGTCGCACGATAGCAGACAGATCGGTCTACCCTCAAGTCACTTCAGACAGACTTGTCTGTTTTAATGGTCCCATGAGCGTCATCTCTCCGTCCGCGTCCGCGTCGACGTCGCCGAGCCCTGGTGGAGCACCGGCGCCCGCACGGGCGAGTGCCGCCAGAGAGCGCATCCTCGACACGGCGTTCCGGCTGTTCTACGCCAAGGGGATTCGCGCGGTGGGCGTCGACCTGATCATCGCCGAGTCGGACGTGGCCAAGGCCACGTTCTACAAGCACTTCCCCGCCAAGGATGACCTCGTCGTGGCCTACCTCGACAAGGTCGACGGCGTGTGGACGGGCCAGCTGAAGGCGGCTGCCGAGGCCGCGGGGTCTGACCCGGCCGACCAACTCGTCGGCCTCTTCGACGCCCTCACGGCCGCCTGCCGACGTGAGGGATACCGCGGTTGCGCGTTCATCAACGCCGCCGCCGAGTCGCTCCCCGGCACGCCCGTGCACGATCGCACCGTCGCACACAAGGCCGCCGTGCTCGCCTGGGTGCGTGATCTGTCGGAGCTGGCGGGCGCGCGAACTCCCGATGTGCTCGCGCGGTCCCTCACCCTGCTGCTCGACGGCGGGCTGGCCAGCGGGGCGCTGGATGCGAATCCCGAGGCGCCGGAGGCCGCCAAGGTGTCGGCGCGCGCCTTGGTCGAGGCTGCCACGGCAGACCCGGCCGGCTGACTCGGACCACGGTCTGAGGCACCCGGCCCCATACGCCGGTGTCTCCTGGTGACGTCCTACTTGCCGAACGCCTCCTTCAGCATGAGCTGCGCGACGCTCGGTACGCCGACGCGGGTGATGATCGACGCCGGGCTCCGCATGAAGGTGTCGTCGTACGCCTGTCGGAGCAGGAGGTCGGCGAGGTCCATGCGGGCGGTGAAGCGCCCGGGCAGCGGCTCGGCGCTCACGTCGTACTCGCTGACCTCGTCGGCGTCGAACAGTCCCGATGGGCGAACGATCGTCCAGTCGGTGTCGCTCGTGGAGACGAGTGCCTCCATCCGCGCCATGTCGGCGTAGAGCGTGCGGCCGAGCACGTTGGTGACGAACGGCTGCAGCACCCGGCCGAAGAAGAACGTCTCGTTCGCGTTGGGGTTCGGCACGGTCGCGCTCGAGCTGACGCACGCCACACGGCGAACGCCGTGCTCCCGCATCGCGGCGAGGATGCTTCGGGCGCCGACCGAGTACACCGACACGGATTTCCGCGTGTACACGCCGCCGAGCGCCGACAACACCACGTGCTGCCCGCGTACCGCGTCGCTCACGGCGGTCTCATCGCCGACGTCGCCGCCCGCGACCGTGAGCGCGTCGTGGGTGATGGGGAAGTCGAGCGGATGCCGTGTGAACGCGGTGACCTCGTACCCCTCGTCGAGCGCGCGGCGCGTCAGCAACCGACCGCTGGGGCCGTTCGCTCCGAAGATCACGATTCTCATATGGGTCCTCCCTCGTGCCGAGCCGCGCTTCGAGCCGGACCGGCGTAGGCTGTTGTCAGAAATTCATATTATACGAAAGTCGAACAATATGGAATCCAAACAAACGGATGCCCCGACGCGACGCCGCCAGGTGCAGTCCGTCAAGGACGCGATGCGCGACCTCAACGGCGAGCTCGCCGCGCTCAACCGCCGCGTCGGCGCCCGATCGGGCCTGAAGGACGTGGACCTCGAAGTGCTCGACCTGCTCGTGCGCCTCGGCGCCCGGAGCCCCAGTGCCCTGGCCCGCAGCGCCGGCCTGCATCCCGCCACGATGACCGGCGTGCTCGACCGCCTCGAGCGCGCGGGCTGGATCGCCCGCGAGCCCGACCCCGCCGACCGCCGAGGCAGCATCGTGCGTTCCGTGCGCGACCGCGTCGGCGAGGTCTTCCGCCTGTACGCCGGCATGAACTCGGCGCTCGACGGGCTGCTCGGCGGCTACTCCGACACCGAGCTCACGGCGATCGCCGACTTCGTCGCCCGAGCGGCGCAGGCCGGTCGCGCGGCGGCCGACGACCTCACGGGCACTTCGTGACCACGCCGTACATCTGACGTTCCTCAGTACGCGTGCGCGCGGATGAAGGCGGCCACGCGCGGCGCGAGCGACGCGCCGATGGCGCCGGCGGGGCGCTTCGCGCCCTTCACCTCGAACGAGTGGTTCGCGTCCTGGATCCACTCGAGGGTCGCGGAAGACCCGATGCGGGCGACGAGCTCGTCGAGCTGCTCGTTCGGGATCGCGAACGGGTCGTTGCGCCCCTGCAGGAACAGCATCGGCACGGTGATGCCGGGCAGGTGCTCGTCGCGTGCCTTCTCGGGCTTGCCGGGCGGATGCAGCGGATAACCGAGGTACACCAGCCCTGCCGCTTCCATGCCGTCCGCGACGGCCATCGACGCCATGCGGCCGCCGAAGGACTTGCCCGAGGCCCAGATCGGCTCSCCCTCGCCGGCACGCGCCGCCGCGGCATCCATCGCGGCGCGCCACGTGGCGATCGCCACCGGCGGCCGGTCGGGGAAGCGCCGCTTCGCCTCACGGTACGGGAAGTTGAAGCGCAGCGTCGCGAAGCCCTCGTCGTGCATCGCGCGCGCGAATCCCGACATGAAGGGATGCTCCAGGCCGGCGCCCGCGCCGTGCGCCACGACGATCGTGCCCGCGGCATCCGCGGGGCGCGAGTAGACCCCCGAGACCGGCGTGCCGTCGACGTCGATCGTGATGGGCGCCTCGTCGATCACGAGCTGAACACCTCGAAGATGCCGCTGATGCCGTCGAGCGCCGAGCCACCCGCGTCGACGAGGTCGCCGACGGCCGCGCTGAGCTCGAGTGCGCCGCCGGCCGCGTCGAGGGCGTCGGCGATGTCGGCGGTCACGTCGACGGCGTCGGCGAGCGTGTCGAGGTCCGTCGGGTCCAGGGTGACATGCTCGAGCCGCAGCTTCGCGATCCACTCCCGCTCGAGCCCGAACAGCACGGCGTACGGGAGCAGGCGCTCGTGCAGGTGGAAGCGGGCGAGGGGCGTGGGCGCGTCGGGCGCGTCGGCCGCTTCGGGGTCGCTCGGCGCGGTCGCGGCATCCGTCGTCCGGAGGTCCGCGCCGCTCGGCGGCTGCAGCATCCGCAGCCGGTCGGCCTCGGCGAGGACGAGGTACTGGCGCAGCCCCTCGAGGTGCTCGCGCTTCGGTCGCGCGGGTGGCAGGAATCGCCGCCACGACGACGGGGTGACGAGGATCGTCGCGATCGTCGCCGCGAGGGCGATGACGGTGGCGATGAGCGCCGGCCAGTCGCCGTCGACGAGCGCGAAGACGATGAACAGCACCTCGACGAGCATGCCGAGGTAGGCGAGGATCGTGAGCGTCATGCCCGGCCAGGTCGTGCGGCTCGGTGCCACGAGCCCGTCGCGTGCGAGGGCGTGCTCGGTGTGCTGCACGAGGGTGCGCAGGCGGCCGGTGAGCGCGCGGCGGTCGGTCGAGAACCGCCGCACACGGCCGGGTGTGTGCTCGGGCCCGAACAGCGCCTCGAGCAGCGCGACCTCGTCGGACGTGAGCGCGACGTTCGGGGCCATCTCGACGTCGATGGGCTCGCGCTTCGAGCCCGCGAGCAGCCGCACCTTGCGCTTGACCGCCAGGTCGATCAGTGACGCGGATGCCGCCCGCCGGTCGGCGTCCACGAGCAGCGCGTCGCGCAGCACCGTGGCGCCGCGTTCGGGCGCGTACTGCACGATCGGCGCGGTCACCCGCTGTGCGGCGACGGCGCGCGCGACGATCCCCAGCGCGAGGATGAGGAACGCGGGCGCGATCGCGAGCACGATGACGGCAGGGAGCACGCGCCCAGTCTAGGGACGGGGCCGCTCCGGGTGTGGCGACGCCTCGACGGATGTCACGCGCGGTCGCGATCCCGTCGGAACATGGGGCGTGGCGCCCGATGTCGTGGACACCGCCGGGAACGGATCCTGAAGGTCGTCGGCGGCGCCCGCCACCGGCGAGACGAGAAGCAGGAGCACCATCATGAAGCGATTCATCATCGAACGCGAGATCCCCGGGGCGAGCGGGCTCACCACGGCGCAGTTGGCGGAGATCGCCGCGACGTCGAACGCCGCCGTCGACTCGCTCGGCGTACCGTACACGTGGGTCAACAGCTACGTGGCCGGCGACAAGATCTACTGCGTCCACGAAGCCGAGGATGCTGAGACCATCCTCGAGCACGCGCGACGCGGCGGGTTCCCCGCCGACACCGTATCCGAGGTGGTCAACGAGTTCGGCTCGCACACGGCAGAGCTCGTGGTCCGCTGAGCACGATCTGCGTCGAGGGGGTGGCCGTGACGAGACTCTTCCACGGCCACCCCGACCCCTCGTATGCTCCGAGTGTGGAACTCCTGGAACGGGAGCCGCAACTCGAGCAGCTCCGCGAGGCCATCCGCCGCAGTCGCGGAGAGGGCGGCGTCGTCCTGATCACCGGCGAGGCGGGGGCCGGCAAGTCGGCCCTGCTGCGAGCGGCGACCGCAGGAGAGGCGACGAGGGTCGTGCGCGGGCTCTGCGATCCGCTCGAGACCCCGCGGCCGCTCGGTCCGGTGCGCGATGTGATCGACGAACTCGGGGTCGACCTCGACGTCACCGGGTTCGCCACGCTCGCCGAACTCGGCGCAGGGCTCCTCGAGGCGATCGGGGCGCAACCGACCGTCGTCGTGATCGAGGACGCCCACTGGATCGACGAAGCCTCGGTCGACGTGCTGCGCTTCCTCGTGCGACGCATCGAGTCGGCGCCGATCCTGCTCGTGCTCACCGCTCGCACCGATGAGATCGGCGCCGCCCATTCGATGCGACCGCTGCTCGGCGATATCGCCAGGCACGAGAGCGCGTCGACGATCGCCGTGCCCTCTCTCACGATCGGGGCGATCCGCACGCTCGTCCGCGAGACCGGCCTCGACGCGGCATCCGTGCTCGCGCGCACCGGGGGCAACCCCTTCTACGTCACCGAGATCGTGCGCCACCCCGAGGAGGGTCTGCCCGCATCGGTGCGTGACGCGGTGCTGGCCAGTACGGGCACCCTCGCCGAGGACGACCTCGAGGTGCTCCGGCTCATCGCCACCGCGCCCGACGCCGTCGACGACCGACTCCTGCCGATCCTCGGGATCGACGTGCCGCGGTTGCGGCGTCTCGAGGCGACCGGGTTGCTGAGCCGGTCGCGGCGCGGCGTCGGCTACCGTCACGACCTCGCCCGCCTCGCGGTCGATGACGCGATCCCCCTCGCGGCATCCGCACCCCTGCACGCTCGCATGCTCGACGCCCTCGAGCGCCAGGGGTCGGGCGACCTCGCCGTGCTGACCCACCATGCCCGCGCCGCCGGCGATCGGGAGCGCACCTCCCGCTACGCCGACGCCGCTGCCGCCGAAGCCAGCCGAGCCGGCTCGCACACGGAGGCCGTGGCGTTCCTCCGGCTCGCCATCGAGCACTTCTCGGGCGAGCCCGCTGCACGCGCCGACCTCCTCGAGCGACTGAGCTGGGAGGAGTACATGGTCAGCGACCTCGACGACGCCATCGAGGCGATCACCGACGCGAGGTCGGTGTGGAGCGCGATCGACGATCACCCCCGCGTCGCTGCGGCGCACGCCCGGCAGGCGATCTTCGAGTACTACGCGGCCGATCGTCGGCAGGCCGAGCGCCACATCGGCATCGCGGTCGAGGACGTGGACTCCCCTCGCTACGCGTCGGCGTGGGCGACCCGGATGTACCTCGAGTTCCGGCGCAACGACGTGGGTGCCGCCACCGCGAGCGGCCGCGTGGCGAGCGAGGTGGCGAGGGAACGCCACGACGACGAGGTGCGGTTGAGGTCCGAGATCCTCGGCGCAGCGTCCGACGTGCTCGGCGGCTCGCTCGCGGCGAGGGAGCTGCTGCTCGACCGGGTCGACGAGGCGCGCGTCCTCGGCTTCGACGAGGCGGCCTCCACCGGCAACTCCAACCTCGCCGCGATCGACGTGGACCACCGCCGGTTCCGCGAAGCCGGGGAGCTGCTGTCCCGCGCGCTGCCGTTCACCGTCGATCGCGACATCCCGATCTGCAACCAGTGGCAGACCGGCGTGAGGGCCCGTCTGCACTTCCTCCGCGGGCGCTGGGAGGCCGCGCTCGAGGACGCCCACACCGTGCTCGACGTCGAAGCTGCTCCACTGGCACTCCTGTGGCCCCACGTCGTGGCGGCGCTCGTCCTGATGCGCCGCGGGGGCTCGAGCGAGATCGTCGATCGTCATCTCGAGCTGGCGTGGGACCTCGCGCATCGGCTCGATGAGCCGTTCGCGACGCTCCAGGTGATGTCGGCGGTCGCCGAGCAGGCGTGGCTGCTCGATCGCGACGACGCGCGGCTCGACGACGCGAATGCGCTCATCGCCGAGATCGGCGACCTGCCGGGAGTCGAGTGGGCGACCGGTGACCTGGCCGTCTGGCTCGCCCGTCTCGGCCGGCCCGTCCTGGCGTTGCGCGCGGCCGAGCCGTTCGCCATCGAGCTCGACGGCCGCGCAGACGACGCCGCGGCGCGCTGGACGGCGCTCGGCTCGCCGTTCGAGTCCGCGCTTGCGGCGCTGGGCTCAGCAGACGAGGCCGTGGCGGCGCACGCAGTCGGGGAGCTCGACGCGATGGGGGCGCTCGCCACGGCCGACCGCGCCCGGGGGGCGCTGCGAGCACGCGGGCTCACCAGGGTGCCGCCACGGCCACGCACGAGCACGCGCGGGAACCCCTCGGGGCTCACGAACCGGCAGCTCGACGTGGCTCGTCTCGTCGCCATGGGGCTGACGAACGCGGAGCTCGCACGCCGGCTCTACATCTCGCCGAAGACCGCAGGGCACCACGTCTCGGCGATCCTCATGAAGCTCGGCTTCACGACCAGGCGGGAACTGATCCGTCGGGCCGAGGAGTTCGGGCTGGCCTGAGCTACCAGCCCTCGGTGAGCACCCGGTCGAGCGTGTCGACGAAGAAGTCGGTGGAGGCGCGGTCGAGGCACAGTGGCGGCTTCGTCTTCAGCACGTTCTGGTGGTCGCCGGTGGGCTGCATGACGACGCCGAGCTCGAGCAGGCGGTCGCAGATCGCCCGCGTCTCCTCGGTCGCCGGCTCGAGGGTGGCGCGGTCGCGCACGAACTCGACGCCGAGGTAGAGGCCGAGCCCATGCACGGCCCCGATCAGCGGATGCCGCGTGGCGAGCGCCTCGAGCCTGCCCTTCAGATGTGCGCCCACGTCGGCGGCGTTCTCCTGCAGCCGCTCGTCGCGGAACGCGTCCAGCACCGCGAGCCCCGCCACGCTCGAGGCGGGGCTGCCGCCCGTGGACGAGAAGAAGGTGCCCTGCGTGCGGAAACGCGCGGCGATCTCGCGGGTGGTGATCACGGCGCCGAGCGGGTAGCCGTTGCCGGCGGCCTTCGCAATGGCGACGATGTCGGGCACGACGTCCTGTTGCTCGAAGCCCCAGAACCAGTGGCCGAGGCGCCCGTAGCCGGCCTGCACCTCGTCGGCGATCGCGAGTCCGCCGACCTCGCGCACGGCCGCGTACACTTCCGCGAGATAGCCGTCGGGCAACGGGATGCCGCCGGCGTTGCCGCAGAAGGTCTCGGCGATGAACGCGGCCGGCGGCCGGCCGGATGCGGCGAGCTCGCGGATGCGGCGAGCGGCCTCGGGCGCGTAGCGCGCGGCATCCGGCCCGCGATGGACGCCGCGGAACGGGTTGGGGGCGTCGAGCGCGTGCACCCAATCCGGACGCGTGGCGATCGCGTTCGGGTTGTCGGCGGTCGAGGTGCTCACGGCGTCGGATGCGTAGGTCCAGCCGTGATACGCCTCGAGGAAAGCGACCACGTCACGCCGGCCGGTCGCGGCGAGGGCGACGCGGATCGCGAGGTCGGTGGCCTCGGATCCCGAGTTCACGAGGAACACCGTGTCGAGCGGGTCAGGCAGCATGCCCGCGAGCCGCTCGCTGAACTCGACGACCGCGCCGTAGTTGAAGCGCGAGTTCGTGTTGAGGGTGCGCAGCTGCTTCGCCACGGCGGCGGCGAGCTTCGGGTGCCCGTGCCCGAGCGGGGTCACGTTGTTGACCATGTCGAGGTACACGCGCCCGTCGATGCCGATGAGGTGCTCGCGCCAGCCGCGCTCGATGCGGGGCGGGGCGTCGTAGTAGTGCTCCTGCACCTCGGCGAAGGCGCGGTCGCGGCGCGCGATGAGCGCGGCGGCGTCGGCCGCGGTGTCGGCTGCCGCGGCGGTGCCGGATGCCGCGGCGGGCGCATGCGCGTCGATGCCGAGGAGCAGCGCGGGGTCGGCGGTGAGCGCGAGCCACCCGGCGGCATACTCGGGACGGACGAGGTGCGGCACGTCCGGTGCCCCGCTCCCGATGAGCCGAACGCGCAGCCGCGAACGCGCCGCCGCCTCGCCGACCGGGGCGCCGGCCTCGACGAGCGCACCCTCGCTCGGGCCGTTCGCCAGGTCGCCGTCGAGCACGAGCCCCGCCCCTTCGTCGAGCTCGACCTCGATCCGCTCGGACGAGCTCACCGTCACGCGACCGCGCGACGGGCTCGCAAGCGGCTGGGGGGTCGCGAACCACACATCGACGCCGGTGGGCACGGTCGAAGGCGATGCCTGAGCGTGGATGCGGGTCTCCGAGAGCCGCGGCGTCGCGCGGCCGGCGACGGCGGCGGTCGCGCCCCAATCGAGCGCATCGAGTGCGAGCCGCTCGTCGAATCCGGGCTCGAGCCAGGCGCCGCCATCGGCACCGTCCGACGCGATGGAGGCGTCGATCACCACGAGCCCGGTCGCATCGAGGTCGGGCGCCAGTCGGCGGGTGTGCTCGACGAGGCCGGGCATCTCGTCGAGCGGAACGCCGAGCGTGGTCGCGATGACGCCGGCCATCACCTGCGCGGGTACCGTGGTCGCCTGCTCGAAGATCCGCCACTCGCGACCGATGCCGCTCGCGGCATATGCGTTCGAGCCGCCGTCGAGCCGCACCTGGTGCTCACCGCTCACGACGAGGACGGCACTGCGCAGCACGACGAGCGGCCAGATCGCGGCGACCTCCGCCCCCGACAGCGGGCGGAGCGCATGGAACGCTCGGATCGCGGGCAGCACCGACGCCGGCTCGGCGCCGGCGTGGTGCAGCACGGAGGAGATCGTGATCGCGAGCTCCGCGACCGCCCAGCTGCGGGTCACGTCGCCGAAGTCGATGAGTCCGTCGGGCAGGCGAATGCCGCGGTCCGTCGTGCACACGACGTTGTCGTCGGTGAGGTCGAGGTGCACGGCCTGGATGGGGAGAGCGGATGCCACGGCAGCGAGCTGCGCCCAGGCTGCCGCCGCGGCATCCGTGACCAGTCGGCGCTTGGCCGGATCGGGGTGGTGCGGGGCGAGGAGCTCCACGACGCGGTCGGCCGCCTGCGGATCCCACTGGAGCACGCGGTCGAGGCCCGGGTGGTCGAAGTCCGCGAGCGCGAGGCTCGTGCGGGCGGCGAGCTCGCCCATGCGCGCCACCACGGCCGGTGAGAGGTAGGCGTCGCCGGTGAGCGTGCCGCCGCCGAGGAACTCGATGATCCGGATGCGGAGCGGGCCCTCGCTCGTCGTCGCGATGACCGACCGCGGCGTGCCGGCGGCGTCCGTCGTGGTGGTCGCGATGCGCAGCATCGGGGCGTGCGCTGCGATGCGTGCGGCGGCCAGCTCCTGCGCCTCGAGCTCGGCGGCAGTGAATGCGGGATTGGTGACCTTGACGACCCCGATCGGCTCGCCGTGGGCGTGCGCGAGGAAGTTCTGGTCCTGCTGGCTGCCGAGCGGCTCGAGCTCGACGTCGAGCCGCCAATGGTCGTGCACGATGGTCGCGACCTCGTCGGCGGAGAGACTCGGTGCCGGCAGCTCGCCCGCGTCGAAGAAGTCGAATCCGCGCGCGGCCACGTTGCTGCTCCCATCCGACATGGACGCCCCTTTCCGCTTCGACGATAGCCACTCCCCGCGCGGGGCCGGGATGGCCGCCGTGTCGAACGCGAGGCCGCCGCCTCGCCGCCGAGACGAATGTGCGGTGTCGTTCGCGCCGGCCCCGCGACCAGCGTCGACGGTTCAGAGCGGCACCGCTTCATGCTCCAGCCTTCGCAACTTCTCGGGCGAGAACAGGCGCAGGCCGGTCTCATCGTGCAGCGTCACCGTCATCCCCAGAAGGCGCTGCGAGACGTGAATGGCCCCGGCGTGATCGATCCCGTCGATGAGGTCGCTCTCGACGAGCAGCTCCAGGTGCTCGGTATCGGCGTCGTGGGCAAGTGCCCCGACGATCCGCGGGTTCCGAGCGCCATGGCGATCGAGCAGATCGATGAGTTCAGTGCGCAGCACGCTCACGCGCTCGCGAGGAGCCAACGCCAGAATGTCCCCGCCGACCTCGGCCAGCTTCTTCGCTGCGTCCAGAGAGCCGGATGCCGCTGTGACGCGCCCTGCCGAACGTGTGATGCCGAGCGAGACCGCGGGGGCGTGCAGGTCCGCGAGCAGCAAAAGCGCGTCGCGGACGACGCCTTTCCGTGTCTTCCCGAGAAAGTGGGCGAGGTCGGCGATCCTTCCGCTCGTCTCCGGATCCACCTTCACGCTGTGCTCTCGTGCGTTCACTCCCGCATCCTCCCCACTACGCACTTCCGGCTGGTCGGCGTGTGGTGGTCGGTGGGTATGGAACGACCGGACCAAGGTGTCGAGGACAGGTCAGCGGCGCAGCAATGTCCCTCTCGGCACGCTGGTGCCGGAGTGCCGAAGTGCCGGAGTGGCGGAGTGTCGGAGTGTCGGAGTGGCGGAGTGCCGGAGTGCCGGAGTGGCGGAGTGCCGGAGTGCCGAAGTGCCGGAGTGTCGGAGTGGCGGAGTGGCGGAGTGTCGGGGTGCCGAGGTGCCGAGGTGCCGAGGTGCCGAGGTGCCGAGGTGCTGGAGTGCCGGAGTGGCGGAGTGCCGGAGTGCCGGGGTGCCGGAGTGTCGGGGTGCCGGAGTGCCGAAGTGGCGGAGTGGCGGAGTGGCGGAGTGGCGGAGTGCCGGGACGACTGGGGAGACGAAGTGGTTCCCGCGGTCGATGAGGAGGCCTGCTCAGGGCTCGCCCGCATCGCGCTGGCACCATTGCACACGATACGTTCGCGCCATGCCGATTCGAATCGCAGCGCCCGCCGCGTGGGCCATTCCGATCCTCGCCGCGCTAGCCCTTGCAGGCTGTACCCCGACTCCCGCGCCGACACTCGCTCCCGAGACGACGCCCGCCGCGCCGGCCGCCCCGAGTGCAACGCCGTCGAGCCCGCCGGGCACGGCAACGAACGCCCGCGGTGCGACGACGCCGATCGAGGCCGTCGACGCGTACGCGCTCTGCAAGGCGCAGACGATGGTGTACTACCCGGGCGACTTCGCGAAGGTGCAGTTCGCTTCCTTCGAATCGTCTCCCGTGCTGCTTCGCGACGATGGGCGATGGTTCGTCTATATCGAGGCGCACGATGAGAACCGCGAGCCGAGCCTGGTCGACGCCAGTGCGTCGAACTGCATCGTCGGAGGAACCATCGGCGCACCGGATTGGCTGACATTCGGCGTCATGTCCCGTGACGTAGCGACCGAGGTCATCGCCAACTACAACGCGGCCCCGCGCGGCGATTGATTCGGGGCTCGGCGGATCGGCTACGCCCGCCCCGCGCGGGCGCTCACGGCGCGGGCGCTCACGGCGCGCGATCACTCCGCCCGCTCACTGCGCGCCGAGCTCCTCGCGGATGCGCCGCAGGTCCTCCATGAGCGAGCCGACGAGGATCCAGTGCCCGGACTTCGGCGGGGCGACGACGAGCGCCGACGTGAGGGCCGGCGTCTCCGAGGTGAGCGGCTCCGGCTCGGGTTCGGCGATCCGCACCGCCAGGCGCACGTCGTGGGCGACGCGGCGCAGCTGCTCGGCGATGGCGCGCACGGTCGGCTCGTCGTGCAGCGCGTCGTCGTAGTGGTCGGCGAACGCGCGCGTCATGCCGATCACCTGCGTCACGATCGGGCCCAGCTGCGCGAGCAACTCGCGCAGGGCGGCCAGCTCCTCGCGATGCGCGGAGCGGCGGGGGTTGAGGGTGAGCGAGTCCTCCCCGGCCGCGATCGCGGCATCCGCGGCATCCCGCATCGGGCGCAGCAGCCGCGCCTCGATCATGAGCGACTCGACCTGCGCGGGCGACTGCGCGTGCTCGAGGGCGTCGGCGAGGCGGTCGACGGATGCCGCGAGCTCGCCGCCGAGTCCCGCGAGCTGCTCTCGCGCGGGGGCCACCGCGACCGGCGGCACGATCAGCGCGTTCACGATGATGCCGATCGCCGCGCCGATGAGCGTCTCGAGCACGCGATCGAGGGCGTACTGCGGCGAGGACGCCCCGAGCGCGAGCACGAGCATGGCACTGATCGCGACCTGGTTCGACGTGCCCGGCGTCATCTTCAGCGCCCACGCGACGAGCATCGCGATGACGATCGCCACGAGGATGATCCACGTGTTCTGGCCGAACGCGAGCGAGATGCCCGTGGCGATCAGCACGCCGAGGATCACCCCGATCGACCGCTCGACCGCCTTGCCGAGCGACTGGTTCACGCTCGGCTGCACCACGAGCAGCGCGGCGATCGCGGCGAAGACCGGCAGCGGCCCCGGGATCAGCCAGCTCGCGACGAGCCACGCGGCGATGGTCGCGACCGACGCCTTCGCGACCTGCAGGATCGGCACGCGCTTGGTGGCCCGGAACGTGGCCGTGATGCCCATGGTCTCAGGCTAGCGGCGGCCGGTTCGGCGGCGACGAGCACGTGCGGTGCTACTCGACGGCCCGACGGGCACGTCGCGGCGGCGCGTCCACCGTGTCAGACGAGCGCGGCCAGCGCCTCGTCGATCGGGTGGTCGCCTGAGACGAGCTCGAACTGGGTGCGCGAGGCGGCACCGGTCTCGAGCAGCGCGGCGATCGTCGCCGCGACATCCGCCCGGGGGATCGGTCCCCGGGGCACGCTCGCCCCGGCGCGGACGCGTCCCGTGCCGGGCTCGTTCGTGAGCCCGCCCGGTCGCACGATCGTCCAGTCGAGGTCGCGCGAGCGCACCGAGGCATCAGCTTCGCTCTTGGCGCGCAGGTAGAGCTGGAAGATGTCGTCGGAATCGGGGTCGAAGCGGTCGGTGGCGATCGCCGACACGACGACGAGGCGGGGCACGCCCGCGGCCTCGGCGGCATCGGCGAGCAGGATCGCGGCGTCGCGGTCGACCGTGAACTTGCGTTCGGCCGAGCTGCCCGGGCCTGCGCCTGCGGCGAAGACCGCGGCATCCGCGTTCTTCAGCACCTGGCCCACCTCGTCGACGGATGCCTCCTCCAGATCGAGCACGACAGCGGCCGCGCCCGTGGCGTCGACGTCGGCGCGATGGTCGGGATTGCGGATGATGGCGACGGGCTCGTGCCCGGCTTCGGCGAGCAGGCGTTCCAGGATGAGGGCGATCTTGCCGTGACCTCCGGCGATGACGACGCGCATCGCACCAGTCAACGCGCGATGGGCGGTGGGTGCAAGGGCGGCGGCGTCGACTCGGCTCCTCGCACGCGCGATTTCCGGACGGATGGCACCCCGACCCCTTGGCACTCTCGATGGCAGAGTGCTAATCTGGAGCTTGTTGAGCCAAGGTGACTCAACTCTTGAACCAAAGGCCGCCAAGCCGAACAGGCGCCAAAGCGGCCGAACAGGGAGGAGAAGTCATGGCCATGTATTGGGACCCGTTCCGTGAGCTCGACCGCCTCGCCGCGGGCATGATCGATTCGAGACAGGGGCCTCGCGTGATGCCGATCGACCTGCACCGAGATGGTGACCACTACGTGCTCTCGGCCGACCTGCCTGGCGTCGACCCCGGTTCGATCGACGTCGACGTCGACGGCCAGCTGCTCACGATCCGCGCCGAGCGCACCCTGCGCTCCGACAGCGACGTGCAGTGGCTCGCGCACGAGCGTCCGAGTGGTTCGTTCCTTCGCCAGCTCACGTTGGGTGAAGGTCTCGACATCACGTCGATCAGCGCGCACTACGACAACGGCGTGCTGAGCGTCGTCATCCCGGTGAGCGAGCAGGCGAAGCCGCGCAAGATCGAGGTGCAGAGCGCACCGCAGATCGAGCAGCAGGTGACCACGAAGACGTCGAGCTGACGCTCGGACGTCACAGGACGGGAGCCCGCTCCGCCACTGGCGGGGCGGGCTTCCTGCAGATGGTGAGCTCCGTCGGAGGGCGGGTCTAGCGTGGTCGTCATGACGTCGCTCGCACACGACCTCGAACGTCTCGGCGCGGAGTTCTGGGAGTGGCGCGACGCCACCTCGTTCCGCACCTCCGACGACATCCCGCGCGTCGAGCGGCCGTCGGGGTGGCTGCCGCGCTTCGATCGGTCCGCGATCGACGAGTTCCGCCTCGCACTCGCCGGGTTCGCCGAGCGATGGCGGGCGATCGACGCAGCGGGCATCGGCGCGCTGCCCGTCGCGACGCAGGTCGATCACCGCCTGCTCGGCGCCGCCATGGCCCGTGGGCACTGGGAGCTCGAGGTGCTGCGCAACTGGGAGCGCGACGCCGTGTTCCTCACCTCACAGGTGCTCGGCCCGTGGTTCGACCTCCTGCTCGCGCCGCCGCCGTTCGACGCGCGTCGACGATCCGACCTCGTGCGCGTGCTCGAGGCGATCCCCGGCGCGGTCGAACAGGCGATCGTGAACCTCGAGCGCGCCGGCGTCGCGACCCTCGCCCGGGTCGCGGCCGGCGACCTGCGAGACATCGGCGCCCGCCTCTCGACGTCGGTCGCTGCGGTCGTCCCGCACACGGATGCCGCGACCGCCGCCGCGCTCGCCGCCGCCCAGCCCGCCGCGAGCGACGCGCTCGGGCGCTACCGGGCGTGGCTCGAGGCATCCGCCGACCGCCTCGGGCCCGACGTGATCGTCGGACGCGACGCGTTCGTCTGGTACCTGCGTCACGTCGCCCTCGTCACGGCCGAGCCCGAGGAGCTCGTGCGCGCTGCGATGCAGGACGTGAGCCGCAGCGTCGTGGCCGAGACGGTGCTTCGCGCGCGCTTCCGCGGCCTTCCCGAGCGGCCGATGGCGGCGAGCGCCGAGGCGGAGTCCGCCGACGAGGCGGCGGACGAGCTCAGGGTGCGCGCGTTCACCGAGGCATCCGGCCTGCTCAGCCAGCCCGACTCACTGCGGCGCTACCTGTTCGCGCCGACCCCCGACTACCTGGAGCCCGTCGCGTTCCTCGGGGTCACCGACGACCTCACGAGCATCCGGCGGGTCGGCGAGGATGCCACCTCGTACGTGCCCGCCCCGTCCCCCGACCTGCCGTACTTCGACGCGGCGAGCGCGCGCGACCCACGGCTCGGCATCATCCACGAGGGCGCCCACAGCCAGCAGCTCGCGCTGTCATGGGCGCAGCCCGACCCGCTTCGGCGCCACTTCATCGACTCGGTCGCGAACGAGGGCATCGCGCACTACAACGAGGAGCTCATGCTCACGGCCGGACTCTTCGCCGATGCCCCGCACTCGCAGACCATCGTGCACAACTTCATCCGCCTTCGCGCATTGCGCGTCGTCGTCGACGTGAACCTCGCCACGGGCGCGTTCAGCCTGCCCGAGGCGGTGGACTTCTTCGTACGCATGGTGCCGATGGACGGCGGGACCGCCACCGAGGAGACGTCCTACTACGTGGCCACGCCCGGGCTCGCGATGTCGTACCACGTCGGCAAGCAGGAGGTGCAGCGCATGCTCGCGGATGCCGCGGTCGCGGCCCAGCTCGACGGCGCCGAGTTCTCCGTTCGCGACTTCCACGACTTCGTCTGGCGCAACGGCAACGTGCCGATGTCGCTGCAGCGCTGGGAGCTCCTCGGCGACCGCGCCGACGTCGACACGCTCGACGCCGCAGGCCCGTGGTGGCAGGCGCCGCCAGGGCGCCCCCCGCTGGGTGCGAGCGTCACCACGCCATGAGCTTCGTCGGCGTCACGACGATCACGGTGCTGTACTTCTCGGCGATCGGCTCGAGGCCCACACCGGATTCCTCCATCCCCTCTGCGTACTTGGTGCCGTAGGCGTCGCCGATCTCGTCGAGCCACTCCGTGGCGCTTCGGTCGGAGAGCTCGGCGGTGCCGTTGAGCACCACGACCTGATTGCCGAACCGGTCGCCCTGCAGGTGCAGGAGCACGGGCGAGCCGTGGCGGACGTGACTCACCTTCGCCGCGTCCGGCTCGCTCAGCACGATCACCTCGCCGTCGTGCCAGAGGAACCACACGGGCACGGCGTGCGGCTCGCCCTTCGAGTTCACCGTGGTGAACCACGCGATCAGCTCGGACTGCAACTGCTCGAGGGCCATCCGGTGCGCGGGTTCTTCGAGGTCGAAGAGCCCGGCTGCGGTCTGCGATTCGGTCATGACGGCCTCCCGTCGTCGTCGGTCGGGTCGGAGGGTCGCATCGGATGCCGCGCGCTGTGCGGGGTCGACTCGGGCGCCCCTGTTCGCAGGCTACGTCGCGCCATCGACGCTGTCGAGCCCGCAGTGCCGACCCGCCCCGTCGGGCGATGCGTGGCGGCCGATGCGCGTGGCAAGCGATGCGCGACGCTAGACTCCCGGCCATGTCGCAGGACACATTGTTGCAGGACCCGACCATGGTGACCGACCTCGACCTCGCGCGGCTGCGTCGTTGCGTCGAGCTCGCGGCCGCGGCGCGCAACCGCGGCGACCATCCCTTCGGTTCGCTGCTCGTGACCGCCGACGGCCGCACGATCGAGGCCATGAACACGGTGGTGACGCGCAGCGACCCCACCGGTCACGCCGAGACGAACCTCGTGCGCCTGGCGGCCGAGGCATTGCCGGCCGACGTGCTCGCCACGAGCACGCTCTACACGAGCACGGAGCCGTGCGCCATGTGCGCGGGCGCGATCTACTGGAGCGGGATCGCGCGCGTCGTCTATGCGCTGGCCGAGGACGGACTCGCCGACATCGTCGTCGAGCAGGAGGGCGTGCCCACGATGCGCCTCCCCTGTCGCGAGGTGTTCGCGCGCGGCGGTCGCCCCGTCGCGGTGGCGGGGCCCGCCGACCTGCCCGAGGCCATCGCGGTCCACGACCACTTCTGGGGCTGACGCGGCAGGCGGCGCGTCAGCGCCGCGGGATCGTCGACCCGCGGATCACCAGACGCACCGGCAGGGACTCGGTGCCCGAGCGCCGCTCGTCGTCGAGGGCCGTGAAGACCCGCTTCGCGGCGACGCGACCGAGCTCCTGGAGGTTCGCGTCGATGCTCGTGAGCTCGGGACGGGAGTTCGTGGCGAGGATCTCCCAGTTGTCGTAGCCGATGACGGCGACGTCCTCGGGCACCCGCCGGCCGAGGTCGCGAAGGGTATCGAGGACGCCCCGGGCGATCTGGTCGGATGCGGCGAAGATCCCGTCGACCTCGGGATGCTGCGACAGCAGGAGCCCCGAGGCATCCCTGCCCCAGTGCTCCGACCACTCCGAGAACATGACGTCGCCCACGAGCTCCAGGCCCGCGTCCGCGAGCGCCGCGCGCACCCCGACGGCGCGGTCCTGCGCCGCCGCATACGCGGGATCGCCGCTGATGTGCGCGATGCGGCGGCGGCCCGTGGCCAGCAGGTGCTCGATCGCCAGCCGCCCGCCCGCCACGTTGTCGGGGGTGACCGAGACGTCGGTCGGGTCATCCGACGGGGCGTAGGCGTAGACGACGGGAACCGGGAGGTCGTGGCCGAGGGAGGGGCGCGGGTCGGTCTGCCGCCCGACGACGATGATGCCGTCGACACGACGGTTGAGGAGCGCCTTCAGGTGGTGCTGCTCACGAATGGCGTCGCCGCGGGCATCGCAGAGGAACACGTTCACCTGCCCAGCACCGAACGCGTCTTCGGCGCCCATGAGGATCGGGATCACGAACCGGCCCTCGAGGTCGCTCGTGAGCAGCCCGACGGTGCCGGTGCGGCCGGCGAGCAGGCTTCTCGCGAGCTGGTTGGGCGTGAAGGAGATCTGCTCGGCGGCTTCGAGCACGCGCTGCCGCGTCGCCGGTGCCACCTCGTCTCGCCCGTTGATCGCCTTCGACGCCGTCGCGATGGAGACGCCGGCGAGGCGCGCCACGTCGCTGAGCGTCGCCGCACGAGGGTTTCCCGCACCATCGACCCGCACCATCGCGACCCCCTTCCCTGTGCCGTAAACGTTACCGGACTGGCCCCTTGACGCCGCTGGAATCCCAAGAGTAACGTACCGAAAAGCATTTCGGTATTTTCGAGTTCTGCACCGGAGTGTCGCAGCACCCGGGCTCACCCGCAGCCCGCTCAACGACGAGTCAGAGGAGAGACCATGAGCAGCACCACACACCGGATGCGAAGAATCGCCGGTGTCCTCATCGCCGGAGCGTTGATCGCCGGCGTGTCGGCGTGCGCCGCGGGCGACGGCGGCAGCGCAGCACCCGAGAGCATCGGTCCCGAGGGCGTCGACGACGGCTCGACGCTCACCCTGTGGACGCGTGCGCCCCTCGAGAAGCAGGCGAACCTGCTCGTCGACGCGTACAACGAGACCCACGAGAACCAGGTCGAGCTCACCGTCGTGCCGAACGACGACTACGTCGCCAAGGTCGGCGCGGCTGCCGGCTCGAACGGCCTGCCCGACCTGTTCGCCGCCGACATCGTCTACGTGCCGAACTGGGTCGAGCAGGGACTCTTCCAGGACATCACCACGAACATCGACGGCTTCGACTTCAAGGACGAGATCAACCCGGGCCACCTCTCGGCGGGCACCCTCGATGACAAGGAGTACGTGCTGCCGTTCGTGCTCGACCTGTCGATGATGTTCTGGAACAAGGAGCTCTTCGCCGAGGCCGGCCTCGACCCCGAGGTCGGGCCCGCCAACCTCGAGGAGTTCGCCGAGGCCGCGAAGGCCATCCAGGCGCTGAACAAGCCCGACACCTACGGCACGGCCACCGGCCTGAACTGCGGCGGATGCCTCGTGTTCACGTGGTTCCCGAGCGTGTGGGCCGACGGCGAGGAGGTGCTCTCCGACGACGGCACCGAGTCGCTGCTCGCGAGCGACACCGCGAAGGACATCTACTCCACGTGGAAGGACCTGTGGGACTCGGGTGCCGTGCTCCCCTCGTCGCAGGACGAGGCCGGTCCGACCTGGACCGCGGGATTCACCGAGGGCAAGGTCGGCCTCATGTTCTACCCGGCCACCCTGCTCTCCTCGACGCCGTTCGATGCGGGCGTTGCCGGCATCCCCGGTCCCGAGGGCGGCGCCTCGACGTTCGTCGGCGGTGACGGCATCGGCATCTCGAAGGACTCGGAGAAGGCCGCACAGGCGTGGAACTTCCTGAACTGGATGATGTCCGAGGACGCGCAGGTCGGCGTGCTCGCGAAGAACAAGGACGTGGTGTCCCGCGCCGACCTCTCGAACAACGAGTACTCCGACCAGGACCCGCGCCTCGTCACGATCAACGAGGTGGCCGCCAACGGCGACACCCCCGTGGCGATCAACTTCCAGCAGGCGTTCAACGCGCCGAACAGCCCGTGGCTCACGCTCGTGCGCAACGCGGTGCTCGGCGACGGGGCATCCGTCGACGCCGACAACGACGAGATCACGGCGGTGCTCTCGCAGTAATCGCCCGACGACCGGCCGGCGTTCGGATGCGTCCGGATGCCGGTCGGCCGACCCGCTCCCCCTGAAAGGCTCCCCACATGACGGCCCTAGCTCCCCCGATCGAGAAGGAGGCGCCCCCGGCGAAACGCCGCCGGCGACGTGCTCCGCAGGGCGGCGCGCTGAGCGGATGGCTCTACGCCACCCCGACCGCCCTGTTCGTGCTGCTCCTCTTCGTGCTGCCGCTGATCCTGGTGCTGCAGATGTCGGGGTCGGACTGGCCGCTGCTCGGCGGCAACCAGGGCTGGAACTTCCCCGAGAACTACCAGGACGCGGTGACGAACCGCTTCTTCACCGACTCCGTGGTCTTCACCCTGAAGTACACGGTGCTCACCACCGTGATCCTGCTCGCCCTCGCGCTCGGGCTCGGGCTGCTCGTGCAGGAGTCGTCGCGCTGGAAGGGCCTGCTGCGCACGTCGTTCCTCATCCCGAGCGCCCTCGGGCTGGCATCCGCGTCGCTGCTCTTCTACGTGCTCTACTCGCCCATCGCCGGGCCGTTCGCCGACCTCATGGCCACGTGGGGCTTCACGTTCCTCGGCACGCCCGACGGCGCGCTGTGGTCGACGATCTTCCTCATCGTGTGGCGGTACGCGGGCTTCTACATGCTGCTCATGCTCGTGGGCCTGCAGGGGATCCCCGACGACGTCTACGAGGCCGCGCGCATCGACGGAGCATCCCGGGGCCAGATCTTCCGCAGCATCACGATCCCGCTGCTCCGCCCCACCCTCGCGCTCACCACGGTGCTCTGCGTCACCGGGTCGCTGCTCGCGTTCGAGCAGTTCTACATCCTCACGAAGGGCGGCCCCGACAACTCGACGATCACGATCGTGCAGCTCATCTACAGCGTCGCGTTCCAGGGGCCGAACGACCTCGGGGTCGCGGGCGCCCTCTCGGTGATCGTGCTGCTGGCCCTGGTCGTCATCAATATCGCCCAGATCCGCGCATTCGGGAAGAAGGCGGAGGACTGATGAGCGTCGACACCGCACCGGACTCCACGCGGGCCATCGTGACGGATGCCCCCGACCGCGGCTCGCGCGCACGATTCGGCGTGACGCGGCGGCACGCGCCGACCTCGTTCGCCGGCATCGCCCTGCGCACCCCCTACTGGGTCGTGACGGGCGCCCTCGCGCTGCTCTTCCTGTACCCGCTGATGTGGACGGCGGTGTCGTCGGTCTCGCCGCGCGCAGGCACGAACCAGGTCGACGGGTGGGGCATCGGCAACTACGTGACGCTCGCGAACTACCAGGCGGGCATCTGGGTGTACCTCTTCAACTCGGTGTTCGTGTCGCTGCTCACGGTGGTGCTCACCCTCGGGGTGTCGCTGCTCGGCGGGTACGCGTTCGCGCGCTTCCGCTTCCCGGGCAAGGACGTGCTGTTCCTCGCGACGCTCGCGATCCTCATGGTGCCGTACGCGACGCTCCTGATCCCGCTCTACGTGCTGCTCAACCAGGTGGGCCTGTCGAACTCGCTCGTCGGCGTGGCGCTCGTGCTCACGATGTTCCAGCTGCCGTTCTCGACGTTCATGATGCGCATCTCGTTCGAGGCGGTGCCGCGCGAGCTCGACGAGGCGGCCATGGTCGACGGATGCTCCAGCTTCACCGCCCTGTGGCGGGTGCTGATCCCGGCGGTGAAGCCCGGACTCATCACGGTGGGCCTCTTCGCGTTCCTCGCCGCATGGAACGACTTCTTCGCGCCCCTCATCCTCATCAACGACACGAACCGGATGACGCTGCCGCTTGCCATCTCGAATTTGCGGGGCCAGGTGCAGGGCGTCGTCGACTACGGCGCCACCGAGGCCGGCGTCGTGGTGCTCGCGCTGCCGTGCATCCTCCTCTTCCTGATCCTCCAACGACACTACGTGCGCGGCTTCATGTCGGGCGCCTTCAAGGGATGAACATGACCCGCACCACGACCACCGTCCACTCCGTGCCCGTCGCGCCGACGATGGGGGCGCTGCGCCCGCTCGGCCTCGACGAGGTGACGATCACCGGCGGGTTCTGGGGCCGCCGCCAGGAGGTCAACGGCACTGCGACTCTCGCGCACATCGGCGGATGGCTCGAGCGCGAGGGGTGGCTCGCCAACTTCGACCTCGCGGCATCCGGTGGCCTTCCCGAGGGGCGGCGGGGGCGCGAGTTCTCGGACTCCGAGGTCTACAAGTACCTCGAGGCGATCGCCTGGGAGATCGGGCGTCGCGGCGCTGCGGGCGAGGCGACCGACGAGCTCGAAGCACGGTTCCGGTCGGTCGTCGCGAGGGTGGCGGCGGCGCAGGGGCCCGACGGCTACCTCAACACGCGGTTCGGGCGGCCGGGCCAGCCCGCGCGCTGGTCTGAGCTC
The DNA here is from genome assembly GCF_001428255.1 of Agromyces sp. Soil535. GTDB lineage: Bacteria > Actinomycetota > Actinomycetes > Actinomycetales > Microbacteriaceae > Agromyces. The sequence goes on along the minus strand of NZ_LMRW01000024.1, from coordinate 40,184 downwards.
GAGTGGGGGCACGAGCTGTACTGCCTCGGGCACCTGTTCCAGGCCGCCGTCGCCCGCGCGCGCACCCGCCCCGACGCCTCCGACGGACTCGTCGACGTCGCCCGTCGTGCGGCCGACCTCGTGTGCGAGGTCTTCGGCGAGGGCGGGATCGAGACCATCTGCGGCCACGCCGAGGTCGAGGTCGGGCTCGCCGAGCTCGGCCGTGCGCTCGACGCGCCGCGCTACCTCGAGCAGGCGCGGCTCTTCATCGAGCGTCACGGCCGCGGCACGCTGCGCGCCATCGAGTGGGGCCGTTCGTACTTCCAGGACGACGTGGCCGTGCGCGACGCGGAGGTGCTCCGCGGGCATGCGGTGCGAGCGAACTACCTCGCCGCGGGCGCCGCCGACGTGGCGGTCGAGAGCGGCGACGACGAGCTGCTGCACGCGCTCGACCGCCAGTGGGACACCACGGTCGAGCGCCGCACCTACGTCACGGGCGGGCAGGGGTCGCACCACCAGGACGAGGCGTTCGGCGAGGACTGGGAGCTGCCGACCGATCGTGCCTACTCCGAGACGTGCGCGGGCGTGGCATCCATGATGTTCAGCTGGCGCCTGCTGCTGGCGCAGGGCGACCCTCGTCACGCCGACCTCATCGAGCGCACGCTCTTCAACGTGGTCGAGACGTCGCCGAGTACCTCGGGCACCGCGTTCTACTACGCCAACACGCTGCACCAGCGCCGGCCGGGCGCCGAGGTCGACGCCGACACGGTGTCGCGGAGGGCCGAGTCGTCGCTGCGCGCGCCGTGGTTCGAGGTGTCGTGCTGCCCGCCCAACGTGGCGCGTACGTTCGCGAGCCTCGCGGCGTACGTGGCGACCGCGGATGCCGCGGGCGTGCAACTGCACCAGTACGCCCCCGCGTCGATCCGGACGACGCTCGGCGACGGCCGCGAGGTCGCGCTCGAGGTCGCGACCGAGTACCCGCGGTCGGGGTCGGTTCGCGTGACGGTGCTGACGGATGCCGCGGAGCCCTGGACGCTCTCACTGCGCGTGCCGGCGTGGGCATCGGGTGCGCGGCTCACGGTGCTGGATGCGGGCGGCGCCGTCGTCTCGCACTCGACGGCCGGGCCCGGCGCCGCCACCGTGGAGCGCGCCTTCGCGGCCGGCGACGTCGTCGAGCTGTCGCTGCCGGTGGAGCCGCGGTACACCGCGCCCGACCCGCGCGTCGATGCGGTGCGCGGATGCCTCGTGGTCGAACGCGGGCCCGAGGTCTTCGCCCTCGAATCGGTCGACCTCGCCGGCACGCCGCTCGCGGCATCCGACTTCGCCGACCTGCGGGTCGACCCCGCGGCCGGGCTGCGCGAGGACGCGGACGGCGGGGTCGGTGCGACGATCGTCGACGAACGCACGGACGCGCGCGCCGAGGTGCCGCTTGTGCGGTACCACGACTGGGCCGAGCGCGGGCCGTCGCAGATGCGGGTGTGGCTGCCGGTCGTGGGGGCGTGAGGCGCGGCTGAGCCCGTCGCGATGGCAGGGCCCAGAGTTGCCCGAGGCACCGCGGTGAACGACGGCTTCGCGGGCTGACGCGTCATCGGGCAGCAGCCGCGGAGCAGTGTCCGTTCGCGCGACACGGTGCCGATCGGCACTCCGGCACTTCGGCACTTCGGCACCCGATCGTGGAGCGAGGAACTCGCTCGCGACTGCATGTCGTGGGGCCGGCGCCAGGGTGAGTGCGTTGGGGCGCATTGCCGGCGGTGTGGGCCGACGCCTGAGCTTGGCCGCCGCCCGAGCGATGCGACGTCGGCTCAGGCGTTCACCAGCCCCAGCCGCACAAGGCTCTCGGCCGACGCCACGATCGCGTCCTCGGTCGGGCGCGGCTCCCAGCCGAGCATCCGCCGTGCCTTCTCGTGCGACGCACCCTGCGTCCGGCGCATCTGCGGAACGATGGCACGAAGGTCCGAACTGACGAGGGCGCCGGCCTGCACGAGCCAGCGGGGGAGCACTCGTGTGGGCACGCGCTTCGCGTCGGCGCCGAGGCGGTCGCGCACCAGCATCGCGAGGTCGTGGAACGTGATGGGGTCGCCCGCGACCGCGATGAATCGCTCGCCCGCGGCATCCGGATGCGTCATCGCCCGCACGTGCAGGTCGGCGACGTCGCGCACGTCGACCCCGGTCGTGGCGCCGGGTGGCACCGCGGGAGCCCGGCCGTTGAGCAGGCCCCGCAGGATCTCGACGGACGTCGAGAAGTCGCTCCCGAGCACCGGCCCGAACACCGGTACCGGGTTCACGACCGCCAGCTCGAGGCCCCGTCCGTTCCCTTCGACGAACTCCCATGCAGCGTGCTCGGCGATCGTCTTCGACTTGATGTACGGGGTGAGGTGCGGCATCGAGAGGTCGGTCCAGTCCTCCTCCGTGAACAGCCGCCCCGGGTCGGATCGGTAGCCGATCGCAGCGAACGACGAGGTCAGCACCACGCGCCGAACGCCGGCGTCGCCCGCGGCGCGCAGCACGCGCAGCGCGCCGTCGCGGGCGGGCGTGATCAGCTCGCGCTCCTCCTTCGGCTGGCGCACCGGGAACGGAGATGCCACGTGCAGTACGAACATCGCGCCCTCGACCGCTTCGGGCCATCCGTCCTCGCTCATGAGGTCGGCGGCGACGAACTCGATGCCGTCCGGATCGGCCTCGCCGAGGCGCACCATCTCGCGCACGTCGTCGGCGCGGTCGAGCGAGCGGATGCTGGTGCGCACCCGGTATCCGGCATGCAGCAGTTCCACGATGCAGTGCGCACCGATGAAGCCGGTGCCGCCCGTCACCAGCACGATCTCCCCGCTCATGTGCCCCCTTCGGGTGGCACTCTACTCCCGGGGATGCCCAGGTGTCAGCGGGTCAGGCGTCCACGCCCGGCGGCAGTGCCGGACCGGGTGCACCGGGTGGGCCCAGCCAGTGCGCGGGCGCCGGCCACTCGATGCCGTACGAGGCGAGCACGAGCACGGTGAACGCGTAGATCATGATCGCGATGGTGAGGCATCCGAGTCCGATGCCGCTGACCGGCACCGCCGGCCAGCGGCGACCGAGGGAGCGATAGCGCGACACCGACATGCCGCCGAGCCAGACGCGGCCGAGCCGAAGAGCACCAGCCACACCGTGCGCTCGTACCGACCCGCGAGCGGGATCACGAAGCAGAGCACGGTGGTCGTGAGGCCGATCCCGAACGAGGACCACCCCAGGAACCGCGCCCAACCGATCCCCTCGGCGTCGCCTCGGCCCCGCACCATCCACTGATCCACCGGTCAGCCGCCCACGTGGATCACGGGCCGCTCGGCCGGATCCTTCTCGACCTCTCGGATGATCTCCCGCACGACGGGTGGCGTGTCGCCGCGCCCGAGGAGGATGTACCGGACCATGTGCAGGAGCGGGTTGCCCTCGGACCACTCGAAGTAGGCGTGCGGTTGCACGTCGGCGGCGTCGCGCATCGCCATCAGGATCGCCGCGATGGCGTTGGGTGCGGCAGGGCTATCCGCGCGCAGCACCCGATACCCGTCGACCTCGACCCCGCTCACGTGCAGCACCTCCCGGAACTCGGACGGGTCGACCACGTTGATCTCGAGGAACAGCACGTCGGCCGGCACGGGAACGGGATTGAGCCGGCGCTGCGCCCGCTCCTTCTCCTCGTACTCGGCGGCATCGCCGACCCCGCGCCGGTTGGCGATCAGGCTGAGCCTGCCGTCGTGCACGAGCGACTCGGTGATGAACCTACGGGCGGTCTCGTCGAACTCGATCCGATCTGCCCGGATCTCGGTGGTGCGCGCGAGCCGTGAGATCACCGAGACGACGATGATGCCGAGGATGAACAGAGCCGAGATCGCGAGTCCGTCGGGCTTCTCGATCACGTTCGCCACGAGCGCGTAGCCGAGGATCAACGTCAACACGGAGTACCCGACCGTGGCGAGTGAGTGGTGGCGGCGGATGGCGGAGATCAGCACCGCCACCGAGGCCGACACCATCATCGCCAGGATGCCGGTGGCGTACGCGCCGGCCTGTGCATCGACATCCGCCTCGAATGCGATGGTGATGATCACGCTGATCGCGGTGTACACGAGCACGACAGGGCGAACCGCGCGGCTCCAGTCGGGGGCCATGCCGTACGTCGGGAGGTAGCGTGGCACGATGTTGATCAGACCGGCCATCGCCGATGCCCCGGCGAACCACAGGATCAGCACGCTGCTGAGGTCGTAGACGGTTCCGAACACGTCACCGTAGAAGCCGTGGGCGAGGTACGCGAGTGCTCGGCCGTTCGCCGCCCCACCCGGCTCGAACTCCGCCGGCGGGATCAACAGCGTGGTCACGATGCTGCTCGTGATCAGGTACACGCTCATGATGACCGCGGCCGCGGTCAGGAGTTTGCGGGTGTTCCGGATGCGCGAGGCGAGCCGCTCCTCGGGCGTCCGACCGGTCGCCTTGACGAGAGGCATCATGCTGACTCCGGTCTCGAACCCCGAGAGCCCGAGCACGAGCAGGGGGAATGCGAGGAGGGCTGGGAGCAGGATGCCCGAGAAGCCTCCACCGGTCGCGGTCAGCGCCGCCCACCAGTCGTCGACCGCCACCGGGTTGGCCGACAGGTCGATCAGGCCCGTGACGATGACGATCGCATTGAGCCCGAGGAAGACCGCCACGAGCGGGATGGCGACATTCACCGCCTCGGTGAATCCGAGCAGGAACACCCCGCCGAGCACGAGGAGCAGCACGATCGTGATCGCCACCGCCTGCCCCTGCAGTGCCTCGGGCCAGAGCGGGTTCTCGATGAGGTGCACCGTGGCATCCGCCGACGACAGCGTGATGGTGATGATCCAGGATGTCGCGACGAACCCGAGCAGCACGAGGACGAAGATCTTCCCCCGCCAGAAGGGGAGCAGCCGCTCGAGCATGGCGACCGAGCCCTGCCCGTGGGGGCTCTCGTGGGCGACCCGCCGGTACATCGGCAGCATGCCGAACAGGGTGAGGGCGACGATCAGCAACGTCGCGATCGGAGAGACGGCACCGGCTGCGAGCACGGCGATCGAGGGAAGGTACGACAGCGTCGAGAAGTAGTCGACGCCCGTCAGGCTCATCACCTTCCACCACGAGTGGTGCTCCACGGTCGATTCCTCGACCTCGGGACCGACGGGCGGAACGGTGTGCTGGAAGAGCCATCGAGAGAATCCCGTGCTCGGGCGGTCCGCCGCCGGACCGGGCACGCTGGCCGGGAACTCGAACTGGGTCCAATCACGCATTGACGACTCCTCTGCCACCTTCGGCGGCGACCATCACATCTTCGCACCGCCCTCCCCTTCGGCGGGAAGGAAACGCGAGTGGGCCCGCCTCCGAGGAGACGGGCCCACCGTGGTCCGCGATCAGCTCACTTGGGGTTCGTGACGTCGACCGTCATCGTGCCGCCGGTGTTCTGGCTCGTCACCGTCGCCGTCACACCGTGGCCGGCCACGTACACGCCGCCGAGCGGGTTCGTCGTGCTTAAGAACGCGTTCGGGTCGAGGTCCGAGAACGTCGCCGTCTGCTGCTTCGTGCCGTCGGAACCGACCGCCTCGACCGTCTGCACGGTCTGGCTCTGACCCTTGCCGACGACGATCTCCTTGTGCAGCGACACGGCATCCATCACCTGCAGGCCGAAGGTCGCGTCGAACGGCTGGCGCCGGTTGCTCGGCGCGGAGCCGTCGGGGTAGGTGAACTTCGCCGGGTGCGAGTCCACCGGCAGCGCCTGGCCGTGGCCGACGTGCTCGCTCGTGTTGTTGTCGCCGTAGGTCTCGTCGACCGCCCACACGAGCAGGCCGTCCTGGTATCGGAAGTGCTCCACCCAGTCGGGCCTCGTGATGCCGTTCGAGAACTGGTACGGACCCACCTCGAGGGTGGCGTCGTAGCCCACGTAGGTGCGGTTCTCGAGCAGGTAGTACCGGTCGCCCGAGGAGGTCTCGGTGCCGGTGCTGATCTTGAAGCCGCCATCGGCATCCCATCCGTCCGCGCCCGACTCGACGTCGTCGGTGAGCAGCGTGGTGCCGCCCGACTTCACGACGATGTCGTCGATGAACGCGCCCGCGAGGTGCACGCCGCCGTCGCTCTGGTAACGGAAGCGGAAGTCCACCGGGCCGCCTCCGGGCACGGTGTACCGCAGCGTCGACCAGTGACCGGATGACGAGCCGTCGACCGGGGTGCCGATCTGGGTCCAGTTCGCGCCGCCGTCGGTCGAGTACTCGGCGAACAGGTAGTCGAACCCGGCCTCGATCTCGTACCAGGCCTTCGCCGTCACCGTCGCCGACCGCACGCCGGTGAGGTCGAGGGTGCGGGTGAGCGTGGTGTTGAGGTCGTCGGCACTCGAGGTCCACCACGCGCCGGCGCCGGAGCTCGGTGTCGTGTAGTTCGTCTCGATCCCCTGGTCGGGCACGTCGACCACGACCGCCTGCTCCTGGCCGTCGACCTGCAGGGCCGCCGGGCTCAAGGTGAAGCTGCCGCTCGCACCCTGGTTCACGATCGAGTAGTCGAGCCAGCCGAGCTGCAGCTTCTCCCACGGGCCGTAGTGGTTCGGCGTGGTGCCGATGTCTTCGATGCCGTGGTTGAGCCACGAACCACTCGACATGAGGGTCCAGAACCCGGTGTCGTTCTCACCGCCGCCCGAGGTGTCGTAGAAGTCGGGCAGGCCGAGGTCGTGGCCGTACTCGTGTGCGAAGACACCGAGGCCACCGTTCTCGGCCTCTACCGTGTAGTCGCCGATCCAGTAGCCGGTGTCGCCGATCTGGGCGCCGCCGAGCTTCACCAGCGTGCCGTCGACGGTGGGGCCGGTGACGCCGTAGTCGGTCGGGTTGACGTACCAGCGGTGCGACCAGATCGCGTCCTCGCCCTGAGGGCCGCCTCCGGCGTCCTCGCCCTCACCGGCGTGCACCGCCTGGAAGTGGTCGAGGTAGCCGTCGGCCTCGTCGAAGTCGCCGTCTTCGTCGAAGTCGTAGCGGTCCCACACGTCGAACGTCGCGAGCTGCGCCTTGATCTCGTCGGGGCTCGTGCCGCCCGCGACCTGCGCGTCGTACCAGGCGTTTCCGGAGTCCTCGATGAACTGCCAGGCGCCGCCGGACTCCTCGACCGTGTTGTCGCCGTACACCGAGGCGTTGCCGGGCACCGTGACCCAGTCGGTCACAGACCCCGAGACGGTGTAATTGCCCGACGATTGCTTGGAGTAGAAGTCGGCGAAGGACTCGCCGGCGCCGAACAGCAGATCGTCGTAGTGCGCCTGGTCGAAGTCGGCGACCCAGTGGGTGCTGTTGTCAACGGTGCGGTCGGGCTCGACGATCTCGTTGTGCAGCGGGCCGGGCGTGGAGCCGAGCTTGCCGCTGCCCTGGTCGCCGAACTCGGACAGGACCGTGAACACGCGGCCGGTTCCGGTGACGGCGGCCTGGTAGTACTTGTCGCCGGCCAGCTGCACGACGCCGTCTTCGCCGGGCGCGGCCTGGCCCGACAGGATCAGCTTCTGTGCGGCCTTGCGCCGTTCGTTCTGGCGTTCGGTCAGCGGGCCGGGACGATTGTCGAGGCGCTGGGCGGCGGATGGGTTCGAGTCCTCAGCGGGTGTGGCGATCGCGGCCGGTGCGAATGCGACACCGGACACCACCGTCACGCTCGCCGCAGCCACGGCGAGCATGCCGCGCGTGCGTCGTTTCACGGGTTCTCCTTACATAGGCAACGCCCGGGATCGCCGGGCACAGTGCGGAAAACGTAGCACCGGATTCGCGCCGGCGGAATGGTTGACGAGGGTCATCATTCGGCGACGCGCGGCATCGTCGTTCGACGCCCTTCGACGCAACGGATTCGAGGGCGCGACCCTTCAATTGGACGCGCCCTCAGGCTAGGATCCGCCGGCTCAAGCGGCGATCTCCGACGAGCCGACGGGCACGTCAGCCGGTGCCGCGCCGAGCGCCTCGACGACGTATTCGGCGTCGCGATCCATGCCCACGAGCGTCGACGACGCCACCGAGTACTGGAACGGCATGCCCACGAACGCGAGGCCGGGGCATCCGCTCACGAGACCGCGGTACTCGATCGGGTGCCCGTCGACGCCCACGACGCCTTCGATGTCGATCCAGCCCAGGTCGGGACGCGACCCCGTGCACCAGACGACCGTCGCCGCGTCGATGACCGTGCCGTCTTCCGTCAGAGGGCGCCCCGCCTCGACGCGGTCGATGCGCCCGACGCGCACGACGCCGGCGCGTTCGAGGTCGGCGGGCTTGTTGCGCACCAGCATGACCCCGTGCTCGAGCTCCTGCGCCTTCATCGCGCGTCCCCTGGCGGAGTCGATGGTGATGCCTCGCATGTAGCGCACGAAGATCCCGCCGATGAGGTTGCTGATCGGCGTGTCGATGTCGACGGGCACGTGGCCCGGATGCCGCCCGGCCAGCGTCACGGGATGACCGGCGCGCGCGGCGTCGAGCGCGACATCCGTGCCGGAATTCGCCGCCCCCACCACGAGCACCGGCCCGTCGGCGAACTGCTCCCGTCCGCGGTACTCCACGGAGTGGAGCTGGCGGATCGAAGGGTCGAGCTCCGACGCGAACGCCGGCACGATCGGGAGGCGATGCGCGCCGGTGGTCACGATGACGTGCCCGGCGAGCACCTCGGAGCCGTCGGCGAGTTCGAGGCGGAATCGGCCGTTGGCCAGCCGCGTCAGTTCGACGACCCTCGCCGACGTGCGCACCGGCAGGCGGAACTGCTCCGCATACTGCTCGAGGTAGTCGCCCATCTGCGCGCCGGTGGGGTACGCGAACCGGCCGACGTCGATGCGCAGTCCCGGCAGGCTGAGGAGGGGGCGTGGGGTGAAGAGTCGAAGCGAGCGGTAGCGCTCGCGCCAGGAGTCGCCGACGCGCGGGTGCTCGTCGAACAGCTCGAACCGCACCCCGCGCTCGGCCAGGCGCTTGCCGACCATGAGCCCGGCGGCGCCGGCACCGACGACGGCGGTGTCGAGAAGGGTGGTGGACATGATGGCCTCCTGCGTGGCTGATGCGGGCGACGCTACGGATGCCGCTGCGGGGCCGCGTCGGCAGAAATGACCAATTCCAGGACCTGCGCCGTCGGGTCGCCCGGCGTCGGGTCGCCCGGCGTCGGGTCGCCCGGCGTCAGGCCATGGCGTTCAGCCCGTGCTCGAAGGCGAACGCCGTCGCAGCGGCGCGGTTGGCGAGGCCGAGCTTGCCGAGGATGTTGCTGACGTGCCGCGCCACCGTGCGCTCGCTGAGGAAGAGCTCGGTCGCGATCTGCCGGTTCGACAGGCCGCTCGCGATGAGGCGCAGCACCTCGAGCTCCCGCCTCGTGAGCCCAGCGGATGCCGCAGGCCGGCCGGGCTCGGCCGCGATCCGCTCGAGCCGGTCGAGGTCGGCGACCGCCCCGAGTTCGCCCAGCACGGTGCGGGCGGCGTCGAACTCCAGTTGCGCGGCCTCCTCGTCGCCGAACGCGCGGTTCGCGCGGCCCATGAGCACGCGAGTCACGGCCGCTTCGTATGGAGCCTCGAGCCGTCGCCAGACCGCCCAGGAGCTGCGCAGCAGGGGGAGCGCCTGCTCAGGGGCATCCGTGCCGATCAGCAGACAGGCCTCGGCGCGGTCGGCCTGCGCCTGCAGGTAGATCGTGCCGAGCGTGTCCGCCATCGCGCGCAGTTCGGCTGCGGCGCGAGCGGCGACGTCCCAGTCCCCGTGCTCGACCTCGAGCTCGACCTGCGCGGCGAGCAGTTCGGCGCGGGTGCCCGGCGTGGGCGACGCCTCGAGTGCCCGCGCGATGCCCGAGCGCGCCGGGGAGAACCGGCCGGCATCCCGCCGCAGCAGCGCGAGGCCGGGCTGCACTTCGCGCCCGAGCTCGGCCGCGTGCCGGTAGGCCGCCTCGGCCTCCGCCCGGCGACCGACGAGACGGCAGAGCTCGCCGAGCCCGTAGTACGCGTACTCGAGGGTGTGGGCATCCCGCTCGTGATCGCAGACCTCCGTGAGGGTCGTCGTGGCCTCGTCCCATTCACCGAGCAGCCGCAGCACGCTCGCACGGTTCACCGAGCACTCCCCGCGGAACGGCTCGAGTCCCCGCTGCGCGTCGCACCACTCGCTGAGATCGCGGGTCCACACACGGGCGCGTTCGACGTCCCACCGCTCGAGGCAGCTCGCGATCACCGCACAGTAGACAGGGCCCGCGGCGCGGACGCCCACCCGACCCGACGAGACGGCCAGCATGACGCGGTCCATGCAGGCGAATGCCTCGATGATGCGGCCGTTGAAGATGAGCGAGCGCGCGAGGGTCATCGTGGCGAGGACCTCGATGTCGGGGTCGCGCGCGGCCTGCGCCAATGCGACCGCGCGCTCGCCGAGGTCCACCGACTCCTCGAGGCGACCATCTCCGAATGCCGCGTCGGCCTGCGCGAGCACCGCGGTCGCCTCGCTCTGCGGCGGCCGCCCGGCGAGGCCGCACAGCTCGAACAGGCGCGACATCCATGCGCCCGCTCGCACGGTGTCGCCCTGATCGGCGCGGGTGAAGCCCAGCCAGAACACGCAGCGGATCGCGGCATCCGTCTCGCCGGCGTCGAGGTAGGCGAGGTGGGCGGCGTTCCATGCGCGCTCGCACTCGGCCTCGCGCCCGAGGAACCACGCCGCCAGCCCCAGGTCGTCGAGCTCCGAGGCCGTGAGCTCCGGCCGGCGAGCCGTCAGCTCGTCGTAGCGGGCGACCCAGTCGACGACGCTCAGCGCGCCTGCCCCGGACATGGGGCCAGTATCCGCCCGCGAGGGTGACCCCGGCAATGGTGGCGGCATCCTTGCGAGGCATGGCAATCTGGCCGCATGAGTCGCCGCAACCACCGTGTCGCCGTGCTCGTGCTCGAGGGTGCCAAGCCACTCGACGTCGGCATTCCGGCGCAGATCTTCACGACCCGGCAGAGCATGCCCTACGAGGTGCGCGTCTGCGGCGCGCACCCCGGGCCCGTGACCGGCGGCGACGGCCTCTCGTACCACGTCGCCGACGGGCTCGAGGCGTTCGAGTGGGCCGAGACGATCTTCATCCCGGGCTACCGGCATCCCGACCAGGAGGATCCGCCCGCCGAGGTCGTCGATGCCCTACGGGCCGCGCACGATCGCGGCGCACGCCTCGCCGCGATCTCGACCGGCGCGTTCGCGCTCGCCGCGACCGGTCTGCTCGACGGCCGGCGGGCCACGACGCACTGGCACTACACGCATGCGCTGCAGACGAGGCACCCGTCGGTCCGCGTCGACGAGAACGTGCTGTTCGTCGACGAGGGCCGCGTGCTCACGTCGGCGGGCGCGGCATCCGGGATCGATCTCTGCCTGCACCTCGTGCGGCGCGACCACGGGGTGGCGCTCTCGAACCACGTCGCCCGGCGGCTCGTCGCGGCGCCGTACCGCAGCGGCGGCCAGGCGCAGTACGTGCCGCGCGCGCTGCCCGAGCCGCTCGGCGAGCTGTTCGCGGCGACGCGGCAGTGGGCGATCGAGCGCCTCGAGGAGCCGCTGACGCTCGCCGACCTCGCGCGGAACGCGAACGTGTCGCCGCGCACGTTCTCGCGGCGGTTCCTCGAGGACACCGGCTACACGCCGATGCAGTGGATCCTCCGCGCCCGCATCGACCTCGCGCGCGAGCTGCTCGAGCGCACCGACCTCGGGGTCGAGCAGGTCGCCGACCGCGTGGGCCTCGGCACGGGCGCGAACCTGCGCTTGCACTTCCACCGCATTCTCGGCACGTCGCCGAGCGAGTACCGTCACACGTTCGCGGAGCCGGCCGCCTGAAGCGAGCCGAGCGGATGCCGCGAGCCGAGCGGATGCCGCGGGGCGCGCGCGATGATGGGACGGTGGCGACCCGGCTGCTGCTCATCTCCGACACGCTCGTGCCCGCGCGGGCACGGCGGTTGCCCGATGCCGTGTGGCGCGCGATCGACGACGCCGACGTCGTGATCCACGGCGGCGACTGGGTCGACGTCGCGGATGCAGGGGAGCTGCGCGAGGTGACGCTGGTGCCGGTCGAGCGCTGAGTAGGATTGGCGCGAATCTTGCGCACCCTGTCGTTCCAGCCACTGCCGCGCCGCGGGCCGACCAACGACCGTGGAGGGGAACGAAAGGACTCCCCTCAATGACTCGCATCGCCGTCAACGGATTCGGTCGCATCGGCCGCAATGTGCTCCGCGCCCTGCTCGAGCGCGACTCCGACCTCGAGGTCGTCGCCGTCAACGACCTCACCGACCCGAAGGCGCTCGCGCAGCTGCTCCGTTTCGACAGCTCCGCTGGACGGCTCGGTCGTCCCGTCGAGGTCGACGGAGACACCCTCGTGGTCGACGGTCGCCGCGTCACCGTGCTCGCCGAGCGCGACCCCGCGAACCTGCCGTGGGCCGAGCTCGAGGTCGACGTCGTGCTCGAGTCGACCGGCCGGTTCACCGCGGCATCCGCTGCCCGTGCCCACCTCGATGCCGGGGCCAAGAAGGTGCTCGTGAGCGCCCCCGCCGACGGCGCCGACGTGACGCTCGCCTACGGCGTGAACACCGACGCGTACGATCCCGCCGCGCACACGATCGTCTCGAACGCCTCGTGCACCACGAACGCGCTCGCCCCGCTCGCGAAGGTGCTCGACGACCTCGCCGGCGTCGAGCACGGCTTCATGACGACCGTGCATGCGTACACCCAGGAGCAGAACCTGCAGGACGGCCCCCACCGCGACCCGCGCCGCGCCCGTGCCGCCGGCGTGAACATCGTGCCGACGACCACCGGCGCCGCGAAGGCGATCGGCCTCGTGCTGCCGGGCCTCGAAGGCAAGCTCTCGGGCGACTCGATCCGCGTGCCCGTGCCCGTCGGCTCGATCGTCGAGTTGAACACGACGGTGTTGCGCGAGGTGACGCGCGACGAGGTGCTCGCGGCGTACCAGGCTGCCGCGTCCGGCCCGCTGGCCGGCATCCTCGAGTACTCCGAGGACCCGCTCGTGTCGTCCGACATCACGGGCAACCCGGCGTCGTCGATCTTCGACGTCGCGCTCACCCGCGTCGACGGCAAGCACGTCAAGGTCGTCGCGTGGTACGACAACGAGTGGGGCTTCTCGAATCGCGTCGTCGACACGCTGGAGCTGCTCGCGCAGGGCTGATCCGTCACGCCGCCGACCAGCGGAGGCGACGCCGGGACGTCGGTGTCGCCTCCGCGGTCGCCTTCGCGGTGGGTCCGCAGTCGGCAGGAAATCGCGGTGACTCGGCAGCACCTCGTCGCTGGTTGTCGGCGGCAGCGACCAGAATGAGCAGGTGACTCGTCGAGGGCTGATCCTGTTCGTCTCGCTCGGGATCGCCTGGGGCATCCCGTACCTGTTCATCAAGGTGGCGGTGAGCGAGCTGGATCCCGCGATGGTGGTCCTCTCACGGTCGGCCCTGGCCGCGATCCTGCTGCTGCCGCTGGCGTTCTTCCGGCGCGAGGTGGCTCAGGTGGTGCGCCGGTGGAAGCCCATGCTGGTCTACACGGTCGTCGAGATCATCCTTCCGTGGTACTTCCTGAGCTCGGCCGAGCAGCGCCTGCCCAGCTCGACCGCGGGGCTGCTGCTGGCCACCGTGCCGCTCGCCGGAGTGGCCATCGCGTTCGCGATGGGCCGTCCCGAACGGCTCTCCCGGATGAACTGGCTCGGGATCACCCTCGGCATGCTCGGCGTCGCGGCGCTGGTCGGCCTGGACATCGCAGGGTCCGACTTGATCGCCGTCGCGGAGATGGCGGTCGTGGTCGTCGGCTACGCGCTGGGTCCGGCGATCCTCGCGCGGTGGATGTCCGACCTCCCCGGCGTCGGCGTCGTCGCCGTGTCCCTCGCCGCCACCGCCGTCGTCTACGTGCCGTTCGTGCTGCTGACCGGCGGCTGGCCGACGGCGTTGCCGTCCACGGCGGTCATCGTGTCCATCCTCGTGCTCGCCGTGGTCTGCAGTGCCCTCGCGTTCCTGCTGATGGTCGGCCTGGTCGCCGAGATCGGCCCCGTGAAGGCGACCGCGATCACCTATGTCAATCCCGCCGTCGCCATCATCGCGGGCGCCGTCGTGCTCGGCGAGCGGGTCACGGTGTGGACGATCGTCGGATTCGTCCTCGTGCTCGCCGGCTCCTTCCTCGTGACCCGCCGACGGCGTGAGCTGGTCGCGGCGGAGGGGACGGAGGAGGCGTGCGCCGAGCAGGTCGGATCCCCATCGGGTGGGCGGAGGCCGTTGTCGGCCGACGCCGAATCGCGGTAGACGACCCGAGCCGTCGGCTCAGTTCGCGCTGCCGTAGGCGAACACGAGCCGGGCGGGGACGTCGCCGCTCAGCACCTCCTCGACGGCCTCGTTCACGTCGCTCAGGTCGCGCGGAACCGCGACCACCCGGGTACGGCCGAGCGCGTGGAGTGCGAACACCTCCGCGAGGTCCTGCCGAGTGCCGACGATCGATCCGATGATCGAGATGCCCTTGAGCACGGTGTCGAAGATCGGCACGGTGAGGGTGCCTTCGGCCGGCAGCGACACGAGCACGAGCCGTCCGCCGCGACTCAGCGAAGCGAAAGCCTGGCCGAACACCTGGGGTGCGACCGCGAGCACGATGGCGACGTCGGCGCCGCCGAGGCGTGCGATCTCGGCGGTCGGGTCGACCGTCTTCGCATTGATGACGTGATCGGCGCCCAGCTCGCGCGCCAGCTCGAGCTTCTCCTCGGTGATGTCGACCGCGATCACCTCGGCGCCGACGAGCCGTGCATACTGCACCGCGAGGTGCCCGAGCCCGCCGATGCCGAAGACCGCGACGCGCTCGCCCGGCACCACCTTCGCGGCCTTCACGGCCGCGTACGTGGTCACGCCGGCGCACGTGAGCGGAGCGGCATCCAGGGGCGAGATCCCGTCGGGCACGAGGACCGCGAACCTGGCGTCGGCGATCGCGTACTCGGCGTAGCCGCCGTCGATGGAGTAGCCGGTGTTCTGCTGCTGCTCGCACAGGTTCTCGCGGCCGTCGATGCAGTAGCGGCATTCCCCGCACGCCTGACCGAGCCAGGCCATGGCGACGCGCTGGCCGACCGACCGCGACGTGACGCCGTCGCCGAGCTTGTCGACGATGCCGACCCCCTCGTGCCCGGGCACGAACGGCAGGCCGGGCTTCACGGGCCAGTCTCCACGCATCGCATGGATGTCGGTGTGGCACAGGCCACAGGTCTCCAGGCGCACGAGCACCTGGCCCGGTCCGGGTTCGGGGATCGGGCGCTCCTCGAGCGTCACCGGCCGGTCGAATGCCGTCACGACGGCTGCACGCATGTTGACTCCTCCTGGGGTGGTGGTGCCGGATGCACCGTGCCCCAGTCTTGGTCGCGAGGCATCCGCTGCCCGGGTCCTTGGTCCTGCGGAGACGCCGGCCCGCTGCATCCGCGTTGCCCTTTTCGGTCTCGCTGTCGATCTCGCCCGCTCCTCGTTCGACGTCCAGAATGAGACGGAGACACCGCCTCGGAGAACAAGGAGATCGCCATGCGCACGCTCATCGTCACCGAATTCATCAGCCTCGATGGCGTCATCGACTCGCCCGGCGGCGGGTCGCACCCGCGGGCCGGGTGGACGTTCAAGGAGGTCCCGTTCGTCGAGGAGGCGTACGAGATCAAGGGTCGCGAGCAGGTCGAGGCCGGCGCGATGCTCATCGGGCGCGTGAGCTATGACGAGTTCGCCCCCGTCTGGCCGACGATGGAGGAGTTCGCGGAGTACAACGCGATGCCGAAGTACGTCGTGTCGACCACGCTGAGCGACCCCGAGTGGAACAACACCTCGGTGCTTCGCTCGATCGACGAGGTCGCGCGACTCAAGGAGGGCGAGGGCGGCAACGTCCTCGTGCACGGCAGCGCCATGCTGGCTCAAGGCCTGGGCGAAGCCGGGCTGGTCGACCGCTACCACCTGCTCGTCTTCCCGGTCGTCCTCGGCGATGGCAAGCGCCTCTTCAGCGGTCGTGAGACCGGCAAGCTGCAGCTCGTCGAGCACGAGGCCTACTCCAACGGAGTCGTCAAGGCCGTGTACGACGTGGTGCACTGAGCCAGCGTCATATTGGCGGCGCGGCCGCGATCATGCCTCGGATGCGGCATCAGCGACATCCGAGGCGTCCCGTGCACCCGCTGCATCCGAGGCCTCCGGTGCACCCGCGGCCGCACTCGCACGCCGCTTCTCGCGCACGTAGACCTCACGCCGCACCCGGGCGACGACGTGGCCTTCGCGGTCGGTGATCTCGGTCTCGAACCATTCGAGCACCCTCGCGCCGCGGTGGGCACGCTCGCGAAGCTCCTGCACCTTCGACGGCGGCACCTCGAAGTGCGCGGTCAGCACGCCGCGCCCGGGCTTCAGGAACTCGATCTCGCCGCGGGTGTCCCACACGATGTAGTCGCGCCCGAGCTGGTGCCGCACCAGCATGAAGTAGTACGGGTCGGTCATCGCCGACATCGAGCCGCCGAACGCGGTCTTGACGTAGTTGCGGGTGAACACGTTCACATGCAGCTCGACGGTCGCGCTCGTCCAGTCGGGTGCGAAACGCTTCACGCGGATGCCGTTGAAGAGGTTCGGGATCCACAGGTTCATGCCCATGGCGAGACGTCGAGGAGTGATAACCATGGGCACGATCCTGCTCGATCTCAGCGGATGCGGCGACCTGATTGTCGATCGTTCACAACCAGGTCGCCGCGCCTCGCGCCGGCCGAGGAGGTCACACCGAGACGCGGTCGTACTCGGGCAGCGGCACGTCGTGCTGGCTGCTCATCGCCTTCTCCACCAGCGTCAGCAGCGGCCGTCGCGCCGAGGCACGGATGTAGGCGTGGAGCACCCGGATGCCCATGCGGGACTTGGGTGTGGCGAACGACCCCGACCCCGGCGGCAGCTCCCGGCCGGCGGTGATGTGCGGCGCCATCGCGTCCTCGTACGCCCGGAGCGCCGCCGCGTGGTCGGAGCGCCGCGACAACTCGTTGCCGAGCAGGTAGGCACCGATCAGGGCGAGTGCCGTGCCCTGGCCGCTGAGGGGCGAGGCGCAGTAGCCGGCGTCGCCCAGCAACACCACGCGCCCGCGCGCGAGCTCGGGCATGTGCACCTGCACGAGCGAATCGAAGTAGAACTCGGTCGTGGTGTCGAGCGCGTCCGCGAGGGCCGGCAGGTGCCAGACTCCATCGGCGAGGCCCGACTTCACGAGTGCCTTCTGGGCCTCGACATCGCGGTAGTGGGGGAGCTGGTGGTCGCCGAACCACGTCAGGATCGCCTTGGCCCGGCCGGGCGCGGTGTCCGGTCGGATCAGCAGCATGCGGCGACCGGGCAGGATGTTCATCAGCGACCAGCCGTCGAGCGGCTCGGGCTCCGGCACGTCGAAGAACGACATCACGCCGCCGAGCGAGCGGACGTAGTCGGTCTCGGGGCCCCAGACCATGCGCCTGACTGGTGAGTGCAGGCCATCGGCCGCGACGACGAGGTCGAAGCGCTCGGCGGCCGCCTCCTCGAACGTCACATCGACCCCGCCATCGTCCTGTTCGAGCGCGGTGATCGTATCGCCGAATCGAAGATCGACGCGGTCGGCGGTGATGTCGAACAGGACGCGGGTGAGGTCACCGCGCAGGATCTCGAGGTCGGCCACGGGGCCGTTGCCGCCGAACATCTCGACGCCGAGCTCGGCGAGCGTGCGGCCGCGGTCATCGACGTATCGCATGCCCTGCTGGGCGAGCTGGGCGTCGCGGATCGGTTCCAGCAGGCCCATCCGCGCGGCGGCGTCTCGCGAGGTGCCCCGAATGTCGACCAGCTGGCCGCCGGGGCGGAGCGTCGGTGCGATCTCGACGACCGTCACGTCGTGCCCGCCGTCGGCGAGCACGTGGGCGAGTGCCAGCCCAGCGATGCCGGCGCCGGAGATGAGTACCTTCATGATTCCTCCTCAGTATGTGCAGCCGCGCCCGCGGCCAAGATCGAGAGTACGCATGTATGAGACATATGTCTAATACAAATGTCTAGATCGGCGGTATGATCGATCCATGGGCAATCGGGAGGACCTGCTGGACGGCGCTCGGCGCTGCATCATCGAGAAGGGGTACGCGCGCACGACGGCACGCGACATCGCCGGCGCGGCGGGTGTGAGCCTGGCCGCGATCGGCTATCACTTCGGCAGCAAGGAGGCGTTGATGGCCGAGGCGCTGCTCGGCACCGGTATCCAGATCGGAGACGCGCTCGATGTCGCCCTCCGAGGCGCTCCCGCGTCGGCACTGCTGGGTCGCATCTGGGACGAGTCGCTGCGCGCGTTCCAGGACCAGCGGGAGCTGCTCGCCGCCAGCATGGAGAACCTGGCACAGATCGACCGGCTCCCGGTCGTCGCCGATCGGCTTCGAGTGGCCCAAAGCGACGCCATCAGCGGCATCGCCGACATGCTCGCCGAGGTGCTTCCCGAACTCACCACCGAACAGCGGCGCGCCCTCGCCGCCTACTATTTCGCGTTGGTCAACGGACTCGCCGTGGTCTGGCTGATCGACCCCTCGGTGGTGCCCTCCGGCGAGCAGCTCGGACAGCTCCTCCCACCGCCGGGTGCAGCCGGGCCGGATGCCGCGGGCCCGGCCTGACGCGGTCGCCTCAGAGCTCGCGCGTGAACGCGACGCGGTGCTCGCCGGGTCCGTCGTAGTCGCGCCACGCGAGCACGCCCTCGATCTCGGTGTCCCCGGATGCCGCGAAGCCCATCGCCGCGTGAAACGCCTGCGACCCCCGGTTGCCCGGGCCGGTGATCGCGTTCACGCGGTGGCATCCGGCAGTCTTCGACTCGGCGAAGAAGGTCTCGTACAGCGCACGCGCCAGACCGGCCTGTCGCAGGTCAGGTCGGACGCCCACGAAGTGGACGTAGGCGTCGCCCGGCTGAGATGCCGATCGGAACCCGACGAGGAATCCGGCGAGGCCGTCCGCGTCCTCGGCGATGAAGCTCGTGTCGGCGAAGTGCTGGAAGAACAGGCGCGGCAGCAGCAGCGGCAGGTGCGAGGTGCCGGGCAGGCCCCACCAGTCGACGACGACGCTGACGACCGCGGCGTGGTCGTGCTCGGTCGGTCGCCGGAGGGTGACGTCGTGGGGCAGATCCGAGGCCGGTTCGATGGCGGATTCGGTGGGCATGCTGCGATCCTCGCAGGTCGATCCCAGTTGCCGGGAAACGGGAACAACCCGCGCCCTCGCCCGGTTGGCCTCCAGCATGACGACACTCGGAATCATCGGAGCAGGACACATCGGCAGCCAGGTCGCGCGGGCCGCCATCGCGGCGGGGTATGACGTGGTCATGGCGAACTCGCGCGGGCCCGAGACGCTCGCAGCCCTCGTCGCGGAGCTCGGCGAGCACGCGCGTGCGGCGACGGCAGCGGATGCCGCGGCTGCCGGCGATGTCGTGGTCGTGACGGTGCCGTTCAAGTCGTACGCGTCCATCCCGGTCGAGCCGCTGGCCGGCAAGATCGTCATCGACACGAACAACTACTACTGGGAGCGCGACGGCCACGTGCCCGCCCTCGACGAGCGCCGTCACACGGTCACGGGCCTGCTGCAGGAGCACCTGCCCACGAGCCGCGTGGCCAAGGGCTTCAACCACATCATGGCGAAGGACATCACGACCGACGGCCGGCCGGCCGGTGCCTCCGACCGACGTGCCCTCGCCACGGCGAGCGACTTCGCGGATGCCGCGGCGTTCGTGACCGACCTCTACGACCAGTTCGGCTTCGACACGGTCAACGTCGGCCCGCTCTCGGAGAGCTGGCGCGTCGAGCGCGACCAGCCGGCGTACGTCGCGCCGCAGACGCGCGACCAGCTCGTGGCGAACGTCGCGAGGGCCCAGCGGCAGCTCGCGGCGTAGCTCTCGCGATGCCGCGCGGATGCCGTGGCATACCGCGCGCGGCATCCGCGTGGCACGATGGTGGCCGAGACCGCCGGTGTCGAGCCGCGCCGGCGGTGAACGGAGCATCCGATGAAGGTCCTCATCGCCGGCGCCACGGGCACGCTCGGCATGCCGATCGTCAGGCAGCTGATCGACGCCGGCCACGCCGTGGTCGGGATCTCGAGGACCGCTGAGGGTGCCGAGCGACTGCGCCGCGTCGGGGCATCCGCGATCGTCGCCGACGTCATGGATCGCGATCGCCTGCTGAGGGCCGCCGACGGCGTCGAGGCCGACGCGGTGCTGCACGAGCTCACCGCGTTGAAGAAGGCGCCCGCCGGCCACGGCGCGATGGCCGCGACCGATGCGCTTCGCGTCGAGGGCACGACCAACCTGCTCGACGTGGCCCGCGAGGTGGGTGCCGGACGGTTCGTGACGCAGTCGATCGTGCTCGGGTACGGCTACGCCGACCACGGCGACGAGGTGATCACCGAGGAATCCCCGTTCGGCCGCACCGACGGCAGCAGGTTCGACGCGCACGTCGACGCGATGGTGTCCACCGAGCAGCAGGCGTTCCACGCCGACGGCATCGACGGGATCGCGCTGCGCTACGGGGTGCTCTACGGCGAGGACGCCGACACCGTCGAACGGATGCTCCGCCGTCGATCGCTCCCGGTCCCGCGGCACGGCGGGGAGCTGGCGTTCGTGCACCATCAGGATGCCGCCGCGGCCACGGTCGCCGCCCTCGATCGCGGCCGTGCCGGGGAGGCGTACAACATCGTCGACGACACCCCGGCGACGTTCCGCGACCTCATCACGTCGATCGCTGGAGCACGGGATGCGCCGGAGCCCCTGGTGCTGCCCGGATGGCTGCTGAAGCTCGTCGCACCGTACGGCGGCGTCGTGCTCGGCGACGTGTCGATGCGCGTCTCCAACGCCAAGGCGAAGCGCGAACTCGCGTGGATGCCGCGATTCCCGTCGTACCGCGACGGGGTCGCCGCGCTGGGCGGAGACGAGGGCGCAGCGCCATGACCGCCGAGCCGGACGCAACCCTGCCCGCGGCGCCGCGCGTCCGGGGCCTGTTGCGCGTCGTGTTCCTCATCCATGGGGTGATCACGCTGGCGGCGGCGGTCGTGCTCGCGGTGCTTCCGGCGGCGATCCCCGCGACGGTCGGCATCGACGTCGGCCCCGACGCGTTCCTGCTGTCGTACTTCCTCGCGGCCGCCGAACTCGCGATCGGACTGCTCTCGCTGGGCGCCGCGCAACTGAGCGACCCGGCGGCTGTGAGGCTCATCGTCGTGGTCTTCGTGGTCTTCCACCTCGCCACCGCCGCCCTCGAGGTCGTGTACCTGCTGTTCGCGCCGGTGACTGCGGTGCTCCTCGTGAACATCGCGGTCCGCGTGATTGCGGCGGTCGTCTTCATCGTCGCCTGGCGAAGCTGGCATCGCCGCGTGACGATGGGCTGACCACCTCAGCTCGGTCGGCGGCGACCGTCAGTTCAGCGAGTGCACGAACTCCCGCACCCGCGCGGCCATCTCGTCGGGCACCTCGCCCGCTGCGAAGTGCCCCCCCTCGTCGAGGCGGTCGAAGACGCGTAGGTCGAGGTAGTGGCGACGCGCGAGCGACTCGGGATAGCCGGCCTCGTGCCGTTGGATGAAGACCGCTGCCGGCACCGACGTGGGCGGGATGGGGTCGGGCTGGTCGGCGCCTTCGTAGTACGGGCGGAACGACGAGCCGATCGTCTGGGTGATCCAGTAGATCATCGCCTCGGTGAGGATCCGGTCGCGCGAGATGCGTCGCTCCACCGCTGACGGGTCGCCTGGCGGGGTGTCGCTCCACTCGACGAGCTTCTCGGTCAGCCAGGCGAGCAGGCCCGCGGGGGAGTCGTTGAGTGCGGCGGCGAGGGTATCGGGTCGGGTGTTCTGCACGTGCCCGTACGCGCCGTCGGGCCCATGCCGGGCGGAGAGCTCGTCGAAGAACGCGCGCTCGGCCGGATCGGTGAGGTCGTCGCGCTCGTCGCCGGTGGGGAAGTGCGCGTGCGTGGCGACGATGCCGGCGACGTGCTCGGCGTGGCGCGCCGCGATGAGGTCGCTGACGTTGGCCGTGACATCCTCGCCGTACGTGACGTAACGCTCGTAGCCGAGCACCTCGGTCATGAGCTCGTGCATCGTCGCCGCCAGCCGCTTCTCGGACATCTCGCCCTCCGCGTACGGCGACGAGAACGCGAATCCAGGCAGGCTCGCGACGACGACATGGAAGTCGGGCAGGCGGTCGGCGAAGTCGAGCTGCAGGGCGAACGTGTGTGGCCAGCCGTGCATCACGAGCAGTGCCGGGGCATCCGCTCGCTTGGATCGCAGGTGCACGAAGTGCACCGCGGCATCGTCGACCTGGGCGATGAACTGCGGATGCCCGTTGAGCCAGGTCTCTCGCGCCCGCCAGTCCCAGGCGATCCAGGCGTCGATGAGCTCGCGGAGGTACGCGGCGGTCATGCCCGACGCCGGCTTCCGCGGTGAATCGGGGAGCAGCCTCGTGCGTTCGAGGCGTGCTCGCAGGTCGTCGAGGACCTCGTCGGGCACGTGGAGTTCGAAGGGCTGGAGCGCGGTCATGGGCCGAAGCTACCCCTGGCCGCCGACACCGGGCACGGGGCATCCGCTCGGTAGCTGCCGACCGCGCCTCGGATACGCTCGCCTTCGATGGAGCACACACTCGAGAACCCGGTCGTCGTCGAGTTCCCGCTGCGCGGGGAGGGTTGGATGGCGGTCACGACGCCCGCCCACCGTGTGCCGAGCCACGGCACCGACATGCTCGGGCAGCGGTACGCCTACGACTTCCTCAAGGTCGATCGGCGCAAGGGCGTGCACTTCCATCCGGCGGGGATGCTGCGGGGCGAGCTCATCGGCGGCCGCACCCGGGAGTCGTACGCCTGGGGAGCGCCCATCCACGCGCCGTTCGATGCCGAGGTCGTGCGGGCCGTCGATGGCATGCCCGAGCGGGAGTGGATCCATCCGGCTCGAGAACTTGCGCACATGATCAAGAACGCCGTGACGTTCAGGCCCGAGAAGCTGCCGTCGATCCTCGGCAACCACGTGATCCTCCGATCCGGAGACGTGTACGCCGCCCTCGTGCACATGGCCCCGGGCTCGGTCGCGGTGGCAGAAGGCCAGCGCGTCGCGACCGGCGACCTCCTCGGCCGCGTCGGCCACACGGGGAACTCGACCTCGCCGCACCTCCACTTCCAGCTGATGGACTCGGCGGACCCGATGACGGCCCAGGGGATCGCGTGCGCGTTCCGCGCCTACGAGGTCGAGCGCGGCGGTGAGTGGGTGCGTGTGGAGAACGGGATCCCAGGCAGCCGAGAGCGGATCAGGTCGGCCTGACCGCAGGCGGTCGCGGTGTAGGCGATTCCGCACCTGTCGTGGTCGCGCGCACCGCGGCAGGCCGTCAACGGCCCACGAACGCGACGACCGAGTCGACGACGGCGCCGGGCGCCATCCAGAACGCCGCGTGATCCTGGCCGGGCAGCAGCTCGACGGTGACGTCGGGCAGGATCTCGGCGAGGGCGTTCGCCGCGCAGACGAAGAACGGCTCGCTGTTCGCGCCGACGAGCACGAGCACGGGTGCGTCGATGCTCCAACGGTCGCGGGGCAGCGGCGTGCCGTCCTGGAGGCCTTCGAGAATCCGGCCGTCGTACGCGTAGGTGTGCGCGAGCGCGGCCGCCGCGTCCCACGATGGGTCCTGCTTCATGCCCGCCACCCATTCGGCGGGGATCTGCAGGGCCTCGGTCATGAAGTACTCGACGGCCTCGCTCCGCTTGCCGTCGGCCACGAGCGACTCCACGTGCGCGACGTAGTCGGCGGGCATCGGCGGACGGGAGTCGTCGACGATGAACGGCGGCTCGTAGAGGAACAGGCCGGTCACGGCGTCGCCGAGCGCGGATGCCGCGTCGAGGGCGAGCACGCCGCCGGCCGATCCCGAGATGAGCGCGGCGCGACCGCCGACGACGTCGATGAGGGCCGCGAGGTCCTCGATCTCGTGAGCGGGGTCGTACGGCTGCGGGTCGCCGCTGCCACCGCGGCCGCGCCGGTCGTAACTCAGCACGGTGAAGTGCTGCGCGAGCAGTCCGGCGATTCCGCCGGCGCTGGTGCGGTCCTCGGCGACCGTGTTGACGACGATCATGGCGGTGCCGGATCCATGGACCTCGTATGCGATCGTGGTGCCGTCGCGCGAGGTGAGGGTCTGTTCAGACATGGTGGTACTCCACTTCTCTGGTCGTGTTCTCTGGTCGGGTGATACGGACAGCGGATGCCGCGGCTCAGCGTTCGAGCGCCGCCGAGAGTCGCTCGAGCGCCTCGGCGTAACCCCCGGCCATGCCGAGCTCCACGGCACGCCGCAGTTCGTCTTCGTCGGAGAACACGGTGACGATGTCGACGGCGGTGCCGCCTGCGGCATCCGTGAATCGCACCTGGGTGACCCAGCCGTGGTCAGAGGGCGTCCACGATGCGTCGGCCAGCGCGTCGACGTAGTCGAGCAGCAGGTGCGGCTCGACCCGCCGGTACGTGGCGATGCTGCGGCTCGGCTCGACCGAGCCATCGTCGGGGCCGAGTTGGTATCGCCACTCGCCGCCGGGGCGCACGTCCATGGCGAGCACGGTGGTCGACCACTCGTGCGGACCCCACCAGGCGGCGATGGCGACGGGATCGGTCCAGGCATGCCAGACCCGGTCGATCGGGAACGGATAGGTGCGGGCGACGTGGAGCGTCTGGTGCTCGCGGTCGATGGTGATGCCGTCGGTGCTGGTGCTGTCGGTGCTGGTGTCGTCGTTGCTGGTGCCGTTGCTGGTCATCGGTCGTCTCCGTCCTCGTTCGTGTGGCTCGGCTCACTCGGGCCGGCCAGGTGGTCGCCGAGGCGATCCATGCGCTCGGACCACAGCGCCGCATAGCGCTCGACCCAGTCGCCGAGGTCACGGATCGGCTCAGGCCGCAGCCGGTAGATGCGCTGCTGGGCCTGCTTGGTGGACTCGACGATGCCGGCCTCGGCGAGGATGCGCAGGTGCCGCGACACCTGGGGCTGGCCGAGGCCGAGCTCGTCGACGATCGACCCGACCGGCCGCGAGCCCTGCCGCAGCAGCTCCACGATGCGGAACCGGTTCGGCTCGGCGATCGCGCTGAGTCGAAGCTGTACCTGGTCGATGTCCACGTCTTGAGAATACACCTACGTGTATATACACACAAGCGTCTATACGGTCTTGGACGGTGCCGAAGTGCCGGCCGGCTCACGCCGAGAGACGGGTCTCCATGGTCTTCAGCAAGCGTTGTGCCGCGGTAAGCAGATCAGCGGCCTTGGTGTCACCGATAAGGATTGGGCTGTACTGGGTGGTCGTCTTGGCGTCGAGCAGACGCTTCAGCTGTGCGGACGAAGAATCTTCGGGTGGGCTCGCACGCTTGAGGAGCACGACGGCGTCGGTATGATTCTCGCCGGCGGCGCGTTCGCCGAGCGACGCTCCGCAGATGGCATCGGAGGCCGCGATTCCGGCGAGAACGGCAAGTGAGCCGAGCAAGTTGGCTTTCGACTCGATGCCGGCGTCGTCGGCAAGTGCGTCGACGAGTTCCGCTGCAGCCATGAAGGCACGCGCATGCGACGCGCGGGTGGCGACATCCGCAGCAGTCATCCGCTGGATTCGCGCGCTCATGCGAGGGTCAGCCTGATCAGGCGCTTGAGGTCGAGGCCGACAACGGTCTTCGCATCGACCTTCCAGGACTCGACGAGCGGGTCCTTCGCGTTGGTCAGCCGGCGCAGGTCGTCCCGAGTGAGATCTACGATCTCGACGCGGTTCCCGGTTGCCTCGGCCACACGTTCGCTCATCGTCGCAAGGACGGCCTCGCGATCGGTCGAGTCGATGTCGTCTTTCCAGACGATCACGATGTCGGCATCGCTCTCACGATCGGCCTCCCCGCGGGCGGCTGAGCCGTACAGGGCCACGCTCGCACGGTCGCCGACGATCTCAGAGGCCGATTCACTGATGATCTGCTCGATGCGCGCAGGCGCGGCGAACATTCGCTCGACAGGGTCCCACAGCACATGCCGCCGGTTCAGGGTGTACACGCGAGCGGCGCCCGCAGTGCGCGCGGTGACGAGGCCGATCCGCTCGAGGTCGGCCAGGATGCGTTGCGTTGTCGAAACAGGCACCCCCGCCAGTTCGCCGATGCGACGGCCGGTGAGTCCATCGCTCACCACGGCCAGCCGATGAAGGATGCGCGCCTGGCTTTCGCCCAACAGGTCAGCGGCTGGATGCGAGAGGTCCATGAACCAATTCTAGGGCAAATGACCCAGGAATGGGTTATTTGGTTCAATAGTGGGCTACTTGCCTCAATCTTGGTGCTCACGTGCGCAGAACGAGCCGTGCCAAAGCTCGTGACATCTTCGCGTCGAGTGGGTCCGATGCGAGCCCCCCGCACCGGCCGAGGAACGAGCACCATGGCGCGAGCTCGTCGAGCGCGAGGTCGGGGTTGCGTGCGGCAGCCGAGACCCACGCTCGCAGGTCGTCGCCGGCGCGGCCGTCTGCTGTGGCCATCGCCGCATACAGCGCAAGCTCGCCGCTGGACCCGATCGACCAGTAGTGGGAGGCGACCCGACTGAGCAGATCGAGGGGCTCCTCGAGTGCGACGTCACCTGCACGGCTGCGCACCAGCACTCGATTGCGACGGTACGCGAGGCGACCGCCGCGCAGCAACGCCTCGTGCGCCGGCGGAATGTCGACGCCCACCGTCGCAGGCTGTTGCGCACGCGAACTCGGGATCCCAGCGAGCGACTCGCGAAGCGCTGCGGTGAGGTGCTCCGCGTCGTCTGCCGTCGGCAAGTCGGAAAGGTCGCCCATCGCGCGCAGGAGGGCGGCGATCAGCTCGGCGCGGTTGGCGGTTCGGTGGCCGGTCACGCGGAGGGCTCGGTCGAGCCTCGACGGGGGCCCGTACGCGGCATAGGTCGGGCGCCACTCGAGTGCAAGCTGTTCGGCAACCAGGTCGAAGGCGTCCGAATCCAGCGGCTGCGTGCCTCTGGCAGCCCAGGGCCCGACGAGGTGCCGTGTCCACGCGTCGACCTGCGAGTGCAGCGGATGCTCCGCGTTGCCGAGCACGGCGAGCAGGGCCGCGTAGCCGGCAGCGCCCTGACAGGCTTCGATCGGACTTCGACCGCGGCCGCCGACGATGTGCGCTCCGACCGCACGGCTTCCCTGCAGGGGCGTGCCCTCCCCAGGCGTGATGGCCACGAGCCATCCGTGTTCATGATCGTCGGCAACGCCGAGCGAACGCGCCAGGCACCGCTCATCGTCCGCGCCCCAACTCCATCCCGGGTCGTCATCGCGGAGCCCAGCCGACTCGGCGTCCCACTCGTCCCAGTAGCGGACGCGCCGGGCATCAAGCCGGTCGTCGGAACAGTCGTTCGCGGAGTAGCCGTACTCGTAGTACAGCGTGCCGCTGGCGGTGCGGCGGAGCCGTTCGGCAGGTTCGAGTGTCGAAAACGCGTCGCCGATGCTCGAGCTCCACGAGCATTCACTGATGTGGTCGAGGGCGCGATTGCGGCACCAGTGCTCCATCTCCCAGACGCGTCGGCGACCTGGTGCGGAAGACGGTCGATCGGCGAACCGATGATCGAAGCGCCCTGCCCAGCCGAACAGCGATTGGGTGAGTTCATGCAACTCGACCACTCGGAGCGTCGACGGCACGTCGACGACGCGCACCACCGGTGGCTCGACGTCAGGGATCTCGAAACGAAGTCGCATGAGCTCGGGCGGGGGTGTCATGCCGACCACCATCCGGGTATGCGGCATCGGATGGCGCGTAGGGCCTCAATCGGTGAACGATTCGCCCGATTGCCGGGCTGTGAGGGAGGAGTGCGCCGAGGGGCGAGTCCTACTCAGTCGCACCGACGCCGAGGCGCACGGCGATCTTCGGGAGCTGCACGGCGATCGCCTGCCAGAGCACCTCGTCATCGGTGCCGTCGCAGTCGTGTGCAATGAAGTTGCGTGCCGCGCGGATGCCGGCCCAATCGATGTCGGGGCGTGCGTCGCGGAAGCTCTCCGGAAGCCGGTCGGCGGCGGACGAAGGGTCGATCACCACCGACTTCGCGATGCGTCGTTGGTCGTCATCATCGGGATCGAAGAACC
The DNA here is from genome assembly GCF_001428255.1 of Agromyces sp. Soil535. Classification (GTDB taxonomy): domain Bacteria; phylum Actinomycetota; class Actinomycetes; order Actinomycetales; family Microbacteriaceae; genus Agromyces. The sequence goes on along the minus strand of NZ_LMRW01000024.1, from coordinate 12,194 downwards.
GCGCACGTCCGCGAGCCACAACACGCGCCGCGGTGACCGCGAATCGCCGCGATATACGCCGGCAGCGCGACGTGGGCGCGGCACTTCGGCACTTCGGCACCGACGGTGGGAACGAAACACGAATGCCCCGGCCCGCGAGGCCGCCCGGGGCACGATCACCACGGTCATGCGCGTCCTCCGGCTGATGGATGAAACCGCAACTGCGCCCCCTACGATTCGAAGGTGCGCACCGCCGGAGTCGACCTCGCCGCAGACGTGAAGAAGACCGCGGTCGCGGTCATCCGCTGGGAACCGGGACGCGCGTTCGTGGAGCGACTCGTGCTCGGGGCATCCGACGACCTCATCGTCGACATCGCTGCGGAGGTCGATGCGATCGGCATCGATTGCGCCTTCGGCTGGCCCGACGATTTCGTCGAGTTCGTCGGTCGCCACGCCAAGGGGGAGCGCGTCGACCTGTCGCGCGACAGCGGCATGGACTGGCGACGTCGGCTCGCCTACCGCGAGACCGATCGCGAGATCCTGGGTCGCACCGGCCGCAGCCCACTCAGTGTCGCGACCGATCGGCTGGGACTCACCGCCATGCATTGCGCCGCGCTGCTCGACGCGATCTCCGATCGGCTCGGACCCATCCATCGCAGCGGTTCGGGACGTGTGGTCGAGGTCTACCCCGGTGCGGCCCTCCGCATCTGGGGCATGAACCGCGCGAACTACAAGACGGATCCCACCGTTCGGGAGGCGGCGCTCGAAGACCTCACCCACCGGGCTCCATGGCTCGATCTCGGATCCACGGAGCGCGACCTCGTCCGCTCGGATGACGCGTTCGACGCGGTCATCGCTGCCCTGATCACGCGAGCCCACGCGGTCGGCGGCACCCACTCGGTGCCGCCGAACCTCCGTGAACAGGCCGACCGCGAGGGATGGATCGCGCTGCCATCCGTCGCGCTCGAGGCGATCGTCGGCTCAGACGAGCGCTGACGGCACGGCCGCCTGCAGCCCCTCCACGAGCGGCGTCGTCGGGCGCCCGATGAGCCGCGACAGCGTCCCATCGGCATCCCCGAGAACCCCGCGCCGAATCGCGTCATCGATCCCAGCCACGAACCCGGCCGTCCCCGCGTCCAACCCTGCCGACTCGAGTGCCGCCACGTGCTCCGACGTCGTGAGTCGCTGATACTCCACCGAGCGCCCGACGACCTCCGACGCCACCACAGCGAGCTCGGAGTAGTCCCACACGACGTCGCCGCCGAACTCGTACACCTGGCCGACGTGGCCGTCTTCGAGCAGCACGACGGCGTCGCCCTCGGCGAAGTCGGCGCGGGAGGCGCTGGCCACGCGGCCGTCGGCCACGGATGCCGCGATGGTGCCGGTCGAGGCGGCGCGCGCGACATCCGCTGCGTAGTTCTCGGTGTACCAGTTGTGGCGCACGATCACGGCGGGAACGCCCGCTGCGGCGATCGCCTCCTCGGTGGCCTTGTGCTCGGCGGCGAGCGCGAAGTCGGCGGTGGTGGCCTTCGGGGCGCTCGTGTAGACGAGCTTCGTGACGCGGGCGGCCTTCGCCGCATCGATCACGTTCTGGTGCTGCGCGGCGCGCTGGCCGAACTCGGTGCCCGAGATGAGCAGCACGGTGTCGACGCCGTCGAGGGCGGCCGCGATGGTGTCGGGGCGGGCGTAGTCGAGCTCGACGGTGCGGATGCCGCGTGCCGCGACATCCGCGAGCTTCGACGTGTCGCGCGCGCCTGCGACGACGTCGGCGGGCTGGGCGCCGCGCGCGAGCAGCGCGTCGACGACGAGGCGGCCGAGCTGGCCGGAGGCGGCGGTGACGAGAATGGTCATGGGATGGTGGTCCTTTCGGTGTGCCTTCACCGAGGGCCAACCGGATGCCGCCCGCCTACCTTCCCTCGATTCGGTACCCACTTTCAGGTAAGGTACCCACATGGTGGTAAGTCTTGCGCAGATCCGGGAGAAGTCTGGAGAAGTCTTCACCGAGGGATGCCCCACGCGCGTCGTGCTCGATCACATCATGAGCAAGTGGGGCGTGCTGGTGCTGCTGGCGCTCACCGACGGCACGCACCGCTGGGGCGAGTTGCGCCGCGAGGTCGAGGGCATCAGCGAGAAGATGCTCGCCTCCACGCTGCGAACGCTCGAGGCCGACGGGCTCGTGGAGCGCACGTCGTACCCCGAGGTGCCGCCGCGGGTGGAGTACTCGCTGACCAAGCTCGGGCGGGAGCTGATGGAGCGGATGCTGCCGCTGGTGGAGTGGGTGGCGGCGAACGCCGGACGGGTCATCCCCGTCGACTGACGTTCGGTTGCGCACGCTGGGTTCAGGCGCCGGCAGACCGTTCCTCGACCGCCCGCCGGAGTCGGTCGTCGTCCAAGCCGAGGAGCTCGAACGTCTCCCGAAGTCGGGCGGCAGCGTCAGGGTCCTTGCCCTCCAGGCAGTCGGCCAGCCGCAGGCCCTCGTTGCTCACCTCGGTCAAGGATGCGATCAGCGAGACGACTGCCGACATCGGCACGATGATCGTCCCGTTGGACTCGGACGCTCCGGTCACCTCGCCGACCTCCACGGCGTAGAGCAATGAACTGCCGAGCGCCGCCCACTCGCTCTCGCAAAGCGTCGATCCCGAATCCGTGTCGTCGCCGAACACGTCCCGCGCGATGCCGGCGCTCTCCAGGTACGTGTCGACCTCTCCGTCGGACGCCACGATCCGCATGATCTCCGGGTAGTCGCCGCCAGTGATCTCGATCGTCGATTCGAGACCCGTGTCTCCATCCGCCACTTCGATCGCCTCCTCGGCCTGCGAAACGCTGCACTCCAGTCGGTGCGGAATCTACTCCCGCCGCCACCGCGCGGCAACGCCCCGCGACCTGCCCGTGCCTACGGATGCCCCGGAGCCGCAGCGCCGTCGCCGGTTGCGAGTCGGCACCCGCCGAAGTTCTGCCATGCCGGGGCACCCGGCTGCGGCGACCGGTCGTTCGCCATACCATCGGACTGCGTGGGTGCCCCGCCCGCCGCATCCGAATTCCGCACCCGCGACCGCACCGACCCGGTCCGCCGACACGACGGATCGGCCGCCCCCTGGAGCCCGAGTGACCGCCCCCGCTGACGACGAGCACGTGTCCGGCTTCGGCGCGCCCTCGGCGGAGCTCGCGCGACATGCCGATCCGGTCGACGGCACGCATGCGGGGGCGCATGCGCGGCGTCTCGAGGGCCCGTCGATCGAGGTGCCGCGGCATCCGCTGCCCGAGCGTCGCAGGTACTTCCTGAGCAGCTTCGAGCCGAGCGGCGACTACGACGCCGTCATCGTGGCCGTCACCGACGCCGGACGGCGGCGGTACTTCACGACCCGCGACGGCGCGCGCCTGATCGAGGTCGACGAGGCCTCCTTCGAGCGGCGCCGCGAGAGCGGAACGCGCTCGATGCTCGAGCTCGATGAGCGCGAGCTCGGCGAGCTGGAGGTCGAGCTGACATTCGTGCGGCCGGTGCGCGGGCGCGATCCGATCGCCGAGGCCGAGGCCGAGGCCGAGGCGGAGGCGGAAGTCGACGAGACCGAGGCGGACCCGCCGCCCGCGCACCGCGCGACCTATGTCCCGGTCGACGTCGCGAGCGAGGTGGCGGCGAAGGAAGCGGAGGACGACGGGGTGGACGACCTGATGACCGAGGAGTTCGAGGAGATGGTGATGGAGTCGACGACGGTGACATTCGAGCGCGATGACGCCGCGGCATCCGTGATGGACGATGCCCCGGATGCCGGCACGGCACCATCTGCCACGTCGATCTCGGCCGTCGACGCGATTGCTCAGGTGGCGCTCGCGAAGGGCATCGCGTTCGTGGCGCACCGCAGCAAGCACGACCGGAGCGGGGCTCCCTACATCGACCATCCCGGACGGATCGCAGAGCGCTTCGACCCGGTGACCCAGACCGTCGAGGCCGCGGCCGCGTGGCTCCACGACGTGCTGGAGGACACCCCCGTCACCGCACAGGAACTGTTCGAGGCGGGAGTGCTGCCCGACGTGATCGACGTCGTGCAGCTGCTCACGCGCACCCCGGACATCAGTCCCGACGAGTACTACGCAGCCATTCGCCAGGATCCAGTCGCGCGCCGCGTGAAGCTCGCCGACATCGATGACAACACCGCGCGGTGGCGCCTGCGCCGTCTCGACTACGACACGCAGCTGCGCCTCGTGGAGAAGTACCGCTACGCGCGCCAGGCACTCGGACCCGACTGACGCTGACGCTCCGGCTCGCGCCGGCTCGCATCCTTCGCGGGGGCGGATGCCGCGCAGTCGATTCCAGTTGCGTGATCTGGTACCCACGTCGGCGGAGGCCGCAGGCGAGGCGTGTGACATCCACTCTGCTCTTGGCGGTGCCGAAGTGCCGAAGTGCCGACGAGATCGCGGACCCGCACACAAGCCCGAAGATATGAGAGAAGAGATGGTCCTGACTTCGTCCGTCTGTGAGATGGAACGTCGTCCATTTGTTAGGTGGAGTTTCGTCCATTTGTTAGATGGACGGATGCCACGTACAGCGCCATTCCCGACGCGGCAACCGCCGGCGAACCCGACAAGCCCGCGCGACAGACGGTGGATGGCTATCGCGAGCGCACCTGCAACGCCTCTTCGTGCTCGACCCCGTTCCGGCATCTGCTCCGCGGTGACGGTGTTCGCGTGTCAGCCACGAGTGCCCCCGAAATGGGGGTCTGACGCGCCGCTGCAACGCCTGGCATGGGCCGGGTTCGGGGAAGGATTCGCCGATACTCTCAGGACTCGTGACAATCGCCAACTATCACGCCGCGCCGCAGCCGGCGCCCTTTCTGGTCTCCATCGGCAACCTCCACGCGACGCAGCATCATGTCGTGACACCCGCTGGCACCTGGCCGATCGCAGACGTCAACGTCACGACGAGCGACCAGACATCGACCACGACTCACACGCCCACGTGGGCGATCGTCATGGTGGTCATCTTCATCTGGTTCTTCCTGCTGAGCCTGCTCTTCCTGCTCGCGCGCGAGACGCGCGTGCAGGGCTTCGTCGCCGTGACGATCTTCGCGGGTGGGTTCTCGTACGTGGAGAACGTGCCGGTGTGGAACGCCGCACAGCGAGCTGATGTCCTCAACCGGGCCGCATTCCTGCAGGGTCTCATCGGTCAGGAACGTTACCGACTCGGACGCTAGGTGGGCGCTCAGGTGCGCTCGGCGATGAACTCCGCCACGAGTGCATCGAGCTCGGGGCCTGCGCAGTCGTGCCCTGCGCCCTCGATCTCGGCGAAGCGCGCGTCGGGTATCGCGGCTGTCATAGCGAGTGACGCTGACCGCGGACTCCGCGCGTCCTCGCTTCCGCGCACGACCAACGTCGGGACGGTGATCGCAGGCAGCGCCGCACGGAGGTCGAGCTGAAGCACCGGAAGAACGGCCCTCGTGGTCGCGGGTCGCCAGTCGGCGAGCAGGCTGCGTGCGAGTTCTCGCCGTCGCGGGTCCGCACCGGGTGCGTACACGGAGTCGAGGAACCCCTCAGCCCACTCGTTCATCGGGCGGTCGATGGTCGCCTCGACGGAGCGGATGCGCTCGGCGAGCATCTCCGGCCCGAGTGAGCCGGCCAAGCCGGCGTAGGCGCCGATGAGCACGAGCCCACCGATCAGGTCGAGGTGGTCGCGCGCGGTCAGGAGCGCGAGAACCGATCCGAGGGAGAAGCCGACGATGACCGGTCGGCGCAGGTCGAGTGCCTCGATGAACCCGGCGGCCGCGCTCGCCCAGTCATGCTCGTCCCACGACGTGGGCACGTCACCAGAACCGCCGCATCCCGGCGCGTCCCAGGCGATCGCGTCGGCGTGGGTCGCGAATCGATCGAACTCGGCGCCCCAGATGCGTGAGTCTTCAAGTGCTCCGTGCATGAGGAGGAGCGGGGTTCCGGAACCGGCCCGGCGATACGCGATGAGAAGGCCGGCCACCTCGACGGCGTCCATGCGGTCGACCCTACGCCCCGGCGAAGAGACCGGAGTACTTTCTTGCGATCACGTCTCCCTTCTCCCTCAGCGCGGCCGACCTCGGGCACGCCTACCCCGCAAAGTGAGGACTTGTCAGGTTTGCAAGACGCGAGTACGACTGTGTACGGGGACGTCACCTCTCGAGCCGGCTCGGACTCCGCCGGTCGGCCTTCGGCGCACCGCGGCTGATCCGCGCGACGCGGCTCGATGCGAGCGCCTGCCATCGAGCAACTCAGGAGGTCCATCATGATCGCTGGAGTCGAGAGCATCAACCTCGTCCCGGACGAGATCCTGCTCACCGGTGCGAAGGTGGTGATGCAGACGTCGGAGCCCGTCGATCGGGAGCGCGTCGAACGCGCCGTCGGAGTGCGGGGGCTCGCCGGCACGCTCCAGGTGAGCCGCGACCGGAAACGGGTGACGTGGACGCCGTCCGACGACGCCACTCCCGGATCGTACGAGTTCGCCGTCGACGAGCTGACCAGCGGCGACAAGCGCATCTCCACGGGCGGACGCATCCGCTTCGGGCTGGTCAGGACCGCGGCTCGCGTCCCGGCGAACGTCGTGGTCGAGAGCATGACGCGAGTCCGCGTCGACCGCTGGCAGGTGCAGCGGATGCCGCTGTTCGACGATCGGCCACAGGGCAAGTACATCGAGCTGATGAAGGCCAGCGATCGGAAGACCGGGAAGCCCCGCACCTTCGCATTCGACTCGAGTGGGGAGCGGATCGATCCCGACGCGATGATGGCTGAGATCCTCAGTGCTCGGGTGAAGCGCTTCGGGAAGCTGGACGAGGATCTCGATCGGGTGCTCCGGCGCGCTTCGGACGACGAGAAGGTGTCGGTGGCGATCTGGGCGCAGACCGACGACGTGCTCGACCCCGGCGACAAGTCCCCGGATGCGCCCGACGACTCGAGGGCGAAGTCGGTCGGCGACCGGGTCACCGCTGCCGTTCGCGAGGCCACTGGAGCGCTGCGCGAGGACCTGTCGAAGCAAGGCATCGAGGCGCGTGCCGACGAACTGGCTCCGGTCGTCTACGCCCGTCTCGACAAGGCGAGCATCCGTCGCCTCCAGGAGAACCCGCGGATCGCCGGCGTCTTCCTGTACGACCCGCGCGGGTTCGACGATCTCGACGACTCGATGGCCATCTCCAACAGCGACGACGTGCACGCCCTCGGTGCCCGCGGTCGCGGCATCCGGGTGGCGGTCTGGGAACGGGGGCCGGACTCGACGACGAATCTCGCCATCGCGGGGACCTACGATGCATCCGGCGCCATGTCGACCCACTCCCGCCTGGTGCACGGGGTGATCAGGAACACCCAGACGAACAACCCGAACGGGCACGCCCCCGGCTGCACGCTCTTCTCGGCCAACTCCTACGACCTCGACGCGCTCCGCTGGGCCGTGGTCGATCAGCGCTGCACGGTGATCAACCAGAGCTTCCACCGCGACGACGAGCAGACCTCGAGCGGAATGTCGTTCGACGACATCTACAAGGACTGGCTCGTGCTGCGGCCGCCGTACCCGACGATCGTGCAGGCGGCGGGCAACAGCGACGACGACAACGAGTACGTCAACCACAAGGGCTTCAACAGCCTCGCCGTGGCCAACCACAACGACGACGCGTCGGCGATCTCGAGCACGTCGGTGTTCCGCAATCCGGCCTCATCGCACGATGATCGGGAGCTCCCCGAGATCGGCGCCAACGGCACGGGCGTCGCGGCGGTCGGCACGAGCGACAGCGGCACGAGCTTCGCCTCGCCGGCCGTCGCGGGCATCGCCGCCCTCCTCCAAGGCGAAGACACGCTCCTGCGCTCATGGCCGGAAGGATGCCGCGCCATCCTGCTCGCGGGCGCCACGCGGAACGTCTCCGACGCCACGTGGTGGAGCGATGTCGCGTCGGGCGTCGACGCCTCCGACGGGTCGGGCGCGGTGAACGCACTCGAGTCGCACCGCATCGTGCAGGAGCGTCGCTCACGGAACTCCGCGGCGACGCGCCGCGGATGGGACGTCGGAGTCCTCGACGACGACGACTTCGACCGCGTGGGCGACTCCGACTTCACGTACCGGGTCCTGGTTCCCGCCTGGATCCTGGGCCCACGGCACGTCAAGGTCGCGTTGGCCTGGGACAGCAAGGTGAAGGAGTTCTCCCTCTTCGGCATCACCATCCCCATCGCATCAGCGCTCGAACAGGACCTCGACCTCAAGGTCTACGACTCGAACGGATCACTCGTGGCGCAGAGCCAGTCGTGGGACAACAGCTACGAGGTCGCCGAGTTCGACGCTCGTCGGGGCGAGGAGTACACGATCCGGATCAGGCGGTACTCGGGCACCGGGTGGACCTGGTACGGCATCGCGTGGACCGTCACCGGTGGCATCCGCGACCTGCTCGGGTTGCAGGACGTGATCTTCGAGCAACCCATCACCGAGTTGCTGGAGGACAACGACTGATCACTGAGTGAGTCGTCGGGGGCGGCCGGCACGAGGTGCGCGAGTCCGTTTCAGTCGACCGACGCCGTGCCGTCGATCAGCTGCTGCGCGTAGTCCGGCACCGCATTCATCCACTCCCGTGGCGGCCGCTCGTACCCGGTCGACTCCGGACGCGGCGGGATGACGATCGGCTCGGGATCGACATGCTGCCAGGGGACCTTCGACAGCAGGTGGGCGATCATGTTGATGCGCGAGCGCCGCTTGTCGTCGCTCTCGACCTCGTACCAGGGCGCCTCGGCGATGTCGGTGTGCACGAACATCGTGTCCTTCGCGCGGGAGTAGTCCTCCCACTTGGTGATCGAGTGCACGTCGTTCGGGCTGAGCTTCCATCGCCGCATCGGGTCGTCGAGGCGCGACCGGAACCGCTCCTCCTGCACGACGTCCGACACGCTGAACCAGTACTTCAGCAGGATGATGCCGTCCTCCACAAGCATCCGCTCGAAGATCGGCGCCTGGTGCAGGAACCGGTTGTACTCATCGTTCGTGCAGTACCCCATGACGCGCTCGACGCCGGCGCGGTTGTACCAGGAGCGGTCCATGAGCACGATCTCGCCCGCCGCCGGCAGGTGGGGCACGTACCGCTGGAAGTACCACCGCGTCTTGTCGCGGGCGCTCGGCGTCGGCAGCGCGACGATGCGCGTGACGCGCGGGTTCATGAACTCCGACACCCGCTTGATCGTGGAGCCCTTGCCCGCGGCATCCCGCCCCTCGAAGATCACCACGACCCGCGCGCCCGATTGCTGCACCCACGCCTCCATTTCCACGAGCTTCGCCTGCAGCGCCGCGAGCTCTCGCTCGTAGAGCGCCTTCGGCATCCGTTTCGTCATTCGGCACCTCCCCCGCGTTCGAAGCCTACGGGCGGATGCCGCTGGCGGCGCGCCGCGCTCGCCGCGATGCCGACCCATCTCATGCGTGGCAGGCGACGTAGTCCGGTCTCGAAACTGCCGGTACTTCGGTACTTCGGGTACTTCGCTACCGGATCGGCGGGTCGCGTCATCATTCCGACGACGGATTCGTCGTGATGTCGATCTCGGCCGACGTTGCTGAACATCGGCGCGGGGCTCGCCCACTGGGGTGCCGGCCTCTGACCCGCGCGGCCCACGTTGCGCCAGTCGCGGCATCCGCTTCGGTCTGGTAGCCATGTGCACATGACCGCGGCCGCTCAGAAGAAGTCAGCGGATGCCGCGCGCACCGGCTCCTCGTTCGTCGCCCTATTGCGGGGCATCAACGTCGGCGGCCGGAATCCGATCCGCATGCCGGAACTCGTCGAGTGCTTCCGCGACGCCGGATACGGGGACGTCAGCACCTACCTGCAGAGCGGCAATGTGCTGTTCAGCGCCGACCACGAGAAGGGACCGAAGCTCGAGGCGGAGGTGGAGGCGATGCTCGAGGAGCGGTTCGGGACGCCGCTGCGCGTCGTGATCCGGTCACGCGACGAGCTGGCCCAGACGATCGATGCCGCGCCCGCGGATCACGGATCGCCGAAGCTGCGCAGCGACATCTTCTTCCTCAAGCACCCGCTCACCTCCGAGGAAGCGCTCGCCGAGATGCCCGAGCTCCGCGAGGGAGTCGATTCCGTGGCGCCCGGTCCCGGCGCGATCTACTTCTCGCGTGTGGCGGCGCGCGCGACGAAGACCCGCATCCAGCGGTTCATGGGCATGCCCATCTTCCAGCAGATGACCGTGCGCACCTGGCGCACCTGCATGCGGCTGCTCGAGAAGCTCGACGCGGCCGACACAGCCCGGCACTGATCGACACGATCTGGACTGACGCCCGCTCATCCGAGCGACGGTCCGCTTCCGGCCGCTCGCTCCAAGGGAACCGTACGGATGTCGGTATGCACGAAGTCGTCTCCCTTGCAGAGCAGTGCCGCGCCACTTGTTCGGGCGAGCGCATACGAGAAGCAATCGCCGAAGTTCAGGGCCGCCGGATGGCCGCTGCCCTTCCCGTAGTCCCGGTAGGCCTGCCGGGCGACCCGGGCGAGCACGGCATCGACCGGCGCGATCTCGATCCGAGCCGCCTCGACGAGTTCGTCGAAACGCGCACTGAGCACGGGATCCCGGTTCGCGTCGACCACGATGGATGCCTCGAGGTACGTCCCCGCCGAAATCGAAGTACCCGTCGAGCCGGCCAGCGCGTCCACGAGCGCCTCCGCTTCGGGCTCTCCACGGAGGATGGCGATGAGCGCCGACGTGTCGACGATCACCGGGGGAGCCCCTTCTCGTCGTAGAGAAGGTCGCCGTGGTCGGCCACGCGGAGCGCCTCCGTCCACCGTGGGGCCGCGTCGGCCGCGATTGCGGAGAGCCGCTGGGCACGCGCGCGTGTTGCTTCGCCGGAACTCGCTTCGATGCGTTCGAGCCGCTCGCGGACGGCGGCGGTGATCGCCCCCGTGACGCTCTCGCCGGTCGCGCTGGCAAGCCGGCGCGCGAGTCGCTCGGCTTCAGTGCTCTTGATGCTCAATGCCATGCTCCAATTCTACCTACCGCAAGGCGGAAGTATAGAAGCGCTTCAATCCCACCAGAACTGCCATCGCGTCGAGCCGATCAGTCCATCCGCGTATTCGCCCGGGCGTTCATCGGGGTCATGGAACTGGCTGTCATACGGGCAGACGAGCCGGTGTTCCTCGGCGAGCCGCACCGCCTGATCGGAGTCTTGCGGGGGTCGAGTGACGACGAGTTCGGCGGCCGACAGCATGTGCGCACCGAACCGCTCCTGCCACGACTTCAGGACGGCCGAGAAGTCCGCACCGATCAGCGACTGGTTCAGGGCGAGATCCCAGCCGCCCACGCCCGGCGCTTCCCACGGATACTTGACCGCGATCAGCGTGATCACTCCCGGGCGGTACCACCAGGCATCCGTCGATGGAAACAGATTGGTGCCCGTCTCCGCCGTTCCCGGCGCCAGTCCACCGAAGGGCGGCCGGGTCTCCGGAAGCCGCGCTCCGGTTCGGGCATCGCACCACGCCTGGCCGTCCCAGGCCTCGGCCAGAACCCGCTCGATCGTGTTCGGTCGGTCTTGGGCGGTCTCTCGCTTCCAATGATGGTGTTGCTCCCAAGGACGGGCTGTTCCATAGCCGAGACGCCCGACGACAGGCCAGAGGCCAGTAGTCGAGAAGACACGTACGAGTGAGAGCCAGACCCGGTATGCATCGTCGATCGGTTCGGCAGTCTCCCATCCCAGTCGGATGCCGGTCGTCGTCCCGTCGCGGGTGTAGTAACGCGACCTGCCGGGCGGAAGCTCGACGCCGGCCACATCGACCGTCTCGTCATCTGGCGGAAATTCCCCTGGTCGGTCGGCGCTTCCGACGTCTACCGGATCCGTGAGGCGTTCGTAGTGCGGTCGGTACATCATGCTGGCCTTCCCCGTTCCGTGTGTGAAGGGGAAGCTACGCGACGCGTCGTCGCGGGAGTCTGGAAGCGCGCCAGTTGGGGATGGTTCGCGAATTCCGCGTGCCCTTGGGGACAGGTCCCGCCGGCTCAGAACCGAATGCCAAGTAAAGGGGCGCGATGTCGATCTCGCCCCTGTCCAATCGAACCATCAGAGGAGCGAGAGTTTCCGTTTCGTCCATCCACAGGATGGAACATCGTCCATCTGTTAGATGGATGACTGTCGATCTGTTAGGTGGCATGCAGAACGCATGCACCATCGCGAATCGTGAAAGAGCGTATTGTCGCTTTCCATCGCATGTCCTGCCCGTGTCCGTGGGGCGCGTTAGCCTCCCGACGGGGGG
>NZ_LMRW01000023.1 GCF_001428255.1 Agromyces sp. Soil535 | reverse complement strand
GGCGGATTCAATCGGTCGTTGCAACACCGCGTGTGATTAGTCCGTGTTGACGAGTTTATGCAGGCGCTGGGCTGGGGTTTCCCAGCCCAGCGTTTTGCGTGGGCGGCCGTTGAGCTTCTGGGCGACGTGCTCAAGGTCGATGGGGCTGTGGGCGGATAGATCGGTGCCTTTCGGGAAGTACTGGCGCAAGAGTCCGTTGGTGTTCTCATTCGAGCCACGCTGCCAGGGGCTGGCGGGGTCACAGAAGTACACCTGAACACCGGTGGCGATGTGGAACGACTTGTGTGCGGCCATCTCGGCGCCCTGGTCCCAGGTCAACGACCCACGCAGATGAGCAGGCAGGGTACCGATCAGCCCGACGAGCACGTCACGGACTTCCTCGGCGGTATGCCCTGCGGTCAGGTGACCGAGCATCACGTACCGCGTTGACCGCTCAACGAGGGTCACGATCGCGGACCGATTCCCCGCGCCCAGGATCAGATCGCCTTCCCAATGCCCGGGAACGGCGCGGTCCTCGACTTCGGCGGGGCGCTCGCTGATCATCACCATTGGGTCGATGAACCGGCTCGTGCGCTGCTCCGGTGAACGACGCGGTTTCCGACGGGTCCGGCCCGTCCGCAACGCGTCCACGATCTCGCGTTTGAGTCCGCCGCGGGCTTGGACGTAGAGAGCTTGGTAGATCGTTTCCGTGCTCACCCTCATGCCCTCATCGTCAGGGAAGCTCACCCTCAGCATGTTGCTGATCTGCTCCGGGGACCACTGTGACATGAGCCCTGCGGACACGTACTCACGCAACCGGCCCGGCTGAGCGAGCTTCGACGGCTTCGGGCGGGGTCGTCGCGCGACGGAATGGCGGTGCGCCGCATTCGCCCGATACGCCCCGCCCGCGGACGCGTTCTGATCGATCTCTCGCTTGATCGTCGACGCAGGCCTACTCAGTTCCCTCCCGATCGCCCGCAACGACCACCCCTGCCGGCGCAGATCACCGATCCGCTCTCGATCCTCGAGCGTGAGGAACCGCGGATGCAACGGTTTCTCCAACAACGCCAGGCCAAGCGGCGGACTCGTCATGCCCTCCATCGTGGTCTGCCCCGTCGTGTAATCGACGCGGTGCCCGTCGGGATAGAACCTCGAGTTGCGCGACTTGCGAACCCCGCGATCCCAGTCCTCAGCCGTTCGTTCATGGATGCCGACCCGGTCCGCCGCGGCCCGCCGCGATAACCYCTGCTTCCGCAACGCGGCATACTCCGGCTGCCGTGGATCAGGCCGCGCCGGATACCGGCCGTTCGACCGCAAACCTTTCTGACGCGCCCACCCGAACGCGGTATTCCTGTTCAACCCCAGCTGACGAGCGACCGCGGACACGCTCCCAACGACAGCCATCAACGCGAGGAACTCCGCCCTCAGCTCCGCACGATCCCCTGAAAACGACACGGTGGCCGCAACCTCCTGAAAATCAGGGTGTTGCGACCACCGTCAGAACCCGCACGGGATCCCGGCCCTTCATGAACACCTCAGTCCAGACCGCACCCGGCACCCGCCGGGCCGGTGTCCNATCATGTCGAAGTCGAGCACCAGCGAGTACGCGGCCATGATGATCACGAGAGGAACTCCGCCCTCAGCTCCGCACGATCCCCTGAAAACGACACGGTGGCCGCAACCTCCTGAAAATCAGGGTGTTGCGACCACCGTCAGAACCCGCAGGAAGGGCTCGGCCCCCGCTCGCGTCTGCGATGGGTCAGCGGAGGGTTGAGGGCACCCCGAGGTCATCGAGAGCGCCCATCATCCGCTCGCCGAGCAGCATCAGGCGCTTGACGGGCTCCCGACTGAACACCAGCCTGAGGTGACGGTCCGCGATCACGCCGCCCCAGCCGGTCATGGGCGTCGCCGCCACCTGGTGCGCGAGCAGGGCGCGCGAGAGGTCGCCGGGCTCGACGCCCAGCGCCCGTGCGTCGAGCAGCTGCGACCAGCCGCCCGCCGCCGGGACGACCGGCAGCCCGCGCAGCTCCGCGTTGACCGTGTCACGTCGTCGCTGCCACTCCGCGACGCTGGCGGCGAGGCCGTCGTCGGGGGTCGTGAGCGCCGCCACGGCCCCGGCTTGCGCGAAGCCGCCCGCGACGATCCCGTTGTAGATGTGCACCATCGAGAGATCGGCCATCACGGCGGCGGGCGCGACGATCCATCCGATGCGCCATCCGATCATGCGCTGCTCCATCGAGACGGTGCCGACGATGATCGTGCGTTCCCGCATGCCCGGGTATGCGACGGGATGGAGGATCGGCGCGCTGTCATAGACGATGCCCTCCATGAACGCCCAGTAGACCAACCAGAGATCGTGGTCGACGCAGATCCTGGCGATCGCGTGCCACTCGTCGTCGGTGAGCAGGTAACCCGACGGGAACGACGGATTCTGGAGCATGATCGCTCGCGTGGCGGGGCCGACCGCGCCGGCGAGCTCATCGAGGTCGAGGCGCCATGCCCCCTCCACGACGCGCATCGGCACGAGGTGGGGCGAGGCGCCGGCGAGCCGAACACGGTTGAGCATGCCGGCGTAGGTGGGGTCGGTCAGGATGACCTCGTCGCCGGGATCCGTGACCGCGAGCAGGGCGTCGAGCAGGCCGTCACCGTCGCTCGCGGTGATCACCACCTCAGTGCCGGAGTCGTACTCGGTCCCGGACCGCAGGTGCACCCGTTCGGCGACCGCGCGGCACAACTCCGGCCTGCCCGTGAACGGCAGGTACGAGTTCGACGACAGCGCTCCGATGGCATCCCGAGTCGCCTCGACGGCCTCAGCCGGCGGCGCGAGGTCGGTGTCGAGGTTCTCGAGCCGCAGGACGTCGGGGTCGTCTCCCGCGGCGGCGGCGACCCGGTCGATGCTGAAGCCCGCGACTTCCGCGAGTCGTGTAGGACGGACCGTCATGGCAGCCTCCACCTGGCCCGCCCGTCGGGTCCCGGGGGCCCTCGGCGTCATTCTCCTCCGCCGATTGCCGAGACACCAGTGGCACACGGGCGCCCGCGGCGGGGTCGCGTAGAATCATTTGATGCCTCGCCCTACCGAGGCGTTCGGTGAAAGGCGGTTCCGCATGACCCTGCTCGAGACGATCTCGGGACCGCGCGACCTCGACGCGCTGAGTCACGAGCAGCTCGAGCAGCTCGCGGCCGAGATCCGCGAGTACCTCGTCGCATCAGTGTCGAAGACGGGCGGACACCTGGGACCGAACCTCGGCGTCGTCGAGATGACCATCGCGATCCACCGCGTGTTCGATTCGCCGCGCGACGCCATCGTGTTCGACACGGGCCACCAGTCGTACGTGCACAAGCTCCTCACCGGGCGCAAGGACCTGTCGACGCTCCGCCAGACGGGAGGCATCGCCGGCTATCCGCAGCGGTCCGAATCCGAGCACGACATCGTCGAGAGCTCTCACGCGTCCAGCTCGCTGTCGTGGGCCGACGGCATCTCGAAGGCGTTCGAGATGACCGGCCAGGACGACCGGCACGTCGTCGCGGTCGTCGGCGACGGCGCGCTCACCGGCGGCATGACGTGGGAGGCGCTCAACAACATCTCCGACGACAACACTCGCAAGCTGATCGTCATCGTGAACGACAACGGCCGCTCCTATGCCCCGACGATCGGCGGCATGGCACGGTTCCTCGACAGCGTGCGCACGAAGCAGACCTACCGCAACCTGCACCTCTCGAGCCGTCGCGCGTTCGACCGTCTCGGCCAGCCGGCCCGCGCGTTCTACCGTGGCGTGCGCGGCGGCCTGCACGGGTTCCTGAGTCGCGTCACGGGCAATGAGGCGCTCTACTCGAATCTCGACATCAAGTACATCGGCCCCGTCGACGGCCACGACGAACGCGCCATGGAGGCGGCGCTCCGGCAGGCGAAGGACTACGGCGCCCCCGTCATCGTGCACACGATCACCGACAAGGGTCGCGGCTACGAGCCGGCGCGCAACGACGTCGCCGACCAGTTCCACGCCGTCGGCCAGATCGATCCCGAGACGGGGGAGTCGCTCGAGGCGGCATCCGCGCCGTCGTGGACCAACGTGTTCGCAGGCGAACTCGTTCGCCAGGCCGAGCGCAATGAGCGGCTCGTCGGCATCACGGCCGCCATGCTGAGACCCACCGGCCTGCACCGCATGGCCGAGCGGTTCCCGAACCGCGTGTTCGACGTGGGCATCGCCGAGCAGCACGCGGCGACGTCCGCAGCCGGCCTCGCGTTCGGTGGGCTGCATCCGGTGGTCGCCGTCTACGCGACGTTCATCAATCGCGCATTCGACCAGGTGCTCATGGATGTCGCGCTGCACAAGGCCGGCGTCACGTTCGTGCTCGACCGCGCCGGCGTCACCGGCCCCGACGGGCCGAGCCACCACGGTGTCTGGGACCTGTCGATCCTGCAGGTCGTGCCCGGCATCCGCATTGCTGCCCCACGCGACTCCGTGCGACTCGCGGAGGAGCTCGGCGAGGCCGTGGCCGTCGACGACGCGCCCACGGTGCTGCGGTTCCCGAAGGGCACGGTCGGCGTGGACTTCGACGCGATCCGACGCACGCACGACGGCGTCGACGTGCTTGCGGAGTCGGGCCGGAAGGACGTGCTGGTCGTCACAGTCGGCCCCATGGCGGGCATCGGGCTCCAGGTGGCCGAACGGCTCGAGGCGCAGGGGATCGGCGCCACCGTCGTCGACCCGCGTTGGGTGGTGCCCGTTCCGCGCAGCGTGATCGAGCTCGCGCGCGACCACCGGATCGTCGTGAGCCTCGAGGACGGCATCCGCGTCGGCGGCATCGGCACGCGCATCCGCCAGGACCTCCGCGAGGCCGACGTGGACACCGCGGTCACCGAGATCGGACTGCCCGACGAGTTCCTCGAGCACGGTTCGCGCGCCGACATCCTCGAGCGCGTCGGACTCACCCCTCAGCACATCGCGCGCGACGTGACCGCGATGGTGCTCGGCTCCAAGCTTCCCCACGCGCGCGGCGCCGGCCTCGAGAGCGTGTCGACCGACACGCGCCCCCAGCCGCGGGTCTGACGGCCCGGTCAGTCCTCCGGCAGTGCCGGCGCGATGCACACGGATCGCGTTGCAGCGGCGTCGTCCTCGAGCGCACGCCGCGCAGTGCGATGCCAGCCGAGCGGAATGGCGATCCCAGCGGCGAGCAAGAACGGTGTCGCCGTGGTCGGCCACGGTAGGAGTCCGCTGGGGAACGGCGTCGTCCAAGCGACGGCAATCCCGACGCCGATGCCGAAGAGCGTGAACGCCACGAGGTGGATCCGAATGCCGGGCACAGTGCGCAACAGGAATCCGAGCAGGTAGGCGAGCGGCGCGCCGAGAAAGAGCGCCCCCATCGACCACGCAAGCACGAACATCCCTCCGTAGATGACCCACATGAAGATCGTGAATCCGATGTCGTCGAGCCAGTCGTCATACCCCCAGGTGATCCCGGTCTCCCACGCCGAGATCACGGGCGCAATAGCGAGCCCCAGGATCGACATCAATAAGAACCACCCCCAGGCACCAAGGGCGCCGCGGGCGAACTCCCCGAAGGTGAACGCCATCGGCCGTGCCGCGCTCCGCGGCGACGGGGTACGGTGGCGCGTCGCTGCGGCATCGACGCTCACGCCTGCACCTCCGCGACGAGATCGAGTAGCTCGCGCAACGGCGCACGCAGCATCGGCACGCGCGTGAGTGGGAGGACACCCCGAAGAAGGCGGAGTCCCCGCTCGAGAAGTCGGAAACTACGCTCCTGACCAGGCGACGTGTCATACACCCAGAACAACGCGAGCAGGAGATGGCCGAGCACGAGCGCGTTCGGCAACGCGCGCTCAAAGTCGGTCGGTAGGGAGTGCTTCGCTCCCGCGAGTGCCGATCGGAACAGGTCGAGGACGATGCCGAGGGCCGGCGCGGACTCCGTCGACAACGGGTTGATCGGTGAGCGCGGGGAGACGGCGGCCGAGAGGAATTCTGGCGCGAAGCGATGGAACGGGGCGAGGCCTTCGAGCCCGGTGCGATAGACGATTCCCAGCCGTTCGATCAGGTCGCCGGTCGTCTCGAGGACGGGCTCGGCAGCAGCCCGGTGCGCGTACTGCACGTCGAGGTAGAGCTCTTGGACGAGGTGGTGCTTCGACGGGAAGTGGTAGTGCGTCGTGCCGACCGAGACTCCCGCCTCCTGTGCAATGAGTCGAATCGTCGTTGCGTCATAGCCACGTTCACGGAACGAGCGCATCGCGAACCCGCGGATGTGCGCACGCGTGCGATCGCTCTTCGTGAGGGGCCCGGGGGCAGAACTGAACATGTTCAGATCATAGCAGTGAAACACTGCGGCGAGAGTGGATCGAACATGAAGGGGCCCGTGACTCGCCAGGAGTCACGGGCCCACTACGGGTCGGTCAGGGGATGCTACGCGCCGACGCCCTTCACCGGCGGGTGGTGGAAGGGGTCGCCGAAGACCCGCTCCGACGCGCCGACCCGGTCGAGGTACGGCGTGAGGCCGCCCATCTGGAACGGGAAGCCAGCACCGAGGATCATGCAGAGATCGATGTCCTCGGGAGCGGCGACCACGCCGTCGTCGAGCATGAGCCGGACCTCACGGGCGAGGCCGTCCTGCAACGTGACGAGGATGTCATCAGCGCTGCGGGGGTGCTTGCCGCCGGACACGAGCTTCATGGCGCCCTTGTCGAAGCCTTTGACCTTGCCCTTGTCGTCCTTGTCGAGCAGCGTGCCGTAGTCGGCGAGCTTGTGCAGGTTCTCGCTTCGGTAGAAGCGATCGGGGAACGCCGCGTGATGCGTGTCGAGCACGTGCGCGCCCACCTTGAGGCCCACGAGGTCGAGCAGCGCCGACGGCGCCATCGGCAGGCCGAGCGGGGCGATCGCCTGGTCGACGGTCTCGAACGAGGTGCCCTCGTCGACCGCCCGCATCGCCTCGCCGAGGAGCACGGCGAGCAGCCGGTTGACCACGAAGCCGGGGGTGTCCGCCGTGATCACGGCGTCCTTCTTCAGGTTCCGAGCGGTGACCATCGCGGTGGAGAGGGTCGCGTCATCCGTGTGCGGCGTCTTCACGACCTCGATGAGCGGCATGACCGCGACCGGCGTGAAGAAGTGGAAGCCCACGAGCCGCTCGGGGTGCGCGAGCTTCGCCCCGATCTGCTCGACGGAGAGCGATGAGGTGTTCGTGGCGAGGACGGCCTCGGGGGAGATGAACTGCTCGATCTCGGCGAAGACGTCCTGCTTGATCTGGAGCTCCTCGAAGACGGCCTCGATCACCCAGTCGCAGTCCGCGAAGTCGGCCTTGTCGGTGGTGCCCGTGACGAGCGCCTTCAGGCGGTTCGCCTCATCTGGGGAGATGCGGCCCTTTCCGAGCAGTGCGTCGATCTCGCCGGTGATGTAGGCGACGCCCTTGTCGACGCGCTCCTCGTCGATGTCGGTGATGACCACGGGCACGCGCAGGCGGCGCACGAAGAGCAGGGCGAGCTGGCTGGCCATGTAGCCGGCGCCGAGCACGCCCACCTTCGTGACCTTCTTCGCGAGCTCCTTGTCGGGCGCGCCGGCCGGGCGCTTCGTGCGCTTCTGCACGAGGTTGAACGCGTAGACGGATGCCTGGAGCTGGTCGCCCTCGATCAGGTCGGCGAGCACCTCGTCCTCACGCTGGAACCCTTCCGCTCGCGTGCCGTTCTTCGCCGCCTTCATGAGGTCGAGCGCGGCGTACGGGGATTGCGGCACCGAGCCGATGCGGCTCTTCAGCATCTTCGTGACGATGCCGATCGCGGCGTCCCACTTGACGAGGCGCTCCACCCTGCCGGGCTCGTTCGGGCGCTTCACCTTGACGCGACCCGAGATCACGTCGTCGGCCCAACGGATCGAGTCCTCGAGGTAGCTCACCGACGGGAAGATCGCGTCGGCGATTCCGAGCTCGTAGGCGTCCTGCCCCTTGAGCGTGCGGTTCTGCTTCAGCGGGTTCTCGATGACGACCTTGAGCGCGTTCTCGATGCCGATGAGGTTCGGCAGGATCGTCGCGCCGCCCCATCCCGGGATGAGGCCGAGGAACACCTCGGGCAGGGCGAGCGCCGGTGCGGAGGCATCCACCGTGCGGTAGTCGGCGTGCAGGCCGATCTCGAGGCCGCCGCCCAGGGCGAGGCCGTTGTAGAACACGAACGTCGGCACGCCGACGCCGCTGAGCTTGCCGAGCGCGTAGTGGCCGAGCTGCACGAACTTCTTCGCGGTCTCCTTGTCGGGGATCTCGGCGACCTTGGACAGGTCGGCGCCGGCGGCGAGGATGAACGGCTTGCCCGTGACGGCCACGGCGTCGATCTCGCCGGCGGCGGCACGCGCCGTGAGCTCGTCGAGCGTCTTCGCGTACTCGAGCAGCGTGGCCGCACCGAGCGTGTTCGGGCGGGTGTGGTCGCGTCCGTTGTCGAGTGTCACGAGCGCGAGCGTCTTGCCCGACGGCAGGGGGATGTCGCGCACGTACGAATGGGTGACGACCTCGTCGTCGCCCGCGAGGGCCACCAGGGAGTCGAAATCGATGGTCGAGTAGTCGGTCATCCTCAGGCCTTCTTCGCCTTCTTGTCGAAGTTCGGGTTCTCCCAGATCATCGTGCCGCCCTGTCCGAGGCCGACGCACATGCTGGTGATGCCGTATCGCACGTCGGGGCGCTCGGTGAACTGGCTCGCGAGCTGGTTCATGAGGCGCACGCCCGACGAGGCGAGCGGGTGGCCGACCGCGATCGCGCCGCCCCATGGATTCACCCTCGGGTCGTCGTCGGCGATGCCGTAGTGGTCGAGGAACGAGAGCACTTGCACGGCGAACGCCTCGTTCATCTCGAACAGGTCGATGTCGTCGATGGTGAGGCCTGCCCTGCGCAGCGCCTTCTCGGTCGCGGGGATCGGGCCGATGCCCATGATCTCTGGGTCGACGCCCGCGAACGCGTAGCTCACGAGCTTCATCTTCGGGGTGAGGCCGAGCTCCTTGGCGGCGGCGCCGGATGCCAGGATGGCGGCCGTGGCGCCGTCGTTCAGGCCGGACGCGTTGCCGGCGGTGATGCGGCCGTGCGGGCGGAACGGCGTCTTCAGCGTCGCGAGCCCCTCGAGAGTGGTCTCGGGTCGCATCATCTCGTCGCGCGTGGCGAGGCCCCAGCCCTCCTCGGTGCGGATGGCGACGGGAACGAGGTCCTGCTGGATCTTCCCGGCCGCGTAGGCGGCGGCGGTCTTCTGCTGGCTCGCGAGGGCATAGCGGTCGCTCCGCTCCTTCGTGAGCTGCGGGAAGCGGTCGTGGATGCGCTCGGCGGTGGCACCCATGACGAGGGCGTCCTCGCCGACGAGCCGCTCACTGAGGAAGCGCGGGTTCGGGTCGACACCCGAGCCCATCGGGTGGTGGCCCATGTGCTCGACGCCGCCGGCGATCGCGAGGTCGTACATCCCGAAGCCGATCGAGCCCGACATCATGGCGGCGGCGGTCATGGCGCCGGCGCACATGCGGTCGATGGCGAAGCCCGGGACGGTCTTCGGGATGCCGGCGAGGATCGCGGCCGACCGGCCGATGGTGAGGCCCTGGTCTCCGGTCTGCGTGGTGGCCGCGATCGCGACGTCGTCGATGCGGTCCTTCGGCACGTTCGGATTGCGCTCGAGGAGTCCCACGATCGCCTTCACGACGAGATCGTCGGCCCTGGTGTTCCAGTACATGCCCTTGTCGCCGGCCTTGCCGAACGGGGTTCGGACCCCGTCGACGAACACGACTTCAGCTCGTTCAGCCACGCTGCAGCTCCCTTTCGGATCAGGATGTCTTCGATCCTACGAACGCGATCCGAGGGCGCTGAATCGCTTGACGGAACCTACGAACCGCCGGTCGCGGCGTCTTGAACCGATTGTGATGCCTCGACAAAGGCATCCGCGATTATCTGTGCGGTTGCCTCAAGCTGCCAGGGGCGCGCGCCAAGCGCCGCGAGCGCCGAGGAGATCGCCACCGCGCTCGGGTCGGTGGGCGGATGCCACGCCACCCGGCGCAGGTGGTCGGGGGTGAGCAGGTTCTCCACCGGCATCTCGAGACGTTCCGCCATCTCTGAGATCCCGGCCTTCGCCAGCCGCAGCCGGGCGTCGGCCTCGGGGTTGCGCATCGGCCAGGCGCGCGGCGGGGGCGGCGAGTCGCTCGGCACCCGGACGGCGGGCAGCTGGTCCGTCGCGAGGCCGCGTTCGACCGCCGACCACCATCGATCGAGCTCGGAGCGGCTCGCTCGGCCCGTGAACTCCCGAAGGTCGGCGAGCGCACGCCGCGTCTGGGGCAGCGCCTTCGCTGCAGCGAGGATCGATGCGTCGGGCACCATGCGTCCGGGTGCGGTGTCCAGCTCCGCGGCGCGGGCGTCGCGGGCGAGCCACAGCTCCCGCGCGACCGCGAGGTTGCGAGGGTTGCGGATCGCATGGATGCCGGAGAGCCGGCGCCACGGCTCGGCGGCCGGCGGCTTCGCCTCGCGGTGCAGCACCGCCTCGAACTCCTGGTCGGCGAGCTCCGACTTGTCGGCCTCGGCGAGGCGTTCGACAAGACGGTCGCGCACGTCGATGAGGAGCTGGACGTCGAGGGCGGCGTACGTGAGCCACGCCTGCGGGAGCGGTCGCGTCGACCAGTCGGCCGCCGAGTGCTCCTTCGCCAGCCGGATGCCGAGCAGTTCCTCGACCACCGAGGCGAGGCCGACCCGTGGCATCCCGAGCAGGCGTGCCGCGAGCTCGGTGTCGAAGATCCGGTCGGGGTCGAGGCCGACCTCCCGAAGGCAGGCGAGATCCTGGCTCGCGGCGTGCAGCACCCACTCCTCGGAGCGGATCGCGCGCTCCAGCCTTGAGAAGTCGGGGATCTGCGGCGGATCGAAGAGGAACGTGCCGGCGCCGCGCCGGAACAACTGGATGAGGTACGCGCGCTGCGAGTACCGGAATCCGCTCGCACGCTCGGCATCCACAGCGATGGGTCCCTCGCCGCCTGCGAGGCGTCGGACGGCGTCGTCGAAGTCGGCGGGCGACTCGATCACCCGGAATTCATCCACGCTTGGTCCTCCGTCGGGGCAGGGCGGTCACCCCCTCTGAACGAGGCGGCAGCCCCGCGAGCATGCACAACAACTCTCCCCAGCCTTCCACATGCGGGCCGACGGCGGCGTCGAGCGGCGTCCATGACGCCCGCACCTCGATCTGGGCGCCGTCGCCCTGCCGGGCGAGCTCGCCGAAACCCGTCGACAGGATCTTCGTCGCCGTCCCCGAGGCGGCGATGTAGCGCGCGCCCCGCGCATCGAGCGCGTCGACGAGCCAGGACCACGCGACGTCCGCGAGGAAGGGGTCGAGCCCGATGTCGGTCTCGAGCGGCGCCTGCGCGAAGCACACCACGCGGAACCGGCCGCCCCAGGCCTCGGGCTCATCAGGGTCGTACAACAGGACGAAGCGGCCGGTGCCGAGGTCGGAGTCGTCGCCGTGGCGCGTCGGCGCGACATCCGCGGAGAGCGCCACCGCGAACGGGGCGAGCGAGCCCGGTGCGGGGATCTCCGAGATGCGCAGCTCTGCCCGCAGCGAGGCCGCACGCAGCGCGTCGAGCGCGGCCTCGAACTCTGGTGGCTGTGGCGTCTCGGAGTCGGGCACGTGTGCAGACTAGAGTCTCGGGTGGAACGGATGTCGGCGGCACGCCGCACCACCGCCCACACGGGACGACCGCTTCGCGAGGGAGGGCACGGATGGGTCGACGCAACGCCGCCGGGGGAGTGATCGGGGTCGCGGCCGCCGCCGTGGGGCTGCTCGCCGCGGCCGTCGGTGCGACCGCCGCGATCGCCACCGTGGTGTACGCGCGGCGGGTCGTGACGCCGCCCGCGACGAAGCCCGAGGACGAGCGCATCGCCGCGGTGGACCTCGCGAGCGGGGAGGTCGTGCTGGCGGCATCCGACGAGACCAGGATGCGCGGCCGGTACGGCTTCTGGTTCGATCACGAGTCGGGCCACGCGCGCCTCGGCGACGTCATCGACGCAGACGACCGCCTCGTGCGGCGCCGCATCGACTCGGTCGACTTCGGCCGCCTCGAGCGCACCGATCGCGGGCGCATGAACGGCGCG
The DNA here is from genome assembly GCF_001428255.1 of Agromyces sp. Soil535. GTDB lineage: Bacteria > Actinomycetota > Actinomycetes > Actinomycetales > Microbacteriaceae > Agromyces. Next base: position 451,511 of record NZ_LMRW01000023.1, on the reverse strand, counting down.
TACCACTTGGGGCCGTGGGAACTCGGGCACGGCTACGACAACGTGATGGTCGAGACCCCGCTCGGCCCCGCGCCCGCGTGGTTCGTCTCTGCAGCCGAACCGTCGACGCGCTGGGTCATTCAGGTGCATGGTCGCGGCGCGAAGCGGCACGAGGGCCTGCGCGCCGTCGATCCGGCCAGGGAGGCCGGCTGGAACACCCTGCTCATCTCGTATCGCAACGACGGCGAGGCCCCCGAGAGCGAGGACCGGCGGTACGGACTCGGCGGCACCGAGTGGGCCGACGTCGTGGCCGCCGTCCGTTATGCAGAGGAGCACGGTGCCGAGCGCATCGTGCTCATGGGCTGGTCGATGGGCGGCGCGATCGTGTTGCAGGCGGTGCTGCGCTCTGCGGTCGTGCGCGAGCGTCTCGTGGGCGTCATCATGGACTCGCCCGCCGTCGACTGGGTGGACATCCTCAGGTTCCAGGGCCAGGCGCTCGGCATGCCCCGTGGGCTCGGCGACGTGGTCGCGCGCCTGCTCGGCGGACCATGGAGCGGCGGGCTCACCGGCGTCGCGGCGCCGATCGACGTGGACGACCTCGACCCGGTCGCCCGTGCCGACGAGTTCACGGTGCCGATGCTCCTCATGCACAGCGTCGACGACGGGTTCGTGCCGATCGAGGGCTCGCGCCGCCTGGCGGCGGCTCGCCCCGACCTGATCGAGTTCCAGGTGTTCGAGGGCGCGCGCCACACCAAGCTCTGGAACCACGATCCCGAGCGTTGGACGGGCCTCGTGCGCGGCTGGCTCGAGCGCAGCTCCGTCGACGTCCACCGGCTCGGCGACGAGGCGGAGATCGCGGGCTGAGCGGATGCCGCGTTGCGGCGGCATCCGCGACGACGCGGATCGCCGGCGACGGCGTCAGGCGGCGATGCGCTTCCGGACCTGGCGCTTCACGCGGCCGAGCATCCCGGTCATGCCGCGCACGCGCAGTGGCGACACCGCCTCGGAGAGGCCGAGCGACTGCGGGTAGTCCGCGGGCACGGCGAGTACCTCGTCGACCGGTAGACCGTCGAGGCCCTGCACGAGGATCGACGCGAACCCGCGCGTCGTCGGCGACTCGGCCGGCGCCGTCGCGTGCAGGTGCACCCGACCGTGCTCGAGCTCCACGAAGATGTACACCGGCGACTGGCACTCCTCGACCTTCTCGAACAGGTCGGGGTGGTCTCGGTAGCGCTCGGGCAGCTCGGGCAGTTCGTTCGAGAACTCGAGCAGCAGTTGCAGGCGGTCGCGCACTCCGAGCGCGAGGAAGTCCTCGCGGGTCTCGGAGAGTCGGGCGGGCAGTGTCGTGGCGTCCATCGGTTCCATTCTCCCACTGCGGGCGATCGACACGGTCCGCCCGAGGCGGATCAGCGGGTCGGCACCTCGCCGCGCTCGGCGCCGGTGACGATCGGCACGCGCACGGCGCTGCCCCACTCGGTCCACGAACCGTCGTAGTTGCGTACCTGCTCGAAGCCGAGCAGGTACGCAAGCACGAACCATGTGTGGCTCGAGCGCTCGCCGATACGGCAGTAGGCGATCACGTCGTCGCCGTCCTCGAGGCCGGCCTCGTCGCGGTAGATCGCGTCGAGCTCGGCGCGCGGCTTGAAGGTGCCGTCGGCGGCGGCGGCGCGGGCCCAGGGCACGGACGCCGCGGTCGGGATGTGGCCGGCGCGCAGCGCTCCCTCCTCGGGGTATGCGGGGGCGCTGGTGCGCTCGCCGTTGTACTCCTCGGGGGAACGCACGTCGATCAGCGGGTTCCCGAAGTGGGCGAGCACGTCGTCCTTGAAGGCGCGGATGACGGAGTCGTCGCGCTCGACCACCGGGTACTCGACGGGCGTCACCTCAGTGACATCCGTGGTGAGGGGTCGGCCCTCGGCGATCCAGAGGTCGCGACCGCCGTCGAGCAGGCGCACGTCCTCGTGGCCGAACAGCGTGAACACCCAGAGCGCGTAGGCGGCCCACCAGTTGTTCTTGTCGCCGTAGATGACGACGGTCGTGTCGCGGGCGATGCCCTTGGAGCCGAGGAGGGCCGCGAACTGCTCGCCGTTGACGTAGTCGCGTACGACCGGGTCGTTGAGCTCGGTGTGCCAGTCGACCTTCACGGATCCGGGGATGTGCCCGGTCTCGTAGAGCAGGACGTCCTCGTCGGACTCGACCACGACGAGCCCGGGTTGCCCGAGGCGTTCGGCGAGCCATTCGGTGGTGACGAGGCGCTCGGGGTGCGCGTACTCGGTGAACTTGGCTGCGGAGTCGAGCTCGGCGGACATGGGGAACCTCCAGGGATCGTCCGGTCAGACGGGGTGTATGGGGCAGCGGACTAGGCTGGTCACCTGTCCACCTCGAATCTACGCGGCGTGCGGGTGGAAGTCAGCATGCCCGTCATCCGGTGCAATACGGGAGTCCCTCCAGCATGACCACGCCAACGAGCCATGCCCTCGTCCGACTCGTCGAGCGGAGCCCGTCGATCTCCGGTGCCGAGATCGCGTCGGAACTCATCCCGCCACCGCAGTTCGAGCACGCGTCCTTCGAATCGTACCGACCCGACCCCGACTTCCCGTCGCAGCAGGCAGCACTCGACCGCCTCAACGCGTTCGCCGGCGCCTGGCGCGCCGCGCAGCGGCCCGGCGGCTTCTTCTCGCGCAAGCGGCCCGCGCGCATCGAGCTTCCGGGCGTCTATCTCGACGGCGGGTTCGGTGTCGGCAAGACGCATCTGCTCGCCGCGCTGTGGCACGTCGCGCACGGCCCGAAGTACTTCGGCACGTTCATCGAGTACACGGCGCTCGTCGGCGCACTCGGCTATGCCAATGCGGTGCAGTTGCTGTCGGGCGCGCGCCTCGTCTGCATCGACGAGTTCGAACTCGACGACCCGGGCGACACGATGCTCATGACCAGGTTCCTCGGCGAGCTGATGGCCGGCGGCACACGGGTGGCGGCGACGTCGAACACGCCGCCGAACGCGCTCGGCGAGGGCCGCTTCGCCGCGGCCGACTTCCTCCGCGAGATCCACGCGCTGTCGTCCAATTTCGAGACGCTCCGGATCGACGGGCTCGACTACCGCCGCCGCGACACCGAGGGGCATGCCGAGGCCCTCCCCGACGGCGCCTTGGTCGCGCACACCGCCGAGGCGCTCGCGACGCGCGGCCACCGGGTCTCGCTCGACGGATTCGACGAGCTCATCGCGCACCTGGCCACGGTGCATCCCTCGAAGTACATCAAGCTCATCGACGGGGTCGAGTTCATCGCGCTCGAGGGCGTGCACGAGCTGTCCAACCAGAACGCCGCGCTGCGGCTCGTGGCGTTCATCGACCGCGTCTACGACGCCGAGGTGCCGGTCATCGCGAGCGGCATCCCGCTCGACCGCGTCTTCGACGACGAGATGATGGCCGGCGGGTACCGCAAGAAGTACCTGCGCGCGATGAGCCGCATGATCGCGCTCACCACGGGGGAGCTGCCCCCGCACGAGTGAGCCGCGGCCCGCGGCATCCGCTCACGCCATCCGGATGCCGGGATATGCCGCGACGGACCGAACTCACACCGATCGCCCCGTCCGCCGAAATCTGCTGTTTACATAGATGGCCCAGGCCGTAACGATCCCGAAACATAACTCGATCTCTCCCGAAACGTGCCGTGATGAGACTGGACCGCACCAGGTTCCCCACCCCTGCACTGAGAGAGGTTCGAGATGGATCAAGGCAATACGGCGTTCCTTCTGATCATGGCGGCACTCGTGTTGCTCATGACGCCCGGGCTCGCGTTCTTCTACGGCGGGCTCGTCAAGGCCAAGAGCGTCATCAGCATGATGATGATGAGCTTCGGCGCCATCGGCCTCATCGGCGTGCTCTGGGTGCTGTACGGCTACGCCATCGCGTTCCCCGCGACGGAAGGCATGGCTCCGGTGTGGACCATCGACTGGTCGGAGATCGGCCTGCAGAGCCTGCTGGAGACGCCTGAAGGGGCTGCCTACCCGCCGCTCGCGTTCGTGGCCTTCCAGGCGACCTTCGCGATCATCACGGTCGCGCTGGTCTCGGGCGCCATCGCCGACCGCGCGAAGTTCGGCGCCTGGATGGTCTTCGCAGGAGTGTGGGCGACGGTCGTCTACTTCCCCGTCGCGAGCTGGGTGTTCAACTTCGGCCTCGATCCGGAGACAGGCGCCTACTCCTACGGCGGCTGGATCACCTACGGCATGCAGGAGTTCTTCGGCCAGGGCGCACTCGACTTCGCCGGCGGCACGGCGGTGCACATCAACGCCGGTGCGGCTGCGCTCGCGCTGGCGCTCGTGCTCGGCAAGCGCGTGGGCTTCTCGAAGGGCGCACACGTGCCCCACAACCCGCCGTTCGTGCTGCTCGGCGCCGGTCTCCTGTGGTTCGGATGGTTCGGCTTCAACGCCGGTTCGGAGCTCGCCGCAGACAACACCGCGGCGATCGCGTGGATCAACACGCTTGCCGCGCCGGCCGCGGCCCTGCTCGCCTGGCTCGTCGTGGAGAAGATCAAGGATGGCAAGCCCACCTCCGTCGGAGCTGCATCGGGCGCCGTCGCCGGTCTCGTCGCGATCACCCCGGCGTGTGCCTTCCTCACGCCCGGCTGGGCGATCCTGCTGGGTGTCATCGCCGGTGCCGTCTGCGCCCTTGCGATCGACCTGAAGTTCAAGTGGGGCTTCGACGACTCGCTCGACGTGGTGGGCATCCACCTCGTCGGCGGCCTCATCGGTACGCTCTACCTCGGCTTCTTCGCCAACGGCGTCGGCCTCATCTACAGCGGCAACCTCACGCAGCTGCTGGTGCAGGCGATCGCGGCCTTCTCGGTCATGATCTACTCGTTCGTGCTCGCCTGGGTCATCGGGTTCATCATCCAGAAGACCATGGGCTTCCGGGTGAAGAACGAGGACGAGATTGCCGGCATCGACACCGTCGTGCACGGCGAGGAGGGCTACAAGCTCGAGACCGTCTGACGACGCTGAATCACCGCGAGGGCGGTGGGGTAGTGTGCGGGTGTGCCAGACACCAGCCGCTTCCTCACCGCCCTCGGGCGTGTCATCCGGTCCCTCACGGGCAGTCGCCCGTCGGACACGACGGATGCCGCGTCGGGTCGCTCGTCGGTGTCGACCGGGTTGCTCTCCCCGGGCCAGTCAGGGCCGTCGGCCACCGTGGAGGTCGACCCCCGGCGGCTGCGCGACGTGCGGCTGGGGTACACGCCGTCACGCGACGGCGAACCCGATCCGGGAGAGATCGTGTGGACGTGGGTGCCCTACGAGGAGCGCGATGGCCGCGGCAAGGACCGCCCCGTCGCGATCGTCGCGGCGTCGGGCGGCGGTGACTTCCTCGCCGTGCAGCTGACGAGCAGGGCCCACGACGCCGACCGCGACTTCGTCGCCCTCGGCGACGGGGCGTGGGACGCCACGGGCCGACCCAGCTGGGCGCGCATCGACCGGGTGTTCCGAGTGCGCACCGCCGGCATGCGCCGCGAGGCGGCTTCACTCGACGCCGTTCGATATGCGCGGATCACGCAGGCCCTCGGCGAGCGGTACGGCTGGCGCTGAGCTGCTCGCCCACCGCAGGCGTTCAGTGGCGCGGCGGACGGTGCAGCCCGAACGGCGACCCCTGGTCATCGCGGCACAGCCGGAACTCGCCGGGTGAAACAGAAGAACGCCCCCAGTGGAGTGGGGGCGTTCGTGGGCGATGCCGGGCTCGAACCGACGACCTCTTCCGTGTGAAGGAAGCGCGCTACCAGCTGCGCCAATCGCCCATGTGAAGGCGGTTCCGAACTCATCGTGACCGCGGATTCGATACTAGCCGACCCGTGAGGACGAATGCACATCGACCGGCCCCGTGGTGCTCGATCGGCGGGCGCGGCGCGTCGACACGCCCGAGATTCCGCCTCGGATTCCGCTGGTGATCTGGCCGAACTTGTCATCCGGCCCCCTCGGTTTGTGAATCGATCAGGGAATCCGTTAGAGTCTCTCTGCACGCAGAAATGCGGGCAATGCGGATGTGGCGCAGTTGGTAGCGCATCACCTTGCCAAGGTGAGGGTCGCGAGTTCGAGTCTCGTCATCCGCTCTGACCAGGATCGGGCGCAAGCCCGATTCCTGCTCTTCTGGTGGTGAACCCATACACGGTGGATTGGCCGAGAGGCGAGGCAGCGGCCTGCAAAGCCGTATACACGGGTTCGAATCCCGTATCCACCTCCAAGCCGAGAATCGCCTCTCGACTTGGGCGATTGGCGCAGCGGTAGCGCGCTTCCCTGACACGGAAGAGGTCACTGGTTCGATCCCAGTATCGCCCACCACGAACCCCCGGTTCACCGGGGGTTTTTCGTTGCCGAAAGCGGCTCGTGCAATTCATGCGCGAGATCTCCTTCCCCGAGAGGTCGCCTGGAAGGAATCAGCGTCATACCGACGGCGTAACCTGAAGATGCGCGGGCCGGAGCGCTCCCACCGGATAGGAGCAACCGCCGATGCCACAGCCTGAGTTCAAATGGCATCCGCTCCTCAACGCCGACGAGCGCACACCGGGCGTGTGGACGATGGTCGACAGCACCGGACGCGACTACGGCACCGTTCGAATCGTCCGCGAGGGCGGTGCGATCGTCTATGTGAGCGAGCTGCGCGGGGAGAGGCTGGGCGGGCGAAACGTCAGCCTGCGCCAAGCCGTCGAGAAGGTACACGCGGCATTCGTGCGTTTCTATTCGAACGTCCCCGTGCGCGCCAGGTAGCCTCGTCGGGCGATTACGGAATGTCGCGATACTTCGAAAGCTGCGCAGCCTCGTTCGCCTTCCTCACTTCCTCGGCGCCATCCCGGTCGAGCTTGTCGACAGGAAGGCCAGGACCGAACTTCCGCCAAAGCAGGTACCCAACCAGAGCGACCACGCCAATCGCGCCCACGATGAACCAAGACAGCAGATCCATGGCCTCCTCCTGTCAATTGCTGCGCAGAATACGCTCGGTACCACTGAGCGGCAATGAACCCCACACGACGAACCCCCGAGCGATCGGGGGCTTTCTTCGCTTTCGGGCAAGGGTCGAGCGAGCCGACGCCGAGTAGCATTCCACCATGGCGGAACGGGGCACGTCCGCGTCCAACGAGCCTGGGCAGACGACGGGATGGTTCTCGCGCGTGCCGATGTGGGTGCGCATCGCCGTTCCTGCCGTGCTGCTGGTCGGCGGCGCTGCGGCCGTGGTCGTCGCGGTGTCGCAGCCCCAGGACCCGATCGAGGCCGCACAGTCCGTGTGCCACTCGGGCGCCCAGGCGGAACTCGAGTTCGGTGATCGGTCCGCGATCGATGTGTCACGTTCATTCGAGGTCGTCGCGGCCGGCGACGATTCCTATCGTGTGACCGGGACTGCGACCTTCCAGGACACGGAGGGAACGACCCATCACGTCAACGTGAGGTGCATCATCAGGGTTGAGGACGGCAGGATGCGGGCGGCGAGCATCCGGGTCCAGGATTGAGCATCGCCGTCGACTGATCATCACAAGCCGAGGATGTGCTCACACCCGCGCCGCGCCGGGAGGTCCGCGTGTTCCTCATGCGACCGTGACGACGACCTTGCCCTTTGCGTGGCCTTCGCTGACGTGACGGATGGCCGCCGCGACATCCGCCAGTTCGCAAGTGCGGTCGATCACGGGAACGACGGTTCCGGCCGCCGCAAGTGCGGCGAGGTGATCGAGATCGCGGTTCGGCTGGTGCACGAGCAGCGCCATCGTGCGATCACTCCGCGTGGCCGCTCCCCAGGCACCGAAGAGCAGGAGCTGCAGGATCCGGCTCGTCGCGCCGCCGACCATGACATACCTGCCGTCGGGGGCGAGCAGGCGCCGGTAGTCGGACATCGATCGATGCGCGGAGACGTCGATGATGAGGTCGTAGCGCTCGGCGAGATCCGCGAGATCCTCGCGGGTGTAGTCGATCACCGACTCGACACCGAGCGATCGCATGAACTCGAGCTTCGCCGTCGCATCGACGCCCGTGACCCGCGCACCTGCTGCACGTGCCAGCTGGATCGCGAAGGTGCCGACGCCGCCGCCCGCACCGTTGATGAGCACGCGCTTGCCCTGCCATGCATCGCTGCGGCCGACGGCCTGGAGCGCGAGCACCCCGGCCTGGGGGATGGCCGCGGCCTGCTCGAAGGCGAGCGCAGCGGGCTTGCGCACGAGCGCGTCCTCGTGTGCGCTCGCGAACTCTGCGAAGCCGCCCCAGCCACTGCTCGACAGGTCGCCGAGCACCTCGTCGCCCGGCTTGAAGCGCGTCACGAGCCGACCGACCGCGGTCACCTCGCCCGCGACATCCGCACCGAGGACACGGAGCCTCGGCCGGATCGGACCCCCGACGGCACGGGCGAGGAACGGCGAGCCGCGGACGTTGTCGCAATCCCAGGAGTTCACCGAGCTGGCACGCACCCGCACGAGCACCTCGGATTCGCTCACCGTCGGCTCGCCGACCTCCGCGATGTGGAGGACCTCGGGTGGGCCGTACCGGTCATACACGGCAGCACGCATGGCGAACCCCTCCCGTTTTTGGTGATGCCCCACGCCGGGCACGGCCGACACGCTCACAGTGTAGGCGGGCCCACCGTGGGCGCCGGGGTTGACGCGCACCGATGCAGAGCTCGTCCACCGTCCACCATGATTGAGGAGTGGCGGGAGTCCTGCTGGATCTCGACGGCGTCGTCTATACCGGCGACGCGCCGGTGCCCGGTGCCGCCGCCACCATTGCCTGGCTCTCGCGAGAGGGCGTCCCCTATCGCTACGTGACCAACACCACCTCCCGCCCGCGGCGTGCGATCGTCGAGAGTCTGAGGCGGATGGGCATCCCTGCGAGCCCGGCGCAGATCCTCACGCCGACCGTCGCAGCCGTGGCCTGGATGCGTCGCAAGCACATCGAGCGGCCTGCGCTGTTCGTGCCCGACGCCACCAAGTCGGAGTTCGCGGGGCTGGAGCCTCTGCCGGCATCCGCCGCCGACGGCGCCGGTGCGGTGGTGGTCGGCGACCTCGGCGATGGGTGGGACTTCGCGACACTCAACCGCGCATTCCGGCTCCTCATGAGTGACGCGCAGCCCCCACTGCTCGCCCTCGGGCTGACCCGCTACTGGCGGGCGGAAGACGGGCTCCGCCTCGATGCCGGCGCATTCGTCCGCGCACTGGAGTATGCGACCGGCCGCACCCCGGTGGTGCTCGGCAAACCGGACCCGGCCTTCTACGGCACGGCGGTCGACGACCTCGGCCTCGAGCCGGACCAGGTCGTGATGGTCGGCGACGACGTCCGTGCTGACGTCGAGGGCGCGCAACGGGCCGGCCTGACCGGCGTCCTGGTGCGCACGGGCAAGTTCTCGCCGGCTGACCTCGCCGGTGACGTCGTGCCCGACGCCGTGCTCGACTCGATCGCCGGCCTGCCGCAGTGGTGGGCGACGCGCAGGCACGCCGCAGCGGCATCCGACGCCGACTAGTGTTGAAGGGTTCGTCTCGACTCACAGGGAGTGGATCACAGTGGCCGACGGCTTCGAGCTCTTCGCTGATCGATCCGTTGTCGCGATGCGCGTCAACGGCGAGCTCAAGGACCTCGCGACGAACGTCACGGAGACGGATGTCGTCGAGCCGGTGGCGATCGACTCGCCCGACGGACTGAGCATCCTGCGACACTCGACGGCGCACGTGCTCGCGCAGGCGGTGCAGGCCATCAACCCCGAGGCCAAGCTCGGCATCGGCCCACCCGTCACTGACGGCTTCTACTACGACTTCGACGTCGCCGAGACCTTCACGCCCGAGGATCTCAAGGCGCTCGACAAGGAGATGGCGCGCATCGTGCGCGGTGGACAGCGCTTCCAGCGCCGCGTCGTGACCGACGAGGAGGCACGCGCCGAGCTCGCGAGCGAGCCGTACAAGCTCGAGCTCATCGGGCTCAAGGGCGCGGCGGGGCACGGCGAATCGAGCGGCGACGACCACGAGTCGGTCGAGGTCGGTGCGGGCGAACTCACCATCTACGACAACGTCGACCCGAAGAGCGGCGAGACCGTCTGGAAAGACCTCTGCCGCGGACCGCACCTGCCGAACACCCGAATGATCGGCAACGGGTGGTCGCTCACGCGCCTCGCAGCCGCCTACTGGCGTGGCTCCGAGAAGAACCCGCAGCTGCAGCGCATCTATGGCACGGCATGGGCCACGAAAGACGAGCTGCGCGCCTACCAGCACCGCCTCGAGGAGGCGGCGAGGCGCGATCATCGGAAGCTCGGGCGGGAACTCGACCTGTTCAGCTTCCCCGATGAGATCGGCTCGGGGCTCTCGGTCTGGCATCCGCGCGGCGGTGTCGTGCGCATGGAGATGGAGCAGCACGCACGTCGTCGCCATGTCGCCGACGGATACACCTACGTCTACACCCCCCACATCTCGAAGGAGGATCTCTTCCTCCAGTCGAACCACCTCATCACCTATAAAGAGGGCATGTTCCCGCCCATCCGCATGGACGAGGAGCGCGACGCCGACGGCAACGTCACGAAGCAGGGCCAGGACTACTACCTGAAGCCCATGAACTGCCCGATGCACATCCTCATCTACAAGGAGCGAGGGCGCAGTTACCGCGACCTCCCGATGCGACTCGCCGAGAACGGCACCGTCTACCGGAACGAGCTCTCGGGTGCGCTGCACGGACTCACCCGGGTGCGCGGCTTCACCCAAGACGACTCGCACCTCTTCGTCACCCCGGATCAGCTCGAGGAGGAGGCCACCAAGGTCATCGCCTTCGTCATCTCGATGCTGCGCGACTTCGGACTCGACGACTTCGAGCTCGAGCTGTCGCTGCGCGACGACGACAAGGAGAAGTGGATCGGCTCCGACGAGTTCTGGGAGTACTCGACGAACGCGCTGCGCAACGTGGCCCGCACGAGCGGACTCAAGCTCACCGAGATGCCCGGCGAGGCCGCGTTCTACGGGCCGAAGATCGACCTCAAGACGCGCGATGCGATCGGCCGAACCTGGCAGCTCTCGACGGTGCAGGTCGACCCCAACCTGCCGGAGCGCTTCGGACTCGAGTTCACCGATCGTGACGGGCAGAAGAAGCGCCCGATCATGATCCACCGTGCGCTGTTCGGCTCGATCGAGCGGTTCTTCGCAATCCTGCTCGAGCACTACGCGGGCGCGTTCCCCGTGTGGCTCGCACCGGTGCAGGTCGTCGGCATCCCCGTCGCCGACGAGTACGCGCCGTACCTCGGCGCGATCATCGATCAGCTGAAGGGTGCGGGCGTGCGCGCCGAGCTCGATGTGAGCGACGACCGCATGCAGAAGAAGATCCGCACGCACACCCAGCAGAAGGTTCCCTTCCAGCTCATCGCCGGCGAGAACGACCGCGCGGCCGAGACCGTGAGCTTCCGGTTCCGTGACGGCAGCCAGGAGAACGGCGTGCCGATCGCCGAGGCCGTGCGGCGCATCCGTCTCGCCATCGACGAGCACCGGCAGGTGGTCACGAAAGCCGACCTCGAGGAATGAGCGCGTACCAGGCCGATGAGTTCGACGGCGTGCCGACGGATGCCGCGGCGGACCTCGCCGGCGTGCCCGACGCGTTCCAGCGGCTCTGGACGCCGCACCGCCTCGTGTACATCCAGCACGGGCAGCAGCCAGACGAGCACGCGTGCCCGTTCTGCCGCGCCCCCGAGATGAGCGATGAGCAGTCGCTCATCGTCGCCCGCGGCACGCACGCCTACGTCCTGCTCAACCTGTACCCCTACAACAGCGGGCACCTGCTCGTCTGCCCGTACCGCCACGTCGCGACGTACGACGAAGCCCGCGCCGAGGAGGTCGCCGAGATCGGCGAGCTCACCCAGGTCGCGATGCGCGTGGTGAAGCAGGTATCGAGGTGCGACGGGTTCAACATCGGCATGAACCAGGGCCGCATCGCCGGCGCCGGCATCTCCGAGCACCTGCACCAGCACATCGTGCCGAGGTGGGCGCTGGACTCCAACTTCTTCCCGATCATCGCGGGCACCAAGGCGCTGCCTCGCCTCCTCGGCGAAGTGCGACAGGAGATCGCCGAGGCCTGGCCCGCATAGACCCCACGCGTGCGGGAGGTCGAGCTGGACACGGTGTCCACTCGGCGCCTGCGCGACCTCCACCGTGGCACGAGCCGCACCCGTTCCGACGACTAGGATTGACCTATGACCGAGAGCTCCATCCCTGCGCCCGCCGCGACCTCGCTGACCGGCTCGAGCCGTGTGAAGCGCGGCCTCGCCGAGATGCTGAAGGGCGGCGTCATCATGGACGTCGTCACGCCCGAGCAGGCGCGCATCGCCGAGGATGCGGGTGCCGTGGCGGTCATGGCGCTCGAGCGGGTGCCCGCCGACATCCGTTCGCAGGGCGGCGTCGCGCGCATGAGCGATCCCGACCTCATCGAGGCCATCATCGCCGAGGTGTCGATCCCGGTGATGGCGAAGGCGCGCATCGGCCACTTCGTCGAGGCGCAGGTGCTGCAGGCGCTCGACGTCGACTACATCGACGAGTCCGAGGTGCTCTCGCCGGCCGACTACGTGAACCACATCGACAAGTGGGCGTTCAACACGCCGTTCGTGTGCGGTGCGACGAACCTCGGCGAGGCGCTCCGTCGGATCAACGAGGGTGCGGCGATGATCCGCTCCAAGGGCGAGGCCGGCACCGGCGACGTCTCCGAGGCGACCAAGCACATCCGCCAGATCACCTCCGAGATCAACCAGCTGAAGTCGATGACGCGTGACGAGCTGTACGTCGCCGCGAAGGAGCTGCAGGCGCCCTACGATCTCGTGCTCGAGGTCGCCGAGACCGGCAAGCTTCCGGTCGTGCTGTTCGTCGCGGGCGGCGTCGCCACCCCGGCGGATGCCGCGATGATGATGCAGCTCGGCGCCGACGGCGTGTTCGTGGGCTCGGGCATCTTCAAGTCGGGAAACCCCGAGCAGCGCGCGGCCGCGATCGTGAAGGCGACCACGTTCTACGACGACCCGTCGGTGATCGCGGATGTCTCGCGCGGCCTCGGTGAGGCCATGGTCGGCATCAACGTCGCCGACCTCGCCGCGCCGCACCGCCTCGCCGAGCGCGGCTGGTGACCACCAACCTTCGCAGCGAATCGCTCGGCACGGAGGGCCAGGCCTCGGCCGGTCCCCGCGTCGGCGTGCTCGCCCTGCAGGGCGACTTCCGCGAGCATGCCCACGTGCTGTCGCGCCTCGGCGCGCACGTGTCGCTCGTGCGCCGGCCCGAGGAGCTCGACGCCGTCGACGGTCTCGTGATCCCCGGCGGCGAGTCGACGGTCATGGACAAGCTCGCGCGCGCATACGGCCTCGCCGAGCCACTCAAGGCGGCCATCGCCGACGGCCTGCCGGTGTACGGCACCTGTGCCGGCCTCATCCTGCTCGCCGACACCGTGCTCGACGCGATCGCCGGCCAGCAGAGCCTCGGCGGACTCGACGTGGTGGTGCGCCGCAACGCCTTCGGTTCGCAGAACCAGTCCTTCGAGACCGACCTCGACATCCCCGCGCTCGGTGACGGGCCGGTGCACGCGGTGTTCATCCGCGGCCCGGTGGTCGAGTCGGTCGGCCCCGCGGCGACCCCCCTCTCGGCACTCGCCGACGGTCGCGTCGTCGCGGTCGAGCAGGGAAACCTGCTCGGCACCAGCTTCCATCCCGAGATCACGGGGGAGTACCGGTTCCACGAGTACTTCCTCGGCAAGGTGCGCGACCGACGCTGAGATGCGGACCTTGGCATGTCGTGCCGGGAAGGGCCATCATTCGGACATGACCTCACCTTCCGGCGCGATGGGCGCTTCCACACGCCGTCAGCTCACGGTCTTCGCGATCATCTGCCTCGTCGTCAGCTGGGGGCTCTGGCTCGTCGCCGGTATCCACGGAACACCGGTCACGTCGTCACCGGCCATCTGGTGGTTCGCCCTCGGCGCGAGCGGCCCCTCTCTCGCCGCACTCGGCGCCTACGTCGTACTGCGACACGGAAACGTTCCGCGGACGCGGGTTCGGGTCCCCTGGCTGTGGCTCCCACTCGCGCTCGTCCTCGGTGCGCTGCCGGCCGTCGTGACCGAGGCGGCACTCGACGCCGGGGGGTTCGGATCGTCGGCCGGCGGGGTCGTCGCGGCATCCGGGGGACTGCTGCTGTTCGTCGTCACGTTCCTCATCGCCGGACCGCTGGCGGAGGAGTTCGGATGGCGGGGCTACCTCCAGCCGCGGCTGCGCACCCGCTTCGGGATCCTCGCCACGGCGGCCGTCGTCGGTGCGGCGTGGGCGGTCTGGCATGTGCCGCTGTTCTTCCTGGAGGGCACCGGCCAGCAGGCGATGGGGCTGTTCACCCTTCGTGGACTGCTCTTCATGGTCTCGCTGCTCCCGCTCTCGGTGACGTACCTGTTCCTCACCGAACGCCTCGGCGGCGCGGTCTGGGCGGCGATCCTCGTCCACTTCGCAGGGAACGCGGCCGGTGCCCTCCTGCCCCAGGCGAGCGACGTGGCGGCCGTGCTGCAGTTCGCGGTGATCCTCGTGATCGCCGCGATCGTGTACGCCGCCTGGCGCCGCGCGCCCACCACGGCAGCCCAGGAGGCGGTGGCCACGGCGATCAGCGTGGATCGGTGAGCGCGTGTCGGCCGCCCTCGGTAGGGTCACACCATGACCGACTTCATCGCACTGCTTCGTGGCGTGAACGTCGGCGGCATCACGATCAGGTCGCCCGAGCTCCGCGAGCTGTTCGACGGCCTCGGCTTCGATGACGTGCGCACCGTGCTCGCGAGCGGGAACGTGACCTTCGCATCGGCGAAGCGCGAATCCGACGCGGCGCTGAAGGGCCGCATCGAGCGGGCGCTCCGCGACCGGTTCGGCTACGACGCGTGGATCATCCTCGTGACCCGCGAGGAACTCGAACGCGCCGTCGAGGGGTTCCCGTTCGACGCCGATGATGCGAGCCGACAACCGTGGGTGATCTTCGCCTCGGAGGCTGGCGTCGTCGACGAGCTCATGCGCTTCGCCGACGGGGCCGATCCCGACGTCGATCCGCTCGCGAGGGGCGAAGGCGTCGTCTACTGGAACCCCGTGAAGGGCACGACCGTCGGCACGCCGTTCGCGAAGCTCCTGGCCAAGCCGAGGTACAAGCCGGTGACCACCAATCGGAACCTCCGCACGCTCCGGAGGGTGCTCGGCTAGGAGCGGGTCCACGCGGCATCCGCCCGTCGACCCGGAGCCGGCGCAGGTGCTGCCTTACAATGGTCTGTCGGCGGACGCACCCGCCGCGAAGCGATTCAGGAGCATCATGTCCGGGCATTCCAAGTGGGCGACGACCAAGCACAAGAAGGCCGTCATCGACGCACGACGGGCGAAGTCGTTCGCGAAGCTCATCAAGAACATCGAGGTAGCCGCGAAGATGGGCGGCGCCGATCTCTCCGGCAACCCGACGCTCGTCGACGCCGTGCAGAAGGCCAAGAAGACCTCGGTGCCGAACGACAACATCGACCGCGCCATCAAGCGCGGCGCCGGCCTCACCGGTGAGTCGATCGACTACGCGACGATCATGTACGAGGGCTACGGCCCCAACGGCGTCGCACTGCTCATCGAGTGCCTCACCGACAACAGGAACCGCGCCGCCGCCGAGGTGCGCACCCTCATGACCCGCAACGGCGGCACGATGGCCGATCCCGGCTCGGTCGCCTACAACTTCTCCCGCAAGGGCGTCATCGTGGTCCCCGCCGAGGGCACCACGGAGGACGACGTGCTCGTCGCAGTGCTCGACGCCGGCGCGGAGGAGGTCACCAACGAGGGCGATACGTTCGAGGTGATCACCGAGGCATCCGACATGGTGGCGGCGCGCACGGCACTGCAGGAGGCGGGCATCGACTACGACTCGGCGGATGCCGCGTTCGTGCCGTCGCTCAAGGTCGAGATCGACGCCGACACCGCCCGCAAGGTGTTCCGGCTCATCGACGCCCTCGAGGACAGCGACGACGTGCAGAACGTCTACAGCAACTTCGACCTCTCGGCAGAGGTGCAGGCCGTGCTCGAGGCGGAGTAGGCCGATCACCGTGCGCGTGCTTGGCATCGACCCGGGGCTCACGCGCTGCGGCGTGGGGGTGGTCGACGTCGAGCCGAACCGCACCGCCAGGCTCGTCGACGTCGTCGTGCTGCGTTCGCCGGCCGACCTCGACACGCCGCGCCGCCTCGCGCGGATCGCCGACGGGCTCGAGGCGATCATCGAGGAGCACCGGCCGCAGGCGGTCGCGCTCGAGCGGGTGTTCGCCCGCAGCGACGTCTCGACGATCATGGGCACCGCACAGATCTCGGGCGTCGCGATGCTCATCGCCGCGCGGCGGGCGTTGCCGGTCGCGCTGCACACGCCGAGCGAGGTGAAGGCCGCGATCACGGGCTACGGTCGCGCCGACAAGGCGCAGGTGGGGGCGATGGTCGCCCGCATCCTCGGGCTCGACGCGGTGCCGAAGCCGGCGGATGCCGCCGACGCGCTCGCGCTGGCGATCTGCCACGCCTGGCGCACGGGCGGTGCGGCGGGGGCCGCCGTGACCGACGCGAGTGCCGCACAGGCCGGCGATGCGGCGCTCACGCCCGCGCAACGGGCGTGGCTCGCCGCGGAGCGTTCCGCCGCCGTGTCGGGGGCGGCCCGTAGGGTGAAGGAGTGATCTCCTCTCTCCGCGGCCGAGTGCTCACGGCAGCCGGCAGTTCGGTCGTGATCGACGTGGGCGGCGTCGGGTTCCACGTCAACGCCACGCCCGCGCTCGCGCTCGCGAGCCGAGAGGGCCACGAGATCACGGTGCACACGAGCCTCATCGTGCGCGAGGACGCGTTGACGCTCTTCGGGTTCGCCACCCGCGACGAGCTCGACGTGTTCGAGCTGCTCATCGGCGTCACCGGCGTCGGGCCGAAATCGGCGCTCGGCGTGCTCTCGGCGCTCTCACCCGAGCAGGTGGCCTCGGCCGTGCAGGCCGACGACGATGCCGTGTTCCGCAAGGTGAGCGGCATCGGCCCGAAGACCGCCAAGCTCATCACGGTGTCGCTCGCGGGCAAGCTCGTCTCCACGCGGTCGGTTTCCATGCCGGCCACCGTGGCCGCCGGTGGCGTCGCCGAGAGCGTCCTCGCCGCGATCACCGGGCTCGGCTGGTCGGAGCGGGTCGCGGCTGACGCCGTCGAAGAGACGATGGCCGCGGCATCCGACGTGGAGGCCGCGTCGGTGCCCGCGCTGCTGCGGCTCACGCTGGCTCGCCTCGGGCCGGCACAGCACTTCGGCCGGTCGAGATGAGCCGCAGCGAGATGGACGAGCCCGACCTCGACCTCACCGACCCGGTGCTCGCGTCGGAGGCGGAGCTCGCCTTCGAAGGGGCGCTCCGGCCCCGCAGCCTCGCCGAGTTCGTCGGGCAGACCCGCGTGCGCGGGCAGCTGCACCTGCTGCTCACCGCCGCAACGCTGCAGCAGCGCACGCCCGACCACATCCTGCTCGCCGGCCCGCCTGGCCTCGGCAAGACCACCCTCGCGATGATCGTCGCCCACGAGGGCGGCCGCCCGCTGCGCATGTCGAGCGGCCCGGCGATCCAGCACGCCGGCGACCTCGCCGCGATCCTCAGCTCCCTCGTGCCGGGTGAAGTGCTCTTCATCGACGAGATCCACCGCATGGCGCGCGCGGCCGAGGAGATGCTGTATCTCGCGATGGAGGACTTCCGCATCGACATCATGGTGGGCAAGGGCGCCGGCGCCACGTCGGTTCCGCTCGACCTCGCCCCGTTCACGCTCGTGGGCGCCACCACGCGCGCCGGCCTCCTGCCGAACCCGCTTCGCGACCGGTTCGGCTTCACCGCCCACCTCGAGTTCTATGACGAGGCGGAGCTCGAACAGGTGCTGGTGCGGGCGGCGAGCCTGCTCGGCCTCGCCATCGACCGCGAGGCCATCGCCGAGATCGCCGGGCGCTGCCGTGGCACGCCCCGCATCGCCAACCGCCTGCTCCGTCGCGTCCGCGACTACGCGCTCGTGCATGGCGGAAGGGCCGACATCGACGCAGTGCGGGCAGCGCTCGACCTCTACGATGTCGACCCGCTCGGGCTCGACCGGCTCGACCGGGCGGTCATGCAGACGATCCTCACGAGGTTCGGCGGGGGCCCCGTCGGGCTCAACACCCTGGCGGTCTCCGTGGGGGAGGAGGCCGAGACGATCGAGGCGGTGGTCGAGCCCTTCCTGGTCCGCATCGGGCTCATCACGCGAACCCCCAGAGGTCGAGTGGCGACGCCGGCGGCGTGGCGCCATTTCGGGCTGTCGCAGGGTGCACCCGAGGGCGCAGCGACCCTGCCGATCGATGACCTATAATCCATTGAGGCTTCGTCCTCAACGCCGTCGACTTCGTGCGGCACGCCGCACACCGGAAGGTTCCTCCCCCTCATGACGTTCGATCCCTTCACTATCATCATGCTCGCCGTCCTGGCGGTGCTGATCTTCTTCATGTTCCGCAACTCGCGCAAGCGCCAGTCCGACGCACGGAACCTGCAGGCGAAGGTCCAGCCGGGGGCGAAGGTCATGACCAACTTCGGCGTCTTCGGCACCATCCTCTCGATCGACGAAGACGAGAGCCAGGTGCTCCTCGAGACCTCGCCCGGCACGGTGCTCACGGTGCACCGCCAGACGATCGCCCGCGTGGTGGAGCCGGCTGAGGTCGACACCACGACCGAGGTCGGTCACGACGACGTCGAGGGCGAGCCCGAGTTCGGCGAGCGTGTCGACGACACGCCGACCGACGAGTCACCCGACACCAAGAAGTCGGACGACTAAGGCTCCCACCAGAGGCTCGGCCCGTCGCGACGTCGCGCGGGCTCTTGCAGAGAAAGCAGAACACGTGGCTGCACCATCGAAGCGGTCATCCCGGCCGACCCCCGTTCGCAAGGCTCGGCGATCGCTGACCTGGCTCGGTGTCATCATCATCGGGCTGTTCGCCATCAACGCGGCGGGTGTGATCTGGGCCGGCGGCTCATGGACGCCGAAGCTCGCCCTCGACCTCGAGGGCGGCACGCAGATCATCCTCGAACCGAAGGTCGAGACCGGACAGTCCGTCTCACAGGAGCAGCTCGACCAGGCCGTCTCGATCATCCGCCAGCGCGTCGACGCGTCGGGCGTCGCAGAGGCGGAGATCAACACCGAGGGCTCGAACGTCGTCGTCCGTATCCCGGGCGAGCTCGACGACCAGACCCGCGCGCGCATCGAGTCCTCGGCGAAGCTCGAGTTGCGGGCCGTGCTGCTGGCGGATGCCGCGACCAACCAGTCGGTCGACGCGAGCGCCAGCCCCGAGCCCACGGAGCCCGCAGAGGAGCTCGAGTCCACGCCGACCGCCGAGCCGACCGACGGCAGCGACCCCGCGTGGATCACGCCGGCCCTGCAGAACGAGTTCGACAACTTCGACTGCTCCACGCTCGACGAGGCCGCGACGAACGTGGCGCCGGCCGACGAGCCGCTCGTCACCTGCGACGTGTCCCGTAGCGCGAAGTACCTGCTCGGCCCGGTCGAGGCGAGCGGCGAGAACATCGTCGACGCCACCAACGGCATGGTGCAGACGTCCACGGGTGCGAACACGGGCCAGTGGGCCGTGAACATCCAGTTCGACGAACAGGGCACCAAGGACTTCGCCGCGGTCAGCACGCGCCTCTACGGCCTGAACGGCCAGACGCCGCGCGACCAGTTCGCGTTCGTGCTCGACGGCGCGGTGCTCACGGCGCCGCAGATGAACGGCGCCATCACCGACGGGCGCCCGCAGATCACGGGCAGCTTCACGCAGGAGTCGTCGAAGTCGCTCGCCGACCAGCTCAAGTTCGGCGCGCTGCCGATCAGCTTCACCGTGCAGTCATCCGACACGATCTCCGCGACACTCGGCACCTCGCAGCTGCAGTCCGGCCTCATCGCCGGCCTCATCGGCCTCGTCCTCGTCGTGATCTACACCCTGTTCCAATACCGGGCGCTCGGCTCCGTGACGATCGCATCGCTCGCGATCGTGGGGCTCATCACGTACCTGATGATCACGATCCTCTCGTGGCGCGAGGGGTACCGCCTGTCGCTCGCGGGCATCGCGGGCCTCATCGTCGCGATCGGCTTCACGGCCGACTCGTTCATCGTGTACTTCGAACGCGTGCGTGACGAATTGCGTGACGGAAGGCCTCTGGTGGGGGCCGTCGAGGCCGGCTGGAAGCGGGCCTTCCGCACGATCCTCGCCTCCAAGAGCACAAACCTCCTCGCCGCGATCGTGCTGTTCATCCTCGCGGTCGGAAGCGTAAAGGGCTTCGCCTACACGCTGGGTCTCACCACGATCATCGACGTCGTGGTGGTGATCCTGTTCACCCACCCGATGCTGCAACTGCTCGCACAGACCAGGTTCTTCTCGAGCGGCAATCCGTGGTCGGGGCTCGACCCCACCGCGCTGGGCGCGGTATACCGCGGCCGCGCCGAGTTCCGCAAGCCGGTCGCGGTGCCCGCCAGCAAGGTCGCGTCGAGCGCGAAGGAGGCGCAGAAGCGCCAGACCATCGCAGAACGCAAGGCCACCGCCGGTGTCGGCAGCGGGACGAGCGAAGGCAAGGAGTCCTGATGGCCAACCGGCTCACCACATTCGGCAACGACCTCTACACCGGCAAGCGCTCGTTCAACTTCGTCGGCGGGCGCAAGAAGTGGTACGCCATCGCGGGGGCGCTGATCATCCTCACGGTGCTCATCCCCGTGCTGCGAGGCGTCAACTTCAGCATCGAGTTCCGGGGCGGTTCGCAGTTCCAGATCGCGGGTGTCGAGAACGCGACGTCGCAGCCCGGGATCGACGCCGTGGCATCCGTGGTTCCCGACGCAACCGCCCACGTGACCATCGTCGGCGGCGATGGCGTGCGCGTGCAGACCGACCAACTCGAGCAGGAGGACTCGCGCGCCGTCACGACGGCACTCGCCGAGGCCTACGACGTGCCCGAGTCCGAGGTCACCTCCTCGTTCATCGGCCCGAGCTGGGGAGCGGATGTCACGAGGCAGGCCCTGGTGGGCCTCCTCGCGTTCGTGTTGCTCGCCGCGATCATCATGGCGTTGTACTTCCGAACGTGGAAGATGTCGCTCGCGGCGATCCTCGCGCTCATCGGCGACCTCGTGGTCACGGTCGGCATCTACTCCGCCGTCGGCTTCGAGATCAGCCCTGCAGCCACGATCGGCATCCTGACCATCCTCAGCTACTCGCTCTACGACACCGTCGTGGTCTTCGACAAGATCCGTGAGAACACTGCGGAAGACGGGCAGGAATCGCGCCGGACGTTCGCCGAGTCGGTGAACCTCGCGGTGAACCAGACCCTCGTGCGCTCGATCAACACGAGCGTGGTGGCGGCGCTCCCGGTCGCGGCGATCCTGTTCATCGGTGCGGGCGTGCTCGGAGCGGATACGCTGCGCGACATCTCGCTCGCCCTGCTCATCGGCATCATCGTCGGCACCTGGTCGACCGTCTTCATCGCGGCGCCACTGTACTCGCAACTGCGCGAGGGCGAGCCGGCGATCCGGCGACACGAGCAGAAGGTGCTGAAGGAGCGCGAGCGCGCCGCCTCCGCCGTCCGCGACGTGGCGTCCCTGCCGGGCACGTGATGTTCGCCCGGGGCGAGCGCAGCACGGGGCACACCACGGAACGGGGATAATTGAGTTCTGGAGGTGTGCGCATGACCGAGGCGGGAGTGAACTCGACCGCTTCGCTGCGCCGCCTCGTGCCGCGGATCTTCTCGAAGGCACAACCGTCGGGAGCCGTCGACACGCTCATGCGCACGGTGCGGATGCACCATCCGAAGGCCGACCTCGCGCTCGTCGAACGGGCGTACACGGTCGCCGAGCGTGCGCACGAGGGCCAGAAGCGCAAGAGCGGCGAGCCGTACATCACCCATCCGATCGCGGTCGCGCAGATTCTCGCCGACCTCGGCATCGGATCGAAGACCGTCGCCGCCGCACTGCTCCACGACACGGTCGAGGACACGGCATACACGCTCGAACAGGTGCGCGCCGACTTCGGTGACGAGATCGCGATGCTCGTCGACGGCGTCACCAAGCTCGACAAGGTCAAGTACGGCGATTCGACGCAGGCCGAGACCGTTCGCAAGATGATCGTCGCGATGTCGAAGGACATCCGCGTGCTCATCATCAAGCTCGCCGACCGGCTCCACAACGCGCGAACGTGGGGTTTCGTGCCCGCCGAGTCCGCCGCGCGGAAGGCCACCGAGACGCTCGAGATCTACGCCCCCCTCGCGCACCGGCTCGGCATCCAGGCCATCAAGTGGGAGCTCGAGGACCTGTCGTTCGCGGTGCTGTACCCCAAGCTCTACGCCGAGATCGAGAGCCTCGTGAAGCAGCGCACGCCGCAGCGCGAGGAGTTCGTGCAGACGGTCATCGACCTCGTGAACGATGACCTGAAGGCGGCGAAGATCCGCGGCAAGGTCATGGGTCGCCCCAAGCAGTATTACTCGATCTACCAGAAGATGATCGTTCGCGGCCGCGACTTCGACGAGATCTACGACCTCGTCGGCATCCGCGTGCTCGTCAACTCGGTGCGCGACTGCTATGCGGTGCTGGGCTCGATCCACGCGCGGTGGACGCCGCTACCGGGCCGGTTCAAGGATTACATCGCCACGCCGAAGTTCAACCTCTACCAGTCGCTGCACACGACGGTGATCGGTCCGAAGGGCCGCGCCGTCGAGATCCAGATCCGCACGCACGACATGCACCAGCGCGCCGAGTACGGCGTCGCGGCGCACTGGAAGTACAAGGAACGGGTGAATTCGGGCCGCGCGACGCAGGCCCCGAGCGCGAACGAGACCGACATGGCCTGGCTTGCGCACATCTCGGACTGGCAGGCCGAGACCGCCGACCCTGGCGAGTTCCTCGACTCGCTGCGCTTCGAGATCGGCGCGAAGGAGGTCTACGTCTTCACGCCGAAGGGCCGGGTGATCGGGCTGCCGGCGGGCGCGACGCCGGTCGACTTCGCCTACGCGGTGCACACCGAGGTCGGTCACCGCACCATGGGCGCGAAGGTCAACGGCCGGCTCGTGCCGCTCGAGAGCGAGCTGTCGAGCGGCGATGTCGTCGAGGTGTTCACTTCGAAGAACCCCGACTCGGGTCCGAGCAAGGACTGGCTGACGTTCGTCAAGAGCCCGCGTGCACGGAACAAGATCCGGCAGTGGTTCACCAAGGAGCGACGCGACGAGGCGATCGAGCAGGGTCGCGACGCCATCGCGCGCGCGATGCGCAAGCAGAACCTGCCCCTCCAGAAGCTCATGAGCCAGGAGTCGTTCGCCGAGGTCGCGGCCCAGCTGCGCTACGACGATGTCTCGTCGCTCTACGCGGCGGTGGGCGAGGGCCACGTCTCGACGCAGTCGGTGCTGGAGAAGGTCGTCGCGCTCGTGCGCGACGTCGACGAGGGCGACGAGCCCGACCTGCCGATCCCGGTGCGCTCTCGGCCGCTTCCGCGGAGCTCCGACTCCGGGGTGCTCGTGCGCGGGGCGCCCGACATCCTCGTGAAGCTCGCCCGGTGCTGCACGCCGGTGCCCGGCGACGAGATCGTCGGTTTCGTCACCCGCGGCGCGGGCGTCTCGGTGCACCAGGCGAACTGTCACAACGTGCAGTCCCTGATGCGCGAGCCCGAGCGCATGATCGACGTGGACTGGGCGCCGAGCTCGAAGAGCGTGTTCCTCGTGCAGATCCAGATCGAGGCGCTCGACCGGGCCGGCCTGCTCTCCGACGTCACGCGGGTGCTGTCCGAGCACCACGTGAACATCCTCTCGGCGAACGTGTCGACGTCGACCGACCGACTCGCACTCAGCAGATTCGTCTTCGAGATGGGCGACACCACCCACCTCGACCGCGTGCTGAACGCGGTTCGCCGCATCGACGCCGTGTACGACGTCTACCGGGTGAGCGACGGCTGAACGCGATCGCACCGTGATCGTGCGACGAGCGCCGCTGCGTCGAGCCGACTGCGCGCGGTCGTGCGGTGCGGCATGCGCGCCGCGGCATCCAGGCGCTCCCGCAGGGCGGTCTCGAGCGCCGGCCGAGGTGCGAGCATCGCACCGACGACCTCGACGACCTGCCCGTCGCCGAGGGTCGGATCGCGGAGCAGGTCGAACCCGGTGCGCACGATCGACGTGCAGCGGATGTCGCCGAACCACGTGATCTCGTCGTCGTCGATGCGCACCTCGCGCACGATGGAGCGGTGGTCGGCGATCACGGCGATGCGCGAACGCAGTGGTACGCAGAACTGGGCGATCGGGGGAGGTGCGTCGACGGCGCCGTGCACCCACGCCGCCGAGAGCCGCTCGACGATGAGGGAACGCGGCGCGCGGAGCGCGGCCACCGCGGCACGGAAGCCGGGCAGGTCGGGCTCGTCGATCGGTGCCCAACCGTCGTCGATCGCGTACAGCTCACCATCGAGGCGCGCCGCACAGAGCTCCGCGAGTGGCAGATGGTCGGTGTCGAGCACCGGAGGAAGCCTGGCCATGGGGACATGCTGCGGCATCCGGAGACGCCTGGAGCTCGAGGGCCGTCGGGTTGTGGAGAATGACGAGCACCCGACGGCGTACGCGGACGAGTCGCCGCGCAGCGCCGCAGCCGCTCGGGCCGATCAGCCCCCGACGGCCTTCAGCCACGCACGCCGCGCATCGAGCGCCTCACGCGCCGCCGCCGCCGCGCGCTGGTCGCCGGACGCCTCCGCTGCGGCGAGCTCGGCCTCGAGCTTGGCGATCGCGTCCTGCAGCTGCCCGAGCATGCCCTCGGAGCGCGCCTTCTTCTCGGGGTCCTCGCGCTGCCAGCGTTCGTCCTCGAGCGAGCGCACATGCGTCTCGACCTTGCGGAGGCGGTCCTCGACGGGCCGCACCTGGTCGCGGGGAACGCGGCCGATCTCATCCCAGCTGCGCTGGATGCGGTTGAGCGCGGTGCGCGCCTGCTTCGGATCCGTCTCCGTAAGCAGCTTCTCGGCCTCGTCGAGGAGCGCGAGCTTCTCGGTGAGGTTCGTCCGGTACTCCTCGTCCTCCTGCGCGTCGACCTCGGCCTTGGCCTGGAACAGCACGTCGCCGGCCGCCTTGAACTTCGCCCACAGGGCGTCGTCGAGCTTCTTGCCGGCACGACCCGCCTCCTTCCACTCGTCGAGCAGTGCACGGTAGTCTGCGACGGCGTCCGCCCCGCGGGGCGCGAGTGCCTCGGCGCGCTCGATGAGCCGCTGCTTGCGGGCCCGCACGTCGCGATGGGCGGCGTCGAGCTCGGCGAAGAAGGCCTTGCGGTGCTGCTCGATGGTCGATCGGGCGGTGCGGAACCGCTTCCACAGCTCGTTGGCCTCGTTCTTCGGCAGGCGCGGCCCCTCCTGCTGATGCTGCTGCCAGCTCGCGAAGAGGGCGTCGAGCTCGGCGGTCGCCTGCTTCCACTGCGTCTTCGCCGGGTCCTGCGCGGCGAGCGCCTCCGCCTGCTCGACGATGCGGGTGCGCTCGGCGATCGCCTCATCGAGCGCGGCCTTCGCCTCGGCCTGCTGCTGCTCGGTGAGCTCCTTGGCGGTGCCGGACAGGGCCTCGAGGCGGCGCGCGAGGGCGTCGAGGTCGCCGACGGCGTGGGCCCCGGCCACCGACACGCGGAGGTTGGCGACAGCCTTGGCGACATCCGCCGCCGGTGCACCGCGACGCGAGCGCTGCTCGAGGAGGCCGACCTGGCCGGCGAGGTCGGCGTACTTCCGCTCGAAGTACGCGAGCGCTTCCTCAGGCGTCGCGTCGGGGTACTGGCCGACCTCTCGCTCGCCGCCGTCGGCGGTGCGTACGAAGACGGTACCCGTCTCGTCGACGCGGCCCCACGGTTGCTGCTCTGAATCGGTCACGGCCTCACCCTGTCGTGGTCGGATGCCGCCCGCGGGGGGCGGCGTTGACGGCATCAAGCCTATTGCACCGCCGGAGGGCGGCACCGGTCGTCACCCGATCGTGAACCCGCTGATCGTCACGGGCACCGCGGGTGCGCCGTCGGTGCCGCCGTCGGCCGTTCCAGCGTCGGTGATGCCCGTCTTCAGCTGGTCGAGGCCGCTCGTGACGTGGCCGATGACGGTGTAGCCGCCGGACTCGTCGGGCGGGAGCGTGGTGTCCTCGTACACGATGAAGAACTGGCTGCCGTGGCTATAGGCGTTCTGCGACTGGCGGGCCATCGCGATCGTGCCGGCGGGGTACAGGCTGTCGGCGGGTGCGTTCTCGACGGGGCCGTAGCTGTAGCCCGGCCCACCCGTGCCGTCGCCGGAAGGGTCGCCGCACTGCAGCACCCAGATGCTGTCGCGCGTGAGGCGGTGGCAGGTGGTGCCGTCGTAGAAGCCGGACTGGATGAGGCTGATCTCGCTCGAGACCGCCTGCGGCGCTGCGGCGCCGTCGAGCTCGACGGCGAGCGGGATGTCGTTGAGCGTGAGCGTGCCGGTCCACGTGCGGTCCTCGGCGATGTCGGCGGACGGGACGTCGCCCTGGTTCTCGCCGGCCGGGGCCGTGGGGGTGGGCGTGGGCGTGGGCTCCGCCTCTGGCGCGCCCGGACCGCCGCTGAAGAAGAAGAGCTGTGCGGCGGTCGCGAGGGTCAGCGCGACGACGAGGGCGACCACCGCGATGACGTTGTCCCGGGTGCGGCGGCGCTGCTTGCGGACGTGCACCTCCTGGCGTGCCTGATAGGTGCGGAGGCGGGCGCGTTCCTCACGCGCCTGACGGTCGTTCGATGCCACGCGTGCTCCTTCTCCGGACTCCTGCGAGCCGACTCTACGCAAGGGCCGTGATCGGCACCAATCGCGTGCGCGGGCGCACGTGCTCGCGCGCGGAAGCCGGCCTTCGGTGTCGGATGCCGCGGCTACGCTTGACGGCATGGTCGACTCGAGCCCGGGGCTGCGCTCCGGCGCGACTCCGCTCGCGGTGCGCATGCGTCCCACGAGCCTCGACGAAGTGGCCGGACAGCGGCACCTGCTGACGCCCGGCTCGCCGCTCGTGGCGCTCGCGGGCGACCGCACGGGCGAGTCGGGGTCGGTCTCCGTCATCCTCTGGGGGCCTCCCGGCACGGGCAAGACCACGCTCGCGCAGGCGATCGCGAGGTCGTCGGGGCGCAAGTTCGTCGAGCTCTCCGCCGTGTCCGCTGGGGTCCGCGACGTGCGCCAGGTCATGGAGGAGGCGCGGGCGAGCCGCGATCTCTACGGGGTCTCGACCGTGCTGTTCCTCGACGAGATCCACCGCTTCACGAAGGCGCAGCAGGATGCGCTGCTTCCCGGGGTGGAGAACGGCTGGGTCATCCTCGTGGCCGCCACGACCGAGAATCCGTCGTTCTCGGTGATCTCGCCGCTCCTCTCGCGATCGCTCCTGCTCACGCTCGAGCTCCTCACCGACGACGATCTCGGCACGCTCGTCGACCGGGCGGTGTCCGATCCGCGCGGCCTCAACGGTGCGGTCCAGCTCGAGGTCGACGCGCGCGCCGCCGTCGTCCGGCTCGCGTCCGGCGACGCCCGTCGTGCGCTCACGGCGCTCGAGGCGGCATCCGTGGCTGCGACCCAGGCCGCCGTGGCCACCGGCGCAGGGGATGGCGCAGCGGGCGAGGACGATGACGGGTCCGTCGATGCGGATGCCGCGAGGCCCGCGAAGCCGGTGATCACGGCCGAGGTGGTGGCTCGCGCCGTCGACCGCGCGCTGCTGCGCTACGACCGCAACGGCGACGAGCACTACGACGTCATCAGCGCGTTCATCAAGTCGGTGCGGGGGAGCGACGTCGATGCATCACTGCACTACCTGGCGCGCATGATCGAGGCCGGCGAGGACCCGCGGTTCATCGCCCGCCGCATCATCGTGCTCGCCTCGGAGGACATCGGCATGGCCGATCCGACCGCGCTCGGGGTGGCCGTGGCCGCGGCCGACGCCGTGCAGTACATCGGCATGCCCGAAGGGCGCATCCCGCTCGCCCAGGCCGTCGTGCACCTCGCGACCGCACCCAAGTCGAACGCGGCCTACCTCGGCATCGATCGCGCCATCGCCGACGTCCGGGAGGGCAAGGCAGGGCGTGTGCCGAAGCACCTGCGCGATGCGCACTACCCCGGGGCGAAGCGGCTCGGGCACGGCAAGGGGTACGTGTATCCGCACGACGATGCGATCGGAGTCGTCGCCCAGGAGTACCTGCCCGACGAGCTCCGCGGCGCGGTGTACTACGAGCCCACGGAGCACGGGAACGAGCGCGAAGTCTCGGCCCGGCTCGCGAAGCTCCGGCGCATCGTCCGCGGAGGCCGATGAGTGCGGCGCGCCGCCCGCGGCCGGCGTGATAGCATACTCGTTGGCCTGAAGCCAGATTCTCGAGCGCGGCTGCGAGAGAGTCATCGGCGAATGGGTGTGATCTGTAGCCGATCAGCCCTTGGCGAATCCCTCTGACACAGACTTCCGGTGCACGATCGCGCCGAGAATTCACATTTGAGATTCTTCCGAAAGGACATCCGTGTCGAACCAGTCACGAAGCAAGACCCGCCTCTCCCGTGCGCTCGGCGTCGCCCTCACCCCGAAGGCCGCCCGCTACATGGAGAAGCGTCCGTACGCCCCGGGCGAGCACGGCCGCACCAAGCGCAAGGCCGACTCCGACTACGCGGTGCGTCTGCGCGAGAAGCAGCGCCTGCGCGCCCAGTACGGCATCCGCGAGAAGCAGCTCCGCATCGCGTTCAACGAGGCCCGCCGCGTCGACGGCCTGACGGGTGAGAACCTGGTCGAGCTGCTCGAGATGCGTCTCGACGCCCTCGTGCTCCGCGCCGGCTTCGCCCGCACGATCACGCAGGCCCGCCAGTTCGTCGTTCACCGCCACATCCTCGTGGACGGCAAGATCGTCGACCGCCCCTCGTTCCGCGTGAAGCCCGGCCAGCTCATCGGCGTCAAGCAGCGCTCCGAGGGCACCGAGCCCTTCCAGGTCGCAGCGGCCGGCGGTCACGTCGACGTGCTCCCCAAGACCCCGGGCTACCTCGAGGTCGAGCTCGACAAGCTCCAGGCGAAGCTCGTTCGCCGTCCGAAGCGTGCCGAGGTCCCCGTGACCTGTGAAGTCCAGCTCGTCGTCGAGTACTACGCCGCTCGCTGAGCGGGGCACAGACCGACCAGGGGTCGCGGGGGTTTCCCGCGGCCCCTGTGCCAATCTCCTGCGGCATCCGACGCCATTAGACTGTTGGGATATGCGTCGGGCGGAATTCGCGCGACGGAATCGGTCAGAGGAGCACTTCGTGAAGAGCATCGTGTGGTTCGCCGTGGGCGTCGCTGCCGGTTTCGTCGCCGCGCACCAGCTCAACCAGACCAAGCAGGGCCGGGAGTTCTTCTCGTCGATCGACGCCAAGGCCAGGGCGTTCGGCAAGGCCATCGCCGAGGGGTACCACGAACGCGACGCCGAGCTCCGCGCCGAGGGTGACGGGCCCGCCGCGCGCTGACGCCGGCGCCACGACTCCGCGCGGCCGATCCGGGCCGCCGAACCAGAACGGAACCATGCAGACCGCAGACATCCGCCAGCGCTGGCTGGACTTCTTCGCCGCGCGCGGCCACACCGTCGTTCCCTCCGCTCCGCTCGTGTCCGACGACCCGACGCTGCTGTTCACCGTGGCCGGCATGGTGCCGTTCGTCCCATACCTCACCGGGCTCGTGCCTGCGCCGTATCCCCGTGCGACGAGCGTGCAGAAGTGCATCCGCACCAACGACATCGAAGAGGTCGGCAAGACCCCGCGTCACGGCACGTTCTTCCAGATGAACGGCAACTTCTCCTTCGGCGACTACTTCAAGGAGGGCGCCATCAGCATGGCGTGGGAGCTGCTCACCACCCCCGAGGCCGACGGCGGATACGGCTTCGCGCCTGCGGACATGTGGGTCACCGTCTACAAGGACGACGACGAGGCGATCGAGCTCTGGAAGAAGATCGCGGGCCTGCCCGAGGAGCGGATCCAGCGCCTCGACAAGGACACGAACTACTGGCACACCGGACAGCCCGGCCCCGCCGGGCCGTGCTCCGAGATCTTCTTCGACCGCGGGCCCGAGTACGGCGTCGACGGGGGCCCTGCCACCGACGACGATCGGTACGTCGAGATCTGGAACCTCGTGTTCATGCAGTACCTCATCGACGACGTGAAGTCGAAGACGGACTTCCGCATCGTGAAGGAACTGCCGAAGAAGAACATCGACACGGGCATGGGCCTCGAGCGCGTCGCGTTCATCAAGCAGGGCGTCGAGAACATGTACGAGATCGACCAGGTGCGTCCGGTGCTCGATCGTGCCGCCGAGCTGTCCGGCCGCCGCTACGGCGCCGACCACGAGGACGACGTCCGGATGCGCGTGATCGCGGACCACATCCGCTCGTCCTTGATGCTCATGAGCGACGGCGTGAGCCCGTCGAACGAGGGCCGCGGCTACATCCTGCGCCGGCTCCTGCGCCGCAGCATCCGTGCCATGCGGCTGCTCGGCGTAGAGGGGCCGACGTTCCGCGAGCTCTTCGCTGCGTCGCGCGACGCGATGAAGTCGGCCTACCCCGAAGTGGCCCGCGACTACACGCACATCGAGCAGCTCGCGCTCGGCGAGGAGGAGGCGTTCCTGCGCACGCTCACCGCGGGCACGTCGATCCTCGACGTAGCAGTCGCATCCACGAAGGATGCCGGCAAGGCCGAGCTCGCCGGCGACACCGCGTTCCTCCTGCACGACACCTACGGCTTCCCGATCGAGCTGACGCTCGAGATGGCCGAGGAGGCGGGCCTCGCGGTCGACCGTGGCGCGTTCGACGAGCTGATGACCGCCCAGCGCACGCGCGCGAAGGCCGATGCGAAGTCCAAGAAGAAGGTGCTGGCCGACCTGTCGGTGTACGGCGACTTCCGCGCCAAGGGCGAGACGATCTTCACCGGATACTCGGACCTCACGACGGACTCGACCGTGCTCGGCCTGCTCGTCGACGGCCGCCCTGTGCCCTTCGCGACCGCCGGGCAGACGGCCGAGGTGATCCTCGCCGAGACCTCGTTGTACGCGGAGTCGGGCGGTCAGGCGCCCGACCAGGGTCGCATCGTCGGCGACGGCTTCGAACTCGAGGTCATCGACGTGCAGAAGCCGGTCAAGGGCCTCATCAGCCACACTGCGAAGGTCGTGTCGGGCGAGGTCGGCGTGGGCGTGCCGGCGACGACACTCGTCGACGAGGACTACCGGCGCGGCGCCACGCAGGCCCACTCGGGCACGCACATCGTGCACGCCGCGCTGCGGCAGGTCCTCGGACCCAACGCGCACCAGTCGGGCTCGTTCAACAAGGCCGGCTACCTGCGCCTCGACTACGGCTGGAACTCCGCCCTCTCGGCGGAGACGCGTGGCGAGATCGAGGAGATCTCCAACAACGCGATCCGCGACAACCTGCAGGTCGTCACGCGCGAGATGCCGCTCGACGAGGCGAAGTCGCTCGGTGCCATGGCCCTGTTCGGCGAGAAGTACGGCGACGTCGTGCGCGTCGTCGACATCGGCGGCCCGTGGTCGCGTGAGCTCTGCGCGGGCACCCACGTGGCGACGAGCTCCGAGATCGGCATGATCAACATCGTGGGCGAGTCCTCCGTGGGCGCGTCGAACCGACGCGTCGAGTCGCTCGTCGGCATCGAGGCGTTCCGTCGGTTCGCTGCGGAGCGCGCGCTCGTGTCCGAGCTCAGCACCAGCCTGAAGACCCGCCCCGAGCAGCTCGTCGATCGCGTCGGCGAGCTGGTCGCGAGCCTCAAGTCCGCGGAGAAGCGCATCGCGCAGTTCGAGGCCAAGGCGCTGAACGATCGCGTCCCGGCGCTCGCGGCGACCGCGGTGCGCACAGGCGACGTGCTCCTGGTCTCCGACAACGTCGGACGCCTCGGTTCGAGCGACGAACTGCGCTCGCTCGCCACGGCCGTGCGCTCGAAGCTCGGTGACGCGGCATCCGTGGTCGCGCTCGCCGCCGAGGTCGGCGGCAAGCCGGTCGCGATCGCGGCGACCTCGCCCGCCGCCCGCGACGCCGGGGCGAACGCGGGAGCGCTCGCGAAGGCGATGGCGTCGGTGCTGGGCGGCGGTGGCGGCGGCAAGCCCGACCTCGCACAGGGCGGCGGCAACGACGTCTCGGCGATCCCCGCCGCGCTCGAGGCCGTGCGCCGAGTGCTCGACCGGTAGGACGATGCGCCCGGGAGCGAGACTCGGCATCGACGTCGGGCGAGCCCGCATCGGCGTCGCGCGCTGCGACGCCGGCGGGCTGCTCGCCGTGCCGGTGGAGACCGTGCCCCGCGCCTCGGACGGCGACGCCGACGTGCGGCGGATCCTCGAGCTCGCCGACGAGTACGACGCCATCGAGCTCGTCGTGGGCAATCCGCTCTCGCTCTCGGGCGGGCGGACCGCGTCGACCGACGATGCCGTGTCCTTCGCCGGGCGGCTCGCGGCATCCGGCGCGGCGGTGCGCCTCGTCGACGAGCGACTCTCGACGGTGAGCGCTCAACAGGCCCTGCGCGCCTCGGGGAAGTCGAGTCGCAGCCAGCGTCCCATCGTCGACCAAGTTGCAGCCGTTATCATTCTGCAACACGCCATCGACACGGAACGGGCGTCGGGTAAGGAGCCCGGGCGCCTGCTCACGACAGACGAAGGGTCGTCCCCCCTGTGACCCACCTTCCTCCTGGCACGCCGCCCGGCGGATCCGATCGACCCCAGATGACCCGTCGCGAGGCCCGCGAGGCCGAGCAGCGCAGGGCAGCCCTCCTCGCGCAGCAGCAGGAGCAGGCGCAGGCAGCCGAGCAGGCCGCCGCGGCGCAGTGGGCGGCGGAGCAGCAGGCCGCCCAGCAGTGGGCGGCTGAGCAGCAGGCGGCCCAGCAGTGGGCGGCTGAGCAGCAGGCCGCTCAGCAGTGGGCGGCGGAGCAGCAGGCGGCCCAGCAGTGGGCGGCTGAGCAGCAGGCGGCCCAGCAGTGGGCGGCTGAGCAGCAGGCGGCCCAGCAGTGGGCGGCTGAGCAGCAGGCGGCCCAGCAGCGGGCGGCCGGCCAGCAGGGCGCCCCGCTTCGAGCCGCGCACGACGCGGCCCCATTCCCCCTGCAGCTCGATGACCCGGGCTCCGCGTCGCAGCAGCACGAAACGGACAGTCCGCTGCCATGGGACGACGAACCGCAAGCGTGGTCCGATGACGACGACGACAACCAGCCGGGTCGCTTGAGCCGCCCGGACCGGCGAGCCCTCAAGCACGGCGGCTACGACCCCGGATCCGGCCGGCCCAAGCGTCGCGGCCCGTGGGGATGCCTCGTCGGGCTGCTCGTCGTGGCCGCGCTCGGGGCCGGCGCGTTCTTCTTCCTGCAGGGGCCCATCACTGCGGTCATCGAGCGTTTCACGCCCGCCGAGGACTACACGGGCGCCGGCACCGGCGAGGTGGTCTTCATGATCCACGACGGCGACACCGGGTCGGACATCGCCGAGAATCTCGTCGATGAAGGGGTCACCGCCTCGTACGACGCGTTCTACGACCTGCTGCTCGCGCAGACGCCCGAGCCCGAGTTCCAACCGGGCGCATACCGTCTCGCCGAGGAGATGAGCGCGCAGGCGGCGCTCGACGCGCTCCTCGAGCCCGCGAACAAGCTCGAGAACACGTTCGTCATCCAGGAGGGCATGTGGGCGAAGGACGCCCTCGCAGAGGCGGCCGCCGTCACCGAGATCCCGATCGAGGAGCTCCAGGCCGCCGCCGCGGACTTGCCGGCACTCGGCTTGCCGGCCGAGGCGACGAGCGTCGAGGGATTCCTGTTCCCCGCGACGTACACGGTCGACCCGGCCGTCACGGCGCCCGGACTCGTGAAGATGCTCGTCGACCGCTCGTTCGAGGCCCTCGATGCCGCGGGCGTCGCCCCCGAGGACCGGTGGCGCACCGTCGTCAAGGCCTCGCTCATCCAGCGGGAAGCGGGCCTCCTTCCCGACTATTACAAGGTCTCGCGTGTCATCGAGAACCGCCTGAACCCCGAGCTCTTCGACAGCGGCCTGCTGCAGTTCGATTCGACCGTGCACTACGGGGTCGGCGACGACTCGGTCGTCACCACGACCGACGAGCAGCGTGCCGACGCGGCGAACCCGTACAACACGTACGTGCACCCGGGCCTGCCGCCGGGCCCGATCGGCAATCCCGGCGACGACGCGATCGACGCGGCCATCCACCCCGCCGACGGCCCGTGGCTGTACTTCGTGACGGTCGATCTCGACACCGGCGAGACCGTGTTCTCGGCGACCGTGGAGGAGCACGAGGCCGCGGTCGAGAAGTTCCTCGCGTGGCTCGAGGAGCACCCGGAGTACGCCAGCTGATGCGCCGGCTCGCGGTGCTCGGCTCGCCCATCGCCCACTCCAAGAGCCCGGCGCTGCACCGCGCCGCCTACCGGCTGCTGGGGCTCGACTGGGAGTACACCGCCATCGAGATGCACGGCGAGGGACTCGCCGCGTTCATCGAGGGGCTGGATGCCTCCTGGCGGGGGCTCTCGCTCACCATGCCGCTCAAGCACGACGTGCTCCCACTCCTCGACGACGTCGACGAGATGGCGGTGCTCGCGGGAGCCGCGAACACCGTGCTCTTCGACGGGGGCCGGCGACGCGGATACAACACGGATGTCTTCGGCATCATGCGCGCGCTCCGCGAGGCCGGCGTCGTGTCCGTGCGCCGTGGCGCAGTGATCGGCGGCGGCGCCACCGCGGCCTCCGCGCTCGTCGCCTTGGCCGAGCTCGGCGCCGCGCACGTGCGGGTGCTCGTGCGCCGACCGGGCGCCTCGGAGCTCGCCGCGCTCGGCAGGCGCCTCGGCCTCATGGTGGAGGAGGCGCGGATCGACGACCTCGCGCACCTCGACGACGTCGAGCTCGTGGTGAGCACGGTTCCCGGGGGCACGGACCTCGGCGTCGTGGCATCCGAGGCCCTCGTCGGACGCGCAGCCCTGCTCGATGTGGCCTACGACCCGTGGCCGTCGCCGCTCGGCGCGCGATGGATGGCCGCGCACGGCACCGTCGTGCACGGGCTCGAGATGCTGCTGCACCAGGCCCTGCTGCAGGTGCGCATCTTCATGACGGGCGACCCGTTCGCGGAGCTGCCCGACGAGACCTCCGTGCTCGACGTCATGCGCCGAACCCTCTGATGCGCGCTGTGGAAGGATAGGAGCATGCTCCGTTGGCTCACTGCCGGAGAGTCGCACGGCCCTGAGCTCGTCGCGATCCTCGAGGGTCTTCCCGCCGGCACCCCCGTCATGCTCGACGACATCCGCGCCGACCTCGCGCGACGCAAGCTCGGCTACGGCCGTGGCGCCCGCATGAAGTTCGAGCAGGACGAACTCGCGATCTCCGGCGGCGTACGCCACGGCCGAAGCCTCGGCAGCCCCATCGCCCTCCGGATCGGCAACACCGAGTGGCCGAAGTGGCAGGAGGTCATGAGCCCCGAGCCCGTCGACCCGGCGACACTCGGCCGAGGTCGCGGGGCCCCGCTCACGCGTCCGCGTCCCGGCCACGCCGACCTCGTGGGCATGCAGAAGTACGGCTTCGACGAGGCGCGGCCCGTGCTCGAGCGGGCGAGCGCCCGCGAGACCGCCGCACGGGTGGCCCTCGGCGCGGTCGCGCGCGCGTTCCTCGCCGAGCTCGGCATCCGCCTCGTGTCGCACACGATCGCGATCGGCCCCGTGCGGGTGCCCGAGGACCGCCCGCTCCCGCTCCCGGGCGACGTCGACCGCCTCGACGCCGACCCCCTGCGCTGCTTCGACGAGGAGACCTCCGCACGCATGGTGGCGGAGGTCGACGCCGCGCACAAGGACGGCGACACACTCGGCGGCGTCGTCGAGGTGCTCGCCTACGGCGTGCCGCCGGGGCTCGGCTCGTACGTGCACTGGGACCGCCGTCTCGACGCACAGCTCGCCGCCGCGCTCATGGGAATCCAGGCGATCAAGGGCGTCGAGGTCGGCGACGGCTTCGTCACCACCACCCGTCGCGGCTCGGCTGCACACGACGAGCTCCACCTGTCCGACGGCCGCATCGTGCGTGCGAGCGACCGCGCCGGTGGCACCGAGGGCGGCATGTCCACCGGCACCGTGCTCCGCGTGCGCGCGGGCATGAAGCCCATCGCGACCGTGCCGCACGCGCTGCCGACGATCGACGTCGCCACGGGTGAGGCTGCCCCGGCGCACCACCAGCGATCCGATGTCTGCGCCGTGCCCGCGGCGGGCGTCGTGGCCGAGGCCATGGTCGCGCTCACGCTCGCGAACGCCGTGCTCGAGAAGTTCGGCGGCGACGCGGTCGCCGAGACGCGCCGCAATCTCGAGTCGTACCTCGCGGCCATCCCCGATGCGCTCCTCACGGAGATCGCGGCGGCGGACGTCGCGGCCGACCGTGTCTGACGGCCCACGACTCGCGCTGCCCATCGTGCTCATCGGGCCGATGGGGGCCGGCAAGTCCCGCGTGGGGCATCGGCTCGCGGCATCCGTCGGCGCGCCCTTCATCGACACCGACCAGCGCATCATCGAGCGTTATGGCCCCATCGAGCAGATCTTCGAACGCGAGGGCGAGGAGTACTTCCGCATCATCGAGCGCGAGGTCGTCGCCGAGGCGCTCCGCGAGGAGGCCGTGATCTCGCTCGGCGGCGGCGCCGTCCTGCACCCCGACACGCGCGACGACCTCGCCGGGCTGCCGGTGGTGTGGTTGCGCGTCACGCCCGAGGCGGTCGCGCCGCGGCTCACGGGTGGCAACCGCCCGCTGCTTGCCGACGGCGGGCTCGCGACCTGGACCGCGATCCTGGAGCAGCGCGCGCCGTTCTACGCGGCGCTCGCCGATCTCGACATCGACACGTCGCGCCGCTCGGTCGCACGCATCGTCGACGACATCACCGAGCGGTTCGGAGGAGCACGATGAAAGCAGGCGAGACGCGCACGGCGATCCGCGTGGGCGGCGAGACGGGCTACGACGTGGTCGTTGGTCGCGGCGTGGTCGCGGAGCTCGGCGATGCGCTCGGTCTCGGCGTGCGCAAGGTGCTCGTCGTGCATGCGCCGACGCTCGGCGCACGCGCCGTCGCCCTGCGCGAGGAGCTCCATGGCCGTTTCGAGGTGCTCCTCGCCGAGGTGCCCGACGCCGAGGCCGGCAAGCGGGTCGAAGTGGCCGCGTTCTGCTGGCAGATCCTCGGCCAGGCGGACTTCACGCGCAGCGACGCCATCGTCGGCCTCGGCGGGGGAGCGATCACCGACCTCGCGGGGTTCGTCGCCGCGACGTGGCTGCGCGGCGTGCGCATCGTGCAGGTGCCCACCACGGTGCTCGGCATGGTCGACGCGGCCGTCGGCGGCAAGACCGGCATCAACACGAGTGAGGGCAAGAACCTCGTGGGGGTCTTCCACGCTCCCGCCGCCGTGCTCTGCGACCTCGAGCTGCTCGACACGCTGCCACGCAACGAGATCCTGGCCGGCTTCGCGGAGATCGTGAAGGCGGGATTCATCCGGTACCCCGAGATCCTCGACACCATCGAGGCCGATCCGGATGTCGCAACCGACCCGTCGACGCCCGAGTTCCGCCGGGTGGTCGAGCTGGCGATCCAGATGAAGGCGGAGGTCGTCTCCGAGGACTTCACCGAGCAGGGCGTCCGCGAGATCCTCAACTACGGTCACACGCTCGGCCACGCCGTCGAGCACGCCGAGCGCTATCAGTGGCGCCATGGCGCCGCGATCTCGGTGGGCATGGCGTTCGCCGCTGAGCTCGGCCGGCTGTCCGGCCGGCTCTCCGACGAGGTCGCCGACCGGCACAAGCGGGTGCTCGACCTCCTCGGCCTGCCCACGACCTATCCGGCCGGCCGCTGGAGCACGCTGCTCGCCACCATGCAGCGCGACAAGAAGGCACGCGGCGGGCAGCTCCGCTTCATCGTGCTCGACGACCTCGCGAAGCCCACGGTCATGCAGGCGCCCGACCAGTCGCTGCTGTTCGCCGCGTACCAGGAGATCGGCTCCTGACGCGAACGCAGGAGAGCGGGCGGATGCGCCGACGCATCCACCCGCTCTCGTGTCGTGCGCGCGGGCTCAGCCCGCGGTCGCGACCCCGATGTCGGGGTTGTCGCTGAAGAAGCCGTCGAGGCCCGCGTCGAGGAACACCCGAAGCTCGCCGGCCAGGTCGCCGATGCCGGCGGGGTCGGCGCTCGAGCGGAACTCGGCGGGGAGGAAGGCATTCTCGCGGCGGAAGGTCCATCCGTGCACCTCGAGGCCGATCGCGTGGGCGTCGGCGATCAGCGTGGTCGGCGAGCCGAGCGTGCCGTCCGCGGTGCGCGGGATCGCGACGCTCTTCTCGACTCCGATCCCGTCGGCGTACGTCGCGATCTCAGCCAGCCCGGCGGGCGTGGCGAGGTCGGCGTAGGTGCGAGTGTCGCCCGCGACGGTGAAGTCGTAGGGACGGCCGCTCGAGCTGATGAGCTGTGCGAGCGTCACGTCCGTGGCGCCGTCGAGCTCCTTCAGGTTGCCCACCTCGAAGCTCTGCACGATCACCGGTGCCCCGGCCGAGTCGAGTCCGTTCCCGGCGAGTTCGGCGACGAGCGGCTCCTCCAGCGAGAGTCCGATCGAGTCGAAGTACGTGGGGTGCTTCGTCTCGGGGTAGACGCCCACCTGCCGCCCGTCGCAGCTCACCGAGTGGCGGGCGAGGTCGAGCACCTCGTCGAGCGTCGGGATGGGGTAGAGGTCGTTGAACGCCGTGTTCGCGGGTCGGACCTGCGAGAGCCGCTCGATCGCGCGGAGCGTCTTGAGTTCAGCCAGGGTGAAGTCCTCGGTGAACCATCCGGTGACCGGGACGCTGTCGATGACCTTCGTGGCCTTCCGGTCGGCGAACGCCGGGCGGGACGCGACATCCGTCGTGCCGCTGATCTCGTTCTCATGACGGGCGACGAGGACGCCGTCCTTCGTCGCGACCACGTCGGGCTCGATGAAGTCGGCGCACTGCGTGATCGCCGTCTCGTACGCGGCAAGCGTGTGCTCGGGCCGGTAGCCGCTCGCGCCGCGGTGCGCCACGACGGTGACGTCGGAGGGCTGCACCCGGGCCCGGTCGAGGTCGATGATGTCGAACTCGACGTCGTCGGGGGTGCCCGTGATCCGCGCGTCGTTCCCCGGGTAGTTGTTGTCGTTGGCGATCAGCAGGTTGCCGTCGCGGAGCTGAACGACGGTCTCGAACGACTGCACCGGCAATGAGAACGGATCGCCCGTCCCGTAGCCGTCGCCGGCTCCGAGGAGGTCGGGGTTCGCGATGCGCAGCGCGTCGAGCACGAGTGTCTTCTCGAGCTTGCCCTCGGCATCGATGCGCTTGAGGTCGACCTCGTAGACGCGCTTCGTGACGGCCTGGTCGCCCTCGAAGTCGTCTCGCTCGACGAAGAGCAGCACCTCGTCGCGCACGGCGAACGCGTCGCCCACGACGTTCGCGTCCTGGTCGGTCTCGTAGTTCCAGGCGCGACCCGTGTAGGCACCGGCCCTCGTGTCGAACTCGAGGACCTCCCGTCGGCGCAGGTCCGTCTCATCCGCGTACGGGCCCTCGACCACCGGGAAGAGGAATCGACCGCTCGCGGAACCCGCCAGCGCCTCGAAGCCGCGGCTCGCGCGCACGCGCGGCGTCTCGCCGGCCTGCAGGTACGGGTTCTGCGGCGACTTCGCGCCGCCGGGCAGCGGGTACGGCTTCTCGAGCAGTGTTCCGTCGGAGTCGAAGTGGAGCAGGAACGGGCCGAACTCCTCGCCGACCCAGAACGTGCCGTCCTTCGCGAGCACGACCGATTCGATGTCGAAGTCGGCACCCGTCAGGAGTCGATCCGGCGTCGCCTCGTTCACGATCGGGAAGTCGAGCACCCGGTCGGCGTCGTTGTAGGTGATGAAGCGCTCGATCTCGATCTCGCCGCTTCCGCCCTCGCCGGTCTGCCACGCCGGACGGACGAGGTAGTTGCGGAGCAGGAAGTCCGCCGAGTTGCCCTTCGAGCCGAACCCGTTGTCGGGCTGGGCCCAGAACGTCCCATCGCCGTTGTCGATCATCGCCGAGAACCCGGGGATGACCTGGCCGGCGAACGGGCCGGTGCGGCCGTTCACCGTCGTCGTGAGGGCGGCGCCGCTGGCGGGACCGGGCTCGAGGTGGTCGGCCGACAGCGTCGCCCGAGCGACGAGGGTGGGCTCGACGGTCTTGACCGATGGACCGTTCGGTTCCGTGTCGCCGACGGCGTCGGCGGGGGAGGGAAGGAGGATCACGGCTGCGGTGACTGCCGCTGCGGCAAGGGCCACGACGCGCGTTCGCGTGCGGGTGTTGGGGTCTGCTGGCATGGGGCGAGCCAATCGGGCGCAGGGCACCGCTCGGTTGCCGTGAGTGGAATGAGGCACGACGAGTCGGTGAACCCGGCGCCCGCCGGCCGCACGAGTGTCAACCTCTCGTCACCCGGAGGTTCACCTGCCGAGATGCGCGCAGCCGGCGTGGGCGGCGGAACACCGCGTCGGTAGGCTTGCCGCATGACGACGATCCTCGTGCTGAACGGCCCGAACCTCGGCCGGCTCGGCACGCGCGAACCCGAGGTGTACGGCAGCGAGACCCTCGCCGACATCCAGGCCGCCCTCGCGGCATCCGTGCCCGACGGCGTCGAGATCGAGCTGCGGCAGACCGACGACGAGGCCGAGCTCATCGGCTGGATCCACGAGGCGGTCGACCGCCGGGTGCCGGTCGTGCTGAACCCGGCCGCGTTCACGCACTACAGCTACGCGCTGCGGGACGCGGCGGCGCAGTTGAAGCAGGCGGGCGTGCCGCTCGTGGAGGTGCACCTGTCGAACCCGCACGCGCGCGAGACGTTCCGGCACACGAGCGTGATCTCGGGCGTCGCGACGGGGGTGATCGCCGGGTTCGGCGCCGACTCGTACCGGCTCGCGGTGGACTGGGTTCTGCGGTCGCGAGGGTGAGTCGACTACACTCGATCAGTCGCACGCGTTCGACGCGTGCCCTCTGACTTCCCTCGATCGATCGGAACCTCTTCGAATGGCAAGCACCGCTGACATCAAGAACGGCGTCGTTCTCAACATCGACGGCCAGCTCTGGAGCGTCATCGAGTTCCAGCACGTCAAGCCCGGCAAGGGCGGCGCGTTCGTCCGCACGAAGCTGAAGAACGTCGTGACGGGCAAGGTCGTCGACCGCACGTACAACGCCGGTACGAAGGTCGACATCGAGAACGTCGACCGCCGCGACTTCACCTACCTGTACGACGACGGCGACGGTTTCGTGTTCATGGACGCGACCGACTACGACCAGATCACGGTGCCCGCGGCCGTCGTCGGCGACGCCGCGCACTTCATGCTCGAGAACCAGTCGGTCACGATCGCCCTGAACAACGGCAACCCCCTCTACGTCGACCTGCCCGCCTCGGTGGTGCTCGAGATCACCTACACCGAGCCCGGCCTGCAGGGCGACCGCTCGACGGGCGGCACGAAGCCCGCCACCGTCGAGACCGGCTACGAGATCCAGGTGCCGCTCTTCCTCGAGACCGGCACGAAGGTCAAGGTCGACACCCGCACGGGCGACTACCTCGGCCGCGTGAACGACTAGTGAGCGCCCGCACGAAGGCGCGCAAGCGCGCCCTCGACATGCTCTACGCGGCCGACATGCGCCAGGTGCCGGTGGAGCAGTTGCTCGCCGTCGAGGCGGAGCGCGCCGTGAGCGAGCCCGAACGCCAGGCGTCGTGGCTGTACGCCCGCGAGATCGTGGACGGCATCGTCGACCACCGCGACGAGATCGACGAGCTCATCACGACCCATTCGCGCGGATGGACGCTGGAGCGCATGCCCGCGGTCGACCGTGCCCTGCTGCGCATCGGCGTGTGGGAGATCCTCTACAACGAGGAGGTGCCCGACCCGGTCGCGATCTCCGAGGCCGTCGAGGCGGCCACCGTGCTCTCCACCGACGACTCGGCCGGGTTCGTGAACGGGCTGCTCGCGGCGATCTCGCACACGAAGGGTTAGTCGCCCGCTGGATTCGGGATCCCTGCGTCGAGCAACCCGAGGGTGTGCGCGACGACCTCGCGCGGCCCGTCGTGCTCGGAGAGCACAGCAGCGAGCCGCTGCGCGTTCGCCCGGTAGACCGCATCCGACGAGACCCGGCGCCACGCCCGCAGCACGGCCCGCGCCGACGGTCGTCCGGTGCGCAGGTTCACACCGGCGCCCGACCACGCGACGCGTGCGGCCACCTCGGGCTTGTCGAGGTCGCCGCCGGCCACCACGAGGGGGATGCCCGCCGCGAGCGCGGCGAGCACGCCGCCCCATCCGCCGTTCGTGATCATCACGTCGACGTGAGGGAGCAGCGCCTCGTACGGCACGATGCCGGCCACGCGGGCGTTCGGCGGCGCCGGGAACGGCAGGCTGGCGTCATCCGCCCGCCCAGTCGTCGCCACCACGAGCGCACGTCGGCGGCCGAGCGCGGCGAATGCGGGCTCGACGAGGTCGTGCGGGTCGACATTCTGCGTGCCCTGCGTGACGTGCACCACGGGAGCGTCGGATGACGCGACGTCTGGCCACCACGCCGGGACGGGCGTGCCGCTCGCCGCGCGCGTGAGCTCGCCGACGAACACCACGTGCGTCGCCAGGTCCGTACGGTGGAACTCCAGCTCCTCGATGCCCGAGGCGCAGACGAGCGTGGGGGAGTAGCACGCCTCGTCGAAGGTGAGGTGGTTCGGCGGAAGGCCGGTGCGGTGACGCTCCTCGTCGTAGGCCCGCTGGATGCCGCGCGCACCTGCCCGCGCGACCGCCCGCAGGGCACGATCCCGCCACCGGCCGAGCACGCCGGTCGCCGGTGCGAGGCCGAACATCGGCGGCGGGAGGTCGCGGCTCGGGATCCCGAGCGGAACGATGCTCACCGTGACCCACGGCGTACCGCTCAGCTCCGAGGCGAAGTGTGCGCCGAGGCTCAGGCCGTCGGCGACGATGACGTCCCACGGCTCGTCGCGATACGCCGCCACGAGATCGTCGGCCTGCCGCGAGCCGGTGCGGACGAAGAGGTGCTCGACGTTGGCGAGCATCTGCCTCGGACCCTTCCGGCCCCGCAGCGCCGGGAAGGTCGCCGACAGGTCGAGCTCGTCGAAGTCGGGCGCCGCCCGCCACGGCACGACGCGCGCACCGAGCGCCTCGAACCGCGGCGCGTGCGCCGAGCCGGTGTAGACGCGCACCCCGTGGCCGGCGTCGAGGAACGCCCGCGCCACCGCCGCCATCGGCGCGACGTGCCCGTGGAACGGCATCACCGCGATCATCACTTCGGCCATGGTCGATTCGACCACACGCGGGCATCGGCACGGCACCCCCAGTGCTGGCACGGGCACCGAATGGGTGGACGCCCTCCACGGATTCCGGCGCTCGCACTGATCTCCGGCGCGGCCGCCGACGGTTCACTGGATGTAGGCGCAGCGGTATCGTGCGCCGATCCCATCACCTCGATCGCTCTGGAAGGAGCACCTGCGCCATGTCCACGATTCCCGCCCGCACTCCCGGCCTGCAACCCGTCGGGCCACGTCCCGTGCCGGTCGCCCACATCAGCCTGCCCGACCGTCTCGGCTCGCTCGAGGCGATGCTCAAGGCGCTCCTCGAGCGCTGGAGCATCCCCGCGCTGCGCGTCGCCCTCGGCGCGGTGTTCGTCGCCTTCGGCGTCGTGAAGTTCTTCCCCGGCGTGAGCCCCCTCGAGTCGCTCGTCGAGGCCACGTGGGGCGTGCTCACGTTCGGCATCGTGGGGGGCCAGCTCGCCCTCGTCCTCACGGCGATCATCGAGACCGTCGCGGGCCTCGCGCTCATCTCGGGCGTCTTCGCCCGATTCGGCCTCGTGATGCTCGCGATCGCGTTCGTCGGAATCCTCTCGCCCATCGTGTTCTTCCCGGGCGAGCTGTTCACCGCCGCGGGACCGACGCTCCTCGGCCAATACGTCCTGAAGAACGTCGTGCTCATCGCGGCGGCGCTCGTCGTCGCCTCGCGCGCGCTGCGTGGACCTGCGCGGTCCAGCCGATGACCGGCGGCACCCACGCACGAAGGGCGGAGCGCGATGCGTTCCGCCCTTCGTGTTCGTCCGGGGGAGTCGAAGGCGTCGATCGTCGCGGCTGGTAGGCTTGCTCGGAGAAGGCAACCTTGAAGCCCGTCCCGTGAGGCGGAGAAGGGAGTCCGCGTGGCTGTGCGCACCGTGCTGCAGCAGGCTGACATCGATCGGGCGATCACTCGCATCGCCCACGAGATCCTCGAGTCGAATCGCGGAGTCGAAGGGCTCATGCTCCTCGGCATCCCCACCCGCGGCGTGGTGCTCGCCGAACGCCTCGCTGCCATCATCGGCCGCATCGCGGCATCCGATGTCCCCGCCGGCGCGCTCGACGTGACGATGTACCGTGACGACCTCGGCCGGCACCCGGTGCGCGCGCCGCAGCCCACATCGGTGCCAGAGGGCGGCATCGACGGTGTGACCGTCGTGCTCGTCGACGACGTGCTCTACTCGGGTCGCACGATCCGGGCCGCGTTCGACGCGCTCGCCGACCTCGGCCGCGCACGAGCGGTGCGCCTCGCGGTGCTCGTCGACCGCGGCCACCGCGAGTTCCCGAT
Source organism: Agromyces sp. Soil535 (assembly GCF_001428255.1). Lineage (GTDB taxonomy): Bacteria > Actinomycetota > Actinomycetes > Actinomycetales > Microbacteriaceae > Agromyces. The sequence goes on along the minus strand of NZ_LMRW01000023.1, from coordinate 406,979 downwards.
CAGGGCCGACTTCGTCGGCAAGAACCTCCCGAGCTCCACCCGCGAGCGTATCAACGTGCGACTCGCCGAGATCGACGGCGACGACGCTGTCACGATCGACGGGGGTGTGGAGTGATGCGGCACCTGCTCACCACGAAGGACCTCCCGCGCGACGACGCCATCGCCCTGCTCGACATCGCCGAGGACATGTCGGCCGTGCAGGAGCGCGAGATGAAGAAGCTCCCGACCCTGCGCGGCAAGACGGTCGTGAACCTCTTCTTCGAGGACTCCACGCGCACCCGCATCTCGTTCGAGGCCGCGGCCAAGCGCCTCTCGGCCGACGTCATCAACTTCAGCGCCAAGGGGTCGAGCGTCTCGAAGGGCGAGAGCCTGAAGGACACCGCCCAGACGCTCCAGGCCATGGGCGCCGACGGGGTGGTCATCCGCCACCACGCCTCGGGCGCCCCGCAGACCCTCGCGACGAGCGGATGGATCGACGCCGGCGTCGTCAACGCCGGGGACGGCACGCACGAGCATCCGACCCAGGCCCTCCTCGACGCGTTCACGATCCGGCGCCGGCTGCACGGCGCCGCCTCGCGAGGCCGCGGGCTCGACGGCGTGCGCGTCGTGATCGTCGGCGACATCCTGCACTCGCGCGTCGCCCGGTCGAACGTGTGGCTCCTCACGACCCTCGGCGCCGAGGTGCAGCTCGTGGCCCCGCCGACGCTCGTGCCGGTCGACACCGCGGGCTGGCCGGCGACGGTCGGCTACGACCTCGACGCGTCGCTCGCCGGTTCGCCCGACGTCGTCATGATGCTCCGCATCCAGGCGGAGCGCATGCACGCGGCGTTCTTCCCGAACACCCGGGAGTACGCCCGCACCTGGGGCCTCGATGACGCCAGGTTCGATCGACTGCCCCCGACTACGATGGTCATGCACCCCGGCCCGATGAACCGCGGGCTGGAGATCGCCGCCCGCGCTGCCGATTCGCCCCAGTCGACGGTGCGCGAGCAGGTCGCGAACGGAGTATCAGTGAGAATGGCCGCCCTCTATCTGCTGCTGTCGGGCGAACGGGGTGAGGCGTGATGGCCGAGCGCCACCTGATCGCCGGCGCGACCCTGCCCTCGGGCGAGCGTGCCGACCTGCTGCTCGCCGACGGCGTCATCGCCGAGATCGGCCGCATCACGGATGCCGCCGGCGCGACGGTCGTCGACGCCGACGGGCTCCTCGCCCTCCCCGGCCTCGTCGACCTCCACGCGCACCTGCGCGAACCCGGCTACGAGCAGAGCGAGACCGTGCTCACCGGCACGCAGGCCGCGGCCGCCGGCGGCTTCACCGCCGTCTTCGCGATGGCGAACACCTTCCCGGTCGCCGACACGGCCGGCGTCGTCGAGCAGGAGGCGAGCCTCGGCCGCGCGGCCGGGTACGCCACGGTGCAGCCGATCGGCGCCGTCACCGTCGGCCTCAAGGGCGAGCAGCTCGCCGAGCTCGGCGCGATGGCACGCTCCCGCGCGAACGTGCGCGTGTTCTCCGACGACGGCTTCTGCGTCGCCGACCCGCTGCTGATGCGTCGCGCGCTCGAGTACGTGAAGGCGTTCGACGGCGTCATCGCCCAGCATGCGCAGGAGCCGCGCCTGACCGAGGGCGCGCAGATGAACGAGGGCGCACTGTCGGGCGAGCTGGGGCTCACCGGCTGGCCGGCGGTCGCCGAGGAGTCGGTCATCGCGCGCGACGTGCTGCTCGCCGAGCACGTCGGCAGCCGCTTGCACGTCTGCCACGTCTCCACCGCCGGGTCCGTCGAGGTGATCCGCTGGGCCAAGGCCCGCGGCATCGACGTCACCGCCGAGGTCACGCCGCACCACATGCTCCTCACCGAGGACCTGGTGGCGAGCTACGACCCCCGCTTCAAGGTGAACCCGCCGCTTCGCCGTGCCGAAGACGTCGAGGCGCTCCGCGCGGCCCTCGCCGACGGCACCATCGACATCGTCGCGACCGACCACGCGCCCCACCCGGTGGAGGCGAAGGAGAGCGAGTGGGATGCCGCGGCCAACGGCATGGTCGGGCTCGAGTCCGCGCTCGCGGTCGTGCACGCCGCCGTGGTCGAGAACGGCCTCCTCGGGTGGGCGGATGTCGCGCGCGTGATGTCGGCGACGCCGGCCCGCATCGGGCGGCTCGACGGTCAGGGACAGGCGCTGGCGGCCGGTTCGGCGGCGGAGGTCACGCTGTACGACCCCGCCGCGGCATCCGAGTTCTCGCTCGACCGTCTCGCGGGACGCAGCGTGAACTCGCCGTACCTCGGGCGTCGACTGCCAGGACGCGTCGTCGCGACGTTCCACGGTGGCTACCCGACGTACCTCGACGGCGCCGTGCGTCCCGCCGACGAGGTGGCGCGGCGCGCGGCCGACCGGCTGGAGGTGGCACGTGGGTGAGTGGCTCGGCGTGATCATCGCCGTCGCCATCGTCGGGGTCGCCGCATGGCTCATGGTGCGGTCGTGGAAGCGGCGCACCGTACGCGACGAGACGCTCTCGGCGTACGCACTTCCGGCGTCCCCCGGCGCGCCCGCGCTCGAGATGGAGGTGCTCTACGTCGCCACGACACCGACCGGCCAGCCCCTCGAGCGCCTCGCCGTGCACGGGCTCGCCTTCCGCGGCGCCGCGCACATCGAGATCGCGCCCGAGGGCGTGGTGCTCCGGGTCGCCGGGGAGCAGGCGAGCTTCCTCCCCGCCGACCGCATCGTGTCGGCCGGCGAGGCCAGCTACGCGATCGACCGCGGCGTCGAGCCCGAAGGGCTCGTGGCGATCACCTGGGTCGCGCAGGTCGCCGACGTCGAGATGACCGCTCCGCACGTCGACAGCTACCTCAGGGCCCGGTACCCGGGCGACTCGGCGCGCATCATCGTCGCCGTCAACGACATCGCCGCCGCACGGACCGCGCCGCGGCCGGAACAGGAGAAAGAGGCCTCGGATGACTGAGACCCCCACCCGCACGCCCGAACCCGCCGTGCTCGTGCTCGAGGACGGGCGCCGGTACGAGGGGCGTGCCTATGGCGCCCGCGGTCGCACCCTCGGCGAGGCGGTCTTCGCAACCGGCATGACCGGGTACCAGGAGACCCTCACCGACCCCTCCTACGCCGGCCAGATCGTCATGATGACGGCACCGCACATCGGCAACACCGGCATGAACGACGAGGACATGGAGTCCGCGCGCATCTGGGTGTCCGGCTTCGTCGTGCGCGACCCCTCCCGCGTCGTCTCCAACTTCCGCGCCGAGCGCAGCCTCGACGCCGACCTCGAGGGGTCGGGCGTCGTCGGCATCAGCGGCATCGACACGCGTGCCCTCACCCGCCACCTCCGCTCGGCCGGGGCGATGCGCGCCGGCATCTTCTCGGGTGAGGCGATCGCGCTCACGCACGGCGAGCAACTCGAGCTCGTGCTCGGCAGCGCCGAGATGACGGGCCTGAACCTCTCGGGCACCGTCTCGACCACCGAGCCATACACGCGGCCCGCCGAGGGCGAGCGGGTCGGGTCCGTGGCGGTGCTCGACCTCGGCGTGAAGACGTCGACGCTGAAGTACCTCGCCGAGCGGGGCTTCGACGTGCACGTCATGCCGCAGTCGATCACCGCCGAGGAGGTGCTCGCGATGGCGCCCGACGCCCTGTTCTTCTCGAACGGACCGGGCGACCCCGGGGCATCCGACCGGCACGTGGAGCTGCTTCGGGCGACCCTCAAGGAGGGCCTGCCGTACTTCGGCATCTGCTTCGGCAACCAGCTTCTCGGCCGCGCACTCGGGTTCGGCACCTACAAGCTGCCCTTCGGGCATCGCGGCATCAACCAGCCCGTGCTCGACCGGGCAACGGGCCGCGTCGAGATCACCGCGCACAACCATGGCTTCGCCGTCGACGCGCCGATCGACCGCGTCAGCGAGTCCAGCGAGGGATTCGGCCGCGTCGAGGTGAGCCACTACGACCTCAACGACAACGTCGTCGAGGGGCTCAACTGCCTCGACATCCCGGCGTTCTCGGTGCAGTACCACCCCGAGTCGGCTGCGGGCCCGCACGACGCCAACTACCTGTTCGACCGCTTCCGCGACATGGTCATCGCGAGCAAGGAGACCAGCGCCTGATGCCCAAGCGCGACGACATCACCAGCGTCCTCGTCATCGGATCCGGTCCGATCGTCATCGGCCAGGCCGCCGAGTTCGACTACTCGGGCACGCAGGCCTGCCGGGTGCTCCGCGCGGAGGGCGTGCGCGTCATCCTCGTGAACCCCAACCCGGCCACGATCATGACCGACCCCGACTTCGCCGACGCGACCTACATCGAGCCGATCACACCCGAGATCATCGAGTCGATCATCGTCAAGGAACGACCGGATGCCGTGCTGCCGACGCTCGGCGGCCAGACCGCGCTGAACGCGGCCATCGCCCTCCACGACGCGGGCATCCTCGACAAGCACGGCGTCGAGCTCATCGGCGCCAAGGTCGACGCGATCCGCAAGGGCGAGGACCGGCAGCTCTTCAAGGACCTCGTCGTCGAAGCGGGCGCGGAGGTCGCCCGTTCGCACGTGGCGAAGACCCTCGACGAGGCGAAGGAGTTCGCCCTCGACCTCGGCTACCCGCTCGTCGTGCGCCCGTCCTTCACCATGGGCGGCCTCGGCTCGGGGTTCGCGTACACCGAGGACGACCTCGTGCGCATCGTGACGCAGGGCATCCACAACTCGCCGACCTCCGAGGTGCTGCTCGAGGAGTCGATCCTCGGCTGGAAGGAGTACGAGCTCGAGCTCATGCGCGACACGCACGACAACACCGTCGTCGTGTGCTCGATCGAGAACGTCGACCCCGTCGGCGTGCACACGGGCGACTCGATCACCGTGGCGCCCGCGCTCACGCTCACCGACCGCGAGTACCAGCGCCTGCGTGACATCGGCATCGACATCATCCGCTCGGTCGGCGTCGACACCGGCGGATGCAACATCCAGTTCGCCGTGAACCCCGACACCGGCCGCATCATCGTCATCGAGATGAACCCTCGCGTGTCGCGCTCGTCGGCGCTCGCGTCGAAGGCCACCGGCTTCCCGATCGCGAAGATCGCCGCGAAGCTCGCCATCGGGTACCGGCTCGACGAGATCCCGAACGACATCACCCGGGTGACGCCCGCGAGCTTCGAGCCGACCCTCGACTACGTCGTCGTGAAGGTGCCGCGGTTCGCGTTCGAGAAGTTCCCGGCCGCCGACCCGACGCTCACCACCACGATGAAGTCGGTCGGCGAGGCCATGGCCATCGGTCGCAACTACGCGACGGCCCTGCAGAAGGCCCTGCGCTCGCTCGAGAAACGCGGATCCTCCTTCCACTGGGGTGGGGAGGAGCGCAGCGCCGCCGAGCTCGTCGAGGCGACGCGAGTCCCGACCGACGGCCGCATCGTGCTCGTGCAGCAGGCGCTGCGCAAGGGCGCGACGATCGAGGAGCTCTTCGAGGCGACGAGGATCGACCCGTGGTTCCTCGACCAGATCGTGCTCATCAACGAGGTCGCCGACACCGTCGCGAACGCCGGGGCCCTCGACCACGACACCCTGCTGCTCGCGAAGGACCACGGATTCTCCGACGCCCAGATCGGCCAGCTCCGCGGCTTCGGCGAGGCCGACGCCCGCGAGGTGCGCCACATCCTCGGCATCCGCCCGGTGTACAAGACCGTCGACACGTGCGCGGGGGAGTTCCCGGCGCTCACGCCGTACCACTACTCCAGCTACGACCTCGAGACCGAGGTGGAGCCCTCCCACCGCCGCAAGGTCGTCATCATCGGCTCGGGGCCGAATCGCATCGGGCAGGGAGTCGAGTTCGACTACTCGTGCGTGCACGCGTCGTTCGCCCTGTCGGCCGCGGGCTTCGAGACCATCATGATCAACTGCAACCCCGAGACCGTCTCGACGGACTACGACACGAGCGACCGCCTCTACTTCGAGCCGCTCACCCTCGAGGACGTGCTCGAGGTGATCCATGCCGAGTCGCAGACCGGAGAGCTCGTCGGCGTCGTGGTGCAGCTCGGCGGCCAGACCGCCCTCGGGCTCGCGAAGGGCCTCGAAGCGGCGGGCGTGCCGATCCTCGGCACGACCCCCGACGCGATCGACCTCGCCGAGGAGCGCGGCCTGTTCTCGGGCATCCTGGATGCCGCAGGCCTCACCGCACCTCGCAACGGCACGGCGATCGACCTCGCGGGCGCGGTGCACGTGGCCGAGGGCATCGGGTACCCCGTGCTGGTGCGACCCAGCTACGTGCTCGGCGGCCGGGGCATGGAGATCGTCTACGACTCCGCGTCGCTCGCGGACTACTTCATGAGAATCGAGGGCCAGGGGATCGTCGGCCCGAGCCACCCGCTCCTCGTCGACCGGTTCCTCGACGACGCCATCGAGATCGACGTCGACGCGCTCTACGACGGCACCGACCTCTACATCGGCGGCGTGATGGAGCACATCGAGGAGGCCGGCATCCACTCCGGCGACTCCAGCTGCACCCTGCCGCCCGTGACCCTCGGCCGCGCAGAGGTCGACCGCGTGCGCGAGGCGACACGCGCGATCGCCGAGGGCATCGGCGTGAAGGGCTTGCTGAACGTGCAGTTCGCCATCGGGGCCGGCGTGCTCTACGTGCTCGAGGCGAATCCGCGCGCGAGCCGCACGGTGCCGTTCGTGTCGAAGGCGCTCGGGATCCCGCTCGCGAAGGCGGCGTCGCGCATCATGGTGGGCGCGACGGTCGCGGAGCTCGTCGCGGAGGGCATGCTCCCGGCATCCGACGGCTCCAGGGTGCCGCTCGACGCGCCCGTCGCCGTGAAGGAGGCCGTGCTGCCATTCAACCGGTTCCGCACCCGCGAGGGGATCATGGTCGACTCCGTGCTCGGCCCCGAGATGCGCTCGACCGGCGAGGTCATGGGAATCGATCGGGACTTCCCGACGGCGTTCGCGAAGAGCCAGCTCGCGGCCTACGGCGGCATGCCGCTCTCGGGGACGGTGTTCGTGTCGGTCTCCGACCGCGACAAACGCTCGATCATCCTCCCCGTGCTGCGCCTGCAGCAGCTCGGGTACGAGATCGCCGCGACCGAGGGCACCGCGGAGGTGCTCCACCGCAACGGCATCGCGGCCCGCGAGGTGCTGAAGTACAGCGACAAGCCGACCGCCGACGCGGCATCCGTCGTCGAGCTCATCCACCGCGGGGAGGTCGACGTGGTGGTCAACACCCCGAGCGGCCGCTCTGCGCGCGCCGACGGCTACGAGATCCGCGCCGCCGCGGTCGCCTCGGACATCCCGCTGTTCACGACCATCGCCGAGCTCTCGGCGGCTGTGGCCTCGCTCGACGCGGTTCGCGGCGGGTTCGAGGTGACCAGCCTGCAGGAGTACGCCGAGCGGCGGGAGGTGCGCGAGTGAACGGCGTCGGCGTGATTCCCTTCGGAGACCGGCTCGAGGCCGTCTTCGCCGCCTATGGCCACCTCTGCCTCGGTCTCGATCCGCACGCGTCCGTGCTCGCGGCATGGGGCCAGCCCGACTCGGCTGAGGGCGTGCGCGAGTTCGGGCTGCGCGCCATCGAGGCCGCAGCCGACCACATCGGGATCGTGAAGCCGCAGGTGGCGTTCTTCGAGCGACACGGTGCGGCGGGCTATGCCGTGCTCGAGCGGCTGCTCGGCGAGGCGCGCGACGCCGGCCTGCTCGTGATCGCCGACGTGAAGCGCGGCGACATCGGCTCGACGGTCGAGGCCTACGGCGAGGCGTGGCTGCGCCCCGGCTCGAGCCTCGAGGCCGACGCGATGACGATCAGCGCCTACCAGGGCCTCGGCTCCATCGAGCAGGTCATGGGCGCCGCCGAGGCGGCCGGCAAGGGCCTCTTCGTGCTCGCGGCGACCTCGAACCCCGAGGCCGGGGCGATCCAGCGGGCGGTGCTGCAGCAGTCGAGCCGCGCGGGCTCCACGGTCGCGCAGGCGATCACGCAGGGCGTCATCGGCTGGAACCAGGGGCGGACGGATGCCGCGGAGCGCGCGCTCGGCTCGATCGGCGTCGTGTTCGGCGCCACCACCGACCTCCCGGCCGCCGGCATCGACATCGACGGCGAGCCGCCGCGACCGGGCCTGCCAGTGCTCGCGCCCGGCTTCGGGCACCAGGGCGCGGAGCCCCGCGAGCTGCGGGCCCGCTTCGGCTCCTATTCCGCCGGTGTCGTGGCGAACGAGTCGCGCTCCCTCCTCATGGCGGGACCCGACGGGCTTGCCGACGCCATCGCGCGTCGCGTCGACGAGTATGGAGCGGCCGTTGCCTGACACGACCACGACGACCACCCCCACCCCGCCTGAGGTCGACCGCGTCGCCGCCTCCCGCGCCGCGGTGGCGGCGCGACGCGCCCGCGCGACGGTGAAGGCCGACGTCGCGAGCGGCGCCCGCAGCCCGCTCGACGTGCTGCGTGTGGCCTACGAGGAGCCCGAGGGCGTCGAGGGCCGCATTCGCGTGCCCGAGTTCCTCACGTCGATCCCTGCGATCGGCGCGACCAAGAGCACTCGCATCATGACCGAGCTCGCGATCGCGACGTCGAAGCGCCTCGGCGGGCTCGGCCGGCTGCAGCGCCGGCGCCTGCGCGATTTCGTCGCCGACTGGGTGGCCGATCACGGCGGCACCGGCGACCGACTCGTCGTGCTCGCCGGCCCGACCGCCGTGGGCAAGGGCACCGTGGCGTCCTACATCCGGCGGCACCATCCCGACGTCCGACTGTCCGTCTCGGCGACGACCCGCCCGCCCCGCCCCGGCGAGGTGGAGGGTGAGCACTACTTCTTCGTGGACGACGCCTCGTTCGACCGCATGATCGAGGCGGGCGAGCTCCTCGAGTGGGCGACCGTGCACAACGCCTTCCGTTACGGCACGCCGCGCCGGCCTGTCGAGGCCGCCATCGCCGCCGGAAACAGCGTGCTGCTCGAGATCGACATCCAGGGCGCCCGCTCGGTGCGCCGCGCGATGCCCGAGGCGACACTGGTGTTCCTGCTGCCGCCGAGCTGGGACGAACTCGTGCGACGCCTCGTCGGCCGCGGCACCGAGAGCCCTGCCGAGCAGCAGCGCCGCCTCGAGACCGCGAGGGTCGAACTGGCGGCGGTCGAGGAGTTCGACCACCGGGTCGTGAACCACGACGTCGGCGAGGCCGCGCAAAAGGTCGTAGACTTGATGCGGCCTCGCAAGGGTCGGCGTTGAGCTGCCCGGGCCACGAGTTTCCGCGCACCGAGGTGCGCACGTTTTCGTTCTAAGGAGTCTGTCCATGGCTGAGAAGCTGTCCGGCATCATCGATCCGCCCATCGACGACCTGCTCTCCAAGGTCGACTCGAAGTACCAGCTCGTGATCTTCGCATCCAAGCGTGCCCGCCAGATCAACGACTACTACGCGGACCTGCATGAGGGCAGCCTCTTCGACAACGTGGGCCCGCTCGTAGACTCCTCGATCGACGACAAGCCCCTCTCGGTGGCGTTGCACGAGATCAACGAGGACAAGCTCCGGCTCCGCCCGATCGGCGACTGAACACGGCACGGATGTCGCCGCTCAACATCGTCGTCGGCATCACCGGCGGCATCGCGGCGTACAAGGCCGTCGGCGTCGTCCGCGCGCTGGTGCTCGCCGGGCACGACGTGCACGTCGTGCCGACTGAGGGCGCGCTGCGATTCGTCGGCCGCCCCACCCTCGAGGCGATCTCGCGTAATCCCGTGCACACCGACCTCTACGAGGGCGTCGCCGAGGTGCGCCACGTCGCGATCGGCCAGGCCGCCGACCTCATCGTGATCGCGCCGGCCACGGCGAACACGATCGCAAAGCTCGCGACGGGCCTCGCCGACGACCTTCTCGGCAACACCGTGCTTGCGAGCGAGGCGCCCGTCGTCATCGCGCCGGCGATGCACACCGAGATGTGGCGGCATCCGGCGACCCAGGCCAACGTCGCCACGCTGCGCTCGCGCGGCGTCACGATCGTCGGTCCCGCCGTCGGCCAGCTGACGGGTGCCGACAGCGGCCCCGGCCGCATGGAGGAGCCCGAGGTCATCGCCGCCGCCGCGCTCGAGCGAGCCGCGGCATCCGCTCGTCGCGACCTCGCCGGCCGCCGGGTGGTCGTGACCGCCGGCGGTACCCGCGAGCCGCTCGACCCCGTGCGATTCCTCGGCAACCGCTCGAGCGGCAAACAGGGCGTAGCGATCGCCGAGGCCGCTCGCGCGCGGGGCGCCGAGGTGACGCTGATCGCCGCGAACCTCGAGATCGCCGCCCCCGAGGGGTGCGACATCCGCCGCGTGTCGACCGCCCTCGAGTTGCAGCAGGCGGTGACGGATGCCGCGAAGGGCGCCGACGTGGTCGTGATGGCGGCGGCAGTGGCCGACTACCGGCCTGCCGACGTGAGCGAGTCGAAGCTCAAGAAGGACGAGGGCGACGGCGGCATGACGCTCGAGCTCGTACGCAACCCCGACATCCTCGCGGGCCTCGGCGGCGCTCCGCACGACGGCACCCTCCTCATGGGGTTCGCCGCCGAGACCGAGCCCGACGACGACCGGCTCCTCGCCCTCGGCCGCGCCAAGCTCGAGGCCAAGGGCGCCGACCTCATCGTGATCAACCGTGTGGGCTGGCATGAGGGGTTCGCGAGCGACGAGAACCGCGTCGTGGTCATCGGACGCGACGGCGAGATCGTCACACGAGCACACGGAACCAAGGCGTCGGTGGCAGATGACATCCTCGACGTGGTTGTCTCGGAATCGACGACCGCGGCGTCCGCCGCCGACACCACGAAGGAACACGAGCCCACCACATGAGCGCACTCCGACTCTTCACCTCCGAATCCGTCACCGAGGGCCACCCCGACAAGCTCTGCGACCAGATCTCGGACTCGATCCTCGATGCGCTGCTCACCGTCGACCCCCACAGCCGGGTCGCGGTCGAGACGCTCGTCACGACGGGGCTCGTGCATGTCGCAGGCGAGGTGACGACGTCTGGATACGTCGAGATCCCGGCGATCGTGCGGGATCGGGTGACGTCGATCGGCTACAACTCCTCCGACGTCTGGTTCGACGGCCGCTCCTGCGGCGTCTCGGTGTCGATCGGCGGCCAGTCGCCCGACATCGCGCAGGGCGTCGACCACGCCTTCGAGGCGCGCGAGCGCGCGAGCGAGGACGCGCTCGACATGCAGGGCGCGGGCGACCAGGGCATCATGTTCGGCTACGCCACCCGCGAGACCCCAGAGCTCATGCCCGTGCCGATCTGGCTCGCGCACCGGCTCTCCGAGCGGCTCGCCGAGGTGCGCAAGCAGGGCGAGCTCGACTACCTGCGCCCAGACGGCAAGACCCAGGTCACGATCGGCTACGACGGCCAGGTGCCGCGCACCATCGAGACCGTGGTGCTGTCGACCCAGCACTCGCCGGCCGTGTCGACCGAGCAGCTGCGGGCCGAGGTCGAGGAGCTCGTCATCCGGCCCGTGCTCGACCGGGTCGACCTCGCCCGCCCCGATCTCGCCGTGCTCATCAACCCCACGGGGCGGTTCGAGATCGGTGGCCCGCAGGGCGATGCCGGCCTCACCGGGCGCAAGATCATCATCGACACCTACGGCGGCTCCAGCCGCCACGGCGGTGGCGCGTTCAGCGGCAAGGACCCTTCGAAGGTCGACCGTTCCGCTGCGTACGCGATGCGATGGGTCGCGAAGAACGCGGTCGCGGCCGGGCTCGCCGACCGCCTCGAGCTCCAAGTCGCCTACGCGATCGGCAAGGCCTCACCCGTGGGGCTCTACGTCGAGTCGTTCGGCACCGCCCACGTGCCCGAAGAGCGCATCATCGGCGCCATCCGCGAGGTCTTCGACCTGCGGCCTGCGGCGATCATCCGCGACCTCGACCTGCTCCGGCCGATCTACGCGCAGACCGCGAGCTACGGCCACTTCGGCCGCGAGCTGCCCGATTTCACCTGGGAGCGGCTCGACCGCGTCGACGACCTCCGCGCGGCCGCCGGGCTCTGACGTGCCGGGCGGCGCCGTCGCCAGGGTGCTCGTCGATTCGCCGCTGCCGCAGCTCGACCAGTTCTTCGACTACTCCGTTCCCGAGCGCTTCCGCGCGAGCGCGCGTCCCGGCGTTCGAGTGCGGGTGCCGCTGCGCACGGGCGGGCGCATCGCCGACGGATGGCTGGTCGAGCTCGCGGACACGAGCGAGTACGGCGGCAGGCTGAGCGAGCTCGAGGACGTGGTCTCCGAGGTGCCGCTGCTGATGCCCGAGGTGTGGGCGCTCGCGCGGGCCGTCGCCGATCGCGCGGCGGGCAACGCGAGCGACGTGCTGCGCCTCGCGATCCCGAGCCGCTACGTGCGCGTCGAACGGACATGGGTGGCTGCACCCGGCGATCCGGGGCCGTTGCCCGACACCCCGCCCGCGATCCACGGCGCTCCCGCCGGGCGCGTCGAGGCGGGCATCGCGCGGGGCGAGCGGATGTCACTCAGCGCCGATCCCCGCCCGCTGCGGCTTCCGACGGGCGAGTGGGTGGGGGCATGGGCCGTGACGATCGCCGTGGCCGCTGCGCACGCGCTAGCGGCCGGCCGCTCCTCGATCCTCGTCGTGCCCGACTACCGCGACCAGGGGCAGCTCGAGGCCGCGCTCGCGGCATCCGTGGACCCCCGTCGGGTGCTGCGCACCGACGCGAGGCAGTCGGGCGGTGAACGCTACCGCGCATTCCTCGATGCGACCCGTGACGAGGCCCGCATCGTCATCGGCAACCGCTCGACGGTCTACGCGCCCGCCGCGCGGCTCGGACTCATCGCGATCTGGGACGACGGCGACGCACTCCTCAACGAGCCGCTCGCGCCGGGCGTGCACCCCCGCGACGCCGCGCTCGTGCGGCAGGAGCAGAGCGGGTCCGCGCTGCTCCTGATGGCGCATACGCGGAGCGTCGAGGTCGAGCGCCTCGTCGAGATCGGCTGGGTGCACGACATCGCACCGGTCGGCTCCGCGAAGCCCAGGATCATCCCCACCGAGCAGCAGGCGACGCCCGAGCCGGGGTCGGCGCGTATCCCGTCGGCGGCGTGGCGGCAGGCGCAGGAGGCGGTGCGCGAGGGACCGGTGCTCGTGCAGGTCGCGAGGCCGGGCAACGCACCGCTGCTCGCGTGCGATCGGTGCCGCGAGCCCGCGCGCTGTGCGGCGTGCGGCGGCACGCTCGCCGTGCCCCGTAGCGGCGGCGATCCGGGCTGCGTGCTGTGCGGCACGAGGGCGAGCGCCTGGCGGTGTCCCGTCTGCGACGGCACGAAGCTGCGCGTCGTCACGGTCGGCGCGAGCCGAACCGCCGAGGAGCTCGGTCGCGCGTTCCCGCGGACGCGGATCATCCTGTCCGATGGCGAGCGGCCGGTCCTGAAGGTCGACGCCGAGCCCGGGCTCGTGGTCGCGACGCGCGGAGCCGAGCCCATCGCCGACGGCGGCTACCGCGCCGTGCTGCTCCTCGACGGCGAGCGGATGCTGCTGCGCGAGTCGCTGCGTGTGGCGGAGGACTGCCTGCGATGGTGGTCGAACGCGAGTGCGCTGGCGGCGCCGGGCGCGCCGGTCTTCCTGGTGGGCGTCGCCGGGACGCTTGCGACGGCGCTCTCGACCTGGCGTCAGGCGGAATGGGCGGCGACCGAGCTCGCGGCGCGGCGCGCGCTCCGCTTCCCGCCCGCGGTGCGGGTTGCGAGCATCACGGCGTCCAACGCCGCCGTCGCCCGTGCGGTGGAGGCGGTGCGCGCGATCGAGGGCGTCGACGTGCTGGGGCCTGCACCCGCAGACGATGGGCTGGAGCGCGCCATCGTCCGCTTCGACTACGCCGCCGGCGCTCCGGTCGCGAGGGAGCTGCGCGCCGAGATGATCCGCGTCGCGACGGAGCGCCGCCGCCCCGTCGCAGGCCGCCCGGCGCGGCGTCCGCCGGTGCTCCGGGTGCGGTTCGACGACCCCGACGTTCCCTGACCGGCCCGACCTGTCTCCGTCCGGAGCGATCGGTCGGCAACAATGGAGTGTGCAGAAGCTCCGCCTCGTCTTCGCCGGCACGCCGGCCGCCGCCGTCCCGTCGCTCGAACGACTCGCCGCGAGCGGGCACGACGTCGTCGCCGCGGTGACCCGTCCGGCGGCGCCGCTCGGCCGCAAGCGCGTGCTCACGCCGTCGCCCGTCGCCGAGGCGGCGGAGCGGCTCGGCATCCACGTGATCGAGGCCGCACGGCTGGACGCCGACGCCAGCGGCCGCATCTCGGCGCTGCGCCCCGACCTCGGCGTCATCGTCGCGTACGGCGGGCTCGTGCGGGAGCCGCTGCTCTCCACGCCTGCCCACGGCTGGATCAACCTGCACTTCTCGCTCCTCCCGGCCTGGCGCGGCGCGGCGCCCGTGCAGCACGCGCTGATCGCGGGCGACGCGGAGACGGGGGCATCCGTGTTCCGGCTCGTGCCCGAGCTCGACGCGGGCGACGTGTACGGCATGCGGTCTCGCGCTGTCGGGCCCGACGACATCGCGGGCTCGCTGCTCGACGAGCTGGCGGTCGACGGGGCGGCGCTCCTCGCCGACGTGGTCGACGGCATCGCCGCCGGCACGGCCGTCGCGACGCCGCAGGTCGGCGAGGCGACGTTCGCGCCGAAGCTCGGCATCGACGACGCCCGGCTCGACTGGGCCGGGCCGGCCGACGACGTACGCAACCGGTTCCGAGGTGTGACGCCCGAGCCCGGCGCCTGGACGACCATCGACGACCAACGGCTGAAGGTGCTCGACCTCGCGGATGCACCGGATGCCGCTCCCCTCCCGCGCGGGCGGCTCGAGCTCGTCGGCCGACGCCTGCTCATCGGCACCGGCACGACGCCGCTGGAGTTGCGTCGAGTGCAGCCGGCCGGTCGCACCGCGATGGCCGCGGCGGACTGGTGGCGCGGCGCAGCACGCGACCGCGCGGTGGCGCGATGAGCGGGCAGCGCGGCGGTGGGCGCCGGCCGGCACCCGGAGGCGGACGCCGGCCTGCACAGGGCGGCGAGAACATCTCACCGGCGCGGCTCGTGGCCTTCGAGGTGCTCGCAGCCGTGCGTGAGGACGACGCGTACGCCAACCTGCTCCTGCCCGCTCGCATCCGTCGCGCGGGGCTGGGCCGGGCGGATGCCGCGTTCGCGACCGAGCTGGCCTACGGCACGCTCCGCATGCAGGGGTACTACGACCGCGTCATCGGGCTCGCGGCGGGCCGGCCGACCGCCGCGATCGACCCGGCCGTGCTCGACGTGCTGCGCCTCGGCACGCACCAGCTCCTCGCCACCAGGGTGCCGACGCACGCCGCCGTCTACGAGCAGGTCGCGCTCGCCCGTCGGGTGGCGCCGAGGGCGGCGGGATTCGCGAACGCGGTGCTCCGCACGGTGTCGCGCTCGTCGCCCGAGGCATGGCGCGATCTCGTCGCCGAAGGCGCCGCGACCGACGACGAACGCCTCGCGCGCCTCGAGAGCCACCCCGTATGGATCGTGCGCGCCCTTCGCACCGCCCTTGAACGCGAGGGACGCGGCGCGGAGCTGCCCGAGCTGCTCGCCGCCGACAACGCCTCGCCACGCGTGAACCTCGTCGTGCTGCCGGCACTCGACACCGCCACCGACGGCATCGCGGGGTTCGAGCCGAACCGCTTCTCGCCGATCGGCGCGGTCGCTGGCGACCCTGTCGCGGTGGTGGGGGCGTCCGGTGGCCGCATCCGGGTGCAGGACGAGGGCTCGCAGCTCGCGGCGCTCGCCCTCACCCGTGTGGCGCCCGTGAGGCCGGGGGAGCGCTGGCTCGACCTCTGCGCGGGACCGGGCGGCAAGACGGCCGTGCTCGCGGCGGAGGCACTCGCGTCGGGCGCCGAGCTCGTCGCCAACGAGATGGTGCCCGCCCGGGCGGAGCTGGTGCGCGCAGCCGTGACAGGCGTTCCGGCGCCGGTCGAGGTACGGGTGGGCGACGGCCGCGAGATCGATGCCGCCTCGATCGGGGCATCCGGCGGATTCGATCGCATCCTGCTCGACGCGCCGTGCACCGGGCTGGGGGCCCTGCGCCGGCGCCCCGAAGCACGATGGCGCAAGTCGCCGGCGGATGTCGCGGAGCTCACGGGGCTCCAGGGCGAGCTGTTCGATGCGGCGATGCGCGCGCTCGCGCCGGGCGGCATCCTCGCCTACGTCACGTGCTCCCCGCACACGGCGGAGACGCACGGCACGCTGGGCGCCGCGCTCGACCGCTGGCGCGGCCGCGTCGAGCAGCTCGACACGCAGGCGGTCGTGCAGGGGCTGTCGCGGCATCCGCTCGACCTCGCCGGAGCGCCCGAGACCGTGCAGCTCTGGCCGCACCGGCACGGCACCGACGCGATGTTCATCGCGCTCGTTCGACGCCGCGAGACGGATGCCGCGGGCGACCCTCGGTAGGGTGTGTGCATGACGACGCGGATCAACCCGAGCATCCTCGCTGCCGACTTCGCGAACCTCGAGAGGGAGCTCGGACGCATCGCGTCGGCCGACCTCGTGCACGTCGACATCATGGACAACCACTTCGTGCCGAACCTCACGTTCGGGCTGCCGATGGTGGAGCGATTGGCGCAGGTCACGCCGATCCCACTCGACGTGCACCTCATGATCGACGACCCCGACCGATGGGCACCGGGCTACGCCGAGGCGGGTGCCTTCTCGGTGACCTTCCACGCCGAGGCGGCCGGCGAGCCGGTGTCGCTCGCGCGGCGACTGCGCGACATGGGCGCGCGCGCCGGCATCGCATTGAAGCCCGGCACCGATGCCGCGCCCTACCTCGACCTCCTGCCCGAGTTCGACCAGGTGCTCGTCATGACGGTCGAGCCGGGCTTCGGCGGCCAGTCGTTCATCCCCGAGA
Source organism: Agromyces sp. Soil535 (assembly GCF_001428255.1). Lineage (GTDB taxonomy): Bacteria > Actinomycetota > Actinomycetes > Actinomycetales > Microbacteriaceae > Agromyces. The sequence goes on along the minus strand of NZ_LMRW01000023.1, from coordinate 390,163 downwards.
CGATGCCGAAGCTCGCGCGCCTCGCCGACGCCGTCCACGATGCCGGGCTCGACGTGTGGCTGCAGGTCGACGGCGGCATCACCGCCGACACGATCGGCATGGCCGCCGAGGCCGGGGCCGACACCTTCGTCGCCGGATCCGCGGTCTTCAACGGCGACGTGCCGGCAGAACGCATCGCGTCGCTCAGGGCCGCCGCGTCCGCGCACCCGCACAGGCACGCCGCCGGGCACCGGTAGTCTGGACGGGTGAAGACCTTCGACGACCTCTTCGTCGAGCTCAGCGACAAGGCCCGCACCCGCCCCGAGGGTTCCGGCACCGTGCGCCAGCTCGACGCCGGCGTGCACGCCATCGGCAAGAAGATCGTCGAAGAGGCGGCCGAGGTGTGGATGGCCGCCGAGTTCCAGAGCGACGACGAGACCGCCGAGGAGATCTCGCAACTGCTCTACCACGTGCAGGTGCTCATGCTCGCGAAGGGGCTGGCGCCCGCCGACGTGTACCGACATCTCTGATCAGGCGCCCATGACCGATCAGTACCGTCGACACGAAAGCCAGGGAATGCTCCGAATCGCCGTGCCCAACAAGGGCTCGCTCTCCGAGACCGCCGCGCAGATGCTCTACGAGGCCGGCTACACCGGCCGCCGCGACCCGCGCGAGCTCATCGTCGCCGACCCCCGCAACGGGGTCGAGTTCTTCTACCTCCGCCCCCGTGACATCGCAACCTACGTGGGCTCCGGCGCGCTCGACGTCGGCATCACGGGCCGCGACCTCCTGCTCGACTCCGGATCGGATGCCACCGAGATCGCGCCGCTCGGCTTCGGCGACTCCACGTTCCGCTTCGCGGGGCCCGCCGGCGACTTCACCGAGCTCGCCGACCTGCACGGCGTGCGGGTGGCGACGAGCTACCCGGGCCTCGTCGGCGACTTCCTCGCCGGCCACGGCGTGAGCGCCAGGCTCGTGAAGCTCGACGGCGCCGTGGAATCGGCCGTGCGACTGGGAGTGGCCGACGCCGTCGCCGACGTCGTCTCGACGGGGTCGACGCTCCGCAAGGCGGGCCTCGAGATCTTCGGCCCCGTGATCCTCGAGTCCGAGGCCGTGCTGATCGGCTCGGGCGTCGATCGGCCGGGCGCCGCCACGCTGCTGCGCCGGCTGCAGGGCGTGCTCGTGGCCCGCCAGTACGTGCTGCTCGACTACGACGTTCCGGTCGCGCACCTCGAGCGGGCCACCGAGGTGGCGCCCGGATTCGAGTCGCCCACGGTCTCGCCGCTGCACGACCCCGAGTGGGTCGCCGTGCGCGTCATGACGCCCCGCGTGGACATGAACCACGTCATGGACGAGCTCTACTCGCTCGGCGCGCGCGCGATCCTCGTGAGTGCGATCCACGCGGCGCGGTTGTGAGGCGCGGATGTCCCTCGCCGTCCGTGTGATCCCGTGCCTCGACGTGGCCGCCGGCCGCGTCGTGAAGGGCGTGAACTTCCAGAACCTGCGTGACGCGGGCGACCCCGTCGAGCTCGCGGCGCGGTATGCGGAGCAGGGCGCCGACGAGCTCACCTTCCTCGACGTCACCGCCACCGTCGACGACCGCTCGACGACCTACGACATGGTGCAGCGCGTCGCGGAGCAGGTCTTCATCCCGCTCACGGTCGGCGGCGGCGTGCGCTCCGCCGAAGACGTCGCGCGCCTGCTCGGCCACGGCGCCGACAAGATCGGCGTGAACAGCGCCGCGATCGCGCGCCCGCCGCTGCTCGCCGAGATCGCCGACCGGTTCGGCGCCCAGGTGCTGGTGCTGTCACTCGACGTGAAGCGATCCGGCCGCACGCCGTCGGGCTTCGTCGTGACCACCCACGGCGGCCGCACCGAGACCGACCTCGACGCGCTCGAGTGGGCCCGCACCGCGATCGGGCTGGGCGCGGGGGAGCTCCTCGTGAACTCGATCGACGCCGACGGCACCAAGCAGGGCTTCGACCTCGAGCTCACCGCGCTCATGCACGAGCTCTCGAGCGTGCCCGTGATCGCGTCAGGGGGTGCCGGCGCCGTCGGCGACTTCGCGCCGGCGATCGCGGCGGGCGCCGACGCGGTGCTCGCGGCATCCGTGTTCCACAACGGCGAGGTGACGATCGCCGAGGTCAAGGCGGCCCTCGCGGCCGATGGGAGGACCGTGCGATGAGCGAACCGGGCGACGAGGAGCTGGAACGCGACGAGGAGGCCTGGACGGCCGGCGGCTCGCCGCTCGACCGTGCGGCGTTCAACGCCGACGGGCTGCTGCCCGCCATCATCCAGCAGGAGGGCACCGGCGAGGTGCTCATGCTCGGTTGGATGGACCGCGAGGCCATGCGACGAACGCTCACCCAGGGCCGCGTCACGTTCTGGTCGCGGTCACGGCAGGAGTACTGGCGCAAGGGCGACACCTCGGGGCATGTGCAGTACGTGCGCGCCGCGGCGCTCGATTGCGACGCGGACACGCTGCTCGTCACGGTCGAGCAGGTCGGCGCGGCGTGCCACACCGGCACCCGCACCTGTTTCGACGGCGACCCGCTCGAGGTCGCCGAGGGCCTGCGGCCCGCCGACTGACGACGAGGTGATCCGAGTGCCCTCCGCCACCACGAGCTTCGACGAGTTCACCGCGCTCCTGCCCGGACGTCGCGTCGTGCCCGTCGCCCGAGAGCTGTTCGCCGATGGCGAGACTCCCGTCGGCATCTACCGCAAGCTCGCGGAGGGTCGCCCCGGCACCTTCCTCCTCGAGTCCGCCGAGCAGGGCGGCATCTGGTCGCGATACTCGTTCGTGGGCGCGTCGTCGTACGGCGTGCTCACCGAGCACGACGGGCGTGTCGAGTGGCAGGACTATGGGCTGTCGGCGGAGCGCGCGCTCGGCGAGGCCGCGGCCCTCGCCCCGCTCGCCGCGCTCGAGGCGCTCTACGAGCGGTGGCGCACGGAGGACGTGCCGGGCGCGCCGCCGCTCACCGGCGGACTCGTCGGGTTCATCGGGTGGGAGGCCATCCGCCAGATCGAGCACCTTCCGAACCGACCGCCTGCCGACTTCCGGATGCCCGGACAGGCGTTCAGCTTCGTGTCCGAGCTCGTCGTGATCGACCACCGCACCGGCACCGTGCAGCTCATCGCCTCCGCGCTGCACGACGGCGACGATTCGCCCGAGGCGCTGTGGGTGGACGCGCAGGAGCGCCTCGACCGGATGCAGCGACGGCTCGCGCGCCCGTCGGAGGCGTGGCTCGCCGAGATCGACCTCAGCACCGCTGCCGCGCCGACGTACCGCACCGAGAAGGCCGACTTCCTCGCGGCGGTCGAGCGCTCGAAGGAGTACATCCGCGAGGGCGACATCTTCCAGGTGGTGATCTCACAGCGCTTCGAGCAGGAGGCGACGGCCGACCCGATCGACGTCTACCGGGTGCTGCGGAGCCTCAATCCGAGCCCGTACATGTACGTGCTGCACCTCGACGACCCGGCGGGCGAGCCGTACTGGATCGTCGGCTCCTCGCCCGAGGCGCTCGTGAAGGTGCAGGACGGTCGCGTGTTCACGCACCCGATCGCGGGCTCCAAGCCGCGCGGTGCCACGCCGGAGCAGGACGCCGACCTCGAGGCCGAGCTCGTCGCCGACCCCAAGGAGCAGGCCGAGCACCTCATGCTCGTCGACCTCGCCCGCAACGACCTCGCCAAGGTCTGCACGGCGGGCTCGGTGGAGGTCACCGAGTTCATGCGCGTGGAGCGGTTCAGCCACATCATGCACCTCGTCTCCTCCGTCGAGGGCGACCTCGCGCCCCACGCGAACGCCGTCGACGTGTTCCGCGCGACCTTCCCGGCGGGCACGCTCTCCGGTGCGCCGAAGCCCCGCGCGCTCGAGATCATCGACGAGCTCGAACCGGCGCAACGGGGCCTCTACGGCGGCGTCGTCGGCTACTTCGGCTTCGGCGGCGACGCCGACCTCGCCATCGCGATCCGCACCGCGTCCATCTCGGGTGGCATCGCACGGGTCCAGGCGGGTGGCGGGCTCGTGGCCGACTCCGTGCCCGAGTCGGAGTTCCAGGAGTCCCAGAACAAGGCCGCCGCGCCGCTGCGTGCGGTCGCAGTGGCGAACGCGATGCGGAGGGTCGAGTGATCGCGGCCCGCATGAAGCTCCCGGTCGTCGTCGTCACGGTCATCGGCGCGGCGCTCGCCCTGCTCTCGTGGAGCCAGACCTGGTTCGAGCTGGAGCTCACGGATGCCTCGGCGCAGGGTGCAGGAGAGGCGATCGCGGTGCCCGGCAGCGTGGCCTCGCCCGCCCTTGCGGCGCTCGGGCTCGCCGGGCTCGCGCTCGTCGCCGCCCTCGCGATCGCGGGTCCCGGCATCCGCATCGTGCTCGGCGTGCTCGAGGTCGTGCTCGGCGGCTGCGTCCTGCTCGCCGTCGGCGTCTCGCTGGGCGACCCGATCGCGGCGGCCGCCCCCGCGGTGACGGATGCCACGGGCGTCTCGGGTTCGGGCCCCACCGCCGAGCTCGTGGCGTCGGCGACCGCCACCGTGTGGCCCGCGGCCGCCGTCGTCGGGGGAGTGCTCTTCGTCCTCGCGGGTATCGCGGTGCTGGTCACCGGCACCCGGTGGCCCGTCTCGTCGCGGCGGTACCGCGGTGCGCGCCTCGCCGACGCCGACGAGGGGGCGTCCGGGGCGCACGAGCGTGCGGCATCCGACCGTGCCATCGACGACTGGGACGAACTCAGCCGCGGCGACGACCCCACCGACGACGACACCGGCGCCGCCGGCGTCGAGGCGACGCACGAGGACCCCCAGACCGGCGAGGGGCCGGCCGGGCCCAGCCGCTAGACTGACCCCCGAACCCCGCAACGAAGGAGCATCATGAGCACTGAGCACGCAGATCCCGGCCACGGACACTCGCCCGCGGCATGGACCTCCGTCACGATCATGCTCATCGCGTTCGTCATCGGCACGGTCGCGTTCTTCTTCGACGTGCAGTGGCTGGTGTGGGCGTCGGCCGTCCTCCTCGTGGTCGGTGCGATCGTCGGCTGGGCGCTCGCCCGCGCCGGATACGGTGTCGGTGGCGCGAAGGTCGCCGAGAGGGTGCACTGACGCGTGCTGTCCGAACTGACCGCGAACGCGGTCGCCGATTCGCTCGCACGCCGTGAGACACGCTCCCTCGAAGAGGTCGAGCGTGCCGCACTCGCGCGTCCCGCCGCGCTCGACGCCCTCGAGGCGCTGAAGCCCGCCCACCACGTGAAGGTCATCGCCGAGATCAAGCGCTCGAGCCCTTCCCGAGGGTCGCTGGCGAAGATCGCCGATCCGGCGGCACTCGCACGCAGCTACGAGCTCGGCGGCGCGAGCGCCATCAGCGTGCTCACCGAGGGGCGCAGGTTCGGCGGGTCGCTCGCCGACCTCGAGGCCGTGCGTGCCGCGGTCGCGCTGCCGGTGCTGCGAAAGGACTTCATCGCGACGCCGTACCAGGTGTACGAGGCGCGCGCCGCCGGCGCCGACCTCGTGCTCCTCATCGTCGCGGCGCTCGACGACGCCACGCTGCGGGAGCTCTTCGACCTGGTCGTCGGGCTCGGCATGACGCCGCTCGTCGAGGCGCACTCCGCCGAGGAGCTCGACCGGGCCGCCGCGCTCGGTGCGCGGCTCATCGGTGTGAACGCCCGCGACCTCTCGAGCTTCGAGCTCGACCGCGACCTCTTCGGCCGCCTCGCCGACCGCTTCCCGGGCGGCGCCATCCGCGTCGCCGAGTCCGCGGTGCTGTCGGCGGTGGATGTCGCGCACTACCGTGCATCGGGCGCCGACGTGGTGCTCGTGGGCGAGGCGCTCGTCACGGGCGACCCGATTGCCAACCTCCGAGCCTTCCTGGCGGTGTGACATGGCGCTGAGAGCGCAGAGCGGTCCGTACTTCGGCGACTTCGGCGGGCGGTTCGTGCCCGAATCCCTCGTCGCCGCCCTCGACGAGCTGGGCGAGGCGTACGACCTCGCGAAGCTCGACCCCGCCTTCGGCGAGGAACTCGCCGAGCTCGGACGCAGCTACACCGGCCGGCCGTCGATCATCACCGAGGTGCCGCGGTTCGCGCGGCACGCCGGCGGAGCACGCGTCATCCTGAAGCGCGAGGACCTCAACCACACGGGTTCGCACAAGATCAACAACGTGCTCGGCCAGGCGCTGCTCACGAAGCGCATCGGCAAGACACGCGTGATCGCAGAGACCGGCGCCGGTCAGCACGGAGTCGCCACGGCGACCGCCGCCGCCCTGTTCGGCCTCGAGTGCACGATCTACATGGGCGAGGTCGACACCGAGCGCCAGGCACTGAACGTCGCCCGCATGCGCCTGCTCGGCGCCGAGGTCGTGCCGGTCACCACCGGATCGCGCACGCTGAAGGACGCGATCAACGAGGCGATGCGCGACTGGGTCACGAACGTGGCCACCACCAACTACATCTTCGGCACGGTCGCGGGTCCCCACCCGTTCCCCGAGATGGTGCGCGACTTCCAGAAGGTCATCGGCGAGGAGGCGCGCCAGCAGGTCATCGACCTCACCGGCGCGCTGCCCACGGCGGTGACCGCCTGCGTCGGCGGCGGCTCCAATGCGATCGGCATCTTCCATGCCTTCCTCGACGACGCCGAGGTGGCCCTCTACGGCTTCGAGGCGGGCGGCGAGGGCGTCGACACCGAGCGGCACGCGGCCACCATCACGAAGGGCCGCCCCGGGGTGCTGCACGGCGCCCGCAGCTACCTCCTGCAGGATGAAGACGGCCAGACCATCGAGTCGCACTCCATCTCCGCGGGCCTCGACTACCCGGGCGTGGGCCCCGAGCACGCCTGGCTCGCCGCGATCGGGCGCGCGACGTACCGGCCGGTGACGGATGCCGCCGCCATGCAGGCGCTCCGTCTCCTGACCCGCACCGAGGGCATCATCCCCGCCATCGAGTCCGCGCACGCCCTCGCCGGCACCCTGGAGCTCGGCACGGAGCTCGGACCAGGCGCGACCATCCTCGTCAGCCTCTCCGGACGCGGCGACAAGGACATGGACACCGCCGCGAAGTACTTCGACCTCTACGACCAGGAGCACCCCAAGTGAGAACGGTGGGTCCCGTCATCCGGCGCCGCAACGATGAGGCCGCAGGTGCGCTCGTCGGCTACCTGCCGGTCGGCTTCCCGACCCTCGACGAGAGCGTCGAGGCGGCCATCGCACTGGTCGAACACGGCGTCGACGTGCTCGAGCTCGGGCTGCCGTACTCCGACCCGGTCATGGACGGCCCCGTCATCCAGGCGGCCACGCAGCAGGCACTCGCCAACGGCTTCCGCCTCACCCACGGGTTCGAGGCCGTGCGTCGCATCACCGAGCGCACGGATGCCCCGGTGCTGATCATGACCTACTGGAACCCTGTCCTGCAGTACGGCGTCGACCGCTTCGCGGACGACCTCGCCGCGGCCGGGGGAGCGGGCCTGATCACGCCCGACCTCATCCCCGACGAGGCGGCCGACTGGATCGCGGCATCCGAGCGCACCGGCCTCGACCGTGTGTTCCTCGCGGCGCCGACCTCGACCGACGCCCGCATCCGCCAGGCGGTCGACTCGAGCCGTGGCTTCGTGTACGCCGTCTCGACGATGGGCATCACGGGTGCCCGCAGTGACGTCGACGAGGCCGCACGCACCCTCGTCGCCCGGCTCGCCGAGGCCGGGGCCCCCGCCAGCTGCGTCGGGCTCGGCATCTCGACCGCGGCGCAGGTCGCGGAGGTGCTCGAGTACGCCGACGGCGCCATCGTGGGCTCTGCGCTCGTGAAGGCGCTCGCCGACGGCGGGGTCGAAGCGGCGGGCGAGCTGGCAGGGGAGCTCGCGCGCGGCACGCGGCCGAGTGAAGTACGCTGACTGAGGCCTGACGGCCGCACGTCGCACGAGGAAAGGCAGCAGCCCGAGTGATCGCACCGCTCAGCATCCCCAGCCCCGACTACGAATGGCAGATCTGGGAGCTCAACCTGTTCGGGTGGCAGCTCAACATCCACATGTACGCGCTGTGCATCCTGCTCGGCATCATCCTCGCGGTCATCATCACGTCGCGCCGACTCACCAAGCGCGGGGCGGAGCCGGGCGTCGTGCTCGACATCGCCCTGTGGGCCGTGCCGCTCGGCATCATCGCGGCACGGATCTACCACGTGCTGACGCACCCCGACGACTACTTCTTCGCCGGGGCCGACCCGTGGGCAGTGGTGCGCATCTGGGAGGGCGGCAACGCCATCTACGGTGCACTGATCGGCGGCGCGATCGGCGTCTGGATCGGCTGCCGTATGACCGGCATCCGCTTCCTGTCGTTCGCCGACGCCCTCGCCCCCGGCCTCCTGGTCGCGCAGGCGGTCGGCCGCCTCGGCAACTGGTTCAACCACGAGCTCTTCGGTATGCCGACCGACCTCCCGTGGGGCCTGGAGATCGAGTCCGAGAACCTCGCCTTCCCGGCCGGCCTGGCCGAGGGCACGCTGTTCCACCCGACGTTCCTGTACGAGATGGTGTGGAACCTCGCGGGCGCCGCGCTCATCATCCTGCTCGAGCGGCGGATCAACCTGCGCTGGGGCAAGGCGTTCGCCCTCTACCTCATCTGGTACGGCGCGGGCCGCTCGTTCTTCGAGGCGATCCGCGTCGACCCGAGTGAGATGTTCCTCGGCGTCCGCGTCAACGTGTGGGCGTCGTGGGCCGCCGTCGTGCTCGGCATCGTGATCTTCCTCGTGCAGCGCCGCCGGCACACCGGCGATGAGCTGAGCCCCTACGTTCCCGGACGTGAATGGAAGGGACCCGACGCTGAGGTAGACTCTGACGAAACCGAGTCCGACTCCGACTCTCTCGACGATGGCGTCGAGGGCGAGAACCGCACGGGCGAGACGGCAGCCACAAGCTCGAGCCGTTCTACCACCGAGTAGCGCCCCACCTCACGTTCTCCGACGCGACGCCGCACCATGCGTCGCGACATCCCTTCGAAGGGCCGACGACGTCCCCCGCTGCCTGACTAGTTGATGAGGACGGTCCACGTGTCGCTCACTCCACCCTTCTCGAGGTTCGGTCTCGTTCCCGCCGCGCAGGGCATGTACGACCCCGCCGCCGAGAAGGACGCCTGCGGCCTCGCGATGGTCGCGACCCTCCGGGGCACCGCGGGGCACGACATCATCACGGCCGCGCTCGATGCGCTGCGCCACCTCGAGCACCGGGGCGCGGTCGGCTCCGACGCCGGCACCGGCGATGGCGCGGGCATCATCACGCAGGTGCCCGACGCGTTCCTGCGCGCCGTCGTGCCGTTCGCGCTGCCCGCTGCGGGCTCCTACGCGGTCGGCAACGCGTTCCTGCCCATCGACCCCACCACGCGCTCGAGCGTCAAGCGCCGGCTCGCCGAGCTCGCGGCATCCGAGGGACTCGAGGTGATCGGATGGCGCGAGGTGCCCGTGCGCCCCGAGGAGCTCGGCACGCTCGCCCGCGCCGCCATGCCCGTGGTGCAGCAGCTGTACGTGCGGTCCGCCGCCACGACGTCGGAGGGCGGGCGCCTCGACGGCATCGCACTCGACCGGCTCGCGTTCCGCCTGCGCAACCGCGCCGAGCGCGAGCTCGAACTGTACTTCGCGTCGCTCTCGTGCCGCACGCTCGTCTACAAGGGCATGGTCACGACGCTGCAGCTCGAGCCGTTCTACCCCGACCTCTCCGACGAGCGGTTCGCCTCGAAGCTCGCGCTTGTGCACTCGCGCTACTCGACCAACACGTTCCCGTCGTGGCCGCTCGCGCAACCGTTCCGCATGATCGCCCACAACGGCGAGATCAACACGATCCAGGGCAACCGCAACTGGATGCGGGCCCGCCAGTCGCAGCTCGAGTCGGAGGTGCTCGGCGACCTCTCGCCGATCCTGCCGATCGTCACGCCCGGTGCGAGCGACTCAGCGTCGTTCGACGAGGTCGTGGAGCTGCTCACCCTCTCCGGACGCAGCCTCCCGCACGCGATCATGATGATGGTGCCCGAGGCCTGGGAGAACCAGTCCGAGATCGACCCGGCGCGTCGGGCGTTCTACGAGTACCACTCGATGCTCATGGAGCCGTGGGACGGGCCGGCCGCGATCGTGTTCACCGACGGCTCGCTCGTCGGCGCGACCCTCGACCGCAACGGCCTGCGGCCCGGCCGCTACCTCGTCACCGACGACGGCCTGGTCGTGCTGGCGAGCGAGATCGGCGTGCTCGACATCGACCAGAGCCGCGTCGTGCGCAAGGGCCGGCTCCAGCCCGGCCGCATGTTCCTCGTCGACACCGAGGCCGGCCGCCTCATCGAGGACGACGAGATCAAGGCCGAGCTCGCGGCATCCGAGCCGTGGGACACCTGGCTCGACGGCGGCCGCATCCGGCTCTCCGACCTGCCCGAGCGCGAGCACATCGTGCACCCGCCGGCGTCCGTGAACCGGCGGCAGCGCACCTTCGGCTACACCGAGGAGGAGGTGAAGATCCTCCTCACGCCGATGGCGAAGACCGGCCAGGAGCCGCTCGGCGCGATGGGATCCGACACCCCCATCGCCGTGCTGTCGCAGCGCCCGCGCCTGCTCTTCGACTACTTCACGCAGCAGTTCGCGCAGGTCACGAACCCGCCGCTCGACTCCATCCGCGAGGCGGTCGTCACCTCGCTCGGCTCGTCGCTCGGCCCCGAGCGCAACCTGCTCACCGCCGGTCCCGACCACGCCCACCAGGTGTCACTCGACTTCCCGGTCATCGACAACGACGAGCTCGCGAAGATCGTGCACATCGACCCGCACGTCGGCGCGCGAACCACGAAGACCGTGAGGGGGCTCTATCGCGTCGACGACGGCCCAGAGGCCATGCGCGCGCGCCTCGACGCGCTCTGCGACGAGGTCGACGAGGCCATCGAGGAGGGCGCGTCGTTCATCGTGCTGAGCGACCGCGACTCCACGCGCGACCTTGCGCCGATCCCCTCGCTGCTCATGCTGTCGGCCGTGCACCACCACCTCATCCGGTCGGAGAACCGCATGAAGGTCGGCCTCGTGGTCGAGGCCGGCGACGTGCGCGAGGTGCATCACGTGGCACTCCTCATCGGGTACGGCGCCTCCGCGGTGAACCCGTACCTCGCGATGGAGACCTGCGAGGACCTCGTGCGCTCCGGCGTCATCGCAGGCGTCACGCCCGAGGGCGCCGTGCGCAACGTGATCAGGGCGCTCGGCAAGGGCGTGCTGAAGATCATGTCGAAGATGGGCATCTCGACGATCTCGTCGTACGCAGGCGCCCAGGCGTTCGAGGCCGTGGGCCTGTCGCAGGAGTTCATCGACGAGTACTTCACCGGCACCACCTCGAAGCTCGGCGGCGTCGGCATCGACGTCGTCGCGGCCGAGAACCTGCACCGGCACCGCGTCGCCTACCCCGAGGATGCCGCGGTACGCGCGCACGAGCGCCTCGCGACCGGCGGCGAGTACCAGTGGCGTCGCGACGGCTCGCCGCACCTCTTCAACCCCGAGACGGTGTTCCGCCTGCAGCACTCCACGCGCAACCGCCGCTACGACGTGTTCCGCGAGTACACGTCGCTCGTCGACGGCCAGGCCGAGCAGCTCATGACCCTGCGCGGCATGTTCGCGCTGCGCACGGGTTCGCGGCCGCCGGTGCCGATCGACGAGGTCGAGTCGATCGAGTCGATCGTGAAGCGGTTCTCGACCGGCGCGATGAGCTACGGCTCGATCTCGAAGGAGGCGCACGAGTCGCTCGCCATCGCGATGAACCGCCTCGGCGCGAAGTCGAACACCGGCGAGGGCGGCGAGGACCTCGACCGGCTGCTCGACCCCGAGCGCCGCAGTGCCATCAAGCAGGTGGCCTCGGGCCGGTTCGGCGTGACGAGCATGTACCTCACGCACGCCACCGACCTGCAGATCAAGCTCGCGCAGGGCGCGAAGCCGGGCGAGGGCGGGCAGCTGCCTTCGACCAAGGTGTACCCGTGGATCGCGCGCACCCGGCACGGCACCGCCGGCGTCGGCCTGATCTCGCCGCCGCCGCACCACGACATCTACTCGATCGAGGACCTCAAGCAGCTGATCTTCGACCTGAAGCGGGCGAACCCCAAGGCGCGCGTGCACGTGAAGCTCGTCAGCCAGTCGGGCATCGGGGCGGTCGCCGCCGGCACGGCCAAGGCCCTCGCCGACGTCATCCTCGTGTCGGGGCACGACGGCGGCACCGGTGCGAGTCCGCTCAACTCGCTGAAGCACGCGGGCACCCCGTGGGAGCTCGGCCTGGCCGAGACCCAGCAGACGCTCATGCTCAACGGCATGCGCGACCGCGTGGTGGTGCAGGTCGACGGCCAGTTGAAGACGGGCCGCGACGTCATGATCGGCGCGCTCCTCGGCGCGGAGGAGTTCGGCTTCGCCACGGCGCCGCTCGTCGTGCAGGGATGCGTCATGATGCGCGTCTGCCACCTCGACACCTGCCCGGTGGGCGTCGCGACGCAGAACCCCGAGCTCCGCAAGCGCTTCACGGGCAAGCCCGAGTTCGTGGTGAACTTCTTCGAGTTCATCGCGCAGGAGGTGCGCGAGTACCTCGCCGAACTCGGCTACCATTCGCTCGACGAGATCATCGGTCGCCGCGACCTGCTCGACGTCGACCGCGCCGTCGCGCACTGGAAGGCCGCCGGGCTCGACCTCACGCCCGTGCTCATGGGCCCCGACTTCTCCGAGTCCGAGCCACGGCGAAACCTGCGCCCGCAGGACCACGAGCTCGACCGGCACTTCGACAACGAGCTCATCCGTCGCAGCCGCATCGTGCTCGACGAGGGCGGCTCGGTGCAGATCGACCTGCCGATCAAGAACACGGAGCGTGCAGTCGGCACGATGCTCGGGCACGAGGTCACCGTGCGCCGCGGTGAGCACGGGCTCCCGCCAGGCGCGATCGACGTGACGCTCACGGGCTCGGCCGGCCAGTCGTTCGGCGCGTTCCTGCCGAGCGGCATCACGCTGCGGCTCGAGGGCGACTCGAACGACTACGTCGGCAAGGGGCTCTCGGGCGGCCAGCTCGTCCTGCGTCCGTCGCGCGACAGCGGCTTCGTCGCCGAGCGCAACGTGATCGCCGGCAACGTCATCGGCTACGGTGCGACCCGCGGCAGCATGTTCATCCGCGGCATCGTGGGCGAGCGGTTCCTCGTGCGCAACTCCGGCGCGACCGCGGTGGTGGAGGGCGTGGGCGACCACGCGCTCGAGTACATGACCGGCGGGCTCGCACTCATCCTCGGCGAGACGGGCCGCAACCTCGGTGCTGGCATGTCGGGCGGCACGGCCTACGTGCTCGGACTGCACGAGGGTCGCGTGAACCTCGAGTCCCTGAGCTCCGGCGAGCTGGAGTTGCATCCGCTCGGCAGCGCCGACCGCGAGATCGTGCGCGACCTGCTCGAGCAGCACCTGGAGACCACCGACTCCGCCGTGGCGGCCCGGTTGCTCGCCGAGGGCGACACCGCCCTCGACCGCTTCACGAAGGTGCTGCCGCGCGACTACGCCGCGGTGCTCCGCACCCGCCAGAGCGCCGTCGACGAGGGGCTCGACCCCGACGGCGACGTGGTCTGGACCAGGATCCTGGAGGTCACCGGTGGCTGAGCGCGACCCGAACCAGACTCGAGCAGTGCTCCACGAATGCATGGAGGTGACGGGTGGCTGACCCGAAGGGCTTTCTGAAGGTCACCGAGCGCGAGCTGCCGAAGCGTCGGCCCGTTCCGGTGCGCATCATGGACTGGAAAGAGGTCTACGAGCAGGGCGACCCCGCCCAGCTGCGTCGGCAGGCCGGTCGCTGCATGGACTGCGGCATCCCGTTCTGCCATCAGGGCTGCCCGCTCGGCAACCTGATCCCCGAGTGGAACGACCTCATGTGGCGCGGCGAGGGCCGCGCGGCGATCGAGCGCCTGCACGCCACGAACAACTTCCCCGAGTTCACCGGGCGACTGTGCCCGGCGCCATGCGAGTCGTCGTGCGTGCTCGCCATCAACCAGCCCGCGGTGACGATCAAGCAGGTCGAGGTGTCGATCATCGACCAGGCGTTCGGCAAGGGCTGGGTGCAGCCGCAGCCGCCCGGTCGCCTCACCGGCAAGACGGTGGCGGTCGTCGGCTCGGGCCCTGCAGGGCTCGCGGCGGCGCAGCAGCTCACGCGCGCCGGCCACACGGTCGCCGTCTTCGAGCGCGACGACCGCATCGGCGGACTGCTCCGCTACGGCATCCCCGACTTCAAGATGGAGAAGAAGCACCTCGACCAGCGGCTCGCGCAGATGACCGCCGAGGGCACCCGCTTCCGCGCGGGAGTGAACATCGGCGTCGACATCACCTGGGAGCAGCTCCGTGAGCGGTACGACGCGGTCGTCGTCGCGACGGGCGCGATGGTGCCCCGCGACCTGCCGATCCCCGGGCGCGACCTACCCGGCGTGCACTTCGCGATGGAGTACCTCACCCAGTCGAACCGGCACCTCGCCGGCGACCAGGTGTTCGACCAGATCACCGCGGAGGGCAAGCACGTCGTGGTCCTCGGCGGCGGCGACACCGGCGCGGACTGCATCGGCACGGCGCACCGCCAGGGCGCGCTCTCCGTGACCAACCTCGCCATCGGCAAGGAGCCGAGCCCCACGCGGCCGGCGGAGCAGCCATGGCCGATGCATCCGACGGTCTTCGAGGTGCAGAGCGCGCACGAGGAGGGCGGCACCCGCCAGTACCTCGCGTCGACGGTCGAGTTCCTCGCCAACGATGCGGGTGAGGTTCGGGCGATCCGCGTCGCCGAGACGGAGTACCTCGACGGCCGCCGCGTGCCCAAGGCCGGCACCGAGCACGAGATCCCCGCCGACCTCGTTCTGCTCTCGCTGGGATTCACCGGACCCGAGACGCGCGAGCTCGACGAGCAGCTGCACCTGCCGGTGACCGACCGGGGCAACATCGCACGAGACGCCGAGTACGCCACCGCCCAGCCCGGCGTGTTCGTCGCCGGCGACGCCGGACGCGGCCAGTCGCTCATCGTGTGGGCGATCGCAGAGGGCCGCGCGGCGGCATCCGCCGTCGACCGGTACCTTGAAGGCGACACCCAATTGCCGAGCCCGATCCAGGCGCACGCCCGCGCCTTCGCGATCTAGACCCGCGCGCGCCGACGGCGCGTCGCACGACCACCACCCAGCGCTGCGGCGCGGAACACGGGAGCACACACCAGATGAGACGAGCGAAGATCGTCGCCACCCTCGGGCCGGCGACATCGAGCTATGAGCAGATCCGGGCGATCGTCGATGCGGGCATCGACGTCGCGCGCATGAACCTCAGCCACGGAAGCTACGACGTGCACGAGGGCGTCTACCAGAACGTGCGGAAGGCGGCGAACGACTCAGGTCGCGCCGTGGCGGTGCTCATCGACCTGCAGGGCCCCAAGATCCGCCTCGGGAAGTTCGCCGACGGCCCGTACGAGCTCGCAGAGGGCGACGTCTTCAAGATCACGACGGAAGACATCGTCGGCACCAAGGAGATCGTCGGCACGACCTTCAAGGGCCTGCCCCACGACGTGAAGCCCGGCGACTTCCTGCTCATCGACGATGGCAAGGTGCGCGTCGAGGTCGTCGAGACCGACGGCACGGTGGTCACCACCCGCGTCGTCGTCGCAGGCCCCGTCTCGAACAACAAGGGCATCAACCTTCCCGGGGTGACCGTCAACGTGCCAGCCCTGTCGGAGAAGGATGAGGCCGACCTGCGCTGGGGCCTCGAGCTCGGCGCCGACCTCATCGCGCTCTCCTTCGTGCGCAGCGCCTCCGACATCGAGCGCGTGCACGAGATCATGGACGAGGTCGGACGTCGCGTGCCGGTCGTCGCGAAGATCGAGAAGCCGCAGGCGGTCGACGCCCTGGAGGAGATCACCGAGGCCTTCGACGCGATCATGGTCGCCCGAGGCGACCTCGGCGTCGAGCTGCCGCTCGAGGCCGTGCCCATTGTGCAGAAGCGCGCGGTCGAGATCGCCCGGCGCCTCGCCAAGCCCGTCATCGTCGCCACGCAGATGCTCGAGTCGATGATCCACAGCCCGGTTCCGACCCGCGCCGAGACCTCCGACGTCGCGAACGCGGTGCTCGACGGTGCAGATGCCGTGATGCTCTCGGGCGAGACCAGCGTCGGCGAGTACCCGGTGATCACGGTGAAGACGATGGCGCGCATCGTGGAGTCCACCGAGGAGCACGGGCTCGACCGCATCCTGCCGCTCGGCACGAAGCCGCGCACGCAGGCCGGCGCGATCACGCTCGCCGCCGTCGAGGTCGCGGACTTCGTCGAGGCGAAGTACCTCTGCGTCTTCACCGAGACCGGCGAATCGGTGCGCCGGATGTCCCGCATCCGCTCCGTCATCCCCATCCTCGCGTTCACGCCCGACCCGGCGATCCGTCGCCGCATGGCGCTGAATTGGGGTGTCGAGTCGTTCGTCGTCGATCGCGTGACCCACACCGACCAGATGGTCGGCCAGGTCGACGAGGTCCTCGCGAAGACCGGGATCGCCGCGAACGGCGAGAAGGTCGTCATCATCTCGGGTTCGCCTCCCGGCATCCCCGGCACCACGAACGACGTGCGCGTCCACGTCGTCGGCGACGTGCTGGACTGACGCACCGATGGCCCGGTGCTCCGCGAGGAGCGACCGGGCCGTCGTCGTCTGCAGGCGGATGCCGCGTCGCCGCGACGGTGGGCCCGTTCGGATGCCGCGCCGCGTGACCCTCACCTGCGGGTGACGTCTGGGCCTTCATCCTCGTGTCGCGCATGTGCCTGGTGCCTGATGGGCAGCGCCGGTGGTGCATGATGGAAAGAAGAGCGAACGCGCCGCCATGAGCGGCTCGGAGGGTCCCATGGAGATCGCCTTCGTCGGTGACGTGATGCTGGGCCGGCTCGTGGCGGAGGAACTGCGCCGTCGCCCGCCGGAGTACCCGTGGGGCGACACGCTGCCGCTGCTGCGACGCGCCGACGCGCTCGTCGGCAACGTCGAGTTCGTGCTCGCCGACGACGGCGAGCCATGGCCCGGCAAGGCCTTCCACTTCCGCGCCGACCGTCGTGCCGTGGCGAGCCTCGAGTCGGCCGGCTTCGCTCTCGTTTCGGTGGCGAACAACCATGTGCTCGATTTCGGCGCGGATGCCGCGCTCGAGTCGCTCGCGACGCTCGCGCAGCACGGCATCCGCTTCGCCGGTGCGGGGGCGAACGCGGAAGAGGCTCGGCGCCCCGCCGTCATCCGTCGCGACGATCTCACGATTGCCATGATCGCCTTCACCGACAACGAGCCGGACTGGGAAGCAGGCCAGGAGTCGCCCGGCGTGCACCACGTGCCCATCGACCCCGACGACCCACGCGCCGTGGCCCTGCTCGATATCGTCGCCCGGGAGCGAGACATCGTCGACTTGCTCATCGTGTCGGCGCACTGGGGTGGGAACTGGGGCGTCGAAGCCCCGCGCAGCCACCGTGCGTTCGCGCGCGAGCTCGTGGACGCGGGAGCGGACGTCGTGTTCGGGCACTCCCCGCACATCGTGCGTGGGGTCGAGGTGTACCGCGACAGGCCGATCCTCTACGGCGCCGGCGACTTCGTCGACGACTACGCGGTCGATCCGGTCGAGCGCAACGACCGGTCGTTCCTGTTCATGTTGCGCACCGAAGCTGCGATCCCGACCGAGCTGCGCCTGCATCCGACCGAGATCGTCCACTTCCAGGCCCGTCACGCCGGACGGCACGCCAGCGAGATCGCCGATGCCATGACGCAGCGCTGCCTGGCACTCGGCACGCGCGCCGTCTGGGATGACGACGAGCGGTGTCTCGTCATCCGAATCCTTCCCGACTCGGTCTGAGCGCCGCCGACGCCGCCTGCGCATGACGTGCGGCATCGGCCGCCTCCAGTCCGGCGTGGGCATGCGAGACTTCCGTCATGGTCGTGGAGTTCGAATGCCGGACGCGGCTGCCGGTCGGCGTGCAGGAGGCGTTCGACCGGTCACGCAGCATCGATCTGCACCTGTCGTCGATGGCCCACTCCCGAGCGCGCGCCATCGCAGGCGTGAGGGGCGGCCTCATGGTCGAGGGGGAGGAGGTCACGTGGCGCGCCTGGCACTTCGGCGTGCCCATCCGCATGACGAGCCGCATCACCCGCATGTCGCCGCCCGACTCGTTCGTCGACGAGCAGGTGCGCGGGCCGTTCAATCGCTTCTGGCACGAGCACCGGTTCGTCGCCGCCGGCGACGGCACGCTCATGATCGACCGGGTCGCGTTCACCGCACCGCTCGGCGGCCTGGGCCGGCTCGCCGAGGTGGTGCTCGGCCCATACCTGCGACGACTTATCGAGCAGCGGAACGCGCACCTGCGCGAGGCATCCGTGCCGGAGAACGCATCCAGTGACCTGAGCCCCCTTCCGGGGGGAGCGGGCGGAGGCGATCGGGAGGACGATGGCATTGGGAGGAGGAGCTGATGTCGACGAACTCGCAGGCATCGACCGGGTCTCGAAGGGGGTTGCGACGTCCTCGGCCCCCGGCATCCGCGTTGGCCGAGCGATGGACCACGATCGACGGCGTCGACGTCTTCTACCGGGAGTCGCGGAATCCACCGGATGCTCCGGTGATGATGCACGTGCACGGCTTCGGCCTCTCGGGCCGCTACCTCCTCCCGACCGCGGAACGCCTTGCCGACGAGTTCCACACGCTCGTTCCAGACCTGCCGGGCTTCGGACGCAGCGGGAAGGCTGCCGACGCCCTCGACGTGCCCGACCTGGCGCACGCCGCGGCGAGGTTCCTCGACGACCGCCAGGTCGAGCGAGCCACCCTGGTGGGCAACTCGATGGGTTGTCCCGTCATCTGCGAATTCGCGTATCACCATCCCGATCGCATCGACCGGGCGGTCCTCGTGTCGCCGGCCGGCGGCGGCTTCAATCAGCCGCTCCGACGCGCCATGGGCCAGATCAGCCGAGACGGCCCGCGCGAACCACCCCGGCTGATGGGCGTGGTGACACCGGACTACCTCCGATTCGGGGTGCCCAGCACGGTGCGGATGTTCCGGGCACTCATGCAGTACCCAGCACTCGAGCGGTTGCTCGAGCTCCAGATCCCGACGCTCGTCGTGCTGGGCGATCGGGATCCGCTCATGCCCGGGCCCACCCGGGTGCAGGAGGTCGCCAGCCAGACCGACACCCACGTGCTCGTCGTGAAGATCGAAGGCGCGGCGCACGCGATCAACTTCAGCCACCCGGGCGAACTCGCCCACGTCATCCGCCTGTTCATGGCAGACCGGCCTATCGTCGACGACCCTGATTCGCCGGGCCACGCACGCGTGTACGAGATCCACCGGGGCGTGCATCATCCGCCCGCGAAGGAACCGTAGGCAACCGCGACGCACGATCACGCCACCCTCGTTAGATGAGGGGCTGAAATCGCTGCGTCACCCCGCACGACTGGGTGGCGAACCCTGACCCCGACACGACTCTCGGTTCGGCGTTCGAGCTTCGCTGAGCTCGTGAGTCAACTGGGCTCCAGATCGACACTGCTGCCACTCGCGTCGGGGTGATGCCCGAACGAGTTTAGCGGCGGAGGAGGGCAGCCTTCGCGCCGAAAGCTGTTGTGCTGAGGCTGGTCAGCCCCTTTCGAGGACCTGCTTGAGGTTCTCGACGAACTGGGCGTTGCGCTTGGTGGCCCATCCGAGCATCCGGTTCGTCATCCAACCCATGAAGCCGTCTGCATCGATGTCGATGTGCCGGGTGAAACGCACCCCGCCGTCGACCGGCTCGATCGTGCGGATGTCGGTCGGAACGATCTTCCCCATCTCGCCGCCCCTGAGGACCACCTTATGGGGGGCCTCATAGGCAATGATCTCCTCGGTACCGGAGACCATCCCCTTGACGTCGAAGACGGTGCCCACAGCGAGTTGGCCGTCGCCCTTGGTGACGGTCGCCGACTTGACGTCCTTGTGCCAGTGCTGATCGTTGCGCACGTCCGCGACGTACGCGAAGACTTCCTCCGCCGGCCTGGCGATGTACGTGCTGCTTTCGTAGTTGATCATGTCGCTGTCCTCCTGATGAGTGCTGCTGAGGCGGCTGTGGATGTGGCTGAGTGCAATGCCCGGGGTCGGAGCTCAGCCGACGAGCGACGCCTGGCTCCGGGTGAACCCGGCCACGTGGGCGGCGAACGCGTCGACTGTCTCGCCGTGCTCGACGGCGTAGTGGGTGAGAACGTCTGGCGGCGTACCGAACCAGTGCTGCTCGCCGCCCTCGTCGTCGAGCCAGTCCCACGCGGTGGCGAGGTGCTCGGCGATGACCTCCATATGACGCTCCATCGAGGCTGCGTCGGGGTGCACCTGGATGACGCCCAGTCGCCCGCCGGCCTCGTCGAAGTAGAAGTGGAAGGCGAGCAACTGCGGTTCGTTCGACTCCACCAACGCCGCGATGCTCTGGCATCGGTCCTGGATCTCATCCAGCTTGTTCGGTTTGACGGGGTAACTCGCGACCAAGATGAACGGCTGTGTCATGACGACTCCCATGGTTGGTGCCCGGGTTCCGGGCGTTCAACCCCAAGATCCCCCAGCGCGAGCCGCGCGGCATCGGCACTCCCCGCCGGATCGCCTGGACAGCATGGGCACTTCTACCCAGTCGCGGCGTGCGGTGGGAGACTGGAGGCTGAAGGAGGCCGCTGTGAGCGATGCCGCTTCTGCGCTCGCCGGGGCCCGCGCGGCGCATCGTGGGCTCCGCTGGGACGACGCCTGCGCCGGATTCTTGGCCGTGACTGCGCCTGAAGGACTCGCCGTTGAAGACCTCGAGATGCTCGCGGAGTGTGCACAACTCAGCGGCCGGCACGAGGCGGCGGTGTCTGCCCTGGACCGGGCGTTCGCGCTCCGGGTCCGGGAGGGGGACCTCGATGCCGCCTCCACGGACGCGTTCTGGCTATGGCAGGCGTTTCTGCTGGATGGGGAGATGGCCCACGCGAACGGCTGGCTGGCTCGGCTCCGGGAGGTTGCGGGCGCATCCGGCACCGAGCTCGGCTGGCTGCTCGTGGCGACCGCGTACGGGTGCTTCGCCACAGGCAGGTACGACGACGCACGCGCTCTGCTCGCACCGGCAATGGCGCAGGGTCGCGAGCGGGCCGACGCTGACTTGGACGCGTTCGCCACAATGCTCATCGGACGGGCGTGGCTCAACGCTGGTGCGACGCAGGCAGGTCTCGAGCGTCTCGACGAGGCGATGCTGCGGGTGACCGCAGGCGAGACGTCGCCACGGACGACCGCATCGCTTTTCTGCGCTTCGATCTCCAACGCCGAGATGGAGGCGCATGACCTGGCTCGTGGGCAGGAGTGGGAGCGAGCGCTCGAGGCGTGGATGTCCACACTGCCTGTGCCGACCTTGTCCGGGCCGTTTCTCGCGAACTGCCGCGTGTACCGGGCTGTGCTGCAGCGGCGTCGCGGGGAATGGATTGCAGCCCGGCGCGAGCTCGTGACGGCCGTCGATGAGCTCACGGGGGGACACGGAGCGCGGCTGGCTGGACATGCCTGCTACGAGCTCGGCGAAACGCTCCGGCTGCTCGGCGAGCACGCCGAGGCCGAGTTCGCCTACCGGCGGGCGAGCAGCCTGGGTGCAGCGACCCAGCCCGGTCTGGGGCTCATGCGCCTCGCCCAGGGGGACGTCGCGACCGCAGCCGCCGGTGTGCGACGAGCGCTCAGCGAGACCGAGCGCCCCCAGGACAGGTGCAGCCTCCTGCCCGCATATGTCACGATCATGCTTGCGGCGGGCGAGCTGCCCGAGGCCGTCACCGCCGTCGACGAACTCGGCCGGTGCGCGGACGCCTTCGAGACGACGCTGGTGCGGGTCGAGTACGTTCGGGCGGTCGGTGAGGTCGCCCTGGCCGACGGCCGGGCGACGGCCGCGCTTGCGCCGTTGCGGCGAGCCGCCGAGGGATGGCGCGAGCTGGCCGCGCCGTATGAGGCAGCTGTGAACGCGGTCTTGCTCGCGACCGCATGTCGCGCCGTGGGCGACGAGGAGGGTGCGCAGTTCGAACTGGAAGCCGCCACCGCGACCTTCTCGCAACTCGGCGCGGCCCCAGACCTCGCACGCGCGCGGGCTCTTCTGGTAGGGCCCGCAGCGCGGTCCGCTCATGGCCTCACCCGGCGGGAGGCCCAGGTGCTGCAACTGGTCGCGGAGGGCAGGACCAACCACATGATCGCCACGGAGCTCATTCTCAGCGAGCGCACCGTCCAACGCCACGTGAGCAACATCTTCGCCAAGCTCGCGGTCCACTCCCGCACTCAGGCGGCGACCTTCGCATTGGAGCACGACCTGGTCCGCCGCTCACGCGGCTGAGGTGCCGGTGGTGGGGGTCGAACCCACACGCCCTTTCGGGCAAAGCATTTTGAGTGCTCCGCGTCTGCCATTCCGCCACACCGGCCAGGGGCCCCGCCCAGAATACCGTAGGCTTTCCTGCGTGACAGACAGCGAACAGACCCAGTCGGCGCCGCGCCGCGTCGTCGTGGCGGAGGATGAGTCGCTCATCCGCCTCGACATCGTCGAGATCCTGCGCGACAACGGGTTCGAGGTCGTCGGAGAGGCGGGCGATGGCGAGACCGCCGTGGCGCTCGCGACGGAGCTCCGCCCCGACCTCGTCATCATGGACGTGAAGATGCCCCAGCTCGACGGCATCTCGGCGGCCGAGCGCCTCTCGAAGGGCCACGTGGCGCCCGTCGTGCTGCTCACCGCGTTCAGCCAGAAGGAGCTCGTCGAGCGCGCGAGCGAGGCCGGTGCCCTCGCCTACGTCGTCAAGCCGTTCACGCCCAACGACCTGCTGCCCGCCATCGAGATCGCGCTCGCCCGGCATGCCCAGATCATCGCGCTCGAGGCCGAGGTCGGCGACCTCGTCGAGCGATTCGAGACACGCAAGCTCGTCGACCGCGCGAAGGGCCTTCTCAACGAGAAGATGGGCCTCACCGAGCCCGAGGCATTCCGTTGGATCCAGAAGGCCTCGATGGACCGCCGGCTCACCATGAAGGACGTCTCCCAGGCGATCATCGAGCAGCTGGCACCCAAGAAGTAGCGCCGGCGACTCCGCCTTCCGGATGCCGCGACGACCCGTTCGTCGCGGCATCCGTCGTCTCGTCGGAGCCTCCGCGACGACGGCGTCCGACTGGCGGATCGCTGTCGGCGGCCGCTTGTAGGCTATGGGGGTGCCGGACGCAGACAAGCCCACCCTTCTCGTGATCGACGGCCACTCGCTGGCCTTCCGGGCCTTCTACGCCCTTCCCGTCGACAGCTTCTCCACCCGCGACGGGCAACACACGAACGCCATCCACGGCTTCCTGTCGATGATGCTGCTGCTGCTCGCGAACGAGAAGCCGACGCACCTCGCGGTCGCGTTCGACATGTCGCGCCAGTCGTTCCGCACTCGCGAGTACGCCGAGTACAAGGGCAACCGCGGCGAGACGCCACTGGAGTTCAGGGGCCAGGTGCCGCTCCTCCAGGACGCGCTGCACGCAATGGGCGTGCGCACCATCGAGAAGCAGGACTTCGAGGCCGACGACATCCTGGCCACGCTCGCCGAGCGTGGCGTCGCCGAGGGGTACCGCGTCCTGCTCGTCTCCGGAGACCGCGACACCATCCAGCTCGTCAACGACGACGTCACCCTGCTCTACCCCAACACGCAGGGCGTCTCACAGCTTAAGCGGTACGACACCGCCGCGGTCATGGAGCGCTACGGCATCAGGCCCGAGCAGTATCCCGACGTCGCGGCGCTCGTCGGCGAGACGAGCGACAACCTGCCGGGCATCCCGAAGGTCGGCGAGAAGACCGCGGTGAAATGGCTCGGCCTGTACGGCGACCTCGACGGCATCCTCGCGCATGCCGATGAGATCAAGGGGGTCGTGGGGCAGAACCTGCGCGACGGGCGTGAGAACGCCGTACGCAACCGGCGACTCAACCAGCTCGTCCACGACGTCGAGCTCGACGTCGAGATCGACGAGCTCGAGGCCAAGCCCATCGATCTCAATTCCGTGCGGCCGATCTTCGAGCGGCTCGAGTTCCGCACGCTGATGGAGCGCGTCACGAAGCTCGTCACCGGCGAGGCCAACGGCGCGGTGGCGGCGTCCGGGCCCCCTCCGGCAGAGGTCGCAGAGGCGGCCCCGGCGCCCGTGACTCCTGAGCCGCAGCGGCTGGTCGGCGAGGGGCTCGCGGCATGGCTCGAGCGCGCGGTCGCGGCGGAGCCGGCCGGGCTGGGTCTCAGCCTGGAGATCGTAGACGGCCGGGTGATCGGCGCTGGCATCGCCACGTCCGACGAGACGGTGCACCTGGCCTGGCGGCCCGGCGGTGCCGACATGGCGCCGTTCGAGGCTTGGCTCGCGAGCGACGCGCCCAAGATCGTGACCGACGCGAAGCCGCAGCTGAAGGCGCTGACCCGAACCGGCTTCGCCTTCGACGGCCTCGTGCTCGACACGCTCGTGGCCGGCTGGCTCGTGCGACCGATCCTGCAGGAGAAGTCGCTCGCCGACCTCGTGTCGTACCACCTCGGCGAGACCGTGCCGCAGGCCGATCCGTCGCTCCTCGTGCCCGAGGAGGGGTCCGACTCGGGCGCGCCCGAGTATGCCTGGTACACCCTCCGACTCGCCCCGGTGGTGCTCCGTGCGCTCTCCGAGAGCTCCCGCCTGCTGCTCGCCGACGTCGAGATGCCGCTCGTGCCGGTGCTCGCGGCGATGGAGCTGCGCGGCGTCACGGTCGACCACTCCGAGCTCTCGACGTTGTCCGCCGAACTCGGGGCGCGGGCCGTCGCCTTCGCTGAGGCCGCCTTCGCCGAGATCGGCAGGGAGGTGAACCTCGGCTCGCCGAAGCAGTTGCAGGAAGTGCTCTTCGACCAGCTCGGCATGCCGAAGACGCGCGCCACGAAGACCGGCTACACGACCGACGCGAGCGCACTCGCCGACCTTCAGGAGTCGAACCCGCACCCGTTCCTCGGCTACCTGCTCGAGCACCGCGACGTGACGAAGCTGCGCCAGATCGTCGAGTCGCTCGACAAGGCGATCGGCGCCGACGGCCGCATCCACACGACGTACGGACAGATCGGTGCGGCGACCGGGCGCTTGTCCTCGAACGACCCGAACCTGCAGAACATCCCCATCCGCACGGAAGACGGCCGTCGCATCCGCAAGGCGTTCCGCCACGGACCCGAATACACCGAGCTCCTCACCGCCGACTACTCGCAGATCGAGATGCGCATCATGGCGCACCTCTCGGGCGACCCCGGGCTCATCGAGGCGTTCAACGCCGGAGAAGACCTGCACCGCTTCGTCGGCGCCCGCGTCTTCGGGGTCGACCCCGCGGACGTGACCCCGGTCATGCGTACGAAAGTCAAGGCGATGTCCTACGGGCTCGCCTACGGGCTCAGCGCCTTCGGTCTGTCGAAGCAGCTCCGCATCGATCGCGCCGAGGCGACGCAGCTCATGAAGGAGTACTTCGAGCGATTCGGCGCCGTGCGCGGTTACCTCCGCGGCGTCGTCGAGCAGGCGAAGATCGACGGATACACCGAGACCATCTTCGGTCGGCGGCGTCCGTTCCCCGACCTCGCGAGCCCGAACCGCGTGCTCCGTGAGAACGCCGAGCGGGCGGCCCTCAACTCCCCGATCCAGGGATCGGCTGCCGACGTCATGAAGATCGCGATGACGACGGTCGAATCCGACATCGCCGCTAAGGGGCTCGAGAGCCGCATGCTCATGACCGTGCACGACGAACTCATCTTCGAGGTCGCGCCGGGCGAGTCCGAGGTGCTCGAGGAGGTCGTCCGCGATCGGATGTCGCACGCGGCCGAGCTTCTCGTGCCGCTCGACGTGCAGATCGGCCGGGGCGCCAATTGGGACGACGCCGCACACTGATCGGTGCATGCCCCTCGGGGCATCCGTGCCGTGGCGCCGACGACGGCGTGCCCTCACCGGACTCGGCACGCGTCGGCGGGGTGCCATAGGCTCGCAGCATGGCATCGAGTGAGCGCACCCCGACCGACGTCGACCGCATCGCCGAGGGCTGGGTGGACACGCTCGTCGAGCTGAACCCCGCCGTCGGCACGTACATCGGCCGCACCTCTCACGACGAGCGGCTCGCCGACTACTCGCCCGCCGGCCACGAGCGCTCGATCGCCGCGACGCGTGAGGCGCTTGCCGCCCTCCGCGCCGCGACCCCGGTCGACGACGTCGACCGCATCACCGTCGCCGACCTCGGCAGCGAACTCGAACTCGAGCTCGAACGTCACGATGCGGGGCTGCACCTCCGCGACCTCAACGTGATCGCGAGCCCTTCGCAGGACATCCGCGAGGTGTTCGACCTCATGCCGACCGACGCGCCCGAGGAATGGGAGCGCATCGCGACCCGCCTCGAGGCCGTCCCCGGCGCCATCGACGGCTACATCGCGATGCTCCGCGAGGGTGTGCAGCGAGGCGTCGTCCCCGCCGCCCGGCAGGTCCGCGAGGTCGCTGCACAGGCGCGCCGCAATGCCAAGCCCGACGGGTTCTTCGCCATATTCGCGTCCACCGCCAGGGTCGGCGACGCCGAGCTACCCGAGTCGCTGCAGCGCCACCTCGATGGCGGGGCGGCGGATGCGGCATCCGCCTACGGGCGCCTCGCGGAGTTCCTCGAGGGCGAGCTCCAGTCCTCGGCGGGATCGCACGACGGCGTCGGGCGGGAGATCTACGCCCTGCAATCGCGCCACTTCCTCGGGGCCGTCATCGACCTCGACGAGACGTACGAGTGGGGCATCGAGGAGCTTGCTCGCATGGTCGCCGAGCAGGAGTCGATCGCGCGCGAGATCGTGCCCGGGGCATCCGTCGCCGAGGCCGTCGCCTTCCTCGACGGCGACCCCTCCCGCAAACTGCACGGCACCGACGCGCTCAAGCAGTGGATGCAGGAGACGAGCGACCGTGCCGTGGCCGAGCTCGCCGCCACGCAGTTCGACATCCCCGCCGAGATCCGCACGCTCGAGTGCCTCATCGCGCCCACCCAGGAGGGCGGCATCTACTACACGGGTCCGAGCGACGACTTCACGCGTCCCGGTCGCATGTGGTGGTCGGTTCCCGAGGGCGTCACCGAGTTCGACACGTGGCGTGAGCTCACCACCGTCTACCACGAGGGTGTGCCGGGCCACCACCTGCAGATCGGGCAGGCGGTCGTCAACCGCGGCAAGCTCAACACCTGGCGGCGCCAACTGGCCGGAACCTCCGGGCACGCCGAGGGGTGGGCGCTGTATGCCGAGCGGCTCATGGAGGGCCTCGGCTACCTCGACGACCCGGCCGACCGGCTCGGCATGCTCGACGGTCAGCGCATGCGCGCCGCCCGCGTGGTGCTCGACATCGGCGTGCACCTGGGCAAGCAGCGGCCCGACGGCAACGGGCCGTGGACGGGGGAGTACGCGTTCGAGTTCCTGTCGCAGAACGTGAACATGAACGAGGGGTTCGTGCGCTTCGAGGTGAACCGTTACCTCGGCTGGCCCGGCCAAGCGCCGTCGTACAAGGTCGGGCAGCGCATCTGGGAGCAGCTGCGCGACGAAGTGGCGCGTCGTGAGGGCGCCGGGTTCGACATCCGCGATTTCCATCGCCGGGCGCTCGACCTCGGCGGTGTGGGCCTCGATACGCTGCGCGGCGCACTGCTCGGCTGAGCCGCGAGGAACGAGGAGCACCGCTCCGCCTGAGGACCCTGTGGAGCGCGGTTGCCGCCGGGGGAGCGCGTCCGTTAGGATGGAGCGTCACTCGTGTGACATCCCTGTCCGCCTGCCCGTCGCGGAAAACAACGCTCTACCTCGCGACGGGCTCGATTTTGTCCTTTACGGAGCATTCACTACATGACAACCGCAACGACCAAGGCGCCCAAGCAGGTCGCGATCAACGACATCGGATCTGCTGACGATTTCCTCGCCGCGGTCGAGAAGACTTTGAAGTTCTTCAACGACGGCGACCTGATCGAGGGCACCGTCGTGAAGATCGACCGCGACGAGGTGCTCCTCGACGTCGGTTACAAGACCGAGGGTGTGATC
The DNA here is from genome assembly GCF_001428255.1 of Agromyces sp. Soil535. Lineage (GTDB taxonomy): Bacteria > Actinomycetota > Actinomycetes > Actinomycetales > Microbacteriaceae > Agromyces. Next base: position 362,193 of record NZ_LMRW01000023.1, on the reverse strand, counting down.
CCCTCCCGCGAGCTTTCCATCAAGCACGATGTCGACCCCAGCGAGGTCGTCGGCGTCGGCGACACCGTCGAGGCCCTGGTTCTCCAGAAGGAGGACAAGGAAGGCCGACTCATCCTGTCGAAGAAGCGCGCTCAGTACGAGCGCGCCTGGGGCGACGTCGAGAAGATCAAGGAAGCCGATGGCGTCGTGACCGGTTCGGTCATCGAGGTCGTCAAGGGCGGCCTGATCGTCGACATCGGCCTCCGTGGCTTCCTTCCGGCCTCGCTCATCGAGCTCCGCCGTGTCCGCGACCTCACGCCGTACCTCGGCCAGGAGATCGAGGCGAAGATCCTCGAGCTCGACAAGAACCGCAACAACGTGGTGCTCTCGCGTCGCGCGCTCCTCGAGCAGACGCAGTCCGAGTCGCGTTCCACGTTCCTCGCCAACCTCCACCCGGGCCAGATCCGCAAGGGCGTCATCTCGTCGATCGTCAACTTCGGTGCGTTCGTCGACCTCGGCGGCGTCGACGGTCTCGTCCACGTCTCCGAGCTGTCGTGGAAGCACATCGAGCACGCCAGCGAGGTCGTCGAGGTCGGCCAGGAGGTCACCGTCGAGGTGCTCTCCGTCGAGCTCGACCGCGAGCGCGTCTCGCTGTCGCTCAAGGCGACGCAGGAGGACCCGTGGCAGGTCTTCGCCCGCACCCACGCGATCGGCCAGGTCGCACCGGGCAAGGTCACGAAGCTCGTGCCGTTCGGCGCGTTCGTCCGCGTGGCCGACGGCATCGAGGGCCTCGTGCACATCTCGGAACTGTCGGGCAAGCACGTCGAGCTCGCGGAGCAGGTCGTGTCGGTCGGCGAAGAGGTCTTCGTCAAGGTCATCGACATCGACCTCGAGCGTCGTCGCATCTCGCTCTCGCTGAAGCAGGCGAACGAGGGCGTCGACCCCGAGGGCACCGAGTTCGACCCGGCGCTCTACGGCATGCTCACCGAGTACGACGAGCAGGGCAACTACAAGTACCCCGAGGGCTTCGACCCCGAGACCAACGAGTGGCGCGAGGGCTTCGAGGCCCAGCGCGAGAAGTGGGAGCAGGACTACGCTGCCGCCCAGGCTCGCTGGGAGGCGCACAAGAAGCAGGTCGCCCAGGCGAACGCTGCCGCTTCCGCCGACGACTCGTTCACCTCGGGTGCCGCCTCGTACTCGAGCGACACCGCCGGCGCGGGCACCCTCGCCGACGACGCGTCGCTCGCCGCGCTGCGCGAGAAGCTCTCGAGCAACTAGTCGCGATCCGCGACAAGGAAGGCCGGTCCCCTCGGGGCCGGCCTTCCGGCGTTCACGGCACGATCACTGCGTCGGTGTCGGATGCCCCTCCCGGGCGCCCTTCGCACGCCGCCGCCGCAGGAGCACGATGACCAGCACCTCGAGACCCGTACCCGTCAGCACCTCGAGCACGTGCACCTCCACGCCGTCGGGTCGAGTGTCGCACGGATAGAGTGGTCAGCGTGTATCTGATCGGTCTCACGGGCGGAATCGCCTCAGGAAAGTCCACGGTCGCGAGACGCCTCGTCGAGCACGGAGCGGTGCACATCGACGCCGACGAGCTCGCACGGCGGGTCGTCGAGCCCGGCAAGCCCGCGCTCGCCGCGATCGTCGAGGAGTTCGGTCCCGGCGTCCTGCGGCACGACGGAACGCTCGACCGACAGAAGCTCGCTGAGATCGTGTTCCACGACGAGGCGGCTCGCGCCAGGCTCAATGCGATCGTGCATCCCGCCGTTCGCCAGCTGACGGGCAGGATCCTCGAGAGGATCGCGCGTGAGGACCCCGTGGCAGTGGTGGTCTACGACGTGCCGCTGCTCGTGGACGCCGCCGTGGATCATCCGTTCGACCTCATCGTCGTGACGAGCGCACCGAAGCGCACCCAGGTGAAGCGACTCGTCGAGGAACGCGGCCTCGACCCGATCCACGCGCAGGCGCGCGTCGATGCCCAGGTCGACGATTCCGAGCGGCGCGCCGTCGCCGATGTCGTCATCGACACGGACGGCTCGATCGCCCACACCATGAGCCAGGTCGACGCCCTCTGGCACCGTGTCAAGCAGGAGCGCGCGCGGGCCTAGTGTCGGCGGGCGAACCTAGACTGGAACGCATGCAGGCCACGCGATCCGTCCGCCCGTTCGAGGTCGTGAGCGAGTACCGGCCGAGCGGCGACCAGCCCACTGCGATCGCCGAACTCGCCGGCCGCATCAACGCCGGCGAGACCGACGTCGTGCTGCTCGGCGCGACCGGCACCGGCAAGTCCGCGACCACCGCCTGGCTCATCGAGCAGGTGCAGCGACCCACGCTCGTGCTCGCCCACAACAAGACGCTCGCCGCCCAGCTCGCCAACGAGTTCCGCGAGCTCATGCCCAATAATGCGGTCGAATACTTCGTCTCGTATTACGACTACTACCAGCCCGAGGCCTACGTGCCGCAGACCGACACCTTCATCGAGAAGGACTCGTCGATCAACGCCGAGGTGGAGCGACTCAGGCACTCCACCACGAACTCACTGCTGAGCCGGCGCGACGTCATCGTGGTGTCGAGCGTCTCCTGCATCTACGGCCTCGGCACGCCCGAGGAGTACCTCGGCGCGATGATGCCGCTCCAGGTCGGGCAGCGGGTCGACCGCGACTGGCTGATCCGCAAGTTCGTCTCGATGCAGTACCAGCGCAACGACGTCGACTTCTCGCGCGGCAACTTCAGGGTGCGCGGCGACACGATCGAGATCATCCCGATATACGAAGAGCTCGCGATCCGCATCGAGATGTTCGGCGACGAGATCGAGGGGCTGTACAGCCTGCATCCCCTCACCGGCCAGGTCGTCGCCAAGCTCGACGCCATTCCCGTCTTCCCGGGGTCGCATTACGTCGCGAGCACCGACGTGATGCAACGGGCGATCGGCACCATCCGCGTCGAGCTCGAAGAGCGGCTCGCCGAACTCGAGCGCGAGGGCAAGCTCCTCGAAGCGCAGCGACTGCGCATGCGCACGACGTTCGACCTCGAGATGATGGAGCAGATCGGCTTCTGCTCGGGCATCGAGAACTACTCGCGCCACATCGACGGCCGGGCACCCGGCGAGGCGCCGCACTGCCTCCTCGACTACTTCGCCGACGACTTCCTCGTCGTCATCGACGAGTCGCACGTGACGGTGCCCCAGATCGGCTCGATGTACGAGGGCGACTCCTCGCGCAAGCGCACCCTCGTGGAGCACGGCTTCCGCCTGCCGAGCGCGCTCGACAATCGCCCACTCAAGTGGGACGAGTTCAAGGCGCGCGTCGGCCAGACCGTCTACCTGTCGGCCACTCCCGGCCGATACGAGATGGGCATCGCCGATGGTGTCGTCGAGCAGATCATCCGCCCCACCGGCCTCGTCGACCCGCAGATCGTGGTGAAGCCCTCGAAGGGCCAGATCGACGACCTGCTCGAGGAGATCAGAATCCGGGCGGAGCGCAACGAACGCGTGCTCGTCACGACGCTCACCAAGCGCATGGCCGAGGAGCTCACCGACTTCCTCACCGAGGCCGGGGTGCGCGTGCGCTACCTGCACTCCGATGTCGACACGCTGCGCCGGGTCGAACTGCTCACGGAGCTCCGCGCCGGCGTCTACGACGTGCTCGTCGGCATCAACCTGCTCCGTGAGGGCCTCGACCTGCCCGAGGTGTCGCTCGTGGCCATCCTCGACGCCGACAAGGAGGGCTTCCTCCGCTCATCGACCTCGCTCATCCAGACCATCGGCCGGGCCGCGCGCAACGTGTCTGGCGAGGTCCACATGTACGCCGACGTGCTCACCGACTCGATGGCGGCCGCCATCGACGAGACCACGCGCCGACGAGACAAGCAGCTCGAATACAACCGCGCGAACGGCATCGACCCGCAGCCGCTGCGCAAGCGCATCGCCGACATCACCGAGGTGCTCGCACGTGAGGAGGCCGACACCGCGGCACTCCTCGCCGGCCGGGATGCGCGGAAGAAGGCGCCCGTGCCGAACCTGCGACGTGAGGGCATCGCCGCCGCCGGCGCGAACGACCTCGAGGAGCTCATCCGGGACCTCAACGAGCAGATGCTCGAGGCCGCGGGGGAGCTCAAGTTCGAGCTCGCCGCGCGCCTGCGCGACGAAGTGTCCGACCTGAAGCGGGAGTTGCGGCAGATGGAGAAGGCGGGTCACCTCGGCTGAGGCGGGCGACCCATTGCCTGGCACGACGTCGTGCGCGAGCGGAGACGGGTATGCGATCGACCGCGCGGGCAGCGGCATCCGGAGGCCGAATCGAACGTATGTTCGCTGAGAGCACGCGCCCCGCCGAACCCGGTGTCGGTGGCGCTCTCTAGACTCGTAGGGTGCCAGTTTCACGTCTCGATGCCCACTCGCACCTGAGTGTCCGCGGTGCCCGCGTGCACAACCTGCAGAACGTCGACGTCGAGATCCCGCGCGATGCCATGGTCGTCTTCACGGGCCTGTCCGGCTCCGGAAAGTCCTCGCTCGCCTTCGACACGATCTTCGCCGAGGGGCAGCGACGCTACGTCGAGTCGCTCTCGGCATACGCTCGCCAGTTCCTCGGCCAGGTCGATCGTCCCGACGTCGACTTCATCGAGGGCCTGAGCCCCGCCGTCTCGATCGACCAGAAGTCCACGAACCGCAACCCGCGCTCGACGGTCGGCACGATCACCGAGATCTACGACTACATGCGCCTGCTGTGGGCACGCATCGGCGTGCCGCACTGCCCGGTGTGCGGTGAGCGCATCCAGCGGCAGACGGTGCAGCAGATCGCCGATCGGCTCATGGAGCTGCCAGACGGCACCCGGTATCAGGTGCTGAGCCCGGTCGTGTCGAAGAAGAAGGGCGAGTTCGTCGACCTCTTCCGCGAGCTCGCGGCAGGCGGCTATTCCCGAGCGGTCGTCGACGGCGAGCTGATCCGCCTCGACGAGCCGCCGGCGCTCAAGAAGCAGGTGAAGCACGACATCTCGGTCGTGATCGATCGTCTCGTGGCCGGCCCCGACGTGCTCGGCCGGCTGACGGACTCGCTCGAGACGGCGCTGCGCCTGACCGACGGACTCGTGCAGATCAACTACGTCGACGAGTCGGGGCCTCGCGCATGGGCGACGTTCTCCGAGAAGCTCTCGTGCCCGAACCAGCACCCGATCCAGCTCACCGAGATCGAGCCGCGCACCTTCTCGTTCAACGCGCCGTTCGGCGCATGCCCCGAGTGCTCGGGACTCGGCACCCGGATGTCGGTCGATGAGTCGCTCCTGCTGGGCGACCCGTCGCTGAGCATCGCCGAGGGCGTGATCCTGCCGTGGACATCGCAGGGCAAGAGCCTCTACAACTACTACGAGAAGCTGCTCGACGGGCTGGCCCGTGACGTCGGCTTCTCGCTCGACACACCGTGGGAGGAGCTCCCAGTCGATGCGCGCCAGGCGGTGCTCCGCGGCGAGAACTTCGAGGTCAAGGTGCGGTGGCGCAACCGCTACGGGCGCGAGATGAGCTACACCTCGGGATTCGAGGGAGTCGTGCCCTACATCGAGCGGCAGTACCTCCAGGCCGAGACCGATGTGCAGCGGGCGCGCTGGGCGGAGTACCTGCGCGAGGTGCCGTGCCCGGTGTGCGACGGCAAGCGGCTCAAGCCCGAGGTGCTCTCGGTGCTCATCCACGAGCACAGCATCGCCGACGTGGGGCTGCTCAGCCTCACGGATGCGCGCGCCTTCATGGACCGGCTCCAGCTCACCGACCGCGAGCAGGCGATCGCGGCCCAGGTGCTCCGCGAGATCAGGCTCCGCCTCGACTTCCTCATCCGCGTCGGGCTCAGCTATCTCGACCTCGCCCGGGCCGCCGGCACGCTGTCGGGCGGCGAGGCGCAGCGCATCCGCCTCGCGACGCAGATCGGCTCGGGCCTCACGGGTGTGCTGTACGTGCTCGACGAACCCAGCATCGGGTTGCACCAACGCGACAACCGCCGTCTCATCGACACGCTTCTCGCCCTCCGCGATCTCGGCAACACGCTGATCGTGGTCGAGCACGACGAGGACACGATCCGCACCGCGGACTGGATCGTCGACATCGGACCGGGTGCCGGCGTCAACGGCGGCACGGTCGTGCACTCGGGCAGTTACGCCGACCTCGTGAAGAACCCGCGCTCGCTCACGGGCGACTACCTCTCGGGCCGCAAGGCGATCCCGATCCCCGCTCGACGCCGGCCGATCGACCCCGACCGTATGATCTCGGTGCAGGGCGCCGAGGCGAACAACCTCCGGGGCATCGACGTCGAGTTCCCGCTCGGCACGTTCACCGCCGTCACCGGGGTCAGCGGATCGGGCAAGTCATCCCTCGTCAACGACATCGTCTATCGCGTGCTCGCCAACCGGCTCAACGGGGCTCGCAAGGTGCCGGGCAAGCACCGGCGACTCACCGGCATCGAGCAGCTCGACAAGGTCGTGCATGTCGACCAGGCGCCGATCGGTCGCACTCCGCGATCGAATCCGGCCACGTACACGGGCGTGTTCGACCGCATCCGCACGCTGTTCTCCGAGACGACGGAGGCGAAGGCACGCGGCTACCTTCCGGGCCGCTTCAGCTTCAACGTCAAGGGCGGTCGCTGCGAGGCGTGCTCCGGCGACGGCACGATCAAGATCGAGATGAACTTCCTGCCCGACGTCTATGTCGCGTGCGAGGTCTGCGGCGGCAAGCGGTACAACCGCGAGACGCTCCAGGTGCACTACAAGGGCAAGAACATCGCCGAGGTGCTCGAGATGCCGATCAGCGAGGCGGCGGAGTTCTTCGAGCCGATCTCGGCGATCCACCGGTACCTGAAGACCCTCGTCGACGTCGGGCTCGGCTACGTGCAACTCGGCCAGAGCGCCACCACCCTCTCCGGCGGCGAGGCGCAGCGTGTCAAGCTCGCGACCGAGCTGCAGCGACGCTCGAACGGCCGCAGCGTCTACGTGCTCGACGAGCCGACCACGGGCCTGCACTTCGAAGACGTGCGCAAGCTCCTGAAGGTGCTCGGCAAGCTGGTCGACAAGGGCAACACCGTGATCGTGATCGAGCACAGCCTCGACGTCATCAAGTCCGCCGACTGGATCATCGATCTCGGGCCCGAGGGCGGCTCGGGCGGCGGCCAGGTCGTCGCCACCGGTACGCCCGAGCAGGTCGCGCGCGTGGTGGCGAGCCACACGGGCTACTTCCTGCGCGAGATCTTCGACTCGGCATCCGTGCGCGCCGAGGTCGCCAGCTGACGAGGATGAGCGACACCGTTCCATACCGCCCGAAGGCGGGGGAGATCCCCACCGACCCCGGCGTGTACCGATTCCTCGATGCCGACCGGCGAGTGCTGTACGTGGGCAAGGCCAAGAACCTCAGGGCCCGGCTCTCGAACTACTTCGCACCGCTGCGCGCGCTGCACGAGCGCACCCGCCGAATGGTCACGACCGCGGCATCCGTCGAGTGGACCGTCGTCCAGAGCGACGTCGAGGCACTGCAACTCGAGATCACGTGGATCAACCAGTTGCATCCGCCGTTCAACGTGCGGTTCAAGGACGACAAGTCGTATCCCTACCTCGTGGTCACGCTCGGCGAGGAGGCGCCCCGCGCGATGGTGTCCCGGAAGCGTGGCATCCCGGGCGCCCGGTACTTCGGCCCGTACCCGAAGGTCTGGGCCGTGAGCGAGACGCTCGACACCCTGCTGAAGCTCTTCCCGATCCGCACCTGCAAAGACAGTGACTACCGGCGCGCGATGGCGACCGGCAAGCCGTGCTTCGCCGGCCAGATCGGCAAGTGCTTCGGTCCGTGCTCGGGCAAGGTCACGATCGAGGAGCACCGCGCCAACGTCGATCGCTTCGTCGCCTTCATGCAGAACCAGGATCGGCGGATCCTCGGCGAACTCACCCGGCAGATGCAGTCCGCCGCCGCCGTGCAGGACTACGAGACGGCGGCCCGCCGGCGCGACCAGCTTCAGGCGGCCACCGCGTTCTTCGAGAAGAGCGCGGTCGTGCTCGGCGAGAAGGTCGACCTCGACGTCTTCGGCATCGACCACGACGAGCTCGCCGCGGCCGTGCACCTGTTCGTGGTTCGCGGCGGCCGGGTCCGCGGCGTGCGTTCATGGACCGTCGACAAGGAACTCGACGTGCCGCTCGGCGAACTCGTCGACTCGGTGCTGCAGAATGCGTACGGAACCGACCTGATCCCGCCGGGCGAGGTCGTCGTCCCCGAGCTCCCCGACGACGCCGCCGCGCTCGAGGCCTGGCTGGCTGGGCTCGCAGGACGCCGGGTCCGCCTCCGAGCTGCGCAGCGGGGCGACAAGGCGGCGCTGCTCGACACCGCCAACCAGAACGCCAAGCAGACGCTGATGCTCTACAAGACCCGGCGGAGCGCCGACTTCACGACACGATCCAGAGCGCTCGAGGACATCCAGGAGGCACTCGGCATGGCCGATGCGCCGCTGCGCATCGAGTGCTTCGACGTCTCGCACCTCTCGGGAACGAACATCGTCGCGTCGATGGTGGTGTTCGAGGACGGCCTCCCGCGAAAGGACGAATACCGCCGCTTCACCATTCCGAGCTCGACCGACGACACCGACTCGATCCACCAGGTGCTCACGAGGCGTCTCGCCTACCTCGCTGGGCCTGAGGCGAACCACGATGCCGAGGCGCCCGCGGACGACGGCGCCGAGTCCGGCGATCCGGATGCCGCGGCAAACGGTCGAAGGAAGAAGTTCGCATACCGCCCGAACCTGCTCGTGGTCGACGGCGGTGAACCGCAGGTCGCCGCGGCCGCCCGCGCGCTCGAGGAGTCGGGCGTGGAGGGCATCTACCTGTGCGGCATCGCGAAGCGGCTCGAGGAGATCTGGACGCCCGACGCCGACTTCCCGGTCATCCTCCCACGCAACAGCGACGCGCTCTTCCTCTTCCAGCGGGTGCGCGACGAGGCGCACCGCTTCGCCATCACGCACCAGCGTCAGCGGCGCAAGCGCGACATCGGCACGGTGCTCTCGGAGATCCCGGGGCTCGGCCCTGCCCGCGTGAAGGAGCTTCTGAAGCACTTCGGGTCCGTCGCGCGCCTTCGTGCCGCCGGCGAGGCCGACATCGCCGAGGTGAAGGGGATCGGCCCGAGCCTCGCCGCGACCGTGCACGCTCACCTTCACGCTGACGGCGTGTCGGCGCCCCGCTAGGCTGGGGTGTCGACGTGCGGAAGGGGGCCCGAGACGATGGCAGTTGAGGCCGGGCACCAGGAGATGCTCATCGTCACCGGCATGTCGGGTGCCGGTCGCTCCACCGTCGGGAATGCGCTGGAAGACCTCGACTGGTACGTGGTCGACAATCTGCCGCCGCAGATGCTGCGCCCCCTCGTCGAGCTCGTCGAGCGCGCCGGTGCGTCGCTGCCGCGCATCGCGGCGGTCGTCGACGTGCGCGGCCGCGACTTCTTCTCCGAGCTGCAGGACATCATCCAGGCGTTGCGCACCGGCGTGAACGTGCGGGTCGTCTTCCTCGACGCCACCGACGCGGTGCTCGTGCGTCGGTTCGAATCCGTGCGCCGGCCGCATCCGCTCCAGGGCAACGGCACCCTGCTCGATGGAATCGGCGCCGAGCGCACCCGCCTCGCGGAACTCCGCGAGTCGAGCGACATCGTCGTCGACACGTCCGACCTGAACATCCACCAGCTGGCCACGCTCATCACCGAGACGTTCGCCGAGGAAGGGCACGCGGGACTCCGCGTGACCCTGCTGAGCTTCGGCTTCAAGTACGGACTGCCTGCCGACGCCGACCTCGTCGCCGACGCGAGGTTCCTGCCCAACCCCTTCTGGATCCCCGAGCTGCGGCACCTGACCGGCGAGGACGCCGAGGTCTCGGAGTACGTGCTCAGCCAGCCCGGCGCGCACGAGTTCATCGACGCCTACTCGGCCGCCCTCGAGCCCGTCATGGCGGGCTACCAGCGCGAGAACAAGCGACATGCGACCATCGCGGTGGGCTGCACCGGCGGCAAGCACCGTTCGGTCGCGATCGTCCGCGAGCTCGCCGACCGCCTCGGGCAGCTGCCCGGCGTGGCGGTCAGCGTGAAGCACCGCGATCGCGGCCGTGAGTGATCCGGTCGCACGACCGACGAACCGCGACGTGACGAATGAGAGGACCTGACGTGGCACTGACCGCCGACGTGAAAGAGGAACTGGCGCGGGTCGACGTGTCGAAGACGAGCGTGCGGGCAGCGGAGCTCGCTTCGGTGCTGCGATTCGCCGGCGGCCTGCACATCATCTCGGGGCGCATCGCGATCGAGGCGGAGCTCGACTCTCCCACCATCGCCCGACGAGTGACCCGCGACCTCGGCGAGTTGTACGGCGTGCGCCCGGATGTCTCCGTGATCTCGCCGTCGGGCATCCGCCGATCGAATCAGTACCTCGTGCGCGTGCTCGACGGCGGCGAGACCCTCGCACGCCAGACCGGACTGCTCGACGCGCGCCGTCGTCCCGTGCGCGGCCTGCCCAACAAGCTCACCACCGGATCGCGTGACGACGTCGCGGCGGTGTGGCGCGGCGCGTTCCTCGCGCACGGCAGCCTCACCGACCCCGGGCGCTCAGCCGCGCTCGAGGTGACCTGCCCCGGCAACGAGACGGCGATGGCACTCGTCGGCGCGGCGGGACGCCTCGGCATCTCCGCGAAGGCCCGCGAGGTGCGCGGCGTGCACCGGGTCGTCATCCGCGACGGCGAGGCGATCAGTTCGATGCTCGCCGTCATGGGGGCCACCGACACCGTGCGCAACTGGGAGGAGCTGCGGCAACGGCGCGAGGTGCGTGCCACCGCGAACCGCCTCGTCAACTTCGACGACGCCAATCTCCGGCGCTCCGCGCAGGCCGCGGTCGCGGCGTGCGCCCGCGTCGAACGCGCCATGGAGCTGCTCGGCGACGACATCCCCGATCACCTGAAGTACGCCGGCGAGCTGCGGCTCGCGCATCGCGACGCGAGCCTCGACGAGCTCGGCCACCACGCCGACCCGCCCATGACCAAGGATGCCGTCGCCGGCCGCATCCGCCGGCTCCTCGCGATGGCCGACAAACGGGCGATGGAGCTCGGAGTACCGGGCACCGAGGCGAGCCTCCCTGCCGACCTCGACGACGTCTGATCCTCGTCGTCGGCCACGTCGACGGCGCACCTTCGACACGACCGGATGCTGCGGCATCCCGCTCGTGTCCCGCCCCGTGACCTTCGGCGTCAACCCCGACGGACCCGCCGCGGAGCAGGCATAGACTCGTGGATGCAGCCGCGGAACACCGGGCAGGAGCCCGGAACGCCCGGCATCTGACAAGGAGAAGCAATGGCTGACTACACCCTCCCAGACCTGCCCTACGACTACTCTGCGCTCGCGCCGTCGATCAGCGGCACGATCATGGAGCTGCACCATTCGAAGCACCATCAGGCGTACGTGACCGGCGCCAACACGGCCCTCGCGCAGCTCGCAGAGGCACGCGACTCGGGCAACCTCGCCAACGTCAACAAGCTCGAGAAGGACCTCGCATTCAACCTCGGCGGCCACGTCAACCACTCGATCTTCTGGACCAACCTTTCGCCCGACGGCGGCGACAAGCCCACCGGCGAGCTCGCCGCGGCGATCGACGACCACTTCGGCTCGTTCGACAAGTTCCAGGCGCACTTCACCGCGACCGCGCTCGGCGTCCAGGGCTCAGGCTGGGCCGTGCTCGCGTGGGATTCCATCGGCCAGCGCCCCATCATCGTGCAGTTCTTCGACCAGCAGGGGAACCTGCCGGCCGGCATCGTGCCGCTCCTGATGCTCGACGTCTGGGAGCACGCCTACTACCTCGACTACAAGAACGTGCGAGCCGACTACGTGAAGGCGTTCTGGAACATCGCGAACTGGGAGAACGTCCAGCAGCGCTTCCAGGCCGCCGGTGAGAAGACCTCAGGGCTGCTGCTACTGTCGTAGCGGATGGTGTCCCCGGACCCGTCCGGGGACACCGCTGTCCGATCAGTTCACCTTGAAATCGCGCACTCGCGCACGTCAATGCAGGAGACATCCGTGCCCGTAAAGATCGGCATCAACGGCTTCGGCCGCATCGGCCGCAACTACTTCCGCGCCGCCCTCGCCCAGGGCGCCGACCTCGACATCGTCGCGGTGAACGACCTCACCGACAACAAGACGCTCGCCCATCTGCTGAAGTACGACTCCGTCACGGGTCGGCTCGATGCGACCGTCGAGTACGACGACGACCACATCATCGTCAACGGCAAGGCGATCAAGGCGTTCGCCGAGCGCGACCCCGCGAACCTGCCCTGGGGCGAGCTCGGCGTGGACATCGTGATCGAGTCGACGGGCTTCTTCACCAAGGCCGGCGACGCGCGCAAGCACCTCGTGGCCGGCGCGAAGAAGGTGCTCATCTCGGCGCCGGCGACCGATGAGGACGCGACCTTCGTCATGGGCGTCAACGAGCAGGACTACGACCCCGAGCGTCACCACATCATCTCCAACGCGTCCTGCACGACCAACTGCCTCGCCCCCCTCGCGAAGGTGTTCAACGACGCCTTCGGCATCGAGCGCGGCCTGATGACCACGGTGCACGCGTACACGGCCGACCAGAACCTGCAGGACGGCCCCCACAAGGACCTGCGTCGCGCGCGCGCGGCGGCCATCAACATCGTCCCGACGTCGACCGGTGCCGCGAAGGCCATCGGCCTCGTGCTCCCCGAGCTCGTCGGCAAGCTCGACGGTTTCGCGCTCCGCGTTCCCGTGCCCACCGGTTCGATCACCGACCTCACGGTCACCTCGTCGCGTCCCGTCACGGTCGACGAGGTCAAGGCGGCCTACAAGGCCGCCGCCGAGGGGCCGATGAAGGGCATCCTGAAGTACACCGAAGACGAGATCGTCTCGAGCGACATCGTCTCCGACCCGCACTCGTCGATCTTCGACGCGGGGCTGCTGCGGGTCCTCGGCGACCAGGTGAAGCTCTCGAGCTGGTACGACAACGAGTGGGGCTACTCCAACCGCCTCGTCGACCTCACCGAGTACGTCGCCGATCGCCTCTGAGTCGATGACTGTGACCCTGCGAACGATCGAATCCCTCGGTCCGCTCGCCGGCAAGCGCGTCGTCGTCCGTTGTGACCTCAACGTCCCTCTCCAGGACGGGGTCATCACGGACGACGGCCGCGTGCGGGCGTCCGTCCCCACGCTCGAGGCCCTCGTCGGCCAGGGAGCCCGCGTGATCGTGGTCTCCCACCTGGGCCGCCCCGACGGGGCGCCCGACCCGAGGTACAGCCTCGCGCCGGTCGCGGCGCGCCTCGGCGAACTCATCGACGCGCCCGTCGCGTTCGCGAGCGACACGGTCGGGCCGGATGCCACGGCGAAGGTCGAGGCGCTCGGCGACGGCGAGGTGCTCGTGCTCGAGAACCTGCGGTTCAACCCGGGGGAGACCTCGAAGAACGAGGCGGAGCGCACCGCGTTCGCCGGCGAGCTCGCGGGCTCCGCCGACGCGGTCGTCTCCGACGGCTTCGGCGTCGTGCACCGCAAGCAGGCGAGCGTCTACGAGCTCGAGCAGTTGCGGCCGAGCGCCGCGGGCCTGCTGATCGCGGCGGAGCTCGACGTGCTCGACCGGCTCACCGAGTCGCCCGAGCGGCCGTACACGGTGGTGCTCGGCGGCTCGAAGGTGTCCGACAAGCTCGGCGTCATCGCGCACCTGCTCCCGCGCGTCGACACGCTGCTCATCGGCGGGGGCATGCTCTTCACGTTCCTCGCGGCACAGGGCCACCAGGTGGGCTCGAGCCTGCTCGAGGCCGACCAGATCGAGACCGTCATAGGGTACCTCGCCGAGGCGGAGGAGCGCGGCGTCTCGATCGTGCTGCCCACCGACGTGGTGGTCGCGGCGTCGTTCTCGGCTGACGCCGAGCACGTCGTCGCGCCGGCCGATGCCATCGAGGAGACGCCCTTCGGGGCTTCCGGCCTCGGACTCGACATCGGCCCCGACACGGCGGCCGCCTTCGCGGAGCAGATCCGCGGGTCGAAGACCGTCTTCTGGAACGGCCCGATGGGCGTGTTCGAGCTCGCCCCCTTCGCCGCCGGCACCCGCGTGGTCGCCGAGGCGCTCACCGAGGTCGACGGGCTCAGCGTCGTCGGCGGCGGCGATTCGGCGGCAGCCGTACGCCAGCTCGGCTTCGACGATGCGGCGTTCGGACACATCTCGACGGGCGGGGGCGCGAGCCTCGAGTTCCTCGAGGGCAGGAAGCTCCCCGGACTGGAGGTCCTCGGATGGCAGTGACACGCACCCCGTTCATCGCGGGCAACTGGAAGATGAACCTCGACCACCTGCAGTCGATCGCCTTCGTGCAGAAGCTGGCGTGGTCGTTGGCGGATGCGAGGCACGACTTCGCAGACGCCGAAGTCGCGGTGTTCCCGCCGTTCACCGACCTGCGTTCGGTGCAGACGCTCGTGGCCGCCGATTCGCTGCCGCTCGCGTACGGCGCACAGGACGTCTCGGCGCACGACTCCGGCGCGTACACCGGCGAGATCTCGGGCGCGTTCCTCGCGCAGCTCGACTGCCGGTACGTCATCATCGGGCACTCCGAGCGGCGCACGCTGCATCACGAGACCGACGCCGACGTGAACGCCAAGGTGATCGCCGCCCACAGGCACGGACTCGTGCCGGTGGTGTGCGTCGGAGAGACGGCGGAGGACCTCGAGGCGCACGGCCCGAGTGCCGTGCCGGTGAGGCAGCTCCGCACGGCGCTCGACGGCGTCGACGGGTCGAAGGGCCTCGTCGTCGCGTACGAACCCGTCTGGGCCATCGGCTCCGGTCAGGCGGCGACCCCCGGGCAGGCCGAGCAGGTGGCAGGGGCGCTGCGAGCCCTCATCGCCGAGCTGTTGGGCGACGAAGTCGCTGCGTCCACCCGCATCCTCTACGGCGGGTCGGTCAAGGCTGCGAACATCGCGTCGTTCCTGCGTGAGCCGAACGTGGACGGCGCGCTCGTCGGGGGCGCGAGCCTCGACATCGACGAGTTCTCGAGCATCGTCCGGTTCAAGAAGCACGTCGGCGCCTGAGCCGCGCTCCACAGGCTCCGCCGGCGGTGCGGCTATACTCGATTGTCGGCACTGACACCATCCGTCGTGCCCGGAAAGGTTCACCCGTGGAGATTCTCCAGGTCGTCCTGCAGGTGCTGCTCGGTCTCACGAGCCTCCTGCTGACGCTGCTCATCCTGCTGCACAAGGGCCGAGGCGGCGGTCTGTCCGACATGTTCGGCGGCGGCGTCACGTCCAGCCTGGGCGCGTCCGGGGTGGCCGAGCGAAACCTCAACCGCATCACGATCATCCTCGGACTGGTCTGGGTGACGTGCATCGTGGTGCTCGGACTCATCACCAAGTTCGAAGCCGGAATCTGACGGGGGAACCATGGCATCAGGGAACAGCGCCATCCGGGGTTCGCGCGTGGGCGCGGGACCGATGGGCGAGCAGGACCGAGGATTCCACGCCGACCGCGTGGCGGTGAGCTACTGGGACGCCCAGGGCAATGAGACCGTGCGGCACTTCGCGGCGTCCCTCCCCGAGGAGGAGATCCCCGACATCATCGACAGTCCCTCGACGGGCCTTCCGGCCGGCCGTGACAAGGACAACCCGCCGTCGGTGTCGAAGCTCGAGCCGTACAAGACGCACCTCGCGTACGTGAAGGAACGGCGCACCGACGAGGAGGCCGCGGCGCTCCTCGAGGAAGCGCTCACGCAGCTTCGTGCGCGCCGCGGACAGAGCGCGCCGCAGGACTGACGCGCTCACCAGCAGAACGTGGAAGGGGCCAGCCGGATCGGCTGGCCCCTTCCACGTCGTCGGTACCGCGCGGGTGCGGCATCCGTTCGCCTGTGCTCAGTAGTCGCGCGCGATGAGCGCCTCGGGCACCTCGGCGGCGGCATCCGCATCGACGAAGAAGACCGTGCGTCGACGCCCCTTGATGCCGGCCACGGGCACCTCGTCGCGGCTCGCCCCGGCAAGGGCGAGTCCGAGCGCGGACGCCTTGTCGGCCCCGGCAAGTACCAGCCAGATGCGCTGCGACGAGTTGATCACGGGCCGCGTGAGGCTGAGTCGCTCGGGCGGTGGCTTCGGCGCATTCCGCACCGGGATGACCGTGTGGTCGGTCACCTGGATGCCGGAGCGGTGCGGGAACAGCGAGGCGATGTGCCCGTCGGGGCCGACGCCGAGGAACGTGATGTCGAAGATCGGGTGCGGCAGCCCGTCCACACCGTGCTCCGACAGCTCGGCGGCGTAGACCTCGGCGGCCTCGTCGAGGCTCATGCCGGAGTCGGCGGCTGGGAAGGCGTGCACATTCTCGTCGGGCACGTCGAGGTCGTCGAGCAGGGCGACGCGCGCCTGCTCGTCGTTGCGCTCCTCATCACGAGCGGGCACCCACCGTTCATCGCCCCACCAGAAGTGCACACGCGACCAGTCGATCGTCATGCGCGCGGGCGACGCCGACACAGCCTCGAGCACCGCGGAGCCCATCGACCCGCCCGTCAGCACGACGTGCGCCACGGCCTGCGTGTCGAGGATGTCGAGCATCTTCGTGATGAAGCGCGCCGAGACGGAACTCGCCAACGAAGCCTTGTCGGGGTGGACGAGTACCCGCCGCTCATTCGTCATGCATGGACTCCTTCGGCCTCCGCGTCGCCGAGCAGCGCCAGGCCGCTCGTGATCACTTCACCGTACAGCTCATCGGGGTCGAGGCGGCGGAGTTCG
The DNA here is from genome assembly GCF_001428255.1 of Agromyces sp. Soil535. GTDB lineage: Bacteria > Actinomycetota > Actinomycetes > Actinomycetales > Microbacteriaceae > Agromyces. Next base: position 345,479 of record NZ_LMRW01000023.1, on the reverse strand, counting down.
TCGGCGAGGCAGTCGCGCAGATTGCGGCGGGGGAGCGCCAGGTCGTGCACGGGCTGTCCGGGCTGGCGGAGGGTCGCGATGCCGGGGATGTCTCGTACGAGCTCGATGGCGCCCCCATCGCGCTCGAGGCGCACCCCGTGGATGCCGTGCGAGCCCGCCTCTACCGGGGTGAGGACGCAGGTCGCGGGCACGTCGAGCTCGAGCCGCAGCCACGCCGCCAACAGGGTGGTCGATGGCGAATCGATGGCGCCGGTCACCCGGACGCCCGTGATGGGCTCGTACGGCGGCTGGTCGAGCACCGCGGCGAGCTGTGCACGCCACAGCGTGAGCCGGGTCCACGCGAAGTCCGCGTCACCGGGCGAGTAACTCGCCTCGAGCGAGTGCAGCGATCCCTGCGGGTCGGCCTGCGTCGAGGCATCCGTGATGCGACGCTGTGCGATACGGCCGAGCGCGGCCTCACGCGGTACGGCGGGCGCCGCGCCGGGCCACCAGGTGACGACCGGCGCATCCGGCAGCAGCAGGCCCATGACGAGGCTCTCCTCGTCGAGCGCCGCGTCGCCGCACGCGCGCAGCACGATCACCTCACTCGCACCGGCGTCGCCGCCCACGCGGATCTCCGCGTCGAGTCGTGCCTCGACGCCGGGCAGCTCGTGAGGATCGCTGGAGACCACGATGACGCGCATCGGATGCTCACGCGACGCGTCGTTCGCCGCCTCGATCGCCTCCTCCTCGCTGCCGGGCGACGTGGCGATCACGAGGGTCAGCACGCGGCCGAGGGCGACGACGCCGCCCTCCTCGCGGATCTTCACCAGCGTCTTGGAGACCTGGCTCGTCGTCGTGTCGGGGAGTTCGACGATCATGGGCGCCTCCAGCTTCGTCCGTCGCGGTGCAGGAGCTCGTCGGCTGAGCTCGGACCCCAGGTTCCGGGCCGGTACTGCTCGGGCTGGCCCTTCGTCGCCCAGAACTCCTCGATCGGGTCGAGGATCTTCCAGGACAGCTCGACCTCCTCCTGGCGGGGGAAGAGCGGCGGGTCGCCGAGCAGCACGTCGAGGATGAGGCGCTCGTAGGCCTCTGGGCTGGCCTCGGTGAACGCGTGACCGTAGCCGAAGTCCATCGTGACATCACGCACCTGCATGCCCGCCCCCGGCACCTTGGAGCCGAACCGGATCGTGACGCCCTCATCGGGCTGCACGCGGATCACGAGCGCGTTCTGTCCGAGCTCCGAGGTCTGGCTGTCGGCGAAGACCTGCTGGGGCGCCCGCTTGAAGACCACGGCGATCTCGGTGACCCGGCGCCCGAGGCGCTTGCCGGCCCTCAGGTAGAAGGGCACACCGGCCCAGCGGCGGGTGCCGATAAGCAGCTTCATGGCCGCGTAGGTCTCGGTCGTGGACTCGGGGTTCATCCCGTCCTCGTCGAGGAAGCCGACGACCTTCTCGCCACCCTGCCAGCCGCCCGCGTACTGCCCGCGCGCCGTGCCGGTCGCGAGGTCGTCGGGCAGCCGGACCGCGGCGAGGATCTTCTCCTTCTCGGCGCGCAGGTCGGCCGCGTCGAACGAGATCGGCTCCTCCATCGCCGTGAGGGCGAGGAGCTGGAGCAGGTGGTTCTGGATGACGTCGCGCGCTGCGCCGATGCCGTCGTAATACCCGGCACGACCGCCCACGCCGATGTCCTCGGCCATCGTGATCTGCACGTGGTCGACGTAGTTCGCATTCCAGATCGGCTCGTACAGCTGGTTGGCGAAGCGCAGCGCGAGGATGTTCTGCACCGTCTCCTTGCCGAGGTAGTGGTCGATGCGGAACACCGCATCGGGCGGGAACACCGACGCGACCACGTCGTTCAGCTCGCGCGCCGACTGCAGGTCGGAGCCGAACGGCTTCTCGATGACCACTCGGCGCCACTGGTCGTCGCGCTGTTGGGTGAGCCCCGACCGCTTCAGCTGCTCGGTGACGAGCGGGAACGATTTCGGGGGGATCGAGAGGTAGAACGCGTGATTGCCCATGGTGCCGCGCTCGCGGTCGAGCTCCTCGACGACGGTGCGCAGGCGGTCGAACGCCGCATCGTCGTCGAAATCGCCCTGGACGAACCGGACGCCGCGCGCGAGCTGCCTCCAGACATCCTCGCGGAACTCGGTGCGGGCATACTGCTTGACCGAGTCGTGCACGACCTCCTCGAAGTCCTCGTCGGCCCAGTCGCGGCGGGCGAACCCGACAAGCGCGAAGCCGGGAGGCAGCAGCCCGCGGTTCGCGAGGTCGTAGACCGCGGGCATGAGCTTCTTGCGGGCGAGGTCGCCGGTCACCCCGAAGATGATGAGGCTCGAAGGGCCGGCGATCCGGTTGAGGCGGTAGTCCTGGGGGGAACGCAGCGGGTTGTGCTGCGCCGAGATCTCTGCCGGAGCCATGCGGATCCTTCCCTGGATCAGCCGACGGCGTCGAACAGCGTCGCGAGGTTCGCGGCGGGGTCCGTCAGCGTGAGCGTGAGCACCGGGCGGCCGTGCTCGGCGAGCACGCTCGCGTCGCCGGATGCCTGCGCGGCGATCAGCTCGCCGAAGGTGAACGGGCGCTCGGGAATCGGGAGGTCCTCGGCCGGCGCCTCGGTGATCTGCAGGAACACGCCGACCGCGGGACCGCCCTTGTGGAACTGGCCGGTCGAATGCAGGAATCGCGGGCCCCATCCGAACGTCACGGGGCGGCCGGCACGTACCGCCAGCAGGTCGCGGATGCGTGCGAGCTCGGGGTGGGCGACGCGGTCGACGTACGCCTGCACCGAGACGTAGCCGTTCGCGGGCAGCTCCTCGAGCAGCACGTCGATCGCCGAGACGAGGTCGCTCGACGCGCCGATCACGTCGGGCGTGCCACGCACCTCGATGCCGTCGGCGACGAACGCCGCCGGGGCCGGCTCGGGTCGCGCATCGAGCAGTCCGCGAGCCGCGATCTTCGCCGACTCGACGTCGGGCTGGTCGAACGGGTTGATGCCGAGGAGGCGTCCGGCCACGGCGGTGGCGTACTCCCACACGAGCAGCTGCGCGCCCAGACTGCCGGAGACGCGGATGTCGCCCGAGGCGTGGCGGGCGAAGATCTGGTCGCCGGCGTCATCGACGAGGCGCACGACCTGCACGTCGGGCAGGTCGCTGGTCAGCTCCGGAGCGTCGAGGTCGAGCACGACGGGCAGGATGCCGGTGCCCTCCTTGCCCGTGGATTCGGCGATGAGCTGCTCGGCCCAGTCGGCTAAGCCGACGATGTGGGTGCCGTCGGCGACGATCGCGAGCTTGTCGCGCAGCGGGGCGGTGGCCGCGATGGCGGCGCCGAGCACGAGACCGGGGTTCTCCGGGCTGTCGATCGCAAGGGAGAGCTCGATCGTCTCTGCTTCGTCGAGGATCTCGGCGATGTCGACGCCCGCGAGGCCCGACGGCACGAGGCCGAACGCGGTCAGCGCGGAGTAGCGGCCGCCGACCGTCGGGTCGGCGTTGAAGACGCGGTAGCCGGCCGCGCGGGCCGACTCGTCGAGCGGCGAGCCAGGGTCGGTCACGACGATGATCCGGGTCGCCGGGTCGATGCCCGCGTCGTGGAACGCCTGCTCGTACACACGGCGTTGGCTGTCGGTCTCGACGGTCGAGCCCGACTTCGACGAGACGACGAGCGCCGACTCGGCGAGCCGGTCGGCAAGGGCCGCGCGAACCTGACCGGGCTCCGTCGAGTCGAGCACGGTGAGCTCCACCCGCGAGGTGCGGGTGATGACCTCGGGTGCGAGCGAGGAGCCGCCCATGCCGGCGAGCACGATGTGCGTGACGCCGTCGGCCTCGAGCTGGTCGCGGAGCGCCTCGATCTCGGGGACGAGCTGGCGCGAGACCGCGACCGCCTCGGTCCATCCGAGGCGCTTCGACGCCTCCTCCTCGGCGGCGGGGCCCCAGAGGGCGGCGTCCTGGGCGGTGATGCCGCTCGCGACCAGGTCGGCGACGAGGCCGGGGACGGTGCGGCGGACCGCGTCGGCGGCCGCGCCGCTGACCGAGATGCGGAAGCTCATCGGGCCGCCTCCAGCGCGCCGCGCACCGTGTCGAGCAGCTCGTGCCACGACACGATGAACTTCTCGACGCCCTCGCGCTCGAGCACGGCGGTCACGTCGTCGTAGTCGACGCCCACGCGGGCGAGCGCATCGAGCACGCCTCCGGCATCGGCGTACGCGCTGGTCACGGTGTCGCCGAGGATCTCGCCGTGGTCGAAGGTCGCCTCGAGCGTCTTCTCGGGCATCGTGTTGACGACGCCCCGTGCGACGAGTTCGGTGACGTAGAGGGTGTCGGGCAGCGACGGGTCCTTGACGCCCGTGGACGCCCACAGCGGACGCTGGCGGTTGGCGCCTGCGTCCAGGAGCGCGGTCGCCCGCTCGCCGCCGAACACCTCCTCGTAGAGCTCGTACGCGAGTCGCGCGTTGGCGACGCCCCCCTTGCTCTTCAGTGCCAGGGCCTCGTCGGTGCCGATCGCGACGAGACGCTTGTCGATCTCGGTGTCGACGCGTGAGACGAAGAACGAGGCGACCGAGTGGATGGTGGAGAGGTCGATGCCGGCGGCCTTCGCCCGCTCGAGCCCGGCGAGGTAGGCGTCCATCACCTGGCGGTAGCGGTCGAGGCTGAAGATCAGCGTTACGTTGACGCTGATGCCCGCGCCGATCGCCGCCGTGATCGCGTCGAGGCCCTCGACGGTCCCAGGGATCTTGATCATCACGTTCGGCCGGCCGACCTTGTCCCACAGGGCGTGCGCCTGCTCGATCGTGCGCGCCGTGTCGTGTGCGAGGTCGGGGGCGACCTCGATCGAGACGCGGCCGTCGTAGCCGTTGCTCGCCTCGTAGGCCGGGTGGAAGATGTCGGCCGCAGTGCGCACGTCGTCGGTCGTGATCTCGAAGACCGCGCTGTCGACGTCGGCGCCGCCCAGGGCGAGCGCGTGGAGCTGCGCGTGGTAGCCGTCGCCCTTCGCGAGGGCGCCCGCGAAGATCGTGGGGTTGGTGGTGACGCCCACGACGTTGCGCTCGGCGATCAGCCGCTCGAGGCCGCCCGACGTGATGCGCTCGCGCGAGAGGTCGTCGAGCCAGATGCTCACGCCGGCCTGGGAAAGGGCCTCGGTGGGGGACTGGGTGGACTGGGTCTGCGTGGACATTTCTGTCATCTCCTTCGTGCGCGCGTCAGGCCGACGCGAGCGTCTCCTTCGCGGCGGCGACGACGGCGTCCGTCGTGATGCCGAACTCGCGGAACAGGGTCTTGTAGTCGGCGGATGCGCCGAAGTGCTCGATCGACACACTCCGGCCGCGGTCGCCGACGTATGAGCGCCACGACAGCGCGACGCCGGCCTCGACCGACACGCGTGCCGTCACGGCGGCGGGGAGCACGGACTCGCGGTACGCCGCATCCTGCTGCTCGAACCACTCGAGGCTCGGCGCCGAGACGACGCGGGCCTGGATGCCATCTGCGGCGAGGCGCTCACGGGCGGCGACGGCGAGCTGCACCTCGGAGCCGGTCGCGATGAGGATCACCTGGGGCGTGCCCGACGGCGCCTCGGCGAGCACGTAGGCGCCCTTCGCGAGGCCGGATGCCGCGGCCAGGGTGTCGCCGGATGCCTCGCCGTCGCCGCGCTCGAACACCGGGATGTTCTGGCGGGTGAGCGCGATGCCCACCGGACCGTCGTGCCGCTTCAGGATCTCGAGCCACGCGGCGGCCACCTCGTTGGCGTCGGCGGGGCGGACGACCGTGAAGCCCGGGATCGCGCGGAGCGCGGCGAGCTGCTCGATGGGCTGGTGCGTGGGGCCGTCCTCGCCGAGGGCGACGGAGTCGTGCGTCCAGACGAAGATCGACGGCACCCGCATGAGCGCGGAGAGGCGGACCGCGGGGCGCATGTAGTCGCTGAAGATGAGGAACGTGCCGCCGAATGCGCGGGTCTTGCCGTGCAGCACGATGCCGTTCACGATGGCGGCCATGGCGTGCTCCCGGATCCCGAAGTGCAGCACGCGTCCGTAGGGGTTGCCGGCGAACTCGTGCGTCGACCACTCGGTCGGGACGAACGAGTCCGCGTCGTTGATGGTGGTGAGGTTCGACTCCGCGAGGTCGGCCGATCCGCCCCAGAGCTCTGGCAGCGCGCCGGCGAGGGCATTGATGACCTTGCCGGATGCCGCGCGCGTGGAGAGCTCGGTGCCCCCCTCGAACGACGGAAGTACGGATGCCACGTCGGCGGGCAGCTCGCCGGCCTCGAGGCGATCGAGCAGCACCTTGCGCACGGGGTTCGCTTCGGCCCACGCGTCGAACGCCACCTGCCACTGGGCGTGCGCGACCGCGCCGCGCTCACCGGCCTCGCGGGTGTGCTCGAGGATGTCCTCGGCGACGACGAAGGTCTGCTCGGGGTCGAAGCCGAGCACCTCCTTGGTGGCCTCCAGCTCGGACGCGCCGAGGGCGGACCCGTGGATCTTGCCGGTGTTCTGCTTGCCGGGGCTGGGCCAGCCGATGATCGTCTTCAGGACGATGATCGAGGGCTTCGAGGTCTCGCCCTTGGCCGCCTCGATCGCCCGGTGCAGTTCTGCGACATCCTCGACGTACTCGCCCGTCTTCTTCCAGTCGACGGTCTGCACGTGCCAGCCGTAGGCCTCGTAGCGCTTGGCGACGTCCTCGGTGAACGCGATGTTGGTGTCGTCCTCGATGGAGATCTGGTTGGAGTCGTAGATCACCACGAGGTTCCCGAGCTGCTGGTGCCCGGCGAGCGAGGACGCTTCGCTCGTGATGCCCTCCTCGAGGTCGCCATCGCTCGCGATGACGTAGATGAAGTGGTCGAACGGGCTCGTGCCGGGTGCGGCATCCGGGTCGAACAGGCCGCGCTCGAAGCGGGAGGCGTAGGCGAATCCGACCGCCGAGGCAAGACCCTGTCCGAGCGGGCCGGTGGTGATCTCGACGCCGTCGGTGTGGCCGTACTCGGGGTGTCCGGGGGTCTTCGAACCCCACGTGCGGAGCGCCTTCAGGTCGTCGAGCTGAAGGCCGTCGCCCGCGAGGTACAGCTGCACGTACTGCGTGAGGGAGCTATGACCGGCGGAGAGGACGAACCGGTCGCGGCCGAGCCAGGCGTGGTCGGCGGGGTCCCGGTGCATGACCTTCTGGAAGAGGAGGTAAGCGGCCGGGGCGAGGCTCATCGCGGTGCCGGGGTGCCCGTTCCCGACCTTCTCGACGGCGTCGGCCGCGAGCACGCGCGCCGTATCCACCGCGCGATCGTCGATGGGTTCCCACTGCAGAGTTGCCACGAGGTGCTGTTCCTTCCGATCGTGACGGCGTCGGGAACCGTCGGGCCCGACCCGCCGAGGACGTTGCGGCGCGGTTCCGCCCTGGCGGCGGATTCGGCCGGGCACGTCGTACGTGACGCCGGCTTGGTCGAACCCGCGAAGCCGGGCGCGCATCCTCAGTATATGGATTCAGCGAGCCAGTGTGACGGGCTGTGACTCACACGCGGCTCCGCGTGATGTGAGGCGGAAAGCGCATTCCGAAACACCACGCGGTGGGCATGGCCTAGAATCGTGAGGGGTCGCGCGGGGAGTGGTCGAAACGTGCCCGCGCCCGGAAGAGGAACGATGCAGGCAGCCGTACACACTCGCGAGTCGCGACCGGCGATGACGGTACGGCGCAAGCTCGCCGCCTACCTCGCGCTCACGAAGCCGCGTGTCATCGAGCTGCTGCTCGTGGTCACCGCACCCACCATGATCCTCGCGCAGAACGGCCTGCCGAACCTCTGGCTGCTCGTCGCCACGCTCATCGGCGGTGCGATGAGCGCGGGCTGCGCGGGCGCCTTCAACTGCTACATCGACCGCGACATCGACCGGGTCATGAAGCGCACGCAGGGCCGGCCGCTCGTCACCGGCGAGCTCACCGATCGCGAGGCGCTCGTGTTCGCCTTCGGGCTCGGCGCGGCATCAATCGCCTGGCTCTGGATCTTCACCAACTGGCTTGCGGCGGCACTCTCGCTCGCCGCCATCCTGCTCTACGTGGTCTTCTACAGCCTGATCCTGAAGCGACGCACGTCGCAGAACATCGTGTGGGGCGGCGTCGCCGGCTGCATGCCGGTGCTGATCGGCTGGGCGGCGGTGACCGGAAGCCTCTCGTGGACGCCGTTCATCCTGTTCCTCATCATCTTCCTGTGGACGCCGCCGCATTACTGGCCGCTCTCGATGAAGTACAAGGACGACTACGCCGCCGCTGGCGTGCCGATGCTCGCGGTCGTGCGCGGGCGCGCGCAGGTCGGCCTGCAGGTCATCCTCTATGCGTGGGCGACGGTGGCCTGCTCGCTGCTGCTCATCCCGGTGGCCGGCATGGGGCTCGTGTACTCGACCGTCGCGGTCGTCACGGGTGTGTGGTTCATCTTCGAGACGCACCGGCTCTACGGTCTCGCGATCCGCCATGAGAAGGTCTCGCCGATGCGGGTCTTCCACGGATCGATCGTGTACCTCTCACTGCTGTTCCTCGCGATCGGGATCGACCCGCTGCTGCCATTCTGAGTTCGTTCGTGTGCCGGTCTTCGCCCGGCGCACCGCGGTCGGGCTGTCACGGTCCACGCAATGGCGAGAGGTCGTCCTCCACCTCCGTCACGTCTGCCGAGTCGGTGCAGAGGCCCTCGGGCGCATGCTCGCGGATGTACGCGGACGCATGGCACACCTCGGTCGAGGACATGCGGACTTTGGTCGATCCGGATCCCTTGGCGGCATCGGACTCGCCCCCGCCACACCCGGCCAGCACACTCACGGCCAAGGCGGCGGGGACGATGAGGAATACGCGAACGTTCATGATCTCGTCCTTCCAGTCGATCGGACGGCAGCCACGATCCACTCCGCGCACGAGGTCGGCATCGGACGAACCCCCTGATATTCGCGGACGAACCCCTTACTCGCCACGACGAGGGGTGCCAAACTGTGGTGGTGGCCGTGCCACCCGAGCCGTCCTCGTCGGTGCTCGTCGGACGTGGGCGTGAACTCGGGATCATCCGTTCGCTCCTCGACCGCTCCGCCGCCGAGGATGCCCAGACACTGCTCGTCTCGGGCGATGCGGGCGTCGGCAAGACCGCCCTGGTGGCCCGGGCCTGTGCCGACCGCGATGGGTTGTCAACGGGGCTGTCCGGCACGTGCCTGCCGCTGACGTCGATGTCGATCCCGTTCCTGCCGATCCGATCGGCGCTGCGCGCAGTTGCCGAGGCGGGCGGCGACTTCCGCGAGGTCACCGCGAAGGAGGGCGAGTTCGTGCTGGGGTTCGACGCCTGGCTGGATCGGCGGTGCGCGGAGCGGCACGTCGTGTTGGTGATCGACGACCTGCAGTGGGCCGACCGCTCGACTCTGGATGCGATCATGTACGTGATCGCAGGACCGTCGTCCCGCCGGCTCGCGGTCGTGGCGACACTCCGGTCGGGCGAGGTCGGGCTGCGGCATCCGCTGCAGCGCTGGCTGGCGGACGTCCGTCGCCTGCCCCGGACGACCGAGCTCGCGCTCGGGCCTCTCGACCGAGCAGGGACTGCGGCCCAATTGGAATTGCTGCTCGGGGGATCCCCGCACCAGTCGCTCGTGGACGACGTGCATGGCCACGCATGCGGCAATCCATACTTCACACGGCTCATGGTTGCGGGCCTCTCCGCCGAGGCGCGCGCAGCGCCCGACGCCTTCCCGGGCGACCTCCGCTCGGCGGTGCTGCAGTCCTCGTTCCGGTTGTCGTCGGCGACGCGGCGACTCGCCACGGTGCTCGCGGTCGGTGGCCGGCCGATGCACGTGGATGAGCTCGCGGAGGTCGTCGGCGAGGATCCTGGCCAGGTTCGGATCCGGCTGGAGGTGGCTGTGGGCTCCGGCACGGTCGTGGCCGTCGGCGACGGGGCATTCTGGTTCCACCATCCGTTGAATGCCGAAGTGCTCGAAGCAGAGCTCGCCGAGGAGGATCGGCGCGACCTCCACGCGCGCTTCGCGGACGCGATCGAGCGGCGGTCCGCAGGGCAGGCCGAGACCGACGCGGCAGGAGCCGCCGCCGTTGCCGTCGCGATCGCCGACCACCGCGATGCCGCGAAGCAGACGCGCGAGGCCTACGAAGGGGCCCTGATCGCCGCGGGCCTGGTCGGCGGCGCGGACGGGCGCGCCGAGCAGCTGCGATTGCTCCGTCGTGCGGTCGCGCTTCGCGGCGAGCTGCCCGACCCGGAGGAGTCCGTCGACACGCTGCTGCGACGGCTGCGCACCGTGGCTGCCGACGCCGGAGCGACGGCCGATGAGCTCGATGCGGTGGAATCGCTGCTCGCCCGAGTCGACCCGGAGGCGCAGCCGCTCGTCGCCGCAGAGCTCCTCGTGCGTCGGATGCACCTCCGTGACATCGCCGGGCAGGCTTTCATCGACGTCGACGAAATGCGGGAGGCCGTCCGCTTGGCGGAGGCGGACACGACGAGCCCCCAGTACGCGCTGGCCCTCGCGGAGCTCGCTCACGCCGAAGTGTGGGCCGGCCATCACGATGCGCCGGCGCACGCGAGCGCAGCGATCGCGATTGCGCGTGGGACCGACGACCTGCGGGCGCTGTCTCACGCGCTCGCGGCCGGTTCCATGACGGCAGGCGTCGCCGAGGATGCGCCGACAGCCCAGGCGCTTGCGCATGAAGCGGTCGAGGCTGCCCGGGCCGCGGGCGACTGGTGGGCCTACGTGCACGCGATGATGTGGGAAGCGGACGCATTCAGGACCTGGGGGAGCGCTGCGTACAGCTTGCTCATTCGGGATCGGCGCGTCGAGATGGTCGAGCGGGGCGGTCCGCATGCGTATGCGGCGTGGATGTCAGCTGTCGAGGCGCAGAACTGGCTCATCATCGGCGACTGGCAGGAATGCGACGCACGTCTCCGCGTCGTGCTCGGCTCCGACCCGGGACCTCTCGGAGACGTCATGGCCCGACTCGTCGCGGCCCGGGCGGCCACGCTGCGAGGGCGGCAGGCCGAGGCCGAGAGCCACCTTCTCCGAGTCGAGGAGCTCATGATCGACGGGTCGGCGTACCTCGGGCTGGAATTCGACGCCGTCCACGCGGAGGTACGCTTCGGTGCGCACGACCATGACGGCGCATTCCGGGCGGCGATGAATGGAGCACGGAAGTCAGGCGCACCGCCGACGAGGTGCGAATGGCTGATGCCGCTCGCGGCCCGGGCCCTCGCCGATCGGGTGCAGAGCGAGCACGATGACGGGCGCACCGATGGGGACGCGCTGGAGACGCTGGACGCGCTGGTCGCGCGGTTCCCGCACGTCATCAGGGACATCGGCCCGACGACGGGGATACGGGGGAGCCTCCTCCACGCGTTCGATGCGCAATATGCCGCGGAACAGGCTCGAGCCCGCCGCCACCCGGGCGAAGCAGCCGCCTGGATCCGAGCGGTGGATGCCTTCGCGAACGCGGCACTCCCGTGGGAGGAGGCGTACTCCAGCTGGCGCGCGGCGGAGGCGCTGCTCGGCCGCGGCCACGACCGGCGGGCGGGTGCTGCGATGCTCCGGCATGGCCTCGCACTCGCCCGGCGGCTCGAGGCGCGGCCGGTCGAGCGCGAGCTGGGCGACCTGGCGGAGCGTGCACGGATCCCGGTGGAGGAGCCGTCGTCCGCGGCATCCGCTGCGCCCGCCGCGCTGCACGGCCTTACCGAGCGCGAGCGCGGGGTGCTCGACCTCGTCGCCGTGGGCCGCACCTACTCCGAGATCGCACGCACGCTGATGATCAGCGAGAAGACGGTGAGCACCCACGTCTCGCACCTGCTCGCCAAGACCGGCACGGCGAATCGCGTCGAGCTCGCCGGGTTGGTCCATCGCGTGACGGACGACGGCCCGGCGAACGGCTAGTCGATCACCCGATCGTCGTCGTGCGCGGCGTAGAACGCGGACTGGCGTCGCATGACCTCGTCCATGCCCGCCGAGCGGTCGACGCCGTAGACGGTGCCGGGGAAGTCGAGCGCCTGCTGGATCGCCCAGATCTCCTCGTGCCGGTCGGGGGAGAGGATGTGCGCGGGTGTCCCCACGGCCACCCAGCCGATCGGCACGACCGCGCCCGGCTCGAGGGTCGTGTTCACCTGCACGACGCCGTTGACGCGCACCTCGGCGCCCTCGCCGATCGACGCACCGGGGAACAACGCCGCCCCCGTTGCGATGAAGGCGCGGTCGCCGACCGTTGCGCCGTTCACGTGCGAGTGCGGCCCCACCATGACGTGCGATCCGATGATCGCCGGATGCCCGGCGCGCCCGCGGACGATCGCGTGCTCGAGCACCACCGATTCCGAGCCGATGCGGACCTCGCCATCCTCTCCGGTGAGCACTGCACCGTGCAGGATGCGCGCGCCGGACGCCACGACGACGTCGCCCGAGACGATCGCCCCGGGTGCGATCGTGGCATCGGGGTGGATGCGCGGAGCTCGTCCGCGGTGCTCGATCCTCATGCGCCGACGGATGCCTCCACCGGCCGGTCGGCGGGGACCGGACGCTTCAGCCGCAGCACGACGACCGTCATGGCGGCCGCGGTGAGCGCGGCGAGCACCATGTGCACGCCGACGGCGAGCGGCGGGAGTCCGTTGCGGGCCTGGTAGAGGCCGACCGCGACCTGTACGAGCTCGATCGCGAGGAGCACGCCCACCCAGCGCAGCGTCGGCAGGCGCAGCCGCCAGGCGGCGACGAGGAGCGCGATGGTGAGCGCGAGGAGGGCGTAGCCGGGCCAGGCGTGGACGTGCTCGAGCAGTTCGGAGTCGAACCCGCTGCGGCCCGCCTCGGCGTCGCCGGAATGCGGCCCCGACCCGGTGGTGAGCACGCCGAACGCGATCGTGAGTGCGAGCATCGCGGTCGTCGTGTGCGTGAGCCCGGCGTACCATCCGGGGACCGCGAGTTCGCGGGGCCCGGGCTGCGCGTCCATGCGCACGATGAATGCCGCGCAGACGCACACGAGCACGAGCGACGAGACGTAGTGGAAGCCGACGATGAACGGGTTCAGGCCGGTCCACACGGTGATGCCGCCCACGATCGCCTGTGCGACGACGCCCGCACCGACGATGAACGAGAGCGTGAAGAGGTCGCGACGCTCGGTGCGGATCCGCCAGACGAGCACGAAGAGCACGAGGGCGACGATGCCGACGACGCCGGTCATCAGGCGGTTCCCGAACTCGATGAGCGAGTGGTAGCCGAGCTCCTCGGTGGGGATCAGGGAGTCGGCCGTGCAGGTCGGCCAGGTGGGGCATCCGAGCCCCGAACCGGTGAGCCGCACGGCGCCGCCCGTCGCGATGATGGTCGTCTGCACGACGAACGAGAGCCATGCGAAGAAGTGGATGCGCCCGTCCACTCGGTCGGGCAGCCACTCGGTGAAGCGGTTCACGCTGGTCGGTCCTGATCCGGGTCGTACTGTGACGGCACTGGGAGAACCGTCCAGGCGGCAGTGCGACCCTATAGACTTGAGGGGTTGGATCCCCGCGAGGCGCGCGACAACGCGCGATGCGGGTTCCCAGCCATCTTAGGTTCGCACTGGAGCCACCCGCACATCATCGCCCACTCACCGAGCACCTCGACTCGCGGGGGGAATGAGCCGGACTGATAGCCGGTTGCACGGGAGGAGAAGAGGGAGAGCATGACGGACGTACTGATCGACCGCCCCGAACTGGAAGGGCTCGGCACGTACGAGTTCGGCTGGGCCGACTCCGACGTCGCCGGGGCATCCGCGCGCCGCGGCATCTCGCCCGAGGTGGTCGCCGACATCTCCGGGCTGAAGGATGAGCCCGAATGGATGCTCCAGCGCCGCCAGCGCGCGCTGCAGCTCTTCGAGCGCAAGCCCATGCCGACGTGGGGCGCCGATCTGTCGGAGATCGACTTCGACAACATCAAGTACTTCGTCCGTTCCACCGAGAAGCAGGCCCAGACCTGGGAAGACCTGCCCGACGACATCAAGAACACGTATGAGAAGCTCGGCATCCCCGAGGCGGAGCGCCAGCGCCTCGTCGCCGGCGTCGCCGCGCAGTACGAGTCCGAAGTGGTCTATCACCAGATCAACGAGGAGCTCGAGCGCAAGGGCGTGATCTTCATGGACACCGACACGGCGCTGAAGGAGCACCCCGAGTTCTTCGAGGAGTACTTCGGCACGGTGATCCCCGCTGGCGACAACAAGTTCGCGGCGCTGAACACGGCAGTGTGGTCGGGCGGGTCGTTCGTCTACGTGCCGCCGGGCGTGCAGGTCGAGATCCCGCTGCAGGCCTACTTCCGCATCAACACCGAGAACATGGGCCAGTTCGAGCGCACGCTGATCATCGCCGACGAGGGCAGCTACGTGCACTACATCGAGGGTTGCACCGCCCCGATCTACAAGTCGGACTCGCTGCACTCCGCGGTCGTCGAGATCATCGTGAAGAAGAACGCGCGCGTGCGCTACACGACGATCCAGAACTGGTCGACCAACGTCTACAACCTCGTGACCAAGCGGGCGACCGCGGCCGAGGGCGCCACCATGGAGTGGATCGACGGCAACATCGGTTCGAAGGTCACGATGAAGTACCCGTCGATCTTCCTCATGGGCGAGCACGCCAAGGGCGAGACGCTCTCCGTCGCCTTCGCGGGCCCGGGCCAGCACCAGGACGCCGGCGCCAAGATGATCCACATGGCGCCGTACACCCAGTCGTCGATCGTCTCGAAGTCGATCGCCCGCGGCGGCGGCCGCGCGGGCTACCGCGGCGAGGTGCGCATCGACGCGAACGCCCACCACGCGGCGAACACGGTGCGCTGCGACGCCCTGCTCGTCGACACCATCTCCCGCTCCGACACGTACCCGTCGATCGACATCCGCGTCGACGACGTGCACCTCGGCCACGAGGCCACGGTGTCGAAGGTGAGCGAGGAGCAGCTCTTCTACCTCATGTCCCGGGGCCTCCCCGAAGACGAGGCAATGGCGATGATCGTGCGCGGCTTCATCGAGCCCATCGCGCGCGAGCTCCCCATGGAGTACGCGATGGAACTCAACAAGCTCATCGAGATGGGCATGGAAGGATCGGTCGGCTAGGAATGCCCGCCCAGATGACCAGCACAGCCATGCCCACTGCCGAGCAGCACGGCTTCCGGCCGCACTCGGACGGCGCATTCGTGCCCGTGCAGACCCGCTCGGAGCGCTTCCGCTCGGTGAACGTCGAGGACTTCGCCCCCGTCACGGGCCGTGAGCACGAGTGGAAGCTCTCGCCCGTCGCCGCGTTCGCCGACCTCACGAGCGGTGTGCTCGACGGCTCCCGGGTCGAGATCGAGACGACCGTTCGACATGCTCAGGACGGCGCGGATGCCACAGGCGTCGACGTCTCGTGGATCGGCCGCGACGACGCCCGGGTCGGTCGCACCGGCATCCCCGAGGAGCGCGCCTCCGCGAACGCGTGGTCCACCTTCGGCGAGGCGCTCCTCATCACGGTGACCGGAGAGGACGAGAAGACCGCCGCCGTCACGCGACACGGGCTCGGTGACGCGCCTCGTGCCGCCCACACCGTCATCGAGGCGGCGCCCAACAGCCGCGGCCTGATCGTGCTTCGCGGCACCGGCGAGGCCCGCCTGAGCGAGAACGTCGAGATCGTCGTCGGCGAGGGCGCCTCGCTCACCGTCGTGTCACTCCAGGAGTGGAGCGACGACGCCGTGCACCTCGCGAGCCACTTCGCGCGCCTCGGCCGCGACTCGTTCCTCAAGCACATCGTCGTCTCGCTCGGCGGCAAGGTCGTGCGGGTCAACCCGTCCACGCACCTCGCGGAGCAGGGCTCCGACGTGGAGGCCCTCGGCCTCTACTTCGCCGACGCCGGCCAGCACCTGGAGCAGCAGGTCTTCGTGCATCACGACGCACCGCACACCCGCAGCCGCGTCACCTACAAGGGCGCCCTCCAGGGCGCGGGTGCGCGCACCGTCTGGGTCGGCGACGTGCTCATCGGCAACGCCGCGGTCGGCACCGACAGCTATGAGCAGAACCGCAACCTCGTGCTCACCGACGGCACACGCGCCGACTCCGTGCCGAACCTCGAGATCGAGACCGGCGACATCGAGGGAGCCGGCCATGCGAGTGCGACCGGCCGATTCGACGACGAGCAGCTCTTCTACCTCATGGCGCGCGGCATCCGCGAGGACGAGGCGCGCCGTCTCGTCGTGCGCGGGTTCCTCACCGAGGTCGTCCAGAAGATCGGTTCGCCCGACCTCGAGAAGCGGCTCATCGCCGCGATCGAGGCCGAGCTGGAAGGGCGCTGACGTGGCATCCGTTCGTGTCTGCACCGTCGACGAGCTCGGCGTCAACGAAGCAGCCCGCTTCGTGGTCGAGGGTGTCGCGATCGCCGTCGTGAAGGACGCCGCGGGCGACATCTTCGCGATCGGCGACACCTGCACCCACGGCGACATCTCCCTCGCCGAGGGCTTCGTGGAGGACGACACGCTCGAATGCTGGGCGCACGGCTCCAAGTTCTCGCTCAGGACGGGGAAGCCGCTCACCCTGCCCGCCTACGAGCCCGTCCCCGTCTTCAAGGTCGACATCGAGGGCGGCGACGTCCTCATCGACCCCGCGGTCAAGCTGACCGTCTGACCCTTCCTGCTCCGGCCCGGAACGGCCGCAATCGAAAGAGATCCCCAACCAACATGTCTGTGCTCGAGATCAAGAACCTCCACGTCAACGTCGAGACCGACCAGGGCACCCGCGAGATCCTCCGCGGCGTCGACCTCGTCGTCAACGAAGGCGAGATCCACGCCATCATGGGCCCGAACGGCTCCGGCAAGTCGACGCTCGCCTACACGATCGCAGGTCACCCGAAGTACCACGTCGTCCAGGGCGAGATCCTGCTCGACGGCGAGAACGTGCTCAAGATGACCGTCGACGCGCGTGCCCGCGCCGGCCTCTTCCTCGCGATGCAGTACCCCGTCGAGATCCCCGGTGTCACCGTCACGAACTTCCTCCGCACCGCGAAGACCGCGATCGACGGTGAAGCGCCCGCGATCCGCGGCTGGGTGAAGGACGTCCGCGAGTCGATGTCGAACCTCAAGATGGACTCGGCGTTCGCCGAGCGCAACGTCAACGAGGGCTTCTCGGGCGGCGAGAAGAAGCGCAACGAGATCCTCCAGCTCGAACTCCTGAAGCCGCGGTTCGCCGTCCTCGACGAGACCGACTCCGGCCTCGACGTCGACGCGCTGAGGATCGTGTCCGAGGGCGTGAACCGCGCGAAGGCGAACACCGGCCTCGGCATCCTCCTCATCACGCACTACACGCGCATCCTCCGCTACATCACGCCCGATTTCGTGCACGTCTTCGTCGGCGGCAGGATCGCCGAGCAGGGTGGCCGCGAACTCGCCGACCGCCTCGAGGAAGAGGGCTACGACCGCTTCCAGGTCGCGGAAGCCGCGGCCGAGTAGGGCCCGGGTAGAATCGCACCATGGTCACCTCACTCGCACCCGAGCGCTTCGATCAGGTCACCGAGGCGCTCAAAGACGTCATGGACCCCGAGCTCGGCGTGAACGTCGTCGACCTCGGACTCATCTACGACCTCGGGTGGGATGAGGAGCACGACGCGCTCGTCATCCACATGACGCTCACGAGCGCCGGATGCCCCCTCACCGACGTGCTCGAGGAGCAGACGGCCGAGGCGCTCGACGGCGTCGTCGACGCGTTCCGCATCAACTGGGTGTGGATGCCGCCGTGGGGCCCCGAGCGCATCACCGACGACGGGCGCGACATGATGCGCGCGCTCGGGTTCGCGATTTAGGCGTTCACGCCAGCCCGCGACGGGCGAGCAACGGCTCGATCGACGGAGCGCGGCCGAGCAGCGCGCTGATCGCCTCCCCGGGGTCGCGCGAACCGCCGGGCGCGAGGATCTCGCGACGGTAGCGGTCGCCGTTCTCGCGAGTCGCTCCACCGCGCTCCTCGAACCACGTCATGATGTCGGCGCCAGGCACCTCGCTCCAGATGTACGAGTAGTACCCCGCGTCGTAGCCGCCCGCGAACACGTGGGCGAAGTACGTGCTCGCGTAGCGCGGTGGCACGAGCGGGTCGTCGAGCCCCGCGTCGGCGAGGGCCGCGCCCTCGAACGCCGCGACATCCGTCACCGCGGTCTCCGCGTCGAGGCGGTGCCAGGCCTGGTCGAGCACGGCCGCGGCGAGGTACTCGGCGGTCTCGAAGCCCGCGTTGAACCCGCGCGCCGCGAGCAAGCGGTCGACGAGGTGCTGCGGCATCCGCTCGCCGGTCTCGTGGTGGACGGCGTAGTTGCCGAGCACCTCGGGGCGGAGCATCCACAACTCGTTCACCTGGCTCGGAAGCTCCACGAAGTCGCGGTAGACGTTCGTGCCCGCCTGCGACGGATACCGCACGCGGGCGAGCAGGCCGTGCAGCGCATGCCCGAACTCGTGAAAGAGCGTCTCGGCTTCGTCGAAGGTGAGGAGCGTCGGCTCGCCATCGGCCGGCTTGGGGATGTTCAGGTTGTTCACGACCACCGGGAGGTCGCCCGTGAGGTCCGACTGCTCGACGAGCGAGCTCATCCAGGCGCCGCCGCGCTTCGAGTCGCGCGTGTACGGGTCGAACAGGTGCAGGCCGACCGGCGTAGCGTCCTCCTCGAAGACCTCGTAGACGCGGGTGTCGGGGTGGAAGCCCACGAGGTCGTCGCGTCGCGCGAACCGAAGTCCGTACAGGAGGGTCGCGGCGTGGAAGACGCCGTCGACGAGCACGCGTTCGAGCTCGAAGAACGGGCGCAGCGCCGAGAGATCGAGGTCGTGCCGCTCGGCGCGCACCTGCTCGGCGAGGTACGCCCAGTCGGCGGCGACGGGCTCGCGGGCGCCCCGCTCGGCGGCGCGAGCGGTGAGCTCAGCGCGCTCGCGGGCGACATTTCGCATGGCGGGCGGCGCAAGCTCGCCGAGGAGCGCGGCGACGGCCTCGGGGGAGCCGGCGGTCTCGCCGGCGGTCACGGCGGCGGCGTGGTTCGCGAACCCCAGCAGGCGGGCCCGCTCGGCGCGCAGGCGCACGATCTCGAGCAGGGTCTCGCGCGTGTCGTGAGTGCCGCCGCGGCATCCGCGAGCCCTGGAGGCGGCGAGGAGCCGGTCGCGCACGCCGGGATCGGCGAGCACCGCGAGGGCGGGCTGGCCCGTCGGGAGCACCAGCGTGAGGAGCCAGCCGTCGAGTCCGCGGGACTTCGCCGCCTCGCGCGCGGCCGAGACGGCCCCGGCGTCGAGCCCGTCGAGATCCGCTTCACGTGTGAGGTGCAGCGCGAGGTCGTTCGTGTCGGCGAGCAGATGCTGCTGGAACGCCGTCGTGAGCGATGAGAGCCGTTCGTTGAGCGCGGTGAGCCGCTCCCGGTCGGCGGCCGCGAGGCCGGCGCCGGCGAGCACGGCCTCGCGATGCGTGCGCTCGAGCAGGTACGCCTGATCGGGATCGAGGCCGAGCTCGTCGCGCAACTCGTGCAGCTCGCCGATGCGGGCGAACAGGCGTGGATCGAGCCTGATCGCGTCGCGGTGCGCTGCGAGCCGCGGCGCGAGCTCCGCTTCGAGCGCATCGATCGCCTCGTTCGTGTCGGCCGAGCTCGCGTTCTCGAGCACAGGCAGCACCCGCCGCAGCAGCGCGCCCGAGCGCTCGAGCGCCACCAGCGTGTTGTCGAACGTCGGCGGTGCGGGATCGTTGGTGATGGTCTCGACCTCGGCGCGCTGCTCGCGCATACCGGTCTCGGCGGCCTCTCGGTAGTGCTCGGGTCGCACGAGGGCGAACAAGGGCAGCCGGTAGGGGAGCGGACTCGGTTCGAGGAACGGATTCGACGGGGCGCCCATCCGACCACCTTATGGCGTGCGTGCCGGATGCCGCGGCGGTCGTAGGCTCGGAGTATGCAGCGCGACGGGCAGTCCATCGAGTCCGCACCGGCCGAGGTGTACACGCACGGCCACCACGAGAGTGTCCTCCGCGTCCACTCGTGGCGCACCGTCGACAATTCGGCTGCCTACCTCGCACCGCACCTCCAAGCCGGCGCGCGTGTGCTCGACGTGGGCAGCGGCCCCGGCACGATCACGATCGACCTCGCGCGGCGAGTGCGGCCCGGCCTCGTCACCGGGATCGATGCGGCCGCCGACGTCGTCGCCCGCGCATCCGGGCTGGCCGCGAGCGAGCGCGTCGAGAACGTCGAGTTCCGCGTCGGCGACGCCTACGCGCTGGAGTTCGCGGATGCCTCGTTCGACGTGGTGCACGCGCACCAGGTGCTCCAGCACCTCGCCCGGCCCGTGGATGCGCTCAAGGAGTTCCGCCGCGTCCTGAAGCCTGGTGGACTCGTCGCCCTGCGTGACGTCGACTACGGCGGGGTGATCTGGAGCCCCGCGTCATCCGGCCTCGACCGATGGCTCGAGCTCTACCACGACGTCGCCGTCGGCAACGGCGGCGACCCCGACGCGGGCCGGCACCTGAAGCGCTGGGTGCGGGAGGCCGGGTTCGCCGAGATCGAGGCCGGCGCCTCGACCTGGGTGTTCTCCTCGGCGCTCGAACGCGAGTGGTGGGGCAACTCCTGGGCCGAGCGGGCGACGCAGTCGCAGTTCGCAGCCCACGCGATCGAGTCCGGGCACTCGAGTCGGGTGGAGCTCGCACGCATTGCCGCGGCCTGGCGCGACTGGGCGGCCGACGACGACGGCTGGCTGCTCATGCCGCACGCCGAGGTACTGGCGCGAGCCTGAGCTTTTGCCACTGCCATCGCGGCTGCGCGACGTGCGCGCGGGCACGGGCGGGCCGGCGGCTACCAGTCCTCGTCGGCGTCGTGCGCGTCGACGATGGCGTCGCTCACCGTCGTGCCGTCGTCGAGTTCGACGATCGGCCGACCTTCGAGCCAGGTGAGCGTCCAGTGGCGTCCTTCGCCGTCGCCGGCGTGAGTGGCCTCCGCGGCGGCGATCCGCGGGCGCAGGTCGGCGGGCACGGATGCCGGGGGCTCCACCCCGAACGCCCACCGCGTGCCGAGTCGCATCACGCGTCCATCTCGTACGTGACCCAGGTCGTGCGCTGGGCGACCTCGTCGTAGAGGCGCTGCGCCTCGGCGTTGTCGGCTGCGGTGATCCAGCTCACGCCGCCGGTTCCCACCTCGCGGGACCGCGCGTGCACGAACTCGATCAGTGCACGCCCGATGCCGGCGCCGCGCGCGTCGGCGTCAACGTACAGATCGTCGAGTTGGATGCCGCGCGTCGCCTTGAGGGTGTCGGGCACGACGCGGAACTGCGCGAGGCCCACGGGCGTCCCCTCCTCGTCGACGGCGAGCGCGGCCTCGAGCGGGTCGTGCTCGTCGCGGATCCAGGTCCAGACGATGAGCGCCTTCGCGTCGTCGAGGTCGGTCTCGTAGAACCGGCAGTACGCCTCGAACAGGGGCAGCCATCCGAAGAAGTCCTCGTCGCCCGCCATGCGGATCTCGTGTGTCATCGCGTTCCCCTTACGCCTGCGGTGCCACGAGCACGATGTCGCGCACCTCGAACTGCTCCGCCTCCGCGAACGACAGCGACGCGATGCGGCCCACCGCGCGGAGGTCGGATGCCGCGGACTCGAGCAGCGTGATCGCCGCCGCAGGAGCGGCGATCACGGCGCTCGCGACCGGCGTCTTCTGCGACGCCTTCGCGTCGGTCTTCGCGCGGCGGATGCCCGTGAGCGCGAGGCTCGCGAGCTCGAGGAGCTCGACGCCCGCCTCCCTGCGCGCGGACACTTCGTCGATCGTGGGCCAGGGCGCGCGGTGCACCGAGCCGTCGTTCGACCAGCTCCAGGCCTCCTCGGTCGCGAACGGGATCACCGGCGCGAACAGGCGCAGCAGCACGCTGAGCGCGGTCTTCAGCGCCGCGACGGCCGAGGCCTGCTCGGGGCTCGGCTCGCCGTACGCACGCTCCTTGACGAGTTCGAGGTAGTCGTCGCAGAAGGTCCAGAAGAACGTCTCGGCGACCTCGAGCGCCCGGGCGTGCTCGTAGGCGTCGAGGGCCCGGGTGGCGCTCGCGACGACATCGGACAGCTCGGCGAGCATGCTGCGGTCGACCGGCACGGTGACCGGGGCATCCGCCCGGCCGTCGAAGCCGAGGATGAACTTGGCCGCGTTCAGCACCTTGATCGCGAGGCGGCGGCCGATCTTGACCTGGGTCGGGTTCTGGGGGTCGAACGCAGCATCGGTCCCGAGCCGGCTGGATGCCGCCCAGTACCGCACCGCGTCGGAGCCGTGCTGTTCGAGCAGGCCCGCCGGCGTCACCACGTTGCCCTTCGACTTCGACATCTTCTTGCGGTCGGGGTCGACGATGAACCCGGATATCGCAGCGTTCGTCCAGGGCGCGACGCCGTGCTCGAGCTCGGCGCGCAGCGTCGACGAGAAGAGCCAGGTACGGATGATGTCCTGGCCCTGGGGGCGCAGCGAATACGGGAAGACGAGGTCGAACAGCTCGGGATCGCGCTCCCAGCCGCCCGCGAGCTGCGGGGTCAGCGACGACGTCGCCCACGTGTCCATCACGTCGTGCTCGCCCACGAATCCGCCTGCCGCACCGCGCTGCGACTCGTCGAATCCTGGCGCGGGTGTCGAGGACGGGTCGACGGGCAGCAGGTCGCGGGTCGCGACGATCGGCTCGTCGTAGACGGGGTTGCCGTCGGCGTCGAGCGGGTACCAGACGGGGATCGGCACGCCGAAGAAGCGCTGGCGCGAGATGAGCCAGTCCCCCGAGAGGCCGCCGACCCAGTTCTCGTAGCGCACGCGCATGAAGTCTGGGTGCCAGTCGATGCCGCGGCCGCGCTCGAGGAGTCGCGACGCGAGCGCATCGTCGCGCGCGCCGTTCACGATGTACCACTGGCGGGTCGAGACGATCTCGAGGGGGCGCTCGCCCTTCTCGAAGAACTTGACCGGGTGGGTGATCGACGTCGGCTCGCCGATGAGGTCGCCGGAGCCGCGAAGCTGCTCGACGACCGTCTGCTTCGCCGAGAACGTGGTCTTGCCGGCGAGCTCTGCGAACGCCGCGCGGCCCGTGTCGGAGCTGATCGCCTCGGGCGCGTCGGTGACGATGCGGCCGTCGAAGCCGATGATCGCCCGGTTCGGCAGGTCGAGCTCGCGCCACCACACGACGTCGGTGATGTCGCCGAAGGTGCAGATCATCGCGATGCCGGTGCCCTTGTCCTTTTGCGCGAGGTGGTGCGCGACCACCGGCACCTCCACGCCGAACACGGGCGTCGTCACCGTGCTGCCGAAGAGGGGCTGGTAGCGCTCGTCGTCGGGGTGCGCCACGAGTGCGACGCAGGCGGGGATGAGCTCGGGACGGCTGGTCTCGATCTCGATCGTGCCGCCGTCGTGACGGTGGAAGCTCACGCGGTGGTACTGGCCCGCCTGCTCGCGATCCTCGAGCTCGGCCTGGGCCACGGCCGTGCGGAAGGTCACGTCCCACAGGGTGGGCGCGAGCGCCTGGTAGGCCTCGCCGCGCTCGACGTTGCGCACGAAGGCGAGCTGCGAGGTGAAGATCGCCTCGTCGGCGATGGTGCGGTAGCTCTGCGTCCAGTCGACGGAGAGCCCGAGCGTGCGCCAGAGCGCCTCGAACTGCTGCTCATCCTCGACGGTGAGCCGCTCGCAGAGCTCGATGAAGTTGCGGCGGCTGATGGGCTGCTGGTCGGCGGCCTTGGTGCTCTTGTTGTCGCCGCCCTCGAACGGCGGAACGAAGTCGGGGTCGAAGGGCAGCGTCGGGTCGCAGCGCACGCCGTAGTAGTTCTGCACGCGGCGCTCGGTGGGCAGGCCGTTGTCGTCCCAGCCCATCGGGTAGAACACGTGCCGGCCGCGCATCCGCTGGTAGCGCGCCGTCAGGTCGGTGTGCGTGTAGGAGAACACGTGGCCGATGTGCAGTGAGCCCGACGCGGTGGGCGGGGGCGTGTCGATCGAGTAGATCGACTCTTTCGTGGCCGCGCTGCGCTCGAACCGGTACGCGCCCTCGCGCTCCCACGCGTCGCCCCAGACCGATTCGAGTCCTTCGAGCGCTGGCTTGTCGGGAATGCGCGACGTGTCGGTCATGAAAGCTCCGGTTCGATATCGGCGGCACCGTGTCCGTCAAGAGGTGCCTGAATGTGCGACGATCCAGCCTACCGGAGACCGCCTTGCCCACTCGAAACGGCGGGCAGGGCGGAAGTCGGGCGCCGCGGCCTACGCGGCGGGCGCAGGCTCGGGCGTCGCTACCATGTCGGGATCGCCCACCTCGGGAACATGCCGCATCCGGGCCGCGGCCCACGCGGAGACGAGCGTCACGGCCGCGAGCGGTGCGAGCACGACCCCCGGGTGCCACCAGACGTATCCGGTCGCCTCGCCGATGAGCGCGGTGACGAAGGGGATGAACCCGCTGACCGCCGCCGCGACGGCGTAGGCCACCGACAGGGCCGAGTACCGGTAGTGGTCGATGAACAGGTCGTTCATGAGCCCGCCGAGCGCCGCCCACGACATGGTCGGCAGGATGCCGCCGACGATCATGGTGCCCACGAGCACCGGGAAGCTCGCGAACTGGAGCAGCCAGTACATCGGGAACGTGATGAGGAGCGTGCCGAGGGCGCCCCACGCGACCACCCGGGCCGAGCCGACGCGGTTCGCCCACGCGCCGAACAGGGGGATGGTGACGAGCTGCAGCAGGCCGCCGATCGTCGTGGCCACGAGCAGATCCTGGAAGCTGAAGCCGAGGGTCGTGGTGCCGTAGTTGATCGTGTACGTGTTCATGAGCGAGTACGAGCCGATGCCGAGCAGGGCCGCGCCGAACGCCACGAGCAGGGCGACGGGCTGCCGGGCGAACATGGTCGCGAACGGCACTCGGTCGCGGCGGTGCTGGGCGACGACGGCCTTGAACACCGGCGTCTCGTCGATGGAGATGCGGAGGTACAGCGACACGGCCAGGAGGGGCAGCGCGAGCAGGAACGGGATGCGCCAGCCCCATGCCGCGAGCTCCTCGGCCGGCAACACGAGCGTCATGACGATGAAGACGGCGGCCGAGAGGATCGAGCCGACGGGGGAGCCCAGCTGCGGCACGGATGCGTAGAACGCCCGCTTCACGGGGCTCGCGTGCTCGCTGGCGAGCAGGATCGAGCCGCCCCACTCGCCGCCGAGGGACAGGCCCTGGGTCACGCGGAGCAGCACGAGCAGGACCGCACCGAGCCATCCGGCCTGCGCGTACGTCGGCAGGAAGCCGATGAGTCCGGTGGCCACGCCCATGATGCCGACGGTCCAGAGCAAGGTCGCGCGACGGCCGAGCCGGTCGCCCATGTGGCCGAAGATCGCCGCGCCGATGGGGCGCACGACGAAGGCGACGCCGATCGTCGCGAAGGCCGCCAGCGTGCCGCCGAACTGGCCGAGCGGGTCGAAGAAGAGCGGGCCGATGAAGAACGCCGAGAAGTAGGCGAAGACGTAGAAGTCGAACGATTCGAGCGAGGTGCCGACCATGGAGGCCCAGGCGACGCGTCGGACGGAGAGCGGGCGCGTCGGGGTCGTCGGTGCGGGAGTGGCGGTGGTCACGGAGGAGTCCTTGTTGGTCGATTCGCGATGAGCCCGACGAACCGGCCGGTGCCGGTGTCGCCCGGCCGGGTGCGGTAGGTGGAGCACCGGGCCGACGGGGCGTTCGGGGGAGCGGGGGCGCCCCGACGACGCGGCTCGCACTCATCTTGGCAGCGGGCCGAAGGCGGGACAAGCTACTTGTTCGACTTCAGATAGCACAATATGATCAAGGCTGTGCTGATCCGTCTCGATCCGACCCGCGCGACACCGATCTTCGACCAGCTCGCCGCTTCCGTGCGGGCCGCCATCATCGACGGCCGCGTCATCGGCGGCGAGCGTCTGCCGGCCGCGCGCGACCTCGCCGACTCGCTCGGGGTGAACATGCACACCGTGCTGCGCGCCTACCGCGTGCTCCGCGACGAGGGACTGATCGAGCTGCACCGGGGCCGCGGAGCCGTGGTCGCGGTGCGCATCGGCGGCCACGCCGCCCTTGCGGGCGCCATCCACGACCTCGTCGACGAGGCGAAGCTGCACGACCTCCCCGAGAGCGCGCTGCTCGCGCTCATCAGCGAGGCCTACCGCTGGACGCCGTCAGCGCCCGGCGTGCTCCGCACCGCGCCGACACGGTAGTCTTGAACACAACGACGTCGATCCGGCCATCACCGGGGAGTCTTCGGAAGAACGCGAACGGATGCCGCGTGGCATCCGCTCGTCACTAGAACCGAACGGGCGGCCCGTCACAGCCGGAACGAGGGGCCTCGGCATCCGCGGATGTCGTGGCAAGCGAGGTGGTACCGCGGCGGCGCTCGATCGAGCGGCCGGCGTCCTCGCGAGAGCATCCGTCCCCGCAAGGAGCGAGCGTGTACCCCCGTACCCCAGACGACCACGGCGTCGCACCCTCACCCGACTTCCCCGCCATCGAGCGGGAGGTCCTCGCGTTCTGGAAGCAGGACGGCACCTTCCAGGCCTCGATCGATCAGCGCGAGGGCGCACGGGAGTGGGTGTTCTACGACGGGCCGCCCTTTGCGAACGGGCTCCCGCACTACGGGCACCTCCTGACGGGCTACGCGAAAGACGTGTTCCCCCGCTTCCAGACCATGCGCGGGCACCAGGTGCACCGCCGGTTCGGCTGGGACACACACGGTCTGCCCGCCGAGCTCGAGGCAGAGCGCCAACTCGGCATCACCGACAAGAGCGAGATCGAGGAGATGGGCATCGCGGCCTTCAACCAGGCCGCACGCGACGCCGTACTCCGCTACACCGAGGAGTGGCAGGCCTACGTCACCCGCCAGGCGCGCTGGGTCGACTTCGAGGACGACTACAAGACGCTCGACCTCACCTTCATGGAGTCGGTGATCTGGGCCTTCAAGACGCTGCACGACAAAGGCCTCGCCTACGAGGGCTACCGCGTGCTGCCGTACTGCTGGCGCGACCAGACGCCATTGTCGAACCACGAGCTGCGCATGGACGACGACGTCTACAAGATGGTGCAGGACCAGTCCGTCACCGTGACCTTCCCGCTCACGGGTGCGAAGGCCGAGTCGCTCGGGCTCACCGCGGTGCGCGCCCTCGCGTGGACCACCACGCCGTGGACCCTGCCCACGAACTTCGCCCTCGCGGTCGGCCCCGACATCGAGTACGCCGTCGTGCCCGCCGGGCCGAACGGCACGCCCGACGCGACCGTCAACCGCGAGCACGTTGGAAGCACGGACACCGAGGTGCTCGGCGCCGAGTACCTCATCGCCCGCGACCTCGTCGGGAACTACGCCAGGGAGCTCGGCTACGACTCCGCCGACGACGCCCGCGCCGCGGTCTCGCGCACGGTGCGCGGTGCCGAGCTCGACGGCGTCACCTACGACCGGCTCTTCGACTACTACGCCGACGTCGAGCACTACGGCGTCCAGAACGCCTGGCAGATCCTCGTCGCCGACTACGTCACCACCGACGACGGCACGGGCATCGTGCACCAGGCGCCCGCGTACGGCGAGGAGGACCAGAAGATCGGCGAGGCGGCCGGCATCCCCGTGATCATCTCGCTCGACGACGGGGGCCGGTTCCTGCCGGCCGTCACGGATGTCGCGGGCCTGCTCTGGAGCGAGGCGAACAAGCCGCTCACCCAGCTCCTGAAGGCCGAGGGCCGCCTCCTCCGCCAGGCGAGCTACGAGCACTCGTATCCGCACTGCTGGCGATGCCGGAACCCGCTCATCTACAAGGCGGTCTCCAGCTGGTTCGTCCGCGTGCCCGAGTTCCGCGACCGGATGGGCGAACTGAACCAGGAGATCAACTGGGTCCCCGACAACGTGAAGGACGGCCAGTTCGGCAAGTGGGTCGCGGGCGCACGGGACTGGTCGATCAGCCGCAACCGCTACTGGGGCTCGCCCATCCCGGTGTGGAGGAGCGACGACCCCGAGTACCCGCGCGTCGACGTGTACGGCTCGCTCGAGGAGCTCGAGCGCGACTTCGGGCGTCTCCCGCTGAACGCCGCGGGGGAGCCCGACCTGCACCGGCCCTACATCGACGAGCTCACCCGACCGAACCCCGACGACCCCACCGGCGGGGCCACCATGCGCCGCATCCCCGACGTGCTCGACGTCTGGTTCGACTCGGGCTCGATGCCGTTCGCACAGGTGCACTACCCGTTCGAGAACCAGGAGTGGTTCGACACGCACCACCCCGCCGACTACATCGTCGAGTACATCGGCCAGACGCGCGGATGGTTCTACACGCTGCACGTGCTGTCGACGGCGCTGTTCGATCGACCCGCCTTCGAGAACGTCGTGAGCCACGGCATCGTGCTCGGCAGCGACGGCCAGAAGATGTCGAAGTCGCTGCGCAACTACCCGGATGTCACCGAGGTGTTCGACCGCGACGGCGCCGATGCCATGCGCTGGTTCCTGATGTCGAGCTCGGTGCTGCGCGGTGGCAACCTCATCGTCACCGAGGAGGGCATCCGCGAGGGCGTGCGGCAGGTGATGCTGCCGCTCTGGAGCACCTGGTACTTCTTCTCGCTCTACGCCAACACCGCGCGCGAAGGCGGCTACGAGGCATCCCGCCGAACCGACTCGGACGACGTGCTCGACCGGTACCTGCTCGCGAAGCTCCGCGACCTCGTGGTCGCGGTCACCGCCGACCTCGAGGACTTCGATTCGCCGCTCGCCGCCCAGAAGCTCCGCGACTTCGCCGACGTGCTCACCAATTGGTACGTGCGGCGCTCGCGCGACCGGTTCTGGGCCGGCGTGGGCGACGACGGCTCGGGCACCGAGGCGTTCGACACGCTGTTCACCGCACTCGAGACGTACTCGCGCCTCGCAGCGCCGCTCCTCCCGCTCGTGACGGAGAGGGTCTGGCGCGGGCTCACGGGAGGCCGCAGCGTGCACCTGGCCGACTGGCCCGACGCCGAGGAGTTCCCCGCCGACGACGCCCTCGTCGCCGCCATGGACTCCGTGCGCGAGATCAGCGGCGCGGCGCTCGCGCTCCGCAAGCAGGCCGGCCGCCGCGTGCGGCTGCCGCTTGCGAACCTCACGGTCGTCACCGCGGATGCCGCGGCGCTCGCGCCGTTCGAGGGGATCCTCAGCGACGAGCTCAACGTGAAGTCCGTCGACCTCGTGACGCTCGACGGGTCGAGCGCGGCGGCGTACGGCGTCACGAAGCGCCTCAGCGTGAACGCGCGTGCTGCGGGTCCGCGCCTCGGCAGGACCGTGCAGCAGGCCATCCAGGCGGCGCGGGCCGGCGACTGGTCGCTCGACGGCGACACGGTCGTCGCGGGCGGCATCGCGCTCGAGCCGGGGGAGTACGACCTCGTGCTCGAGGCGGGCGGATCGGGCGACGGCGAGGGCGCGCTCGCGCTGCTCTCCGACGGCGGCTTCGTGATCCTCGACACCGCCACGACGCCCGAGCTGGAGGCCGAGGGCCTCGCGCGCGACGTCGTACGGGCCGTGCAGGAGGCGCGGAAGGCGGCCGGCCTCGAGGTCGGCGACCGCATCCGGCTCGGCCTCATGCTCGACGACGGCGGCGCGACGGCCGCGTCGGCGCACCGCGACCTCATCGCGCGCGAGACCCTGGCGGTCGAGCTCGACATCGAGACGTCCGTCGACGTGTCGGGCGCCGCCGCGGCGCGCCCGGTCGGCGACGGATCGTCGCTCCTCGTGGACCTGGAGAAGCTGTGACCGACGGCGACGACTTCGAAGCGATGGAGGCGCGCGACGCGGCCGATGCCGTGTACGCGGCCCTGCTCGCGCGGATCGGCGAGGGATCCCCTCGCCCTCGACTCGCGCCCACGCGCCGCGCCGTCGAGCTCCTCGGCGACCCGCATCGCGCCGCGCCCGTCATCCACGTCACGGGCACCAACGGCAAGACCTCCACGAGCCGCATGATCGAGGGCCTGCTGCGCGCGTCCGGCCTGCGCACGGGCCTGCTCACCAGCCCGCACCTGGAGCGGTTCACCGAGCGCATCCGCATCGACGGCGAGCCGATCTCCGACGAGGCGGTCGCCCGCAATTGGGAGGAGATCCTGCCCTTCGTCGGGATCGTCGACGCAGAGCTCGAGGGCGCGGGGGACGAGGCGCTCACGTTCTTCGAAGCGCTCACGGTGCTCGCGTTCGCCTGCTTCGCCGACGCACCCGTCGACGTCGTGGTGCTCGAGGTCGGCATGGGAGGAGAGTGGGACTCCACCAATGTCGCCGACGGGCAGGTCGCCGTGTTCACCCCGATCGACCTCGACCACCAGTCGCGACTCGGCCAGACCGTCACCGAGATCGCCCGCACCAAGTCGGGAATCATCAAGCCCGCGGCATCCGTCGTCACGGCCCGGCAGGCCGACGCCGCGCTCGCGGTGCTCGAGGAGGCCGCCGAGCTCACCGAGTCGTCGCTCGCGGTTGAGGGCGACGCGTTCGACGTGCTCGAGTCCCGCGTGGCCGTGGGCGGGCAGCTCGTCTCGGTCCGGGGCCTCGCGGGGGAGTACCGCGACATCGCGCTTCCCCTGTTCGGGCGGCACCAGGCAGAGAATGCCGCCGTGGCGATCGCCGCGGTGGAAGCGTTCATCGGCGGTGGAGCAGTGCGCCTCGCCGACCAGGTCGTCCACGACGGCCTCGCGGCCACGTCCTCGCCCGGGCGCCTGCACCCGATCGCGAGCGATCCGACGGTGATCGTCGATGCCGCGCACAACCCGCATGGCGCCGAGTCGCTCGTCGCCGCACTCGACGAGTACTTCGACTTCGATGAGGTCGTGTTCGTCTTCGGCGTGCTCGCCGACAAGGACGCCGAGGGCATCGCCGCCGTGCTCGCCCGCACGGGAGCCGCGTTGCTCGTGACGAGGCCCGACTCCGAGCGTGCCCGCGACGTGTCGGACCTCGCGGCCGCCATCGCGTCGCGCATCGGGGCCGACCGCGTGCAATCCGCTGAACGGCTCGACGACGCCCTCGACGAGGCACGAGCCTGGGCCGCCGAGGCCCCGAAGCGCGCCGTGGTGGTCACCGGATCGATCGCCCTCGTCGGGGAGGCCATGGCGATCGCCGCCGACCGGGGCTGGGGTCGGGAATGAACGACGCCGCCACGCCGACGCCGGCACCCGCACCGAGGTCAGCGAGGCAGACCCTCGGCTCGATCGTGCTCGCCTTCGAGATCATCGTCGTGTTCCTCGCCGCGCTCGTGATCTGGGGCCTCGCGCCCACCGAGGGCGGCTTCTTGGGCCTGCCGCCGTGGGTGGCGCTCGCGGCGGGCGGCGCGCTCATCGTCGGCCTCATCGCGACGATCGGACTGCTCAGGTACCCGTGGGGCTTCGTGCTGGGCTGGGTGCTGCAGGCGCTCATCCTCGCGTCGGGGTTCCTCAACCCGGCGATGTTCTTCGTCGGCGCGCTCTTCGGCGGCATGTGGTGGTACTGCATGGTCGCCGGCGCACGAATCGACCGAGAGAGGACGGCGCACGCCGATCCGGGGAAGGAACAGGAATGACCACCGCCATCGAGGAGACCCTGGTGCTCGTGAAGCCCGACGGCGTCGCCCGCAACCTCACGGGCGAGATCCTCCGCCGCATCGAGGCGAAGGGCTACTCCCTCATCGACATCCGCATGGTGCAGGCCGACCGCGAGATCCTGGCGAAGCACTACGCCGAGCACGAGGGCAAGCCGTTCTACGAGCCGCTCATCGAGTTCATGCAGTCGGGCCCGGTGGTCGTGATGCGCGTCGCCGGCAACCGCGTGATCGAGGGCCTCCGGGTGCTCGCGGGCACCACCGACCCGACCATTGCGGCGCCCGGCACGATCCGGGGCGACTTCGGTCGCGACTGGGGACTCAAGGTGCAGCAGAACCTCGTGCACGGCTCCGACTCGGTCGAGTCGGCCGAGCGCGAGCTCGACCTCTGGTTCGCCTGATCGGATGCCGCGTCGACCGGGTCGCCCGGTCGACGCGGCGATCCCGGTGCGGCGTCGGACCGCTCAGCGGAAGAGGTTCTGCAGGTCGACCATGACGCGCGGAATGGCGTTCATGTGCGCCTGCGCGAGCAGGATGACGATGGCATAGCAGACGACCGTGATGAGCGGGATCCACTTGACCCACTCGGCCGCCAAGCGGCGGATGCGTGCCGATGCGGGAATATGACCCGTGCGCAGGTTGTGCAGCGTCACGGTCCAGAACGTGGGGATGGTCACCGCCCAGGTGAGCATGCACCACGGGCACAGCACGTCGAGCGCGTAGATGCTCTGGGCGATGAGCCAGCCGACGAAGACGAGGGCTCCGGCGACGCCCACGTTGAAGCCGATCCAGAACCAGCGCGAGAAGTGCGCGCCGGCGAGGATCGCCACGCCGATCGTGATGACCACCGGCCACGCCATCAAGCCGATGAACGGGTTCGGGAAGCCGAACACCGATCCCTGCCACGACTCCAGGTTCACGCCGCAGCCGACGAGCACCCCGACGTTGCAGGCGGGCACGTGCTCGGGATCCGCCAGCACGAGCACCTTCTCGACCGACAATTCCCAGGCCGCCAGCAGCCCGAGGGCACCGGCGATGATGAGGAATACGGCGAGGGCGACGGGTCGGGACCGTGGGGAGGAGTCCGGCATGTTCGTATTGTGGCATGCCGTTTCCACACCACCCTGTGAGAGCGTGCGATAATCGAAGCAGTCGTCCGGGCCGCGCCCGGCGCGACGCCAATGAAGGCTTTGAGGATGCACCGCATCCGAGTGAGCGGTCGAGACGCACCGCGAGACGTGGCGACACAGGCATCCTGCCGGTCGCAGCAGTGAAGGATTGGCGGTTCGGCGCACGGCGCTGGACTGCTCGAGACGAGTACGGAGCGGATGGCGCGGCCATCCACACCGTCGTAGGAGTGCACCAGAGATGGTGGAAGGCAACGAGAACCACACGAACGAACCAGATTCCGGCACCAGCACACCGAAGCGTCGCGGCGGCCTGTTCGGTGCGCGGCGAACCGGTCGTGGTCGCACCGGCGAGGATCGCGCGCCGCTGACCGGCGAACTGCCGGTCGAGGCAACCGTCGCCGACGAGGCGAACACGGTCGAGGCGTCAACGGTCGAGCCAGAGGGCAGGACCGATGGCGCAGCCGGCGCGGTGTCGGAAGAGGTCGGCACCGCGGCATCCGCGAACGCCGCCGACGCTGCAGAGAGCGCGGTCGACGCGCCTGCCGCCGAGCCGGCCCCCGTGTCGCCCATCCCCGCGACGCTGACCACCACTTCGCTCATCTTCCATGCGCCCCCGGCGCTCGTGCCCGTCGAGCGCGCCGAGCGCGGCGAGCGCCCCGAGCGCGGCGAGCACCCCGGCGCCCCCACGGACGAGGAGTCGTCGAGCGTGCGCCGACGCACACGCCGCCGTAGCGGCGAGGAGGGTCGCGCCACCGGCGAAGAGCCCGCGAACACCGTGGTCAAGGTGCGCAAGCCCCGCGAGCCCGAGCTCATCACGGAGCCTCAGAAGGTGAAGGGCTCCACCCGGCTCGAGGCGAAGAAGCAGCGCCGACGCGACGGCCGCGACGCCGGCCGCCGGCGTGCGGTGATCACCGAGGCCGAATTCCTCGCCCGCCGTGAGTCGGTCGACCGGCAGATGGTGGTGCGCGCCAAGGGCGGGCGGATCCAGATCGGCGTGCTGGAGGACGGCGTGCTCGTCGAGCACTACGTCGCCCGCAACCAGGACGCGTCGCTCATCGGCAACGTCTACCTGGGCCGGGTGCAGAACGTACTGCCGAGCATGGAGGCCGCCTTCGTCGACATCGGCCGCGGTCGCAACGCCGTGCTGTACTCGGGCGAGGTCGACTGGGACGCCGCCGCCGAGAACGGCGAGAAGAACCAGCCGCGCCGCATCGAGCTCGCCCTGAAGCCCGGCGACCGCGTGCTCGTCCAGGTCACGAAGGATCCGGTCGGCCACAAGGGCGCCCGCCTCACGAGCCAGGTCTCGCTGCCCGGCCGCTACCTCGTGTACGTGCCGAACGGCTCGATGAACGGCATCAGCCGGAAGCTCCCCGACACCGAGCGTGCGCGCCTGAAGAAGATCCTGAAGGAGGTGCTCCCCGATGACGTCGGCGTCATCGTGCGCACCGCGGCCGAGGGCGCCACCGAGGAGCAGCTCACCCTCGACGTGAACCGCCTGATCGCGCAGTGGGCCGACATCTCGACCCAGCTCGAGAAGGTGCAGGCGCCGGCGCTCCTGCATTCCGAGCCCGACCTGCTCATCAAGATCGTCCGCGACGTCTTCAACGAGGACTTCCAGAAGATGATCATCTCGGGCGACGAGGCCCGCGAGACCATCGAGCGGTACCTCCGCGCCGTCGCGCCCGACCTCCTCGAGCGCGTCGAGGCCTACATGGGCGAGCGTGACGCATTCGACGAGTTCCGCATCACCGAGCAGATCGAGAAGGCGCTCGACCGCAAGGTCTGGCTGCCGTCGGGCGGTTCGCTCATCATCGACCGCACCGAGGCCATGACGGTCGTCGATGTGAACACCGGGAAGTTCGTCGGATCCGGCGGCAACCTCGAGGAGACCGTCACCAAGAACAACCTCGAAGCGGCCGAGGAGATCGTGCGGCAGCTCCGGCTCCGCGACATCGGCGGCATCATCGTCGTCGACTTCATCGACATGGTGCTCGAGTCCAACCGCGACCTCGTGCTGCGCCGCCTCGTCGAGTGCCTCTCACGTGATCGCACCAAGCACCAGGTCGCCGAGGTCACCTCGCTCGGCCTCGTGCAGATGACCCGCAAGAAGCTCGGCCTGGGCCTCCTCGAGTCGTTCAGCGAGCCGTGCGAGGTCTGCGCCGGCCGCGGCATCATCGTGCATCACGACCCGATCGTGAAGCACCGCGTGCCGCAGCAGGTTGAGCGCGGCCGTGGCCGAGGGCGCGGTGGCAGCCAGCAGGCCCAGGCACCGTCGGACCCGAAGGCGCACACCGGCACCCACGCGATCACCGAGGACGTCAAGCACGCCCTGGCGCAGATCGCCGCGTCGACGATCCCGCACCCCGAGCACAAGCCGGCCGAGACGGATGCCGCGCCCGAGGCCGCGACGGAGCCGGCCCCCGCCGAGGCGGGTGCTCCCGCGGACGCGGCGGGCTCGACCGCGCCGGCCGTCGAGCCGCAGGCTGCCGCCGGTGGTCGCCGGCGCGGACGTCACCGCCGCGTGACGCAGGAGCAGGGTCCCGCTGAGCCATCCGAGCCGCGTGGTGACGCGGCCGAGCGCACGGGGGGCGAGCCAGTGCCCGCCGAGTCGGGCTCCGCGGCATCCGCGACGCGGGCGGGCGTGCCGATCGTGCAGTTGCCGCCGGTCGCGCCGACCGAGCGTCGACGCACCGTGCGTGCGGCGGACACCGAGGTGCTGCTCGACTCCGTGCTCGACGCGCTGCCGGCGCCGAAGAAGGCGGGCGAGGGTCGTGCCCGCAGCCGACGCGTGTCGACGGCAGCGCTCAGCACCGCCGGCGCACCACCGGTGATCACCCGCGCCGACGGCACGTCCGCCGGCTCGGGCCAGGCCTCAGCCGAGCGCTGACCGGGCGCGTCGCTCCCGCGGCGTCACCCGGAGACCGCTCGCCGCGAGCCGGCGCACGAGTTCGCGTGGCGACACCGGCTCGGCGCCGGCCTCGACGAGCTCGTCGTACCGCTCGATGGGCACGTCGTAGTGGTCGAGGTCGAACGCCCGCGGCGGCAGCCCCATGCACTCGGCGAACGAGCGGAGCTCCGCGATCGAGCGGTCGCTCACGAGGTGCGCCCAGACCGTGCCGTGCTTTGGCCAGAGCGGCGTGTCGATGAGCACGGTCATGCGGCCGATCCTACGCGCGGGCCCTGCGACGCGCCGCGTGACGCGCGTTTGACCGACCATGGGGCTTCGGGTAAACTCGACCGTTGGTGCCACCGCTTATCCCGGTGTGCCCGCACAGTTTTCTGGCAGTGACGACCCTCCTTCCCGCTGGGGTCCCGCGCAGTGACATCCCATCAGGCAGTGACATTTCCCAGCTAACGGAGCCCCGGCTCCCCAGAGATAGGTACGAGTAGTGGTTTACGCAGTAGTGCGCGCCGGCGGTCGGCAGGAGAAGGTCGAAGTCGGCACCATCGTGACGATGGACCGCATCAAGGCTGACAAGGACGGCAACGTCCAGCTCATCCCGGTCCTCCTCGTCGACGGCGAGAAGATCACCTCCGACGCCAAGTCGCTCGCGAAGGTCACGGTCACGGCTGAGGTCCTGAACGACCTCCGCGGCCCCAAGATCGTGATCCAGAAGTTCAAGAACAAGACCGGCTACAAGAAGCGCCAGGGCCACCGTCAGGAGCTCACGCGCGTCAAGGTCACCGGTATCAAGTAGCCCGCGGCTCGCAAGGAGAAACAGACATGGCACACAAAAAGGGAGCGAGCTCCACTCGCAACGGTCGTGACTCGAACGCCCAGCGCCTCGGCGTGAAGCGCTTCGGTGGTCAGGTCGTCGGCGCGGGCGAGATCCTCGTCCGCCAGCGCGGCACCCACTTCCACCCGGGTGCGGGCGTCGGTCGCGGTGGCGACGACACCCTCTTCGCGCTCGAAGCCGGCGCCGTGCAGTTCGGCACCAAGGGCGGCCGCAAGGTCGTCAACATCGTGGCGGTCGGCGAATAGTCGACCGATCGGTCTTGTGAGGGCGGGCTTCGGCCCGCCCTCGCGTGTTTCACCCGTTTGGAGGGATGCGGCATGGTCAGCTTCGTCGACCAGGTGACGCTCTTCGTGCGCGCCGGTCATGGCGGCAACGGGTGCGTCTCGGTGCGCCGCGAGAAGTTCAAGCCGCTGGCCGGCCCCGACGGCGGCAACGGCGGCCACGGCGGCGACATCGTGCTCGTCGCCGACCCGCAGGTCACCACGCTCCTCGCCTACCACGGTCGTCCGCACCGCTCGTCGGACAACGGGCAGCCCGGCATGGGCGACAACCGCTCGGGCGCCGCGGGAGAGCTCCTGGAGCTCCCCGTGCCCGTCGGCACCGTCGTGAAGGACCCCGACGGCACCGAGCTCGCCGACCTCTCCGAGCCCGGGATGCGCTTCGTCGCGGCCCCAGGAGGCCAGGGCGGCCTCGGCAACGCCGCGCTCGCGAGCACCAAGCGCAAGGCGCCCGGCTTCGCCCTGCTCGGCACGCCCGGGTTCGAGGGCGAGGTCACGCTCGAACTGAAGACCATCGCGGATGTCGCGCTCGTCGGCTTCCCGTCGGCCGGCAAGTCGAGCCTCATCGCCGCGCTCTCCGCGGCTCGGCCCAAGATCGCCGACTATCCGTTCACCACGCTGCATCCGAACCTCGGCGTGGTGCAGGCGGGCGACCACCGGTTCACCGTCGCCGACGTGCCGGGGCTCATCGAGGGCGCGAGCGAGGGCAAGGGTCTCGGCCTCGAGTTCCTTCGCCACGTGGAGCGGTGCTCGGCGCTGTTGCACGTCATCGACTGCGCGACGCTCGAACCTGGCCGCGACCCGGTCAGCGATCTCGACGTGGTCCTCGGCGAGCTCGCCGCGTACCCGGTGCCAGAAGGCCAGGTGCCGCTGCTCGATCGCCCGCAGCTCGTCGCGCTCAACAAGGTCGACGTTCCCGAGGCGCGCGACCTGGCCGGCTTCGTGCGTCCCGAGCTCGAGGCGCGCGGCTACCGGGTGTTCGAGATCTCCACGGTGAGCCACGAGGGCCTGCGCCAGCTCGGGTTCGCGCTGGGCGAGCTCGTCGACGCGGCGCGGGCCGCCGCCGCCGCGGCCCCCGCGGGGCCGCGCATCGTGCTGCGTCCGAAGGCCGTCGACGACTCCGGCTTCGTCGTCCGTCCGGAGGGTGGCAGCTACGGCACGATCTACCGCGTGCTCGGCGCGAAGCCCGAGCGCTGGGTGGCGCAGACCGACTTCACGAACGACGAGGCCGTCGGCTTCCTCGCCGACCGCCTCGCGCGCCTCGGCGTCGAGGACGAGCTCGTGCGCGCCGGGGCGGACGCCGGTTCCACGGTCGTCATCGGCCCCGGCTCGGGCGTCGTGTTCGACTGGGAGCCCACGCTCACCTCGACGGCGGAGCTCATCACCGCGCCGCGCGGGAGCGACCTCCGCCTCGACGAGCAGCGCCGCGCCACGCGCGCCGAGCGTCGCAGCGAGTACCACGAGCGCATGGACGCCAAGGCCGAGGCGCGCGCCGAGCTGGAGCGCGAGCGCGAGGCCGGACTGTGGTCCGACGGCGAGGAGGCGCAGTCCGCCGACGATGGCCAGGAGGCCGTCGAGGCGGGGCAGGAGGAGGACGAACGGTGACGCCGCGCACCCGCGCCGACATCCCGAGCGCCAGGCGGATCGTGGTGAAGGTCGGCTCGTCGTCGATCAGCGGCGAGAACGCCGGACAGATCGGCCCGCTCGTCGATGCCCTCGCGGCCGCCCACGAGCGCGGCGCGGAGGTCGTGCTCGTGTCGTCGGGCGCGATCGCCACGGGGATGCCGTACCTCAAGCTCGACCAGCGGCCGACCGACCTGGCGACGCAGCAGGCCGCGGCATCCGTGGGTCAGAACCTGCTCGTCTTCCGCTACCAGGACTCGCTCGACCGCTACGGCATCGTCGCCGGGCAGGTGCTGCTCACCGCCGTCGACCTCGAGCACGCCACCCCGCGCTCGAACGCCCAGCGTGCCATGGACCGGCTGCTCGCGCTGCGGATCCTGCCGATCGTGAACGAGAACGACACCGTCGCCACTCACGAGATCCGGTTCGGCGACAACGACCGGCTCGCCGCGATGGTGGCCGAGTTGATCGGTGCCGACCTGCTGGTGCTCCTCTCCGACGTCGACGCGCTGTACACCAAGCCGCCGCACCTCGAGGGAGCCGAGCGCATCGCGCACGTGCCCTTCGGCGACCCGTTGTCGGGCGTGGAGATCGGCTCGATCGGCCGCGCGGGCGTGGGCACCGGAGGAGCGGAGACGAAGGTCTCCGCTGCCCGTATCGCGGCGGAGGCGGGCGCTGCGGTGCTCATCACCGCGACGACGCGCGTGGCCGATGCCCTCTCGGGCGCGGAGATCGGCACGTGGTTCGAAGCCGCCCCCGTTCGTCACGCGGCGGGCGGGGATTCCACCCTCGCCTAGGCTGGTGCCATGGAGCACTCCGACCTCGACACGACGGTGATCGACGTGCGGCTGGCCGCCGCGAAGGACGCGTCCTACCGCCTCGCCCGGGCGACGACGGCGGAGAAGGATGCCGCGCTCGAGCAGGTCGCCGCGATCCTCCGCGACCGCGCCGCTGACATCATCGCCGCCAACGCGCTCGACCTCGAGGCCGGTCGCGAGGCGGGCCTGTCGGCCGGCCTCCTCGACCGGCTCGCGCTCGACGAGCGACGCGTCGATGGCCTGGCCGACGCAGTGCTCGACGTGATCGGCCTCACCGACCCGGTCGGCGAGACGGTGAGCGGTCGCTCCCTCCCGAACGGGGTGCGCATCGACCAGGTGCGGGTCCCACTCGGCGTCATCGGCGCGATCTACGAGGCGCGCCCGAATGTCACCATCGACATCGCCGTGCTCGCCCTGAAGAGCGGAAACGCCGTCGTGCTGCGCGGCGGCACGGCCGCAGAGCAGACGAATCGCGTGCTCGTCGGCGTGCTCCGCGACGCGCTCGAGGCCGCTGGCCTCCCGGCCGACGGCGTGCAGACGGTCGACGACTTCGGCCGTGCCGGTGCGCGCCACCTCATGCAGGCACGCGATTACGTCGACGTGCTCATCCCGCGCGGGAGCGCGGGCCTCATCCGCGCCGTCGTCGACGAGGCCCGCGTCCCTGTCATCGAGACGGGCGCCGGGGTCGTGCACATGTTCCTCGACGCGAGCGCCCGCGAGGACTGGGCGGTGGAGCTCGTGCACAATGCGAAGGTGCAGCGTCCCAGTGTGTGCAATGCGCTCGAGACGCTGCTCGTGCACCGCGACGCCGCCGAACGACTGCTGCCCGCGGTGCTCGACCGGCTCGAGGCATCCGGGGTCACCATCCACGCCGACGAGCGCGTCCGGGCCCTGCGTCCCGAGGCCCTGCCCGTAACCGACGAGGACTGGGCCACCGAGCACATGAGTCTCGACCTCTCGGTCGGCATCGTCGACTCGATCGACGACGCGCTCGGCCACATCCGCCGCTACTCCACGAGGCACACCGAGTCGATCGTCACGAACGACCTCGGCAACGCCGAGCGCTTCCTCAACGAGGTGGATGCGGCGGCGGTCATGGTGAACGCGTCCACGCGCTTCACCGACGGGGCCGAATTCGGCTTCGGCGCGGAGGTGGGCATCTCGACGCAGAAGCTGCACGCTCGCGGCCCGATGGGACTGCCCGAGCTGACGAGCACGAAGTGGCTCGTGCGCGGCGCCGGACACGTGCGCGCCTGACCTCGCTAGACTGTCACGAGCGAGACCCGCAGGATCGAAAGGAACGGCGAATGAGCCTCACGACCGCAGTGCTGACCGGCACGGTGCTGACCGAGACGGTGCACGCGAGGGAACTCCCGGTCGACTCGTGGGTCTACGGCCTCGTCGCGCTCATCATCTTCGCCGCCCTCGCCTTCGTCGCCGCGTCGTACCGCGACGTCGCCAACCGGCACCGTGCGAAGGCCGCGGCCTACGCGGCGCGCCACGGTGGGAGCGAGCACGACGGCCACTGAGCGGGCGTCGTCCCGATGACGGGCGAACATGGCCGGCCACGCATCGGCGTGATGGGCGGGACCTTCGACCCCATCCACCACGGGCACCTCGTCGCGGCGAGCGAGGTCGCGCAGTCCCACGGGCTCGATGAGGTCATCTTCGTGCCCACGGGCGCGACGAACTACAAGGCGGACGTGACCCCCGCGGAGCACCGGTACCTCATGACGGTCATCGCGACCGCGTCGAACCCTCGATTCACCGTGAGCCGCGTCGACATCGACCGGGACAAGCCGACGTTCACGATCGACACGCTGCGCGACATCCGCGCGGAGCGGCCCGACGCCGACCTCTACTTCATCACCGGGGCCGACGCGATCGCCCAGATCCTGGCGTGGAAGGACATCGACGAGCTCTGGCGACTCGCCCATTTCGTCGCTGTGAGTCGGCCGGGACATGTGCTGTCCGTTTCAGGTTTGCCAGAGCAGGACGTAAGCTTGTTGGAGGTTCCGGCACTTGCGATCTCGTCGACCGACTGCCGGGACAGGGTGCGCCGGGGATTCCCGGTGTGGTACTTGGTGCCCGATGGGGTCGTCCAGTACATCTCCAAGCACCATCTCTATCGGAGTGTCGAATGACGTCGTCGCAGGAACCGCCGCTGACGCGCCGCGAGTTGCGCGAGCGCGAACGGCTGCGGGAACAGCAGGCGGCTTCGTCGACCCCGGATGCCGCGGCAGCACCGCCGCAACAGCCTGCACCGCCGGCACAGCAGATGCCGCCTGCGCCTCCCGTCCAGGCGTACCCGCCCGTTCCGCAGCCCGTGCAGCCTGCGCCGCAGCCCGTGCCGCCCTCCGGCTACAACGCGCCTCGACAGGCCGGGGGATTCGCCGATCCGTCGTCGCCGTACGGCCGGCCGATCGTGTCTCCCGCGCCGCCCGCCGCGAATCCGTACCCGACGCCGCAGGCACAGATGCCCCCCACTGCGCCACAGCCCCCGCCGCCCGCGCCCGCGCCGCCGCAGCAGGCTCCTGTCGCGCCGCAGCCGACGACGCCCGAGCGCACGCTCACGCGCCGCGAGCTCCGGGCGATGCTCGACGCCCACGCGGCCGGGGAGTTCCACGACCTCGACTTCGACGACGAGCCGGCGGCTCCGCCTGCGCCGGCGCCCCCGCCGGTCGCAGCACCGGTCTCGAACCCGTTCGCCCAGCAGCCGGTCCCGACCCGCCCACCGGCGCCGCACCAGGTTGCCGAGGCGGCCATCGCCGACGAGCCGCTTGCGGCGCCGAAGCCGGTCGGCCACTGGACGGCGCAGCTGAACGCACCCGTCGAGCGGGCCGAGCCGTTCGACCAGCTCCTCTCCCGAGGTGGGGTCAGTCACGGCGTACCCACCACGACCAACGCCCTGATCCTGCCGACGCTGCCCGACCACGGCCCCATGAGCGATGCGCTCGCGAAGAGCGGCGAGGTCATCGTGACCGGCTCGATCGACCTGCCGCGCAGCTACGGCGCCACGGGCGTGCACCCCAGCCAGATCGACTCGTCCGACGTCGACCGCCTCTTCGACCAGGTCGAGGACGGCGCCGGCGTCGGTGCGCCGGTCTCCGCCACCCGTGCGATCAGCACCCAGAACACGGCGCGCGCGATGATGGCGCCGCCCAAGAAGGAGGGCATGAACGTCCCGCTCGTGCTCGCCGTCACCGCCGGCGTGCTCGCGCTCGGCGTCGTCGCCACCCTCGTCATCGGCGCGGTCGCGGGGCTGTTCTGATCGCCGGCGCCGTGTCCACCACTCCGGAAGTGAGCGTATGACCGCATCCGACCAGGCACTCGACGCACTCGCCCTCGCGGCGCGCGCAGCCGATTCGAAGGGCGGCGAGGATTTCGTCGCCCTCGACGTGTCCGGACCCCTGCCCTTCGCCGACGTGTTCCTCATCGTCACCGGCACCTCCGAGCGCAACGTCGTCGCCATCGCGGACGAGGTAGAGGACGTGCTCCTCAGGGCAGGCGCCAAGACCCATCGGCGCGAAGGGCACGACGCCGGCCGCTGGATCCTCCTCGACTTCGGCGACCTCGTCGTGCACGTCTTCCATCGCGAGGAGCGACTGTATTACGGCCTCGAGCGACTCTGGCTCGACTGCCCGGCCCTGCCCGTGGCGCCCCTGCTCGCCGCGGGAAACTGAGGCACGCGGCATCCGCTCGCTGAGGCCCCCTTGGATTTCATCCGGAGGGCGACGCTGGTGTAAGCTCGATTCGTTGCCCCGCACGGGGCGAACGGGTCTGTGGCGCAGCTGGTAGCGCACCTGCATGGCATGCAGGGGGTCAGGGGTTCGAGTCCCCTCAGATCCACCAAAACCCCTGATGAACGCAAAGTTCTCAGGGGTTTTTTTCGTGAGAAGGGCTCCTTGGGGCCTTTTTGGGGCCTTTTTCACATCGCCCCGATGTTTACAGCGATCCACAACGGATCACCTCAGACAGTGAACAAAAGGATCTGTGCCGCACTCATAAGGAGTATGAGCACATCCGTTCCGTCCACCTCTCCGCCGGCGCGCTTCATCGAGAGCCTCGGGGACTATCTCACCGTCGACGAGCTTGCAGAGTATCTGCAGCTGTCCAAAGAGACGATCTACCACTGGCGCCTCGAGGGCACCGGCCCGAAGGCGACCAAGCTCGGCAAGCAATTGCGCTACAGCCGAGCGAACGTCGAGGCATGGCTGAAGTCTCGAACGGACAGACG
Source organism: Agromyces sp. Soil535 (assembly GCF_001428255.1). GTDB lineage: Bacteria > Actinomycetota > Actinomycetes > Actinomycetales > Microbacteriaceae > Agromyces. The sequence continues at coordinate 302,253 of NZ_LMRW01000023.1, read as the reverse complement.
GTGACCGGTTTGGTCGTGCCCGTCTCCTCCGACCGAGGGCGACTCCGATGGCACGCATCAAACTAGCGCCAGGCTCACACGGTGAGATCACGTACCAAGACCTCCCGGACGGTCGGGTGCGCGGTACGCTGCGCTTCCGTCGCCTCGACGGCAGCTACGGCAAGCTCCGCGTGCGGGCAAGCTCCAACGCGGCAGCACGTCGGTCGCTCATGTCCTCGATTGAGGAGCAATATGCGCCGCTCGGTCAAGTCGGCGACCTCAACCCCGACTCCTCGTTCCTGGCTCTGGCGCGTGAGTTCATGGACCATGTCGAATTCACTCAGGAACAGCGCGACACAACCCGTCACGAGAACCGCAGGCTCATCGAGAAGAAGATCGCGCCACACATGGGCGCACTCGCCATCCGCGAGATCAAGGCCAGCACGGTGCTCCGCGTATACAAGGCGATCCACAAGGAGACTCCAAGCACGGCGAGGAACGTGAAGGCGCTGATCAGCCAGATCTGCTCCTACGCCGTGATGAACGACCTGATGGTTGCGAACCCTGCCCGCGAGGTCAAGCAAGTCAGGCAGCAGTCCAAACCCATCTACGCTCCGGCGCCGGTGGAGCTCGAAGTCTTACGCGGCATCATCCGCGACTACCAAAACCGTACCGACCGGATGGGCCCGCGCCGTCCGACCTTCTCGCCGATGTCGTCGACCTCATCCTCGCGACCGGTGCCCGCATCGGCGAAGCCGTCGGCCTCAAATGGGAGCACGTCGACATCGACTCGCCCAAACCGACCATCACGATCGCAGGCAAGGTAGTCGACTCGAAGGGTAGGCCGAAGCACTGGGAGAACTACGTCAAGAGCGAGTCCGGGTGGCGGCGCATCACCATCCCGCCGGAGCTACTCCCGATGCTGCGGCGCCGTAAACTCGCCAGCGGCGGCAACGAGTTCGTCTTCCACACCCGCACCGGGGCTCCCAACGGCACTCAGGACGTTCACCGCGCGCTTCGTAGCGTCCGCGCCTGGGCCGGGATCGATGACGAGCTCGTCCCGCATGCGCTGCGGAAGTCAGCCGTCACCGCTGTCTCGGACGCGCTCGGCCTGGAAGCGGCGGCACGGTTCGCCGGTCACAAGCGTTCCCGCGTCACTTATCAGTACTACGCCAAGCGCGCCATTGACGCGCCAGACACCTCGGAAGTCCTCGGGAGGCTTCAAGGAAGCCCGCAGAAGCCGGCACCCGTTCTAGAGGTCGACAAGGAGCGCTGGGGTCGCCGAGAGGCAGGCTTCTGAGCGTACGGTGATCTTCACCGTAGGGGAATGGTGCGGGCGTTGGGCATTCCGGTTGCTCGCTGGGTTCGTAACCCATCGGTCACCAGTTCAAGTCTGGTCCGCCCCACAAAATATCCCGTGATCGGTAATTTTGACACATCGATCGTGTTGCTCGACTCTCCCGAGCTTGAGCCCTCGGATCATGTTTGGGCCATCTCGGTACAGGGCGACTGGACTCGGTTCGATTCGCGTGAGTTCGCGTCATGGTCCGCGACGGCGTCCGTGTCGTGGCCGGCTTCAGCGCCGGCGGGCTTCGCCGCTACCCCGCCAAGCTGCCAACCGCTGGGCGGCCAGCCCCCGCGTCGTCCCGCTCCACCCCAAGCTCGCATTCGCGGTCGGATTCGTGTCGGAGACCTTGAGGAATGAGCTGCAGGGCAATGGGAGGTTGCGAGTGTCACTCCTGGTGCCTTCCGCCTCCGATATCTCGCCGACGTGGGATCACACGATTCAGATGAAGCGACGCGTCGGAGGCTGGATGACAGTGAAGCAGAAGGTTGGCCGCGAGATCGGCTGCTTCCTCTCACGAGTTAGAGGGGGAGCGCCGATGTGAGGTCCCACACATAGAGCAAACGGTCGAGTGTCTTTGACCAGATCGACGCCCTCGCTCCGTTCGATGCGAAAGTTACGAGGTAACCATGGCTCAGCTGCCGGTGAACCGACTGATGCGGGCCGGCGTGCGCTCGGCCGCCGGACGTTTCGCGATACGTGCTCTCCGTGACATCCGTGACCTCGAACTGTTTGATCGAGCCATGACGCTCGCCGCACAGGCGTTCACCTCCATCCTGCCGATCCTCATCGTCGCCGGTTCGCTGCGAGGGAGCTTGAATCCAGAGGCGGACTCGGTGTTCGCTCAGAATCTCAGCCTCGATGATCGCACCGCAGAACTCGTGCAGCAGTCGATGCCCCAGCAGGTAGAGGGTGTAACGCTCACGCAAGTCATCGGAGCACTACTGCTCATCATCGCGGCGACGTCCTTCGCCCGCGCCCTCGAGCGTTGCTTCCGCAGGATCTGGAAGACACCGAAGGCCAGCATCCGCTTCGCTTGGCGCTGGGTCGCCGCGATCGTCGCGATCGTCATCGGCTTCGTCTTCGTGGTCGCGACCCGGAACATCGTGCGCGGCACGGATGCCATGTCAGTGCTCGAGTTCATCATCGAGACGGCGATCTGGGGCGCGCTGTGGTGGTTCGCCTCTTGGATCGTGATCAACCGCAGCGTCAGTCTGCGGGCGCTTCTGCCGGGATCGGTGCTTGCCGGGCTCGGATTCGCCGTTGCCACTGTGGTGGGCCGCGCGTATCTCCCGGGGGTGCTGGCCTCCTCCGCCGATCAATTCGGCGTACTCGGACTCGCCTTCTCGTACATCGGGTGGCTGTTCGTACTGATGTCGGTGCTCCTTGTCGCGGTGACCATCGGCCGGGTCATTCACCTGGCCTTGATCGGGCATCTGTGGAGCCGCTCAGGTGAGGCCGCCGGAGCTCACACAGTGACGAGCAGCCCGTGATGAGCCGCGCCCGCGACGAGGGATCCAGGCATTCAGGTGAGTTACTCGGTCGGGCGCGGCGTACGGTGCTCGGACGGGACGGGCAGCGACACCCGCCCTGTGGACTCAGCCTTCAGGCTGCTGGGTGGCGCAGGCTGCGCTGATCTTCTCGACCGCCTCCTGGATGGCCGCCTGTTGCTCCGCTATCGCGTCGACGTCGAGCTCACCCTCTGGGTCGGTGGGAAGGGCGCCGACCGCCTCCGCCGCCTCGCTGAGCTTCGCGGTGAGCGTTTCAAGGGCGTTGACGACGTCGGGGTTGTCGGCTTTCTCGGCCAACGCTCCCGCGCGCTCACTGTACCCCTCGAGGTCTGCCTGGATCTCGGCGGGATCGCCGGCGGAAGCGAGTGCGTTCTGCGCGCCGTTCGACACGTCGCGCAGCGCGGCTTGAACCGACGCGCAGGCGTCCGCGACTGAGGTTGGACCAGTGCCTCCCGCGGCGCAGCCGGAGACGAGCAATGTACTCGCGAAGACGAGTGCGGCAGTTGTTCTGATTCCATGCATGTTGATCTCCCCGATCTGGATGCGTCCGGTGTTGGAGCACCGCCGACGTTGGCGAGCTAAGTCGTGCATACCGAATGTGATCCGCGCACCCGTTGCGTGACCCAGTTCGGCCGCGCGACCAGCTCGGGTGCTTGCGGATGCGGTTTCATGCTGCGTTCTCCTCGTCGGCATCAACGTCCTTGGCCTCGCGACCCCGTCGGACGGCGGCCGAGAGCAATCGGACGCCGGCGCCGAGGACGACCAGGTTCAGGATCATCTGGATCATGGCGACGCTACGTGCGGTCTCACTCGCCGGACTGATGTCGCCGAAGCCGACCGTGGAGAACACCGTGACGGTGAAGTACAGGGTGTCGACCCGGCTGAGCGGATCGGTACTGAAGCTCGCGGGGTCGGCGAGTGCCATCAGGAAGTAGGTAGCGGCGAACAGCAGGAGGTACAGCGGTGCGATGACGGCGAGTGCCACGATCCCACGGCGTCCGGGGTGTTGCGACCGGAGGATCGCACGGATCTGCCACCACGACACGGCGACCAGAACCAGCGGGGCCAGCACGAAGACGACGGCCACGGGCACGCCGTCGATCCAGGAGAGTGGAGCGAGGAAGTACACGGTCACCAGGATGATGGTCATGATGAGGGCCCGGAGCAACCCGCGCAGGATGAACCGACGTCGCGCGGCTCGCGTCATCTCCGTGTTGTCCGTGCTGTCCGTGTCGGTCATGGCTCAGTCCGTTCATCGTTGTGCACCGTCACCGGTCTCTCTCCGCGCTCCTAGACGCTGTCGGCCGCTTCGAGCCGTCCCGATGCCACCGCCTCGGCAAACGCGGCGTAGTCGCGGTCGTTCTGGTCGGCGTAATCGCGTGCGAACTCGGCGATTGCACGGTCGAAGCGGTCGCTGTTCCCGAGGTACGACGCTATCGCGACCCGGTCGCCGGCACGGGCGTGTGCTCGCGCGAGCGTCTCACCGCACACCCGCGCGTACACCTGGGCCACTGAAACCTTCATCGTGTCGACATCGGCTGAGCCCTTCCAGTCGTGCAACTGCCGGATGTAGAAGTCCCGCTCGATCCCATCGATGCCGGTCTCCCGCCGCCAACCGAGGAACATGTCGCTGGCCGCCTGCATCAGGCGCTGCCCCCTGACCACGCGCTCGCCGTGGTTGTCGTACTCGCTCGCCAGCAGGAACCGCTCCAGCACCGACGCCTCGGCCTGCTTGGCCTGCAGCAGCAGCGGGTCGGAGTCGTTACGGCCGCGGAGCAGCACGATCCACGCGCGTGTGCCGACGCTTCCGACGCCGACGACCTTGCGGGCCAGGTGCATGTAGGAGAACTCCCGCATCGGATGGTTCTGCTGCTGCAGGGTGGACTGGTACGACGCCAGCACCTCGCGCATCCAGTCCTCCTGTTGAGCCCTGGTGTTCCGCATGGTGTCCAGCTGTTCGATCGGCACGATGAGCGGCGGGTCGGCGGCGATCCGCAGTTCGCCGTCGACCACCTCGACGAGCTTGGCCACCGCGCGGGTGCTGTCCTTCGTCCGCGCCTTCGCGAGGGCGGCGTCCGCGCGCTTCGCCAGCTTGTCGGCGCCGCGCTTGGGCTCCTGTCCCGCCGTGACGTACTCCATCAACTGGTCGGCGTCGAGCCGGTCGTACCAGGCGTCGAGCACCCGCGACTCGGCGGCCCGCAGCATCCGCTCGCGATAGCCGCGCACGACGGTGAGGTTGATCTCACGACGTTCCTCGTCGCTGAAGCCGCGACTCCGGCCGGCGACCTCGAAGCTGGCGGCGAGCCGCTTGACGTCCCACTCCCACGGGCCCGGCAGCGTCTCGTCGAAGTCGTTCATGTCGAAGACCAGCGTGCGCTCCGGTGTGCCGAAGACCCCGAAGTTGGACAGGTGCGCGTCACCGCAGATCTGCGTCGTGATGCCCGACACCGGCGTACCGGCCAGGTCGGCCGCCATCAGCAGCGCCGCGCCCCGGTAGAACGTGAACGGCGACACCATCATGCGCGCGTGCCGGATCGGCACCAGCTCCGGCACGCGGGTCGTCGCCTGCTCCTCGAGCAGGGCGATCGGGTCGAACCGGTCGGGCGGGGGCGTCCACCCTTCGTGGGCGGAGCGTGGCGTGCGCCGCCGCGCCTCTCGGCCGTACTCGGCACGGGCGGCGAAGTCGGTCGACGGCGGGAGCGCATCGGATGCGACGTGGTCACCGATTGCGGTCTGAATGGTCATTCTGGGACCTCCGATCCCGTTGATGACTCCGAATGGCGCGCGAGCGCCTTGGCCGCTCGTGCTGAGCCGCACGGGGCCGGTCCCGCGTTCCCCCGAGCGATTCCGCCCCACCCGGCCAAGACCGGTTCGAGCCGCCATGCCTGAAGCCACGGTCAGTACACGCGGGGACTCAGGCAGCGGCATCACACGAATCGAATGATTCGGACATCTGAACCGGTGGTTAGCGTCGTGCGCGAACGGTGAGGGGCTCCAGTCGGCGAACCAGCTGGGCTGAATCGCGAGAGCGACAGACGGATGAACGGAGATGGGAGACATCATGCGGTGGAACAGGAAGCGATCGAAGGAAGCGGCGCCAGGGGGCGATTCCGCAGTCGTCGTGGCACCGGTGGAGCCCCCGAATGCGCACCGCAATGCGTTCATCCTGATCGGACTCGGCGGCGCGACGATCGCCGCCTTCGGCCTCGCCGCGATCGCGGGCATCTTCGCCCCCTTCTTCCTCGGCGTCGTGCTCACCATCTGCGTGCATCCGCTGCGGGTATGGCTCGAGAAGCGCGGGGTGTCACGCGGCATCGCCACCGCGGCCGTGATCCTTGCAGTGCTCCTGCTACTGCTCGGACTGGGCTACGCGATGCTCGTCGCGTTCGGCCAGTTCGGCGCGTTGTTGCAGGAGTTCAGCGGCCAGATCGCCGCGTTCGGGCAGGATGTCGCCGCCTGGCTCTCCTCGATCGGGATCGGTGCCGACGAGGTCAACGACATCTTCGCGAGCTTCGACCCGGCGGCGCTGGCCGCATTCGTCGGCGGCCTGATCGGCGGCCTGACGGGCATGTTCTCGCTCCTCGTCATCGTCTTGACGATGCTCCTGCTGATGGGCATGGACGCCGCGTTCGTCCCGACACTGCTCAGGCAGCTGTACCCGGCGCGGCCGCTCGTCGTGGCCTCGCTCGTGACGTACGGCTCGAACGTGCGCCGGTACATGGTGGCGACCACCGTGCTCGGGCTCGCGCAGGGAATCGTCGACTGGATCGCCTTGCTCCTCATCGGGGTTCCCGGCGCGTTCATCTGGGGACTCCTCGCCTTCGTCTGCTCGTTCATCCCGAACGTCGGCTACTTCATCGCCCTCATCCCACCGATCATCTTCGGCGCGCTCGTCGGCGGGTTGCCGACAGTGATCCTCGTCATCGTCGTGTACGCCATCATCAACGGCGTCATCCAGTCAGCGATCCAGCCGCGTGTCATCGGCAAGGCCGTGAACCTGAGCCAGACGATCACGTTCTTCTCAGTGCTCTTCTGGGCCGTCGTGATCGGACCGATCGGAGCGATCCTCGCGATCCCGCTCACGCTCCTGGTTCGCCTCATCCTCGTCGACTCCAACCCGGCGATGAGCTGGATCCGACCTATGCTCGGCGAGCTCGACGAGACGAAGGCGGTCATGGCCCAGTTCGACGCCGAGGCGAAGGCCGAGCGCAAGACACGCGCGTCAGGGACGGCGAATGGCGTTCTGGACGCGCCCCTCCAGGCGCCGCCCCCGCGTTCTGACGAGCCATCGCCTGTGCCGTGATCGCCGCGAAAGACGCGCAGTTGGGAGCACATCGTGGACTACCTCGAGCGGCTTCGTCGCCTGTCGATGAACGCCGAGCGGATGGGAGAGGACGACTTCGTCCGCTTCGACCTCGACAGCGTTCCCGTGGTCGATCCGAAGACGATGGCACTCTCCAGGATCGCCGCACTCGTCGCGATGGGTGGGGCCGAACCCTCATTCGGATCATTGGCCGATGCGGCGGTGAGCGCCGGAGCTACCGCAGTCGAGATCGTGGATGTCCTCATGGGCATCATGGACATTGTGGGGGTACCCCGAGCGGTCGCCGCAGCACCGCAGCTCGCCATGGCGCTCGGCCATGACCTCGACGAGGTCACCGACGAAGGAGGATCCACTCGCGGGTGGCGGCCCTAAGCGCCGAGGAGACCGACATCCGTGGCGCGCTGGACCGCCTCACTTCGCTTGGCAACGTCGAACTTGCGGTAGATGCTGGCGAGCTCGGAGTTCACCGTGTTCCTCGAGACGTAGAGTCGCCCGGCGATCTCGGCGTTCGAGAGATGGGTCTGGAGATACGGAAGCAGGCGAAGCTCCGCGGGGGTCAGTGGCGGGCCGCCCGTCCAGCCAGACTGTTCACTCGACGCGACCAGGTTTCGGAATTCCTCCACCTGATCGACGAGTGCGCCGAGATCCGGCCGCCGAACCAGGATATCCTCGACCTCGCGGAGCAGGTGATGAGCGGTGATGTGGTCGTTCAACGCCCAATGCAGCTTCGCGAGTTGGAGGCGAGCGCGCACCGCAACATACGGCATCGCGGACGTACAGCTGGGGCGTGCACGCATCGCGCGCGTGACATGGCGATGAACCGCTTGCAGGTCACCTTGGTGAAGCGCGAGCCGTGCAGCTTCGGCGAATGCGAGCACGGAGACGGAGTAGTCGTCCAATGCGTGCTCGTCGATGGCCTCCAGCGCGGTCTGAACGTGCCCGGCCGCCTCGACCCACCGCCCGTCGTCCATCGTGAGGACGGCGAGCTCCGACTCGCTCAAGACGACGCCGTCGGTGTTGTCGTGAGCCGTCGCCACCGTGGAACCCTCCGTGAAGGCAACCTCGGCCTGTTCGAGATCTCCGGCGAGAAGATGAGCCTCGCCCAGTAGGATGAGCGCCTGATCTCGCCATGGGCTCGTGCTCGGTTCCGACGCGACTGCGAAGCGGGCATCTGCCATCGCCTGGTCTGGTCCGGAGGCGCACATGAAGGATCTCAGCATGGCCCTGGCGGAATCGAAGGAGGCCGAGCCGTCATCAGGTGGGAGATCGTAGGATGCCTCCGCCAGTACGGCTGCCCACCGGTCCGCCTCGTCTGCCTGGCCGGCGAGCGCGGAGATCCAGCCGGCGAAGACGGCGAGTGGCGGGTACTCCTCGATCGCCCGGTCGCCGATCGTCCGGTACCAGCGTTGCACCGTCGTCAGCAGCCCGAGCTGATAGGCACCGAGCGTCGTGGCGGCCATCAGGTGTATGGCCCTCGTCCGTTCGCTCGGAACGTCGAGCAGGTACTCGACGGCAACGGGAGGCGCCGCCTGCTCCTCGAACCACGACGCCGCCCGCACGCGGAGTTCGGGGATCAGGTCGGGTTCCACCCGAGCGAGTTCGCTGAGAAGGAACTCGCGGAAGAGCCCGTGATACCGGTACCACTCGCGCCGACGGTCGAGGGGGACCAGGAACGCGTTCGCTGCCGCCAGGTCGCGCAGTACGACCCTCGCATCGTCGGTGCCGAGGATCGCATCGCACAGCGGTGCCGACAGGTTCTCGAGCACCGCGGTTCGACGCAGGAACCGCTGTTGGTGCTCTGGAAGGCGTACCAGCGCTTCCTGGTAGAGGTAGTCGGCGATGAATCGATCGTCGCCTGACACTGCCGGCGCGCCGCCGTCGCGCATGATCGCCGCGGCGAGGTACACGCCGACCGGCCAGCCCTCCGTGCGCTCGACCACAACGACCGCCTCCTCAGTGCTGAGCGCAAGGTCCGCGTCGGCGAACACCTCGCGTGCGCCCGTTGCGTCGAACGCGAGGTCGACGGCGGTGATCTCCATCGATTCCCCGAACGCGCGGGAGTGTGCGAGGTGCGGTTGCTCGGCTCGGCTCGCCGCGACCAGCTGCGAGCCGGCCGGAATGCCACCGATCACGACACTCAGGACGTCGTGGCTGGCCGGATCCTGCAGCTCATGCAAGTCGTCCAGCATGAGCACGAACGGCGTCCGGCTGGCTCCCAGCGCGGTGGCGACGAGCGGCGCCGCCCGGCCGAGTGCGGAACCGCCATACCCCCGAACCGCGTCGGCCAGGTGCTCCACTCCCGGCGTGATCCGCGCATACGCCGAGGCGAGCACGACGAGCAGCGCGATCGGGTCATCGTCGAATCGATCGAGGGAGGCCCACGCGACCGGTCGCTTCTCCGCCTTCGCCCACTGTGCCAAAAGCGTTGATTTCCCATACCCCGCGGGCGCTGTGACGGCGACGATCCGACGATCCGACGATCGCGCGGAGGCGATGAGGGCGGCGCGACTGACCGAGCTCCGACGAGTGAGTCGGGGAGCGGTGAGCTTCGCGTCGAGCAGCTGGCGATCCAGCTCGACCTCCGACGTGACCAGCGCCGGGGCATCCTCTAGCACTCCCGAAGCCTATTGGGTTGCGAGGGGTGCACTCAATAGCGCCATACGGCCCGGCCTCTGGGCCGCGCCGGAGCTCCCTACGGGCGCCTCGTAGTGGGGTGGGCGGCGCCGCCGATCCCTTGGCGATCGGCCTCGCACGCGCGGTCGAAGTCAACAGACGTGCGCCAACCGTCCGCGACGGTCGCATCAAGGCGCCTGAGTTCCTCCTCGATCGCTGCCCGATGCTCGGGCCGCACGGTCGCGAGCAGTTCCTCGAGCACGGCCCGGAGCCGTCGCATGACCTGCACTGAGGTGGCTCCGAATTCTCGGATCTCCGTGAGCCCGAGTACGACGAGGTCCTCCCAGCGGCGGGTCACAATGACGACCGCGGCCGTCGTTCCTGGTTCGGCGGCTTGCGTCCGCAGGTCGAGGTCTGTCTGTCCGACGAAGGCGAGGACATCCCCGATGTGATCGAGCACCTGTACGGCGGTCGTCGGGTCGTTCACGGCCGGTGAAAGCGCCTTGTTGGCGATGTCGACCATCATCCGCAACGCGAACGTCGGATCCTGATCGAACGTTCGCTCGTCGCCGAGCGCGATCATTCCCTCGAGCTCGGCGGCCGCGCCGTCACCGAACTCGCCTCCGAAGACGAGCACGATCGCCTCGCCCGCGTGCACGAAGTCGCCCACTGGATGAGGAACGACGAGTTCAGCCCCTCTCGCTCGAGCCCACGCCACGAGGCCGTCGGGGTCTATCGCCTGGATGGCGCCGCCGCGGCTCGCACTCACGATGAGCGTTGGATCCGCGCGGGTCGCCTCGTAGTCCCAACGGACGTCAGGTCGGTCGGCAAGGCTCAGCGTCTGCTCGAACGTCGTGCGAGCCGTGCGAGCGACATCCGCGGCGACTGCTGCCGGCCGGAGCCGGCGGACGCAGCGATCGAAGAAGACGATGAAGGCCAGCAGGCACAGGGAGATGAGCAGGCCTGACACTGTCACGCCGAGGTTCGGCACGGAGTCGTCGCCGATTCGTGAGAGCACCGAGAAGGAGAAGGTCAGCGTGCCGACGAGGATCGCCAGCGTCGCCTTCAAGAGGGGATCGCGGTACCAGAGGCGCATGATTCGGGCCGAGAAGCTGCCCGTCGCCATCTGCACCACGAGCACCGTCACGGTGACAACGAAGCCGGTGAGCGCTGCCGTCGCACCGACGATCGACGTCAGTACGGCGCTCGCGGTCGACGGCGTGTACTGCCACAGCACGGGCGTGGTGAGTCGCTCGTCGGCGATCGCGACGGCTGAGCCGAGGATCACGCCGAGCAGTGCTCCCAGAATCGGGATGGCCCAAAGGCTTTCGGTTACGCTCTCCCGCCGGCGGAACCGGGTGCGCCACGTCATATCGCGACCTCGCTCACTGCAGTGCCGAGGTGAGTCGCGCGACGCCATCCAGGAAGGTTGCCGATGCCGGCTCCTTCTCCCACTCCTCGAGCGTCAGCTGCCGGCCGGCATCGCGGTATCCCTGCTCGACGGCGCGCATCTGCTCGACGAACCATCGACCGCGCACGAGGAGCGTCACCTCGGCATTGAGCGCGAATGAGCGGATGTCCATGTTGCTCGAGCCGATCACGGCGACCTCCTCGTCGATCGACAGGTGCTTGGAATGCAGGATGAACGGTGCCGGGTAGAGCCAGATCTGCACCCCGGCTTTGAGCAAGGGCTCATAGTACGAGCGCTGGGCGTGCCACACGGAACCCTGGTCGCCGATCTCCGAGACGAACAACTGCACCTCCAGTCCGCGCTTGCAGGCGGAGGTGATCGCGTACATCATCGCCTCGTCGGGCACGAAGTAGGGGCTCGTGATGATCACCTTGCGCTGGGCGGACGTGACCAGCGTCAGGAACTGCCGCAGGTTGTTCTCGTCGTCATAGCCCGGGCCGCTCGGCACGACCTGGCAGTCGAGCGCCGCCGCGGACCTGTCCGGTGCAACGTCGGCGGCGCGAAGGTGCGCCTCCTCACCGAGGAGCTCGCCGGTCTCGGTGTACCAGTCGGACAGGAACACTCCATTGATCGCCGGCACGATCGGGCCTGTGACCCGGGTCACGAGCTCCTGCCACTTCAATCCGCGCTTGAGGTTCTTGGGCGAGTTGTACGTGCGGTCGATGAGATTCTGCGAACCCATAAAGCCGACGCGACCGTCGACGACGAGCAGCTTGCGATGGTTGCGCAGGTCGGGGCGCTGGTACTGGCCCTTGAACGGTCGGACCGGCAGCATGTAACTCCACTCCACCCCGATCCGGTCGAGCTCCGCCACGGTCTCGTCGTGCCCGGCCACATTCCTCGACGCGATGAAATCCATGAGGAGGCGAACCGGCACGCCACGCTGGACGGCGCGCTCCATGGCCCCGAAGAAGCCCTTCGTCGTCGCGTCGAACGACACGATGTAGAACTCCACGTTCACGAACCTCGTCGCCGTGTCGATCTCGTCCGCCATCGCATCGACAGACGCCACGTAGTCACCGATGAGCGCCGCGGTGTTGCCACCGACGGCGGGCAACGCCCCCAGGTCCTGGTTCTGCCGAACCAGGCCCGCAAACCAGACGGGCCAGGCCGATCGGTCGCCGACGAGATCGACGCCCTCGGCACGCTCCGCGATGATCCGATTCAGCTCCTCCTGTCGCTCCCGTCGCTTCTTCGGGAGCTTCGAGTTGCCGATCAGCAGGAACAGGATGATGCCCACGAACGGGATCAGGAAGATCGCAAGCAACCAGGCCATCGCCGCAGTCGGCTTCCGATCGCGAGGCACGATGAACAGCGCGGCGATCCGGATCACGAAGTCAAGGATCACCAGGATGCCGCCGATGATGGGGAACTGCTCGTTCACGAGCGCATCCGTCGTGGCGAGGTCACTGTGCCGGCATGAGTCACGGCCGCGCTCCGCCTCATACCGGTTCCACGTCGGGCAGGGTCCACGTGCCGTCGAACAGCGGAGCTGTCGGGCTGTAGAGGCGGAACATCGGGTAGAAGCCCCTGCCGGGCACCGTCTGGATCCAGTTCGTTTCCGGCCCAACACCGGGTTCGGGCGCGAAGTACAGGTCGATGGAGCCGTCCTCGTTGATGGCGAGGTCGTCGTACCCGGAACGCGCGGCATCGTTCGTCGGGTTCTGGACCATCGAGCGTGTGGCGGTGTCGTACAGCGTGAGTGACCAGAATGCCGCGGCCGGGGGGTTCGCCGGGATGTGCAGGCGGTAGGCCTTCTCACCGTCGAAGTGGTTGCCGTCCCGATCCCTGAATGCCTGGAGGTAGGTCGCCCCGGGTCCGGGTTGCATTCGGCCGATGCCGGGGGAAAGGTAGATCGCGCCATAGGTGTACTGCAGGCGTTCGTCGAGCTGGCTGTAGTGTTCGGCCTCCTGGTCGGGCCTGACCAGGATGACCCAGTCCCACCGGGTGCCGGGGAATGCCGTCGCGCCGCTGATGCGCTGCGAGTTCTCGTACATGACGTTGCGGGCCATGGCATCGCCGAGTTCCGCGGCCTCCTCCAGGATCCTCGCCTGGCGATCGTCAGGCTGGAACGGCTTGCCCTTCTCGATACCGAGCGGCTTGAGCATCGCCATGTGGAACCGGTCGTGTTCTTGGACCGGGTTGTTGTCGATGACCCTCGACAGCCGTGTCCAGAACTCCATCCCACCGGGGGGCCTCGTGTCGATCAGGGCTCCCGAGATCGACACGAACCGGTTCGGTGTCGGGTCCTCGCGTTCGCTCCACTGGTAGACCTTGACGTTCCGGATCCGCTGCACGGCGTCCGGGACGTCGCCGTTCACGATGATTCCGCGCACGAGCATGTTGTGGTCGTGCATGTGCGCCTGCACCGTGTAGTACCCGTCGTGAACGTCCTCGCCCTCGTAGTCGGGCGGAAGCACGAGGAACCTTCCGCCGTTGCCGGCGTCCGGACCGGGGAGGCCGACATCGACGAGCGACTTCTGCCAGAAGTCGTCGACGAGCCCGACGATGGCTCCGGGTGGGATCTCGATGACCACTGGGCCCTCCGACAGGTCGAAGTTGACGAACGCGTAGATCGTGGTGTCGTTGGCGGTGAGCCACATCGACCTCGGATCGACGAACTCGTCCGCGATTCCGAGGTCGAGGGCGTCCATTCCGAGGTCGTCCTTCGCGACGGTTCGGATGGATTCGAATGACACGGCCGGGTAGGCCCACAGGTAGGCCTGCACCGCGCGTTGGAAGTCCATCTCATCGAAGAGTCGTTGCGAGGTTTCCGGCGTGGGGCATCCGACGTCGTAGTGCAGGGTGCCGATTCGAGACTCCACCGATTCGGGGTGAGCCCGGGCTGTGCGGTCCGAGATGGTCATGACCGATCCTCCTTGACTGAAAGGTGACGACGGAGCGTCGATGATGGACAGCAGCTGGCCAGCTCCCGCCACGCGGCTTGTAGGTCCTCAGCTGCTCGCGAACCTAGGACGAGGTGATCTGGCCGACATCATTCGTATCGAGTGAAGTCGCGGCCTTGCCTTAGGCGTCTGCGCCGGAGCCCGGATTCGACTCCGCGGCGCTGGAGAAGACAGTGGAGACGTCTTCGGCGGCGTCTACATTCCCGCCTGCGACTGCAGGCAGGAGGTGAGAGGCCCCTCAGGCGTGCTGGTCTTCGGCTTCATCCTCGAGCTCGGCGACTTCGAGGTCCTCGAGTGCGATCTCCGCGGCGAGCGCCTTGACGATGTTGCCGGTCGCCGCGGCGACCCGCGCCGTACCGACAATAGGTGCGATCGCCGTGAGGACTCCACGGACGTTCTCGGCGTCGAGACCGACTTCACCGCCGGCTTCGAGGTTGAGCGCATACGAGACCGGGGGTGCGCCGACAGCCACCAGCGCGGCGATCCGTACGAGTACCAGTGTCTGGGAGTCGAGGCTCGAGGCCTCGACGGAGTCGGCGGTCATCTGCGCGAGCAGGTCGAGCACCGGTGCGTCGTCGTTCAATGTGTCAGACATGGTGGATCCTTCCCCCGGGTGGATCTGGTGGTGAGCGGTGTGGCGCTCCAGGCGCCATTGGACTCCCGGGAGATATGAATCGCTTCATTGTTTTCGGATGAAACCACCTGCGTGGGCGAGCCCCGGCGAGGCTGAATGCCCTCTTCATTCAAGTGTGGTGATGCCCTCTCACCGGGCTTCCGGCACCCTTGCGTTGCTCAAGCGAGGCTTCCGGGGGCGCCTGCGCCAACGGCAACGGGTAGGGAGGGTGCCGAGATCATGAGTACTGCAAGAGAGACCACGGGATGGGTCGGATGGATAGGGTTCGCCGCGGTCATCCTGATCTTGAATGGCGCATTCAGCGCGCTCCAAGGCGTTGTCGCGTTGCTGGGGTCGAACGGCTACTACGTTCTCACGAGCGGCAGTCTGTTCCTCTTCGACCTCACAGGGTGGGGATGGTGGAACCTTCTGATCGGACTCCTGCTCCTGTTCACCGGGATCGCCCTGTTCTCGGGTGCCACTTGGGCGCGGGTGATCGCAGTCATCGTCGCCGGACTCAGCGCTCTCGGGCAGCTGTTCCTCGTCCCTGCTCAGCCGTGGTGGTCCGTGATCGTCATCGGAATCGACATCCTCGTGATCTATGCCATCACGGCACACGGCCGCGAGATGGGGCACAAGGACGAACCTGCGTGAACCAGGTGGTGCACCGCATGAACAGTCGCAGCGAGGAATCGTTCACATTGGATGTTCTGGCATCAGGCCGGTGAGGCAAGAATTCGACCCGCATGCGCGATCGGCGGGAGATGTCCTGTCCGGCTGCGAAGTGGCTTGGATCGACGGACCGACCCTGATGCGCAGGCGCGAAAGAGAGAGGAAGCGCGATGGACGACACGAAGCCCCCAGTGGGCATGGGGGATCTGGCACCGTTCTCGACCCCCGACACGATCGACAGCAGGGTGGGAACGTTGGAGTTCCGCGACGGCGCCCCAGCCGACGCCACCGCGGCATTGCTGTACGACCACCTCGATTTCCTGCACGGCGTGGAGGCATTCCTCGGTGCCTTGCGCGTGGCGTCGCTTGCCGCGGTGCGCCGTGGCTTCCTGTCCGTCGGGGTCGAGGATGGCGAGTTCATGCTCTTCCCCGACCTGATGGATTCGTCATCGCTGTTCCTGACGGCGAACTGCGACACCGTCTACTTCTGGGGTTTCATCGACCTCGGCAACGGACCCGTGGTCGTGGAGATCCCGGCACTCGGAGCCCCGAGCGGGATCCTCGGCACGATCGACGACATGTGGTTCCGGTGGGTCACCGATGTCGGCCTTCCCGGTCCGGACCGCGGCGAGGGCGGACGTTACCTGCTCGTCGGGCCCGACTATGACGGTCCACTTCCCGACAGCGGCTACCACGTGTTCCATTCCCGGACCCGGCGAGCGACCCTCATCGGACGCGCATTCATGATCCACAACGACCCGGCGGTCCCCGTCCAGGTGATCCGAGAGGGGGTCAAGGTCCATCCGTACGTGCCCGGCGCGTACGGCACAGCCGTCGCCAGCTTCCTCGCCGGCAATGCCCCGCTCGGGGCCGCACAGGCCACACCCGAGACACGCTTCGTCGAGGCATCCGGCATGCCGGTCAACACGCTCTTCCCGAACGACTTCGGCTACTGGGAACTGGTCCACGAAGCCCTGCAGCAGGACCCACCGAACGCGGGGGACCCCGAACTCCTCGGACTGCTCGCTTCGGTCGGCATCGCCCACGGCGAACCCTTCGCGCCCGACGCCCGGATGCGGAAGATCTTGGAGGAGGCCGTGGTCGTCGGGAACGCCACCGCGCGGACCATCACGTTCGCCGCGCGACCGGAAGAGGGCTTCGCGTACTACCCCGACTCGCAATGGCAGAGCGCGCTCTTCGTCGGCGGCTACGAGTTCCTCGACCCGCCCCCCGCCATCACGGCCCAGGGACCAGTGCCCGCCGCGAGCAATGGAGCGCGCAAGCTCGACTCCGCCACCAACTTCTTCTACATGGCAACGGGTATCACCCCAGCGATGTGCATGCGGCTCACGGGCATCGGCTCCCAGTACATCTTCGCAATGCGAGACAGTCGGGGTGAGTTCCTGGACGGCGGCAGGAGTTATCGACTCACCCTGCCGCCGGACATCCCGGAATCCCGCTTCTGGTCGCTACTGCTGTACGACAACCAGACCCGATCGATGCTGCGAACGGACCAGCAGTTCCCGCGCCTGGGAAGCCAATCCGGCACCGTCCAGTACAACCCGGACGGCTCCACCGACCTCTACTTCGGACCGGCCGCGCCGACCGGGATGGAGAGCAACTGGCTCCAAACCGTTCCCGGGAAGGGCTGGTGGACGGTGTTTCGCCTGTACAACCCGCTCGAGCCGTTCTTCGACAAGACCTGGCAGCCCAGCGAGATTCAGCCGATCTAGCACAGGGTGCTGGCACGTGACGTCGTTGTCGATGCTCCTGCTTCGTTGCGATCGAATGCGGATGGGAGGAACCCTCGATGACCACCGAGGAAGGCGACATGCGCCATGACGGAGACGACGCCCTCGACCGACTGACGTCGTGGCGTGAAGACACCTACGCCACGCGCCTGAGTCGCCTCAAGCAGCGCAGGCGCGACGTCCTGGCAGTTGGCGCGGCGCTCACCGCCTTCGTGGTCGCCGTGTCCGCGGGTGGCGCCGCCGCCGGCATCTACAACGACGTACCAGGCTGGCTACGGGCCATGATCTTTACGTTCGTCATCATCGCGGGCAGCGGCCTCGCGTTTGCCTGGATGCGCTTCCAGGAAGAGTCGGAGCGCATCGAGCAGGCCATCGGACATCACGGGGACCTGGCGACGACACGGATTGGCAACCACCGCCTGCCCCGGCACGCAGACGCCTTCTGGGTCGTCGGGCTGGTCTGCACCGGTCTCGCTCCACTCGCTTTCCTGACCGCCGCCTGGTGGGCCGCGTTCTGACAGAGTCGTCATGACGTTGGGGCGCGCCGCTCGCTCGAGCGCGCCGATGGGGCGGCAGCCCGGCTCGCGCTCGAATAGATGTCACCAGTCGGAGAAGGCGACGGTCGCTGACCTACTGCACCGCGACGCCATCCCTCCATCTCGCGGTTTATCCCACGTGTTTCGACTCCGGCTTCTCAGTCGGGTTCGGTTTGCCGGAGATCAGGGGAAGGGCCCACCAGGTGCGGGGGTCCGCTTCGATCAGGAGCGCCCTGGTCAGCAGGGTGAGCGGTACAGCCAGGAGCGCGCCCAGCGGCCCGATGACCCAGGTCCAGAACACCAGTGAGAGGAAGGTCACGGTGGTGGAGAGGCCTACCGTGTCGCCAACCACCCGCGGCTTGATCAAACTATCGCTCAGAAAGGTGATCCCGGTGTAAATGGCGAGGACCGCGAGCATCAGCTCGGGTCCACCCTCCAGGAGGGCGATGAGGGCGGGCGGGATCACCCCGATGAGAAAGCCGATGTTGGGGATGAAGGAGGTGACAAAAGCGAGAACGGCCCACACGAACGCGCCAGGGACGCCCAGGACTGTCAGGGGGTCAGGGGTTCGAGTCCCCTCAGATCCACCAATACCCCCGGAGCTCCTCGAGTTCCGGGGGTTTCTTCGCGTTCGAGGGGCCACCGCGGTCTGTCGGCCGTGGTCAGCTCGAATCGAGCTTGCTGTTCGCGGGGTTAGGCTCGAAGAGTGGACATCCGAGACATCCCGCTCACGACCATCGACGGCGGCACCGCCTCACTCGCCGACTACGACGACCAGGTGGTCATGGTGGTGAACGTCGCCTCGAGGTGCGGCCTCACGCCGCAGTACGAGAAGCTCGAGGCGCTGCAGCGCGAGTACGGCGACCGCGGGTTCACGGTGCTCGGCTTCCCGTGCAACCAGTTCGCCGCACAGGAGCCGGGCACCGCAGAGGACATCAAGGAGTTCTGCTCGATGACCTACGGGGTCACCTTCCCCCTCATGTCGAAGGTGAAGGTGAACGGCCGGCACCGGCATCCGCTCTACGTCGAGCTCACCAAGGTGCCGGATGCCGCGGGCAAGACCGGTCGCGTCAAGTGGAACTTCGAGAAGTTCCTCGTGCTGCCCGGTGGTGAGGTGATGCGCTTCCGGCCCCAGGTCCAGCCCGACGACCCGAAGATCGTCGCCGTCATCGAACGCGGGCTCGACGAGGCCGCCGCGGCATGAGGCGATGCGCGCCGACCGGCGGCGCGCTTCCTTGACCCTCCCGCTGGAGCGGCCCACAATTGGGGGGTCTATTCCATGCAAGGGGAGCGGGGAACC
The DNA here is from genome assembly GCF_001428255.1 of Agromyces sp. Soil535. Taxonomy (GTDB): domain Bacteria; phylum Actinomycetota; class Actinomycetes; order Actinomycetales; family Microbacteriaceae; genus Agromyces. The sequence goes on along the minus strand of NZ_LMRW01000023.1, from coordinate 283,232 downwards.
AATGACCGACGCGTACTCACGTCCCATCGTCGACCAGGCGCCCGCGCCCGGTGGCGCACCGGCTCCGCACCCGGATGACACGGTGTTGCTCCCGGGGCCGGCTCCGCACCAGGCGCCGGATGCCGCGAGCCAGCGTCAGGCCTCCAACGTGTGGAGCCGCGACCTCCGGTTCATGCTCGTGGTCCTCGCCGGCATCGTCGTGCTCTTCCTCGCGTTCGCGTTGCTCATCGCGTTCAGCCCGACCGGGGCGGCGATCAGCGCGCTCGCGATCATCGCCGCGCCGATCGCCACGATGGTGGCCGCGTACTACGGGATCACGCTCGCGCTGCGCCAGGTGAACGACGCACGCAACGCAGCCGACTCCGCCGAGTCGCGCGCCCGCGCGGCCGAGGCGAGTGCCCGCGAGTCCGATGCCTGGGCGGCGCAGATGGAATCGGGGCTCCGGGTCGCCGTGGCGAAGCTGCGCGCCGGCGCGCACGACACGCGCGACGTCGAGCGCGCGGCGGGCACGCCAGACGAGTTCTTCTGATCGCCGTCAGAGGTCGGCGAGCACCGAGACCGGACGCTCTATGCAACGCGCCACGAACGTGAGGAAGGCCGCGGCCTCCGCGCCATCGCATACGCGGTGATCGAACGAGATCGTGAGCTCGGTGACGGTGCGCACGGCGAGTTCGCCCTCGACCACCCACGGCCGTTGCATGAGCCGGCCGATGCCGAGCATCGCGGCCTCGGGATGGTTGATGATCGCCGCGGAGCCGTCGACGCCGAGCGTGCCGTAGTTGTTGAGCGTGAACGTGCCGCCCGACAGCGCCGACGGCGGGAACGCGCCCGACGCCGCCTCGCCGCTGCGGCCGCCGATCGCGTCTCGGAGCTCGCGCAGGCTCATCCGCTCGGCGCCGTGCACGACCGGCACGAGCAGCCCCCGCGGGGTCTGCGCGGCGATGCCGAGGTTCACAGCGCCGTGCATCACGATCTCGTCGCGTTCGGCGTCGAAGCTCGAGTTCAGCAGCGGATGCCGCGCCAACCCGGCCACGACGAACCGCGCCACGAGGGCCGTCATGCCGAACCGCTCGCCCGTGGCCTCCTGCAGCTGGCTTCGGGCGGCGAGGAGCCCGGTGGCGTCGACATCCATCCACACGGTCGCCTCGGGGATCTCGCGACGCGAGCGGGCGAAGTGCGCCGCGGCGGCACGGCCCATGCGGTCGAGCGGCACGCGGCGGTCACCGGGAGCCTCCGACGGGGTGGGGCGAGCGGATGTCGCAGCCGCGGGCCGCTCCGCCGTGACCGTCGGCGCGCCCGGTGCTGCGGGCGACGCGACCGGTGAGGTTGCTGGCGCTGCGCCCCCTTCGAGCTCGTGCACGAACGCCTCCACGTCGCGCCGCATCACGAGGTGATCGGGGCCGGAGCCCTCGAGCTGGCTCGCGTCGAACCCGTGCTCGCGGGCGATGCGTCGGACGATGGGCGAGACGACCGGGGAGCGGCGCGCCGGGTCGAGGCGCGAGGGTGCCGGGCCCGTCGTCGGGCGGCTGGAACCCCCGCCCGCAGCGGGCTGACGCCGGCCGAAGCGCGCCGGCGCACCGGCCGCACGCTTCGTCGCGGTCGACGCCCTGGTGCCGTAGCCGATCAGCACGGCCCCCGACTCCTCGGCGGCCGACTCGGTCGGCACGGCGACCCCTGGCTCGGCGGCGACCGGGGTCGCCGGCGCAGCTGCGGCATCCGCGGCCTGCGGCTCGCCGGTGGCGGCGGCATCAGGCTTGGCGGCCGCCGGGGCACCCACGGGCGCGAGCGTCATGAGCACGCTCCCCGCGTGCAGGACCTGGCCCACCTCACCGCCGAGCGACTCGACGACGCCGGCGAACGGGGTGGGCAGCTGCACGACCGACTTCGCGGATTCGAGCTCGACCACCGGCTGGTCGATGGCCACCTCGTCGCCCGGCTCGACGAGCCACGCGACGATCTCCGCCTCGGTGAGCCCCTCGCCGAGGTCGGGAAGGATGAAGTCGCGCCCCATCAGTCGTCCCACTCCCAGGTGTCGAGCGCGGCGAGCACCCGGTCGGGTGTCGGGAGGTAGTGCTCCTCGAGCTTCGGCGACGGGTACGGGATGTCGAATCCCGTGATGCGCATCACGGGCGCAGCGAGGTGGTGGAAGTTCCGCTCGGTGACCCGCGCGGCCACCTCGGCGCCGTACCCGCCGAACTGCGCGGCCTCGTGGATCACGGCGGCGCGCGATGTCTTGCGCACGGATGCCCCGACCGTCTCGTCGTCGAAGGGGGAGAGGCTGCGCAGGTCGACGACCTCGATCGAGAGGCCCTCGGCCTCGGCGGCGTCGGCCGCCTCGAGCGCGGTGCGCACGGTGGGGCCGTAGGCGAGGAGCGTCACGTCGGTGCCCTCGCGCACCACGACCGCGCGGTCCATCGGCGCCGTGATGACCGGCAGGGCGAGCGCAGCCTTCGACCAGTAGCGGCTCTTCGGTTCCATGAACACCACGGGGTCGTTGCTGTCGATGGCCTCGCGCAGCATCGAGTACGCGTCGGCCGGGTTCGACGGCATCACGACGGTGAGGCCCGGCGTCGACGTCCAGTACGCCTCGGACGAGTCGGAGTGGTGCTCGACGCCCCCGATCGCGCCGGCACACGGAATGCGCACCACCATCGGCAGCGTCATCCGCCCCTTCGTGCGGTTCCGCATCTTCGCGACGTGCGAGACCATCTGCTCGAACGCGGGGTAGCTGAAGGCGTCGAACTGCATCTCGACCACGGGACGCATGCCGTACATCGCCATGCCCACTGCGGTGCCGATGATGCCGGACTCGGCGAGCGGGGAGTCCCAGATGCGGTCCTCGCCGAACTGTGCTTGCAGGCCGTCCGTGACCCGGAACACGCCGCCGAGGGGGCCGACGTCCTCGCCGTACACGACGACGCGGTCGTCGGCGGCCATCGCGTCGCGGAGCGCGGCGTTCAGCGCGCCCGCCATGGTGAGCTGCGTCGGTGCGGATGCCGCGGGCGCGTCGAGCCGGGTCGTGGTCGCGGTCATCGGGCGGCTCCGGCGTGGTTCCGGTGTCCGGCCTGCGTCGCGGCATCCGCCAGCTCGGCCTCGAGGCGGGCACGCTGCTCGAGGAGCGATGCGCGAGGACGCTCGTACACGTGGTCGAAGAGCTCCAGAGGGTCGAGGTCGGCCTCGGTCGTCATGACGTCGCGCGTGTGCGCGGCGACCGCCTCCGCGGCATCCGCGATCTCGGTGCGCGCCGCCTCGGAGAGCGCGCCCTCGGACACGAGGTACTTCTCCAGGCGCTCGATCGGGTCGCGGCGCTTCCAGTGCTCGACGTCGCGGGCCTGGCGATAGCGGGTCGGGTCGTCGGAGTTCGTGTGCGCCTCGATGCGATACGTGAGGCCCTCGATGAGCGTCGGGCCGCCGCCGGAGCGGGCGCGGTCGACCGCGGCGCGCGTCACGGCGTAGATCGCGGCGACGTCGTTCCCATCGACGTGATAGCCCGGCATGCCGTAGCCCACCGCCTTGTCAGCGAGGGTCGCGGCATGCGTCTGCCGGGCGAGCGGCACGCTGATGGCGAACTGGTTGTTCTGCACGAGGAACACCGTGGGCGTCTGCCAGACGGCGGCGAAGTTGAACGCCTCGTGTGCGTCGCCCTCGCTCGTCGCGCCGTCGCCGAGGTACGTCATGGTCACGATCGGGTCCTGGCGGAGGCGCGCCGCGTGGGCGAGCCCGACCGCGTGCAGCGCCTGCGTCGCGAGCGGTGTCGTCTGCGAGGCGCAGCGGTGCGCGTACTGGTCGTAGCCGTTGTGCCAGTCGCCGCGGAACGACAGCAGGATGTCGGCGGGCTCGATGCCGCGGGTGAGCAGGGCGATGCTGTCGCGGTAGGTCGGGAAGAACCAGTCACGCGCCTCGATGGCCGAGATGGCGCCGATCTCGCAGGCCTCCTGTCCGTACGCCGAGGGGTAGGTGGCGAGCCGGCCCTGCTTGGTGAGTGCGGTGACCTGCACGTCGAACCGTCGTGCGACGACCATGCGGCGATAGAGCTCGAGGAGCGTGTCGAGGTCGGGCAGCTCGAACCCGCCGGATGCCGCGCTCCGCACGGCGTGACCTGCGTTGTCGAGGAGGCGGATGGGCTTCTCTGAGGGGAGTGCGCGGACGCTGTGGTGCTCGACGTTGAGGCTCATACCGCCATGGTGCGCCAGTCTGCGGCCGTGCGCGGGGCGTCGGAGCGAAGCGTGAACGAACGGCTCCCGCGATGGAAAAGCGTTGCCATCCGTCCGTCGCAGGCGGGCTCAGGTGTGCCAGATGTCCAGGGTCTGCGCGGGCGGATGACCCTCGATCTCAGCGAGGATCAGGTGCGACCGGGTCGACACCACGCCGGGCATGTCGTGGATGTCGCGGAGGATGGCCTGGCTCAACTGCTCGTGGTCGGGAGCGCTCACCGTGAGCATGATGTCGATGTCGCCGGAGACGGCCTGCACCTTCTCGACGAAGGGGAGCGTCGCGAGCTTCGCCGCGATCACCTCCCACGACACCTCGCCGATGCGCACGACCACGAGCGCTGAGATGTGGAGCCCGATCGCCTTGCGGTCGATCTGCGCGCCGAATCCCGTGATCACGCCGCGCTTCTGCAACTGCTGCACTCGGTTGTGCGCCGCCGTGCGGGAGATGTGCACGCGCTCGGCGAGGGTGCGTACCGACAGTCGTCCGTCCCGGCTGAGCTCCGCGACGATGCGCCGATCGATGCTGTCGAGCGGCTCGTTCCGGTGCGGGATCTGCTGGGTCATCGTCGTCCTCGTGGCTCATGCTCAGCGTAGCGGCTGCGGCGTCGCACGCGCCGGAGCGAGGCATGCATCGGGGCGTGCCGCACGACGCGCGGGAGCCGCGGCCACACGAGCGCGATGCCCTGGAACCAGCCGTCGGCGACGCGTTCGACTCGCGGCGTCCAGCGGAACCCGTAGGCGTCGCGCACGGCGGCCGGCAGGAGCGCGGCGGTGAGGAGCCGGATCGGCGGCAGGAGCGCGGCCGCGCCGAGGTGGAGGTCGGATGCCCCTGAGAGCAGCGCGCGAGCGACCGTCCTCGCCTCGTCGCCGACGACGAGCCGGTCGAGGCGGTCGGTCCACCATGCGTCGAACTCGGCGCGCGTGTCGGGCCATCCCTCCCGCGTCGCCTGGAGCCGGAAGCCGACGGGTGCGTAGCCGCGCACGATCGCATCGCCGGTCTCCGCGTCGAGCGGCCCCCAGAGCCGCTCGTGCAGGTCCATGGCGACTGCGAGCAGCGTCGAGGCCACCCAGCGCTGCGCGTCGGCGTCGAACGCGCTGTAGGCGGGTCGTCCGTCGCCGGCCGTTCCGCGCACCGGCACGTGGCGGGCGTTCACCGTGCGCACCGCTTCGGCGACGAGCTCGTCGTCGCCGAAGCCGACCGCGTACACGTAGTCGAGCGTGCCGCGGAGGCGGTCGAGCGGACGGTCTCTGAAGCCGCTGTGGCGCGCGACCCCGAGCGCGACGCGCGGGTCTGCCAGCTGCAGCAGCACGGCCGCGCCGCCGCCGATGAGCAGCACGCCCTCCGCGCCGTGACGCCGGAATACCGCGCGTTCGTCCTCGCCTTGCATCAATACCAGTTGTACGCCTCGGAGTGCGCCCACGCACCGCATGGGGCCCCGTACCGCGCGTCGATGTAGCCGAGCCCCCAATCGATCTGCGTGGCCGCGTTGGTGCGCCAGTCGGCGCCCGCGCTCGCCATCTTGCTCCCGGGAAGCGACTGGGGGATGCCGTAGGCGCCGCTCGAGGCGTTGTACGCGTCCGCGCGCCAGCCCGATTCGCGGGTCCACAGAAGGTCGAGGCACCGGAACTGGTCGGAGCCCCAGCCGTGGCCCGCCAGCCGGCTCGCGGCATACGCCTTGGCGGCGACGCGGTCGACGACCACGCCCGGCGGCGGCGCGCCACTGTCGCCGCCTCCTCCGCTCCCGCGGGACGCCGCGGCGGCGGCGGCCTCTCGCGCGGCTCGCTCCTGCGCGGCCTGCTCGCCGATGCGGAACTGCCGTTCGAGTTCGACCGTGCGGTCGCGCAGGCTCGCGAGTTGGGCGTACAGCGTGTCGAGCACGCCCTGCTGCTCGACCACCTGCGCCTCTGCCGCCTCGTGCGCCTCCTCCGCGGCTTGCGCGGCATCCGCCGCCTCTTCGGCGAGTCGAGTGCGCTCGGCCTCGGCCACGTCGGCCTGCTCGCTGAGCGCGGCCGCATCGGCACGGGCGGCCTTGGCGCGGGCGGCCACGCCGCCGTACACCTTCGTGAGTTGCGCGGCGCGCGCGAGCCCGACGAGCAGGTCGGCCCCGCCGTCGGTGTCGAAGAGCAGCCGGAGCGTCACGTCGGCGCCGCCCGAGCGGGCGAGCACGGCCCCGAGACGCCCGAGCCTGGCGGAGGAGGCGGCCGCCTCGGCTGCGGCCGCGTCGGCCGCCGTGCGAAGGGTGCCGGCGCGTACCTCGGCCGCCGCACGCGCGACCTCGGCAGCCGCGGAGGTCGCCGCCGCCTCGACTGCGGCGTCGCCGAGTCGGCCCGCCTCGGCCTCGAGCTCGTCGACGAAGGTCGTGATCCGTGCGGCCTCCGCCTCCCGCGACGCGACGTCGGCCTTGGCGGCCTGCACCTGGTCCCAGGTCGGATAGTCCTCGGCGGATGCGGGCGCTGCGGGCGTGGTGAGCAACACGAGCATCACCGCGATGCCCGCGATCGCCTTCCGTCCGCCTCGCACAGCACCCCCTCCGAGCGCCGCGAGTCTACCCACGGGCGCGATCGGCGGTCGCTCGGACACGCAGCGTACACTCGGCCCGATGCACATGAGTCGATCGGCGGCGCTGCCGCTCCTGGTCGCGGCGGTGCTCGTCGGGGTCACCGCGTGCAGCCCGATGGCGCCGACCGCGCCGTCGTCGACCCATGAGTCCACCGCTGCACCCGGGCATGACCGGGGTGATCCGATCGAGGCATGGGTGGACGAGCGGATGTCGCACCTCACGCTCGAGCAGAAGGCCGCCTCGCTCCTCATGCTGCACGCACCCGGCACCGACCCGGCGCCGCTCCTTGCCTACGTCGACGCGGGCGTGTCGGGGCTGCTCCTCATGGGCGACAACGTACCGGGCACGCCTCCGGAACTTGCGGCCCTCACGTCGGCGGTGCAGGACGGCCAGGACGCACCGGTGCTCATCGGCATCGACGAGGAGGGCGGCGAGGTGCAGCGCCTGCCGTGGGATACCGCGGCGAGCGCGGAGACGCTGCGCGGGGCGCCGGCAGCCGCCGCACGCGACGCCTTCGCGACCCGGGCGGCGACACTCGCCGACGTCGGCGTCTCGGTGAACTTCGGCGTCGTCGCCGACGTCACGCCGGATCCCGCATCGTTCATCTCCGGCCGCGTACTCGGCACGGACCCGTCCGCCGCGGCGGAGCGCGTCGCTGCGGCGGTGTCGGGGGAGCGGGGCGTCGTGCTCAGCACCATCAAGCACTTCCCCGGCCACGGCGCGGCGCCGGGCGACTCGCATTCGAGCGTCCCGGCGGCTCCACTGACCCTCGAGGAGTGGCGCTCGGGCCCGGCGATCCCGTTCTCAGCGGGCATCGCCGCGGGTGCCGATATCGTGATGACCGGCCACCTTTCGTACCCGGCGGTCGACGCGGCGCCCGCCTCGCTCTCGCCGACGTGGCACCGGATCCTGCGCGACGAGCTCGGCTTCGACGGCGTGATCGTGACAGACGACATGCTGATGCTCCAGCACAACGACCTGCCGGAGTTCGCCGATCCCGGCGAGAACGCGGTCCGCGCGGTCGCGGCGGGGTCCGACCTGCTGCTCTACGTGCTTCCGGCCGATCCGTCGGAGTTCGGCATCTCGGTGAGCGGACTCGTGGCGTCGATCGTCGGCGCCGTGCAGTCGGGGCGCATCAGCCAGGGGCGGCTCGACGACGCCGTCGAGCGGGTGCTCACCATGCGGCGCTCGCTGGCGACGACGTGAACGGATGTCGCACGCGGGGGAATAGATCTCGAGGGTTCATGCGTTTGCATGTGTGTGGCCGATCGGCCGCAGCGACATCGAACGGAGAACCGCACCATGACGAGCACCGCCACGACGATCGAGATCCCCGGCTACCGCGCCGGCACCTGGAAGGTCGACAACTCGCACAGCGAGGTCGGCTTCAGCATCCGCCACCTCATGATCAGCAAGGTGAAGGGCAAGTTCGAGCGTTTCGACGCGACCTTCGTGACCGCCGAGAACCCGCTCGACTCGAGCGTGACGGCGTCGGCCGAGGTGGCCTCGATCACCACGAACGAGCCGAACCGCGACGCGCACCTGCGCACGGGGGACTTCTTCGAGGCGGAGACCCACCCGACGATCGATTTCGTCTCCACGGGCGTGCGCGTCGACGGCGGCGACTTCAAGGTGGACGGCGACCTCACCATCCGCGGCACCACGAAGGCCGTGACGTTCGACTTCGACTTCGGCGGCTTCGGCGGCGACCCCTACGGCAACTACAAGGGCGGCGCCACGGCGAAGACCGTGATCAACCGCGAGGACTTCGGCCTCAGCTACAACGCCGCGCTCGAGACCGGCGGCGTGCTCCTCGGCGACCAGGTGACCATCACCCTCGAGCTGCAGGCCGCGCTCGAGCAGTAGATCGCTCGATCCGAGCGGGCGGTGCCGCGATCGCGGCACCGCCCGTCACCGTTCGACGGCGTGCAGCGCGTCGGTCAGTTCGCGGTCGCGACGGCGCCGAGCCGTTCGCCGTTGAAGCGAGCCCAGCGTGACAGAGCCGTGCGGTACCGCGAGGGCTCGACGGGCGCGTCGAAGCCGTAGAGGTCGACGGATGCCGTGCCGCGGGCGCGCGCGACCTTCCACACGCCCTCGACCACTCCCGCCGCGACGAGCACCGGCTGGAAGACGCCGTTCGCCCCGGGCACGACGCGACGCGCGTGACGTGGATCGCAGATCGGATCACGGTCGGTGTAGCCGAGGAAGTACTCGTCGAACGCGGCCAGCGCCATCCGTCCGCCACCGCGTGGAGCGGTCGAATCGGCATCGGCCGGCCACCCCGCGTCGGCGGCGACGAAGTGCCCGTCATCGAACGCCGTCACGGCATCGCCTGCCGCCGCGAGCGCGATGCCTGCATCGCCGAGCGTCAGGCCGGCCCACCACGCGAAGTCGCGCACCGTGACCGGACCGTGACCGGCCGCGTACGACGTGAACAGGCGCGCGAGCGTCTCCTCACGGCCGGGCTGCTCGCCCGTCGCGAGGGCCCACTCGTCGAGCAGCACGAAGCGCTGGCCGCGCCCCTCCACCGGGCCGCAGCAGAGCACCGCGTCCTGCGCGAGCCACCAGATCAGGTGATAGCCGCGCTGCCCTGTGGTCGAGATGCCGGCCGACTCCCAGGTGCCCAGGAGCTCCTCGCGCGACAGGGATCGGCCGACGAGCTCACGCTCAGCCACCGCACGAGCCCGGCGGTAGACCGCCGCATCGAGCTCGAGCAGCCGGTGAGTGGTGGCCGCGCGCTGCAGCATCCGGGGTCCGGTGATGGCGAGGATCGGCCGCAACGTCTCGGTCGGCAGAAGGTGCAGTGTGCCTCGCATGGGCCAGGAGCGCACCACCTCGCGCGACTCGATCGCCGCGTCGACATCACCCGCGACCGATCCGGGCACACGGACGCCGAGCACCCATTTCGCGGCCACGAAGTTCTGCGCCTGCACCGCGCCGAGGCGACGCGCCGCCGCGGTGATCGACGGCAGGCCGCCACGTAATCCGTGGGATTCGAGGCGCGCAGCGCGCAGGCGGGCGGCACTGGCGGGCTTCGGCATGCCTCGAGTCTGGCGGATGCCGGCGACATCCGTTCACCGTTGGAACGCTGCCGACGACCGGCGGGTCGCGCCGGTGACGATAGACTGGGGGGCTGTGCCACTCGGCACGTCGCCACCCACCCCGTCCCGCCGGAGGATCACCGTGCTCGCCGTCCATGATCTCGAGATCCGCGTCGGCGCACGCGTGCTGATGGAGCACGTGGACTTCCGCGTCTCGTCGGGCGACAAGGTGGGGCTCGTCGGCCGCAACGGCGCCGGCAAGACCACGCTCACCAAGACGCTCGCGGGCGAGACGCTGCCCACCGGCGGCCGCATCGACCGTTCGGGCGAGATCGGCTACCTGCCGCAGGACCCGCGCTCCGGCGACCCCGAGATGCTGGCGCGCACGCGCATCCTCGACGCGCGTGGTCTCGGCTCGCTGGTGCTCGGGATGCACGAGGCATCCCACCTGATGGGGTCGGACGACCCGGCGGTGGCCGAGCGGGCCATGCGCAGGTACGGCAATCTCACCGACCGATTCACCGCGCTCGGCGGCTACGCGGCCGAGGCCGAAGCCGCGTCGATCGCCTCGAACCTGAACCTGCCCGACCGCATCCTCGACCAGCCGCTGAAGACGCTCTCGGGTGGCCAGCGCCGACGCATCGAGCTCGCCCGCATCCTCTTCTCCGACGCCGAGACGATGATCCTCGACGAGCCGACCAACCACCTCGATGCCGACTCCGTCGTGTGGCTGCGCGAATTCCTCAAGGCCTACAAGGGCGGCGTCATCGTGATCAGCCACGACGTGGAGCTCGTGGGCGAGGTCGTGAACCGCGTGTTCTACCTCGACGCGAACCGCTCGATCATCGACATCTACAACATGGGTTGGAAGCACTACCTGCGCCAACGCGCCGCCGACGAGGAGCGCCGCAAGAAGGAGCGCGCCAACGCCGAGAAGAAGGCCGGAGCACTGCAGTTGCAGGCGGCGAGGTTCGGCGCGAAGGCGTCGAAGGCCGCTGCAGCCCATCAGATGGTCGCTCGTGCCGAGAAGCTGCTCGCGGGCCTCGAGGAGGTGCGCGCCGTCGACCGGGTCGCGAAGCTGCGATTCCCGACGCCGGCGCCGTGCGGCCGCACGCCGATCACGGCGAACGACCTGTCGAAGAGCTACGGCTCACTCGAGATCTTCACCGCGGTCGACCTCGCGATCGACCGCGGGTCGAAGGTCGTGATCATCGGCCTGAACGGCGCCGGCAAGACGACGCTGCTGCGCATCCTCGCGGGTGTCGACCGGCCCGACACAGGCGTCGTCGAGGCGGGGCACGGGCTTCGCGTGGGCTACTACGCGCAGGAGCACGAGACGCTCGACGTGAAGCGGTCGGTGCTCCAGAACATGGTGAGCGCGTCGCCGAACCTCACCGAGACGGAGGCGCGCAAGGTGCTCGGCTCGTTCCTCTTCACGGGCGACGACGTGCACAAGCCCGCCGGCGTGCTCTCGGGCGGCGAGAAGACCCGGCTCGCGCTCGCGATGATCGTCGTGTCGGGGGCGAACGTGCTGCTGCTCGACGAGCCGACGAACAACCTCGACCCAGCCAGCCGCGCCGAGATCCTCGACGCGCTCGCGCATTACGAGGGGTCGGTCGTGCTGGTCAGCCACGATCCGGGCGCGGTCGAGGCGCTCAACCCCGAGCGGGTGCTCATCATGCCCGACGGCACCGAAGACCACTGGAGCCGCGAGTACCAGGAGCTCATCGAGCTGGCGTGACCTACCGCCGGTCGAGGATCTCGTCCTCGATGTCGGCATCCCCGCGCTCGCGTGGCGGCTTCCGTGGCTCGCGCGGCGCCTTCGGCGCCTCGGGCGACGCGGATGCCTCGACGAGGGCACGGCGCTCCTGGTTCGCCGCCCAACCCAGTCCGATGAACCCGAGGAGCGCGAACACGAACCACTGCAGGGCGTACGAGAGGTGCGGACCCTCATCGCGAACAGGGCGAGCCGCTGCGAGCGGCGGGTCGCCGGCGTCGTCGCCCGCCTGCACGAGCAGCCCATACGCGCCCGTGTAGCTCGGCTCGCCGACACGGTCGGCGAGCTCTTGGAGATCGATGGTCGCGAGCTCGTCGCCGGTGCTGGTGCGGCCGGCGATGCGCTCCTCACCGGCCTTCAGGCGCGCCTCCACCTCGATGTGCCCCGAGGACGGGGCGGCGTACTCGCTCGGTCGGCCGTCGGAGTCCTGGGCGATCCAACCGCGGTCGACCATGAACACGGTGCCGTCGTCGAGGCGGAACGGCGTGACGACCTCGAAGCCGGAACTGCCCCCGAAGGGGCGATTGCGCACCACGACCTCCTCGTCGGCGAGGTATTCGCCGGAGAGGGCGACGACCTGCCAGCGCTGGTCGGCGTCGAACGCGTCCGTATCGGGGAGCGCCTCTGCCACCGGTATGGCGCCCGCGTCGTAGTTCGCGTCGATGCGTGCGACCTCGGCGAGCGCCTCCGCACGCCGGTTCAGCTGCCACGTGCCGAGCGCGCAGCATGCCACGGCGAAGACGATCACGAGGGCGAGGTATCCGAGCCAACGCGGTGACCTGAGGAACGACCACTCGCTCACGACTCCGCCCCCGTCGCGGCATCCGTCGTGACTGCCTCGAACGGCGCGACACGCACCGGGAACGACCGCGCCTCGAGGAACCCGCGGAGGTACTCGACGTGCTCGTCGCAGGCGAGCCAGGTCTTCCATCGGTCATCCGTATGGATGCGGGGATTCTGCCAGTCGATGCGCCAGGTGGCGGTCTCGCGGCATGCCGCGCGCGAGCACACGTCGGAGGCGGCATCCGCCCCGATGACGCCGATCACTCGACACCGTGCCCGTCGTCGGGCGGGGGAGCGGCCTCGGGGACCGGTTCGGCGTTCGGGGCATCCGGCGCCTCCGCATCGGGCGGCTCGCCTGCGCCCTCGGCAGGCATGGCACCCGGTTGCGCGGCGGTACTGGGCACGATGCTGCCGGGCCGGAGCACCTCGGGGGCCCTTGTCGGCCCACTGACGTTGGCGAGCACCACGGCCACGTACGGCAGGAAGATCGCGCCGGCGGCGAAGACCGCGAGCCACCAGCCCTGTGCGAAGAGCATGGCGAAGATGCAGGCGACACGGATCGACATCGCGATCGTGTACTTGATCATGCGCGCCCGCCGCTCCGCTTCGGGCGAGGGCGGAAGCGAGGTGATCGACTGCTGCTTCATGGTGGTCGCCGTGGGTCGCGCGGCACTCCTCTCCCTCAAGCCTACGTCCGTCTGAGCCCGGCGGAAGCCCCGATCGGCGAGCCTCTATGCTGGGACGGGCCGATCGGCCAGGGCGCCCGCCCGACCGCACAGAACGGAGTCCACATGACGACGAGTCGCACCGTCCTCGTGACCGGTGGCAATCGGGGCATCGGGTATGCGATCGCCCGCGAGTTCATCGCCCAGGGTCACCGAGTCGCCGTGACGGCCCGTTCCGGCGAGGGCCCCGAGGGCTCGCTCACGGTGCGGGCGGATGTCACGGATGCGGCCTCCGTCGACCACGCGTTCACCGAGGTCGAGGCGACCCTCGGCCCCGTCGAGGTCATCGTGGCCAACGCCGGCATCACGCGCGACACGCTCCTCCTGCGCATGAGCGAGGACGAGTTCACGAGCGTCATCGACACGAACCTCACCGGGGCGTTCCGCGTCGTCAAGCGCGCCTCGAAGGGCATGCTCAAGGCGCGCTTCGGCCGCATCGTGCTCATCTCCAGCGTGGTCGGCCTCTACGGCTCCGCGGGGCAGGTCAACTACTCGGCGTCGAAGGCCGGTCTGGTCGGCATGGCACGCTCCCTCACGCGCGAGCTCGGCGCCCGCAACATCACGGCGAACGTCGTCGCCCCGGGCTTCATCGAGACCGACATGACCGACGATCTGCCCGAGGCCCAGCAGGCGGAGTACAAGAAGAGCATCCCGCTCGGGCGGTTCGCGTCGCCCGAGGAGGTCGCGAAGGTGGTCGCGTGGCTCGCCGGCGACGACGCCGGCTACGTCTCGGGCGCGGTCATCCCCGTCGACGGCGGCCTCGGGATGGGGCACTAGGCACGCATCCCGTCGCACTGACTCAGGGGTCGATCCGCACCACGTCGTACTCGGTGTCGGGCGTCGGCGGCGTGCTGAATCGCGCGTTCGGCAGGAACAGGCTCGAGCCGTACGCCGCCACCGTGGTCGGCACGTCGAACTCGGGACTGGTCAGCTGGTCGACGAGCGTGCCGCTCGTACCGTCGGCGGCCAATCGGACGACCGCGACGGTGTTCGAGAAGTTCTGCACCACGTAGAGCGTGCCGCCGATCACGAGGAGGCCGTCGCCGTTCGGCAGTGCGGTGCCGCCGAGATCGACCGTGGTCGCCTCGCCGGTCGCCGGATCGACGCGGAACAGGGTCGCCGTCGCCGACTGGATCACGAGGAGCGACTGGCGATCCGGCGTCTCGGCGATGCCGTTGGCGTTGAAGTCCGGCTGCTGCACCCAATCGCCGGTGAGTGACAGGGTCACGATCTCCGAGGCATCCGGCAGCGTGCCCGACGGTGCCACCGGCAGGAAGTACAGCTCAGCTGCGAAGCTGTTCGTGAACCAGGCACCGTCGCGGGTCAGCACGACATCGTTGATGAATGCCGGACCCTCGGTCAGCTGGTAGTCGGCGAGGACGTCGCCGGTCGCACTGTCGACGACGCGTGCGGTTCCGGACGGCCCGCCCGAGACGAACAGGCGACCGTGCTGGTCGATCTTGAGGCCGACCGACGGAGTACCGGGGCCCTCGCTGATGACCTCGCCCTGGCCGGTGCGCAGGTCGGCGGCGTAGATGTCGCCGTCGGCCAGTGATCCGAGGTAGGCGGTCCCGCGCGGATCGATGGCGATGCCCTCGGGGCGGAAGCCATCGGGCAACTCGATCAGGTCCTCGACCGCACCGCCTCCCGGCGGCGAACTCGCGGCGTAGGCTGCGCCTGCCGCCGAGACGGCGAGGAGGCCAGCCAATGCGACGGCGGCGAATGTACGTGCGACGATGCGACCGGACATGCGCACATGCTACGTCGGCATCGCCGCAGCGGCCAGCTTCGGCCGGTTCCCTCATCGAGGCGACCCGGCGATCGGGCGCAGGCGGTCCGAGGCGGCGTCAGCCGCGCAGCCCGAGCAGCGCCAGCACCTGGCTGAGGTCGGGACGGTCGATCGCGACATCCGCTCGCTCGCGTACGACCGGCTTCGCGCAGAATGCGACTCCGAGCGTCGCCCGGCCGAGCATCTCGAGGTCGTTGGCGCCGTCACCCACCGCGACGGTGCAGTCGAGGCGGATGCCGCTCGCCTCGGCCCACTCGTCGAGCGCCGTCGCCTTGGCGTGGGCGTCGATGATCGCGCCTTCGACACGACCGGTGAGCCGCCCGCCCACCACCTCGAGCCGGTTCGCGCGGCAGAAGTCGAGGCCGAGCCGCGTCGCAAGCGGATCGAGCAGCTCATGGAACCCGCCGGAGACGACGCCCATGCGCCCGCCGGCGGCGTGGACGCCCTCGATGAGCTCGTGCACCCCGGCGGTCGGCGTCATGCGGGCCCGCGCCTGCTCGAACACCGCGACGTCGAGTCCCACGAGCGTCGCGACCCGTTCCCTGAGGCTGGCCGCGAAGTCGAGCTCGCCACGCATCGCACGCTCGGTCACCTCGGTCACGAGGTCGAGGCTGCCCGCGGCGTCCGCGAGCAGTTCGATCGCCTCCTCGCGGATGAGCGTCGAGTCCGCATCGAGCACGACGAGGGGGCCGCTCGCGCGGCCGGCCGCCGTGCCCGTCACGCGGAGGCCCGAACCCGCGAGCCCTTGCCGACGACCGTGATGCCGCTGTCGGTCACGATGAAGCCGCGCGCAAGGTCCTCGGCGCGGTCGACGCCGATGTGCGCCCCTGCCTCGACGACGACCTCCTTGTCGAGGATCGCCCGCTGCACGGTGGCGCCGGCGTCGATGCGTGCGCGGTCGAAGAGGATCGAGTCCGCCACGTGTGCTCCGGAACCCACGATCGCCCACGGCCCGAGCACGCTGCGCTCCACGTGCGCCCCCGAGATGACCGATCCGAGCGAGACGATCGAGTCGATGACGGTGCCGAGGGAGCCGCGCGCGTCGCGTGTGAACTTGGCCGGCGGCGAGTTGAGCTGCTGGCTGAAGATCGGCCACTCGCGGTTGTAGAGATTGAACACGGGCAGCACCGAGATGAGGTCCTGGTGGGCCTCGAAGAAGGAGTCGATCGTGCCCACGTCGCGCCAGTAGTAGCGGTCGCGGTCGGTGGAGCCCGGCACGTCGTTGCGCTTCAGGTCGTAGACGCCCGCGGCGCCCTGCGAGACGAACGCGGGAATGATGTCGCCGCCCATGTCGTGGCTGGAGTCTGTGCGCTCCCCGTCGCGGAGCACGGCGTCGATGAGCGCATCGGCGTCGAACACGTAGTTGCCCATCGACGCGAGCACCTCGTGCGGCGCGTCGGGCAGCCCCACCGGCTCCTTCGGCTTCTCGAGGAACCGATGGATGCGGGCGGGGTGCTTGGGGTCCACCTCGATGACCCCGAACTGGTCGGCCAGCGAGATCGGCTGGCGGATCGCGGCGACCGTGGCCGACAGGCCCGACTCGATGTGGGCGTCGATCATCTGGCTGAAGTCCATGCGGTACACGTGGTCGGCGCCGACCACGACGATGATGTCGGGCTGCTCGTCGTAAATGAGGTTGAGGCTCTGCAGGATGGCGTCGGCCGACCCCGAGAACCAGCGCTTGCCGAGACGCTGCTGCGCGGGGACGGATGCGACGTAGGAGTTCAGCAGCCCGTTCATGCGCCACGTCTGCGATACGTGGCGGTCGAGGCTGTGCGACTTGTACTGCGTGAGCACCACGATCTGCCTGAGGCCCGAGTTCAGCAGGTTCGACAACGCGAAGTCGATGAGTCGGTACTGCCCGCCGAACGGCACCGCGGGCTTCGCGCGGTCCTCCGTGAGGGGCATGAGCCGCTTGCCCTCGCCGCCAGCGAGGACGATGCCGAATACCTTGCGCGCCATGCCCACCAGCGTAGTCAGACGACGCCGCTTGCGTGGTGGGGAAGTCGGACCATGACGGATGCCGCTGCGCTAGCGTTGCACCATGCGCGTCGACCTGCTCACCCGTGAGTACCCGCCCGAGGTGTATGGAGGCGCCGGAGTGCACGTCGCCGAGCTCGTGCGGGCGCTCCGTCGCGACCTCGACGTGGTCGTGCGCTGCTTCGGGGCGCCGCGCGACGAGGCCGGCGCATTCGGGTACGCCACGCCCGCCGAGTTCGACGGTCGAAACGCCGCGCTCGGCACCATGGGCGTCGACCTGCTGATGGCCGGGGATGCCGCCGGCGCCGACCTCGTGCACTCGCACACCTGGTATGCGAACTTCGCCGGCTTCACCGCGAAGAGGCTTCACGGCATCCCGCACGTCGTCACGGCGCACAGCCTGGAGCCGCTGCGGCCATGGAAGGCGGAGCAGCTGGGCGGCGGCTACCGCCTGAGCTCCTGGGTCGAGCGCACGGCGTTCGAGGACGCCGACGCCGTCATCGCCGTGAGCGGAGGCATGCGCCGCGACATCCTGCGCGCCTACCCGTCGATCGACCCCGGCAAGGTCGAGGTCGTGTACAACGGCATCGACCTCGCCGACTGGCAGCCCAACCACGACGCCGAACTCGCGCGGTCGCTCGGCCTCGACCCAGATCTCCCGTCGGTGATCTTCGTCGGGCGCATCACCCGGCAGAAGGGACTGCCGTACCTCCTACGCGCGGCGCGCCTGCTGCCGCCCGACGTGCAGCTCGTGCTCTGCGCGGGTGCACCCGACACGGAGGAGATCCTGGCCGAGGTCACCGCCCTCGTCGACGAGCTCAGTGCCGAGCGCGGTGGCGTCGTCTGGATCGACCGCCACCTGCCGCGAAACGAGCTCACCGCGCTGCTCACGGCTGCGACCGCGTTCGTCTGCCCGTCGGTGTACGAGCCCCTCGGCATCGTGAACCTCGAGGCCATGGCGTGCGGCGCTCCCGTGGTGGGCACCGCCACCGGCGGCATCCCCGAGGTCGTCGACGACGGCGTGACCGGGGTGCTCGTGCCGATCGAGCAGGCAGACGACGGCACGGGCACTCCGCTCGACCCCGACGCGTTCGTCGGCGACCTCGCAGCGGTGCTCACGCGCGTGGTGACCGACCCCGACTCCGCCCGGGCGATGGGGCGGGCGGGGCGTCGCCGCGCCGAGGAGCATTTCGCGTGGGACGCGATCGCCGCACGCACACGCGAACTGTACGAGCGGGTGCTGGAGGGTTGACGCGAGCGCGACGTCGCGCCGGCGGCGGCCCCTCCGGCGGAACGGAGGGCCCTTCCGGTCCCGATAGCATGGGTCACATGGCGAGTACGGTGCTGCAGTTCCGCGATGTGTCGGTGGTCCGAGACGGCAATCTGATCCTCGACTCGGTGACGTGGAGCGTCGACTCCGACGAGCGCTGGGTCATCCTCGGGCCGAACGGTGCGGGCAAGACGACGCTGCTGCAGATCGCCGCCGCGGCGATGCATCCGTCGAAGGGCACGGCGGACGTGCTGCAGGAGGCGCTCGGCAAGGTCGACGTCTTCGAGCTCCGCCCCATGATCGGCTTCGCCTCCACGGCGATGGCACGCAAGATCCCGCGCAATGAGATCGTGCTCGATGTGGTGCTCACGGCGGCGTACTCGGTCACCGGCCGCTGGAACGAGGAGTACGAGGAGATCGACCTCCGCCGCGCCCATCGCGTGCTCAAAGAGTGGGGCCTCGAAGGCTTCGCCGAGCGCAAGTTCGGCAGCCTCTCCGACGGCGAGCAGAAGCGCGTGCAGATCGCCCGCTCGGTGATGACCGACCCCGAGCTGCTCCTGCTCGACGAGCCCGCCGCGAGCCTCGACCTCGGCGCACGCGAGGAGCTCGTCGGCCTTCTCGGCGGCTACGCCTCCTCGACGGCATCGCCCGCGATCGTCATGGTGACCCACCACGTCGAGGAGATCCCGCAGGGCTTCACGCACGCGCTGCTGCTCTCGCACGGCGGCATCGTGGCCGCCGGACCGATGGCCGAGGCACTGACGTCTGAGACGCTCACCGAGACATTCGGGCTCGACATCGACCTCACCGAGGCCGAGGGGCGATTCGCCGCGCGCGCCGCCTGACGTGCCACCGCGGCGATTCTGCTAGAATCGATAGCTGGCCCGAGGGCCACCATGCTTTTCTGCCGCCGTGCGTGCGCTCGTGGGCGGAATTCCAGTTCATCATCCGATCAGCAAGGAAGTCTCCATGAAGACCGACATCCACCCCGAGTACAACGCCGTCGTCTTCCGCGACCTCTCCTCGGGCGCCACGTTCCTCACCCGCTCGACCGCGACGAGCGACAAGACGATCGAGCTCGATGGCGTCACCTACCCGGTGATCGACGTCGAGATCTCGTCGGAGTCGCACCCGTTCTACACGGGCAAGCAGCGCATCATGGACTCGGCCGGCCGCGTCGAGAAGTTCAACCAGCGCTTCAAGAACTTCGGCAAGTAGGCACTGCCGAACGAGGGCGGGCGACTCCAGTCGCCCGCCCTTCGTCATGCCGTGACCGACTGGCGGGTCGAGGCTAGAACAGCATGTCGGCGGACGCCGGTACCGGCAGGGCGAGCTCGAGCACCGGGGCGGACATGGGCAGCGTCGCCGTCGCAGGTCGCCGGACGGGCCAGGCGCCCGAGGTCGTGAACCCGGGCTCGCCGTTCGCGCGACGGTACGCCTGGTAGCTCTCGGCCTGCTCGCGGCACCAGTCCACCTGCCGCGCGTGAAGGTCGGCGACCGCGACTGCCGCGAGTTCGGGATAGGTACGCACGATGGCCTGCGCCACGCGGCCGGCCGCGACAGCATCGGCGCCGGCGTCGTGAGCGTTCGGCAGCTCGACGCCGTAGTGCGCGGCCGCCGCCGTGAGGGTGCGCTTGCCTCGCCGGTAGCGGTCGACGGCCTTGTCGATGACGAGCGGGTCGATCACCGGCCCGGGGCCGGGCAGCGGCGTGTGGCCGTAGCGCTCGGCCTCGCGCTCGAGGAGGGTGAGGTCGTACGCCGCGTTGTAGGCCACGATGGGCAGGCCCCGGCTCGCGGCATCCGACAGTGCTGCGATGATCTCGGCGACCGCGCCGGCAGCGGGAACGCCCTCGAGCCGGGCTCGCTCGGTGGTGACGCCGTGGATGAGCGACGCGGCGGTGGGGATCTCCACGCCCGGATCGACGAGCCACTCGCGACGCTCGAGCACCTCGCCGCTCGCGCCGATCACGCCCACGTGGGCGGTCACGATGCGGCAGGTGTCGACGTCGATGCCGGTGGTCTCGAGGTCGAAGACGACGAGGGTGTCGGCCCAGCGGGCGCTGCTCGTGGCATCCATGGTTCGAAGGCTATGGGCGGCCACCGTCAGACCCGCGGAGCGACCCGCGTGTCCCGGCATCGACTGTGGACGGCGGGCGATCGCGCAGGCACCGCGCCGTAGAATGTGCGGGATGATCGCCTCCCCGTACGACGAGCAGCTCGCTCGCATCCCCGTGAGCGCGCACCGCACCGACGTCGACGGCGCCGAGACCGCGTGGTGGGAGTACGGTCAGGCGGATGCCCCGGTGCTCGTGCTCGTGCACGGCTTCCGCGGCGACCACCACGGCCTCGAGCCCGTGGTCGCGCAGTTGCCGGGGTTCCGCATCATCTCACCCGACCTTCCGGGCTTCGGCGAGTCGGCGACGTTCGCCGATCGCCCCCACGACATCGAGGGGTACGCCGACTGGCTGGCCGCGTTCATCGACGCGAGCGGCATCACCGGCCCGTACGCGCTACTCGGACACTCGTTCGGATCGATCGTCTCGGCCGCCGCCGTGGCCCGCGGCCTCGCGCCCGAGCGACTCGTGCTGGTGAACCCGATCGGCGCTCCCGCACTCGAGGGCCCGCGCGGGGTGATGACCCGCCTCGCGGTGCTGTACTACCGCACCGCAGCGGCGCTTCCCGAGCGCGCGGGCTTCGCGCTCCTCCGCAACGGCGCGATCGTGCGGGTCATGAGCGTCACCATGGCGAAGACCCGATCGAAGACGCTCCGCCGGTGGATCCACGACCAGCACGACCGGTACTTCTCCGTGTTCGGCGATCGCGACGCCGTGCTGGAGGCGTTCCGGGCGTCGGTGAGCCATGACGTGAGCGAGTACGCCGCCGACATCCACGTGCCCACCCTGCTCGTCGCCGCCGAGCGCGACGACGTCACCCCGATCGACGCGCAGCGTCGCCTCGTGACGCTCTTCCCGGATGCCTCGCTCGAGATCATCCCCGAGGTCGGGCACCTGATCCACTACGAGACGCCCGGCGACGCCGCCGGCCGCATCCTCCGCTTCCTGCGCTCCGGAGCGCGCGCGTGAGGGTCGTCGTCGACTGCCGTTATGTTCGCATCGGCCACCACGACGGGATCAGCCGGTTCACGGCGGGCATCGTCACGGAGCTCGGCAAGCGGCATCCGCTCACCATGCTCATCAGCGACCACCGGCAGCTCGAGATGCTGCCGGCGCTGCCGTGGCAGCTCGTGAGCTCGCCGACGAGCATTCGCGAGCCGCTCGTGGCCCTCCAGGTGAGGAAGCTCCGTCCCGACATCGTGTTCACGCCGATGCAGACGATGGGGTCGTGGGGACGCGACTACAAGCTCCTGCTGACCCTGCACGACCTCATCTACTACGAGAACCGCACCCCGCCCCTCGACCTGTCCTGGCCCGTCCGCCTGCTGTGGCGGCTCTACCACCTCGCATGGTGGCCACAGCGCATGCTGCTCAACCGCGCCGACGCCGTCGTCACGGTGTCCGAGACCACTGCCGGGCTCATCCGGGAGCACCATCTCACCGATCGCCCGGTCACGGTGGTGCCGAACGCCGCCGGCGACCACGGCGCGCGCTCGCTGCCGCGCCAGCGACCCGAGGGTCGCCGGCTCGTGTACATGGGCTCCTACATGCCGTACAAGAACGTCGACACGCTCGTGCGCGCCGTCGCCGCCCTGCCCCGACACGAGCTGCATCTCATGAGCCGAATCAGCCGCGATGAGCGTGCCCGGCTCACGCAGCTCGCCCCGCAGGCCCGGCTCGTTTTCCACAACGGTGCGACGGATGCCGAGTACGCCAGGCTCCTCTCCGGCGCCACCGCGCTCGTGCACGCGTCGCGCGCGGAGGGGTTCGGCATCCCGCTCGTCGAAGCCATGCGCCTCGGCACGCCGGTCGTGGTGAGCGACATCCCGATCTTCCGCGAGATCGGCGGCGACGCCGCCCTCTTCTTCGATCCGGGCAACCCCGAGTCACTGGTCGCGGCCCTCTGGTCGCTGGAACGCGAGGGGGAATGGGAGTGGCGCTCCGCGGCATCCGTCGCCGTGGCCGCACGCTACAACTGGGCGTCGTCCGCGGAGCAGCTGCTCGCGCTCATGCGTCGCACGGTGGCGCCGGGCACGCGTCGTCGTCGCGCGGGCCGGCGGCGCTGAGCCGACGACGGGTCATGACCGCAGTGCGGCCGCCATCGCGGTGAGCGTCTCGCTCGCGCCGGCGTCGATCTTCACCGTCGCGCGGCTGTCGCCCTTGGTGATGCCGCGGTTCACGACGATGATCGGCGTGCGGCGGCGACGCGCGAGCTCGATGAGCCGCATGCCCGAGTTCACCACGAGCGACGATCCCGCCACGAGCAGCGTGTCGGCACCCTGCACGAGCGAAGCCGCGGCCTGGTAGGTGTCGGCCGGCACGAACTCGCCGAAGAACACGACATCGGGCTTCAGGATGCCTCCGCACACGGTGCAGGCAGGGATCACCATCGCGTCGACGTCGTCGACGTCCACGTCGCCGTCGGGCCGCGGACGAATGCCGGTCTCGAGGTCGATCGCCGGGTTCAGCTCGGTGAGGCGGTCGGCAATGGCCTGCCGGGCGTAGTGCTGGCCGCACGTGAGGCACAGCACGCGGTCCATTCCGCCGTGCAGCTCCACCACGTGGCGGCTGCCTGCCCGCCGATGCAGCCCGTCGACGTTCTGCGTGACGACCCCCGTCACGACGCCGCCCGCCTCGAGGTCGGCGAGCGCGACGTGGCCCGAGTTGGGTCGCGCATTGCCGAAGCTGCGCCAGCCGAGATGGCTCCCCGCCCAGTAGCGCTTGCGCGCCGTCTCGGAGGCGAGGAAGGCCTGCAGGGTCATCGGCGTGCGCACCGGGGCGCCCTCGCCGCGGTAGTCGGGGATGCCGGAGTCCGTCGACACGCCCGCGCCGGTGAGCACTGCGACCTGTGCGCCGCGCATGAGGCCGATCGCCGCATCGAACAGCGCATCGGTCAGCATCGGAGCTTCGAGGCCAGGCACCACCGCGTCTCCCTTCGCCGGTGGTCCGATTCTAGACGTCTCCGTTTTCCGGAATGTTTCGTGCACTGGCAGGCTGGAGGGGAGGAGACCCATGCACATCGAACGAGTCCGCGACGCGGCATCCGACGCCGTGGCCGACTACGCCCGGCTCACCGACGTGACCCTGCGCAGCGCCCACGAGCCTGCGCAGGGCCTCTACATCGCCGAGTCCGCGAAGGTCATCCGCCGAGCCATCGGCGCGGGCCATCGGCCGCGCTCCGTGCTCATGGAGGAGAAGTGGCTCCCCGGCCTCGAGTCCGCCCTCGCTCCGTTCGACGTGCCCGTGCACCTCGCCGACCCCGACCAACTCGAGGAGATCACCGGCTACCGCGTGCACCGTGGGGCCCTCGCGGCGTTCGAGCGTCCGGCCCTCCCCGACCCGGCGGAGCTGCTCGCCGCCGCGCGCAGGGTCGTCGTGCTCGAGGACATCGTGGACCATACGAACGTCGGCGCCATCTTCCGCTCGGTCGCTGCGCTCGGAGCCGACGCGGTGCTCGTGAGCCCGAGGTGCGCCGACCCGCTCTACCGGCGCAGCGTTCGGGTCAGCATGGGCACGGTCTTCCAGGTGCCGTGGACGCGCCTGCCCGAGTGGCCCGAGGCGGCACGGATGCTGCACGCCCACGAGTTCTCGATCGCGGCGCTCGCCCTGGCCGCCGACGCGGTCTCGCTGCGCCACCTCGCCACCGACCCGCCCGAGCGGCTCGCGCTCGTGTTCGGCGCGGAGGGCGACGGGCTCAGCACGCACGCGCTCGACGCCGCCGATCTCGTCGTCAGGATCCCCATGGCGCACGGCGTCGACTCGCTGAACGTGGCCGCCGCGGCGGCCGTCGCGCTCTACGCGCTGGCCGTCGATCCGATCACCGGCGAGCCCGCGGGAGGCGATCGATGAGCGCCGCGTCACCGAAGCCCAGGCCGAGCGTCCGCGTGTACCGCCGACGTCGCATCGTCGTGTTCAGCGCCCTCGCCATCGTGCTCGCGCTGCTCACCACGGGCGGCTTCTACACCGCCAACGCGCTGGGGGCGCCCATCCCGGCCGCCGCACCGCAGGTGACCGACCCGGCGCCGGTCGTCGCCGCACCGCAGGCGCTCGCCCTGCCGGGATTCGGCAGCTACGCGGTCGGCGCGGTCGGGTTCGACGGGCTCCTGGCGGCCGGCAACGAGCAGGACCCCGTCGCGATCGCCAGCATCACCAAGGTCGTCACCGCGCTCGTGGTGCTGGAGGAGCATCCGATCGCAACGGGGCAGGGCGGCCCCGAGATCGCCTACACCGACGCCGACGTCGCCATCTACTGGGACATGATCGCGCAGAACGGGTCCGTCGCGCCGGTGCAGGCGGGAGCGACCCTGACGCTCCGCGAGAGCCTCGAGGCGATGCTGCTGCCGTCGGGCAACAACTATGCGATCTCCATCGCGAACTGGGCGTTCGGGTCGGTCGACGGATTCCTCGAGCGGGCCCGCGCCTGGCTCGACGCGCACGGCCTCGTCAACACGCGCCTCGCGGACTCGAGCGGTCTCTCCCTCGAGAACGTCAGCACCGCCGCCGAACTCGTGCAGCTCGGCGAGATCGCGCTCGAGAATCCCGCCGTCGCCGAGATCGTCGCGACGCAATCGGTGGACGTCCCCGAGCTCGGCACCCTCAAGAACGGCAACAAGCTCCTCGGCACCCACGGCGTCGACGGCATCAAGACGGGCACCACCGACGACGCCGCGAACCTGCTCTTCTCCGCCGACGTCCCGGTCGGGTCGTCGAGCGTCACCGTCGTCGGGGTGCTCCTCGGCGGCGCGACGCACGCCGTGCTGAACGACGCGATCGCCGCGCTCCTCGACTCCGTCGCACCAGGGTTCCACGAGGTCGCGCCGCTCGAGGCGAACCAGACGCTCGCGGAGTACGAGACCCCGTGGGGCGAGACGGCCCGAGCACGCACGACCGGCGGGGCATCCGTCGTCGTCTGGAGCGACACGCCGGTCGACGTCGAGGTGCACGCCGATCCGGTGACGCTCGCGGACCGCGGCGACGAGGTGGGCACCGCCGTGGTGCGTGCGGGATCGCAGGAGATCACGGTGCCGCTCGTGCTCGACGCCTCGCTCACCGACCCTGGGGCCTGGTGGCGACTGACGAACCCCGGGGCGCTCGACCCGGCGCGGGTCGCTCAGTCCGGCAGCGAGTAGGGACCGGCATCCGGTCGCTTCGCCGAGACGAGGTCGCCCGACGACTGGTGACGGATGCGGCGCAGGACCCACGGCACGAGATACGCGCGCGCCCACGCAAGGTCTTCGACGCGTGCCTGCCGCCACGTGCTCGTCGGGAGCGGCTCGGGCTTCATGGGCTCGAGGTCGTTCTCGACGTTGAGCGCGTCGAGCACCATGCGCGCAACCGTGTGGTGGCCGAGCGAGTTGACGTGCAGGCGGTCGGGCGACCACATGCGCTGGTCCTGGATCTCGCCGAGCGCCCACAGGTCGGCGACGATGCAGTCGTACTTCTTGGCGACCGTCCGGAGGTTCTCGTTGTAGATCGCGACCTTGCCGCGGATGCCGCGGAACACGGGTGAGAACCCGACGTCGACCCCGGTGAAGATGACGATCGCGGCGTGGTCGCGGGAGAGCCGTTCGATCGCGTGCTCGAACCGCGCCGCGACCTCGTCGGGGTCGGTGCGCGGCCGGATGACGTCGTTCCCGCCAGCGGAGATCGTGATGAGGTCGGGCCGGAGCGCGCGGGCAGGCTCGAGCTGTTCGTCGATGATCTGGTGCATGAGCTTGCCGCGCACCGCCAGGTTGGCGTACGCGAAGTCCTCGGTGCCCTGCGACAGCACCTCGGCGACTCGGTCGGCCCAGCCGCGGTGGCCGCCCGGCATTGTGGGCTCGGGGTCGCCGATGCCCTCCGTGAACGAGTCGCCGAGGGCGACGTAGCGGGACCAGGGATGCAGCTGCGTAACCATGACTCCCATTGTGCCAAGTCGTCGGTTCGAGGATGTCAGGCCCCTCCGCTACTCTCGAATCCAGTGAGCACCGCGACCCCTTCCGGCCACCAGCCGGGCACCTCGGCCGCCGAGCACCTCTCCCCGTCGTTCCCCGAACGAGCAGCGTGGGGCACCGCGAGCAAGCTGCGCGCCTGGCAGGCCGAGGCCCTCGAGCAGTACCTCGCCGAGATGCCACGCGACTTCCTCGCAGCTGCGACGCCGGGCGCCGGCAAGACGACCTTCGCCCTGCGTCTCGCGGCCGAGCTCCGCGCCCGCCGCGTCATCGACCGCATCACGGTGGTCGCACCGACCGACCACCTCAAGCGGCAGTGGGCGGATGCCGCGGCCCGTGCCGGCATCCGACTGGATCCGGGCTTCCGCAACGCCCACGGACAGTCCGCCCGACACTTCCACGGCGTCGTCGTCACGTACGCGCAGGTGGCCATGCGGCCCGCCCTGCACCGTGAGCTCACGATCTCGGGACGCACGCTCGTGATCCTCGACGAGGTGCATCACGGCGGCGACGCGCTCTCGTGGGGCGACGCGATCCGGGAGGCGTTCGAACCCGCGACGAAGCGCCTCTCGCTCACGGGCACGCCGTTCCGCTCCGACACCGCGCCGATCCCGTTCGTGCGCTACGAGCCCGACGCACAGGGCGTGCGGCTGTCCAAGACCGACTACGACTACGGCTACGGGCGCGCCCTCGCCGACGGGGTCGTGCGTCCGGTGCTCTTCATGGTCTACGCCGGGCACATGCGCTGGCGTACCAAGGCGGGCGACGAGATGGAGGCCCGCCTCGGCGAGGACAACACGAAGGACATCACGTCGTCGGCGTGGCGCACGGCGCTCGAACCCACCGGCGAGTGGATCCCCGCCGTGCTGCAGGCGGCCGACCGCCGTCTCACCGAGGTGCGGCACGGCATCCCCGACGCGGGCGGGCTCGTCATCGCGACCGACCAGACCGTGGCGCGGGCGTATGCGCAGATCCTCGAGGGCATCCGCGGCGAACCCGTCACCGTGGTGCTCTCCGACGAGAAGGAGGCGAGCGCACGCATCGAGGAGTTCGCGGGCGACACCCGCAGGTGGATGGTCGCGGTCCGCATGGTGTCCGAGGGCGTCGACGTCCCTCGGCTCGCCGTCGGGGTCTACGCCACCAGCGCGTCGACGCCGTTGTACTTCGCGCAGGCGATCGGCCGCTTCGTGCGTGCCCGCCGTCGCGGCGAGACGGCCTCGGTGTTCCTCCCCAACGTGCCCACGCTCATGTCCCTCGCCGCGCAGCTCGAGCTCGAGCGCGACCATGCCCTCGACCGTCGCAGCGGCGATGGTGACGACGACGGCCTCGACGACAGCCTCCTGGAGTCCGCAAACCGCGAGGAACGCGCGTCCGAAGAGGCCGGGCTCGGCACGTGGGAGGCGATCGGGTCGGATGCCTCGTTCGACCGTGTGCTCTACGACGGCACCGAGTTCGGCACGCTCGCCGAGCCCGGCAGCGACGAGGAGTTCGACTTCATCGGCATCCCGGGACTCCTCGAGCCCGAGCAGGTCTCCGAGCTGCTGCGGCACCGCCAGGCGCGCCAGGCCCGGCGCGCGGGGGACCGGCGCAAGCACACCGCGGAGTCGGAGCAGCCCGAGCCGGTCGCCCTCTACCGCACCCTGAAGGAGCAGCGGGCGCTGCTCAACAGCCTCGTGGGCCTGTGGGCGCGCCACACGGGCGAGCCGCACTCGCAGGTGCACGCGGAGTTGCGGCGGGTGTGCGGCGGGCCGGCGGTCGCCCAGGCGACGGTCACGCAGCTGCAGTCGCGCATCGACCTGCTGCGCCGGCGGCTCGGCAGCCGCTGAGGCCGCGCCTGCGACGTCCGGAGCCGCATCCGCCGCCGGACACCATGGAGGCCGACTCCCGGGCTCAGCCGGCGGTCGCGCCCGCCTGCTCGGGAGCGACGAGCCCGCCGAGCTCCGCCGCAGCGTCGAGCGCGGCCATCAGGTCGGCCGTGAGGTCGTCGACGTGCTCGAGCCCGATCGAGAGGCGCACCACCGCGGCACCGGGCTTCGCCTCGCCCGCGACGGGGCGGTGGGTCAGCGAGGCCGGGTGCTGGACGAGCGAGTCCACGCCTCCGAGGGACACGGCGTGCGTGACGAGTTCGCAGGACTCCGTGAAGCGCGCGGCGGCGTCGTAACCGCCGGCGAGCTCCAGCGCGATGATCGACCCGGGACCCTCGAGCTGCGTGCCGACGAGTCCGGCGGGGTCCTGCCCGGGCAGCCCGGGGTAGTGCACGTGCGCCACGGCGGGGTGGGCGAGCAGTCGCTCGGCGAGCACGCGCGCGGTCTCCTGCTGGGCGCGCACGCGCACCGGCAGCGTGCGGAGTCCGCGATGCAGGAGGTAGGCGGCCATCGGATGCAGCAGCCCGCCGGTGAGCGCGCGGACCCGGCGCAGCCGTTCCACCCAGACCCGGTCGCCGGCGACGACGCCGCCCATGACGTCGCCGTGTCCGCCGAGGTACTTCGTGGCGCTGTGCAGCACGAGCGTTGCGCCGAACTCGGCCGGGCGTTGCAGCACGGGGGTGGCGAACGTGTTGTCCACGAGGACGGGCACGCCGCCAGCGGCATCCGTCACGCTGCGAAGGTCGAGCAACTCGAGTGTGGGGTTCGCCGGAGTCTCGACGATGACGAGCCCGGTGTCGGGTCGGATGGCGGCGGCGATGCCTGCGGCATCCGACCAGGTGACCTCGGTGCCGAGCAGGCCGCTCTCGAGCACGTGGTCGGTGCCGCCGTAGAGCGGGCGAACGGCGACGACGTGCGGCTTGCCTGCAGACGCCGTGGCGATGAGCGTGGCCGCGAGCGCCGCCATGCCGCTCCCGAAGGCGACGGCGCCCTCCGTGCCCTCGAGCCCGGCGAGCGACTCCTCGAAGCGGGCGACGCCCGGCTGCCAGAGACGCTGGTAGACCGCGGAGCGCCCCTCGCCGAGGTCGTGCCCCGTGGCGAGCTCCTCGTACGAGAGGCCGCCGGTCTCGACGGACCCCAGCGGGTTCGTGGTCGACAAGTCGATGACGGGCACATGGGATCCGCTCGTCCGGACCCCGGCCATGCCGCCGTGCACGGCGCGGGTCTCGAACTGCGACGACGATGTCTGCATGCCTTGAATGAAACAGAATCTGTGACGATCAGCAAATCGCCTTGCAGGATCGGTGCGATACACTGAAAATTCCGAAGCTTCTGCAATCAGATCGCAGGGGAGGGCCACCGATGGCGCAGAAACCCGAACTCGACCGCGTCGACCGAGCGCTGCTGCAGGCGCTCTCCACCAATGCGAGGGCATCGGGCGCCGCACTCGCCGCCGAGGTCGGAGTGGCCGAGTCCACGGTATCGCTGCGGCTCCGGCGGCTGCAGAGCCTCGGCACGGTGCGCGGCTACCGGGTGGACGTCGACCTGGCGTCGCTCGGCGTCTCGCTGCAGGCGCTCATCGCCGTGCGGCTCGTCAAGCACGACCGCAGCGAGATCGACGCGTTCCGAGCGCAGGTGCCGCACCTGCCGGGCGTGCTCGCGGTGTACCACATGGCCGGGGCCGACGACTACCTCCTGCACGTGGCCGCCCGCGACGCCGAGGAGCTGCGCCAGTTCGTGCTCGACCACCTCACGGGGCATCCGGCGGTCGCGCACACCGAGACCAACCTCATCTTCGAGCACGTCGACGGCGACGGCTGGAACAAGCTGGTCGGCTGACGCGACGTCGGTAAGACGGATCCACGACGCGGCTGCAGCTGGCGCCGCCTTCGGTCAGCCGATGGTCGTGCCGAAGGCGAGGCCGAGCACGTAGGTGACGGCCGCCGCGCCGAGACCGATTCCGAGCTGCCGCATGGCCCGTCTCAGCGGCGATGCACCCGACAGCAGGCCGACGATCGCGCCCGTCGCGAGCAGCGCGACGCCCACGAGTACCACAGCCGTGAGGATCGCGGCCGAGCCGCTCAGCCCGACGATCCACGGCAGCACCGGGAGGACGGCGCCCGACGCGAAGAACAGGAAGCTCGACAGCGCCGCCGACAGGCCCGTTCCCACCGCCTCGTCGTCCATCGCCACGACCGAGAGCGCATCGGTCGGCGCCTGCGCCTGCTCCGCCGCCTGTACGCGTGCGACCACCAGCGCGGCGCGCTCGTGCGCCTCCACTTCGTCCATGCCGCGCGCGCGGTACACCAGGG
Source organism: Agromyces sp. Soil535 (assembly GCF_001428255.1). GTDB lineage: Bacteria > Actinomycetota > Actinomycetes > Actinomycetales > Microbacteriaceae > Agromyces. The sequence continues at coordinate 252,871 of NZ_LMRW01000023.1, read as the reverse complement.
CGAGCTCGTTGGCGTCGATGTCGAGGTCGACGAGCGCCTCATGGGTGGCGGGGTCGGGGGCGGATGCCTCGAGGAGCTCCAGCTGCGATCGCACCGACACGTACTCTCCCGCCGCCATCGAGAGGGCGCCCGCGAGAAGGCCCGCGATGCCCGTGAACAGCACGACCGAGGCGGGCACGCCGGTGGCGCCGATGCCGAGCACGAGCGCGAGGTTCGAGACCAGCCCGTCGTTGGCGCCGAACACCGCGGGGCGAAGGGTCCCGGCGAGCCGGCGCCGCCCTCTGGCGGCGAGTCCTCGCACGACCTCGCCGTGGATCCGCTCGTCGGCGGCCATCGCCGCGGTCGCATGGGGATCGGTCGCGTACGGCGAGCGGGCCTCGGCGCGCTGCGCGAGGGCGAGCACGAAGATCGAGCCGAACCGGCGGGCGAGCGCGCCGAGCAGGCGGGTGCGCACGTCCGCGCGCGGCATGCCCGAGTCGTCGCCGTCGAGCAACGCGAGCCAGTGCGCCTCGTGGCGCCCCTCCGCCGCGGCGAGCGCGAGCAGGATCTCGCGCTCCTCGCCATCGCGCCGGGCGGCCAGCTTGCGGTAGACGGCCGCCTCGGCACGCTCGTCCGCGAGGTACCGGCGCCACCTCGCCCGGTCGGCCTCGGTGCTCGACCGCTGCACGTCGTTCATCTGCTCCACATCCCATCGGGAGCCGCGGACGCTGGTCCGGTTGCTCCCGCTCCGTCACGTCGCTGCCGCCTGCGCGGCCTCAGCCACGATATCGGCGGGCGGCGCGGCATCCGGTCCATCCACCTGGATTGGCAGGTTTTCGGAGGGCCGAAGCGCCGTGCCGCTCAGGTCTCCTGCGGCGCCGTCACGAAATCGATGAGCTCCTCGACCCGCCCGAGGAGCGCAGGCTCGAGGTCGCCGTAGCCGCGCACGCGGCCGAGGATGTGCTGCCAGGCCCGCGCGACGTCGGCCTGGTCGGCGTGCGGCCACCCGAACGCCTCGCAGACGCCGTGCTTCCACTCGGTGCCGCGCGGAATGACCGGCCACGCCTCACGGCCGAGGCGGGCCGGCTTCACGCCCTGCCAGATGTCGATGAACGGATGCCCCACCACGAGCACGTGCCGGCCGTGCGGCCCGCGCGCCACCGCGTCGGCGATGCGGTGCTCCTTCGAGCCCGGCACCAGGTGATCGACGAGGATGCCGGCACGCCGGTCAGGGCCGGGACGGAACTCGTCGAGCTGCGCGGCGAGCACGTCGACGCCCTCGAGGTACTCGACGACGACACCCTCGATGCGCAGGTCGGCGCCCCAGACCTTCTCGACCAGCTCGGCGTCGTGGCGGCCCTCGACGAAAATGCGGCTCGGCAGCGCGACGCGTGCGGGCGCCCGATCGACGGCGAAGGAGCCCGATGCCGTGCGGAGCCGACCGGTGGGCGCCTTCGGTGCAGGGGTCACGAGCTGCACGGCGTCGCCGTCGACGAGGAAGCCGTGCCCGAGGGGGAACATCCGCTTGCGGCCGAACCGGTCCTCGAGGGTGACGGTGCGCGTGTCGACCTCGACGACGGCGCCGCAGAACCCGTCGGCGGCGAGTTCGACGACGAGGTCCCGCTCAGCCTCGAGCGTCGGGATGGTGCGCCGTCCGCGTGCTCGCCAGTCGCCGGCGAGCACGTCGGCGCTGTAGCGGTCGGATCCGTTCGGGTCGTGGGTCGCAGTCGGCACCGATCGAGGCTAACCGAAGACCGGCGGCCGGGCGGTCGCCGACACGGTGCGACGTCGAACCCGATCGCTCGCCACCCGAGCTGCGTCGCGCCCACGATGTCGGGCGTCGATGGTCATCCCGCGGGCGGTGCCGACACCGTCGACCGCCGCCGGAGCATGAGCGTCCAGACCGCGCCGCCGACCGCGACCGCGGCGCCGACGCCGAACGCCCACGGGATCCCGAACGGGTCGGCGACGAGCCCGAGCAGGATCGGGCCGATTCCCAGGCCGAGGTCGATCGCCGCGCTCGCGGTTCCGGATGCCACGCCGCGTTGCGACGGCGAGGCGGTCGCGAAGATCGCCGCGAAGAACGCCGGCGTGCTGAACGTGACCCCGACGGCGGTGACTGCCGCCCCGAGGATCAGGCCCGCGGGCGACGGCCATGTCGCGGCGAGTCCGAGGCCCAGGGCGATCGTGCCGAGCGCCGCGGCCCCGAGGGCGAGCGGAGGCAGCCGGTCGGGAACCCGCGCGAACGCGATGCGGCACACGACCACGACGCCGCCGTACACGAAGAGCGCGAGGCTCGCGTTCGCAAGGCCCACGCGGAGGGCGTACAACGACGCGAAGGCGAGGAATCCGCCCATCGCGACGAGCGATGCGAGGAACCCGACGGCGATGGGGAGGGCCGGTCGGTGGATGAGGTGGAGCCCGACATCGTCTGGCGGGCCGCCGGCGCGCGTTTCCCCGACGAGGAACGTCAGGCCCGCGGCGAGCACCGCCAGAGCCGCGGCGCCGGCCCACGCGATCCCGAATCCGAACGCCCGCACGAGCACCTCGCCGAGCGGCGGCCCGAGCGCGATGCCGAGGTAGAGGCCGAGCGAGTTGTACGACAGCGCCTCGCCCATGCGCTCGGGCGGTGCGAGGTCGGCGAGGGCGGCGAACCCGGCGACGAAGAACGCGGCCTCGGCGACGCCCGCCAGCAGTCGCAGGGCGACGATGACAACGAGGTTCTCGGCGAGGGCGAGGAGCGCGAGGCTCGCGGCGGCGAGCAGCGCGCCGCCGAGGAGGAGCGGGAGGCGGCCGCGGAGATCCGCGAGCCGCCCGGCGATCGGCCGGAGCACGAGTGCCGAGAGGGCGAACGCGCCGAATGCCAGTCCGGCCGCGGCGTCGTCTCCGCCGAGGGGGCCGGTGACGTAGATCGGGAGGGCGAAGATCGCCACGCCGACGGCGGTGAAGTAGCAGAGTTCGGCGAGGCCCAGCGCGATGAACGCGGGCGTGAACAGGCGCCCTGCAGGCGGCCGGCGCGTCATCTCCCGACACCTCGGCGGAGCACACCTGGGCTCAGCGGTCGTGGATCGCGGGCGTCCACGACCTCAGGATATTCCGGCGGGCATGGTCGGGTCGCGTTCAGCGGAAGTCCCGCGAGCGAGCGGGCGCCGACACGGTGAGCCGCTCGAACCGGTCGGCGACGAGGTTGACGACCCCCTCGGGGGAGCGCTCGAGGATGCCGCGCACGATCATCGCAGGCGCCTCCCGGGCGATGCGACGGTAGCGGTTCCATACGCCCACGCCCGCGATCACGTTGAGGGTGCCGGACTCGTCCTCCAGGTTCATGAACGTGATGCCGCTCGCGGTCGCCGGCCGCTGGCGATGGGTGACGACCCCGCCCACCTCGATGCGGCGGCCGCTCTCAGCCTTGCGCAGCAGGTCGATCCGGATGGCGCCCCGCTCGTCGAGGTGCTCGCGCACGTGCCGGATCGGGTGGTCGTCGGGGGAGATGCCGGTGGCCCACAGGTCGTACACGACCTGCTCGGCAGGGCTGAGCAGCGGCAGCAGCGGCGGCTGCACGACCACGATCGAGCCGGCGAGGTACTCCTCGCGGTCCTGCGCCGCCTCGCCTGCGAGCCAGAGCGCCTCGCGCCGCTGCAGGCCGAACCCGTCGAACGCGCCCGCCGCGGCGAGCGCCTCGAGCTGCTCGGCGTTCAGGCCCGCGCGCCGGGAGACGTCTGCCATGTCGCGGTACGGCCCGCGCGCCTCGCGTTCGGCGACGATGCGCTCCGCCACGGCGGTGCCGATCGAGGAGACGTCGGCGAGCCCGAGGCGCACCGCGAACGCGGCGTCGCGCCGGTGCTCGGCGGAGCGGTCGGGCGCCTCCCTGTCGAACCGGCCGAAGGGCGGCTGCACGGGGTCGGCGCAGGCGGCCATGCCGCTCGGCCCGCGCCGGGTGCCGACCGCACTGTCGTCGCCAGCGGATGCCGCGGCCCCATCGAGCGCCTCGAGGCCTGCGTCCACCCCCGACCGCAGGATGTCGGGTCGGAGCATCTCCACGCCGTGCCGCCTGGCGTCGGCGGTGAGCGTCTGCGGCGAGTAGAAGCCCATCGGCTGGGCGCGCAGGAGCGCCGCGAGGAACGCCGCGGGGTAGTGCAGCTTCAGCCAGGAGCTCGCATACACGAGCAGGCCGAAGCTCAGCGCGTGGCTCTCGGCGAAGCCGAAGTTCGCGAAGGCCTCGATCTTCTCGTAGATGGAGTCGGCGACGTCGGGCGCGATGCCGTTCTCGGCCATGCCGGCGAAGAGCTTCGACCGGAGCTTCTCGATCTTCTCGATGCCGCGCTTCGAGCCCATCGCCCGTCGCAGCAGGTCGGCGTCGGCGGCGCTGCAGTTGCCCACCGCGATGGCCATCTGCATGAGCTGCTCCTGGAAGAGGGGCACGCCGAGCGTGCGGGCGAGCACCGGCTCGAGCTTCGGATGCAGGTAGCTCACCTTCTCCTCGCCCGTGCGGCGCCGGATGTAGGGATGCACGGCACCGCCCTGCACCGGCCCCGGCCGGATGAGCGCGATCTCGACCACGAGGTCGTAGAAGCAGCGCGGCTGCAGCCGGGGGAGCGTGCCCATCTGCGCGCGGCTCTCGACCTGGAACACCCCGATCGAGTCCGCGCGGCAGAGCATGTCGTAGACGGCCGCCTCCTCCTTGGGAATGGTCGCGAGCTCCCACTCCTCGCCCGTGTGCTCGCGCACGAGGTCGAACGTGTACTGCAGGGCGGCGAGCATGCCGAGGCCGAGCAGGTCGAACTTCACGAGTCCCATCCACGCGCAGTCGTCCTTGTCCCACTGCAGCACCGTGCGATTCTCCATGCGGGCGTGCTCGATGGGACACACCTCGCCCACGGGCCGATCGGTGAGCACCATGCCGCCCGAGTGGATGCCGAGGTGGCGCGGGAAGGTGAGCAGCTGCTCGGCGAGCTCCACGACGGGGCCGGGGATGTCGTGGTCGTCGGTGGAGACGACGGCTCCCCACCGCTCGACCTGCCGCGACCACGCGTCCTGCTGCCCGGTGGAGTACCCGAGCGCCTTCGCCATGTCGCGCACCGCCGCCTTCGGCCGGTAGCTGATGACGTTCGCCACCTGCGCGGCGTTGTGGCGGCCGTACTTGCCGTAGACGTACTGGATGATCTCCTCGCGCCGGTCGGAGTCGAAGTCCACGTCGATGTCGGGTTCCTCGTCGCGCAGCGCCGAGAGGAACCGCTCGAAGGGGAGGTCGAAGGTGATGGAGTCGACCGCGGTGATGTCGAGCACGTAGCAGACCGCCGAGTTCGCGGCCGAGCCGCGACCCTGGCACAGGATGCCGCGACTGCGCGCCTCGCGCACGAGGTCGTACACGATGAGGAAGTAGCCGGGGAAGTCCTTCTGCTCGATGACGTCGAGCTCGCGCGCGAGGCGTTCGCGTACGTGGTCGGGCAGCCCCGGGTAGCGCCTCTCGGCGCCCGCCCACACGAGCTCCCGCAGCCAGCTCATGGGCGTGTGTCCCGTGGGCACCTCCTGCCGCGGCAGCCGCGGCCGCGCGCTCCGGAGGCGGAAGCCGAGCTCCTCGGCGAGCGTCACCGAACGGGCGACCGCACCCGGGTAGCGCTCGAAGCGTCGCATCATCTCGGCCCCGCTGCGCAGGTGCAGGCCGTCCGAGGCGGGCAGCCACCCGTCGAGCTCGTCGAGGCTTCGCCGGGCACGCACCGCCGCGAGCGCCGAGGCGAGCCGGTGCTCGCCTGGCGTGGCGTAGTGCACCGCGTTCGTCGCGAGGAGCGGCAGGCGTGCCCGTGCGGCGAGCTCGGCCAGGGCGTCGTTCGCGTCCTGGTCGAGCGGATGCCCGTGGTCGAACAGCTCCACGACGACGTGGTCGCGCCCGAAGAGGGCGACGAGGCGGTCGAGCTCGCGCCACGCGGCATCCGGCCCGCCGTCGGCCAGTGCGCGTCGCACTGCGCCCTTGCGGCATCCGGTGGGGATCACCCACTCGCCGCCGGAGCGCTCGGCGAGCTCCTCGAGCGAGTACGTGGGACGGCCCTTCTCGCCGCCCGCGAGCTGGCCCGCGGTGATCGCGCTCGCGAGGCGGTGGTAGCCCGGCTCCTGCCGCGCGAGCACGAGGAGGTGCTCGCCCTCGGGGTCGGCGACGCCCATCTGCGGCTCGCCGAGCCCGAGCGAGAGCTCGGCGCCGAACACGGTGCCCAGCTCGGGGAAGCTCTCGGCCGCCTCGGCGAAGCGCACGATGCCGTAGAAGCCGTCGTGGTCGGTGATGGCGAGACCCGAGAGGCCGAGCCGGTGCGCCTCCTCGACGAGCTGCTCGGGCATGGAGGCGCCGTCGAGGAAGCTGTACGTGGAGTGCGCATGCAGCTCGGCGTAGGGCACGATCGGGCCGGCCGGTGCCTCGAGTCCCTCCGAGGGGCGGTACGGATGCCGCTTACGGCTCCACGCGGGGCTGTCGCCGCCGTCGGCGATGAGCGGCGGCCCGCCCGGCCGTCGCCGATCGGAGAGCTTGCGCTCGAGCTCCGACCACGGGATCGACGGATTGTTCCAGCCCATCGCTCACCCCACCTGACGATCGCGAGCAGCCATCAGTCGTACCTCGCCTCGGCCCACCAGCCCTCGCGGTCGCGCACGAGGAGCCAGGCGCAGCCGTCGTCGTCGACGACCTGGAACCGGTGCACGCGCTTGGCGTGCTCGGCGTCCCACCAGCGCTCGACCACGGGCCACGGGCCCGCCCAGGCACGAACGGGCGCCGCTTCGCCGCCGCCGACGGCGAAGCGCTCGGGCGGCGCGGAGATCGCGCCGCGCTGGTCGATCGCGACGATGTCGCCGCGTGCGTCGAGCAGGGCGATGGGCAGCCGTTCGCGGAACACGCTCGCGGGCGCGAGTGCGGGCAGGCTGCCCGGCCACGGCGCGTCGCTGGTGCGCTCGGGCGGCCGATCGCCCCAGGGCACGAGCACCTGCCGGTCGGCGAGCATGCGGCCGCCGCCGATCGCCGCGGTGACGACCGCCTCGTGCCCCAGCATGCTCTGCACGCGGGTGAGTCCGTGGTGCACCCGCTCGTCGGGCCCGCCGCCCCAGAGCCCCTCCTCGTGGTTGCCCGTGGAGTCGATGCGCTCGGGCACGACCCGCAGCCGCACGATCGGCGAGGCGAGTCCGCTGTCGGCGGTGCCCGCGCCCTGCAGCTGCCACCGCACGCGGTCGACGACGTCGGTGGGCGTGAACCACCGCGGATGCAGCCAGCTGCGGCTCGAGTGCCCGCCGCGCTCGTCGTCGAGCTCGATGCGCAGGCCCGTGCAGACGAGCCGCACCGCCCGCATGCGGTCGATGAACTCCTCGGCGCCGACCCGGAACGCGAAGGCGAGCTGGTCGATGCGGTCGAGCGGCGGCTCGAAGTGCTGCTCCACCTCGAACTCGGGCGGGGGCGTGCGGGCCACGACGCGCGCCTGCTCGCGCCCGGCCGCGCGATCGTGCGCGAACGCGCCGGCCGCCCCGAACCTTCGCCGCACGTCGTCGTCGGGGAGCGCGGCGAACTCGCCGAGGGTATGCACGCCGAGCCGGTTGAGCAACGTCGCCGTGCGCGGATCGACCACGAGCCCCACGGGCAGCGGGGCGATGAAGGCGGCGGATGCCCCGGGCGGAACGATCCCGACGGAGGACTCGCGTGCGGCGCGTGCGGCCTGTTCGGCCGCGAAGGGCCCGTCGGCGATGCCGATCCGGGCGCCGGGCACCCCGAGTTCCGCGACGGTCTCGAGGAGCGCCGCCGCCGCGGCATCCTCACCGCCGTAGTACCGGGCGGGCCCACGGGCCCGCATGGCGAGGGTGCCGGGGCGGATGAGCTGCACCCCCGGCACGGTCGCCTCGACGCGGCGCACCACCGGCTCGAAGACGCGCATGTCGAGGGCCGCGTCGTAGTCGAGCACGGTGAGCCCGGGGGAGCGGTACTGCGCCTCGCGGAGCTTCAGGCCGCGGGCGACGCCGTCGCGGCGTGCGGCCGGCGAGCAGGCGTAGACGAGGCCTGCCTCGGTGAGGGCGATCGGCGCAGCGGCGTCGAGTCCATGCTCGCGGCACACCGCGAAGATCGGCCAGTCGGGGCACCACAGCACGATGGCGCGGCCGGGGTCGGCGGTCATCCGGTGGCCCTCCGCTCGAGGTCGTCGAGGCGGATCGGCTCGGCCACATCGGCGGTGCCATCCGTGCCGACCGGCGCGAACTCGAGCGAGCGGCCCGGCAGCCGCAGCCGGGACCTGGTGCTGCGCACGAATTCGCCGCGGCCGGCCACGCTCACCACCACCTCGCGTTCGGCGAGATGTCCGTGCCCCTGCTCGAGCCCCTGCCACTCGCTCGCCTCGACGCCGAGGCGGGCGTCGCTGCCCGGCCAGTCGCCCGCGACCAGCAGCGTGGTGCCGCGCTGGCGGAGTCGGGCCTGCAGCCGGCTCGACTCGGCGGGAGCGACCCGGCCCGCGGGCCGCACCGCGACCACCGGGATGACGTCGGCGAGCGCGGCGACCACGGTGAGCCACTGGCGCCCGGGGTCGGGCACGAGCACGAGCCGATCGAGGGCGATGCCGAACCGCGCGGCCGCCTCGACGCCGAACTCGGGCATGCCGGCCACCGCGACCCACCGTCCGCTCGCGCTCGGCCCGGCGAGCAGCGCCATGAGCAGCGTGGTCGACCCCTCGACCTGCACGACGGTGCCCTCGCGCAGGGTACCGCCCGGCAGCACCGACTCGAGTGCCGGATGCGTCGGCACCGCCTTGGAGTCGAGCCGCGTCGCCTGCATCCCGCGGATGCGGGCCTGCAGCTCCTCGACGTGTGCCGGCCGTGGGGCGGGGGCGACGAGGGGAGCGGTCATGGTCATACCCCAGTTTCGAACATACGTTCGAATCAGGCAAGTCGAAGATGCCGACCGTCCACCCCACGTTCCGGGGTCATCCGAGCGACGCGGATGCGACCTCCGCCGGCGCGCGCCCGGAAACGAGAGAAGGCCGGATCATCATGATCCGGCCTTCTCGACAACGCGTGCGCGAGGGGGGACTTGAACCCCCACGCCCGTTAGGGCACTAGCACCTCAAGCTAGCGCGTCTGCCATTTCCGCCACCCGCGCGTTGTCTCCGGCCCTCGATCGCTCGAAGGCCCGAGAGAAGACATTAGCACGGATTGCGGGGCGCCTCGAACGCCGGTGGCCCGCCCCCGACCGCGCGACTACGGTGAAACGCATGGCCGAGTCATCCGCAGTCCAGCAGCCGACCACCGACCTCGACGAGACCGCGGTGATCGCCCGGGACCTCATCCGGATCGACACGACGAACTACGGCGAGGGCAGGGCGAAAGGGGAGCGCGAGGCCGCCGAATACGTGGAGGCGAGGCTCGCAGCGCTCGGCTTCGCGCCGCAGCTCTTCGAGCCCGCGCCGCGCCGCACGAGCGTCGTCGCGCGCGTGCCAGGACGCAACCCCGGCAAGCCCGCGCTCGTGCTGCACGGCCACCTCGACGTCGTCCCCGCCGACCCGCGCAACTGGAGCGTCGACCCGTTCGCCGGCGAGATCCGCGACGGCATGCTGTGGGGCCGGGGCGCGGTGGACATGAAGGACATGGACGCCATGATCCTCACCGCCCTCGGCGACATCATCGGGTCGGGATCGCTCCCGGAACGGGAGCTCGTCGTGGCGTTCTTCGCCGACGAGGAGGCCGGCGGCGGCGTCGGGGCGGGCTGGCTCGTCGACCACCACCCCGAGCTCTTCGACGGTGCCACCGAGGCGATCAGCGAGGTCGGCGGCTACTCGATCACGGTCGGCGGCGAGCGCGCCTACCTGCTGCAGACGGGGGAGAAGTCGCTCATCTGGGTGCGGCTCGTGGCGCACGGCGTGGCCGCGCACGGTTCGCGCCTCATCCGCGACAACGCCGTCACCAAGCTCGCCGAGGCGATCGCGCGCCTCGGCCGCACCGAGTGGCCGCTGCACCTCACCGACACCACGCGAGAGCTCCTCGCCGCGATCGCCGACACCCTCGGCGTCGACCCCGAGCAGGTCACGCCCGACGAGCTCGCGCTCGCAACCGGGTCCGCGTCGGGGTTCGTCACCGCGACCCTCCGCACCACGACCAACCCCACGGCGCTCGACGCCGGCTACAAGCACAACGTGATACCCGACCGGGCGGAGGCGCTGGTCGACATCCGCACGCTCCCCGGCCAGGAGGACGCGGTGCTCGAGGAGGTGCGCGAGATCATCGGCGACGAGATCGAGATCGAGTTCGTGCACCGCGACGTCGGCCTGGAGTCCTCGACGACCGGGCCGCTCGTCGATGCGGTCACGCGTTCCCTCGCCGTGCACGATCCCGACGCCAGAGTCTTCCCGTACCTGCTCTCGGGCGGCACCGACAACAAGTCGCTCAGCCGGCTCGGGATCGCGGGCTACGGGTTCTCGCCGCTGCGGCTCCCCGCCGACCTCGACTTCCCGGCGATGTTCCACGGGGTCGACGAGCGTGTTCCGCTCGACGCACTATCCTTCGGAAGGAAGGTCCTGCGGGACCTTCTGCTCAGTTACTGACCGACGACCGGTCTCATCCCTCCGGCTTCCGCGGAGGCGGAAGGCGAAGATCACCGTGCTCGAAGCGATCATCCTCGGACTCGTGCAGGGGCTCACGGAGTTCCTCCCGATCTCGTCGAGCGCGCACCTGCGGATCCTGGGTGAGTTCCTCCCGGGCGCACAGGATCCGGGAGCCGCATTCACCGCCATCATCCAGCTCGGCACCGAGACCGCGGTCGTCGTGTTCTTCTGGCGCGACATCGTGCGCATCGTCTCGCACTGGTTCGGGTCGCTGTTCGGACGCACTCCCCGCCACGACCCCGACGCACGCATGGGCTGGCTGATCATCGTCGGCTCGATCCCGATCGTCGTGCTCGGCATCCTCTTCCAGGACGAGATCGAGACCACGTTCCGATCGCTCTGGATCACCGCCACCATGCTCGTGGTGTTCGGCATCATCCTCGGGCTCGCCGACTGGGCCGGGGCGAAGACCCGCACGCTCGACCACCTCACCATCCCGCACGGCATCGCGTTCGGATTCGCGCAGGCCCTCGCGCTCATCCCCGGCGTCTCACGCTCTGGCGGCACCATCTCGGCCGGGCTCTTCCTCGGCTACGAGCGCGCGGCGGCGACGCGCTACGCCTTCCTGCTCGCCATCCCCGCGGTGTTCGGCAGCGGCCTCTTCCAGCTCGTGAAGAGCTGGGGCGAGCCGTCGGTCTACAGCCCGATCGAGACGGCCGTGGCCACGCTGGTCGGGTTCGTCGTCGCCATCCTCGTGATCGCGTTCCTCATGCGCTACATCTCACGGCACAGCTACCTGCCGTTCGTGATCTACCGCATCACGCTCGGCCTGGTGCTCTTCGCGCTGCTCGCCACGGGCACCGTCGACGCGTGACGGATGCTGCGGCATCCGCGCCATCGCAGGCGGACGGATGCCGCGACACGGCCGCGCGGCGAGGTCCGCGGTGACGGCTCAGGAGCCGTCGCGCGGCCGCCAGGGCTCGTCCCGGGGACCCTCCCGCCCATCGGCGCGACCCTCGGGCCCGTCGCCGCGGCGGCGGAGGTAGCGTTCGAACTCCTGCGCGATCGCCTCGCCGCTCGCCTCGGGCGCGTCCACCGCGTCGCGCGCCTGCTCGAGTTGCGTGATGTAGCCCGCCATGTCCTCGTCGTCGGCCGCGAGCGCGTCGACGCCCGCCTCCCACGCCTTCGCCTCCGACTCGAGGGTGCCGCGCGGGATGCTGAGGCCCGTGAGCTCCTCGAGCTTGCCGAGCAGGGCCAGCACGGCCTTCGGCGAGGGCGCGTTGTGCACGTAGTGGGGCACGGACGCCCAGAGCGACACGGTGGGGATGCCCACCCGCTCGGCCTGGTCGGCGATGACGCTGAGGATGCCGACGGGGCCCTCGTAGCTGGAGCGGTCCACGCCCAGCGCCGCGCGTACCTCGCGGTTCTCGCTCGATGCGAACACCGAAAGTGGCCGCGTGTGCGGCGCGTCGGCGAGCATCGCCCCGAGCAGCACCATGCCCTCGATGTCGGCAGCAAGCGCGGCATCGATGAGTTCCGCGGCGAAGCCCTTCCAGCTGCGCGCGGGCTCGGCGCCGAGCAGCACGTGCAGGGTGTCGGCGCCCGGGCCGGTGACGCGCTCCTCGTCGTTCGACGTGGGCGTGCCGCCGGGGCCGAGGATCGCCGCGCCCGGCCATTCCAGGCGGCGCACGCCGTCGTCGCCCACCACGACCGTGGGCCTCGTGAACTGGTAGTCGAAGTACGACTCGGGGTCGACCGCGTCGATCTCGACGAGCCCGAGGCGCTCGGCCAGGAGCTTCGCCGCACCGGTCGCCGCCTCTCCGGCGTCGTTCCATCCCTCGAAGGCGACGACGAGCAGCCTTCCGCCCTCGAACCCGGCCGGCTGATTCACTCCAGGTGCCCCGCTTCCCGCCCCGGACGCCCGGGGTCCCCTCCACAATAGGCCGTGCCCGTAGACTTGCGGGTTGTGACCACTCGCCTGCCCGCCGCCGTCCTCTGGGACATGGACGGCACCCTCGTCGACACCGAGCGCTATTGGATGGCGGCCGAGGAGGAGCTCGTCGCGTCCTTCGGCGGCCGTTGGACGCACGAGGACGCCCTCGGGCTCGTCGGCAGCGGCCTGTGGGAGGCCGCGCGTGTGTTCCAGGCGGCGGGCGTCGACCTCGACGCCGACACGATCGTCGCGCGGCTCACCGCCCGCGTGCAGGAGCAGCTCGTCGAGCACGGCGTGCCGTGGCGGCCGGGGGCGCGCGAGTTGCTCGAGGCGCTGCGCGAGGCATCCGTGCCCACCGCCCTCGTGACGATGTCGATCCGGTCGATGGCCGACGACGTGGTGAACGCGATCCCGTTCGAGGCATTCGACGTGATCGTCACTGGCGACTCGGTCGACAACGCCAAGCCGCACCCCGAGCCCTACCTCGCCGCGGCCGCCGCGCTCGGCGTCGACGCGGGCGACTGCGTGGCCATCGAAGACTCTCCCGCCGGCCTGACCTCGGCGTGGGCGGCCGGCGCCGTCACGATCGGCGTGCCGAACATCCTGGCGCTCGACGAGGCCCCCGCGCACGTGCTGTGGGACACGCTCGTCGACAAGTCGGTGTGGGATGTCGCGGCTGCGCTCGACGCGCGGGAGGCCCTCGCGTGACCGAGAGCCGCGGCGAGCGCAGCGGACCGTTCCGGGCCGGCGACCGGGTGCAGCTGACCGGCCCCAAGGGTCGCATGCACACGATCACGCTCGAGCCCGGCAAGCTGTTCCACTCCCACAAGGGCCCCATCGCCCACGACGACCTCATCGGACTCCCCGACGGCTCGGTGGTCGCGAACCAGGTCGGCGTCGAGTACCTCGCCCTGCGGCCGCTGCTCAGCGACTTCGTGATGTCGATGCCGCGGGGCGCCGCGATCGTGTACCCGAAGGACGCGGCGCAGATCCTGGCGCAGGCCGATGTCTTCCCGGGCGCCACGGTCGTCGAGGCCGGCGTCGGTTCCGGCGCGCTCTCGCTGTGGCTCTTGCGTGCGATCGGTCACGGCGGCCGGCTGATGTCGTTCGAGCGGCGCGAGGAGTTCGCGGGTGTCGCGCGCGGCAACGTCGCGACGTTCCACGGGTACGACCCCGAGAACTGGACGATCACGCTCGGCGACCTGGCGGAGGCGTTGCCGGCTCAGGCGCCCGCGGCATCCGTCGACCGCGTGGTCCTCGACATGCTCGCGCCGTGGGAGTGCATCGACGTGGTGTCGACGGCGCTCAAGCCCGGCGGCGTGCTGCTCTGCTACATCGCCACGGTGACGCAGCTCTCGCGGGTGGCCGAGGCGATCCGGGCGACCGGGGAGTACACCGAGCCGCAGTCGTCGGAGACGATGGTGCGCGGATGGCACGTGCAGGGCCTGGCCGTGCGCCCCGACCACCGCATGATCGCGCACACCGGGTTCCTTCTCACCGCCCGACGCCTCGCGCCCGAAACGGTGCTGCCCGAGCTCAAGCGCCGACCGTCGAAGACCGAGTTCAGCGACGAGGACGTCGAGGCGTGGACCCCGGGCGCGCTCGGCGAGCGGTCGGTCAGCGCGAAGGCACTGCGCAAGCGCGCGCGGGCAGCGGATGCCGCGGCCGAGCGGTCCCGAGCGTCGGAGCCTGTGGAGCCTGCCACCGAAGGCCCCGACGAAGCCTTGTAGGCTACCAACGCCCCTCCGCGACCCATCGAAGAATCGAGGATCAGTGCGCTCGTCACTCGCGCTCATCGCCACGGCCGGCCTCGTCGCCGTGGCCCTCTCCGGTTGCACGCCCGCGCCCGCCGCCCCCGAGGCGACGTCCGGCCAGTCGTCCGACGCCGTCGTGGTGTCGGGCGACTTCGGCGAGAAGCCGCGCGTGAAGTTCCCCGCGCCACTCGCCCCCGGGGAGACGCAGTGCACCGAGGTGATCGCGGGCGACGGGGAGCGGCTCCAGGAGGGCCAGCAGGCGATGATCGGCCTCGCCGTGTACAACGGCGCGAACGGCGAGACGCTGCAGGAGCCCACCGGCTTCGGCGACGAGGACCAGATCCCGCTCGTGGTCTCCGACTCGACCCTGCCCGGCCTCAAGAAGGCGCTGACGTGCGCCAGCGTGGGGTCACGGGTCGCCGTCGTCGTGCCGCCGGAGGACGCCTTCGGCGACGAGGGCAACGCATCGCTCAACATCGCCCCCGATGACAGCCTCGTGTTCGTGATCGACGTGCAGCGCGCCTTCCCGGCCCGCGCCGAGGGGACGCCGCGCCTCAGCCGCGACGGCTTCCCGGCCGTGGTGCTCGCACCCGACGGGCGTCCCGGCATCACGGTGCCGAAGAGCGATCCGCCGAAGGAACTGCAGACCGAGGTGCTGAAGCAGGGTTCCGGCGAAGTCGTGGAAGAGGGCGACTCGGTGGTCGTGCACTACACGGGCGTCCTGTGGGACGGCAACACCGTCTTCGACTCCTCGTGGAAGAGCGGTGCGCCGACGACGTTCGTCGTGAGCACGGGCGACGACGCGCAGGTGATCCCGGGCTTCGCGAACGCGATCATCGGCCAGCAGGTCGGCTCGCAGATCGGCGTCATCGTGCCGCCGTCGGAAGGGTACGGCGACCAGGGCAACGAGCAGGTGCCGGCCGGTTCGACGCTGTTCTTCGTGATCGACATCCTGGGCGTCATCTGAGCCGGCGCAGGCGGTCGGACGCCGCCCGCGGTTCAGTATGATCGCACGTGTGTCGGGTGCATCGCGCAAGGGTGAGCCGAGGATCCCGGTCGAAGATCGGCTCTTCAGCCTCGTGCTGGCGCTGCTCGCCACCGAGACCGGCCTCCTGAAGGCGGAGATCCTCTCGTCGGTGCGCGGCTACGCCGAGCGCTATGACGAGTCGGGTCAGAACGCGAACCTCGAGCGCCAGTTCGAGCGAGACAAGGACGACATCCGCGAGCTCGGCATCCCGCTCGAGACCGTGGAGTCGCCGGATCGCCCGGGCGACAACCAGGCGCTTCGATACCGCATCCCCAAGGGCCAGTACGACCTGCCCGAGGAGGTGCGCTTCACGCCCGACGAGCTCGCCCTGCTCGGTCTCGCTGCGGAGGTCTGGCGCGAGGCCTCGCTCTCGTCGGACTCCCAGCGGGCCCTCACCAAGCTGCGGTCGCTCGGCATCGAGCCGCGCGAGCCCGTGATCGGCTACGCCCCGAGGCTGCGGGTGCGCGACGCCGCGTTCGAGCCGCTGCGCCAGGCGCTCGACCGCCGCCAGACGGTGCGGTTCCGGTACTTCAAGCCGGGCGAACCGGCGCCGCGCGAACGCATCGTCGACCCGCTGGCGGTGGTGCTCCACGAGGGCCGCTGGCACCTGCACGGCTTCGACCGCAACGCAGGCGGCCCCCGCACCTTCCTCCTCTCGCGCATCATCGGCAAGGTCGAGCCGGTGCCCGGACTGACGTTCGACGCGCCGCCACCCGGCATCCAGGATCGCATCCTCGCCGAGCTCGACGAGCTCCGGCTCCGGAACGCGGCCGACCTCGCGGTCACTGCAGGCAGCGACGCCGAGGTGCGCCTCGGCAAGCGCGCCGTGCTGCGCGACGAGGACGCGGGCGTCATCCGGCTCCACTACACGGATGCCGCGGTGTTCGCCGACGAGCTCGCCGCCTACGGCCCCGAGGTGCGCGTGATCAGCCCTGCCTCGCTCCGCGACGCGGTGCGCGAGCGCCTCGCGGCGGTCGTCGCCGCCCATCGCGACGGGGGAGCGGCATGATGGCCAAGCGCGCGAAGCCGCTGAAGGCGCCAGACAAGCTCGTGTTCCTGCTGTCGTTCGTGCCGTACCTGCTGGAGCGGCGCGTCGTCGACGTGGCAGAGGCCGCCCAGCACTTCGGCATGACCGAGGCCGAGATCCGCGATGCAGTCCGCCTCATCGCGACGTCGGGCCTGCCGGGTTCGACGGGCACCTACCAGCCGAACGACCTGTTCGACATCGACTGGGACTCCTTCGAGGACGACGATGTCATCGTGATCGTGCACCACGTCGCGATCGACGACGCCCCGCGGCTCTCGGCGCGCGAGGCAGCAGCGCTCATGGCCGGCCTGCAGTACCTCTCCGCATCGCCCGAGAGCGCCGGGAGCGCGTCGCTCGCCTCGCTCAAGGCGAAGCTCGCGGCGGGGGCCTCTTCGGCGCCGAGCCGACTGGCGGTCGCCGAGACCGAGGCCGACGCGTCGCTCGCCGTGATCCGCGAAGCCGTGGCCGAGGGGCGCCAGGTCGAGTTCGACTACCTGAACGCCCGCGGAGAACGGGGCCGGCGTCGCGCGGATCCGCTGCGGATCATCTCGCAGGATGCCGACTGGTACCTGCAGGCGTACTGCCACACGCGGGAGGACGTGCGGAACTTCCGCGTCGACCGCATGAGCGACCTCGTGCTCACCGACGAGCCGATCGGCGACCACTCGCATCGCGTCGTGCCCGACACCCTGTTCCAGAGCTCGGACTCCGACCTCGCCGTGGTGGTCGACGTGGCGCCGTCGACCCTGCCGCTGCTGGCCGACTACCTCGCCGACTCGCGAGCCCGCGAGGTCGACGGGCGACTGCGGGTCACGCTGAGGCTCTCGCACGTGCATGGGCTGAAGCGCCTCGTCGCAGGCCTTCCGGGCCTCGTCACCGTGGTCGCGCCCGCCGAGGCGAGGGCGGCGGTCGCGGAATGGGCGGCGGCCGGACTGGCGGGCTACGCGGGCCGCGAGGCATCCGACGACGACCCTCGCGGAACCGGCGCCACCGACGGTTCAACCTGACCTCGAACGGTCGGCCGACACCCGATTCGGTCGACGGGCACGTGCGGCAGGTAGACTGTCGCCAAGATCCCCCCGGAGAACGGACGAACACCTATGTGGCAAGGCTTCACTGGTTGGCACGCGCTGATCATCCTCGTGGTCATCCTGCTGCTCTTCGGCGCCCCGAAGCTCCCGGCGCTCGCCCGTAGCCTCGGGCAGTCGATGAAGATCCTGAAGAGCGAGGTTCGCCCCGACAAGGACGAGGCGGGCACGACCGAGGCCGCGGCGGCCGACGCGAACACCACGGCCGCGACGGCGAGCAGCACCGCGACCGACACGACCGCCGGGCAGGCCAAGACCGACGAGGCCGATTCCGGCAAGAGCCGCTGATTCCGATGTCCGCGGTGAAGGATCGCGGGGAGAAGAACCGCGAGAAGCGCATGTCGCTCGGTGCGCATCTCATCGAGCTGCGCAAGCGCCTCTTCATCTCGGCCATCGCCATCGTCGTCGGCGCCGGGCTCGGCTGGTGGCTCACCAACGCCTTCGTGTGGAACGCGATCCAGGAGCCCGTGAACCGGGTCGCCGAGGCGCAGGGCAACGACACGGCGATCATCTTCCCGACCATTTCGAGCGCGTTCGACCTGCAGTTGCAGATCGCCTTCACGCTCGGGCTCGTGATCTCGAGCCCGGTGTGGCTCTACCAGGTGTTCGCGTTCCTGGTGCCGGGACTGAACACGCGCGAGCGCAAGTTCACGTTCGTCTTCTTCGTCACGGCGATCCCGCTGTTCTTCGCGGGCTGCGCGGCGGGCTGGTTCGTGCTGCCGAACATCGTGAGGCTCATGACGAGCTTCGTGCCGGAGGGCGGCCAGTCGCTGCTGACGGCGAAGGAGTACGTCGACTTCGTGTTGAAGCTCGTGGTCGCGATCGGCATCGCGTTCGTCGTACCGGTCTTCATCGTGCTCCTGAACTTCGCGGGCATCATCAGCGCGGCGTCGATCATCAAGTCGTGGCGGGTGGCGATCCTCGTGATCGTGCTCTTCACCGCGATCGCGACGCCCTCGGCCGACGTCATCTCGATGTTCATGCTGGCGCTCCCGATGGTGGCGCTGTACTTCGCGGCCTGGTTCGTCGCGCACCTGCGCGATCGCCGTGTGGAGCGCCGGAACCGCCTGGAGTTCGAAGCCGCTGTCTAGGCTGGAGGGGTGAAGAGCCTTTCCCCGGCCGAGCGATACGCGATCTCACGCGAGCAGCGCCGGAAGCCCCGACTCGTCGAGTTCACGTCGAGGCTGCGCTTCGACCTGGATCCGTTCCAGCGCGCCGCTTGCGCCGCGCTCGACGAGGGGCGGAGCGTGCTCGTCGCCGCGCCCACCGGTGCGGGCAAGACGGTGGTCGCCGAGTTCTCGGTGTTCCTCGCCATGCAGGAGCCTGGGGCGAAGGTCTTCTACACGACGCCGATCAAGGCGCTCAGCAACCAGAAGTACCAGGAGCTCGCCGATGAATGGGGCGCCGCAGAGGTGGGCCTGCTCACCGGCGACACGAACGTGAACTCCGGCGCCCGCATCGTGGTCATGACCACCGAGGTGCTGCGGAACATGCTCTACGCGGACTCGCCGCTGCTCGACCGGCTGGCGTACGTGGTGATGGACGAAGTGCACTACCTCGCCGACCGGTTCCGCGGTGCGGTCTGGGAAGAGGTCATCATCCACCTGCCCGAGGAGGTGCGGCTCGTCTCCCTCTCGGCCACCGTGTCGAACGCGGAGGAGTTCGGCGACTGGCTCCAGGCGGTGCGCGGCGACACCGACGTCATCGTCTCGGAGGACCGGCCCGTGCCGCTCGAGCAGCACGTGCTCGTGAAGGCCAAGATGCTCGACCTGTTCGACTCATCCGGGCTGGCGGCCACGAACCGGGTCAATCCCGAGCTCCAGCGCCTCGCCCGCGCCGGCGGCCGCTCGATCTCCTCGCGCTCGGCGCGAGGGCGCCGCGGCGGCGACCGGGGCCGCTACCACCAGCCGACGCCGGGCGGCGGCCGCGTCGAGCGCCCGGAGGTGATCGAGCTGCTCCACGGCAAGCACCTGCTGCCGGCAATCGTGTTCATCTTCTCGCGTGCGGGATGCGACCAGGCGGTCCGCCAGGTGCTCCGTTCCGGCATCCGCCTCACCGAATCGTCCGAGCGCGATGAGATCCGCGCGATCGTCGAGGAGCGAGCACGGATGCTGCGCGACGAGGACCTCGCCGTGCTCGGTTATTGGGAGTGGCTGGAGGGCCTGCAGCGCGGCGTGGCGGCGCACCACGCCGGCATGCTGCCGGCCTTCAAGGAGGTCGTCGAGGAGCTCTTCCAGCTGAAGCTCCTGAAGGTGGTCTTCGCCACCGAGACGCTCGCCCTGGGCGTCAACATGCCGGCGCGATCCGTGGTGCTCGAGAAGCTCGAGAAGTTCAACGGCGAGGCGCGCGTGCCGATCACGCCGGGGGAGTACACCCAGCTCACCGGGCGGGCCGGACGCCGTGGCATCGACGTCGAGGGGCATTCGGTGATCCAGTGGGTCGACGGCCTCGACCCCGAGGCGGTCGCCGCGCTCGCGTCCCGGCGCAGCTACCCGCTGAACTCGAGCTTCAAGCCGACCTACAACATGGCGGTGAACCTCGTCGACCAGTTCGGCCGCGAACGCACGAGGCAGATCCTCGAGCTGTCGTTCGCGCAGTTCCAGGCCGACCGTGCCGTGGTCGACCTCGCGCGCACCCTGCGGAAGCAGGAGGAGTCGATGGCGGGATTCGAGGAGGCGATGCGCTGCCACCTCGGCGACTTCGGCGAGTATGCGGCGATCCGGCGACGTATCGGTGAGCTCGAGCGGCAGGCCTCGAAGGGCAACCCGACGCACGCGCAGCGGGAGCGGATGCAGCGCGAGCTCGTCGAGGCCCGCAAGACGATGCGGGCGCATCCGTGCCACGGCTGTGCGGAGCGCGAGCAGCACGCTCGTTGGGCGGAACGGTGGTGGCGGCTCGAGCAGGAGCACGATCGGCTGTCGCGGCAGATCCGGACCCGCACCGGTCAGGTGGCAAAGCGCTTCGACCGGGTCGCCGAGGTGCTCGAGACGCTCGGATACCTCGAGCGCGACCGCCATGGGTCCCTCGTGTCGACGTCGGCGGGCCGCATCCTGAAGCGCATCTACGGCGAACGCGACCTGCTCGTGGCGGAGTGCCTGCGGCAAGGGCTGTGGGACGGACTCGACGTGCCGTCGCTCGCGGCCGTCGCCGCAACACTGGTCTACGAACCCCGGCGCGACGACCGCGGCGAGCAGTTCAGGCTGCCCCGCGGCAGGTTCCGCGAGGCGTTCGAGCAGACGACGGATGTCTGGAGCGAGCTCGACGACCTCGAACGGGAGCACCGACTCTCCGGCAGCGACCAGCCCTCGCCTGCGCTCGCCTCGGCGATGCACGCGTGGGCCGGCGGCGCCGGACTGGGCACGGTGCTCACTGACACCGAGCTGGCCGCCGGAGACTTCGTGCGCCTCACGAAGCAGGTGGTCGACCTGCTCGACCAGGTCTCCATCGTGGCCGACGCGGAGCTCGGGGCCACGGCGCGCGCGGCGATCGACGCGGTGCGCCGAGGCGTCGTCGCGTACGGCTCCGTCGCGTGAGTCCACGCTCCGCCGGTCGCCTAGGCTGATCTGGTGCCCGAGAATCCGCGTCCGCTGCTGCCTCTCTGGGTCGCGGTGCTCGCATCCATCGCCGGCGGGCTCGTCTACGACCTCGGGTTCCCGGGCGCGAGCATCTGGCCGCTCGCCTTCGTGGGCATCGCCCTTGCGCTCGTCAGCCTGATCGGGCGCGGCGCGTGGTCGGCCGTGCTCGTGGGCTTCGCCTTCGGTCTCGCGTTCTACCTGCAGCAGGTCTCGTGGACGTCCCTCTACCTCGGTCCGGTGCCATGGCTCGCGCTGTCGATCCTCGAGTCGTTGTTCTTGGCCGGCGGCGCGGTGCTCATCACGCTCGCCTACCGCTGGGTGCCGCGGGCGAGCACCTCGAGGTGGGTGCGCCTCGTCTGGCTCCCATTGCTCGTGGCGGGCCTGTGGTGCGTGCGGGAGGCGGCGACCGGGACGCTCCCGTACGGCGGGTTCCCATGGGGGCGGGCGGCGCTCAGCCAATCCGAGAGCCCGTTCGCCCACGTCGTCTCGTGGGTCGGGTCGACGGGCCTCGGATTCATCATGGTCGCCCTCGTCGCGGGCGTCATCGAGTGGGTGCGGCTGCGCGGGTGGCAGGACCTGCGCTCGGCGGTGCCGATGGCGGCGCTCGCGCTCGTCGCGCTGCTCGTGCCCGCGTGGCCGACCACCACCACCGGGGAGCTCCGGGTGGCGAGCGTGCAGGGCAACGGCCCCGCCGGGTACTTCGACGAACGCGCGCAGGGCGACGTACTCGAGGCGCAGCTCGAGGCCACGGAGCCCATCCTCGACGAGCCGGGCATCGACGTGCTGCTCTGGCCCGAGGGCGGGTCCGATATCGACCCCACGCGGAGCGGCGACGTCGCTGAGATCTTCGATTCGCTGAGCGAACAGCTCGACGCACCGCTGGTACTGAACACGGTGACCACCCGCGACGACGAGTTCTTCAACACCTCGCTGCTGTGGCGGGCCGGCGAGGGGGCGGTCGACAGCTACGACAAGCGCAATCCGGTGCCGTTCGGCGAGTACATCCCCGATCGGTGGTTCTACGAGGCGCTCGCTCCCGATCTCATCGGCCTGATCCAGCGCGGCTACTCGCCTGGCACCAACCCGCCCGTATTCGACCTCGGGGAGGCGGTGACCGGCCTGGCGATCTGCTTCGACGTGATCTACGACGAGCTGATCTGGGAGGGCGCGCGCCACGGCGCAGACCTCTACATGTTCCAGACGAACAACGCGGACTTCCGCGGCACCGACGAGAACCAGCAGCAGCTGGCGATCGCACGTCTGCGAGCGATCGAGACCGGGCGTTCGGTCGTCAACATCTCGACGGTGGGCACGAGCCAGGTGATCGACCCGGGCGGTCGCACGGTCGACGCGGTGCCCGCCTACGAGCCGGGCGCGATGATCACCGATGTCGAACTGCGCGAAGGGCTCACGCCGTCCGTCGTGATGGGCAGCTGGGTTCCCGCCGTCATCGTGCTGGCGTCGCTCGGCGGCCTGGTGGCCGCGGGCATTCTCGCGCGGCGTCGCTCACGTGGCGACGTCGGTGGCGAGGCATCCGACCTGTCGGGTCAGGCGCCGATCTTCTGATGGCCGCGGCGCGCGCGAAGGTACGCGAGTCGCTCCTCGAGCAACTCCTCGAGCTCGGCGCGGGTGCGGCGCTCGAGCAGCATGTCCCAGTGAGTGCGGGCGACCTTCTCGCCCGAGCGGTCGATCTCGACCGGCTTGGAGTCGACGAGGAGGGTCGCGGCTGCACCGCAGTACTTGCACTCCCAGGTCTCGGGAAGCTCTGCCTCGGTCGAGAACGTCATCACGGTCTCGCGGCCGCACGTCTCACAGCGGTAGGTGTAGTCGGCACGGTCGGCGAAGATCACGCCGTCCTCGCTCTGCAGGCTCTGCGCGCCGATTCGCATGCCCCGAAGGCTCCGGTCCGCCATGGCGTACTCCTCTCGATCGTCTACAGGTATAAACGATCAAGCTGGGCATTCCCTTTCCGAGGACTGGGGGATTGCCGGGGAATTCTCAGCTTCGAGCGGCGATGAGCGGGAGGGCGAGGTCGGCGCGGTCGGTGACGAGCCCGTCGACCCCGAGGTCGAGGAGCCGGGTCATGTCGGCGGGGTCGTTCACGGTCCAGACGTGCACCTCCGCGCCGGCGCGATGCACCGCCTCCACGAAGCGAGGAGTGACGAGCCGAACGGGGCCGACCCGCTCGGGGACCTGCAGGGCCGCCGCGCCGTGGAGTGCGCCGGCGAGCCTGCGAGGCCAGAGGAGTGACGCGAGTCGGGCACGGATGACGCCGGCACGGCCGGCCGACGTGACCGCGTCGGGCACGAGCCCTGCGAGTCGGCGCCGTCGGCCGTCGGAGAAGCTCGTGAGGAGCACGCGTGACGCCGACCCTGTGCGTGCGAGGGCGGCCACGGTGGGATCGACGGCGCCCTCGACCTTCACGTCGATGTTGAACCGCAGCTCCCCGAACCCGTCGAGCGCCTCCTCGAGCGAGCAGAACCCCTGTGCGTGCCCGAGCTCGACGCGTCGAAGCTCGCCCATCGTGAGCTCCGACACGTCGACGTCGCGACCGGCCACCCTCTTGAGCGTCGGGTCGTGCGCGACGACCGCGACGCCGTCGCGGGACACGTGCACGTCGGTCTCGAGGTACGCCGCGCCGATAGCGACCGCCTTCGCGAAGGCGAGCATGGTGTTCTCAGGCGCGTCGGGCGCGAGGCCGCGGTGTGCGAGCACCCGCGGCCTCGGCGGATCGAAGTACGTCGACTCCACGCTGCGTCAGGGTCGGTCGGTGGGCGAGATCCGCGTCGACGGGTCGGCAGGCGGGGCATCCGTCGGTGCCCCCGACTGCGGCGTGAACGCCTTGCCGATGCCCTTCAGCGCCTCGGTGAGCTCACTCGGGATGATCCACAGCTTGTTGGCCTGGCCCTCCGCCAGCTGCGGCAGCATCTGCAGGTACTGGTAGCTGAGCAGCTTGGGATCGGGGTCGCCCTTGTGAATGGCGTCGAAGACGGTGAGGATCGCCTCCGCCTCGCCCTGCGCGCGCAGCACCGCGGCCTTCGCATCGCCCTCGGCCTGGAGGATCGCGGCCTGCCGGGCGCCCTCGGCAGTGAGGATCTGCGACTGCTTCGTGCCCTCGGCGGTCAGGATGAGCGCACGCCGGTCGCGCTCGGCGCGCATCTGCTTCTCCATCGAGTCCTGGATGGAGAGGGGCGGGTCGATCGCCTTCAGCTCCACCCGCGAGACGCGGATGCCCCACTTGCCGGTCGCCTCGTCGAGCACGATGCGCAGCTGGCCGTTGATGTTGTCGCGGCTGGTGAGGGCCTCTTCGAGGTTGAGGCCGCCGACCACGTTGCGGAGGGTCGTGGTCGTCAGTTGCTCCACCGCCCCGAGGTAGTTCGCGATCTCGTAGGTGGCCGCCCGGGCATCCGTGACCTGGAAGTAGACGACCGTGTCGATCGAGACCACGAGGTTGTCCTCGGTGATCACCGGCTGCGGCGGGAACGAGACCACCGTCTCGCGCAGGTCGACGAGCGGGCGGAGCCGATCGATGAACGGCACCAGCAGGTTCAGTCCGGGCGTGAGGGTCTTGTGGTACCGGCCGAGTCGCTCGACGACGCCGGCGTAGGCCTGCGGGATGATGCGGATCGATCGCGCGAGGATCACGATCACGAAGATGGCGATGGCCGCGACGACGACCACGCCGATGATGGTGGAGACTTCGATCACTGGGGGGTGCTCCTCTCAACGGGCACGACGACCGCCGTCGCGCCATCGATGCCGGTGACGAGCACGCGCTGGCCCACCGCGACATCCACCTGCTCGGTGATGGGGGAGAGGCGCGCCGTCCAGATCTCTCCATTCTGGAGACGAACCTGGCCGCCCGACGGCGTAACCGTGCGAACGACCGAGCCGTCGGCCCCGATGAGCGCGTCGATGTTGCTGCGGGCCGGGTCGCCGCCGCGCCTCAGCAGCCGAAGCAGCGGCGGTCGCAGCGTGAGGATGAGCGCGACCGCGACGACTGCGGCGATGATGAACTGCGCCCACCAGGGGATGCCGAAGAGTCCGGACAGCAGACCGGCGACGCTGCCGAGGGCAAGCATGAGGAACGTCATCTCGAGCGTGAAGACCTCGATCGTCGCGAACACGAGGATCAGGACCAACCAGACGATCCACGCGTACTGGGTCAGCACATCCAAATTCGGTCTCCTTCGCACGCACCCCGGTTCGAAACTAGCAGGGCGGATGCCGCGGCGGGGGAGTTGATAGTCTCGGTTCGGCGCCCCGCCAGGACCGTCCGTCCGCACCAGAAGCCACGAGGAGTCCCTGCCGTGACCAACCCACTCGCCCCCGGATCGCTCGACGGTCGCGTCGCACTCGTCACGGGCTCGTCGCGCGGCATCGGCGCCGACACCGTGCGGTACCTCGCAGGGGCGGGCGCGGCGGTGGTCGTCAACTACCGCAGCAAGGCCCCGCGGGCCGAGAAGGTCGCCGCCGAGATCACCGAGGCGGGCGGCCGCGCCATCGCAGTCGGGGCCGACCTCACCGACGCGGCATCCGTCGCCGAGATGTTCGAGCGCACCGCCGCCGAATTCGGCCCGATCGACATCGTCGTCCTGAATGCCTCGGGCGGCATGGAGTCGGGCATGGGGGAGGACTACGCGATGCGGCTCAACCGCGACGCGCAGGTCAACGTCGTCGAGGGCGCGCTGCCGCACCTCGCAGACGGCGCCCGCATCGTATTCGTCACGAGCCACCAGGCGCACTTCATCCGCACCACCCCCACGATGCCCGAATACGAGCCCGTGGCACTGTCCAAGCGCGCCGGCGAGGACGCGCTGCGCGCCAAGCTGCCCGAGTTCGACGCATCCGGCGTCGA
Source organism: Agromyces sp. Soil535 (assembly GCF_001428255.1). Lineage (GTDB taxonomy): Bacteria > Actinomycetota > Actinomycetes > Actinomycetales > Microbacteriaceae > Agromyces. Next base: position 227,080 of record NZ_LMRW01000023.1, on the reverse strand, counting down.
GTTCGTGGTGGTGTCGGGCGACATGATCGAGGGCACGATCACCGCCACGTTGCTCGAGCGCGCGAACCCGGGCGCCATCGCCGCCCGCAAGGAGGACGCCGGGCGCCTCTACAACGTGTCGGAGTTCGCCGCGGAGGTGGCGTCGGCCGTCGTCGACCCTGTTCCGGCCGACCACACCCGCTACGTGGGTGACACGTCGGGCTTCACTCGCGAGGACTAGGCCGCGCATCGGCCATGGCGAACGGCCGGTTCCGGAGCGGTGCGCGCTCCGGAACCGGCCTTCGTCGTCGATCGGTCCCTACGCGGCTGCAGCAGCGCTCGCGCCCCGGCCGAACGTGAAGGCACGCACGATCTGCACGATGCCGAGCACGATCAGGCCGATGCCCGCGATGATGAAGAGCACGACCGTTCCCCACAGCGGCGAGAACAGCAACACGATGCCGGCGACGATGCTCAGGATGCCGAAGAAGATCGCCCACCCCCTCGACGGCGCATCGCCCGACTGCACGAGTGCGACGACCCCTTCGACGATCCACAGGATGCCGATGAGGAGGCCGAAGAACACCGCGAGCAGTTCGGCCGCGGCCTGGACGTTCGCGAGGGCGAGGATGCCGCCGATCACGAACAGGATCCCGAGGATGATGTCGAGCGTCCTTGCCCCGCCCGAGATGCCCCTGGAGAAGATGCCGAGGCCTGCGTACGCGAGCCCGGCGATGATGAAGTAGATACCCAGGATCACGGTGATCACGAGGAGGGAGTTCTTCGGCCAGAACGTGATCAGGATGCCGACGATGAGCGCGACGGCGCCCGTGATCCCGAGGGTCGTGCGCACGGTGTTGATCGCGGACTTCGACAGTTCCGCTGAGTCCAGCGTGAACGCGGCGAACCCCATATTGGACTGCGGCGTAGACATGAGATGCCCTTCCTTTTGAACGACGACGTGGTGCGTTGCAGGAGTCAGGCTATTCCTCCATGGCGGCTGAGTGTCGGATGTGAGGGCGCGCGTCCTCGTCGATTTGTCGGCGGGCGCATCGTCCACCGCGAGAACGGCGAGGGCTATGCTGCGAGCATGTCTCGGATGCGTGCTCCGTTCGCAGTGACCATCATCGTGGCCGCCGTGGCACTGGCCGGCTGCGCGACGTCGCCCGGCGATGAGCCGATCGATCCCGTCGGCACGTGGATCGAGTCCACCGACGAGGATGCGCCCTCACTCACGCTCGACGAGGGCGGCGTGCTCAGCGGAACCGACGGGTGCAACCGCCTGTCGGGCTCATGGCGGCTCGAGGACGACGACATCGTGTACTTCGACTCCGTGGCATCGACCCGGATGGCGTGCCCCGACGTCGACACCTGGCTCGACGGGCTGAGCCAGGCGACGATCTCCGGTTCGACGATGACGATCCTCGGGAGCGACGGCGCCCAGATCGGCCAGCTCGAGCGCAGCGGCGATTCCGGCTGATCGTCAGGGCTGCGACTGCTCGGCGGCTCGTCGCACATGACTTCGCGCATGCTCCACCGCGGGCTTGAGCTCGTCGAACAGGTGGTTCTGGTGCCGCAGCGATGCGATCACGCCGACGCGCTCCGCGAGTCGCAGGTGGCGGGTCTGGATTCCCTTCACGAGCACGGTCACCCCGCGGCGTTCGAGGGCGGTGATCAGTTCGGTGATCACCTGCGCGCCGGTGGCATCGAGGATCTGCAGCTGCGACATCCGGATGACGACGACCTCGATGTCGCGGATGTCGCCGACGCGCTCGAGCATGCGCTCGGCGGCGCCGAAGAACAGCGCGCCCTCGAGCCGGAACAGGGCGATGCGCTCGTCGCCGGGCTCGGCCGGGCCGGGCAGCTCCTCGCGATGCACCCCGCTCGAGCGGGCGAGGGCGCGCAGGGCGAAGAACGCGGCTGCGGCGATCCCGATGAGCACGGCGTAGATGAGGTCGAAGCTCACCGTGATGACGGCGGTGACGACGAACACGATGGCGTCGGCGCGGGTGGAACCGACGACGGTGCGCACGGTCGCGATCGAGATCATGCGGAACGCGGTGACCATGAGCACCCCCGCGAGCGCGGCGAGCGGGATGCGCGCGACGATCGCCGCCCCGAATGACACGACGCCGAGGAGCAGGACCGCGTGGGTGATCGCCGCGAGCCGGGTGCGACCACCTGAGCGCACGTTCACCGCGGTACGGGCGATCGCCCCGGTCGCCGGCATGCCGCCGAAGAACCCGGAGGCGATCGACGCCAGTCCCTGGCCGACGAGCTCCCGGTCGGCGTCGTACGGGCCGGTATCGGAGATCGACGCGGCGACCCGCGCCGAGAGGAGCGACTCGATCGCCGCGAGGGCCGCGATGGCGAGGGCGGGGCCGGCGAGGCTGGCGAGCGTCACCCAGTCGGCGGTCGGCAACGTCGGGGCAGGGAGTCCCGCGGGCAGCTGGCCGATCGTGTCGACGGGCAGGCCGGCGACGGCCGTGATGATGCTGACCACGACGATCGCCACGATGGAGCCCGGGAAGCGCGGGTGGATCCGAGGGGCGAGGACCATGATCGCCGCGACGACCGCGACGATCCCGAGCGTCCAGCCGACTTCGGGCCAGCTCGCGCTCGGCACGGCCCCGACCGCGGCGAGGAACGCGTTGGGGCTCGGCCAGGGGTCGGCGCCGATGGCCGCAGGAACCTGCTGCAGGAAGATGATGATCGCGATGCCGAGGGTGAAGCCCTCGATCACCGGCCAGGGAATGTACGTGACCGCGCGGCCAAGCCGAAGTACGCCGGCGACGATCACGATGAATCCCGCGAGTACGCACAGCACGGCCAGCACCCCGACGCCGTTCGCGGCGATGATCGGGCCGAGCACGACGACCATCGCGCCGGTCGGCCCCGACACCTGCACGTTCGAGCCGCCGAACACGGCAGCGACCAGCCCGGCGACGATCGCGGTCACGAGACCGCTCTCGGCGCCGGCGCCCGAGCTCACCCCGAAGGCGAGTGCGAGCGGCAGCGCGACGATGCCGACCGTGACCCCGGCCGCCAGGTCGCCGCGCCACGTGCGTCCCAGCCCTCGGTAGTCGGATGCCGCGGGCGCGAGGCTGCGCACGGCGGCCGCGGCGCGCTGCCATCGAGCGCGCGAGACGGATGCCACGGGGGAGTCGCCCATCGGTGCGTCCCCTCCGGGATCGGCGCCCGTGGAGGTGTCGTCGCTCACGTCGTCACGCTCACGGGAGGGATCTCGGGCAGCCCGTCCTGCTCGACGAGCTGGCGCTGGGTGGTCTCGAGGATCTCGCCGAGCAGCGCCCGCGCGACGCGCAGGAGGTCCGCCACCTGCGGATAGGCGAGCCGGTAGTACACGAGGCTTCCGCGCCGGTCCGCGACCACGAGCCGGTTGCGACGAAGGACCGCGAGGTGCTGCGAGAGATGGGAGGCCTCGAGCGAGGTCGCGGTGATGAGTTCCGAAACCGACGCTTCCGGGGCGGCCGAGAGCACCTCGAGGATGCGGATGCGGATGGGGTGCGCGAGCCCCTTGAACAGGCCCGCCTTCACCTCGTAGAGGGGGCGGTTGGGCTCGGATAGCACCGGCATCCTCCTGCGGCTTTACGACTTGATCAAACCATCATGCCACGCTCGGCTGCGGACTCGCACGACGCGGAGAGCGGAGAGGGATGGGGACCGCGAAACACACGTCGAGGAGCCGCCGAGCACCTGACGGTCGACTCCCGGCGGCTCTTCGGCTGTCGTATCAGGGCACGACGGTGTACCGGGCGACCGCCACCTCACGAGCGCCGGCGATCTCCTCTGCCGTCGCGGTGCCGGATGAGTCGATGGCTTCGACCCACCGATCAATCGACCCACGGTTGAACCCGACGACCTCGGGGGAGTTCGCCGCTTCCAGCGGGTCGCCGACCGCCTCTCCGCGCAGGTGGATGCCGAGCCCGAGCAGGGCCCCGTCCCAACCCGGCCCTACGAAGAGCGCCCCAGCCCCGCTCCCGGCCATCGCCAGCGGAACGGTGTGCGTGAGTTCGACGGTCGTCTCGGCGCCGGACTCGGAGAGACCGACTTCGACGACGCTGTCAGGGCCGCCGAAGGTCACCTGGAGCCGAGTCGGCCGGTCGCACTGACGGATCTCGCCGCCTGCATTGCCCTCGAACTGAAAGCTGCCTCCAATCCTCAGATCGCCACTGATCGGGTAGAACCAGCGGGGGAGGCGCTCGGGGTTGGTCAAGGCGTCCCAGACATCATCTGCGTCGGCCTCGTACGTACGGGCAAGCTTCAGCGAAACGGTCTCGCCGCCGTCGTCGCGCACGACGTCGCGGTGGATGGCGGCGAGTTCTTCGAACATGTCGAACACTTGGTCAATCCTCCTTGGTTGCGGTGCGAGCGCGCCGTTCTCGGCGCCCCCTGGCGAGCTCCGTGCCCAGGGCGTCGAGCCGCTGGGTCCAGAACTGCCGGAACGGCTGGAGCCATCGATCGACGTCCTGCAGTGGACTCGCATCGACGGCATACAGCCGGCGGGTGCCCTCGGCGCGAACGCGCGCGAACCCGTTCTCGCGGAGGACGCGAAGGTGTTGGGAGACGGCCGGTTGGGTGATGCCGAACTCCGCGCGGATGACCGCCACGATGTCACCCGACGACCGCTCATCGTCGACCAGCAGCTCGAGGATCCGACGGCGGACCGGATCACCGAGGACATCGAAGGCGTGCATGGGCAGAGAATATCAAGCACGGCTTAGATAAGTCAATGCTTATAGATGATCCGCCGACGGCTCGTTCTGCTTCTGCCTTCGTCGACGCCGGGATCGACGGCCGACCTGGAGTCGCAGGGGCACCTGACATCCGACGCGCTGGATGCTAGCGTCGAATCATGACCCCGCAGGAGCTCGAGAGCCTCGCATACCTGCGGCGTGCCCGGGATCTGATCGACCGTGAGTACGCGAAACCGCTCGACGTCCCGACCATGGCCGAGCGGGCGCTCATGTCGCCCGCGCACTTCTCGCGCCGGTTCCGCGCGGCATACGGCGAGACGCCGTACAGCTACCTGATGACCCGCAGGATCGAGCGCGCGATGGCGCTGCTGCGGGCGGGCATGAGCGTCACCGACGCCTGCATGGCGGTCGGCTGTACCTCCCTCGGCTCGTTCAGCTCGCGGTTCGCCGAGATCGTCGGGGAGACCCCGACGGCATACCGGAGCCGCGAGCACGACGCGGTCAACGCCATGCCGGCCTGTGTGGCGAAGACGTACACGCGCCCGGTCCGGAAGGATTCGAGCAGGATCGGAGAAGCGACCGGCCAGGCCGCGGCCTAGAGTCACGGTATGACCATCGCACTCCAGTACACCAACATCACCGTCAGCGACGTCGACGAGGCGATCACCTTCTACCGGGACGCGCTCGGCCTCGAGGTGCAGAACGACGTGTCCTCCGGACCGTACCGCTGGGTCACCCTCGGCAGCGACGCTCAGCCCGGACTCGGCATCGTGCTCTCCGAGCCGCATGCCGGCCGTTCGAAGGCCGACGGCGACGCGATGCAGGAGCTCCTCACCAAGGGCGTCCTGCCGATGCTCGTGTTCAGCACCGACGACGTCGATGCGACGTTCGAGACAGTGCGCGCTACCGGCGCGGAGGTCCTCCAGGAGCCCATCGACCAGGGCTGGGGCCCGCGCGACTGCGCGTTCCGCGACCCGTCGGGCAACACCGTCCGGATCTCCCAGGCGGCCTGATCGCGGCAGCCGCCCTCGAGAACCTAGCCACAGTTCACGGCACTCACAACGTCATGCAGGTGACCAGCAGACCCGCCGCAACGCGGCACCTGCGCGACCTCGCGCGGCTGCGCCGCGTCCGCGACCGGATCGACCGGGAGTACGCACAGCCGCTGGACGTGGAGGCGCTCGCCCGCGGCGTGAACATGTCGGCTGGGCACCTCAGCCGCCAGTTCCGGCTCGCCTACGGCGAGTCGCCGTACGGCTACCTGATGACGCGGCGGATCGAGCGCGCGATGGCGCTGCTTCGTCGTGGCGACCTCAGCGTCACTGAGGTGTGCTTCGAGGTCGGATGCTCGTCGTTGGGCACCTTCAGCAGTCGCTTCACGGAGCTGGTCGGTGTGCCGCCCAGCGTCTATCGGCGCCGAGCGGCACGCGCGACGGCGGGGATGCCGTCCTGCGTGGCGAAACAGGTGACCAAACCGATCAGGAATCGAGAAGCGCGGGCCCCCGAGCCGCAATTAGCGTGATTGCCATGGACATCACCATTCACGCGAGTTTCCTCCCGCACACCGACCCGGACGCCTCCCTGGCGTTCTACCGCAACACGCTCGGCTTCGAGGTCCGCAACGACGTCGGATACGAGGGGATGCGCTGGATCACGGTCGGCCCTGCCGACCAGCCCGGCACATCCATCGTCCTGGAACCGCCGGCCGCCGACCCCGGCGTCACCGACGACGAGCGCCGCACCATCGTCGAGATGATGGCCAAGGGCACCTATGCCGGCATCCTTCTGGCCACCGCCGACCTCGACGGCACCTTCGCGCGGCTGCAGGCCAGCGGCGCCGAGGTCGTCCAGGAGCCGATCGCGCAGGACTACGGAGTTCGCGACTGCGCCGTCCGCGATCCCGCAGGCAACCTGATCCGCATCCAGGAGCTGCACTGAGCTGTGCGGCGATGGCAGCCGTGGCGTGCACAGACGGCCCCATGAAGGAGCCCGCGCACGACGTCGGTGGCGGCTGCTGGTTGTGATCGCTGCCGAAGGAGAACCCGACGTGCTGCTCGAAGCTGGTTGAATCGAACCAGACGACGCGGACGGAGACCGCGAAGGCGGCATCGCCCAACAGATGGAGACACGATGAGCATGGCCACGAGGGCTGACACGCAGTCGCCGGCGCTGCAGGCTGCCGACAGCCACGACCTGATCCGCGTGCAGGGTGCGCGCGTGAACAACCTGAAGGACGTCAGTGTCGAGATCCCGAAGCGCCGGCTGACGGTGTTCACCGGTGTCTCCGGTTCGGGCAAGAGCTCACTCGTGTTCGACACGATCGCTGCGGAGTCGCAGCGGATGATCAATGAGACCTACAGCGCGTTCGTGCAGGGTTTCATGCCCACGCTTGCGCGGCCCGACGTCGATGTGCTGGATGGGCTGACGACCGCCATCATCGTCGACCAGGAGCGGATGGGATCCAATGCGCGCTCCACCGTCGGCACCGTCACTGATGCCAACGCGATGCTGCGCATCCTGTTCAGCCGACTCGGCCGGCCGCATATCGGCTCACCGCAGGCGTTCTCATTCAACATCCCCACGGTGCACGGGGGCGGTGCGATCACGATGGAGCGCGGCGACCAGAAGACGGTGACGAGGGAATTCGCGCAGCTCGGCGGAATGTGTCCGCGCTGCGAGGGCATGGGAACGGTCTCCGAGATCGACCTGAGCCGGCTCTACGACGAGAGCAAGTCGCTCGCCGGGGGCGCGATCACGGTTCCCGGTTACACCGCTGACGGTTGGTCGACGCGGATGTTCTCCGAGTCGGGCTACTTCGACCCCGAGAAGCCGATCCGGGACTACAGCGAGACCGAGCTGCGAGACTTCCTCTATCGCGAGCCGACCAAGGTGAAGATCAACGGCATCAACCTCACCTATGAGGGCCTGGTCCCGAGGGTCCAGAAGTCCTTCCTGTCCAAGGACGTGGACGCGATGCAGCCGCACATCCGCGCGTTCGTCGAGCGAGCGGTGACGTTCGCACCGTGTCCCGACTGCGGCGGCACCCGCCTCAACGATGGCGCCCGGTCGTCGAAGATCCAACGGATCAGCATCGCCGATGCCTGCGCGATGCAGATCAGCGACCTGGCCGAATGGGTCCGCGGTCTCGACGAACCATCGGTTGCGCCGCTGCTCGCCACGCTCCAGCAGATCCTCGACTCGTTCGTCGAGATCGGACTGGGCTACCTCTCGCTCGACCGGTCGTCGGGAACGCTGTCCGGTGGCGAGGCGCAGCGCACCAAGATGATCCGTCACCTCGGCTCATCGCTCACCGACGTCACCTACGTCTTCGACGAGCCGACCGTCGGGCTGCATCCGCACGACATCCAGCGGATGAACCGCCTGCTGTTCCAGCTGCGGGACAAGGGCAATACCGTGCTCGTCGTCGAACACAAGCCGGAGGTCATCGAGATCGCCGATCACGTGGTCGATCTCGGACCGCACGCCGGCGCGGCCGGAGGCGAAGTGGTCTTCGAGGGCTCCGTGGACGAGCTGCGGACCAGCGGCACCCTCACGGGACGGCATCTGGATGATCGAGCCTCCGTGAAGCGGGAGGTACGGACGTCCACCGGTGCACTGGAAGTCCGCGCCGCCGACGAGCACAACCTGCAGGACGTCGACGTCGATATCCCGCTCGGCGTGCTGGTTCTCGTCACGGGCGTCGCGGGTTCGGGCAAGAGCTCGCTGATCCAGGGCTCCGTGGCCGGGCGCGAGGGCGTCGTGTCGGTCGATCAAGGTGCGATCAAGGGGTCGCGTCGGAGCAACCCGGCGACGTACACCGGGATGCTCGAGCCGATCCGCAAGGCGTTCGCGAAGGCGAACGGCGTGAAGCCGGCGCTGTTCAGCGCCAACTCCGAGGGAGCGTGCCCGAACTGCAACGGCGCCGGCGTCATCTACACCGACCTCGGTCCGATGGCGGGCGTCTCCACCGTCTGCGAGGTGTGCGAGGGCAAGCGGTTCGACGCATCCGTGCTGGACTACCATATCGGCGGGCGCGACATCAGCGAGGTGCTCGCGATGTCGGTGACCGAGGCCGAGGAGTTCTTCGGCACGGGGGAGGCGCGGATCCCGGCGGCTCATGCGATCCTGCAGCGGCTCGCCGACGTCGGGCTCGGCTACCTCACCATCGGCCAGCCGCTCACGACGCTGTCCGGCGGTGAACGCCAGCGGCTGAAGCTGGCGACGCACATGGCCGAGAAGGGCGGAATCTACGTGCTCGACGAGCCGACCACGGGCCTGCACCTCGCCGACGTCGAGAACCTCCTGGGTCTTCTGGATCGACTCGTCGACTCCGGGAAGTCGGTGATCGTGATCGAGCACCACCAGGCGGTCATGGCGCACGCGGACTGGATCATCGACCTCGGCCCGGGCGCGGGGCACGACGGCGGCCGCATCGTCTTCGAGGGCACGCCCGCCGATCTCGTCGCCACCCGCTCGACCCTCACTGGCGAGCACCTCGCCGCATACGTGGGTTCCTGACGGGGATTCGCGCGTGACGCGCTTCGAGCAGTTCTGGAGAAGCCCGCGGTCGGCTCGTGTCAGTAGGGTCGTTCACAATCGCTCAGAAAGGAACCTGCAATGACCGACACGTCCAAGCCGGCCACGAGCAACACCGCGAAAGGCAAGTCGTACGAGGGATTCACGGCCGAGGAACGAGCCGCGATGAGGGAGCGGGCAAAGGAGCTGAAGGCGTCCGCGAGCCGGGCCGAGGCGGAGCAGGCCGTACTCGACGCGATCGCAGAGATGCCGGAGTCGGATCGCGTGCTCGCCGAGCGACTCCATGCCATCATCACGGCGAATGCGCCCGAACTCGAGCCGAGGCTCTGGTACGGGCAGCCCGCGTACGCCAAGTCCGGCAAGGTCGTCTGCTTCTTCCAGAACGCGGGGAAGTTCAAGACCCGGTACGCGACGCTCGGCTTCAACGACCCGGCGAACCTCGATGAGGGCTCCATGTGGCCGACCGCGTTCGCACTGACGGCATTGACCGACGACGACGAGAAGAGGATCGCGGCGCTCGTGAAGCGGGCCGTGAGCTGAGTTCCACCTCGTCACGGGGCGTCCCGCCTCGGGTGGGAGGGCCCGAGCCGTCGGGCCTGCCAATCACTTCTCGATCGGCTGCCCGTCAGCTCAAAGCCGGCTGACCAGGAGGTTGAACACTTCGCCTTCGAGTTCACTGGGCGGTCGAGGCCAGCGACGCGATGCATGCGCCGAGCAGACGTCGAAGGTGTTCTTGTTCGCCGGCATCGAGGTCCCGTCGCATCCTGTCCTCCACGGCCTTGACCTTCGCGCTGGCGGCTTCCAGTCGTCGCCTGCCGAGTTCAGTGAGCTCCGTCGGAAGTGCGCGCCCGGTCGGGGGTTCGGCCGAGCGCACGACGAGTCCATCGCGTTCGAGTGACTGCATGACGATGTTCATCGACTGCCGTGAGATGAACGCGCCACGGGCAAGTTGCGAGTTGGACAGACCTGGCCGTTGAGCGAGGAGTTCCAGGCACGCGTACTGGCTGATGTTCATGCCCAACGGGCGGAGAACACCCTCCATCGCCGCTCGGAGACCGCTCGCCGCTTCCTTCAGCAAGTAGCCCAACGAGGTCTCCAAGTCGACGCCACGGCTGTGTTGACTCATGTCAGTAGTCTGACATACAATCCCTCATGTCAACAAACTGACATACGTTAGGAGTCTCATCATGTCGGCCAACGGACCCGGCTTCATCTCTCTTCAGGTGCGCGACCTGGAGGCATCAGCAGCGTTCTACGAGCAGCAGCTGGGCCTCCTTCGAGCCCAGAACGGGCCGCCGCACGCGGTCGTGTTCGACACAGCGCCAGCCGCGTTCGCGGTTCGCGACATCGCCCCGGGTGTCGACCTCTCCGCGGCGCCGCAGCCGGGACTCGGCGTCGGAATCTGGCTGCACGCCCCGAACACCCAGGCCATTCACGAGGCGCTCGTGGCGAGCGGCACACCCATCGTCGTCGAACCGTTCGAGGGGCCATTCGGTCAGACCTTCGCGTTCGCCGACCCGGACGGCTATACGATCACGCTCCACAGCCGCGCCTGAGGAAGACCCGCTGCGCACCTCATGGGCATCCGGGAGGTGCGCAGCCGTGGTCGCATACTGGCACGTACTCGTTGGCCCCGAGTTGGTCGGTGCCGTCGGCATCCTCACGACGCCATTTCCGATCGAGGTGCTGACGGATAGCATCACAGGATGCACCCGCCGGCACACGTCCTCGAGGCGTTCGGCGCTGACGGTCCGGCCCTGAAGTTGCCTGGAGGCCGGGGGACTGCGTGGCGAGTCGGCAACGTGGTGCTCAAACCACTCGACGTGCTTCCCAGTGAGCTTGAGTGGCTTCACGAGATCACATGGTGCGACACGAGCCCCGATGACATCCGGCTGAGCCTTCCCATTATGAGCCGGACAGGGGAGCTGGTCGTCGACGGATGGACTGCGTTCCCGGTGCTCGATGGAGAGCACAAGACGGAGAGATGGGCGGAGATCGCCACGGTGGCTCGCGGGTTCGCGGACCGATTCAGGGGAGTCGACCGACCCGCCTTCCTCGACGATCGTTCGCACGGGTGGGCCCGAGCCGATCGTCTCGCATGGGGTGAGGTTGAACCGGCCGATATCGACGGTGCTCCCTTTCTTACTGAGCTCCTCGCAGCTCGCCGGGTTGTGTCGGATCCGCAGGGCATCATCCACGGTGACCTCACTGGGAACGTGTTGTTCGACGAAGTAAAGGCGCCTGCCGTCCTCGACCTCACCCTGTACTGGCGGCCAGTCCGGTACGCCATCGCGATCATCGCAGTCGACGCCGTGTGCTTCGAAGGTGCGCCCATGTCGCTTCTTGAAACGATCGAACCAACAGACGGCTTCGCGCAGTACCTCGTGCGCGGACTCGTCTTCCGTATCGCGACCGATTGGTTCAACCAATTGGACCGACCCGCGCTCAACGTCTACCAGGACATCAGCGTGCGTGTGCTCGACCTCGTCTCGGATGACGATGAGGTCTGAGGCAACTCGAGACAGAGTGCACGTCAGCGATCCGATCCTCGAAATCCGTGGCTTGCCAGACGCACGGAACCTCGCCGGTGTACGCCTGGAACCGCAACGGGATCGACAGGCGATCAGAGATCCGCGGAGTCATGCGGAAGTATCGCTCTGACCCGAGTTCTCGCATCAGATGCAACTCGCATGGGTTAGTTGGTAGAGCCTCGTATTCGAGGGTCTCGAGTTCGTCCGTTCAACGCACAGCCGGACGCCACCCGCAGCCCGCAAACCATTTACTGCGAGCCTCCGTCGACTACCGATGCGGCTTCACGTACCGTACACGGACCTTCGTCATCCTCCGGTTGAAGCGGGTCGGGGTTGTGAATCGATGGGGCCGACTTGGAGGTCATCAGCGTCCGTATCGAGACATACTTCCGCGTCGGCGGGCGCGACGACCGGTGTGGATGCGTCGGGCAGCATCAAGGTGACGCCGGTCATTGCGACGGGGAGCCTGCAAGGGTCATCGCTGGTCCGGTCTGCGGTCCGTCCGATTCTGGCCCAAATGAAGGCGCGCTCTCCCGGGTCGACCGTCACGACTTCGCCTGCCCGGCCGTACGCGTCGGCCGTCGGCGCGCCCTCCAAGTCGTAGCCCAGAGTCTCGATCGGGCTGCCGGACGCGCTCAGGAACGCCGTCTCGCTCGGGAATCCGGACAGGGAGCAGGCCGCGTCACCCGTATTGGTGACTGCGATGTACGCGGTGTTCGGAGCAGCGGGATCGGTTCCCCACTCGATCTCAGCAGCGAAGTGGTCTTGGCATCGAACGTCCTCCGAGGGCGTCGGCGCGGCAGCGGCGGTCGGTGCTGGTGCGGGTTGCGACGCCTGGGTGTCCGATGCCGTGCACGCGGCTAGGGTCGCGGCCGTCGAAATCGCCACGAGGCCGACCAGGAATGTGGATGCTGCGCTTCTCATGTCCCGAATCGTACGGGCTCGATTGCATTATGGGCACATATCTTCCTATAGTTTCGGTCTGCCGCGACGACGACCCGGGGTCGATCTCCCACTCGAGCTGGCGATCCTCGATGCGGGCTCGACCCTGCAGGCCGCGGAGGGGTCGTTCTTCGGGTTCGGTCTGGCACGTGCGCTGGCGGATCAGGATGGATCGGCCCTGCCCTTGTGCGCCGATAATGCACATTATGTCCGATGGTAAATCCACAACCTGCAGAAACTGCAGGATTTAGGCGCTCCCCCGCAAGAGGATCGCTCAGTGCAATTCCTTTCGCGCCTGGTGCCTGTCGCCGTTCGGACGGGTCCATCGCACCGTCACGGCGATGAAGTCTGGTGCATTGCCACCGCGCCACCCGTCGAAGAGAACCACTGCGCCAGGTCGTATTTCGCTTGGCACGGGATCGGAGCGCATCGAGAACGCTCTGTCAGGTGGATCGATCTCGACACTCACATCGTGCACGGCTTCGGTGCCACCCAAAGCAAGCTTCCAGCGCTTTACACCGATGCCCTGCACATACTCTTCGCCGATCCCAAACGGCGTCTCATACTTCTCGGCCGCGGCGCGCTCCCGCTGTTCTGTTCCTCGATCGCCGCCGCAATGCGCTCAGATGCCGCGACTGCGCGTTGCTCGTGATCTTGAGCGTCGCTTGCAGATCGCTGGGCCTCTTTTCGTGATTTACGCGCTTCCCACGCTTGCCAGCCTGTGAAAATCGCGGCGACGACCGCGATCGACATTGCGATCCATTCCATGTTCGAGACGCTATCCATGACATACGACCTCCCAACCGATGCGCGCGCAGCACCTCGCTGAGCGATCGCTCATCGGGCGAAGTTGAGACAGGGAGTTCGCGGTGCAATGGCGCGCCCGGTCGCGGGTGTGAGACGGTCGTGTTACAGCCGGTGGAGAACTTGAAGAGTTCCTATGCCCGGCGCCGGCGCCGCCATTGGGCAATTGCCCCCAACGCCCAGAAGAGGGCCAGCATGGACGCAACAATTAGCCACGGGGCTGGATCGCGTTGGAACGCTTTCCAGAGTTGAGCAGGCACTCCCGCCATCGCGTTGAGCAGCATCTCGCCGACGCCCACTGTCTCCAAGGTCGTGCCATCGACGCCGCCGCGACGACATCGTGGTCTTCCAGCCGCTCACCGAAGACGACCCGCTGCGGGACGTGAGAGCATCGTGCGCGTGAGCACACCTGGGGCGCTGTGGCGATCGTCGCACCCCGGGCCGACCTCGATCGTCACCGCCCTCGCGTTGGCATTCGGGTGGGCGGCCGGGCTCGACCCGGCCCGCGCCGGGCTGCTCGCGCTCGCGGTCTTCGCCGGCCAGCTCTCGGTCGGAATCTCCAACGACGCGATCGACGCGCCGCGAGACAGGATGGCGTCGCGACCGGACAAGCCGATCGCGCGCGGCGACGTCGGACTCCCCGTCGCCTGGGGTGCCGCCCTCGCTGCGCTGGCAGCGGCCCTGATGCTGTCGGCACTGCTCGGTTGGCGGATGCTCGCCGCACACGCGCTCGCCCTCGGGTCGGCGTGGGCGTACAACGCCGGGCTCAAGTCAACGGCGGCGTCGATCGTCCCGTTCCTCGTGAGCTTCGGGATCTTCCCGAGCCTGGCAACCCTCTCGGCACCGCAGCCCGCCTTCGCCCCGCCGTGGGCTTGGATCGCCGGCGCTGCGCTCGGCGCGGCGGTGCATCTGACGAACGTGCTGCCCGACCTGGATCAGGATGCCGCCACAGGGGTCCGGGGACTTCCGCACCGCTGGGGACCGAGGGTGGCGACGACCGTCGCCGCCTGCGCGGTGGTCGCAGGTGCAGTGATGGTGCTCATCGGCTCGGCCGGCGGCGACCTGTCCGGGGTTTCGGCGGTCTCGTGGGTGTTCTTCGCGGGTGTAGTCGTAGTCGCGGCCGCGACGGTCACCGCAGCGTTCCTGCGTCCCCCGTCGCGCGCGCTCTTCCGCCTCGTCATGCTCGCCGCGCTGCTCCTGGCCGCTCAGCTCATCGCGGCCGACCCCGTTCTCGCAGCGTGACCCGACCCCGCGAGGGTCGACGCGCCGGTGGTCGAGGCCCATGACCCGGACGCGCGCGATCGATCGCTCCGCCGGGTCAGAACATCGCCGGCACGGGCCGGTCGGGATACAGTTCCCGCATCGCGCGGTCGTACCTTCTCTTCATCAGCAGGGAGTAGAGCAGCCGGATCGGTGCGGGAACATTCGCGTGATACCACTCGTCACGCTCTGCCTCGGGAACGCTGGCGAGAAGCAGACCGAGTTGCAGCGACAGCACGTCCCTCGGAAAGTCCTTGCGGTGCGCCAGGAGCGTGGCACGCGTATGGGCCTCCAGCTCGTCCCATTCCTGCTGGGACATCACCGCGCCGGCGACCGGGAGGATGTCGTCCTCCTCCTCGCCGAGGTGCCCGTACAGTGTGTCGCGGAGGACTTCGATATCTGCGGCGAACGTGTCGCGAAGTCCCGCATCTGCGGTTTCCACCCATGGAGCGAGCTGAGGCTCGATGCGGGCGAGGTGCGATGCGACCTCGGCATGCTGCGCGCGCATCAGATCCACGTGCGCGGCGCAGGCGGGATCACGCGTGGCCAGGCGATCCCAGAGCACGGTGTCCTCCGTTCGATGGTGCAGATGGAGGGCGAAGAAGTCAAGCTTCGCGTACACCCCGACGACTCCGGCACGTGTCACGTCGTCGGCTTCCACCTCGCGGACGAGGAGTGGAAGCTCTCGGTACAGCCAGCGGAAGATGCGATGGACGAGGATCATGCCCGACGTATCGCACCCGGCGGTCTGCCCGTCAGGCGGAAGCCCGGACGACGGCAGCTGCTCAGCCATCTTCCACCCCGATCTCGCCACGAAGCGGCGGGCGGATGCCGCTTCCCGCGGCGAACACCCCGCATCCTACACCCCGCTACGTTCCACATCGTGGTCAAGTTCCGGGACGTGCAGTGCGGGCCACGAATCGATTGCGCGCGCTGCGAGCCGCGGAATACACTCACGCCCGTGGAAGATGACGCGCTTGGGGGCGAGAGTCCGACCGACGAACTCCGACCCTGGCCCATGACGACGGTGCGTCGCTGGGAGCGTCATGTCGTCGTGCATGCCACGGTCGACCACCGGATCGAGGCGGTGTTCCCCTACTTGGCCGACCCGACGAAATGGCACGACTTCGCCCCAGCCGTCGAGTACCGAAAGCGGATCGACGACGGACAGCTCCGCGTCGGCATGAGGTGGATGGCCACGGACCGCATCGGCCCGTTCAGAGTTCACTTCGTCGACGAGCTGGAGTCGCTCGACGAGAACCGGCGCGTGGTGTGGCTGTCGTCTGCGCCTTGGAATGCGCGCGTTGAATACGCATGCACGGCGTCCGGCGCGGTGACGCACATCAGGGCCGACTACTCGGGCGACCTGGGCGACTCCCTGCGCTGGCAGGTCGGGTGGCTCCCGGGGTGGGCGACGCACCTGATCCTAGCCCAGGATTTCCGCCGGCTGGATCGTCTGCTGACACGGAAGGCCCGTGCAGCCCGGCGATGGTATCAGCACCACGAGACGGCGTCGAGTCGTTAGCCTGCCCGCACCCCGCCGATATGCTCGCCCCATGGGTTCCCGCCTGCAGGATCTGGCCGTCGAGCACCTCGGCTCGCGGATCGTGGCGGGCGAGCTCGAGCCGGGGGCGAAACGGCTATCGTTCGCTCCTCCGCTGAACACCGCGCTCCAGCAGGCGGGTCAACGATCACCAGTGGCGGGCCGGTATCGCAGGGCGACCGCCCCCGACCGGAACTCATGGCGGTCCACGAGCTCGAGCTGGATGCGCTCGCGCAGACCGGCGAGCAACGTCGGCCCGTGTCCGGCAAGGACCGGCTGCACAAGGAACTCGTACTCATCGATCAGTCCCAGGTCTGCCAACGCCAGGGGGAGCGTCACTCCGCCCACCCACAGGCCCTCACCTGGCTCCTGCTTGAGCCGCTGAACCACTTGCGCCAAGTCGCCTCGCACCAGCTCGGCATTCCAGTCGACCCCGCTCAGCGTGCTCGACACGACGTACTTCTTCGCCCGGTCGATGGTCTCGGCGAACGGGACCTCCCACTCACCCATCCAGTCAGGCCACGTGCCCGTGGTCGGCTTCCGCCACGCCGACTCCATCATTTCGTAGGTCACCCGGCCGAAAAGCAGGGCATCGGCTCGTGCCATCTCAGCGGTCCAGTAGCGCATCGACTCCTCGTCCGGCGGGAGCCCTGCCTCGTGATGGCAGCAGCCGTCGAGCGTGACATTGATCGAGTATCGAAGTGATCTCATCTCGTTGCTCTCCCGTGATTCAGGCAGGGCAGGATGGGGTAGCTGCGTTCGCCGGTCACGCCCTCATTCTCGCAGGGCCCAGCTCTCGACGAGGAAGCGCGAGCCCGCGACCGTTAGGGAAGAAGCGGATAACGCACTTCATCAGCAGCGTAAATCACAAAGGTCAAATCTTGCACTTTGTTGAAACTACGCCAAGCCCTCCCCTTGCTCGTGTAAATAGCGTTTGACCAGCTGTTTGAGTGGAGGCAAAATTACGATTCGCGAACTGCGGCGGCCCGCCTCAGCCCGCACCCACCGGCCCCAGAATGGTCCACTGGCCTGCGATTGGCGCCCGACGAGCCTCCGGGTCCGTCGCGCCTCCTCGGTACTGCCGGCGGGTCATTCCACCCGGAACTCACAGCGTGGGTACGCCGCCTCGAACGTCGCCGGTTTGCTTTCGCCCTCTCGCAGGTCATCGACGTACTCCGCAGCCTTGTTGACCGCATCCGTGATGGCGTAGACCGCATCAGCGATGCACTGCGCCTTCTCCTCGGCCGTGTTATCCCTGAGTCGTGCCAACGTGAGTGCGTAGAAGACATCCTCCACGCGCTCGCCGAGCCCTTCAGCCAACGGGGAACGATCCGGGATGACCTCGGGGCTATCGCACTCCCAAGTATCCAGGGTGCTCTGGGAGCAACTCCTTCTCCACCTCGGGTGAGCGGACCACCACATCGGTGATCGGTACTTCCCGCCCATCCAAGTCCGTTAGCTCAGTGCTATTCCATTCCAAAATCAACGTGGCCGAGTTGGAGAAGACCTGAACCAGCGCCGCCACACAGGCAGCACGCGACGAATCGATGCGGGCGGCCTTCGCTTCTTCCACCGAGGCGATATTTGCGTCAGCTGCCCGGTTGGCGGCGACCGTGCTCACGACCGCGACGACCACCGACGCGACGACCAGGGCGGTGCTCACAAAGGCGAGGAGGAGCGACCACCGCTGGACGGACATCTGCTCGCGGTGCCGCTTCTCGGTTACCGAGGTGGCGCGCGTATTCTCCGACGGCTCCGGTGTCTCATCCTTCATGTGGTCACCTTGGCCGTGCATAACAGCGCGAGGCAACCCCGCGTTCAGGGCGCTCACACCGCGCCGCACCCACCAACAAACCGGTGCGAGCGGAACTGAAGGTACTCGCGGTCTCGAACCTGACCTCGCTCGGCCTTTTGAGTAACGCCGCGGGCTCGTCGCCTAGGTGCGGGGCTCACACGCATAGCCGAACATAGGAGCGAGCGAAGTAGCGCCCTCATGCCGCGGAGAGCTTTGTAGAAGTCCGGTTAAGCGACTTCACCATCAAACCTCATCTTCTGCAAACAGGTTGCAAAACGGCGGCCGATGCGACGTCCTCCATCTTCGCTCGCCGCTGCCCGCTCGCTAGTCGGGCGCACCATCGCGCTCGCTTCTTTGGGCGAGGCTTTGCAGTTGCCATGTGTGCACGTCGCTCACCCATTCCCAACCGGGCTTGGCCGATGAGCCGATCCGCGGGTCGCTGGGAACGTGGCCGTTCCGCATGGCGTTCACATAGGCCCGATCTTGGTCGATCCGTGCGCGCAACTGGCCAGCGCCGCCGACGGACCCGTGGCCAGGGATGACGACATCCACGCGGTCCGCCACGCGCTCAAGCAACTCCAGTGCGGCGAGGTAGTCCTCGATCGGGTTCGCGGCCTGCAGGTCGAGCATCGGAATCAGGACGTCGGAAAGCATGTCGCCGGCGACGAGAACGCCGCACTCCTCGATCAACAGCGCCGCATGGCCTGGCGCATGCGCCTGATGCTCGATGATCCGGACCTTGGGGCCATCCCAAGGAATCTCCGCAGCTTCGGCGGGCAGACCGGTGATGAGACCGAGCAGCTCCATCGGGACATCATCGGCAACCTCCGGCGGCAGCCCCTCGGCCACCTGGGCCTCCCAGTCGGCCTTCGACAGCAGATCTCGGAGAGAAGCCGCGCAGCGGGCTGTGCCGTAACGAGGCGCGTTGCCGAGCGCGGGGTGCCAGAGCACGTGGTCCCAATCGGGATGCGTCGAGAAACCTGCCACGACAGGCTGGCCCAACTCGCGAAGGTCGTTCGCGAGGGTCGCCATTTCGTCGCCCGTGATACCCGCGTCGATGAGCAGCACGCCGGCATCGCCCTCCACGACAACTGCGTTGCTCTGGATGCACTCGCTCTCGTGGACCAGTACGCCACCGGCAACCTGCTTCAGCATCAGCTGGCCTCGCTCACATCGCGGATGGCGTAGTGGTGCATCGTGACGCCCGATTCGAACGATCGATGCTCGAGCAGATCGAGTTCGATCGGCATGTCGTAATCGTCGAACAGCGGCCTGCCGAAGCCGAGGATCGTGGGATGCGTAGCGAGGAGCAGCTCGTCGAGCAGACTCGCCCGGAGCAGCTGCGTCGCCAGCGCTGCGCCCCCTACCCCGATTGTGCCGTCGGTCTCGGCTCGAAGGGCGGCGAGCTGCTCGATCGCGTCGTCTCCCCCGATGATCCGGGTGTTGTGATCGGCGCTTTGTCGGGTGCGGGAGACGAGCACCTTTGGCTTGGCGGTCCAGATCTCGGCGTACTCGCGCATGTAGTCCGGCAGCGACACGTCCTCGCGCGCCCGCGGCCAATATTCCTCCATGATCTCGTACACGACCCGGCCCAGGACCATGAGTGCGAGCGCCTGCTCCTGCGCGTTCCACTCGCGGTGCAGTTCCTCATCGATGCGCACCCACTCGCCAGCCCCGTTGTCCCCAGGGACCTGCTCGATCCGCAGGTCGAGGGACACGTTCATCCCGTAGACAAACCGGCCCATCGGCTCCTCTTCCCAATAGTGATTGCACTTTGCAACTACTATAGTGAGAAGCAAATGCCTGTCAAGGAGGAATCGTGGAACCACGCTCCGGGAGCCCGATCAACGCGGCCGTCGAGGTGCTCGGAGACCGCTGGTCGCTGCTCATACTTCGCGACGTCATCTTCGGCGACCGCCGCTACTTCCGCGCGCTGCTCACCGGATCAATCGAGGGCATCGCCTCGAACATCCTCGCCGACCGCCTCGTGAGGCTCATCGATGCAGGCATCCTCACCCGCGGCACCGCCGCAAGAGGGCAGCGGGCTCGCTACAGCCTCACTGAAGCCGGCATCCAGACCCTCCCGATCATCTACGCCCTCGGCAACTGGGGCCTCGACTGGCGTTCCGGCAGCGCCGAGCTCCGGGCCCGGCAGCAACTCATGCGCGATGAGGGTCCGGCGTTCATCGAGGAGCTCATGGACGAGCTCCGCGCCCGCCACCTCGGCGCCCCGCCAAAGCCGCACGGCGGCTCAGGCCCGTTCGAGCGCCTCGACGCCGCCTACGCCGCAGCATCCGACCCGACATCACCGTGACCGACCTGCATGCCGTGCTGGTCGGCGCAATCGCGATCGAGCGCGCGGCCCGCCGATCAGGTTAGTCTCGGCCTCGACGTCGTGCTCCGCGGCCTACGGGTCGAAGGCACATGATCCAGCCCAGCCCGACTCGAATAGTACGAAAACGGATAACGCGCTTCACCACCAAAAGCACGCTATGTGCGAAATCTGCACATAGAGCGAAATTGGATATCGCTTGGGCCTCCCCTACGTCGGCTGGCTTCGCAGGCGTCAGCGCCAGAATTCGGTGAGCTGCTCGGCAAGGGCTCTGCCTTGGTCGTAACCAGCTCGAGCAGCAGGCGGACGCAGCGACAGATCCATCGCATTGGCGCCGAACATGTGCTCGGAGCTGCTGTCCGGGAAGATGGTCTCGACCCAGCTACCGCCTGCGCGGAGTTCGTCGACCTGCGCCGCGAGCTGCATGCCCCAGTTCAGCGGTAGCAGCGTTCTGCCGCCGAGTGGAGACAGCACCAGCACGCGCTCGTATCCGGCTGCCAGATCGGCATTCTCGGCGTTGGATCGGTAACCGCCGTCGATGTATCGGTCGTCCCCGATCCTGTAGGGAAGGCCACCACCGGCACAGCTGGCGGCCACGGCGTCCACCAGGTCGACCCCGCTGTGGCGGTCGAACATGACCGGATCACCGGTATGTGCATCGACCGCCGTGATGAGCACGGTTCGTTGCGGCCAGCGCTGACTGGGCAGTCGCGCGGCGACGGTGCCGCGCCACTGAGTTGGCCAGGAGCCGTCCGACGCCGCATCCATTTCGAGTGCCGCCGCGCCCATTCTGCGGCGCATGTCGGCCGCATCCTCAGCGGAGGCGATGATCTTTTTCATCCTCTCCAGATGGTCCGTCGTGGGCCTGCTCGCAACACGTGCATGGTCGGATCCGACCAGACCGGTCCGCTGCTGGGGGGCAATGGCAAGGATGGCGGCAAGCAGCTCGGTCGGGGTCGCGCCAGCTATCTGGGCCGCGGCCGTCGAGCCGGCTGACGTCCCGATGGTCAGGTCGGCTGTGGTCACGTCCAGCCCGGCATCGAACAGGCCGGCGATGACGCCGATCAGCCACGCGTTGCCCGTCGATCCGCCACCACCGAGGACCAACGCCGTGCAGGAGTGGCGTTCCGAGACGTTGTGAGAAGTCGCCTCCGAGTTGAACGGAAGTGAATGATTCATAGTCGTAGCTTTCTGAGAGTGCATGCAGCGCTCCCCGCGACGGCTACGTCAGTCGCGCGATCGTGAACTCGAAGGAGCGCCCAGAGTGGACAGTGTGTGCATCGGGCTCACCTCCTCGAATCGTGTCACGTTCGCCGAGAACTTTACCGGTTGGGGCTCGGCGTGCCAACCGACGAGTTCTGGTTGGACCTGCCCAAATCCGCCCCACCCCACCGCTCGACCCTCGGCTACATCGACAGCGATGCAGTGCTGACGATCGAGCGCGGCGACCACCACCGGGCCGGCCTTGAGTGTGACGAGCTTCGTGCCGCCGGGCATGTCGCTGATTGACACGGGCAACTCACGCTTCTCCTGCGAGGGATCGGACCAACCGACGGTGCGATGGAGGTTGGGTGCGACCGACGCCTACCCGATGACGCGGTAGTCGAGAAGCAGGTGGCTTGTTGGGGAGATCACGTTTCGGATCGGGACGAGGCGGATCGGCGGCAACCCGTCAAGGAGTCTTCGCCCGGCGCCGGCGATCGTCGGCGCGATCACGAGCCTGAGTTCGTCGACGACGCCTGCGGTCAGCAGTGTCTGCGCGACCGAGATGCTGGCGTGGACGCCGATGTCGCCTCCGGGCCGGTTCTTCAGGTCTCGCACGAAATCGACCAGCCCGCCTGCGACCGCACTCGCGTGGGCCCACTCGCGGTCGATCGGTGCGGATGTCGCGACGTACTTCGCGACCGTGTTGATGAACGTCGCGAACGGCTCGATCTCGCTGCCCGGCCAGAACCCAACCCATTCGTCGTAGCTGCGACGGCCCAGGATCACAGCGTCTTGCGTTGCGATCACATCGGCGATGGTGGCGTCCACTGCGTCGTCCCAGTCGGTGAGGAAACCGGCGGGATTCTCGGCGACACCGTCGAGTGACATCAACTCGTACACGACGACTTTTCTCGAGCTCACCGACCGATCATGCCAGCCGATGTGAACTGTGTCCATATCGGCTGCGCTCCGGCGGTACGACGAAGACAACCTTGCCCAGTGCTCGCTCCTCTCCTGCCGCGTCTGCGGCGCTGCTGGTGAGTCGGAGCGGTGCGGGGTGACTCGACATCGCGAATTAGTCCTTGACATGAATATTCACTCCGATGAATACTTAAGCCATGCACGAACAGCTCGCCGCCCTTGCAGACGCCGCCCGGTGGCGGATCGTCCAGCTCCTCGCCGAGCGGCCCCGATCGGTCGGCGTCGTTGCCGAACTCGCCGGTCTGCGCCAGCCGCAGGCGACCAAGCACCTGCAGACGCTCGAGCGGGCGGGGCTCGTCATCGCCCGCCGCTCCGGACAGCGGCGCATCTACGCCCTGCAGACCGAGGCGCTCCTGTCAGTCATGGCGGAGCTGGGGCGGGTCGCGGACCTCGCCGACGCGAACCGCAGCGACCGGGACGCGTTCGACCAGTACTTCGCGAGCGTCGAGGCCGAGACCCTCGCCGCCGACCGTGACCGGTGGGCCGACGAACGCGACTACGTGTTCCGCCGCACGCTCGCCGCATCCCGCGACACCGTGTGGGATCACCTGACCCAGCCCGCGCTGCTCGCCGAGTGGTGGGCGCCGGCCGACCTGCGGCTCGCGCACGTCGAGTTCGGCACCCGGCCCGGCGACCGCCTCGTGCAGGAGTACTCCGATGCCGACGACCGCATAGGCGTGGACGGCGTGGTCGGCCGGGCCGAGGGGGTGGTCGACGACGTGAAGGCGGCGGAGCACCTCGCGTTCCGCCTCTCGCCGTTGCTGCCGGACGGCACGACCGCGTTCACGGCGCACTACTCGTACTCGCTCGCGGATGCGGGGGCGGGGACCGACCTCGAGGTGCGGCTGCGCATCAGCGACAGCACCGTCCCCTCGGCGGAGTTCATCGCGGGCATCCAGCTCGGCTGGGACCAGTGCCTCGACAAGCTCGCCGCGACCGTCGCGGCGAGCACCATCACCAGTCACACCATCACCAGTGAGGAAGCGCAATGAATACCAACGGACGCCGCGTGGTCGTCAACATCATCCTCAGCATCGACGGGTACTACCACGGCCCGGGTGGTCCCCAGGACATGGGCTTCGTGATGCCGTACGCGCTCACCGACGTTGCGCGCGACCACCTCACCGGGCTCTGGCAGCCGGCAACGACAGCGCTGCTCGGCCGCACGAACGCCGAGGGCTTCATGGGCTACTGGCCGCCGGTCGCCGACCAGGCTGACGCCGACCCGCGGGACCGCGGCTACGCCGCCTGGATGCGCGACGCCGAGAAGGTCGTGCTCTCCAGCACGCTCACCGAGGCGCCGTGGGAGCGAACGCGGGTCTTCGACGAGCCGGCCGAGGACGTCGTCGACCGGCTGAGGGCGGAAGAGGGCGGCGACATCGTCGTGTTCTCGAGCGCGAGCGTGATCAAGGCGCTGCTCGCCGCCGATCGCGTCGACCGGCTCTCGTTCATGATCTTCCCGGAGATCCTCGGCGGCGGCGCGCGGTTGTTCGAGGACGGCCTGCCGGCAACCAAATGGGGCCTCGCCAAGGCGGTGACCGGCGAGCACGGGGTCGTCTCCCTCGCCTACGACCGGCTGCGCGCCGACGATTAGGGAAGACCTCGCGGCGACGCGTCTCGAAATCAGGACGAGCGGATGCCGCTGGCTCCTGCTCCCATACTCCGGTGGGGGCCCAGCGGCATCCTCTACATCCTTCAGACCGCGGTTCAGACCACGACGCGCTCCCCGACCCGCTCGGCGAGGAACTCCTCCCAGGTGTGCTCCCCCACCGCCCGGTCTGGCGACAGGTTCGCACCGCCCAGCATCGCGCGCGCCGCACCACCGGGCAGCCCGATCCGCACGATCGGACGGCGTCGACCCGTCGCCCGAAGGTAGCCCCGCATGACTTCCGCGGCGTCGTAGATCCGGGGTCCCGCAAGGTCCGGGACGAGCCCCGCCGGTGCGCCGAGCGCGAGCTCGACCAGTCGGTCCGCCACCTCCCCGGCGTCGACGGGCTGGACGCGCATCCGGCGCGGCAGTAGGACGACCGGAAGCTTCGCCATCTGCTCGGCGACCATGAACACGAGGTCGTGGAACTGGGTGGCGCGAAGCGAGGTCCACGGGATGCCGGACTCGGTGATCACGCGCTCGGCGCCCGCCTTCTCGGCGAAGTAGCCGAACATGCGCCGGTCGGTGGCGCTCACGACCGGCATCCGGTCGGCGCCGACGACCGAGATGTAGACGATGTGCCGCACCCCTGCGAGCTTCGCCGCCTCGACGAGCCTGCGCGCCTTGCCCTCGTCGCCGGTGCCGCTGCCAGCACAGTGGACGACGACCTCGATCCCCGCCATCGCTGCCTCGACGCCCTCGCCTGACTCGAGGTCGGCGGCGGCGAACTCCACCCCGTCGATTCCTGTCGCCGGCGCCGTCCGTCCCAGCACGCGCACCTGACGGTCCGCCTCTCGCAACCGGGCGACGACGAGCCGGCCGAGCGTGCCCGTGCCACCAGTGACGAGGATCGTGACGTTCCGGCTGTTCTCCTGGTGCATCGGCTCCTGCATGATCGTGCTCTCCCTCGTGTCGTATGCCGCTCCGCGCCGTGCCGGCCGGAACGTGTTTCACTGCATTGACACGCCCCACTGAGAGAATGTGACAGATGCCCGACCTCGATCTGCTGGCCGAACGATTCGACGCGCACCGCGGCCATCTCCGTGCCGTGGCCTACCGGATGCTCGGCTCGTTGAGCGAAAGCGACGATGCCGTGCAGGAGGCGTGGCTGCGTGCCAGCCGCGCCGACGCGAGCAAGGTCGAGAACCTCGGCGGCTGGCTCACCACGATCGTCGCTCGCGTCTGCCTGAACATCCTGAGGGCGCGTGCGACACGACCCGAGCAGCCGTATGGCATCCATATGCCCGATCCCGTCCTGAGCCGCGCCGAAGCGGTCGATCCCGAGCGCGAGGCCGTCCTGGCCGACTCGGTCGGGCTCGCCCTCCTCGTCGTCCTCGACACCTTGACCCCTGCCGAGCGCCTGTGCTTCGTCCTGCACGACATGTTCGCGGTGCCGTTCGACGAGATCGCGCCGATCGTGCCGTGCACGCCGGCTGCAGCGCGCCAGCTCGCCAGTCGCGCTCGCCGGCGGGTGCAGCAGGCGCCGACTCCCGACCGCGACCCGGTCCGGCAGCGGGAGGTGGTCGACGCCTTCTTCGCGGCCTCCCGGAACGGCGACTTCGAGGCACTCGTCGCGGTGCTGCATCCCGATGTCGTGTTGCGATCCGACGGGGGCACCGGGCGCCCGGCGGCATCCTTGTTCTTCCGCGGCGCCCAGGAGGTGGCGGGCAACGCGGTCATGTACGGCGTCCTCGCGCCGCATGCCCGCCCGGTGCTCGTCAACGGCGCGCCCGGCGTCGTCGTCGTGCCGCGCAAGGAGGCGGTCTCGGTGATGGCGTTCACCGTGAACGACGGCCTGATCGTCGCGATCGACGTGCTCGCCGACCCCGATCGGCTCCGGACCCTCGGCGTCTCGTCGCTGGCCGGCTGAGTGCCCGGCCCCGGCTGCCGCTCTGTCAGGCGTCGACCGCGGGCTCCAGCAGGGTGACGGATGCCGCGTCGGCATCGACCTCGGCGAGCACCCCGAGTGGCAGCGGCACGTTCGGCGCCTCGTCCTCGTCGAGGCCACCCGACAGCGCCGCGACCGTGACGGTATCGCCAGGCCGGAGGGCCCTCCCCCGCAGCACCTCCGCCACGGTCACTGCGGCTCGGTGCGCTCTTCGAACTTCTCGAGTCGGCGCCCGGTCGCCGGCATTCCCAGCTCGTTGTACGGTCCCGTCATATCCTGCTCCGGGAGCCGTTCGTCGGTCGGGCAGACGAGCACGGTGTTCGGGGTCGAATGGTCGATGACATGCTCGAACATCGGATGCCCGCAGATCGGGCAGGTCTGCTGGTCGGCGGGGATCGCGGGTCTCTCGTCATCGGCCGTGATCGGCGGAGGGCCGAACACGGGCTCCAGCGCCCGGTCCACGCGTTCGAAGAACCTCGTGAACGAGTTGCCCTCAGGCGGGCTGGCCTCTTCGCGTGCCATGCGCTGATGGTACGCCCGCTCCCCTCGACGGCGCCATACCCGCATTCGTGCGCCATAGGCTGGTGGCCATGCAGTCGGATGCCGCCAGCCGCCCTGTCACCGTCGTCACTGGCGCCAGCCGGGGCATCGGGGCCGCCGTCGCCGAACGGCTCGCCGCCGACGGCCACGACCTGGTGCTCACCTACCGGGACCGGGAGGCGGACGCCACCGAGGTCGTGCGCGCCTGCGAGGCATCCGGCGCGCGGGTGCAGCTGATGCGCGTCGACCTGGCCGACCTGGACGCGGCCGCGACGGTGCTCCCAGCTGCGATCGAGCGGTTCGGCACGGTCACAGGGCTCGTGAACAACGCCGGCATCACCGGGCGGATCGGCGGATTCCTCGATGGCTCCGTCGAGGAATCCGAGCTCGTGTTCCGCATCAACGTGCTCGCGCCCATTGTGCTGACCCGCGCGGCGATCACGCACATGGCCACCGACCGAGGCGGTGCCGGCGGCTGCATCGTGAACATCTCCTCGGGCGCGGCCACCACGGGTGCGCCGAACACGTACATCCCGTACTCGATGAGCAAGGCGGCCCTGAATGCGCTCACGACGGGCGCGTCGAAGGAATTCGGTCCGGTGGGCGTGCGCGTGAACACGGTCTCACCGGGCACGACCCGCACCGAGATCCACGCGGCGGCGGGGCGACCGAACGCGCCCGACGAGCGCGCAACGCACATCCCCATGCGTCGACCGGGCGAGGTCCACGAGATCGCGGGTGCGGTGGCCTACCTGTTCTCGGCGGATGCCTCCTATACGTCGGGCGCCGACATCCGCGTGGCCGGCGGCAACTGACGCCGCAGCCGGCCGCCCGCTCAGCCCTCGCCGAATCCCGACTCCGCCAGCGCGGCGATCGCGTCGACAGCCTCGCGCCCGTTCGGATCCTCACTCAAGAGCTCCACCGTCGCGCCCTTCGTGAGGCCGAGCGACATGATGGCGAGCAGGCTCTTCGCGTCGGTTCCGTTCACCGTGACCTTCTGCGGGAACGTGGTCGCGAGCTTGACCAGCTCCGCGGCGGGTCGCGCGTGCAGCCCGTCGGCGTTGATGAGCGTGACGACCCGCGAGTAGGCGGATGCCGCGGTACCGCCCTCCCGCGGTTCCGGCGCTCCCGAGACGTTCGCCGCCTCGGCGGCCGCGCCGCCGCCCGCCGATTCGGCCGCCGCGACGACCTGTTGGAGGTCGTCGCCGGCCTCCGCCGACACGGCCGCCGCGACGCCGCCCTCGACGAGCGGGGCGTCGGCGATGCGCACGCGGGCGCGCGTCTCGTCGTCGAGGAAGTCGAGTGCCGTCTCGGCGGTGAGGATCGCCGACCCGAGGTCGCACAGCACGGCCACGCCCTCGCCGGAGTCCGCCTCCGCGATCCCGGAGCTCACCAGGTCGAAGCTCGTGCCGATCCGCCCGTCGTCGGTGCCACCCGCGGCGATCAGCGCCGCGGTCGGCGCCATCTGCCGTGCGAGGTCGACGAGGCCGTCCGCGATCCGCGCGGAGTGGGAGACGAAGACGACGCCGACCTTGCCGGGTGTCGCCACCTCACGCCCCTGCCGATACGGACGCCGTATCGGCCGCAGCCCGGAGCAGCAGCGCGCTCGACTGGGCGCCGGGGTCGCGATGTCCGGCGGAGCGCTCGCCGAGATAGCTCGCCCGGCCCTTGCGCGCCACGAGCGGCACGGTCGCATCGGAGCCGGCACGTGCGGCGTCGGCCGCGGCCGCGAGGACCGCGGCCGCATCCGCCCCGTTCGAGGCCGCCAGCGCCGCGGCCTCGACCGCCGGCGTCCAGGCGTCGACCATGGTCTTGTCGCCCGTCTCGGCCTTGCCGCGCGCGACGATGCCGTCGCGCGCCGCGGCCAGTACGGCGGCGACCGCCGCCCCGTCGAGCGAGGCCGCCGACCCCGCCGCGACCGCGCCCCTCAGGTACGCGGTGCCGTAGAGGGGGCCGGCCGCCCCGCCGACGGTCGAGATCAGCGTCGTCGCGACGAGCTTCAGGACATCCCCGGGCGTGGACCCGGCTGGCAGGTCGTCGAGCTTCGGGAGCACGGCCTGGAAGCCGCGATCCATGTTCTCGCCGTGATCGCCGTCGCCGATCTCGCGGTCGAGCGTGATGAGCTCGACGCGGTGCTCGGCGATCACGTCGGCGCTCTGCCTGACCCAGTCCACCGCCCAGGTGATGTCCAGTCCCACTGATACCTCCCCTATCGTCCCCACCGGAGTGCCGCGGTCTGCACCGGGGCATCCCACAGCTCGATCATCTCGTCGTCGAGCCTCAGCAGGGTGAGCGACATCCCCTGCATCTCGAGCGAGGTGATGTAGTTGCCCACGAGCGATCGCGCGATCATGATGCCGCGCTCCTCCAGCACCTCCGCAGCGCGACGGTATGCGAGGTACAGCTCGATGAGCGGCGTACCGCCCATGCCGTTGACGAAGAGCAGCACGCGATCGCCGGTCGCGTACGGGAGGTCGTCGAGCACCGGTTCGATGAGACGGTCGACGAGCCGGTCGGCGGGCTCGAGCTTGATGCGCTCGCGGCCGGGCTCGCCGTGGATGCCGATGCCGATCTCGATCTCGTCCTCTGCGAGGGTGAAGCTCGGCTCCCCCGCATGCGGCACGACGCACGGCGTCAGGGCGAGCCCCATCGACCGCGCGTTGGCATTGACGCGTTCGGCGAGGTCGGCGACCTCATCGAGCGAGTCACCGCGTTCGGCGGCGGCACCCGCGATCTTCTCGACGAGCACCGTTCCGCCGACCCCTCGGCGACCCGCAGTGTAGAGCGAGTCCTTCACTGCGACGTCGTCGTTCGTCACGATCGCGCGCACGGTGATGCCGTCGGCGGATGCCAGGTCGGCCGCGGTCTCGAAGTTGAGCACGTCGCCCGTGTAGTTCTTGACGATGTGCAGCACCCCGGCGCCACCGTCGACGGCCTTCGTCGCGGCGAGGATGGGGTCGGGCGTCGGCGATGTGAACACGGCCCCGGGCACAGCGGCATCCAGCATGCCGAACCCGACGTACCCGGCGTGGAGCGGCTCGTGCCCGCTGCCGCCGCCGCTCACGATGCCGACCTTCCCTGCGACGGGCGCGTCGGCGCGCACCACATGGATCGGATCCATCTCCACGCGGACGATGTCGGCGTGGGCCAGGCCGAACCCGGCGACCGATTCGTCGACGACGCGCTTTGGATCGTTGATGATCTTCTTCACGGGTATCCCTTCCCCAGGGCTGCCGAACGCCGCGCGACCATGCGTCGGCGCCGACGCAGCACTTCCCAGTCAACCTACGCCCGACGACGGGCCTGCGGTAAGTGCTTCCATCAAATCCGGCGCGGCCATTCCGCGGGCAGCATGCCCTGAGTATGGTGGGCAGTGTTCCGCCCCTGGGCGAAGCCCTCGGGCCAAGCGAAAAGGATGGATGGTCAACGTGGACGATCTCTGGAAATTGGCCCTCAGCGAGCTCGTGGGCACGGCGATGCTCGTGCTCCTCGGCTGCGGCGTCGTCGCCAACGTCTTGCTCGGCAAGACGAAGGGCTTCAACGGAGGATTCCTCATGATAACGTTCGGCTGGGGCTTCGCGGTCTTCTCCGGCGTCATCGTCGCGTTCGCATCGGGCGCGCACATCAACCCGGCGGTGACACTCGGGCTCGTGGCCAACGGGGCGACCGAGTTCGGCAACGCAGCACTCGGGCTCACCGTCCCGGTCGATCTCCTGTCGGTCACCGCCTACATCGGCGCGCAGCTCATCGGCGGGATTATCGGCGCCGTCGTCATGTGGCTCGCGTACAGGCAGCACTTCGACGAGGAGGTGCCGGCTACCTTGAAGCTCATCGTGTTCTCGACCGTCCCGGCGATCCGCTCGTACGGGTGGAACCTCGTCACCGAGATCATCGGCACGTTCGTGCTGGTCTTCGTCGTCATCGGCTTCGGCGGCGGTCGCCAGGGCGAGGGCGGGCTCGCCGCGCTCGGCGCGCTGCCTGTGGCGCTGCTCGTGATCGGTATCGGCGTGTCCCTCGGTGGTCCGACCGGCTATGCGATCAACCCCGCCCGCGACCTCGGACCGCGCATCGCACACGCGTTCCTCCCCTTCAAGGGCAAGGGCGCCTCCGACTGGGCATACTCCTGGGTGCCCGTCGTCGGACCGATCATCGGCGGACTCATCGCCGGTTGGTCGGCCATCTGGCTGATTCCGATCATCACCTGATCATCCGGCGGGGCCGGCCGGCGAAGGGCCGGCCCCGCTTCAGTTCCGCACGCGCACGTGCGCCCGCCGACGCCGATGCCGGCGGGGCATCCGCAAGATTGAGAGGAAGTCATGGCTGACTACATCCTGGCGATCGACCAGGGAACGACGAGCTCGCGCTCGATCATCTTCGACAGGAAGGGTTCCATCGTCGCGTCGGGTCAGCTCGAGCACGAGCAGATCTTCCCGAAGGCCGGCTGGGTCGAGCACGACCCGATGGAGATCTGGCGCAACACGCGCGAGGTGATCGGGCAGGCGCTCGGCAAGGCCGACCTCACGAGACACGACATCGCCGCGGTTGGCATCACCAACCAGCGGGAGACATCCGTGGTCTGGGACAAGAACACGGGCCAGCCCGTGTACAACGCGATCGTGTGGCAGGACACCCGCACCCAGCCGATCGTCGACCGCCTCGCGGCCGACGGCGGCGTCGAACGGTTCAAGCAGCAGGTCGGCTTGCCGCTCGCGACGTACTTCTCGGGCACCAAGATCGTGTGGATTCTCGAGAACGTGCCCGGTGCGCGGGAGAAGGCCGAGGCAGGTGACCTGCTGTTCGGCACGACCGACACGTGGGTGCTCTGGAATCTCACGGGCGGGGTCGAGGGCGGCGTGCACGCGACAGACGTCACGAACGCCTCGCGGACCATGTTCATGGACCTCGAGACCCTCGCGTGGGACGACGGGATCCTCGCCGCCTTCGGCGTGCCCAAGTCGATGCTCCCCGAGATCAAGGCCTCCTCCGAGGTCTACGGCACAGTCGAGCCGTCGAGCCTCCTGAGGGAGGTACCGGTCGCGGGCATCCTCGGCGACCAGCAGGCCGCGACGTTCGGGCAGGCTGCGTTCGATCCGGGCGAGTCCAAGAACACGTACGGCACCGGCAACTTCCTGATCTTCAACACGGGCGAGGAGATCGTCCACTCGAAGCACGGGCTGCTCACGACACTCGGGTACAAGCTCGGCGACGACAAGCCGCACTATGCACTCGAGGGCGCGATCGCCATCACGGGCGCACTCGTCCAGTGGCTGCGCGACAACCTCGGGCTCATCTCAAGCGCGCCTGAGATCGAGGACCTCGCGAAGACCGTCGAGGACAACGGCGGCGCGTACTTCGTGCCGGCGTTCTCGGGCCTGTTCGCCCCGTACTGGCGCCCCGACGCACGTGGTGCCCTCGTCGGCCTCACCCGATACGTGAACAAGGGCCACATCGCCCGCGCCGCCCTCGAGGCGACCGCGTTCCAGACCCGCGAGGTGCTCGACGCGGTCAACGCGGACTCGGGGGTCGACCTCACCGAGTTGAAGGTCGACGGCGGCATGATCGCCAACAACACGCTCATGCAGTTCCAGGCCGACATCCTCGGCGTGCCCGTCGTGCGCCCGGTGGTCGCCGAGACCACCGCACTCGGGGCGGCCTACGCGGCCGGCCTGGCGGTGGGCTTCTGGTCCGATCTCGACGAGCTCCGCGCGCACTGGCAGGAGGACTCCCGCTGGGAGCCGCAGATGGAGCCGGCCGAGCGCGACCGTCAGCTCCGTCTCTGGAAGAAGGCCGTCACGAAGACGTTCGGCTGGATGGACGACGACGTGTCGCACGGGTGACGCCGAGGGCGTCGCACGAGTGACACGAAGGGCCCCGCGGCATCCGCGGGGCCACTTCGTCGTGGTCCGGCGATCAGACGGATGCCACGCTCACACCTTCGTCGCGGCGATCCACTGATCGAGCTTGCGCGCTACCGCACCGCTGTCGATCGCCTCCTCGGCGACCGCCATCTTGTCGCGGAACCGGTCGAGGATCGCCCGCTGGAACTGGCTCGGGTCCTTCGCGAGCTCGAACGCCACGAGCCCGGCGGCCGCGTTCAGCACGACGATGTCGCGGACCGGTCCCCGTTCCCCTGCGAAGACCCGGTGCACGATCTCGGCGTTGTGGGCCGCATCGCCGCCGACCAGGTCTTCGATGCTCGCGCGCTGGATGCCGAGCTCCCGCGGATCGAGGTCATGCTCCTTGACCGTGCCGCGGGAGACCTCCCACATGTGGCTGTGGCCCGTCGTCGTGAGCTCGTCGAGCCCGTCGTCGCCGCGGAACACGAGGGCGGTCGCGCCGCGAGTCTGGAACACGCCGACGATGAGCGGCACCCGGTCGAGGTGCGCGACCCCCACCGCCGACGCCTCGGGGCGGGCGGGGTTGCAGAGCGGCCCGAGGAAGTTGAAGACCGTCGGAACGCCGAGCTCGGCACGCACCGGACCGGCGTGCTTGAAGCCGGGATGAAACGCCGCGGCGAACGCGAACGTGATGCCGGTCTCGCCGAGCACCTCGGCCACCCGATCGGCAGGCAGCGAGAGGTCGAGGCCCAGCGCGGCGAGCACGTCGGACGAGCCCGACGACGAGCTCGCGGCGCGGTTGCCGTGCTTGATCACGGGAACACCCGATGCCGCGGCCACGATGGAGGCCATCGTCGACACGTTCACCGTGCCGAACCGGTCGCCGCCCGTGCCCACGATGTCGAGCGCCATCGGGTCGACCTGCAGCGGCACCGCATGCTCCAGCACGGCGTCGCGGAACCCGACGATCTCGTCGACGGTCTCCCCCTTCACGCGCAGCGCGATCAGGAAGCCGGCGAGCTGCGCAGACGTCGCGGTGCCCGTCATGACCTGCTCCATGCACCACGCCGCATCCGACACGCTCAGGTCCTCGCCGTCGAGCAGCGCGGAGATGATGTTCGGCCAGTTCTGTTGGGCGGGCATGCGTCGATCCTATCGAGCGGTTTCAGGGCGGATTCACGGCGCAAACCCATGAGAAGTTAGGCTTCCCTAACCGTTCGACGTCGAAACGACTCCCCCGGTTGACGAAAACTCAGGCTTGATTTCAGCCATAATGGGGAGCGTGACGAGCACCTCAATCACTTATCAGGCGACCGCGCCCGTGATCAAGCGCCCCAACACCGTTGCAGTGGGCACGATCGTGTGGCTCGGCAGCGAGGTCATGTTCTTCGCGGGGCTCTTCGCGATCTACTTCACGCTGCGGTCGACGTCGCCCGCCCTCTGGGAATTCGAGGCGGATCGCCTGAACTTCCCGTACTCGCTGACGAACACGATCATCCTCGTCTCATCGTCGTTCACCTGCCAGTTCGGCGTGTTCGCGGCGGAGCGACTCCAGCCGTACGCGACCGGCTGGAAGCCGACGCAGTGGGGCATGACCGAGTGGTTCTTCCTCACGTACGCATTGGGTGCCATCTTCGTCGCCGGCCAGATCTGGGAGTACGCCACGCTCGTCTCCGAGGGCATCGCCATCGACTCCAACTCCTACGGGTCCGCGTTCTACCTCACCACCGGCTTCCACGGCCTGCACGTCACGGGCGGCCTGATCGCGTTCCTCCTCGTCATCGGCCGCGTCTTCTCGGTGAAGAACTTCGGCCACCGCGAGGCGACCAGCGCCATCGTCGTCTCGTACTACTGGCACTTCGTCGACGTCGTCTGGATCGGCCTGTTCCTCGTCATCTACGTCCTCAAATAGTCGCACCAGGAGCGCCACGAACAGCATGCCTGCGAACAGGAAGAACTCAATGAACCGCTCGAAGCGACGCACCGGTCGCCGGCACCCGCTCGCCACCGTCGCGCTCCTCGCGCTCGGCCTCGTCTTCACCGGCGGCGCGTACGCGGCGATCAGCAGCGGCACCGCGGCGCAGGCCGAGGCGAAGCCCACGTCGCAGGAGACGATCGAGGAGGGCAAGAAGCTCTTCCAGGCCAACTGCGCCACCTGTCACGGTCTCGAGGCGCAGGGCACCGCGAACGGGCCGGGCCTCATCGGCGTCGGCGCGGCCGCCGTGGACTTCCAGGTCGGCACCGGCCGCATGCCGATGCAGATGCAGGGTCCGCAGGCACAGCAGAAGCCGCCGCAGTTCACCGACGAGCAGGTCAAGCAGCTCGCCTACTACGTCGCCTCGCTCGGCCCCGGCCCAGACATCCCCGCCGACCACCTGGTCAACGGCGGCGGCGACGCAGCGAACGGCGCCGAGTTGTTCCGCATCAACTGCGCAATGTGCCACAACGTGGCGGGCGCCGGCGGCGCACTCACCGAGGGCAAGTTCGCTCCTCCGCTCACGAATGTCTCGGGCGTGCACGCCTACGAGGCAATGGTCACCGGTCCGCAGAACATGCCGGTGTTCAACGACCTGAACATCTCTCCCGAGGACAAGCGCGACATCATCACGTACCTCAAGTACGTGCAGGACAACCGCTCGCCCGGCGGTTTCGAGCTCGGCTCGCTCGGACCCGTAGCGGAGGGCCTGTTCATCTGGATCTTCGGTCTCGGCGCGATCGTCGCGGTCACCATATGGATCACGGCGAAGTCCAATTAGCGCACGCCCCGCACCGAAGTACCTGAAAGAGGAGAACCATGGCACAGGACGACCACAGCGGCA
Source organism: Agromyces sp. Soil535 (assembly GCF_001428255.1). Classification (GTDB taxonomy): domain Bacteria; phylum Actinomycetota; class Actinomycetes; order Actinomycetales; family Microbacteriaceae; genus Agromyces. The sequence goes on along the minus strand of NZ_LMRW01000023.1, from coordinate 191,724 downwards.
CTGAGCTCGCCGCTGCCGACTCGTCGCACGCCGAGCAGGAATTCGCCGGCTCGACCGGCACAGCGGTCATTCCCCACGACGGCTTCACGAATCCCGGCTTCGAGCCGCACCGTCCTCGCGTCACCGACGAGGACCCCAAGCGCGAGAAGCGCGCCCAGCGCACGGTCTACACCCTCTTCTACCTCTCGATCCTCGGGAGCGTGTGGGCGATCGCCGCGTACATGCTCTTCCCGATCGAGGGGAATGACGTCGGTGCCGTCCGCCTGAACAACATGTTCATCGGCTTCGGGGTGACGCTCGCGCTGCTCGGCATCGGCTTCGGCGCCGTGCACTGGGGCAAGTCGCTCATGACCTCCCCCGAGTCCATCGACATCCGCCACCCCATCGGGGGCACGGAGGCGACCAAGCAGGGCGCCGTCGAGGTCTTCCGCGAGGCCGACGAGGAATCGGGGTTCACTCGGCGCTCGGTCATCCGCAACAGCCTCATCGCAGCGCTCCTCGCGCTTCCGATTCCGGCCGTCGTGCTGTTCCGCGGTCTCGCTCCTCAAGACCAGCTTCCCGTCGAGCTCCTCAGCCACACCATGTGGGCGAAGGGCACGCGCCTCACTCTCGACCCGTCGGGCGTGCCGATCAGGGCTTCGGATGTCACGATCGGCAGCGCGTTCCACGTGATCCCAGAAGGTCTGGCCGAGCTCGAGCAGGGCAGGCTCGAGGAGAAGGCGAAGGCCGCCGTGCTCCTCATGCGCCTCGAGCCGAGCGAGCTCAACCCGGCGCCAGGCCGTGAGTCGTGGGCGTATGACGGCATCGTGGCCTACTCGAAGATCTGCACGCACGTCGGATGCCCCGTCGCCCTCTACGAGCAGCACACGCACCACCTGCTCTGCCCCTGCCACCAGTCGCAGTTCGACGTGTCGAACAACTGCGAGGTCATCTTCGGCCCGGCCAAGCGACCGCTGCCGCAGCTGCCGATCGCCGTCGACGACGAGGGCTACCTCATCGCGCAGAGCGACTTCACCGAACCCGTCGGCCCGAGCTTCTGGGAGCGAAATTGACCACCGCACCGACACGACCATCCGCGCCCGCCAAGCGCACGTTCACGGCGGCGGCGTCGGACTACCTGAATGACCGCACCGGTCTCGCCGTCGCGATCAAGGGTCTCGGACGCAAGGCGTTCCCCGACCACTGGTCGTTCCTGCTCGGCGAGGTGGCGCTCTTCAGCTTCGTCCTGGTCCTGCTCTCGGGAACGTTCCTGACGTTCTTCTTCCAGGCCTCCCAGGCCGAGGTGCACTACGACGGCTCCTACGTTCCCCTCAAGGGCGTGGAGATGTCGGTCGCCATGGCATCGACGCTCGACATCTCGTTCGACATCCGCGGTGGGCTCTTCATTCGCCAGATGCACCACTGGGCCGCCCTGCTGTTCGTGGCCGCCATCGGCCTGCACATGCTCCGGGTGTTCTTCACCGGCGCGTTCCGCAAGCCCCGCGAGATCAACTGGGTGTTCGGCTTCACGCTGTTCGTCCTCGCGATGGCGGAGGGCTTCACCGGGTACTCGCTCCCCGACGACCTGCTGTCGGGCAACGGCCTCCGCATCATCGACGGCATGGTCAAGGGCATGCCGGTGATCGGAACGTGGACCTCCTTCCTGCTGTTCGGCGGGGAGTTCCCGGGCACGGCCATCGTCGGCCGCCTCTACACGCTGCACATCCTGCTGCTGCCGGCGCTCGTGGTCGCCCTCGTCGCGATCCACGTGGGGTACGTGTTCATCCACAAGCACACGCAGTTCGCCGGTCCTGGACGCCAGCCCACGAACTCGGTCGGCCCGCCCATCCTGCCGATCTACGCGGCGAAGGCCGGCGGCTTCATGTTCATCATCTTCGGCGTCATCTCCCTCATCGCGGCGCTCTTCACGATCAACCCGATCTGGAACTACGGACCGTACGACCCGTCTCCGGTGTCGGCCGGTACGCAGCCCGACTGGTACATCGGCTTCGCCGACGGTGCCCTGCGCCTGATCCCGCCGGGTTGGGAGTTCGTATGGCTCGACCGCACATGGTCGTTCAACATCCTGGTGCCGCTCATCGGCATCGGCCTCTTCCTGGTGCTCGTGGTCAGCTACCCGTTCATCGAGGCGTGGGTGAAGGGCGACAAGCGCGAGCACCACATCGCCGATCGTCCGCGCAACGCGCCGACCCGCACCGCCATCGGTGCGGCCGGGGTCACGTTCTACGCGGGCCTGTGGGCCGCGGCGAGCTCGGACATCCTCGCGACGCACTTCTCGCTCACGATGGAGGGCGTGATCCACGCGCTCCAGGCCGTGGTCATCATCGGGCCGTTCATCGCGTACTTCCTCGCCAAGCGCGTCTGCATCGCGCTGGAGAAGAAGGATCGCGAGATCGTGCTGCACGGTTACGAGTCCGGCCGCATCGTGAAGCTCCCGGGCGGTGAGTTCATCGAGGTGCACCAGCCCCTCGACGAGTTCGACCGCTGGAGGCTCGTGAGCTACGAGTCGTACGCGCCGCTCATGCTGCGCCCCAACGCCCGCGGCAAGATCACGTTCGGCCAGCAGCTCCGTGCGGGCTTCTCACGCTGGTTCTTCGAGGACCGGATCGCGCCGGTGACCAGGGGCGAGCTCGAGGCATCGCACTCGACGCATCACGAGGTCACGCAGTCCGAGCAGCACTGAGCCTTCCCGCTCACCGATTCGGGCACCGGTTCCATGTCGATCGACACGACATGGCTCCGGTGCCCGAACTGCTTCCTGCCGCTTGAGGCCGTCGACGCGCGCGTGCTCGGCTGCGGTGCCGGTCACCGGTTCGACCTCTCGAAGCACGGCTTCGTCACGCTGCTGCCTCCGAAGGCGCCGACGACGAAGGGCGACGATCGCGGGATGCTCGCGGCTCGCTCGTCCCTGCTCGACGGGGGTGCCTACGCCCCGATCGCTGCAGCGATCGCCGACGTCGCCGCGGCCGTGCCTCCGAGCGCGTCCGGAGCGCCGCTGCGCATCGCCGACCTCGGCTGCGGAACCGGCTACTACTCGGCGACGCTCGCTCGAGCAGTGCCCGGAGCTGCGTTCCTCCTTGCCGATCGATCGCCCGACGCAGTGCGAATGAGCCTGCGCGCCCTCCCCGGCGCGACCGGGGTCGTGCTCGATCTCTGGCGCCCCCTTCCGATTCGCGACGGCGTCGTCGACGTCGCCCTCAACGTCTTCGCGCCGCGCAACGGTGTCGAGTTCGCTCGCGTCCTCAGGCCGAACGGCCGACTCGTCGTCGTCGTCCCGGCCGCCGAGCACCTGCACGAGCTTCGGCGAAGTGGAGCGCTCCTGGATGTCCCCCCAGGCAAGGCCGACCGAGTTGCCGAGCAACTCGGCGAGTCCGGTTTCGAGCTGAAGTCGAAGACGTCGATCGAGTATGCCCTCGAGACGGATGCTGCGACCCGCAGTCTCCTCGCTGGCATGGGCCCGTCGGCTCACCACGCGGCCAGCCTGTCGCCAGTCACCGGATCGAACGATGACCTCATCGGCGTCACGATCGCGGTGGACCTCCTGGTCTTCGCACGCTCACCTTGGTCTCCGGCATGAGCCGGTCGCCCGCGGACGTGAGGGCCAGTCTCAGGCCCCGTCGTCGGGACAAACCGACCCATCGGCTCCATACTGATGGCATGGACGAGTGCTGCGGCGCGCAGAGCCCGGAGGGGTACGAGGAGGTCTTCGACGCGCGATTCGCCGGGAAGGCCGCGCGTCGGTATCGCCGGAAGGGGCTCACACCGACGGAACGGCGGCTCGTGGGGTTCCTCTCCTCGACCGGCATCGAAGACGCCTCGGTGCTCGAGGTGGGCGGTGGCATCGGTGAGATCCAACTGGAGTTGCTCGCTCGAGGAGCGGCGCGCACGACCAACCTCGAACTCTCCGGCGCGTACGAGGCGGATGCGGGACGACTGATCGACGAGGCAGGGGTCGGAGACCGCGTCACCAGGATCCTCGGCGTGGATCTCGCGACGTCTCCCGAGGCGGTCGACCGGGCCGACGTCGTCGTGCTGCATCGAGTGGTGTGCTGCTACCCGGAGTACGAGCGACTGCTCGGGGCCGCAGCCGATCGGGCTCTTCGCACCGTCGTCTTCACCCATCCGCCGCGGACGATTCGGACTCGTGCGATGGTCGGTCTCGGCAACCTCATGGGCCGGCTCTCGGGGCGCGCCTATCGGGGATTCGTCCACTCGCCCGACGCGATGGCCGACGTCGTTCGCCGACACGGCTTCGAACTCCGGTATCGCCATCGCGGCCTGTCGTGGTGTGTCGTCGGCGCGGTGCGCGGTTGATCCGGGCGGCACCGATCGGCGCGCGTGCGATGCGCGAAGCCCCGGCGCAATGCACCGGGGCTTCGTCGAGATGGAGGGATTCGTTCGCTATCGCGCGAAGTTGCCGCGGTAGTACTCCAATACCCACCCGACCAGCGCGATCACCACGATCGGGATCGCGAGGAACGAGATCCAGAAGCCGATGGCGAGCCCGAGGAACGCGAGGGCGGCCCCGCCTGCCATGATGATGGGCCACCAGCTCCAGGGGCTGAAGAAGCCGAGCTCCGCGTCACCGTCGTCGATGTTGGCGTCGAGCCGGTCCTCAGGGAGTTCGGCGCCCTGCGCACTGCGCACTCGTCCGAGGTAGAAGGCGATGAATGCGCCGAGGACGCCGCTGAGCGTGAGGGCGACGGTACCAGCCGGCTCAGGAGTGCCGTACGCGGCGATCGACCACACGACGTAGATCGCCGCCGTGAGGGCGAAGAAGACGGCGAGGATCCAGAAGAGGATGGCATTGGCGCGCATTTACTTGACTCCCTTCGTCGCCGCGTCGTAGACCGGAGCCTGCGGGGCGTCCTTCGCCGGGCCGATGCCCACGGGGATGCCCGCCTCGGGGTGGTTGAGGTCGAACGCCGGCGCCTCCGAACGGATGCGCGGGATCGACGTGAAGTTGTGGCGCGGCGGCGGGCAGCTCGTCGCCCACTCGAGCGATCGTCCGTAGCCCCACGGGTCGTTGACGGTCACCTTCGGCGCACGGCGCGCAGTGATGTAGACGTTCAGGAGGAACGGGATCATCGACACCGCGAGGATGCCCGCACCGATCGTCGAGAGCTGGTTCATCCAGGTGATGTTGTCCTCGGGCAGGTACGAGTAGTACCGACGTGGCATCGCGACGACGCCGAGCCAGTGCTGGATGAGGAACGTCGTGTGGAAGCCGATGAAGAGCAGCCAGAAGTGCCACTTGCCGAGCGACTCGTTCAGCATCTTGCCGGTCCACTTCGGCCACCAGAAGTAGAAGCCCGCGAACATCGCGAACACGACCGTGCCGAACACGACATAGTGGAAGTGCGCGACCACGAAGTACGTGTCGGAGACGTGGAAGTCGAGCGGCGGAGACGCGAGGATCACGCCGGTGAGACCACCGAACACGAACGTGATGAGGAAGCCGATCGCCCACACGAGCGGCGTCTCGAACGTGATGGAGCCGCGCCACATCGTGCCGATCCAGTTGAAGATCTTCACGCCCGTCGGCACCGCGATGAGCATCGTCATCAGCGCGAAGAACGGAAGGAGAACGGATCCGGTCACGTACATGTGGTGCGCCCAGACGGTCATCGAGAGGGCGGCGATCGTGATCGTCGCATAGATGAGCGTCTTGTAGCCGAAGATCGGCTTGCGGCTGAAGACCGGGAAGATCTCGGACACGATGCCGAAGAACGGCAGCGCGATGATGTACACCTCGGGGTGCCCGAAGAACCAGAACAGGTGCTGCCACAGGAGGACCCCGCCATTGGCCGGGTTGTAGATGTGCGCCCCGAAGATGCGATCGGCGCCGCCTGCGAGGAGCGCGGCGGCGAGCACGGGGAATGCCATCAGGATCATGATCGACGTGATGAGCGTGTTCCACGTGAAGATCGGCATGCGGAACATCGTCATGCCCGGCGCGCGCATCGTGATGATCGTGGTGATGAAGTTCACCGCGCCGAGGATCGTGCCGAAGCCCGAGAGGCCGAGGCCGAGCATCCAGAGGTTGCCTCCGATCCCCGGCGAGAAGGTCGTCGACGCGAGCGGCTGGTAGGCGAACCAGCCGAAGGATGCGGCACCCTGCGGCGTGAAGAAGCCGGCCACCGCCATCAGCGAACCGAAGTTGAACAGCCAGTACGCGAACGCGTTGAGGCGCGGGAATGCGACATCGGGCGCACCGATCTGCAGCGGCATCAGCACGTTCGCGAAGCCCGCGAAGAGCGGCGTCGCGAACATCAGCAGCATGATCGTGCCGTGCATGGTGAACAGCTGGTTGTACTGCTCCCGGGTCTGGACGATCTCGAGGCCGGGCTGGAACAGCTGCGCGCGGATGATGAGGGCCATCACGCCGCCGATGGCGAAGTAGATGAACGAGGTGATCAGGTAGAGGTACCCGATGACCTTGTGGTCGGTGGAGGTGATCCACCGGACCAGGACGTTGCCCTTGCGCTCGACCTTGCGAGTGCCGAACGGCGAGGTGCTCGCGGGACGAGCCGGTGCGGTCATGGTGCTCATCGCGGCTTACTCTTCCTCTTTCAGCTCGGGCTCGCCCGTACCGGGCAGGTTCTGGCGGCGGTCGTACTCGTTCGAGAGCTGGCCCTCCTGGCCGAGGTCGCGAAGCGAGTCGATGTACTCCTCGTACTCGGCCTCGGAGACGACCTCGACGTTGAAGAGCATGAGCGAGTGGTACTCGCCGCAGAGCTCGGCGCACTTGCCCGCGTAGGTGCCCTCGCGCTCGGGAACGAACGACATGTAGTTCGTCTTGCCCGGGAAGATGTCCTTCTTGTAGAGGAAGTCGACGACCCAGAACGAGTGGATGACGTCACGTGAATTGAGTTCGATCTCGACGTTCTTGCCGACGGGAAGGTAGAGCGTCGGGAGCTCCGACTGCACGAGCGAGCCCTGCGGACCCTCGTCGGCGAGCTGGCCCTGGATGCCGGGCGAGTAGACGTCTTCGTTGACGTAGTTGAAGTCCCAGGCCCACTGCTTGGCGATGACCTCGACCTTGACGTCGATCTCGTCCTCGGCGAAGCGCTGCTCGATCACCTGCTGGTCGCGCGCCGTGAAGGCGAAGAAGCCGAGCACGAGGATGAGCGGCACGATCGTGTAGAAGACCTCGATCGGCATGTTGTAACGCAGCTGCACGGGCAGGCCGGTCTGGCCCTTGCGCCGGCGGTAGGCGATGACGGCCCAGATCGTGAGGCCCCAGGTGATGAGGCCGACGATGAGCAGCACGATCCACGACGTGACCCACAGACCCGACACGAGTTCCGTGTGGTTGGTGACTGGGGGCTCCCCCTCCTCGAACCCCGGAAGGTATCCGTTCAGCTGGGCCTGCGTGCATCCTGCGAGGACGAGGCTGAGCGACGCTGCGATCGGGATTGCAGCCCATCGGAGACGGCGATTATGGCGCACCGGTGACCTTTCGGGAGACTCGAAGGCGCTTCACAGCGAAGCGCGGTGATCGATGCCTAGCCTACTCCGACTCCGCCGCCCGGGTGTGCACCGGCAGTCGGTGTCGGGCGGGTGCTCGCACGGATTCCGCGCCGCACCGGCGGAAACGCCGAAGGGAGGCCGCCTGCGCGGCCTCCCTTCGGGGAGTTTCGGGTGGGCCCCGGTCAGTGGAACGAGTCGCCGCAGGCGCAGCTGCCCTGCGCGTTCGGGTTGTCGATCGTGAAGCCCTGCTTCTGGATGGTGTCCTCGAAGTCGATCGACGCACCGTCGAGGTACGGCACGCTCATCTTGTCGACCACGACCTCGACGCCCGAGAAGTCGACGACCGCGTCACCGTCGAGCAGCCGCTCGTCGAAGTAGAGCTGGTAGATGAGGCCGGAGCATCCGCCGGGCTGCACCGCGACCCGCAGTCGCAGGTCGTCGCGCCCCTCCTGTTCGAGGAGGTTGCGCACCTTGTCGGCGGCGGGTTCGCTCAGCTTCACGCCGTGCGCGGTCTCGGTGATCGTGTCGCTCATGTCTCTCCTCGGTGCGTCAGGGAACGCGGAAACCCTCCCTCCATGGTAACCGCGGAAACGGAGTACGCGTCCGGTCGTTGCTCAGGAAGTCGTCTCAGGGGTCACGACGAGGTCACGCGCGCGTCGAGCCGGGCCAGGAAGAGGGCTTCGCTGAGCAGGGCGCGCTTGAACACGCCGAGGTGCAGGGACTCGTTCGGGCTGTGGGGGCGGGAGTCGGGATCCTCCACTCCCGTCACGAGGATCTGCGCGTCAGGGAACTCCTCGACGAGTTCGGCGATGAACGGGATCGACCCGCCGACGCCGATCTCAACGGGGTCGCGGCCCCATCCCTCGGCCATCGCGGCGCGCGTCTCCGCGACCGCCCAGCCGCTCGTGTCCACGAGGAAGGGCTGGCCGGCGTCGACCTCCTCGAAGGTGAGCCGGGCGCCGAACGGCGCATGCGCTTCGAGATGCGCCCGGATCGCGGCGAAGGCCTCGTCGGCATCCTGTCCCGGTGCGACACGCGCGCTCACGCGCACGCGGACCCCTGGCAGCAACGTGTTCGAGGCGTTCGCCACATCCGGTGCGTCGATGCCCGTGATGGTGATCGCCGGCTGCGCCCAGATGCGCGAGAGGATCGTGCCGTTGCCGATGGGGGTCACGCCGTCGAGCAGCCCGGCCTCGGCACGCAGCTGCGCCTCGTCGTAGTCGGGCGTCTCGAGGTCGGCGCTCCGGAGGCCCTCGACGGCGACGGAGCCGTTGTCGTCCCACAGCGTGTCGAGGAGCCGGATGGCGGCGAGCATCGCGTCGGGCACCGCGCCGCCGTACATGCCGGAGTGCGAGGCGTGCGCGAGCGTGTCGACGCGGAAGTTGAAGGCGACTGCACCGCGGAGCGCGACCGTGATCGCCGGCGTCTCCACGTCCCAGTTGCCGGAGTCGGCGACGACGATCGCATCGGCGGCGAGCAGGTCGCGATTCTCGCGGAGGAAGTTCGCGAAGGAGCGCGACGCCCACTCCTCCTCGCCCTCGATGAACACGGCGATGCCCAGGTCGAAGTCGCCCGCGGCCTCGGCGAAGGCGCGGATGGCGCCGACGTGCGCCATGACGCCGGCCTTGTCGTCGGCGGCGCCCCGGCCGTGCAGGCGGTCGCCGCGCTGCGTCGGCTCGAAGGGCGGCGTCTCCCAGTCCTCGTCCTTGCCGGGCGGCTGCACGTCGTGGTGCGCGTAGAGCAGCACCGTGGGACGACCGTTGCGCGCGTGCCGGCTCGCCACGACGGCGGGCTGGCCGAGCTCCGATCCGTCCCCCACTGCCGCGCGTCGCACCTCGACGAGCTCGAACACCCCGGTCCCGCGGAGGAGCTCGGCGACCGCCTCTGCACTCGCGGCGACGTGCGCGGGGTCGAACGCCGGCCATGAGACGGATGGGATGCGCACGAGCCGCGCGAGGTCCGCGACGGCGGCCGGGAACCCCGCATCCACGGCGGCGTGGATCGGTCCGGTCGTCACGGGGGCGGGCGCAGCTGAGGACTGGGTGGGATGGGGCTGGGTCATGCCGGTAATCTTAAGGGCAACCGATTCGAGGACTCCCGTGGCAAAGCACCCGACCAACACCCCCGCGCCCGAAGCCGGCGCCGACGACGCAGCACCCGAGTCGACCTCGAAGGTCGGCAAGGGCGCCCCCACTCCGAGCCGTGCAGAGCAGGAAGCGGCCCGCAAGCGCCCGCTCGTGCCCAACGACCGCAAGGAGGCGGCGAAGCAGGCGCGGGCCAAGCAGGCCGAGGCCCGCGAGCGCGCGCGGGTCGGCATGGCCCTCGGTGAAGACCGCTACCTGCCCGCGCGCGATCGCGGCCCGCAGAAGAAGTTCGTGCGCGACTACGTCGATGCGCGCTTCAGCATCGGCGAGGTGCTCATCCCCGTGATGTTCGCCGTCATCCTGCTCACGCTCGTCCCGAACGCCCAGATGCAGACGATCGGCATCCTCGCCCTGTGGGCGTTCTTCCTCGTGGCCGTGATCGACGTCGTCATCGTCGGTTTCCTCGTGACGCGCAAGCTCAGGGCGAAGTTCGGCGAGGACAAGGCCGAGCGCGTGCGCTGGTACGCGGCGATGCGCGCCCTGCAGCTCCGCCCGCTGCGCCTGCCGAAGCCGCAGGTAAAGCGCGGACAGTACCCGTCCTGATCGCTCAGGCTCTCGCGTAGGCGCCCGCCCGGATGAGCGGGACCCGGGTCTCCTCATCGCTCAGCGATCCGTGCTGCCCGATCATCGCCTCCGGCTTCCGGTTGGGCTCTCGGCGGTCGTAGTAGGCGACGCCGGAGCGGGCGGCGACGAGCACATCGCCGATGCGGGGGCGCACCTCGTCGGCCACCGGGCCATAGAGCCCCGAGGCGATCGCCTCGTCGCGGTCGAGCACCCATGCCCGGTGCTCCTCCGCGGCACGCCAGCCGGCGACGAGCCTCGATCGCTCCGCGTCGGCGAGGCCGGGCTCGAAGTACAGGGAGAGGAAGCGCGGCTCGCCGCCCACATGGCGTACCCCGTCGAGCAGGTCGGGACGTGCGTCGACGAAGACGTGGCGGTGCGCCGGCACGTCGATCACCCCGTGATCCGCGGTGACGAGGAGTCCGGCGCCACGCGGCATCCGGCGCTCGAAGGCGGCGAGCTCGGCGTCGAGCTGCTCGAGGATGCCCAGCCAGCGATCCGACTCCCACCCGTGCGCGTGCGCGGCCTGGTCGAGCTCGGGCACGTAGAGGTAGACGAGCGCGCCGGCCTCGCGTTCCAGCAGCAGCCGCGCCGCCTCGAAACGCTCGGCGAACGACGCGGCGACGTGGTACTCCGCACCGCGCAGCACCGCACGCGTGTATCCCGAGTCGGCGTACCGCGCCGCGCCGATCGCGAAACTCGGACGCCCCTGCTCGGCGGCGGCCTCGAAGAGCGTGGCCGAGCGCTGCCACGTCTCGGGCACCATCCCCGCGTCCCAGCCGTTCAGCTGGTTGACCAGTCGGTCGCGCGCCGCGTCGAGCACGCGGTAGCCGACGAGGCCGTGCTCACCCGGCATCCGTCCGGTCGTGAAGGTCGCGAGGGCGGCGGCCGTCGTCGACGGCAGCACCGTGCGGATCACGTCGCGCCGCGACATCCGCGACGCCAGGAAGCGCGCGTGGCCGGCACGGGCCTGGAGGTTCGCCGCGCCGAGGCCGTCGACGAGCACGACGACCGCACCGGATGCCGCGGGCAGGCCGAACTCGTTCCCATCCCCACTGAGGCTCGCGAGCGAACTGGCGAGCACCCCGGCAAGCCTCGGAGCGCTGACGGCAGGCACCGGTAGCATTGCAGGCATCGCGCCCAGTCTGGCACAGGCCGGGCGCGCCCCAGTTCCACCGCGTGCGCCGCACGCCCGCTCCAGAGACCACGGATGACCCGAGCCAAGCACCCGCCCGCCGACGAGCCGATCGTCGAACGCATCGAAGACGTCGACGTCGCCACCGAGATGCAGGGCTCGTTCCTCGAGTACGCCTACTCGGTCATCTACTCGCGGGCCCTGCCCGACGCCCGCGACGGCCTCAAGCCGGTGCAGCGCCGCATCCTCTACCAGATGACCGAGATGGGCCTGCGTCCCGACCGGGGTCATGTGAAGTCGGCGCGCGTCGTCGGCGAGGTGATGGGCAAGCTCCACCCGCACGGCGACACCGCGATCTACGACGCGCTCGTGCGCATGGCGCAGGCGTTCACCCTGCGAGTGCCGCTCATCGACGGCCACGGCAACTTCGGCTCGCTCGACGACGGGCCCGCCGCGCCCCGCTACACCGAGGCTCGGCTCGCCTCCCCCGCGCTCGCCATGACCGAGGGTCTCGACGAGGACGTCGTCGACTTCGTGCCGAACTACGACAACCAGCTGACCCAGCCCGACGTGCTGCCGTCGGCCTACCCGAACCTGCTCGTCAACGGCGCGAGCGGCATCGCCGTCGGCATGGCCACGAACATGGCGCCCCACAACCTCATCGAGGTCGTGGGCGCTGCCCGCCACTTGCTCGCCCACCCGAACGCGACCCTCGACGAGCTCATGGAGTTCGTGCCGGGCCCCGACCTGCCCACCGGCGGCACGATCGTCGGTCTCGCCGGCATCAAGGACGCATACGCCACGGGCCGCGGCAGCTTCAAGACCCGCGCCAAGGTGAGCGTCGAGAGCATCAGCGCGCGCAAGACCGGGCTCGTGGTCACCGAGCTGCCCTATCTCGTCGGCCCCGAGAAGGTCATCGAGAAGATCAAGGACGGCGTGAATGCCAAGAAGATCAGCGGCATCTCGGATGTCACCGATCTGACCGACCGCACGAACGGACTCCGCCTCGTCATCGGCATCAAGACGGGGTTCAGCCCAGAGGCGGTGCTCGAGCAGCTCTACCGCCTGACGCCCCTCGAGGACTCGTTCAACATCAACAACGTGGCCCTCGTCGACGGCGGACCCCAGACGCTCGGACTCCGCGAGCTCCTGCAGGTCTACGTCGCCCACCGCATCGAGGTCGTCACGCGCCGGTCGCAGTACCGGCTCGCGCGCCGCAAGGAGCGCCTGCACCTCGTCGAGGGCCTGCTCGTCGCGATCCTCGACATCGACGAGGTCATCCAGGTCATCCGCACGAGTGACGACGCGGCGGCCGCGCGCACCCGGCTCATGGAGGTCTTCGACCTCAGTCGCGTGCAGGCGGAATACATCCTCGAGCTGCAGCTGCGTCGCCTCACCAAGTTCTCGCGCCTCGAGCTCGAGGCGGAGCGTGACAAGCTCCGTGTCGAGATCGAGGAGCTCGAGGCGCTGCTCGCGAGCCGTCACCGCATCGAGGCGCTCGTCTCCGACGAGCTCGCCGAGGTCGCCGAGCGCTACGGCACTCCCCGTCGCACGCTGCTCACCGATGCGCGTCCGTCGATCGCCGGAGCCACCGCGAAGCGTGCCGCGGCGGCCGCGCTCGAGGTGGCGGATGTCCCGTGCCGCGTGTTCCTCAGCGCGACCGGACGCATCGCCCGCGTCGACCTGCCCGACGGCCCCGACGGTCCGCCCACCATCACGCCGCCCGCGCGCCGCAGCAAGCACGATGCGATCCGCTCGACGCTCGACACCACGAGCCGCAGCGACATCGGCGCGGTCACGAGCCTCGGTCGCCTCATCCGGTTCACCCCGGTCGACCTGCCGATACTGCCGCCCACGTCGGTGCAGCTCGGCGCGGGCGTGCGCGTGGGCGACTACCTCGCGTTGCCGAACCGCGACGAGAAGGTGCTCGCGATCGTCTCGCTCGACGCCGATCGCTGCATCGCGCTCGGCACGAAGCAGGGCGTCGTGAAGCGCGTCGCCACGGGCGCGTACCCGAACAAGCCCGAGTTCGAGGTCATCGGCCTGAAGGCCGGCGACGAGGTCGTGGGCGCCGTGCAGGGCGACGAGGCCGACGAGCTCGTGTTCGTCGCATCCGATACCCAACTGCTGCGGTTCGCCGCGGCATCCGTTCGACCGCAGGGATGCCCCGCCGGAGGCATGGCCGGCATCAACCTGGGCGCCGGCGCGCACGCCATCCACTTCACGAGCGTTCCCGCGGATGCGGCGGACGACACCGTCGTGGTCACGGTCGCGGCGAGCGGCGAGACGCTGCTCGGCACCGACCCCGGCAGTGCCAAGGTGAGTTCTTTCGCGGAGTTCCCGGCGAAGGGACGCTCAACGGGCGGCGTACGCTCGCAACGGTTCCTGAAGGGCGAGGATGCGCTGCACCTCGCCTGGGTGGGCCGCTCCCCCGCACTCGCAGTCGGCACCGACGGCACGGCGCGGCAGCTGCCCGACGGCGGGGCGAAGCGCGACGCATCCGGACAGGCGCTCGAGGCCGTCGTCGCCGCCGTAGGCACGCGCATCGGCTGACCGACCGTCGCCTGCCCCGCGCACGTCGTTCTTGACACGGGCGGTCCCGAGCGGCATATTCGGGCGTGGCCGGCGAAGGCTGCCGCATCGACGTCGACTTCCGGCCCGACGGGTGAGAGGGCGACTCATGACGCAAGCGGACCTTCAGGCGACGATCAACGGCCGGGTGCTCGTGCCGGGAGCGGCCGGCTACGACGAGGCGCGGACCGTGTGGAACGCCATGGTCGACCGGCGGCCCCGGTACATCGTGCAGTGCGTCGACGCCGTCGATGTCGTGGCTGCGGTGCGATTCGCCGAGGAGCACGACCTCGGGTTGGGGATCCGCTGCGGCGGCCACGGCATCGTCGGCCACGCCGTGCCCGACGACGGTCTGATGATCGACCTGCGCCCGATGGGAGGCGTGACCGTCGATCCAACCACCAGGCGCGCTCGGGTCCAGGGTGGCGCGCTGCTCGGGGCGCTCGATCAGGCGGCGCAGGCGCACGGCCTCGCGACGACGGCCGGCAACGTGTCGCACACCGGGGTCGGCGGGCTCACGCTCGGAGGCGGGATGGGGTGGCTTGCCAGGCGGCACGGACTGTCGTGCGACAACGTGATCTCGTTCGAGGTGGTCACCGCGGCCGGCGACACGCTGCGTGCGAGCGCCGATGAGCACCCCGACCTGTACTGGGCGCTGCGCGGCGGCGGCGGCAACTTCGGCGTCGTCACCGAGTTCGAGTTCGCGTTGCATCCGGAGCCCGGGCAGGCGATCTCGGCGGAGTTCCACTACCCGGTCGCCCAAGCGGGACCGCCGATGCGGCGGTGGCGGGACCTGAGCGGCGCCGCACCCCGACAGGCGACGTACAACGCGACCATCGTGGAGCAGGATGTCGCGCTCGGCCTCGTCTGGGTCGGCGACCCCGACGATGGGGACGCGGTGATCGCCGCCCTCGGCGACGAGCTGGCCGACGTCGCGGAACCCGCGGCCCGGATCGTCGAGCCGATGTCGTACCTGCAGCTCCAGATCCGCGAGGACGACATCGAGGGCCACGCGTTGCGACGGTACTGGAAGGGCCACTACTTCCAAGCGCTCGATGACGAGCTCCTCGACGCGCTGCTCGCCCGGGACGGATCCGACCTGCCGAACGTGAGCCTCCAGGCGTACGGCGGCGCGATCGCCGACGTCGCCGACGCGGCGACGGCGTTCTCCCAGCGCGATACGGCGTTCGAGTTCGTCGCCGCCGCACGCTGGGCCGACCCCGACGACGACGAGCGGCGCATGTCCGCGGCGCGCCGCTATGCCGGAACGATGGATCGGTTCGCGAGCGGAGCGTACGTCAACGTGCTCGGGGACGACGGCGTCGCCGGGCTCCGCCTCGCGTACTCCGAGGAGAAGCTCGCGCGACTGACAGCCGTGAAGGACGAGGTGGACCCCGAAAACGTCTTCCACTTCAACCAGAACATCCCGCCGTCGACGGCGTAGCGGTCGGGCATCAGGACGGGTCGCCCGATGACGGTCAGGCGTCGATGCGGTCGCGCTCCAGCGCGTCGGAGCTGTCGATGATGAACTCCTTGCGGGGCGCCACGTCGTTGCCCATGAGCAGCTCGAACACGCGTCCGGCGTTCTCGGCGTCGCCGAGGCCGACGCGGCGCAGCGTGCGGTGGCGCTTGTCCATCGTCGTCGTCGCGAGCTGGTCGGCGTCCATCTCGCCGAGGCCCTTGTAGCGCTGGATCGGGTCCTGATATCGCCGGTTCTGCTTCTTGAGCGTCGCCAGTACGCCTTGGAGATCGGGCTCCGAGTAGGTGTAGACGGTCTCGTTGGGCTTCGAGCCGGGGTTCATCACGACCACGCGGTGCAGCGGCGGCACGGCCGCGAAGACCCGGCCCTCTTCGATCATCGGTCGCATGTAGCGGAAGAAGAGCGTGAGCAGCAGCGTGCGGATGTGGGCGCCGTCGACGTCGGCGTCGCTCATGATGATGACCTTGCCGTAGCGGGCAGCCGACAGGTCGAAGCTGCGCCCGGAGCCTGCCCCGATCACCTGGATGATCGAGGCGCACTCGGCGTTGCCGAGCATGTCGGACACGCTCGCCTTCTGCACGTTGAGGATCTTGCCGCGGATCGGCAGCAGCGCCTGGTGTTCGCTGTCGCGTGCGAGCTTCGCGGTGCCGAGCGCCGAGTCGCCCTCGACGATGAACAGCTCGCTGTGCGCGATGTCGCTCGAGCGGCAGTCCACGAGCTTCGCCGGCAGCGACGAGCTCTCGAGCGCGTTCTTGCGCCGCTGCGTCTCCTTGTGCGCGCGGGCCGAGATGCGCGACTTCATCTCTGCGACGACCTTGTCGAGGAGCAGCGCCGACTGCGCCTTGTCGTCGCGCTTCGTGGAGGCGAACCTCGCGCCGAGTTCGTTCGTGAGCACGTTCGTCACGATGGAGCGCACCGCCGGGGTGCCGAGCACCTCCTTGGTCTGGCCCTCGAACTGCGGCTCCGGCAGGCGGACGGTGATGACCGCCGTGAGCCCGGCGAGCACGTCATCCTTCTCCAGCTTGCCACCTCCTGTGAACGCTGCGCCGGCCTTCAGCCGGCGGGCGTTCTGCTCGACCTGCTGGCGCATGAACCTGAGGAGGCCCTGGTCGAAGCCCGTCTGGTGTGTGCCGCCCTTCGGCGTGGCGATGATGTTGACGAAGGACTTCACCACGGTGTCGTAGCCGGTGCCCCAGCGCAGGGCGATGTCGACGTGGCATTCGCGCCGCAGTTCGGTCGGCACCATCGCGCCCCCGTCGGTCAGTACCGGCACCGTCTCGCTGAAGCCGCCATCGCCTGTGATGCGCCACACGTCGGTCAGCGGGGCATCGGTCGCGAGGTGCTCGACGAACTCGGAGATGCCGCCGTCGAACTGGAACGACGTCGTGTGCGGCTCCGTACCGCGCTCGTCGGTGACGTCGATGACGAGCCCCGGCACGAGGAACGCCGTCTGGCGTGCCCGTGCGAGCAGTTCGTCGGTCTGGAACTCCGCGCCCTTCGTGAAGGTCTGCCGGTCGGCCCAGTACCGGATGCGCGTGCCGGTGACGCCCTTGGCCACCTTGCCGACGACCCGCAGCTCGCTGCGCACCTCGAAGGGGGTGAACGGCGCGTCGGGCGACGGCGCACCGGTGTCGGCGAACACACCGGGCTCGCCACGGTGGAAGGACATCGCCCAGGTCTTGCCGCCGCGGTCGACCTCGACGTCGAGCCGCTCCGACAGCGCGTTCACGACGGATGCCCCGACGCCGTGCAGGCCGCCCGACGCCGCGTACGAGCCCGAGCCGAACTTGCCGCCCGCATGCAGCTTCGTGAACACGACCTCGACGCCGGAGAGCCCCGTCTTGGGCTCGATGTCCACCGGGATCCCGCGGGCGCGGTCGCGCACCTCGACGCTGCCATCGGGGTGGAGGATGACCCCGATCTCGTTGCCGTGGCCGGCGAGGGCCTCGTCGACCGAGTTGTCGATGATCTCCCAGAGGCAGTGCATCAGCCCGCGCGAGTCGGTCGAGCCGACGTACATGCCGGGCCGTTTGCGCACCGCCTCGAGTCCCTCGAGGACGGAGAGATGGCGGGCGGAATAGTCGGAGCTCACGTCGCACAAGCCTACTGACGCGGGACGACACCGCGTGCGAGGCGCTACGCGCTGAGCGAAATGCCCGCCAAACGGAACGAAGTGCGTCGGTGCCGTGTTTTCATTGATGCACGGAATATCACGCGTGAGCCAGGAGGAGGAGCCATGACGAACCACGCCGACACCAGCGGTGCGGTCGACGAACTCGACACCCCGTATGAACTCACCGCGCTCGACCGCTGCGACGCATGCGGCGCCCAGGCGTACATCCGGGTCGTCGTCGCGAGCGGCGAACTGCTCTTCTGCGCCCATCACGGCCGCAAGCACGAGGAGAAGCTCTCGCAGATCGCCCACAGCTGGCACGACGAGTCGAGCCGACTCCTCGTCGACGGTCGCGACTGACCCCATCGAATACGACATGAACGCCCCGGTGATCACCGGGGCGTTCGTCGTTCGGCGGCGCCACCGCCTGGAACGTCAGGCGTCGTCGACGGATGCCGCCGCCCGCGCCGCGCCCAGCTGGGCATCGCGGGCGGCCGCCGCGTATCCGTCGACGAGCGCGGCCCGCTCGCCGGGCGCGTACTCGAGCCCCGAGCGCTGGGCCATCATGCCGAGCAGCTGATCGGCGAACGCCGGGTTCTTCGCGAGCACCGGGCCGTGCAGGTGTGTGCCGATGACGGCGCCCATGACGACGCCCTCCTGGCCCCCGTCGCGCCCGTTGCCGCTCCCGGAGCGCACGCGCCCGAGCGGCGAACCCTCGGCGCCGACATAGTCGCGCGCGTGGTTCTCGAAACCGACGAGCAGCCCGAACCGGGACGAGGCCACCACGAGGTCGCCCGTGACCCTGGCCCCCCGCGGCACGGCACGACCCGGGAGGACGCCGAGGCCCTCGAGGCTCGAGCCGTCGGCGCGCTCGATGCCCCAGCTCAGCAGCTCCCAGCCGGTGCCCACCGCGAGGATCGGGATGCCCTCGGTGCCCCACACGCGGAGCTCGTCGTGCATCGTCAGCAGGGCGTCGCGACTCGCCTCGAGCGAGGAGTCGCTGCCCGAGCCGAGCACGACGGCGTCGACGCGCTCGGGCAGGTCGTCGCGGGAGTCGACCGCGATCACGCGTGCGTCGAGGCCCGCCCACTGGGCCCGCCTGACGAGCACGGTCGCATTCTCGGCGTCGCCGTTCGTGTTCTGCAGGCCGGGCAGGAGCGTCACGATCGTCAGGGTCATTCCGCTCCCGTGAGTCCGAGGTGGGCGCGCGTACGGCGCATCGCGTCGGCCGAGAAGACGATCGTCTTCAGGCCGTGCTTCGGTTCGGGCGCAGCGAGGAATTCGTCGAGCGCGCGGCCGAGGTCGGGCTCGACGCGGTCGATCTCCACGCCGTCGTAGGCGAGCATGAGTGCCGCCTCGGGCGCCTTGGATCCGCTCACGATCGCCACACGGCCGAGCGACGAGGCATCCGTCGGCCAGAAGTACGAAGGATCGCGGACGTCGGATCCGATGGCGAAGAGGATCTGCTCGGTGCCGGGCTCGATGCTGTCGACGTTCAGCTGATAGCTGGCGGGGTTCTGCACGAGCACGAACTCCACCTCCTGCCCGCGCACGCGCACGCGCTCCCCCCGGCCGAAGACGGCGGGGATGGCGCTCAGCGCGTCGGCCGCCGTCACCGGCGAGAACCGCTCCCCCAGCACCGCCTTCGCGGTGGCGTAGGCGGCCGCGGCGTCCACCGCGTAGTGGGTGCCGCGTGCAGGCAGGCGGACGTCGACGGATGCCGCGCCATCGTGCAGCAGGGCGGACGCACCGTCCACCGACGCCACGACGATGCCGGAGCCCTCCCCGAGGCGCGTCGTGCTCGTCTCCGTGTACCCGAGTCCGCGCGGCGAGCGAGCGAGCACCTCGGCGGACACGCCGAACCGATGGACCGCGACATCCGGACCGGCCTTGGCAGCGAGGCGCTCGAGGTACGCGTCATCCGCGTTCACGACGATCGCCTCGTGTGCACGGGCGGCGATGCGGCCGAGCATGCCGGCCACCATCTCGGAGTCGTGGAACCGGTCGATCTGGTCGACCATCACGTTCGTCAGCGCCACGACTCGCGCGTCGACGCCCTGCATGACGAGGGCGCCGTGGCCCTCGTCCATCTCGAGCACCGCGACCTCGCCGGGCACGCGGCCCTGCCAGTCCGCCCGTTCCAGGAGTGCAGACGTGAGCCCCTGGCTGATGTTCGCGGTCGATGGGTTCGTGAACACGTCGACGCTATGGGCACGAAGGATCGCGACGAGCATCTTCGTGGTCGTCGACTTGCCGCTCGACCCCGACACGACCACGAGACCCTGCGGGAATCCCGACAGGGTGCGCTTCATGTAGCCGGGGGCGATGCGGTTGACGACGAGGCCCGGAACGGCCGATCCGCCGCCGGGCTTGCGCAGCCGGGCGGCGAATCGGGTGAGCCTGCCGACGAGGATCGCCGGCGCGTAGCGCACGTGCGGCCTACTCGAGGTAGTCGCGGAGCGACTGCGAGCGCGACGGGTGGCGCAGCTTCGCCATCGTCTTGGACTCGATCTGGCGGATCCGCTCGCGGGTCACGCCGAAGGTGTCGCCGATCTGATCGAGCGTCTTCGGCATCCCGTCGCCGAGCCCGAAGCGCATCCGGATGACGCCCGCCTCACGCTCGCTCAGCGAATCGAGGAGCGACTCGAGCTGCTTCTGCAGCATCGTGAATCCGACGGCATCGGCTGGGACGACCGCCTCGGTGTCCTCGATGAGGTCGCCGAACTCGCTGTCCCCGTCCTCACCGAGCGGCGTGTGCAGCGAGATGGGCTCGCGGCCGTACTTCTGCACCTCGATGACCTTCTCGGGGGTCATGTCGAGCTCGCGGCTCAGCTCCTCGGGCGTGGGCTCGCGGCCGAGGTCCTGCAGCATCTGCCGCTGCACGCGGGCGAGCTTGTTGATGACCTCGACCATGTGCACCGGGATGCGGATGGTGCGGGCCTGGTCGGCCATCGCACGGGTGATCGCCTGGCGGATCCACCACGTCGCGTACGTCGAGAACTTGAAGCCCTTGGTGTAGTCGAACTTCTCGACCGCACGGATGAGGCCGAGGTTGCCCTCCTGGATCAGGTCGAGGAACTGCATGCCGCGGCCGGTATAGCGCTTGGCGAGCGAGACCACGAGGCGGAGGTTCGCACCGAGCAGGTGGCTCTTCGCGCGCTGCCCGTCCTTCGCCACCCACTGCAGCTCGCGGCCGAGCTGCGAGCGCTTCTCGGCGTCGCTCATGTGCGACAGCTTCTCCTCGGCGAACAGGCCCGCCTCGATGCGCATCGCGAGCTCGACCTCTTCGGCCGCGTTCAGGAGCGCGACCTTGCCGATCTGCTTCAGGTAGTCCTTGACGGGGTCGGCCGTGGCACCGGTGATGGCGCTCGAGTAGACCGGGACCTCGTCTTCATCGTCGACCGCGCGCAGCACGAGGGCGCCGGTCGGGTGCGGCTCGACCACGACTGGCTTCGCATCCTCATCGTCGCCGTCGGTGTCGGATGCCGCGTCGTCGCCGGCCTCGTCCACCGTCACCTCGGTCGTCGCGACCTCGACCTCGACCTCTGCGTCGACCTCGACGTCCTCGAGCTCCGCGGGGTCGACCTCGTCCTCGTCCTCGCCCGCGGCGTCGGCCTTGGCCTTGCCGCGCGGCTTCGCCCCGGCCTTCGCCGTGCTGGTGCGCGGCGTCTTCGTCGCCGGCGTCGCCGCGCCCTTGGACGCGGTCGTCTTCGTGCCGCCGGCCTTCGCCGCGGAAGTCTTCGTCTTCGCCGCGGGCGTCGCGGCCGTCTTCGCGGCGGTCGACTTCGCGGCCGTCGCGCGCGTCGCAGCGGGCTTCTCCGCCTCGCTCTTCGCCGACGTCGCAGCCTTCGTCGTTGCCATTCGTTGAACCTCTCCTACCGTCGCGCGGCGCGTGCCCTCTCGGACACTCGGCTCGCACCCCCGGCCCGGTCGTTTTCGGACACTATGAGGACCCATGTCAAGTCCGCATGATCGGCGCGAGCGCGTCGCACCTGCGGACCAGAACGGGTCCTGCCTTCATTATACAGGCATGTACCCCGCCGAACGCGCGGCCCGCGCATTCCTCCCCACGGATTGCAACGCGCGCCACCTGCCGCGCATTCCCGTCGACCGCCGATCGCGCGGATCCCCCACTCCGCCGCTGCACGCGGCGCGCGCCGGTGATCGGCGTGAGGCAGCGTCAGCCGCCGAGCGGCGTGTCGTCGTCGCGAGTGCGACGGTACGCGAGGAAGTTCTCGAGCTCGGCGGCGATCTCGTCGGCGGATGGCAGCTCGCCGTCCTCGTCGGTGAGCGGCGACCGGAGGGTCGTGCCCTCCATGTAGGAGTCGTGCCGTTCCTCGAGCGTGCCGACGAGCTTCGCGAGCTCGCCGTTCTCCGCGACCTGCTCGTCGATGCGGGCGACGAACTCGCGGCCCTGCTCACGCAGCACGTCGGTGGGGAAGATGCGTCCAGTGGACGCGCTGATCGCCTCGATGGCGGCGACGGCTGCGGTCGGGTACTCGGCGTCGCTGAGGTAGTGCGGGACGAGGAGGACGAAGCCGGTGGTGGGATGGCCCTGCTCCTGCAGTCGGTACTCGACGAGGTGCAGTGCATTCGACGGCACCTGCGTGGTGGGCCGCCAGATCGACATCGCCTCGATGAGGTCGGGGCGGTTGCCGCTCACGGTCATGCCGATCGGTCGCGTGTGGGGCACGGGCATCGGGATCGAGTTGATCCACGTCGTCGACGACACCTGCAGCTCGTCGATCAGGCCGAGCACGGCCGCCCCGAACCGCTCCCACTGGAAGTCGGGCTCGTAGCCCGTGAGCATGAGGAACTGCTGGCCGATCTCGTCGCGCGCGAGGTCGAGGCTCAGGCGCGGCGGTCGGTAGTCGGCGAGGTGGTCGCCCTGGAAGAGGATGATCGGCCGACGCGCTCGGTAGTCGAGCAGCTCGTCGGCATCGAACGTCGCGACGACGGTGGTGTCGAGCGTCGACAAGAGGTACTCGGTCGTCTGCGCGACCGCCGACCCGGCGTCGGCGAACCCCGTCAGCCCGGCGACGAGCGGCAGCCCGGGCGGCACCTGGACGTCCGGATTCAGCTCGTAGAGGGAGCGGGGATCGCGCATGCATCCAGCCTACTGACGCGCCCGACGACCCCCGCTGCCTGCGGCCCGGTCGGATGATGCCGAGAGCGAACACGTACGATCGGCTGCATGACCGTGCCCTCGCTCTCCGTCACCGACGCCCCCGCCTCCCGCTCCGACGCCGATGTCGTGCTTCTCGCGGCGACGTCCGGTACCGAAGGGGCCGAAATGCTCGCCGTCGACGGGTTCGAGTGGGTTGCCGCGGCACTGCACGCGCTCGGCGCGAAGGGGTCGGCGGAGGAACTCACTCGGCTACCCGGCGTCGCCGACGGCCCGCGCGTCGTCGCGGTGGTCGGCACGGGCGAGGGAGTGGATGCGGCGGTGCTGCGCCTGGCCGTCGGCAGCGCGGTGCGCCAGCTCAACGGCATCACCTCGCTCGCGATCGCCATTCCCACGGATGACGCCGAGGTCGCCGCCGCGACCCTCGAGGGGGCGGCGCTCGGCGCGTACGCCTACTCGGAGTACCGATCCAAGCCGAAGTCGCCCGTGGAGCGGATCACCCTGCACACTCCGCTCGATGCGGACGGGATCGGGCTCGAGCGGGTGCGTGCGGTCGCCGCGGGCGTCGCCCGCACCAAGGACCTCGTGAACGCGTCGCCGGCAGACCTCTTCCCCGCGCGGCTCGCCGAGCTCGCGGTCGAGGCGGCCAGCAGTGCAGGCGTGTCCGCGAAGGTGTGGGATGAGGAGGCGCTCGCGGCAGATGACTTCGGGGGCATCCTCGGCGTCGGGCTCGGCTCGAGCCGCGGTCCGCGGCTCGTGCGACTCGACTACGCGCCGGCCGGGGCATCCGCTCACCTGGCGCTGGTCGGGAAGGGCATCACGTTCGATTCCGGCGGCCTGTCGCTGAAGCCCATGGCGTCGATGGTCGGCATGAAGACCGACATGGCCGGCGCGGCCGCCGTGCTCGCGACGGTGGTCGCACTGGCGGAGCTGCGGGTGCCCATCCGCGTGACGGGCTGGCTCGCCCTCGCCGAGAACCTCCCGTCGGGCACGGCGGTGCGTCCGAACGACGTGTTGCGCATGCACGGCGGCACCACGGTCGAGGTCCTCAACACCGACGCCGAGGGCCGCCTCGTGATGGCCGACGGGATCGTCGCCGCGAGCGAGGAGCAGCCCGACGCGATCGTCGACGTCGCGACGCTGACGGGGGCCCAGGTCGTCGCCCTCGGACACCGCATTTCGGGACTCATGGGAGACGATGCCCTCGTCGCGAAGGTGCGGGCCGCCGCCGACGCCGTCGGTGAGGCGACCTGGCCCATGCCCCTGCCGAACGACCTGCTCCCCCTCCTGAAGTCCGACGTGGCGGACCTGGCCAACACGAAGCTCGGCGTGACGGTCCCCGGCATGCTGCTGGCCGGCGTGTTCCTGCGCGAGTTCGTGGGCACGCGGGAGGGTTCGGACGAGCGGATCCCGTGGGCTCACCTCGACATCGCGGGGCCGTCGAACAACGCCGGAGCGGCGTGGGGATTCACCGGATCGGGGGGCACCGGAGTCGCCGTGCGCACGCTCGTGCGGCTGGGCGAGGACCTCGTCGCCGGGTAGTAAGGTCGTATGGGCGAGAACGTCGCCCATACAGCCTGCCCCCGTCTACGAACCGGCGGCAGTTCGTGTCGCAGATCAGTTGCGCAAGGGAGATTGCGGTTTGTCCGAGCAGAACTTTGACATTGTCATCCTCGGTGGCGGCAGCGGAGGGTACGCGGCGGCGCTGCGTGCCGCCGAGCTGGGCTTCACCGTCGGCTTGATCGAGAAGGACAAGCTCGGTGGCACGTGTCTGCACCGCGGGTGCATCCCGACGAAGGCGCTGCTGCACGCGGCCGAGGTCGCGGACAGCTCGCGAGAGTCCTCGAAGTTCGGCGTCCGCTCCACGTTCGAGGGCATCGACGTGCCCGCCGTCACGCAGTACCGCGAGGCTGTCGTCTCCAGCAAGTTCAAGGGCCTGCAGGGCCTCATCAAGGCCCGCGGCATCACCGTGATCGAAGGCGAGGGTCGCCTGGTCGCACCGAACGCCGTTCAGGTCGGCGACGACCGCATCGTCGGCAAGAACATCGTGCTCGCCACCGGTTCCTACTCGCGGTCGCTTCCCGGTCTCGAGCTCGGCGGCCGCGTCATCACCAGCGAGCAGGCCCTCGAGCTCGACTTCGTGCCGCGCAAGGTCGCCGTGCTCGGCGGCGGGGTCATCGGCGTCGAGTTCGCGAGCGTCTGGAAGTCGTTCGGCGCCGAGGTCACCATCATCGAGGCCCTCCCCCACCTCGTGCCCAACGAGGAGGAGTCGGTCTCGAAACAGCTCGAGCGCGCGTTCCGCAAGCGCGGCATCGAGTACAAGCTCGGCACCCGCTTCCAGGGCGTCACGCAGCATGACGACGGCGTCGTGGTGACCCTCGAGAACGGTGAGACCGTCGAGGCCGAACTGCTCCTCGTCGCCGTCGGCCGCGGTCCCGTCACCCAGGGCCTCGGCTACGAAGAGGCCGGCATCACCGTGGACCGGGGCTTCGTCATCACGAACGAGCGGCTCGCGACCAACGTGCCCGGCGTCTATGCGGTCGGCGACATCGTCCCCGGCCTCCAGCTCGCGCACCGCGGCTTCCAGCAGGGCATCTTCGTCGCAGAGGAGATCGCCGGCCTCAACCCGATCGTCGTCGAGGACGTCAACATCCCGAAGGTCACCTACTGCGAGCCCGAGGTCGCCTCGATCGGCTACACCGAGTCGCGCGCGGCCGAGAAGTTCGGCGCCGACCAGGTCTCCTCGTACGAGTACAACCTCGCCGGCAACGGCAAGAGCCACATCCTCGGGACGAGCGGCTCCATCAAGGTGGTGCGCGTGAACGACGGCCCGGTGGTCGGCGTGCACATGATCGGCGCGCGCGTCGGCGAACTGATCGGCGAAGCCCAGCTCGCGGTCAACTGGGAGGCGTACCCCGAGGACATCGCGCCGTTCATCCACGCCCACCCGACGCAGAACGAGGCGCTCGGCGAGGCGTTCCTGAAGCTGGCCGGCAAGCCGCTCCACGTGCTCTGAGCCGGACCCTGGAAACACGACTGCAATAAGCTAGAAAGCGTCACACGCTGTGAAGGAGACAAGCGCATGAGCGAATCCGTCAGCCTCCCGGCACTCGGGGAGAGTGTCACGGAGGGCACGGTCACACGCTGGCTGAAGAACGTCGGCGACCGTGTGGAGGTCGACGAACCGCTGCTCGAGGTGTCGACCGACAAGGTCGACACCGAGATCCCGTCGCCGGTGGCCGGGGTCATCGAGGCGATCCTCGTCCAGGAGGACGAGACGGTCGAGGTGGGCACCCCCCTGGTGACGATCGGCAACGGTTCCGCTGCTGCGGCGCCCGCCCAGGAAGCCCCCGCGGCGGCTGCGCCGGCGCCCGAGGCTGCGCCCGCCGCACCGGCTCCCGTTCCCGCTCCGGCGCCGGTCTTCGAGGCGCCCGCCGCACCCGCGCCGCAGGCGGCACCCGCAGCTCCGGTCGCACCGGCGCCGGTTCCGATTCCCGAGGCGCCCGCCGCACCCGCGCCGCAGGCGGCGCCCGCAGCTCCGGTCGCCGAGGCGGCTCCCGCTGCTCCGGCCGCACCCGCTCCGGCGCCGACTCCCGAGGCGCCCGCCGCACCCGTACCGCAGGCGGCCCCCGCTGCCCCGGCACCCGCAGCGCCTGTCGCTCCGGCTCCGGCTGCGCCCGCCGCACCGTCAGGGGCCCACGCTGGCACGAGCGGCTACGTGACGCCGATCGTGCGGAAGCTGGCCAACGAGCAGGGCGTCGACCTCGCGAGGGTGACGGGCACGGGCGTCGGAGGACGCATCCGCAAGCAGGACGTCATCTCGGCGCACGTGGTGCCGGCGGCGCAGGTCGCGGCCGCCGCACCTGCCCGCACGCCCCTCGAAGTCTCGCCGCTCCGCGGCACGACGGTGCCGATGACTCGCCTCCGCAAGGTCGTGGCCGAGCGTGCCGTCGTCTCGATGACGTCGACCGCCCAGCTCACCACGGTCGTCGAGGTGGACGTCACCCGCGTCGCGCGCCTGCGAGACCGCGTGAAGGGCGCATTCCTCGAGAAGACCGGCAACAAGCTGTCGTTCCTGCCGTTCTTCGCGCTCGCCGCCGCGGAGGCGCTCCGCGCCTACCCGATCATCAACTCGACGGTCGACGGCGACAGCATCGTGTACCCGCCCACCGAGAACATGAGCATCGCGGTCGACACCGAGCGTGGACTCCTGACCCCGGTGATCCGCAACGCCGGCGACCTCGACATCGCCGAGCTCGCGGCCCAGATCGCCGACCTCGCCGGACGCACCCGCAACAACCAGCTGAAGCCCGACGAACTCTCGGGTGGCACGTTCACGCTGACCAACACCGGCTCGCGCGGCGCGCTCTTCGACACCCCGGTCGTCTTCCTGCCGCAGTCGGCGATCCTCGGCACCGGGATCGTCGTGAAGCGCCCCGTCGTGGTCAAGCAGGACGGAGAGGACGCTATCGCGATCCGCTCGATGATCTATCTCGCCCTCTCGTACGATCACCGCATCATCGACGGCGCGGATGCGGCACGCTTCCTCACCGCGGTCAAGGAGCGCCTCGAGGAAGGCGACTTCGAGTCGCAGCTCGGGATCTAGTCGAACAGCTCGCGCAGACGCCAACCGGCCTCGCCCCTCACCATGAGGAGCGAGGCCGGTTCACGTCCGGGGGTCGTCTCGGCGCGGACCAGCACCGCACCACCCATCTCCGCGGCGAGCTCGATGGTCGCAGGGTCGAAGCGGGTGGAGGGCGGCTCGGCGCCATCGCGCGCAGCGGCGATCGCATTCAGGTCGGCCGCCTCGATGGCCGACCCCGGCTGCACCACCGTTCCGATGCAGTCGAGATCGAGGACCTCGAAGCATCCTGCACGGCGCTCCAGCAACACGATCGCCGCGGCGACGGGATCGTCCGCTCTCATGATCGCCGCCTCGTCGTGGGGCTCCGGTGTCTCGGTCGCGTCGGCCACCGCGGCGTCGGGAGCCGCTCCGGCACCCGTGGTCGGGGCATCCGGCATGTCCTCCGGCCGGAGCGTTGCCGCCGAGGAATCCGCCGACGGCCGGCGGACGTCGTCCGCGGTCATGGGCGGCACGAGCGTGAGCATCACCACCAGCGCCGCGCCCCCGATGAGCGCACCGAACGTCAAGGAGCGCCCTCGTCCGCGGACGACCGCGCCGATCCGCCGCTGCACCTGAGCCAGGAGATCCACGTCGGCGGCACCCGCGACCTGCTCCACGACTTCGTCGGGCGCCTGCGCCAGTGCGAGCATCCTTCGGAGCCCGCCACCGATCACGCCGATTCCACGGCCGGGCGGCGACACGACGTCGTGCGCTTCCTCCGCGGCCACGGGCGGGGCGAGGCGTGCGGGCAGCCGTCGCGGCCGTGGCCGCACGTCGATTCCGCGGATCGGCTCGGGCGCCGCCGCCGCGAACAACCGCCGTTCGAGATCGGCCTCGCACGGCACGAACGGGCGCACGGCGAGGCGCGCGCGGATCAGTTCGACGGCCTCGTCGAACGCCCCCACCGGCACGACCGCGGCGGTCACGTCCTCGAGCAGGTCGGCGAGGCGTTCATGCGCGAGCCGCACCATCGCGATGCGCTCCGCCCCATGTGCCGGGAGTCTCTGCAGCGAGCCCAGCCCGACGAGGCGCGGTCGTCCGGCGTCATCGAGGAGGACGTCGTTCGCCGCGAGACCGGCGTGGACGAACCCGCCGCGCGCCAACTCTTCGACCGCCACGACGATCGGCGCCAGGATCGTCACGGCCTCGCCCGCGGCGATCGTGCGCTCGGCGAGGACCCGCGCGAGGGAGACGCCCCCGATGCGCTCGACGACCACGCAGCAACGGCCGTCGTCGAGCGTCGCGACGTCGTGGAGCGCGGGGAGCGTGCCCGAGGCATCCGCCGACATCGCGTCGATCTCGCACGCGATGGATGCCTCGGGCACGTCGGCGTCGTAGACCCGCAGGACCACGAGCACGGGTGCGGCGGCGGCGTCTGCGGACTGCGCTCCCCCCGGCGCGAACTCGACCGCGGGCTCGAGCGGCTCGGCGGCCCCGGCTGCGGCGAGGTACACGTCGGCGCGGTCGCCCGAGGCGATCCGCCGCACGAGGCGGTACCCGACGAGCCTGCCCTCGAGCGGCGGCGCGTCGCCGTTCTGGGGCGACGGCGCGGGACTGGCACGGCGTGGACGACGGCTCATGCGACGATGCTCGACGATCCTCGGGGCGACGGGCTGACGCACGGCGTCGCGCGTGAGCGTCGCGCGCACGCCCGACGGTGTCGAGGACGAGTCCCGCCGGCCTCGCCTTGCCGCCCGTGGCCGTGGGCGGCGCCGGGCCGCCTAGACTGGACCGCATGCTCGACTTCGTCGTCGCGGGGCTAAGCGCCAACTCCGTGCCGTACATCGAGGGTCTCGACCTTCAGCGCGCCGTCCATCGCGCGGTCGTCGGGGGCGAACGCCCCGACACCGTCATCCTCCTGGAGCACCCCTCCGTCTACACCGCCGGCAAGCGCACCGCGCCCGACGAGCGGCCGACCGACGGGACTCCCGTCATCGACGTCGACCGCGGCGGCAAGATCACGTGGCACGGCCCTGGGCAGCTCGTCGGCTATCCGATCCTCCGCCTCGCAGAGCCGATCGACGTGGTCGGCTACGTGCGCCGGCTCGAGGGCATCCTCATCGACGTGCTCGCCGACCTCGGGGTCGTCGGTCGCCGCGTGGAGGGCCGTTCGGGCGTCTGGGTCGGTGAGCCCGGCCGCGAGAACAAGATCGCGGCCATCGGCATCCGCGTCGCCGACGGCGTCACGATGCACGGGTTCGCGCTCAACTGCAGCAACTCGCTCGAGCCCTATTCGAGGATCGTCGCGTGCGGCATCCGAGACGCCGGCGTGACCACCATCACACGCGAACTCGGGTACGACGTGATCCCCGAAGACCTGGTCGCGCCGATCACGCGGCGATTCCTGGCCGACGCCGAGGCGGCGGTCGCCGCATGAGCACCGCACCCGAGGGGCGCCGGATGCTGCGCCTCGAGGTCCGCAACGCGCAGACGCCGATCGAGCGCAAGCCCGAATGGATCAAGACCCGCGCGAAGATGGGCCCCGAGTACCGCCAGCTGCAGAGCCTCGTGAAGAGCGAGGAACTCCACACGGTCTGCCAGGAGGCGGGCTGCCCGAACATCTACGAGTGCTGGGAGGACCGCGAGGCGACCTTCCTCATCGGCGGCTCGCAGTGCACGCGCCGGTGCGACTTCTGCCAGATCGACACCGGCAAGCCCGCCGACTACGACGTCGACGAGCCGCGTCGCGTGGCCGAGTCGGTCGTGCGGATGCAGCTGCGGTACTCAACGGTCACGGGCGTCGCACGCGACGACCTGCCCGATGAGGGCGCGTGGCTGTACGCGGAGACCATCCGCGAGATCCACCGCCAGTCGCCCGGCACCGGCGTCGAGATCCTCGTGCCCGACTTCTCCGGCAATCCGGAGCTGCTCGGCGAGGTGTTCTCGGCCCGGCCCGAGGTCTTCGCCCACAACGTCGAGACCGTGCCGCGCATCTTCAAGCGCATCCGACCCGCGTTCCGCTACGAGCGCTCGCTCGACGTCATCACGCAGGGCCGCGACGCCGGACTCATCACGAAGTCCAACCTGATCCTCGGCATGGGCGAGGATCGCGTGGAGATCTCGCAGGCGCTCCGCGACCTGCACGACGCCGGCACCGACATCATCACGATCACGCAGTACCTGCGGCCGAGCCCTCGCCACCTCCCGGTGCACCGCTGGGTGCGGCCCGAGGAGTTCGTCGAACTGAAGGCCGAGGCAGAGGAGATCGGATTCCTCGGCGTGCTCGCCGGCCCCCTCGTGCGGTCCTCGTACCGGGCCGGACGCCTGTGGGCGCAGTCCATGCAGGTGAAGGGCCGCACGCTCCCCGCCGAGCTCGCGCATCTCGCCGATGCCTCGCTCGGGTTCGCGCAGGCGGTCGGCTAGGGCGACGGGCCGCCTCCGCCCACCGAGAACGCGGTCGGAGGCGGCACCAGCCCCCGGTATCCTTGAGACCATGGCACGCACGAAGGACAAGCCGTCCGCTCCGAAGGAGCCCGGCCGCATGAAGCAGATGTGGCAGGTCTTCCAGATGACCCGCCGCTACGACTCGAGCGCACAGTGGCTCATGCTCCTCGCATTCCTCGCTCCGGTGCTCGTCGGCCTCGCGCTCGCGCTGTGGCTGGGCGAGGGCAACGGCCTCACCATCACGCTCTGGGTCGTCGCCGGAGTGCTGGCGGGCGTGCTGCTCGCCCTCGTCATCCTCGGCCGCCGCGCCGAGCGAGCTGCGTACGCGCAGATCGACGGCCAGCCGGGTGCGGTCGGCGCGGTGCTGCGCAGCGGCCTCCGCGGCGGCTGGATCGGCAACGAGATGCCGATCGCCGTGAACGGCAAGACGCAGGACGCCGTCTACCGTGCGGTGGGTCGCGGCGGGGTCGCACTCATCAGCGAAGGCCCGGTCACCCGAACGAAGCGCATGCTCGACGAGGAGCAGCGCAAGGTCGCCCGAATCCTCCCGAACGTGCCGATCACGCTGATCTCGGTGGGTCATGACGACGGCTCCGTCGAGCTGCACCGCCTGCCGGCCACGCTCCGCAAGACCAAGCGCACGCTCACCAAGCCCGAGGTGCTCGCGGTGTCGAACCGCCTGAACTCGCTCCAGACGCCCCTGCCGATCCCGAAGGGCATCGACCCCATGAAGGCGCGGCCGCAGCGCGGCAAGATGCGCTGAACCCCCGACCTCTCGCGTGCGGCATCCGTCATCGGCGGATGCCGCTTCGCATGTCAGGCGCGGATGAGCACCGTGCCGGCGACCTTGTCGTGGAAGCCGCGCTGGTCGGAGTCCCACACGAGCGCGGGAATCACGATGACGAGCAGGAGCGTGCGCACCACAGGACGCCACGGTCCGACCCATCCGCCGACGATCGGAACGACCCGCATCCCCACGAGGCGGTGGCCGACGCTGCCGCCGATCGTCGGGATGAACACGATCTGCATGAGGGCGAAGATCCCGAGGGTGAGCCACGAGTGCAGCAGCGAGCTGTACGGCGCGAACAGCAGCGCGATCAGGAGGGCGGCCGCCCAGTCGATGGCGAGGGCGACGATGCGCCGACCGACCCGTCCCACGGAGCCGGGCCCCGAATCGGGGAGCCCGAGCCGCTCCCCCGGCCACCGGCTGGGCTCGAGTCCGCCGGGGGTACGGGGTTTCGCGTCGGGCATCCGACGAGTCTACCGACCCCGCATGCGCGTAACATGGCGGAAACATTCGTGTCATGGCAGGGAAACCGCGACTCGATAGCGTCGCTAGCGGCTGTGCACGTCCGTCCGGTCCCACCCGCCCCTCTTGGAGATTCCGTCACATGTTCAGTGATTCGTCTGAAGTGCTCAAGTTCATCAAGGAGACGGATGTCAAGTTCCTCGACATCCGCTTCACCGACCTCCCGGGTGTGCAGCAGCACTTCAACCTCCCGGCGTCGACCGTCGACGAGGAGTTCTTCACCGTCGGCCAGATGTTCGACGGTTCGTCGATCCGCGGTTTCGCGTCGATCCACGAATCCGACATGCAGCTGATCCCGGATGTCTCCACGGCCTACGTCGACCCCTTCCGTGCCGAGCGCACGCTCGTGATGATCTTCGACATCTACAACCCGCGCAACGGCGAGATCTACGGCAAGGACCCGCGCCAGGTCGCGAAGAAGGCCGAGAAGTACCTCGCGTCGACGGGCATCGCCGACACGGCGTTCTTCGCCCCCGAGGCCGAGTTCTACATCTTCGACGACGTGCGCTACGAGGTGAAGCAGAACGGGAGCTTCTACGCCGTCGACTCGAGTGAGGGCGCGTGGAACTCGGGCCGCGCCGAGGAGGGCGGCAACCTCGCCAACAAGACCCCGTACAAGGGCGGCTACTTCCCCGTCTCCCCCGTCGACCAGCACGCCGACCTCCGCGACGACATCGTGCTGAAGCTCATCGAGGCCGGACTCGAGGTCGAGCGCAGCCACCACGAGGTGGGCACCGCCGGCCAGGGCGAGATCAACTACAAGTTCGACACCATGGTCCACGCTGCCGACGACATCCTGAAGTTCAAGTACATCGTCAAGAACACCGCGAACGAGTGGGGCAAGACCGCGACGTTCATGCCGAAGCCGCTCTTCGGCGACAACGGCTCCGGCATGCACACGCACCAGTCGCTCTGGAACGAGGGCAAGCCCCTCTTCTACGACGAGGCGGGATACGGCGGCCTCTCCGACCTCGCGCGCTGGTACATCGGCGGCATCCTCAAGCACGCGCCTTCGCTCCTCGCCTTCACGAACCCGACGGTGAACTCGTACCATCGCCTCGTGCCGGGCTTCGAGGCACCGGTCAACCTGGTCTACTCGGCGGGCAACCGCTCCGCGGCCATCCGCATCCCGATCACGGGCACCAACCCGAAGGCCAAGCGCATCGAGTTCCGCGCGCCGGATGCCTCGGGCAACCCCTACCTCGCGTTCGCCGCGCAGCTCATGGCCGGCCTCGACGGGATCAAGAACCGCATCGAGCCGCACGAGCCCGTCGACAAGGACCTCTACGAGCTCCCGCCCGAGGAGGCCCAGTCGATCCCGCAGGTGCCGGGCTCGCTCGATGCCGTGCTCGACGCGCTCGAGGCCGACCACGACTTCCTCCTCGAGGGCGGCGTGTTCACCAAGGAGCTCATCGAGACCTGGATCGACTACAAGCGCGAGAAGGAGCTGAAGCCCCTGGCCCAGCGCCCGCACCCGTTCGAGTACGAGCTGTACTT
This sequence comes from Agromyces sp. Soil535, assembly GCF_001428255.1. Lineage (GTDB taxonomy): Bacteria > Actinomycetota > Actinomycetes > Actinomycetales > Microbacteriaceae > Agromyces. Next base: position 158,308 of record NZ_LMRW01000023.1, on the reverse strand, counting down.
CGGCGTCTGACTGCACCCCCTGCAATCCCGGAAGGGCCTGCATCGCTCCGGCGGTGCAGGCCCTTCCGTTTCATTCAGCCCGTGGTGGGCTCGCGGCGCGGCCCGACCCCGTAGAAGCCCCGCTCGAACACCGCGCGTGCACGGCGCGTGACCTGCAGGTAGTCGCTCTCGAGCCGCGACGCCGACCCGGGCGGGTAGCCCATGATGCGCGCGACGCCCTCGAGCTGCGAACGTTCGACGGGCAGCACGTCGGTGGTGCGATCGAGCCACAGCGTGAGGGCCGATCTGGCGCGGGTCGCGAACACCCAGGCGGCACGCAGGGTGCGGGCGTCGCTCGAGGTGATGTGGTCGTGCTCCACGGCGGCGGCCAGGGCCTCGAGCGTCGACGGCGTGCGCAGCGAGGCCTCCTCGGCGCCGTGCTCGAGCTGCACGAGCTGCACGAACCACTCGACGTCCGACAGCGAGCCGCGGCCGAGCTTCAGGTGCCGCGTCGGGTCGGCGCCCTGCGGCAGGCGCTCGTTCTCGACGCGGGCCTTGATGCGCTTGACCTCGCGGATGTCGCGCTCCGAGATCTGCTCGGGGTAGCGCACCGTGTCGGCGAGCTCCATGAAGTCGCGGATGAGCGCGGCGTCGCCGGCGACGCCGCGGGCACGCAGCAGCGCTTGCGCCTCCCAGGTGAGCGACCATCGGGCGTAGTACGCGCGGTAGGCCTCGAGTGAGCGGGCGACCACGCCGTTCCGGCCCTCGGGCCGCAGGTCGGCGTCGAGGTCGAACGGCAACCTGGCGTCCTCGCTGAGTCGCCCGAGCTCCGCGACGATCTTGAGCGCCCGCGAATGCGCCGCCTCGGAGTGGTCATCGGTCGGCCGGTACACGTAGATGATATCGGCGTCGGAGCCGATGCCGAGCTCGCGCCCACCGAACCGCCCCATCCCGATCACGGCGAACTCGAGGCCCTCGGGCTCGTCTCCCCTGATCGCCCTGACGATCGCCGCGATGTGGCTCTGGGTCACGTTGGAGAGCCCGTGGCCGAGTTCCTCGATCGAGCACACGTCGAGGATCGCCGACAGCGCCAGCCGCAGCACCTCGCGCCGTCGGATCGCACGGAACACTTTCGCAGCGGCGTCCACGTCGCCGTGCCGAGCGAGGACGGCCCGCTTCTCGTCGTCGAGGGCGGCGAGCGAGCGCGGACGGAGCTCATCGAAGTCCTCGAGCCAGGCCACGGCCTCGGGGATGCGCTCGAGGAGCTCGCCCGCGAAGCGCGAGCCCGAGAGCACGCGCGTGAGGCGCAGCGCGGCATCCGACGAATCGCGGAGGAGGCGCAGGTACCAGTGGGTGCTGCCGAGCGTGTCGCTCAGGCGTCGGAACGCGAGCAGGCCGTAGTCGGGGTCGGCACCGTCGGCGAACCACGAGATGAGCACCGGCATCAGGTGCCGCTGGATGGTGGCCCGTCGCGAGACCCCTGCGGTGAGCGCGCCGATGTGCGCCAGCGCCCCCTTGGGGTCACGGAATCCGATCGCCGCGAGTCGCGCCTCCGCCTGCTCGCTCGTGAGCTCGAGTCCACTCGCCGGCAGCGCCGCAACCGCCGAGAGCAGCGGACGGTAGAACAGCCGTTCGTGCAGTCCGCGCACCCGCTGCCGGGTCGCGTGCCAGAGGGCGGTGAGGTCGTCGGCGTTGCGCGCGAGGCCCGAGGAGCGCGCAAGCGTGCGCAGCTCGGCGGCGCCGCGCGGCATGAGGTGCGTGCGGCGCAGTCGCTCGAGCTGGAGGCGGTGCTCCAGGACGCGGAGGAAGCGGTAGTCGCGCGCGAACTCCGCGGCCTCGTCGCGGCCGACGTAGCCGCGCTCGGCCAGGGCGGCGAGGGCGGGCAGTGTGGCGGCCTGGCGGATCGCAGCATCCGTGGCCCCGTGCACCAGTTGCAGCAACTGCACGGTGAATTCGATGTCCCTGAGGCCGCCGGGGCCGAGCTTCACCTGCACGTCGACCTCACCGGCCGGGATGTGGTCGGTCACCCGTTCGCGCATGCGCTGCACCGACTCCACGAACCCGTCGCGGCCGGAGCTCGCCCACACCTTCGGCGCCACGCCTTCTGCATATCGCTCGCCGAGTTCGGTGTCGCCCGCGAGCGGCCGCGCCTTGAGGAGCGCCTGGAACTCCCAGCTCTTCGCCCATCGGTCGTAGTACTGCAGGTGCGACTCGAGCGTGCGCACGAGCGCGCCGTTCTTGCCCTCTGGCCGGAGATTGGGGTCGACCTCCCAGAGGGGCGGCTCGATGCCGGGCTCCGAGATGACGCGCATGCCGAGCACGGCGAGGCGCGTGGCGAGCTCGAGCGCCCGCGGGGTGGCGACGACCTCCTCATCGGCGGACCCGGCCACGAAGATCACGTCGACGTCGCTGACGTAGTTGAGCTCACGCGCGCCGGCCTTGCCCATCCCGATGACGGCGAGGCGGGTCGCCTCGACCTCGGACGCCGGGTACCGGCCCGGACCGGCCGGCTCGCCCTCGGCTCGGGCGATGGCACGCCGAGCTGCGGCGATCGCGGCGTCGAGCGTCGCTCCCGCGAGGTCGGCGAGACCCGCTGCGACCGTGTCCACCGCCTCGATCGAGTCGGGGCGCGTGAGGTCGTAGACGGCGATGCCCGCGAGCAGGCGCCGATACCGCACGCGGATCGCGGCGGCGGCGGCCTCCAGGTAGCGCGCGTGCGGCACGTGGACGTCGTCGAGCGCGGCGAGGAGCACGGTGCGGGCATCCTCTGTGCCGTTCGGCGTCACCGGCGCCTGCTGCAGCACGGCCAGTTCGCGCGGATGCCGCATCAGGAAGTCGGCGAACCCCCGTGATGCGCCGAGCAGCCGAGCCATGCGCTCGGCGGACGCGTCGTGCTCGAGCACCGCGGCGACCTCGTGCGGCGCGCGCTCCTGCAGCCGCCTGGCGGCGACGAGCGCCTCGTCGGGGTCGCCGGCGTGCGAGAACGCCACGAGCAGCCGCTCCTCGTCGACGCCCGTCGACGAGGCGAGTGACTCGAGGCCCGCGGCCGCGGCGTCGAGATCGTCGAAGCCCGCTCGTGCGAGCCGGCCGAGGGTCTGGGCCTGACGTGACATCCGGTGCGGGTCAGAGGATCTCGAGGTTGCGCTGCAGCTCGAAGGGCGTCACCTGCGAGCGGTAGTCGCGCCACTCCGCGCGCTTGTTCGCGAGCACGTAGTTGAAGACCTGCTCGCCAAGTGTCTCGGCGATCAGCTCCGACTCCTCCATGTACTCGATGGCGTGGTCGAGGCTCGCCGGCAGCGGGTGGTAGCCGAGCGCTCGGCGCTCGCTGTCGGTGAGGGCCCACACGTCGTCCTCCGCCTCGGGCGGGAGCTCGTAGCCCTCCTCGATGCCCTTCATGCCCGCTGCGAGCAGCAGGGAGAACGCGAGGTACGGGTTCGCTGCGGAGTCGATGGCGCGGTACTCGACGCGGGCGCTCTGCCCCTTGTTCGGCTTGTAGAGCGGCACGCGCACGAGCGCGGAGCGGTTGTTGTGGCCCCAGCAGATGAAGCTCGGCGCCTCGTCGCCGCCCCACAGCCGCTTGTACGAGTTCACGAACTGGTTCGTGACCGCCGAGATCTCATTGGCGTGTCTGAGGAGGCCGGCGATGAACTGGCGACCGATCTTCGAGAGCTGGTACTGCGCACCCGGCCCGTAGAAGGCGTTGGCGTCGCCTTCGAAGAGCGAGAGGTGCGTGTGCATGCCGCTGCCCGGGTACTGCGTAAACGGCTTCGGCATGAACGTGGCGTAGACGCCCTGCTCGATCGCGACCTCCTTCACGACCGTGCGGAAGGTCATGATGTTGTCGGCCGTGGTCAGCGCGTCGGCGTAGCGCAGGTCGATCTCGTTCTGGCCGGGCCCCGCCTCGTGGTGGCTGAACTCGACCGAGATGCCGAGGTCCTCCAGCATGCGCACGCTGCGACGACGGAAGTCGTGGGCGGTGCCGCCAGGTACGTTGTCGAAGTAGCCCGCGGAGTCGACCGGAACGGGGCCATCTTCGCCGTACTTCGACGAGCGCAGCAGGTAGAACTCGATCTCGGGATGCGTGTAGAAGGTGAAGCCGCGATCTGCCGCCCGCGCGAGCGTGCGCTTCAGCACGTTGCGCGGATCGGCGACGGCCGGCTCGCCGTCGGGCGTGGTGATGTCGCAGAACATGCGCGCGGTGGGATCGATGTCGCCGCGCCACGGGAGCGTCTGGAACGTCGTCGGGTCGGGGAACGCGAGCAGGTCGGACTCGTACGTGCGGCTCAAGCCCTCGATCGCGGACCCGTCGAATCCGATGCCCTCGGTGAACGCCCCTTCGACCTCGGCCGGGGCGATCGCGACCGACTTCAGCGTGCCGACGACGTCGGTGAACCAGAGCCTGACGAACTTGACTCCTCGCTCCTCGATGGTCCGGAGAACGAAGTCGCGCTGCTTATCCATCCACACCCTCTCTCGCACCTCTCAGGGTACCGGCTCGGCGAACGCCGGGGCGCCGAGGCCGGATGTCGCGTGTGCCAGACTGGCGACATGTCAGAGCAGCCCGTGAACGACGCAGCATCCGCGACCCCGGCCGCGGCCGAGACGAACCCCTACGGCGGCGGCGCAGCATCCGGAGGCCCGAAGCGGGTGCGCACACGACACTTCCAGAACGCCAAGCGCGAGGGCATCAAGATCACGGGACTGACGAGCTACGACCAGCTCACCGCGCGCATCTTCGACGAGGCGGGAATCGACTTCCTCCTGGTCGGCGACTCCGCCGGCAACAACGTGCTCGGCTACGAGACGACGCTGCCCGTGAAGGTCGACGACCTCATCCCGCTCACCCGCGCCGTCGCGGGCGCGGTCAGGCGCGCGTTCGTCGTCGCCGACATGCCGTTCGGCTCGTACGAGAACGGACCCGAGGAGGCCCTGCACACCGCGGTGCGCTTCATGAAGGAGACGGGAGCGCATGCCGTCAAGCTCGAGGGCGGCGAACGCAGTCACAAGCAGATCCGCCGCATCGTGCAGGCCGGCATCCCGGTCATGGCGCACATCGGGTACACCCCCCAGAGCGAGCACGGGCTCGGCGGCCACGTCATCCAGGGGCGCGGCGAGGGCGTGAAGCAGCTCCTCGCCGACGCGAAGGCCGTGCAGGACGCCGGCGCGTTCGCCGTCGTGCTCGAGATGGTGCCGGCGGATGCCGCGCGGCAGGTCACCGAGCTCCTCGACATCCCCACGATCAGCGTCGGCGCCGGTCCGCACACCGACGGGCAGCTCCTGGTCTGGACCGACTGGGCCGGCCTCACGATCGGGCGCGTGCCGAAGTTCGTCAAGCAGTACGCGGACCTGTCGGGCATCCTCAGCGAGGCGGCCCGCGAATGGCGTGAGGACGTGGAGTCGGGCACCTACCCGAACGCCGAGCACAGCTACGAGTAGACCCCCTCTGCGGGTTGAGGAGGCGCGCAGCGCCGTCTCGAAACCCGACCAGCCGCACCCCGGCTCAGTCCTCCGCGGCCTCCTCCTCGGCCCACTTCGCGCTGTTCGCGCGCAGGATCTCGAGCGCCCGCTCGGCTTCCGCGTGCGTCTCGAACGGCCCGACGCGATCGATCGACGGCGACACGAACCCCTGCTCGACCTCGCCGGTGTGCATGTTGTACCAGAACATGTGCTCGACATCCTCGGCCATAGGCTGATCCTATGCCCAAGGACGCCGCCGGCCACCTGATCCCCGGACGCCTGTCGCCGACGCGTCCGGTGCCCGCCGCCATCCCCCGCCCCGAGTACGTGGGCCGCCCCGCCCCGACGCCGAACACCGCGGGCGACGTGTACACGCGCGACGAGGTGGAGCGGATCCGGGCCGCCGGGAGGATCGCGGCGCGGGCGATCGAGGCCGCGGCATCCGCCATACGACCCGGCGTCACGACCGACGAGCTCGACCGCATCGCGCACGAGTACGTGGTCGCGCACGGGGCCTACCCGTCGACCCTCGGATATCGCGGCTACCCGAAGTCGTCGTGCACTTCGGTCAACGAGGTGATCTGCCACGGCATCCCGGACGACACCGTGCTCGAGGACGGCGACCTCGTGAACATCGACGTCACCGCGTACCTCGACGGCTACCACGGCGACCTCAACCACACCTTCCTCGTCGGCGAGGCGGGCGAGGCAGCGGTGCTGCTCGTCGAGCGCACCCGCGAGGCGCTCGCCCGCGGCATCCGTGCCGTCGCGCCCGGCCGGCAGGTGAACGTGATCGGTCGCGCGATCGAGGCGTACGCGAAGCGGTTCGGGTACGGCGTCGTACGCGACTACACCGGCCACGGCGTGGGGCGGGCGTTCCACACGGGGCTCGTGATCCCCCACTACGACGCCCCCGAGTTCGACACGGTCATGGAGCCGGGCATGGTCTTCACGATCGAGCCGATGCTCACGCTCGGCACCTTCGAGTGGGACGTCTGGGACGACGACTGGACGGTGGTCACGCGCGACCGGGCGCTGACGGCGCAGTTCGAGCACACCCTCGTCGTGACCGAGCGCGGCGCCGAGATCCTGACCCTTCCCTGAATGCCGCCAGTTCGACCCGCGATAATGTGGCGACATGGCGACTGACCACGCGATCGGCATCGACATCGGCGGCACGGGCATCAAGGGGGCGGTCGTCGACCTCGGCACCGGCGAGCTCGTCACCGAGCGGTTCAAGGTGCGTACGCCCGAGGGCGGTCGCCCGTCCGACATCCTGGCGGCCACCGAGGAGCTCCTCGTGGGGATCGACGTGCTCACCGATGGCACGAAGCTGCCGTTGGGCGTGTGCTTCCCGGCGATCGTGAAGCACGGTCGTACCCTCTCGGCGGCGAACATCTCAGACGAGTGGATCGGGCTGCCTGCGGAGGAGCTCTTCCAGAACACGCTCGGCCGCGACATCCACTTCATCAACGACGCGGATGCCGCCGGCTACGCCGAGTCGCGCTACGGTGCTGCGAAAGGGGTCGACGGACTCGTGATCCTCACCACCCTCGGCACCGGGATCGGGTCGGCACTCATCCATGACGGCGTGCTCGTGCCGAACTCCGAGCTCGGGCACCTCGAGATCGACGGGCACGACGCCGAGAGCCGGGCCGCGTACTCTGCGATGGAACGCGAATCGCTGAGTTGGGCGCAGTGGGCGAAGCGCCTGCAGCGGTACTACTCGTTCGTGGAGTTCCTCTTCTCCCCCGACCTGTTCGTCGTCGGCGGCGGGGTGTCGAAGCACCACGAGGAGTTCCTGCCCCTGCTCGACCTGCGGACGCCGATCGCGCCGGCCGTGCACCGCAACAACGCGGGCATCCTCGGCGCGGCGGCCCTCGCGATCCGCTAGAGATCTGCACAGGCGCGTATGCGGCGCTGACTCGGTGCGAGCGGGCCGGCTGATACGCCGGGTTCTGTTCACCGGGCGCTTGCGCGACACCGGCTGGACGGCCATCTCTCTCGGAGTCACGTCGCCGTGACCCTCCAGCGGCCTACCCGGGAACGGGACGGGCCGCCCCATCGTTCCCTGTCTGGCCTTGCTCCGGACGAGGTTTACCGAGCCGACCGCGTCACCGCGGCCGCTGGTGGGCTCTTACCCCACCGTTTCACCCTTACCTCGGACCTGCGCCCGAGGCGGTCTGCTTTCTGTGGCACTGTCTCGCGGGTTGCCCCGGGTGGGTGTTACCCACCGTCCTGCCCTGCGGAGCCCGGACGTTCCTCGGCATCCGATCGCTCGGATGACGCGACCGTCTTGCCGACCCGCTCGCCCTCTCAGGTTACAGGCCGAAGCTGCCCTTCATGCCCGCGGCGCGGGCGACGAGGGCGTCAGAGGCCGGACTCGTCGGTGCGCACGAGGATGCGGTCGCACTCGGGGCAGAGCAGCACGTCGTCGGATGCCGCCCGCCGCACCTTCTCGAGGTCCGATCCGGTCAGCGTGATCGTGCAGCCGCCGCAGGTGCGCTGGCGCAGCAGTGCCGCGCCGACTCCCCCACCGCGCACACGGCGCTGCTCGTAGAGCGCGAGGAGGTCGGCCGGGATGCCGCCCGTCACGACCGCGCGGTCGCGCTCGGCGGCGTCGCGCTCGGCGCTGAAGCCTGCAGCGGCCTCGTCGCGCTCGGCCTCGAGGCTCGCGGCCGTCGCGGCGATCGACGCACGCTCCCCGTCGATGCCCGCGACCGCGGCCTCTGCGGTCTCGACCCGCTCCATGACGACGAGTTCCTGGTCCTCGAGGTCGGAGAGGCGCCTGGCGAGCGAGGAGAGTTCAGCCTCGAGCGCCGCGACATCCTTCACCGACGACGTGTGCTGCAGGCGGTCGCCGTCGCGTGCGATCCGCGCCTCGACGACGGCCACGTCGGACTCGAGCCGCTTCAGCTCGGTGCGGGCGTCTTCGAGGCCGCCCACGGCCTCGGCGCGCGTGCCGCGCACGGCGGTGTCCCGCTGGGCGAGCTCGCCGAGCGGCGCCGCCTGCGGCAGCGAGCCGAGGCGGTGGGTGAGCTGCTGCAGGCGGGTGTCGAGCGTCTGGAGCCGCAGCAGTTCCTGCTGGTCGGCGGGGCTGGCCTTCACGTGGTGCTCCTCGTGGGGGACGGTGGGCAGGAGGTCATCATTGCACGACCTGGAAGTCCCACGGATCGGTGCGGAGCTCGCTCACGCGGACGTCGAGCTCGGGGTGGGCGGCGCGCAGGTCCGTCGCGGCGGCGTCGAGCCACAGCCATTCGCTCGCCCAATGCGATACGTCGATCAGGGCCGGTCCCCCACCCAGCATCGCCTGCTCACGAGCCTCGGATGCCGGGTGGTGGCGCAGGTCGGCGGTGATGTACACGTCGGCGCCGCGCACCGCCGGGTCCGCGAGGAGCGAGTCGCCCGCTCCCCCGCAGAGCGCGACCGTCTCGACGGGATCGTCGTACCCGCCGGCGGCGCGCACGCCGGTGGCGGTGGGGGGAAGCACGTCGGCGAGGACGCGCGTGAGGCGGCCGAGCGTCGTGGGCTCGGGCAGACGGCCGACGCGTCCGAGCCCGCGGGCCGGGTCCACGCCGGGCACGATCGGCCGCACGTCGACGAGTCCCAGTCGCGCGGCGAGCACCGCTGAAGTGCCCTGCTCGACGACGTCGGCGTTCGTGTGCGCGGCCAGCAGCGCGCAGTCCGCTCGGATCAGCCGTGCGAGGAGGGCGCCCTTGTAGCGGTCCTCCGCGATGGACGTGACCCCGCGCAGCAGCAGGGGGTGATGTGCGATGAGCAGGTCGGCGTCGAGCGCGATCGCCTCGTCGACGGTCGCCGCCACGGCGTCGACGGCGAAGAGCACGCGCTCGACGGGGGCATCGGGATCGCCGGTGACGAGCCCCGGGGCATCCCATGGCTCGGCGCCCTCGAGCGGCCAGAGTCGATCGATCGTCGTCATGACCTCGGCGAGAACGACTGGCACGCGCCCCAGCCTAGCGCCGGAGGTGCCGGCACAGGCGCCGCGGGTGCGCACGCGGAAGCGAACCGCCCTCGGGTCGGCCGGCAATGCAGGTGACCGAAGAGCCACTCCACGACGACGAGGATTCAACTCTGACGAGTGGATCGTTTCTGTGCCATCGTTTCTGATGGGCAGAACCATTCGCCGGGAGGGGAAATGCCGCAGCCCATCGTGTACGTGGACACATCCGAGGTCCGGCCGGGCCGGCTCGAGGAGCTCAAGGCCGCCATGGACGACCTGAAGATGTTCGTTGAAGCCAACGAACCGCAGCTGCTGGCGTACCACGTGTACTTCAGCGACAACGGCACGCGGATGACCGTGCTGCACATCAACCCCGACTCGGCATCGCTGGAGTTCCACATGAAGGTGGCCGGTCCCAGGTTCCGCCCCATCGGTGCGTTCATCAACCTGCTGGCGATCGACGTGTACGGCAGGCCGAGCAACGCGCTCGTGGACCAGCTGCGGCAGAAGGCCGCGATGCTGGGGAGCGGGACGGTACGTGTGCACGACCTCCACACGGGGTTCGCCCGGCTGCCGGACCGGTGAGACCGCCCGGGCTGATATCGAGACCACGTCTTGGAGTGGGCCCTGCCGGGCTCGAACCGACGACATCCACGGTGTAAACGTGGCGCTCTACCAACTGAGCTAAAGGCCCACGCCGCGCGGCGCATCCCCATGCTATCCGAGGCTGCCTAGACTCGCCGCCATGGAGCCGATGCAGCAGCATCCGAGTCGGACGGCGCCGTCGGAGCATCGTTGGCCGCCGGTCGTCGCACTGCTCATCGCGCTCGGACTGTACGCGGCACTGCCCGGCAAGATCCTCGGTGTGGAGCGTTACGTCGTCGTGATCTTCGGACTGGCCCTGCTCGTGCCGTTGGTCATCGAGAACCCGCGCCGGTTGACGCGACGCTCGAAGGTCACCAAGTGGCTGTCGATCACCCTGGCTGGCGGACTCGTGTTCGCCAACCAAGCGGCGCTCGTGGTCCTCGTCGTCGCTCTCGCGGTCGGCGCCCCACATGACGCCCCCGAGCTGCTCATCGCCTCAGTGCAGATCTGGGCGGCGAATGTGATCGGGTTCACGACCTTGTATTGGGAACTCGACCGCGGCGGCCCGGTGCTCCGCACGATGGCGGCGCGAGCCGACCTGCCGCCGGCCGACCTCCGGTTCCCCCAGGACGAGGACGAGGACGCGGTTGCCGAGGTCGCCGCGGGTTCGTCGGCGGTTCGGGACTGGACCCCGCGATTCGTCGATTACTTCTATTCCTCGATCTCGACCTCGATGGCGTTCAGCGCCACCGATGCGATGCCGCTCTCATCCCGCTTCAAGCTCCTGATGGCGCTGCAGGCTTTCGGCGGATTCGTCGTCCTCACACTCGTCATCGCGAGGTCCGTCAACCTCCTTGCATGAGGGCGGATGCCGCAACCGCCTCAGATCGCCCCGAGCGCGGCCCTGTACTGGTCGAGCGAGCGCGCCTCGCCCGGGCCCGTCGCGAAGCTCGCCCGGATGACGCCGTCTGCGTCGATCACGAAGGTGGCGCGGTCCGCGTAACCGCGCTCCTCGAGGAAGGCGCCGTAGGCGCGGGCGACCTCGCCGTGCGGCCAGAAGTCGGCGAGGAGCGGGAAGTCGTAGTGCTGTTCCTCGGCCCACGCACGGAGCGTGTACTTGGAGTCCACCGAGATCCCGAGGAGCTGCGTACCGGCGTCGGCGAAGAGGCCCATGTGGTCCCGGAGCTCGCAGAGTTCGCCTTGGCAGGTGCGTGAGAACGCGAGGGGGAAGAAGACGACGGTGACCGGCTTCACGCCCCGGAGGTCGCCGAGTGCGACGGACTCGCCGAACTGGTTGCGCAGTGCGAAGTCGGGGGCGACCGTGCCTGGCTGGAGGATCATCGTCGTGTGGTTCCCTGCGTGGATGCGGTGTGACGGCGCCCAGCCTAGCCCCGACGTGGGAGGCATAGAATCACTAGGATGGCGTGGTGCCACGCGACCGTGATCCGGTCCCTCCGTCGTGCGCACGCCCCGCACCCGCAGGCATGATCTGCTGAAGAGAGAGGTCGAGTGTGACTGTCAACGACCAGGACCCCTACTCGGTCGAGGCGATGGACTCCGATCCCGAGGAGACATTCGAATGGGCCGAGTCGCTCGACGCGCTCGTCGCCGAGAAGGGGCACCAGCGCGGCCGGGAGATCATGCTCAGCCTGCTGAAGCGCTCGAAGGAGCTGCACCTCGGTGTGCCGATGGTCCCGACGACCGATTACCTCAACACGATCGCGCCCGAGAACGAGCCCGAGTTCCCCGGTGACGAGGAGATCGAGCGTCGCTACCGCGCGTGGATCCGCTGGAACGCGGCCATGCTCGTGCACCGGGCGCAGCGACCCGGGATCGCGGTCGGCGGTCACATCTCGACGTACGCGTCATCCGCCGCCCTCTACGAGGTCGGTTTCAACCACTTCTTCCGCGGGCACGACCACCCCGGTGGCGGCGACCAGATCTTCATCCAGGGTCACGCCTCCCCCGGCACCTATGCACGCGCGTTCCTCGAGGGCCGGCTCAGCGCCGACCAGCTCGACGGCTTCCGCCAGGAGAAGTCGCACGCGCCGAACGGTCTCTCGTCGTACCCGCACCCGCGGCTCATGCCCGACTTCTGGCAATTCCCCACGGTGTCGATGGGCCTCGGCCCGATCAACGCGATCTACCAGGCGCAGCTCAACAGGTACCTGACGAATCGCGGCATCAAGGATGCCTCCGACCAGCACGTGTGGGCGTTCCTCGGCGACGGCGAGATGGACGAGGTCGAGAGCCGCGGGCAGCTCCAGGTCGCCGCGAACGAGGGCCTCGACAACCTCACGTTCGTGATCAACTGCAACCTGCAGCGTCTCGACGGCCCGGTGCGCGGCAACGGCAAGATCATCCAGGAGCTCGAGAGCTTCTTCCGCGGTGCCGGCTGGAACGTCATCAAGGTGGTCTGGGGCCGCGAGTGGGACGACCTGCTCGCCCGCGACCACGACGGCGCCCTGCGCAACCTCATGAACGTCACGCCCGACGGCGACTACCAGACCTACAAGGCGGAGTCCGGCGCCTACGTACGGGAGAACTTCTTCGGCCGCGACCCGCGCGCGCTCGAGCTCGTGAAGGACCTCACCGACGACCAGGTGTGGGGGTTGAAGCGCGGCGGCCACGACTACCGCAAGGTGTACGCGGCATTCGAGGCGGCCACCGAGCACACCGGCCAGCCCACCGTCATCCTCGCGAAGACGATCAAGGGCTACGGCCTCGGTCCGAGCTTCGAGGGCCGCAACGCGACCCACCAGATGAAGAAGATGACGCTGGACAACCTCAAGACGTTCCGCGACACGATGCGCATCCCCATCAGCGACGCACAACTCGAGGAGAACCCGTACCTTCCGCCGTACTACCACCCCGGCGACCAGGACGAGGCCATCCACTACCTCCACGAGCGCCGTCGAGAGCTCGGCGGCTATCTGCCCGAGCGCCGTACGAACCACACCGCGATCTCCCTGCCCGACGACTCCGCATATGCGATCGCGAAGAAGGGATCCGGCACGCAGGAGATCGCCACCACGATGGCGTTCGTGCGGATCCTGAAGGACCTCATGCGCGCCAAGGACTTCGGCAACCGCATCGTGCCGATCATCCCCGATGAGGCCCGCACCTTCGGCATGGACGCGTTCTTCCCGAACGCGAAGATCTACAACCCGATGGGCCAGCACTACACGTCGGTCGACCGCGAGCTGCTCCTCGCCTACAAGGAGAGCCCGCAGGGCCAGATCATCCACGTCGGCATCAACGAGGCGGGCGCGCTCGCCGCGTTCACCGCCATCGGCACCTCGTACTCCACCGAGGGCGAGCCGCTCATCCCGATCTACGTCTTCTACTCGATGTTCGGGTTCCAGCGCACCGGCGATGCGATCTGGGCCGCCGGCGACCAGATGGCGCGCGGATTCATGATCGGCGCCACGGCCGGCCGCACCACGCTCACCGGCGAGGGACTGCAGCACGCCGACGGCCACTCGCTGCTGTTGGCGTCCACGAACCCGGCAGTCGTCTCGTACGATCCCGCCTACGGCTACGAGATCGGTCACATCGTGCGCTCGGGCCTCGACCGCATGTACGGCGGCACCCACCCCGATCCCAACGTCATGTACTACCTCACCGTGTACAACGAGCCGATCGTGCAGCCCGCCGAGCCCGAGGGCGTCGACGTCGAGGGCGTCGTCCGCGGCATCCACCGACTGTCGACGTCGCCCGTGCAGGGACCGAAGGCCCAGCTCCTCGCGTCGGGCGTGGCCGTGCCATGGATCATCGAGGCGCAGGAACTGCTCGCTGCGGACTGGGGCGTGTCGGCCGACGTCTGGTCGGTGACCAGCTGGACCGAGCTCCGGCGCGACGGCCTCGCCGCCGACGAGCACAACTTCCTGAACCCCGAGGCCGAACGGCGCACGTCGTACCTCACGCAGAAGCTCTCGGACTCGCAGGGCCCGTTCGTCGCGGTCACCGACTTCATGCACGCGGTGCCCGACCAGATCCGCCCGTACGTACCCGGCGAGTTCGCCACGCTCGGCGCCGACGGGTTCGGCTTCTCCGACACGCGCCCTGCGGCTCGACGCTTCTTCAAGATCGACGGACCGTCGGTCGTCGTGCGCGCGCTCGAGATGCTCGCCGCGCGGGGCCAGGTCGACCACTCGCTCCCGGCGCAGGCCATCGAGAAGTACCGGCTCCACGACGTGAACGCCGGCACCACCGGATCGGCCGGCGGCGAGAGCTAGAAGGCGACGAGGTGGCGACGAAGCCAAGGACGAAGGCGGAGACGCTCGCATGGCTGCGCACCATCGCGGGCGAACTCTCGACCCAGACGCTGAAGCGCCTCGAGGACACGCTGCCGTGGTACGGCGACATGCCCCCGAGTCGTCGATCGGCGGTGGGCCTCGTCGCCCAGGCCGGCATCTCGTCGTTCATCTCATGGTTCGACGACCCGCGGTCGACGCCGTGGATCGCGGCCGACGTCTTCGGCGCTGCGCCGCGCGAGCTCCTGCGGTCGGTGAGCCTCCAGCAGACGCTGCAGCTCATCCGCGTGACCGTCGAGGTGGTCGAGGACCGCGTGAAGGACGGCGGCGAGCTGCTCCGCGAGGCCATCCTGCTCTACTCGCGCGAGATCGCCTTCGCCGCCGCGGACGTCTACGCCCGGGCCGCCGAGGCACGCGGGCTCTGGGACGCGCGCCTGGAGGCGCTCGTCGTCGACTCGATCCTGTCGGGCGAGTACGACGACGAACTGCCGAGCCGTATCGCCGCGCTCGGCTGGCACGGCCACGGCGAGGTCGCGGTGCTCGTGGGCACCGCCCCGAAGCAGCTCGATGTCGACCACGTGCGCCGGGCGGCCCGGCACATGCACGCAGACGTGCTCATCGGCGTGCAGGGCAACCGCCTCGTGCTGGTCATCGGCCGGTCCGACCCGCTCGGCCGCGAGCCCGAGGACACGATCGGCACCTCCCCCGCGCTGACGTTCATGGAGATCGCCACGCAGCTCGAGCCGCACTTCGGCCCGGGCCACCTGGTGCTCGGCCACGAGGTGCCGAACCTCGTGGACGCCTCCAAGAGCGCGAAGGCCGCCCTGGCCGGGTTCGCGGTGGCGAGGTCGTGGCGTCACGCGCCGCGTCCGGTGCACGCCGACGACCTCCTGCCCGAGCGAGCACTGGCGGGCGATCCGCTCGCGCGGGCGACCCTCGTGCATCGCATCTACCGCCCGCTGCAGGCGCACTCGACCGAGCTGCTCACCACGCTGTGGAGCTACCTCGACAACGGTCGGTCGCTCGAGGCGACGGCTCGCGAGCTCTTCGTGCATCCCAACACGGTGCGGTACCGGCTGAAGCGCGTCTCGGACGTCATCGGCTGGGACGCAACCGGTGCACGGGAGGCGCTCATCCTGCAGGCGGCGCTCATCATCGGGTCGATGAGCGACCACGAGCACCAGCCGCGGCGACGCCCGAGCTGACGTCCGTCGCCGCATCGGCATGTCGGGCACGCACAAGGCTTCCGGCGAGAGCTTGTCGCATCGACACACACCCGCCCTCCCGCTCATTGGCAGACTAGGGAGGGTGATCGTCGTCGTCTGCCCTGGACAGGGCTCTCAGACCCCCGGATTCCTCACCCCCTGGCTCACCGACTCCGCGTCCGCGGAGCTGCTCGCCGCGTACTCGGGGGCCGCGGGCGTCGACCTCGCGACCCACGGCACCGTGAGCGACGCCGACACCATCCGCGACACCGCGATCGCCCAGCCGCTCATCGTCGCGGCGGGCCTGCTCACCCTCGGCCGTCTCCTCGCCGACGGTCGCGCCGAGCGCATCGGCGGCATCGCCGGCCACTCCGTGGGCGAGATCACCGCCGCTGCGGGCGCCGGCGTGCTGGCCCAGGCCGACGCCATGCACTTCGTCGCGGAGCGCGGCAGGGCGATGGCGGATGCCGCGGCGCTCGAGCCCACGGGCATGAGCGCGGTGCTCGGCGGCGACGAGTCCGCGCTGCTGGCACGCCTCGACGAGCTCGGCCTGGAGCCGGCGAACTTCAACGGCGGGGGCCAGATCGTGGTCGCCGGTGCACTGGACGCACTGGAGCGGCTGAAGGCCGAGCCGCCGGCCGCCGCGCGCGTCATCCCGCTGCAGGTGGCCGGCGCCTTCCACACACGGTACATGCGCCCCGCGGTCGAGCACCTGGCCGCCGTCGCCGCCGCTCACGACGTGTCGGACCCGGGCGTCACGCTCTGGACGAACCACGACGGCAGCGTGGTGACCTCCGGGGCCGCGTTCGTCGACCTGCTCGTCGGCCAGGTCTCCTCGCCGGTGCGTTGGGACCGCTGCATGGAGGCGTTCGCCGCCGCCGGTGTCACGGGCATCATCGAGGTCGCACCGGCCGGCGCGCTCGTCGGCCTCGCGAAGCGCGGCCTCAAGGGCGTGCCCACCGTCGCCGTGAAGACGCCCGACGACCTCCCCGCCGCCATCGAGCTCATCGACCGGGCCGCCTGAACCTGGCGCACAGAGAAAGCCGAGCATGACGAAACCCACCCTCCAGCAGTCGCACGGACCCGCATACACGCGCATCTACGCGATCGGCGCCGCTCGCGGAGCCAACCTCGTGCCGAACGACGACCTCGTGGGCCCGATCAACTCCTCCGACGAGTGGATCCAGCAGCGCACCGGCATCATCACCCGGGCCCGTGCCGGGGCCGACGTGCCGGCGATCGACCTGGCGACGGATGCCGCACACGAGGCCATCGCGAAGTCGGGCGTCGCGCCCGAGCTCATCGACCTCGTCATCATCGCCACGATCTCCAACGTCCAGCAGACGCCCTCGATGGCAGCCGTCGTGGCCGATCGCGTCGGTGCGAACCCCGCGGCTGCATACGACACGAACGCCGCGTGCGCCGGCTACGCGTACGCGATCGCGCAGGCCGACGCGCTCATCCGTACGGGCGTCGCGCACTACGCCCTCGTGATCGGCGCCGAGAAGCTCTCCGACGTGGTCGACCCGACGGACCGCTCGATCTCGTTCCTCCTCGGCGACGGCGCAGGCGCCGTCGTCATCGGCCCGAGCGACTTCCCCGGCATCGCCCGCACGATATGGGGCTCCGACGGCTCGAAGGCCGACGCGGTCGGCATGAACCACACCCTCACGGAGTTCCGCGACGGGGCAACCGAATGGCCGACGCTCCGCCAGGAGGGCCAGACGGTCTTCCGCTGGGCCGTGTGGGACATGGCGAAGGTGGCGAAGCAGGCGCTGGATGCCGCGGGCGTCACGAGCGCCGACCTCGCGGCGTTCATCCCCCACCAGGCCAACATGCGCATCATCGACGAGTTCGCCAAGCAGCTGAAGCTGCCCGACTCCGTCGTGGTCGCCCGCGACATCGCGACGACCGGCAACACCTCCGCGGCCTCGATCCCGCTCGCGACCCACCGGCTGCTCGAGGAGCATCCGGAACTCTCAGGAGGCCTCGCCCTCCAGATCGGCTTCGGCGCAGGACTCGTATTCGGCGCCCAAGTGGTGGTTCTGCCCTGAACCACCGTCCCCTCGTCCATCTAGACTGTCTCTCGGTCAAACGAGACACCCCCAAGGAGAAGAACAATGGCATTGTCCACCGAAGAAGTGCTTGCCGGCCTGGCCGAGCTCATCAACGACGAGACCGGCATTGCGACCGACACGGTTGAGCTGGACAAGTCGTTCACCGATGACCTCGACATCGACTCCATCTCGATGATGACGATCGTCGTCAACGCGGAGGAGAAGTTCGACGTGAAGATCCCCGACGAAGAGGTGAAGAACCTCAAGACCGTCGGCGACGCCGTCGACTTCATCGTCAAGGCCCAGGCCTAGTCGCTGTTCGGGCGGGCGGGCACGACCTCGTGCCGCCCGCCCAACCGCGTGACCCCTTTTCCTCCTACGGAGTGCTTTCGTTATGACCAAGAAGATCGTGATCACCGGCATCGGCGCGACCTCGCCCCTCGGCGGAACGGCCCGCGACAGCTGGACGGCCCTGCTCGCCGGCGAGTCCGGCACTCGCCACCTCGAGCAGGAATGGGTGACCGAGCTCGCACTGCCCGTCACGTTCGCGGCGACGGCCAAGGTCGAGACGGCGAGCGTGCTCGAGCGCCACGAGCTGAAGCGCCTCGACCCCTCGAGCCAGTTCGCCCTCATCGCCGGCCGTGAGGCCTGGGCCGACGCCGGTGCCCCCGAGGTCGCCCCCGAGCGCCTCGCGGTCGACTGGTCGACCGGCATCGGCGGCGTATGGACGCTCCTCGACGCGTGGGACACCCTGCGCGAGCGCGGTCCGCGTCGCGTGCTGCCCATGACCGTGCCGATGCTCATGCCGAACGGCCCGGGCGCGGCGATCGGCATGGACCTGCACGCCCGCGCAGGCATCCGCACGGTGGTCTCGGCATGCGCCTCGAGCACCGAGGCGCTCGTGAACGCCTACGACCACCTGCAGCAGGGCCTCGCAGACGTCGTCATCGCCGGCGGCTCGGAGGCGGCCATCCACCCGCTGCCGATCGCGGCGTTCGCATCGATGCAGGCGCTCTCGCGCCGGAACGACGACCCCGCCATCGCGTCGCGCCCCTACGACGTCGCACGAGACGGCTTCGTGCTCGGTGAGGGCGCGGCCGCGCTGGTGGTCGAGACCGAGGAGCACGCCAAGGCCCGCGGCGCCCGCATCTACGCCGAGCTCCTCGGCGGCGCGGTCACGAGCGACGCGTACCACATCACCGCCCCCGACCCCGAGGGTTCGGCGGCGGCACGCGCGATGAAGGCGGCCATCGAGGGGGCCGGCGCATCGCTCGGTGACGTGAAGCACATCAACGCCCACGCCACGAGCACGCCGGTCGGCGACATCGCCGAGTACAACGCGCTGCGTCGCGTGTTCGGCGACGTGCTCGACGGCATCCCGGTCACCGCGACCAAGGCTTCGACCGGGCACCTGCTCGGCGGCGCCGGCGCGATCGAGGCGTTGTTCACCGTGCTCGCCCTGCACGAGCGCACGGCGCCGCCCACGATCAACCTCACCGACCAGGACCCCGAGATCCCGCTCGACGTCGTGACCTCGCCCCGCGCGCTCGGCGACGGCGATCTCGTTGCGATCTCGAACTCCTTCGGGTTCGGCGGCCACAACGCCGTCGCCGCGTTCCGCACCCACTGAGCGGATGACGCGGGCGCACGCCCATGCGAAGACCCCGGTCGCCATCTGGCGCCGGGGTCTTCTCGTCATGGTCCGCGGGGTTTCGCCTCATGCGTTGCCGGGAAGGGTCATCCGACCTCGCGTCACGCCACCGCGCGGACCGCGTCGCCCTCAGCCCACCTGGTGCAACCAGACGACCGGGGCGAAATCACTGGCGTGCCGGAACGGCTCGAGCTCGTCGTCCCAGGCCTGCCCGAGCGCGAGCCGGAGCTCGCGGTGCAACTCGAGCGCGTCGTGGCCCGCCACCTCCATCGCGTAGCGGATGCGGTCCTCGGGGATCACCGTGTTGCCGGCGGTGTCGGTCTGGGCGAAGTAGACGCCAAGGTCGGGCGTGTGCATCCAGCGGGCGCCGTCGGAGCCGTGCGTCGGGTCCTCGCTCACCTCGAAGCGCAGCTGCTCCCAGCCGCGGAGCGCCGAGGCGAGCTTCGCGCCGGTGCCGGCCTCGCCCTCCCAGGTGAACTCGGCGCGCATGAGCCCGCGGTACACGGGCTGCTCCGACCAGTCGAAGTTCACCGCCGTGCCGAGTGCGCGACCTGCCGCCCATTCCACATGCGGGCACAGCGCCCGCGGCGAGGAGTGCACGAACAGCACGCCTCGCGCGGCGCGCACAGCCCGCGTGACCATCTCCGCCATCTCCGTCTCCGTTCTCGAGGTGCGTCTTCCCCTACGACCTCGGAACCGCCGGATGGCGGGTGTTCGATTGTGGACGGTCAGACCGTCATGGGCGATTATGCCGCGGAATCCCGGGGAAGACAAGGTTCCGCGCGGGTGGCGCGCCGACGGTGACGGGCGCGGCATCGAAACAGTATGCTCAGTGAAGCGTTCTCACATCCCCGATCCGGAGGCACCCATGGCCGTGCGCGACGCCCTGCTGGTCCTCCTCACCGTCGGGCCCGCCTACGGGTTCCAACTGCACGGTGGCCTCGCGACACGCACCGGCGGACGTCGTTCCGTCAACGTCGGCCAGACGTACGCTACGCTCGAACGGCTCACGAAGCAGCGGCTCGTCGAGCCCGCGGGGACGACCGAAGACGGGCTCCCCCTGCACCGCCTGACGCGGGCGGGCGTCGACGCGGCGCACGCATGGCTCGACGGTGCGGATGCCGCGGGCAGCGACCCGTGGGACGAGACCGTCGATCGGGTGCTCATCGCACGCTCGTTGCCAGGCTTCGACGCCGACGCCGTGATCGCTGCGGAGCGCGGCCGCTGGACGCAGCGGCGTGCGCAGGCATCCCGGGCGGCCGGTGCGACGGCGGGCGTCGAGGCCGCCGAGCCTGCTGAGGCCGCCGAGGCGGAGCTGGCGCGGCTCGCGGCATCCGCGGGGGTGGCCAGGGCCGATGCCGCGCTCGCCTGGCTCGACGCGCTCGACTCGACGGAACGACTCGCGTTCGCGCCGCGCGCGGCGCGCCCGAAGCGCGGCCGTCGCCCCGGTGCCGCGCCCGTCGCCGACGCTCAGCCGGCTGACGCATAGCTGTCGACGACCGCGAGGTCGAGCGGGAACTCCACCGGGAAGTCGCCGAACAGCAGCCGGCCGGCGCCCTGCGCCGACGCCTCCACCGCGGCGGCGACCTCGTCGGCGGTCTCGCGCGGCGCATGCACGATGATCTCGTCGTGCAGGAAGTAGACGAGGTGGGGCGACCGCCCGAAGACCGGACCCGACGCCTCGGCGATGGGAGTCTGCGGCGCCACCCGCCCTCCGATCGCGGCGAGTCGCCCGCGGAGGGCGGCCATCCAGCACAACGACCACTCCGCCGCGCTGCCCTGCACGACGAAGTTGCGGGTGAACCGGCCCCAGTCGCGCGCGGAGGAGCGCGCCCGCCGCTCGTCCACCGCCGTCGCGTCGGGCTCGCTCGCGCGCGCCTGCACGGCCCGCCATCCGGCGGACGGCAGCGGCGAGGAGCGCCCGAGGAGCGTGGTCACCGCCATGCCCCGCTCGCCGTCGCGCGCGGCCCGGTCGACCAGGCTCATCGCCAGCGGGAATGCTCGCGCGAGCCGCGGCACGAGGCGGCCGCTCTCGCCGGTCGTCGCGCCGTACATCGCCCCGAGGATCGCGACCTTCGCCTCGTCGCGCGTGCCCACGACGCCCGCGTCGACGAGGCCGCGGTAGAAGTCGCGTCCGCGGCTCGCCTCGGCCATCGCGTGGTCGCGCGCCATGCCGGCGAGCACGCGTGGCTCGAGCTGCGCCGCATCGGCCACCACGAGCGTCCATCCGGGATCGGCGACGACCGCGCTCCGCACGTTCTTCGGCAACTGGAGGGCTCCCCCGCCGGATGTCGCCCATCGACCGGTGGCGGTGCCGCCCGGGACGTACTCGGGGCGGAATCGCCCGTCGGCGACCCACTCGTCGAGCCACGACCAGCCGTTCGCGCTCAGGAGGCGTGCCAGCCGCTTGTAGGCGATGAGCGGCTCGATGGCGGGATAATCGTGCTCGCGCAGCTCCCACCTCGCGGTCGAGTCCACCTGGATTCCGGCGCCGCGAAGGGCCCGCAGCAGGTCGACCTGCGAATCGAGGTTCACGGATGCCGCGCCGAGCTCCTCGCGCACTTGTAGCGCCAGCGCCTCCATGCGGGCCGGCTTCCACCCCGGCGATGGGCGCGGTCCGAGCTCCTGCTCCAGCACGGCCTCGTGCACCGCACGATCCCACGGCAACCCGGCCACGTGCATCTCGGCGCCGATGAGCGCACCCGCGGACTCGGCCGCGAGGAGGAGGCGCAGCGCACTCGGGTCGGCGCTCCCGGCGACCAGGGCGAGCTGGCGGGCGAGTTCCGCTGCGACGGCGGTGGCGGGTGCGTCGCCGGCGCGGAACGAGGCATCCGTCGCCTGGTCGCCGCCCGGTGGCGTGGATCCGCCCGGTTCGCCGATGTCGACGACCGACTCGGCATCCGCGAAGTCGTCGAGGTCGAACAGCGTGCTGTGAAGTGAGGCGGCCGACACCGCGGCATCCGCGGCCGTCGACGCGACGCCCGTGTCGGCCGGGCCCGGCGGAAGCCATGAAGGCCGTTGGTGACGACCCGTGGCGCGCGCTGCCTCGGTCGAGGTCGAGCGATCGAGGATCGCCCCGGAGAGGCGCAGGTCGTGGCAGCGCTCGACGGGCACCCCGGCCTCCAGGAGTCTCGGGTACCAGCGGCGCGTCTCGGTCCAGACCCATCTCGGATGCTCGCGGGCTTCGAGCTCGCGTACGGCTTCGGCGAACGCGGCGGGCTCTACGACCGCGAGCGGCTCATCGGCACGGTCGGGATCGATCAGGGCGATGCGACCCTGCTCCACCGCCCCGACGACCACCTGCATGTCTCCATTCTCGGGTGCCCCGACGACAGTGTCGGCGGGCCGGCGCACCATGGAGTCATGGAGCAGCGAGCGGAGCGACCATGGTCGCCGTGAGTTTCCGATGCGGTCACGGAGCGAGCGCCGGCGACGACGGCGTGGTCGCGCTCCGCCGGGTCTGCCCGTTGTGCATGCTGCTCGACGAGACGCATCGCAGCCGGGCCGAACTGCTCGGCCGTGTCGCGCCGCCCCAGCGGGCCGCGCTCGCGCGTGAGACGCGCGTGGGGGCGACCTACGACTGGCGGTGCGCGCGGGGTCACGACCGCTACGCCGCGACGGTGCGCGAGGTGCTCACCGGCCCGGGATGCCCGAAATGCGCGGTCAACGCGGCCGGCCCGAGTTCGGTGCGCGAGGCCGGCGTCGCCTTCATGAATCCCGGCCTGCGGGTGCGCACGTCGCAGACCGAGCAGCGGCTTCGGATGCTGCTCGGCGAACGGATCCGGCTCCACCACGGGGTGAACGCCGTGCGCATCGCCCGCACGTTCTTCGGGCGCCAGGAGGTGTGGCCCGACATCCTGATTCCACAGCTGCGGATCGCCGTCGAATACGACGACCCGGGCAGGTCGCGCCGGGCCCACAAGGGGCTCAAGGAGGCCTCCGACCTCGAGAAGGACGAGGCGCTTCGGGAGGTGGGCTGGGAGGTCGTGCGCATCCGTGCCGGCGGCCTCGGCGAACTCGGCCAGCACAGTGTCGTCTGCAACGCGCTCACGCCGGCGGTCGTCGACGAGGTCGTCGCATGCATGCGCCGGATCCGCGGCGACGACGCCGTCGACGCGCTCGTGACGGGGCGTCCGGCGGCCTCCTGATCCGGTGCGACGAATCGGGTGGTCGAAACGGATGCGACGGCGCCCGCGCGCCGATAGTGTGGGTCCACCCGCGGGCGGTCGTCCGCGGGATTCGCGCGCAGAGAGGCCTCTCACGTTGCTCCTCCCGTTCCTCATCGTCGGAGGCGTAGGCCTCGTCCTCCTCCTCGTGTCGCTCGTGCTCGGCGACCTCCTCGACCACCTCGAGGTCGGCGACGGTGCGATCTCGAGCACTGCGCTCGGGGTCGGCCTCGTGGTGTTCGGTGCCGCCGGCGCGTTGACGGTGAGCATGGGCCTCGACCTCATCTGGGCCTACGTGCTCGCGGGTGCGCTCGCCGTGCTGGCGTACGGGCTGAGCGTGCTGGTCGTGCGCAGCCTCACGAGGAGTTCCGACGGAACGCCGGCCTCCGCCGTCGGACTCACGGGCGTGGCGAAGTCCGACGTGTCGCCCTCAGGCGGCGAGGTCAGCCTCGACGGCCCCGGCGAGGTCGAGCGCCGGCTCGCGTACTCGGAGGGGCCGATCGCCGAAGGCGCCCGCATCCGGGTCGTCGAGCAGGCGGGGACTCGCGTCAAGGTCGTCGCCGACTGAACCGGGCGTCTCGCCCCGACCGGCTCGCACCGCGACGACCCGGGCCCGCACATCGCGGTATACCGCACGCCCCGCCCCATCCGAACGCACGAAAGGACCCCTCATGCTCGACCCCTTCCTGATCCAGGTGATCTCGGTCGTCGCGATCGTCATCGCGCTGCTCGCCCTGCTCGCCTTCATCGCGCGCCGCATCCGCCGGGTCCCGCCGAACGAGGCCCTCGTCATCGTCGGTCGCGGTGCCGGACCTGCCTCGCCCGAGAGCGCGATCGGCCAGCGCGTCGTCATCGGCGGCCGTACCTTCGTCTGGCCGATCCTGCAGCAGGGCTTCTCGATCTCGCTCGAGCAGCGCCAGATCGGAATCACGGTCGAGGGCGTCGACAAGAACCGCATCAAGATCGCCATCAAGGCGTCGATCAACTTCAAGGTCAGCGGCACCGAGGATGGGGTCCGCCGCGCCGCACAGCGCTTCCTCTCCCAGCAGGAGCTCCTCACCGAGATCATCAAGGAGTCGCTCGAGGGTTCGCTTCGCTCCATCGTCGGCGACATGACGATCGAGCAGATCATCTCCGACCGCAAGAGCCTCTCCGACCGGGTCGTGGCCGAGACCAAGACCGATCTCGTCGAGCAGGGGCTCCAGGTCGACCTGCTGAACATCTCCGACATCTCAACGCCCGGCAGCGACTACCTCGCGAACCTCGGCCGCGCCGAGGCGGCGCGCGCCCGCCAGGTCGCCGAGGTGACCGAGGCGGAAGCGGCTCGCGCGACCGAGTTCGCGCGCATCGAGGCGGCCGAGCAGATCGCCGAGCGCCAGAAGGCATTGAGCCTCAAGCAGGCCGTCATCAAGGCGGAGACCGACCGGGCGAACGCCGAGGCCGCAGCGGCGGGCCAGCTCGCGAAGGCCGAGCAGGACAAGCTCGTCGCCGTGCAGGAGCGCGACGCGCTCTCGGAGCAGGCGCTCGTCACCCAGGAGCGGCTCGACATCGAGATCCGCAAGCCCGCCGAGGCCGAGGCGTACGCCGAGGTGCAACGTGCGACGGCCCAGCGTGACGCCGCGAACGCGAGCACGGAAGCCGAGGCGTTCAAGCGCACGAAGATCGCCGAGGCCAACAAGGTCGCCGCGGTGCAGGACGCCGAGGCCGCCGCAACATCGGTGCGCGTCACCGGTGAGGCGGAGCGCGACCGCCAGGTCGCCCTCGCCGCGGGCATCCGGGCCGAGGGCGAGGCGCATGCGGCCGCGGTGCAGGCCGAGGGCCTCGCGGATGCCGCCGCGACCGACGCGAAGGCGATCGCCCTCAAGAAGTACGGCGAGGCCGCCCTCGCGCAGGAGATCATCTCGCGCCTGCCCGAGATCGTGCGCGCGGCCGCGGAGCCGATCTCGAACATCAAGACGCTCACGGTCGTCTCCACCGACGGCGCGAGCGCCGTGACGAAGACGGTCGGGCAGGTGCTCGGCGAGGGAACGCAGGTCGTGAAGTCGCTCACCGGGCTCGACGTCGGCGCCATCCTCGCCGGCCTCGCGGGCGGCCAGCTCGTGCAGTCAGAGCTCGCCAAGGACTGAGCGGAGCGGCATGCGGGCCGGTCGGCATCATCGATTCCGGCCGGCCCGCTCCCGTGTCGGGACGGCTACCCGCCCGCCGGCCCGAGCGCCAGGCTCAGCGCATCGCCCCGCGACATCGCGCGGCCCTGCGCCCTCGCGGCCTCGAACTGCATGGCCCACTCCGTCGCGAGGATCTGCTGCGCGTACGGCGCATGGGTGATCCGCGCCCGTTGATCGGCCATGCCAGTGCGCGTTCGCGCCGCCTCCGCCGCACCGAGGAGCAGTCCGCCACGATCGACGTCGCCGAGCAGGGCCGCGGACGCGCCCAGCCCCTCCAGCTCGTACCCCGTGCCATCTTCGTAGCCCAGTTGCAGCGAGAGCTGCAAGGCTCGCACGAAGAGGTCGGGGCGTGCGTCGCCGAGGGCGAGCCGCGCCCAACCGACGTTCGTGAGCGCGACGGCCTCGACGAAGCGGTCGCCGATGTCGACGGCATCCGCGACCACTGCCTCGGCGATCGCCAGCGCGGCCTCCCCATGCCCGCGAAAGAGCTCGATGGTGCCGAGCTGGGCGTGGAAGAACGCGTTGAACGTCGGATCCCGGTCGGCGGTCACCAGCTCGAGCGCGCGCCGCTGGGTCTCCTCCGCGCGGTCGAGATCTGGGGGCGACCGGTACATACAGGCGATGCTCAGCACAGTCAGGGCGCATCCCTCGCTGAAGGCATCCCCTTCCGCACGGAACAGCGTGGCGCTCTCCTCGATCGGCGCAAGGTCGAGATTCCCGCCGGGCTGCAACAGGGAGACGAATGCCGAAAGTGCGAGCGCGATGGCGCGGGTACGATCCGTGAGCCGGACGCGGGCGTTGAGGACATCCGCCATCCAGGCCTTCGCCTCGGGAAGCAGGCCCCGGATCCACCAGTACAACAGCAGGCGCCACACCGCGTCGACGACCGCGTCCGAGTCCCCGAGGGTGATGAGGTGCCGATAGCCCGATCGGATGTTGTCCCGCTCCGCCTCGAGCCGGTCGAGCGCCGCGAGCTGGGTGGATCCGCGAAGCAGCGGCTCGGTCTCGACGGCGAGACGCACGTAGTGCTCGGCATGCGCGCGGCGCACGGCCGGGACATCCGTGTCCTGCTCGAAGCGGGCGGTCGCGATCTCCCGGACCGGCACGAGCATCGAGAAGTATGGCACCCCGGCGTTCACGTGCTGGCGCAGGAGGCTGCCGTCGACGAGTTCGAGGACCGTATCGAGCACGTCGGCGGCCCACGGCGCGTCGACCGCGACCGCCTCGACGGCATCGAGGCTGAAGTCACCTGAGAACACACCGAGGCGCGCGAACATGGCCTGTGCGTCCGAGCCGAGCAGGTCGACGCTCCACTCCACGGTCGCGCGGATTGTCCGCTGGCGCTCTGGCACGTCCCGCGCGGCGGTCGCCAGCATGGAGAGCACAGGGCCGAGTCGTTCCAGCATGCCCGCCGGCGTGAGGACGCGGATGCGGATCGCCGCGAGCTCGATCGCCAGCGGCACGCCGTCGAGCGCCCGGCAGAGGCGGGCGACATCCTCGGCGTTCTCCTCGGTGACGTCGAATCGAGGATCGGCCGCTCTCGCGCGGTCGCGGAACAGGCGCACCGCGGGTGCGGCCATGATCTCGGTCAGTGCCGCGCCGGCCGGATCCGAAGGCAGTTCCAAGGGGTCGACGTCGAAGACGTGCTCCCCGCGCAGGCGGAGCAGGGTCCGGCTCGTCACCAGCACCTTCGCCTCGGGCAACGCGGTCAGCAACGTCGCGACCAGGGGGGCGGACGAGACGACCTGCTCGAAGTTGTCGAGCACGATGAGGTCACGGCGACCGGCGCGCGCGACCGCCAGCCGGTCGATCATCGGCCGGTCGCCCAGGTCGCGCACGCCGAACTGCCGTGCGATCGCCGGGAGCACGTCGCGGTCCTCGCGTACATGCTCGAGCGAGACGAACGTGACCCGGTCGAACCGATCGCGTGCGAGGCGGGCGACCTCGAGTGCCAGGCGGGTCTTGCCGATTCCACCGGCACCCACAAGCGTGACGAGCCTGCGTCCGTCATACTCGCCGAACCATGCGAGCAGTGTCGCGATTTCTGCGTCGCGCCCCACGACCTCGGTCGATGGCGTCGGGAGGACATCCACCGTCGGCACTTCCTCCTCGGTGCCCGACCCTTTCGACGCATGTGACGCGTCGAATCGCTCTGCGAGCAGGGTCGCGAGGTCGGCCTCGATGAGTTCCGCGAGCTCGTCCGCGGTGGCGAACGGCTTGTACGAGGCGGTGTCGTCGTCCCGGATCCGCGCCATGAGCTCGCCGAGCGGTTCCTCGCGTTCGGCGGGCTGTTTCACGTAGATGAGTTTCGGCATCTGCCGCGACGCGAGGCGGTACTCATCCTCGAGCCCCGAGATCTCCTCACCGGGCGCGATCCAGCCGTACTGCTGCCAGTAGACGCCCACGAACACGTCGCTCTGCTGGAGATAGGCGCGATACAGCTCCCGCGGCGGGTGAGGGCTCGCGCCGAGCTCGAACATCACGGGCGCGAGATGCAGCCGCTCGATCGCACGGCGTGCGGCCGCCCGTTCCGGTTCCAGTTCGCGGAGGGTGGAACTGACGAAGACCCGCAGGCGCTGGTCGGGCGTTCGGATCACGGGCGCGTCAGACGGGCCGTTCACGGCGAGGCCGCCGACCAGCGCGCGCACCAAGACCGGTGCCACATGGTGCCATTCTGGGCCGTCGGGCGATGGTGCGTCCAGTGCGCCAGGTGACCGGACGGAGGGCAGGGCGGTCCGCCCGTCACCGCCCGCCCTGCGGACGCCACCGCGACAGGCGGGTGGGAGTGGAGAAGGGCCGGCCGGCCCTTCTCCACTCCCATCTCCTCGTGCCGCCTACCGGGCGCCGACGAGCACCGGCTCTTCGACTGCCGGGTCCTCCGTCGCGGGTGCGTCGGATCCCGGCACTGCGGCAGGCTGCTCCTCGAGCGAGCGGCCCTCGGTGTCGAGATCGGGCAGCACACGCTGGAGCCACCGGGGCAGCCACCATGCGGAGCGCCCGAGGAGGCTGAGCAAGGCGGGCATGATCACCATCCGGACGAGGAACGCGTCCACGACGACTCCGACGACGAGCCCGAGCGCGATCGACGCGGCCATCGCCATCGGGCTGGAGGCGAATCCGGCGAAGACGGCCGTCATGATCGCCGCAGCGGCGACGAGCACCGGCGCCGACCTGGTGAAGCCGCTGACGATCGCCTCCTTCGGAGGCATCCCCTTGGAGTGCATCTCCTGGATCCGGGAGACGAGGAACACCTGGTAATCCATCGCAAGGCCGAAGAGCACCCCGACGAGGATGATCGGCAGCACGCTCAGCATGGGATCGCCCTGCGGGGCGGGGATGATCGGGTCGAGCCAGCCCCACTGGAAGACCGCCGTGCTCGCACCGAATGATGCGCCGACGGAGAGGAGATACCCGAGCGTCGCGATGAGGGGCACCAAGAGCGACCGGAACATGACCACCAGCAGGACGAACGACAGCCCGATGATGACGACGAGGTACTGGATGAGGGCGTTGTGCAGCATCGTGTCACTGTCGACGCCGATCGCCGTCTCGCCGGTCACCTCGAGCTCGACACCGGGGATGCTGTCGGCATGCCCGCGGATCTCGTTCACCAATGTCGACGTAGCCTCGTCGATGGGACTGCCATCGGGGATCACGGTGACGAGTGCAGCATCGTCCTGATCGGTCACCGGCCCGGGAAGCACCATCCGCACGCCTTCGAGGTCTTCGACCATGTTCCTCACCGAGTCGACCCGGCCAGAGACCCCTTCGCCCTGCACGAGCACCAGGAGCGGGCTCTGCACGCCGCCGAACTCGTCGACGATCAGGTCGTACGCACGCCGCTCGGTGTCGTTGGGGTCGGCGCCGCCCGGGATGCTCGTCGCGGTGCGCATGGTGAGCATCGGCGCGGCCACGACCCCGATCACGAGGACGGTCGCCAAGACGGACACGATGGGGTGGCGGGTCAGGAACCGAGCCCACCTCTCGAGGAATGGCTGCGGAGCGCGGGTGCTCGGCACGCGAGTCGCGCGGGAGTGCCGCTCGCGGCGCGGTAGGACGCGACGACCCATGGTCCGCATGAGCACCGGAAGCAGCGTGAGCGCCATGAGCACGGCGACCAGTACGGCGAAGGCCGCAGCGAATCCCATGTCACGGATCGTGCTGATGCCCGTGACGCTGAGACCGACGAGGGCGATGATCACGGTGAGCCCGGCGAAGACGACGGAGGTTCCGGCCGTGCCGGACGCGCGCCCGATGGCGTCCTCGACCGTGCGACCCTCACGAAGCTCGGTGCGGAACCGCGTGAGGATGAACAGGCTGTAGTCGATGCCGACGGCGAGGCCGAGCATGGTCGCGAGCGAGATCGTGGTGGCTTCGATGGGGCTGATCGCACTGTAGGCGAGGATGCCGACCACTCCCACTCCGACACCGGCGAACGAGATGAGGAGGTTGGCTCCGGCCGCGACGAGCGATCCGAACGTGAGCAGGAGCACGAGGAACGCCACCCCGACACCGACCAGTTCGCCGATCCCGAACTCCGGGATCTCCTCGGCGGAGAGGTGCCCGCCGACCTCGGCGCGGAAGTCGGCGCTCGCCGACTCGGCGAGATCGAGCACCTCGTCGTGGAGGTGTTCCTGGTTCGCGTCGGTGACGCCGGTGAAGGTGAGCACCGCCACCGCCGTCGTCTGATCCTCCGAGATGTACGGCTGCGCGGGATCGAGCGGATTGCTCACCGACTCGACATTCGGCAGCGCCCTGGCCTCGACGAGGATCTCGGCGATGTCGCTCGCCATGGCCGGGTCGGTGACCTTCGCGTCACCGGGCGCCTGCAGCACGAGTTGCAGGGTCTTCGTCTCGGACTCGCCGTCGACGAGGGAGGGGAACTCCTCCTCGACGACGCTGAGCGTCTGCGACGCTTCGGTGTCGGGTATGGAGACCGTGCTCTCTCCGGTGTTCATCGAGGTCACGGCGACGGTCGTCAGGAATCCGAGGATGACGAGCCAGGCGGCGGTGATGAGCAGGCGATGTCGGGCGCTGAAGCTCCCGACACGGGCAAGGAATCTGGGCATGGGGCTCCTTCGAGGATGAGGCGTCCCTGTCGCGGCTGCGTCGGGGATCGAAGACCTGTTCATCCTCGGAGAGTGCGGCGCCTGCCGCGTCGTCCGATCGAAGAGCTCCACCTACTGCAGTTGCAGTAGACCCCTCACGAGACGAGCCCCGCCTGGTAGGCGAACGCGACGAGCTGTGCTCGGTCTCTGGCGCCGACCTTCGCCATCGCGCGATTCGCGTGCGTCTTCACCGTGAACGGCGAGACGAACATCTGCGCGGCGATCGCGTCGTTGTCGAGGCCGGACGCGACGGCGAGGACGACATCCCGCTCTCGAGGCGTCAGCGCCGTGAACCGCATCGCGATCTCCTTGTCGACACTGACGACGGGCTGCTCGCTGACGTGGCCGATCAACGCCGCCGTCGCTGCGGCTGAGAGCGCGCCCCCGCCTGCGGCCACCTCATCGATTCCGGCGACGAGCTCAGCGGGCCCGACGGACTTGCCGAGGAATCCGTTCGCGCCGCTCCGGAGCGCCGCGATCACGGTCTCGTCCTGCTCGAACGTCGTGAGGATCACGATGCGCGTCTGCTCGGCAGGGTGGGTCTGACGGATTCGGCGTGTGGCCTCCACGCCATCGATCCCCGGCATCCGGATGTCCATCAGGACGACGTCGACCGGATGGTCCTCGAGGAAGGTGATCGCCTGCAGGCCGTCGCCGAGGGCGGCGACGACTTCGTAGTGCGGCTGTGCCTCGAGGATCGTGCGAAGACCGACCCGAATCATCTCCTGGTCGTCGACGATGAGTATGCGGGTCACCGGATCGCGCCCCCATCGGCGGCGAGCACCGCACTGATGCGGAAGGTCCGGTCATCATCGTCGACTCCGACGTGGAGCGTTCCGTTCGCCGACCCGACCCGTTCCCGCATCCCCTGCAGGCCGTATCCCCTGCCCGGGGCGCGGGGTGCGGCATCCGTTCGGACTCCGTTGGTCACATCGATCAGTATCCTCCCCGCGCGCGTGAGGATCGTCACGGCGGCTTCGCCGTCTCCATGGCGGCTGGCGTTCGTCAGGGCTTCCTGCACGATGCGGTAGACCGTCAGATCCACCCCGGGGTCGATGCTCGCCGGCATCTCGTCGACGGTTGCGGTGACCAGCAGCCCCGCCTGGCGGAACGAGTCCAGCAGCTCGCCGAGTCGCGCCATGCCGGGCGGCGGACGGAGCTCCTCACCTTCTCCGTCGGCGCCCGTGCGCAGGACGTGGAGGATCATCTGCGTCTCCACGAGCACGGCCTTGACCGAGGTGCGCGCCGCGCTCAGCGCTTCCCGGGTGGCCGCCGGATCGGCATCCGCCGCCACCTCGGCAGCGCCCAGCTGCATGCTCAGCACGGCGATCTGATGCCCGACGATGTCGTGGAAGTCCCGCGCGATCCGGAGTCGCTCCTCTGCGACTCGCTGTGTCGCCTCGAGCTCCCGCGTCGCGATCGCGTCAGTCGCGCGCTGTTCGAGCGATGCCCAATACTGCCGCCGGAGCCGCACCGCGATCGCGGTGGCGCCGCCGGCCAGCGTTGAGACGACCGCGGCGAGGGCGTCGGGGCTGAACACTTCACCGGTGGCGAGCGCCACCGCCGCCCATACGGTGACCGCGACGATCACCGTTGCAAGTACCGGAGGCTTGCCTCGCACCACGAACACGAACAGCACGATCACCGCGAGCGACCACTCGACGATCGGAATCCAGCCGGTGCTCGCGACGACGAGACAGCTCGACGCCACCGTCAGCAGGCCGATCCACGGCCACTTCCACACGATGGCGGCGCCGACCACCGTGAGCGCGACCCCGGCGAGCACCACGGGTCCAAGGCCGTAGTAGACGACCCTGACGACCTCCACCGATGCAGCGGCGAGCACTGTGAACGCATAGCCGCCGCGCCGGA
Organism: Agromyces sp. Soil535; assembly: GCF_001428255.1. Classification (GTDB taxonomy): domain Bacteria; phylum Actinomycetota; class Actinomycetes; order Actinomycetales; family Microbacteriaceae; genus Agromyces. The sequence continues at coordinate 125,846 of NZ_LMRW01000023.1, read as the reverse complement.
TGAGCTGTGCGCGTCGCGCCCACATGGAATCTCGGAGCCAGTCCGTCAGGGGGTTGCGAGCACGCATGACCTCGAGTCTGGCGCACGGGATCCGCGACCTCATACAGCAGACGCAGTAGAGCGAGACCGGCTGAGCTACCGCCCGCCTGCCGCTTGTCGCGCTCGCAGGGCTAGACTGCTGCCAGTCAGCGGCCCTGGGACGTCATGGCGGTGCACACGACGGGGATCCGGACTCCCGATCAGCGGCTTCGAGTCTTCGTCAGCTCGACCCTTCGCGAACTCGCGGCAGAGCGCGCGGCGGCACGCGCCGCCATCGAACGCCTCATGCTGAGTCCCGTGATGTTCGAGACAGGCTCACGCCCTCATCCCCCGCGGGACCTCTACCGGGCCTATCTCGCGCAGAGCGACATCTTCGTCGGCATCTACGGAGCGAGTTACGGCTGGATCGCGCCGGGCGAGGAGATCTCCGGCCTCGAGGACGAGTACCGGCTGGCCGAGGGCAAGCCTCGACTCGTGTACCTCACCTCCTCGCACGGTCCGCGGGAGGAACGCCTCGACGCACTCATCGACCGCATCAGGGAACACGACGACGTCGCCTACGCGACGTTCCGCGACCCCGAGGAGCTGGGCGCGCTCGTGGCCCATGACCTCGCCCTGATGATCGGCGAACGGTTCGACCGGGCACACGCCGCCGATCCGGCCCCGACCGGCGACTCGCTCCCCGCTCCTCTCGACTCCTTCGTCGGCCGACAGCACGATCTCGATCTCCTCGAGTCCCTGCTTCGTGAGCGGCGCGATCGACTCGTCACGCTGACCGGGCCCGGCGGAGTGGGCAAGACCCGGCTCGCGGTGGCGGCGGCGTCCCGCGTTGCCGACGCGTACCCGGCGGGCGTGCGCTTCATCGATCTCGCGCCGCTCCACGACCCGGCGCCCGTGATCTCGGCGATCGCGGCGTCGCTCGGCGTCATCGACGTCGGCGACGGCCGCCTCGAGCACCGCGTCGCGTCGGCCATCGGCGACCGGGCCACGCTCCTCGTCGTCGACAACGTCGAGCACCTGCTCGAATCGACGCCGCAGGTCGCCCGGTTGCTCGTCGCCGCATCCGGTGCCGTCGTACTCGCAACGAGCCGAGTCGCCCTCGGGGCCGCCGGCGAGCGTCGTTTCGAGGTCAGACCGCTCGCGACGCGCGGCGACGGGGTGGATGCCACCGCCGTCGGTCCGGCCGAACGACTCTTCCTCGACCGTGCGCTCGCCGCCGGTGGCAGGGCGCTCAACGGAAGCGACCTCGCCGACGTCCGCGCCGTCTGCCGTGCGCTCGACGGACTGCCGCTCGCGATCGAGCTGGCGGCGGCACGCACCCGCCTGCTCACGCCGGCGGAGCTGCGCGAACGGCTCAGCGAGGGCATCGACGTGCTGCCCACCGCGGGCGCCGACCGTCCGGAGCGGCAGCGCACCCTCGCCCGCACGATCGACTGGAGCGTCGAGCTCCTCGACGACGACGCCCGCGCGGTGTTCGACGCGCTCGGCGTGTTCTCGGGCGGGTTCGACCTCGACGCCGCATCCGCCGTCGTGGGGCACGACGCCCTCGAAACCGTCGGACGGCTGGTCAACGCCAGTCTCGTGGTTCACGAGACCGCCGGCCGATCGAGCCGGTTCACGATGCTGAGCACCGTGCGAACAGCATCCCTGGATCGAGCGGCAGCACAGGGTCTCGCAGCGGAGCTGGCCGAGCGGCACGCGGCGCACTTCATTGCCGTCGCACGCCAGCAGGGCCCGTTGCTGTACGGCCCGGGCGGAGTCGACACCCTCTGGCGCCTCCGCGCCGATTACGAGAACCTGCGTGCCGCAGCGAGGACGCTTCTCGATCAGGGCCTGGCCGACCAACTCGGAGTGCTGGCCTGGCGGCTCTTCCCGTACTGGTGGGCCTCCGGACGGCAGGGCGAGGTGCGAGCCTGGATGCGGGAGCTGCTCGCGACCCGCCGGCTCGAGGGTCGGGCCCGTGCATCCGCGCTGTACTTCACCGGTTCGATCAGCTTCGGCGACGCCGACCGCACCGACCCGGTGCGCGAGCTGCGCGAAAGCGCCGAGGGGTTCCGTACCGCGCGCGACGTGCTCGGGGAAGCCTTCGCCCGCAACTCCCTCGCCCTCGCGCTCGCCGATCAGTCCGTCGGTGACCTCGCCGCGGCGGAGCGCGAGATCGCGCGCGCGTTCGAGCTCTTCCACACGCGGCGCCACCCATTGGGCGAGAGCCTCGCATTCGTCATCCACGACCAAATGCGGCTCACCGCCGGCGACCTCGACGAGGCGCACCGGAGCTTCGTCCGCGGGGACGAGATCGCCGCCGCCGGTCGGGACGAATTCAGCCGCGCGATGAGCGAGCACTTCGTCGGCGTCGCCGAGATGCTCGCCGGCGACGCTGAGACCGCCGAGCCCCGATTCCGGAACAGCCTCAGGCGCTCGGTGCGACTCTCCTACGCGGAGGGCATCGCCCACGCCCTCGAAGCCCTGTGCGCCGTCGCGGCCGGCCGGCAGGACGTCGAGCGGGCCGCCACGCTGCTTGGCGCGGCACGCGCCGCGCGCGGAATGAGCGGCGTGTACAACAGTCCGCCGCTGCTGGCCTTCGACCTCGCCGCCCGGCGCCTGGAGGCGGCCCACGACGACGATCCGATGTTCCTCGGGCGGGTGGCGGCGGGGGCGGATCTCGGCACGATCGGGGGTGCAGCGTACGCGCTCGACGAGGATCCGCGCGAATTCGGTAGGGCGGACGGGACTTGAACCCGTGACCGATGGAACTCCTCGGCCCGGACTCGCCGTGTCGGCCTGGCCCGGGATGCCTCGAACAGTATCGACGTGATCAGGAGTTCCTTGTCACGATCGTCACTGTCGAGTCTCGATGTTGCCCGGTGACCTCGACCGTGCTCGAGGCGCCTCGGGTCAAAAGTGTTGGATAGACGTGCGCGAATCAAGTCACCGACCGGGCCGGCCAGCCCTCCGTCAGGCGATCTGGATACGTTCGTCGCCGAGTCCGACCTCGATGCGGAGGAGCCCGCCGACGGCCTCGACGTAGCGGCGCAGCGTGTCGACCTGGGCGCGATTCATCCAGCGAGGTCAACCACTGGCATCGTCGTCGAGCTATACAGGCAGCGAGCGTGTGACTCTGATCCGTTCGCTGTCAGCCGCAGCATCGATCGCGCTGCCGACGCCTGCGTTACACGCCCCGACCGTGGACGGTGAAGCTTTGGGCGAGGAAGTCCGTCATGATCTTCAGCATCGATGCGGTCGTCCAGAACTTCTCCTCCCCGCCTTTGACCGCCAGGTCCCCATGCCCGGCGCCCGTGACGACGTACCGGGTGCTGTTGACTCCAGCCCGCAGGAGGGCCTGGTGCAGCAGTGCGGTCTGCACCGGCGAGATGATTCGATCGTCGCTGCCGTGGAAGATGAGGAACGGCGGTGTCGACGGATTCACGTGCGTCGCGGGGTCGGCGGCGATCACCGCTTCCGAGTCGTCATCGAGGGTCACGGCCCCGGGTCCGTGCACGTATCGGGCGATCGCGTTCCCGGGGGCGTAGACGGCGTCGATCGTCGCCCGGTCGAATCCGTCGGCGAGTCGACGCAGGTCGGACCCGCCGAACTTGTCGATGATCGCCTGGACCTCGGCGTTGCCATCCGGATCGAACCGGCGATCGCCGTTGGTGGCTCCGGCCAGCGCGACGAGGTACCCGCCCGCGGATTCACCCCAGAGCGCCACCCGCGTGGGATCGATGCGATACTCGTCGGCGTTCGCCCGCAAGAACCGAACGGCGGCCCTGACGTCCGCCAGTCCGTCCAGGTAGGTGGCCCCGTGCCGGGTAGTGCGGTACTCGATGCTCGCGACCACGTAGCCGGCGGCGGCGAGCACGCGGCGCATCCGCCGACCGGCTGCCTTGGGCGACCTGACGAATCCACCTCCCGGGACGAAGACCACGAGTGGGTGCGGACCCGGCGTCTCGGGAACAATGATGTCCATCCGCAGCACCAGCGGGGCGCCACCCTTCCCGGCCCCCTCATAGCTGACGAACGCGCGATTCCGGATCTCCCGCAGCCCTCGGACCCGGCCGATCTGACCGGCGGCATTCGCGGCGATCACGACGCAGTCCTCGGCGTCGTACGGCGCAGGCTGTTTCGAGACCGGCACGGGATGTCCACTCAGCGCGGCAACCTTCGTCATCAGGGTGGGGATGTTCATCTCGGCGGCCTCCGGGTCAGCGCACGCTCACGATCTGGATTCGAACGGCATCAGACGCCAGCTCGACAGTAGGTCGAGTATGCCGCACCTGCTCCGACATTGCTATCTTACACATATATCAGTAGAATACCGCTGGCACCTTTCAACGACGAAGGAGAGCACATGTCCCTGCACCACCGGCGCACCAGCGCCCGAATCCTGGCCGGAACCACAGCTCTTGCGGCCGCAGCAGTCCTCGCCGGCTGCACAGCTGGAGCAAGCGGCAACGAGTCGGACACCGATGACCCGATCCGCATCGGTGCTTCGCTGCCCCTGACCGGCCCGGTCGCCGATCGATCCGGCCCCGGCTACAACGGCTACGAGCTCTGGGCGGAACAGGTCAACGAAAGCGGCGGTCTTCTCGGACGGCCGGTCGAACTCGTCGTACTCGACGACGGATTCGATCAAGACCAGGTGGTATCCAACTACACCCGCCTGATCAGTCAAGATCGGGTCGACCTCCTACTCGGCACATTCTCATCGGCCCTGAACCTCCCCGCCTCCGCGGTCGCGGAGCGGAACGGCATGGTCTACGTCGAGCCGTCCGGCGGCGCACAGGAGATCTTCGAGCAGGGCTTCACACGTCTGTTCTTCGCGCAGCCCGGCACCTCGGAGACACTGCCCGACCGGTTCCTCGAGTGGGTCGAGTCGCTGCCCGAAGACGAGCGACCGGCCACCGCGGCATTCCTGACGCAGACCGACCCGAACACCGAGCCGGCCGTCCAGGGAATCCAGGACGGACTCGAGGCACTGGGAGTCGAAACGGTCTACGACGACTCCTACCCGGTCGAGCAGACCTCGTTCGACGCGGTCGCCGACGCCATCGGCAGAGCGGCACCGCAGGTACTGATCCACGGCGCAGTCGCCGAAGACGGCGCCTCGCTCGTGCAGGCCCTGCAGCGGGTCGGCTTCACCCCAGAGGTGCTGTTCCAGACCAACGCGCCGACGGACACGGTCAACTACCCCGATTCGATCGGCGCGGAGAACACCGAGGGGATCTTCACCCCGGTGAGCTGGACGCCGAGCGCCCAGTTCCCGGGCAGCCAGGAGTTCGTCGAGGCGTACGAGACGAAGTACGGCACCACGCCGAACGATGACGCATCGTCGTCGTTCGCCGCCGCACAGATCCTGCAGACCGCGGTCGAAGCGGTCGGCGAGATCGACCAGGACGGCATCGCCGAGTGGCTGCACGCCAACACCGTCGAGACCATCGCCGGACCGATGTCCTGGGACGAACGAGGCGTTCCGCAGGGCTCCCTGTCGCTCGCTCAGTGGCAAGACGGCCGACTCGTGATCGTGCTGCCGGAGGATGCCGCCGAGACCTCGAGCGTCGTCTACCCGAAGCCCGCATGGGTGGGATGAAGAAGCTCCCATGGGTCTCTTGCTCCAGACGCTGGTCTTCGGCGTACTCCTCGGCAGCGTCTACGCGCTCGCCTCGTCCGGCCTGTCACTCACCTACGGGGTGCTGCGGATCGTGAACCTCGTCCACGGCTCCCTGCTCATTGCCGGCGGGTACGTGACCTACACCCTCTGGTCATCCATCGGGCTCGACCCGATCGCGAGCGTGCCGCTGTCAGCCATCACCGTGGGGGCACTCGGCGGCCTGCTCTACCTGGCCTTCATCCGCCCGGCGATGCCGGGCGGCGAGGGAGGGACCATGATGGCCACGTTCGCCCTCATGATCGCCAGCCAGGGTGCCTTCGCGCTCATCTGGGGCAACACCCCGCTCACGGTCGCGGTGCCATACACACGGGCCTCGTTCACGATCGGTGAATTGAACATTCCGGAGGCGCAGCTCTACGCGGCGATCGTGGCGGTCCTCGTGCTCGTGGCGCTGCTCCTGCTGCTCCTGCGCACCGGGCTCGGACGGGCGATCCGGGCAGCAGCCGCCAACCCGGCGGGCGCACGCTTCGTCGGAATCGAAGTCGGCCGGATCAACGCGCTGACGTACACGATCGGCGCGGCCACCGCCGGCGCCGGCGGCGCCCTGGTGAGCCTGATCTATCCGCTCAGTCCCGACGCGTGGGCGCAGTGGCTCGGCCGAGGACTCGCCATCGTCGTGCTCGGCGGCCTCGGCAGCCTCGCCGGCACATTCATCGCAGCACTGATCCTCGGGATCCTCGAGACCTTCATCACGACGTACGTCTCCCTCAGCTGGACCGTCGTCGTACCTTACCTGGTGATCATCGTGGTGCTCATGGTCCGCCCGACCGGCATCCTGGGTCAGCGCGGTCGAACGGACGTGATCCACGCATGAGCATCGCAACCGCCACCCCGCCGACGAACGCCACGCCCCGCCGCCACTGGATCGCCATCGCCGGCGCCGCGCTCGTCATCGTCCTCCTCGCCATCGGCCCACTCACCTGGAGCGACCTCTACATCCAGAACGTGCTCATCCTGATCATGCTGCTGGCCATCATGGCCTCGACCTGGAACGTGATGGGCGGATTCACCGGATACATCTCCCTCGGCCACAGCGCCTTCCTCGGCGTCGGCGCGTACACGACAGCGGTCCTCGTCGTCCAACTCGGCATGCCATGGTGGGCGGGAATCGCCGCCTCGGCGGTCACCTCCGCGCTCCTGGCCGGATGCTTCGCACTCGCCACACGGCGCGCCCGCGGGCACGCATACATCATCGTCACCTTCGCCGCGCTCGAGCTCCTCAAAGTGCTCGCGATGAACCTGACCGCCATCACCAACGGCAACCATGGGCTGGTCATGCCGTTCCTGAGGGTGGACCCCGAGTACCAGCTCTGGCCGTACTACTTCGGCACACTGGCACTGCTGGTGCTCACGGTCGCGCTTGTGATCGTGATCCGTCGATCCAAGTTCGGAGCGGGACTGCTGAGCATCCGCGAGGATGAGGACAAAGCCGCCTCGGTGGGCATCCCGACCTCTCGCTACAAGCTCATCGCGCTCGTCCTGAGCGGCGTGCCGGTGGGGCTCGCCGGCGGCATCTACGCGTACTACATCGGCTTCGTCGAGCCACGCGGAATGTTCCTGATCGCGGTGAGCATGCAGATCGTGCTCGCCGTGCTCCTCGGCGGCCGCGGCACGATCGTCGGACCACTCCTGGGGGCGGCCATCGTCGAACCGCTCTCGCAGCTCACCAACTCACTGGTCGGGGGGGCCGACGGCGGCGCATGGAAGCTCGTGATCTTCGGCGCCATCCTTCTCGCCGTCATCCTGCTCCTGCCGCGGGGAATCATCCCCACGATCGGTGGCCTGCTCGGGAGACTTCGTCAGCGCACCGACGACGCACTGACCGGGCGGCGCTTCGACGACGAAGAGACGCTCCCGATCGGTGAGGCCCTTCGCAGGCTGGCGACCTCGGACCACGGCCGGACCCACGACCGGTCGCCAGACATCCTCGTCGTCGCAGGCCTCTCGAAACGCTACGGCGGCGTCACCGCGTTGGACGGGTGCTCCTTCGCCGTACCCCGCGGCTCGATCACAGCCTTGATCGGCCCCAACGGCTCGGGAAAGACCACCGCGTTCAACGTGATCGACGGGAGCCAGCGCGCCGACGACGGCACCGTGAGACTGAACGGCGAGCGCATCGACGGCCTCTCCCGCTGGGAGCACGCGTATCGAGGCGTCGGCCGCACCTTCCAGTCGACCCGCTTGTTCCCCGCGCTCACGGTCCGGGAGAACCTCGTCGCCCCGCTCCGCGAGTTCCGCTGGTCACGTCTGGCGAGTCCGGCCATGTCCGGTGTCGAACGGGAACGAGCCGAGGCCGCGATCGCCCTCGTCGGGCTCACGCGGTACCTCGACGTGCGCGCCGGCGATCTCTCCTACGGCCAGCAGAAGCTCGTCGAACTCGCCCAGGTCCTCGTGCTCGACCCCGACCTGGTGCTGCTTGACGAGCCCGCCAGCGGCATCAACCCGGCCCTCATCGATCGGATGACCGAGATCATCCTCGCGCTGCGCGATGCCGGCAAGACCGTCCTGATCGTCGAGCACAACATGCCCTTCGTGCTCGGATGCGCCGACGTGGTGCATGTCCTTGCCGCCGGACGACTCATCGCCAGCGGCTCTCCAGACGACATCCGTTCCAACCCGGTGGTGCTCGACGCATACCTCGGGGATTCCGAACCCGTGACCGGGGGTGCGAAGTGATCCGAATGAACAGCGTCAGCGCGGGCTACGGCGGCGGCCTGGTCCTCCGCGATGTGTCGCTCACCGTTGAAGCGGGCCGAGCGACCTGCATCGTCGGACCCAACGGCGCCGGAAAATCCACCATGCTCAAGGTCATCTGCGATGACCTCCGGCCGGTGTCCGGCACCATCGAGATCGACGGCGAGCAGGTCACCGGCATCGGGCCGGCAGCCGCGATCCGCCGCGGAGTCGTGATGATCCCCCAGACGAATGCGCTGTTTCCGGGAATGACCGTTCGGGAGAACATCCTGCTCGGCGGTCACGCCATACGGATCCGCGGGCGCGCAGCCCGCCAGCGGTTCGACGAACTGGCCGTGATGTTCCCGATCATCCGAGAGCGGGCATCGGCGCATGCCGGCCTGCTCTCCGGCGGACAGCGCCGGATGGTCGAGTTCGCCAGGGCGTTGATGAGTCGCCCCCGAGTCGTCCTCCTCGACGAACCCTCGATCGGGCTTGACCCCAAATCCCGGGAGACGCTCGCGGGCTCAGTCCGCGCGCTCGTTGAAGCGGGGACGACCGTCGTGCTCGTGGAGCAGAACGTCCGGTTCGGCCTCTCGCTCGCCGCGACCGGCGTGATCATGGAAAGCGGGCGCTTCGTCGCCAGCGGCCCCGCCGACCGCCTCCTCGATGACCCTGGCCTGCGCGCCGTGTTCCTGGGTGGTCACGCCGCATCCACCACCGAGGAGCACTGATGATCGAACACCGCATCCGAGCCGGACTCAGCGTCGACGCGCGACTCGACGACTTCGTCTCCGACGAACTGCTGCCCGCCGCCGGCATCGACCCCGACACGTTCTGGACCGGTACCGCCAACGTCGTCGCGGAGTTCCGGCCGCGGATCGAAGCCGCGCTCCAGCACCGTGATGCCCTTCAGGCGCAGCTCGATGGATGGCATCGCAAGCACCCAGGCCCGATCGCCGATCTGGACGGCTACGTCGAGTTCCTGGAGGAGATCGGGTACCTCCTGCCCGAGCCGGATGCCGCCGACACCCGGATCCCCGCGAACCGCGTCGACGAGGAGATCTCGAAGATCGCCGGCCCGCAACTGGTGGTGCCGCTCACGAACGACCGCTTCGCGGCGAATGCCGCGAACGCACGGTGGGGCTCCCTCTACGACGCGCTGTACGGCACCGACGCGATCCCACGCGAGGGAACCCTCGCACCCGGTTCGTCGTTCAATCCCGCCCGCGGTGCGGCCGTGATCGCCTGGGCCCGTCGCCTCCTCGACGACGCAGCCCCGTTGGAGCGCGGATCCCACGCCGACGCGACCGCCTACGCGGTGGTCGACTCCACGCTGCACGTCTCACTCCCCGACGGCCCCACCACGGCGCTGCGCGCTCCACACCAGTTCGTCGGCTATCGCGGAGACCCCGCGACCCCCACCGCGATCCTGCTGGCCAACCGCGGGCTGCATCTCGAGATCCTCATCGACCGTGAGGACCCGATCGGCGCTTCCGATGCCGCGGGCGTGCGCGATGTCGTGCTGGAGTCCGCGGTCACGACGATCATGGACCTCGAGGACGCGGCATCCGCGGTCGACGCCGCCGACAAGGTAGGCGCGTACCGCCACTGGCTGGGGCTCATGACCGGCACGCTCGAAGCCGCCGTCCAGAAGGACGGGCACAGGTTCATGCGGGTGCTCGAGCCCGACCGCCCGCACACTGGGGCCGACGGGGAGCCCGCGGTCCTGCCCGGCCGGTCACTGCAGTTCATCCGCCACGTCGGGCACGCGATGTTCATCGACGCGGTGCTCGACCCCGACGGCAGGCCGATCCCGGAAGGCGTGCTCGACGCGATGATCACCGTGGCGGCCGCGCTCCCCGACCTGCACGCCCGGTCAAGACTGCGGAACTCACGGACTGGGTCGATGTACATCGTCAAGCCCAAGATGCACGGCCCCGACGAAGTTGCCCTGACCGTCGACCTGTTCGCCGCGGTCGAGCGGGTGTTCGGACTCCCCGAACGCACCCTCAAGCTCGGCATCATGGACGAGGAACGACGAACCACTCTCAACCTCGCCGCATGCGTCGCCGTGGCGCGCGACCGCGTCGTCTTCATCAACACCGGATTCCTCGACCGAACTGGCGACGAGATCCACACGTCCTCCGTCGCCGGCCCGTTCCCCCGCAAGGCGCAACTGCGAACCCACCCGTTCATCTCCGCCTATGAGGACCACAACGTCGATGTCGGCCTCGCGGCGGGGTTCGGCGGTCGTGCGCAGATCGGCAAGGGGATGTGGGCGATGCCCGACCTCATGGCCGCGATGCTCGATCAGAAGGCCGCCCAGCTTCGCGCCGGCGCCAGCACCGCCTGGGTTCCGTCACCGACGGCGGCCACGCTTCACGCGACGCATTACCACCGAACGGATGTCGCCGCGGTGCAGCGTGAACTCGCCGGGCGGGCACGCCGAGGCATCCGCCCGATTCTCGAACCCCCGATCGCCGTCGCCGATACCTACACCGCAGACGAGCGACTGGCCGAGCTGAACGACAACGTGCAGTCCATCCTCGGCTACGTCGTGCGGTGGATCGACCAGGGCATCGGATGCTCCAAGGTCCCCGACCTCTCGGACACCGCGCTGATGGAGGACCGGGCAACCCTGCGGATCTCGAGCCAGCTGCTCAGGAACTGGCTCGAGCACGGCCTGATCGATCGGGACGACGTGACCGCAAGCATGGATCGGATCGCGCCACGAGTCGACGCACAGAATGCGGACGACCCGGCATACCGCTCGCTCGGCAGCTCCGAGGCACCCACCCTCGCGTACCGTGCGGCCCGGGATCTCATCCTGGAAGCGGCCGAGCGGCCGAATGGCTATACCGAGCCGGTGCTGCACGGTTATCGGCGCCGGGCGAAGGCGGCATCGTGATGGCGTCGACCGCAGGTGAGCCGCGCCTGGTCGCCGAGCTCCGCGCCGGGCGCCCGCAGCTCGTGCTCGGCGTCCGCATCTCCCGCAGCACCGACGTGGTCCGCATCGCGAAGTCGACCGGGCACCACGGGATCATGATCGACCTGGAGCATTCGACCATGTCGATCGACACCGCGGCGACGCTCTGCGCAACGGCTGACGACCTCGGGCTGACGGCATTCGCTCGGGTTCCCGAGAACGACTACGGGGTGATCGGCCGACTGCTCGACGGCGGCGCGCACGGCATCGTCGTGCCGCGGGTCGAGACCGCCGCGCAGGCCGAACTCCTCGCCGGCGCGTGCCGATTCCCACCGCGCGGTCATCGCTCGCAGACGGCGCAGTTGCCCCAACTGGGAATGGTACCGACGCGGTCCATCGAGCTCGCGCCGGTCGTCGACCGGGGCACGATCGTCAAGGTGCTGCTCGAGTCGCCTCGCGGAATCGAGAACGCCGCCGCCATCGCGGCCGTCGACGGCATCGACATCGTCGGTATCGGGGCGAACGACCTCACCGCAGAGCTCGGAATCCCCGGCCGCTACGACGACCCTCGCGTGAAGGGCGCTGCACGGGAGGTTGCGTCGGCTGTCGCGTCGACTGGGAAGCTCGGAATGATCGGCGGCATCTCGGACACCCGCGTGCTCGCCGAGTATCTGGACATGGGGTTCGCGCCGTTCCTGCTCACCGGCACCGATTCCGACCTCTTGTTCGAGGGTGCGAAGACCCGGGTTGAACGGTGGCTCGGCTGGTACGACTCAATGAGCCAGGAGGCCTGAATGGACCTGCCCTTCGCCGTCACGACGCCGATGCGCTCGGCCGACACGTACTCCAGGCCCGGTTTCACACTCCCCGCGGGCACGTGCGACAGCCACTTCCACGTCTTCGAGGCCGGCTATCCTCACGTTCCGGATCCGCAATACACGTTTCCCGAGGGAACCCTGGACCAGTACCTCGCGATGACCGAAGTGCTGGGCATCGACCGCATGGTGCTCGTGCAACCGACGTACTACGGCGACGACAATTCGCTCACCCTCGACACACTGGCCCGGCTCGGCGACCGTGCACGTGGTGTCGTGCGGTTGCCCGACGACACCGACTCGGCAACCTTGGACGAGTACGACCGGGCCGGGGTCCGCGCAATACGCCTCGACTTGTTCGCACGGCGATCGTTGCCCTTGGCGGAGATCGAGGCCTACATCACACGAATGGCCGGGCTCGCCACATCCCTCGACTGGCATCTGCAGTTCTACGCCCCTGGCTCGGTCATCCGTGAATTGCTGCCGTTCCTCGCCGGCCTCGAGGTGCGCTTCGTCATCGACCACATGGGCTACATGCGGAAGTCGGATGGGTTCGTCGACGAGGACTTCACCAACCTCCTCGGGCTGCTCCACGCCGGCAACTGCTGGATCAAGCTGACCGGCCCGTACCGTGTCGCGGGCGACGAGCCGCTCTCGAGCGTCGCGTCGTTGGGGCGGGCACTCGTGGCGGCCCGCGCCGACCGGCTACTCTGGGGCACCGATTGGCCGCACCTCCCCGACGGGCAGCGCGACACAGGCGAGCTTCTCCGTCTACTCGCCGACTGGGCACCGGATGCCGCGGATCGCGAGTGGATCCTCGTGAGGTCACCCGACCTGCTGTTCTTCGGGCGCTAGGAGGAGATCATGGCGTTGCTGACCGAGATCCAGCGCATTCCGACCACCGGCGCTCGAGCGGTCAGCGCCTTCACCCACGCCGGGCAGCACTGGCTCGCCATCCCACAGCTCGCCGCCGACGCGGCCGGAAGCCCGCCTGGGATCAACGGCGGAAGCTCGGACACCGAGGTGCTGCTCCTCCGCGACACCCCGAACGGCTTCGCGCCCGTCGGAACGCTCCCCGTCGGCGGCGGCGAGGACGCAGAGGCGTTCGAACTGGACGGCCGGTCGTTTCTCGCCGTCGCCTCCATCCGGAGCGGGTCCGGACCGTACGACTTCGCGACCCGGTCGCCGATCTTCGTCTCGGAAGGCGGCGGCTTCGTCCCGTTCCAGAGCGTGGACAGCTTCGCCGCGAAGCAGTGGCGATTCTTTCGTGCGGGCGGGTCGGCGTTCCTCGGACTGGCCCAGAATCTTCCTTCGGGCGACGGGTCGAGCCTGGTGCTGCATTGGGACGGAACGCGGTTCGCACCGTTCCAGGAGATCGCGTCGAAGGCCGGATACAACTTCGCCGCCTTCGACATCGATGGCGACACCTACCTCGCCCACGCCGACCACGTGCTCCCGACCCGCCTCTACCGATTCGACGGCGATCGCTTCGTCGAACACCAGTCGCTCCTCCCTGCCGGCGGCCGGGCATTCCAGCTCATCGAGGACGGCGCCGTGCGCTATCTAGCCGTAGCGCGGATCGATGGCGACTCGGTGCTGCTGCGCTGGAACGGCACGGAGTTCGTGCCGCACGACACCCTGCCGGGCGGACCGGGCGGCAGGGAGTTCGCATGGGTGGAGACACCGCGCGGCCGGTATCTGGTCAGAGTCGACTTCATCTACGGCACCCCCGCCGAACCGCAGCCGGACCTTCGCTCCCACATCTACCGCTACGAGGGCGGGCGCCTGGAGACGGTCGCGCGATTCCGCACTACCGGTGGCACCGACGTCACCGTGCTCCCCGGGGACGGGATCCGCATCGCGGTCTCGAACGGGCTGTCCGCGGCACCGGAACCGGGTGCCACCTTCGCGGCGGAGACGGTCGTCTACGGATTCGACGACTCGGAAGGAGACTGAACATGTACGAGAGTCCCGAACTCCGACGCCTCTTCTCGACCTACAGCAACTCGAAGACGCCCGGACGCGAATCGATCGCGGATCACCTCTCAACACTGTCGATGGCAGAGCACCGCGACGACACGCTCATCGTCGCCACCGCGACCGACCTCGCCGTGTACCCGGGCGGGGGCGCTCCGCCTCAGGTGCAGGGATTCCGGATCAATATCCCGGGATTCACCGAACTGACCGCGATCTCGCACCTCGGACCGGCGATCGCGAGCATCGTCGCGATCTCATTGCGCGGTGAGGACGAGCTGTGGCGCCGCGACGCGCAGCGACTTATCGACGACACCAGGCGCGTACGAGCCGCCGATGGCACACAGCTCTGGCAGGAATCACTCGAGATCACGGCCTTCGAAGGTCGCGAAGAACGCATCGCGGCGATGGTCGACTATGCGTGCGCGATCTCGGAGCGCTACCTCGTGCGCGCACTCGCGGAGCCCGGATACCTGAGCCCGGCGACGCTCCGCGACGATCTGCTCGACGGTCGGTCGACCGGGCTCCCGGTTTCAATGAACAGGATCATGATCGCCACGTTCGCCTTGTATGCACTGGACTTCACCCACCGGCTCGTGAACTGGCTCGACGAGATCCGCGTGGACTGGGATCGCACCCTGTTCGCGATCACCGGCCGCCAGGGCCGCCCCACCGCCGGCACCTCGAAGGCGACGACGAATCTCGCCCGCATCATGCACCTGGTGTCGGGTGGTCGCCTCTCCGTCGACCGCATCTTCGTTGCCCCGACCATGCCTGGATTCGAGACCCCGCGCGACGGCGATCTCTCGGAGGTGGTCGCGGCCGAGGAGCCCATCCGGTGGCAACTCGCACGCGTGATGTCCTCGGCGGAGCTCGCCCCGATCATGTACGACGGGTATCCACGATTCGCTGAGCCCGGCCTCTACGGTCCCGACCTTCACGTCGGCGCGAGCTCGGTGACCGAGATGCCGCGGATCCACGGACCAGATGACTGGCTGACGATGTTCACCCGCCTCCGGCTGACGCTGGAGGATCCGCGACAGCTGCTTGCGGCAGGGGTGACGGACTTCGTTGCTGAACAACTGCTCGAGGCCGGCAACGATCCGATGGCCGTAACGGTGCCCGGTCTTGACGGCGAACCATACCCGCCAGTCGCCCTCGCGGCTCCAGAACAGCGACAGTAGGCTGGGACGAAATGACGACGCAGATCCTGCCCACCGGCGCCGAGCGAGCGACGGACCGACCGGTGTCACTCACCGATCAGGTCCAGGCCCGGCTGCGCGAGGAGATCCTGTCTGCGAAGTGGCGACCCGGCGACCTCCTCCTGGAGGCGGAATTGGCCGCTCGCTACGGCGTCTCCAAGACCCCGGTGCGCGAGGCGCTTCGACTGCTCGCC
The DNA here is from genome assembly GCF_001428255.1 of Agromyces sp. Soil535. GTDB lineage: Bacteria > Actinomycetota > Actinomycetes > Actinomycetales > Microbacteriaceae > Agromyces. The sequence goes on along the minus strand of NZ_LMRW01000023.1, from coordinate 110,352 downwards.
GAGCAGGGTTGGATCGTCACCATTCCGCGCAAGGGATACCTCGTCCGGCCGCTGCGACTGCACGACATCAAGGAGGTATTCGAGCTGCGGTTGCTGCTCGAACCCGGGCTGTTCGCCCATGCGGCCCGCGGCGGTGCGGCAGCTCATTTCGAACTTCTGCGGCAGCTCGTGACGCGCACGGCGGAAGAAGAGGACCCCGACGACTCACAAGCCTCACCGGGCCGTGAGTTCCATATGGCCGCAGTGCGAATGGCCGACAACACGCGGGCGAGCGTGATCGTGTCCGGTCTGCTCGACGAGGTGCGCCGACTCCACCACATCATGCCCGAGGTGCGAACGCATCTGCCGACCCCTGATCTCGCCGCTGACCACGGGGCGATCCTCGCCGCGATGGAGCAGCGCGATGGCGATCTGGTGCACCGACTCGTACGGGACCACATCCAAGCCTCCGCCGACCGAGTACTCAGCGCCTTCCAACTCGAGATGGGCTGACAATCATGTTCGTCACAGTGCACGGGTGCCGACGGATTTCCCTTGATTGAGCGTTGAACTCATTGAGTCCCTGCCGTTCCAGGGACCGCATCGCCAAAGCGCCGCTCGCATCCATGATCGCCTCCGTACACGTCGGCGTGGTCGAAGAATACGATGCTGGCGTCTCGCGCGGTTCCGACGAGGACACAGATCTCCTGATCGTCGAGTATGGAGATCCGCATGAGTCCAAGGATGACGTGAGAAGCTTCGAGAGTCGTCTGTAGCAAAGTGAAGGCGTCATGGGTTCATTCTCATTCGGTCTTCGCTCCTTGAATCTCGTCGGATGGCGCGATGCCGGGCCAGCACACGGCCATGATTTCCGCCGGTAGCCCGTCGGTGAGCGGCTGGTGCTGAAACATCAGCCGGTAGTAGATCGGGGCGAACAGCACATCGGCGACGGCGCCGTAGTCGAGGCCCGCCCGCACTTCGCCGCGCCGGACACCTTCTGCGAGAAGGTTCACGACGGCGGTCCGACGTGGTGCGAGCCAGTCGTCCACGAGAGCGCGGCCGACGCCCGGATCGGCTGAAGAGGCAGCGATGAGTCCCTTGAGCAACGCACCGGCTGGCGTATCGCGCACGAGGGCGACGAGCCGCGCGAGATAGGTGTGGAGTGCCTCGCTCGTCGTCGCTGACGGCGCCGATTCGATGGTGGCATGCGTGCGATCGAGAAGTCCCTCGAGCAGCACGGCTGCGGCCGACGGCCACCACTTGTACACGGTGGTTCGACTAACGCCTGCACGCGCGGCGATCGCGTCCACTCCCGCGCCCGCGGCGCCGTCGAGGGCGAGTTCGGCTGCGGCATCCAGCACGGCCCGCCTCGCGTTCTCGCTGCGCGGACGCCCCCGGCGGGGCACTGGTTGCGAATTAGTGGACACGCTGTACAGTATATGTGGAAGGCCCAGCAAGAGACAACTGATGGCGAGAGAGCAATGACTGATTCAGCGCACACCGATACCAAGACGTTGCGGGTGGCAGTGCTCGGCACGGGAACGATGGGAGCGGCGATGGCACGCGCGCTGCTCAGATCTGGTTTCAGTGTCACCGTGTGGAACCGGAGCCCTGAGAAGACGAGACCGCTTGTGGACGCTGGTGCACGAATGGCGGGCTCGCCGGCCGACGCGGTGCGAGACGCCGACGTCCTCCTGACGATGTTGTTCGATGCTGACGCCGTGCTGACGGTAGCGGCGGAGTTTCTCCCGGCTGTTCGCGAGGGAGCCATCTGGATGCAGAGCAGCACGATCGGCTCGAAAGGGATGCAGGCCGTCGCCGCCGCATCGGAGAATCGCGTCACCGTGGTCGATGCCCCGGTGCTGGGCACGAAGGACCCAGCTGAGCATGGGGAATTGACCGTCCTCGCGTCAGGGGACGGAGCAGCTGTGGCCATCCTGCAGCCGATCTTCGACGCGATCGGGTCGAGAACGATCAACGTCGGAGATCGTCTGGGCGCGGCCTCGAATCTCAAGCTGGTGTGCAACACCTGGGTTGGGAGCCTGACCGCAGGGATCGCGCAGTCGATTGCGCTCGCCCGGAGGTTCGGGCTCGAGCCCAGCCTGTTCCTCGACGCCATCCACGATTCCGCCTCGGACAGCCCGTACGCGCGCATCAAGGGCGCGACCATCCTCGACGGGGATCGTGCTTCGCAGTTCGCGCTCGATGGCCTGTTGAAGGACCTGCGTCTGGCCCAGGCGACCGCCGGCCCCACAAGCGCAACCCCCTATCTCGACGCGCTCGAACACGTCTATGCAACCGCGAGCGAGCAAGGGCACGGCCACGAGGACGTCGCGTGGGTGTACGACGCGATCACTGCGCCGCCCCTCACGACCCCATCGACAGCCACGGACTCCAACGGGAAATGAGTGTGGAAGGCGCTCGTCCGGCCAGGGCCAACAGCTACTTCGCAGATCCCTTGCACGGCCCACTGCCCGCAATCCTGCTCCTGCTCACCATTGGCACCGGTCTCATCGACGCCATCAGCGTCCTCGGTCTGGGTCGCGTGTTCATCGCCAACATGACCGGCAACATCGTGTTCATCGGCTTCGCCCTGGCCGGGGCGCCCGGCTACAGCCCCGGACCGGACCCTGACATCGGACTCGACAGATCATCGAGTTGGTCGAGCCTGCCAGCCATGTCCGCCATCACGCGTAGCGCATCAGTCGGGCTCGGCGGGCGCTCCAGGTACGGACGACCGCGCGAACTCATGCGCCCACGGTACCCGTGCCAACCTCAGCACGTGAGCCACCATGCGCAAGAGGGAACATGCCGGGGACAGGTTCGCGCCGTGGTGGGATGAGCTGGTCGCCCGACTCCCCCGGGCAGACGGCCGATCAGAACTGATGGATGCCGCGGTACATGATCCCGGTCCTTGCCGGGCTGGCGGTGTACATCGGGGCGAGGATGCTGTACGCCGCCGAGCCCGCATGCCGGTCGACATCATGGACATCCGCAACCGAAACACAGCGCTCAGCAGGTCGGTGGCGTTCGCAACATACGCGGCTTCGAGGTGCGCGGTGTCCGGGTTGTGGCGTTGGCTGCCGATCACTGCGCCGCGCCTTCGCTCGCATCGTCGCATGGCCCGGCAGCGGCCAGCGCCCGAATGCGAATCGGATGATCCGGGCTGGACTCCGGGCGGACCTCGGTTTGAAGCACGAAGCCGCTGTGCATTCCGCTGAATCTCAGTCCGGATTGGTGCGATCTGCACATGGGCCGTGATCCAGTCGCTCACTACGGTTGGTCCAACTCATCCCCCACATTCTTGAAGGAGCCTCATGTCTCGCATGGTCCACGCGGACGACTTCGCTCTGTCCCGCGTCAACCCCAGCGCACAGAAGCACTGGTTCGGCATCGCGGTGCAACGGTTCGGGCAGGTCTCTGCGCTTTCGCAGTTCCTCCTCGGCGCCACCCTCGGCTACAGCATGACGTTCGGCGAAGCCTTCCTCGCCCTGCTGCTCGGTTCGATCATCCTCGAGGTGATCATGTGCATCGTCGGCATCATCGGGCAGAAGGAAGGCCTGAACACCGCGCTGCTCGCCCGCTGGACGGGCTTCGGCGAGATCGGCGCCTCGCTCGTCGGCCTGGCGATCGGCATCAGCCTCATCGGGTGGTTCGGCATCCAGAGCGCCATCTCCGCGGAATCGCTCGACGCCCTCATGCCCGGCGTCATGCCCGCCTGGGCGTGGAGCCTCATCTTCGGCCTCGCCGTCACGGCGATCGTCGCCTTCGGGTTCAAGGGAATGCAGTGGCTCGCGAACATCACCGTGCCGCTGTTCCTCATCCTCGTCGGCTGGTCGGTGATTAGCGAGCTCGCCAACCACGACTTCGTCGAGCTCATCACCGGACCCGCTCCCGGCCCGACCGTGACCGTGTGGCAGGGAACCGGCATCGTCGCCGGCGGCCTCATCGTCGGCGCGATCATCACAGCTGACATGACGCGCTTCAACCGCTCGAAGGCCGACGTCGTCAAGCAGACGGTCGTGGGCGTCTCGCTCGGCGAGTTCGTGATCGGCCTCTCGGGTGTGCTGCTCGCCCACGCGGCCGCGTCCGGAAACATCGTCGCGATCGTCACCTCGTCGATCGGCTTCGTCGGCCTGATCATCGTGATCACCGGCACGCTGAAGATCAACGACTGGAACCTCTACTCGTCGACGCTCGGCCTCGTGAACTTCATCTCGACGGCGTTCAACCGCAACCTGCACCGCGTGACGACCACGATCGTGCTCGGCGTCGTCGGGTCGGTCCTCGCGGCAGCCGGCATCCTCGGCCAGTTCACTGAGTTCCTCATCATCCTCGGCGTCGCCTTCCCGCCGATCGCCGGGATCATGGTGGCCGAGTACTTCGTCGTGAAGCGCTGGCGCGGTGAGCTCGACGGCACCCGTCCGGCCGGTACTCTCCCGCACACGGCACCTCGGATCGTGCCGGCGACGATCGTCATCTGGGCGGCCTCGGCGCTCATCGGCTACTTCGTCACCTGGGGGATCCCCCCGGTGCTCTCGCTCGTCGTTTCGATGGTGCTCTACATCATCGCGGGCAAGCTCGGCTGGGTGCGCGGCATCGGGTCGGCACGCACGATCCAGGCTGAGGAACCGGTCGCGGCGTCGACGCCGACCCCGTCCCCCACGCACTGACCACTCGCACGAGTACGAAACGGAACGAAAGCGACACCCACTATGCACATCGGCATCGATGTCGGCGGAACAAACACCGACGCAGTGCTCATGGATGGCACGCACACCCTCGCGGGCGTGAAGCACTCCACCACCCCGGATGTCACGAGCGGCATCGTGCAGGCGATCGAGGATCTCCGCTCCGGACACCACTTCGAGGGCGAGCAGATCGACGCGGTGATGATCGGTACGACGCACTTCATCAACGCGCTCGTGCAGGCGAAGCGCCTGGCGCCCACCGCGGCCCTCCGGCTCGGACTGCCGGCGACCAAGGCGCTGCCGCCGCTCGTCGACTGGCCCGAGGCGCTCGTCGAGGCGATCAGTGCCAGGAGCTACCTCGCGCACGGCGGCTACGAGTTCGACGGCCGTCCGATCTCGCCCCTCGACCCCGATGAGCTGCGGGCGCACGCGGCCGACATGAAGGCCAACGGAATCCGCTCGGTCGCGATCTCCTCGGTCTTCAGTCCGGTGAACCACGACCTCGAGGTCGAGGCCGGCCGCATCATCGCCGAAGAGCTCGGGCCCGACGTCGCGATCTCCCTCTCGCATGAGATTGGTCGGATCGGCCTGCTCGAACGCGAGAACGCGACGATCATCAACGCGGCCCTTCGTGAGCTCGCGTCGGAGATCGTTGACGGTCTGACGACCGCGGTACGCAGGCAGGGAATCGACGCACAGATCTTCCTCAGCCAGAACGACGGAACGCTGATGGACGAGGACTACGTGCGCCTCTACCCGGTGGCGACGTTCGCCTCAGGCCCCACGAACTCCATGCGAGGCGCCGCCGTCACGAGTGGACTCGAGACGTGCGCGGTGGTCGACGTCGGCGGAACGACGGCCGACATCGGCCTGCTCATCAACGGCTTTCCCCGCGAGACCGCCAACGTGGTGAAGGTCGCCGGCATCCGCACGAACTTCCGCATGCCCGACGTGCTCTCGCTCGGCATCGGCGGCGGCAGCATCGTCGACACCGAAACCGGCGAGGTCGGGCCCGAGTCGGTGGGCTACCGGCTCACGACCGAGGCGCTCGTCTTCGGCGGCTCTACCCTGACCGCCACCGACATCGCGGTGGCGGCTGGCCGTGCCGATGTCGGAGACCCGTCGAAGGTCGCGCACCTCGACCCCGACCTCGTGTCGAGGGTGCTAGCCCGCATCGCCGAACGCGTCGCCGAGGCCGTCGACCGCATGCGCACCTCTCCTGAACCGATCCCCGTGGTCGCCGTGGGCGGTGGATCGATCCTCCTGCCCGAGCTGCTCCCGCTGTTCGGCAAGGTGCATCGGCCCGAGAACTACGCCGTGGCGAACGCGATCGGCGCATCCATCGCGCAGGTCGGCGGTGAGATCGACAAGGTCTACTCCATCGAACCCGGCCGACGCGAGGAGGCGCTCTCCGACGTGCGCGCGGAGGCCGTCGACAAGGCCATCGCCGCCGGGGCCTCACCGCGGTCGGTCGCCATCGTCGACTTCGACGAAGTGCCGATTCCCTACCTCCCCGGCAATGCCACGCGGATCCGCGTGAAGGCCGTCGGCGACCTCGACATGGCGGTGTGACATGAGCTGGAAGATCACCTCCGACCTGATCCCCGACCTCGCACGCGGCGCCGCGGTGCTCGGCACCGGAGGAGGCGGCGACCCGTACATCGGAGCACTCCTCGCCACGCAGGCGCTCCGCGAGCACGGCGACGTCACGGTCGTGACGCTCGACGAAGTGCCGGCCGACGCGGTCGTGCTCACGGTCGCGATGATGGGAGCACCGACCGTCATGGTAGAGAAGCTCCCGAGCCTCGACGAGGTGACGGCACCAGTGCACGCACTCGGCACCTACCTCGGCTCGCCGGTCACGCACATCGCGTGCGCCGAGATCGGCGGGGTCAACTCGACCATACCGATCGCCGCCGCGGCGGCGCTCGGCCTGCCGCTGCTCGATGCCGACGGCATGGGCCGCGCGTTCCCCGAGCTGCAGATGGTGCTGCCGACGCTCTCAGGCATCACGGCCTCACCGCTGGCGTTCAGCGACGAGAAGGGCAACGTCGGCGTCCTGCAGACCATCGACAACAGTTGGACCGAGCGCATCGCCCGGGTCGCCTGCGTCGAGATGGGCTGCTCGGTAATGATCTCGGGCTTCCCCATGTCGGGCGAGCAGGCCCAGGAGGCACTCGTGCCGGGTTCGCTCGCCCACTGCATCGAGATCGGGCGCGGCATCGTCGCGGCTCAAGAGGCAAAGGCCGACCCGGTCGAGCGCACCGTCGCCCTGCTCGGCGGACGGGAGCTCTTCGCCGGCAAGGTCGTCGATGTACAGCGCGGGACCACGACAGGCTTTTCGCGAGGCCGAGCGCGCATCGAGGGCGCCGATGCCACGCTGTCCCTGTCGTTCCAGAACGAGCACTTGATTGCAGAGGCCGATGGTCGCACGCTCGTGACCACTCCCGACCTGATCATCGTGCTCGAACACGACTCGGGCGAGCCGATCACCACCGAAGCGCTGCGCTACGGCCAGCGCGTGCGGGTGATCAGCGCACCGAGCGACGAACGCTGGCACGCGCCCGAGGCCCTCGCGATGGTCGGCCCGGCATACTTCGGCTACGACCAGCCCTCGCACCGTTTCGACGGCAGCGTCGAAGAACCCTTGAAGGTGGCAGCGTGAGCTGGCGGCTGACCGCGGCCGACCTTCCCGATCTCGCGCGCGGCGCAACCCTGCTCGGCACCGGCGGCGGCGGAGACCCCTACATCGGTAAGCTGCTCGTCGAACGGGTGCTCGGCGCGGGGTCGATCACGATCCTCGACCCCGACGAGCTCGCTGACGACCTCTTCGTCATCCCCACGGCACAGATGGGTGCGCCGACGGTCATGGTCGAGAAGATCCCGGCCGGCACCGAGTCGACGCTCGCGCTGCGCACGCTCGAGGAGCACCTGGGCAGGCGAGCGGATGCCACGATGCCGATCGAATGCGGCGGAATCAACTCGATGATCCCGCTCGTGGTCGCCGTGGAGACCGGACTCCCGGTCGTCGACGCCGACGGGATGGGCCGTGCGTTCCCCGAGCTCTCGATGGAGACGTTCGCGGTCTACGGCGTGCATGGCTCGCCCCTCGCACTCGCCGGCGAACGCGGCGAACGGGTCGTCATCGACACCGGCGACGACGACCGCCAGATGGAGTGGCTCGCCCGCGCCATCACCATGCGACTCGGAGGCGTGGGGCACATCGCCGAGTATGCGATGACCGGCGCCGACGTGAGACGCACCGCCGTGCCGCGCACCATCTCGATGGCCCTGGCGCTCGGTCGAGGCATCCGTCTCGCTCGCGAACAGCACCGCTCGCCGTTCGAGGCCATCGCCCAGACGCTTGCGCCGACGCTCTACTCGCACCTACGCGAACTCTTCGTGGGCAAGGTGATCGATATCGAACGGCGCACGACCGAGGGGTTCGCGAAGGGCCGCGCGGTGATCTCACCGCTCGACCCGGCCGATGCCGAGACGTTCGAGATCTCGTTCCAGAACGAGAACCTCATCGCACGGCACGGGGGCGAGGTGGTGGCGATCGTTCCCGACCTCATCTGCGTCGTCGACCACGAGACGGCCGAACCGATCACTACCGAGGGACTTCGCTATGGGCAGCGGGTGCGCGTGCTCGGCATCTCGACGCCCGACATGATGCGCACGCCGGCGGCGCTCGATGCGTTCGGGCCGACGGCCTTCGGGCTGTCCGAACCCTTCACCGCGGTCGAAGGCGCCTCGGCGGTCGCTCGAGCCTAGGCTTGGGGCATGGCGAGAACCCTCGAGCTGGCGCAGTTGCCCGCGCTCGCGCGGGGGTTCTCGCTGCTCGGCTCGGGCGGCGGCGGCACCACCATCATGCTCGAGTTGATGCTGCCGGATGCCGCGACCTGGCCGATCACCCTGTACGAGCTCGACGACCTCGACCCTTCGATGCCGTGCCTCGGAGCGGCGTTCGTCGGTTCGACCATGCTCCTCGGCGAGCGTCTGGTCGCCGAAGCACCGTTCGCGCGACTCGTCGCGGCCGCGGAACGCTGGCTCGGCGAGCCGGTGCCGGTGGTGTGTTCCCTCGAGGGCGGCGGTCTCAACGGTCTCACCCCGCTGACCTTCGCCGGCGAGCGAATGGTCGTCGACGCCGACCTCACCGGGCGGGCAGTACCGAGCCTCGACCAGATGTCACTGCTCGTCGATCGGGTGCCGGGCGTCATCGCGACGTGCGACACGGGGGCGGGAGGCGTGATGCTCGTGCAGACCGATCGGCCCATCGACATGGAGCGGGTCATCCGCTCGGCGACGGTCCAAGCTGGCGGAGCCGGCGGAACCGTGTTCGCGGGATTCACGGTCGGCGACCTCGTCGAGCACTCGATACACGGAAGCACCGTGCGGGCGCTCGAGCTGGGTGAGGCGTTCACGGCGACGGCATCCGCTCCCCTGCCCGAGCTCGCCGCCGCGCTCGGCGGCCGCGTTCTCGGACTCGGCCGCATCACCTCGGTCGTGCCCGACGCCCGTGACCCGCACGTGCACGCGATCGGCGTCGACGGGGTCGGCGGCGAGGTGCACCGCATCATCACCCGCTCCGAGACCCTCGCGTTCATGACCGACGGCAGGCTCGAGGCATCCGCGCCGTCCATCATCGTGGTGCTCGACGCCGTTACCCGCGACATCCTCGAGGTCACCGATCTCGTTCTGGCGCGGACCGTCGCCGTACTCGAGCTGCCCGCACCCCAGTGGTGGTCGCGCTCGCCCGAACGCATGCGCCACGTCGTGCCGTCCGCCTACGGGATCCCCGACCTCGACGGCGCCGCATGAACGAGTCGCTGCGCCTGAGCGCCCTCCTCGCCCATCCGGCGAACGGCGGCCTGCGCGTCATCGTCGGACCCGACGACGCGGAATGGACCGACGTGAGTATCGAGTCGACCGAATCGGAACTACCCGCCGACGGCGCGGGTGGGCTGGCGATCCTCACCGTGCCGACACCCGGCACGCCGTGGCAGCAGGATGCGCTCGTGCGCCGCACTCGTGACCGTGGATTCCTCGCCCTCGCCGTGCCGCAGGCCGATCGATTCGGCTCGGGAACCCGCACGCTCGCCGCACGCCTCGGGCTCACGCTGCTGCACGTCGAACGGCCCATGGTGCTCGCGAAGGCCTGCTGGCATCTCCTCGAGGCGCGCGACGCGCTCACCCTGGGCTATGTGCGAAAGGTCGCCCAGTCGATCGAGTATCCCGCAGAGAGCCTGCCCGACCTGTTGCGCCATCTGTCGGCGAGCGTGGGCCACGGCATCGCCCTCATCGATTCCGAGGGCGTGTTGTTCGAAGCCGGCGGCAGCCTCGATCGGGCGGTGCATGCGGTGGTCGACTTCGCCCCGTGGGTCGATCTCGCGCGCGCCGAAGGCGGCGGCACCGCGGCATCCGTGCGCGTCGACAGTCCGAGCCGTGAGGGCCTGCGCCTCGCGTTCTTCGGCGACGGGCTCAGCGACCCGCAGCTCAGCGCGCTCGCCGTCGCTGCCGAGGTCGCCATGCCGGCGGTGGCGGCGCGGATCCTCATCGACGAAGTCGCGGCGGTGAACGAAACATCGGTCTCATCCGGGGTACTTCGGGACTTCGTCGACCTCCGTGGTACGCCCGATGCCGACGTCGAGCGTCGCATGCTCGAGCGCGGGTGGCGCACCACCGGGTACCACCTCGCGTTCCGCATCATCGGCCGTACCCGCCTCGATGCATTCCAGCTGCTCCGGTTCGTGACCGGCGGAATCGGTGAGATCGCCGCCGACTCGCACGCGACGACGAGCGGCCGCGGCGTGAGCGGCTGGCTGACATTCGTCGAGCCGCCCACCCCGACACAGGTGGAGACGCACATCCTGGCTCTGCGCGGACTCCACGTCGCTGCGCGCCGCGCATTCAACATCGCGACGGGAGTCGGGTCGCTCGAGAGCGGGTCGACAGGCCTCTACACGAGCCTCAGCGAGGCAACGGATGCCGCCCGCATCGCGGTCAACCGCTCGACGACCGGCTGGTTCGTTCGCGTCGACGGACTCGGGCTCGAGCAGTTGCTGCTCGCGTGGACGGGCAATGACACGTTCGTGCCGGCCGCGCAGTCGCTGCTCGCGCCGCTGCAGGAGGGCAGCGGCGAACTGCTCACGACCCTCTCGTCGTACCTCGATCACGAGTCAGGCATCGCGGCGACAGCGGCGGCGCTCGGCCTGCACCGCAACACGGTGTCGAGCCGCATCCAGCGCGCGCAGGAGCTCCTCGGCGTTGACATAACTGACCCCGAGGCGCGGTTGGCGCTGCACCTCGCCTGCCGGGTGACACAGTCGTAAGGCGCCGCCCCGCGGTCGCCGCCGGCGCCCGGCCTCCCCGCGCCCGTCAGCGGAACGTGTCCGCCAGCGCGTTCAGCGACTGCACGAGGTCGGAGTCCGCCGGAAGACCACTGTTGATACTGCGCTGCGTCGCTGTCGCCGAGGTCAGCGTCGCCGGCGGGAGGACGAGCAGCGCGATGGTCGCGCCGACCACGATCGTGTCGGCGCCGAAAGGGGGCGCTGTCTCAGGGCACTCGAGGCCATTCGAAAATAGTCGAGCACCTCCCGCATCTCCCCGGGTGGCGGGAGCCGTCCGCCCCCGCCACCCGGCTCTTCATCGGACGGTGTACGTCATCGCATCGACGCGCAGCACCTCGCCCGACGCCTTCACCAGACGGATGGTGTGCTCGCCCTCCTTGAGGTCGGCGCGGGAGAACAGCGGCTGCTGGGTCAGCCGGGCGTCGCCGTGCACGTCGACGGTGTCGACGAGCTCGCCGTCAAGGTAGACCTCCAGCGTGCCCTGGTCGGGACCGACCGGACCGGTGACCGAGATCGCCGTGCCCGAGAACCCGAGCTCGACGGCGGCACCGTCATCGGCGGTCCAATGCACGTCGTCGCGCAGGTCGCCGCGGAACCGGAATTCCAGTGCCGTGTCGCCCTCCGCAAGCGCCGACAGGTACGTGGCACCAAAGGTGACGGTATCGTCCTCGACGGTGTAGTCGGTACCGGCCTTGAGCGCGGCGCCGTCGAGGTAGACCCCGACGAGCTCGCCCGGATCACGCAGCACGTGCACGGTCGCGTCGGCCGGCGCCGCACGGTCGAATGCGACGTGGTCGACGTCGATGAGGCTCTCCTGCACCACGTCGAGCCGGTCGAGCAGCATGAATTGCCCCGACTTCTTCACGACGCGGATCGTGTGGCTGCCGTTGGGAAGGTCCCGCGCGCTATAGACGACCTGCTGCACCCCGCGACCCTGCGACGGATCGAGGTAGGTGCTCACGGTGTCGACGAGCACGCCGTCGAGGTACACCTCGGCGTCGCCCTGCGACTCGTGAGTCTCGGTCACCCAGTCGATACCGGCGCCGACGAACGAGTACTCGAAGGCCGAGCCGTCGGCTTCGCTGTAGTGCACGTCGTCGTCGTGGTCGCCGAGGCCGCGGCCGGTGCTGTGGCCCCAGGTGCCGTGGTAGACGATCGCCGAGTCATCGTCATTGATCGCGAGCACGTTTGACGAGCCGGTTCCAGGCGACGATCCGCCCTGCGAGGAGTCGAACACCGACACGGTCAGCGTCTGCGATGCCGCGGCCGACTCCTCGCCGCCGTTCCGTGACCACACGCCGTCGTACGACAGTCGCGCGTCATCGTCGTTGAGCGTGACCGTGGCGCCCTCGGCGGGCGTGAAGGTGAAGAGGCGCGTGCCATGGATCGGGACATCCTTGGCGACGAACTCACCGTCGAACGTGCCGAGCTTCTTCTGCGCCCACAGGTCACGCACCTTCGCCGAGCCTTCCAGCCCGATGTCGGCGAACGACACCTTCATGTCGGCGTCGGTCTGACCGAGGTTGAACACGGCGACCGTCACCGACCCATCCGGGTTCACCGCGTACCAGGTCTGCCTCTGCGACCCCGTCGAGACCGGGTGCGCGGGACGCCCCGCTTGGTTCACCGCGACGACCTCGGGGTTCGTGAGCAGCTGGATGCCGTACTCGTCGAGCTGCGTCATGTCGTTGCCGACGTACATCGGCGCCGCCGACACCGCCCATAACGTCGTCGCCGTGCGCCGCTCGTCGCGGGTCAGCCCGTCCATCTTGCCGTTGCCGACGTTGAGGGAGTCGAGGTCGTTCCACCCCCGGTCGGGCCCGGCGTAGCGCCACCAGTCGGCCGCGCGCGGGAACAGGCGGGCGATGTTCTGCCACGTGGTGAGCGAGACGCCCTCGCAGTAGCACTCGACGTCCCAGTCGACACGCCAGCCCTGCGCGTGCTCGGCCCAGTAGTCGGCGTAGCGGATGTCGAGGGCCCACGACAGCTCGAACCAGATGCCGTTGCGCTCCAGCGCCTGCGCCCACGCCGCGACGTCGTCGCGGGCGTCGAGCGACAGGTCGCCGATGCCCGACCCCGGGGTTACGCTGTCGAACTTGAGGAAGTCGATCCCCCATTCGCCGAACATGTCGGCGATGGAGTCGACGTACGCCTGCGCGCACGGGTTCGAGAAGTCGATACGATACCCGATGCCCCAGTAGTCGGCCTTCTGGATCGGCTGCTTCACGATATCGCCCGTCGAGCAGTCGGGCGCGCCGTAGATGGGCAGATCGGCCTCGTACACCTGCGGCGAGATGCCCGGGATCGCGTAGAGTCCGACCTTCTGCCCGTTGCCGTGGATGTGGTCGATGACCGCCTGCAGCCCGTCCGGGTACAGCGTCGCGCTCGGAACGGGCCGGCCGTACTCGTCGACGCCGTCGTTCCAGGCGGCGTCGATGTTGATGTATTCGTAGCCGGCCGACTGCAGCTTCTCGTGCATCGCGTCGGACTGGGCGATGATCTGGTCCGCGGTGATCCATTTCGAGCCGTTGCCCGCGTAGACCTGCATGCTGTAGCTGCTCCACCCCATGTAGGGGTGGGCGCCGAGCTCGTCGTCGGGAGTCGTCGCGGCGGGCACGACTGCCGGAGCGGGAGCGGATGCCTCGGCTGGAGGTGCGGCGTTCGCTGCCGCTCCTCCGACCCCGAGGGTTATGGTGCCGACGGCAGCGGCAGCCAGCGCCGCGTGCCACCGTTGCCCGTGGGCATGGCGGTTCCTGGTGTTCATGGTTTCCTCTCTGCGGTGGGTTCGACGGTGAACCCCGCGCCCCATCGCGCGGTTCCCAGAAACAGCGGGACGTCAGCGGCTCATGCGAGCCTCTTGACGTCGAACAGCAGCGCCTGCTGCGGGTTGAGCGTGGGCAGCGGCACACCGGCCACGGCGAGCACGGCGCCGGGCAGTTCTATGCCCGCGTCGCTGACGGCCTCCTCGATCCAGGCCGGGTCGGACGCCTCGTGCCGACTCACCGGGCCCAGTTCGGTGCGCACTCGTACGCGGTAGCGTGCGCCGGCGTCGAGCCCCGGGAAGCGCACGCGACCGCTCTGCCCGTCGGGCGAGGTGGCCAGGCGCGCCCACGTGAAGAGAGCGCGCTCGCCGCCGGGAGCGACGATGCCGGTGAGCATGGCGTCGTCGTCGGCGAGGTCGGCGTTGACGACGTCTCCGGTGTGCAGGAGCCCCCGCAGCTCGCGGTACAGCGCCGACCACGCGGTGATCGTGCGGAGGTCGTCGTCGGTCGCGGCGGTCAAGTCGGTTTCGATGCCGGCATGCGCCGTGAGCGCGACAGCGAGCCGAAACGACAGATCGGTCTCGCGCGACGTGGTGTGCGAGCGGTGGGCGCCCACGTGCGAGCCGATGAGCTCCGGCGGCACGAGCATGCGCGTCCAGCGTTCGATGCGGGCGCGCTCGACGGGATCGTTGCAGTCAGAGGCCCAGACCCGGTCGGTGCGGTCCAGGATGCCGAGGTCGACGCGTCCGCCGCCGCCCGAGCAGGTCTCGATCTCGAGCTTCGGATGGCGCGAGCGCAATTCGTCGAGCATTCGATAGAGCGCCAACGTCTGCGCGTGGACGAGCGGACGATCTCCCCCGTTGCGGCGGGCTACGGGCTCCATGAGGTCGCGGTTGTGGTCCCACTTGAGATAGTCGATGCCGTACTCGGCAACGAGGGTGCTGATGCGTTCGAGCACGAGGTGGTACGCGTCGGGGTTGGCGATGTCGAGGACCTGCTGGTTGCGCGCCGTGGCGCCGGCGCCCTGGCGGGGCGCGAGCACCCAGTCGGGGTGGGCGCGGGCGAGGTCGGAGTCGGGGCTGATCATCTCGGGCTCGAACCACAGGCCGAACTGCATGCCCCGGGCGCGTACCGCCTCGACGAACGGGCCGAGGCCGTCCGGCCATACCGTCTCGTCGACCAGCCAGTCGCCCAGCCCGGTGGTCGCGTCGCGCCGCCCTTGGAACCAGCCGTCGTCGAGGACGATCCGCTCCACCCCGGCCTCGGCGGCACGGTCGGCGATCTCGACGAGCCGGTCGAGCTCGTGGTCGAAATAGACGGCCTCCCACGTGTTCAGCAGGAGCGGCCGCGGAGTGCCGGGGTGGTGGGCGCGGGCGCGGAGGCGGCGGTGGAAGCGTGCCGAGACGCCGTCGAGCCCGCGGTCCGACCACGTGAACAGCACCGTCGGGGCGTCGTAGCGCTCGCCGGGCTGCAGGATCAGCTCGCCCGAACGCAGCAGCTCCCCCGCGCCGATCACGCGCGAGAGGACGCCGGCGCCCTCGGGCAGCCGTTCGGCGAGGTACTCGCCGTCGCCGCTCCACGCGAGGTGCATCCCCCACACCTCGCCGTGTGCGAATCCGAAGCCCGCGGTGCCCGCTGCCAGCAGGTACGGCGAGTCGTGCCCGGGCTTGCCGCGGCGCGCGCGGCGCGCGTAGGTGCCGAAGGCGAAGGGCAGGCGCTGTGGTGCGCGTTCGCGGCACCACTTACCGGTGAAGTCCAGCAGCTCGGTCGCGCGATCCGGCAGGGGCAGAAGGGCGCGCAGGCCGTCGACCAAGTAGGGGCCGGCTGATGCCGCGTCCGAGTCGTTCTCGATCGACAGGTCCGCGGACAGCACACCGGCGGCATCGAGTCGGTATTCCAAGCGGGCTCTTGTGCCGGCGACGACGTCGTCGAGCTGGAGTGCGATGCGCCCGCCCTCGGCGTCGTGCTCCACGGCCGCGTCGACGAGCCGTGGGCGGGGTGTGGTCGCGGTGCCGCCGCGGTTGCCTGCCTGCGCCGGAGTGCCCGCCCAGCCGTCCTGCTCGGTCGGCCATACGGAGAAGGCGCGGGGCACATCGGGAGAGTTGTTGAGCACGGCAGGGACGGATGTCGCACACAGTGCGGCCGCGGTCGCCGGGTCGAGCGGACCGAGGTCGACGCCCCAGTGCAGCACGCGCGGCAGCGCGCCCGTGAGATCGACGACCAGCGAGACACCTGCGGCCCGCAATGCGTGGACCGTGGCCTTGCCGTTGAGCATCCGGACTCCTCCATGAGTTTCTTGACAACGGTAACTAATCATGTTTACCCTGACATCGCAAGCAAGGATCGAGGGTCTGCTGTCGCAGGATCGACTTGCACGGACCCGATCCACGAGCTGACTTGACCAGGAACGAGAGATGACCCGGACCCTCCAGCTTTCGTGGCCGACTCCCGCCGAGCGATGGGATGAGGCGGTCCCGCTCGGCAACGGTCGCATCGGCGCGATGGCGTTCGGTGGCCCGTCCGGGCGGTACGCGCTCAACGACGCCACCGTATGGTCGGGAACGCCCGATGGGCCGGCCCAGGCGCTGCGCGATTTGATCGCGGCGGGCGCCGGCCCGGCCCGCCTCGCACAGGTGCGTGCGGCGCTGGACGCGGGCGACGTCCGCACGGCCGAGGGCCTTCTGATGGCGTTCGAGGGCCGGTACTCGCAGGAGTTCCTGCCGTTCGCCGACCTCGAGCTGCGGATCGCAAATGCGTCGGCCGACGACTCCCCCCGCGTGCTCGACCTCGACGATGCCGTGCTGACCGAGACGCTGCGCGTACCCGCCGGCACGGTGCGGCGGCGGTCGTGGGTGTCGGCCCCCGCCCAGGCGCTGCTCATCGAGCTGACCGCAGACGTCGAGTTCGCGGCATCCATCGCTCTCACGACGCCCCTGCGCGGCGATGTCGTCATGGCCGGGCACGGAGCGCAAGGGGTGACGCTCGACATCACGGCGCCCATCGACGGCGCGCCGCTGCACGAGTCTTCGGTGGAACCGCCCCTGCGGTACGCCGAGTCCGACACCGACTTCGACGCCTTCGCGGCCGTCGCCGTCGGGGTGGACACCGACGGTTTCGTGGACTTCGAGCCCTCAGGGGCGACCGTCCACGGGGCTCGGCGACTGCTGGTCGCCCTCTCCACATCGTCTCGCGCCGCGTCGTGGTGGGCCGGTGAAGACGGGGAGTGGCGGACCGCCTCTCGTGAGGCGATCCGGGACCTCGCCATCGGGCAGGCGGATGCCGCGGTGCGCCGCGACCCGTCCGCACTGCTCGCCGAGCACGTCGCCGACCGTCGGCACGTCGCTCGGGCGCGGTTCGCGATCGGCGGTCGACGGGAAGGCACATGGGACGTCGACCGCGACATCCGACACGGAACGGATCTGCAGTTCAAGGCGACGATGGCGGCCGAGTTCGGCGCGTACCTGCTCGCCTCCTCCTCGCGTGCCGGAGGCACGGCGGCCAACCTGCAGGGCATCTGGAACGACCAACTGCGCCCCGCCTGGTCGTCGAACTACACCATCAACATCAACACCCAGATGAACTACTGGGCGGCACCGGTACTCGGCATGGACGACGCGTTCGAGCCGCTCATCGCCCTCGTCGAGCACGTCGCGCGCACCGGCGCCGACACGGCGCGCGAGCTGTACGGCGCACGTGGCTGGGTGGCCCATCACAACACCGACATGTGGGGCTGGAGCCTTCCGGTCGGGATGGGCCACGGAGCGCCGAGCTGGGCGATCTGGATGATGGGCGGCGTGTGGCTCACCCACAACCTCTGGGACGCGTACGAGTTCGGCGGCGACATCGAGCTGCTCCGGACCCGGATCTGGCCCGTCATGCGCGGCGCGGTCGAGTTCTGCCTCGACTGGCTCGTTCCGGGACCGGACGGGAAACTCAGGACGTCCCCGTCGACGGCCCCGGAGAACTCGTTCATCGGGCCGGACGGCGAGCCCACCGCGATCGGCCTCACCGCGACATCCGACCTGCACCTCATCGCCAGCCTGTTCGAACGGGCGCTCGCCGCGATCGCGGCGCTCGGCGTGGACGACCCGCTCGCGGCGGACATCGATCGCGCCCTGGCCGCGCTCGCCCCCGTCGGCATCCGGCCCGACGGACGGCTGCGGGAGTGGTCGGCGGATGTCGTCGAGGTCGAGCCGCTGCACCGTCACCTCTCACCGCTGGTCGGGATGTACCCACTCGACGTGATCACCCGCGAACGCACACCCGAGCTGTTCGACGCCAGCGTGAGACTGCTCGACGCCCGCGGTCCCGGCGCGATGGGCTGGTCGTGGGCATGGAAGATCGCGCTGCGCGCCCGCACCGGCGACGGCGACGGCGCTGCGGCGCTCCTCGACGAGGCCCTCACCCCGTTCGACGGCGACGCCACCCGCCACGGACCCGTCGACGGCTCCGAGTGGGGCGGCCTGCTGCCGAACCTGTTCAGCACCCACCCGCCGTTCCAGATCGACGCCAACCTCGGCTTCCCCGCCGCCATCGCCGAAATGCTCGTCCAAAGCCACGGTGGCGTGACCCGGCTACTTCCCGCCCTGCCCTCGACCTGGACCGAAGGAGAAGTACAGGGACTGGGCGTTCGCACCGGCCTCGTCGCAGACCTCGCCTGGCACGGCGGCTCCCTCGCCTCGGCGCGGCTGCACAACCGCGGCGCCGAAGACCGCAAGGTCGCCGTCGAGTACGCCGGGCGCGATGCACTGGTGCGCGTGCCCGCGGGCGCGAGCGTCGACGTTCCGGAGGAGGGGTTCACGGATGCCGCGTCCCTCGCGCCCGGAGGCCGCCATGCGCGGTGACCTCACGTTCGTCGACACCCCGACCACGCAGACCGAGCCGGCCGACTTCGACGCCTTCTGGGCCGAGACGCTCACCGAGACCCGGCGCCGCCCGCTCGACGTGACGATCAAGCCGCGCGAGACTCGCCTGACCGTCATCGACGTCTTCGACGTGGCCTTCACGGGATTCGGCGGCACGCGCATCCGCGCATGGCTGCGCATGCCGCGCGGCGCGTCCGGACCGCTTCCCGGCTTCGTTCAGTTCTTCGGCTACGGCAACGGCCGCGGGCACGCGCTGCGAGATCTGCGGTGGGCGGCCGCCGGGTATGCCCACCTCGTGGTCGATGCGCGGGGCCAGGGCCATGGCGACACGGACGACGACCACCCCGACGGCGGGCCCTCGGCTGGCGGGTTCCTCACGCGCGGCCTGCGTTCGCCGTACGAGTACTACTACCGGCGTGTGTATGCGGACGCGGTCCGGGCCGTCGACGCACTGCGGTCGCTCGAGGGCGTCGACGCATCGCGTGTCGGCACCGTCGGGGCCAGCCAGGGTGGCGGCATCTCGCTCGCCATCGCGGGACTCGTCCCCGACCTCGCCGTTGCGATCGTCCAGGCGCCGTTCCTGTGCGAGCTCAACAGGGCCGCCGACCTCAGCACCGAGATCCCCTATGCGCTGCTTACCCAATACTTCGCCGACCGGCGGTTCGACACGGCGACTGCCCTCGAGACGCTGCGCTACTTCGACGGCGTCAACCACGCGAAGCGCGCGACCGCGCCGGCGCTCCTCAGCACCGGACTGCGCGACGGAATCACGCCTCCGGCATCCGTCTTTCCCGCGTTCACGGCATACGCGGGCTCGAAGCAGATCGTGCTGTGGCCCTACAACGGCCATGAAGCTGGCGGCGACCTCGACGAGGAGAACGCGCTCGACTTCGCCGCGACGCACCTTGCGCCCGGCGCAGATCCGGCCGTCGGGGTGGGGCGCCGGCCGCGGCGGAGCGAGGAGCCCTGATGAGACCGCGACGCGCCATCGCGTCAGCGCGCGGCTGCATGATGTGTCCGCGGGCGGGATGCGTGGCATCCGGCCCGCGATCCGCTACCGTATCCGACAACGATCGAGGGTTTCGATGGACTACGACACCGCCACGCGCACGACGCTGATCCGATCGGCGTCGGACGCCGGCTCGAGGGTGTTCGCGACGATTCTGACCCGCAGCCCCATCAGCCGCATCGACATCGCGCGGCAGACCGGGCTGTCGCAGGCCGCGGTCACAAAGGCCGTCTCGCCGCTCGTCGCAGCGGGACTCGTCGACGCTCCGCCCGCGACGCACCACGACGGCAATCCCGGGCGACCTGCAGCCCCGGTCTCGATCGTCCCGGACGCGATGGTCATGCTGGGCATCAAGGTCAACGTCGACGAGGTGATCGCGGTCGCGACCGATCTGGCCACCCACGTGCTGGTCAGCGAGCGGCAGCCCCTCGCCGCACACGATCCGCAGGCGGTCGCCGATGCGATTGTCGACGTCGTCGACGCGCTCGAGCGCGGACTCGGCGACAAGACCGCCGCAATCGCCGGCATCGGGGTCTCGGTCTCGGGCGACGTCGACACGGCGACCGGTATCGTGCGCGAGTCGGCGATCATGGGGTGGAGCGACGAGGACTTCGGCGCAACGCTGCAGGAGCGGCTCGGCCACCCGGTGACGCTCGAGAACGACGTCCACGCTCTCACCGTGGGCGAGCACTGGTTCGGGGTCGGACTCGGCACGGCGTCGTTCGCCATCGTCACGATCGGTCGTGGCATAGGCAGCGGCCTGCACCTGAACGGCCAGGTCGTCACCGGGGCGTACGGCGTGTCGGGCGAGATCGGCCACCTGCCCCTCGCGGACCCGGAGCGGGTCTGCACGTGCGGCCGCCGCGGCTGCGTCGAGGCCGTCGCCTCGACCGGAGCGATCGAAGCCGCAGTCTCGGCGGCACACGGTCGCGCGATCGACATCGAAGAGGCCGTGCGACTCGCCCACGCCGGCGATCCGGCGGCCGAGGACGCGTTCCGCGAGGCGGCCGCGATCATCGGCACCGCCATCGCGACCCTCGTGAACCTCGCGGGGCCCGAACTCGTCATCATCGGCGGAGAAGGGGTGTCGAACTTCGACCTCTTCGAGCAGACGCTCCGCGGCGCATTCGACGAACACGCGTTCGGCGCCGCCGCCCGCTGCCGCATCGTGACGCGGCCGCACACGTTCCAGGACTGGGCGCGGGGCGCTGCCGCCGCAGCGATCCAGTCGCTCGTACGCTGACGCCGCGCCGCGGCATCCGTTCACGCCGCCCTCGGGGGAATTCCGCACCGCGGGCGCACACACGCCGTGCCACGGCCTCGATTCCGCGTCCCGGGGTAATGATCGGCACTCGGTTCCGGGCTTCGGCTCTGCTCGCGAAGTGCCGACCGCACCCGCCGCGCCCAATCGAGCCGGGCACCGGTGCCCCGGACGACGACACACTCGAGGATCTGCGCGTGCGCTGAGCCGACCGACGCCTCCCGGAATGACTCCTGCCCGGTGGTCTGGCGACCACCGGGCAGGAGCGGCTCGGCGCGGGCGGCGACCGCCGCGTCGGGCGGGGGTTACAGCGCGTCGTACAGGTCCTGCTGCATCTGCAGGTACTGCTCGACCCCGAGACCGCTCAGGTCGTCGAGGTACGCCTGCCATGCTGCGTCATCGTTGATGTCGCGCTGCCCGGTGACGAACTCGGCCTGCGCCTGCGTGACATAGTTGGCGATGTTCGTCTGCAGATCGGCGAGATCCGCGGACGTGTCCTCGTTCGGCCACAGCTTCTCGGACGGGAACAGGATGCTCTCGTCCGGCTTGTAGGGGTCGTACGCCTGCGACGCGATGAGGAGGCGGCGCTCGTAGCCGTCCGGCGAGTAGACATCCTCGGGCACGACCTGCGAGTTGCGGTACTCCAGCGAGTCCCAGTACTGAGCCATCGACCGCCATGCGGCATTCGAGGTCTCATCGTACGTGAGCGGCTTGAAGGTCGGGTCCAGCTCGGGGTCGAGCGCGACGTCGCCGTCGACTGCGGGAACCCACGCCTCGCCCTCGGGACCCATGGCACCGCGCTTGTCGCCGTCGTCGGTCACCAGGTAGTCGATGAGCTTGATCGCCTTGATGCGCTCCTCCTCGGTCGACTTGTTGGTGAGGGCGAACATCCCGAGCGGGTTCACCGGCGATCGCCACGTGGCCAGCTGCGTGCCGTCGGGCCCGGCGACCGGGGCGACCGCGTCGTAGTTCTTGTCGCGGCCGTCCGGAGAGTCCGCCGTCACGAAGTCGTACGGGTGCAGATCGACCGCGGAGCCGAGGAGCTCGGTGCCGGCGTTGTCGCCGAGTGCCTTGAGCGCCTCACCGTTCTGCGTGAACGCCGCGGTGTCGAGCAGGCCTTCGGCCGCGAGGGAGTTGATGTACTCCAGACCCGCGCGCCATTCGTCCGAGGTCGCGGCCAGCTTCACATCGCCGTTGTCCATGACCAGCGGTGGCGGGCTCGACGGCCCCGCCACCGGCGCGTAGCTGAACGCGTTCATGAGGTAGTTGATGATGGGCTGCGTGGCCGAACCGCTGAGGGGCACCTCGTCCTGCGCCCCGTTGCCGTTGGGGTCGTCGTTCTTGAACGCGCGCAGCACGGTGCGGAGCTCTTCGGTCGTCGTCGGCTGCTCCAGGCCGAGCTTCTTCAGCCACGACGTGTTCATCCACAGCTTGGACGGGAAGCTGCAGTGGTAGCACTCGCTCCACTGCGTGATCGCGTAGATGTGCCCGTCGGGAGCCGTGACCGACTCCTTCCAGTCCGGCTTCTCCTCGAAACGCTCCTTCAGCGTCGGCGCGTACTCGTCGATGAGGTCCTCCAGCGGCACCAGCACGCCCTGCTTGCCGTACTTGAGGAGCTCGCTGCGCGAGAAGGCGTCGACCCACGGCACCAGGAAGTACGCGTCGGGGTAGTCGCCGCTGGCCAGCGAGACCTGCCGCTTCTCGCCGGCGACGCTGCCGTCGTAGGTCGTGGTCTGCCAGTCGAAGTCGATGCCGAACTTCTCCTCGACCTCCTTGGTGAACGAGTTGTCCTTGAGCGTTCCGTTGTCGCCCTGCGGCCCGAAAGCGACGAGCTGTCCGTTGTCGGCGGGCGGGGTGCAGGCGGTCAGGGCGAGTGAGGTCGCCACGATCGCGGTCGCCGCGATCGCACCTCGGATCATGCTGTGTTTCATTTGCCGGTGTCTCCTTTGCCCGGTTGATGGGTGATGGTGGTGGGTCGGTGGTGGGGAGGTCAGCCCTTGACGGCGCCGACCATGATCCCCTTGTTGAAGTACTTCGCGACGAACGGGTAGGCGACGAGCATCGGCACCGTCGCGATGACGACCGTCGAGTACCGCAGCAGGTCCGCCAGTTCGCGTCTCCTGAGCTGCTCGCTGACATCGCCGCCGCCGCCCATGTCGTTGAGGACGAGGAGACCTCGGAGCACGAGCTGCAACGGTTGAAGGTCGGCGTCGCGGAGGTAGAGCAGAGCGTCGAAGTAGGAATTCCACTGCATGATCGCGTACATCAGCGCGATCACGGCGATCAGAGGCTTGGCCAGTGGCAGCACGATCGTCCACAGGATCCGCAGTTCGCTCGCCCCGTCGAGCTGCGCCGCCTCGTACACCTCGTCGGGGATCGACGTGCGGAAGAAGACCATCGCGATGATGACCTGCCATACGCCGATCGCGTTCGGGAGCAGCATCGCCCACCGGGTGTCCAGTAGGCCGAGCGACTGCACGACGAGGTACATCGGGATCACGCCGCCGCTGAACAGCATCGTGAAGACCACGGCGCCGGTGATCACCTTCCGGCCGAACAGGTTCTGCCGCGACAGCGGATAGGCGATCGCGACGGTGCCGGCCACGCTGATGACGGTGCCGACCACGGTGTAGAAGATCGAGTTCGCGAAACCGCGCACGATTGCTGGATTGCCGAGCGCCTCCGTATAGCCGCGGAACGTGATGTCGACGGGCCAGAACAGCACCTGGCCCGACGAGACGGCGTGCGGGCTCGACAACGAACTCGCGACGATGTTCAGCAGCGGCAGCAGCACGACCAGCAGGAAGACCGTCAGCAGCACGTAGGCCACCGCCACGAAGGCGCGATCCGCCTTGATCTCCTTGATCCGCACCCCGCGCGGCTCGGACCTCCTGCCCCGACCCCCCGTCAGGGAAGGCGCGGCGGCCGCGCCGACGGCTGCTTCTTCGACAAGGACGGCCTCCTTGCTGATGACGTTGCTCACCAGAGCCCGCTTCCCGTGACCCGCTTGGACACTGTGTTGACGACGAGGAGGAGGACCAGACTGATCACGGCGTTGAACAAGCCGATGGTCGCGCCGAGACTGAAGTTCGCGTTCAGGATGCCCGTCTTGTAGACATAGGTCGGGATGATCTCGGACGTCGAGAGGTTCAGAGCGTTCTGCAGCAGGAACGCCTTCTCGAACCCGATGGCCATGATGTTTCCGACACCGAGGATGAGGATGATCGTCGCCGTCGGCATGAGCGCAGGCAGATCGACATGCCTGATCTTCTGCAGCCGGGTGGCTCCGTCGATCTTCGCCGCTTCGTACAGCGACACATCGACGGAGGCGAGTGCAGCCAGATAGATGACCGCGGAGTACCCGGTGGTCGTCCAGAGGTCGGTGGCCACGTAGATATGCCGGAAGAAATCTGCATCCGCCAACAGATCGACCTGACCGGCACCGAAGAAGCTGAATGTTCGCCCCAGCAGTCCGACGCGCGGTGAGAGCAGCAGGATCGTCATCGACACGATCACGACGGTCGAGATGAAGTAGGGAGCGTAGGTCACCAGCTGCACTGTGCGCTTGAAGAAGCGCAGGCGCACCTCGTTCAGGGCCAGCGCGAGGATGATCGGCAACGGCAGGCTCGCGATCAGGGTGTACGCGGCGAGGATGAACGTGTTGCCGACCAGGCGTGGGAACACCGGGTTGCCGAACAGTCGCTCGAAGTTGTCGAAGCCGACCCACGGGCTTCCCCACACGCCGTCGATGGGGTTGTAGTTCTTGAACGCGATGATCGCGTTGGCCATCGGGACGTACCGGAAGACGATGAACCACACGATGGGTACGAGCAGCAGCAGATACAGCTGCCAGTAACGGCGCAGGCTTCTTGCGAATCGCGCTCGATTCGACGCCTGCCGAGGTCGTGGCGTCACCTCGACACGTGGTGCTTGCTCAACGCTGAGCGTCATCTGAACCCTCCCGGGCATTTACTTTACGTCGGAATGTTATATGGTCGATCGCGATTCCGCTACTGGATCCTCCGATACATCTCGCTTCGGGCGTTCCGCGGCCGGCAAGGAGGCGTTCTATGCCCATGTCCCTGGACATACGCGACTTCGGCTTCGAGCCCGGCTCCACGGAGGACGCGGGTGCAGCGCTCCGCGACGCGGTGCAGGCCGCACGCCAGAGCACAGGACGCACGCGGCTCGAGCTTCCGGCCGGCGATTACCACGTGTGGCCCGAAACGTCGGCTCACCGGGAGCTGTTCGTCTCGAACACCGTCGGAACCGATCCGCGGTTCTCGACCAAGGCGATCGGTCTGCTGCTCGAAGATGTCCGCGACCTCGAGGTCGCAGCCCAGGGCGCCCGGCTCATCGTCCACGGCCGCCAGAGCGCCCTCGCCGTGATCGACAGCAGCCGCGTCGCCATCGATGAGCTCGAGGTCGATTGGGCGGTCCCCACGGTCATCGACGTCACCGTGATGGATGCCGGCGTCGATGCCGGCGGAGCGTGGCGGTTGTTGAGCCTCCCCGCGTGCACCCGGTTCCGCATCGACGGGACGGACGTCGTCTGGATGTCGGAGGAATCGCCGTACACGGGCGAGCTCTACTGGTCGGGTCGCGCCGCCCTCGGCTACAGCCAGATCCTCGATCCGGTCAGCGGGAGGGTCCAACGCGCCGCGTGCCCGCTGTTCGGCGACGTGGCGCACATCGAGAGGGTCGATGCGCGGACGATCCTGGTGTCCTACGTATCCGCATCCGCACACGACGATCGGGGTCTCGTCTACCAGTTGCGCGAAACGGATCGCGACCATCCGGGCATGCTCGTGCTCGACTCGGCCGACGTCGCGTTGCAGCGACTGCGCATCGGCTACCTGCACGGATTCGGCCTTGTCGCGCAGAACAGCGCAGACCTCACACTGGACGGCGTCGTCTTCCGCCCACCCGAGGGCACCGGTCGCGTGACGGCGGGATTCGCCGACTTCGTGCAGTGCTCGGGGATGCGGGGGCGTGTCGACATCCGCGGCTGCGAGTTCGACGGACCCCACGACGACGCCATCAACGTGCACGGCACGTATCTCGCCGTCGCCACGGCCGAGGCGAACCAGCTCGATCTCGAATACCGCCACGATCAGACCGGCGGCTTCCCGCAGTTCGCACCGGGCGAGACGATCGAGCTCGTGCGTCGTCGCACGCTCCAGCCTGTCCACACCGCGACCGTCGAACACGTGACGGGTCCGACCGGGCGCGACACGGCGTCGTCGTCGAGCCCGATGCGCGTCGGCGTGGCGGGCGACCTGCCCGCCGACGTCCTCGCCGCCGCGAGGGCTGGCGAGCTCGCGGCCGAGAACACGACCCGGACGCCCGAGGTCGCGATCGTCGGCTGCGTCTTCCGGCATGTGCCCACACGCGCGATCCTCGTGACGACCCGGCGATCCATCCGCATCGAAACGTGCCGATTCGAGAGCATCACGATGCCGTGCATCCAGATCGCCGGCGACGCCGTGGATTGGTGGGAGTCCGGCCCCGTGACCGACGTCGCGATCATCGGGAACACGTTCCGGGACGTCTCGGCCGGCACGCTCGTGGTCGCTCCGGGCATACCGGCCGAAGGCCCTGCGGTCCACGGTGCGATCGTGTTCGAGGCCAACGACGTCGAGCTCACGGAGCCACTGATCGCCGAGCTGCGCGGCCTGCGCTCGTTCATCGCGCGAGACAACGTCCTCTCGTGGTCGCGTCGTGCTGCGCCAGGACATGTGCTCGCCGTCGTCTCCGCAGACCCGGATGTCCTTGTGGAGTGGGAGGGCGTCGGCTCCGATTCGCCGTTTCCGACCGTGCTGCGCGACCTCGGAGAAACGCCGTGGCGAGTTTCTTGACATTGGTAATTAATCGCGTCTACTCTGTCGTCGCAAGCGAGGATCCGGGGTTCAGTCCCGCACCGACATCCCCGCATGCTGGCGGACAACTTACCGAATCGGATTCGCACACGAAATGACCGACACGCTTCATCTGTCCTGGGACTCCCCCGCCACGCGGTGGGAGGAGGCCGTGCCGCTGGGCAACGGCCGGATCGGGGCGATGATCTTCGGGGGCGCGTCGAGGCGTTATCAGCTCAACGACGCGACGGTGTGGTCGGGAACGCCGGACGGTCACGCCCAAGGACTTCGCGACGTGGTGGCTGCCGGAGCGGGGCCGGCACGTCTCGACGAAGTGCGTGCGGCTCTGAACGCGGGTGACGCGCGCGCAGCCGAGGATCTCGTCATGGCGTTCCAGGGCCGCTACTCGCAGGAGTTCCTCCCGCTTGCCGACCTCGAGCTGCGGATCGCGAACGCGACGCCGGGCCATACACGATCGGGCTCGCGACGCCGCCTCCGCCGCGATCCGGTCTCTCGTCCAATGACGCCGCGCCGCGGCATCCATATCTCCACCCGGAGGAGCCATGCCCATCATTAGGCACGCCCATGCCATGCTCGTGGACATTCCCGTCGAGACCGTCCGCACCGACGCGGTGCAGTCGTTCGTCAAGCAGGAGACGATCATCGTCGATATCGAGACGGACGACGGAACTCCCGGCCGAGGCTATTCGTACACGATCGGCACCGGCGGCCGGGCCGTGCTGTCGATGCTGCACGACCACCTCCTGCCGGCGGTCGTCGGGCAGGACGTGCGCCGCCCCGAAGCCGTGTGGCGCCATATGTTCTCACAGACGCGGGCGACGACCGTCGGCGCCGTGACGTCGCTCGCCCTCGCCGCGATCGACACCGCAGTGTGGGACGCCCGCTGTCGTCGCAATGGCGAGCCGCTCTGGCGCGCAGCGGGTGGAAGCCAACCCGAAGTGCCGCTCTACGACACCGAAGGCGGGTGGCTCCACATCGACACGGAAGAGCTCGTCGCCAACACCGTGGCGGCACGAGACGGCGGCTGGCACGGCTCGAAGCTCAAGGTGGGCTCAACGGATCCGCGCCGCGATGTCGACCGCCTCGCGGCCGTGCGCGATGCCGTCGGTCTGGGCTACTCGCTCATGGTCGATGCCAACCAGGGGCTGGGCCTCGCCGACGCGCGCGCGCTTGCGCGTGCACTCGAGCCGTCCGGCATCACCTGGCTCGAGGAGCCGCTCCCCGCCGATGACGTATCGGCGCACGCACGACTGGTCGAATCGACGACGATTCCGATCGCGGTCGGCGAGTCGCTGTACTCGGTCGGCCAGTTCAAGGAGTACCTCGCGAGGGATGCCGCGACGATCGTCCAACCGGACGTCGCACGAGTCGGCGGAATCACGCCGTGGCTGAAGATCGCCCACCTCGCCGAAGCGTTCAACGTGCCCGTGTGCCCCCACTTCCTCATGGAGCTCCATGTAAGCCTCGTGGCCGCCGTGCCGAACGGCCGCATCGTGGAGTACATCCCGCAGCTGCGCGCCGTCACGGCCACCGACTTGCGTGTGATCGGCGGCGGCACGATCGTGCCTGATGAGCCCGGCATCGGCATATCGTGGGATGCCGACGCCCTCGAAAACCTCAGGGTGGCGTGAGCACGGCCGCGCCGTTCGTCCGCAGCGTCATGAGAGTCGCGCTGCACTCGACCCTCCGACCCGGTGCGATCGACGACAACCGCACGCATCACGCTCGGATCCCCGAGGATATGCGCCGGCTGCCGTCCACCGCTCGAGCAATACCTTCTCTCGGGCAACTCCTACCCAGGAGGCTGGCGCTGAGCGGAGTCGCTCGCCGCCCAGGTTGACCGTTCGACCGGAAGTGGGACTCGAAGCTTGACCGCCCGCGCGGCCCTCCGAGCATCCTGAACGGTCAAACGACTGGTGGGTAGCTCTTCGACAACCCTGATCAGATCGATTTCGAGGTAGGGCAGTGAGGCCGCCGAACCACTCGCCCCAGTGCGCCTCGAGGAGGCCCTCGATGCGAATCTCATACCGGTCGTCTCGTCCGGGCCCAGCTGTGTCGCTCATCGCGCTTCTCCTGTCTTCGAATCAATGAGCAGAACCTCTCTGCTTCCCCGGCCGCGGGGTACGGCCGGCCCCAGACCATGGCGCGACCGCGGCGAGGGTGAATCTTGTGAACTTCACGGGCGCGCTCTTGTCCCGGGGTAGCCCAGCGGGCGCCGAGGGACGACCCGAATCTATGGAGGCGTGTGATGACTGGTCATCACCAGATCTGGTGACTGACGTGGTGATTGAGGCCCGGTCTCGCTCTAGAGCAGGCCCAGCTCTCGTGCGCGCCGGACTGCAGCCGGACGGCTGTTGACAGCGAGCTTGCGGAAGATGTGGCTCGTGTGTGTGCGGACGGTGTTCAGGGATACGAAGAGTTCACGGGCGATCTCGGGCCCGCTCAGCTCGGTCGACAACAGCTTGAGCACGTGCACCTCGCGCTCGCTCAATGCCTCCATCTCGGTCGGTGTGAGAGGGCTCTTGCCTTCGGCAGGGCCGAAGGCGCCGAGCAGACGGCGCACATAACCAGGGGCTATCCCCTGTTGCTCGGCCTCCTTCAGCAGTGCCGCCATCGGTGTCCCCTCATCTGCGAAGAGACGGATGTAGCCTTCCGGCTGGCACTGGACGAGCGCGCGGTTGAGGGGCACGAGCGCCAAGGCGGTGTGCCCTTTCGCTTGGTGACCGAGTGCCTGCAGCACGAGGATTTCATTTGCGCTTCCAGTGCGCGATGCTGCTTCCGCGGCTCCCAGCAGCCGTTCCAGTAGGTCGAGGGCTTCGCGAATCACGCCATCCTGACGATCTGCTCGGTGCTCCGCGATGAGCAGTCTCGCGACGGTGATGTGATCGAACTCCCGCAGATAGCTCAGATCGTCTGCGGCGGACAGTCCCTGCCCATCTGCCCACGCACGGGCTTCGGCCAGCTTGCCTTGCGCGATCCAGATGCGCGCTTTCATCGCCGCGATCGGGCGGGTCTCTGGAAGGAACCCGCGCAGGTACAAGCGTTCCGCCTCGTCGAGCAGGTCGAGTGCGGCGTCGGGCTCACCCTCAGCTTCCCGGATTCGAGACATCGCGACGAACCACCGGTACCGGTTCTCCGGTAACGAGGCTCGCCCGCCAAGGGCCTTGCTTGCCCGCAGGTGCTCCGTAGCGGCTTCCAGTTCATCCTGCTCACGATCGAGCTCACTGACACCCGCGTGGAGGTCGGCGGTTGACTGCGGGACCAGCTCACCCTGTGCTGTCGCGAGTTGCAGCGAGTGCTCGTACGCCCGTCGTGCCTCCCGTCGTCGACCCTGCACGACGAACATGTCAGCCAGGACCAGCGTGCTGCCGAGGACATCGGCCGTATTGCCGGCCAGACCCAGACTTGTTCTGGCATCGGCGAAGGTGCGCACGGCCGGCTCGAGGTCCCCGCTCGCCCACAACGCCATCCCCAGAAAACCGGCTGCCGCCCCGCGCCCGAGGTGATCGCCAGGCTGCGCCCGGTCCAGTGCGCGTCGCGCGTGCTCCAATGTGCCGGCAACGTCTCCTCGTGCTTGGGCCAACGATGCCCGGTAGACCGGGATCATCACCGGCAACATGCGAAGCTCTTCACCGTCCGCCGATGCATGCGCGTGCGCACTCCCGCCGAGTGCCCGCTCGGCGTCGTCGAGTCGGCGCTCAACCTCGTCCAGCTCCCCCGAGATGAGCATCGACCAGGCGTAGTAGACGCTGAGCACGGGCCTGCGACTGGCGACCTCATCCGGCAGCAGTTTGAGCCAACCGAGCAGGGTCGCGTCTTGTCTGCGACGGCGAATTTCGGGCATTGCCCGCTCGACGAGGCCCGCGGCGCGCTCGAAATCCGCCGCGGCGAGCGCATGGCGCACCGCGTCCTCTGGCAGGTCGTTCCGCTCGTACCAGTCGCTGGCGAGGCGATGGAGGGCCCGCACGCGATCGGGGCCATCCCTCAACGACCTCGCCCTGAGAACGTCGGCGAAGAGATGGTGATAGCGGTACCACTCGCGCCGGTCATCCAATGGCACGACGAACAAGTTGTCGCGCTCGAGGATCTCCAGCAGCTCGCTGCTATCCGTCCGCCCAGTGACAGCCTCACAGAGCGGAGCACTCAGACGGTCCAGGAAGGCGGTGCTGACCAAGAAATCGCGGACGTGGTCAGGCTGGCGTTGCAGCACCTCTTCGCCCAAATAGTCGATCACGAAGCGATGGCTGCCGGTGAACGCCTTGATGAACCCCGGGATATCGGAGCGGTCCCGCATCGATAAGGCGGCGAGCTGCAGGCCGGCGATCCAGCCCTCGGTGCGGGTTTCCAACGCAGCGATGTCCTCGGCGGCGAGCCCCAAGGCCATGACCTGATTGAGGAATGCGGCAGCTTCCTCCGGCGTGAAACGCAGATCGGCGCCGCGCAGCTCCGTCAGCTCACCCCGGCCACGCATCCGAGCCAGCGGTAGAGGAGGATCCGAGCGACTCGCGATCACCATATGCAGCGCTGATGGAAGATGGTCCAGGAGGAACGTGAGGGCGGTTGGGGCGACTTCCATCGACTGGAAGTCATCGAGTACCAGGACGACGCGGTGAGAGGCCTGTGCAGCTTCGTTGAGAAGTGCCGTCAGCGACGCTTCGACTGACAGCGGTTCAGTGACCTGCGTGGCAAGTGGATCCACTCCTTCGCCCGAAACGGCGCCCCGCAGCGCAGTGACCAGATATGTCAAGAAGCGGGATGGATCGTACGATCGCACCGCCACCGCCGGGTTCTGTGACCAGAGCTGGGGACTCGTGCTTCGCCAGCGGCCGGCATCGTCGAGACGCCCGTTAGCCGGTTCCGGAGCGCAACAACCTGTGATTCTCGCTTGGTTCAAGCTGGACGCCCCGGAGCCCGAGATGGAATTCCGGCAGGCCGGCTTCTCGTGTGAGTTCCACGGCTTCTCCGGAGCTCAGGGCGGACCGCGGTGGGGATTGAGCTCGCTCAATGTCCGGGGACGCCAGGGAATGGAGCATCCCCGTGTCCCCGGTGCGTGCGACGATCCGTAGGACGGGCGATCGGTGGGAGGGCGGGATGCGGGGCGAGGCGACCGTGTTGCACGCGGATCTCGACGCGTTCTACGCCTCAGTCGAGCAGCGTGACGCGCCCGAGCTGCGCGGCCGGCCTGTTATCGTCGGCGGTGGTGTCGTGCTGGCGGCGAGTTACGAGGCGAAGGCCCGTGGGGTGCGCACCGCGATGGGCGGCCGGCAGGCGCGCGACCTGTGCCCGGAAGCCGTGGTCGTCGCGCCACGGATGGACGCATATTCGGCGGCCAGTCGAGCCGTGTTCGCGATCTTCCGCGATACGACGCCGCTCGTGGAGGGGCTTTCCATCGACGAGGCGTTTCTGGAAGTCGGGGGTCTCCGACGCATCGCGGGCACGCCCGAGCAGATCGCGGTGCGATTGCGTGAGCGGGTTCGTGCGGAGGTCGGGTTGGCCATCTCGGTCGGGATCGCGCGGACCAAGTTCCTCGCCAAGGTCGCCAGCGCGGTCAGCAAGCCCGACGGGCTGCTGGTGGTCGAGCCCGAGCGGGAGCAGGCGTTCCTGCTCCCGCTGCCGGTAGAACGGTTGTGGGGAGTCGGTGCCGTGACCGCCGAGAAACTGCATCGGCTCGGCATTCGCACTGTCGGGCAACTGGCCGAGCTCGAAGCCGCGACCGCGGAGAAGCTGCTCGGCAAGGCGACCGGCGCGCATCTGCACGCGCTGGCCCGGCTACGGGACCCGCGCCCGGTTGACACCACGCGCCGCCGCGGCTCCATCGGCTCTCAGCGCGCGCTCGGCAGCCGCCCGCGCCCGGCCGACGAACTGGACCTCATCCTCACCCAGATCGTCGATCGGCTCGCCCGCCGCCTCCGCGATGGGGACCGGGTGTGCCGCACGGTCGTGCTGCGTCTTCGCTACGGCGACTTCGCGAAGGCCACCCGATCGCGCACCCTCCGCTCCGCGTCCGACCGCACCGCGGTGCTGCTCGCCGTCGCACGGGGGCTGCTCGCCGGCGCGCAGCCCGAGATCGCTGAGCGCGGCATCACCCTGATCGGCGTCTCGCTGTCGCTGCTGGCGCGCGCCGACAGCCTCCAGCCGGAGCTGCCAATCGACTGGGACGACGGGGTGCGCCTCGACACGGTGCTTGACGCGGTACGCGATCGCTTCGGCGCGGCGTCCGTCGCGCGAGCTGCGCAACTCGGTCGCGATCCGGGCTGGTCACCGCCGCTGCTGCCCGAACACGAGTGAACACGATGAACGATGCAGCGTCGTCATCGCGGCGGCTCCATCGCGCACTAACACGCGTCTCGCATTGCGCCCGCAAACGGTCGACATCCTGAACGTGCACAACCGAAGCACCGAGCTGCGCGGTGGCGCAAAGTTTGGTGGGAGTGAGATTCCCGTAGACCCACCACAATCCTAGATGCGCTGCGAAAAGTGCTCGATGCGGCGTCCACGCGTGCGCGCCCACCGAGGTTGGGCATCACCCTTCCCCTACTGTCGAGGACTCACTCGGCTCAGCCGACGCGGGAGCGTATCGGATCGAGCACCGCCTCCGCCGCCCACGCTGCAGCGTCGGCGATGTCGCTGCGGGTCATACCGAACTCCCGACGGAAGGTGACCCACGTCGCAGCCGAATCGAGGTGAGCCAGGGCCGCAACGATCGCCCTGCGCTCAGCGTCTCCGAGCGCAGAGATCTCGGCATCGATCATCTCCTCGAGCATCGCCCGCCGGGGGCTGGGCGCGGCACCGCCGATCCCTCGCATCGTGGTCTCGGCCACGACGTGCGCCAGTTCCGGGCGATGGTCGTACGACTCCATCGCCGCCCGAATCGTGAGAGGCATGTCGAAGATGCTCGGGGAGTCCTGCCGCGGGAAGATCCTGCGCTCGATCCATGCCGCCGTTGCGAGCAGCAGATCGACCCTTGTCGCATAGTTGCGAAAGATCGTGCGCTCGCCGACCCCCGCACGTCTCGCGATCAGCCGGAACGACACGTCGTCGGTGCCGAGCTCTTCGATCAGCTCGGCGTAGGCGGCGAGGATCGCCTCCTGGGTGCGGTTGACGTCGCTCGTCGAACGGTCATCGGGTTCGGAAGTGACGGACATCGTCACGGCCGCGCTCGCGAGGAGGAGCGATTCATCTCGATGTCCGCGACAGGGTGGGAAGGCCACTCAGTGCCTGGACGACAGTGCGATCGAAGACATCCGAGATTTCCGGCGCGCTCATCTCGAAGCCCGTCCGCATGCGAGCCCAGAACTGGGCCGACGCGAAATAGCGCAGCGTGGCTGCCACGCGGCGCAGATCGCGTTCGTTCACCGAGGGGTGATTCGTCGCGAGCATCGCCACCAGGGCGCGTGTGAAGAAAGTGGCTTCCAATTCTCCGGTAGGTGAGATGGATGCCGCGCGCGCACACACGAAGGCGAACGCCGGCGACGAATCGAAGGCGCGGAACCGGGCGCGGGACGCCTCCTGGAACTGCAGGATCGTGACAAAAGGGGGCAACGGGAACTCGGTGGACTCGATCCACCCCGCGACGCCCTCCAGGAGATGCGATCTCGTCGGGAAGTGACGGTAGACAGTTCTCTCCGACACGCCGACCGCGTCGCCGAGGGTGCGGTACGAGATCTCGTCGAACGGATTCTCGCGCAGAGCCGCGGCGGCGTTGGCAAGGATCGCGGTCGGAGTATCCACCCCCTCCGCCATCATCCGCCCCTTCCCTTCGGCCGTCTGGTCTCTTCGGCCGTCCGCCCTGGCGGATGGTCCCGCCGCGACGTCGGCTCGGCAGGCAGCACATAATGATCCGAGTCGTCTAGCGTCAGCGCCAGTGACGACACATACTGCGTCTCGCCATGAGCCCCGCGCTCCGCCGATGCCAGCATATCCGGACGCTCGAATGTGTAACCAGTGACATGGCAGCGCAGCCGGTCCCCGGACGGGTTGCCGTCGGCATCGAGTATCGGCGAGGCGATGCCATCCGTCTGGCGTCGCAGGTAATATCTGCCGCCCGTGGCCACTGCCATGAGCGGGGTCGTGATCACCGCGACGCCTATGGCGATCAGCACCGAGAACGGCCGCAGCCCTTCGCCGAACAGGCCCCCGAACGCCGCCAGTGACAGGAGCGACGCCAGGCCGACCGACACGAGGCCGACCGGATTCCAATCGCGCAGCATGCCGCGACGGAACTCGGGGTAGATCGGCGACATGTGCAGCAAATGCTTGTTGATCGCAATATCGGTGGCGATCGTGACCAGCCACGCCATCACGACGTTCGCGTAGAGGCTGAGCACGAAGCTGATGAGACTGAAGACGTCCATCCACATCAGCGCGAGCGCGATGGCGAGGTTGAAGAAGATGAAGATCGATCTGCCCGGGTAGGTCTTGGTGAGCCGGGTGTACACGTTCGACCACGCCAGCGACCCGGAGTATGCGTTAGTGACGTTGATCTTGACCTGGGCGACGACGACGAGAACGAGCGCCAACCCGATCGCCAGCCACTCCGGCATGATCGATTCGTAGAGGGCGATGAACTGGCGGACCGGCTCGGCGGCCTGCTGGCCGAGATCCGGGTCGACGCGGGTGATGAGGTAGACCGCGAGGAAGACGCCGATGACCTGCTTGATGCCGCTGAAGAGCACCCAGCCGGGCCCCGCGAACAAGAGCGAGGCCCACCATGACCGCCGATTCAAGCGCGTGCGCGGCGGCATCGCCCGGATCACGTCGATCTGCTCGGCCAGCTGCGGCGTCAGCGCGAAGCAGACGGCGGCACTCGCGACGATCGCCTCGAACCTGACGGCGCCGTCGGACGCGCCCGTGAACGCGACGAACGCGCTCACCGCATCGGGGTCGGACACGATCACCCAGAGCAGCGGCAGCAGAGCGAGCGCGAGCCACAGCGGTGTGGTCCAGAATTGCAGGCGCTCGAGCGCGCGCATCCCGTAGATCACGATCGGGATCACCACCACGGTGGAGATGAGGTAGCCGATCGGGAGCGGGATAGCGACCGCGATGTGGAGCCCCTGCGCCATGATCGCCCCCTCGAGGGCGAAGAAGATACACGTGAACACGGCGAAGATCACGGTCGTGATCGACGAGCCGTAGTAGCCGAACCCCGACCCGCGCGCGATCAGATCCAAATCGAGGTTGTAGCGAGCGGCGTAATACGCGATGGGCAGGCCGACGATGAAGATGGTGACCGACGCGAACAGGATGCCGAGCACGGCGTTGTTCGTTCCGTGCTCGATCCCGACGCTGGCCCCGATCGAGAAATCGGCGAGGAAGGCGATCGAGCCGAGGGCGGTGACCCCGATCGAGCCGGCGCTCCAGCGCCGGAACGTCCGCGGAACGTAGCGGAAGGCATAGTCCTCGAGGCTGTCCTCGGCGGCTGCCCGCGCGTTGTCTGCCCTCGCCACGTCGCACTCCCTGCGCCTCGCACGTTGGGCTCATTGTCGCCGCACTGTGTTTCCGACACATTGCGCGCAGACAGCGTTTTGGACCCCCATTCCCGCTCGGGCTGCCTCTGATGCCTCCGATCCTCGGACGCTAGTTAGATCGCCATTGCCGCGCGCACGCCTTCGGCCGCGGATGCTCCGCCTTCGCCGGTGCTCGACGCGAAGCCGCTCGCGAGCACGAGGTACTTGTCCGCGGCCTCCAGCGCGAAGCCGATGTGCTGCTCGACGAGCAGCACGGAAAGGCCCTCGCTCGCGAGCTGCATCACCGTGTGCTCGATCTCGGCGACGATCGTCGGCTGAATGCCCTCGGTCGGCTCGTCGAGGATGAGCATCTTCGGCTCGGTGATGAGCGCCCGGGCGATCGCGAGCTGCTGACGCTGGCCGCCCGAGAGCAGGCCGGCCTTGCGGGTGGCGAACTTCTCCAGGGCGGGGAAGCGCGAAAGCTGCTGCTCGATGAGCAACTTGCCCCGCTTGCGGCCGTCGGCGACGAGCTGCAGGTTCTCCATCGTCGTGAGCTGCGAGAACGACTGCTGGCCCTGCGGCACGTATGCCATGCCGCGCGCGACGCGCTTGTTGGGTGGCAGCACTGTCACGTCCTCGCCGTCGAAGATCACATGGCCGCTGCGCGGCTTGATAAGTCCGATCGCGACGCGCAGCAGCGTCGTTTTTCCGGCGCCGTTGTGGCCGAGCACGGCGACCACCTTGTCGGAGTCGGGCAGCGTCACGCCGTGCAGCACGAGCGTGCGTCCGTAGCCGGCCTGGATATCGTTCAACTCGAGCACTTCAGGCCCCCTCCCCTTGCGTAGCGGTATCCGTTACCGCGGTCGTCGTGTCGGCCACGGCCAGCATGGCGGTCGTGGTCGCGGCCCCGGCGGTGCCGAGGTAGACCTCCTGCACCTTGGGGTCGGCCTGCACCTGCGCGACGGCGCCCTCCGAGAGCACCTTGCCCTGGTGCAGCACCGTGACGCGCGACGCGTAACGGCGCATGAAATCCATGTCGTGCTCGACGACCAGCACGATGCGGCGCTGGGCGATGCGCTGCAGCAGCTCGCCTGTGCCGGTCCGCTCGTCCTGGCTCATACCGGCGACGGGTTCGTCGAGCAGCAGAGCGCGGGGCTCCTGCACGAGCATCATCCCGATCTCCAACCACTGCTTCTGGCCGTGAGACAGGATGCCTGCGGGCGTCTCGCGCTCCTTGCTGAGTCCCGTCTCCTCCAGCGCCAGCTCGATCGCCGGATCGACGCCGCGTCGGGCACGCAACAGGGAGAGCGAAGAGCGGTGGAGCCCTGCCGCGATGTCGAGGTTCTGCAGAACCGAGAGCTGCTCGAAGACGCTCGCGGTCTGGAAGGTTCGGCCGACTCCGAGCCGGACGATCTTGTTGACGGACTTGCCCAGCAGCTCCTGGTCGCCGAGCTTCACCGATCCGGAGCCCTTGGACAAGCCGGTGACGGCGTCGATGCACGTCGTTTTGCCGGCGCCGTTGGGGCCGATGAGGAATCGGACCTCGCCGGGGTGGGCGTCGAAGGAGACGCCGCCGACGGCGACGAATCCATCGAACTCGACGCGCAGATCGGTGACGACGAGCGAACCAGTCATGGTCACTTCTTCACCTCATCGAGCACAGGTGCCGAGGCGGTGGCGGGCGCGGTTGGCGTTGCGCGTGAGCGCCACCCCAAGCTTTTCGCTCTGCCCAACAGCGAGGACAATCCCATCGGTAGGAAGAGGGTCACCAGGATGAAGACGAGGCCCAGGATGTAGATCCACCCACTGGGCCAGCTGGAACCCAGGCTCGACTGACCCCATCCAATCGCCATCGCCCCGAGAGCCGGACCGAACAGCGACGCGCGCCCACCCAGCGCCACACCGGCGATCATCAGGATCGAGGCGGAGGCGCCGATCTCCGCCGGCGTGATGATGCCGACGATGGGGACGAACATGGCCCCCGCGATGCTGGCCATCACGGCGGCGACCACGAAGGCGACCAGCTTGATGTTGGCGGGGTCGTAGCCGAGAAACCGAACGCGCTCCTCCGCATCCCGCGTGGCGATCAGCAGTTCGCCGAAACGGCTGCGGTTGAGCTGCCACACCACCAGAAGGCACACGATGAGCAGCGCGGCGGCGATCATGAAGACCATGATCTTGTTCGCGTCGTCGTCCAGGACGAATCCGAAGAAGTACTTGAAGTCGCTGAGCCCCGTGTCGCCACCGGTCTCCCGGATCGTCGAACTGATCAGGACGGCCAGCGCCACAGCGAGCGCCTGAGTCAGGATCGCGAAGTACGCCCCTTTGACGCGACGCTTGAACAGCGCGTAGCCGAGAATCGACGCCACGATCACCGGGAGCAGCACGATGGCCACGAGTGTGAACACGTCACTGCGGAACGGCTCCCAGAAAGCCGGAAGCGGCGCCGACGGGTCGTACAGGATCATAAAGACCGGCAGGCTGTCGGGCCCCGCGGTCTCCAACGTGAGGTGCATCGCCATGGCGTAGGCACCGAGCCCGAAGAAGACACCCTGACCCAAGACCAGCATTCCGCCTCGGCCCCAGGCCAGTCCGATCCCCACCGCCGCGATCGCCCAGCAGCAGTACTTTCCGAGGTTGTTGATCCAATGCATGGAGAGCACCGCGGGGGCGACGACCAGCAGGAGAACGGCGAACACCCCGATGCCGATGAGGGGAAGCCACGGTTTGAGTCTTGTCATGTCAACCCCCTGGTGCGGACCGTGAACAGGCCCTGTGGGCGGAACTGAAGGAAGATCACCACGAGCACGAAGGCGAGCACTTGTGCCATGCTTCCGGTCGTCCAATCGGCGAAGAACGACAACGCGATGCCGAGAGCCCACGCGGCGATGACGGTGCCCTTGATCTGGCCCACGCCGCCGGCGACGACAACAAGGAAGGCCGGGATGATGTACTGCGTGCCCATTTGAGAATTCGTGCCGCCGATCAAGGATGCGGCGACACCGGCGAGCCCGGCCAGGCCGGATCCGACGAAGAAGGTGATGCGGTCGACAGTGCGGGTAGGGATACCGCTGGTCTCGGCCAGGTCCCGGTTCTGGACTGTCGCTCGGATCCGGCGTCCGAAGGACGTGTACTTGAGCCAGGCCGCCAGGGCAGCCAGGCAGAGGGCTGCGAGCACGATCGTGAACACCTGGCGAAGCGGCCACGCATAGCCGAGGATGTCCACCTGCCCATCCAGCCAGCCTGGGCTCTCCACGGGAACGCCCTGGGCGGGGAAGATCTGCAACGCGATCTGCTGCAGGATCAGACTCACCCCGACCGTGACGAGGAGGGTATCCAGTGGCCGTCGGTACATCCACTGGATGATGCCGACCTCCAGAAGGAGGCCGAGGAGGCCTGCGCCCAGGAAGGCGAGCGGTAGCGCCAGCACGATCGAGATGTTGCTGGAGGTGAAGACCAGCTGGGTCAGGTACGCGATGAAGGCACCGGCCATGATGAACTCGCCGTGGGCCATATTGATCACCCCCATCTGACCGAAGGTGAGGGTGAGCCCGAGCGCTGCGAGCAGCAGGAGCG
The DNA here is from genome assembly GCF_001428255.1 of Agromyces sp. Soil535. Taxonomy (GTDB): domain Bacteria; phylum Actinomycetota; class Actinomycetes; order Actinomycetales; family Microbacteriaceae; genus Agromyces. Next base: position 70,531 of record NZ_LMRW01000023.1, on the reverse strand, counting down.
CACCCAGCGCGGTGCCGTTCAATAGCGGCGGTATGAGTGCATCCACGTGCTGTCGCTCTCTGTACGGTGAGGAGTTCTGGAGGCGGTTCTGGAGCGTGGGGTCCCGTACCCGGGTGGGCACGGGACACCACGCCCAGTAGGCGATCAGCCCGCGGCGGCTACGAGAGCATCGCGGACGTCGGCGGGGAACCAGTCATACCCCTCGAGGTACGGGTCAGGATCGATAAAGCCGTCGGACGACCAGACGATGTCGAACTGGTTGTCGGCGTTGATCCTGCCGATGTTGCCCGGCTTGGAGATGTGGTGGTTCTCGCCGTCCAGCGTGACGACGCCCTCCGGCGCGTCGACGGTGATTCCGCCTTCCGCAGCGGCGGCATTGATCTCGTCGACGTCGAACGAACCGGCCGCCTCGGCCAGAGCCTTGTAGAGGTACAGCGAGATGTACGCGGCCTCCATCGGGTCGGAGGTCACCCCGCTGCTGTCGGGGTACGCCTGCCAGCGCTCGATGAAGCCCGGATTGTTGGGGGTCCCGAGCGACTGGAAGTAGTTCCACGACGCGTAGTTGCCGGTGACCTCGTGACCCATGGCCGGCGCCTCCTCCTCGGCGATCGACACCGAGATGATCGGCGTCGTCTCCGGGGTGAGACCGGCGTCGTAGTACGCCTTGATGAAGCCGACGTTCGACGAGCCGTTGATCGTGTTGAAGACGAAGTCCGGGTCCGCCGCGACGATCTTCGACACCTGAGTGGTCCAGTCATCCTTGTCGAGGGGCACGTACTCCTCGCCGACGATCTCGATCCCGAGTTCGGCGGCGTACAGCTTGATGATCGCGTTCGCGGTGCGCGGGAACACGTAGTCGGAGCCCGCCAGGAACAGCGTCTTCACGCCCTGCGCGGCGAGGTAGTCCATCGCGGGGATGATCTGCTGATTCGTGGTCGCACCGGTGTAGTAGATGTTCGGCGACGACTCGAGGCCCTCGTACTGCACTGGGTAGAAGAACAGGCCCTTGTTCTCTTCGACGACCGGCTTGACCGCCTTGCGGGACGACGAGGTCCAGCCGCCGAAGATCGCGGCGACGCAGTCCTGAGTGAGCAGCTTCTCCGTCTTCTCCGCGAAGGTCGGCCAGTCGGTGGCGCCGTCTTCCTGGACGTACTCGATCTGCTTGCCGAGGATGCCGCCGTCGGCGTTGATCTCGTCCGCGGCCATGTGCAGGACATTGGAGACGGTCTGCTCCGAGATCGCCATGCCACCGGTCAGAGAGTTGAGGAAGCCGAGCTTGATCGTGTCGCCGGACGTGTCGATGCAGCTCTCGGACGCCGCGGCGCCGGATTCGGTCGGCTCCGCGGAGTCGCCGGCGCGGGAACCGCAGCCGGCGAGCACGAGGGCCGCCGCCGCCGCGAGGGCGGGGACGGCCAGCAGGCTGCGCGCCCTTCGAGTTCGTGTCGCTTTCATGTGGATCTCCGTTTCTGTGTGATGCAGGGTGATGCGTTCTCGGGTTGGGTGCTGCGTCCTGCAGGCACGCCGAATGACGCCGTCGCCCCGGCACCATTCCGGGGGACGCCGAAGGAGGGCGTGCCGAGGGAGTGACGGAACGGGCTGATCGGTGAATCAGGGCGTGGCGCAGGGGGTGGGCCGGTGGTGCGTGCGTCTCGATGTCGGATGGTGCCGGGCCTCGCATGCCGGTATGGATCGGCGGAAGGTGATCGCCGACTGCTGCGGTAGTGCCAGCATGGGACCGTGGCATTACTCTGACATTTCTCGATTGTTCCGATTCTGTTAACCATCAGCCGGGCTTCAAGGCACAAGCGGCGTAATTCCGGGCTTTCATGATCGAATGCGGGGGATCAGGCGGGCGAGGACCTCCGGCGAATGGGCTCGATATGGCACACTTCTGACATCACCCGCCGGAGGCCCGAATGCACTTCACTCCCGCCGAAACCGAGAAGCTCCTGCTGTCGGTCGCTGCGATGGTCGCGCGCGACCGGCTCGAGCGGGGCATCCTGCTCAACCACCCCGAGACTGTCGCTCTGCTGTCGTCCTGGGTCATCGAACGGGCCAGAGAAGGACATGGCGTCGCCGAGCTGATGCAGGAGGGCCGCGCCGTGCTCAAGCGTGATCAGGTGATGCCGGGCGTTCCTGAAATGCTCGCCGACGTTCAGGTCGAGGCGACGTTCCCGGATGGTCGCAAGCTCATCACCGTCCACCACCCGATCGACTGAGGAGTCGCCGTGACATCCGCTTCCTCGCATGGCCCTGGCGCCTACCAAATCCAACCGGGGCGCATCGAGCTCAACGCCGATCGCAGCGAGGCCGAGCGCATCCGGCTCGTGTTCGTGAACACGGGTGATCGCCCGATCCAGATCGGTTCTCACATCCACCTCCCTGACGTGAACGGAGCCCTCGAGTTCGACCGTGCCCTCGCACACGGATTCCGCCTCGACATCCCCTCCGGGACGTCGCAGCGCTTCGAGCCGGGCGCGTCGCGGGCGCTTGACGCCGTGGCACTGCGCGGGGCGCGCCGGGTTCCGGGCATCCAGATCAAGACCGACGGACAGGAGCTGCTCCATGGTCTGGCTTGACCGATCACGGTACGCAGCGATCTACGGGCCGACGGTAGGAGACGAGGTGCGGCTGGGCGACACCGACCTGTGGATCCAGATCGAGCGCGACCTCACCGTCGGCGGCGAGGAGGCCGTCTTCGGCGGCGGCAAGTCGATCCGCGAGTCCATGGCGCAGGCGACGACGACGCGAGCGGACGGCGCCCTCGACACGGTCATCACGAACGCGATCATCCTGGACTGGTGGGGCATCATCCGCGCCGATATCGGCATCCGAGATGGTCGCATCGTCGGGATCGGGCATGCGGGCAATCCCGACATCAGCGACGGCATCGACATGATCATCGGGCCGTCCACGGATGTCATCTCCGGTGAGGGACGCATCGTCACCGCAGGCGCCATCGACTCGCACGTCCATCTGCTCTCGCCCTCGCAGATCCACGAGGCCCTCGCCACCGGGATCACGACGATCGTGGGCGGCGGCACGGGGCCCTCGGAGGGGTCCAAGGCGACGACGGTCACCCCGGGGGCGTGGCATCTGTCAGCCATGCACCGTGCGCTCGATCCCCTGCCCATCAACGTCCTGCTGCTCGGCAAGGGCAATACGGTGTCGATGGCCGCACTGAAGGAGCAGGCTCTCGGTGGCGCCGCTGGCTACAAGGTGCACGAGGACTGGGGCTCCTCCCCCGCCGCGATCGACGCGTCATTGCGTGCGGCCGAGGACTGGGGACTGCAGGTCGCGCTGCACTCGGACTCGCTGAACGAGGCGGGATTCGTCGAGTCCACGATCGCGGCGATGGGCGGCCGATCGATCCACGCGTTCCACGTCGAAGGCGCCGGCGGCGGTCACGCCCCCGACATCCTCTCGATCGCAGGGCTGTCCAACGTGATCCCCGGTTCCACGAACCCGACGCTCCCTCACACCGTCAACACGGTCGCCGAGCACCTCGACATGCTGATGGTCTGCCATCACCTCAACCCGGCGGTGCCGGAGGACCTCGCGTTCGCCGAGTCGCGCATCCGTGCCACCACGATCGCCGCGGAAGACATCCTTCACGACATCGGAGCCCTGTCGGTGACCTCGTCCGACGCGCAGGCGATGGGCCGGATCGGCGAAGTGGTCACGCGCACCTGGCAGGTCGCGCACGTCATGAAACACCGTCGCGGCCCGTTGGGCGGCGGGATGCCGGCAGACAACGAGCGCGCGCGTCGTTATGTGGCGAAATACACGATCAACCCCGCGATCGCTCACGGGATCGCGTACGACGTGGGGTCGATCGAGGTCGGCAGGCTGGCTGACCTCGTTGTGTGGGACCCGAAGTTCTTCGGTGTCCGGCCTGCCGTTGTCATCAAGGGCGGCGCGATCGCGTGGGCGGCGCTCGGCGACCCGAACGCCTCCATCCCGACGCCCCAGCCCGTGATGATGCGACCGTCCTTCGGTGACACGATCGGGGCAGACCTGTCGGTGACCTACGTCTCGCCTGCGGCGCTCGATGCCGGCCTCGCCGAGACGCTCGGCCTGCGTCGTCGACTGGCCGCGGTCGAGCCCACGCGTCATATCGGCAAGGCCGACATGAAGAACAACGACGTTCGGCCGGCGATCCGCATTCGTCCCGACACGTTCGAGATCGCGATCGACGGCGAAGACGTTGAACCGGCGCCCGCGGCATCCCTCCCCCTCGCCCAGCTGTACAACCTCTTCTGATGCAGCCGTCACCGCACACGATCAGCCTGCTGCTGGCGGATGCGCGCCTCCCTAGCGGCGGTCATGCGCAGTCGTCGGGGGTGGAGCCGGCGCTGCTGGCGGGGATGCCGGTCGCGGACGTGCCCGCATTCCTGCGTGCCAGAGCGCGGACGACGGGCATGGTGGATGCCGGCACCGCGGTGCTCGCCCGGCACGCGGCGCTCGACTGCATCCCGATGGCATCGATCGAGCGGGCATGGGCTGCGCGCACGCCGAGCCGCGCGATCCGTGATGCCTCGAAGTATCTCGGACGCGGCCTTCTTCGGCTTGCCGGGCGGATCTGGCCCGAAGTGCGATCCTCGCTCGACGACCTCGACGAGTCCCCGCCGCGGCCGCTCGTGCTCGGTGCGATCGCCGCACACGCGGGAATCGATGCCGAGAGCCTGGTCCGGCTCACGGTCTACGACGACATGGCATGCGCCGTGGCCGCGCTCCTCAAGCTCGAACCCGGCGATCCCGCGCACGGTGTCGCGATGGTGCTCGAAGCCTGCTCATCGATCGAGCCGCACGTCGCCGCAGTGTCGAGCATCACATCTGCCCACCAGATCCCCGCGGCGAGTGCGCCGCAAAGCGAGGCATGGTCGGAAGCCCATGCCCTGACCACCAGGAGACTCTTCCGTGCCTGACATCACCGCCGCGAACCGCGCTCTTCGACTCGGCGTCGCCGGACCCGTGGGAACCGGCAAGTCCTCGCTCATCGCTACCGTGTGCCGCTCCCTCGCCGACGAGCTCAGACTCGGCGTCATTACCAATGACATCTACACCGACGAAGACGCTCGATTCCTCCGCTCCGCCGGCGTTCTCGAGCCGGAGCGCATCCGTGCCGTCGAGACCGGCGCGTGCCCGCACACCGCGATCCGCGATGACATCACCACGAATCTGCTCGCCGCCGAAGACCTCGAGCGTGACTTCGCCCCCCTCGATGTCGTGCTCATCGAGTCCGGTGGCGACAACCTCACCGCGACGTTCTCACCGGCGCTGGTCGACGCGCAGATCTTCGTGCTCGATGTCGCTGGTGGCGGCGACGTGGCCCGCAAGGGCGGCCCGGGCATCGGCCGAGCCGACCTGCTGGTGGTCAACAAGACCGACCTTGCCCCCTACGTGGGGGTCGACGTTCCGCAGATGGTGGCGGACGCGTCTGCGGCGCGAGACGGCCGGGCAGTCCTGGCGCTGTCCCGCTCGGACGTCGCGTCCATCGCTGCGCTGCGCGCCTGGGTGCTCAGCGTTCTCGATAGCCACCGACGCGGCACGCACGTGCCTCAGGACCCCGGGCCGATGGCGCCACACTTCCACGCCGACGAAGAGCACCCTGAAGGCGGCTTCGTCCACACCCACGACGAGAAGAGCGGGGACGAGCACCACTCGAGTGCGCCACATCAAGTCCGCTCGCATTCCGACACTCGGAAATGACGACGACGCGGATCGCGGTGCGGGCCGGGCATCCCCGGGCGCACGTCGACTTGGTGGTCGGCGCGCTGGCTCCGCGGCTTGTGGGACGGACCTCCTGCACCGCGCACGTTGCTCTCAGCGCTGCCGGCATGCTCCTCCTCGGCGGCGACCTCGTTCACGTCGAGGTGGACGTCGGGCCCGACTGCACCCTTGAACTCGAAGACGTCGGCGGCATGGTCGCCTTTCGCGCTCCGCGGTCGGCTTCTCAATGGACGCTCGATGTGCGGGTCAGATCTGGGGGAACTCTCCTGTGGCGTGCCTTGCCGCTGGTCGTCGCCGAGGGCGCACGCGTCGAGCGCCGCATACAGATTCACCTTGATAAGGGTGGATGCGCTGTCATCCGGGAGACCATCGTGCTGGGTCGGCAGGGTGAGACGGGTGGGAGCCTCAAGTCCCACGTCTCGATCACGGATCCCGACGGCCCCGTGCTCAACGAGGACCTCGACGTCGACGGATCCTTCCCTGAGCCAGGCATATTGGGCTCGGCGCGAGTGCTGGACGCGGTCATCGCGGTCGGATTTCGCCCCGACCCCGAGCCTGGTGCGATGCTGCTCGACCAGCCCGGGGGCGTGGCAAGACACTTAGGCAACCTCACGCACGAGTCGCCAATGGATCACGTCTGGGCGACGTGGTCGGAAAGAGCCAAGTCATCTGCGGGGTCCCCCGTGACCATTGCCGTGCCTATCACGGCAGGAGGGCTGTCCTCGCCTCGAGGGGTTGACTCGGTCAGGGCAGTCGATTGACTCGTCTTTCCACGGGCGCGGAGGCGCTACGTCTGATGTCGACGACGGCGAGCAGCAACGCCGCCGCGTCAACGCGTTCTCATCGCCACGGAACCGGCCTCTCTCTCGTGGGGATGGTTGGGGCCATTCTGGCCCTCCATCTCGCGGGGTTCAGTCTCCTTCTGGCACAAGGTGGGCGAGAAGCGGGTGCCAGCGCGTCCCTCAGTGTCGGGGTGGGGCTCACCGCCTACGTCCTGGGCCTACGGCACGCGTTCGACGCCGACCATATAGCGGCGATCGACAACACCACCCGGAAGCTGCTCAATGACGGCAAGAAGCCCGTGTCGGTGGGGTTCTGGTTCTCCCTAGGCCATTCCACGGTCGTGCTGGCGTTCGTGGTGCTTCTCGCGCTCGGCGTGGGTGCTTTGGCCGGTCCGCTCCGAGACGACAACTCCGCGCTACACCAGGTCACCGGCACCGTGGGCACGACCGTGTCGGGCCTGTTCCTGGAAATCATTGCGGCAATCAACGTCGTCCTGCTGGCATCGACGTGGCGAACATATCGGCACGTGCGCTCCGGTGAGATGACGATGACTCAGGTGGAAGAGCACGCGACGAGCCGCGGCCCCCTAACCCGTCTCTTCGCACCGGTGATGCAAGCGATCCGCGCACCCTGGCAGATGTATCCGCTCGGTGTGCTCTTCGGCTTCGGATTCGACACGGCAACCGAGGTGGGCTTGCTGGTCCTTGCAGGAACCAGCACCGCATCCGGTGTCGCGTGGTACACCCTGCTAGCGTTACCGCTCCTCTTTGCCGCGGGCATGTCCCTCCTGGACACCGCCGACGGACTGGTGATGCGCTACGCGTACGGTTGGGCGTTCGCCGACGGCGCACGCAAGCTTCGGTACAACCTGGCCATCACCGCGATCTCCGTCATCGTTGCCGTCGCAGTCGGAACCACCGAGCTTGTCGCGATGTTCGGCCATGAACTCGGTCTCGACGGCGGCGTGTGGCAGCTAGCAGCCAGCTTGGACCTCAACGTGATCGGGTTCGGAATCGCCGGTGGCCTGATCATCATGTGGCTCGGCGCTCTTGTCGTATGGCGGCGACCGCGCCAGAAGTAAGGCCCTGGGCAATTCGACCCGCTGAAGGATCGTTTGGCGGACCTTCTACGAGACGATTTTCAAGGGCCAGGCCCCGATTGCCATCTCACATGGCCGCGACACGCGGAATATTAATCCAGTCTGGCTCGGTGCCGCATCAGGGACTCGTGCCGCCCGGTCGGCGCGAAGGGCTCGATCTCGCAGCCGACCCGAGGTCACTCCAAGCCCGCCGAATACCTTCAAAATCACGGCAGAAAACGAATATGCGTGCAGGGAATCGGACATGGCCCTGACGGCGAACACCCTGATCAGAGGCAGGTTTCCGTAGGGCGGACGGGACTTGAACCCGTGACCGATGGATCTCCTCGCCTCGGATCCTTCGTCTCGCCCAACCAGCGGAACCCTCGACCGATCTCGAGTTGATCAGGAATTCCTTGCCCGACAATGGCTTTCAGTTCTTCGATCCTATGCGCTCAGCTCGAGCGATCTCGGGTGATCTTGGATCAAAAGTGTTGAATAAACGTGCGCGGATCAAGTCATCGAAGTGGGATGTGATGACGCTCCTATTGGCTGTCAAGCCGTGTGGAGCCACCGTCGGTATGCGTTTGCGAGGTCGTCGTCGCGGCGGCGGCCGAGCTCGAGGTCGGNATGTGATGACGCTCCTATTGGCTGTCAAGCCGTGTGGAGCCACCGTCGGTATGCGTTTGCGAGGTCGTCGTCGCGGCGGCGGCCGAGCTCGAGGTCGGAGATCCGGCCGGGCCAGAGCCCGAGCGCGTGTGCGGCCGTGGTCTGGCTGATGCCTCGTTCCTGGCGCAGGCCTCGCAGGTCGTCGGTTCGTGGAACATCGACTGGGTTGGTGAGCAGGTTGAAGACGTCGCGGGCGATCGCGCGCTTGAGACACCGCAGGATCTCCTTGTTTCCTCGCCCTTCGCTGCGCTTCTTCGCGACGTAGTCGCGGGTGCGCTGCTCGTGCGCCATTCGGACCAGAGCGATGCGGTGCAGGGCGGCGTTGGCCTGACGGTCGCCGCCGCGGTTCAGGCGGTGCCGGGTGGTCTTGCCACTGGATGCCGGGATCGGTGCAGCCCCGCAGAGCGCAGCAAACGCGGCCTCGCTGTGCAGCCGCTCCGGGTTGTCGCCGGCAGTCACGAGAAGCTGTGCGGCGGTGACCGGGCCGATGCCCTTTGCCGCGGCCAGCGCCGGGTTCGTCTCAACAACCAGTGGAGCGAGCATGCTCTCGAGCTCGGCAACTTCGGCTGAGAGCTGCTGGTGGCGGCGCGCGAGCGACTTCAGCGCTGCGACGATGGGGTCGGCGGAACTCGGCCGCAACCGGGCCAGTCCATGGATCAGGGACTTGTCGGTCGCGCCGCGGAATCGTTGCCGCAACGGTTCGGGCGCAGTGACGAGCAGGGTCTTGATTTGAATTTGTGCCGCGGTGCGCGCCTTGACCGCGCTGCGGCGGGTCACCAGTARGTAACGGATCGCCTCGACCGGCCCATCGGCAGATTTCGGAACCGGATGCTGTGACTCGGCCAATGCAGTCGCCGCAGCAGCGTACGCATCGATCGGGTCGGACTTGCCTCGCATCCGGCGGACCTGCCGGTTGGGGCGGATGACCTCGACGACCTCGAGGCCGGCATCCCGCAGATACCGGGACAGGCCAGCCCCGTAGGAGCCCGTCCCTTCGATGCCGATGCGGACCACGGCCCCGAACGAAGCAATGAACCCGAGCAGCGCCGCGTACCCGCCGTGGGTGGTCGGGAACTGCATGTCGCCAAGGTGTTTGCCGTTGGTGTCGATCACCGCGGCATGGTGGGTGTCGGCGTGCGTGTCGACGCCCGCAATGACTTCCCCGACGAGTGTTGTCATGATGGTCGTGCCCCTCCTCGAATCGGATCGGCAACCGACCGGGCGGGCAGACAAGACGTTGACGGGGGCCTCTACCCAGGCTCCTATGAGGTCATGTCCGCCTGGTCGGCTCCCTCAAAAAGCACCCCGTTCCAGCCGACGAGTCATTACAAAGGCACGAGGCCAGTCTCAGGATGGGTCAGGCCGAAACGAGGCCCTACAAGCATCAACGTCTCARGACATCGGTGACAGTTCTGCMTCAGGACATCGGTGACACTTCATGTGTCAGGACATCGGTGACAGTCAGTGCATGGTGCGTCGCCCTCGAGGTCGGCCGCTGCCGACGTACCTGGTGCCGGGCTCCGGCCAGGGGTGCTCGATGATGAGCGTGCCCTGGCTGTCGAAGACCATCAGGGCGTGCTCCTCCTCGACGAGGTAGGCGATCGCGCCGGCGAGCGTTCGGCTGGTCTGGAACAGGGTCCGGCGCGCGAACACGGTGCCGTTGTCGCGGATGCGGGTCACCCGCACGCCGTCCTCAGTCGACGGTGCCGCGGGCTGCGGCACTGGGGGCGGCGGCTCGACCTTCGGTGTCGCTTCCCACGCTTGTTGGTGTGATTCGGCCGGGCAGCGCCTGGTGCGGACGCGGTGGCCTCCGTCAGGTCGTTCAGTCCCTGGAACGTCAACTGCGCCGTGCGAGGCGAGAATCCGGTCTACAACCACCAGTTCGCGCGTGGCGGGTGGGCCCGCGACATGTAGCGGAAGCGGAAGCTGCCGTATCCCACCATTGGGCGACCCCATGGCCGGAGCGGTGCCAGTGATGTCGCCGAAGATCTGGGCGAGCCGCAGAACTTCCTCACAGCGGCGGGCCGCCGTCGCGGCCGCGTCGAGGAACTCATGCACGTTCGCATCCGTTGGCACCGTCTTCGGTTCACTGGGCGTTCGCCACCAGCGACGTGGCGTGGCGGTCTGATCAAGCACGCCCGCGGCGGCCGCCCTGAGATCCGAAGACCAAGGGGCGGAGTGATTTCCGCCGCTCGCCAGGGCGGCGCAGATGTGCCATCTCAGGACTCGACGCCAGCTAAGGCCCTGTATTCGGTCGGCGACCTGCCGAACGCCAGGGCGAACAGCTTGCAGAAGTGCGCGGGGTCGCTCAGGCCCCACCTCGCCCCGATCTCCCCGACGGAGAAGCCGGAGAACGCCGGGTCGATCAGATCTTCGCGTGCACGATCGAGGCGCCTGGCGCGTATCCATGAGCGCACGGTCTCGCCATGTTCCTTGAAGAGGCGATTGAGCGTCCGGGTCGAGATATTGAGGTGGGCTGCTATGCGTGACTGATCGAGCTCGCAGTCCGCGATGTTGTCCTCGATGTAGCGTTTCGCTTCTTCGAGACATCGAGCATCCTCACCCAGACCGTGAAGATGAGTGGGGTGACCTCCCGATGCGCTGGAGGCTTCTGGCGGCCGATCGGGGGTTTCGGCGGCTTGCATGAGCGTGCTCCCTTGAACTGGCCGATCCGATCCAACAGGGCCCTGGTTCGATAGAGATCATCGGCGATGGTGGCACGGAGTTGGGCCCGACTGGATTCAACGCCGCGGCCGCGTGGGACTTGGCCGGCTGTCACTGGGGCAAACAAGGCACCGTTCGCCGGGCTTCATCGTGACGGCGCTGATTGTTTCCACCATCCTCCTCGATCACAGTATCGATGATCTGCCACATCTTAAACAATTGCGAAGCAATTCTTGAGCGATGCACATCCGAGTGGAGCGGTGGCCGCGTAAAACGCGGCGCATATGTCCTTGACGGATTCTCAGACACCCCCCTAAGTTCTGGAGCGCATCGAGACCTGACGGTCGCTCAGCTTCTGATCTGGGCAGGTCGGCAGGACATCAGAAACGAGTTGAAAGGGGACGAGACGAAACGAGTGGGTTGTGGCAGTGGTCGCTGCTCTGCGATGACGCGACCCGAACATTGCCAGCCGCGGGATTCGCTCGCCGCTGCGCATTCCGACCAGTCCTAGATGGGAAATGAAATGCAAATCGATCAACGGAGATCGGCCAAGACCGTAGTCGCGGTAGTCGCGTCCGGCGCCTTGGCATTCGGCGTACTTTTCGTCCCGCTGTCGGCCGCGGCGGCGCCGCCCCCCTCACCCGCGGAGCGGGCAGCTGCGTTGCTCGCGCAGATGACCCTCGATGAGAAGATCGACATGCTCGAGGGCGAGCAGAACAACTTCTATGGGTTCTACAACGCTCCCATCGAGCGGCTCGGCATCCCCGCCCTGACGATGGCGGACGGTCCGGCGGGAGTCAGGATTGCCAACCCGAACGTGAACGACAAGCAGGCGACCTCGCTGCCTGCGCCCCTCGCCCTCGCGGCAACGTTCGACCTCGAAGCGGCGACGACGTACGGGAACGTGATCGGAGATGAAGCCTTCAAGACGGGCCATAACGTTTCGCTTGGCACGGCCGTGGACATCGCGCGAGTGGGACAGGCCGGTCGTGCGTTCGAAGGTTACGGGGAGGATCCGCTCCTTTCGGGATGGGTCGCCGCGTCGCAGCTCAATGCGATCCAGTCGCATTCGGTGGCTGGCAACATCAAGCACTTCAATGCGTACAACCAAGAGGACGACCGGCTTGTCGGGGGCAACTCGGTGGTCGGGGAGCGCGCGCTGCAGGAGATCTACACGCGCCCGTTCGACATCGGCATTCGCGAAAGCGCGCCCGCCTCGGCGATGTGTGCGTTCAACAAGGTCAACTACGTATTCGCCTGTGAGAACTCGGAAATCCTTACTGGAATCCTGCGCGAACAGCTGAAGTTCGAGGGCTGGGTCATGAGTGACTACGGCGCAACTCACAGCACCGTAGAAGCCCTTCGAGCTGGACTCGACCAGGAGCAACCGAGCTTCGGCCTCTTCAACGCTTTGAAGCAGGCGGTGGAGAGCGGACAGGTCGCGGAATCGGAGATCGATGTCGCCGTACTTCGAATCTTGACCTCGATGTTCCGTCTGGGGCTGTTCGATGACCCTGTGGTGGTCCAGAGCTTCGACGAAGCTGGCCATGCGATTCTCTCGCAGCAGATTGCGGAAGCGTCGATGGTGCTGCTCAAGAACGACGGGGCGCTGCCGCTCGATCCGGAGGCGACCGCATCCGTGGCCGTCATCGGCGCGGACGCCGATCAGGCTACTGCGGGTGGTGGTAGCTCACTCGTGCTTCCCACCTCGACGATCAGCCCCCTTCAGGGCATTCAGGACCTGCTTCCGAACGCGACGGTCGAGCACGCCCGCGGCACCGACTTCGTCACGTCCTCTTCGCTGCTTCCGGGCCTCGAGGCGATCCCGTCCGACTACCTTCGTGCAGGCGACGGGAGTGCTGGTGCAGACGCGCAGTTCTTCGATTCCAACGGTGCGGTGATTGCCCAGGAGACGCTTCAGGACATCACGGTCAACGGTGGGTTCTTCTACTTCGAGGGATTCAACTCGCAGTCGCCTCTCGTGCCGAAGCTGCCCGGCGCCGGCATCTCGAGCGCGACGTACGATTCCACGCTGACGCCTCCGGTTTCCGGAACGTACGAACTCGAGCTGCTCGCGCTCGGCGCTGCCTCGGTCGCGATTGACGGGCAGGTCGTGCTCGACGTCGACTCCGACCAGCAGACGAGCGAGTCTGTCTCACTTGACCTCGTGGGAGGCCAGGAGTATGCAGTTCACGCCGACTACACGACGAGCGGTCAGGCGCGCACCGAGCTCGGTCCCCAGCTGAAGCTCGGCTGGACCAAGCCTGACGGAGTCGTTGATCCGAAGGCTCAGGAAGCTGCAGCGCTTGCCGCCGAGTCGGACGTCGCTGTCGTCGTGGTCCGTGACTACGGAACTGAGGGCGGCGACAAGCCGGACCTCGGCCTGCCGACTGTACAGGAAGCCCTCATCAACGCCGTCAAGGCCGCGAATCCCAACACGATCGTCGTCCTGACTACCGGTGGCCCAGTCACGACAGAAGCCTGGGGCGACGGAGTACCGGCAATCCTCGAGGCATGGTATGGCGGCCAGAATCAAGGAGCGGCGATCGCGAACATCCTCTTCGGAGAGGTGTCTCCGTCCGGCAAGCTGCCCGTGACGTTCCCCGTGTCGGAAAGCCAGACCCCGATCAACACCCCGGAACAGTATCCTGGCATCGGACTCGATTCCTTCTACACGGAGGGAGTCTTCGTCGGGTACCGGGGCTACGAGGAATTCGGCATCGAGCCGAACTACCCGTTCGGCCACGGCCTTTCGTACACGTCGTTCGAGTACTCCGACCTTGCGGTGAAGTCGAAAGGCAACGCTCGAATCACGGCAACATTCACGGTGACCAACACCGGTGATCGTGCCGGGTCGGAGTCGCCTCAGGTTTATGTCGGCGAACTGCCGACCAGTGCCGTGAACACTGCTCCGCTGCAACTCGCCGGTTTCGACAGGGTGTCGTTGGACAGCGGGGAGTCCCAGGAGGTCACTATCGAGCTGGATCGCCAGTCCTTCTCATACTGGGACTCGTTCGTGGACTCCTGGGTCACGCCGAGCGGCAACGTCGACGTGCTGGTTGGATCGTCCGCCGGAGATATCCGCCTCAGCGACACTGCGAAGGTGAAGTCTTCCGATCGTGAAGGGCAATCCGGTATCTCCGCGCAGGCGATCTACACGGTCGTGAACGAGGGATCAGGCGCCTGCCTGGACGCAAAGGACAAGGGCACGACCAACGGTACGCCTGTCCAGCAGTGGGCATGCCCGGCTCCTCAGGCGAACGCAGAGTGGCAGCTGACCAAGGTCAGCGGCGACTGGTATCGCATCACGAACATGAACGCGGGGCTCGCGCTCACCGTTGCCGGAGGTGCGACGAGTCCGGGTGCGCCGCTCCAGCTCTGGGAATGGGCCAAGGGCCAGGACCAGCAGTTTGAGTTCGTCCGTCTCGACGATGGCAACTACCAGTTGGTGGCGCGGCATAGTGGGCTGTGCGTCGCGGTCGACGGCGGGTCGAAGGACAATGGCGCAGCCGTAGTCCAACAGCCATGTGATTCCGGCAGCGCGGCACAGTCGTTCGCGCTGAAGGTCCAAGCCGGCTGAGCCGGACCAACGCACGTTGGCGTCCGGCGCCTTCCGCCGGGCGTCAACGTGCGGATCCGAGAGACATTCGTTCGGAGGCGAATTGACATCCAGATCAGGACGCGAGTGGGGCCGCCTTGGTCTCGCGATGGGTGTCGTCGCAGTGGTTCTTGTGACCGTAGGCATCATGACCGGCGTGTACGGCCGCGACACCATCGCTTCACCCGAGTCGAACCGCCCGAGTGCCCCTGCGGAGGCCGTGACAACGTCCACCGGCGAACGCACACCGATGGCGTCGCTCGCTACCGAGGCCCGCGAAATCACGGATGGAGGCAACCCGGACATCTTCGTGGACGTCGACGCGAAGAGCCAGGAAATCTATGGGTTCGGGGCGGCCGTGACACACTCGTCCGCCCAATTGATCTCCGCAATGGCGCCGACGACTCGAGCGAGCCTTCTTGAGGAACTGTTCGCCCCCGACGGTCCTATGCGACTCTCGATGATTCGGATCCCTATCGGAGCCTCCGACTTCACTCCGACCGATGCGTTCACCTTCGATGATCTGCCCGCGGGAGAGACGGATTGGGATCTGGAGCACTTCGATATCGGAACTGATCGAGCCGCCATGATCCCCGTTCTCCAAGAGATCAGCGCCATAAGTCCGCGAGTACGGATCATCGCCTCCCCGTGGAGTCCACCGGCGTGGCTCAAGACGAATGGGAGCCTCGAGGGCGGGCGGCTACTCGACGAGGACCGGGCATATGAGACCTACTCCGCCTACCTGATCAGGTTCATCGAGGAATATGCTCGAGCTGGCCTTGACATCGACTTTCTCACCGTCCAAAACGAGCCCCAGTTGCGGAATCCCGATGGATATCCAGGCACTGACATGCCCGTTTGGCAAGCTGCGAAGCTCATCGAGAAGCTAGGTCCCGGCCTGGCACAGTCAGGCTTGCGGACTGCGATACTCGGTTTCGATCACAATTGGGAACTCAACCCAGCCGACGCTGCGACAACGCCCCCAAGTGAAGATCCCGCATACGAATATCCGGCAGATCTTCTGCGGACAGATGCTGCCCGATGGATCGCAGGCACTGCCTTCCACTGCTATTACGGAAATGCGGATCGCCAGTCGCAACTGAGGGAACAGTTCCCAGAGAAGACCATCCTGGTCACAGAGTGCTCGGGGTCCGGTACCCACGGGGATTCGCAGGAGAAGGTGTTCGTCGACACTCTCTCCTGGCAGGCGACGAATCTGTTGATCAACCCACTTCGCAATCACGCGTCCGCGGTGCTCACCTGGAACCTTGCGCTCGACGAGTTCGGCGGCCCCCACCGCGGCGGTTGTGAGACATGCTCGGGCGTCGTCACGATCTCGACGAGCGGTGAGATCAGTCGGAACGCCGAGTATGCATTACTCGGTCACGCTGCACGGTTCGTCCCGAGCGGATCCCGGCGGGTCGATTCCTTCGGGACCGAAGAGCTCTCTCATGTTGCGTTTCGTGACCCGAACGGGGTGATTGTGCTCATCGTCTGGAATCCGACGAGTTCCGACTATCCGGTACAGGTCGGAGATGGTCAGCACAACGTGAATGTCGAGCTCCCGGCGGGCTCGCTGAGCACGATTTCATGGGGCGGTGGAGAGCACTGAACTCGCAGAGAGCATGGATGTCAGCCGGAGCGAGGATCCGGGTCCGCGGGGAGCGGTCGTCATGGGTCGCTGCGCAGGTATGGTCAGGCCGTCTCCCGTATGTGTATCGGATTCGCAGACGCTCAGCGTGTCGCCGGTTCGGCGAACCCCAAGCCCTGCCCGTGGGTGCGGCGATCAGGAGTCCCCTCGAGGTTGCGGCGCACGAAAGCTGACGCGATTGAGTTGCTCGGCCGGCGGGAGCACACGAGATCTTCGAGTGGGAGAATGGCTGCGCCCAACGTGACGCTATTCTCGCCAACACTGCCAACGTAGAGGTCGGTCTGGCTTCCCGGACGTTCCAACGCCGCGACCCTCATAGCTGACTCGATCTCCGTCCTCCGGCGTTCCATGAAGAGCGTCCCGACCCAACCACCGACGATGACGCCCTGTGGATTGTAGAGGTTCACAAGTCCGCCGAGCGCAGTGCCAAGCAACGAGGTTGCACGCTCGATCAGCGCATTCGCGTCCGAATCACCCGCGTCGCCTGTGTCGAAGAGCGCACGAATCGCGATCCGCTCATCGCTCGGCAGGGTGCCACCGCGTCCCTTCCACTCCTCCAACAGCGCTTGCGACCCGAGGAACGCTTCGAGACAGCCTCTGCGCCCACATCGGCAGATCGGCCCTTGCGGGTCGATCGAAAGGTGACCCCACTCCGCTGCACTTCCTGATGCGCCGCAGTAGAGCTCTCCGTTCGTAATCACCCCAAGCCCTACCCCGCGGCCGAGCATGGCAACGACGGCAGTGCTCGACCCGCGGGCGACCCCGAACCACTGCTCGGCCTTCGCCTGCGTGGCTGCCCCGTTCTCGGCCCGGACCGGCAGCCCCTGATCGAGCAAGGAAGCCACGGGGACTGGAGGCCAGCCAAGGCTCTCCGCATAGAGTGTCTGCCTACCCTCGAAATCGGTCTCGACTATGCCGGGCAGCCCAAGGCCGATGCCCGCAACCTTCGGCCAACTCGATGGATTACGTCGTTCGAGTTCAGCGATCGCGTTGCTCAAGTCCCGCGCAATGTGGTCAGGCGTCTCGTCATCAGTGCCTCCGCGGAACTCTTTGTCCACGAGACGCATCCTCAGGTTGAACAAGCCGACCGTCACGCCTCGCTCTCCGACATCGGCGCCGAGCAGGTACGCCCCTTCACCAACGGGCTCAAGAAGGGAGGTCCTCCGCCCGCCTTGTGATTCGAGCAGTGCCGTTTCGGCCACGAGGCCTTCCGAGATCAGGTCGCTCACGATGTTCGTCGCCGACGATATCGAGAGCCCGCACGCTGCCGCGATTTCTGCCCTCGTGCTGTTCCCCGCTGCGATGAGGAAGGTAAGCGCGGACGAACGATTCCGCGCGCGCAGTGAGCGAACCGTCGCTGCGCGCGGCTCTCGCCGCCACGGGCCGCCGCCTGGCCCCCCATTGATCATGAGACCCAAGGTAGCGAATCAGCGTCGCCCTGTGGGGAGGGGCCCTGCGAGCAACATCGTTCGTCCAAGACTTCTGAGAACACATGACTGTGACGTGGAGGAAGTGTCAATGAGCACGACGACGATCGAGATCCGGCGGCGCAATCGGGCGCGGGTACCCGGGTGCCACCTGCGAGCGTCTTGTTGGCTGGTTCAGCGCCGACTCCCGAGTCCAACGACAGCAGTCATCGCAGGCGAACGACGGAGGAAGGCGCCGATTGGGCGACCACCCAGCTGAACGACAGCCTCTTCGAGGTCGGCGCCACCGTCGAAGCCGGCATCTCCCAACCCGACGCGGTCGGCAGTACTGCCGGTGGAACCGGTATACCGCGAATGCTACTCCGAGGACATCGTCGCCTTCGGCGCCGGCGCCGGCGCCGGCGCCGCACCGTGTCGGATCCTCCACGTGAGTTCTTGTCGGATGTCGGTGAGATCGCGTCCGACAAGGAGGCGATACTCCCCAGCGGGTATGACCCAGCCCTCCGTTTCCGAGTCCCACACCTCGAATCCTCGCTTGGGGATCCGCACGCGTACCCGCCGTGCCTCGCTCGCGTCCACGTCGACGGTCGCGTAACCGCCCAACCACCGCACCGGCCGCAACGGCTCCGAGCCATCCGATTCGATGTAGATCTGCACGACCTCGCGGCCGGCACGCGCACCAAAGTTCTCAACCTGGCACCAGACCTCGAGTCCGCTCGATGACCAGTCACCGACCTCGGCGGAAGTGTAGAGCCAGTCCGTCCAGCCAAGCCCGTAGCCGAACGGCAGCTCCGACCGCGTGCCCGCACGAAGCCAGCCCCGGTACCCGATGTCGATGCTCTCAGCGTATTCGACGACATCGTTTGCGTCAGGCGATCCGTTCGGCACCGGTGCATCACGATGCCGAGCCGGGAGCGTCCACGGCAGCCGACCGGATGGTTCAACGTCTCCGTCGAGCACATCGGCGAGTGCCCCGGCGAACTCCTGACCGGGCAGCCAGGCCCAAACGACTGCATATGCACGGTGAAGCCATGGCAGTTCCACCGGCGCGCCCGAGTTCACGACGACGAGGGCATCCGGACGCGCGGCAAGCACGGCTTCAACGAGTTGGTTCTGGGCGCCCGGGAGGGTCAGGTCGGCGCGGTCCCAGCCTTCGGATTCGACGTCCTCGTTGGTTCCGACCACGAGGATGGCGAGATCGCTCGCCTCCGCGTTTTCGACCGCTTCGGCGATGAGCGCCTCCGCGGAGGGGCCCGGTTCGCGATGATGGAGGCCTGCCCGAGCGAAGACGCCGAGACCGCCGGCGTCCACATTCTGCACCGTCGCGTCGATGAGCACGTCACATGGCGCATCGATGAGGATGGACCGACCCACAGCCCGCGGATTGTTCGCGCTCGAGTCGAGAACGGCCTCCTCGCCCACACGTACATCGGAGGTTGCGACGTCGATGCCGTCGATCGACACCCGATGGCGCCCGACGACCGCAACGCCGAGCCAGTGCTCGCCCGGCTCGGTCAGGTGCACGACGGCCCGCACGCGCACATCGTGCACCTCCGTCGATAGGCCTCGGACGACACCGCGCCAGTCGGCGGCGGCCTTCGAGTCGACCAGTCCGCCCGCTGCGTCGAGGCTGTCGACCCGCACGCCCGGCTGTCGGGTCTCGGGGTCTCGCACCTGACCCGGGTCGAGCATCGGCGGGTTCCTGCGCGAGTACGCGCCGAGCGTCGTCGTGACGCTCACGCCCGGCCACCGGTGCTCGAGGGCGTGCTCGAGGCTCTCGATGGGACGGAGCGGGATGCTCGCCGATCCCCCGCCCTGCACGTAGGGCGCCAACGCATTCGGTCCGATCAGCGCCACCGTTCGCGGTCGGCGCGCGACCGGAATGGAGTCGGCCTCATTGCGCAACACGACGAACGAGCGCGCCGCGATCTGCCTCGAGAGCGCACGAGCTTCGTCTCGCGCGAACGGCACCTGACGCCGGCGCTCCCCTCCGAGGGCACCGACCCTGCTCGCGAGACGGAGGAGGTTCAGCACCTTGCGGTCAAGTTCGCCCTCGTCCACGAGGCCGCGTTCGACAGCCTCGACGAGCCGGCCATGTGACCACACCGAGTCAGGCCCGGGCATCACGAGGTCGAGGCCGTGCTGTGCGGTCGACACGGTGTCGGTGGCGGCAGACCAATCCGAGACCACTACCCCGTCGAAGCCCCACTCGCGCCTGAGCAGCTCGTCGAGCAGCCAGGGGTGCGCGACCGCCTTCTCGGTGACTCCCTGGGTGTCGACACGGTTGTAGGCGGCCATGACCGACCATGCGCCGGCGTCTCGAACCGCCAGTTCGAACGGCGCGAGGTACACCTCCCGAAGGGTGCGCTCGTCGATGCGTGAGATGGCTGTCGTGCGTCGGGTCTCGGCCTCATTGCCGACAAGGTGCTTCACGCATGCCGAAACTCCGCAGGTCTGGATACCGTCCACGACAGCTTGCGCCAGAGTACCGGTCAGCAGCGGGTCCTCGGAGAAGCACTCGAAGTGGCGACCGCCGACGGGTGTGCGCTGAAGGTTCACAACGGGTGCGAGCACGATGTCCGCGCCTTCTCGCACGGCTTCGCTTCCCAGTGCCTGGCCGAACGCGGCCGCGAGCTCCAAATCCCAGGTTGCGGCGAGCGCGCTCGGTGCGGGAAAGGAGATCGACAGCTCGTCGTCGCTCGCGAGGCGCGCCTCGGCAAGCTCAGTGGCAGTACCGCGGATCCCTGCGGGGCCGTCGGACATGGCGATCGCGTCGAGGCCGATGCGCGCGATCGCGGCGGTGTGCCACATTCCTGCGCCCGAGCAGAGCGACGCCTTCTCACTCAGGGAGAGTGATGCGACCAGTTCGCGAAGTTGTCGATCGGAGTGTCCGTTCGATGAGTCATCCATCTGCATTGGTCCTTCGTTCAGCGGTGAGCCGCATCGTGCCGGTGGGGGCCCCGAACGAGGCCCCCACCGCGTTGCTCGACTAGTTGTAGGGAACGAATCGGAACTGCTGGTTCGTGTTCCCGGACACGGCCGACCACTGCTGGATCGATGCGCCGTCCGATACCGAACTGCTCGCGACGTCGACGGCGTCCCCGCTCGTACGATTCACGATGGTGTACCAGCCGTCCGAGACGTGCTCGATGCGCCACTGCTGGTTCCAGTTACCCGTACCGATGATGGTCCACTGCTGCAGTTGGGTGCCATCGACGGTTGATCCGTCCGGGACATCCATCGCCTTGCCGCTGCCGACATTGACCAGATTAATGTACCCGTTGCCGGCGTCAGCAAGCGTCCAGCGCTGGTCGGCGTCACCATCATCGCTCCACTGCATCAGGCAGGCACCGTCGTTCGTCGCACCCGCGCACACTCCGATCGGCTTGCCGCTGGCACGCGACACGATGCGGTACGTCTTTCCAGCCGTCGGCGTGGCGTCCAGTTGCGCCGCCCCGGGCACCTGGCCGGTGAAGGTGACGACGCTATGCGACGGAAGGGTGTACGAGAACGACCCGCTGCGGTTCCAGGTGACGGTGAACGTCACGGGATCCGGCGACACGTTCGTCGCGACGAGCACCTCACTGTCGTCGGGGTTGGCGAACGCCGCGGTCACGATGCTTTGGGCGTCGACGGTGGAGTCGATGCGAACGGCACCGGGCTTCACGAATCGTGAGATCTGCGCGAGGCTCGAGAGGTTGGGATGCAGCTCCCAGTCGGTGACTCCACCGCTCATCTCGACCGTGGCGATGGGCAGGCACCCCACGCAACCACCGAGGTGGGGGCCGCCTTCGCTGTCGAGGGCGAGGTTCCACAGAATGGCGCCCTGTGCGAAGTTCTGGAACGACTCGAGCGCCATCTCAGCGGTGCTGAACCGGATGATGTCGGTCGGAAGCGTATTCGACGAGCATTCGGTCTCGATCACGATCCGGCTCGGATCCATGTTCCGCAACTTCGTCATGAATGCCGGGTCGGCATTGTTGTCGTAGCAGTGCCACGCCAAGCCGTCCATCACCGTGTTCGAGGTGCCGTTCACGAGTGCCTCGGCAAAGGATGAGTAGGTGAAGTTGTGATCGAACCCGAGGATCTTCGGGTCGAGGCTCTCCTGCTGCAGGGTCGGGTAAAGGTGGTTGTTGACCCAATCGAGCATCTGCGACTCGGACCAGCTCATTCCGGTGTACGTGTCGGGGCAGTACTTCGGCTCGTTCTGCGGGGTGATCGCCCAGATCGGGATGCCATTCGCCTGGTACTCGTCGATCCAGCGCACGAAGTAGTCGGCCCAAGCGCCGTAGTAGCCGGGTAGCAGTTCGCTGTCCTGGCCGTTGGTGTTGCAGATCAACGAATTGTTCGTCTTCATCCACGCGGGCGCAGTCCACGGGCTCGCGATGATCTTCAGGTCGGGGTTGATCGCGAGCGCGTCCTGGATGACCGGGATGATCTCGTCGGTGTCATGCTCAGTCAGGCCGAAGTTCGCGAGCGGATCCCCGGCCGGACCCTGGACGTCGGCGTTCGTCCAGTGCACCGAAGCTTCCGTGAAGTCCGATGCGCCCATCGGTACCCGCCACATCGCGAGCCCGTCACCCTCGGCGACCGAGAAGATGCGAGTCATCAGCTCTTCGTACCGGGTCGGGTTGCTCGTCTTCAGGTCCGAGAGGAGGCTGGCAGATGAGTCTGAAAACGAGGCACCGACGCCCAGGTAGGGCTGATACTGCAGGCTGTCATCGACCCGCACGTTGATGGCGCCATCGCTGACGCTGCCGAGCGTCACATCCGGCTGCACCTGAACGTCTTGCGCGCCGGTGCTGTCGGACTGCCAGACCGAGAGTGTCGTACTCTCAACCGCCTGGGCGGGGCCGACCGCGGCCGCCAATCCCATACCGGCGACCAAGGTGCCGACAACGCCGACGACAACACTCGCCCGTGATTGCGTGCGTCCCATAGTGTTCCTTTCCCTCATGCCGCCGCTCCGTCGCGACGGTCGATCTCCACGAGGTCGGGTCGCTCCTCAGCGATACGAACGCGATACCGATCGGCACTCGCCTTGGGCATGATTCGGCCCGTCGGGTAGTCGGTGTAGAAGAGCCCGTACCGCAGTTGGTAGCCGTGCGCCCATTCGAAGTTGTCCATGAGTGCCCAGAAGTAGTAGGACTCGATGCGGGCGCCGCTTGCGATTGCATCGGCGAGCGCGTCGAGGTATCCGTCGATGAACGCGACGCGTTCGACGTCGTTGCACATTCCGTCCGGTCCGAGGTAGTCCCAGAGCCCGATGCCGTTCTCGGTCACCCAGATCGGCAGCTCCGGGGCCAAGGCGGCCACGCGAAGCAGGACCCGGGTGAACCCGTCAGGGCGAACGGCGACACCGTTCGCACTGCGCGGCTCTGGGACAGGGAGCTTCTCGATGCCCCGCACGATGACGTCGGTTCCCGCCTCGGCGGCTCGGATGACGTTGTGTTCGTAGTAGTTGATGCCGATGAAGTCGAGCGGTTCGGCGATCCGCGACACGTCGATTCCTTCGACAGCGCCCGAGAGGACGTCGACGCCGAAGTACGCCGCGGTGTCTTCGGGCAGGCGTCCCTGCAGAACGGTGTGCAGGAAGAGTCGATTCTCGACGAGGTCGGCCCGCCGGAGCGCTTCGAGATCTTCGGGGTGTTCGGTGGCCGGTGCGAGGTCGGAGAGATTCAGCGCCAGCCCGATGCGGAAGTCGGGGTTGACGGCACGGAGCGCACGAACGGCCTCGCCGTGGGTGTGCAGTTGCACGAGGGCGGCCCGCAGCGCCGTCGGTTCATCCTGGATGCCGGGAGCGTGGAGTCCACTCAGGTGGCCGTGGAACGCCGCGCAGAACGGTTCGTTCACGGTGATCCAGTCGTTGACGAGGTCGCCGAGTTCACGCGCGGCAACGTTCGCGAAATGCACGAATGCGTCCGTCGTCGCGAGGTCTGTCCAGCCACCGCGCTCCTGGAGCCACTGTGGCAGGTCCCAGTGGTAGAGGGTGGCGGTGGGGGTGACGCCGCGGTCTCGCAGCACTTGGAGGATGCGCCGGTAGTACGCGATGCCTTCGGGGTTGCTTCGGCCATCCGGCCCGGTGATGATGCGGCTCCAGGCGATCGAGAAGCGGTACGTCTCGAGGCCGAGCCATTCGATCGCGTCGAGCATCGCCTCGGGGTCGTCATAGGCGCCGCAGGCCTGGGCGCCTGTGTCGCCTCTGGTCGTCGTGCCGGGTCGGGCAGTGAACTCGTCCCAGATGGTGGCGACTCGGCCTCCGTCGGTGACGGCGCCTTCGATCTGGTACGCGGCTGTCGCGCTTCCCCAGCGAACTCCTGCGAGCTTTGTCATCGTTGTCCGTTCTTCTCTCTTCATTGAAGCGGTTGGAGGCGCGCGTCAGCGCGGCTGCGGCTGCGCGGAGTACGCGGGTTCTAATAGCCGGTGCGGAGCCCGCGGAGCAGATAGCGCTGCAGCGCGAAGCAGAGGATGACCGCCGGCAGCGTGAGCACGATGCCGCCGGCCATGAGCTCGCCCCAGTAGATCTTGTAGCCGGTCTGCATCTGCAGCAGGCTCGAGGTCAGCGGCATGACCTCGGCGTCGGTGATGAAGGTCATCGGGAACAGCAGGTCGGTCCACCCGGCGAGAAAGCTATAGAGGACCGCCGTCATGATGCCCGGCTTTGCCAAGGGCAGCACCACCTTGAAGAACACCGCGAACGGTGAAAGCCCGTCGAGCTCGGCGGCCTCTTCCACTTCTCTCGGAACGGTCTCGAAGAACGGCTTCAGGATCCAGATCACGAACGGCAGGTTCAGTACCGTGACGCCGACGATGACGCCGGTGACCGAGTTCAGCAGGCCGAGGGACTGCATGATGACGTACATCGGGACGACCAGGGCCGCCGGAGTCACCATGCGGGCAACCATGAGAAACCCGAGCGCGACCTCGGAACCGCGCCAGGGGTACCGGGCGAATCCGTACGCCGCGAGACCGCCGACGCCGACACTGATCACGACGGTCGCGATCGCGATGATCGCCGAGTTCACGAACGACGGCCCGAAGTGGAACTGGGAGAAGAGGTTCGAGTAGTGCTCGAGCGAGAACGCCTCGGGGATCTGCAGTGGCGTCGTGGTGAAGATGTCTGCGTCGGGCTTGAACGAGGTGAACGCCATCCAGGCCATCGGCACGAGCATGATCACGGCGATGACGGTCAGCGTCACGCTCGAGGCGGTCACGCCGAGGCGTTTACGGGTGTGGTATGACATCGTCATCGGGCATTCCTCCGCTGGGAGATGAGCAGTGCGGCCCCGAACACGACGGAGATCGCAAGGGCCATCAGCGCCTGCGCTGATGCTGCGCCGAAGTCGAGATGGGTGAACGCGGTGCGCCAGATCAGGAGCGGGAGCACCCGGGTCTCGTCCCCGGGTCCGCCGCCGGTCGTGGCGAACACGGTGTCGAAGACCTTCGTGAACGCGTCCACTGCGCGGAATGCCGCGGTGATCACCATGATCGGCAGGATGGACGGGAGCGTGATGGTGAAGAGCTGCCGGGCCGCGCCTGCACCGTCGAGGGCGGCGGCCTCGTATTGCGTGGGCTCGATGGACATGACTGCGGCGAGCATCACGAAGATGACGAACGGCATCATCTTCCAGGCGTCGATGACGATGATCGACAGCAACGGGAACTCGACGAGCCACGGGATGTTGGTGCCGAGCACGGCGTTCACCGGGCCGAATTGCGCGTCAAGCAGCATCCGCCATGCATACGCGCCAGCGATGGCGGGAACGGCGAACGGGATGATGTACGCCGAGCCGAGCACGCGCGAGTAGATCTTCGCCGCGCGACCACGGACGCCGAGCATGACGCTCGCGAGCAGGACGGCGCAGAGCGTGCCACCGACGACCTCGAGGAGCACCGAGGCAATCGTGAACTGCAGTGTCACGACAAGCGAGTTGCCGACGGTCGAGTCGGTGAACAACTCGATGAAGTTCGACAGACCGGCGGGCGTCACGTCTGGCGACGACAGCGGCCGATACGTGTTGAACGAGAGGTAGACGAGGTAGACGATCGGGTACGCCATCACCAGGCCCACGAACGCGAGCGACGGGATGGTGAACGCCAGCCCGATTCGGCGACGGCGTCGCGAAGTTTCCTGCGACGCCTTGAGGGTCTCTCGGGGAGCGCTGGGGCGGTCCCGCCGCGGGGAGGGGCTCGTGCCCTCCCCGCGACGGATCAAGGTGGAACTGGTCACTCGATCGCCTTGCGTCCGGCGAACTTCTCGTTCTGCAGCCAGCTCGCAGCCTCGGCCGCGGTCATCTCGCCGCTGTATACCTTGGCAATGGCCTCCGAGACGCCGGAGCCGAGCTCGCCCGACCACGTCGAGTGAAGGTAGGTGAGCCGGTCGGCGACGGTCTTGAGCATGTCGAGTTCGGGAAGGGCAGTGGCGAACTCCTCCGCGTCCTGCTGGCTCTGCAGCACAGGCAGGTTGCCGGTCTGCTCGGTCTGAGCGAGCTGGAAGTCGTCGGCGAGCATCCACTTGATGAACTCACCCGCGCCGTCGGGGTTGGGAGCGCCCTCGGGAATCGTGGCGAGCATCGCCCCGAGGTGGGTCTGCTCGCCGGCGGGCGGTGCGATAGCGAGCTTGTCACCCATTTCGGAACCGACCGCGTTCCATGCGTAGAGCCAGTTCTGGTACAGCGCGACCGAGCCGGCCTTCATCTGGTTGTCGCAGTCGAAGAAGCTCAGCGCCTCCCATCCGGGGGCACTCAGCGAGGTCAGCTTGTCGATGTACTCGAACGACTTCACCTGCTCGGGGGTGTCGAGCGTCAGCTCGCCGGTCTCGAGGTCTCCGAAGTTCGATCCCTGGCCGTAGGTGAAGTAGGTGTCGTCGAGGAACACCGACCAGTCGACGCCGCCCAGGCAGGTGCCGTAGAGCCCCTCGTCCGGACGGTTGAAGAACGTGGCGACGTCGACGAACTCGTCGAAGGTCGTCGGCGCCGCGAGTTCACGACCGTACTCCGCCTCGAATGCGGCCTGCTCGTCGGCGTCGCCGAAGAGGTCGGCACGGTAGAGCGTCACCGGGAAGTTGTAGTACTGCGGTGCGCCGACGAAGGCGCCGTCGTCGGTCGTGAACAGCTCGTGGTTCACCACGTCGTCGACGACGTCTTCGCCGAGGTACGGCGTCAGGTCCTGCACGTGGGCGTGTTCGAGCATCCAGACGGCATCGTCGCCGCCGCCGAGGAAGACGACGTCGTACGTGCCGGCGTCCTGCGTGAGTTCGGCGACCTTGCGCTGGCCCCAGACGTCTCGGGCGACCTTGTCGACCTTGACCTCGATGCCGGACTCGTCGCTGAAGGTCGCGGCCTCAGCGGCGAGCGCGTCGGTCTCAGGACCTTCGACCGCGAGGACGCGGATCTCGCCCGATGCCTGCTCGCCGCCACTGCTGCCGGCGTCGGCCGTGGAACACGCGGCGAGCAGCCCGACGGAGAGTGCCGCGACTGCCGCGCCTGTCACGACGGTGCGGGTGGATGAACGCGATTTCATGGGTTTCTCCTCTTTGAGTGGGGTTGTGTTGGGGGGTGGAGCGTTGCGACCGGCTGGTTCCGGTCATTGAGGTGAATCAGTTGGGCCAACCCGTTTCGACGAAACGGTCGATGGCAAGGGTTGCGGCGCCGAGGGCGACCGCGTCCTGGCCTAGCTTCGACCGCGCCAGCACGGCCTCATTCCCGGGTTGCTCGAGTGCGTACGCACACGTCGCGCGACGCAGTTCGTCGAGGAGGTCGGTCGCAATGCGGTCCCCGAACCATCCCCCGATGATGATCTTCTGCGGATTGTAGAGATTGACGAGGTTCGCCAGTGCGAGCCCGAGCTGGTCGATGAGCGTGTCGACCGCACTGATTGCGGCTTCGTCTCCCGCACGTCGCGCGGCGAACAGCGCATCGATCCCATCGGCCTCTCGCCCGTTCCAGGCGTCGGTCCCCTTCCAGCGAGCCAGAACGGCGGATGCTCCGACGAAGGTCTCGACGCAGCCACGCGACCCGCATCGACACGACGGCCCGTCGAAGCTGATCTTCGTGTGGCCCCATTCGCCGGCACTGCTCGATGAGCCGCGGTACAGGCGTCCGTCAGTGATGATTCCGGCGCCGACACCCTCACCGATGAGCACGACGATGCTGTGCTCGAGTCCACGCGCCGACCCCAGCCAGGACTCCGCTTGCGTCGTCGTCTTCGCGCCGTTGTCGATATAGACGGGAAATCCGAGCTCGTCGGTCAGCCCGGCGAAGTCGACCGAGTGCCAGCCGATCACGTCGGCGTGGATGATCGCGTCGTCGCTGTCGCCGGTGGTGCCCTCCACGATGCCCGGGACGCCGAGGCCGAGCCCCAGCATTCGGAATCGGTGGCCGCCCACCTCGTCGAGGAGTCCGCGAGTCGCGTCACGCAGGATGTCCCGCACCGTGGAGGTTTCAAGATGCCGCTCTTCGAACGGGTACTCGCGGGCCGCGAGGCGGCGCAGCGAGAGGTCGAACAGTTCCACCCTCACGAGAGACTCGCTGATGTCGGCACCGATCACCCATGCGCCATCTGGATCGATGGCAAGGATCGCACGCGGACGCCCGCCGTCGGATTCGAGAAAGCCGTCACCCTTGACGACGCCCTCTGCTAGCAGGCCGTTCACGACACTGGTGACGGTCGCGGGCGACAGGCCCGTCGCCGCGCCGATCTCAATACGGGACGTCGGCCCGTTGAGGAGCAGATGCCGCAGGATCAGCGCGCGATTCGTGCGCCGCACGTCCTTCATGGATGCCTTCTTCGCCATCGATCGTTCCTGTTCCTTCTGCGCCGAAGTTCTTTCGTAGGTTATTTTATAGTCCGAATTAGCTGTGCGTGCAACTCCGATGCGGCGTGCAGTTGTTCCCGGATCTTGACCCGCCGCACCCCTTTGGGTTCCAGCATCCGGGTGACTTAGTCGAACGGGGTGTGCACGTGGCGGGGTCGGGTTGGGCGAAGATCATGCGGATGATCGACGCGACGGCGACACATCGTCATGGGCGCGGATGCCGCCGAAATCGACCCCCAGGTGGTCCAACGCGAGGCTCCGGAATTCTCGAGGACCAGTGCCTGTATGGCGATGGCGAGCTCAACGGAGATGATCGCGACGACGTCGTTGTGCGTCTTCGGGTGATACCTGACGTTGGAGTGTCGGGAGATGGTTGACACTCTTGTGGAACAGGTTGGGCCCCGCGCGGGGAAATGGTGAATGCCTTCTTCACCCGGATCTCCTTCCCTGGATCGGAGCGGACGGCGGTCTTCAACAAGTCAGCCCCGTCCCAGATCTGCAGGAGCTCGTCGGTGACGTGGATGTCCACGTGGGCGCCGGCGCGGTGCTTGCCGACGCTGACCGCCTGCCACGCCACACTGACCACGCCGACCGCGTTCACAGTGCGGGTGATCCAGTCATCACCGTGCCGGTCCTGCTCCAGCGCGGACGCGTCCACGGTCATCGGCACCTCGGCCGCCAACGAGGACGCGAACCGTGCCGCCGGGGTGACCATGCCGATGCCCTGATGCGGGCGGTCATTGTTGTACCCGGACACCCAGGCGTCCAGCTCCGCCTGCGCGTGCGTGAGGGTGTCGAATACGCGTCCGGTGAGGCTCGATGCCATCACCGGCGCCAACCCGCGGGGTCAGCAGCGCAGCACGACGAGGGTTTCCCCACGCTCGGGCAGACCGGCCCGACGGAGAACCTCTCGCGCGCACTCGCTGCTCGATCCGGCGTGGCTGCCTGCGGCGTCACGCCTGACGCGCACGCGTCGACGGCACTGCCTCATGCGCCGTGGGTGGCATGCGCCGGTTGTCTGAACTCGCGACGCATGAACGGCACTGGAGCTCGTGACACGGAAATGCAACGACGCGGACCCGACTGAAGCAAGCACGTAGTGGCAGCGTTGTCTACGATGGCGTGAGAGCGATCAGATGGGAGTGCCATGCCGTCGACGACGGACAGTGGAGAGGAATTCAGCTGGGAAGACAGCCTTCCCTACCTACTCTGGCGCACCCAGAATGCTGTACACCGCTACATCCAGCCAATGATCGACGACATCGGTGTCACCGTCACCCAGCTCGGTCTCGCAGTGCACTTACACAAGCTGGGACCGCTTTCGGCGTCAGACATGTCGCGAGGCTTCCGTATAACGCCGCAGAGTGTGTCCACGGCGCTCAGCCGTCTGGAGAAGATCGGCTGGGTGGAACGAGCCCCGCACCCTGTGCACGGGCGCGTAGTGCTCTTCCGGCTATCAGAGGAAGGCGTCACGGGTGTACGCCAGGGGACCGAACGTATGGCCGTCGTGACGGAGAATCTGACATCCATGCTCTCCGAAGGCGCTGCACCGATGGTCATCGATGAATTCCGCCGGATCCTGTTGGAACTGGAGGGAAGCGACCGCCCGATGGAGCTTCTCTGGCCCATTCGTGGGTGACATGAGGCGCACGCCTGGCAGGCGCCTATTGCCGTCGGTAGCGTAGTCAGCGTCGCGGTCAATCTGAACGGGCACTCCCGCCGTCGCTGCTCCCGCCCCCGACGGGCGGTACCGTGGCGAATTGGCCGATGAGCGTGATGGAGCCCGTGACAACGATCATTCGCTACGCATCGTCTGCGACCCATGCAAGCGCTGCGTCCATCGCCACGGCCGGCGACGAGAAGCGCCGCGCTGGAATCGTCGGAGCTTCTGCGTGAGCTATGTCGAGCAGCGCGGCGGAGTCAGTGGCTCGGATGGATCCGGAATCCGTGATGAAGAACGAGTCCGCAACCGTTGAGAGGGCACGGACGATCCCTCGCGCATCCTTGTCGTTCAAGACGGAGATGAGGAAGGCGATGGAACGCGCGGGATACAGGGCCCGAAGTGCCCCGACCAAGGCCTCCGCACCGGCAGGATTGTGGGCGGCGTCCAGCAGCACGCGCGGGTTTATGGACACAGTCTGCATGCGACCGGGAGACGTGGCGCTGAGGAGGCCGGCCCGCACCGCCGTCGGATCCAAGTCGCGCGGGCTGAGGAAGGCGGCACTGGCGGCCACCGCGACGGCGGCGTTGATCGCGTGAACAGATCCAGCCAGGTTGAGCTTCCGTTCCGGTGGCAAGCTGAACGGCCCGTCAATGCGAATGGTCTGGCTGTGCTCCGTCGCGTCCATGACCGTGGCCTCGAAGTCCCGACCGGCGCGAACGACTGTGGCGTTGTTCTCGTTGGCGCATTTGATGAGGACCTCTTCGACGACCGCATGTTGCGGCGCCTGGATCGTGGTGCTGCCGGGCTTGATAATGCCGGCTTTGGCCCTGGCGATCTCAGGCAGCGTGGCACCCAGTCGAGCGACGTGGTCGAGGGAGATCGGGGTGAGCACGGCGACGCGACCGTCGGCGACGTTGGTGGCGTCCCAACTCCCCCCGATCCCTACCTCGATGACCGCGGCGTCCATGCCGCCGCGCGAGAAAGCGGTATAGGCGAGGCACGTGAGCGCCTCGAAGAACGTGACGAACGGTGAGCCGTTCGACTCGAGTTCCGCGTTCACGATGGCGATCGCGGCCGCGACCTCGGCCCATACCGTCTCGAGCTGCTCCTCGGATATCGGTGTCCCGTTCAAAACGATGCGCTCACGGAACGACACGAGGTGCGGACTCGTGAACAAGCCGACCTTCATGCCGTGCTGCTCCAGGATCGACGAGGCGATGCGACTGGTGCTGCTCTTCCCGTTCGTGCCTGTCACATGGATGAACTCGAAGTCACGGTCCGGCCACTCCAAGATATCGAGGACGCGCCGTGTCGGGCCGTGACGCTTCTGGGGTTCAGCGTCCCCTGCCCTCGACATGAGGGATTCGTAGATCATCTGCCTACCGGTAGCCACCGAAGTCTCCGATCGACGAACCGAGCGCAGTGAGCAGTGGCCGGATCTTGATAACGGTCTCCTCGATCTCGAAGTCGGGCTGGGAGAGCGCGGTGATCCCCCCACCTGACCCGATCCGGACCTCTGAACCGTTGAGCATGATGGTCCTGATGGTCATCGCCAAACGCACATTCCCGTCTACGCCCATGTACCCGAAGGCTCCTGCGTATGCGCCGCGCGGCGATGCTTCCAGGCCATGCAGAATCTGCATCGCCGCAGCCTTGGGAGCGCCAGTCATCGACCCGGCAGGGAAGGTGCTGCGAAGGAGTTGGCGGAGACTGGTCCCGGGGCGCAGCCTGCCGCGTACCGTGCTGACCAGCTGGAACACGTTCGGATGCTCCTCGACGTCGAACAATGACGGCACCACAACTGAGCCCAGTTCGGACACGGAGGTGAGGTCGTTTCTCATGAGGTCGACGATCATGAGGTTCTCGGCGAGCTCCTTGGAGTCGTTGCGGAGCTCTTCGAGGAGGTGCCGATCTTCGCGTGGGGTTCCGCCGCGCCGCCGCGTCCCCTTGATCGGTTTCGTCGTGACAAGTCCATCGCTGGCGACGTCCAGGAACATCTCCGGTGAGGAGCTCAGCAGCGAGTGCTCGCCGGCGACGATGAATCCGCCGTGTTGAGTGGGGTTGATGCGGCGAAGCCTTTGATAGATGGCGAGCGGATCCTCGTCCGTCGTGGTCCGGAACTGGTTGGTCAGACAGAGCTGGTAGGCATCGCCGTCCGCGATGCGCCGCTGGCACTCCTCTATCTGCGCCCGGTACTCCCCTGGGGAGCTGCGCGCCGTCACCGGCTCTAATTCGGGTGGGCGAACCGGCTCCGTCGGGCACCGTCCATCCAACGCCCGCAGCGCGGCCAGCATCCGACGCCTCCACTGATCGTCGGACTCGGCGTCGCCGGTCAGCAGAGAGGACAATCGAACCTGTCGTCGAGAATGATCGAACGCGATCTGCCGTGCGGGGTACAGCAGTACGGAATCAGGATCCGCGGTGCTGGCACGAGGTGCCGCGCCAGACTCGAGCGCCGCAGACTCGTACCCGATCCAGCCGACACAACCCAAGCTGCATCCCTCGGAGAGCGCCTCCAGGCGTCGGAGCGTGTCGCTGACGACACCGATCACGGAATCCTCGACGTCAAGGGCACAGCCCGTCGCCGGCTGAAGGATGCGCGTACGACCCTGATCGGGCTCGCCCAGGATCACGAATCCGGGTGACTCGTCGAACCCGCCTCCGACCTGACCCATGTACGACCAGCCGCTATCCGCGCTCGGGCCGGCGTCGAGCCAGTACGCGTACCCCCGGCGGTCGATGATCTCGCTGAAGGCGACCTCCGGATCGACCCGGATGTCGAACGTCTCCGACTTCACGGCACCAGTACTCAAGGCCATCATCTCCTCGCGGAGATCCGCCATCGTCATGGCGGGCATCACCTGTACAGAGGATTCGATCGGGTGTGCATCATGGCTGTGATCCCAGACTCCAACCCCGGGACTCGACTGTGCGCACAGTGCTATCGAGGGTCATCGCCGGAGACATCATCATGCATGTCTGCGTACAGGTGAGCTCCACGCGAAGGGCGATGGGGTGCAGCACTGACTCCAACACGTCGGCGATGCTGGACGTGAGGCGTTCCTGAAGCTGGGGGCGGCCCGCGAGAATGTCCACCATCTTCGCGATCCTGCCGAAACCGACGATGAGACCGGCCGGGGCATAGGTGATCGTCGCAGTCCCGAAGAACGGGAGGAACTGGTGTTCGCAGGTCGAGAGCACCGGGATGCCAGAGATGCTCACCTCGGCGGTCGACGAACTTGCCGCGGGTTGTCCGAGCGCCTCGGCCGGATCGAGGTCCACACCCCGACACGCGAAGCGCCATGCCTCGATGATGCGCCGCGGTGACTTGTCGACGTTCCCGGTCCGCGACGCTCCAACGAGGTCGAGAACCTCCGCTATTGACTGCTCGGCGACGGTGTCGGAGACGAGTTGCGTGGTGCTGTCCATTTGGGCACCACTCCCTTTCTTTCATGCGAGCCGTGTCGGAACGCGCCGCCTGGCGCTCCATACCGACACGGCTCGCAGTACCCGGTCAGACCCGGTTGAGGCGGTATTGAGTGCGCGCGTACTCGTCATAGGGCGAGGGCTGCACGGTGGCGCGGATGCGCGGGAAGCCGAGATCGGCGTCCGGGGCAGTCCCTGCTCCCGGGTGCTCGCCCCAGACGACCTCGACCTCAGTCCCCGGCTCCGCGAACTCGGGTTGGATGAGCGCGAGGGAGAGCACGGTACCCACCGGGCCGATCAGCGCGGTGTAGAACGTCGTGCCGACGAGATCCCCGGCGCTCTCCACCCGGTGGCGAGCGTAGGTCAGAGTGTGTCCGAGGTCGTTGCCCAGCACGCGATGCACGTCGTCGATGTTGAATTCGAGCGTCACCTTGGTGCGGCGCGGAGCATCCTTCGCCCGGAGAAGGGCGTCTCGTCCGATGAAGTCATGGTTGAACGAGATCGACCGGCCGTAGCCGAGTTCCCAAGGGGAGACGTAGTAGTCCTCGATGTTCTCCGAGAAGAAGCTGCCGTTCAGCGGCTTCTGTCCCTCGTACGAGAAGAGGCTCAAGGAGTTGCGGTAGTCGGCGAGTTCCGGATCGGTGTAGATCGCGGGTGTCGGGGTGGGGATCCAGCCGCTTTCGACCCCATTCGTGAAGTAGGCGAGGCCGCCGACCTGTACCATTCCGAGCGGCTCTCCCGCCTTCAGCAGGGCAGCCTTCACCGCCTCGTGGTCGGCGTAGTCTCCGATGAACTCATAGCCGGCTTGACCGGCCATTCCATGGCGCAGCGCACGCACTGGCTTCCCAGCCAGTTCGGTCATCGTCGAGTGGAAGAACTTGGTCTCGGGAAGAGGCCCGCCGAATGCGCGTTCCACCAGGTCGAGGGCATCCGGGCCCTGGATCTGGTAGCGGAACAACTTCGGGTCGCCGTCCTTGCGCACCGAGGAGTCGGGATCGGTGGAGAATTCCACGTCGTAGCCCCCGGTCGCGCCGTGGTACTTGACCCAGCTCTGTGCGGCTGGCACACCAGTGAGCGTGTAGCGGTTCTCGCTTTCACGAAGCAGGATTCCGTCCACGATGATGTTGCCGTCCGCCGCAACCGGAATGAACTGCTTGGCCTGCCCGATGGCGAAGTTCTCGTAGTTGTTCGCGCTGACGGCGCTGAGCAGGCGCGTCGCGTCCGGTCCCTCGATGACGGTGTCCGACATGTGGTACGAAAGGTCGGACAATGCGACCCCACTTCGCCAGGCGTCCTGCTCCTCGCTCCAGCCCACGAATTCGGGCTTCACGACTGGCACCGTCCACGGCTTCACTCCGGGCTTCCAGAGCAGGTTGATTGCGGATCCCGCCTTGTCGATCCCGTCCTGCAGGGTTGGTGCGTTCATTCTCATTTCCTCTCAACGTTGAGTCATTTCAAGATCTATCGGCGTGGATCAGGCTCGTTCGGCCATTTCCACCACGTTGGCGAGCAGCAGCGCTCGGGTCATGGGCCCGACGCCGCCAGGGTTGGGCGATAGCCAACCGGCGACATCCCTGACTCGAGGGTCGACGTCGCCGACGACCTTGCTCGCTCCGGTCTCCGGATCGATCTGCCGGGATACCCCCACGTCGAGAACGATCGCTCCCGGCTTCACGTCCTCCGGGCGAACGAGACCCGCCACTCCCGCGGCTGCAACGATCACGTCGGCTCCGCCGAGGTGGGCAGACAGGTCGCTCGTTCCGGTGTGCGTGAGCGTGACCGTGGCGTTGTACTCGCGGCGAGTGAGCAGCGCTCCGATCGAGCGGCCGACTGTCACACCCCGCCCGATCACGACAACGTTCGCACCGTTCCACGAGAGTCCATGCCACTCGACCAACTCGATGACTCCACGCGGGGTGCACGGAAGCGGGGTGCTTATCGGCGTTCCTACGTTCAGCATGAGCCGACCCAGATTGGTCGGATGCAGCCCATCAGCGTCCTTTGCAGGGTCGATCAACCCCAGCACCCGGTCAGTGTCGAGGTGATTCGGCAAGGGGAGTTGAACGATGTAGCCCGTGCAGCGAGGGTCCGCGTTCAACTCGGCGATCACGGCGTCGAGTCCGGCCTGGTCGATATCGCTCGGCAAGTCGCGGCGAATGGAGGCGATCTCCACCTCGGCGCAATCGCGGTGCTTCCCGGCGACGTACCACTGAGAGCCCGGGTCTTCGCCGACGAGCACCGTCGCGAGACCTGGGACGACACCTCGCGCTCGCAGGACGGCCACTCGCTCGGAGAGCTCGTTCTTGATTGCGGCAGCCGTTGCGGTGCCGTCGAGCAGCTTCGCCGACATCTCAGAAGACGATCGTCTCTTTGCCGGCACGGATCACCCGGTCGTCGCAATGCCACGCGACAGCGCGCGAAAGGACCGCGCGCTCCACATCTGCACCCCGACGCTGCAGGTCGGTCGCGGTGTCCGCGTGGGAGACGCGCACAACGTCCTGCTCGATGATCGGACCTTCGTCGAGTTCTTCGGTGACGTAGTGGGCAGTCGCGCCGATGAGCTTCACGCCGCGTTCCTTGGCCTTGCGGTACGGCGCTGCACCGATGAACGCGGGAAGGAACGAGTGATGGATGTTTATCACCGGTACGCCAACGGCTGCGAGGAACCCAGGCGACAGAATCTGCATGTATCGTGCGAGCACGACGAGGTCGGCGTTGCCCTTGATGAGTTCGACGATCTTCTCTTCTGCCGCTGACTTGTCCGGACCAGCGACCGACGGCACGTGGAAGAAGGGAATGCCGAAGGCTCGGACCTCCTCCGCCAGGTCAGTGTGGTTGGAGATCACCATCGGCACGGTCATCGGAAGTTCACCGCGGCGGTGACGCCAGAGCAGGTCGAGCAGGCAGTGATCGGACTTCGACGCCAGGATGATCACCCGCTTGAGCGACGATCGGTCAGTGAGCGTCCACTCGAGACCGTACACACCGGAGAGTGTCGCGTCGAGGTCCTTCTCGAGCGCCTCGCGAGTGACCACCAAGTCGTCCAGATGGAACACGGTGCGCTGATAGAACCGACCGCCTTCTGGGTTGTCGCTGTACTGGTCGAGCGACACGATGTTGGCGCCATGGCGGGCGAGCACAGAGGACGTCGCAGCAACGATGCCTGCACGGTCCCTTCCGTGCACGATCAGACATGCCTGATCGCGAACTGAGCTGAGCGCCGGCGCTGGCGCAGTCCGCACCTCGGTCATGGTCATTTCTGATCCTCCGAGAACGACGTGATCCATTCCGACGTCGCCCGCAGGCCGCCGAATGTGTAGAAATGCAGCTTCAAGTCGCCGTACCTGTCCGCGTCGTAGCCATCGGTGAGCTGCGTGATGAACTTGTCCGGACCAGCGGTGCCGAGCAGGTTCGTCAGCGAGAACCCGTACTTCTTGGCGATGCCGGCGCTGGAGGAGATGCCGAACCGCGCCGCGAAGGTGAGGAGGCGCTTGATGCCCGCGGGGCCGGGGACGCCGATCCTGATGGGGAGGTCGATGCCGAGGTCTCGGACGCGCTCGATCCAGGAGAACACCGGGGCGAGATCGAATCCGAACTGCGTGATGATCGTGCCCTCGAGGCCCTGTTCCCTCAACGCAGCGGCTTTGCCGGTCAGTGCGCTCCACAACTGAGCATCGGAGATGTCGGGGTGACCTTCGGGATAACCGCCGATGCCCACCTGATGGACTCCGTAGGCCTGCAGGAGACCGGTCTGGATGACCTGGAGAGAATCCTCGTAGGGACCCTCGGGCGTGTGCGGGTCGCCGCCGACGACGAATACTTCGGATGAGGTGCCTTGGTCCCGGAGCGCGCCGAGGAACTCCTCGAGCTGGCCGCGGCTGGCGAGCCGACGAGCGGAGATGTGCGGGACGGGAGTGAATCCTCGTTCGTGCACCGCACGCGACGTGGCCAGCCGCGTCTCGAGGTTCTCGTTGCCCAGAAAGGTCACGTTGATCCTCGTCGAGGGCGGGATCAGATCCGCAGCCTCCTCGAGTCCGGGGACATCCTTACCGGTCATCTCAAGTGAGAACTCTTCCAGCAACATCGCTGGGGAGATGGTGTTGAGCATCGGCTTCCTTTCGCCTGATGTGAGTTCCGGGGTGGCAGAGAGTGCATGGACTTCCTTGTGGTGCACTGTCGCAGAACTATTTCACGTGACTCATATTATTACAGACATCTGTAAAAGTCACGCAATCAACGAACTCCTCCCGCCGCATCCCCGGCGGACGGGAGGAGTCCGATGATTCGCCTCAGCTCTGACCGAGGCTGTACAGCGTGCGGACGCCCTGACCACCCTGGCGGTAGCGCGTCCGTGCGAACTCGTCGTACGGCGTCGGCTGCACCGTGGCACGGATTCGCGGCAGGCCGAGGTCTGCGTCTGGAGCGGTTCCGTGCCCGGGATGCTGCCCCCAGACAACCTCGACCTCGATGCCCGGCGTCGCGACGGCATGGTCGACGAGAGCCAGGGAGAGCACCGTGCCCACCGGCGCGATCCGGGCCGTGTAGAACGCCGTGCCGACGAGGCCGCCCTGCGGAGCTTCGACGCGGTATCGCCCATAGCTCAGGGCATATTCGGCGTCGGGCCCGATGGCCTCCCTGACGTCGTCCAGATCGAATTCGAGGGTGACCTTCGTACGGGATACCTCGTTGCGCTCGCGCTCGAGCGCTTCCCGCCCGATGAAGTCGTGATTGAACGAGAGCGAGCGCCCATAACCGAGCTCCCACGGCGACGTGTAGAAGTCCGTGATGTCATCGGAGTAGAAGCTGCCGTAGAGCGGGTTCTGCCCCTCGAACGAGAACAGGCCGAGGTTCCGGCGCAGGTCCTGCAGATCGGGGTCGGTGTAGATCGCGGGGGTGGGGGTCGGAATCCATCCGCTTTCGACGCCGTTCGTCGCGTAGCTCATGGCGCCGAGGTGCGCGACGCCGAGTGGCTCGCCGGCGTTCAGCAGCGCGTCCTTGACTGCATCGTGATCGGCATAGTCGCCGATGAACTCGAAGCCCGCCTGACCGGCCATGCCGTGCCGGAGTGCACGGATGTTGCGGCCGGCGAGGTTGACCATGGTCGAGTGGAAGAACTTCGTCTCGGGCAGCGGTGCGCCGAATGCCTCTTCAACGAGGGCGAGAGCCCTGGGTCCCTGCACTTGGAGCCGGAAGAGGCGCGGGTCCTCACGGATGAAGGAGCGATCTGGATCGACTGAGAAGGCCACGTCGTAGCCTCCATGCTCGGCGTGGTACGCGACCCAGTTCTGGGCCGCGGGCACACCGCTCAGGACGAACGTGGCCTCGCCGGTTCGGAGCAGGATGCCGTCCGAGATGATGTTGCCGTCGCGAGCCACCGGGATGAATTGCTTGGCTTGGCCGATCGCGAAGTTCTCGTAGTTGTTCGCACTCACGTCGCTCAGGAGTCGGACGACGTCCGGGCCCTCGAGGAACGTGTCCGACATGTGGTACGAGAGGTCGCTGATCGCAACACCCGTTCGCCACGCGTCCTGTTCTGCGGCCCATCCCACGTACTCGGCATCCACTACGGGCGGCGCCCATGGCGCGGCGTCAGGCTTCCAGAGAAGCCGGATCGGGGATCCTGCCTGGTCGATGCCGTCCTGAAGGCTCGGTGCAGCCATGTGAAGTTCCTCTCCATTGAGTACTGCTCGTGTTTTCTGTTGCCCGGCGCGAGAGCGGATCTTCCGCGATCGCGCGCCAAGTAGTTGAAGGTCTGCTTCAGCGACCTTGGACCGGCCAGAGGAGCTCCATCGGCCGACTGCTCCCCTCGAGCGCGTGGAGGATTCTGCGAAGCTCGCTCACCACCGCTTCCTCCGCGTCGCTATCGGAGACGATTCCGGCTACCCGCGCCGTGACTCCGGCCATTCGTTTCGTCCCCTCGTTCACGCCGCGGAGCCCCACATCCGTCATCGTGTAGAGCACCACGCGGCCGTGCACCGGGTGCGGCTGCCGCCGCACCCATCCGATGCGGTCAAGACGAGCGAGCGCGGTGGCCACGCTCTGTGGGGTGATCCGGAAGCCCCGAGACATGTCCGAAGCAGACAGAGGGCCGAGCTTGTGAAGGTGTACGGCCAGCCCGAGCTGCGTCACCGTAACGCCGAGGTCCTCGACCTCGGACTGCACGAACCGGTGAACAGCGTTCTGGGTTCGCCACAGTGTGTACGGAAGACTTTCTTCCCACGAGAATTCCGCGGAGATTGGGGATGTCGTCGACATGTTTCCTCCCGATGCGGCGATTGAAGTGAACAGTTGCAAGTGTAGTGGTAGTTTACAGTGATCTGTAACTATTACATATCCGTTCAACGTGGTTTGAATATGGAAACACTTGAGGTGAGCACGTCGTCGCGACGTCGCGGCGCGCGCATCGTCGGCGTTCTCAACGTCACTCCCGACTCCTTCAGCGACGGTGGTCGATTCACCACCGTGGAGCGCGCCGAGCAGCACGCGCTGCAGCTTGTCGCGTGTGGGGCGCACATCATCGACGTGGGTGGCGAATCCACTCGACCAGGCGCGTCCACGGTTTCGGCGGAGGAAGAACTTCGCCGGGTCCGGCACGTGATCGAGCGTCTCGTCCGGCGCGGAATCAGGGTCAGCGTAGACACGCGCCGCAGTGAAGTCGCCCTGGCTGCACTTGCAGAGGGTGCCGAATTCATCAATGACGTGTCCGGAGGACTGTGCGATCCGCGAATGCTCGGTGTCGTCGCAGAATCGAACGCCACCTTCATCGCATCACATTGGGCCGGCGGCGCCGACAGCCCCCCGCCACCAGGGAGCATTCTGGCCTCCGTGGTCGATGATCTCGGGCAGCGACTGGAGAGCTGCCGCGAGGCCGGACTCGAGCGGGTGATCCTCGACCCAGGCCTGGGCTTCGGCAAGTCCGCGCCCCAGAACTGGGAGATCATCGGCGGACTCGGCGAACTACGCTCCCTCGGGGCACCGATCCTTCTCGGACATTCTCGCAAGCGTTTTCTGGGCGCCACGCTCGGCGACCTCGACTCCCCCGCCTCCCGGGACGTGATGACGGCTGCCATCAGCCTGATCGGCGCTGAAGCCGGCGTGTGGGGGCTACGGGTACATCAGGTCGAATACACACGCGACGTGCTGAGGTCGCTCGTCTCGCATTAACAGTTCTCTGTCATCATGACAGATATCTGTTATAAGGTGGTGAGGATCCCGCGCCGAAGCGGGCACCATTGCCGAAAGGAAATACCATGGCAAGTCTCGAAGACGAGATCCAGGCCGCCGGCGGCCCGCTGAAGCTCCTGCAGAGCGGGCGTTCCGGCGCTTATCAGTTCCCCGTCAAGCCGGAGTTCAGCAACTGGCGCGACGAGCAGGAGTCCTGGCGGAAGTCGGCGGCCCTGATGGACCTGTCGCTGCACATGAACGACCTCACGGTGAAGGGCCCCGACACGTACAGGCTCCTGTCCGACATCGGCGCGAACAGCTTTAAGGGGTTCGGTCCGATGAAGGCGAAGCAGCTCATCGCGGTCGGCCACGATGGCTACATGATCGGCGACGCCATCCTGTTCTGCCTGGACGAGAA
This sequence comes from Agromyces sp. Soil535, assembly GCF_001428255.1. Classification (GTDB taxonomy): domain Bacteria; phylum Actinomycetota; class Actinomycetes; order Actinomycetales; family Microbacteriaceae; genus Agromyces. The sequence continues at coordinate 29,441 of NZ_LMRW01000023.1, read as the reverse complement.
CCACGTCCGGATCGTCGGCCGTCCGCCGGTGTCGAACTGGGTCCAGTTCCACGCCGAGACCGGCGACTACGACGTCACCCTCAGCCGTGACGAGCGGAGCGTCTCCAACCCAAACGGTCGAGAGTTCTACCGCCTACAACTGCAGGGCCCGAACGCCGACCACATCTTCGAGAAGGTCAACGGGGGGCCGCTGCCCGAGATCAAGTTCTTCCACATGGGCAAGTTCAAGATCGGCAAGTACGAGACCACTGCACTGAACCACCGCATGTCCGGGTTCCCGGGCCTGGAGTTCTTCGGCCCGTGGGAGGACCTCGAGGGCGTGCGTTCGACGCTGCTCGAGGCCGGCGCGGAGTACGGCATCACCCAGATCGGCGGGCGCGCGTACGCGTCGGTCGCAGGCGAGTCCGGCTGGATCGCGAACACCGTGCCTGCGATTTACAGCAGCGAGGAGATGAAGCCGTTCCGCGAGTGGCTGCCCGCCAAGTCCTTCGAGGCGAACCTCGCGCTCGGAGGCAGCTTCGTCTCCGACGACATCGAGGACTACTACGTCACGCCGTGGGACATCGGCTACACCCACATCGCGAAGTTCGACCACGAGTTCATCGGCCGGGAGGCGCTCGAACGCCGAATCGACGAGAAGCGCCGCGTCAAGGCGTGGATCAAGTGGGAGCGTGAGGATGTCGCGAAGATCTTCGCGAGCATGTACGAAGAGGGCGACAAGCGCTTCAAGTACATCGAGATGCCGGCCGCCTTCTACACGGCGTCCCAGTGGGACCGCATCGAGAAGGACGGCGAGCTCGTCGGCATCGCGATGCTGCCGAACTACTCGTCGAACGTCCGCGGATGGATCTCGCTCGGCATGATCGACGAGGACGAGCACCGCATCGGAGACCGGGTCGAGCTGGTTTGGGGCGAGCCGAACGGCGGTTCGCCGAACAAGGCTGTTGAGCGTCACACCCAGACGACGGTGCGCGCAACGATCATCGCTCGCCCCTTCAGCGAGGCGACCGAGGGATCGGGCAACCGCTAGGCACCAGCACGCCGAAGGGCGGTCGCCATCAACGGCGGCCGCCCTTCGGCGTCTCCCGCTCGCCGTCCAGGCGAGCCTGCTCTGCCTTCCACTCGCGGAACCCGTCCTCGGTCCTCCCCCGCCTCCAGTACCCGGAGATCGACAGCGACTCACGCGGCACCCCGCGTTCGGCACGCAGGTAGGGGCGGACGCTCTTCATGATCTCCTCTGCTTCGCCGTGGACGAAGGCGTGGACCGGACCATCTAGCCACTCGACCGCGCGCATGGCCCCCTCGAGCTCGGCGCCCGTGTCGCCGCCGCGGTGCACGAAGGTGACGGCCCCGTCCCGCGGCAGCATCAGCCGGGGCTCGTGCTCGACGGAATCGACGACGAGCACGACCCGGGCGACCGCGTCGCCCGGCAGGGCGTCCAGCGCCGCAGTGATCGCCGGAATGGCGGATTCGTCTCCGACGAGCAGGTGCCACGCCGCGTCGGGGTCGGGGCGGTACGCACCACCCGGCCCGTTCACGATCAGCTCGTCGCCGGGCTTCGCCGCGGACGCCCACGGCCCCGCGATGCCGACCGGCCCGTGCAGGACGAAGTCGATGTCGATCGTGCCCGCCTCCCCGTCGGGGTGGAGCACCGTGTACGTTCGCACGTCGGGCAGCTGTTCGGCCGGGAGGACGCCTCGCAGGCCGCGCACGTCAATCTGGTCCGGATACTCCACGCCGGTCTTCGGGAAGACGAGCTTGACGTACCGATCGGTGAACGTGCTGTCCGCGAATGCGGACAGGTCATCTGTCCTGAGGTGCACGCGCGTGATGGTCGGCGTCACTTGCGACGATCCGGTGACGGTGAAACGGGTCGTCGGCATGGTGGATCTCTCCTGGCAGGTCAGACGTTGGGGATGAGGGTGTACTTGGTGGAAAGGTACTCGTGGATACCCTCGGCGCCGCCCTCGCGCCCGACGCCGGACTGCTTCACTCCACCGAACGGAGCTGCCGCATGGGAGAGCACGCCGACGTTGACACCCATCATTCCGGTGTCGAGCGCGTCGATCATCCGGTTGGCACGGGCGAGAGACTCGGTGAACACGTAGCTCACGAGCCCGTACTCGGTGTCGTTGGCCAGGCGGGCCGCTTCGGCCTCGTCGGCGAACTCGATGATCGAGACCACGGGTCCGAAGATCTCCTCCCGGAGGATCTCGGCATCGGCGGGCACCCCGATGATGACGGTGGGCTCGTAGAAGCTGCCCGCACGCTCGATGGGCCGACCTCCCGTGAGGACCGTCGCGCCGCGCGCGACGGCGTCGGTGACGAGCGAGGCGGCCTTCTCCACCGCCTTCGCGTTGATCACGGGTCCGACGGCGAGGTCGGCCTCGGTGCCGCGCCCGATGCGCATCGCCGACACCTTCGCTGCGAGCCGGGAAGCGAAGTCGTCGGCCACCGCGGTGTGCACGATGAAGTGGTTCGCGGCCGTGCAGGCCTGGCCGACGTTGCGGAACTTCGCGGCCATCGCCCCGTCGACCGCCTTGTCGAGGTCGGCGTCCTCGTACACCACGAACGGGGCGTTGCCGCCGAGTTCCATTGACGTGCGCAGCACGTTGTCCGCGGCCTGCCTGATCAGCGTGCGCCCCACCGGAGTCGAACCGGTGAAGGAGAGCTTGCGAAGCCGCGGGTCGGCGATGATCGGCTCGAACACCGCGGCCGAGCTCGTGGTGGTGACGATGTTGAGCACACCCGCGGGCAGGCCCGCCTGCTCGAACAGCGTCGCGAGGAACATGGTGGTCAGCGGTGTGACCTCCGCCGGCTTCACGACGACGGTGCAGCCGGCCGCGAGGGCGGGGGCGATCTTCCGTGTCGCCATCGCCATCGGGAAGTTCCACGGCGTGATCAGGTAGCAGGGACCCACCGGCCGCTGTGAGACCCCCATGCGGCCGGTGCCCTCCCGGTTGTCGCCGAAGCGGCCCGAGATGCGCACCGCCTCCTCGGAGAACCAGCGGAGGAACTCCGCGCCGTAGGTGACCCCTCCCTGGGCTTCGGCGAGGGGCTTGCCCATCTCGAGCGAGATCAGCAGCGCCACGTCGTCGCGGCGTTCCTGCAGCAGGTCGAACGTGCGGTGGAGGATCTCGCCGCGAACCCGGGGGGCGGTGTTCGCCCATCCGGCCTGGGCGACCACCGCCGCATCGAATGCACGAATCCCGTCGGCCGACGAGGCGTCGGCGATCGACTTCAGGACGGATCCCGTCGCCGGGTCGTCCACGTCGAAGGTCTGCCTGTTCGACGCAGGGCACCACGCGCCGCCGATGAGGAGGCGGTCGGGGATGGAATCGAGAAGGAGTCGCTCGTGCTCGGTTGCGGTGTCGTGCATGTCTCTCGTTCAGCTCAGTAGGACGGGCGGCGGGTCGTGTCGCTCGCCTCGCCGAACCGGGCCGCGAGCGCCTCGGTGCCACGGGCGAGCAGGGCGACATCGGCTCCGACGAGCACGAAGTCGGCGCCCGCGTCGTAATAGGCGCGCGCCACCACGGGGTCGAAGGCGTTGACGCCGACGGGCTTCCCGGCGGTGCGGACGGCCTCGAAGGCGCGGGTGACGGCCGACACAACGTCGGGATGGGCCTGCTGGCCGAGCAGGCCCATCGAGGCGGCCAGGTCGGATGGCCCGACGAAGACCCCGTCGATCCCGTCCGTTCCGGCGATCTGCCCGGCGGCCTCGATCCCCTCGACCGTCTCGACCTGGACGAACAGCGAGACATGGCGGTCGGCATCCAGGAGGTAGTCCTCAACGCGATTCCAGCGGGCCGACCGCGCAAGCGCCGAACCGACCCCGCGCAAGCCCCGGGGCGGGTAGCGCACCGCGCGGACGAGCTCTCGTGCCTGCTCGGCGGACGACACCATCGGCACGAGGATGTTCTGCGCGCCGAGGTCGAGGACCTGCTTGATCGTCACGACGTCCCCTGAGGGAACGCGAACCACCGGCGTCGCCGGATAGGCTGCCACCGCCTGCAGCTGCGCGAGGACGGTCTGCAGGTCGTTCGGGCCGTGCTCCTGGTCGATCAGCAGCCAGTCGATGCCCGAGCCCGCGACGATCTCGGCGACGAGGGGACTGCCCGAGCAGACCCAGATCCCCGCAAGGGGACGCGGGGTGGCACGCAGGACGTCCCGGAGGGTGGGAGTCAGTTGAAGCGGCATGTGATGGTCCCCATATCCCCGTAGTCGGCGAGCACGGTGTCGCCCTTCTCGACCCACATCGGGCGGGTGAAGGATCCGGCGAGCACGATCTCGCCGGCTTCGAGGCGGTCACCGTGTCGCGCCAGCTTGTTCGCGAGCCACGCCACGCCCGTCGCGGGGTGGTTCAGGACCGCGGCGGCAACCCCCGACTCCTCGATGGCTTCGTTCCGGTAGAGGAGCGCGGACACCCAGCGGAGGTCGATCTCGTCGACCTTCCACGGATTCCCGCCCAAGACGAGGCCACCGAACGCCGCGTTGTCGCTGATCGTGTCGACGATCGTGCGCCCGGCGAGCTCGATACGCGACGAGAGGATCTCGAGTGCGGGGACGACGTACTCCGTCGCCCGGAGCACGTCGAAAATCGTCGTCCCGGGCCCCTCCAGGGGTTCTGCGAGGACGAATGCGAGCTCGACCTCGATGCGCACGTTCGAGAAGCGGTCGTGTTCGATGAGCGAGCCGTTCTCGAAGACCGCGTCCGCGAAGATCGCGCCGTAGTCCGGTTCGGTGATGCCGGTCGCCGCCTGCATAACCTTCGAGGTCAGGCCGATCTTCCGTCCGATGAGGCGGCGTCCCGCGGCGACGCCCCGTCGACGCCACTCGTTCTGCACGGCGTAGGAGTCCTCGACCGTCATGCCGGGGTGGCTGGTCGTCAGGAGGTCCACGGTCGCCCGGTCGCGTTCCGCCGCGGAGAGCCGGTCGGCGATCGCGGCGATGGTCGCGTGGTCCAGCGTCCGCCGCACTTCAGGGCCGGTCAATCGCCGTGCTCCACTTCGAAGCGCGCGCGCCACTCGGCGTTCATGGGGAACAGCCCGTCGAGGGCGTGACCCTCGTCGATCAGCTGGGCGACCCATACGTCCTCGGCCTCTTGGGCGAGTGCCGCGTCGACGACGTCGGCGACCATCCCTGGGGGGATGACGATCACCCCGTCGGCGTCCCCGACGATGATGTCGCCCGGCTGGACGGCCGTGCCCCCGCAGCCGATGGTCACGTCGAACTCCCACGGCACGTGCTTCCGGCCGAGTACCGCGGGGTGGGCCCCGTTCGAGAAGACCGGCAGCCCGACTGCGACGACCGCCTCGTAGTCGCGCACGCCGCCATCGGTGACGATGCCGGCCGCGCCGCGCGTGCGGGCACGGATGGCGAGGATGTCACCGAGCGTTCCCGAGCCTGCATCCCTGCGCGCCTCGATGACGATGACCTCTCCGCTGTCGACGGCGTCGAAGGCTCGCTTCTGCGCGTTCTGGCCGCCGCCGTGGCTCGCGAAGAGGTCTTCCCGATTGGGGATGTAGCGCAGCGTCCTGGCGGTGCCGACCAGCTTCACCTCCGGATGCATCGGGCGCACGCCGTCGATGTGCACGTTGCTCAGTCCTCGCTTGCGCAGCTGTGCCGATAGGCTCGCGACTGGTGCGGCCTCCAGCTTCGCGCGCAGCTCGGCGGGGAGGGTGCCCATCAGTGAACGCCGAGGTACTGTTCGAGCGTCGTCGGGCTCGCGTGCAGGAGCGGCTCGTGCAGGACTTCTCCCGGGAACTCGCTGGCCTCGAAGAACCAACGGTTGGACGCCGGCATACCCCACAGCTGCGCGCGCTTCGCGTTGCTGACGTCCCACCGGATGGGCTCCTCCTCCAGGTCGATGAACTGGTAGTGCGTCGTGAACAGCTCGACCCGGTGCTGGTCGGGATCCCGCAGGTAGAGGAACAGCGCGTTGCTGATCCCATGGCGGCCCGGTCCGCGGTCGATCTCCTCACCAAAGCCGAGGGCACCGGCGACGTCCGCTGCATGAAGCAATGCAGTGGCATCCGGCACGGTGTAGGCGAAGTGATGCAGTCGGGGACCATGGCCATTGGTGAACACAAGGTCGTGCGTGTTGCCCTTGACCTCCATCCAGGTTCCCCAGAGCTCGTCGGTGCCATCGGTCGCTGTGTACTCCGACATCCGCATGCCGAGGCCTGTCCAGAAGTCGGTGGCCGTCTGCACGTCGTAGGTGACGACCTGGTAGTGGTCGATGCGCTGTGGAGCCCCGGCTACGAACTCGTCGAAGTTCTGCATCTTGCGCGGAACAAGGTCCATTGAGGAGGTGAGCTCCATCTGTGTTCCCACAGGGTCGCGGAATTGCAGCGTCGGGCCCTGGTGGGCCTTCTCGACCCGCTGGAACTCGATTCCGGTGGCGGCGAAGTGTTTCTCTGCGGCGAGGATGTCCTGGTCGGTGCGAACTCGAAGTCCGACGCGTAGTGCCTTCGCCTCGTCGCCGCGTTCGAGCACCAGGCTGTGGTGCGCCGACTCCTCGAGCCCGCGCAGGTAGACGGCGTCATCGGTCTCCTCCGTGACGACGAGACCGACGACGTCGCGGTAGAAGTCACGGCTAGCCTCCAGGTCCGTCACGGCGAGCGAGACATGGCTCGCACGCGTCAGGGTGAACGGTGGGGCGAAATTGGTGGTCGGCAACATCGGCGGCTCCATACTCGTGCGGTTGACTGCCCTTCAAGCCTGACGACTCCCCGCCACGATGGGAACTACCGCTTTCGTCTGAGAGCCATAGCCACAAGCTATAGCCACCCTCGGGATATGCTGTGAACCATGGAGCTGCGCCACCTTCGATACTTCACCGCCGTCGTCGAAGCGGGCTCGTTCACCGCGGCCGCCGCCCGGCTGCACATCTCGCAGCCGCCCTTGAGTGTCGCGATCGCCAAGCTCGAGGAAGCCGTCGGCGTGTCGCTTCTCGTGCGCACCCCGCGCGGCGTGGAGGCCACGAGCGCCGGTCGGTACCTGCTCGACGCGTCCTCCCGGGTGCTCGGAGACATCGACGACATCGTGTCGGCGCTCGGCCGGTTCGGTGCGGGCACGGCGGGGTCGCTGACGATGGCGGCGGTGCCGGCGCTGATGTGGCACCGACTGCCCACCCTCCTCCGCGAGTACGCGGCTGAAGTGCCCGACGTCGAGATCCGCCTCGTGGATCCCCCGCCCTGGGCCGCGATCGAGATGCTGCAGCAGCGCACCGTCGACCTCGCAGCGATCATGGTCGCCGATCCGAGGCGCTTCGCCCAGCGCCACCGCGGCACGCTGAAGATCGTGGACTGGGGCGAGATTCCGCTCGTCGCCGCGTTCGCGGCGGATGAGGCAGACCTCCCGGACCCGCTTCCGCTCAGCAGCTTCACCGGCAAGGTCGTGCTGCTGCCGCGCCGGACCGCCGCCGTCCCCAGCCTGCCGGAGGCGGTCGACGAGGCGTTCCGTCGGCACGGGATCACGCCGGCCTCAATTCGCACGGTCGAGACCATCCAGACGAGCCTGCCGTTGATCGAGGCGGGTGTCGCCTGCGCGATCCTCCCGGATCCCGACGGTGCGAGCCTGTCCCGCTTCGCGGTGACGGTCCGGCGCCTCCAGCCAGCACCGGAACCGCTTCGCGCGCTCGTGCTCGCTCGCGCTGGAGCCGCGCTCGACTCAACGGCTGGGAGACTGCTGGCTCGAATCGCCCGCTCCACGGCGGATCCTGTGCGATAACCAGTAGAATCGCGGGATCAGCCCATCGTTTGCCGAAGGAGTTACGAGTGGCGGTCAGCAAAGCCGATCAGGCCTACCAGATCCTCAAGGAGCGGATCATGGACGGCACGTACGGCCCCGGCAAGCGGCTCGTGATCGACCAACTCGGCCGTGAGTACAACATCAGCACCAACCCGTGGCGGGAGTCCCTACGTCGGCTCGAGGCCGAGGGCTGGGTGGACATCATCCAGAACGCGGGCGCCGTCGTCAAGACATTCGACACCGAGACCTGGAAGCGCACGATGCGCCTGCTGGCCCGGCTCGGCGGCCTTGCAACGGCACTTTCGGCAGAGAAGATGACCCCTGACGACATCAGCGAGGCACGCAGGCTGAACCGCGAGATGGGCGACGCGCTGGCCAACTTCGACCCACAACGATTCGGCGCGCTGAATCGGCGCTTCCACGCTCTGCTGTGCTCCCGCTGCGATGACGAGCGACTGAACGACCTGGTCTCGGCTGAGTGGACACGACTCGAGCTCGTCCGCCAGTCTGCTTTCTGGTACGCACCCGGCCGGGCCCTCGCCTCGATCAGCGAACACACTGCGATCCTCGACCTGATCGAGGGCGGGGCGGACCCCGAAATGATCGAGACCGCCTCGCGTCGACACGACATCAACACGCTCGAGGCCGTGACGAACTACGAGGCCTCACTGTCGGGCGCGAATGAACCCGCTCACGTGCGCTCAGCCATCTGAGCGAGAAGCGCCTTGCCGTAGTCGTTTCCGTTCGGCAGTCGCAGTGTCGTGTGCACGTGGAAGCGGGCAGGCAGCCGATTGCTGAGCCACACTCCAGCGTGGTGATCCAACTCCGCCATGACCACGGGGCTCTGAATGCGGAAGTAGAACGGCTGCGAACCGTCGGTGGCGCCGTACCAGGAAAGCCAGGTCTCGTCCATGTGGCCGTCGAAATCGCGCAACGTCAACTCCCGCTGCGGTTCGACCAAGAGTAGGAAGAAGTCCTCGATGACGGTACGCAGCAGGCCACGCTGTCGATCCGTCAACTCCCGCACTGGGATCCCTTCATACGGGACCACTCGGTTGTCGCGGAACGCTCCCGCGACGTGGCGTTCATCGGCGGGATGCAGCCGCCCCTCCGGCATGGCAGGGTCGAGGACGGAACTGTAGACGACGGCCTTCTCGCGCTGCTCGTCGGTCAAAGACTCGGCGAGCTCGATCGCCACCTGCTCCCGTGCATCGAAGAGTGGGGGCCTCGCACCATCGGAGAGTGCCGGCTCCGCCCCGAGGAACACCGGCGCGATGATGTGCCGGCCACGGACGGTCACGAAGTTGAGAGCCACGTGGTGACCGAAGAGCTGCCAACCCCATGCGCCCTCCGCCGACGGGGTGCCGAAGAAGGAGAACCAGTAGCTGCGGTCGTTCATGACGGCGGGCAGATCGACCAACTCGCCAAGGAAGCCGTTGAGGGCCATCGCCTCCGCGACCCGCTCATATCCCGCGGGGCTCAGGGAGGAGCGAACCACGTCGAGCATGGCATCGACGACCTCAGCGCTCAGCGTCTCCAGCCGCAGTCCGACGCGATAGATGACGAACTCGGGATTGCTCCAGGCCCTCCATTCCGGCGCATCGATGGGATGGCAGAACTGCTCGCGCTGCTCCGCGGTGAGGAGCCCGAGAACACGTTCGGCCGCCGCCACGAGAGAGGGATCGGTGGGTACATCGACGTCGGGGAGCTCGTAAAGTCCCTCCCGCACGACACCGTCCGCTGTGATGCCGACGAACGGCTCACGATAGAGGCCGTCCCAATATGCCAGGAGCTCCTGCAGGAACGGAGCGCTGTAACGGTCCTCCGCGAACTGCTCATAGTCCACACCGCGGCTGCCGGCGAGAACCGGGTCGTCGAGGTCGTACAGGTGAGCGCGAAAACTGTCCTGCGGCAGTTCGACGGCCTCCTGCTGCCCGGTCACTCGGGCGGCAGAGAAGAATCCGTCGATGTCTTCGTTCTCGTTGTTCATGGCTGCTCCTTGCCTCAGATGGGGAGGTTGAACAGGCGCTTGGCGTTGCCCGACATCACGAGCTCGCGGTCGGCGTCACTGATGTCGAGATCGTTGTTGACGAACTCGACGCCTTGACTCATCCAGCCATAGAACACGGGGAACGACGAGCCGAAGAGGTAGTGGTCGGCACCGTTGATCTTGAGTGCGGCCTCCACCTGGTGCTTGCCCCAGGAGTGCGGGTGCGTGAGGTCGTAGAACAGGTTGTTCTCGAGGTAGCCCTTGATCTTCTCGCCGCCACTGGAGTCGAGGCGGTTCATCGCCTCCTTCTTGTTCGAGGCGTGCGGGGTGAGCAGCTCGGTGTTCGCGAACCAGTTCCCGCCGAGCATGGTGTGAATGAACCGCAGTCCGGGCATCCGATCGAACATGCCGCTGAAGAGTTCGCGGCCCACTGCGGTGGCCTGATCCGAGATGCGGCCGTACTCACGGCGCAGGTTGGTGTAGTCGATGACCGACTTCCACTCGACGGGGAGGGGTGTGTGATGCACGACCACGGGGATGTCGAGCTTCTCGATGACCTTGAGGTAGGGCTCGAATGCCTCGTCGTCGAGGTACAACTGGCCGTAGTGGCACGCGAGCTGCACGCCCACGGCACCAAGCTCCTTCACGGAACGCTCGAGCTCGTAGATGTTCTCCTTGCCGCCCCACGGCGGAACGCACGCTGTTGCGAAAAGCCGTCCGTTGGATCGCTTCACCATCTCGTACGCGTTGTCGTTGACCTCCTTGCAGGTGTCGAGCCGCAGCCACTCCTGCCAGACCGGCACCCTCATGACGCCGTAGTCGACGCCGGCGTCATCCATCGCGGCGAGCTTCGACTCCACCGAGTAGTCACCCTCGACGTAGTTGAGGTTCTGGTACCCCTTGGGCTTCTCGAGGATGAGCTGCTTCTTGCCGTTCTCCATCGTGGTGACGCTGGCGATCTCACCGAATCCGCGCGGAGCGGTGCTGAGGAACCCGTCGAGAATCTTCTCGTTGGTGAAGAGGTCCTCCGGGAGGTGGTGGATATTGATGTCGACGACGGTCATCTCAGTTGTTCTCTTTCTTTTCCGTGTGTACTTCAGATCTTGGACCGCGCAGCCGGGATCGCGAACCGTTCGAGTAGATGGCTTCCACGATGGTGTCCGGGCTGAGGTCGCCACGCAGTTCGGCTCGAACCGAGCCCTCCTCGAAGACCAGCAACCGATCGCAGAGCAGGGCCAGCTCGTTCTCGTCCGAGCCCGCGACGATCACAGCGCAGCCATCCGCGGCGGCCTTGCGGATTGCAGCGACGAGCGTGTGCCGAGCGCCGACGTCGACGGCCTGTGTCGGCTCGTGGAGAACCAGCAGTGATGGAGCGTTGGCGAGCCACTTCGCCAGCAGGACCTTCTGCTGGTTTCCTCCACTGAAGGTCCGTATCGAGGCCTTCCGTTCACGCGGGCGCACGTCGAGACGCTCGATCCATTCGCTCACGATGCGGCGCTCGCGCTTCCGATCGATCGGGAACAGGCTGCGCGCGGAGCGGGTGGTCTGCGGGAAAGTGGCATTCTCGGCCAGGGACAGACTCATCGCGAGACCGGCGTGCTCGCGGCCCTCGGGTACGAGGGCGATGCCGGCTTCCATCGCCGACGCCGGGCTGAGGGCGGGCACCGAGATGGTCGCGCCAAGCAGAGTCAGCGTCCCGGCATCGGCGTGCGTGACTCCGCTGAGGAGATAGGGGACGTCGTCGTAGCCGGAGCCGGCGAGCCCCGTCAGCCCGAGAACTTCCCCCGGTGAGACCTCGAGGGACACCTCGCTGACGCCGAGCCCGGTCAACCCGGCCACGCCGACCGGAGTCGAGTTCGCCGGGATGGTCGCCGCACCGCGGTGCTCGAGGTCAATGAGGTTGCGACCGAGCATCATCGCGGTGAGGTCGGCCTCGTTCATTCCGGCCATCTCCCGACCGGACTCCACGACGCGCCCGTCGCGCAGAACCGTGACACGGTCCGCCGCATCGACGACTTCCTCGAGTCGATGTGTGATGAGCAGGACCGAGGTTCCGGTTGAGACGATCTCTCCCAGGATCTCGAAGAAGTGCTCCAGTGAACGTCTCCCGAGCGAGCGGGTCGATTCGTCGAAGATGATCAGCCCGGTCCCGGCATGCGCATCCTGGAGGGCCCTCGCGATGGCGACCGTGGCGCGGTCCTCTTCGCGTAGGGTCCCCACCGGGGCGTTCAACGGGACGTGACGTCCGAGACGCTCGAACACTGCGGTCGCGGCTTCCCGTTCGCGACTCCAGTCGATTCTGCGCAGGAACCGGCTCCCGCGCAGTCGGCCCACACGCATGTTCTCGAGGACGCTCTGGTGGTCGAACAACCCGAGGCTCTGGTGCACGACCGCGACCCCGCGGTCGCGCGCCTCCTGAGGCCTGACCGGCAGTTGCAGCTCCCCACCGTCCACGGCGATGCGGGTGCCTGCGTCGGGGGTGTACAGCCCGGTGAGAACCTTCGCGAGTGTCGACTTGCCTGAGCCGTTCTGGCCGACCAGGCCGTGGATCTCGCCTGGCCATACGTCGATCGCGACGTCGCGCAGAACGCGGTTGTTCGCGAAGCTCATGTAAAGGGATTCGACCGCCAGACGTGGCACCGGAGGTGCGAGCGTCGCCGCCCGCACCTCCGTCGATTCGGGAAGAATCACGCCACTCCCCAGAGCGATTCGAAGTCTTTGGGGAACGTGGTCGGTCCGAACCATTCGCCAGACGCCTCCGCTTCCTCGGTCAGGGTGTCGTTGCTGATCGTGTCGCGCGTGAACAGGCGCACCGGGACCACGTAGTCAGGTACGGGAATGCCCAGGATGAGACGAAGCGACGCATCGGCGTCGATCCAACCCTGGAAGGTGAGGGCGGGCGACGCGGCCGCATAGAGGAAGGTGCCGTTCTCGAGAGCCTGAAGGCTCCCGAGTCCCGCCGCGCCTGCCATGCCCTTGATGTCCGTGCGTCCGGACTGCTGCACGCCACCCTGGGTCGGCTGGAGGTACTGGTCGTACTGTGCCTCCACGTAACCGATCTCAGGGTTCTGAAGCAGTGCTGCGCTGGTGGACGACGGGATGAGCGAGAAGCTCGACACCGAGATCCCGTTGATCGTGATCGTGCAGTCGGCGCAGTCGTCGGCGATCTCCTCCTGGGCGGTCTTCACATACGCCGCCGGCGAGGGACCGTCCGTGCTCTGGTTGATCAGCAGCGAGCCCGCTCCATTCGAGTCGAGGGCGAACCACTGGGAGAGGGCTACCTCCATCGAGGTGCCGCTTCCGGGGATCGTCTCGAGGGTCTCGGAGTCGGGGTGCGCGGGGTCCGGGATCTGGTTGTTGATGATCACCGGGATGCCGGCGGCCTGGGCGGCATCGAGGGCGTTGCCGGCGAGTCCGTAGGGGATGGCGTCGAGGACGATCGATGCCGCGTTGGCCTCGGTCGCCTGGTTGACGCAGGCGCTGATGTCGGTCGGCGTTCCCTTTCCGTCGCAGAGCTGCACGTTCACCCCGACCGTCTCGAGGGCGTCGGTCAGGCCGTTCGCTGTGACCGTGAAGGCGGGCGACTGCAGGGTGATCGGGATGTAGTAGACCGTCTTACCTTCGACCGAGCTCACGTCCTCGATCGGTTCGGTCGGGACGGGGTACGCCTCGAGCGGCTCCTGGAGCTTCGCGACCGTGGCCGCGAGGTCGGATTCGGCCGCGGGGCTCGTGCTCGGGCTGGACTCCGGCGCCGACCCGCCATTTGCGGCGCACCCGGCGAGGGTGAGCGCCGCGATGGCGATGGCACTGGCTGCGGCGAATGCGCGGGCACGTCGACGGCCGAGAGGGGATGCTGTGTTCATTCTTTGTTCTCTCCTTGTATTGACAGCACTGGCAACGGAACGGGACAGCATGGAACGGAACGGATAGAAGTGGCTGGGGTCAGCGGGATTTCGCGTGCAGCACTGTGGAGATCGTCACCGCAATGACGAGCACGCCGCCGTAGAAGACGCTTGATACCCAGGAGGTGGCGCCGAGAAGTTGGAGACCCAGGACGCCAGTCGCCAGGAAGTAGACCGCGATGAGCGTTCCGAGCGGGTTGAAGCGCCCGGGTTCGAGGATCGCCGTGCCGAGGAAGGTCGCGGCGAATACCGGCAGGAGGTAGCTCTGGGAGACGGCGGGGTCGAAGCCACCGGTGGCGGCTGCGGCGAACACGCCGCCGATTCCGGCGATCAGACCTGCGACGATGAACGCGCCGAGGCGCAGCCGGGTCACGCGGACACCGGCGAGTCGGCTCACCTCACGGTTCTCTCCAACGAAGCGCATGTTCCTGCCCAGAGGGGTGAAGGTGAGGATGTACGCGAAACCGAGCATGAGCACGACACCCAGGAAGAAGCTGATGGGGAGACCGCCGACGTTCAGCAGCGCGATCTGGGCGAAGTAGGGCGGCAGGCCGCTTACCGGCATCAGATTGCTGACGAACAGCGTTATCCCCAGGAGGAACGTGCCCATGCCCAGGGTCACGACGATCGTATTCACCCCGAGTTTGACGACCAGCAACCCGTTGACGGCGCCGACGAGAACGGATGCGATGATCGCGGCGATAGCCGCCGCCCAGACGTTCCAGTGGTACGTCACGGTGAGCACGGTGACGAGGATGGCCGACAGGCCGAAGTTGGAAGCGACCGAGAGATCGACGAACTCGCCGACGATGACCGTGCACAACAGAGCCGCGGAGAGGAAGACGAGCGCCTGCTGGCTGCCGAAGATGGTGCGGAAGGCTCCCACCGTGAGGAAGGTGGACGGTTCGAGCAGCCCGAACAGGATGATCATAAGCAGCCACACGCCGATGACCGCGAAACGGGCGGCGAAGCGGCCGAACGATCCCCCGGATCGCTTCGCTACGGCGTCGGTCGCTCCAACGGCGCCAGTGTAGAGATCGCTGTCGGTGGCGCCCCTGGCGTTCACTGTGTCGGTCATTCGGTCGTGCTCTCGATTCTCGCTGACGGCGATGTCTGCCTTTGTGCACAGCCCTGTGCTGTTACGCCGGCCATCCATGCGTGATGAAGACCGGCTATCGTGTGCGAAATCATATGCAGATTCGTGTGAATTGACCAGACCACAAAATGGACACAAAGGGCAAGGGCGAATAAATTCCCTGATCAAAGCCCCATAAAATCATCACAATCATTCTCCAAGGCTCGCACCTATGTCGGGATTCGCCAGATGATCGCACTTGAAATCGTGTGGGATTTGGCATACTCTCTCCCACGTCTCACCGACGAGCACGTGTGGCAGAGAGAAGTTGCAGATGGCGGACATGATCGTGCGGGATGTCGAGTACTCGCACGACGGAAGCCGGATGCTGGGCTACTTGTGCGCCCCGAGCGCTGCAGTGCAGCTGCCCGGAATCGTGCTGGTGCACGATGCATTCGGGCTGAACGAAGACATGATCGGGATCGCTCGTCGATACGCCGCACTTGGGTTCGCCGTGTTCGCCGCCGACGTCTGGGGTGACCGGACGACGCCGACATCAGGGGCCGAGATCGGGCCCTTGATTGGCGGCATGGTGCGCAATCGCAACAGCTGGCTCGGCCGGATCCGCGCGGCGCATGACGTCGCCGCTGAGCAGCCCGAGATCAATGGTGCCGCGCTCGTGACGATCGGGTACTGCTTCGGTGGATCCTCGGCGCTCGAGCACGTTCGCACCGGCGGAGATGTCCTCGGTGCCGTGAGTGTCCACGGCGGGCTCGACCTGCTCGATCCGAGCTGGGACCAGCCGGCCACCGCCGCCCGCGTGCTGCTGTGCACCGGCGCCGACGATCCCATGGCAACGGCTGAGATGCGTTCGCAGCTCCAGGAATCGATGAGCGGAGCCGGGCTCGACTGGGAACTCGACCTCTACAGCGACACCCAGCACGCCTTCACGAACCCCCGTTCCGACGCACCCGGAATGCCCGACGGTGTCGCCTACAACCCTCGCAGTGCGGACAGAGCCTGGAAGTCGACGAAGCGATTCCTCGGTGAGCTCTTCCCGCATCTCGATCAGGGCGCCGAATAGTCGGTCATCGACGCAGAGACCTCCGTCAAGGACCATGGGCGGTCACGACGAACACACAGAGAGCACGAGGAACACATGCTGGACATCGCCATCATCGGGGCCGGCCCGGCCGGATTGGCCGCGGCGCTCCGCCTGCACCAGAAGGGCTTCCGCCCCCGGATCTACGAGTCGGTGCAGGAGCTGAAGCCCCTCGGGGTCGGAATCGATGTGAAAGTCTACGGTTCGAAGGAACTCGACGAGCTCGGCCTGCTCGAGGAGTTCCGCGCAATCTCCGTTGACGCGCAGGAGTCGATCTTCTACAACAAGTACGGTCAGGAGATCTACGCCGAGCTCTGCGGTGCCCACATGGGCTACCTCTACGAGCAGCGCTTCGTGCATCGCGGCTACCTGCAGATGCTGCTCTACCGCAGCGTCATCGAGCGCCTCGGCGAAGACGCCGTGGTGCAGGGAGAACGCTGCCTCGGGTATACCCAGGACGCGAACGGGGTGACCCTCGAACTCCAGAACCGCGACGGATCGTCGAGCACCGTCCGAGCCGATCTGGCCATCGCCGCCGACGGCATCAAATCGGCGATTCGGCGACAGATGCACCCGGAAAGCGCAGAGCCGGTGTACTCAGGCATCACCATGTGGCGCGGGACGACTCTGATGAAGCCGTTCAAGTCCGGTGGCACCATTCTGCACATCGGCGCGCCACAGATTTCGAGCATGATCGTGTATCCGATTGCAGACGACTTCGAAGGTACCGGCCTCACCCTGGTGAACTGGGTCGTCGAGGCGACCCGGGACGAAACGGTCGAGGACTGGAACCAGATCGGCACCGTCGACGAGATCCTCCACTACTACGACGACTGCCACATCGACTTCCTGGACGTCCAGCAGATGCTGCGTGACGCACGGGAGGTCTACCTCTTCCCCCTCATCCGCCATGACCCGCTGGACAGTTGGATCGACGGCCGCGTGGTGATGATCGGCGACGCGGCCCACGCCATGTACCCGCGTGGAGGAAACGGAGCCTGCCAGGCCATCGTCGACGGTGGTGTTCTGGCCGAAAAGCTCGCGACGATCGACGACCTGGATGACGCGCTCAAGGCGTTCGAGAACCAGCGGCTCGCTGCGGTGAACGGCATCGTGATGGCCCATCGCGGCGAAGGATACGAGATCATCCGCCGCATGGTGGAAGACCGCACAGACGGTGAACGATTCACCGATATCGAGGACGTGCTCCCCCTCGCCGAGGCTGACGCGATCTTCAGCAAGTACCACGCACTTGTCGGCCAGCCCCGTCCGGGCCACGAAGCCGGCGAGGCAACCGGCTTCCGCACCTGGGAACTCGCGGTCAGCGAGCCGACTGCCTGATGGACCTGCGCCTCTCCGCGCGCACTGCGTTCGTCGCCGCTTCGTCGCAGGGACTCGGCTTCGCCTGCGCGCGCTCCCTCGCGCGCGAGGGCGTCTCGGTGACCCTGAACGGACGGGAAGACGCAAAGCTCTCGGCTGCGGCCGACGCGGTGCGCCGGGAATTCCCCGGCGCCCGCGTGGACCACGTGGCCGCCGACCTCACCTCCCCGGAGGGGCGAGCGGCGATCATCTCCGCAGTTCCCGAGGTCGACATCCTCGTCACGAACAACGCCGGCCCTCCTCCCGGCGGACTCGACGACTGGGAGGAGGCTGCGCTCGTGGGCGCCCTCCGGTCCAACATGGTGCCGGCCGTGCAGCTCATGCGCGCCTACATCCCCGGCATGCGCGCCCGCAGATTTGGCCGCATCGTCAACATCACGTCGGCGATGGTGAAAGGGCCCGCATATGAGATGGGGCTCTCGACATCCGCCCGATCGGCGCTCACTGCGATCAGCAAGGCCATCAGCGTCGAAGTCGCCGCGGACGGCGTCACCATCAACAACCTGCTGCCCGAGCGGTTCGACACGCCTCGACAGGAGTTCATGGCGCTGCGGATGATGGCGGAGCACCAGATCGAGCGTGACGAAGCTCGACGCCGCATCGCCTCGACCATCGCGGCGCGACGGCTCGGCAGGCCCGACGAGTTCGGCGACGCCTGCGCGTTCCTCTGTAGCGCCCAGGCCGGCTACATCTCGGGACAGAACCTGCAACTGGATGGCGGAACCTACAGGGGGTTGATATGACACACGTCGAAGCTCCGGACGCCGAGACGACCCGGCAGATCCTCGCGGCGGAGCACGCTCGCTCCACCGCGCTCGTCGACGGCGACGTCGCCGCCCTGGACGAGCTCTTCGAGGAGAGCCTCGTGCACATCCACGCTCCGGGACTCACCCAGGACAAGTTCCAATTGCTGGAGCACGTCGCCACACGCCGGGCTTACCAGAGCATTACCCGGGGCGAACTGCTCATCCGCCAGATCGGCGACGTCGCGATCATGACGGGTCAGCTCGTCAACCGGCTGCGCAACCCCGACGGGAGCGAGCGGACGGTCGACGGCGTCGCCACGCAGGTGCTGCACCGGGGCGTCGACGGCCGCTGGCGGTTCGTCAGCTTCCAGATGACACCCATCGGGGCGCAGGTGTGGCCCGCACTGCCGTCGGAGGGCGGCGACGAGAAGACGACGCCGATCGAGGCGTCGGCGAAACCTGAGACGGAGAGATCATGAAGCTCGCGCGGTACCACATCGGCGACGGCCCGGCCCGTCTGGGCCGGGTCGACGGAGACCGGATCACCGACCTCTCCGACGTTCCGGGAGTCGGGACGTCGCTGCGTATGATCCTGCCGGAACTCGACTCAATGAGGGATGTCATCCTGGCGGCGGACGGCCAGAGCCTGCCCCTCGACGCCGTCGTGCTCGAGGCGCCAATCGACGCTCCGCAGAAGTACCTCGGCATCGGCATGAACTACAAGGAGCACGCCGAGGAAGCCCGCGCCGCCGGGATTCCGATCCCGACGAGTCAGCTGTGGTTCAACAAGCAGGTGTCGTGCATCGGGGGCCCGTTCGACCCCATCGTGAAGCCCGACCTGTCGGATCAGCTCGACTACGAGATCGAGTTGGCCGTCGTCATCGGGAAGAAGTGCAAGCACGTCGCGGCTGAGTCCGCCCGGTCGGTGATCGCCGGTTATGTGGTGGCCAACGACGTCTCGGTCCGCGACTGGCTCCAGAAGCGGTCGCCCACGTTCACGCTCGGGAAGTCGTTCGACACCCACGGTCCGATCGGTCCCTGGCTGACGACGGACGACGAGATCGAGGATCCGCTCTCGCTGGGTATGCGACTCACCGTGAACGGCGAGGTGCGCCAGGACTGGAGGACGGAGGACATGATCTACGACATCTACGAGCAGATCGCCTACCTCACCCAGGTCATGACGCTGATGCCCGGCGACATCCTCGCGACCGGCACGCCCGCCGGTATTGGCGCCCCGACCGGTCGCTTCCTCCGCGTCGGCGACATCGTGTGTGCGGAGATCGACGGTCTCGGCGCGATCGAGAACCGCGTCATCGCCGAGGCCTGATCCGCCATGCGACGGACGAGCGTCGAGCTGCCCGGATTCAGCCACGCCAATCCGATCCCGGCCGCCAGCAGGATCGGCCCCTTCCTGTTCTCCGGCGTCCTCACCGGCCGGGATCCGGAGACCTCCGAGATGCCGGCTGCGCTCGACGTGCAGTGCGCCAACGTGTTCCGGCACGTACGCGCGCTGATGTCCGCGGCCGGCGGCTCGACCGACGACATCGTGAAGATGACGTTCTGGCTTGCCGACTACCGGGACCGCGCTGCGCTGAACGATGAATGGACGACGCTGTTCACCGACCCGTCGAGCCGGCCCGCCCGCCAGGCGATGGCGGCGCAACTCGACGGCGGTTCGCTGATCCAGTGCGACCTGGTCGCCGTCCTCGACCGCAGCCATTGATGCGGGGCAGCGGCGTTCCGGCGACGCGAACGCCGCCGGCTGCGGGAATCCTCTTCGTCCTCGCGCTGCTCACCGCTGCGGCGCCGCTCTCCGTCGACATCTACACTCCGTCACTGCCGCTCATTCAGCACGAGCTCGCCGCAACCGAGTGGCTCACGCAAGCCAGCATCACCGCATGCCTGCTCGGCATCGGTATCGGCCAGCTCTTTTGGGGACCGCTCAGCGACCGCGCCGGGCGGCGCCCGGTCATCCTGGCGGGCGTCATCGGGTGGACGATCACGTCGGCGATCAGCGCGATGGCGACGACTCCGGAGATGCTTGTCACTGCACGGGGAGCGGCCGGCCTCTGCGGGGCCGCCGGCATCGTCGTCGCGCGCAGCGTCGTACGCGACATCTCCGTCGACCGCGGCGTGATGGCCTCGCGAGTCGGACTCCTCTCCCTGATCACCTCGGTCGCCCCGGTCATCGCGCCCGTGATGGGCGCTGCGATCGCGCACGCCTGGGGCTGGCGGGCCGACTTCCTCGCCCTCACCGCATTCGGCGCCGCAATCGGCCTCGCAACGGCTATCACGGTGCCCGAGACGCTGGCGCCCGATCATCGATCAGCCGGCGACGCTTCCGTCGTGAGATCCCTCCTCACCGGTGCACGCAACGCCGAACTGGCGTTCGTCGCGATCGCCCTGGCCGCGCATGCCTTCGGGTTCTACGCGTACATCACGACACTGCCATTCATCGTGGAACTGCAGTTCGGTCACCCGCCCGTCGTGTTCGCCGTGGTGTTCGCCTCCAACGCCGCGGCCATGCTGGCAGCCAACCTCGGCTTCCGCCGCCTGGTTCGCCATCATCGCCCGGCGCTCCCACTTGGGATCGGCCTGTCGGCGAGCACGCTGAGCGGCGTCACGCTCTTCGCGGCTTCGCTGGCGCACGGTCCAGAGTGGCTGCTGTGGACGACGTCGACCGTGTTCGCCGCCGCCGCCGGCTTCGTCCTTCCCGCGGCGCACAGCTGGGGGCAGCTCACGCTCGTCGCAAGCGGCGCGGCGTCGGCCCTCACCGGTTCGGCGCAGTTCCTCGGCGGCGTGCTCGGGTCCCCGGTCACCGGCGTAATCGGCCCGACGGCAGCGCACCTCGGCCTGGTCATCGCGACCAGTTCCGCACTCGCCCTCCTCGCCTGGTACGCAGCGCGGATCGCCGCCTCGAGGTCGGACCCGGATCCTTGCTCCTGACGCAGATGGCGTACTTCGTGGCACTCGCACGCGAAGGGCACTTCGGTCGGGCCGCGGCGTCGTGCTTCGTTTCGCAATCCTCGCTGTCAGAGGCGATTCAGAAACTCGAAATCGAACTCGATGTGCCGCTTGTTCGACGTGGCCGCTCCTTCGAAGGACTCACTCCGGAAGGTGAGCAACTGCTTGTGTGGGTTAGACGCATCGTCGCCGATCAGGACGCCCTTCACTCCGTAATGAAGTCGCTGCAGACCGGCCTGGTCGGAACGCTCCGACTTGGAGTGATCCCATCGGCGACCCAGAGCGCCGCGGACCTTGTCGATAGGTTTTGCTCGGACCATCCCCTAGCAAGAGTCAACCTGCAGGACGGACTCACATCGGATGAGATCGTGGAAAGGCTAAGGCGGTTCGAGCTTGACGCTGGAATCGTTCACACCAGGCCAGGGCATTCCGGTGAACTGACCATCACGCCCTTGTATGCGGAACGCCAGCGAGTTCTCATGAGTACCCGAGCTGCGGGGAGCCGACGCACCATCCGCGCCGTCGAGCTCAGCGAACTTCCGCTCTGTCTGCTCGCGCCTGGACTGCACGCACGCCAGAGCCTCGACGCTGCTCTCGAGCGTCAGGGGATCGCGCTCCGACCACAGGCCGAGGTTGATTCGGTAGGCGCCCTCGTCGCCATGGTGGCACGTGGTCGCTGGGCCGGGGTCACACCTCAACCCCCTCGAGATTCACACTCGCTCCCGCCCGGAGTTGCCAGCCTCGAACTCGTGGATCCATCGGTAAGCGCACCGGTCGTCCTCGCAATTCGCGGTGGCGAGCCGTTCTCGCCATTTGCGCGCGCCGTGATTCAGACGGCAAGGGCGGGTTTTAGCAGACCCTCAGGATGAACCATCGATCGGCCCGACCGATCAACTCACCGGCACCTCCTGTTGGACGCCGAAGTCATCACACATCGAGAATCAGTTCGTCAAGCGACGAAGGAGCTTCAATGGCGAAAGTACTGTGCGTTCTCTATCCAGACCCCACGTCGGGCTTCCCTCCGACCTACGCTCGTGATTCCGTCCCGGTAATCGAGAACTACCCCAACGGGCAACTCTTGCCGACCCCAGAGGGGATCGACTTTGTCCCCGGCGAAATGCTTGGAAGCGTGTCGGGCGAACTGGGCCTGCGCAAGTTCCTGGAAGCTGCCGGACACACCCTCGTGGTTACGAGCGACAAGGAGGGCCCCGACTCTGTCTTCGAGCGGGAGCTCCCCGACGCCGACATTGTGATCTCGCAGCCGTTCTGGCCGGCCTACTTGACGCCCGATCGCCTGGCAAAGGCCGAGAAATTGAAGCTTGCGATTACCGCGGGAATCGGATCCGACCACGTTGACTTGGCTTCAGCGATCGATCGCGGGTTGACTGTCGCCGAGGTGACGTACAGCAACAGCATCGGCGTCGCCGAGCACACCGTTATGCAGGTGCTCGCCCTCGTGCGGGACTACATCCCGCAGTACAAGATCGTCGTCGAAGGCGGATGGAACATCGCCGACGCAGTGAAGCGATCGTACGACCTGGAGGGAATGGACGTTGGCGTGTTTGCCGCCGGACGAATCGGCCGCGCCGTCCTCGAAAGGCTCGCCCCTTTCGGCGTGCGCCTGCACTACACAGACCGATACCGTCTCCCCGCAGAACTCGAGGAAAGTCTCGGCCTGACCTTCCACGAGGACATCGAGAGTCTCGTCAAGGAAATCGACGTGCTGACCGTGCACGCCCCCCTGACAAACGAGACCGAAGGTCTGCTCAGCGACGAGCTCCTCAGCACCATGCGGCGGGGCTCCTACATCGTCAACCCCGCGCGCGGGGCAATTGCCAATCGCGACGCGATCGTCCGGACGCTGGAAAGCGGCCGACTGGCCGGATACGCCGGCGACGTCTGGTTCCCGCAGCCGGCTCCTGCTGACCATCCTTGGCGGAGCATGCCGAACCACGGGATGACCCCCCACACCTCCGGGACATCCCTCCAGTCCCAGGCCCGTTACGCAGCCGGCACCCGCGAGATCCTGGAGAGCTGGTTCGCCGGCCGCGACATCCGACCGGAGTACCTGATCGTAGAAGGCGGCGGATACGCCGGCACAGGAGCGCATTCGTACGAGACGAGGTAGGCGGAGGCGATCTGACGCTGCGTCGGCTCGGGCCGGCGCGGCGTTCCGCATGCCCTCGCGCCACCGGGAGCGACGACAAGTCCGACCACCTTACTCAGCTCACGCTCGGAGTCGACCGCGACTCCGCGCTTGGCAGAAGTCTTCGACGAGGGGGGCCCACCGATCGTTCGAGGGAGGCCTACTGGAGTGGCTAAGGCCTTGGCGCCAGTTCCTGGCTGTCGTAAGGGACGTTTGCGCGGACACACGTGGAACCGGCAGGCGACTGGTATTAGCGCCTTCCGTGGCCGATACAGTCGACACCGAATATCTCAGAGTTGAGGAAGAAGCGTGGAGCGAATTACCGGTCTCGGGTTCATGATCTTGAGCCTGCTGTTCGAAGGAGCCATGCATCCGTACGGAATGGTGCAGCTCATGCTCCGCCGGCATGACGACCGCATCGTGTCGCTCGCCACGGGAACCGTCTACCGCACGGTCACTCGCCTCCAGAATCTCGGGCTGCTCACGCCCGTCGGCGTCGATCGCAGCGGCAATCGGACGGCGCGCACGACATATGCGATCACCGAGACCGGGCGGGCGATCGTCGGCGATTGGGTGCGACAGGAATTGCCGCGCATCGATCGTCCAGCAGAATTCCGTGTTGCCCTGGCACAAGCGCATCACCTGGACCGTCTCGAAGTCGTCGACTTGTTGCGCAGCCGCCGCGATCAACTCCACGCGGCACTCCGACAACAACGCGATACCCTCCGCGAAGCTTCCGAAGAGGATGTCCCTGAATAGTTTCTCCTCGAGGTCGAACGTGAGGATTCTCTGCTCGACGCTGAAGTTCGCTAGCTGGAGCAGACCATTACCCGGTTGGAACGTGGAGACTACCCATGGGGCGTTCGTTAGGTCAACGAATCCGCAAGGCTCAGAGCGCAGGCCACGGCTGAGCTACGGCTGCGTGGATTCGGAGCAGTGGCAGCGTTGCGTCTGCCGGTGCGCGACCGATTCCACACTCTGTGGCAACGCCGAAGCGGTCCACGTGTCGTTGCGCCGTGGCAATACGGCGCTCGGCTCCCTCGGCGCCGTCCTCGCGGTGCACGAGTCCGAGGTACAACTCGGTGTGTTCGGGCACTGCGAGTCGCTCGAGAGGCTCGAAGTACGCGTCGTCATCGCGCTCGATCGGTACCGGGAGGTGGATCCAGCTGATGCCTCGGTGCGAGGCATCCAGCAGGCGCTGCGCGAATGCAGCGAGGTTGCCGGTGTCCTCCGGTTCGACATAGTGCCGCTCGCCCACATCCCCGTAGCAGAGGTGGAAGCCAACCTCTACGTCATCGGGGACACGTGCTGCCTGTTCGACTGCCCGAGCGATCACACCCGACCACACGTCATCAAACCAGGGCAGGAAACCGGCATTGTCGCGCTTGTCGTAGCCCGCGTTCTCGATGTACCCGAACTCGACGGCACAATCCCATTGGATCGCGAGGTCATCGTGAGGG
Source organism: Agromyces sp. Soil535 (assembly GCF_001428255.1). GTDB lineage: Bacteria > Actinomycetota > Actinomycetes > Actinomycetales > Microbacteriaceae > Agromyces. The sequence continues at coordinate 4,921 of NZ_LMRW01000023.1, read as the reverse complement.
ATGACGTCGAGGATGCGGTCTAACTCGGCGAAGAGCGCGTCGCGGTACAAGGGCTCGAACCTTGCGCGGTCCTCTGGGACGATGAACGCGCCGACAACAGCCGTGGGTGTGGGTAGTGACACCTGGAATCGTGTGCCCGCAGCGATGACACCCTCGTCCCGCAAGCGCTTGAAAACAGCCCAAGAGGAACGAGCCTCATCGGCGTAGCCGAGGTTCGGCAACTTCAACTCGAGCGCATCGATGCCGTCGGCGATCCGGAGCGGCCGCACATCGAGGACCCCACCGACCAGATATCCCGGTTCTCCGACGCGCTCGAGTCCGTCAGTAGAGTCGAGGCGGTTCGGCTGCCATGCGATCCAGTGAAACCGTTCGCCGACCTCTCCATCCGGAATACGGCGGACGCGACGGCCGAGGATCTCGGCGGCCGACCGCATCGTCGTCTCGACGTCAGGGAGGTTTATGCTTCCGACCAGGTGCACGCCCTGAGGTGTCGTCATTGAAGTCACTCTCTCTTGGGGATCCACGGGCGTCCCGTGAGCTCGGAGCGGATGGAGTGGCCCTGCCCTTCGATCGCGCTTCATCTCAGGCGCAGGGTCATCCGCTCGGCCAAACATATCAGCTGTATGTAATCTCACGAGATATCTGCGTAACATAACCGCTGCTCGGTGACTCAGCTTCAGTCCGAAGTGTGCGAGCTCGCGGTCGGCAGCGCCAGAGGGGCAGCGCGCCCTTCGTTTGTATGGCGCCAGACGGATAGCGACACCCCTGTGTCGAAGGCCGTCATCGTGCGGCTCGACCCGATCCCGCAGGCCTGACGCAGAGCCGCACGCCCGTCGGCCCACCCTTATGCGAGCGGGCCGTTCGGCGAAAGGGCACCCAACGTGTCAGACCCGGAAGGTCTGCAGATCCGCTCCCACATCGACGCGGCCCTCGTAGCCCTGCTTTGCCCACTTTCGCCATTGGTCTTCCGGCAGCTCACCGCCGGCAGCGAGGTCGCCGATGTGGCTGAGAACCAACCGCGCGGCGTTCGATGCCTGCGCGACTTCACCGACACGTTGAACCTCGACGTGCCCTTCCAGAAGGTGGTCCTTGAGCGCCGCCGGCCCATTCCAGCCCTGCACGTTGATCGCCTCGTGAACGAGGATGTCGGTGTCGTGCGCGAGTGTGAGGAGATTGTCCGAGTATGTCGTGTCACCCGAGAAGGTCACCGAGCCGTACTCGGATTCGAACCGGTAGGCGAAGCACGGGAACACCGGTCCATGGGGGACGAGTACGGCCGTGACCTTCACATGCTCGTCTTCCATGACGGTCAAGGGGCTCATCGCAGGTGCGGTGCTCGAGGGCCCGACCGCGAGGCCGTCGAGGGGAATCTCTCGCACGTCTGCAAGCGTCGAGGTATCGCGAATCCGGCTGTCCCGCATGAAGACGTTCGTGCTGTATGCAAACGCCTGGTTGCAGGACTCCGTGAGGGCAGCGAGTCCAGGGGTGGGGTTCTCCGGGTTCACCGTCGGTGATTCACCGCCGCCGAAGGTCGGCGGCAGGAAGCCTGCCGGACCAGGGCCGAAGACGGGCGTCGAGTTCGGAACGGAGTCCGTGACGTTCGGGTTCGCGTTTCCGCCCAACAGGAAGTAGTTGAAGTAATCGCCGACATGGTCGGCGTGCAGGTGGGTGATGAAGATCCCGCGAAGCGAAGCCAGGGCCAAATCGGCCCGCTTGTATTGGGAGACCGATCCCCGACCCGCGTCGATGATGTAGACGTTGCCGTCAACGACGATCGCGCTCGAGATCCCGAAGCGGGATCCGTTCGGTGGCGGCCCTCCGGCGGTCCCCAGCAGCACGAGGTTCATGCCGCTGGAATAGTCGGCCGGCTTTCCCGTCCTCGCAGAAGTGATTGGCGCCAGGGCGTTCGCCGCAGTCGGCGCCAGCAAACCTGCGCCGACTGATGCTGCCGCGCCCGTCATCAGCGCGCGTCGCGAGAATCCGGATGACCTTCCGTTGGTTTGCCGATCCATAGGTACCTCCTCGTACATGGATGGATATGATCACACACGATGGCACACATGATCATCCACGCGCAATACTGTGACAAGCACGAGCTACGTCGCAACAGAATTGAGCTTCCAACGCTGTATCGATCGCAATTCTCGGAGTCTGTCTCGGCCAATTCGCACCCATGCAGAGGTGTCTGCGGGCTGCGGCGTGACCGACGGATCGCCTGCTGGGAGGACAACGCGCCAGCCCGGTAGTCCGCTCGAGCGAACTCTCATTGAACGGCGCCGAGTGAACGGTGGCGGTGAGTCTCGCGAGTGTGGTGTGCGCTCAGGGGCCTCGCGGCCGAGTGTGGATGGTGGTGCCGATCAGGGGTCGCCGGCTCCGATCCGGTACGTCCGTGATTGTTGAGGGACACAGCCTTTCCGATGACCTGGCCGAAGTCGCCTTCGTCGAACGTGAGGATGACGTTGGTGCGCGAGACGATCTTCTTGGCTGCGCTGAGCGCGTCTCGGCATCGCCGGCTCCTTGGCGGCCCAGCGCGAACGGCATCGTTCAGATGTATGAAGGACCATAAGTCTGATGGAAGAGGTCGATAAATGAAAACATTGCTTGCCGCTAGCATTGTTCCTTTGCCCTGATATAGTTTCAGTCGTCTGAAACCGCATCGGAGCAGCAGCATGATCATCGTCGATCCGCACGCATCTCAGGCCGTTCCGCGCGCCTCCCGTCGAACGAGGTCACACCGCTCGTCGAATGATAGGACAGGCCGGGCCTCATCAGCACGATCTCGTCGACCGTCGTCGAGATCGGGGCGAACATCCTGTCGCTCGATCAGTACACCGACTACCCCGTATGACGGCATGCCCGTGAGCGAGCTCACCGAATCGAAGCAGCAGACGTTCCGTGACATCGGCGCTGACTTCCTGCTTCTGCTCACCTCACCCCAGCGCGATGCGACGCTCGTCGACTACGACGCACACCGCGTGCCCGCTCGATTCAAGTTGCACAGCGCGCTGCGCCAGCCGAACGGGAACGACTACGGGCGCGCCGACCTCGCGCAGTGGCACGCGCAGCACTCAGGCGACTGAGCCAACCCGAAGGAGTACTCCGCAATGACCCCCAAACCCGACCACCGCGCCACCTATCTCGCGTTCAAGAACGCGAGTAGCGGACCGCTGATCGTCGAGCGACCCGCACTGTTCAGCCCCGCCGCGGCGGCGCAGGACGCAGGCACCGGGAAGACGGCAGTCGGCCGATTCGGCCCGCTCTACCTCCCGCTCGAGTACACCGACTGGGCGGAGGAAGGGCAGGCTCACGTCAACAGCTGCTACATCGGCGACTGGACCCCCCTGTCCAAGACGCGGGTCTCCGGGCCGCAGGCGCTCGAGTTCCTCAGCCAGCTCGGCATGAACGATCTCAGCAAGTTCGAAATCGGGCAGGTGAAACACCACGTCCAACTCGACGAGAACGCCTGGATCGCCTCGGAAGGCATCCTGCTGAGAATCGACGATGGCGAATTCGTCTACACCGCTGGCAGCGGCGACTGGTTGGTCTGGCAGCTCAGCCAACGTGAATGGGCCGCTTCAGCAGAAGACATCAGCCCGGACCTTTTCATCTTCGGCGTCCAGGGACCCGAATCACTGGCCGTGGTCTCCGCTGCGACGGGCGACGACCTCACCGACATTCGATTCAACCGAAGCCGAGTCACGCAGCTGAACGGGGTCGCGGTGCGGGTGCTCCGCACCGGAATCTCCGGCGAACTTGGGTACGAAGTGCATGGCCCCGCCGAACATGCCGACGAGATCTGGAGCGCGCTCGTCGAGGCTGGAGCCCCGTATGGAATCAAGAAGCTCGGGTTCCGCGCCCAATCGATCCAGCACATCGAATCGGGAATCGCGACGAACGGCCTCGACTACATGCCATCCTCGGCGATCACCCCCGGCGCTGCATGGCAGTTCAAGCGGAGCTACCCGGGCGGGAGTTTCGTCGCAGAGAGCTTCACGGATTACTTCCGTCGTCCGACGGAACTCGGCTGGGGCGGGCGCGGTGCACTCACCCACAAGTTCATCGGACGGGACGCTTTGGTCGCCGAAGCGGAGGCAGGGGGTCCGCGCCGGATACATGTCGGGTTGACGTGGAACAGCGACGACGTGCTCGATGTGTTCGCTTCATACTTCCGTGACGGCGACCTCCCTGAGCCGATGGAGCTGCCAAAGGTGCAGGGTCCGGTATTCGACCAGGTGCGCGTCGACGGCGAACCCGTCGGCGTCTCAACGGGCCGAACGCTCAGCGTCGTCCTCCGAAGGACGATCTCGCTTGCTGTCATCGATCGGGCGCACGCGGCGCCCGGAACCCGGGTCACGGTGCTCTGGGGTCGTCCCGGCACCGCCCAGCGGGAGATTCGCGCGGAGGTCACGGAGCTTCCGTTCAAGCCAGATCATCGCCGAGTCGACGTGCAGGCGATGGAGCACGCGTAGTCAGACGGCGACCGGGCTGGCGTGGGGATTCGCCTCGCCAGCCCGTTTCATCGCCAGACCGGTTGGCCGGATTCATCGTCCTCGATTCCGAGTCGTTCGATGCGGGTGATCGTGGATGTCGAGTGCCAGAGGTAGTCGACGCGGTAGTCGGATGACCACATCGTCCAGTAACCGGAATCGCCGACCCGGGCGCGCTCGAGTGATCGGATCCGACGTGGCTCGTCTGCGACGCTTGGCTGGGCGTCCTGCCCTGGGAACCGCATCGTCACTGGACGGTCGAGGTCGATGCCGGCTCCCCGCGATTGTGTGGATGACCTCGGTGAACTCGCGCGGCTTCTCCCATGGAGTGCGGCCTGACGGCGCTCACTGAAATTCCTCACTTTCGCTCACCGAAATTCCCCACCCTGGGTCGCTCCGTCGCATGAGGCGGGCCTCCCTCGATGCTGGTGGTC
>NZ_LMRW01000022.1 GCF_001428255.1 Agromyces sp. Soil535 | reverse complement strand
TGGCGATGCTGGCAAGACCACACCATCTACAACCCCCAACTCCACGGAGGCGCCATGCAACAAAACGCCGCCTGAGGTTGACCTAGGGAATCTCATGCGTCGCCTCGCGCGCGCACCGCAGCGGCGAAGTCGATCGCCGCACCGGCGAGGGTCGCCGAGGTGTCGAGGTCGCGCATCCAGAGCGGGACGGATGCCGCGGGCAGCCCGGATGCCTCGAGCGGCGCGACCGCGGCGGCATCCGTCTCGTCGACGAGCCAGCCGTCGAGGAGCCCGCCGACCGACCGCGCGCCGTAGTGGCGGCCGACGGCCTCGGCGGTGGTGTCGACGCCGATGGCCGGCAGGCACGCGTCGGCCATGCCGCGCACGACCTTGCCGCCGATGATCGGCGAGACGCCGACCACGGGCGCGTGGGTCTCGAGGATCGCCTCGTGGATGCCCGGCACCGACACGATCGTGCCGATCGAGACGACCGGGTTCGACGGAGCGACGAGCACGAGATCGGCGCCGACGATCGTCTCGACGACGCCGGGAGCGGGGCGAGCCGCCTCGATATTCCGCTGTCGGAATGCGACCGCGGGAAGCGATGCGCGATACCTCGTCCACCACTCCTGGAAGTGCATCTCCCGTTCGCCGCCGGGCACGTCGGCGTCGGCTACCTCGACGTACGTGTCGACCTCGGTGTCGGTCGCAGGGATGAGCCGCACCCCGAGCGGCCAGCGCGTCTGCAGGCGTGCGCCGACCTGCGACGGCGTCGCGCCCTCGCGCAGCCAGGCCGTGCGGGCGAGGTGCGTGCCGAGGTCGAGGTCGCCGAGCGTGAACCACGGCCAGCCGACGCCCCACTCGCGCAGCTCGGCGGCGACGCGTTCCGTCTCGCCCGCGCGACCCCAGCCGCGCTCGGTGTCGTTGACGCCGGCGAGCGAGTACAACAGCGAGTCGAAGTCGGGCATCAGGCGCACACCCGCGAGCCAGAGGTCATCGCCGGTGTTCACGATCACGGTCACCTCGGCGGATGTCGCGATGCCATCCTCCGCACCCTGCGCCGGCCAGCGCCTGGCGCACTCCTCGCGCACGCCGCGCACGAAGCGCGACCCTCCGACCCCGCCAGCGAGCACCGTGATCCGCACGCTTGCCACACTAGGTGCTCGCAGCAACGGCCGCATCGAGCTTCGGTCTCCACGTCACGCTGGCGCGGGCCGCGTGCCTGCGCCGAGCGGCTGTTCCTGTCGGGGTGCTGTTCCTGTGTGGCGTGGTGGTTCCTATGGGCGTGCTGTTGTTGTCTGGTGTGGCTGTTCCTGTGGGGATGCTGTTCCTGTTGGGCGCTGCTTCCTGTGGGGATGCTGTTCCTGTTGGGCGCTGCTGTTTCTGTGGGGATGCTGTTCCTGTTGGGCGCTGCTGTTTCTGTGGGGATGCTGTTCCTGTTGGGCGCTGCTGTTTCTGTGGGCGTGCTGTTGTTGTCTGGCGTGCTGTTCCTGTATGGCGCTGCTCGCGTCCTGCGCCGCGTGCCGCCGGGCGCGGCCGTACCCGCTCATGGCAAGCATCGGCCGCGCACCGCTGCGGGTCATACGCCCTCGGGCTCGGGTCATGCGGTCGCGGCGGTGGGGAGTTGGAATCGTGCGCGTCCGCCGAGTCGTGGGGTCTGGTGCGGGTCGATGTGGGGTGGTGGGATG
>NZ_LMRW01000021.1 GCF_001428255.1 Agromyces sp. Soil535 | reverse complement strand
CGCGCCAAGCCCGGTCGACAAATCGAACGAAGGACACCGTGGTCAATTCTTTGCCAGGGTCAGACCAGGCCCAGCGCAGCACCACGATAAGTCTTCACAGATCTTGCCTTGGGTCTGGGGGTGGGATGGTGAGCCGTTCTTCTGGGTGATCCCGAGCCGTTTCAGGAGGTGTTCGAACCCGTTGGGTCCGCTGCCGCCGCGGGCGAAGCGGGTCGTGTAGACCATGCCGTTGAGTTCCTAAGGGATGTCAAGCGGCTGTGGGGTGGTTAGCGTGGGGGTGGGACGGGCCGGTCGATGGAGCGCTTTGCGACTCCTTGCTTCGCCGGCTCGTTCTTGTCGTGGTTCGGCTTCGGCGCAGAGATTCGGGGACGGTGTAGCGGGTGGTGATGATCATTCGAGCCTCCTCGGGGGTGACAGGGGTGCCGTCCACGTCGCGGAGCTCGTAGGGTGTCGCCGCGTTCCAGCAGGCCGCGATGCGGGTCAGTAGTGTCGCGGCGATGTGGCAGATCGCGGTGTTGTGATGCTTGCCGGACTCGACCATGAGCCGGTGGTATTTCGCCGCGAGTGTCGGGTCCTGCCGGCGGGCCTGGTCTGCGCTGATGAAGAGGGCTTCGCGGAGCAGCGCGTCGCCGTGCTTGGTGGGGCCGCCATGGTGCCCGGACACCCCAGAGGAGTCGAGCGAGGGCACCAGCCCGCTGAACGATCGGACCGCAGCCAGGGAACGGAACCGGCCGGGGTCGCCGAGTCGTCCGAGAACGACGGCACCGGTGACGGGCCCGACCCCGGGAGCGGAGGTAATGATGCCGCGCGGATCGCGTTCCCGGACCAGCGCGTCGATGCGGTCATCGACGTCCTTGATCTCCTCGGTGATCCGCAGCGCCAAGCGCGCTTCGACAGCGATGTCCTCGGCGAGGTCAGCGAACTCCAGATCGTCACCCCAGATTTCGCGCGATGATGTGGCTGCGGCGAGGATCAGGTCGGCGGTCGGTCCGCCCCATGCTCCTCGGGAGTGGCGACCCAGGAACCGGATCAGCCGCGCCCGTCCCATCCGTCGAACCGCGATCGGGTCGCCGTAGCCTGAGGCGAGGAACTGCAGCGGTGTGTTGTTCGACAGGTCACCGCCGAACGCGGCGTGCCAGTCCGGGCCGAGGATCTCCAGCAGCGCATCAACCCTGGCGATGCTGGCCGTGCGACGCTTGACTAGCGTACGAATGCAGCTTCGTCGCCCGCCGGAGCGGGTCACCGGGCCCCAGGCCTCGCTCGGCGTTGAGCCCGTCCGGGTGTAGCAGCGGGAGCCGTGCCAGCATCACAGAATCGAGCCGGTCGCTCTTGGTGTGCTTGGCGTAGTACGCGCGCAGATCCGCCGATCGCTCCGCGGGCACCAGTACCACCGTGGCGCCGCGGCGCCGGAACCACGCCGCCAACGGCACCCAGGCATTGCGCGTCGGTTCCATCACCACGGTGACCTCGGCTGCGATGACCTCCTGCGGCAGTTTCGACCACAGCTGTTCCAACTCCACAGGGTTGGTACGGAACCGGTGCCCGGACCACAGCAGTTCGCCGCGCTCGTCGGTGAGGGCGGCTTGATGCGGGGCGCGGACAGCGATGTCTACCCCGATACGGACGATCATCTTCGGACTCCTCTGCTTCGTTCATCGCATCGCCGGCAGCCATTGCTGCGTGAGGAGCCGATCCGCACCAGACATTCGCTAACAGGGATCCTCGACCGTGGCCGACGAGGTCGCCGGGTTCCTAACAGGGCATCTCGAGCTCCGGCAGTGGCCCCGCCTGCCACGCGATCAACAGGCAAGGAGTCGCCAGTGCGCCCCGATCGGTCAAGCAACGACGACAGGCGGGTGCCGGACAACACAGATCCTGCCCGCTGGCCAACGAACCGGCTCAAATGCTGCCCACCCAGCGGGTCTGTCAGATTAACGGTGGATCTGGGCTGGCGCATGGTTAGTTGATGCGGCCTTCGAAGGTGATCGCGAAGGCGTTGAGCGCGGGCTTCCACCTGGTCACCCAGCGTGCCCTGCCGCGACCTGTCGGGTCAAGCGACCGGGTCACGAGGTAGAGACACTTCAGGTCGGGTCAAGCGACCGGGTCACGAGGTAGAGACACTTCAG
>NZ_LMRW01000020.1 GCF_001428255.1 Agromyces sp. Soil535 | reverse complement strand
AGCAGAGGCCTGACGGCGGCCCAGCGTGCCCGCACCCGTGAGAGATCCGTCGACGTACACGTCGAAACGTCCCAGCAGCTCGATCCTGACGTCGGGCATTAGAAGTCGATCTGCGGATGCTCCGGGGACCCGCTCCCCGGGGCATCCGCTCGTGCGCCCGCACCGGCTGCGACCGGTTTGGCGAACGCCCTCGCGTACTCGTGGGCGAATCGCAGCGCGTCACGGCGCGACATCGCGCGTCCGCGGGCCCGCCCCGCCTCGAACTCGGCCGCGCCCTCCGAGGCGAGCACCCGCTCGACGATCGGCCCCGAAGTGGGGTAGGTGCGCTGGTCGAACCGTCCCGTGCGCGTCCGCAGCATGTCCACCGCGCCGAGGAGCACCCCCGCCTGGTCGAGGTCGCCGAGCACGATCGCACAGGCGGCCAGGCCTTCGACCGCGTTCCCGACCCCGTCCTCGTTGCCGAGGCGCAGCGTGAGCTCGAGGTGCCTGGCGAACAGCTCGGGGCGGGCCTCGCCGAGGGCGAGCCGCGCCCAGCCCGCGTTCGTGAGCTCGATCATCTCGACGAAACGGTTGCCCATGCGCACGGCGTCCTCGATGACCCCGTCGTAGATCGCGAGTGCATCGCGGGCGCGCCCGCGCAGGAACTCGATGCTCCCGAGCTGGCCGCGGAACACGGCGTTGAAGGTCGGGTCGACGTCGGGGGTGACCAGGTCGAGTGCCCGCCGCTGCAGCTCCTCGGCGCGGTCGAGATCCGGGGTGGACGACGTGGCGCAGGCGACGCCGAGCACGGCCAGCGCCGCGCCCTCGCCGAACCGGTCGCCGGCGTCGCGGAACAGTTCGACCGCCTCCTCGAGCGGCTCGGGGTCGACCGGTGTACCGGGCTGCGACAGCGAGACCCACGACGACAACGTGATCGCGATCGCGCGGGTGCGCGGTGAGAGCGGCCCGCCGGCCTGGAGGAGATCGTCCATCCAGGCCTTGGCCGTCGGCAGGAGGTTCCGGATCCGCCAGTAGAGGCGCAGTCGCCACACCGCGTCGGCGACCGTATCGACCTCGCCGACGGCCATGAGGTAGAGGTAGCCCGCGCGGACGTTGTCCCGTTCCGCCGCGAGCCGTTCGACCGCGGGCTGTTGGGTGGATCCGTGAAGCATCGGCTCGACCTCGGAGGCGAGACGAACGTAGTACGCGGCATGCGCGTGGCGCACCAGCGCATCATCCATCTCGTGCGCGAAGCGGAGTGCCGCGAGCTCCCGGACCGGGGCCAGCATGGAGAAGAAGGGTGTGCCGCCGACGTCCCGCTGGCGCAGCAGGCTGCCGTCGACCAGCTCGAGGAGCGTACCGAGCAGGTCGACGGCCCAGGGTTCGCCGTCGGCCACCGCCTCCACCGCATCGAGGCTGAAGTCGCCCGTGAAGACCCCGAGGCGCACGAACAGGGCACGGGCGAACGGGCTGAGCAGGTCGATGCTCCACTCCACGGTGGCCCGGATCGTCCGCTGGCGTTCGGGGACGTCACGGCCCGACGTCACCAGCAGGGAGAGCACGCGGTCGAGTTTCGCGAGCATGGCCGACGGCGTGAGAACCCGGATGCACGCGGCGGCGAGCTCGATCGCGAGCGGCACGCCGTCGAGCGCCCGGCAGATGCCCGCGACGTCCGCGGCGTTCTCGGCCGTCAGGTCGAACCTCGAGTCCGCGGCGTGCGCTCGGTCGAGGAACAGCCGGACCGCCGGCGCGTCGGCGATCTCGGCGAGCGACACCTCGCGCGGATCGATCGGGAGGGCCAGCGGCTCGACGTCGAAGACCTGCTCCGCGTGCACCCGAAGCCTGGCCCGACTCGTCACCATGACAGCGGCATCGGGAAGCGCGGCGAGCAGTGACGCGACGTCCGGTGCGTCGCCGATAACCTGCTCGAAGTTGTCCAGCACGAGGAGGTCCCTTCGCCCCGTGCGCGCGAGCGCGAGCCGCTCGAGGGTCGGCACGCCGATGTCGTCGCGAACGCCGAGCTCGAGCGCGACGGCCGGCAGAACGCCACCGGGCTCGCGGACGTGCTCGAGGGCCACGAACGTCACCCGGTCGAACCGGTCGCGGGCGAGCCGGGCGGCCTCGATCGCGAGACGGGTCTTCCCGATCCCGCCGGGACCGACGAGGGTGACGAGCCGCCTGGGGTCGTCGCCGCCTAGCCACTCGAGCAGCGTGCCGAGGTCGGTCTCGCGGCCGAGCACCTCGTCGGGCGACGGCGGGAGATGGTCGGCCGCGTCGTCCGCGCGCGCGTCGGACGTATCGCTCAGAGCATCCCGGGCGCGCGAGGCGTCGAACCGCTCGGCATCGTCGAGAAGTTCGTCGATGAGCGCGACGTACCGCTCCCGACCGGGGAACGGCGCCTCGGCGTCGTCGCGGTGCACGGGCGGGGCCGGCTCGTCGGCGAGGGCACGGGCCCTGAGCCGTTTCGCCTCGTCGCTCGGTGCCACGCCGAGCTCGTTCCGCAACGCACGGTCGAGCCGCTCGAACTGCCGCAGCGCCGCGTGTCGATCCCCGCCGGCCAGGTGTCGGCGCATGACCTCCAGATGAGCGTCCTCGTCGCTCGGATCGAGTACGACGAGCTCCTCCCAGCGCTCGGCGAGGCGCAGCAGCTGCAGGTGCAGGTCGGCGAGGTGGTTGCGTGCGGCGTCCACCCACTCCTCGTAGCGGTCCTGGGGCAGGAGCTCCCCCCGGTAGATCGAGAGAGCCATGCGGGCGGTGGCCGT
>NZ_LMRW01000019.1 GCF_001428255.1 Agromyces sp. Soil535 | reverse complement strand
AGGCCTATACGCCGCCGGAGGTTGCACGACACCGGCCATGACGACCTCGCCGCCCTCCACGCCGACCTCGGACAGGCACTGGACCGTCAACGGCTGACCCGATTCGACCACACGAGGCGGCGTCTGCGAGTCATCATCTACAGCTGGATGCATCGCCCTCGCAGGACAGGACGAGCGTCCATGTGAGGATCCTTGGGTTCTCGCGGTGATCGCAACACCTGATTGAGTAGAGGTGTTGATCATCCGGTTCGCTAGTCACATGATCACGGAGAAGGTGCAGGTGTTCTGGGCCGAGTTGCAGCGTGGTGAGTTCATCACGGACGCGGCGGTGGCGGCGGGCACGTATCGCAAGCAGGGCTCTCGTTGGGTGGTCGCCAATGGTGGTGTCCGTCCTCGTCGTGGGCGCGACTTGAAGGGCCGGTGTCTGTCGTTTTCTGAGCGGGAGGAGATCGGCCTCGCCCACGCGGCAGGCAACTCGATGCGGGCGATCGCTGCCCGGCTGGGTCGAAGCCCTTCCACGGTCAGCCGTGAGCTGGCGCGGAACCGCGAGTCTGGTGGCGGCTATCGGGCGAGTTCCGCACACGCGATGGCCTATCACCGCGCGTCACGGCCGAAACCGGCGAAGCTGGCGGTGAATCTGGAGTTACGGGACAAGGTCGAGCAGGATCTTCAGAAGAAGGACTCACCGGAGCAGATCACTGGCCGGCTGCGTGTGGAGTTCCCCGATGACCCGGAGATGTGGGTGTCGCCAGAGACCATCTACCAGTCGATCTACGTGCAGTCCCGGGGCGCTTTGCGCCGAGATCTGGCGGTGTGTCTGCGCACCGGGCGGGCGATTCGTCGACCGAGCCGCAAGGTCGGGCAACGCAAGAATCGCATCCCGAACATGATCAACATCGCCGAGCGTCCACCCGAGATCGAGGACCGCGCGGTGCCGGGAAACTGGGAGGGCGACCTGATCATCGGCAAGCAGAACCAGACCGCGATCGGCACCCTGGTCGAACGCCAAACCGGCTACACGATGCTGCTGCACCTGCCCGACGGCTACAAACCCGAGCAGGTCCGCGACGCCTTGGCCGCGAAGATCAAAACCCTGCCCGAGTCGCTGCGCTTGTCGCTGACCTGGGACCAGGGCCCGGAGATGCGCGACTGGAAACATGTCGCCATCGCTGCGTCCGACCCCAAGCGTGCCGTGAAATCAGTAACCGCCTGCACGAAAGCATCCCACTTGGCTCCGAAAGCGAAGGAAACCGAGGGCTCCTTGTCAGCTTCCACAGGAAGGATGTCACGATAGCGCCACCAGCAGCATCCATGGGTCTTCGAGCATCTGGCACTGGTCAAGCGCAATGACGAGCGCGACGTTGAGCGATCAAGACGAGCCCGGGGCCGAGCCCAGCGAGATCGATGCCCTCTTCCCTCGCCCCGTCCCGACCGCACGGGCGTAGCGGCCGTCAGGGGCGGACCGACCGGTGTGATGCTGGCCGGCGAGTTGCGGTTGCACGGCGTGGACGTGCTGGTGCTGGAGAAGGACGCGGAGCCGACGAGGATCGTCCGCGCTCGGCCTGCACGCGCGGAGCATCGAGGTGATGGACCAGCGCGGTCTGCTGGAGCGGCTCCTCGACGTCAGCGAGGAATTGGACGTGTCCGCGGCGCTGCTGCGGCCCGACGGCCACATGGCGTGGGTCGGTGAAGCCCAGCAGGTTTTACTCGTCAGCTGCCGAGGTGGTTTGGCGCTGCAGTCAGCTGAGCGCACAGGCGAAACGGTTGAGCCTGAACCCGGTGGCAGGATTCGAACGGCAGGTCACAGCATCAGCGGGCCGCTGATTGGGAGGGTACAGGGGATAAGCCCTTAGTCAGATGTCGTCGCCGATCGCGACGGGTTCCTTGTCGGTGGGCTCGACGTTCTCCTCATCGAGCTCGTCTTCGATCGGTGTCGCAATGAACCGGAAGTAGAGGTAGATGGCCACGGAGACGACGGCGAAGCCGCCGACTATCGCGAACCAACCGAAGGCGTCGCCGCCGAGCTGCCGCCAGTTCTCCTCCCACGGCACGACGGCCAGGATGAAGACGGTCAGCACGACGGCGTAGGTGCCGGCCCAGAGCAGCTTGGAGCGTTTGAACAGACGTTCGCCCTCCAGCAGGTGCAGCGGCAGCAACTCGACGAGGATCATGACGATGCCCTCGGTCGCGATCGCCACGAAGATCTCCAGCACGAGCTCCGCCGTGAAGCCGTGGCCCAGCGCCTCGTTCTCCACCAGTGAGCTGTACGCCGCCCAGGAGATAAGCGCGAACGCCACGAGCACCGAAGCGCGGACGATGACGGCCTTCCAAGCATGCTTGTCGGCGGCGTCGCGGGCGATGCTGAGTCCGAGCACCAGGCCGACGAGAAATCCGGGCGAGAACTCGAGGACACGGGAGAGGGCCACGGCGACGATCGTGATGACGATGGCAAGGGGCCGGATCGCAATGGTGACGTCGACCGCCCACGTTCGCTTCAGGATGACCCTTGTCACAAGGTTGGCGAGGTACGTCACCGTGAACAGGGCGATCGTCACTGCGACGAAGAGCCTCAAGGAGTGCTCGTTGAAGCCGAAGTGGGGGTCGGCCAGGCCGAACAGGAAGGCCGTGATCGCGGTCGCAGCGAGCCCGACGATCACCGGCGCCCGCGCGATGTAGGCGTGGATCGCCAGCAGCCACCGCGGCGTCCTGCGCAGGTGCGGAACCCGACGGGTGAGTCGCTCGTACTGCTCGCTGAGCGTGGCGTTCAGCAGATGAGCGGGCAGGACCGCGAGCAGGATGAGCACGAGCCCGGCGCCGAACGCTGCAGGAATGCGGGCCGGGTCGGCGAGGATGTGGTCAATGGATGGCAATCCGTGGGTGAGGATGTTCGCTTCCTCGACTTGGTCGGGTCCGTGACCTGCGACGGTGCCGTGGTCGTCGCCGGTCGCCTCGACCCCCTCGACCTCCTCGACCTTGGTCTCGGTCTCGGTCTCGATGACGAGTGGCACCGCGGCCACCACCGACACGGCTCGTTCGCTCGCCGTGGCGGGAAGGCCGGCGCCGCTCGCGGTCAGCACGAACGTGTGGTCGCCCGGTGGCGTGTCCTTCGGGATCGTCGCGACGAGCGTGAATGCGCCGACGGGGCCCACGCTCGCCGCCCCGAGCGACACCGGAGTGGAGTGCAGTTCGGCCGAGATCGTAATGCCCGAGGGGAGCCCCGCGCCCTTGAAGGTCAGCCTGTCGCCCGGATGCACGTTGCGGAGGTCGATGCCCGGAATGTCGAACGTCCACCCTGCGAGGGGGTTCACCGCGACGGCGGGCGGCTCCTCAGCCTCGACGACCGGCTCGGGAGCAGGCGGCGGAGCCGTCATCGGTGCGGGGGCGGGAGGTGGCTCCGCCGTCCCGCCGATCACCGTGAAGAACGCCTCGTGCAGAACCGCTCCCCGGCCGGGGTTGGAGTCCGTGACGACGATCACTCCGTCGCCGGCCGGCAGCCCGCCCGCCGGCGCGTAGGAGCATCCCCAGCTTGTGCTCCCGGCGTCCGTGCCGGAGCACCAGCCGAGCACCGACGAACCACCCACGGTGATCTCCGTGAGCGTCCACTTCTCGAGCTTCGTCCCGCCGAACTCGAGCGCGCCATTTGTGTCGGGCGAGTTCGTGTAGTCGAACGAGAAGTCCGAGCCGGGCCCCTCCGCTGCGGCCGACGCGCCCGCGAGGACGCTGGCGGCAAGGCCCAGGGAAAGAACGGCACACACGGCAAGCGGACGCATCGAATTCCCTCGCGTAGGAGGTTCAGGGTAAGAGCTGTGATGATTTGCGATCAGCGCGTCTGAGCATGGAGCGGAGCACTCGCCTCGGGAGCAGGCTATGCCCCTCCAGCCCGGAACACCGAGCGGACTCCGCGAATTGACCCACGTATTGGGGTACCGGGAGCCTCGGGTCGACATTCACCGGAGCGGGACCGCACCCCTGAGTCTGATGCGCAGCTCAGCCGCATCGGTGAGGATGGTCCGGTCCCTGTGGCGCGAAGAAGGAGTCGACGCGATGACGAAGTACCTGATCTCGTTCCCGAGTGCCGCCATGGTCTTTCCCGACGAGNCGAGTCTGATGCGCAGCTCAGCCGCATCGGTGAGGATGGTCCGGTCCCTGTGGCGCGAAGAAGGAGTCGACGCGATGACGAAGTACCTGATCTCGTTCCCGAGTGCCGCCATGGTCTTTCCCGACGAGGATCTGCAGGCAGTCTCGGATGCGTCGCACGTGGTCGTGCAGGAGGCGAAGGACGCCGGCGTCTGGGTGTTCGGCGGCGGCATCGACGAGAGCATTCCGCCTGTCATGGTCGATGGCGATGGGACCGTGACCGAGGGCACGTACACGCAGACGAAGCAACTCGAAGGCGGCTACACGGTGCTGGAGCTGCCCTCTCGCGGGGCGGCACTGGAATGGGCCGCGAAGATCGCGGGTGCCTGCCGATGCGCGCAGGAGGTGCGCGCGTTCCAGTACGACCCCGCCAGCTGACCGCCCTGAACTCGCTGGGTATCGCGTGCGGCTTCGACCAGATCCACTCCTCGCCCCACCGCCATCCCATGTTCCGCGGCGCGACTAGGAACGGGAAGACCTAGGATGCCGCTGGCCTTCATCGGGTAACCACGCGTCAGATACGCATCCGCGGACGTCCGCAGGTGGACCGGTTATCGAGCACGGTGGTCGGGAGTCGATGAGTTCTCGGCGACAATTTCGTGGTGGACACAATCGCGCGATCTCGAGAGCTCTTCGACCTTGGACGGCATCGAGCGGCGTTCGACCTGCTCAAGCCGGTGGCCCAGACTGAATCCGCGCCATTCGTACATCGCCGAGCCCTTGCGCAGCTCTATCGCGAGCTCGGCTGCCCAGATCAGGCCGGGCGGTGGGGCATCGTCCTGGACGGCTGGACTACCGACCTGGAACAGGACAGGCTCGCCCGTCTGCTCGCGGCCAACGGCGTGCCGAAGCGTTCCGTGCGCGGATTCCTCGACGTGCCATCCGATGGGGGCAGTCTTCCAGCGCTCAATGCGCTCGTGGAAGATCGTGTGCCTGCGTACCGGGCGCGGTTCCGAACGGCGGCTGTCGGCCCGCCGATGACGGGCGGCGAACGCGCCGGCAGCGTCGGGTTCGGATTCGGAGTCGCAGCAGGGCTGGGCGCCGTATCCGGGTTGATCATCGTATTTCTCGTCGCGCTGTTCGGCGGCGATGCGCAACCGGCGTCCGGCGGTGCGGCGCTGCTGGTCGACCTGCTCACGGCCATGGCGCTCATCGCATTCGGATTCGAGGGCGTCCTGAAAGGTCGCGTGGGTGCCGGAACGATCCGGATCGGCGCGGGCGTCGTACTGCTTGCTGTCCTCGCCGGTGCATTCGTGATCATCAGTGCACCCTGACCGCGATCGCCTCGCAGGAGGATCGGCCTGCGGCTGGTGTGGGAGGCTGCTGGCATGCCTTCCCCGCAGTCGCTGAGTGAATCCGACCGCCGCCGGGTCGCAACGTGGGCAGCAGACTGTGCTGAGCGAGTCTTGGTCTTGTTCGAAACAGAGGCTCCGGCAGATGGTCGACCACGGGATGCCATCGCTCGAGCTCGGGCGTTTGCTCGCGGTGAACTCGATTCTGCCGGTGAGATACGCCGACGGTTCGTTGCTGGTCGGGCCGCGCAAGCAGTGAGCTCTCCTGCGGCCGTGGCTGCTGCCCGGGCTGCTGCACAAGCCGCCGGGGTCGCTCACATGGGCGCGCACGCTCTCGGCGCAGCCGCCTACGCCGCGAACGCGGCCGGGCTGGCCGCTCCGGATCAGCCCGAGGCCGTCCGCGACGAAATCTCCTGGCAACTCGAGCGCATGACCGACCAAACGAGGTCCGCGCTTCGGCGGTTGCCTCTGGTTGGTGAGGACTCCGCGGGTCCTCTCGGCTCAGGACTTCTCGCGTCGGGCATCCTCGGGTCGATCATTCGGGAGATTCAAGCCGCCCTGAGTGGGACCTCACCGCAGAAGGGTGTCCGGTAGACGATCGTCCGTGCGTCGCCGGCGGCCTCTAGGCTCGAATGGTGGAGAAGCCGGCACGCACAGGACTCGCGGTGATCAGCGTGTTCGCATTGATGGTGGTGCGGGGCCTGCTTCTGTGGATTCTCAACCCGGTCGGCTTCCTGCTTTGGTTGCTCTTTGGCTGGATCTTGGGCGTCGGGCCCGGCCAGTTTCTGGGGTGGCTCGACCTCAATCTCATCGCCACGCTCCAGCGCGTACTGATCCACCCGATCAACGGCGAGTGGCCAATGCCACGCGTCGCGTTCGTGTCGATCGGCATGCTGCGATCAGTGCGCCACCGCGTGCACCTGGTCTACGACCCTGTCTGAGCCGTCGTCGCTGAGGGATCCCAAACGGGCGAAGCCCGCTCAGGTCGACGGCGTCCTCGCGTCCATGGGTGCCACCTCGGTGGTCAGGCGTGAGGTGGGCGACGCAGTCGCTTGACGTCGGTGCGCCGCTTCTTCGCTTCCAAGCGCCTTTCCTTGGCACCGCGACTCGGACTCGTCGGTCGTCGCGACGGTGACGGCGGCCGCAGAGCGTCGGCCACGACGGCGGCTAGCCGAGCGCGCGCAGCATTCCTGTTG
>NZ_LMRW01000018.1 GCF_001428255.1 Agromyces sp. Soil535 | reverse complement strand
GAAGCTGCAGGTGGCTGTGCGCCGTCGAGGGCGATATCTCTCGCAGCGCGCTGCTCATGAGGAGGTCGGTGAGTTGCCCCGGAATCAACGAGACGACGTTGCGGAGCTGGATCCTTTTGCGGTGCAGGCAACCACCCCCGGGCAGTAGCGACGCCCGGTTGTGTCGCGCGTTCTATCGAAGTCGCACCTACGGGGTCAGCGCCTCGTCGAGACAAGCTTGGAGTGCGGTCAGATCGGCGGTCCTGAGGTGCAATGGCTCTTGTCCGAAGCCGCGGAAGACGCGGGAGCGGGCGATATGCTCGGCCGGGTCTACATGATCATGAGGTTCGGCAGGACGGCAAGTGCGCTGACATCGGTGACGGACGAATCGAGAAGTCCGAGCGTGGTCAGGTTGGTGAGACCTGCGAGCGGGCTCACGTCGGTGAGGCTGGTGTTGCCGTAGAGCAAGAGTTCGGTGAGGCCCGTGAGTCCGGCCAGCGGTGTGAGGTCGGTGATGCCGAGGTTGTAGCTCAGGTAGAGGCTCTTGAGGCCGCTCAACCCAGCCAGGGGGGTGAGGTCCGAGAGGCTCGGGCTTCGTTGCACGGTGAGCTTCGTGAGCCCGGTGAGCCCGCCGACAGGCCCGAGATCTGTCAGCAGCGGGATGGCGTCGAGGTACAGCGTGTCGAGTTCGGTCATCTGCGCGACGGGGGTGAGGTCGGTGAGTGCATCGCTCCATGTCAGAGCGAGATCGCGGAGGCCTCGCATTTCGGCGAGTGGTGAGATGTCCGCGAGGGACGAGCCCTTGAGTGACGAGCCGCCGCCTTCCGCGGCGTCGGTGCCGGAGTAGTCCAGGTAGGTGATGTTGTCCAGCTCGGCCAGCGGGGCGAGATCCGTAACGCCGGGCACGGACAGCAACACGAGCCGGGTGAGCGCGGGGTGGTCGGCCAGCCGAGCCAGGGGCGCGAGCTCGGTCAGCGCCGGGCTGTCGACGATGGCGAGTTCGGTGAGCGCGGGAAGCTCCATGAGACGTTCAATACCGTCCAGGCTCGTCATGTTCCTGCAATCGACCCTGGTGAGCTGAGCGGGGTCGGTGACCTGCTGGCCGTTGAACGGCGCCACAGCCACACTCCACTCCAAGCACGCGTCGATCGAGCCCGTCTCGGGCAGCTGTGGAGGCCACGAGGCGCTGGTCGGAGGAGGGGAAACGCTCGGCTCAGCAGTAGCCGCGAGGGGTGGCGAGGTGGCGCAACCGGCAAGGCTGATCAGGACTGCGGCGGCTATCACCACGACGGACGCATGCGCGGCCCCGCCGGGTCCGGACACTCCAATCACATTGAACTCCTCGCCCACAGCGCTGATGCGGATGGCTGTTCCACTGGCCTCCTTGGCGTTGTGTGCGCGAGTGCTAGGGGTGGTCAACGCAACCCGCAGTCCACATTAGAGCGGCACTAGTATCCGGTCAGCACGAAACTCAGTAACCGATCCCTCGGCGGAACAGCACTGGCACGGGCAACGAGGTAGCTGAGATCACATCTATGCTCGCGTCATGATCCAGTCCGGGCGCGCGTCCCTCACTGTTGTCTCGAATGAGACTGACCCCGCCCGCGTCTCCGAGATCCTCGGCCTCCTCCCGACAAGCATCAAACGTCGAGGATCAGTGCGCCCCTCGGGTCGCACGTTGGACCACAACGTATGGACGCTCGACGTTGGACGAAGCGCAAATACGGACGCAGACGAGACGGGCACCCGAGCGCTTCACGATCTCGTCAGCTTCGCACGACCGGCAGCCGGGAAGTTCCCTCTCTTGCCGTCGGACTGCAACGCCAGGATTTGGTGGTCCACGGATTCCGACTCGACACAAGGGGGCTTCGTGATCTCAGCGGACCTCGCAGCCAACATCGCCGCGCTCGGTATCGACGTGTTCGCAACCGTCTACCTCGAAGAGGCTTCGAATAACGCGGAGTAATGGGTCCCACAGATCGCCGCTGAAGGATCCGCTTGCGGACGTCCGCTGACGGACCGGCTGTCGCTGCTTCTTCCGCAGGGTTGCGTTCTGACGGCAAGCAACCGCGTCCGCGGCCACGGACTCATGCCATCGGGCCGGTCCCTGCGGCCACTTCCGGCACACCAAGCGCACGCCGTGCCAGGCCGTCGAACCGACGCAGCATCGACCACTCGAGCTCGGCGGTATCAGTCCGAACCGTGACGATGACGGTGTCATCGCCGCCCACGACCTCCCTGAGGCTCGCCGGCCTACGCGAACCTGCAACAGTCGCAGAGATGGGAACGATGACCCCATCGAGGCGTAGGCAGCCTGGATCAATGCGCCACTCCCCGACAAGCCACTCCCTGCTGAGACCAATCTGTCGCCCGGAGAGGACGCGGAGACCACCCAAGAAGGCTCGGCGCTTCGCAGCGTTCGCTCGACTGCGACCGATGAATCCATCAGCGATCCAACCGCCGAACAATGACGCGGCCAGCTGGCCGAGCATATCCGCGATCACTGCATCACTCCGACCGCTTCCTGACTGTGTTCACGTGGGGCAGCGTAGACGATCAATCCTTCGTACCCGCCCGGGTGCTCCGCCCCCGGATGCCGAACTGCTCGCACCGCGGCGTGAGCACGCCCATCGTGCGCGCAGAGATCGACGAGCCGGTCATCGCCGCCACGCTGTTGGGACCGCCCTATCGACGATCCCTAGTGATGCACCGCACTCACTGGTTTACATGCTCCCTTGCGGGCCGACGAGAGTCACCACGGACAGGGCGAGTCGGGTGAGTCCCACGATGATAAAGATGGATCCACCCACAGTGAACGCCATGGCTCCGATCCGGATGTTGGCACGCTTATACAACCGGCTCGCCGCGCGGCGCCCGTACAGCGAAGCCCCTCGGCTCTCAAAGAAAGCCGTTGCGGCGTCGAGGTGCCGCAGCATGTAGACACCAAGACCGACGAAACTGGAATCGACCGGCTTGCGGGCGGCCCTGGGATAACGCGGCCGCGCCATTATGCGCAAGTAGATTCAGCTAAGAGTGCCGCCCCTGCAGGAAAGGCACAATGAACATGTGACCGAACTACTGCGTCCGCAGAGAGAATCCGCCGTTCCCGCCTCTCTTGGCTGGTTCGCTGCAAGGAACGCAGCGTGGGGGGCACTCTTCGGTGTGGGCATCTCGATCGCCTGGATGGTGATCAGTCAAGACTTCTGGTTTGCCGTCCACGTCGCTCTGGTTAGCGCCGCCCTCACTGCCATCTACGGTGCAGTCTGCTCCGTGCCAGCCTTCCTCGTAGGCAGGGCTGCGGCACACCTTCGACTGCTCGTTGTCGGCGTCACCTTCGCCGGCACCGCGATGGCGATTCAAGTCGGTCTCATCATGCTCGTGAGTGCCGCATGGAGCTTCATATGGCACGCTGCGGCATACTCCGTCCTCGGCGCAGTTACCGCCGTTCTCACATTCCGTCGCTCGATCCGCGAGTCACCGCGCAAGCTACCCATCGGAGCGGCTCAATAGCGCAGCGTCGAAGGACCGGCTTGCGGGCGGGACCGCTGCAGCCTCGACGAAACACCGGCCGTAGCCGCGTCGAGGTGCGCGATAGCGCCCGAGGTCCTGAGCGTCCTAGAGTACGAAAGCCCACGACCGTAGGGTGACCGTAATGGGCTGTGCCTGGTGGTTCCCTCCTCTATGGGGGGCTCATCCCAGGACAAACCACCGATGCCTGCCCAGGCGGGTAGGACCGTTGAGGAGAGTTGACGCATGGGCGCACTTGTACGATCGGTCCGGCAGGCGGTAGGGCTGCTCGCGGTGGCCGGGGCGGTGATCGTCCTCAGCGGCTGTGCATCCGCCGCCCCCGCAGGATCCGGCACCGCTGGACCAGCCACCGCCAGCGCCTGGCCCTCCACCCTGCCCGCGATCGGCACGATCGAGGCATGCATCCAGTTCAGCATGTACATGGCCGGTGTCGATGACCCTGCAGAGCTGACCGCCGCGGACTGCAGGTTGTCGAAGATGGAGACTCTCGAAGGGGTCGAACGACTCACCGACCTTCCCGGCCTCACCGAGCTTCACCTGGGCGAAAGCCTGGCCCTGTCCGATCTCACCCCGCTGGCCGAACTGGCCAATCTCACCAACCTCACCACCCTCTCCCTGTCCAATTACCCGGCCCTGACCGATCTCACCCCGCTGGAAGAGATGACCAATCTCACCTTCCTCGAGGTGACTGGCAGCCCGTCTCTCACGGACCTCAGCCCGCTGGCCGGGTTGACTGGCCTCACCCGCCTCACGCTGTCCGGTAGCACGGCGCTCACTGACGTCACCCCGCTGGCCGAGATGACCGGCCTCACCAAGCTCAACCTGTCCAGGAATCCGGCCCTCACGGACCTGACCCCGCTGGCCGGGCTGACTGGCCTCACCGACCTCACCGTGGCACAGAGCCCGGACTTCACCGATCTCACCCCGCTGGCCGGGCTGACCGGCCTCACTCACCTCTTTCTGTCCAACAACCCGAGCCTGTCCGACCTGACACCATTGGCCGGGCTGACCAGCCTCACCGAGCTCTACCTCTACGGCGACACGTCCCTCACCGATATCACCCCGCTGGCCGGACTGACCAACCTCACCATCCTCGGGCTGGACGACTCATCAGTGCAGGACCTCACACCCGTCGCCGGGTTGGTAGACCTGTACATCTGGTAGCCCTAACGGGACACCTCAAGCACCGAGCAGCAGAATCAGGAGTGCGGGAGCGCCGCGCCGGCGGGAGTCAGCCCCCCCACAGGTGTCTCTGGTCAAGGCTCGGCAGAACGGCCGGCCGAAACTCGCCGCCGGCGCGTTTTCGACTTCCGTTGCCGGCATGCCGGACGGCTCCACTCGAACACGATCTGCGACGGGAAACAGGCTCGCCCATCCGCGGAATCACGCGGAATGAATCTCCAATTCGCGAGTTCTCGCATCCGATGCAATTCGCAACCCTTAGGGGTCCATAAGCGCGATTCTGTCGGGCGGCGAGCTTCGAGCGTCGTGTCCGCAAGCGGATCGCTCTGCGGGGCGGTGGCCGAGGGTGACCACGACGGTGACCAGGACATCGTCGGACGGGGAGCTGACCCGGTGGTCGCCCACACGAACTCGCAGGCCCGGGGTCGCTCGGAGCGCTGTGGCACCTGGCGGTGGTGCGTTCTCATCATGAAGCGTGGTCAAGCCTCGGATCCGGTCGCAGTCCTAATTGTTGATGGCTTCGATGCGCATCATGCGCTTCATGCGCGAACGCGGTTGGGCGCAGCTCGATCTGGTACGTCATGCCTGAGGCAAGTCGTGAAAGGATGGCTCCGTGGCTGCAACGGTGATCGCGGTGTACAGCACCAAGGGAGGCGTCGGAAAGACCACGGCCGCGGTAAATCTTGCCTGGCAGGCGGCATCCGAAGGCCTCGGCGTCCTGCTGTGGGACCTGGACCCGCAGGCGGCGGTCACATGGCTGCTGCAGGTGAAGCCGCATCTGCGCGGCGGTGCCGAGGCGCTTGTGCGGGGGAAGAGGCCTGCGCACAGGGCGGTGCGTGAGTCGAAATTCGACCGGATCGATGTGCTGCCCGCGGACAAGAGCTACCGCGACCTCGACATCGCTCTCGACGCTGCCAAGAAGTCCTCGTCCCGCGTGACGGCGGTACTCAAGCCCCTCCGCAAGCATTACGACGTCATCATCCTCGATACCCCGCCGGGTGCGTCGCTGGTTGCCGAGAATGCGCTGCGAGCGGCGGACGTGGTCGTGCTGCCGCTCATCCCCTCGCCGCTGGGCCTGCGTTCGCTGGAGCAGGTACGGGGCGTGATCGCGGATTCCGGCGGCCACGTCAAGCTCGTCGCGTTCCTCTCGCAGGTGGACCGACGAAAGCGCTCCCACCGCGACGCGCTCGAGCACCTTCCCACTGCACACAAGGAGATCGGCGACGGCTTTGTCGGAGCGAGCGTCGTCGTCGAGCGCATGGGCGAGCACCGCGCCCCGGTGGGCGTTTACGCGCCGAGCTCCGACGCCGCCAAAGCCTTCTCGAGCCTGTGGAAGCGCGTCCGCCGCGCCTCGTAGGCTCGCGCGTTGGCGGGCGCTGACCCGAGTAAGAGGAGAGAGCAGCTCCGAGCGGTCGAACACGCGAAGGGGCGCAGCGCTCAACCGCACCCAAGAAAGGATCCGTTTGCGGGCGCATCTCGAGCACAAGAGGATGATGGATCCATGCCCGCTGCCCACCGTCCCGGTCTTCGGGTCGACTCCGGACTCACGATCCCCGAGTCTGAGCTGTCTTGGCGGTTCTCG
>NZ_LMRW01000017.1 GCF_001428255.1 Agromyces sp. Soil535 | reverse complement strand
GAGGAACTCCGCCCTCAGCTCCGCACGATCCCCTGAAAACGACACGGTGGCCGCAACCTCCTGAAAATCAGGGTGTTGCGACCACCGTCAGAACCCGCACGGGATCCCGGCCCTTCATCGTTCGCCGCGGCTCGACTGCTAGGCTCGATCGACCCGAGCGAGTGAGGAACATGCCCGAGCAGCACCACGAGGCGACACCGTCGCCGCTCGTCGGCGTCTCCTACGTCATGCCGGTGCTGAACGAGGCGTCGCACGTGCGCGCGGCGGTCGAGTCGATCCTCGCGCAGGACTACACGGGCCCGGTCGAGGTGCTCATCGCCCTCGGACCGTCGATCGACGGCACCGCCGAGCTCGTCGCCGACCTCGCCGCCCGCGACGCACGGGTGCGCGTGCTCGAGAACGAGGTGGGATCGACCCCAGCGGGCCTGAACATCGGCATCCGCGCCGCGCAGTACCCCGTGGTCGTGCGCGTCGACGCGCACTCGATGCTGCCCGCCGACTACGCGCGCGTCGCCGTCGGCGTGCTCGAGCGCACCGGCGCCGACAACGTCGGCGGCATCATGGACGCCCACGGCAGAACCGCGTTCGAACGCGCGGTCGCGCTTGCCTACACCACCAAGGTCGGGCTCGGCGGCTCCGCGTTCCACGTCGGTGGCGTCGAGGGCCCCGCCGAGACCGTTTACCTCGGGGTGTTCCGCCGCACCGCACTGGAGCGCGTCGGGCTGTTCGACGAGACCATCAAGCGAGGCCAGGACTGGGAGCTGAACCGTCGCCTCCGCGAGACCGGCGGCACCGTCTGGTTCACGCCCGAGCTCGCCGTCATGTACCGGCCGCGTTCGTCGGTCGAGCGCCTCGCGCGGCAGATGTTCTCGACCGGGCTGTGGCGCGGCGAGCTCGCCCGGCGGTTCCCGGCGGCCAACGGCATCCGGTACTTCATCCCGCCCCTCATGGTGCTCGGGGTCACCCTCGGCGTGCTCGTGGGCGTCGCCGGCATCGTGCAGGCGGCCATGGGCGTCGCGCCGTGGCTGCTCCTCGGCTTCGCCGTGCCCGCCGTCTACCTGCTCTTCGTCGTCGCGGCGACGCTCGCGTACGCCCGCGGGCGGGGCGCGGCGGTCGCGGGCTGGTTTCTCGTAGTCTTGCCGTGCATACACGTCTCGTGGGGAGTGGGCTTCGTGCTCGGGTACCTCTCACTGACGAGCAACATCGCCAAGCACACGGGAAGGTGACGCGGATGTCACAAGCCGGTCAGGCTCACGCCAGGCCCACGAGCATCGCCGAGCTCCGCGCCGTCACCCAGCCGCCCGAGGTGCGCGGCCGGCGCAACGCGGAGCACTGGACGGCGTCGCTGTACCTGCGGCGCTTCTCGCCGTACCTCACGTGGCTGCTGCTGAAGACGCCGATCTCGGCGAACGGCGTGACGGGCCTCATGATCCTCGTCGGCTGGTCGACGGCGGCGGCCCTGCTCATCCCCGGCGTCTGGGGTGCGCTGCTCGCCGTCGTGCTCGGACAGCTGCAGATGCTGGTCGACTGCTGCGACGGCGAGGTCGCCCGCTGGCGGCGCACCTCGTCACCCGCCGGCGTGTTCCTCGACAAGGTCGGGCACTACACGACCGAGGCGCTCATCCCGCTCGCGCTCGGCATCCGCGCGGCCGCCTACCCGCTCGAGTTCCCGGCCGACTTCCTGTGGACCACGATCGCGGCACTCCTGGCCCTCGTCATCGTGCTGAACAAGGCGCTGAACGACATGGTGCACGTCGCGCGTGCGAACGCGGGCCTGCCGAAGCTCGCCGACACGCACGGCGAGACCGCGCCGCGCGGCGGGCTCATCGCGAAGCTCCGCAGGGCCGCGCGGTTCGTGCCGTTCCACCGCCTCTACCACTCGGTCGAGCTCACGCTCATCGCCTTCGCCGCGGCGCTCGTGGGCCTCTTCCTCGGCCAGCCGCTCGTCGACCGCTTCGTGGTCGCCGTGCTGCTGCCGCTCGCGCTGCTCTCCCTGATCGGGCACTTCGTCGCGATCATGGCCTCCCGCCGTGTCCGGGCCTGACCTACCTGCGCCTGCACCGTCCCCGGGCCGCGCCTCATCTGGGCCGCGGGTCGGCGTGGTGGTGCTCACCATGGGCAAGCGACCCGAGGACCTCGCCCGCGGCATCCGGAGCGTGCTCGACCAGGCCGACGTCGTGGTCGACGTCGTGTGCGTCGGCAACGGCTGGGACCCGGCGACCGCCGACCCGGCGCTGCCCGACGGCGTGAAGACCGTGCACCTGCCAGAGAACCTCGGCATCCCCGCCGGCCGGAATCGCGGAGTGCCCGAGGTCGGCGGCGACGTGCTGTTCTTCCTCGACGACGACGCCTTCCTGCCCGACGCGCGGTTCCTGGCCCACGGATGCCGCATGCTGGCCGAACGCCCGGAGCTCGGTCTCGTCCAGCCCCGCGTCGTCGACCCCACCGGCGAGGTCTCACCGCGCCGGTGGATCCCGCGCATCCGCAAGGGCGACCCCGCGCACTCCAGCCCCGTGTTCTCGTGCTGGGAGGGCGCGGTGCTCATGCCGCGCGCCGTGTTCGACGCCACGGGCGGCTGGGCGGACCCGTTCTTCTACGCGCACGAGGGCATCGAGCTCGCCTGGCGTGTCTGGGACACCGGCCATGTCGCCTGGTACGCGGGCGACCTCGAGGCGGGGCATCCGGTGATCGACCCGGCCCGCCACGCGTACTACTACCGGCTGAACGCCAGGAACCGTGTCTGGCTCGCCCGGCGCAACCTGCCTGCCGTCCTCGTGCCGCTGTACGTCGGCTCGTGGACGGCGATCCAGGTGCTTCGCTGGGTGCGGAACCCTTCGGCGCTGCGCGCCTGGTTCGGCGGCTGGCGCGCGGGGTGGCGCGAGCACCCGGGGGAGCGGCGCCCGATCAGCTGGCGAACGGTGTGGCGCATGACGGTCGCCGGGCGCCCTCCCATCGTCTGACGCGTAACGATCGCCTCTCGGTCGGCCGTGATCGCCTTCATCGCGGCATCCGCTCGACGTGCCCTCGCTACCCTTGGACGGTGGGATTACGGAGAGACGCGCAGCGCGCCGTCAAGCTGGCCAGGGACATCATGTGGTCTCGGCGTGCCCAGCGGGAGCTGCTGAAGAAGCTCGCCGACCGACCGCCCTTCGAGCCGCACCACTTCCGCGTCGGCGTATACTTCGCCGACGGACGGGTGAACCTCTACCAGCTGCGCCAGTGGTACAAGCCGCTCGCCGAGCTCGCGAAGCGGCATCCGGTGCTCATCCTGAGCCGCGCGTCGGGTTCGGCGCTGACCCTCCTCGACGAGTCGCCGTTGCCGGTCGCCTACGTGCGTCGCGTGATCGACCTCGAGCAGGTCATCCACGACCAGGACCTGCACGTCGTGTTCTACGTGAACCAGAACGCGAAGAACTTCCAGATGATGCGCTACGGGCGCCGGTGGCACGTGTTCATCAACCACGGTGAGTCCGACAAGATGTACATGACCACGAACCAGTTCAAGGCCTACGACTACGCCTTCATCGCAGGCGACGCGGCCAGGACGCGGCTCGAGAAGGTGCTCTGGGACTACGACTTCGACAAGCGCGCCATCCCCATCGGTCGTCCGCAGGCCGACCACTACCTCGACGGGTCGCCGCTGCCGTACACGCCCGACGAGCGTGAGGTCGTGCTCTACGCGCCGACATGGGAGGGCGATCGCGGGGCCGCTGCGTACGGGTCGATCGCCTCGCACGGCGTCGGGCTCGTGCGCGGGCTGCTCGCCACAGGGCGCCACAGGGTCATCTACCGGCCGCACCCGCGATCCGGTGTGGTCGACCACGCGTACGGCGCCGCGAACCGGGAGATCATCGCCGCGATCGCCGCCGCGAACGCCGCGAATGCCACCGCCCGGCACGTGTACGACGACGGCCCGTCGCTCGGCTGGCAGCTGGCGGCGGCGGACGTGGCGATCGTCGACATCTCCGCGATGGTCTACGACCGGCTCGCCGCCGGCAAGCCGCTGCTGATCACCCGCCCGGTGAACCGCGAGGCGCAGATCGACACCGGCGGGTACCTGCAGGCGTGCGAGTGGCTCGACGCGTCGGATGCCGCATCGATGGTCGCCCGGGTCGACGAGGTCGCCCACGACGAGGCGGCGCTCACTCGGCTCGGCGTGTGGGTGGAACGGTACTTCGGCGACACGACCCCCGGTGTCACCACGGCCCGGTTCCATGCCGCGGTCGATCAGCTCATGGCCGAGTGGGAGCGGTTCGCCGCGCTGCACGCGGGCGAGGAGGAGATCGACGAGTTCGAGGAGGAGGACGAGGACGAGGCGGAGGCGATCGGCGCCTAGCGTGCGTGCTCGTCCGTCTCGTCGTCTCCGGCTGTGTCCGCTGCGTGCTCGTCCGTCGAGCGCTTCCCGCGGGTGATGCTGCGACCCGCACGAGACGCTGCCGTGCGCAGGCCACGGCTCGTGGTGACGGCGAGGCCGCCGACCGCGGTGCCGGCTCGCGTCATCCGCGAGGTCGTGGATCGGAGGAGTCCGTCGCCCTCGCGGGGCTCGAGCGCGGCGGGGAGCAGTGCCGGTGGAGGACCGAACGCCAGCCGCGACTGATGCAGCACCTTGCGGCCGATGAGGTGGTTGCCCACGCCGCCGATGGCAGCGCCGATGCCGAACGGGATCGCCTTGCCGATGATGCCCGCGCCGCCGCGCACGGCGAACTGCTTGATGAAGACGTGGCGGAGCCGGTCGACGACCGTGCCCATGAACGCCTTCGGCAGGCTGTTGGTGATGAGCTCGCCCCAGTAGACGTTGCGCGCGACGCCGCGGCCGCTGGCCTGGCCGGCGAGCTGGCGCACGAGGTCGACGCCCTCGCGCCCGAGCATGAGCGTCATCACGAGCGCCCGCGCGCGGTCGGGGTTGTCGACGACGATGCCGTGCACCTCGGCGACCGACTGGGCGAACAGGGCGGTGGCCTCGAGGAACCCCGCGGTCTCGACGCCCGACAGCGCAAGGGTCACGCCCGTGCCGATGCCGGGGATCACGGCCGTGGCGCCGACGGCCGCGCCGCCGGTCGTGACCGCCGCGAGGTACCGGCGCTCGAGGATGCGCACGATCTGGTCGGGGTTCGCGCCGGGAGCGTGGCGACGGATGCTGCGCAGGTGCGCCAGCACGATGGGACGCTGGATCGACATCACCACGTCGATGCCGCGCTCCACGCCGTGGGCGCGGCCCTCGTCCGCGCTCGGCGCGGTCGGCGAGGTCGGAAGCCCCTCGCGAGGAGCATCGCCGCCCATCGAGGTGATCTTGTGCACGCGTTCGCTCATGGTGGATCGATGATAAGCGGCGAAGTCGAATGGCCGCCTGAGGTGGGGTGTACGGGAGCGATCTCCGCGAACCGACTCGTCCTCCACAGGGACTCCCGCCTGAATGTTCTCCACAGCCTTCCACGTCGTCAAGCTCGGCACCCAAGCAGTCGACGAGGTCAGGCGCCGGGTGCAGCAGGAGATCCACGGCCACCGCGGACGCAAGAACGACCCGCTCTACGGCATCCGCACGATCCTGCGCTTTGGCTAGGAGAAGCTCACCGAGCGGCAACGAGCACGGCTCGACCGGGCGATCGTCGCCGACGAACGCCACGACGAAGTGCTCGTCGCCTGGCTGTGCGCCCAACGACTCCGCTCGGCCTACAAGGCCAAGAACCCGATCGAGGGCCGGCGCATCGGGGAGAAGGTCCTCGCGTCGCTGCCTACCTGCCCGATCCCGGAGATCAAGCGACTCGGCAAGACGCTCAAGCAGTGGCGCGAGGCGTTCCTGGCCTACTTCGACACCGGCCGCGCGAACAACGGTGGCACCGAAGCGATCAACGGCCTCATCGAACGCCACCGCCGCGTTGCCCGCGGCTTCCGCAACCGGGAGCACTACCGACTACGCATGCTGCTCATCGTCGGCGGACTGCCCACCCTCACCTCAGGTAGGAGGAGCCCATTTAGGTGTTGGGGAGCCGCCCGGTCAAACGCTCACTTTCAATAAGAAGAGAGCCCGCACCAGAAGGAGCGAGGCTCTACTTCTTTTGCGGGCTCAGGCGTCAGCGGCGTCGACTTCGATCTTGACGCGTGCGACCAGCAACCGGCCAGGACGCTTAACGGGCTCTTCACAGTTGAGGGTGTAATCACTGGCTGGATGTTGGCTGGCGCGTCGGTCCCGGGGCAGCAATGCGCAAACGCAGCCGGAGGCCCGATCTTGTGTCACCGTTCGCAGTGGACTTCTTCGCGTACCCGCTCAGATCGGTCAACGGCGCACCCGATAGCACAGGTGAAGCACCCGGTTGCCCTGAACAACTACGTCTGGGTCCTCCAGCAGGTGCTGCGAGTCGACGGAGCCGAAGTACGGCTTGCCGGACCCGAGCACGACGGGTGCGACGTCCATGCGTACCTCGTCGACCAAACCTGCGGCGAGCATCTGGCCGCCGACGTCGCCAGCGGCGACCTNCCGGATCCTCCCACCCGACGAACACGGGTCTTCCAGCAGGTGCTGCGCGTCGACGGAGCCGAAGTAGCGCTTGCCGGACCCGAGCACGACGGGTGCGACGTCCATGCGTACCTCGTCGACCAAACCTGCGGCGAGCATCTGGCCGCCGACGTCGCCAGCGGCGACCTCGACGATGCGGTCACCCGCGAGCTCCTTCGCCTTGGTCACGGCCGCCTCGACGCCGTGGACGAAGTGAAACGGCGCCTCGGGGTCCCAGCCCTCGGGTGCCGGCCGGTGTGTCACGACGACTACGTGGTCGATCCCGCTCGGAGGCGTCCCGTCCCAGCCGTCCGTGATGTCGAAGACGTGGCGGCCGGCGATGGTCACCCCGATCTGGTCCCAGTACGGCCGGATGTGGTCGTAGGACGCTTGCGACACGTTCAGTACGCCGCTGTCGTCCATAGCGCCCGTCGAGTACGAGGATCGCATCC
>NZ_LMRW01000016.1 GCF_001428255.1 Agromyces sp. Soil535 | reverse complement strand
GGAACTCCGCCCTCAGCTCCGCACGATCCCCTGAAAACGACACGGTGGCCGCAACCTCCTGAAAATCAGGGTGTTGCGACCACCGTCAGAACCCGCAGACCGGGCGGCCCTTCGTCGGTTCGGGACGTGTCCTGGGAGGGAGCTGCGCCGCCCGCTGCCGCGCGTTCAGCCCTCGAGGTCGTCGACGCCCGGCATCCAGGATTCGCCCGCCCCGCCCCAGCCGAGCTTGCGCATGATCTTGGCGACGATCCGCCGGTCGTGGTCGTCCAGGCGATCCGTGTACAGCGTGCCGTCGAGGTGGTCGTACTCGTGCTGGAAGATACGGGCGAGCCACCCCTCGGCCGCGATCTCGAAGCGTTCGCCGTCGAGGTCGGTGGCGCGCAGGATGGCGCGTTCGGCCCGCCGGAGCCCGAACCGCTCGCCCGGGAATGAGAGGCACCCCTCCGACTCCTCGTCGAGGTCGGGCTCGCCCGCAGGCGGCGGAGTGATCCACAACTCGGGGTTGATCGCCACGCCCCGCCAGCGCGAACCCGACTCGTCGACCCAGCCGTAGGTGAACAGCCGCAGCGGCACGCCGACCTGCGGTGCGGCGAGGCCGACGCCGGGCGCGGCATCCATCGTCTCGAAGAGGTCGCGCACCAGCGCACGGAGCTCGTCGTCGATCGTCTCGACGGGCAGGGCGGGGGAATGCAGCACCGGATCGCCGGTGATGCGGATGGGGAGCACGGCCATTCGGCAAGGATATCCGGGGGCGAACGGGTAGGGTCGTTGCGTGGATCCGGACCTGAGCGACTTCTCCGAGCAGATCGCGCTCGACCCCACGCAGTTCATCGGAATCCCGCTCGCGCTCATCGGTGCCGTGTTCCTGTCGCTCGGTGCCCAGTTCCAGCACCGCGGCGTCGTGAAGGTCGAGGCGCGCACCGTCGACACCCTCGGCAAGGGGCTCAGCGTCAACCAGCTCGCCCTCCTGCTCGCCCGGCCCTCCTGGGTGATCGGCACGATCATGCTGGGCCTCGCGATCATGTTCCAGCTCGGCAGCCTCTACTTCGCGCCCATCATCGTGGTGCAGCCGCTCGGCGCCATCGCCCTCGTGATCACGTCCATCCTCAACTCCCGCGTCAATCACGTGAAGCTGAACCGCAAGTCCATCATCGCGATCGTGATGTGCGTGGGCGGCGTGTTCCTCTTCGTCGGCGTCGCCGCGTTCACCGCAGTCGACAAGCCCGTCACCGATACGCAGCTCATCATCATCCTCGTCATCCTCGCGGTCGTGCTGGCGCTCGCGGGACTGGCGTTCGCGTTGTTCCGGCGCCGGATCCGGGCGATCTTCTACGTGATCATGGCGGGCGTGCTCTACGGCTTCGTGGCGACGCTCGCGAAGGTCGTGCTCGGCCGCATCGAGCAGGGCGAGTTCGAGTGGCTCACGTTCACCTGCCTGCTGGGGCTCCTCCTCGCGACCGCGCTCGGCGCGTACTTCGTGCAGAACGCGTACGCCACCGGGCCGCCCGACCTGGTGATCGCGGGCCTGACCGTCGTCGACCCGATGGTCGCCGTCGCCATCGGCATCATCGTGCTCGGCGAGGCATCCCAGGCGCCGCTCTGGGCCAACCTCGTGTTCGTGCTCGCCGGCGTCATCGCCGTGTGGGGCGTGTTCATGCTCGCCCGCAACCATCCGCAAACGCGCCTCTGAGCACCGCGCACGACATGCACGCGGGGGATCGCGCAGGCGTCGATGCGTAGACTATGGTCGGATTCAGTCCGCGTGCCGAACCGCCCGCGCCGCGCACTCCACGAGGCCATCGCCTCGACCCGACGATTTGTGAGGAACAACACCACGTGTCTGACACTCCCGGTGCGACAACCCCCGCCGGCACCGACGGCGCAGAGACGGAACGCCGGCTCACCATCCTGATCGGCGCCGACACGTTCGCCCCCGACGTGAACGGCGCCGCACGCTTCGCCGAGCGACTCGCCGCCGGGCTCGCCGAGCGCGGCCACGACGTGCACATCATGGCGCCGGCAGCGAGCCGGAAGCACGGCACCTGGAAGGAGGTGCACGAGGGTCGCGAGGTCACCGCGCACCGCATCTACAGCTGGCGTTGGTATCCGCACGACTGGCTGCGGTTCGCCCTGCCGTGGCGCATCAAGCAGAACAGCGCCCGCGTCATCGACGCGGTGAAGCCCGACGTCGTGCATTTCCAGTCGCACATCTGCGTCGGGCGTGGGCTGTCGATCGAGGCCCAGAAGCGCGGCATCCGGATCATCGGCACCAATCATTTCATGCCCGAGAACATGCTGGAGTTCACTCTGCTGCCGAAGGCGTGGCAGGAGTGGTCGGTCGGGCTCGCCTGGAAGGCGGCGCGCCGCACATTCGGGCGCGCGGAGGCCGTGACGACGCCGACCCGCAAGGCGGCGCAGTTCCTCGAGAAGCACACCGGGCTCACCGACGTGCACGCGATCTCGTGCGGCATCGACGCCCACAAGTACTCGCCCGATTGGTCGGCGCGCACCGAGAACCGCATCCTGTTCGTCGGCCGAGTGACGGGCGAGAAGCACATCGACGTGCTGCTGCGCGCCCTCACGCTCCTCCCCGCCGAACTCGACGCGAAGGTCGAGATCGTCGGCGGCGGCGACCAGATGCGCAACCTGCAGCACCTCGCGTCGGAGCTCGGCGTCGCGGAACGCGTGACGTTCACCGGGTATGTCACCGACGACGAGCTCCGCGAGGCGTATCACCGTGCCTCGGTCCTCGCCATGCCGTCGATCGCCGAGCTGCAGAGCATCGTCACGATGGAGGCGATGGCCTCGGCACTGCCGGTCGTCGCGGCCAACGCCATGGCCCTGCCGCACCTCGTGCATGACGGGGAGAACGGGTACCTCTTCGAGCCGGGCAGTCCCGAGGACCTCGCCGCGAAGCTCCGAACGGTGCTCGAGTCGTCGCCCGACGAGTACCGCGCGCTCAAGGAGGGCTCGCTCCGCCTCATCGCGGCGCACGATATCCAGCGCACGATCTCGACGTTCGAGAGCCTGTATCGTGGGAAGCCGGTGACCGACCCGGTCACCTACGCGGCGCCGGTGGCACTCCCCGAGTGAGGCGTCGCGAGGGGCGGTAGCTCAGCCGGTCAGAGCAGTGGACTCATAATCCATCGGTCACGGGTTCAAGTCCCGTCCGCCCTACCGAGAGAATCCCTGATCAGGGCAATCTATGTAGTACTCGAAGGGTTGGATGATTTGATCTCTGGTCTCGGGTTCAAATGCCGTATCGCGATGCCCGATTTGCCGACTGATCAGGGGGTTTCGGTAAGCGGGCTCGGGGCACGGCTGGATGCCTCCAACAGTTTTGCAGTGGGATTGTGAACATGTGCCGGGCGCGGAATCAGTCGTGTCGGCAGTGATCGTGCGGCGCAAGGCGTCGGCACCGCCGTCGTTCGGTGGGGTTGAGCGCGCACGTTTATCCAACACATTTACTTCGGAGCATGTGTTCGGGACTCCGTGGCCAGTGGTGGCGTCCGCAGGGGCGGCCTGCCGGTATACGACGTCGAGACGCTGAAGCGGGGGAGGGGGGTCGGCCCGACCGTGGCGGGGGAGCCGTCGCAGGTCGTCGCACTTCGGCTGACGCTGAACGATCTCGCCACGCTCGACGCGCGGGCCGAACGTGAGGGGAAGACCCGCTCCGAGGTCATCCGCGAGGCGTTGGCGGCATCGGCCGCGTGAAGGTTCATGACGCTGCGCTCCAAGCACGACATCAACGCCGAGGACGTGATCCAGGCTCCCACCTGGGCTGTGTGGATCGAAGATCTCGACGACGACAGCCCTTCGCACCAACTTCGGTTGGGGTTCGACTCCCGTCCTTCCACCCGCTGCGTCCTACGTGGGATGGCGGCGTCCTAGCGTGAGATCTGCCAGGCCGTGTCGATCTGCTCGAACTCGCGAAGTTCAGTGCATTCCCGACCGCTCAGCCGAGGAGTCGAGCGAGCGCCCGATCCATACGACCCGGCATGTCCTGTGAGGGATCCAGCAGCCACTGCAGTTGTAGGCCGTCCCACACTGCGATGATCAGGTGGGCCGCCTGTTCAGGATCCACATCCGATGGCAACCTGCTCTGCTCGACGTCGTGTGCAATAAGCCGCTGCAGCACTGTTGCGAGGTTTTCGTACCGTTTGACGAACCATCCGTGTGCTGGGTGCTCGGGGTCGGATGCCTCGGATGACACGATCGCGAGAAGGCGCAACAGTTCAGGTCTGTCGAGGTTGTGTGTCACGACTTCGATGATCGCGGTCTTCACACCTTGGGCGCGGGCGCGATCGAGGAACCAGTCAGCCGTCTGGTCGGCATTCTCCAGCACGGCGGCGAGGAGGTCGCTCTTCGCAGGGAAATGATGCACGACGCTGGTAAGGCTCAGCCCGATCTGACGCGAGATGTCGCGAAGTGAGCCGCCATGGTATCCACGCGTGGCGAAGACATTGGTCGCGGCATCGACGATTTCCTGTCGCCGCTTCGCGGTTTTCGCATAGGGCCCGCGCCGCACCGGGGCGGTGCCGTCGGTGCCCGTGTCGGATGCCATGCGGCAATGTTACCGGCCTTGCATTGAAAATGTTGCAACTGTTCGGGTTTGGGGTTATCGTCGTCTCACACAGCACCCAAGCTGACTCGAAGAGGAGAAACTGCAATGGCACGCAAGACAGGTCTGGCCGCTCTCGCGAGCGGCATTCTGGTCGTCCTGGCTCTCGCAGGATGCGGACGCGCGGACACGGCGGGCGGCGACGTCAAGGCCGGCGCCGCGATCGATGACAGCTCGGCGTCAGGGACGATCAACGTGTGGGCGATGGGAACCGAGGGCGAGCTCCTGCCCGATCTCGTCGCCGAGTTCGAGGAGCAGAACCCCGACGCGGATGTCACGGTGACCGCGGTCCCGTGGCAGGACTACGCGAAGAAGATCGAGACCGCTGTCGCATCCGGGTCGACCCCGGACGCGACAATGATCGGATCGTCGGATCTGGCCTCGTTCGTGGCCGGTGGCGGCCTGGACCCGGTCCCCGACGGACTCGTCGACGACGCGTCCTTCTTCGCCGGCGCACAATCGAGCACCGAGATCGACGGCGCCACCTACGCGGTGCCATGGTACGTCGAGACCCGAGTCCTTTTCTACCGTGCCGATCTCGCGAAGGCCGCCGGTGTTGCGGCCCCCAGGACGTGGGATGAGTTCGATGAGTTCGCCAAGGCACTTCAGGGCGAGGGGGCTGAATGGGGCTTCTCCTCGGCGACTGGGGCGCCGTACACCTGGCAGGGTGTCCTCCCGTACATGTGGCAGGCGGGCGCACAGCTGACTGACGACGGACTCAAGGACTTCACGTTCGACACGCCCGAAGCACTCGAGGGCTTCGAACGGTACCAGTCGCTCTTCACGAGCGGCATCGCGAGCCAGAACGGACCCGTCAACCTCGGCGAGATCGAGCCGCAGTTCGTCTCCGGCGCGGTCGGCTCGTTCATCTCCGGCCCGTGGGAGACCGGCCTTCTGGTACAGGCGGGCGGTGAGGACTTCCTCGCAAACGTCGGGCTTGCTCCCATCCCTGCCGGACCGGACGCGAACACCTCGTATATCGGCGGGAGCCACTTCTCGGTCTTCAAGGACGCGAAGAACCGCGATGGAGCCTGGAAGCTCGTCCGGTGGCTCTCGGATGCCGGGACGCAGGAGAAGTGGTTCGAGATCTCCGGCGACCTGCCCGCCGTCCAGTCCGCCTGGGAAGGCGACGCGCTGGCCTCCGACCCGAACCTCGCCGTGTTCGGTGAGCAGCTCCAGAACGCCCAGAACGCGCCGGCTGTCACGACCTGGACCCAGGTCGGCGCCCTCGTCGACAGCGAGGCCGAGAAGGTGGCCAAGGGCGTCAGCACCCCCGAGGACGCGCTCGCCGCAATCCAGTCCGGCGCCGAGAAGATCGGTACGGGGGAGTAACTTCTCGTGTCTGCTACTACTCTGATCGCTCCTTCCGAGGCGGCGACCACCTCCCCGCCTCGGAAGAGGGACCGCGCCCAGTCGCGGTCGCCCCGGAGGAGGGGCCGCGCCCGGGCGCGACGAACACTGGTCGCCTGGCTGTTCTGCAGCCCGTTCCTGTTCTTCTTCCTTCTCTTCGGCCTCTGGCCAGTGCTCGCATCGCTGCTGATGAGCTTCACCGACATCACCAGCCGCGACCTGCGCACCCCGTTCAACGTCGGATTCGTCGGGCTGCAGAACTACCTCGCGCTGTTCTCCGACGACACGTTCGTGCGCTCGGTGCTCAAC
Source organism: Agromyces sp. Soil535 (assembly GCF_001428255.1). Lineage (GTDB taxonomy): Bacteria > Actinomycetota > Actinomycetes > Actinomycetales > Microbacteriaceae > Agromyces. The sequence continues at coordinate 32,217 of NZ_LMRW01000016.1, read as the reverse complement.
ACGCTCTACTTCGTCGTGGTCGGCATCCCGCTCACGATGGTCGTCGCGCTGACGATCGCCGTCGCACTCAACTCGGGCATCACGCGGCTCAAGGCCGTCTTCCGCGTCGGCTACTTCGCACCCGTGGTCACCAGCATCATCGCAATCGCCGTCGTCTGGCGGTACATGTACCAGGACGACGGCCTGTTCAACGCGGCCCTGGCCGTGATCGGCATCGATGGGCCGGACTGGCTCAACGATCCGGCGTGGGCGATGCCCGCACTGATCATCATGGCGGTTTGGCGGAACTTCGGCATCCCCATGGTCATCTTCTTGGCCGGACTGCAAGCGATCCCCACTGAACTGCACGAAGCCGCCAGCGTGGACGGCGCAGGTAAGTGGCGTTCATTCCGCAGTATCACTCTGCCCCTGCTCCGGCCGACGACACTTGTCGTCGCAGTTCTCCTCAGCATCGCCTACCTGCAGTTCTTCGAAGAACCCTTCGTCATGACCGGCGGCGGCCCCTTGGACAGCACGACGTCGATCGGCTACTTCGCCTACGAACAGTTCGGTTTCGGGCTCTACGGCATCGCCTCGGCGGCGTCCTACGTACTCGTGCTCGTCATCGCGCTGCTCAGCTTCCTCCAGTTCCGCCTATTCCGCTCCAGGAGTTGACATGACTATCGCCGCCCCGCGGCGCACCCTGCGGCGACCTTCGCCGCGTGCGCTGATCTATATCCTGCTGTCGCTCGGACTCGTCATCACACTGGCGCCGTTCGCGTGGATGCTGCTCGGCTCGATCAAGCCGACCGGAGAGATCCTCGCCAACCCCAACCAGTGGCTCCCCGAGAATCCCACGCTGTCCAACTTCACCGACCTGCTCGCCAAGCAGAACTTCGGGCTGTACTTCTTCAACAGCGTGCTGGTCGCAGTGGCGTGCGTCATCGGCAACCTGCTCTTCTGCTCGATGGCCGGCTACGCCCTCGCGAAGATCGACTTCGCCGGCAAGAAGTTGCTCTTCTCGCTCGTGCTGCTGATGCTGGTGGTGCCGGGCATCGCGACGTTCGTGCCCCTGTTCGTGCAGGTGAGCAACCTGGGAATGGCCAACAGCTACATCGGCCTGATCCTGCCCTACGTGGTCACACCCCTCGGTGTCTTCCTCATGCGGCAGTTCATCGGCGAGATTCCCGACTCGCTCCTCGAAGCCGCCCGGATCGACGGCGCAGGAGAGGTCCGAATCTTCTTCCGGTTGATCCTGCCGCTGTCAGGGCCGGCGTTGGCGACGCTTGCGATCCTCACCTTCCTCGCGCAGTGGAACAACTTCCTCTGGCCTCTGGTGATCGCCCAAACCGACGACATGTACACCCTGCCAGTGGCGCTCGCGCTGTTCGCCGTCGGAGCCAACGGCACGAACTACGGCCTCCTATTGGCCGGCTCGGTCGTCGTGGTGCTGCCGATGATCCTCATCTTCCTCTTTCTCCAGCGCTACTTCATCCAGGGAATCGCGAGCACGGGAATCAAATGACCAACACGAGCACCACAGCCACCGACACCGCCCCCTACCTCGACCGCACCACCGACCGTGCGCAGCTGATCGTCGACGGCACGGCATTTCCCGTTCTCGGCATCGAACTGCACAACTCCTCACCCTCCGGTGCGAACGCGCTGGCGCGCGGGCTCGAGGTCGCGCAGGCCGTCAACGCGAACACCATCCTCGCGAGCGTGACGTGGGAATCCGTGGAGCCGATCCAGGGCACATTCGACTTCTCCTCCGTCGATGTGCTCGTGTCCGAAGCGCGGAAGGCTGGGATGCGTCTGGTGCTTCTCTGGTTCGGAGCGTGGAAGAACGGTTCCTCCAGCTACGCGCCGGCGTGGGTCAAGAGGGACTGGGAGCGCTATCCCCGCTGCGTTCTCGCCGACGGAAGATTGTCCGACACACTGACGCCGTTCGGCCCGACCGAGCTCGACGCGGACGCGTTCCACGCTCTCGTCGAATACGTCGAGGCGATCGACTCCGACCAGCGCACCGTGCTGATGATCCAGATTGAAAACGAAATCGGGTTGCTGGGCGCTTCCCGGGACAACTCGGAATGGGCGAACGCCGCGTTCCACGCCCCGATACCGCTGAACTTGCAGGACGCCCTTGCACATCGACCCGGGTTCGAGCAGGGTACGTCGCAATCGTGGTCTGCCGTATCGGGCGACCCGCTCGGGCGCGACGAGGCATTCATGGCCTGGGGCTATGCATCCCTCGTGGAGCGTCTTGCGTCCCGAGCACGGCAGGTGACCGCGCTGCCGCTCTTCGTGAACGCTTGGCTGGACAGCGAGATCGAGATGGAAGTCGAAGGATTCGCTGTCGGCGGCGGCCAAGTTCCCGGAACCTACCCCAGCGGCGGACCCCTTCCACGTGTCGCCGACGTGTGGACAACGGCCGCGCCCAGTTTGGACCTGCTGGTTCCCGACCTGTACTTCGGGGACCCCGACACGATCTTGGGAGCCTTCGCCGAAGTCTCGCGAGGGCTGTTCATTCCCGAACAGCGACGCGACCTGTCCGGGATCGGCACCGCGTTCCTGGCGATGGGTCAATACCATGCGATCGGCATCTCGCCCTTCGGCGTCGACTCTGCCGAGAACTCCGAGATCAGTCCGCTCGCCGACGCCTACCGACTCCTCGCGGCTGCACACGCCGCCCGGAAAGGCTCCGCAGCAGGAGGAGGGAGCGTCGGTTTCCACCTTTCCGATGCGATCCCATCCGTGACCCGCAAGCTCGGGCGCACTGTCCTCTCGCTCAGTCGCCTGGCGGGGATCGGTGTCGACCCCGCTGGCGCGCACGGGTATGGCATGGTGGTTGATCTCGGTGGGGACCACTACCTCGCCGTCGGCCGTGGATTCCGCATCGAACTCCACGACCGCGACTCGGAATGGCAGGTCGGGCTGGAGTCTGTCGAGGAGCTCGGCTCCGATGGCAGCCGCGCCCGCTGGCTCAACGGAGACGAGACCGCGGGTGGCGCGGCGATCCTCCACCCGCCCGTACAGCGAACCCTCAGTCCATTTCCCATCCCGATGGACTACGCCCATACCGGCATCTCTCAATTCTCGGTGTACCGGCTGCCCCGCCATGATCGGGCGGCTGAGGTCGTCGAGCGTCCGTATCACCGCTACAAAGCCAACGAAGGAAGGACATGATGAACGTCGAGCGCGGATTCCTCTGGGGAGCCTCATCCGCCCCGCTTCAGATCGAGGGCAACAACGTGAGCAGCGACTGGTGGGCTCGGGAGGAATCCATCCCAGGAATGGTGCCGAGCGGCGACGCTATCGACTCGTACCACCGATTCCCCGAGGACATGCGCCTGCTCGCGGACGCGGGCCTGAACGCGTACCGTTTCGGCATCGAGTGGGCTCGTATCGAACCGCGGCAGGGTCAGATCTCGCGGGCGCAGCTCGCGCACTACCGCCGGATGATCGACACGGCCAGGAACCTGGGCCTCACGCCCGTTGTGACCCTCCACCATTTCACCAATCCGCAGTGGTTCGCTGAGCTGGGCGGTTGGCTGGCGGATGACGCAGTCGACCACTTCATCCGCTACGTGCGCACCGTGATCCCCATCCTCGACGGGGTGGAGTGGGTAGCCACCATCAACGAACCCAACATGATGACCATGATGATCGAGATGGCCCGAGCGGCCGAGTCAGGGGAGCTGCCGGAGTGGCAGAGCCCGACTGTCGAGGGCGCGGTCCAACCGCTGCTCCCGATCCCGGACCCGGAGGTCGGCCGTCGCTTCGTCGAGGCGCATCACGCCGTTCGCGATCTCATCCGCGATGCGACTGGTGCGAAGGTCGGCTGGACCGTTGCGAACCAAGCCCTTACCGCGAGCCCAGGCAACGAGACCAAGCACCGTGAGATCCAGTACGCACTGGAAGACCTCTACCTCGAGGCTGCCCGCGGCGACGACTTCATCGGCGTGCAGGCCTACTCCACCCAGCAGGTGGACGAGAACGGACTCGTGCCACACGCCCCACATCCCGACAACACCCTCGTCGGAACGGCCTACCGTCCGGACGCGCTGGGATTGGCCGTTCGGCACACCTGGGAAGTCACCGGAGGCGTCCCGATCCTCGTGACCGAGAACGGAATCGCGATCGGAGACGATGCCCGGCGCATCAGCTACACCTCCGGAGCACTCAGCGGCCTATTCTCCGCGATGGCCGACAGTATCGACGTCCGCGGGTACCTGCACTGGACAGCACTCGACAACTACGAATGGGGCCACTGGGAACCGACCTTCGGGCTGATCGCCGTCGATCGGGAAACCTTCGAGCGCACTCCCAAGCCGAGCCTCGCTTGGCTCGGAGACGTCGCCCGCCGTGGTGGGTTGCCAGCGTGACCGCGTCCCCGCAGCGGTGGGCCATCATCGGCACCGGCACGATCTCGCGCTCGATCACTGCCGACCTGGCCCGATGCGCAGGAGCCGAAGCCGTCGTGGTACACAGCCGGAACCTCGAAAAGGCGGCGCGCTTCGCCACGGAATTCGGAATCGCGAACGCGACGGCCGACTACGCTGCCATCCTCGCCGACGACTCGATCGATGCCATCTACCTAGCGACCCCGTTCGCCACCCACCACATCATGAGCCGCGAGGCCCTACTGGCAGCCAAGCATGTGCTGGTCGAGAAACCGATGGCGATGAACGCCGCCGAGGTCGCGGACCTGTTCGGTCTTGCCGCCGCACAGGGCGTCTTCCTGATGGAGGCCATGTGGATGAAATTCACCCCCGGGTTCCTGCGATTGCGGGCCACCAGCGGCAACGAGCCCGCCTCCTCGAGGGTGACCGTCGCCGGCTTGAGGGCTACGTCGGCCTCGGGCACCGCGATGCGCTCAGCGAAGGTTCCGATGCGGTCCGTGCGAAGCTGGGCATACACTTGGTCGCCGAGCGCGAACGCCCACACCTTCGCGCCGACGCCGATCACCGTTCCGGCGACGTCGCTGCCCATGACCTGCGGCAGCTCGTACCGGAGGAACGACTTGAACGCCCCCGCCCGGATCTTTTCGTCGACGACGTTGAGCCCAGCGGCCTGGACCTGGACGAGCACGTCGTGCTCCCCGACGACGGGCTCGGGGACGTCCGCTTCCTGCAGCGGCTCCTTTGTACCTGCTGACGACAAACGCGCGCATGGTGACGTTCCTTCGTGGTCTGGTGTTGTTCGGTTGGCTTGTGCTGATAGCGGATGACGCTGCGGTGGGGGAGCTATCGGCGGAGGAAATCACGCGCGGTGTCGAACTCGCGGTGGTACTGGAAGACGGCGCCGTGGCCGGAGTCGGGGTACACCGTCACCGTCGCGCCGGGAAGCAGCCGGGCCAGCTCGATGGCGTTCGCGGGCGGCACCCAGCCGGTCGCTTTCGCCGTGGACGATGAGCACCTGGCCGACGACCGACGACCACTCGGCCGGCGCTTTCAGGCGCCTGCAGGCCCCAGCGGCGCAGGGCAGTCATCTGTGCGCGGTACGTCCCCGGGCTGACCGGCTTGTCGCGCCCCGTCGTGCGTTCCTTCAGCTGCGCGAGATGGGCGCGGGCGGCTGACCCATCGTGTGCGTCCGTTCAGCCGTGTTGAGTGCTTCGTCCAGTGCGGTGGTTTGGGCCTGGAGGAAGGCCCGGGAGACCGCGGTTTTCGCTTCGATGGAGTCGAAGTTGTGGTAGGCGCCGGGCACGACGTGAAGGGTGCTGGCGACGCCGGCCTGCTGCAGTCGCCGGGCGTAGGCGACGTCCTCGTCGTGGAACAGGTCGTTGGTGCCGACGCCGATCCATGCGGGCGGAAGGCCGGAGAGGTCGTCGTAGCGGGCCGGCGCGGCCAGCGTGGGCACGTTGCCGTCCGAGGCGGTGGCGCCGAGGTAGGCGCGCCAGCCGAACCGGTTGCTGCGCGGGCTCCAGATGCGCAGCCGCCGCGGGTCGATGTCGGTGCGGGTGGTGGTCCGGTCGTCCAGCATCGGGTAGGACAGCAGTTGCAGGACCGGACGGATCTCGCCGCGTTCCTTCGCCAGTAGCGCCAGCGCTGCGGCCAGACCGCCGCCGGCGCTCTGGCCGCCGATGGCGATGCGTGCGGGGTCGATGTCGGGCTGGCGGGCGAGCCATTGCAGCGCGGTATAGCAGTCTTCCAGCGGCGTCGGGAACGGGTGTTCGGGTGCGAGCCGGTACTCCACCGAGACGACGACGATGTTGAGCTGATCGGCGATCCGGCGGCAGAAGTCGCTGTCCTGCGCCGCGTCGCCGAGCACCATTCCGCCGCCGTGGAGCCACAGCAGCGCCGGAGTCCGAGGCCGGGCCGATGCCGGCCGGAAGACGTGCACTGACACGTCGGCGTTCACGGAGACGACCTGCGCGTCCGGCCGTCGAGCGCTCCCGGTGAGCTTGGTGAGGACACGGAGCGTGGGAAGCCTTCGGGCAGTGATGATGGTGCGGGGAAGGAACCGCGCGGCCCGCAGCTGCGGGTTGAAGGGTTGCGTGGTCATGGTGTTCCTGTCTGATGTAGCGACGTCGCTGGGTGTGCCGAGGCGTGTCGCGGAAATGTGGGTCATGGTCCGAGCTCGGCGTCCACCAGGGCCAAGGCATTGCGGAGGCCCTGCTCGAGGAGGTCGTCTGAGAGCTGTCGGTCGGTCAGGGCGCGGGCAAGCTGCAGCGTCCCGGCCATCAGGCCGAGCAGGCTGAGCGCCTTCACGCGGGCCGAGAGCGGATCTTCGGGTGCCATGCGGGCGGCGAGGCCGTCGATGACCACCAGCACGCCATCGGTGTACGCCTGGCGCGTTGTCTCCGCGGAGCGCCCGATCTCGTCGAGCAGGGCCGCGTTGGGGCAGCCGTCGGGGTCGTCCCGGTGCTGGGCCGACAGGTACCAGCGCACGACCTGCTCGAGGCCGGCCGGGCCGGGCTCCGCCTGCGCGACGATGTTCGCGTGCAGTGTGTGCTGCTGGTCGGCGATCGCGGCGGCGACGAGGTCATCCTTGGATTCGAAGTGGGCGTAGAAGGCCCCATTGGTCAGGCCCGCGTCCTTCATGAGCGTCGCGACACCAGAACCGTCGATGCCGTCCCGCTTGAGCCGTCGACCGGCGGTGGCAATGATCCGCTGTCGTGTCTCCTGCTTGTGTTCTTTCGTGTACCGCACCATGTGTTCCTCCATCTCAGCCGGGCTTACGCCCGGACTCGGCGGCTCTGTTGTGTGAGTGGTTCGTTCTCTTCGTTTGAACCAGCGCCGATGCGACCCTTGCGCAGTGCGCGGGCGTACGTCTTTGGGTCCAGCAGGGGCAGATCGCCCGTCGCTTCCGTTGCGACGACGTATTCGAGCATCCGCTTCTGGGCTTCTTCGGCCTGATCTCTCACGAGGAACTCCGCGTGCTCGAACTGCAGGCCGTCCAACAGTGGCATCGAGGCGCCGAAGTACACCGACCGCTTGATCGCCCCGAGCGACTTCTTCGACCGCAGGCTCAGGTACTCAGCTCGCTCGATCGCGCGCTCGAGCACCCTGTTCTGCGGTACCACTTCGTCGACAGCACCGAGCGCGAGGGCTTCTGCAGGGGTGAACGGCTTTCCCTCGAGGATCGCGGCTAGCGATTGCCGGGAGCCGATCAAGCGTGTCAGTCGTTGGGAACCCCCGCCGCCCGGGGTGAGTGCGAGCAGCACTTCGGTCAGGCCGATGACGAAGTCTCCATCTGCCATGATCCGCACATCACATGCCCAGGCGAATTCCGCGCCGATGGCGAGCGCCGAGCCGTTGAGGGCCGCGATGAAGATGGTGCCGCTCGCGTTCATCTTCAGGAACGTCGCGTGCAGGCCATCCAGTTGCAGGAGTGTCTTCAGCTTGGTCTTGCCTGCGAGTGACCTGATGCCCGGAATCTTGTTGATTGCGGTCGCTATGCGGAAGACGAACCCCGCGGTACGGGTACTGATGGGGGGAAAGCCGACGCCGCCCTCTTGGAGCCAGGTGATGTCCGCGTGGCTCAAGAATCGATCGGGATGCGCTCCGGTGAACACGACGGCGTGGATGCTGGGATCCTTGTCAGCCCGGTCGACGAGTCTGCCGAGTTGAGCGGCCATACCTGGATCCAGCAGCGCATGCTCGCCGCCATTAATGCGGACGACCAAGGTCGTGCCGTGTTCTTCTATTTCCAGTCCTGTTTTGTCTTCAGACGCCATGATTCGTCTCTCCGTAGTCGTTGTTGTCTCTGACAGAGCCAAGGTGGGCGATCAGGTCGGCATCCGGTTGAATCTGCGGATGACGCGGTCGAAGCTGCGGGCCGGGGCGACGCGGTACACCGCGTTGATGGTCCGGGCGGTCGTGCCGGCGGTGCGTCGGAGTTTCGGGTTCGGGTCGGTGGCCGCTGCGACGATCACGTTGGCGACGACGGCGGGGTCGTCGCCGCTGCTGAGGTTCTTCTCGATCAGCTCGTCGTAGTTGCGCCGTCCCGCCGCGTAGAGCGGCATGGGGGTGTCGGCTTGCACGCTGTGGCCTGCGAACGGGGTGTTGATCGGGCCGGGCTCGACGAGCAGGACCCGGATGCCCTGGTCGCGGACCTCGTGGTCGAGCGACTGGGACCAGCCCTCGACCGCGTGCTTGGTCGAGACGTAGAGGGCCATGAACGGGCTGGGCACGAAGCCGCTGAGAGAGGAGACGTTGATGATCCGTCCGCGGCGTTGGGCGCGCATGTGCGGCAGGACCGCCTTGGTCATCCGGATGACGCCGTAGACGTTGATGTCGAAGATGTCCTGCGTCTGGGTGATCGAGAACTCCTCGGCTGCGCCGGTGGCGCCGACGCCGGCGTTGTTGACCAGGACGTCGATCTGCCCGAACCGGTCGATCACCTGCTCGACCGCTGCGGCGACCGATTCGTCGCTGGTCACGTCGAGGTCGAGGTAGGTCACCCCGGCTGGCGCGGTGAGTCGGGCGGTGTGGCGGCCGGTTCCGATCACCTGGAAACCTGCGGCGGCCAGGGCGATCGCTGTGGCTTTGCCGATGCCTGAGGAGGCGCCGGTTACGAGCGCGACCTTGGGTGTTGCTGTCATCATGAGCTCCTGAAGTTTTAGATTACGTTCGTACTACCATACGTGTGAGCGGCTTCCAGGGCAAGACTTTCGGAAAATTAAATTATGGTCGTACTCTGAATGACGTGCGGGACGAGGATCACCAGCGGGCCGCAAGGGCGAAAGAGCATGCGGTGCGGTACAGCAAGGAGCAAAAGCAGGCGACGCGGCAGCGGATCATCGAGGCCGCCGGCCACCGGTTCAAGACTGACGGCGTCGATGGCTCAGGGATCGCTACGTTGATGGCGGACGCGGGGCTGACGCGCACCAACCGCCCGCACTAATGACGAGGCCGGCGGCCTTGCAGGATCTCGCATCTCGACGGTCTGTCAGGGCGCGCTGCTTGGGCACTCGTCAGTCGCTGGACTGTCGCGGACCACGGGCATCAGCAGCGTGACCGGTGCTATGCGCCGGCGGCCCGCGCTGTAGCCCCGGCTGGCGATGGGCAACCCAGTCGCGGTCTTCGTTCTGATCGGCACGAATGACCTAGGTATCGGCGATCCTGTAGAGGATGTGGCTGCGCGCGCCTTACGCCTGTTCGCAGAGATCGTGGCACGTTCGGGGGGAGCGCCCGTGTATGCGCAAAGCGTGATGCCTCGAGCAGCCTCGTTCGCCGCCGAGATCGCTCAACGCCGCAGGGAGTACCGACGAATGGCAGGGACCTGCAGGACAAACACTTCATCGACTTGGTGCCCGAGTATTCAGACGACGTGCCCTACGAAGCGAATACACGCCTACTGCTCCGGGAGTGCGATCCGAACACGCCGCGAGGTGTCGCCGGGTCACGATGCGAGAGTCACCGGCCGACAAGGGTTGTGCGTGGAAGGTCAACGTAGCGCACGCCGATCCGCAGGAGACTGCCCACGTCAGGAGTACCGAGCTCGCACCCGTGAGCCCGGCGTGTGCTGGGAGCCAGCTCCCATGCAGAGAAAGGCTCGAGAATGTTACGAAAGCACGTCCACGAGTGGGCAATGAGGCTTCGCGTCGTGGCGGGAGCGCTTCTGCCGTTGATTCTCATCGCAGCGCTCGTTTCCCTTCCCACCGCATCATTCGCGGCACCCACGGCAGCGACGGAGGCGAAGGCCGAGCCTACTCCAGTGCCGGCCGCGGCCCTCACGGAGGTCGATGTGCCGGGCACGACACCGCTTGGTGCCGCCGCCGTTGATCTGGCGGCCCTCGGCTACACCGAACGAGAGTTCTACGCCGACGGCGTGGCGAATCGCTATGCCGGGGCGGACACCGGTGCATTGCAAGCCGCGCAGGTCATCGACGGTGACTGGCCGTATCGCACTCGAGTGCTCGTCAGGACACCGGAGCCCGAGCGCTTCAACGGCACCCTGATCGTGGAGTGGGCCAACGTGACGATCGGCCAGGACGGCGAGTTCCTCTTCGCGGAGGTCTACGAGCATCTCTTGCGCGAGGGATACGCGGTCGCCGCTGTGTCAGCACAACGGGTCGGCGTCGAACATCTCAAACGATGGAGTCCCGAGCGCTACAGGAACCTCTCGGTGGACGTCAACGCCTGTGGCACGGGTGGGACGTCGCTGTGCACCGGCGACCCGCTGTCGTGGGACATCATGTCTCAGGTGTCGAAGGCGCTGAAGGACAACGCCGGCGACGTCGGACCGCTGCCCGGTCTCGAAGTGCAGAACGTCATCGCCGCTGGGCAATCGCAATCGGCGGGGCGTCTCACCGTGTACTACAACACGATCCAGCCGTTGTACGGCTTCTTCGACGGCTTCGTCTACGAGGACCAGGCCGGCCAGCTGCGATCGGATCGAGCCGTCCCTGCGATCAGCGTCAACTCAGACGCCTTCGCCTTCGGATTCCCGCGGACCACGTCGGAATACACCCGTGTCTGGGAAGTCGCCGGCGGAACTCACGCCTCGCTGTACGGGTCGCAGTACATGGACGACGTCATCGTTCGAGATCAGTCCCTCCTCGGGCCGAACGGGCCGATCTCCTTCACGGATTGGATCGAGCCGACCTGCGGGGTCCTCCCCGCGTTCAGCACGGTCGACTCGGGCCTGGTACTGAACGCCGCCATCGAATCCGTTCGCGAATGGATTCTGAGCGGAACGGCCGCGGCGCCTTCGAAGCTCTTCGACCGGGATGCCGCGGGTGTGCCGATGCGCGATGCAGACGGAAACGCGCTCGGGGGTGTGCGGCTCGCACAACTCACGGCGCCGACCGCCTTCCTTTCGCCCCGCAACGGGGCGGCATTCCCCTGCTCCGTGTCGGGACAGCATCGCTACTACACCGACGAGGAGTTGAAGGCACGCTATGGAACCCATGAGAACTACGTGAAGGGGGTCCGCACCGCGATGCACGAGGCCCAGAGGGACGGGTATGTCCTGAAGTTCGATGAGAAGGCTGCGGTCGAGGCTGCGAAGGCCTCGAACGTCGCTCGCTGAGAACGTCGAAACCGCACCCTCTCGAGGCTGCGGCGGGACTGCGCACCGATCTCCGCATTCTGGAGATCGGTGCGCAGTCACCTGAGGGACAACCGAACCTCTGACGCGTTCTCGAGCTGGGCGAGGAACGGGTTGCGTTCCGATTGCTGTGCGTAGCCTGCGGCATCTCGCACGCATACGAGGCACCAGTGGCCGCCGGTCAGCACTAGGCGGGCGCTCCCCGTGAACTCGTGCCCGAAGGCGCAGCGCCAGTGCAGCAGCGACCCAACATCGCCGGGGGCGGCATCCGTGGAGAGGAGTTCGCCGCCGCGGTAGCCCGCGGCCTCGAGGTAGTCCAGTGCGGTCCATTCCGACGGATGCTTCGACTCGTCGTAGCCGTGGTAGAGCAGGCTCGGGGCGCGCTCGGGGCAGGGCGGCCAGAACGTCGACCAGTCGCCGATGGTCCAGAGTTCACATCAACGCTGATCGTGTGTGCCTCCACCGACCCCTCGGCGCGGGGGAGTCCAACGAAGCACCCGCAGTCGGATCGAAGCCGAGGTCTGCGCGGGATTTCAGATCTGCATTCGTGAAGCTCAACCCACAGTCCGCCCGGCCTGAGCCGAGTCGTCCGGGCGGGGCGCTCAAATCCCGGTGACGAGGTACCCGCCATCGACTGGCAATACGGCACCAGTGATGAAGGACGCGGCGTCGGAGGCGAGGAACGCCACGACTGTTCCCACTTCTTCGGGGCGGCCGAAGCGTCTGAGCGGCGTGCGCGAGAGCAGCCGATCACCGATCACCGGATCTTCCTTCAGGGGAGCCAGCAGCGCGGTGTCAATCCAGCCCGGGGCGACGGCATTCACTCTCACACCGTCTGGCGCGTAGACCTCGGCCAATGACTTCGTCAGCTGCACGACACCGCCCTTCGCTGCTGAGTACGCCGCGATTGTGCCACCCCCGAAGTACGCGTACATCGAGGCGATGGTGATGACGCTTCCGCCCGCACGGGCGAGCAGCGGATGGGCGAGCTGGATGGTGCGATACACGGCGAGCAGTTGTATCGACACGACGCGCTGGAAGGGATCCCACTCGAGCTCCCGCTCGCCCAGGCTGATGCCGGCCGCAGGCACGAGGATATCGAGCCGGTCGAGGTCTGCGAACAGGCCGGTGAGCGCGGCGTCGTCGGTCACGTCGAGCTCGCGGACCCGAATGAGCGGATCGTCGAACAGTCGAGGGTCTGCGCCGAGGCCGACCGCGTGCACCTCGGCGCCCAACCTCGCGAGCACGCGGGCAGTCGCCGCGCCCAACCCGGAGGTCCCTCCGGTCACTACGGCGACATGACCGGCGAACACTCCGGAACGGAAGCTCGAGTCGGTCATCCCGCTATCCGTTGATGATCTGTGGCGCCGCGACGGATTTGAGGCCCTCGACGCCGAACTCGAGTCCGTAGCCGGATGCTTTCACGCCGCCGAACGGCGCCATCGGGTGGAGTGTTCCGTGCTGGTTGATCCAGACCGTTCCGGCCTCGAGACGAGCGGCCACCTCGCGGGCCTGCGCCGGATCCGAGGACCAGACGGATGCGCCGAGGCCAGTGTCCAGGCGGTTTGCGCTCGCAATGGCATCCTCGACGTCGAGGTATCGGATGATCGGGAGGGCCGGACCGAATTGTTCCTCGTCAACGAGCGCATCACCGTCGTGGAGGTCGGCGATGATCGTGACCGGGTAGAACAGGTCGCCGAGCTCCACCGCCGCCGCGCCGCCGGTGATCACCCGACCGCCGCGCGACTTCGCATCCTCGACGAGGCTGGAGACGATGTCGAACTGCTTCTTGTTCTGCACCGGGCCGAGCACGTTCGACTCGTCGAGACCGTTGCCCATCGGCATCCGGGCGACGACGTCCTTCAGGGCTTCGATCACCTCTTCATAGATCGAATCGTGAACGTAGAGGCGCTTGAGTGCCGCACACGTCTGGCCGGTGTTGATGAAAGCGCCCCAGAACAGGTTCTCGGCGATCTCGGCCGGGTCCGTTCCCGGCAGGACGATTCCGGCGTCGTTGCCGCCGAGCTCGAGCGTGAGCCGGGCGAGGTTGTTGGCGGAGCTCTTGATGATCTCGCGCCCGGCGGCGGTCGAGCCCGTGAACATCACCTTGGCGATGTCGGGGTGCGCCGCGAGCCGAGCACCCACCTCGCGGTTGCCCGAGATGGCGACGAGCACATCGGGGGGCAGGACCTCGTTGATGATGGAGACCATCGCGAGCACGCTCAACGGCGTAAAGGACGACGGCTTGACGACCACGGTGTTCCCCATTCGCAAGGAGGGGGCGATCTGCCAGATGCCGATCATCAGCGGCCAGTTCCACGGCCCGATGGCACCCACGACCCCGAGGGGCTTGTAGCTCAGTTCTGCCTTGGTCGCGCCGTCATCGACGACGACCTCGCTCTCGAGCACGGTCGCCCCCGCGGCGCGAAGCCAGGCGGAGCACGCCCCGACCTCGAAACGCGCGTTGGGGCCGTTGAGGGGCTTGCCCTGTTCGCGCGACAGCACTTGCGCGAGCGCCTCGCCCTCCGCATCGATGCGGTCGGCAGCGGCGTTGAGCAGCTCGATGCGTCTCGCGTGCCCGAGGGCCGCCCAAGCGGGTTGCGCCGCCTTGGCGGCGGCGACGGCCGCGTCAAGATCCTCGACGGTCTGCTCTCGGACGAGCCCGAAGGTCTCCCCAGTGGCGGGATCGGTGACCTCGCGGCCCTCGCCGGTGGGCGCCGCCACGCGGGCCAGCAGGTCGACGTATTCCGACATGAAATTCCTCCTAGATGAATGCACTTGATGCAGCCCTCCCAGCATCACGACGACCGAGCGAAATGCGGTTGACCGTGCGCGCACGCCGCGTGTCCATCAGCGCAGGTCGAGGAACACTGCCGCGAAACCGGCGATTCCCCGACCACATGCCAGCGGATGGCGACCGCGATCGCGGTCACAGCCAGCGAGGGTGATCTGCGCATCTCCTACCTCCGCGTTCAGCCGAGGTAGGAGGTCCTGAGCAGTTGCTCATCCGCCAGTAGCGTCGTCGCGGGACCGTGATAGGACACCCGCCCGCCGGTCACCACGACCGCATCGGTCGCCGCTTGCAGGGCCAACTGAGCGAATTGCTCTACCAACAGCACCCCGACGCCGGAGTCGGCGATGCCCCGGATGACCGGGACCAGGCGCAGGAACACCACTGGAGCCAAGCCGAGCGACATCTCGTCGATCATGATGTAGCGCGGCTTCGCAGCGAATGTGCGGGCCAGCACAACCATCTGCTGCTCGCCGCCCGAGAGGAGCACCGAGAGCGAGTCGACCCGCTTCTCCAACTCGGGGAACAGTGCCATCGCCTCGTCGAAGTCCTTCTTCGATCGGGCGGTCAGCTGCAGGTTCTCCCGAACGGTCAAGGACGGGAAGATCATCCTGCCCTGCTCGACGTGCTTGAGTCCGAGGAGGGATCGCTTGCGTCGCGACGTCTTGCTGATCTCCTCCCCGTCGAGCTGAATCGAGCCTGCGGCTATGGGGACGATTCCGGACATGGCCTCGAGAAGGCTCGTCTTGCCGGCGCCGTTCGGCCCGACCACTGTGGTGATCTCGCCGGGCCGGACTTCCAGGCTGACTCCGGAAATGACGGGGCCCACGCCGCGGCGCACCGTGACATCCGTGATTGTGAGACTCATAGCATCTCCGTCTCGCCCATATAGGCAGCAATGACTTTCGGGTTGGAGAGCACCGTCGTACGGTCGCCGGTTGCCAGCACCTCGCCGAAGTTGAGAACCGTGATGGTGGAGCACACGCTGCGCACGAGGTCGAGGTCGTGCTCGATGATGAGGATCGTCGACCCGAAGTGCCCTGGCGCGCGCCGCAGCCGGTCCCCGAACGCGATGTGCTCGTCGTGCGACAGACCGGCTGCGGGCTCATCGAGGAGCAGCAGCTTGGGGCGAGCAGCGAGGTTCGCAGCGACCTCCACGAGTCTGCGTGTCCCGACGTCCACCACACTGAGGGGAGTCGATGCCTCGGGACACCCGAAGAAGGCGAGTGCATCGTCGATCGCCAGTGCGTCAGCAGTGCCGCGGGTGACGAAGCGCACGTAGGCGCCGACGGTCATGGTGGGCGGCACGCGATCCTGTTGGAACGTACGACGCAAGCCGGCCCGGGCGCGCTGGTGCGGCGGCAGACCGTCCAGAGACTGCCCGTCGAGGGTGGCCGTGCCTCGGTGCTGGGGAAGGAAGCCGCCGATCGCGTCGACGAACGTCGACTTGCCGGCGCCATTCGGCCCGATGAGCCCCAGGATCGTGCCTTCCTCGACGGTCATCGAGACATTGGTGAGCGCTTTCACAGCACCGAACTCCACTGTCAGGTTCTCCACGACAAGCAAGGGGCGCCCCGTGCCTGCCGGGATCGGCGCCTCGTGCGTTGTCGTCGTGAGAGTGGACGTCACGTCGCTCTCGGCAGCGCGCTGCCGCTCGGCCTGCCGTCGACGGCGGAAGATCGCCGCGCGGATAGTGCTGCCGAGATTGGTATTCGTGGTCAAGGCCTGAATTCCCAGTATGCCGAAGGCGATGGACGACCACTCGAGCGGCACCCGCATTTGTTTCAGGATTTCGGGGATGAGCACGAACAGGATCCCGCCGAATAGCGCCATGTCGATCAGGTGCGAGCCCACGACGATGCTCAGCACGTAAAGCCCGAGCGAGTTGATCGGCGTGAACGTGAGGTAGTTCACCTGGGTGATCTGACCGACGATGAGACACCCGGCGATCCCGCCGACGAACGCACTCAATGCGAACGCGGACAGCTTGGCCGTGCGCACGCTGGTTCCAGCGGATGCCGTGCCGCGCTCCGAGAACGCGACCGACTTCCAGCTGCCTCCCGTCCGACTGCGCTGGATCGCGAGGATGATCAGCGCCACCACGACCGTGACGACCACCGCGAAGATGAAGTACGCGCGGTCGCCCTGAGGGTCGTAGCCGAGCCCGAACGGGCGGGGGATATGGGCGACGCCATGGTCGGGGAAGGAGATCTTCTGCAGCGTCGCATCGAGGGCAGCTGCAACGCCGAGGGTGATGACGGCCAGATTCACTCCACGGAGGCGCAAGGCCGGTAGGCCGACGATGAGACCGAGCAGTGCGGTGACGAGCCCCGCGATCAGCATGAAGACGATGAACGCCATCGGCCCGAGAGCGGCAGGGAGCGGTGTGTCGAGGTACAAGAACTCGAGGATCCACGCACCGATCGCGGCGAAGCTCAGCTGGCAGAGCGCGATCATGCCGGCCGTGCCGGTCACGATTCCGAGGCCGAGCAGCGACACCATGGAGACAAGGACAGAGGTCGACACGAAGACCACGTATGCGGGCATTCCGAAGGCGAATCCAACGCCGACGGCGATGGCACCGGCGGCAACCGCGAGCGGGATCCAGGGGCGCTCGGAGCGAGCGGAACTAGCGCGCGACATCCCAGACCTCCTTCCGCTGGTTCCACAGCAAGAACAAGATGATGACGACGATCGGGATCCAATCTCTCAGCAAGGTGATGGAGGGGAACGCGGTCAGGGCACCTTGCAATGCGCCGACGAGCAGCCCGCCGACGATAGCCATGGGGAGACTCTTGAATGCGCCGACCAGGGCTGCCGCCGCGCCGGGAATGACGAGAGTGATCATCGACGTCGCGTCGGCGGCGCCCGTATTGCCGATGATCGAGATGCAGAGGCCCATGATTCCTCCGACGACGACCCACACGCCGATCTGCAGGGCCTTGACATTCACTCCGAGGAGTTCGGCAGCGGTCTGCCGGTCGCTGATTGCTCGCAGCTGCACGCCGAGCGGAGTTCGGCGGATCACGATCCATGCCGCGACGGCCACCGCCACGGCGGTGATCAGGAGGGCGACCCCCACCTTCGTGACGGCGATGTCGCCCGCGACGAAGGCGGGGCCGACGAGTAGGGGGCGAAGGGGCTGCGGTCGCGATCCGAAGAGGACGAACGACAGCGAGATCAGCATGAGCAGCGACGCGACCGTGACGGCCGAGCGCGCCGTGGTGGATGCCTCGGCGAGCCAGGTCGCTTCGATCCAGCCCAGCAGCCCCGAGATGGTGGCCGCCACGAGCACGGCGATGGCCACCACGACCGCGGTTCGCACCTCGGGCGGTGCCTGCACCAGCAGCGGCACGGCGCGGATGGAAAGGAAGGCGCCGAAGACGCCGACGGCCACGATCGAGAAGTTGATCACCCGCGTCAGGACGGACATGAGGGTGAGGCCCACGCCGATGACGGCGTACAGTGCGCCGGCACTGAGCCCGACGACGAGGGCGACGACGAAGTTCACGGGTGCTCCTCCTGCAGCGTGAGACGACAACGGGTGACGACCCGGAGGCGGCGGCTGGGGTGGCCGCCGCCTCGGGACATCCGATCAGACGGGAATCAGCCGGTCGTGGTGTCGACCCAGCCGAGGTCGTCGCCGATCAGCCACGGGCCGAGCGAGGTCCACGTGTTGGTGTTCGCCTCGATGACCAGGGGCCAGGCCGACCGGTTCGCCTGGTGCGAGTCGCCCTCGCCGAAGATCCACGGTGTGCCCACCATCGGGTTCTCGATCGGCTCGGTCATGGCTCTCGCGGCCTCGGTGAACGAGTCGCGGGTGACGTGGCCGTCGATGGTCTCCAGGATCGCGATGAAGTACTTCGCTGCCAGGTAGCCGCCTTGCGCGAACGAGGTCTTGGGCACCGCGTGCGCATCCATCACCGCCGCCCAGTCGGTGTTCGATTCGTCGTTCGGGTCGGTGTACGGCGAGAACTCGGCAGGCACATGGATGTCGCCGGCGTAGGTGACCCCGGCGGCGAACTCATCCGAGTAGCACGAGGTCAGCACCAGTACCGGCAGGGAGAGACCCTGGTTCGCGGCCTCACCGAGGAAGGCTGTGACCGCCGGTCCGACCTCACCGACCATGATCGCGTCGCAGTCCTCGCCCTTCAGAGCGGCGACGTTGCCCGCGTAGCTGGCCTGACCGCGCGTGAGACTGAAGTCGATGTAGGCGAGCTCCTGCCCGGTCTCGGCGGACCAGGCGGCGATCGCCTGCTCGTACGCGGACTTGCCGGCTTCGTCGTCCGGCACGATCGCCGCGCAGATGCTGGAGAAGCCCAGGTTCTCCGAGCCGTCGTAGAGCGTGGCGAAGGTGTCGAAGTACGGACCGGTGTTCGCCGGGGCGATATTCGGCGTCGAGAAGCAGAACGGGTCGACGCCGGTGCCCTGGAGCGAGACGATGTTGTTGTCTTCCCACGTCGTGTGGTTCACCGCGCAGTCCAGCAGCGATGACGAGCCAACCAGCGCCACCGCACCGCCATCCAGTGCGTCCTTCGCGGCGGTCGACGAAACGGCCGGGTCGGTCTTGTCGTCGAAGACGGTGTACTCGATCGGCTGACCCTTGAATCCGCCCGCATCGTTGTAGTCGTCGAAGACCGCCTGCACGGCCTGGGGTGCCTCGGGGAAGAAGGTGAGACCGCTCAGGGCGGCGACCTTGATCGGCTCACCGGTGGCGGGCGTGCTGCCAGGACTGTCAGCAGTGCAGCCGCTCAGGACGATTGCGCCGGCTGCGACGACGACCGTCGCTCCCAGCTTGATTCTGTTGATTCGCATGTGTGTGGTGCCTCTCGGATAGCGCTGGACTTCTGCGTCAGCGGGGGTCCTTCGGGGTCGGACGGCGAGACGAGTGTCGCCCTGTCGGTCACTCTAAGATCGGCGCAGATCGCGACGTTTGTCGCCGGGGGCACAACCGTTGACTCTGAGTACCGGAGTTCCACGGCCGGCTTCGCCGTCGGCGCCGGAGCGGCTCGAGAAGGCGTACCGCCTCGCTCGATCCGCCGCCCGTCGATGCTCACTGCATCGCGTCGAGGACTTCAGCGGTGTCCGTGATCTGCTCGAACTTGACGGCCTTGCCGTCCTGGACTCGCCAGATGTGCGCGACGCGAGTGCTGACCGCCTTGCCCGTCGCCTTGTTCGTGCCCGTGTAGGTGCCGAGTCCGACCACGGTCTCCCCATTGACCACGAGCTCGTCGATCGCAACGGCCCAGCCGTCCCATTCCTTGGCGAGGGCGATGAACACGTTGTCGCGCACCGAATCGGGGCCGACGTAGGTGCCGGCGACCGGGAATCCGGCGGCTTCGGTCCAGACGATGTCGGGCGCGAAATCCGCCATCATTCCTGGCAGGTCGCCTCGCTCTCCGGCGGCGTAGTGCGATTCGATGACCTCGCGGGGGCTCTTCATGATTGCGGCTCCTTGTGATTGATGGAATGGGCGCGTCAGTCGGCCAGGACCAGCACGGCCTTGATGACGTCATCGCGTTTCTCGCGCACGACGTCGTACGCGTCACTCACCTGCTCCAAGGAGAACCGGTGGGTGACGAGATCTGCATAGGGATATGCCGCGTCGGTGAGTGCGGCGATCGATGGCTCATAGCCGCCCGCTGAGAGGAACGAGGGCAGCACGTCGATCTCGCGCGTGAGCAGGTCGCGGTCGGCGCCGAACGTGACGTCGGCACTCCACCCGCACGCACCCGCCAGCACGACGCGGCCGCCACGGCGCACGAGCGTCACGGCGAGCGACTGCGCATCCGTCACCCCTGCGATCTCGATGACGACATCCGCCAGCCCGCCGAGCGCCTCCGCGACAGCGCCCCGGACGTCATCGACCTCGCGGGAGTTCACCGTGAAGTCAGTGCCGAAGCGGCGAGCGAGGTCGAGTCGGTTCGGTCGGGTGCCGACCATGACGACACGTGCCGCACCGGCGATCTTGGCGGCGGCCGAGACCAGAAGGCCCACCGGGCCGGGGCCGATGATGGCGACCGTGTCGCCTTCGGTGACCCGGCCGCGCTGCACCGCCCGGAACGACACGGCGAGCGGCTCGACGAGCGCTGCGGTGTCCCAAGGCACGGACTCGGGAAGTCGGTGCACGATCGCTTCAGCGGGCACGTGCAAGTAGTCGGAATAGCCGCCCCAGAGGCCCGGTTCGGCGGTGCGGGGGATGTTGACGCCGTACTCCCGGCCGACCGGCAGGCCGTCGGCCGGATCATCACGATCGCAGATGTTGTATCGGCCCTCCGCGCAGCGCGGGCACGCACCGCAGGGGAGCTGCATCTCCACGGCGATTCGGTCACCGACCGCGAGGTTGCGGCGCTGCGCTGCGTCGCCGCCGATCGCGGCGACCTCTCCCACGAACTCGTGGCCCGGCACCAGGGGGAACGGATCTCCGATGTGTCCCTCGAGGAGGTGCAGGTCTGTGGCGCAGATGCCCACCCGCCGCACTCGCATGACCAACTGGTCCGATGCCGGCGGCTGCACCTCGATCGTGGTCAGTTCGATCACACCCCGCTCCGGGAACACGGCTTGTCGCGAGATCGTCAGGGCGGCGGTGACCATGGAGTACTCCTTCACAGCGAGAATTGCGCTCGCGTCGGACGCTGCTCCCAGCATCCCCAGAGGCGCTCTCGGTGCGGTTGTCGCGGGCCGTACGCCCCTTGACTCAGAGTGAACGGAGGCCCGTTCCGCATGGTGGTGGCCTCGGCCGCCGTGGCACTGTCGTGCCATGGAAGAAAGACCCGATGTCATCGTGGTGGGTGGCGGCTCCAGCGGAGCAGTCATCTGCCGTCGCCTCGTGGACGCCGGACGGCGTGTACTGCTGCTCGAGGCCGGTGGCCCCGATGTGAACCCCGCCATCCACGATCCTGCTCGCCTGGGCGAGCTGTGGCACAGTCCTGATGATTGGGACTACTTCACCGTGCCGCAGACCCACGCAGCCGACCGACGCCTTCACCTGCCGCGCGGCAAGGTCCTCGGAGGATCGCATTCGCTCAACGCGATGATCTTCGTGCGTTGCGCGCCTCAGGATTACGACCACTGGGAGTCCCTCGGCAACCCGGGCTGGGGCTGGAAGGACGTGCTGCCGGTCTTCAAGGCGATCGAGAACTACGACGGTCCGCCGTCAGAACTTCGGGGCACCGAGGGTGTCCTCGACGTCACGATCGAATACGACCTGCACCCCATCCAGCAGTCGATCATCGACGCATCAGTCGAGATCGGAATCGAACAGAACCCCGACTACAACGGCGATCATCTCGATGGCATCTCGAAGATGCAGCTGACGATCCGCGACGGCAAGCGGCTGAGCACGTGGCGGGCCTATGCAGAACCGGTGCGCGAGTCGCCGCGCTTCCGGGTATTGACCGGCGCTTGGGTGCACAAGTTGTTGCTCGAGGGCACGCGCGTCATCGGCGTCGAGGTCGAACGTGAGGGGCAGATCGAGCGGTTCGAGGCCGACCAGGTGGTGCTCGCGGCCGGTGCACTTGACTCGCCTCGCATCCTGATGCGAAGTGGCATCGGCCCCGGCGCCTCGCTCCACGATCTCGGGTTCGAAGTTCTCGTGGACTTGCCGGGGGTCGGGCAGAACCTGCACGACCACTTGCTCTCACCGGTGATCTTCACGACCGACACCCGGCGGATCGATCCGCCGCCGCCCGGCACGGGCATCACGCAGACGCACTCGTTCTGGCGAAGCAGGCCGGGGTTGGAGCTGCCCGACACCCAGCCGATCAACTTCAGCGTCCCCATGTACGAGCCGTGGATGAACGGTCCCGAGTGGGGCTTCTCTCTCATGGCCGGCATCGTCTCGCCGCTCAGCCGGGGCAGTGTCATCCTCGGGGGCGACGATCCGCACGCAGCGCTGCTCATCGACCTCAACGCCCTCGCCGAGGAGGAAGACCTGCGCGCACTCGCGGCGAGCGTTCGGCAGTGCCGGGAGATCGGCGCTGCATCGGCACTCGCGGACGGATGGGGCGCGAGAGAACTGTATCCCGGCCCGGACGTCGATGACGACGCGGTACTGCGCGACTACATCCGGCGCACCGTCATCACCTACCACCACCAGGTTGGCACCTGCAGAATGGGCGTCGATGAGCTCGCCGTCGTCGATCCCACGCTGCGTGTGCACGGCGTGGAGGGACTCATGGTCGCGGATGCCTCGATCATGCCTCGCATCACCACGGGCAACACCAACGCGCCCGCGATCATGATCGGCGAGAAGGCCGCCGATTTCCTCCTGCACTGACCGATTCGAAAGAAGAGAGAACCACAATGTCGGAACAGAACCCCGAGACCATCATTCGCGAGGAGTCCGCCGAATGGCTGAACATGGAGGACTTCGCAGCCGGTATCGACGCCAACCGCGTCGCCCCGAGTCGCGACCTCGCGGAACGCTCGCTCGTCATCCGCGCCGCCGATGGTGCACTGAGCCTGGCGTTCGGGGATGGCGGGATCGTGACGTGGAGTGCTGAAGGCTTCGCATGGGCGGGCTCGGGCACTGACGCCTACGAGGAGGTCCCGGTCGGCGATGGCGCCTACTGGATCGACTTCTCGCTCGGGGAGCGACGCGTCGAGACACTGACCGTGGTGCTCCATCCCGAGCGCGGGTGGGCGCTCATCGTGCATTCGCGAATCCACGACGAGGGGGCGGATGTCGAGACGCGCGTCATGCAGTCGTTCCACGGTGGTCGGGTCGAGGGCGCCCCCGGTTCTGCCGAGGCACCTGCTCCGACCCGCGATCTGATCGGAAAGCGCACGCTCTTCCGGTACAGCCCGAATCACCTGTACGAGCACATCTACCTCAGCTCCCGGCGTTTCGTCTGGCAGAACCTGGTGGGTGAACAGCGTGGCCACGCCGCCGCCGAGCTCGCGACGACCTACAAGCTCGACCACGGCCTCTACCTCTTCACCTGGCGGGAGGAGAAGATCCCGGTCGGTACCGTGTTCGTCTTCGACTACGCGGGCGGCCGCTCCACCGGCAAATTCATCGGACTCCACGGAGACGGCACAGTGTCGAACACCCCGGGTGGTGCGCTCATCATCCCGTTCGGCGAGTCAGACTACTCAGTGCACCAAGAACCGGTCTGACCCGACTCGAGCACACCGCGAGCGCTCAGCCGCCAAGGCTGCGCGCTCGCAGCTCGCTCGGCGACATTTCGTACGCGGCCTTGAAGACGCGTGAGAAATGCGCAGCCTCGACGAATCCCCAGCGTGCCGCGATCGCACCGACGGAGAGGTGGGCGTTGAGCGGCTCGATCAGGTCCCGTCGACAGTTCTCGAGCCGCCGTTCGCGGATCCAGGTCGACACGGTCGTCCCCTTCTCGCGGAAGAGCCCGTGCAGATGCCTTGTCGAGATGAAATGAACGGCGGCGATCTGGGTGGGGCTGAGTTCCGGCGAGCCGAGATTCGTCTCGATGTAGTGGCGGACCTGCTGCATGAGCAATTGGTGGCTGTCTCGCGGGTCGGCCTCCAGATCGAGTTCGTTCGCAAACATCGTCGTGATGAGGTCGATCGCGGTGTGAACCAGCCGGGGTCCGGTGGCTCCGCCAACTCGGTCCAGGTTCTGGGATACGTTCTGCAGGAACGGGATGATCATCGCACCGAGTCCGTCGGTGCTGGAGAACCGGTGCGCCGTCAGTTGGCGCATCATGTCTGGCGGTAGGCCGAGCTGCTCACGGGGGAACATGAGCACGAGCATTCGCATGTCCTGCTCGAAGATCAGCGAGTACGGGCGGGCGGTGTCATAAATCGCGAGATCGCCCGGCTGGAGCAGCGCCTCACGGCCATCCTGGATGAGGAGGCCTGTTCCCGAAACCTGAAGGCTCGCCTTGTAGAAACGCTCGTCGCTGACGGCGACGAGCGACTCGGTGCGCTCGACCATGTGTTGCGACGCGGTTACCTCGTGGACGTGCGCGTCGTCGAAGTCGACACTGCGCAAGCGTCCCCAGAACGGGTCGGCGCTCACGCGGGAGACGTCGAGCGGCACGAAGGAGTTGACGACGGCCTGTCGGTAGTCCCGGAAATTGTGCGACATGGAGGTGTGCACCCGGCCGACGGGCTCGGGGGGAAGGCGAACGTCCACGTATTACCACCTTGTAATAGCGAAACTCCGAGGCCGTGGGGGCTCGACCTGGTGAATCGAAGCATACCGCTAACCACGCCTGCAGATTGTATATGATGTTGGATAGGTGCTCAACGACAAGGGCGCTAGGCCCAATCGCATGAGCGGCGGCCGACTGCCTTCGGTGGTGGTGTTCTGGGCGGCCCCCACGGGCGGTACAACGATTAGTGCGGTAGGAGAACGCGCACTTGGCTTCTGATGTCGTCCAGGATTTCGTCGACGGAGCGGGTGATGTAGATCGTGGCCGCCATGCTGATGAACATGATGGCGGAGACGATGTGCGCGAGCGTGGCAGCGTCACTGGGGCTGGCGCGCTGGTCGCGTTGCAACACCGTCGCGATCGCCTCCTCGGTCTGCACGGTGAGGGCGAGAGCGTCGCGGTGGTACGGCTCTTCGGGGTCGCCGAAGACGATCTCCCGCAGGTAGGTGCGTCCGTTGTCGATCTGGGCGCGGTTGCATTCCACGACCGGGCGGACGATCGCCATCACCGCGTCGAGCGCGTCGGGAATGTCCTCGGCGGCTGCCCTGCCTTTCACAAGGGCGTCGACGTAGCTGGAGTTCTGCACGAGCAGGAGCAGCTCGCCCTTGGTCTTGGCATAGAGGAACAGGGTGCCCGTGCCGATGTCGGCCTTGTCGGCGATCTGCTGCGTGGTGACGTCGTCGACGCCGTGCTCCGCGAAGAGCTCGCCGGCTGCGGCGGTGATGCGCTCCAGCTTGTTCTGCTTGTTCCGCTCGCGCCGTCCGACCGGCTGTGGGGCGAGGGCCATGACGTGTCCTCCGGGAATAGACTCTGACTCAGCTCAGTTCTGATCATAGTCAGAACCGTGTGGGCTCGGATGTGCCTTGGTTCATTCTCCCACGACGAGCCGCACTGCCGTGCGGTTCACACACCCACAAGAGAAGGAACGTGAACATGCCCTCACTCAACGGAGCCGTCGTGCTCGTCACCGGAGCCAACGGCGGCATCGGAACCCACTTCGTGCACGAAGCGCTCGCCCGCGGCGCGAGCAAGGTCTACGCCACAGCCCGCAACCCCCGCACCTGGGACGACGAGCGCATCGTGCCCATCACCCTCGACGTCACCGACAGCTCCTCCATCCAAGCGGTCGCCGAGGCCGCCGGGGACGTGACCGTGCTGATCAACAACGCAGGCGCGAACCCGCCGAGCGCCAGCCTGCTGACGGTGACGGACGCGGACATCCGCGCAAACATGGAGACGAACTTCTTCGGACCCGTCTTCATCGCCCGCGCCTTCGCACCGATCCTCGCCGCCAATCACGAGTCCGTCCTCGTGGACGTCCACTCCGTTGCCAGCTGGTACGCCTTCGGCGGCATCTACAGTGCTTCCAAAGCTGCGCTGTGGTCGGCCACCAACTCGCTGCGTCTCGAGCTCGCCACCGAGGGTGTGCATGTGACCGGTGTGCACATGGGCTATGTCGATACGCCCATGGCCGAACACGCTGAGGGACTCAAGATGCTGCCCGCGGATCTCGTGGCGAGGGTGTACGACGCCGTCGAGGCGGGGGAGTACGAGGTCGTGGCCGACGAGTTGTCGGCCCAGGTCAAGGCCGCACTGGGCGGCCCGGTCGAGGCGCTCTACCCGGAGCTGCAGGGCGCAGGCGCCTAGCTGTACCCGGCCGTGAGGTTGGTTCCGTTTTCGGGGTTGTGAGACGGGAGAACCTCCGGGCTTAGTGGAGATGTCTTACGTCTTCACGAACTCGGAGGTTCTCGTGACCCACGCTAATGCCCGGCTGACTGTTCATGGTCGGCGGTTGATCGTTGAACATGCCCGGCAGAGCTGGAAGCAGGCGCACATCGCTGCGGCGATGGGGGTGTCCCGCCGGTGTGTGAAGCGTTGGATCGACCGCTACCGGTCCGAGGGCGAGGGCGGCCTGCGCGACCGCTCCTCGCGACCGCATCGATGCCCGCGGCGCACCCGGCCGGAAGCGGAGGCGGCCGTGCTGGCGGTGCGGCGGGTCGAACGCGTGGGCCGGGAGGAGATCGCCGCCCGCACCGGGGTGCCGGCACGGACGGTGTCACGGATCCTGGCCCGGCACGGCGTGCCGCATCTGTCTCGGCTGGACCCAATCAGCGGGCAACTGATCCGCGCGTCCAAGACGACCGCGGTCCGGTACGAGCGGGAGAGTCCAGGCGAACTGGTGCACATGGACGTGAAGAAGCTCGGCCGCATCCCCGACGGCGGCGGCTGGCGGGCGCACGGACGCGCCAGCGGCTCGATCCAGCGCGACCGGAACACCAAGGTCGGCTTCGACTACGTGCACTCCCTGGTCGACGATCACACCCGGCTGGCGTACTCGGAGGTGCTACCCGACGAGAAAGGCGCCACATGCGCAGCGTTCCTGGCCCGCGCGATCGAATACTTCGCCGCCCACGGCATCGGACGGATCGAGCGGCTGATGACCGACAACGCCTGGGCCTACCGATGGTCGCTGCGCGAGCTATGCACCGCTCACGGCATCCGGCAGAAGTTCATCCGGCCGCACTGCCCCTGGCAGAACGGCAAAGCGGAACGGTTCAACCGCACCCTGCAAACCGAGTGGGCCTACCGGCAGCCTTTCACTAGCAACGACGACCGTGCAGCCGCCCTTGCGCCGTGGCTCGAGCACTACAACACTGGACGACGCCACTCAGCACTCGGAGGCCAACCCCCGATCAGCCGGCTGCGACCAACGTGATGGCCCGGTACACCTAGCGCCGATGCGAGTGAGGGCCGCAGCAGATGCTGCGGCCCTCAGCTCGTGGTGGCTGGTGTCAGCGTTGCTGGTTGGCGATGCCGATGTACTCGCCGAGTCGGTATTCCAGGTCGATGCCGGCCTGCTCTGCGAGCGCCTGGGCGCCGGCGGCGCGCGTGAGGAATCCGGGGAGGGTGAGCGAGTGTGCGAACTCACCGTAGGCGGCAATGAGGTCGGTATCCGGCGGCAGCACCGCCCGGTTGACCATCGCCTTGGCCGATGCCAGGGAGGTGCGGTCGAACGACGCCAGCCGAGCGACGATGGCATCGACGAACGCGTCCAGTTCGGCGTCGGGCAGGGCGCGGGTGACCCAGCCCCAGCGTTCGGCGGTGGATGCGTCGTAGTCGGCGCTGGTGAGGATGACCTCCAGTGCCCGGTCACGACCGATGGTGCGCGGCAGCCGCTCGGTGCCGCCACCACCGGGCAGCAGACCGCTGCCGACCTCGGGCTGCCCGAAGATCGCCTTCTCATCGCTGGCGTAGCGCAGGTCGAACGCTAGCGCGAGCTCGTTGCCGCCGCCACGGGTGCGGCCCCGAATGGTAGCGATGGTGATGTAGGGCGCCTTGGAGAGTTTCAGGACCAGGTCGGTCCACACCGGCACCGCTCCCTCGCCTTCGGGGGCGGGGAAGTCGGCGGCCGCGGCGAGGTCGAAGTGGTTGTAGAAGAAGTCCGGCACGCCGCTGTCGAATACGACGACCTGGATGTCGGGATCGGTCGCCAGCTCGTCGATGATCTCGGTGAGACGGAGGACGGTCTCGCCGATGATGAGGTTCACGGGCGGGTTCGCGAAGGTGATCTTCGCGACCTGCGGTGAGGTGCGTTCGTAGTGGATGGTGCTCTGCTCGGTCATGGTTCTGCTCCAGAGGTGCGATTGATTCGGGATGGGGATGGGTGGGAGTTCGGTTATTCCTGGTACTGCGGGAGGATGACGCCGTCCGTGACATAGGTCAGGGCGGCGGACACGTCGTAGGCGTGGGCCGCGGACGCGAAGTCCGACAGTTCGTCTGACAGCGTCGTGATGTCCTCGCCGGCGAAGAACGCCGCTCGCGCGGCTGCGTCTTCGAAGCCGAGCATCAGCGAGGCGTGGAACCGCTGGTCGGTGGGGTTGTCGTGGGCGACGTTCGGGGTGTCCCAGAGCTTCTCGTTCCAGGGCATGAACACCTGGGTTCGGAGTTCTGTCATCACGCCCGTGTTCACGAGCGCGGGCACGAGCTCGTCGGTGACGAACTTCCGGAACGGGCGGGTGCCCACGCCTTCTCGTCTCCTGAGGTAGATCAGGGCTCGAGCCCCGGTCTTCTCACCGCGCCCGGCGACGTCGTACCACCGGGTCGAGTTCGGCGGCCCGGCGTACAGCAGGGTGCGCCGGAACACGTTGATCTCGTCTTTGTACGCAAGCCGGGTCTGGTTCCGGCCCAGCAACGGCGAGAGCACGGAGGCAAAGGTGACCTCGGCGACTCCGTCGATCCGCCGGTCCGCGGGGATGGCCGTCTCCACGCCGCGGGTCGCGGGCCACAGCCCAGGGTTGGTCTCGGCGAGATGGATCTGCCGGTACTCGTCGAACCCCGGCGTCACCGAGATGATCTTGGAGTGTGGACCCTTCCAGTAGTCCATGCCGGTCTGGCGGGGCTGGTCGGTGCGGACCCAGAGCAGGATCGATGATGCGAACGGCTTCTTCGTGTGCGGGACCGTGGCGGTCATGTGCTCATCCCTTTCGGTGACGTCGGATGCCGGTCAACGGGCGAGGAACTCGACCGCGACGGGAGCGAACTGCTCGTGGAACTGGAAGATGCCACCGTGGCCGGAGTCGGGGTAGATGACCAGCTCGGATCCCGTGATGCGACGGTGCAGATCTTCGGAGAGCACCGAGGGCACCATCCGGTCGTTGTCGCCGTTCGCGATCAGGGTGGGCTGGCTGAGCTTCGACAGGTCCGCGGGCGCCGAGCGACCCCACTTCTTGATCGCCTTCAACTGCGTCTGGAGAACCTTCACCCTGGCCGGGGCGTCACGGTCGACGGTGCGCTCCTGGAGACGCTTCACGAACGCCTTGCCCGATGCCTTGCCGGTGGCGTTGCGGTTGAAGAAGAGGAACTCCTTCGGGTCGGACCGGGTCAGCGCAGCACGCAGGATGTCCCAATACGTGACCCCGGCGACCTTGTCGATGTCCTTGCCACCGGCGGGGCCCGTACCGGTGAGCACGAGCTTGCGGACCACGTCGGGGTGCTTGACTACGAGCGCCTGCGCGACCATGCCGCCGAGGGAGAAGGAGAAGATGTCGATCTTGTCGAACCCGAGCGCGCGGATGAAGGTGTAGGCGTCGTCGGCCATCGCCTCGACGCTGTCGGGCACCTCACCGGTGGACGCGCCGACCCCGCGGTTGTCGAACGTGATGACGTGGCGATCCTTCGCGATCGGATCGATGATGCGAGGGTCCCAGTTGTCGAGGGTCGCGGCGAGGTGCACGAAGAAGACGACGGGGATGCCGCCCTTCGGTCCCAACTCCCGGTAGGCGAAGGTGACGCCGCCAGCAGAGATCGTGCGGGCCGGTGCCTTCGCATAGGACGTGATGACCGGGTCGTTTCCGGTGGTGCTCATGATGTGGTTCTTCTTTCTGAATTGGGTGTGAGGTGGAGAGTTGAAGGCGGGTCATCCGGTGACGGTGACGACGCCTTTGCCGCGAATGCCGCCCTTGGCAAGGGACTGCATGGCTTGCGGGGTCTGGGCGAAGTCGAAGACCTTGCCCACGACCGGGCGCAGCACGCCCTGGTCGACGAGTGTGGTGATCTGCCGAAGCTGGTCACCGCTGGCGCGCATGAAGAGGAACTCGTAGCTCACGCCGAGCTTCCTCGCCTGCGTGCGGATCTTGCTGCTGAGCCCGGTGATCGCCAGGCGCAGCAGGGGGTTCAGGCCGATCTCTCGGGCGAAGTCCGGGTCCGGCGGGCCGGCGATTCCGATGGCCTTGCCGCCCGGCTTGAGCACGCGCAGCGACTTCTCGAGGTTCTCCCCGCCGATGCTGTCCAGCACCAGGTCGTAACCGTCGACGAGCTGTTCGAAGTCCTGAGTGCGGTAGTCGATGACGGTGTCCGCTCCGAGTTCGCGGACGAAGTCCGCGCTGGAGTCGCTGGCGGTGGTGGCAACCGTCCCACCGAGGTGCTTGGCGAGCTGGATCGCGATCGACCCAACCCCGCCGGCGCCTGCATGGATGAGCACCTTCTGCCCCGGCTGCAGGTTGCCGCGCTCCACGAGCGCCTGCCACGCGGTCAACGCCACCAGCGGCAGCGAGCCCGCCTCCTCCATGCTGATCGACGCAGGCTTGAGAGCGAGGTCGGCCTCGGCAACGGCGATGCGCTCGGCGAACGTGCCGATGCGGTTCTTGTCGGGCCGGGCGTAGACCTCGTCGCCGGGCTTGAACCCGCGCACCTTCCCGCCCACGCGGATGACGGTACCGGCGAGATCGTTGCCGAGGATCAGGGGCAGCCGGTACCGCAGGATCTGCTTGAACGCGCCGGCGCGGATCCCCTCGTCCAGCGGATTCAGCCCTGCAGCGTCCACCCGCACCAGGACGTCGCGCTCGCCGACGACGGGCTCTGGCACGTCGGCCTCCTGCACCGGCTCCTTGTACTTGGTGATGACGAACGCTCTCATGCGATGCTGCTCCTTCATGACGACGATTGATCGGTGATACTTTTCCCTCGGATACCCGAGTACACTCAATTGTGAGTTAACTCAGTAACAATGTCAAGGGAGGTCATCATGAGAGACGCTCGGATGCCGATCGGCCGCCGGGAGCGGGCGAAGCAGCACAAGCGCGAACGCATCATGGCGGCGGCGCGCGAACTGTTCGCCAAGCGCGGCGTCGGCGGGGTCACCACGCAGGAGGTCGCCGATCGTGCCGATGTCGCGATCGGCACCCTGTATCTGTATGCGACCACGAAGGCCGAGCTGCTGATCATGGTGCAGAACCAGAAGTTCGCCGCCGCCATCGACACCGGCCTGGCCGCCGCAGCCGTCACCGCAGAGCGAGGCCCGCTCGAGGGCGTCATCGCGCTCATCCGTCCGGTGGTCGCGTGTGTGCGCGAGCAGGTCGAGAACGGACGCACCTACCTGCACGAGCTCGTCTTCGGGGACCCCTCCGAGCCCTACCGGCGCGAAGGACTCGCCCTCTCAGCCCGACTCGAAGACGGCATCGCGCGCCTGCTGTCGCGCGACGAGCGCATCGACGCCGGGGATGCGGCGACGCTGGCGCGCGTGATCACCGCGATCATCCACATCAGCACCACCGCCACTGTCTACCTGCACCGCAGCGACGACGCCGTCCTCAGCGACATCCGCGAGCAGGTGCAGGCCACCCTGTCACTGCACGGCAACCCTGCATGACAACGAGAGGTCCGCGCCGCCTCGAGACCGGCATCGAGGTAGCCGCGTCGTCACGGTACGCTTTGCGGCGCTAACAGGCGTCGACTATGGAAGAGACCGTCCGATGCCCATACCGCTACCCTCTATCTCCACCTGCGCGCCCGTCAGTGCCAGTGTGCAACTTAGCCGCCGCGAAGGATCAGCCGCTGATACCGAAGCGTCCACGGGCGAGGCCATCGCCGCCGTCGCCTCCAAAATCCGAGCGACCTGTTCACCCTCGGGCAAGTAGCGACCGACAGCATTGACCGGGACCACCGGACGACGAGTGTGGCCCTTTCCCGGTGATAACGACTGCTCAACTTCACCTGCCGGCGACGGAGAGTGTCCTGCTTGGCGGCGCTGGCGGTGCCAGTGACGTACTCGCTGCGGGACTTGGCGATCTGGATCCTCAGCCGCCCCGACCCCGCGTTCGCCGGAAGGCCTGTCAAGCCCTGCTGATGACTGCCTTGCCGCGGATGCCGCCCTTGCCGATCGATTGCATGGCCTCCACGGGTCTGGTCGAAGTCGAGGGGTCTGCTGCACGGATAGGTGACATCTGATCTGGCTTGCCCGTGAGGGCGGCCTGGAAGGATGTTGCTGTGCCCAAGCCTTACCCCGCCGAGTTCCGTGACGACGTCGTGCGTGTCGCGCGG
>NZ_LMRW01000015.1 GCF_001428255.1 Agromyces sp. Soil535 | reverse complement strand
CGCCCGGACACATTCCGAACCCGGAAGCTAAGACTCGCAGCGCCGATGGTACTGCAGGGGCGACCCTGTGGGAGAGTAGGACACCGCCGGACATTCATTGAGGAGTGGCCACCCGAAGACGGGTGGCCATTTCTCGTTAACAGGTCGTTGCAATGCGGCCGCAGTACGGTTGAGTCCGATGGGGACTCCACACACGACAGGACAATCGTGAGCGATTCGAGGCACGACTCGGCGGATTCGGAGCGCCCTCAGCGTAACGGGCAGGGCGGTGAGCGAGCGCAAGGGAGCGGTCGCGGATCCTCCGCCGGACGCGCCGGCCAGGGCGCAGCTCGACCTGCCGCTCGCGGGCGGGACGACAAGCGATCGCACGGCGATCGCGATGGCAAGCAGTCGACCTCGGGCGCTGGGCAGAAGCGGTCGTACTCCGGTGGCGGAGAGAAGCGTCCCTACGGTGACCGTGACGCGAAGCGTCCGTACGGTGACCGTGATGCGAAGCGGTCGTACGGTGACCGTGATGCGAAGCGTCCTCAAGGTGACCGTGATGCGAAGCGTCCCCAAGGTGACCGTGATGCGAAGCGTCCGTACGGTGACCGTGACGCGAAGCGTCCGTACGGTGACCGTGACGCGAAGCGTCCTCAGGGTGACCGTGATGCGAAGCGTCCGTACGGTGACCGTGACGCGAAGCGTCCGTACGGTGACCGTGACGGAAAGCGGTCGTACTCCGGCAGCGGAGAGAAGCGTCCGTACGGCGATCGTGACGCGAAGCGTCCTCAGGGTGACCGTGACGCGAAGCGTCCTCAGGGTGATCGTGATGCGAAGCGTCCGTACGGTGATCGTGATGCGAAGCATCCGTACGGTGATCGTGATGCGAAGCGTCCGTACGGTGATCGTGACGCGAAGCGTCCGTACGGTGATCGTGACGCGAAGCGTCCGTACGGTGATCGTGACGCGAAGCGTCCGTACGGTGATCGTGACGCGAAGCGCCCCTACGCAGGCGGAGGAAAGCGCACCGAGGACCGCCGCGGACCTCGCCCCGAGAGCCATGGCGCCAAGCATGACGAGCCACGGGAGAGCTATGGCGCAGCGAACCTCGCGGTGCGTCCGCGTCACGAGGAACCCGAGATCCCCGAGCGCATCGAAGCACGCGACCTCGACAAGGGCGCCCGGGCTGAACTGAAGACCCTGAGCAAGGACAACGCCGACTGGGTCGCCCGGCACCTCGTGGCGGCATCCGAGTACCTCGACGAGGACCCCGAGCTCGCCCACCACCACGCGATGTCTGCTGCCCGCCGTGCCGGCCGCATCGCCGTGGTCCGGGAGACGCTCGCGATCACGGCGTATGCGACCGGGGACTTCGCCCTCGCCCTGCGCGAGCTCCGCACGTACCGGCGCATCTCCGGGAACAACGACCAGCTGCCCCTGATGGTCGACAGCGAGCGTGGCGTCGGCCGGCCCGATCGCGCGCTCGAGGTCGGTCGCGCCGTCGACCGAAACGAACTCCCTGCGGCGGTGCAGGTCGGACTCGCGATCGCGATGTCGGGCGCGCGGCTCGATCTCGGCCAGCCCGAGCTGGCCCTCGCGGAGCTCGAGATCCCGCAACTCGATCCCGACCGGGCGTTCTCGTACAGCCCAGCCCTGTTCTCCGCCTACGCGGAGGTGCTCGAGGAGCTCGGCCGTGACACGGAAGCCGCCCCATGGCGTGCCCGCGCCGACCGCGCCGAGGAGGCGCTGGGCGGCCCGGCGGAGGCGGAGCTCGTCGAGATCTTCGAGGTCGAGCTCGAGGAGGACGAGAGCGAGGGCGAGGCGGCGGGCGATCGCCGTCACGAGGCATCCGGCGAGGCATCCGACACCGAGACCGTGATCGGCGCGGCATCCATCGGCGACCTTCCCGACGACCCCGGCGCCGTGCTCGAGGACGACGTCGCGGCGGTGCTCGCCGAACGCGAGGCACTCGGGCCGGACGACGCGGAGACCGCAGCCGCCACGAGCGAGGACGAGCCCGATGGGCCTGTTCCGCACGAGGACTGAGCCGATGACGCCGCTCGAGGGGATCGACGCGGTGTTCGCGGATCTCGACGGCGTGGTGTACGCCGGAGCGGGGGCGATCCCGCACGCCGTCGAGAGCCTCAATCGCACGAAGCACGACCACGCCGTCGGCTACATCACGAACAACGCCTCTCGGAGCGACGCCTCCGTGGCGCAGCACCTCGCCGAGCTCGGCCTCGAGGTCGTGCCCGACGACGTCGTGACGTCGCCGCAGGCCGCGATGCGCCTGCTCGAGGAGCGGGTGGAGCCCGGCGCGCTGGTCTTCGTGGTGGGCGGCGAGGGGATCGTGACGGAGCTCGAGAAACGCGGATTCCGCGTGACGCGCTCGGCCGACGACGGCCCCGCCGCAGTGGTGCAGGGCTTCGCGCCCGAGGTCGGGTGGCGCGAGCTCGCCGAGGCCTCGTTCGCGCTGAACGCGCACGGGGGGCCCGACTCGCCGGACCCCGGCATCCCGTGGATCGCCACGAACATGGACTGGACCATCCCGGTCGCCCGAGGGATCGCACCGGGGAACGGCACGCTCGTCTCGGCGGTGCACACGGCCGTCGGACGGTTCCCGGTGGTCGCGGGCAAGCCCGAGACGCCGATCTTCGAGGAGGCGAGGCGGCGATTCGGCGTCGAGCGTCCGCTCGTGGTCGGCGACCGGCTTGACACCGACATCCTCGGCGCGAACCGCGCGGGGATGGCGAGCGCCGTCGTGCTCACCGGCATCGATCGTGCCAAGCAGGTGCTCGCCGCCGACGCCGCGAGCCGGCCCGACTTCATCCTGGGCGACCTCCGCGGACTGCACGATCCCTACCCGGTCGTGGAGACGGTGCGCGGTGGCGCGGTGCGCGTCGGCGATGCCCGTGTGCGCGTCGACGGCCGACGCGTCGTCATCGTGTCGGACGGGGACGGCGGACTCGACGTGCTGCGGGCCGCGTGCGCCGCGATCTGGCAGTCGGGCACGGCGATCCACGCGCTCGACGTGCCGGCGAGCCTCTACGCCTGAGCGGCGCACGCGTCCGTTCGGTGCCCGGGTCGGCGGCTCGGGGTACCGTTGGTCTGGTGAGCACTGACGACGAGACCCACGACTCCGCGGCCGGCGAGCCGCAGGGGCCGATGGATGCCGCCGACGCTGGCGTGTCCGCCGAAGCCGCCGGCGCGGCATCCGACGACGTACGCGCCACGCTGGCCGAGATCGAGTCGCAGCCGCTCGCCGACCGCGCGCCCGGCTACCAGGACCTCGCCGACCGCCTCCGGGTCGAGCTCGAAGAGTCCGACCCGTCGCGCGGTCCGAACTGACGATGCCCGAGCAGCGCCTCGACGCCGCGCTGGCCGCGCGCGGGCTCGCGCGTTCCCGCACGCATGCCGCCACACTCATCGCCGCGGGTGTCGTGACGGTCGACGGGCGGCCCGCGGTGAAGCCCGCGCTGAAGGTCGGCGAATCCGCGGAGATCGCCGTCGCGGCATCCGACCACTACGTCAGCCGCGCAGCGCACAAGCTCATCGCCGCGCTCGACGGGTTCGGCGTCGACCCGTTCGATCGAGTCGTGCTCGACGCGGGCGCCTCGACCGGCGGATTCACGCAGGTGCTGCTGGAGCGCGGCGCGCGCACCGTGCTCGCCGTCGACGTCGGGCACGGCCAGCTCGCGGCCGAACTGCGCGGAGCGCCGGGGCTGGTGCTCGTGGAGGGATGCAACGTGCGGAACCTCGATCGTGCCCGGCTCGCCGAGCTCACCGGCGTCGACGAGCAGCCGTCGCTCGTCACCGCCGACCTTTCGTTCATCTCGCTCACCACCGTGCTACCCGCCCTGGGCTCGACCGCGAGCCACGACGCCGACCTCGTGCTGCTCGTGAAGCCCCAGTTCGAAGTCGGCCGCGGAGGCGTGCGCGAGGGCGTCGTGCGCGACGCGGCGCTCCGCTCCGAAGCCCTCGCCAACGTGCTCTGGGCGGCGTTCGACCTCGGGCTCGGCACCGCCGGGGTCATGTCCTCCCCACTCGCCGGAAGTCACGGCAACCATGAATACCTCGTGCACCTCAGCGCGTCGGCCGGGGTCAATCCGACAGAATGGATGCGTCGGGTGGACGAACTGACGGGAGGCGCGAACGCGTGAACGACGCACGGCACTTCCTCGTGGTCTCCCACACCGGCCGGCAGTCCGCCCTCGAGGCGACGGGCGAGGTGTGCTCGCAGCTGCTCGCCGCGGGCGCGGTACCGGTGGTCGCGTCCGAGCACTGGAACGACGTGCACGCCTCGGTCCCCGAGCTGAACGGCGCGGTCAGGCGGTTCGAGGAGACCGACTCCGCACTCATCGAGCTCGTCATCGTCCTCGGCGGCGACGGCACGATCCTGCGAGCCGCCGAGCTCATGCGGGAGTACCCTGTCGCACCGCTCCTCGGTGTGAACCTCGGTCACGTCGGATTCCTCGCGGAGAGCGAGCGCGACGACCTGGGCTACACGGTCGCCCGCGCGCTCGCCCGCGACTACGCCGTCGAAGAGCGCATGACGCTCTCGGTGCGCGCGAAGGTGGGCGACGAGGTCGTCTACGAGAGCTGGGCCCTGAACGAGGCCACCGTCGAGAAGGCCGAGCGCGAGCGCATGCTCGAGGTGGTCGTCGAGGTCGACCGGCGCCCGCTGTCGTCGTTCGGCTGCGACGGCATCGTCATGTCGACGCCCACGGGGTCCACCGCCTACTCGTTCTCCGCCGGCGGCCCGGTGGTCTGGCCCAGCCTCGAGGCGATCCTGCTCGTACCGCTCAGCGCGCACGCACTGTTCGCGCGCCCCCTCGTCGTGGGCGCCGACTCATCGCTCGCGGTCGAGATCCTCCAGCGCACCGAGGCCGCCGCGGTCATCTGGTGCGACGGCCGTCGCACGTTCGACCTGCCCCCGGGTGCCCGCGTCATCGTGCGCAAGTCCTCGGTGCCGGTGCGCCTCGCGCGCCTGCACGAGGCTCCGTTCACCGATCGGCTCGTGAACAAGTTCCAGCTGCCCGTCACCGGGTGGCGAGGGCCGGTGGGCCGTGATTGAGGGCTGCGATGATTGAAGAGCTCGGGATCCGTGACCTCGGCGTGATCGCCGAGGCCACATTGCCGCTCGGCGCCGGCTTCACTGCCGTGACCGGTGAGACGGGCGCGGGAAAGACGATGGTCGTGACGGCGCTCGGCCTCCTGCTCGGCGCGCGCGCCGACGCCGGCGCCGTGCGTTCGGGCGCGAAGCAGGCGTGGGTCGAAGGGCGATGGCTCGTTCCCGACGACGGCGCGATCGCCGAGCGCGTCGCCGAGACCGGCGGCGACGTCGAGGGCGGCGAGCTGCTGCTCGGCCGCTCGGTGTCCTCCGAGGGCCGCAGCCGCGCCGTGGTCGGTGGGCGCAGCGCACCAGTCGGGGTGCTCGGCGAACTCGGCGATGAGCTCGTCGTCGTGCACGGCCAGGCCGACCAGCAGCGGCTGCGATCCGCTGTCGCGCAGCGCGAGGCGCTCGACCGGTTCGCGGGCGCTTCGCTGCAGCAGGCGCTCGCGGAGTATCGCGGGGCATTCACCGCGTGGCGCGCCGACTCCGCCGAACTCGCACGTCTGCGTGAGGCCCATGACGCTCGCGCACGCGAGGCCGACGACCTGCGTGAGGCGCTCGACGAGGTCGAGGCGGCGGATCCCCGGCCGGGGGAGGACACCGAGTTGGCGGAGCGCGCCGACCGGCTCTCCAACCTCGAGGAGCTCCGTGTCGCCGCTGCGCAGGCCAAGGCCCTCGTGTCCGCTGAAGACCTCATCGACGGCGCACCCGACGCGGTCGCGCTCGTCGACAGTGCTCGCCGCCACCTCGAACGCGTCGGGGAGCACGACCCCGGCCTCGCACCGATCGCCGAGGCACTGCAGACCGCCGGCTTCCTGCTCGCGGATGCGGCGACCGAGCTCGCGGGCTACCTGGCGGGCCTCGACGCCGACAGCGGTCGCGAGCTCGAGGTCGTGCAGGAGCGGCGGGCAACCCTCTCCGCGCTCATCCGCCGGCACGGCGGCACGCTCGACGACGCCCTCGAGTTCCAGCGCTCGGGCGGACTCCGCCTGCTGGAGCTCGACGGCGACGACGACCGAATCGAGGGGCTCGAGGCATCCGTCGAGCGTCGCACCGTCGAGGTCGACCGGCTCGGCGCCCGACTCACCGAGCTGCGCAGCGAGGCGGCGGCGCGACTCGCCGATGCCGTGACCGCAGAGCTCGCGGCACTCGCGATGCCAGACGCCCGACTCTCCGTGAGCGTCGACCCCGAGCACGAGCCCGCCGCCCACGGGCGCGATCAGGTCGCCATCCTGCTGCAACCGCATCCGGGCACGGAGCCCCGGTCCGTGTCGCGCGGCGCGTCGGGGGGCGAGCTCTCGCGGGTCATGCTCGCGATCGAGGTCGTCATCGCGGGCAGCGACCCCGTGCCGACGTTCGTCTTCGACGAGGTGGACGCGGGCGTCGGCGGCGCCGCGGCGATCGAGATCGGGCGGCGGCTCGCGCGCCTCGCCGAGCAATCGCAGGTCATCGTCGTGACGCACCTCGCGCAGGTCGCGGCCTTCGCCACGAACCACCTGAGCGTCGTGAAGGGCACCGACGGGCAGGTCACCTCGTCGAGCGTTCGGCAGCTCGCGGGCCCCGAACGCGAGGCCGAGATGGCCCGCCTGCTTTCGGGGCTCAGCGACTCCGAGAGCGGGCTCGCGCACGCACGGGAGTTGTTGGAGATCGCGGCGGATCGCGCGGCGTGACGGCGGCGGCCCCGGCCGTCCTGGAAGCGGCATCCGTCGGATGTCGCAGGAGAAGGGGGAGCGCGTGGGGCATGTCGGCGTGGACCGAGGCGATCGTCGGATAGACTATAAGCCCGTGGTGGATGATCGCGGCAGAGCTCTTTCGAGCACAGACATTTCGAACGACACGACCAAGCACATCTTCGTGACCGGTGGTGTCGTTTCTTCATTGGGCAAGGGACTCACGGCGGCGAGTCTCGGCAATCTCCTGACGGCCAGGGGCTTGAGGGTCGCCATGCAGAAGCTCGATCCGTATCTCAACGTGGACCCGGGCACCATGAACCCGTTCCAGCACGGTGAGGTCTTCGTGACCGACGACGGCGCAGAGACCGACCTCGACATCGGGCACTACGAGCGTTTCCTCGACATCAACCTCAGTCAGGCGGCGAACGTCACCACCGGCCAGATCTATTCCACGGTGATCGCCAAGGAACGGCGCGGCGAGTACCTCGGCGACACCGTGCAGGTCATTCCGCACATCACCGACGAGATCAAGCGGCGGATGCGCCTGCAGGCGACTGAGAGCCCCCAGCCCGACGTCATCATCACCGAGATCGGCGGCACCGTCGGCGACATCGAGTCGCAGCCGTTCATCGAGTCCGCCCGTCAGGTGCGCCACGAGCTCGGCCGCAAGAACGTCTTCTTCGTGCATGTCTCGCTGGTGCCGTACATGGGTGCGTCGGGGGAGCAGAAGACGAAGCCCACGCAGCACTCGGTCGCCGCCCTGCGCTCCATCGGCATCCAGCCCGACGCGCTCGTGCTCCGCAGCGACCGGCCCGTCACCGACGCGAACAAGCGCAAGATCGCGCTCATGTGCGACGTCGACGAGGCGGCCGTGGTGAACGCGGTCGACGTGCCGTCGATCTACGACATCCCCACGATGCTCCACGAGCAGGGCCTCGACGCCTACATCATCGACTCGCTCGGCCTCGACGGCAAGGCCGCCGACGTCGACTGGTCGGGATGGCGCGAGCTGCTCGACGTGGTGCACGACCCGAAGCACGAGGTCACGATCGGCCTCGTCGGCAAGTACATCGACCTGCCCGACGCGTACCTCTCGGTCACGGAGGCGCTGCGGGCCGGCGGGTTCGCCAACGACACGAAGGTCAACGTCGAGTGGATCCCGTCCGACGAGTGCCGCACGCCCGAGGGCGCGCAGAAGCACCTCGCGCACCTCGACGGCATCTGCGTGCCCGGCGGCTTCGGCGTTCGCGGCATCGAGGGAAAGCTCGGGGCGCTCCGGTTCGCGCGCGAGAACGGCATCCCCGCGCTCGGCCTGTGCCTCGGCCTGCAGTGCATGGTCATCGAGTACTCGCGCAACGTCGTCGGCCTCGCGGGCGCGTCGTCGAGCGAGTTCGACCCCGACACGCAGTTCCCCGTCATCGCGACGATGGAGGAGCAGGTGGAGATCATCGCCGGCGGCGACCTGGGCGGCACCATGCGCCTGGGCCTCTATCCGGCGAAGCTCGCCGACGGGTCGATCGCCGCAGAGCTCTACGGCTCCACCGAGGTCTCTGAGCGGCACCGTCACCGCTACGAGGTGAACAACGGCTACCGCGACCGCATCACCGACGCCGGCCTCGTGTTCTCGGGCATGTCGCCCGATCGGCACCTCGTCGAGTTCGTCGAGCTCCCGCGCGACGTGCACCCGTTCTACGTCGGCACGCAGGCGCACCCCGAGCTCCGCAGCCGCCCGAACGACCCGCACCCGCTGTTCCGTGGGCTCGTGAGCGCAGCCCTCGAGCGGCAGCAGGCCAGCCTGCTGTTCGACGTCGCCAATGGCTGAGCCGGTCGCCGACGAGCCCCTCGCCGACGAGCCCCTGGCCGACGAGCCGGTCGACCTCCCGCTTCGCGACAGCGAGCAGGTCTTCGACGGACTCGTCTGGGACGTCCGTCGCGACACGTTCGAGCTCGGCGGCAAGTCGATCGTGCGCGAGTACGTCGACCACCCCGGTGCGGTCGCCGTGCTCGCGCTCGACGACGATGACCGGGTGTTCCTGATCCGCCAGTACCGGCATCCGGTGCGCACATTCAACTGGGAGATCCCCGCGGGGCTCCTCGACGTCGCCGGCGAGGACCCGCTGGCCGCAGCGCAGCGCGAGCTCGCCGAGGAGGGCGACCTCGCGGCATCCGAGTGGGCGGTGCTCGCCGACTTCTTCACCTCGCCGGGCGGAAGTGACGAGGCGATCCGCATCTACCTCGCCCGCGACCTCAGCTCGATGCCCGATGCATTCGCGCGCGAGGATGAGGAGGCGCACATGGAGACCCGGTGGGTCGGCCTCGACGCGTGCGTCGATGCCGTGCTCGCCCGACGCGTGCAGAGCCCGTCGCTCGCGGTCGGCGTGCTCGCGGCCTTCGCGTCGCGCGTACGCGGCTGGCAGACGCTCGGCGCGGCCGACGACGTGTGGCCGGGCCGGTCGACCCCGCGAGGGGAGCCCGCACGGCGATGACGGATGCCGCGTGGACCACGGGGTACCTCCGGCACCTCACGGTCGAGCGCGGCCTCTCGCGCAACACCGTGACGTCGTACCGACGCGACCTCGGCATCTACGCCGGCTGGCTCGCCGATCGCGGCCTCGACGGGCCGGGCGCGGCGCGCGAGCAGGACCTCGCCGACTTCGTGCGCTTCCTCGGCGCCGAGCGACGGCCGCCGCTCGCCGCCTCGTCGATCGCCCGCGTGCTCTCCGCGGTGCGCGGCCTGCACCGATTCCTCGCCGAGGAGGGCGCCATCGAGGCGGATGTCTCGCGCGAAATGCGCCCGCCGAAGCTGCCGATGCGACTGCCCAAGGCCATCCCCGTCGAGGAGGTCGAGGCGCTCATCGCCGCGGCCGGCGGGGAGGAGTTGCACGAGGTCCGCGACGCGGCGCTGCTGGAGCTCCTCTATGCGACGGGCGCCCGCGTCTCCGAGGCGGTCTCGCTCAACGTCGACGACCTGGTCGACGACGAGGTCGTGCGGCTGTTCGGCAAGGGCGGCAAGCAGCGGGTGGTGCCGCTCGGGTCCTACGCGCGACGCGCGATCGATGCGTACCTGGTGCGTGCGCGCCCGACGCTGTCCACGCGCGGCACGGCGACGCCTGCGCTCTTCCTCGGGCTCAGGGGACGGCGGATGTCCCGGCAGGCCGCGTGGGAGGTCATCCACAGAGCTGCCGAGCGCGCCGGCCTCGCGGCATCCGTGTCACCCCACACCCTGCGGCACTCGTTCGCCACGCACCTGCTCGAGGGCGGGGCCGACGTGCGCGTCGTGCAGGAGCTGCTCGGCCATTCGTCGGTGGCGACGACGCAGATCTACACGCTGGTCACAGCCGATACACTCCGGGAGATGTACACGGCTGCCCACCCACGTGCTCGCTAGAATCGACCAAGTGCTCGCACGGATGCAAGCTCGTAGGACGCAGGAGAGAGACCAGACGTGACCCACCAGACGCAGGACCCGGCGGACGGCATCGCTTCGCTGGAGCCGGAGGTCGGTCCGACCGGGCGTCCCAACCGCGAGTTCCCCGACCCGAGGCCGCTGCGATCCCACGGGCCTGCGCGCGTCATCGCGCTATGCAACCAGAAGGGCGGCGTCGGCAAGACGACGACGACGATCAACCTCGGTGCGACACTCGCCGAGTACGGACGCCGCGTGCTCGCCGTCGACTTCGACCCGCAGGGCGCGCTGTCGGCGGGCCTCGGCGTGAAGACCCACGACGTGCCCACCGTCTACGACCTGCTGCTGTCGAG
The DNA here is from genome assembly GCF_001428255.1 of Agromyces sp. Soil535. Taxonomy (GTDB): domain Bacteria; phylum Actinomycetota; class Actinomycetes; order Actinomycetales; family Microbacteriaceae; genus Agromyces. The sequence goes on along the minus strand of NZ_LMRW01000015.1, from coordinate 30,289 downwards.
GAGCCTCGACCCCAACGACGTCATCCAGCACACCGGCACCGATGGACTCGACGTCATCCCGGCGAACATCGACCTCTCCGCGGCCGAGGTGCACCTCGTCACCGAGGTGGCCCGCGAGCAGATCCTCGCGAGCGTGCTGCGCCGCGTGGCGCCCCACTACGACGTCATCCTCATCGACTGCCAGCCGTCCCTCGGCCTGCTCACCGTGAACGCCCTCACCGCGAGCCACGGCGTCGTGATCCCCCTCGAGTGCGAGTACTTCGCGCTGCGCGGCGTGGCCCTGCTCATCGAGACGATCGACAAGGTGCGCGACCGGCTCAACCCGGCGATCGAGCTCGACGGCATCCTCGCCACGATGTACGACGCGCGCACCCTGCACTCGCGCGAGGTGCTCGAACGCGTCGTCGACGCGTTCGGCGACAAGGTGCTCGAAACGGTCATCACGCGCACCGTGAAATTCCCGGATGCCACGGTCGCCGCGGCCCCGATCACCGAGTTCGCACCCGATCACCAGGCGTCCAAGTCGTACCGGCAGCTCGCGAGGGAGCTGGTCTTCCGTGGCGCGGTCGCCTGAGGTCGCACCGGACTCGGGGGAGCACGCACTCGGTGCGACCGTGCCCACCGGGGATGGCGCGACCGAGGCATCCAGCGGGTTCCGCGTCGCGCTGTCGAACTTCGAGGGTCCCTTCGACCTGCTGCTCTCGCTCATCGCCAAGCACGAACTCGACATCACCGAGGTGTCGCTCTCGGCCGTGACCGACGAGTTCATCTCGTACCTGCGCGGGCTCGACTCCGAGGAGGAGCTCGACCGGGCGTCGGAGTTCCTGGTGGTCGCCGCGACCCTGCTCGACCTCAAGGTGGCCGGGCTGCTGCCCCAGGGCGAACTCGTCGACGCCGAGGACGTGGCGCTGCTCGAGGCACGCGACCTGCTGTTCGCGCGGCTGCTCCAGTACCGTGCGTTCAAGGAGGCGTCGATGTGGTTCGCGTCGCACCTCGAGGCGGAATCGCTCCGGCACGCTCGCACGGTTCGGTTGGAGGAGAAGTTCCGCCAGCGGGAGCCCGAGCTGCGGTGGACGCTCAGCGCAGAGGACTTCGCGGCGCTCGCGACGCTCGCCCTCGCGCCGCGCGAGATCCCCGTGGTCGGCCTCGATCACCTGCACGCGCCGCTCGTGTCGATCCGGGAGCAGGCCGCGCACGTCGTCGCGGTGTTGCGGCGCGGCGACCCGGTGACCTTCCGCGAGCTCATCGCCGGCATCGGGCAGCCCGGCGTGGTCGTCGCCCGATTCCTCGCGGTGCTCGAGCTCTACCGGTACTCGGCGATCGGCTTCGAGCAACTCGAGCCGCTCGGCGAGCTCACGCTGCGCTGGGCGGCGGAGACGTGGGACGACGAGAACCTCGAGAGCCTGGGGGCCGACTATGACGAATGACACGGATGCCACGACGGAGGCCGGCGAGCAGGCCGAAGGGATCCACGACGGCCCCGAGCTGTCGATCGTCACGCCGCTCGACGTGCCGGGCCAGCCGCGCCTCGACCTGGACCGGGCGCTCGAAGCGATCCTCTTCATCGCCGACGAGCCGCTCTCCGTCGTGACCCTTGCGGCGGCAGTCGCCCGTCCGATCGCCGAGGTGCGTGCCGCGATCGCGCGCCTGCGCGCCGACTACGACGGCGATGGCGCGTCGGGGGAGCCGCGCACCGACGTCGCCGACGAGGCGCACCCTGCCCGCGGCATCCGTCGCGGTTTCGAGCTGCGCGAGGTCGGGGGCGGCTGGCGGTTCTACGTGCGGGCGGAGTACGACACGCTCGTGTCGGACTTCGTGCTCACGCAGTCGTCGACGCGGCTCTCGCAGGCCGCGCTCGAGACCCTCTCGGTGATCGCCTACAAGCAGCCGATCTCCCGGTCGTCGATCGCCTCGATCCGCGCGGTGAACGTCGACTCCGTCGTGCGCACGCTGCTCGGTCGCGGGCTCATCACGGAGGTCGCGACCGACGCCGAGACGGGCGCGATCCTCTACGGCACGACCGAGCTGCTGCTCACGAACCTCGGCATCAACTCGCTCGACGAGTTGCCGCACATCTCGCCGCTGCTCGACGACGGCCAGGAGGGATTCGACCGTGGCTGACGCCTCCGCTCCGGGCGACGCGGCGGAGGGCGTGCGCCTGCAGAAGGTGCTCGCCGCTGCGGGTGTCGCGAGCCGCCGTGTCTCCGAGCAGCTCATCGTCGAGGGACGCGTGGAGGTGAACGGCAGTATCGTGACCGAGCTCGGCACCCGGATCGACCCGGCGACCGACCTCGTGGCCGTCGACGGTGTTGCCGTGCAGCTCGACCCTGCGAAGCGGTACTACATGCTCAACAAGCCGCGCGGCGTGGTCTCGTCGATGCGCGACGAGCAGGGCCGGCCAGACCTGCGGCGGTTCACCGACGACCTCGAGGAGCGGGTCTTCAACGTGGGCCGGCTCGACGCGGAGACGAGCGGCCTGCTGCTGCTCACGAACGATGGCGAGCTCGCGCACGTGCTGGCGCACCCGTCGTTCGGCGTGGAGAAGACGTACATCGCGAAGGTGCGCGGTCGCGTCACCCCGCAGGTGGTGCAGCAGCTCAAGCAGGGCATCGAACTCGACGACGGCCTCATCAGGGCCGATCGCGCGCGCATCCTGCAGCACCAGGGCGACGACCGTCACTCGATGGTCGAGCTCACGCTGCACTCGGGGCGGAACCGCATCGTACGGCGCATGCTCGACGCCGTCGGACATCCCGTGGTGGAGCTGGTGCGACGCAGCTTCGGACCGCTCAACCTCGGCACCCTCCGGTCGGGTGCGATGCGCGAGTTGACTAAGGTGGAACTCGGCCAATTGCTCACGATCTCCCGCGCCGCGGATCCCGCCCGGGAAGGCGGCACCGGATCGAACGAAGGGGACTCGTGACCGAATCACGCCTCATCGGGCCGGTGCGCGTCGTCGGTGCCGGCCTGCTGGGCACGAGCGTCGCGCTCGGACTTCGGTCCCGCGGCATCGACGTCGTCCTCGCGGATGCCTCGCCCACGCATGTCGCGATCGCCGTCGACCTCGGTGCCGGACGTGTGGCCGGGCCCGGCGACGCTCCGCAGCTCATCGTCGTCGCGGTTCCGCCCGATGTGACCGCGTCGGTCGTCGCCGCCGAGCTCGCCGAGTTCCCCGAGGCGATCGTGACGGATGTCGCGAGCGTCAAGGCCGCAATCCTCGATGCGCTGCGCGACGCCGGCGCCGATGTCTCCCGGTACATCGGTTCCCACCCCCTCGCCGGCCGGGAGCGCGGAGGACCACTCGCGGCGCGCGCCGACCTCTTCGCCGGACGGCCGTGGGTCGTCGCGGCGCATGATGCCATCACCTACCAGCGCGCCGGCGCCATCGACGACCTCATCCTCGACCTCGGCGCGACGCTCGTGGAGATGACGCCCGAGGAGCACGACCGCGGCGTCGCGCTCATCTCCCATGTGCCGCAGGTCGTGTCGAGCATCATGGCTCGCCGGTTCATCGACGCGCCGAACGCGGCGCTCGGACTCGCCGGGCAGGGTGTGCGCGACGTCACGCGCATCGCCGCAAGCGACCCCGACCTCTGGGTGCAGATCCTCGGCGCGAACGCGACGTCCGTGCGCGACGTCCTCCTCGCGTACCGCGACGACCTCGACCGGTTCATCGACGCGCTCGCCGACCCGACCGCACCGGGCGCCCGGCGCAAGGTCGCCGAGGAGCTCACGGGCGGGAACACCGGCGTCGAGCGACTCCCCGGCAAGCACGGCACCGACAAGCGCTTCACGACCGTCATCGTGATGGTCGAGGACCGTCCGGGTGAGCTCGCCCGGCTGCTCGCCGAGATCGGCGAGATCGGCGTGAACCTCGAGGACCTCCGTCTCGAGCACTCGCCCGGCCGTCAGGTCGGGCTCGCCGAGATCTCCGTGCTGCCCGAGGCGGCAGACCGACTCACCAACGAGCTGGCCGAGCGCGGCTGGCGGATCGCAGGCTGAACGTGACCCACCCACCCGTCTTCCCCTTGGTCGTCGCCGTCGACGGCCCCGCCGGCAGCGGAAAGTCGAGCGTCTCGAAGGAGGTCGCTCGGCGGCTCGGGTACGGGTTCCTCGACACGGGTGCCGCGTATCGCGCGCTCGCGTGGCACGCGGAGGCATCCGGAGTCGACACGGATGACGCGGCATCCGTCGTCTCGTGCCTGGAGAGCTTCGCGTACCGCATCGGCACCGACCCGTCCGGATACGCCGTGCACGTGGGCGACGTCGACGTGACCATCGCCATACGCGACCCCTGGATCTCGGCCGTGGTCAGCCGTGTCGCGCGCGTGCCCGCGGTGCGTGCGCACCTCATCGAGCTGTTCCGCGGCATCATCGCCGCCGAGCAGGCGCCGGGGATCGTGGTCGAGGGACGCGACATCACGACGGTCGTGACGCCCGATGCGCCGGTGCGGATCCTGCTGACCGCCGCCGAGGAGGTTAGAATAGCGAGGCGCTCCGCGGAGCTCGTGGGCGATCAGGCGCTTGCCGCGGGCGAGCAACTCCATCGGCGCGATGCGGCGGACTCGAAGGTCGTCGACTTCATGACCGCCGCCGAGGGCGTGACCACGGTGGATTCCACGGAGCTCGACTTCGAGCAGACCGTCGATGCCGTGATCGGCGTGATCCGGGCTGCGCAGCCCGAGGCGGTGCGCTAGCGCCGCGACGTGCGCGAGCCCGGCGCATCCAGACTTCAGAGGAGACACCATGACCGACCAGCGCGACGAGTACGACGACGAATCAGTCGTCGATGACGGCCTCGCCGAGCGGCTCGCCGACGTCGACGAGGACCTCGCCGAGCAGCGTGCAGCCGCCCTGCGGTCGGGGCTCTCCGACTACGAGCTCGACGAGGACGACCTCGAGGTGCTCGAGATCTCCGAGGAGGGCACGGAGGCCATCCGCTACCTGCCGGCGCTGCCGGTGATCGCGATCGTCGGGCGGCCGAACGTCGGCAAGTCGGCGCTCGTGAACCGCATCCTCGGCCGACGCGAGGCCGTCGTCGAGGACACCCCCGGCGTGACACGCGACCGCGTCGCGTACAAGGGTGACTACCTCGATCGGCGCTTCACGCTCGTCGACACCGGCGGGTGGGAGCCCGACGCGAAGGGCATCGACGCCTCGGTCGCCGCCCAGGCCGAGGTCGCGATCGACCTGTCCGACGTGGTGCTGTTCGTCGTGGACGCGATCGTCGGCGCCACGTCCACCGACGAGCACGTGGTGCGCCTCCTCCGCAAGGCGAGGAAGCCCGTGTTCCTCGTGGCCAACAAGGTCGACGATGCGCGACAGGAGCCTGAGGCCGCGGTGCTCTGGAACCTCGGACTCGGCGAACCGTACCCCGTCTCGGCGCTGCACGGTCGTGGCGTCGCCGACATGCTCGAGGAGGTCTTCAAGGTCCTGCCGCAGGTCTCAGCCGTGGCGAAGGACGAGTTCGGCGGCCCGCGTCGCGTCGCGATCCTCGGACGTCCGAACGTCGGCAAGTCGAGCCTGCTCAACAAGGCCGCCGGTGAAGAGCGCGTCGTGGTGAACGAGCTCGCGGGCACCACCCGCGACCCCGTCGACGAGCAGATCGAGCTCGGCGGCAAGGTGTGGCGATTCGTCGACACCGCCGGCATCCGTCGTCGCGTGCACCTGCAGCAGGGCGCCGACTTCTACGCCTCACTGCGCACGCAGGCCGCGCTCGAGAAGGCCGAGGTCGCCGTCGTGCTGCTGGACGTCTCGCAGCCGATCTCCGAGCAGGACGTGCGCATCATCGACCTCGTGCTCGAGTCGGGCCGCGCGCTCGTGCTGGCGTACAACAAGTGGGACCTCCTCGACGACGACCGCCGCCGGTACCTCGAGCGCGAGATCGATCAGGACCTGCACCACGTCGCCTGGGCGCCGCGCGTGAACATCTCGGCGAAGACCGGCCGGCATCTCGAGAAGCTGGTGCCCGCCCTCGAGACGGCGCTCGAGTCGTGGGACACCCGCATCGCCACCGGAAAGTTCAACGCGTTCCTCACCGAGCTCACGCAGGAGCACCCGCACCCGGTGCGCGGTGGCAAGCAGCCACGCATCCTGTTCGGCACGCAGGCGGCGAGCCGCCCGCCCACATTCGTGCTGTTCACGACCGGGTTCCTCGACCCGGGCTACCGCCGGTTCATCCAGCGGCGCCTGCGCGAGATCTACGGCTTCGAGGGCTCCCCGATCGTCATCAACATGCGCGTGCGCGAGCGGCGTCAGCGGTAGCGCGGGCGGAGGCTCCGGATGACGCGACGCGGACGGTTCGCGGACCTCGGGTTCCGTGGGCTGTCGCGCTCGCATGCCGCGCTCCTCACCCTGAGCCGATGGCGCCTTGGCGCCGCGGTCGGCGGGATGCCGATCGTCGAGCTCCGAACGACCGGCCGGCGCACCGGTCGACCTCGCACGGTCGTGTTGTCGGCTCCCGTAGTCGATGCCGAACGCGTCGTGCTCGTCGCGTCGAGGGGCGGAGACGACCGTGATCCCGCCTGGTACCACAACCTCATCGCGAATCCGTCGGTCGAACTCACGGTCCAGAGAGTGACGCGGCCGATGACCGCGAGGGCCGCCGACGCCGGGGAACGCGCCGAGCTCTGGCCGAAGGTCGTCTCCGCGTATCGCGGATACGCCGCCTACCAGCGCCGGACGACACGGGAGATTCCGCTCGTCATCTGCGAGCCCCGGGACTGATCATGCGGCCGATTCGACTTGGAGGTGCGCGTCGATGGACCTGACCGTCCGGGTGAAGCCCGGCAGCCGCAAGGGACCTCTCGTCGAGGAGACGATGGACGACCCCGCTGCATCCGTCACCGTGTACGTGCGCGAGCGCGCCGTGGACGGTGCCGCCAACGCCGGTGTCATCGCGGCGCTCGCGGCGCATTTCGGCGTCGCCCGGTCGAAGGTGACGATTCTCCGGGGCGAGGCGTCGCGGATCAAGCGCGTGCGTATCGAGGACGCCGGATAGCCATCCATTGCGCGCGGTGGGCGCGCCGAGCGGATGCCACGGCGTAGCGTTGGGTCATGGCCGTCCCGACCGTTCTCGGTGAACGCCTCTGCAGCGCCGCACATCCGGTCGACGCTCCCGGAGACATGGACAGTTGGGCGGTGTCGTTCGACGACTACCTTCCGTCCCACGAGGGCACGCGCGAGTCGCTCTGCACCCTCGCGAACGGGTACTGGGGCACACGCGGCGCGGCCGAGGAGTCGATCGCCGACGAGGTGCACTACCCGGGCACCTACTTCGCGGGCGTCTACGACGTGGTCACCTGGCACGTCGGGGGAGAGCCCGCGCCCGATGAGGAGATGGTCAACGCGCCGAATTGGCTGCCCGTGCGATTCCGGCTCGACGGCGGCGACTGGTTCGGTCTCGACGCGCTCGACGACGCCGACCTGCTGGACTTCGGGCAGGAACTCGACGTGCGGCATGGCATCCTGAGCCGCGGGGTGACGTTCCGCCACGACGGGGGCAGGGTGACGACGGTGCGCAGCCGCAGGTTCGTGTCCCAGGCATACTCCCGGATCGCGGCCATGCGAGTGTCCATCCTGCCGGTGAACTGGTCGGGGCGGGTCACCGTGCGGTCCGGGATCGATGGTCGTGTGTCGAACACGAACGTCCCGAGCCACACGCCGCGCATCCACCGGCATCTCCGGCCCACGGAGCTCCGCGAGAGCGCACCCGACACCGTGCTCCTCGAGGTCCAGACGCACCGGTCCGGCATCCGCATCGCGACGGCCGCCCGCACGACCGTCAGGGTCGGGGATGCGCGGGCCGACCCCGAGCGCGAGTTCCGCTCCCATGAGGGCGGTGCCGTCGCCCAGGAGTTCACGGTCGAGCCCGCGCCCGGCGAGCCCCTCACGATCGAGAAGGTCGTGTGCGTGAGCACCTCGCGGGACCGCGCCGTGCGCTCTCCGGTCGAAGCCGCCGAGCAGGGCGTCGAGCGTGCCGGGTCCTTCGACGACCTGTACCGGACGCACGAGGACGCGTGGGAACGCCTCTGGACGGAGTTCGCCGTCGAACTTCGGCCAGCCGGCAAGGAGGCGCTCGCACTGCACTTCAACGCCTTCCACGTGTTGCAGACCCTCAATGCCGTCGACACCGACCTCGACGCCGGCATCCCGGCGCGGGGACTCCACGGCGAGGCGTACGACGGCCACGTGTTCTGGGACGAGATCTTCGTCTACCCGTTCATCACCATGCGGCGGCCGAGTCTCGCGCCTGCCCTTCTCGCATACCGGCACCGACGGCTCGGCGCGGCGGAGGCCGCCGCCGCGCGCATCGGCCGGAGCGGCGCGATGTTCCCGTGGCAGAGCGGCATCGCGGGCGACGACGTCACGCCGCGCCGGCTCCTCAATCCGCTGAGCGGTGAGTGGATTCCCGACAACTCGCGCCTGCAGCGGCACGTCGGGCTCGGCGTCGCGTTCAGCGCGTGGCAATACTACGAGTCGACGGGCGACACCCAGTTCCTTCTCCAGGAGGGCGCTGACCTCATTGTCGGCGTCGCGAGGTTCTTCGCGTCGCTCGCCGTCTACGACCCCGTGCGCGATCGCTACTCGATCGACCATGTCATGGGCCCCGACGAGTTCCACGACGGGTACCTCGATCGTCCCGGCGAGGGCGTCACGGACAACGTCTACACGAACGTCATGACCGCGTGGGTGCTCCGGCGTGCGATCGCGACGGTCGACGCGCTGGGGCGGCATCCGGGCCGGCTCGCATGGCGGCGCCTCGGCATCGCACCCGGTGAACTCGACGAGTGGGACCGGATCGCACGCCGGCTCACCGTCGTCTTCAACCAAGACGGGTCGCTCTCGCAGTTCGAGGGGTACGAACGCCTCGAGCCGATCGACCTCGACGAGTACCGTCGGCGCTTCGGATCGATCGGCCGGCTCGATCTCATCCTGAACGCCGAACACGACACCACCAATCGCTACCAGGTCTCGAAGCAGCCGGACGCGCTCATGCTGCTCTACCTGCTCTCCGCGGAGGAGCTCCGGGAACTCCTCGCCGACATGGGATACGATCTCCCACCCGAGGCGATCGTGCGGACCGTCGAGCGCTACTCGGTCACCTCCACGTACGGGTCGACGCTCTCGAACGTCGTGCACTCCTGGCTCGAAGCGAGGCTCGACCGCGAGCGGTCGTGGGAGTTCCTCCAGCGCACGCTCGCGAGCGACCTCGGCGACATCCAGCAGGGGACGACCCGCGAGGGTGTGCACATCGCCGCGATGGCCGGGTCGGTCGACATGGTGACCCGGTGCTACGCCGGCATCGAGATGCGCGACGACCGGCTCTGGTTTCACCCGCGCATGCCGGTCGAGATCGACTCGATACACTTCCACCTCGTCTACCGCGACCAGGCCCTGAGCGTGACGCTCTCCCAGTCGGAACTGCGCATCGTCTCCGCCGAGGGGCGCGCGAACGCCATCCGGCTCGTGGTCGAGGGAGTCGAGTTCGAGCTCGGCAGCGGCGAGGAACGAAGGTTCACCCTGTGACGAGCGGATCCGCCCAAGCCGGCGCCGACCTCGCCGACCTCGACGCCGGCGCCGCGATCGTCCGCGCGCTGCGGGCGATCGCCGAGCGGCTCGATGTCCTCGAGCCGGCCGCGGTCGCCGATGAGCCCGACGCCGTGCATCAGCTCCGCACGCATGTGCGGCGCCTGCGCAGTGTGCTCGCCGCCTACCGGCCCCTGTTCGACGCCTCCATCGTCCATGGGCTCCGGCAACGGTATCGCGAGGTCGGAAACGAACTCGGGACCGTGCGCGACATCGAGGTGCGCGTGCAGGTCGCCGAGCGGGCGCTGGAGGAGCTCGACGACGCGCCACCGGCCGCGCTCGCGGCGGCGCGTGCACGCCTCATCGACGCGGAGCTCGAGACGCACCGCCTCGCGCACGCGCGCTTCGTGCAACGCCAGCGGATGCCGCGAGCATCCGCCCGGCGCGCGATGCTCGCCGAGTTCCTCGACTCACCGCCCGTTACGCCACTCGCCGCCGGGCGCGCCGACGAGGTGCTCGGCGATCTCCTCGATCGGGAGGCACGACGCACGGCCGAGAGTGCCGCGCGGGTCGGGGCATCCGCCGACCCCGAGAAGCTGCACGCGGTGCGCAAGGCAGGGCGTCGCCTGCGATACGCAGCCGAGGCGGTCACGACGGACCCGGTGGAACTCTTCGACGAGCACGCACAGGCACTCGCCGAGGCCGGCGAGGATCTGCACGATGCGCTCGGCGACCACCGCGACGAGGTGCTCTTCGCCGAGCACGTGCGGCGATCGGCCGCGCACGCTGCGCACCAGGGCGAGCCCGTCGAGGTGCTCGTGCGGTTGGCCGAGGCCGCCGACCGGCGCGCGGCGGCGCGAGTGCACGGGCTCGCAGCGGTCAAGCATGAGTTGCGTCGGGCGGCGAAGGCGTGGGCGTCGCGCTGAGGCCTCGAGAGGCTTTCGCAACGAGCCGCCACGGCGCGGGGTGTTCCGCGGCATCGGCCGATCTCGCGCTCACAGGCCTCGTGGCGCAGGAGCGCGTCAGTCGCGCAGGCGACGCTGCATGATGGCGCGATCGGCCTTCGGGCGGGCGACCTCGGTGAAGCCCGCGTTCTCGAACATGGTCACGGTGCCATGGAACAGCTCGGCAGCGGGCGCCCCCGATCGAGCGGCCGGATCGATGGCGTAGGCCTCGAGGAGGCGTGCCCCGTGGGTGCGGGCATGCTCCACGGCGGCGTCGGCGAGGGCGCGGCCGACGCCTCGCTTCCGGTGGGCCCGCGGCACGACGAAGCACGTGACCGACCAGATCGTGGGGTCCTCGAAGTCGGGATCGGGCGTGCTGTCCGCGACGATGCGGCTGCGGGGGAGCCGCACGAGGTTCCGCCGCGGTTCGACGGCGCACCAGCCGACCGGGGTGTCGCCGTCGTACGCCAGGAGCCCCGGCCCGGCGCCGTCGGCCTCGAGCTGGACCGCCAGGCGGTCGCGCAGCCCGTCGTCGCCGATCGACCGCCAGTCGCTGCCCGGGATCTTGTACCACTGGCACCAGCAGTGCGCCGGGTCGCCCTTGGTGCCGAAGACTGCGGCGACATCGGCGAAGGGCACCTGGTTCGCGGGCACGACGCGCAACTCGCTCCTGTGCGTGCCGTCGGTCGCGGCTGCATGCATGCTGCCACGCTAGCGTGCGGTGCCGACATCCGCTCCGGGTAGTTCGAGTCGCAGCGCGCGCAACTCGGTGGCCAGGCGCCGCAGGTCCTCGGGCTCGGCGGTGAAGTCGCCGCCGAGCACGGCCGTGCCGAGCATCGCGGCGGCGCGCGGGTGCCGACGCCGATAGTCGGCGAGCAGCTCGGCGCGCTCCGCGGTGTCGAGCGCGTGCAGGCGCGGGGTGAACGCATGGGACTTCCAGATGACGCCGGTGGAGCCGCCGGCGACGGCGTTCGCATACCAGTCCGTGTGGCGGCCTCGGCTTGCGACGACCCAGAGGGTCGGGAGACCGCCCATGGGACGGTCCGCGCGGCGCACGACTTCGAGCACTGTCCGACGGGTGCGGCCGGACTTCCGGCCGGTCGTCGTGAGCATGAGGAAGTGGCCGCCGAGGATCCAGCCGAGGTGCGCGCGGTACAGCACGACGGGTGCGCGACGGAAGAATGCGACGATGGGGCCGGGCTTCGCCTTGGGCATGCGGTCAGCCTAGAACGTCAGCGGAACCCGGCGCCGGATGGTGCGGATCGTGAAGTAAGGTAACGATGTAGTAGCATCATGATATGCCTCCCGAGATCACCGTGCTCGACCGCCTGCTCGAGATCAGCGACCTGTTCCAGAAGGACATGGCCCGGGCTTTCGACGGTACGCCGCTCACGCCAGCGCGCATCCGGTTGCTCTGGGAACTGCAGCACAGCGGTCCGTCGACGCAGCACGCCCTCGCCGCACGCCTCGAGGTGAGCCCTCGCAACATCACGGGGCTCGTCGACGCGCTCGAGTCCGGCGGCTACGTCACACGGTCGCCGCACCCGAGCGATCGCCGGGCGACCATCGTGTCGCTCGCGGCATCCGCTCGGCGCATGATGACCGGAATGCAGCGCGAGCACGCCGAGCTCACCGCCGACCTCCTCGGCGCCGTCGACCCGGCCGACCGGCCCGCGCTCGAGCGTGGCATCGACGCGATCGCCGCCCGGTTCCGCGAACTCGTCGTCGCCGACGAGGCAGGCCGCGCCGACCGTCTCGAGGCCGGAACATGAGTGTCGCGACCGAGAGTCGGCGCGAGGCATCCGTCTGGCAGCGCGCCGCCGGGTTCCTGAAGCGCGCACTGATGCTCGAGGTGCGCATCTACGCGAACATCGCGCGATTCATCGCGCGGCGCCCGGCGATCCCGCACGGTGCAGCCGGATTCGGCTACCACAAGCCGGTGCTCACCGTGCTGATGATCTTCATCGTGCTCTCGGCGGTCGAGATCCCGATCGTCGACCTCATCGTGCACCGGTGGCCCGCGGTGCCAATCGCCTTCCTCATCCTCGGCATCTGGGGCGTGACCTGGATGCTCGGATTCCTCAGCGCCTTCCTCATGCGGCCGCACACCGTCGGCCCCGACGGCATCCGCGTGCGTCAGGGCCTCGAGATCGAAATCCCGCTCAGTTGGGACGATGTCGCCTCGGTCGCGCGGGTGAAGCGGGTCGACGAGCCGAGATCGCCACGGTTCGAGGAGACGGATGCCGGGCGCACGCTCGTGTTCCGTATGCAGGACGAGACCGACATCGAGATCGAGCTCGAACGTCCGACGATCGTGCACCTGCCCGGGCGCAGCCCGCGCGGCGGCTCCCAGACGATCACCGGCCTGCGCATCTGGGTCGACGACCCGCGGGCGTTCATGGACGAGGTGCGCGAATACCTCTGAGCGCCCGCGGGACCACCCAAGAGTGCCCGCGTATCCGGACGTCGGGTCAGGCGCGCGGCTGGGCTTCGTCGCCCTCGGGCGTCTCGGGGGCGGTCTCGGGCTCAGCGTCGGCGGAGGCGTCCGCCGGCTCGGGCTCGGCGGCCGGGGACGCGGCATCGGCCGGCTCGCCATCGGCCGCGACATCCGTGGCAGCCGTCTCGCCGGACTCATCGGCCTCGTCGAGGTCGTCGAACTCCTCGTAGAGGTCGTCGGTCACGGGGGCCGCGGCCAGCGCGGCGTTCTCGGCCAGGATCGCGGCGGCGCGGTTGCGCCCGTGGATCGCGAGCGCGAGGAACACGCCGACGATGCCGGCGATGAGCAGCATCCCGCCGATCGTGCTCTGCGTCTGCAGGTTGAGGAACTGCAGGTAGTCGGAGCCTTGGGTGTTGTAGAAGTCGGCCTGCGCTGAGTTGCCGCCCTGGAGCTGGAAGTACCCGAGCACTCCGACCCCGACCGAGGCGACCCACAAGACCAGCAGCGGGAAGTTCAGGGCGAGGCGGCGGGTGGTGGTGTTCGGCAAGGGTTCCTCCGGGGGATCGGTTCGCGCGGAGCGCGCAGCGGTTCGACGTTCGACCGCGGTTGTGTACTGCCGAGCCTATTCCCGAAGGCTATGCGTCGGGTATGCGTCGTCGGTGCATCCGCTGTCGCCTGCCTCCCCACTCGTGCACGAGCACGCCACCGGATGCCGCTATGATGGTCGAGTTGCCTTCCGAGGAATCGGATGGCATCGGGCTGTGGCGCAGCTTGGTAGCGCACTTGACTGGGGGTCAAGGGGTCGCAGGTTCAAATCCTGTCAGCCCGACCGAACGTAAAAGTCCCGGTGAGAGATTGTTTCTCGCCGGGACTTTTCTGTACCTCGAGGCGGCGTCGATCTGTGGCGAGGGACTTAAACGGGACAAACCGGTGCGAACCGGGTGTATTCGGAATGCGCAGCAACGAGCTTGTCGTTCCGTGCAATTCCGGGGGAGCAGGGGCGATACTCGGGGCTGCGGCTGGCCGACGCCAGTGGTCTAGATGTCGGGTCTAAGACCGTTGTTTATGCGGTCGATGGGTGATTGGCCTCCAATGCCGAGGTGGGGTCGTCGGGTTGCCGAGCGCCAGGCCCGAACCGCCGTTCAGCGGTGTGGGGGAGCGGGCCGCCGAAGCCAGCTCGTTCCTCGGCGAAGTCCGAGAACCAGGTCTCTCCTGTTCGAAGCTACGCATTTAGCGATGACCCATGGTCTCGAAGTGGCTGCGAGCGTGCCGGACGAGCGAGTCATCGCAGCATCCGATGTGGCCGCATCCGACGCATCGTCGGAGATGGAACCACCAACCCTCGAGCGCGTCGCAGTCGCGCACCCCACGCCTGACGGTGGGGCCGTGCTCTCGAGAATCCGAACCGGGATCTGCGGCGACCCGCCAGGGTCAGCGCTCATGGCCGACATTCCATGTGGACCGGCATAGCTCGTGGACTCTTCATCCGGGAGCGTGGGCCGCGCGGAGACTATTTCAAGAGTTGCCGCGCTTGCTCGGTGAGGCTGGCGGCGACGACGTCGAACGGTTCAATGCTGCGTTCGGCTCGGGCAAGGACTACGGCGCCTTCCGCGGAGGCGACCGCGATGGTCGCGAATGACTCAGCTGTGGCTGCAGGGACTCCCGCTTCAGTGAGGAGTTCGGCGATCTTCGCGCGCGAGTCTCGGAAGACCGCACGGGCATGATCGATGAGCTGCTCGTCATCGGAGGACACGGTCACCGCGAGGACCGGGCAGCCCGCCTTCATGTCGGAGCGGATCAACGTGTGCCGCCAGAACTGCAGGAATCCGCCAGTGATCATCTCGGGGGAGGCGCCGACGAAGGTATCCATCCACTCGAGGTACTTCTGCCCGGTCGCGTCGACGGCGGCAGCGATCAACTCGTCCTTCCCAGCGGGGAAGTGGTGGTAGATCGAGCCTCTCGGGGCGCCCGTCGCTTCGACGACATCGCCCAAGGACGTGCCCTGCAGCCCCTTGGTGGCGAGGAGCTCCATCGCCCCTTCGATCATCTGTCGGCGTGTGTCTCGAGCCATGGTCAGCCTCCCCTCACCACCAACTCTATGTTTCGGCTCCTAATCATAGCGGGCAGGTTCGCTGTTGGCGGAGGGCTCTTGATTATGCCAATCGTCATAGTTCATACTGACGGGCAGCGAAGTCATCAGAAGAAGGAGCTCCTCCCATGCCCATGATCGATATCTACGCGCCGTCCGGTACCTTCGCTGACCCGCACAAGCTGGCGGCGGATGCGGCGGCGACCGTCAAGACCGTTGAGCAAGTACCCGACATCCCGATGTTCCGACAGAACACAGCGGCCTTCGTCCACGAGCTGCCCGCTGCCGGCATCTCCGACGTGGACGGTGGCAGCGACCACGTACGCGTGCAGGTCCTCACCAACGCCGGAGCGCTCGACCGCGACAAGCAGCTCGCCGTCGTCGCCCAACTCACCGACCTCGTCGTCGAGGCATCCGCGAATCCTGGCCTGCGCGACCGCACCTGGGTGCTCCTCACCGAAGCCCCGCCCGGCGGATGGGGGCTCAAAGGACACGCCCACACCAACGAAGAGCTCGTGACCGCCGCTCGTGCCGAAATCGCAGGCCTCCAGGCGGCTGCGGGGTCGGGCCAGCAGACATGACCAGGTTCACGGCCACCAGGCCGTCACCCGGGCCCCTGGAACTCGTGTACCGGAATCCACCGTTCAACCTGCTCGACGATGACACTTTCGGCGGGCTCGACGAGGTGGTCGGAATTCTCGAGGAGGATGCCGACGTCCGGGTGGCCGTGTTCCGAAGTGGGCGGACGCCGACATCGCCCGCCGGCACCAGGCGCTGCCGTAGCAGATCGCCCTCGCTTGGCTGCTCCGAAGGTCCCCGACCATGATCCCGATCCCGGGGACGTCCTCGCAGGCGCGCGTCCGCGACAACATCGCAGCTGCGACCATTCACCTGAGCGACGACGAGTTCCATCGCCTCAACGCCCCAACGGTCGAGGCCAGTCCAAGGTGACGAATCGGCTCTTCGACCACGTGCCGACCCGCATCTTGAGCCGTAGCATCCCGAGGCTTGGTCGTCGGGCTACTCGGACAGAACTGAGTTGCTCAGGCTGCGAGGTGCACCCATGGCGGTAGCAACGCCCCGGCTTCGACCGTTCTGGCGCCCCGTCCGCACGGACGACGCCCACCGCCCGACGATGCTCGAGCTCTTCTTCGACGTCGTCTACGTCTACGCATTCACCCAGGTCAGCGGGATCATCATTCACACGTCAACCGAGGTCGGCGTGCTACAGGCGCTCGTCATGCTCGGCCTGCTCTGGTGGACCTGGTCGAACGCCGGCTGGTTCGCGAACCAGACGCGCGCCGATATCGGGTTCGCCCGCGCGGGGCTGCTCACGACGATGGCGGTCGTCCTGGTCATGTCCCTCTCCATCGGCGACGCATACTCCGAAACTCCAGGTATCAACGAAGCGGCCCTCGTTATCGCCGCAGGATTCTTCGTGGTACGGGTCATCCTCGGCGTCACCTACATCGCGGCCGCCGGTGACGACACGGCGCTGCGCCGGCAGGTCATCAGGTCGATGGTGAGCGCCACCCTGCCATCGACCGCGCTCCTGGTCACCGGCGCGCTCGTCGGGGGTGTGGCACAGACGATCATGTGGGCGGGAGCATTCATCCTCGACGCGCTGATCATCTACGCCACGTCCGTTCGAGGGAACTGGCGGATCCATTCGGCTGGGCACTTCACTGAACGGCATGCGCTCGTCGTGATCCTCGCACTGGGCGAGTCGGTTGTCGCAATCGGTACAAGCACCCAAAACTCGACCCTTTCACCCCTCTTGGTGGGCGCCGTCGTGCTTGCTTTCGTGCTGTCGGTCGCATTGTGGTGGGCCTACTTCGGACGTCTCTACTCGGCGACCGGACGAGCACTCGCGGCTACCCGCGGCGCGCGTCGATCTCGCATGGGCATGGAGGCGTACACCTACCTGCACCTTCCGCTCATCGCGGGCATCATCATCACCGCTGCCGGAGTCGAAGCCGTGGTCGCTCATCCTGAATCCGATACGCTCGGGCTGTTCTGGGCTCTCTGTCTGTTCGCCGGGGCAGCGACGTATCTGCTCGCCTCAGCCTTCGTCTGGCATCGAGAGGTGCGGACGTGGCCCGCGGTCCGAATCGGCGCTGGCGCCGTGCTGCTCGGGTTGGCGTTCGTCGCCCAGTGGTTGCCCGCCCTTGCATCGCTCGCACTCGTAGTGGTCACGCTGGGTGTGATGCTCGCGGGGGAGCGGTACCTGGGTTCGGCCGAGCCGGCTGAGGCGCCCGAATCCGTTTGAGGTGCGCTAATCAAGCAAACGCGGCCGAAGCGTGCTCGGCATTGGTATTGATCAGCTGAGCGCTCCTCTCTATGCTGATCCACATAGTTGCTATGGAGGTCATCATGGATGCCGATGCGGTTTCGTTGATCAGCACGTACCTCCGAGTCTGTGACGGGGTACGGGTGAGGTTCGCGGACAACAAGGCAGACTCGGACGTCAGCGTGCTGCTGCTGGCGCCGTGGCCGGAAAGCCTTTGGGCCTTTCGCCGCATCTGGAACCGGGTTGCGGCAGTCGGGCGGGTGGTCGCCATCGACATGCCGGGATTCGGCCACTCAGATGGTCGCCCGGAGTTGATCGCCCCGGACGGCTCCGGAGCGTTCCTGGCCCGCCTGATCGATGAGTGGGGCCTGGGAGCTCCGCACATTGTCGGCCCGGACGTTGGCACGGCCGCGGCGCTTTTCCTTGCTGCGAAGGCTCCAGAACGGGTCACGAGCCTGACCATCGGCGGCGGCGCGGTCCGCTTCCCGATCGACGCGGGCGGCGCGCTCAAGGACATCATCGAAGCGCCGACGCTGGATGACGTCCGTGCTCTCGACGCCAGAACGAATATCGGCTACGCGGTCGAGTCGGCCGCCCCGAGCGTCAGCGAGCCGGAGGTCCACGAGGACTACGTCAGCGCCTACGACCTCGGGCGTTTCGCAGAGTCGGCGCGGTTTGTGCGGACCTACCCCGAGCAGAACCCGGTGCTGCATGATCTGCTGCCGTCCATCACCACGCCGACCCAGATCGTGGCGGGCCGCCACGATGACCTCGTGCCGTGGTCGAACAGCGAGTACCTGGACGACCTCCTCCCCAACAGCGAGATACATCCTCTCGACGCCGGCCACTTCGCGTGGGAAGAAGCAGCGGAGGAATACGGCCGACTGGTCGCCGACTGGGTCCGCGGCGGGTATCGACGCGTTGCGGACTAGGCGACCAGTCTGACCGCAGTTCCTCGCGTGTCCTCCCACGTGATCGATGACAAACACAATCTCATGGCACCCCTCACGCTGGATTGCAGAGTCGTCCCCGAGTGCCCTCCCGGACCCGCCGCCTCACGTCGCTTCTGATCCTCGACCATGCGAGCGAACACGACGTTTGAAAGGCGTCGTTTCAGTGCTCGCATCGACTCCATCGAGGTCTTGCCGGCTGACTTCTCGGCGTCGTAGTAGCGGCGGCCTTCGGTGGCGTTGCGGGGCTGAACTACAGCCACGATGTGCAGGGTCCTGTTGATCCGACGGTTTCCTGCTCGTGAGAGCCGATGCCGTTTCTGATCACCCGAGGAAGCATCGAGCGGTGCGGTGCCGTTCCAGGAGGCGAACCGGTTCCGGTCGACGAACCGGTGCACCTTCGCGCCGTCGACGAGCAGTCGAGCAGCACCCTGGAGTGCCGGGTAGGTCTCCATGGTGACGTTGCCGAATGGGAAGGCTCAGTGCCCGCCGCGGGCATAAGGGGATCCTGGAGCGAACAATGAACCAATTGGCGGATGTGTGTCGCTCGGCTAGACGTGCGTCCTGTACTCGTGCGGGTCGCCTGGCTTCACCTTCCGTTGGCCGAACACGTCGACGGCGTGCGCGAAAGCGAGATATGCGGCCTCTACGGAGTACTTCGCCTTGCCCGCGTTGCCGGTGAACAGTGCGCCAATCGTTCCGTCACCATGGACGACGATCTCCTCCCTGTCCATCGAGGACGCAACTACCGACCAGGATGCAGCCCGAGCCATCCTGGCGTGGGCGGTCCCTGAACTTCGCCGAAGTAGAGCGCGAACGTCTGCTTCCAGCGCTCCACCTCGCTGCGGTCGTTCATGAACTTCGCGAACCCGTCGAGGTGGGCGTTGGGATACTCCCAGATGGGCCGAAGCCCGCCAGCCGGTTGGATATCGGTCCGCACCGACCAGCCGTCGAACGCAGCGGCCTGAACGGGCTCGGACAATTGCCAGTTGAGGTACAGTTTCGCCGCGGCAGGGTGCGAGGCTTGCGACAGGATTGCAGCGCGCTGACCCCACGCCATGAACGGGTGTCCGTCTGCGATCGCCCAGCGTACGCCCGGAGCAAGCGGTCCTGTCAAGGAACCAGCGCCCCCCACGCCTATGGGCTTCTGCTTGCTGGCCACTGCCACGATGGGGCTGTGACTGCCGCGGGCGAACACTGGGCGCTGCTCGGCAAACCGGAGTATCCAATCCCAGCCGTACTCCTCTGCATAGAGACTGAACAGATAGAGCACCGCGTCATCGTCGTGCGGGTACGCCGAGGCGATGGCGCCCGCCCACCGCTGGTCGACGAGCTCCAGTGGGGACTTCGGCCCTTGCGTTCCAAGAGTGTCGTCGTACATGTAGCTGAACGCGTAGACGGCGATCGCCACCCACGCGCCGTCATGATCCCTGAAGCTTTGATGGAGACTCGAGAATCCTGCGGGCTTGTAGGGCTGAAGGATGCCAGCGCGCTTCCACCGTTCGAAGTCGTGCAAGGTCTGCAATTGCACGATGTCGGGAACGAGGCTGCCGGTCGCGAGCTGGTTGTCGATGCGCACATCGTGATACTTGCTGTAGTCCACGATGAGCGTGAGGTCGATGTCCGGGAACTGAGCCGTGAACGCCTGCTTAGCGGCGTCCTGTTGGTCCGCCGTGTCCCCACCCGCGTATATGACGAGCTTTCCCCCCTCGCGTCGGGCATCGGCATAGAGCTTGTCGAGGGACATTGTTTCCTCGCGGACATCGCGCCGATCCCCTTCGCCTGCGACCGCGGCCTCGGCGAACGAGTCGCCAATCAATGTCGCCGCGACCAGGGCGCCTCCTGTGCCGAGAAGTTGTCGCCTGCTGATTCCGGTCATCGGGTGTCTCCTTCATGGAATGGGTTGCAATTCGCTGGGTGTCGGGTGACGGCACTCACGCGTTTGGGTCGTCCAAGCGTCTGATGAGATCGGCGGCGATCGAGAACGGCGGCACGGCGGCGGCGGAGCGCCGCCCATGCGCGATGATCGCCTCCCTAAGGGAGCTGTCGCCCGGGGGTCGGGGGTATGCCCGCCGCACCGGCTCAGCAAGATGCTCCGGAAGAGCCGATACGCGTCCGCCGTCGGTGAATACCCCCCTGTGCGTTAGCGATGTAAGAAGGCCCATGCGGTCGGCGAGCCCGACGGAGCTATGCAGGGCAATCGCTTCCCACACGCGGCTTGCGTCATCGTCGGCGATTCCCTGCTCGCGGAGAAAGCGGCTTGCGAGATCCGCCCCCTCGACCTCGAAGCGAGCACTGCTGTCGGAGAGGGTCCCGAGCGCGAGATCGTGAAGAGTCGTCGCTGCAAACAACAACCCCTCGTCATATTCCGCGTCATGCACCGACCCTTCCTGTTCCGCAATCAGACGCGCGAACAGGAACGACCTCACACTGTGCTCGACGATCGCTTCACTCACGGTGGACTGCACGAGGCGGAGGGTCGCCCTCGCGATCGGATCATTGGGGAGGGCAAGAACTTCACTCATGCTCTCACCGTACGAATCTTCAAGAGTGCACACAGGTGGCCCGAGTGCCTATTGTCGCTATAATCGGGCCATGGAAATGAACGCCGCCGACTTTCGGCTCCGTCGTCGTCGAGTCGCGGTCCTCAGCCTGCCCCGGGTTCTCCCACTCGAACTCGGTATCGCGACTCAGGTGTTCTCGATGGATCCGAATTACCAGTTGTCGGTTGTAGTGTTCGGCGGCGCTTCGCCGGTCGCGGAATCTTCCTTCGTCGTCTCCGGGGCTTCCGACCTTGCGGGCTTGGCGGATGCCGACACGCTGATCGTTCCCGGATACGAGGACACGGAGGCACGCGTACCGGAAGAGGCTCTCGTTGCGCTGCGAGCGGCACACGAACGTGGCGCGCGGATCGTGTCCATTTGCTCTGGCGCGTTCGCATTAGCGGCAGCCGGTCTTCTGAACGGGCGGCCGGCGACCACCCACTGGGGCGTTTCAGGACAGCTCAAGGCTCGATACCCGGAGATCGATGTTCAGCCCGACCGGCTCTTCGTTGATGACGGCGACATACTCACGTCCGCGGGGGTCACTGCTGGAATCGACTTGTGTCTGCACCTCATTCGCGTCGACTATGGTGCGGCTGCAGCAAACAGGCGGGCGCGGGCATTGGTGGCTCCGCCCCAGCGGAGCGGCGACCAGGCGCAGTACGTCGAGCGCTCACGCCCTGTTCCAACCGGCGACGAACTCGGCGCCCTCCGCGATTGGATGATCGAGAACCTCGCGGATGCAATCACGATCGACCATCTCGCCGCTCGAGCGCACATGTCTCGACGCACTTTCATCCGTCGATTTCGAGTTGAAACCGGGATGTCCCCGATGGCATGGCTCGCGAACGCTCGAATCGACCAGGCGCGCGAACTACTGGAAACAACGACGGAACCTGTCGAACGTATCGCTCGACTTGTGGGGCTGGGGAATCCCGCATCTGCACGAGCGGCTTTCCATCGCCATCTTGGCACATCCCCGAAGGAGTACCGAACGTTGTTCCAGCAGAGGGATCCGACGAGTCGCTGACCCCGGCAAGTGCCGAGTAGCAGATTCGATCCGGATGGCGTGGGGCCTCGACGACAGTCAGTCCTTCACGTGATTACGCACGCAATCGGCCGCGCCGCTGGCACCCGATGAGGTCAGTGAGAGATGACCTTGGGAGCGCCCACGGCCTTGAGCCCCTGAACCCCGAATTCCTGGCCGTAACCCGATGCCTTGAGCCCCCCGAAAGGAACCAGGGGGTTGAGCGTCCCGTGTTGATTGATCCACACGGTGCCGGCATCGAGGCGCTGTGCGACAGTCTTCGCTTCGTCGATGTCGGGACCCCAGACAGAAGCGCCCAGTCCTTGCTCGGTGTTGTTCGCGCGGATGATTGCGTCATCGATGTTCGAATAGCGAAGCACCGGCAGGACTGGACCGAACTGCTCCTCGGTGACGAGCCTCGCGTCGTCATCCACGTCGGCAACGATCGTGGCTCGGTAGAACAGTGGCCCGAGCTCCGGCGCCGGCGTCCCGCCAGCCACGACGCGGGCTCCTCGGGCGCGGGCATCTTCGACGAGCGCGCTGACGGTGTCGAATTGCCGCTGATTCTGAAGGGGCCCAAGGAGGTTCCCGGGCTGCAATCCATTGCCCATCGCCACCTCGGTGGCGAGTGTCGCCAGTTCAGCCACCGCCTCGTCGTAGAGAGATTCGTGAACGTAGAGACGCTTGAGGTTCGCGCAGGTCTGCCCGCTGTTGAGGAACGATCCCCAGAAGATTCCCTCGATCAATTGCGAAAGATCTGCGCCCGGGAGAACGATTCCGGCGTCGTTTCCGCCAAGCTCCAATGTGAGCCGCGCGAGGTTGTGGGCTGAGCCCTCGATGATTCTTCGGCCCGTGTCCGTAGAACCAGTGAACATGATCTTGTCCAACCCCGAATGCGCCGCCAGAGCCGCGCCAATCTCGCGGTCTCCGACGACCGACGTGAGCACCCCGGACGGCAGGTGACGGTTGTAGATCGCGAGCAACGCGAGGACGGACAGTGGGGTGTACTCGCTCGGCTTCACGATGACGGTGTTGCCCATCCTGAGGGACGGTGCGATCTGCCACACCGTGATCATCATCGGCCAATTCCATGGTCCGATCGCAGCGACCACGCCCAAGGCGCCGTAGTGCACTTCTGCACGACCATCCTCTGATTCGAACACGATCTCGGGTTCGAGTCGTGTATCGGCCGCGTTTCGCGTCCACAACTCCGCTGCTGCTACTTCGAAGCGCGCATTTGGCCCATCCAACGGCTTGCCCTGTTCGCGGGAGAGGATCACCGCCAGCTCGTCCGCGTTCGCCCGGATGTCGTCTGCGATGTCGTTCAGGATTCGGCTTCGTTCGACGTGACCGATAGCGTCCCATGTCGGCTGCGCACGACGGGCTGCGGCGATCGCTTCATCCAAGTACGCGGACGAATGAACCGGCGCATAGCCGATCGTCTCTCTGGTCGCTGCATCGGGAATCGGACGACCCGCGCGAGGGTCGACGGAAACTGAGTCCAGCAGTGTCATCTTGTGGGTCCTTACATCTTGGCTGGTACTTGTTCGTGGCGAGCGTGAGCATCAGGTCAGAGCGCTGAGAGCGAGAATGTTCCGCCGCCCTCGCGCTGGCCCTATTCCGCGCTGAAGAACGGATCGTCGAAGGCGTAGAACCACCGACCATCGGGTCGCTTGACGGCGACCTCTGTCGTAACTGTCTCGAACTTGGCCCCTTCGGTGGTCACGAAAGCGAAATTGGAGATCAACGCATGCATCTCGTTGGCACGCACACTCCGGAGAGTCAGAGCGATATTCGCTCGCTGTCCAACGAGCTCGGCCAGAGCCTCCCGAACCTGCGACCGGCCGTGCAGCACGGTTCCGGGCTGTGGCACGAAGACCGCGTCGGGTGCATAGAGCATCGCAAGCCCGTCCACATCACGGTCGGCCAGCCGGCGCATGAACTCGCTCGCAAGATCCTCTGCGGTGGCCGCGCCCTCCTGGAAGCGAGTATGTGTGGGCTGGTCATCCCATCCTGAGGCGGACAACACGTCAAACCAGGTTCGAGCCGCCCTGTCCGAATAGAGGTCGTCCACGTGGCCTGCGAACGTCATTGGAATTGCCTTCGTAGGCCGAAGCGCTGCGTGGCCAGCGATGATGTCTGTCAATGCGAAACCCAGATTCTCCCGAGGGTAGGCATCGATGCTCGCCGCGATCAGATCATCCGGAAGGTCCTGTTTGCCGAATCCAATGATGTCTGCCGAGATGCCCAGATGCGACAAGGCCACCTCTGGCGCTTTACGATTCGCGATCCCGACCGAGGTGTGAAGCGCGACCGCATCCCAGAGAATGTTCAGCTTGGCGTCGTCCACCCCGAGAGTGCGGGCGAACTCGGCAGCGAGGTCCGCTCCGTGCACCTCGAAGCGCTCGGCGCTGGTGGGGCCGTCTTCGGACACGCCGAGATCGTGCAGCACGCTGCTCAAGAACAGCAGTTCGTCATCGTAGTCGCGGCCTGCGATCAGGCCTTGCCGCGACCCCAACGATCGCCCGTACAGATAGCTCCGAACACTGTGATTGAACACCACCGCTGGAAGCTTCTCTCGCGCGTGTTCAAGCGCCGCCACCGCGTTCGGGGTGCTGGGTAGGTCAAGCTTTCCGCTCATAAGTCCTTCTCCATTGGTGAACTTGAGTTGGAAGCGTCTCACTCGAGCCAGTGCGTAACAAGTGACCGGATGGACTACTACCGATAAGATCTAGCCATGATCTCCGTAGCCGTCCTCGTCGCTGATGGAACGCTCAACTTCGAACTGGCTGTGCCCGGGCAGGTATTCGGGAGTGCCAATTTCCTGACCGGGAAGCGCCTGTACGACGTTCGCGTCTGCGCGCCCACGGGGGTGGCCGAGGCAACCCCAGATCACTGGGTTCACACCGCGGCGAGCCATGGCGGACCGCCAGTGTACTCAGAGGGGCCCGACTTTGCTCGGGCGGCGGATCTCGTGGTCATACCCGGTGGGGATGCCGATGGGGTAGGCCCGCATCATACGGCCGACCCGGCGACGATCGACCTTCTCACCCACGCGTACGAAAATGGGGCCCGGTTGGCGTCGCTCTGCGTCGGCGCTTTCACACTCGCGTCGACTGGGCTGCTCGACGGACGCAAAGCAACGACGCACTGGGCCTATATGGACCGATTCGCCGAGCTGTTCCCTCTGGTCGAGCTCCAGGGAAACAGTCTCTACGTCGACGACGGACAGATATTGAGCTCAGCAGGCGTAACCGCGTCGATCGACCTCTGCCTCCATATCCTTCGTAGTGACTATGGAGACTCGCTGGCAGCACGCACCGCTCGCCACCTGGTCATGCCGACCTTCAGGCTTGGGGGGCAATCGCAACTCGTCCAGCACAGCACACTCACCTCCGGAAGTAGCAGCCTCCGCGACACTCTTGAATGGCTCGAGAAGCGGATCGAAGATCCGGTGAGCATCGCGGAGATGGCGAGTCACGCCAACGTCAGCATCCGCACCCTCACCCGTCAGTTCAAAGCCCAGACCGGGCTGTCTCCTCAGCAGTGGCACACCAACATGAAGATCGAGGAGGCAAAGCGGTTGCTTGCAACGACGGACCTGCTCGTCGACGAGGTAGCTCGACGCTGCGGGTACGAGTCCCCCATAACATTCAGAGAGAATTTCAGGCGCCTCGTCGATGTATCGCCGCGGATCTATCGAAAGCTGTTTCAGCCACCATCGATGGCTCGGGAGAGACACGCCGTCAGCGTCAGCTCTTCCACCGACGAGTCCCAGGTGAGTTAGCGCCACTCTCGTTTGCGCCGGCCCCACCAGGCAACGGCTCACGCAGATCTGCTGAGGAACGATGACCCGATCCGACTACATGGCCACGACGCGCATCATCGCGAACCGGGGCACGGACTGTCTGCTCGAGCCGCGTCAAAGCCTGGGATTCGGCACCGACGTGCGTTTGCGAGGAGGGTGTGCCAACCACGATCCTCGCCAATGCGGCGGCGCCAATCGGTTGCGCATCGATACTCCCGCCACTGCGGGGAGGAACTGACCCGGACATTGGCCAGATCTCATCGGTAGCAGTCCATCAGGCCACTTGCCGCGAGCCGACTCGAGTGCCACGCTTCCAAGCCAGTGCACCAAAGGGCCCACGAAGCGAACAGATCCCAATGCACAAGCTCCTCGAGCGACCCATGTCACTCTCGAACAGAACTGGAATCACCAATGTCAACGAGTCGTCCTCCATTTCTTGCAGCGGTGGTGCAAGCGTCGCCGATCTATCTCGATATTGATGCCACGGTCGACAAGACCATCGACCTCATCGGGGAAGCAGCTCGTGGCGGCGCCAAACTGATCGCGTTCCCGGAGACGTGGATCCCGGGCTATCCCTACTGGGCTTGGCTCGACTCGCAAGCCTGGGCGTTCCAGTGGGTCCAGCGCTACGTCGAGAATTCGTTCGTCGTCGGCAGCGAACACGATTTGAAGATTCGGCGTGCGGCCCGCGACAACGACATCCATGTGGTGCTCGGATATAGCGAGCGTGATGCCGGCAGTCTCTATATCGGTCAGATGCTCATCAACAACAGTGGCTCGCTCATCGCCGCGCGTCGAAAGCTCAAGCCGACCCATGTCGAAAGGACCGTCTTCGGAGAAGGAGATGGAAGCGACCTGAAGGTTCACGACACCGAACTTGGCAGGTTGGGCGCACTTTCCTGCTGGGAGCATTTCCAGCCGCTGACTAGATTCGCAATGTACAGCCAGAATGAGCAGATCCATGTGGGCAGCTGGCCGAGCGCATCCTTGTATGGCAATCATGCGTACGCCCTGGGCGCGGAACTCAACACTGCGGCTTCACGAACGTATGCCGCTGAGGGCGGATGCTTCGTGCTCGCGGCGTGGATGCCGATCTCGTCCGAGATCATCGAGCTGCTGGCTGACACGCCGGCAAAACGCGACCTTCTTCTGCCCGGTGGAGGCGTTAGTCGAATCTTCGGGCCGGATGGGGCTGACATCGCCTCGCCGCTGGCCGAGGACGAGGAGGGAATTCTCTACGCGACCATCGACCTGAGCGCGATCGCAATTGCGAAGGCGGCAGCCGATCCGGCCGGACACTACGCGCGGTCGGATGTCACACGGCTGCTGTTCAATCCGTCACGCCAGCGTCCTGTGCATTCGTTCGGACCGGCTCCCGATGGTGAGCTGGTCGACACCGATCAAGGCTTCGCGGACTTCGAAGATGTACCACCCCTCGAGCAACTCGCTTGACCTGGGCGCCGCGGCTCCGGCGAGGCTGCATCACGGCAAGCGCTCCGCGTGTCCGTCCCACACACAGGACCGGGGCTGACAGGAAGTGGCGACGTGACTCAGATCGCACGATTCCGGTACGCCCGCAAGAATCGCCTCGGTGCGCTCTACGGCGGCTACTACGTCGATGTAAACCGGTCATACGCCGCCCTCAAGGCCTCGCAAGGGACGACCGACGCTGCAGCACTCGCTGACGCCGTCCTGCCCGCAGATATGCTGGCGCTTCTGCGGGGTGCTGACGCTGGCGCGACGGCGTTGCGTGAGTCGATTGCGTTCGCCCAGTCGCTCGATCCCGCTCAGGCCGAAGATGAAGGCATACTGGTGGACCGCAAGGCGACCAAGACACTCATCCCGATTCCGAGCCCTCCGAAGATCGTCTGTGTCGCACGGAACTACGTGCGGCATGCTGCCGAAGCAGGCATGGACGTTCCAGAGATCCCGATTCTGTTTCCACGGTTCGCGATCACTCAAGTTGCCGACGGCGATCCGATCATCATCCCCTCCGTGTCGAACCAAGTCGACTGGGAGGGCGAGCTTGCCGTCGTCATCGGTCGAGGCGGACGCCACATCTCCAGAATTGAAGCCCTGCAGCACGTTGCCGGCTACACCATCTTCAACGACGTGTCGGTCCGGGACTACCAGTTCCGCGTAAGTCAATACACCGCCGGGAAGAACTTCTACGCGACCGGCGCTGTGGGTCCCCATGTGACGCTCAGCAACGAAGGGATTGACCCCCACAACCTTGGCGTAACGACGTCGGTCAACGGTGCTGTCAAGCAGGATGACAACACAAGGAACTTCATCTTTGACATCCCGACGATCATCCAACACATCTCGGAGTTCGTCGCCCTCGAGCCGGGGGACCTCATCTCCACGGGCACCCCCGCGGGCGTCGGATTTACGCGAAATCCGCCGGAGTTTCTCAAGGCAGGCGACGTAGTCGACGTCAAGATAGATGGCATCGGAACTCTGAGCAACCCCGTCCTCAATGAGGTCGAGTGACCACGCCCAGCTGAGACAGCAGCGGAAGCCGGACCTCGTTTCTGCTTCGCTGCGCGCCCTGCAGTGGCGGTCGAACCGGATGCGAGAATGCGGTCCGATTCCGTCAAGCAGGCTATCCAGCGTGGCATCGACGAAGCGGCGGCACCCCATGGGTTGTCGTCGACCGGCCTCGACTCGTTGGAGTTGTTCCCACCGTTTACCCATCACAATCATCCGGGAGGGACCGGAATCGACCGGGTAGAGTCGGAGGCAGCGAACCGCCCGGTTCCCCGTTATCACAAGCGAATCCGCGAGTTCCCGAGACAACCGGTGAGGACCCAAAACGGGCTGAATCCTCCAAGGGGTCGCAGATTCAAATCCTGTCAGCCCGACCGTGTGATGTGTCGGGACATCGTTTACAGATGTCTCGGGACATCGACGACATTTACCCCCTTCTTCGGGAGGGGGTTTTGTCGTTTCTGTGGTTGGTAGTCGCGGTCTGTGTCGATGGTGTGTTCGGCGAGGATCTCGCCGGTGTGGCGGGTCGTGATGAGGACGATGACCCGGGGTGCCGGTGTGGGCGTCCGATGCCGAGGTGTCGGAGTTTCCCGGCGTAGCGGACGGTGATGGTGCCGCCTTGGTCGACGGTGTCGTAGCCGACCCGCCAGTGCTCGTCGCCGTCGCGGAGTCGGCTCGGCTGTGGGGAGTGCGTACTAGGCCTCGGCGGGGGTGCGCCGGTGTAGGTCGCGGTGCGGGCGTTCGTGGTTGTAGAGGTGCTGGAAGCGTGCCAGCTGGGTGTTCAACGCGATGAGGGTGGTCGGGGCGGGTTGACCGGGGAGCCACTGTTTCAGGGTGTGGTGGAAGCGTTCGATGCTCCTATGTTCGTCAAGTGGCGATTTGCGGCAGGTTGGCGTAGATCTCTCGGGCGACGAATCTCTTCAGGCAGCGGATGATCTCGCGTTTGCTGAGTCCTTCCGCAGTGCGGCGTTCGACGTAGGCGCGGGTGGGTTCGTGTCGGCGCATGCGGACGATGGTGATTATGTAGAGCGCGCTGTTCGCGGCGCGGTCTCCGCTGCGAGAGAGCCGGTGGCGTCCGGAGGTTCGGCCGCTGGAGGCAGGCTGGGGTGCGACGCCGCAGAGCTTGGCGAAGGCGGCCTCGCTGTGAATCCGGTCGGTGTTGTCGCCGACGGTGACGAGGAACTGGCCGGCGAGTTCGGTGCCGACCCCGTGTAGCTGCACGAGGGCGGGTGCGACCTGGGTGACGAGAGCGGCGATCTGGGCGCTGAGCTGTTTTACTTCCTCGTCCAACGCTTTCCATCGACGCGCGAGGTCCCGCAGGGACAACTTCGTCGCGGCCAGGTGCATGCGTTCGGGATTGGCTGCGAGCGACAGCAGGTCGTCGGTCTCCGGGCGTAGCCGCAGGCACCGGTTCACGAGGGTTCGCTTGGTCAGATCGACGAGCTCGTCCCGCAGCTGGGAGGGCGAACCGATCATGACCGCGAACAGCGTGTTGAACGCTTGGGTACGCGCCTTGACCGCGCTGGAGCGGGTGACTCGGAGGGTGCGGATCACCTCGACCACGCCGGACTTGCTCTTCGGGGTCGCGGTGGATGTCTCACCCAGCACGGCTCGGGCGACTTGTTCCGCATCCAACCGATCGGACTTGCCATCCATGCGGCGGGCAAGCCGGTTGGGTCGGTTGACCTCGATGACCCGCTCACCGCTGCGAGTGAGTTCCCTCGCCAGCGCGGCACCGAACGATCCGGTGCTCTCCACTCCGATCGAGGCCAGGTCTCCATAGCTGCGCATCCAGCTGCGCAGGGCCGCGTAGCCCGGTCCGGTAGCCGGGAACTCCCGGTGGCCGAGCAGTCGGCCGTGATTGTCGATCGCTGCCGCGTAGTGGGTGTGCTTGTGTGTGTCGACACCGCCGATGACCGTGACAGGATCCGTGAGGGTTGTCATGCTGAGAGTGCTCCTTCCGTGCTGCTGAACGGGGACGGTTGGAGTGAGCCGGTCGGGCGGAGCGACAGGACTGTGATGGGGCTTCTAGTCCAAGCTCCTATCAGGTCAGATCCGTCCGGCCGGCACGCCCCACGATGCTGCGCCAAGCCCGGTCGACAAATCGAACGAAGGACACCGTGGTCAATTCTTTGCCAGGGTCAGACCAGGCCCAGCGCAGCACCACGATAAGTCTTCACAGT
>NZ_LMRW01000014.1 GCF_001428255.1 Agromyces sp. Soil535 | reverse complement strand
CGAGAGATTCCACCAGACCCTGTTCCGGTATCTCGACAAGCAGCCCCTCGCCGACACCCTCGAGCAGCTCCAAGCCCAGATCGACGACTTCGATCTCATCTACAACACCCAAAGGCCCCACCAAGCCCTTCCCGGCAGGATCACCCCGCAGTCAGCCTGGGACACGACACCCAAGACCGAAGCACCCCGACCCGCCACCCCGCACACGCCGCTGCCGGAACCCTCGSAGGAGATCCGGGTGAAGCTGGTCGGGAACACCGGTGCTGTCGAGTTCCRCGGCATCCGATTCGGAATCGGCCGCGCCACCGCCGGACACCGGGTCTGCGTCATCGACGCCGGGAAGACAGTGATGATCTTCGACCTGCAAGGCACACTCATCATCGAGCACCCCTGGCCCAAGCCCGGCACCAAGTACGTCAGCAACGGCCGACCCCGCGGRCGAGCCCGCCAAACCCTCTAACCGTCAGGGATGTCCTGATACATCAACTGTCAGAGATGTCCTGATGCAGAACCGTCAGGCATGTCCCGATACATCACAATAGCGAAATCCAGCGGGGCGCCAAGGCGTGCCCACATTCTGCCCACAACCGCGCCGCCACGATCCGGTCGCACGGTGATCACGAAAGGCCTGCTTGGCGCGTATTGATTGGGCACGCGATCCCGACCCCCGAGATTCCGCGGCATCCACGCGGACTGAAAA
This sequence comes from Agromyces sp. Soil535, assembly GCF_001428255.1. GTDB lineage: Bacteria > Actinomycetota > Actinomycetes > Actinomycetales > Microbacteriaceae > Agromyces. The sequence continues at coordinate 44,708 of NZ_LMRW01000014.1, read as the reverse complement.
TCGAAAGGTCACCGGATCGATGCCGGTCGGAGCCACATCGAAGACCCCCGGTTCGCCGGGGGTTTTCGGCTTCCACGGGGAGGCCACGAACCTTCACGTGGATCCCTTTGCCTTGCCCACACCTTGTGTGATTGCACTGTGATTGAGCGCGGTAGCAACGGCGTCGAGATCGTCGTCGAAAAGGTCGGCATGAACGTTGAGCGTCATGGCTGCAGATGCGTGCCTTAGCATGCGCTGGACAGCCTTAACGTTCGCCCCGCTGACACCGCGAGACAGGCTGCGGTGTGGCGGAGATCACTGTCATCGGACGCGATTGTTATGACAATCGCAACAGCGGGTACACGTGCATCTGCGCAGGAGATCACAACGGCTTCAGCCCAAGCGGGCAACGTCTTAGTCGAACTGGTTGTCAATCGCATCGACGCACACGAGAGAGGCCACATCTTCGCCAATCCTTGAGTGGCGGCGACCGTTGGACGGGCGCTCTTCGTCGGAGCGGGGGCTGAATGGGCTCTTTGGACTGTTGAGGCCCTCAACGTCGAGAAGACGACGAAGGACGCTCTCCTTCGCGCAGTCAAGCGAGAGGAAGACATTCAGCGTAGATCTTCGCGCGGCCAGTAGACGGGGGTCCGTGCCAGGCCGCATGTCGCGGACGTCTCACGCGCATCCGGAACTCCGCGAGCACGCAGCCGGCGGTATCGCTACTTTCATCTGGCATGGAGGAGGTGTAGACCGGAGGGTGGAGCGAAGGAGGACGGTCATGGCGACTTCGGCATCAGACACCGCTCCGGACACGATCGTGCTGATCCACGGTTTTTGGGTCACGCCTCGCAGCTGGGAGCACTGGAAGGCGCATTTCGAGGCCAAGGGCTACACGGTATTGGCGCCCGCGTACCCAGGCTTCGAGGTTGAGGTCGAGGCGCTCCGCGCAGATCCGACACCGATCGAGAAACTCCAGGTGCGAGAGATCATCGACATGCTTGAGAACCTGATCGGGAAACTCGACCGCCCGCCAATCATCATGGGCCATTCGGCCGGCGGGGCGTTCACCCAGATCCTGCTCGACCATGAATTCGGCGCGGCGGGGGTGGCGATCAACTCGGCGCCGACCGAGGGCGTGAAGGTCATCCCGCTCTCCCAGATCAAGGCCTCGTTCCCCATCCTGAAGAACCCTGCGAACCGGCATCGAGCGGTCGGCTTGACCCCGGAGCAGTGGTACTACGTGTTCGCGAACACGTTCAGCGAGGAGGAGTCGCTGGCACTGTACGAGCGGTACCACATCCCCGCCTCCGGCATGATCTTCTGGGGCAGCGCGCTCGCGAACATCCACCCTGGGAAGGACGACACCTACGTCGACTACCACAACGACGCCCGGCCGCCGCTCCTGTTCATCTCGGGGAAACAGGATCCTCTCTTTCCGCCGAAGGTGGGCCATTCGAATGTCAAGCACTACGAGTCGAACACTGTGACTGAGATCGTGGAGTTCGACGGACCGCATTTCTTGCCTGCGATCCCGGAGTGGGAGGCCATCGCAGACTTCGCACTCGACTGGGCCCTGAAGCACGCGACGTCCCGTTAAGCATCGCGGACGGGTCTCTCCCTCAGGCGTCTAGCCCCGACCCTTCACGAAGACGGTCGGGGCCATTCGTGTTCTTCACGCGCGCTGAGCGCCGCGCCAGGGCGTCGACTGCGCCTGGATGAATCGCCTCCGGTATTCGTCATCCCGGAAAATTGGCTCGCGCCGACTGCCCCCGAGCTCCCGCGTCCAGTCAGGGCTGCTCTAAGAGCCGACGTCGTCGAGCTCACGCCGCAGATACTTCGGAGCCTGCACGGGCCACGCGTCCGTCACTAGCTCGGCCACGATCGTCCCGCGTACGTCTGCAGGGATGCTGACGTGTCCCTCACGTCGTGCTCGATCGCCAACAGCCGATCCCCGTAGCGAGCCCTGAGCGCGTCGAACCCGATCGACTCGCCGCGCCGTCCCGGCCACCCGCTCTCCGGCCTGCATCGCGGCGGCGGCCAGCGCCAGGCCAATGCCCGAGCTGGCGCCGGTTATGCGCCACATCCTGATGTCGCTGGTCGTCGTCATGATCCTGACGCTACGGATTCGATCGCGCTCGAAGGCAAGCAGGCTTGGCGACCCCCAGCTCGTGCGAGCAGAAGGCGGCATCGAACGACGGACCGCCTGCGAGCAACGCACGCCGGATCGGTTGCGACTTCCGACCCCTTGGTGATATACATGTCATGTCATTAAATGATTCAACACATAAGAGAGCCGAGAACGATGAATTCGATACGCCGCGTGTCCGTGGTGAGCACGGGAACCGTCATGATCCGTCCAGAGCACGCAGAATCGGACGGCACACCGCTCATGTGGTGGCTGAACACGTCCCGTCGCTGGACGCAGCCTCGCCCGATCAACGTCTACGTCATCGAGCATGAGCGTGGCCTCGTGCTCTTCGACACGGGGCAGGATCGTGCGTCGGTCACCGAGCCGGACTACTTTCCGAGCGGCTTCGCAGGTCACATCTACCGGCGACTCGCCCGCTTCGAGATCGCGCCGCACGAGACACTGACCCGCCGGCTGGAACGTCTGGGATGCGACATCGCCGACGTGCGCGTGGTGGTGCTCTCCCACCTCCATCAGGACCACATCGGCGGATTGCCGGAGCTTGCGCACGCGAAGATCATCGTGCACCCCGCCGACTGGTCCGAGATCCATCGGAGGTTCGCGGCCGAGAACGGCTTCCTCACACGTCACATCGACCTTCCGGAACTCGAGTGGGAGTTCATCTCACCCAGCCCGGTCGACGACCCCGCGCTCGCGCCGTTCACGGCCGCCCACGACCTCTTCGGCGACGGAACCCTGACGCTCGTGCACACGCCTGGGCACACGCCGGGATCCATGTCGCTCCTCGCCCGGCAGGCCGGCATGCCACCGCTCCTCTTCGTCGGAGATCTCACCTACGATCGATTCCGCCTGGATGCCGAGAAGCTGCCGGGCGTCGGTCACCGACGCCGTCTCCTCGCCTCGACCAGGGCGGTGAACGAGTTCGCTCGGCGGAATCCGGGCTCGACGGTGCTCGCGGCCCACGACCCGGGTGCTGCGGCGGCGCTGTCAGCGGCCATGGGGCAGACGGTGGTCTCGTGAGGCCGGCCGAGCTCATCCGCTATTCGGTACTGGCGGCACAGCGCGAGGGGAACCGGTGGTTGAGTCGCGCGCTCCGCGAACTCGAACTCACGCCCTCGGCGTCAGAGGTGCTTCGCATCCTGGGCGACGACGGGCCGCTCACACTCAGCGGCGTGGGCGAGCTGCTTGTCTGCGAGAGCGGGACGAATCCGAGCCGGCTCGTCGACCGCCTCGTGGACGCCGGACTCGTCGCACGGGTACCCGCGCCGCATGACCGACGCCAGGTCCAGCTCAGTCTCACCGCGGAAGGACGCGCCGTGGAGGCTCAGGTCCGGGAGGTCGAGGCGACGCTCTACTCGAGGATCGACGCCGCACTCGAGGGCGTCGATGCGGGCTCGGTGATCGAGCTGCTGCGTCGACTCTCGGACGGCCAGCCCTCGGGCCACGCGCTGGCGAACCGCGTGGGAGTCGAACGGTCGATCCCATGAGGAGCACGGGGTCGAGACTCGTCGCGGCGCCCGCGGCCGCGGTCCGCAGTGTGCTGCTGAGCCCCACGACCTTGCCTGAGTGGAATCCGGCGTTCGTCGCACTCGGCGGTGCCGGCGCAGCCGTCGTGGGCGACGAACACCCGTTGACCGTACTCGGCGGGCTGCGCGGCGTCTTCACGTACACCGCGGTGCAACCTGCTCGCGTGGAGATGGAATGGCAGGTTCCTGGCCTCGCGGAGTGGTGCGCCTGGCAGCTCGAGGACACGCCGGAGGGAACCCTCGTCGTCCACGAAGTGGAGCGCCGAGGTGCCCTGGCGGTCGTGCTCGGCGGTGGGACCGCCGCACTCCCCGGGCTTCGGCTGCAACGGCTGGCCGACGTCATCAACCGTCGCGGTGCAGGTGGTGGTCCCGAAATCGAGATCCACACGTAGGGTGCGCGGGACAAAGACGTCGCCACTGTGACAGTGCGGTGAATCCTCGCTGAACTTCGTGGGGTCGGCCCCCGATCAGCTTGTCAACCCGTTTCCTAGCCCGGGCCCGCGCCCTAGCGTGGAAGTCGCCGTGGAGATGTCGAGAGGGGACACGTGCGCGTCGAGCGGTCGACCGGCCAGGGTTACCGGCCCGACATCCAGGGCCTCCGGGCGATCGCCGTGCTGCTCGTGCTGGTGTATCACTCGGGAGTCGCGCTGCTCCCCGGCGGTTACATCGGCGTCGATGTGTTCTTCGTGATCTCGGGCTTCCTCATCACCGGTCACCTCATGGCGGCGCTCGCTGAGCGGCGGCGGATCGACTTCGCGGACTTCTTCGCACGACGCGCGCGCCGGATCCTTCCCGCGGCGCTCGTAGTGGCCGCCGCCACCGTCGCTGTCGGGCTGGCGGTCGTGCCGCCGCTCGAACAGCCACGCCTCCTCGGTGACGCGGTCGCGGCGGTCCTCTTCGTTCCGAACGTTCGCTTCGCCGTCGAAGGTGCCGACTACCTCGCGGAGGATGAGCCGAGCGTGTTCCAGCATTACTGGTCGCTCGGAGTCGAGGAGCAGTTCTACCTGGTGTGGCCATTGCTCCTCGCCGCGGGATTCCTGCTGCTCGTCCACGCCCGGCGACGACGCGGGCCGCGTAAGTGCCTCCAGCGAACGGATGCCGCGCGGGCCTCAATCGTCGTCGCAGCCGTCGCCGTCCTCGTGATCGTAAGCTCCCTCGCTTGGTGCGTCGCGCAGTCGCAGGCCGCGCCCTCATGGGCCTTCTTCGGGATATCGGCGAGGGCATGGGAGTTCGCGGTGGGCGGGCTGCTCGCGGCGCTCCTTCGGCGCGCACCCGCGTGGCTCGACGGTGGCCTCGGCGCCATTGCGGGATGGGCGGGTATTGCGACGATCGCGGCGGCGGCCTTCGCGCTCACCGGGGACTTGGCGTACCCCAGCGCCTGGGCGGTGATCCCTGTCGTGGGGGCTGCCCTGGCGATCGCGGGCGGGGACGCCCAGCATGCAATCTCGCCGCGATCGGTGCTCGGCTCGCGTCCAATGGTCTTCGTGGGGGCGATCTCGTACTCGCTGTACCTGGTGCACTGGCCGATGCAGGCTCTCCCCCAGTCCACCCTGGTCACGGGCGGCGACCTGCCGGTGCCGGTGCGGCTGCTGCTCGCCGCGGCCAGCGTCCCGCTGGCGTGGCTCGTGTACCGCACGGTCGAGGCGCCATTCCGGCGGTCTCGTGGGAGCATCGCCCAGCCGCCTGGTCGCGCTATCACTGCAGGTCTCGCCGCATCCGTTGCGGTGGCCGTCGCGTGCCTGACGGTCGGGCAGATCGGACCGGCGCGCGACGTCGTCGGCCCGTCCGCCCCGCCGGCCGATGGGATCGAGGCACCCCGGCTGGCGCGCTCGCCTACGCCGACGGGTCCTGTGCCGGTCGACCTCGTGCCATCCCTTGCTGCGGCGGAGCATGACCTCCCCTCGATCTTCGAGACCGATTGCGAGCTCGGACGGGTGGGGACCGATTCGACGGGGTGTTCGTTCGGCTCACGCGGGCCGCGAGTGGTGACGTTCGGCGATTCGCATACCGCGCACTGGGTGCCCGCTTTCGAGGAGCTCGCAGAACGCGGGCTGATCCGGCTGTCGAACCACTCGAAGAGCTCGTGCCCGTCGGTGGACATCCCGGCCACATTCCGAGGATCCGAGGACTACCCCGAGTGCGATCGTTGGCGTACCTCCGTGCTCGAGCGGCTGCGTGCAGACCCGCCCGACGTCGTGGTGCTCGCGAACTACGCCGGCAGCGAGTTCGCGGTGCCCGACGGGGAGGTCGCCGAGCGGTGGCGGGATGGGCTGGAGCACACCATCCGGCTGTTACCGGATGAGACCTTCGTGGTCGTGATCGCTGAGACACCCGACCTGGGCTTCAACCCTGCGACATGCCTGTCGGTGCACCGCGACGACCTCTCCCCGTGCGCGCCGTCGCGGGCGGATGCATTGGCCGAGACGATCAGCGAGGCCGAGCTCGCCGCGACTGCGGCGACCGGGGCACGGCTCGTCGACCTGTCCGGATGGTTCTGCGACGCAAGGGCGTGCCCGCCGGTGTCGGGAAACGTGCTCGTGTACCGCGACAGCCACCACGTGACCGCCACCTTCGCACGCGCGATGGCCGACGTGCTCCGAGCGGAACTGGGGGTGCTGCCCACCCGCCCGACGGCAGCACGCCTGGCCGGACACGTCGGCTAGGGCAGACGCCCCGCGAACGCATGATGCGAGTCATCATGCACCTGAGCATTCATCACGCCTCAGGGTGTGCGAGGTGCTTGACGCGCTTTTTCGCGCTCTTCTCCACCAGGACAGGCACGAAATCACGGACGGGCCGGCCATCATAGGCCCGGTGCTCCTCCGCCACGATCTTCTCGATCTCCGCACGCTCGACACCGGGGTACTTCTGCGCGAGACGGTCGATCACTTCTTCGACGCTGCGTTCTTCGCCGTCTTCGCGCTCCTGCATGATCCGAGTCTCTGTGCATATGCATGGGCCGTCAACAAATCGCGACGCGGCAGGGGCGCTCGTTGTCCCGGCAGACCCCTTGACAGGACCACCAGCGCTGTCCTTCGACCGTGGGGAAGCGCTCCCCCGTCGTCCCGTCTGGCTCGCGCCCTATTCGACGAAGCGTTGGACGAATGCGAGCGCTTCGTCGGCGACTTCGCGCCAGCCGGAGTCGATGGTCAGCGAGTGCCCACGATCGGGGATGATGATCTCCTCGGTGATTCCGATGTTGTTCTTCGCCTGGATCTTGTAGCTGGCGTTGATGATCGCGGGCGGGACGGTGTGGTCCCTCTCGCCGCCGATGATCAGCAAGGGTCCGCGGGCGGGGTTCTTCGAGTCGACCTGCGTGTCGCCGCCGAAGGGATTGAAGTTCGCGAACGCCGCCTGGAAGAGCGCGACGCCCGCGGCCGCGACGTGGAACTCCTCATACAGGCGCCGCCCCTCCTCCTCGCTGAGAGCATTGACCCAGCCGTACTGGAACTGCTCCCACGTCAAGGACACCCCTCGTCCCACGTTCGCCGGATTCGCCAACACAGGCGCCGCCGACTTCAACGACGAAGCCGGCAGCGGGAGTACGCCCTTGAACGGTGCGTTGTCGATCGACACCGTCACCGCGGCGACACCTTCGCCGGCGATCTTCTGCGCGATGAGTCCGCCGAAGGAATGACCGATCACCACCGGACTCCGATCGAGTTCGGCGATGGCCTCGAGGTAATGGTCGGTGACCTGCTGGACCATCTTCTTCGCGAATGCTTCTGGGTGCTCGCGCGCCTCTGCCACGGTGGCCGGGTCGTCGGGCCAGCCGGGAGCGAGTGCGACGAATCCGTTGTCCTCGAAGAATTCGCGCCACGGCGCCCAGCTGCTCGAGAGAAGCCAGAGGCCGTGGACGAACAGCACGGGCATCCGATCCGACTCATTCGCCCGAGCGATCTCGCCTCGTTCCCAGTCGGCGAGAGTGGAGGTGGTGTCACTCATGTGTCGTCCTCTCAACGGCGGCCGTGCCTGTTGCGCGGCCGAAGCCGTCTCCAGCGTAGGACGATGACAACCCGACGGCGAGGCGCGGGTCGGAGCCACAACACGAGAACACCCCCGGTTCGCCGGGGGTGTTCTCATTCCCGCGGTGCCGCACTGTGCCTCAGCTGCCACCGTCGCCGTCTTCCGATCTCTGCTGGAGTGCCGTAGACGCGCACTTCGGGCCGCTCGATGAGCGCGCGTGCTCAGCCGTCCGCAGGCGGGGTGCCACCCGGACCGTCCGTGGGCGGGGTGCCACCTGGACCGCCGCCCTGGCCGTCGGCCGGGGCGGAACCGCCACCGCCTGCGGCCGTGGTGGTGTCAACGCCGACGTCGAGCGTGACGGTGAGGCCGCCCTCGATGCTGCCGGTCACGGTGCCGAGCTGGCTTGCGCCGCTGTCGTCGCTGAACACGTTGTCGGTGGTGAGCGAGACCTGTGCGAGGTTCCGGACCGACTGGTCGTAGCCGTTCGTGGCGTAGACCTTCTCACACCAGTCCTGCGGCAAGGCCACCTGCGAGGTGGCGATCGCGTTCGTCGAGTCGGTGATGCTCTCGGCATCGGGGTAGACCTCGAAGTGGATGTGCGGCCATCGGCCCGTATAGCAGGCCGGGAAGATGCTCGTGAAGGTGACGTTGCCGCTGGCATCTGTCACCTGCGCGCCACGCAGGTAGTTCTCATCCTCGACCCCGGTCGAGTACATCGAGTAGTTCCCGTCGCGGTCGCAGTGCCAGACGTACACCGCGACTCCCTCGAACGGCGCGCCGTCCTGCGCGAGGTCGAAGATGTTGAGCTTGAGGGTCATCGGCACGCCCTCGGCGGTGGTAGTGCTCGTGCCGAAGCTGGACCGGATGTCGCTGCGGATGATGCCGCTCTGCTCGAGCACGTCCGCGCCATTCGACCCGTCGCCGGGGTACGGGCCCGCGGTCTCTTCGGGGATCTCACTCAGCCCGGTCGTAGCTGCGCTCGCACCGCTCGTCGCTCCGGAACCGCTCGGGCTGCAGGCGGCGAGACCGAAGCTGACCGCACCGAAGCCGAGTACCGTCAACACGTTGCGTCGGCTCAGCAGCGTTCCGACATCGAACCCAAGCCCTTGGTCGACCAACTCCTCCTCGGGGCGGGGTAGGCGCCTGCCCTGATACTCGGGCTGGGTGGGAGATGTCATCGTGGCTCCTTCATGTCGGTGACTCGTTCGCACTCACGGTAGGGAGCGCTGCTTTGCATGGCCTATGGGAACGCTCCCAAACCCCGTCAGGCCCCATCCAACTGAGAGTCGTCCATCGGCGCGGGTTGTCCGAATCCTGAGACCAGCTCAACGGGTTCTTTCGATACGGCGGCCGCCTACGCCACGCCGACGCGCCGGATGCGGTGAGATGATGGACGGGTGTCCAGCCAGGAGCGGCCGATCTGGATCTGCCCCTTGTGCGGTGCGCGACTCGCGAGTCGCAACCTCTGGCACTCCTGCGGCACGCACACCTTGGAGGCCCTGTTCGACGGTGCCGAGCCGGGCGTCCTCGAGACCGCCCGGGCCTTCGTCGCCGTCCTGGAGACGCTCGAGCTGGGTCCAGGTCATCCCGCAGAAGAGCCGGCTCGTGTGCGTGGCCCGCGTCCGGTTCGCCGGGCTCTACCCGCGCAAGTCGGGATTCGTGGTGTCGTTCGCGCTTCGGCGACGACTGGACAGCCCCCGCATCTGGAAGGTCGAGGACTACGGTCCCGGGTGGCAGGCGCACCTGGTGCGCATCATGACGGTTGCCGACCTCGACGACGAGTTGGCTCGGTGGCTGCACGAGTCGCACGACGCGGTCGGCCTCCAGCAGGCGTGGACGACAGCACCCGGGTGAATCTGTCAGGACGACCGAGCAGGTGGTGGAGGTTTTCGATGGTGCCTGGCCATGACCTCGATCCCGCTCGAAAGCTGCGAATTTCGCACACACCCTAACGCTCGGACGACAGCGAGCGTAGGTTTGCGTTATATCGCGTGTTTGACCTGGTGGCGCAGCAACGGTGCTCGATGAAGACGGGGCCTATGGACCTGAATGAGTGACGGCACACCGCGAGCGCTTCTCGAACGTGGAGGTGGTGGTCGTGGACGTCCTCATCTGGGTGTTCGTCACACTCCTGATCCTGGTCGTCGTCTCGATCGCGACGGTGTTCCTCATCGTGCGAGCGCTGGTCAAGCGCATCCGCCGAAGTCGCGCGATCGCCGGCGGCGTGCTGCGAACTCGCGCCCGGTTCAGTTCGGGTCCGCACGGGAAGGTGCTCAGGCTGCGAGTACGGCTCGAGGAGATCCTCGCCAGCGGGAAGGCGGCAGTCGACCTCGCCGCCCGCGGCGATGGACCACGTGGTGAACTTCCGGAACTCTTCCGGCGCATCGAGCACGAAGGCGCCGCCCTGGACCTGCAGCTCCGACTGATGGAGAGCGAGACCGATTCCGCCGTGCTCGCCGAGGAACTCAGGGCTGCCGGCCTTCGCGTCGAGCAGGTCGCCGGATTGGTCCGTCGGCTCCGCTCGGCCGTCGCTCTCGGGCTCGAAGGCGTCACCGACGACACCCTCACCACGCTGCGCTCCGATGTCGACCGGGAAGTGGCCGCATTGCATGCCGGGGTGCAGGAGCTGCGCACCCTGAACCGCGACGGACTCGTCGACCCGACAGGGCACCAGCCGACCGAAGCCTCAACCGTTCGAGATAAGGGGACCCGACCATGAGCAACACGTCGCGAATGCGAACCATCTTCCGAAGCAAGACCTCCCGAGCGCTCGACAAGGTGGAGGACCCTCGTGAGATGCTCGATGACAGCTACGACCAGCAGGTGAAGCTGCTGCAGCAGGTCCGTCAGGCACTCGCCGAGGTGGCGACGGCGAAGAAGCGGATCGACCTCCAGGGCCAGGAGATGGGCGCCCGGTACCAACGGCTGGCCGGCCAGGCCCACGAGGCACTGAGCCAAGGGCGCGAGGATCTCGCACGCGCCGCGCTGGAGCGCCGCTCCCTGATCGAGAGGCAGGTCGCGAGGCTCCAGGAGCAGTACACGGCGCTGCAGAAGCAGACGGCGCAACTGGAGGCGCGGGAGCGTCAGCTCGCCGAACAGGTCGCCGCGTTCCGCGTCGAGAAGGAGACGATCAAGGCCACCTACACCGCATCCGCAGCGCAGGTGAAAGCGAACGAGGCCGTGGCGGGCATCGGCGCGACGATGAACGACATCGGCACCAGCCTCGACCGCGCACGAGACCGGGTCGCCCAGATGCAGGCCCGCGCCGCCGCCACCGACGAGCTGCTCTCCAGTGGTGCGCTGCAAGACCTCACCGTTGCGCCCGACGCCGACATCGAACGGCAGTTGTCGGCACTCAGCGCGCAGGCAGAGGTGGAGCGCCAACTGCAGGCGATGAAGCAGGCCGACGCCGCAGCCGGGCCCCAGCGCCCCGACGAAGGAGACGGCCGGGCCGAAGAGTGGCTGAGCATCGGGCAAGGGCCGAACACTCCCTAGCGTCTACGTCTCACACCGTGACGGGCCGGCTCCCCCTCAGGATCGGCCGGAAGAACGCGGCGAGCTCGTCGGTCGCGGTCAGCGGCAGCACGTGCGCGACATACTGGTCGGGCCGCACCACCACGCCGGCGCCCCCGCGGTCGATCCCCCGCGCCTCGAAGACGTCCTCCTGGGGATCGGCGGCGTACACCTTCTCGTAGTCGATGAGCTGGAAGGGTCCGGAGTGGGGCAGGAACACGTCGGGCACGACGCCGAGGTCGACCGCCGTGTGGTCCTGCTGGTAGATCACCTTCACGTCGAACCACGCATCACGGTCGGCGTCGGCCGGGGTCGCCGCGATCGGCGAGTCGGCGGCGGTCGCGAGCCACTCGGCGAGGCTTGCGACGGCGGATGCCTCGCCGGCATGTGCCGCGTCGGCGAACACGTAGATGCGCCACCGGCCGTCGGCGGTCGCATGGTGACCGAGGTGCACCGGATTGGCGTCGCAGACCCGCACGACCTGCGCCGACTTGAAGCGCTTGCCGATCGGGAACCCGGTCGCGAGGTCTTGGTGTGACGCTTCGGCGACAACGAGCGACTGGGCGTACTGGGTCATGAAGCCGGCGGGGAACTCGAAGGTCCGGGCGTAGAACTCCTCGAGCTCCGACGGCGAGGCGAACTCCTCGGGCTTCTTGGCCATCATCGTCGACCACTGCTTGTCGAAGTCGATGAGGTTCTTGGCGACCACCTGGCGCTCGGCGGAGTAGGTGGCGAGCAGGCTCTCCGGCGCTCGCCCCTCGAGCACGTGGCCGAGCTTCCAGCCGATGTTCCAGCCGTCCTGGATCGACACGTTCATGCCCTGGCCTGCCTTGGCGCTGTGCGTGTGGCAGGCGTCGCCGGCGATGAACACGCGCGGGGTGCGCGAGCCTGCGGCATCCGTCGGCACGTCGTCGAACCGGTCGGTGAGGCGGTGGCCCACCTCGTACACGCTGTGCCATGCGACGTTCTTCACGTCGAGCGTGTACGGGTGCAGGATCTCGTTGGCCTTGGCGATGATCTGCTCGATCGTGGTCTGGCGAACGTGATGGTGGTCGTCGGGGGCGACCTCGCCGAGGTCGACGTACATGCGGAACAGGTAGCCGCCTTCGCGCGGGATGAGCAGGATGGAGCCCGCCTCGGACTGGATCGAGCATTTGGTGCGGATGTCGGGGAAGTCGGTGACCGCGAGCACATCCATCACGCCCCACGCGTGGTTGGCCTGGTCGCCCGCCATGTGGCAGCCGATCGCCGCTCTGACCTTGCTGCGCGCCCCGTCCGCCCCCATGACGTATTTCGCGCGTACGGTGCGCCGTTGACCCTCGCGCTCCCCGGCAGTGTGCGCCAAGGTCACGGTCACCGGGTACTCCCCCTCGTCGGCGACCTCGAGGCCCTCGAACTCGTAGCCGTAGTCGGGCTGCATGCGTGTCGGCGCGTTCGCCGCGAACTCGGCGAAGTAGTCGAGCACCCGCGCCTGGTTGACGAGGAGGTGCGGGAACTCGCTGACGCCGCTCGGATCGTCGGGGGTACGCTTCGCTCGGACGATGCGCGACGGATCGGCGGGATCGGGCTTCCAGAACACCATCTCGGTCTGCCAGTACGCCTCGGCGACGACGCGCTCGGCGAACCCGAACGCCTGGAAGGTCTCGACGCTGCGCGCCTGGATGCCGTCGGCCTGGCCGATCTCGAGGCGCGCGGGTCGCCGGTCGATGATGCGGGTCGTGACATCCGGGAACATGGACAACTGCGCCGCGGCGATCATGCCCGCGGGACCCGAGCCCACGATGAGCACGTCGACCTCGTCGGGAAGCTCCTCGGGTCGGTCGATGCCGACACCGGCGGCCGGGAGCACCCGGGGGTCGCCGGAGACGTATCCGTGGTGGTGGAACTGCACGGGCTCTCTCCTCACATCGTCGTGTGGTGGCGATCGGTGCCTTGTTCGATTATCGAATGCACCATTCTCATATCGCGCATGGCGATGATATGCCCAGGACCAGCGACGCGCAAACCGCACCCCCCAGTACGCTGACCGCTATGCACAACGTCGCGCGACTCGTGGCCGCCGCGGGAGCCGTTCTCACCGGCATCGCCCTCTCTGGTTGCACTCTCCCCATCGACCCGGTCAGGCCGGATGCCACGAGCCCCGCGGCGGCGGCGGCGGCCTCCGTGGCAGCGACCGAGCCGGCGGCCTGCCAAGACGAGTTCAGCGCCGACCTGCGGTGGGATCCCGATCGCGAGGTCCCCGTGACCGCGGTCGTCCAGCTCACCAACGGGGGTGCGAGGCGGTGCGACCTCACAGGCTTCCCCGGCGGTGTCGAGTTTCTCGCCGACGGCCATCCACTGACGGTCTCGTACGACCAGGGCGAGCAGGCCGACGGCTTCGACCGAGCGGGCACCACCGTGACGGTCGACCCGGGCGCATCGGCGTACGTCTGGATCTGGGTCGACCGGGGAGAGCCGGAGGCGGGCGCACCGCCGTGCGAGTTCCCGGCCGCAACCACCGAACTGGCGCTCACGCTGCCCGGTGCGACCGTCCCGGTAACGGCGCCCGCCGAGATCGAGGTCTGCACCGACGAACGGATGCTCCGGTACGGCCCGGTCGACTCCGAGCCGCGGGTCGCGGCGCTCGGTTTCTGACCGTTCGCCCGGTCGGCGCGTCCACGACTCGCGCCGCCCAATCGACAGTCGCCACCTGGGGTCCCGTCAGGTCGGCCACGGCAGTTGGAGCGCCACGGCGGATGCCCCCGGAGCGATGCCTCCCTCGGGCACGACGAGCACCGCGTCCGCCGCGGCGAGGCCGCGGAGCATCCCGGAGCCGGAGTGCGCGGTCGGCGTCGCGACCCCGTCGCGCACCGCGACCGGCACCAGGCGGGTGGTGCGCAGGCGACCCTCCAGCCCTGTCGTGAGCGTCACTAGCGTGGCGCCGATCGCCCGGCCGGTCCACGCCGCGAGCAGCGGGCCGCCGACGGCGAGGAGCCCGAGCACCGCGGCGAGCGGGTTGCCCGGCAGCCCGAGGATGAGCCGGTCAGCGGTCCGCGCGAGGAAGGTCGGGCCGCCGGGGCGCATCGCGACCGACGGCACGATGAACTCCGCGCCGAGGTCGCGCGAGGCGGCCCGGACCCGATCGACGTCCGAATGCCCGGTGCCGCCCGTCGTCACGACGAGATCGACCGGATCCGTGCCGATCGCGGCACGGGTCGTGTCGGTGTCGTCGCCCACCCGGTGGATGGCGGCGACCTCGGCTCCGAGCTCCTCGAGGATTGCAGGCAGTGCGACGCGGAAGCTGTCGCGCACCCGGCCCGGCACTGGGATGCCGGCCTCGACGACCTCGTCCCCTGTGAGCACGAGCGCGACGCTGGGACGACGCCGGACCGCCAGCCAGTCGGCACCCGTCGCCGCCGCGAGGGCCACGCGCGGCGGGGTAAGCAGGACACCGGCTCCGAGCACGGACTCGCCGGCCGCCGCCTCGGTGCCAGCGGGCCGGATATGGCGGTGCTCGGCGACATCCCGCCGACCCGTCTCTCCGACGGGCTCGAGCCGGTCCCCGACCACCCGGCCCGCTTCGGCACGGAGGACGGCGTCGGCGGTCGGCGGCACGAGTCCGCCGGTCACGATGGCGACCGTCTCGCCCGCCCCCGGTTCCGGACCGGCGACGAGGCGCCACGGCGGCTCGCCGCGCACCGCCCAGCCGTCCATCGCGGATGACGCGTAATGCGGCAGCGGGATCGGCGTGCGAACGTCCTCGGCGAGCACGCGTCCGACGGCGTGCTCGAGCGGCACGGACTCGACTGCCGGGACCGGCGTCGCGGCGGCGGCACGTGCACGGGCGTCGTGCCAGTCGAGTCCGCGGCTCATGGGGCGGCGAGCCGCCGGACGCGGTCGAGCGCGTCGCGGGCCGCGGCCTCGGCGTCCGCGCCGGCAGCGGCGGCGAGGCCGGCGGCATAGCCGGCCAAATAGGTCGTGATCGGCGCAGCGGGTCGCATGATCGCGTGCGCGGCCACCCCGGCGACCCCGAGCACCTGCTGGATATCGAGTGGCGCATCGACGATGCCGAGCTCCGCTCGGACCCGGTCGGCCCAGTCCGCCAGCATGCGGTCGAACTCCTCGTCTGAGACGCTCATCGTCCCTCCTCCCGTTGCGCCGACCGCGTTCGCGTCGGCCCACGTGTCCACATCCATCGTCGCGGTCGGCGGCACCTCGACATCCACCATCCGCAGCGGCTCGAGCAGCCGGCGCATCGAGACACCGTCGAGCTGCCCGGCGGCGGCGATCGCCGCATCGAGAGCCGTGCGGCGGACGACGCAGGTCAGGTGCTGCGGCCGGCCGTCCGCGTCCACCGCACGCGCACCGTCCCCGTCCTCGGGGAGGGCGGCCAGGAGCAGCGGGATCGCGACGGCCACGAAAGGCAGGTCGCCCGCGAGGAGCAGCACGGCATCGCCGCCCGGCGCCAGCTCGTGGACGCCCGCGGCGACAGCCGCGGCGGGTCCGCCGAACGGCGGTTGCTCCCGCACGACGCGGACGTCGGGCGGCAACATGGATTCGCCCGACTCGCCGACCACGACGCGATCGCGAGCGACCTCGGCCGCGGTCACCACACGCTCCAGGAGGGTGCGTCCGTCGACACGCAGGTCGCCCTTCGCGGCACCCCCCATGCGCGTCGCGCGACCGCCCATCAGGATCACCGCATCGACTACGAGCACGGCTTCACTTTAGATCGCATCCGCCGCAGCCCCATCCGTGATAGGCAGGAGGCATGGGCAGGATCACGGCGAGGACGCGGGTGACACGGATCACGGTCGGCGGGGCGACGTCCCGCCGCGAGGATCTGCTCGCGGTGGAGGAGCCGCTCGAGATCCGTGTCGGCGGCACGCCGCTCGCCGTGACGATGCGCACTCCCGGTCACGACGTCGACCTCGCCGTCGGCTTCATGATCTCCGAGGGCGCGATCTTCCGGGGCGACCAGGTCGCGGCGGCCATCCACTGCGCAGGTGCAGATGGCGAGAACACCTACAACGTGCTCGACCTCACGCTCGCGCCCGGAGTGCCGGCACCGGATGCCTCGCTCCAGCGCAGCTTCTACACGACGAGCTCCTGCGGCGTCTGCGGCAAGGCGAGCATCGACGCCGTCCGCACGCGGTCCTCCTACCCGATCGAGGACGACCTGCGAGTGGACCCGGCACGGCTCATCACCTTCCCCGACCGGCTGCGCGCCGGGCAGGAGGTCTTCGAGAAGACCGGCGGGCTGCACGCGGCCGCGCTGTTCGACGGCCGCACCGGCGAGCTGCTGGTGCTGCGGGAGGACGTCGGCCGCCACAACGCGGTGGACAAGGTGATCGGATGGGCCGCCCGCGAGGCGCTCCTCCCGCTGCGCGGGACGGTGCTGCAGGTGTCGGGCCGCGCGAGCTTCGAGTTGACGCAGAAGGCGTCGATGGCGGGCATCCCCATGCTCGCCGCGGTGTCGGCTCCATCGTCGCTCGCGGTCGAGCACGCGAAGGACGCCGGCCTGACGCTCGTCGGCTTCCTCCGGGGGGAGTCGATGGTGATCTACGCGGGCGCGGAACGCATCGCCGAGACCGTGGAGGCGCGCTGACGTGAGCGAACCGACGACCGACCCGTATCCCGACCTCGAAGTCGGCCCCGGCAAGCAGTGGGCGGTCGGCGTGCCCGCGATCCTCCACTCGATGGAGTCGGCGCTCGGCAGGATGGGACCGGCACGCACGGCGCGGCTCGCGCTCGCCATCAATCAGAAGGACGGCTTCGACTGCATGAGCTGCGCGTGGCCGGATCCGGGCCATCGCAACGTGCTCGAGTTCTGCGAGAACGGCATGAAGGCGACGACCTGGGAGGCCACGCCCATCACCGTTCCCCGGTCGTTCTGGGCCGAGCATTCGCTCACGTCGCTGCTCGACCGGAGCGAGTACTGGCTCGGCCAGCAGGGCCGGCTCACGGAGCCCGTGGTCAAGCGTGCCGGCTCCGACCACTACGAGCCGATCGCCTGGGATGACGCGTTCCGCCTGATAGCCGAGCGCCTCAACGCCCTCGACTCGCCCGACCGGGCCGCGTTCTACACGAGCGGACGCACGTCGAACGAGGCGGCGTTCCTCTACCAACTGTTCGTTCGCGCGTTCGGCACGAACAACCTGCCCGACTGCTCGAACATGTGCCACGAGTCGACCGGGACCGCGCTGACGGCGACCATCGGAATCGGCAAGTCGACCGTCGCCTACGACGACTTCGCGAAGGCCGACCTCGTCATCGTGATGGGCCAGAACCCCGGCACGAACCATCCCCGCATGCTGACCGCCCTCGAGGAGACGAAGCGCAACGGCGGCCGCGTCGTCTCCGTGAACGTGCTGCCCGAGGCGGGACTCATCCGCTACAAGAACCCGCAGAAGGTGCGCGGCATCATCGGCAAGGGCACGGAGATCGCGGACCGGTTCCTGCAGATCCGCGCCGGCGGCGACATGGCGCTGCTCCAAGCCGTGTCGAGGCGCGTGCTCGACGCCGAGGATGCCGCGCCGGGGACCGTGCTCGACCACGAGTTCCTCGCCGAGCACACAGCCGGCCTCGATGCCTTCCACGCGCACCTCGCCGACCTCGACGAGGCGGCGGTGCTCGCGGCCACCGGGCTCGCCTCCAGCGAGATCGACGACCTCGCCGCCGAGTACCTCGCGGCCGACCGGGTGATCATCACGTGGGCGATGGGGCTGACGCAACAGAAGAAGGCCGTCGCGACGATCAAGGAGATCGTCAACCTCCTCCTGCTCCGCGGCAACATCGGGAAACCTGGAGCGGGCGCGTCGCCCATCCGCGGGCACAGCAACGTGCAGGGCGACCGCACGATGGGCATCTGGGAACGGATGCCGGAGCGGTTCCTCGCTGCGCTCGAAGGCGAGTTCGGCTTCCCCGTGCCGCGCAGGCACGGCGCCGACGCACTGCAGACGGTGCACGGCCTGCGGGACGGCGAGATCGAGGTGTTCTTCGCGATGGGCGGCAACTTCGTGGGCGCGATCTCCGACACGGCGGTCGCCGAGTCGGCGATGCGCGGGGCGAAGCTCACGGTGCAGGTCTCGACGAAGCTCAATCGCTCACACGTCGTCACCGGGGAGGAGGCGCTCATCCTGCCGACCCTCGGCCGCACCGAGATCGACCTGCAGCAGGGGCATCCGCAGTTCGTGTCGGTCGAGGACAGCGTCTGCGCGGTGCACGCCAGCCATGGCGCGCTCCCGCCGGTCGCGCCCGGCCTGCTGTCCGAGGTGGCGATCGTCTGCCGAGTCGCGACCGCGACGCTCGGCGGCCGCCACGAAATCCCGTGGCAGGCGTTCGAGGACGACTACGACCTCATCCGCGACCGCATCTCGCGCGTGGTGCCTGGTTTCGAGTCGTTCAACGAGGACGTGCGGAGGAAGGACGGCTTCGTGCTGCCGAACGGACCGCGCGACGAGCGCCGGTTCGACACCCCGGGCGGTAAGGCGATCATCACCGTCAACGAACTCGAGCATCTCGAGCGGCCGCCGGGTCGGCTCATCCTGCAGACCCTCCGTTCGCACGACCAGTTCAACACGACGATCTACAGCCTCCACGACCGGTACCGCGGCATCAGGAAGGGCCGCGACATCGTGTTCGTGAATCCCGACGACCTGGCCGAGCTCGGCCTCGCCGACGGACAGCGCATCGACGTGCACAGCGAGTGGCCGGGGCAACCCGACCGGGTGCTGCCCAACCAGCGGATCGTCGCGTATCCGACCGCCAGAGGGTGCGCGGCCGCGTACTTCCCCGAGGCGAACGTGCTCGTGCCGCTCGAGAGCGCCGCGGACGAGAGCAACACACCGGTCTCGAAGGCGGTCATCGTGCGCCTCGAGCCCCGCTCGTAGCGCCTCGGGCCCCGCTAGAAGATGTGGAGCTTCTCCAGCATCGCGAGCGGGTCGTCGAGGGACTCGAAGAGGTCCTTGTTGTGCTTGATCATCTTGCTGCGCATGTAGACGCGGAGCCACTGCTTGTACATGTACAGCTCGTACCGATCGAGCATCTCGTGGAGCGGAAGGTCGGGCTCGGTGAGGAGCTCGGCCAGCTTCGTCGCGCACTCGAACCCGAGCGAGATCGACTGGAAGTATGGCGAGCCGATGGCGGAGTCGCCGGCGAGGAATACCAGTGAGTGGGCCAGGGGATGGTCGCGCCGCCCGGACCTGAGCCACTGCCGGCTCGTCGTGTTCCGGGCGCGGTACAAGTCGAGGGGGATGCGGACGATCTCGAGGTCGCCGATCACCTCGCCGTGGGTCTCCTGCCGGACCTTGTCGATGAACCGGTCCATCGACTCGGCCACGCCGGGGAAGTTGCCGCGCAGCCACGCGCCGTCGAAGCGCGACGGCATCGCGTGGAACTCGTCGGCGGTGATGCTGATGATGCCCGTCACGTGGCTGACGCTGCCGTCGTAGTGGGTGCGGTGCACCATCGGGATGAACTTGTAGTGCGCGTTCTCGATGTTCTTGTAGTACTTGCAGTACTCGTTGCAGTCGTACGGCTGGCCGTACAGGAACGTGATGACGAGGGCGTACTCGAGCCGCACCTTGACCGTGTTCGCGTGCGCGTCCACGTCGTCGTCGCCCGTGGTCAGGTGGTCGCGGAGCAGCGAGTTGCTGCCCGTGCAGTCGATCAGGATGCTCCCCGGCTCGAGCATCGCGATCGCGTCATCCGCCTTGACGACGGCCGAGGTGCGCTGCACCGGGTTCGACACCCGCTCGTCGATCAGGTCGCTGACGGACCGCTCGATCTCGTTGAGCGCGCAGAACCCCAGCGACCATTCGCGAAGCAGCCCCATCAGGTCCGAAGGGAGCGACTGCCGGAACGCGATGCCGTCCGCGAGCTCCTCGGGATCGAAGAGCGCTCCGATGCTGTCCCCGTCGATCGCGTCCACCTCGTAGGTCTCGACCGAGTCCGCCACGAGGTATGGGGCGAGCTGGACCATCCGCGTGCGCGTGTACTCGCTCCGCTTCTCGTAGAGATGCACCGACATGCCCTCGATCGGCTGGAGCAGCGCCGTCAGCATGAGACCGACCGGCCCTGCGCCGATCACGTGTACCTGGCCGTTGAAGGGCCGGGACTCGAGTGTGACGAAGTCGGACGGCGGGGACATGCATCCTCCTTTGCTCGAGCAGGAGCGCCGTGCCACGACGAGGAGCGATTCGGAACGGAGCTCCCAGCGAGCGCGACCGGTCACCAGCGTACCCCCGGCGGGAGATGAAGGCCGGAGTGGTGGTTTGCTTGGATGGGCCGCTCCACGCCCTGCGGCCGAAGGAGATGACCATGACGGATGCCACGACCGAGACCGAGGCGCGCGATGGGCGCACCCAGCCCCGCCCGCCCGGAGACCCGACCTCGACCTTCTTCCGCGCAGGCCGTCGGAACCGCTTCACGGCGCGCGAGGCCGTCGTCACGGCCGTGAGCCGGCCGGTCGAGGAGTATGTCCGCGTGACGTTGTCGGGTCCGGACTTCGCCGACTTCGAGAGCACCGGCCCAACTGACCACGTCAAGGTCTTCTTCCCCGACCCGATCACGGGGGAACTCATCGCCCCACGCGCCGTCGGACGGGGCGAGGACGGCATCGTCCGCCCCGATGCGCCCGCGTTCGCGCGGGACTTCACGCCGCTCAACGCCCGGCTCGACCCTGCGACCGGGCATCGTGCGATCGACGTCGACATCCTCCTCCATGTCGACCCCGGTCCCGCGGCGCAGTGGGGTATGAGGGCGGCCGTCGGAGACCGTCTGGTCGTCGTCGGCCCCCGCGGGTCGAAGTCGGCGACGCAGAACGCGCCGCACGTGCTGTGCATCGTCGACGGCACGTCGCTGCCGGCCGCCGGCCGATGGCTCGCCGAGGTGCCCGCGTCCACGCGGGTCGAGGTGCTCGCCGACGTGGCGGGCGAGCTCGAGTGGGTCCGCACCTACCTCCGAGCCGAGACCGGTCGCGAGGCGGTCGTCACTGCGACGGGCGACGACCTGGTCGGCGCCCTCCGCGACGCGGGCGTCGACGGCGGCACGTACGTCTTCGCGGCGGGCGAGGCATCCCGCCTGGTGGCCCTGCGACGATTCCTTCGACGCGAGCTCGCCCTCCCCCGCGACCAGTTCGCGCTGAGCGGCTACTGGAAGCGGGGAACGGCGGCGTTCGACCACCACGCGCCGATCGACCCCGACGATCCGGAGGAGTGATCGGGCGACCGGCGACGCGGCATCCGCCCGCTCAGCCCTGCCCGTGCTTGGCGTAGGGGTTGAGGAGCGCCTCTCGGGTGTCGGGGTGCACGCCCTCCTCTGTCGCGCTCGGGCCGTCCGCGGGAGGGAACGACTCCGTCATCGACATCGGCATCGCCGAGTTGCGGTAGAAGTTGTTGGAGCCGCCCGACGGGGTCCAGTCGTTCGGCTCCCAGTCGGGCACGTAGTTGCGGTATCCGCCAGTGTTCACCTCGACGCGCATGCCGCTCGGGTCCCGGAAGTAGAGGAAGTTCTGCTCGCCGATGCCGTGGATCGAGGGACCGTACTCGATGTCGGTGCCGTTCTCCATGAGCACGTCGGCCGCCTGCAGGAGGTCCTCGCGGGTGTCGACCCAGAACGCGTAGTGGTTGATGCGTCCCGCCCGGGTGGAGCCGTCGAGCACGACGCCGAGGTCGTGCGACTTCTCGTTCGTGGTGAGCACGCCGAACACCGTGATGGGGCCCTCGTCGAGGTTCGTGTAGGCCATGATGCGGAAGCCGAGCACGTCGCTGTACCACTTCGCGAATCCGCGCACGTCGGAGGCCGCGATGGTGACGTGGTCGAGCTGGCGGGGTGCGACGGCGTGGCGAGAGCGACGCTCGGGGCGGTCGGGGTAGATCGACACGAACCTGCCCTCAGCGTGGTACCTCTCGACCTCCCAGTACAGCTGCATCGCGTGGCCGTACGGGCCGGTGAAGGTGTAGGAACGTCCATGGCCGAAGCCGGAGTCGTGCCAGTCGCCCTGCACGCCGGCGGCCTCGATGCGGCGCGCGGCCTCGTCGAGGGCCTCGTCGCTCGTGGTGCGCCAGGCCATCACGGCGAGCGACGGCTCTGGTCCGTGCGAGATGACGAGGCTGTAGGTGTAGTAGTCGCCCCAGTTGCGGAGGTACGTCTTGCCGCCCTCGCTGGCGATGGCGCGGAGTCCGACCTGCTCTTCGTAGTACGCCACGGATGCCGCGGGGTCGGGCGCCGTGATCTCGATGTGGGAGAGGTGGGAAAGGAGTTTGATCATCGTCGATCCTTCGTTCGAGGTGCGGTGCTGGCCGCGTGGTTCGGGTGCCGAGCGCCGGCACCCTTCCACTTTCGGTCAGACGTCGGTATCAGGGAAGCCGAAAGTGATGATGCCGAACATCGATCGCGCTGATAGACTGAGCTCCCCTGACCTCATCGAAGGAACACAACGTCGTGTCCGACCGGGCCCCGCTCTCCCGACTCGATCTCAACCTGCTCGTGTCACTCGACGCGCTGCTCACCGAGCGCAGCGTCACGCGCGCGGCCGAACGCCTGCACCTCAGCCAGCCGGCGCTCAGCGCATCACTCGCGCGGCTCCGCACGCACTTCAACGATCCGATCCTCGCGAGGACCGGCAACACCTACGAGCTCACGCCGCTCGCGTCCCGCCTCTCCGAGCACACCGCGGCGGCACTGGATGCCGCGCGACGCGTGTTCGAGAGCCAGGCGGAATGGGATCCCAGCCAGTCGACACGCGAGTTCTCGATCTACGGCTCGGACTACAGCTTCTCGACGACGGGTCGGCGCGTGGCCGCACTCGCGGCCGAACGCGCGCCGGGCGTGCGCTTCCGCTTCATGCTGCACACTCCGCAGATCGTCGAGGACGCCGTCAACCGCCTGCGCGGCGCCGACGCCATGCTCATGCCACACGGATTCCTGACCGACCTCCCCTTCACCGACCTCTGGACCGACGGCTGGGTCATCGTCGCAGCCGACGACAACCGCGCCATCGGCGAGCAGGTCACGATCGACGACGTCGCCCGCCTGCCCTGGGTGTTCACGTACCAGTCGCGGACGGCGTTCACGTCGGCGACCCGCCAGATCCAGCAGCTCGGCATCGAACCCCACGTCGAGTCGGTGGTCGAGAGCTTTCTCGCGCTGCCGATGTTCATCGCCGGCACGAACCGTCTCGCGCTCGTCCAGGCCGGGCTCGCCGACTATGCCATGCGCGTCGCCGGGGTGCGGGTGTTCGAGCCGCCGTTCGACGCGACCCCCATCCACAACGCGATGTGGTGGCATCCGGTGCATCGCCGCGACCCCGAGCACGAGTGGTTGCGCACACTCGTCGTCGAGGCCGCGGCGGGCCTGGGCGACGACACCGCCTGAGCGCGTGGCTCCGCCCGGCTGGGCGCGCGAGCGCAGCCGACCGGGCCGACGCCGTCGAGGCGCCGGACCCGCCCGGTCTGCGCGACCTCACGCCGTCGCGGTCACCTCGTCGACCTGAGTGGTCGCCGATCGCCTGAGTCCGAATCCCAGCAGGAACGCCGCGACCGCGCAGGTGATGCCCACCACGCCCACCGCGACAGGCAGCGCACCGCCGACCGCGGCGGTGATCGCGCCCATCAGGATCGGCGTGAGGAACTGGCCGAAGAAGAACGACGCCGTCCACAGCCCGGTAGCGCGCCCGCGCTCCTCGAAGCGGATGGACGCGAGGGCCCACGTGAGCATCGTCGGCAGCAGGAGGCCCGAGCCCGCGCCGCCGACGATGGCCCCCGCGGCGACGCCGGGAACGCCGCCGACCAGCCAGATGAGGAACATTCCCGCCGCCTGCAGGGCGAACGCCGCGGGGAGGAGCCGCTTCGGCCCGACCTTGGCGATCCGCGTGAAGGTGAAGCCCCCGGCTGCCGTCGCCAGCGAGGCGACCGCCGCGATCCCGCCGATCGTCGGCGTGTCGGTCGGTGCGACGCCCGCGCCGACGAGGAGGTAGCCGCCCTCGATGATGAGCACGTAGAACGTGAACCCGCCGAACAGGCCGACGATGAGGGGCAGCGCGAGTCTGCGCCACGGGATGGGCACCTTGGGCGCTCGTACGTGCTCATCGGTGGTGTCGGCCCGGCTCGGCTCCCACAGCAGGAAGATCATCGGCACGGCGATGATCGCCGCGGCCAGGTAGATCCAGAAGGGTGTGCGCCAGCCCGCCGCACCCGCGGCGCCGCCGATCGCGATGAAGGCCGTGGCGGCCAGGGTGGTGACGATGGTCTGGAGCGCGAGGTACTTCGCGCGCCGCTCGGGTTCGTGCCAGTAGTCGACGATGAGCGTGGTGCAGACCGTCATGATGGCCGCCTCGGTGATGCCGACGCCGACGCGCGTCGCGAGGATCGCGGGGAGCGTGTCGAGGAACGCCGGCGCGATGCCCACGAGGGTGTACACGAACATCGCGACGATGAGCAGCTTCTTGCGCCCGAGACTGTCAACGATCTGCCCGGCGAACGGCGCGAAGAGCGCGATCATCAGCGCCGGGATCGCGACGACCAGCGGTACGAGGATCTCACCCCCGGGCACGCCGCCGAACTCGGCCGAGAGCTGCGGCAGGATCGGCGTCAGGAGCACCGACCCCAGCACGGGCATGCAGCTGCCCGCGAGCAGCAGCTCGGCTTGGAGGACACCGGCCCGGCGGGTGCCGGGTGCGGTCTGGACTGAGGTGTTCGCCATTGAGACTCCTCGGGTGGTGGGTGTGTGGATGGGTGGAGCTACCCTCTACGGCGGGCGCGCGAGCGATGCCGTGCCGGAGGGATCGGGGGGACGTGAACCGCACGTCCGACGGTGTTGCGGATCTCGCCGATGCCCTCGGCGCGCATGACGACCTCATCGCCCTCGGCGAGCGGCGGCGGGCTGAGCTCCCCCGCTCGCCCCCACAGCTCGGCGAGGCATCCGCCGTTGCCGGCCGTGCCCGAGCCGAGCACATCGCTGGGCACGACGCGCGAGTCGCGGGACGCGTAGGCCACGAGGTCACGGAACGGCCAGCCCATGTTCGAGAGCAGGTCGTGTCCGATTCGTTCGCCGTTGACGAAGGCCTCGAGCTCGATGGCCAGGAAACCGTCGTCGTCGACCAGGCCGACGAACTCGTCGGCGGTGACGATCCAGGGGCCGAGCGTCGTGGCGAAGTCCTTGCCCTTCGCGGGCCCGAGGCGCACCTTCATCTCGCGGGCCTGGATGTCGCGTGCCGACCAGTCGTTGAAGATCGTGTAACCGAAGATGTGCGAGTCGGCGTCCGCGGGGGCGAGATCGCGGCCGTCGGAACCCGCGACGCCGCCGATGACGACGCCCACCTCGAGCTCGAAGTCGAGGCGCGCCGTCGTAGGCGGCCGCACCTCCTCGCCCGTCGCGATGATCGAGTGCGGGTTGGTGAAGTAGAAGGTGGGCAGCTCGTACCACTCGGGGGCGACGTGGCTGACCCCGTCGACCGACGCGGTGACGCCGTCGACGTGCTCCTCGAAGGCCGCGAAGTCGCGCACGCTCGCGGGCGTGAGCGGCGCGAGCAGTTCGACCTCGGCGAGCGGCACGAGCGGTACGGATGCCGCATCCACGACCTCCGCGGCGAGCCCGGGCAGCTCGGCGAGGCCGGCGGCGAGCGCGTCGGCGACGGTGAGCCCTCGCGGGAACGGGACGACGCCGTCGCCGATGACGAACCCTTCGGCGACGGTGCCCTGATGCGTCCACCTGGCGATCCTCATGCCGCTCCTCCTTCCGTCACCGTGACGCCTGCATGCGCGCGCGGCAGGCGCGACCCGAGCAGCTCGGCCGCGTTCCCCGAGAGGATGGCGCGTGCGTCCGCCTCGGCGAGCCCCGCGTCGTGCACGCGCTCCACGGGGTCGTCGACGCCCATGTCGAACGGGTAGTCCGAGCCGAGCAGCACCCGGTCTGCGCCTGCGGCGTCCACCAGCGCACCAAGCGCCCCCGGCGTGTGCACGAGGGAGTCGAAGCGCAGGCGGCGCAGGTACGACGACGGCAGCTCGCGGCATCCGTGGGCCTCGGGCCGAACCTGCCACGCGTGGTCGGAGCGACCCAGGAACGTGGGCAGGTAGCCGCCGCCGTGCGCGGCGACCAGCCGCAGGCTCGGGTGTCGGTCGAGCACGCCGGAGAAGATCAGGTGCGACAGCGCGACCGCGTTCTCGACGGGCTGCCCCACGGTGTTCGAGAGGTAGTAGCGGTCGAGCCGCTCGTCGAGGCTGCAGCCGAACGGGTGCAGGAACACGATCGCGTCGAGCTCCTCCGCGCGCGTCCAGAACGGCTCGAGCCGCTCGTCGGAGAGCTCGACGTCACCCGCGAACGACGACAGCTCGACGCCCGCGAGGCCGTTCGCGACCACGGCGTCCTCGAGCGCGTCGACCACGAGATGCGGATGCTGCAGCGGCACGAGCCCGAGGCCCAGCAGCCGGTCGGGCGCGCCCGCGACGTGCTCGGCGATGGCACGGCTCGCCTCGCGGGCGGCCCACGCGGCGAGCTCCTCGCCCGCCCAGGGGTAGTAGTGCGACGGCGACGGCGACACGACCTGCACGTCGACGCCCTGCCGGTCCATCTCGGCGAGGCGCACGACGAGCGCGGTGAGGAGCGCCATCCGCTCGCCGATCATGCGGCCCGACGTGGCGAGGCTCTCCGGCCCATTGCGCCGGGCCTCGAGGGCCTGCGCCGCGGCGAACCCGTCGGGGTCGCGCGCGCCGATCGACTGCTGCAGCGCGGGCAGCAGCAGGTGAGCGTGCACGTCGACCACGGGTCCGCCGTGACCGGCGGGCGATGCGACATCCGTCGAAGGCACCTCGTTCATGCCGGCTGGCTCACGAGCATCGCGATGCGGCGGACGAGGCCGGGCACGTCGGCATCCTGCACGTGGTCGATCTGCCACTGGCCGAGCTGCACGGATGCGTCGACGACCTCGGTCGCGCGCGGCAGGCGACGCGCGTGGAACTCGTCCCAGAGCGACTGGTTCACGGCGTCGCGTGAGAGCAGCAGCTCGGACAGCACGACCGCATCCTCGCCGGCCTGCGCGGCGCCCTGCGCGATCGTGGGCGGGCAGCTGTGCGCGGCCTCGCCGATGATGACGACCCGGCCGCGGTTCCACGCGTCGGGCACGACGTGCTGGGTGAACGACGTGTAGTTGACGCGCGACGCGTCGTCGAGCGATTCGCGGATCTCGTTCCACGGCCCGCCGTACCCCCGCGAGAGTTCCTTCATCACCTGGACGCCCTGCTCCGGCGAGAGCAGGTGCCGGTCCTGCGCGGGCTCGACGACGTAGGCGTACATCATGTCGTCGCTGGTCGGACAGTACCCGGCGATGTAGACGGGGCCGCCGTAGTAGAGGTCGGTGTGCGTGACGTCCTTCGGCCGCGGCACGAAGGCGCGCCAGATGCCCATGCCCGTGCGCTGCGGCTCGACCTCGATTCCGAGCTGCGCGCGGATCGACGAGTGCAGGCCGTCGGCGCCGATGAGCAGGTCGTAGCGGCCGGTCGAACCGTCGCTCAGCGTGATGTCCACGCCGTCCGCGTCCTGCTCGAAGCTTTCGACCGTGGTGCCATAGTGGAACCGCGCGCCCACCTCGGTCGCGCGGTCGGCCAGGATGCGCGCGAGGTCGGGCCGGTACATGCCCGCGGTCGCGGGATAGTCGGGGCCGCCGGTCGGCGCGTCGGGGATCTGCGCGATCACCTGGGCCTCGGGGCCAGGCGCGCGGAGGCCGAGCACGTCGAACGGGTAGCCGGCCTCCTTGACCTTCTCCCACACGCCGAGCCGGTCGAACACGCGCAGCGCGTTGCCCTGCAGCGTGATGCCCGAGCCGAGAGCGGAGAGGTCGGGCTTGAGCTCGAAGACGTCCACGTCGACGCCGCCCTCGGCGAGCAGGATGGCGGCGGCGGTGCCGGCCACGCCGGAGCCGACGACGGCCACTCGGGAGACTGCGATCATGGGGATCCCTCCTTCGGGATTGGGTTCGGGTCCTACTTCAGGGCGATGGGGTTCACGGGCGAGCCGACGGCCCCGGTGATCGGCAGCGGCGGCGCGACGAGCAGGAACTCGTAGACGCCGTCGGCGGCGCAGTCGGCGGCGAGCGCCTCGAGATCCCACAACTCCCCGATCGTCAGGCCCATGTTCGGGATGACGACCTGGTGCAGCGGCTGGAACGCGTCGTCGAACTCGTTCGGCCGCACCTCGAAGCCCCACGTGTCGGTCGCGACCGCGGCGATCTCGGTGCGGTGCAGCCATCCGGCCGTCGTGAACGACAGTCCCGCGCTCGGGCCGCCGGCGTAGCCGTTCCAGCCCTCGCGCAGGGCGCGCGCGAAGCGGCCGGTGCGGACGAGCACGAGGTCGCCGCGGCCGACGGCGCTCGTCGCGCCCTGGGCGGCGATGCAGGCCTCGAGCTCGGCGGCCGTGATCGCGTGGCCGTCGGGCAGCTCGCCCGCACCGGTGCCGTCGTCGCCGGATACCTTGGGCCGCAGGAACCGGGCCACGTCGAGGAGCACGCCGCGGCCGACGACAGCGGATGCCGCGTGCTCGATGCCCGTGACGAGGTCGCCGTCGCTCGTGACCACGGATCCCGCCGGACGTCCATTCCACGCCAGGCCGCGATCGAAGATGTGGCCGAGGCCGTCCCACTGCGTCGAGCACTGCAGCGGCATCGCGATGACGTCGTCGGCCCCGCCGATGCCGTGCGGGAACCCTTGGGCGCCGGCGGCGGCATCCGTGCCCGTGTCGAGCATGGTGTGCACGGGGTTGGTGCGACGCCGCCAGCCCTGCTGCGGGCCGTCCATGTCGAAGGGCTGCGACAGCGAGAAGCTCGCGCCGCGGCGCACCAGGGCGGCGGCGCGGGCGCGCTCGGCGGCGCCGATGAAGTTGAGTGTGCCGAGGCGGTCGTCGTCGCCCCACCGGCCCCAGTTGCGGTACGCCTCGGCGGCCTCGGCGATGTGACGCTCGGGGTCGGTGCGGTCGAGCGCGGCGGGGTCCTCGGTCGGGGTGGTCGTGGCGGTACGGGCAGCGGATGCCGCGGCGGCGGGCGAGCTCATCACGCCACCGCCTCGGCGGGAGCGGCGGCGGTCGCGGCATCCGTCGTCGTCTCGGCGACCGCGCGCACGGTCTGCGCGCCCAGCCCCTCGATCGCGCCGACCATCACGTCGCCGTCCCGCAGCATCCTTCCGTGCACGATGCCGTTGCCGGCCGGGCTGCCCGTGAGTAGCAGGTCCCCGGGCAGCAGCGGCATGTTCTGCGACGCCCCCGAAATGAGCGCGGGAATGTCGAAGAGCAGGTCGGAGGTCGTGGCATCCTGCATCGTCTGGCCGTTGAGGCTGAGCTCGAGGTGCAGGTTACCGGGGTCGGCGACGAACGGCGCGGGCACGAGGAACGGACCCGTGGGCAGGAAGCCCGGCGCGTTCTTGCCGCGATACCAGTCGGTGCCGATCTCCTTCATGTCCTCGCGGAACACGAGGTCGCGCGTGGTGATGTCGTTCA
This sequence comes from Agromyces sp. Soil535, assembly GCF_001428255.1. Lineage (GTDB taxonomy): Bacteria > Actinomycetota > Actinomycetes > Actinomycetales > Microbacteriaceae > Agromyces. Next base: position 15,110 of record NZ_LMRW01000014.1, on the reverse strand, counting down.
CGATCGTGTAGCCGGCGACGTGCTCCATGGCGTGCTCGCGGTCGACGCGGAACGCCTCCTTGCCGATTACGACGGCGAGCTCGAGCTCCCAGTCGTGCTGGTCGCTATAACCCGGCAGCACGAGGTCGACGTCGTCGCCGACGACCGCGGCGGGCAGGCCGATGAAGAAGTACGGCGAGCCCTCGCGAGCGCGGCGGTCCATCATGTCCGCCGCCCACTCGCGCAGCTCCTCGATCGGGCGCGGGTCGTTCTTCGCCCGCCCGGCGGCAACGAGATCGATGACGTGCGTGCGGTAGTTCGCGCCGGTCTGCAGCACCTGGCGCGGTGCCACCGGCGCGGTGAGGGTGACGTCGGCGAGCGGATGCCACGTGGCGTCAGCCTGCTCGGCGACCGCGATGAGTCGACCCCACGACGCGGGCGTCTCGGCGAGGAACGCGTTGAGGTCGGGAGCGCCCAGCTCGTCGGGTCCGATCGGTCGCACCCGGTCACCCGCGAGGAGGCAGAGGCGCGGCTCCGTGCCGTCGCCCGCGCGGGTGCGGACGAGGGCGAAGGGCGCGGTCAGGCCGTCGGACGACGATGTCACGGGTGGGTCTCCATTCCGCACGCGTCGGTGCCGTGCGTCAGTCCAGTCAACCGCCGGAGGGGGTATCAGTGAAGGCCAGATCGTTGATGTTCGTCATCACCGCGATCGATGGAGTGCGGTGCACCCCGGTCTGATGCCGCGTATCAGCGACGTCGATCAGTCCAGAACTGTAATGGTCTTACGCTTTGGTCATCGCACCCGAGGAGGAGAGCAATGAACGATCCCCGCCCCCACATCGCGGTCCTCGGCGCCGGTCCGGCCGGGATGGCGTCAGCCCTCGGCCTGCTGAAGGCCGGTCACGACGTCGTCATCTACGAGCGGTATCCGCGGGCCCGCGCTGCGGGCAACATCCTGAACCTCTGGCCGCCGCCCATCAAGGCGCTGCAGGAGATGGGCGTCGACACCGAGGATCTCGGCGCACCGTGCCACGCGACGTTCCGCAACGCGAAGGGGCGGGTGCGCGCCGACGTCCAGATCCCGCAGGACGTCGTCGAGCGGTACGGCGGCGGGTTCATCGGAATGCTGCGACCCGACCTCTACTCGAGGATGCTCGAGGCGATCCCCAAGGGCGTCCTCCAGACCGACCGGCACTTGACCGGCATCCACGATCACGGCGACGGCGTCACGCTCACGTTCGACGACGGCGCCGTCGTGGAGACGCCCGTGCTCATCGGTGCCGACGGCATCGACTCGATGGTGCGCCGCCATCTCTGGGGTGACACCCCGAAGCGGGCCCACAACCTGCACATCATCGGCGGGTACACGTTCGACACCTCGGTCGTCGCCGAACCCAACGAGGTGGTGCTGACGCACAACCGCACGGTGCAGGGCTCCTACACCTCGATCCGCAGTCAAGGCCGCGACGGCTACCAGTGGTGGGTGCTCGAGGCGTGGCCCGACGACCGTCCGGCGCCGACGGACCTGCACGCCCACGCGACCGAGCTCGCGGCCGGATTCCCCGGCCCCCTGTCGGCGCTCCTGGCGGCGACGCCGCGCGAGAACCTGCAGCGCTGGCCCATCCGCGACCTCAGGCCACTGAAGCACTGGTCGAAGGGCCGAATCACCCTCGCAGGGGACGCCGCGCACGCCACCTCGCCCTACGCCGCCTACGGCGCCGGGATGTCGATCTGCGACGGCTACTTCATCGGCCAGGTGCTCGCCGGCGTGGACCTCGGCGACACCGCCGCCGTGACGCAGGCGCTCGTCGACTACGAGACGCCGAGAATCCCGCACACCACCGAACAGGTGCAGTCGGCCTACGTGCTGGGGCAGGTGTTCCACCATGCTCCGGCGCCCCTGCGCCCGCTGCGCGACTTCGTGCTCGACCACACGCCCCTGCTGCAGCGCCAGATGGGCGAACGGAACCCGCGGGACATCGTGGCGCAGCTCGACGAGATGGGCACGGGTATCGTCGCGGCGCGGTGATGGGGGAACATGGACCGGTGTCCGAGATCGTCCGTCCACCCTTGCAGGAGCGCAGCCGAGTCGGTTGGGAGCGCATCCTCGACACCGGTCTCACCCTCCTCGAGGAGGGCGGGTACGAGGCGCTGACCATCAGTGAGGTGTGCCGCCGCGCCGACGTGTCGGCGCCTTCGATCTACGCCCGGGTCGACGGACGCCTCGGCCCGTTCTTCGCCGTCTACGAGCGCGGCATCGCGCGGGTCGTCGCTACTGAGGATCACGCGTTCGGACGCGCCACCGGCTCGGTGGAGCGCACCGTCGAGGCGATCGTCGAGGTCTTCGAGATGCACGCGGCGTTCCTTCGTGCGGTGATCCGGCACTCGTCCTCCGACCCGCAGCTGTTGGATCGAGGTGCGGCCGAATCCCGCCGTGTCCTCGGCCGCATCATCGCGGCGCTCCCCCACGACCGCGAGGACATGGTCGTGCCGGTCGCCTGGATGCTGTACACCGAGTGCGCCTTCCGTGCCATGTACGGCGAGCGATTCCTGTCGAGCACGCCGGAGTCCAGGGAGGCCTTCACCGCCCGGCTCAACTTCGTCGCCCGGCGGATGCTCGACGCGGACGGCTGACCACTCGGGTCGGCATTGCCGGCGCGGGCGTGTCAGCTCCGGTACGCCTCGGGATCGAGGGCCGCCGCGATGGGCATGCCACCGCCATGCCAACCTCGACCACCGTTATCAGTGGCCGATCGAGGATGTTCGGCATCATTGCTGTGGATGCACCGCGCCTCCCGCCATGCCACCAGCCCATGCAAGGTATCCGCTCCACGACGTTCCCCGATCGCGCGTTCGTACCTAACGTCGGGTTCGACGATTCAGAGCAGCAGAGAGGGTCCCGCATGCACGAGGCGCGGTTCCGCGAGTACATCCGCCGGTTCAACCAAGAGGACGACACGGCGTTCGACGACTACCTCGCGCCCGACATGCACATGAAGAACGGGACGCTCGAGTACTCCGGCATCCAGGGCATGAAGGACCACTACAACCTGCGGATCTGGGGCAGGTTCCGGGAAGTGCTCACCGTCCCCCGCTTCGTCACCGACGGCCCGATGATCGCGATCCGCATGAACACGCTCTTCACGGCACTCGCCGACCGCGACGACACGCTCTTCGGTCCCGTCAGGAAGCGCGAGACCTTCGAGTTCAACGGCCTCATCATGTACGAGCTCGACGAGACCGACCGCTTCAAGGACATCCAGGTCGCCTACAACTCGTTCGTGTTCACCGACGTCCGCGGCGAATAGCGCGACCTCGGCATCCCGCACTGAGAGCGGGTCGCCGGTTCGACACGCGCCGCTCCTGCAGGGTCGCCCGGCGCCGGCGCATCAGACGTCGTCGCCGGCGAGCGTCTCGTCGGATGCCGCCTCGTCACCGAACTCGACCATCTCGGATGCCGCCCGCAGCTGCCGCACGAGCCACTGCAGCGCGGGATCCGCCGTCTTCGACGGGTGCCAGTGGGCCGCCTCCACGAGGACGCTCGGCACGATGGGCGTCTCGGCGATGACGAGCCCGAGGCTGCCCGCGTACCGGTTCGCAGTGCGCTCCGGCACCCATCCGACCCAGTCCGTGCCGGTGACGGCGAACGGAACCGGCAGGAATCCCTGCACCGTGACCGCGGTCATCGGCGCGATCCCCGCCGCGCTGAGCATGTCGTCGATATGCGTCGACGCGTGCGGCCCGAACACCGAGCGCACGTGGCGCAGGCGCGCGATGGCCTCGAGGGACAACGCACCGTCGTGAAGCTGTGGGTTGCCGGCATCCACGACGCAGACGAAGCGGTCGGAGAAGAGCGACGCGCGCTTGCCGGGTACGCCGCGTCCGGTGCCTGCGATCGTCACGTCCCGGCGGAGGAGGTCGACCGGCGACACCATCTGATCGACGGGCAGCCCGTCGAACTCGACGCGCGTGTGCGGCGCCTCCTCGGCGAGGAGCGAGAGCAGTGGGCTCGTGATCTCAGAGAGCACATAGTCGGAGGCGGTCACCAGGAAGGTCCGGGTGCTCGTCGCGGGGTCGAACTCGGGCAGCACGTCGAACATGCGCTGCACCTCTCGCATGCACTCGGCGACGACGGGGATGAGCGATTCGGCCCTCGGGGTGAGCACGAAGCCGCGACCGTCCCGCTCGAGCAGGGGGTCGTCGAACAACTCACGCAGTCGCGCGAGCGCGCTGCTCACGGCCGGCTGCGACGCGCCGACCCGCTCGCCGGCGCGGGTGAGGTTGCGCTCCGCGAGGAGCGCGTCGAGCACGACCACGAGATTGAGATCGAGTTTGCGGACGTCGGTCACGGCGTTGTCCCGGATCCTTCTGCGATGGTCGTGCCGCGGCGATGGACACCGCCGCGGCCCATTCTACCGAGGCCGCTCCCGCCCATCAGTCGAGGTACGCGGCCACGGCGTCGGCGTCGCTCTGCAGGGTGGCGACGTCGATGAGGTCGGATGCCTGCGACTCGAGGGTCGCGGTCCACGCGTCGAGGATCTCCTGCGCCCGCCCGCTGTCGTAGAGCGAGGCGGTGAGCTCAGCGGATGCCGTGTCGACGAGTGCCGCGAAGTCGTCGTTCTCGAGGAAGCGCTCCGAGAGGATGTTGCCGCCGACCATGCCGCCGCCGGCGCCACGCGCTGCGCCTCCAGCGCCGCCGGCCGCGGCATCCGTTGCATCCGCGGCATCCGTGGCATCCGTCGTCTCACGCGCGGGCATGTCGCCCGTCGGGCCGCCACCGCCGCCCTGGTCACCGCCCGCGCCGCCATCCGGGCCGCCGTTCCGCGCCCCGAACGCGCGGTTGAGGTCCCACGACACCACCGTCATGAGCCCCGTCTCGGGGTCGTAGTGCAGGTAGGAGTTGTTGCCCGGGCCGTCGATGTCGTCGAAGTTGTCGACGAGGTCCTGGAACGCGAGGTAGGTCGCGAACGACTCGACGTCGAGCACCTGGTCGAGGTCGGCCGCGAACGTGGCGTCGTCGGACTCGTTGATGAACTGCAGGAACTCGATGAGCGGGGTGAGCTCGTCGTCGCCTGCCTCCTGCTCGAAGACATCCACGTACGCCTCGGGGTCGTCGCCGCGGTAGCTGTAGTCGCCCCCGCTCTCCGCCTTGTACAGGAGGCCGCCGTCGTCGCCGAAGGCCGACGCATCCCACTCGTCGCCCGGGTTCTGCACCACGAGCCGCAGGGTCTCGTCGCTGCCGTTCACGCTGAACCGCGACGACACCGCGGCCTGGCTCGCGAGCCCCGAGTCGGCGAGCAGCGTGAGCGCGACGCCCTCGTTGAGCGAGCTCTCGCTGGTGTTGCCGCGGACCACGAACTCCGTCTCGCCGTCGAGCGACTGGCCGTCCACGTACTCGTCCAGGCGGATGATCCACGGCAGGGTCGCCGGGTCGTCGTCCGCCGAGATGCCGCGCAGGCTCGAGTTGCCCTTGAGCTTCAGGCCGACGTTCGTGAACGTCTCACCGTCGATGGTGACGGTCGCCGTCACCCACACCTTCTCACCCGAGTCGAGGTACGTCTCGATCGCCTCGGAGAGTGCCGAATCGTCGACCTCGAGCGCGATGTCGTGCACGGCCGACGAGTCCCAGAATCCGTCGGCCGCCAGTGCGGCGGATGCCGCGGAACTCGAGCTCGACGTGCCTGACGCCGTCGACGTCGAACACGCCGTGAGGCCCGCGCCGAGGACCAGGGCGACACCGACGGCGAGGATGCGGGTGCTGCTCGTGATCGGGGACATGGTGCCACTCCAGCGAACGTCGGCATGCCCGCTCTTGGTCTCGGCCATGCACTTCCGATGGATTGACTGCGAGCCCCCTCCGAACCGGCCGACCGGCCGAACACCCCTACGCGACGGACTCCATCGCCCAGACGGCGCGGATGTTCGTGAACTCGAGCATCCCCTCACGACTCAGCTCGCGCCCGTAGCCGCTGAGCTTGACGCCGCCGAACGGCAGCCGCGGGTCGGAGACGACGACCGAGTTGACGAACAGCGCCCCCGAGCGGATGCCTCGGCCGAGCCGGAGACCGCGTTCCATGTCCGCCGTCCACACGCTCGCAGCCAGCCCGTAGCGGGTGTCGTCGGCCAGCTCGATCGCCTCGTCGGCACTTTCGGCCCGCACGATCGCCATCACCGGTCCGAACGTCTCCTCGCGAAACACGGGCATGTCGGGCGTGACGTCGGCCAGCACCGTGGGTGCGTAGTAGTTGCCCGGCCCGTCGAGGCGATGCCCGCCGGTGACCACACGAGCGCCGAGCGCGACGGATTCCCGCACCTGCCGGTCGATGTCGTCGACGAACGACGGCTTCGCCAAGGGGCCGATCTGCGTGGCCGGGTCGAGCGGATCGCCGATCCGGAGGGCCTCGACGAGGTCGCCCACGCGGCGTTCGAAGTCCTCGATGACCCCCGCCTCGACCGGGAAGCGCTTGGCGCACAGGCAGCTCTGGCCCGTGTTGACGAACCTCGCTCGCACGGCGAGCGGTGCGACCTTCTCGACGTCGGCGTCCGCCAGCACCACGAACGGGTCGGACCCGCCGAGTTCGAGCACGGTCTTCTTCAACGCCCGTCCGGCAGCCGTGGCGACACTCGCACCCGCGGCCTCCGAGCCGGTGAGGGTCACGGCCGCCACCCGCGGGTCCGCGATGATCTCGTCGACCATGCCGTGGTCGGTGAGCACGAGGGTCTGGAAGAGCCCCTCGGGGAAGCCCGCCCGCTGGAAGAGCGACTCGAGCGCGATGGCCGAGCCCGTGACATTCGAGGCGTGCTTGAGGAGTCCGCCGTTGCCGGCGGCGAGGGTCGGCGCCGCAAAACGGATGACCTGCCAGTAGGGGAAGTTCCATGGCATGACGGCGAGGACGACGCCGAGCGGCTCGTATGCCACGAACGACGCGGATGCTTCCGTCTCGACGGGCTGCTGCGCGAGGAACTCCGCCGCGCGGTCGGCGTAGTAGTCGCACGTCACGGCGCACTTCCGCACCTCGGCGAGCGCCTCGGTCACGGGCTTGCCCATCTCGCGGCTGATGAGCTCCGCGTGCGTCTGGGCTTCGTCGCGAAGGAGCGTCGCGAGTCGGCGCAGGGGCTCCACGCGCTGCTCCACCGGCACCTCGCGCCACGTGCGCTGCGCGTCGGCAGCACGCTGCAGCGAGGCATCCAGAGCCGGTGCGTCGAGGCCCGGGTAGCGGCCGAGCTCCTCACCCGTCGCGGGGTCGATCGTGATGATGGCGTTCACGTTGTGGTCCTCTCGAGGCTGCGCACGCGCGCCGGCACGTCTTCGGGGTGCACGATGCGGTTGCTGATGCGACCGAGACCCTCGATCTCCATCGTGACGACGTCACCGGGAACGAGGGGCGGCGGCACGCGCTCGCCGCGACGCGCCCACAGCTCGCCGAGCGATCCCGACGAGCAGGTGCCGGAAGCCAGGATGTCGCCGGCGCCCACGGTCGCCGCACGCGACGCATGGGTGAGCAGTTGCGGGAACGTCCACGACATGTTGGAGCTGTGGTCGCGACCGACCTCGACACCGTTCACCGAGACGCGCATCTCGAGCCCGAGCCGCCCGTCGACCACGTGGTCCTCGAGCTCGTCAGCGGTCGTGATCCACGGGCCGATCGTCGTCGCGAAGTCCTTGCCCTTCGACGGGCCGAGGCCCACCGACATCTCACGGCCCTGCAGGTCGCGTGCGGACCAGTCGTTCATGATGCAGAAGCCGGCGATGCAGCCCGCCGCATCCTCCTCGGCCACGTTGCGGGCCGTCCGGCCCACGATGGCGGCGATCTCGAGCTCGAAGTCGAGGAGGGACGAATCCGGCGGCGCCGGCACGTCGTCTTCAGCCCCGACGACCGACCAGGGGTTCATGAAGAGGAAGACCGGTGCCTCGTACCAGGCATCCGGCACGCCCGCGGCGCCCTCGGCCTGCTTCATGCCCGCGATGTGCCGCTCGAACGCGACGAAGTCCCGCATCGCACGCGGCTCGACGGGCGGGAGCAGCCGCACCGACTCGAGCGGGGCGCGGAAGTAGCGCCCCGCCTGGGCTTCGAGCAGGTTGCGCTCCGCGATCGGCAACGCGAGCACGCCGAGCGCGTCGAGGTTCGTCTGCAGCGACTGCACCATGCCGTTCCGGATGATGCCGAGGTGCGCGAACCCGTGATGTTCGTAGCGGGCGAGCTTCATGGCAGCGGCCTAGAAGTCGAGCGTCTGGTAGAACTCGCGTCGACGCTCCTCGAGGGCGGGGATCGCCTTGCCGGCCGCCCACGTCTGGAAGTGCGCGTACTGCGTGTGCGCGGTCACCGCGTCTTCGTCCCGGTAGATCTCGAAGATGCGGAAGACGCGCGGCTCCTCGGGGTCCTGGTAGGCCTGGTAGTACAGGTTGCCGGGCTCCTCGCGAGAGGCCGGGCTGAGGTTGCGCAGCGCGTCGAGGACGGTCTGCTCCTCTCCGGCCTTGGCGATCCAGGTGGCACTGAGGACGAGGGCCATGGTGGTTCCTTTCGGTCGAGCGTCGGGTGGGCGCTTCTTCGCGTCACCCGTCGCACATACGTGGGCGATCCGCAGGACCGCGAGCCCAACGGTACGCACGCGGGCGGGGTGCCAGAAGGGCGAGAGGCCGATGTCAGGTATCGCGACCGACCGCGGCGAAGGCGAAGGGGCTCGGTCCGACCGAGCCCCTTCCTCCGTGCGTCAGCCGCGCCGCTTGCGGCGCCCGAGGTAGGTCGAGAGGCCGACGGCCACGAGCAGCGCCAGGCCGTTGAAGACGTTCGCAGCCCATCCGCTCGCACCCGACAGGGTCAAGCCGCTCACGGAGATCGACACGAAGATCGCGCCGATGATCGTGCCGACGACGTTGAAGAAGCCTGGCGTGATGGCGGTCGCGCCGAGGAAGACGGCGGCGAGGGCGGGGAAGAGCAGCTCGTTGCCGCCCGAGGCCGTGGCGCTGCCCATGCGGGCGAGCTGCATCACCCCGGCGCCGCCGGCGATGACCGCCGCGACGATGAAGCTCCACCAGACGTTGCGGTCGACGCGCACGCCGACGAGTCGGGCGGATGCCGCGTTCGAGCCGATCGCGTAGAGGGAGCGTCCGTACGGAGTGTGGGTGAAGAAGTACCACGCGACGATCGCGAGGGCCAGCACGATGTAGACGACGACGGGGAGCCCGATGAACCGCGTCGAACCGAACCGCGTGATCGCGGGATCGATGCCCGAGATGATCGTCTGGCCGCCCGTGTACCAGAGGGTGACGCCCGACAGCAGCATGGCCATGCCGAGGGTCGTCACGAACGGGCTCATGTGAAGACGTGTGACCAGGAAGCCGTTCAGTACGCCGACCACGCCGGCGATCAGGATCGGCACGATGATTGCCGCCCAGATGGGCCAGCCCGAATTCGCCATGAAACCGGCGCACAGGACCTGCGCCATCGCCGCGGTCGCCCCGAGTGAGAAGTCGAAGTATCCGGAGATCAGCGGGAACAGCGCGGCGATCGCGATCGTGGCGACGACCGCCTGGCTGCCGAGGATGACGTTGAGGTTGTTGATCGTCGGGAACGCCGCGCTCGAGGGCGGGTAGAACGTGAAGAACAGGAACACGGCCGCCGTCAGGATGAGCAGCGCGTAGTTCTCGAAGATCCGCGCGACCGGCGACGTGCGCTTGACGACGGCGACCGACTCGGTCGCCGGGGCGGGCGGTGTCGACGTGGGCGGGGCTGCGGTGTTGGTCATGACGTCCTCGTCTCCTCGAAGGCGGTGGGTTCGTAGATGGTCCGGCGGGTGCTCGGCTCGCGGAGCACGAGGCTGGTCAGGCTGTCGACATCGACGTCGCTCGCGAGCACCTCCTGTGTGATGCGGCCCCGCGCGAGGACCAGGATCCGGTCGCAGAGGGCGTGGAGCTCGCTCATATCACTCGACGCGACGACCACCGAGCATCCCGCCTGGGCCGAGCGACGGATGGTGGCGTAGATGTCCGCGCGCGACATGACGTCGACGCCCTGGGTGGGTTCGTCCAGCAGGAGCAGGCGCGGCTCGCGTTGCAGCCAGCGCGCGATGACGACCTTCTGCTGGTTTCCCCCCGACATCGAGGAGAACAGCGCCGACGGGTCCGCGACCTTGACGCCGAACCGCTGGATGAGTTCCTCGGCCCGACGGGTCTCGCGGGCCCTCGGCATCCACTTCGTCTTCCAGTACTCCATCATCATCGCGATGGACAGGTTCTCTCGCACCGAGCGATCCATGAACGCCGCCTCGCGTACGCGGTTCTCGGGAACCATGCCGACACCGGCACGCATCGCGTCGTCGACGCTGTGCGGCGCATACGGGGCGCCACCGAGCATCATCGTTCCCGTGCTGGGCACGAACGCGCCGAAGAGGGCATGCAGGAGCGAGCTGCGGCCGCTGCCGACCAGGCCCGCGATGCCCAGGATCTCGCCCTCGTGCGCCGTGAACGTCACGTTCCGGATCGGGCCGGACACGAGCCCGCTCACCTCGAGAGTGGGACGACCGGTCGTGTGGCTCGCGCTCCCGGTCGGACGCAGGGCGACGGTGAGTCCGCCGGCCATGATCGCGATGAGCTCATCCTCCGTGGGGCTCGCGTCCACGAGGGTCCCGACCACGCGGCCGTCGCGGAACACGGTGAAGTCGTGGGCGACGGACAGCACCTCCTGCAGCCGGTGACTGACGATGATGACCGTCTGGCCGCGGTCCGCGAGGCGCCGGACCTTCTCGAGCAGGAGGCCGGACTCGTGCGCCGCGAGGGAGGCGGTCGGCTCGTCGAGCACGAGGATGAGGCGCTCCGACTCGGAGCCCTGCAGGGCCCGGGCGATCGCCACCATCGTGCGGTCGGACGGCCGCAGGTCCTGCACGGGCCGGCGCGGATCGACGTCGAGCTCGTACTCGCTGAGCACCTTCGCGACCTGTCGGTGCAGCGCCCGCCAGCGCACGCCCCCGACCGCGTTCCGCGGATAGCCCGCATCGAGGGCGAAGTTCTCCTCGATCGAGAGGTCCTCGAACAACCCGAGGTCCTGGTGCACGAAGCGCAGGCCGGCTGCGGCGGCGGTCGTCGAGGTGTAGCCCGAGAGCGAGTGGTCCTCGCCGAAGATCGAGAGCTCACCGGCATCCGCCTCGTAGACGCCCGCGAGGATCTTGATCGCGGTGCTCTTGCCCGAGCCGTTGCCGCCGAGCAGGGCGTGCACGGTGCCGGGTCGCACGGCAAGGGATGCGGCGCGCAACGCCCTCGTACCGCCGAAGTGCTTGTCGACGCCGCGGAGGTCGAGCGCGAGCGCAGCCGTGCCGGCGGATGCCGCGGCTGCGGGGTGCTCCTGGTTCGCCATCGAGACTCCTTCGTCTGCGCCCTGTCGGGGTGCGTGCGGCAGAGATCCGCACAGACCGATGCAACCACGTCAGGGATGACTCGGGAAGGCGCCGTCGCTGATGCCTGCTATCAGCGACGGCGCGCCATCGTCGCCTGCCTGCACCGGGCACGAGCGAGCCCCCGAGTTCCGGGGAACGGGGAACTCGGGGGCTCGCTCTCCTGTCGTGCTGCTAGACGCCCCACGCCTTCTCGAAGAGGGGCTGGAAGTCGACCGAGCCTGTGTACTGCCCCGAGTCGACCATGTTGTCGTCGGCGTCGATCGCCTGCATCGACTCCCCGATGTAGGCGGCGTCCTCACCGGCGAGCACGCGCAGCGCCGTGTCGATCGAGCCCCACGCGCCCCACTGCACGGCGAACCCGATCGTCGCGTCCATGCCCGAGCCGCCCTGGCGGATGAGGTCGAGCGCCGGCTCGTCACCGCCGCGGCCGATGACGAGCAGCTGCTCGTCGAGACCCGCCTGGACGATGGAGGCGGCCAGTCCGTTGGTCAGCCAGCCGTCGATGGGCACGACGAGGACGTTCGCGTCGGGCTGGCTCAGCAGGGCCGTCGTCACCTTCTGCACGTAGCTGCCGTCCGCCGACTCGGGGTCGCTCACGTCGACGGTGTCGAGGACCTCGCCGCCGCCGAGCGCCTCGAGCTCCTTCGTGAAGCCGTCGGTGATCCACTGGCCCCATACCTGGCCGGTGAAGTTCAGCACGACCGCCTTGACGTCGCCGTTGGTCTTGCCGTACGCGTAGTCGGCCTGCAGCTTGCCGAACGCCTCCCACTGCTCCTGCGGGGTGTAGTCGGCCAGCCAGAGCCGCTCGGACGCCCACAGCTTCGGGTCGCAGTCGTCGACACCGCCGCCGCCGATCACGGTGATGCCGGCGTCGACCGCCTCCTGGAAGGCGGCCTGGGCGACACCGCAGCCGATGCCGATCGGGATGATGATGTCGGCGCCGCCGGCGATGCCCTGGCGGATCGCGGTCGCGAAGCCCTCGGGGTTGAGCTTGCCGTCGGCGATGGTTCCGGTCCACCCGACGGTCTCGGCCGCCTCCTTGACCGCGGCCGCCGGGACGGCGCAGCTCGGGACCTGCTCGCCGCAGGAGACGACGTAGACGCTGAGCGCCTGATCGGTCGAGACCGGGGCGAGGTCGTCGAGCGTCGAGCCGATGCCCTCGTAGGCACTGTCGAGTGCGGCCTGCGCGTCCGCACTCACGCTCTCTTCGGTGCCGGAGCCGTCCGTCGAGGCGGATCCCCCGTCGGAACACGCGCTCATCGTGAGCGCGAGGGCGGCGATGGCCGCGGCCATCGCGAGCTTCTTTGTTGTGGTCACGTGAGACTCCTGCTGTGTGTCTGGAGGCGGGTGCGTCGGTGCATGTCCATGTCGCCTCGCGTCGGGTCTGGCATCTTCGCCAGCGCCCTCATCACACCAGCGATGCGGTCGACGGGGAAGTGTCCTCCGCTGATGCTTGGCATTGCCGCTGCGGATAGGCGGATGGAGAGGGGTGGCGGTGCAGTTCATTGCTGATTCATAGACCTCGGTCGATGCCACCTATCGGCGCATCGGGGTTCTCGCAGCGCACCACATCCTGCTTTGCTGCGGGGGCCATGGGGACGCGGTCGTCCCGATGAACCGTCGAAGGAGATGTTCATGAGGTCATTCGTACGAACGGCGGGCGCGCGGCGCCTGTCCCTGACAACGGGAGCAGCCGTCATCGCGCTCTCGGCAACCGCCACCCTGGGAGGAGGCGCTGCCGCCGTGGCGGCGACGGTGGACGCCGTCGCGCCAACCGCCGCGACCGGGCTCGGGAACAGCAGCGGCACGCACACACTGACGGTGGAGTCCGGCCAGACGGCGGTCGTCACCGAGACCACCACGCTCACGTCGCTCACGATCGAGGAGGGCGCCGCACTGGTCGCCCCCGAGGGCTTCGCGCTGAGCCTGACCGTGAACGGCATCGAGACGGGCCAGCAGGTGGCGTCGACGGGCGCGACGGAGTCGACGGTGCATCCGGGCGTGTACCGCGGCGACATCGTCCTCACCGTCGCGGCGGAGAACCCCATCGTCTTCAACGGGCTGACCTACGACTTCCGGCAGGCGCTCTATGTGGACGCGAACGGTGTCGACAGCTCCAAGTCGGTGCTCTCGTCCGTCAGCGGGGTCGCCGGGGACACGGCGGCCACGGGGCTCGGGATCACGTCGACCGGCGAACTCTTCAACGGGATCTACGTCGTCGACGCCGACTACACGCTCGTCAACCCGCGGATCAGCCTGACGGGCAACGGCCGCAGCGACTTCGCCGGCCAGGGAGCCGGAATCATCGGATCGGGAGCGGAGACGCTCCTCGTCATCGACGGGGCGAAGATCGACAACACCGGCGTCGTGCGTCCCGCGATCGTGGCGAAGGACGGCGCGAACGTGGTCGTCAAGAACTCCACGATCACGACGGCGGACGGCACGCTCCCCGGCGGCTACCAGTCGTCGGTGAACCTGTCCTACATGCAGGACGCCCCGTGGATGCTGGGCATCGCAGGAAACAACCGGGCGACCAACCTCCTCGGGGAGAACACGCAGGCCACCTACATCTCCTCCTCGATCACGAGTGAGAACTGGGGCGCGCTGTCGGTCGACACGGGCTCCGACACGAAGCTGAGCGCGATCAACAGCACCGTCGCGAACAGCGGCGAAGACGGATACGGCTCCTACGTCATCGGCAACGCCACCGAGCGCTTCCTCGGCACCACGTTCGACGTGGCCACGTACGCCAGCATCGTGACGGGCGGCTCCGTCGTCTACGGGGACAGCACGAAGGACGCCGTCGCAGCGCTGAACTCCGAACTGGAGCTCGGCCTCTCGGCGACGGAGCTGGCGCAGCTGCCGGTGGAGTCGACGACGATCACGTCCGACCGCTTCGGCGTCATGTGGCACAACCGCGGAACGGTGGACATCTCGGGCGGCACCACGATCGCGACGGACGAGACCCTCTTCCTCGACAAGGGCCAGCAGATCGGCGTCACGGTCGACGGCTCGGAGGGCGCCACGCTAGACGCCGGCAACGGCGTGCTGCTGCAGGTGATGGACAACGACGACCCGGGTCCCGTTCCCCCGCTGCTGCTCAACACGGGCGTCTACACCGAGCCCACGAACCCCGTGACCAAGAACACGAGCTTCGATGTCACCACGCAGCACGGCACCGACGCGGTCACGACCTTCACGGACATCGCGCTGACGGGTGACTTCTTCAACGGCATGCGCGGCGACATCGGCGGCTTCGGCCCGGCACAGCCCCGCAACCTCGTCGTGAACCTCGACGGCTCCGCGCTGACCGGCGTGGTCACGGCGTCCACGACGAAGCACCGGATCGACACGATCACCTCGGCGGAGTACCGCGAACTCGGCGTCGTGACCAACACTGCCTCCGAAGTCGTCAACAACGGCGTCATCGTGTCGCTCACCGGCGACTCCACCTGGACGGTCACGGGCACCTCGTACCTGAGCAGCCTCACCGTCGAGGCGGGGTCCACCTTGGCGGGCTCGAACGGCGAAGCCCCCGTCCTCACGGTCGACGGCGTCGTGACCCCGCTCGTGGCGGGCACGACGTACACCGGCAACGTGGTCATCACGCTCGGCTGAGCATCGAACAGAAGGGGGCGTCGTCCTGAACTGCTCCCCGGGAGTTGGACTGAGAAATTCAGTTCCGATTCCCGGGGAGCAGTTGTATGCATCCACGAAGTTTGTTGTCTGAGGGGCAGCGC
>NZ_LMRW01000013.1 GCF_001428255.1 Agromyces sp. Soil535 | reverse complement strand
GTCTGGTGTGTGGTCAGAGACCACCAGCATCGAGGGAGGCCCGCCTCATGCGACGGAGCGACCCAGGGTGGGGAATTTCGGTGAGCGAAAGTGAGGAATTTCAGTGAGCGCCGTCAGCCCGAAGATGTTGACCAGTTCCGCGTAGCCGGGGCCGAGCAGGTGAGCCCCCACGACCCGGTCCGTCGCCTGATCGATCAAGATCTTCGTCGCTGCCGTTGCCCTAACCCACGAGGACGTTACCGGCGATGACGCCCCGGTTGTCGTAGTCACGCCTTCGGTCCGTCCGAGTGCGAACGCGTGAGGCGTTGCTGACAAGGTCGCTACTCAACGTCGTCGGGCTCGACCACGTTGACGGAGATCAGGGTCATGCCCAGGTCTCCTACCTTTCTCAGCAGCCCGTGCAACGCGGCCTGATCGATCAAGGGGCCGGAAAGGACTGTCGTTCCGTCGCTTTCAGTTGTCGAGGTCATGCCCTCGAACCAATCACCCCACTGCTGGTCAATGTGGCCTTTGAGGCGGACCTCATACCATGCCGGCTGATCGAGCCCGGTGCTCGGTCTGTGAGGTTCGGTCATCGCGATGTCGCCTTTCGGTGTAGTTCGAGCACGCGGAGGGAGCCCTTTCGCCGACGGGCTCCCTCTCGGCGTCAGGCGGCGGGAGTGTGGGCGACGTCTGCGCTTTGCTTGCCTGAGCTTCCTGCGCTCTTTCGCTGCTCCGACCAGAGGGAGTACCCGAGCCAGGTCAAGGCGACCCCCACCGGGATGGCGAGAAGGCGTTCGACTTCATGCGGGAGGACTGCCGCCAACGGCGTGATCGCGGACGCGGCGATCAACAGGATGGCGGCCCCGCGTGACAGGATGCGGGCGCGGAGAACGGCGACACCGAACAGCAGGCCGCCACCGATGTAGAACAGGGCTCCCAGCGGGGCCGCCACGGCGAGGGGCCCGAGGTCGGTCACGGCCTCATGTCCCGCGAAGAGCCCTACCAAGTCCACGGTGAGCTCTGGTGAGCCAGCCGCGGTCAGGGGGGCGATGAAGGCTTCGGCGAACGTGAATGCCGCCTGCAGGATGAAGAAGAGGCTGAACAGGACATACCCGATCAGACCAATCACGCCGAACTCCCTTACTTGGCGAAGGTAGATTCCCGTCACGCCTGTCAGGCCAAGGATCGCCATGGAGAAGCTGAGAGCGTGCACTATCACCCACACATTGCCGGTGACGGAGGCGAGCTCTTCACTGGGATGGAGGGGTTGGATCAGAATGTAAACCAGCCCCGCCACCATCGAGGCCACAGCGGCCGCGCGAGTCAGGGTGGAAGTGGTGATGCTCATTGTCGCTCTCCTTGTCCCGAATTGACCCAGGCGGGTGCCGAAGGACGACTCGAAATCTACGGATGCGCGCGGTGTTGCGTCATCACCACACGTGGTGATTGTTGTGGTGATTGACGATCGCGCTAGAGCAAACCAAGTTCCTGTGCCCGCCGGATGGCCCCCGGACGGCTGTTCACCCCGAGCTTGCCGAAGATGTGCTTGGTGTGGGTGCGAAAGGTGTTCAGGGACACGAAGAGCTCGCGTGCGATCTGCGGACCACTCAACTCCGTTGTAAGGAGCCTGAGCACGTGCATCTCGCGCTCGCTCAATGCCGCAGCATTTGACTGGGGGACGGTGGTTGCGTTTCGGGAGGGTAGGAAAGCGCTGTGGAGTCGATGGACATAGCCGCGAGCGATCCCTTCGTGCGCGGCCTCTTCAAGCAGCGCCGCCATGGGTGCCCCCTCATCCACGAAGAGGCGGATGTAGCCCTCCGGCTCTGCCTGGGCCAATGCGCGCGCCAGGGACGCGACGGCCTGCGACCTCCGACCCTGTGCCTGGTAGGCGAGCGCCTGCACCACCAGGATCTCGTTCACGCTTCCCATTCGTCCCCCAGCTTGTGCCGCTTCGAGCAGGCGCTCCAGTAGTGCCAGCGCATCGCGAATCGCACCTTCTCGCTGGTCGGCCTTGTGCTGCGCGACGAGCAGTCTCGCGAAGGTGATGTGCTCGAACTCTCGCAAGTAGCTCACATCATCCGACGAGGACAGACCCTGCTCGTCTGCCCACGCCAGGGCCTCAGAAAGCTTCCCCTGCGCGGTCCAGATGCGGGCCTTCATCGCCGCTATGGGACGGACCTCCGGGAGAAAGCCCGGGACGTACAGGTGTTCCGCCTCGCTGAGGAGGCTGAGTGCGTCGTCCAGTTCGCCTTCGGCTTCATTGATCCGAGCCATCCCAACAAACCACCGGTAGTGACTCTCGGGCAACGAGGCGCGCTCACCCAGCGCCCTGCTTGCCGACAGGTGCATGGTGGCAGCCTCCAGGTCCGCCTCCTCCCGGCACACCTCGCTCATACCTACGTGGAGGTCACCCGTGGACTGCATGGCAGGCTCGCCTTGTCCTGACGCGAGGAGCAGAGCCTGCTCGTACGCTTCGCGTGCCCTGCCTCGCCGCCCCTGCACCAACAACATGTCGGCCATGACGACCGCGCTACCGAGCATGTCCGCGGTGCTTCCCGCAAGGTGCAGGCTGGTCCGGGCATCGGCGAAGGTCCGAACTGCCGCTTCGAGATCTCCGTCGGCCCACAGTGCCAACGCCAGGAGCCCGCCAGCCGCGCCGCGCCCCCGATGATCCCCCGGCTGTGTGAGCTCCAACGCACGTCGAGCGTGCTCCCTTGTGCCGGCGACATCACCCCGCGCCTGGGCCAGGGCTGCTCGGTAGACGGCGATCATCACCGGGAGCGACTCGAGTTCTTCTCCGGCCGCCGAATCGTGATCCAGGGCTCCATCCTCGGTGGTCGCGGCCAGCGCATGCTCGGCGTCCCGCAGCCGGTCCTCCACCGCGTCCAGGTCCCCCGAGATGAGCAAAGACCACGCGTAGTAGACGCCGAGAACGGGCATCCGGCGGGCGGTCTCATGGGGAAGCAGCCTGAGCCAGCCGAGCAGGGTGGCATCCTGCCGACCGCGGCGCAGCTCGGGCAATGCCCGCTCTATGAGGCTCGCCGCCCGCGCGAAATCGGCCCCCGCCAGTGCATGCTTGACGGCGTCCTCAGGCAGGTCGTTCCGCTCGTGCCACTCGCTGGCGAGCCGATGGAGGGCCTCGACGCCGTCGCGGTCCTCTCGCAACGATCGCGCCCGGAGAACGTCGGCGAAGAGGTGGTGATAGCGGTACCACTCGCGCCGGTCGTCCAATGGCACCAGGAAAAGGTTGTCACGCTCGAGAGTCTCCAGCAGCTCGCTGCTGTCCGCCCGCCCAGTGACCGCTTCGCAAAGAGGACCACTCAGCCGGTCCAGAAAGGCGGTTTGGAGCAGGAAACCGCGGACGTGATCGGGCTGGTGCTGCAGGACCTCTTCGCCCAGGTAGTCAATGACGAAACGGTTGCTACCGGTGAACGCCTCGATGAAACCGGCGATGTCTGAGCGCTCCCGCATTGATAGGGCCGCCAACTGCAGGCCGGCTATCCAGCCCTCGGTGCGAGTGTCCAGTGCCGCGACGTCTTCCACCGAGAGCCCCAAGCCCATCACCCGGTTGAGGAACGTGGAGGCTTCGTCCGGCGTGAACCGCAGGTCGTTGGCACGAAACTCGTTCAGATCGCCGCCGCCCCGCAGCCGGGCAACGGGGAGGAGTGGATCAGAGCGACTCGCGATCACAACGTGCAGGTTCGACGGCAGATGGTCGAGCAGGAAGGTGAGGGCCTCGCGAATCGATGGGGCCTCGATCGACTGGAAGTCGTCGAGCACCAAGACGACCCTGTAAGACGCCTGGGCGAGTTGATTGATGAGATCGGTCAGGGCGAGTTCCATCTGCCGCGCCGGAAAAGCTGGCGAGGCTGGCGGATCAGAACTAGTACCTGGATCGGATCTCTGCATGGCGGCGAGCAAGTAGGCGAGAAAGCGTGACGGGTCGTTGTCACCTTCGTCGAGCGACAGCCACGCAACTCGAGCGTCTGGTTCACGTATTTGGGTGTCAGCGATCCATTCGCTGAGCAGTGTCGTCTTGCCGAAACCGGCCGGTGCAGAAATGAGCGTCAACTTTCGCCCCGCCTCGCGGCCTTCGTGCAGGCGATCGATCAGCCGCGCGCGGGAAACGGCTAGCGCCCGTAGTGGCGGGATGAAGAGTTTGGTCGCGAGGACCGGAGTCGCCATGACGCCATCCTAAGGACGCCGAGCTTTTCCCTGACCGAAACGGCCGAGCTTACCTGCGGCCACCCGATCGCAACTCACCACACCGATCACCACGTGTGGTGACGACGCGTCACCACGGCGACTCGTAGATTCTGTCTCGCCAGCTAGCCCAAATCATGACGAAGCGCCGTTCTGACTGGCACGCAGATAACACCGGAAGGTCGCTAATGACCACAACAACGACACGAACCCGGGCCGCCCGCGGCCAGTGGCTCATACCCACGGGCCTGATCCTCCTCACCTTGATCCCAATTCTCGGCGGCGCCTTTCGCCTCACCGAGCTGAGCGGTGGTCCGGCGATCATCCCGGCACAAGCGCGGTTCACGGGTTCGCCGATCCCCGTGATTCTCCACATCGTCTCCGCGACAGTGTTCAGCGTGATCGGAGCATTCCAATTCCTCCCCGCACTGCGTCAGGGCAGGCGCAGCTGGCACCGCACCGCCGGACGCATCCTCATACCCGCCGGCATGATCGCCGCCTTCTCCGGCCTGTGGATGACCACCTTCTACCCCCACGCCGTCGGTGACGGCGAACTCCTCTTCGTCATCCGGCTGGTATTCGGCTCGTACATGGTCGTGAGCATCGTGCTCGCCGTTCGCGCGATCCTTCGCCGCAACTTCGTCTCGCACGGCGCGTGGATGACTCGCGCCTACGCGCTCGGCGTCGCAGCCGGAACCCAGGCAATCACGCTCATCCCCGGCTCAATCATCTTTGGATCAACCCACGAGCTGTCCCGGGCCGTAGCCATTGGGTCCGCATGGGTGATCAACGTTGCGGTTGCCGAGCTCATCATCCACCGTCGACGCACCCGCCGAGCACAAGAGCTGGGTTTGCTCTAGAGAACCAACCGCTGTCAATCACCCCACCAGTCACCACGTGTGGTGATGCCGGGTCACCAGACGGCGCCGTAACTTTCGTCTGGCCTTCGGCGTCCGCTGAGGCCATTCAGAACTAGAGAAAGCAGCCCCAATGCTCAAGTCCGCCACGCGAGCCAGATCTTTGAGTCTCGTATTCGTCACAGCAGGGTTCATCTCCGCGATCGTGCTCGTCGTCAACGCTGCCAAGCGTGCTGAGATACTCGCGCTGAGTCCCGCCACCCAGCTCGCCGCACCCCTCGCGCAACTGATGGCGATCGGCCTCATCGTGGGAATCTTCGCCGCCACCCCAGCCATCCGGGGCCGCCTCGGCTCGATCGGCGTCGTCCTCTACGTCGCCTCACTCGTCGCCCTTGTCGGCGTCGAGTTCGTGATCAACCTCGTCTTCCCATACGTGGCACCCGAGATCGTCGGCGAACTGCGTGCCGGACCGCTCGGGATCGCCTTCACCGTCGCCTCCATCTCGTTCCTCGTGGGAACGATCATCTTCTACGCCGCCCTGTGGCGCGTAGCCCAGTCGCCCAAGATCGCGATCATCGTGAGCGTCATCAGCTCGGTACCCATCGCGCTTCGCACCGCTTTCCCAGAGGCCGTCCTGCAGGTCGGACTAGTCGGCCTGGCCATCGGCGTCAGCTTGCTCGCCATCTGGCTCATCCGAGCCGGCCGATTGAATTCCGCGAACGTCGCTTCCCGCGCGCCCGCGCTCGTCCAAGCGAACTGAATCCGGCCGTCCCTCCCCATGTACGCCGCACTGGGGAGGAACCGCCGGCCCGCCCTTTGCCGTGACGAGCGAGAGGCGCCAGCGTAGGTGTCTCGGAAAGCAATAGATTTTCGAGACACCAACTCGGCGCCTCGCGCTAGGAGACGATCCGGCGGAGTATCGGCGCACCCGGTGTCTCAGACTCCTCGTCACGCCTCAATGCGCTCGGCAGCGGTGCCTCAGTTGCTGAAACGAGCTGTCTCGGGCCGTGAGTTTGAGAACAAAGTGACGAATAAGTGACTACAAGCCACCTTCTGCCATCAAAAGCCAGACGGGGTGAGGGCATAAAACCCCCGGTCAGAGCGGATGACGGGAATCGAACCCGCGCTATCAGCTTGGGAAGCTGAAGTTCTGCCATTGAACTACATCCGCGTGCGACATCCGTGGGATGCGCGATGACCATCGTAGCAACTGAAGCGCCGTCGCGAAGCGCCCCCAGCGAGAGCGCTGGCTCAATCGGGCAGCGGCCCGGTCAGGTAGCGCTGCACGGTCGGCGCGATGCGCTCGAGGATCCACTCGTGGTCCGCCGACGCGAGCGGCTCGATCCGCAGCACGTAGCGGGCGAGCACGAGGCCCGCGACCTGGGTCGCGAGGAGCGACGCACGCTCGGCGACGAGGTCGGGCCGTGGGTCGGGTGCGAAGCGCCCGACGATCGGCAGGATGGCGCGATGCAGCAGGTACTCGCGCGCCTGCTCGGCGATCGCGGGGTCCTGGGTCGCGCTGCGCATGAGCGCGAGGACGCCGGAGCCGACCTCCGAGTCCCACGTGGCGAGCATGAGGCCGAGGAGCGTGCGCCCGGCGTCGTCGGGCGAGGCCGAGAACATCGGCGCGAGCACCTTCGCGGGATCGATGGGAATCGCCAGCACCGCCTGGAACAGCCCGTCCTTGGAGCCGAAGTGGTGCTGGATCATCGAGGGGTCGACGCCCGCCTCTGCCGCGATGAGCCGTGTCGTCGCCCCGGCGATGCCCCGCTCGGCGAACACGACCCGTGCGGCATCGATGAGGTCCTGGCGGGTCGTCGATCTGCCGGGTCGCCGGCCGATCATGTTCCGACCCGCTCCGGCTCCTGCTCGAGCAGCACCACCGTCTCCTCGAGGGTCGGCGGCACCGACTCCGCCGAGGCGCGGATGCCGCCTGCCGCAAGCGTCTCGCGCACGGTTTCGACGTCGCTGCCCGCAACCCGGATGTCGCGCCCGGCGAGCATCGTGGGCAGCCCGGCCGCGCCAAGCACCCCGAGTGCCTCCTGCCACGCGTCCGAGCGCACGAGCACCGCCGAAGCGCCGGCCGTCAGGTCGTCGACCTGGCCGGAGGCGAACAGCCGCCCGCGCGCGAGCAGGGCCAACCGGGTGCACTGCTCCGCCTCCTGCAGGTAGTGCGTCGTCACGATGACGCCGCGCCCCTCGGCCGCCTGCTCGTGGATGATCTCCCAGAGCCGCGCCCGCGAGAGAGGGTCGACGCCCGACGTCGGCTCGTCGAGCACGAGGAGCTCGGGCGCGTGACTGAGCGTGAGGGCGAACGCGAGCTGGCGCTGCCGCCCGAGGCCGATCTCGGCGACGGGCCGCTTCTCGACCGCCCTGAGCGACCCGGGCAGGTCGGCCGCCGGGCTCCGGTACACGTGCGAGATGAACTCCACGTTCTCGTCGGCGCTGAGCGTGCGATACAGCCCCAGGCCCTGCGGCATGTAGCCGAGCCGGCGGCGCGCCGCGTTGTCGGGCGGCGCGCCGAACAGCTCGACGGTGCCCTCGTCGGGCCGGTCGAGGCCGATGAGCATGCGCAGGAAGGTCGTCTTGCCCGCGCCGTTCGCGCCGATCAGGCCGACGATCTCGCCCGCGTGCACCTCGATCGTCACGTCGTCGACGGCGACGGTGCGCCCGAAGCGGCGGGTGAGGCCGCGGCCGCTCGCGATCACCGGTTCGGCGCGGTGCGCGGCGTGGGACGCCTCGGTCGGGTGCACGGTGACGGCCGGGCGTTCGGACGTTCGCGCTGCGGCATCCGCCCGCGCTGCGGCATCCGCCGACCCCGCGGCATCCGCCGAGCCGTTGTGCCGGAGCGTGTGTGCGATGAGCACGTCCTCGAGGTCGGGGTGCTCGATCGTCGTGGCGTCGCCGGGCGAGGCGCCCTCGGGGATCCAGACATGACGACGGATGCCGCGCCGCCACGCACCCGGCTCGTCGGTCCCCTCGGGCAGCAGGCCGATGCTGCCGGGCAGGTCCCGGATGATCTGCTCGGGGACGCCGTCCGTGAGCACTCGGCCGCTCTCGAGAGCGAGCACGGAGGTCGCCCGCTGCGCCTCGTCGAGGTAGGTCGTGGCCATGAGCACGGCCGTGTCGCCGACCGCGGTCGCCGAGATGAGCCGCCAGAGCTCGACCCGGCTCACGGGGTCGACGCCCGTGCTCGGCTCGTCGAGCAGCACCAGTTCGGGCTCGTGGAGGATCGCGAGCAGGAAGCCGAGTTTCTGCCGCATGCCGCCCGAGAGGTCTCGGCCCGGGCGGTCGCGCGCCTCGGCGAGCTCCGCCCGCTCGAGGAGGTATTCGCTGCGCTCACGGATTCGCGCTCTGGACATCCCGTACGAACGGCCGACGAACTCGACGTTCTCGGCGACCGAGAGGTTCGCCCAGACGCCCGACGTGGCGGGTTGGTAGCCGATGTCCCGGCGGTCGGGCGACGACACCGTGCCGGCGCTCGGGCGCACGCGATGCGCGAGCACTCGCAGCAGCGTCGACTTGCCCGCGCCGTCGCCGCCGACCACCGCCGTCACCGCACCGCGCTGCACGGTGAGGCTCACGCCGTCGAGGGCGCGGAGCTTCCCGAAGTCGACGTCGATGCCGTCGACGGCGATGCGGGTCACGGTTCCACCTCCGCCGTGTGGCGGGCCCTCGCGAGCTCGGGCTGGGGTCGCGGCTTCACGGGAGAGATGCTGCGTCCGAGTCGCGTGACCGCGAGGCCGAACACGACGACCGCCATGACGGCGAGCACCACGAGGGGCAGCCACAGCGAGTCCCACGAGGCGCCGCGAATCATGACGCCCTGGGAGATCATCGTGAAGTAGGTCAGGGGCAGCAGGTAGCCGATCCATCGCACGCCGACGGCCATCGCGTCGAGCGGGAAGATCATGCCCGACAGCAGGATCTGCGGCAGCTGCACCATGATCGCGAGCTGGATGGCCTGCCCTGTCGTCTGCGAGACCGACGAGATGAGCACGCCGATCCCGAGCGTGACGAAGAGGAACTCGGCCGCTCCCACGATGAAGATCGTTGCGTCGCCCACGAAGGGCACGTTGAACAGGAGCAGTGCGATCGTCGTGATCAGGGCCATGTCGAACGACGCCAGCACGAAGTACGGCGAGATCTTGCCGAGCACGACGCTGCTCGGGCGCAGCGGCATCACGGCGAGCTGCTCGAGCGTGCCCGCCTCGCGCTCGCGCACGAGTCCGATGCTCGTGATGATCGTGCCGATGAACGTGAGGATGAGGCCGATGATCGCCGGCACCATCACCCACGACGTCTTCAGGTCGGGGTTGAAGAGCACCTGGACGTCTACTGTCGGGGCGCTCGGCTGCTGCGCGAGCTGCGCCTGCACCTGCGCGAACAGCACCTGCGCCGACTGCGCGGCGAAGAGGTTCGACCCGTCGATGAGCACCTGCACCTCGCTGCCGCCGTCGGCGACGATCGCGACATCCGCCCCGTTGTCGACCAGCAGCTGCTCGGCGTCGTCATAGGCGCCGTCCTCGTCGACCGACACGACCTCGACGCGATCGCCGAGCTCGTCGTTCGAGTCGATGAGTGCCTCCACCTGAGACGACTCGCTCCCGAAGAGCGCGACGGTGAGGTGTTCGACCGTGAAGTTCGCGGCGTAGCCGAAGATCACGAGCAGCAGCAGGGGCATGACGATGAGGAGCGCGAGCGTGCGATGGTCGCGCCGCAGCTCCTGGAACTCCTTGACCATCACCGCGCGCATGCCGGCCTCCTTCGGCCTCGGCGGACTCCGTCGCGGGAACGCCCGGGGGTGTCATCCGCTCGAATCGACCCTCCTCCCGTGATAATCCATCACTCGGGGAATTTCCGCAAGAGGCCGCCCCACGAGATCTCGCTAGGCTGACTGCGTGCTTCTCTCGGATCGCGACATCAGGGCCGAACTCGATCGCGAGCGCATCCGGCTCGAGCCCTACGAGCCCGCGATGATCCAGCCGTCGTCGATCGACGTGCGCCTCGACCGGTACTTCCGGCTATTCGACAACCACAAGTACCCGTTCATCGACCCCGCCGAGGATCAGCCCGAGCTCACCCGCCTCATCGAGGTGAAGCCCGACGAGCCGTTCATCCTGCACCCCGGAGAGTTCGTGCTCGCCTCGACGTTCGAGGCCGTGACCCTGCCCGACGACGTCGCGGCGCGTCTCGAGGGCAAGAGCTCGCTCGGCCGGCTCGGCCTGCTCACCCACTCCACCGCGGGCTTCATCGACCCGGGCTTCACAGGTCACGTCACGCTCGAGCTCTCGAACGTCGCGACCCTGCCGATCAAGCTGTGGCCCGGCATGAAGATCGGCCAGATGTGCTTCTTCCGGCTCTCGTCGCCGAGCGAGCGGCCCTACGGCTCGGCCGAGTACAGCTCCCGCTACCAAGGCCAGCGCGGGCCGACGGCATCGCGTTCGTTCCAGAACTTCCACCGCACGGATGTCGGCGTGACCGACGCGGG
Organism: Agromyces sp. Soil535; assembly: GCF_001428255.1. Taxonomy (GTDB): domain Bacteria; phylum Actinomycetota; class Actinomycetes; order Actinomycetales; family Microbacteriaceae; genus Agromyces. Next base: position 57,490 of record NZ_LMRW01000013.1, on the reverse strand, counting down.
CTCGCACGGTCGCTGACGCCGTGGGCGTGTCGAGCGGGAGCACGACTCGGGCCGCGCGGCTCCGGTGGTCGGCCGCCGGCGCGGCCGCGTTCGTCGTGCTCTATGCGCTGCACCGGGTGCTGCAGGGTGCCGGAGCAGCGAGCAGCGACCCCGCGGCGGTCGCCGAGTGGATCGACAGCGCGCGCGGCCTCCTGCTCGCGAGCGAGCTGGTGCTCGGTGCCGCGTTGCTCACGTGCTTCGTCTTCATCGCACCGCTCGTGGTCGTGCTGCGCGAGGACGGCGCGCCGGTGACCGCGACCGCCGTCGCCCTCTCGGGTGGCGTCTTCATCGCGATGGGGCTCGTCTCGAGCGCCCTCGAGACCGCGCTCTACGCCTCCACCGGCGCCGAGCCGGTGCAGGTCGTGGTGCTCGACGGCTTGCAGGCGCGCGTGCCCAACGTGCTGGCCGCCGCCGCACTGGCCGCGTGCCTCGCGCCGGCGTTCCTCCAGCGCCGGCTGGCCTGGCGGTGGGTCGGCATCGCGAGCCTCGTCGCCGCCGCGGCGTTCGTGCTCGGGTTCGCGTCGGGGGTGGTCGGCTCGGCCCCCGAGTCCGGGGGCTCCGTGTTCGGCGTGGTCGCGTTCGTCGTATGGCTCGCGCTCGTCTCGGTCGCGCTCTTCGCCTCCGCGGCGCGCGCGGGGCGGTCTGCCGACTGATCGCCTCGGGCAGCTACCGCTGGCTTCACCGGCGCGGTGGCGGAACAGCTGCGCGAGACCTGCGGAGGAGCGCCCGCCAGAGCAGGACCGCCTGCACCACGATCGCGATCGCTGATCCTGCTATCGCGATGATGAGGAACGCACGCACGAGTATCTCCCACGGGAAGGTCGAGTCGCCGAACGTGAAGGGGAACACCGTCCACAGCTGGACCATGGCCACGAGGCCGACGACGGTCGTGGCCAGGTCACCGATCGCCTTCAGCCAAGGTCGGTCGAAGATCAGATTGATGAGGCTGGCGACGATGCCCACCGCGAGCGACGCGTTGATCCAGGGGAGAACCTCGACCATTCGGTCGCTGAGGAAGGGAAGAACCTGCCACCCCGGCCAGACGTTCACCACGAAGAGCAGCAGGCCGTTGATCACCGCAGCCAGCGCGAAGCCGAATCGTCGGGTAGCGGCGCTCGACGTGCGACGGACGCGGCGGGGCTGGTCCCCGGTCTTCGACGGGTCGATGGTCATGGTCCTCTGAGCTTCGCCCGTCCGATAACACCGGGCATAGTGCCGAAAGGCCCCTCGGATGCATCCGCGTGAGGCGTCCGCCGCCACGCCCCGGATGCCGCGTGTCCGCCGAACGGCGGGAGAATGGACTGGATCCGGCCGCGATCGGCGGTTCCGACCACCCCAGCGCCCGCCTGAGGATCGGAGCAGACGTCACGACGAGGTGATGCACGATCGAGGAGTTCCCCCATGACCGACACGCTGGCCCGACCGCCGTTCGATCCCGAGTTGGAGGCCGTGCTCGGCCTCCTCGGTGAGACGCTTCCGCCGTCCATCACGCCCGAGATGATCCCGTTCATGCGAGACGCCACCGTGGTCGCGCCCGTCGACGACCTGCTGACCGAACGCGGGATCTCCCGCCGCGATGTCACGATCGCCGGCTACGAGGGCGCGGACATCGTCGTCTCGGTGCTCGCCCCTGAGGGCCACACCGGCACCGGGCCCGGCATCTATCACACCCATGGCGGGGGCATGATCGTCGGCGACCGTTTCGTGGGCATCGCCGCCATCTTCGACTGGATCGAGCGGTTCGACGCCGTGTGCGTGACCGTGGAGTACCGGCTCGCCCCGGAGTTCCCCGACCCGTTCCCGGTCGAGGACTGCTACGCCGGCCTCGTCTGGACCGCCGAGCACGCCGAGGAGCTCGGGATCGACCCGGCCCGCCTGATCATCGCGGGTGGGAGCGCCGGCGGCGGTCTGGCCGCGGGGGTCTCCCTGATGGCCCGCGACCGCGGTGGTCCCGCGCTCGCCGGGCAGGTGCTCATCTGCCCCATGCTCGACGATCGCGACGCCTCAGTCTCGACGCGCCAGATCGACGGGGTCGGCGTGTGGGACCGCACGAGCAATGTGACCGGCTGGAGCGCCCTGCTGGGCGACCGCCGCGGCACCGACGCCGTGTCGATCTACGCCGCGCCCGCCCGCGCCACAGACCTCTCGGGCCTTCCGCCTGCGTTCATCGACTGCGGCAGTGCCGAGGTGTTCCGCGACGAGGACGTCGCGTACGCCTCTCAGATCTGGGCCGATGGCGGGCAGGCCGAGCTGCACGTGTGGCCCGGCGGATTCCATGCCTTCGACATGATGGCCCCGCACGCGGCGATGTCGCAGGCCGCGCTGGCCGCGCGCGACAACTGGGTCGCCCGCATCCTCGGCGCCTGAGCTTCCGCGGCCGCGGGCGGGCCCCCCGCAACGCCTGCCCACCCGTCCGCGGCCGCGGAGACATCGCGCCCCCGCTCGATTAGGGTGGGGCGCAACAGGTGCGATGGAGCCCCGGCATGCAGGAACTGGTCGGTCGACTGACCGCGCTGGACCCAGAGGCGAGCGAGACCCTGAAGGTCGTCTCGTACTTCGACACGCTCGTCGCAGGCGGCGTGGGCATCGAGACGCTGCTCCGCGGGGCGGCGGTGCTCTCGGGCACGGTCGCCGGCCACGCGGTCGCAGGGCGTGCCCCGACGCGCATCGGCCCTGCAGGCGACCGCCTCGACCCGGGCACGGATGACGCGGCATCCGCCTGGCCCTCGCGGGTCACGAGCGACGGATCGCGCGTGTGGATCGAACGCGACGGCGCCGCCCACGCCAACGACGCGATGGTGCTGGAGCGGCTCGCCCTCGCCGTGGCGATCACCACCGCGAGGCGCGCGAGCACCGCGGATGCCGCGGTCGAAGTCGTCATCACCGCGAGCGCGTCCGTCGATGAGCGTGCCGTCGCCGCCTCGCGACTGCGGCTCGATGGGACTCGCGACGTACGTGCCGTCGCCTTCCATCCGGATGCCGCGGCGCTCACCCCCGGCCCGACCGCGGTCGTCGCGACGCCCCGCGGGCTCGCCCGCGTCGTGCTCGTCGACGGCGTGTTCCACGTGCCGCCCGGGATACGTGCCGGCATCGGCATACGCGGCCCGGCGGAGCGGTTGCCCGAGTCGTGGGCGTCGGCGCTCATCGCCCTGCGGCTCGGCACCGCCCGGGAGCCCGTGGTCGACGCCGAGGGCCTCGGCGCGCTGCTGCTCGTCGCAGAGGCGGCCGACCGGCCCGGCGCGGCGCATCCCGATGTCGCCGCGCTCGACGCGCTCGATGCACGCTCGCGCCAGGTGCTCGAGGCGTTCGCCGATGCGGGCAGCGTGCGCGCCGCGGCATCCGTGCTGGGGATGCACCACTCGAGCGTGCAGGCCCGGCTCGACGCCCTCACCGCGCAGCTCGGCTACGACCCACGTTCGCCAAGCGGACGCACGCGTTATGCGCTCGCACGCGCGCTCGCCGCGCTGGAGCAGCCGGGGCTCGGCTGAGCGGGGCCGTGTGTCAGTCGTCGCCGCGCAGGCCGAGGGATCGGCCGCCGTCGACGGCGAGTTCCTGCCCCGTGATGAACCGGGCACGGGGACTCGCCAGGAAACCTACCGCTTCGGCGACGTCTTCCTCGTGACCGATCGCCCCGAGAACATTGGTTCGCTTCAGGCGCTCCAACTCTTCCTGAGTCGGCCGGCCTCTGGGCACGATGCCGGGAGACACCAGGTTGACGGTCACGCCGAATGGGCCGAGTTCGATGGCTGCGGACTTCATGTACCCCGTCAACCCAGCTTTCGCTGCCGCATAGTCGGCGAAACGCGCCTTGCCGGCGCTCCCGATGATCGACCCGACACTGATGATCCGACCTGAACGCTGCGCGATCATCTTCGGCGTCGCTGCGCCGACACAGGTGATGGCCGCCCGAAGGTTCACGGAGAGGACGCGGTCGATGACCTCAGGGGATTGATCCCAGACCGGGGCGTGGTCGGCACGGGCGCTTCCACCAGCGCAGTTCACGAGGATGTCGACCGTCGGGAGGGAGGCGAAGAACCTCGTCACGGCCTCGTCGTCCTCGAGGTCGACCTGCGCGACATGCGCCGTGCCGCCGTGTTCGCGGATCTCACCGACCACCGCGTCCAGCCGTGCGGTCGAGCGTCCGAGTACGTGGACCTCGGCTCCACTGAGTGCCAGTCGGAGCGAGATCGCCCGGCCGACGGCTCCGCTTCCGCCCGTCACGACCGCGAGCAGGCCAGCCAACTCTGGCGGCGGATCGACACGGACCACGTACGGGCGCGCCATCTCGACCTTCGTCAGTCGCCTTCTGACCCTCGTCAGCACCCGATTCGCCAACGCTCTCACCCCGCTCATGTGTCCCCTGCTACGAGAACGCTAGAAGACCCTGCCGCTAGCGCAAGCCGAGCCGTCGCAGGACCCGGCCGCCGCGACGTCGGATCCGTTGGTAGGCACTCGGCTCGACTGCGCCACCGGTCAAGGTCGAGTAGTAGGCCTTCAGCTGTGCGATGTCCGTGATCTTCTTCGAGAACACCTCGAGCACCCGCGGTCCGTGCTCGTCCAGGTCCGTCAGCCAACCGATCCCGGTGGCCGTCTCCTCGGAGGTATGGGCCGCCGAATACCCGATCCCGAGCGACTCCACCCAACCGCGGGCGCTCATGCCGTGCTCCGCGCTGACGTGGCGACCTGCGACGGTGTTCGAGTACTCCTGCGGCAGTGGCACGTGCATCACCGCACCGCCCTCGTTGTTGAGCAGGAGGATGCGCAGATTGTCGGGCAGGTTGCGGATCCACAGTGAGTTCATGTCGTAGAAGAAGGTGAGATCTCCGATGATCATGAACGTCGGTTTCGCGGTCGCCGCTGCATAGCCGATCGCCGTCGACAGGCAGCCATCAATGCCGTTGACCCCCCGGTTGCAGAAGACGTCGATCGAGTGATCGATCGCGTGGAGCTGGGCCATCCGGATAGGAGCGCTATTGGCGATGTGGAGGGAGCTGCCATGGGGAAGTGCTCGCATGAGACCCCCGATTGCCGCCAGTTCGCCATGTTCCGACGACGGCGCCGGTATCGAGTCCGCGGCCTCGAGCATGCGACCCGCGTACGTCCCGCCGGCCACTGGATCAGCGTGGGCCGCGACGATGCGTTCGAGGAAGTACTCGGGTCGGCACTGGATGACGTCGGTGAGCGTTCGGAAGGGGTCTGCGATCGCGCCGTCGAGGTCGACACGCCAGTGTTCGTGATCCGACCCGTTCAGGAATCCCTTCAACTCGTCCTTGAACACGACGTTGCCCCCGAACGTGATCACGACGTCCGGCTTGAGTTCGGGGCGAGTCGCCCCGGCGACGCGCAGGAATGCCAGTGGGTTGTCGATGCGCCCGTCGAGGTGCAGGTTGGCGAGGTGGTCGGCGATGACGGCAACGTCGAACGACTCGGTGAAGGCGGTGAGCGCGGCAGCGGCGCGTTCGCTCGGGCGCGCTCCCTGCCCCCAGACGAGGAGGACGCGCTCGCGTCCGAGGCGTTCCGCGAGCGCGGTCCAGTCGGGTTCCCCGAGCTCGAGACGATGCCGGGTGATCACGCGGACGTCAGGAAGCTGCGGCTCGGTGAACCGCACGCCGCTGTGGCTCTCGATCGGTATGTTGAGGTGGACCGGACCGCCGCCGCCCTCCCGGGCTGCGACGAGCGCTTCGTTGATCACCCGATTGCAGTACCAGCGGTCGCGCTTGTTCGCGATCGGGCGGAGATCCCCCGCGTAGCGAACGAACCCGTCGAAGAGTCCGCGCTGATCGATCATCTGGTCTTCCATCTGACCGAGGAACTCAGGAAGCCGGTCAGTCGTGATCGCCACCAGTGGGAGCTTCTGGGAGGCGGCCTCGGCAATGGCTGAACCGTAGTTGAGTGCGGCCGTGCCGGAGGTGCAGATCGTCGCAGCTGGCTCGCCGGTCGCCTGGATGAGGCCCAGGGCGAAGAACGCCGCTGACCGCTCGTCGACCACCGAATGGAGGCTGAAGTCCTGGTCGTTCTCGAAGGTCCGCGTGAAGGCGTAGTGGCGGCTGCCCGGGGAGATGACGATGTTCCTGACCCCGTGCGCCTTGAGCAGCGCCGTCAGTTCCAGAACGAGCGGTTCACTCGCGTACATCGATCGGCCCCACTTCAGTCCGAGGTTCAAAACCGGCCCCGCGTTCGAGCCGAGGCGGCTCGCGCGATCTCACCGGTTGTGCTCTGCCGGATGTGACCTCTCGAGTAACGAACGAGAGCCCACCGAGATACCGTGATCCAGTGTCTCGCAAGGTGCTGATCACGACGTTGCCGCTCAACGCGAATTATGGCGGAATCCTGCAAGCGTATGCCTTGCAGCGTGTCGTGCGTGATCTCGGATTCCGGCCGGTGACGGACACCTCGAGGCCGAAGCCGCTGCTGAAGCGTCTCCGGTGGCGACTGTTGCGGCATCCCTACCGGTGGGTTCGGCTGGCGTCTCCAGCACGGGTCGACTGGAATTGGAGGATCTCGAGGCGTGTCACCGCGCCGTTGCGCACCTTCATCGCACGGAACATCGAGACCGGATCGTTCATGGAGGTCGGGGGGACGCCTCGCGGCAGCGTCAGGCTGGCGAGGCGGTTCCGCACGTTCGTCGTAGGCAGCGACCAGGTCTGGCGCGCCGCCTATGCGAACATCCCGGCGCAGTTCCTCGACGTACTCGAACCCATCCAGGGGGATCGGCCTCGTCGGATCTCGTTCGCGGCATCGTTCGGCGTCGATGACATCGCGGAATACAGTGACGACGACCGCGCTCGCGCCGCCGCACTGATCCGGCGATTCGACGCTGTCTCGGTGCGCGAGAAGTCGGGCGTGCGCATTTGTCACGACGAATTCGGCGTGCACGCCGAGCACCATGTCGATCCGACGATGCTGCTGACCGCCGAGCACTACCTGCAGCTCGTCTCGCGCGCAGGCGGCGCGATGTCTCCCGCGGCCGGTCGACTGCTGATCTATCGACTCGACGCGAACGCCGAAGTCCCCCGCGTCGAGGGAGCGCTCCGCGAGCGACTGGGGATTCCTCCGCTCGATCTCCTCACCCCGTGGCCGCCGTCCTATCGTGCGTACACGGCGAATCCTGCCGATTTCGTGAGGCCGTCGGTCGAGCACTGGCTCGCCAGCTTCGCCTCGGCCGACTTCGTCGTGACCGACTCCTTCCATGGCTGCGCGTTCTCGATCCTGTTCAACCGTCCATTCGTCGTGTACGCCAACGCAGACCGCGGCGCGGACCGCTTCGACTCGCTCCTCGGAGTCTTCGGGCTCGAGCACCACCGAATCGGTGCGGAATCGCCGCTGATCGACGACCGGGTCTTCACACCCGACTGGACGAGGGTGAATCGCGTGCTCGACACCGAGCGCGCTCGCGGCTTTTCGTACCTCAGGGCGCACCTCTAGCGGCGGACGTGCGGGGCCGACGTGCTCGCCAGAGCGCTCGAACATCCGGAACCGGACAGAGCGGGAGGCGTAGGATTCGGCAGACGTCACACGGAGAGGGGGTGCGGTGCCCGACATCATCCTCGCCCACGACTACCTCGTGCAGGTCGGCGGAGCCGAGCGCGTCGTCGCCGAATGGGCCGCCGGATTCGGCTCGCGCACTGTGGTCACGCTCGCCTACCGGCCAGAGGCGACCTTCGAGGAGTTCCGGGGGCTCAGGGTGCAGGCGACCATCCCGCACGCGCTCGCGACGCAGGTCGAGCGGATGCTGCCCCTGCTGCCCTCGATCGCGGCGCGCACGAGCGTGTCGGGGGGCGATGTCGCGCTCGTCTCCAGCAGCGGGTGGGCGCACCGCTTCCGCTTCGCGATCCCGCACGTCGTCTACGTCCACAGTCCCGCCCGCTGGCTCTACGCCGCCGACGACTACCGGATGCGACTCAGCCCGCTGCGTCGCGCTGGTCTCCGCGTGAGCACGCCGCTCCTCCGGCGCGGCGATGCCGAGGCGATGCGGCGGGCCCGTGCCATCGTGGCGAACTCGGCGGCGACCCGGGATCGAATCCGCGCCGCCTACGGCCTGGACTCGATCGTGGTGCATCCGCCGGTGGAGCCCGTCGCCGCCGATGCCGCTCCGCCTGCGCGCGCGCTGCCCGACGCGTTCGCTGTGGTCGTCGCGAGGGACCGCGGCTACAAGAACGTGCCGCTCGCCGTCAAGGCGGCCCGGGACGCCGGCCTGGCCATCGTGGTCGTCGGCGCCGGGTCGGAAGCGCTCGACGATCCCGGGCAAGGCGTCCACGGGCTCGGACGGGTGGCAGACGACGAGCTGTGCTGGGTGTACCGCAACGCCGTCGTCGTCGTCGGGGCCGGACGGGAGGACTTCGGGCTCACGGTCCTCGAGGCCGCGCTCGAGGGCACGCCCGCCGCGACCGTGGCCGAGGGCGGCTACCTCGAGACCGTCAGCCCGGGGGTGAGCGGAGCCCACGCGGCATCAGCGACGCCCGACGACCTGGCACGCGCGATCCGGAGCGCCCGCGAGCTCGACCCCGAGTCGACCCGGGTGTGGGCGCGCGGATTCGGACGCGACGCGCACGTCGCCCGCCTCGCTAGAGTGATCGAAGGGGTGGTGCAGCGGGCGTGAACGGATCACAGGTCAGCGTGCCGCTCTCGGTGCGCCTGCGGCTCGGACACGCCGCCGTGCAGCACCTCGCCGACCAGATCGGGGTCGACCTGCTGCACATCAAGGGCGCAGCCGTCGATCCGTCGCTTCGCCCTTCGACTTCGTTCGGTTCCGACGTTGACGTCTTGGTGCGGCCCGACCACGTCGCGCGGCTCGACCGGACGCTTCGCGACCACGGCTGGCGACTCTACAGCACCTTCGAGTTCGGCTCGCCGTTCGGCCACGCGCAGACCTATACGCACGACGCCTTCGGCTACGTCGACATCCACCGGTTCTTCCCCGGCATCCGCCTCGCTCCCGGGCCCGCGTTCGATCGGCTTTGGTCCGATCGCGGGGTGGTCGACATCGCAGGCGTCGGATGCGCCGTACCGAGCGTGCCCGCGCAGGCTACGCTGCTCATCCTCAACGCGGCGCGATCGAGCCGCGTGCACCAATGGGACTTGCCTGCCGTGTGGAACGACGCGACAGACGAGCATCGCGCAGAGATCGAGGCGCTCATCGCCGAGCTCGACGCGCCCGTCGCGTTCGCGGCGGCGACCGGTGGCCTTGAGCGCTACCGTGGCGAGCGCGACTACCGCCTGTGGAAGGTCATCTCAGAGGGCGGGAGCCGATCGGCGGAGTGGAGGGCGCGGGTGCGCGCCGCCCCAAATCTCATCGCGGCGGCGGCAGTGGTGGCCCGGGCGCCCCTCGTGAACGTCGACCATCTCGCCCACCGGCTCGGGCGCCGTCCCACCCGACTCGAGATCGTGGCCGAGTTCTTCGTCCGGCCCGCCCGCGCGATCGGCGAGGCCTGGCGAGCACTCCGCCGTCGAGGGGCGAGCGGATGACCCGCCTGCGGCCCGCGTCGGGAGTGGCCGTCGTCGAGGAGGGCGGCGTGGTGTACGCGGCATCCCTGCCCGACGGCCCGATCGTCGTGCTCGATGGCGGCGCGGCCGCCATCTGGGTCGAGGCGTTGGATGGGCCGCGGTCGACGCTCGCAGATCGAGTGGCCGCCATCACTGATGCCGCAGTAGGTGACATCCGTGCCGATGTGGAGTCATTCGTCGACGAACTCGTGCGACGTGGCCTCCTGACGGAGCGGGAGCCTGATCGCGACCGCTCCGCAGCCGCGCGGGGATGAGTCAGTCGCGCGGCTATGATGCCGAGAGGCCCGCCCGCCCGAGGTTCCGGGCGCCTGCGGTGCGGAGGAGAACGATGGCACGTGCGGAACGCGAGCGGAGCCTGAGCGAGCAGCTGCGGATGATGCTCGCCATGGCGGGTGCAGACCCGGCGCGATGGGTGTTCGGCACGATCGCAGCGTCGCTCGTGCTCGCCGGCCTCGACACGCTCGGCGTCGCCGCCATGGTGCCGCTCACACAACTCCTCACCGGCGACACCGACAGCTGGTTCGTCACCTGGATCTCGGAGACGCTCGGTACGACTGAGCTGTCCACACTCATCCCCGTTGTCGCGCTCTTCATCACTCTGGTGTTCATCGTCAAGAGCATCGGGTCCATCATCTTCCGCTGGTGGCTGCTTGGCCGTACCACGCGCGTATCGGCGCTCTCATCGGCGGAACTGGCGCGTCGGTACGCGCTCGCACCGTACGCCGACCATCGTTCGCGCCGAATGAGTGAGGTATACCGCAATATCAACGACGCCACGAACCAGTCTGCGAGCGTCCTGCTCGGCGTCGTCAGCATTGCCACCGACGGGCTCGTGCTCATCGCGATCACGGCCGTGCTCGCGATCGTCTCGCCCGCGGTAACGCTTTTCACGGTCGTCCTGTTCGGTCTGTTGGTCTTCGGCGTGCAGCGGCTCCTGCGCCGCCGGCAGTACCGAATCGGCGAGGAGATGGCGGAGGCGGGGCTGCAAGCGTGGCAGTTCCTCCTGCCGGGACTCGACGGCTTCCGCGAGGCCCGGCTCACGTCGAGCGCGAATGCGTTCATCGACGGCTTCCGACGCGCCCGGCTGCGGCGGGCCAGAGCGGCGCGCCAGATGGGCATCGTCTCCGACGCACCGCGATACCTGATCGAGATCGGCTTCATCTTCGCGATCATGGGGATCTCGGTGTTCCTGTTCACCACGACCACGCCCGCGGCCACGCTCACGGTGCTGGGGGTCTTCGCCGCCGCCTCCTTGCGAGCGCTCCCGACGCTGACCCGCATTTCTGCGAACCTCGCCACGGTCCGCACCGGTCGTGCGGGTCTCGAGATCGTCTCCGACGTGGTCGACGAGCTGGACGCAGGAGGCACGCACGAAGAGCGCCCACGGGGCGACACGAGCTACGCGGGCGACATCATGCTTCGCGAGCTGAGCTTCCGGTATCCGGACGCGGAGCAGTACGTGTTGCGCGGGATCTCGCTCCGTATCGCTGAGAACCGCACGACCGCGTTCGTCGGTTCGAGCGGCGCCGGCAAGAGCACGCTGCTCGACCTGGTGCTCGGCCTCCTCGAGCCTACCGAGGGCTCGATCGAGTGCGGCGGGCGATTGATCTCCGACGACCTCGCTGCGTGGTACTCCGAGTTGGGTGTCGTGCCGCAGGACGTCTTCCTGCTCAACGACACCCTTACGGCGAACATCGCCTTCGGCGTGCCCGCAGAACGGGTCGATCGGACGCGCATCGACGAGGTGCTGACCATGTCGCAGCTCGACGATCTGTTGGCGGAGCTCCCCGAAGGTCTAGACACCGTGGTGGGTGAGCGTGGCGTGCGCCTATCGGGCGGGCAGCGGCAGCGCATAGGGCTCGCCAGAGCGCTCTACCGCAGGCCGAGCGTGCTGGTGCTCGACGAGGCGACGTCCGCGCTCGACAACGTGACCGAACACGAGATCGCCACGACGCTCCGCGGGTTGCAAGGCAGCATGACGATCCTGATCGTCGCCCACCGTCTGTCGACCGTCCGGCATTCTGACACCCTCGTGTTCCTGAAGGACGGGCGCATCGAGGCGGAGGGCAGCTTCGCGCGGGTGCGGGCGGAGAGTGCGGACTTCGCCCGCTTGGTCGAGCTGGGTGAGCTCGACTGATGATGCGGCATCCGCCTGACATACTGGAGCCGATTCCGAGAGGGCTGGCGATGGACTACACGCATCCGCTCCGTCGGCGGGCGCGCGGGCTTCGGCAGATCGCCATCGCGGCGACCCAGCCGGCAACCCTGAGGCACGGCGTGGTCGTCGGAGCGCACTGGTGGGTGGGGCATCCGAACTTCGGCGACGACATGACGCAATGGCTGCTCCCGCGGTACGGCGTCGTCCCGGTGCACCGCAGGTCGGCCGAGGCGAGCCTGGCCGGAGTTGGCAGCATCCTGGAGTCCCTGCCGCCGAACTTCGACGGCGCGATCTGGGGAAGCGGACTCATGCACGACCGCCCGTACCCGCTCCCGAGGGCAAAGGTACTGGCGGTTCGCGGACAGCTCACCCGCGAGCACATCGGCGCCCCCGACCGCGTTGCGCTCGGCGACCCGGGCCTCCTCGTCGCCAGGCGGATCCGACGGCCAGCGTTGCGCTGGGACGTCGGGCTCGTCCCTCACGCCGACCATCGCTCACAGGCGGCGTTCCTGGCGCTCGCCGAGACGCCCGGCCTCAGGGTGCGGATGATCGACGTGCACCGCTCGGCTTCGCGCACCGTGCGCGAGATCGGGGCGTGCGCGGCGGTAGTGACGACATCGCTGCACGGTCTCGTCACCGCTGACGCGTTTGGCATTCCGGCCGTGTGGACGAGTCCGGAGCCACCGCTCAGCGGTGGTGCCTTCAAGTTCCTCGACTACGAGTCGGTGATCACCCCGAACGACTCCCGTTTCCTCGCGTTCGATAAGCGCATGAGGCTGCCGGAACTGCTGGCCCACGCCGCCCCGGCGCCGCGGGCGACCGTCGAGACCGCCGTCGACGCGCTCGAGGCTGCGATCGGCCGCCTGACCGAGGTGCTCGGCGAGCTGCCTCGATTCCCACAGGGCGTCTCGCAGGTCATCGCCGGCCGGGCAGGAGGGGGGAGCCGATGATGGCGCGGCCCACCGCGAGCGTCGTGATCGCCACGTATCAGCGCCCGGAGTACGTGCGCGAGTGCCTCGAGCATCTGGCTCGCCAGACCGTGCCGCCGGCAAGGATCATCGTGGTTGACGCCTCGCCGGACACGCGTACGCAAGAGGTCGTCGCGGGCTTCACCGGGGTCGAATTCCGACGCAACGAGCGGGGGATCGGCTCGACCGCCACCTCTCGGGCGATCGGCATCTCGGATGTCGCAGAGGACATCGTTGCATTCGTCGACGACGACGCCTACGCCGAGCCCGAATGGCTGGAGAAGCTGCTCCGTCCCTACGCGGACGAGCGGGTGACGGCAGTCGGCGGCCGCGCCCGCAACGGGCAGCCCGGCGAAGAGCGTGAGGGAATCGGGCAGATCGGCCAGTTGCTGCCCGACGGGCGGCTCACCGGATTCTTCGCGGCCGACCCGGGCAAGGCGGTGGAGGTCGACCATCTCCTCGGTGCGAACATGTCCGTCCGCATGAACGCGGTCCGCGAGCTCGGCGGCATTCGCGACTTCTATCCCGGGACCTGCCTGCGCGAGGAGACCGACATCGCGCTCCGGATGCGGCGCGCCGGCATGACGATCGTGTACACGCCCGACGCAGTGGTCCGTCATGTGGCAGGTGATTATGCACGAGGCCGTCGCTTCGACGCCCGCTACCGATATTACGGAGCCCGCAACCATGTCGTCCTGCTTGCGACGACGCTCGGGTACCGTGATCCTCACCTTCGCCGCTACCTTCGCAGGGTGGTCTCCGGCGCGGGCCGCGATCTCGCGCTCGGGTTCCGCTCGATCGGCGACCCGAAGCGTCGTGGTCTGGGTTCGAAGGCACGCGGCGTCGCGGGCGGTGTGCGGCGCGCCGGTCTCGACCTCACCGGCACCGCCGCCGGCCTCGTCGCAAGCCTTCGAGCCGTCGCACAGCTGCGCAGATCACTGCGTGAGGCCGCGCGGTGAACCAGGGCACGGTGGATGTCGTCGTGCCGACGAACCGGGTGAGCCGCTTCCTCCCAGCTGCTCTCGCGTCGGTGCGGGAGCAGCGGTATCCCCTGTGGCGGATCGTGATCGTCGACGACGGTTCGGGTGCTCCCGAGGAGCTCGAACGGCTGGCATCCGATCTGCCGTCGACCACGGTGATCCACCAGCAGCACGCAGGAGTGTCGGCGGCTCGCAACGCCGCGATCCGCAGCGGCTCCGGCGAGTTCGTCGCCTTCCTGGACGACGATGACCTCTGGCCGCCCGAGCGGTTGGGCCAATTGGTCGCGACGCTCCAAGCCAGCCCCGACGCAGCCGGGGTGTTCGGCAACGGCCGGTACATAGACGCCGACGGGCGTGTCTTCGGGCAGTGGACGACCAAGCCGGCTACGCGTGAGGAGTTCCTCAGCCGAGCGACGCCGATCCCGAGGATCGTCGCACTTCTCGTACGACGGTCGGCGCTCGAACGAGTCGGCCTCTTCGACGAGCGGCTCGCCTTCTCGGAAGACGATGAGCTCATCCTGCGCCTCCTGCGCGACGCCCCGCTCGTGAGTTCGATGACTGTGGTGGTCGACTATCGGCGTCATGACCATAATGTGACGCGCGCGGACTGGCGTGCCAGGCACCGGTCAGCGCGGGCTGCCATCCTGGCGAACATCGCCTCGGCGCACCAGTTCGGACACGAGGAACAGGTCACGCTGCTCCAACGGTATCTCCGGCGTCAGGATGCCTGGACCGCGGAGGGTTCCGCCGGCCGGGTTATCGGCGACCTCAAGGCGCGACGATTCCGAGCCGCGGCACTCGACTTACGGGACTCGGTGCGCATCGCGCCGCTGGGCTTCCTGCGTGGCGCAATTCAGACGGTCGTGTCGAAGCTACGCTCGCGGGTGAGGCGCCGACGCAGCTGACGTCGGCGGACAGACGCCGGTGTGAGCATAGGGCAAACGGCCAGCGAAGTAGTACCGGCCGATGGCTCCCCCAGGAGAGAAGCCGCGCGTTCGAAGGGTGCGGGTCGTCCTCTCACGGCGTATACGCGGCTTCGACTCCGCGGCTATGCCTTCGCGGCGCCGGTCATTGCCGATTCGGGCGGCTCCTGCCTGCGGGGACGCTTCGCCCAGTTGATGCACGGGCGTTCCACCGTGACGAAGAGCAGCTGTCCGACGGCGAAAACGACCCCGAAGCCGAGGGTCCACAGGAGCAGGAGCAGCGTGGTCCCTTCGGGGACACCGGCGAACTTCTGGAGGAACTCGGAAACGTACCAGGCCGTCGGCTGGTGGATGAGGAACATGCTGTACGACCGATACCCGAGATACGCCAACGGCTTCCACGCGAAGAGGTGTCCCGCGGCCGGAACGTTCAAGACGATGACTATGAGGCTCCCGAAGAGGGTGCCCAGGCTGAGCTCGCGGATCGGCAGCACCGAGGTCTGGAAGAAGGGGATCGTCGCGACCGTGTAGGACACGGCCATCACGGCCAGGAGGAGGACGATGTGCGGCCTGCGGATGCGCTCGCTTACGCGGAAGGCGATTATGGCCGCCAGCATTCCTGCCGCGAACTCCATCAGGCGACCCATGCCGGATGCGCTCCAGAGGAACTGGTCCGGGAAGTCGGAGCCAGGTACGAAGATGACGACAAGGACGCGGAAGACCACGGACAGGCCGATCGCCCACACCAATGCCCGCGCTCCCCAGCGGTTGGCCGCGATCAGCAGCAGCGGGAACAGAAGATAAAGCTGCATCTCCAGGGACATCGTCCACAGGCTTCCGTTCACGGAGGCCCAGTGGTCCTCGAAGAACAAGTGCGTGAACGTGAGGTGGCTAAGCATGTCACCCAGGGTTGGAATCGGCTGCCACGATGCCTCGCGCCCGAGGAGGCGTATCAGCACCACGAGCAACTGCGGCAGGAAGATGGCATAGGCCAGTGCGACGTAGTACGGCAGTACGATCCTTCGCATGCGCCGCCACAAGTAGGAGCGGGTCTGGAAGCCGTCCATTCGCTCGGGGCGGCGAGCGAACGGCAGGAAAAGCACGAACCCCGTCAGCACCACGAAGAAGTCGGGACGGATGTTCTGGCTGACCATGAACGAGAGGACCGGAATCTCGGGACGGCCCGCGAATTCCCAGGTATGGAAAGCGAACACGGCGAGGAAGGCCAGGGCCCGCAGGCCGTCAACGGAATGGATGCGCACGCTTGCGCCCGCCGTCGCCTCCGAACCACTCACAGCCATCAGCGTAGAGTGCCGCCGCCGCATCGGGTCGCTGAGTGAATTGAGGGCGACTCTGGCAATTCATTGTGCGCGACCGGACATCGGGCAGCGGAAGTCGACGGACCGGCTTGCGGAGTGCGGAGTGCCGCCCTCCAGCCGCCTCGGCGCCGAAGCGCGCAATTGATCATTGCGAAGCAGCGTGGATAGTCCTATAGACGCTGACGGACAAGGCTGGTTTCTCACTCGGCTGCGGAGGTGGCGGAGGTTCACCCATACGCTGAGGCTCGTGTGAGAAGCCGGTATGTCGGCCACGATTAGCATCTCTCGACCCGGGTGCACTGGTTTGCCATGCGACACTGGCCGGGCCACGGTACTGCGCGTCGTGGTGCCAGCCGCGGTCGGCGAGGTCTCGATCGCCCTGCCCGCACCTGCGATACTTGAGCGAAATCCCACCGAAGGACCGGTCATGAGTTCGACGAGCACGCGCAGGGAGCTCTGGCGTGAGCGGATCGTCGACTGGTGGGCGAACGCGTGGCGCTGGGTGCTCATGGCTACGGGGGCCGTTGCCGCCGTCTACATCGTGCTCGATCAGGGCATCCAGAACGGGTCGATGACCGCGACCGCGTTGGCTGCGCTCGTGATCGGCGCGGCGCTCTCGGGCTCCCAACCACTCGCGATCGCACTCATGTCGATGCCTGGCTTGCTGATCGTGCAGCGAGTCGGCCTGGGCGGGGGCGACCTGTCCGTGTCGGATGTCGCGCTCGCGGCGGCATTCGGGACTGCGGTGCTGCTTGCGAAACGTCCGTTCAGTCGGCCGCTGCGCCAATTGCTCTGGCTGAACTTCTTCTACCAGTTCACGACGCTCTTCACGGTCATCGTGAATCCGTACGTGGCGAACACGGTCGAGTGGTTCCACGCGTGGCTGCTGATCTCCGGTGCGCTCATCGTCGGCTGGGCGCTCGGCGCCGGCGGATACGCGCGCCTCGCCCTGTCGCTCGTCGTCGTCAGCGCATGCGTGATCGCCGGGCTGACCATCGTGCAGGGGGTGATCGAGTACGCAGCCGGCAACTTCGGGCCGGTGTATCCGACCTGGCCGTTCCCGATGCACAAGAACTTCGTAGGCACGACCCTCGCATTCGCGGCCGTCGTCGTCTACGTCAACCCAGACTGGGTGGGCTGGACGAAGGGCTGGGCGTGGTCGGCGTTCTGGCTGTTGACCGCGGCCGTCGTCATCTCCCAGTCCCGCCAGGCGCTCATCGGACTGATCGCGGCGGTCCTCATCGTGGTGATCCGGCGCAAGGTCACCGGCCGCTCCCGCTTCGTGTTCCTCCTGATCATTCCTGCGGTCTGGCTCATCGTGATCATGGTGATCGAGCAGATCGAGTCGCAGGAACGGCACAATTCGGTGTTCCAGCGACTCGACTGGTTCCGCGAGGTCTTCCGATACTGGCGCGAGGCGCCAGTCTTCGGACACGGGCTGCGCTACTGGTACAACGATGGGTCGCTTCCCTACCAACCGCCTCAGGCGGAGATGGAGGTGCTGGCGTCCGCAGGCCTCTTCGGCCTCGTCGGCTTCATCGTCATGTGGATCGGCGTGATCGTCGTGCTGTGGCGTGTCGACCCCCGGTTCGGTACGCTCGCGGTCGCGGTCGTGTGCTGTCGGATCGTGCAGGCGCAGTTCGACCTGTTCTGGGTCGCAGCGGGAGTGTCGATCCCATTCGTCATCGCGGGCATCTGCCTGGGAGCGATGGCGCGGGAACAGCGCGCGGGTCCTGATGAGCTCGCCGACGAGCATGCCCCGGATGCCACGCCGGAGCGCGTTCCGTCCGGCTAGCGTTCAATCTCCCCGTCCCCGTCCCCGTCGCCGTCGCCGTCGCCGTCGCGTCGTCGCGTGAGGAGCTGCGCGCTGGTCATCTCCTTGAGGGCCCTGGCGACGGCCTCTGCCGGATCAACGCCTTCCGGCGGAGCAGGGAGCTGTCGCAGCACCGCCTGCCGGATCTCGTCTTCCGTCGAGCCGCTCGCGGCGAGCCACGCGGTCGGCCCGACGCCCTCGAGCACAAGCACCTGGTGACGGCGGAGCACAAGGAGCAAGTCGTCGACGAGGAGCGCGTCGGTGTGGTCGGTGCGCCAGTACGAGTCTGCATACCCCCCGTTGGTCGGGACGCCAGCGAGGATCGGTGTGTCGGGCAACAACTCGGCGAAACAGTCGCAGTCCCGGCGGTAGGTGCTTGTGACATCCGAGAGAGTGTGCGCCTCAGTACTCACGTCGGCGAGGATCTGATCGACGAGGCCGGGAAGCGAGTCCGCCTCTGAATAAACGACGCGGCGTACGCCGCCGGTTGACCGCACACGCTCCGCCAGCGTGCGGAGCGGTCGGTGCATTGCCGCGAGGTAGCTCGTGTGCGGAACGAGCTCGGGCAATGCCTCGGTGATGCTGAGGGACTCGACGTAGGGTTGCACGACGTCGGAACGGCGATCGAGCAGCACGAGCGCGGCGATTTGCAGGCCGTCGCCGGAGACAGGACGGAGCCCCATGCCTGAGGCGGGTGTGGGCTGCTTCGGCCCGGGTCGCGCGCCGATCGACAGTGGCTTGGGGTACGGGACGACGCTCCCGTCGGGACGGATCGCCAAGGTCTCGTCGGTCACGTAACCGAATGCTCGACCGAGCGCCTTCGAAGCCGTCGTCTTGCCCCGGCCGGACGGCCCGACGAAGCCGATGACCCTGCCGTCGTCGAGCGCGACGGCGGCAGCATGCAGCATGAGCGCCTTGCCCTGCAATGGCCTGATCCCGCTGAGCGTGACTTCAGTCGTGATCCGGTCGGCGAGTTCCGCCGCGGTTCGGAGGGTGATGGACCTGGCCGCTCGAGCCCTGACGTCGGCGATGGCCGCGGAAACGCTGCCTCGGATGGTCGTCGTTGGTTCGTCCGACTCCTCGACGAGGAGGTCGGCCCACTGCGACTTGATCGTTTTCTGCTCGCCAGCACTCAGCGTGTCGTCGAGCTCGATTCGAACCGTCGAGGTGAGCGCGCGCACGTCAAAGGCGGTTGGCATACCATGGAGCCTACTCGTTGAGTGCCTGCCGCGCCGCGGCGTTGGGCCGGAGTCACGACCGGAGGTTGCATGGAGCTCCGCGACTACCTGCGTGGTCTGCGCAGGCACTGGATCGCCATCCTCCTGATGACGCTGCTGGGCATCGGCGCCGGATACGGCTGGACGCTCTTGCAGACCCCGGTGTACACGGCAGGCGCCAGCGGATACGTGGTGTCGAAGCAGACCGCCGACGTGGGGACGTCCTCACTCGGCGACTCCCTGGCGCGATCGCGGGTGCAGTCGTACCTCGACATCGCCGGCTGGCGTTCCGTAGCCGAGAACGCGATCGAGGATCTCGAGCTCGACACGACTCCCGAGGCGCTCGTCCAGCGGGTCACCGTCACCAACACCCCCGACACAGTGATCATGAAGATCAGTGCGGAGGCCGACAAGCCCGAGAGCGCACGCGACCTGGCCTCGGCTTGGATCCGGGCGATGAAGGTCGAGATCGACAAGATCGAGGGTGACGGCACACTGGGCTCCGCCCCCGTCACCGTGATTCCCGGCGACTCGGCGTCGTTGCCGACAACCCCGTCCTTCCCCGATGTCCAGACCGCCGTGATCGTCGGCGGCATCCTCGGACTCGGCTTTGGCATCGCATTCGCGATGATCCGCACCGTCTCCGACCGGCGGATTCGCACGGCCGAGGACGTTGAGCAGAAGACGGGCGTCGCCGTCGTCGGCACGATTCCGATCGTGCCCGGCCTCAACGCCGACAACCGGCTGGTCGACCTGTCCGACAACGGCGGCGGCAAGACGTCGAAGTTCGCGGTCGCCGAGGCGCTGCGAGCTCTTCGAACCAACCTGCAGTTCATGGACGTGGACCACCCGCCGAGGACCATCGTGGTCACGAGTCCATTGCCGGGTGACGGGAAGTCGACGGTCGCGTGCAATCTCGCCCTGACGTTGGCAGCCGCCGGAACCACGGTCGTGCTCGTCGACGGCGACCTGCGCCGGTCGATGGTTGCCAAGACTATGGGACTCCCCGGCGGCGCCGGTCTCAGCGATGTGCTCGCAGGCCGGGCGGCGCTCGCCGAGGTCCTGCAGCGCACTCCGAAGTCGAACAACCTGCTCGTACTCGCGGCGGGAAGCCCGCCGCCGAACCCCAGCGAGGTGCTCGGATCCGAGCGGATGCACGTGCTGCTCGGCGACCTCACGAAGCACGCCACCGTGATCATCGACGCGCCGCCGCTCCTGCCGGTGACCGACGGCGCCGTGCTGACGCATCAGGCCGATGGGGCGCTCGTCGTCGTGACGCTCGGCAAGACGACGGACGATCTGCTCGACAAGGCGCTCGCCACGCTCCGGAAAGCCCGGGGTCGTGCACTCGGCATCGTGCTGAACAAGGCGCCCCTGCGCGGCGTCGACGCATCGCCGTACTCCTATGACTACCGCCGGGAGTACACGGCCAAGGAGCCGGTGGCCGAGGCGCCGGCGCCAGTGGTCCCTGCTGGCCTCGACAACGCGTCGGCCGGCGGGCTCGATGAACTCGCCGGCGAGGAGGACGCGGCGGCCACCCCGGTCGGAGTGCAACGCCGACAAGGGCGGCGAGGCTGACCTCCGTGGCCGAATCCACGATGCCCGCCGCATCGCAGGTCGGCGCGACCGGCGAGTCGCGGCATCCGCTCGTCTCGGTCGTCGTGCCGCTCTACAACGGCGGCGCATATATCGCGGAGACCCTGACGTCGATCGCGCTACAGGCAATCGACAGGGTCGAGGTCATCGTCGTCGACGACGGGTCCGACGACGACGGCCCCGATCTCGTGCGGGCCCATCCTGTCGGCGCGCGACTCGTCGAGCAGTCGCACCTGGGTGTGGCGGTCGCACGAAACCGCGGGCTCGCCCTGGCCAGGGGAGGGTGGGTCGCTTTCGTCGACCAGGACGACCTGTGGCATCCGACGCATCTGGCACGCGCCGTCGGGTGGCTCGATGCGCACTCCGGTGAACGCATCGTGTTTCTGCGCGAGACCACGTTCGCGGTCGGCGATGAGACCGACCGGCTCCGAAGCATGGACGAGGCGGTCGCGGGATGGGCCACAGTCCTCGTGGGGCGGGAGCGCACGCTCGAGGAGCTCGTGGAGAGCGCCGATGTGAGCGGGTCCGACGAACTCGAGATCCACGATCTCCGAGCCCTGCTCCGCGGACCGATCTCGGCGACGACCAGCTTCGTCGCCGACCCCGAGCTCCTGCGCTTGGCCGGCGGATTCGCGCCGCACGCCCTCGCGATGGACGACTACTGGATGCTCGTGAACGTCGCCCGTCTCCAGCCCGTCACGCAGGTCGACCAACCGACGGTGTTCTACCGTGTTCACGTGGGGGCGACGTCGCGCACCACCCGGCTCGGGCTACCCTTCCTGTCATCGGCGGTGGCCCTCCGCCTCGGCGGCGGCCTGATCGGCGTCGACGAAGGGCTGGCCGGCGGAATCGAGGGCAAGCTCCACCGCCACCTGTTCCGCGAGCTCCTCGCAGCACCTGGATACGCCGACGCGCGGTTTCGCGGAGCTGTCGGGCACCTTGCCGCGATCCTCTGGCCCCCTGACGGGCGACGGCGCGAGCGTCGTCGTGCCCTCCTCGCCGCGCGCTTGCCGTGGCTCCGGCGGGCGACGCGCTCGGTGCGGACCCGACTCGCGGCGGGCACGAGACAGCGCGTCACCAGCCAGTAGGATTCATCCTGCTCGCCTGATGCTTCGAGAATTGGCGGTTCCCGTGATCGAGACCCCCTCGACGGCCCCTGGAGCCGCCGCGGCTCCTGGCCCGGCTGCGCCTGCCGTCAGAGCTCGCACTCTCGCGTTCTACCTTCCACAGTTCTTCCCGATCCCTGAGAACGACGAATGGTGGGGCCCCGGTTTCACCGAATGGACGAACACCGCCCGCGCCCGTCGGCTGTATCCGGGACACCAGCAACCCACGCTGCCGGCCGACCTCGGGTTCTACGATCTGCGCGTGCCCGAGACGCGGCAGGCGCAGAGCGACCTCGCGCGCAGCTACGGCATCGAGGCCTTCGTCTACTGGCACTACTGGTTCGGCGACGGCGACCGCATCCTCGAGCGTCCATTCCGCGAGGTGCTCCAGAGTGGGGAACCCGAGATCGGGTTCTGCCTCGCCTGGGCGAACCAGTCGTGGACGGGGGTCTGGCACGCCGCCGCCGATAAGGTGCTGAAGGAGCAGACCTACCCCGGGCCCGAGGACGACCGCCGGCACTTCGAGACCCTGCTGCCTGCCTTCCGCGACGAGCGATATTTTCGCGTGAATGGGCGCCCGCTCTTCTATGTCTTCCGGCCCGAGGACCTCCCGGATGCCGCGGACTTCGTCGATCGATGGCAGGCTATGGCCCGTGAGGCCGGCCTCGGCGGGCTCTACCTCGTGGCCGAGGCGAGCGACCTACTCGGCAAGGGCGTGAGGTACAGGGACGCCGCGGTCGACGGCTTCGACGCAAGCGTTTACATGCGACTGCCCGCTCGGGTGACCAGGGCGTCCAGGTTCCGGATGCGGGCGTTGCGCAAGCTCATGGGCGGCCCCGAGGTCTGGCCGTACTCTGACACGATCGTGGCCGACTTCCCGGACGCGCCCGACGTGCAGCCGTGTATCTATCCCAACTGGGACAACACCCCGCGGGCAGGGCGGCGCGGCCTCGTGGTGGAGGGCGCCACGCCGGAGCGTTTCCGACGCAATGTCGAGCAGGCGGTCGAACTGCTCGCCGGCCGGCCCCCCGAGGAGCGGCTGCTCTGGATCAAGTCGTGGAACGAGTGGGCCGAGGGAAATCACTTGGAGCCCGACCTCCGCGAGGGCCACGCATGGCTTCGAGCGCTACGGGCGGGGTTGTTGTGACGCCTGGCCCGAGGCATCCGGCTGACGGGCACCGCCGACCGCTCCGCATCGCGATGATCTCGTACTACCTGCCCAGCGAGAGCAAGATCGGCGTCGGGTACCAGGTGCACGCGCTCGCAAACGAGCTGGCGCGACGGGGTCACACGGTCGACGTGTTCAGCCCCTGCGCCCCGGTCGACGGTGCCGAATACGGCAACGTGCACCTGCCTCTCCGGGGATCCTTGCGCACGTTCCGGTTCGCCTTCGTGATGCGTCGGCAGGACTTCTCGACCTACGACGTGCTGCACGCGCACGGGGAGGATTACTGGATGTGGCGCCGGCGCGTGCCGATGCACGTTCGCACCCTGCACGGGTCGTGCTTCGAGGAGGCGCTGCGGATCCGCGGCCTGAAGGAGCGGGCCCGCATGGTGCTCCTCGGGTTCACCGAGGTACTCGCGAGTCTCGTCGCCGACCGCACTGTGCTCATCTCGCCACAGACCCGCAAATGGACGCCCTGGGTGAGGACGGTGATCCCGAACGGTGTCGACGAATCCCGGTTCGGCGCGGGAGGCGGCGAGAAGTGGCCGCACCCGACCGTGCTGTTCGTCGGCACGTGGCGAGGCCGCAAGCGCGGCGCAGAGCTCGCGGCGTGCTTCGCCGAGGTCGTGCGGCCCCGCGTGCCCGGGGCCCGGCTGCGGATGGTGACCCAGGATGCCCCGGCCGATCTCCCCGACGGCGTGGTGGCCCTCGGCCGGCTGACCGACGACGAGCTCGCCGAGGAGTACCGCAGGGCGTGGGTGTTCTGCCTGCCGTCGACCTACGAGGGGTTCGGCATCCCGTATGCCGAGGCGATGACCGCCGGGCTGCCAGTGGTCGCGACGCCGAACGTCGGTGCGCGATACGTCACCGACGAGGGCCGGTATGGCGTGCTTACCGACCTCGACGGACTCGGTGATCGCCTCGTCGAGCTGCTCACCGACGACGATCTCCGCTCACGGCTTGGTGCCGTAGCCCGAACACGTGCGGTGGAGTTCGAGCTCGGGAGCGTGGTCGATCGCTACGAGCGCCTCTACACGACGGCGAACGACAAGAGACCGATATGACGACGCCCAGCTCGAGCGTCGTCCTCGCGACATACAACACGCCCGCGTTCGTCCAGACCTGGTTCGTCGTCGGCGGCGTAGCGCATCTTCGCGATCGACTTGCGCCGGAACTCCGCGACGCCCACCGCGAGCACATCGTCGATCACGTGAGGCTGCGGAGACGTCGAAGAGCTAGACATCGCCGCGCCGGAGCGAGTGGCGGAGGCACTCGTCGACAGCTTCGGTGGCGCGGCTGGCGCGGTGCTGGTGGCTGATGCAGTAGGTCTTCGACAGGTTAGAGACCGCGACCGCCGTGCCGTTCGTCATGCGTTCCGTCGTTCCTCGGGTGGCTTCGGAATGTGCTCCGACGGGTGCGTCACACGCCGCCATTCCCGCGCGTGTCACCCGAATGTGGGGGTCTCATAGTTCGCATGTGGAATGCCCTACCCCTAGAGTTGGCTGTGAAAACCCGATAGCCTGCGCAGTGACCCGCAACACTTCGCGAAATCAGAATCCGTACGACCGCCGGGGTGGTCGGCGACACACACAGCATCCAATCAGGAGGAACCACGCATGAGCGACCTCGAAGAACCGAAGGCCGGCGTCAGTCGACGCACGGTAACCAAGGCGATGGCGTGGTCAGTGCCCGCGATCGCCCTCGCTGTCCCGGCGCCCGCCTACGCGGCATCCGGCGGTGGCCCGGACATCGAACCTGGGGTGGCATTCAAGCTGCCTGGCAACAGCTGCGCCCAGAAGCTCAACTTCCCGACGCTCGATCCGGACAAGGGCTACCTGTTCACGTTCCTGGTGACGAACAACACGGACAAGCCGATCATCATCTTCGCCTCGCCAGCGCCTACCATCACCACGACCGCTGCGGGCCTCACGTTCTCGCTCGTCGGCACCGTGCCGGTGTTGCCGTTCACGCTCGCGCCCGGTGACGACGTCACGCTCGGTCTGTACGCGAATGGCAGCAACAGCGCGAACACCACGTTCGACGTGACGGCGACGATCTACTGGGGCCACTCGATTCCCGACCCCGACAACCACGATCCGATCATCGTTTCGTGGACCGTGCCGAGCACCCCGACTCCGCAGTCCGAGGGGTTCACCGGAGACGAGGCCTGCGTGCCTCCCTTCGTGCCGCTCGACTAGGAGTACGCATCAGTGTTGGCGGCCGGTCCGCCTTGGTGAAACCAAGGCGGACCGGCCGTCCCCGTCTATTGCGATGGAACACGATCGCTCCGGCGATGCACGCAGCCGATGTCGCAGTAGCGGACCATCCCATGTCGATACCGTCGGCCCGGTTCCGAGCGCGAGTATTTTGCAGAACATCCCGACGGGGAGAGCAGCAATACGTCCGATCAGACGGTCGAGGTTCCGCTGGTCGACATGTGAACCTGCATCAGCCCGCCAGTGGCTAGCATTGCCCCATGTTCGAGGTGGTGGTGCACTCATGATCGACGTCATCCACGTGATCACGCCTGGCGATCACTACTCGCCTCGGACGGGCTCCGCGATCCCCACTGTCGTACACGGGCTCGCGAGCGCTGCGGCGAAGGATGAAGATGCGGTCCGGCACTCGGTCGTCGTCGAGGCGTCCACTATGCGGCCGCGCTACGAGAGTGCAGCCGCGATCGAGTATCGTGGAGTCCCCGGCCCCTCCCGGCGGGACCGATACCTCGATCTCGTCCGTGGAACGCTTGGCTGGCCACGGAGCGCCGTCGGCCGGTACTACGAGCCGATCGCCGAGACGATCCGCCACCTGAAGCCGTCGATCGTGCTCGCGCACAACGCACCGATCCTTCCCTGGCTCCTTCGCGACTCGCCGCACAAGGTGCTTCTCTACGCGCACAACGACCTGCTGCGTACCTTCACCAAGGCAGAGGTCTCGAGGATGCTCGGGAGCGTCTCGGCGATCGTCTGCGTCAGCGAATCCCTGGCGGAGCAGACACGGCACCGACTGCCACGCAATCTCGCCCATATCGTTCACGTCGTCGGGAACGGCGTCGACGTGGCGCAGTTTACGCCGGCCTGGACGGCGGGCGATGACGAGCCGGCAGCGGAACGGGCTTCACGTGGGAAGCCGCTGCGGATCTTGTTCGTCGGGCGGATGATCCCGAATAAGGGGGCCGACGTACTCGTCCGAGCGGCCACGATGCTCGAACGAGACGACCTCGAGTTCGTCGTCGTCGGCAGCCACGGATTCGACCGGAGCGCCCCACTTTCGCCTTATGAGCGGCGATTGCGTGGTCTTGCAGGCGAGAGCCCTGCACGCATATGCTTCGAGCCGTTCGTCGATCGCGCGGCGCTTCCCGAGCTCCTCAGCAGCGCGGGGATCCTCGTCGTGCCCTCACGGTGGGCGGACCCTTGCCCGCTGGCGGCGGGCGAGGGGCTTGCAACGGGGCTCCCGATCGTCGCAAGCCGTGTCGGCGGCCTTCCGGAGGTCATCGGCCCGGCCGGTCGGTATGTCGCACCCGATGACCCTGCCGCGCTCGCCGCGGCACTCGCCGACCTCGTCGGCGACTGGCAGCTGCGCCGCCGGATGGCGGCGGAGGCGCGAGCCCGCGCCGCCGCCCACGACTGGTCGTGGGCCTGGGCGAACCTGCGCGGCATCCTCGAGACGCTCTGAAGGGGTCCCGGCCGGTCAGGCCACGGCGTCGCCCGCCACGCGCTGGACGACCTCCGCCAATCGCTCGACGCGTTCGCTCCAGCTCGCAACCTCGCCGTCGGCGCCGTCGGGGAACGCCGTTGCCGCGGGCACAGCGGCCACGACCGCGGTGACAAATGCCTCACTGTCGGCGATGGTGATGCGCGGGTCGACGGCATCACGGAACCCCGCGACCGGAGTCGACACGACCGGGCGACCGACCGCCTGGTACTCGTAGAGCTTGATCGGATCGAGGCTGTCGGTGAAGGCGGTCACCACGTGCGGCACCACGAGCACGTCGGCGTGCTGCAGGTAGCCGATGACCTCGTCACGGCGCCGTGGGCCGAGTATGCGCGCACCGGCATCCGTCAACCGCCGCACCTGCTCGGCCGCCAGCAGGTTCGGTCCCACGAGCGTCAGTGTGCCGCGCGACCCCAGCGCGCGCGCCGTCCCCTCGCAGAGGTCGACGTCGAGTCGGTCGGGGTGCGCAGTGCCGAGGTAGAGCGCGACCGGCCCGCTCGGCAGGTCGCCTGGGCGCAGCGTGGGCCGGCGGTAGGCGTCGACGTCGACCGCGTTGGGGATGAGCACCACCGGGCGTGCAACGCCCTTGCGGCGCCGAAGCTCCGCCGAGCACACGACCACCTCGCGTGCAGTCGCGAGCAGGCCCGCCTCGTTCGCGGCGACCCGCTCGCGTTCGCCGGCCGATCGGTCGGCCGTGAGCCAGTCGTCGGTGATGTCGTACATCGTCGGCCAACCCGATCGATCCGCGAGCGTCGCCGCACCGGGGTCGTTGATCCAGAGCACTGGGTTATGCATGCCGAGGGATGCCGCGGTCCGCATGACCGCACGCGCGAGGCGCTCGTCGGTGCGCGGATCGACCCGGCGCGGCAGCCACTTCACGGGTCGGACGGTGAAGAGCCGGCCGGGCGCGACGTCCGGGACGTCGCGGATGCCCCTCCCGAACGACGGCCGGCGGCGCGAGCGGAGATCGTGCGTCGGGTCGGCGGGCGGCTCGACGAAGAGCACGCGCAGCGTGGGATCGGCGCCCAGCAGGCCCGCAACGAGGTGCTGGTTGCGCCGCCACACGTCGTCCCAGCCCTCGAGCGACATCACCACGAGATCCGTCACAGCACACTCCGGTAGACCGCTTCGGTGCCGTCCGCCTGGGCACGCAGCGAGAACTCGCGCTGCTGCCGCTGCCGGGCGGCGAGCGCGAGCGCGTTGCGCCCGGCGTCGTCGTCGGCGAGCGACCGGAGGTGCCGGGCCGCCTCGTCGACGTCGTCGGGCGTGAAGAGTGCTCGGGGGTCGAGCCCCGCGAGCAGGTCGAGGTGGCCTGCAGCGCCCGCCGCCACGACCGGGAGGCCGCCCGCCATCGCCTCGAGCAGGGTCAGGCCGAGGCCCTCGACCGGGCACGGGGCGATCAGGATGCCCGCACGATCCATGACTGCCGGGAGATCGCTACGGTACCCAAGGAACCGTATTGCCGCGTCGACTCCGAACGATCCGGCGAGCGCGCCGATCATCTCGCGTTCGGGTCCGGCACCGGCGATCTCGAGGCTCCAGCCGTCATCGGCCAGCCCGGATGCCGCGAAGGCACGGATGCCGATGTCGGTGCGCTTCTCGGGCTGGAGTCGCTGCGCCATGAGGACGACGCGCTCCCGCAGCAGCCCGTCGCGAAGAGGTCGGGCGTCGATGCCCGAGTGGACGACCGTGCTCGGGCCGTCGACCGCGTCGGCGACGGCCGTGCTGATCGCGATCTGCGCGTCGATGCGGCGACGGATGAGCGCACCGATCGGCAGCGGGCCCAGGCGGCCACGCGGCCTCGCGAAGTGGCGGGTGGCGACGACGGCCGGGCGGCGCGATCTGCGCTGATACCAGAGCGCGGCGACGGTTCCCACGTCGGCCGCGGTCATGTGCGTGTTGATGACGTCGACGCCGCGGGCGAGCCGCCGGACCGCCCGCGTGACCTCGAGCGTGCGTGCGGCCGGCGTGTGCGGGATGCCGGCCGGGTCGAGGCCGGCCCGCATCCGCTCGGTCGCCCCGCCGATGACCGCGACGTCGTGGCCGTCGGCCGCCTGCGCGACTGCGAGCCGCAGCGCGAACTGCTCGACCCCCGAGAACCCGTCGGACCGGATCGCATGGAGGATCCTGATCCGCCCGCCGGTCATGCGGCGCCCCGCTCGACCAGGATGGACTCGACGAGGTCGAGGTACTGCCGCGCGACCAAGGGCCAGGAGTGTCGCTCGGCCGTCTGCCGCGCGCGGATCCGCCACGCCTCGAGTCCGAGCCGCGAGAGCTCGTCGAGCCGCGCACCGACGGATGCCGCGTCGTGTTCGACGAGGAACCCGTTCTCGCCGTCGACGACGATGTCGGGCGCGAAGCCCACCCTCGTCGAGACGACAGGGAGGCCGCACGCCAGCGCCTCGAGCACGACCAGCGCGTTCGCCTCGTAGGCGCTCGGCAGCACGAGCACGTCGGACGCCCAGAGGAAGGGGATCGGGTTGGCGTGCGTGCCGGCGAAGTGGACGCGCTCGCCGACGCCCGCATTGCGTGCCTGCGTCTGCGCCCTGCGGATCATGTCGGCTGAGCCGCCGACGACGAGCAGGGCGACGCCGGGGGCGCTGGCGAGCGCCTCCATCGCGATGGGCAGGCCCTTGCGCTCGAACTCGTGACCGATGAAGACGGCAACCGTGCGGTCGTCGACGACACCGAGCGCCGCGCGAGCCGTGGCGCGCTCGGCGGCGCCGGGTGGCCGGAAGCGATTGATGTCGACGCCATTCGGGATGACGTGGATGGGCGCCCGTACTTTGCCGAACGTCGAGACGAGCAGCTCGGCTTCCGTGGTCGTGAGCGCGACGATCGCCCGGTGCGTGCGACCGCGATACCGGATGCGATCGCGGACCGCTGTGAACAGGTGCACCGGGTTCCGCACCATCCGCCAGGCGTAGTTCCCCCGCGCCCGCATCGCCGCTTGCAGGAGGCCGTGGTTGACGTAGATTTCACCGGCCATCACGTCGTTGTGGCAGATGGCCACAGCATCGGGGCGGGCAGAGAGGAACCGACGCGCGCGCCTCGTGCCGACCGTGCTGAACCACATGACATTGCGGGCTCGCGTGAGGTGCGTGGCGATCGCCGACCGTCGACGTGACCTCGCGTGCGGGCGTCCGGCTTCGGCGGCGGTGAACCGCTCCACGGTGACGCCGGCCGCGCGGAACTCGCGCTCGAGGTTGAACGCGACGCCGGCGACGCCGCTGCCGGGAGCGATCGCCGGAGCGATTTGGACGATGTGCGTCATCCGCTGGCCCTGGCGACAAGATGACCCGAACTGCCGTGCTCGCGCTCGGCGAGCAGCTCCTCGGCGAGGTCGAGGTACCGTTGGGCGATCCCGTGCCATCCGTACGGCTCGGCGGATTCACGTGCACGACGACGCCATTCGGCGATCTCCGCGTCATCGAGCGCCGCCAGCTGCGCCATCCGCTCGCCCACTGCGCGCGCGGTGCGGTCGATCAGGAATCCGTTCACGCCGTCGACGACGACCTCGGGCGCGATGCCTACCGGAGTCGCGACGACGGGCAGCCCCGAGGCGAGCGCCTCGAGCACGACGAGGGCGTTCGCCTCGGAAGCGCTCGGTAACACGAACATATCGGCCCCCCTCAGGAACGGGGTCGGATCGCCCCTCGGCCCGATGAAGAGAACACGTTCGGCGACGCCGTGCGCCTCTGCTTCGGCTTTGCCTGCCGCAATGATGTCGTCGGAGCCTCCCACCACCAGGAGAAGCACGGACTCCGCGTACGGGAGCCCTTGGATCGCGAACGAGACACCCTTGTTGTGGAACTCGTGCCCCAAGAACATGGCGACCCGCTCGTCGTCGCCGAGACTCAGCAACTGCCGCGCCGCGGCCCGCTCTTCTGGCGTCGGCGGGTGGAACCGTTCGAGGTCGACGCCGTTCGGGATGACCACGACTCTCGGGCGGATGCGGTGGTACGTCGAACGCAACTCCACGGCACCCGCGTCTGAGAGGGCCACGACCACCCGATGCGTGCGACCGCGGTACCGGATGCGATCACGGAGGTAGATGAAGACGTGGACCGGATTGCGGTAGATCTCCCACACCGAGCGACCCCGCGCCCGCATCCAGGCGAGCAGCACCCCGTGGTTGATGTACACGTCTCCGGCAAGGACGTTGTTGTGGCAGAACACGACGGCGTCGGGCCGCGCAGCGATGAACTCACGGGCGCGTTTCGTTCCCACCGTGCTGAACCACACCTGCCGCCATCCACCCACGAGCCGAGCCCGGATGCGACTCTTCGGCCATGGCCGCCCCTTGCCGCGCCGCGCGTCGTAGTACGTGAACCGCTCGACGGTGGCGCCGAGTGCGCGCAGTTCGCGCTCGAGGTTCCACACGACACTGGCGATGCCCGTGCCGGGGCCGATGCGCGGTGCGATCTGCACGATGCGGGTCATGCGGCAGCCTCCCGTTCGAGGTACCGAGCCTCCACGCGCACCGGCCCGAGCCGGTACAGCGCCGCCCGCTTGCGCGCCGCCCGGCCCCGTTCGCCCGGCAACACGACCGAGCGGACCATCGACCCGAGCCATTGTGCGACGCGCGCGGACTGCCAGCCGAGGGTGCCGTAGTGCTTGCGCAGGTAGTGCTCCTGCGAGGCGTGGAAGTGCGCCTCGCGCCGCGAGGGGTCGCCGCTCGTGGCCGCACCGGCGTGGACCGCCCGCGCCTCGGGCACCGACGCATGGCTCCAGCCGAGCCGGTGGGCACGGTAGGCCCAGTCGGTCTCCTCGGCGTAGAGGAAGAACCGCTCGTCGAATCCGCCGACCTGGTCCAGTGCCTCGGCCCGGAGCAGGAGCACCGAGCCGATCACGAAGCGGGAGCCGCGGCGCACGCGGGCGAGCCCGATCGCCTCGAGCCACGTTGCGCTCGGCGAGGGGAACTGCCACTCCACGCGCGCAGGCGTGCCGTCGTCGTCGACCTGCAGCGGGCCGACGCTTGCGAGGTCGGGCCGGGCACGCAGTGCCGTGTGCAGCACCGCGACGTCCCCGGCCGAGATGACCGCGTCGGGGTTGAGCAGCAGCACGTCGGTGCCCGGCCGTAGGCGGTCGGCGAGCGCGACGTTCACGCCCGCCGCGAAACCGCCGTTTCGCCCCGGGTCGAGGTAGCGCAGGCCGAGCTCGGCGCAGAGCGCGGCGATCTCGGGCAGCGACGAGTTGTCGACCACGGTCATCGGCAGCGCCGTCAGCGGCTCCAGCGCCCGCCGCAGCAACTCGGGCGCGCCGTACGCGACGACGACCACCTCCAGGTCGGGCAGCGGGGCTGCGGATGCCGCGTGCACGACCGATCGGTACAGGTCGAGGTAGTCGCGGCCGACCGCGGTCCAGCTGCACTCGGCGGCGCGCGCCAGCCCGCTGACGCTGAGCTCCGCGGCTCGTGGCCCGCCGGCCTCGGCCAGCGCGTCGGCGAGGGCTGGCGCTTCGCCCGCCGGCACGACGAGGCCCGCACCCCCCACGACGTCGGGGAGGGCGCCGGCGTCGCTGGAGACGACCGGCACGCCGCACGCCATCGCCTCCACGGCGACGCGCCCGAACTGCTCGGTCCACGAGGGCGTCGGCAGCGAGGGCACGGCGAGCACGTCGAGGCTGCGAAGGAAGGCGACCACGTCGTCGGTGTCGATCGGCCCGACGAGCTCGACGCGGTCGGCGATGCCGGCGGTGGCCGCGCGCTCCGCGAGATCGTCGGCGAGCGGCCCCGAGCCTCCGATGCGGAGCCGGAGGCGCGGGTCGCGCGCGACGGCGTCCAGCAGCACCAACACGCCCTTCTCCGGGACGAGGCGGCCGAGGAAGCCGACGGTGATGGGGTTCGCGTCGCCAGCGGCATCCGGGTTCGTGGTCGAAGGCTCGGTCGCGGCATCCGCCGGGCTGAACCGATCGACGTCGATGCCGAGCGGGATCACCCGCGAGCGCCCTGGGAAGCCCTTCGCCTCGACGATGCGGGCCGCCTCGGCGTTGCAGGCCGAGATGCCGGATGCCTCGCGCAGCGCCCATCGTTCGAGCCACCGGAACGGCACCGGGTACCGTTTGCGCAGGTTCTGCGCGGTGTAGAACACGACGGGTGTGCGGCGGGCGCGGGTGCGGAGCGCACGCAGCAGGAGGATCTCGGCGGTCGCGAGCGCGAACGGCTCCTCGTGCACGTCGATGACGTCCCAGCGCTCGCCGAGGGCACGCCAGATCGGACGCGGGTCGTAAAGGAAGAGTGCGGGGTGCTGCCCGGCCGTCGGAACCCCTGTCACCCGCTCGCCGGGACGCGGTTCGAGCGACACCGGCGTGCCGCCGGCGTGCCACCGACGCGCGCTTAACAACGTCACGTCGACGCCGAGATCGGCGAGTGCGCGCTCACGTCCGCGCCACTCGTCGACGACGGCGCTGTGCGAGACCCTCAGTGCGCGCACGATACCCCCTCTAGACTCCTATCGGAAACCCTATCCGTGGTGTGCTCGGGTTTCGGATGGGATCTGGAAGGTGGGGTGGCGTGGAACCAGGCTCGTTCACGGTGCTCGTCGTGTGCACGGGCAACGTCAACCGCTCGGCCCTCGGCGCGGTGCTTCTACGCGAGTGGGCGGGGTGGTACCTGCCCGCATTGCTCGCCGCCGGAGTGCGCGTGACGAGCGCGGGCCTGCGCGCGCCCGTCGGGAACCGGATGGGCCGCCGCGCGCGCGCCATCGCCGCGGCGCTCGGCGCCGACGGGTCGGGCCACCGGGCGCAGCAGCTCACCGAGGAAACCGTCCGCGCCGCCGACCTCGTGCTCGTGTCCTCGACCGACCAGCGCGACGACGTGCTCGCCATGGTGCCCGGCGCGGTGCGATCGACGTTCACGATCCGCGAGGCCGGGCGGATCGCCGGCGAGCTGCCCGCGATGCCGGCTCCGGCGTCGGCGGACGAGATGCGAGCCCGGGTCGGTGCGTTCGCTGAGCACCGCATGATCGCCCAGTCGGGAGGCGACGACGACGACATCGTCGACCCGCAGGGCAAGGACGATGACGAGTACCGCCTCATGGCTCGCCAGGAGGTTCCCCCGCTCGCCGCGCTCGCCGGCGTGCTGCTGGGGATGCCGCCCGCCGAGGTCGCCGCGTACACCACCGCGGGTGAGGCGGCCGACTTCGACGTGGCGACCGAGGCGCCGCATGCGGCATCCGCCCCGCGCGTGCTCCCACGAGGACGGCGAGAGGCATGACCCAGCTCGCGGGGGTCTCGGCTCGCGGAACGGCGATGAAGCGCCGCCCCCTCCGGATCCTGCACCTCGACCACACCAGCGTGGTCGGCGGCGCCGAGTTCGCGTTGCTCCGAATGCTGCGCGCCGAGCCGAGATGGGCGCCGTTCCTGCTGCTCGCGCCGTCGTCGGGTCGCGGACTCGGGATCTACGACGGCGTGCCGGCCGGGATCCCTCGCCGGGTCTCCGGATTCAGCCAACCCGCCGGTGCGAGCACCGGCGGCGTGCGCGCCGCGCTGGGCGTCGGAACGCGGGTGATCGCGCAGGCGATGAGCGTGCGGCTCACGCGGGCGTTCCTGCGCGCCGACCTGGTCGACGCGAACACCGCCCGAGCGGCCGCCTACGGCGCGATCGCCACCCGGTGGTCGCGCAAGCCGTTCGTGGTGCACCTGCGCGACCTCGTCGACCCCGATGCACTCGGTCGTTCCGGACACACGCTCATGGTGCGCCTTGTACTGCCGCGGGCCGACGGCGTCATCGCCAACTCGCATGCGACGCTCGAGTCCGCACGGGCGTACCTGCGCGACGGGGTGCCGTCCGAGGTCATCCCGAGCGCGTCGGGCCTCCGACGTGGCGGTGCGGGCGCCGCGGTCGACGGGCCGGTCCGGATGATCGGGATGCTCGCGCGCATCGACCCGTGGAAGGGCCAGCACGTGCTGCTCGAAGCCTTCGCCCGGGTGTTCCACGGACGCGACGTGCGCCTCCAGCTCGCGGGTGAGGCCCTGTTCGGCCATGAGGACCACCTCGACGACCTGCGCCTGCGCGCGCAGGAGCTCGGCGTCGACGGCCAGGTCGACTTCCTCGGGCACGTGAACGACGTCGACGCGCTGATCGCAGGGTGGGATGTCGCGGTGCAGGCGTCGACCCGACCCGAACCCCTCGGCCAGAACGTGCTGCAGTACCTCGCCGCAGGCCGCGCGGTCGTCGCGGTCGACGAGGGCGGCCCGGCGGAGTGGATCACCGATGGCGTGAACGGGCTGCTCGTGCCGCCGCGCGACGTCGACGCCCTCGCCGCGGCGCTGGAGCGCCTCGACACCGACGCCGAGCTGCGGGCGCGTCTCGCGGCATGGGCCGCAGCGACGCCGGGGCTCCTGGACGACCACGCCGTCACCCGGGCGCACGAGGTGTTCTACGAGACCGTCATGCGGTTCGTGGCGGACTCGCGGGGCGTGACCATCCGCGCCTGACGACTTCGGGACGTCCGCGGCGTTCTACGAGCGCGTCACGCGTCTGTGTCGACCCCCGTGGGTTGAGGAGGCCGCGCAGCGGCCGTCTCGAAACCCGACGTACGGCCAGCGGGTTTCGAGACGCGTCCGCCTTCGGCGGTCGCTCCTCAACCCCGGAACAGAGACCCGCGAACTATGCCTGCGGCGGGAGCGCAGCCACGACCGGGTGGTCGTAGCTGAGCGCGCCGACCTTCGCGGCGCCACCGGGCGAGCCGAGAGCTTGGGTTGAGCCTGTCGAAACCTCGAAGAACTCGACGTTGGCCTTGTAGTAGTCCGCCCAGACGTCGGGGAGGTCGTCCTCGTAGTAGATCGCCTCGACCGGGCACACCGGCTCGCACGCGCCGCAGTCGACGCACTCGTCGGGGTGGATGTAGAGCGAGCGCTCACCCTCGTAG
Source organism: Agromyces sp. Soil535 (assembly GCF_001428255.1). Lineage (GTDB taxonomy): Bacteria > Actinomycetota > Actinomycetes > Actinomycetales > Microbacteriaceae > Agromyces. Next base: position 22,115 of record NZ_LMRW01000013.1, on the reverse strand, counting down.
ATGCAGTCGACCGGGCACTCGTCGATGCACGCGCGGTCCTTGACGTCCACGCATGGCAGCGCGATGACGTACGTCACGAGCCGACCAGGGAGCCTGCGCGCGAGAGCTCCACCTGCTCGTCGCGGGGCACGACCTTCACGCGCTCGCGCACGACGTCGCCCTCCCACGCGTCGCCGAGGCCGCGCTCGTGCGCGTCGAGTTCCAGCCAGCCGGCCCAGGTGGTGAAGCGGATGCCGCGGGCCTCGAGCAGCTCGAACACCTCGTCGCCGTCGGGCCCTGCCGAGACGACCGGTTCGGGCAGCGCGCCCGCCGCGGCATCCGCAAGGAGGTTGGTGATCGTCTCGAGCGCGTCGCCCTTCGTGTGACCGATGAGGCCGACGGGGCCGCGCTTGATCCAGCCGGTCGCGTACACGCCGGGGAGCGCCGAGCGCGCGGCATCCGTCACCCGGCCGCCGTCGTTCGGGATCACGGCGGCGCGCTCGTCGAACGGCACGCCGGGCAGCGGCGAGCTCGCGTAGCCGACCGCGCGGTAGACCGCCTGCACTGGCACGTCGACGAACTCGCCGGTTCCCTCGACCGATCCGTCGCCAACCGGGCGGGTGCGCTCGAAGCGCACGCCTTCAACGCGCCCGTCGCCGAGCACCTCGACCGGGGTGTGCAGGAAGTGCAGGTGCAGGCGCCGTGAGGCTGTCGGCTGCCAGTCGGCGGGCTTGCGCCAGCCGTTCAACGTTCGGGTCATGACCTTGACCTGGTTGTTCGAGGCGTGCAGCTGCTCGGCGTGCGGGTCGTTCGCTGCACGTTCGAAGTCGTCGTCGTAGACCACGATGTCGACGTCGGGCACCTCGCCGAGCTCGCGCAGCTCGATGGGGGTGAACTTCACGTGGGTGGGCCCGCGGCGGCCGAACACGTGCACGTCGGTCACGGGCGACGCCTCGAGGCCCGCGACGACGTTCGCCGGGACATCCGTCGAGAGCAGGTCCTTCGGATGCTTCGCCAGCACCCGGGCGATGTCGAGGGCGACGTTCCCGTTGCCGATGACCGCGATCTGCTCGGCTTCGAGCGGCCACTCGCGCGACACGTCGGGGTGCCCGTCGTACCAGGCGACCAGGTCGGCGGCACCGTAGGAGCCGGGCAGGCCGATGCCGGGGATGTCGAGCGGGGCGTCCTTCAGCGCACCGGTCGCGAAGACGACCGCGTCGTAGCGTTCGCGCAGCTCGTCGACGGTGAGGTCGCGGCCGACCTCGACGTTGCCGATGAGTCGGATCGTGCCCGCGTCGAGCATCTCGTGCAGCGAGTTCACGATGCCCTTGATGCGCGGGTGGTCGGGCGCAACGCCGTAGCGGATGAGGCCGTACGGCGCGGGGAGCGACTCGAACAGGTCGATCGCCACCTCGCCGCCGGCCTCGGTGACCTGGCGGTTGAGGATGTTGCCGGCGTAGATGCCGGCGGGGCCGGCGCCGACGATCGCGACGCGGAGGGGACGGGTCATTCTGCGGGGCCTTTCGGTGGGTGGACCGGGGTCTCGGGGTTCAGAGGGACTGGCTGGTCGGCTCGGCGCGCCCGCTGATTTCGACAGGCTCAATCAGCGAGAAGGGCGCGTACGGGCTGAGGGTCACGACGTCGCCGACCACGACGACGGCGGGCGAGCGGATGCCGCGCCGCGCCGCCTGCAGCGCGATCGTGTCGAGCGTGCCCACGGTGACGCGCTGGCCGGGTCCGTAGCCGTCCTCGATGATCGCGACGGGGCAGCGGCCGCCGCGCTCGCCGCGGGCGAGCGTGATCGCCGAGTTGGCGAGCGTGCCGATGCCCATGAGCAGCACGACCGTGTGGTCGCGGCCGCCGCCGAGCGCCTGGATCTGGTCGTGGCCGGTGACGACGGTGAACGTGGTCGCGAGGCCGCGGTGCGTGAGCGGGATGCCCGCGATGGCCGGCACCGAGATGGCGCTGGTGATGCCGGGGATCACCTCGACGTCGACGCCGGCATCATGGCAGAACGCGACCTCCTCGCCGCCGCGGCCGAAGACGAACGGATCGCCGCCCTTCAGGCGCACGACTTGCCTGCCGTCGCGGGCGAGGGTGACGAGCAGCTCGTTGATGGCGTCCTGCGGCACAGCGTGGTGGCCGGGCAGCTTGCCGACGTCGACGATCTCGGCTTCGAGGTCGACGCCCTCTGCGGCGAGCCCGTCGAGCACGCCGCGCGCGCCGAGCCGGTCGGCGACGATGACGTCGGCGGCTTCGAGTGCGCGGAGCCCGCGGAGGGTGAGCAGGCCCGGGTCACCCGGGCCGGCGCCGACGAGGGTCACCTTGCCGCGGGTTGAGGAGCGTTCGTCAGCGCGCGTCTCGAAACCCGGTGTGTGCGCAGGGAGGGTCTCGAGACGCGTCGCCTGCGGCGTCGCTCCTCGACCCGCAGAGAGTTCGGCGGTCATCGGGTGCCTCCCTGGAGCAGGCCGCGGCGGCGGAGCATCCGACGCTCGAGCGGGGCGAAGAACACGAGCTCGATGAGGATGCCGATGGCGAGGATCACGAGGATCGTCGCGAGCACGCTCGCGATGTCGGCGAGCTCCCGGCTCTGGTTGAGCATCGAGCCGAGGCCGAAGCCGATCGTGCCGCCCACCGTGATGATCTCGGCAGCCATGAGCGAGCGCCACGAGAACGCCCAGCCCTGCTTGAGTCCGGCGACGTAGCCGGGAAGCGCGGCCGGCAGCACGACGAGCGTCGCGAGCCGCGTGCGTCCGGCGCCGAGCACGGTGCCGACACGGCGCAGCTGCGGCGGGACCTGCTCGACGCCCGCGATGAGGCCGTTCACGATCGACGGCACGGCGCCCATGAGCACGACGAAGTACACCGTGGCATCCGTGAGTCCGAACCAGAGGATGGCGGCGGGCACCCATGCGACCGACGGCAGCACCTGCAGGCCCGAGATGATGGGGCCGACGGCCCGGCGCAGCGGCTTCACCTCGGCGAGCAGCAGGCCGAGGGGCGTGCCGATGATCACGGCGATGAGGAACCCGACGACACCGCGCTCGAGGCTCGTGACGACGGCGAGCTGCAGCCGGCCCGACTCCCACGCCTGTGCCATCGCATTGAACACGTCGACCGGGCCGGGCACGATGTCGGGCCGCGGCTGGGCGACGACGACGTAGAGCTGCCACGCGGCGACGAGCGCGACGACGAAGACGATCGGCGGCACCACGCTCGTGGTGAACCGGCGCCAGGCGCTCGGGGCGCGGTCGGGGGAGGTCTGCAGGCGGTCGAGGCCGGCCTCGAGGCTGCGGAGGTCGTCGTGTTCGGAGGCTCCGCGGGTTGACGAGCCGGGCAGCGGCGTCTCGAATCCCGGCTGCGGGTTACTCGCATCGGGGTTTCGAGACGGGTGCTGCGCGCCCTCCTCGACCCGCGACAGTTCCGTGACGGTGTCATGCGGCATTTCGGCGGATCTCCTTCCGGAGCTGCTCGGTGATCTCGATCGAGAGCGCCGCGACCTCGGGCGACTCGATGCGCCGGCCCTCGGTCGAGTCGATACGCCACTCGCCGGCGACCCGGCCGGGCCGGCTGGAGAGCAGGACGACGCGCTGGCCGAGCCTGGCCGCCTCGCGCACGTTGTGCGTGACGAACACGATGGTGCGGCCGGTTCGCCGCCACACGCGCTCGAGCTCCTCGTGGAGCAGGTCGCGCGTGATCGCGTCGAGGGCGGCGAACGGCTCGTCCATGAGGAGCACGGGCCGGTCCTGCGCGAGGGCGCGGGCGAGGGCGACGCGCTGGCGCATGCCGCCCGAGAGCTCGTGCGGGCGCTTCTCCGCGGCATCCGCGAGGTTGACGACGTCGAGGAGCTCGAGCGCCTCGCCGCGCCGGGCCGACCGCGCGACGCCGCGCAGCCGCAGGGCCAGCTCGACGTTCTGCCGGGCGGTCAGCCACGGCATGAGCGCCGACTCCTGGAACATCACGGCGGCGCCCTCGGTCGGCACGTCGATCGACCCGGTCGTCGGCCGGTCGAGCCCCGCGATGAGATTGAGGAGGGTCGACTTGCCGCAGCCCGAGGCGCCGAGCAGGCAGACGAACTCACCCGTCTCGATCGACAGGTTCACGTCGTCGAGCACGAGCGGCCCGGCGCCGAAGCGCTTGCCGAGCTGCTCGATCCGGATGGCCGTCTGCCCGCTCATGGTGCTCCTACTCCTCGCCGAGGCCGCCGGCGGAGACCGGCTCGGCCCCCTCGGCCTCGAGCAGCCCGTTCAGGAGGCGCAGGTCGAACAACCCGTCGATCGAGCCGTCCTTCTGCGTACCCGCCTCGAGGCCGTTCTCGACGAGCGTCTCGAACGTCTCGGCGTGCGGGTCGACCGAGAAGGCCACGTGCTCGAGCGCACGGGTGATCACCTCGTCGGCGAGCGGCTTGCCGGTCTCGGCCTCGAGGGCCGCGTTGATGACGTCGGGTGCCTCCTCGGCGTGCTCGTCGAGCCAGGCGACGGATGCCACGTGCCCCTCGAGCAGCGCCTCCACCGTCTCGGGGTGCTCGGCGAGGAACTCCGCCCGTACGAGCAGCACGGTCGTCGGGAAGGCGCCGTCCTCCCAGAGGTCCGCCTCGTCGACGAGCACGTGCGCGCCGGCGTCGACGATCAGGCGCGAGACCCACGGCTCAGGCAGCCAGGCGCCGTCGAGGCCGCCCTGCTGGAAGAGGGTCAGGGTCTGCGCGTTCTCGGTTGGCGTGATGTGCACGTCGCCGCCGCCCGTGGTGTCGGTCTCGTAGCCCTCGTCGGCGAGCCAGGAGCGCAGCGCGACATCCTGCGTGTTGCCGAGCTGCGGCGTCGCGAGCGTGGTGCCCTCGAGGTCGGCTGCCGAGTCGATGCCGTCGCGCACGACGAGGGCGGCGCCACCGGTCGCCGCACCGGCGACGATGTGCGCCGACTGCCCGCCCGACTGGATGAACGTGTTGATCGACGGGTTCGGCCCGATGTAGGTCGCGTCGATGGCGCCCGCCGAGAGCGCCTCGATCGCGGCCGGTCCGGCGTTGAAGACCTGCGTGGTGAGCTTCGTGTCGCCGAGCGCATCGGCGAAGAGGCCCTCCTCGAGGCCCACCAGCGCGGGCGCGTGGGTGACGTTCGCGAAGTACCCGAGGCGCAGCTCCTCGGCAGGCCCGGTCGACGCGGATGCCTCGGCGTCCTCTCCGGCCGCGGCCTGCGGCGCGCAGCCGCTCAGCGTCAGCATGGCGACCGCGACGATCGCCGTGGCCATCATCATGCCGCCCACCAGGCCGAGGCGGGAATTGACGCGGGACGTTGCGGTCATGCTGCTGCTCCTTCGGTGTCGGTGGTCGTGCGGATGATGCCGGCGGAACCGGCGGTCGCCACCTTCAGGTCGTTGACCGGTGCGGTGACGATCCCGGCAGCGAGCGTGGCGCCCGACTGCGGGTCGATGACGAGGAACGCGCCCGCGCGACGGTGCGCGGCGTACTCCTCGACGGGCAGGTCGGCCGCGAGGCGCACGCGCACCTGGCCGATGTCGTTGATCTCGAGGCCGTCTGCGGGCTCGAGTGCGAGCGAGTCGAGGTCGCGGCGCCCGACGATCTCGGGCACGAGGGCCTGCACGGTGGTGGTGCCCGACTTCACGAGCACCCGGGCGCCGGGCCGCAGCGGTCGGTCGCCGAGCCAGAAGAGTGCGGCGTCGAGCTCGCGGCGCGGGATCGGCAATGCACCCGCGGCCACGACGACGGCGCCACGCGCGGCGTCGAGCTGGTCGGCGAGCCGCAACGACACCGACTGGGGGGCGGATGCCGCTTCGAGCTCCCGTGGGCCGGCGTCGATGCCCGTGACGGTCGTGGTCGCGCCGCCGGGGAACACCTGCACCCGGTCGCCGACGCGCACGGTCCCCGACGCGATACGACCCGCGAAGGCGCGGTAGTCGCGGAAGGGCTCGGGGTCGTCGACGTCGTGCGCCACCGCTCCCTGCGGCCGGATGACGAGCTGCACCGGCATCCGGAGTGCCTCGAGCTCGGTCTCGAGCTCGTCGAGCGACGGGAGGGTCTCGAGCAGCTCGAGCAGGCTCGGTCCGTCGTACCAGGGCGTGTTCGCCGAGCGCTCGACGACATTGTCGCCCGCGAGCGCGGAGACGGGGATGACGTGCGCGTCGGGCAGACCGAGCTCGCCCGCGAGCGTGGTGACCTCGTCGGCGACCGACGAGAAGGCGGCCTGCGAGTAGCCGAGCAGGTCGATCTTGTTCACCGCGACGATGACGTGCGGCACGCGCAGCAGCTGCACCACGGCGAGGTGGCGGCGGGTCTGCTCGAGCACGCCGTTGCGCGCGTCGACGAGCACGACGACCGCGTCGGCGGTCGTGGCGCCGGTGACCATGTTGCGGGTGTACTGCACGTGGCCCGGGCAGTCGGCGAGGATGAACGACCTGCGGCCGGTGGCGAAGTAGCGGTAGGCGACGTCGATCGTGATGCCCTGCTCGCGCTCGGCGCGCAGGCCGTCAGTGAGCAGCGCGAAGTCGATCGCACCGGGCTCGCCGCCGAAGCCGCGCTCGGCGGAGGTGCGGGCGACCGACTCGAGCTGGTCCGCGAGGATCGCCTTCGAGTCGTGCAGCAGGCGGCCCACGAGGGTCGACTTGCCGTCGTCGACGGAGCCGGCGGTCGCGAACCGGAAGAGCGTGCGGTCGGTGCTCGTCATCAGAAGTACCCGTCCTTCTTGCGGTCCTCCATGGCGGCCTCGGAGATGCGGTCGTCGGCGCGGGTCGCGCCGCGCTCGGTGAGGGTCGACGTGGCGACCTCGCGCACGACGTCGCCGACGGATGCCGCATCCGACTCGACCGCGCCGGTGCAGCTCATGTCACCCACCGTGCGGTACCGCACCGTGCGGCGCTCGACCGCCTCGTCGGCGCGCGGCGGCGAGACCTCGGAGACCGCGCGCCACATGCCGTCGCGGCGGTACACCTCGCGCTCGTGCGCGTAGTACAGCGGCGGCAGCTCGATGCCCTCTCGCTCGATGTAGCGCCACACGTCGAGCTCGGTCCAGTTCGAGATCGGGAACGCGCGCACGTGCTGGCCGACGGTGTGGCGGCCGTTGTAGAGGTCCCAGAGCTCGGGGCGCTGGTTGCGCGGGTCCCACTGGCCGAACTCGTCGCGGAGGCTGAGGATGCGCTCCTTGGCGCGGGCCTTGTCCTCGTCGCGGCGGGCGCCGCCGAACACGGCGTCGTGCCGGCCGGCGGCGATCGCGTCGAGCAGCGGCAGCGTCTGCAGCGGGTTGCGGGTGCCGTCGGCGCGCTCCCGCAGGCGGCCGTCGTCGAGGTAGTCCTGCACGGCGGCGACCTCGAGCCGGAGGCCCAGGCGCTCGACCGTGCGGTCGCGGAAGTGGATGACCTCGGGGAAGTTGTGGCCGGTGTCGATGTGCAGCACCGGGAACGGCACCCGCGCCGGCCAGAAGGCCTTGGCGGCCAGGTGGAGCACCACCACGGAGTCCTTGCCGCCCGAGAACAGCAGCACCGGCCGCTCGAACTCGGCGACGACCTCGCGGATGATGTGGATCGACTCGGACTCGAGGGTGTCGAGCGCGTCGAGGCCCTTCGCGGGTTGAGGAGACCGCGCAGCGGTCGTCTCGAAACCCGCCTGCGCGGAGTCCGGGTTTCGAGACGGGCGCTGCGCGCCCTCCTCAACCCGCTCGACCTCCGTCTCGCGGTTTCGAGACGCGGCCTGCGGCCGCTCCTCAACCCGCAGATTCGGTTCGCTCATAGGTGCAGCCCGCATTCCGTCTTGGCGAGGCCGGCCCAGCGACCCGACCTCGGGTCCTCGCCCGCGGCGACCGGCTTGGTGCACGGCTCGCAGCCGATCGAGGGGTAGCCGTGCGACATCAGGAGGTTCACGGGCACCTGGTGGGCGCCCGCGTAGTCGAGCAGCTCGTCGAAGGTCCACGCCGCGAGCGGGTTGACCTTCACGAGGCCGTTGCGTTCGTCCCACGTGACGAGCGGCGTGTTCGAGCGGGTCGGCGCCTCCTCGCGGCGCACGCCCGTGAACCACACCTCATAGCCGGAGAGCGCCTGCTGCAGCGGCGCGACCTTGCGGCGGGCGCAGCACAGGCCCGGGTCGCGCGCGAACAGCTCGGCCCCGAACTCCGCGTCCTGCTCGGCCACGGTCTGCTCGGGCAGCACGTCGACGACGCGCACGTCGAGGGCGCGGGCCACCTCGTCGCGCGTCACGTACGTCTCGGTGAAGTGGTACCCCGTGTCGAGGAACAGCACGTCGACGCCGGGCAGCTGCTCGGCGACCACGTGCGGCAGCACGGCGTCGGCCATCGAGCAGGCGATCGCGGCGGCATCCGTCGTGAAGTTCGCCGCCACCCAGGCGACGACCTCGGCAGCGGATGCCTCGTGGTCGGCGAGGTTTCCAAGCAGCTCGTTGCCCGCCGCCGCGAGTGCGCGAAGCTCGTCTGCGCTGCGGCGGGAGCTGCTGGTCGAGGAGCGCGCGTCAGCGCGCGTCTCGAGACCCGACCGCGTCGCAGAGGTCTCGAGACGCGGCTGCGCCGCTCCTCGACCCACATTCCTGGCGCTCATCGCAGTGCCTCCTCGTCGACGCGGTGGGCCCAGTTCGCGAACGTCTCGTCTGCCGCCTCGTCGCGCTGGTCGAGGAAGCGGCGCACGAGCAGCTCGACGTAGTCGGCGAGGCCCTCGGCGGTGACCTTCAGGCCGCGCACGGTGCGGCCGAGGCCGGCCTCGTCGCGGTCCTGCGAGGCGAGCCCGCCGCCGAGGTGGACCTGGAAGCCGGGCGTCTGGCCGCCGTCGCCGTCGGGCAGGAGCTGGCCCTTCAGCCCGATGTCGGCGGTCTGGATGCGCGCGCAGGAGTTGGGGCATCCGTTCACGTGCAGGCTGATGGGCGCAGGAAGGCGGTCCTCGAGGCCGGCGAGGCGCTGCTCGAGCTCGCGCACCGCGTCGGAGGCCGTCTGCTTCGTCTCGACGATCGCGAGCTTGCAGAACTCGATGCCCGTGCACGCGATGGTCGAGCGGCGGAAGAGGCTCGGCCGGGCGGAGAGTCCGAGCTCGTCGAGACCCGCGATGAGCGGCTCGAGCTCGGTCTCATCGACGTCGAGCAGGACGAGCTTCTGGTGCGGCGTGGTGCGCAGGCGCCGGGAGCCGTGCGCCTCGAGCATGTCGGCGAGGCGGGTGAGCATGGTGCCCGAGACGCGCCCGACGAGCGGGGTGACGCCGACGTAGTGGCGGCCGTCGCGCTGGCGGTGCACGCCCACGTGATCGCCGGGGGTCGCGGGGGTGGGCGCCGCGGGCCCGTCGGGCAGCGGCGCGCCGAGGTACTCCGTCTCGAGCACCTCGCGGAACTTCTCGGTGCCCCAGTCGGCGAGCAGGAACTTCAGGCGGGCCTTGTTGCGCAGGCGCCGGTAGCCGTAGTCGCGGAAGATCTGCGCGACGCCGTGCCAGGCCTCGGCGACCTTGTCGGGTGCGACGAACACGCCGAGGCGCTCAGCGAGTCGCGGCGCCGTGGAGAGGCCGCCGCCGACCCAGAGGTCGTATCCCACACCGAGCTCAGGGTGCTCCACCGCGACGAAGGCGACGTCGTTGATCTCGTGCACGACGTCCTGGCTGGGGTGCCCGGTGATCGCGGACTTGAACTTGCGGGGCAGATTGGCGAGCGACTCGTCGCCGATGAACCGGGACGTGATCTCGGCGATCTGCGGGGTCGGGTCGATGAGCTCGTCCGCGGCGATCCCCGCGACCGGCGACCCGAGGATGACACGCGGCACGTCGCCGCACGCCTCGGTGGTGCAGAGCCCCACGGCCTCGAGCCGGCGCCAGATCTCGGGCACGTCCTCGACACGGATCCAGTGCAGCTGGATGTTCTGGCGGTCGGTGAGGTCGGCGGTGTCGCGCCCGAACTCGGTCGAGATCTCGCCGACCACGCGGAGTTGGTCGGTGGTGAGCTGCCCGCCGTCGATGCGCACGCGGAGCATGAAGTACTCGTCCTCGAGCTCGTGCGGCTCGAGGGTGGCGGTCTTGCCGCCGTCGATGCCCGGCTTGCGCTGCGTGTACAGGCCCCACCAGCGGAACCGGCCGTGAAGGTCGGTCGGGTCGATGCTCTGGAAGCCGCCGGTCGCGTAGATCGACTCGATGCGCTCGCGAACGGCGAGGCCGCCGTCCTCCTGCTTCCACTGCTCGTTGGCGTTCAGCGGCTCGGTGCCGTCCACCTTCCACTGGCCGTGCGGTCGCGAGGCCGGGCGGGTGGGCCGGTCGCCGCGGGCCGGTGCCGGTCGGGCGCCGCCCTCCGGTCGGGCGGGCCGCTCGGCGCGAGCCGGGCGTGCGGGCGTGGCATCCGTCGTCGTCGGGGTGGTCACTGGCTGCCTCCTCTCCTCGGCCGGCGCCGGGTGCGCGTTGTTCCGTGTTCGGTCGAAGCTAGGCGAGGTCGGCCGTTGCCGACAGGCGGCGTGTCACGCCCGGTCACGCCGTGTCGCATTGCGTCACACAAGGTCGTGTTTCGCCATCAGGGGTTGCGCACCGGCGTGAGGCGGTACCGCGGTCGAGAATCGGCGAACGGATGGCCCACCGGGCTCAGGCGAGGTTGCCGGATGCCGCGTCGTACCGGTCGAGCACGACGGCGACGAGTTCGGGCGGAGCGGCCTCGCCGGGCACGAGCAGCGGTCGCGCCGTCACGTCCGCGCCGGCCGCCCGCGCGAGGTCGTCGAAGTAGCCCGGCGCGAGCAGGTAGTTCGCGACGATCACGCGACCGCCGCCGCTGCCGCGTCGCTCGTGGCTGGCCGCGGCGACCGCGGCGGGCAGGCGCGGCTCCGCGGCCGCGAGGAACCCGAGCGACACGTCGCGTGCGGATGCGACGGCGAGCCGTGCCGCCATGTCGCGGCAGTCGTCGACCGCACGTCGGTCGCTCGATCCGGCGACCGCGAGCACGATCCGGTCGTCGTCACCCAGGCCGGCCTCGCGTAACCGCCGCAGCAGCACGGTCGTGAGCCGGTCATCGGGCCCGAGGGCGCCTGCGAGCACGACGGGCCGGGCCGTCCGCTCGGTCTCCGCCTCGACCGCCTCGGTGAGGTCGACGTACACGTGGTACCCGGCCGAGAGGAGCAGGGGCACGACGACCGCGGGCTGATCCGGCTCGAGCGAGGCGAGCGTCGTGGGCACGTCGGGCTGCTCGACGTCGACGTGTCCGAGCCGCACCGACGGCGTGGCATCCGGATGCAGCTTCGCCACCGCCGTAACCACCGCGTCATGCAGCCCGCGCACCGCACGGCGCCCCTCGGGCGACGAGGTGCCGTGCGAGATGCCCACGAGTGCGGGCAGCCGTGCGCTCATGCGCCCATCGTCGCAAACGACGAGGGCACGTCGCATCCGTGCGACGCCACGTGACCCCGCGGCGGGAGGCGAGGGAGGCATTGCCGGTACCCCGTTCGCGAGGGCCTCCCGGATCGGCGCGAATGGGTGTTGGCTGGCAGCGAAGGGCCGCGACCGCACAGGGCCCGGAGGGGAGCCACCGATGGAGTACGCACGACTCGGCCGGACGGGCCTGAAGCTGAGCCGCATCGCGCTCGGCTGTATGAGCTACGGCGACCCCGGCAGAGGTCTGCACCAATGGACGCTCGACGAGGACGCGGCGCAGCCGTTCTTCCGCCAGGCCGTGGAGCTCGGCGTCACGTTCTGGGACACCGCGAACGTGTACCAGCTGGGCAGCTCGGAGGAGTTCGTCGGCCGCGCGATCGAGCGGTACTCCCGGCGCGAGGACATCGTGCTCGCCACGAAGGTCTCCGGCCGCATGCACGACGGACCCGGCGGGGCCGGCCTGTCGAGGAAGGCGATCATGGAGCAGGTCGACGCCTCCCTCGCCCGCCTGGGGACCGACTACATCGACCTCTACCTGATCCACCGCTTCGATCCCGAGACCCCGGTCGAGGAGACGATGGAGGCGCTGCACGACCTCGTGAAGGCCGGCAAGGTGCGCTACCTCGGCGCCTCGTCCATGCACGCGTGGGAGTTCGCGAAGCTCCAGACCGCGGCCGCGGTGCACGGCTGGACGCCGTTCGTCGCGATGCAGGACCAGGTCAACCTCCTCAAGCGCGAGGAGGAGCGCGAGATGCTGCCCATGTGCGAGGACATGGGCGTCGGCGTCATCCCGTACTCGCCACAGGCCAAGGGCAGGCTCACGCGTCCGTGGGGCGAGCAGACCGGCCGCTCATCGGTGGATGCGGTCGCGAAGGCCTTCGACTCGCCCGCCGACGAGCCCATCGTCGACGCCGTGCAGCGCGTCGCGGAGGCACGCGGGGTCACCATGGCGCAGGTCGCCCTCGCGTGGGTGCTGGGCAGGCCCGTCGTCACCGCCCCGATCGTAGGTGCGACCAAGCCGCACCACCTCGCGGATGCCGTCGCCGCCCTCGACCTGACCCTCACCGACGACGAGGTGCGAGAGCTCGAGGCGCCCTACGTGCCGCAGGCCCCGTTCTGGTACTGAGCGGCGTATTTCCGGTGCCGTTCGCATCGAGTCACGCGAATCGGCCGCTCCACTCCGCGGCGTGCGGCCGTTCGGCGTGACTCGATGAGACAGGTCTCCCCGAGCGCCCCGATCACGCGGATGCTGCGGGCACCTCGATCGCGCCGAATCCCGCCCGGTCGAGTGCGGGCAGCCCACCCGTGGCGAACGCCGTAACGGCGTCGAGCGTCGCGTCGGCGCCGAGCACGCGGGAGTGGCCCGCACCGTCGGTGAGCACGAGCCGCGAGCGTTCGCCATGCGCGGCGTGCAGGCGAAGCGCCTCGGATGCCGAGACCTCACGGTCGCTGCGGTCGTGCACGACAAGGAGCGGCACGGCGGCGGGGAGCGGATCGGCGACGGCATCGAAGCGCGCGTACGGCTCCTGCACGTCTGGCAGCACCCGCCGTGCGAACTGGCGGGCCAGCACGTCGGCGGTCGCCGCGCCCACGCCGACGCGGGACGCGAACGAGTCCACGAGGAACCGCGCGTCGGCCATGCCGGCGATCGCGACCACACCGCCCGCGGCGGTGCCCTCTCGCACCGCGGTGAGCGCCGCGAGCGCGCCGAACGAGTGCCCGACAATCAGGTGGAACAGGCCGTGCCGGCGCTGCAGTTCCTCGATGGCGGCGAGGTAGTCGCGGATGTCGGTGCGGCGCCCGGCGGAGTCGCCGTTCGCCGGGGCGTCGAAGCCGACGACGCGGTACCCCTCGGCCCGTAGCTCGCGCACGATGGGGCCGAACTGGGAGGCTCGGCCGCGCCAGCCGTGCACCACGAGCACGGTCTCGGCGCCGCGGCCCCACGCGTACGTGACGATCTCGCGGCCGCGGATGGTGATCGTGCCGCGCTCGGCGTGCTCGTGCACGGCGCGGTCGCCGGGTCGCACGGGCAGCGTCGGGCGCACCTGCCGGAACAGCGGCAGCGCGAGCCGGCCCGCGAGCTCGGGGGAGACCCGGTCGGCGGTGCGCAGCATGGCGAGCGGGACGGTGGTGGCGGGGTGCATCTCGGCCTCCATTGGCGATGCCTCGCGGCATCCGATAAGAATACGAACGGTCGTACGTACACTATACGAACGATCGTGCGTATAGTAAAGAGCATGAACCAGATCGACGGTCGACGCGTCCGCGGCGACGCCTCGCGCCGCGTGGTCCTCGAGAGCGCGGCCGACCTCGCGTCGGTCGACGGACTCGACGGGCTCTCGATCGGCCGCCTCGCCACCGCAGCGAGGGTGAGCAAGAGCGGCGTCGCCACGCTGTTCGGCACGAAGGAGCGGCTGCAGCTCGCGACCGTCGAGGCCGCCGCGCAGCGATTCCGTGAGGCCGTCCTCGAGCCGGCGCGTGTCGAGCCGCGCGGCCTCCGTCGCATCGCCCTCCTGCTCGACCTCTGGATCGCGTACTCCCGCGACCGCGTCTTCCCGGGCGGCTGCTTCTTCGCTGCTGCTGCCGCCGACCTCGACGCGAAGACCGGCCCCGTGCACGACGCCGTCGCCCTCGCGTTCGAGAGCTGGGGCGACTACGTGCAGGTCTCACTCGGCTACGCGATCGAGCTCGGCGAGCTCGCCCCCGACGCGGATGCCGCCCAGCTGGCGTTCGAGTTCACGGCGCTCCTCGACGGCGCCAACTCGCGCTCGGTGCTGACCGGGTCGAATGAGCCCTACGTCCGGGCGCGGCGGGCACTGGTCGCACGGCTCGTCGCCGCGGGCGCGGACCCAGAGGCGATCCGGGTGCTCGCCGAGCAAGACGACCTCGGCTGACGCCGATCAGGCCTCGAGCACCAGCGCCAGTGACGTGTCTCCGCACGGCACGACCGCTTCGCCGCCCGGGAGGCTCGCGGCATCCGTGGCCGTGACGGCGTCGCGCAACGGCGTGAGCGCCTCCGCGAGCCCGTCGATGCGCAGCAGTGCGCCGGTGGCCCGCCGCGCGTCGGTCGACGCGACGATGCGTCCCGACGCATTCACGAGCGTGCACGGATGCCCCGCCTCGCGGATCACCGGCAGGAGCACTTGCTCGAGGCGCGCCACGTAGAGGTCGGTGCCCACGAGGCCGGCCATCTCGCCGCCAACGCGCACGGGGGTCGTGATCGTCACCGTGTAGTCGTCGGTGCAGAGGTAGTCGACGTACGGTCCCGTGAGGTGCCGGGTGCCGGTGCGGGCGGGCACGCGCCACCACTCGAGCGTCGTATAGTCGCGGAACTGCTCGGAGTCGGGGTCGCTCACCGCCTCGAGGCGGCGGAGCCTCGGGTCGGGCCCCGCGCCGAACGTGTTCGAACCGCTCAGCCACCAGGCGAGGTGCCAGGGCGCGTCGGCGAGGAATCCGGGTGCCGCGACGAAGCCGGCGCCCGTGATGAGGGCGTCGTCGCGTTCGAGCTCGGGGCTGACGAGCGCGGCCACCACGGGGTCGAGGGTCGAGGCGGTCTGTTCGCCCTCGCCGGTGAGGGCGCCCGCGAACGGTCCTTCGAGCTCGCGCTCGAATGCGTCGCGCCAGCCGTCGATCATGGTGAAGACGGGGTCGATCGTGGAGGCGATGCGCTGCGCGATGTGCTCGGCGTCGACGTCGACGGTGATGGTCATGGCCTCCCTCCTTCCGGTGTTGCGGCCGCGGATGCCTCGTGCGCCTCGACCAGGGACGCCTGCTCGAGGCGCACCTTCTCGTCGATGAGCCACTCCACGGCTGAGGCGATGTGCTGGGTGGTCGCACGACGTGCACGTTCGGGTTGCACCTCGCGGATCGCCTGGATGACCTCGAGTCGAGCCGTGCGGCTGCGGTCACGTGAATCCTGCTCCCTCAGGCATAGCCAGAGCAAGGGCCCGGCCTCGGCCTGCATGCGCAGCTCCTCGTGCACGAGCCGCGGCGACTGGCTGACGGCGGCGATCTCGAGCTGGAAGCGGCCGACCGCGCGCCGCGCTCCGCCCGGGGTGGTGAGGTCGGCGCGGGCGTCGATCTCGACGAGGCTCGCGAGGTCGTCCTCACTCGCCCGGTCGGCGGCGACCTCGGCCGCCGTGCCCGCGATGGCGGCGTAGAGCAGCGAGAGGTCGCGGAGCTCGCTGCGGCTGAGCGCGCGAACGCGCTCGTCGACCATGCGCATCGAGGCGTCGCGGTCGTGGGTCACGAAGCTGCCGCCGTCGCGCCCGCGCCTCGTGTGCACGAGCCCCTTGTTGCGCAGCGCGACGAGCGCTTCACGGGCCGTGACGACCGCGACCCCGAGGCTGCGCGCGAGCTCCGACTCGCTCGGCAGGCGCTCGCCGTCGCGGAGCACCCCGGAGACGATCGCGTCGGTGAGCCGCTGCTCGACGAGCTCGGCGCGACCGGCGCCGTCGAGGGGCGAGAAGACGACCGCGCGCGTCGCGTCGGCGCGGCCAGTGGCCTGCGGCATCCGACCTCCCGGCATCCGATCTCGTCCGACCTCGGAACTGTGACACGACCGTAACACGCAGGGCTGGAAATAGACATCTGGGTCCATATGATTTAGACACGCACATCGAAGGAGACGTCATGACCGACCAGCAGCCGGCCATTCGGCTGGCCGGGCTCACGAAGGAGTTCGGCGCCGTCACCGCCGTCGACCACGTCGATCTCGAGATCGCGGCGGGCGAGTTCTTCTCGATGCTGGGGCCGTCGGGCTCGGGCAAGACCACCGTGCTGCGGCTCATCGCCGGGTTCGAGCAGCCGACGTCGGGCACGATCGAGCTCTTCGGCGAGGACGTCACGAAGCGCGCGCCGTTCGACCGCGACGTGAACACCGTCTTCCAGGACTACGCGCTCTTCCCGCACATGAACGTGCTCGACAACGTGGCCTACGGGCTCCGCGTGCGCGGCATCGGTCGCAAGGAGCGAAACGAACGGGCCATGCGGGCCCTCTCGTCGGTGCGCCTCGAGCAGCTGGCCGGCCGCAAGCCCTCGCAGCTCTCGGGTGGCCAGCGCCAGCGCGTCGCGCTTGCGCGGGCCACCGTCGTGCAGCCGAAGGTGCTCCTGCTCGACGAGCCGCTCGGCGCCCTCGACCTGAAGCTCCGCGAGCAGATGCAGGTCGAGCTGAAGCAGATCCAGCGCGACCTCGGCATCACGTTCATCTTCGTCACCCACGACCAGGAGGAGGCGCTCACGCTCTCCGACCGCATCGCTGTGTTCAACGACGGGCGCATCGAGCAGCTGGGCACCCCGACCGATCTCTACGAGCGGCCCGAGTCGCGCTTCGTGGCCGACTTCGTGGGCACGTCGAACCTCTTCGACGAGGAGCGCTCGCGCAGCATCCTCGGGCGCGATGGCCACCACTCCGTCCGTCCCGAGAAGATGACGGTGACCCGCGACGGCCTCGTCGGCGACGGCGTCCGCAACGTGCCGGGCACGGTCGTCGAGGCCATCTACCTCGGCAGCGGCGTGCGGCTCGTCGTCGACCTCGACGACGGCACGCGCGTGACCGTGCTCGAGCAGAACGTCCGCGACCGCGCGCACGACGACGAACGCGGCGACCGGGTGGTCGTCTCGTGGCACGACGACGACGTCGTGCCCCTCGGCGCCGCCGTGCTCCCTGGGATCTCAGGCTGAGGCATCCGCCCGCCGATCCCCCCACCCAACGACCCGCACCACACTGCATCACACACACACGAACAGGAGAGAACCATGACACGGAATCCGCGCACGGTCCGCCGTGGCGCCACCGTCGGGCTCGCGATCGCCTCGGTCGCATTGCTCACGGCCTGCGGCACGACCCAGGGCGGCGGCTCGGACGGCGGCGAGGCCGCCACTGAGCTCGGCGAGATGGAGGGCCAGGTGTCGCTGCTCGCGTGGCCGGGCTACGTCGAGGACGGCTCGAACGACCCCGCGGTCGACTGGGTCACGCCGTTCGAGGAGGAGACCGGCTGCGAGGTCAGCTCCAAGACCTTCGGCACCTCCGACGAGGCGCTCAACCTCATGAAGACCGGCGACTACGACGTCGTCTCCGCGTCGGGCGACGCCTCGCTCCGCCTCGTCGCCGCCGGCGACGTCGCGCCCGTCAACACCGACCTCATCCCGAGCTACGAGGGCGTCTACGACTTCCTGAAGAACCAGTCGTGGAACTCGGTCGACGGCGTGCCCTACGGGGTGCCCCACGGCTACGGCGCCAACCTCCTGATGTACAGCACGGAGGTCTTCCCGACGGAGCCCACCTCGTGGGAGGTCGTGTTCGAGGGCTCGGGCGACTACGCCGGCAAGGTCACCGCGTACGACTCGCCGATCTACATCGCGGATGCCGCGATGTACCTGATGGCCCACAACCCCGAGCTCGGCATCGAGAACCCCTACGCGCTCGACGAGGAGCAGCTCGCCGCGGCGGTCGACCTGCTGAAGACGCAGCGTGCCAACATCGGCGAGTACTGGTCGGACTACCTGAAGGAGATCCAGGCGTTCACCACCGGCGACAGCGTCGTCGGCACGAGCTGGCAGGTCATCCAGAACGTGCTCGAAGGCGAGGGTGCGGCCACGGCAGTCACCCTCCCCGAGGAAGGCGTGACCGGATGGTCGGACACCTGGATGATCTCGTCCGAGGCGAAGAACCCGAACTGCGCGTACGCGTGGCTCGACTACATCGCGAGCCCCGAGGCGAATGCGGCGGCCACGTCGTACTTCGGCGAGGCGCCGTCGAACGATGCCGCGTGCGACTTCCGCGAGGACTGCGAGGCCTACCACGCCGGTGACGCCGACTACGCGTCGCAGATCTGGTACTGGACGACCCCGATCGCCGAGTGCCTCGACGGCCGCACCGACGTCGAGTGCGTCGACTACGCCGGCTGGACCGAGGCCTGGTCGGAGATCAAGGGCTGACGCCCCGCTATCCCGGGGCGGCCCGGCCCGACGAGCCGCCCCACCCCGTGGGTTGAGGACGCCGCGCGGCGGCCGTCTCGAAACCCGGGAGCCTGTGGAACCGGGCTCCGAGATGCCGCCCGCGGCGGCTCCTCAACCCACCGCCACCCCGCTCGACACGACAGGACACGCATGACGACGCACGCCCCCGCACCGCCCGGAGCGCCCGCGCCCGACCGCGCCCGCGATACCGTGCCACGGCCCCGCCGCACGCCGGCGCGCGCGGCATCCGTCTTCCTGAGCACGCACCCGCGCACGCGGCTCGCGCTGCTGCTCAGCGCTCCTCTGTTCTGGCTGGGCGTCGTCTACATCGTGGCCCTCGTGCTGCTGCTCGTCACGGCGTTCTGGACGGTCGACAGCTTCACGGGCGAGATCAGCCAGGAGTGGACGCTCGACAACATCATCACGGTGCTCACCGGCTCGCTGTACCAGACGGTGACCCTGCGGACGGTAGGGGTCGCCCTGCTCGTCACGCTCATCGACGTGGTCCTCGCGCTGCCCATCGCGTTCTTCATGGCCAAGGTCGCGACGCCCCGGATGCAGCGGATCCTCGTCATCGCGGTGCTCACCCCGCTCTGGGCGAGCTACCTTGTGAAGGCGTACGCGTGGCGCTCGGTGCTCTCGCAGGACGGCATCCTCGAGTGGCTCGTGACGCCGTTCGGGGGACAGACGATCGGGTACGGCCTGCCCGCGACGATCATCACGCTGTCGTACCTGTGGCTTCCCTACGTGATCCTCCCCATCTACGCGGGACTCGAGCGCGTGCCCGACTCGCTCCTCGAGGCCTCCGCCGATCTGGGCGGCCGCACCTGGCCCACCGTCCGGTTCGTGGTCTTCCCGCTTGTGCTGCCCGCGATCATCGCCGGCACGATCTTCAGCTTCTCGCTGTCGCTCGGCGACTACATCACCGTCAACATCGTCGGCGGCGCGAGCCAGATGCTCGGAAACCTCGTGTACACGAACGTCGGCGCGGCGAACAACTTGCCGCTCGCCGCGGCGATCGCGCTCATCCCGATCGTGATCATCTTCGGCTACCTGTTCCTCGTGCGCCGCACCGGCGCCCTCGACAACCTCTAGGGGCGACGGATGCGACTCTCCAGACTCTCCCGGACGACGCTCGGCGTCGTGACCGGGCTGATCCTCTTGGTCGTCTACGTACCGCTGTTCGTCGTGCTCGTGAACTCGTTCTCCACGTCGAAGTCGCTCACTTGGCCGCCGCCGGGCTTCACGCTCGAGTGGTGGACCAGGGCGTTCCAGAGCGCCGGCGCGATGGAGGCCGTGTGGACGAGCGTGCAGATCGCGGTGATCGCGACGATCATCTCGCTCGCGCTCGGCACCCTCATCTCGCTCGCGCTGCAGCGGTTCTCGTTCTTCGGCCGCGACGCGATCAGCCTCCTCATCATCCTGCCGATCGCATTGCCGGGCATCATCACCGGTATCGCGCTGAACAACTTCTTCCGAACGATCATGGGGGTGCCGCTCTCGATATGGACGGTCGTGATAGCGCACGCCACGTTCTGTATCGTCACGGTGTTCAACAACGTGATCGCGCGCCTCCGCCGCCAGGGCACGAACCTCGAGGAGGCGTCGGCCGACCTCGGCGCGGGCGTGTGGACGACGTTCCGGCTCGTGACGTTCCCGCAGTTGAGCTCGGCGCTCCTGGCGGGCGGCCTGCTCGCGTTCGCCCTCAGCTTCGACGAGATCATCGTCACCACGTTCACCGCCGGGTCGGGGGTGACCACGCTGCCGATCTTCATCCTGAACAACATGTTCCGGCCGAACCAGGCGCCGATCGTATCGGTGATCGCGGTGGTGCTGGTGGTCGTGTCGATCATCCCGATCTACATCGCGCAGCGGCTGTCGGGGTCGCAGCAGGAGCGGCGTTGAGGGATGCCGCGGGCGTGTCGGGAGGGCATCCGCAGGAGCACCACCTCTGTCCTGCACAGGGACCGGTCGTGCTTGCCGGCTTCGAGTCGACTTGTCCTCCACAGCCCCGTGGTTCGCGTTTCTATTCACACCCTGATCGGGCATTTTGCGACGGTTCGGATGTCGGTGGTTCGCGTAAGAATGGACCCATGACCGGCACCCGCGACGCACTCGAGCAGCTCCGCTCGACACTCGCCGGCGTGCTCGGGTTCGACGAGGCCTCCGGGTGGTCCGACGACGAGCTGCTCGCCACCCTGCGCGCCCTCGAGGGGCTCGGCCGGCTCGTCGACGCGCACCGCGCCGCCTGCGCGGGCGAGGTCGCCGAACGGTCCCGGGTCGAGCTCGGCGACCAGCGCCTCTCCACCCGCAGGGGGTGCCGCTCCGCCGTCGAACTCGTCGAGCGGGTCACGCAGGTCTCCGCGTTCGAGGCGCGCCGGCGCATCGCCCTCGGGTCCGCCACCCGGGCACGGTCCGGGTTCGGGGAGCCGATCGCGGCGGTGTTCCCGCTGGTCGCGGCGGCGCTGGCCGGAGGTGAGCTGGGCGCGGATGCCGCGGGCACGATCATCCGCGAACTGGACCGCACCCGCACGGTCGCCGACCCGGCCGCGCTTCAGACCGCGGAGCAGGCACTCGTCGCCGAGGCCACCGGCGCCGGTGACGGCACGCCGGTGCGGTGCACCGCCGACGAGGTGCGGGTGCAGGCGCAGGCGTGGTCCACGTTCCTCGACCAAGACGGATCCGAACCCGACGATCAGCGCGCGATGCGCCGCCGCGGGTTCCGGCTCGGTCGAGCCCGGGACGGGCTGATCCCGGTCACCGGGGAGCTGATCCCCGAGGTCGCCGCGAAACTCACCCGGCTGTTCGACGCGCACCTGTCCCCCCGGTCGGGCGGTGGGTTCATGACCGACGAAGAGCGGGCGCAGATCGCCGCGGTCGGTGAGACCCGCACCGCCGACCAGCAACGCCACGACGTCCTCGCCGCCGTCATCGACACCGCCGCCCGCTCCGGGGAGCACCTCACGATCGGCGGCGCCGCACCCACCGTCCTGGTCAGCGTCAGGAACTCCGACCTCGCCGCCGGGCGGGGCGTCGCGCACGCCGATGGCGTCGAGATCCCGATCTCGCTCCGAGCCGCACGCCACATGATCTGCACCGGCGGCACCCAGACGGTCGTGTTCGACGATACCGGCCGCATCCTCGAGCTCGGCTCCCCCGAACGGTGCTTCACCCCGCACCAACGCCGCGCGATCACCCTCCGCGACGGCGGATGCCTGATCCCCGGATGCTCCATCCCCGCCGCCTGGTGCGAGATCCACCACGTCACCCCCCCGCACCAACGCCGCGCGATCACCCTCCGCGACGGCGGATGCCTGATCCCCGGATGCTCCATCCCCGCCGCCTGGTGCGAGATCCACCACGTCACCCCCAACACCCACGGCGGACCCACCCACCCCGACAACGGCGTGCTCCTCTGCTTTTTCCACCACCGCACCATCGACACCTCCGGCTGGGGCATCCGGATGCTCCACGGCGTCCCCCACATCCGCCCACCCGCCTGGCTCGACCCCGGCGGCAACTGGCGCGCCATCACGAAATCACCCACCCGACTCGCCGACCGACACGACCGCCCGACCCAGCCCCGCCAGGGGGCCCGGCTTGACGGGTTTGACGGGGTCGATGGGCAATCGGAAGAGCCCGCAGCATGATCAGCAGCGGCACTCAGGGCGCTCGCATGCACCGATCGCGCAGGGCGCGGCTCGTGCACTGCCCACCGCCGTGGCTCGGGGTCTGTCAGATTAACGGTGGATCTGGGCTGGCGCATGGTTAGTTGATGCGGCCTTCGAAGGTGATCGCGAAGGCGTTGAGCGCGGGCTTCCACCTGGCGGGCTTCCACCTGG
>NZ_LMRW01000012.1 GCF_001428255.1 Agromyces sp. Soil535 | reverse complement strand
AATGAATGTCCGGCGGTGTCCTACTCTCCCACAGGGTCGCCCCTGCAGTACCATCGGCGCTGCGAGTCTTAGCTTCCGGGTTCGGAATGTGTCCGGGCGTTTCCCTCGCGCTATGGCCGCCGAAACTCGTGCCACACCCACGTTGCCCCACCAGGGGGGTGGGTTGGGTGTGTGGTCTCGGCACCCTGGACCGTGCGGGGTCCTGGGTGTGAATGCTGTGTTGTGTTGTGTTGTATGTAGTGGGTTTCCGTCTGTTGGGAACCACAGAGTGGACGCGAGCAATCTCGTAGGCCACGCACACCAGCCTTACGTAAACGGTGTGTGTGTAGTGATTGTCAAGTTATCGG
The DNA here is from genome assembly GCF_001428255.1 of Agromyces sp. Soil535. Classification (GTDB taxonomy): domain Bacteria; phylum Actinomycetota; class Actinomycetes; order Actinomycetales; family Microbacteriaceae; genus Agromyces. The sequence goes on along the minus strand of NZ_LMRW01000012.1, from coordinate 581,749 downwards.
CGTATTAGTACCGGTCAGCTGCGCAAGTCGTTAGTCCTTGCTTCCACATCCGGCCTATCAACCCAGTCGTCTGGCTGGGAGCCTCTCCCCCGAAGGGATGGAAATCTCATCTCGAGGCCGGCTTCCCGCTTAGATGCTTTCAGCGGTTATCCATCCCGAACGTAGCTAACCAGCGGTGCTCCTGGCGGAACAACTGGCACACCAGAGGTTCGTCCAACCCGGTCCTCTCGTACTAGGGTCAGATCCTCTCAAATTTCCTACGCGCGCAGCGGATAGGGACCGAACTGTCTCACGACGTTCTAAACCCAGCTCGCGTACCGCTTTAATGGGCGAACAGCCCAACCCTTGGGACCTACTCCAGCCCCAGGATGCGACGAGCCGACATCGAGGTGCCAAACCATGCCGTCGATATGGACTCTTGGGCAAGATCAGCCTGTTATCCCCGAGGTACCTTTTATCCGTTGAGCGACAGCGCTTCCACAAGCCACTGCCGGATCACTAGTCCCGACTTTCGTCCCTGCTCGACCTGTCAGTCTCACAGTCAAGCTCCCTTGTGCACTTACACTCGCCACCTGATTGCCAACCAGGTTGAGGGAACCTTTGGGCGCCTCCGTTACTTTTTGGGAGGCAACCGCCCCAGTTAAACTACCCACCAGGCACTGTCCCTGAACCGGATCACGGTTCGAAGTTAGATATCCAGAGTGACCAGAGTGGTATTTCAACAATGACTCCACGAACACTGGCGTGCCCGCTTCAAAGTCTCCCACCTATCCTACACAAGCCACACCGAACACCAATACCAAGCTGTAGTAAAGGTCACGGGGTCTTTCCGTCCTGCTGCGCGTAACGAGCATCTTTACTCGTAATGCAATTTCGCCGAGTTCGCGGTTGAGACAGCTGGGAAGTCGTTACGCCATTCGTGCAGGTCGGAACTTACCCGACAAGGAATTTCGCTACCTTAGGATGGTTATAGTTACCACCGCCGTTTACTGGGGCTTAAATTCTCAGCTTCGCCTTGCGGCTAACCGGTCCTCTTAACCTTCCAGCACCGGGCAGGCGTCAGTCCGTATACATCGTCTTGCGACTTGGCACGGACCTGTGTTTTTAGTAAACAGTCGCTTCCCACTGGTCTCTGCGGCCACTCCACGCTTCCCCTGGCAAGCAGGTTCACGCTTCGGGCCCCCCTTCTCCCGAAGTTACGGGGGCATTTTGCCGAGTTCCTTAACCACGATTCTCTCGATCTCCTCGGTATTCTCTACCTGACCACCTGAGTCGGTTTGGGGTACGGGCGGCTAGAACCTCGCGTCGATGCTTTTCTCGGCAGCATAGGATCACCAACTTTTCATCCGCATCGCGTCTCAGCCTTCGTGAGCGACGGATTTGCCTATCGCTCGGCCTACACGCTTGCCCCGGGACTACCATCGCCCGGGATCGGCTACCTTCCTGCGTCACACCTGTTAATACGCTCACTCCACCAGATGGGGTCACATGCCGCCCCGCACCTCACCCCGAAGGGATCCGTGCGGCTTGGGATGTTTAGCACTCCTGGTTTCGTGTGGGCGGTTCTTCGCCGGTACGGGAATATCAACCCGTTGTCCATCGACTACGCCTGTCGGCCTCGCCTTAGGTCCCGACTTACCCAGGGCAGATTAGCTTGACCCTGGAACCCTTGGTCTTCCGGAGGACGGGTTTCTCACCCGTCTTTCGCTACTCATGCCTGCATTCTCACTCGTGTGGCGTCCACGGCTGGTTTCCACCGCCGCTTCACTCGCCACACGACGCTCTCCTACCCATCAACACGGCTGGACCACGAAGGCCTACCACAAATGTCAATGCCACAACTTCGGTGGCGTGCTTGAGCCCCGTTACATTGTCGGCGCGGAATCACTTGACCAGTGAGCTATTACGCACTCTTTCAAGGGTGGCTGCTTCTAAGCCAACCTCCTGGTTGTCTGTGCAACTCCACATCCTTTCCCACTTAGCACGCGCTTAGGGACCTTAGTCGGTGGTCTGGGTTGTTTCCCTCTCGACGATGAAGCTTATCCCCCACCGTCTCACTGCTGCGCTCTCACTTACCGGCATTCGGAGTTTGGCTGACGTCAGTAACCTGTTGGGGCCCATCGGCCATCCAGTAGCTCTACCTCCGGCAAGAAACACGCAACGCTGCACCTAAATGCATTTCGGAGAGAACCAGCTATCACGAAGTTTGATTGGCCTTTCACCCCTATCCACAGCTCATCCCCTCCATTTTCAACTGAAGTGGGTTCGGTCCTCCACGACGTCTTACCGTCGCTTCAACCTGGCCATGGATAGATCACTTCGCTTCGGGTCTAGGACCTGCGACTGAATCGCCCTATTCAGACTCGCTTTCGCTACGGCTACCCCACACGGGTTAACCTCGCCACAGATCACTAACTCGCAGGCTCATTCTTCAAAAGGCACGCCGTCACACCAACACGGGTGCTCCGACGGTTTGTAAGCAAACGGTTTCAGGTACTATTTCACTCCCCTCCCGGGGTACTTTTCACCTTTCCCTCACGGTACTTGTCCGCTATCGGTCATCTGGGAGTATTTAGGCTTATCAGGTGGTCCTGACAGATTCACACGGGATTTCTCGGGCCCCGTGCTACTTGGGATCCCCCTCCGGCCGGCCAGGCATTTCGACTACGGGACTCACACCCACTCCGGTCCGGCTTTCAATCCGGTTCGTCTATACCTGACGCGTCACCGCGGCTGTCCGGCAGAACAGCCCGAGAGGTCCCACAACCCCGACCATGCAACCCCTGCCGGGTATCACACATGACCGGTTTAGCCTCATCCGCTTTCGCTCGCCACTACTCACGGAATCACGGTTGTTTTCTCTTCCTGTGGGTACTGAGATGTTTCACTTCCCCACGTTCCCTCTACCCGCCCTATACATTCAGGCGGGAGTCACCAGGTCACCCAAAAGGGCCTGGCGGGGTTTCCCCATTCGGAAATCCTCGGATCACAGCTCGTTTATCAGCTCCCCGAGGCTTATCGCAGATTACGACGTCCTTCTTCGGCTCCAGATGCCAAGGCATCCACCGTTTGCTCTTAGAAACTTGAAATCACATGAGTTCGATCGAATTCGCACACCCCAACCCGAAGGCCAGGGCAGAAATTGACCAGTGAACACACCAAACAGACACCCCCGAAAGGGCGCCTCCTGGCGATTCACCTATTGTGACCCAACGTCAAAGACGTTGAATCTAAGATGCTCGCGTCCACTATGTAGTTCTCAACAGACGGCCAGAACCCCCACCCCCACCAGCAAAGCCGGCTTCGGTGAAGGTCTGAAGAAACCATCACCCCCACAACCCCAACAAAAAAGGGGCGCAAGGCTCGTCCGGTCCCTCAGGACCCAACAGCGTGCACGTCCCCATCATCCACCGACCCGAGCGTTCCAACATCCGAAGATGCGTACTGACCCAGACCAGCCTCTGACGAGGACCTATGTCAATGTTCCACCCATGAGCAACCAGCGAGCCACAAAGGACCCGATCTGGTCTGCACTGCGAAAGCCCGAAGACTTCCGAGTTGCTCCTTAGAAAGGAGGTGATCCAGCCGCACCTTCCGGTACGGCTACCTTGTTACGACTTAGTCCTAATCACCGATCCCACCTTCGACGGCTCCCTCCACAAGGGTTAGGCCACCGGCTTCGGGTGTTACCGACTTTCATGACTTGACGGGCGGTGTGTACAAGGCCCGGGAACGTATTCACCGCAGCGTTGCTGATCTGCGATTACTAGCGACTCCGACTTCATGAGGTCGAGTTGCAGACCTCAATCCGAACTGAGACCGGCTTTTTGGGATTCGCTCCGCCTTACGACATCGCAGCCCTTTGTACCGGCCATTGTAGCATGCGTGAAGCCCAAGACATAAGGGGCATGATGATTTGACGTCATCCCCACCTTCCTCCGAGTTGACCCCGGCAGTCTCATATGAGTTCCCACCATCACGTGCTGGCAACATACGACGAGGGTTGCGCTCGTTGCGGGACTTAACCCAACATCTCACGACACGAGCTGACGACAACCATGCACCACCTGTAACCGAGTGTCCAAAGAGTTCCCTATTTCTAGGGCGTTCCCGGTTATGTCAAGCCTTGGTAAGGTTCTTCGCGTTGCATCGAATTAATCCGCATGCTCCGCCGCTTGTGCGGGCCCCCGTCAATTCCTTTGAGTTTTAGCCTTGCGGCCGTACTCCCCAGGCGGGGCGCTTAATGCGTTAGCTACGACACGGAAACCGTGGAAAGGTCCCCACATCTAGCGCCCAACGTTTACGGCGTGGACTACCAGGGTATCTAATCCTGTTCGCTCCCCACGCTTTCGCTCCTCAGCGTCAGTTACGGCCCAGAGAACTGCCTTCGCCATCGGTGTTCCTCCTGATATCTGCGCATTCCACCGCTACACCAGGAATTCCATTCTCCCCTACCGCACTCCAGTCTGCCCGTACCCACTGCAGACCCGAGGTTGAGCCTCGGGATTTCACAGCAGACGCGACAAACCGCCTACGAGCTCTTTACGCCCAATAATTCCGGACAACGCTCGGACCCTACGTATTACCGCGGCTGCTGGCACGTAGTTAGCCGGTCCTTTTTCTGCAAGTACCGTCAAGGAGCAAGCTCCCCTTCTTCCTTACTAAAAGAGGTTTACAACCCGAAGGCCGTCATCCCCCACGCGGCGTTGCTGCATCAGGCTTGCGCCCATTGTGCAATATTCCCCACTGCTGCCTCCCGTAGGAGTCTGGGCCGTGTCTCAGTCCCAGTGTGGCCGGTCACCCTCTCAGGCCGGCTACCCGTCGACGCCTTGGTGAGCCATTACCTCACCAACAAGCTGATAGGCCGCGAGTCCATCCCAAACCGAAAAAACTTTCCACCCCAAACCATGCGGTCCAAGGTCCTATCCGGTATTAGCTCCGATTTCTCGGGGTTATCCCAGAGTCCAGGGCAGGTTACTCACGTGTTACTCACCCGTTCGCCACTAATCCAGGAAGCAAGCTCCCCTTCATCGTTCGACTTGCATGTGTTAAGCACGCCGCCAGCGTTCGTCCTGAGCCAGGATCAAACTCTCCAAAAAAACTGGTCACCACACCATCCGAAAACGATGCGGAAATTTGATCTCTGACCGAGAAACAATCAATACTGACTGTCCATCAATCCAAAGGAATCCCACCACCCAAAAAAGGATGGTCAGGGTTCAAAAATTGGCATTGAACATAGTGCACGCTGTTGAGTTCTCAAGAAACGGACGCACCCGNCATCAATCCAAAGGAATCCCACCACCCAAAAAAGGATGGTCAGGGTTCAAAAATTGGCATTGAACATAGTGCACGCTGTTGAGTTCTCAAGAAACGGACGCACCCGGTTCGGCGCCCATCGGGCACCTCATCCGAGGCTGTTTCGTTCGTTCCAATCCGGTCATCCCGAGGGACGCATCCGAATGCTTCAAGCCAGTCGAAGAAAGGATCTCTTCGAGGCTTGGAATCGTTCCGCTTGAGGCCGATGAGCGCTGGTCCTCATGGACTCTCTCGCTCTTCGCGCCTTTGGGGCAACGAGTGATTACATTACGTGGATGTCTGGAGTCGTGCAACTCGGGCTTGCATCCCGGGCGTGTCGCGCCGGCTGACCGTCCCCGCTGACGGCGAAGGGCCCCGCTCGCTCACGACGAATCGGATGAACGGGGCCCTCACGAAAGCGATCGAGCGCTACTCCACGAAGACGCCGGCGAGCGTCTTCTTGCCGCGCCGGAGCACGGCCATCCCGCCGCGCGGCACGCGTCCCTCGAGCGTCGCGGTCTCGTCGTCGATGCGCAGGTTGTCGAGCGAGACGCCGCCCTGGGCGATGGCGCGCCGGCCCTCGCTCTGGCTGGAGACGAGACCGGTGTCCGCGAGGAGCTGGGCGATCGGGGCATCCGGAGACGTCGTCGTGTTCGGCAGCTCGCGCAGGGCCGACTCGAGCGTGTCGGGATCGAGCTTCGCGAGGTCGCCCTGCCCGAAGAGCGCCTGCGAGGCCGCGATCACAGCCGCCGTGGCATCCGACCCGTGCACCAGGGTGGTCACCTCGTGTGCCAGCACGCGCTGGGCCTCGCGTCGGAACGGCTCGAGCTCGACGAGTGAGGCGAGCTCATCGATGCGCGCGCGGCTGAGGAACGTGAACACCTTGAGGCGCGAGATCACGTCGGCGTCGTCGCTGTTGAGCCAGAACTGGTAGAAGCGGTAGGGACTGCACATGGCGGCATCCAGCCAGATGGCGTTGCCCTCGCTCTTGCCGAACTTCGTGCCGTCGGAGTTCGCGATGAGCGGGGTGCCGATGGCGTGCACGTGCACGCCCTCCACCTTGTGGATGAGGTCGGTGCCGCTCGTGAGGTTGCCCCACTGGTCGCTGCCGCCGGTCTCCAGCACGCAGCCGTACTGCCGGTGGAGCTCGAGGTAGTCGTAGCCCTGCAGGATCTGGTAGCTGAACTCGGTGTAGCTGATGCCCGCCTCGGAGCCGAGGCGGGACGCGACGGCGTCCTTCTTCAGCATGGTGCCGACACGGTAGTGCTTGCCGATGTCGCGGAGGAAGTCGATGGCCGAGAGGCCGGCAGTCCAATCGAGGTTGTTGACCATCCGGACCGCGTTGTCGCCCTCGCTCGAGAGGAAACGGCTGATCTGCGCGCGCAGGTACCCGACCCACTCCGCGACGGTCTCCTTCGTGTTGAGCGTTCGCTCGGCCGTGGGCCGTGGGTCGCCGATGAGGCCCGTCGAACCGCCCACGAGGCCGAGCGGCTTGTGGCCTGCCAGCTGGATCCTGCGCATGGTGAGGATCTGCACGAGGTTGCCGAGGTGCAGGCTCGGCGCCGTCGGGTCGAAGCCGCAGTAATACGTGATCGGGTCGCCCGCGAGGAGTTCCTTCAGCGCAGCCTGGTCGGTCGAGACATGCACGAGGCCGCGCCAGACGAGCTCCTCCCAGACGTCCGCGAAGGAGGCGTCGTTCTGCTGGGTGGCGAGGATCACGGGGTCTGACACGCCAGCAAGATTATCAGCGCTTCGGACGATCGCGACTTCAGTCCGTAGGGTTGAATTGCAGAATTCAATGCTCTATCATTCATTGACGGGAGTTCACTCCCTGCACTTGATCGAAATGGATCAACCTTCCGGCCTTTCCTGCCGCCGATCCCGAGGAGGCACGATGTTCGTCATCACCGCAGACCAGGTCGCGAGCCGACGCGACGCCGACCGCGCGGGCGCCCTCGTCGAGGAGCTCGCCGACCGGCATGCCGACGATCTCGTGCTCCCCGCCGACCAGACCGCGGGCGACGAGATCCAGCTCGTGACGCGATCGGCGCCGACGGCGCTCGCGATCGTGCTCGACGCCACGCGCAGCGGCCGGTGGAGCGTCGGGGTCGGGGTCGGCGGCATCCGGATGCCCCTCCCCGACGCCGCGCGCAAGGCGACCGGGTCGGCGTTCATCGCCGCGCGTGAGGCCGTGAGCGCGGCGAAGCGCGCCGACGGCCGATTCGCGCTCCGGGCGGCGAGCGCGACGCAGGCCGCCGCCGACGTGGAGGCGCTGGTGCGACTGCTCGTCCTGCTCCGCGAGCGACGCACCGAGCACGGCTGGGAGGTCGTCGAGCTCGTGCGCGCCGGACATCGGCAGAAGGAGGCCGCGGCGATGCTCGACGTGAGCGCCGCCGCCGTCAGCGCCCGCCTCAAGGCGGCGATGTGGCGGGCCGAGGAGGATGCCCGGCCGGCGCTCGAGCGACTCCTCGCCGAACTCGACGCCGACTCCGAACGCACCGCGCAGGAGTGATCGCACCCGGCGACCGACTCTCGTTACACTGCTCGAAGCCGCGACCGCAGGGCGCGGCACGGAAGGAGCCCCGTGAACCTCGTCGCCGTCGCCGATGCCATCGCCTGGTCGGCGCTCCTGCTGTCACTCACGGCGGCGACGGCGCTCTCGGTCCTGGCGTTCCTGAAGCCGCGGGCCGCCTTCCTCTGGTTCGCGGCGGTCACGCTCGGCATCGCGCTCATGGCGGCCGCCTCGATCTCGGCGCCGGCGGAATTCGGCTTCGCCCCGCTCGTCACCGTGCTGGCGTTCACCGCCGCCGTCTTCGGCGGGAGCCCGGCCGCCGCAACCGCGCTCGACCTCGCCATGGGCGCCAGCGTGGCCCCCGGCCTGCATGGCGGCATCGTCGTGACCGAGCGCCCGACCGCCGACGAGCAGCGGAGGGGCATCGTCGCCGGGGCACGCCGGGAGGTGCTCCGCAGCGGGCTCATCATCGGGATCCTCGAACGCGTCGCCACCGCCGGCACGATCATCGCCGGGTTCCCCGAGGGGCTGGCGATCGTCGTCGCCGTCAAGGGAGTCGGCCGCTTCACCGAGCTCGAGGCGCCCGAGGCGCGCGAACGGTTCATCATCGGCACCTTCGCGAGCCTCATCTGGGCGTGCGCCTCAGCGCTCGTCGTGCACCTCGCCCTGCGCTGATCTGGTCGGGTCGGTTCGCGGTCGGCTCGCGGTCGGCTACACGTGCGAGCGTGCGTGCCGCCGGTACGGCGAGACGCCGGGCTCACCCGGGATCCAGAAGCGCCACGGGAACGCCGCTCCCCCGCCGGCGCCGCTGATGCCCGTCCGGGGGCCTGACGCGAACGGCCCAGGCGACGCAGGGACCTCGAGCGAGAACGGCGCCGCGAGCAGGTCCATGCCGCTCGCGGCGAGCGGGACGCCGAGCGCGACCGCGAGGCGCGCGGGGCCACGCGCGAGGTCGCGGTCGGACGCTCCGAGGCGCCGCGATCGCGCCAGGTCGAGCCCCTCGACGACGGTGCCGCCGCGCAGCAGCACCGCGGCAGACGCTCCCGGATGCCCCGCGACGACGTTGAGGCAGGTGTGCATGCCGTACGTGAAGTACGCGTACAGGTGGGCGGCCTCGCCGAACATCACCTCGTTGCGGCGGGTCTTCCCTCGGAACGCGTGCGACCCGGGGTCCTCGCCGACGCCGCGATACGCCTCGACCTCCGACAGGCGGATCGCAACCCGGCCCTCGTCGGCGTCGTACCCGAGCACCGCGCCGAGGAGGAGCGGTGCGAGCTCGACTGAGTCGCGCGCGAAGTACTCGCGTTCGACGGTGACGAGCTGTGCGGTCATCCGCTGCTCAGCGACCCGCCGCCGGCAGGCCCGCGACGAGGTGCCGCACGCGGTCTGCGAGCCGCGCGAACTGCTCGTCGACGCGCACGGGCGCGGTGCCGCCGATGCCGTCGCGACTCGCGACCGAGCCCGCGACCGTGAGCACCTCGCGCACGTCGGGCGTGAGGTGGGGCGAGATCGCGGCGAGCGCGGCGTCGTCGACCGCATCGAGCTCGATCGAGTGCTCCTCGGCGTAGCGCACGAGCGAGCCGGTGATCTCGTGGGCGTCCCGGAAGGGCACGCGACGCTTCACGAGCCACTCGGCGACATCCGTGGCCAATGAGAAGCCCGCGGGCGCGAGCTCGGCCATGCGCTCGGTGTGGAACGTGAGCGTCGCGACCATGCCGGTGAACGCGGGCAGCAGCACCTCGAGCGTCTCGACCGAGTCGAAGACGGGTTCCTTGTCCTCCTGCAGGTCGCGGTTGTAGGCGAGCGGCAGCGCCTTGAGGGTCGCGAGCAGGCCGGTGAGGTTGCCGATGAGCCGGCCCGACTTGCCGCGAGCGAGCTCGGCGATGTCGGGGTTCTTCTTCTGCGGCATTATCGACGAGCCGGTGGAGTAGGCGTCGTCGAGCGTGACGAACCCGAACTCGCGGGTGTTCCAGAGGATGATCTCCTCGGCGATGCGCGAGAGGTCGATGCCGATCATCGCCGTGACGAATGCGAACTCGGCGACGACGTCGCGGCTGGCGGTGCCGTCCATCGAGTTCTCGGCGGGAGCGGCGAGCCCCAGGTCGCGGGCCACGGATGCCGCGTCGAGGCCGAGCGTGGACCCCGCGAGCGCTCCCCCGCCGTACGGCGAGACATCCGCCCGCTTCGTCCAGTCGACGAGCCGTTCCAGGTCGCGCGAGAGCGCCCAACCGTGCGCGAGCAGGTGATGGGCGAGCAGCACGGGCTGCGCGTGCTGCAGGTGGGTGCGTCCCGGCATGATCGCGGTGCGGTGGTCGTCGGCCTGCGCCGCGAGCGCGTCGATGAGGTGCACGACCTGCTGCCCGATCGTCGCGGCGTGGTCCTTGAGGTACAGCCGCACGAGCGTGGCGATCTGGTCGTTGCGGCTGCGGCCGGCGCGGAGCTTGCCGCCGAGCTCAGGTCCGACGATGCCGATGAGCGCCGCTTCGAGCGCGCCGTGCACGTCCTCGTCGGTGTCGGCCGCGACGATCTGCCCCGACGACACGCGTGCCTCGAGGGTGGCGAGCCCCGCGAGCATGTCGGCGAGCTCGTCATCGCTCAGGTAGCCCGCCGCGGCGAGTGCACGAGCGTGCGCCCTGGATCCGGCGAGGTCGTAGACCGCGAGCTGCCAGTCGAAGTGCGTCGACTTCGACAGTCGAGCGAGTTCGGGTGACGGCCCCGACGCGAAGCGCGCACCCCAGAGTGCCCCCTTGTTCGTGCCGTGCTCGCCGGCGCCCTGTTCGTCGGTTCCGGATGCCTCGGCCATCACGCGTCCTTCCGGTCGAGCAGCCACACGAGCAGCGCCTTCTGGGCGTGCAGGCGGTTCTCGGCCTCGTCCCAGATGATCGACTGCTCGCCGTCGATCACGTCGGCGGTCACCTCGTAGCCGCGGTCGGCGGGCAGGCAGTGCATGAACACGGCGTCGGATGCCGCGAGCGACATGAGCTCCCGGTCGACGCGGTACGGGCCGAAGGTCGCGACGCGGTGCGCCTTCTCGTCCTCCTTGCCCATGGAGACCCAGGTGTCGGTGACGATCACGTCCGCCCCGGCGGCGGCCTCGGCGGCATCCGTGTAGAGGGTCACCGAACCGCCGGTCGCGGCGGCGATGCGGTCGGCGTCCGCGACCACGGATGCCGCGGGCGCGAACTCCTCGGGCGAGGCCACCCGCACGTGCATGCCGGCGGTCACGCAGGCCAGCACGTACGACTGGGCCATGTTCGAGGCGCCGTCGCCGAGGAAGGTCACCGTGAGCCCAGTGAGCTCGCCCTTGTGCTCCCGGATCGTGAGCAGGTCGGCGAGCAGCTGGCACGGGTGGAAGTCGTCGGAGAGGGCGTTGACCACGGGCACCGTGGTGCCGGCCGCCATCTCCTCGAGCCCCGCCTGGCCGTACGTGCGCCAGACGATCGCCGAGACCATGCGCTCGAGCACGCGGGCCGTGTCGGACGGCGTCTCCTTGCCGCCGAGCTGGCTGCTCGCCGTCGAGATGATCAGCGGAGAGCCGCCGAGGTCGGCGATGCCGACCGCGAACGACACCCGCGTTCGCGTCGACGACTTGTCGAAGATCACGGCGACCGTCTGCGGGCCGGCCAGCGGCTTCACCGCCCAGCGATCCTTCTTGAGGCGCTCGGCCAGGTCGAGGATCTCGGCCTGCTCGGCCGGGCTGATGTCGTCGTCGCGGAGGAAATGGCGGGTCATGCGGGTCCGTTCGGTGTGATCGGGTCGTGCGAGGTCAGCGGTGCGCGGATGCCACGGCGTCGAGCGCGCGCGAGAAGCGTTCGGCGAACTCGTCGATCTCGGCGTCGCCGATGATGAGCGGCGGGGCCATGCGGATGGTGGAGTCGTTGGCGGCGTTCACGATGAGGCCCGCGCGCATGGCCTCGGCGGCGACGCGCGTCGCGATCGGCTCGGTGAGCGCGATGCCGATGAGCAGGCCGCGGCCGCGTACGCCGGCGACGAGCGGCGAGCCGAGTCCCTCGACGCGCTCGCGGATCTGCGTGCCGCGCATGGCGGCGTTCTCGACCAGGCCCGCCTGCTCGATCTCGCCGAGGACGGCGTTCGAGACGGCGGTGGCGAGCGGGTTGCCGCCGAACGTCGAGCCGTGCTGGCCCTTCGAGTACAGCGACGAGGCGTGCCCGAACGTGATCAGGCCGCCGATCGGGAATCCGCCGCCGATGCCCTTCGCGACCGTGATCGCGTCGGGCGTGATGCCGGCGTGCTGGAACGCGAACCACTCGCCGGTGCGCCCGGCACCGGTTTGGATCTCGTCGACGATGAGGAGCGCACCGTGGCGGTGCGTGAGCTCCCGTGCCGCAACGAGGAAGCCGTCGGGCAGCTCGACCACTCCCGCCTCGCCCTGGATGGGCTCGACGAACAGCGCGGCGACCCCGTCGTCGACGGCCCTCTCGAGCGCGCCGATCGTCGCCGGGATGTGCTGCACGCCGCCCGGCAGCGGCTCGAACGCCTCGCGCATGTGCGGCTTGCCGGTGAGCGCGAGCGTGCCCATGGTGCGGCCGTGGAAGCCGTCGACGAGTGAGAGCACCCTGGTGCGCGCGCCGCCCGAGTTGTTGAGCCTGGCGAGCTTGAACGCCGCCTCGTTGGCCTCGGCGCCCGAGTTGCCGAACCAGGCGCGACCGTGCTCGCCGGCGCCGGCGAGCCGGGTGAGGCGCTCGGCGAGCTCGAGCGCCGGCTCGGTGGTGAAGTAGTTGGAGACGTGCGCGAGCCGCGCCGCCTGCGTCGAGACGGCTTCGACGAACACGGGGTGGGCGTGGCCGAGCGAGTTGACGGCGATGCCGGCGAGGAAGTCGAGGTACTCGTGCCCGGTGTCGTCCCACACGCGGGCGCCCCTGCCGTGGTCGAGCTTGGCGAGCGGCATGCCGATCGAGCGCATGATGCGCCGGTCGAATCGCGTCTGCCAATCGTTCAGGTCGTCCATGTCGCTCACGCGGGCACCACCTCGGTTCCGATGCCGGACTGCGTGAACACTTCGAGCAGGATCGAATGCGGGATGCGCCCGTCGATGATGGCCGCCTTCGCCACGCCGCCCTCGACCGCTTCCAGGCACGCGGTCATCTTCGGGATCATGCCCGACTCCAGGTGAGGAAGGAGTGCGATGAGCTCGGGCACGTCGATCACCGAGACGAGCGAATCGCGGTTCGGCCAGTCGCGGTAGAGCCCGGCGACATCCGTCAGGATCACGAGCTTCGCCGCTCCGAGCGCCACGGCGAGGGATGCTGCGGCCGAGTCGGCGTTCACATTGAGCGATTGGCCGGGGACGGTGCCGTCGGGTGCGATCGACGAGACCACCGGGATGCGGCCGGCATCGAGCTGGGCGTGCACGGCGGCCGGGTCCACCGAGGCGACGTCGCCGACGAGCCCGAGGTCGATCTCGTGACCGTCGACGATCGCACCGCGCCGACGCCCGGTGAACAGCCCTGCGTCCTCCCCCGAGAGTCCCGACGCGAGCGGCCCGTGCTCGTTGATGAGCGACACGAGCTCGCGGTTCACCTGCCCGGAAAGCACCATGCGCACGACGTCCATCGTCTCGGGCGTCGTGACGCGGTAGCCGCCTCGGAACTCGCTCTCGATGCCGAGACGCGCGAGCATCGCCGAGATCTGCGGGCCGCCTCCGTGCACGACGACCGGCTTGATGCCCGCGTACCTGAGGTACACCATGTCCTCGGCGAACGCGCGCTGCAGTTCGGGGCTGACCATCGCGTTGCCGCCGAACTTCACCACGATGGTCTCGCCGTGGAAGCGCTTCAGCCAGGGCAGGGAGTCGATGAGCACCTGTGCCTTGTCGGCGGCGGTGGCGGCGTCGGCCGCACCGGCATCCGTCTCGTTCTCGATCTGGTCCGTCATGCTCAGCTCGCGTACGCGCTGTTCTCGTGCACGTAGTCGTGCGTGAGGTCGTTGGTGAGGATGGTGGCGGATGCCTCGCCGGCGTGCAGTTCGATGAGCACGTGCGTCGCTCGGGGCGTGAGGTCGACCTGCTCGCGCGGCGCGTCGGGACGGCCGGCGTGGCAGACGCGCACGCCGTTCATCGTCACGTCGACGAGGTAGGGGTCGAACGGCGCCTGCGTGGTGCCGATCGCGGCGAGCACGCGTCCCCAGTTCGGGTCGTTGCCGAAGATGGCGGCCTTGAACAGGTTGTTGCGCGCGACCGAGCGGCCGACCTCGACCGCGTCGTCCTCGGTGACCGCTCCGCGCACCTCGATGGCGATGTCGTGGCTCGCGCCCTCCGCGTCCTCCTGCAGCTGCACCGCGAGGGAGTGGCAGGCCTCGGACACCGCGGACACGAACGCTCCGGGCTCGGGTGCGACGCCCGACGCCCCTGACGCCATGAGGGTGACCTGGTCGTTCGTCGACATGCAGCCGTCGGAATCGAGACGGTCGAAGGTGACCCGGGTCGCGGCGCGCAGCGCCTCGTCGAGCGCCTCGGAGGCCACCTCGGCGTCGGTGGTGAGCACGACGAGCATGGTGGCCAGGCCCGGCGCGAGCATGCCGGCGCCCTTCGCGATGCCGCCGACGCGCCATCCGTCGCCCTCGACCACCACGGTCTTCGGGCGGGTGTCGGTCGTCATGATCGCCCGTGCCGCGTCGGTGCCGCCGTCAGCGGACAGTCGGTTCACGGCTGAGAGCACGCCCTCTTCGAGCACCTCCTGGTCGAGCTGCTCGCCGATGAGCCCGGTCGAGCAGACGAGCACGTCGCCTGAGGATACGCCGAGTGCGGAGGCCGCCGTCTCGGCGGTGTGGTGGGTGACCTGGAAGCCCTCGGGGCCGGTGAAGCAGTTGGCGCCGCCCGAGTTGAGCACGATCGCTGCGACCTGGCCGTCGGCGATGACCTGCTCCGACCAGAGGATCGGGTTCGCCTTCGCGCGATTCGAGGTGAACACCGCGGCGGCCGCGTTCGTCGGACCCCGGTTGACGATCACGGCGAGGTCGAGCGCGCCGGAGCGCTTGATGCCCGCCGCGATGCCGGCGGCCTCGAATCCGGCGGGGGCGGTCACGGTCACGGGGCGACTCCGTTCACGGGCAGGCCGGTCGACTCGGCGAGCCCGAGCGCGATGTTGGCGGACTGGATGGCGGCGCCGGCCGTGCCCTTCACGAGGTTGTCGACCGCGGTCACCACGACGACGCGGCCGGCGACCTCGTCCACGGCGAGGCCGATGAGGGCCGTGTTCGCGCCGAGCACGTCGGCGGTGCGCGGGAACTGGCCCGCGGGCAGCACCTGCACGAACCGCTCACCCGCGTAGGCGTCCTCCCATGCGGCGCGGACGGCCGCGGCATCCGTGCCCGGCACGATGCGGGCGGTCGAGGTGGCCAGGATGCCGCGCGACATCGGCACGATGACGGGCGTGAACGAGATGGTCGGCGCAGCCGCGCCGGCCCACCGGAGCGCCTGCGTGATCTCGGGGATGTGCCGGTGCACGCCGCCGACCGAGTACGGGTTGGCGGAGCCGAGGATCTCGCTCGCGAGCAGGTGCGCCTTCAGGCTCCTGCCCGCGCCGGAGGGCCCCACGGCGAGCACCGAGACGAGGTCGCGGTCCTCGATGACGCCCGCCCGGATGCCGGGGGCGAGCGAGAGCGCAACGGTCGACGCGTTGCAGCCCGGTGCGGCGATGCGACGCGCATCGGTGAGCCGGTCGCGCTGCGTGCCCGACAGCCGCGGCAGTTCGGGCACGCCGTAGCTCCACGCCCCGTGGTGGTCGCCGCCGTAGAACGCGGCCCAGTCGTCGGCCCGCTCGAGGCGGTGGTCGGCGCCGCAGTCCACGACGAGCGTGTCGGGCGAGAGCTCCTCCGCGATCGCACCGGATGCCCCGTGCGGCAGCGCGAGGAACACCACGTCGTGGCCGGCGAGCGTCTGCGCACTCGTCTCCTGCAGCGTGAGATGCGTGTACGTGCGCAGGTGCGGCTGTACCCCGACGAGCGGCTGGCCGGCATTCGAGTGCGCCGTGACGGTGCGCACCTCGAAGTCGGGATGGTCGGCGAGGAGGCGCAGGATCTCCCCTCCGGCATAGCCGGACGCGCCGGAAACGGCGACGGAGTACGTCATGAATCCACCTTAGGGTCTGTGTGGTCGGGGCGAAGTTCCGGCGACGCCCGAGGCAGACCGTCTAGGCCGCTGCAGGGGTCGCCGGGATTCGGCGCGCACCACGACGTCGGGTGCCGGGCTCGACGGCACGCGAGAGACGTGCGGAGCGGGCGAACCGGACGGCGGACATGCACCGACCCTATCGAGCGGGTTCGGCCGGGCGCAATTCGGGCCGCCGCGCCGGGGTGCGATGCAGGGGCGCGGCCGGGCATAGGCTCGGCGTGACGGTCGTCCGAATCGAACCCGGGAGGATCCATGGCCCTGCGCGTCCTGTTCATCGGCGGCAATGGCATCATCAGCTCCGCGTCGAGCACGCGCGTCGTCGCGCGCGGCGACGACCTCACGCTGCTGAACCGGGGGCGCAGCAGCACGCGACCGCCGATCGAGGGCGCACGGCACCTCACGGGCGACGCAGACGACGCGGCATCCGTGGCGGCGGCGATCGGCGCCGAGACGTTCGACGTCGTCGTCAACTTCCGGTCGTTCTCGCCCGCGCAGGTGGAGCGCGACCTCGAGCTCTTCGACGGCCGCTGCGGACAGTACGTCTACATCTCGTCCGCCTCGGCGTACCAGAAGCCGGTCGCCCGGCTGCCGATCACCGAGTCCACGCCGCTGCGCAACCCGTTCTGGCAGTACTCGCGCGACAAGATCGCGAGCGAGGACCTGCTCGTCGCCGCCTACCGCGAGCGCGACTTCCCCGCGACGATCATCCGCCCGTCCCACACGTACGACGGCACCAGCGTGCCGCTCGTCGGCGGATGGACGGCGATCGAGCGGATGCGCCGTGGCGAGCCTGTGATCGTGCAGGGCGACGGCACGAGCCTCTGGACGCTCACGCACACGCGGGACTTCGCGGTCGCCTTCACCGGCCTCCTCGGCAACGACCGGGCGATCGGGGAGGCGTTCCACATCACGTCCGACGAGGTGCTCACCTGGAACCAGATCGGCGCGGCGCTCGCGAGGGCGGCGGGCGCGGAGTTCCGCCCGGTGCACGTCGCGAGCGAGGCGATCGCCCGCGAGCTGCCCGAAGTCGGTCCCGGCCTCCTCGGCGACAAGGCGCACTCGGTGATCTTCGACAACCGCAAGGTGAAGTCGCTCGTGCCCGAGTACACCGCGGTCATTCCGTTCTGGCGCGGGGCGCACGAGATCGTCGAATGGCACGATGCCGACGCGTCACGGCGCGAGGTCGACGCGCAGCTGGATGCCGCGTTCGACCGCCTCGTGGAGCGCTACGGCGCCTGAGCGACTCACGTCACCTGGCCGAGCCGCCCGCGGGCGGCACTCAACGTGTCGCCGCGGCATCCGGACCCGGCCGCTCCGCTACTCGCGGATCGCCGCGCCCGTGCGTTCGGCGGCCACCCCGGCGCCGGCGAGCTTCGCCCCGCTCGCCTCGGCCGCGGTCAGCGTGCGGTCGTCGGCCCGGAACCGCAGCGCGAACGTGAGGCTCTTGGACCCATCGGGAACCCCGGGCCCGCGGTAGTCGTCGACGAGGTGGAGGTGCTCGAGCAGTTCCCCCGCGCCGTCGCGCACAGCGGCCGCCACGGTCGCGGCGGGCACGTCGGCGGCGACCACGAGCGACAGGTCCTGTGTGGCGGCGGGGTACGCGCCGATCGCGCCGGCCTCCACGCCGGGCTCGGCGAGATCGATGACCGCGTCGAGATCGAGCTCGGCGACGGCGACCACGCGGGGCAGGTCGGCCTCCTCCGCGAGCGTCGGCAGGAGTTCGCCCGCGTAGCCCACTGTGCGACCGGCGACCCGCAGCTCGGCGGTGCGGCCCGGGTGCAGCGCCTGGTGCGAGCCCTGCACGATCTCGATGTCGGCGCCTGCCGCGAGTCCGACCTGGCGCACGGCGTCGATCGCGTCGACGATGCCGGCCGCCACCGGCGGCTGCTGCGGTTCCTTCGTCACGACGTCGCCCACGATGAGCACGCCCACGTGTCTCGGCTGCGGCGGGATGCCCGCCTGCAGGGTGGCGAGGTCGGCGTCGCTCGGGCGGGCATCTCCGACGGGCAGCTCGGACGTGCCGTACGCGCGGCCGGTCTCGGGGAGGAACACGGTGCCGAGCTCGAAGAGCGACACGTCCACGAGCCCGCGCGAGCGGTTCCGCTTGGCGGCCGCGATGAGCCCCGGCAACAGCGACCGCCGCATGAGCGCCGTACCGGCGTCGAGCGCGTTCGCAAGGCGCACGGATGCCACGGGCCCACCGTCGGCGCTGCCGAACCGTGCGTTCTCGGTCTCGGTGGCGAACGGGAACGACAGCACCTCGGTCGATCCGGCGGCGGCGAGCGTGTCGGCGACCCGACGGCGGATTCGCTGCGAGCGCGTGAGCCCGCGTCCGGGGGGCGCGACCGGCAGCACCGACGGGATGCGGTGGTAGCCCGCGAGCCGGGCGACCTCCTCGGCGAGCTCGGCCTTGCCTGTGAGGTCGGGGCGCCACGACGGCGGCACGACCTCGAAGCCCACGTCGCTGCGCGTGATCGCACCGCCGATCTCGGCGAGCGCGTCGTGCACCTCCTCGTCGGTGTACTCGACGCCGATGAGCTCGGAGACGAAGCCGATCGGCAGCGCGATCGGTTCGCGCTCGGGCGCCTCGTGGATGAGCGAGCCGCCCGCGTCGGGCGTGCCGCCCGCGAGGTCGACCATGAGCTGCGCGACGCGCGTGGCGGAGGCGGCGGCGATCTGCGGGTCGACGCCCCGCTCGAAGCGCTTGGAGGCCTCGCTCGGCAGCTTGTGGCGTCGCGCCGAGCGCGCAATGGACACCGGATCGAAGTTCGCGGCCTCGATGAGGACGTTGCGCGTGGCATCCGACATCTCGGTGTCGGCGCCGCCCATGACCCCGGCGATGCCGATGGCGCCCCGGTCGTCGGTGATCAGCAGGTCCTCGGGGTGGAGCGCGCGCTCCTTGCCGTCGAGCGTGGTGAGCTTCTCGCCCGGCGTCGCTCGACGCACCACGATGCCGCCCTGCAGGCGATCGAGGTCGTACCCGTGGATCGGCTGCCCGAGCTCGAGCATGACGTAGTTCGTGATGTCGACGAGCACCGAGAGCGAGCGGATGCCGGCGAGCTTCAGCCGCGCGACCATCCACGCCGGGGTGGGACGCGCCGGGTCGACGCCACGCACGATGCGCGTGGCGAACACGGCGGAGCCCACGCGGCCGCGGATCGGCGCCTCGTCGCGGATCTCGACGGGGAACACGTCGCCCGAGCCGGCTCCGACGGACGCGGTCGCGGTGCTCGTCTGCTCCACCGGGTCGCGGAAGCGCGCACCCGTCGCGTGGGCGTACTCGCGGGCGACCCCGCGGATCGAGAACGCGTACCCGCGGTCGGGCGTGACGTTGATCTCGATCGCGGCGTCATCGAGCCCGAGCAGCGCGATCGCGTCGGTGCCGACCGGCGCGTCGATGCCGAGGGTCGACAGTCGCAGGATGCCCTCATGGTCGTCGCCGAGGCCGAGCTCGCGCGCCGACGCGATCATGCCGTCGGACACGTGCCCGTAGGTCGTGCGGGCGGCGATCGGGAACGGGCCGGGCAGCACAGCGCCGGGCAGGGTCACCACGACCTTGTCGCCGACGAAGAAGTTGCGGGCACCGCACACGATGCCGTGCACGGCGTCGCCCCCGTCGGCCGCTGCCGCACCCTCGGGCGCGACCCGCACCTGGCACCAGCGGATGGTCTTGCCGTTGGACTGCGGCTCCTCGACGAACTCGAGCACCTCGCCCACGACGATGGGGCCCTCGAGCTCGAACGTGTGCACGTCCTCCTCCTCGAGGCCGACCCGCACGAGGGCGGCGTGCACGTCTTCGGGAGTCGTGCCCGGCACGAGTTCGACGTATTCGGCGAGCCAGCTGAGCGGCACTCGCATGGGTCAGACCACCATTCCGAACTGCTGGGAGAACCGGACGTCTCCCTCGACCATCTCGCGCATGTCCTGCACGCCGTTGCGGAGCATGAGCCCGCGCTCGATCCCCATGCCGAAGGCGAAGCCCGTGTAGACCTCGGGATCGATGCCTGCGGCTTTCAGCACGTTGGGGTGCACCATGCCGCAGCCGCCCCACTCGATCCAGCGGGGCCCCTCCTTGAA
Organism: Agromyces sp. Soil535; assembly: GCF_001428255.1. Classification (GTDB taxonomy): domain Bacteria; phylum Actinomycetota; class Actinomycetes; order Actinomycetales; family Microbacteriaceae; genus Agromyces. The sequence goes on along the minus strand of NZ_LMRW01000012.1, from coordinate 561,731 downwards.
GGTCGGGTGCCAGAAGTCGAGCTCGGCGCTCGGCTCGGTGAACGGGAAGAAGCTGGGGCGTAGGCGCACCTTGGCCTCCTCGCCGAAGATCGCCTTCACGAAGTGGTCGAGGGTGCCCTTCAGGTGCGCCATCGTGAGGCCCTTGTCGACGGCGAGGCCCTCGAACTGCATGAAGACGGGCAGGTGCGTGGCGTCGAACTCGTCGGTGCGGTACACGCGGCCGGGCGCGAGCACGTAGATCGGCACCTCGCGCTCGAGCATCGAGCGCACCTGCACGGGACTCGTGTGCGTGCGCAGCACGAGGTGCGCCTCGGGCGGGTCGACGAAGAACGTGTCCTGCATCGCACGCGCGGGGTGGTCGGCGTCGAAGTTGAGCGCGTCGAAGTTGAACCACTCGCTCTCGACCTCGGGTCCCTCCGCGATCTCCCAGCCCATGCCGGTGAACACGTCGCACACCCTGTCCTGCAGGAGGGCGAGCGGATGCCGCGCACCGGGCGTGTACCGCGAGGGCAGCGCCGTGACGTCCACCGTCTCCGCCTCGAGCTGCGCGGCCGCCTCCGCCTCGACGATCTCGGCCTCACGCGCCGCGAACGCCTGGTTCACCCGGCCGCGGGCGCCGCCGACGAGCTTGCCGAGGGCGGCCTTCCGGTCGTTCGGCACGTTGCGGAGCTCGGCGTTGAGCTGCGCGAGGGTCGACTTCTCCCCCGTGTGCTCGGCGCGGACGGCCTTCAGCGTGGCGGAGTCGACGGCCGCGGCGATCGCCGCGAGGGCGGCGTCGACGGCCGCCTCGACGGCCTGCTCGGTGATTTCGAGGGGCTTGGACACGAACAACGAGTCTACCGGGCGGCGCGAACAGGCTCGTGCGGCCGTTTTGGCCGCAGTCATCATGCGGGGCCGCCGCGCTAGAACTTGGGAGTCTGCTTGGACGCGGCCGATGCCTCCGCCATGAGCACTGCCCGTCCGGGGTCGTCCGGCGGCAGGACCTTTCCCGACGACTTCGAAGCCGTGCGCTTCGAGAGCCAGCGGGCGAACCACGACAGCGACAGGTTCATCGCGAGGTACAGCACGAGGGTGATGACGAAGAACGAGAGCAGGTAGCGATTGCCGTAGAAGCTCGCGAGCTGGTTCATGCCGATCCGCAGCAACTCGGAATATCCGACGATGAAGCCGAGCGACGTGTCCTTCAACAGAACCACGAGCTGGGCGACGATGATCGGGAGCATCTGCCTGAACGCCTGCGGGAACTCCACGAGCATCTTCGACTGCAACGGCCGCATGCCGAGGCTGAGACCGGCCTCGCGTTGCCCTCTGGGCAGCGATGCGAGACCGGCGCGGAGCGCCTCCCCGATGATCGCGCCGTTGTAGAGCGTGAGAGCCGCGACGACCGCCCAGAACGCGCCCGTGTTGAGCACGAGGAGGATGAAGAGCATCATGAGCAGCACCGGCATACCGCGGATGAACTCGAGTACGACGGCCGTCGGTCGCCTGATCCACGCGATCTCGGAACTGCGCAGGAGCGACAGGATGATTCCGAGAATGATCGCGAAGACGGATGCCGTCAGTGCCGCAGCGAGCGTTCCGACGACGCCGACGAAGATGAGACGCTCCCACACCAAGGGGTCGGCGAAGACATCCCAACGGCTCGGGTCGAAGTAGCCGGGCAAGGTGATGCCGCCGCTCTCTCGCGGTGCGGCGAGCGTGAGCGCGATCCAAGCGAGCCCGGCGAGGATGAGGACGCCCGCGATGATCGAGGAGACGAGCGAGACTCGACGCGCCCTGGGACCAGGCACGTCGAACAGCACAATCGGGGCGCTCATCGCTGCACCACCCACTTGCGCTCGAGTTGGGCCGCGATCGCACCGAGCGGGATGGTGACCACGAGGTAGAGGGTCGCGGCAGCGAGGAGGATCGCGATGACAGCGTCACCGTTCGCGTTCGCGAGCTCGCGCGATGCGGCGAAGAGTTCGAAGACGAAGAAGCCGCCTGCCACCGAGGTGTTCTTCGTGAGGGCGATGAAGACGTTGATGAGCGGCGGGATCGTCATACGGAACGCCTGTGGCATCACGATCAGTCCGACGGTCTGCCCGAAACCGAGCCCGACGCTGCGGGCCGCCTCGGCCTGCCCGACCGGCACGCCGTTGATGCCCGACCGCAGGGCCTCGGCGACGAACGGCGAGGTGTACACCGAAAGGCCGATCAGCGCAGCGGTGACGAAGTCGAGCCGGGAGCCGATGGTCGGCAGCACGACTGCGCAGAAGAACAGCACGAGAGTCAACGGCGTGTTGCGCACCATCTCGGTGTAGACCGTGGCGAATGCGCGGAGCGACGCCACCGGCGAGATGCGCATCGCCGCGATGATCGTGCCGAGCACGAGCGCCGACGCCCCGCTCACGCCGAGCAGGAACAGCGTCATGCTGAAGCCGCGCCAGTACGTCGGCAGGTTTTCGATGACGGCGTCCACACGCCTCCATTCGTCTCAAGGGGGTGATCGGGGGCGCGGCCCGGGCCGATCAGGCCCGGGCCACACTCCGATCAGTAGCGGTCGACGGCCGGCGGCTCGACGTACGGCAGCACGGCTCCGGCCGTGGAGTTCCACGCCTCCTCGTAGCGGCCGTCCTCGTAGGCGGCCTCGAGCACGTCGTTGATCCACATGCGGAACTCGGTGTCCTCCAGTGCGAGGCCGATGCCGTAGGGCTCCTCCGTGAAGGGCTCGCCGACCACTTTGAACTCGCCCTCATTCTGGGCCGCGAGGCCCGCGAGGATGACGTTGTCGGTCGACACCGCGACCACCTGACCGCTGCGGAGCGGCTCGAGGCAGTTCGAGTAGGTGTCGGTGAGCACCGGCACCGCGCCGATCTCGGCGAGCTTCGCCGCGGGCGTCGAACCCGTGACCGAGCACACCGGCTGTCCGACGAGGTCCTCTTCGCTCTCGATGTCGTCGTTGTCGGCGAGCACCAGGATCGACTGTCCGGCCAGGTAGTACGGCCCCGCGAAGGAGACGACCTCCTTGCGCTTGTCGTTGATGGTGTACGTCGCCACGACGATGTCGACCTGGCCGTTCTCGATGAACGGCTCGCGGTTGGCCGACACGGTCTCGGTCCATTCGATGTTGTCCTCTGAGATGCCGAGCTCGCTCGCGATGATCTTCGCGATCTCGACGTCGAAGCCCTCGGGGACGCCCGACGGGCCGACGAGGCCGAACAGGGGCTGGTCGAACTTGGTGCCGACGGTCATCGTGCCCGCCTCGGCGAGCTCGGCCATGGTCGTGCCCGCCTCGAACGTGGGGGCCGCTTCCTCTGTGGGCTCCTCGGTCGCGCCGCCGCCGCCGGCGCAGCCCGCGAGGGCGAGCGCCGATGCCGCCGCAGCCGCGACGAGTGCGATTCTCATCCGTTTCATGTGTCTGCCTCTTCTCGTGTGGGTGTTCCCTCGCCGCTCGTGGCAGCGGAGGTCTAGTGCTCGAGGATCTTCGAGAGGAAGTCCTTCGCACGATCGGACTGTGGGTTGTCGAAGAACTCGGCGGGGGTCGCCTCTTCGACGATCTTGCCGTCGGCCATGAACAACACACGGTCGGCGGCCTTTCGGGCGAACCCCATCTCGTGCGTGACCACGATCATCGTCATGCCGTCTTTCGCAAGGCCGACCATCACGTCGAGCACCTCGTTGATCATCTCTGGGTCGAGCGCGCTCGTCGGCTCGTCGAGGAGGATGAGCTTCGGATTCATGGCGAGGGATCGAGCGATCGCGACACGCTGCTGCTGGCCGCCAGACAGTTGCGCCGGCATCTTGTTCGCCTGGTTCGCCACGCCGACACGCTCGAGGAGCTCCATCGCCTTGGCGTCGGCAGCCTTGCGCCCCACCTTCTTCACCCGGATCGGGGCGAGCGTGACGTTCTCGAGCACGGTCTTGTGCGCGAACAGGTTGAAGGACTGGAAGACCATGCCGACGTCGGCGCGGAGCTTCGCGAGCGCGGCGCCTTCAGCGGGCAGGCGCTGCCCGTCGATCGAGATCGACCCGGAGTCAATGGTCTCGAGGCGGTTGATCGCCCGGCAGAGCGTGGACTTGCCAGAGCCGCTCGGCCCGATGACCACGACCACCTCACCCCGGTTGACGACAGTGTTGATGTCGTTCAGCACATGAAGGTCACCGAAGTGCTTGTCCACGTTCTCGATGACCACGAGCGGCTCACCGCGACGCACTGAGATGTTCGACGTCGCCGGCGCCGGCTGGGTTGGCTCCATACCCCCCAAACTAAGGCGCGGAGCGGCCAGGCGACAAGGAACGACGCGGCGGTTGGCGCGGTGGTTACCTATTCGTGACCAGCGCTGCGCTGTGCGAACGCGCTCTCGTAGAGGCACACGGATGCCGCGGTGGCCAGGTTCATCGACTCGGCGTGCCCGTAGACGGGCACCGTGACGACCCGGTCCGCGAGGGCGAGCTGCTCGTCGGGCAGTCCCCGGGCCTCGTTGCCGAACAGCCACGCCGTCGGGCTTTCGAGCACGCCGTCGTTGCGCGCGGTCAGCAGGTCCTCGCCCTTGACGTCGGCGGCGAGCACGGTGACGCCCGCCGCGCGAGCGCGTTCGAGCACGTGCTCCAGCTCCGCGCCGACGGCGACCGGCAGGTGGAAGATCGAGCCGGTCGAGCTCCGCACGACCTTCGGGTTGTACAGGTCGACGGTGCGGCCGGTGAAGATCACGGCGTCGGCGCCCGCGGCATCCGCTGCCCTGATGATCGTGCCGGCGTTGCCCGGGTCGCGCACCTCCTCGAGGATCGCGACAAGTCGCGGCGACGCGGCGAAGATGTCCTTCACGGCGGTCGGGAACTGGTGGCACACCGCGACGAACCCCTGCGGCGTGACCGTGTCGGCCATCGCGTTGAGGACCTCCTCGGTCACGAACTCGACGTCGACGCCCGCATCGACCGCGGTCTCCGCGATGTCGGTGTAGCGCTCGAGCGCCGTGGGCGTGGCGTACAGCTCCACGACGAGCTGCGGCCGGAACGTGAGCGCCTCGGCGACCGCCTGCGGTCCCTCGAGGAGGAAGAGCCCGCTCTCCGCGCGTCCCGGCTTCTTCGCGAGCTTGGCGACCGCGCGGACGCGCGGAGACCTCGGGTTCTCGAGCATGGCACCAGTCTAGGGAGCGAGCATGCCCCGACCGGGACACCCGCCCAACGCCACGAAAGCAGGATGCGACCTGCTGGGCGTGCGTGTGGCTCCTGTTCCTGATGCCGAACGGGCGTGTCTTCCTGCTCTCGGCGCGGCCCAGGCACGTGCGGGGCAGGAGATACGGAACGGCCCGGCACCACATGGGTGCCGGGCCGTTCCGAGCTGCAAAGCGTGCTTAAGCGGCGGTCTTCGGAGCCGACGTGTCGGCCGGAAGCGCCTGCTTGGCGCTCTCCACGAGCGCCGCGAACGTCGCGGGCTCGTTCACGGCGAGCTCGGCGAGGATGCGACGATCGACCTCGATGCCCGCGAGGCCGAGGCCCTGGATCAGGCGGTTGTACGTGAGGCCGTTCTGGCGGGATGCCGCGTTGATGCGCTGGATCCAGAGGCGACGGAAGTCGCCCTTCTTCTTGCGGCGGTCGTTGTAGGAGTAGACGAGCGAGTGGGTGACCTGCTCCTTCGCCTTGCGGTAGAGGCGCGAACGCTGGCCGCGGTAGCCCTCGGCGCGCTCCAGGATGACCCGGCGCTTCTTGTGGGCGTTGACCGCCCTCTTCACTCTTGCCATGACTCTGTTTCTTCCTTAACGGGTCTCGCGGCTCAGCGGCCGAGAAGCTTCTTGACGACCTTGGTGTCGGGGGCCGACAGCACCTTGTCCTGGTTCAGGCGGCGGGTGCGCACCGAGGACTTGCCCTCGAGGTTGTGGCGCATACCGGCCTGCTGCTTCTTGATCTTGCCGCTGCCGGTGATCTTGAAGCGCTTCTTGGACCCGGAGTGGGTCTTCTGCTTCGGCATCTCGTGTTTCTCCTTGGTTCTGCCGCCACGGATGGCGGACGGGGGTGCCTGGCCTAGGCCTCGGTGGCCTGGGCCGTCTGCGTGGAGGACTCGCCCGCGGCATCCGCCGCAGGCCGGGCCTTCGCCGCAGCACGCTGTGCATTCGCCTCGGCCTTGGCCTCGGCCTTGTTCTTCAGGGGCGCGATGACCATGACCATGTTGCGGCCGTCGATCGTGGGGTTGTGCTCGACCGTGCCGAACTCCGCCACGTCTTCCGCGAAGCGCTGGAGGAGGCGCACGCCCATCTCGGGGCGCGACTGCTCGCGTCCACGGAAGAGGATCATGGCCTTGACCTTGTCGCCGGACTTCAGGAAGCCGACGGCGCGCTTCATCTTGGTCTCGTAGTCGTGCTTGTCGATCTTGAGGCGGAACCGAACCTCCTTGAGGACCGTGTTCGCCTGGTTGCGCCTGGCCTCTTTCGCCTTCTGCGCAGCCTCGTACTTGTACTTGCCGTAGTCCATGATCTTGGCGACCGGCGGCTTGGAGTTCGGTGCGACCTCGACGAGATCGAGATCGGCCTCCTGCGCGAGCCGCAGGGCCACCTCGATCTTCACGACGCCGACCTGCTCTCCGCCAGGCCCCACGAGGCGGACCTCGGGAACGCGGATACGGTCGTTTGTACGGGGATCGCTGATGCGTGTTCTCCTCTACTCAAGCTGTTTCGCTCGACGGGAGGCGGTTGCCGCCCGTCGACGAGAGCGGAAGATCCACGCAGGCTCACACGGAATCACACCGTTCAGCACTGCGGCACCCTGTCTACTCCCCCGCACTGCTGGTTGCTCAGTGGCGTGGAAGCGGAGTGCAATCGACCCGGTAACCTTGGTGATGCGGTATGCGCGGGTGGGAGAATCTCCACTTTCGTACCGGGGACTGGCCCCGGGCCCGCAGTAGTCTAACAGAGGATGTCTGTGAGCAACACTTCAGACGAGGCCACCGTCGAGGGCGCCACCCGCGACATCGCCGAGGTCCCCGCGGTCGAGATCATCACGACCGCCGCCGTGCACCTGATGAGCGCCGCCGCAGTGAAGGTCGGGCTCGCCGACGACCCCGAAGCGCAGCTCGACCTCGACGAGGCCCGCAAGCTCATCAACGCCCTCGCCGGGCTCATCACCGCCGGCGCACCCGAGATCAGCGACATGCACGCCCGGTCGCTGCGCGACGGCCTGCGGTCGTTGCAGCTGGCGTTCCGCGAGGCATCCGTCATCCCCGACCCGATCGGCCAGGGCCCCGGCGAGAAGTGGACCGGCCCGGTCTCGTAGGCGAAGCTCGGCACCCTCCGAACACGACACCGTGCTCGGATCGTGCCGTCGTCAAGGCGGGGAGGTCGTGTCTGCGCGACGGCTCGCGACCCAGGCCCGCCGGCGCTCGAAGAACGACATCTCGCGGCGGTTGATGAGGGCGGTGTCGCGCGCCATCCGCACGGCCGCGTTGTTCCTCGCCCAGCTTTCGAACGGCCGGGCCGAGACATCCACTGCGAGCGTCGGGTCGAAGCGCACGCCCATACCGGGCTGGAGGTTGATCGTGAGGTCGAGGTCGTCGGTCACGTTGGCGAGGTCGCGATGCACGTGCTCACGAAGTACGCGCCAGGCGGACGCCCGGATCGCGAGGTTCGAGCCGTAGAGCACGTCGTGCCCGAGCACCCATGCGACGAAGCGGTAGTACATCGGCATGTGCACGCGTTCGGCGTACCAGCGGATGACGGACTTGCCGCCGTAGAACCTGCCGGGACCCGAGAGCGCATCGAGATCGGGGTCGTCGGTGAAGGCGCGCTCGATGCGTGCGACCCAATCGGCTGGCGGGATCGTGTCGGCGTCCAGACGACCGAGCACGTCGCCGACCGCGGCGTCGAAGCCGGCGGAGGTGGCCTGCGGAATGCCCCGACGCGGCTCGGTCACGACGCGCGCGCCCCCCGTCCGCGCGACTTCAACGGTGGCGTCGGTCGAACCGTTGTCGACGACGACGATCTCGTCGGCGGGCCGCGTCTGCTTCGCGAGCGCGTCGAGGCACCGCTTGAGCATGACGGCGTCGTTGTAGGAGGGCACGACGACCGAGATCTTGAAGGACATCGGCGCAAGGATACGGCCTATCGGGCGCCCACCTCCGGATCTGACCGATCTGGGGCTCGTCGGTCAGCGCTGACAGTTCGGGCACCACCACGTCTCGCGGAGCTCGACGTCGTTCCGTCCGAGTCGGCCGTGCTCGATCGTCGTCCCGCAGCGCCGGCACGGCTCGCCGCCCCTCGAGGAGACCCAGAGCCGTTCCCCGCGGCGGTCGTTGCCGGTCGTCGTGCGGGCGATGCGGTCGCGATTCGCGCGGATGACCCGGCTCGCCAGGTCGACCAGCGGCGGAACGTCCACGGTGCCGGCGGGCCTCGTGGGGAGGATGCCGCGCAGGAAGCACAGCTCGTTCACGTACACGTTCCCGAGGCCCGCGAGGTTGCGCTGATCGCCGAGCGCGACCGCGATGGGCACGTCGGGCGCCGAGGTGATGCGCCGCACCGCCTCCGCGGCGTCCCAGTCGGGTCCGAGCAGGTCGGGGCCCAGGTACGCGAGCCGCTCCGACTCCTCGGCGGCGGGGAACACCTCGACGGTACCGAGATCGAAGCCGACGGCGACGGCCCCGGGCGTCTCGACGATCGCGCGTGCCTGCCACCCGGGCCGCCGCCAGCGCTCCCCCGGCCGGTGCACATGCCACTCGCCCTCCATCTTCAGGTGGCTGTGCAGCACGGCGTCGCCGATGCGCATGAGGAGGTGCTTGCCGCGGCTCCCGACCGAGTGCACGGTCTCGCCGGCGAGGTCGACCGTCGCATACGCGGGAACGCGGAGGTCGGTGCGGGTCACGACCTGCCCGGCGAGCGCCTCGTCGAGCCGGCGGGCCACCTGGAAGACGGAGTCACCTTCTGGCATCGAACCGGAGTCCCCTCGGCGTCTCGCGGAACCCCGCCGCCCGCAGCGCGGGCTCGAGCACGGACCCGTACACGCCTTGGCCGTTGACGGTCTCGATGCGCAGCTTCGGCGCTCCCGCCCGGGCGAGGGCGTCGGCGAGCGCGGATGCCGCCGCCGTCAACGTCTCATCGTCGTCGGTGAACACGAGCATCGTGCGGCCCCCGCGCTCGAGGTAGAACACGGCCTCGCCGTCGACGATGGCGACGAACGCGCCGGCCTTGCGCGCCGGCCGGTGCCCGCCATCGGTGATGTCGGGCCAATCGAGGGCGGCGCCGAACGGGTTCGCAGGGTCGGTGGCGGCGAGCGCGACGGCGCTGCCGCGCGGCGCGCCCCGCAGACGGTCGACCGCAGCGGTCGAGGCGAACTGGGCGCCGCCCTGCCCGTCGATGAAGTAGCCCCGCCGCACCCTTCCGGTCTCCTCGAACCCCGAAAGGGCGCGGTACGCGAGCGCGAACCCCCCGAGCACGCCCTCGGCGACGACCGAGCCGCGCGTCACCACGCCGTAGCGTTCGAGGAGCGTCTCGCCGAGCGCGTGCGCCCGGGGCGTTGCCGCCGAGCTCGCGAGCGGGAGCACCGCCCACCGGCCCGCCACGCGCGGCAGGTTGGCGCGTGCCGCCGCGGCCCGACCGGACTGCACGCTCGCCGCGAGCGCACGGCGCGAGAGCGAGCCGCCGCGCAGCCTCGCGCGCGGCGTGGCCGGCGCGGTCCTGTGCGCGCCCCGCCCCGCAACGAGCCCGCGCACCGGCGCGAACGTGTCATTCGTCACGAGCCCCGCCCACGCGAGCCGCCAGAGCGCGTCGATGACCGGCTGCTCGTCGGTCGCGCCGATCGCCTCGACGAGCTGCCGGAAGAAGTACCCGCCCCCGCCACCCAGGGTCGCGAGGAGCTCCGTCTCCAGCGGATCGAGCGGTGCGGCGGCCGCAGCGGGCAGCGTGAGCTCCGCCGTGTCGGCCAAGTGCAGGCTCACCCAACCGTCGTCGCCGGCGAGTGAGCCCTGCCCCGCCCAGAGCACCTCGCCCGACGCCGTGAGCTCGTCGAGCATGGCGGGACGGTAGTCGGCGACCCGGGCGGGCAGCACGAAGGACTCCCACGCCGACGCCGGGATGCGTGCACCCTCCAGTTGCTCGACGACCGCTGCGACCCCGTCGACGCCGCGCAGCCGACTGCCCACGTGCTGCCAGTCGGGCAGGAAGCGCGCGTACTCGCGGGGCGCCACGGGCTCGACCTCGTTGCGGAGGGCTGCGAGCGAGCGACGACGGATGCGCCGGAGCACCTCGCTGTCGCACCACTCCGCGCCGGCACCGTGCGGCAGGAACTCGCCCTCGACGACGCGACGCTCGCCCGCGAGCCGCCCGAGTGCGGACATCGCGATGACGTGGCCGATGCCGAATCGCGCCGCCACCGCTTGAGCGGTGAACGGGCCGTGCGTGCGGGCGTACCGGCTCACGAGGTCGCCGAGCGGATCGCGCACGGGCTCCCCGAACACCTCGGGCAGGCCCGGCGGGATCGGCACGCCCAGCGCGTCGCGCAGGCGGCTCAGGTCTTCGACGACAACGAACCAGGCGGTGCCCGCGAAACGCACCTCTGCCACGCGGCGGGCGGCGGAGAGCGCGGCGAGGGCGGCCGTGGCATCCGTCTCCTCGTCGACGCGCTCGGCGACCTCGGCCGCCGTGAGCGGGCCGAGCTCGCGGATGAGGTCGGCGACGCCCTCCTCGCCACGGGCGGCGCGGTCGGGCACGAGCCGCTGCAGCATCCGCTCGGTCTCCTCGACCACCTCGGGATCGAGGAGCTCACGCAGCTCGACCGTGCCGAGGAGCTCGGCGAGCAGCGCAGGGTCGAGCGAGAGCGCGGCCGCGCGGCGCTCGGCGAGCGGAGCGTCGCCCTCGTACATGAACGCGCCGACGTAGCCGAACAGGAGGCTCGAGGCGAACGGGCTCGCGGTCTCGGTGGTGACCTCGACGAAACGCACCTTGCGGGCGCCGATGCGCTCGGTGAGCCGGGTGAGCGCCGGCAGGTCGTATACGTCTTGAAGGCACTCGCGCACCGCCTCGAGCACGATCGGGAACTCGGGGAAGTCGCGTGCGACCTCGAGCAGTTGCGAGGCGCGCTGACGCTGCTGCCAGAGCGGCGACCTGCGGCCGGGGTGCAGCCTCGGAAGGAGCAGCGCCCGCGCAGCGCACTCCCGGAAGCGTGACGCGAACAGGGCAGAGTCGCCGACGCGCAGGGTGACGAGCTCGGCGAGCTCGGCAGGCTCGAACGCGAAGAGCTCCGCTCCCGGCGGCTCATCGGACGTGTCGGGCATGCGCAGCACGATGCCGTCGTCGCTCGCCACAGCGTTCGCGTCGACGCCGAACCGCTCCTGCACCCGCGCCCCCGCGGCGAGCGCCCACGGGGCGTGCACGCGCATGCCGTACGGAGAGTGCAGCACGATGCGCCAGTCGCCGAGCTCGTCGCGGAACCGCTCGACCACGAGGTTCGTCGCGTCGGGCACGACGCGCGTCGCCGCCCGCTGGTCGTCGACGAAGGCCACGAGGTTGGATGCCGCACGCTCGTCGAGCCCGGCCGTGCGCGCGCGGGCGCGGCCGGCCTCGGGCGACGCGTTCGCGATCTCGGTGATGAAGCCGCCGATCGCCTCGCCCAGCTCCGCCGGACGCCCGATGCCGTCGCCCTTCCAGAACGGGAGCCGCCCGGGTACGCCGAAGGCCGGCGCCACGAGCACCCGGTCGTGCGTGATCTCCTGGATGCGCCAGCTGGTGGCGCCGAGCGCGAACACGTCGCCGACGCGCGACTCGTAGACCATCTCCTCGTCGAGCTCCCCCACGCGCCGGCCGGGGCCGGCCTCGCCGATCATGAACACGCCGAAGAGGCCGCGGTCGGGGATGGTGCCACCGCTGGTCACCGCGAGGCGCTGCGCACCCCGGCGCCCGACGATCGTGCCGGCGTCGCGATCCCAGACGATGCGGGGGCGGAGGTCGCCGAACCGGTCGGACGGGTAGCGTCCCGCGAGGAGGTCGAGGGTCGCGTCGAACACCGATCGCGGGAGCGTGGCGAATGAAGCGGTGCGACGCACGAGCTCGAACCACGCCTCGACGTCCCACTCGTCGACGGCGGCGGCCGCGATGGTCTGCTGGGCGAGCACGTCGAGCGGGTTCGTCGGCACGCGCATGGCCTCGATCGCGCCGGCGACCATGCGCTCGGCGACGACTGTGGAGTGCAGCAGGTCGGCGCGGTGCTTCGGGAACACGACGCCCTTCGAGATCTCGCCCACCTGATGGCCGGCGCGACCGATGCGCTGCAGCCCGCTCGCGACCGATGGCGGCGACTCGACCTGCATCACGAGGTCGACCGCACCCATGTCGATGCCGAGCTCGAGGCTCGACGTCGCCACGACGCAGCGCAGGCGGCCGGCCTTGAGGTCTGCCTCGACGAGCGCTCGCTCCTCCTTGCTGACCGAGCCGTGGTGCGAGCGCGCCAGCACCGGCTCCGCTCCACCCGTGAGGCCCGATGCACCGGGCAGCTCGGCCGGCGACCGTCGCGTCGGCAGCGGGCCGTCGGCCTGATCGGATGCGGGAAGGAAGCCGTCGCCCGCCGCGACGGGCACCGGCTCGGCCTCGCGCTCCGCCCAGAGCTCGTTGAGCCGTGCCGTGAGGCGTTCGGCGAGGCGCCGCGAGTTCGCGAACACGATCGTGGAGCGGTGCGCGAGCACCTCGTCGAGGATGGCCGACTCCACGTGCGGCCACACCGAGCCCGACCCCGACTCGGTCGCGAGGTCGGAGAGGTCGTCGACGGGCACCGTGACGCGGATGTCGAAGCGCTTGCCGCTCGGCGGCGCGACGATGCTCACCGGCCGGGTGCCCGCGAGGAATCGCGCGACCTCCTCGCGTGGACGCACCGTGGCGGAGAGTCCGATGCGCTGCACCGGAGACGCGGCGAGCTCGTCGAGACGCTCGAGCGAGAGTGCGAGATGGGCGCCGCGCTTCGTCCCGGCCAGCGCGTGGATCTCGTCGACGATCACCGTCTCGACGCCGCGGAGCGTCTCGCGAGCCGCAGACGTGAGCATGAGGAACAGCGACTCGGGGGTCGTGATGAGGATCTCGGGCGGATGCGTCACGAGCGACCTGCGTTCGGCCGGCAGGGTGTCACCCGACCGCACGCCGACGCTCACTTCGGGCACGGCGAGCCCGTGTGCCGCGGCGGTGCGCGCGATGCCCACGAGCGGCGCCCGCAGGTTGCGCTCGACGTCGACGCCGAGGGCCTTCAGCGGCGAGATGTAGACGACCTTCGTGCCGGAGGTGGCGGCATCCGCCCCTGATGCGTGCAGCCGGTCGATCGCCCAGAGGAACGCCGCCAGGGTCTTGCCCGACCCGGTGGGCGCGACCACGAGCGAATGCTCTCGCCGCGCGATCGCCTGCCACGCCTCGCGCTGCACGGTCGTGGGCTCGGTGAACGACTCGGTGAACCACGCCCGGGTCGCGGGCGAGAACGCGTCCAACGCCTCCGCCATGCCTCCATTCAAGCGGATGCCACCGACGCGAGCGCCATGGGACGGTCAGACCGCCCCCGCGCGCACGTCGGCGAGCGCCCGCGCGACGGCAGCGACCGTGCGGCGGACCTGCGCGGCATCCGTCTGCCAGTTGCTCACCGAGAACCGCACCACCGCCCGGTCGTGCCAGCGCGACGTCATGGCGAGCACGTCGCCCTCGTCCCACAGGCGTTCGCTGAGTGCCTCTGTCGCCTCGTCCTCCTCGAGGGCGATGCACACCTGGGTGAACACCACGTCGTTCAGCACCTCGACGCCGGGCAGCTCGGCCACCCCTTCGGCGATGCCGCGCGCGGCATCCGCCAGTCGCTCGACGAGCGCCGCGACACCGGCGCGGCCGAGCGAGCGGAGCACCGCCCAGGTCGGCACGCCGCGCGCGCGACGGGAGAGCTCGGGGACCTTCTCGTGCGGGTCGGCGCCCACCTCGGTGGCCTGCAGGTAGCTCGCGTGCATGCTGAGGGCGCTGTGCATCGCGCGCCCGTCGCGGACGATCGCGAGTCCGCAGTCGTACGGCACGCTCAGGGTCTTGTGCGCATCGGTCGACCAGGAGTCGGCGGCATCCATGCCCGCGACGAGGTGACGGAGCCGAGGCGACGCGGCGGCCCAGAGGCCGAAGGCGCCGTCGACGTGCACCCACGCGCCCGCCTCGTGCGCAGCGGCGATGGCGGGGCCGAAGTCGTCGAACGCGCCCGAGTGGATGTTGCCCGCCTGCAGCAGCACGATCGCCGGCCCGCTCCCGGCCGCGAGTGTCGCACGGAGCGCGTCGACGCGGATGCGCCCCTCGGTGTCGGATGGCACGGAGATCGGCGTGCCGAGGCCGAGGTAGCGGCCCGCGAGGTCGACGGTGCCGTGGCGTTCCTCGCCGACGATGAACCGGATCGCCGGTCCGCCGGCCATCCCGGCGGTCTCGACGTCCCAGCCCGCGCGGCGCAGCACCTCGTCGCGGGCGGCCGCCATGCAGGTGAACTGCGCCATCGTCGCGCCCGTCGTGAACCCCACCTCGCTGGCGGCTGGAAGGCCGAGCAGGTCGACGAGCCACTCCCCGGCCACTTCCTCGGCGGCGACCGCAGCCGGTGTGATCGTGCGCAGGCCCGTGTTCTGGTCCCAGGCGGACACCAGCCAGTCGGCGGCGAGCGCGACCGGCTGGGTGCCGCCGATGACCCATCCGAAGAACCGCGGGGATCCGATGGCGATGAGCCCGGGCTCGGCCCCCACGGCGAGTCGTTCGATCACGTCGGCAGGCGGCTCCCCCGCCTCGGGGAGGGTCCGGCCGAGCCGGTCCTTGATCTCCTCGGGTCCGAGCCTCGGCGGGATCGGTCGCTCGCGGATGCCGGACAGCCACGCCCGCGCATGCCGGTCGGCGACGTCGAGCACCTCGTCGTACGAGGACAGTGCCGCCTGCTGCTGGTCTTCGTCAGCCATGACACACCTGGATTCCCGGGCCCTGTCAGTCCACGGCGACCGGAACGGCCGCCCCGCCGACCGCGGCGAGTGCGCTCCGGACCGCGGCGAGCGTGCGGTCGACGGCGGCGGCATCCGTGCCCCGGTTGCTCACCGAGAAACGGACGATGGCACGATCATGCCACCGCGACGGTGAGGCCCACACGACTCCGTCGGTGCGGAGGCGGTCAGCAAGGGCGAGGGTCTGGGCGTCGTCCTCAGCGGCGACACAGACCTGGGTGAACACAACGTCGTTCAGCACCTCGAGCCCCGGCGTCGCCGCGAAGCCATCGGCGAGTCCCCGCGCCGACGCCACGAGCCCGTCCACGAGTTCGGCGACGCCGTGCCGTCCGAGTGTTCGCAGCGTCGCCCACACCGGAATGCCGCGTGCCCGACGGGAGAGCTCGGGCGTGTGGTCGTACGGTTCAGCCACGGCACCCACTTCGGGCAGGTACGCCGCGTGGATGGCGAGCGCGGCGGCCATCGCCGGCTCATCGGCGACGATCGCGACGCCACTGTCGTACGGGACGTTGAGGGTCTTGTGCGCATCTGTCGCCCACGAGTCGGCCTCCTCGTAGCCGGCGACGAGGTGCTGCAGCGACGGGCTCGCTCCCGCCCACAGCCCGAACGCGCCGTCGACATGCACCCATGCGCCCACCGCGTGCGCGACCGCGATCGCCGCGGCGAAGTCGTCGAACGCGCCGGAGTGGACATCACCGGCCTGCAGGGCGACGATGGCCGGGCCGTAGCCCTCATCCAACGCGGCGGCCAGCCCGTCGACGTCGATGCTGCCCTGGGCGTCGGCGCCGACCGTGCGCGGCAGGCCCAGACCTGCCATCCGGCCTGCGACGACCATCGAGCTGTGGACGGCGCTGCCGGCGAGGAACCGAACGCGCGGCGCTCCCTGCAGCCCGTCTCGTTCGACATCCCAGCCGACCGCCCGCAAGACGCTGCCACGCGCCGAAAGAAGGCACGAGAGGTTGGCCATCGTCGCTCCGGTGACGAATCCGACGCCGGCACGTTCGGGAAGTCCGAGCAGATCCAACAGCCACTCGGCCGCGAGCTCTTCGACCGCTGCGGCCCCCGGGGTCGGCGTGCGGGACCCGGTGTTCTGGTCCCACGCGGAGACGAGCCAGTCCGCGCCCAGCGCGGCCGGATAGGTGCCGCCGATCACGAACCCGTAGAACCGCGGCGACGCCATCGCGATGAGGCCGGGCTCGATGGCCGTGGCCAGCTGGCCGACGACGGTGGCGGCATCCTGTCCGGTGTCTTCGAACTCCCGGCCGAGCGCGTCCTTGACCTGCTCCACCCCGGCCCTAGGCTCGATGGGGCGCTCGGGTACGGACGCCAACCAGTCGCGCGCGCGCCGTTCGGCGACGTGCAAGACCGCGGAGTACTCGTCATCGGGCACGGCGTGCTCCCCTCGCACAACAACACCCATCTTGCTCCAACCGTCGGGCATGCGGCAATCAATGCGCCGCCTGATCCGGGCGTCTGGATGCCTCAGCCGGCTGTCAGCCGCACCACGAGCGAGTCGACCAGCGTCGCGATCGCATCGTCCGCCGCCCACCGCGTCGCGAGCCGCTGCAGCACCGCGTCGAGCTCTGCTCGCGTCAGGCCGTCGACGAGCGTGAGCCGCACCATGAGCTCGGGGCCGGCGAGCCGCGCATCGGGGTCGCCCGCTGCGAGCTCGACGCCGAGCACCGCGAGCTCCGTACCGATCGAGCGCTCGAAGGCCTCACGCACTTCGGGCCGGTCGAACGGCGGATACCACGGCTGCGACTGCGCGGCCGCCCACAACGCCGGCCGGCGTACGACGAACTCGCCTTCCGAGCCGGGATCGAGCACGACGAGGTCGGTGCCGTCGTCGGCGGCGGCGAGCGCCACGCGAACGCCGTCGGCGGGCACCGGACGCGCCGCCGGGTTCCAGTGCGACATCGCCTCGACCGACGCGAAGACCGGCAACACTCGACGGCCGTCAGGCCCCTCCACGGTGACGATCGAGAGCTCCTGGCTCTTGTCCACCGCAAGACCGTGCGCCCCGACCTCCGCGCCGCCGTCGCCGAGCTCGGCGAGCAACGGGATCAGCAGGCGCGACCGGGCGAACTCGGCGACCACGTCGCCCTGGCCTGCCTCGCCCGCGCGGAACCGGCGGATGGCGTCGGCCAGCCGCTCGGGCGCGCGCCCGTCGTCGGCGGCGTGCGGGTTCGGCTCGAACGATCGACCCGCCCACGGCACGCCTGCAGAGTCGGCTGACCGAGCGGATGCGGCATCCGCTCGCCCCTCGGCCGGGTCAGTGTCCGGCGACATCCAGGGCCTCGGCCAGCGTGAACGCGCCGGCGTAGAGCGCCTTGCCGACGATCGCGCCCTCGAGTCCGAGCGGCACGAGCTCGCGGAGCGCCGCGATGTCGTCCAGGCTCGAGATACCGCCGGAGGCGACGACGGGGCGGTGCGTCCGATCCATGATCTGGCGCAGGAGGTCCAGGTTCGGGCCCTGCAGCGTGCCGTCCTTCGTGACGTCCGTCACGACGTAGCGCGCCGCGCCGGCCTCTTCGAGGCGGTCCATGACCTGCCAGAGATCGCCGCCGTCCTTCGTCCAGCCGCGGGCCGCGAGGGTGGTGCCGCGCACATCGAGGCCGACGGCGATGGCCTCGCCGTACTGCGCGATGACGGATGCCGCCCACTCCGGGTTCTCGAGGGCGGCGGTGCCGAGATTGATGCGCTTCGCCCCGATCTCGAGCGCGTGCTCGAGCGACGCGTCGTCGCGGATGCCGCCGGAGAGCTCGACGTTGACTCCGCGCACCTGACGGATGACCTTCCTCAGCACGCCCGCGTTGGAGCCTCGGCCGAACGCGGCGTCGAGGTCCACGAGATGGATCCATTCGGCGCCCTGGCCTGCCCAGTCGGCCGCGGCGTCGACGGGGTCGCCGTAGTTCGTCTCGGTGCCCGCCTCGCCCTTCGTCAGGCGGACGGCCCTGCCGCCCGCGACATCGACTGCCGGAAGCAGCACGAGACGGGGCGTCTTGTTGAACTCACTCATCACTGTCCTCGTATCGGTGGCTGTGAAACGCCACAGCGGCACAGTCACAGCATCCTAGTCCGGGCAGGCGGCGACGGCGGGCCGATGACGCCGAGCGTTCAGCCCAGCGAACGGAGCCAGTTCGACAGCAGGCGGATGCCGGCATCCGACGACTTCTCGGGATGGAACTGCGTCGCCGACAGCGGGCCGTTCTCGACCGCGGCGAGGAAGGACCCGCCGTGCTCCGCCCACGTGAGCATCGGCTGCGGGAACGGCGGCATGACGTCGAGCAGCCACTCCTGGGCGGCGAACGAGTGCACGAAGTAGAACCGCTCGTCCTCGATGCCGTCGAACAGCACGGAGCCCACGTCGGGTCGCACCGTGTTCCAGCCCATGTGCGGCAGCACTGCGGCCTGCAGCTCGGTGACGACGCCGGGCCACTCGCCGAGTCCCTCGGTGTCGACGCCGCGCTCGACGCCACGCTCGAAGAGCACCTGCATGCCGACGCAGATGCCGAGCACCGGGCGACCTCCCGCGAGCCGCCGATCGATGAGCTCGTCGCCGTGCACCGCGCGGAGCTGGTCCATCACGGCCTTGAACGCGCCGACGCCTGGCACGACGAGGCCGTCGGCCTCCATCGCGGCCGCGCGGTCGGCCGTGATCTGCACCTCCGCGCCGGCGCGCTCCAGCGCCTTCGCGGCGGAGTGCACGTTGCCCGAGCCGTAGTCGAGCAGCACGACGCGCTTCGTTCCCGTCACAGGGCGCCCTTCGTCGACGGGATGCCGGTGACGAGGGGGTCGGGCGCCTTCGCCTGCCGGAACGCGCGCGCGAACGCCTTGAACTCCGCCTCGGCGATGTGGTGCGGGTCGCGCCCCGCGAGGACCGTGACGTGCACCGTGAGGCCCGCGTTGAACGCGATCGCCTCGAAGACGTGGCGCACCATGGAGCCGGTGAAGTGACCGCCGATGAGGTGGTACTCGAACCCGGCAGGCTCCCCGGTGTGCACGAGGAACGGCCGCCCGGAGATGTCGACCACGGCCTGCGCGAGCGCCTCGTCGAGCGGCACGAGCGCGTCGCCGTAGCGCGAGATGCCGCGCTTGTCGCCGAGCGCCTCGCGGATCGCCTGGCCGAGCACGATGCCGACGTCCTCCACGGTGTGGTGCACGTCGATCTCGATGTCGCCGCGCGCCCGCACCGTGAGGTCGGTGAGCGAGTGCTTCGCGAACGCGGTCAGCAGGTGGTCGTAGAACGGCACCGTGGTCTCGATGTCGCTGACGCCAGAACCGTCGAGGTTCAGCGACAGGTCGATGCTCGACTCGCTCGTCTCACGCTGCACGCGAGCGGTGCGCAGGGCGCCGGAGGTGGTCATGTCGTCATCCTATTCGGGGGTCGCGGGCGTCTCGGCGGCGGCCGGCGCGAACACCGCCATGGCCTCCAGGAACGCGCTCGTCTCGGCCTCGGTGCCTGCGGTCACCCTGAGGCATCCGGGCAGGCCGATCTCACGGATCAGGATGCCGCGGTCGAGCAGCGCCTCGAACACCCCGTGCGGGTCGTCGACGCCACCGAAGAGCACGAAGTTCGCACCGCTCCGATAGGGGTGGAAGCCGAGTCGGGCGAGCTCCGACGAGATGCGCTCGCGCTGCGCTCGGATCTCGTCGACCATCGCGAGCATCTCCCCGGCGTGGGCGAGGGCGCCGAGCGCCGCCGCCTGCGTGAGCGCCGAGAGGTGGTACGGGAGGCGCACCAGGCGCAGGGCATCGATGACCGCGGGATCCGCCGCGAGGTAGCCGACCCGTGCGCCCGCGAACGCGAACGCCTTGCTCATCGTGCGCGACACGAGGAGGCGCGGCCGCCCGTCGAGCAGCGTCACGGCGCTCGGGGTTCCGGGGTCGGCGAACTCGATGTACGCCTCGTCGACGACGACGATGCCTCGTGCGGCATCCGCCACCGCCGTGATCGTCTCGAGCGAGACCGGCGTGCCCGTGGGGTTGTTCGGCGCGCACAGCAGCACGACGTCGGGGTCGTGCTCGCGCACGGCGGCGACCGCGATCTCGGGAGTGAGCTCGAACTCGTCGCCACGGCCCGCGGTGACCCACGCGGTGCCGGTGCCCGAGGCGAGCAGCGCGTACATGGAGTAGGTGGGCGAGAAGCCGAGTGCCGTACGGCCCGGGCCGCCGAACGCCTGGAGGATGTGCTGGAGCACCTCGTTCGAGCCGTTCGCGGCCCAGATGCGGTCGATGTCGAGGCCGTGCCCGAGGTAGCCGGCCAGCGCGCGCCGGAGTGCGGTGAACTCGCGGTCGGGGTAGCGGTTCAGGCTGAGGATCGCCGCGGCCACGCGGGCGACGATGTCGTGCGCGACGTCTTCGGGGATGGGATGCGTGTTCTCATTGACGTTCAGGGCGACCGGAACGGACCTCTGCGGGGCGCCGTACGGCGTGCGACCACGGAGGTCGTCGCGGATGGGCAGGTCGTCGAGGCTCGTCACCTGTCCATGCTAGCCACGGGCAGGCGCCGACCCGGTCGGCCGGATGTCACGGAACGACCGGAAGCGCGAGCCGCTGACCGGGCTCCACGACGGCGTCGTCGAGGCCGTTGAGCCGGATGATCTCGTCGACGAGCACGCGCGGGTCGCCCTCGGGAGCCAGCGACTCGGCGATCGCCCACAGCGAATCGCCCCGCCAGATCGTGACGTACTCGAAGGACCTCGCCGGCGCCACCGAGCCGGCATCGGCGGCCGCGCCGCCCGAGCCGAGGACCGCGACGAGCGCCCACACGACGAGCGGGAGCGAGGCGAGCGCAGTGAGCACGACACGCCCGCGTCGGGTCAGTCGCAGCCGGGTGGCCGGCACCTGCGTCTCGCGTGCGCGCACGCGCTCGGAAGTGCCGAGTCGGGTCGATAGGAACGCTGCGCTCATCTCACACCTCCTGGATGAGTCGCATCCGGCCCTCGGCCGGGAGGGCCGGATGCGAAGCTCTGTTCCGAATATATCTTCGAATGTTCGAACCTGCAAGCGTGCGTTCTCGTGAATCTCGCCATGAATTCCACGACACACTCGAACGAATGTTTGCCGCACCGACGCCAGCCGGATACAGTTTCGAATGTCCGACGACAGTCGATCAGATACCACCGACATCCGGTCGCGAGGCCGCAACGAGGGGCGGAGACGTTGAGCACCGACATCGACGACGTGCGCGAGTCCGGCAGGAGGCGCCGCCGCAGGAGCCTGAGCGCGAAACAGGTTGCCATCCTCGAGGTCATCCAGCGCTCCGTGTCGAGCCGCGGCTACCCGCCGAGCATGCGCGAGATCGGCGACGCGGTCGGGCTGTCGTCGCTGTCGAGCGTGACCCATCAGCTGAACCAGCTCGAGCTCGCGGGCTACCTGCGTCGCGACCCGAACCGGCCGCGCGCCCTCGAGGTGCTCATCGAGCTCCCCGACACCGGCGACCGGGCGTCCTCGGCCGGCGACCCGATCCCCGTGGGCGACGCGGCCATGGTGCCGCTCGTCGGCCGCATCGCCGCAGGCATCCCGATCACCGCCGAGCAGCAGATCGACGAGGTGTTCCCGCTCCCGCGCCAGCTCGTCGGCAAGGGCGAACTCTTCATCCTCAAGGTCGTCGGCGATTCGATGATCGACGCGGCCATCTGCGACGGCGACTGGGTCGTGGTGCGCTCCCAGCCCACCGCCGAGAACGGCGAGATCGTCGCGGCCATGCTCGACGGCGAGGCCACCGTGAAGGTCTTCCGCCAGCGCGACGGCCATACGTGGCTGCTCCCCCGCAACAGCGCGTTCGAGCCGATCCTCGGCGACCAGGCCGAGGTGCTCGGCAAGGTCGTGGCGGTGCTGCGGGCCGTCTGAGCCCGGCTGGTCCGCTCAGGCGGCGGCGAGCGCACTCGACGGGTCGGCGGGCGTGGCGGCGAGGCCGCGGAGCCACCCGACGACGGTGTCCATGAATCCGGTGTGGTCGTCGCGGAAGACCGTGTGGCCGGTGCCCTGGACGGTCTCCACCGTCATGCCCCGGCCGCGCATCTGCGCGGCCACGCGCTCGGTGATCAGGAGGCTCTTCTCGGCGAGCACCACGAGGCTCGGCGCGACGAGCCGCATCGGCGGCACCAGCGGCTTCGTGTCGAGGAAGCCGAGGATGGTGCGCTTGTCCCAGTCGCGGAGCGTCGCGAGCTCGATGTCCACGTCGAGGGCGCTCCACTTCGGGTTCATCCGAACGAGCGCCGACCGCCTGGGTCGCGGCGCGATCGCGAAGAACGCCTTGAAGGCCCAGCCCTTGATCCCGGCCGGGAAGGAGAAGGCCGGGTCGATGTAGATGGCGGCACGCGGCGCCATCCGGTCCGCGATGAGGCTCGCCACCAGTCCCCCGAGCGAATGGCCCATCACGACGTCGGGCGGACCGTCGAGCAGCGGCTCGAGGGTCTCCACCACGTCGTTCGCCCAGGCCGTCGGCGAGTAGCTGCGCGCGCGGGGGCTTCGCCCGTGCCCGGCGAGGTCGACCGCCAGCACCCGGAAGTCGTGCTGCTCGAGTTCCGCCGTGACGCGGTGCCAGGCGCGTGAATCCGACATGATGCCGTGGATGAGGACGGCGGTCTTCGTGCCAGTGCCGGATTCCTGAACCGCGAGTCGCATCCCCCGACCGTACGCGACCCACCTGTGCGGCCGCCCCATGTGCCGTGGGCGTCCGCCGAGTGCGACGGAGGACACGATGACGGCCGGATGCCGCGGGGCACGCGACATCCGGCCGGATCGTTCGAACTCGGACTACTCGGCGAGCACCGGCTCGGCGAGCTCGGCGCGCACCGCGCGGGTCGCCTCGATGATGTGCTCCAGGGACGCGACCGTCTCCTCGTACCCTCGGGTCTTCAGGCCGCAGTCGGGGTTCACCCACAGCTTCGTGGCGGGGATCTCCGCGACCGCACGCTCCAGGAGCGCCTGAACTTCGGCAGCACTCGGCACGCGCGGCGAGTGGATGTCGTAGACGCCCGGGCCGATGCCATGGTCGAAGCCGCTCGTGGAGATGTCGTCCACCACCTCCATACGGCTGCGGGCGGCCTCGATCGACGTGACATCCGCATCGAGGTTGCGGATCGCGTCGATCACCACGCCGAACTCCGAATAGCAGAGGTGCGTGTGCACCTGGGTCGCCGCGGCCGCTCCGCCCGTCGCGAGGCGGAACGAGCCGACCGACCAGTCGAGGTAGGCAGGCTGGTCGGCGAGCTTCAGCGGCAGCAGCTCACGCAGTGCCGGCTCGTCGACCTGGATGACCCGGATGCCGCTCGACTCGAGGTCGCCGATCTCGTCGCGCAGGGCGAGCGCCACCTGGCGAGCCGTGTCGCCGAGGGGCTGGTCGTCGCGCACGAACGACCACGCGAGGATCGTGACCGGACCCGTGAGCATGCCCTTCACCGGCTTCTCGGTCAGCGACTGCGCGTACGTCGACCACTCCACCGTCATGGGCGCGGGGCGCGAGACGTCGCCCCACAGGATCGACGGCCGCGTGCATCGCGAGCCGTACGACTGCACCCAGCCGTGCTGCGTCACCGCGAACCCGTCGAGCAGCTCGGCGAAGTACTGCACCATGTCGTTGCGCTCGGGCTCGCCGTGCACCAGCACATCGAGCCCGAGCTCCTCTTGCAGGCGGATGACGCGTGCGATCTCCTCGCGCATCAGCGCGCGGTACTCGGCATCCGTGAGCTCCCCCTTCACGAGCCGGGCGCGCGCGCGGCGGATGTCCGCCGTCTGGGGGAAGGAGCCGATCGTGGTGGTCGGGAGCTCGGGCAGGTCGAGCGACTCCTGCGCCGCGACACGGGACTCGTAGTCCGCGCGCGAGAAGTCGCGATCCGCAAGGGCGGAGAGCCGGTCGCGGACCGCCGGCACGCGAACGCCGGGCGCTCCGGCACGGTCGGCGAGCGCAGCGGATGCCGCGTCGAGCTCGCCCTGGATCGCGTCGCGTCCCTCGGCGAGGCCGCGGGCGAGGGTCGCGACCTGCCCGACCTTCTGGTCGGCGAACGCGAGCCAGCTCACCAGGCGGGCGTCGAGCTCGGTCTCGTCGTCGACGTCGTGCGGGACGTGCAGGAGCGAGGTCGACGTCGCCACGGCCACGTCGCCGGACAGCGAGCGGAGGGCGTCCGCGCGCTCGAAGGCGTGGACGAGGTCGCCGCGCCAGATGTTGTGGCCGTCGATCACGCCCGCCACGAGCGTCTTCGACGCGAGCGACTCCTCGGTCGCCGGGTCGAGCTGCTCGGGCACCGTGCCGCGCACGAGGTCGAGGCCGATCGCCTCCACGGGGGCGGCGGCGAGCGCCGGGAGCGCGTCGCCCAGTGCACCGTACGGTGCGGCGACGAAGATCGCCGGACGCCGCTCGGCGGAGCCGAGCGCGTCGTAGGCGACGCCGATCGCGTCGATGACGCGATCGCGCGGCTCGTCGATGCTCTCGCTCACGAGCGCCGGCTCGTCGAGCTGGACCCAGGCCGCGCCCGCCGCCTGGAGCTCGGACAGGAGCTCGGCGTACACCGGCACGAGATCGTCGAGGCGATCGATTGGGCGGAAGCCCTCGGGCGCGCCATCGGCGGCCTTCGCCAGGAGCAGGAACGTCACCGGACCCACGATCACGGGACGCGTGAGGAACCCGGCCGCCTTCGCCTCGTCGAGCTCGGCGAGGATGCGCTCGGCGTGCAGCGAGAAGTCGGTGTCGGGGCCGATCTCGGGCACGAGGTAGTGGTAGTTCGAGTCGAACCACTTCGTCATCTCGAGCGGCGCGTCATCGCCCTCGCCGCGGGCGATGGTGAAGTACCCGCGGAGGTCGACGCGACCCGCTTCGTCCTGCAGACGGCGGAACCGCTCGGGCACGGCGCCGATCGCGATCGCGGCGTCGAGCACCTGGTCGTAGTAGGAGAACGACTCGGGGATGGACGAGTCGTCGCGGCCGAGGCCGAGCGACGCGAGTCGTTCGCGCGTCGCTGCGCGGAGCTCGGCGGCGCGCGCCTCGAGCTCGTCGGCGTCGATCGTGCCGGCCCAGAAGGCCTCGACGGCGCGCTTCAGCTCGCGGCGGCGTCCGATGCGCGGATACCCGAGGATCGTCCCGGTGGGGAAGGCGTGTGCGGTCATCGTTCTGTGGTGTTCCTCTCGTTGACGAGTCGGTCGTTGGCGCCGATCCCGAGCCGGTCGAGCACGTCGAGCACGGTTTCATGGCGGTTGAAGGTGTACAGGTGGAGGCCGGGTGCTCCGCCGTCGAGCACGTCGGCGGCGAGGCGGGCGGCGTAGACGATGCCGAGCTCGGTCTGCGCCTCGGGGTCGGGCTCGATCTCGAGGTCGATGGCGAGCTCGGCCGGCGGCTCGACCCCGGTGAGCTCGGTGACACGTGCGAGCCGCGCCGGCGTCGTCACGGGCATGATGCCGGGCAGGATCGGGATGGTCACGCCGCCCGCGCGGGCGCGCTCCACGAAGCCGAAGTAGTCGTCGGCGTGCCAGAACAGCTGCGTGATCGCGAGGTTCGCGCCGGCGATCTCCTTGGCGAGGAGGGTGTCCACGTCCTGCGCTGGACCCCTGGAGCGCGGGTGTCCCGTGGGGAACGCCGCCACGGCGACCCGCTCGGGGCGCGGCCGATCGCGGATCTGGGTGACCCCGGGCAGGCCGGGGATGCCCACCTGCGCGAACGGCTCCCGCTCCTCCTGCACCCGGTGGATGAGCTGCACCAGCTCGGCCGCACTGTCGAGGTCGCCGATGCCCGCGTCGGGGTCGGCGCCCGCAGGCGGGTCGCCGCGGAGGGCGAGGAAGCTGGTGATGCCCGCGTCGAGGAACTCCCGCACGAGCCGGTTCGCCTCGGCGTGCGACGAGCCCACGCACGTGAGGTGCGCCATCGGCTCGACGTCGGTGTGCTCGAGCATGTAGCGGAGCACCGTGAGCGACCGATCGCGCGAGGAGCCGCCGGCGCCGAAGGTCACCGAGATGAAGGCCGGACGAGCCTCGGCCAGGCGGTCGATCGTTCGCCCGAGGGCGAGCGCCGCGGCATCCGTCCTGGGCGGGAACAACTCGAACGACACCGGCGGGCGGGGCCGACAGTCGGCGCCCCCGGCGTCCTGTCCGGTCTCTGCCATGGTGCTCCTGCGTGGCGATCGATGCCGGTCTGTGGAAGCACGGCAGGCCGCGTTCCCCCGGCCGGATCGGCGGGTGGGTGTCGCGGGCGGGTGCCGGGCTCGGCGGTCGCTCCAGGTGCCCGGCATCCGGCCGTGCACCGACGATCACCAGCGACGATACGCCCTCACCCCGCCGATGTGGTCACTATGACGCGGCGTGACGACCTGGATGGGACGTTCGGCACGCCCCCTGCACCGGCCACGAGCGCGCCGATGCCGCGGCACCGTCAGACGGCAACGGATGCCGCGGCACTCGTCACGCGGGAACGGATGCCGCGGCGAACTCTGCGAGCTGCGCTGCCTGCTCGGGCGAGGCGAGCGCCCGGATGCGCGTGCCTTCCTCGACGTACCGGACTGAGAGCACCCGGCCGGTCTCGTGCAGCGTCGAAACGACATCGCCACGGTCGTACGGCACGAGCAGGTCGACCTCGACGGCGGGGTCGGGCAGCATCCGGCCGATCGCCGCGAGCACCTCGGGCACGCCCTCCCCCGTGCGCGCCGACGCGAACACGGCATTGGGCTCGAGGCCGCGAAGCACGAGCCGCTCCTCGGGTGACACCAGGTCGGACTTGTTGAACACCACGAGCTCGGGGATGTCGCGGGCGCCCACCTCGCCGATGACGTCGCGCACGGTGGCGATCTGGCCGGCGGGATCGGGGTGTGCGGCGTCGACGACGTGCACGATCAGGTCGGCGCCGCCGACCTCTTCGAGCGTCGAGCGGAATGCCTCGACGAGTTGGTGCGGCAGGTTGCGCACGAACCCGACCGTGTCGGCGATCGTGTACACGCGGCCGTCGGCCGTGGTGTTGCGGCGCACCGTGGCGTCGAGGGTCGCGAACAGGGCATTCTCCACGAGTACGCCGGCACCGGTGATGCGATTCAGGAGGCTCGACTTGCCCGCGTTCGTGTACCCGGCGATCGCGACGGATGGCACCGCGTGACGGCGACGGTTGGCCCGCTTCGCCTCGCGGGCGGGCTTCATGCCGGCGATCTGCTTGCGGAGCCTGGCCATGCGCGAGTGGATGCGGCGTCGGTCGAGCTCGATCTTCGTCTCACCTGGTCCGCGCGAGCCCATTCCAGCGCCAGTCCCGCCCACCTGGCCACCGGCCTGGCGGGACATCGACTCGCCCCAACCGCGCAGGCGCGGCAGCAGGTATTCGAGCTGGGCGAGCTCGACCTGCGCCTTGCCCTCGCGGCTCTTGGCGTGCTGGCTGAAGATGTCGAGGATCACGGCCGTGCGGTCGATGACCTTCACCTTCACGACGTCCTCGAGCGCACGCCGCTGGCTCGGCGCGAGCTCGGTGTCGGCGATCACGGTGTCGGCGCCGAGGGCGGCCACGATGTGCCGCAGCTCCTCGGCCTTGCCGCTGCCGAGGTAGGTGCTGGGGTCGGGGTTCGGCCGGCGCTGGAGGAGCCCGTCGAGCACGCGCGCTCCCGCGGTCTCGGCGAGCGCCGCGAGTTCGCGCAACGAGTTCTCGGCGTCGTCCTGCGCGCCCTGCGAATACACGCCGATGAGCACCACGTTCTCGAGACGCAGCTGCCGGTACTCGACCTCGGTGACGTCCTCGAGCTCGGTGGAGAGTCCGCTCACGCGTCGGAGCGCCGCACGCTCCTCGCGGTCGTATTGCTCGCCGTCGGTCGAGTCGCCGCCTGCGGCATCCGACCATTCCCTCTGGATCGCCGAGGCGTCGCCTGCGCCGAAGCGAGCCACGCCCGCCCGGCTCTCCGCGCTGCGCAGCACGCGCTCGACGGCGTCGTCCGCGGTGCGCTGTTCGGCTTCGTTCATCGTGTCAACCTTACTTCCGTTCCCGTGCGATAGCTTGCCTGCATGGGCTCCGACCACTACTTCTCCCGTTCACCTCGGAGCGATTCCAGCACCCGCACCATCCGCGTGCGCCTCGCCGGGCGCGAGCTCGATCTCATCACGGCGGCGGGCGTGTTCAGCCCCGAACACCTCGACCAGGGCAGCCGAGTGCTGCTGGATGTCGTGCCCGAGCCACCCGCGACAGGCGACCTGCTCGACCTCGGCGCCGGATGGGGCCCCATCGCGTTGAGCCTCGCGCTGCGGTCGCCGGATGCCACGGTCTGGGCCGTCGACGTCAACGAGCGCGCCCTCGACCTCGTGCGACGCAACAGCGCTCGCCTCGGCGTCACCAATGTGAACGCCGTGCTGCCCGACGATGTTCCCGAACGCGTGCGATTCGCCACGATCTGGTCGAACCCGCCGATCCGCGTCGGCAAGCAGGAGCTGCATGCGATGCTCGAGCGGTGGCTGCCCCGCCTCGACGACGACGCCGTCGCATGGCTCGTGGTCGCGAAGCACCTCGGCGCGGAATCGTTGCAACGATGGATGACATCGGACCTCGGCCTCGACGTCGAGCGGGCCGCGAACTCGAAGGGATTCCGGGTGCTCGCGGCACGCCGGGCGACGTCCTACGCGGATTGAGGCCGACTCCTCAGGCGAGGCTCAGCACCCCGTCGAACACGAGTTCGGCCGGCCCCGAGAGCGCGACGTGTTCGCCGTCGTCGGCCTGGAACATGCGCACGCCGAGCACGCCACCCGGCACCTGCACCCGCCAGTCGTTCGGCGCACCCTCGCCGGCCCAATACCGCACCGCGAGCGCCGACGCGACGGCGCCGGTGCCACACGAGAGCGTCTCGCCCGAGCCGCGCTCGTGCACGCGCATGCGGATGCGGCCGACGCCGTCCTCGACGAGGGGCTCCGCCGGAACGACGAACTCGATGTTCGCGCCCGCCTCGGGCACGGGGTCGAGCATGGGCTGGTAGGCGAGGTCGAGGCCGTCGAGCTCCGCATCGTCGGCGAGCGCGACCACGACGTGCGGATTGCCGACGTCGATGCCGAGGCCGGGCCGCGCCACGGGAAGGTCCTTCGCGCGCACGAGCGGCTCGCCGCCTGCGAGACGCCAGGTGCCGAGGTCGGCCTGGAAGCCGCCGGCGGTGCGGCTCACCGTTCGGACGCCCGCGCGCGTGCCGATGGCGATCGATCCGCCGGCCGGGAGCTCGGCGAGCCCCTGGTCGAGGAGGTAGCTCGTGAAGACGCGGATGCCGTTGCCGCACATCTCGGAGACCGTGCCGTCGGCGTTCCAGTAGTCCATGAACCACACCGCGGCGGGATCCTCGGCGAGGGCGGCGGCACCGTCGTCGAGGTTGCGGGCGCGCACGGCCCGGATGACGCCGTCGGCGCCGACCCCGAACCGGCGGTCGCAGACGGCCGCGATCTGCGTGGGCGTGAGCTCGGTGTCGCCTTCGGGGTCGCTGAAGAGCACGAAGTCGTTGCCGGTGCCCTGCCCCTTGGTGAATCGCAGATCGAAGGACATTCGCTCAGTCTAGGGCCGCCTGGCGGGCGAGCTCCGCGCCGCGCTCGGCGACGTCATCGGCGTCGATCGTCGTGGCCTCGCGGTAGCGTGCGAACCAGCTCACCTGGCGGCGCGCGTACGTGCGCGTCAGCTGCTGGGTCTCCGCGATCGCATCGGCCTGCGGCATCCGGCCGTGCAACTCGGCGAGCGCCTGGGCGTAGCCGATCGCCCTGCGCGCCGTCACGCCGCGCTCGATGCCACGCGGCACGAGTGCGCGCACCTCGTCGACGAGCCCGGTACGCCACATACCCTCGACGCGCGCATCGAGCCGGTCGACGAGTCGCGCCCGATCGCTGCGCAGGTGCACGATCCGGTGCGGGCGCCACGGCACCGGCACTTCGGGCAGACGTGCTGCCGCCGGCGTGCCGGTCACCTCGATCACCTCGAGCGCCCGCACGATGCGGCGTCCGTTCTGGGCGTCCACGCGCGCCGCCGTCTCGGGATCGATGGAGCGCAGGCGCGCGTGCAGGAGACCTGGACCCAGTTCGGCGAGTTCGGCCTCGAGCCGTGCACGGATCGCTGCATCCGTGCCGGGGAACCGGAAGTCGTGGATGACCGACGATACGTACAGGCCCGACCCGCCGACGAGCAGCGCGACGGCGTCTCGCGCGATGATGTCGTCGATCGCGGCGCGGGCGGCTGGCTGGTACACCGCGGCCGATGCCTCCTCGGTGACGTCGAGCACGTCGAGGAGGTGATGCGGAACGCCGCGTCGCGCACCTTGCGGCAACTTGGCCGTACCGATGTCCATGCCTCGGTACAGCTGCATCGCGTCGGCGTTCACGACGTCAGCGCCACGCCCCGTGCGGCCGAACGCCTCGGCGAGGTCGAGCGCGAAGTCGGACTTGCCCGTGCCGGTCGCGCCGACGATCGCGATGAAGGTCACGTCAACGCTGGGCGTCGGTGGGGTCGTAGATCGGCATCGTGCCGACGCCGGGCGCGACGAGCGGTTCCGCGCCGCGGGCGCGCAGTGTCGGCAGGCCGAGCGAGACCCTGCCGGTGCCGGATGCCCCGGGGTCGGCCGGGACGGCGCAGCTCTCGACCTCGGCCCGGTCCCAGGCGTCGCCCGCGCGCGTGCGGCGGATGCGCAGCGGCGCGTCGTCGACGGAATCGGCGAGCAGGTGGAACGGTGCGGCTTGGCTGATGGTCACCGAGACCACGTCACCCGGGCGGGGAAGATCGGAGCCGGCGGGCACCTCGAAGTGCACGAGGCGGCTGTCTTCGGCGCGGCCGCTCATCCGGTGGGTCTCGGCGTCCTTCTTGCCCTCGCCCGTGGAGACGAGCACCTCGACGGCGCGGCCGACGAGCTGCTGGTTCTCCTCCCAGGAGATGCGCTCCTGGAGGGCGGCCAGGCGTTCGTAGCGTTCCTGCACGACGCCCTTCGGCACCTGCGCCTCCATCGTCGCCGCGGGCGTGCCCGGGCGGATGGAGTACTGGAAGGTGAACGCGGAGGCGAAGCGCGCGGCCTCGACGACCCGGAGCGTCTCCTGGAAGTCCTCCTCGGTCTCGTCGGGGAAGCCGACGATGATGTCGGTCGAGATCGCCGCGTTCGGAATGCGGGCGCGCACCCGGTCGAGGATGCCGAGGAACTTCTCGGACCGGTACGACCGGCGCATGGCCTTCAGGATGCGGTCGGAGCCGGACTGGAGCGGCATGTGCAGTTGCGGCATCACCGCGGGCGTCTCGGCCATGGCGTCGATCACGTCGTCAGTGAACGCGGCGGGGTGCGGGCTCGTGAAGCGGATGCGCTCGAGCCCGTCGATCTGGCCGGCGGCGCGCAGCAGCTTGCCGAACGCCTGCCGATCGCCGAACTCGACGCCGTAGGAGTTCACGTTCTGGCCGAGCAGGGTGACCTCGACGGCGCCGTCGTCGACGAGCGCCTGGATCTCGGCGAGGATCTCGCCGGGCCGGCGGTCCTTCTCCTTGCCGCGGAGCGCGGGCACGATGCAGAACGTGCAGGTGTTGTTGCAGCCGACGGAGATCGAGACCCAGCCGCTGTACGTGGAGTCGCGCTTCGTCGGCAGCGTCGAGGGGAAGACCTCGAGTGCGTCGAGGATCTCGAGTTGGGCCTCGTCGTTGTGCCGTGCGCGTTCGAGCAGGCTCGGCAGCGAGCCCATGTTGTGGGTGCCGAAGACGACGTCGACCCAGGGCGCCTTCTCCAGGATGACGTTCTTGTCCTTCTGGGCCAGGCAGCCGCCGACCGCGATCTGCATGCCCTTGTGGCGGCGCTTCACGCTGGCGAGATGCCCGAGGTTGCCGTAGAGCTTGTTGTCGGCGTTCTCGCGCACGGCGCAGGTGTTGATGACGACGATGTCGGGCTCCGCGCCGTCGGCGGGCACGTAGCCCGCCGCCTCGAGCGAGCCGCTCAGCCGCTCGGAGTCGTGCACGTTCATCTGGCAGCCGAACGTGCGCACTTCGTAGGTGCGGGGCGCCGGCGCCGAGTCCATGGCCTCGGCAGTCGAGGCCTCGCGAAGGGTGCTCATGATCGCACCAGTTTACGAGCCATCGGCGGCAAGTGCCGCCGTCACCGCCTCGCGCACCACGTCGCCCGGATACCCGCGTCGTTGGAGGAACGCCGAGAGGCGGCGCTCGGCCGTCTGCCGGTCCAGCCCGGTGAGCTGACGCGCCCGCCGTTCGGCGACGGCGACGGCGTTCCGGCGCTCGACCTCGGGGTCGAGCTCGTCGACCGCCGCGTGTGCGGCGGAGGCGTCGACGCCGCGGCGCGCGAGCTCATGCAGGATCGCACCGCTCCCCCGCCCGCGGCGGGCACCGTTGACGTGCACGAGCTGCTCAGCGAGACGGGTGTCGTCGAGGTAGCCGAGCCGCTCGTAGCGCTCGATCCACTCCTCGATCTCGACCTCGTCGAGGCCGTGCTCGGCGAGCACCGACCGAACCTCGGCGACCGAGAGCGCCGATCGCCGGAGCCGAGACACCACCAGTCGGTCGATGCGGTCGTCGCGCTCGGAACCCGTCTCGTGGGGATCGTCGCCAGCGACGGCGAACCGGGCACGACGACGCGGACCACCGCCGCCGCCGCTCCGCTCGCCGAAGCGGCCGCGACGCATGCGATCTTCGCGAGGAGCGTCGACCTCGGCCTCGGCGTCATCGGCCTCGATCTCAGCCTCGGCCTCGATCTCAGCCTCATCGGCCTCGGCACGCGCACTCGACAGGCCGACCGGAGCGGACGGATCGGCGGTCGACTCCGCCGGCGTCACCCACGGCAGGTACGAGACCGGGGCGAGGTGCTCCGAAGCGTCGCTCATCTCACTCCCCTCCCCGGTCTCGTGCGGTTGATTCAGGCGCCCTTGCGCCCGAGTTTCGTCTCGATCGCCGCGACGTTCGACGGCGCCGCAGGCGCCACGGGTGCCGCCTGGCCGATGCCGAGCTTCGTGAGGATCTTCTTCTCGATGTCGGCGGCGATGTCGGGGTTCTGCAGGAGGAAGTTGCGGGCGTTCTCCTTGCCCTGCCCGAGCTGGTCGCCGTCGTAGGTGTACCAGGCCCCCGACTTCTTGACGATGGCCTGGTCGACGCCGTAATCGATCAGGCTGCCCTCACGTGAGATGCCGATGCCGTAGAGGATGTCGAACTCGGCCTGCTTGAAGGGCGGTGCCATCTTGTTCTTCACGACCTTGACCCTCGTGCGGTTGCCCACCGCCTCGGCACCGTCCTTCAGGGTCTCGATGCGCCGGATGTCGAGCCGCACCGACGCGTAGAACTTCAGCGCCTTGCCGCCGGCGGTGGTTTCAGGGCTTCCGAAGAACACGCCGATCTTCTCGCGCAGCTGGTTGATGAAGATCATCGTGGTGTTCGTCTGGTTGAGGCCACCCGTGAGCTTGCGGAGCGCCTGCGACATGAGACGCGCCTGGAGGCCGACGTGCGAGTCGCCCATCTCGCCCTCGATCTCGGCGCGCGGCACGAGCGCCGCGACCGAGTCGATGACGATGAGGTCGATCGAGCCGGAGCGCACGAGCATGTCGGCGATCTCGAGCGCCTGCTCGCCGGTGTCGGGCTGGGAGACGAGGAGGGAGTCGATGTCGACGCCGAGCTTCTTGGCATAGTCGGGATCGAGCGCGTGCTCCGCGTCGACGAACGCGGCGATGCCGCCGGCTCGCTGCGCGTTTGCGATCGCGTGCAGCGTGAGCGTGGTCTTTCCGGACGACTCCGGACCGTAGATCTCGATGATGCGGCCGCGGGGAAGGCCGCCCACGCCGAGGGCGACATCGAGCGCGATGGATCCCGTGGGGATGACCTCGACGGGAGCGCGCTCCTCGCTGCCGAGGCGCATGACCGAACCCTTGCCGAACTGGCGGTCGATCTGGGCGAGTGCGGTCTCGAGTGCTTTCTCGCGGTCTACAGGTGATGGCATGTGCTGGCTCCCTCGTGCTCGATGCGGCTGCCTCTAGGCTGTCGTTCCACGTTGCGGGCCGTGACCCGCGGCGTCTCGCGACAAGGCGTTTGCGGTGTGTTCCGACGCTTCGACCGTATGGCCGCCCACCGACATCCGTAGCCCCGTGAGGCGGGATGTGGAGGGACGCGTCGTTCCTCCTGCTGTCGAGGACGAGCCTAGCCGAGCATCCGAACGGATGTTCGAAGACACGCCCGCGTGTCGAACACGTCTTCGGGCACTGTCGAGGCGCCCACGACGGGTCAGCGGCCGGAGCCGCGCCCGCCGGGCTCGCGACGCCCCACGCCGTGGCGCCGCTCGGGCGGGACATCCGTCGCCTCGCACAGCGCGAGCCACACCTCACGCGGGGGCACGCCGGCGGCGAGCGCCTCGCGCGCCGTGCGGCTGCCCAATCCGGGAAGCGCCAGGTCGTTCATGACGACGTTCGCGTACCCGGGGCCGAACTCGTCGTCGACCGCGATCTGGAACTCGCTCAATTTCATCGATCGCCTCCGGATCTCCTCATCGATCGCCTCCGGACATGCGATCGGCCGGTCCGAAGACCGGCCGACGCGTTGCAACGTGCGTGATCAGCGGACCATCATGTCCGCATCGAACTCCGCGACGAGCTCGTCGGGGAGGCTGTCGGGAACGACGGCCAGGCCCTCGAGGACCGCGATGCGGTCGCCGACCTCGTGCATGATGACGGAGATGGGCGTGTCGAGCGCGTCGGCTACCGACGCGAGGATCTCGGACGAGGCCTCCTTCTGGCCTCGCTCCACCTCACTCAGGTAGCCGAGCGCGACGCTCGCCTTCGACGCGACCTGCCGGAGCGTGCGCCCCTTCTGCAGACGGAAGTCCCTCAGCACATCGCCGATTTCTTGTCGAACCAGAACCATCGGAACCTCCTTCTCTCTGCCTGCGACTCCGCCGGAGTCGGAAACGGGAGCGTCAGTCTACACCGACTCCCCGTGCCTCTAATCTAGCGTCGCACACTGTGGCTTCCGTGTGAACTCGACACTTGTAACAGGGTGTTCACGAAGCTTATTCCTCGTGCCGCGACCGATTCGGATCTGGCTCAGGATGCCTCGTGCTCGCGCTGGTCGACGGCGGCGATCGCGCCGGTCGGCACGAGCGTCGGCGTCGCCTCGAGACGCGCCTTGCGGCGCTTCAGCCAGATGCCGAGCCCGATGATCAGGGCGAGCGTCGAGTACGCGATGATCGCGAACGGACTGTGCACGAGGTACAGGAGGTTGCCCTGGCTGATCGCCATTGCCTTTCGGAGCTGCTCCTCCGCCATCGGACCGAGGATGCCGCCCACCACCATGGGCGCGACCGGATACCCGTATCGGCGCATCAGGAATCCCACGACGCCGATCACGAGGAGGGTGAGCGTGTCGAACACGTTGAAGTGCAGTGCGTAGGCGCCGAGCCCGGCGAACGCGAGGATGCCCGCGTAGAGGTACGGCCGCGGAATCCGGAGCACCTTCACCCACATTCCCACGAGCGGCAGGTTCAGCACGAGCAGCATGACGTTGCCGATGTACAGGCTCGCGATGAGGGCCCAGACGAGCCCCGACTGCGTCTCGAAGAGCTGCGGGCCCGGCCTGATGCCGTAGGTCTGGAACGCGGAGATGATGATCGCCGCGGTCGCGGTCGTCGGCAGTCCGAGGGTGAGCAGCGGCACGAGCACGCCTGCGGCGGCCGCGTTGTTCGCCGCCTCGGGTCCTGCGACGCCCTCGATCGCGCCGCGGCCGAACTCCGCCTTCGCTTCGCCCCTGGCGAGGTTCCGCTCTGTCGCATACGAGAGGAACGTCGCGACATCAGCCCCGCCCGCGGGGATCGTGCCGATCGGGAACCCGATGACCGTGCCCCGCAGCCATGGACGCCACGACCGGGCCCAGTCGCGTCGGGTCAGCCAGTTGTGCCGTCCTCGGGTCACCGGGATGACCCGCACGACCCCGTGCCGGAGGCGGGAGGCGACGTAGAGGGCCTCGCCCATGGCGAAGAGGCCGACGGCGATGAGGACGACGTCGATGCCGTCGGCGAGGCTCGGGATCCCGAACGTGTAGCGCTGCTGTCCCGAGAGCACCTCGGTGCCGACGAGGCCGAGGACGAGGCCCAGCCCGAGCGAGACGAGTCCGCGCGGCACGCTTGAACCCAGCAGTGCTCCCACCGTGAGGAAGGCCACGACGATGAGTGCGAAGTAGTCGGCGGGGCCGAGCTGCACTGCCAGCTTCGCGATCCCCGGCGCGAGGAACGTGAGCGCGACGGTCGCGATGGTACCCGCGACGAAGGAGCCGATCGCGGCCGTCGCGAGCGCGGCGGCGCCGCGCCCGGCCTTCGCCATGCGGTTGCCCTCCAGCGCCGTGGCGATCGAGGAGGACTCCCCCGGCGTGTTCAGGAGGATCGACGTGGTGGAGCCCCCGTACATCCCGCCGTAGTAGATGCCGGCGAACACGATGAGCGCGCCCGTCGGGTCGAGCGTGTAGGTGAGCGGCAGGAGCAGCGCGACCGTCATGGCCGGCCCGATGCCGGGCAGCACGCCGACCGCGGTGCCGATGAACACGCCGAACAGCGCGTAGAGGAGGTACTGGGGCTGCAGCGCGGTGGCGAAGCCCTCGAGCAGCGCGTTGAGGCTATCCATTGAAGATCGGGATCCAATTCAGGAGGGGGCCGGCGGGCAGGGAGAGCCCGAGCCAGGCACCGAAGACGAGCTGCGTCACGAGTCCCAGGCCGAGCCCGACGAGCACGGCGATCCACCAGCGCTTCGCGCCAAGCGACCAGGCTGCTCCGGCGAAGAGCACGGTGACGGCGATCGGCCATCC
Source organism: Agromyces sp. Soil535 (assembly GCF_001428255.1). Taxonomy (GTDB): domain Bacteria; phylum Actinomycetota; class Actinomycetes; order Actinomycetales; family Microbacteriaceae; genus Agromyces. Next base: position 525,069 of record NZ_LMRW01000012.1, on the reverse strand, counting down.
CGCGAGGTCGATCAGCACGAGCTGGGAGAGGAAGAAGGCGACGAGCTTCGCCACGGCGAGCCAGTCGGTCGGGGCGTCGGGGTCGACATCCTCGCCCTCGTCGGGCACGCCGCGATGCCCGCGGGCGATCTGCACGATGACGGCGAGGGATGCCACGAGGAGCAGCACTCCGACCGCGTACGGGAAGACGCGGGGGCCGAGCACGCTCGCCGAGCCCGGCGGCACGCGGATGAATCCGGCGCCGATGACGGTGTACGCGCCGAGAGCGGCGGACGCCGCGGCGAACACGTACTCGCCGATCGGCGCCCGGGCGGACCTCGGCGCGGGGGCTCCCCCCGACGCCGCAGCGTCGAGGGGAGCCGGGACCGCGGCGGTCATGACGCGACCAGGCCGATCGTCTGGAGCGTCTGCGTCACCTCGGCGATGCTGCCGTCGAGGAACGACTGGAAGTCCTCGCCCGTGAGGAAGGCGTCGGCCCAGCCCTTCTCCTCGAGCGTCGCCGTCCAGCCCTCGGAGTCGTGCATCTCGGTGACGAGCGTGGTCAGCGCCTCGATGTCGGCGTCCGAGACGCCGGCCGGGGCGAGCAGGCCGCGCCAGTTGGTGAGCGTCACGTCGTACCCCTCATCGATGAGGGTCGGCGTGTCGGGAAGCAGCTCGACCGGCTCGGGCGAGGACACCGCGAGCGCTCGGAGCTCGCCGGCCTCGATCTGCTCGACGAACTCGCCGACCCCCGAGATGCCCGCCTGCACGGTGTTGCCGAGCAGCATGGTGACGGCCTCACCGCCGCCGGAGTTCGGGATGTAGTTGAGCGTCGAGGGGATGTCGGCCGGGTCGACGCCCGCTTCGGTGAGGAGCATGCCCGCGAGGATGTGATCGGCGCCGCCCGCCGACCCGCCGGTGACGGAGATCGCCGCACCCTCCTCGACGATCGCGTCGACGAGGTCCTCCGTCGTCTCGTACGGCGAGGACGCCGGCACGACGAGCACGAGGGCCTCCTCCGTGAGCTTCGCGATGGGGGTCATGTCCTCGATGCGCACGTCGGAGGCGTTCGTCTCGACCGCACCGACCATGACGAGCCCGGTGACCATGAGGGTCGCCGGGTCCTTCTCGTTCGCGAGCGACGCGAGCCCGACCGTGCCGCCGGCGCCGCCGATGTTCTCGACCGGCGCCGAGCCGACGAGGTCCTCGTCGGTGAGCACCTGGGACATCGCCCGGGCCGTCTGGTCCCAGCCGCCGCCGGGGTCGGCGGGGGCGATCAGGTTCACGGATTCGAGGGATGCCGCGGCATCCGTCTCCTCACCGGCCGAACCGCCGGCCGGTGAGGTGCACGCCGCGAGGCCGAGCATCGCGACGACGCCGACGGACGCGATCGCGCCGCGCACGACCGTGCGGCGAAGGTGGGTGGGGGTGGCCGACATGGTCGGCGCGCTGTGAGATCGCAATGCTCCTCCTTGAGTGCCCGGGTTCATCCGCGGGCCTGACGATCGATGTGCGGACGACGCTAGGTGCGCGACGGCCGGGGCGGAATGCTGCGGTCGTAAGGGTCGTACTGGTCGTTTCGGTCGATTCGGTCGTATTGGTCACGCCACCGGAGTGCGGTCGCCGGCCGCCCGTGAGGCACACTTGACGGGTGGGCCGGTCGATGACGCTAGGCATGCAGCTGTTGCTGCTGCAGGTCGCCATCGTGCTCACGACCGTCGTCGGCACCGGCGTCACCGCCATGTGGCTGCAGGAGCAACAGCTCCGCGACGCCTACCAGGACCGCATGATCGCCGTCGCCCAGTCGGTGGCCGGCCTCCCCGCGATCACCGAGGCGTTCGACGACGCCGACCCCGCTGCGACGATCCAGCCCGTCGCGGAGGTCATCCGACGGGCGTCGGACGTCACGTACGTCGTCGTCGCGAACGAGCACGGCATCCGGTACTCGCATCCCAACCCCGATCGCATCGGGGAGAAGGTGTCGACCGACCCCGCCATCCCGCTCTCCGGCGAGATCTACGTCGGCACCCAGACGGGCACGCTCGGCGAGTCATGGCGGGTGAAGGTGCCGATCTTCGATGGCGACGGCGAGGTGATGGGGCAGGTGTCCGTCGGCATCCTCGAGTCCGAGCTCCGCGCCGACTTCGTGGGCGGCCTCAGCGGCCTGCTGGCCGCGCTCGTCGTCGCCGCCGTGATCGGCGTGGTCGGGTCGGCATGGATCGGCCGGGTCATCCGTCGCCGCATCTACGGGCTGGAGCCCGACGAGATCCGGGCGATGCTGGAGACCCGGGAGGCGATGCTGCACGGCATCCGCGAAGGCCTGATCGCGGTCGACGACCGCGGACGCATCGTGCTGATGAACGACGCCGCCGCTCGCCTCCTCGACATCCCCGAGGCCGGCACGGTGCTCGGCTCGCCGGTGGACTCCGTGGTCGACGACGAGCTCGCGCGATTCATCACGTCGGGCGAGGATCGCGAGACCCCGGTGCTCTCCGGCGAGCGGGTGCTGCTCGTGCACGGCGACCGGGTGCGGGTCGACGGCCGCGACGTCGGGTCCATCGCCATCCTGCGCGACCGGACCGAGCTCGAGGCGATGCTGCGCGAGCTCGAGGGCGCCCAGGGCCTCGCCGAGGGACTCCGCGCGCAGTCGCACGAGTTCTCGAACAAGCTGCACGTGGTGAGCGGCCTGCTCGAACTGGGCCACGTCGACGCGGCCATCGCGTTCATCGAGCGGGTCGGCAGCGGCGGCGCACTCTCGGCGCTCGACGAGCACGACGGGATCGCCGATGTGGAGACCGCCGCGCTCGTGCTGGCGAAGCGGAGCCGCGCGCAGGAGCTCGGCATCTCCCTCGAGCTCGATTCCGGCTCGCACCTCGATGCCGCGGCGGCCGACGTCCCACGCACCGAACTGCTCACGGTGATCGGCAACCTGCTCGACAACGCGATCGAGGCCTGCGTCCTCGGCGGGCGGATCACGCTCTCGGTGCGCGATGACGAGGAACCCGCTGTCGTCGTCGTGCTCGTGGACGACGACGGCCCCGGCGTGCCCGCGGGGCGCCGCGAGGCGATCTTCGCGCCAGACGTGAGCGGCAAGGCGGCCACCCCGGGCAAGGCCAGGCGCGGCATCGGGCTCACGATCGTGCAGCGCGTCGCCGCACGCCTCGGCGGCTCCGTGACCGTCGGCGACTCCCCCGCCGGCGGCGCGCGCTTCACCGTGCGCCTGCCGTGGGTGGCGTCAGGGCACCGCGGCGGAGCCGAGGGCGCCGCCGTTGCGGCGAACGCCCAGGCGACGGGGGCGCGGCGGTGAGCGACATCCGCGTCGTGATCGTCGACGACGACTTCGCGGTCGCCCACGTGAACCGTGCGTTCGTCGACGCACAGCCCGGCTTCGTCGTCGTCGCCGAGGCGCACACGGGCACCGATGCGCTCACGGCGATCGAGCTGCACCGACCGCAACTCGTCCTGCTCGACGTGTACCTGCCCGACCTCGGCGGCCTCGACGTGCTGCGCCGCCTGCGCGCGGCAGGCGACGACGTGGAGGTCATCGCCGTCACCGCCGCGCGCGATCTCGACACGGTGCGACGCGCCCGACTCCTCGGCGTTCGCCACTACCTCGTGAAGCCGTTCTCGGGCGCGAGCCTGGGCGAGCGGCTCGGGGAGGTGCGCCGCGGCATCGCCGCCGACCGGGCGACGCCGACGGCGACGCTCGACCAGCGGGCCGTCGACCAGGTGCTCGGCTCGGCCACGACGCGCCGGGCGACGCTCCCCAAGGGCCTGTCGACCGTGAGCCTCGCCCGCGTCGCGGACGGGCTCGCTGCGTGCGACGTGGATGTCTCGGCCGCCGAGCTTGCCGAGTCGCTCGGCATGTCCCGGGTGAGCGCGCGCCGGTACCTCGAGCACCTCGTCGCGACCGGCGCTGCCGAGGTCGCGCCGCGGTACGGATCGGCCGGGCGCCCGGAGCATCGATACCGGATGCCGTCGCCGCGGCGATGACCCCTCGCGCGGAACGGCGATGCCGGGCGGCGTCAGTTCGCGCCGAGCCGCCGCAGCACCGCATCGAGCGCCTGACGCACGGTCTGCTCGCGGATCTCGCCGCGGTCGCCGTGCAACTCGAGCGCAACCGCCTCGATGTCGTCTCCGATCGCGACGCCGACGAAGACGGTGCCCGGCGCCTTGCCGTCCTGTTCGGTCGGCCCGGCGACGCCCGTCGTCGATACGCCGATGTCGGCCCGTCGACCGTCGACGGCGAGGACACGGCGAACGCCCGCCGCCATCTGGCGCGCAACCTCGGGATGCACGACTCCCTCACGGGCGACCAGCTCCGGTGAGACGCCGAGCAGGGACTGCTTCACGGCGGTGTCGTAGGCGACCACACCGCCACTGACCACGAGCGAGGCACCGGGGATCCGCGTGAGCTCGGCCACCACGAGTCCTCCCGTCAGCGACTCGGCGACCGCGATGCGCAGGCCGCGCCGGGTGAGCTCGGCGATCAGGCGCGCGGCCGGGTCGGACGAGCCGGCCCCCCGCTGCGGCATCCGCTCCTCGGCACCGGCACCCGTGCTCATGCCGTCGCGTCGCCCCCGCTGTGGCGCTCCCGCGCGAGCTGGCGGGCCTCGCGCACGTACAGGAGCCCCGACCACACCGTGAGCACGAGGGCGACCGCCATCGTCGCCCAGTTGAGCCAGAAGATCCAGTCGCCGACGATCGTCCAGAGCGGGAGGAGCGCGAGGGAGATCGCGATCGACTGCGCGAGGGTCTTGAGCTTGCCGCCGGATGACGCGGGCACCACGTTGCCGCGCCGCAGCTCGACGAGCCGCCACACGGTGATGCCCACCTCGCGCACCACGATCACGATCGTGACCCACCACCACAGCTCGTCGAGGATCGACAGGCAGACGAGCGCACCGCTCGTCAGGAGCTTGTCGGCGATCGGGTCGAGGAGCTTGCCGAGGTCGGTGACCAGACCGCGGGAGCGGGCGAGCCACCCGTCGACCCAGTCGGTCGAGATCGCGACGATGAAGATCACCGCCGCCCACCACCGCATCGGGCCGTCGGCTCCCGCGTCGGCGAGGAGCAGCCAGAAGACCAGCGGCGCCATGAGGATGCGGACGACGGTGATGGCGTTCGGCAGGTTCCAGTTCGCCGATCGCTCACGCCTTCCGGCGGAGGAGGTCATTTCGACAGCCTAACGTCCGCCCGCCCGCGCGCGATGCCCGACAGCACCGTGGTACTCACCGATGGCCGCGGGTCCCTGATTCAGTCGCGGCCGGTGAGGCCCCACGCGTCCTCGTCGTCGCCGCCCTCGACTTCGGGAAGCGCCGCCGTGGCGCGCGCGACGGGATCGTCGTCATACCGGTCGTCGGGCGCACCGTACGCCTCGGCCGCGTGGGTGTCCGCCTGCGCGGACCGCGGCTGCGGCGCGGGCGCGCCTGCCGGCTCCTCGCCGCGGAGCCGGGCGAGCACGTCGGGCAGCTGCTCGGCCGTGACGAGCACGTCGCGGGCCTTCGAGCCCTCCGACGGGCCGACGATCTCTCGCGACTCCAGGAGATCCATGAGTCGACCCGCCTTGGCGAATCCGACGCGCAGCTTGCGCTGCAGCATCGACGTCGAGCCGAACTGGGTCGACACCACGAGCTCGGCCGCCGCGAGCAGCAGCTCGAGGTCGTCGCCGATGTCGGAGTCGATCTCCTTCCGCTCGACGGCGGCCGCGACATCCTGCCGGTACTCGGGGCGCGCCTGCCGGGTCACGTGCGTGACGACCTTCTCGATCTCGGCCTCACTCACCCACGCGCCCTGCACGCGGATGGGCTTCGACGCACCCATGGGCAGGAACAGGCCGTCGCCCTGGCCGATGAGCTTGTCGGCGCCTGGCTGGTCGAGGATGACGCGCGAGTCGGTCACGCTCGTGACCGCGAACGAGAGCCGGCTCGGGACGTTGGCCTTGATGAGGCCGGTGACCACGTCGACCGACGGCCGCTGGGTCGCGAGCACGAGGTGGATGCCCGAAGCGCGCGCGAGCTGGGTGATGCGCACGATCGAGTCCTCGACGTCGCGCGGGGCGACCATCATGAGGTCGGCGAGCTCGTCGACCACAACGAGGAGATAGGGGTACGGCTTGAGCCGGCGCTCGCTGCCCGCCGGGAGCACGATCTCGTCGTTCACCACGGCCTTGTTGAAGTCGTCGATGTGGCGGAACCCGAACGACGCGAGGTCGTCGTACCGCATGTCCATCTCCTTCACGACCCACGAGAGCGCCTCGGCGGCCTTCTTGGGGTTCGTGATGATCGGCGTGATGAGGTGCGGCACGCCCGCGTACGGCGCGAGCTCGACGCGCTTGGGGTCGATGAGCACCATGCGCACGTCCGCCGGCTTCGCGCGCATGAGCAGCGACGTGATCATCGAGTTCACGAAGCTCGACTTTCCCGAGCCGGTGGACCCGGCGACGAGCAGGTGCGGCATCTTCGCCAGATTCGCCACGACGTAGCCGCCGCCCACGTCCTTGCCGACGCCGATAGTCATCGGATGCTTCGCGTTCGCCGCCGCGCCCGAGCGCAGCACGTCACCGAGGGTCACGATCTCGCGGTCGGCGTTCGGGATCTCGACGCCGATCGCGCTCTTGCCCGGGATCGGCGAGAGGATGCGCACCTCGTTCGAGGCGACCGCGTAGGAGAGGTTCTTCGACAGGGCGGTGACCCGCTCGACCTTCACGCCCGGTCCGAGCTCGATCTCGTACTGCGTGACGGTCGGTCCGCGCGAGAAGCCCGTGACCTTCGCATCGACCTGGAACTGGTCGAGCACGCCGGTGATCTGGCGCACGACGTCGTCATTGGCGGACGAGCGCGCCTTCGCGGGCGCCCCGGCCGCGAGCGTCGACGCCGCGGGCAGGTGGTAGGGACGCTCCGGTACGGATGCCGCAGGCCCGGCGCCGAGGCCGGCGTCACCGGATGCGGCGGCACCTGGCTCGCCGTCGGCGGGTTCGTCGAACACGGCGAGCACGTTCGTCGCCCCGGCGTCGTCGCCGCGCAGGCCGGTGCCGCCGCGCGGCACGTCGCCCGTGAACCCCTGCAGGGCGGACTCGGCGCGCTCGAGGTCGCCGATCACCCCGGTGCCGAAGGCGCCGGCGCCGCCGACCCCCTCGATCGGCGAATCGAAGCTGCCCGCAGCCGAGCCCGGCCCGAAGACCTCGGTGATGCCGTCGACGCCGCTCGCCTCGAACGCCGGGTCCTCCTCGCGGTTCGACGCGTTGCGTCGCCACCACGGCACGAGTCCGGTGCGCTCTGGTTCGTCGTCGAGCGCGTCGATGCCGTCGAGCTCGGCCTGTGCAGTCCTCTCACCCCTGCGCCGCGACTTCTTCTCACCCTCGGGCCGCTCCTCGGGCTCGGGCGCGCCGAACAGCCAAGCGTAGAGTTCGCGGAAGCGCGCCGGGATGCGAGTCGGCGGCGTCTTCGTGATGATGAGCAGCGACAGCACGAGCAGCACGATGATGACGACTGCCGCGCCGACGTCGGTGATGAGCAGGATCAGCGGCTGTGCGAGCATCCATCCGAGGATGCCGCCGGCGCGCGCCAGCACCGCCATGCCCTCGCGCGGCTCGGGTTGGCCGCCGAACAGGTGGCAGAGGCCGGAGACCGTCAGGAGCAGGAGGCCCACACCGATGCCGATACGCGTGTTGTCGTGCACCGAGCTCGGATGGCGGAAGAGCCACACGGCGAAGAGGAGCATCACCACGGGCAGCGCGAACGCGACCCGGCCGGTCAGTCCGCCGAACGTCCACGAGTCGAGCGTCTGGGCGACGGGATCGTTGATGAGGAACCACTCCACGACGGCCCCGACGACCGCGAGCACGATGATGAAGAAGGGCAGGCCGTCACGGCGCTCCTCCTTCGCGAGCGTCTCGGGGCCGAGCGCCCGCGCCGCGCCGCCCGTGACGTGGGCGAGCCCCATCCAGGCGCGCACGAGCGGGCCGGGGCGGTCGGGCCCGGCGTTCTTGGCCTTGGTGGCGCGCGAGCCGCGGGCAGCGGCCGCGGGGAGCTTCTTCGTGGGGGCCGTCTTGGCACTCGCACCACGCGCGGGCGTGCGCGGGGCGCGCCCGTTCGACCTGGTGCTCGTAGCCATGCCCCCCACGTTACGGCCCCCCGGCGGCCCTCGCCGACAGGACGCGGCGAGTGTCCGCGATCGGCGGATCCCTGCGTGAGACGGCCGAAGTGCTCGACGGATGCCGCCGGCCGCCGCCTGCGCCCGGTTCAGCCGAGCAGGCGCACCATGGTGTCGCGGTCTCGGCCCGTCTCCACGACCGAGAACCCCTCGGAGCGGTAGAGCGCGTGCGCGAAGTTGTCGTGCTCGACGCTCAGCGTGATGCGGGCGAATCCCGCCGTGCGCGCGGCATCCGTGAGGGCCCGCATGAGCGCACGCCCGACGCCCTGTGCGCGCCAGAGCGGGCGCACGCCGATGATGAGCTCGGGAACCCCGGTCGCGACGAACCCGCGCGCCGGCGCGTCGGCGGCGAAGAGCCGGTACCAGGCCGCGCCGATGGGCTTCGCGTCGCCGTCGATGGCCACGACGCCCGCGTCGGCGGGGCGCTGCCACCCGGCGATGTAACCACGGTAGACCGGGTCGGCGAGCACGGTGGGCCGCGGCCGGTTGACTCCCGCCCGCCAGTTCGCCGCCTCGACCACCATGTCCGCGAGGAAGGCGCCGTCGCTCGGGATGGCCGGGCGGATCGTGTAGTCCACCATTCGCGGATGCTACGCCCGGCGTGTTACCGCGGTGTTTCGGTTTGAGCGCGTCACGCCTCGATGACGAGCGGCACGAGCATCGGGCGGCGGCGGAGGCGGCGGTTCACCCACGTGCCGACCGTGCGACGCACCGCCTGCTGCAGCGCATGCTGGTCGCGGACGCCGTTCTGCGCCGCCTCGAGGAGGGCCGCCGAGATCTTCGGCTTGACCTCCTCGAAGACCGCGTCGTCCTCGGCGAACCCGCGGGCGTGGATCTCGGGACCCACGATGATGCGGCCGGTCGAGGCGTCGACGACGATGATCACCGAGATGAACCCCTCTTCACCGAGGATGCGGCGGTCCTTCAGGTCGGCGTCGGTGATCTCGCCGACCGTCGCGCCGTCGACGTACACGAACCCGAGGTCGAGCTGGCCCGCCACTCGCACCTGGCCGTCGCGCAGGTCGTAGACGGTGCCGTTCTCGCCGATGAAGGTGTTCTGCTCGGGGATGCCGGTGTCGCGCGCGAGCTGGGCGTTGGCGAAGAGGTGGCGGTACTCGCCGTGGATCGGCAGCACGTTCTTCGGCTTCAGGATGTTGTAGCAGTAGAGCAGCTCGCCCGCCGCCGCGTGGCCCGAGACGTGCACCTTCGCGTTGCCCTTGTGCACGACGTTGGCGCCGAGCTTCGTGAGGCCGTCGATGACGCGGTAGACGGCGTTCTCATTGCCGGGGATGAGGCTCGACGCGAGGATGACGGTGTCGCCCTCGCCGATCTCGATCTGGTGGTCGCGGTTGGCCATGCGCGAGAGCACGGCCATCGGCTCGCCCTGCGAGCCGGTCGACATGTAGACGATCTCGTCGTCTGGGATGTCGCCGGCCTTCTTGTAGTCGACGAGCACGCCCTCGGGCACCTTCAGGTAGCCGAGGTCGGCGGCGATGGTCATGTTGCGCACCATGCTGCGGCCGAGGAGCGCCACACGACGACCGTTGAAGGCGGCCGCATCGAGCACCTGCTGCACGCGGTGCACGTGGCTCGAGAAGCTCGCGACGATCACGCGACGCGGCGAGCGCGCGATGACCTCGTCGAGCACGGGGCCGATGGACCGTTCGAGTGGCGTGAAGCCCGGGACATCCGCGTTGGTCGAGTCGACCATGAACAGGTCGACTCCCTCCTCGCCCAGGCGTGCGAACTCGCGCAGGTCGGTGAGGCGGCCGTCGAGCGGCAGCTGGTCCATCTTGAAGTCGCCGGTCGCGAGCACCGTGCCGGCGCGTGTCTTGATCGCGACGGCGAGCGCGTCGGGGATCGAGTGGTTCACCGCGATGAACTCGAGGTCGAAGGGGCCGATCTTCTCGCGCTGGCCCTCATTGACGGTAAGGCTGTAGGGCTGGATGCGGTGCTCCTTGAGCTTCGCCTCGACGAGGGCGAGCGTGAGCGTGGAGCCGATGAGCGGGATGTCGGCCCGCAGGCGCAGGAGGTACGGCACCGAGCCGATGTGGTCCTCGTGGCCGTGGGTGAGCACGACGCCCACGATGTCGTCGAGTCGCTCCCGGAGGAACCCGAAGTCGGGCAGGATCAGGTCGACGCCCGGCTGGTGCTCCTCGGGGAAGAGGACGCCGCAGTCGACGATGAGGATCTTGCCGTCGATCTCGTAGCTCGTCATGTTGCGGCCGACCTCGCCGAGGCCGCCGATGGGGATGACGCGCAGCGTCCCGGGTTCGAGCGGTGCGGGATCGATGACGACGTCGGGCATGGGCCCTCCTTACGTTGCGGTGTTCAGTTCATGCGGCCGTTCCGGCGGATGCCTCGGCCGGCGTTCAGCGGGTGGTGCCGGCGATCTTCGGCAGGGCGCCGCCGGCGGCGGCGTTGCGATCGGGGCGGAAGTTGTGGAAGTCGACGCCGGGGATGCCCTGGACGAGGTCGATCTCGTCCTCGATGAGGGCGGCCTCCCACTCCTCGGGGCCGACGAGCGGCAGACGCACGCGCGGGCTCGAGATGCGCCCGAGGCCGTGCAGGATGTACTTCACTGCGACGGTGCCTGGCACGTGCGTGCCGACGGCGCGCACGAGCGGCTCGAGCTGCCGGTGGGCGGCGGTGGCCGTGGCGAGGTCGCCGCGGTTCACGGCGTCGACGATCGTGCGGTACGGCGCCGGAGCGATGTTCGAGGTCACGCCGATGAGCCCCGTCGCGCCGATCGAGAGGTGCGGCAGCACGTTCGCGTCGTCGCCCGAGAAGTACATGAGGTCGGTCTGGTTGAGCACCCGGCTCACCTCGGAGAAGTCGCCCTTGGCGTCCTTGATGGCGAGGATGTTGGGGTGCTTCGCGAGCCGGATGATCGTCTCGTACTTGATGGGCACGCCCGTGCGGCCGGGGATGTCGTAGAGGATCACCGGCAGGTCGGTGGCGTCGGCCACCATGCGGAAGTGCGTGAGGATGCCCGCCTGCGTGGGCTTGTTGTAGTACGGCGTGACGATCATGATGCCGTCGGCGCCGGCCTGCTCGGAGTGCTTGTAGAGCTCGATGGCGTGCGCGGTCTCGTTCGAGCCACCGCCCGTGATGATCTTCGCGCGGCCCGCGGCGACATCCCTGCCGACCTCGACGAGGCGGATCTTCTCGGAGTCGGTCAGCGTCGACGTCTCGCCGGTGGTGCCCGTAACGACGATGCCGTCGGCACCCGCGGAGATCACGTCGTCGATGTGCTTCTCGACCCCCGGCCAATCGACCTCGCCGTCCGCCGTCATCGGCGTGACGAGCGCGACGAGCACCTGTCCGAAGGGGTTGTCCTGAGCCACGTGCTCAAGGCTATCGGGTCGAGCGGATGCCGCGGTGCCCCGCAAGCACGCACCGCTCCCACTGACGCCACGCGGCCTCCGCGTCGACGACGGCCCGATTCCCCGTGGACGGGTGCCGCGGCCAATGAAGCCTTACGCTCCCCCACCCGCACTCGGGCTCACGCGACACCGCGTTCGCGGGCATCTCGATGTGCAGAACGCCGTCGTCCGCGACCAGTTCGCCGTGGAAGCGAAGAGCGCTCGCACAGGTGAGGCGCCCTCCGATCTCGCACGCCCGCACGGCGTCCACGTGCGTGTCGGGCAGCGCATACCAGGCCTGACGCACTCGAAGCAGCCCACCGTGGGCGACGAAGATGCGAACGGTTTGGTCGTCGAGCCCCATTCGGCGCAGATCGGATCTTCTCGCGATCCCTCCGAGGGCGGCCGTCTCCCGTTCGTATCTCATCAGCCGAGCTTGACCGAGGCGTCGCCCGCAGGCTCCGCGTGCGAACGGTCGCGGCCGGATCCGGTGTCGCGCGCCCCCTGTGGAGGAGAGCCCGCGACGGGGTCGACGGCGCATTCCCGGGTCTCTGAAATCTCGCCGGACTCCTGATGGCAAGGACGATCTGGGGCTGGTGTGGTTCTCCCGCCGCGTGAATACGTGTTGTCCCCCAGCTTCCTGAAAACAAGGACGACTCCTGAAGACAACCCGAACGACTCCTGAAAACAGGGACGACCTGGGGTGGCTCGGTTGTCCATGCCTCCAGATAACGAGGACGGGCATTCGACACGCGGGACGTGTCCTCGTTCTCAGGAGTCACACGGCCCGAACGTTGCGCCCCCACGCCCGCACTCAGGTGTCCGCGGCCGCACCGTCCGTGCTGGTCACCGATCAGAGTCAGGCTCGGGAATAGGTGAGGAAGCGGTAGCGGATGCCGCTGCTCGAGGTGTGCCAGCCCGACCCCGGGTCGACAGCCGTCATGTGCCATTCACCGCCCGGCGTCGGCGCGAAGGTGTCGCCGTCGACCGCGAGATCGAGCTCGGTGACCTCGAGGCGATCGGCACGCCCGATCGTCTCCGCGTAGAGCTGGGCGCCCCCGATGACCCAGACCCGCTCTGAGGCTCGACCAGCGGCGAGGGCGAGCGCGCCGTCGACCGAGCTCGCGACCTCGGCGCCGTCGGCCGACCAGTCGCGCTGGCGCGTGACGACGATGTTGCGCCGGCCCGGCAGGGGGCGGAACCGAGGCGACAGCGAATCCCAGGTCTTGCGGCCCATGACGACCGGCGCGCCGAGGGTGACCGCCCTGAAATGGGCGAAGTCTTCAGGGACGTGCCACGGCATGGCGCCGGCGCGCCCGATCACACCGCCCTCGGCCTCGGCCCAGATCAGGCCGATCGCGGGCGTCGCGGCATCCGCTCGGCTCATACGGCGACGGCCGCGCGGATGGCGGGGTGGTGCTGGTAGCCCTCCACGACGAAGTCGTCGTACTCGTAGTCGAAGATCGAATCGGGCTTCCGCGCGATCCGCAGCTTCGGCGCAGGGAAGGGCGCACGGGTGAGCTGCTCGGTGACCTGCTCGACATGGTTGTCGTAGATGTGGCAGTCGCCGCCCGTCCACACGAAGTCGCCGACCTCGAGGCCGGCCTGCTGGGCGACCATGTGGGTGAGCAGCGCATAGGAGGCGATATTGAACGGCACGCCGAGGAAGAGGTCGGCGCTGCGCTGGTAGAGCTGGCACGACAGGCGTCCGTCGGCGACGTAGAACTGGAAGAGCGCGTGGCACGGCGCGAGCGCCATGTCGGGGATGTCGGCCGGGTTCCACGCCGTGACGATGAGGCGGCGCGAGTCGGGGTTCGTGCGGATCTGATCGATGACCTGCGTGATCTGGTCGATGGTCGCGCCGGAGGGCGTCGGCCACGACCGCCACTGCACGCCGTAGACGGGGCCGAGCTCGCCCGAGGCATCCGCCCACTCATCCCAGATGGTGACGCCGTGCTCCCGCAGCCACCCGACGTTCGACTCGCCCCGGAGGAACCAGAGCAGCTCGTAGGCGATCGACTTGAAGTGCACGCGCTTCGTCGTGACGAGCGGGAAACCCTGCGAGAGGTCGAACCGCAGCTGCCGGCCGAACACGCTGCGCGTGCCGGTGCCCGTGCGATCGGTCTTGTGCGTACCGTGCTCGAGCACGTCGCGCAGGAGGTCTTCGTAGGGCGTGGGAATCGTCTCGGCCATCGCGTCGATGCTAACCCCGACCGGCGACGAGCGGGCGGATGCCGCTGGCGAGCCGCCCCGCGTCATCCTCCGTCACACGGGGCCGGCGGGCGGCGCGCCGACGTAGCATCGCGGCATGGACTGGCTCCCGGCGCTCATCGCGGGCGTCGCGCTGCCCGTGGGCGCCACGGCGATCGGCCTCGCCTGGCGGTCCCGAACCGGACGCGCACGCGCGGCGCGCGACGAGACGGTCACGTCCGACCTCGGCCTCGGCGCCGACGCGCTCGGCGCGTCCGCCACGCTCGTGCAGTTCTCCACCGCCTACTGCAGCCGCTGCCCTGCGACCGCCAGGCAGCTCGTGTCCATCGCGGGCGACTACACGGGCGTCCGGCACGTCGAGGTCGACCTCACGCATCGCCCCGACCTCGCCGACCGCTTCCACGTGCTCCAGACGCCGACCACGCTGATCCTCGACGCCCGCGGCGCCGCCACGGCGCGCATCGGAGGAGTGCCCCGCGCACACGACGTGCGTCACCGCCTCGACACACTCACCGGGAGGTCCCGTGTCACGTCCTGAGCCCGCCGGCATCGATCCGCGCGGCCCGCGCTTCACCGCGGCGATCACCGCCGTCCTGCTGCTCGTCGTCGCCGTGCTCGGCTTCGGCGGGGCGGACATCGCCGCCTGGATCCTCCTGGCCATCGTGAGCGCGGTCTTCGCGTGGAGCGCCTTCGCCGGCGTGCGCCGCAATCCGTTCGGCCTCGTCTTCCAGCGCCTCGTGCGACCTCGTCTCGCTCCGCCCGACGAGCTGGAGGACCCGCGCCCGCCGACGTTCGCCCAGGGCGTCGGCTTCGCCGTCACGATCATCGGCGTCATCCTCGGTGCCGCCGGCCTCACCGCCGCGGTGCCGATCGCGGCCTCCCTCGCGTTCGTCGCAGCCTTCCTCAACGCCGCGTTCGGGTACTGCCTCGGCTGCCAGCTGTACCTGCTCCTCGTGCGGGCGCGCGTCATCCCCAGGACCTGACGCCTGCGGCATCCACCGAGCTAGGCTGGGATCCCGGCGCGAGGAAGAGGATCCCATGGCAGTCACGAGTGAAGCGACGACCGTCTGGACCGGCACGCTCATCGAAGGTTCCGGCAACGTCGCACTCGATTCGTCGGGGCTCGCGACGTTCCAAGTGAACTGGAAAGCACGTGCCGAGGGCGTCGCGAACACGACGAACCCCGAGGAGCTCCTCGCCGCCGCGCATTCGTTGTGCTTCTCGATGGCGCTCTCACACGCGCTCACACAGGCAGGGACCCCGCCCGAGAGCATCCAGACCACCGCCGCCGTCACGTTCGAGGCGGGCAAGGGCGTGCTCGGCAGCCACCTGCTCGTCAGTGCCCGCGTGCCCGGCATCACCGAGGAGCGGTTCGAGGCGATCGCCGAGGACGCGAAGGTGAACTGCCCGATCTCGGGGGCGCTCTCCATCCCGATCACGATCGAAGCCGAGCTCGCCTAGACCGTGCACGTGCTCGTCGCCGGCGCGTCCGGCTTCATCGGAACCGCCCTCGTCGAGCGACTGACCGCCGACGGCCACGAGGTCGTGCGCCTGGTGCGTCGTCGTGCGCAGGGCCCCGATGAGGCCGCCTGGTCGCCGGGGGCGGGCATCATCGACTTCACGGTGATGGACCGCGTCGACGCGGTCGTGAACCTCTCAGGAGCACCGCTCGCGCGCCTGCCGTGGACGAAGACCTACCGCGGCGAGATCAACGACTCCCGCGTGACCGCGACGCGCACGCTCGCCGACGCCATGCGCAAGGCGCGACGCCCCCCGGCCGTGTTCCTGAGCGCGTCGGCCGTGGGCTTCTACGGCGACCGGCCCGGCGAGCTGCTCACCGAGTTCTCGAGCGCGGGCTCCGGATTCCTCGCCGAGGTCGTCGCGCGGTGGGAGGCCGCGGCCGCCCTCGCGCCCGATGACACCCGCACCGCCGTGTTCCGCACCGGCATCGTCGTCGGGCACGGCGGGGCCATGCAACGCGTGGGCACCCTCACCCGCTTCGGCCTCTCGAGCCGCCTCGGCACCGGCGGGCAGCATTGGCCGTGGATCTCGGTCCACGACGAGGTGTCGGCGATCGCGCACCTGCTCACCTCGAAGCTCTCGGGGCCCGTGAATCTCGCCGGCCCGACGCCCGCGACCGCGGACCGCGTGATGACGGCGATGGCCGAGCGGATGCATCGGCCCTACACGTTCGCCGTGCCAGAGCGGATGCTCGAACTCGCGCTCGGCCGTGCCGCCGACGAGCTCCTCCTCTCGAGCCAGAAGGTGCGGCCCCAGCGCCTGATCGACGACGGGTTCCGGTTCGAGCACGTCACGGTCGAGGCTGCACTCGACGCGATGCTCAGTG
Organism: Agromyces sp. Soil535; assembly: GCF_001428255.1. GTDB lineage: Bacteria > Actinomycetota > Actinomycetes > Actinomycetales > Microbacteriaceae > Agromyces. Next base: position 509,013 of record NZ_LMRW01000012.1, on the reverse strand, counting down.
CTCCGCGCGCTCGAGCGTGATCGCCCGCCGCACCGCTCCCCTCGCGCGGCGACGGTCGCCCGACGCGTCGTAGGCGAGCCCGAGCCGCAGCCACGCGCGCCAGGAGTCGGGCTCGGCCTCTGCTGCCTCGCGAAACGCCGGGAACGCGGCATCCGCCGCCGCGCGCTCGGGGCGGCCGCTGGGCTTCACCGGGATGCCGAGGTCGATGCCGCCCTCGGCCTCGAGGCGGCGCACGAGAGCCTGCGAGCGCACGCCGAACGCGATCTCGCGCCACAGCGCCCACGCGGCGATGGTCGGCAACACGATGAGCGCGACGCCGATGCCCACCGCGGCCGGCTCCCCCGTGGCGACGAACTGCACCGCACGCCAGCCCACGAGCGCGAGGTAGAGCGCGAGCAGCACGGCCATGAGGATCGCGCCCGCCTTGGCGGTCATGAAGCGCCCGGGAGGCCCAGGTCGAGCAGGGCGTCGAGGCCGACGACGACGCCGGATGCCGCAGGCGCGCGTCGCAGCGCGAGCAGGATGCCCTGCACATAGGCCGACGACGACACGGTGGAGTGCGCGATGGTGAGCGTCTCGCCCTCGCCCCCGAGGACGACCCGCTGCTCGGCGAGCATGCCCGAGAGGCGCAGGCTGTGCACGGGCACGCCCGAGACGAGCTGGCCGCGGGCACGCTGGTCGGCGTGCGGCGCCGACACCGGCCCGACCGCGGCGCGCGCATCGCCGATCAGCTCGGCGGTGCGCACCGCGGTGCCGGACGGCGAGTCGACCTTGCCCGAATGGTGCGCCTCGACGATCTCGATGGAGTCGAAGAAGCGGGCCGCGAGCGCGGAGAAGGCGGTGCCGAGCACGCTGCCGATGGAGAAGTTGGGGATGAACAGCACCGCGCCAGCGTCCTCGTGGCCGCGCACGAACTGGGCGATCTCGGCGATGCGGTCGCTCGACCAACCCGACGTGCCGACGACGATCGGGATGCCGGCTCCGGTGGCGAACTCCACGATGCCGGCGCTGGCCGCGGGGTGCGTGACGTCGAGGGCGACGTCGGCGCCGAGCATCTCGTCGAGGCTCGAGCGCGAGTCGAGCGCCGCGTGCAGTTCGAGGTCGTCGGATGCCTCGATGAGCCCGATCGCCAAACGCCCCATCTTGCCCGTGGCTCCGGCCACGGCGACCCGTATCGTCACGTGCTTCACCCTAGCAAGCGCACGCACGCCGACCGGCCTGCTCATGCGGCCCGCATAGGCTGGTGGAATGCGGTTCCGAGAGGTCGACGTCACGAGCGCCGAAGCGCTGGCCCTGCTGCAGGCGTACTTCGCGGAGCGTGCGGCGGGCTTCCCCGCCGAGCAGGGCGAGTACCGTCCGACCTACCCGACGGCCCAGCAGTTCACGCCCCCGGCGGGCGTGTTCCTCGTGGTCGAGGAGCACGGCGAGGTGATCGGATGCGGCGGCGTGCGCCGCATCCAGCGGCGACCCGACACGTACGAGGTGCGTTTCGAGGTGAAGCACCTCTGGCTCGCCCCCGCCGCCCGCGGCCGGGGCGCCGGTCGCCGGCTCCTCCAGGAGCTCGAGCACCGCGCGGTGGAATTCGGGGCCCAGGAGCTCGTGCTCGACACGAACGCGAGCCTGGAGGCCGCCGGCGGCCTCTATCGCTCCAGCGGCTACGTCGGCATCGAGCCGTACAACGCGAACCCGAACGCGACGCACTGGTACGGCAAGCGCGTGGACTGAGCCCGCCGCGGCGGCACGGCCCTCAGAGTGCGTACTGCTCCGGCAACCCCGTGCGCAGCTCCGGTGGCAGGTGGGCCATGTCGTTGTGCACGAACAGGCTCCACGGGCGCCCGGACTTCTGCGTGAGCACGGTGAGCCCGCAGTTGCCCTGGGTGATCGACAGCCAGCGCCACTCGGGCGCGCCGAGGGCCTCCCGCACGAGCCACGCGATCACGAAGTTGTGCGTGATGAGCAGGTCGTGGCGGTCCTCGCGGTGCGATCGCAGGAACTCGGACGCGGCGTCGGCCATCTGCGCGCTGCCCGCCTCGATCTCGGCCTCGGTCACGGATCCGAAGAACGGGTCGTAGACCTTCGGCGTCTCGGGTGCGGGGCCCGACGGGATGCAGTCGAACAGCAGCGCCGACGGCTCCGGCTTCAGCGCCGGCATCTTCGACGCGATGATCGCAGCCGTCTCGGCGGCGCGCTGCAACGGCGAGTGCCACGCGTTGTCGAACGGAACGCCGCCGAGGCGCTCGCCGAGGAGCTCCGCCTGGCGGCGCCCGCGCGGGGAGAGGGGCCCGTCGGGCATGCCGTGCTCGGCGTCGAGCTGCTCGCCGTGGCGGACGAGGTAGAGATGGTGGGGCACGGTTCCGCTTTCCTGTACTGCGTCGATCGGTGCCGGCGTCAGGCGACGTCGGTGCTGGGTGCGATCTCGTCGACCGCACCACGAAAGGCCGCCTCGTCGGTCGCGCCGACGGCGACCAGCGAGAAGGGCCAGGATACGAGGTCCGCCGCCAGCGCCTGCACGTCGTCGACCGTGACGAGTGCGATGCGGCGGAGGGCCTCATCGAGGTCGGCGAACTCGCCGAGCGTGAGCTCGGCCCGCCCGAGCCGGGACATCCGAGTGTCGGAGTCCTCGAGCGCGAGCGCCGAGGCGCCGCCCAGCTGTCCGCCGGCGCGACGCAGCTCGTCGGCCGTGACGCCGTGCTCGGCGACCCGCTCGAGTTCGGTGCGCATGAGCGCCGCGACGGTGCCGGCCTTCGCCGGGGCGCACCCGGCGTACATCCCGAACAGGCCCGCGTCGGAGTAGCCGGGCGCGAACGAGTACACGGAATAGGCGAGGCCGCGGCGCTCACGCACCTGCTGGAACAGCCGCGACGACATGCCGGAGCCGAAGATCGCGTTGAGCACGCTCATGGTGGAGCGCCGCTCGTCGGTGGCCACGAGCCCCGGCACGCCGAGCAGCAGGTTCACCTGCTCGGTGGGGCGCGGCACCACGGTGAGCGCGGTGCCCGGCGCGAGCTCGGCGGGCTCGGTGGTTCGGCGCTCGACGGGCGCTCCCTCGATCGAGAGGTCCCATCCGTGTCTGGTGAGGGCGACCTCGAGCTCCGTGAGGAGCACGTCGTGGTCGACCGCCCCGGCCACCGTGACGACGAGGTCCTGCGGACGGTAGTTCGCCCGGTAGTGCTCCCGCACCGCGTCCCGCGTTGCGGCACGGATCGTCTCTGGGCTGCCGCCGATCGGCCGGCCGAGCGGGTGCTGCCCCAGCACCGCCTCGAAGAAGCGTTCGTTCGCGACGTCCGCAGGGTCGTCGCCGGCCATCGAGAGCTCCTCGAGGATGACGCCGCGCTCGTTGTCGAACTCGACCGGATCGAGCAGCGACGACGTGAACATGTCGGCGAGCACGTCGACCGCCATGGGCAGGTCGCGGTCCTGCACCTTGGCGTAGTAGCACGTGTACTCCTTCGCGGTGAGCGCATTGTGCTCGCCGCCGACGGCGTCGAAGGAGATCGCGATGTCGAGCGCGGAGCGGCTCGTGGTGCCCTTGAAGAGCAGGTGCTCGAGGAAGTGCGTGGAGCCGTAGGTGGCGGGGTGCGTGGCATCCGCGTAGTGCTCGTCGCGCGAGCCCACGGCGACCCAGAAGCCGACGGTGACGCTGCGACTGCCGGGCACCTGTTCGCTGAGCACCCGAACGCCCGACCGGAGCACACTGCGCCGGACTCGCGCGTCGCCTGCTGCCGTGAAGGAGAGTTCGGCCTGGCCGAGTGGGAGGTCGACGGCGCCGTTCATCCCGTCCAGCCTATGTCACCCCGGCCGGATCGGGCAGGGCGACGGCGCAACGGCGCGCCTGCGCGCGTCAGGCGGACGCGCGGTCGAGCTCGACGAGGTCCGAGCGGTGCAGTTCCACGGATGCCGCGGCGATGAGCGCGTCGACCTGGTCGGGCCGCGTGGCGCTCGCCACCGGCGCCGCCACCGTGGGCTTCGCGAGGAGCCACGCGAGCGCGATCGTCGCGGGCTGGACCCCATGCGCGAAGGCGATCTCGTCGAGCGCCGCCAGCACGCGGTGACCGCGACGGCCGAGGTGGCGGGCGAGCCGCTCGCCGCGGGCGTCGCGGCGAACCTCGGAGCGCCGCCGCACCTGCCCGCCGAGGAAGCCGTTCGCGAGCGCGAAGTACGGCAGCACGGCGACGCCCTGCGCGTGCGCCACGAGTTCGGTGGCACCCTCGAAAGGGCGTCGCTCCATGAGGTTGTAGCGGGTCGTGAGGAGTTCGAAGCGCGGCAGTCCGTTCGCCGCGAGCACGCGCGCCTCGATGAGGCGTTCGGGTGAGAAGTCGGAGGCGCCGATCGCGAGCACCTTGCCCTGGCCGATGAGGGCGTCGACGGCGCCGAGGCTCTCCTCGAGGGGAACCCGGGGGTCGTCGCCGTGGAAGAACAGCACGTCGATGCGGTCGGTGCCGAGTCGGAGCAGCGAGTCGTCGACCGCGGCACGGATGTCGACCGGGGCGAGGCCCTCGTGGTCGGGGTGGCGGCCGACCTTGGTCATGACCCGCATGCGGTCACGCGTGTGCCGCGAGCGCATCCATGAGCCGATGATCGACTCGCTGCGCCCGGCCGCGTAGCTGTCGGCCGTGTCGAGGAGGTCGCCGCCGGTGCCGGCGAAGCGGTCGAGCACGGCGAACGCGTCGTCCGGCCCCAGCGTCCACCCGAATGTGCTGCCGCCGAGTGCGAGCGGGTGCGCCGCGAGATCGGTCCCTCCGAGCGTCGTGCGCACCGGCACCGTGATCGGCCCCGACAGGGTGTTCGACTCGACGGTCTCGACGCGCAGGGTCGGCGTGGGTGACGCCGTGACGCTCGTCGTGTCGTCCATCGACGCCGTCATCACGCCATCGACGAGCGTCGCCCCCGCGACGCTCGCCGCGTGGGCCCGGTAGCTGTGCCGTCGTGCCACGCGCCCCCTCCTCCCCAGGATTGACTCTGAGAATACGTCCTCGGGGTACCTGTACCCCGGAAGACAGGGTGAACCCTTCCCAACCGTTACCGAATCGTTTGCATTGACTGAGCGGCGTGTCCCCCGAAATGGAGGCGAACGCCATGCTATGGCCCCTGATCTGGGGACGTGTGGTTGCGAAGGATTGAACACGTGTTTAGGATCATGAACGTGCGTTCAGTCCCGTTCGAGGACGCGACCGCGTCGGCCCGGATCCGGGATGCGGCGATCGCGCGCTTCGGCGCGCAGGGGTACGACCGCACCAGTGTCCGGGAGATCGCCGCCGACGCGGGCGTCAGCCCGGCCCTCGTCATCCACCACTTCGGGTCGAAGGAGGCCCTGCGGCACGCGTGCGACGACTGGCTCGCGACGCAACTCATCGGCGAGAAGACCCGGGTTGCGGCGCCCGAGGTCGCCGCCACCATCCGGGAGTGGCTCGACGACCCAGAGCGCTTCCGGCCCTACATCGACTATTTCGCGACGATGCTGGCCGATGGCACCGAGGGCGGCAACCGGCTCTTCGACCGTCTCGTGCACGACACTGCCGCGATGCTCGACGCCGGCGTCGCCGACGGGTCGATGCGCGAGAGCTCCGATCCCGGGATGCGGGCCCTGATCATCACCGTCCACGGTCTCGCGCCGCTGCTCCTGCGCGACCAGCTCGCGCGCGCGATGGGCACGCCGTTCGCGAGTTCTGCAACGATCCGGCGGATGACCCGGCCCATGCTCGAGCTCTACACGCACGGCCTCTACGCCGACTCCCGCATGCTCGACGCCGCCGACGAAGCGCTCAGGGGTGTCGCCCCGACGGGGAGCGAACCGCGATCCGACAAGGGACCCGGCAACCCGAACCAGGACCCCGATCCCCCGACGCACGGTCGACCCGACACCTGGTGAGGGGCCCGCAACGCGGCATCCGTCCCTCATTCGACCCTGAAAGGACCAGAGATGACCGAACCCACTGCCGCCGTCTCGACACGCGGCCTGACCAAGCGCTACGGCTCGACCCCGGCCCTGCACGGCATCGACCTCGACATCCCCCGCGGGCTGGTGTTCGGCGTGATCGGCCCCAACGGCGCCGGCAAGACCACCACGATGCGCCTGCTGCTCGACATCATCCGTCCGACCGCCGGCGAGGTCCGCGTGCTCGGCAAGGCGCCGCGGGCCGGCAGTGCGGCGCTGCGCCGCCGCATCGGCTACCTCCCGGGCGAGCTGCACCTCGCGAGCCGGGTGCGCGGGCGTGAGTTGCTCGCCCACTATGCCGAGATCTCGGGACCGGTGCGGCGCGGCGCGGCGGAGGATCTCGCCGACCGGCTCGACCTCGACCTCTCCAGGCCGGCGCGCAGCCTCTCCAAGGGCAACAAGCAGAAGCTCGGGCTCATCCAGGCGTTCATGCACGAGCCCGAGCTGCTGGTGCTCGACGAGCCGACGAGCGGGCTCGACCCGCTCGTGCAACAGGAGTTCCACGGCATGCTGCGCGACGCGAAGGCCGCCGGGCAGACCGTGTTCCTCAGCTCGCATGTGCTGAGCGAGGTGCAGCAGACGGCCGACCAGGTCGCCATCCTCCGCGAGGGCCGCATCGTGAAGCAGGCGACCGTCGCGGAGCTGCGCGAGACGGCGCTGCGTCGGGTGCGCGTGGTGGTGGAGGAGTCGCAGGTGCCGCGCGCGCGAGCCGTGCTCGCCCGGGTGCCGGGGCTCGAGGAGCTGACCACCCGACTCGACCGCGAGGGCGCCGTCGCCCTCATGGCGGTGCTCAACTCGCACGTCGACGCGTTCGTGAAGGCGGTCGCCACGCTCGACGTGATCGACGTGACGATCGAGGAGCCCGACCTCGAGGAAGCCGTCCTGGGGTTCTACGGCGAGGATGAAGTCCGATGAAGCGCGTGCTGCCCCTCTTCCGCCGCACGCTCTTCGACGGCTGGCGCGGGCTCCTCGGCTGGAGCGCGGGCATCGTCGCCATCCTCGCCATCTACCTGCCCGTCTACTCGTCGCTCGCCTCGAACGGGCAGTTCGAGGAGATGATCGCCTCGCTTCCGCCCGAGCTCGTGAACACGCTCGGGTACGACCAGATCGCGACCGGCGCCGGATACGTGCAGGCCACGTTCTTCGGCCTCGTCGGCTTGGTGATGATCTCGATCGCCGCCGTCGGCTGGGGCACCGGCGCCATCGCGAACGACGAGGAGACCGGCCAACTCGAGCTCACGCTCGCGCACGGCGTCACGCGCGGCCAGCTCTACGCCGAGCGGACGGCGGCGGTTGCGGTCAAGCTGGCATGGCTGGGCCTCGTCGCCGTCGTGATGGTGCTCGCGCTGAACGGGCCGAGCGACCTCGGGGTCGAGGTCGCTCCGCTGTTCGCCGCCGCCGGGGCGTTCGTCGGCCTCGGCCTGTTGGCCGCGTCGGCATCGATCGCCGTCGGCGGCGTCACCGGGCGACGCAGCTGGTCGCTCGGCGCCGGCGCCGCCGTCGCGGTGTACGGCTACACCGTCAACGCGCTCGGCAACCAGACCGAGGACCTGAATTGGCTGCACGAATTCTCGCCGTTCAGCTGGGCCTACGGCGCCGACCCGGTCACCGAGGGGTGGGACTGGCGCATCTGGCTCGTCTACGGCGTTGCCGCGCTCTTCCTCCTCGTGGGCTGGCTCGTGTTCCGGCGACGGGACGTCGCGATCTGAGAGGCCTCGACCGAGCGGATGCCGCGGCGTCGCGTCGTGGCATCCGCTCGTTGAGGCGTGCGGTCAGGGCCGCCCGGCACGCCGGACGAGCGCCTCGGCCTGCCGCAGGACCGGAGCATCGACCATGTCCCCGCGGAACACGAACACCCCGGGCTCGGATGCCGCGGTCGCGAGCACGGCGCGCGCCCACTCGAGCCGCTCGGGATCGGGGCGGTACGCCTCCCGCACGACCGCGACCTGCGAGGGGTGGATGCAGGCGGTCGCCGCGAATCCGAGCGCGGCCGCGTCCTCCGCCTCGGCGCGCAGGCCCGCGGCGTCGGCGATCTCGAGGTGGACCGTGTCGATCGCGGCGACGCCGTGCGCACCCGCCGCGAGCAGCACCTGGGACCTGGCGTGCGTCGCGACATCCCGGTAGCGGCCGTCGGCGTGACGGCTCGACGATCCGCCGAGCGACGCGACGAGGTCCTCTGCCCCCCACATGAGCGCCGACACGTTGGGCAGGGCCGCGACCTCAACCGCGGCGAGCACGCCCCTGGCGGTCTCGCACAGGGCGATCACCTCGAACTCCTCGAGGTCGACGAGGTCGGCGGTGTCCTCGCACTTGGCGAGCATCACCGTGCGGTACTCCGTCGTCGCGAGGGCGGCGACGTCGTCGGCGAAGTGGGCGCTGGACGCTGGGTTCACGCGCACGATCACGCGCTCGGGGTCGAGCGTCGCTGCGAGGAGCGCGAGCCGGGCGGCATGCTTGGCGTCGTCGGCGACAGCATCCTCGAGGTCGAGGATCACCGCGTCGGATCGCTCAGCCGCCTTCGCGAAGCGGTCGGGCCGGTCGGCCGGGCAGAAGAGCAGCGCCGGGCCGAATCGGAACGGCGGATGCGTCATGCGCTCGCCGCGCCGCCTGCGGCCGGCTGCCGCTCGCCGGCCTCGCGCGTCCACACGAGCATGGTGCGCGATGCGGTCGCGACCACGACGCCGTCCTGGTTGCGCGCCGTGTGCGCGAGCACCACGAGCCCCTGGCCCGGGCGCGACGCCGATTCGCGCTTGGACGTGACGACGCTCTCGCCGTAGAGGGTGTCGCCGACGAAGACCGGGTGCGGGAACGCCACCTCGCCGAATCCGAGGTTCGCCACGAGCGTGCCCTGCGTGAGCTGGCCGACCGACTGGCCCACGAGCGTCGACAGCGTGAAGAGCGAGTTCACGAGTCGCTGCCCGAACGGCTGACCGGCCGACCACGCCGCGTCGAGGTGGAGCGGCTGCGGGTTCATGGTGAGGGTGGTGAACAGCACATTGTCGGCCTCGGTGACCGTGCGTCCTGGGCGATGCAGGTAGCGCACGCCCTCCTCGAACTCCTCGTACCAGAGCCCGCGCTGCACGACTTCGCGCATTGGGGCATCCGTCATGGTGAACCTCCTAGCCGATGCCCAGCTCGCGTGCGATGACCATGAGCTGCACCTCGTTCGTGCCCTCGCCGATCTCGAGGATCTTCGAGTCACGGTAGTGCCTCGCCACGAGGCTCTCGTTCATGAAGCCCATGCCGCCGAAGATCTGCGTGGCGTCCCGGGAGTTGAGCATGGCGGCGTCGCTCGAGATGAGCTTCGCCATCGCGGCCTCCTTCTTGAACGGAAGGTCTGCATCGACGCGGCGGGCGGCGTCGTGCCAGGCGAGCCGTGCGGTGTAGACGCGGGCCTGCATCTGGGCGATGGTGAAGGCGACGTACTGGTGCGACGCGATCGGCACGCCGAAGACGTTGCGCGTCTTGGCGTAGCTGAGCGCCTCGTCGAGGCAGCCCTGAGCGACGCCGGTCGCCAGCGCGGCGATCGCGATCCGACCCTCGTCGAGCGTGCGCAGGAAGTTGGCGAAGCCGCGACCGCGTTCGCCGAGCAGGTTGGCGACCGGCACCCGCACGTCGTCGAACGTGAGCGGATGCGTGTCGGAGGCGCGCCAGCCCGACTTGTCGTAGCCCGGCGCGACGGTGAATCCCGGCGTTCCGTTCGGCACGATGATCGTCGAGAGCTCCTTCGAGACCGAGCCGTCGGGGCGCTCGCGCTCGCCGGTCACCGCCGTGACCGTGACGAACTTCGTGATCGGCGTGCCCGAGTTGGTGATGAACTGCTTCGAGCCGTTGATGACCCACTCTTCGCCGTCGAGCACCGCCGTCGTGCGGGTCGCCCCGGCGTCGGACCCGGCCTCGGACTCCGTCAGGCCGAACCCGGCGAGTGCGCGCCCGGCGACGAGGTCGGGAAGGTACTCGGCCTTCTGCTCGTCGGTGCCGTGACGATAGATCGGCATGGCACCCAGGCCGACGGCCGCCTCGAGCGTGATCGCGATCGACTGGTCGACGCGGGCGAGGGCCTCGATCGCGAGGCACAGCGCCATGTAGTCGCCGCCCTGGCCGCCGTGCTCCTCGGGGAACGGCAGGCCGAAGAGCCCGAGTTCGCCCATCTGCGCGACGACGTCCATCGACAGCGTGTGGGTGCGGTCGGCCTCGTACGACTGCGGCGCGACCACGGTGTCGGCGAACTCGCAGACCATGTCGTACAGCTGCTGTTCCTCGTCGGTCAGGTCCTGCATGGTGCTCCTCATTCCTGGTGGGATGCGTTCGCGACGGCGCCCTCGTGAGGGCCGTCGATCGACTCGGGTTCGGATGCCACGGAGTGCGGCTCGATGCGTGCGACCGCCTGGTCGCGACTCACGAGGTCGCCCACGGCGACGCTGAGCCGCACGATGCCGTCGAACGTGGCGACGACGCGATGCTCCATCTTCATCGCCTCGATGGCGACGATGGCGTCGCCCTCCTCGACGGTGTCGCCGTCCACGGCGAAGACCGCGGTGACGGTTCCCGGCATGGGTGAGCGCAGGTCGGGCTCGGCGGCGAGGCCGCCTCCGCGTTCGGTCGCGGCGCGGCGGTGCTCGGCGTGGGCACGACGGTCGATGCGCACGAAGGCGGCCGACTCGCCATCGCGGTGCACCCAGACCGAACGGTCGTCGCCGACCCGTACGACCTCGTCGCCGGGGCGGGTGGGTGCGGCGCCATCGGGCTCCGCCACGACCGTGCGGATGTCGTGCGGATGATCGCGCGGGGCGATCAGTACCTCGGGCCGGTGTACGGATCCCGGACGCCAGCCCGTCGCCGACTGCCAAGCCCTCGGTCCGGTGGCGGCCGACGCGAGCCGGTCGGCGACCTCCTCACGCGCGAATCGGCGCGCTGCCGCGTCGACGAGCGCAGGCGACAGGCCGGCGAGATCGCCCTCGGGCATCCGGTCGATGAGTCCGGTGTCGAGGTCGCCGGAGCGCACCGCGGTATCGGCGAGCAGGCGCCGGAGGAAGGCGATGTTCGTGTCGACGCCCAGCACGACGGTGTCGGCGAGTGCGCGGTCGAGTCGGTCGAGGGCCTGTGCGCGGTCGGAGCCGTACGCGATCACCTTGGCGATCATCGGGTCGTAGTGGGCGGTGATCTCGAGGCCCTCGTCGATGCCCGCGTCGACTCGCACGCCCTCGCCCTGCGGGGCACGCCATGCGAGCACCGCACCCGTGGACGGCAGGAAACCGCGGTGCGGCGTCTCCGCATAGACGCGGGCCTCGATCGCGTGCCCCTGCAGCCGGATCTCCTGCTGCGTGAACGCGAGCGGCTCGCCAGAGGCGATCCGAAGCTGCTGCTCCACCAGGTCGACGCCGGTGACGAGCTCCGTCACGGGGTGCTCGACCTGGAGCCGGGTGTTCATCTCGATGAAGAAGAACTCGTCGGGCGCGGCATCCGACACCAGGAACTCGACCGTGCCCGCGCCGAGGTAGTCGACACTGCGGGCGGCGTCGCACGCGGCCTGTCCGATGCGCGACCGCGTCGCGGCATCGAGTAGCGGCGAGGGCGACTCCTCGATGACCTTCTGGTGACGACGCTGCAGCGAGCACTCGCGCTCGCCGAGGTGCACGACGGCGCCGTGGGCGTCGGCGAGCACCTGCACCTCGATGTGGCGCGGCCGCTCGATGAGACGCTCGATGAGGAGCGTGTCGTCGCCGAAGGCGGCGAGCGCGATGCGGCGGGCCGCAGGCAGTGCGGCGGCGAGTTCGTCGGCATCGCGGGCGATCTGCATGCCCTTGCCGCCGCCGCCGGCCGACGGCTTGACGAGCAGCGGGAAGCCCACGGACGCGGACGCGGCGACGAGGGCCGCGTCGTCGAGTGCGGCGTCGGCGACGCCGGGCACGGTCGGCACACCGGATGCCTCGACGTGCCGCTTCGCGCGGATCTTGTCGCCCATCACCTCGAGCGCTTCGATGCCCGGACCGACGAACACCAAGCCCGCATCGCGGCAAGCCTCGGCGAAACCGGCATGCTCCGAGAGGAATCCGTAGCCCGGGTGAACGGCCTCTGCTCCTGACTCGAGGGCGGCGGCGATGATTCGCTCAGGGTCGAGGTAGCTCTCGGTCGCAGGCGCCGGCCCGATGCGCACGGCCTCGTCGGCGAGCCGCGCGTGCGGCGCGTCGGCGTCGGCGTCGGAGTAGACGGCGATCGATCGGATGCCGAGGCGGCGCAGCGTGCGGATGACACGAACGGCGATCTCGCCGCGGTTGGCGACGAGCACTCGGTCGAAGGGGCGCGGGGCGGCGTGCGGCATCGGTTCGGATGCACGATCGGGCGGGCTCATGAGCGTGACCATCCGCCTCTCTGCGACCTCGTCCGCGCGACTCCAGTTAGTGCGCACTAACTGGAGTAGATGTTAGCGGTCGCTAACTGAAATGACAAGCGCCCGCGTCGACTCGATCACCGGGAGGTCCACGGGCGCCCACCTCGAGGCAGGCGCGTCGCGGATGCACACCCTTCGTGGGTCTCGCCGCGGGGCTACCGGCCGACCTTGCCGAACACCCCCGCGATCGGCGCGAGCAGCGTCGGACGGGCGGCGATCCACGCCGCCGCGATGACCACGAGCGAGGCGACGAAGATCGAGAAGCCCAGCCAGTCTTCGGCGTCCTGAGCCGCGTACATGTGGTTGAGGTTGCGCAGCGCCCCGGTCAGGAAGACGAGCGCGACGTGCACCACGATGAAGGCGACGAAGTACAGCATCACCGGGAAGTGCACGGCGCGCGCCCACTCCACGGGATAGATGCGATTGAGTGCCGTGGCGTTCTTCGGCCACAACCCCGACATGCGCACCCCGGTCAGCGCCGCGAGCGGCGCCGCGATGAAGATCGTCGCGAAGTAGGTCAGCACCTGGAGGCTGTTGTAGTTGACCCAGCCGTTCTCGAGCGGCCAGTCCAGCGAGAGGTACTGCAGGCCGGCTGAAACCGCGTTCGGAATGACCGCCCAACTCGTCGGCACGACGCGCATCCACTGACCGGTCGCGAACAGCAGCACGACGAAGATGATGCCGTTCACCAGCCACAGGATGTCGAGGGACTGGTGGAACCACAGGTTCAGGCTGATCTTGCCCTGCCCGCTCTTCGACCACCGCGGCGTCCAGTACGCCGCCGGTCGCTTCTCGGTGCGCACCTGCAACCCCGAGCGGATGATCAACACGATCAGGAAGACATTGAAGAAGTGCTGCCATCCGAGCCACGCCGGCAAGCCCACGGGGGCGCCCTCGGGCAGGGGCGTCTCGCCGGGGTAGCTCGCGAGGAAGTCCTGCATGAAGTCCAGCCCGATGAACCACCGCGTGAGCTGCACGACGATGGTCGCGGCGCCGATGATCGCGAGAATGCCGACGACGGATGCCCCCACCCACTGCTTGGGGGTCAGCGGGCCGTACCGCTTCGTGACCGGCCGTGAGGGGGCGCTCGCCGCTGCAGCCGGCGCGATGTGCTCGGCGGGCTCAGCAGGTTCAGCACGTTCAGTGGGTTCAGCAGGCTCTGTTGCCGCGGACGCCGCGCGGGACGGTGCGGCGGAATGTGGCACCACGGCCTCCGCGAGCGGTTCGGCAACGGCCGGCGCCACGGGCGCGGACCCTGCGACTGGTGCGACCGCCGACGGCACCGGCCACGGGTCTCCCCCGGCGACTCGGGGGAGCCCGCGGCGAAGTCCACCGCCGGTCGCCGCCAATGACGCGGCGGCACCGGCGGGTTGCGGTGCTACCGGCATCGGCGCGGCTGGCGCCGCTGTCGGCTCCGCGATGACTGCGGGCTGCGGGACGGCCGCGGCATCCGTCGCCTCGACGTTCGCAGCAATGGGCGCCTCGCCGGCCTCCGGCCACGGCCGGCCACCCGCCACCCGCGGAAGCCCGCTTCGAAGCCGACGACCCGATGCCGGTGCGGCGACGACGGCAGTAGTGACCGGCGTCGACGCAGCAGGTGCTGCCGCAATCGGCGCCGCAGCGGCCGTGGGGGTCTCAGCCGACGCAGCGACGAGTTCGCCGGGCGCTTCGCCGAGTGGAGGCCAGGCGTCACCGCCGCGTTGGCGAGGCAGTCCCCTGCGCAGGTTCCGCGCGTGGGCGGCCACTGGTCACCGCTTCCGCTCGGCGAGGGCGCTGATCAGCTGCGGCACCACAGTGAAGACATCGCCGACGACGCCGAAATCGGCGACCTCGAAGATCGGCGCGTCGGGGTCCTTGTTCACGGCGACGATGTTCTTGGCCGTCTGCATGCCGGTGCGGTGCTGGATCGCACCCGAGATGCCGAGCGCGATGTACAGCTGCGGCGATACCGAGACTCCAGTCTGCCCGACCTGGTGGTTCGCCGGGATGTAGCCGGCGTCGACAGCTGCGCGCGATGCGCCGACGGCGGCGCCGAGCGCGTCGGCGAGATCTTCGACGAGCGCGAACTTCTCGGCTGAGCCGAGGCCGCGACCGCCCGAGACGACCCTCGTCGCTCCCCGCAGTTCGGGTCGGCTCGACGTCTCGGTCACGGCCTCGACCGACTCGATGGCCGCGGACGCCGCGCCCGAGGCCGGCACCTCGAGCGACTCGAGCGCAACGGGCCGTGCTTCTGCGCGCGCATCGATGGCGCCCTGACGCACGGTCACGACGAGCGGTCCGAAGGTCGCCGCGGAGTCGACGTTGTACGCACCGCCGTAGACGGAGTGGTGGGCGACGATGCCCTCGTCGTCGCGCGAGACGCCGATCGCGTCGACGGCGATCGGGGCGCTCGTGCGGGCTGCGAAGCGGCCTGCGATATCGCGGCCGTCGATCGAGTTCGAGATGAGCACAGCGTGAGGGACGACGACCGCGGCGGCGGCTGCGAGTGCGTCGACGTGCGGGATCGTCAGCTCGGCCTGCGTCGAGTTCGTCTCGAAGACGAGCACCCTCTCGGCCCCGGTAGCGGCAGCCTGCTCGGCGAGCGCTTGCGCCTGGCTGGGCGCGATGACGGCGAGCGCCACGGGCGTGCCGATGCGCGAGGCGGCGCCGAGGAGGCCCGCCGCGCTCGTCGCGAGCTCACCGTTCGGCGTGGTCTCGAGCAGGACGAGGATCGAGTCTGCGGGGTAGTCGGTCATGATCGTCCTCTCAGGCCAGCCGGTTCTCGATCAGGAACTCGGCGATCCTCGTGCCACCGTCGCCCTCATCGGTGATCTTGACGCCCGCCGCGCGCGGGGGTTTCTCGGCGATGGCGGTCATGATCGACACGGCGACCGAGAGATCGTGCGGTTCGATGCCGAGATCAGCGGCACTCAGCGTCTCGAACGGCTTCTTCTTCGCGGCCATGATGCCCTTGAAGTTCGGGAAGCGAGCATCGGGGAGCGCCTCGGTGATCGAGATGACCGCGGGCAGCCTGGCGCTCACGCGCATGGTGGCACCGTCGGCGTTGCGCGTTCCCGACACCGAGCCGGCCGCGATCTCGACCGATGAGAGGGCGGTCGCGTTCGGCACCTCGAGCAGCTCGGCCAGCATTGCGGGGACCACACCGCCGCTGCCGTCGGTCGAGAGGTTGCCCGTGATGACGAGATCGAACCCGGTGCGTCGGATCGCCACGGCGAGGGTGCGCGCGGTGAGTCCCAGATCTGCGGCTGCCAGACCGGGGTCGGTGATGTGCACCGCCGATGCCGCTCCCATCGCCAGGCCCTTGCGGATCGTCGCCGCAGCGCTCTCGGCGGCCATCGACATGACGACGACCTCGGCGTCGTCGTGCGAGTCGGCGTATGCGAGTGCCACCTCGAGGGCCCGCTCACTGATCTCGTCGAGCACGGCCTCGCTTGCGGCGCGATCGGCGAGCCCCGTCTCGAGGTCGAGCTTGCGCTCCCCGTAGGTGTCGGGGACCTCCTTCACGAGGACGATGATCTTCATCGGGCCCGGGTCCCGGGCGTGCTCATGAGCATGACCATCCGCGCCTCTCTGCGACGTTGCCTCGCGCGCTCACAGTTAGCGCGCACTAACCGGATCCGATGTTAGTGCCCGCTAACTGAAATGGCAAGAGGCGCCCCTGACGCGGCTCACCCACGCAGGGTCAGAGCGCCCGTGAGGCTCGCGATGCCGAACTCGAACGCGCGGTCGACCTCGCCGCCGAGGCGGAACGCACCCGAGAGCTCCATGCCGACGAACCCGTTCAGCCAGGCGGTCACCGTGCGCGCCGCATCGAGGGCGCGATCCTCGCCCGCGAGCTCGGCCGCGATGCGGATCACCGCGGCGCTCGCCCGCGCGAGCGACTCGGGATCGAGGTCGAGATCGGCGCCTGGGGTGAACACGAGCCCGAACGCGACCGGCCGCTCGCGCGCGAACGACCTCGCCGCGCGCGCGAGCGCCGCCAGCGCCCGTCGCGGATCGGGCTCGCCCGCGGCGGCGGCGTCGAGCCGGTCGCCGAGCTCGCGCACGGTCGCGTCGGCGATGAGCGCGACGAGCTCACGTCGGTCGCGTACGCGCTTGTAGAGCGATGGCGCCCGCACGCCGACGCGGTCGGCGACCGCCTGCATGGTGAGGCCCCTGAGGCCGTCGGATTCCACGAGCGCGCGGCCCGTGGAGACGATCTCGTCGAGGGAGGTGCGGTCGGGTGTCGGCATCGGCGATCCGTTCGTCTGGTGGCTATTGACCATAGCCATGATGGCTATGTAACATAGCCATCATAACCACCCGACTTCTGCAAAGCGAGGAACCCACGATGCAACTCGGCCCGTCCCTCCACCGCATCGGCAACGACATCGTCGCCGTGTACCTCGTCGACACGCCCGAGGGCGTCACCGTGATCGATGCCGGGCTCGCCGGGCACTGGAAGGAGCTCGTCTCAGAGCTCGACGCCATGGGTCGCTCCGTCGACGACGTGCGCGGGGTGGTGCTGACCCACGGCGACAGCGATCACATCGGCTTCGCCGAGCGGCTGCGCCGCGAACACGGCGTGCCGGTGTACGTGCACGAGGCGGATGCCGCGCGTGCACGCGGCGAGGAGTCGACCAAGCCCGAGTGGGGCCATGTCAAGGTCGGCCCGACGACCCGCTTCCTCTGGTATGCGGTGCGGAAGAACGGGCTGCGCACCACTCCGGTCGCGGAGGTGGTCGCCGTACACGATGGCGACCTGCTCGACCTGCCCGGCTCACCGCGCGTCATCGCCCTGCCCGGTCACTCCCCCGGGAGCATCGCGATCCACGTGCCCGCCGCCGACGCCGTGTTCGTCGGCGACGCGCTCACGACGCGGCACGTGCTCACGGGCGCCGAGGGCCCCCTGCCCGCACCCTTCACCGACGATCCGGCGGGCGCCATCGCCTCGCTGCAGCGCCTCGTCGGCCTCGGGGCGACGTGGGTGCTGCCCGGCCACGGCACGCCGTGGAACGGCGGAGTCGACGAGGCCGTGCGCCTCGTCACCCAGGCGGCGTCGACTGCGACGTCGTGAGGCCCTTCACATCCTGAAGAGGCCGAACGCGGGCTCCGGAAGGGGCGTGCGGCTCGCGAGCTCCAGCGCCATCGCCAGCACGGTGCGGGTGTCGGCGGGATCGATGATGCCGTCGTCCCACAGCCTCGCCGTCGAGTGGTACGGGCTCCCCTGGTGCTCGTACTGCTCGCGGATCGGCGCCTTGAACGCCTGCTCCGCGGCATCCGACCACTCCTCGCCCCGCACCGCGAGCTGGTCGCGCTTCACGGTCGAGAGCACGGATGCCGCCTGCTCGCCGCCCATCACCGAGATGCGCGCGTTCGGCCACATCCAGAGGAACCGGGGCGAGTACGCGCGACCGCACATCGAGTAGTTGCCCGCACCGAACGAGCCGCCGATGACGACCGTGAACTTCGGCACGCGCGTCGTCGCGACCGCGGTGACCATCTTCGCGCCGTGCTTGGCGATGCCGCCCGCCTCGGCGTCGCGGCCCACCATGAAGCCCGAGATGTTCTGCAGGAACACCAGCGGGATGCCGCGCTGGTCGCACAGCTCGATGAAGTGCGCGCCCTTCATGGCGGACTCGCTGAACAGCACGCCGTTGTTCGCGACGATGCCGATCGGGTGTCCGTCGAGGCGTGCGAAGCCGGTGACGAGCGTGTCGCCGTACTCGGCCTTGAACTCGGAGAACTCGCTGCCGTCGACGAGCCGCGCGATGACCTCCCGCACGTCGTACGGCTGCTGCACGTCGACGGGCACGGCGGCCGTGAGGCCGGCAGGGTCGACCGCCGGCGGTCGGGACTCGCGCACCGCCCAGGCTCGCTCGGGTTGCGCGGGCAGGGTGGCCACCATGTCGCGCACGAGCTCGAGGGCGTGCTCGTCGTCGTCGGCGAGGTGGTCGGTGACGCCCGACACCCGCGCGTGCAGGTCGCCGCCTCCGAGCTCCTCGGGCGTCACGACCTCTCCGATCGCGGCCTTCACGAGCGGCGGCCCACCGAGGAAGATGGTGCCCTGGTTCCGGACGATCACCGTCTCGTCGCTCATCGCGGGCACGTACGCGCCGCCCGCCGTGCACGAGCCGAGCACCGCCGCGAGTTGCGGGATGCGCAGCGACGACAGCTGCGCCTGGTTGAAGAAGATCCGGCCGAAGTGCTCGCGGTCGGGAAACACCTCGTCCTGCAGGGGCAGGAACGCGCCCCCCGAGTCCACGAGGTAGACGCACGGCAGGCGGTGCTCCTTCGCGACCTCCTGGGCCCGGAGGTGCTTCTTCACGGTGATCGGGTAGTACGTGCCGCCCTTCACGGTCGCGTCGTTGCACACGACCACGACCGGGCGTCCGTGCACGAGTCCGACGCCCGCGATGATGCCGGCGCCGGGCGAGTCCCCGCCGTACATGCCGTCGGCGGCGAGCGGCGACAGCTCGAGGAAGGGACTCCCCTCGTCGAGCAGGCGGTCGACGCGGTCGCGGGGCAGCAGCTTGCCCCTGGCGACGTGCCGTTCGCGCGAGCTCTCGGGACCGCCGAGCGCGGCCTGTGCGAGTCTCTCGCGGAGCTCGCGCACGAGCTCCGCGTGGCCGGCGGCGTTGCGCTGCGCTGCGTCAGTCGAGGGGTCGATGCCCGTCGTGAGAGTCGTCATCCGCTCCGCCCGTCTTCGTCGACGGCGCGCCACTTGTGCCCGGCACGCCATTTCGGTTAGTGTGCACTAACTCGATTCCCGATGTTAGCGAGCACTCACCGACATGGCAAGCACCCTCGACGAGGCGGGCACCGCCCCCGTGGCCGACACGGCCCCCCGCACCGAGCGCGGGCGGCAGAAGGCGGATCGCCGTGCCGCGATCCTCAGTGCGGCCGCCACGCTCTTCGCCGAACGCGGCTACCCCGGCGTCACCATCGAGGATCTCGGCGCCGCCGTCGGCGTCAGCGGGCCGGCCGTGTACCGCCACTTCCCCGGCAAGGCCGCCGTCCTCGCCGCGATCCTCCAGGGCGCGAGCCAGTCGCTCCTCGACGGCGCCGAGCGCGTGCTCCGTGACGCGTCCGATCCGGCCACGGCACTTCGCGCACTCATCCGCTTCCACGTCGACTTCGCGCTCGGCGAGGCCGACGTCATCATCGTGCAGGACCGCGAACTCGAGCAGCTCGATCGCAGCGCACGGCACGAGGTGCGCTCGCTGCAGCGGCGCTACGTCGAGCACTGGGTCGACACCCTCTCCCGACTCCGGCCCGATCGGGCCGAGACGGAGCTCAGGTTCCGGGCACACGCCGCCTTCGGACTGCTGAACTCCACTCCGCACAGCGCCCGCATCCCCGGGCGCCGACCTGCCGACGGCACCATCCGCGGCATCCTTGAGGAGATGACATGGGCGAGCCTCATGTCGTGACCCTGCGCGCGACCCGCGACGGGGATCTCGATGCACTGTTCACCATCGAGCAGGACGAGGCGGCGGTGCAGATGGCCGCCTTCACGCCGCCCGATCCGAGCGACCGGGCGATGTTCGACGCGCACTGGCGGCGCCTGCTCGCCGACCCGGCGATCGATGCGCGGACGGTGCGCGCCGACGGCGAGATCGTGGGCAGCGTCGCCCGCTGGTACGAGGACGGCACCGCCGAGATCACCTACTGGATCGACCGGCCGCACTGGGGCCGGCACATCGCGACCCGCGCCGTGCGCCTCTTCCTGGACGCGCTGCATGAGCGCCCGGTGCGTGTGCGGGTGGCCGCCGACAACGTCGCCTCGATCGCGGTGCTCGAGAAGCTCGGGTTCCGTCGCGTCGGCCGCGAGCGCAGCTACGCGAATGCGCGGGAGGCCGAGATCGAGGAACTGATCTACCGGCTCGACTGAGCGCGAGGAGTCGTACGTCTTCCTCGCCGGACGTGGCCGATGGGTCTGGACGACGATGTCGTCGACGTCGGTCCCGGCACCGTCGTGCTTCACCCTGGTGACCGGCCCCCGCGGATACGCCCTACGTCGCGGTCGCCCCGAGGTCGCCGGCGATCGCGCCGATGCGCCGTGCGAGGTCGAGATCGCGTGACGTCACGCCGCCGGCGTCATGCGACGTCAGTGCGAACTCGACGTGCCCCCAGGCGAGGCGGACATCGGGGTGGTGGTTCAGCTCGTCGGCGACCACGGCGACGGCATCGAGCAAGCGCACCGCGCTGGCGAAGTCGGCGGTCGTGAAGACACCGATCAGATGCGACTGGGTGTGCCGGAACGCCGTGCCGTCGAGTTCGCTCGCGGTGTCGCTCGGCGAGAGGATGCTGCGTCCTTCCATGTGCTCATCCTCCCGCCGATCGAGACGTCACGCCATGGTGAGCGCCCGTCCCGGCTCGCGGAGGATCGCCGCGACATCCGCCAGGAACCGGGACCCCTGCTCGCCGTCGACGAGCCGGTGGTCGAACGACAACGACAGCGTCATGACCTCGCGGAGTGCGATCTCGCCCCGATGCTCCCATGGCTGGCGGCGCACCGCGCCCATGGCGAGGATCGCGGCCTCCCCCGGGTTCAGGATCGGCGTGCCCGCGTCGATGCCGAAGACGCCGATGTTCGTGATCGAGATGGTCCCGCCCATGAGGTCGGCGGGCGGCGTGCGGCCGGCGCGCGCAGTCTCGGCGAGTGCGGCGATGGCGTCGGCGAGCTCGATGAGCGTCATCCGCTCGGCGCCCTTGACGTTCGGCACCACGAGCCCGCGGCCGGTCGCGGCGGCGATGCCGAGGTTCACGCCGCCGTACTGGATGATCTCCTGTGCAGCCTCGTCCCAGCGGGAGTTCACTTCGGGCGTGCGGCGCGCGGCGAGGCACACCGCCTTCGCGACCACCGTGAGCGGCGTCACCTTGTGCCCGGCGAAGGCCCGGTCCTCGCGGATGCCGCGGAGCAGCTCCATGGTCGCCGTGACGTCGATCGTGAGGAACTCGGTCACGTGCGGGGCGGTGAAGGCGCTGCGCACCATCGCCGCCGCGGTGTGCTTGCGCACGCCCTTGATCGGGATTCGGGTCTCGGCCGGACGCTCCACTCCGGGCACCATCTCGGCTGTCTCAGCCGCACCCTCGGGTCGAGCCCCGGCACCGGATGCCGCGGCCTCCACGTCCGCGCGGGTGATGAGCCCGCGCTCCCCGGAGCCGGTCACCTCGGCGAGGTCGATGCCGAGGTCCCGTGCGAGCTTGCGCACCGGCGGCGTCGAGCGCGGACGCTCCGGCGCGCCCGTCGAGAGATCGGTCGGCGTCGCGACCGTCGCCTCGCGCGTACCGGCGGCCGGCGCGGCGTCGAGGTCGGTGGTGGTGTCGCCTCCGGCGGGTACCGCCGGCACGAGGTCGGCGGCAAGGGCGGCCGTTCGGCGGGCACGGCGCTTCGGCCCGCCCTCGTCGCGCGCGCCGTAGCCGACCAGGTTGGGTCCGGGTGCGGCGTCGCGCTCACCGGCGCCGGGCGCCGCGGGCGCCTCGGCGGCCTCGCCCGCCGCGGGCGGCGCCATTGGCCCGGCGGCATCCGCCTCGGTGACGGCGGCTGTGGCCGCGACGCCCGCCGGGCCATCCGCGGTGACGCCGGTCTCGGAACCGTCGCCCGTGTCGCAGGAGAAGAGCGGCTCGCCGACGTTCACGGTCTCGCCCTCGGCCGCATGCAGCGCCGTGATGACGCCGGCGTACGGCGACGGCAGCTCGACGACCGCCTTCGCCGTCTCGATGTCGGCGATGATCTGGTTCAGTTCGACATGATCGCCCACCGCGACGCGCCAGGCGACGATCTCGGATTCGGTCAGGCCCTCGCCGAGGTCGGGCAGCGGGAACTCCTTGATCATGCCGCTCACGCCTCCACTCCGCTCAGCGAGTTCGGGCGGCCGAGCACGCGGTCGACCCCGTCGAGGATCCGGTCGAGGTCGGGCAGGTGATGCCGCTCGAGCTTCGCGGGCGGGTACGGGATGTCGTGACCCGTGACGCGCACCGGCGCCGCCTCGAGGAACTCGAAGCACCGCTCGGTGACGCTCGCAGCGAGCTCGGCGCCGACGCCGCCCTGCTGCCCGGCCTCGTGCGTGATGACGAGGCGCCCCGTGCGACGTACGGACGCCTCGACCGTCGCGTAGTCGACGGGGGCGAGCGAGCGCAGGTCGATGACCTCGATCGACACGCCGTCCTCCGACGCGGCGATCGCCGCGTCGTGCGCGGTCTGCACGAGGGCGCCGTAGGTCACGAGCGTGACGTCGGTGCCGGATGCCACGACCGACGCGACGCCCATCGGCTTCGCGTCGGCGAGGCTCGCCGTCTCGTCGACCTCGCCCTTCACGTGGTAGCGCCGCTTCGGCTCCAGGAACAGCACGGGATCGTCGCTCGCGATGGCCTGCTGGATCATCACGTAGGCGTCGGCGGGGTTCGAGCATGCCACGACCCGCAGGCCCGCCGTGTGCGCGAAGTACGCCTCGGGCGACTCGGAGTGGTGCTCGGCCGCGCCGATGCCCCCGCCGAACGGCACGCGGATGGTGAGCGGCATCCGCACCGTGCCCCGGGAGCGGTAGTGGAGCTTCGCCACCTGGGTGACGAGCTGGTCGAAGGCGGGATACACGAACCCGTCGAACTGGATCTCGACGAGGGGCCGGAAGCCCTTGTAGGCGAGCCCGACCGCGGTGCCCACGATGCCCGCCTCGGAGAGCGGGGTGTCGACGACTCGGTGCGCGCCGAACTCGGCCTTCAGGCCGTCGGTGACGCGGAACACGCCGCCGAGCGTGCCGATGTCCTCGCCCATCAGCACGACCTTCTCGTCGGCGGCCAGGGCGCGCCGCATTCCGGCGTTCAGGGCCTTGCCGAGGGTGAGCGTGGTCATCGGGCGCCTCCTTCGGCACCGGATGCCGCGGCATCCGCGTCGTCGAACATGGCGAGGTAGCGCGCGTAGTGATCCCGCTGGCGTGCCAGGTGACTGTTCGGCTCGGCGTACACGTGGTCGAACACGGACATGGGCTCGGGGTCGGGGATGGTCGTGACAGCCGCACGGAGCTCCGCAGCCGCACGGTTCGCCTCCTCCGCGACCTCGCGCTCGAGGGCGTCGGCGTCGATCCCGGTGGTCGCGAGGAGCGTGAGCACGCGCGTGAGCGGGTCGCGCGCCTGCCACTCGGCGAGCTCGTCGTCGGTGCGGTAGCGCTTCGGGTCGTCGGCGGTGGTGTGCGGGCCGAGCCGGTAGGTGACCGCCTCGATGAACGTCGGGCCCTCGCCGCGGCGGGCGCGGTCGAGCGCGATGCGGGTGGCCGCCAGCACGGCGAGCACGTCGTTGCCGTCGACCCGGATGCCGGGCATCCCGAAGCCGTCGGCGCGGCGCGCGAGCGGCTGCTTCGACTGCAGGCCGACAGGCTCCGAGATCGCCCACTGGTTGTTCTGGCAGAAGAAGACCACCGGGGCGTCGAAGCTCGCGGCGAACACGAGGGCCTCGTTCACGTCGCCCTCGCTCGTGGCGCCGTCGCCGAAGTACGCGATCGTGGCGGCATCCGACCCCTCCCATGTCAGGCCCATCGCATAGCCGGTCGCATGCAGCGCCTGGGCGCCGATGATGATCTGGGGCACGGCGATGCCGCGTTCGAACGGGTCCCAGCCGGATGCTGCGGACCCCCGCCACACGGTGAGCAGCTCGGCGGGGCCGACGCCGCGGCACCACGCCACGGCGTGCTCGCGATAGCTCGTGAACACGAAGTCGTCATCGCGCAGCGCGCGCGCCGAACCGATCTGGGCGGCCTCCTGGCCGGCCAGCGGCGGCCAGAGCCCCAGCTCCCCCTGGCGCTGCAGGGCGGTGGCCTCGGCGTCGAGACGACGCACGATCGCCATGTCCCGGTACAGCCTTCCGAGGGCTGCCGCGTCGACGTCGGCGACCCACGGGTCGAACTCCGCGTCGGCACGGCGTTCGCCGGCTGGGCTGACGAGCTGTACGAAGTGGTCGGGCCGGGTGAGGAGCCCGGTCGCGTCTCGGTCGGATGGGGTCATCGTCGATCCTCGCTGTCGGCGGGCACGCCTCGTGAGCTGCCCGCGCCCGGCGACTCTGCCGGATACCGTGAGCGTACGTCGATCGCTCACTCAGCTCAAGTATGGGCGGGACGATTGAGCATGTTGCCAACTGACCGTCCCCTGAGCGGTGCTATCGTGTGGCGATATGAACGGCTACGACGCGGTCGACCGAGCGCTGCTCACGGCGCTCGCCGCCGACCCGCGAGCCACCGTGGTCGCGCTCGCCGACCGCCTCGCGCTCTCGCGGAACACGGTGCAGGCGAGGATGAACCGGCTCGAGGCATCCGGTGCGTTCCTGTCGTTCGAACGCAGCATCGACCCGGTGCCGCTCGGCTATCCGCTCGAGGCGTTCGTGTCGGTGCACGTGCGGCAGAAGCAGCTCGCCGAGGTCGTGGACGAGATCGCCGAGATCCCCGAGGTCATCCAGGCGCACGGCCTGTCGGGCTCGGTGGACCTGCTCGTGCGGGTGGTGTGCCGCGACGCTCACGACCTGTTCCGCATCGACGGCGAGATCCTCGCGATCGAGGGCGTCGAGCGCACCGAGACCTCGCTCGCGATGGGCGAGCTCATCCCGTTCCGCCTGAAGCCGCTGCTCGATCGGAGGACGTGACCTCCCGATGCGCGTCGCAGTGCTGCGTTGCCAACGGCTCCCCAGCTTCGTCACCTGGGAGATCCCCGACGTCGACGCCCTCTTCGCGGACGACCGGGGGCTCCTCGACGCGCTCGTGGGGCGGGGCGTCGATGCCGAGCCCGTTGCCTGGACCGACCGGGATGCCGACTGGGACGCCTACGACGCCGCCGTGCTGCGGAGCACCTGGGACTACGTCGACCACCTGCCACGCTTCCTCGAGGTGACGGCGGCGATCGACCACTCGCGCTGCACCTTGCTCAATCCGGCGGACGCGGTGCGCTGGAACACCGACAAGCACTACCTCGACGACCTGGAACGGCTGGGCGTGCCGATCGTGCCGCTGGTGCGTGGAACGGCCGCCGACGCGCCCGCGATCCGCGCGTCGATCGCCGACGCGGGCTGGGACGAGCTCGTGCTGAAGCCCGCCGTGGGCGTGGGGGGCTCCGGTGTCGTACGGGCGAGCGCCGCGACACTCCCGCGTGTGCTCGGGGCGCTCCTGCCCGACGACGAGGTGATGGTGCAGCCATTCGCGGACGCCATCCTCGACGAGGGGGAGCTCTCGTTCATCTTCGTCGGCGGCGCGCTGAGCCACGTCCTGCGCAAGCGACCCGCCTCGGGCGACTTCCGGGCGCACGGGATCTACGGCGGCACGGTCGACGCGACGGATGCCGACGCCGATGATGCCGCGCAGGTCGAGGCGATGCTGGCGCGGCCGCCCTTCGACCTTCTCTATGCCCGCTTCGACGTCGTGCGCATCGACGGCCGGCTCGCCGTGCTCGAACTGGAGCTCATCGAGCCGATGCTGTACTTCGACCTCGCCCCGGGCAGCGCCGAGCGCCTCGCCGACGCGACGATCGCACGGCTCACTCGCGGGTGACCGGCTCGCCGGTCGGCTCGGGCATCGCACGGCGGCGTCGGGCGAGCACGAGGCTCGCGACCACGGCGCACCAGACGGGCACCCCCAGGAAGAACGTGGCCATGATCACGAGCCAGAGGATGCTGCCCAGCACGCCGTCCTCGATGGCGCCGGCGAGGAGCGGACCGAGCACGGTGAGCAGGAGCACGACCGGCACGGGCGTGAGGGCGAGCACCCCACCGGGGAGGACCCGTCGGCGCACCGCGAGCACCAGTACGCCGAGCATCCACGCGGCGATCGCGGCGCGCGCGCCTGCCGTGGCACCCTGCGTGCCGACCAGGTGCATCACGAGGTAGCCGGTGCGGCCCCATTCCGCGTCGAGGCTCGCGATGTACGAGAGCGTGCCCGGGCTCGAGAGGCGGAGGGCGCCGGCGAGCGTGAGCAGGCTCGCCGCGACGTAGGCGCCGACGGCGGTCGCCCGGACGGCCGTCGTGGGGCCGGCGAGCAGGCGCTCGAACGCCCACGCCCGCCGTCGCCGAAGTTGCAAACAATCTGCTGCAAAGACATCCTTGCAACTGTTTCTTTGCAGAGGTATCTTTGCATTATGGCGACAACGAACTCCGATGACCTCGCGGCACAGCCGAGCAGCTCACGGCACCCCGGCATCGATCACGTGATCCCGAGCGCGAGCCTGAAGTCCCTCGCCCACCCGCTGCGCGTCCGCATCTACGACGAGCTCTCGGCGTACGGCCCGCTGACCGCGAGCGGACTCGCCGAGCGGCTCGGCGAGTCGAGCGGGTCGACGAGCTACCACCTGCGGCAGCTCGAACGCGCCGGCCTCGTGCGCGAGGACACGACGCGCGGCAAGGGCCGCGAACGCTGGTGGGAGCGCACCCCGGGCTCGATCGCGATCCCCGACGCCCGTTCACTGCCGCCCGGGAGTGCGGAGCGTCTCGCGGTGAGGCTCGTCGAGGACGAGTGGTTCCGCTCGCGCGATCAGAACTTCCACGAGTTCGTCGCGGAGGGCGAGCACGTCTTCAGCGCCGAGTGGCTCGACATCGCGACGAGCGACACCATCAACCTGCGCCTCACCCCCGAGCAGCTGAGCGGCCTCGTCGCCGACCTCGATGCCGTGCTCATGAAGTACATCGACGCGTACAAGCGCACGCCCACGCCGGGTTCGCGCCCGGTGCAGATCCACATCAACGCCTTCCCGCTCGTGCGCGGGGAACCGACCGACGACACCTCACCGAAGGGGCAACGATGAACACCGCTCTCCTCTCCTCCCCCGGCTCCGGACTGCTCTCCGGCTGGGCGGTGCGCAGCGGTCTCGGCCTGGCGAGCTGGGGCCTGCAGCGCGCCACCCGTCGCACCGACCGCGATCGCCTGCTGCGTCGACTCGAGGCGCGGGCCGCCGCCGAGGCTGCCCTGGCCGAGCGCGACGCGATCATCCGCAGCGCCGGGTACCTGCCGCTCTGAGTGCACTCCCAGCTGAAACGACGGATGCCCCGCCCGAACGTATCGGGCGGGGCATCTGCGTGCGAGTGGTGAGACCCGAGGACTAGACCTCGACCTCGGCGCCCTCGGCGGGCTCCTCGGCGTGCACACCGGCCTCGCGGCCGTTGGTGTCGGCCTCCTCGGCCAGCACCGGGGCGAGCGAGAGCTTGCCGCGGTCGTCGATCTTGGTGATCTCGACGAGGATCTTCTGGCCGACGCCGAGCACGTCGTCGACGTTCTCCACGCGCTTGCCGCCGGCGAGCTTGCGCACCTCGGAGATGTGCAGCAGGCCGTCCTTGCCGGGCAGCAGGGAGATGAACGCGCCGAAGGCGGCGATCTTCACGACCGTGCCGAGGAACTGTTCACCGACCTCGGGGTTCGTCGGGTTGGCGATCGCGTTGACCTGGGCGCGGGCGGCCTCGGCCGAGGGGCCGTCGGTCGCGCCGATGTAGACGGTGCCGTCCTCCTCGATGGAGATCTCGGCGCCGGTCTCGTCCTGGATCGCGTTGATCGTCTTGCCCTTCGGGCCGATCAGCTCGCCGATCTTGTCGACCGGGATCTGCACGCTGATCACGCGCGGGGCCGTCGGAGCCATCTCGTCTGGACCCTCGATCGCGGCGTTCAGCACGGCGAGGATCGTCGTGCGGGCGTCCTTCGCCTGCGTCAGCGCGCCGGCGAGCACCGAGGCGGGAATGCCGTCGAGCTTCGTGTCGAGCTGGATCGCGGTGACGAACTCCGACGTGCCGGCGACCTTGAAGTCCATGTCGCCGAGCGCGTCCTCCGCGCCGAGGATGTCAGTGAGGGCCGCGTAGCGGGTCTCACCGTCCACCGTGTCGGAGATGAGGCCCATCGCGATGCCGGCGACCGGTGCGCGTAGCGGCACGCCCGCGTTGAGGAGCGAGAGCGTCGACGCGCAGACGGAGCCCATCGAGGTCGAGCCGTTGGAACCGAGCGCCTCCGAGACCTGGCGGATCGCGTAGGGGAACTCGTCGCGCGTGGGCAGCACCGGCACGAGCGCGCGCTCGGCGAGTGCGCCGTGCCCGATCTCGCGACGCTTCGGCGACCCGACCCGGCCGGTCTCACCGGTCGAGTAGGGCGGGAAGTTGTAGTTGTGCATGTAGCGCTTCTTGGTGACCGGCGACAGCGAGTCGATCTGCTGCTCGAGCTTCAGCATGTTCAGCGTCGTGACGCCCAGGATCTGGGTCTCACCGCGCTGGAAGATGGCCGAGCCGTGCACGCGGGGCACGACCTGCACCTCGGCGTCGAGCGGGCGGATGTCGGCGAGACCGCGGCCGTCGATGCGGACGCCCTCCTCGAGCACGCGCGAACGCACCACGAGCTTGGTGGCCGACTTGTAGGCCGCGGCGACCTCGCCGTTGGCGGACTCGGGGAGCTCGCCGTTCTCGACCTTCGCGGCGACCTCCGCCTTGACGCGGGCCTTGAGCTCGTCGTCGGCGTCCTGGCGCTCGACCTTGCCGGCGATCTGGTAGACGCGCTTCAGCTCGTCATACGCGAACGCGGCGACGACGTCGTACGTCGACTGCTGGTAGGGCGGGAACGTCGGGTAGTCGGCGGTGGGCTTGGCCGCGGTGGCCGCGACCTGCTGCTGCGCCTCGACGAGCTGCTTGATGAACGGCTTCGACGCCTCGATGCCCTCGGCGATGACCGTCTCGTCGGGCTTCACCGCGCCGGCCTGGATGAGGTTCCACGCGTTGTCGGTGGCCTCGGCCTCGATCATCATGATGGCGACATCCTGCGAGCCGTCGGCCTCGGTGACCACGCGACCGGCGACGACCATGCTGAACACGGCCTCCTCGATCTGCGAGTACTTGGGGAAGCCGACCCACTGGCCGTCGATGAGCGCGACGCGCACGCCGCCGACCGGGCCGGAGAAGGGCAGGCCCGAGAGCTGCGTCGAGAGCGACGCCGCGTTGATCGCGAGCACGTCATAATACTCGTCGGGCTCGATGGCGAGCACCGTGACGACGACCTGCACCTCGTTGCGGAGGCCCTCGACGAACGAGGGGCGAAGGGGGCGGTCGATCAGCCGGCAGGTGAGGATCGCCTCGGTCGACGGGCGGCCCTCACGACGGAAGAACGAGCCGGGGATGCGGCCCGCCGCGTACATGCGCTCCTCGACGTCGATGGTGAGCGGGAAGAAGTCGAACTGCTCCTTCGGCTGCTTCGAGACGGACGTGGCCGACAGCAGCATCGTCTCCTCGTCGATGTAGGCGACGGCGGAGCCCTGCGCCTGCTGGGCGAGGCGACCGGTCTCGAAGCGGATGGTGCGGGTGCCGAACTTGCCATTGTCGATGACGGTCTCGGCGAACGTGATTTCAGGACCTTCCAAGAGGTCTTTCTCCTTTGTTTAGGCTCGCGAGCCCAGATGGCAGGCGAGTGCTACTCAGGAGCAGGGGAACAGGCAGAACTCAGCGTTCAGGTTGAATCGCGGGCGCTGGCCACCAGTAGAAGTCCACCATCCGCTCGGTGTCGCTCTCGCGACCTGCCCGTTTGGTAATCCACCACAGGGGACCAGCATTCTGCCAGCCTGCTCCGTCGGTGCTCTATGAAGTTGTGGAAACCCACAGGGCAACCTACGCAACTCTAGCAGAGGGTGCAGCGAGCGCCCCAGAGGCGGCGTCATGCGCCCTCGATTCAGACGATGTCGATGGTGGTCTCGATCGGAATGGGGTTGACCAAGCTGTCGCGAACCGGCGATGTGCTCTGGACGTAGCTGCACAACTCCGTGAGCTGCTCGCGCGTGGCGTTCGGGCTGGATACCCGCGCATGTGCGCGAATGGCAGTGAATCCGGGACGCGGACCCTCCAGGCCGAGGAACGGTCCGACGTCCACGTCACCGTCCACCTGGAACTCCAAGGCGCTGATCTCGATGCCCTGCGCGGCGGCGTTCGCCACGTACCCGACCGCGTAGCAGAAGGCGAGAGCCTGCAGCAGCAACTCGACGGCGTTCGGGCCGGCATTGTTGCCCAGGAGCACCGGTGGCTCATCCCCCTCGAGCTGGAACCCCTCCGTCCTGGATGCATCGGACTCACCGGCATGGGTGAATCCGACGATCCGACCCACGTTATGCGTGCCGTCGCGCCAGGTGCTGGACGCACTGAAGGTGAAACTCCCCAGCGCGGGATCGGACCGGATCGCCTCTACCGTCGCAACCAGACGGTCGACATCGATGCCGTTGCGGCTGCTGGTGGTCGTACCCATCTCACTCGCCCTCTTTCCCACCTAGTCAAATCATCACTTGAATACTTGAATCTCATACCCACACGGGCTAGCTTGTCAAGCACTCATTTGAATAACGTGCAGGAGGACGGACGAGTGGGAGACAGAGCGGCCAAGGATTCACTGTTCGATGCATTCGCGTCGGTTGCAGGAGCCCTCGGCAGTGGGCGGCGAGCGGAGATCATCGACGTGCTGGCCCAGGGCGAGCGCGCCGTCGAAGAGATCTCGATGGAGATCGGGCAGAGCACCGCGAACACGTCTCATCACCTGCAGCAGCTGTTGCGTTCGGGCCTCGTTCGCACCCGACGCGCGGGAACACGTATCTACTACAGACTGGCCGGCCCCTCGGTGACGGAGCTGTGGGCTGCGATTCGCCGCGTCGCTTCTGAGCAGGTGGCCGAGCTCGACGAACTCGCCGCGGCGTATCTGGGCGACAGGTCGACGTTGGACGTTCTGACACGCGAGGAGCTGAGCGACCGGATGGCCGCCGGCGATGTCGTGGTCCTCGATGTGCGACCCGCACCCGAGTACTGGTCGGGCCATATCGCGCACGCCGTCTCGATCCCCGTTCGGGATCTCGCCGCGAGGCTGGACGATCTACCCAGGGGCAGCAACATCGTTGCGTACTGCCGAGGCCCGTACTGCGTGTTCGCCGACGAAGCGGTGCGGACCTTGCATCGCGAGGGATTCACCGCAGTCCGTCTGGAAGACGGGTATCCGGAGTGGGCGGCCTCGGGACTCCCCGTCGAGACAGGCGCGTCGCTCACAAACGCAGAGCCGGAGGCCGGAACGAACGCGCAATGACTCGACACCGCGGCCGGACCGATCGCCGTCCCGGCGCCGCGAACGCGAGGCCGCGGCATCCGTGCGAGACTCGAAGGCATGACTTCCGACGAGCAGAGCACGACGGGCCCCTCCGAGGAGACCAAGCGAAAGTTCCGTGAGGCGCTCGAGCGCAAGAACAAGGCCTCGAAGCAGCGCGAGGGCGAGTCGCACCTCGACGGCGGAGGCGGCGCCCAGCAGACGCACGGCCCCGTCGACCACAAGCGCGAGTTCCGCCGCAAGTCTGGCTGAGGGGGTCGGCCCCGACCTTGTCGGACCGGCCTTCACCGATTACTGGGTCTACGTCGCCGGGCCGTTGACCGGCGACACCGAAGTGCCCCGCCCCGAACAGTCCTGAACGACCCCGCGTCCGAGCCCGTATGACGGGTCAGGATCCAGTCGTCCGACGGAGCGCGTCGATGTCGAGCACCGACACGAGCTCGGGGCGCTTCGGATCCCGCCCGTCACCTGCGGCACGCCCGCGGAGCCGCCTGGCCATCCACGGCGCCGCGTGACGCGCGAGCCACTCGGCGTCGCCGACATGGCGGTCTCCGATCTCGTCGTCCTCGTGCACGGCGCGCTCGAGCGCGCCCAGCGCCGTTGCGTCCCGGACGCCGAGCACCCGCGCGGCGGCGTATGCGAGCACGCGGTGCCCGGCGGAGTTCAGGTGCACCCGGTCCTCCGCCCACATCGCCCGGTCGACGAGTTCCGCCCTGGAGCGGACGTCGAGCAGCATCGCTCCCTGCTCGTCCGCGATCGCGGCGAGCCGTTCGGCGAAGGCCGCGAACCGCGACACGAAGAGCCGCGACGCGGGTCGCTTCGGCATGAACGGGGTCACGAGCAGCACGTCGGCCCCCGTCGCCCGCACCGCGCCGACCGCGTCGCCGAGGCGCGCGGCCAGCGCTGCGGCATCCGCTCGAAGGCCGACCAGGTCGTTGCCGCCGATCAGCACGCTCACGAGGTCGGCGCCGTTCGCCGCGGCGAGTGGGAGCTGCACATCGACAGCGTCGGCCACCTTGCGGCTGCGCACCGCCACGTTCGCATAGGCGACCGGCTCGGACGCCGGGCTCGCGAGCGCGAGAAGCAGGGCGAGCCGGTCGGCCCAGCCCCGGTATTCCCCAACCGGCATGCGCGACGCGTCGCACAGCCCTTCCGTGAGCGAGTCGCCGACGGCCACGTATCGTCGCCACGACGGCGAGGCTGCGACTCCGGATGCCTCGCCGCCGAGGTCGAAGCCGGCCGCGGGCGCTCCGGGCTCCGACGGGCGCAGCTCCGACGGGCGCGGTGCCGTGGTCGCCGGTGCCGTGGCGATCGCGGCCCCCGTCGCCTCGCCTGGCCCATTCGCACGTTCGGAACGGGCCCCCCGGCGAAGGCCGACGGCAGCCGTGCGCGCACCGATCACGTCCTCGTAGTGGCCGATGAGCTCGTCGCCGAGCACGTCCCAACCGCGTCCGCGCACGGCCTCGCGTGCGCGGGCACCGAACGCACGGCGCTTCGCGTCATCGCCGACCAGATCGCGCACCCGCTCACGGAACTCGGCGAGGTCGCCGGGCCGGTACAGCCAGCCGTCGACACTCGAGCGCACGAGGTCGAGCGGCCCGCCCCGACCGGTGGCCACCACGGGAACGCCGCTCGCGAGTGCCTCCTGCACGGTCTGGCAGAACGTCTCGCTCTCGCCGGGGTGCACGAACACGTCGAGGCTCGCCATCGCCTCGGCGAGCGCGTCGCCCCCGAGGAAGCCGGTGAAGCGAGCCTCGGGCAGCATCCGCTCGAGTGCGGGTCGCGAGGGGCCGTCGCCGATGATGACGAGCCGGGTGCGAGGCAGGTCGGCGATCGCGCGGAGGTCCTCCACCTGCTTCTCGGGGGCGAGCCTGCCCACGTAGCCGACCACCACCTCGCCCGACTCAGCGATGCTCCGGCGCCAGCGTTCGCTGCGACGCGAGGGGGCGAACCGCTCGGTGTCGACGCCGCGGCGCCAGATGCGCACCTGGTCGTCGTCCACGCCGGCAGCAGCGAGCCGTTCGACCGCAGAGCTCGAGGGCGCGAGGGTGAGCGTCGCGCGGCGGTGCAGCCGGCCGAGGTGACGCGTGAGCGCCGGGGCCGCACCGGGCACGCCGTACTTCTCGGCGTAGGACGGGATGTCGGTCTGGTAGACCGCGACGGATGGCACGCCGAGCGGCTCCGCCGCGGCGAGTCCCCGCCAGCCCAGCACGAACGGCGATGCGAGGTGCATCACGTCGGCGCCGTGTTCGCGCAGCACGGCCGAGAGGCGACGCACGGTCGCGAGCGTGACGCGCACGTCGGGGTAGCTCGGCAGCGGCATCGACGGCAGGAGCACCGCGCGGGCACCGAAGAGCGACTGGTCGATCGGGCCCGACCTGGGGGCGACGACGACCGCCTCGTGACCGCGTCGTTCGAGGTGGCGGAGCACCTGCAGCAGTGAGTGCGTCACGCCGTTCATGTGCGGGAGGAACGATTCTGCGAGGAGGGCGACCTTCACGACTCCAGCGTGAGCGACCGGCGGGCCGCTCTACGACCGGATCGGGCCCGATCGCCGAGGATTCATCGACTCGTCGGATGCCGTTCGCCGTCCGGTCCCCCGTGAGTTCTCTCTCGGCTCGCGATCACCCTTCGTCGCGCCGCCGTGGATGAATAGGTGGTACCCCGGAGGTGGTGACCCGGTGGGCTTCCTACACTCACGATGAATCCTCATGTTCTTTGATGTGGGAGGCGAACATGAGCGCGCAAGCCAGCAACGTCGGATTCGTGACCCTGCGCCTCGAGGGCGCTCAGACCGAAGCCGCATTCCACGAACTCGATACCGCGGCCAGGGCGCAAGACGACGGCGTCCTGCCCGCGGCGATATGGGACCTGAAACCGTGGCATCGACGCACACTCCGTGTCGCACTTGCGATGAAGGGCGGCCTGAGTCTGGCCGTGTGGATCGGGGGCGCGATCGCGGAACTCGACATCCTGCGGCGAATCCGCATCTACGACGACGACGGTGAACCACGAGCTCTCGTGCTCCACATGACGGACGATGCCGAACGGCGTTCCGGCGGCCCCGACAAGCACCTCATCCGGCGAGCGGAGCATTACGCCCGGCTGCTGATGTCGCGTGGGTACGACCGTGTCGAGTTCGACGTGCTCGCGGGTGCGAGTGCCGGTGGATTGAACGGCGTGCTCTACGGGGTCGCACAGCGGGCGGGGGTCGGATTCGACACGATCCTCAGCACCTGGTTGACCACGGGCTCTGCGTGGGGGCTGCTGCAGACCGGCAAGCCGCACCGATTCGACTCCGTGGCGCGCGGTGACGACTACTTCTGGCCTGAGGTCTCGACCGCGATCACCAGGATCATCGAACAACGCAGTCCGGGGAGTCCGCTTCGCGCCGACCAGGTCGTCGTGGACCTCTCCGCGACGCTCCTGGACGCGGTCGACAGCAGCGATCGCACCACGGCGGAGGGGCGGGCGCAGTTCCGGTTCGTGGGTGGTCGAGACGAACTCGACGACCGCGCCATCCCGCCGCGGGGCACAGACGAGCTCTCCGCGCGCGACTTCGCCGACATCGCCCGGATCGCCTATGCCGCGCGATCGACGTCCTCGTTCCCGTTCGTCTTCGAGCCGGCCCTGATCTACTCGGGCTCGCATGCACTCGCGACCGCGCACGGCTGGGACGCCCCGCGCGACCCGTGCTTGGCGCTCGACGCGCCCGACATGCGAATGGTCTTCAACGCCCACCGTTCGGATGCCGCGACACAGCCGTTCCGCGTCGCCGACGGCGGCATCCTCGACAACATACCGATCGATCGTGCCCTGAATGCGGTGCGGAACATGCCAGCCGACGAGCACAGCAACCGAGCGATCCTCTACCTCGATCCGTCACCGAAGGAGACCGCAGGGCTCTTCCGCCGTCCGACCGTGTACGAGGAGGGTCGGCCGACCCTCCTGCGTGATGCCACGGCTGCCACCGAGCTCGGTCCGTCATCGACGAAGCCGGTCTTCAGCACCGATCCGTCCACGATCCGCAACGACGTCGGTTCGAGGCTCATGAGCACGGTGACGGCATCGCTCCGCAAGCGCAGCGCGCGCGAGTCCCGTGACGACGAGATCGAGGAGGTCGACCTCGTACGCGCCACGACCAGTGTCGCGAAGGCGCGGAATGAGGTGCTCGCGGTGCGCCTCGACGGCCGGGCGATGGACGATCAGAGGGAGGCCGAGGTGGCCCGGGCCTACGCCCGGTATCGTGCCGCGAGCGACTTCGAACTGCTCGCCCCGGCGATGCTCCACCCGGGCGAGTGGATCCTCGGCACCGACCTCGGCAAGCGACCTGAGCTGGTCGCCCTCGACCGCCTCGGCATCGTGCACGTCGAAACCGCCTTCCGACGTCACGCGATCCACTTGGATCCCACCGACGTGCAGCCGCATACGGTGCCCACGGCCCGAGGGCGCCAGGCCCTGGTCGATGCGACGCTCGCCGCCCTCAGCTGGACGCGCGCCATCGAGCAGACGGCGTTCCAGGCGGGTCGACTCGTCGATCTCGACCGGCAACTCGACGACTCGCTCCGCCCGCCGAGACACGATAGATCCGATCCGGAGTCGGATCAGATCACCATGGGACCGCTGCCCGAAGGTGCCCCGCGTTCGCTGGCCCGGCGCAAGCTGAGTCGCGTCATGCGCGACGCGGCGAGAGATCGCGACGCAGCGATCCTCTCCACCCTCCGCAAGGCGCAGGCGGTGCTGCAGCGACAGCAGTTCACGACGGGCACGTCACTGAGCCTCGCCGGAGCCCGAAGGGTCGTCGAGCGCTGGGCGGCGGCGGACACCGTCGACGACACCGATCTCGCCGACAGGTGGGCCCACCTCGATGACATCGTTCGGTGGCTCCTCGACGTCTCGTCGCGGATCGACGAACTGGCACATGAGCGGTGGTCGCGAACACCCTGGTCGCGTCTCATGCAGCCCGACGGAGTCGCGCTTCCCGCGCGGCAGCTCCCGCTCCTGTTCGGCGGCAGCGGCATCCCGCAACCGATCTCGTCGGTACGGTTCCACCGCATCGGATCGGACGTGCAGCCCGCTCAGCCGCTCGAGTATCGGAAGCTCATGGAGGACCAGCTGCTCCGCGGCTACCGCGCCGCCCTCGCGCATACGGCCGACGAGCTCGATGCCGTCACGGTCGGAAACTGCCTCGACGAACAGTCGCTGCGTTCGACCGCGAAGCTCGCCGGGCTGAGGGCCGCGAATCTCGCGGGATTCCTGAGCGCGCACTGGCGTCGCAACGACTGGTGGTGGGGGCGGCTCGATGCGGCATCCGGCGTGATCGAGTTCCTCTCGTCGTTGCCGTCGGTGGCCGACGAACGGCCTGCTGTGTCGAAGCAGGATGCCGTGGAGCCCGCCTCCGCCGAGATCGACGAGATCGACCCCGATGCGGCCGAGGCGCAGCTCCTCGGTCTGGTGCACGACGAACTGTTGCGGCAACTCGTCACGGATCGCGATCTGCTCACGATCCCGCCCACGATGTCGGAGGACGAACCCAGGGATATCCGCGCCACCTTCGTCCGTGGCGCTCAGGGATTGGATGCCCTCGCCGACTCCTACCGGATGGCGATCGCCTCACGCACCCTCCGTGCCGCGTCGACGGCGCTCACGCAGGGCCTGCCCGCATCCTCGCCGAAGCGATTCCTGCACTGGCTGGTTCGACCAGTCGCGGTCCTTCTGCCGTCGTTGATCTCGGTACCGAGGCTCATCCTCCTGTACGCCTTGCTCGTGTGCGCAGCCCTCACTGTGTGGCCGATGATCGAGTGGACACCCGAGTCCCAGTCGGCCGGCGACTCGACCGTCGTGGCGTCTCTCGCGGGAGTGATCGCGGTGGCCGCGCTCATGATGATCCGCGTGGTGGCCGCTGCGTCCGCGCGAAGGCGGCGGGATCGCCGGATCCTGGCCCACACGAGTACGCGACGCTGGACTCGGAGCGTGATCGCAACTGCACAGCGACGCGCACGAGCGGCACGGGCAGGTCTCGTGGGGGCGACAGCGGCACTCGCCGGCGGGCTCGTCGTCATCGAGGTCCTCTACGGGATGGACAACGTGCTGTTCTGGGCGCTCCTCATCGCCTTCATCGCGACGGGCGAGGCGACGGCGCATGCCATGCAGACCGTGCCCGCGACACTCGCGCGCACATCGTCGCCGACGCCGCTCGCCGGGATCGCCGGTATCGCCGCGATCCTCGTGACGATCGCGGTGACGGGTCATCTCGCGCCGCTGCCGCATGAGCCGGCGGGGTGGGCGAGCTGGAGTGGATGGTCGGCGGTCGGCTGGCATGCGCTCGGCGCCGCCCTCGTGGGCGGCGCGATCGCGGCGACCATGCTCGCCGGCGTATTCCGCCGTCGATGGCGGATCCTCGTGCCGGTCACGGTCACCGCAGCGGCCGCGGGGCTCGCTTCGATCCTCGTCGCCGCCGCCCTGGTGCCGTTCCCACCGGTGGTCAACCAGGTCGCCGATGTGATCGTGGTCGGGTGGTGTGCGGGCACGGCGCTCTGGTGGGCGCCATGGTGGCGCGGATGGGCCACGGGAACCAAGGACGGCCCCGAGGACCGAGTGCACGACCTGGACTGGGCGGACACCCGGGTTCCCACCGTCGGCCGACGCAGGCGCCGTACCGCTCGAGCTGATCGACGTGCGGAACGAGCCGGGGAGCCTCCGACCGAGCGCACACCACAAGCCCCCGCGGACGCGTCGCCCGCCATCGTGACCTCACCGTCGGAGCCGACGATCGACGCCCACGACGAGGTGGGCGCAGACGACGACGTCATCACTCCCGTGCGCTGAGGCGAGGATGGGGCGTCGGCTCCGGCATCCGTGCGTCGACCTCTCGCGCTCGACGCCCGAACGGAGGACGATGGGCCTTGAAGCACACCGGACTGTTCGAGGAGGAACGCCATGTCATCCGTCGCAAGGGTCACCACCATCACCGTCCGCTCGGAGACGAGCTTCGAGGACGCCGTCGCGGTCGGCATCGCCCGGGCCGCACAGACGCTGCGGCATGTCAGCGGCGCGTGGGTCAAGGAGCAGAAGGTCGAGGCGACGGAAGGGAAGATCACGGGCTGGTCCGTGACACTCGAGGTCAGCTTCGTCCTCGAGTGACCGCGGGACGGCGCCGTCCGACGGCGACCGCACGAGGGCGGGAAGGCCGCAGCCTTCCCGCCCTGTCCTATGCGACTCGAGGTGTGATCAGAAGCTGAAGCTTCCGGGGATGGCGAGGAACGCACCGCTCGTGAGGTCCTCGATCGAGATGTCCGACCAGGTTCCCGATATCAGTGTCGCTGTCTGCCCGTTCGGGCAGTCGAGCGCGTCTGCCGCCGCCGGCACGCTGAGCGTCAGCGAGCCGGTCACGTTGCCGTTCTTGCCTGCGGTGAAGGTCCCGCTCTCGGAGACATCCGAGGAGATCGTCGTCTTCTTCGCGTCAACCGGAACGTTGCCGCCGCCGTTGACGCACGAGTAGGTCGCGTCGAGGTGCGCGGTGGCCTGGATGGTCTCAACCGAGCCCGACTCGAGGCCGGCCTCCTTGAAGTCGACAACCAGTGAGGTCCCGTCGAGCGACGCCGTCGTGGCTTGCTTGATGAAGTGGGGGCTGCCTGCGTACGCGGGTGCGGCGCCGCCGATTGCTAGCGCGACGGCGGCGAGCGCGGCGGCAGCAGCCGCAGCGATGCGGTGGATGGACATAGTGGTTCCTTCCGATCGGGTTGTGGAACGGGTGGCCCGGCCGCACAGGCCGTGAACCCTCGTGATCCGCCCCGATCGGAATGCGCGCGGCATTCGCGGCCATCGGCCGCGCCCCCGCTGGTCAGGGTACTCGACACAGGGCGATGCGTGAAGGGTTAGTGAGATTTTCTCACCATAACTGGGGGTAGCGCGCCGGCGTCGAGGCCTCGCGAGGGTGCATCCACGGACACTCGGCGTCCCTTCCCGAGGGTGCGCATCGCGCGTACCGTGAACCCCACGCGGACGAGTCACCGGCGACTCATCGCGCCGGCGCGGCGCCCGCCCGATGAAGGGAATGCGCAGATGACGAAGTACCTGGTGCTCTACCACGCCGACGTGGGCGCGGAGGAGCAGATGCAGCAGTCCGAGGAGGCCGGTGAGGCCGGCATGCAGGCGTGGATCGACTGGGCAGGGAGGACTGGACCGGCGCTCCTCGACTTCGGGACGCCCCTCGGCGTGGCCCGCGCGGTGACCAGCGGCGGCACGACCACTCCAACGACGACCGTGGCCGGCTACTCGATCGTGGAGGCCGCAGACGCGGATGCCGCCGCAGCGCTCATGGAGGGGCATCCGCACCTGGAGGTCGGCACGATCCAGCTCCACGAGGCGCTCGAGGTGCCCGGCATGTGACGGGAACCGCATCGCGGACGGACCCCGGCGCGACGCCTCCCGTTCACCCGGGGGCGCTAGAACGGGCGGGTGGACGACGCCTGGATCACTGCATTCGCGGACTCGCCCTGGCTCGTCCCGGCGCTCTTCGCCCTCGTGGTCTGCGACGCCTTCCTGGTCGTGCTGCCGAGCGAGACCGCCGTGGTCGCCCTCGGCGCACTCTGGGCGACCACCGGCGCTCCCCCGCTCGCCATGATCGTGCCCGCGGCCGCAGCCGGGGCGGTGCTCGGCGACGGCCTCTGCTACCTGATCGGGTACCGCATCGGCCTGGACCGCTGGCGGTGGCAGCACGAGGGACGGGTCGGCGCCGCCATCGAGCGCGTGCGCAGGACCGTGCACCGACGCACGGCCGTGCTCGTGTTCACGGCGCGCTACGTGCCGTTCGCGCGCATCGCGGTGAACCTCGCCGCCGGTGCCGGCCAGGTGCCGCTGCGCCGCTACCTGCCGCTCTCGTTCGCGGCCGGCACGGCGTGGGCGTGCTACAACGTCGCAGTCGGCGCGATCGTCGGCAGTGCCCTCCGCGATGTGCCGCTCCTCGCGGTCGCGGTCTCCATCCCGATCGCGATCGTGCTCGGCCTCGTCGTCGACCGGGCCGTCGCGGGGCTCGACGCCAGGCGCGCGCCCAGCCCCGATGACGAACCGGGGGCTACTCCCCCGACAGCCCGCCGATGAGGTGCCCGAACGGGCGCTCGAGCGCGAACGGGTCGTTCACGAAGTCCGACCTGTCGGTCTGTTCGACGAGGTCGGCGAACTCCTTCGCGCCGCGGAAGATGCGGTCGGGCAACGATCGGACACCGTCGTCACCGCCGCCCCAGTCGCCCGTCGCGGCGAACACTCCCGTCGTGACCGGGATCGCGTGCAGGTAGGTGAACAGCGGCCGGATGGCGTAGTCGATCGCGAGCGAATGCCTGGGTGTGCCACCGGTCGCGCCCATGAGCACCGGCAGATCGGTGAGCGCCTGCGGGTCGATCACGTCGATGAACGACTTGAACAGGCCCGCGTAGCTCGTGGTGAAGATCGGCGTGACCGCGATGAGTCCGTCGGCCGAGGACACCGCGTCGAGCGCCTCCTCCAGCTTCGGCGGCGCGAAACCCATGAGGAGGTGGTTCGT
The DNA here is from genome assembly GCF_001428255.1 of Agromyces sp. Soil535. Taxonomy (GTDB): domain Bacteria; phylum Actinomycetota; class Actinomycetes; order Actinomycetales; family Microbacteriaceae; genus Agromyces. The sequence continues at coordinate 468,097 of NZ_LMRW01000012.1, read as the reverse complement.
GATGTCGTGCGCGAGGTCGCGCAGCTCGAACGTCTGCACGTCGACCTCGACCCCTCGCTCTCGGAGGATCCCCACCGCATCGGCGGCGAGTCGATCCGCCAGCTGGCGGGTGGAGCTGGGGGTGCTGAGACCCGCGGAGACGACCACGATGCGCTTGGCGTTCATCGCACGACCTCCTTGCGGGTCGCGGCGGGCCCGAAGGCCGCGCCGGCCTGCCGGCTCGAACCGGACTGCGCAGCCTCGACCGACGCCGTGTCCCGGTACGGGGAACCCACGGTCAGGTTGTCGCCGCGGTTCGCGTTCGGCGTCGCCTGGCGGGGCGCCTGGTCGCCGTACTTCGCCCTCACGAGCGACGCGTGGGTCGGCGCATCGGGCACGTCGGCCGGGCGGTCCTTCGCGAACTCCTTCCGGAGCACCGGGACGACCTCCCCGCCCAGCAGGTCGAGCTGCTCGAGCACCGTCTTCAGCGGCAGGCCGGCGTGGTCGAGGAGCCAGAGCTGGCGCTGGTAGTCGCCGACGTAGTCGCGGAAGCCGAGCGTGCGGTCGATGACCTCCTGCGGGCTGCCGACCGTCAGCGGGGTCTGCTGGCTGAACTCCTCGAGGCTCGGCCCGTGGCCGTACACCGGGGCGTTGTCGAAGTACGGACGGAAGTCATTGACCGCGTCCTGCGAGTTCTTGCGCATGAAGACCTGGCCGCCGAGGCCCACGATCGCCTGCGCGGCGGTGCCATGGCCGTGGTGCTCGTAGCGCTGGCGGTACAGCGCGATCATGCGCTCGGTGTGCGAGGCCGGCCAGAAGATGTGGTTCGCGAAGAAGCCGTCGCCGTAGAAGGCGGCCTGCTCGGCGATCTCGGGGCTGCGGATCGAGCCGTGCCACACGAACGGCGGCACGCCGTCGAGCGGACGCGGCGTCGAGGTGAAGCCCTGCAGGGGCGTGCGGAACTTGCCGGACCAGTCCACGACGTCCTCACGCCACAGCCGGTGGAGCAGCTCGTAGTTCTCGAGTGTCAGCGGCAGGCCCTGCCGGATGTCCTTGCCGAACCAGGGGTAGACCGGCCCGGTGTTGCCGCGGCCGAGCATGAGGTCGGCGCGACCGCCCGAGACGTGCTGGAGCATCGCGTAGTCCTCGGCGACCTTCACCGGGTCGTTGGTGGTGATCAGCGTGGTCGCCGTCGAGAGCTGGAGCGTGGAGGTCTGCCCGGCGATGTACGCGAGCGTCGTCGTCGGTGAGGACGACCAGAACGGCGGGTTGTGGTGCTCGCCGAGGGCGAAGACGTCGAGCCCGACCTCCTCCGCGTGCTTCGCGATCGTCAGGGTCGCCTGGATGCGCTCATGCTCGGTCGGGGTGCGACCGGTGGTGGGGTCCTGGGTGATGTCGCTGACGGTGAAGATTCCGAACTGCATCTCGCCCTCCTGGGCTTTCGTCGTACTCCATGCGTTTGCATGCAATCGTATCGAACGGATGCCGCACCTGATCTATTCCCGCATCCGTCGGGCCAGTTCCGACACGGCCTCGGCGGCCGCGGCCAGGGCGATGCCGTAGCCCCGGCCGTGGCCGGCGGCGTGGACGGCGAGCGGATGCAGCTGGTGCAGCGGGATCCGCTCACGCCACCCTGGGCGCAGCGGCGCCGCCGCGTCGTAGGCCGCGAGCACGTCGTCCAGGAACGGGCAGCCGAAGAGGTCGAGCATCGCGAGGTCGGTCTCGCGGTGGCCGCCGTGCGCCGCGGGGTCGATGAGCACGATGCCGTCGGGCGACCAGAGCACGTTGCCATTCCACAGGTCGCCGTGGATCCGCGCCGGCGGCTCGCCGTCGTCGAACGCGCCGGCGGCGACGGCGTCGAGCGCCGTGCGGACGAGCCGACCCTCCGTCGCCGTCGTGTTCCCGACCTCCTCGGCGATCTCGAGGTACGGCAGCACCCGGTCTCGTGCATAGAACGCGCCCCAGGTCGGCTCGCTCGCCACGGGCAGCGGACGCCGGCCGATGAAGAGCGGACCGTCCCATCCGTCGGGCGGAGACCCGAACGCGCGGGCGCCCGCCGCGTGAGTCCGAGCGAGGGCAGAGCCGAACGCCGCCGCCGCCGTCCGGTCGGGACGTGCCTCGTCGACGCGCTCCAGCTCGATGCGGCCGGGCGAGACTACCGCGACGCCGACCGTTCGGACTGCCCCGGCGGCCGCGAGCCACGCGAGCCCCGCCGCCTCGGCCTCGAAGAACCCGTCGGGTGCGTCCTCGCGGCGCTTCACGATGGTCTGCACCGACCCAGTCTCGCGCACGAGCGCGGGGCCCGTCGCTGACGCGACGGGCCCCGCTGGGTTCGATCGATCCGGGCTCAGTCCGTCTCGGTCGGACCGTGATCGTGGTCGGGGGAGAGACCGCCGCCGCTCGGAACGTTGACGGTGCCCTTGGGTCCCGCCGGCAGCGGCAGGTCGAGACCGCCCGAGATGTCCACCCCCGCGATGCCGTTCACCGACTCGGTCGAGTACGAGTACGCGAGCACGGCCAGCGCGATCGCGTCCACGTTCACGTCGAACGCCGCCTCATTCACGTTGTCGATCGTGTCGCACGCCTGGTGGTAGCACTGGTCGTAGGACTCACCGGCGATGCCGCCCCAGATCGCCACCTGGGCCTCGGTCTTCTGGACCTCGGCGCCCGTGAACAGGCCGCCCGCGGGGATCCCGCTGCGGATGAACGCGTCGTAGTCGCTCCGCCCGCTGAACTGCGCGTCGTCGTACGGCACGCCCGCCCAGGTGTAGTAGCTCTCGAAGAGGTCCTCGATCTGCACCGAGCCCTCGGGGATCGGCACGCCGGCCGGGGCGGGCCAGCCGGACTCGTCACCGTCGTACACCATGAAGATGGAGTTCGGCGAGGCGACCATGTCGAAGTTGAGGTAGAGCGCGATGCGGTCCTTCTCCTGCTGGCTCAGCTCCGCGACGTAATCGCGCGAACCGACCAGGCCGCTCTCCTCGGCGCCCCACCAGGCGAGCCGGATGGTGTTCTGCGGCTCGAGCTTCGAGATGTTCTCGGCGAGCTCGAGCAGCGCCGCCGAGCCACTGCCGTTGTCGTTGATGCCCGGACCGGCCTGGACCGAGTCGAGGTGCGCACCGGCCATCACGACGTTGCCGTCGTTGACGCCGGGCAGCTCCGCGATGATGTTCTTCTGCGGACGCGACTCGGGCAGCGGCACGAAGATGTTGGCGCTCGAGTCTGCCCGCGAGAGCGCGGCGCCCTGGTCGTAGCTCGCGCCGACGACCGGGATGCCGACGACGTTCGGGCCGCCGAGGGTTCCCACGATGAGATTCATGCGCGCATCGGTGGCGAGGTCGCCCTGGTTGAAGATGACCACGCCCGCGGCGCCGGCGGTCTGGGCCTTGATCGCCTTGTCGGCGAACGTGCAGCCTCCGCGCTGGATCAGTGCGATCGTCCCCGCCGGGAAGCCGGCGAAGTCCGCGTCGTTGCATCCACTGGTGCTGGTGTTGCCGAGCCCGAGCTGGAGGTCCACGGGCGTCACGGCGGCCGTCACGTTCCCGGGTCCGCTTCCGGTGAAGGGACCGGTCGGGTACTCGGCCTCGATCGGCGTGAGCTGCGTCAGCGACGACGGCCCGACGTAGGTGTAGGGGAACTCGTCGATCGTGACGTCCCAGCCGACGCCCTGGAGCACGTCCACGACGTAGTCGACGCTCGCCTCGTAGCCCGGCAGCCCGGCGGCACGAGTGCCGTCGTTCTCGTCCGCGATGGCCTGGAGCGCCTCGAGGTGCTCTGTGGCGCCGTCGGCGTCGACGCATTCCAGCAGCTTCGCGACGGTGTTGTTGTTCTGGTTGTCGCACTTCGCCGCGGGCGCCCCCGGCGCCGCGACTGCCGCCCCGGCCGGGACGAGTGCGATGGTGAACGCCGCCGCCGTCGCGATCGCAACGGTCTTGGCGCGTCTGGAAAGTGGTGCAGATGGGTACATCGTCATTCCTTCCGACGGGCACCGCCGTTGGAGCCCGTTGAGGCGAGAGCCTAGGGAAACCCTGTGGCGCAGGGGAACCCCGGTTTCGACATCCGGGACCGCGACGCACGAATCGTGCGTTGGGCGCGTGGGCCGATGGCTAGACTCGCCGTGATGGGCACGATTTCGGTCATCATCCCGAGCCTGAACGACGCGGACTTCCTCGCCGCGTGCCTCGACGCGCTCGCGCAGCAGACCCGCCCGGCCGACGAGGTGATCGTCGTCGACAACGGCTCCACGGATGCCACGGCCGAATTCGCACAGGCCGCAGGAGCTCGCGTCGTCGACCAGCCGCTGCGCGGTATCTGGCCCGCGACGGCGGCCGGCCTCGACGCGGCATCCGGCGACCTGCTCGCGCGCCTCGACGCGGACTCGGTGCCCGCGCCAGACTGGCTCGCCCAGGTCGAGCGGCGGATGTCGCAGCGCGACCGACCGACGGTGGTGACCGGGTCGGGCGTCTTCTACGGCGGCACCGCGCCACGCCGCTGGATCGCGCGCCACATCTACATCGGCGGGTACTTCTACTGGATCGGGATCCTGCTCGGGCATCCGCCGATCTTCGGCTCGAACTACGCGATACGAGCCGACGCCTGGCTCGCCCTGCGCGAGATCGTGCACCGCGACCGGGCCGACCTGCACGACGACCTCGACCTCGCCTGGTGGATGCAGCCGGGCATGAGCGTCGTGTACGACCGGGCGCTCATCGTGGGCGTGTCCGCGCGGCCGCTCGCCAGCGTCTCCGAGCTCGCGCGCCGCGTGCGCATGGCCTTCCACACGCTCGGCGTGGAGTGGCGCGCGTGGCCGCCGTTCGAGCGCCGCGCCGTGCGTCGCATCGGAGACGACCTCCTGTCGCCGGCGATCCTCGCCGAGGCGGCCGAAGCCGATGGCGACGGCGAGGAGCCGCTGCCCGTGTGAAGCTCGCGGGTGGCCCGCGCTACGGCGTGACGCCGGACTCGCCGAACAACGCCATCATGTCGCGTACGAGCTGGTGCGGTGCGGTCTCGCACGGGCTATGCCCCGTCGGGTAGACCGCGAAGCGTGCGCCGATCTCGCGGGCGAACCGCTGGTGCAGCTCGCGCGGCCACAGGTCGTGCGCCCCGACGGCCACGAGTTTCGGCACGGGCGACGCCGCGAGCCGGGTGCGCACGTCGGGCGTCTGCATCATGAGGCCGATGATGTCGTCGACGCTCTCGCGGCGGGTGAGCGCGAAGCGTTCCCGCACGAACGCGAGTCGTCGCGGCGGCACGCGGTTGAAGTTGTTGCGGATGCCCCAGAGCATGAGCCCGGCGCCCTGCCGTGGCGAGGTGAATCCGCTGATCGGCCCGATGCGCTTCACCCCGCGGAACGCCTGACCGGACTCGGGCGGCGCGCTGAGCAGCGTGAGGCTCGCGAACCGATCCGGACGCTCGAGCAGCGCGAGCTCGGCGACCGTTCCCGCGAAGCTGTAGCCCAGCACATGGGCTCGCCCCGCGCCGTCATCGAGCACGGCGAGCATGTCGTCGAGGAAGAGCCGCTCGTCGTACCGCGGGCGTGGCGGGTCGAGGTTCCACGGGCCGGCTTCCCACGACTCGTACTGCCCGGCGAGGTCGTAGGACTCGACGCGGTACCCGGCCGCCGCGAGGAGCGGCATCATCAGCACGAAGTCCTCCTTCGAGCCGGTGGCGCCGGGCACGAGGACGACGCGCGGGCCGGTCGCCGGGCCGAGCGCGACGCGGGCGAGCGCGCCGCTCGGCGCCTCGAAGCTCGACGCCTCGGTTTCGGGCGGGAACGCCCGCCAGTCGAGGTCGGGGATCGCCTCGTCGAGCGCGCGCGCCGTGTCGGTGGCATCCGTCGGCTCCGTCGCAGCGTCGTCGGGTGACGAGCCGCGCCGACGGAACGAACCGAGCACTCCTCCGAATGCGACCACGGCTTCACGATACCGGTGCGCGGCCACCCCAGTGGGCGGGCACGCGACGGTCGGCGCCGCGGCATTCGCTCATGGGTCGCGCACAGCGAACACATGACGAGTGCCCAGAGAGGCCACGTAGGCTGTGCGCATGGCTACCGTCGCGCTGACCCTTGAGAACTTCGAGCAGACGATCCTCGGCGGCGGCACCGTCTTCGTCGACTTCTGGGCGGAGTGGTGCGGCCCGTGCCGCCAGTTCGCGCCCAACTACGAGGCGGCGTCCGAGGCGAACCCCGACCTGACCTTCGCGAAGGTCGACACGGAGGACCAGCAGCAGCTCGCGGCCGCCATGAACATCACGTCGATCCCCACGATCATGGCGTTCAAGGACGGCATCGGCGTCTTCGCGCAGGCGGGCGCCCTGCCTCGCCCCATGCTCGACGACCTCATCTCGCAGGTGCGGGCACTCGACATGGACCGCGTGCGCGCCGAGCTGGTTCGGCAGGAGACGGAGCAGGCGGTCGGCTCGTCGCAGGTCAGCGAGGCCTCCTGAGTCCTGCCCCCGGTGGGCGGATGCCGCGGCGCGCCGTCAGCCCTCGGGCGCCTCGAGCGCTTCGAGCCCGCTGAAGTCGAGCTCGACGGCGTAGGGGCGTGACTCCCCGGTGACGATCGCCGGGACCCGCACGAAGGCGCCGCGCTCGCGCATGCCGTCGAGCAGCTCGACCCAGCGCTCCTCCGCGACCCGGCCCAGGAACCCGGCGTGCCGCGGGCGATCGCCGCCGACCAGCTGCACGCCGATGCGATACCGCCGCGAGAGCCAGCGGCTCGCGCGCGGCACGAGCACCGCGTGCTGCTCGGGTCCGCCGAACAGGCGCGCCAGCTCGATCGCGGGCTGATGCCGGTTCGTGTCCTCGACCGGAACCACCGAGCGCACCACCCGCTCCCGACGTGGGGCGTCGATCACGTCGAGCCCGTCGAGGCTCGAGAGATCGCCCCACTGGTCGGGGTTCGTGCGTCGGGTGGCGCGCACGAGCGAGGCGACGAACCACCCGAGCGCGGCGAGCACCACCAGCACGAACGGCCAGAACAGCACGGGGGGCGCGTCGGGGCGGATCACGCCCGTGAACAGCAGCAGCACGATCACCACGAGCAGCGGGAACGGCTCCCAGGCGAGCAGGGGCTTCGAACGCGGCGCGGGCATGGGATTCAGGCTATCGCCCGGCGGGCGGGCACCCCGTGTCAGCGCAGCGCGGGCAGCCGGGACGCCACTTCGTCGAGCACCGATTCGTCGCCGGCGTAGAGGCCGTGGTCGCGAGGCCAGTGGGAGACGACGTCGGTGTAGCCGAGTTCCGCCGCGCGCCCCACGGCGTCCTCGAACGCGCCGACGGTCGCCAGGCTGTACATGGCCTCCGAGTCGAGCGACAAGGTGCGGCTGATCGTGACGGGGTCTCGTCCGACCGCGGCGCACGCGTCGTACAGCCGCTCGATGGACTCGCCGGCAGTGCGCCACCACGCCGCGTCGTCGTCGACGACGCCGGCGGTCGTGACCCAGCCGTCGCCGATGCGAGAGGCCAGCGCGAGGGCCTTCGGTCCGATGGCGGCGAGGTGCAGCGGCATCCGCGGATGCTGCGACGGCTCGCCGACCATACGTGCGCCCGACGCCGTGAACCACTCCCCCTCGAAGGAGATGCCGCCGGAGCCGGGCTGCTCGAACCGGAGCAGCATGTCGAGCGCCTCCGCGAACTCGGCGAAGCGCGCGAACCGCTGTCGCGGGGTGAGCTCGGGCTGGCCGAGTACGTAGGCGTCGAAGCCGATGCCGCCCGATCCGAGGCCGAGGAGCACCCGGCCGCCAGAGACCTGGTCGACCGTCGCGACGTCCTTCGCGAACGGCACGGGATGCCGGAAGTTCGGCGACGCGACGAATGTGCCGAGCCGGATGCGGCTCGTCACCGTGGCCGCCGCGGTGAGCGTGGGCACGGTGGCGTGCCACCGCTCGCCGGCGAGGCCGCGCCACGCTAGGTGGTCGTAGGTCCAGGCGTGGTCGAAGCCGTAGTCCTCGGCCGCGCGCCACCTGCGCGCGGCCTCGGGCCAGTCGGCCTGCGGGAGGATGACGATGCCGAAGCGCATGGCGCGAGTCTACGACGCGTCGGCCGGTCGGCCCGTGACGCTCGGGACCACGCGCTCGGGCACGGACACCAGATCGACATCGACGGCGCGTGCCCCCGCCGCGGGCGCGCGGCGCTCGAGGCGCACGAGCACGATGCCGCCCAGGATGAGCAGGCCGCCGAGAAGCTGCACCGGCCCGATCGCCTCGCCGAGGAGCGCCCAGGACACGACCGCAGCGAAGACGACCTCGGAGAGGCCGAGGAACGAGGAGAGTCGCGCGCCGAGCAGGCGGATCGCCTGGATGCCGGCGACGTAGGCGAATGCGGTGGAGATGGCGCCGACCATCAGCACCGGCACCCACCAGGGGGCGGAGCCGCCGAAGAACGCGACGTCGGTGAATGCGGCCTCGAACGGCACGAGCCCCGTGAGACCCGCCAGTCCGAGCACGAGACTGCCGATGACGCATCCGACCGCGGCGAGGGCGATCGGCGGCACCCCCACGTCTGCGCGTTCGCCGAGCACGTAGTAGACGGCGACGCCAAGCATGGCGACCGCGGCGATCACGACGCCGAACGGGTCGAGCGCGCCGCCGGCGGGGCCGATGACGAGCACGAGGCCGGCGATCGCGACGACGGAGCCCGCGAGCACGACGAGCTGTGGCGCGCGACGCGTGCGCAGCCAGGCGAACGCGACGAGTGCCACGGGCGCCAGGTACTCGATGAGCAGCGCGGTGCTCACGGGGATGCGCGAGATCGCCGTGTAGAACGCGAGCTGCACGCCGGCAACGGCGATGACGGCGTAGACGAGCACGGTCCACTTCGCGCGCCAGAGGGGGCGCAAGTCGAACCTGAGCGCGATGAGGCCGGGCACCGCAAGCAGGAGCGCCGCCACCGTCACGCGGAAGAACACCGCGGCGCCGGGCGACCAGCCCGATTCGAGCAGCGGTTTCACGATGGCGCCGCCCGCGCCGAACGCGAGGCCGGCCGCGAGGCCGAGCAGGATTCCGACGATGCCGCGTGAACCACGCATCCGGCGTTCCTCCGTTCGCTGGCGAGTCGAACCATGTCATGCCCGAAACTCGCTATACTCATTACATTACTGGACCGGTGCGTCAGGAGTCAAATGTTTTTCACCCATGACACGGAGGCCGCCCTCGGCTTCGTGGCGGCACTCGCCGACACGGTGCCCGAGGCATCCGATTCGGGCGATGACGAGCTGACGACGCCCGCTGAGCTTCATGCCCTGCTCGACACGTGGAAGTACTCGGGCCGCCGCGACGGCGACGATCGCGAGCTCCGCGAGGTGCGCGACGCCCGCGCCCGCCTTCGCGCGCTCTGGCTGCTCGACCGCGACGATGCGGCCGACGCCGTCAACGCCCTGCTCGCCGAGGCGCGTGCCCTCCCCCGCCTGGTGCGTCACGACGACATCGACTGGCACATCCACGCGACGGAGCTCGACGCCCCGCTCGCCCGGCGCATCCTGGTCGAGGCGGCGATGGCGCTCGTCGACGTCATCCGCTCCGACCAGATGGACCGCCTGCGCGTCTGCGGCGCCGACGACTGCGAGGGCCTCTACGTCGACCTCTCGAAGAACGCCTCGCGCCGCTTCTGCAGCACGCGGTGCGGCAACCGCATGGCGGTGCGGGCGTACCGGGCGCGCACGGCCTGAGCCCGCCGCCCGGAGCGACGAGACGCCGTCCGATCCCGATACGGCGCAGCGGGGCGCCGAGGACATGCTCGACCGCATCGCGGCAGGCATGGATCAGGGGCTGATCTGAGCCTCGCGGCATCCGCCCGGGAATGACGAAGGCCCCCGACCCTGCTCGATCGGCAGGGCGGGGGCCTTCGCAAGAAGTTCGCGGTGTCAGCGAGAGCCGCGCGGTCTGTCGCGCTTAGCGGCGCAGCCCGAGACGCTCGATGAGCGAGCGGTAGCGGCTGATGTCGACGTCGGCGAGGTAGCCGAGCAGTCGACGACGCTGACCGACGAGGAGGAGCAGGCCACGACGCGAGTGGTGGTCGTGCTTGTGCTCCTTCAGGTGCTCGGTGAGGTCCTTGATTCGCTTCGTGAGGAGCGCGATCTGGACCTCGGGGGATCCAGTGTCACCGGGGTGTGTCGCGTACTCTTCGATGATCGCCTTCTTGACATCGGCTTCAAGTGCCATAGATGGGATCCCCTCTCTCTTCGTTGCGCGCTGCCCGGGGCCTTGTGCCTGGGCTCTCTTGATGCGCGGCCGTCATGACGGCAACCGAAGAAGTCTACCAGAGGGGATGCTGCGGGGCGGACGCGCGGCAGCGCTCCCGCGAAGGGGTGGCGTGACGTCGGCGGGCGCTGTATCGAGTCATCCGGCGTTCCGAGCCCACCCCGCAGGTCGCCCGTCGAGCAGGTTCCGCGTGAATCGGGCCACGTCATCGCGGAGCGCCGGGTATGCCTCCGGGTGCGGGACCTCCTCCTCCACGAACTGCTCGATTCGCTCGAGGGTCGGGCGGGCGAGTTCTGACAACCTCGGGGACCACGATCCGAGCTCGCGTTCGAGATCGTCGAGCGTCACGTCGGCGTGACGGTAGACGCCGTTCACAGCGAGTGCCAGCCGTCCATCGTTCGGCTGATGCATCAGTGGCACGAGGTCGTAGGCGGGCGCGAGCGTCGCGGCGCTGCGATACGGATGCAACAGGGCAAGGTTCTTCAGGTGCAGGTCGACATCGCCGAGTGCGACCGCAAGCATCATGAGCCGGGCCAGGCGAGCGACGGATGCCGCGTCGGCGGTCGTCGCGAGCAGCCGCTGCACCCGCGCCAGCGACGCCGCGCCGCCCTGCTCCTGGTACTTCTGCGTACGCGGGATGGCGAGGGCCTGGCAGAAGTCCTCCTGGTGCACGCGACCGGTCGGCGAGTCCTCCGCTCGGTCGTAGCGCTCGATCACGAGCGTGTCGAGCCCGGCGAACTCGGTGACGGTGACGCCGTAGTCGAGCAGCCCCAACCGCCGACCGATCCTGAGGCCGTACTCCTCGTCGAAGATCATCGTGGGGTACCGGTCGGGGCGGGGCTTGAGGATGTGCGTCGACGGGTAGCCGTCGAGCACGCGGTGCCACTCACCGTCCACCTGGGCGAGCACCGCCTTGGGCTGCACGCCGTTGAGGGAGGTCTTCCCCGCCGGGGCGAGGTTGCCGAGCGGCTGGCCGATCGGATCGCGGAGCATCCGCGCGATCTCCCGTTCGGTCACGGGCATCGATCGCGGCTCGCGCGGCTCGCCGGGCTGTGCCGGATCGTAGATCTGGAGTGCACCCGCGACATCCCGCCCGAATCGCGCGAGGAGTCCCGGCACGTCGTACTCGGGAAGGCGGGCCTGGGTGGCGAGATCAGTCAGCAGGTCACCCTCGGGGAGGAGCTCGGCGAAGAAGTTGCGCCGTCGCGCCGAGTGCGCACGATTCGCGGTCGGCACGAGCGGGATCGCCTCCGAGAGCACGGTGCTGCCGAGTTCGAACCGCTCGAACGCGTCGGCGGCGGCACGGAACTCGAACCGGCGCCAGTCGTCACCCAGGAGGTGGCCGACGAGCTGGCCGTAGAGTTCGACGGCGAGCTCACGCATGGTCGGCCCCGGCATCACCGGCGTCTCTACCATGGTCGCCGGTTGTGGCCGCATCGTCGATCTCGGCGTAGAGCCGCACGCCGGTCGCCCGGAGCATCGCGAAGAGGCGGTCGGTGAGCTTGCCCGGCTTGCCCGCCTCCATCTCGGACACCCACCGCTGCGTCAAGCCGAGTTCCGCTGCGAGCTCGCGTTGGCTCATGCCGCGGGCGAGCCGCCCCTGCTGCAGCATCAGCCCGAGCGTCGCGGCATTTCGCACCTGTCCGCGAAGCGCCATGGTCGCCTCCTGATTACGATTTCGTAGTCATAGTACACGACTACGAAAAGGTAATCAACGAGGATGACTACGTTTTCGTAGTCATCGCGTCGGGTGACAACGGCCTCACACCGCGGCAGACTGGCGCCATGGGGTTCGCGATCAAGCGCGTGTACGAGCCGCCCGCGGCATCCGACGGCTACCGGGTGCTCGTCGACCGGCTCTGGCCGCGCGGGATCTCCAAGGAGCGCGCGGGGCTCGACGAGTGGGCGAAGGACGCTGCGCCCTCCCCCTCGCTGCGCACCGAGTGGCACCACCATCGCGAGCGGTTCTACGAATTCGCGGCACGGTATCGCGACGAGCTCGATGAGAACCCCGCCGCAGAGGCGCTCCTCGCAGCCGGTCGGGCGCACGAGCGGGTCACCCTGCTGTTCGGCGCGCGCGACGAGCAGGTGAACCACGCCACGGTGCTGCTCGGGTGGCTGGCCGACCACGGGGCATCCGTCGAGCACTGACGGGACCGGGGACATGCACCTTGTGGGCTCCGGCGCTGCGGCGTAGCGTGCCGACTGACCCGAGGAAGTGAGCATTCACCATGTTGATGACCCACCGAACGAGAACCACCGCCCTCGCGCTCGCCGCAGCGGCGGCACTCACCCTCACCGGCGCCGGAGCGGCCCAAGCGGCACCCGCCATCCCGCTGACCACCGGGCAGGAGGTGCCCGCGCCGACTGACGGCGGGGCGCACGGCTTCTTCTCCTACGAGATCGGTGAGGGCGAGCTCTGCTTCACGCTCGAGGTGACGGGGCTGACGACGCCCGCGGTCGCCGCGCACATCCACGTCGCACCCCGGAACGTGCCGGGAATCGTCGTCGTGCCGCTCGTCGTCGTGAACGACACGAGCTTCGAAGTCGACACGTGCGTGCCGGCCGACCAGGCGGTGCTCGATGCCATCGAGGAGGACCCGAGCGCGTACTACGTCAACGTGCACACGTCGATGAACCAGCCCGGGGAGATCCGCGGTCAGCTGAAGTAGGAGCGGCAGCCCCTCGGATCGGGGACTTCTCCCACCGTACCGACCAGGTGTAGCCTCCACTCGGATCGGGGGGCCATGGCCGGGAACGACGGTGACATCGACGCCGACGGGGACGCCGACGCCGACTCCGACGCGCGAGCCGAGCTCGAAGCGCGGATCTACTCGCGCTCCGGGGCGGACGAGCCGCGCATCGCGCGATTCGACGACGAGACCGGTCGAGTCCTCGAACTCACGACGAGCGAGTGGCGACTCCTCGAATTCGAGCGGGGTAGGCCGGCCCCGGTGACGGACGGCGCCGACGATCAGGCGAGTGGGTCGGCGGACGCATCCGAACAGCGTCCCGCAGCCACGACGACGCCACGACGACGGATGTCGCCGCTCGCAGCCGGTGCCATCGGCTTCGCCGTCGGCGTCGGCCTGCTCGCCGCCTGGTTCGGGATCAGCGCCGCGGTGGAGCGACGGGGTGGCTTCGAGGTCACGATCACGCCGACGCCGGCGGCCGACGCCGATGCGACGCTTCCCGCCGCGGCCGCGCTCGACTACTTCCGCGACCCCCGTCGGGGCGATGGCAGCCTCCCCGGATGGCTGAACGCGACCTTCGAGCGTTCCGGTGTCGCGCGGGTCATCGGGCCCGACGGGCCGGCTCCCGGCGCGACGGTCTACGCGGCGATCTCGCACGACGAGATCGCGTGCCTCATCGTCATCCTCGAGTCCAACGGGATCGAGTGGAACTGCAGCTCCGTGGAACGAGTGCTCCACCGAGGAATGACGATGCACGCCCTCATCCCCCGCGACCTGGGCGGGCACACCGACCCCGACGGCGACGGCGTCATGGGAACCGCCTCGGACGCGAATGTGCTCACCGTCGAGTGGAACGCGGACGGCTCGTTCACGATCACGCGTCACGAACCCTGATCTGCGCGAAGAACAGGTGCCCCGGCCTCACGGCGCAAGCAGGAAGATCGGCGGCACGCCCGTGTGCGCGTACACGATCACGAGGAACACCACGAGGTCGAACAGCAGGTGCACCGTGATCACGTACGCGAGCGACTTCGTGAGCGTGAACGTGTAGCCCTGCAGGAGCGCGAACGGGACGGTGAGCAAGGGCCCCCAGCTCTGGTAGCCGAGCTCCCAGAGGAACGAGACGAACACGATCGACTGCAGCAGGTTCGCCTGCCACACCGGGAAGTGCCGGCGCAGCAGCGCGAACACCGTGCAGACGAAGAACAGCTCGTCCCAGATGCCCACGGCGTTCACGCCGACGAAGAGGCGCGCGATCTCGTCGGGCTCGGTCACCGTCGGCCAGTTCGTGTAGACGCCCGACGTGATGAAGTAGAACGGCAGGATCAGCCACCCCGTGAACGCCACGAGCAGCAGGTATCCCCACTGCACGCGCGTCCAGCGATGACCCGCGCGCCACGGGAAGCGGATGACGCGTTCGCCGAACACGAAGCGCGAGATGACGTAGGGCACCGCCACCGCGAGCGAGAGCACGGTGCCCATGAGGAGCATGTTCCCGTAGCCGATGTCGGCCGCGACCGAGATCGTCGAGATGATGGCCTGGCCCAGCGCGATCAGCGAGAGGTCGGGCAGGAGACGACTCGTGCGGCCGGAACGGTCCGTGAGCCAGGCCGCCACGAGACCGGCGACGAGCAGTGCGTAGCCCGCGAGCGGCAGCATGACGCCGAACAGCAGCACCGCCGCACCGCACACGAGCACGGCCGGCACGAGCCCGATCGGGTGGGTGCGGACCGCTGGATGGGCGGTGAGCGCGGCGGTGGACACGCTCCCAGCATCGCAAGCGCGGATGCGGGTGGCAAGTCGCCGCGTGACAGCGGCGCGTGGGCGCGCCGCTGTCGGCCAGACGTGCCACGATCGGTGCATGACGCGGATGCCCCGGCCCTACCCCCATCCGTCGCCGCACGCGGCGATCGTGCCGCCGTACCTGCTCGCGCGCATCGCGACCGCCGACGACCCCCGCTTCGACGCCGCAGCCGACGCCGCGCGCCGGTCGCTGCTGCGCGACGCTCCGATGCGCGAATGGCGCGCCGCCGGCGAGCTGCCGTCGTTCATCGCCCCCGAGCACCCCGCGCGCGACGAGCGCCCCGCCGCCGCACCCGGTACGGCTCCACAGCCCGACCGGCGCATCTCCGACGCCGAGCACGACGACAAGCTGCCCGGCCGGCTCGTGCGCCGCGAGGGCCAACCGCCGTCTGGCGACCTCGCGGTCGATCAGGCCTACGTCGGGCTCGGCGACACGTTCGAGCTGTTCGCCCGCGTGTTCGCACGCGACTCGATTGACGGTGCCGGCATGCCGCTCGAGGCCACCGTGCACTACGGCGATCGCTACGACAACGCCTTCTGGGACGGCGAGCGCATGGTGTTCGGCGACGGCGACGGCGAGGTGTTCAGCGGGTTCGCCGGCTCGCTCAGCGTGATCGGGCACGAACTCGCGCACGGTGTGACCGAGCGCACGGCGCGCCTGCGTTACCAGGGGCAGTCCGGCGCGCTGAACGAGCACGTGTCCGACGTGTTCGGCGCCCTGGTCGAGCAGTACTCGATGGGGCAGGATGCCGCGTCGGCCACCTGGCTCATCGGCGAGGGCGTGTTCACCGACGCCGTCGAGGGTCGCGCCATCCGCTCGATGAAGGAGCCCGGCACCGCCTACGACGACGACCTCCTCGGGAAGGACCCGCAGCCCGACCACTTCGACCGCTACATCGAGACCGACGAGGACAACGGGGGCGTGCACCTGAACTCGGGCATCCCCAACCGGGCGTTCGCGCTCGCCGCGCTCGAGCTCGGCGGCTTCGCGTGGGAGACGGTCGGCCGCGTCTGGTACGACGTGCTCACCTCGGGGCGGCTGCGTCCCGACACGGACTTCCACACGTTCGCGGCCGAGACCGTGCGAGCGGCCCGGGAGCGGTACGGGCGCACCTCCCGAGAAGCGCGGGCGGTCGCCGGCGGCTGGGCGGCCGTCGGGATCGAGGTGCCGCCGACGTCCTGACCTGCGGCCCCCCGCCGCTGCGGGCCGGGGGGCGCGGGAGTACCATCGCGGCATGGACGTCATCGTGTCGCGGAGCGGCGGCCTGGCGGGCCTTCGGCTCACGTGGGAGGTGCGCGTCGACGAACAGCCAGACGCCGACGACTGGTACATCCTGATCGCGGAGATCCCCTGGAGCCAGCCGCCGCCTGCGCCGCCGGAGCCCGACCGGTTCGTCTACCGCATCCGCTGCGCGCCGCACGAGGCCACCCTCGCCGAGCGACAGCTCGTCGGGCCGTGGCGAGAGCTCGTCGACCGCGTGCAGGAGACCACTGAGCCCGAGCGGGCGAGGCCCCGCGCCGGGGCATCCGATGACGGGCGGCGGCCGCCTACGCCGGGATCGACGCGGTCGCCGCGGAAGCCGCAGGACTGACCGCCGTGCGGTTGTCCCGAACGACGCCGAGGGCGATGAGCCCCTGCGCGCCGAGGTGGGCGGCGAGCATCGCCAGATGCAGCAGCAACAGCGCGACGTACGGCGCGAAGGCCAGGGGGATGCCTCGTCGGTCGCCCGCGTCGGGCTGGGATGCAGTCACGTCGTCGTGCCTCTCGATGGTCGTCACGCCCCGGGGGCGCGTCGCCGTCCCACGAGGGGCGGATGACGCGCCGCGGCATCCGACCCCCCACCAGCGCCAGGCATGCCGAAGGCCGGCGGGATCACGCCGGCCGGCCTTCGGAGTCGGATGCTGCGGGGCTCAGCTCACGCCGAGCAGGTCGATCACGAAGATGAGGGTCTTGCCGGAGAGCTGATGGCCGCCGCCCGCCGGGCCGTAGGCCTTCTGGGGCGGGACCGTGAGCTCGCGGCGCCCGCCGACCTTCATGCCGGGGATGCCCTCCTGCCAACCGGCGATGAGCGCCTGCAGCGGGAAGTTGATCGACTGGCCACGGCTCCATGACGAGTCGAACTCCTCGCCGGTCTCGTACTCGACACCGAGGTAGTGGACGTCGACGGTCGAGCCGGCCGTGGCTTCCGCGCCGTCACCCACGACGAGATCCTCGATGACGAGCTCGACGGGGGCCGGACCCTCGGGGGCGTCGACCTCGGGCTTGCTGTTGGTGTCAGTCATGCGTTCCATCCAAACGGAGTCGGCGCGCGTGGACAACCGTCCACTCCCCTCTTGCGCTGACTGCGAACATCACGCAATCTGGAATCCGAGAACTCGTCGCCTGGTAGAGATGTCGGCAGTGCCACACCACAGGGCGGCGAGTTTCCTTGTGCGGGGGCATGGCCCCCGATGGGGAAACGGGCAGGCGGCGCACCGCCCCGTGGTGCAGGTATGGCAGGGCCGGCGCCACCCGAACGGCGCCGACCCGCTGGTCATCCCTCCATGAGCCGTGAGCGGATCAGAAAGCGCACCCCCTCCGGCGCCTCCACCGAGAATCCGCTCCCCCGGCCGGGCACGACGTCCACGACCAGGTAGGTGTGCCGCCAGTAGGCGAACTGCTCCGAGGACATCCAGAACGGCGCGACGCGCGACTCGCCGTCGGGGCCGGGCCCGAGGTCGAGCTCGCCGAGCAGCACGTCGGCGGCGCTCGTCACGAACTCGCCCGCCGGGTAGCACATCGGGGCGCTGCCGTCGCAGCATCCGCCCGACTGGTGGAACATGAGCGGCCCATGGCGCCGCCACAGCCGATCGAGGAGGGCGGCCGCCGCGGGCGCGAGCTCGACCCGCGGCGAGGCCTCCCCCGCGATCGTGATCGTGCCGACGATGCGGCGCGCCAGTTCGTCGACGGACATCGGATCAGAAGAACCCGAGCGGGTTCTCGTTGTAGCTGACGAGGAGGTTCTTCGTCTGCTGGTAGTGGTCGAGGGCGAGCTTGTTGTTCTCGCGGCCGATGCCCGACGACTTGTAGCCGCCGAACGCCGCACCAGCAGGGTACGCGTGGTAGTTGTTCACCCAGACGCGGCCCGCCTGGATGTCGCGGCCGGCGCGGTACGCCTCGTTGCCGTTGCGGCTCCATACGCCGGCGCCGAGCCCGTAGAGCGTGTCGTTCGCGATCGAGATCGCGTCGTCGTAGTCGCGGAAGCTCGTGACGGCGACCACCGGTCCGAAGATCTCCTCCTGGAACAGCCGCATGCGGTTCTCGCCCTCGAAGATCGTGGGCGCCACGTAGTACCCGCCGCTGAGGTCGCCGCCGAGGTCGACGCGCTCCCCGCCGAGCAGCAGCTTCGCGCCCTCCTGCTTGCCGATGTCGATGTAGCTCAGGATCTTCTCGAGCTGGTCGTTCGACGCCTGCGCACCGACCTGCGTCTCGGTGTCGAGCGGGTTGCCCTGCTTCGCCTGCTTCGTGCGCTCGATCGCGTCGTCGAGGAACGTGTCGTAGATCGAGCGCTGGATGAGCGACCGGCTCGGGCACGTGCACACCTCGCCCTGGTTGAACGCGAACAGGCTGAAGCCCTCGAGCGCCTTGTCGTAGAACGAGTCGCGCCGGTCGGCGACCGATTCGAACACGATGTTCGGGCTCTTGCCGCCGAGCTCCACGGTCGACGGGATGATGTTGTTCGACGCGTACTGCAGGATGAGGCGGCCCGTCGTCGTCTCGCCGGTGAACGCGATCTTGCGGATGCGGTTCGACGAGGCGAGCGGCTTCCCGGCCTCGACGCCGAACCCGTTCACCACGTTCACGACGCCCGCGGGCAGCAGGTCGGCGATGAGGCCGATGAGCACGAGGATCGACGTCGGCGTCTGCTCGGCGGGCTTCAGCACGACGCAGTTGCCCGCGGCGAGGGCCGGCGCGAGCTTCCAGACCGCCATGAGCAGGGGGAAGTTCCACGGGATGATCTGCCCGACCACGCCGAGCGGCTCGTGGAAGTGGTACGCGACGGTGTCATTGTCGAGCTGGGTGAAGCTGCCCTCCTGTGCGCGGATGAGGCTCGCGAAGTAGCGGAAGTGGTCGCTCGCGAGCGGCAGGTCGGCGTTCAGCGGCTCCCTGATCGACTTTCCGTTGTCCCAGGTCTCCGCCACGGCGAGCACGTCGCGGTTGGCATCGATGCGGTCGGCGATGCGGTGCAGCACGGCGGCGCGCTCGGCGGCGCTCGTGCGTCCCCACGCGGGCGCGGCGCGGTGCGCGGCGTCGAGCGCGAGCTCGATGTCCTCCGCGGTGCCGCGGGCGACCTCGGTGAACGGCTTGCCGTTCACGGGCGAGATGTTCTCGAAGTAGGCGCCCTTCACGGGCTTCACCCACTCGCCCCCGATGAAGTTCTCGTAGCGGGGTGCGAACTCGATCAGTGCGCCGGCGGTGCCGGGCGCGGCGTACACGGTCATCGTGTCTCCTCATGACGTCGTTGTCCAGTGCCCCGCGAGGGTGTCCTGCGAGGGTCGACGTCACGATATGCGCGCGGGCGTTGCGGCCCGGTTGCCCCGGGGTTGCGATGCGGTTGCAACGAGCGGATGCCGCGGCATCCGACCCCACTCAGCGCAGCGCAGCCTCGATGCGCTCCAGGTGCGCCACGACCGAGGCGCGACGTGGGGATCGCGGCGGCAGGATCTCGAGGAGCGCCCGCCACACCTCCGCGTCGTACCGGCACTCATCGCGCTCGACGTACGCGGCGAGCAGCTCGGGCGAGGCATCCGAGAGCATCGACTCACGCAGCCGCGCGGCGAGCTCCTCTCGGAGCTCCACGATGCCGGGGGCCGACGACGACGGCAGCACCGGCCCTGCGTACCGCTCGGCGGCGCGGCGCAGCGCGCCCTGGCCGAGGAGCTTCGCGACGGATGCCGCGTCGAGCTCGACCTCGCGTCCGAGCCGGTACGGGCGCGACTCGAGCGGCGGTTCCCCCGCCGCCTCGAGCACCCGGCGGAGCCGCACGACCTCGGCCCGGAGGGTCACGGGCGACGCAGCGCCCTCGTAGACGAGCGCCGCCAGCCGCTCGGCGCCGAGCCCGCCTCGATGCCAGGCGAGGAGCGTCAGGATCTCCGCATGGCGCGGGCTGAGCTCGTGCGTGCCGAGCCGAGGTCGCCGCTCGCCGAGCACGGTGAGCGGCGTCCGGGCCGGACGCGCGGCCGGGACGGCCACCATCCGCGATCGCCGGAGCGTCGTCCGCACCGTGGACTCCAGGCTCGCGATGCGCAGCTCCGCCTCGACCGCGGCCACGGTGGCCGAGACGAGCGACAGCGTGTGCAGGGCCACGGCGTGGTCGGTGCCGGTGATGTCGATGACGCCGAGCAGGGCGCCGGTGGCGGGGTCGTGCACGGGAGCGGCCGTGCAGCTCCACGGGTGCACGATGCGGTTGAAGTGCTCCGCCCCGCGGATCTGCACGGCGCGGTCGAGCTCGAGGGCGGTGCCGGGCGCGCTCGTGCCGATGCTCGCCTCCGACCAGTCGGCGCCGGCGACGAAGAGCATGTCCTCTGCTCGGCGGCGCAGGCCTGCGTCGCCCTCCACCCAGAGCAGGCGCCCGTGGGCGTCGCCGACCGCGACGACGAGCCCCGCGTCATCCGCCCCGTCGACGAGGAGCCGACGGATGACCGGCATCACGGGCGCCAGCGCATGCGAAGCGCGGTACTCGCGGAAAGCGTCCTCGTCGAGCTCGAGGCGCGGCAGGGCGTGATCGGGGTCGATCGCGCCGCGGATCGCCCGCTCCCACGACTCGCGAACCACCGGGCGCAGCACGGGCGGCACCGTGCCCGTGGCGATCGCGGCCTCCTGGGCGCGCAGAAGGCGGTCGCGCAGGTCGTGCAGGTCGAGGTCCTGCGGATGCCGCGGCACGGGCATGCCGTCTCCGATCGCCGTCGATTCCGGATGCCGCCATCCTATCCGTGCCCGCCGTGAGCCGAGCGGATCCAGGACCGCACACTGGGCTCAGCGAAGGAGGGCCACCCGGTCGGCCGCGACGGCCTCGAGCAGCGTCTGCTCGTCGACGGCCCCGCGACGTCCTTCGCGCCCCGAGAGCGTTCGGTGCCGCGTGAACGCCAGGTGCGTGGCATCCGTGATGAGCTTGCGCATCAGGGCGGTGCGCGGCGGTGTCTGCGCACGTGCCCACGCACGCGCCTGCCGCCGGCCGGCCGGGGTCGCGAGCATCTCGACCTCGGAGGGGCTGAACCAACCGGCGGCGCCGTACTCGGCGAGCCGCGCGCGGGTGATCCGCACCTCCTGACGCCTGAGGAACACCGTGAGCAGCACCGCGCCGAGGAAGATCGGCACCTGCACCGTGAAGTAGAGCCCGATCGCATCGGAGGCGAACGCGAGCGAGCCGTTCCAGAGCGCATGCAGCAGCACCGCACCCGCCAGCCCGAAGAGGAACCAGCCGATCACGCTCGCCCCGCTGCCGCGTCGCGCGCCGATGCCGATGGCGAGGCCGGTGCACGCCGTGAAGAGCACGTGCGCGAACGGCGAGAAGATGCCGCGCACGACGAACGTGGCGCCGAGTTCGCTCGCCCCTCCCTCGGCGAGCGCGGCGCCGAAGTAGAGGATGTTCTCGGTGAACGCAAAGCCCGCCGCCACCGTGGCCGCGTAGACGAGTCCGTCGACCGGGCCGTCGAAGTGCGAGCGGGAGAACGCGAAGACGAGCAGCACGCCGATCCCCTTCGCCGCCTCCTCGACGAGCGGCGCCTGCACCACCGCCTGCAGCGCCTCGTCGGGGGTGCCGCCGGGTTCCGCGAAGGCGATCGTGAGTTGCACCCCGAGGTCGACGACGAGCGCGATCGCGACCGACACGGCCGCGCCCCACAGGAATGCGAACCACAGCGCCCATCGGGGCTCGGGCTCCCACCGGTCGACCCACCGTACGGCCAGGAGCACCACGGCGAGCGGCACGAGCGCGAGCACCGAGCCGATCGCGAGCGTCGACACGCCCAGCCCGGCGGCGAGGTAGGCGACGACCAGGAGGCCGACGAGGCCGGCCACGACGATGCCCGCGACCGAGAACGCCGTTCCGCCGCCGCGGCCCTTCGGCGGCGTCGTCCACAGCGGCGGCGCGGGCGACGGGTTGCGGGCGGGCTGCGGCGCGGTGGTCACCCGCGCAGCATATCGAGCGGATGCCTCAGCGGGCGGGCGACTCGAACATGACGCCGGGGTTGAGGATGCCCGTCGGGTCGAACAGCGCCTTGATGCCCCGCTGGAGCTCGAACGAGTCGGCCCCGAGCTCCTCGGCGAGCCAGCGGCGCTTCAGGATCCCCACGCCGTGCTCGCCAGTGAGCGTGCCGCCCAGGGCGACCGCGGTGCGGAACATCTCGTCGGCGGCCGCCCAGACGTCGGCCGGCACGTCGTCGCCCGCGAACACGAAGTTCGGGTGCAGGTTGCCGTCGCCCGCGTGCGCGATCGTCGGGATCTCGATGCCGTGGCGCGCCCCGATCGCCTCGATCGCGCGGAACATCTCCGGCAACCGCGACCGGGGCACCGCGACGTCCTCGATGAGCACCTGGCCGGATGCCGCGAGGGCGGGGTGCATGGCACGGCGGATGTCGAGCAGGCGTTCGCCCGTCGCGGCATCCGTCGACACCGTGACCCTGCCGCCGGCCGTGGCGAACGCGTCGGCGATGCGCTCTGCCTCGGTGGCGGCGCCGTAGGCGTCGCTCTGCGCGATGAGGAACGCCTCCCCCGCCGAGATCGTCTCGAGCGGCGTGCCGGCGAGCGCCTCGTGGCCGAGGTGGGCAGCGACCCGGGCGAGGCCGGCGGCGTCGATCAGCTCGAGCACGGCGGGCCGGATGCGGGCGGCGGTGACCGCAGCGGATGCCGCGGCGGCCGCCTCGACGTCGGGGAACGCCGCGGCGACGGTGACGACCTCGCCCGGCGTCAGCGGACGCAGCCGCACCGTGGCCTCGACGATGACGCCGAGCGTGCCCTCCGAGCCGGTCAGGAGCGCGGTCAGGTCGTAGCCCGTCACGCCCTTCACGGTGCGGTGGCCGGTGCGCAGCAGGCGGCCGTCGGCGAGCACCACGGCGAGGCCAAGTACCGCCTCGCGGGTCACGCCGTACTTCGCGCAGAGGAGGCCCCCGGCGTTCGTGGCGATGTTTCCGCCGATCGACGAGATCGCGCGGCTCGCGGGGTCGGGCGCGAACCACAGGCCGAGCGGGGCGAGGGCGTCGTTCAGGTCGCCATTGAGCACGCCCGGCTCGACGACCGCGAGCTCGTCGGCCTCGGAGAGCTCGAGGATCCGGTTCATGCGCGAGACGTCGAGCACGATCGCGCCCGGGCTCGCGATGGCGCCGCCGGCGAGGCCCGTGCCCGCTCCGCGTGGCACGACGGGGGTGCCGGCGGCGTGGGCGATGCGCATCACGGCCTGCACGTCGTCGACGGATGCCGCATGCACGACCGCGAGCGGGCGGGTCGCGCTCCTCCAGCCCGAGCGGTCCTCGCGTGTGGCGTCGAGTACGGCGGGATCGGTTGTGACGGATGCCCCGAGGGCGTCGTGGAGGCTGGCGAGCACGTCGGTCGGCATCCCTCCACCCTAGCGACGCGGCCATGTCCGATTTCCGCTGGTCGACGTCGGCGGGTCGTGCGAGGCTGGTCGCATGACCCCGACGACTGCCACGCCGACCCGGCCCGCCGACCCGCTCGCCGACCCCGTCTTCGCCGAGCGCTACCGGGCGATGCAGGCGCGCGACGCGCGCTTCGACGGCCAGTTCATCACCGGCGTGCACTCCACGGGCATCTACTGCAGGCCGAGCTGCCCGGCCGTCGCGCCCAAGCCGTCGAACGTCAGCTTCTACCTCACGGCCGCCGCGGCCCACGAGGCGGGTCTGCGGGCGTGCAAGCGGTGCCTGCCCGATGCGGTGCCAGGCTCCCCCGAGTGGGACCTGCGCGACGACCTCGCCGCGCGCGCCATGCGCCTCATCGCCGACGGCGTGGTCGAGCGCGACGGCGTCCCGGGCCTCGCCGCGCGGCTCGGCTACACGCCGCGCCATCTCACCCGGGTGCTCACCGCCGAGCTCGGCGCCGGGCCGCTCGCGCTGTCGCGGGCGCACCGCGCGCAGACCGCACGCGCGCTGCTCACGTCGACGTCGCTGCCCGCGGCCGACGTGGCCTTCGCGTCAGGTTTCGGCAGCATCCGCCAGTTCAACGACACGATCCGGGCCGTGTACGAGCGCAGCCCGCTCGAGCTGCGTGCGGCGGCACGCCTGCGGGAGCGCGGCCGCCCGTGGCCCGCCGACAGCGGCCGGGGCCGGAGCGTCGAGCACGCCGGCGCCGACGGCGTATCTGTCCCCACGGCGGCCGACCCGCACGCCGGCCTCGTGCGCCTCCGACTGCCCGCGCGTGCGCCGTTCGACGCCGCGGGCGTGTTCGCGTGGCTCGGCGCACGCGCCCTCGACGGCGTCGAGGAGGCGGGGCCGCTGCACTACCGCCGTTCGCTGCGCCTGCCGGGCGGCCCTGCCGTGGTGCGGTTCGACGCCGGCGGCGACGCCGACGCGCCGTCGATCGACGTCGAGGCGTGGCTCGCGACCCTCGCCGACCTTCCCCCGCTCGTCGCACGCGTGCGCCGGCTGTTCGACCTCGACGCCGACGCCGTGGCGATCGACGCCGCCCTGGCCTCCGACCCGCGCCTCGCGGCATCCGTCACGGCGGTGCCCGGCATCAGGGTGCCGGGATGCCTCGACCCCCACGAGCTCATCGTCCGCGCGCTCGTGGGCCAGCAGGTGTCGGTGAAGTCGGCACGTACCGCGCTCGCCCGTCTCGCCGCGGAGCTCGGCGAGCGCACGGGCGGAGACGACGGGCCCACCGTGCTGTTCCCCACTGCCGGAGCCATCGCGGCGGAGGGGGCTCGGGTGCTGCGCGGGCCCGCCGCGCGCATCCGCACGATCGTCGACGTCGCACGCCGCCTGGACTCGGGCGACCTCGTGGTGGCCGCGGAGCGCGAGCGCGAGGACCTCGCGTACGACCTCCTCGCCGTGCCCGGCATCGGGCCGTGGACGGCGGGCTACGTGGCCATGCGCGTCACGCGGGCGCCCGACGTGCTCCTCACGAGCGATCTCGCCCTTCGCAACGGCGCCGCCGCGCTCGGACTGCCCGCCGAGGAGTCGGCGCTCCGAGCCGAGGGCGCACGGTGGGCGCCGTGGCGCAGCTACGCGTCGATGCACCTGTGGCGCGCCGCGGTGTAGAGATCCGATGTCTGCCCCGCCACGCGCTACGATGCGGGCATGGCGGTCACCGACGAAGCGATCCTGCGCATCAAGGAGATGATCCTCGAGGGCGACCTCGCGCCCGGCGATCGGCT
The DNA here is from genome assembly GCF_001428255.1 of Agromyces sp. Soil535. Classification (GTDB taxonomy): domain Bacteria; phylum Actinomycetota; class Actinomycetes; order Actinomycetales; family Microbacteriaceae; genus Agromyces. The sequence continues at coordinate 443,058 of NZ_LMRW01000012.1, read as the reverse complement.
TCCCCCCGAGAAGGAGCTCAGCGAGCGCCTCGGCCTCAGCCGTTCGTCGCTGCGCGAGGCGGTGAAGGCACTCGAGGTCATCCGCGTGCTCGACGTGCGTCGCGGCGACGGCACCTACGTCACGAGCCTCGAGCCGCGTCTGCTGCTCGAGGCCATGTCGTTCGTCGTCGACCTGCACGACGACCAGTCGGTGCTCGAGATCTTCGCCGTACGCCGCATCCTCGAGCCCGCGGCATCCGCCCTCGCCGCCCGGAACGCCGCAGCGGACGACCTCGCGCACCTGCGCGACATCGTGGAGAGCGTCGACCACGCGGCCGACGTCGAGAGCCTCGTGGAGCACGACCTCGAGTTCCACCGCGGCATCGCCGAGGCGACGGGCAACACCTACCTCGCGAGCCTCATCGACTCGCTCTCGAGCCACACCGTACGCGCTCGGATCTGGCGCGGCATCACGCAGGAGAACGCGGTGGATCGCACGCTCCAGGAGCACCATGCCATCCTCGATGCGATCGCGGCCGGCGATGCCGACCTGGCGTCCGCGCTCACCGTCGTGCACGTGTCCGGCGTGGAGCAGTGGCTCCGATCGGCGCTCTGATCGGACCGCCCGCGACCAGCCGGCGGCACGCGAACGGGGCGCCGGCAACGCCGACGCCCCGCCCACCCTGGGGGTCCTACTCGTAGAGCACGGCCTGGATCTCCTCGTCGTCGATGTTCGACGCGTCGTACCAGTAGAAGCCGGTGTCGATCGTCTCGGGCAGATCCTTCCCGTCGATCGCCTCGACGGCCGCCTTCACGGTCTCGTAGCCGATGCCGACCGGGTTCTGCGTGATCGCGCCGAGCATGAGCCCGTCGCGGATCGCGTCCATCTGCGCACTGCCGGAGTCGAAGCCGACCACCACGAGCTGCGCCGGGTCGATGCCGAGTTCCTTGACCGCCTGGACGACGCCGATCGCCGAGCCCTCGTTCGCGCCGTAGATGCCCTTCAGGTCGGGGTTGGCGGCGATGATCGCCTTCGCCAGGTCGGCGGACTTGGCCTGGTCGCCGCCGCCGTACTGGATGTCGACGATCTCGATGTCGGGCTCGTTCTCCTCCATGTACTCGACGAAGCCGTCACGACGCTGCTGCCCCGTGAGGGAGGTCTGATCGTGCACCACCAGGGCGACCTTGCCGGCGTGGCCGACCGCCTCGGCGAGGTGCTTGGCGGCCTCCGCGGCCGCGGCGAGGTTGTCCGTGGCCGCGGTGGTGACCGGGATGTCGCTGTCGACGCCCGAGTCGAAGGCGACCACCGGGATGCCGGAGTCCTTCGCCTGCTGCAGCAGCGGACCCGCCGCCTGGCTGTCGAGCGCGGCGAATCCGACGGCCGCGGGGCTCTTGTCCAAGGCGGTCTGGAGCATCTGGATCTGCTGGTCGACATCCGCCTCGGTGTCGGGGCCCTCGAAGGTGATCTCGACGTCGAACTCCTCGGCCGCCTGCTCGGCGCCGCTCTTCACGGCCTGCCAGAACTGGTGCTGGAAGCCCTTCGAGACGAGCGCGACGTAGGGCTTGTCGCCGCCTCCGTCGGCCGAGCCTCCGCCGTCGCTCGCGCAACCCGCGAGCACGAGTGCTGCGGCTGCGAGGCCGATGACGGCCCCGATCGTGCGCTTCTTGAACATGGTCACTCCCTTGTGTCTGTGTTGCTGTGGTGGGTGATTTTCGGTGAGGTGTTGCGGATGCTCCGGGGCGCGCCCCGATGCCTCAGGCCCGTCGACGTCGGAGCATGTCCAGGTAGACGGCGACCAGGATGACGATGCCGACCGCGACCGACTGCCATTCCTGCGGGACCGAGATGATGCGAAGGCCGTTCGTGAGCACGGCCATGATGAGGGCGCCGATGACGGTGCCGACGATCGAGCCCTTGCCGCCCTGCAGCGACGTGCCGCCGATGACGACGGCCGCGATGGCCTCGAGCTCGAGCCCTAGGCCCCCCGTCGGCTGCGCCGAGGAGAGACGCGACGCCGAGAGCACCCCGGCGAGGCCCACGAACAGGCCGGCCATCGTGTAGATGACGATCTTCCAGCGCCGCACGTTGATGCCCGACAGGGCGGTCGCGGCCTCGTTCGACCCGATCGAGAACGCGTAGCGGCCGACGATCGTCTTCGACAGGAGGACGGCGGCCACGACGATCATGACGATGAAGATCGCGACGCCGAGCGGGAAGCGCAGGCCCGGGATGATCGACAGGTTCATGATCTGCTGGAACTCGGGGGTCTCGTTGAAGTAGATGGGCTTCGTGCCCGAGATCACGAGCGAGAGGCCCGCGGCGATGAGCATCATGCCGAGCGTCGCGATGAACGGCGGGATGCCGAGCACCGAGACGTTCACGCCGTTCACGAGCCCGATGAGGCCGCCGAACAGGATGGTCGCGGCGACGCCGGCCCAGAGCGGCCAGCCCCAGTACGTGAGGAAGACACCCGTCATCACCCCGCAGAGCACCATCCCGGTGCCGATCGACAGGTCGATGCCGCCGGTGATGATCACGAATGTCGTCCCGAGGGCGAGGATGCCGGTGACCGTGGCTGCCGTCAGGATCGAGACGAGGTTGTTCGCGGTGAAGAAGTGCGAGCTCGTGAAGGAGAAGAACGCCACGATCACGATCAGGCTCGCGGCGGCGAGGAACTGCTGGAGCGAACCGCGCAGGCGGGCGAACCGCGGCCTGCCGGCCTCGATCGCGGCCTGGGCCGAGGTCGACGGTGTCTCGTGGGTCGGGGGGCGCGTGGTGGTGGGGCTCATTGTGCGATCGTCCCTTCGGCACTGAAGCGGGTGGCGTAGTCCATGACGTTCTCCTGGGTGGCATCGGCGTTGTCGAGCACGGCGGTGAGCCGCCCCTCCGCCATCACGGCGATCCGGTTCGCGAGGCGGAGCACCTCGGGCAGCTCCGAGGAGATCATGATGATCGCCTTGCCGTGGTCGGCGAGCTCCCGAAGCAGTGCGTAGATCTCCTCCTTCGCCCCGACGTCGATGCCGCGGGTCGGCTCGTCGAAGATGAGCACGTCGCAGTCCTTCGCGAGCCACTTGGCGATCACGACCTTCTGCTGGTTGCCGCCCGAGAGGTTGCGCACGAGCTGGGCGGTCGACGGCGTCTTGATGCGGAGCTTGCCCACGTACTCGCGTCCGGTGGCCTCGATACGGCGGTCCCTGACGAAGCCGAGGGCGCCGAGGTAGTCGCGCAGCGACGCGAGCACGATGTTCTCGCGCACGCTCCGCTCGAGGAGGACGCCCAGCTGCTTGCGGTCCTCGGAGAGGTAGCCGATGCCGAGGCGCGCGGCATCCGCGGGGCTCTGGATCTGCACCTCGCGCCCGCGCACGGTGATGACGCCGGACTCGCGGCGATCGGCGCCGACGACCGCGCGGGCGACCTCGGTGCGGCCGGCCCCCATGAGCCCGGCGAAGCCCAGGATCTCGCCTGCATGCACCTCGAAGCTGACGTCCCTGAGCAGCCGCTTCGTCGAGAGCCCGCGCACCGAGAGGATCGGTTCGGCGTCGGCCCGCGCCGGCGCCGGCCGCTCCTCGCCGTGGAGCTCTCGGCCGACCATCAGCGAGATGACCTCGCGCTGTTCGGCGGCGTCCGTGTCGAGCGTGGCGATGTAGCGACCGTCGCGCAGCACGGTGATGCGGTCGGAGATGCGCGAGAGCTCCTCCATGCGGTGCGAGATGTAGATGACGCCGGTCTCGGGCGACCGGAACCGCCCGATGAGCTCGAACAGCACGTCGACCTCCGCGTCGTTCAGCGCGGCGGTCGGCTCGTCCATGATGAGCACCTTCGCGTCGAACGAGAGGGCCTTCGCGATCTCGACCATCTGCTGGCGGGCCACGGTGAGCCGTTCGACCGGCTCCGCGGGATCGAGCGCGAGGCCCAGCCGGTCGAAGAGCTCACGCGCCCGGCGGTTGAGCGCGCGATCGTCGAGGAAGATGCCGGCGCCACGCTCCTCGCGCCCGATGAAGATGTTCTGCGCGACCGTGAGGTCGGGCATCAGGTTGAACTCCTGGTGGATGATGCTGATGCCCTGCTCCTGGGCGTGCCGGGGCCCGTCGAGCACCAGCTCGTGCCCGTTCATGCGGAACATGCCCGAATCGGGTGTGTAGATGCCGGCGAGCAGCTTCATGAGGGTCGACTTGCCGGCGCCGTTCTCGCCCACGAGGGCCAGCACCTCGCCATGGCGGAGGTCGAGGCGCACGTCGTCGAGCGCCTGCACGCCCGGGAACCCCTTGCTCACGCCCTCGAGCTCGAGGAGCGGGGCGGCCGCCGCGCTCATCCCGCCGCTCCAGAGGGGTGGTACTCGTTGACGACGCCCTTGCGAAGCACGACGTTCCCGTATGGCCGCAGCTCGCCCGTGCGCACGACCAGTCCGGCCGCTGCCGCCCGCTCGTAGAACGCGAACCGCTCCAGCTCCGCGACGCGGTCGGCGGGCGCGCTCGCGGCCTCGACGAGTTCGTGCTGCACCGGCAGGCGCTCGCCGCCTTCCGCGGCCATGAGCAGCACGGACTCGCCCTCGTACCGGTCCAGCGGGACGACGGTGCGGATCACCGCCACGACCGCGGGCGACGAGAGCCCCGGTGCCTCGACGACGGATGCCTCGCCGGCGGCGACGTGGTGCGCCGGGAAGTTCGCGTCGGCGACGACGAGCTCGTCACCGTGCCCGAGCCGATCGAGCTCGGCGAGCAGGTCGCCGGCGAGGATCGGGTGGATTCCGCTCAGCACGTGGGCCTCTCTTCCTTGAGATGGACGGGATGAAGTGTACTACTCATCCGATGTTTGACGGGGTGTTTCGGGTGAATTTCCGGCGTCGGTGGTCATCTTGCCACCAAGGATCGGACCTTTGGATCGAGATAGACGCGATCAGCGGTGCGGCGGAGGATGGCGTCGCGCTCGCCGAAGCCGACGGGTCCGAGTCGCTCGGCGCTCGTGGCCGTGGTCATGCCGGTGCCTCCGCGTGGGCGCCGCGCCACGTGTACGCGTCGATGGAGTCCGCGAGCATCTCGGTGCCGGCCCCGGGCGCCGTCGGGGTCAGGTACCGACCGCGCGCGACGATCGTGGGGGTCACGAAGTGCTCGTGCAGGTGGTCGACGTACTCGATCATGCGTCCGTCCATCGTGCCCGACACGGCGACGTAGTCGAACATGGAGAGGTGCTGCACGGCCTCGCACAGGCCGACGCCGCCGGCATGCGGGCAGACCAGCACGCCGAACTTCGCCGCGAGGAGCAGGTTGGCGATGTTCTCGTTGACGCCCCCGACGCGCGTGGCGTCGATCTGCATGACGTCCATGCCGCCGGCCTGGAGCAACTGTTTGAAGACGATGCGGTTCTGCACGTGCTCGCCCGTCGCGACGCGCACGGGTTCGATCCCCCTGGCGATGGCGGCGTGCCCGAGGACGTCGTCGGGGCTCGTCGGCTCCTCGATCCACGCGGGCGCGAACTCGGCGAGCGCGTTCACCCACTCGATCGCGTCGGCGACGTCCCAGCGCTGGTTGGCGTCGATCGCGACCGGGAAGTCGGGACCCACGGCGCGCCGTGCGATGCCGAGCCGTCGGATGTCGTCCTCGAGGCTCGCGCCGACCTTGAGCTTGATCTGCGGGAAGCCGTCGGCGACCGCCTCGCGGCAGAGCCGCTCGAGCTTCTCGTCCGAGTAGCCGAGCCAGCCGGGCGTGGTCGTGTAGGCGGGGTACCCGACCTCGAGAAGTCGTGCGGTGCGCTCCGCACGACCGGGCTCGGCAGCGCGCAGGATCCCCAGGGCCTCCGAAGGCGTGATCGCGTCGGTGAGGTAGCGGAAGTCGACGAGCGATACGAGCTCCTCGGGGCTGAGGCCGGCCAGGTGCTGCCAGAGCGGTCGGCCGGCGCGCTTCGCGCGGAGGTCCCAGAGCGCGTTGACGACGGCGCCGATCGCCATGTGCATGACGCCCTTCTCGGGCCCGAGCCAGCGCAGCTGGGAATCGTGCGTCAGGCGCAGCGACGCGGCGCCCATGTCACCGAGGAGCTCCTCCACGTCCCGGCCGATCAGGTGCCCGCGAAGGGCCTCGAGCGCGGCGACCTGCACCTCGTTGCCACGCCCGATGGTGAAGACGAACGCGTGGCCCTCGAGCCCGTCGCCCGCGTCCGTGCGGATCGCGAGGTAGGCCGCCGAGTAGTCGGGGTCGGGGTTCATCGCATCCGATCCGTCGAGCTGGAGCGAGGTCGGGAAGCGGATGTCCCTGGTGTTAACACTGACGATCGTGCTCATGGCGTCCTTTCGTGGCGAACCCGAGCATAAACATCGGATGTCTCCGCTGTCAACTCTCGGATCTTGTGCAAGAATCGGGGAGAATCCCGCGCTGAGTCGCCTGAGAGTTCAGATGTTCAGCCCCACTCAATGGAGAGGACCAGCATGAGAATGGCCCGGCTCGGCCCGATCGGAGCCGAGATCCCCGTCGTGCTCGACGGCGATCGCGCCCTCGACCTGCGATCGGTCGCGAACGACATCGATGGCGGGTTCCTCGCCTCGGGCGGCATGGGTCGCGCGCGCGCCGCACTCGCCTCGGGCACCCTCAGCGAGCTCGCGGATGCCGCGTCGCTGCGAGTCGGCGCACCGATCGCGCGTCCCTCCGCGATCTACTGCATCGGCATGAACTACGCCGCGCACGCCGCGGAGTCCGGCTCGGCGCCGCCTGAGCACCTCGTCATGTTCATGAAGTCCCCGAACACGGTCGTCGGCCCGTTCGACGACGTCGCCATCCCCCGCGGCAGCACGAAGACCGACTGGGAGGTGGAGCTCGGCGTCGTGATCGGCAGCCGTGCGAGCTACCTCGACTCCCGAGCCGACGCCCGCCGGCACATCGCGGGGTACGTCACGGCCAACGACCTCTCCGAGCGCGACTGGCAGCTCGCCTCATCGGGCGGGCAGTGGTCGAAGGGCAAGAGCGCACCTGGCTTCTGCCCGATGGGACCCTGGCTCGTCACGGCAGACGAGGTCGACGCCGACGACGTGCGCCTCAGGAGCTTCGTGAACGGCGAGCCCCGCCAGGATTCGCGCACCGCCGACCTCATCTTCGGCATCGACCGCATCGTCCACGAGCTCAGCCAGGTGCTCGTGCTCGAGCCCGGCGACCTCGTGCTCACCGGCACTCCCGAGGGCGTCGCGCTCTCCGGACGCTTCCCCTACCTCGCGCCGGGCGACGTCGTCGAGCTCGAGATCGATGGCCTCGGCCGCCAGCGCCAGCGCATCGTCTCCGGCTGATCGAAAGGACCACCGACCATCATGAACCACGACTTCACCGGCCTCGTCGCGATCGTCACCGGAGGGGCATCCGGCATCGGCGCCGCGATCGCGCGACGGCTGCGGCACGACGGCGCCCGGGTCGCCGTCTTCGACCTGCAACCGGATGCCGCGCCCGAGGCCGATCTCGCCGTCGCCGTCGACGTCGCCGACGACACGAGCGTCCGCGCCGGCGTCGATCGCGTGGCCGCCGAGTTCGGTCGCATCGACATCCTCGTCAACAACGCGGGCATCGGCGCCCAGGGGACGGTGGAGGCGAATGCCGACGACGAATGGCATCGGGTGCTCGACGTCAACGTCGTCGGCATGGCCCGGGTCAGCCGCGCCGCGCTGCCGCACCTGCGCCGCTCCCCCGCCGCGGCGATCGTGAACACCTCGTCGATCGCCGCCACCGCGGGACTGCCGGAGCGGGCGCTCTACAGCGCGAGCAAGGGCGCCGTGGCCGCCCTCACCAGGGCGATGGCGGCCGACCACCTGCGCGAGGGCATCCGGGTGAACGCGGTGAACCCCGGCACCGCGGACACGCCGTGGGTCGGACGCCTCCTCGACTCGGCGCCCGACCCCGCCGCGGAGCGCGCCGCGCTCGAGGCGCGCCAGCCGCACGGACGCCTCGTCTCCGCCGACGAGGTGGCCGACGCCGTCGCCTACCTCGCCAGCCCCGCCGCCGCGTCGACGACCGGGATCGCGCTCGCGGTCGATGGGGGCATGCAGGAGCTCAGGCTGCGCCCCGCGACGACCTGACCCCACCGCATCGGCGATGACGGCGGCTTCCCTCGCCCCGTTGTCGACATGGCGGGGTTCGCGCCGTCGTTCGTTGTACGACATGCACAGCAGTGCGCGCGACGTGCCCGATAGCCTAGACGGGTGAGATTCGCCCACCTCAGAGTCGAAGGCCAGACGACCCCTCGGCTCGCAGTGGTGGTGGCCGAGGCTGCGCTCTTCCTCGACGACGTGATGGCCTCGGCGCCCTGCGACCTCCAGGACCTCATCGAGCGCGGCCCCGACGGGCTCGCCGAGGTGCGCTCGATGGTCGACGAGGCCCTCGCGGCAGGCGCTGAGCTGGTCCCGGTGTCCGAGCTCCGCCACTCCTCAGCGATCCTGCGACCTGCGCAGGTCATCGCCATCGGCGCGAACTACGCCGCCCACGCCTCGGAGCTGAAGCTCCGCTCCGAGACGGCCATGACGATCTTCTCCCTCTGGCCGAACTCGCTCGCCGGGCACGGCGGCACCACCGCCTGGCCAGAGGACCTCACGACACAGGTCGACTACGAGGCCGAGCTCGGCGTGATCATCGGCCGGCCGGCGCGGGGGGTGCACGTGCGGGACGCCCTCGACTACGTGTGGGGCTACACGGTCGTGAACGACATCACCGCCCGCGACCTGCAGTTCAGCGAGGCCCAGTGGTCGCGCTGCAAGTCCTTCGACGGCTTCACGCCCACCGGGCCCGTCGTCGTCACCGCCGACGAGATCGCCGACCCGCAGGATCTCTGGCTCACCACCAACCTCGACGGCCGGATCCTGCAGGACGCGTCGACGAACGAGATGGTGCGCGGCGTCGCCGAGATCATCTCCTACCTCTCGCGCTCCGCCACGATCCCGCCGGGCACCCTCATCTCGACGGGCAGCCCCGGTGGCGCCGGCTACTCGCGCAACCCGCAGGTGTTCCTGCGCGACGGATCCACCGTCACCGTGTCGATCGAGGGCATCGGCTCGCTCACCACGCACTGCCGCATCGTCTAGGACGCCGCGACCGTCGCGCGGGCGGGAGCCGAGGCCCCCGGCCTCGCTCACTCGTGCGGCTCGCCCTGCAGGTCGATGACCGGGATGACCGTCGTGATCGGATGCATGCCCGAGAGCCGCGACGGAGCGAGCTGTCGCTCGACGTCCTCACGCGTCATGAGCCCGGCCTCGACCACGAGGTCGGCGACGGGCCGCCCGGTGGCGAGCGCCTGCTTCGCGAGCGAAGCCGCTGCCGTGTACCCGATGAACGGGATCAGCGCGGTGATCACGCCGACGCTGGAGGCCACCATCGCGTCGAGCCGGTCGACGTTCGCGGTGATGCCGTCGACGCAGTTGACCCGCAGCGTCCAGCACGCCTGGCGCATCCAAGTGATCGACTGCAGCAGCGAGTGGGCGATGACGGGTTCGAAGGCGTTGAGCTGCAGCTGGCCCGCCTCGGCCGCCATGGTCACCGTGACATCCGTGCCGGCGATGGCGTAGGCCACCTGGCTCACCGCCTCGGGGATGACCGGGTTCACCTTGCCGGGCATGATGCTCGAACCCGCCTGACGGGGCGGGAGGTTGATCTCGCCGAGACCGGCCTGCGGGCCCGAGGAGAGCAGGCGCAGGTCGTTGCAGATCTTCGAGAGCTTGATGGCGCTGCGCTTCAGCGAACCCGAGAACGACATGAACGCGCCGGCGTCGCTCGTGGACTCGATGAGGTCGGGCGCCGTCTCGAGACTGAGCGCGCTGATCTCGTTGAGGTGGCGCACGGCGGCGGCCGCGTAGCCGGGGTCGGCCGTGATGCCGGTGCCGATCGCGGTGGCGCCGAGGTTGATCTCGGAGAGCAGCCAGACGGTCTCGGTGAGGCGCGCGTGGTCCTCGCCGAGCGTCGTGGCGAAGCCGTGGAACTCCTGGCCGAGCGTCATCGGCACGGCGTCCTGCAGCTGGGTGCGCCCGACCTTCAGGATGTCGTGGAACTCGTCCGCCTTGCGCAGGAACGACTTTCGTAGCAGCTCGAGCTCGACGAGGAGCGTCCTCAGCAAGAAGAGGAGCGAGATCTTCACCGCGGTGGGGTACGTGTCGTTCGTCGACTGGCTGCGGTTGACGTCGTCGATGGGGTGCAGGATGTCGTAGCGGCCCTTGGGGTAGCCGGCGATCTCGAGCGCGACGTTGGTGATGACCTCGTTCGCGTTCATGTTGGTCGAGGTGCCGGCGCCGCCCTGGATGACGCCGACGACGAACTGGTCGTGGAACTCGCCGTCGATGATCCGCTGGCACGCCTCGTCGATCCAGGCGGCCTTCTGCGCGCTGAGCACGCCGAGCTCGCGATTGGCGCGGGCGGCCGCCTGCTTCACGGAAGCGAGGGCTCGAATGAGGTCGGGGTAGACCGAGATCGGGCGCTTCGAGATCGGGAAGTTCTCGAGCGCGCGCATGGTGTGCACGCCCCAGTAGGCGTCGGCCGGCACCTCGACATTGCCGAGCGAATCGGTCTCGGTCCGGGTGGCGGGCGGAACGTCGACGGGGTGCGTCACGTGCTCCTCCTCCTTGGTCAGGCGGTCGGGCAGGTGTTCGGGTCGGGTCATCGACACTGTGGGGCTCCATTGCCTCGTGTTCGCGCGGGATCGCCGCGCGGGGTGGTCCGCGCGGGGTCGCCGCGCCTCTTCTCGCCTTCGAGCCTACCGCCGTCGGGCGCACGCGTGAGGGCGGCGGGGCGCCCCCACGCCCCGCCGCCCCATTCCAGTCGGCCAGATCCGGTCGATCCGGACCTCGGCCGCCTCAGACCTTGTCGGGCTCGTCGACGACGTCCGCCGGCACCTGAGCGGGCTCGTCGACGCCGTCGGCCGCGAGCAGCTCGGTCTCGACCTCCCCGCCGTAGCCCTCGACCTGCGGGTCGCCGTGCAGGCCGCCCGAGACCGCGTACTCCTCCTCGGGCGAGAGGATCAGCCGGTGCCGGCCCCAGACGCCGAAGGCGATCAGCATGATGACATAGACGACGAGGATCGCGATGATGGCCGGCAGGAACGTGGGATTGATCAGCGTCCCGAAGAAGATGAGCGCGGCGATGACGCCGGCGATCACCGCGCCCGGCACTCCCCACGGGCTGCGGAAGGGCCGCTTGGCGTCGGGGAACTTGCGACGGAGGACGACGAACGCAACCATCTGCAGGATGTAGGCGAGCACCGCACCCCACACCGCGATGTTGAGCACGATCGCCCCGGCGACGCCGGTCGAGCCGCCGAGCGCGTCGACGACGATGAGCGCGACGAACCCGATGACCGCGCCGGCGACGAGTGCGACCCACGGGGTTTGGCGCTTGCCAGTGAGGGAGAGGAACTTCGGGTAGTAGCCCGCCCGCGACAGCGAGTACATGTTGCGCCCGTAGGCGAACATGATGCCCTGCAACGACGCGAGCAGGCCGATCAGCGCGAACAGCGAGAGCACGGCTGCCATCCCGTCGCCGACGATGGCCCTGAACCCGTCGAGCAGCGGTTCCCCGGCGGTTCCGGTAGCCTCTGCGCCGATCACGCCGGTGTTCAGGAAGAGCACGAGCAGACCCGTGATGATCAGCGTCGCCCGGGCGATGAGCCCGGCCTTCGGGATGTCGCGAACGGGGTCGTGCGATTCCTCGGCAGCGAGTGGGAGCTCCTCGATTCCGAGGAAGAACCACATCGCGAACGGCAGGGCGAACAGGATCGGCAGGACGCCGTGCGGAAGGAACGCGGTCTGCCCGGCGTCGGGTGCGATGTCCCACAGCGCGTCCCACGAGAATGCGCCCGAGAAGATCGCCATGGCCGAGAACACGACGATGATGCCGATCGAGATGATCGAGACGACGATGGCGAACTTGAACGAGATGTTGGCACCGGCCGCGTTCAGCGCGATGAACGCGACGTAGAGGATGACCCACCAGATCCATGCCGGCATCGAGAAGCCGAGCAACTCGCTCGTGATGCTGTCCGCATACGCGGCCGAGAAGTACACGATCACGGCGGTGGTCGCGACGTACTCGATCGTCTCGGCGAGCCCGGTGATGAATCCGCCCCATGGGCCCATCGCGGCGCGCGAGAAGGAGTAGGCACCTCCCGTGTGCGGCATCGCCGACGACATCTCCCCGATCGAGAAGATGAGGCCGTAGTACATCGCCACGAGGATCGCGAAGGCGATGAGCATGCCGCCGAACCCGGCGAAGTCGATACCGAAGTTCCAGCCCGAGAAGTCTCCGGAGATGACGGCGGCGACGGCGAGGCCCCAGAGGCCCCAGACTCCCGCCGAGCGCTTCAGGCGTCGTTTCTCGAAGTAGCCGTCCTCGGCGGTCGTGTACGTCACGCCCGAGACCTTGAGTGTGTCCTTCGACATAGTGGTTCCCTTGCTCTCGTCGCGCGGGCCGATTCGGGCGGGCGCGGGGGGATGCGATGCGTTGGCCCCGACTATAGAGTGCGCAATGGTGGCTCGTACAGACCTTTTTCCGGGGTATTCGTTCGGCACCCGCTCAATCACGCGGCGAATCCACTGTCGAAGGCCCGCCGGCTGTGATGTAATGGTCGCCACCGCAGACCATTCAACGTTCTCGAGGAGGAGCCGGATGTCGGCACCGACCGGATACCTCTCGCTCGACCAGCTCCGCAGCGCCGTCGCCGACGGCCATGTCGACACCGTCATCGTGGCCTTCACCGACATGCAGGGACGCCTGGTCGGCAAGCGCGTGTCGGCGCGCCTGTTCCTCGACGACGTCGCACAGCACGGCGCGGAGTGCTGCAACTACCTGCTCGCGGTCGATGTCGAGATGAACACCGTCGACGGCTACGCCATGTCGAGCTGGGAGCGCGGCTACGGCGACATGGCTATGATTCCCGACTTCACGACGCTCCGCATGGCCCCATGGCTCGAGGCGACGGCGCTCGTCACCGCCGACCTGCAGTGGCTCGACGGCACGCCTGTCGAGCCGTCGCCCCGTCGCATCCTGCAGCGCCAGCTTGAGCGGCTCGCCGAGCGCGGCCTGACCGCGTTCGTCGGCACCGAGCTCGAGTTCATCGTCTTCGACGACTCCTACCGCGACGCCTGGCGCAAGGGGTACCACGACCTCACGCCCGCGAGCGACTACAACATCGACTACGCGCTGCTCGCGTCGACGCGCATGGAGCCGCTGCTGCGGGACATCCGCAACTCGATGGACGGCGCCGGGATGTACTGCGAGGGCGTGAAGGGCGAGTGCAACCTCGGGCAGCAGGAGATCGCATTCCGCTACACGGATGCGCTCGGCACCTGCGACAACCACTCGATCTACAAGAACGGCGCGAAGGAGATCGCCGACAAGCACGGCAAGTCGCTCACCTTCATGGCGAAGTTCGACGAGCGGGAGGGCAACAGCTGCCACATCCACATCAGCCTCCGCGGCCAAGGCGGCGAGGCCGTCTTCAGCGACCCGGATGCCCCGAACGGCATGTCGAAGCTGTTCCGGCACTTCCTCGCGGGGCAGCTCTCGGCCATGCGCGAGCTCACGCTCTTCTCGGCGCCGAACGTGAACTCGTACAAGCGCTACGTCGCCGGGAGCTTCGCCCCGACCGCGATCGCATGGGGACTCGACAACCGCACGTGCGCCCTCCGGGTCGTCGGCCGCGGCCACGGCATGCGCGTCGAGAACCGGGTGCCGGGAGGCGACGTCAACCAGTACCTCGCCGTCGCCGCACTGATCGCCGCCGGCCTGCACGGCATCGACGAGCAGCTCGAACCCGCGGACGTGTTCATCGGCAACGCCTACGAGAGCGACGTCGCGCGCGTGCCGGCCACGCTCCGCGAATCCGCCGACCTGTTCGCCGGGTCGACGATCGCCCGCGAGGCCTTCGGCGACGAGGTCGTCGAGCACTACCTGAACAACACGCGCGTCGAGCTCGCGGCCTACGACGCGGCAGTGACGGACTGGGAGCGGGTGCGTGGCTTCGAACGGCTCTGAGTTCTCCGACGACGCTGTGACGACGAGCGGCTGGACCGGGGGGATGGGGGACGACGCGGATGCCCCGGTGCCTGTGCCGGCGGCATCCGCGCCGTTGATCGGCGTCACCACCTATCTCGAGCAGGCGCAGACGGGAGTCTGGGACGTGCCGGCGTCGTTCCTGCCGAAGGTCTACCTCGACGCCGTGACGGATGCCGGCGGCATCGCCGTGCTGCTGCCGCCGCAGCCGGTCACCCGCGAGATCGCACGCTCGGTCGTCGCCTCCCTCGACGGGCTCATCATCGCGGGCGGCGCCGACGTGGACCCCGCCCGCTACGGGCAGGTCCCGCACCCTCGCACGGGCGCACCGCGCTCCGACCGCGACGCGTGGGAGGACGCGCTGCTCGCCGAGGCCATCGCGATCGAACTGCCGTTCCTCGGCATCTGCCGCGGTGCGCAGGTGCTGAACGTCGCGCTCGGCGGCACGCTGCACCAGCACCTGCCCGACGTCGTCGGCAGCGAGCGGTACCAGCCCTCCCCCGCCGTGTTCGGCGAAGGGGACGTGGCGGTCGAGACCGGCTCTCGGCTGGCCGCCGTACTCGGGCCCGACACCGACGCACTGTCCGTGCACTTCTACCACCACCAGGCCCTCGACCGGGTCGCCGAAGGCCTCACGGTGACCGCGCGCAGCGAGGACGGCGTCATCGAGGCCGTCGAGCTCGACTCGGTGCCGTTCGGGATCGGCGTGCAGTGGCATCCCGAGGAGAACGCAGCCGACCGCCGGCTGTTCGCCGGGCTCGTCGAGGCCGCCCGCACCCACCGCATGGGAAGGAGCCGTTCGTGAGCCACACGATCGTGAACCCCGCTGACGAGCAGGTCGTCGCCACCGTCACGTCGAGTTCGATCGAGGAGGCGGATGCCGCCATCGCCCGCGCGGCGGCGGCGCAGCGCGACTGGGCGGCGCTCGCCCCAGTCGACCGGGGCCGGATGCTGCGGCGCTTCGCGGAGGCCGTCGACGGCGCCGTCGAGGAGCTCGCCGCCACCGAGGTGCGCAACTCGGGGCATCCGATCTCGCAGGCCCGGTGGGAGGCGAGGCACGTGCGCGACGTGCTCGAGTACTTCTCGGCCGCTCCCGAACGGCTGTTCGGCCGCCAGATCCCGGTGGCGGGCGGGCTCGACGTGACATTCCAGGAGCCGCTCGGCGTGGTGGGCGTGATCACGCCGTGGAACTTCCCCATGACGATCGCGTCATGGGGCTTCGCCCCCGCCCTCGCCGCGGGCAACGCGGTCGTGCTGAAGCCCGCCGAGTGGACGCCGCTGACGAGCATGCGCCTCGCCGAGCTCGGCCTGGAGTCCGGGCTGCCCGAGGGGCTCTTCCAGGTCCTGCCCGGCAAGGGATCCGTCGTCGGCGAGCGGTTCGTCACGCACGAGACCGTGCGCAAGGTCGTGTTCACGGGCTCGACCGAGGTCGGCAAGCACATCATGGCGGGCTGCGCGGCGCAGGTGAAGCGCGTGACGCTGGAACTCGGCGGCAAGAGCGCGAACATCGTGTTCGCCGACGCCGACCTCGAGAAGGCCGCAGCCACTGCGCCGTACGGCGTGTTCGAGAACGCCGGGCAGGACTGCTGCGCGCGCAGTCGCATCCTCGTGGAGCGCAGCGTCTACGAGCGGTTCATGGAGCTCCTGGAGCCTGCTGTGCAGGGCGTGAGCGTCGGCGACCCCGCCGAGGAGGCGACCGAGATGGGTCCGCTCGTGGCACGCGCACACCTCGACCGGGTGCGTTCGTTCGTGCCCGACGACACGGACCTCGCGTTCCGCGGCAGCGCGCCCGGCGGCCCCGGCTACTGGTTCGCCCCGACGGTGCTGACGCCCGCCCGCGACTCGCGCGCCGCGCGGGAGGAGATCTTCGGCCCGGTGGTGTCGGTGTTCCCGTTCGACGACGAGGCCGACGCGATCCAGTTCGCGAACGCGAGCGAGTACGGCCTGTCGGGCTCCATCTGGACGCGCGACCTCAGTCGCGGCATCCGGGTGGCCCGTGCCGTGGAGTCGGGCAACCTCAGCGTGAACTCGCACTCGTCGGTACGCTATGCGACGCCGTTCGGCGGGTTCAAGCAGTCGGGCCTCGGGCGCGAGCTCGGCCCCGACGCGCCGATCGCCTTCACCGAGACCAAGAACGTCTTCCTCGCCGTCGACCCCGCCCCGGTGGTCGACTAGCGCCGCGCGTATCGAGACCCGAACCCACGACAGGAGCACCATGACCGACCTCCCCCGCATCGACCTCACCCAGCGCCTCGCCGGACGCGTCGCCGTCATCACCGGCGGGGCATCCGGCATCGGGCTCGCCACGGCGAAGCGACTCGCCGCCGAGGGAGCCAGGGTCGTGATCGGCGACCTCGACGTGAATGCCGGCGATGCGGCCGCCACCCTCGTCGACGGTCTGTACGTGCCGGTCGATGTGACCGACCAACGCCAGGTCGACCACCTCTTCGACGCGGCCGCAGACGCCTACGGCTCCGTGGACATCGCGTTCAACAACGCGGGCATCTCGCCACCCGACGACGACTCCATCGAGACCACCGAGCTGCCGGCCTGGCAGAAGGTGCAGGACGTCAACCTGAAGTCGGTGTACCTGTGCTCGCGAGCAGCGCTCCGCCACATGGTGGCGCAGGGCCGCGGCTCGATCATCAACACGGCGTCGTTCGTCGCGGTGCTGGGCTCGGCGACGTCGCAGATCTCCTACACCGCCTCGAAGGGTGGCGTGCTCGCGATGAGCCGTGAGCTCGGCGTGCAGTTCGCCCGCCAGGGCATCCGCGTGAACGCCCTCTGCCCGGGCCCGGTGAACACGCCGCTGCTGCAGGAGCTGTTCGCGAATGATCCCGGGCGTGCGCAGCGGCGGCTCGTGCACATCCCCGTGGGGCGGTTCGCCGAGCCCGAGGAGCTCGCGGCGGCCGTCGCGTTCCTCGCGAGCGACGACGCGTCGTTCATCACGGGGTCCACGTTCCTCGTCGACGGCGGCATCAGCTCCGCCTACGTCACGCCGTTCTAGGCTCGAAGGCATGGACATGGCGGAGCGCGAGGACCGAGCGGATGCCGCTGCGGAGGCTGCTCGCGACGACGCCGCCGCCGAGGCCGCCGCTCCGGAGCCCGTGGCAGAGGTACTGAGCGCCGGGCTCCTGCTCACGCCCGCACGTCCGGCGAATGCCTTCGAGGAGACCGTGCAGCGCCTCCTCCAGTCCATTCGGCTCGGGCTCATCGGCCCCGGCGAACAGCTGCCCCCCGAGCGCGAGCTGGCAGGCATGCTCGAGGTGAGCCGCGACACGCTCCGGGAGGCGATCGCGTCGCTCGCAGAGGCGGGGTGGGTGGTCGCCAGGCGCGGCCGGTACGGCGGCACGTTCGTCTCGGATGAGCTGCCGACGGCCTCACCCGTCACGGCGGGCACCGGCCGCGACCCGCATGGCCCGGGCGCCGCGCTCGAGGACACGCTCGCACTCCGCGCCGTGATCGAGGTCGGCGTCGCGCGGCGGGCGGCCGAGAGCGAGCTCACCGCGGGCGATCGGGAGCGCCTCTGGCAGGCCTACGAGGAGTGCCGCACGGCGCCGGGCGAGCAGTACCGCATGGCGGACTCGCGGCTGCACCTGCTCATCGCCGAGGTGCTCGGCACTCCGAGTGTCATCCCGCTCGTGGCGGACGTGCGCATGCGCGTGAACGAACTCCTCGACGGCATCCCGCTGCTCGCTCCGAACATCGCCCACTCGAACGAGCAGCACCGCGCCATCGTCGACGCGATCCTGCGCGGAAGCCCCGACGACGCCGCGGCGGCGATGGCCGAGCACATCGGGGGGACCGAGGCGCTGCTGCGCGGCTTCTACGCCTGAACGCAGCGCGTCCGGCTCGCGGCATCCGCTCGACACGGGAACGGCGAACGGGCCGCGCCCCGAAGCCGGGGGCGCGGCCCGTTCGGGCTCGAGGATCAGAGGAACGCGAAGGGCAGCATCGCGAGGCCGAAGGCGAAGGCCCCGAGGCTCACGAGCACCGCCCCGGCGAGCATCACCGCGTTCAGCACGATGCCCCAGATCGCCATCGTGCGCGACGCGGGCTCGCGCTTCAGCGCCAGGACGCCGAGCACGAGGCCGACGATCGGCACGAAGAAGGTGTAGCTCGCGACGATCGACACGAGGCCGAGCACGAGGCTCGAGATGCTGAATCCGCGCGTCTCCGCCGCGGGTGCGGTGGTCGCGTAGGGGTTCGGCTCGCCGAACGGCGCCTGCTGCGACGGGGTGGGCGTGGCGGTGGTCATGATGGTGATCTCCTGTTCGTGGGTGTGCTTCCACGCTACGGATGCCGCCGAGCCCGCGACATGGGGCTATCCCCCCGATCGCAGGGTGGGCCGCCCACGCCGCGTCAGACGAGCCCGTGCAGGACCGGGACGATCAGGTAGATGCCCACCAGCGCCGCCAGGCCGCTCAGCGCGAAGCAGGCGCGGGCGCCGAAGAGCGCAACACGCTTCTGGCCGTCGGTGAGAGGGCTCTTCTTCGCGGCCTTGGCTGCCCGCTTCACGGCGGCCTTTGCCTCGGCGGGGGTGACGACCGCGATGGCGTCGGTGAACTCGGCCGGCGTCACGATCGGCGTGCGCCCTGAGACCGTGAGCAGGCGGATGCCGAGCGAGTACGTGATCACCACGATCACCGTGGCGAGCAGGGCCGACCCGAGCACCAGGAGGAATGCGAGCCAGTCGATCACGGCGCCCCCTTCTTG
Organism: Agromyces sp. Soil535; assembly: GCF_001428255.1. Classification (GTDB taxonomy): domain Bacteria; phylum Actinomycetota; class Actinomycetes; order Actinomycetales; family Microbacteriaceae; genus Agromyces. Next base: position 424,365 of record NZ_LMRW01000012.1, on the reverse strand, counting down.
ATGGGCGTCGGGTTCTGCTCGATGTTCACGGCGCTGCCCGAGTCGGCGACCTCGCTGACCACGTTCGACGGTGTCACCTCGCTGCGACGCGACCACAGGAAGATGCCCGAGATGACGACCACGCCGATGATCATGTCGATGATGATGCCGGCGGGCCCGAGCGAGGCGACGAGCGCCGCGAGCGCGCCGACGATGCCGGCCGCCGGCAGCGTCAACAGCCAGCCGACGCCGATGCGGCCTGCGGTGCGCCAGCGCACCGTCGAACCGCGGCGGCCCATGCCCGAGCCGATGACGGAGCCCGACGCGACCTGGGTGGTCGACAGGGCGAAGCCGAGGTTGGTCGAGGCGAGGATCGTGGCGGCCGTGGACGTCTCGGCGGCGAAGCCCTGCGCGGGCTTCACGTCGGTGAGGCCGGTGCCGAGGGTCTTGATGATGCGCCAGCCGCCCATGTACGTGCCGAGGGCGATCGCGACGGCGCAGAGCACGATGACCCAGAACTCGGGGCCGCTGCCGACGGGCTGGAGCCCGACCGAGATGAGGGTGAGGGTGATGATGCCCATGGTCTTCTGGGCGTCGTTGGTGCCGTGCGCGAGGGCGACCAGCGAGCTCGAGAAGATCTGCCCGTGCCGGAACCCGTCGCGGCCGTCGGGCTTGCCGTCGTGGCGGCGGGTGATGGCGTAGGCGAGCTTCGTGGCCGTGTACGCGATGAGCCCGGCGGTCAGCGGTGCGAGGATGGCCGGCAGCACGACCTTCGAGAGCACCACGCTGAAGTCGACGGCCTGCACGCCGAAGCCGACGAGGGCGGCGCCGATGAGCCCGCCGAACAGCGCGTGGCTCGACGACGAGGGGAGCCCGAGCAGCCACGTGATCATGTTCCACACGATCGCGCCGATCAACCCGGCGAAGATGAGCTGGGGCGTGATCAGCACGCCGCCGTCGCCCTCCTTGATGATGCCGCCCGAGATGGTCCTCGCGACCTCGGTCGACAGGAAGGCGCCCACGAGGTTCAGGATCGCGGCGATGCCGACGGCGACCTTCGGGCGGAGCGCGCCGGTGGCGATCGGCGTCGCCATGGCGTTCGCCGTGTCGTGGAAGCCGTTCGTGAAGTCGAAGAAGAGCGCCAGCGCGATGACCAGCACGACGATGAGGGTGAGATCCACCGGCGTCTTTCTCTGGATCGGTGGTGGTGATTCACCGAATGTTCAGGGGACGTTGGTTGCGGTAGCGGCGAGCGCTGCGCGCCCCGACGATCCTACGCGACCGATTCGGGCTCAGCCACCACGGTCGCGAGGTCCTCGCCGAACACGAAGGTGCGACGCACGCGACCGCCCGACAGCACTCCGGGAAGCCAGCGGCGCGCGTCGTCCCACATCTCGTCGAACGGCACCGCGTCGAGCGCGAACCACTCGGGGTCGAGCTCGTCGGACCCGACCGGTAGACCCTGCCATGTGCGGCACACGAAGACGCTCGACTCCTGGCTCCAGGTCTTGCGGTGCGGGAAGTGATAGGTGAGGCGGCCGCGAGGCTCGAGGTCGGATGCCGCGACCACGACGCCCGCCTCCTCGAAGACCTCGCGCACCGCGGCGTCGACCGCCGACTCCCCCGGCTCGAGCTTGCCGCCGAGCCCCACGAAGTTGCCCTTGCCGAGCCCCTCCTTCTTGCGTCCGAGGAGCACCTCGGTGCGCCCCTCCTGCTCGCGCAGGAGGTAGCAGACGCAGACCTGGACCAGTGGCATCCGTCAGCCGAAGAGGATCTTCGCCTCGTCGTAGCGGGACTGGGGCACGCGGTTGAGGCTGCCGACCGCCTCGGCGATCGAGACGGTCTTGATGTCGGTGCCGCGGAGCGTCACCATCGAGCCCCACGCGTGCTCGTACACGGCGTCGACGGCGTGCATGCCGAGCCGCGTCGCGAGCACCCGGTCGTACGCCGAAGGCGCACCGCCGCGCTGGATGTGGCCGAGCACCGTGTCGCGCGACTCGATGCCGGTGCGCTCCTCGATGATCGGGGCGAGGCGCTCGGCGATGCCGCCGAGACGGGGTCGGTTGAACGCGTCGAGGCCCTTGTGCGAGTGCGCCTCCTCCATCTCGTCGAGGTGGAAGCCCTCGGCGACCACGACGAGCGGGGCGCGGCCGCGCTCGCGGACGGATTCGACCCACTCGCAGATCTGGTCGATCGATTGCGGCTGCTCTGGGATGAGGATGGCGTGCGCGCCGCCCGCCATGCCGGAGTGCAGCGCGATCCAGCCGACGTGGCGACCCATGACCTCGACGACGATGCAGCGTCCGTGCGACTCGGCCGTGGTGCGGAGGCGGTCGATCGCCTCGGTGGCGATCTCGACGGCCGTGTCGAAGCCGAACGAGTAGTCGGTGGCCGCGAGGTCGTTGTCGATGGTCTTCGGCACCCCCACGATATGGAGGCCGGCGTCGGTGAGGCGGCGGGCGGCCGTGAGGGTGCCCTCGCCGCCGATCGCGATGATCGCGTCGATGCCGTTCGCGTCGAGCATGCGCTGGATGTTCTCGGGCCCGCCGCCCTCCCCCTCGAACGGGTTGGTGCGGCTCGAGCCGAGGATCGTGCCGCCCTGCTTCGACAGGCCGCGCACGTCGTGACGGGTGATCGGCATGAAGTCGCCCTCCACGACGCCCTTCCATCCCCAGCGGAAGCCGATGAACTCCGCGTCGTACGTGATGACGCCCTGCAGGACCGAGCCGCGGATGACGGCGTTCAGGCCCGGGCAGTCGCCCCCGCTCGTGAGGATCCCGATCTTCATGGTGTGCACGACTCCAAGGTGCTCGACGCGAACATGGTTGTTGCCGGAGGCCGCGACGTCGGGGCGTATCGACTGCGGCAGTCTATAGCGTTCCCCGACCGTGCCCGCCCGCCGGCCGGACTAGAGGGCGCCGTCGAGCGCCGCCCGCAGCAGGTGCTGCAGGGCGTCGAGCTGCACCGAGTCCGCCGAGCCCGGCTCGACGTCGCTGCCGTCGAGTGCGCGAGCCGCGAGGCCCTGCTTCGAGTCGATGAGCTCGGCGATGCGTGCGTCGATCGTGTGCGCCGCGATGATGCGCCAAGCGGTGACGGGCTCGTCCTGGCCGATGCGGTGCACACGATCGATGGCCTGGGTCTGCTCGGCGGCCGTCCAGCTGAGCTCGGCGAGCACGACGTTCGACGCGGCCTGCAGGTTCACCCCGACGCCCGCCGCGGTGAGCGAGCAGACGGCGACCGCCACCTCGGGGTCCTTGTTGAACGCGTCGATGGCCGCCTGCCGCTGCAGCGCCGTCTGGTCGCCGCGCAGCGACACCGTGCGGAGGTCGCGCGCGGCGAGCGCGGCCTCGGCCTGGTCCATGACGTCGATGTGCTTGGCGAAGAACACCACCTTGCCCACCGAGCGGGCGAGCTGCGCAGCGTAGTCGGCCGCGAGCCCGGCCTTCGCCTGGCCGATGCGTCGCACCATCGTGAAGACGTTCTCGCCCGACTTCGCCGACTTCGACTCCTCCAGCTCGGCGTGCGCGACGGCGCGGATGAACTGGTCGCGCTGGTCCTCTTCGAGGTCGCCGATCCGCAGGTTCCGCGCCTCGACGAGCGCGCGGAACCGGCCGACGAGCCGGTTGCCGAGCTCGCGCTCCGCGGCGCGCACCGAGCGGCCGAGTTCATCGTCGAGCTCCACGGGGAGGTCGGCGATCCGCTTGTCGGGCAGGTCGGCGGCCACGTCGACCTTGCGACGGCGCACGATGCCGAGGTCGATCACGGTGCGGCGCGCCTCGGAGTAGAAGCCGTGGTCGGCCGGCGTGAGCCCTGCCTCCTCGAGCCTGCCGAGGAGCAGCGGCGACGGCCTGTCGCCCTGGATCCAGCCGAGGAACTGCCAGATTGCACGGAAGTCGTCGACGTCGTTGATGAGCGGCGTACCGGTGAGCGCGAGCAGGAGCGGGTCACCGCCGGGCGCGGCACGACGGATGCGGTCGGCGAGTGCGAGCACGTTGCGCGAGCGCAGCGACTGCAGGTTCTTGATGAAGTGCGCCTCGTCGACGACCATGCCGCGGAAGCCCAGCGTCGACAGCCACGCCATATGCCGGTCGAGCACGTCGTAGTTCACGACGACGACGTCGGCGAACGCGTCGAGGCTGTCGCCGTCGCCGTGGATGACGGTGGCGCGCCGGTGCGGTGTCCACCGCTCGACCTCCCGCGCCCAGTTCATCTTCACGACGTTCGGCACGACCGCGAGCAGCGGGTAGGCGTCGGCGACGGATGCCGCGAGCACCGACTGCGCGGTCTTGCCGAGCCCCGGCTCGTCGGCGAGGAGGAAGGTGCGGTGTCCCTCGCGAGCCGCCTCGATGAACCGGATCTGGTGCTTCATCAGCTCGAGGCCGCGTGGCGAGAGCCGGTCGACCTTCGGCGCCTCGGGCAGCTCCATGCTCGCGGCATGGCCGCCCGAGCCGATCTCGAACGACTTGAAGAGCGGCCCGAGCAGCTCCCAGTTCGCGAGGCGGCGCACCGGCACCACGGGCGCGGAGGGCTTGGAGAAGTCGGGGGCGAGGAACGGGTTCGCGAGCTGCCGCGACCGGACGGAGGCCGGGATGACCTGGTTCTCGCCGAGCTCGGGCCGGGCCTCGGGCTCACGCGTGATGATGAGCTCGTCGGGGCTGAGCTCGGCCCCGGACTCGAGGAGCCAGTCGCGACGGAATCGTTGCGCGACCGTGGAGATCGAGGCATCCGACTCGAGGAGGGCGATGAGGCTCGTGTCGCGGGCCGCGGTCTTCGCGAGGATCTGCGCGATGCCGTCGAGGCGCTTGAGGAGCTCGGCACGGGCGGCGTCGGTGACGTCGGGGTCGGACTTGACCCGGGCACGCTCCTCGCGCATGAGCAGCGCGATGACCTGGAACTTCGTGCGGTTGGTCGGGCCGAGCTTGCCCTTCTGCGCCTTCGTCTCGACCTCGCGCACCTTGCGCGCGAGGATCGGGATGATGGGTGCGTCGTCGTCGCGCGAACGCGTTCGCTGGCGCTGCCTCGTCTGGGCCATGGTCCTCCCGTTCATGTGCCGTCCCCGGCTCGCCCCCTCGTCACCGGTGGCGGTGGTCGGGACCGCTCGGGACGGCTCGAAAGCCGCCGCATGCGGTACGCCGAATCCCGAACCGAGCAGCGCACGAGCCGGGCTCACGCGGTCGGCCGAAGAACGGATTCGTCGGGCGCCCTGCCATTCTAGCCGGAGCCGCGCCCGCTCGGCGACGCACGACGCGCGACGCGACTCAGCCGAGCACGTGGACGGTGTAACCCAGTAGGAAACCTGCGGTCACGAGGAGACCGGTGAGCGCGTGCGCGGAGCGGAACGCCTCGGGGATCATGGTGTCGCAGATCATTGCGAGGATCGCACCGGCCGCGATCGCCGTGATGAATGCGGTGACCTCGCCGCTCGCCGTGTCGAGCAGCACGTAGCCGAGCAGCGAGGCGAGGGCGCACGCGAGGGCGATGCCGACCCAGAGCGAGATGACGAAGCCGGACGAGCGACCGCTGCGCCTCAGTTCTGCGGTGCTCGAGAGGCCCTCGGGCACGTTCGAGATGACGATCGCGATGAGCACCGGCATGCTGACCCCGCCGCCGCCCACCATGCTGAGGCCGAGCACCGCGGACTCGGGGATGCCGTCGAGCAGTGCGCCGAGGGCGATGCCCGCGCCGGTGCCGGGATACTCGCTCGTGCCTCGCGGGTGGCGCTGGTCGAACCGGTCCAGGAGCTGGTTGGCGGCCACGTAGACGATCGCGCCGACGGCGAATCCGAGGACCGTGGGCACGATGCCGCCCTCGCGCTGCGCCTCGAGCACGAGGTCGAATGCGAGCGCGGAGATGAGCGTGCCCGATCCGAGTGCCATGATCGCGGCGACCACCCGGGTCGGCACCTGCCCGAGCAGCGCGATGATCGCGCCCGCGAGGAGCGCACCTCCGGCGAGCAGGCCAGCGAGGGTCGCACCGATCCATTCCGGCATGCTCGGAGCATACGGTGCCGACCGCACGCGGGCCGGGATTCGCCCATGCGGGCTCGACCGAGTCGGCCTATGCTTCAGCCATGGATGATCTCGCGGGGGCGGGCGCCATCTCGCCCGACGAAGACGACGAATTCACGGTCGCGCAGGACACCGAGTTCGACGAAGACGAACTCGCCGCCGACGACGACCACCGCCCGCTCGATGACAGCCTCGGCGACGAGGTGTCGGGCATCGACGAGGAACGCCGCGTCGACCTCCGCGACGAGCGATCCGTCGACGAAGAGGACTGACCCCGCGACCTGTCACCGGCCGGCCGACACCGGCCGGCGATACCGGGCCGGCCTGCCGCCGGTCAGACTCCTCCGCCTCCGCCGCCGCCCCCGCCGCCGCCCGACGAGCCGCCGCCGCCCGAGCCGCTCGACGACGAGCTCGAGCTCGATCCCGACCACGACGAGCTCGATGCCGACGAGAACGACGACACCGCCACCGAGAACGCGCCGACGTTGAAGCCGTCGCGTCCGGAGTACCAGCTCGGGGACTCGCCGCGGGCCTCGTAGAGCGCCGCGAGCTCGCGGCTCCACTCCCGCTCGAGCCCGAACAGCACCGCGTACGGCAGGAGGCGCTCGTTGAGCTTCAGCACCACGGCGGGGTCGAGCGTGGCGGTCGTGGTCGAGGCATCCGTTCCCGAAGGCGTCGTGCCGGTCGCCTGCGCGACCCCGGCGACGGATGCCGCGGCAGGCCGGTCCACCCGCATCGCGCCGCTCGGGCTCTGCAGCACGCGGAGCCGATCGGCCTCGGCGAGCCGGATGTAGAGGCGCAGCCCCTCGAGGTGGTCGCGAGCCTCGCGCCCCCGCTCGGTGAGCGGCCGCACGCCGGCGACGACGAACACCGTGACGATTGCAGCGAAGATCGCGGCGGCGAAGAGCACGAACGGCCATGGCCCGCCGCGTCGGTCGTCGAGCGCGATGGCTCCGAACACGACGCTGAGCGTCGCGGCCCCGATCGCGCCGACGGCGAGGAGCACGCGGATGCCGAGGTCGGGCCGCCGGCGGAGCCCCCGCTGCACGACCCGTTTGGCGGAGGACTGCCGTAGCGCGAGCAGCCGCCGGCCGAGCACGACGTCCCTGGACTTCAATTCCCGCCGCGCGCCCGGGACGGGATTGCCGTGGAAGAGCGCCAATACGACCGAGCGCGCGTCGCCGTCGCCCGCCTCGCCGCCGACGAACTCGACGGCATACTTCCTGCGCCCGGTCTCCACCACGCGCAGCTCCCCCTCGACGGCACGGTCGAGGATGGTCGCCGTCACGCCCTTCTCCGGATGTCCCACGAGATCGGCGGCGGCCATGGCGCTGACGTCGTCGGGCGGCTCGTACTGCGCGACGATGATGCCGCGGCCGGGGTGGTTGCGCCAGCGCACGACGCGGAGCACGATCGCCGAGACCAGGGCGAGCACGGCGAGGGCGGCCGCCACGGCGCCCGCGATCGCCGCAGGTGAGGAGAGGAACGACTCGTCGCGCGGCTCGAATGTGCCGGGCGCGAACGCGACCGCGATCGTGAGGTTCTCGTAGGGGCCGATCACGGATGCCTCGGCGAGCACCACCGGAGGCGAGGTATCCGTGACCGCGAGCGATTCGCAGGGGGTCGGCGAGCCCGTCCAGCCGCGATAGCAGGCGGTGTCCCCGGTGAAGCCCTCCGCGACGTCCGCCGACATCCGCAGCTCGGCGCGCACGCGGCCGAACGGCTGGGCCCAGCCCGTGCCGTTGACGTCCCAGTAGAACTCGTCGATCGCGGCGTCGTCGGGCTCGAGGGTCACGTTGTGCTGCGTGTAGCGGATCACGTACGTCTGCTCGCCGTGCACGAAGTCGTCGGCGCGCACCGTGATGAGGAGGAACTCGCCGTTCTCGTCCTCGGCGACCTCGTACCCCCGGGGCGCGCCCGAGGCATCCGTCACCGACTCCACGCGGATGTCGGTGGGATGCCCCTGGTAGTCGAGCGGGATCGCGCGACGGATGCCGCGGTTCTGGTCGAACTCGGGGAACACCGCGACGAGCGTCTCGGTGGTCGCGAGCACCGACCGCTTCGCATCGTCGCGGGCGAGCTCGTACACCGCGTCGAACGACGCGAAGGTGAAGTCCTCGACCCCGGCGGGCAGCGCCGACACATCGCCGGGCCCTCGCGCACTCGAGGCCGAGGATGGCGCCGACTCGCGGGGCTGAGCGGCTACCGCGGCGGCGGCGGGGCCCGCAACGAGTGCGACGGCGACGAGCGCGACGGCTGCAGCCCGGGCCGAGCGACGGATCATGCCCCAACGCTAGCGCCCCGGCGTTCGTCGGGGACACCCCCGGGATACCCAGAGGGGTATCTGGTGCGCACAAGGTATCCTGATCTCGTGATCGATGACATCAAGAAGCGCGCCCTGCACCGCACCAAGGTCATCGAGGGCCAGCTGCGCGGCATCGAGAAGATGATCGAGAACGAGGACTACTGCGTCGACATCATCACGCTGTCGCTCGCCGTGCAGAAGTCACTCGGCTCGCTCAACAAGCTGCTCGTCGAGAACCACCTGCGCACTCACGTGAGCGAGATGTACGAGACGGGCGGCGAGCAGCGCGAGGCGGCCGTCGCAGAGCTCGTGCGCATCTTCGAACTCTCCAACAATCGGGGATGACCCAGCGGATGCCGCGGCCCTCGCTGCTCGATGCCCTCGCCGACGGGCCCCTCGTGCTCGACGGCGGCCTCGGCACGCGCCTCGAGGACCTCGGCGCCGACGTCGCCTCCGACCTGTGGAGCGCCCGCGTGCTCGCCGACCGACCGGATCTCGTGCTCGCGGCGCATCGCGACTACTTCGCCGCCGGCGCCGACATCGCCATCACCGCCTCCTACCAGGTCACCTACGAGGGGTGCGACCGCGCGGGCCTCGACCGGAGGGCCACGACGGAACTGCTCATCCGAAGCGTCGACCTCGCTCGTCGCGCCCGCGACGAGGCGGGCCGCGGATGGATCGCCGCGTCGATCGGCCCATACGGCGCCATGATCGGCGACGGCTCCGAGTACCGCGACCTCGGCCTCGGCGTCGCCGAGTTGCGCACCTGGCACCGTGAGCGCCTGCGCGTGCTCGCCGACGCCGGCGCGGACCTGCTCGCCGCCGAGACCGTGGCGACGCTCGCGGAGGTCGAGGCGATCGTCGCCGAGCTCGACGGCACGGGCGTTCCCGCCTGGATCACCGTCACGCCGGACGGCGGCCGCATGCGCAGTGGTGAGCCACTCGCCGAGGCGTTCGCCGTCGCCGCCTCGAGCGACGAGGTGGTCGCGGTGGGAGTGAACTGCTGCGCGCCGGCCGAGGTGGCGGGCGCGATCGCAGTCGCCCGTGGGGTGACCGGCAAGCCGATCGTCGCCTACCCGAACAGCGGGGAGACCTGGGACGGGGCGTCCCGCACCTGGCACGGGACGCCGGTCTTCCCCTCCGCGCTCGTTCGGGCGTGGCGCACGGCGGGCGCCGCCGTCATCGGCGGCTGCTGCCGCACGGGGCCGGGCGAGATCCGCGCGATCGCCGAAGCGCTGTCGCCCGGCCGCGCGGCCTGAGACGAGGCCGTCCCAGGGAGGGGAGGCGCCATCGTGACCCGCATCGAACTCGCCATCGGCGACATCACCGCCGAACGCGTCGACGCCATCGTGAACGCCGCCAACTCGAGCCTGCTCGGCGGCGGCGGCGTCGACGGCGCCATCCACCGAGCCGGCGGACCCGAGATCCTCGAGGAGTGCCGAACACTCAGGGCGACCACGTTCCGCGCCGGCCTGCCGACGGGCGAGGCCGTCGCGACCGGCGCGGGCCGGCTCGCCGCGCGCTGGGTGATCCACGCGGTGGGCCCCGTGTGGCCGGGGCCGGGGGCCGAGGCCGACGCGCGGCGCGAGTTGCTGCGCGCCGCGTACCGCAACTCGCTCGCGGTCGCCGCGCGGCTCGGCGCGGCATCCCTCGCCTTCCCCGCGATCTCTGCCGGCGTGTACGGCTGGCCGGCCGACGACGCCGCCATGGTCGCGCTCGAAACCGCCGCAGGGTCGGATGCCGCGCCCGGGCTCGTGCGCTTCGTGCTGTTCTCGGAGCGGATGCACGAAGAGTTCCGCGCCGCCGCCGATCGGCTCGGCTTCGACGTGGACTGACCGCGCGGGTGCGGCGCGCGTGCCCGTGACGCGAGGTCAGGTGCCGGGCGCCGTCACTGCGAGCCACTCGTCGAGCTCGCTCGGCTGGTCGGTGATGATGCCGTCGACGCCCAGCGCGCTCACCTCCTGCCAGCGTTCGTGGGAGTTCAGCGTGTAGCAGAGCACGGCGACCCCGGCCTCGTGCAGCGCCTCGAGTGCCCCCGGCGCCGCCGAGACGGATGCCGCCGTCGTGCCGAAGCCGACCACGCCGAGCCGCTCGGCGAGCGGCACGGGATCGGCCGGCAGCTCCCGGATGAGCATGATGCGCGGCGTCGTCGGCGACACGCGCTGCACCGCGAACAGGGTCTCCAGGCTGAAGCTCTGAAGCACGACCCGGCCGCGCAGCTGGTGCCGCTCGACGAGGTCGACGACCGTGCGCACCTCCTCGACGGTCCAGTCCGCCTTCAGCTCCACGAGTGCGCGCGCCGACTCCCGGAGAGCGAGGGCTGCGAGGAACTCGTCGAGGGTCGGCATCCGCTCCCCCACATGGTCGCGGCCGTACCATCCGCCGACGTCGAGGCGGCGGAGTTCGTCGAGGTCGAGGTCGCCGACCGACCGCCGGTCGCCCGTCACGCGCTCGAGCGTGCTGTCGTGGAACAGCACCGGCACGCCGTCGCGGCTCAGCTGCACGTCGGTCTCGACGAAGGAGAGGTCGTCCATGGCGAGCTCGAGCGAGGGCATGGTGTTCTCGGGTGCCTCCGCGCGGTCGCCGCGGTGTCCGACGATGAGTGCGGCCTCGCCGGGCACCCGGAGTGCGCCGAACACGTCGACTGCCGAGGCCGTCGTGGGCGTGGTCGCGACGAGCAGCAGCGCGGCGATGGCGAGGGTGCAGACCAGGGCGCAGGCGATGCGCACGGCGCGTCGAGGCGGATGAGACAGGCGATCGAGTGCGGAACGCGCCGGGAGGCGCGTGGGACGGGCGGGCGGTGCGATCCTCGGGTCGATCGCATCGGGCGTTCGGGTCACGGGCGTCGGGCCTTTCCACCGATCGCGCGCCGTTGCGCGACGGTGCAGGTCACTCTAGCAACATCGTTACCGTTTCGTTACCTCCACACGCTGGGCCCGCACCCGTGCACCGTGGTCAGCCCCGTTCGTTGCCTCGACGGTAGTCGCCGGTCGCGCGTGCCAGCAGGTGCTGCGCCTGTGAATCGTCGGCACGCTGCAGGGCGACGATGAGCCGCGCGGCATTGCCGCCGCCCACGGTCAAGACGACCCGGCCACCGCGGGAGACGATGACCCCGCCCTTCTTCGTGACGCGGTAGTCGAACGGGTCGGCGACCAGTCGTCCCCGCTCGTCGGATGCCCCGCCCCGGCCGCTCATCGCTACCGCAGGCTCTTCGTGTGCCAGACCGTCTTGGTCTCGGTGAACGCGCTGATGCGCCCGAGCGCCGGCGCCGCGGCATCCGGGCCGGACTCGGGCCGGAGCACGCGCTTCAGCGTGTCGGCCGCGGCGATCTCGAGCGAGATCCAGTCCAGGTCGCCCGCACCGACGAGGTCGATCGCGTTGACGTCGGAGTGGCTCGCGAGCCAGGGCGCGATCTCGGCGGGCGAGCCCGTCAGCACGTTGACGACGCCCTTCGGCACGTCGCTGGTCGCGAGCACCTCGGCGAGGCTGATCGCCGAGAGCGGGAACCGCTCGCTCGCGACCACGACCACGGAGTTGCCGGCGACGAGGGCCGGCGCGACCGCCGACACGAAGCCGAGGAGCGACGTGTCCTGCGGCGCGATGATCGCGACGACACCGGTGGGCTCGGGCACCGAGATGTTGAAGTACGGCCCCGCCACCGGGTTCGCATTGCCCGCGACCTGCGCGAACTTGTCGGCCCAGCCGGCGTACCAGACCCAGCGGTCGATCGACTCGTCGACCTGCGCCGACGCCACGGCGCGCGACACGCCCTCGGCCTCCTCGATCTCGGCGACGAACTGCGCCCGCCGCCCCTCGAGGAGCTCGGCGATGCGATAGAGCACCTGGCCGCGGTTGTACGGGGTGGCGCCGCCCCAGCCCCCGACCGCGCCACGCGCGGCGACGACCGCATCGCGGGCGTCCTTCCGCGAGGCCTTCGCGGCGTTGGCGAGGAACCCGCCGTCGGCCTTCAGCACCTCGTAGGTGCGCCCGGACTCGCTGCGCGGGAAGGCGCCGCCGATGTAGAGCTTGTACGTCTTCGGCACGGCGAGGCGGCTCATCGCTTTGATCCCTTCGTCGCGGAGCGTGCTGATCGAGGAGACCGCTTCGCGGTCGTCTCGAGATCTGCCGGTGCCGTACCCGAGGTCTCGAGACGGCGCTGCGCGCCTCCTCGACCAGCGGTGATCGCGGCCTGGCCGATCGGCGCGGGCGACAGGTACGCCGCGAGGCCGTGACGGCCGCCCTCGCGGCCATAGCCGGACTCCTTGTAGCCGCCGAACGGGCTCGACGGGTCGAATCGGTTGAACGTGTTCGCCCAGATCACGCCGGCCCGCAGCTGGTCGGCGACCGCGAGGATGCGGCTGCCCTTGTCGGTCCAGATGCCCGCCGACAGGCCGTACGGCGTGTTGTTCGCCTTCGCGATGGCCTCGGCCGGGGTGCGGAAGGTCAGCACCGAGAGCACCGGCCCGAAGATCTCCTCGCGGGCGATGCGGTACGACGTCTGCACGTTCGTGAAGATCGTCGGCGCGTACCAGAACCCGTTCTCGGGGATCTCGCACGGCACGCTCCAGCGATCAGCCCCTTCGGCGACGCCGATGTCGGACAGTTCGCGGATGCGCTCGAGCTGCTCCTTGGAGTTGATCGCCCCGATGTCGGTGTTCTTGTCGAGCGGGTCGCCGAGGCGGAGTGTGGAGAGGCGCTGCTTCAGCCGCTCGACCACCTCATCGTGGATGTTCTCCTGCACGAGCAGGCGGCTGCCCGCGCAGCACACGTGACCCTGGTTGAAGAAGATGCCGTTGACGATGCCCTCGATGGCCTGGTCGATGGGCGCGTCGTCGAAGACGATGTTCGCGGCCTTGCCGCCGAGCTCGAGCGTCGCCCTCTTGTCGCTGCCCGCGATCTGCTTCGCGATGGCACGGCCGACCGCGGTCGACCCTGTGAACGCGACCTTGTCGACGCCCTCGGCAGCGACGAGCGCCGCTCCGGTGTCGCCCGCGCCCGTGATGATGTTCACGACGCCCGGCGGCAGGTCGGCCTGCTGGATGATCTCGGCGAAGATGAGCGCCGTGAGCGGCGTGGTCTCCGCGGGCTTCAGCACCACGGTGTTTCCCGCGGCGAGCGCCGGGGCGATCTTCCACGCCAGCATGAGCAGCGGGAAGTTCCACGGGATCACCTGGGCGGCGACGCCGAGCGAGCGGGGATTCGCGCCGAGGCCGGCGTGGTCGAGCTTGTCGGCCCAGCCGGCGTAGTAGAAGAACCACGCCGCGACGAGCGGCACGTCGACGTCACGCGACTCCTTGATGGGCTTGCCGTTGTCGAGCGACTCGGCCACGGCGAGCTCGCGCGTGCGCTCCTGCACGAGCCGGGCGATGCGGAAGAGGTACTTGCCACGGTCGCGGCCGCTCATGCGCGACCACGTGCGGTCGTAGGCGCGCCGGGCCGCGGCGACGGCGTCGGCGACATCCGCCTCGTTCGCGTTGGCGATCTCGGCGATCCGCTCCTCGCTGGACGGCGAGATGGTCTGGAAGGGTGTGCCGCGGCCGTCGACGAACTCGCCGCCGATGAAGAGGCCGTAGCGGTCGCGAAGCGACAGGATCGCCCGCGACTCGGGTGCGGGTGCGTACTCGAGGAAGCTCATGGTTCGGTGCTCTCGTCTCAGTCGATCGTCACGTAGTCGGCGCCGGAGTAGTGACCGGTCGTCATCTTCTGGCGCTGCAGCAGCACGTCGTTCAGGAGGCTCGACGCCCCGAAGCGGAAGAGGTGCGGCTGCAGCCACTCTTCGCCCGCGGTCTCGGCGACCGTCACCAGGTACTTGATCGCGTCCTTCGAGGCACGGATGCCGCCGGCGGGCTTCACGCCGATGCGCTGGCCGGTCATCAGGTGCCAGTCGCGCACGACCTCGAGCATGAGGAGCGTGACCGGCAGCGTGGCCGCCGGCTGCACCTTGCCCGTGGAGGTCTTGATGAAGTCGCCGCCCGCGAGGATCGACAGCCACGACGCGCGTCGCATGTTGTCGTAGGTCACGAGCTCGCCCGTCTCGAGGATGACCTTGAGGCTCGCACTCGTGCCGTCGGGGCGGCGGCACGCCTCCTTGACGGCCGCGATCTGGTCGAACACGAGGCCGTAGCGACCTGCGAGGAACGCGCTGCGGTCGATGACCATGTCGATCTCGTCGGCGCCGGCGGCGACGGCCTCGGCCGTGTCGGCGAGCTTGATCTCGAGCGACGAGCGGCCGCTCGGGAACGCGGTCGCCACGGCGGCCACCGAGATCAGCCCGTCATCAGGGTCGCCGTGCGCCCCTCCGAGCGCCTCGATCGCGTAGGGCACCAAGTCGCCGTAGACGCAGACCGCGGCGACGCGCGGGGTCGTGGCATCCGAGGGATCGGGGTTCACGGCCTTCGCGACGAGTGAGCGCACCTTGCCGGGCGTGTCGGCGCCCTCGAGGGTCGTGAGGTCGATGAGCGAGATGATCAGGTCGAGCGCCCGCTTCTTGGAGCTCGTCTTGATCGAGCGGGTACCGAGACCCGCGGCGCGCTGCTCGAGGCCGACGGCGTCGACGCCGGCGAAGCCGTGCAGGTAGCGCCCGAGCGTCGCGTCGTCGGGTTCGCCGCCGAGCACGGCGAGCGCGCGCTCCCGGGCGGTGACGAGGGAGGTGCCTGACATGGTGGTGAACCTGGCTTTCGTGTCGGTCGTGCAGCGGCGCCCGCGAGAGGCGGAGCTAGCCGTCGAGGAGGTGGAGGGCGGTGGCCTCGTCGGTGACGAGGACCGAGCAGAGGCCCGAGCGCACGACGGCGTCGGCCACGGCGTGCTTGGCCTGCCCCGCGACGACGGCGATCGCGAGCGGGGAGGCGCGCAGCTCGTCGAGCGTGAGGCCGACCGTGCGGGCGTCGAGGGCGGGGTCGACGATGTTGCCGTCGGAGTCGATGTAGCGGCCGACGACGTCGCCGACGGCTCCCTTCTGCACGAGTACGTCGACGTCGGACACCGACAGGTAGCCGCTCTCGACGTGCACGGAGTTGTGGTCGGCTGCGCCGGCACTGAACAGGTAGGCGTCGGCCGACCGGGCGAGCTCGATGACGCCGGCCACGACGCGGTCGGACTCGATCGCCTCCTTCGTCGCGAGGCGTTCGAGGATGGCGGGGCTCGGCAGCAGGGTGGCGCTGCCGCCGCCCTTCTGGGCGATGCCCACGGCCGTGGCCGCGGCCGTGCCGGGGCGTCGGTTGAGGCTGACGCCGCCGTTGATCTGCACGACGTTCACGCCGGTGGCCCACCCGCTGCGGAGGTGCTGGGAGATCTCGAACAGCGTGCGGCCCCAGCTCACCCCGAGCGTGCGCGGCACGGGCCGGAGCGCGGTGAGGTAGTCGGCTGCCGCCTGGGCGGTGCGCTCCTGCAGCTCCTCGGGCGTGTGGACGCCGGCGGTCGAGACGACGATCGCGTCGGTGAGCCCGCGCTCCTCGCGGAGCCGGCGCTCGATCGGCAGCCGGCGGGCTCGCGGGTGCAGGATCTCGATGCGGATGAAGCCGCGCTGCTTGGCCTGCGCGAGGAGACGGCCGACCTTCCAGCGGGTGAGTCGGAGCGCCTGCCCGATCTCGTCCTGGGTCTTGTTCTCCTCGTAGTAGAGCTCGGCTGCCCGGATCGAGAGGAGTTCGTCGATCTCGTCCACACGCGTCCTTCCGCCTCGCCATCCAGCGTAGGCAGGGTGCTGCTCATCGGCAACACTCGCGGGTGATCCTGCTCATATGAGCACGACGGCGACGGATGCCGCGCGCCGCTGCGGGATTGTCAGGAGGCGCGCTCGTCCTCGAAGTACCGCGGGCGAGCCACCACGGCGCCGGCGATGGCCGCCGGGACCGTCGAGGCGACCAGGAGGAACACGAGCGGCCAGCCCCATCCGCCGGTCGCCTGATGCAGCAGCCCGACCGCGAGCGGGCCGACCGCGACGATGAGGTAGCCGGCGGACTGCACGAAGCCCGAGAGTGCGACCGCACCGGCGTGCGTGCGACTGCGCAGGTTGATGAGCACGAGCGCGAGCGGGAAGAAGAGCGGGCCGAGCCCCGCGAGCGCCACCCAGAGCCAGGTCGCGACGGTGGGGACGAGGAGGAGCCCCAGGTACCCGGCTGTGAACGACCCGATGGCCACGGCGACGAGCAGCCGCACCCTGCCGTAGCGCGCCGCGACGATGGGCACGATCAGGCCGGCGGGCAGGCCCGTCGCGGCGTAGAGCGACAGCAGCGCGCCGGCCTCGGCGGGCGGCGTGCCGGCGATGTCGTGGAGGATCGACGGCAGCCACGCGAACAGCGCATAGGCGTTGAAGCCGGCGACGGCGAAGATCCCCGTGAGCGCCCACGCGAGCGGCGAGCGGAGCGCGTACCTGAGGAGTCCCGGCTCCGCCTCCTCGGGCAGGTCCGCCGCCTCGTGCCGGCGGGGGTGCAGCACGAGCACGATCCACGGCACGAGCGCGAGGGCCGCCACGAGGGCCCACTCCCCCAGCGAGACGCGCCAGCCCACGGCATCCGCCACCGGCACCGCGATGAGGGGAGGCACGAACGTGCTCACGGAGAGGGCCGTCACGTAGATCGAGGTGAGGAGCCCGATGCGGTCGGGGAAGTAGCGCTTCACGAGCGGCGGCAGCAGCACGTTGCCGACCCCGATCGCAGCGAACGTGAGCGTCGACGCCGCGACGAGCCAGACCGCGTCGCCCGCGAGTCCGCGGCCGAGAAGCCCGACCGAGAGGGCGACGAGCGCCACGATCAGGGTGGGTTCGAGGTCGAACCGCTTGGCGACCAGCGGAGTCACGATGCCGAAGATCGCGTAGCAGAGCGGCGGCAGCATGCCGAGCAGCCCCACGACCGCGGGAGCGAGGGCGATGTCGCCCTCCAGCTGGGCGAGGATCGGCGACAGCGACGCGACGGCCGTGCGCAGGTTGAACGCCACCAGCACGATGCCGACCAGTGCGAGGGTTCGTCCTGCCCAGAGCGGTCGGGGCTGGGTCGGCGTCATCCGTCCGAGTCTAGGCTGGTGACGTGGCCGACTTCGCCCGCTACCTGCCGCTCAGCCAGCGCTCGCGCATCGACGAGCGAGGCGTGACGAGCGACCGTCGCGAGCCGACGGCAACGGTGCTGCGCTCGATCGCAGTCGCACTCCGAGCCGCCGGTGACCGGGGGTGGCACGCGCAGGCCGATGGCGACGCCGCGATCGTCGCCGATGCGGTCACCCAGCTCATCGCGGGCTTCGACCGTCCACCCGCGCGACGCGCGCTCGAGGCGGCCCAGCAGGTGCTCGGCATGAACGGCCGCGCCGCCGACCCCGTCTCCCCCATCGACGGTCCGGCGGATGCCGCGGCGGCGCTCGATGCGCGAGCCGTGACCATCGGCGACCGGCCGCAGCCGACCCGCCTCGTGGAACTCGACGACGCGGTCGTCGCGGCCGTGCGCATCGGCGACGCCCTCGGGCGGCCGATCGCGGTGCCGCCGCTCGCCTCGGGAGCGGTCGCCCTCCGCCGGGCCGCAGCAGCCCCGACGCCCATCAAGGCGGTTATCTCGGGGCACAGCCTGCACGCCACGGATGCCGCGTGGACGATCGGGCACGGGCCCGCGCTGGTCGGCACGGCCGACGAGCTCATCAGGTTCCTCGCGGGCATCGGGAACTGTGCGCCGCGTCAGGCGCGCGGCGGCGAGCTCGACGACCCCGGCGCCTGAGCTCAGTCGGAGAGGATGTCGCGTGCGCGATCGACGTCGCCGCGCATCGTCTCGATGAGGTCGGGGATGTTCGTGAATGCGACCATGCCGCGCAGCCGCTCGACGAACTCGACGTCGACCACGTGGTCGTACAGGTCGAGTTCGCGGTCGAGCACGTACGCCTCGACCTGCTTCTTCGGCACGCCCTCGAAGGTCGGGTTGTTGCCGACGGAGATGGCCGCCGGGTACCTCGTGCCCGCGTCGGTCAGCCACCCCGCGTACACGCCGTCGGCGGGGATCAGGCCCTCGGACTCGGGAGTGAGGTTCGCCGTGGGGTAACCGAGCTCGCGGCCGCGCTTGGCGCCGTGCACGACGATGCCCGAGACGGTGGGCGTGTGGCCGAGCAGCCGGGTGGCGTGCCGCACGTCGCCCTCGGCGAGGAGCTCCCGGATCCAGGTCGACGACACGCGGCGCTCGCCCTCGGGGCGCACGTCGTCGACCACCTCGACGGTGAACCCGAACGTCGCGCCGAGGTCCTCGAGGAGGGCGACGTCGCCCGCACCACGCGCGCCGTACCGGAAGTCGCTGCCGACGAGCACGGTCCTGGCGTCGAGCGTGTCCACCAGCACTCGCTCGACGAACTCCGTGGCCGGCACCGAGGCGAGCGCGCGGTCGAACGGCAGGAGCAGGGTCGCGTCGACACCCGTGGTGGCGAGCAGTTCGAGCTTCTGGCGCACGCTCACGAGCGAGTCGGGGCACTTGTCGGGCGCGAGCAGCGCGAGCGGGTTGCGGTCGAACGTCACGACCACGGCGCGCAGGCCGTCGGAGGCGGCGATCGAGCGGATGCGGTCGATCACGGCACGGTGCCCGCGGTGCACGCCGTCGAACTTGCCGATGGTGACCGCGCTCGGACCGAAGCCAGCGGGCACCGCGTCGAGGCCCTTGAACGTCTTCACGCAGCGTCCGCCCCGCTCGCGGGCCGCTGGTCGCCGGCGGCATCCGCTCGGCTCGCGTCGACGTCGGCATGGACGGGCGGATGCTTCGCGAGCCACCACATGCCGAGCACCGGCAGCACCAGCGGGATGAACAGGTAGCCGCGGCCGAACCACGACCACACGGTGTCGTGCGGGAACAGCTCGGGGAACGCGATGCTCAGCGTGCCGACGACGAGCACGCCCGTGAACTCGAACGCGATCGTCGCCCAGGCGATGCGGTACCAGCCGCGGCCCGCACGCACGAGGGCGATCGTCGCGACCACGTACACGACCGCCGCCAGCGCCGACAGGCTGTACGCGAGCGGCGCCTCGTCGAACTTCGTGGCGATCTGCACGAACGAGCGTCCCACCGCGGCGAGCGCGAGCACGCCGTAGACGGCCACGAGCACGCGCCCGATGCCGCTCATCCGCCGCCCGCGATCGGTCTCGGGCCGGGCGCCCCGCACGTCAGTCATGTTGCTTCGATTCTCTCAGACGCGGCTAGGCCTGCTGCACGGTCCAGATCTGCAGCATGCGGTACACCATCACCGCGACCGCGAGCGCGGCGACCCCGAGCACGACCGTGCTCCAACGGTTGCGCTCGAGGAGCGCCCAGAAGACGGCGGCGGGCGGGATGAGCAGGGCGCCGACGAGGTAGGTGTAGAACTCGAGCACGCTGCCGGTCGGCTCGTTGCCGAACGCGGGCGCGGCGATCGCGACGACGAGCTGCACGACGAGCAGCAGTTCCACGAGTGCGAGCGCGCCGTTCGTGAGGTCGCTCGGCACACGTCCGGCGAAGCCGAGTGCGAGGCAGAGCACGCCCGCCACGACGGCGACGGCGACCTGCACCCACGTGAACCACTCGATCATGCGCCGGCCTCCTCGACGGGGAACCCCGTGACCACCTTCAGCGACGGGCCCCGCCGCTCCACGATGGCGACGAGCCGGTCGCCGGGCCCGATCGCCGCGATCGCGCCCGCGCCGGCGTCCGTCGCGCCCTTGGTCGAAGCCACGTCGATGCGCTTGCCGTGGCCGAGGTCGACGGCCTGGCCGTCGGTGACCGAGACGACGGGCAGCGCCCGGCGTGCGGCATCCGCGGGGCTCATCATCGAGGTCGGCACGTCGAACCCATCGAGCGCGGCCGCCTCGTCGATCCGGAACGCGCCGATGCGCGTGCGGCGCAGCGCCGTGAGGTGTCCGCCCGTGCCCAGGTCCGCCCCGACGTCGCGCGCGAGCGCGCGCACGTACGTGCCCGAGGAGCACTCGACGCGCACGTCCGCGTCGACGAAGCCGTCGCCGCGCCGCACGGCGAGGAGTTCGAACGCCGACACCGTCACGGTGCGGGCAGCGAGCTCAACAGCCTCGCCCTCGCGCACGCGCTGGTAGGCGCGCTTGCCCGCGACCTTCACGGCGCTCACGGCGCTCGGCACCTGCTCGATCACGCCGGTCCAGCGGAGCATCGCCGCCAGGATCCCCGCATCGTCGGCCGCGGCGAGCCGCTCGGCTGATGCCGCTGGCAGCGGTTCGCCCTCGGCATCGTCGGTCGTGGTGTCCCACCCGAGCCGGATGGTCGCGAAGTACTCCTTGTCGAGCCCGACGAGGTAGTGCAGCAGGCGCGTGGCGTGGTTCACGCCCAGGATGAGGAGGCCGGTGGCCATCGGGTCGAGCGTGCCCGCGTGCCCGATCCTGCGGGTGCCGGCGAGACGGCGCATTCGCGAGACCACGTCGTGGCTGGTGACTCCCTGCGGCTTGTCGACGAGGAGGATGCCGCTGTTCACGCCGTACAGGCTAACAGCCGGGACGCGCGCTGCCGGCTCCGGCTCCGCGGACGGGTCGTGCGCGCTCCGCCCCTACGCTGGGAGGGTGAGGATCGGCATCATCGGCGCGGGCGCGCTCGGCGGCACCTTCGCCGCGCTGCTCGCGCGTGAGGGACACGACGTGGAGGTGACCGCGCGGGGCGCCGGTCTCGAGGCGATCCGCTCGGGCGGCATCCGCCTCACCGGCGGCTTCGGCGACGTGCAGGCGCAGGTCGCCGCGAGCGAGGTGCTCACGGAACGGCCCGACCTCGTGCTCGTGTGCACGAAGGCGCAGGACGCTGCGAACGCGATCACGCAGAACGCCTCCGTCATCGATGGCGTCACGGTCGTCGTCGTGCAGAACGGACTCGACGGCGTCGACACCGCGGCCCGGCTGCTCTCCCGCTCGTCGTGCATGGGCGTGCTCTCGATGATCGCCGCGAACTACACGGAGCCCGGCGTCGTGCGGGTCACCACGACGGCCACGAGTTACCTCGGCCGGGGCGACGGCCGTGCCGACGACGAGAGCCGCCGGATCGCCGCGATCCTGTCGGAGGCGGTGCCGGTCGTCGCGGTCGACGGGTTCCGCGGCGCGCAATGGACGAAGCTCGTCGTCAACATGCTGAACGCGATCCCCGCGATCGTCGGCCGCAGCGTGCAGGAGGTCATCGACGACCGCCGGCTCCGCCGCGTGGTCACGGCGTCGATGCGCGAGACGGTGCGCGTCGGCACCGCGAGAGGGGTGCGCTTCGGGTCGCTCCAGGGCCTCGGCGACCGGCGCCTGAGACTCTTCGCGCGGATGCCCCTGGCCATCGGCCAGCTGCTGCCCTGGCTCATGCGCGTGCGCATGGGCCCGGTGCCGAACCTCGGCTCCACGCAGCAGAGCGTCCGCCGCGGGCAGCCGACCGAGGTCGACCACCTGAACGGCGTGGTGGTGCGAGAGGCTGCTGCAGCAGGGATGACCGCGCCGGTGAACGCGGCGCTCACCGCGCTCGTGCACGAGGTCGAAGCCTCCGGCGCCGCCCTTCCCGAGGGGCGCGTGCTCGCCGACCTGCCCGCCTGAGCGCCGAGGGGTCGGGGCCGGCCTGCGGGTCAGCAGCTGTCGAAGAACCTGCGTCGAGGGTGCTCGGGATCGTGGTCGTCGACGACGGCGGAGGCGACGAGCCGCGGGTCTCCCTCGGCGTAGGCGATCACGTCGGCCGAATCCTCGGGTTCCCCGTCGAGTGCGATCCGGAAGTCCCAGCGGTCGGCGAGCCGCTCGCGCAGGACGAAGCGCCCGTCGAGTACGAGGATCGCATCCGCGGGGCCGGTGACCCACTTCGGTTCGATCCATGCGTCGCGCGCCGGATCGAACACCGCGGTCACGAACGCCGTCGAGCCGCCCATGCGGAACGGCTCCACGAGCACGCGCCGCAGCGCCGACTCGTCGAAGCCGTACCAGTAGTAGCGGGCGGGCGTGTCCTCGCCGAACGCGTCCTGCGCCGCGCGCGAGCGATGGAACCGCTCCATGCTGGCGCGGAACACGCGATGGCCGCGCTCGCGCAGCACGGCGGCGAGATCGTCGGCGAACCGCGTCTTGCCGCTGCGCACCGGGCCGTCGATCGCGACGATCATGCGGCCGCGGCCGTAGTGCTGCAGGATCTCGTCGGCGAGCGCGCGGAGGAAGGTGACGCGGGGCGTGGTGACGAGCTCCATGAAGGGAGCCTAGCTCCGCGGCATCCTGCCCGGCATAGGCTGAGGGGATGCCGCGCCAGCCCGCCCCCGCTCTCGCGGACGCGCTGAACGCGTGGTTCGAGGACGCCGCGCGGCCGCTGCCCTGGCGTGCGGCCGATGTGTCGCCGTGGGCGGTGCTCGTGAGCGAGTTCATGCTGCAGCAGACCCAGGTCGCACGGGTCGTGCCGCGCTGGGAGGCATGGCTGGATCGCTGGCCGACGCCTGCGTCGCTCGCCGCGGAGCCGCCGGCCGAGGCGGTGCGGGCCTGGGATCGGCTCGGCTACCCTCGCAGGGCGCTCTGGCTGCACCGCGCGGCGGTCGAGATCGTCGAGCGCCACGGCGGCGAGGTGCCCGCGGACCTCGACGACCTGCTCGCCCTGCGCGGCGTCGGCCAGTACACGGCACGAGCGGTCGCGGCGTTCGCCTTCGGCCGGCGGCATCCGGTGGTCGACACGAACACCAGGCGCGTAATCGCCCGCGCGGTGCTCGGGCAGGCCCACCCGGCACCGCCATCGACGGCTCGCGACCTGGCCGACATGGCGGCCCTGCTGCCCGAGTCCGATGCCGCGGCGCGCGTCTTCAACGCGGCCGCCATGGAGCTCGGCGCGACCGTGTGCACGGCGCGCACGCCCCGCTGCGACGCGTGCCCCATCGCACCGGCTTGCGCATGGCGGCAGGCGGGGTACCCGCCGTACGACGGTCCGCGCATGCGCGTGCAGGCGCGATTCGAGGGCTCGGACCGGCAGGCGCGCGGGTTCGTGATGCGGGAGTTGCGGGCCGCGCACCGCCCGGTCGCGCGCCGGGAACTCGCGGGTTCGTGGCCGGACGCCGCCCAGCTCGACCGTGCGATCGCCGGGCTCGTGGCCGACGGGCTCGCGATCGCGGGTGACGACGCGGCACTCGGCCTGCCCGACGCGTGACCGGACGACCGGTCGGGGCTCGGCGACGCGGGACGGATGTGCGAGTATGCAGGGATGTCCGTGACGCCGTTGCCCGGGCGCCGTCCCAGCCCCGACGACCTCCTCGTGCTGCTGGCCGTGGCGCGAGCGGGCCGCTACACGGCGGCCGCCGCGGAGCTCGGACTGAACCACACGACGATCGCCCGTCGGATCGGCGCGCTCGAGGATGCGCTCGGCGGCCGGGTGCTCGCGCGCGGCGCGGCCGGCTGGGTGCTCACGCCGCTCGGCGAGCACGCGATCTCGGCGGCGGAGGGCGTGGAGCGCGCGCTCGGCAGCCTCGCCCCTGACGCGCCCCGGCTCTCCGGCGTCGTGCGGCTGAGCGCGACGGACGGCTTCAGCGGGTTCATCGCGTCGCCCGCGATCGTCGCGGTGCGCCGCGCCCACCCCGACGTGTCGCTCGAGATCGTCGCGGCGACGAGGCGCGCGGCCCAGCAGCGCGTGGGCGTCGACCTCGAGGTCGTCGTGGGGCGTCCGCACGTGCATCGGGCCGAGGCGATCCACCTCGCCGACTACGCGCTCGGCCTCTACGCGAGCCGAGAGTTCCTCGACCGCAACGGGACGCCGACGTCGACCGGCGAGCTCGCCGGGGCACCGCTCGTCTACTTCATCGAGTCGATGCTGCAGGTCGATGCGCTCGACGATGCGCGCCGCCCGACGCGCGACATGGTCGACGCGGTATCGAGCACGAACGTGTACGTGCACGTGGACGCCACGAGGGCCGGCGCCGGGTACGGACTGCTGCCGGCATTCCTCGCCGACCGGCACGACGACCTGGTGCGCCTGTTGGCCGACGAGATCGACGAGCACCTGCCGTATTGGCTGGTGTGCCGGCCCGAGGCGCTGCGCCAGCCGACGGTGCTCGCCTTCATCGAGGCGCTGCGTGCGCGTATCCGCGCCGTGGAGGACCAGCTGCTCGGCCGGTCGCACGCGACGCGGTCGAGCACAGCGGAGGACGTGAGCACAACGGAGGACGAGCGAACGCGAGGCTAGCGGGATCCGCCCGCCTCGGTGTCATCGGCGAGGTCGGATGCCTCGTCGTCGAGCTCGTCCCAGTCGGCGTCGTCCTCGAGCTCGCGCGGCTTGACGTAGGGGTCGGCTTCGCCGGCGTATTCGGCCGTCGAGGCGAGCACGCTCGTCTCCACATCGCGCGTGCGCGCCTCGCGGAGGAGCGCCTCGATGTGCTCGGCGTTCTCGGGGATCGCGTCGTGGATGAACTCCAGGGTCGGGGTGAGGCGCGCGGTGATGTTGCGGCCGACCTCGCTCCGCAGCATCCCTGTCGCGGCCTTGAGGGCGATCGCCGAGTCACGTCGCTCCTCCTCGCTCCCGTACACCGTGTAGAAGACGCTCGCGTGCTGCAGGTCGCCCGTGACGCGCACGTCGGTGATGGTCACGAAGCCGAGCCGGGGGTCGCGCAGTCCCTTGTCGATTCTGCGCGCCACGATCTCCTTGATGCGATCGGCCAGCTTCCTGGCCCGTGCCGGATCCGCCATTTCCTCTACCCTTCCCACCCCACGATCGAGATGCGCGAGCTGCGGCATCCGAATGGTCGAGGGGTTCCCGGTTCTTCCTTCCGAGTGAATCGGGGTAGGGGTCCCCGCTCTTCACTCGGAAGGAAGAACCGGGGACCCCGTCACCACGAACTAGACGCGAGGCTTCTCGCGCATCTCGATCGTCTCGATCTCGTCGCCGACCTGGATGTCGTTGTACCTGCCGAGGCCGATACCCGCCTCGAAGTCCGTGCGGACCTCGGTGACGTCGTCCTTGAACCGGCGCAGCGACTCGATCGCGAGGTTGTCGCCGACGACGACGCCATCGCGGATGACGCGTGCCTTGGCGTTGCGCGTGATCGTTCCCGATCGCACGATGACACCGGCGATGTTGCCGAACTTCGAGGAGCGGAACACCTCGCGGATCTCGGCGACACCCGACTGCACCTCTTCGAACTCGGGCTTGAGCATGCCCTTCAACGAGTTCTCGATGTCGTCGATCGCGTTGTAGATGACGTTGTAGAAGCGCACGTCGACACCCTCGCGGGCGGCGCGCTCGCGCGCCTTGACGTCGGGGCGGACGTTGAACCCGATGACGATCGCGTTGTCGATCGTCGCCAGGTCGATGTCGCTCTCGGTGACGGCACCCACACCCCGGTGGAGGATGCGCAGCTGCACGCTCTCGTCGACCTCGATCTTCATGAGCGACTCCTCGAGCGCCTCCACGGCACCCGACACGTCGCCCTTGATGATGAGGTTGAGCGCCTCGACCTTGCCCTCTTCGAGCGCTCGGGTGAAGTCCTCGAGCGAGATGCGCTTGCGGGCCTTCGCGAGCTGCGCGTTGCGCTCGGCGGCCTCGCGCTTCTCGGCGATCTGCCGGGCCGTGCGGTCCTCCTCGGTCACGAGGAAGGTGTCGCCCGCGCGCGGCACGCTCGAGAGGCCCTGCACCTGCACCGGACGCGACGGGGTCGCGGCGTCCACCGGCTCGCCGTTCTCGTCGGCCATGGCGCGCACGCGGCCGTAGGCCGTGCCCGCGACGATCGCGTCGCCGACCTTCAGCGTGCCCGACTGGATGAGCACGGTCGCCACGGCGCCGCGCCCCTTGTCGAG
The DNA here is from genome assembly GCF_001428255.1 of Agromyces sp. Soil535. GTDB lineage: Bacteria > Actinomycetota > Actinomycetes > Actinomycetales > Microbacteriaceae > Agromyces. The sequence goes on along the minus strand of NZ_LMRW01000012.1, from coordinate 398,360 downwards.
CTTCGCCTCGATGGCGACACCGCGAGCGTCCTTGTTGGGGTTCGCACGCAGGTCGAGACCGGCGTCGGCGGTGAGGAGCACCGCGTCGAGCAGCTCCTGGATGCCGATGTTCTCGCGCGCCGAGACGTCGACGAACATGACGTCGCCGCCGTACTCCTCGGCCACCAGGCCGAACTCGGTGAGCTGCTGGCGCACCTTCGCCGGGTTGGCGTCGGGCTTGTCGATCTTGTTCACGGCGACCACGATCGGCACGTTGGCCGACTGGGCGTGGTTCAGCGCCTCGATCGTCTGCGGCATGATGCCGTCGTCGGCCGCCACCACGAGGATCGCGATGTCGGTCACCTGCGCACCACGGGCACGCATGGCCGTGAACGCCTCGTGACCCGGGGTGTCGATGAAGGTGATGGCCCGGTCGATGGCCTCGTGCTCAGTGTGCACCTGGTACGCACCGATGTGCTGGGTGATGCCACCGGCCTCGCCCGCCACGACGTTCGCGTTGCGGATCGCGTCGAGGAGCCGGGTCTTACCGTGGTCGACGTGACCCATGACGGTGACCACCGGGGGACGCTGTTCGAGGTCCTCGTCGGTCTCGTCCTCGAGCTCCTGGTCGAGGTCGATGTCGAAGCCCTCGAGGAGCTCGCGGTCCTCGTCTTCGGGAGAGACGACCTGGATCTTGTAGCCGAGCTCGGCGCCGAGCACCTCGAAAGTGGCCTCGTCGAGCGACTCCGTCGCGGTGGCCATCTCACCGAGGTGGAAGAGCACCGTGACGAGCGAACCGGGGTTCGCATCGATCTTGTCGGCGAAGTCCGAGATGGACGCGCCGCGACGCAGGCGGATGACGGTGTTGCCGTCGCCGCGGGGAACGCTCACGCCGCCGAGCGACGGGGCCTCCCGCATCTCGAATTCCTGCCGCTTCGTGCGCTTCGACTTACGAGCCTTGCTCTTGCCGCCGCCACGACCGAAGGCACCGGCCGTGCCGCCGCCGGGACCACGGCCCCGACCGCCGCCGCCCGCGGGACGCGGGGCGCCGAAGCCGCCGCCGGGCGCGCCACCGGGGCGCTGGAAACCGCCGCCGGCGCCGCCGGGACGCGCGCCTGCACCGGCACCCGCGCCACCAGGGCGCTGGAAGCCGCCGCCGGCGCCGCCGGGACGCGCGCCGCCGGGGCGAGGTGCGCCGGGACGCGGCGCACCGGGGCGCGGCGCCTGCGGACGCGGGATGTTGCCCGGGGTCGGTCGCTGGCCCATGCCCTGCGAGCTCGAGAACGGGTTGTTGCCCGGGCGCGGCTGGGCGGGACGCTGTCCCATGCCCTGCGAGCTCGAGAACGGGTTGTTGCCCGGGCGCGACGCGGGGCGCGGCGCGGGGCGAGGGATCGCTGCGCCGGGCTTCGGGCCTGCGGCGGGCTTCGCGACGTCCGACGCGGCGGGCGCCGCGGGTGCGTCGGTGGTCTTGTCGGCGGCCGCGTGGGCGGCCTTCTCCTCGGCCTGCGCCTGGCGCTCGGCGACCGTCATCGGTGCGTCCGCGGCCGGAGCTGCGGGCGCGGCGGGCGCAGCCGGAGCCGTCACGGGCTTGGGCGCAGGGGGCTTGGGTCCGGGCTTCACCGCGCTGGCGGGTGCCGCCTTCGCGGGCGCCGCCTTGGCGGAGGGGCCCGCAGCCTCGAGCGCGGCCTTCAGCCGGCGCGCGACCGGGGGTTCGATGCTGGACGAGGGTCCCTTGACGTACTCGCCCATCTCCTTGAGCTTCTCAAGGGCGATCTTGCTGTCGACACCGAGTTCTGATGCGATCTCGTGTACGCGTGGTTTCGCAGCCACTTCTCTCCTGTTCCGGGTCCGCCCCGAAACAGGGGGACCATCAATGACGGACGGGTCTCATTTCGAGCCGCTCATGAGTTGTCCATTAGCCGTTCAGCCTGTTCTCTACATTGCTGGTGTCCACCTCGCCGCGGATGCGGAGTGCGCGTCCGAAGGCGCGTCGCCGCACGGCGAGCCGGTAGCACTCGAGCGTCGGATGCAGCCACGCACCCCTCCCCGGAAGCACGGCCGAGGCATCGGCCACGATGTGGGAATTCTGGGAAACGACCCTCAGAAGTGAGGATCGCGGGGCACGCGAACGGCATCCGATGCACGTTCTGACGGGTTCCATCCTACACCTCCCGCCCGAGCCCTACCGCGCACGCTTCGCGACGCCATGCGTCGCGAGCGCTCCTGCTCCGCCGTTCGCGAGGCTCGACCTTCAGCCGGCCTCCAGGATGGAGTCGGGTTGGATGTCGATCTTCGCGCCCGTCAGTTTCGCCGCGAGGCGGGCGTTCTGGCCCTCCTTGCCGATGGCGAGCGACAGCTGGTAGTCGGGCACGAGGGCGCGCACGGCGCGCGTGGACTCGTCGATGACGTAGGCGCTCGTGACCTTGGCCGGCGAGAGCGCGCTCGCGACGAACGTGGCGAGGTCGTCGGACCAGTCCACGATGTCGATCTTCTCGGCACCGAGCTCGGCGGTGACGGCGCGGACACGTTGCCCGAGCTCGCCGATGCACGCACCCTTGGCGTTGACGCCCGGCTGGTTGGCGCGAACCGCGATCTTGGTGCGGTGGCCGGCTTCGCGCGCGAGCGAGACGATCTCGACGACGCCCGAGGCGATTTCGGGCACCTCGAGCGCGAAGAGCTTGCGCACGAGCGCCGGATGGGTGCGGGAGACCGTGATCGACGGGCCCTTCTGGCCCTTGGCGACACTCGTCACGTAGACGCGGATGCGCTGGCCGTGGGGGTAGTCCTCGCCGGGCACCTGCTCCTCGGGCGGGAGGATCGCCTCGACGGTGCCGAGGTCGATGTGCACCATGCGGGGATTCGGTCCCTGCTGGATGATCCCGGCGACGATGTCGCCCTCGCGCCCTCGGAACTCGCCGAGCACGGCATCGTCGGCGAGGTCGCGCAGGCGCTGGTTGATGACCTGCTTCGCGGCGAACGCGGCGATGCGTCCGAAGTCGCTGGGGCTGTCCTCGGCCTCGCCGATGACGTTGCCCTCCTCGTCGTACTGGGGCACGTAGACCGAGACGTGGCCGGTCTTGCGGTCAAGGTGCGCACGTGCCCCCGCCGGGTTGGCGTGACCGTGCTGGCCGGGGTTGGTGTGCTTCAGGTAGGCCATCAGGATCGCCTGCTCGATGATCTCGACCAGTTCGTCGAACGGGATCTCCTTCTCGCGCTCCATCATGCGAAGCACGCTGAGGTCGATGTCCATCGACGGCCTCCTCTATTCAGCTCTCATGCCGCTTCCCCTCGGAGCGGGCGACTCTCTACCGTACCGGATGTCGCTGGGCACCGTCATCCGAGCCCAGGCATCGGAAAGCGGGTGACGGATGCCCCGCGGCATCCGTCACCCGCTCGCGTCGATCAGGCGCGCCAGATCTGAACGACCGACGGCCGCGGCGCGGCCACGAGACCCGTGTCAGGGCGGTGCGTCGGAACGTAGTCGGGGAAGTAGGAGTTCGGTACGGCGACCGAGCCCTCCTCGCCCGGGTGCTGCACGGCGACGAAGACCATGCCCTCCTCGTCGTGGATGACGGGTCCGCAGGTCTCGGCTTCGCGCGGCACGGAGAGGAACTGCTGCACACGACCGCGATCGGGCCCCTCGAGCGGCACCTTGAAGAGGCCGTCGTTGAAGCCGATCTTGCTGGGCGCACCGTCGGTCGAGATCCAGAGGTTGCCCTCGGAGTCGAACGCCACGTTGTCGGGGCAGGAGATCGGCGACACGAGCTCCTTCGGGAATCCGGCGAAGTACGTGTTCTGGTCGACGGCCGGGTCGCCGCACAGGAGCAGGATGCTCCAGCCGAACGTGGTGCCTGGCTGGCCGGCGGTCTCGGTGAGCTCGATGATGTGTCCGTTGCGGTTGCCCGTGACCGGGTTCGCCTCGTCGACCGTCGCGAGGGTGCGCGCCGAGTTGTTGGTGAGCGCGACGTAGACCTTGCCTGTCTTGGGGTTCGGCTGCACGTCCTCGGGACGGTCCATCTTCGTCGCACCGACGGTGTCGGCCGCGAGGCGCGCGAAGACCAGCACCTCCTCCGTCGTCATGCCGGGGATGACGCTTTCGCCGTCCTGCGTGAGCGGGATCCACTGGCCGGTCCCGTCGAAGAGGCCGTCGGACGGGAGGGCGCCGGTGCCGGTGATCTCGGCGGCGGGCGAGTTGCCCGTGAACTTCGCGACGTAGAGGTCGCCTTCGCTCAGCAGCCCGAGGTTGTTGCGGCGCGCGACGGGTGTGGTGCCCGGGTCGAACGTGCCCTTGGACACGAACTTGTACAGGTAGTCGTTGGTCTGGTCGTCGCCCATGTACGCGACCACGTGGCCGTCTTCGGCGATGATGACGTTGGCGCCCTCGTGCTTGAAGCGGCCCATCGCGGTGTGCTTGCGCGGTGTCGAAGTCGGGTCCTCCGGGTCGATCTCGATGATCCAGCCGAAGCGGTTGGGCTCGTTCACGAAGCCGGCGTCGTGCGCGTCGAAGCGCGGGTCGATGCGCTCGAACGTGTAGGTGGACTTGGTGGTCGCCGTGGCGCGGTAGCGCTTCTGGCCCGCGGTGTCGGCGGCCCAGGCGAAGTAGCCGTCGAAGTTCTCCTCGCCGGAGAGCACGGTGCCCCACGGCGTGGTGCCGCCGGAGCAGTTTCCGAGCGTGCCCTTGACCCAGCGGCCCTCGCCGTCCGCCGCGGTCTTCACGAGGTCGCTGCCGGCGGCGGGACCGGTGAGCTCGAACACGGTGTCGGCGGTGATGCGGCGGTTGCGGCGACCGTCGACGAGGTAGCGCCAGGGCTGGCCGGTCTTGCCGCGGCGCAGCTCCACGACCGAGAAGCCGTGGGCGGCCTTGTAGACCGCAGCTCGCCGGTCGAGCTCGGCGTCGTCGCTCGACGGCGGGAACATGATGCCCGGGTTGACGTACTCGTGGTTGTTCACCAGGATGCCCGTGCGGCCGCTCTGGTCGGCGATGATGTCGAGGTAGTCGCTGTTGTAGCCGAACTGGCCGGCCTGGGCCTCGGGCGTCTGGTTCTCGAAGTCGAGGGCCGACACGCTCGAGAAGAGCGGGTCGCCCCAGCGGATGATCGGCGCCCACGTGTAGCCCTCGGGCACGTTGAAGTCGTCGACCAGCCTCGGCACCGGGGAGATGGCGTCGAACGGCAGGCCGCCCTCACCGGCGGACGCTCCGCCACCGGGCACGGCGAAGGCCGAGCCGCTCGGCGTCGCGGCCGCGAGTGCGATGCCGACGGCGCCTGCCGCACCCAGCCCGAGCAGGGCCCGCCGCGACAGCGCGGCGGAGGCGATCTCACGGAATGCGGGGTTCGAGGACGTGTTGCACTCCGGGCCGAGGCAGGCGTTCGCACACTTGTAGTGGCACGTCACGGGCGAGCGCTTGCCTCGCACGTGGTCGGCCATCGGAAGCAACTGGATATCGGTGATCGTCACGGATCTGTCCTCACGCTCATGGTCGGGATTCCACTCCGCACAGTGCTCGGCGAAACCGAAGCACCACATGATGAGACGTGAACGCGTGGTGAACGCGTGACGAACGGTGGGTTCTCCCGGGGCGCGACCGGGACCGTGGCATCCGTTCGACGGGATCAGGCGAGCGCGGCGACGACCCCGTCGATCGGCACGGTGACGCGGTCGCCCGAGGCGCGGTCCCACACCTCGACGACGCCCTCCGCGACGCCGCGACCGGCGATCACGATCTTCGGCACGCCGATGAGCTCCGCATCGGCGAACTTCACGCCCGGCGAGAGCTTGGGTCGGTCGTCGTAGAGCACGTCGTAACCGGCGGCCTCCAGCGCCGCGCTGACCGTCTCGGCGGCGTCGAACACGGCCTCGTCCTTGCCGGTGGCGAGCACGTGCACGTCGAAGGGAGCGACCGAAGCGGGCCAGACGAGGCCCTTGTCGTCGTGGTGCCCCTCGGCGATGATCGCGAGGATGCGGGTGACGCCGATGCCGTACGAACCCATCGTGACGGTGGCGAGCTTGCCGTTCTCGTCGAGGACCTTGAGCCCGAGCGCGTCGGCGTATTTGCGGCCGAGCTGGAACACGTGCCCGATCTCGACGCCCCGTGCGAGGTGGACCGGTCCCGAGCCGTCGGGTGCGGGGTCGCCCTCGCGCACGTCGGCGGCCTCCACGACGCCGTCGGCCGTGAAGTCGCGGCCGGCGACGAGGCCGAACACGTGCTTCTCGTCGAGGTTCGCACCCGTGATCCACTCGGTGCCGTCGACCACGCGGGGGTCGACGTAGTAGCGGATGCCGGTGGCCGACTCCTCGCCGAGCACTGGTCCCTCGGGCGACCACGGGCCGATGTAGCCCTTCACGAGCCCGGCGTGCTTCGCGAAGTCCGCGTCGGTGGCGGCCTCGACGTCGGCCGGCGCGAACACAACCCCGACGCGCTTGGGCTCGATCTCCCGGTCGCCCGGGATGCCGATCACGATCACCTCGCGCGTGCCGTCGAGGTGGGTGAGCGCGAGCACGACGTTCTTCAGCGTGTCGGCCGCGGTCCAATCCCGGCCGTCGGGCCTGGGGTACTCGGCGTTCGCGAGGTCGACGAGCGTGGCGATCGTCGGGGTGTTCGGCGAGTCGAGGATCGCGGGCTCGGGGAGGCCGTCGAACGGGATGGGCGCGGGCGCGATGGTCGTGTAGGCCTCGACGTTCGCCGCGTACCCGCCCGCCGAGCGCACGAACGTGTCCTCCCCGACCGGGCTCGGGTGCAGGAACTCCTCGCTCTTCGAACCGCCCATCGCCCCGGCATCCGCCTTGACGATGACGTACTCGAGGCCGAGGCGCGCGAAGATGCGCTCGTAGGCGTCGCGCTGCGCCTGGTAGCTCGCGTCGAGACCGGCGTCCGTGTAGTCGAAGGAGTAGGCGTCCTTCATGGTGAACTCGCGACCGCGGAGGAGGCCGGCGCGAGGGCGCGCCTCATCGCGGTACTTGTCCTGGATCTGGTAGATCGACAGGGGCAGATCCTTGTACGAGGAGTAGAGGTCCTTCACGAGGAGCGTGAAGACCTCCTCGTGGGTCGGTGCGAGCAGGTAGTCCGCGCCCTTGCGGTCGTGCAGGCGGAAGAGGCCGTCGCCGTACTCGGTCCAGCGGTTGGTGATCTCATAGGGCTCGCGCGGCAGCAGCGCCGGGAAGTGCACCTCGTGCGCCCCGGCCGCCGTCATCTCCTCGCGGATGATGCGCTCGATCCGCTCCTTCACCCGCAGGCCGATCGGCAGCCACGCGAACACGCCGGGCGCCTGGCGGCGGATGTAGCCCGCACGCACCAGCAGCCGGTGGCTCGCCACCTCGGCGTCGGCGGGGTCTTCGCGCAGCGTGCGGAGGAAGTAGTTGGAGAGGCGTGTGGGCACCCGACGATTCTATGGCGTGCGCCGAGCACGCTCGTGGCGCAGCCTGCGGCCGACCGGGTCCGCCGGATCGCGCTCGGGCGACCCGGCGGACGCTTGGATCAGTCGGCGAGGATGAGGTGGAGTGCGCGGCGCGCCTCGTCGATCTTCTCGGCCGCCGCGGCGCGCTGGGCATCGGTCGCGGCGTACCGGAACTGCCCGACGACGCCCATGAGCTTGCCGACGCTCTCGAACAGTGCGACGGCGGACTCGCTCGGACGCGGCACGTCCGACCAGGCCTGTTCGGTCTCCTCGGCGTGCTCCGCCACGTACCCGCGGCCCGCGTCGGTCAGCTCGTACTCGGTACGACGCCCCTCGCCCTTCGGAGCGATGAGCTCCTCGTCGACGAGCTGTTGGAGCGTGGGGTAGACCGAGCCCGGGCTCGGCCGCCAGGCGTCGTCGGTCTTCGCGGCGATGGCCTTCATGATGCCGTAGCCGTTCAGGGGGCCGTCGGCGAGGAGCGAGAGGATCGCCGCCCGCACATCGCCCTTGGCGCGGCGTCGACCCGCGGGCCCGCCGAAGGCGCCGAATCCGGGCATGCCCGGACCGGCCCAGCCGCCGCCCCAAGGTCCGCCGCGGAAGCCGCGGCCGTCGTGGTGATACCGACCCTCGTGCGGGTGCATCCCGGAGGGGGTGAATGGGTTCTGGTGTTCGCGTCGCATGAGCGCAGACATCCTTTCGTCCGGCTCCCGAAAGAGTCTTCACGGAACTTCCGTGATGCATCAACGATATATCGTTATGACCGGCATGTCAAACGCCCCTCCCCCTCGATGAGGTGTCCGAAGCGGTCCCGGCCCGGCCTCACGCCGCCCGGACGTCGACCCTCGGGTCGGCGTACTCGTCCCGCTTGCTGGTGCCGACGCCCATGCGGAGCATTCCGCTGACGAGCCCCACGGATGCCGCGACGCCGTCGATCACGGGAACGCCCACTCGCTCCGACAGCGCTTCGCAGAGGTCGGTCATCCCTGCGCACCCGAGCACGATCGAGTCCGCGGCATCCGCGCGCACCGCTCGTTCGCACGTCCCGGCGATGGCCTCGAACGACTCCGCCGACGCCGCTTCCAGGTCGAGCACGGGAATGCCGGTCGCATACATCGAGACGCAGGCCTCGGCGAAGCCGTAGCGGCGCACGAGGTCCTGCGCGCGGCCGAGCGTGCGCGAGAGGGTCGTGACGACGCTGAAGCTGCGTCCGGCGAGTGTCGCGACGTGCATCGCCGCCTGGGCGATGCCGACGACGGGCCCCGTCGCGACCTCGCGAGCCGCATCGAGTCCGGGGTCGCCGAAGCAGGCGATGACGAAGCCGTCCACACCCGCCGCCTCACCGCGCTCCACCTCGCGGAGCACCGCGAGCGCGGCCTGCGCCTCGTCGGAGTGGCTCTCGATGGCGGCTAGCCCGAACTCGGGGCACACCGCATCGATCGTGACGTCGAGGCCCGCGACCTCCCGGGCGGTGAGGCCGATCTTGTCGGTCATCGCCCGGGAGGTGTTGGGATTGATGAGGGAGATTCTCATCGGGGTGGCGCCTCGTTACTTCGCGACCGTCACTGCGGCGACGTCGACCGATCCCCCGGCGACCTCGACCGTGCCGTCGGAGACACCCTCCGACAGGCCCTGGAGGCTCGAGACCTGCGGGTTGGCGCGCTCGAAGGTCAGGAACAGCGCGTAGCCGAGCCCGCAGCCGATGAACCAGGTGAAGTTGCCGATCCAGGAGATGTCGAAGCCGCCGAGGTCGGCGATGAGCTTCGGCAGCACGCCGATGAGGACCGTCGGGATGCCGGCTGCGAGGATCGCGGAGACGGCATTCCTGTTGTAGCCCTTCGTGTACCAGTACTTGCCCCGCTCCGACATGGTGAACATGTCGTCGACGAGCACGCGCTGGCGGGCCGAGACGTAGTAGCCCGCGATGAGGATGCCGAACAGCGGGCCGATGAGCGCCCCCAGCACGCCGAGCGTGTAGTGGATCGCGTCGGCGTTGTTGTACCAGTTCCACGGCAGCAGGATGACGGAACCGACCGCCGCGATCATGCCACCCATGCGCCACGAGATCTTATGCGGCGCGACATTCGAGAAGTCGAATGCCGGCGAGATGAAGTTCGCGACGATGTTGATGCCGACCGTGGCGGTGACGAAGGTGAGGCCACCGAGGAGGATCGCGAACGGGGTGTCGATACGCTCGACCGTGTGGATCGGGTCGGTGATGAGCTCCCCGAAGACGGGCACGGTCGCCGACGCGGTGATGACCGTGAGCAGGGAGAAGAAGAGGAAGTTCACCGGAAGGCCGAGGAGGTTGCCCTTCCTGACCGCCTTGAACGACTTGCCGTAGCGCGCGAAGTCGCCGAAGTTGAGCATCGGGCCCGAGAAGTACGACACGACGATCGCGATCGCGGTGAACATCACCGGGATCGAGGCCCAGAAGTCGAGCGGCTCGCCCGCCGACAGGTCGAGGCTGATGTTCTCCCAGCCGGCCTGCGACACGAGGTAGATCGCGAGCAGGATCATCACGACGTAGACCGCGGGGCCCGCCCAGTCGATGAACCGGCGGATCGTCTCCATGCCGTTCCAGAAGAGCGCCGCCTGCGCGACCCAGAGGATCGCGTACGAGATCCAACCGAGGGTCGACAACCCGAGGAAGCTCGTCTCGAGGAGCGCTTCGCTGCCGGGGATGAACTTCAGGAAGATGATGTTCAGCGACTCGGCCGCGAGGAAGGTCTGCACGCCGTACCACGCGATCGCGATGAGACCCCGGATGATAGCCGGGATGTTCGCACCCTTGACCCCGAAGATCGCTCGGTTGATCACGGGAAACGGAACGCCGGTCTTCTGGCTCGGCTTCGCGACGAGGTTCGTGAAGACCTGCACGATGGTGATGCCGACGAGCAGCGCGACGAGCACCTGCCAGCTCGCGATGCCGAGCGCGAACAGGCTGCCCGCGGTCAGGTAGCCGCCGACGCTGTGCACGTCCGACATCCAGAACGCGAAGATGTTGTACGAGGTCCACGTCTGTTTCCTGAGGGGCGCGAGGTCCTCGTTTGCGAGCCGGTGGTCGTACTCGGGCTTCACGAGACCTGAGCCGACCGGCATGCCGGCTGCTTCGACGAGGTCGTATGGCCCCGTGGATGGTGCAGCCGCCACCGGTGTTGCAGCGGTACCCTCGAGCTGTTCAGTCATGAGTGGATGCCTTCCAGGATCGTGGATGAATGAAGTAAAGCTATAGATTCACGCTTGGGACGAAGTTTCACCCGTGTAACAGCCTCGTGAAGTTGTGTGCAGCGTGGGCTTCACATGCGTACGGCCCCGGCGCGAAACACCCGTCGGTAGGATCAATCCATGACTTCAGTCGTCGAACACTCCGGCGACGCGGATGCCGCGCTCCCGCGGAGTCTCGGTGCGCGGCTCCGGACCCTGCGGGAGGAGCGCGGCATGTCCGCCCGGAGCCTCGCGAAGGCGCTCGGCATCTCGGCGAGCGCGGTGTCCCAGATCGAACGCGACGTCATGCAGCCGTCGGTCTCGCGACTCATCGCGATCACCGACGCGCTCGGCGTGCCGCTGGCCGAGGTGTTCGGATCGAACGGATCCGACGCGATCGCTCGAGACGAGGCGTCCGGCTCCGAGTTCACCGGATTCGCACTGACTCGCGCGGCGCAGTCGCCGCCGGTGATGCTCGCGAACGGCGTCACCTTCCGCAGGCTCTCGCCGCGCAGCACGGCAGGGCTCGACTTCTTCGAGTCCGTCTATCCGCCGGGCAGTGCCGCCATCGGCGAGACCGACCTGTTCCGCCACGTGGGGTACGAGATCGGCAACGTCGTGTCCGGCGAGCTGACGATCGAGTTCGACGATGAGGTCGTGGTGCTCGCTCCGGGCGACTCCGTCAGCTACCCGTGCTCGCGACCGCACCGCATCCGCAACGCCTCGAGCCGGCCCGCCGTGGCGACGTGGCTCATCGTCCACCCCTGACCGCGGTCGCGCGCCCATAGGCTGGGCGCATGCCCGCTCGCCGAGCCCATGTCGCGCCGTCGGCGGCCCAGGGCGAGCTCGCCGCGGCGCTCGCAGCAATCCGCGACACACTCGCACTGCCGGTCGACTTCTCGTCAGGGGTGCTCGCAGAAGCCGAGTCCGCGCGCGTGGCGACGCCACCGCCGACGACCGACCTGCGGGGCATCGACTTCGTCACGATCGACCCGGCAGGCTCGCAGGACCTCGACCAGGCGCTGCACCTGGCGCGTCGCGCGGGCGGCTACGTGGTGCACTACGCGATCGCGGACGTCCCAGGCTTCGTCCGCCCCGGCGGCGCCGTCGACTTCGAGGCCCGCGAGCGCGGGCAGACGCTCTACGCGGCCGACGGGCGGGTGCCGCTGCATCCGCTCGTGCTCAGCGAGGATCGCGCCTCGCTCCTGCCCGGCGTCGATCGCAGCGCCTACGTGTGGTCGTTCGACGTCGACGACTCCGGCGCGGTCGAACGCACTCGCCTGGAGCGTGCGCTCGTGCGTTCACGTGCGCGCCTCAGCTACGAAGCGGCGCAGGCCCGCATCGACGCCGGCGATGGGTACGCCTCGCTCGGCCTGTTGCGCGAGGTCGGTCTCCTGCGGATCGAGCAGGAGCGCGCTCGCGGCGGCGCGAGCCTCAGCGCACCCGACGAGGAGATCGTGCGCACGCCCGACGGCGGATACGCGCTCGAGCAACGGCGTCCGCTGCCGGTGGAGGAGTGGAACGCGCAACTCTCCCTCATGACGGGCATGTCGGCCGCGCAGTTGATGCTCGAAGCACGCGTCGGGATCTTGCGCACCATGCCGAAGCCCGGCGTCGACGAGATCGACGCGTTCCGCACTCAGACCGTCGCGCTCGGACGCCCATGGCACGAGTCGATCGGGTACGGCGAGTACTTGCGCGGCCTCGACCGCGAGGACCCCGCCTGCCTTGCGATCATGCAGGCCGCGAGCGGACTGTTCCGCGGAGCGGGCTACGAGGCCATGGATGGCGCGGCGCCCGCCGATCCCGTGCAGTCCGCACTCGCCGCGCCGTACGCGCACGTCACCGCGCCGCTGCGCCGACTCGTCGACCGGTGGGGCCTCGTCGTCAGCGAGGCGATCAACGCCGGGCGGGAGGTGCCGCACTGGGCGCGTGCCACGCTGCACGAGCTTCCCTCGCTGATGGGCGCGTCGTCTCGCCGCGCGGCGCAGCTCGACGCCGCGTCGATCGCGCGGGTCGAAGCCGCGGTGCTCTCCGGGAGGATCGGAGAACGGTTCAACGCCACCGTGCTCGCGGTGCGCAACGGCAACGCGACGATCCAGCTCGCCGAGCCGGCCGTGACGGTGGTGTGCCCCGCTCCCGGCGCACGCGCCGGCGAGCGGATGCCGGTCGTGCTCGAACACGCCGACATCGCTTCGGGGAGCCTGCGGTTCCGCTCTGCCGGATGACGGCACGAATCAGGCGGCACGACCGAGCTCTCGAGTCCTCGACGTACGGGCGTCTCATGCTGCCGGCGCAGCAAGCAGCGGGCCGACGACGAGGGCCGCCGGCATCATTCCACGGGCGGTTGCGATTGGGGTCATGCACGTACGCCAGTGGCCCGCCGCGTGGATTCGGCGTGCGGTCGGGATCGGCGCGCACCGGCCGCGCGATGGGATTCAGACGCCTTCGACGTCCTCCTCGTCCTCCATTGCGAACTCCCCGAGGTCCTCCTCGGTCGCCGTCGCGGCATCCTCCGTGCCCTCGTGAAGCGTGCCCATCCCGTCGGGGTAGCCGGCCTCGTCGGGGTACTCGAACTGGGTCCCGTCTCCGCTCATCGCGGACCCCCTCTCGCGCGCGGATGCCGCGATTGCATCCGCTGCGCTCACCCTACTCGGGACGGTGTGCGCCCACTACGGCGTGAGCACCTGCGGCGAGCCGACCGGGGCATCCGCGCCCATCTCGTCGGCGATGCGGTTCGCCTCGGCGATGAGGGTCTCGACGATCTCGGACTCGGGCACGGTCTTGATGACCTCGCCCTTCACGAAGATCTGGCCCTTGCCGTTGCCGGATGCCACGCCGAGGTCGGCCTCGCGCGCCTCGCCGGGGCCGTTGACGACGCAGCCCATCACGGCGACGCGCAGCGGCACGGTCATGCCCTCGAGCCCGTCGGTGACGTCGTTCGCGAGCTTGTAGACGTCGACCTGGGCGCGTCCGCACGACGGGCAGGACACGATCTCGAGCCTGCGCTCGCGGAGGTTCAGCGACTGCAGGATCTGGAGGCCCACCTTGACCTCCTCGACGGGCGGGGCCGAGAGCGAGACGCGGATGGTGTCGCCGATGCCCTCGGAGAGGAGGATGCCGAACGCCGTCGCGCTCTTGATGGTGCCCTGGAAGCTCGGGCCCGCCTCGGTCACGCCGAGGTGCAGGGGCCAGTCGCCGCGCTCGGCGAGCAGGCGATAGGCCTTCACCATGACGATCGGGTCGTTGTGCTTCACGGAGATCTTGAAGTCGTGGAAGTCGTGCTCCTCGAACAGGCTCGCCTCCCACACGGCGCTCTCGACGAGTGCCTCGGGGGTGGCCTTGCCGTACTTCTGCAGGAGGCGCGGGTCGAGCGATCCGGCGTTCACGCCGATGCGGATGGAGACGTCGGCCTCCTTCGCGCGCCGCGCGATCTCGCCGACCTGGTCGTCGAACTTGCGGATGTTGCCCGGGTTCACGCGCACCGCGGCGCATCCGGCGTCGATCGCGGCGTACACGTAGTTCGGCTGGAAGTGGATGTCGGCGATGACCGGGATCTGGCTCTTCTTCGCGATGATCGGGAGCGCCTCCGCGTCGTCGCGGCTCGGCACGGCCACGCGCACGATCTCGCAGCCCGACGCGGTGAGCTCGGCGATCTGCTGCAGGGTCGCGTTGATGTTGGGCGTCGGCGTGGTGGTCATCGACTGCACGCTCACCGGCGCATCACCGCCGACGAGGACCTTGCCCACCTTGATCTGGCGGGACTTGCGTCGCGGGGCCAGGACCTCAGGGACTTTGGGCATTCCGAGATTCACTGCAGGCACGGTGCCAGTCTACGACCGCCCATGTGGACGGGGCCTTCACCGAGCGGATGCCTCGCGGCCTGCGTTACCCACGGCATGTTGCGCCGTCGCCTGGGAGGCGGTCAGGCGCAGCCGTCCTCGTGAACCGACATCGGAGCACCGATCCGCCCGATCAACGCTTCTGCATCGTCGGGATGGTGTCGACGATGAAGCGCCTCCTCAGGCGACGGCGCTCGTGTCAAGCGGCGGTTCGGTGGCAGCGACGACCTCGTCGACGGTGACGCCAGGGGCGAGCTCGATGAGCCGGAGGCCCTCGGGCGTGACGTCGATGACCGCGAGGTCGGTGATGATGCGGTCGACCACGCCCTTCCCCGTGAGGGGCAGCGAACACTCCTTCACGATCTTCGGCGAGCCGTCCTTCGCGACGTGCTCCATGAGCACGATGCGGTGTTTCGCGCCGTGCACGAGGTCCATCGCGCCGCCGGGGCCCTTCACCATCTTGCCGGGGATCATCCAGTTGGCCAGGTCGCCCGCCGCCGACACCTGCATGGCGCCCAGGATGGCGGCGTCGATCTTGCCGCCGCGGATCATGCCGAAGCTCGTGGCCGAGTCGAAGTACGCCGCCCCTGGCAGGACAGTCACGGTCTCCTTGCCCGCATTGATGAGGTCGGGATCGACCTCATCATCCGTCGGGTACGGGCCGACACCGAGGATGCCGTTCTCCGACTGCAGCAGAATCGTGACGCCCTCGGGCACGTAGTTCGGCACGAGCGTCGGAAGCCCGATGCCGAGGTTCACGTAGGAGCCGTCGCCGAGCTCGCGGGCGGCGCGGGCGGCCATCTCGAATCTCGTGAGCGCCATGTCAGTTCCCCTCTCGCACGGTGCGGCGCTCGATGCGCTTCTCGATGTCGGTGCCGACCACGATGATGCGGTCGACGTAGATCCCGGGCAGGTGCACGGCATCGGGGTCGAGCTCGCCGACCTCGACGAGCTCCTCGACCTGGGCGACGCAGACGCGCCCGGCCATCGCGGCGAGCGGCGAGAAGTTGCGCGCCGACTTGTCGAACACGAGGTTGCCGAAGCGGTCGCCCTTCAGCGCGTGGACGAGGGCGAAGTCGGTGGTGATCGCCTCCTCGAGCACGAACTCGCGGGGCTCGCCCTGGAACTCGAACGTCTGCACGGGCTTCGGCGGGCTCGCGATCGCGATCGACCCGTCGGGGTGGTACCGCCGCGGCAGGCCGCCCTCCGCGACCTGGGTGCCCACCCCCGTCTGGGTGAAGAATGCGGCGATGCCGCTGCCGCCGGCGCGGAGCTTCTCGGCGAGCGTGCCCTGCGGCGTGAGCTCCAGTTCGAGCTCGCCCGAGAGGTACTGCCGCTCGAACTCCTTGTTCTCGCCGACGTACGACGACGTCATCTTCTCGATGCGCTGGTCGGCGAGGAGCACGCCGAGCCCCCAGTCGTCGACGCCGCAGTTGTTCGAGACGACCGAGAGGCGGTCGACGCCCGCGTCGTGGAGCGCTTGGATCAGCACCATCGGGATGCCGCAGAGCCCGAACCCGCCCACGGCGAGACTGGCCCCTGAGGGGATGTCGGCGACCGCCTCTTGGGCGGACCCGACGACTTTGTCGAGTGTCACGATGCACCTTCCTGTGTTTCCGCCGCCTCGATGCGGTCGCGGATCACAGGGACCACGCTATCTGGCGCGGGGTCGTCGTGCGTCTGGTCATCGCGCGCTCCATCCGCCGTCGATGGTGTAGCTCGCCCCGGTCACCATACGCGCCTCCTCGCCCGCCAGCCACACCGCCAGGCCGGCGACCTCCGACGGCTCGACGAGGCGCTTCACTGCGGACTCGGACAGCAGGATCCGCGGCAGCACCTCGGATTCGGGGATGCCGTGCAGCTGCGCCTGGTCGGTGATCTGGCGCTCGACGAGGGGCGTGCGCACGTAGCCGGGATTGATGCAGTTGGAGGTGACGCCGTGGGCGCCGCCCTCGAGCGCGGTGACCTTCGACAGGCCCTCGAGCCCGTGCTTCGCCGCGACGTACGCCGCCTTGTAGGGCGACGCGCGAAGGCCGTGCACGCTCGAGACGTTGATGACCCGCCCGAACCCGCGAGCGTACATCCCGGGCAGGGCGGCGCGGATCAGCAGGAACGGCGCCTCCAGCATCACGCGAATGAGGTGCGAGAAGCGGTCGGGCTCGAACTCCTCGATCGGGCGTACGTGCTGCAGGCCGGCGTTGTTCACGAGCACGTCGACGTCGAGTGCGAGCCCCGCGAGGGAGGCCGTGTCGTCGAGATCGACCGTCCATGCCTCGCCCCCGAGGCGCTCGGCCGCTGCATCGGCGGCGTCGGCGTCCACATCCGCGATCGTCACGTGCGCGCCGCGTGACGCGAACGCCTCCGCGCACGCGAGGCCGATGCCGCTCGCGCCACCGGTCACGAGTACGCGCCCGCCGTCCAGTCCCGTCATCCGTCGTCCCTCCACGTCGTTGTGCGGACCCGTTGTCGAGGTCGACGCCGGGGCTCCCCAGCGAGTCTCGCCTGCGCTGTTCCGCACCGACAATGGCGAGATTCGCAGGGCGCGTGTGCGAATTCGCAGAGCCGACGAGGGGCGTCCGCGGCCGTCGCGTCCCTTTTGCGGACGTAGACTGCCAATGGGGTGATCCCCCACCAAAGACGAAGGAGTCCGAACACCGATGAGCATCCCCGACGTCGTCATCATCGCGGGGGCACGCACCCCGTTCACCCGCATCAACGGCAACCTCGCGGGCCAGACGGCGGTACAACTCGGCACCGCGGCCATTCGCGGGGCGCTCGAGAAGGCCGGGGTCTCCCCCGACGACGTCGACGCCGTGATCATGGGCCAGGTGCTGCAGGCAGGCGCCGGCCAGAACCCCGCGAAGCAGTCCGCGGTCGCCGCGGGCATCCCGTGGCGCATCCCGGCGACCACGATCAACAAGGTGTGCCTGTCGGGCCTCGCCGCCATCACGGATGCGGCGCGCCTGATCCGCCTCGGCGAGGCATCCGTCGTCGTGGCCGGCGGCCAGGAGTCGATGACCAAGGCGCCGCTGATGGTGCCCGGCTCCCGCAAGGGCTGGGCGTACGGCAGCGTCGAGATGCTCGACCACGCCGCCTACGACGGCCTCACCGACGCATTCGACCACGACTCCATGGGCGCGTCGACCGAGCGGTTCAACGCGCGCTACGGCCTCACGCGCCAGGAGCAGGACGAGATCGCCTCCGAGTCGCACCGCCGCGCGGGCGCCGGCCAGGCCGCCGGCGTGTTCGACGATGAGATCGTGCCCGTCGAGGTGCCGCAGCGCAAGGGCGACCCGGTCATCGTCGCCGCCGACGAGGGCGTGCGCCCCGACTCCACCGCGGACGTGCTCGCGAAGCTGCGCCCGGCGTTCACCGAGGGCGGGGCGATCACCGCCGGCAACTCTTCGCCGCTCTCCGACGGTGCCGCGGCGGTCGTGGTCGCGAGCCGCGAATGGGCCGAGTCGCGCGGGCTCCCCTGGCTCGCTCTGGTGGGTGCGGCCGGGCAGGTCGCGGGCCCCGACAACTCGCTGCACTCGCAGCCCGCCAACGCGATCGCCGCGGCGCTCGCGAAGGAGGGCGGTGAGGCCGCCGACCTCGACCTCGTCGAGATCAACGAGGCCTTCGCGGCGGTGTCGCTGCAGTCGATGCGCGAGCTCGGCATCGGAGCCGACATCGTCAACATCCACGGCGGCGCGATCGCGGTCGGCCACCCCATCGGTGCGTCGGGTGCACGACTCGCGCTGCATGCGGCCCTCGAGCTCGCACGTCGCGGGAGCGGCCGCGCCGCGGTCGCGCTCTGCGGCGGCGGTGGGCAGGGCGAGGCGCTCCTGCTCTCGCGCTGAGCGCGCGCCTGAGCTGAGCGGGGCCGTCACGGCGACGGCCCCGCTCCTCGGCGATGCGCGCCCGTGGCGCCTGTGGCAGCATGATGCGACGGGCGACGCCGGGCGCCCTGAGAGGGGTGCACGATGAGCGAGAGCGAGACCTCCGACGCGCACGCTGCGGCATCCGCCCGCCCGCCACTCGACCACCGCCTGCGCCGCATGGTCGGCCGCGACCCCGACGAGGCGCACCGCGCCGCGACGCCGCTCGAGCTGTTGTTCGACCTGACCTTCGTCGTCGCGTTCAGCCAGGCCGGCGTGCAGACCGCCCACCTGCTCGAGCTCGGGCACTGGGGCCCCGCGATCGGCGGGTTCGCGTTCGCGGTCTTCACGATCTGGTGGGCGTGGATCAACTGCTCGTGGCTCGCGTCTGCCTACGACAACGACGACATCTTCTTCCGTGTCGCGACGATGGTGGAGATGCTCGGCGTCCTCGTGCTCGCGCTCGGCCTGCCGGCACTCTTCACCTCGCTCGACGGCGGCGAGCATATCGACAACGGCGTCGTGGTTGCCGGCTACGTCGTCATGCGCGTCGCGACGATCGCGCTCTGGCTGCGCGCCGCAAGGCACGACCCCGCCCACAGGCGGACCGCGCTCACGTACGTCGTGTTCGTGTCCGTCCTGCAGGCCGGGTGGGTGGTGCTCATCTTCGTCAACCTGCCGCTCCCCACGACATTGGCGTTCTCGCTCCTCCTCGTCGCCCTCGAACTCGTCGGCCCGTACGTCGCCGAGCACGGGCGGGAGGGGGGAACCCCATGGCACCCCCATCACATCGCCGAGCGTTACGGCCTGCTCGTCATCATCACGCTCGGCGAGATCGTGCTCGGCACCATCCTCGCGATCTCGGCCGTGATCGAGAAGCAGGACTGGTCCGTCGAGACGGTCGCGATCGCGTTCGGCGGCACGGCGCTCGCATTCGGACTGTGGTGGGTGTACTTCACGATGCCGTCGGGGAAAGTGCTGCAACGGTACCGGGAGCGCGGCTTCGTCTGGGGATACGGGCACTATTTCATCTTCCTGGCACTCGCGGGAACAGGGGCCGGCCTGCACGTCGCCGCCTATGAGATCGAGGGCCTCGCCCACATCGGCATCGTGCAGGCCCTCCTCACGGTCGTCATCCCGGTCGGGGTCTTCATGGTGGCGCTCTTCACCATCTATTCCCTGCTGCTGCGGCAGTTCGACCCGTTCCACATCTGGCTGTTCATCGGCAGCATCCTGGTGCTCGTGCTGGCCGTGGTCGCCGTGGCGGCCGGGGCGAGCTTCGGCGTCGGCATCCTGATCATCGCGGCATCGCCGTTCGTCGTCGTGGTCGGCTACGAGACCGTCGGCCACCGCCACCAGGCGGCGGCACTCGAGCGGGCGCTCGCGCACTGAACGGCGGATGCCGCGGCATCCGTGACACGACGAAGGGGCGGACGCCGCGGCATCCGAGACACGACGAGGGGGGCGGATGCCGCAGCATCCGCATGCCGCGGCAGCCAGCGCGAGTCGTCCCGCACCGCGCCCCCATCGAGACGTCGCGATTGCGGGGTGCGACCATGCATCCGCGCCCTCTCGACCCCCACGACCGACGCAGCGACATGCCGCCATCACCGCACATCGATCGAAACGTCGCGTTTGCAAGGTACGACCATGCATCCGGGCCGTTTCGACGTCCTCAGACTGGGCAGCGTGGCCGCAGCATCGTCTCGGCGGCAGTGCCGGGTGGGCGGATGCCGCGGCATCCGTGACACGACGAAGGGGCGGATGCCGCAGCGTCCGCCCCTCGCGTCGACCGAGCGCTACGCGTTCGGCCGGTTCGCGCGCAGCACCTCGAGGCGTGCGCGGTACTCGGTCTCGTCGATGTCGCCCTTGGCGAAGCGCTCGGCGAGCGTGGACTCGGCGGTGGCGCCGCGCATCCACGGGGGGCCGTAGCCCTCGTGGCCGCCGTTCGCCCAGGCGCGACGGCGCCCGCGGGTGACCAGGAAGATGATCAACCCGATGACGAGGAACCAGAAGAGCGGAATGAGGAGGAAGAAGACCCATCCGAACCCGGCCGCCCAGGGGCCGGCGTGGGTGACCACCGCGGTGGTCGCGAGGGTGGCGAGCATGGTGTGTTCCCTTGATCGTGCGGCCCCGGGATGGGCCGTCGCAACCATGCTCCCCGGGCGGGCCCGCCGGCGAATCCGCCTGGCGGAGTCACTTGCCCTGCTCCCCAGGGAGCAGGGCGGATGCCGCCGCTACTCCTGCCAGCCGGGTGCGACGAGGCCCGACTCGTAGGCGACCACCACGAGGTGCACCCGGTCGCGTGCGTGCAGCTTCGCCATGATGCGCGACACGTGCGTCTTCGCGGTGAGCGGGGAGAGCACGAGGCGTTCGGCGATCTCGTCGTTCGTGAGCCCCTGCCCGACGAGGCGGAGCACCTCGCGCTCGCGATCGGTGAGGGCGGCGAGGTGCTCCTCGTCGGGCGCATCGCGCAGCCCGACCGCCATGCGTTCGAGCAGGCGCTTCGTGACGCCCGGGGAGAGCAGCGCCTCGCCGCTCGCGACGACGCGCACGGCCCGGATGAGGTCGACCGGCTCCGTGTCCTTGACGAGGAAGCCGCTCGCGCCCGCCCGTACGGCACGGGCGACGTACTCGTCGAGCTCGAACGTGGTGACGATGACGACGCGCACGGCGGCGAGCGCCGGGTCGGCCGCGATCTGCTCGGTGGCCCATAGGCCGTCGCCGCCCGGCATCCGGATGTCCATGAGCACCACGTCGACCGGCTCGCGGCGCACGAGCGCGAGCAGTTCCTCGCCGGTCGACGCCTCCCCCGCGATCGCGATGTCGTCCTCCGCCTCGAGCAGGGCGCGGAACCCGGCGCGCACCAGCACCTGGTCGTCGGCGAGCGCGACCCGGATCACGGCGTCGCTCCCCACGGGAGCCGAGCCGTCACGCGCGTGCCGCCGCGTGGCGACGGGCCGACCTCGACGGACCCGCCGAGCAGGGCCGCCCGCTCCCGCATGCCGAGGATGCCGCTGCCCTCCGGCGAGCCGTGTACGCCCGTGCCGTCGTCGTCGACCGTGAGCAGGAGTTCGTCGTCGCCGAGCCGTTCGACCACCACGATGGCGCGCGAGGCACCCGCATGCCGCACGACATTCGTGAGCGCCTCCTGCGCGATGCGGTATGCCGCGAACTGCACGGCCCGGCCGGGCACCTCACCGTCGAGGCGATCGACGAGCTCCGCGTCGAACCCGGGCGAGCGCACGCCCGCGACGAGCCGCGGCAGCTCGGCGAGCTCGGCCTGGGGCGCGAGCGGCGCGTCGCCCTCGTTCCGGATGACGCCGAGCACGCTCCGCACCTCCTCGAGTGCGGACTTCGAGGTCTCCTTGATGCTGCCGAGCGCCGTGCGCGCCTGCTCGGGGTCGCGATCCATGAGGTGCAGGCCCACGCTCGCCTGCACGTTGATCTGCGAGAGCGCGTGGCCGATCACGTCGTGCAGCTCGCGCGCGATGCGCACCCGCTCACGCTGCTCGGCGGTCTGCCGACGCCGCACGGCCTCGGCCCGGAATTCGGCGGCCCGCTCACGGCGTACCCGCACGAACGCGCCGATGCCGAAGCAGGCGGCGAGGAGCACGGTCGTGAGCGCGATGCGGAACGGATGCCAGTCGAGGCCGACCACGGCGCCGAGCACGATCCCCGCCACCCAGGCGACCACGATGGAGACGACCGCCCACAGCATGGCGCCGCGCGCGACGGCGAGCACGATCGCGAAGGCCAGCGCCACGTAGGGCGGGCCGACATCGGGCGTGAGCAGCAGGTCGGCGAGCGCGGCGGCCGAGACGAATGCGACGGTGGGGCCGGGGTATCTCCGTGAGGCGAGCAGCGCCAACGGCCCGATCGCAGCGAGCGCGACCTGGGCGAGCCCGTCTGCCCAGCCGACGCGCATCCAGACGGCGATGCCGATCGCGGCCGGCACCTGCACGAGGAGGCTGATGATCACGGGGGCGAGCAGCACGACGCCCGGCGGCGGGCGGAAGCGCTCGGGTCGTCCGTCCCACCGTGCGTCCCAGTGGGGCCGTCCGTCCCACTGGGTGACGGGCATCCCCCGATGGTAGCGCCGAGGCCGCCGCGCCGGATCGCCCCGGCGGAGGCTCATCGCCTACTCCCGCGGGAGTAACGGGCGCACCTCAGAACAGGGTCACCGGTTTCACGATGTCGGCGTAGATGAGCAACGCGCTCATGGCGCCGAGCACCACGACGACGCCGAGCGTGAGCGGCATGAGCTTGGCGAGGTCGACGGGACCGGGATCGGGCCGGCGGAAGAGCTTCGCGAACCCGCGCCGGATCGCCTCCCAGAGCGCGCCTGCGATGTGCCCGCCGTCGAGCGGGAGCAGCGGGATGAGGTTGAAGACGAAGAGCGCGATGTTGAGCGAGGCGAGGATGCCGATGAGCCCGGCGGCCTTCGAGGCGAGTGGGATCTCGTCGAGGCTCGCGATCTCGCCGGCCACGCGGCCCACACCCACGACGGAGATCGGCCCGTTGGGGTCGCGCTCCTCGGGCCCGAACGCCGCGTTCGCCACGTCGACGATGCGATGCGGCAGGTTCACGATGATCCCGGCTACCCCGGCGATGTTCTCGCCGACTGCCGGAAGCACCGCCGTGACGGGCTGCTGCACCGTCTCCGATGCGGGACTGATGCCCACGAATCCCGCCTGCACCGTGGCCGGCTCGCCCGCGGCATCCGTGACGACCTGTCCGTTCTCGTCGGTCGCATAGCGTTCGCTCAGCATCGGGGTGACCACGAGGGTCACCTCCTCGCCGTCGCGGATCACCACCAGCTCGATCTCGTCGTCGGGGTGGTCGCGGATGATCGCGGTCGACTCGTTCCACGTGTCGATCGGCCGGCCGGCGACCGACACGATCCGGTCGCCGGGCTCGATGCCGGCCGCGGCGCCCGGCGCGGCCGGATCGCCCGGCTCGCAGGTCTGCCGCTCACTGGTCGCAGGCAGGGCGCACGCCGAGACCGAGCCGACGGTCGTCGACGGCTGCGCGACGCCGAAGCCCATGAGCAGCACCCCGAACAGCACGACCGCGAGCACGAGGTTCATGAACGGGCCGCCGAACATCACGACGATGCGCTTCCACACCGGCAGCCGGTAGAACGCGCGATCCTCATCGCCGTGGGTGATCGACTCCGTGCTCGAGGCGCGCGCATCCTGTACGAGCCCACGGAAGAACCCGGTCGAGTCGGCCTTCGCCTGCTCGCCCTTCGCGGGCGGGAACATGCCGATCATCGAGATGTAGCCGCCGAGCGGAATGGCCTTCACGCCGTACTCGGTCTCGCCCTTCCGCTTGGACCAGATCGTCGGCCCGAAGCCGATCATGTACTGGGTCACCTTGACGCCGAAGAGCTTCGCGGGCACGAGGTGCCCGATCTCGTGCAGGCCGATCGACAGGGCGAGGCCGAGCACGATGATGACGACGCCGATCACGAAGGGGAGCACGGAATCCACCCGTCGAGCGTACTGCCGGGGCCTTGGCGCCCGCTGTCGTTCGGCTGTGAGAACCGGATGCCGCGGGCGGCGCGCCGCGGCATCCCCTCAGCGCCCGACGCGGCCGATGCGCTCGTTCGCCGCGCGCCGGGCGGCGCGCTCCGCGGCGCCGAGGGACGCGACCGTGAGCGCCCCGGACGACGGCTCATGCGACTCCACGACCGCGCGCACGGTGTCGACGATGTCGAGGAACCCGATGCGGCCGGCGTGGAACGCGGCCACCGCCTCCTCGTTCGCCGCGTTGAAGACGGCGGGGTACTCGCCGCCCGCCCGGCCGACCTCCTTCGCGAGCGCGACGGCCGGGAATGCCGTGCCGTCGAGCGGCTCGAAGGTCCACTCCGTCGCGGTGCTCCAGTCGAGGGGCCGCCCGACGCCGCCGACGCGGTCGGGCCAGTCGAGTCCGAGCGAGATCGGCAGGCGCATGTCGGGCGGCGACGCCTGCGCGATCGTCGAACCGTCGATGAACTCCACCATCGAGTGCACGATCGACTGGGGATGCACGACCACCTCGATGCGGTCGTACTCGACGTCGAAGAGCAGGTGCGCCTCGATCACCTCCAGGCCCTTGTTCACGAGGGTCGCGGAGTTCGTCGTGACGACGAGGCCCATGTCCCAGGTGGGGTGCGCGAGCGCCTCGGCGGGGGTGACGCCCACCAGCTCCGCTCGCGTGCGGCCGCGGAAGGGACCGCCCGACGCGGTGAGCACGAGCCGGCGCACCTCTTCGTCGGTGCCCGCCCGCAGCGCCTGCGCGATGGCGGAGTGCTCGGAGTCGACGGGGACGATCTGGCCGGGCGCGGCGAGCCGGGTCACGAGGCGGCCGCCGACGATGAGGGACTCCTTGTTCGCGAGGGCGAGCGTGGTGCCGCGCTCGAGGGCAGCGAGCGTCGGCGCAAGGCCGACG
Organism: Agromyces sp. Soil535; assembly: GCF_001428255.1. Lineage (GTDB taxonomy): Bacteria > Actinomycetota > Actinomycetes > Actinomycetales > Microbacteriaceae > Agromyces. The sequence goes on along the minus strand of NZ_LMRW01000012.1, from coordinate 373,646 downwards.
GATCCGGTGATGCCGTTCAGCACGACGTCGGCGTCGACGTCGCGCACGAGCTGCACGGCCTCCTCGATGCCCACCGCGGTGTGCTCGACGCCGAACTCCGCGGCCTGCTGCTCGAGGAGGGCGCGGTTCGAGCCGACCGCGAGCCCCACCACTTCGAAGCGCCGCGGGTTCGCGCGGATCACTTCGAGCGCCTGGGTGCCGATCGAACCGGATGAGCCGAGGATGATGACGCTGCGCACCATCCCACTGTACGGGCGGCGCGCGGGTTTCGAGACGGGCGCGGAGCGCCCTCCTCAACCCACGGTTGCTCAGGCGATGACGGCGACGGATGCCGCGCGGTTGCCAGGCACAGGGACGTCGTGGAAGGCCACCTGCCGCCACCCCGAGCCGAACTCGGGGACGCTCCGGACGATGCGCCCGGTACCGCCGTCCTGGCCGGGGATGGAGAGCGCGAGCCGCGACGGCTCCATGAAGTCGGTGTGGCCGACCGCGCGCAGCAGCGCGGTCTTGCGCGCCCAGAGCGTGGCCCGCACGAGCGCACGGCGCGAGGCGTCGAGCTCCGCCAGGGCGGCGAGCTCCGACGAGTGGAACGCCGCCTCGTCGATCACGGCTCCTCCGTCGAGCGTCGCCACCTCCATGCCGACCCCGAGCGGATGCCGCGTGGCCGCCGCCGCGACGATCGCGTCGCCTGAGACGGCGACGTCGGCGTACCACGACGCGCCCGACGCGGTGAGCGGGTACGGCACGATGACGCGGCCGTGCCGCGCCCCGCACACGCCGCACGCGTGCACGAGCTCGACATCGTCGGCCGGCACTCCCGACACGTCGGCGATGAGCCCCCTGAGCACGGCGTCGGCAGCCGGCAGGCGGCGGCTGCCGCAGAGCACGAGCACGCGCGCGCCCGCCTCCTCCAGCTCGATGAGCTCGCCGTCGCCCGGGACATCCATGCCCACCATCCTCCCGCATTCCACCCCCGTTGCGCCCCGTCCTCCCTGGGCGGTATCGGCGCCCGACGCCGCGGCCCATATTCCGGCGTCGGCATGCCGCCCCGCCTAGGGTCGGAGGGTGAGTGAGATCGAGGCTGACGCCGTGCCGGCGACGACCGTGCGGCAGGGGCCGCTCTACCGGATCGTGCGCGGGATCCTGCGCCCCCTGGTGCGCCTGGTCTACCGACCCACGATCACCGGCGCCGAATCCGTGCCCAAGCGCGGACCGGTGATCCTCGCGAGCAATCACCTCTCGTTCGTCGACAGCATCGTGATCCCGCTCGCCTCGCCGCGCCCGGTGCAGTTCCTCGCGAAGTCGCACTACTTCACCGGCAGGGGATTCTCCGGCTGGGTCTCACGCACGTTCTTCACCGCGATCGGCGCCGTGAGCGTGGAGCGCGGCGCTGGCGCGCAGGCGCAGGAGGCCCTCGACCAGGGGCGGCGCATCCTCGAGTCGGGCGCTGCGTTCGCCCTGTACCCCGAGGGCACGCGGTCGCTCGACGGTCGCCTCTACCGCGGCCGCACCGGGGTGGCCTGGCTGGCGCTCGAGACCGGCGCGACCGTCGTGCCCGTCGGCCTCGTCGGCACGCAGGAGATCCAGCCCATCGGCGCGAAGCTCCCCCGCATCCGTCCGGTCAGTGTGCGATTCGGCGCACCGCTCGACCTCGCCCACCACGGCGCCGCCTCGTCGGGACGGGCGCGACGTGCCGCCACCGACGAGATCATGGCCGCGATCCACGACCTCTCGGGGCAGGAGCTCGCGGGTCGCTACAACGAGACGCCACCGTCAGGCACCCTCGCGAAGCTCGCTGACCGTGTCGCGCCGCGCGAACGCGTCTGACGGGATTCCCAGCCGATCGTCGCACCGGCCCGGTATCGTCGGCACGATGAGCATCGCTGAGGTCGCCGCCCGCTGTGCCGCGGCGGCACTCGTCGTGGTGGCGTTCGCGGCGTGCACGTCGGCTCCCGGCGACGCCGCGCCGGCCGCATCGACGTCGGTCCGCGCGACCCTGCCCGAGCCGCCCGCGACCGAGTTCGACCCGGGTCACATCGTGAGCGACGACGCCTTCTACGACAGCCGCGCGATGGATGAGGACCAGATCCAGGCGTTCCTCGAGTCGGTGTCGTGCCGAGCCGATGCGGGTGTGAAGTGCCTCGCCGACTACACCCAGACCACGACCACGCAGCCCGCCGTCGGGGGCGGCCATTGCGAAGAGTACCGCGGCGGCATCCGCGAGCGCGCGAGCCGCATCATCGCGAAGGCCGCCGTCGCCTGCGGGGTGAGCCCGCGCACGCTCCTCGTGCTGCTGCAGAAGGAGCAGTCGCTGCTCTCGCGGCCGAGCGTGTCGGGCTACGAGCGGGCCACCGGCTACGGATGCCCCGACACGGCCGACTGCGACGCGAAGTACTTCGGCTTCTTCAACCAGGTGTACAACGCGGCATGGCAGTTCCGGCAGTACACCGAGGAGCCCGACCGCCAGTACCGCATCGGCGTCGTGAACGTCGGCTATCACCCGGATGCCGCATGCGGGGCATCCCCTGTCGAGATCCGCAACCAGGCCACCGCGAACCTCTACAACTACACCCCGTACCAGCCGAGCGCCGTCACGCTCGCGGATCCCGACACCGGCGACGGATGCTCGGCGTTCGGCAACCTGAACTTCTGGCGGATCTGGCACCGCTGGTTCGGCGACCCCGAGGCGGAGCGCCTGCCAGGCTTCTTCCCGCCGTGCTCGCGGCTCGTGGGCGGCCACCCGTGTCCGGTGCAGCCGACCATCCCTGCGGCCGCCCTGGGGTGAGTCGTCATTCGGCGACGATCGCCGTCGGCTCGTGGTGCACCGGGAACCGGACGGATGCCGCGATGAAGCACTTCTCCGCCGCTTCGGCGTGGATCTCGTCCGCGAGCGGAAGCATGGAGGCATCCGCCACGACCACCCGGGGACGCAGCACCGCCTCGCTGAACGCGCCGCCGCCGCGGCCGTCCTCGATCATCGTGCCGGTCGCGGCATCCGTGTACCCGCGCACGATGACGCCGTGGCGGGTGGCGACGTGCAGGTACGAGAGCATGTGGCACTCGCTGAGGGCCGCGAGCAGCAACTCCTCGGGGTTCCAGCGCTCACGGTCGCCGTGGAAGACCCGATCGCTCGACCCGGCGATCTCGTGCAGCTTCCCGGCCGCGCGAACGACATGCTGTCGGCCGTACGCGCGGTAACCCGACGTGCCCTCGCCGTTGTCGCCCTGCCACTCCACCTCGACCGCGTACTGGTGTTCGCCGAGCATGCCTGGCCTCCTGCCTGGGTGTGTTCGCGTCGGCCGTCGGGTTTCGCGTCATCCGTCGGCGCACGCACGTCATCCGATTCTGCACCCTCGCGGCCACGGCCGTCACGGTCGACGGCGATAGGGTGGGAGGCACCATGACTGACACCCAGATTCCCGCAGAGACCGCGACCGCACCGGTGTACTCCGTGCCCCAGGAGCGTCAGGTCGTGACCGCCATCCCCGGTCCGAAGTCGGAGGAACTGCACGCGCGACGCTCGAAGGTCGTCTCCGCCGGCGTCTCCTCCGCGCTGCCCGTGTACATCGAGCGTGCCAACGGCGCGATCCTCGTCGACGTCGACGGCAACCGCTTCATCGACTTCGGCGCCGGCATCGGCGTCACCACGGTCGGCCACACCGAGGAGCGCGTGGTCGCCGCGGCCGCGAGCCAGCTGCAGGATGTCATCCACACGCTGTTCACCATCACCCCCTACGAGGAGTACGTGCGGGTCGCCGAGCTCCTCGCCGAGCACACCCCCGGGGCGTGGCAGAAGAAGACCGTGCTCGTCAACTCGGGTGCCGAGGCCGTCGAGAACGGCGTGAAGATCGCGCGCAAGCACACCGGCCGTCGTGCCGTCGCCGTGCTCGACCACGCGTACCACGGCCGCACCAACCTCACCATGGCCATGAACTACAAGGCGCACCCCTATGCCACCGGCTACGGGCCGTTCGCGGGCGACGTGTACCACGCGCCGAGCTCCTACCCCTACCGCGACGGGCTGTCGGGAGAGGATGCCGCAGCGCGCACGATCGCGTATCTCGAGAAGGTCGTCGGGGCGAGCGACCTCGCATGCCTCGTCGTCGAGCCGATCCAGGGCGAGGGCGGCTTCATGGTGCCGGCGGACCGCTACCTGCCGATCCTGCAGACGTGGTGCACCGAGCACGGCGTCGTCATGATCGCCGACGAGATCCAGAGCGGCATGGCCCGCACCGGCCGCTACTACGCGAGCGAGCACTTCGACTGGGAGCCCGACCTGGTGCTCTCCGCCAAGGGCATCGCGGGCGGACTCCCGCTCGCGGCGGTCACCGGGCGCGCCGAGATCATGGACGCCTCGCAGCCCGGCGGCCTCGGCGGCACCTTCGGCGGCAACCCCGTGGCATGCGCCGCTGCGATCGCGGTCTTCGAGTCGATCGAGCAGCACCACCTGCTCGCCGAGGCCCAGCGCATCGAAGCCACCCTGAAGGCCGGCCTCGAGCGCCTCATGCAGCGCTACGACATCATCGGCGAGATCCGCGGCAAGGGCGCGATGGTCGCCATCGAGCTCGTGCAGCCCGGCACCGGCGACACCACGAAGGTGCCGAACGCCGAGGCGGTCTCCGCCCTCGTCGCCTACGCGGCGCAGCACGGCGTGCTGTTCCTCAGCGCCGGCACCTGGGGCAACGTGCTCCGGTTCCTGCCGAGCCTCGCGGTCAGCGACGAGCTGATCGAAGACGGGCTCCACGTGCTCGACGACGGTTTCGCGTCGCTCGGGTGACACGGTGACCGGCACATTCTCCGTCACCGACGCCGTCGAACTCGCCGTGGTCGAGCGAAGTGGGTTCGTCGAGTCCCGGCACGCCGGCTCCGCCGTCGTGCTCTCGCCCGATGGCGAGGTGCTGCGCGCCCTCGGCGACATGCAGACCCCGATCTTCCCGCGGTCGTGCCTGAAGCCGTTCCAGGCGGTCGCCGTGATGACGTCGGGCGTCTCCCTCCGCGGCGAGGACGCGGCCATCGCCATGGCGAGCCACTCCGGCACCGCAGCGCACGTCGCACTCGTGAAGGGGCTCCTCGCACGCCGGGCGCTGCCCGCATCCGCACTCGGCTGCCCGCCCGCGTCGCCGAGCGACCAGGTCGCGCGCGACGAGCTGATCCGAAGCGGCGGGCCGCGGGAGCGGCTCTACATGAACTGCTCGGGCAAGCACGCCGCGATGCTCCTCGCGTGCGTCGCCAACGAGTGGCCGCTCGACGGCTACCTCGACCCCGAGCATCCGCTGCAGAAGCGCATCCTCGACGTGCTCGACCGCTTCACTGGCGAGCGGCCGGCGGCCACGGGCGTCGACGGCTGCGGCGCGCCCGTGCATGCCATCAGCCTGCACGCGCTCGCGCGCGGCATCCAGAAGATCACCACGGCGGCGCCGTCGTCGCCGTTCGCGCTGTACCGCGAGGCCGCCGCGCTCACCGAGGCAGCGCGCGAGCACGCGTGGGCCGTCGGCGGCCCCGGCCAGCCCGACACGGTCGCCATCGACCGACTCGGGGTCTTCGCGAAGATCGGCGCCGAGGGCGTCATGGTGATGACCGCGCCCAACGGCACCACGACGGCGCTGAAGGTGCTCGACGGGTCCTCCCGCGCCTCATCGATCATCGCGCTGCGGCTGCTCGCGGATGCCGGTGCCGTGGGGCACGACGCGGTCGACGCGGTGCAGGCCGAGCTCGACCTGTGGGTCATGGGCGGCGAGCGCCGCGTCGGCGCGATCCGCGCGACCGCCTGACGCGTGGGGCCGAACGCTTCGACGACGGATGCCGCGGCGGGAACTCCACTGCGGCATCCGTCGCTTCGCTCGGTTCGGGTCAGCCGAGCTTCGCGAGCCGTTTCGCGCGCGCCGCGCGGGACACCTGCGTGCCGATCACGAGCACGAGCGCGAAGAGGAACACCGCGGACGCGATGACGTTCGCCTCGGCCGGGATGCCGCGCGAGGCCGAGATGTAGATGTACTTCGGGAACGTCGAAACCGATCCGGAGTTGAAGTTCGTGATGATGAAGTCGTCGAAGCTCAGGGAGAACGACAACAGGGCCGCGGCGAGGATGCCCGGGGTGAGCAGCGGGAACGTGATCCGCCAGAACACCTGGGACGGCGAGCCGTAGAGGTCGCGGCCCGCCTCCTCGAGGGCGGGGTCGAGGCTCGCGACGCGCGCCTTCACCGTCACGACGACGAAACTGATGCAGAACATGGTGTGCGCCAGGATGATCGTCGTCATGTCCTTCGGCACGCCGACCGCCAGGAACTGCGCGGCGAGGCCGGCGCCCAGCACGACCTCGGGCGTCGCCATGGGGAGGAACAGCAGGAGGCTGATCGCCGAGCGCGCTCTGAAGCGATACCGTACGAGCGCGATCGCGATCAGGGTGCCGAGCGTCGTGGCGATGACCGTCGCGACGAGGCCGATGACGATGCTGTTCGTGAACGCCTGGCACACCGCGCCGCCCTCGACGTTGCAGACGTTCAGCCACTTGTCGAGCGTGAACCCGCGCCACGAGATGTTCGACTTGATGGAGTCGTTGAACGAGAACACGAACGTGTAGACGATCGGGATCAGCAGGAACACGAACGCGAGGACCGTGTAGACGGGCAGGAGCCAGTCGCCGAGGCCGACCCGGCGCCGCCGCGGCAGTCCGCGCGGCCCGCCTCCCTCCTGCGTCTCGCTCTCCGCGAACCCGCCGAGGACGGCTGCAGCCTGGACTTCGCCGCTCACAGCAGGTCCTCCGTTCCGGAACGCTTCACGTAGATGCTGACGAGCACGAGGATCGCCGCCATGAGGATGATCGAGAGCGCCGCGGCCGCCGGGTAGTTCAGCAGCACGAGGAAGTTCGCCTCGATCACGTTGCCCATCATCTGGGTGTCGGGCCCGCCGAGGAAGTCGCGGCTCGCGTTCACGTAGTCACCCGCGGCGGGGATGAAGGTGAGCAGCGTGCCTGCCACGATGCCGGGCATCGACAGTGGGATTGTGATCTTGCGGAACACGGTGAACGCGTTCGCATAGAGATCGCTCCCCGCCTCGAGGTAGCGGGTGTCGAGCCGCTCGAGCGTCGTGTAGAGCGGGAGGGTCATGAACGGGATGAAGTTGTACGTGAGGCCGAAGATCACCGCGGCCGGCGTGCCCGTGAAGTGTGCGTCGGGAGCCATGAGCGAGAGCGCCTTCAGCGACGTGATGATGAACGACTCGTCGGAGAGGAGCTGCTTCCAGGCAAGGGTGCGGAGCAGGAAGCTGATGAAGAAGGGGGCGATCACGAGCACGAGCATGAGGCTCTGCAGGAGCGGCCACCGTCGGGCCTTCACGCCGATGAAGTAGGCGAGCGGGTAGCTGAACAGGAGCGCGAGCACGGTGGCCGCGAGTGCGTAGCCGAACGAGCGCAGGATGTGCGGCAGGTATTGCTGCACGACCGTGACGTAGTTCTGCCAGTTGAACGCGTAGTCGTACTGGCCGATGTCGCCGAACTCGGCCGGCGTCTGCAGGGAGGTCAGCACCAGCGAGATGAGCGGCGTGAGGAAGAAGAGGACGAGGTAGAGGATGCCCGGGAGGAGGAGGAAGAGCGCGATGCGGCTCTTCCGCTTCTGTACCTGCGGCTGGGCCTCCGCCGTCGCGAACGCTGCGAAGGCCATCGTCAGTGCTCCTCGAGCTCCGAGACGAGCCCCTCGCGTCGCTGTGCCGCGATGGACGTGGTCGAGTCGTCGGCGGGGAATCGACCGGCTTCGACGGGCACGTCGTCGAGGCCGAACCCGTGTGCGACCTCCCAGCTCACCCAGACCTCGGCACCGAGGCCTGCGACCGGTCCGGATCCGACGTTCTGCGCGAAGACGACCACCGTGCCGAGCGCGCCGAGGTCGACCAGGTACTGGGTGCTCACGCCCGAGAAGGAGACGTCGATGACGCGGCCCGGCCCCAGGACGTTGCGGTCGGCAGTCGCCGCGGGCTCCTCGGTGTGGAGCACGACCTTCTCGGGCCGCACGCCCACCGCGACCTCGCCCTGGTGGCGCTGCGCGCGCGCGGTGGGCACGACGATGCGGGCGTCCGCGGCCTCGACGGTGATCGCGGTGCTCGTGGTGCCGACGACCTGTCCCGTGAACAGGTTGGACTGTCCGAGGAAGTTCGCGACGAAGACCGTGCGGGGCAGCTCGTACAGCTCGGCGGGCGCGCCCATCTGCTCGATCGCGCCCTTGTTCATGACGGCGACCGTGTCGGCCATGGTCATGGCCTCCTCCTGGTCGTGGGTCACGTGCAGGAAGGTCAGGCCGACCTCCTCCTGGATGGTCTTCAGCTCGAGCTGCATCTGCCGGCGCAGCTTCAGGTCGAGCGCACCGAGCGGTTCGTCGAGGAGGAGGAGCGCCGGGCGGTTCACGATGGCGCGGGCGAGCGCGACCCGCTGCTGCTGGCCTCCGGAGAGCTGCTGGGGCCTGCGCTGGGCGAGGTGGTCGAGCTCGACGAGCCGGAGGGCCTCGTGCGCCTTTGCGACGGCGTCAGAGATGCGGCGGCGCTTCAGGCCGAACGCGACGTTCTCGATGACCGTCATGTGCGGGAACAGCGCGTAGCTCTGGAACACCGTGTTCACCGGCCGCTCGTGCGACTTCGTGTCGGTCACGTCCTTGCCGCCGATGAGGATCCGACCGCGGGTCGGCTCCTCGAGGCCTGCCACGAGACGCAGGGTGGTCGTCTTGCCGCAGCCCGAGGGACCGAGGAGGGCGAAGAACGAGCCCGCGGGGATCACGAGGTCGAGTTCCTCGATCGCGGTGAATCCGGGGAACCGCTTCTGGATGCCGACGAGCTCGAGGTCTGCGCCCCGCTCGGCGAATTCGCGTACTGCCATGGTTGTGCGTGTTCCCTGTCTCGTGGTCAGGAACCGAGCAGGATGGTCTGGAACGCGGCCTGGTACTTCTGCTCCTCCGCCGGGGTCAGCGAGCGGAAGATGTGGGCCTGCGAGAGCGTCTCCTCGTTCGGGAAGATGAGCTGGTTCTCGGCGAGCTCGGGGTCGATGGCCACGGCTGCCTCCTTCGCACCCACGACGGGCGTGATGTAGTTCACCCACGCCGCGACCTCGGCCGCCACTTCGGGCTCGTAGTAGTAGTTGATCAGCGTCTCGGCGTTGGTCTTGCGCGGAGAGCCGACCGGCACGAGGAAGTTGTCGTTCCACAGCGTGCCGCCCGCGGTCGGGATGGCGAATTCCCAATGGTCGCCGGCCTCCGCGTTGATGACCGTGATGTCGCCCGACCAGACGATCGCCGCCAGCGTGTCCTCGTTCTTCAGGTCCTCGAGGTACGACTGGCCCTTGATGTTGCGGACCTGGCCCGACTCGACCTGCTCGCGGAGGAGCTCGTTCGCCTCTTCGAACTCGGCGTCGCCCCACTCCCCCGAGATGTCGACGCCGTTCTGCAGCATGATGAGCCCGATCGTGTCGCGCATCTCGGAGAGCACGCCCACGCGACCCTTGAGCTCCGAGTTCCAGAGGTCCTCGACGGAGGCGAGGCCGCCGGGGATCGCGTCCTTGTTCCACGCGATCCCGGCGAAGCCGCCCTGCCACGGGACCGAGAACTTGCGGCCGGGGTCGAAGTCGGGGTCCTGGAGCGCGGGCGTGAGGTTCGCGAGGTTCGGGATGTTGTCGTGGTTCAGCTCCTGGGTGTACCCGAACCGGATCCAGCGGTCGACCATCCAGTCGGTGAGACAGACCGTGTCGGCGCCGATGTCCTGACCGAGGGCCAGCTGGTCCTTCACCTTGCCGTAGTAGGTGTTGTTGTCGTCGACCGCGACGTCGTAGGTGACATCGATGCCGGTCTCCTCGGTGAACGCGACGAGCGTGGGGTAGTTGCCGTCCTCGTCCTCGTCGATGTACGCCGCCCAGTTCGCCCAGTTGAGCGTCTTATCGGAGGAGGACTTGTCGTCGGCGGGCGTGGGCTTGGTCTGACCTCCGCCGCCGGTGGAGCAGGCGGCGAGCGCGAGGGCGGAGACGCCAGCACCGGCGCCGGCGAGCAGCGTGCGACGATTCAGCTGCGCCTGCCGCGCGTGCGCGATCAGGGAACGGATCATCGGGTCCTGGGGAAGGGGCCGAGCGGTCACGGGAACTCCATTCGTGTTGCAGGCGCGTGCTGGGGGTGGGTCGATCCTGCCACACTGCGGGTCGACATTCACGCGATCATGTCCAAATCGTTAATTTCCGGCAACATCGGGTGCGGATTCAGTGCCAGATCACGTCGCGAGCCGACGGTTTCAGTTGTCCACGTGGAGAGGCCACGTCGATCTCAGCGGTTCGGCGCCAGGGCCGGTCACCCAGCACTGGCGGACCGGGTCGTCGAGCAGCGGCGGGAGTGCCGGCCCCGGCGCGAAGACCCGGTACTCGCGGTGGCCTCCGTGCACGACGACCGACGCCTCCTCCCGCATGAGCCCGATGAGCGCCCAGTTCGCCATCCACGCATCGGCGTCGCCGACGACGAGGCGTGGACAACCAGCTCCCTCGGTTGGTGCGGCCAGCGCCGCGCGGATCGCCGCGTCGCCCGGCTCGAGGAGCATCGGCTCGTGGCCGAGCGCGCGGAGCGTCGCGGCATCCGATCGTGGCGACGATGAGACGATCGCCCAGGCCCGATTTCCATCGAGCTGCAGGGTGGACGCGGGCGCGACCGGCTCCGCCCGCCACGGCGGCGCGTCGGCGAACTGGATGCGGCGCCCGTGCCACTGCCCCGATCCCGGCGGATCGTCCGCCCGCCAGAGCGAGCCCACCCCTCCGGCGTGCACGAGGTCGGACCGGTTCGGATGCCGCAGCAGCGCGGTGGAGCCGAAGAGCTCGCGGAACCCCGGCCCGGTGCGATGAGCCGACCCTGCCGCGGCGGCGAGCGCGACGCCGCGCGCCCGCCCCTCGCGCAGCACGGTCTCGACCATCCGGTACGCCGCCTGTCGGTGATCGTCGGGCCAGTCGCGGAATCTGACGTCGACGTCGTCGACGATCACGAGAGTGGGCCCGTCGCCTCGTCGCATCCCGGCGACGGCCTCCTGCAGGGCGTCCCACTGCGCACCAGGCCGGCCATCGATCCGGCGCACCTGGTGGGTGCGGGACGCGGCGCGAGCCACCGCTGCGAGAGCGGTGGTGCGTCCGCTGCCGGGCGCGCCGACGATGAGCAGGTGCCCGTCGACCTCGGGCGACCAGGTTGCGACATCGTGCCGTTGCCGCTCGGGGTCGTCGACCAGCCCGACGACGAGGGCTCCACGGGGTGGTGGCGCCGCCTTCGCCACCTCGTCGATCGCCACCGTCGTGACGCGGTCGGGCAGCGGACCGACCCACGGGCGACGGGCTCGCGGGAGCGCTGCGGTCGACCGCTGGAGGCGTTCCAGCGCGGCGGCATCGACGAGCGCCGACTGGAACGGCACGGGGTATCCGTCGCCGGGGTCGACGACGCCGCGACCCGGCGTGTCGGGGTGGATGGCCGCCGCGGCCTCGGTGCCCACGACGGCGAGGCTGTCGGCCCGCTCCATCACGCGGAGCGACACGCGGATGGAGCAGTTCGCGGAGACCTGCTCGCGGACGACGCCGTTCGGGCGCTGCGAGGCGAGGACGAGGTGCACGCCGAGCGAACGCCCGCGCGCCGCGATATCGGCGACGACCGCACCGAGGTCGGGGAAGCGCTCGATCATCGCCTGGAACTCGTCGACCACGATGACGAGGCGCGGGAGCTCCACGTGCGCCGCGAGCTCGACGAGGTCGCGCGCCTGCTCCGCGCGGAGGATCGACTCCCGGTGGCGGAGCTCCGCGCGCAGGCTCAGCACGGCGCGCTCCGCCTCCGCGTCGTCGAGGTCGGTCACGATGCCGGTGACGTGCGGCAGGTCGCGGATCGGCTCGAACGCCGCGCCGCCCTTGAAGTCGACGAGGAGGAAGGCCACACGTTCGGGCGGATAGCCGTGCGCGAGCGCCGTGAGCCAGGCGAGCAGGAACTCGCTCTTGCCGCTGCCGGTCGTTCCCGCGACGATCGCGTGCGGGCCCCGCGCGGCAAGGTCGAGCTCGAGCGGCCCGCCCGCGATCGCACCCACGGCGGCCCGGAGCGTCGCCCTCGAGTCCCGTTGCGTCGCGGGTTGCGGGATGGCATGGAACGGCAGGCGGCCGGGCAGGCCGGGCACCGCGTCGACGCCCTCTCGCGCCGCGGCCGCCCGTACGCGGCCGGCCCACGACGAGGCCTCCGCCGTGCTCAGGAGCTCGGGCACGATCGCGCGACGTTCCGACCCGTCGCCCCGTCGCTCCACGACTGCGCGGCGCGGACCCTCGACCACCACGACCGTCTCGAGTCCCGGCGGCAACTCCTCGACCGTGCCGGCCAGGGCGATCGTCGCGGCACCGGAGCCGGCGCCATCGCCGGGCAGGCCGGCACGCCCGTCGCATCCGTCGACGATGCGCAGCAGCGTCTCGCCACCACGGTGCGGCAACGAGGCGGCCCATGACCATGCGGCGCCATCGGGCACGACGATGCCGACGTCGCCTGGACGGCAACGGGATGCGACCTGCACGAGCAGCGCGCGTGCCACCGCACCGACGAGCGGCGCGGCGCCGACGACGCCGATGCCGCCGCCGACACGTGCGAGCACCGGGGCATCTTCGAGCCGAGCGGCGGACTCGAGCAGGTCGCGGTCGTGGGCATCGACCGGGGTGCCGTCCACTCGCACGGCGCTCGCGACATCGCCTCGCCCCAGCACGAGGCTCCCCGGGCCGCCGTCGCGCCAGTCGAAGGGACGCCGGTCGTCGACGAGGCCCCGCGCCGGAAGCGCGCGCCGCCAGGCCGCCGCGCGTTCGGCCTCGTGCAGCGAGGCGACGGACGCGCGCAGGAGCCCGAGCTGCTCCGCCCGCGCGGCGGCATCCCGCCGGCGCCCGCGCCTCGCCTGGCGCCGGGCGTCGAGCATCGAGGCGACGGCGACGAGGGGCCCCAGCGCAGCGAAGGCGAGGGAGAACACGGAGCCGGTGACCACCACGAGGACGACGGCTCCGGCGACCGGGGCGACGGTGGCGAGCCACGGGAATCCCGGCGGGGCCGGCTCTGGCGGGTGCGGCGGCAGGACGAGGGGCACGACGCCCTGGGCTGCATGGTCGGTCGCGGGTCGGTCCACCCGGCCATCCGATCACCGGCGGCGCCGCCGACCGGCGCCGTCCGGCCCCGCTGGGATGGCTGCGGCATCCGCTCGGCTGGGGAGGACGGGAGCGTCGGCCGGTGTGCCGAACGTCGTGCGTCAGGCGACGGAGAAGGACTGCTCGGCGAGTTCCACGCGGCTGCCCCGCGGAACGAGGTACCGGCGCCCGGGCTCGCAGCGAAGCGCCCCGTCGTCGGGTCGGCGCACGATCGTGCCGTTCCCCGAGAACCGGTCGGCGATCCAGAGCATTCCATCGTGCTCGCCGAACTCGAGGTGCGTCTTCGAGACCGAGAGTGTGCGATCGGCGATCTGGACGAGGTGGTCGAACACCTCTCCCGGCTGCGGGAGCGGCTTGCGTCCGATGAGGCCCGTGCCGAACACGGTGCGCGTCTCGCCGGTGCTGAACGCGAGCACGAAGCGCGGCGCGGCGGCGGGCGCGGTGGCCGCGCCGATCGTCCCGCCGAGCGGATCGCCGGGCGCGGCGATGCCGTCCGTCAGGGCGGGCTCGGCACGGAACCCGTGGACGGGGATGCTGATGACCCCGCTGTGGCGACGGGCCGGCCGTTCGATCGCCGTCGTGTCGCCGGGTCTCGGATCCGGGCGGCGGCGGGACTCGGGGGTCGCACTGGTGGAGCTGCCGCAGTCGCCGCAGAACATCGCCCCCTCGGGAAGCTCCGCACCGCAGATCCGACACGTCACGGCTTGGCTCCTCTCCGCGTCACAGCGTACCCGCCGAGTGAGGTGAGCGAGAGGGTGCGCGGGGCGCCGAGCCGCTCCTGCAGCTCGTCGACCGTGTCCCACACCCGCAGGTCGTCGCCGTCGCCGGGTCCGTCCGGCGCGAACACCGCCCGGTCGACGACGGAAGCGAGCACGAGCGGGGCGAGCCCGCCGACGGTCGCAGCCTGCTCCGCCCGCGTGGCGTTCGGGCGGATCGGGTACCCGTAGTCGGCCGCCGTGTCGGCGAACTCCTGCCAGCCGCCCTCGATGCGCTCGACGGACGTGGGGGCACGGCGCCGGAGGCGGCGCCGTCGCAGCTTCGCCACGATGATCGCGAGGAACGGGCTGACGAGCAGGGCGAGGCCGAGCACCACGAACCCCGCGACGCCCAGCGCACCGAGCAGGGCCGCCACCCACGGCTCGGGCTCGTCGCGCTGGTCGAACGCGAGGTCGGGATCGGGGTCGAGGTCGTCGACCGGCGTCCGTTCGGCGGGGGGAGGCAGTGCCGACTGCGGGCGTGACACGACGGTCGGCTGGTCGGGCTCGCGCTCGGGGATCTCACGCGGCTCGGGGTTGGGGTCGATCGAGCGCCACGCGCCGTCCGCCGTCTGCACCTCGATCCACGCCTGCTGCTCGCTGCTGACGAACACCGTGGTGTCGCCGTCCTCCGCGTCGTCCTCGGGATCTGAGAGGTAGCCGACCACGACGCGTGCCGGGAAGCCGATCCGTCGCGCCATGAGCGCGGCGGCGACCGCGTACTGCTCGCCGTCGCCGACCATGGGCCGCTCGGTGGCCAGTTCGACGAGCCGGTCGATCGCGTGGCCGGACCGGCTCGGCGCCTCGTCTTCGTCGAGGCCGTGGCTCACGTACCCCTCGCGCTGGAAGCCGGCGATGAGGGCCTGCAGCCGCTCGCCGGGTTCGTCCGACGCCGGCGCCCACTGGTCGAGGAGCCGGGCGAGCTCGTCGGGCAGTTCCGGCGTCGCCGGGAGCACGCTCGTGCCGGGGCGCAGCTCGTCGATGCGGGCGAGCGCCGTCGGGGTGACCGACTCCGCCGTGTAGCGGTCGCCGGATTCGAGGCCGACCTGCACGGCGCCGGTGCCGGTCACGTCGTTGTAGAAGAACCCGTCGGCGAGCAGCTCGGCACGTTCGCCGCCGAAGGTGATGCGCTCGAGCTGCCCGATGCCCGGCACCCAGACGTCGGAGTAGCCGAGCACGACCACGTCGAGGCGCGTGTGCTCGCCGACCGCGTCCGACTGGTCGAGTCGGTACGGCACCCTGGTGAACCGCCCCGACTCGGCGGTGCCGTCGGTGCCGCCGACCGAGTACACGATGCCGTCGTAGGTGTCGAGGGTGGCGAGCCGGATGCCCGCCCCGGCCGGCAGCCCGCGCACCTCGAGCATCGGAACGTCGGCCGCGTCGCGCTCGAACGCGCTGCGGAAGCCCGCGAGTGGGCTCTCGTGCGCCCGGGGCTCGAACGGCGGCTGAAGCTCCGCCCGCACGACGCTTCGCGGCGGCACGGGCAGGGCGAAGGATGCCGCGGTGGCGCCCACCAGGGCCACCGCGACGATCGCCGACGCACCGAGCACCCGGCGCGCGTCGGCGAGCGCGGCCTCGACCGGTCGCCCGGTCGTGATCGCTCGGCGGTGCGCGATCGCGACCCGCACCAGCCAGGCGACCGACGTGATGAGGAACGCCAGGCCGGTCTCCATCGCGAGCGCGGCGTGCACGACGCCGAGCGCGATGCCGGCGAGCAGCAGGAGGGCGGGCGGGATGACCGCCGCGGCGGGCCGGCGGCTGCGGAGCGCGATCGTCACCGCGCACGTGGACGCGACGAGCGCGAGCAGGAACGGCGGCACGAGGAGCGCCTGGTACGAGCCGACCGGCACGGCGATCGTCACGAGTTGCTTCCACGACAGGGCGGCGCCCGCGACGAGGTCGACGAGGCCCTGGGGGGTGGCGATGACGCCTGCGAGGGCGCTCCCGGGCACGGCCGCGGGAACGCCGAGCACGACGTACGCGCCGAACACGGCGATCACGACGGCCCACGCCGGCCAGTGGAAGCGCGCCCCGGCGAAGCCGATCGCCGATCCCGCGACGATCGCGACCGACGCCGCGACGATGAACGCCTCGCTCTCGTAGATCGGCCACCACGGGATCATGGCCGCGGCGAGCATTGCGGCGACGAGCACCAGGCTGATCGCGGTGGACCAGAACCGCTCGGCCCCTGCAGCCCGACGTGCGGGGCTCATGCGACCGACGCCGATCTGGCGAGCATGGCACGGAGGTCCTCGAGGTAGCCGATGCCGAACACCGTGAGGCCCGCGACGGTGCGCGCGGACGCCTCGCCCCCGGGCGCGCACTGCACGGCGACGGCCTCGATGCCGACCGGCAGCCGGGAGGCCGCCGCCCTGAGCGGCCCCACGCCGCGCGCCGTCCCGGTCACGAGGAATGCCAGCGACACGCCCGGCAGTCCCTCGGCGGCCGCACGTCCGACATCCGGCAGCAGCACCGCCCGGTCGTCGCGTTCGACCACGCAGAGCGCGTCGAGCAGGCGGTCGCGCGACACCGTCGGCAGCTCGCGCATGCCGCTCCCCCGGGCCTGTCCGCTCCGTCCCCGCCCTGAGACGACGAACGACACGGTGCGGGCGTCGCGGATGGCACGCGCGCCGACGGATGCCGCGGCGCTCACGGCGAGCTCGAACTCGGCATCGTCGGCGTACGCGCCGGGCTCGAGGTCGAGCAGCACCATGAGCCGGCTGCGGCGGGTCTCCTCGAACTGGCGCACCATGAACGTGCCGGTCTTCGCCGAGCTCTTCCAGTGGATGAACCGGCGGTCATCCCCCGGCACGTACTCGCGCAGGGCGTGGAACGCGATGTCGCTCGCGGTGAGGTCGCGCGTCGGCGACCCCTCGAGGTCGCGGATGAACCCTGTGCTGAGCGCGGCGATCGCGACGGTTCGCGGGTGCACATGCAGCTCCACGGTCTGCGACCACACGATCTCACGGCGCATGAGCCCGATCGGGTCGGCCCGAACGGTGCGCGCCGGGCCGATGGGGATCACGCCGCGCCGCTCGGTCGGGATGCGGAACTGCTCGTCGAACGCACCCCCGCGCGGCAGCCCGGGCAGCACGCGTTCGATCACCTTCCCACCCACCGGCACCTCGAGCTGGACGCCGCCGAATCGACGCCGTCCGGGATTCGCGGCGATGAGGCGTGCCTCGGCATGCTCCCCGACGACCACCCGCGGCGTCGGCAGCACGAGCTCGATCGTCGAGGCGCCCCGGCCGACGAGCCATGCGGATGCCGCGGCCACGAGCAGGGCGAGCCCCCACCCGATGGCGATGAACTCGATCCAGCCGAACGCGTAGCCGACGGCGAGCGCGACGACCGAACCCGCGACGACCGCCCAGCCCAGGGGCGTGACGACGCCCTGCACCGCGCGCGCCCACTCGGCGACGACCCCCGCGGCCGCGAGCACGCCGCGCACGGCGCGTCCGATGACGACCGCGAGCAGCCCCTCCCTCTTGGCCTCCTCGGGGATCGACGTCCGGGTCTGGGTGAACGTCACACGGCCTGCCTGCTGGACGGCGGCGGCGTCTCGATGAGCACCTGCGCGATCATGTTCGACGCGGTGACGCCGTCGAACTCGGCTTCGGGGTCGAGGATGAGGCGGTGCGCGAGCACGGGCTCGGCGAGGGCCTTGACGTCGTCGGGCACCACGTAGTGCCTGCCGCGACCCGCTGCGTGGGTCTTCGCCGCACGGATGAGGGCGAGCGCGCCCCGAACGCTCACGCCGAGCCGCACCTCACGGGCGGTGCGGGTGGCGTCGACGAGACGGGAGACGTAGTCGTGGATCGTGGGGTCGACGTAGACCGTGCGCGCGAGCGCGGCCATCTCGATGATCTCGTCGGCGTCGAGCTGCGCATCGATGCGGTGGTCGTGTGCGCGCTGGTCGGCGCCCTCGAGGATCCGGATCGTGGAGGCGTGGTCGGGGTAGCCGATCGACGAGCGCATGAGGAACCGGTCGAGCTGCGCCTCGGGCAGCCGGTAGGTGCCGGCCTGTTCCACCGGGTTCTGCGTGGCGATGACCATGAACGGATGCCCCACCGGGTGGGTCTGCCCGTCGACGGTGACCTGCCCCTCCTCCATGACCTCGAGGAGCGCCGACTGCGTCTTCGGGCTCGCCCGGTTGATCTCGTCGGCGAGCACGATGTTCGCGAACACCGGACCGGGGTGGAACTCGAACGCGCCGCTGCGCTGGTCGTACACCGTAACGCCCGTGATGTCGCCCGGCAGGAGGTCGGGCGTGAACTGCACGCGATTGCTGGTGCCGGCGACCGACTGCGCCATCGCCCGGGCGAGCGAGGTCTTGCCGGTGCCGGGCACGTCGTCGAGGAGGAGGTGGCCTTCGCTGAGGAACGCCGTGAAGGCGAGGCGCACCACCCGGTTCTTGCCGAGCAGCACCTCCTCGACCGCGCCGACGAGTCGGTCGAGGTTCGCGGAGAACCGCGTCGCCTCCTCGGGGGTCATCGTCATCGTTGCTCCTCGCTCATCGATTCCAGTAGCGGGCGACCACGCCCGCGACCTCAACATCCAACCAGACCCGCTCGCCCGGCTTCGCCTCCGGCACCTGGCACGTCGTCGCCGACTGCGCGGCTCGGCCGTCGGCGTCGCCGTCGACTCCGCACCGGAAGGTCGCGGGCAGGCCGGAGTTCGCGGGTGCCGCCGTCCATGCCCAGGTCTTCGACGCCTCGCCCCACGTGCGGCTCGGCAGCGCGAACGTGAGCGACGGGCGTGGATCGGACGGCAGGATCGCCGACCACGGCCCGCAACTGCCCCAGACGGAGCACGAGCGGACCTGGAACCTCGCCGCCTCGCCGAACGGACGGTTCAGCAGCGAGCGGAGCCATCCGGTGCCCTTGAACTCCACCGGCGCTCCGATCTGCGCACCGTTGCCGTCGACGGCGACGATCTGCAGCCGGGAGCTGCCCCCATCGACCCGGTCGATGTAGCGGTCCCACGTCTCCTCGTTCATCCAGGCCATGCTGCTCTGCACGCCGCTGATGGAGCCGGGGGCGGGGCGCACCACCGTCCCGGCCACCTCCGTGTTGACGCAGGCCGCCCGGTTGAAGCCCCACACCACGAAGGAGTAGCGCGTCGACTCGGTCACCGTGCCGCTGAACTGGACGCTCGCGGCATCCGGACCGACCTGTACGACCTCGGCGACCGTGCCGCCGCTCGCCGGGGCGATGACGTTGCCGGGCGCCGGGCTCGTCACGGAACAGGCCTGCGGCCCCGTCGGCACGTCGCCATGGCCGTCGGCGAGGCGCTGCACGAAGTAGCCGCCGATGGCGTCGCCGTTGCCGTTGAACGGCTCCCATGACACCGTGACCGTGCCGGCGGCGGCGTCGCCCGTGACGGTGATCCCGCCCGCCACGGGCGGACCGAACGGCGTGCCCGTGCCGCCGGCCTCGGTCCAGACCGCCAGGGCCGGGTACGCCTGGTTGCGCGCGCTGACGGTGAACGGCACCTGGGTGCCGTTGGCGATGCCCTGGGACTCGGTGGAGCACACGGTCGCGGTGCACGCTCCCGACGCGTCGACCTCGCTCGAGACACCCGCGACCGTGACGACGTAGGACTCGACCGGGCTGCCCGCCCCGGCGCTGACGGGCGCCCATTCGATGCGCAGGCGTCCGTCGAGGGGCATGGCGCGCAGTCCCTGCGGGGGCGGCGGGATGACGTCGGACCAGATCGGACCCGGCGCCTGGACGGGGTCGGAAAGGCCGATGGCGTTGCGCGCCTGCACCCGCACGAGCACGGCGTTCGACTGCCCGTTGCCCGGCGTGCGCACCGTGCACGTGGTCGCGGCGCACGTGGACGTCTCGAGGACCTCGCCGCCGCTGGGGTCGACGAGGGCGATCTCGTACCCGGTGATCGGCGAGTTGTTGAACCCGCCCGCGCCGAACGCCACGTCGAGCGTGCCGTCGCCGAACGCGGTCACCTGCGCGCCCGTCACCGGGTCGGGGCGGTCCTGCACCGAGATCGTGACGGTCCCCCACGCGTAGCGGCTCGGGTCGTCGGTGGCGTCGGCGACCTGGTACTGCAGGGTCGTGTTCACTGGTGCCGCGTTCTGGGCGACGTCGACCGTGAGCGTCGACCGGTCGTCGCTCGGCTCGATCGTCACGCCGTCGGGAAGGCTGTCGTCGAGTCCGCGCACACCCACCACACGCAGCGGCGTGCCGGGGAACGGGTTCGTCGCCCGGTCGTTCGCGAGCACGTCGATCGTGGTGGTGCGGCCCCGCGCTGCCACCGCCGAATCTGCGGCGGGCTGCGCGAGGGGGCGCGTCGACGGCACCACGCGCAGCTCGATGCGGCCCGCACGACCGTCGCCCGCGTCATCCGCAACGGCGACCGTCACGGCCTGGAGGCTGCCGGTGGGGGTCGTCTCCGCGGCCCTGATGGTGAGGTCCTGCCCGTCGAGCGAGAGCTCGAAGCCCTCGGGCTCGGGCTGCAGGACCCGGAAGGCGAGCTCGTCGAGGGCCTCGGGATAGGGGTAGTTGGTGAGCTTCTTGAGGTCGACGGTCTTCGACTGGCCGGGCTCGAAGTCGATCACCCCGCCGGTGAACGCGGGCGGCTGGTCCTCGGTGGGTTCCACCTGGATCGGGACGACGATCGTTCCGGTGCGCCCGGAGGGGTCCGCGGCGGACTCGCCGTCGGTCACCGTGAACGAAAGGGACGCGGGGCCGAAGTATCCAGGCTCGCTCCGGAATCGCAGGGTGTCCTCGTCGACCACGAGGTCGGTGCCGTCGCTGTGCGACGCACGCACGCTCGCGGCATCCGTGATCCTGACCGGCCGCCCGGATGCCGCGATCACGTAGTCCTCGAGCTCGAGCACGGCCTCCTCGCCGCTCTGCACGCGCACCTCGGGGGCGTCGCGCCGCAGCTGCGGGAGCGCGTCGTCGCGGCCGGGGACCCAGATGAAGGCGTACGACGTCACCGTCGGATCCTCGGGGTGGCTCACCGAGAACGGGATGATGCGACGCCGGTCCTCCACCGTCACCCGGATGCTGCCGTCGCGTCGCACCTGGGCGCCTCGATCGTAGCCGTCGACGAGGCCGACGATGAGGTCGGCGGCGTTCCCGTCGGCCAGGAACACGTTGTGCAGGACCTCGACGTCGATGGACTCCTCGTCGAGGATGTCGCTGAGGCTCAGCACGGTGTCGGATGCCTCGGGCCGGGCGAGCGGGGCGTCGTTCCGCGCCTCGACGGTGAGGAAGCTCGACGCGACGCCCAGGTGCTCGTTCTCGACCGTGTAGATGAAGCCGTACCTCCCCTCGGCGTCGGGCACGTCGACCTGGACGGTGTCGCCCTCGATGGTCGCGGTCGCGCCCGGGACGGTCGGTTCGATCGAGCGCAGCAGGAGCGCGCCGCCGTCGGGGTCGGAGTCGTTCTCGAGCACGCGGACCGAGATGGTGCGGCCCGGCCGCACGGTGACGACGTCCTCGACCGCGATGGGGGCCCGTGCGCCGTCGAGGCGGGGCGCGATGCCGACACGGATGGTGCCCGTCGCCCGGGCGCCGAGCGCGTCGACGACCGAGTACTGGAACGAGTCGGTGCCCGCGGAGTACTCCCCCGCCTGGTAGTCCAGCCAGTCGCCGCCGCGTGCCGTCACGGCGCCCCGGTCGGGGTTCGACTCCTGGCCGAGCAGCTGCACGGAGTCGCCGTCGGGGTCGGCGCCTCCGAGCGGGATGGGGATGCGCACGGTCTCCCCGGCGATCACCCGCGCGGTGATCGCGCGCGGCACGGGCGCCGAGTTGGTCTCGGGGTCCGCCGCGCGCACCGAGATGCGCACGCTCGCCGTGGCGAACTGTCCGTCGGGTGCGTCGACCCGGTACATCGCCTCGAACTCGCCCGGCTCGTCGGGCGCGAAGTAGCGGAGCCGGTCGCCCGCGGCGAACAGCAGGCCCGCCGCTGGCTTCTCGACCAGTTCCGCGGCGAGCGTGAGCGGCAGCGCGTCGGGGTGCTCGTCGTTCTCGAGCACGGCGATGTCGACGACGTCGCCCGTCCGGGCCGAGATCGTGTCGGGTGCCGCGACGGGCGGCTGGGTGCGCTCGGGATCGGGCACCTCGACGACCGTCACCTCGCCGTCCGCCTCGGCCAGCCCGTTGCTCACGCGGTAGCCGAACGTCGTCGACCCGGTCGCGAGCGGCCGGGTGAGCGTGACCCGGAGGATGCGGTGGTCGATGATCTCGACGCGCACGCCTTCGTCCTCTGCGGAATCGGTGAGGCCCGTCACGATGAGCACGCCGCCGGTCGGATCGATGTCGGTCGCAAGCACGTCGACGTCGACGGGCTGCTGCACGTGGAGGAACGCCGTGTGCGGCACCGTGATCGGCGTCGTGTCGCGGTCGGGCGGCTCGGACACGTCGACGCGCACGAGGCCGGTCGCGGTCTGGGTGCCGTCGGTGACCGAGTACTCCAGGTAGTGGGTGCGCACGGCGGCGCTGCTGAACCGGAAGCTGCCGCCGTCGAAGTCGGGCGTGAGCTGCACGTCGGGCTTGGCCGGCACCGCGCTCAGCCGGATCTGCCCTGTCCCGCCGCGCACGTGCCGCAACGGGTCGATCCGGATCTCCTCGCCCGCGGTCGCGAGCGCCACGAACGGCTCCGCGACGAGCGGCACGTCGCCGGGCGCCCGTACCGCGATGGTGAGTGCCCCCGCCGCCTCGTCGCGGCCGTCGGAGACGATGAGCGACGCCGTGCGGGTCGACCCCTCGCCGCCCGCCTCGTCGAACACGACGATGCCCTCAGCGGTCGAGGACAGGGCGTCGGGGGCATCCACCGACGCGGACCGCAGGAAGAACGGATCCCCGTCGGGGTCGACCCAGTCGCCGAGCACGGGCGTCGTCACCCGGCCCCCGCTCTCGACGGAGGCCCGGCTCTCGCGCTGCTGCACGGGGGCGCCGTTCTCGTCTGGGTCGCGGACCGTCACGGTGACCCGCGCCTGCGCCGCCGCGCCGCGGCCGTCGCCCACGACGTACCCGAACGAGACGGACCCGGATGCCGCGTCGTCGAGCGTGAGTTGCAACTGCTGGTTGTCCGACACGAGGTCGAGGCGCGCGCCGGGCGGCAGCTCGCCGTCGACCGCGTCGACGACGAGGACGTCGCCGTTCGCGTCGTAGTCGTTGAGCAGCACGGGCAGGAGGGTGGTCCGGCCGGGCCGCGCGCCGAAGTCGTCGTCGGCCGCCACGGGCGGCACCTGGCTCTTCTCGATCGTGGGCGGCGTATCGGGATCGTTCTGCTCGATCGTCTCCTCGTCGCGCTCGTTCGCGAGCAACTCGTCCCAGTTGTCGATGAGCCCGTAGTCGTCCGATGCAGCCCACGCCTTGCCGCTGCGGCGGTCGTTGACCACGAGCGCCTCGCCGTTCGAGACGAATGCGAAGTCGCCGGCTCCCGTCGCGTCGTCGAGCTCGGCCCGCCGTTCGCCCTCGCCGGGGCACGAGCGCCACGCCTCGCCTCGCGCCCATGCGGCGTGGAGGCATCCGTCGTGCACCTGAGGCGGCGCTGGGGCGCCGGAGACGTCGTCGACGACGACGCGTGGCTCGCCGCCGTCGAGGCCGACGGTGAGCAGGCCCCGACGGTACGCGATCGCGACGGACTCACCGGTCAGCGACGGCGCCTGCAGCACCGGGTCGTCGGTGGGCTCCAGCACGCCGGAGAGGTCGACCTCGTGCCCGTCGAGCCGGAGCGTGCGGGCGGTCGCGTCGAGCACGGCCCAGTGCTCGTCGACCGAGGTGATCTGCACCTCGGGGTCGCCGTCGGCGGGTGCCAGCTGCCACCTGGCGGCCACGGTCTCCTCGTCGGCCGCGTCGACCCGCCTCACCTCTCCTGTCGACGGCGTGTAGGCGAAGAGCACGCCCGCCGGGTCGACGGAGGTCACCGCGCCAGACCCGAAGGTGAGCACGGGCTCAGCGTCGCTGTCGAACTCGGCGAACTCGCTGATCGGCACGGACCACACGTCGCCGCCGGCGGCGACCACGACGCGTTCCCCGGCGAGCTCGAGCGACGTGCCCTCCGGCGGCACGGCCACCGTGTCGGTGACCGTCGACGTGGTCGCATCGACGATGCCGACGCTCGCGCGGTCGTGGTCGAGCACGAGCACGGTCGAGCCCTGTTGCACGACCTCGGAGCTCGAGCCGCCGGTCTCGACGACCGAGTTCAACTCGAGGACCGCGGTGTTCGCCCGCCCCACGGCCTGCAGGCGGTCGCTGACGACCCACACCGCCGCATCGCCGAGGTCGACGCGCTGCGCCGCGTACCCGCCGGACGCCACGGCCACGCCCGCGACCACCGCGACGACGGCCGTGACCGCGCCCGCGGTCGCGAGCGCCGACCGGTGGCCGGAGAGCTTCGGGAGTCGCATCAGCCCACCCCCGCCGCGACGTCGACGCAGCGCTCCGCGCTCGGCGCGCCGGACTTCCCGTCACGCGTCACGGTGACGGTCGCGCACACGCGGTCGCCGTCCTCCGCGCTCACGTCGAAGCGGGCCGCGCGCTGCATCGGCGAGGGCTCGCCGTCGACGGTGACGATGTACGCGTCGCCGCTCCCGATGCCCGGGTCGTCCCAGGTGAACGTCACCGCGATGCCGTCGGCGCTGCCCTGCACGTTCGCCACCACGGGGATGGACTGGGCGCCCTGCACGACCGCGACCACGCCGGCGCTGACGAGGGCGACGATGAGGGCCGCCGCGACCGAGATGCCCCACACGAGCCGCCTCGTGGTCGGCGGCGCCGTGCGGACGCGTCCGGAGGTGCCCTCGTGCGACCGCGAGTCCGCCCCGACCGCCGAGCCCGCGCTCCGCGCAGACGTGCCGCGTGCGCGGCGACGGCCGCCGCGGGGGTCGGCCAGCCCGTGCTGGCCGCTCACGCGGGTGCGCTCGTCGAGGTCGACCGCGGTGGCGAGCGCCCAGTCGTCCATGGCCACCTCGAGTGGCGTCTGCGGCAGGCCGAGCTCCTCCTCGACCGACTGCAGGTCGCGGATGAACTCGAGCGCGCTGGACTGGCGGTCCTGCGGGCGCTTGGACATGGCACGTGCGAGCACCCGCTCGAGGCTCAGCGGCACGTCGACGCGCCCGGTGGGCGCTGGCTTCGCCTTCTCGATACGCGACATGAGGGTCACCGAGGCGTTGTCGCCCCCGGGGACCTCGAAGGGACTGCGCCCGGCGATCAGCGAGTACACGGTGGCCCCGAGCGACCACACCTCGCTCGCCACGGTGCCGGAGACCTCATCGTGCAGCACTTCGGGAGCCGACCACGGGATCGACAGGCCCACCGCCTCGCTCGTCTCCGCCTCGCCGAGCGTCGCGGCGATGCCGAAGTCGGAGAGCACGGGATGTCCGTACGCGGTGGTGAGGATGTTCGACGGCTTGATGTCGCGGTGCAGCACGCCCTGCCGGTGCGCGGTCTCGACGGCGCTCGCGATGCGCACGCCGATCGAGAGCACCTCTCCGAGGGGCAGTTGCACGGCGCGATAGCGCTGGCCGAGCGACGAGGAGCAGTACTCCATCACGAGGTACGGCCGGCCGTCGGCCGCGACGCTCGCCTGGTACACGGTGAGGATCGACGGGTGCGACGAGAGCTGGGCCATGAGGTTGGCCTCCGCCTGGAACATCTGCCGCAGCTCGTCGTTCACGACCTCGGCGAGGAGGACCTTCACCGCGACGAGGCGACGCGGCATGTTCTGCTCGTACAGGAACACGTCGGCGAACCCGCCAGAGCCGAGCACGCGGATGAACGCGAACCCGGGCAGGTTCGGCGGGGTGGACGGCAGACGCCTCGTCACGTTCCTCCCAGCGCTCGGGTCCCCGGTGCCGCTCGGTAGCCCGGCGGCGGCCGGTGCCCACCATTGTAGATTGGCCGCGGATGCCGCCGCGAAGCGCTGTGCGCAGAGCGGACCCGCACCCCCGTGGCGTCCGTCAGTCGATGTCGCTGTCCGCGCTCCGGCGACCGCTGACATGGGCGGGACGCACGACCTTCAGCACGTCGACGACGACGACCGTGATGTTGTCGCGTCCGCCGTTGCCGAGCGCCGCCTCCACGAGCTGCCTGGCGGCCGCGTCGGGCTTGGGGTTCGCGACGAGGAAGTGCCGGATCCCGTACGACGTGAGCTCCTTGGTGAGGCCGTCGGAGCAGATGAGCAGGCGCATGCCGGATTCGACCGCGATCGCCCGGTAATCGGGGATCGGCGCCTCGTGGAATCCGACCGCGCGCGTGATCACGTTGGAGTGCGGGTGGGTGTCGGCCTCCTCGCGCGTGATCTGCCCTGCGTCGACGAGCTCCTGCACGATCGAGTGGTCGACGGTGAGCTGCTCGAGCACCCCGCCGACGAGCCGGTACACCCTGGAATCGCCGATGTTGAACACGATCCACGCGGGTTCGTCGGAGATCGCGCCGAGCGCGGCGCCGGTGACGGTGGTGCCGCTCCCCTCGTCGGTGACGCCGGCGCCCCGACCCATGTCCTGGACGGCGAGCCGGAGGGCCGCGTCGATCTCGGGCGTTCCCATCATCGGCTTGCCGCCGTGCTCGGCGAGGCGGGTGACGACGGCGGCGCTCGCGAAGTCGCCGGCGGCATGGCCGCCCATGCCGTCGGCGACGGCGAAGATCGGCGCCTGCGCGACGAAGCTGTCCTCATTGACCTCGCGGCGCAGGCCGGTGTCGGTCAGCGCAGCCCACGCGATCGTGATCTCGGAGCCGTCCGGCAGCGTGACGCGATGCCGGGCGATGCCGTTGCCGATCTGGGTCACGGGGCTGCCTGCTGTCTTTCGGGGGTCTCGAGTGGGGGGTTCGAGGGGTGCTGCGGGGCGGGGAGGATCTCGATGATCGTATCGTCTCCGAGGTCGAGACTGGTGCCCGGGGCCACCACGATCGACTCGCCCGCGCGCATGCGCCGCGAGCCCGACGCACTGCGCACGATGGTGCCGTTCGTGGACCTCAGGTCGGTCGCGACGAGACGGGTCCCCTCCACGCGCAGCTCGAGGTGGGTGCCCGACACGACCGCGCGCGGCGAGGCGACCGCGACGAGCTCGGGGACGCCACCGGCCGGGTCCGGGATGCGCGGTGCGAGCGGGCGCCGCCCGATGAGCACCGGGCCCGTGACCGGATGCGGCGCACCGTCGCCGATGCGGAACGAGGGGACGTCGGGTCGCGCGGTCGCCTGGGATCCGGTCGGCGCGGGGACGGTCGTGGAGCCGCCCCGGGCGGCGGGCGGGTGCGGCGGCGCTTCGACGTCGGCGGATGCCGCGAGCCCGCGCAGCGCGGCCCCGATCACGTGCGGCGTGCGTCCGGCGAGCTCCCGGTCGGGCGCGGGCGTCGACGGCCGGCCCCGGCGGGGACCCGGTCGGCCGGCCTCTCGCCGCTCGGACGCCCGTCGCGGCGCGCGGACCAGGTCGACTGCGGCATCGTCGCCGGGAACGGGCGGAGGCGCGATGACGACCGGTGCCGTCGCGGCGCTCGGCGGTGGGGGTCCGCCCATGCGGCCGCGCGGCACGAGGATCGTGTCGGCATCGGCGACGGAGGCATCCGGCCGTCTCGGTTGCGGCGCGACCGCGGACCACTCGAGCGCCGACACGCGCAGGCTCGCACGAGCGTGCACCAGGTGGTCGACGGCCTCGCCGAGGCGATCGAGCGGGGTACCCGCGCCCGTCACTCGCAGCGAGATCACGGCGCCGAACTCGGCGAGGTGCCACGGTCGGATGCCGCGTGCGTCGAACCGCCGGGTGCCGCCGGGCGACGTCAGGTCGACCACGGCGTCGCCGCGCACCACCGCCGTGACCTCGGACGTGTCGGGGCCCGGCCACCACACGATCGCGAAGGAATCGACGGCATCGGCGCCGCCGAGCGGGACCCGTCCCACGAGGGACTCGACGCTCACCCCCTCGTCGCCGGCGGCTGCCGCGAGCGCCGATGTGCAGGCGTCGGGCGCGGGCGCCGCGATCGCGGCGATGAAGCGGTCGCCGATCACCACGTCCCAGGCGGGCGCGCCGGGCGCCGCGGCGCTCATGACGGATCCCGCGACCATGCCGACCAGTCTGGCACCGCCGGCCGCACTCGTCAGCCGAGGTGGCTCATCACGTGCTTGATGCGCGTGTAGTCCTCGAATCCGTAGTTCGAGAGGTCCTTGCCGTAGCCCGAGTGCTTGAATCCGCCGTGCGGCATGTCCGAGACGAACGGGATGTGCGTGTTGATCCAGACGCAGCCGAAGTCGAGGTGCTTGGCGAACCGCATCGCACGTCCGTGGTCGCTCGTCCACACGGATGCCGCGAGCGCGTACTCGACGCCGTTGGCCATCGACAGCGCCTCGGCGTCGTCGCGGAACGACTGCACGGTGAGCACCGGGCCGAAGATCTCACGCTGCACGGCTTCGTCGTCCTGGTGCAGCCCGGTGACCACGGTGGCCTCCCAGAAGTACCCGCGGTCGCCCTGACGGCGCCCGCCGACGGCGATCTCGGCGTGGCTCGGCAGGCGATCGATGAATCCCGACACGTGGGCGAGCTGGCTCCGGTTGTTGAGCGGTCCGTAGAGGACGCCCTCCTCTCGAGGGCCACCGGTGCGGGCGCTCGCCCTCGTCTCCACGACGAGGGCGTTCACGAACTCGTCGTGCACCGACTCGTGCACGATCACCCGAGTGGCGGCGGTGCAGTCCTGGCCCGCATTGAAGTAGGCGGCGACGACGACGCCCGCGGCCGCCCGCTGCAGGTCGGTGTCGGGGAACACGATCGCGGGCGCCTTGCCGCCGAGCTCCAGGTGCACGCGCTTGAGGTCGGATGCCGCCGCCTTCGCGACCTCCATGCCCGCTCGCACGGAGCCGGTGATCGCGACCATCTGCGGTGCAGGGTGCTCGAGCAGTGCCGCGCCCGTGGCCCGGTCGCCGGTCACGACGTTGAGCACGCCGGCGGGCAGGAACTCGGCAGCGACCTCCGCGAGCTTGAGCGTCGAGAGCGGCGTCGTGTCCGAGGGCTTCAGGACGACGGTGTTGCCCGCGGCGATCGCCGGCGCGACCTTCCACACGGCCATGTTCAGCGGGTAGTTCCACGGCGTCACCTGGCCGATGACGCCGATCGGCTCGCGGCGCACGAACGAGGTGTGGCCGGCCAGGTACTCGGCGGCGGAGCGGCCCTCGAGATTGCGGGCGGCTCCCGCGAAGAACCGCAGCTGGTCGACCGACTGCAGGATCTCGTCGGCCACGAGCGTGGCTCTGGGCTTCCCGGTGTCCTGCGACTCGAGGTCGGCGAACTCCTCCGCGCGCGCCTCCATCGCGTCGGCGATGCGGAAGAGGGCCAGCTGGCGCTCGGCCGGGGTCGACTCGCCCCAGGTCTCGAAGGCGTCGGATGCCGCACGGTACGCGGCATCGATGTCCGCAGCCGTCGAGACGGGCGAAGTGCCGTAGACCTCCTCGGTTGCCGGGTCGACGAGGTCGAGTACCGCCTCGGCGCGGGCCTCGACGTACTCGCCGCCGATGAAGTTCCGGAGGGTGCCGGTCAGTGTTCCACTGCGCATGGGTGTCGATCCTCAGACTCGTCCGCACGACGCTCTCGCGCCACGGCGCCAGGGGCGGCGCCGAACGCCCATGGTAGTGGCGCTCGGTCGCGGAGTGCGAGCAATTGATTTGGAATCAGTTGTGTTTCGGGTGTGAATCGACGGAATCGCTTGCTCGCGGCATCCGCCACTGACACAATCGACGCATGACGAACGCTGCTCGCTCCGCCTCGCCACGGCCGGTGCACCTCGACGACGTCTCGAAGGCGATCATCGAGCAGCTCCAGGCCGACGGCCGGCGTTCCTATGCCGACATCGGCAAGGCCGTCGGCCTCTCGGAGGCGGCGGTACGCCAGCGGGTGCAGCGGCTCACCGAGTCGGGGGTCATGCAGATCGTCGCGGTCACCGATCCGATGCAGCTCGGCTTCACCCGCCAGGCGATGATCGGCATCCGCGCCGGCGGCGACACGCGGGAGCTCGCGGAGCGACTCGCCGAGATCCCGGAGCTCGACTACGTCGTGCTCACGGCGGGGAGCTTCGACCTGCTGGCCGAGGTCGTGTGCGAGAACGACGAGGAGCTCATCACGCTCCTGAACTCCCGCATCCGCAACCTCCCGGGGGTGCAGAGCACTGAGACGTTCGTCTACCTGAAGCTGCAGAAGCAGTTCTACAACTGGGGCACCCGCTGAGCGGGCGCTCCCCCTAGGAGGACAGAGATGACCACCCTCGACACGCCGACGAGCCTCGGAGCCACCGGCTACGACAGCGCCGACCTGCAGCAGAAGGCGAAGGATCACCTCTGGATGCACTTCGCCCGCCAGTCCACGATGGAGACGTCGGGCGTGCCGATCATCACCCGCGGCGAGGGTCACCACATCTTCGACGTCGAGGGGCGGAAGTACTTCGACGGCCTCTCGGGCCTGTTCGTGGTCAATGCCGGCCACGGGCGCGCCCGCCTCGCCGAGGTCGCCGCCAAGCAGGCCGAGCAGCTCGCGTTCTTCCCGATCTGGTCGTATGCGCATCCGTCGGCCATCGAGCTCGCCGACCGGCTGGCCGGATACGCGCCCGGCGACCTCAACCGCGTGTTCTTCTCCACCGGTGGCGGCGAGGCGGTCGAGACGGCGTTCAAACTCGCGAAGTACTACTGGAAGCTCAAGGGCCAGCCGACCAAGCACAAGGTGATCTCACGCGCGGTGGCCTATCACGGCACGCCCCAGGGCGCCCTCGCGATCACCGGCATCCCTGCGATGAAGGCGATGTTCGAGCCGCTCACGCCGGGTGGATTCCGCGTGCCGAACACGAATTTCTATCGCGCGGCGGAGGTCGGGGCACCCGCCGACGACCTCGAGGCGTTCGGCATCTGGGCCGCGAACCGCATCGAGGAGATGATCCTCTTCGAGGGCCCCGAGACGGTCGCCGCCGTGTTCCTCGAGCCGGTGCAGAACTCGGGCGGATGCTTCCCGCCTCCTCCCGGCTACTTCCAGCGCGTGCGTGAGATCTGCGACCAGTATGACGTGCTGCTCGTCTCCGACGAGGTGATCTGCGCGTTCGGCCGCATCGGGCACATGTTCGCCTGCGACGCCTACGGCTACGTGCCCGACATGATCACGTGCGCCAAGGCGATGACCTCGGGCTACTCCCCGATCGGCGCCACGATCGTGTCGGAGAAGCTCTACGAGCCGTTCGCCACGGGCAACACGTCGTTCTACCACGGGTACACCTTCGGCGGGCACCCGGTGTCGGCCGCGGTCGCGCTCGAGAACCTCGACATCTTCGAGGAGGAGGGGCTGAACGAGCGCGTCCGCGTGAACTCCCCCCTCTTCCGCGCCGAGCTCGAGAAGCTCCTCGACCTGCCGATCGTGGGCGACGTGCGCGGCGACGGGTACTTCTTCGGCATCGAGCTCGTGAAGGACAAGGCCACCAAGGAGACGTTCGACGACGACGAGTCCGAGCGCCTGCTGCGCGGGTTCCTCTCGAAGGCGCTGTTCGACGCCGGCCTCTACTGCCGGGCCGATGACCGCGGCGACCCCGTGATCCAGCTCGCGCCGCCGCTCACCGTCGGCGTGCCGGAGTTCCGGGAGATCGAGCAGATCCTGCGGAGCGTGCTCACCGAAGCCTCCAACCGCATCTGATGGCGGGGCTGCACCAGGCGACCGACGGAACGCCGGCCGCCTATCGCGGCGCGAGCTTCTGGCTCGACGACCTCGCGTCGTCGGGGCACGACGACCTCATCCCACGCGCCCCACTGGTCGCGGATGCGCGGTTCGACGTCTGCATCGTCGGCGGCGGGCTGACCGCGCTCTGGACGGCGTACTCGCTCGCGAAGGCCGACCCCGGGCTCCGGATCGCCGTGCTCGAGCGCGAGATCGCCGGGTTCGGGGCGTCGGGACGGAACGGCGGCTGGTGCTCGGCCCTGTTCCCGCGGTCGCCGGGCTCCCTCGAGCGCGAGCACGGCCACGACGAGGCCGTCGAGATGCGGCGGGCCATGGTCGACACGGTCGAGGAGGTCGGCCGCATCACCAGTCTCGAGGGCATCGATTGCGACTACGCACGGGGCGGCACCGTGGTGTTCGCGCGCAACGACGTGCAGCGCGGCTTCGCGAAGGCGGACGTCACCGAGATGCGACGGTTCGGCGTGGACGCCCCCGAGTACTGGGACGAACGTACGACCGGCTCGCGATTCGGCGCCACCTCGCTCGACGGCGGCGCACCCGCCGCGATGTTCGATCCCGCGTGCGCACGCGTGCACCCCGCCAAGCTCGTCCGCGGGCTCGCGAACGTCGTGGAGTCGCTCGGCGTCTCGCTGTTCGAGCGCACCGAGGTGCTCGACTGGGCTGCGGGCACCGTGCGGTTCCGCGGCGTCGACTCGCGGGTCGAGGGCACCGTCGCGGCGCGGCACGTGATCATCGCGCTCGAGGGGTACGGCTCCCAGCTGCCCCGCGTCCGCCGTCGCGTCCTTCCGCTGTACTCGCTCATGATCGCCACCGAGCCGCTCGACGACGACGTGTGGGACGAGATCGGCATCGAGCACGGACAGACGTTCAGCGACTACCGGCACCTGCTGGTCTACGGACAGCGCACGGCGGACGACCGCTTCGCGTTCGGCGGTCGCGGGGCACGCTACCACTGGGGCAGCGCGGTGGATCCGGCGTTCGAACGCGTCGACGGGGTGTTCGACCGCCTCCACCATGCGCTCCACGACCTCTTCCCGGCGATCGGCGACGCACGCCTCACGCATCGCTGGGGCGGACCGCTCGGTGTGGCCCGCGACTGGCACGCGACCGCGAGCTACAACCCCAGGACGGGCGTGGGCTTCGCTGGCGGATACGTGGGCGACGGCCTCTCGACGACGAACCTCGCGGGTCGCACCCTGGCCGATCTCGTGCTCGGCCGCGAGACCGAGCTCACCGCACTCGCCTGGGCGAACCACCGATCGCCGTTGTGGGAGCCCGAGCCGCTGCGTTTCGCGGGCGCGAACCTCGGCATCCTCGGCATGCAGGTCGCCGACCTCGAGGAGCGCGTCACGAGGCGACCGTCGCTGACGGCGCGGCTGCTCGCTCCGCTCACCGGTCACTGACGTCACGCTCCGACCGGTCGTCGCGACCGGCGTCGGGCTGCTCCGCAAACGCCCATTCGGGCAGGGCGCCGCTCCCGATGAACGCCGAGAGGAGCGCCGCCATCGAGTGGCCGGGGGCGACCGCGACGGCCTGGTCGACGAGTGCCCCCGCTGCCGAGCCCCGGCCGAGCGCCCACGCCAGCCACGCGGCGATGCAGAGCGGGGCGGCACGCAGCTCCACCGGTGCATGCGCGGCGGCCCATCGCGCGAGGTCGAGCCCGCGTTCCACGCGTCCATGCTCTGGACGAAGGCTCGACTGGCCGAGCAGGAGGCGCCCGAGCAGTTCGGACACGGCGTCTTCCTGGCCCTCGACGAGCTCCCGCCGCACGAGGTCGTCGACCGTCTCGCCGCGGCGCGCGGCCCTCGACGCCGTCTCCACCGCATCGTCGTGTGCGGCCTCTCCCACCACCTGGCCGAATGCCAGTTGGAGCATCATCGCGTCGCGGATGGCGGGCCGATCCGCGAGATGGAGGAACCACGCCACCCGCACCGGAGGCTGCCGGTCGGCGCCGGGCCGGAGCAGCGCCTCCACGAGCGTCACCGGATCGGCATCAGCGCCGAGCCGGTCGAGCTGGACTGCACTGCGCGAGAGGTCGGCGAAGGCCGCGAGCTCGGCTGCGATCACGGCCGCGGCGGCCTCATCGCGTTCGGGCAGCCGGCCCGCGGCCGCGGCGGCCGCCAGGGGCCGACCGTGGTCTGGCACGCGGCCGGCAGCCGGACTCTCGTCGATCATGCACAGCGGATGCCCCGTCGTCGGCGTGGCCGGGTCGAGGAGCGATCCCCAGGCATCGGCAGCCCGGCACAGTGCGTCGCGCACGGCGAAGCCGGCCTGCTCCGCGCGCCGGACGAGCAGCGACAGCACCCCGCGCTCCGGGAGCCCGCGGGAGCCCGCGAACGTCGCGTCGGTGTAGGCGATCGGCACCACGGCGTCGACGCCCGGCATCCGGCAGAGCGTGCCGACGATCGCGGTGACGAGCGCCGCCCGGTCCCTGGCGCGACGGGGAAGGTCGTGACGCAGTACGCCGGCCGAACGGGTGCCGCGGAACGCGACGCAGACGATCGAGCGCTCGGGCACGAAGCCCGCGAGCACCGGCACGATCGCCAGCAGGTCGTGCGCACCGGCGGCGCGGATGATGGTGGTCATGCCCACAGCGTGCCGCGGCGGCATCCGTCATCGAGGTCGAGGTGCTCGCACGGTGACGGATGCCGCCGCCGGACTCGTGTCGAGGACGAGTCAGCGCATCGAGAACAGCTCCGAGATCTCGGCGGCCTCCGCCGCACTCGGCCGCCAGGCGCTCCCGGCAGCCGCGTTCTGGCGGATCTGCTCCGGCCGGGTGGTGCCGGCGATCACGCTCGCGAGGGCCGGCTGCGCGAGGAGCCATCCGAACGTCGCCTCGAGCATCGTGATGCCGCGGGCCTCGGCGAAGGCACGGTATCGGTCGAGGATATCCCAGGGCGCGTCGTCGACGAGGTGCCGCCGCTGGCGCATGATGCGGGTGTCGGCCGGCTGCTCGTCGCGGCGGAACTTGCCGGTGAGCAGGCCGTTCTGCAGGGGGAAGTACGGCAGGAACCCGAGACCGAAGTGCCGCACGGCGGGCAGCACCTCGGCCTCGGCGCCTCGCGAGAGCAGGTTGTACTCGTTCTGCGCCGAGATGAACCGGGTCGCGCCGAGCTCGCGGGCGACGAGTTCCGCCTCGGCGATCTGCCAGCCGCTGAGGTTGGAGTGGCCGATGTAGCGCACCTTCCCCTCGCGTACCAGGTCGTCGAGTGCCGCGATGGTCTCGTCGATGGGCGTGGCGGGGTCGGGCGTGTGCAGCTGGTACAGGTCGATCCAGTCGGTCTGCAGGCGCCGCAGCGAGCCCTCGACCGCGAGCCGCATGTAGCGCCGGGATCCCTGCGCACCCCAGGCGGGCAGCGGCGAGGGCATACCGGCGTGCCCGAACTTGGTCGCGATGACGACCTCGTCGCGCCGGCCGCGGAGTGCCTCGCCGAGCAGGGCCTCGCTGAGGCCGTACTCGCGTCCGTAGGTGTCGGCGGTGTCGATGAGGTTGACGCCGGCATCGAGGGCGGCGACGACGACCTCGTTCGTGCCCTGCTGGGTCTCGGTCGCCGTGCCGGGACGTCCGAAGTTGTTGCCGCCGAGGCCCACCGCCGAGACGCGAAGGCCCGATCGGCCGAGCGAACGGTACTCGAGATCGGTCATCCGCCAAGCCTATGGGGCTGCGCGCCGGGTCGCGATCACCACGACGACGGTCACTCGTCCTCGACACCCGCGGTCTTGCGGCATCCGCGCGCGATGTCCGAATCCCGCGAGTCGATGTCGGATGCCGCGGCTACGCTCGAAGCATGACCAACGTGTTCATCACCCGCCTCGACAGCCCGATCGGCCGCATCGAGCTCGTCGGCGACGACGCGGCCGTGACCGGCCTCTCCATCGAGTGCGAGGGCGCACTCCCCCACGACGGGGAGCCCGAGCGCTCGAACGACGTGCTCGACGACGCACGCACCCAGCTCCGGGAGTACTTCGCCGGAGCCCGCACCCGGTTCGACGTTCCCGTGCGGCTCACGGGCACCCCGTTCCAGCAAGCCGTGTGGGCCGAGCTCGAACGACTCGGATGGGGTGAGGCGACCTCGTACGGCGCGCTCGCCGCCGCCGTGGGCAAGCCCGGATCCGCCCGCGCCATCGGCGGCGCCGTCGGCGCGAACCCCATCCCGATCATCGTCGGGTGCCACCGCGTGCTCGCCTCCGACGGGCGCATCACCGGCTACTCGGGCGGCGACGGCATCCCCACCAAGCTCTGGCTCCTCGGGCACGAGCAGATCGGCTTCGCCGCGTGAGCGTCGTGCCGCCAGCAGAGCTCGTCACCGGCGACGACGGCGTCACGCGCTGCGCGTGGGGTTCGACCGACCCCGAGTACCGCCGCTACCACGACGAGGAGTGGGGCACCCCGCAGTACGACCCCGTGCGCCTCTTCGAGAAGGTGTGCCTCGAGGGCTTCCAGGCGGGGCTGTCGTGGATCACCATCCTTCGACGACGTCCGGCCTTCCGCGACGTGTTCCACGGGTTCGACGTCCAACGCGTCGCCGCCATGACCGAGGCCGACGTGGAGCGACTGCTCGGCGACGCCCGCATCATCCGGCACCGCGGCAAGATCGAGGCCGCCATCCAGAATGCCAGGGCGACGCTCGCGCTCGACGTTCCCCTCGACGAGCTCCTCTGGAGCTTCGCGCCTCCGGCTCGCGCGTCCTCACCCGCGTCCTACGCCGAGGTGCCGGCGACGACGCCGGAGTCCACGGCGATGAGCAAGGACCTCCGCAAGCGCGGGTTCCGCTTCGTCGGCCCCACCACGATGTACGCACTCATGCAGGCCGCCGGCATGGTCGACGATCACCTCGCCGGATGCTTCCGCGCCACGTCGACCGCCGACCGGCTCGCCACGCCCGTTCGAGGGTTCGTCTGATACGTTTGCCGACCCTCAGGCGACGAGCTCGAGCTCGCGAAGGCCGCCGCGCTCCTGGGCGGCGCGGAGGTCGAGGCGGAAGCCCGCGTCCTCGGCCCAGGCGATGAGCTCGGCGAGCGAGGTCACTTCGGGCCGAGCCTCGAGGTATGAGCGCGTGAACCGGCCCTTCGCCTGCTTGTTGAAGTGGTTCAGCGCGCGCCGACGGCCGTCGCGATCGACCGAGACGACCCGCACGAACACGCTGTCGTCGCGGGCCGGAGCTGGCCCCAGGTCCGCATACCCCTCGGACCTGAGATCGAGGATCACGCCCCGCTCGGCGGCGAGGCGCGCCGAGAGCGGCTCGCGCCAGAACCGGCGGAGTGGCAGGTCGGGCACGCGCGAGTCGTGCGACAGCCGGTACGCGGGGATCGGATCGAGCGCGCCCACCAGCCCGAACAACGCCGAGTGCACGACGACGGTATCGCCGGCGAACGAACGGGCTTCGGCGTCGAGGCTCGAGGCGTCCAGCGCGTCGAAGAGCACGCCCGTGTAGCGGTCGATCGCCGGCATCGTCGGGCTCTCGAGCAGCAGTCGGTTCCGCTCCACTTCGGCCGCCTGCCGTGGCCCGAGCTTGAGCGCCCGCATGGCGAGGTCGCGATCGTCGGCGAGGGTCACCACCCGCTCCAGGAGGGCGGCGCGCGCGGCGGTGAGCTCGGGGTACGAGAGCGCGGCGAGATCAAGGGGGCCGTGGTGCCCGCCTTCGCGCTTGGTCTCCGACGGCGGCAGCAGGAGCAGGAGCATCTACGAGCCGATGAACGCGAGCACCGAGTCGACGTTCGACCCGAGCGACTCGACGCTGTCGATCGTGACGCGCGGCAACGCCGACGATGGGCCCGTCCACGGTGCGTACCCCTCGAGGCTCTGCTCGACGGCACGCCACGTGATCTCCTCGAGGTGCGGCAGGCCGCGCTTGTGCTTCTCGAGCCGCGCGCGGTGCACGTCCTCGTCGGAGCACACGACCTCGATCACGCGGAGTCGCACGTCGGCACGGGCCGCGAGGTCGCGCCACTGCAGGCGCGCGGCCTCGGCGGCGTTCACGGCGTCGACGATGACCGTGCGTCCCGACTCGAGCTCCTTCTCGGCGATCTCCTCGGCCACGAGGTACGCCGCCAGGCCCGTCGGCTGGTCGTTGTCGATCCCGGCACGCAGGATCGCCGACTCGATCGGGTCGACCGACACGACCGTGGCGCCGAGACGGGCACCCACGATCTCGGCGATCGTCGACTTGCCCGCTCCCGGCAACCCGGCCATGACGATGAGCTGGGTGACGCTCAGGTCACCGAATTGACGTTCGATCGGTTGCTCCCCCTGCATCCGGCACCCCTCAGGCGAGTTCCGCTCGGGAGGCGACCACCTGCACGGCGTCCGAATGCACCGAGAGGAACCCCTCCTCCGCCCTCGCGGTGATCTTCTCGCCACCGGGCAGCGTCACGCGCACCTCACCACCCGCGAGGATCGCGAGCATGGGCTCGTGACCCGGCAGGATGCCGATCTCGCCTTCCACCGTGCGGGCGACCACCATGGCCGCCTCGCCCGACCATACTTCCTGGTCGGCCGAGACGACGCTCACGTTGAGGGCGGCCATGCTCAGCCGTTCTCCTTCTGGATCTGCGCCCACTTCTCCTCGACGTCGGAGATCGAGCCGACGTTGAAGAAGGCCTGCTCGGCGACGTGGTCGTAGTCACCGCGGGCGATCGCATCGAACGACTCGATCGTGTCCTTGAGCGGCACCGTCGAACCCTCGACACCGGTGAACTTCTTCGCCATGTAGGTGTTCTGCGAGAGGAACTGCTGGATACGGCGCGCACGCGACACCGTGATCTTGTCCTCCTCGGACAGCTCGTCGACGCCGAGGATGGCGATGATCTCCTGCAGCTCCTTGTTCTTCTGGAGGATCTGCTTGACCGTGGTCGCGACGCGGTAGTGGTCCGCGCCCAGGTAGCGGGGGTCGAGGATGCGTGACGTCGACGTCAGCGGATCGACGGCGGGGTACAGACCCTTGGACGCGATCTCGCGCGAGAGCTCGGTGGTGGCGTCGAGGTGCGCGAACGTCGTGGCCGGCGCCGGGTCGGTGTAGTCGTCGGCCGGCACGTAGATCGCCTGCAGCGAGGTGATCGAGTGGCCGCGCGTCGAGGTGATGCGCTCCTGCAGGATGCCCATCTCGTCGGCGAGGTTCGGCTGGTAGCCGACGGCCGACGGCATCCGGCCGAGCAGCGTCGAGACCTCGGAGCCCGCCTGTGTGAAGCGGAAGATGTTGTCGATGAAGAGGAGCACGTCCTGCTTCTGCACGTCGCGGAAGTACTCCGCCATCGTGAGCGCCGAGAGCGCGACGCGCAGACGCGTGCCCGGCGGCTCGTCCATCTGGCCGAAGACGAGTGCGGTCTTGTCGAAGACGCCCGCCTCCTCCATCTCGTGGATGAGGTCGTTGCCCTCTCGCGTGCGCTCGCCGACACCGGCGAACACCGACACGCCACCGTGGTCCTGCGCGACGCGCTGGATCATCTCCTGGATGAGGACGGTCTTGCCGACGCCCGCACCGCCGAAGAGGCCGATCTTGCCGCCCAGCACGTAGGGCGTGAGGAGGTCGATGACCTTGATGCCGGTCTCGAACAGCTGCGTCTTCGACTCGAGCTGGTCGAAGGCCGGGGGCTTGCGGTGGATCGGCCAACGCTCGGTGATCTCGATCTGCTCGCCCGGCTCCGCGTTCAGCACCTCGCCGATGACGTTGAAGACCTTGCCCTT
Organism: Agromyces sp. Soil535; assembly: GCF_001428255.1. Taxonomy (GTDB): domain Bacteria; phylum Actinomycetota; class Actinomycetes; order Actinomycetales; family Microbacteriaceae; genus Agromyces. The sequence goes on along the minus strand of NZ_LMRW01000012.1, from coordinate 334,392 downwards.
GGTGACGTCGCCGACGGGCACCGAGATCGCCTCGCCGGTGTCGCGGACCTCCTGGCCGCGCACGAGTCCGTCGGTGGGCTTCAGCGCGATGGCACGCACGAGGTCGTCGCCGAGGTGCTGGGCGACCTCGAGCGTGATGGTCACGGTGTCGCCGCCGAGCGTGATGTCGGTCTTGAGAGCGTTGTAGATCTCGGGGATCGAGTCGTGCGGGAACTCGATGTCGACGACGGGGCCCGTGACGCGGGCGATACGGCCGACGGCGCCGGCGGTCTCGGCGACCGGCGCGGTTGCGGTGTCAGTCATTCTGCTCTCTCTTTTCTGGATTACTTCTTGGCGACGAGCGCATCGGCGCCGCCCACGATCTCGGAGATCTGCTGCGTGATCTCGGCCTGGCGCGCGTTGTTCGCGAGCCGCGTGTAGTCGGTGATGAGCTTGTCGGCGTTGTCGCTCGCCGACTTCATCGCCTTTTGGGTGGCCGCGTGCTTCGCCGCGGCCGACTGCAGCAGCGCGTTGAAGATCCGGCTCTCGATGTACACCGGCAGCAGCGCGTCGAGCACGGTCTCGACGTCGGGCTCGAACTCGTACAACGGCTGCACCGTGGCATCGGGCTCCTCCACGCCCTCGACGACCTCGAGGGGAAGCAGGCGCACGACCTCTGGCGTCTGCGTCATCATGCTCACGAACCGGTTGTAGACGACGTGGATCTCGTCGACGCCGCCATCGGCGGCGTCGCGCAGGAACGCCTCGAGGACGGCGTCGGCGACCTCCTTGGCCAGCTCGAACTCGGGATTCTCGGAGCTGCCTGTCCACTGGCGCTCCGACGCGCGGCGGCGGAACGCGAAGTAGCCGACAGCCTTGCGCCCGACGAGGAAGTACACGACCTCCTTGCCCTGCGAGCGGAGCAGCTCGCTGAGCTCCTCTGCCTCGCGCAGGACCTGCGAGTTGAACGCGCCGGCGAGCCCGCGGTCCGACGTGAGGATCACCACGGCTGCGCGCTCGATCGTCTCGGGCTCGGTCGTGAGCACGTGATTGACGTTCGAGTACGTCGCGACGGCCGAGACGGCGCGCGTGATGGCGCGCGAGTACGGCGTCGAAGCCGTCACGCGCGCCTGCGCCTTCTGGATGCGCGAAGCGGCGATGAGCTCCATCGCCTTCGTGATCTTCTTCGTCGTCTGGGCAGACTTGATCTTCTGCCGGTAGACCCGAAGTTGCGCTCCCATTTCTCTCCTGTATCCCTAGAGTCCGATCGACGGTCGGCCCTGCCTAGCGGCGGGCCTTGACGATCTTCTCCTGGTTGACGTCCTCGACGGCGATCGCCTCGAACTCCTCGCGCCCGACGGAGGCGAGGGGCTTGCCCTCTCCAGTCTGGAACTCGAGCTTGAACCTGTCGACCTCGGTCTCGAGCGTCGCGACCGTCTCGTCGGAGAGGACGTTGGTGTCGCGCAGCGTCGAGAGCACCTCGGTGTTGCGACCGAGGTAGTCGAGGAACTCGCGCTCGAAGCGCAGGATGTCCTCGACGGGGACCTCGTCGAGCTTGCCGTTCGTGCCGGCCCAGATCGAGACGACCTGCTCCTCGACGGGGTACGGCGAGTACTGCGGCTGCTTCAGCAGCTCCGTGAGGCGCGCGCCGCGGGCGAGCTGACGACGGCTCGCGGCATCCAGGTCGCTCGCGAACATCGCGAACGCCTCGAGCGAGCGGTACTGGGCGAGCTCGATCTTCAGCGTGCCCGAGACCTTCTTGATCGACTTGACCTGGGCGTCACCGCCGACTCGCGACACCGAGATGCCGACGTCGACCGCGGGACGCTGGTTCGCGTTGAAGAGGTCCGACTGCAGGAAGATCTGCCCGTCGGTGATCGAGATCACGTTGGTGGGGATGTACGCCGAGACGTCGTTCGCCTTCGTCTCGATGATCGGCAGACCGGTCATCGAGCCGGCGCCGAGCTCGTCGGAGAGCTTGGCGCAACGTTCGAGCAGGCGCGAGTGCAGGTAGAACACGTCACCCGGGTAGGCCTCGCGGCCCGGCGGGCGGCGGAGGAGGAGCGAGACCGCACGGTACGCCTCGGCCTGCTTCGACAGGTCGTCGAAGATGATGAGGACGTGCTTGGAGTCGTACATCCAGTGCTGGCCGATGGCCGAGCCGGTGTACGGCGCGAGGTACTTGAAGCCGGCGGGGTCGGAAGCCGGAGCGGCGACGATGGTGGTGTACTGCATGGCGCCGGCGTCCTCCAGGGCGCCCTTCACTGAGGCGATCGTCGAGCCCTTCTGCCCGATGGCCACGTAGATGCAGCGAACCTGCTTGTTCGGGTCGCCCGACTCCCAGTTCGCCTTCTGGTTGATGATCGTGTCGATCGCGATGGCGGTCTTGCCGGTCTGGCGGTCGCCGATGATGAGCTCCCGCTGGCCGCGGCCGACCGGGATCATCGCGTCGATGGCCTTGATACCCGTCTGCAGCGGCTCGTGCACCGACTTGCGCTGCATGACGCCGGGCGCCTGCAGTTCGAGGGCACGCAGGCCCTCGATGCCGGTGATCTCGCCGAGGCCGTCGATCGGGTTGCCGAGCGGGTCGACGACACGGCCGAGGTAACCCTCGCCGACGGGGACCGAGAGGACCTCGCCCGTGCGGGTCACCTCCATGCCCTCCTCGATGCCGGCGAACTCGCCCAGCACGACGACGCCGATCTCGTCCTCGTCGAGGTTCAGCGCGAGGCCGAGCGTGCCGTCGGCGAAGCGGATGAGCTCGTTCGCCATGACCGAGGGAAGGCCCTCGACGTGCGCGATGCCGTCGGCCGTGTCGGTGACGTACCCGACCTCGGTCTTCTGCGCCTGGCCCGGCTCGTACGACGAGACGAACTCCGAGAGAGCCGAACGGATCTCGTCGGGGCTGATGGAGAGTTCTGCCATTGTCTTTCCCTTTTCTGTACCGGTTGTACAGCTACTGGTGTGTCGCGGCGCGGGACGCCGGTCGTTTCATCCGGCGTCAGCCGGCAAGCTTCTGCCTCAGCGAGCTGAGGCGGCTGGCGACGCTCCCGTCGATGACGTCGTCGCCGATCTGCACGCGGACACCGCCGATCACGGCGGGGTCGACGATGGTGTCGAACCGAACACGACGGCCCGCCTGCGCGGCGATGCCCTGCTCGAGGCGGCCGAGCTGCGCGGCCGTGAGCGGCCGGGCGGTCGTGACCGTCGCGACGTCGAAACCGCGCTGGTCGGCGACGACGGATGCCGCGTGTCGCAGCGCCGCGCCGATGCGGCGGCCGCGCGGCTGCTGCACGAGATGACGCACGATCGCGACCGTCTGCGGCGTCGCCTTGCCGACGAGCAGGCGGTCGACGAGCTTCGTCTTGGAGGCGGTCGGGCTCAGCTTGCTGCCGAGCGCGAGCTCGAGCTCCGAGTCGGATGCGACGGTGCGCTCGAACGCGAACAGCTCCGCGTCGATGTCGACGCCATCGGGCCCCGACTCGGCGGCGACGCGATAGCCGATCTCCTCGACGCCGGCGAGGAAGTCCTCGCCGCTCGACCAGCGGCTCGAGGCGGCGGCGATGAGCAGCGCGACCGCTTCTGCGGAGATCTTCGAGCCGAAGACCGCCTGCACGAGCGCGCGCTTCTGCGCGACATCCGCCTCGTTGTCGGTGAGCGCCGAGCGCAGCTGCGACGACGCACCCACGACCCGACCGACCGCGAGGAGGTCCTCGGCGACCGGGAGTTCGGCCCGGCCGAGCTCGGCGAGCGCGGCTCGCGAAACGGCGAGGGCCCCTCTCGTAGCGCTACCCATGGATTACTTCTTCCCTCCGGCGGCCGCCTGCTCGCTCGCCTCGAGGTCCTCGAGGAAGCGATCGACGACGCTCTGCGCCTTGCGGTCGTCGGCGAGGCTCTCGCCGATGACGCCCGACGCGAGGTCGATCGCCAGGGTGCCGACGTCGGAGCGGAGCGAGACGAGCGCGGCCTGGCGCTCGGCCTCGATCTGCGCCTGTGCGGTCGCGGTGATGCGGGCCGCCTCACCGGTGGCCTGCTCCTTCGCCTCGGCGACGATCTTCTTGCCGTCGTCGCGGGCGGTCTCGCGGATGCGACCGGCCTCGACGCGAGCGTCGGCGAGCTGGGCGGTGTACTCCTCGAGTGCCGCCTCCGCCTTGCGCTGGGCCTCGTCGGCCTTCGCGATGTTGCCCTCGATGGCCTCGGCGCGCTCGTCGAGCAGCTTCTGCACGCGCGGCAGCGCATACCTCCAGAAGAAGACGAGGATGATGACGAAGCAGATCAACGACCCGATGATGTCGTACAACTCGGGGACGACCGGGCTCATGTTCTCCTCGGCTGCCTCGGTCGCAGCGCTCAGAACTGCGTGGAGCACATTGGCCTCCTTAGATTGCGGCGGAAGCGGATCAGGTGAAGATGAAGCCCGTGGCGATGCCGATGAAGGCGAGCGCCTCGGTGAAGGCGATGCCGATCCACATCAGCACCTGGAGGCGTCCGGCGAGCTCGGGCTGGCGGGCGACGCCCTCGATCGTCTTGCCGACGACGATGCCGACGCCGATGGCCGGGCCGATCGCCGCGAGGCCGTAGCCGACGGTCGCGATGTTACCGCTGATCTCAGCGAGAACGGTGGTTGCGTCCACGTTGGGTTTTCCTTTCCTAGGGATGTTCTGGGCGGGTGCCCGGGCTCAGTGCTCTTCCGCCACCGCGAGCTGGATGTAGACCGCGGTGAGGAGCGCGAAGACGTAGGCCTGCAGGACGGCGACGAGGATCTCGAAGAGCGTGAAGACGAGGCCGAACGCCAGGCTCCCGACGCCGAGGAGGGTGTACCAGCCGCCGAGCTGGATGACGAAGAACTGCGTGGCCGCGAAGAAGAGCACGAGCAGGAGGTGCCCGACGATCATGTTCATCATGAGTCGGAGCGTGAGCGTGATCGGCCGGATGATGAAGGTCGAGATGATCTCGATGGGCGTGACGATGATGTACACGGGCCACGGAACACCCGAGGGGAACAGCGAGTTCTTGAAGAAGTTCACCGGGTTCTTCTTGACGCCCGCGTAGATGAAGGCGACGTACGCGACGATCGCGAGCACGAGGGGCACGCCGATCACGGACGTGCCGGCGATGTTCAGGAACGGGATGACTCCCGTGAGGTTCATGAACAGGATCATGAAGAACATGGTGGTGAGGATCGGCAGGAACCGCTTGCCGTCCTTCTTGCCGAGCAGGTCGTCGGCGATGTTCACGCGCACGAGGTCGAGGCCCATCTCGACGAGGCTCTGGAATCGGCCCGGCACGACCGTCATCCGGCGGGTGCCGAGCCAGAAGACGAGGAGCAGCGCGACCACGGCGACGATGCGCACGAGGGTGATGCGGTTGATCTCGAAGGGGGTGCCGCCGAAGAGCAGGGCCCCGGGGAAGAATTCCTCGATCGACGGCCCGTGGAAGCCACCATCATCGGTTGACATCGGAACCAGCAGGTTCAGAGCGTTAGCTAGCAGCGCTATCTCCTGTTTCGGGGCGTGGAGCTCGGCTCTCGCGTCGACGAACATCGGAAACGGATTCCGCACAGGCCGAAGCCGGGCGGAAACCGTTGGGGGATCCCCATCACTCTAGCAATACTTCCGGCCCCGGACGAATCGCCGAGGGGGCCTCAGTCGTCGGTCGGAGCCTTGGGCAGCCGGACGTCGCTCACGTACGGGATCCGGGACTTGGCGACGACGAGCACGTCGACGACGAGCGAAACGATGACCCCCGCGACGAGGCTCAGGAAGAGCACCGTCGAGTTCAGCCAGGAGGCGTCGCGGAGCACCACGACGAGCACGATGAAGACGATGAACTTGAGCAGCCAGCCGCCGAGCACGATGCCGAAGAACACGCCGACGAAGACGTCGCTCGAGGCGAACCGGTTGGCGAGGAGGATGCTGGCCGCGGTGATGCCCATGAACACCATGGCCATGAGCGTGCCGAGGAGGGCGCTGATGAGGCCCTCCGTGCCTGCGAACACGAGGCCCAGGATGCCGCTCACGACGAGGACGATCGCGGCCAGCACTCCGCCCCAGGCGAGGGCCCTTCGGAGCACCGGGTTCGAGGTGGGCGTGCGGTCGGAGGGCTCAGGGCGTGCGTCGGTCATCGTGCTCCAGTTCGGGGTCCCCCGATTCTAACCGCGCGCCCTGAACCGGGACCGGGGCGGTCTCGAACTCGTCGAACACCGCTGCCTCGGGGGTGTCCGCCGACTCGGCCTCGGCCGCCACGGTCAGGCGCTTACGGCGTCCGAGGGGCGCGAGCGTGATCGCCGCGCAGACCAGGAACCCGAGGCCGAGCAGCAGGAACGCCCACCACGACGGGATGCCGAAGTACACGGGGAACACGAAGGACAGGAGGCATCCGATCGAGGCGACGGCCGTCCAGCCGTAGAAGATGAGCACCGCGTTCAGGTGGGAGTGACCCATGTCGAGCAGGCGGTGGTGCAGGTGCTTGCGGTCGGCCGAGAACGGCGACTTGCCGGCCCGCAGGCGCCTGACGACCGCGAGCCCGAAGTCGAGGAGCGGGATGAGGAGCACCGCGAACGGCAGGATGATCGGGATGAACGCGGGGAACAGCTCGCCGAGCCCGAGCGACGCCGGGTCGATCTGGCCCGTGACCGCGATGGCCGAGGTGGCCATGAGCAGGCCGATGAGGAGGGCCCCCGCGTCGCCCATGAAGAGCTTCGCGGGGTGCCAGTTGAGCGGGAGGAACCCGACGCAGGCGCCCACGAGCACGATCGCGAGCAGTGACGCGAGGTTGAAGTAGTTGAGGGGCGACGTCTTCTGCACGAGCAGGTACGTGTAGAGGAAGAACACGCCGTTCGCGATGAGGGCGACGCCCGCGACGAGCCCGTCGAGCCCGTCGATGAAGTTGATCGCGTTCATCACGAGCACGATCGTGAACACGGTGATCGTGGCGCTCATCCACGACGAGCCGACGGTGATTCCGCCGATCGGGAGCGACACGATCGAGACGCCCTGCCACGCGATCAGGCCGGCGGCGATGAACTGGCCCGCCAGCTTGGTGGTCCAGTCGAGGTCCCAGATGTCGTCGGCCACGCCGATGAGCACGATGAGCAGGGCCGCGCCGAGGATCGCGAGCATCTGGTTGGGGTTCTGGAAGACGATCGAGACGATCGAGAACCTCGAGGAGCCGAGCGTCGACACGAACGCGGCGGCGCCGATCGACGCGAGGATGCCGACGAACATCGCGATGCCGCCGAGTCGGGGCGTCGGGCGCGTGTGCACGTCGCGCTCGCGGATCTTCGGGTAGAGCCGGTACTTGAGGCTCAGCTTCCACACCAGCACGGACCCGCCGAACGTGACGACCGCGGCCACCAGGGCGAGCGCGAGGAACAGGGTCATGAGGCGGCGGCACCCGCTCCGTCGTCGGCGGTGTCGCGATCGGATGCCGCCGGCTCACCGCCTGCGGCGGGTTCTGCGGCCACGCCCGCGGCGGGCTCGGCGGTGTCGGGCGCACCGGATGCCGCGGCGGCATCCGCCGGCTCACCGTCTGCGGCGGGCGCCGCGTCGCCCGGCGCGAGCAGGTCCTCGCCGACGATCGCCGCGATGCGTTCGCGCGAGATGACGCCCGCGCGAACGATCCGGAGCACTCCCCCGTCGGCGTCGAGCCCGGTGGCGTCGACGATGGTCGAGCTGGTGTCGCCCTGGCGCTCGCCGGTCGCCTCGTATGCCTCGCCCGCGGGGCCGCCGTCGAGGTAGACGGTGACGGCGTCGCCGAGCATCGCCTCGGCGTCGGTCGCGGTCGTGGCGGAGGGCTGCCCGGAGAGGTTCGCGCTCGACACGGCGAGCGGGCCGGTCTCGGACAGGAGCTCGAGCGCGATCGGGTTCGCCGGCATGCGCAGCGCGACCGTGCCGCGCGTCTCGCCGAGGTCCCACTGCAGCGACGGCTGCGCGTGCAGGATCACCGTGAGCCCGCCGGGCCAGAACTCCGCGACGAGCCGGCGCACCGGCTCGGGCACGTCGGCCGCGAGGGCGTCGAGCGTGGGGATGCCGGGGATGAGCACGGGCGGCGGCGACGAGCGCTCGCGGCCCTTCGCCTCGAGCAGGCGCGTGACCGCCGCCGGGTCGAACGCGTCGGCGGCCACACCGTAGACCGTGTCGGTGGGGATCACCACGAGCTCGCCGCGTCCGATGGCGCCGCGAGCGAGCCGCATGCCGGTGAGCAGCTGGGTATCGACCGAACAGTCGTAGATGGGAGTCATGACCGCTCGATTCTAGACCAGCACGCTTGCCATACTCGGGGCATGGGCACGCCGCTGTTCCTCTTCGATTTCGACAAGACGCTCTACGCCTACGACTTCCGCAAGCGCCTGCCGAGGCTCGCCGAGCTCACGGGCGTCAGCCAGTACACCCTGGCGAAGACCTGGTGGGAGGGCGGACATGAGGCCGCCGCCGAGTCGGGCGAGTACCTCTCGACCGATGAGTACCTCGCGGCGTTCAACGACGTGACCGGCGCATCGCTCACCGCCGACGGATGGCGCGAGGCGCGCCGCGCCGCCATGACCCCGATCCCCGCGTCGTTCGCGGCGCTCCGGCGGGCGGGGGAGCTCGGCACCGTGTCGCTGCTGTCGAACAACCCGATCATCTTCCGCGACTCGCTGCACGACCTCGCCCCCGAGGTCGCGGGGGTGCTCGGCGAGAACGACCTGGTCTCGGCGGTGCTCGGCGCCCGCAAGCCCGAGGCCCGCATCTACACCCGCGCGCTCAGCCGGTTCGGCATCCCGGCCGTCGACGCGATGCTCGTCGACGACTCGGGCGCGAACGTCCGCGGCGCGGAGGCGGTCGGCATCACGGGGTTCCAGCTGCTCGAGATCGGAGGCGGCTACAACACGGACGCGCTCGTCGAGGCGATCGAGGCGTTCGCCGCCGAGCGGGGCGTCGCCTGAACGACGGATGCCGCGAGCCGCGACGGATGCCGCGAGCCCGTGCGGCCCGCGGCATCCGTCGCCTGCTCCCCCGTCGTCAGCGGCGGCCCGCCTTGCGGAGGAAGAGCCAGGCGCCCCACACCATGGACACCGCGATGATGCCGAGGCACCACCCGATCGCCCACCACGCCGAGTCGCCGAGCGGCGTGCCCATGAGCAGGGCGCGGATCGTCTCGATCACGGGCGTGATCGGCTGGTTCTCGGCGATCCACTGCAGCCACTCCGGCATCGTCTCGACCGGCACGAACGCGCTCGAGACATACGGCAGGAACAGCAGGATGAAGCCGAAGCCGCTGGCCGCCTCGGGCGTGGACGCCGCGAGGCCGATCGCCGCGAACAGATAGGTGATCGCGAGGATGTACAGCGCGACGACCCCGACCACCGCGAGCCACTCGAGCGGCGTCGCCACCGGGCGGAACCCGACGAGCAACGCGACCGCGATGACGACGGCGGTCGCGACGAGGTTGCGCGCGAGGCTCGCGACGACATGGCCGGTGAGCACCGCGCCGCTGCGGATCGGCATCGTGCGGAACCGGTCGATGATGCCGGTGGTCATGTCGCGCGAGACCGAGATCGCCGTGGACGAGGCACCGAACCCGGCGCACAGCAGGATGATGCCGGGCACGACGTAGTCGACGTAGCCGCCCGACGGGTCGATGGCGTTGCCGAAGATCCAGGTGAACATCAGCATGAGCATCGTGGGCAGCACCACGGCCATGAGCAGGGCCTCCACGTCGCGCACCGAATGGATGAAGCTGCGCGAGATGAAGGTGGACTCGGCGGTGAAGGCGCCGAGGCGCGGGCGGGCGGGGGTCGTCATGGCTGTCATGGTCGTCATGGTCGTCACTTCGCTTCGAGGAGTTCGGGCGAAGCGGATGCCGCGCCGCGGGCGGTGATGGCGAGGAACACGTCGTCGAGGCTGGGGCGCCGGATGGAGACGGCGACCCCGGCTGCGGCGGCCGCAGGGGCGTGGTCGAGCTCGTCGATCGCCGCGCGCAGGCCGTGCACGCTGCCGTCGGTGGGAAGCTCCAGTAGCAGCTCGCCGTCGGCATCGCGCAGCTCCACGACGTCGCCGCCGATGCGGGCCTTCAGCTCATCGGCGGTGCCCTCAGCGGCGACTCGGCCGCGGTCGAGCACCGCGATCCGGTCCGCCAGCCGGTCGGCCTCCTCGAGGTACTGGGTCGTGAGGAAGACGGTCGTGCCGGCGCCCGCCAGCGAGCGGATGACGCTCCAGAGCTCCTGACGGCTGCGCGTGTCGAGGCCGGTCGTCGGCTCGTCGAGGAACAGCACGGCCGGCGCGACGATGAGGCTGAGCGCGAGGTCGAGCCGGCGGCGCATGCCGCCCGAGTACGTGCCGACGCGCCGGCCCGCGGCCTCGACGAGGTCGAAGCGCTCGAGGAGCTCGGCCGCACGGTCGCGTGCGGCACGGCGCCCGAGCCCCGAGAGGCGAGCCATCATCACGAGGTTCTCGGTGCCCGTGAGCACCTCGTCGACGGCGGCGGACTGCCCCGTGAGCCCGATGCGTTCCTTGACGCCCTCGGCGTCGGCGACCACGTCGTGCCCGGCCACGAGCGCGGTGCCCGAATCGGCTCGCACGAGGGTCGTCAGGATGTTGATCGTCGTGGTCTTGCCCGCGCCGTTCGGCCCGAGCAATGCGAACACGGTGCCTGCCGGCACCGCGAGGTCGAGCCCCGAGAGCACCTCGGTGCGACCGAAGCGCTTGCGGAGACCGCGAGCGTCGATGGCGAACGTCATAGCCTGCTCCTTTCAATCGAAATCGTCTGCGTATGGCGCAAACTGTGTATGTAATGCACTGTTGTTTAAGTAATACACAGTTCTAGACTGTCGTCAAGACCGATCGAGAACGGGAGCCGATGCCGAACCCCACGCCACCCGACGCCGAGCGGCCCGACCCCGAACTCCCCCGAGGCGTCGCGCTCGCCTGGGGCATCGCGGCCCACCCGCAGCGCGGCCCGAAGCGCGAACTCTCGATCGAGCGCATCGTCGACGCCGCCATCGAGATCGCCGACGCGGAGGGCCTGGGGGCGGTCTCGATGAGCCGGGTCGCCGCATCGCTCGGCTTCACCACCATGTCGCTCTACCGCTACGTCACGAGCAAGGACGACCTCATCCTCCTCATGCAGGAGAGCGGAAGCGTCGTGCCCGTGCCCGACGACCTGCTCGAGCGCAACTGGCGCGACGGCGTCACGGCATGGGTGCTCGCCATGCGCGCCGCCTATCGGGAGCATCCGTGGCTCGTGGACATCCCGATCTCGGGGGCGCCGATCACGCCGAACAGCCTCACCATCGTGGACTGGTTCCTCCGCGAGGTGCGCTCGCTCCCCTTGAGCGACGGCGAGAAGATGTCAGCCCTGTTGCTCGTCACGAGCTACGTGCGAGCCACGGGCGCGCAGGAGCGGGACATCGGAGCCGCGGCGGCAGCGGCCTCCGACCCGGCGGATGTCACGGGCGAGAACTTCTTCGAGGCGCTCAACGAGCTCGTCACCCCCGAGCGGTTCCCGTACCTCAGTCCGCTGCTCGCCGCCGGCGGGTACGTCGCTGAGCCGGGGGCGGGGTCCGCCGACACCGACGACGACTTCGAGTTCGGACTCCAGCGCATCCTCGACGGCATCGAGTACCACGTCGGCCGCGTCGAGCAGGGGCGCACCGTGGCGCAGCCCGAGCCGCCTGCGCCCGAGCTCGCGCTCCCCCGCGACAAGCAGGTGCGCGAAGCCGCGAAGGCGCGGCGGGAGGCCGAGAAGGCCCTCCGCGAGGCCCGCAAGCGAGAGCGCGAGGCGATCAAGCACGCGCTGGAGCGCGAGAAGCACGCCCGCGAGAAGGAGGAGCGCGAACAGGCCGAGCGTGAGCGACGCGAACGCGAGCGCCTCGAACGCGCCACGTGACGAGCGGGCAGATGCCTCCGCTCAGCGCACCGCGGTCGTCGCCCGGTCGCGCATCGTGAAGTCGCGATGGTGCGAGATCGCCCGCCAACCGTCGGCCGCGAGGATCGCCGCGATGGGCGCCGACTGCGTCTCCGCGTGCTCGACCACCAGCAGTCCGCCCTGGTGCAGCAGCTCCGCTGCGCGCCGTGAGATCACGCGCACGACGTCCAGCCCGTCTTCACCGCCGTAGAGCGCCGCCTCGGGGTCGTGCAGCCGCACCTCGGGATCACGCGGGAGCTCTCCAGCCGGCACGTACGGCGGATTCGAGATGACCACGGCGACGCGCCCGTCGAGCTCGGCGAGCGCCGTGGCGAGGTCGCCGAACACGAGCTCGAGGTTCGACGCGCCGACCTCGTCGACATTGCGCCGGGTCCACGGGAACGCCTCCGGCGAGTTCTCGACCGCCCACACGCGCGCGTGCGGCACCTCGGTGGCCATGGCGAGCGCGATCGCCCCGCTTCCGCTGCCGAGGTCGACCGCGATCGGCTCGGGCTCGGCAGCAGCCCTGAGCGCGTCGATGGCGTACTGCGCGACCTGCTCGGTCTCGGGACGCGGCACGAACACCCCCGGCCCGACTGCGAGATCCAGCGACCGGAAGGCGGCGCGGCCGGTGAGGTGCTGCAGCGGCTCCCGCCGCTCGCGACGCGCGACGAGCGACTCGAGCGTCGCGGCATCCGCCTCGCCGAGCTCGCCGCCGATCACGAGCCTCGCCTGTACGCCGCCCCGGGAGAGCCCGAGCACGTGGCCGATGAGCAGCTCGGCGTCCACCTCGGGATCGGGCACGCCGGCCGCGGCCAGGCGCGCCACCGTCTCGTCGCGCACCGCGCGCAGTCCCCGCGCGCCCGCCGGCGGCATCCGTTCATCCACGAAATGGAATGTAACGCACGTGACCGTGGGAAGGCGCCGCCGTAGGCTGGGCCGCGGCATCCGCCGTCCACGGCGGGCCCCCGTCGTCGCAGCGCCAGCACCCGCACGTCGCACGCACACCCGAGAGGAAGCACTATGACCCAGGTCTTCGACAACATCACCGAGGTCTTCGGTCGCACGCCGCTCGTGCGCCTGAACCGAGTGACCGACGGCGCCGAGGCGACCGTGCTCGCGAAGCTCGAGTTCTACAACCCGAGCGCGAGCGTCAAGGACCGCCTCGGCATCGGCATCGTCGACGCAGCCGAGGCGTCGGGTGAGCTGCAGCCGGGCGGCACCATCGTGGAGGGCACCAGCGGCAACACCGGCATCGCGCTCGCCATGATCGGCGCCGCCCGCGGCTACCGCGTCATCATCGCGATGCCCGAGACCATGAGCAAGGAACGCCGCGCCCTCCTGCGCGCCTACGGCGCCGAGCTCGTGCTCACCCCCGGCGGCGAGGGCATGAAGGGCGCCGTCGCCCGGGCCGAGCAGATCGCCGCGGAGACCCCCGGCGCGGTGCTCGCGAAGCAGTTCGAGAACCAGGCCAACGTCGAGATCCACCGCCGCACCACCGCCGAGGAGGTCTGGAACGACACCGACGGAGACGTCGACATCTTCGTGTCGGGCATCGGCACCGGCGGCACCATCACCGGCGTCGGACAGGTGCTGAAGGAGCGGAAGCCCGAGGTGCGGATCGTCGGCGTCGAGCCCGCGGAGTCGCCGATCCTCAACGGCGGCCAGCCCGGCCCGCACAAGATCCAGGGCATCGGCGCGAACTTCGTGCCCGAGATCCTCGACCGCGACGTCTACGACGAGATCATCGACGTGAACATCGACCAGTCGGTGGCCACCGCGCGACGGCTCGGCGTGGAGGAGGGCATCCTCGGCGGCATCTCGTCCGGTGCCACCGTCTACGCGGCGGTCGAGCTCGCCAAGCGGCCCGAGAACGCCGGCAAGACCATCGTCGTCATCGTCGCGAGCTACGGGGAGCGTTACCTGTCCACGGTGCTGTACGAGGGTCTGCTTGACTGAGCAGGTGGAAATCCTCGCAAGGCTCAGGGAAGACATCGCGACCGCTCGCGCGCACGACCCTGCCTCGAGGAGCTCCACCGAGGTCTTCCTCGCCTACTCCGGCCTGCACGCCATCTGGGGCTACCGTCTCATGCACCGGCTCTGGGAGGCCGGATTCCGGCTGCCCGCGCGCCTCGGCTCGCAGTTCGTGCGCTTCCTCACGGGCATCGAGATCCACCCGGGCGCGCGCATCGGCCGGCGTTTCTTCATCGACCACGGCATGGGCGTGGTGATCGGCGAGACCGCCGTCGTGGGCGACGACGTGATGCTCTACCACGGCGTCACACTCGGCGGCAAGGCGCCGCGCGGCACGCCGCGCGGCGCGAAGCGGCATCCGACGCTCGAAGACGGCGTCACGGTGGGCGCCGGCGCGAAGGTGCTCGGCAACGTCACGATCGGCGCGTGGAGCGCGATCGGCGCGAACGCCGTCGTCACCAGGGACGCGCCGGCGCACTCACTCGTCGTCGGGATCCCCGCCACCTTCAAGCCGCTGTCGCACGCCACCGCGGATGCCGCGCGCGGCGTGCACGACTGGCATATCTGAGCCGACCCCGCCGCTCCTGGCGGGCAACGCAGAAGGGCGGATGCCGCAGCATCCGCCCTTCGCCGTTCCGTACGGCGGGGCTCAGTCGTCGCCCAAGCCCGCGAGCTGCGCCTCCTCGTCGGCCTGGACGGCCGAGTCGATGATGGGGTCGAGGGCGCCGTTCATGACCTGGTCGAGGTTGTACGCCTTGTACCCGGTGCGGTGGTCGGCGATGCGGTTCTCGGGGAAGTTGTAGGTGCGGATGCGCTCCGAACGGTCCATCGACCGGATCTGCGACTTGCGGGCATCGGATGCCGCCGCCGCCTGCTCCTCCTGCTGGCGCGCGAGCAGGCGCGCGCGCAGCACGCGCATCGCCGCCTCGCGGTTCTGCAACTGCGACTTCTCGTTCTGCATCGACACGACGATGCCCGTGGGCAGGTGCGTGATGCGCACCGCGGAGTCGGTGGTGTTCACCGACTGGCCGCCGGGGCCCGACGAGCGGTACACGTCGATCTTGAGGTCGTTCTGGTTGATGTCGACCTCCTCGGGCTCGTCGACCTCGGGGAAGACGAGCACGCCCGTGGTCGAGGTGTGGATGCGGCCCTGGGTCTCGGTGACCGGCACGCGCTGCACGCGGTGCACGCCTCCCTCGTACTTCAGGTGCGCCCACACCCCCTGCGAGGGGTCCGTCGCATTCGACTTGATCGCGACCTGCACGTCCTTGTAGCCGCCGAGGTCGGACTCGTTCTGGTCGAGGAGCTCGACCTTCCAGCCCTTCGACTGCGCGTACTGCATGTACATGCGCAGGAGGTCGCCCGCGAAGAGGGCGCTCTCCGCGCCGCCCTCACCGCCCTTGATCTCCATGATCACGTCACGCCCGTCATCGGGGTCGCGCGGGATGAGGAGTCGCCTGAGCTTCTCCTGCGCCTGCGCGAGGCCCTCCTCGAGCGAGGGAACCTCCTCGGCGAAGGCGTCATCCTCCTTGGCGAGCTCGCGCGCCGCCTCGACGTCGTCCTGGGCCTGGAGCCACGCCGAGTGCGCGGCTGCGATGCGGCTGAGCTCGGCGTAGCGGCGGTTGACCTTCTTCGCGCGCGTGGCGTCGGCGTGCAGCGCCGGGTCGGCGAGCTCCTCCTGAAGATCGCCGTGCTCGGCGATCAGGGCCTGGACGGACTCGAACACGCGGCCTACCGGTGGTCGGTCTCGTGCCCGTGCGAGTGAGCGGCGCCGTTCGCGACGGGCATCGACTTCTGCATGAGCATCAGGAACTCGACGTTCGACTGCGTCTCCTTGAGACGGCCGAGCACTGCCTCGAGCGCCTGCTGCTGTTCGAGCCCCGCGAGGGCCCGACGCAGCTTCCAGGTGATCTTCACCTCGTCGGGCGAGAGGAGCATCTCCTCGCGCCGCGTCGACGACGCGTTGACGTCGACCGCCGGGAAGATGCGCTTGTCGGCGAGCTGACGCGAAAGGCGCAGCTCCGAGTTGCCGGTGCCCTTGAACTCCTCGAAGATCACCTCGTCCATCTTCGAGCCCGTCTCCACGAGCGCCGTGGCGAGTATCGTGAGCGAGCCGCCGTTCTCGATGTTCCGCGCCGCGCCGAAGAACCGCTTCGGCGGGTACAGCGCCGACGCGTCGACCCCGCCCGAGAGGATTCGGCCGGATGCCGGTGCCGCGAGGTTGTACGCGCGGCCGAGCCGGGTGATCGAGTCGAGCAGCACGACCACGTCGTGGCCGAGCTCGACGAGCCGCTTCGCGCGCTCGATGGCGAGCTCGGCGACGGTCGTGTGGTCTTCGGCCGGACGGTCGAACGTCGAGGCGATGACCTCGCCCTTCACCGTGCGCTGCATGTCGGTGACCTCTTCGGGGCGCTCGTCGACGAGCACGACCATGAGGTGGACCTCGGGGTTGTTGATCGAGATCGCGTTCGCGATCTGCTGCAGCACGATCGTCTTGCCCGCCTTCGGCGGCGCGACGATGAGGCCGCGCTGGCCCTTGCCGATCGGCGCCACGAGGTCGATGATGCGCTGCGTCAGCCTGGTGTGCTCGGTCTCGAGTCGCAGGCGCTCCTGCGGGTAGAGCGGCGTGAGCTTCTGGAACTCGACGCGCGCGGCCGACTCCTCGGACGTCTGGCCGTTCACCGAGTCGACCTTGACCAGCGCGTTGTACTTCTGGCGGCTGTTCGACTCGCCGTCGCGCGGCTGCTTGATCGAGCCGACGACCGCGTCGCCCTTGCGGAGGTTGTACTTCTTCACCTGGCCCAGCGAGACGTAGACGTCGCTCGGACCGGGCAGATAGCCGGTGGTGCGCACGAACGCGTAGTTGTCGAGCACGTCGAGGATGCCGGCGATGGGAATCAGCACGTCGTCGTCGAGGATCTCGGGCTCGAGCTCGTCGCCGGTGCCCTGGCCCCGACGCTTGCGGTCGCGGTAGCGGCTGCGGCGCCCGCCCTCGCCCTCGGCCTGCGGCTGGTCGCCGCGGCCCTGGCCCTGCTGCTGCCCGCGTGCGCCCTCGCCCTGCTGCTTGGCGGTGTCGCCCTCGCCCTGCTGGCGTTCGCGCGCGGGACGTCCGCCCTGCTCCTCGCCCTTGGCGCCTGCCTGCCGGTCGGCGGCCTGGCCGTTCTGGCGACCCGGGCGCTCCTCTGCGGGCTTCTGCGCGTCGTCACCGGCGCGCTCGGCGCGGTCGCCGCCGCGGCGGCCGCGGTTGCGGCCGCGACCCTGGCGGGGCTGCTCGGCAGCCTGCTCTCCCTCGCCCTCGGCGGGCTGCGTGCCGCGCGCGCCGTCGCCAGTCGCGGCCGCGAGCTCCTCGCGTACGGCGGCACGCGCGGCCTCGCGGGCGTCGGCGTCGGCGGGGACGAGGTCTACGCCGGCGCCCGCGTTCACGTGCTGCGCGGCTGCGGTGCTGGCGCTCGTCGCACGGCGAGGCTGGCGACCCTGCCGCGCGGGCTGCGTCGCGACCGGCGCGGCCGCGGCATCCGTCGTCTCGGCCGGAGCCTCGACGGCCGGAGCCTCGACGGCCGGAGCCTCGACGCCAGGAGCCTCGACGCCAGGAGCCTCGACGCCAGGAGCCTCGAGGCCGGCGGCCTCGGCGGGCGCGCCGACTGCCACGATGGGGTCGTCGGCGGCGGGCGCCCCGGCCTCGGGAGCCTCGACCGCGGCGGCGGGCTCCTCGGGTGCGGCCGGCTCACTCGTCGCGGGGGCCTCTGCGGCCTCGACGGGCGCGTCGACGGAGGCGCCGCCGTCCTGGTGGGCGGAGATCAACTCCACGAGTTCTCCTTTTCGGCGCTTCGATGCACCCACGATGCCGAGCGAGGCGGCGAGCTCCTGGAGCTCAGCCACCTTCAGGGCGCTGAGGCGGGTGCGGTTCGCCACGCTCACGGTGGCGTGGTCGGTTCCGTTGGTCACTGGGTATGTTCCTTTCCCCTGGCCGCAAGAGTTGCCGACCCAGGAGAGCTGATCGCCGGCACGAGCGATGTCGGTGCGCGGTGGCGCAGACATGCGCGAAAGCGAAAGCAATGGATTGCTGGGAATTGCACGATGCGACAGGGAACGCGATACCTTGCGTTGCCTGCCGGGTGCGGAATAATCCTAACACCTGGCGAGGCGCGTCTCCGACGCACGACTCACCCGGCGGTGCGAGGAGCCTCCTGCGGGGCTCGGCGTTCCGCTTCTGACACCGTCGCGCCAAGGAAGTCGACGGCGAGCGGCAGCGCCTGCCACGCGGTGTCGGCCGACTCCTCGACGAGGCGGATCGCGTCGGCCCGCTCGCTCGGGTCGCTCGCGAGCACGAGGATCGACGGACCCGCCCCGGACACGACCGCCGGATGCCCCGCCGCACGGAGCACCCGGATGAGCCGGTCGGTCTCGGGCATGGCCTGCGCCCGGTAGTGCTGGTGCAGCTTGTCCTCCGTGGCCTGCAGCAGCAGCTCGGGACTCTGGATGAGCGCGGCGATGAGCAGCGCCGATCGTGACACGTTGAACACCGCGTCCTCGTGCGGCACGGACTCGGGCTGCAGCGAGCGGGCGAGCGCCGTGGACATCTCGTGCTCGGGCACGAGCACGAGCGGCGACACGCCGCGATGCACGATGAGCTTCTTGTGCCGCGGGCCCTCAGGCGTCACCCACGCGATCGTGAGGCCGCCGAAGAGTGCGGGCGCCACGTTGTCGGGGTGGCCCTCGAGCTCGGTCGCGAACTCGAGCAGCTCGTCGGGCGTGAACTCGACGACGCCCTGGAGCAGGCCCTTCGCCGCCATCACGCCTGCGACGATCGCCGCCCCCGACGACCCGAGTCCGCGCCCGTGCGGGATCGCGTTGTGCGCCACGAGCCGGAGCGCCGGCATCGGCACGCCGGCGCGCGCGAACGTGTGCGCGATGGCGCGCACCACGAGATGCGACTCGTCGAGCGGAACCTCGCCGGCGCCCACGCCGAACACTCGGATGTCGTGGGTCGCGGCATCCGTCGCCTCGACCTCGAGCTCGTCGTAGCGCGCGAGCGCGAGGCCGAGCGTGTCGAAGCCCGGGCCGAGGTTGGCCGACGTCGCCGGCACCTTCACGTGCACCACGCGGCCGGCGAGCGACGGCGCGACGCCCGAGCCCGGTGCCGTGGTCGCGCTGGTCATGAGACGAGCCCGAGCACCTGGGCGACCCGGGCCGTGTCGACCGGAACGACGATTGGCTTCACGTCGGAGCCGTCGGCCATGCGCAGGGCCCACTGCGGGTCCTTCAGACCGTGGCCCGTGACGGTGAGCACGACCCGCGCCCCCGCCGGCACCACACCGGCTGCGGAGCGTTCGAGGAGCCCCGCGACGCTGATCGCGGAGGCCGGCTCGACGAAGATGCCGACCTCGGCCGACAGGATGCGCTGCGCCTCCAGGATCTTGTCGTCGTCGATCGCGCCGAAGTAGCCGTCGGACTCGTCGCGGGCCTGCAGGGCGAGCTCCCACGAGGCCGGGTTGCCGATGCGGATCGCACTCGCGATCGTGTCGGGGTCGCGCACGGGCTCGCCGCGCACGATGGGCGCAGAGCCCGACGCCTGGAAGCCGAACATGCGCGGCAGTCGCGTCGCGTTGCCCGCAGCGATGTCCTCGCGGTAGCCGCGTGTGTACGCGGTGTAGTTGCCCGCGTTGCCGACGGGGATGAAGTGGAAGTCGGGCGCGTCGCCGAGCACCTCGACGACCTCGAACGCCGCCGTCTTCTGGCCCTCGATGCGGTCGTTGTTCACCGAGTTCACGAGGTGCACCGGATAGTTCGCCGCGAGGTCGCGGGCGATGTCGAGGCACTCGTCGAAGTTGCCCTGCACCTGGATGAGCTGCGCGTTGTGCGCGATCGCCTGGCTCAGCTTGCCCATCGCGATCTTGCCCTCTGGCACGAGTACGGCGGCCGTGATGCCCGCGTGCGTCGCGTACGCCGCCGCCGAGGCCGACGTGTTGCCGGTCGAGGCGCAGATGACGACCTTCGCTCCGCGCTCCACGGCCTTCGTGACGGCCATCGTCATGCCGCGGTCCTTGAAGGAGCCGGTGGGGTTCATGCCCTCGAACTTCACCCACACGTCGGCGCCGGTGCGGCGCGAGAGCGCAGGCGCCGGCAGGAGCGGCGTGCCGCCCTCGCCGAGGGTGACGATTGGCGTGGCATCCGTGACGTCGAGGCGATCGGCGTACTCTCGGATGACGCCGCGCCACTGGCGCGAGCCTGGCTTGGGGGTGGGGTGGTTCACACTGCTCCTTCAACTCGGAGGACGGACGCGACGGATGCGACGACGGGGCTCTGGGCGAGGGCGGCGACGGTGTCGGCGAGCGCGGACTCCTTCGCCTCATGCGTCCCGATCACCAGCGTAGCCCGCTCGGCTGCGCCGCTCACGGTCTGCTGGAGCTGTTCGACCGAGACGCCGTGCTCGGCGAAGACGTGCGCGATGCGCTCGAGCACGCCGGGCTCGTCGGCCACCTCGAGGGTGATCGCATACCGCGTGGTGATGCGGCCTATGTCGAGCACCGGCAGCTCGGCGTGCGTCGACTCCGCGGTGCCCGGGCCGCCGATGACGTGCCGGCGGGCGATCGCGACGAGGTCGCCGAGCACTGCGGAGGCCGTCTGCACTCCCCCGGCGCCAGCGCCGTAGAACATGAGCGGGCCCGCGGCCGCCGCCTCGACGAAGACGGCGTTGTTCGCGCCGTGCACCGCGGCGAGCGGATGTTCGCGGGGCACGAGCGCCGGGTAGACCCGGGCCGAGACGCCCTCCTCGCCGGTCTCGTCGTCGAGGAGGCGCTCGCAGATGGCGAGGAGCTTCACGACGAACCCGGCGCGCCGGGCGGACTCGACCTGGTCGGCCGTCACGCCCGTGATGCCCTCGCGGTACACCGCGTCGACGGGCACGCTCGTGTGGAACGCCAGGCTCGCGAGGATAGCGGCCTTCTGAGCGGCGTCGTAGCCGCCGATGTCGGCCGTGGGATCGGATTCCGCGTACCCGAGCTCGGTCGCAGTGGCCAAGGCGTCCTCGAGGGAGGCGCCCGTCGTGTCCATGCGGTCGAGGATGAAGTTCGTGGTGCCGTTCACGATGCCGAGGATGCGCTCGATGCGGTCGCCCGCGAGGCTGTCGCGCAACGGCCGGATGATCGGGATCGCGCCGCCGACGGCCGCCTCGTACGAGAGCTGCGCGCCGACCTGCTCTGCCGCGGCGAACAGCTCGGGCCCGTGATTCGCGAGGAGTGCCTTGTTGCCGGTGACGACATCCGCGCCGGATGCGATCGCCGCGAGCACGAGCGTGCGCGCCGGCTCGATGCCGCCCATCAGCTCGATCACGATGTCGGAGCCGAGGATGAGCGAATCGGCGTCGGTCGTGAGCAGCTCTCGCGGGAGGGCGGTATCGCGCTTGGCATCGAGATCGCGCACCGCGATGCCGACGAGCTCGATGCGCGCCCCGATGCGCTGCGTGAGCTCGTCGGAGTGCTCGAGCAGGAGCCGCGCGACCTGCGAGCCCACGGACCCCGCCCCGAGGAGCCCGACACGGATGGTGCGGTACTCGATCATGCACGGGTCCCTTCTGCGGCGGCCGGAGCGACGATGTCGTCGCGACCGTCGGGTGCGTCCAGCCCGGCATCGCGGGCGAGGAGGTCGGCCTCGGTCTCGCCGCGCACGATGACCCGCGCGACGCCGTCGCGCACGGCGACGACCGGCGGCCGCGGCACGTGGTTGTAGTTGTTCGCGAGCGACCAGCAGTAGGCGCCGGTCGCGGCGACGGCCACGAGGTCGCCGGGCGCGACGTCGTGCGGCAGGTAGTCGGCGTCGACCACGATGTCGCCCGACTCGCAGTGCTTGCCGGCGACGCGCACCAGGGCGGGCGGCTCGTGGGAGATGCGCGACGCGAGGCGCACCGTGTAGTCGGCGCCGTAGAGCGCGGCGCGCGCGTTGTCGCTCATTCCGCCGTCGACCGACACGTAGTGCCGCCAGCCGCCCTCGATGGGCACCGGCTTGACCGTGCCGACCGTGTAGAGGGTGACGCCGGCCGGGCCGATGATCGAGCGGCCGGGCTCGAAGGCGAGCTTCGGCACGGGCACGCCGTGCGCGTGGCATCCGCTCGCGACAGCTTCGGCGATGCCGAGCGCGATCTGCTCGATGGGCGTGGGGTCGTCGGCCGAGGTGTAGGCGATGCCGAAGCCGCCGCCGAGGTTCAGCTCGGGCAGCGGCGCGACTCGGTCGAGCTCCGCGTGCGCCGCGAGCAGGCGCTCTGCGGACTCCGCGAACCCCGCGGAGTCGAAGATCTGCGAACCGATGTGGCAGTGCAGGCCGAGGAGGTCGAGGGACGCGTGCGAGCGAATGCGCGTGCCGAGTTCGACGGCTCGTTCGAGCGACACGCCGAACTTCTGGTCCTCGTGCGCCGTGGCGAGGAACTCATGGGTCGAGGCGTGCACGCCGCTGTTCACGCGGAGCCGCACGCGCTGCACGCGGCCGGCGCGCGCCGCCGCATCCGCCACCCGCTCGATCTCGACCTCGCTGTCGATGATGATCGCGCCGACGCCCGCGGCCACCGCTCGCTCGATCTCGGCGACCGACTTGTTGTTGCCGTGGAACCCGATGCGTGCGGGGTCGGCGCCCGAGGCGAGCGCGACGGCGAGTTCGCCGCCGGTGCACACGTCGACCGCGAGCCCGGCCTCGGTGACCCAGCGCACGACGGCGCCGGAGAGGAACGCCTTGCCCGCGTAATAGACCGTCACGGTCGTGTCGACGGATGCCGCGGCCGCCTCGAACGCGGCGAGGATGCGCGCCGCGCGCGCCCGCGCGTCCGACTCGTCGATCACGTAGAGGGGCGTGCCGAAGCGCTCGGCGAGCTCGGTCGCGGGCAGGCCTCCGAGCACGAGCCGGCCGTCGGCATCGCGGTGCGCGCGTTCGGGCCAGACCTGCGGCGCCAGGGCGTTGGCGTCGTCGGGCACGCGGAGCCAGCCTGGTATTGCTGCGGTGGTTGCCACGGGGAAACCTCAACGGGACGAGAGCATCGACGGGATCGCTCGCGGCGAGCGAACCCGGATTGGTTCCTGAAGCCTGCTGCGGGCCGCCCTTGTGGGGCGGACTACGGCGAGTCTACCGAGGCGCGTCGAACGGGCCGAATCCGTGACGGGCGGCCACGGGTCAGTCGCAGCTTCCCGTCGTCGCGAGGCTCGCCTCGTCGAGTCGGAGGCCGCTCGCCTCGAGGGTGACGGTTGCACCGGCGGGGTCGACGGTGAGCTGCTGCACCTCGACACCGGCAGGCAGGTGATCGGCGACGCACACGGGCACCGGGTCATCGCCGAGGAGTCGCTCGACGATGCCCGACACGTCGATCGAGCCGCCGCCGGCGGCGACCTCCACGCCGACCGGTTCGAGCAGCACCGTGTCGCCCGCCGCGGTCGGTCGCGCGGTGACCGTGTACTCGATGCGCAGCCCCAGGAACCTCGTGGACCCGGTGTACCCGACCGTGCCGTCGCCGAACGCGAGGTCGCCCTCGACGCCCTGCACGCTGACCAGCCGGTTCACCGCGGCCGCGTCGGCCTCGATGGTGGCGGACATCCGCTCGACCGGCGCCGCGAGGTCGACGGGCACGCCCTCGCCGACGACGTCGACCGAGATCGGCACGCCCTCGACGGTGAGCTCGGGGGCGGAGAGCTCGACCTGCTGCATGGTGCCGGAGAGGTACTGCGCGATGACCGAGAGCCCGCCGATCGTGACCTGCACGTCGCCCTCGACGCCATCGGGCAGGTTCGCCTCGATCTGCTCGGCGAACCGTGCCTCTGCGATGTTGCGGACGATGACATCGGCCACCACGACGAGGGCCGCGAGCGCGGCCACGACCGCGGCGATCGTGATCCACACGCGCGTGCCCCGGCCGAGTGAGCGGCGACGCGGGCGGTCGCCGCCTGTCGCGTCCCGTGGCCGGGCGGCCGCGGACGGCGCCGGGGAGGCCGTCGCTCCTGCGGGCGAGATGACCTCCGTCTGCTGCTCGTCCACTGGGATGATCGCGGTCGCGCCGGTGTCGTCGGGCTCGCCGGGCACCGCCCCGCCCGCGGCATCCGTCTCCCGCGGCTCGTCGCCCTGCCCCGGCTGCGTCACATCCGCACCGGTGCGGAGACGCCGAGCAGGTCGAGCCCGTTGCGGATGACGGTGCCGGTCGCGTCGTTCAGCCACAACCGGGTGCGGTGCAGGTCGCCGATGGGCTCCTCGCCGAGCGGCAGCACGCGGCAGTTGTCGTACCAGCGGTGGTAGAGGCCCGCGAGCTCCTCCAGGTAGCGGGCGACGCGGTGTGGCTCGCGCAGTTCAGCGGCCTGCGCCACGACGCGAGGGAACTCCTGCAGCGCGCCGAGCAGCGCCGACTCCGTCTCGTGAGTGAGCAGCTCGGGCGCGAACGAGGAGCGGTCGACCCCGGATGCCGCCGCGTTCAGCGCGAGCTGCGTGGTGCGCGCGTGCACGTACTGCACGTAGAAGACGGGGTTGTCGTTGCTGCGGCGCTGGAGGATCTCGGGGTCGATCGTGAGCGGCGAGTCGGCCGGGTACCGCGCCAGCGTGTACCGCAGCGCGTCGGTGCCCAGCCACGCCTGCAGGTCGTCGAGCTCGATGATGTTGCCTGCGCGCTTGGAGAGCTTCGCCCCGTTGACGCTCACGAGCTGGCCGATGAGCACCTCGATGTCGCGCTCGGGGTCGTCGCCCGCGGCACCGGCCAGGGCCTTCAGGCGGTGCACGTAGCCGTGGTGGTCGGCGCCGAGGAGGTAGATCTTGTGCCCGAACCCGCGGTCGCCCTTGTCGAGGTAGTACGCGGCATCGGCGGCGAAGTACGTGTAGATGCCGTTGCCGCGGCGGATGACCCGGTCCTTGTCGTCGCCGAAGTCCGTGGTGCGCACCCACACCGCGTCGTCCTCGTCGTAGACGTGCCCCTGGGCGCGGAGCCGCTCGACCGCCGTGTCGATGTCGGACAGCCCGTCGTCGTCCTTGACGTGCAGGCGACGCTCGCTCGTCCAGATGTCGAAGTGCACGTTGAACCGCTCGAGCGAGCGGCGGATCTCGGCGAATTGCAACTCGTACGCGATCTCCTTCGCCGTGTGCAGTGCCACGACGTCGTCGAGCTCGAGCAGCTTCGGCTCGCGCTCGAGCACCCGGGTGGCGAGGTCGGCGATGTACGTGCCCGGGTAGCCGCCATCGGGGGTCGGCTCGCCCTTCGCAGCTGCGAGCACCGAGGCGCCGAAGGTGTCCATCTGGTTGCCGGCGTCGTTGACGTAGTACTCGTTCTCGACGTCGGCGCCCGCGGCCCGCAGCACGCGGCCGATCGAGTCGCCGAGGGCCGCCCACCGGGTGTGGCCGATGTGCAGCGGCCCGGTGGGGTTCGCCGAGACGAACTCGAGGTTGATGCGACCGCCGGACGCGAGCGAGTCGCCGCGACCGTACGCGGGACCCGCATCGACGATGGCCTTGGCGAGGGCGCCCGCCGCGGCTGCGTCGAGGCGGATGTTGATGAAGCCGGGACCCGCGACCTCGGCGCTCGCGACACCGTCGATGCCTGCCAGCGCGCCGGCGAGCTCGGTCGCGATCTCGCGAGGATTCGAGCCGAGCGGCTTGGCCACCCGCATGGCGATGCTCGACGCCCAGTCGCCGTGCTCGCGCAGCTTCGGCCGCTCGAGGGTGACATCGCCCGCGGCGAGCTCGAGGCGAACGTCCTCGCCGGCCGCCCGGCGTCGCTCGACGAGCCCGTTCACGAGGTCGAGGAGGGCACGCGAGAGGTCGTCGGGAGTCACCCGCAAATCCTACCCGGCACGGTTGATAGGGTTCGTCACATGCCGCGCACGCCCTACCTCGCCCGAACCCGTCACGCCGGCCTCGCACTCGTCGCTGCGGCATCCGTCGCCCTGCTGGCCGGATGCACGCCAGAGGCGACCGAGCCCACCGGATCGGCGGCGCCGACCGCGGCTCCGACCGAACCGACGGCGGCCCCCGAGCCGACCGAGACGGCCGAACCACCGACGCCCTTCCCGATCGCATGCGACCAGCTCGTCACCGCAGAGCAGCTCTACGCGTTCAACCCGAACTACGGCGCCGACCCCGGCTACGAACCCGCCGCCGACACCGTGGTCGCGCTCGTCGACGAGGATGCCGGCACCGCCTGCGGCTACCTCAACCAGACGAGCGGCGAGGTGATCGAGATCGGCGTCGCGACGCCGACGACCGCCGCCGGCGAGGCGCGCCGCAACGACGCCGCGCTGTCGAGCAAGCCGGTGCCGACCTACGGCACGCCGCCCGACGTCGAGGGCTACTTCGTCCACGTCGGCGGCACCGGCGAGGCGCAGGTGTTCCGTGGTCCGTACTGGGTCGTCGTCGACTCGACGGCGCTGTTCGAGCCGGGCGACGCGCAGCAGCTCGTCGCCGCCGTGCTCGAGAACCTGCCCGCGGCCTGACGGACGGCCGATGGCGGCGAACTCCTCGACGGGAACGCCCTCGTGGCTGGGGGCCGTCAACGATCGCGCCGGACTCGCGGTGCTGCTCGAGCACGGACCGCTCACGCGGAACCGCATCTGCGAGCTCGTCGGGGTCTCGAAGCCCACGGCGTCGCAGATGATGTCGCGCCTGCTCGCCGCCGGCTTCATCGAGGAGCGCGGGCGTACGTCGGGTTCCGCCGGCCGCAGCGCCGTGGTCTACGCAGCGCGCACCGACCGCCCACTCGGCGTCGCCCTCGACCTCGACGCCTTCGAGCTCCGCGCCACGGTCGTCGACGCGACCGGAGGCGGGCGCCCGGTGGTGCGGATGCCGTTGCCTCACGATCCGACGGAGCGCTCCGCCGTCGACGAGGTGTCGCGGGCGATCGTCGAGGCGAGCGAGGCGGCCGGCACCGACCCCACGGTCGTGCACTCCGTCTGCATCGGCATCCCCGGCTACGTCGACCCGGGAGAGACGGGCGAGCTCTTCAGCGAGACCCTGCCCGGCTGGCCGGTGCGCGGCCTGCGCCCGATCCTCGAGGCGGAGCTCGGGCGGGCCGTGCACGTCGAGAACGACGTGAACCTCGCCGCGGTCGCGGAGCGCGAGCTCGGGGCAGGGGTCGACAACGGCTTCTTCGTGCTGCTCTGGCTCGGCAACGGCGTGGGCGCGTCGTTCGACGTCGCGGGCGACCTGCACCGCGGCACCTTCGGCGGAGCCGGCGAGATCGGCTTCCTGCCGCTGTCGGCGGCGGCGAGCGCCATCGACCCGAGCGCGCACAGCGCGCAGGACCTCGTCGGCGGTCGCGCCGTCGCGCTGCTCGCACGCCACCACGGTCTCGACGTCACCGGCTACCACGCGGCGCGCGCCGCGCTCGCCGAACCCGAGGCCGAGGAGGCGCGCACCGCCGTGTTCCACGACCTCGCCGAGCGCGTCGCGCACGTCGCGCTCCCCCTGCTCGCGACCCTCGACCCGGGGCGCCTCGTGCTCGCCGGGCCGACCGCGAGCCTCGGCGGCGAGGCGTTCGCGCAGGAGGTCGGGCGCGGCATCCACCGTCTCAGCCGCTGGTACCCGGAGGTGGTCGCCACGCGCGTCGACGGCGACCCGGTCCTCATGGGCGCCCGGATCCAGCTGGCCGGCCGGGTGCGCGAGGAACTGCTCGACACGGTCGCGAGCGTGAGCCTCGCCTGAAGCGCCGCATGGGCGGCCGACGTGTCGGAGGCGGGTGCGCGCAGTGGTAGTCTTTCCAACTGTGCGCCTCCGTAGCTCAGGGGATAGAGCGCCGGTTTCCGGTACCGTAGGTCGGGGGTTCGAATCCCTCCGGGGGCACTCCGGGCGATGACGTCGCCATCGCCGTTCGGGCTCCGCAGAGGAGGCTGAGATGGGCGAGTTCACTGGCTGGCCGGGTCGCGCGCTGGAGTTCTACAGCGGGCTCGAGGCCGACAACTCGAAGGCGTACTGGACCGCCCACCGGTCCGAGTACGACACGTTCGTCCTCGGGCCGATGCAGGCGCTGCTCGAAGACCTCGAGGGCGAGTTCGGCGAGGGACGCATCTTCCGCCCCTACCGCGACATCCGGTTCAGCGCCGACAAGACCCCGTACAAGACCGCGATCGGCGCAACGCTCGGCGGCTCGGGGTACGTGCACTTCTCCGCCTCGGGCCTCGGTGTCGGCGCCGGATGCCACGTCATGGCGCCCGACCAGCTCGCCCGGTTCCGCGCGGCCGTCGAAGAGGACCTCAGCGGCGAGGCGTTGATCGCAGCCGTCGCGGCCCTGGAAGCCGACGGCGTCTCGGTGACGGCCCGCGAACGGCTGAAGCGCGTTCCCCGCGGCGTGGACCCCGAGCACCCGAGGGCCGACCTGCTCCGCGACAAGGACCTCGCAGCCTGGATCGAGTGGCCGGTTTCGCCCTGGCTGCACACGGCCGCCGCCGAGGACCGCGTCGCCGAGGCGCTGCGCGCCTCGCGGCCGCTGACGGACTGGCTCGACGCGCACGTCGGTCCGTCGGCCGCCGAGCGCACTCGCTGACGCGCGGACTCCCCGCCGACCGTGCGGTGCATGGTGGCCCGTCAGCTGGGTCCGGCCCGGACCGGTCGATACCCGCGGCGATACGCTGAGCGAAGCGACCCGTCGGCCACCCAACGAAACGCGCCCATCGTTCGTCTGAATGGGTGACGGCGGATCCGCCGCCGTCGGGAGGAGATCGCGTGGCCCGCGCGTGGGACGAGGTGGCGACGACGCTCGTCGTCGAGCGCGGCGACGCGCTCAGCCGCTACGCCTACCTGCTCACCGGCAGCGTCGACGACGCGGCCGACCTCGTGCAGGAGGCCCTCGTGCGCACCTTCGGCAGGCCCCGTCTCGGGCTCACGCTGCCGCGCGCCGAGGCGTACGTGCGCCGCGCCATCCTGAACCAGGTCATCGACCGGTCGCGTCGCGACAGCACCTGGCGCCGCGTTCGCCACCTCGCCGTGGCGCCGCCGAGCGTCGATTCGGCCGCCGACGCCAGCGACGACCGCCTCGACCTGCTCGGGCGGGTGCGGAAGCTGCCGCCGCGGCAGGCCGCGTGCATCGTCCTGCGGTACTACGAGGACCTCACCGTCGACGGCATCGCCCGGGTGCTCGGCATCAGCTCGGGTGCGGTCAAGCGGTACCTCAGCGACGGCCTGCGCTCGCTCTCCTCCTCGATCGATCCGGCGGGCGCGCGTTCCGCGCGGACGGGAGGCGAGAATGTCAGCACCTGATCCCACCGGGCTCGGCGAGGGCCTGAAGCGGGCCGCGGATGCCGCGAGCCCGCGCCCGGTCGACGTCGACGCCGTCCTCGCGGCGAGCCGCTCTCGTCGGCGGGCGCGACGCACCGCGATGGTCGCCGGCGCGGGTGCGGTCGCGGTCGTGCTCGCCGTCGGCGGGCTCGTGTTCGGGCTCCAGCAGACCGGTGGCGGGTCCACGACCGCGGACGCGCCCGTGGTGTCGGGGTCGGCCGAGTCGTCCGACGCCGTGCCGGAGGCGGCGCGGGGCGAAGACGCGGCATCCGGTCTCATGCTCGTCGCGCCCGAGTCGGTCAACCTGTGCGGCGCCCCGGTGGCGACGGCGACGGATGCCGCGACGAGCCCGCTCGCGGTGACGGTCGCGCCGCCCGCCGCGCCGCTCGCGCCCGACGGGACCGGGTCGGTCGAGGTCACCGTGACGAACACAGGCGTTGAGCCGGTCACCGGTGACCTGTCGGTCGTTCCCGCAATCACCCTCGCCCAGACCGGTGACGCGGTGTGGCACTCGAGCGGCACCTCGGACGCGGGCATGGCGCCGATCGCGTTGGCGCCAGGAGCATCCCTGACGCTTCCCGCCGAGGTGACCGCCCAGCGCTGCACGACGGCTGACGACCAGGGTGCCGGCCTGCCCGGCGACCTGCCGCCGCTCGAGCCTGGCGACTACGCCGTGGGCGCGATCCTCGTGTTCACGTCGGCGGCCGACGGTGCGAGCATGCTCCTGGTGTCGCCGTTCGCCCCGCTCACCGTGGAGTGATCCGCCAGCACCGTGGACGAGGGGACGACCTCCCCATAGACTCGGGATGGTCCGCTCGGACGGGGGAAAGGCACTGGTGCATGGCGTCGGTACGTCGCAGTTCCGGAGTTCTGGGGATCATCGCGGTGGCGATGCTCACGATCGGCGCACCGGCCGTCGCATGGGCCGAGGACCCGGTCGGGTTCGGGTCGAGCCCGGTCGTCGACACCGTCGGCGCGCTCGGCGACCGGCTCGATGAGGTCGAGGCCGCGATCGACGGTGCCGCCGACTCGAGCGGGCGGCAGCTCTTCGTCGCCTACGTCGACGAGTTCACGAATCCCGAGGCCGCCGACGCGTGGGCCAGCGACACGGCCATCGCCAACAACATGGGCGCCGAGGACTACCTGCTCGCCGTCGCCATCGACGGACGCGCGTACTACCTCTCCGCGGACTCCGAGGCGTCCATCCCGGAAGATGAGCTCCAGCGCATCATGCTCGAGGTCATCGAGCCGCAACTCCGCGACGGGAACTGGGCACAGGCCGCGATCGACACCGCAGATGCGCTCGCCGACGGAGGCGGAGGCGGCGGCTGGGGCTGGGTGTGGTTCCTCGTCATCGGCGCCGTGGTCGTCGCGATCATCGCCGTCGTGCTCTCCCGCCGACGGAGGCGGAGGCAGGCCGCCGGCGGTGGCGTCGCGGCCGGCCCTCCCCAGCCCCCGATCGACGAGCTCAGGCGGCAGGCGGGCAGCGCCCTCGTGCAGGCCGACGACGCCGTGAAGACGAGCGAGGAGGAGCTCGGATTCGCCGTCGCCTCCTACGGCGACGCGGCCACCGCCGACTTCAGCGCCGCCCTCGAGGGCGCGAAGGCCAAGGTCGCGGAGGCGTTCGCGATGCAGCAGCAGCTCGATGACGCGCATCCCGACACCGACGACGAGCGGCGCGCCTGGTACGGCGGGATCATCCGCCTCGCGGGCGAGGCCGACGCCCTGCTCGACGAGCAGGCGGACCGGTTCGACGAGCTTCGGGCGCTCGAACGCAACGCGCCGGCCGAGCTGGAACGCGTGCGATCCGAGGCGGATGCGGCAGCGCCTCGACTGGCGCCCGCGTCGCAGCGCCTCGCGGCGCTCACGGCGCAGTACGCGGCATCCGCCGTCGCGCCCGTCGCCGACAACCCCGCGCAGGCCGAGGCCCGCATCGGATTCGCACGGCAGGCGCTCGAGCAGGCGGCGACCGCGATCACGGAGGGGCGACCGAACGACGCCGCCGTCGGCATCCGCGCGGCCGAGGAGTCGGTCGACCAGGCAACCCTGCTCGCCGACGCCGTGGAGCGGCTCGCCGCCGACCTCCAGACCGCCGACCAGGCGGTGGCGGCCGGGGTCGCCGACCTCGAACGCGACGTGCAGGCCGCCCGGGGGCTCGGCGACCAGGGCGCCGCGGCGCTCGCCGATCGCGTGGCGAGCGAGGCGGCCGCGCTCCGCGCCGGCATCGGCGCGCCCGGCCGCGACCCCCTCGTGGCCCATGCCCGCGTCGAGCGGGTGAACGCCGAGATCGACGCCGCCATCGCGGGCGCGCGGGATGCCGCCGAGCAGCGCGCGCGAGCCGAAGCCCAACTCGGGCGCACGCTCGCGACGGCCAGGGCCCAGGTGCAGGCGGCCGAGGACTACCTCGTGGCGCGCCGCGGCGCCGTCGGCGCCGAGGCCAGGACGCGCCTCGCAGAGGCGGGACGACTGCTCGTCGAGGCGGAGGGCCTGGCTGCGCCAGACCCGGCGGCGGCACTCGCGACCGCCCAGCGTGCGGAGTCCCTCGCCCGCACGGCCATGTCGCTCGCCCAGCAGGACGTCGGCGGGTTCGGCGGTGGCATGGGCGGCGGCTACGGCGCGCCGCAGGCCGGCGGCAGAGGCGGCGGCGACCTGTTCGGCGCCGTGCTCGGCGGCATCCTCATCAACTCCGTGCTCGGCGGAGGCGGACGAGGCGGCTTCGGCGGCGGTGGCGGCGGCTTCGGCGGCGGCTTCGGGGGCGGCGGGCGCCGCTCGCCGGGCAGCTTCGGCGGCTCCGGCACGAGGTCGCGCCGCGGGGGCGGAGGCCGCTTCTGAGCGCCGCGACCACCCGACACGCCGACACGGGCGGCTCGACGACCTCCGACGACCGCCACCGACGACCTTCGACCAGCACCGACCACCACCGAAAGGAACCACCATGGCAAAGCAGTCCATCTTCGGCCGCATCTCGCAACTCCTGAGGGCGAACATCAACGCGCTGATCGACCAGGCCGAGGATCCGCAGATGATGCTCGACCAGATGGTGCGCGACTTCACCAACTCCATCGCCGACGCCGAGGCCGCGATCGCCGAGACGATCGGCAACCTGCGCCTCCTCGAGGACGACCACCGCGAGGACGTCGAGGCCGCCCGCGAATGGGGCGAGAAGGCCGTCGCCGCGAGTCGCAAGGGCGACGAGCTGCGGTCGGCCGGCGATGCGGTCGACGCCGACAAGTTCGACAACCTCGCCAAGGTCGCGCTCAGCCGCCAGATCTCGGCCGAGAACGAGGCGAAGGCCGCCGAGCCGCAGATCGCCGCGCAGACCGAGGTGGTCGACAAGCTGAAGTCGGGCCTCAACGGCATGAAGGAGAAGCTCGTCCAGCTGCAGAACAAGCGCTCCGAGCTCGTCGCGCGGGCGAAGACCGCCCAGGCGCAGAGGCAGGTGCAGGACGCCGTGAAGTCGATCGACTTCCTCGATCCCACG
The DNA here is from genome assembly GCF_001428255.1 of Agromyces sp. Soil535. Lineage (GTDB taxonomy): Bacteria > Actinomycetota > Actinomycetes > Actinomycetales > Microbacteriaceae > Agromyces. Next base: position 301,853 of record NZ_LMRW01000012.1, on the reverse strand, counting down.
AGCGAGATCGGCCGCTTCGAGGACAAGATCCGCCGCGAGGAGGCCGTCGTCCGCGGCCAGGCTGAGCTTGCCGCGTCGAGCCTCGACGCGCAGTTCAACGAGCTCGACGACCTCGGCGAACTCACCGAGGTCGATGCCCGCCTCGCCGCGCTGAAGGCCGGGGGCTCGTCGCAGGGCGCCATCTCGGGCTGACCCGGGCGATCGACGGATGCCGCGGCTCACGGCGGGCCGCGGCATCCGTGCGTGCGCGATACTGTGAGGCATGCCCGCTACGTTCGTCGTCGTCCCCCTGTGGCAGGGTTCCGTGTCGGCTCGCGCGATGAGCCATGCCGACGGTGCCATCGCGATCCAGGGCGACCTCCCGTCCGCCGCCACCATCGTCGTCGAGGTGCCCGTCGAGGCGGGTGACTCGCTCGGCACCGGAGTGCGGAGGTACAGCGCGCTGCGCCGCGTGCGCGAGCGGGCCGAGGAGGCGCTCGCGCTGGTCCCCGACTGGGCCCTCACGATCGGCGGCGACTGCAGTGCGTCGCTCGCCGCCGTCGCGCATGCGTCGCGCCGCACGGGCGGCGACCTCGCGGTGCTCTGGCTCGACGCGCAGCCCGACCTGAACACGCCCGAGTCCTCGCCGTCCGGCGGCTTCGGGGGGATGACCCTCCGGGCGATCGCGGGTGACGGCGCGGAGGGACTCGCCCTCGATGAGACGACGAAGGTGGCGCCCGCGCGCCTCGTGCTCGGCGGCATCCGCGCGATCGACGACGAGGAACGCCGGTTCATCGACGAGCACGACGTGACCGTGCTCACCGTCGAGGACCTCTCCGACCCCACCGTGGTCGTCGCGGCGCTCGAGCAGACCGGCGCCTCGCAGGTGTTCGTGCACATCGACCTCGACGTGCTCGATCCCTCCGCCCTGGCCGGGCTGTCGTACCCCATGCCCTTCGGCATCGACGCCGCCGCACTGGCGGCACTCCTGCGTGCGGTCGCGACCCGATTCCCGCTCGCGGGCGCGGCGATCGCCGGGTTCGCGCCGAACTCGCCCGAGTCCGCGAACGACGACCTCCCCACGATCCTCCGACTCGTCGCCGCGCTCACCTCCGGCGACCGTGCGGCGCGGAGCGACGAGGCACCCGAGGCCGACGCCGTCTGAGCCTGCTGGTCGCGCCACCACGGTGCGGCCCGTCGGCCGTTCTGCCTAGGCTTGGGCCAGGCCGTCGGCGTCCGCCGGGCCGGAGGGAGACACATGCAGCGCGAGGTGGACGTGGTCGTGCTGGGCGGGGGCCCGGTCGGCGAGAACGTCGCGGATCGGGCACGCGCGGGCGGCCTCGACGTGGTGCTCGTCGAGCACGAGCTCGTCGGCGGCGAGTGCTCGTACTGGGCCTGCGTGCCTTCGAAGACCCTGCTCCGGAGCGCGGCGGCCCTGCGCGCGGCCCAGCGCGTCGCGGGCGCGGCGGGGGCTGTCACCGGACCTCTCGACGTCGAGGCCGTGCTCCGCCGGCGCGACTACTGGGTATCCGACTGGAGCGACCATGGCGCCGTCGGCTGGCTCGAGAGCATCGGCGTCGAACTCGAGCGGGGGCACGGACGCCTCGACGGGCCCCGGCGCGTCGTCGTCGAACGCCCCGACGGCACAGAGGTCGCGCTCGTCGCCCGTCACGCCGTCGTCGTCTCGACGGGCTCCGACCCGGTCGTGCCGCCCATCGTCGGCCTCGCCGAGGCGGACCCGTGGACGAGCCGCGACGCGACGAGCGTCGAGCATCCGCCTGCGCGACTCGCGATCATCGGCGGCGGCGTCGTCGCGGTCGAGATGGCGACCGCATACGCCGGCTTCGGCACCGAGGTCACCGTGCTCGCCCGCAGCCGCCTGCTCGGCGGCATGGAGCCGTTCGCCGGGGATGCCGTGGCGGCCGGGCTCCGCGGGCTCGGGGCATCCGTGCGGCTCGGCGCGCAGCCGACGCAGGTCGAGCGCAACGCATCTGGCAACGTCGTGATCACGCTCGACGACGAGTCGACGGTCACCGCCGACGAGGTGCTCGTGGCGACGGGGCGGAAGCCACGCACCGGCACGATCGGGCTGGAGACCGTCGGGCTCGAGCCCGGCTCCTGGATCGAGGTGGACGACACGCTGCTCGTCTCAGGTGCCGACGGCGGGGGTGAATGGCTCTACGCGACGGGCGACGTGAACCACCGCGCCCTCCTCACCCACCAGGGCAAGTACCAGGGGCGTGCGGCGGGCGACGTGATCGCCGCACGCGCACTCGGCCGCGGGGTCGACGCCTCGCCGTGGGGCGTGCACGCGGCGACGGCCGATCACTCCGCGGTGCCTCAGGTCGTCTTCGCCGAGCCCGAGTGCGTCGCCGTGGGGCTCACGGCCGCGGCCGCCGAACGTGCCGGCATCGAGGTGCGCATCGCCGACGTCCCGATGCAGTCCGCGAGCGGAGCGGGCATCCTCGCGGACGGCTACGAGGGCCGCGCGCGGCTCGTCGTCGACGCCGGGCGGGGCAACGTCATCGGCGCGACGTTCGTCGGGCAGGATGTCGCGGAACTCCTGCAGGCCGCGACGATCGCGATCGTGGGCGAGGTCCCCGTCGACCGGCTCTGGCACGTCGTGCCGGCGTTCCCGACGATGAGCGAGGTGTGGCTGCGCCTCCTCGAGGACCTCGGCCGGCCTGAGGTCGCGGCGTGAGCGGGCGGGTGCTCCGGATCCGCCTCACGGATTCGCCGATCAGCCGCGCCGGCTACTGGTGGGCGACCCTCGTCGGCTTCGTCTGGGGCTTCCTGTGGAGCACGGGCCCCATCGAGGTGCGGCAGGGCCTCGTCGTGTTCACGGGGATGCCGAAGTGGACCTTCGGTCGCGGCGGCGCGTGCGTCGGCGGGTGCTATCTCACCGATCGGAACGCCGGCGACGTCGTGCTCGGGCACGAGGCCGTGCACAAGGCGCAGTGGCGGAAGTACGGCATGCTCTTCCCCGTGCTCTACCTCATCGCGGGGCGGAACCCGCTCGGCAACCGCTTCGAGATCGAAGCGGGCCTCGAGGCCGGCGGCTACGTCCCGCGGCGCCGGCGCGCCGACCGTTCCGCCCGCTGAGACGCCGAACGGCCCCGATACGACCGTCGCGGCATCCGGGCCACCGTCTTGCCGCCGTGCGGGCGGCGCCGGTCAGCTCGCCGGCTGAGCGGCCGCGGACAGCGACGCGACGAGCTCGTCGAGCCCGTACGTCAGCGACAGGGCGGTGGGCGGCGAGACCGCAGCGATGAGCTCGGTTCCGACGACCTGGGCGACCTGGCCGCGGGCCACGGCCGGGATCGCCTGGACCGGCCCCGAGGCGAGGAACGCGTCGGCCTCCTCCTGGGTGTCGTGGTAGCTGATCACGAGGTCCGAGTCGAGCTGGTCGAGCTGCTCGTAGCTGAGCGTGTAGTAGAACGGCGAGTCGCCGTTGGCGAGCTCGGCGACGGCGGGCGCGTCCTCGAGGCCGAGCGCCGAGAGGAACTCCACGCGCGAGTCCTCGGGCGTGTACACGTAGAACGTGCCGGCGACGTCCCAGACGGCCGCAACGGTCAGCCCATCGAGCTCGGGGTGGGCCTCGGCCTGCGCGGCGAGCTCGGCGTCCAGGTCGTCGAGCACGCCCTGCGCCTCGTCCTCCATACCGAGCGCGGTGCCGACGGAGGTGACGACCTCGCGCCACGGGGTGGTCCACGGCTCGTCGGGGTAGGCGACGGTCGGCGCGATCTCGCTGAGGAGCTCGTACTGCTCCTCGGTGATGCCCGAATACGGCGCGAGGATCACGTCGGGCGCGGCCTCGATGATCTCCTCGTAGGGCGGGCCTTCGCCGTCGTCGGTGAGGATGGCGGGAGTCTCCTCACCGAGCTCGTCGAGCCTCTCTGCGACCCACGGGAGCACGCCGTCCTCGTTCGCGCCGTAGGTCTGCTGGGCGATCGCCACGGGCACGACACCGAGCGCCAGCGCGGCCTCGGCGCTCCCCCACCCCCAGGTCGCCACACGCTCGGGCGCGGCGGGGATCTCGGTCTCGCCGAACGCGTGCTCGATGGTCACCGGGAACGTGCCGTCGGATGCCGCGGAGGTTCCGTTCTCCTCGGGCGCCGCCGAAGCGCATCCGGCGAGGGCGAGAGCCGCTGCGACGGCGGCGAGGACGGCGATCGTGCGTCGGGCGTGCATGAACTCCCTTTCGAGTGGGCGGATTGAGGTTAGCCTAACCTAAATATCGCGCCCGTGAAACCTGCCGATCGGCACGACCATCGGCGACCCGGCGACGGGGTCCGTGGCCACCACGCAGTCGACGCCGAACGCGGCGCCGACGGTCTCCGCGGTCATGACGGCCACCGGGTCGCCCTCCGCCGCGATGCGCCCGGCGTCGACGACGACGAGGTGGTCGGCGTAGCGCGCCGCGAGGTTCAGCTCGTGCAGCACCATCACCACGGTGGTGCCGTGGTCGCGGTTCGACTCGGTGAGCAGGTCGAGCAGCTCCAGCTGGTGGCTCACGTCGAGGAAGCTCGTGGGCTCGTCGAGCAGCACGATGTCAGCGCGCTGGGCGAGCGCCATCGCGATCCACACCCGTTGCCGCTGGCCCCCCGAGAGCTCTGCGACGGCCCGGTCGGCGAGCTCGGCCGTGCCCGTCGCCGCGAGCACCTCGGCCACGATGAGGTCGTCGTCGCTCGAGCGTCCGCCGAACCAGCCGCGGTGCGGATGCCGCCCACGCGATACGAGCTCGGCGACGAGCACGCCGTCGGGCGCCACCGGCTGTTGCGGCAGCACCGCGACGCGACGCGCGAACTCCTTCGGCGCGTACGACCGGATGTCGCGGCCGTCGAGGGTGACCCGCCCCGACTCGGGGCGCATCAGCCGCGCGAGCCCGCGCAGCAGGGTGGACTTGCCACTCGCGTTCGGCCCGACGATCGCCGTGATGCGCCCATCGGGGATCTCGAGGTCGAGTCCTTCGATGACGGGGCGGCCGTCGTAGGCCAGCGCCAGGGACTCGGCGCGGAGCGCATGGGGTGCCGACCGGGTCATCCGTCCGATCCTTTCCGGTTGCCTCTCGCGATGAGCCAGAGGAGGTAGGGCGCGCCGATGAGGCCCGTCACGATTCCCACAGGCACCGCGATGCCCGCGAAGGCGTGCTGGGCCACGAGGTCGGCCACGAGCACGATGGCGGCGCCGACGATGGCGGATGCTGCGAGCGCCGCTTGCCCGTGGCCCACGAGCGCCCGTGCGATGGGTGCGGCCACGAGGGCCACGAACGCGATGGGCCCGGCGAGGGACGTGGCCACGGCCACGAGCGCGACCCCGAGCACGATCGCCACGGCGCGAGCACGGGTGGCGTCGAGCCCGAGCGAACGCGCGCTGTCGTCGGAGAGGGCGATGAGCGGCATCCGGGGCGAGAAGACCGCCGTGAGCCCGAGGAGCACCGCGAGCGCGACCCCGGCGGTGGCGAGCTCGGGCCAGCCGGTCGTCGCGATTCCGCCGACCATCCACACGAGCGCCTCGGATGCCTCGCGCACGGCGGCGCGCGTGATGAGCCAGCCGAGCAGGCCCGCCACGATCGACGCGAGCCCGATGCCGACGAGCACGAACCGGATCCCGGTGAGGCCGTCGCGCCACGCGAGGCCCCACATGAGCGCGGCGACGACGAGCGCTCCCGCGAACGCGGCGACGGACACGGCCGGTCCTTCGAGTCCGAGGACCAGCATCGACCCGACCGCGGCGAGGCTCGCGCCGCCCGTCACGCCGAGGATGTCGGGGCTCGCGAGCGGGTTGCGCAGCGTCGTCTGGAAGAGCGCGCCGCCGAGGCCGAGGGCCGTGCCCGCGATGATCGCGGCGAGCACGCGCGGCAGGCGCAGCCGCACGATCACGAACTCGGCCTTCGCCGAGCCCTCCCCGGCCAGCGCGGCGAGCACGTCGCCGACGCCGAGCCCCGCCGCACCGAGGAGCAGCGACGCGACCGCGGCGGCCAGCGCGAGGAACGACGCGACGACGGCGACCGTGGCGGCTCGCCGCCGCCGCCGCCCGCGAGTGCCGGCCACCCGGACCGCGAGGGCATCGATGGAGTCGGCAGGCGGCACGGCGGGCGCCGCGATCGGCGCGGCGCTCACAGCGACACTCCCTTCGTGCGGCGCACCAACGCGATCAGCACGGGCGCGCCGACGATCGCGGCGACGATGCCCGCCTCGAGTTCCGCGGGCGCCACCACCACGCGCCCGATGACGTCTGCAGCGAGGAGCACGATCGCCCCGAGCACTCCCGACAGCGGGGTGAGCCAGCGGTAGTCGCCGCCGACGAGCCCGCGCGCGGCGTGTGCGACCGCCAGGCCGAGCAGTGCGATGGGGCCGGCGAGCGATGTCGCGGTGCCGGCGAGCACGATGACGGCCACCGCGGTCACGACCCGCGTCGTCCCGAGGCGCACGCCGAGCCCGCGGGCGACATCGTCACCGAGCGCGAGCAGGTTGAGTCGGCCCGCGAGCCAGCCGGCGAGCAGGAGCCCCACGACCAGGAACGGCCAGAGCACCGCCGCCGTCTCGAGCCCTCGACCCGAGAGCGACCCGACCGACCAGAACCGGTACTGGGAGAGGGTGCCCTGGTCGCGGATGAGGAGCAGCGTGACCAGGGGCGTCGTCGCCGCGGTGAGGGCGGCGCCGGTGAGCGCGAGCTTCGCGGGGGTGGCGCCTGCTCCGCCTGTCGAGCCGATCGCGAACACGACGGCGGCGGCGAGCGCGGCACCGCCGAACGCGAACCAGATGAAGCCGAACGGCGAGGCGATGCCCAGGAATGCGATCGCCGCGACGACCGCGAGGGAGGCCCCCGCGTTGATGCCGAGGAGCCCAGGATCGGCGAGCGGGTTGCGCGTCGCACCCTGCAGGATCGCGGCGACCACCCCGAGCGCGGCGCCCGCCATGATGCCGATGACGGCGCGTGGAAGCCGGAGGTCGCGCACCACGACCTGGTCGGCGTCGCCCGCGACCGGCGCGATGAAGGCCTGGAGGACGACGTCGAACGGCACCTGTCGTGTGCCGATGGCGAGGCTCGCGACCGCGACGACGGTGAGGAGCCCGAGTGCGATCGCGAGCGTCGCCGCCGGCGGCATCCGACGCCCGGCCGGCCGGCCGGGCGTGCCGGTCGGCTGCGTCACCGTGGCGGCGCGCGGCATCCGTTCGGTCACCCCTCGTCAGTCGAGCTCGGCGCGACCCATGCGCCAGTAGCCGATGAAGGCGACCTGACGGCGGTCGAGGCCGGCCTCGCGCACGAGGAAGCGGCGCAGGGTGGTGATCGCGGATGCCTCGCCCGCGAGCCAGGCGTAGCAGTCGCCATCGAGGCTGTGCCCCTCGGGGACGTCCCAGAGGGGCGTGTCGGGCAGGTCGGCCTGCTCGGCGGCCGCGAGCGCGGTGGCCGCGTCGACGTCGGCCGTACGGGCGACGCCGCGTGCCGCGAGGTGACGCACGACCCAGTCGCGCACCGCCGGAATGAGCAGGCCGCCGTGCAGGCAGTCCGCATCCTCACGGGCCAGCCAGCGGACCTCGACGCCCGCCGGTGCGCGCACTCCGAGCCGGTCGGCGTGCGCGGGCACCTCGATGAGGGCGATGCCGGTCGCGTCGGACGGGAGCGACTCGAGGATCGAGGCGATGGCGGGCGCGGCGGTCTCGTCGCCGGCGAGCAGGAGGGTCTCGACCTCGCCGGGCCGCCAGTCGATGCCGACCGTGCGGCCGGGGCTCAGCTCGTCGGGCCCGATGAGCACGACCTCGTCGCCGGGCGCGGCCGTGGCCGCCCATGCCGAGGCGGGCCCGGCGTCCCCGTGCCCGACGAACACGATGTCGACCTCGCGCGCCTCGGGGCGCACGGCCCGCACCGTGTAGGTGCGGAACGGGTTTCGGAGCCCCGCCGGGAGCTCCCGCCAGGCGCCGTACCAGTCGTCGCCCTCGGGGAAGGCGGCGAACCCGACCCCGGGCAGCGGCAGCACGACCTTCACGCGCTGGTCGAGGCCGGCCGTGCCGAACTCGTCGAGGTCGTCGCCCGCGAAGGTCACGCTCGTGAAGTGCCGCGCGAGGCGTTCGACCCGGGCCACCCGCACTCGGAAACTGCGGTAGGCGGGGCGCTCGCGCGGTGCGGCTTCAGCGAGTGAGGTAAGCATTACCTAAGTCTTGCACACGGCAGCGCGCGCATCCCATCGTGACGTCACGCGCCGCGACGCGAGCCGACACGCCGTCTCACCAGTTCGGCGGATGCCGGTGCCCACGCCGCACCCGACGCTCGAGTTGCGCGCCGAGCCCGAACAGCGTCGCCTCGCCGCCCGGACGCCCGATGAGCTGCACGCCCATCGGCAACCCCGCCGCGGTCTCCTCGACCGGGACCGTGATCGCCGGCAGCCCCGCCACGTTGACGAACGAGGTGAACGGGGTGAACTGCACCTGCTGCGCGAAGTTGCGCTCGCCATCCTGCTGGTCGTACCAGCCCACTGGCGGCGGCGTCAACGCGAGCGCCGGCGTCAGCACGGCGTCGAACGGCGCGAACCGGCGGATGACGCGCTCCTCGAAGCCCGCGAGCCAGACGATGGCCTCGGCGAGCTGCCTGGCCGGCAGCGCGCGCCCGCGTCGGAGGAGCCAGCTCGTGAGCGGTTCGAGCAGCGCCTCCTTCTCGCCGTCGACGGGGATGGTCGCGGCCCCCGCCTGCCAGATCGTGCGGAACGCGGCCGGATAGCCCGGTTCGGGCTCGGGCGTCATCGCCTCGATGCCATGGCAGAGGCCCTCGAACACCGCGATCGCCCGGTCCAGCGCGGACCGCGCCTCGTCCCCCACCTCGATCTCGTAGGCCTCGTCCCAGGGCGAGTCCGTCATCACGCCGAGCTGGAACCGTCCCTCGCCGCGGATCGCCGCACCCAGGTACGGTCCATCGTCTCCCGGCGCCCGTACCGCGAACCGGTGCGCGGCGGGGTACCCCGCCGGCGCGATCATGCCGTCGAGGAGCAGGGCCGCATCCGCGACGTTGCGCGCGATGGGTCCGGCGACGCCGAGCCCGGCGAGGGTCGCGAGCCCCGACCCCGCCGGCACGCGCCCACGCGTCGGCTTCACGCCCACGAGCCCACAGGCCGCTGCCGGGATCCGAATCGAGCCGCCGCCGTCGGTCCCGGGCGCGAATGGGAGCATCCCGGATGCCACGGCGGCCGCCGCTCCGCCGCTCGACCCGCCTGCGCCGAGCGACGGGTCCCACGGGTTCCGCGTCGGCGGGCCGGCGAGCCCCTCGGTGTACGACGGGAGCCCGAACTCGGGGGTGGCGCTCTTGCCGAGGCTGACCGCGCCGGCGAGGTCCACCGCCTCCACGAGATCATCGGAGTCGTCCGGCACGAAATCGGCGAATGCGCGTGAGCCGAACCGGGCTGGCACCCCGGCGCGCCGGTGCAGGTCCTTGTCGGCGAGCGGCAGGCCCCAGAGCGGCGCCGCAGTCGGCACGTGTTCCTCGACGTGCCGAGCCCGTGCGAGGGCGGTGTCGGGCGTCACGGCGGCGAACGCGCCGACCGCGCCGTCGAGCCGCGCGATGCGGTCGAGGTAGTGCTGCGCGAGCTCGACCGGCGACACCTGCCGACGCTGCAGCAGCTGGTGGAGCTCGAGGGCGGTGTACTCGTGGAGCTCGGTCATCCTCCGAGCCTACGGTCCGCCACCCTCCTGGCCGCCCGGGTGATGACACGTCTCACTGCGCGGCGAACCCGGCGCCCTCCACGACGTCGAGCAGTTCCGCCGCAGCGTCGGTCGCCGCTGCCAGGTCATGCTCGCTCGCGCCGGCGCGGAGCTCCTCCAGCAGGGCATCGACCCTCGTGAGCTCCGCCGCTTCGAGCGTCCGGACGATGCGGTCGCGGATCCATTCGAGGGTGCTCACGTCGCCGGCCACCTTCGACAGGCTCGGCTCGGCCGCATCGTTGATGACCCGGTGCGCCCAGAGCTCGAACCTGGCACGGTCGACTTCGGCGGCGTCCAGGTACTGCAGCTGGAGGTCGAGGGCGCACTGGAGCGCGAGCAATGCCGCGTCGCGCGCGAGGTAGCCGTCCTGCGCGGCGACGGCGAGGGTCAGCTCGGCCACTGCCGCATCGGTCGGCGCGACGAGCCTCGGTGGGACCTCGCCGGTGTCGGCTTGCGCCGTCCACGCCGACGTCAGCCGGGCGAGGGCCGCGGCCGCAGCGGGCCAGTCCGGTTCCCCGGCCGCGTCGAAGACCGCCAGAGCGGAGTCGCCGAGGTCCTTGAGGGCCCCGGGCACCGGTCCTGGGAGCGCGTCGATGGGAACGGCGATCGCCAGTGCCTCCAGGTCACCCGAGTCCGCCGACGAGAACTCGCCGTAGCCCGGAGCGAAGACCTTGTCCGAGATCGTACCGTCCGAGTGGAGCTCCGACGCAACCAGCGCACCGCGCACCCGGCCGCGCGGGCCGTCGACCGTCACGTCGACGTCGGTGACGACGACCTCTTCGAAGACGAGGCCCGGGATGTTCTCCGGCCGCAACGCCTGCCCCACCCGTGGGCGGCCCGGCATGATCATGGCCGCCGGACCCTCCTTGCCGGCCAGCCACGTGCCGGACGTCTCGGCGATCACGCCGTCGGCGTAGTTGTAGACCTCCTCGCCGAGGTACCACACCGACCCGTCGTCGGCCTGCGCGTAGTGGTCGATGGCGACCTCCTCGATCCGGCTGTCGAGGTAGGCGGTGTACTGCGAAATCGCCGTGGTGACGCAATGGCCGGGGAGCCATTCGATGATCCGGGTCTCTGGCATCAGCGTCGTCTCCGTGCGGAACGGCAGGCCCTCGACCAGCCCGTTGAGCACCACCGACTGCAGCTCGCTGATCGGGAAGAGCGGGTTGGTCACCTCGGTCGGCCGCGAGAACGGCGCGGCGACCAGGTCCACGCGCTTCGCGTCGGGTGCGAGGGGAAGCGCGTCGAAGCCGGCCGCCTCGAGTTGGGCGGGTTTCGGCTGGGGCACCTTCGTGCGCGCGGTTGCCTGGCACGGCGTCCCCGTCGATGCCGACGTGCCGGCTCCCCAATCGGCAACGCACGCGCTCAGGGTGAGGAGCACGAGGGCCGCGAGCCCGGCTCCGACCGCTCCTGCCGGCCCGCGGATGGCACGTCGGTGTCGACCCGCTCGCGTCGCCCGCTCGGGCGGTTCCGAGGGTGGCGAGAACATGGCGACCTCCGTGGTCGAGGCGGACCGGTGTCGCGGACGCGACCCGGATCCATCGCCCGCAGCGTAGGTCGGAAGGGCTGAAGCGAGCCTGAACTCCGCTCAGTCGCGCCTGGTCGCCGGGTGCCGCGCCCGCGGCATCCGCCCGCTACTTCAGCGACTTCTGCAGCAGCACCGTGCCGAGCCAGCGGTCGAACTTGAACCCGACCCGGCCCATGCGCCCGATCTCGGTGAACCCGAACTTCTCGTGCAACGCGATCGACGCCTCGGCGCCCTGGTCGGCGATGACCGCGATCATCTCCTTGAGCCCGGCGGCCTTCGAGCGGTCGATGAGCTCAGCGAGGAGCGCGCGCCCTAGCCCCTTTCCGGCGGCCGCCGGCCCCAGGTAGATCGAGTTCTCGACCGTGTAGCGATAGGCGCGCTTCGGCTTCCACGGCGCCACCAGGGCGTAGCCGGTCAGCTGCCCCGTCGGCGACTCCGCGACGAGGAACGGCATGCCGAGCTTGTGCAGGTAGGCGAACTTCGCCTTCCACTCGCGAAGCGTCATGGCGTCCTCGTCGAACGTCACGGTGGAGTTCGCGACGTAGTAGTTGTAGATCTCGCGGACGGCCGGCATGTCCGCGAGGCGCGCCTCGCGGATCGCGAACTCGAAGGCCGCCTCGGCCGGCTCGGGCGTGCGCAGGTGCCGGGGCAGCACCCGTCGCTCCTGGTATTCCTCCTCGAGCATCAGGCCAGACTACTCCGCGGATCTTGCGACCGGATGTCTCGTCGACGGCGTCGCCGGCAGGCGCCAGTCGACCGGTTCGCCACCCTGCGCCTCGAGCAGCGCGTTGGCCCGGCTGAAGGGCCTGGACCCGAAGAACCCGCGGCTCGCCGACAGGGGACTCGGGTGCGCGGACTCGATGACGGGCGTGTCGCCGAGGAGCGGCCGGAGGTTCTGGGCGTCGCGGCCCCAGAGGATCGCGACGAGCGGCGTGCCCCTCGCGACGAGTGCCCGGATCGCGTGGTCGGTAACCTCCTCCCAGCCCATGCCGCGGTGCGATGCCGGCGCACCCGGGCGCACCGTGAGCACCCGGTTCAGCAGCATGACGCCGTGTTCGCTCCACGGCGTGAGGTCGCCGTGGTCGGGTGTCGGCAGGCCGAGGTCGTCGGCGAGCTCGCGGTAGATGTTCGCGAGGCTCCGCGGCACGGGGCGCACGTGCGGATCGACCGCGAACGAGAGCCCGATCGGATGCCCCGGCGTCGGGTAGGGGTCCTGCCCGACGATCAACACCCGCACCTCGTCGAGCGGCGCGCCGAACGCCCGCAGCACGCGATCGCCGCTCGGCAGGTAGCCACGACCGGCTGCGGTCTCTGCGCGGAGGAAGTCCCCCATCTCCGCGATCCGCGGCCCGACGGGCGCGAGCGCCCTCGCCCAACCCGGGTCGATCAGCCCGTTCGACGCGAGCTCGTCGAGCGACTTCGCCACCTCAGGCTCCGATCGTCGACACGAGCACGCCCTGGTCGGCGGGCAGCACCCGCCATACGCTCCCGCGGCCGGCGACCTGCAGGCCGCCGTCGCCCACGATCAGCGCCGTGCGCTCGTCGATGCCGAGCCCGCCGCCGACGAGCCCGGATTCGACGGCAGCGACCAGGCGGGAGAGCATGCCGCGCTCGGCGACGTGCACCTCGATGGCCACGTCGACCAGACCGATGCCGGCCTCGATCTCGAGCTCGAACCCCGGCTCCGCCGGGTCCTCCGGTGCGACGAGCACGCCGCCGATGCGGGAGCCGCTCCCGAGGGAGCCCTCCGCAGCGATCATCGCGCCGGCCGAGACGCCGAGGTAGGGCACCCCGCCGGCGACCAGCCGACGCAGCTCGCCGAACACCGGCTCGAGTCCGGCGCGCACCTCTTCGACGAGGCCGCCGCCCACGGCGATGCCGTCGACGTCGGCGATCGCGGCGAGCCCGATCGGCTCGCCGGGTCGCCCTGCGGTCAGCTGCACCTCGATCTCGGCGCCGCTGCCGGCCGCGACCAGGAGATCGGCGAGCGCCGCGGCCTTCTGGGCCTCGGGGTGCAGTGAGATCACGGCGATGCGCGGCCGCGCGCGACCTGCGGCGCCGCCCCGCAGGACGGCCTCGGCGACGAACGGCGCGTACAGTGGGGCATCCGTACCGGTGGTCGCGCCGCCGCCCACGAGGTGCACGCTCACGCGGCGCCCTCCGCGGCGTCGACGGGCGGGAGCGCCGACCAGGGGAACACGATCCAGTCGTCGGTGCGGCGGTAGTCGAAATCGGGCTCCAGCACGGTGTGCGACTTCGTGTAGAGCGTGGCGGTGCGCACTTCGGCGCCCTCGTCGCGGATGATCGCCACGACCTTCGCGAGGGTGCGACCCGAGTCCGAGACGTCGTCGACGAGCAGCACGCGCTTGCCGCCGAGCGCGGGAGCGTCGAGCATCGGCGGATGCAGCACCGGCTCGGGCAGGCGCTCGTCGATGCCCGAGTAGAACTCGACGTTGATCGAGCCGCACGCCTTCGTGCCGAGCGCATAGGCGATGGCACCCGCGAGCAGGAGCCCGCCACGCGCGATCGCGATCACCACGTCGGGCCGGAAGCCCGCCCGCAGCACGTCGCCCGCGAGCGCTCGTGCGGCGTCGCCGAACTCGTCCCAGGTGAGGATCTCGCGGCGGATCCCGTCGACGCCCGTGGCCGCGTCGTTCGCATCGAAGCTCATCCCGACAGGCTACCCGGCGGGCCCCGCCGGACGCTCGGCGTCGGCGTCGGCGGCGTCGGCGTCGGCGTCGGCCAGCGGCAGGGCATGCGTGGCCGACGGGTCGGGCTCCTCGCCCGTCGAGAGCGACGGCGCCGCGAGCGTGTCGCCCCGGTGCCGAAGACCGGCGACGCGCTCGTTGAGGTAGGAGATGATCGTCGCCGATGCGGTGCCCACGATCGCGACGCCGCCGGCCATCAGCAGGACCGCATAGAACCGGCCGAGCGGGGTCACCGGGTAGGTGTCGCCGTAGCCCACGGTCGCGATCGTGACGAGCGCCCACCAGATGGCATCGCCGAACGTCACGATGTTGGCCCCGGGCGCATTGCGCTCGGCCTCCAGCGTGGCGAGCGCGAGGAAGAACACCCATGCGCCCGCGTAGGCGAGTGCGAGGATGATGAACTGCGCTCGGACCGCCGTCGGCGTGTGCCGTTTCAGGACCGGGAGATTCTGCAGGAGGCCGATGACGCGGAGTGCACGGAACACCGGCAGGATGGCCGAGAGCACTTCGAACGGATGATGCCAGGCGTAATGCCAGCGTCGGCCGCGGGGCGTGAGCGAGATCCGGATGATGACATCGATGACGAAGATCACCCAGGTGGTGATGAGGATGACGGCCAGGACGGTCGTCACCCCCTGCGGCCGATCCGGCCACAGCACGTAGACCGTGTAGGCGAGGACGAAGAACACGCCGAGCAAAGCGAGGGTGCGCCCCGTCGCGTCGACGTAGCGCCGACGACGATGCGTCGCCGGGTCGCCCTCGGGCACGCCGCGGAGGGTCATGGCGCGGTCTCCGTTCGCACCACGAGCTCGCCCTTCGCGAGGCGGTAGGGTGCGGCCTGCGCCACGGGCTTCACGACGATGAGGTCGAGGTCGACGTGGCGCGGCTTCAGCACGGCATCGACGATGACGCCCGCGATGTCCTCGGCCACGAGCGGCTCGGGCACGTCGTCGTAGACGGCGTCGGCCCGGGCGCGGTCGCCGCCGAAGCGCACGAGCGCGAACTCGTCGGTCTTCACCAGGCCGGGCGCCACCTCGACCACGCGGAGCGGTTCGCCGTTCAGTTCGAGCCGGAGCACCTCAGTGAGCGCGTGGGCCGCGAACTTCGCCGCGTTGTACCCGCCGCCGCCCACGTACGCCGTGTGGCCGGCGATCGACGTGACGTTCACGATGTCGGCGACCCCGCGCTCGACGGCGCCCTGGCGAAGGAGCGGCAGCAGCGCGGTCGTGACCCGCTTGAGGGCGAGCACGTTCACCTCGAACATCCAGGCCCAGTCCTCGATCGACGAGGCCTCCACCGAGTCGAGGCCCTTCGCACCGCCCGCGTTGTTCACGAGCGCGTGCACCGGGCCGGTCGCGGCCAGGTGCTCGCGGAGGGCGTCCACGTCACGCTGGTCGGTGAGGTCGGCGACGAACACGGATGCCCCCGTCTCCTCCGCGAGCGCCCGCAGGCGCTCCTCGCGGCGGGCGACGCCCACGACCTCCCACCCCGCGGCGCGGAGCGCGCGCACGGTCGCTGCTCCGATCCCGGAGCTCGCACCGGTCACGACGGCTCGCAGCACATCCATCCGCCCATTGTGGCGCACCACCGGACGAAAGCGCGCGAAGCGCCGGGCCGCGGCATCCGTCGGCCCGGTGCGGTTGAATGGGATGATGCACACGAGGCCGCACGCGACGACCCCGGCGAGGAAGCGGCGCGTGCCGCTCTGGGACAACGCGCGGTGGATCGCGATCACGCTCGTCGTGATCGGGCACGGCATCCTGCCGCTCATCGCCGAGGACGACGTCGCGTACAGCGTGTACCTGTTCATCTACTCGTTCCACGTCGCCGTCTTCGTCATGGTGAGCGGCTACTTCTCGAAGTCGGGCCCGCCGAACGCGCGGGCGCTCAGGCAGATCCTCACCGACATCGTCTTCCCGTTCTTCATCTTCGAGACGATCTGGACCGTCCTCCGCTGGGCGCTCGGCGGCGCGTTCGAGCCCGACTACACGACCGCGTCCTGGACGCTGTGGTTCCTCATCGCGCTCGCCGTGTGGCGCATCGTGCTGCCCTACCTCGTGATGCTGCGGTACCCGCTGCTCATCGCGATCGCCATCTCCATCGGGGCGGGATACACCGAGTCGATCGACGCGACGCTCGCGCTCTCGCGCACGTTCGGGATGCTGCCCTTCTTCGTGTTCGGCTGGAAGCTGCGGCAGTGGCAGCTCACCGGGCGCTGGCTCGACCTGCCGTCCCGCGTCGCGTGGCGGTGGCGGGCGGGCGCGATCGCCCTCTTCGCAGCGGTGCTGGCCGTGATGCCGATGGCCATCGAGACGTGGCGCGACCTGAGGCTGCGCCGATTCATGCTCTACGACGAGTCGTACCAGGCGATCGGCTACGACGAGCCGTGGTCGGGTGCCATCCGGCTCGCACTGCTGCTGTTCGCGATGGTGCTCACGGTGGCGTTCCTGGTGCTCATGCCGCGGCGGGCCACCTGGTTCACCCCGTTCGGCACCGCGACGATGTACATCTACCTGCTGCACACGTTCGTGCTGTTCCCGTTCCGCGAGACCGGCATCCTCGCGGGCGACCAGCCGTTCTGGGTGCTGCCCGCGATGATCCTGTTCTGCATCGGCATCTCGGTGGTGCTGTCGCTGAAGCCCGTGCGCCGCGTGTTCCGGCCGCTCGTGGAACCGCGGGTGCGGTGGCTGTTCCGCCCCGAGCCGTCCACGGCGACCGGCACCCTCGTGCTGCCGCCCGGCGCGATGCCGCCGCGGCCCGAGCCGCCCGCCGACCCGGCGCCGGGGTCGCCGCATCCGTCGGCCGATCCGCCGCTCCCGCCCGATGAGCCGAGGCCGGGGGCGTAGCCGAGCGGATGCCGCGACCACGACCCCCACGCGATTACGTCGTGTGTCGGGGTCCGTTGCCGCCCAGGTGGGCCGGACGTAACGTGGCTCGCGACCGGGCGGGGCGACCCCGCCCCGAGAAGGAGACCTCCATGAGCGAGAACGCCGCCGACTGGCGCTTCGAGACGAAGCAGGTGCATTCGGGCGCCGCACCCGACCCGGTGACCAACGCCCGAGCCACCCCGATCTACCAGACCACGTCCTACGTCTTCAACAGCTCCCAGCACGCGCAGAACCTGTTCGCGCTCGCCGAGTTCGGCAACATCTACACGCGCATCATGAACCCCACGCAGGCCGTCGTCGAGGAGCGCATCGCCGCGCTCGAGGGGGGCACCGGCGCCCTTCTCGTCGCCTCGGGCCAGGCCGCCGAGACGTTCGCGGTGCTGAACATCGCCCAGGCCGGCGACCACATCGTCTCCTCGTCGTCGATCTACGGCGGCACCTACAACCTCTTCAAGTACACGCTCGCGAAGCTCGGCATCGAGACGACCTTCGTCGAGCACCAGGACGACGCCGACGAGTGGCGCCGCGCGGTGCGCCCGAACACGAAGCTCTTCTTCGCGGAGACCATCGGCAACCCCAAGATCAACGTGCTCGACATCTCCCTCGTGGCCGACGTCGCCCACGCCGCCGGCGTGCCGCTCATCGTCGACAACACGATCGCGACGCCGTACCTCATCCGCCCCTTCGAGCACGGCGCCGACATCGTGCTGCACTCGGCGACGAAGTTCCTCGGCGGTCACGGCACGACGATCGGCGGCGTGATCGTCGACGGCGGCAAGTTCGAGTGGTCGAAGAACGTCGAGAGGTTCCCCGGGCTCACCGAGCCCGACCCGAGCTACCACGGGGCGAGCTACACGGGCGCCGTCGGCGACGGCCTCGCCTATATCATCAAGGCGCGCGTGCAGCTGCTGCGCGACCTCGGGGCGGCGATCGCCCCGAACAGCGCATGGCTGCTCATCCAGGGGATCGAGACGCTCTCGCTCCGCGTCGAGCGGCACGTGCAGAACGCGCAGGAGATCGCCGAGTGGCTCGACAACCACCCGGATGTCGCGAGCGTCAACTACTCGGGCCTGCCCTCGAGCCCCTGGTACGCGGCCGCCAACAAGTACGCCCCGAAGGGCGTCGGCGCGGTGCTGTCGTTCGAGCTGAAGGGCGGCGTCGACGCCGGCCGCGCGCTCGTCGACAACCTGCAGCTGTTCAGCCACCTCGCGAACATCGGCGACGTGCGCTCGCTCGTCATCCATCCCGCGTCGACGACGCACTCGCAGCTCACCCCCGAGCAGCAGCTCACGACGGGCGTCACGCCCGGTCTCGTGCGGCTCTCGGTGGGCATCGAGAACGTCGACGACCTGAAGGCCGACCTCGAGGCGGGCCTCGCCGCCGCCCGCGCCGCCACGGAGGCCGCGCGGGTCTGACGACCGGACGTCGATCACGGATGCCGCGAGCCGCATGGGCTCGCGGCATCCGTCGTGTCCGGGCATAACGCGTAACAAACGCGTGCCGCCCCCCGCGGACCGGGAGAATCGGAACATGGACTGGCAGACCACCGCCGACGCGGTGCCCGCGGGCATCGTGTCGGAGGCGCGCGCGCAGTCGCTGCAGGGCCGCGCGCCCGCGACGGGCGCCTGGCGCGACGGCGACCCGGTCGGCGACCGGCGGTTCGTGTCGATCGGCGACGTGGCGCTCGACTCGGGCGCCACCCTGCCGCGCGCCCGCATCGCGTACGAGACGTGGGGCACGCTCTCGCCGGAGCGGGACAACGCGGTGCTCGTGCTGCACGCGCTCACCGGCGACAGCCACGTCATCGGGCCGGCCGGTCCCGCCCATCCGAGCGCGGGCTGGTGGCCGGGGGTCGTGGGTCCGGGGCTCGCGATCGACACCGACCGGTACTT
This sequence comes from Agromyces sp. Soil535, assembly GCF_001428255.1. Taxonomy (GTDB): domain Bacteria; phylum Actinomycetota; class Actinomycetes; order Actinomycetales; family Microbacteriaceae; genus Agromyces. Next base: position 283,166 of record NZ_LMRW01000012.1, on the reverse strand, counting down.
CGTGGTCGCCCCGAACGTGCTCGGCGGATGCCAGGGCACCACCGGTCCCGCCTCGCTCGCGCCAGACGGCGTGGAGTGGGCCACCCGCTTCCCGTTCCTCACCATCCGCGATCAGGTGCGCGGCCAGCTCGCGTTCGCCAGGGCGATCGGCATCGACCGGTTCGCTGCGGTGGTCGGCGGATCGATGGGTGCGATGCACGTGCTCGAATGGGCGATCATGGCACCCGAGGCGGTCGAGCGCATCGCGGTGCTCGCCGCGCCGGCCGCGGCGACCGCCGACCAGGTCGCGCTGAACTCGGTGCAGATCGAGGCCATCCGCACCGATCCCGCCTTCCGCGGCGGCGAGTACTACGACGCCCCCGAGGGCGACGGCCCCACCCGTGGCCTCGCGCTCGCCCGGCGCATGGCCATGCTGAACTACCGCACCGCGGCCGAGCTCAACGGGCGCTTCGAGCGCAGCTGGCAGTCCGACCTCGACCCGCTCGGCGGGGGCGGGCGGTTCGCAGTGGAGTCCTACCTCGATTTCCACGGCAACAAGTTCACCCGCCGGTTCGACGCGAACAGCTACCTCGTGCTCACCGAGGCGATGAACTCGCACGATGTGGGCCGGGGGCGCGGCGGGGCCGCCGCCGCGCTGGCCGGCGTCCGCGCGAAGAGCCTCGTGCTCGGCATCGACAGCGACCGCTACTTCTCCCTCGACGGCCAGGTCGAGGTCGCCGCAGCCCTGCGCAACAGCGTGCACGGCGAGCACCCCGTGCTCGTGCACTCGGAGTACGGGCACGACGCATTCCTCATCGAGCACACGGTCGTCGGAGACGCGCTGCGGCACCTGCTCGCCGCCTGATCGCGCGCGGGGCACGCGGCATCCGCGCCGACTCCGGTACAGTTTCGAAAGACGGCACTCGTGTGTCGGGGGTGCCCGACCGTGCGAGGGGGTGGCGTGAAGCGCATCCACAAGGAACGCGACCGGCTCCTGCGACGCCTCGCCCGAGTCGCCGGGATCGTCGGCTCCGTGAGCGCACTCGCCTGCCTGCTGGTGCCCGGTGCGGCATCACCCCCGGAGCTCGCAGTCGGAACGGTGATCTGCGTGCTCATCGGCGTGCTCATCGTCCTGCACTCGTCCCGCGGTGCCCTCCTGCCCGCCCTCGGGGTCGTCGCAGCGACGATCATGCTGCTCATGCTGCTCGGCGCGGCATCCGTGCTCGACCCTGCCACGACCACGGCGATGGCCGCCGCGGGCGGGGCGGCCTCGGCTTCGGTCGCCCTCCCGCTCGTGGTACGCCACCGCGGGCGCCTCCTCGTGACGGCACTCGCCGCCGCCGTGCTCGCGAGCACGTGGATCGTCGCGTCCTTGGGACACGACCTGCGGGCGGTGGCCGTGGCGACTGCGGCGGGATGGGCCGCCTGCGCGGTGCTCGGGGCGTGGATCGACCGAGCGATCGACCACGCGTCCGATCGCATCGACGAGGTCGGACGCGCGCACGAGGCCGAGCGCCTGGCGAGCGAACTCGAGGCGCAGCAGCGGCAGGACGCGCGCGTGCTGCACGACACCGTGCTCGCGACGCTGTCGCTGCTCGCCCACTCGGGCGTCGGCGTGGGAGCGAGCCCACTCAGGCAGCAGGCGGGCGACGATGCCCGGCTGCTCCGCCAGCTGCGGCTCGGCGCGCCGCTCGACGCCGGGTCGACCGCGATCTTCTCGCCCGATTCCGACGACGACGACGTGCTGAGCACCACCTTCGAGTCGGTTCGGAAGCGGTTCGCGCGCATGGGCCTCGACGTCAACTGGCACGGCGCCGGCCAGCTCGCGCTTCCACGCGAGACCCTCGATGCGCTCCTCGGCGCCCTCGGCGAGTGCCTCGAGAACGTGCGTCGGCACGCAGGGGTGACCGAGGCCGACGTCACCGTGACGGACGACGACCACACCGTGCGCGCCATGGTCACCGACGCCGGCGCCGGATTCGAACCCGACACGATGGACGGAGCCCGGCTCGGCTACGCCGAGTCGGTGGTAGGCCGGCTGCACACGGTGGGCGGCCGAGCGCGCATCTTCTCGTCGCCGGGATCCGGGACGACGGTCATGCTCGAGGTGCCGAAGCCATGACCGGGCGAGCATCCCAGCTCGGCGCCGGCCGGGATCACGGGTTCCGCCGCCCGTCGCGTTCCGCCCGCGCCGTGCGCAGCGCGGGCGACGTACGCGAGAGCCACGGGGGCCGGCGGCTCGCCACCGGCATCACGATCGCGGCCGCCATCGTCATCGCTGCGCAGCTCCTGCACGCCGTCGCGCTGACACCGTACTTCCTGGCCGGGAGAAGCCCGTGGCCGGCGTGGATCGCACTCGGCGCGGTCGTCGGCGTGGGCGTCATCGCCCGGTCGATGTCCCGCCAGCTGCCCGACTGGCTGTACATCGTGCTCCTCGCGGGCCTCGCGGCACCGGTGTGGCTGGACGTCACTGCCACCGCGGGACTTCTCGCCAACGGCGTCACCCCCACCGCAGCCGCGGCTGCGGGCGCGGTGCTCATGCCGGTCGCCGCGATCCGCGGCATCACCGTGCCGGCGCCCGCGGCTGCCGCCATCGCGGCGGTGCTCGCCGTCGAGGCGCTCGTCCAGGTCGGCTCGGCGAAGCTGTACACCGTGGCCGGGATCGCCGTCGCGGCCTCGGCGATCTTCCCGATCCTGCTCGTGGCGCTCGCGCTCTCTGGCTTCCGCCGCCTCGTCGGACGCGAGCTCGACCTGTCCCTCGTGCAGAGCACGGTCGCCACCGCACGGACCGCCGTCGGCATGCGCGCCTCCGAGGAGCTCGCACAGCTGGACTTCGACGCCGAGACGCTGCTCGACGACGTCGGGTCGGGTCGTATCGCCATCCCCCTGCCGCCGGATGCCGCCGAACGAGCGGGCTCGCTCGCCGCACGGCTGCGCGTGCGCCTGATCGAGGGCCGCACCGACACGTGGCTCCGGCACGCCGTCACGGAGTCGGCGTACCTCAGCGACCGGGTCACCGTCGACGACCCGGCGGGCTCCGCCGGGCTGCTCTCCCAGGCACAGCGCGACGGGCTGCTGCTCGGGCTCTGGCTGCTCGTGGCCGACCCTCCGAAGGCCTCCGGACCTCCCCTCCGCGTGCATGTCACCTGCCGGGAGACGAGCGACGAGTCGGCAGCGGAAGCCGCATTCGACATGTCGATCGACGTGTCGGGCGTCTCGCGACGCCGTGCGGACCCCGGGACGTGGGACGCTATCGGTAGTGTCGGAGACCACGAGGTCGAGACGGGGGCAGACGGCTTCCGAATCGACATCACCTGCCGGGTGCACCCGAACACGCACGTCGGCAGTCCGCCGGCCCGAGGGGGGCCGCACGATCGAGGGGAACGCTGAATGGCTGAGACCGATCAACAGATCCGGCTCGCGATCGTCGACGACCACCGGATGCTGCTCGGCGCGCTGTCCGAGTGGCTTCGGGGCGCGGCATCCGACATCGAGCTCGTCGCGGCCGTGCCGGCATGGTCCGAGCTGCTCGCCCACCCTGAGTTCCCGGTCGACGTCGTACTTCTGGACCTCGACCTGCGTGACAACATCCCGGTCTCGCTCAAGCTGTCGATGCTGAAGTCCGCGGGCGTGCAGACCATGCTGATGAGCACCTATTCCGAGCCGGCCGTCGTGCGCGAGGCGCTCAGCTCGGGCGCGCTCGGCTACCTCGTGAAGTCCGAGCCCGTCGAGAACATCATCGAGGCGATCCGCGCCGCCCGCATGGGCGAGTCGTACCTGACGCCCGAGCTCGAGGACGCCCTCGCCGACGAAGGCGCAGTGCCCAAGCTCTCCGCGCAGGAGCGGCGGGTGATGGCGCTCTACGGCGCGGGCCAGCCCGTGAAGGCGGTGGCGTTCCAGCTCGGCATCTCCGAGGAGACGGCCAAGAGCTACCTCAAGCGCATCCGCGAGAAGTACCGCGTCGCCGGTTACGACGTCGGCACCAAGGTCGCGCTGCGCAAGCGCGCCATCCTCGACGGCATCCTGCTCCAGTCCGACTGAGCAGATGCCGCGGTGGGATCGCGCGGAGGCTGCCCGCCCCGCGCGATCCCTGGCGTGGCGCGGATGCGTGTGGCGCCTAGGACTCGACGACCTCGACGGCGCCCGTCGCGTACGGCACGACGACCCCGCGCTGCCCGCGTACGCGGTCGAGCGCGAACGTGCCGACCGCGAGGAGCACGCCCGCGATCGTGAGCACGAGCCCGATCCAGATCGGGGCGACGTAGCCGAGGCCCGCGGCGATCGCGAGGCCGCCGAGGAGCGCGCCGAGGCTGTTGCCGATGTTCAGGGCCGAGTGGTTGAGGGCGGCCGCGATCGACTGGCTGTCGCGGGCGATGTCCATGAGTCGGGCCTGGATCGTGGGCGACAGCGCCGCCGACGAGGCGCCCACGAGGAAGACGCCGGTGAAGAGGCCCACGGGGTCCGCGGCGGTGAGGCCGAGCAGCACGAGCCCGATGGCGAGAATCCCGAAGAACACGTACATGCTTCGCCGCACGCTCCAGTCGGCGAGCCGCCCGCCGACGAGGTTGCCGATCGTCATGCCGACGCCGAACACGATGAGCACCACGGGAACGAGCGCGGGCGCGAGACCGGTGACCTCGGTCGCCAGGGGCGCGACGTAGCTGTACACCGCGAAGAGCCCGCCGAAGCCGATCGCGCCGATCGCGAGCGCGAACCACACCTGCACGCGGATGAACGCGCGCAGCTCGCGCTTCATGGTCGCGTGCGGATCGCCCGCCTGCCACGGCACGGCGACGAGCACGGCGAGGAACGTGAGCGCGAAGATCCCGGCGACGGCGAGGTAGGCGATGCGCCAGCCGGCCGACTGCCCCAGCCAGGTGATCGCTGGGACGCCGACCACGTTCGCGATCGTGAGCCCCGACAGCACGAGCGCCACGCCGCGGGCGCGCTTGCCAGGACCCATGAGGCTCGCGGCGACGAGCGAGGCGATGCCGAAGTACGCGCCGTGCGGCAGCGCGGCGATGAAGCGCGCGATGAGCACGAGGCCGAACGACGGGAGCAGCGCGGAAGCGATGGTGCCGAGCGTGAATGCCGTCAGCAGCGCGAGCAGCAGGCGCTTGCGCGGCCAGCGCGCTGCGGCGGCCGCGATGGTCGGGGCGCCGACCACGACGCCGAGCGCGTACGCCGCGATGATCCATCCGGCCGCCGCGTTCGCTTCCGCGGGGTCCTGGGAATAGACGCCCGGCAGCAGGTCCTGCGCGATGTTCGGCAGCAGGCCCATGGCCACGAACTCGGTCGAGCCGATGCCGAAGCCGCCAAGGGCGAGTGCCAGCAGCGCGAAACGGATACGGGCCGGCGACAACGTCGTCGGCCCGTCGGTTGAGGGGGTCACCCGTCGATTCTCGCACGGATCGAATCGATTCGATAGCGTGAGGTCATCACGGTCGGATGCCGCGTGCGACACTCGGTCGCAGCGGATCTCGCAATCGCCCGCGCGGAGGCTGCAGGGGTCTAGTCGCTGCCGTCCCGCTCCTCGAGAGCCGCCTCCAGGCGCTCCACCTTCGCATCGATCTCGCCCACGCGACCAGGGCGAATGTCCGCCTTCAGGACGAGGGACACCCGCGGCCCGTACTGGGCGACCGCCTCGGTCGCGCGGCGGATCACGTCGAAGACTTCGTCCCACTCGCCTTCGATCGTCGTGAACATCGAGTCGGTGCGGTTCGGGAGCCCCGACTCCCGAACGATGCGGACGGCGGCGGCGACCGCATCATGGATGGATCCCTCCGGGCCTTCCGACCCGCTCGGCGCCAGTGAGAACGCAACCAGCATGTGCCCTGCTCCTAACTCGTGCTCCGAACTGCCTTCCCCTATTCTCACGCCATCCGCCGAGCCCGGATGCAGCCCGCCCGCCACACCTCGCGGATCGCCCACACGAGGAGCGCGACGAGCAGGGCGACCTTCGCAGTGAGCACCAGTACGAACCCAGGGTGCGCGGCGAGCAGCCAGCCGTACCAGTGGGGGTAGATCACCTGCGTGAGCAGCGCGATGGCGGCCGCGAGCGCGGCGGGAACGAGGAATCGGCGCGGCCGCAGCGCGAGGCCGAGCACGACGGGGGCCGCGAGCCAGGTCGCGAACTGCGGCGAGCCGACCTTGTTCGCGAGCATCAGCACCACGACGAACGAGAGGGCGAGCGGGGCGAGCAGCTGCCCGAGCGCGGCGCCGCGGCGCGTCGCCCTGATGCCGAGGAGGAGCACGACCAGCACGCCCACGGCCATGAGCGGCATCGTGGTGCCGGCCGCGGCATCCGCACCCGGCCCTGAGATCTGGAAGGTGTTGATGTCGCGGTCGTAGACGACCTCGACGTCCGCCGCGCCGCCGACGATCTGCCAGAGCCAGGCGACGGCGAGCGGCGCCTCCACCTGGAGGCCGCGGCCGGCCTGCTCGGCGATGAAGCCGACGGCGTTCAGCCCTGATCCCGCGAGGAGGCTGACGCCCAGGATCCCGACGCTGAGCGACACGGCGACGGTCGCGACGTCCCAGCGCCTGCGCGACGCGACCAGGAGCGCGCCGAGGAGCGCGGCCGGCCACACCTTGACCCACGCGCCGATCGTGAGGAGGGCGGCCGCCACCCGCGGGCGGCCCGCCGCCCAGAGCAGGCCGGTGATCGCGAGCGGCACCGTGATCGCGTCGATCCGTCCGAGCGCGATGGGTCCGAGCATCGCGAGGAAGCCCAGCCACCACCACGCGGCGATCCGCCTCGTGTGCGACATGCGGCGGGTGCCGATGAGGATCGAGAACGCCACCGCATCGAGCAGCGTGACGAGGGCGAGCCAGGTCTCTCCGTACCAGTCGGGGCCGAAGGCGAGCGACACCGTCATGGGCGCGAACGCCAGGATCGGGTAGACCCACGGCGCGTCGATGCCCATCCGCACGATGCCGTCGGCGGCGAGCTCGGTCCAGCCGCGGTACACCTCGGTGACGTCGTAGAGCGGGCCGCCCTGTGCCGTCAGGTTGAGCACGACGAGCAGGGCGTGCACGGCCGCGAAGGCGAGCCAGAGGGCGGCGCGCCCCCCGAGGAACCGGCGGAGTCGGCTGCTGCGCACGGATGTCTCCTGCACGTCCCCCGCCGTCATGGCGTCGAGCCTAGCCGAGCGTCGCACTCCGCCGGTGCGCGGCACGTGTCGCCGATCTCCGACAGGCCGGCGCGATTCCTGCCGGGCGCCCGACTCAGCGCTCGAGCAGCGAGCCGACCACGCCCGGCACGGCAGCGGCGATGTCGAGCGCGGTGACGGGTCCCCCGCCGACGTCTGCGCTCGCGCGCCACGCCGCCTCGCCCTGCACCCACGCCGCGGTGGCCGCGAGGGCGGTCAGGGCCTCAGCGTCCTTCGCGAGCAGCTCGTGGTGGGTGGCGACGAGGGCGCCGAGAATGCCGCCGAGCACGTCGCCGCTCCCTGCCGTCGCCAGCCAGTGGGTCGGGGCGGTCACGGTGTAGCGGTCGCCGTCAGGGTCGCACACGTACGTGACCGCGCCCTTCAGGAGCACCGCGACCCCGAGCTCGGAGGCCGCGCGCTCGGCCCATTCCCCCGGTGAGGCACGCACCTCCTCGACGGTGGCCGGGACCTCGCGGGCGGTCAGCAGCCGTGCGAGCTCGCCCGCGTGGGGGGTGATGACCGTCGGCGCGGTGTGGGTGCCCACGAGGTCGAGCGCCCCGGCGTCGAGCACGACCGGGACGAGCGCGGCGAGCGCCTGCCCGAGGTCGCCGAGCAGCACGAACGACCGCCGCCCCTGGTCGATGCCCGAGCCGATCAGCCACGCCTGGACCCGCCCGGCCACCGTGACGGTCTCGGGGCGCCTGGCGAGCACCATCTGGCGCGGCGCCTTCGGCCCGATGTAGCGCACCATCCCGACACCGGCGCGGTGCGCGGCCTCCACCCCGAGCACCGCCGCGCCCGGGTACTCCTGCGACCCAGTGACGACGCCGAGCACACCGCGCGAGTACTTGTCGTCGCCGGCTGCCGGCGCGGCGATCCACTCGGCCGCGTCATCCGCGGTCCACTCCTGCCACCCGGTCGTCATGCTCCAACGATAGGTTGGACTGGATGCCTCCGACAGCCGCCGCACCGATCAGCCTCGCCCCCCGCGTCGTCGTGTTCGACTACGGGGAGGTCATCTCGCGCGAGCCGTCGGACGCGGATCGCGCCCGGCTCGTCGCTCGAGCGGGCGTGGCCGCCCACGCGTTCTGGACGGCGTACTGGGCGCACCGGGAACCGCTCGACCAGGGCACCGCGTCCATCGCCGAGTACTGGACCGCCGTCGCCGGCGACCTCGGGGTCGACTGGGACCCGGTCGACGTGCACGAGCTGTGGGCGATCGACCACCGCGGGTGGCTCAGCGTCGACCCCGGCACCCTCCGGGTGCTGCACGCCCTCGCCGACGGCGGCACCCGGCTCGCCCTGCTCTCGAACGCCGGGGCGGACTTCTCGGGCTGGTTGCGCTCAGGGTCGTTCTCCCCCCTGTTCGAGCGGGTGTTCGTGAGCGGCGAGCTCGGGCTCGTGAAGCCGCACGCGGCGATCTACGAGCATGTCATCGGCGAGCTCGGCATCACGCCGGCCGAGCTCCTCTTCGTCGACAACAGGACAGAGAACGTCGACGGCGCGAAGGCGATCGGCGGCGACGGCCACGTCTTCACGGATGCCGCGTCACTCGAGTCGTGGTTGCGGAGCCTCGCCGCGTGACGAGCGGCATACGCCCCGTCGTTCAACCCGTGATGGCCGCCCTCATCTTCATCACCTGCTCGAGTCGCCCCGGTGAGGGCTCCTCGATCGCCATGATGTTCCCCTCGCTGTCGCTGAACCATGCCGCGCGCTCATCGGCGATCTCCGCAACGCCGTCGACGGTCGTGAGCCCCGGCAGGTCGTAGTCGTGGAACACGACGCCGCGCGTCCGCATCGCGGTCATGTCACGATCGAGGTCGTCGGTGATGAACGAGAGTTCAGTGTTCTGCGCTGTGCCCGCGTAGCTCGACTCGTAGACGTGAACCGGCATACCGCCGACGTCGAAGATGTCGCCGCCGTCGTCGGAGTAGACGGGGTCGTGCTCCAGCACCTCGTGCCAGAACCGTCGTGCGCGGGCGAGGTCTGAGGCGGCGAGTACGGGCATCGCGATGAGCTTCTCGAACATGGTGTTTCCTTGACTTCCAGAGCCGCGTTGAGGGCGCCAGGAAACTCGGCGGCGACGGCCACGTCTTCACGGATGCCGCGTCGCTCGAGGCGTGGTTGCGGAGCCTCGCCGAGAGCTGGGACCGATGGGCGGGAGTCAGGCCATTCCCGCCGCGGCCGCGCGCATCTTCTCCGCCATCTCCCTCATCGCCGGGGACACCTGGCTGATCGCGATGATGTTGCCCTCGCTGTCGCTGAACCACGCCCCGCGCTCCTCGCCGATCTCTGCGACCCCGTCGACCGTCTTCAGGCCGGGCATGTCGTAGTCGTGGAACATGACGCCGTGGGTGCGGAGGTGGGTCATGTCGCGGTCGAGGTCGTCGGTGATGAGGTTGAGCGCCGTGTTCTTTGCGGTGCCGGCGAAGTCGGTGCGATAGACCATCAGGCTGGTGCCGCCGAGGTCGTAGAACTCGGCCTCGCCCTCGGCGTCCGAGTACACGGGATCGCGGCCAAGCACGTCATGCCACCACTGCTTCGCGCGTGCCAGGTCCGAAGCCGGGAGCACAGCCGTCGCCATAAGCTTCTCAAGCATGATAATTCCTCAATTCCTCGGGTTGGCGCCAGTCTACGCCGGGCCGAGCGGAGGCACCTCACCCGATTCGGGTTACGCGCTACGTCCTCCGAGTCGCGTCCTGCACCTCGCCGACGAGCTCCTCGATGATGTCCTCGAGGAAGATCACGCCGGTCGTGGTGCCGTCCTCGTCGAACGCGCGAGCGACGTGCGTGCCGAGCCGGCGCATGGTCGCGAGCGCGTCCTCGAGATCGGTGCCGTTGAAGATCGAGACCAGCCGGCGCACGCGCTTGGCAGGCAGGGGGTCGTCGAGCTCGTCGTCGTCGAGGTCGATGACGTCCTTCAGGTGCACATAGCCGTCGGGCTCGCCGTCCTCGCCGAGGATGACGTACCGCGAGAAGCCGTGACGTGCGACCGCCCGCTCGACGTCAGCCGGCGTCGCGGTCGGCGGCAGGCTCACGAGCGCCGACATCGGCACGGCGACATCCTTCACCCGCTTGGTCGTGAACTCGAACGCGGCGGTGAGGGTGCCGCTCGCGTCGTCGAGCACTCCCTCGCGACGCGACTGGTCGACGATGGTCTGCACCTCCTCGAGCGTGAACGTCGAGGTCGCCTCGCTCTTGGGCTCCACGCCGAACAGTCGCAGCACCCCGTTCGCCATGGCGTTCAGTGCCACGATGATGGGCCGGAAGAGGCGCGCGAGGAAGACGAGCGGCGGCGCGAGCAGCAGCACGGCGCGATCGGGCACCGAGAACGAGAGGTTCTTCGGCACCATCTCGCCGAAGACCACGTGCAGGTACGAGACGAGCACGAGGGCGATGATGAACGCGACCGTCGACACGACGCCGTCGGACCAGCCCGTGAGGTGCAACGGCACCTCGAGCAGGTGGTGGATCGCGGGCTCCGAGACGTTCAGGATCAGCAGCGAGCAGATCGTGATGCCGAGTTGGCTCATCGCGAGCATGAGCGTCGCGTGCTCCATCGCCCACAGGGCGGTCTTCGCGCTGCGCCGGCCCGCTTCGGCGAGCGGCTCGACCTGGGATCGGCGTGCCGAGATCACGGCGAACTCGGCGCCGACGAAGAATGCGTTCGCGATGAGCAGCACGAACAGCCAGACGAGGCCGGCCCAGTCGCTCATCGCTCCTCCCCCTCTTCATCGCCTCGGGCGGGCGCCGGCTTCGGCACGAACCTGAGCCGGTCGATGCGGCGCCCGTCGAGGCGCTGCACGACGAGGGTGCCCTCGTCGATGGTGACCTCGTCGCCGACCGCCGGCAGGCGCCCGAGCTCGGCCATGACGAACCCCGCGACGGTCTCGTAGTCGCCGTTCTCCGGCACTCGGATGCCGGTGCGTTCGACGAGCTCGTCGGGGCGGAGGATGCCGGGGAAGCTCACCTCGTCGCCGCGACGCACGATTCCGGCGTGAGTGCGGTCGTGCTCGTCGGCGACCTCGCCGACGAGCTCCTCGACGAGGTCCTCGAGCGTCGCGACGCCTGCGGTGCCGCCGTACTCGTCGACGACCACCGCCATCTGGAACCCACGCACCCTGAGTTCGCCGAGCAGCATGTCGAGCTTGATCGTCTCGGGCACGCGCAGGGCCTCCGACTGCAGGGCGGACGCGGGCACCTCCCCTCGCCGCTCGCGCGGCACGACCAAGGCCTGCTTGACGTGCACGACGCCCACGATGTCGTCGAGGTTCTCGTCGTAGACGGGGAACCTGGAGTAGCCGGTCTGGCGGGTGAGCTCGAGCACGGCCTCGGCCGGCTCCTGGCGCTGCACCGCCGCCACGCGGGGGCGGGGGGTCATGACATCGGATGCATCGTGGTCGGCGAACCGGAGCGTTCGCCCGAGCAGCGTGGCGGTGTCCTGTTCGAGCAGGCCGGCGCTCGCGGACCGGCGCACGAGCGACGAGAGCTCCTCGGCGGATCGGGCCCCCGACAGCTCCTCCTTCGGCTCGATCCCGACGCCGCGGAGCAGGGCGTTCGCGCTGCCGTTCAGCACCGCGACCGCCGGACGGAACACCCACGTGAACGCCGTCTGGAACGGAATCACCAGGATGGCCGTCTGGCGCGGCAGGGCGAGGGCGAAGTTCTTCGGCACGAGCTCGCCGAGCACCATCGAAAGCAGCGTGGCGATGATGATCCCGGTGGTCGCGCCCACCGCGCGCACCATCCCCTCGGGCAGGCCGAGCGCGGTGAGGGGGCCGGCGAGCAGCGAGCTGATCGCCGGCTCCATCGTGTACCCGGTGAGCAGCGTCGTGAGCGTGATGCCGAGCTGTGCGCTCGAGAGATGCGTGGACGTGATCTTCAGCGCGGAGATCGTGAGTCCGAGGCGGGTCTCGCCCTTGGCGCGGCGCGCCTCGAGCTCTGCGCGATCGAGGTTGACGAGCGCGAACTCGCTCGCAACGAACAGGCCCGTGCCGATCGTGAGGAGGAGTCCGATGCCGAGGAGGATCCACTCAGACATCCGCACCTCCCCATTCGGTCACGGGCGAGGGTCTATGGCCGGGCGTATTCGCAGAGGGAGGATCGTCCATTGTCTCGCCAGTATATCTGCGGCATCCGGCCGCCTCACGAGCCGTAACGGGCTCGTCACACGGGCAGTTGCCGCCCTTCTCAGCCATGGTTGACTCGATGGATCACTCCCCTCGCGTCTCTCCGCCGGTGTGGCCCTGCGACCTTCCCGTCGACGGAGTGATCCGCGCAGTTCGCCCCAGTGATCTGCTCGCCACCGCCCACGACGGCCCGCCCGGCCTGCACGATGCAGCCGTGTCTCGCGCGAGGTCGGCACCGGCCCGATCGGTATGCGGCCGTGGGCGGTGGCGTACCGGTGGTCCCACAGTTCGAACAGCGCCGCGACGACGGTTGCATCCGTCGTGGCGCGCGCGGCTGCGTCCCTCCACAGGGGCGGGTCGCTCGAGCACCTTCTCGGCGTCCGCCCAGCGCCTACCAGCTGACCGGCAGCGCCTTGCCCTCCTCGTACCCGGCCGCGGACTGGATGCCCACGAGCGCCCGCTCGCGGAACTCCTCGATCGAGCGCGCACCGGCGTAGGTGAACGAGCTGCGCACTCCCGACGTGATCATGTCGAGCAGGTCCTCGAGCGACGGGCGCAGCGGGTCGAGGTAGATCGCGGACGAGGAGATGCCCTCGGCGAAGAGCTCCTTGCGCGCGAGCTCGTAGGGCGACAGTCGATCGAATCGCTCGCGCACCGCCTTCGTGGACGCCATGCCCCAGCTCTCCTTGAAGAGGCGGCCGTGCGCATCACGCCTGAGCGTGCCCGGCGCCTCGATCGTGCCGGCGAACCACGACCCGATCATCACGGATGCCGCGCCTGCCGCGAGGGCGAGCGCCACGTCGCGCGGGTACCGCACGCCGCCGTCCGCCCACACCTTCGCCCCGACCTCCCGTGCGGCCTCCGCCGTCTCCAGCACCGCGGAGAACTGCGGCCGCCCGACCGCCGTCATCATGCGGGTGGTGCACATGGCGCCCGGGCCGACGCCGACCTTCAGCACGTCGGCGCCCGCTTCGACGAGCTGCGCCACCGCGTCGGCGGTCACGACGTTCCCGGCCACGATCGGCACGCCGAGGTCGAGGTCGCGCACGATGCCGATCGCCCGGATCATGCCCTCCTGGTGGCCGTGCGCCGTGTCGATGACCAGCATGTCCACGCCCGCACCGACGAGCGCCCGTGCCTTCGCGGCGACGTCGCCGTTGATGCCGACGGCGGCGGCGACCCGCAGTCGGCCGTGGTCGTCGACGTTGGGTTCGTAGATGGTGCCGCGCAGGGCACTCCGCAGGCTCAGCGTGCCGATGACCCGGCCGTGCTCCAGCACGGGAGCGAAGTCGAGCCCGGCGTCGACCATCAGGTCGAACGCCCGTCGGGGCGAGTCGACGTCGTCGGCGTCGAGCGACGCGAGCCCGCCGTGCACGAGGTCGCCGAGGCGCGCGTCGGACAGGGCGGTCGCCAGTCGCTCCGCGGCGATGCATCCGACGTACGCATTGCGTGCATCGTGCAGCACGATGCCGTGGCCGGGGACCGGCGGCAGCACCGCGAGTGCATCGGCGACGGTGTCGTCGGGCGAGAAGTCGTGCGGGGTGTCGAACCGGGGCGACTGTGCCTTCACCCACCGGATCGCCTCGTCCAGGTCTTGCAGGTGGAGATCCTGGGGCAGCACGCCGAGGCCGCCCCGCCTGGCCAGCGTGGCCGCCAATCGGGGGCCCGTGATGGAGTTCATGTTCGCCGAGACGATCGGCAGGGATGCTCCGGAGCCGTCGTCGGGGGCGAGCGAGACGTCCAGTCGGCTCGTCACGCCCGACCGGCTCGGAACGAGGAACACGTCGGAGTACGTGAGATCGTGGCGGGGGGTCGTCCGGTAGAACTCCATGGGCCCCACGCTACCGCCGCAACCGGGCACCCGAGCCTGCGCGAGGGGTTTAGGCTTGTGTGGGTGATCGGGCACGGAACGCGTGCGCGCACGTGCCGATCGCCGGCAGAGAATCCAGCATCAATGGAGAGAGTGGGCGAGAGGCTGTGTCGAGCCAATTGACCGGGTCGGGATCCGAGGAGACGACGGCGGGCGAATACGGGGCCAACGAATGGCTCGTAGACGAGATGTACGAGAAGTACCTCGCCGACCCTGATTCCGTCGACCGGACCTGGTGGCCGGTCCTCGAGCACTACCGCCAGGTGCGGACCGGCGCGGCCGAGACGACCACCCAGCCGACGGATGCCGCGCCCGCTGCCGCCSCRCCCGCTCCCGCCGCTCCAGCCGCGCCCGCTTTCGCYCCACCCGCTGCCGCCGCGCCCGCTCCCGCCGCTCCAGCCGCAGCGGCAGCCGTCATCGAGCCGGCGCCGGTCACTGCACCCTCGCCCGTCATCGGGCAGGCACCAGCGGCGCGCACCACCTCGGTGGCGCCGCGCACCGCGCCGGTGCCCGCCGACGTGCCGATCACGAGCCCGCAACCCGTGATCGCCGAGGCGCCGCTGGAGGACGTGGTCGTCGCCCTCAAGGGGCTGCCGAAGACGCTCGCGGCCAACATGGACCAGAGCCTCACCGTGCCGACGGCGACGAGCGTGCGCACGATCCCGGCGAAGCTCATGATCGACAACCGCATCGTGATCAACAACCACCTCCGCCGCTCACGCGGCGGCAAGGTGTCGTTCACGCACCTCATCGGGTGGGCGCTCATCCAGGCGCTCAAGGACTTCCCGAGCCAGAACGTCTACTACGCCGAGCCCGACGGCAAGCCGAGCATGGTGAAGCCGGCGCACATCGGCCTCGGCATCGCGATCGACATCCCGAAGCCCGACGGCACCCGGGCGCTGCTCGTGCCCGCCATCAAGCGCGCCGAGACGATGACGTTCAACGAGTTCCTCACCGCCTACGAAGACCTCGTGCAGCGGGCACGCACGAACAAGCTGACGGCCGACGACTTCTCCGGCGCCACGATCTCGCTGACCAATCCCGGCGGCATCGGCACCGTGCACTCCGTGCCTCGCCTCATGAAGGGCCAGGGCTGCATCATCGGCGCGGGCGCCCTCGAATATCCCGCCGAGTTCCAGGGCTCCTCCGAGAAGACGCTCGCGAACCTCGCCATCGGCAAGACGATCACGCTCACCTCGACGTACGACCATCGCGTCATCCAGGGCGCCGGTTCCGGCGAGTTCCTGAAGAAGGTGCACGAGCTGCTGATCGGCCAGCGTGACTTCTACGAGGACCTCTTCGCCGCGCTCCGCCTGCCGTACGAGCCGATCCGCTGGGCGCCCGACATCTCGGTCGACATCGCCAGCGCGATCGACAAGACCGCTCGCGTGCAGGAGCTCATCAACTCGTTCCGCGTGCGCGGCCACATGATGGCCGACACCGACCCGCTCGAGTACGTGCAGCGCTCGCATCCCGACCTCGAGATCGGGAGCCACGGCCTCACCTTCTGGGACCTCGACCGCGAGTTCGTCACCGGCGGCTTCGGCGACAAGCGCACGGCGCTGCTGCGCGACATCCTGGGCGTGCTCCGCGACTCGTACTGCCGCACGATCGGCATCGAGTACATGCACATCCAGGACCCGGTGCAGCGCAAGTGGATCCAGGGCGAGGTCGAGCGCAAGTACGAGAAGCCGACCCACGACGAGCAGATGCGCATCCTCGCCAAGCTCAACGAGGCCGAGGCGTTCGAGACGTTCCTCCAGACCAAGTACGTGGGCCAGAAGCGGTTCAGCCTCGAGGGCGGCGAGTCCGTCATCGCGCTCCTCGACGTGATCCTGCAGGGCGCGGCGAAGGAGGGCCTCGACGAGGTCGCCATCGGCATGGCGCACCGCGGCCGCCTCAACGTGCTCACGAACATCGCGGGCAAGACCTACGGGCAGGTGTTCCGCGAGTTCGAGGGCACGCAGGACACGAGGAGCTTCTCCGGCTCCGGCGACGTGAAGTACCACCTCGGCAACGAGGGAGTCTTCACCGCCGACGACGGCCACCAGGTTCCCGTGTCACTCGCCGCGAACCCATCGCACCTCGAGGCGGTCGACGGCGTGCTCGAGGGCATCGTCCGCGCCAAGCAGGACCGCAAGCCCATCGGCACCTTCGGCACCCTGCCGATCCTCGTGCACGGTGACGCGGCGATCGCCGGCCAGGGCATCGTCGTCGAGACGATGCAGATGTCCCAGTTGCGCGGGTACCGTACCGGCGGCACGATCCACGTCAACATCAACAACCAGGTCGGCTTCACCACGGTGCCGGGTGACGCGCGCTCGTCGATCTACTCGACGGATGTCGCGAAGACCATCCAGGCCCCGATCTTCCACGTGAACGGCGACGACCCCGAGGCGGTCGTGCGCGTTGCGGAGCTCGCGTTCCGGTACCGCCAGGAGTTCAAGCGCGACGTCGTCGTCGACCTCGTCTGCTACCGCCGCCGTGGACACAACGAGGGCGACGACCCCTCGATGACGCAGCCGCTCATGTACAACCTCATCGAGGCGAAGCGCTCGGTGCGAAAGCTCTACACCGGGGCCCTCGTCGGTCGTGGCGACATCACCGAGGAGGAGTACGAGGAGGCGCACCGCGACTTCCAGGACCGCCTCGAGCGGGCCTTCGCCGAGACGCACGCCGCGCAGACCGGCGCGATCCCCATCGTCGGCGCGACCGAGTCGCAGCGGGAGCCGGAGGTCCCCACAGGCGAGCTCGAGACGACCGGCGTCGCGACCGAGGTCGTGCACGCGATCGGCGACGCATTCAACAACAAGCCAGCCGGCTTCACGGTGCACCCGAAGATCCAGCAACTGCTCACCAAGCGCTACGACATGAGCCGCAACGGCACCATCGACTGGGGCTTCGGTGAGCTGCTCGCGCTCGGCTCGCTCCTGCTCGAGGGCACGCCCGTGCGATTCGCCGGACAGGACTCCCGTCGTGGCACGTTCGTTCAGCGCCACGCCGTGCTCCACGACCGCACCAACGGCCAGGAGTGGCTGCCCCTGCAGAACATCTCCGACAACCAGGCCAAGTTCTGGATCTACGACTCGCTGCTCAGCGAGTACGCCGCGATGGGCTTCGAGTACGGCTACTCCGTCGAGCGTGCCGACGCGCTCGTGTTGTGGGAGGCGCAGTTCGGTGACTTCGCGAACGGCGCGCAGACCATCATCGACGAGTTCATCTCCTCGGCCGAGCAGAAGTGGGGCCAGCGATCGAGCGTCGTGCTCCTCCTCCCCCACGGCTACGAGGGCCAGGGGCCCGACCACTCCAGCGCCCGCATCGAGCGCTACCTCCAGCTCTGCGCCGAGAACAACATGACCGTGGCCCGACCCTCCACCCCCGCGTCGTACTTCCACCTTCTCCGCCGACAGGCGTACGCCCGCCCGCGTCGCCCGCTTATCGTGTTCACCCCGAAGGCCATGCTGCGCCTGCGCGGCGCCACGAGCGAGGTCTCCGAATTCACGAGCGGCCGCTTCGAGCCGGTGATCGACGACACCCGCATCACCGACAAGGCGGCGGTCAAGAAGGCCGTGTTCGTCTCGGGCAAGATCTACTACGACCTGATGGCCCAGCTCGAGAAGAACCCGAACCCCGAGGTCGCCGTCGTCCGCCTCGAGCAGTTGTACCCACTGCCGAAGGCGGAGCTGAAGGCCGTGGCCGACAGCTACCCGAACGCCCAGCTCATGTGGGCGCAGGACGAGCCCGAGAACCAGGGCGCCTGGCCGTACTTCATCATCGAGACGAACAAGCTCGGACCGCGTCCTGTCTCAGTGGCGGCCCGCCCGCCCGCAGCGTCGCCGGCGACCGGCTCGGCGAAGCGTCACGCGGCCGAGCAGGCCGACCTGATCCGGCGCGCGCTCACGGTGTAGCGACGACGTGATGCGAGGGAGGGCGGACGCCACGGCATCCGCCCTTCGTCGCATCGTTTGGACGTCAGGCGCGATGCACCGGCTCGAGGTGCTCGGCCGTCGCGGTGGGCTCCGCCGGTGCGGCCACGGTCGCCTCGCGCCGCGCCGACTCCTCGGCATCGGCCCGCCACAGCCTCGACGGCCACCAGATCGCGCCGCCGAGGTCGTATGAGAGGGCGGGCACGAGCAGCGACCGCACGAGGAACGTGTCGAGCAGCACGCCGAACGCGACGATGAACGAGATCTGCGCGAGGAACAGGATCGGCAGCACGCCGAGCGCCGCGAACGTCGCAGCGAGCACGAGCCCCGCCGAGGTGATCACGCCGCCCGTCGCGATCAGGCCGCGCGGGATCCCGGCGCGCGTGCCGTGCCCGAGCGACTCCTCGCGCACCCGGCTCATCAGGAAGATGTTGTAGTCGACGCCGAGTGCGACGAGGAACACGAACCCGTACAGCGGCACCGTCGGATCGGCGCCGGGGAACGCGAACACGCCGTTGAAGACGAGCGCGGACACGCCGAGCGCCGCGGCGAACGAGAGCACGACGCTGCCGACCAGGAGGAGCGGCGCAACCAGCGAGCGGAGCAGCACGATGAGGATGAGGAGGATCACCCCGAGCACGAGCGGCATCACGAGGTTCCGGTCGTGCACCGCGGCCGCGGCGGTGTCGAGTGCGATCGCGGAGGTGCCGCCGACGAGCACGTCGCCGTCGGTGCTCGCGAGCGCGGCGCGCAGCTCGGTGACGACGGCCTCGGCTTCGAGCGAATCGCCCGGGTGGTCGAGGGTCGCCTGCAGCAGCACCTGGCCGTCGCGAACCGTCGGGGCGGCGCCCTCGGCGCCGGAGATGTGCGGGACCTGCACGCCGTCCTCGGTCACGGGGAGGGTGCCGGTCGGCGAAGTCTCCGACAGCACGGCGAGCCCCGCGACTCCGTCGGTGCCGAGAACCACTTCCGCCGTCTCCTCGATCGCGTCATCGGGTGCGACGATCAGCGCCGGAGTGCCGGATCCGGCCGGGAAATGGTCGCCGAGCACCGCCTGCCCATCGCGGGCCTCGGATGCCCCGAGCACGAATTCACTCTGCGGGACACCGTCGGCGTCGAGCTCGGTCAGCCCGAGCGCCATGACGCCGAGCAGGAGGGTCGACACGATCCAGACGATGCGGGGACGTCGGCCGACGAGCCTCGCCACGGCCGGCCAGAGACCGCGGGCGGGCATCGTGGCGGCGGTGCCGGGCACGGATGCCGCGGCCTCCGACGGCCGTGCCGGAACCCTCCGCGGCCAGAACGCGGCGCGGCCTGCCCACAGCATGAGGGCCGGCAACAGGGTGAGGGCCGCGAGCACCGCGCAGACGATCCCGATCGCCGCGACCGGACCGAGCGCCTTGTTCGAGTTGAGTGCGCTGAACAGCAGCATGAGGAGGCCGGCGACGACCGTGCCGCCCGAGGCGACGACCGGCTCCCACGCCCCGCGGAGCGCCGCCGAAGTGGCGTCCCAGTTGCGCTCGTGCACGGCGAGCGCCTCGCGATACCGCGCGATGTACAGCAACGAATAATCGGTCGTCGCGCCGATCACGAGGATGAAGAGGATTCCCTGCGTCTGGCCGGTGAGGAGCACGATGCCGGCCCGGGCGAGGGCGACCGCGACGAGCACCGCGACACTGAGGGCGGCCATGCTCGTGCCGAGCACGATCACGGGCAGGAGCGGCGACCGGTAGACGATGACGAGGATCACGAAGACCGCGGCGAGCGCGACGAGGAGCAGGAGCCCGTCGATGCCCGAGAACGCGCCGGCGATGTCCGCGGCGAGGCCGGCGGGCCCGGTCACGGCGACGGTGAGCCCGGATGCCTCGGCCGCCGAGAGCCCGTCGGCGAGCTCGGCGCGCAGCTCGGCCACCGTTGCGCTCGCCTTCACCTCGACGTCGATCATGACGAACACCTCGACGGCCTCCCCGTCGTCGGAGCGGACCGGCGGAGATACCCCGTCGTGGACCACGCCATCGACACCGGCTAGCGTCGCCGTGGCCTCGTCGATCAGGACGAGGTCGTCATCGGTGAGCCCGCCGTCCCGCTGCACGACGACGACCGCGGGGATGGCGTCGTCGCCGCGGAACGCGGCGGACGACTCCTGCACACGCGTGGCTTCGGAGTCGGCGGGCAGGAACTGCGATTGGTCATTCGTCGCGACCTTGGAGACCTGGCTGAACGCCGACCCGCCCACGCCGAGGAGCGCGAGCCAGACGAGGATGAGGACGGACGGGATGAGGATGCGCAGCCACGTGGGCACGCGCCGCGACGAGCGGCGTGCGGGAGATTCGATCACACCATCGACGCTACGAAGCGTGCCCGCCCCGCGCATCGAACCAACGATTGACGGCGAGCCGATCGGAGATCGGAGCCCGTTGGGTCAGTCGATGAGGATGCCGTGGCCCGACTGGATGTCGCGGATGCGCGCGAGCACGACCGTCCGCAGTTCCTCGGGAGCATTCTCCCTGCAGGCGCGCTGCACGACCTCGGTGATCGCCACGCCCACGCGGAGCTCCGCCCGGCAGTCGAGACAGTTCTCGACGTGCTCGCGGATGTCGGCCGCATCGTCGCGGCCCAGCTCGTGGTGCAGATACTCCTCGAGTTCGGCCCTGGCCTTCTCGCAGCCGCAGTCCGTCATCTTGAGCTCCTCGGCATGCTCTGCCTCCTGGTGGATTGGTGCCCCGATCCGCCCGCCGCGAACCCCTGTTCGCGGGCGTAGTCGGCGAGGGACTCGCGAAGCATGCGCCGGCCACGGTGCAGGCGGCTCATCACGGTCCCGATGGGGGTGTTCATCATGTCGGCGATCTCCTGGTAGGAGAATCCCTCGACGTCGGCGAAGTACACGGCGAGGCGGAAGTCCTCAGGCAGGGCCTGCAGGGCGTCCTTCACGGCGCTGTCGGGCAGGTGGTCGATCGCCTCGGCCTCGGCGGAGCGGCTCGACCGCGCGGTCGTCGACTCGGCCCCGCCGAGCTGCCAGTCCTCGAGGTCGTCGATCGTGCCCTGGTACGGCTCCCGCTGCTTCTTGCGGTAGCTGTTGATGAAGGTGTTGGTGAGGATCCGGTACAGCCACGCCTTGAGGTTGGTGCCCTGCGTGAACTGCCCGAACGCCGCGAACGCCTTCACGAAGGTCTCCTGCACGAGATCCTGCGCGTCGGCCGGGTTCTTCGTCATGCGCAGGGCGGCGGCGTACAGCTGGTCGAGGTATGGCAGGGCCTGTTCCTCGAAGAGCTCGCCGAGCGACCGGTCGTCGTCGGTGCCGGCCGTGTCGTGCGGCGTGGTCTCGGTCTCGTCGGCAGTCATCACCGGCCATCCTAGATCGTCCGCCGGGACGATCGCCGGGCGCTCGAGTACCGCAACCGACACGCGCACCATCTCCTTCTGCCTTCGCTGACGCTACTGTTGATAACCGATGCAGATTTCGAGGTATTCCGCCCCCGAGTTCGACCCGTACGGCGAGGCCCGGCAGACCGAGTCGGATGACGGGTGGCGGGCGCCCGTCGCCACCGGGCCGCTCGAGTCCGTCGTGGCGCTCCCCGGCTCGAAGTCGCTCACCAATCGCGAGCTCGTGCTGGCTGCTCTGGCCGACGGTCCGTCGACGCTGCACGCCCCACTCTGGTCGCGCGACAGCGAGCTCATGCTCGAGGGGCTCCGGGCGCTGGGAACGCGATTCGAGCGGATGCCGGGTACCGGCGGCTTCGGCGACGACGTCCGCGTGATCCCCGCCGGCGAGCTCCTCGGCTCCACCACGATCGACTGCGGCCTCGCGGGCACCGTCATGCGCTTCCTTCCGCCCGTGGCGGCACTCGCCCTCGGACCCACGACGTTCGACGGCGACGAGGGTGCGCGACGCCGGCCCATGGGCGGTTCGATCCTCGGGCTGCGCGCCCTCGGTGTCGACCTCGACGACGACGGGCGCGGCGCACTGCCCTTCACGGTGCACGGCACCGGCCGGGTCGTGGGCGGCGCGATCGAGGTCGACGCCTCGGCATCCAGCCAGTTCGTCTCGGGACTGCTCCTCTCCGCTGCGCGGTTCGACGACGGACTCGACCTCCGGCACTCGGGCGAGCGCCTGCCGAGCCTGCCGCACATCGAGATGACGATCGCCACGCTCCGTACCCGCGGCGTCGACGTGACGAGCCCCGAGCCCGGCCGGTGGCTGGTCGCCCCCGGCCCGATCGCGGCCGTCGATGTCGCCATCGAGCCCGACCTCTCCAACGCCGCGCCGTTCCTCGTCGCCGCGCTCGTCGCCGGCGGCCATGTCACCGTCACCGGCTGGCCGGCGCAGACGACGCAGGTGGGCGCGCAGCTCGCCGACCTCCTCCCGCGGTTCGGCGCGCGCGTGTCGCTCGACGGCGACCGGCTCACCGTGCGGGCGCCCGAGCGGACCACGGAAGGCGGTCGCGGCATCCGGGGCGTGGACCTCGACCTCTCGGAGGCGGGCGAGCTCGTGCCGAATCTCGTCGCGCTCGCGGCGTTCGCCGACGGTCCGAGCACGTTCACGGGGATCGGCCACATCCGCCACCACGAGACCGACCGCCTCGCCGGCCTCGTGGCGGAGCTGAACGGCCTGGGCGGGGCTGTGACCGAGCTCGACGACGGCCTCCGCATCGAGCCTGCCCCGCTCACCGGCGGTCCGTGGCGCGCGTACGCCGACCACCGCATGGCGACCACCGGCGCGATCGTGGGCCTCGCGGTGCCGGGCGTGGTCGTCGACGACATCGGATCGACGTCCAAGACCCTGCCGCAGTTCACGAAGCTCTGGGAGCAGATGCTCGCATGACGTGGTGGGACGCCGACGACGACGAGGACGAGCCCGAGCTCGACGAGTCCGACGTGCGCGTGCGTCCCAACCGACGCGGCAGCCGTCCCCGCACGAAGGTGCGCCCCGAGCACGCCGACGCCGTGGAGGGGATCGTGCTCGGCGTCGACCGCGGCCGCTACGCCGTGCTCGTCGACGACGGCGGTCCCGACGAACGCGACATCATCGCGGCGCGGGCGAGCGAACTCCGACGCAAGTCCGTCGTGACAGGCGACCGCGTCGATCTCGTGGGCGACACGAGCGGCGAGCCCGGCACGCTCGCCCGCATCGTGCGCGTCCGCGAGCGGTCGACGCTGCTCCGACGCAGCGCCGACGACACCGACGAGGTCGAGCGGGTCATCGTCGCGAACGCCGACCAGATGCTCATCGTCGTCGCCGCGGCCAACCCCGAGCCGCGCATCCGGCTCGTCGACCGCTACCTCGTCGCCGCGTACGACGCGCGCATCCAGCCGCTGCTGTGCGTCACCAAGACCGACCTGGCCGACCCGTCCGAGTTCCTCGAGAACTTCGCCGGCCTGGACCTTCCGGTGTTCCGGTCGAGCACCGAGCGGATGCCGCTCGACGAGATCACCCGGGCGCTCATCGGGCATCGCACGGTGTTCGTCGGCCACTCGGGCGTGGGCAAGTCCACGCTCGTGAACGCGCTCGTGCCCGGCGCCGATCGGGCGATCGGGCGGGTCAACGTGGTCACGGGCCGCGGCCGGCACACCTCGTCGTCGACGGTCTCGCTGCGCGTCGAGGGCGGGGGAGGCATCGGCTGGGTCATCGACACCCCGGGCGTCCGGTCGTTCGGCCTCGGACATGTCGACCCGGCGAACATCCTCGGCGCGTTCACCGACCTCGCGCGCGTCGCCGAGGACTGCCCCCGCGGCTGCACGCACCTGCCCGACGCGCCCGATTGCGCGATCGTCGAGGCCGTCGAGGCCGGCAAGCTCGGCGAGACGGGGCGCGCCCGGCTCGACTCCCTGCAGCGGCTGCTCGCCACCTTCGCCTGACCTCCTTCGCCTCACCTCGCGGCACGCGGGCGCGGGCGCGGCCGTCGCACCGGGCACTCAGGCACCGTTGCCTACGATGGACGGATGACCGACGCACGACTCGCCCCCGGCGACCTCGCCCCCGACTTCACGCTCGACGACCAGGACGGCAACCCCGTTTCGCTCTCGTCCCTCCGAGGATCCCGCGTCGTGCTGTACTTCTACCCCGAGGCGATGACGCCGGGCTGCACGACCGAGGCGTGCGACTTCCGCGACAACCTGAACTCGTTCGCGGGCGCCGGCGTGCGCGT
This sequence comes from Agromyces sp. Soil535, assembly GCF_001428255.1. Classification (GTDB taxonomy): domain Bacteria; phylum Actinomycetota; class Actinomycetes; order Actinomycetales; family Microbacteriaceae; genus Agromyces. Next base: position 258,965 of record NZ_LMRW01000012.1, on the reverse strand, counting down.
GGTCGGCATCTCGAAGGACGACGTGGCGAAGCTCAAGCGCTTCGCCGAGCGCGACCGCCTGAACTACACGCTCCTGTCCGACGAGGACCTCGCGGTGCAGCAGACCTACGGCGTGTGGGGTGAGAAGTCGCTGTACGGCAAGATCGTCATCGGTTCCATCCGGTCGACCTTCGTGATCGGCGAGGACGGCCGCATCGAGCGCGCGTGGTACAACGTGAAGGCGACCGGCCACGTAGCACGCGTGCGCCGGGAGCTCGGGCTCGACGGCTGAGCCTCAGGCGCCGTCGGGCGCCCGATCCACGTCCCCAGGCCGCGCGTAGGCGAGCCGCACGGGCGGCCACAGGAGCAATCCGATCACCGTGACGGCGGGCACGAGCAGCAGCCACCCGACATCCGGCCGTGCGAAGAGCCCCTGGAACGCGCCGACGGCGATCGAGACCTGCAGGATCTGCCAGACGATCGCCGCTGCGCGCGTCCACGGCGCCCGTCGCAGCGAGCCGATCGCCACCGCGCCGACCCATACGGCGCCGATCACGACGAGCACGATCAGCGCGACGGCGGTCGCGTACGACGACGGCTGCAGCGCGAGCAGGTCGACGACCAGCCACACGACGATCGCGACGAGCGCCGCCGCCTCGAGGAACAGCACGGCGGTCACGACGATGAGCGCCGCCCTCACTCCACCCGAGACGGATGCCGCGGGCGGCATGTCCCCGTCGGCGCGGTCCTGATTCACAGCGTTATCCCATACACGGCTATTGATTCGATCTCTCCGCTATGCGACCATTTATGAGGCCGAGTTGATGCTCACAGGGACGTGAGCCGATCAGTCATGATCCTACTTCCCGAGATTCGGCTTTCCCCCTGCAGCACAGCCGGATAACGGCTCGCGCAATCGTGCGCGTCTGCGATCGATACACCGCAAGGAGCATCTCCATGGATTGGCGCGACAAAGCCGCCTGCCTCACCGCTGACCCGGAACTGTTCTTCCCCGTCGGCAACACTGGTCCCGCCGTCGACCAGATCGAGAAGGCGAAGGCTGTCTGCGCCCGCTGCACCGTCACGGAGATCTGCCTGCAGTACGCCCTCGAGACCGGCCAGGACTCGGGCGTGTGGGGAGGCCTCAGCGAAGACGAGCGTCGCGCCCTGAAGCGCCGCGCGGCCCGCGCGCGTCGCGCAAGCTGAGCTCCTCGCCTACGCCGGCGTGATCCAGCGCAGCGGCACGTCGATCGTCACCTCGGTGCCACGGCCGACGACCGTGTGCCAGTCGATCGTGCCGCCCAGCTCGCCCTGGATGAGGGTACGCACGATCTGCGTGCCGAGCCCCTCGCCGACCTTGCCCTCGGGCAGGCCCGATCCGGTGTCGCGCACCTGCACGGTGAGCGCCGAGGGCGACCGGTCGGCGGTGATCTCCACGTCGCCCTCCTGACCCGCGAGCCCGTGCTCGACGGCGTTCGTCACGAGCTCGGTCAGGGCGAGGGCGAGCGGCGTCGCGTACTCGCTCGGCAGCACGCCGAACGAGCCGGAGCGCTTCGGGTGCGCCGTGGTGTTGTGCGCCGAGGCCACCTCGGCGACGAGCAGGAGGGCGCGATCGAAGACCTCGTCGAAGTCCACGTTCTGGGTGAGCCCCTCCGAGAGGGTGTCGTGCACGACTGCGATCGCGCCGACCCGCCGCATCGCCTGGGTGAGCGCGTCCCTCGCGTCATCGGAGTACGTGCGTCGCGCCTGGATGCGCAGCAGCGACGCCACGGTCTGCAGGTTGTTCTTCACGCGGTGGTGGATCTCGCGGATCGTCGCGTCCTTCGTGATGAGTTCCTGCTCCTGGTGTCGGAGCTCGGTGACATCTCGGCTCAGCACGATCGCGCCGATGCGCTCGCCCCGATGACGGATGGGGATCGCGCGCAGCGAGACCGTCACGCCACGGGACTCCACGTCGGTGCGCCACGGCGCACGACCCGTGACGACGAGCGGCAGCGACTCGTCGACGACGAGCTTGCCGCTGAGCAGCCTCGTGGTGACCTCGGCGAGGGACTCCCCCTCGAGCTCGTCGTCGAAACCCATGCGGTTGAACGCCGACAGGGCGTTGGGGCTCGCGAACGTGGTCACGCCGTCGACGTCGAGCCGAATCAACCCATCGGACGCACGGGGAGCGCCCCGGCGGGGGCCGGTCGGCGCGCCGAGATCGGGGAAGTCCCCCGACGCGATCATCTGGAACAGCTCCTCGGCGCACTCGTTGAACGTCAGCTCCTGGCGGCTCGGCGTGCGCGTGGCGCCGAGGTTGGTGTGGCGCGTGATCACGGCGACCGGCTCCTGCGCGAGCTGCGTGCCCGTCGCCGACAGCCGTCGCATGACGGGCACGGCGCGCACGCGCGTGGGCATCTCCTCGTACCAGTCGGGCGCCGATGAGTCCGCGATGCGAGCGCTCGCGAACGCCTGCGTCACGAGTTCGCGCCATTGCGACTTGATCTGCTGGCCCACGAAGTCGCGGTAGAACAGCGTTGCGGCACTCGACGGGCGCGCGTGCGCCACCGCGACGAAGTCGTCATCGCTTGACGGCACCCACAGCACGATGTCGGCGAAGGCGAGGTCGGCGAGCAGTTGCAGGTCGCCGACGAGCATGTGCAGCCAGTCGACGTCGGCCTGACTGCTGCGGCCCTGGGCGAGGACGAGTTCACTGAGGGTCGACACAGGTCCAGCGTAGTGCGCGGCCTCCCGCCGGGTGGACGGCGCGTGCTCAGCCCGCGGCTGCGCGCCGGGCAGGCGAGAACGCGAATCCTCGCCGCAGCACCTGGGCCGGGACGGGCAGGATCCGCTCCAGTGCGTACTCGCGGAGCGCCGCGCGGAGCGGACTGCGCGGTGCGGCATCCCGGAGCGTGCGCGCCGTGAGGATCGCGGCATCCGTCGCCCTGCCGTCGTGCGGCAGCAGGGCCGCGTCGGCGATGCCCGCGAACCGGCGGAGCGTCTGGCGCACCTGCGCGTGCGCGTCGATGCCCAGGGCGCCGGAGCGGACGCGGTTGACGATCACGTCGATGCGATCGGGCTCGACGAGGTCGACGAGGTCGCCGTGGCCGCGAAGGAGCCGCGACAGGCCGACCGGGTCCGCGAGGCCGACAGCGACCACCCGGTCGGCTGTCGAGAGCGAGGCGAATGTCGCAGCGTTGCGCCGGGGCGCGAATTGGTCGCTCGTGAGCTCCTCGTCGCGTTCGAGGCTGAAGCCCGTGTCGATGACCACGTACTCGGAGCGATCGCCGATGGCCTGGAGCGCGGAGGTCACGCGGTCGTGCGCCAGCTCGGGCCAACGACTCGGTCACACGAGGCCGGTGAACACGTCGAATGAGGCCCGCGGCGCGGAGTAGCGCTGCGCGATGCGCTGCAATTCCGCCCGATCGAGTGCGTCGCCCCCGGCCAGGCGGCACGCGGACGCGAATCCCGGTGCCTCGTCGAGGAGGCCGAGCGCCGGGGCGATCGCCCCGCCGTACGGATCTGCGTCGACGAGCGCCACGGAATGACCCGCCGCCGCGATCTCCGCGGCGAGGTTGACGGCGATCGTCGTGCGGCCCGGTGCGCCCGCCGGACCCCACACGGCGATCACCTCGCTCGTGCGTCGCGTGCCGGGCTTCACGTCGCCGAGCCGCGACGGCACCTGCACGCCCCCGCTCACGAGCGCCTCGATCTCGGGCCAGCCCGCCGAGCGATCGAGCACCTCGTGGAGTCCGATCTGCGCGGCGTGCGCGCGATCGGCGTCGCCCGCGGCGAGGGCGATCAGGCGGATGCCACGTTCGTCGCACGCCGCGAGGAGCTCGGCGGCGAGCGTGGCACGGGCGGCGCCGACGAGCACGACGTCGGGGGCCAGCACGTCGAGGCTGTCGACCACGTCCCGCCACCCGACGAGACGGGCGACGACGGTGTGGCCGTGCTCGACGATGTCGGCGAGCAACCGGTCCTCCGTGGCCGGGTCCAGTGCGAGGGCGAGGCGGGCCATCAGCGGCTGCTCGTGCGCGCCGGCACGAGGTCGATCGCGTCGCCGGTCGCGAGCGCCTCGAGCAGGGCAGCCACCTTCTCGCGGGGAACGAGCAACTCGACCGACGGCCCGCCCGAGTCGACCACGCCCTCGGGCTCCTGGATGCCCGCGATCTCGGCGGCGGCGACGAGCACGGCAGGCGGCTCGTACGTGCCGCGCTCGAGCTCGCGAGCCGACCACACGTCGACCGTCGATCCCGCGCCGAGTCCGCTCGGCAGTGCGCCGCGGCTCGGCACCACCACCGTCGCGAGCCCGGTGCGATCGGCATCGTCGACCGCGGAGGCGGGCACCAGTTCCCCGGCCTCGATGGTGCGCGCGACCACGACACCGCCGTCGGGAACGCCGCCGGGCGCCAGGTACCGGTCGGCGACCGCCCCGAGCCGCACGGACTCGACCACGAGGTCGCCGGCATCGATGCGCGTGCCGGGTGTCACGGTGTCGCGCACGGCGTACACCTCGGCGGAGTCGTCGAGGCTCGAGACGAGCGCCCACACGCCCGTCGTGGACGCCGCGACGAGCACGACGCCGATGACCAGGCGCGGGTCGAGCCGCAGCGCGCCGCGCTCCGAGCGTTCCGGTCGACGGGGCATCGGGGATCCTTTCCGGTCGGGCGCGCACGCGCCGGCCACCATCGTCGCCCGAATCCGAGGTGACGCCCCGAAGTTATCCACACCGGCAGCCGCTTCGCGGCGGCGGGTCGATACTGGAGTCATGACCACTCCCGGTTCGGGCGACGAGATCGGCCGGTTCCTCACCGTCGCCGACGCGGCGGAGCTCCTCGCGGTCGACGTCGCCACGGTCGACGAGCTCATCCGTTCGGGTGAGCTCCCCGCCATCCGGGTGGGCCGCTCGGGCCCGTGGCGCGTCGAGCGCACGCAACTCGACGTCTGGATCGAGGAGCAGTACGAGGCCACCCGCCGGCACTCCCTCTGGAACCAGGGCGAGTTCGCCAACATCGCCGAGCTCTCGGGTGCCCGCTCGGGGCGGCTCCGCCCCGTCGACTGAGCGCGGGCGGGCGACTAGGCGAACGCGACCAGCACGATCCGACCCACCGGCACGATCCGGATGCCGCGCACCTCCCCATCGCGTCGAACCGTGCCCGGTTCGTGCATGGCGAGGTCGAGGTGGTCGCGTGCGACGCGGTCGAACGTGCCGTGCACGCGACCGTCGTCGGTGGTGAGGTACACGGGTGTGCGCCTGCGGCAGAGGTCACGGAGCACGAACGGCAGGCCGATCCGCTCGGCGAGCCGGGCCGACGACTCCGGCGCCGGCTGCAGGCTCGGCTCCACCTGCGCACGTGTCGGCATGACGGCGGCGATCGCGCCGAGTGGGACGACGCACTGGCCGGGGCCGCGGCCGGCGCCGTGCACGGCCGCGCTCATCCAGTCGCGTCCGAATGCCAGCGGCCGCAGGACGAACTCCTCGCCCCCGCGGAGCTCGACCCTGATCGAGGCCGCCGGATCGCCCGCGGCGTCTCGCGCCATGGCGTGCAGGCGGTCCCTGAGGGTGAGACGACCGAGGCGGAGCCGCTCCTCCTCGAGCGCGAGTGCACGCTCCTCGTCGCGCTGCTCCTGGTCGAGCTGCGACTCGAGATCGTCGAACAGCAGGTCCCACCGCATGCACGAACGTTACCCCGGCAGTTCACCTGGCCCGTGGGTTCTCCACAGGCGGGGAAATCGCTTGACACCGCACCGGATCCGTCAATACCGTTCACTAGGGATCACCCGAACGTCCCCCGATCGGGGGTAATCCCGTCGCCGGCCGCGAGGCCGTGGCCGACCCTTCATGGAGCCGAGATGACCGCACGCCCCGCCGCCGGCCGCGCCCCGGCGAGAGGTTCTGCCCTGCAGTTCCTCGATGACGACGACGAGTACTTCGCTCGTCAGCCCGCACGACGCAGCGAACTCCCCGATCCCGAGCCGCTGCTCCGGAACCTGACCCACTGCGTCATCGAGGTGCTCGCGGGTGCGCGCGACCTCGAGCAGCTCGCCCGTTGGGTCACCGACGACGTGTACCGCAACCTGTCCAAGCGCGTCGTCCTCGCCGCGCGGGCGCGCCGCGTGAAGGGGCAGGCTCCCCAGCGGCCCGCGTTCACGCTCGGCACGGTCATGGTCTGCGAGCCCGCCGACGGCGTGGTCGAGGCCGTCGTGCTGGTGCACCAGCGCGCACGGTCGCGCGCCGTCGCCATCCGGCTCGAGGGCCTCGACCAGCGGTGGCGCGCGAGCGCGATCAGCGTGCTCTGAGTCTGTTGGTGCGCCGGTCCCCACCCGGCGCACCGCGGTCGGCTCGAAAGACCCCAGGCCCGGCCGCGTACACGCCGCCGCCTCGCAGAGCGGCTGGCCGGATCATCGCGGACAGCGCGATCCAGCCTGACCGTGTGTGGTCAGCGTCCCCTGCGCTCCTGGGCCCGACGCTCGGCGCGGTTCTGGGGCTGCACCTGGCCGCCGCCCTCGGTGCGCTGGCCGAAGGCCCCGCGGGCCGGCTCGACCTCGGGCGCCTGTGCCTGCGCGACTGCGCGGCGCGCGCGCTGGGTCGCCGCCTGCTGCACCTGGCCGCGCTGGTTGCGTACCTCGACGCCGCCCGAATCGCTCGGCGCGGAATAGCTGAGCTTGTCCTCGGCGGCGCCCTGGCGGCCGAGGCCCTTCGCCTCGATCGTGGCACCGCCGACACCGGCCTGCGGCGCGACCTCGACCTCGAGGTTGAACAGGAAGCCCACCGTCTCCTCGCGGATCGAGCCCATCATCTGCTGGAACATCGCGTAGCCCTCGCGCTGGTACTCGACGAGCGGGTCGCGCTGCGCCATCGCACGCAGGCCGATGCCGTCCTTCAGGTAGTCCATCTCGTAGAGGTGGTCGCGCCAACGGCGGTCGATCACCGAGAGCACGACGCGGCGCTCGAGCTCGCGCATCGCCGGACTGCCGAGCTGCTGCTCGCGGCGCTGGTAGGCCAGCTTCGCATCGGAGAGGATCTCACTGCGGATGAAGTCGCGGTTGACGCGGCCCTTCTCCCCCGCCTCGGCGACGACCTCGTCGATCGTGATGCCGATCGGGTAGAGGGTCTTCAGCTCGGTCCAGAGGGCGTCGAAGTCCCACTCGTCGGGGTTGCCCTCAGCGGTGTGGGCGTCGAGGACCTCGTCGATCACGTCCTCGAGGAAGTGCTGCGTACGCTCGTGCAGGTCGTCGCCCTGGAGGATGTGCCGGCGATCGCCGTAGATGGCCTCGCGCTGGCGGTTCAGCACGTCGTCGTACTTCAGCACGTTCTTGCGGATCTCGGCGTTTCGAGCCTCGACCTGCGACTGGGCCGAACGGATGGCGCGCGTCACGACCTTCGACTCGATGGCCACGTCGTCGGGCACGCCGCGCGACATGAGGCTCTCGGCGGCGCCGGCGTTGAAGAGCCGCATCAGGTCGTCGGTGAGCGACAGGTAGAAGCGGCTCTCGCCGGGGTCGCCCTGGCGTCCGGAGCGGCCGCGGAGCTGGTTGTCGATGCGCCGCGACTCGTGGCGCTCGGTGCCGAGCACGTAGAGCCCGCCCGCGGCGAGCACCTTCTCGGCCTCCTTCGCGACCGCGGCCTTGACCGCTACGAACACGCCGTCCCAGGCGGACTCGTACTCCTCGGGGGTGTCGATCGGGCTGAGTCCGCGCTCGTGCATATGCTGCACGGCGATGAACTCGGCATTGCCGCCCAGCATGATGTCGGTGCCGCGGCCGGCCATGTTCGTTGCGACGGTGACGGCGCCGTGCCGTCCGGCCTGCGCCACGATGGCCGCCTCGCGCGCGTGGTTCTTCGCGTTCAGGACCTCGTGGCGGACGCCCTTCTTCGCAAGGAGGCGCGAGAGGTACTCGCTCTTCTCGACGCTCGTCGTGCCGACGAGCACGGGCTGCCCCTTGCGGTGTCGCTCGACGATGTCCTCGACCACCTGGGCGAACTTGGATTCCTCGTTCTTGTACACGAGGTCGGGCTGGTCGAGGCGCACCATCGGCTTGTTCGTGGGGATCGGCACCACGCCGAGCTTGTACGTCGACATGAACTCGGCCGCCTCCGTCTCGGCCGTACCGGTCATGCCGGCGAGCTTCGAGTAGAGGCGGAAGTAGTTCTGCAGCGTGACCGTGGCGAGCGTCTGGTTCTCGGCCTTGACCTGCACGCCCTCCTTGGCCTCGATGGCCTGGTGGATGCCCTCGTTGTAGCGGCGGCCGACCAGGATCCGGCCGGTGTGCTCGTCGACGATGAGCACCTCGCCGTTCATGACGACGTAATCCTTGTCGCGCTTGAAGAGCGCCTTGGCCTTGATCGAGTTGTTGAGGAACGAGATGAGCGGCGTGTTCGCGGACTCGTAGAGGTTCTCGATGCCGAGGTAGTCCTCGACCTTCTCGATGCCGGGCTCGAGCACGCCGACGGTGCGCTTCTTCTCGTCGACCTCGTAGTCCTCGCCGGACGCGAGGCGCTTCGCGAGGCTCGCGAACTCGGTGAACCAGCGGTTCGCCTCGCCGGACGCCGGACCCGAGATGATGAGCGGGGTGCGTGCCTCGTCGATGAGGATCGAGTCCACCTCGTCGACGATGGCGAAGGCGTGACCCCGCTGCACCATGTCGCCGGCCTGCCACGCCATGTTGTCGCGGAGGTAGTCGAACCCGAACTCGTTGTTGGTGCCGTAGGTGATGTCGGCGGCATACTGCTCGCGTCGCACCGCGGGCGTCTGGCCCGCCACGATGCATCCGGTGGTCATGCCGAGCGCGCGGAACACGCGGCCCATCAGCTCGGACTGGTAGCTCGCGAGGAAGTCGTTCACCGTGACGATGTGCACGCCCCGGCTGGTGAGGGCGTTGAGGTAGGCCGCAGTCGTCGCGACGAGGGTCTTGCCCTCGCCGGTCTTCATCTCAGCGATGTTGCCGAGGTGCAGGGCCGCGCCGCCCATGAGCTGCACGTCGAAGTGGCGGAGGCCCAGCGTGCGGCGACTCGCTTCGCGCACCGCGGCGAACGCCTCGGGCAGCAGGTCGTCGAGCGACTCGCCGTTCCCGTAGCGCTCACGCAGCTCGACGGTCTCGTGCTTCAGTTCCTCGTCGCTGAGGGCCTGGAAGTCGTCTTCGAGGGCGTTGATCGCCGCCGCGTAGTTCTCCAGTCGCTTGAGGGTGCGGCCCTCGCCGACGCGGAGGACCCTTTCCAGAATCGAAGCCACGAATGTTCTCCTGTAATCGTCGGGCGTCGGGTTCCTCGATTGGAACGCCCGGGCACGCCCCATGCCGCCGTGCAGACGGTCATCATAGCCATGCTAGCGGGCAGCCGGCTGGGCGCGAGCGGAGAGCGGGCCGGGTACGGGCACATTGCCCGCACCCGGCCCGAGTGGCAGATGGGCGGCCCGTCAGGCGGAGGCGCGCTGCAGTTCGGGTGCGGATGCGTCGGACGAGGCATCCGTTCGGTCGTCGAGGCCGATGAGGCCGTAGTCCCAACCCTTCCGTCGGTAGACGACGCTCGGGCGGCCACTCTCGGAGTCGACGAAGAGGTAGAAGTCGTGGCCGACGAGCTCCATGAAGTAGAGGGCATCGTCGACGGTCATCGGAGTCGACGCGAAGACCTTGCGGCGGATCACCACGGGGCAGTAGACGTCGTCCTCCTCGGTCGCCTGGGATTCCTCGACGACCGGAATGCTGCCCGTGCGCACCTGTTCGAGCACCTCGGGCGCTGCGGCCTGCACGCCGACCTCGGCGAATCCGAGATCGGTCGCCTCGCGGAGGGAGGTGGGCCGGCGCTGGCCGCGGTGGACCTTGCGGCGGTCCTTCGCGCGGCGGATGCGCTCGAGGAGCCGTGAGAGGGCGACGTCGAACGCGGCGTACTTGTCTGAACCGTCGGCTTCCGCCCGCACCACGGGCCCCTTGCCGACCAGGGTGAGCTCGACGCGGTCGAGCCCGGCGTTGCCGTTCTTCTCATTGTGACGGCTGAGCTTCACGTCGAGGGAGATGGCTCGTTCGGCGAGATGGGTGACCTTCTCCGACTTCTCGGCCACGTAGGCGCGGAATCGGTCGGTGACTCCCAGGTTTCGTCCGACGATGTTCAGTTCCATGACGACCTCCATCTACCGGCGTGTCACCCGGGTCTGAAGGGTGGATCGACCACGCCTGTCCTGCCACCGTAGTCGCCTTGACCTCTGATGTCACTGTATGTTTCCCGAGTTCCGGCCAAGCGTCCCGACCGCCGCAGCGGGGTCTCCGCGAGCACCGCGACGGCCTCCACGGAACCGCCGGCCGCGGTCACCGCGCGGCACGCCTCGGCGAGCGTCGAGCCCGTCGTGAGCACGTCGTCGACGAGCACGAACCGGCGTCCGGCGAGGTTCCCGCGCGCCTCGAGGGCGCCCTCCGCATTGGCCCGGCGAGCCTCAGCGCCGAGCCCCGCCTGGTCCGCATGGGCCCGCACGAGCCGCAGCGCGTGCGTCGGGCGGATGCCGCAGCGGGACAGCAGCGCGTCGACGGGCGCGTACCCCCTGCTGCGCATCGCTGCCCGTGTCGACGGCACGGTGCACACCGCCACCGAGCCCGCGGGGAGGCCGGCGACCGCTGACGCGACTGCCGCGCCGAGTGCCGCCGCAAGCGGCCCCGCGGCATCCGTGCGCGCGCCGTCCTTGTAGGCGCCGATCACGCTCGCAACGACACCGGAGTACTCGAGGCCCGCCCACGCTGCGAGGCCGAGGCGTCGGACGAGCCGCGGCGTCGGGCGCAGCGCGTGGATGCAGCGCAGGCACACGGATCGATCGGGCGCACCGCACCCGGCGCACGAGACGGGGAGCACGAGCGCGACGGCGTCGAGCAGGGCTCCGCGCACTGGCGCGATCCACGCTCCGCTCGCCGCGTCGGGCGGAGGACGCGATTGGTGCGGCACGACCCGAGTCTGCCCGTGCCGCGCGCGCGGGCACGCGCGAGGTGCAGCACCAGGCCAAGCCCGGTCGCGGGGGTGCTTCGGGAGGACGAGCCGATCAGGGCTGCTGCGAGGCCACGAAGCGGATGCCGCCGGCCCGCTTCTGCCACCCGACCCCGCTCTGCACTTCGAGGTCGCCGGCCGCCGTGAGCGCGCGGAGGTCGTTGTTGCCGCCGTCGATGAGGACGCCGCCCGGCGGCCCCTCGCGCCCGCGGGCGAAGCCGCCGAGCTCCTGCGTGACGATGCGGGTCGCCCCGCCGGCGAGCCCGGTGATCGACGCCACGCTGCGCGAGTCGAGCCACGCGACGTCGAGGGGGGTGCCCGAGACGTCGGCGAGGCGCAGTGCCGTAGGACCGAGGGCGACCGGCAGGCCGTCGTTCGTGCGCTCGATGGACGCGACCACGAAATGCGTGCTGCCACCGTCGGCCAGGAGCGCCAGCACGCGCGTCGAATCGCGCGACACCTCGATGGCCGCGATCGACGACCCGCTCCAAGGGACCGCCACCTGCCCCGTGGTGCCGTCGGGTGCGAACCAGACGAGCTGGTCGGGCAGGTTCGCGGGCACGGACCAGACGATCCCCTCCCCGTCGATGGAGGGGGTCACGAGGTTCTCCCGCGGGTCGAGCCGCACCGCTTCCTCGCCGGTGCGCGCGATCCAGACGCCGTCCGCGTTCCGCACCGCGGCCGACTCGGCGTCGGGCCCCACTGCGGCGCCGGTCGGCGCGAGCGCGGCGACCGTTTCGGAGATGCCTGGGATCGGGTCGATCCCCTCCCCCGATGTGGCGAGGTACCCGAACGTCTCGCCGTCGTAGACGACGCTGCGCGGATCCACCCGCGGATTCTCGTCGGGTGGGTCGGCGAGGTCGGGGACGTCGGGGTCCACGCCGTTGAGGGTCAGCGCGACCGAGTCGATGTTGCGCACGCCGACGAGGCTCGCGTCGAGCTGCGCCTCCATTCGCTGCACCGTCGAGACGTTGTCGAACGCGGCACCCACCAGCGAGACGCTCGCGACGCCGCCCGAGACGGGCACGGCCGTCGGGTCGAGTTCCACCCCCTCGGGGAACGCCGACACGACGCCGGGGGCGAGCCACTCCGCAGGTCCCGCGAGGAGCGCCTGCACGATGCTCGTCTGGGCCGACTCCCGCCCCGCGTACCAGCGCACGTCGGGCACGAGGTACTGGTGCGTGGGGTCGAGGAAGTACAGGGTGTACTCGCCGAACACCTGCGTGAAGCCCACCTGGTCGATGAGGATCCCGGTCGGCGCGTTCGAGATGCGCCACTCCCCTTCGATCTGCTCGAACTCGTAGACGAGCGGGATCGGCGCGTCGGAGTCGGGCTCCTCGTACTGCCCGTTGTCGAGAAGGGATGCCGCTGGCGTCGCCTCGACCCGCATGGTCGTCTCGCCGACGGGCGCGATCTCCCGATCGGCCAGCACGTCGATCGTGGCGCCCGCGTCGGCCTGCCACTCGTCCGCGAACGCCGGCGTCAGGAACTCGCGGGCGACCTGGTAGTTGCTGCGCGGACTCTGCGCGGCCTCGAGGAAGCCCTCGAGGATCTGCTCCTGGCTCGCCCCATCGATCGGCCCCTCGACCAGGATGTCGAGCGGCGGGTCGGCTGACGAGTCGGCGGGCACCAGGCCGCCCTGCTGCACGGGCCCGGAACTCGGAATAGTCGCGCATCCGGCCAGGAGCAGGGCCAGGAGGGTGGTGGAGGCCACGAGCAGCCGATCACGCATCGTGCACCTCCTGCGCACCCGTGTCGACGCCCGGGACCGCGCCCACCGCACCGGTCGGCGCTGGCCCCGGGGCGCCCGCGTCGAGCGGCTCGAGCGGCAGCGGCGACACGACGTCCGCGTGATCGGCGGTGCGCGGCAGGGTGAGCCGGAAGACGGTCCCCATGCCCGGCCTGGACCAGACGTCGAGTATCCCGCCGTGTGCGACCGCGTCCTCGAGCGAGATCGCCAGTCCGAGGCCGGTGCCCCCGATCGTGCGGGTGCGGCTGGGATCGGCGCGCCAGAACCGGTCGAAGACGCGCGCCGCCTCCTCTTCGGTCATGCCGAGCCCGTAGTCGCGCACCGAGAGCGCGATGGCGGTCTCGTTGCTGTCGACGGCGACCACGATCGGACGCCCCTCGCCGTGCTCGATGGCGTTGCCGAGCAGGTTGCGCACGATCCGGCCGATACGGCGGGGATCCACCTCGGCGTCCAGATGCCCGCCGGGCGCCTCGAGGCGCACCTCACCGCCGTGCTCGAGGGCGAGCTGATGCATCGACTCGATCGCGTCGCCCGCGAGGTGCACGAGGTTCGTCGGCTCCGTCACGAGCGTCACCGATCCGGCGTCGTACCGGCTGATCTCCAGCAGGTCGCCGAGGAGCCGCTCGAATCGGTCGGTCTGCGTGTGCAGGAGCTCGACCGTGCGCGACGTCGGTCCCGGGAAGTCCTCGCGCTGACTGTAGAGCACGTCGCCGGCGAGGCGGATGGTGGTGAGCGGCGTGCGAAGCTCGTGCGACACGTCGGAGACGAAGCGCTGCTGCATGACCGAGAGCTCCGCAAGCTCGCGGATGCGCGCCTGCAGGCTGTCGGCCATGCCGTTGAAGGATGCCGCGAGCGTTGCGAGCTCGTCCTCACCGCTCTCGGGCATCCGTACCCCGAGGTCGCCGGCCGCGAGGCGGCGGCTGGTGGCGGCGGTCGCCCGGATCGGCTCGATGACGCCGCGCACGACGACGAGCGTGATCGCGCTGAGGAGGGCGAGGAGGGCGGCCGCGCCGACGATGCCGGTGACCTGCATGAACGCGAGCGTCTGCTCGGCCTCGGCGAGGCTGTAACCGATGTACAGCTCGTAGCGCCCAGCGTCGGCCGGCAGCTCGAGGTCGCTGCCGACCACGATGCCGGGGTCGGTGCCGCCGTCGGTGTCCGGCAGGGCAACGGACTGCCAGTACTGCTTGTCGGCGTTGTCCTGCACCTGCTCACGCAGCTCGGGCGTGATCACGCCGCTCAGTCCCGGACTCAGCCGGTCGGACGGGGCGATCGAGGCCGGGTCCTGGCCCGGCTCGCGGAAGATGCCGAGGTCGTTGCTGCCGGACACGCTCGAGATCGTGCGGATCGCCGAGGCCATCAGAAGCTGCATCGACGCGCGGTCCGAGGCATCCGACGAGCTGAGGAGGCTCTGCGCCGCGGCGGTCGCGTTGTTCGATGCGTCGAGCACGGCCTCGCGCTGCGCCTGGAACAGGTTCGACGCCACGCTGAACGAGATGTAGAGCCCGATCACGAGGATCGCGAGGCCCGAGAGGCCGAGCGTGATGATGACGGTGCGGAACTGCAGCGACCGCCGCCAGAGCGCCGCCAGGCGACGCGGCACCTCCCGCCACGAGTTCGCGGCGAGGAGAGGGGAGGCGTCGGCCGCAGACATCCGCGGCCTACGTGGTCGCGCCGGCCCGGTAGCCGACGCCGCGCACGGTCATGACGATGCGCGGGTTGTCGGGGTCGTGCTCGACCTTCGCGCGGAGCCGCTGCACGTGCACGTTCACGAGCCGGGTGTCGGCCTTGTAGTGGTAACCCCACACCTGCTCGAGGAGCATCTCGCGGGTGAACACCTGCTGCGGCTTCGAGGCGAGGGTGAGCAGGAGGTCGAACTCGAGCGGGGTGAGGTTGATGCGCTCGTCGCCGCGACGGACCTCATGGCCCGCTGCGTCGATGGTCAGGTCGCCGACGGCGAGCGTCTCGACCACGGGATCGGGCGCGGGTCGCAGCCGCGTGCGGATGCGCGCGACGAGCTCCTTGGGGTTGAACGGCTTCACCATGTAGTCGTCTGCGCCCGACTCGAGGCCCTTCACGACGTCGGCGGTGTCGGTCTTCGCCGTCAGCATGATGATGGGCGTGCCCGACTCCGCGCGGATGCGCCCGCACACCTCGATCCCGTCCATGCCGGGCAGCATCAGGTCGAGCAGCACGAGGTCGGGCTTCGACTCGCGGAACGCGGCGAGCGCCGAGGCGCCGTCGGCGCAGAACGCCGGATCGAACCCCTCCGTGCGCAGCACGATGCCGATCATCTCCGCGAGGGCCGTGTCGTCGTCGACGACGAGTACGCGTGGGGTCATCCGTTCGGTTTCCGTCGGGGCCCGCACGGGCGGGCCGATGGCAGTGGCTCCACTGTAGTCGTTCGAGCCCGTGAGACGCCCGGAAGCGCGCTGGATGCCGACTGCACGCCCATCGGCGCCTGCGTCGGCCGACGGCCGCGCCACCACGCGAGCATGGCGGTCCGTCGCACGACGGATGCCGCGTCCGACGCGAATGTGCGAGCATGGGGACACCCCGCCGGAAGGAGCGCATGCAGGTGTCCGATCACGACTGGCAGGCACCCGGCGGAGCGGCGCCGGGCCCGAGCGGCGCGGATGCCGCGGCGGCACCGAACGGCGCCGGGACGCCGCCGGTGCCCCCGCCCGACCCGTCGGGGGCGCCCGCGCAGCCGGAGTACGAGGCGCCGGTCTACGGGCAGCCGGCCGACGGCCGGCCGGGAGCCGGGCAGCCGGCCTACAGCCAGCCCGGATACGGACCACCGCCGACGTACGGCCGGACACCGTACGGCGCGCCGTCGTTCGCCGACCCCGGCGCGTACCCGCCGCCCGCGGCGGGCGGCTGGACGCCCCCGCCGAAGCCCGGCCTCCTCCCCCTGCGTCCACTCGGCTTCGGCACGCTGCTGTGGGCCCCGTTCCGCACGCTGCGGCGCAATCCGGCCGCGACCTTCGGCAGCGGGCTCGTCGTGCAGCTCGTGTCCGCGGTCGCGAGCGCTGCGGTCGTCGTGCCGTTCCTCGTGATGACCTTCTCGCGGCTCGGGACCGCGACGGAGGCCGACGCCGACGCGATCCTCTCCGGCACCGTGGGCGGGTTCCTCCTGCTCATGCTCGTGCCGATCGCACTCTCGATCATCGCGAGCGCGTTCCTGCAGGGTGTCATGGTGGTCGACGTCGCGAGCGGCACGGTCGGCGGCCGGCTCGGCTTCGGGGCGCTGTGGAAGCGCGCCGCGAAGCGCATCTGGCCGCTCATCGGCTGGACGGTGCTCGTGGCGGCGGCCCTGCTCGCGGCCTTCGCGCTCCTCGTCCTCATCGTGCTGCTGGCCGCGTCGATCTCCCCGGTGGGGCTCGCGGTCGGGATCGTGGTCGCCGTGCTCCTGGGACTCGGCCTCGTCGTGCTGGGCTTCTGGGTCGGCGTGAAGCTCGCGCTCGTGCCGAGCGTCATCGTGCTCGAGCACACCGGCATCCGCACGGCCGTCGCACGCTCCTGGCGACTGACCGACGGCTTCTACTGGCGCACGTTCGGCGTGCTGCTCCTCGTGGCCGTGATCCTGAACGTGGCCGCGCAGGTCGTCGTGCAGCCGGTCTCGCTCATCGGGACGATCCTGGCGCTCATCGTGGATCCCACGGGAGCCGGCACCGAGGCCGCGCTGACGATCACCGTGATCACCACGGTGATCACCCTCATCCTGTCGATCCTCATCGGAGCCATCACGGCGGTGGTGCAGGCGGCGCTCGTCGCGGTGATCTACATCGACCTGCGCATGCGCAGGGAGGGCCTCGACCTCGAACTCCAACGGTACGTCGAGCTGCGCGAGGGCGGGCAGCCCGTCGGCGACCCGTACGGCGCTCCATCCGGCGCGGCGGAGGCGTCGGCCGCGCCGACCGGCGCCGGAACAGCGCGCCTCGCGACGTGGTCCTGAACCCGCTCCTCGAGACGCCGCCGCTCGACCCCGACGCGCCGGACGCACGCCGGTGGGTGCAGGACGAACTCGCGAAGCCCGAGTACCGCAACGCGGAGCCGAACGCCTTCGACCTCGCGATGCAGTCGATCCGCGACTGGTTCCTGGGCCTGTTCCAGGACGCGCCGGGAATCCCCGGTCCGCTGCTCGCGCTGCTCGTCGTCCTCGCCGTCGCGGCCGCCGTCGTCGTCGGCCTCCTCGTGTTCGGGCTGCCGAGGCTCCGCCGCCGTCGACGCGCCGTCGCGCCGTTGTTCGACGACCACGACCGGCGCGACGTGGCGACGCTCCGCGCTGCCGCGGCCGCAGCCGCCCTGGCCGAGGACTGGCCGCTCGCGATCGAGGAACGCTTCAGGGCCATCGTCCGCGGCATCGTCGACCGCGACCTGGTGCGGGTGCATCCCGGCACGACCGCTCGTGGGGTCGCGGATGCCGCGGGGGTCCCGTTCCCCGGGCACGCGGCGGCGCTGCACTCGGCCGCCGCCGACTTCGACGCGGTGCGGTACCTCGGCCGTCCGGGTTCCCGCGAGCGCTACGACGAGCTGACCCGGCTCGAGCACGCGCTCGCTGCCACGACGCCAGCACGTGAGCCGGCCGACGTCGACGAGGTGCGTGCATGACCACGACCGCCCCGCCCGACGTCGCCGAGGCCGCCCCGGCGACGGCGCGATCGATCACGCCCACCGTCCGGGAGCAGTTGCGGCGACGGCGGGCGTGGATCGTGATCGCGGCGGTGCTCGTGCTCGGGGCACTCCTCCTGCTGGCGATCCAAGGCGGCGGCCTCCGCCCGCCGGGCCCCGTACTCGGCGCCGACAACGCCGGACCTGCGGGATCGAAGGCACTCGTCGAGGTGCTGCGCGACCACGGGGTGGCGGTGACCGCGGCGGGGACGGCCGACGACGCGGTCGCCGGCGCTCGTCGGGGCGCCACCATCCTCCTCTACGACGAGTTCGCGGTGCTCGATGCCGACCGGCTCGACGAGCTCAGCGCGGCCGCCGACCGGCTCGTGGTCGCGGAGCCCGCCTTCACGACGCTCGAGGGGATCGCGTCCGGCGTGCGCCTCGCCGGTGCGGCGAGCGGCCCGCTCGATGACGTGGCCTGCGGCACCAGGGCCGCCGAGCGCGCGGGTGAGCTGTCCGACGGGCAGCGACTCCTCACGGTCGACGACGAGGCGGCCGCAGCGGGATGGGAGGGCTGCTTCCGCGACGGCCGGTTCGGCTACGCCCTCGTCACGGGGCCCGGTGCATCCGGCGGCGAGGTCGCGCTCGTGGCGGCGACGACCGTGTTCGAGAACGAGCACGTCGACGAGGCGGGCAACGCCGCGCTCGCGATCGGGCTGCTCGGGGCATCCGACGAGCTCGTCTGGTACCTCCCCGGCCCGGGCGACGCCGACGGCGCAGGGGCCCCCGGCCTCGCCGAGCTCACCCCCGGCTGGGTGAGCCCCGTGCTGGTGCTGGCGATCGCCGCCGTGATCGCGGCCGGCGTGTGGCGGGGGCGCCGATTCGGCCCGCTCGTGGTCGAGCGGCTGCCGGTGCAGGTGCCCGCCGGCGAGACGAGCCAGGGCAGGGCGCGCCTGTACGCCCGCAGCGCGGCGCGCCGACATGCGCTCGACCAGCTGCGCATCGGCGCGATCGGCCGCATCTCCGCGGTGCTGAAGCTCCCCCGATCCGCCTCCGTCGACGCGGTCGCGGATGCCGCCGCCGCCGCGACCGGCCGCGACGCGGCATCCGTCGCCCGGCTGCTCGTCGGCGCGGAGCCCGCCGGCGACCGCGACCTCGTCGACCTCGCCGCCGAGCTCGAACGGCTCGAGCACGACGTCGCCGCCTCCGTGCGGCCGCACACCGACCGCACCGACCCGACAGGAAGGCGACCATGACCGACACGATCGCGACCACCCACGAGGAGCTGCGCGCCGCGCTGAACCGCGTGCGCACCGAGGTGGGCAAGGCCGTCGTGGGCCAGGACGGTGCCGTGACCGGCCTCATCATCGCCCTGCTGACGCGCGGGCACGTGCTGCTCGAGGGCGTGCCGGGCGTGGCGAAGACCCTGCTCGTTCGCACCCTGAGCCGCACCCTGCGGCTCGATACCCGCCGCCTGCAGTTCACGCCCGACCTCATGCCCGGCGACGTCACGGGCTCGCTCGCGTACGACCCGCGCACGGGCGACTTCGCCTTCCGCGAGGGCCCGGTGTTCACGAACATCCTCCTCGCCGATGAGATCAACCGCACGCCGCCGAAGACCCAGTCGGCGTTGCTCGAGGCGATGCAGGAGCGTCAGGTGTCGGCCGACGGCGTCACCCGGCCGCTGCCCGATCCCTTCATGGTCGCGGCGACGCAGAACCCGATCGAGTACGAGGGCACCTACGCGCTGCCCGAGGCGCAGCTCGACCGGTTCCTGATGAAACTCGTGCTCGAGGTGCCCGAGCGGGACGCCGAGGTGTCGCTGCTCCGGCGCCACGCCGACGGGTTCGATCCGCATGATCTCGCCGCGGCGGGGGTGAGCGAGGTGCTGGGCGCCGAGGAGCTCGCCGCGGCGCGCGCTGCGGCGGCGACCGTGCGGGTGTCGGATGATCTGCTGGCCTACCTCGTCGACCTCGCCCGCGCCACGAGACGCAGCCCGTCGATGCGACTCGGCGTGAGCCCGCGGGCCGGCACCGGCCTGCTCGCCGCGTCCAAGGCGTGGGCGTGGCTCACCGGCTACGACTCGCTCACTCCCGACCACGTGCAGGCGATGCTCCTACCCGTGTGGCGGCACCGCGTGCTGCTGCGTCCGGAGGCCGAGCTCGAGGGCGTCTCGGTCGACGCCGTGCTGCGGTCGATCGTCCAGCAGGTGCAGGTGCCGCTCTGACATGGCGGTCTCCGGACGGTTCGCCCTGCTCGTCGCCCTCGGCGTCGTCCCAGTCGTCGTGGCGGGGATCCAGGGGGCGAGCGAGGCCTGGCTCGCGCTCCTCGGCTGGCTCGCGCTTGCGGTGGGCGCCGGCGTGCTCGACCTCTCGCTCGCGGCGTCCCCGCGACGCGTGATCCTCACGCGCACCCTGCCCGACCGGGTGCGGCTCGGTGAGACGGTGACGGCCGAACTCGCCGTGCAGCACGTCGGGCGCCGGATGCTCCGGGCGGTCGTCCGAGACGGCTGGGAGCCGTCAGCCGGGGTCGCCGGTGCCAACCGCACGCCGTTGCGCATCCCGCCGGGCGAACGGCGCCGGATGTCCCTGCGGCTCACGCCGTGGCGCCGCGGTGACCGCCGCACCGAGCAGGTGACGATCCGCTCCTCGGGACCGCTCGGGCTGTGGTCCCGCCAGGCCACCCTCGCCGCCCCGGGCCGGCTCAGGGTGCTGCCGCCGTTCCACTCCCGGGCTCACCTGCCGTCGCGGCTCACGCGCCTGCGCGAGCTGGACGGCCGTACCCCCCTGCTCATCCGCGGACAGGGCACGGAGTTCGACTCGATCCGCGAGTACGTGCGCGGCGACGACGTGCGCTCGATCGACTGGCGCGCCACAGCGCGGCACATGGACCTCGAGGTGCCCGGCGGCATGCGGCTCATGGTGCGCACGTGGCGACCCGAACGCGACCGCCGCATCGTGATCGTCGCCGACACCTCGCGCACGGCCGCCGCGCGCATCGCGGACGAGCCGCGGCTCGACACGGCGTGGGAGGCGTCGCTCCTGCTCGCTGCGCTCGCCTCGCACGCGGGCGACCGCGTGGACTTCCTCGCATGGGACCGACGCGTGCGAGGTCGGGTGCACGGCGCGAGCGGACCCGAGCTGCTCGCCCGGATGGTCGACGCGATGGCGGGCATCGAGGCGGAGCTCATCGAGGCGGACTGGGCGTCGGTGCCCGGGCACGTGCGCCGCGCCACCAGCCGCCGCGCACTCGTGGTGCTCCTCACGGCGGCGGACTCCCCCGGCAGCGCGCGCGGCCTGCTGTCGGTGCTGCCGCAGCTCACCGCGCGCCACACGGTGGTGGTGGCGTCCGTCGCCGATCCCGCGCTCGTCGCGGCTGCCCGCGAACGGGGCTCCCTCGACGAGGTCTACGCCGCGGCCGCCGCCGAGCGGGGTCTCCTCGACGCCGAACGCGTGGCCGCCGCGATCCGGCGGCTCGGCGCCCTCACGGTGACCGCGCCGCCGCACGAGCTTCCGCCGGCACTCGCCGACACGTACCTCGAGCTCAAGGCGGCCGGCCGCCTCTGACGACGCTGGTGCGGCGGTTCGGCGGTTCGGCGAGCCGGCTGGCGTCCGCGCGGCCCTCAGCCCGACGTGATACGGCTCSCGCCCGCGTCGAACTCGACGAGGTCGCCCGTCTCGCCCGCACGCCGTGCGCGCCCGCCGAGCACCAGCATGTAGGCGAGGAACCCCGCCAGGGCGGCGACGCCGATGCCGATCTTCACCGGCCACGGCAATGGCGCGGGCGTCACGAATCCCTCGATGAGCCCCGAGACGAACAGGAAGAAGACGAGCCCGATCGCGACGCTGAAGAGCGATCGAGCGTCCTCGGCGAGGGCTGCGCCACGCGTCCTCGGACCGGGCGCCACCCATGCCCAGAAGATCCTGAGGCCCGCAGCCGCGGCGACGAACACGCACGTGAGCTCGAGCAGGCCGTGCGGCGCGATGTAGAGGAAGAAGGTGTCGGCCTCGTCGTAGGCGAACATGATCGCGGCGGTCACGCCGAGGTTCTGCGCGTTCTGGAGGATCACCCACGGCACCCATACGCCGAGGATGCCGAACGCCACGCACTGCGCAGCGATCCAGGCGTTGTTCGTCCACACCGCGCCGGCGAACGACGCGGCAGGGTTCTCGGAGTAGTAGGCGACGAAGCCCTCCTCGGCGAGCTGCCGCAACTCCTCCTCGGTGCCGAGCGAGGCGAGCACGCGCGGGTCGCCGCCGATCCACCACGCGGAGAGCGCGGCGACCACGACGGTGACGACGGCGACCGCGAGCGTCAGCCATCGCAGGCGGTACAGGGCGGCGGGCAGGCTCACCAATGCGAAGCGCGTGAACTGCCGCAGCGGATTCTCGGGCGTTCCCGTGAACCTGAGCCTCGCCCGCGCGAGGCTCACCGAGAGGCGGTCGCCGAGCGCGGTCGATCCCGCCGTGGTCTGCACGAGCGAGAGATCGGATGCCGCGTGCTGGTAGCGCTCGATGAGCTCGTCGGCCTCGGCGCCGTCGAGTCGCGGGGCCCCTGCGAGCGCGTCGAGCCGCTCCCAGTCGTCGTGCCGGGCGGAGGCGAGCGCGTCGAGGTCCATCTGCTTGAATACTAGCCATGGCCCCCGCGAACGACGCCCGCAGCAGGGCCGCTCGCTTCGACGAAGAGGGGCTCGTCACCGGCGAGGCGGTCGCGCTCGACGTGCGACCGGCCAGCGCCCTCATCCGGGCGGGCGGCGCCGCGATCGACGTGCTCGTGTCGGTGCTGCTCATCGTCGCGGTGCTGCTCGCGCTCGCGGGGCTCGACGCCGACGAGGCGGCGTTCCGCGCGATCCTCGTCGCGACCATCGTCTGCGGCATCGTGGTGCTGCCGACCGCGGTCGAGACCGCTTCGCGCGGACGATCCCTCGGCAAGCTCGCCATGGGCCTGCGCGTCGTGCGCGACGACGGCGGCGCCATCGGCTTCCGGCACGCGTTCATCCGGGCGCTCACCGGCGTCGTCGAGATCTACCTCACGTTCGGCGGGCTCGCCGTGCTCGTCGGCTTCCTGAACCCGTCGTCCAAGCGCCTCGGCGACATCCTCGCCGGCACCCATGCCCAGGTCGAGCGGGTGCCGCAACTGCCGTCCACGGCGTTCGGCGTGCCGCCCGAACTCGTCGGCTGGGCCGCAACCGCCGACGTCGCCCGAATGCCCGACCCGCTCGCGCGCCGGGTGGCGTCGTTCTTCGTCAACGTCGAGCACCTCGTGCCCGAGAGCCGGGCCCGTGTCGCGGCATCCCTCGCCGGCGAGGTCGCGCCCTTCGTGTCGCCGCTGCCCGACGCCGCGCCCGAGCGGTTCCTGGCCGCGGTCGTGGCGCTCCGCCGCGAACGCGACCTCGCGGCGCTCCGGCTCGCGGACGCGCGCGTCGCATCGCTCGCCCCGGTGCTCCAGGCGACGCCGGTGGGGTTCCCCGAACGGTGACGCCGAGCGGATGCCGCGGGCTCGCGGCATCCGTGACCGCTCAGTACCGGTAGTGGTCGACCTTGTAGGGCCCGTCGACACTGACGCCGATGTACGCCGCCTGCTCGGGACTGAGCTCGGTGAGCTCCACGCCGAGCGCGTCGAGGTGCAGGCGCGCGACCTTCTCGTCGAGGTGCTTCGGCAGCACGTACACGCCGACCGGGTACGCATCGGGCCGGGTCCACAGCTCGATCTGCGCGAGCACCTGGTTCGTGAACGAGTTCGACATCACGAACGACGGATGCCCCGTCGCGTTGCCGAGGTTCATGAGGCGTCCCTCGCTGAGCACCAGCACGCTGCGCCCCGTCGGCAGGCGCCACTCGTGCACCTGCGGCTTGATCTCGACGCGCTCTGCGCCCGGCAGCGACTCGAGCCCCGCCATGTCGATCTCGTTGTCGAAGTGCCCGACGTTCGCGACGATCGCGAGGTGCTTCAAGCCGAGCAGGTGCTCGACGCGCACGACGTCCTTGTTGCCGGTGCCCGTGACGAGGATGTCGATCTCACCGAGCACCGACTCGAGACGCGACACCTGATAGCCGTCCATGGCCGCCTGCAGCGCGCAGATCGGATCGACCTCGGAGACGATGACGCGGGCTCCCTGGCCGCGGAGCGCCTCTGCTGCTCCCTTGCCGACGTCGCCGTACCCGGCGACGAACGCGACCTTGCCGCCCATGAGCACGTCGGTAGCCCGGTTCAGGCCGTCGGGCAGCGAGTGCCGGATGCCGTACTTGTTGTCGAACTTCGACTTCGTGACCGAGTCGTTCACGTTGATCGCCGGGAACAGCAGCTCGCCCCTGGCGTGCAGCTCGTAGAGGCGATGCACGCCCGTGGTGGTCTCCTCGGTGACGCCCTTGAGCTCCGCGGCGATGCGGGTCCAGCGGTCGGGGGTGAGCTCGAGCGAGCGGCGCAGCGTGTCGAGCACGACACGGAACTCGTGGCTCGTGGCATCCGTGGCCTCGGGCACGACGCCGGCCGCCTCGAACTCGCGACCGTGGTGCACGAGCAGTGTCGCGTCACCGCCGTCGTCGAGGATCATGTTCGGGCCGACCCAGTCGGCGCCGGCCTCGGCGGCCTCCGGGCTCCAGTCGAAGATGCGGTCGGTGCACCACCAGTACTCCTCCAGCGTCTCGCCCTTCCAGGCGAAGACGGGCACGCCCTTGGGGTCGTCGACGGTGCCGTCGGGGCCGACGACCGCTGCGGCGGCGGCCTCGTCCTGGGTGGAGAAGATGTTGCAGCTCGCCCAGCGCACCTGCGCGCCGAGCGCGACGAGCGTCTCGATGAGCACGGCGGTCTGCACGGTCATGTGCAGGCTGCCCGCGATGCGCGCGCCGGCGAGCGGCTTCGATGCGCCGAACTCCGCACGGACCGCCATGAGCCCCGGCATCTCGTTCTCTGCGAGGCGGAGTTGGTGGCGACCGGCCTCGGCGAGCGAGAGGTCGGCGACCTTGAAGGGGAGGGTGGTGACAGGCGCATCCATGCCCACCATTGTGGCAGGCTTCGCACGCCGTCGCGTCGGCCCGGTCAGCTCCGGATCAGGGCGAGCACCTCGTCGCGAACCGCCGTCATGGTGGAGACGTCGGCGCCCTCGACGTTCAGCCGCAGCAGCGGCTCGGTGTTCGACGGGCGCACGTTGAACCACCAGAAGGGTTCGCTCTCGGCCGTGACGCCCATGACGGTCAGCCCATCGAACTCGTCGAAGTCGGCGCGGCCCGTGAACGCCTCGACGATGCGCGTGTACGCGGCCGGCACGTCGTCGACGGTCGAGTTGATCTCACCGGAGAGCGCGTAGGGGGTGAACCGGGCGGCGACCTCGGAGAGCGGCGCATCCTGCGCACCGAACTCGGCGAGCAGGTGCATCGCGGCGAGCATGCCGTTGTCGGCACCCCAGAAGTCGCGGAAGTAGTAGTGGGCGGAGTGCTCGCCGCCGAACACCGCACCCGTCTCCTTCATGCGGTCCTTGATGAGCGAGTGCCCGACCCTTGTACGCACCGGCGTGGCGCCGGCCGCCTCGATGGTCTCGGGCACGACCCGTGAGGTGATGAGGTTGTGGATGACCGCGATGTCGTCTTCTCCGGCGGCACGCACGCGTGCGATCTCGCGCAGGGCGACGATCGCGGCGACGGCCGAAGGGTTGACCGCACCGCCCTGCTCGTCGACGACGAAGCAGCGGTCGGCGTCGCCGTCGAAGGCGAGACCCAGGTCTGCGCCGTGCTCGACGACCGCGCGCTGGAGGTCGACGAGGTTGGCGGGCTCGAGCGGGTTCGCCTCGTGATTCGGGAACGTGCCGTCGAGCTCGAAGTAGAGGGGCACGACCTCGAGCGGGAGTGCCGGCAGCCTCGCCGCCTCGCCGAGCACCGCCGGCACCGTGAGGCCGCCCATGCCGTTGCCGGCGTCGACCACGATCTTGAGGGGTCGGATGCCGCCGAGGTCGACGAGCGAGCGGAGGTAGCCGGCGTAGTCGGCGAGCACGTCGGCGGTCGTGACCGAACCCGGCGTCGCGGCATCCGCGATGCCCTGCTCGAGGTAGTCGCCCGCACGGTCGCGGATCGCCGCGAGGCCGGTGTCGAGGGAGATGCCCTGCGCGCCCGCACGTGAGAACTTGATGCCGTTGTACGCGGCCGGATTGTGGCTCGCGGTGAACATGGCGGCCGGCGCGTTCAGCCACCCCGACGCGAAGTAGCTCTCGTCGGTCGAGCAGAGGCCGATCGCCACGACGTCGGCACCGCGCCGCGTGGCGCCGCGAGCGAATGCCGCCGCGAAGCCGGGCGACGAGTCGCGCATGTCGTGGCCGACGACGACGCGACCCCCGGTGGCGCCGACCTCGTCGACGAACCCGGCGCCGAGCGCCTCGACGGCCTGCTCCGTGAGGCCCTCGCCCACGATTCCGCGGACGTCGTAGGCCTTCACGATCGCGTCGAGGCGCGCTCGAGCCTCGGAGGGTGGAGCGGGAGTCATGCCTTGAAACCTACCTCACCGAGCCAGACGTGCCGCACGACCTGCCACCCGACCGGGGCGGAGGTGCGCTCAGCGTGCCGGCTGCAGAGGTCGTAGCCGTGCGGCTCGGGGGTGAGCGAGAGCGGACCGAGGACGGCCATGGAGTCGGCGTAGTCGAACGTGAGTGTCGCAACCGCCTCGGCGGCGCACGCGGTTCGGGAGCAACGTCTCATGGCTCCACCAGAGTAGCGAGCGGCGCGGAGATTACGATGGAGGGTATGCCCCGATCTCGTCGTGTCGCCACGCCTCGCTCACCCAGGCGGCTCGCCCGGGACCGGCACGGCCGCGGCATGCGGTCGGCCGTGACGGGGCCGCACCTCGAGCCCATCCGCACGCGGATCGACGAGTTCGACTTCACCATCGCCACCACCGCTGCATACTTGCGCGGCCTGTGGCCCGAGCTCGAGGGCGTGGTGTTCGAGGTGGCGCAGGGCCCGGCCGAGGCCATCCACGGCGACCATGTCGACCGCTGGAAGGTCGTGCACGACGAGCGGCGCATCACGTTCTACCGGCTCCCGATCGTGCGGTTCCTCAGGCTCCAGGAGGGCGAGGACCGAGATGAGAAGCTCCTCATCGAGAGTTGCGTGTTCCGTGCGGTCGCCGAGCTCCTCGACAAGGATCCGTGGGAGCTCGCACCCGGACGGTACCGGCACCTCTGACGTACCCCGCACCTCCGGCCGGGGCCCGCGAGGGTCGCAGGACGGCGCGGCGCCCGGCGCTCAGTGCGGGTAGACGCGGATCGGCGAGTCCAGCGGGCCGGGTGGCTGCACGCCGAACGACGCAAGCTCGTCGGACCCGGCGAACGACACCGTCGCGTGCAGCCCGGAGGTTCCCCGGAGCACCACGGATGACGCGCCGCCGAGCGGCAGGGACGCCGCGCCCCCGGCGGGCACGCTGACGGTGCGCTCCGTTCCATCCTCGGTCACGGTCACCGCAGCCGCGGCACCACCCGGGTTCACGAGCTGCAGGGTCGGCGACGGCCCGGGAGGCACCGCCACCACCGCGGCGTCGAGAAGCGGCGCCGTGGCCACCGTCCAGGCGAGGTCCGACGGCGCCGCGGCATCCGTCTGCCCCTCGGTGCCGCCGACCGTGGCGCGCGCCGCAGCCACGACCGGGGCGTCGGCTTCGATGCGGATGGTGTAGACGCCGGCCTCGAGGAAGCCGAGCGGCACGTCTTGCACGCGCCCGGGCTCCAGGGTGGCCTCGATCGTGCCACCGCCGCCGGCGGCCCCGGGTACGACCCCGATGGACACGTCGACCGGGTCGTCGCCGGGTGCGAACAACCGCACGGCCGGGAAGTCGTCTCCGTCCACGTGGTCCTCCGTCGCCTCGACGCCGCCGGCCTCCGGCACGACGAGCCCGGGGATGACCTGGCTCGTCGCCGGCGGCGCGGTCGCGCCGGTGAGCTCGATGCCGGCCGGTGCCAGGCCGACGACCACCGACTGCTCGAGGCTGGCCGCGATGACACCGCCCGTGCTGGTGACGTGCACGATCGGGGAGAGGAGGTTGGGCGCGAGCCCTGCAAGGGACAGCACGCGCTGGCTGCCGGGTGGCACGATGATGCCGAGGGCGGACGGCGCCTCGACGGCGCCCGCCTCGCCGATGACCCGCACGTCGACGGTCGCCGCGACGGCGGTCGGGTTCGACAGGAGCACGAGGCCGCTCCGGCCGAGGCTGGTCGCGCCGGCCACGAGCCACGCCTCGGCGACCGCTTCGCCGCACGCGGCGGCGGCGAATCCGGCCAGCGTCTCGGTCGACACGCCCTGCGACTGTGCGCCGGCGAGCATGCCCGCATCGACCCCGCCGGGCTCGGCCGCGATGGCGACGGGCGTGCCGTCCTCCCCAGCGCGCGGGTTGCCCGGCGCGGCGAGGGGGATCTCCTCGAGGGCGGCGTCGGGGGGTTCGGCGGCGGTCACGATGTCGGCGGATCCCACGGAGGGGGCTGTGGTCGCCGCGGCAGCGTCCTCGCCGAGCGCGAGCAGCGGGCCCGGACAGACACGCTGCTGGCGGCTCTCCGCAGGCTGCACGACCACCGACGGCGCCTCGGCCCGGTACTCGGTCCACGGCACCAGCGCGGCCACGGCGACGGAACCCACTGCGATCGCGGCCGCGGCGACGAAGCCCAGGCTGCGGGCGCCGATACGGATGGCCTGCTTACTACTCACGCGCATCGTCGTCTCCCTCCGTTCGGCGCGGCGCTCTCGGCGGGGCGGGCGCTTCCACGCCGTCCGTGGATTCCGCGCCATCGGACGGCGCATCGGCCCCCGCCCGCTCGTCCGCGTCCTCGGACGACGCATCGGCCTCCGCCCGCTCGTCCGCGTCCTCGGGCGACGCATCGGCCTCCGCGGCCGTGCCCTCCGCGACGTCCGCGGGCACGGCAGCATCACGTCGGCGCGCGGTTCGGCGCGGCCGACGGTCGGCTTCACGTCCGGCGCCGGTCGGGATCGACAGGAGGAGGGTCGCGCCGATCACGATGACCTGGATCGTCGTGATGACGCCCGCCACCCAGCCGCCCGCGCCGTCGGGGATCTGCGCCGCAGCGGCATCCGGCTCGGCTGCGGCGAACCGCCACAGCTCACCGAAGTCGGTCTCGCCGACGGCGACGAGGGTGGCGTTCCCGTCGAGCGCCGTTCGCGCCCGCGCCTCCGTCTGCGTCGCCGCCCGGCCGTCGTCGGCCGCCGGCGCGAGCAGCACGAACGAGACACCGAACTCGCGCATGGCCGCCTCAGGGTCGAACCCGCTGCGGGACGCGAGGTTGCCTGCGATCGTCGCGAGTTCCACCTGGCTGTCCGGGAGCTCCGTCTGGGTCTGGGCGAGCGTGGACTGGTCGTCGAGCGTCTGGCCGGTGCCGTGCTCGAGCGTCGCCCGCAGTCCGCCGTCGGCCTCCGGTTCCATGCGAAGCGTCGTGACCCGCGGGTCGCCCTCGGCCTGTGCCACGACGTAGGCGGGCAGGGTCCGTTCGCCGGCAGGCGCGAGAGGCACCGCGTCGGTCGCGATCACGATCGCGGCGGGGAGCACCGCGACGAGCGACACGACCGCCACGACGGCACCGGCGGCCGCGGCTCCGCGACGGAGCGCATCGAGCGCGACGACCGACGCGAGGACGAGCCCGAGCCACGCGAGGCTGAGGCCCGCCCCCGCCCAGACCGCCACCACGTCAGGACCGACGATCGCCACCGACACGTGGGTCGCCGCGACGGCCGTCGCGTAGCCGAGCAGCACGGTGCCGAGGGCCAGCACGGCGCGACTCCAGCGAGGTGCGAACACCGCGGCGAGCGCGGCGAGCACGAGCGGCGCGACGAGGAGCGTCGCGACGATCCGCGGATCCGACGACATCGCAGCCTCGACGAGTGCGCTCCATCCGCCCCAGCCACCCTCGGGGAATCCGAGCGCCAGCTGCCAGGGCGTCGGGACGGCTCCGCCGACCGGCACGCCGGGGTCGCCGAGCAGCCCGAGCGGCGTGCCGCGCCCGACCTGCTCCACGATCAGCGGCAGCGCGAGCACCGCCGCCGGGACGGGCAACCCCGCCAACCGCACCGCGGCACGGCCGCTCACGGCCATCGCGACGATCCAGCCGACCAGCAGCGCCGGCGCGAGGCTCGGCGCCGACGCGATGACGGCGGCGAAGAGCAGCGAGGCGGTCGCGGCGGCGGCCCAGGAGGTCGCGGCACCGAACACCGCGAACGCCAGCCACCCGAGCAGCACGTGGGCGAGCACCGCACCCGGTCGTCCCTCGGCGAGCGCCGACAGGAAGGGCGGGGCCACAGCGTAGACGAGCGCGGCGACGGCCCGCAACGAGCCGCGCTCGGTGAGGCGGGAGGCCGCGAACCAGACGCCGACGGCCGCGGCCGGCATGGCGACGAGCCAGAGCAGCACCACGGCGAACGACGGCGACCAGAAGGTGAGCGAGCCGAGCACCGCGAGCACGCCGTTGAACGGGTCGGCCGCACCGACGAAGCCGATGTTGACGTCGCGCCAACCGTAGGCGGCGTTGCGCCACAGTTCGGCGAACCCCGACAACGGCAGGAGTCCCCCGCCGCCGACGCCGCCAGATCCGATCAGCCAGGAGAACAGGCCGACGGATGCCGCGGCTGTCGCCAGGAGCACCCACCCTCCGCCGGTGGCGACGAACTGCAGCTCGTTCGAGCGTCCCCGCGCGCGGGTGCGCCTCGCCTCGGCCGCGGCCTGGCGGCGCCGGCGCAGTTCGTCGGGCTGCATACGCAGCGGTGCGATCGCCGACCAGCCGACCGTGCGCGCCGCCGCGAGCACACGGCGGGCTCGCGGCACTCGCATTCCCGAGAACATCGTGGTGACGGCCGCGGCGAACTCGCCCGGGATGCTGCCGGGCTGCTTCACGAGCAGGAACCGCACCGAGCGCACGATCGCGAGCGGGAGGAAGCTCAGCCAGTGCAGCGGGACCGCGGCCGCCGGCGCGTACACGAGCCTGCGGTGCAGCGCGGCCGCTCGCGCTGCGCGCGTGCGACGTCGCCGAGTGCTGCTCCGGCCTCCCCCGGGCGGCCCGGCGACGCCGGCGGCGGCGAACCGCACACGCGCCTCGGGGACGACGGCCACGCGGTGCCCGGCGAGGCGTGCGCGCACGCCGAGGTCGAGTCCGTCGTCGGCGGTCGGGAGTGCGGGATCGAACCCGTCGAGCGCCTGCCACACGGTGTGCCGAACGAGGATGGCGGCGGGATCCAGGCCGAGCACGTCGCTCAATCCGTCGTGCTGGCCCTGGTCGAGCTCGTCGCCGACGATCGGAAGGCTCCGTCCGAGGCGGGTGATCGTGCGGCCGAGGCCCGCGATGCGATCCGGCTCGTCCCACTCCATGAGCTTCGGGCCGGCGACGGCGACGGACTTCGCCGTCTCGAGCAGCGCCAGCATGGCCTGGAGCGCGTCGGGTTCGGGTGCGGCATCCTCGGCGAGGAGCCAGAGCGCGTCGGCATCGGAGGCCGGCGCTCCGAGCACCCGCTCCCCCGACCGCACCGCCTCGCCGAACGAGAGCGGCTCCTCGAGCTGCACGACGTGGGTGGCGCCCGCCTCGGCGGACTGCTCGCGGGCTTCGGCGTCGGCCTGCGCGAGCACGACCACGAGCGCATCGGGCGTACGCTCCTGCGCACGGATCGCGTCGAGGGTGCGCCTGAGGTGGTCGCCGCCGTGACGAACGACGAGGACGGCGGTGACTCTGGGGAACATCGGGGCCAGCCTAAGCGGCCCCCGGCGCGGCATCCGGAACGCGGCCGGGCGCGCCATGAAACGACCCTTTCCCGCCGCCGACGGCGGGACCGTCCGGCGCGACGTTCACCGCCACGCCGGACGTTGCTCAGACCGCGCGCTTGCGCAGCTTGCGACGCTCGCGCTCGGAGAGTCCGCCCCAGATGCCGAAGCGCTCGTCGTTGGCGAGCGCGTACTCGAGGCACTCCCCGCGCACCTCGCACCCCGCGCAGATCTTCTTCGCGTCGCGCGTGGAGCCGCCCTTCTCGGGGAAGAACGCCTCCGGATCGGTCTGCGCACACAGCGCGTCGCTCTGCCACGCCAGCGGATTGTCGCCGGCCCCCTGCCGAACTCCCGGAACGCCCAGCCTTACCGGATCGACGAACCAATCGTCAGGTACTCCAGAACGATATTCAGGATTTCCCATATCGTCTCCCACCCAGTTGTACCGACCACCCAGAGGGTGTGTCATGACCAATTACACCGGTGTAATTCGTGAGAGTCAAGTCGCAGATGGTAAACCCTCAACCGGCCGTCGAGGCTTCAACCCGGCCGCGACACGCCGACGGTGTTCCGGAGATGTGATCTTTCGACGCCCGTTCCCGACGTGAACAGTCACTCGGTTGCCGCGCGGCGGGCCTCCCACGCGCTCTCCACCATCTGCGAGAGCGAGTGCCGCATCCGCCAGTCGAGGTCTCGCGCAGCCAGCTCGCCGGACGCGACGATGCGCGCCGGGTCGCCCGGACGTCGCGGACCGATCTCGGGCGTGAACTCGACGCCCGTGACGGCGGCCACCGCGCGCATGATCTCGCCCACCGAGACGCCGTCGCCGGAGCCGAGGTTGTACACGGGTTCGAGCGGCTCGCCCGCGTCGAGCCGGCGCGCGGCCACGACGTGGGCGGCGGCGAGGTCGGCCACGTGGAGGTAGTCGCGCACGCACGTGCCGTCGGGGGTCGGGTAGTCGTCGCCGTTGATACGCGGCGTGCGGCCCTCGAGGAGCGCGTCGAAGACGAGCGGGAACAGGTTGTGGGGGCTGGGATCGAACACCTCGGTCGTACCCGAGCCGACGACGTTGAAGTACCGCAGGCTCGTGTGCCGCAGTCCCGTGGCGCGCGCCTGGTCGGCGAGCAGCCACTCGCCGATGAGCTTGGACTCCCCGTACGGCGATTCCGGATGCTGCGGCGTCTCCTCGGTCACGAGGTCGACGTCGGGCGTGCCATACACGGCCGCGCTCGACGAGAACACGATGCGATCGACACCGGTGGCCTCCATCGCAGCGAGGAGCGTCGCGGTGCCGGTCACGTTCTGCTGGTAGGTGTGCAGCGGACGCGAGACCGAGACGCCCGCGTACTTGAAGCCGGCCAGGTGCACGACCCCCTGCACGCTGTAGCGACGGATCGTGGCCTCGAGCGCAGGGCCGTCGAGGATCGTC
Organism: Agromyces sp. Soil535; assembly: GCF_001428255.1. Taxonomy (GTDB): domain Bacteria; phylum Actinomycetota; class Actinomycetes; order Actinomycetales; family Microbacteriaceae; genus Agromyces. Next base: position 226,517 of record NZ_LMRW01000012.1, on the reverse strand, counting down.
CCATGCGCGAACGCCGCGCCTTGTGGGAGGAAGCTGTGCCGACCCGACGAGAGATCGTCGACGACGACGGTGTCGATGCCCTGTTCGGCGAACGCCCGCACGACGTGCGACCCGATGTACCCGGCACCTCCGGTGACCAGCCAGCTCATGTTCCCGCTTCCCGCACACGGGAGGTCCGCACGCTCACCCCGATCGTAATGGGGCGGACGACGCCGCACCCGCGGGCGTCAGCTGCAGGAGACGGCCGGATGGGTCCGGGCGCGCGACATCGCGGCGACGTCGGGCCCGGTCGGGATCAGACGACGCGTGTGGGCAGCTTCTCGACGTGCCGGTTCCGGTCCCGGATCTCGGGGCGACCATAACCGTCGGTGTCGAGGCGCAGCACGGTGGCGAGCACTCCCCAGAGGGCGAGTCCCGCGAGGACGAGGAACACTATGATGGTCATGGCAGAAATTGTACTCCTTGCAACATCCTGCCGATAGTGGCAGAGTGACACATGAACGATCTATTTCTGCCATTCGGAGGATCCCGTGCTCCAGACCATCGCCTGCATCGCCGTTCCGCAGATGGCGCCGTTCGAATTCGGCGTGATCTGCGAGGTCTTCGGCATCGATCGCAGCGAGCAGGGCGGCCCCACCTTCGACTTCCACGTCGTCGCCGCCGACCCCGGCCCCATCCCGACGAAGCTCGGCTTCGACGTCGTCGTGCACGAGGGGCTCGACTTCGCGTACGAGGCCGACCTGGTGGCGGTGCCCGCCTCCCTCATCGACACGCCGCCCGACGGGCGCGTGCTCGACGTCATCCGTCACGCCGTCGAGCGCGGCGCCTGGGTGCTCTCGGTCTGCTCCGGCGCGTTCACGCTCGGTCACGCGGGCGTGCTCGACGGCCGCCGGTCGACCACCCACTGGATGTACACCGACCGCCTCGCCGAGATGTTCCCCGAGACCGACGTCGACCCCGACGTGCTGTTCGTGCAGGACGACAAGGTCGTCACGGGCGCCGGCACGGCGGCCGGCATCGACGCCGCGCTGCACATCGTGCGCACCGAGCTCGGCGCGAGCGCCGCGAACATCGTCGCGCGGCGCATGGTCGTACCGCCGCAGCGCGACGGCGGCCAGTCGCAGTTCATCCAGACGCCCGTGCCCGAGTGCCACAGCGACTCGTTCGCCAAGGTCACCGAGTGGATGCTCGAGCACCTCGACGAGGACCTCACTGTCGACCTGCTCGCACGCAAGGCGCTCATGTCGCCCCGCACGTTCGCGCGTCGGTTCCGCGCCGAGACGGGCACGACCCCCAACGCGTGGCTCAACCGCCAGCGACTGCTGAGGGCGCAGCAGTTGCTCGAATCGACGTCGTTCACGCTCGAGGAGATCGCCCGCGAGACGGGCTTCGGGGCCGCGGCGGTGATGCGCCACCACTTCCTGAAGGTGCTGCAGACGACGCCCACGCAGTACCGGCGCGTGTTCGGCCTCCGCGAGGCCACTGCACGCGAGGTCGCCGTCGCGAGCTGATCCCGGAGCCGCTGTCGAGTTGCCCGAATCCCTACGGATTCGGGCAACTCGCGAATGGAGTCAGGCGGATGCCGCGGGCGAGCCCGTCGTCGCGATCCACGCGATCCCGTCGCCCGCCACCTCGAGCTCGCCCTCCTCGGGCGTGACGTACACCGCCTCGCCGCGCGCGACCGAGGCCTCGCCCGACGAACCGGCGAGCCGGATCGCACCGGCCTCGGCGAGCACGATGGCGGGCCCGTCGAGCGCGACGCGCGCGGCATCCGCTGCTCCAGGCTCGGCCCGGTAGAGCACGAAGTCGGGAACGTCGGGCCGGAACGCGACGACGCCGCGTCCGACCTCCTCGGGCTCGAGCCTGGGCGGCGCGATCGGGGTGAAGTCGAGCACGTCGAGCAGCTCGGTCACGTCGATGTGCTTGGGCGTCAACCCCCCGCGCAGCACGTTGTCGCTCGCGGCCATGAGCTCGATGCCGAGGCCCGCGAGGTACGCGTGGATGTTGCCCGCCGCGAGGTAGAGCGCCTCACCGCGTCGCAGCCGCACCCGGTTGAGCAGCAGGGAGATCACGATGCCGGGGTCGCCCGGATAGACGTCGGCCAGCGCGCCGACGGTCTCGAACGAGAGCGCGTACGGAGAGCGCCGGGCGACCTCGGATGCCGCAAGCGTCGTCACCCGCTCCGTGACCCAGGCGGCCTCCCCCGTGTCGCCGCCCCGCCCGTCGCGCAGCAACCACTCGACTGTGTCGCGCAGCGGATCGGCAGTGTCGAGGTGCGCGGCCAGCAGGTCGAGTGCACCCGGCTCGGGAGCGGCGTCCGCGGCATCCGCCGCCCTGAGCGTCGCGAGCACGCCCGTCAGCTCGTCGAGCGGCCGGAATCCCGAGAGGGCGTCGAACGTGTCGCTCACGGCCACGATGAGCTCGGGCTTGTGGAACGCGTCGCGGTAGTTGCGGTCGTACGCCGTCACCGGGATGCCCTCGGCCTCCTCGCGGGCGAACCCGGCACGCGCCTGCTCGGGGGTCGGATGCGCCTGCAGCGAGAGCGGCTCGGCCGCGGCGAGCAGCTTCAGCAGGAACGGCAGGCGGGCGCCGTGCGCGGCGAGTGCCGGTCCGAGCGCGGGCTCGGGCTCCGCCGCGATCCACTCGGCGAGGTCGGCGTGACCCACGGATGCCGCGTCGGCCACCGTCGCCGGCGACCCCGCGTGCGCCCCCAGCCAGAGCTCCGCCTCGGGCGCGCCCGATGGCGCGACGCCGCGGAACTCCGCGATCGCACTGATGGAGCCCCATGCGTAGTCGCGGGGGGTGTTGCCGATCGCCACAAACATCCTCGATGGTCCCTTCGCCGTGTTTGGGTCCAAACTACCAACGCCTTCGACCGCCGCCCGGGCCCGCCTAGGCTCGTGGCATCCGACGATGCATTGGAGCAGTCATGACCTTCGAGACGCTCGCGAGCGACTTCTACGCCTACGAGTCCCTCCTCACCGATCCCGAGAAGGAGGCACTCGCGAACCTCCGCGCGTGGCTCGAGGCCGAGGTCAAGCCGATCGCCGCCGAGTACTGGGATCGGGCGGAGTTCCCGATGCAGGTCGTGAAGCCCCTCGCCGAGCTCGGCACGCTCTCCTACGCGTGGGATGAGACGAAGCCGTTCGAGAACTCGGCCGTGTTCCGCGGCTTCGTGCAGCTCGAACTCGCGCGCGTTGACCCGTCGATGGCGACGTTCGTCGGCGTGCAGAACGGCCTCGCGACCGGCGCGATCAGCGTGTGCGGCTCGGCGGAGCAGCGTGCGGAGTGGATCCCCAGGCTCGCGAGCGGCGAGGTCGTCGGCGCGTTCGGACTCACCGAACCGCTCTCGGGCTCCGATTCGGCACAGGGCCTGCGCACGACCGCGAAGCGCGACGGCGACACATGGGTGCTGAACGGCGCCAAGCGCTGGATCGGCAACGCCACGTTCTCGGACATCACCATCATCTGGGCGAAGGACGTCGAGGACAGCCAGGTCAAGGGCTTCATCGTGCCGACCTCGACCCCCGGCTACACCGCCACGAAGATCGAACGCAAGATCAGCCTGCGCACCGTGCAGAACGCCGACATCATGCTCGAGAACGTGGTCGTGCCCGAGTCGCTCCGCCTCCAGAACGCGAACTCGTTCAAGGACACCGCGAGCGTCCTGCGCCTCACGCGCGCGGAGGTCGCATGGGGCGCCGTCGGCACCGCGATCGGGGCCTATGAGGCGGCCGTGAGGTACGCCGCCGACCGGGTGCAGTTCGGCAAGACCATCGGATCCCACCAGCTCATCCAGGACCTCCTCGTGAAGTGCCTCGGCAACATCACCGCCTCGCTCGGCATGGTGGTCCGCGTGTCCGAGATGCTCGACCGCGGCGAGCAGCGCGACGAGCACTCGGCCCTCGCGAAGGCCTACACCACGGCGCGCACGCGCGAGACCGTCGCCTGGGCGCGCGAGGCATGCGGAGGCAACGGCATCGTGCTCGACTACGACGTCGCCCGGTTCTTCGCCGACGCCGAGGCGTTCTACTCCTACGAGGGCACCCGCGAGATGAACACGCTCATCGTCGGCCGCAGCATCACGGGCAAGGCGGCGTTCGTCTGAGTACGTCGTGCGCCGGTCCCCGCCCGGCGCACCGCCGAACGCGACGTACACGCCGCCGCGTTCGTCTAGCCTTGGAGCCATGACCAACGGCCGACGCCGCACGCTCATCGGCGCGTACGCGACGCTCGCGCTGTTCACGGTGCTCGCCGGCCAGTTCTGGCGCAACCTGCTCGGCTGGTGGGGCTTCGCGGCGGTCGCCCTCGTCGTGGTCGCCGGGGCGGTCGCGCTCGTCGTCGCCGAGCGCCCCGCATGGCGGTGGCGCCGGGTGCCCAAGTCGACGCTGGCGTTCCTCCTGCTCGCGACGCTCTCCATCGCCTGGTCGGCCTATCCCGCAGGGTCGGCACTCGGCGTTGCGTTCACGCTCGCGACGACGTTCACGGCCGTCGCGCTCGCCCTGTGCCTCGGCTGGACGCGCTTCGTGCGCGCGTTCGGCGGTGCGATCAAGTGGGTGCTCGGCCTCTCGCTGGCCTTCGAGCTGTGGGTCGCGATCTTCGTGCAGGAGCCCCTGCCGCCGAACTTCACCGACTACGGCGACGACGCGCCCATGGCGTTCTACTGGTCGCGCGACCTGCTCTTCCAGGGCGGGCCGATCGAGGGCATCGTTGCGAGCCGCAACCTGCTCGGCATGATCGCCCTGTTCGGGCTCATCGTGTTCGGCGCGCTCCTCGCAGCCGGAAGCGTGCGCCGGGCGCAGGGCATCGGCTGGCTCGTCGTCTCGGGCGTCGTCATGCTGCTCACCCGTTCGGCGACGGTGATCCTCGTCGGCGTGATCGTGCTCGTCGCGCTCGGGTTCGCGATGTGGGCGCGGAGGGTCGGACCCGACCGGCGACGCGGCGTGTACTGGACGGCCGCCGGCGCGCTCGTGGCATCCGTCACCCTGCTCCTGGTGTTCTGGAACTCGCTGCTCGACCTGTTCGGCAAGAGCGAGGACCTCACGGGTCGGCTCGACATCTGGAACGCCGTCATCGCGCTCGCCCTGGAGCGCCCATGGCTCGGCTGGGGATGGGTCGGCTACTGGATCCCATGGGTGGAGCCGTTCGACGGGCTCGCGGTACGGAACGGCGTCGAGTACCTGCAGGCGCACAACGCGTGGCTCGACGTCTGGATGCAGCTCGGCGTCGTCGGGCTCATCGCCTTCGCATCGATCGTGATCGGGTCGCTCTGGCGCTCGTGGTTCCTCGCCGTCGATCGCCCGATGGACGAGGCCGGCCGGCCGCTCCCCCACTCCGCCGCCGCGCTCGTGCCGCTCATCGTTCTCGTGGCGCTCATCGGCCAGAGCCTCGCCGAGAGCCGCCTCCTGGTGGAGGGCGGATGGCTGCTGCTCATCGCGATCGCCTGGTCGACGAAGCAGCGGCAGTGGGCGCCCGAGCCCCTCCCCGCCGAGCCGCCGCCCGTACCGGCCTCGCGGATGCCGCCGGCGCCCGGGGTGACCCGATGACCGACCGCCGTGCCGCGGCCGACACCCGACGCGCCCGCCGGGGCGGGCGACCATGACGGATCCCGACGACGGCGCGCACCTCGGCCGCGCCCTGCGCGAGTTCGCGGGCTCCGCGAGGTTCGCGCAGGCGCTCACGCTCCTCGCCGTGGGCTTCGCGTTCTCGACCCATGCGATCCGCAGCCTGATCGGCTGGCCCGGCCTGCTCGCTGCTCTGGTGGCGCTCCTCGCGCTGTGCGGCCTCTCGCTCGTCGCGAGATGGCGTGCCGTGGAGTGGTACGGCATCCTGCCCATCACGATCCTCGTGTTCGTCGGCTGGTGCGCGGCATCCGTGCTCTGGAGCAGTGACCCCGGGCTGACCGCGCTGCGCGTGCTCTACCTCGTGGCGTTCGCCGTCATCGGCGTGTACGTGGCGCTGATGCGCGACACGATCCAGATCGTGCGCGCCTTCGGCGACGTGATGCGGCTGCTGCTCGGCGCCTCGCTCGCCCTCGAGGTGCTGTCGGGCGTCCTGCTGGACATGCCGATCGCCGTGCTCGGCATCCAGGGCGACCTGGTGCGGCTCGGCCCGATCCAGGGGCTGTTCGGGTCTCGCAACGTGCTCGGGTTCGTCGCGCTCATCGCCCTGCTCACGTTCATCGTCGAGTGGCGTACGCGCATCGTGCTGCGCGGCAAGGCCATCGGCTCGATCGTGCTGGCGTCGCTGTGCATCGTGCTCTCGGGCTCGCCCACGACCTTGGCGGCGCTCGGTGCGGCACTCGTCGCGCTCGCGGCGCTCTACGGGCTTCGTCGTGCGGCGCCCGCCACCCGTTGGCGCTGGCAGGTGGCGCTGCTCTTGGCCGCCGTCGCCGTGCTCGTGACCGCGTGGATCGTCCGCATCCGGATCATCGGACTCCTCGACGCGCGAGCCGAGTTCGACGTGCGCCTCGACGTGTGGCGTGAGCTCTCCCGGTACCTCAACTTCAATCCGTTGCAGGGTTGGGGGTGGGTCGGGTCGTGGCCCGACGACGCCCCGTACACGTGGATCGAGCTCGCCACCGGCAGGCCGCACGCATCGGCGCTCAGTGCATACGTCGACGTGTACTTCCAGGTCGGCGTGATCGGTGTGCTCCTGTTCATCGGGCTGGTCGGCGTGGCGCTGGTGCGGTCGTGGCTCCTCGCCTCGACGCGGCGAAGCGTCGTGTACGTCTGGCCCGCACTCATGCTCGTCGTCATCGCGGTGACGAGCTTCGCCGAGAGCTTCGCACTTGGCGAGGGCGGCTGGATGCTGCTCGTGGTCTGCGCGGTGAAGGCCGCGCGGGATATGAGCTGGCGCGACGCCCTGGCGGCCGGGCGGCCGCCGGCACCCACGGTCGAGCGGATCGAGGACCTCCCGGGCGGTGGCGGGAGCGCTCGTTAAGCGTGCCGCGACCTCTCACGAAGAGCGCGGACTCCCCCGAGCCCTGGCGGAGGAACATCCGGCGCAAGGAGCCGTACAGCTTCTGGAAGCTTTGCTCCGGCCGAGGGCGCTAGCGGATCGGCTGCACGGAGCCGGCCTCGTCGATCGTGCCGAGCCAGACACGGGACACCGACGTCGCGGGCTCGTACGGACGCTGATTCAACATCGTCGGCCATGTCTCGATGCTCGTCGTGCGATACGGAGCCGGAGTGTCGGCCCAGGGCACCACTTCCTCGTCGAACGTGACCACGACGACGTCCTGGGCGCCCCACGCGGCGCGAACCTCACGGAGTTCTCGTCGTGTCGGCTCATCGTCGAAGTTGACCACGTCGACTCCGCACATCGTCTTCAGCGTCGGCAGGTAGAAGTAGTTCTTCGACTGCACGTAGACCACCGGGCGCTCGTCGACCGCACGGCATATGCTCTCCGCCTCACCCAATCGGCCACCATGCTCGATGGCCGTGAACATGTGCCCCCAGGTGAGGAAGGGGAACACCACCACTGAGAGTGCCAGACCTCCTGCGACGATTCGCCCACCCGTCCTCCAGATGGTGCTCCGCGCGCTCAGCCAGTTCGTCACCACCAGCAGGAGGTAGAGGGCGATGAGGATGAGCCCCGGAATCGTGACTGGAAGGAACCTCCGCATCGCCCAGATCTGATCAGGCGTGATGCTCACCCTGAGCAGGTAGAGGAGCGACGGGGCGGCCACGACCGCCAGTACGAGGAACAGTCGGGCATCGCGCCGGAGGATCGACCGGCGCAGCGCCACCGCCACACCCACGAGTGCGGCGACGACCGTCGCCCAGCTCATGTACATGGCGACCCAGGTCAGGGAGAGTTCGTCGTAACTTCGGGTCGGGTCCACCGGCAGTCCGCTCAACGCTTGCAGGCCGCCGACGAGATCGATGGGAGCGTTGCCATGTCCCACGTACCACAGGGGCCGGCTCAGCAGCACGGCGGCGATCACCAGCACCCCAGCGAAAGCCACCCAGCTCAACGGGACCCGCCATCGGATCAGCGCCTTCCGAACCCCGCGCCAGGGACGCCCGAACGTGAGCAGGAGGCCCAAGAGGGCTGAGATGACCGCGGCGCTCGTGAGGAGGCCGAACTCGCCGCTGAGGTCTTGGAGGTATCCCGGACTGTTCAGCACCAGGTCCACCACGCCGACCGCGGTCACCACGAACGCGGCACCGACACAGATGATGTAGTTCAGGCGGTTCCTTCGCCGAGCCGTGTCGTCGGTCTCGACGAACATGATGACGGCGAGTCCCAGCACGACGCCGATGACGATGGCGACGCCGTCGATGCGCGCCAATCCGCCTGCGCCGACCAGCGCGCCACCCGCAAGGTAGTGGTACCACATGCGGGACTTGATGGCGATCCACAGGAACGTCAGTCCCGCGAACGTGACGCCGACGACCAAGGGCTCGGTATAGATGCTTCGACTGAACGCCACCATCGGCATCGAGGACGCCAGCGCGATCAGGGCGGGCAGACTCCAGACCGGCCCGATCATGCGTCGAGCGAAGCCGTAGAAGAGCACCAGGGCGACTGCGCCGATGAGGAGATTCCCCACCAGGACACCCTCGGTGCCGCCGATCCAACCACCGATCGCCACGAGACCCGGGACGAGTTTGGCTCCCTGCGCGTGAAGCGCGCCATCCTGGGGGAAGTACGCGAGGGATGAGACCCGTGCGTCGGGGACGGCCGCCGCGACGTCGGCGGCCGTGCCGATCGGCAGCGCCGGGTCGGCATGATCCGACAGCCAGATTCCTTCGAGGGTGAGGAACCCGGGGTCGCGTGTGACGTCGATCCATCGCGAGGCGTACGGGAGGTTGACCGCGAGCCACGCGATGACGATGATGAGTGCGGCGAGTGCCGAGTGCCATCCGAACCGCGAGCTGAATGCGGTCGGCCGCCATCGCCATGTCAACGCGCTTCCCGCGACGGTCAACGGAATCACGAGCCATGGCGTGAAGCTGCGGAAGATGATGGTGACCGTCACGGTGAGGCAGAGCCAGAACAGCGGGAGTGCGATCGCGTCCGGCGCGGCGGTCAGCATTCGCGCCAGCGCCGGCGTTGCGCTGCTGTCGCCGCGTGCCTGCTGAGCGCCGTGCATGCCGGCAGCCTCACGCCTGGCAGCGGAGGGCTCGAGCGCGGGGGCAGGAGGAGGCGATTGCACCGGCCGATCATAGCCTGATGCCGACCCGCGCCGTGATTCGGCTGTCGGCGACCGGCGGCGGCCAGGGGCTGAACGGCCGAGCGTTGGTCGACGGTAGTCTGTAGTTCTGCGTATCGCGCGCCCACCCGCCACAAACTGAAAGAGACGACACTACATGAGATCCATCTGGCGGGAACCGCGACTCGCGCCCGACACGCTGGATATCACGAGGTGGGAGTCCTTCTTCACCACGCGCGAAGGTGCGATCTCGGATCTCGAGAACCTCCGCGAATCAGTGAGTTGGCGCGTTGCCGCCCCGATACGCCATGCAGCCAGCTTCGCGCGCCGGGCACGCCTGCTCGGCAATGGAAGCCACGGCACGATTCACCCGCCTGGGTCGGCTGCAGCCAGCCTCGACTCACGACTCCGAGTGGTCGCGCCTCACATCCTCGGCCGGGCGGCTGGGGTCGCAGCAACCACTGAGCAGCTTTTCAACGACTTGTGCGCCGCCGCAAGCGATGGCGACGACGACCGGCTCGCGTGGTTGCTGTTCATCGGAGCCGCGGGTGCGATGCCCGACCCGCCGCGTCTCGCATCATTCACTCGGCTGTTGCGCCGGCAGGGTCAGCCCGGCTTCATGGACGGGGTGCTCGACCTCTGCGGTAGAACGGCGATCGAGTGGCACTCGCAACTCCGCGCGCTGCGCGTGGAAACGGAGAAGCCGATCGTTGTGGTGGACTTCGTCGCACGTCATGGTTTCAACTCCGGCGTTCAACGGGTCACTCGCGAGGTGGCTCGGCGTTGGAATGCCGAGGGAGTCACCTTCGTGGCCATGCACGGCGACAGCGCCTTCCGTGACCTCGATGCCGATGAGGGCGCACGTGTCCACTCCTGGCGATCACAGATGTATGACGAGCGGTCCGAAACGTGGGCGGATCCGCATGCCGAGGTCGTCGTCCCCTGGAACACGACGGTCGTGCTCCTCGAGGTACCCAATTCGATCCAGTCGTCGGTCATCTCGGCGTTGGCGCATCGATCCGGCAACCGGACGGTCGCTGTGGGTTACGACACGATCCCGATCTCATCGGCGTCGCTCGTCTCGGCGGCCGACTCGATCAATCACGCCGCGTACTTGAATGTGCTCCGTCACGTCGACAAGGTCGTCGCCATCTCCGCGTCCGCGGAGCAGGAGTTCGCAGGCTTTAAGCGGGCGCTTGCGGCACAGGGGCTGCGCGGCCCGTCGATCGAGCACCTCCTCCTTCCGGTGCAGGCGATCCCGAGCGAAGAAGCGCAGTCCTCAGAACCGGCGGTGCAATGGGATCCGACCTCGTCGGAGCGGCTCGTCCTCGCCGTCGGCAGTCACGAGCCCCGTAAGAACCATTTCGCGATCGTATATGCCGCCGAACGGCTCTGGCGTGAGGGTCTCGAATTCTCGCTCATGCTCGTGGGCGGTCGTGGCCCTGACGACTACACGGACGTCCACGATGCGGTGGTCGCCCTTCGCCGCATCGGACGGCGAATCGACATTCGCAACAGCGTTTCCGACGAGGCACTCGCAGCGGCCTACGCCTCCGCTCGCTGCAGCGTGTTCCTTTCGCTCCACGAAGGGTTCGGGCTTCCCGTCGCCGAATCGCTCGCGGCCGGTACCCCGGTCCTCACGACCGAGTATGGAAGCACTGCCGAGATCGCCGCGGCCGGAGGCTGCGTGCTCGTCAATCCCCGCGATGACGACGCCATTCGTGATGCAATGCGCGCGATGATCACGGATGACGAGCTCATCGTCGGGCTTCGGAAGGAGATCGCCACACGCATCGACACGACGTGGGACGACTTCGCACGCGACCTCTGGCGCCTCGCCATCAGCTCGGAGGCTTCAGTTGCGGAATGACGGATGGCACGCGCACGGCCTACGACAACTCCTGGACTATTGGGGGCTCGACTCAAGTGACACGTCGACGCCGATCGACAAGGTCGCTCGGGCTCTTGATTCCCACGTCGACACTGCCCGATCGTGGGAGGTGTTGGCGGCACTGACCGCTCAGGTCCCCACGGCCGCCGAGGTCGTGGGACTCGTTCGTGAGGTGCGTCTGAATGGTGCCGCCGTCAGCCTGGACCGTATCGAATACGATCGAGCGGCGACGATGTTCGGCCCGACGGGGGATGTGCTCTTCATTCGCGGGGCGGTGATGATCGACGTTCACGACACCTCGCAGACGAACCGAACGACGGGAATCCAGCGAGTCGTTCGTGAGACGGTGGGGAGATGGACGAGCCACGCGGAGGTTCTGCCAGTCGCTTGGACACACGATCACCGTTCACTTCGCCTGCTCACGGCGGTAGAGCTCGACCAGCTGCGTGGACGACACGTCGATGCGTCGATCGCGGATACCGAGCCGCACACGATCGTCGTGCCTCTCGGTGGGCGGTTCGTCATCCCGGAGTTGGCCGCGGAGCCGTGGCGGGTCCTGCTGCACCGCTCCATCGCCGAACACTCCGGGATCGCCGTCGCTGCGATCGGCTATGATCTCGTCCCGGTGACGTCGAGCGAGACCTCGCACGCGGGCATAATCGCCAACTTTCCGAGGTATCTGGATACGCTCGCCCATGCGGAGCGAGTTGCGGCGATCTCGCGCGCAGCGGCGATCGAGTACGAGGGCTGGCGTCAGATGCTCAGTGGCTCGGGCCGCATCGGCCCCGAGATCGTCGCGATACCGCTCGCCGCCGAAATGATCGGCCAAACGGCATCAGTGACGGCGCCGGAGATCCTCGAGGATTCCACCGAGCGCGCCTCAGTGCTGGTGGTCGGAAGCCACGAACCTCGAAAGAACCACCTCGCCGTGTTGGACGCGGCTCGAGGGCTGTGGGATTCCGGCCTCGAGTTCGAATTGTGCTTCATCGGCGGAAGTTCATGGGCGAGTGGGGAGTTCGAGCAGACGGTCGAGGACTTGAAGCGTCTCGAACGACCGATCACCGTGCTGTCTGCGGTCGGAGACGCGGAGCTGTCCAAGGCGTATGAACGGGCTGCGTTCACCATGTTCCCGTCCCTCAATGAGGGATTCGGTCTTCCCATTGCGGAGTCGCTCGCACATGGCACGCCCGTGATCACGTCCAACTACGGCAGCATGAAGGAGATCGCCGACGATTCCGGCGGTTGCCTCCTCGTCGATCCGCGAGACGACGATCAGATCAGAGCCGCAATGCGGTCCCTGCTCACCGACGGTGCCCTGCTCGCCGAGTTGCGTCGTGCAGCGCGCACCGCGCGCACCAAGACGTGGGACGAGTACGCCGCTGAGGTGTATGACTACTTGGTAAGAGGAGCATGACGAGCGACTCAACTGGGGAGCACCCGACAGCGCGGAGCGGGCGAGGTGCGAGAGTCCGCGCCTGGCTCCAGATCATCGTCGGCGTTCTGACGATAACGCTCCTCACGTGGACCGTCGTCAGTAACTGGGCGGCGTTCCTGGCTGCGATGCAGCAGATGAATCCGTGGTTCGTGCTCGCTGCGGCCGTCTGCATCTTCGCCGGACTGTCGGTCAACATGTTGTCGTGGCGCGGGGTGGTCCGTGCCCTCGGCGTTCGCCTCGGGTACCGCGACGCATCGCGCGTCTTCTTCGTCTCTCAGCTGTCGAAGTACGTTCCGGGAGGAATCTGGCCGATCGTGGTGAGCGCGCAGCGAGGCAAGGCCGTGGGCCTGCCTCCACGAATCAGCGTGGCCTCGATGACGATCGCGCTGCTCGTCGGGGTGACAGTTGGCGCCGTCTACTCGACGGGAGCGCTCTTCCTCGTGCCGTCGGTGCGCGAACGCTATTGGTGGGCACCTTTGCTCCTGCTCACGTGCGGCGTGATCGTCCTGGCTCCCCCCGTTCTGAATCGACTCATCGCCATTGCCTTTCGGCTGCTCCGTCACGAGCCCATTCCTCCGCTGAGGACCGGTCCGTTCGCGTGGGCGATCGTGTGGTCGACGATCAGCTGGGGTCTCCTCGGCTTCGGCCTCGCGTTTCTCGTCCTGGCGATACAAGACATCTCCGCCTTCGAGTTCCTCATCTCCGTTGCGAGCTACGCGATCGCGTGGGTATGCGGATTCCTGGCGATCATCGCACCCGCGGGAGCAGGCGTCCGCGAAGTCGTCCTCGGGCTCACACTGGGGACCTTCATGCCCGCCGCGTCGGTGCTCGCCGTCGTGGTCGTCGATCGAATCATGATGACGCTCGGTGACGTCGCGGTACTCGTGTACACGATCGGCGGCCGGCCACTCCGACGTCCAGCACCCGAACCCGGGGCGTCACCCGTGTTCGTCACGCGGAAATACCCTCCATCGGTCGGCGGGATGGAAACGCTCGCAAGCAATACGTATCGTGCCCTTCAGCGAGCCGACGGGCGCACCCATCTCATCGCGCTCGGCAAGAGCAACCTCCACCTCGTCTGGTGGTTTCCGGTAGCGTCGATCAGGCTGTTGATTCGCTGTCTGCACCGTGACGAGAAGGTCATCCTCTTCGGTGACGCCTTGACATGGTCGATACTCGGCTGGATACCTCGTGCTTTCAATATCACGGCTGTCCCGATGGTGATGGGGCTCGACGTCACCTACACCCACCCGTTGTACCGCATGATCGTGCACCCGGCCTTGCGACGTGCGCCACGCATCATCGCCATCAGCGCAGCCACGCGTGCTGAGGTTCTCGCTCTCGGGATCGCGCCCGAACGCGTACACGTCGTCGTCCTCGGCTTGACGCCGGAGGACGATCTGCCGTATTCGCGGCAGGAGGCGCGCCGGCGCATCGAGGCACGCTACGGGATCGAGCCAGGTGATATCGCGCTGCTCACAACGGGACGGCTCGTGAAACGCAAGGGCGTTCGATGGCTGGTCGAGGAAGTCCTCCCCGTCCTGGCGGATCGTTACGTCTACCTCATCGGCGGGGATGGCCCGGAGCGAACGCAGATCGAGGACTCCATCCGCTCGTCCGGAGTGGCGGACCGCGTGCGTCTGCTCGGTCGGCTGAGCGAAGAGCAACGGCGAGAGCTGCTGCATGGGGTGGACCTCTACGTCCAGCCGAATATCGCGGTCGATGGGGACGTCGAAGGGTTCGGTCTGGTCGTCACCGAGTCAAGTCAGGCGGGGCTCCTCACCCTCGCCGCGAACCGCGAGGGCCTCGCGGACGCCGTGCGGGATGGCGTCACGGGGATCTTGGTACCGAGCGGTGACGCGGCTGCGTGGGTCGAACAGATCGAGAAGTGCGCAGCCGACCCGGATCGGCTGAGGCGAGCGAGCGCCTACCAGCGGGCCGCTCGCGAGCAGTACTCGGTTGAGGCGATGGCATCCCAGCTTCTCGAGAACCTGCGCGCGGCCGCCGACGATGCTCGCAGTGGCGACAGGCCTCGTCAACGTTCGTAACGCTGCAACTTCACGAGTTCGAGCTGGTCCTCGGTCAACGCACGATTGATCCGCGTGAGGTCCGCGACGACCCCGATCGCATACGACAGAAGCGCCCCGGTCAGCAGCAGGACACCGAGCAGCAGCGATTGCACGTGATCCCCGGTCACGCCGGTCGTCACCAGAATCAGGTATCGCGTGAACGGAATCAATCCGCCCACCAGGAAGAGCGTGCCCAGCCCCGCGAAGATCACGTACGGGCGGTACATGAGGTATGCACGTACGATGGCGCTGCCAGACATCACCATGTGCTGCCAGATGTTCTTGAAGAGGCGTGACTCGCGCGTCTTCGGATTAGTCTCGACCGGGATGCTGGTGATTGCCAATCGCTTGTAGCCCGCCTGGATGATCGTCTCCATGCAATAGCTGAATCGGGTGATGACGTTCAGCTTGATGAGCGATCGCTTCGAGTACGCCCGGAATCCGCTCGCGGCATCCGGAAGGTCGGTGCCGGCGGCCTTGTTGACGATCCAGCTCCCGAAGCGCTGCATGAGCTTCTTGAATCTGGAGAAATGCGCAACTGCCTGCGTCTGGCGGTCCGCGACCACGATGTCCGCTTCGCCGCGGAGGATAGGTTGGACGAGGTCGCCGATGCGATCCTGCGGGTATTGATTGTCGCCGTCGGTGTTGACCACGATGTCTGCGCCGTGCATCAACGCGTAGTCGATCCCATCGGCGAATGATCGCGCCAGACCCATGTTGCGCGTATGCCGCACGAAATGCCGGACCCCGAGCTCGCGAGCGACGTCGACGGTCCGATCAGTCGACCCGTCGTCGATGATCAGGATCTCGATCTCATCGATCCCGGGAATCGTCGTCGGAATGGTGCCGATCACGGCCGGCAGGGTGGTCTCCTCGTTGAGGCATGGGACCTGGACGAACAGCTTCATGGTGTCCTCCGGGGCGGCACGGAGGTGATGGGATGCAAGGAGCTGGCGGGAACCCGGGCCGACATCGAGCTGCCGTGTCTCACACGACGAGAAGTCGCTGGTCGCCCGTGGTTCCGTCGCTTCCGTCGCCTCCGAGCAGCTCGATGAGAACGTCGGCAGTGTGTTCCCATCCCTCGACAGCGACGCACTCCACACCGAGCGTCTTCACGGGATAGTCGTTGCCGTTCTCGTCGAGGCGATCACCGATGAAGAGCATCTCGTCGAGCGATACGCCCGTGACGTCTGCGAGCGCCTTCATGCCATACGCCTTGTCGATGCCCCGTCTCGTGATATCGACGGACGTCGAGCCGCCCGATCGCACCTCGAGCTCCGGCAGATGTACCTGGATCGCGTCTCGCAGCCGATTCTTCTTCTCGCCGCTCGGATCCCAGGCCATCTTCGCTTCGACGGGTGCCGACTGGCCGAGCGCAGAGAAGGTGATCTGCGATGCCCGGTCTTCGAGAATGGGGCCCCATGTGTCGGCCTCCCAGTATCCGAGTGCCTTCGCCTCCCGCTCCGCGACGGCGAGCGCTTCAGCGCGCTCCGCGTCTGTGAGGTTCTGCGCATAGACCTGCGTCCACGAATCCTCGGAATACCGGTAGTACTGGGTCCCGCAGGTCGGCATGAGGTGGAGGCGCTCGAGCTGCCTCGGTGATGCATCTCCGAGTCGCTCGATGACCTGCCCGCGGAACTGGGCGAACTGGCCTCCCGAGATGACGCAGACCGCCGTCGCATCAAGGAGTCGAATCAGGAGGGCTGACATGCGAGGATCCAACGGCGACTTCGAAGGCGCGAGGGTGTCATCCAGGTCGAAGGCTACGAGGCGTGGGAGGCTGGTCAAGAGTTGATCGCTTTCAGTTGTTCAGTCCGAGCGGTGCTCGGCAGCGGTGCACGAAGCCCGTGGCCCGGACTCCATGAGGATCGCGCGGCCGAGGGCACTCCGAAGAAGCATCCTACGTGACGCGGGGGCAATCCCCTGAATCGCCGGACACCTCGGGCCTGCTCACCCCTTGAAGGTTCGTCGGAGCGCGGCGATGCCGCCTTCGGTCTCCCCGTCGTACACGATCCTGCCGTGCGAGAGCACGACCACCCGGTCGCACAGGTCCTCGATCTGCGGGGCGCTGTGCGACACGAACACGATCGTCCGGCCGTCCCGCTGGAACTCCCGGATCTTGTTCATGCACTTCGCCTGGAACGGCTCGTCCCCCACGGCGAGCACCTCGTCCACGAGCAGGATGTCGGGATCCACGTGCACTGCGATCGCGAACGCGAGTCGCACGTACATGCCCGACGAGTAGAACTTCACCTGGGTGTCGATGAACTCGCCGATCTCCGAGAACTCGACGATCGAGTCGAAGTACTCCGCCGTCTGCTTCTGGCTCAAGCCGAGGATCGAGCCGTTCAGGTAGACGTTCTCCCGACCCGTCAGGTCGGGGTGGAACCCCGCGCCCAGCTCGAGCAGGGCCGCCACGCGCCCGCGGCGTTCGACGAACCCGGTGTCGGTCTGGATGATGCCGCCGATGATCTTCAGCATCGTGCTCTTGCCCGATCCGTTCGCGCCGACGAGGCCGACGCTGGTCCCTGCGGTGATCTCGAATGCGACGTCGCGGAGCGCCCAGAAGTCGCTTCGGTGCTTCTGCGAGCGTCCGAAGTTCACGATGCGCTCCTTCAGCGCCTTGTCCTTGCGCAGGATGAACCGCTTCGAGACATCCGAGGTCCGGATCACGACCGGGGGATTCTGGATGTCCGGGCGCATGGCTGTATTCACTAGATCTCCTGGGCGAAGTTGCCCTGCAACTTCTGGAAGACGCGCTGGCAGATGATGGCGAAGACGATCCCGATGCCCAGCATGACGGCGATCCGAAGGTCGAGGTCGGCGGGCCACGGCTGCGGCGGGATCGTCTGGCCGTCGATGACGCTCTCGGAGGAGCCGGCCACCCACATCCCCTTCTGGAAGCCGAGGACCGCGATCGTCACCGGATTCGCGAGGTACAGGTCCGTCAGCCACGTGATCCCCGACCGGGCGGCGGCGTCGACCACGAACGACCACGCGTAGACGATGGGCGACGCCCAGAACAGGATGAGCATCGCCACCTCGACGAGATACTGCACGTCGCGCAGGTAGACGTTGACGGCCGAGAGGAGCAGCCCGAGGGCTACGCCCCAGATGAGCACGATCGCGATCGAGGCGGGCACGTAGAGCAGGTTCCAGCTCAGGGGCGCCTGGCCGAGCACGATCGTCGCGACGATCAGCACGATGAACTGCACGATGAAGTTGAAGAGGGCGGAGCCCGTCGCGGCGAGCGGGAAGATCTCCCGGGGCAGGCTGACCTTCTTGATGAGCCCGGCGTTGCCGATGATCGACGTCGTCCCACCCGTGACGATCTCGCTGTAGAGGCCCCAGATGGTGAGGCCGGCGAAGACGAAGATCGCGAAGTCGGGCACGCCGCGCGCTGCGCCCAGGAACTGCCCGATCGCCACGTAGTAGATGACCAGCATCGTCAGCGGGCGGATGAGGCTCCAGAGGAAGCCGAGACTGCTGTCCTTGTACCGGGCCTTCAGCTCGCGTCGGACGAGGAGCCCGAGGAGCTCGCGCTGGCCGGCGATCTCGCGGATGGAGCGGACGAAGCTCCCGAAGCTGCCGTTGAACGACGCGGTGGCGCGCTCGAACGGCAGCTCTCGAAGCCGGTCCGCCCGGCGCTGTGCTTCGTTGCTCATCGCTCTCCATATTGGGGTGAGGGGCTGGTCGAGTTTACGCCGGAAGCGACTGCGTCGCCGACGACCATCGACCGCCACAGCTCCGCGGCGTACTCCTGCCATCCCCGCTTCGGACGCGCGGCGGCTTCGACGCGGAGGCGCCGCTGGGTCTCCTCGTCGAAGAGCACCGCGTCGAGGCCCCGCGCGACGTCCTCGTCATGCCGAGGATCGACCAGGATCGCACCGCCGCCAGCGGCGATCTCCTTCATGCTCCCGAACCCCGACGTCACCACCGGCGTCCCGACCGCGAGCGACTCCGCCACGGGCAGTCCGAAGCCCTCGTTGAACGACGGGAACACCGTCGCCCGTGCCAGCCGATAGCCGCCCCAGAGGATGTCGTCGGAGATGGCGGAGACCGTCTTGATCGGGCGGCCGCGCTGCACGAGCTGCGTCACCTCCGCCTCGAACGCCTCGCTTCCCCACGAGTTGCCGCCCACGAAGGCAAGTGAGAACTCCCGGCCCTGACGCCACAGCGTCTCGGCCGCCGAGACGACCGCGAGGTGGTTCTTGCGCGGTTCGTGGCTGCCGACGCAGAAGAGCAGGGGCAGGTTGTCGGTCAGGAGGACCTCGCGAGCGCGTTCCATCCCCGTCTCGTCGACGTGCCCCACGTCGGACGGCAGCAGGACCGCCTCGACGCGAGGGCCCCGGAGGTTCGCACCGGTGAGCATGTTCGCCCACCCCCGGTACTCGTTGGCGGCGGCCTCCGAGATGGTCGCCACGCGATCGAATCGCGCGACCGCCGCGAGGGTCTTGCCGAAGGCGCCGCCCATGCCGATGCCGACGGTCTCCGCGGACGTCAGGGGGACGCAGTCGAACCCGATGGCGGCGGTCGCGTTGTCCGAGAACTCGGCGAGCGCGAGGATCCGCGACGTCCGGTCCTCCTCGGTCGCCAGCTCGGGCAGCAGGTAGGTTGACTTCCAGGGCACGACGACCTCGGCGCCCGACCTGGCGGCGGAGGAGGCGTCCTTGTCGCCGCCGTGGATCGCGTTGCGTCGCTCGCGGTCGGTCAGCACCCTGAGGGCGTCCAGGCCCGACGTCCAACCGACGAGGAGCACGTCGTGGTCGCGTGTCCACTGCTGCAGGGTCATCCGCACCACGCGCTGGATGCCCGTCGCCAGACCCGTGCGCGCCGTGTGGTGGACATCCGCCATCACGACCCCCTGGGCAACACGGACGGTGGGCGCTGCCCACCCGCGGACCGCGATGCGACGCCGCGCGGAGGCGACCACGTTCCGCAGGGCGGCGTCCGCCCCGTCGAGCACCATCTCGCGCCGCAGGTCGATGACGGACTGCCGCTGCGGCAGGCGTGCCGTCAGCACCGCAAGGGTCAGCCAGGCGCGGTCGTCCCTCGGCTCGCCGAGGCTGACCGCGACCCGTCGGATGAGCGTCGACGTGGGGCCGGTGGTCGGCTGGGCGGGGTCGAGGGTTCGCAGCAGCGCTCGGAGGCGCTGCCCCATGATGTCACGCGGCATCCCGCACCTCCGTCAGCGGCAGGACGAGGCCGTTCCAGAGATTGCGCGCGTAGTCGTCCCAGTCCTCGTCCGTGCGGTCGGCGATCTCGGCGCGCAGCTGCTCGAGGCGGGCGTCGTCGGTCAGGAGCGTGCGCATCGCATCGATGATCTGGTCGTCGTCGCGCGGGTCGACCAGCACGCACCCTCCACCGGCGCCGATCTCGGCGGTACTGCCGTAGGCGCTCGTGATGACGGGCGTGTCGTAACTGAGCGACTCAGCCACTGGGAGCCCGTACCCCTCGTGGAGCGACGGGAAGACCGAGAACCGAGCGTGGCTGTACGCATCGAGGAGCACCGCGTCGTTCACGCCGCGCAGCACGGTGATCGAACGGCCGGCCCGCCGGAGCCGACGGACGCGGCGGTCGAAGTCCCGGGTGTAGAGCAGGCTTCCCCCGCCGATGAAGGTGAGCGAGAAGGGGAGCCCCTCACGCCACAGCACCTCGGCCGCATGCAGCACGGAGAGCTGGTTCTTGCGGGGCTCCTGGCTGCCGACGCAGAGGATGACGGCTTCGCTCGACGTCTCCGCGTGCACGACGTCGTGGTCTGGCGAGTCGACCGGCAGCGTGATGGACACCGTCTCCGGCATCGCGAGCCCCTGCGTGGCCAACGTCTCGCCGAAGCCTCGGAACTCCGCGGTGGCGGCACCGCTGATGCCGGCGATGCGCTTCGCGTACTTCGCGACCGTGAGGTAGCGCACGTACCGCTCGGTCTCGAGAGAGGGCAGCATATCGGCGCTCACGACCGGGATCGCGTCGTAGCCGACGAGGCCCACGCGGTTCCCCGACAGTTCCGCGAGGCAGGCCAGCGGGTCCACCAGTGCCGTCTGCGGCACCTCCGGGAGGATGACCGCACTGTCGATCGGCACGATGATCCGGTACCTGGGCGGATCGACCGGACGTCGGTCGCGCTCGGGCTCCACGTAGCTGTTCCAGGCGATGACCCGGTCGCGCTCGAGGGCGGACATGGTCCGCATGGCGCCACCGCCGGCGGTCCACGCCACCAGTTGCAGGTCCTTGGACTGCACCCAGCGCGAAATCGTCTGCCGCACGACGCGCTGGATGCCGGTGTTGTGCACGTGGTTGGCGCAGAAGTCGACGTCCACGACGACGCCGCGGGCGACGACTTCGATCTCGAGATCGAGCGTCTCGAAGCGGGCGGCGTCGTCGAAGCAGCACTCCAGGAGCGTCGCGGTGGCCATCGCAGGCTCCGCGAGCGTGAGCGCGCGGCGCACCATATGCACCCGCGCGGCGTTCGGGAATGTGGCGGTGAGGGCGACGATGAGCATCCACACGAACCGTTCGTCGCCGCTGGCGCGGACGGATCGGGTCACCGCGTCGAGGAGCGCGGCGGTTCCATGCTGCACGAGCCACCGCTCGGCGTCGACGTCGGGTGCCATGTGCGGCGCGAGCGCGAGGAGGCGCTGTTCCAGGGCGTTCTCGATGGTGCCGATCGCGGAGGCGGTGGTCTCCTCCTCCGTCGCGGCGTCGACGTTCAGCGACGCCGCCCGAGGTATCGACGACGCAGATCCGCGACCGCGAGCTGCGAGGTCTTCGCGACCCCGATCTCGGCCACCTTGATCTGCAGGAACCGTGCGAGTCGAAGGGGTCGGGTAACTCGCCATGACAGGGTCTTCCGCATCTCGCGGACCATGCGTCCCTCGTCGCGGACCGCCTTGATCCAGGTGCGGAGCTCGTCGTCGGAACGACGGTCGATCTCCGCCTGGAGTCGTGCGATCTCCGCTTCGAGCTCCCGGATGCGGTGCTCGGTGTCCACGTCTCCTGCCAGGGCTCGAGAAGGTGGGTTCGTTTCGGGCATTGCCTCAGTATAAGCGGCCGACTTCACGCTCCCTGCCGTGCCGATCGACTCCCGGCCGCGGCCACCACGGCTCGGAATCGGAGGCCGGCGCCGATGGCGACGCGGAGCGGGAGGTACCGCAGGCCCGGGTATCGCTTCGCGAGGAACCGGCGGGCGCTCCGGTGGTGCGCGTCCAGCATGGGGACGGGGTCGACCGCGGTGGAATGGGCCCCCGCGTGATGCACGCGCGCCTCCGGGGCATAGACGTTCAGGAACCCCGAACGTCCGAGGCGGAACCCGAGGTCCACGTCTTCGAAGTACATGAAGAAGGACTCGTCGAAGCCGCCGATCTCGTCGAACGCGCGTCTGCGCACGAGGAGGCAGGCACCGGAGAGCCAGCCGGTGGGGCCGGCGCTCGAACCGGTTCCCGAGCGGTGGTAGGTCCGCGTCCACGGGTTGCCGGGCCAGATGTTGGCGAAGAGGGCGTGCCCGATGCCGTGGCCGACGGACGGGACGGCGCGCGCGGACGGGTACACCGTGCCGTCCGCGTTGATGATCGCAGGACCGACCGCGGCAATGCGCTTGTCGGCTTCGCCCACGGCGCGCAACCGGTCGATCGCCTGCGGCTCGAGGACCACGTCGGGGTTGCTGATGAGGATCCACTCGATGTCCGGCCCGAGGGCCCGCACCCCGGCATTGACCGCGCCCCCGTATCCCGGGTTCGCCGGAAGCGGGAGATAGCGGATGCCCCGCTGGGCGCACATCGCCGCCACCGTGGACCCCTCGGACGGCTTGTTGTCCACGACGCCGACGTCGACCGACGCGTCCGTGGCGCGGACGATGGAGTCGAGGAATACGGGCAGGACGCCCTCGGAACCGTAGCTGACGGTGACCACTGCGAGCCTGGGGGTTTCGTTGGGTTCATCGCTCAGCACGACGTGATCGACGCTCCCGACCCTCGTTTGACCATGGGGGCCATCCTATGACGTATCGATCGCCGCCGGTGCGGCGCCGTGGCATCCGATGGGACCCGCCATAGCATGCAGGAGACGGACGGGTCGCAGCCGACCGGGTCGGACCGGGCAGCCGATCCGACCCGGTCGACCAGTGGGGAGGGCGCATTCGTGGCACGTCGTCGACGCACTCGGGCAACCGTCCGCGGACTGGCATTGCTCGCGGCCGCCCTGCTGACCGGCGCGCTGATCCCGGGAGCGGGACCCGGCCCCTCCGCCGAGGCGCTCTCGGGGTCCGAGTTCGATGCCGGCAACATCATCAGCGACGAGGTGTTCTTCGCAGGCGGCGTCATGAACGCGGCGGACATCCAGTCCTTCCTCAATGCACGAGTGATCTCGTGCGTCGGCGCGAACGGGTGGCCGTGCCTCAAGGACTACCGGGCGCCGACGTCGAACCATGCCGCCGATGCATACTGCGGCGCCTACCCAGGTGGCGGCAACGACTCCGCCGCGGAGATCATCGCGAAGGTGTCCGCCGCGTGCAGCATCAATCCGCAGGTCCTCATCGTGCTGCTGCAGAAGGAGCAGGGGCTCGTCACGTCGACGTCGCCGACATCGACCATGTACCGGTCGGCAACCGGCTACGGATGCCCCGACACCGCCGCCTGCGACACGGAGTACTACGGGTTCTTCAACCAGGTGTACAACGCCGCCCACCAGTTCCAGCGGTACACGAAGACGAGCAGCTCGTGGAACTACCGTCCCGGACGGTGGAACACGATCCAGTGGCATCCGAATGCCGCGTGCGGCTCGTCGCAGGTCTGGATCGAGAACCAGGCGACGGCGAACCTCTACATCTACACCCCGTACCGCCCGAACGCGGCAGCGCTCGCCAACCTGTACGGCACGGGCGACGGATGCTCCGCGTACGGCAACCGCAACTTCTGGCGCTACTTCAACGACTGGTTCGGGAACCCGTCCAACTGGGTGCGCTCCGCGTCGTTCGAGGGCGGGTCCGTGGCGGGATGGTCCGCGAGCAACGGCTTCATCAACACGCAGGTGTATCGGAACGCGTCGATCGCGCAGGACGGCGAGTGGTTCTTCGCGACGAACACGCCGGTCGCCGGACGTGCGCTGACCCAGGACATCCGGCGCGCCGTCTCGGTCGGCGAGTCGGCCACGGCGACGGTCTGGGTCCGATCCGCCGACGGGCAACCGTATCGCGGGACCCTCGCGGTCTGGGGACTCGGGGGGACGACCGAGGGCGCGAAGACGGACTTCGTCGCGACGGGCCAGTGGCAGGAGGTGAGGACCGAGCTGCCCGTGTACGCCACGTCCCACCACACGGTCCGCATCGACGTGTACCTCCAGCAGGTGCAGCGGACGCTCTGGGTCGACAACGCGTCCGTCTCCTTCGGGACAGCCCCGCATCGGCGCAACCTCCTGGCCAACCCCTCCTTCGAGGGCTCGTTCGCAGGTTGGGGTCCGGGGTACGGGGCGATCAACCAGCAGGTGTGGCGCGACCCCAACGCCTACGCCGGCGAGTGGTTCGCGGCGGCGAACACTCCGGTCGCGGGTCGGTCGTTCGCACAGGAGTTCCCGATCGAGTTCCGGACGAACGACGTCTACACGTTCACGATCGCCCTCAGGTCCGAGAATGCCGCGGCCCCGATGACCGGCCGGGTCGCCGTGTGGGCGCTCGGCGGCAACTCGACATTCGCCGTTGCCAGCAACTTCTCGGTGGGTGCGGCGTGGAAGCCGGTCACCACCACGATCGACCTCGGCTCCTCTGGAGCGCGGGTGCTCAAGGTGGAGATCTACATGGACAGGGTGGGCAGCACGCTGTGGCTCGACGACGCCGTGCTGGGTCGGAACCTGGTGCGGGCCGGCTCGTTCGAGGGCGGCGCCTTCGCATGGAACCGGGGGCCCACGATGAACGCCGCGGTCTACACGCAGCAGTCCTCGGGCATCGCGCCGGCGGTCGGACGGTGGTTCGGCGCCACGAACACCGCGACGCCCGGCACCTCGATCTACCAGGACATCGCCATCCGGCCGATGGCCGGGAGCACCTACCGCGCGGAGGTCTGGGTGCGGGCGGCCAAGGGGACGGTGAACGGGCGACTGGCCGTGTGGGCGCTCGGACCCGTCAACGTGCCGTCGACCACGTCCTTCACGGCGGACGGGACCTGGCGGAAGGTCCAGATCCCCGTCCCGGTTCAGCGCGGCGACCACACGACGCTACGGTTCGAGATCTACCTCGACTCGACGGGCACGACGCTCCTGGTGGACGGCGCCAACCTCTACTGACCCGGGACCGGCGCAGATCCGCCCTGCTGCCGCTCGCCCGGAGGGGCTCGAGGTCCGGCACGAGGATCCAGAGGCGAGCCGCTACACTGGTCGCTGGCATTCGACGACCAGAAGGAAACGTACGAGAACATGGCGAGAGCACTCATCACCGGAGTCACCGGCCAGGACGGCCTCTACCTGTCGGAGCTTCTGCTCTCGAAGGGCTACGAGGTCTACGGCCTGATGCGCGGCCAGAACAACCCGAAGCGGGCACTCGTCGAGGCGATCGTGCCCGACGTGAAGATCCTCACCGGTGACCTCACCGACCTCTCGAGCCTCATTCGCGCGCTCGAGATCTCCCGGCCCGACGAGGTCTACAACCTCGGCGCCATCTCGTTCGTCGCCTACTCGTGGGAGAACGCCGCGCTCACGTCCGACGTGACCGGCCGCGGCGTCCTGAACGCCCTCGAGGCGGTCCGCCTCTACACGCACGACGACCCGTCGAAGGTGCGCTTCTACCAGGCTTCGAGCTCCGAGATGTTCGGGAAGGTGCAGGCCGTGCCGCAGAGCGAGAACACCCTCCTCTGGCCGCGATCCCCCTACGGCGTGGCCAAGGTCTTCGGCCACTACATGACCATCAACTACCGCGAGTCCTATGGCATGCACGCGTCGTCGGGCATCCTGTTCAACCACGAGTCGCCGCGTCGCGGGCCCGAGTTCGTGACGCGCAAGGTGTCGCAGGCCGTCGCGCGCATCTCCCTCGGCATCGACGACTCGGTCACGCTCGGCAACCTCGACGCACGACGCGACTGGGGATTCGCCGGCGACTACGTCGAGGCGATGTGGCGGATGCTGCAGCAGGACGAGGCCGACGACTACGTCATCTCGACCAACGAGACGCACTCGATCCGCGAGCTCCTCGAGCTGGCGTTCGCCGAGGTCGGAATCGACGACTGGGCCCCCTATGTCAAGCAGGACCCGCGCTACATGCGTCCCGCCGAGGTGGACCTCCTCATCGGCGACTCGACCAAGGCTCGCACGAAGCTCGGCTGGGAGCCCAAGGTCCACTTCCCGGGCCTCGTCTCGATGATGGTGCAGTCCGACCTCGCCGAGCAGAAGAAGCTCGCCGGGCTCTAGACGACATGCCAGTCGCCCTCATCACCGGCGCCGCCGGACAGGACGGGTCGTACCTCGGCGAAGCGCTCGTTGCTGCGGGGTACGAAGTCCACGGCGTCGTGCGACCCGCGTCGGGCCCGGTCGACGCCGGCCCGCAGTTCGCGGAGGTCCAGCTGCATGAGCTCGACCTCGCCGACCTCGAGGAGCTCGATCGGCTGGTCCGAGAAGTCGAGCCCGACGAGATCTACAGCCTCGCCTCGATCAGCTCGGTGTTCCAGTCGTGGCAGGCGCCGGTCCAGACCGCCCGGATCAACGCGCTGAGCGTCGCACAGCTGCTCGCGTCGGTGAGGGACCTCCAGGAGCGCACCGGACGTCGAGTGAAGCTGGTGCACGCCGGAAGCGGCGAGATCTTCGGCGATGCCGAGGTATCGCCGCAGAATGAGCTCACGCCGATCGCGCCGGCGTCCCCGTACGGTGCGGCGAAGGCGTTCGCGCACCACCTCGTGCAGGTGTTCCGCGCGCAGGACGTGTTCGCGACGAACTGCATCCTGTACAACCACGAATCGCCTCGCCGTCCGCCGAACTTCGTGACCCGCAAGATCACGCAGGCGGCCGTGGCGATCGCGCGGGGCGACCAGGACACCCTGTCGCTCGGCACGCTCGAGACGCGTCGGGACTGGGGGTGGGCTCCCGACTACGTGAACGCGTTGCGGTTGTCCCTCCAAACGAATAACCCCGACGACTACGTGATCGCGACCGGCGAGACGCACTCGATCGCCGAATTCGTCGAGGCGGCATTCACGCACGTCGGCATCGTGGACTGGCGCGATCGCACCGTCATCGACCCGCAGTTCGCCCGGCCCGCGGATCCCCACGAGCTCCGCGGGGACGCCTCCAAGGCGGCCACGGACCTGGGCTGGTCGCCGACGGTCGGCTTCGACGAGATCGTCACGTCGATGGTGGACCACGACCTCGCGGCGCACCGGCAACGTGCCTGATCGCCACCCTCGCGTGCTCCTGGACGCCACTGCGATCCCGGAAGACCGCGGTGGCGTCGGGCGGTACGTCGAGGACCTCCTCCCCGCCCTGGTCGCCATCGGAGTGCCGGTCACGGTGCTCTGCCAGGAGCGCGACGAGGCTGCCTTCCTCGCGACGGGCGCGGCGACGATCACGGCGCCACGCTGGACCACGCGACGGCCGCTCCGGCTCCTCTGGGAGCAGTTCGGCGTGACGTCGGCGGCACGACGGACCGGCGCTCGGGTGATCCACTCCGTCCACTACACGTTCCCGCTGATCTCACGGCACCCGCGCGTGGTGAGCGTGCACGACCTCACGTTCTTCACGCACCCCGAGGTGCACACCCGCGTGAAGCGCGCGTTCTTCGGAAGCTGGATCCGGCTGGCCGGCGCGCTCCGCCTCGCGGTCGTCGTGCCGTCACGGGCGACCGGCGAGGAGTACGTGCGGATCACTCGCGCCGATCGTCGGTCGGTGTCCGTCGCGCCGCACGGGCACGACCCCGAGATGTTCCACCCGCCGACCGAGGCCGAGGTCAGGGCCTTCCGCGACGACCACGCGGTCGCGGCGTCCTGGATCGCGTTCCTCGGGACGATCGAGCCGCGCAAGAACGTGCAAGCGCTCGTCACGGGCTTCGAGCGCGCATTCGCCGACGACCCCGACGCGCCGGCGCTGCTTCTGGCCGGAGGCCCGGGATGGGGGGACCCCATCGATCCGCAGGTCGATCACGCCCGCGCTCGCGGTCTCGACGTCCGAAGGCTGGGTTACCTGCCCGCTGAGCAGCTCCGCGCCTTCCTGGCCGGTGCGACGGTCGTCGCCTACCCGAGCCTCGGGGAGGGCTTCGGCCTTCCCGTGCTCGAGGCGATGGCGGCCGGCGCCTGCGTGCTCACCACGCGTGCGCTCGCGCTGCCCGAGGTCGGCGGCGACGCGGTCGCCTACACGGGCACGGACCCCGAGTCCATCGCGGCGGCGCTACGCGACCTTGTCTCGTCCCAAGCCCGCCGGGAGGAGCTGCGACGGCTGGGCGTCGAGCGCGCCGCCCACTTCACGTGGGCGGACGCCGCGCGCCTCCACGCGGAAGCCTACGCGAGCGCAGCCCGCGCACGCTGAGCCGGCCGCGGCTGCTCATCACGGCGCGACGATCACCTGGCGTCCGTCCGGGTTCCCGATGAAGGTCCAGTCGTCCCCGTACACGGCGTCCACGTACGCTTCCCACTCACCATCGCTCTCGAAGGCGGCGCGGTCGACGTAGATCGCGCACGCACCGGACTCCGACACGGCGCGGGCGAACGACGACGGGTCGTCCGCATCCTTCCAGAAGTCCCCTGAGTGCGTTCCCGAGACTCCGCCGTAGCTCCAGCGAAGCGTCGAATCAGCGCCCACCACATATGGGAGGCCGAGCTCGTAGTCGCCGAGTCCGAGGATCGGCCCCGATTCCGGGAATCCCTTGACGGGCAGCTGGGCGACTCCGCAGTCGCGCTCGAGCTCGGAATCCGCCTGCGCGACGAGGGCGCGCAGGTCAGCGTCCGAGGTCGGCTGGAGGTCGACCGCGCGGGGCACCCCGGCGACCTGGTCGACCGCGGCGATGACGACCACCACGCCCAGCACGGCGAGGAGCGACCACAGCCGCCTCGCGGTGGCGTCGATGAGGACGGCCAGGAACGCGAGGCCGATCGTCGCGAGGACGATGCTGAGCCGGACCCACGAACGGATCTCCGGCGTGACGAGGACGGCGAAGAGGTAGCCGAGTCCTCCGACGACGTAGAAGAGGAGGCCGATCCAGAAGGCGAGCGCGAGCACCGACAGCCGGGTGTCGGTCAGGACGGTGGCCGCCGGCCGCCCAGCAGTCGTGGACGGAAGGACGAAGCGACCCAGCGCCCAGATCACGAGGAGCGCGATGCCGAGGATCGCGAGGACCGACATGCCGGTCGGCTCCGCGTACGGCGACACCGAGGTGTACTGGGCGTACGCCTCCACGCGGCTGGAGACCCCGGGGATCCCCGACCCGGGCCATGGCAGCAGCAGGGTCGTGATCTTGCCGGCGTGCTGCTCGGATTCGAGCGGAAGGCGCTCGGAGAAGTACTTCTGGTACCGATCGCCGAAGTTCAGGGAGAGGATCGCCAACTGGACGCCGACGAACACGACCAACGACCCGAGCGTCACGACCGGCCAGAGGAGGGACCGCACGCCCCGGCGGGCGACCAGCAGGACGACCCCGCGCACGACGATCACGCCGGCGATGATGATGGCCGCGAACACGTAGTAGTACGAATTGGTCAGCGACAGGGCGAACGTCATGATGAGGATCGCGACCAGGCGCCGAACGACCGGACCCTTCGGCGACTGTGAGGCGTCGGCCCACTTCGCGATGGGGTCGGCACCGTCACCGCCCGCCACGAGCACGAGGACGACGAGGACGGCAACACCCCAGTAGTTCGCCACGAACGCGTGCCCGAGCTCGACGCGCTCGAAGTGGAACGGCGCCAGTGCGAACACGGCGCCGAACACGACCGACGTCAGCTCGCGTACGCGGAGCGCGCGGAACATCAGGTAGCCGGCGACGCCCGTCACGAAGAACCCGCCGAGCTGGTAGACGTTGAGCAGGAGCACGGGGTCGGAGATGACGAGCGATCCGGCAGAGAGCGCGACGGCCGACGCGGGGTCGTACATCGGCGCGAAGAAGAGGTTCTGGTTCTCGGGGAAGCCCAGCCGGAGGTTCGGGGTGAACAGCGAGTGGTCGATCGCGCTGGCGGAGACGATGTAGTGCAGCATCTGGTCGCCGGTCGCACCCGACGCCCACCGCATGGACATCGCCTCGAGGCTGAGGTCGAGCGCGAACCACGCGACGACGAGCGCGATTCCGCCAGTCAGGGCGGCGAGTCCGAGCTGTCTGACGACGGCTGGCACGTGAGTACCGGACGCAAGCCCGGCCGGCCGGCCGACGGCAGGCGCGACGGAGTCGCTCGGGCGGATGGGCATGCCCACCACTATAGGCAGTCCTGCGAGCGCGAGAGCGCGCTCACGCCGCCGGCGGCTCCGGCACGGCCGGTGAATCGGGGACGGCCGACGCCTCGGACGCGACCCCCGCCCGCGTGCGCGCGTCTGCGGCATCCGCCCGCTCGGTCGCGGGCTCGTCGGCCCGCCGACGCTCTTCACGGAAGACGACGAACTTGTAGAACGCGAAGTTCCAGATCAGGCCGAGGAGCACCGCCGTGGCCTTGGCGATGTTGATCGCGAGGAACTGCTTGCCGTCCTCGCCGGGGAGGAACAGGAGCGACCGGCCGAACTCCGTCCCGAACAGCGCCTCGAAGCCGAGGATCACCAGGTTCTGGAGCACGAGCGAGCTGAAGCCTGTGATCACGAAGAACATCGCGAACCGCCTCAACGAGATCGGTTCCTCGTAGCGGAACACGTAGAAGTGGTTCAGGAGGTACGACACGCAGATGCCGATGGTCACCGAGATCGCGTTGGCGGCGAGGATCGGCACCGCGAACGCGAAGACCAGCACGTTCAGTAGGATGAAATCCAGTGCCGTATTCGCGCAGCCCGCAATCAGGAAACGTATCTTCTCATTCGAGAGCAGTTTCTTCACGTACCGAGGTAACCTTCACGACCATGCTCAAGCTCGCCATCGCCGTCCCGACCTACAACGAGGTCAAGAACGTGGAAGCGCTCATCGAGTCCATCTCGCACGTGAGCGCACAGCACCCCGACACGTCGATCACGTTGTTCATCCTGGATGATTCGTCGCCTGATGGGACTTCCTCCTTCGTCGAGCACATCGCCCCGTCGTACGCTCTCGACAACTTCACAGTGCGCACGATCGTCAAGCCGACGAAGGAGGGGCTCGGTGCAGCCTACATCCATGGATTCGATCTCATCCTGAGAGAGGACTTCGACTACGTCCTCCAGATGGATGCCGACATGTCGCACGACCCCAAGTATATTTCCGGGTTCATCCATCAGGCGTTGGAGCACGCGGACTTCGTCGTGGCCTCGCGATACATCCCCGGCGGCGGCACGCCCGACTGGGCCCTGAACCGCAAGATCCTGAGCCGCGGCGGCAATTTCTACGCCCGCACCGTGCTGAGCCGCAAGATCAGCGACTACACGGGCGGGTTCAACCTGTACTCCAGCGAACTGCTGCGGCGGATCACGCCCGAGACCATCACCGCCACCGGCTACGGCTTCCTGCTCGTGCTGAAGTACCGTGCCCTCCTGGCGGCCAAGGGGGTCGTCGAACTGCCGATCGTCTTCTTCGACCGCACGAACGGCGAGTCCAAGATCCCCGGGAACACCCTGCTCCGCAACTTCTTCCTCGTCCCTCGCATCCGGATGTCCCGCGGAAATGTCTGAGCCGTCGACCGCCTCGATCACCACCGACTCAGGTCATCCCTCGGCCGTCCGGGCCCCTTGGTGGAAGCGGGCGGGGGTTGAGGCTCTCGCCGTCCTCATCGTGCTCGCATCGGGACTCATCATCCTGGGCCAGTGGATCAACACGGCCTGGGAGATCAACCTCCTCTACAGCGGCGATTCCCTCGTCCTACCGCTGCTGAGGGAATCGATCCTCGCGGGGCAGCCGTTCGAGTGGGTCTTCTCGTCACAGCTGTTCCTGTTCCCCGAGACGCCGACCTACTGGGTCGTGAGCGCCTTCACAAGCAACCCGAGGACCGCGCTGGCCGGGATCGCGATCCTCAACCTGCTGCTGCTCTACGTGCTGCTGCGCTGGTGCTCCCGTCTGCTGTTCCGCCACTCGAGGCATCGCATCCTGGAGATCTCGGTCGCACTGGGGGCGACGGCGATGTATGTCGTGTACGTCCTGTTGGAGCCCGTGTCGGACATCAACGGGACGGCCATCGCGAGCCTCTTCCTCCTCGTCTCCTACTATCCCGGAGTCATCATCTCCGGGCTCACGTCAATCGCGCTGATCCTCTGGACGACGCGTGCGTTCACGGACCCGCCCGTCCGCCGCACGCGGACGCTGGTCTTCGTGATCCTGTTCGTGACGCTCGGCGCACTCACCGGCGCGTCGAACCCCTTGTTCTGGATGCAGGTGCTCGCACCGCTCGCGGCGACCCTGCTCATCGCCTTCGCGATGAAACGACTGTCGCGCGCCTGGTTCTGGACGCTTGCGGGCACGATCGCGGTGACAGTGGCGATCGGGTACGTGCTCCGGCAGTTCCTCGAGCGGTACACCTCACTGGGCGTCGGCTCCTATGTCGACCTATCGCTGGCGGGCGAGTCGTTCCTCTTCATGCGGAATGTGGCGGAGGCCCTCGTTGCTACCCCCCAGGGGTTCCTGAAACTCGTGCTGGCGTCGATCGTGCTCCTCATCGCATCGCTCCCGATCATCCGGGTGCTGCTCCGGCGGGATACCATCCCCGGCCGGTGGCACGTGGCCTCGGCGGAGTTCATCCTCGCCGTGTTCTCGTGGGTCTCCGTCGCCTCACTCCTGATCGGAATGGTGGTGACGGGGACGCTCACGACCCGGTACCTCGTGCCGGTGCTCGTCTTCCCGCTGCTCCCTGCGTCATACGAGGCGGTGAAGTTCTTCCGCACCGCGCTGCTCTCCATCCGTGATGCACGGGTGCGCCACAGCGTCAGGACGTACGGCTTGGTGTTCGCCTCGAGCGTCGCGGTGCTCATTCTCATCGGCGGAGCGATCGCGGCACCGAAGGCCGCCACGATGGCGCTCTCCGAGAACCGAGGCGGGGCGGCGTGCGCGGCTGAGCTGCCCGCCGACGCGAAAGCCGGCGTGGGAACCTTCTGGCTGACCCGGAACTGGGACCTCTACGGCACGCACGACTATCCGATCCTTCAGGTCAACCCGGATCTCACGGTGCATCCGTGGATGATCAACCTCGCGAGCTACGAGGACCAGGACTTCAACTTCGTGATCATCGACCCGTGGGGCTTCGTGACCGAGGAATCCGTCGAGCCGCTGGGCGAGCCCGCCGGTATCACGGAATGCTCCGGATACTTCATCTACGATTACGAGGGGACCGAGGGCAAGCAGTTGCTCAACGAACGCGTCGAGAGCGGGCTGGAGGCGGCCGAGCGCCTGCACGGGTTCGACTGAGGAGACGAGGGGCGCTTCGATAGGATCGACCCATGACCCGCTACTTCGCCGTGGAAGCCTTGGGTGTCCTGGACGGCGATCTCCCCATCCACCTCACCCCCACTGCCCCCGATGCGAGCGAAGCCCTCGCATGACGGTGATCCCGGCGGACAAGTTCACCTCATACGCACAGAACGGGGAGGATGTCGTACTCTGGCGCGCCCTCGGCGGGGTGCCGAACGGACGATACATCGACGTCGGCGCCAACGACCCGACGCTCTACTCGGTGTCGCGCGCCTTCTACGACCGGGGGTGGAGCGGCATCGCGGTGGAACCCGACCCCGACTTCGCGCGACGATACCGGAGCGCCCGCCCGCGCGACGTCATCGTGGAGGCGGTTGCGAGCGACGCGGGACGATCGACCGCGGTCCTGCACCGCATTCGGGGAACCGGGTTGTCCACCATCGCCGACGACGTGCGGGCGCATCACGAGAGCGTCGGGTGGTCGACGACCCCTATCCCCGTGCGGTCGCAGAGCGTCGACGAGATCATCCAGGCGGCGGGCTTCGCCGACGAGCCCATCCACTTCCTGCTGGTGGACACCGAGGGGTCGGAGGCATCCGTGCTGCGGTCCATCGATCTCGCCAGGTTCCGGCCATGGGTCATCGTCGTCGAGGCGACGGCGCCGACCACGACCATCCGTACGCACGCCGAGTGGGAGCCGCTGCTCTTGGAGGCGGGATACCGCTTCTGCCTGTTCGACGGGCTCTCCCGGTACTACGTTGCCGCCGAGCATGAGGACCTCCGGGAGAAGCTGGATTATCCGGCCTGCGTGTTCGACGACTTCGTGACCGCGCACGAGCGCGCCGACGCCGTCGAGTTCGAACGGCTCCACCAGGCCGTCGCCGACGAGTCGACCCGCGCCGACCGGGCGGAAGCGGAGTTGGCACGGGTCACGTCCACGTTCTCCTGGCGCCTCACGACCCCGCTCCGTGCGCTGCGCCGCGGGGCTCGCCGCGGCTCCTGACGCCACGAGCACGCCACGAGCGCAGGCCGGACCGGGCGCCCCGGAATCAGGACGATTCCAGCAGTCCCGCAAGGTACCGGCCGTAGCCGCTCTTGCGCAGCGGCTCCGCGAGCCGGCCGAGTTGGTCGTCGTCGATCCAGCCGGCCCGCCAGGCGACCTCCTCTATGCAGCCGATCTTGTGCCCCTGCCGGTCCTCGATCACCTTCACGTATTCGCTCGCCTGCATCATCGACTCGAAGGTGCCGGTATCGAGCCACGCCGTTCCGCGATCGAGGATCTGCACCTTGAGGGCGCCGCGATCGAGGTAGGTCTGGTTGACGGTGGAGATCTCGAGCTCTCCCCGCGCGCTGGGGGTGATCGACTTGGCGATTTCCACGACCTGGTTGTCGTAGAAATAGAGGCCCGGCACCGCGTAGTTGCTCTTCGGTTCCGCCGGCTTCTCCT
This sequence comes from Agromyces sp. Soil535, assembly GCF_001428255.1. GTDB lineage: Bacteria > Actinomycetota > Actinomycetes > Actinomycetales > Microbacteriaceae > Agromyces. The sequence goes on along the minus strand of NZ_LMRW01000012.1, from coordinate 192,055 downwards.
CGATCGACAGTGCATGGAACTCGGAGTCGAACTCCACCACGCCGTAGGCCCGGGGATTGGAGACGTGGTAGGCGAAGATCATCGCGCCGTCGAAGTCCGAGCCCTGACGGAGGGAGCTGCCGAGCCCGACCCCGTGGAAGATGTTGTCCCCGAGAACCAATGCCACGCTCTGATCGCCGATGAACTCCTCGCCGATGACGAAGGCCTGGGCCAGTCCGTCGGGCGACTGCTGAACCGCGTACTCGATGGACATCCCGAGGGCACTTCCGTCGCCGAGCAGCGCACGGAATTGGATGTTGTACTCCGGTGTCGTGATCACGAGGACCTCGCGGATGCCCGCCATCATGAGCGTCGACAGGGGGTAGTACACCATCGGCTTGTCGTAGATCGGCATCAACTGCTTCGAGATGCCCTTCGTGATCGGCCACAGTCGAGTGCCCGACCCTCCGGCGAGGATGATGCCTCGCACGTCAATCCACCTCGTCGAGGCGTCGGTAGTGCGCGAGGCAGTCCTCCCAGCTGGGCAGGAGGCCCGTCTTGGACGCCTCCGCCAGCGTCGGCGCCTCGGCATCCTTCGGCGACGTGATCACATCTGGGAGGTCGGGCAGTTCCAGACCGATCTCCGGATCGAACGGATCGATGCCGTGCTCGCGATCCCGGTTGTACGTGTCCGAGACCAGATAGGTCACCACGGCGTGATCGCTCAATGCGAGGAAGGCGTGGCCGAGCCCCTCGGCGAGATACACGCTCTTCCGCTCGACGTCGTCGAGCACGACGCCTTCCCACTGCCCGAATGTGGGCGAACCGACGCGGATGTCGACGACGAAGTCGAGCACGCTGCCGCTCACCGCCGTCACGTACTTGGCCTGGCCGAGCGGAACTGAGGCGAAGTGGATGCCCCGGAGGACGCCGCGCCGGGAGACGGAGAGATTCCCCTGCCTGAGTTCGAGCGCATGGCCGACCGTCTCCTGCAGGCGGTCGAATCGATACCATTCGAGGAACAGGCCTCGATCGTCGACGTGCTGTCGCGGCGTCATCTCATAGGCATGTGGGATGGAGAGCTCGCGGACCTGCACACGCAGCAGTCTACCTAGGGCGGTTGTCGTAGAATCGCGGGGGTCCTGATCGAAACGGAGCGGAACCACCAGCATGAAGATCCTCGTCACCGGCGGCGCCGGCTTCATCGGCTCCAACTTCGTCCACTACGTGATCGATCACACCCCGCACGAGGTGACCGTGCTCGACAAGCTGACGTACGCGGGCAACCTCGCCTCTCTCGAGGGGCTGCCCGCCCACCGCTTCCGCTTCGTCAAGGGCGACATCCAGGATGCGGCACTCGTCGACGAACTCTTCGGCGCGCACGACGCCGCGGTGCACTACGCGGCCGAGAGCCACAACGACAACTCGCTCGAGAATCCGCGGCCGTTCCTCGACACGAACATCATCGGCACCTACACGCTGCTCGAGGCGGCACGCAAGCACGATATGCGCTTCCACCACATCTCCACCGACGAGGTCTACGGCGACCTCGAACTCGACGACCCGGCGAAGTTCACCGAAACGACCGCCTACAACCCGTCGAGCCCGTACTCGTCCACGAAGGCCAGCAGCGATCTCCTCGTCCGCGCGTGGGTGCGCTCGTTCGGCGTCAAGGCCACCATCTCGAACTGCTCGAACAATTACGGCCCTTACCAGCACGTCGAGAAGTTCATCCCGCGGCAGATCACGAACGTGCTCCGCGGCGAGCGCCCGAAGCTGTACGGAACCGGTGAGAACGTGCGCGACTGGATCCACGCGAACGACCACTCCTCGGCGGTCCTCACGATCCTCGACAAGGGCGCGATCGGCGAGACGTACCTCATCGGCGCGGATGGCGAGCGCAACAACAGGGACGTCGTCGAACTGATCCTCACGCAGCTGGGCCAGCCGTCCGACGCGTACGACCATGTCGTCGACCGGCTCGGCCACGACCTCCGCTACGCGATCGACTCCACCCGGCTGCGCACCGAGCTCGGCTGGAAGCCGACGTTCTCCGACTTCGAGGCCGGCCTCGCCGACACAATCGCTTGGTACCGAGACAACGAGGCATGGTGGGCGCCGCAGAAGGACCTCACCGAGGCTCGGTACGCGGCGCAGGGGCAGTGACCGGGATGCGCGTACTGATCACCGGCGCCTCTGGAATGCTGGGGCGCGACTTGCTGCTCGCTCTCCGCGATCGCGACGTCACGGCACTGAGCCGCGTCGACCTCGACATCACACATCTCGATTCCGTGCGCGACGCCCTCGCCGGGCACGATGTCGTCGTCAACGCGGCGGCCTACACGAGCGTCGATGACGCGGAGACCCACGAGGACGCCGCGTACGCGGTGAATGCGAACGGCCCCGAGAACCTGGCGACCGCGGCGAACGAGCACGGCGCGCGCCTCATCCAGATCTCGACGGACTACGTCTTCGACGGCGAGGCGCGCGAGCCCTACGCAGAGGATGCCCGCTGCGCGCCCCGCTCCGCCTACGGACGCACCAAGGCAGCAGGCGAGCGGCTCTCCCGCGCTGCCCACCCGTCGGGCACGAGCATCGTGCGCACCGCCTGGCTCTACGGAGCGCACGGGTCGAACTTCGCTCGCACGATGCTGCGGCTCGCCGGCGAGCGCGAGAAGTGGGCAGTCATTGACGACCAGATCGGGCAGCCCACCTGGTCTCATGACCTGGCTCATCGCATCGTCGAGATGATCGACAAGGATGTCCCGGCCGGCGTCTACCACGGAACCAACTCCGGTTCGACGAGCTGGTATGGCTTCGCGCGGGAGATCCTCAGGGACGCGGGCCTGGACCCTGACCGCGTCACCCGCACCGACAGCGGTTCGTTCGTTCGCCCTGCTCCGCGGCCTTCGTTCTCTGTCCTCGGCCACGACGGATGGTCGAAAGTCGGGCTTGCTCCGATGCGGCCGTGGGACGTTGCGCTGGCGGATGCCGTGACCTCTGGCGCGTTGACCGCATGACCGGAGATCCGCGGCTGCCATGACTACCCTGGAGCTAATCCTCGACCAGCTCATCGCTCGGGTGCCCGGCGGCATCGGTCGCTACACCCGTGAGCTCGCCCGACACCTCGTCACGACGGCGCCGCCGGAGGGCGAGGTCGAGGGAATCGTCTCAGCGATCTCGGGTGACCGAGTGCGCGAGATCGAGGCACGCGTGCCGGGTCTCGCGCGAATCCGGAGGCTTCCCCTCGAGCGGCGCCTTCTCGCCAGGGCTTGGGAACTCGGACTTCCCCCTGAGCCCGGCGGCCACGGCAGCGTTCACGGGACCAGCCTGCTCGCACCGCTGCGCGAGCGCAGGACGGCGAGCGGCCGGCGACGTGTCGTCGTCGCGACGATCCACGACGTGGTGCCCTGGTCTCACCCCGAGACGTTGACTCCGCGCGGCGTCGGCTGGCACCGCGCCATGGCGGAGCGCGCGCAGCGATTCGCCGACGCCGTCGTGGTGCCGAGCCACGCCGTCGCAGCCGGGCTAGCAGAGATCCTCGACTTCGGCGATCGCATCCGCGTTGTCCCGGGAGCGGCGAGCAACGACCTGGTTCTGCCCGTTGACCACGACGCACGTGCCGCCGCCCTCCGGCTCCCCGAGCGTTTCGTCCTCGCCGTCGGCACGCTCGAGCCGCGCAAGGGCCTCCGGCACCTCATCGAGGCGTTCGCACGGCCCGAGGCCCCCGACGTGCCGCTGCTGATCGCCGGCCCGAGCGGGTGGGGCGGCATCGACGTCGCCGCGATGGCGGCCGCCGAGGGCGTGCCGACGGGACGGGTGCGCGCGCTCGGCCACGTCTCGGAAGAGGACCTCGCCGTGCTCTACGATCGCGCGACGGCGTTCGTGATGCCGAGCCTCGCCGAGGGGTTCGGGCTTCCCGTGGTGGAGGCCTTCGTCCACGGCACGCCCGTGGTCCATTCCGACGCGCCGGCGCTCGACGAGGTCGCTGGCGGTGCAGGGCTGCGTGTGACGCTCGCCGGTCCTGACGGCTATGCCACGCGGCTCGCTCAGGCTGTAGGGCAGGTCGTCGACGATCCGGCCCTCGCAGCGCGACTGGCGAGTCTCGGGCGCGACCGGGCGACGGCCTTCGACTGGAGCAAGTCCGCATCTCGCGTCTGGGCCCTCCACCGCGAGCTCGGCGCCTCCTGACGTCGGTGGCGCGCTTGCTTCCGGCGGGCCCGGGAGGCTAGCCCGCGTCGGGCTCCTCCGTGGGGGGTGTGATGGCGGACGACACGAGCTGCCTGACGTAGTCGTAGTCGGGCTCCTCGGGATCCACCTCCGGTGGGACGAGGGCGACTTGGCCGACCGGAAGCTCCTTCGTCTTCGAGGCGAGATCCACGAAGTAGCCCAGCATGCTCTGCGGGATGTCGGTCTTCACGACTTGCGCACCGGCGGTTGCGACGGCCTGGAACTTCGACAGCACGTTCGCCGGGTTGAACTGCTGGAGGATCGCCTCCTGGAGCTGCGCCTGCCGCTGCATTCGGTCGTAGTCGCTGGTCCCGTACCGGGATCGCGCGTACCACAGGGCGTGGTACCCGTCGAGAACCTGGGTCCCTGGCTCGATCCACTCCGTGATCTCGACATCGTTCCCAGCTTCGTCGTGGCCGGCGCCCATCGGGACTCGCTCCTCCACGGTCATGGTGACGCCTCCGAGGGCGTCGATCAGGTCGGAGAAGCCCTGCATGTCGATGAGTGCGTAGTACTGGATCTGCAGGCCGGTGACGCCCTCCGCCGCGTCGCGCATGCCCTCGATGCCGGGCTCACTTCCCTGCGACACAGCCTCGGGGTACATGTCGGGGCTCATCAACTCGACCTCGGTGTAGATCGAGTTCAGCATGCAGACGTCGACCTCGCACCCGTCGATCGCGCCGTACCCCTCTGGATAGGTGGCGGCGAGCGGCGAGCCGTCGTCGAACGGGACGTCGGCCAGGTTCCGTGGCAGGCCGATCATGACCGCCTGACCCGTCGACGCGTCGATGCTGACGACGTTGATGCTGTCGGGGCGAAGGCCGTCGCGGTCGGGGCCCGCGTCGCCGCCCAGCAGCAGGATGTTGTACCGGCCGTCGATCGGCGGCTCGCTCGGCCCCGCGATGAACACCGAGGAGAGGAACCCGCTCGCGGTCGTCGCGAGGTAGGCCCCGTAGGCCGCCGTGCCGGAGACCGCGACCATGAGCAGCACGGAGAGCGCGGCGACCCAGGCACGGGCTGACGGGGTGGTCTTGACGAGCCGCACGAGCCGGAGTGTGTCGAGCGTGAGGATCGCCCAGAGCACCGCGTAGAACGCGAGCACCGCCGCCACGATCCAGAGGGTGATGGTCGTCGAGAAGACGGTGTAGAGCACCGCGGGCCAGAGGAACCACACCACGACGGCGACGATCGCGAGGAACCAGAGCGTCAGCGTTGCGCCGAGCCCGAACCGGCCCAGCTTGCGGTCGCCCGCGAGCACCTGCGTCGAGCCCGGGATGAGCACGTTGAGCACGACGAGCCACCAGGCACGGCGGGTCATGACCGTGCGCGAGGCGAGGTCGGGGAATCTGATCGGGCTGGCGGCGAGGCTCATCGGATGGACTTGAGCCGTTCGTTCTTCTCCTCGACCAGGTCGGCGAGGGCGGTGGCGTAGTCGGCGAGCGCGGTCGACAGTGCGGCATCCGACGTCGCGAGGATCTTCACGGCGAGAAGGCCGGCATTCTTCCCGCCGCCGATCGACACGGTCGCGACGGGCACGCCCGCGGGCATCTGCACGATGGACAGCAGGGAGTCGAGCCCGTCGAGTCGCGACAGGGGCACGGGCACGCCCACCACGGGGAGCGTCGTGACCGAGGCGAGCATGCCGGGCAGGTGGGCCGCTCCCCCGGCGCCCGCGATGATGACCTTGAGGCCGCGTGCGGCGGCCCCCTTGCCGTAGGCGATCATCTTCTCGGGCGTGCGGTGCGCGGAGACGACCTCCACCTCGTGCGCGACGCCGAACTCGTCGAGTAGCGCTGATGCCTCGCGCATCACGTTCCAATCGGAGTCGGAGCCCATGACGACGCCGACGAGCGGGTTGAGCTGTTCGGTCACCCGATCGATAGTAGACGGCCGCACTGGCAGTTCACCGAAGGCTCGCAGGACGGCGGATGCCGCGATTCCACAGACCGCGCCGGACGCTCGACGACGGAGGATAGATTGAGGGGGCGAAACAGGAGGCCAACTCGGACATGACCACACGACTTCGCGTTGTCGTCGACCAACTCACGGCCCCGGTTCCCGGCGCGGTCGGGCGCTACACGCTCGACCTGACCCGAGCGCTGATCGAGACGGCCCCGAAGAACTGCGAGGTCGCCGGCATCGTGTCATCGTCACCGCCAACCGACTACGAGTTCATCGGGGCGGCGCTTCCGGGACTCGCCGACCTGTATCGCACCTCACTCGCCCGACGGGAGCTAGCGGCGGCCTGGCAGGTCGGACTCACGACCTCTCCGGGTGGCGGCATCATCCACTCACCGAGCCTGTTCGCGCCGCTTCGCAAGCACGATCGCGAGGCCGGAAACCAGGTCGTCGTCACCGTGCACGACACCCTGGCGATCACGCATCCCGAGTCGCTCTCGGCCGCCGAGTCGGCGTGGCAGCGAGCAATGCTGAAGCGAGCCCGGAAGTACGCTGACGCGGTGGTCGTGTCAACACACGCGCTCGCGACCAGACTCGCCGCCCAGTTCGACTTCGGCGACCGGATCCGGGTCATCAGCCCAGCCGCCCGGTCCGGCCTCATGATTCCACACGACGCTTCGCAACGGCTTACGTCACTCGGCCTGCCCAGCTCCTATCTCGTCACGACCGGCTCGCTCGAGCCGCATCGCGGCGTGGGCGAGGTGCTCGCCGCGCTCGGGCGGCCCGGAATGCCGGAGCTGCCCCTCATCGTGCTCGGTCCACGGGAATGGGGCGAGCAGCATCTGGCCACGGTAGCCGAGGAGTCCGGGGTACGGCGGGGATTCGTGAAGTCGTTCGACTCGCTCCCGGATGCCGACCTGGCGGTCGTGCTCGCCGGAGCCGCGGCGTTCATCGCCCCGGCTCACGAGGAAGGGGACCCGGCGACGCTCATCGAGGCGTTCGTCCTCGGGACTCCGGTGGTCCACTCCGATGTGGCCGAGTACACGGAGACCGCGGCGGGAGCAGGAGTGGCGGTTCCCGTCGGGATCGCCGGTGAAGCGTACGTCAACCGCCTCGCGGCCGCGATCTCCACGGTCGCGACCGACGACGCGCTGGCCGAGCGACTCTCCATCGCGGGCAACGACCGCGCTCGGGCGTTCGGCTGGAGGGATTCGGCCGAGCGCGTGTGGCAACTGCACGCGGACCTCTGACAGCGCACCATGTCGGCCGCCTCATCGCCCTCGGCCGGCTCGGTCCTGTAAGACGGCCGCGGCCGAGCGTGCCTCGTACACGACGTCGTCGAGGTCGGGGCCGATGGCCGTGACGTGGCCGACCTTGCGGCCGGGCCGCGGCGCCTTGCCGTAGTTGTGCAGTTTCACGGTCGGATGTCCCTCGAGGGCCTCCGCATAGCGCTCTTCGAGGGTGCCCTCCTCGGGTCCGCCGAGGATGTTCACCATCACCGCCCACTCCTCGTGGCATCCGGTGCCGCCGAGCGGCAGGTCCAGCACGGCGCGCAGGTGCTGCTCGAACTGGCCGGTCGTCGAGCCGTCCATGGACCAATGGCCGCTGTTGTGCGGGCGCATCGCGAGCTCGTTCACGAGGATGCGGTCGTCGGTGGTCTCGAACAACTCGACGGCGAGGACGCCGGTGACGCCGAGTCCCTCGGCGATCGTGATCGCGACGTCGGCCGAGGCATCCGAAAGCCGCCCGGCCGACCGCGGCGCCGGCGCGATGACCTCGCTGCACACGCCGCCCACCTGCACGGTCTCGACGACGGGCCACGCCGCCACCTCGCCCGACGGGCGGCGCGCCACGACCTGGGCGAGCTCCCGCCGGAACTCGACGAGCTCCTCCACGAGGAGCGCTCCGCCGCGACCGTCCTCTGCGATGGTCGCGAACCACTCGGCAACCTCCGCGGCGGAGCGCACCATGCGCACGCCCTTGCCGTCGTAGCCGCCGCGGGGGGTCTTCACGACCGCCGCACCGCCGTGGTCGGCGATGAAGTCGTCGAGTTCGCCAACCGACTGCACGCCCGCCCAGTCGGGCACGGGAAGGCCGAGCTCGGAGAGGCGACGGCGCATGAGGAGCTTGTCCTGCGCGACCTTCAGCGCGTCGGGTCCCGGGTGCACGCGCACGCCCGCGTCGACGAGGGCGTGCAGCACGTCCTGCGGCACGTGCTCGTGGTCGAACGTCAGCACGTCGACCTCTCGGGCGAAGGCCAGCACGGTCCCGACGTCGGTGTAGTCGCCGACACGGTCGGCCGCGAGCGCGGCCGACATGCCCTCGGCCTCGGCGAGCACCCTCAATTCGACGCCGAGCTCGATCGCCGCCGGAATCATCATCCGGGCGAGCTGCCCGCCGCCGATCACTCCGACCCGCACCCGTGCACTCCATTCGCCGTCGGCCGCAAGGGCGCCGGTCCGGGCGCCCCGTTCAGTCTAGGCCGACCCCGACGCCATAGGAGGTGGAGGTGTCCACCCGAGTCGGCAGCGCCCTCGCTGCCTCTGGCACGGCTTGCTCGCGTACCTCGGTGATGCCGCCCCTGAGACCACCGCGGGCGTCGCGCCCGGGCGGATCTGCTACTCCGCCTCCTCCGCAGCCGTCGGCTGGAACCAGGGCGGGTAGACCGCCACGCGGGTCCTGAGGCCCACGGCGTCGAGGGCCACCCGTACTCGGTCGCGCACACGGTCGTTGCCGACGGCGATGAGGAGCACGCGCTCCAGCGGCAGGTTCTCGTGCACGAGGAACTCCGCGGAGCGCAGGCGGGCGCCCTCGTCCTCGCGGTGCAGCCGCTGCAGCATCCGGAGCACCTCGGGCCAGGCGGAGGCCGCAGCGACACCGCCGGCCGCGGCATCCGCGTCAGTGACCACGACCGTGCCGTCGGTGTCGGTGCGCGCGCCGACCGCGCTCGCCACCGAGCTCACGAGGATCACGTGGTCGGCGGGCGCCCGTTCGATGGCCTCGGGTGCGAGTCGCGGGTCGGGGGTGCCGGTGCGTACCGAGTTCCAGACGTGGGCGTCGGTGGAGAGCAGGAACGGCACGTAGTCCGCGACGACCGCGTCGGCGCCGTCGACGGTCGTCGAGCGACGGAAGGCACGCGCATCGGGCGCCGACACGTCGACGACGGGGGCGGCCCCCGCGCCGTCGGCGAGGAGTGCGCCCTCGCCGAGGATCGACGCGAGGTTCTCGACGTGGGTCACGTGGTAGATGCGCACCGTCTTGGGGTCGACGGGGGTGTCGACGAGGGAGGCTCCGGCCCGGGCGCTGCCCGCGACTCGGGCGGCGGGACGCGGCTGCCGGCTTCCGCTCGGGCCCTTCGTGCGCGAGGCGGCGGCGATGGCAGGCTTCGGCTCGGGCTCCTTGGGCGGGAAGCAGATGGCGCAGAGGCCGTCGTCGAAACCGTGGATGCATTCGTCGGCCAAGTGGAACCCTTCATCGCGCGGCTCGCGCTCGGGGGGCGCGCGAGACCACCCTCTCTACGTTACGTCCTCCGGGCGGATGCCGCACCGCCGATGCGGTTCAGCGCCCACCCCACACCACGGTGTCGCCGTCGGCCATCGACTGCTCGGCCCGCCGCCGCTCGGCGATGATGGAGTGCGAGTGCTCCATGAGCTCCTCGAGCGCCGACTGCAGCTGGAATGGGCCGGGCACATCGCGGATGACGACCGGATGGTCGTGGCCGGTGTTCACGCGCACGTCGCCGGAGCCGAACGCGCTCTGCACCCACGTGCGCCGGATCGTCACGTCGTAGCCGCGGCTGTGCAGGAGCTCCTGTCGAACGCGCGCGAACACGCCGCTGCGGAGGATGATGCGGCGCGTGGTGACGGTGACGCGCCGCGTGAGCCAGGCGAGGAGGGGCAGGACGCAGCCGAAGACGATCACGAGCACCGCGACCCCGCCCACGGCGATGCGCTGCCACGGTTCCGGCAGTGCCGCGAGGGCGTACGTGGCCACGCCCGCCGTGGCGATGAGGAGCACGGCGGGCAGGATGAGCATCCGCGCGTGGCGCCGCACGCGGGCGACGACCCGCTCCACGGATGCTGCTGGCTGGGCGGCAGCCTGGCTCGCAGCTGGGCTCATATGCCCATTAATACCTCAGGTGCGTGACGTCGCCCGCGGCGACAGACTGCGCCTCTCCATTCCGGTCGCGCACGACGAGGCGGCCGTCGCGGTCGAGACGCTCGGCCACGCCGAGGATCTCGCGTCCTCCGGGCAGTTCGACGCGCACTTCGGCGCCAACGGTGCTGCAGAGTGCCGTGACGCGGTCGGCGATGCCGCTCGCGGCGGCATCCGCGCCGTGCTCGGCGAAGGCGCGGAACAGGTGGAGGAAGGTGTGCAGGTAGTCGGCGAGCACCGCGTCGGCGTCGGGCTGCACGCCGGTGACGAGCAGGAGCGACGTCGAGGAGATGGCGGGCAGGTCGTGCTCGTCGAGGGTGAGGTTGAGCCCGGCGCCGACGACCACTGCGCCGGTGTCGGGAAGGAGCTCCGACAGGATGCCGCAGACCTTGTAGCCCGAGACGAGCACGTCGTTCGGCCACTTGAGCTCGACCTCCACACCGCCGGTGCCGTCATCCTCCGGCTCGTCGGGGGCGACGGATGCCGCTGCGTCGACCGCCCGGCGCACCGCCTCCGTCATGGCCGCACCGGCGATGAGCGGGATCCAGCCGTAGCCGTCGGCCGGGAACGGCGCGCCGCCGGGCAGTCCGGGGCGCAGGAGCACGGAGATCGCGAGCGTCTTGCCCGTCGGCGCCATCCACGTGCGCCCCATCCGACCGCGTCCACGGGTCTGGTCGTCCGTGACGATGACCGAGCCGTGCGGCCAGCCCGCGGCATCCGGCCCGTTCGCGGCGTCGCGCAACTCGTCGTTCGTCGACCCGGCCGTCGCGAGGAATTCGAGGCGCGGCACCGCCGCGCGGCTGAGCGGAAGATCCATGCCGACAGTCTCCCAGTTCCGCGCGTCACGGGAATGCACGACGTCCAAGGACGGATTTGTAGGAAACCATCAACGAAGTCGGCCCGATACTCGCCGGTAGAGTGAACGGCGTGACCGAAGCGACTGACGGCCCAGACCTCTCCACGACCGCCGGCAAGCTCGCCGACCTCAAGCACCGCTATCACGAAGCCGTGACCGCGTCGGGCGAGGCGGCCATCGAGAAGCAGCACGCCAAGGGCAAGATGACCGCGCGCGAGCGCATCGCGGAGCTCCTGGACCCCGGCTCGTTCGTCGAGCTCGACGAGTTCGTGCGGCACCGCACCCACGCGTTCGGCATGGACGCGAAGCGCCCCTACGGCGATGCGGTCGTCACCGGCACGGGCACCATCCACGGCCGCCAGGTCGCCGTGTACTCGCAGGACTTCACGATCTTCGGCGGATCGCTCGGCGAGGTCGCCGGCGAGAAGATCATCAAGGTCATGGAGCTCGCCCTGAAGATCGGCGCGCCCATGATCGGCATCCTCGACTCGGGCGGGGCGCGCATCCAGGAAGGCGTCGTGGCGCTCGGCAAGTACGGCGAGATCTTCCGGCGGAACACCGCGGCATCCGGCGTCATCCCGCAGATCTCGATCGTCTGCGGTCCAGCGGCCGGCGGTGCGGTCTACTCCCCCGCCCTCACCGACTTCGTGATCATGGTCGACAAGACCAGCCAGATGTTCGTGACCGGCCCCGACGTGATCAAGACGGTCACCGGCGAGGACGTCGGCATGGAGGAGCTCGGCGGCGCGCTCACCCACAACACCATCTCGGGCGTCGCGCACTACCTCGCGAGCGACGAGTCCGACGCACTCGACTACGCTCGCACGCTCGTCTCGTTCCTGCCCGACAACAACATGACGGATGCCCCGGTGTACGACGCCGAGGTCGAGCTCGAGATCACCGACGAGGACCGCCGGCTCAACACGATCATCCCCGACTCGCCGAACCAGCCGTACGACATGCACTCGGTCATCGAGGGGATCGTCGACCACGGCGACTTCCTCGAGGTGCAGCCGCTGTTCGCCCCGAACATCGTGGTGGGCTTCGCCCGCATCGAGGGCCGCTCGGTCGGCATCATCGCGAACCAGCCGAGCCAGATGGCGGGCACGCTGAACATCGCGGCGGGCGAGAAGGCGTCGCGGTTCGTGCGCTTCTGTGATGCGTTCTCGATCCCGATCCTCACCCTCGTCGACGTGCCCGGCTACCTGCCGGGCACGGACCAGGAGTGGACGGGCGTCATCCGCCGCGGGGCGAAGCTCCTGTACGCCTACGCCGAGGCGACCGTGCCGCTCGTCACCGTGATCACCCGCAAGGCCTACGGCGGGGCGTACATCGTGATGGGCTCCAAGCAGCTCGGCGCCGACATCAACCTCGCCTGGCCAACGGCCGAGATCGCCGTGATGGGCGGGCAGGGCGCGGTGAACATCCTGTACCGCGGCGAGATCAAGCGCGCCGAGGAGGCGGGCGAGGACGTCGCAGCGGTGCGCACGAAGCTCGCGAACGAGTACACCTACAACGTGGCCTCCCCGTTCCTCGCCGCCGAACGCGGCGAGCTCGACGGCGTCATCGAACCCGCGGCCACCCGCGTCGCGGTCGTGAAGGCACTGCGGGCCCTTCGCACGAAGCGAGCGAGTCTGCCGCCGAAGAAGCACGGGAACATCCCGCTCTAGGGGGCGCCATGATCGACGACATCACCGCAGGAGCGCCCACCGCCGATGAGGCCGACGCCCGCGCCGACGCCATCCGCTTCGTCACGCGCGACGTCAGCGACGAGGAGGCCGCGGCGGTCACCGCGGTGCTGCTCGCAGCACTCGAGGAGGGCACGGCCGCGGCTCCCGTCGCCGAGCCCGCCCGCGCCCCGTGGGTGCAGAGCGCCGGCGCGCTGCGCACTCCGTTCCCCGTCGGACCCGGAAACTGGGTGCGATCCGCTCGCTGAGACCTGAGCGTCCCCCGTTCCCTGCGCAGCTCGTCCATGCCTGCCGGTGGGATCCGCGAAGTTGCGGCGCTGACGGGGGCACGGACGTTCGCCCGTGTCCCCCGGACGCCCATGTGTCCTCCGAAATGATGACTTTTCGATCGGCACGGGGTGCGTCAATATGGATATCGCAGGCTCCTGTTGGGAGTCGCCACCGTCACTGGTCGGGTAACCGGTGACCGTTGGGGGCGAGTCAGGGCGATATTCGGGTTGTCGCCGTGGCTCGGGCTTGATGGGGGGTCGATCGGGGATCGGCCCCCCACCTTCATGTCCGTTCCCGCCGGGTGCCTCCGCCTCCGGCGTGTTCGCCGGGCGTCAGGTCCGTGGGATCTCCAGCCAGAACTCGACCTCGAGGTCATCCGTGTCCTCGGCGGAGACCGTTCCCTCGGGCTCCCGGAGTCCCACGACCGTGACGGCCACCGGCGAACCCTCTGCGGCCGTCCGTGCGATGATGCGGTCGGCGCTCGACCGCGCGACGGCCTCGGCGAGGCGCGAGAGAACGCGGTCGCGTGACGGCTCGTCGAGGTCGTCGATGCCGCCCTCGTCGAGGAGCGTGACGATCGTGCCGCGCTCGCGGGCGCGCTGCACCTCGGTGCGCACCGCGTCGGTGAGCAGCATCCGGCCCCGGATCTCGTCGCGGATCGCGGCCTCGAGCATGCGGCACTCCCGCCGCTGCGCCTCGGTGAGGTCGCCGCCGCGGTCGGCGATGCGCCGGAGCATCGGTGCCGCGATGCGGTTGGTCTGGGCGAGCCGCATGCGCCCCTCGAAGAGGTGCGCATCCTGCGCGGCCTGCCAAGCGGCCGCCTCGCGCTCGGCCTGTGCGTAGCGCCGGGTCTCGCGGGCGGCGGTGGTGAGCGCGCTGGTCAGCATGTGCGCGATCGCGACCCACACGATGCTGCCGATGACGCCGAGGGCGCCGAGCGAGAGCGGGTCCGCCCAGATGACGCTCTGCACGGCGAGCGCGATCACGCCGAGCCATGCGGCGGCGAGCTGGCGCCTGGCCGCTGCGATGGTCATGAGGGTGCCCACCGCCGCGACGTACCAGGTCGCGTACCCGTTCTGGGCGTCCGGGTCCAGCTGGCTCGTGACGAGCAGCGGCAGCACGATGCTGACGGCGAGGTCGAACGCGGCCAGCCAGTCGGGCATGCGCATGTGCTTGACGGGCCACAGGCTCGCGACCGTCGCCACGGAGTAGAGCACGAGGGCGACCACCGTCGGCCACGGCGAGCGGGGCACGTCGAGCGAGTAGATGCCGAGGATCACGTGGTACAGCGAGAACAGCGCCCCCAGCACGAGCAGGAGCCAGCGAGGGACGGCGATCATGCGTCGCCTCCGTCGGCTCCGACCGGCCAGGCCACCGTGACGGACGTGCCTTGCCCGGGTCGCGATGAGATCTCGGCGCTGCCTCCGGCGTTCTCCATCCGCTCCTCGATGGACACCCGGAGGCCGAGTCGCTCGCCCGGCACGTGTTCGCGTTCGAAGCCGACGCCGTTGTCGGCGACCTCGATGACGCAGCCGCCGGCGCGGACCCCGCGGATGCGGAGCTCCCGGCGCGTGCCGCGACCGGGCTCGTCCGCGTGCTGCATGCTGTTGACCATCGCCTGCACCGAGGCCGAGTAGAGCGCCTCGACCGCCTCGACGGGCAGCTCGACTCCGCCCGCGTTCACGACGCGCACGGTGAACGGCGCGGAGAAGGTCGTGAGCGCGGCCCGCAGCCTGCGCACGAGCACGGGCAAGCCCACCCGTTCGAGCGCGCGGGGCCCGGCCGCTCCGGCCTCGTCGAGCCGCTTCACCGCGTCGCGCGCCATGCGCGCGGCCAGCGCCTGTTCCTCGGGCGACTTGGCGGCCGCCGCCGAGAGCAGCGTCGTCAGCACGCTGTCGTGCACGAGCGCGTCCACCTTCACGCGCTCGTTCTCGGTGGCGTGCTGGCGGGCGGCGAGGTCGTAGCGCTGCAGCGCCGCCTCCTGGGCGCCGTCGACCGCCTCCGCCGCCTGCCGGAGCATGGTCACGATGATGAGCACGACGACGCCGAGGATGACGGCGTACATGGCGTCCAGCACGGCGAGGAGCGGCACGGCCCCGCCGCCGGCCGGGAGGAGCCGGATGACGCCGTACACTGCCGGCACGACGATCGTGTAGGCGGTGGCGAGCGGAGCGGCGAGGGCGACCACCGCCGCGGTCGTCGCCACCGTGCAGAGGTAGTAGAGCCATGGGGCCTGCCCCTCGAGCGCGGCGGGGTCGACCACGAGGAACGGCCAGGCCACGAGCGCCAGCGCGTAGATCACGGCGAACGCGAGGGCCGCCCCGCGCACGGCGACCTTCGCGATGGTGGCGACCGCGGTCGTCACCATCGCGCCGTAGAGCACGGCCATGAGCGCGGCACCCGCCCCCTCGATGAGCGCTGAGGACTGTGCGAGCGCGAGGGGCAGCGTCTGCGCGCCGAACACGAGTCCGAAGAGCCCGAGCGCGCGGCCCGAGACCGTCTCGACCTGGGCACGCGTGACCGCGGCCCGACGGCGCGTCGCGAGTCGCGCGACCCGCCACTCAGCGGCGGGCATCCCCGCCCTCGCCGTCGAGGCCCGGCAGGATGCCGTCCTCGACCGCGCGCCGCAGGAGGTCGACCTTGGTGGGCGCGGGACGTCCGACCTCGACGTACTTCGCCCGGATCCGGTCGAGGTACTCGCGCGCGGTGGAGTGCGCGATGCCGAGCTGCAGGGCGACGAGCTTCAGCGGCAGCCCCGACGCATAGAGGTGCAGCACGTCGCGTTCGCGTCGGCCGAGCTGCGCCTTCGCGAAGTCGCGGTCGGCCTCGATCGCGCTCGCCCACTCGACGTTGTTGAGCACCTCGCCCTTGGCCACGGTCGCGATCGCGCCGATCACGGCCGACATCGGGGAGGCCTTCGGAATGACACCGGCGGCCCCGGCGGCCAGCGCCTCGCGGACCGCCGCCACCCGGTCGGCGATGCTGTGCACGAGCACCGCGCTGCCGGTCTCGAGCACCGCGCGCACGTTCTCGGTGACCGATGAGCCGTCGCCGAGCGAGAGGTCGAGCACGACCACGTCGCACGACCGCCCGCCGAGTGCATCCAGCAACTGGGGCACGTTCGACGTCTCCGCCATCACCTCGTAGCCTGCGTCGCGGCATGCGGCGCGGAGGCCCAGCCGCACGGCCTCATGGTCGTCGACGATCGCGACGGTGGCAGCGACCTGCGTCCGTGCATCCGACACGTGCGCCCCCTTTCCCGACAGTCACACGATAGCGGTCAGTCTCGCCACGGCCTCGACATGGTGCGTGTTCGGGAAGAGGTCGAACGCGCCGATCGCGGCGAGCGCGTACCCCCGCTCACGCAGGAGGCCGACGTCGCGCGCGAGCGCGACGGGGTCGCATGCGACGTACACGAGCTGGCGCGGCCGGAGCTCGGCGAGCCGGTCCACCACCGCCCTTCCGGCTCCCGACCGCGGCGGGTCGAGCACGACCGTGGCATCGCGCAGGCGTGCCAGCTCACCGGCCGTGGCCGTGGCCGCGAGGTCGTCGAGGAACCGGTCGACACGTGCCGTCACGGCCAGTGCGCCGACCCAGTCGGCGAGGTTCGCCCCGGCGTGCTCCGTCGCCCGCACGTCGGCCTCGACCGTCGTGATGCGCACCGTCTCGCCGAAGCGGCCGCCGACGGCCGCGGCCAGGAGGCCGACGCCGCCGTACAGGTCGAGGTTGGCCGCCCGGGGGTCGAACAGCTCGTCGTACACGAACTCCTGCACGGCGCGGGTGAGGGTGGCTGCGGCGCCGCGATGCACCTGCCAGAACCCGTCACGGTCGAGGCGGAATGTCCGGTCGCCGACACGTTCGTCGATGGTCGCGCGCGGGCCTTGCGACATCGACTCGCGATCGATCACCACCACCGCCGGGTCGCCGACGCTCGGGGCGATGAGATCGACCGCGCGCGCTCCGGGGAACCTGCTCGTGAGCGGGGCGAGGTCGGCGAGCGCGGGCACCGCCAACGGCACGGATGCCACGGGGACGACCGTGTGGCTGCGCGCGGCGTACGGCCCCACCACGCCGTCGTCGTCGACCTGGAGCCGCACGCGGGTGCGCCATCCGGTGCCGGCGGGAGTGACCCCGGGGGCCAGCTCGGGGTCGACCCCGCGCACTTCGACGTCGACGTCGACGCCGCCCATGCGCTCGAACGCATCACGCAGGACCTCGCCCTTCAGCGCACGTTGCCGACCCATCCTGATGTGACCGAACTCGGCTCCGCCGGCGCGGTGCGCGGGCGAACGGCTGACGGATGCCTCGGCCCACACGTGCTCCTGCCGGTCGGGCGACGCACTCAGCACTTCGAGCGTCTCGGCTCGCCAGAAGCGGTCGTGACGACGGTCGGTGACGCGGGCCGCGACGCGTTCGCCCGGGATCGCGTCGGAGACGAAGACGACACGACCCTCGTGATGCGCGACGAAGACGCCGCCGTGCGCGACACGCTCGACGTCGAGCTCGACGACGGGTCCGTCGACGTCGGGCGCCGCGGGCGCTTGGGGCGCCGGGCGCCGCGGCCCGTGCCGTGCACTCGGGCGGCGGGGTCGACGGGATTCGGCCATGGTTCGAGCATTCCACAGCGACGGGTGCGCAGCGGCAGGATGGAGGCATGCGCCTGTACCTCGCCTCCACGTCGCCTGCCCGGCTCCAGACCCTGCGATCCGCCGGCGTCGAGCCGATCTCGATCGCACCCGACGTCGACGAGGAGGCCGTGGTCACGGCGGCGGAAGCGGCATCCGGCCCCCTCGAGGCGCGCGACATGGTGCAGCTGCTCGCGCGGGCGAAGGCCGAGGCGATCGTCGGCCGTCGCCATGGGGGCGAGCCGATCGACGGGCTCATCCTGGGGGGTGACTCCGCCTTCCTCACGGGCGGGACGATCCATGGCAAGCCGCATCGACCCGAGGTGGCGAAGCAGCGCTGGCTCGCGCAGAACGGCGGCCACGGCGACCTCTGGTCGGGGCACTGGGTCATCGACCATCGCGGTGGCCGCGTCCACGGCGCGGTCGGGCGGGCGGATGTCGCGACCGTGCGCTTCGCGGCCCTCGACGAGCGCGAGATCGACGCCTACGTCGCCACGGGCGAGCCGCTGCTCGTCGCAGGGGCGTTCACGATCGACAGCCTCGGCGGCCCGTTCATCCGGCGCGTCGAGGGCGACCCGTCGACGGTGGTGGGCCTGTCCCTCTCGACCCTCCGCGACCTCGTGCGCGAGCTCGGGGTCGACTGGCCGTCGCTCTGGAATCGACGCTGAGACGACGCACGAGCGGGCAGGGCGGCATCCGCTTGCCTCGACAATTGTCGACGCCCGCAAGGGTCATCGACCTTTTTTGTGGAAGCGACCCAAAGGCGAGGGTGGGCGGCCCAATAGGCTTGAGCATTATGCCGCGAATCACCAAGGTCCTCATCGCCAACCGTGGAGAGATCGCCGTCCGCGTCATCCGCGCCGCCCGCGACGCCGGCATCGGCTCCGTGGCCGTCTACGCCGACCAGGATCGCGACGCGCGGCACGCGAAGCTCGCCGACGAGGCATACGCGCTCGACGGCACCACGAGCGCCGAGACCTACCTGGTGATCGACAAGCTCCTCTCGGTCGCGCGCCGCTCGGGCGCCGACGCCGTGCACCCCGGCTACGGCTTCCTCGCCGAGAACGCCGACTTCGCCCGCGCCGTCATCGACGCCGGCCTCACCTGGATCGGCCCCTCCCCCGAGGCCATCGAGCGCCTCGGCGACAAGGTCTCCGCACGCCATGTTGCCGAGAAGGTGGGCGCCCCACTCGCTCCCGGCACGCTCAACCCCGTGGCGGATGCCGCGGAGGTGCTCGAGTTCGTCGACGAGCACGGCCTCCCCGTGGCCATCAAGGCCGCCTTCGGCGGCGGCGGCCGCGGCCTCAAGGTGGCCCGCACCCGCGAGGAGGTGCCCGAGCTCTTCGACTCGGCCACCCGCGAGGCGGTCGCCGCGTTCGGCCGCGGCGAGTGCTTCGTCGAGAAGTACCTCGACAAGCCGCGCCACGTCGAGACCCAGTGCCTCGCCGACCATCACGGCAACGTCGTCGTCGTGTCGACCCGCGACTGCTCGCTGCAGCGCCGCCACCAGAAGCTCGTCGAGGAGGCGCCCGCGCCGTTCCTCACAAAGGAGCAGAACCAGGCCCTCTACGAGGCGTCGAAGGCCATCCTCAAGGAGGTCGGCTACGTCGGCGCCGGCACCTGCGAGTTCCTCGTCGGCCAGGACGGCACGGTGTCGTTCCTCGAGGTGAACACCCGCCTGCAGGTCGAGCACCCCGTCTCCGAGGAGGTCACGGGCATCGACCTCGTGCGCGAGCAGTTCCGGCTCGCCGAGGGCGGCGCGCTCGACTACCCCGACCCCGTGGCGACCGGGCACTCCATCGAGTTCCGCATCAACGGCGAGGACCCGGGCCGCAACTTCCTCCCGTCGCCCGGCCCTGTCCACGTGATGCGCTTCCCGGGCGGCCCCGGCGTGCGGGTGGACTCCGGCGTGACCACCGGCGACGAGATCTCCGGTGCGTTCGACTCGCTGCTCGCGAAGCTCATCGTCACCGGCTCCTCGCGCAAGGATGCCCTCGAGCGTGCACGCCGCGCCCTCGACGAGTTCGAGGTCGCCGGGTTGCCCACCGTGCTGCCGTTCCACCGCGACATCGTGCGCAACTCCGCGTTCGCGCCCGACGGCGACGAGCCCTTCTCGGTGTTCACGCGGTGGATCGAGACCGAGTACGACAACGCGATCGAGCCCTGGTCGGGCGAGCTCGGCGAGAGCACGGGTCCGGCCGCGCGCACCGATGTCGTCGTCGAGGTCGCGGGTCGCCGCATCGAGGTGAGCCTGCCGAAGCGGCTCGTGGGTGCGGCATCCGGCACCGGGACGGCCACGGCAGGTCCCGCCCCGCGTCGCCGCGCCGCCTCGCACGCGGTCGCCACCGCCACCGGCGACGCCGTGAAGGCACCGATGCAGGCGACGGTCGTGAAGGTCGCGGTCGCCGAAGGCGACAAGGTTGTGAAGGGCGACCTCGTGCTCGTGCTCGAGGCGATGAAGATGGAACAGCCCATCGTCGCCCACAAGGACGGCGTCATCGGCCTCGTCAACGCCGAGGCGGGTTCGACCGTGTCGAGCGGCCACCTGCTCCTCGCGATCAACGACGCCTGATGTGAAATCCCGCGTGGACGTGTCGGTCGTCTCGGCCACATTCGACCTCAGGCGCTCGCGTCGACTTGCCGCGCGTCCGCAGACGAATTAGTGTCGCTGAATGGCGGGCGAGCGCGAAGAGCAACCGGCATACTCAGAGATCCAAGCCGCGACGCTCGACGAACAGTCGCGGCGCCGGAAGGCTGCAAAGATTCTGGCGGTGATCCGGCACGCCCTCGGGCGGGATGACCTGTCGGGTCTGAAGGCACTCGACGTCGGGTGCTCCGCTGGGTTCATCGCCGACGAACTGGCACTGGCCGGGGCCGACACCGTCGGCGTCGACATCGATGAGCCCGGCCTTGCGAAGGCCCGAGAGCGGTTCGGCGATCACGTCGAGTTCCGTCTCGCCGATGGTCAGGACATGCCCATCGATACTGAGCGCATGGATGTGATCGTGCTGAACCACGTCTACGAGCACGTGGTGGATCCCGAGTCGCTCGTCGCCGAGGTACGCCGCGTCCTGAAGCCCGGCGGCGTGCTCTACCTCGGGCTCGGCAACCGCCTCGGGATCATGGAGCCGCATTATCGCCTGCCATTCCTCTCGTGGCTGCCGCAGAGCGCTGCGGATCGCTACATGCGTGCAACCGGCAAGGGCACCGAGTATTACGAGACCTTCCGGACCAGACCCGGTCTACGGAAGTTGTTCGCTGGCTTCGACGTCTGGGACTACACCCTGCCCGTCCTCGCGGACGCGAAGTCGTTCGCCGGCGAAGACGTCGTGCCCGACTGGGTCCGTCGAGTCCCCGAACCGGTGCTCGCTGCTGCCCTGCCGCTGGTCCCGACCTACATCTGGGTTGCCTACAAGCAGCCGGCCCGACCTCTCGGCTCGACACTCCGCGTCCCGCCGCGGCACCTCTGACGCAAGAACGCGAACGACCGAACATTGGATCGCGGCCGCCCGAGCAATCACCTCGCTACTGCCGAAACACACGAATGGCGATCGCGGCGACCCCGTCAGCGCACGACGTGCATCGCCCGCGCGGCATCCGTCAGCGAGCCGGTGAGCGAGGGGTAGATCGGGAACGCCTCGGCGAACTGGTCGACGGTGAGCCGGTGCTCCACGGCGAGCGCGAGCGGCAGGATGAGCTCCGACGCCTTCGGCGCCACGATGACACCGCCGATGATTGCGCCCGAACCGCTCGACGCGAAGAGCTTCACGAACCCGTCGCGGATCCCCATCATCTTCGCCCGCGGGTTCGACGCGAGCGGCAACTTGTAGATGACGCCCGGCACGACGCCCTCCTCGATGTCCTTCTGCGTCCAGCCGACCGTCGCGATCTCTGGCTGGGTGAAGATGTTCGAGGTGATGTTGCGTTCCTCGGGCGGGTCGACGATGTCGCCCATGGCGTGGAACACCGCCGTGCGCCCCTGCATCGACGCCACCGACGCGAGCGGCAGGAAGGTGGTGCAGTCGCCCGCCGCGTAGATGTTCGGCATCGACGTGCGGGCAACGCGGTTCACGCGGATGTGGCCGCTCTCCGTGAGCTGCACGCCCGCCTCCTCGAGCCCGATCCCGGCCGTGTTCGGCACGGAGCCGACGGCCATCAGGCAGTGGCTGCCGCGCACCTCGCGGCCGTCCGTGAGCGTCGCGACCACCGAGTCGCCGTCGCGCACCACGGATGCCGCACGCGACTTGTTCAGCACCTTCATGCCGTTGCGCGTGAACACCTTCTCGATCACGGATGCCGCATCGGCGTCTTCACCCGGAAGCACCTGGTCGCGGCTCGAGATGAGCGTGACCTTCGCGCCGAGCGCTCGGTAGGCCGACGCGAACTCCGCGCCGGTGACGCCGGACCCGACGACGACGAGGTGCTCGGGGATCTCGGGCAGGTCGTACAGCTGGGTCCACGTGAGGATGCGCTCGCCGTCGGGCACGGCGGTGGGCAGCACCCGCGGCGTGGCGCCGACCGAGATCACGAGCGTGTCGGCCTCGATGCGGTCGAAGTCGGTGCCGCCTTTCGCGGTCGCGACGATGATGGCGTTCGAGCCGTCGAGCCGACCCTCGCCCTGCACGAGGTTCACGCCTGCGTCGATGAGGTTCGAGCGCATGTCCTCGGACTGCTGCGCGGCGAGGCCGAGGAGCCGCTTGTTGACCGCCGCGAGGTTGATCGCCACGCTCGGCTTGACCGCCTTGTCGGCCGAGCCCTTCGCGTAGAACTGCACGCCGAGGTCGGCGGCCTCCTTCACCGCGTTCGACGCCTCGGCGGTCGCGATCAGCGACTTCGAGGGCACGACGTCGGTGAGCACGGCCGATCCGCCGACGCCCGCGCGCTCGACGAGCGTGACCTCCGCGCCGAGCCTGGCCCCCGCGAGCGCGGCTTCGTAGCCACCAGGACCTCCTCCGAGGACGGCGATCCGTTGCGTGCGCTCGAACTCGTAGGCCATGCTCACATTCTGTCGTAGCGCAGGAACGGCCACCAATCGAGCGCCGCCCGCCGAGGCATCCGCGGCGTCATTAGAGTGGTGGGATGCACGCTTCCAACCCGCTCGACGACCCGAACGCAGATCCCTTCGCCATCGCCGCCGACGCGGCCGCCAGGATCGCGGAGCTCACCGGCGTGGAGCGCCACGACATCGCCCTCACGCTCGGCAGCGGCTGGGGGCGCGCCGCCGATCTCATCGGCGAGACCACGCACACGATCGCGGCCGCCGAGGTGCCCGGATTCTCGAAGCCCGCGCTCGAGGGCCATGAGGGCACGCTCCGCTCGGTCGCACTGCCGAGCGGCAAGCGTGCCCTCGTGATCGGCGCGCGCACCCACTTCTACGAGGGCCACGGCGTGCGACGGGTCGTGCACTCGGTGCGCACGGCCGCAGCCGCCGGCGCGTCGACGATGATCCTCACGAACGGGGCCGGGGGCATCAAGGAGCACTGGACGCCCGGCACCCCCGTGCTCATCAGCGACCACATCAACCTGACCGCCGCCTCGCCGCTCGAGGGCGCGACGTTCGTCGACCTGACCGACCTGTACTCCCGCCGGCTCCGCGACCTCGCGCGCTCGATCGATCCGTCGCTGGACGAGGGCGTCTACTGCCAGTTCCGGGGGCCGCACTACGAGACGCCCGCTGAGGTGCAGATGGCGAAGGCCATCGGCGGCCACATCGTCGGCATGTCGACGGCGCTCGAGGCGATCGCGGCCCGGGAGGCGGGCATGGAGATCCTCGGCATGTCGCTCATCACCAACCTCGCCGCCGGCATCCAGCGGACGCCGCTCAGCCACGAGGAGGTCATCGAGGCCGGCCGCGCCGCCGAGGCCGTGATCTCGGGCCTGCTCGCGAAGATCGTGGCCGAGCTCTAGGAGGCTCCGGATGTCGCAGACGAACGTCGCCGCTGCCGAGCGGCTCGCCCTCGCCGATGCCTGGATCGCGCAGGACCCCGACCCCGAGACCCGCGCCGAGCTCGCCGCGCTCGTGGACGGGGCCCGAGCCGGGGATGCCGCGGCATCCGCCGAGCTCGCGGACCGCTTCGACACGCGCCTCGCGTTCGGCACGGCGGGCCTTCGCGGCGAGATCGCCGCCGGTCCGAACCGCATGAACCGCGTACTCGTGGCGCAGGCCGCGGCGGGGCTCGCCGCGTACCTGCTGGAGCGGGCTCGACCGGGCGAGACGCCGTCGGTCGTGATCGGGTACGACGGCCGTAGGAACTCGGCCGTCTTCGCCCGTGACTCCGCGGAGATCATGGCGGGCGCCGGCGTACGCGCCGTGCTGCTGCCGCGGTTGCTGCCGACACCGGTACTGGCGTTCGCCGTGCGCCACCTCGACACCTCGGCCGGCGTCATGGTGACCGCCTCGCACAATCCGCCGAACGACAACGGCTACAAGGTGTACCTCGGCGGCGACGACCACGGGTCGCAGATCGTGGCTCCGGCCGATGCCGAGATCGCGGCCGCGATCCTCCGCGTCGCCGCGTCGACCACGGTGCCCGAGCTGCCGCGTGGCGGGTTCGAGACCGCGCCCGAGGCCGTCGTCGACGAGTACGTGCGGCAGACCGCGCTCGTGGCCGCAACACCCGCCGCCCAGCCCCGCGTCGCCTACACCGCGATGCACGGCGTCGGCTGGGAGACGACCGCGCGCGTGCTCGCCGCGGCGGGATTCGCCGCGCCCGCACTCGTCTCGGCTCAGATCTCGCCCGACCCCGCATTCCCCACTGTCGCGTTCCCCAACCCCGAAGAGCCCGGCGCGATGGACCTGAGCTTCGAGAAGGCCCGGGAGGTCGACGCGGAACTCGTGATCGCGAACGATCCCGACGCCGACCGCCTCGCGATCGCGATCCCGGATGCCGCGGCCGACGGCGGCTACCGCCGCCTCACGGGCAACGAAGCGGGCCTCCTCCTTGGCTGGCAGTCGGCGCGTCGCGTCGCCCGCGCATCCGGCGACTCCGCACCCGCCGGCACGCTCGCGTGCTCGATCGTCTCATCCCCCGGGCTCGAGGCGGTGGCGCACGCGTACGACCTCGACTTCGAGGCCACGCTCACGGGCTTCAAGTGGATCTCCCGCGCCACGGGGCTCGTCTTCGGCTTCGAGGAGGCGCTCGGCTACCTCGTGAACCCCGAGACCGTGCGAGACAAGGACGGCATCTCCGCCGCTGTCGCGTTCCTGTCGCTCGCCGCCGAGCTGAAGGCCGCTGGCAGGACGGTCGCCGACCACCTCGACGAGTTCGTGGAACGATTCGGATGCTTCGCGTCGACCCAGATCTCCCTCCGCGTCACCGACCTGTCCCGGATCGGCGAGATCATGGCGCGTCTGCGCGCCGAGCCGCCGGCCTCCGTCGGCGGCATCCGGGTCGAGCGGGTCGAGGACCTCGCCGACGGGTTCGGAGCGCTGCCACCGTCGGACGTGCTGCGCATCGTGCTCGAGGGCGGTGGCCG
This sequence comes from Agromyces sp. Soil535, assembly GCF_001428255.1. GTDB lineage: Bacteria > Actinomycetota > Actinomycetes > Actinomycetales > Microbacteriaceae > Agromyces. Next base: position 166,877 of record NZ_LMRW01000012.1, on the reverse strand, counting down.
CGTGATGGTGCGGCCGAGTGGCACGGAGCCGAAGCTCAAGGTCTACATCGACGCGGTCGGTGCGGTGGGCACGGTTGCGGAGCGCCGGGCCGCGGCGACCGCAGCCGTCGCCGCGCTCGAGTCGGGCATGCGCGAGCTCACGGCCTGAGCGACCGGATCCGCGCCGGCTGACGGTGCGGATGCCGCCACGGGTGAGCTCAGACCCTATGAGGGTGGCGGGGTTCGGGTCTTGTGGGCCCAGGGCCTCGCGATGCAGATTCGTGGATCATCCCCGCGTTGGGTGCGGGGGTGCCGACATGCATTGGAGGCCCTGGGTGTTTAACGAGCGTACGACGATCGGTTTGGACGTGCACGCGCGATCGGTGCGTGCTGCGGCGATCGACACAGTGACGGGTGAGGTGGTGCAGGCGCGTTTGCCGGGTGGGAACGCGGCGACGCTGGCGTGGGTGGAAGCGGTCGGCGAGCGGATGGGCCCGGTCGCTGCCGCGTATGAGGCGGGCCCGACGGGGTTCGGTCTGGCGCGTGGGCTGGGACGGGCGGGAGTACCGGTGACGGTCGCGGCACCATCGAAGATCATCCGCCCGGCCGGGGATCGGGTCAAGACCGACGCCAGGGACGCGCTGCTGCTGGCCCGGCTGCTGCGGATGGACGAGCTGACCGCGGTGCGGATCCCGACCGATTCGGAGGAAGCCGCCCGCGACTTGGTCCGAGCACGTGACGATGCCCGCACCGATCTGTTGGCGGCCCGGCACCGGCTCTCGAAGCTGCTGCTGCGCCGCGGCATCGTCTACGACGGTTCCGTGACCTGGAACCGACCGCACGACGCCTGGCTGCGACGCGTCCGCAAAGACGGCCTCGACGGTGCCGGGGCGGGCACCGTGGCCGCGTTCGACGCCGCGTTCGATGCGGTCACGATGATCCTCGCCCGCCGCGACCGGCTCGACGCGGATATCGTCGCGATGGCAGCGGACTCGGAGTTCACCGACACCACGAACCGACTGTGTTGTCTACGTGGGATCTCCACGCTGACCGGGTTCGCTCTCGCTGTCGAGATCGGCGACTGGCACCGGTTCACGGGTGCCACGATCGCCGCCTATCTGGGGTTGGTCCCGTCCGAGCATTCATCCGGCGGTTCCCGCAGCCTGGGCCCGATCACCAAGACCGGGAACAGCCACGCCCGAAGGTTGCTGATCGAAGCCGCCTGGCACCACAAGGCCGGGTACGCGCCCGGCAAGGTCATGACCGACCGGTGGGCGAAAGCACCCGCTGCCGCCGTAGCCCGCGGCGATGCCGGCAACCGGCGCCTGCACCGCCGGTGGATGGTGCTGGCAGCCAAGAACAAGAAGCACACCGTCGCGAACACCGCGATCGCCCGCGAGCTCGCCGGCTGGTGCTGGTCCCTGGCAATCATGGACTAGCTTTCAAGACCCGTTTGTGCACACGGTGATGGGAAGCACGCAGCGTGAGGAGCGCACCAGCGATTCGGCTGTGAGCAGCCAACCAACAGTGGCCACGCTCGACCTCAGACCAGCCTGAACGCCCCCGCCGAAACAAGGGTCATGCGGTACCCAACCCGCGCATATCAGACTGACCACGCGTCGAAAGACACGCCGCACACCCGCACCCCAAGACGAACGAGGCAAGCGCCGCCGAGCAGCCGGCCCGGCGGCGCTTCAACCTGCCCACTTGACAAAAACGGCTACATATCAGCCGAGCGAGGCCTCGAGCTTCTCGCCGATCTCCTCGACGTCGAAGTAGTTCACGACCTCGATGATCTCGGCGAAGCTGCGGCCGATCGCTTGGCGCACCGCGGCGGCGAGCTCGGTGGACGTGAGGATGACCTGGGCGTCGGCCGCGGCATCCGCGATGCTCGAGAGGTCGCTCGCGCTCACGTCGGCGGTGAGCCCGAGCCGGTCGAGGGCACGCTCGGCGTTGACCTTGAGGATCGCCGACGTGCCGATTCCCGCGCCGCACACGGCCACGATCCTCATGCGCCGGCGCCGTCGGGCGGGGCGGTGTCGGGCCCGGAGGCCACGGGCCGCGCCGGCCCGGGCAGCGCCGCTTGCGCGCCGAGCAGGGCGCGGACCTCGTCGGCCGACGTCGCTCGCGCGATCCGACCGACGCTCCCGCTGTCGTTGAACGCGTTCGCGAGCTTCGCCACCGAGGCGACGTGCTCCTCCGCGTTCGAGACGGCGAGGCCGATGACGACACGCACCGGGTCGTTGTGCGGATGTCCGAACGGCACCGCGTCGGCGAGCGTCACCACCGCGAGCCCCTCACGACGCACGTCGGAACCCGGGCGCGCATGCGCGAGGGCAAGTCCCGGCGCGATCACCACGTACGCGCCGAACTCCTCGATCACGGCGATCATGCGGTCGGCGTACTCCGATCGCGTTGCGCCGGACCGGGTGAGCGCGCGGCCGGCCTCGCGCACGGCGGCGCGCCAGTCGTCGGCGCGTGCGCCGAGGACCACGGCGGTATCGGGGAGTGGCGGGAGCGTCGTCATGGGGGTCCGTTCGGGGCGCGTCAGGTCTCGGCAGGCTTCGCCGCGCCGTCAGGCTTCGTCGAAGCCGTCCTGGATGAGCTCGGCGAGCTCCTCGCGGTCGTCGAGTGGGAGGAATGCGGAGGCAGCGGCGTTCAGCTGGAACGTCTCGAAGTCGTCGAGGTCGTAGCCGAACGCGTCGCTCAGCAACGCGAGCTCCCGAGTCAGCGACGTGCCGCTCTGCAGTCGGTTGTCGGGGTTGACCGTGACGCGGAAGCCGAGCTGGTAGAGCAGGTCGAACGGATGGTCGACGAGCTCGTCGCCCCACGCGGCGATGGCACCCGTCTGCAGGTTCGACGAGGGACTCGTCTCGAGCGCGATCTCGCGGTCGCGCACCCACTGGGCGAGGGAGCCGAGCGACACGTACGTGTTCTCGTCGTCCTGGCGCTCGATCGTGAGGTCCTCGGCGACGCGCACGCCGTGGCCGAGACGGAGGGCGCGTCCGTCGAGGAGTGCGCTGCGGATCGAGTCGACCCCGTCGGCTTCGCCCGCATGCACGGTGACCGGGAAGAACTGCGAGGCGAGGAAGTCGAACGCGGTGCGGTGCCGGCTCGCAGGGAATCCTGCCTCGGCGCCCGCGATGTCGAAGCCGACCACCCCGCGGTCACGGTGCCGCACGGCGAGCTCGGCGATCTCGAGCCCGCGATCGGCGTGCCGCATGGCGGTGACGAGTTGCCCTGCACGGATGGCGCGGCCCTGGTGGCGCACGTCGTCGATGCCCTCCTCGATGCCGGCCTGCACCGCCTCGACCGCCTCGTCGAGCGTGAGTCCACGCGTGAGGTGCTGCTCGGGAGCCCAGCGGATCTCGCCGTAGATCACCCCGTCGGCGGCGAGGTCCTGCACGAACTCACGGGCGATCCGCTGGAGACCGGAGCGCGTCTGCATGACCGCGGTCGTGAGGTCGAACGTCTTCAGGTACTCGACGAGCGACCCGGAATTGGACCGCTCGGTGAACCACGTTGCAAGCGCCTCTGCGTCGGGCGCGGGCACCTCGACGCCGATCTCGTCGGCGAGCTCGATGAGGGTCTGCGGACGAAGGCCGCCATCGAGGTGGTCGTGCAGCGAGACCTTCGGCAGGGTCTGGATGCTGGTGCCGTCGCCCTCGAGGCGGTACTCCGTCGGAATCGTGTTCACGAGTCAACGATAGCGGCGCGCCTGCTGCGAAGTCTCGGCATTCTCGAAGCTCGCCCGAGCCGGTCGCGACCCCGCCGCGACCGCGTTTGCGCTATGCGGGGCGTCGGTCGAGCGGATGCCGCCGACCGATCCGGTCGGCGATGAGGGGGCCGCCATCCTCGATCGCGTCACCGGGATCGCCGATGCGGTAGGCGCCCTCGACGGCCTCCAGCGCACGGGCGAATCGCGCCGGCTCATCGGCGTACAGGGTGAACAGCGGCTGGCCGGCGCGCACGGCGTCGCCCGGCTTGACCTGGAGGTCGATGCCGGCGGCGTGGTGCACCGGGTCCTCCTTGCGCGCCCGGCCTGCGCCGAGCCGCCACGCGGCGATGCCGAACGGCAGGGCCTCCTGCCCCACGAGTACGCCGTCGCGGTCGGCGGTGACGACATGCTGCTCACGTGCGACCGGCAGCGCCGCGTCGGGATCGCCGCCCTGCGCTCGGATCGCGCGCCGCCATCTGTCCATGGCACGCCCGTCGTCGAGCGCGGCCTCCACATCGGCGTCGTGCACGCCGGCGAGCGACAGCATCTCGCGGGCGAGCGCGACAGTGAGCTCCCGCACGTCGGCCGGGCCGCCGCCTGCGAGCACTTCGACCGACTCGCGCACCTCGTTCGCATTGCCGATCGTGAGCCCGAGCGGCACGTTCATGTTGGTGATGAGCGCCGACGTCGCGACCCCGGCGTCCTCGCCGAGCTCGACCATCGTGCGCGCGAGCTCGCGCGAGCGCTCGATGTCCTGGAGGAACGCGCCGGAGCCGAACTTCACGTCCAGCACGAGCGCCCCTGTGCCCTCCGCGATCTTCTTCGACATGATCGACGACGCGATGAGCGGGATCGCCTCGACGGTGCCGGTGATGTCACGGAGCGCATACAGCTTCTTGTCGGCGGGCGCGAGGCCCGAGCCGGCGGCGCAGATGACGCCGCCGACGTCGCGGAGCTGTGCGAACATCTCCTCGTTGGTGAGCTCGGCACGCCATCCGGGGATCGACTCGAGCTTGTCGAGCGTGCCCCCGGTGTGCCCGAGTCCGCGGCCGGAGAGCTGCGGCACCGCAACGCCGAACGTCGCGACGAGGGGCATGAGCGGCAGCGTGATCTTGTCGCCGACACCGCCTGTCGAGTGCTTGTCGCTCGTCGGCTTGCCGAGCCCCGAGAAGTCCATCCGCTCGCCCGAGGCGATCATCGCCATCGTCATGTCGCGGATCTCGCGGCGCGACATGCCGTTCAGGAAGATCGCCATGGTCATCGCCGACATCTGCTCGTCGGCGACGTACCCGCGCGTGTACGCGTCGATGAGCCAGTCGATCTCGGCGGTGTCGAGCTCGTGGCCGTCGCGCTTCGCGCGGATCAGGTCGACGGCATCGAACGCCTCGACGGCGCTCATGCCCGGACGCCCTTGAATTCCGCGAGCTGGCGGGGGCCGAACGCGTCGGGCAGCACCTCGTCGATGGTCTTCACGCCCGACACGGTCTCCAGGAGCATCCCGTCGGCCGAGTGCTCGTAGAGCAGCTGACGACAGCGTCCGCAGGGCATGAGGGTCGCGCCGTGCCCGTCGACGCACGTGAAGGCGACGAGCTTGCCGCCGCCCGACATCACGAGTGCCGACACGAGCGAGCACTCCGCGCAGAGAGTGACGCCGTACGACGCGTTCTCCACGTTGCAGCCGCTCACCACCCGGCCGTCCTCGACGATCGCGGCGGCGCCGACCGGGAACTCGGAGTACGGGGCGTACGCCTTGGCCATTGCCTCACGCGCGCGCTCGCGCAGCGAGGCCCAGTCGATCGCATCCGTTGCGGTCATGGTGCTCCCCCGTTCAGGATGGGTCTTCGATGAGGGTGACGGATGCCGCCGCGGCGGCGGCATCCGTTCAGGACTTGATGTACGGCTTGCCGGATGCCGCCGGTGGCCGGGACCTCCCGACGAAGCCGGCGACGGCGAAGATCGTCACGACGTAGGGCAGCATGAGCATGAACTCGCTCGGCACGGGGGACCCGATGACCGCGAGCGTGTTCTGCAGGTTCGACGCGAAGCCGAACAGGAGCGCCGCGAGCGTCGCCTTGATGGGGTCCCATTGGCCGAAGATCACGGCAGCGAGCGCGATGAAGCCCGCACCGGCGGTCATCTCCTGGTTGAACGCGATGCCCGACCCGATCGTGAAGAACGTGCCGCCCAGGCCGGCGATCGAACCGGCGAGGGCGACGTTCCAGAACCGCGTGCGGTTGACCTTGATGCCGACCGTGTCCGCAGCCTGCGGATGCTCGCCGACCGCGCGGACACGCAGGCCCCATCTCGTGTGGAAGAGGCCGAAGTACACGAGGGCGACCGCGATGTACATGAGGTACACGACGAGCGTCTGGCGGAACAGCACGGGGCCGATGATCGGGATCTCGCTGAGCACCGGGATCGGAAGGCGATCGAATCGGGGTGGCGTGTTGAGCGTGGCGGCGTTCGGCGCGAGCACCTGAGAGAAGAAGAAGCTCGTGAGGCCGATGACGAGCACGTTCAGCACGACACCGACGATGACCTGGTCGGCGAAGTACTTGATCGAGAACGCGGCGAGCACCATTCCCACGAGCATGCCGGCGACCATCGCCGCGACGAGCCCGAGGAGCGGCTGGCCGGTCACCGACGCGACGACCGCGGCGGTGAACGCGCCGGCGAGCAGCTGACCCTCGATCGCGATGTTCACGACGCCGGCCCGCTCGCCGATCACGCCCGCGAGGGAACCGTAGATCAGCGGCACGGCCAGGCTCAGGGAGCCGAACAGGAGGCCGATCATCGGCAGTGAGGCCCCGGATCCGGCCCACGTGAGGAAGCCGAACATGAAGAGGATCGCGAAGACGACGATGAGCCAGAGCGGCACGCGGCGCTTCGACGAGACGAGCCAGGCCGAGTATGCCGTCGACGCAGCGAGCAGCACGACGACCGTCCACAGGGTCGGCATCACGGACACCGTGACCTCGGGCAGCTGGATGACGTCATTGGGCAATGAGAGCCGGTACGTCGTCTCACCCGGCCGCGGCGCGAACACCGCGAGGGCGAGAGCGGCGAGCGTGAAGATGCCGAAGGCGATCGGCGCCTTCCAGCTGGTCACCACGGTGGTGGGGATCGACTCGGGCGGGGGCGCGACGTGGTGGTGCTCTACGGTCCTGGTCACTTCGCCTGCGCCTCCTTCGTGACGGTCTCGCGAGATCGTTTCGGCTTGGCTTTCGGATCGGGCAGGCGGAAGATCGTTCGCACGAGCGGGGGCGCCGCGATGAAGAGCACGATGAGGGCCTGCACGACGAGCACGATCTCGATCGGCACGCCCTCGGCCGCCTGCATCGAGAAGCCGCCGGCCTTGAACGCGCCGAAGAGGATGCCCGCGGCGAAGGTGCCCCACGGCGTCGAGCGACCGAGGAGGGCCACGGTGATCGCGTCGAAGCCGATGCCCGCGTCGATGCCCGCCGTGAACCCGGTCGTGACGGTGCCGAGCACCTGGCTCACGCCGGCGAGGCCGAGCAGCGCGCCGGAGATGAGCATCGCGTAGACGTACATCCCCTTCACGTTGATGCCGGCGACCCGGGCGGCATTCGGATTGATGCCGACGGCGCGGAACTTGAAGCCGAGGCTCGAGCGGCTGAGGATCCACCACACGACGATCGTCGCGATGACCGCGAGGATGAACCCGAAGTGCAGGTTGTACTGCGGACCCAGGAGCTGGGGGAAGATCGCGGTCTCCTTCATCGCGGGGGTCTTCGGGTTCGACGAGCCGGGCGCCTGCAGCAGGCCGGGCGTGCGGAGCATCCATGACACGAGGTAGAACGCGACGTAGTTCAGCATGATCGTCACGATCACCTCGTGCGCGCCGGTGCGGGCCTTCAGGACTCCCGCGATGCCTGCCCAGAGCGCGCCGCCGATGAGCCCGCCGATGAGGGCGACGAGCATGTGGATGCCCCATGGCAGGTCGAAGCCGAAGGCGATCCATCCGGCGACGGATGCCGCGATGAGCATCTGACCGCGGCCGCCGATGTTGAACATGCCGACGCGGAATGCCAGGGCGACGCCGAGACCACCGGCGATCAGCGGCGTCGCGAAGGTGAGCGTCTCGGTGATCGGCCGGATGCCGGCCGTGAACGTGTCTCGCCGGAAGTTGTAGATCGCGCCCTGGAAGAGCGCGGAGTACGCACCCGACACCGACTCCCAGATGGCGGAAAGGGTGTCGCCTGGGCGGGCGAAGAAGTAGCCGCTCGCCTCCTGCACCCGCTCATCGGTGAACGCGATCATGATCGCGCCGACGATCAGCGCGAGGACCACCGCCAGCACAGAGATGATCGCATTGCCCGTTGCGATCTGGTTGAGCATCGTGGTCCATCTCGATGGGGGCGGCACCTCGCCGGGACCGTACGCGGTGGCGGCGGTGCCCTTCTCGGGTGCGGCGGCGCCGGGTTCCTCGAGCGCGACGTCGGCGTCGAGCTCGTTCGCGCCGGGCGCGTCGCCCCGCGACTCAGTGGGGTCGCTCATGCTGCGGCTCCTTCTGCGGGGTGTTCTCCGGCCATCATGAGACCGAGCACATCACGCGGCGTGTCGCCCGGCACGATGCCGACGATGCGTCCGCGATACATCACCATGATGCGATCGGCGAGCGCCTCGACCTCGTCGAGCTCCGTCGAGACGACGACCACCGGGACGCCGGCGTCCCGGGCGGCGACGATGCGCTTGTGGATGAACTCGATCGAGCCGACGTCGACGCCGCGGGTGGGCTGCGCCGCGACGAGGAGGCGCAGCTCACGGCTGAGCTCCCGTGCGAGCACGACCTTCTGCTGGTTGCCGCCCGAGAGCTGCTGCACGAGCTCGTCGATTCCCTGCGCCCGGATGTCGAACTCGTCGATCTTCTCGCGCGCGAACTCGGCGAGCACGCCCCGCTGCAGGTTGCCGACCCGCACGAACGGCGGGCTCTCGCTGCGGTCGAGCATGAGGTTCTCGGCGATCGTGAACTCGCCCACCAGGCCGTCTTCGTTGCGGTCCTCGGGCACGAATCCGACACCGGACTCGAGGATCTTGCGGACGCCCGCACCCGAGAGCTCGATGCCGTCGAGGTTGATCGAGCCCTGCACCCGGGGCTGCAGTCCGAGGAGGGCCTCCGTGAGCTCGGTCTGGCCGTTCCCCTGGACGCCGGCCACCGCGAGGATCTCACCGCGCCGCACGGTGAAGCTCACGTCGTTCACCACGAGCTGGCCGATCGGGTCGATCACCGTGAGGCCCTCGACGACGAGTGCCGGGTCGCCGAGCTTCGCCTCCTCCTTGTGCACGGTGAGCTCGACGGCACGTCCGACCATGAGCGAGGCCAGCTCGGCGTTCGTCGCGGTCGGGGCGGCTTCGCCGACGACCTTGCCGAGCCGGATGACCGTGATGCGGTCGGCGACCTCGCGCACCTCGCGGAGCTTGTGGGTGATGAACACGATCGACGTGCCGGACTCCTTGAGCTGGCGCATGATGCCCATGAGCTCGTCGGTCTCCTGCGGGGTGAGCACGGCGGTCGGCTCGTCGAAGACGAGCACGCGCGCATCGCGCGAGAGGGCCTTGATGATCTCGACGCGCTGCTGGATGCCGACGGGCAGGTCCTCGATGAGCGCGTCGGGGTCCACATGGAACCCGAATCGCTGGGAGATCTCGCGCACCTTCGCGCGGGCCGCTGGCAGGTCGAGCCGCCCGCCGAATCTCGTCTCCTCGTGGCCGAGCATGACGTTCTCGGCGACGGTGAACACCGGGATGAGCATGAAGTGCTGGTGCACCATGCCGATCCCGGCGGCCATCGCGTCACCGGGGCCCGCGAAGTGCTGCACCTCTCCGTCGAGGAGCACCTCGCCGCCATCCGCCTGGTAGAGGCCGTAGAGCACGTTCATGAGCGTCGACTTGCCTGCACCGTTCTCGCCGAGGAGGCAGTGGATCTCTCCGGCCTCCACGGTGAGGTCGATGTGGTCGTTGGCGACCAAGCTGCCGAATCGCTTCGTGATGCCGCGAAGTTCGAGCTTCATGTCCCCGATCCTAGTGAAATGGCTGCATCCGCTGGTGATGCTGTACGAAAGTCGAAGGGGTCGGATGCCTCGTGCGCAGATGTTGCGCCGACCGCGCCTCCGAGCACAGGGACGCCGATCGGGGAGGCCGGCTTCCGCCGACCTCCCCGATCAGTGCGTGGTCCTTACCCTGCGAGGTAGGACTGGACCTCGATGTCGCCCGCGATGATCGCGGCCTTGAGGTCGTCGAGCTCGCCCTGCAGCTCCGGCGAGACCGTCGACTCGAAGTCGTGGAACGGCGCGATGCCGACGCCCTCGTTCTCGAGGGTGCCGATGAACGGCGTCGCGTCGAACTCGCCGTTGCCCGCTGCGAGGACGGCCTCGTAGGTGCCGACGTCGATGCCCTTGAGGATCGAGGTGAGGATGAGGTCGGCGACCGACGGGTCGGTCTCGGTGAAGTCGGCGTCGACACCGAGCATGGCGATGTCACGGCCGGCCTCGCGGATGGCGGCGGCGGCCGACTGGTAGATCGGGCCACCGACGGGCAGCATCACGTCGACGTTCTGGTCGATGAGGCTCTGCGCGGTCTGGCGAGCGGTGTCGTTGGCCTCGAAGCCACCGGTGAAGAGGCCGTCGGTGCCATCCCAGCCGAGGAGGGTGACGCCCTTGTCCTTCTGCTCGTTGTAGTAGTCGACGCCCTGCTTGAAGCCGTCCATGAAGATCGACACGGTCGGGAAGTTCATCCCGCCGAAGGTGCCGACCGTGTTCGTCGTCGTGTAGTCGGCCGCCGCGTAGCCGCCGAGGAACGCCGCCTGGGCGGTGTCGAAGAGGATCGGCTTGATGTTCTCGGCGTCGGTCGTGCCGTCGAAGTCGTTGTCGGCGGCGTCGTCGATGATGACGTACTCGATGTCGGGGTTCGCCAGGGCGGACTCGACCGTCGCAGCGGAGAGCGCGAAGCCGACGGTGACGATCAGGTTGCAGCCCTGGTCGACCAGGCTCGTGAGGTTCGGGGCGTAGTCGGTCTCGGACTGCGACTCGACCGTGATGGCCTCGACGCCGAGTTCGTCGGCGGCCTTGGTGATGCCCTCGAAGCCCAGCTGGTTGAAGGACTTGTCGTCGAACCCGCCGGCGTCGGAGACCATGCAGGGGACGAAGTCGCTGGCCTCTCCCCCGTCGGTGGCGCCCGAATCCTCGGGTGCCTGTGCGCAACCGGCGAGCAGCACGGCTGCGCCGAACATGGCGAGGCCGCCGAGCGCGGCCTTCCTGGTCGTGACCTTCACTGTGTCCTCCAAAGACTGCGCCCCGACCGTCGCGGGACTCGTGAAGTCACGTTACCGAATGTTGCCTCGGCGCTCAGGCCCCAGCCGCCGGTGACATGCAATGGTTATGAAGACGCGACATTCTGCTCATATGAGCAGCCGAAGCCGCCCCCGGTCGGGGGACGGATGCCGGAGGGACGTCGTCGTCACGGCGCGCTCGGCGACTCCACCTCGACGTCGCCCGAGATGATCGCCTGCCGGAGGCCGTCGATCTCCGCGTCGAGCTCGGGAGTCACGAGCGGCGCGAGGTCGTGGTACGGGGCGATCTCGACACCCCCGTTCTCCAGCGTGCCGACGTACGGCTCGCTCGTGAACGCGTCGTCGAGCACGTCGCCCACGATCTGCACCATCGCGTCCTGCGTCCGCTTCAGCACACTCGTGAGGATGACGGGACGGAACTCGGCCGAGAGGGTCTCATATCCGTCGCTGTCGACCCAGATCACCGAGACGCCGCCCCGCTCGACCGCCGCCGATGCCGCGCCCTCGCCCACCTGCCCGGCGACGGGGAGGATGACGTCCGCACCCTGGTCGATGAAGCCCTCGGTGAGCGCCTTGCCCTTGTTGATGTCCTCGAAGTCGCCGGTGAAGGCGCCGTCCTGCTCGGCCTTGTCCCAGCCGAGGGCCCGCACTGCCGTGCCGTGCACCTCGTTGTACTTCGCGACGCCGTCGACGAACCCGTCCATGAAGAGCGTGACGGGCGGCTGGTTGCCGCCGCCGAACGTCGCCACGACCCCGGTCCTCGAGACGCCGGCGGCCAGGTAGCCGGCGAGGTAGGACGCCTGAGCGGTGTCGAACACGACCGGCTTCACGTTCTCGGCGTCGACCGTCTCATCGACGATCGCGAAGGCGATCTCGGGGTTCGCGGCCGCGTGCTCGAGCGTCGCGTCGGCGAGTTCGAACCCGACCGTCACGATGAGGCCGCAACCGGAAGCCACGGCCTGCTCGACGTTCGGCGCCAGGTCGGTCTCGCCCGTGGAGACGAGCGCTTCGGCCTCGATGCCGTACTCCGCCTCCGCCTCCTGCAGCCCCTCCCAGCTCGACTGGTTGAACGAGCGGTCCTCGAGGCCGCCGGAGTTCGTCACCATGCGCACGCACGCCTCGGCCGCGGCATCCGTGCCACCGGACTCGGGCGCTTGCGCGCAGCCCGCGAGGGTCACGGATGCCGCGACGAGCGCCGCACAGAAGCCGAACCACCGACGCACAGACATCCGCTGCCCCGTTCTCTCGCGTGCCGCTAGAGCACGTCGCTCGACCCGCCGAGCCGGAGGGCGTCGACGACGGCCTTGACCCGTTGCGCATGCTCGCTCGTGGTGACCAGGAGCGCGTCGGGCGTGTCCACGACGACGATATCGTGCACGCCGATCAGGCTGATGACCCGATTCGTGCGGCTCACCACGATGCCGCTCGACGCATCCGCGAGCACCCGGGCGTTGTCGCCGAGGATCGCGAGCTCGCCCGAGCGCCCCGCCGTGTTGAGCTTGGCGAGCGACGCGAAGTCACCCACGTCGTCCCACTGGAAGTGCCCGCGGATCACGGCGAGCCGCCCGCCCGCCGCGGCGGGCTCGGCGACCGAGTAGTCGATGGCGATCTTCTCGAGCGTCGGCCAGATGCGATCCACCGCGGGCCCTCGCGTCGCGGGGTCGTCCCATGCGTCGGCGAGCTCGGTGAGCCCGGCGTGCAGCTCGGGCTTCGTGCGGGCGAGCTCGTCGAGGAGCGTGGACGCCTTCGCGATGAACATGCCCGCGTTCCACAGGTGGTCGCCGCCTTCGACGTAGAGCTTCGCGGTCTCGAGGTCGGGCTTCTCCACGAAGTTCGAGACGGCCTCGACGCGCTCGGCGCCGGACACCTCGAGCTGGCCCCCGCATTCGATGTATCCGAAGCCGACGGCGGGCTCGGTCGGCGTGATGCCGATGGTGACGATGTACCCCGCACGCGCCGCGGCGACGGCGTCGGCCACCGCCCTGCGGAAGAGGGCGCTGCCCGAGATGACGTGGTCGGCGGCGAACGAGCCGATCACCACGCCGGGCTCGCGGCGCTCGAGGATCGCCGCGGCGAGCCCGATCGCCGCCGTCGAGTCGCGGGGTTCGCTCTCGAGCACGATGTTCTCGTCGGTGAGCTCCGGCAGCTGGGCCTCCACCGCCGCACGGTGCGCCCGACCCGTCACGACCATGACGCGCTGCTCGCCCGAGAGCGGGACCAGCCGGTCCCATGTGTCCTTCAGCAGCGTCTGGCCCGAGCCGGTGAGGTCGTGCAGGAATTTCGGGGCATCCGCCCGTGACAGCGGCCACAGGCGGGAGCCGACGCCTCCGGCCGGGATGACGCTGTAGAAGCCGTTGATGGGAAGGGATGCATCAGACATGCGTCCGAGGATACCCGGGCCGTCCCGCGCGATCGCCGTGGGCCCGGGGCGCCGGCGCCCGGCCGGGACCGCCCGAGCCGACGCCCGGCGCCCGCGCCGCGGCATCCGCTGCCCAACTCTCTCGACGTCGAGAGAGTTGGGAGGCCCTGAGCGGCGGCGCCCCGGACGCGGGACTAGACTCGCCTCGGGCCGTGTGCCCGTCCTTCCCCCATGTCAAAGGGGACTCACACAGCCAGGGAGGGTTGTTCATGCCAGAGACCTCGGCAGGAACCCTGGCCGCACCCGGGAAGCCGGCGAAGCAGAAGCCGGGCGGCACGCTGTATCGCGGCCGCGAGGGCATGTGGTCATGGGTGCTGCACCGGATCACCGGTGTCGCCATCTTCTTCTTCCTCCTCGTGCACGTGCTCGACACGTCGTTGGTCCGAGTGAGCCCCGAGGCCTACAACGCGGTGATCGGCACCTACCAGACGCCCATCATGGGCCTCGGAGAGGCCGCCCTGGTCGGCGCGATCGTCTTCCACGCCTTCAACGGGCTGCGCATCATCCTCGTCGACTTCTGGTCGTGGGCGACACGCCACCAACAGGTGCTCTTCTACGTGGTGGTCGCTCTCTGGGTCGTCACCATGCTCGCCTTCGTGCCCCGTCACCTGATGAACGTCTTCAGCCACTGAGGAGGCCCTCGACATGACCGCCATCGAAGTGCCTCGCAGCCCGGCGCGCCCCGCTCGCAAGCGCGGCGTGAACTGGGAGAAGTGGGGCTGGATCTACATGCGCGCCTCCGGGGTCGTGCTGCTCGTCCTGATCTTCGGCCACCTGTACGTCAACCTCCTGGAGGGCGAGGGCGTGAAGGCCATCGACTTCGGGTTCGTGGGCGGCAAGTGGGCCGACCCGTTCTGGCAGTGGTGGGACGTGCTGATGCTCTGGCTCGCCCTCATCCACGGCGCCAACGGCATGCGCACGATCGTGAACGACTACACGAGCCCCGGCACGCTGCAGAAGGTGCTGAAGGGCGCGCTGTTCGCCTCCGCGGCCGTGCTGATCGTGCTCGGCACGCTCGTGGTCTTCACCTTCGACCCGTGCCCCGCCGGCGCCCCCGCCGACCTGCTCCCCTCGTTCTGCCCCGCCGTCTAGGAGACCTGTGAATTCCGAGAGCGCCCACGTCGAGACGAAGGTCGTCGACGGCGTCCACTACCACCAGTACGACATCGTCATCGTCGGCGCCGGCGGCGCTGGGATGCGGGCGGCGATCGAGGCCGGGCCGGGCGCGAAGACGGCGGTCATCTCGAAGCTCTACCCCACCCGCTCGCACACGGGCGCGGCGCAGGGCGGCATGGCCGCGGCGCTCGCGAACGTCGAGGAGGACAGCTGGGAGTGGCACACCTTCGACACCATCAAGGGCGGCGACTACCTGGTGGACCAGGACGCCGCGGAGATCCTCGCGAAGGAGGCCATCGACGCGGTCATCGACCTCGAGAACATGGGCCTGCCCTTCAACCGCACGCCCGAGGGCAAGATCGACCAGCGCCGCTTCGGCGGCCACACGCGCGACCACGGCAAGGCACCCGTCCGCCGCGCGTGCTACGCGGCCGACCGCACCGGCCACATGATCCTGCAGACGCTGTTCCAGAACTGCGTGAAGCTGGGCATCGAGTTCTACAACGAGTACTACGCCCTCGACCTCGTGATGACCGACGTCGACGGCGTCGAGCAGCCGTCGGGCATCGTCGCGTACGACCTCGCCTCTGGCGAGCTGCACATCTTCCAGGCGAAGGCGATCATCTTCGCGACCGGCGGCTTCGGCAAGATCTACAAGACCACGTCGAACGCGCACACCCTCACGGGAGACGGCGTCGGCATCATCTGGCGCAAGGGCCTGCCGCTCGAGGACATGGAGTTCTTCCAGTTCCACCCCACCGGTCTCGCAGGCCTCGGCATCCTCCTCACCGAGGGCGCCCGCGGCGAGGGTGCGATCCTGCGCAATTCCTCGGGCGAGCGGTTCATGGAGCGCTACGCGCCCACCATCAAGGACCTCGCACCCCGCGACATCGTCTCGCGCTGCATGGTCCAGGAGGTCGCAGAGGGCCGAGGCGCCGGCCCGCACAAGGACTACGTCCTCCTCGACTGCACCCATCTCGGCGCGGAGGTGCTCGAGACCAAGCTGCCCGACATCACCGAGTTCGCACGCACCTACCTCGGCGTCGACCCCGTGTACGAGCCCGTGCCCGTCATGCCCACCGCGCACTACGCGATGGGCGGCATCCCCACGAACGTGGCCGCGGAAGTGCTGCGCGACAACACCACCGTGGTGCCCGGCCTCTACGCCGCCGGCGAGTGCGCATGCGTCTCGGTGCACGGCTCGAACCGCCTCGGCACGAACTCCCTCCTCGACATCAACGTGTTCGGCAAGCGTGCCGGCCGCAACGCGGTCGAGTACGTGAAGGGCGTCGACTTCACGCCGCTGCCCGACGACCCGGCAGCCGCGGTGCGCGACATGCTCGAGCAGCTGCGCGTGTCGAACGGCACCGAGCGCATCGGCGCGATCCGCAAGGAGCTCCAAGACGAGATGGACCGGAACGCCCAGGTGTTCCGCACCGACGAGTCGCTCGCCCACGTCACGAACGTCATCGCCTCGCTCCGCGAGCGCTACCGCAACGTCGCAGTCCAAGACAAGGGGAAGCGGTTCAACACCGACCTGCTCGAGGCCGTCGAGCTCGGCTTCCTCCTCGACCTCGCCGAGGTCGTCGTGTTCTCGGCCCGCAATCGCGAGGAGAGCCGCGGCGGCCACATGCGCGACGACTTCCCGAACCGCGACGACGAGCACTACATGCTGCACACGATGGCGTACCTCTCGGGCGACGCGCACTCCTCGGATGCCGCCGACCACATCCGGCTCGATTGGAAACCCGTGACCGTCACCCGCTACCAGCCGATGGAGAGGAAGTACTGACGTGACCCCCGCCACGCTCGAGGCGCAGCCGACGGATGCCGCGATCCAGTCGTTCACCGTCACCTTCCTGATCCGCCGCTTCGACCCCGACGTCGACACCGAGCCGCGCTGGCAGGACTTCGACGTCGAGATGTACGCGACCGACCGCGTGCTCGACGCGCTGCACAAGATCAAGTGGGAGCAGGACGGTTCGCTCACGTTCCGCAGGTCGTGCGCGCACGGCATCTGCGGCTCCGACGCCATGCGCATCAACGGCCGAAACCGGCTGGCCTGCAAGACCCTCATCAAGGACCTCGACATCTCGAAGCCCATCTACGTCGAGGCGATCAAGGGCCTGCCGCTCGAGAAGGACCTCGTCGTCGACATGGAGCCGTTCTTCGCGAGCTACCGCGAGGTGCAGCCCTTCCTCATCGCGAACTCGCAGCCCGAGCCGGGCAAGGAGCGCATCCAGTCGATCGCCAAGCGCGAGATCTTCGACGACACGACGAAGTGCATCCTCTGCGCCGCGTGCACCTCGTCGTGCCCCGTGTTCTGGACCGACGGCCAGTACTTCGGCCCCGCTGCGATCGTGAACGCGCACCGGTTCATCTTCGACTCGCGTGACGACGCGGCATCCGTGCGCCTCGACATCCTGAACGACAAGGAGGGCGTCTGGCGCTGCCGCACGACCTTCAACTGCACCGACGCGTGCCCGCGCGGCATCGAGGTGACGAAGGCGATCGCCGAGGTCAAGCAGGCGATCATGCGCGGCAAGCCCTGACACACGTCGTCGGCGGCCGGAGTGCGGTGACGCGGATGCAGCCGGCGCGCTCGCTACGCTGAGAACGTGAGCGAACGCACGCCAGCGGACGACCGCCACGGCGCCGGTCGTGGGGCCGAAACTGCCGCGTCGCTGGCCGGCGGCGCCGTCGGCGCGAACGGGGGCGACTCGGGACATCCGGAGGGCGTCGAGCCCACCGGGCACGATCGCTTCGACGCGTTCAGCCAGCCGATCCGCGACCGGTTCGAGGAGCCGATCGGCAAGGTCACGACGCTCACCCACAGGACGATGGCGCTGTTCCCGGTGCGGGTCTGGCGCTATTTCCTCATCCGCAACGGTTTCCTGCTGTCATCGGGCATGAGCTACCAGGCGCTGTTCGCCATCTTCGCGGCCGTCTACGTCGTGTTCGCGGTGGCGGGGATCTGGCTCACGTCCAACACGCAGACACTGAACGCCTTCGTGACCCTGCTGAACACGTACGCGCCCGGCCTCATCGGCGACGACGGCATCATCGCGACGGAGGACCTCATCGAGATCGCGTCGTCGAGCACGAGCCTGTTCGGCCTCACCGGCGCCGTGGCACTCGCGGGCCTCATCTGGACTGCCATCGGATGGGTCACCTACTCGCGACTGGCGGTCCGCAGCATCTTCGGACTGCCGAAGGACGCGCACGCCTACGTCCTGTTGAAGGCGCGCGACTTCCTCGCCGCACTCGTCTTCGGCACGGCCCTGGTCATCGCCGCGGTGCTCTCCGTCGCGACGACCTCGTTCATCGGCTGGCTCACCGCGCTCATCGGGCTGGGCACCGAGTCCGGCTGGTCGAGCTTCCTCGTGCAGGCGGGCGGCTTCGGAGTCATCTTCGCGATCGACACCCTCGCCCTCGCCGTGCTGTTCCGGTTCCTGTCGGGCGCGACCATGCCGTGGCGCCGCATGTGGATCGGATCGTTGCTCGGTTCGGCGGCCCTCACGGTCCTGCAGCTGGTGAGCGGGTTCCTCGTCTCTCGGGTGAGCACGAATCCGCTGCTCGCGACGTTCACCGTGTTCATCGGGCTCCTGCTGTGGTTCCGGCTGACGAGCATCGTCATCCTCGTCGCGGCGAGCTGGATCGCGGTGGAGGCCTTCGACCACAACGAGACCCTGCGCCGGGTCACGCCGGAGCAGCTCGCCGCCGAGGAGCTGGCTCGCGAGCAACGCGCGCTCATCACCGCGGCGCACGTGCGCGTCCGTGACGCGCAGCAGGCGCTCGCCGACGCGAACTGGCTGGAGCGGCTCCCCGCACGCCGCAGGCTCGCACGTGCCGAGGACGAGCTGGCCCGCGCGGAGGCGGCGATCGCGCCGGCAGCGGCGCGAGAGGACGTCGGAGGGCTCCCGTAGGATCGGAGGCATGCCCTCCGCGAAACCCCTCCGTGTCGCCAGCGTCAACGTCAACGGAATCCGGGCGGCCTTCCGCAGGGGCATGGGCGAGTGGCTCGCCGGGCGTGGCGTCGACGTCCTCACCATGCAGGAGGTGCGCGCCTCCACCGAAGACCTGCAGGCGCTCCTCGGCGAGGAGTGGGACATCCTGCACGACCCGGCGACCGCGAAGGGCCGCGCCGGCGTCGCGATCGCGAGCCGCGATCGCGCGAGCATCCACCGCGTCGAGCTCGGCGCGCCCGACTTCGACAGCGCAGGGCGGTGGCTCGAGGCCGACTACGAAGTCGGCGGCCGTGTGGTCACCGTCGTGAGCGCCTACGTGCACTCGGGCGAGGCCGACACCCAGAGGCAGGTCGAGAAGTACCGCTTCCTCGACGCGATGGAGGCGCGGATGCCGCTCCTCGCCGCGCATTCCGAGCTTGCGCTCGTCGTCGGCGACCTCAACGTCGGGCACCGCACGCTCGACATCCGTAACTGGAAGGGCAACGTGAAGAGGGCCGGCTTCCTGCCCGACGAACGGGCCTACTTCGACCGCCTGGTGGGGGCCGAGGGCGACGACGACTACAACCGCGGCGGAGGACTCGGCTGGGTCGACATCGGCCGGCGCTTCGCGGGCGAGGTCGAGGGCCCGTACTCGTGGTGGTCGTGGCGCGGCAAGGCGTTCGACAACGACACCGGCTGGCGCATCGACTACCAGCTCGCCACTGCCGCGCTCGCCGACACCGCAGTCGCCTACACGATCGACCGCGCCGCCACCTACGACGCCCGATGGTCCGACCACGCCCCCGTCGTCGTCGACTACGCGATCTGACTCCCCCGCTGACAAGGACTCCCACCGCATGAACACCACCCGTCCCGTCGTCTTCTCCGGCATGCAGCCGTCGAGCGACTCGCTCCACCTCGGCAACTACCTCGGCGCGCTGGTGAACTGGGTGGCGCTGCAAGACGAGTACGACCCGATCTACTGCGTGGTCGACCTGCACGCGATCACCGTGCAGCAGGACCCGGCCGCCCTTCTCGCCAATGTGCGCCGCACGGCTGCGCAGTACCTCGCAGCAGGTGTCGATCCCGTGCGGTCGACGCTCTTCGTGCAATCGCACGTGCCGGCCCACGCCGAGCTGGCCTGGGTGCTCAGCACCCTCACGGGCTTCGGCGAGGCGAGCCGCATGACCCAGTTCAAGGACAAGTCGGCGAAGCAGGGTGCCGAGGCCACCACGGTCGGCCTCTTCACCTACCCCGTGCTCATGGCCGCAGACATCCTGCTCTACGGCACCGAGCTCGTCCCCGTCGGGGACGACCAGCGGCAGCACCTCGAACTCACCCGCGATCTCGCGAACCGCTTCAACTCGCGGTTCGGAGAGACCTTCGTGGCGCCGGAGGCGCTCATCCCGAAGGCCTCGGCACGCATCTACGACCTGCAGGAGCCGACGGCGAAGATGTCCAAGTCCGCGAGCTCCGAGTCGGGTCTGGTGAAGCTCATGGACGACCCCGCGGTCACGGCGAAGAAGATCCGGAGTGCGGTCACCGACACCGGCCGCGAGGTCCGGTACGACCCCTCGGAGAAGCCCGGCATCTCCAACCTGCTCGACATCCTCGCCTCGATCACCGGACGACCGATCGCGGAGCTCGAGACGGAGTACGAAGGTCACGGCTACGGCGATTTCAAGAAGGACGTCGCCGAGGCCGTCGTCGACCGGCTCGGCCCCATCCGCGCCCGCACGCTCGAGCTCCTCGAAGACCCGGCCGAGCTCGACCACCTGCTCGCGATCGGTGCCGAGAAGGCCTCCGAGCGGGCAGAGCGGATGCTGCGCACGGCCTACGACCGCGTCGGGCTCATCCGACGGGGCTGACGTGCGACCCGTCGACCTCCGCACGCCGCGACTCGTCCTCGACGAGCCGACGCTCGCCGATGCCGACCTCGTCACCGCCTACTGCCAGGATCCCCTATTCGAGCGGTACCTCACGACACCGTGGCCGTACGCCCGCGCCGACGCCGAGGCGTTCCTTGGCACGTACGTGCCCGACTCGTGGGCGAGTGGGGCCGAGCTGACCTGGGCGATCCGCGCCTCGGAGGGCGGAGCGCTCCTCGGCATGATCAGCGTGCGCGAGGCGCAGCACGAGCTCGGCTACTGGATGGGCGCGGCCCACCGCGGGTCGGGCTTCATGAGCGAGGCTGCCCTCGCCGTGGCGGAGTGGGTGCTCGGTGGCGGCATCCGGGGCGCGAGGTCGCTGATGTGGCGAGCCGTGGAAGGCAACCTCGCCTCCGCGCGGGTCGCGCGAGCCGTGGGCTTCCGCCGCATCGAGCCGACCGACCCGACCGTCCCGACCCGCGACGGGGGCACGCTGCCCGCATGGCACGCCGTACGCACGTCGCCGGTCGACCCGGAAGCCCACGCCAGCTGGGCATCGATCCTCGGGGGGCCGTGATGAGCGCCGCCGTCACGGGTCCGGTGGTGCTGTTCGACCTCGACGACACGCTCATGGCCCATCGTGAGGCCGTGGCGGAGGGCATCGTGCGTTACATGCGCGAACGCGCATACGACGGCGACGAGCGAGCCGCGGCACGCCGGTGGCACGAGCTCGAGGAGGAGCACTACACGGCATACCTCGGTGGCCGGCTGAGCTTCGAGGACCAGCGCCGTGCCAGGGCGGCAGCCTTCGCGCGCGAGTTCGGCGACGAACTCGACGATCCCGCGGCGAGCGAGTGGTTCGCCGAGTACTTCCGGCACTACCGCGACTCGTGGATGCTGCACGACGACGTGCTGCCCGCACTCGACGCCCTCGCCGTCTTCCTGCCGCGTGTGCGGTTCGGCATCGTCACGAACGGCGAACTCGAGTACCAGATGGCCAAGATCGTGCGGCTCGCCCTGGACGGGCGGGTGGAGCATGTGGTCGCCTCGGCCGAGGTCGGCATCGCGAAGCCCGAGCCGGGGATCTTCCTCGACGCGCTCGAGCGCTTCCGCCGCACCGCCCCCGTCTCAGCCGCGGCGTACGTCGGCGACCGCCTGCGCACCGACGCCATCGGGGCGGCCCGCGCAGGCCTGGTCGGCGTGTGGCTCAATCGCCATGCCGTCCGGCCGCCCGTCGACGAAGCGGCCGAAGCCGTCGAGGCGGGCGTGCTGGAGATCCGCGGCCTCGATGAACTCGCCGGTCAACTGGTGCCGCGCCTCGCGCGCTGAACGCGAGAACGGGCCGGGCTCGCTCGCGGACCGGCGTCGCGGCATAGCCTCTGCCCCCGCTCGTGACGGGAATAGCCCGCCCGCGTACGCGTTGACCTAGAATCGACACGAGAAACGTGCTCCGGGGTCGGTGTAATTCCGAACCGGCGGTGACAGTCCGCGAGCTGCGAGCACGAGGCCGACAGGTCTCGGGCGAGCGGTTGAACCGGTGGAATTCCGGTACCGACGGTGAAAGTCCGGATGGGAGGCGGCACGTGTCGGCTGCGCTGTGCGCAGTCGATGCCGAGGTGATGGACACCGCGGCATCGCCGATGCATCCCCCGGAGCCCTGAGGACAGGACGCGGGATGACCACGGGTGAGCACACGATGGCGGATGCCGCCGCCATGCGCCGCGCCCTCGAGCTGGCCGCACGCGGCCCCGCCCGCGGCGTGAACCCGCGCGTCGGCTGCGTCATCCTCTCGCCGCACGGCGACGTGCTCGCCGAGGGATGGCACCGCGGCGCCGGAACCCCCCACGCCGAGGTCGACGCGCTCGCGAAGCTCGCCCCGGGTGCCGCAGAGGGCGCGGTCGTCGTCGTCACGCTCGAGCCGTGCAACCACACCGGGCGAACCGGTCCCTGCGCGGTCGCGCTCATCGATGCCGGCGTCAGCCGCGTCGTCTACTCCGTCGCCGATCCGGGCGACCACTCCGCGGGCGGCGCCGAGCGCCTCCGCGCCGCCGGCGTCGACGTCACGGGCGGCGTGCTCGCCGAGGAGGTCGAGGCGATGCTCGACGACTGGCTCTTCGCCGCCCGGCACCGTCGTCCGCGCGTGACCGTGAAGTGGGCGGCGAGCCTCGACGGCCGCGCTGCGGCATCCGACGGCTCGAGCCAGTGGATCACCGGCCCCGCCGCGCGCGCCGACGTGCACCGTCGCCGCGCCGCCGCCGACGCCATCGCGGTCGGCACCGGCACCGTCTTCGCCGACGACCCCGCGCTCACGGCCCGCGCCCCCGGCGGCGAGTTCTTCGACGCGCAGCCGATCCCCGTCGTGTTCGGGCGGCGCCCCGTTCCTGCCGACGCGGCGCTCACGCGGCATCCGCACGCCCCCGTCTTCGTCGAGGGCGCCGACCTGGCAGCCGACCTGCACGAGCTGCAGGTCCGCGGCATCCGCTCGCTCTTCGTCGAGGGCGGGCCGACCCTCGCGAGCGCGTTCCTCGCCGCGGGCCTCGTCGACGAGCTGCTGGTGTACTTCGCGCCCGTCCTGCTCGGCGGGCACAGGGTCGCGATCGACGACCTCGGCATCGCGACCATCACCGATGCCCGACGCTTCGACTTCGCCGCCGTCGAGCGGCTCGGCGACGACCTGCTCGTCGTCGCCCACCCCAGACCGACCGAAGGGAACTGACATGTTCACCGGAATCATCGAGGAGCTCGGCACCGTCACGCGCGTCGAGCGGAGCGCGGATGCCGCGCGCCTCACCGTGCGCGGGCCGCTCGCCTTGCAGGGCGTGAAGCACGGCGACTCCATCGCCGTCTCGGGCGTGTGCCTCACCGTCGTCGAGTTCGACGCCGAGTCGTTCACCGCCGACGTCATGGCGCAGACCCTCGAAATGTCGACGTTCGACGCCGCCCACGAGGGCCTCGAGGTCAACCTCGAACGCGCGGCCCTCGTCGGAGACCGGCTCGGCGGCCACATCGTGCAGGGCCACATCGACGGAACCGCGCGCGTGCTCGAAATCCGCCCGGGCGACGCGTGGCGCGTCATCCGCTTCTCGCTCGACGAGGCGCACGCCCCGCTCGTGGTGGACAAGGGGTCGATCGCGGTCGACGGCGTCTCGCTCACCGTGAGCGCGCTCGGCGACGAGCCCGCTGGCTCGTGGTTCGAGGTGTCGCTCATCCCGGAGACGCTCACCGCCACGACCCTAGGCCGGCTCGAGGTCGGCGACCTCGTGAACCTCGAGACCGACATCCTCGCCCGGCACGTCGAGCGGATGCTGCGCCTCGACGCGCACCGCTCGCTGCCCTCGTCGCTCGCCGAACCGGTCGCCACCGGAGCGGGGAGGCTCGCATGAGCCTCGCCACGATCCCCGAGGTGCTCGAGGCGCTGCGCGCCGGCAAGCCCGTGATCGTCGCAGACGACGAGGCACGCGAGAACGAGGGCGATGCGATCATGGCCGCCGAGTTCGCGACCCAGGAGTGGATCGCGTGGATGGTGCGCCACACGAGCGGCTTCCTCTGCGCGCCGATGCCGAACGCGGTCGCCGACCGCCTCGAGCTCCCGCTCATGACCGAACGCAACGAGGACGTGCGAGGGACGGCCTACACGATCTCGGTCGACGCCGCCGATCGCACGTCGACCGGCATCAGCGCGGCGGACCGCGCCCACACGCTGCGGGTGCTCGCCGACGCCGCCTCGACGCCCGAGCGGCTCATCCGGCCCGGCCACATCCTGCCCCTGCGCGCCGTCGACGGCGGCGTGCGCGAGCGCGCCGGCCACACCGAGGCGGCGGTCGACCTGATGCTGCTCGCCGGGCTCTCCCCCGTCGGCGTGATCGGCGAGATCGTGGCCGACGACGGCGAGATGATGCGCCTGCCGGGGCTCATCGAGCTCGGGGCGCGCGACGGGCTTCCTGTCACGACGGTCGCGGCGCTCATCGAGTGGATGGACGAATGGCACCCCGGCCACGCCCTCGGCGCGGTCGTCGCGCCGGCCGCCGTTCCGGAGTCCTCGCGGGTCGCGTTCGAGGTCGAGACCGCACTGCCGACGGAGCACGGCATGTTCAGGGTGCGCGCCTACCGCGACCGCAACACCGGGGCCGACCACGTCGCGTTCATCGCGGGCGATCCCGCGAACGACCCAGCGGGCGCGATCGTGCGGGTGCACTCCGAGTGCCTCACGGGCGAGGCGTTCGGGTCGCTGAAATGCGAGTGCGGCCCGCAGCTCGACGCCGCGCTCGACGAGATCCAGGACGTCGGCGGCGTCGTGGTGTACCTGCGCGGCCACGAGGGCCGTGGCATCGGCCTCATCAACAAGCTCCGCGCCTACCGGCTGCAGGAGGACGGCCTCGACACCCTCGACGCCAACGTGGCGCTCGGGCTGCCGATCGACGCGCGCGACTACGGCGCAGCCACGGCGATCCTCGCCGATCTCGGCGTCGAGACCGTGCGCCTGCTCACCAACAATCCCGAGAAGGTGCGCCAGCTCGAGGCGCACGGCATCCGCGTCGCGGAGCGCGTGCCCCTCGTCGTCGGCGTCGGCGCGGGCAACACGGAGTACCTCGACACGAAGCGCCGCCGAATGGGGCACGCGATCGACGACCACCAGCTGACGGATGCCGCGGCTGAGGCCCTCCTGAAAGGACACGCATCATGAGCGGAGCAGGCTCCCCCGAGCTCGACGTCGACGGTACCGGCCTCCGGGTCGTGATCGTCGCCGGCAGCTGGCACGACGAGATCACGGACGGCCTGATCGCGGGCGCGACCCGTGCGCTCGAGGCATCCGGAGCCTCCTTCGACCTCCTGCGCGTGCCCGGCAGCTTCGAGCTCCCCGTCGTGGCGAAGGCGGCCCTCGAAGCGGGCGCCGACGCGGTGGTCGCGCTCGGCGTGATCATCCGCGGCGGCACGCCCCACTTCGAGTACGTGTCGTCGGCGGCGACCGATGGGCTCACGCGAGTCGCGCTCGACACGGGCAAGCCGGTCGGGTTCGGGGTGCTCACGCTCGATGACGAACAGCAGGGGCTGGACCGGGCCGGGCTCCCCGGCTCCAAGGAGGACAAGGGGCGCGAGGCGGCCGAGGCGGCCGTGGCGACTGCTCGGGCGCTGAGCTCGGTCTGGCGCTGAGCGCCCGGCATCCGACCTTCGATTGATTTCGCCCGACAGGGTCCCGTTCGGCTGGTGCCGGGGAACGCGCGGCTCCTATGCTCGTGGCATGGACGTCCTGCGCATCATCCTCCTCATCCTGCACTTCGTCGGCCTCGCCATGCTCTTCGGCGGATTCCTGGTGCAACAGAAGGCGATCGCGGCAGGTGAGGGCACCGTGCTCCCCATCATGTGGCGCGGCGCGCTCACGCAGATCGTGACCGGCATCCTCCTCGTGGCGACCATCCAGATCGGCGACCTGGCCGACCTGAACAACGTGAAGCTCGGGGTGAAGCTCCTCATCGCGATCGTCATCACGGTGCTCGTTTTCGTCTACCGCAAGAAGACTCCCGCTCCGAGCTGGGCCCTCTGGACGGTCGGCGGGCTCACGTTCGCGAACATCGTGATCGCGGTCGCCTGGCGCTGATGGCGCCGTTCGGCGCACGATCCATGCCGCTCATCGCGTACGAAGTCGAGGCTGCATCCTTGTAGGGCCGACACGATCGACGGGGCGGGTGCCGCGGGCCAGCCGGCCCGCGGCATCCGCCCTGTTTCGCGCTGGTGAACGGTTCGCTCATTCTCTTTCTCGCCGGACGGAGCCCGGCGTAGCATGGCACCGAACAGGGCCGCCGAGACGTCTGCCGGCACCGTCGGCGCTCGGCCGCCCGGGACGGCGAGCCGCAGGATGAACATGACGATGGACATGATGAAGGGCGCCATGTCATCGTCGGACATGCCGATGAAGGGCATGGATCCGGCGATGATGCAGGAGTGTATGGAGGCCCTCTCCGCGTGCATGCAGGCGTGCATCATGTGCGCCGACGCGGACGCGGGCGAGGGCATGGCGAAGTGCGCCGGCCTGTGCTCCAATTGCGCCGACGTGTGCGACACCATGATGCGCATGATGCTGCGCATGAACGGCTGGGACATGCAGGTCATGATGTCGATGATGCAGACGACGGTCATGATGTGCCGTGCCTGCTCGGCGGAGTGCATGATGCACGCCGACATGAGCGAGCACTGCCGGATGTGCGCGATGGCCTGCGATCAGGCGGTCATGGCGATGGAGAAGATGATGGGCTCGATGAGCGAGGCGATGCCGATGGCGTGAGCGTCGCGACCCCTGCGGGAGACCCGATCTCAGGCGTAGGCGACGCTGAACCGCTCGTCGCCGCTGGCGAGTACGCCGTAGAGGGCGTGGAGGGCGACCGGCTCCCCCGCGCGGAGTGTGCCGGCGAACCCGTCGTGGTGCCACACCCGCCGCACGTCGCCGGCGTGGAAGCCGACGATCGTCGCGAAGCCGTCTCCGTCGATCTCCGCCACGATGGCGTCGATCCACTTGCTGGCGGTCGTCGTTGCGAGGCGATCCTGCATGGCGTGCAGCCCGTGACCCGGACGGTCACTGCGGCACTCCGACGCCGACACGCAGCCGCGCATGCCCATCGCCGCGCCCGTGCGGGGCTCGGTGGTGGCGCGCGGCTCGTGGTGCGACATGAGGGCTCCTCGGTGTTCGATTCCGCCACGATACGCTCGGCGCATCCGGATGTCGCTGCGGTCCGTCACACGCGGAAACACTCCGTCCACGCCCACCCGTGACCTCGCGGGCGCGCCGGGCTAGCGTGGGCGCATGTTCATCCACATGTCGATCCACGTTCCGAATCCGGGCTTCGAGCAGGATGTGCTCGACTCCATGAACCGGGTGAGGCTCGCCGCCCTGGGCACGCCCGGCTTGGTGCATATCGGGCCATGGCGGGAGGACGGCGGCGGCCGGATCGTCGGGATCGCGATGTGGGAGACGCGGGCCCACTGGGAGGCGGCGCTTCCGGCCCTCTTCGCGGTCGCCGAGGCAGACGACCCCGACGACCGGTGGCACGCGTCGCCACCGGAGCGGATCCTGCTCGAGGACGCCTGGATACTGCCGCCCGACGACCTCGTCGACTGAGCCTCGGAGGACGATCTAGTCGAGGAAGAGCGCCCGAAGCCGCCGCGTCGTGAAGACCAGTCCGATCGCGATCATGACCAGGTAGTAGAGAACATGCCAGAGCATGCCCCAGCTCACGTCACCGGTGGTGAGCCCGCGCACCAGCTCGACGCCGTGCCAGAGCGGCAGCGCCTCGATGAAGCGCTGCAGCCACTCGGGGTACACCGTGATCGGATAGAACGTCGCCGAGAACAGGAACATCGGGAGCATCACGAAGTTGATCCAGTCCATCTGCTGGAAGGTCTTCATGTAGCTCGTGATCGCCATGCCGACGCTCGCGAAGCCGAACGCGATGAGCAGCACCGCCGGGATCGCGAGCAGCGCCCACCACGAGAGGTTGAGCCCGAGCACCTGCATCACGAGCTGGAACCCGACCGCGTACAGCGCGCCGCGAAGGAGCGCGAGGAGGATCTCGCCGAGGGCGACGTCGAGCGGGCCGAGTGACGTCGAGAGCATGCCCTCGTAGAGCTTCGCGAACTGCATCTTGAAGAACACGTTCCACGTCGAGTCGTAGATCGCACCGTTCATGGCGGCGACCGCGAGCAGCGCCGGGGCGATGAACGCCGCGTAGGGCACCTCCTGGCCGCTCGCCGTCGTCACCGTCCCGACGAGTGCGCCCAGGCCGATGCCCATGGCGAGGAGGTAGAAGATCGGCTCGAAGAACCCGCTCACGACGACGAGCCAGTTCGTGCTTCGCGTCGCCCGCCAGCCGCGCAGCATGACCGCGCGGGCGTTGCCGGCGTAGAGCGATCGAACCGGACGCGGGCGGGGGCCGGGCTGCACGAGATCTCGCTGCGTGACGCCGATCATCGGCCGAGCCTCCTCACGGCGATGCGCCGGGCCCAGGCCCATCCGATCGCCACGAGCGCCACGAGGTATGCGACGTGCACCACGGTGAGCCAGATCGGCTCCGCGTAGCCGTAGGAGAAGACTCGTGCCAGCTCGGTGCTGTGCCAGAGCGGGGAGATCCAGCCGATCCACTGCAGTGCGATGGGGAAGGTCGACAACGGGAAGAACGTGCCCGAGAAGAGCGTCATCGGCAGCACCACGAAGCGCATGACCATGGCGAGCTGTCCGGTGTCCTCCTCGAGCGTCGACGTGTAACCCATGAGCACGGCGCCGAACGCGAGCCCGCCGAGCAGGCCTGCGGGAATCATGAGGAAGGCGATCGGCGACGGCGCCGCCCCGAACACGAGGATGAGCGCGAAGAACAGGAGCAGGTTCACCGTCATGCGCACCGCGACGGAGATCATGACGCCGTCGACGATCTGCGTGGGCCGGAGGGGCGAGGCGCTCATGCCGGTGAAGGTGGGGTTCCACTTGTAGCCGAGCATGATCGGGTACGTGAACTCCTCGCTCGCCACCGTGATGGCCGCGCTTGCGAGCAGCGCAGGCGCGACGAACACGAGGTAGCTGACGCCGCCGAGGTCGACGTCGACGATGGTGGCGAGCCCGACGCCGAGGGCGTACAGGTAGATGAGCGGGTTACCGATGCCGGCGACCACGACGGTGCCGGTGTAGCTCTTCATCACCCGGAACCGGTGCAGCGCGACGTACCACGCCCCCCACCGGCGCGGCTTGCGCCCCCCGGCGATCGCGCGCGCGGTGTCGCTGCGAGGCTCGGTGCTCAGGCCGTGGCTCATTCGATGAGGCTCCGTCCGGTGAGGCGGAGGAAGACGTCCTCGAGGCTCGAGCGACGCACCAGGCTCGTGATCGGGTGGAGCCCGGCATCCGTGATGCGCACGAGCTCCGCCTCGCCGTCGTCGCTGTAGACGAGGATGCGGTCGGGCAGCACCTCCATCCGGTCGCCGATGCCCACGAGTCGCTCGGCGACCTCGCTGTTGCGGTCGCTGCCGAAGCGCACCTCGAGCACCTCGCGCGAGGAGTAGCGCCTGATGAGCTCCGCCGGGGTGCCCTCGGCCATGATCGTGCCCTTGTCGACGACGACGAGCCGGTCGCAGAGCTGCTCGGCCTCGTCCATGTAGTGGGTCGTGAGCAGGAGGGTCGTGCCCTGCTCCTTGAGCCGGAACAGGCGGTCCCACAGGATGTGGCGCGCCTGCGGGTCGAGGCCGGTGGTCGGCTCGTCGAGCAGCAGCACGCGCGGATCGTTGATGAGCGCCCGGGCGATGGTGAGGCGGCGCTTCATGCCGCCCGAGAGCGAGTCGACCTTCGCCTTGCCCTTCTCCTCGAGCTGCGCGAACGCCAGCAGCTCGTCGGCGCGCTTCGCGACGAGTCGGCCGGGCAGGCCGAAGTACCGGCCGTAGACGAGGAGGTTCTCCCGCACCCGGAGCTCGGTGTCGAGGTTGTCGGACTGAGGCACGACGCCGAGCTGCGACCGGATCTCGGGCCCGAACGCGTCGGGGTCGAGGCCGAGCACGGACAGGTCGCCGGCGGTGCGCGTGGACACCGCCCCGACCATGCGCATCGTCGTCGACTTGCCGGCGCCGTTCGGCCCGAGCAGGCCGAACGACTCTCCCGGCGCGACCTCGAAGGAGATGCCGTCGACCGCGGCGAAGTCCCCGTAGCGCTTCACGAGTTCTCGGGCGACGATGACTGGTTCCGACACGGTTCCCCACGTTAGTGCGGGCCGCCGACATCGGCGAGAGAGCGCCACTCGCGTCGGCCTCGACCTACCATGGCGGGATGCAGTCACCGTCTCCCTCCGCCATCCGGCTCGGCGAAGAGGTCGCCGCCGCGATCGCCGACTCCCGCCCCGTGCTCGCGCTCGAGTCGACGATCCTCAGCCACGGCCTGCCGACTCCCCGCAACCTCGAGGTCGGCCTCGCGTCGGAGGAGCTCGTGCGCGACGCCGGCGTCGTCCCGGCGACGATCGGCGTGATCGACGGCGTTCCGGTCGTCGGCCTCTCGCCCGCCGAGATCGAGCGGCTCTGCACCGTCGCCGAGGTCGTGAAGGTGAGCGTGCGCGACCTGCCGATCGCCCGGGCCAAGCGGCTCGACGGCGGCACGACGGTCGCGGCGACGGCCTGGCTCGCGCACCGCGCCGGCATCCGGGTGATGTCGACGGGCGGCCTGGGCGGCGTGCATCGTGGGGCGAGCGAGACGTTCGACGAATCGGCGGACCTCACCACGCTCGCCGAGACTCCGATCACGCTCGTGAGCGCGGGCGTGAAGTCCATCCTCGACATCAGGGCGACGCTCGAACGCCTCGAGACGCTCAACATCCCGGTCGTCGGCTACCGCACGAACCGGTATCCCGGCTTCTACGTCGCCGACTCGGGCTTCGCGCTCGACTACCGCCTCGAGAGCCCTGCGGATGCCGCGGCACTCGCGCGCGCCCGCGACGAGCTCGGGCTGTCGGCAGCCGTGCTCGTGGCGAACCCGGTGGACGAGGCGAAGCAACTCGACCCCGGCCTCCACGACCGGGTGCTCGCCGACGCGATCGCCGCGGCATCCGAGGCAGGGATCACCGGGCACGACACCACGCCGTTCCTCCTCGATCACCTGCAGCGCGCGACGGGCGGGCGCAGCCTCGAGGTGAACCTCGAGGTGTATCGCGGCAACGTCGCGCTCGGCGCGGAGATCGCACGTGCCCTCGCGGGCTGAGGTGCCGGCCGACGTGAGCGGCCACGGCAGCACGGCGCGCGTGCTCGCGATCGTCGGCGATCTCGTCGAGGACGTCGTCGTCTGGGCGTCGGAGCCGGTGCGCGCGGCCACGGACACCGCGGCACGGGTCTTCCGCGCCCGAGGCGGGAGCGGCGCGAATGTCGCCGCCCTCGCGGCGCCGCTCGTGCCCACGCGCTTCATCGGCAGGATCGGCGCGGATGCCGCGGGCGAGGCGCTCGCCACGGAGCTCGCCGCGGCCGGGGTCGACGTGCGCGTGCAGCGCATCGGGCGCACGGGCACGGTCGTGCTCCTGGTCGACACCGACGGCGAGCGCACGATGTTCCCCGACCGCGGAGCCTCTGCGGAGCTCGCCGACGTCGATCCCGCGTGGCTCGATGACGTCGCCTGGCTGCACCTGCCGGCCTACGGCCTCGAGCGCGAGCCCATGCGCGGCGAGCTGGTGCGGCTCGCTGCCGTCTCGCGCGGCGCCGGCGCGCGCGTGTCGGTGGATGCCTCGTCGGCGGGCCTGCTCACCGCGCTCGGCGTCGACGAGGCGCTCGGGCTGATCCGCGAGATCGCGCCCGACGTGCTCTTCGCGAACGAGGACGAGGCCGCGTTGCTCGGGCTCTCGGGTGGCGACGGCGCGGCATCCGTCGCACGCCTCGTGATCGTGAAACACGGGCCGCTGCCGACCGATGTGATCGAGGCGGGAGCGCTCGCCGCGCGCGTCGACGTCGCGCCGGTCGACGGCATCCGCGATCTCACGGGCGCGGGCGACGCGTTCGCGGCCGGGTTCCTCGCGGCGACGCTTCAGGGTGCGGATGCCGCAGCGGCGTGCCTCGCCGGACATGCGCGCGCGGCTTCCGTGCTCGTGAACCCCGGCGCGCACGCGACCCCGTCCGCCACGAGCCCCGGCACATCCGTCAACCTGAATTGACAGAGCCCGCGCCACCGGGGCCAGCTGGCAGCTCATCGCCATCGCCCTCGAGGTGTCGAAGCAGGCGGTGCACAAGAAGTACGGACGCAGGTAGGCCACGTATGCTGCAAGGCGGCGACGGCGCAGGCATCGAGCGGATGCGGCATCCGCTTCCCACGCGGATCAGGAAGAGCACATGAGCGACACGCAGACCCCCACGAACACCCGACGCAGCCCCTTCGCCCGCCGTGGAACTTCGGCGCCCGGCCCCAGGGCGACCTTCCGGCAACTGCTGCCGTTCATCTTCGAACACCGGCCGGTGCTCATCTGGGTCGCCGTGCTCTCGGTCATCGGGGCGCTCACGAGCCTTGCCCAGCCGCTGCTCGTGGCCCAGGTGATCGACCTCGTCGAGGCCGGCCAGCCGCTCGGCTGGATCGTGTGGGGCCTCATCGCGCTCGTGATCGTGAGCGGCATCATCTCGGGCTACCAGCACTACCTGCTGCAGCGCACGGGCGAGGGCGTGGTGCTCTCCAGCCGAAAGCGCCTCGTCGCGAAGCTCCTGCGCCTGCCGATCGCGGAGTTCGACACGAGGCGCACGGGCGACCTCGTGTCGCGCGTCGGCAGCGACACCACGATGCTGCGCGCCGTGCTCACCCAGGGACTCGTCGAGGCGATCGGCGGCACCGTCACGTTCGTCGGCGCGCTGATCGCCATGCTCGTCATCGACCCCGTGCTGCTCGGCCTCACGGTACTCGTCATCGCCGTGGCCATCACCACCGTGACCCTGCTGTCGGGCCGCGTGCGCGAGGCGTCGCACCAGGCGCAGGAGAAGGTCGGCGACGTCGCGGCATCCGTCGAGCGCGCCATCAGCGCCGTGCGCACGATCCGCGCGGCCGGAGCGACGGACCGTGAGAACCGTGCCGTCGACACCGAAGCCGAGGGCGCGTGGCAGATGGGCGTGGAGGTGGCGAAGATCTCGGCGCTCATCGTGCCGATCGCCGGCATCGCGATGCAGGTCTCGTTCCTGGTCGTGCTCGGCGTCGGCGGGTACCGCGTCGCGTCGGGCGCCATCACCGTCGCGGACCTCGTGGCGTTCATCCTGTTCCTGTTCATGATGATCCTGCCGCTCGGGCAGGCGTTCGGCGCCGTCACCTCGGTGAACATGGCCCTCGGGGCCCTCGGCCGCATCCAGGAGATCCTCGACCTGCCCGACGAGGACGCGTACGACCGCGACCTCGCACCCCGCGCACTCATGGTCGGCGAGGCGAACGAGGGCATGCTCCCGGATGCCGCGGCGATCGCGTTCGACGACGTGCACTTCGCGTACGCGGCCACACCGCAGGACCCGGCCGATCCGGGCAACGACTCCCCCGACGAGCACCTGCCCGAGCCCGACGTCACCGCGCGCCAGCCCGTGCTGCGCGGCGTCTCGTTCCAGGTGCCGCGCGGCCGGCGCATCGCGCTCGTCGGCCCGTCGGGCGCCGGCAAGTCCACGATCCTCTCGCTCATCGAGCGGTTCTACGACCCGAGCGTCGGCGCGGTGCGGATGGGCGGCCTCGACGTGCGCTCGATCGACCGCGGCGCGCTCCGGGCCCAGATCGGCTACGTCGAGCAGGACGCGCCGG
This sequence comes from Agromyces sp. Soil535, assembly GCF_001428255.1. Lineage (GTDB taxonomy): Bacteria > Actinomycetota > Actinomycetes > Actinomycetales > Microbacteriaceae > Agromyces. The sequence continues at coordinate 133,266 of NZ_LMRW01000012.1, read as the reverse complement.
TGCTCGCCGGCTCGCTGCGTGACAATCTCAAGCTCGGCAGCCCCGATGCGACCGATGCGGAATGCGAACAGGTGCTGCGCGCGGTCAACCTCGGCAGCGTGCTCGACCGCGATCCCGCGGGGCTCGATGCGGCCGTCGGCGAGGACGGGATCATGCTCTCCGGCGGCGAGCGCCAGCGGCTCGCGATCGCCAGGGCGCTGCTCGCCGCACCCCCGATCCTGCTGCTCGACGAGTCGACGTCCTCGCTCGACGGCGTCAACGAGCGCATGATGCGCGAGGCCATCGACGCCGTCTCGGCGGGCCGCACGCTCATCGTCATCGCGCACCGGCTCTCCACCGTCATCGACTCCGACCGCATCATCGTGCTCGAGGAGGGCCGGGTCATCGGCGAAGGCACGCACGCTGAGCTCGTGGAATCCGTGCCGCTCTACCGCGAACTCGCAGCGCATCAGCTGCTCGTCTGAGGCGCGCGGGCGGTTCGGGGCCGAACGCTACCGCAGCCCGATCGAGACGACCTTTCCGTCGCCGAACACGTCGGTCGAGACGTAGAGCCGGCCGCTCTGCCACTCGATGCCGGCAGGGAAGGGGAGGTCCGCGAAGGAGCTGACCTCGCCGCGCTTCGTGATGACCGACACCTGGTCGCCGAACAACTCAGCAACGAACACCGTGCCGTTCGGGGCGACCGCGAGGCCGGTCGCACCGGCGAACCCGGACGCGTACAGCTGCACCTCACCCGTCGCCGGGTTCACGCGGTACACGGCGCCTCGCGCACCCAGGCTCACATCCTCGGGGCCTCCCGGGAGCGAGGTGACGTACAGCCAGCCGTCTGCGCCCAACTCGACGTCGGTCGGCACCGGCTCGGTGATGAAGTCGTGACCGACGACGCACTCGGGCAGACCGAACGACGCGGCGAGTTCGTCCGTGGCGACGAAACTCGACGGCGGCAGCACGGCGACCGTCGAGATGTTCCCAGCCGCGTCGACCACGAGGACGGCGTTCGCGCCGGCATCCGCGACGTAGGTCACGTCCTTCAGCATGAGCGAGCCGTACACATGGGTGTCGATCGCGCCACCGTGCGGGCCGACGAAGGGCAGCAGGAACGGCGGGATCTGCGCGAGACAGTCCGGCGCGAGGTCGCGGAAGCCGTATTCGGCGCTCGCGTCCGGATTGTTCGCCTGTTCCCAAGCGAGCACGTCGATCGACGTCACCGTTCCGTCTGCGGCGCGCTGCATGAGCCGGGAGGCGAGCACCTGCGTCATGTCACCCTCGCGCTCACCCCACGTCACGACGTCGCCGAGGGTCGAGACCGCGGCAATGCCGGGGCCGGTCGCGAGCGTCTCGGAAGCCCCGCCGGAGACCTTCGTGAGCAGGCCGGCGAAGTCCTGGCCGATGTAGAGCGTGCCGTTCGGCGTCACGTCGAACGTGAGCGGGCCTACGAGGTGCTCGGCCAGCGTCACCGTATCGCCGGGAGACGGCGGTTTCGGCCCGTTCGGCGCGGCCGTCGCCGGGGTCGCGAGCGCCGTGAGCGCCACCCCCGTGAGCGTCGCGATCGTCGCAAGCGCGCTGACTCGTCGCATGTGTTTCTCCCTTGAGACACGCCGCCGCGGGAGGCTCTCCCGTCTGGGCCGCTGTCTCCGGCCACAGCTTCGACGGATGCCTGGACTCTACCGACATGCGAATGCGGCCAAAACCCCCGAACGAGGCACACATGCGTCTCGGACGTCGGCAATCGGGGATCCCGGGTCGCGTCTGTGTCGATCTCAGTACTGACGCGGATGTCGCGAGCGAACGGGTAGGCACACCTGACCCGCCGAGAGATCGTCCCGAATCGACCTCATCCATGGCGACTCCGGCACTGATGCCGAAACTGCATCAGTGCCGGAGCTGGCGCGGACTCAGACCGCAGAGGAGAGACGGCCCGGTTCGGTGCCGCCTCGTGCCGCGCCGACTCGGCGACGAGCCGGGACGGGCGCCGGGCAATTCAGGGACAACCCGAGCGAACCTCAGTGCTCGCTCGGATGGCCGGTCGCGGCGCGGTCCGTAGCGTCGGACAGTGCATCCGGTTCAGGATGCCCCGAGCCCATTCCCCCACGGAGGACCATCATGACCATCGCGACCGTGTCCGGCGCCCGCGACCTCTCCCGCCTCGACGAGCTCCCCGTCGAGCTCATCGACGACCTGCCGAACGCCACGGACGGCGCCGCCGGGTCGGCGCGCAACGGTCTCGGCGACTCGTTCGACCGCATCCAGTCCGGCATCCAGGGCTGGCTGCGGCACTGGGAGCCGCAGCGGCTGCCGGCGTTCACCGCCGTGCGCGACGAGATGCCCGAGGGCGACCGCGGGCGCAGCGCCCTGCAGGCTGCGCCCACGCAGGCCGACGGCGCCGTCCGCATCACGGCGAGCCTGTATGACCCGCCGAACCGCGAGGGCGCCCCCCTCAGCTGGTCGCGCAACTGGGCGAGCGTCGCGGTGCTGCCGCCCCCGCGCGAGTCCGGACGGCTCTACTACCGCTTCCGCGTCTCGAGCCGGCTCGTGCTCGATGGCCAGGCCGCGCTCAGCCTCGTCTCGACGAGCGTGAACTTCGGCATCGTCGCGGATGCCGCGAAGGCGAGCCCGTTCCACACCCCGGGCTTCGCGACCCCGATCGCCCGTCCGCTCGTGGGCGTCCAGGCCCGCGAGGACCAGGACGCGTCCGCGTCGCAGGTCTTCGAGGGATCGATCGCGGTGCGTCAGGGCGACACTCCAGCGATGGCGTTCGTGATCGGCACCGACCTGCTCTTCGACGACGGCTGGGTGCGCGTGCACGAGGGTTCGAGCACGTGGATCGGATCGACCGAGCCCGGCGCGAGCGGCACCGTGGAGTTCCGCTACGCACCGGCCGCGATGCTGCGACTGCTCGGGCGGCTCGACGAGCCGCACCGCGTCGTCTGATCCGGCGTCCGAACGACCCGTCGGCCCGACCAGGCCCGAGACGAAGATGCGCGCCCCGGCTAGACTCGCCGGATGGCGCGCTTCGTCGTCGTGCTGCCCCTCGTGCCGCTCGCCGCGGGCGACGAGTTCACCGTCGCCGACTGGCCCCTGCACGTCACCCTGGTCGAGCCTTTCCAGACCGGGCTCGGGGGCGACGACGTGGCGCGACTCCTCGGCGGCGTCGACGGCATCGCGCACGGAGCACGGGTGATCCACGCCGCAGCCGGCGAGGAGGACATGTTCGGGCGGCGACGCGACGTGCCGGTGACGCTCGTCCGCGACGGCGGGGAGCTCGCCGCGCTGCGAGCGCGCACCATCGACGCGCTCGGCGCCGCCGGCGTGGACGTGCGCTCGCGCCTCGACTTCCGTCCGCACGTGACGCGCAAGCACCACGGCCGGCTCCGCCCCGGCGAGCGGGTGCGGCTCGACACCGTCGCGCTCATCGACATGCGCCCGTCAGAGGGTGCCCACCACCGTCGAGTGGTCGCCGCGTGGCGGCTCGACGCGGCATCCGCTCGGCCACCTGCGACGCCGGGCACCGGCGAAACGGGACGGAAACCGACGCCGACGTAGGCTCGGGGCATGTCGTTCTCCGTTCCCCAGCAGCGCCACCTCGTCACCGAACTGCCCGGCCCCCGCTCGCGCGAGCTGCTCGAGCGCCGCCGCCGTGCGGTGTCGCGCGGGGCCGGCACGCTCGCCGACATCTTCATGGACCACGGCTCGGGAGCGATCCTCGTCGACGTCGACGGCAACCGGCTCATCGACCTCGGCTGCGGCATCGGCGTGACGACGATCGGGCACGCCCACCCAGACGTCGCGGCCGCGGCATCCGCACAGGCCTCGAAGCTCACGCACACGCTCTTCACCGTGACTCCCTACGAGAACTACGTCCGCGTCGCCGAGAAGCTCGCCGAGATCACGCCCGGCGACTTCGAGAAGCGCTCGATCCTCGTGAACTCGGGCGCCGAGGCGGTCGAGAACGCCGTGAAGATCGCCCGCAAGTACACGGGTCGCCGCGCGATCGCCTCGCTCGACCACGCGTTCCACGGTCGCACCAACCTCACGATGGCCATGACCTACCGCCCGTGGCCGGAGCGCGCCGGCATGGGGCCGTTCCCCGGCGAGCTGTACAGCGTGCCGTCGAGCTACCCCTTCAAGGACGGGTTGAGCGGTCCGGATGCCGCGGCCCGCACCATCGACTACATCGTCACGCACATCGGGGCATCGGAGCTCGCGGCGCTGTTCGTCGAGCCGATCCAGGGCGACGGCGGCGTCGTGATCCCCGCGGAGGGCTACTTCGAGGCGCTCGCGGCGTTCTGCGCCGACCACGGCATCCTGTTCGTCGCCGACGAGATCCAGGCCGGCATCGCGCGTACGGGCGCCTGGTATTCCATCGAGCACTTCGGCGTCGTGCCCGACCTCGTGACGACCGCGAAGGGCATCGCCGGCGGGTTCCCGCTCGCGGCCGTCACCGGACGCGCCGAGGTCATGGACGCGGTGCAGCCGGGCGGCATCGGCGGCACGTTCGGCGGCAACCCGGTGTCGACGGCGGCGGCCCTCGCGACCTTCGAGGTCATCGAGCGCGACGGGCTCATCGCCGAGGCGCAGCGCGTCGAGCGCGCGTTCGCCGCGCGCATCGGCGACTGGGCGGCGCGCTTCCCCGTGGTCGGTGAGGTGCGCGGCCGCGGTGCGATGTGGGGTGCGGAGCTCGTGATACCAGGAACCCGCACGCCGAACCCGGGCGCATTGAAGGCCGTGATCGCGCACGCCGCGGCGAACGGCGTCATCGTGCTCGACGCCGGCTCGTGGGACAGCGTGCTGCGGTTCCTGCCGAGCGTCGTGATCAGCGAGGAGCTCGTCGACGACGCGGCATCCGTGATCGAGGAGGAACTCGCCCGCCAGAGCGTGTGAGCACTACCTCCCGCGTCGGTCCCACACGTGCACGACAACGGACGGCCAGGCGGTTGCCGCCCGCGGGGGTGCCGCGCCGGGTCAGATCGCTTCCGCCGGCGCTGGTTCGTCGGTGGGCTCGTCGCGCTTGTGCCATGGCCAGCGCCCCGACACCTCCAGCTCGAGTGCCCAGCTGAGGAACGTGCGGATGAGGACGATGATCGCGAGCACCACGACCGAGTCGAGCGTCGGCGTCACGGCGACCGTCTTGATGATGTCCGCCGCCACGAGCAGCTCCAGCCCGAGCAGGATGGCCCGGCCGAGCACGCGCCGGAAGCGCGTGTACACGGGACGGATGCGACGGATGCCCCGCAAGCCCGCGTCGACGATGGCATACACGACGCCCACCACGATGGCGATCACGCCGACGATGTCGACGACCTCGCCGACCGCGGAGATGACCTGCCCGAACTCCATCGCGCTCCCCTCTGCGGCACACGCTAGCCCGGCGGTGCTCATCCACGGGCACGACACGCACGAGGGCCGGGGCGCGCCTTCCCGTGCGCGCCCCGGCCCTCGAATCGCGCGTTACGCGTCCTGGTGCGCCAGGTGGTAGCGCAGGCTCGCGAGCTCCGCCTTGAGGGCGGCGGGCACACGGTCGCCGAACTGTGCGAAGTACTCCTCGGTGAGGTCGCACTCCGCGAGCCAGGTGTCACGGTCGACGTGGAAGAGCTGCTCGAGCGCGTCATCGGTGATCTCGAGCCCGTCGAGGTCGAGTGAGCCGGATGCCGGGAGCAGGCCGATCGGCGTCTCGACCGTGTCGGCTGTGCCCTCGATGCGGCCGACGATCCACTCGAGCACGCGCGAGTTCTCGCCGAACCCGGGCCACAGGAACGAGCCGTCGTGGCCCTTGCGGAACCAGTTGACCTGGAAGACCTTCGGCGCGTTCGTGCCGAGCACGCGGCCCATCTTCACCCAGTGACCCCAGTAGTCGGCCATGTTGTAGCCGCAGAACGGGAGCATCGCGAACGGGTCGCGTCGCAGCTCGCCGACGGTGCCCTCGGCGGCCGCGGTCTTCTCCGACGAGATCGTCGCGCCCATGAACACGCCGTGCTTCCAGCTTCGCGCCTCGGCGACGAGCGGCACGTTCGTGGCACGGCGACCGCCGAACAGGATCGCGTCGATCGGCACGCCGTCGTGGGCGTCCCAGTCGTCGGAGATCTGCGGGCACTGGGCCGCCGCAACCGTGAAGCGCGAGTTCGGGTGCGCGGCCGGGTGCCCGGATGCCGGCGTCCAATGCCTGCCCTGCCAGTCGGTGAGCTCGGCCGGCGCATCGTCGGTAAGGCCTTCCCACCAGACGTCGCCGTCAGGACGGAGCGCCACGTTCGTGAAGATCGTGTTGCCCCAGAGCGTCTGCACCGCGGTGGGGTTGGTCGACTCGCCGGTGCCGGGCGCGACGCCGAAGAAACCCGCCTCGGGGTTGATCGCGTAGAGGCGTCCGTCGTCGCCGGGGCGCATCCAGGCGATGTCGTCGCCGATCGTCTCGACCTTCCAGCCGGGGATCGTCGGGCGCAGCATTGCGAGGTTCGTCTTGCCGCACGCCGACGGGAACGCCGCCGCCACGTGGTACGCCTTGCCTTCGGGCGAGGTGACCTTGATGAGCAGCATGTGCTCGGCGAGCCATCCCTCGTCGCGGGCCATGACGCTCGCGATGCGCAAGGCGAAGCTCTTCTTCGCGAGCAGGGCGTTGCCGCCGTAGCCCGAGCCGTACGACCAGACCTCGCGGGAGTCGGGGAACTGCACGATGTACTTCGTGTCGTTGCAGGGCCACTCGACCTCGGAGCGGCGGTGGCCGACGCCGTCGACGAGGGGGTAGCCGACCGAGTGCACGGTGTGCACCCACGGCTCGCCGGCCTCGATCAGGCGGTAGACCTGCTCGCCCATGCGGGTCATGATGCCCATGTTCAGCACGACGTAGGGCGAGTCGGTGATCTCGACGCCGAGCTGCGAGATCGGGCCGCCGAGGGGGCCCATCGAGAACGGCACGACGTACATCGTGCGGCCCTTCATCGAGCCGTCGAACACGTCGAGGAGCTCCTCGCGCATCTCGCGGGGGTCGCGCCAGTTGTTCGTGGGGCCGGCGTCCTCCTCGTAGGTCGAGCAGATGAACGTGCGGTCCTCCACCCGGGCCACATCGCTCGGGTCGGTACGCGCCAGGTAGCTGTTGGGTCGCCATTCGGGGTTGAGCTTGATGAGCTTGCCCTCGGCGACCAGCTGCTTCGTCAGCAGGTCGGCCTCGTGCTTGGATCCGTCGCACCAGACGATCTCATCGGGCTTGGCGAGCGCCGCGATCTCGTCGACCCATGCGCGCAGGGCGGCGTCGGTGGTGCCTCGCTGCGCGTGCCCGGCGGTGTCGGACCCTGTCGTTCCGGTGGAGAACTCGGAGATCGTCATCGTCGTCCCTTTCGTGGGTTCCCGACCGGCGGCCGGAGTGGTTGGTACTTCAAGGATGCGCCGGATTGCGGCATCCATACGACGATCTCGCGTGTTAAGAATCATCGATCTTTCGCTATTCTTAAGCGATGAAAGCCGGCACCCCAGACCTCGCGACCCTCGGCCAGCGCATCCGCCACTTCCGGGGCGAGCGCGGCCTGACCCTCGACCAGCTCGGCGATGCAGTGGGCCTCGCGGGCAGCCAGCTCTCGCTCATCGAGAACGGCAAGCGCGAGCCGAAGCTCTCCACGCTCGACGCGCTCGCGGCGTCGCTGGGAGTCGAGCTCGCCGACCTCCTGGCCCGCGAGGCGCCGAGCCGACGCGCGGCGCTCGAGCTCGAACTCGGCCGCGCCCAGTCGAGCCCCCTCTACGCGAGCATGGGCCTCCCGGCGATCCGTCCGGGTCGCGGCGTCACCGACGAGACGCTCGAGGCGATCGTCGGGCTGCACCGGGAGCTGCAGCGGCGTGCCAGCGAGGCCATCGCGACCCCCGAAGAGGCCCGTCGCGCGAACACCGACCTCCGCGAGCGCATGCGCGAACAGGACAACTACCTCGCCGACATCGAGCAGCTCGCCGAGGAGCAGGTGCGTGCCTCGGGCCATCGCACGGGTGCGCTCACCCACCGCGAGGTCAGCGTGATGGCCGAGCGCCTCGGATTCCAGCTCATCTACGTGAACGACCTTCCCGACTCCACGCGCTCGATCACCGACCTCGCGAACGGGCGCGTCTACCTTCCGCCGGCGTCGATCCCCGGTGGCCACGGCCTGCGCTCCATGGCATTGCAGGCGATGGCACACCGGTTGATGGGCCACACCCCCCCGGCGAGCTACGACGAGTTCCTCTGGCAGCGACTCGAGATCAACTACTTCGCGGCCGCCTGCCTGATGCCGCAGGAGGCATCCGTCGCGTTCCTACAGCAGGCCAAGAAGGAGAAGCGGCTCGCGATCGAGGACTTCCGCGACGCGTTCGGGGTGACCCACGAGGCGGCGGCACTGCGCTTCACGAACCTCGCCACGAGCCACCTCGACATGACCCTGCACTTCCTCAGGGTCGCCGGCGACGGCGCGCTGCTGAAGGGCTACGAGAACGACGGCCTCCTCCTGCCGACGGATGTCACGGGCTCGATCGAGGGCCAATGGGTCTGCAAGAAGTGGAGCGCCCGCGCCGCCTTCGAGCAGACCAATCGCACGACCGAGAACTACCAGTACACCGACACGCCTGCGGGCACGTTCTGGTGCGCCACGCAGACCGGACGCACGGATGCCGCGGAGTTCTCGATCACGGTGGGCGTGCCGTTCGCGCAGGCGAAGTGGTTCCGCGGGCGGGAGACGACCCTGCGGGCGGCCTCGACCTGTCCCGACGAGTCGTGCTGCCGTCGCGCGCCCAACGGGCTCGCCGAGCGCTGGGCCGGGCAGGCATGGCCGAGCGCACGCCTGCACGCACACGTGCTGTCGCCGCTGCCGTCGGGCACCTTCCCCGGCGTCGATGACGCCGAGGTGTACGAATTCCTCGAGGCGCACGCCGAGCAGTAGGCCCCGGCCCACTCCTTGGAACGGATGCCGGCACCATGGAGCATCCGTCACTTCATTGTGTCTCCTGCGATAGTGTGTGAGACACAGTATCGTGTCGGTCATGGGCACCGATGAGACCACCGCCGGCCACCTGCAGGAGCTGCGCCGCGGCACCGTCGTGCTCGCGTGCCTGATCCGCCTGCGCACGCCCGACTACGGGTATGCGCTGCTCGAGTCCCTCAACGGTCTCGGAATCACAGTCGACGCGAACACCCTCTACCCGCTCCTCCGCCGGCTCGAGAAGCAGGCGCTCCTCACGAGCGAGTGGAACACCGACGAGGCACGGCCCCGCAAGTTCTACCGCACGAGCACCGAGGGCGAACGACTCGCCGAGGTGCTCACCGCCGACTGGCACCTGATCGATGAGGCGCTGCGGCGCCTGACCACGGGAGACGAACGATGACCACCCTCACCGACCGCTACGTCTGGGCTGCGAGCCGCAGCGTGCCAGAGTCCCAGCGCACCGACCTCGAGCGCGAGTTGCGCGAGCGCATCGGCGACGCGACCGACGCCCTCGTCGAGACGGGGCGTGCGCCCGCCGACGCCGAACGCATGGCCCTCGTCGAGCTCGGCGACCCGGCGGCCCTCGCCGCGAGCTACGTCGACCGGCCGCTGCAGCTCATCGGGCCGCGCTATTACCTCATGTGGTGGCGCCTGCTGAAGCTCCTGTACTCGGTGGTGCTGCCGATCGCCGTCGCAGCGGTCGCCTTCGCGGAGATCCTCTCGGGTGCCGACGTCGGCGAGGTCATCGGCAGCGCCGTCGGAGTGGGCTTCTCCCTCGCCGTGCACCTCGGGTTCTGGACCACCCTCGCGTTCGCGGTCCTCGAGCGCTCGCCGGGCAAGGGCGCCGACCTCGCCTGGACGCCCGACATGCTCCCACAGTTGCCCGAGCTCAGCCGGCCGGGTCGGCGCGGCGAGCTCATCGGATCGCTCGTGTTCCTCGGCATCTTCGCCCTCGTGCTCGTCTGGCAGCAGTTCGGGCTCCCCTGGGTCGGCGCGCTCGAGGCGATCCCGCTGCTCGATCCCGAGCTGTGGAGCTTCTGGATCCCGTACTTCCTCGCGCTCATCGTGCTCGAGATGCTGTTCGCGATCGCGATCTACGCCTGGGGCTGGACCTGGTGGCTCGTCGTCGCGAACCTCGTGCTGAACGTCGCGTTCGTCGTGCCCGCGCTGTGGCTGTTCACCACCGGGCAGCTCATCAACCCCGAGGCGCTCGAGGCCATGGGCTGGCCGTGGGGCGACGCAGGCGACGTAATCGTGCCGGTCTTCGTCGCGGTCGTGATCGGCGTCGCCGTCTGGGACGTCATCGACGGCGTCATCAAGACGGTTCGCGGCAGGGGCGGCGCGATGCCCACGCTCGGGCGGACCTGACCGCGGCGCGATCCGGACGCGGCTACTTCGGCTGCATCCGGATCGCGCCGTCGAGGCGGATGACCTCGCCGTTCAGCATCGGGTTCGCGATGATCGAGCGCACGAGGGCTGCGTACTCGGTCGGATGCCCGAGTCGCGACGGATGCGGCACCTGCGCCGCGAGCGATGCCCGCACGTCGTCGGGCATGCCGGCCATCATCGGCGTCTCGAAGATGCCGGGTGCGATCGTGACGACGCGGATGAGGAGCTTCGAGAGGTCGCGTGCGATCGGCAGCGTCATGCCGGCGACGGCCGCCTTCGACGCCGAGTAGGCGGCCTGCCCGATCTGCCCGTCGAACGCGGCGACCGATGCGGTGCTCACGATGACGCCGCGCTCGGGCGTGGCCGGCCCGCCGGGCACCGAGCCCTCGACGGGGTCGGTCGCGGCCATCGCGGCGGCGGCGAGGCGTGTCACGTTGAACGTGCCGATGAGGTTCACCCGGATCGTCCGCTCGAACGCGTCGAGCGGTGCGGGCCCGTCGCGCCCGACCGTGCGGTTCGCGGTCACGATGCCGGCGCAGTTCACGGCGACGCGCAGCGGGGCCAGCGCGGATGCCGCGTCGACGGCCGCCTGCACCTCGGCCTCGTTCGCGACATCCGCCGCCACGAACCGGGCGCGATCTCCGAGCTGGGCCGCGGCCTCCTCACCGCGCGGGCCGGGCAGGTCGACGAGCACGACGGATGCCCCGCCGTCGACGAGTGCACGGGCGGTGGCCCTGCCGAGGCCGGATGCCCCGCCGGTGACGATCGCTGAGGCGCCGTCGAGTTCCATGTGCGTCCTTTCGTGGGTCGGATCAGATGCGTTCGATGACGGTGGCGTTGGCCATGCCGCCGCCCTCGCACATCGTCTGCAGGCCATAGCGTCCGTCGGTGGCCTCGAGCTGATTCACGAGCGTGGTGAGCAGGCGAGTGCCGCTCGAGCCGAGCGCGTGCCCGAGGGCGATGGCGCCGCCCCGCGGGTTGAGCTTCGCGGCATCCGCCCCCGTGTCGCGCAGCCACGCGAGCGGCACCGACGCGAACGCCTCGTTCACCTCGTAGGCGTCGATGTCGTCGTGCGTGAGGCCCGCCCGCGACAGCACCTTCTCGGTCGACGGGATGACGCCCGTGAGCATGTAGAGCGGGTCGCTGCCGACCACCGAGAACGCGCGGAACCGGGCTCGAGGGGTGAGCCCGAGCCGTTCGGCCGCCTCGGCGCTCATGATGAGTGCCGCCGAGGCCCCGTCGGTCAGCGGCGACGAGTTGCCGGGCGTGATGCGCCAGTCGAGCTCGGGGAAGCGCTCGGCGAGCGCGTCGGTACGGAAGGCCGGGTTGAGGCCGGCAAGCGACTCGACCGACGTGCCCGGCCGCACGGTCTCGTCGACGAGGGCGTCGACGCCGGACACGGGCACGACCTCGGTCGCGAACGCACCCGACTCCCCCGCCGCCGCCGCGAGCGCGTGCGAGCGGGCCGCGAAGGCGTCGAGCTCCTCGCGTGAGAACCCCCACTTCGCGGCGATGAGCTCGGCCGAGACGCCCTGGTTCACGAGCCCGTCGGGGTATCGGGCTCGGATGCGGGGGCCGTACGGGTCGGCGCCCGCGGCGCTCGAGCCGAGCGGCACGCGGCTCATCGACTCGACGCCGCACGCGATGACGATGTCGGCCTGGCCGGCGAGCACCGCCTGCGCGGCGAAGGTCGCCGCCTGCTGGCTCGACCCGCACTGCCGGTCGATCGTCGTGCCGGGCACGGTCTCGGGGAACCCCGCGGCGAGCACGGCGTTGCGGACGATGTTGTAGCTCTGCTCGCCGATCTGGCTGACGCATCCGCCGATCACGTCCTCCACGAGTGCGGGATCGAGGTCGTTGCGGGAGACGAGCGCGTCGAGCGCCCCCGCGAGCAGGTCGACGGGATGCACGCCCGAGAGGATGCCCCCGGGCTTGCCCCGCCCGACGGGCGTGCGGATGACGTCGACGATGACGGCTTCGGTGCTCATGCGTTCAGCCTACGTCGGCTGCGGAGCGCCGCCCGCGCCGTGCCGCGGCGTCACTCCACCGTCGCGAGCTCGCGCTCGAGCACCACCCACTGCCGCTCGGGCAGCACGAGCGGGTGGGTGCCCGCCATCACCTCGATCACGCGGACGACCTGGCAGCTGTAGCCGTGCTCGTTGTCGTACCAGACGTAGAGCACGGCGTCGGTGCCATCGGCGATCGTGGCGAGCCCGTCGATGATGCCGGCGCGGTTCGAGCCGACGAAGTCGGTGGAGACCACCTCGGGCGACTCGATGTAGTCCACCTGCTGGCGCAGCGGCGACGTGAGCGACACCTGGCGCAGGTAGCGGTTGAGCTCGGCCTTCGTCGCCGGGCGCTCCAGCCGCAGGTTGAGGATCGCGAGCGTGACATCCGGCGTCGGCACCCGGATGGCGCTGCCCGTGAGCTTGCCGGCGAACTCGGGCAGCGCCTTCGCGACGGCCTTCGCTGCGCCCGTCTCGGTGATGACCATGTTGAGCGCGGCGGAGCGGCCGCGGCGGTCGCCCGCGTGGAAGTTGTCGATGAGGTTCTGGTCGTTCGTGAACGAGTGCACGGTCTCGACGTGCCCGCGCTCCACCCCGTACGCGTCGTGCACGGCCTTCAGCACGGGCGTGATCGCGTTCGTCGTGCACGACGCGGCCGAGAGGATCCGATCGGATGCCTCGATGTCGCCGTGGTTGATGCCGTGCACGATGTTCTTGATCGCGCCCTTGCCCGGGGCGGTGAGCAGCACGCGGGCGACGCCGGTCGACCGCAGATGCTGCGACAGCCCCTCCTCGTCGCGCCAGCGGCCGGTGTTGTCGACGACGATCGCGTCGTGGATGCCGTAGGCCGTGTAATCGATCGACGCAGGATCGTTCGCGTGGATCACCTGGATGAGGGTGCCGTTCGCGAGGATCGTGTTCGCCTCCTCGTCGACCTCGATGGTGCCGGCGAACGGGCCGTGCACCGAGTCGCGCCGCAGGAGGCTCGCGCGCTTCACGAGGTCGTTGGCGGAGCCCTTGCGCACCACGATCGCTCGGAGTCGGAGGCCCTGGCCGCCGCCCGAGTGGGCGATGAGGATGCGCGCGAGCAGGCGTCCTATGCGGCCGAAGCCGTAGAGCACCACGTCGGTGCCCGGGGTGGCGCTGTCGCGGCCGTCGGCGCCCAGCACAGGCGCGAGCTCGGCGCGCAGGAAGTCGACGAGCGGCATCCGCTCACTGTCGGCGGCCGACTCGCCGTATCGAGCGACGAGCCGCGCGACATCGATCGAGGCAGGGCCGGGGCGGAGCTCGCCGAGCGCCTCGAGCACGCGCATGGTGTCGGCGAGGGGCAGCTCCTCGTCGCCCGCTTGGCGTGCGAAGCGGTGCGCCTTCACGAGGTCGATCGCCGAGCGGTTGATGAGCCGACGGCCGTGGATGGAGGTCACCACCCCGTGGTCCCGATAGAGGCCGCCGATGAGCGGGATCATCCGCTCGGCGAGCTCCTCTCGGGCGATCCATTCCGCACGTCGGGCGTCGAACTCGTGGCTCACGGTCTTCCTTCTCCGGCCGAGCGCGCGCGGGTGGGCAGCATCGACCACGTTGGTTCCGGGGGATGTGCTTCGATTCTACGGATGCCGTTGCGGCTTCCATCCGTGGGTTCTAATATCGAGCGCAGTGTTCGACTATTGATTAGTTCGTTACCCGGTCACGCCGAGTTCCGCAACGCTGGCCGGACGCGAGCGACACACGAGGAGCCCGATGACGAGTGCCGACGAACGAGCGGATGCCACAACGAGCGCCGCGACGACCACGCAGGCGCCGCACTCGCAGACGCTCAGCCGCGGCATCCGTGCCCTCGAGGTGCTCGCCGACGCGCGCACGCCGCTCACGATCGACGAGCTCGCCGCGCAGCTCGGGCTGCACCGCTCGGTAGCCTACCGGCTGCTGCGCACGCTCGAGGATCACCGGCTCGTGGTCCGTGACGCAAGGGGCAGGGTGGCGCTCGGCGCCCGGCTCGCGGCACTCGCCGCAGGCGTCGCGCACGACCTCCAGGCCGAGGCCCTGCCCGAGCTCACGGCGGCGGCGAACGAGCTCGGCATGACCTGCTTCCTCGCGGTGCACGACCGCGGTGAGGTGGTGACGCTCGTCTCCGTCGAGCCGCGCCACGCGATCGCGTCGGTCGCGCAACGGCCGGGCACGAGGCATCCGGTGGGCGTCGGCGCCCCGGGCAAGGCGATCCTGCTCGCGATGCCGGAGCGCACGTGGCCGGTCGACGTCGACGGGGTGGACGGGGTGCACCGCGCCGAGCTCGATCGCGCGCGCGCGAACGGCTACGCCACCAGCCACGACGAGGTCATCACCGGCCTGCGATCGGTGTCGGTACCGCTCCCGCTGCACGGTCACGAGGCGGCGGCGCTCGCGGTCGTCTACGTCTCGAGCGACCGGAGCGACGCCGAGATCGCGGCGCGGCTCAGCGCGGCGTCGCGCACCATCCGGGCGTCGCTCGGCTCCTGAGCCCTGCTCAGACCGGCAGCGGCGCTTCGTCGACGAACCGGATGTCGTAGACGGCGATCCGCTGCGGCACGCCCTCGAACACGGCGGCACGCGCGTCGGAGGCCAGGTAGGCCTGCTCCAGCCGGAGGAACTCGTCGCGGTCGCCGGGCGCGCTCACGGCCCACACGAACTCGTTGGAGTCGCGCATGCCGTAGGCGAACTCGATCGTGAACCCGGCGGCAGGGCGCACGGCGGGCATCGCCCCCCGCCACCACTCGACGAACGCGTCGTACTCCCCATCGACGAGCGTGTACCGGCGCAGCTGGATCGTCTTCACCCGACCCATTCTGCCGTGCCCTCGAGACTGCATTGCACAACATGCGGTTGCAGGGGAAGCCCTCGACACGAACGGCGATCCTGTGATCGAGTGACCGTGAGGCCGATCATCGTCGCACGAGCCGGTGCGGCGGCAGGATCGCCCGATATGGAAGAGATCGAAGGGATCATCATGAACATCCTCCTGATCGTCGTCGCCATCATCGCCATCATCCTGCTGTTCACGGGTGGGTTCGTCCAGTCGCTGAACTTCCTCCTGTGGGTCGGCATCGTGCTCCTCATCCTCGCGGTCATCGTGTGGCTGGTGAGGATGATGACGGGCAGCCGCGGGGTCTGACCGCCCGGCCCGACCGACGCGCGCCTGGGCGGGACGTATACTCGTTCCGTCCAGGCGCGATGCCGTGCCGGTGCTCGAAAAAAGGGCACGAAGCCGACCGGTCACCACGGGTCGCGCGAGACACATACGGAATTCACATCCGTCACCGTCTCGAAGGACACCGCCATGCCCTCGGTCTCCGCGCACGTCGCGCACGCCCTCTCCGCCCACGTCGAGCACGTCTTCGGCGTCATGGGCAACGGCAACGCCGCATTCCTCGACACCCTCCACGACACCGACGCGGCGTACACGGCCGTGCGGCACGAGGCGGGTGCGGTGGTGGCCGCCGACGCGTTCTTCCGCTCGTGCGGCCGGCTCGCCGTGGCGACGGTCACCTACGGCGCGGGCTTCACCAACACGCTCACCCCGCTCGCCGAGGCCGTGCAAGCGCGAACCCCGCTGGTCCTCGTGGTGGGCGACGCGCCCACCGTGGGGGCTCGTCCGTGGGACGTCGACCAGGTGGCACTCGCCGCGGCCGTCGGCGCCGCCACCTTCGTCGTCGGCCGGGCGGATGCCGCGGCCACGACCTCCCACGCGGTCGAGCATGCCCTGACGCACCGCACGGCCGTCGTGCTCGCGATCCCGTACGACCTCGCCACTGCCGAGGCAGGCGAGCTCGCCCCGCCCGCACCGATCACCCTGCCTGCACCCCTCGCACCCGGTGAAGCCGACCTCGACGCCGTCGCACGGCTCCTGACCGAGGCGCGCCGCCCGTTCCTCCTCGCCGGCCGGGGTGCATGGCTCTCCGGCGCGGGTGACGCGCTCGGTCGGCTCGCGGACGCCACGGGCGCCGTCACCGCGTCGACCGCGCTCGGCCGCGGGATCTTCCCCGATGCGGCACACGACCTCGGCGTCGCCGGCGGCTTCGGGCAGGAGGCCGCGATGCGGCTCGTGCACGAGGCCGACGTCGCCGTGGTGTTCGGCGCGTCGCTCAACCAGTTCACGATGCGGTTCGGCGACCTGTTCGCGCCCGGCACCCAGGTGGTGCAGGTGGACGTCGGCGCGGGGGCGACGCACACGGCGGTCACCCGGTTCGTGGCGGGCGACGCGCGGCTCGCGGCATCCGGCCTCGCGGACCGCCTCGCCGAGGCCGGCGCGGTGCCGAACGGATGGCGCGAGTCGGTCGACTTCGGCCCGCTGCGCGCGCGTGAGGTGGGCGACGGCACCGCGCCCGACGGCCGCCTCGACCCCCGCAGCGTCGCGGCGCGGCTCGCCGAGCTCCTGCCCGAGGATCGCGTGGTCGTCTCGGACGGCGGGCACTTCATCGGCTGGGCCAACACGTACTGGCCGGTGGCGTCACCCGACTGCATGCTCATGGTCGGCACGGCATTCCAGTCGATCGGCCTCGGCTTCCCGAGCGTGCCCGGTGCCGCCGCGGCGAAGCCCGACGCGACGATCGTGCTCACGACCGGCGACGGGGGCGGACTTATGGCGCTCGCCGACCTCGAGACCGCGGTGCGCACGGCCGGCGGACGCGGCATCGCCGTCGTGTGGAACGACGCCGCGTACGGCGCCGAGGTGCACCTCTACGGCTTGCAGGGCTACGCCGACGCCCCCATGCGCATTCCCGAGGCCGACTTCGCAGGCCTCGCCTCGGCGGTGGGGGCCGAGGGGGTCGTCGTGCGCGAGCTCGCCGACCTCGACCGACTCGCCTCCTGGGCCGGGGAGCCCGTCGAGGCGCGCCGGTTCCTGCTGCTCGACTGCCGCATCTCGGGGTCGGTGATCGCGCCGTACCAGCAGGAGATCATCGCGGTGAACACCCGCTGATCCACCCCGGCGAGCGGATGCCGCGGCGCACACACCGCGGCATCCGCTCGTCTGATGCCGCAGCCCCTACTTCAGTCCGTAGATGGCCCCGCGCGCCTGCTCGGCCTCGTGGTCCGGGCCGAGCGGGATCCCGGTGCGGTCGCGCAGCAGCAGCGTCGCCGCGAACGCGACCAGCATCACGCCCGCGATGTACAACGCCACCGAGGTTGCGGTGCCGGTGGTCTGCACCAGCCACGTCGCGATCATCGGCGCGAACGCGCCGCCGAGGATGGCGCCGATCGCGTACGTGATCGAGACGCCCGAGTAGCGGATCGAGGCCGGGAACAGCTCGGTGAAGTACGCAGCCTGCTGTCCGTACGTGAATCCGTTGCCGATCGCGAAGAGAGATACCCCGAGGAAGAGCAGCCACGGGTTCCCCGTGTTCACGAGCGGGAACAGCAGGAATACGGTGGCGAGGAACGCGATCCAGCCGATGATGTAGGTGTTGCGGCGTCCGATCCGGTCACTCACGGCGCCCGCCGCGAACGTGCACGCGAGCCACACGACGGATGCCCCGGCCACCGCCAGGAGCACGGGCGTCCGCTCCATGCCCACGAGCCCGCCGTCGGCGATCGGCGTCGTGGCGTAGTTCTGCAGGTACCCGCCCGTGGTCATGTACCCGGCGGCGTTGTTGCCGGCGAACGTGAGCGCGGCGAGCAGCACGAGCAGCCAGTGCCTGCGGAACAGCGTGAGGATCGGTGTCCTGGCCTCCTCCTTCTTCGCGGCGATCTCCTTGAAGACCGGGCTCTCGTCGACCGCGCGACGCACGATGACGCCGACGATGATGAGCACGAAGCTGAGCAGGAACGGGATGCGCCAGCCCCACTCGAGGAACGCGTCGCCGGGCGAGACGACGCCGGTCATGATGGCGAGTACGCCCGATGCGAGGAGGAGCCCGATCGGCACGCCGATCTGCGGGAACGCGCCGTAGCGGCCGCGCTTGCCGTCGGGCGCATGCTCGACGGCCATGAGCACGGCGCCGCCCCATTCGCCGCCGGTCGACAGGCCCTGCAGGATGCGCAGCAGCAGGAGCATGATCGGCGCCGCGATGCCGACCTGCTCGTAGGTCGGCAGCAGGCCGATGAGCGTCGTGGCCGTGCCCATGAGGATGAGCGTGACGACGAGCATCGCCTTGCGGCCGATCTTGTCGCCGAAGTGCCCGGCCAGGAACGCGCCGAGGGGGCGGAAGAGGAAGCTCACGCCCACGGTCGCGAAGGCGAGCAGCGTGGCGATCTCAGCGCCGGCCGGAGCGAAGAAGAGGGCACCGAACACGAGCCCTGCAGCGCTCGCGTAGAGGAAGAAGTCGTACCACTCGATGGTGGTACCGATGACGGTGGCGAAGGCGACGCGGCGGAGCTCGCGGCGCCTGGCCTCGGTGGGGGCGATGATGCTGGCGGATGTCGCGGTCATGGCGGTTCGACTCCTCTGTCGGGTCCGCGGACGGGGGAAGCCCGTCACCGTGTCCGAGACGAGCGTTCGTGAATCATATATGATTTCGGATACCCCGCAAGAGGTGATTCGGACGACCGTCCACCCCGAACCGTCCGGAATCGTATACGATTCACACCAGCATCCGACGACGAAGTGGAGCTCCCGTGCTCGACCCCTCCCGCATCGCGGCGATCGCCGACGAGCTCGCCGACGCCGACCGCACCCGCACCACGGTGCCCCTGCTCACGGCACGGAATCCCGGCATGACCATCGAGGACGCCTACGCGGTGCAGCGCGAGTGGGCCGATCGGGGCATCGCCGCCGGGCGCCGGCTCGTGGGGCGCAAGATCGGCCTCACCTCCAAGGTCATGCAGGCCGCCACCGGCATCACCGAGCCCGACTACGGCGTCATCTTCGACGACATGGTGATCGAGTCCGGGGCATCCGTCGGATTCGACCGCTTCTCGAACGTGCGCATCGAGGTGGAGCTCGCGTTCGTGCTGCGCGAGCGGCTCGAGGGACCGCGCACCACGATCTTCGACGTGCTCGATGCCACCGCGTACGTGGTGCCGGCGCTCGAGATCCTGAACTCGCACATCGAGCTCGAGGGCCGCACGATCGTCGACACGATCTCGGACAACGCCGCCATGGGCGCGATGGTCGTGGGCGGTACGCCGGTGAAGCCCGACGCCGTCGACCTGCGCTGGGTGTCGGCGCTGCTCTCACGCAACCAGGTGATCGAGGAGTCGGGCGTCGCCGCCGCCGTGCTCGGACATCCGGCGATGGGCGTCGCCTGGCTCGCGAACAAGCTCGCCCAGCACGGTCAGGCCCTCGAGGCGGGCGAGCTCATCCTCGCGGGATCCTTCACGCGTCCGATGTGGGTCGAGCGGGGCGACACGGTGCACGCGGACTACCGAGAGCTGGGAACGGTGACATGCCGGTTCGAATGACGCTTCCTCCGACGCTCGAAGAGCGGCTCGCGGCATCCGATCGACCGCTCGTGGGCATGTGGGTGTGCTCGGGCAGCGCCCTGAACGCCGAGATCGCCGCGGGCAGCGGGCTCGACATCGTGCTCATCGACGCGGAGCACTCGCCGAACGGCCCCGAGTCGATCCTCGCGCAGCTGCAGGCCGTGGCGGCCTACCCGGTCACGCCGCTCGTGCGGCCGCCGTTCGGCGACACCGTCGTCATCAAGCAATACCTCGACCTCGGGGTGCAGAACCTGCTCATCCCGATGGTCGACTCCCCCGAGCAGGCCGCGGAACTCGTGCGAGCGGTGCGCTACCCGCCCGCGGGTGTGCGCGGCGTCGGCAGCGCCCTCGCGCGGTCGTCGCGGTGGAACCGGGTGCCGGGCTACCTGGCCGCCGCCGACGCGACCGTCTCGCTGTTCGTGCAGATCGAGTCGGAGGCGGCGCTCGGACAGGTCGTCGAGATCCTCGCCGTGGAAGGCGTCGACGGGATCCTCGTGGGACCCGCCGACCTCGCCGCATCCCTCGGCCACCTCGGGCGGCAGGACCACCCCGAAGTCGTCGAGGGGGTGCTGCACGCGATCGCCGCGGCCGTGGCGGCGGGCAAGCCCGCCGGTGTCAACGCGTTCGCCCCGGATGCCGCGGACCGCTACCTCGCGGCGGGCGCCGCGTTCGTGCTCGTCGGCGCCGACGTGACGCTGCTGGCGCGCGCCTCCGAGGCGCTCGCCGATCGGTTCATCGGCGATGCCGGAGCGGCGGGCGAGTCTCCGAGCGCGGAGCCCCCTGCCGTCCGGCCCGAATACTGACGCGGACCCGCACTTCCGTAGACTCGATAAATCGTATATGATTTCAGATACCAACAGACGAGGACGTCCATGACCATCTCCGGCATCGCCACCCCGGGCAAGATCATCGCGGTGCACCTCAACTACCCCTCGCGCGCGGCGCAGCGCGGCCGAACCCCGGTGCAGCCGAGCTACTTCCTGAAGCCCTCGTCGTCGCTCGCGGCATCCGGCGCCACGCTCGAGCGCCCGGCCGGCACCGAGCTCCTCGCCTTCGAGGGTGAGGTCGCGCTCGTCATCGGCGAGCCCGCGCGGCGGGTCTCCCCCGACCAGGGCTGGAGTCACGTCGCATCGGTCACGGCCGCCAACGACTTCGGGCTCTACGACCTGCGCGCCGCAGACAAGGGCTCCAACGTGCGCTCGAAGGGCGGCGACGGGTTCACGCCGCTCGGGCCGAACCTCATCGACGCCGCATCCGTCGACCCGGCCGCCCTGCGCGTACGCACCTGGGTGAACGGCGAGCTCGTACAGCAGGACACCACCGGCACGCTGCTCTTCCCGTTCGGTCGGCTCATCGCGGACCTCTCGCAGCTCATGACGCTCGAGACCGGCGACGTCATCCTCACGGGCACGCCCGCCGGCTCGTCGGTGGTCATGCCGGGCGACGTCGTCGAGGTCGAGGTCGACGCCCCGGATGCCGCGGGCGCGCCGAGCTCCGGCCGCCTCGCCACGACCGTCACCGAGGGCATGGTGCCGTTCGGCGACTTCGGCTCGCGGCCCGACGTCGACGACCGCCAGCGCATCGAGGCGTGGGGCGACGCGCGGGCCGCCGGCCTCGATCCTGGCGAGGCGCCGGATGCCGCGCC
Source organism: Agromyces sp. Soil535 (assembly GCF_001428255.1). Taxonomy (GTDB): domain Bacteria; phylum Actinomycetota; class Actinomycetes; order Actinomycetales; family Microbacteriaceae; genus Agromyces. The sequence continues at coordinate 111,907 of NZ_LMRW01000012.1, read as the reverse complement.
CCCCGCCTTCGAGCTCACCGACGAGCTGCGCGACCTGCTCGCCTCGGTCGGCACGGCCACGCTCAGCGTGCAGCTGCGCAAGCGCGGCTACACCGACGTCTTCATCGAGGGGGTGCGCGCCAATCGCCCGGGCGCGCGCGTCGTGGGCCGCGCGCGCACGCTGCGGTTCATCCCGTTCCGCCCCGACCTGTTCGCCCGCAAGGGCGGCGGATACAACGCGCAGAAGGTCGCGTTCGACACCGTCGGGCCCGGCGAGGTGCTCGTGATCGACGCCCGTGGCGAGCGCGGCACCGGCACGGTGGGCGACGTGCTCGCGTTGCGGGCCCAGGTGCGCGGCGCGGCCGGCATCGTGACCGACGGCGGCACGCGCGACTTCGACGTCGTCGCCGCCATGGACATCCCGACGTTCTCGCAGGGGCCGCACCCCTCCGTGCTCGGCCGCCGCCACGTGCCGTGGGAGGTCGACGTCGCGATCTCGTGCGGCGGCGCCGCGGTCGAGCCCGGAGACGTCGTCGTCGGCGACGGCGACGGCGTGATCGTCATCCCGCCCGCGCTCGCGTGGGACGTCGCCCGCGAAGCGGCCGCACAGGAGGCGGAGGACGAGTGGGTGGCCCGCCGGGTCGCCGACGGGGCATCCGTCGACGGGCTGTTCCCCATGAACGCCGAGTGGCGCGCCCGCTACGAGGCCGAGCGCGAGGAGGAGAGACGATGAGCGCCGAGACGCTCCGTCCCGTCGAGAGCAAATCGCAGCAGGCCTACCGCTTCATCCGCGAGCGCATCGACGACGGCCGGTACGTGCCCGGCTACCGGCTCGTGCTCGGGCAGATCGCCAAGGAGCTCGACGTGTCGGTCGTGCCCGTGCGCGAGGCGATCCGCCGGCTCGAGGCCGAGGGGCTCGTGACGTTCGAACGGAACGTGGGGGCGCAGGTCGCCCTCATCAAGGAGACCGAGTACCTGCACACCATGCAGACCCTCGCCGTGGTCGAGGGCGCCGCCACCGCCCTCTCCGCGCCGTACCTCACGCCCGCGGACCTCGAGCGCGCGCGGGACATCAACGAGCGGATGCGGCGCACCCTCGACGACTTCGACCCGCACCGCTTCACCGAGCTCAACCTCGAGTTCCACTCGGTGCTCTTCGAGGAGTGCCCCAACCCCCACATCCTCGACCTCGTGCACCGCGGCTGGAATCGCATGCGGATGCTGCGCGACTCGTCGTTCAGCTTCGTGCCGGGCCGTGCGCGCGAGTCCGTCGCCGAGCACGAGCACATCGTCGAGCTGATCGAACAGGGCGCCGAGCCGCTCGAGATCGAGCTCGCGGCCCGGCGCCATCGCACCGCGACGCTCGACGCGATGCTCGCCTACCAGGCGGCCCACAAGCACCCGACCCCGGCGCCCGTCGCCGCACGATGAGAGAGACCACGATGACGCATCACATCCCCGACGGCCTGCCCGACCGCATCCGCCACTACATCGACGGTGAGTTCGTCGACTCCGTCGGCGGCGAGACCTTCGACGTGCTCGACCCGGTCTCGAACGAGACGTACGTGCAGGCGGCCGCCGGGCAGCGGGCCGACATCGACCTCGCCGTCGCCGCCGCGCGTCGCGCGTTCACCGACGGACCGTGGCCGCGCATGCTGCCCCGCGCCCGCGCCCGTGTGCTGCACCGCATCGCCGACCTCGTCGAGGCGCGGGACATCCGGCTCGCCGAGCTCGAGACGTTCGACACGGGCCTGCCGATCACGCAGGCACTCGGGCAGGCGCAGCGTGCGGCCGAGAACTTCCGGTTCTTCGCCGACCTGATCGTCGCGCAGCGCGACGACACCTACAAGGTGCCGGGGCGCCAGGTGAACTACGTGAACCGCAAGCCCATCGGCGTCGCGGGGCTCATCACGCCGTGGAACACGCCGTTCATGCTCGAGTCGTGGAAGCTCGCCCCTGCGCTCGCCACAGGGAACACGGTCGTGCTGAAGCCCGCCGAGTTCACCCCGCTCTCGGCATCGCTCTGGGCCGACATCTTCCGCGAGGCCGGCGTGCCCCGCGGCGTCTTCAACCTCGTCAACGGGCTCGGCGAGGAGGCGGGCGACGCGCTCGTGAAGCATCCGGATGTCCCGCTCATCTCCTTCACCGGCGAGAGCCGCACGGGGCAGGTCATCTTCGGCAACGCCGCGCCGTTCCTGAAGGGCCTCTCGATGGAGCTCGGCGGCAAGAGCCCCGCCGTGGTGTTCGCCGACGCCGACCTCGAGTCGGCGCTCGACGCGACCGTGTTCGGGGTGTTCTCGTTGAACGGCGAGCGCTGCACCGCGGGCAGCCGCATCCTCGTCGAGCGGCCGATCTACGACGACTTCGTCGAGCGCTACGCCGAGAGGGCACGGAACATCGTGGTCGGCGACCCGCACGACCCGAAGACCGAAGTCGGCGCGCTCGTGCACCCGGAGCACTACGAGAAGGTCATGTCCTACGTCGAGATCGGCAAGACGGAAGGCCGCCTCGTCGCCGGCGGCGGTCGGCCCGAGGGCCTCGACACCGGCAACTACGTCGCCCCGACGGCGTTCGCGGATGTCGCACCCGATGCGCGCATCTTCCAGGAGGAGATCTTCGGTCCGGTCGTCGCGATCACGCCGTTCGACTCCGACGAGGAGGCCCTTGCGCTCGCCAACGACACCAAGTACGGCCTCGCAGCCTACATCTGGACGAACAACCTGAAGCGTGCGCACAACTTCTCGCAGGCCGTCGAGGCCGGCATGGTGTGGCTGAACTCCAACAACGTGCGCGACCTGCGAACCCCGTTCGGCGGCGTCAAGGCCTCCGGCCTCGGCCACGAGGGCGGCTACCGCTCGATCGACTTCTACACCGACCAGCAGGCGGTGCACATCACGCTGAACGAGGCGCACTCGCCCCGCTTCGGCACCTCCGCCGCTCGAGGAGGCGCGTAGCGCCGTCTCGAGACCCGCATCCCGTACACCGGGTTTCGAGGCGCCCCTCCGGCGGCTCCTCAACCCGCAGACCACCAGAGCAAGGAAGCTGACATGGAACTCCCCGAACCCACCGTGACCGCCGTCGACCCGATCCCGGCGCCCGCGAACCCGATCCCCACACCGAGCTCCCCCGCGCCCGACGTCGTGCGCTGCGCCTACATGGAGCTCGTCGTCACCGACCTCGCCGTGTCGCGCGCGTTCTACGTCGACGTGCTCGGGCTCGTCGTCACCGAGGAGGACGACGAGGCCGTGTACCTCCGCACGATGGAGGAGTTCATCCACCACAACCTCGTCCTGCGGAAGGGACCGATCGCGGCGGCAGCCGCGTTTGGCTATCGCGTGCGCACACCCGAGGACCTCGACCGTGCCGTCGCGTTCTACGAGGAACTCGGATGCCGCGTCGAGCGTCGCGCCGAGGGGTTCACCCGGGGCATCGGCGACTCGGTGCGCGTGGAGGACCCGCTCGGATTCCCCTACGAGTTCTTCCACGAGGTCGAGCACGTGGAGCGGCTCGCCTGGCGCTACGACCTCCACAGGCCCGGCACGATCGTGCGCCTCGACCACTTCAACCAGGTCACGCCCGATGTGCCGCGCGCGGTGAGGTACATGGAGGACCTCGGCTTCCGGGTCACCGAGGACATCCAGGACGAGGCGGGCACGACCTACGCCGCGTGGATGCGCCGGAAGCCCACCGTGCACGACACGGCCATGACCGGCGGCAACGGCCCTCGCATGCACCACATCGCGTTCGCGACCCACGAGAAGCACAACATCATCGCGATCTGCGACACGCTCGGCGCCCTGCGGATGTCGGACGTGATCGAGCGCGGCCCGGGCCGTCACGGCGTCTCGAACGCGTTCTACCTCTACCTGCGCGACCCCGACGGCCACCGCGTCGAGATCTACACGCAGGACTACTACACGGGCGACCCCGACAATCCCGTCGTCACCTGGGACGTGCACGACAACCAGCGCCGCGACTGGTGGGGCAACCCGGTGGTGCCCAGCTGGTACACGGATGCCTCGCTCGTGCTCGACCTCGACGGCAACCCGCAGCCCGTGGTGGCGCGCACCGACGACTCCGAGATGGAGGTCACGATCGGCGCCGACGGCTTCTCGTACACGCGCAAGGGCGATGAGGAGAAGGGATTCAAGCTCGGCAACACCCTCTGACCCCGCCGAGGTGTCCGGATCTGCCCCCAGTTCCGGGGATAAGAGTCGATTCCCCCACGGCCGAGATGATTGACTTCGTCCTGTGGCGGGCCGATCGGCCCTCCAGCCGTAATCCGTGCCCGAGGGATCGCGCGCGGGGCGAGATCCATGGAGAAGCGAATGGCATCTGTTCCCGAACCGCTCGGCGACCCGTCCGGAGTGGAGGTCGCGGTCGAGCCGGCGGCGGCCCTCCTCGACGGATCGGTGCGCGTCCTCGCGCTCGACCGCATTCGCGACCACCGGGGCTCCCTCACGCCCATGACGTTCGACGACGTCGGCTTCAGCGTCGCACGAACCTTCGTGGTGAGTGCACCACGGGGCGCAGTGCGCGGTGGCCACGGCCATCGACGCGTGCGGCAGGTCCTGTTCCGCGCCACCGGCACGATCGACGTGGACTTCCGTCATCGGGGCGAGCACGCCAGCGTCACGCTCGACGAGGACCGTCCAGCGGTGCTGATCGAAGCCGGCGTCTGGGCGCAGCAGACCTACCTCGACGACGATTCGACGCTCATCGTCTTCGCCGACGGGCCCTACGATCCCAGCGAGTACGTCGACGGCGAGTCCGACGCATCCGTCGTGCGGTCATGACCGGGCGTCGAGTCGCGGTCCTCGGGGCCGGCATCATGGGCAGCTCCGCTGCGATCAGCTTGGCTCGTCGCGGATTCGACGTGACCCTCGTCGACCGCGAAGCGGCGCCCATGGCGGCGACGAGCCGCTGGAACGAGGGCAAGATCCATCTCGGGTACCTCTACGGCGCGGATCCCGCGCTTGCGACGGCACGGCACCTCCTGACCGGTGGCCTGCTGTTCGAAGAGCGGGCCCGGGAACTCACCGGGGATGACCTCGACGGTCACACGACCACCGACGACGACGTCTACCTCGTGCACCGCAATTCCGTGGTCGCACCCGATGCCCTGCGTGCGACCTTCGACGGGGTCAGTGAACTCATCCGGCAGCATCCCGACGCAGGCCGCTACCTCGTGGACCTGTCCGACGCACGGACGACGGAGCTCACGCCGGCTGAATTGAGTGCCGTGGCGGGCGAGGAGATCGTTGCCGGGTTCCGGGTGCCGGAGCGCTCCGTGGACACCGGGTGGTTCGCGGATCGGCTCGCGGGCGCCGTCGCCGCGGAGACGGGCGTGACGCTCCAGCTCGGCAGCACCGTCGTCGCCGTGGAACCGCACGGTCCCGCCGACGGGCGGTGGCGGGTCTCGACCGACAACGGGCTCGACGAGGACTTCGACGTGGTCGTGAACGCGCTCTGGAACGGCCGGCTCCCGATCGACGTCTCCGCCGGCCTCACACCCGAGCCACCATGGACCCACCGCTACCGACTGTGCGTGTTCGCCCGGACACGCACGAGCTGCGACCTGCCGAGCGCCATCGTCACCGTGGGACCGTTCGGGGACGTCAAGAACTACAACGGCAGGGACTTCTACCTCTCGTGGTACCCGGTCGGGCTCGCGGCCGAAGGTGCCGAGCTCGAGCTGGAAGCTCCGGCTCGCCCGGAGGGCCCGGAAGCCGATGCGTTCGTCGACCGCGTCCGCGTCGCGCTCGAGCACGTGATGCCGGGGGTCGGACGGGTGTTCGATGACGCAGAGGCCCTCACCGTCCACGGGGGCTTCGTCTTCGCGCGCGGCACGGGCGCCCTCGACGATCGACGGTCGGGGCTGCACCGCCGCGACCGCTACGGCGTGCAACGCCGCGGAACGTACTACTCGGTGGACACCGGCAAGTACTCCACGGCCCCGTGGCTCGCCCAGGTGCTCGCCACCGAGATCGCCGGCTGAACGCCGCAGGAAGGAAGTTCATGCAGGCACGGGAGCAGCCCCCGCTCGTCACCGCGCTGGTGCCCACGTACAACGGCGCCGGCTTCATCATGAGGACCCTCGACAGCCTCGCCGCCCAGACGTGGCCGCACATCGAGATCCTCGTCGGGGACGACCGGTCGACCGACGACACGCTGGAGGTGGTGCGCCGATTCGCCGCCGATCATCCCAACACCCGGATCGTGGAACGCGACACCAATCTCGGGTGGCTGCGCAACTCGAACGACCTCATGGCACGTGCCGAGGGCGATCTGATGTTCTTCGCGTTCCACGACGACGTCGTCGCACCGACCTATGTCGAGGAACTCGTGGGGGCGCTGGGAACGAACGAGCGAGCCGTCCTGGCCTTCAGTGACATGCACGTCCACGAGCTCGACGGCACGGCGAGGCTTCACGTGTTCGACACGCTGGAGGGACTCGAGTCCAGCCTCCAGCGCGGCCGCGTCATGATCCGCCGCCCCGAGAACTGGTGGGTGCCGAATCGGGGACTCTTCCGCTCCTCTGCGTTCGCCGAGGTCGGCGGAATCCATCCGAACGAGAAGGGCGAGTACTCCGCCGACTGGACCTGGCTGGTCGCGCTCTCCCTGATCGGGGAGTTCGTTCGCGTGCCCGAGGCGCTCTGCACGAAGTACTACACGGCGGGGAGTCTCTCCAAGCGGTGGCCGCACGACGACGCCCAACTCCTGGCGCTGCGACGGTCCGGCATCGCCGAGATCAGGCGCAGCACCCTCGACCCGGTACGGAAAGTCATTCTGACGAGCTACCTCTGGCGTCGTGTCCTCGGCAGCCGTCTGCCGAACAGGGTGAAACGAACGCTCCGCCGCCTCGGCTTGTGACCGCGGCGCGCGCCTGCGCGGTCATGGCCTGACGCGTCACTCCTCGGACGCCGCCGACTTCTCGGCGAGGAACGCGATCGCCGCGTCCTTGAACGCGCGCGCGGTGAGCGTCGACACGTGGTCGCGGCCAGGGATCGTGACGAGGTCGCTGTCCCACTCGAGCGCGAGCTCCCGCACTCCGGCAGGCACGGGATCGGCCTCGCCCGCGACGAACAGGGTCGGGATGTCGCCGGGGATCGACAGCGGCGAACCCGACACGCCCTCGATGCACGCGAGCATCGCCTCGCGGTCGGCGCCCGCCGCGATCGCCGGACGCAGCACCTGCTCGATGACCGGGTTGTGCGACGGCTCGTCGCGGAGCAGCACCCCGCGCGCCTCCTCGAGGTCCCACGACGCGAAGAGCTCGATCGGCCCGGCCCCCCCGATCACGACCCGCCGCACCCGCTCGGGCGCCAGCGTCGCGAACCCCGACACCACGCGATTGCCCATCGAGTAGCCGATGACGTCGACTTGGTCGACCCCTGCCGAATCGAGCACCGCGAGCAGGTCGCCGCCGAGGCGTTCGGGCGCGTACGCGTCGGCGTCGATGGGCTTGTCGCTCTCGCCGTGCCCGCGGAGGTCGACGGTGATCACGGACCGATGAGCACTGCTGAGCGCCTGCACCCAGCCCGTGCCCTCCCACGTCACCGAGGCATTCGACGCGAACCCGTGCACGAGCAGCACGGGCGGCGACGCGGCATCCGCCTCACCGCTACTGTGTACGCGATAGGCGATGAGCACGCCGTCATGGCTCTCGGCGAACAGGGTCGGCGTGCGACCCTGCCCCGTGCTGCTCAACGCGTCGCCCCGTCGAGCACGCTCGACTCGGTGATCTCGGCGCCCGCGTGGCCGAGCTCGGCGAGCGCAGCCTCCGACGTCTCGGCGGCGACGCCGGCGACGAGGTCGGTGAACACGCGCACGTGCTGGCCGTGCTCGAGCGCGTCGAGCACGCTCGCCCGCACGCAGTAGTCGGTGGCGAGGCCGACGACGTCGATGTCCGTGATGCCGTGCGACGCGAGCACCTCGCTGATCTTCGCGCCCGCGTCATCCGTGCCCTCGTAGATCGAGTAGGCCGGCACGCCCTGCCCCTTGCGGATATGCACGTGCACGCCCGAGGTGTCGAGGTCGGCGTGGTACTCCGCGCCCGGCGTGCCGGCGACGCAGTGGGCCGGCCACGTCTCGACGAAGTCGGGCTCGGCATCGACCGCGAAATGCCCGCCGTTGTCGTCATCGGGCGTGTGCCAGTCGCGGGATGCGACGACGACGGTGTAGTCGCCGCCGTGCCGCCCGAGGAGCTCGGTCACTCCAGCGGCGACCGCCGCTCCCCCCTCGACGGCGAGCGCGCCGCCCTCGGTGAAGTCGTTCTGCACGTCGATGATGAACAGGGCCCGGGTCATGGCTCGCTCCTTCGCTCGTCGGGCTCGCGACGTCGTTCGGTCGCGTCCGCTCCCATTCTTCCAGTCCGGAGCCGAACGTCCACCGGTCGGGGCGTCGCGGCTGCCGGTCGTCGGGCCGCAGCGGCCGTCACTGGTTGGAGAGGTTGTCCCCGCAGAGGAAGAAGCCCGTCGTGAGCGTATCGATGGCCTGCTTGGCGTCGTCCGACACGTCGCCGAGCGCATAGATCGCGAAGGTGAGAGTCGAGCCGTCCTGCGCGCGCACCACTCCCGAGAGCGTGTATCCAGTCTCGATCCAGCCGGTCTTCGCAGACACGGCACCGGCGGCCACCGCGTTGTCACCGGCGAAGCGATCGCTGTACGACAGCGAGCCGCGCTGCCCCGAAACGGGCAGCCCGTCCATGATGACGCCCAGGTTGGCCTCGCGGGCGTTGATCTTCACGAACAGTCGGGTGAGGTACGACGGCGGGACCGCGTTGTTGTCGCTCAGCCCCGAGCCGTCGACGACGGTGATGCCCGTCGTGTCGATGCCGTACGCCGCGAGCCCCTGCAGCACCCCCGCATTGATCGCGCCGAAGGTGTTGCCGGTGCCCGCCTTGATCGCGACGAGGCGCGCGAGCATCTCGGCGACCGTGTTGTCGGAGACCACGAGGGCCTTGTCGACGAGCTGCGCCGCGGTGGGCGAGGAGACCTGCCCGAGCTGCTGTGCGTCCGCCGGGGCGGTGCCGCGCTCGATGACCGAGATACCGCCGAGCTCGGACGCGAACGCGTCGCCCGCTCGCCCGATCGGGTCGCCGCTGCGCCACGAGGTGTTCGCGCCGGGGTCGTCGCGGTCGCCGTCGACCTGCAGCGCGGTGACGTTCGACATGTAGCCGTCCTCGCGCTCCACGAGGTCCCAGCTCGGCTCCCACTCGTCGCCGCCGAACAGGCTCGCGTCGAGCACGAGCTTGGTGAGCGGTGGATTCGAGGGGTCCGCATCCCAGGCCGCGCGCACCTGCGCGGCGAGGTCGTCGAGGTGCGCCGCGCCCGGATACACGGTCTCCGTGCCGCTGGGGGTGCGCGAGAGGGTGACGTCGCCGCCGCCCACGAGCACGGCCGAACCGGGCTCGGATCCCTTCACCACGGTCGTCGTGGCGCGATAGTCGGGGCCGAGCACCGAGAGGGCCGCCGCCGAGGTGAGCACCTTCATGACGCTGGCGGTGCGCGATGGCGTCGTGCCGCCGCGGTCGTAGAGGACCTCGCCGGTCGACGCGTTCACGACCTGCGCCTGGAGGTTCGCGAGCCGCCCGTCGGCCGCACGGTCGGCCACCGAGCACGTTCGGATGCGGCTCGCCGCCACCGCGGCCGCGGGCGCCGGGCGCGCGGGCTCGGCGGTGGGCGTCGGGGTCGACGTGGCGGCGACCGTCTCGGCATCGCCGCCGCCCGCGACGGCGGAGCCGGCGAACACGGCTCCCGTGCCGAGCAGGGCGAGTGCGAGCACCCCGCCCGTGATCGAGAGCGCCAGCCGGTGCGTGCGGGCGAAGGCGGCGACGGATGCCCCGAAGCCCGAACCGCCGGCGGCGGTGGCCGTGTCGCCAGTGGGGTCGCCTGCTGGGTCGCCGGGCGTCGTGGGGTCGCCCGCGGCATCCGTCTCGTCGATCACCCGGAGGATTGTACGCGGCCCCGCGGAGCGGAACCTGACCGTCGTCCGAACGCCGGCTGGGCGCGCGCCAGCGCCCGCCGCGGGTCATTCGCCCGGGTAGCGCAGCCCGATCTGCTCGCGGATCGTGTCGAGCGTACCCATGATCGCGACGGACTCGTCGATCGGGAGCAGGTCGCCTCGGAGATTGCCCTCGGCCACCAGCCGCTCGACGGCCTCGGCCTGGAAGTGCATGCCGCGACCCGTCACCTCGGAGCGGAACTCCTCCACCACGGTGCCGTCGGCCGCCACGACTCGGAAGCTGGTCGGCGTGTACCACACAGGGTCGATCTCGATTCGGCCGAGGGTACCGAGCACCGCGGCCGTGTTCGGCCCGAGGGCGTCGCTCGCGGACAGCATCGACGCGATCCCGCCCCCGTCGTACGCGAAGAGGTTGGCGATCTGCGCGTCGGCGCCCGTCTCCTTGAACGTCGCCGTGGACTGGATCGTGAGCGGGGCGCCGAAGAGGTCCCACGAGAACGACACCGGGTAGATGCCGAGGTCGAGCAACGCGCCGCCGCCCAACTCCAGGGCGTTGATGCGGTGCTTCGGGTCGTCGGGGAGTTTCTGGGTGTGGTCGACGATGAGGGTGCGCACGTCGCCGAGCGTGCCCTCGGCGATGAGCTCCCGGACCCGGGCCATGTGCGGCAGGTACCTGGTCCACATCGCCTCGAGCGCGAGCAGGCCCCGCTCTGCGGCGAGGTCGGCGATCTCCTGCGCCTCGCGGGCGTTCACCGCGAACGGCTTCTCGACGAGCACGTGCTTGCCCGCCTCGAGCACGAGGCGCGCGTTGCCGGCGTGCAGCGGATGCGGCGTCGAGACGTACACCACGTCGACCTCGGGGTCGGCGACGAGTGCCTCGTAGCTGCCATGGGCGTCGGGGATGTCGAACTCGGACGCGAACGCATCGGCCGACGCCTGCGAGCGCGAGCCCACCGCCTGCACCGTGAACCCGTTCAGCTTCAGGTCGTTCGTGAACGCGTGGGCGATGCCGCCCGTCGCGAGGATGCCCCAGCGCAGTCGATCGGTCATGGCGCAAGCCTATTGCCACGAACCGTTCCGCCATGTGCCGCACCGCCCTGGCGGGGGCGCCTCGCCGCGCGCGCGAGCACCCCTGTTCTGGGATGCTGTGCGATCCTCAAGTTCGGTCTATCGTGTGCCCATGACGGTCTCATTCCGAACGAAGGGCCGCGCATTCGGCATCGCCGCCGCGGTCGTGGCTGCACTCCTCGCGGTGCCGCTCGGCGTCGCCGGGGCGGCATCGGCCTCACCATTGAACGTGACGCGGCTCGTCACGCTCGGTGACTCCATCGCTGCCGGGCAGGGCGGCGGCGCCATCCTCGACGCGTGCGCGCGCACCGACGGCGGCTACGGCTCGCAGCTCGATGCAGAGCCGCAGCTCAACCTGCTGCGCAACGCCGCATGCACCGGCGCGAGCATCGCCGATGTCGGGTTGCAGCTCGGCGAGATCAACAATGGAACGAATCTCGTGACCATCACCGTCGGCGCGAACGATGTCGGCATCGACGCCGTCTACGCGGCATGCTCGGCGGCCGTGACCGACCCGTCCTACATCGCGGTGTGCAACGGCGCTCTGACGGCGACCACGGCGGCGATTCCTGGGCTGGTCGCCCCCCTCGCCGGGCTGATCGGCGATGCTGCCGAGCGGTCGCCTCGCGCGATCATCGTCGTCACGGGATATCCCCATTTGCTCGATCCGGTGCCTGCGGAACTCCAGCCGTTCTACCCCGAGCTCACTGCCCTCGTCGGCGCGATCAACAGCACGACGGATGCACTCAACCTCGCCATCTTCACCGCGGTGGCGACCGCGGCCGGCAGCAACGTCGACGTGCTGTACAGCGACGTGATCGTGGCGTTCGCGGGCCACGGCGTGCAGCTTGTGCCCGGTGTTCCGAGCGATCCGTGGTTCGGCCTCGCGCCTGGCACCCCTGGGTACCTGCACCCGACGTTCGACGGCTACACCGGCTACTCAGAATCGATTCTCGCGACGCTGGGATAGCGCCGAGGCGGACGCGGCGGCAATGGATAGCGCCATGACTCGCGCTCCTCGTCGCCCGGTTCGTCCGACCACTCAACAGTGATCGTGGAGTCGGTCGTGCCCATCGTGCGTACAGCCATGAAGGTCGTCGCCTCGCCCGTGCGGAGCTGGTCCCTTGCCGCCCACTCGCCGCGTTTGTGAACGGACTCGTGGGCGCTGACCTGCACGTTGTACGCGGTGGCGTCGCCGAGCGGTCTGACACATTCGCGCAGCGGCGCGGAGGGGTTCAGGAGGGGATATCTCTCCATCCCCACTCAACGGCAGAAGCCCGGAACCCACGCGATCTGCGTAATTCCGGGCTTCTCTTCGGAGCCGCCTGTGGGAATCGAACCCACGACCTTCTCATTACGAGTGAGACGCTCTGCCGACTGAGCTAAGGCGGCGTGGCATCCGGTCTCGCCTCGGCGATCCGGCTGGCACGAGAGTCTATGTTAGCGGGTTTCGCAGGCGGCGATGACCAGGGTCAGCACATGGGATCGCTCGCGGGCACTGCTCCGTCGATGAGGAATGCCTCGACGGCATCATTCACGCACGAGTTGGACTTGTTGTAGGCGGTGTGCCCCTCGCCGTCGTAGCTCACGAGCACGCCGCTGTCGAGCTGGTCGGCGAGTGCGACGGCCCACTCGTAGGGGGTCGCGGGGTCGCCGGTGGTGCCGACCACGAGGATCGGTGCGGCGCCGGCGGCGTGGATCTCCGCGCGCTCGCGGTCGCTCTGGTAGGGCCAGTCGACGCAGCTGAGATCGCCATAGCCGAAGTACGGCCCGATCGTGGGCGCGGCCTGCGCGATGGCGGCCGCCTTCTCGCGCATGACGCCGACATCGGCCTGGTAGGCGTAGTCGAGGCAGTTGATCGCGCGGAACGACTCGGTGGAGTTGTCGCGATACGTGCCGTCCTCGTTGCGGCCGTTGTAGCCGTCGGCGAAGGAGAGCGCCAGGTCGGCCTCGCCGAACGTGACCGATTCGAACATCTGGCTGAGGTACGGCCAGGACTCGGGGCTGTACAGCGGGTAGATGATCGCCGTGAGCAGGGTGTCGGCACCCACCATGCGGCCGTCGGTGCCGCGCAACGGGCTGGCGTCGACCGAGGCGAGCAGCCGGCCGACCTCGTCCATGGACGCGTCGACGGAGCCGTCGAACGGGCAGTCGGTGCCCGTGAGGCAGTCCTCGAGGTAGGCACGGAGCGCCTGTTCGAAGCCGACGGCCTGGGCCTGGGTCACCTCGGCGTCGCTCGACGACGGGTCGATCGCCCCGTCGAGCACGAGCCGGCCGACCTTGTCGGGGTACAGCTCCGCGTACGTCGCACCGAGGAAGGTGCCGTACGAGTAGCCGAGGTAGTTGAGCTGCTCATCGCCGAGGATGGCGCGGAGCAGGTCGAGGTCGCGCGCGGCGCTCACGGTGTCGACCTGCCCGAGCAGGTCGCCGGTCTTCTCGGCGCACGCCTCACCGAAGTCGGCGGCAGCCGACCCGACGAGGTCGATCCACTCGTCGCTGCCACGCTCGGCCGGCACGATGCCGTAGAGGTAGTCGTCCATCTGGGCGTCGTCGTAGCAGGCCACCGCCGATGAGCGGCCGACACCGCGGGGGTCGAACCCGACCACGTCGTAGCGCTCCTGCAGCGGAGGGCCGACGGCGTAATCGAGCGAATCGGCGATGAACTCGTAGCCCGAGCCGCCGGGACCGCCCGGGTTGACGAGGAGCGAGCCGATGCGGTCGCCTGTCGCGACGTGGCGCACGAGCGCGAGCTCGATCTCGCCCTCGTCGGGATGCTCCCAGTCGAGCGGGGCCGTCGCGGTGGCGCAGCCGAGCTCCTCGCCGCACTCCTCCCATTCGAGCACCTGCGAGTAGAAGGGACGGAGGTCTTCGGCGACGTCCTCGCCGGTGGGCGTCGAGACCGGCTTCGCCGGGCTCAGGATCGACGGCACACAGCCCGTGAGCGCGAGCAGGGCGGCGAGCGCCACCCCGGCGATGCCCAGCCGGCGTGCGCGCGGCATCCGGCCGGCCCTGTTGCTCGTGCTGCGAATGCCGGTCATGCGGCTCCCCGTTCGGTCGTGGTGCGGACGGCGCTGACGAGCATCGCCTCGAGCGCGAGCGCCGGTTGCACGTTGCCCTCGATGCGCTCGCGGGCCTCCTGGATCGCGTCGAGCGTCGCGAGCGTGCGCGCGGGCGTCGCGGATGCCGCAGCCCGGCGCATCGGCTCGAGGAGCTCGCGGTTCACGAGCTCGACGTTCGCGGCGAGCTGGATGAGCAGGATGTCGCGGTACAGGGAGGCGAGGTCGACGAGGATGCGGTCGATGCCGTCGCGGAGGCTGCGCGTCGCCCGGCGCTTCTGGTCGTCTTCGAGCGCCTTCAGCTGCGGTCGCAGCGCCGGTGGCACCGCCTGGCCGGGCGCCAGGCCGAGCGAGTGCAGCGCGTGCGCACGCTCTTCGGCGTCGCGGAGCTCGGTGATGGCCTTCGCATCGTCGCCTGCGATCTCGAGGAACCTCGCCGCGGTGGCGACGGCCGTCGCGGCCGAGCGCACCTCAAGGGCGAGCCGCAGGGTCTCGGCGCGACGCTGCCTGGCCTCCTCGCTCGTGGCGAGCCGGTGCGCCATGCCGATGTGGCACTGCGCCTCGCGCGCCGAACGTTCGGCGAGCTCGGCATCGACGCCGTCGCGTCGCACGAGGAGCGCCGCGACCTCGGCGACCGTGGGCATCTGCAGGCGCACGGTGCGCACGCGGGAGCGGATCGTGGGGATGAGGTCGGCCTCGCTCGGCGCGCAGAGGATCCACACCGTGCGGTCGGGCGGCTCCTCGAGCTCCTTCAGGAGGAAGTTCGAGGTCTGCTCGGTCATGCGGTCGGCGTCCTCGACGATGATGACGCGGTGGCGCCCGACCGAGGGCGCGTAGTGCGAGCGCCTCACGATCTCGCGCACGTCGTCGCGCTTGATGATGACGCCCTCGGTGGCGAGCACGTGGAGGTCGGGGTGACTGCGCGCCTCCACCTGGATGCGGGTGGGATCGTCGCCGTCGGCGTGGCCGGCGATGAGCGCGGTCGCGAACGCGTAGGCGAGGTTGGACCGGCCGGACCCGGGCGGACCGGTGATGAGCCACGAGTGCGTCATCTGCTGCGACGACGCCCCGCCTGCGGCCTCGGCGGCGGCGCGGAACACGGCGATCGCCGGCTCCTGCCCCGTCAGCTCGCTCCACACGCTCACGTGTCCACGCTACCTTCCGCCGCCGACCGTGTGCCCGTCGCGCTCAGAGCAGCGAGGCGACGCGGGCGCGGATGAGGGCGGCGATCTCGTCGACCGGTCGTGCCGCGTCCACGACGAGGAAGCGGTCGGGCTCCGCGTCCGCGAGGGTCAGGTAGGCGGCTCGCACCCGGTCGTGGAACTCGGATGCCTCGGCCTCGAGCCGGTCGTATCGCGTGCGCGCTTCGTCGAGGCGGCCGCGTGCGGCATCCGCATCGAGGTCGAGCAGGACGGTCAGGTCGGGCAGGAGGCCCTCGGTGGCCCACTCGGAGATGCCGCGCACGGCTTCGGAGTCGAGCACCCGCCCTGCGCCCTGGTACGCGACGGATGAGTCGATGTAACGGTCCTGGATCACGACCTCGCCGCGGGCGAGGGCCGGCCGCACCACCGTGGCGACGTGGTGCGCGCGGTCGGCTGCGTAGAGCAGCGCCTCGGCCCGCGGCGCGATGTCGCCGCGATGGTGCAGCACGATCTCGCGCACCTCGACGCCCACCTCGGTGCCGCCGGGCTCGCGTGTGCGCACGACGGTGCGCCCCCCGGTCGCGAGCCACTCGCGCAGGAGCTCCGCCTGCGTGGTCTTGCCCGAGCCGTCGCCACCCTCCAAGGTGATGAAGACGCCGCGGCTCACGCGTTGCTCTTCTTGGCCGGCGCCTTCTTCGCTGGGGCCTTCTTCGCCGTCGTGGACCGAGTGGTCGTGCGCGTCGCGCGCGGTGCGGCCGGGCCCTTGTCGCGCTTGAGCTGCAGCAGCTCGACAGCCCGCTCGAACGTGATGTCCTCGACGGACTCGGCGCGCGGGATCGTCGCGTTCGTGGTGCCGTCGGTGACGTACGGCCCGAAGCGGCCGTCCTTCACCTTGATCGGCTTGCCGCTCACCGGGTCGCTGTCGAATTCCTTGAGCGCGCTCGACGCGCGACGCGCACCGTACTTGGGCTGTGCGAAGAGCTCGAGCGCGCCCGGAAGGTCGATCTCGAAGATCGCATCCTCGCTCGGCAGGGTGCGCGTGTCGGCGCCCTTCTTGAGGTACGGCCCGTACCGGCCGTTCTGCGCGCTGATCTCCTCGCCGGACTCAGGGTCGAGGCCGACGACTCTCGGCAGGTCGAGCAGCTGCAGCGCGGTGTGAAGGTCGATCTCCTCGATCTGCATGCTCTTGAAGAGGGACGCGGTGCGCGGCTTCGGGGCGGCGGCCTTCTTCGCGCCGCGCTTCGGCTTGGGCGCCTCGACGACCTCGCCGGTGACGGAATCGACGGCGCCGTCCTGAGCCTGTCGAAGGGATGCCGCAGCCTCCTCGGGCTCGGGCTCCACCTCGGTCACATAGGGACCGAACCGCCCGTCCTTCACGACCACCAGCTTGCCGTTGTCGGGGTTCTCGCCGAGCACGCGGTCGGTCTGCACCGGCGCCTCGATGAGCTCCCGCGCCTTGGCCTCGGTGAGCTCGTCGGGTGCGAGGTCGGCGGGAAGGTTGACCCGGCGCGGCGGCGCGTCGGGAGCGGCATCCGGGTCGATCGTCTCGAGGTAGGGGCCGTACTTGCCGATGCGCAGCGTGATGTCGGACGCGATCCGCACCGAGTTGATCTCGCGGGCATCGATCTCACCGAGATTGTCGACGACCTGCCGGAGCCCGCGGTGCCTGTCTGAGCCGAAGTAGAAGCTCGAGAGCCAGTCGACCCGGTCGGCCTCACCCGCGGCGATGTGGTCGAGGTCGTCCTCCATCTCTGCGGTGAAGTCGTACTCGACGAGGTCGCCGAAGTGCTCCTCGAGGAGCCGCACCACCGAGAACGCCACCCAGCTGGGCACGAGCGCCTGGCCGCGCTGCGTGACGTAGCCGCGGTCGAGGATGGTGGAGATGATCGACGCGAACGTCGAGGGACGGCCGATGCCGAGCTCCTCCAGGCGCTTCACGAGGCTCGCCTCGGTGTAGCGCGGCGGCGGACTGGTCTCGTGGCCCTTCGCCTCGAGGTCGACGAGGCCGACGGTCTGGCCCTCCTTCAGCGGCGGCAGCTTGGCCTCGCCGGGGGCGTCGTCGGCGTTCCGCTCCTCGTCGTGGCCCTCCTCGTAGGCGGCGAGGAAGCCGCGGAAGGTGATGACCGTGCCGCTCGCGGTGAACTCGGCGATCGTGCCGGAGAGGTTCACGGATGCCTCGGCGGGCGCCGCGGCATCCGGTGCCGTCGGACCGACCGCGATCGTGACCGTGGCGGTTTGGCCCTTCGCGTCGGCCATCTGCGAGGCGACCGTGCGCTTCCAGATGAGGTCGTACACCCTGAACTCGCTGCCCCTCAGCACGCTCTGGAGCTCCGACGGCGTACGGAAGATCTCGCCGGAGGGGCGGATGGCCTCGTGCGCCTCCTGCGCGTTCTTCGACTTGCCGGTGTAGAGGCGGGGCTTGTCGGGGATCGAGTCGGCGCCGTACAGCTTCGTCGCCTGCGTCCTGGCCGCCGTGATCGCCTGCTGCGAGAGCGAGACGGAGTCGGTGCGCATATAGGTGATGTAGCCGTTCTCGTAGAGCGACTGCGCCACGCGCATCGTGTCACGAGCGGAGAGCCGGAGCTTGCGGGCGGACTCCTGCTGGAGGGTCGACGTGGTGAACGGGGCCGCCGGACGGCGGGAGTACGGCTTCGACTCCACCTTCGACACGGTGCGAGCGACGCCGTCGGCGCGCAGCGCGTGCACGAGCGCCTCGGCAACGCGCTCGTCGAGCACGACCGCCTTGCCCTTCAGTCGCCCGGCGTCGTCGAAGTCGCGGCCCGTCGCCACGCGCTCGCCGCCGAGACGCACGAGGCGCGCCTCGAACGACTGCGCGTCGGCGCCCGCGGCGGGGTCACCGGAGAACCGGCCGACGAGGTCCCAGTAGCCGGCAGCGACGAAGGCGAGCCGCTCGCGCTCGCGGTCGACCACGAGTCGGGTCGCGGCGGACTGCACGCGTCCGGCCGACAGGCCGGGCCCGACCTTGCGCCAGAGCACCGGCGAGACCTCGTAGCCGTAGAGGCGGTCGAGGATGCGCCGTGTCTCCTGCGCGTCGACGAGCGCGGTGTCGAGCTCGCGGGTGTTGTCCTTCGCCTTCTCGATGGCGTCCTTCGTGATCTCGTGGAAGACCATCCGTCGCACGGGCACCTTGGGCTTGAGCTCCTGCAGCAGGTGCCACGCGATGGCCTCGCCCTCGCGGTCCTCATCGGTGGCGAGCAGGAGTTCGTCGGCGTCCTTGAGGGCGCGCTTCAGTTCGGCGACCGTTTTCTTCTTCGCGTCGGAGACCACGTAGTACGGCTCGAAGCCGTGCTCGACGTCCACGGAGAACTTGCCGAGCGAGCCCTTCTTCAGCTCGGCGGGGAGGTTCTTCGGCTCGATGAGGTCACGGATGTGTCCGACCGAGGACAGCACCTGGTAGCCGTCGCCCAGGTACTGGGCGATCGACTTCATCTTGGTCGGCGACTCCACGATGACCAACTTCTTCGCGCCTGACACCAGACTCCTCTTGTTCCGTGATTGGGAGAACGCATATCCGAGCCGCGCCCCCGAGCGGTGTGCCGATCGGCGGATCGGACCGCCGACAGGCACACCATACACACACTCACCGTGAGTGCACCCACTCGGCCACGCGAAATGGGGGTCGGGCGGGGCCGGAAGTCCCTTGCAGTTCGCGGGGCGCGGAGGAGAATTGGCGGCATGGATACCTCTTCCGCGAGCTCGTACACGGCGAAACTGATCGACGGTCCGCTCGAGGGGAAGACGGTCGCGACCGCCTTCCTCGAGAGCGGTGATCCTCGGCCGCGGCTCGAGCTCAGCGCCGACAAGGGCAAGCACTACATCTACACGCGGGGCGCCGGCCTCGAGTTCAGCGCGGACGACGACGACCGCCCCACGGCCGTCGAATACCGCTTCGTCGAGACCGTCTTCGACTGATCGCGTCGGGCCGCGGCGGTTCGTCACCGTTCGTCCCGCCCGAGCGGTCCCGGCCGGCTGCACCAACAGGCGCCGGTCGTCGACCCGGCATGCGTCGGCGCCACCCGATCGAGGGAGCCACGGGACGAACGGCCCACGGCATGCAGCCTCGTCCGGCCTAGGCTCTGGGTCATCATGAAGGCCACGACGCCGTCATCGACCCGGTGGCCCACGATCTCCAAGGACATCGCGGCCCTTCCCGTGAGGCCGAACCTCGCCGACTACGACGAGGCGTGCGCCGCGTTCACCTGGGACGAGGCTCGCGGCGGGCTCTCGGGCCTGCCGGGCGGCGGCGTGAACATCGCCCACGAGGCCGTGGACCGCCACGGGGCGGGCGCGCTGGCCGACCGGGAGGCGCTCCGGTTCGTGCGTGCCGACGGCACGACCCGCTCGCTCAGCTACGCGGAACTCGCCGAGGAGACGGGCCGGTTCGCCAGCGTGCTGCGCGGGTTGGGGGTGCAGCGCGGGGAGCGCGTGTTCTCACTCGTCGGACGCATGCCCGCCCTGTACGTCGCCGTCCTCGGGACCCTGAAGCACGCGGCCGTCTTCTGCCCGCTGTTCTCCGCCTTCGGTCCCGAACCCGTGCGGCAGCGGTTGCAGCTCGGCGGCGGACGCGTGCTCATCACGACGCGGGCGCTCTATCGCAGGAAGGTCGCGCCGATCAGGGCCGAGCTGCCGGACCTGCGGCACGTGCTGCTCATCGACGCCGACGACGAGCCCGAGCCCGGCACGCTCGACCTCGCAGCGCTCCTCGATGACGCACCGCCGTACGGCGAGATCGCCGCGACAGGCCCCGAGGACATGGCGCTGCTGCACTTCACGAGCGGTACCACCGGGAAGCCCAAGGGCGCGATCCACGTGCACGACGCCGTCACCGCCCACTACGCGACCGGACGGTTCGCGCTCGACCTGCACCCCGACGACGTCTACTGGTGCACGGCCGACCCGGGCTGGGTGACCGGCACCTCGTACGGCATAATCGCTCCGCTCGTGCACGGCGTGACGACCATCGTCGACGAGGAGGAGATGGATGCGGACCGCTGGTACCGGATCCTCGCCGAACAGCGGGTCACCGTCTGGTACACGGCTCCCACGGCGCTGCGCATGCTCATGAAGGCCGGTGCGGAGCGGGCCGGCGGCCACGACCTTTCGGCCCTGCGGTTCGTGGCGAGCGTCGGCGAGCCGCTCAACCCCGAGGTCGTCGTCTGGGGGCAGGAGGCGTTCGGCCTTCCCGTGCACGACAACTGGTGGCAGACCGAGACCGGCGGGATCATGATCTCGAACTACCCGGCGATGGACATCCGGCCCGGCTCGATGGGACGCCCGTTGCCGGGCATCGAGGCGGCGATCGTCGCACGCGACGAGACGGGGGCGCCTCTGCTGCGCGACGGCGAGATCGTGCTCGTCACCGATCCCGATGCCATGGGCGAGCTCGCCCTCAGGCCCGGCTGGCCCTCGATGTTCCGCGGCTACCTCAACGAGGAGGAGCGGTACCGGAAGTGCTTCGTCGGGGGCTGGTACCTCACCGGCGATCTCGCAAGGCGCGACGACGACGGCTACTACTGGTTCGTCGGCCGCGGTGACGACGTCATCAAGTCGTCTGGCCACCTCATCGGCCCCTTCGAGGTGGAGAGCTCCCTCATGGAGCACGACGCCGTCGCCGAGGCCGGCGTGATCGGCGTCCCCGACCCCGTCGCCGGTGAGGTCGTGAAGGCATTCGTGGAGCTGAAGCCCGGCTACGAGGCATCCGACGCCCTGCGCCTCGAGATCATCGGCTTCGCCCGGAAGCGGCTCGGCGCCGCCGTCGCCCCGCGCCTGCTCGACTTCACGACCGCCCTGCCGAAGACCCGCAGCGGGAAGATCCTCCGCCGCCTGCTCAAGGCCCGCGAGCTCGGGCTGCCCGAGGGCGACACGTCCACGCTGGAGGTGGGACGGTGACCGAGGACGAGACGGCACAGGCGATTGCGGCAGATCCCGAGCACGTGCGGGGACTCCTCCGCCAGATGCTGCGGGTGCGGCGCCTCGAGGAGGAATGCGTCGAGCTGTACAGCGCGTCGAAGATCCGCGGGTTCCTGCACGTCTACATCGGCGAGGAGGCGGTCGCCGCCGGGGTCATGTCGGTGCTCGCGGCCGATGATGCGGTGGTCGCCACCTATCGCGAGCACGGGCACGCATTGCTCCGCGGCGTCCCGGCGACCGCCATCATGGCCGAGATGTACGGGCACGCCGAGGGATGCTGCCGTGGTCGCGGCGGGTCGATGCACCTCTTCGACGCCGGCACGCGCTTCTACGGCGGCAACGCCATCGTCGCGGGCGGCCTGCCGCTCGCGGTCGGGCTGGCGCTCGCCGACAAGATGGCCGGCCGCCACCGGGTGACCGTGTGCTTCTTCGGGGAGGGCGCCGTCGCGGAGGGCGAGTTCCATGAGAGCCTCAACCTGGCCGCGCTCTGGGACCTGCCCGTGCTGTTCTGCTGCGAGAACAACCTCTACGCCATGGGCACCGCCCTCGAGCGGTCGGAGTCCCAGACCGACATCGCACTCAAGGCGGCCGTCTACGAGGTCTCGGCGTGGGCGGTGGACGGCATGGACGTGCTCGCCGTCGAGGAGGCCGCGCGCCGCGCCGTCGACGCCGTGCGCGGCGGTGGGGGCCCGCACTTCCTCGAGCTGCGCACGTACCGCTTCCGGGCCCACTCGATGTTCGACCCGGAGCGATACCGGGAGAAGGCCGAGGTCGAGCGGTGGATGAAGCGCGACCCCATCGTGCTGTTGCGCAGCGCCCTCGAGGCATCCGGAGCCCTCTCGAGCGACCAGTGGGAGGCGCTCGAGCAGGAGGTCGCCGCCGAGGTCCGGGACGCTGTCGCCTTCGCGGAGGCAGGCACGCTCGAGCCGGTCGAGGAACTCACGCGGTTCGTGTACAGCGAGCGGTCACCGCGATGAAGACGACGTACCGCGAAGCGATCCGGGCCGCGATCCGCGACGCGATGCAGCGCGACGAACGGGTGTTCCTCATGGGCGAGGACGTGGGGCGGTACGGTGGCGGATTCGCCGTGAGCCTCGGACTGCTCGAAGAGTTCGGGCCGAGGCGCATCCGGGACACGCCGCTGTCCGAGGCCGGGTTCGTGGGCGCGGGCATCGGCGCCGCGCTCGGCGGCATGCGGCCGATCGTCGAGATCATGACGGTCAACTTCAGCCTGCTCGCCCTCGACCAGATCGTGAACAACGCCGCGACCCTCCTGCACATGTCGGGCGGCCAGTTCAACGTGCCCATCGTGATCCGCATGACGACGGGCGGCGGACGCCAGCTCGCCGCGCAGCACTCGCACAGCCTCGAGGGCTGGATCGCGCACATCCCGGGCCTGCGCGTGCTCGCCCCCGCGACCCTCGAGGATGCGCGTGGCATGCTGTGGACGGCGCTGGAGGACCCCGACCCCGTGCTCATCTTCGAGCACGGCTCGCTCTACAACGTCGCCGGCGAGCTCGCCGACGATGCCGGCGCCGTCGACACCGACACCGCCGCCGTGCGCCGCGCCGGGGCGGATGTGTCGCTCATCACCTACGGCGGGACGCTGCCGACGGTGCTCGAGGCTGCGGAAGCCCTCGCGAACGACGACATCGACGCGGAGGTGCTCGACCTTCGCACGCTTCGCCCGCTCGACGACGACGCCATCGTCGCGACGGTCGAGAAGACCCATCGTGCCGTCGTCATCGACGAGGGATGGCGCAGCGGCGGCATCTCCGCCGAGCTGAGCGCGCGGATCACCGAGAACGCGTTCTTCGACCTGGATGCCCCCGTCGCACGCGTCTGCAGCGAAGAGGTCCCCGTACCGTACGCCAAGCACCTCGAACGGGCCGCCCTGCCCTCGGTCGAGCGGATCGTCGCCGCGGCCCGGGAGGCGGTGGGCGCACGTGGGTGAATTCCGGATGCCCTCGCTCGGCGCCGACATGGAGCGGGGCAAGGTGATCGAGTGGCTCGTGAAGCCCGGCGACTACGTGCACCGCGGCGACATCCTCGCCGCGGTCGACACCGAGAAGACCGTCATGGAGGTCGAATCGTTCGAGGAGGGCGTCGTCGCCGAGTACCTCGTCGACCTCGGCGTGACCGTGCCCGTTGGCACCCCGATCGCGCGCATCACGGGCACGCCCGCCGACGTCGTGGCCGCCGGGCCCCCTGCTGCAGGCGCCCCGTCTCGCCCGACGCCCCCTCCGGCACCCGCGCCGACCGCACCGCCGACGCCTGCGGCCGAGCGGGTCGCCCCGGTGCCCGCGCCGAAGCCGGCGGAGGCACCAGAGCCGTCGGCGCCCCTCACCCCTCCGATCCGGCATCTCGCGCACCAATTCGGCGTCGACGTCGATCGGCTCCACGGAACCGGGAAGCACGGGGCGATCACGCGAGCCGACGTCGAGGCGGCGGCCGCCCAACGCGCAGCGCCGTCTGCCGTACCCGGCCACGGGCCCGAGGGCCGGGTCCGTTCGTCTCCGCGGGCTCGGCGGCTCGCCGCTGAGCTCGGCGTGGATCTCGCGAGCGTCAGCGGCACCGGCCCGGGAGGCGCCGTCACCGAGGCCGACCTCCGGCGGGAGGCGGCCGCACGCGGGCCGGCGCCCGAGGTGGGCGCGGCGTCGGTCGGGGTCGAGTCCGTGCAGGCCGAAGCCGTCGCCGCTGCGCCCGCCACGCGCGCGCCGGTCGAATCCCGTCCCGGCGGCACCGCGACGTCAGAGGCGGCGGAGCGCGTCGCAGGCCTGCGGAGGGCCATCGGCTCGCTCATGGCCCGCTCGAAGCGGGAGATCCCGCACTACTACCTCAGCACGACGATCGACCTGAGCTCCGCCGTCGCCTGGATGCAGCAGGCGAACGCCGATCGGCCGATCTCATCGCGACTCGTTCCCGCTGCGCTGCTCCTCGCAGCGTCGGCGCGGGCCGCGAAGGACGTGCCGGGCCTCAACGGGTTCTTCGTCGACGGGGTGTTCCAGCAGAGCACGGCCGTGCACCTCGGTGTCGCCGTCGCGCTCCGAGGGGGCGGCCTCGTCGCGCCCGCGATCCACGACGCGGACACCCTGACCTCCGACGAGTTGATGGCGCGGCTGCGCGACCTCGTCGCGCGCGCACGAGGCGGACGCCTGCAGCGCGCGGAGATGGCCGATCCGACGATCACGGTGACGAACCTCGGCGAGCTGGGTGCCGAGGCGGTCTTCGGCGTGATCTACCCGCCACAGGTCGCCCTGGTCGGCTTCGGCCGCGTCGTCGAGCGGCCGTGGGCCCAGGACGGGATGCTCGGGGTGCGCCCCGTGGTCACCGCCACGCTGTCCGCGGATCACCGCGCCAGCGACGGGCTGCGCGGTGGGCGATTTCTCGCGCGCGTCGACGAGTTGCTGCAGAAGCCGGAGGACCTATGAACGAGCAGGATGCCCGCGCGGCCGTACTGGCGGCGATCGGCGAAGTGGCGCCCGATGTCGAGACCGAGGGGCTCGACGGTGCGGCCCGCCTGCGCCAGGACCTCGAACTCGACTCCCTCGACTTCCTGCGCCTGCTCGAGGTGGTCGCAGAGTCGACCGGGGTGAACACCCCCGAGGACGACTACGCCGGGCTGACGACGGTGCAGAGCCTCGTCGACTATGTCGCCGCCTACGGCTGAGCCGCTCCCGCTCGCGGTGCCTGCGCGGCCCCGGCGCTGGGTTCACCCCGCGTAGCCGGGTGGTCCGGCTCGAGCCCTGGCGCCGAGGTCCATCCCCAGCGACGACACCACCACGCCGACCGTGACCACCGCGCCATCCGTCTGACATGACGTCAGGGCCGCGCCGTTTCGCCCTGCGACCTGACGGGCGAGCTCGCAGGCGACACCTGGCACGAGGCCCGAGATCGCGTCGGCGGCGGCGAGTGCCGCAGCATCCGCGGCGTTCGCTGCGCGCTGGGAAGCGACGAACGTCGTGGCGATCGGAACGACCATCGCGGTGAGCGCAACGACCGCACCCACGATGCCGACGGCGAGCACGGATGCCGCACCCCGATCCCCGTCGCCGAGCACGCGCCCGGGCCGCCGGACCCGGGCGGCCGCTGGTGCTCGGCGGGAGGTCGGCGTGCGGGCCATCAGTGCCCGCCCGCGACCGCGCACGATTCGGCCTGCAGCTCGATCGCCGCCAGGAGTCCCTGCCCGGGCGCCCGCAGCGTGGCGCACACGAACAGCCCGTCCTCGACGACGGCGAGCGAGGCACCGCCCGAGACACGATCGGCGATCGCGTCGGCTTCGGCGGTGGACTCGCCGCGGCCCAGCGCGCGGGCGGCGTCGGCGGCGGCATCCGTGAGGCGCACGTGCTCTGCGACGAGCTGGACGGACGCGAGGCACGCGGCGAGCACGAGCGCGATCGCGGGCAGCGCGACGGCGAACTCGGCCGTCACGCTGCCCCGATCCCGGTCATCCCACCGTGAGCGCATTCCGCACGAGGTCGGTGAGGATTCCGCGCACCTCGTCGCCGCGCAGGATGATGACGAGGAGGCCCGCGAAACCGACCGCCGCCATCGTGGCGACGGCGTACTCGGCGGTGGCGGCGCCGCGCTCTCCGGCGACGCGTCGCCACACGCGCCGGAGTCGCCGCGCCGCCGCCTGGCGAGCCGACGGTCGAGGACCGTCGTCGTCCGCGTCGGGCCTGTGGGCTGGGTCGACGCGCGGCGGCACGTCGATGGCATGGAGCTGCATGGTGGTGTTCCTTCCTGTTGCGCCGGCGGACCGGCGGGTGGGCGGCACGAGTCGGGTGGCGTCATACGGCACCGCCGAGGGTGGCCGAGACGACGGAGACGAGCAGCGGCACGACGCCGAGCAGCACGAACGCCGGGAGCACGCAGGCGCCGAGCGGCAGCATGAGCCGCACCCCGAGCGCCGCAGCTCGGGCGGCGCCCTCGGCTCGGGCGAGCCGCCGCAACCGGGCGGCCTCCGCGCGGAGGAGCTCGGCGACCGGGGCACCCGCACGGGCGGCCATCTCGATCACCTCGCCGGAGGCGCGACCGTCGGACGCTCCCGCCCCGTTCTGCTCGAGCGCAGTGCAGACCAGTCGGCGCGCACGTTCGACGGAGGCGCCACCGGACATGGCGATCGCGAGGAGCTCGAGTTCGAGCCCCTCATCGGCATCCGATCGCGTCGCTCGTTCGGTCAGCGACCTGCTCCACTGTCGGCCCGCCCAGAGGAGGCCGGCGCCCGCCACCACGCACGCGAGGCCGATGGGGTTGCCGATGAGCACGGAGAAGGTGTCGAAGCCGAGCACCGCACCGAACAGCACGGCGATGAACGGCAGTGCGAGGACCAGCCGGGCGCTTGCGATCGGCCCCGCGAGCGCGCTCCGCACCTCGCGTCGAAGCTGCGCCTCATCGCGGAGCGCGGAACCGAGCTCGCGGAGACTCGTTGCGAGCGGGGCGCCCGAAGCGGAGGCGACCTCCCACGCCGCAGCCACGACGGCCCAATGGCCGGACGAGCTGGGGGCGGCTCGCCGGGCCGCGGTGATGGCGGACGAGACCGGTCGCCCCACGGCGGCGGCCGATGCGGCCGCGTCACGGACGAGGTCGTCATCGGTCGGGACCGCGTGGGCCGCGCTCGACGTGGAGACCGCACCCGCGTGCGTCCACACCGCCGAAGCAGGCACGCCGGCGGTGAGCAGGACGGCGAGCCGTTCCGCGAGTGCGGCGATCGCGTCGACCTCCGCGGCGGGATCGGGGCGTCGCCGCACGAGCCGTTCGCGAATCTGCAACCAGGGCCGCCGGTGCCCCGGATCGCGCGATCGCCGGCTCACAGCCCCACCACGCACAGCCGACCGTCGCGCACCTCGAACCGCCCGATCTCGGCGAGACGCCGGCGCCCGTCGACACGCTCGACGTGGAGCACGAGGTCGAACGCGCTCACGGTCTGCCTGGCCACCGCATCGGTGCCCAAGCCGGCCGTGGCCCCGAGCGCCTCGAGTCGGGCGGGCACGTCGGCGAGCGAGTTCGCGTGCAGCGTGCCCGCACCGCCGTCGTGGCCGGTGTTGAGGGCGGCGAGCAGCTCGCGCAACTCCGCGCCGCGGCACTCGCCGACGACGAGACGGTCGGGTCGCATGCGCAGCGCCTCCCTGAGGAGCGCATCGAGGCCGAGTCGTCCGGTGCCCTCGAGGTTCGCCTGCCTCGCCTCGAGCGAGACGACGTGCGGGTGGGCGACGGTGAGCTCGGCCACGTCCTCGATGAGGACGATGCGCTCGCGCTCGGACGCCTCTGCGAGGAGGGCGGCGAGGAGGGTCGTCTTGCCGGCGCCTCCGGCGCCCGTCACGAGCAGGTTCCTGCGGGATGCGACCGCCTCACGCAGCGTCGCCTCCTGTGCGGCGTCGAGCATGCCCGCGCGGGCCAGCGCGGCGAGGGGGAACCCCGCCGCACGCGGCACGCGCACCGAGATCAGCGTGCCGTCGGTCGAGATGGGCGCGAGGACCGCATGCACGCGGATGCCGCGGCCGAGGCGGACATCGACCGCGGGAGTGGCCTCGTCGATGTGGCGCCCGCCGCGGGCGATGAGTCCCACCGCGAGCGCCCGGACCTCAGCCTCGTCGGCCGACCAAGCGGGTTCGTGCTCGGGCCCGGCGCCCCGGTCGATCCAGAGACCCCGTGCGCCGTTGACGAAGAGGTCGGTCACCGGACCGGATGCCGCGAACGGCGCGAGCGGGCCGAGCAGCGAGAGGTCCGCTGTGGGCGGTGCGGCGGTCGCGGGCGGTGCGGCGGTCGCGGGCGCTGCGGGCCCACTCGGCACTGGCGACGGCGCCTCGTTCGGGATCGCCTCGCCGGGGTACGGCAGCACCTCCTGAGCGGTGGATGCCGCGACGATCGCGGTCGGGCGCGAGGGCGCCGCGGCGCGCGACGGCCGCTGCCACGACGGGGTCGCGACGAATGGGATGGTCATGCGACGACCGTAGGCAGCACAGGGAGCCGCGGGACATCCGCTCGGCGCATGATGGGCAAAGAGCCTCCCCCACACCGTTGTGGAGGAGGACTCGCCCAGGACGCCCTATCGAATCAGCGCCCTTAACGTAAGGGGGCGGCACCCATTGGGGGGAACAGGTGCCGCCTCGGCAGCGCAAGGATTGGGGGGAATCACGAGCGCTGCAGGCCTCGAAACGAGTGTTCGGGCGGTACCCAGTGTATGGCCTGCAGAAGGATGCGCAAGCATTTTTTGTCCTCATTTGTGCGGACACACAGATTTCTCTGCGCAAAGGCACAGTAACCGCTCTCACGGCCGCTCGGAAGAGCATGCGACTCAGCGTGACCGACCCGTTACGAGGTGCGCGCGACCGGGAGGTAGTGTGCTGGGTGGGGCAGGCGACCCAACCGATGCAGGAAATCGCGAAGGAGCGACCGGAGAACCATGACCGTTCAGATCGATCACGCGCTCGAGGAGATCAGGCGATTCCGCCCGAGTCCCGAGTTCGCCGCCCAGGCCGTCGCCGACGAGCGCCTCTACGAGGAGGCCCGCACCGACCGGCTCGGATTCTGGGCCCGCCAGTCCCGCGAGCTCCTCCAGTGGGAGAAGCCGTTCACCCGCACCCTCGACTGGTCGAACCCGCCGTTCGCGAAGTGGTTCGACGACGGCGAGCTCAACGTCGCCGTGAACTGCCTCGATCGTCACGTGGCGGCAGGCCTCGGCGACCGGGTCGCGCTCCACTGGGAGGGCGAGCCGGGCGACAGCCGCGACGTCACCTACGCCGAGCTCACCGACGAGGTGAAGCGCGCCGCGAACGTGCTCACCGAGCTCGGCATCGGCGAGCACGACCGCGTCGCCATCTACCTCCCGATGATCCCGGAGGCGGTCGTCTCGATGCTCGCCTGCGCGCGCATCGGCGCCATCCACTCGGTCGTCTTCGGCGGCTTCAGCGCCGACAGCCTCGCGTCCCGCATCGACGACGCGGAGGCCTCCCTCGTCATCACCGCCGACGGCGGCTACCGCAAGGGCAGGGTGTTCCCGCTGAAGTCCGTCGTCGACGATGCGCTCGCGAGGGCCGAGGGCGGCACCGTGCGGAACGTTCTCGTCGTGCGCCGCGGCGAGAACGAGATCGAGATGGCCGACGACCGCGACCTCTGGTGGCACGACACCGTCGCCCAGGCCTCGAACGAGCACGAGGCGAAGGCGTTCGAGGCGGAGCATCCGCTCTTCATCCTGTACACCTCGGGCACCACCGGGAAGCCGAAGGGCATCCTGCACACGTCGGGCGGCTACCTCACGCAGGCGGCGTTCACGCACAAGAACGTGTTCGACCTGCACCCCGAGACCGACGTCTTCTGGTGCACCGCGGATATCGGCTGGATCACCGGCCACTCGTACGTCGTGTACGGATCGCTCGCCAACGGCGCCACCCAGGTGCTCTACGAGGGCACGCCCGACACCCCGCATCCCGGCCGCTGGTGGGAGATCGTCGAGAAGTACAAGGTCTCGATCCTCTATACGGCGCCCACCGCCATCCGGTCGTTCATGAAGCTCGGACGCCAGATCCCGCATGCCTTCAACCTGCGCTCCCTTCGCCTGCTCGGCTCGGTCGGCGAGCCGATCAACCCAGAGGCGTGGATCTGGTACCGGCACGTCATCGGCGGCGGCTCCATCCCCGTCGTCGACACCTGGTGGCAGACCGAGACCGGCGCGATCATGATCTCAGCCCTGCCCGGCATCACCGACCTGAAGCCCGGCAGCGCCCAGGTGCCCATCCCCGGCGTCTCGATCGACATCCTCACCGACGACGGAACGCCCGTCGAGGGCGAGGGCGGCGGACTCCTCGTGGTCACCGAGCCATGGCCCTCGATGCTCCGGGGCATCTGGGGCGACCCCGAGCGCTTCAAGGAGACCTACTGGGAGAAGTTCGGCGACAAGTACTTCGCCGGCGACGGCGCCCGCCGCGACGAGGACGGCGACATCTGGCTGCTCGGCCGCGTCGACGACGTCATGAACGTCTCGGGGCACCGCCTCTCGACCGCCGAGATCGAGTCGTCGCTCGTCGCCCACCCGTGGACGGCCGAGGCGGCCGTGGTCGGGGCATCCGACGAGACGACTGGCCAGGCGGTCGTGGCGTTCGTGATCCTGAAGTCCAGCCAGGTCGAGCTGGTGACCGACCCGGCGGAGGCCGCGGAGGTGCTCCGAAAGCACGTGGCCATGCAGATCGGCGCGATCGCGCGCCCACGGCAGGTGTTCATCGTCAACGAGCTGCCGAAGACGCGCTCGGGCAAGATCATGCGGCGACTGCTGCGCGACCTCGCCGAGGGGCGCCAGGTCGGCGACACCACGACGCTCGCCGACACGTCGGTCATGACCGCGATCACCGAGCAGGTCAGGTAGCGAGGGCTCACGAAGCAGGAACGACGGATGCCGCGGCCGGGAGCGATCCCGCCGCGGCATCCGTCATTCGTCTGCCAGCTTCGGCTACGCGAACTCCACGACGAGTTCGATCTCGACCGGCGCGTCGAGCGGCAACGCCGCCACGCCGACGGCCGAGCGCGCGTGGCGCCCGGCCTCGCCGAAGACCTCGCCGAGGAGCTCGGAGGCGCCGTTGACGACGCCGGGCTGCCCGGTGAACGACGGGTCCGATGCCACGAAGCCCACGAGCTTCACGATGCGCGTCACCCGGTCGAGCGTGCCGAGCTCGGCACGCACGGCGGCAAGCGCGTTGAGGATGCACGTGCGGGCATACGTCTTCGCGTCGTCGGCGGGGACGAGCCCGTGTCCGTCGCCCACCTTGCCGGTGGCGGGCAGCGCGCCCGACACGAACGGCAGCTGACCGGAGGTGTACACGTACGAGCCCGTCACCACGGCCGGGACATAGGCGGCGACGGGCGGGGCCACCTCGGGCAGCTCGATGCCGAGCTCGGCGAGGCGGGCCTCGATGGCGGCCATCAGGCCTCTCCCTCGAACTGCTTGGCGGCCTCCGCGGCAGCGGCGGCGCCGGCCGATGCCGCTGTCGACGACTCCCCGCCGACCTGGCGCTTCAAGTACGCGACGAGCCCGCCCTCGGGTCCCTGCACGATCTGCACGAGCTCCCAGCCCTCTGAGCCCCAGTTGTTCAGGATGGCCGCGGTGTTGTGGATGAGCAGCGGGGTGGTGATGTACTCCCAGGCAGGCATGCGTGTTCCTCGTCTCTGGTGTGGGCGGATGGGGATCGATCCGACGGACCTCGGCGTGTCTGCGTGATCGCGGCATGCGACCCGCGTAGCGGTTTTTGCCAGCCTTCTCCGTTAAGCTCCACTATATGTCTGCCCAAAATCGTACGATGAGCGACGTCGGCGCCGGGATCCTCGGTTTCATCGGCCTGAGCGCTCTCGCCGGCATACTCGTGACGGCAGCCGTGACGCCTGCGCTCGCAGTGACCGGCATGGCCGCGAACAACGGCATCTCCATGTTCGAGAACCTCCCCGGGTACCTCGAGATCGACGACCTGTCCGAGAAGACGGACATCTACGCGACGCAGCCCGACGGGTCGCAGGCGCTCCTCGCGTCGTTCTTCGACGAGAACCGCGAAGAGGTCGCGTGGGACGCGATCAGCCAGTACGTGAAGGATGCCGCAGTCGCCGGTGAGGACCCCCGGTTCTACGAACACGGCGGCGTCGACATCCAGGGCACCCTCCGCGGTGCGGTGAGCACCTATGTCCTGAACCAGGACGTGCAGGGCGGCTCGTCGATCACGCAGCAGTACGTGAAGAACGTGCTCATCAACAACGGCGTGCGCGAGGCGAAGACCGAGGAGGAGAAGGAGGCCGCCTACGAGTCCGCGACCGAGACCTCCCCTGAGCGCAAGCTTAAGGAGATGCGCTACGCGATCGCCCTCGAGAAGAAGTTCTCGAAGGACGACATCCTCAAGGGTTACCTGAACATCGCCGCGTTCGGCGGACGCGTGTACGGCATCGAGTCGGCCGCGCAGTATTACTTCGGCGGCAAGCACGCCGCCGACCTCACCCTCGCCGAGGCCGCGAGCCTCATCGCGATCGTGAACCACCCCGAGAAGTTCCGTCTCGACTACCCCGAGAGCGAGACGAACGGTGCGGCCACGGTCGTCGACGGCCAGCCGGTGCCCTATGCCGACAACAAGGAGCGCCGCGACTACATCCTCGGCGAGATGCTGAAGCTGAAGAAGATCACGCAGGAGGAGCACGACGCCGCCGTCGCGACGCCCGTGGCCCCGGTCATCAAGGAGCCGAGCACCGGGTGCCAGTCCGCCGACGGCAGTGCCTACTTCTGCGACTACGTGACGTGGGTGATCAAGAACCAGTTCGACGACCCGGCGACGACCGACGTCAACGAGGGTTCGCAGATGCTCCAGCAGGGCGGGCTGCAGATCTACACGACGCTCGACCTCGAGCTGCAGAACCGGTCGGAGACGGCGATCGCCGAGAACGTGCCGTTCGTGGACGCTCGCTTCGATGTCGGATCGGTCGCGGTGACCGTGCAACCCGGCACCGGTCGGATCCTCGCGATGGCGCAGAACAAGAAGTACTCGAACGATCCCGAGGTCACCGCGTCGAGCGCCGAGTACACGTCGGTGAACTACAGCACCGACTACGACTACGGCGGCTCGAGCGGCCTGCAGCCCGGATCGACGTTCAAGGTGTTCACCCTTGCGGAATGGCTGAACGAGGGACATTCGCTGCGTGAGACGTTCAACGGGTCGCGACGCACCTTCACGTCGTTCCCTGCGGCCTGCTACGGCGGGTGGAGCGGCAGCTACAACCCGAGGAACGACGACTCGACCAGCGCGAACAACGCCGTCGACGCGACGAAGTACTCGGTGAACACCGCCTTCATGGCGATGGCGCAGCAACTCGACCTCTGCAAGATCCGCGATACCGCGCAGGCGTTCGGGGTACGCAGGGCCGACGGGCTCGACCTCGGCCAGAAGTACGACCTCGAGACCGGCGAGGTCAATCCCGACGAGGTGTTCGGCCCCAGCGCGGTGCTCGGCACGGAAGAGGTCTCACCGCTCGCCATGGCCGCTGCGTTCGCCGGCATCGCGAACAACGGCCTCACGTGCTCGCCGATCGCGATCGACAAGATCGTGGATGCGAATGGCGCGGAGATCCCGCCGCCCGCGTCGAATTGCACGCAGTCGGTCACTCCCGAGGTTGCCCACGCCATGGCCTACGCGATGCAGACGACGTTCGATGGCACGGCCTCGGCCTCCGACCCCGGCACCGGCATCCCGCACATCGGCAAGACCGGCACGACCGACGGCGCGAAGGACACCTGGATGACCGGTGCGAGCACCAAGGCGGCCACCGCGGTGTGGGTCGGCAACGTCACCGGCGAAGCGAACCTCCGCGAACTCGACTTCCCCAGTGGATACGCGGCCACTGCGCGTCACCGCATCTGGCCCGCCATCATGACGATCGCCGACAACAAGTGGGGCGGCGATGTGTTCCCCGAGCCGGATGCGAGCGCCTTCAAGCAGGTGATGGTCGACGTGCCCCAGGTGGCCGGCCTCTCCCTCGACGCCGCGAAGCAGGCGATCGAGGCGGCGGGCTTCGTCTTCGAGGACGGCGGCCAGCAGGACTCGAACCTCCCCGCGGGCACGGTCACCGGCACCGACCCGTCGGGCCAGGCGGGGCGCGGCAGCACGATCCGCGTCTTCACGAGCGACGGCAACGGCACGACCGTGCCCGACCTGACGGGCATGACAGAGCAGCAGGCGAGGAGCGCGCTCGACCAGGCTGGCCTCAAGATCAAGTCGTCGGGGAACATCGACCCGACCGCCGTCGTCGAGAGCCAGGATCCCGCGCCGAACACCGCGGTCAAGCGCGGCACGACCGTCTCCGTGACGTTCAGCAGCGCGTTGGGCGGCACCACGCCGGGTGGCGGGTGAGCAAGGCCACGCTCGCTTGGGGGTCGCTCGTCGAACGCACCCGCTGGACACTCAGGCGCGCGGATGTCCCGGTCCTCCCGGCCGGTGCCGAACCCATCAGGGTCCTCCACCTCTCCGACCTGCACATGGCACCCTGGCAGCGTGACAAGCAGGACTGGGTGCGCTCCCTCGCCGAACTCCAGCCCGACCTCATCGTGAACACGGGCGACAACCTCGGTCACGAGCGAGGTCTCGACGGCCTCCGTCGCGCCTTCGACGCCTTCGACGGCATCGCCGGCGTCTTCGTCAACGGGTCGAACGACTACTTCGGTCCGGTCCTGAAGAACCCGTTCATGTATTTCAGTGGCCCGTCGGGGCCGATCCCCCGCTCCAAGCGGCTCGATATCGACGCCCTGCACGCCTACTTCGCCGAACTCGGCTGGCACGACCTCGACAACACCGCTGCCGGCCTCGACCTGCGCGGCACCCACTTCGAGTTCTTCGGCGTCGACGATCCGCACAAGGGCTACGATCGCCTCGACCTCATCACCGCGGCGATCGACGAGCTGCGCGCCGACGACCCGCTCGGCGACGAGACCTGGCCCGACGCGGCATCCGCCGGCGAACGCCGCTCGACCGTGACGGTGGGCGTGGCGCACGCGCCGTACCAGCGCGTGCTCAACTCGTTCGTCAACCACGGTGCTCAGCTCATCCTCGCCGGGCACACGCACGGCGGACAGGTGTGCGTGCCGGGTTTCGGCGCGCTCGTCACGAACTGCGACATCCCGCGGCAGCAGGTGAAGGGGCTGAGCGTGTGGCAGCACGGCCTGCGCACCGCGTTCCTCAACGTCTCGGCCGGCCTCGGCACGTCGATCTTCGCGCCCGTGCGGTTCGCGTGCCCGCCCGAGGCGACGCTGCTCACGCTCGTCCCCGTCGAGTAGCCGGGGCGCGGCCCTGCCCCGGATGCTCGGACGCGCGTGGTCGGGTGCCCGTGTTTTTTCGGCTATTCTTGTTGAGGCCCGTCAGGGCCACCGGGGTGTGGCGCAGCTTGGTAGCGCGCTTCGTTCGGGACGAAGAGGTCGCAGGTTCAAATCCTGTCACCCCGACCAATCGAAGGGGCCGGATGTCGCATGCGACGTCCGGCCCCTTCGCGCGGGCGATGTGTCACCGCGACCGGGGAGCGAGACGGCGCATCCAGCCGAGCCCGTCAGGTGCACGATCGCGCGCTCCGGGCCCACGTCGGCGTCATCGATGAGGCGGTCCAGAGCGGTCGGGACGGTACGCGGGTCATCCGCGAGCCCGGTGCCGCGAGCCTTCAGCGTCGCCTCCTTGATCGTCCAGGCACGCGCGAGCGCACGGCGGCGGGCGGCTCGCGGCAGCCGCTCGACGGAGGCCAGCTCGCGGTCGGAGCACATCCGCCGGATCAGGGCGGGGCGATCGAACACGTCGAACGGCTCCGCTTCGATGTCGGCGCCCACGAGCCCATCGGCAACGACCGCCACGAGCAGCATCGCGCCACTGTGCGCGATGCTGACGTCGATCCGGCCATCGCCGAGCAGGCGGGGCTTCCGGCCCGGCTGATCGGCCGAGAAGCCCGGCCAATCCACGCCGAGGCCGGCTGTCACGAGCATCCGCGCCCACGTCCGGCCCATGCGACGTCGGCGGAGCAGCGCGAGCGCGCTTGGAGCGCCCGCGCCCTCGCGCTCGCGCTCGATCCAGGCGCCCATGAGCCAGTGCGCACCAGACGCGGTCACGCCCTCGTGCATCGACGCCTCACGGTCGTCGACGGCGATCACGCGGCGGCGAGCCGTTCCGAGATGCCGCCCGCGAGCTCGCGGATCGTCGGGTGATCCCAGACGATCGTCGGATCGACATCGAGGTCGTACTCGTCTTCGATGTCGCCGCAGAGCGTCAAGGCGTAGACCGAGTCGAGCCCGAGTTCCGCGAGGGGCGTCTCGGGGGTGAAGGTTCCGGTGTCGACCCTTCCGTAGGCCACGACGCGATCCACGAGCCAGGACTCGATGGCGTCGGTCTCCGTGTTCATGCTGCACTTCCTTCCTCGACATGGGGGTGCCGGCGCTCCTTGCGAGCGGACGGGGCGAGCGGGATATCGCGGGCGACGTGATCCTGGGCGAAGGTCATCAGCCGATCGACGAACATCGGGTCGAGCGGCGCGACCCGGCCGCGGAGTCGATCCTCGATCCGTCTGAGGCATGCCTCGCGGACGAGCGGGTCGTTCGTGACCGACGTCGCGTCGGCTTCGTCCGCGCACACGCCCGCCCACGCGCCGGCGGCGAGGAGCAGCGTCAATCGATGGGCGAGTGAGAAGGCTGCCGGTGCGGCATCCGTGCCGAGTTCGGAGGCGGGGAACGCCGCGATCTCGTTGCGCAAGTCGTCGAGGGCGTCGCCGAGCCGGTCAAGCGAGTGCGCGGCTGCGGTGCCCGGAACGAAGCGATCGCGCACAATCGGGTCCCGCAACGCCGCGCCGAGCGGGTCGCGCGAGCCCGCGCCGAGTGAGAGTCGGCCGAAGTCCAGCTCCTCGAGCGGGGCGCCGAGCCGGAAGAGCGCCGGCTCGGTCGCCTCGGTCCGGCGAGAGCGCCGGAGCCACGCCTGCAGGTTCGGGAGGATCGTGAGCAGGCACGCCGTGGTCCCGGCATGCCCGATCGGCACGACCGCGAGATCGCGGAAGAACTTCTCGAAGATCTCGTACGGGGCCACTCGTGCGTAGAACGTCGAGCCGAAGAGCACCGAGAGGTCCTGCATCGCCGACATGAGCAGTTGCGGCACCAGGTACTTCGCCGCAGCGGTGAGGATCAGGCATTCGGCCGGTGCGAGGTGGAGCGCACGCACCACCACCGCGCTGAGGGCGTCGGCGATGAGGAAGTCCGCGATGGCGCCCGCGAGGAGCGCCCGAGCGTGTGGCAGGTCGAGCACCACGCCGCCGTAGAGCGAACGCTCCGTGCCGAAGCGGACCGCGAGATCGAGTGCCGCGTCGACCGTCGCGATCGCGAGGGCGGGCACGACGGCGCGACTCACCTGGAAGGCGGTCAACGCGGTGCGTGCGGCGGTTCCAGGCGCACCGATGGTGCCGGCCACGGGGACCGGCAGCCCATCGAACACCGCGACGCCGATCTCGCAGCCACGCATTCCGGCGGTGAGCACGCGTCGCGACGTGTCGGCGAACCGGCGGCTCGCGTCATCCTTGTTCCACATCAGCAATGTGTGGCTGCCGACGCCTGGCTCGTCCGACGTCCGCGCCATGATCAGGATGGATTCCGCGCGGTCGACGTTGTTGATGACCTGCTTCACGCCCTGCACGAACCAGCGGCCCCCGCGTTCCGTGGCGGCGCACTCGTTCTGCAGCAGGTCGTTGCCGTGCTCGAGCTCGTGGAAGCCGACGGCGATGCGCTCGCCGCGCAAGAGGCGATCGGCGACGTCTGCGCGCTGTTCCTCGTCCCCGGCGACCCACACGTTGAGCGCGGCCATGAGCGTGGTGATCCCGTATCCGACGCCCAGCGACGGATCCCGACGGAAGATCGGCCTCCACCGCCGCACGAGGTCCTCGGTCGAGACCCACCGCCCGCCGAGCGAGGCGGGCACGAAGTCCGCGGTCGCGTCCCACTCGTCGAGGAGCGACTCCGCGGCCGAGCTCACACGGCGTGCGTCGTCGTCGCGGGCGATCGTGGCGTAGTCGAACGGGCCGGGCACCCGTGGATCGCCGAAGAGCGCGTCGAGGTCGTCGGGCGCGCCCGACGCCGTGCCCGTGGGACGCGATGACGGTCCCGCAGTGGTCATAGGGGGTTCCCCCAACCTTCGAGCATGGAGAGCCTGCCGCGAGATCCAGCCGTCTCGAACGCCTGACCTGCCAGCGCGACCGCCGACGAGGCGGCCGACTCGGAACGCACGAGTCCGAGCCGCACCGCGATCCGCTCCAGGATCGCGAGGAGCCTGGCCTCCGATGCCTCGCTTCCACTCCCGCGCCCCGCCAGCTCGACGGCGATCGCGCAGGCCGCCCCGAAGCAGAGCGCCAGGCGCATCGCGACGTCGAACGACGCCGCACTCGGCGCGGCCTGCCGAGGTGCGGTGCCGGCTGCGTCGAGCAGCCGATCGAGCTCGGCGGTGATGTCGTGCGCCGGCGCGGCCGACCCTCGCGAGCCGAGGAGGTCGGCGAACACGGGGAGCGCGCGGAGCAGCCGCGACCCTCGACGGGTCACCAGTCTGAGGCGGAGCGGATCCACCCAGGTCTCCGGTTCCGCATCCACCCGGAAGTCGCGGAGGATGCCGCCGATGTCGGCCGCGTCCTCTGGTCGGGTGATCGCCGTGAACTCGTTGACGATCATGTTGAGGTTCACGACGGAGTTGCCGTCGAAGATCCCGACAGCCCTGTTGTCGCGCGCCGCCTTCTGGAACTCGCCCGCACCAGCGAAGCCGACCAGTTGCGACCTGGCCCCGAGGAAGGACGTGAGGTCGCGGAACAGGAGGTCCACGGTGTCGGGCACCAGGAACTTCACGAGCGAACTGACGAGCGCCAGCTCCTGCGGCGCGTGATGTGCCTCGCGCGCGCCCGCGAACACCACGCACTCCGCGAGCAGGGCGTCGGCCACGGCAGTTCCGACTGTCGCCCGGGCAGCGGGCAGCGACCCGAGCTCCCGCCCGAACAGCCGTCGCGACGCGGCGAACTCCACTGCGACATCGACGGCGTGGTCCGCCGCTCCGAGCGAGAGCGCCGTCGAGAGCGGCCGCGTGAACTGGAGGCTCTTCAGCACGATCTCGAGACCGAGGCCGGGCTCACCGACGAGCCTGTCGCGCTCGACGGTCGTTCGTCGCATCGCGAGGCCGCTGATGTCCGCGCCGCGATTCCCGTACGTGGCCACCTTGGGCTGCGTGGCGAGGGTGCGGGCGTCGACGCGGCCCTTGTCGACGAGGACGAGCGACAGTGCCCGGGGTCCTGGTGCATCAGACGTGCGTGCGAGGACGGTCATCGCGCGCCCCCGGGACGCATTGTTGACCGGCCACTTGACTCCATCGACGACGATGCTCGAGCCGATCGCGGCGGTCGTCGCCGTGGCGGAGAGATCGGAACCCCTTCCGCGCTCGGTGAGACCCCATGAGAGGGGCGCGGCGTCGAGCACGAGCTCCGCCATGGTCGCGGCGATCGGACCCCCAGCGATCCACGCACCGACGGCGCCGAGGAAGCTGATGCCGTGGGCGACGGCGACCGTGAGATCACGCGCGGCGGTGGACCGGATCATCATCATCGGCACGAAGACGTCGCGGAGCTCCCCGCCGTGTTCGGCTGGGGCGTAGTACCGGTGCAGTTTCCACGCATCCAGCGCGTCGACCGCGTCACCGGGGTACGCCGATGCTTCGTCGAGCTCGAGCGACCGCTCGATCGAGATCACGGCGGAAGGATCGCGCGGATCGCCGAGGTAGCGGTTCAGGTCCGCGACCGCCCCGCGGCCGGCGAGGACCGAACGCGTCACGTGACCGCTCCGCGGTCGAACCCGAGCATCA
Source organism: Agromyces sp. Soil535 (assembly GCF_001428255.1). Lineage (GTDB taxonomy): Bacteria > Actinomycetota > Actinomycetes > Actinomycetales > Microbacteriaceae > Agromyces. Next base: position 72,400 of record NZ_LMRW01000012.1, on the reverse strand, counting down.
GCAGGGTGGGCAGTCGTTCCTCCGCGAGAAGCGACCGGGTGAGGTTGCGCTGCACCTTCCCGCTCGTCGTACGCGGAAGGCTCCCCTTGCGGATGAGCGCCACGCCCAGCTCGGGCAGGAGGTACTCCTCGGTGACCGCGCGCCGTACGCGCTCGGCCAGGGCATCGATCTCCCCGGCGGCCAGCCTTGCTGCGTCGATCTCGGCCACGAGGCCGACGGCGGGCTGCGACGCCGATCCCTCGAACGCGGCGCTGAGGCATCCGGCGTGCAGGAGGGTCGAAGCGGTCTGCTCGAGGTCCTGCGGATAGATGTTGCGGCCGCGGATGATGATGAGGTCCTTGAGGCGACCCGTGATCAGCAGTTCGCCGGCGACGCTCGTGCCGAGGTCGCCGGTTCGGAGGTACCGGTGGTCGTCGCCGTCACCGGGGATCGTCACGCCGAAGACGGCCGCGGTCGCGTCGGGCCGCCGCCAGTAGCCCTGGGCGACGCTCGGGCCGCTCACGAGGATCTCGCCGATCTCGCCGTCGACGAGGCGTTCGCCGGACACGGGGTCGACGATCTCGATGCGGTGCCCATCGGCCGCCGGTCCGCACGAGACGAGGTCGACGGCGCGCCCCCCGTCGACGGGCGCCCGCAGCACCCCCTGCTCGATGCCGGCGGCGTCTGCCTGAATGGTCGCCACCACCCGACCCGCAGCCTTCGCCGTCACGAGGAGCGTGGTCTCCGCCATGCCGTAGGCCGGGATGAAGGCGTCGGCCTGGAATCCGGCGCGAGCGAACCGTTCGGCGAAGGCGCGCAGCGTCTCGACCCGAACCGGTTCGGCACCGGTGATGGCACCCTCGAGCGATGAGAGGTCGAGGCCTGCCAGCTGTTCGTCGGTCACCAGTCGGGTGCAGAGCGCATATGCGAAGTCGGGCCCGACCGTGTGGGTGGCGCGATGCTGCGTGATGAGCTTCAGCCACAGCAGTGGGCGCCGGAGGAACTGGTTCGGTGAGGTGAACACGCAGTCGCCGGCGAAGAAGATCGGTTGGAGCAGCTGCCCCACGAGCCCCATGTCGTGATAGTGCGGAAGCCATCCGACCAGGCGGGATGCCGCGGAGAGGCCCAGAGCCGAGGTGATGGCGGCCTCGTTGGCGACGAGGTTGCCGTGGCTCACCATGACGCCCTTCGGCGTGCCGGTGGAGCCGGAGGTGTACTGGAGCAGCGCAAGGGAGCCGGCGTCGGATGCGGGCGGCACCCACTCCTCGATGCGGCCGACGAGGGAGTCGATCGACACGACACGGGCCTCGCCCACCGAATCATCGGGGGCGACGCAGAGCGGCAGGAGTGCGCCGCCCTCGGTGAGCACGATGCGGCTCCCCGAATCGGCCACGATGGACGCGAGCCGTCGCAGGGCGGCATCCGGCTGGCGTATCGCGGCGACGGGCACGGGTGCAGCGACGAGTCCGGCGTAGAAGACGGCGTAGAGCGCACGGATGAACCCGAGGCCGGGGTCGAAGGCGAGCACGGCCACGTCACCCGCGGCATGTCCCGACGCGACCAGCGCCGCAGCATCCGCTCGCGCCTGACGGTCGAGTGCCTCGTACGATGCGAACACCGAATCCGATGGGCTCGCGTAGAACCTGAAGCCCCGCGCATCGCCTGCGGTGGCGGCCGCGTTGCGCATCACGTCCAGGAACGTGCCTTTTGGGTTCATGCCGGCTTCCTCTCCTCCGTCGGCCATGCGGCTCTTGAGGTCGCGTCGTGCTCACCGCCCCGGGATCGCCGAGATTACGCCCGGATTCTGAACACCGACGACTCGGGCGGTTACGTCCCTGTTACATCTCAGCGCGGCGTGGCCCCCGTTCTGGCGACGTGTGCAGCCGGATGCATGCGCTCGGTATCATGGCCGCCTGCCGGAGCGCGTGCGAGCCTCCGTCACGAGGAGGCGCCGAATGGCGATGCGGGTGGGAGAACTCAGGCAGCGGATGTCCAGGCCGCTGCGTTCGCCGGCGTTGCTCGCAGCGGCGGACCGGATGCTGCTGAGGCGCCGGAGCCGGCCCGCCGACGGGGTCCCCCATCATGTCGTGCTCGCTCCCGCCGGCGGTGGGAACATCGGCGACCAGGCGCTCGTCGAGGCGTTCATCGAGAACGTGTCAGGAAACGTGACGGTGATCTGCCGACGGCCAGGCGACTACGTCCTACCCGACGACGCCAGGATCCGGATGCTGCCGCTGCTCTCGCTCGTCTACGGCGACCTGGTCGGCCACCTGCGCGACCTCGGCGCGTTCCGGCGGGTGCTTCGCACGGCGACGTCGTTCTCGGTCGTCGGCGCCGACGTCATGGACGGCGGCTACGGTCACCGTGCGTCGACGAACCGGGCCAACCTCGCGCGTCGGGTGGCCGAGCTCGGCATCGACGCCCGCATCCTCGGATTCAGCTGGAACGCGTCGCCGCATCCGCAGGCGCTCGCTGCGGTGCGCGACGCGGCGCGCCACGGCGTGACGACCGTGGTCAGGGATCCGCGCTCGGCGGCGCGTGCGAGGGCCGACGGCATCGACCCGATCGTCGACGGTGCCGACATCGTCTTCCTCGCCCGCAGCGTCGACGACGCCGCGGCATCCGAGTGGGCGGACCGTGTCGCGTCGCCCCTCGCCCTCGTGAACCTCTCCGGCCTCGTACCGTCGGACGGGGACCTCGAACCGTACGTCCGCGTGGTCGAGGTGCTGCGCAGCCGCGGTCTCGGCGTGCTGCTCGTCCCCCACGTCTCACGGCCGGGGGCCGACGACCTGCCCCTCTGCGGGGCGGTCGCCGACAACTTCGCCGACGACGCCGACGTCGTGCTGGTCGACCGCCTCCTCTCCCCCGCGGCGATCCGCGGCCTCGCCGAGCGTGCGAGGATCACCGTGACCGGCCGGATGCACCTCGCGGTGATGAGCCTCATGCGCGGGGTCCCCGCCGTGACGGTGGCGACCCAGGGCAAGGTGGAGGGGCTGATGGACCTCGTCGGCACGCCCGGCCTGTGCGTCTCGACCGACGAGATCGCCGACTCGCTCGCACGCGTCGCCGGCGACACGGCTGACCGCGCCGACGAGCTCTCCGCCGCGATCTCCGGCCGCCTCGCGGCGGTCTCGGAGCTCGCGAGGCGCAACCTCGACGGGCTCGCGGCGGCCCGCCGGACTGTTACCTCCCGGTAAACAATCCGTCTCCAGATCATGGCGCGAGGCGCCCGCCGGTTACGCTGGTCGAGCTGGCGACTCGGCCGATGACCGACCCCTCGGCGATGGATGACCGGCTCCGGGGCGTCGCCGGTCGACCGGCTGCGGGGGGAGGGCGGACGTGAACGGTCTCGATGTGCTGTTGCTCATGCAACGAGCGCGCGACGCGGTCTTCTCACGGATCGCCTCGACGGGGTTCGCGAGCTTCGGCGCCCGCAGCCGCATCCTGCTCCCGTTCCGCGTCGGCAACGCGGACCGGATCGCGATCGGCTCCGATGTGCTCATCGGCCCGGGGTCGTGGCTCATCGTCCCGCGGCTCGACGAGCCGGGCCCCGTCATTCGCATCGGCCATCGCGTGCGGATGAACGACACGTCGATCTCCGCGGTCAGCAGCGTGGTGATCGAGGACGGCGTGGCGATCGCGCGCGGCGTCTACATCTCCGACCACACGCACGGCTTCGACCAGCCCGACGTCTTCATCCGCGACCAGCCGCTGGGCCGCATCGCGCCCGTGCGCATCTGCCGCGGCGCCTGGCTCGGGCAGAACGCCGTCATCATGCCCGGTGTCACCGTCGGGGCAGGAGCCGTCGTCGGCGCCAACTCCGTCGTGCGCGACGACGTGCCACCCCGCGCCGTGGTCGCGGGCGCACCGGCGCGCTTGATCCGCCAGCTCGCCGCATGATCGATCGCACGGACCCGCGACTCGCCCCGCCGTCGGGCGCCGGGACGAGGCGAGCCGCCGACTTCGTCTTCACGTTCAGCTACGAGACCTACTCCGACGCCGTGCGACGCGGCATGATGCGGCCGCCCGACCGCATCCTCGCCAGCCTCATGCGAAGCCCCGAGGTGCGCCGCCTCCTCGTCGCCGACCCGTTCCGCTGGCTTCCCCGCGTCGTCGCCACGCCGTTCCTCGACCGGGACGTGCGCTTCCCGTCGAGCCCGCGGATGTCGCTGCATCGCCCCGTGCGCCTGCGTCGCGACGACCCCACCGAGCTCTCCGGCATCATCGCCGAGTACGCGGCCTATGACCGCTCTCTCGCCCGCGCCGCGCGCCGGATGGGACTCGTCGCTCCGTTCGCGCTGACGACCAACCCGCTCGTGGCCGGCTTCGGTCGGTTCGACTGGGCGAAGGAGGTCACCTTCTTCGCGCGCGATGACTGGTCGAGCTCGCCCGCGCGCGAGGCATACTGGCCCGCATACCGTGAGGCGTACCGGCGAGTCTCGCGGTCGGGTCGCGCGGTGGCCGCCGTTTCTGCGGAGATCCTCGAGCGGATCGACCCGACCGGCCCGGCCGCGGTGGTGCCGAACGGGGTGGAGCCCGCGGAGTGGCTCGGCGCTCGACCGCCTGCGCCCGCGTGGCTCGCCGCGATCCCGGCGCCGCGCGCAGTCTACGTGGGCACGCTGGACTCGCGGCTCGACGTTCCGGGCATCGTCGACCTCGCGACCCGCCGGCCCGACCTCCAGGTCGTCCTGGTCGGGCCGCTGCCCGATCCGGCGTACGTGGCGGCACTCCGGCCGTTCCCGAACGTGCACATCCATCCCAGCGTCGCGCGGGCGGAACTCGTCGCGGTGCTGCGCAACGCCGATCTGTGCCTGGTCGCGCACCGGCGTACGCCGCTCACCGAGGCGATGAGCCCGCTGAAGATCTACGAGTACCTCGCGGCGGGCATGCCGGTGATCTCGGTGGACCTGCCGCCCGTGCGCGACATCGACGATCGCGTGCTGCTCGTCGACGCCGTGACCGACTTCGCGGACGTCGTGCCCGATGCCCTGGCGATGGGCCGCGCCGGCGAGGCGGACCGCGCCGCATTCATCGACGCGAACTCCTGGGCCACCCGCCACCAGGCGATCTTCGCCCTCGCACACGCCTGACGCCGGCGATGGAACAGGCGGTCGCGCTCATCGGGCGCTCCCGCGCGGCCTGGGAGCCGACCGTGTCCCCCGAACGGAGGTAGTCTGCACCCCCATTGTGTCGGTGGTGTATCAATCGCCTGAAGAGCCCGTGAACTGGCGCCCCGCAGCCTTCCACGCGCCGTCGGCGTGCGGTTAGCATCGCCGCAGAGCGCGCTCGACGTCGCACCACCCGGGGGCGATGCGAACCGGCCCCGGCCGGGCCCGCATCATCGGCAGGGCGGGCTCCGCGAACACCCCAGGCGACGACCGCCTGACAGCACCCAGGTCCACCCGGCCGGGTGAACGCGGTCGCGACCACGCGGGCCACCTCACTCCGTGCCGAGCCGATGTTCGAGGGGGTCCGACCGTTGTCCAGCCAAGCAGAGACCGCGCCGCGCGTGAGCAGCCCTGCCGACCTGCTGCGGGAACGCGCCGCGGCCGTCGGGCAGCGCGTCGCGGCTCAGCCCCGACGCCTCGGGTGGCGCAAGCGACTGATCGTCGCCCTCACCGTCACGGATGCCGCCGCGGTCGTCGGGTCCCTGCTCGTCGCGCAGTTCGTGCGGTTCCGAACCAGCGGCCTCGCGGCCGCGACCCCGCAGAGCGACGTCGCGTACCTCTCGCTCTGCGCCGCGATCGCGGTCGTGTGGCTGGTCTCGCTGTCGGCGGCCAGATCGCGGATGATCCGCAACATCGGCACGGGCACGGTCGAGTACCAGCGCGTGGTGAACGCGACCCTCATCACGTTCGGAATCCTCGCCGTCGTGGCCTTCCTGCTGCAGGTCGATATCGCACGCGGCTTCCTCGCGGTGGCCCTGCCGCTCGGCCTGGCCCTCCTGCTCGCCGGGCGCGTGGTCTGGCGGTACGTGCTGCACTCGATGCGGCGCGTCGGCCGCTGCACGACCGGCTCCATCATCGTCGGCCGACCCGACGACGTCGCGAGGGTCGTGGAGGAGCTGCGCCGCCAGTATCGCGTCGGCTACCGCGCGATCGGCACGACCTTCGCGGGCTCCGCCCGCGCCCCGCAGTCGCGTTCGATGGACCTTCCGACGGTGGAGTTCACCGAGCTCGCCGCGACGTCCAAGCGCACGCGCACCCGCGCCGTCATCGTCGCGGGCGACCTGCCAGGGGGCAGTGCCACCATCCGCCGGCTCGGCTGGGAGCTGGAGAACATGAATACCGAGCTGATCCTCGTGTCCCGGCTCACCGACGTCGCGGGCCCCCGGATCCACCTGCGGCCCATCAACGGCCTGCCGATGGTGCACGTGGACCTCCCTCAGTACTCGGGCTTCAACCACGCCGTGAAGCGCGTCTTCGACATCGTGACGGCGGGCGTCGCGATCGTGCTCCTCGGCCCGCTGATCGGCGGCATCGCGGTGGGCGTGCGCCTCTCCAGCCCAGGGCCGGTGCTCTTCCGGCAGGTGCGCGTCGGCGTGCACGGCTCGCGCTTCACGATGCTGAAGTTCCGGTCGATGGTGACCGACGCCGAGGCGCGGCTGCGGGAGCTCCAGGACCGCGACGAGGGCAACGGCGTGCTGTTCAAGCTGAAGGACGACCCACGTGTGACCCCGTTCGGCCGCACCCTGCGTCGGTACTCGCTCGACGAGCTCCCTCAGCTGTGGAACGTGCTCATCGGGGACATGAGCCTCGTCGGCCCCCGTCCGCCGCTGGCGAGCGAGGTCGAGCGGTACGAGGAGGACGTCAACCGCCGGCTGCTGACGAAGCCCGGCATCACGGGACTCTGGCAGGTGAGCGGCCGGTCGAACCTCTCATGGGAGGAGAGCGTGAAGTTCGACCTGTACTACGTCGAGAACTGGTCGATCACGGGCGATCTCGTCATCCTGTTGAAGACGGTCCGCGCGGTGCTCGGCAGCCGCGGGGCCTACTGAGATCGGGGCACGACACATGGCCGGCCTGATCGCGCAGGAGTGGATCGAGGAGTCTGGCGGCGCCGAGCAGGTGCTCGACGCCCTGCGGATCTCGCTTCCCGGCTCCCGTGTCGCCTGCCTCTGGAACGACGACCCCGCGCGGTTCCCATCGGAACTCGTCGACGAGTCCTGGCTCGCCCGGACGCCACTCAGAGGCCGGAAGGCGCTCGCGCTGCCGCTCATGTCGCGCACGTGGCGTCGCGGGTGGGGCGACGCGGACCCGGACTGGGTCGTGACGAGCAGCTACGTCTTCGCACACCATGCCGGCTTCGGCACGGCGCGCGGGGTTCCCAAGTTCTCGTACATCCACACGCCGGCCCGGTACCTCTGGGAACCCGATCTCGACGCCCGTACGGGGAACCCCCTCGCCGGGCTCGCGCGCGCGTACCTGCGCGGGGTCGATCGTCGCGCGGCGAGCGCGTCGGGGTCGCTCGCCGCGAACAGCGCCTTCGTGCGAGAGCGGATCCGCCGCGCCTGGGACCGCGACGCACGCGTGATCCACCCCCCGGTCGACGCGGCGTCCATCGCGGCGGTGGCCGACTGGCGGGAGCGCATCACCGATGCCGAGCGCGCCACGCTCGACGCGCTGCCGGATCGCGGCTACCTCATGGCGGCGTCGCGGCTGGTGCCGTACAAGCGGCACGACGCGGTGATCCGAATGGGTGCGGCGCTCGGCATCCCCGTCGTCGCCGCCGGCAGCGGCCCCGAGCGTGAACGACTCGAGTCACTCGCCGCAGACGCCGAGGTGCCGGTGCACGTGCTCGGGCGCGTGTCCGACGAATTCATGCGGGCGCTGTTCCAGCACGCACTCGCGTTCGTGTTCCCACCCGTCGAGGACTTCGGCATCATCCCGGTCGAGGCGATGGCGGCCGGATGCCCCGTCATCGTCAATCGCGTCGGAGGGGCATCCGAATCGGTGCTGGACGGCCTCACCGGAGTCCACTACGACCCCGATGACGAGTCGGGGTTCGGGGCAGCGGTGGAGCGGCCGAACGGATCGACGGCGACGCGGCCCGGCGACGCGCACTCGAGTTCGACCGCGATCGCTTCGTCGACGAGGTACGCGAGTGGGTGCTGGGCGGGGGCGCGGGTCAGGCGTCGGCGAGCGTGCGCCCGAACAGCGTCGCCTCGGCCCGCGGGTAGCCGTCGCGCCAATCCGCGCGCCGCCGCCACACCGTGCTCCACGGAGCACGCGATCGACGGGTGGCGGCCTCGAGCGCGGCGCGGACGCCGACACCGGCGAGGAGCAGGCGTACACCGAGACCAGCGCGGATCGGGGACCAGGTCTTGCGCAGGTGCGTCACCTTGCCGGCCATGACCATGCAGCCCTTCTCGCCTCCCGCGTCGCTCGACCCACCAACCTCGTGCACGATGACCGCATCGGGCACGACCACCCGGCGGAGGCCGGCGCGGCCGGCGCGGAGGCTGAACTCCGCATCCTCCCCGTAGAGGAAGTAGTCCTCGTCCATGCCGCCGAGGTGCTCATAGGCGGCTCGGCGGATGAGCAGGAGGCATCCGGTGATGATGGGCACCTCGCGCACGCTGTCTCGGTCCCACGCGCCGAGCGACTCGGGGTCGAACACGGTCGAGCGCTTGAACGCCGTCGACAGCATGGTCGCGAACATCGCGAGCGACCAGAGGCTCGGAGCACCCCAGCAGGAGCTCGGATCGACCGTGCCGTCGGGCCGCAGCGTGCGCCCGCCGAACACCCCGTACTCGGGATGCCGGTCCGCGAACTCGAGCAACGCCCGCAGGGAGCCCGGGAGCACGAGCGTGTCGGGGTTCAAGAGGAGGAGCCACGTGCCGGTTGCCGCGCGGGCGCCGAGGTTCACGCCGCGGGCGAAGCCGAGGTTCTCCCCCGCCTCGACGGTCGTCACCGCTGGGAAGCGCTCGCGGAACGCCTCGGGGCTGCCGTCGGTCGAGCCGTTGTCGACGACGATGAGCTCGAGGTCGAGGCTCGGCGACGTCTGGAGCACGGAGCGCAGGCACGCCGACGTGGCATCCCTCGTGTTGTAGTTGACGACGACGACGCTCAGGTGGGGCACGGCATCCGCCTTCGGCTCAGCTCGCACGGCTCAGATCGACACGGGCTCGAGGTCGTCGCGTCGCGTGACCCGCCACCGCGACGCCTCGTGGAGGTCGGCGCGCGTGATCCCGTCGGCAGGGCGCACCACGGCGAGGCCCCGCGCGGCGAGGAACGCCGCGAGGTCGTCCTGGTGGGAGTCGACGTGCTCGCCGTGATCCACCGAGCGGGGCGCAAGCAGCGGCACCTTGCCGGCGCCCAGCGCAGCGAGCGCAGTGCCCGTGCCGGCGTGGCCGATGACGACGTCCGCGGCCTCCAGCTCGGCGGAGAGGGCCGAGGAGGGCACCGAGGCGACCGCCTCGATGTCGATGCCCGAGACATCCGTGGAGCCGACCTGCCAGAGCACGTGCGCCTCGGCCGGCAGCGCGCGACCGGCCGCCTCGATGAGCCGGCGGAATCCGTACTCGCCGTTGCCGCCGACGGTGACCACTGCGCGTGTGATGGGGCCGTCGCCGGCCGGTTCCACCCGGAACCCGTCGAACACCGAGAGTGCGTAGCCCCAGCGCTGGCGCACGCCGCTCGGATACTGCACCCAGCGGCGCACCGACGGGATCCGGTCGATGACCTTGCCGGTCAGGGAGAGTTCGGTGACCCGGGTGGCGCTCTCCACGTAGCTGAATGGCACGCGTCTCATGAGCGCGGGGATGAGCGCGGACAACGCGACCTGCGCGCCCGAGCTCACGACGTGGTCGATGTCGTGCTCCGCGAAGATGCGGCGGGCGACCCGCGTGTCCCGGAGCACGCCGAGGAGGTCACGCGGGGGCCGCGTGGGCACGTGGTGGACCCGCTCGCCTGCGAGGAGCGACCTGCTCTGCGCGGTGTCGTCGGTCATCCACACGACGTCCTCGCCGCGCGCGATGCGCGGTGCGAGCATGTGGAGTTGCGCGAGGTGCCCTCCGGAGATGGCCACCAGCATCGTCGTCATGTCGAACCCCCTTCGAGTGCGTCCCAGGCGATCCCGGCGATCGCCCGTTGCCCCGCGATCGACGGATGGAAGAAGTCGATCGATGAGATCTCCTCGGCCGAGAAGTCGTAGGCGTAGAGGGCGCCGTCGTCGTCGATGCAGTGCTCCACGCCCGAGCAGGCGCGTTCGATCGCCGCGTTGTACTCGGCGACGCGTGCGGCCACGGCGTCGCGGCGCGCCGTGGCCTCGGCGGAGTCGTCGTCGGCCGAGCCCAGCAGGTTCTTGCACGACGGGCTGCCGTTCCACGCCTGCACGGCCCGCGCGTTTCCGCGCCCGACCTCCCACAGGTGGTGGATGTCGGGCACCGACAGGGCGAGGATCGTCGCATCCGGCACCTCGGCGTCCAACCGGCCGAACAGCTCCGCCACGCGCGCCTCGAAGTCCGCCGCCGGCGTCATCTCGTCGAGGCTCGGCGCGCACGCGTCGTTGCCCCCCAGGAGCACCGTGACGAGCTGCGGCTGCGCCCGCACGAGCTCGGGCACCATGGCGAGGGCGTCTCCGACGTCGCCGCCGTCCTTCGCCGCGTTGACGACGGCGGGTTCGACCCCGGATGCCGCGGCCAGCCGCTCGGCGACGGACCCGACGGCCGGATCCGTGCCGCCCGACCACGATGCGGCCGCGCACTGCCCCTGCGTTCCGCAGGCGTTCACCCCCAGCGAGACGGAGTCGCCCAGGATGCCGAGCGTCTCGACGGCAGGCGCCGCCGCCGGGGTGTCGAGTCCGCTGAGGTCGGGCGCCGCATCGGCGGCAGAGCAACCCGAGGCCATGGCGCCGACGAGCAGCGCGACGACGGCGATGGGAAGGCCGTTGGATCGGCTGCGACGACGTGGGGCTCGGGTCACGGTTCCACCTTCCGGTCGGGGGTCGCCTCGGGCCCGGAGCCCGCCGGCGCCGCGGGAGTCGGGGCCGGCGCCTTGGCCGGGGATGGCCTCCGCACCTGCTTCACGAACCCGATGATCTGCGCGAGGTCGCGTCGGTACGCGGGGATCAGGAGGCACAGCAGCATCGGGACGACCCCCGCGGCCATGCCGAGCGTCAGCTGCACGACGGCGGGCAGGCCGTTCGTGGCGAGCTGTACCGCGGCGGCTGCGCCGTAGCACAGCGGCGCCAGCAGGACCGGCCGCAGGATGGGTCTGAGGATGTCGCCCACGCGCACGAACGTGCCGACGGTCGCGAAGTAGAACCCCGGCACGAGCAGGGCGAGCGTGAGCAGCCCGTAGACGAGCGCGAGCCCTTCGACGCCCGCCCACCAGATGCCGAGCACGTATCCGGCGATCACCATCGGGCGCGTGACCAGGTAGTAGACGAGCTGCCGGTGCGCGCGGCCGAGCGTGATGTAGAGCCAGCCGAGCACGCTGCCGATCGACTGGGCGATGCCGGCGATGGCGAGCAGGCTGAACAGGGTCGCGGCCTGCTCCCATCCCGGCCCCAGCAGGATCGCGATGAGCGGCGAGGACACGGCCGCGGCGACCGCGTACACCGGGATGGTGAGGTAGCCGATGATCATGAGCGCTCCGCGCACGTAGCGCCGGTACCGCTCGCCGTCGTCCTGCAGCTTGCTGAGCACAGGCAGGGCCACGCGCCCGAGCGTGCCGTTCAGCTGCTGCATCGGCAGCAGGTAGAGCGCGTAGGCGCGCGAATACTGGCCGAGCGCGGCCGGACCGAGCTGCTGGCCGATGATGACGTTGTCGAAGTTCTTCGCCGCGTAGTTCAGCAATTGCACCCCGAAGATGCTGCCGCCGGTGCTCACGAGCGGGAGCACGTCGCGCGAGATGTGCGGGCGTCCGAACCTCGGTCGTGACGCGACCCAGAGGGCGACGAGGCGGTAGAGCTGTCCGGCGCCCGACATCACGACGAGCGACCACACGCCCCAGCCGAGCGCGGCCGTGGCGATGCCGAGTCCGACACCGCACAGCATGGAGACGACGTCGATGTTCGCGAGCGTTCCGAACCGCAGGTCGCGCTGCACCCGCGCCTGCATGGGCATGGACAGGCCGTTGACGAGGAGGATCGGTGCGATGACGATGGTGAGCGGGATCAGGCGCTCCTCGTCGTAGAGCAGCGCGATGAGCGGTGCGGATGCCGCGATGACGGCCATGAGGCCGACGCCGAGCGCCACCGACAGCCACATGACGCTCATCCACATGCGTTCGCTGAGGTTCTTCACCTGGATGATCGCGCCGGTGAGCCCGAAGTCGCGCACGAGGTCGGCCACGCCGACGATCGCCGTGACCATGGCGACGAGGCCGAAGTCGGCCGGCGTGAGCAGGCGCGCGAGCACGACGGTGGAGGCGACCTGGATGAGGGTCTTGCCCCCGAACCCGCCCATCGTGACGAACACGCCGCGCGACGAGGTGTGCGCGAGGCGGTCCGTCGCGGGGGTGCTCATGCGATCGCCCGGCTGGTCTCGTCGCGTGCCCACTCCGGCTCCCTCCGATCGGCCATCTGACGCCGTGCGAGGAGCTTCGGCACCGTGGCGGTCACGCAATAGACGGCGAACGCGACCCAGAGGTCGGGGCGCCGCGCGACCCTGCGAGCGAGGCTCGCCGCCCGGGCCCGAGCCGGCTCCTCGGTCGCCAGCTGCAGCTCGGCTGGCAGTTCGAGGTTGCCGCGCGCGATCCGCGTCGACCGGCGCACGTGCGCCGAGACGGTCCGGGCGCTTCGCACGGTGAAGGCATGGCCGGCCAGCGTCTCACGCTCGGACGGCGGGAACAGCTGCTGCACGAAGCGGTCGTCGGCGATCACCCGCGGCCACGAACCGAAGCGCGCGCGCCCCTCTGCCGACATCGCGTACACGCCCGAGCCGATGTGGCCGGCCACCCGGTAGTCCGAGAGCTCCCAGATCCGGTAGTGCTGGCGTACGGGCCATGAGGCGTCTGCGGTGTCCACCTCAAGGCGCGGGGAGGCCACGAGGGGCCCGTCGCGCCGGGTCAGCGCGTCTGCGAGCGCGAGGAGCGCAGGCACATCCACCGAGACGTCGGCGTCGACGTAGGCGCGCGGGAAGGTCGTGACCTCGGCGTCGCCCGCCTCGAGCGCCGCGATCTTCGACGCCTCCGCTATCACCACGACGCCGACCGCCGGCTCGAACGAACGCGCGACGGATACGGTCCCGTCTGTGCATCCGTTCGCGACGACGACGATCTCGAGCTCTGCCGACCGGGGATCGGCGACGAGCCCGTGGAGCAGGCGCCCGATCACCGACGCCTCGTCGTGCGCCGGGATCACCACCGACATCCGGGGACTCACGAAGCCACCTCCGCTGGGGACTCGGGTGCCGCCCGCGCGGCCGGGGTGACGGATGCCGCGGGCGCCGCCGGTCGCCTCGGCGCCTCGGTGATCAGCCACGCGCCCGCCGCGAGCATCATGCAGAGGATGAAGAACGTCTGGAAGAACCCGAACGCGTCGTAGAAGAAGATCGCTGCGATGTAGCCCGAGATCGCCACGGCGAGCGTGAGCGCGAGCGCCGCGTGCCGGCGTTCGGCCGCCTGCGCGAACGCGAACCTGAGCAGCATGATCGGCGGAACGAGCAGGAACACCGCGAGGCCGAGCACGCCGAGCGCGCCGGTCTCGAGGAGGGTGCCGAGGAACTGGTTGTCGAGGATGAACGCATTCGCCTCGTCGCCGATCACGATGCGGCTGCCGAAGCCGCTCCCGAAGAACGGCTGCTGGGCGACCTCGCGGAACGCCGGTTCGAGGTCGGCGAGTCGTCCGGCTCCGCCCATGCCCGCTGAGGTGTACTGCGACGCGACGAGGGAGTCGATATCGAGGAAGGAGAGCACCATGGACTCGAAGACGTTCGGCAGCACGACCGCAGCCAACAGCACCACGGGGAACGCCAACGCGAACAGCACGCCGGCCACCCTCGGGTGGAAGATCAGGGTGACGAGGAACATCACCCCGAGCACCACCACGGCCGTGCGCGAGATCGCGGACAGCACGCCACCGAAGAGCATGACCGTCGCGCCGGCGTAGACCAGCCTGCGGTTGATCGGGTTCGACGGCCACGTCGCGTACCTGGCGAGGTGGATCGCGAGCGGGATCAGCAGGCAGAGCGCGACGGCGAGGGCGATCGGATGCTGCGCCGAGCCGAATGCGCGCGCGACGCCCGCGCGGCTGACGTCGCCGCCCTCGCGCAGCAACGTGAGCGGCAGCACGTCGCCGAGCATCAGGAACACGTTCACGCGTGACAGGCGCTCGATCACGGCGAAGAACGAGACGACGACGCCCGCCCACGTGATGAACGTGAGGAGGAGCATCACGTCGCGTTCGCCGCGCATGAGCTGCCGGAAGCAGAAGAACACCGACAGCATGAGCAGCAGCTGCGCGATGCCGCCGAGCGCGGTGCCGGTGAGCCCCCTGTTCGCGAGCTCCATGCCGTTCACCACGAACGACACGAGCACGGTGACGAGGAGGATGCCGATGGGCCATCCGAAGGCCACGGGGCGCCAGCGCACGTCGGGCTTCAGGATCAGCGCGACGACCAGCGCCACGATCACGATCGCGAGCACCAGGCGATACGGCTCCAGCTGGAACGGGAGTGGGATGGGGATGGCGTACCGGCGCGCCGGCACGAACATGATGACGGCGGCGAGTCCGATGATCATCGCGGTCCACGTGAAGACGAAACGCCGCAGGATCACGAGGAGCGCGAGCAGGAGCATGGCGCCGGAGGCGGCGAGCGGCGGCAGGAGCACCACGGCCGCGAGTGAGACCGCGGCGAGCACGGCGCTCGCAACGATCACCCGCCGTCGCTGCGACGCGGGTGGGCGGGGCGCGTCCGAGTCCGCCGAGACGGGCGTTGTCCGGACGTCGCCCGCCGCGTCGGTGGCGGTCATGACGCCGCTCAGTCCGTCCGGGTGCCGGCGCCGACGAGCACGTGCTCGTCTGGCTGCCCGCCGGCGTCGGATGCCGCGTCGGCGGCCACGGCCCCTGAGGCGGCCGCATCGGCGGGCCCGGCATCCGACCTCGCGGCCGCACCGCGCGCCCCGCGTTGCGCACCCGGCTTGCCGGCGCGCCTCGACCGGAACGCCGCGAGCACGAACGCGAGCGCCACGAACGCGAGGAACACCGCGAAGAACGTGATCACGATGGGGATCGCCGGGTTGCTCGTCTCACCCTCGACGGCCTTGCCCTCGGTGAGCACCTCGAGCTGCACCCGGTTCTCGGCCGGGATCTGCTGCTCGGTCTGCTCGGCTTCGACGTAGCCGAGGAACGCGGTCGTGGCCGCGGCGGAGATCTCCTCCGCACGGTCCTCGGTCGACGCCGTGCCGACGACCTCGAGCACGGGGAGCTTCAGCGACCCGGGGAATCGCTCATCGCCGGCCGGCTGCGTGGTGCGCCGGATCGCGGTGATCGTCTCGGTGTCCTCGTCGAGCTGGCCCACCTCCGACTCCACGTGGTCCCGGATCCGAGCACCCGACACGATGTACGCGTAGATCTGGGCCGAGGCCGACAGGTCGAGCGGCTCGGCCGGGGTCACGCCCTCCTCGATCGGCCGGCCGGGGATCTGCGCCTGGTAGAGCGTGTCGCTCGGGCTCGTGACCAGCACCGTCGTGCCGGCCGTATACGACTTCACCGCCCGCGACTCGACCTGCCCGTTCGTGACGGTGAATCCGGCGAAGAACGCCGCGATCGCCGCCACGACGACGCCGAAGGCCAGCAACCACTTGTAGCTCCACAATGTCTGGAGGTACTTCGGAGTCTCCATGGCGTGTCCCCCTGCTTCCGGTTCCGCCGACCTCCCCGGGCCGGACGCATGGCGAGCGCTCCCGTCCGATCGCTCGGTCCCGGTGCGCCATCGCCATCGCGAGAAGGAGGAACACTCCGTCACGTTCATAGTGGTGTCGACGTATGAACTCCGCACACGGATTCTGTTGCGGGCCTGTTAACTCTGCGAGTCGAAGGACCGCATCGCGTTGTGCGCCGGGACCTCCCCGTCGAAGGTGGGAGGGACACACTTCCTGGGTCACGGGGGGCCTCATGTCTTCGACGGCATCGGCGAGGGGCGGCGAGCAGATCTCGATCCTGTACAGCTTCCCCCACGCGATCGGCGCGCCCGGGATCGGCTGGACCGCATGGAATCACGTCAACGAACTGGTCCGCGCCGGCCACGACGTGCACCTCGTGGCCGCGAGCATCGCACGGCCCGTGCCGGGCCTCGCGTCGGTCGCCACGTCGATGACCCTCGCGGGACGCCGCCTCCCCCACCGTGCGCTCGGGCGGGACCGGGCGCTGCGATGGCATGACCGGGTTGCCGCCCGGGCGGTCGGGCGCCGCCGCCCGGACGTCGCGCATGTGTGGCCGCTCGCCGCGATGCGCACCATCGCCGCCGCGGCCGAGCAGGGCATCCCGTCGTTCCGCGAGGTGCCGAACACGCACACGGCGAACGCCTACGACGTGGTGGCCCGCGAGTCCGCCCGCCTCGGCCTGACGCCGCGCGCGGGTGCCTCGCACACCGTCGATCAGCGGCGCCTCGCCACTGAGGAGCGGGAGTGGGCCGGCGCCACTGCCCTGCTCGTCCCCTCGGATGCGGTGGCGCTCACGTTCCTCGAGCGCGGGTTCGACCAGGCGCGCCTTCGCCGTCACCGGTACGGGTGCACGCCCGACGCGTCCGTCATCCGCTCCGGCTCCACCAGTGCGGGGGTCACCGCGGTCTTCCTCGGCCGGGTGGAGCCCAGGAAGGGACTCCACTTCGCGCTCGACGCATGGCTCGCATCCGCCGCGAGCCGTGACGGGCGCCTGCTCGTCTTCGGAGCCGTCGACGACGACTACCGCGCGGTGCTCGCCGATCGGCTGGCTCACCCGAGCGTGGAGCTGCGCGGCGTCACGGGCTCCCCGATCGACGAACTCGGGCGCGCGGACGTGCTGCTCCTGCCGAGCATCGAGGAGGGCAGCGCGCTCGTGACCTACGAGGCCCAGGTGTCCGGGTGCGTCCCGCTCGTGTCGACCGCGGCCGGCGCGCTGCTCGAGCACGACGTGCACGGACTGCTCCACGAACCCGGCGATGTCGCGACGCTGACGGCGCAGCTCGACCGGCTCGTCCGCGAGCCCGAGACCCTCGCACGCCTCCGCACCGCGGCGATGGACCACGCTCCCGAACTCAGCTGGGCCTCCGCAGCACGGAGCCTCATCGCGGCCTACGGCGGCGTGCCGGCTGTTGCACCGAAGGGAGGGGTGCGTGCCGGCGTCTCGTGAACTCGCGGTCATCGTGTGCACCCGCAACCGGGCGACGATGCTGGCCTCCGCCCTGGACTCGATCTCCCGGGCGGTGCCCGACGACGTCGAGGTGCTCGTCGTCGACTCGGCGTCGGACTCATGGGCGACGCGCGACGTGGCGAGCGAGGCGGGCGCCGCATACGTTCGCAGTGACATCCGCGGACTGTCCATCGCACGCGACCTCGGACTTCGCACGAGCGACCGCCCGCTCGTGCTGTTCACGGACGACGACTGCGTGGCCGTCGAAGGCTGGATCGACCCGGTGCTGGAGCGGTTCGCCGATCCGACGGTGGGCGCCGTCACCGGCCGCATGCTCGACCATACCCTCGTCGACCACGACGCCGCCCCGGCGCCGACACGACGCTACACGCGCACGCTCGACGGCCTCGATGCGGGACACGGCGCGGTGATGGCGTTCCGCCGCTCGCTCGTGCTCGAGCTCGGCGGGTTCGATCCCGTGCTCGGCGCCGGCCGCGAGCTCGCCGGCGCCGAGGACCTCGACATGTTCTGCCGCATCCTCGATGCGGGCCACGCGATCGTGCACGACCCCGCATGCGTCATCCACCACATGAACACCCGCGAGGGCGACTCGTACATCGAGCTCCACGCGGGCTACGGGCTCGGGCTCGGCGCCCTCGCGAACAAGCTCGTGCGGCTTCGGCCGGGCGTGGGGCTCGCGATGCTCGCGGTGCTCCTGAAGCGCAGCTCGGGCCGCGCCATCCGCCACGCGCGGGATGCCCGCAAGGGCGGCGCCGACCGGGCGATGCTCCGCGGCATCCGTCGCGGGTTCCTCGCCGGCGCGCGCATGCGACTGCGGGGAACGACGTTCATCGACGAGCATCCGCCCGCGCCGACCACGGTCGACGCCCAGGTCGATCGAGACACCGGGAGCAAGCGATGAACCGACCCGAGGCCAAGGCCGAACTCATCCGCACGCTCGACGAGAAGTACGTGGCGAACGCCATCGCGTTCGAGGCGATGGTCGGCGCGGCAGCGCTCATCCTCGACGGCGGCCCGTTGCGCGGATCCGACGGCGCGGTCGACCTCGACAGGATCAGGACCCGACTCGAGGCACTCACGTGGCACGTGCCCGCCATGCGCCAGCGGCTCGTTCCCACGCCGCTGCGGGTCACGACGCCCGCGTGGGTGCCGGTGGCCGATCTGGACATCGCCCGGCACGTCACGTTGCACCCCGCCGTCGAGGCGGACGACCCGGCGCGCGTCGAGATCCTCACCGGGCGCCTCAACGGGCCGATGGACCCCTCCCGGCCGCTCTGGGACTTCCGCGTGGTCGAGCTCGACTCAGGACGGGTCGCCGTCGTCGCGCGCTATCACCACGTGATCGGCGACGCGCTCTTCGGCCTGAGGATCGGCGACGTCGTCGCTGGCACCGATCCCTCGCCGCTCGTTCCCGAGGTGACGGCCGACCACCGAGCGGCGGTCGGCGAGCCCCCGCGCACCGGGTTCGGCATCCTCGCGATCGCCGGCCGCGCCTGGTGGCGCCAGCAGGGCGGACTCGTGGGTGCATGGCACGAGTACCGGCGCAAGCCGTTCGTGCGCCGCCTGCGCCGCTGGGGCGGTCGCCTCATCCGGCCGGCCAGGAATGCGCTCATCGAGCGCTCGGGCGAGGCAGACCGCATCCTCGTGCCCCGTCATTCGCGGTACCTCGAGGTGGAGCTCGCCCCCGCGATGAAGCTCGCGTACCGTCTCGGCGGCACCATC
The DNA here is from genome assembly GCF_001428255.1 of Agromyces sp. Soil535. Classification (GTDB taxonomy): domain Bacteria; phylum Actinomycetota; class Actinomycetes; order Actinomycetales; family Microbacteriaceae; genus Agromyces. The sequence continues at coordinate 53,401 of NZ_LMRW01000012.1, read as the reverse complement.
CACGACCTCACGGTCGCCGCGACGCTGCACGCCGCTGCGCAGCTCGATCGGAGTCGCGAGACCGTCTCCCTGCTCGTGCCGATCTCACGGCGCACGCGGGGCGACGCGCATGTGCGCAACCACATCAGTGTCGTGAAGGTGAGCGTTCCGGTCGCCGCGGCGCTCGAGGAACTCGTGCCTGCAGTCCGGGCGCAGGTGCAGGCCGCCGTGGACGACACCTCGCGCCGCGACATCGGCAGCCGCGACTGGAGCGGCTACGCGACGTTCATGACGTGGGGCCGGCAACGCCGCTACTTCGGCGGCGCTCCCATCGAGACGGTGACCGGGTGGCCCGCCGGGGATCCCCTCGACGACATCGCCTGCCTTGCATGTTCGTACCAGACGAGACTGACGATCTCCGTGACCACACGGGCCTCGACGGACATCGATGCGATCATGGCGTCGATCGCGGAGTCCTTCACCGTGTCCGAGCCGGCGACGGCGGTGTGAGCGGGATGCCACGCATGTCCGGTGCGGCGCGGTCGGTGCTCGACCTGCGCACCTACCTGCACGCGTTCCGCCTCGCGCACTTCTCGAGTTACTCGCACGTGCGCCAGGTCCGTCGGCTCGACCTCGGGAAGGGCGTGTCGATGGCCCCGAACGTCTCGTTCCGCAACGCGGAGCGCATCCGGATCGGCGCCGGATCGCATATCGGCGAGCACTCGGTGATCTGGGCGGGGAACAGCACGGGCCGCATCGACATCGGCGAGAAGTGCCTGTTCGCGCCGAACGTCACGCTCACGGCCTCGAACTACGGCATCGTGCAGGGCGACGTGGCGATCATGGACCAGCCCAAGGAGGAACGTGACATCGTCATCGGTCACGGCGCCTGGCTCGGTGCCAACGTCGTCATCCTCGCCGGGGTCACGATCGGCGCGGGTGCGGTCGTCGCGGCCGGTGCCGTCGTGACGAAGGACGTTCCCGAGCACGCCATCGTCGGCGGGGTGCCGGCGAAGGTCATCGGCGAGCGACCGAAGGCGTCGACATGAGCGCCGCGTCGCGCCCCCTGGTCGTCGAGGCCGAGCCGGCGTTCCGCACCGCCCACGCGAACCCCTACAACGCACGCCTGTACACGACGATCGCGGCCGAGGGATGCCGCGTGCGCGACCTGTCCTACGTGCGCCTCTTCACGCGGCGCATCGACATCGTGCACCTGCACTGGCCCGAGCTGACGTTCCTCACCGGGCGCTCGTGGCGGGTGCTCGCCCGGATGCACCTGTTCCGCGCAGGCCTCGCCGTCGCGCGACTCCGCGGCGGCACGAAGCTCGTCTGGACCGTCCACAACGTCGTCTCGCACGAGCGGCGCGCCACGCCCGCGCTCCGTGCGATGCACCGGCAGCTCCTCGTCGACGAGGTCGACGGGTTGCTCTCCCTCAGCGAGGGCGGCCTCGAGGCGGCGCGCGCCGCGTACCCCGAACTGAACTGGGTGCCCGCGACGGTCACTCCCCATGGCCACTACCGCGCGGACTACGACCTCTCCGCCACGCGTGCCGACGCGCGCCTGAGCCGTGGCATCGACCCGGCGGTGACGCTCCTCGTGTCGGTCGGCATGATCCGGGAGTACAAGAACATCCCCGGCCTGGTGCGTACCGTCGTGGCATCCGACCGGGCCGACGTGGTGCTCGCCGTCGCAGGGAAGCCGGCGACCGAGGCCCTGGCGGCCGAGATCCGGGCGGCGGCGGGCGACGATCCGCGCATCGTGCTCGACCTGGCCTTCCAGTCCGACCACGAGATCACGGGGTGGCTTCGCGCCGCCGACGTGGCGGTGCTCCCGTACCGGGCGATCCAGAACTCGGGATCGGCGATCCTCGCGCTCTCGGCCGATCGTCCCGTCGTCGTGCCCGCGCTCGGCGCGATGCGGGAACTGCAGGACCTCGTCGGCGCCGACTGGGTGCGCTGCTTCCCGGGGGCGTTCGACCCCGCCGAGCTCGACCGGGTCGTCGAGTGGGCGCGAGCCGACCGGCCGGACCGCGCCCAGCTCGAACACCTCGACTGGGCCGGGATCGCACGGCGCACCGTCGACTTCTACCGCGAGGTCGGTGCAGAGGCCCACGCCGCGCCCGCCAGCATCGACCGAACGCCCGCACGCCGCTGATCGCGAGGAGCGCGCCATGCCGTCCGCCGAATCGCCGTTCCGGGCGGGACGCACCGCAGACGTGCCTTCGTCCTCCTGGGCGGTCACGCCCAGACGCGGCGGAGGTAGTCGTCGGTCGGAGTCGGCGTCAGCTGGTCGAACCGGTCGGCCCCCCACGACGACATCGAGGCGTCGTACTGCCAGCCACCCGAGGCCGCCGGGTTGTTGGCGGGCGCCTTGTAGTACGACGTGAAGCTGTTCTGCACCGATCCCCACTCGGTGTCGTACATCGAGCCGAAGACGTAGGAGTCCTTGGCGAACAGCTGCCCGGGCTCGCCACTGCCGTTGATGGCCTGGCCCATCGTCGGCGTGTTCGCGCCCTGCGGAGCCGGGTACCGCACGCGCATCGCGATGACCTGTGCGGTGAGGATGGAATGGTCGAGCGTCATGAACGGCGTACCCAGGTCGGGGTCCTGCGACTTCGGGCCGCCGAGCTGCAGCGCGCTGTTGAGGGCGCCGAAGAACGTCGAGTCCCGGACGGTGAGGCCCCGGTACGCGCCGTTGCCGTACATCTGGAGCGTGTCGATGTGATCGGATGCCCCGGACGGACGGAACACGGGTGCGCAATAGCATCCCTCCCACACGGACTTGGTGATCATCGAGTCCCTGCCCGCAGCGAAGCCGAACGGGTCGTTGATGTCGATCTTCGCGTCGGCCATCACGACCTCGTACGCGTTGCACTCCTTCACGACGCCGCTCGACGCGGTCATCCGGAAGCCGTACGACACCTTCGAGTGCGCCCACGAGGTGCGGGAGCAGTCGGTGAGGAGGATGAACCGGCCGTTGATGCGAGCGAAGGTCACGCCTTTCACCCCCATGAGCCGGGCCGACTCCGTGACGGTCACGGAGCCCCACCCCTGCTTCGGCGACACGAGGATGTTCTTCGAGGCGCTGCCGCGACCGACGCCCTTGAGCGCGGCCGCCGAGCCCGACGACGCTCCGTACCCCGGCAGCGTGCCGGGTGCGATTCGGACGTGCACGCCCTTCTCGATCTCGGCGTCCGTGACGGCGGCGATCGCCTTGCCGATGGACGTCCAATCGCACGCCACGTCGATGACACGGCCGAAGGTCGAGCCCAGCTGCGGAGTGTTGGCGGGCCAGTGGGTGCCGTTCGGCCCGTACGAGCGCACGGTGGCGACGACGGCCCTGGCCGCGCCCGTCGTGGAGGCCGACCCCCCGAACCGGGGATACGCCGGGTCGGACGGCACCTTCGGGGCGAGGAAGGTCGGGACGATGAAGGCGGCGGAGGACAGCAGTGTTCGTCGTGAGATTCGGTCGGTCATGTGCGTCCTCCGGTCGTGATGATCGTTTCCGGTGCACGTCCGACAACTCGCGGCCAGACGCGGGGGCGCGCGTGCGCGATCGCTCGCTTCCCCCTGATGCGACAGTTCGACGCTATCCCGAAGCCGTTAAGTCCGCATTACGATCTCGCGACATCTGCAACCGGGCCGTCCCCCGTCTTCGGGCCTGGCAAGTCCGAAGACGGCTGTGACACGGTGGGACACGTGAGCGAAATCCCCGTGGGCTACGCTGACCGGATGACTCCATCCGATCGCGCAGGGCGCTCGGGGATGCACGGGGGGCGACCGCGGCGTGGTCGCTGAGGCATCCGTCACGGCGAGTCCCCAAGGGCGGCGGTGGCTGGCCGCCGGCGCCGCGCTCTACGCCGCGGCGCTCGCCATCGTGCTGTTCTGGCCTGTGCACGTCGACGGGCAAGGCGGGCTGTTCCGCTTCGGGCCCCTCCTCCACCTGCTCGGACGGTTCGGCATCCCGTCGTGGGCGAGCTACCCGGTGATCGAGTTCCTCGGCAACGCGGCGCTCTTCCTGCCGCTCGGGGTGCTCTGGGCCCTCGCCACCGATCGCTGGCCGGCTGCCCTCCGCATCGTCACCGCCGGCCTCCTCGGGGCGGCGATCAGCACCGGCGCCGAACTGGCGCAGCGATTCCTCCTCGCCGACCGCACGATGGACCCCCGCGACGTCGTCGCGAACGCCGCAGGCGCGACGGTGGGCGCGATCGCGACCGTGCTCGTCGCCCGTAGCGTGCGTCGGCGCCTGGCTCGCGCTGCGGAGGAGTCGCGGCCGGGCGAGCGCGCCCGATCCTGAGCGACCAGTGTGCCGTCGCGGCCTCTCGGGTCACCCGCGCGAACTCCTCGCGACGCTCGCGCCGGCCCCCGGCGCGGCGATGCCGCGTGCGTCCGCGATCGCGTCGGCGGCGCGCACGAGGGCGAGGTGCGAGATCGCCTGGGGTGTGTTGCCCGCGTGGCGCCCGGTGCGCGGCTCGACCTGCTCGGCGAGGAGGCCGAGGTCGCTGCGCCCGTCGAGCAGCCGGTCCATGAGCGCCGTGGCGTCCTCGAGCCGCCCCGAGTGCGCATACTGCTCGACCAGCCAGAAGGAGCAGGCGAGGAACGCGTTCTCATCGCCGGGTACGCCGTCGATCCCGGCCTCGGTGCGGTAGCGGCACACGAGCCCGTTGCGGATGAGCGTCTCCTCGATGCGAGCGACAGTGCCCAGCATCCGCGGGTCGTCGTAGGCGACGTACCCGACCTGAGCGAGCTGCAGCAGCGCGGCGTCCACCTCGGTGGTGCCCTCGAACTGCACGTAACTGCCGAGTGCGGTGTCGAAGCCGCCCCGCTCGATGTGTTCGGCGAGCTCGGCGCGGATCTCGCCCCACCGCTCGACGGGCCCCTCGCGACCGTCGAACTCGACCGCGCAGATCGCCCGGTCGAAGGCCGCCCAGAGCATCGCCCGCGAGTGCGTGAAGCGCCGATCGTCGCCGCGGATCTCCCAGATGCCCGAGTCGGGCCGATCGAGGTGCCGTTCCACCTCCCTGAGCAGGGAGCACTGCAGCGACCAGGAGAAGTCGTCGTCGTCGATCCCCGCGTGCCGGGCCGCGTCGAACGCGATCAGGACCTCGCCGAAGATGTCGGCCTGGTATTGCTCGGATGCCGCGTTGCCGATCCGCACCGGGCCGCTCCCGTCGTAGCCCGGCAGCGTGTCCGACGCCCATTCGGGCAGGCGTCGCTCGCCGGCGAGCCCGTACATGATCTGCACGTCCGCCGGGTCGCCCGCGATCGCGCGGAGCAGCCACTGCCGCCACGCCTGCGCCTCGTGCGTGTACCCGTGGTGCAGGAGTGCCTCGAGCGTGAGCGCAGCGTCGCGGAGCCACACGTAGCGGTAGTCCCAGTTGCGGGATCCGCCGAAGTCCTCCGGCAGGCTGGTGGTCGCGGCCGCGACGATGCCGCCCGTGTCCTCGTGCGTGAGCAGGCGCAGCACGAGGAGCGAGCGGCGCACGGCCCCGTCGTAGGCGCCGGGCTCGACGCACGCCCGCACCCACGACCGCCACCACGCCGCGGTGCGGGCGATGCACGCGTCGACGTCGAGCGGCTCGGGCACCGTGCGGTACCCGGGGAACCAGGAGAGCTGCAGGTCGAGCGTCGCGCCCTCGCCGACGTCGAACCCACCGTGATGGGCCATGTGGCTCGCCGTGAGGCGCGGGCCGCGAATCACGAGCGCGTCGGGTCCGGCCACGGCGAGCAGGGCTGGGGCATCCGGCGTGCCGACCTGTCGCATCCACGGCATCGCGGCGGCGTAGTCGAAGCGCACGCGCAGCTCCTGCTCCATGCGCACGCGGCCCCGGATGCCGCGGACCCGGCGGATGACGTCGCTGCGGAGGTCGGAGCCGTCGCCCATCGGCATGAGGTCGGTCACCTCGACCTCGCCGTCGCTCGTCGTCCAGCGCGTCACGAGGGTGAACGTGTCCTTGGCGTACGACCGCGACGCGGTGGCCGCGGCATCCGCCGGCCTGAGGCTCCATCGACCGTGGTCGGCGTCGCCCAGCATGGCCCCGAAGACGGAAGCCGAGTCGAAGCGCGGCATGCAGAGCCAGTCGATCGAGCCGTCGTCGCCGACCAGCGCGGCCGTGCGGCAGTCGCCGATGACGGCGTACCGCTCGATCGGCCGTGGCATGGTCAGGGCCGGCCGAGTCCGCGGACCTGCCATCCGGCCGCTCGCCAGGCGCCGAGGTCGAGCACGTTGCGTCCGTCGATGATGCGACGCCCGGCGACGAGCCGGCCGGTCTCCACCGGGTCGAGGGCCCGGTACTCGCGCCATTCGGTGACGAGTACCACGAGGTCGGCGCCCGACAGCGCCTCGCGCGTCGAGGTCGTGTAGTCGAGCTGCGGATGCCGCGCGCGGGCGTTCTCGATGCCCTCCGGGTCGGTCGCCACGACGTCGGCGCCGAGGCCCGTGAGCTGCACGGCGACGTCGAGCGCGGGCGAATCGCGTACATCGTCGGAGTCGGGCTTGAAGGTGACGCCGAGCACCGCGATCCGCTTGCGGAACACCGAACCGCCGAGCGCCTCGACGGCGAGGTCCACGACCCGTTGGCGCTGCCGCAGGTTGATCGCGTCCACCTCCTTGAGGAAGGCGAGCGAATCGCCCCGCCCGAGCTCCTCTGCACGTGCCGTGAAGGCGCGGATGTCCTTCGGCAGGCAGCCGCCGCCGAACCCCACGCCGGCGTTCAGGAACCGGCGACCGATCCGGGCGTCGTGCCCGATGGCGTCGGCGAGGGCCGTCACGTCCGCGCCCGTGGCGTCGGCGACCTCGGACATGGCGTTGATGAAGCTGATCTTGGTGGCGAGGAACGCGTTCGCGGCCACCTTCACGAGCTCGGCCGTGGCGTAGTCGGTCACGATCCGCGGGGTGCCTGCCTCGATGGCGGCCCGGTACACGTGATCGAGCACGGATGCCGCATGCTCGTCGCCGACGCCGTACACGAGCCGGTCGGGCTCCAGCGTGTCCTTGACTGCGAATCCCTCCCGCAGGAACTCGGGGTTCCAGGCGAGGCTCGCCTGCGGCGCGGCGTCGGCGAGGCGCGCGCCGAGCCGCGCGGCCGTACCCACGGGCACAGTGCTCTTGCCCACGACGAGGGCTCCGTCGGCCAGGTGCGGCAGCAGGCCGTCGAAGGCCGCGTCGACGTAGCGCAGGTCGGCCGCATTGGTGCCGGCGGCCTGTGGAGTGCCGACGGCGAGGAAGTGCACCTCGGAGCCCGCGGCATCCGCGATGTCTGTGCTGAACCGCAGCCGACCGGTCGCGGTGGCCGACGTCAGGATCTCGGGCAGCCCCGGCTCGAAGAACGGCGGATGCCCGGCGGCGAGCGCAGCGATCTTGCGCTCGTCGACGTCCACGCCGACGACCTGGTGGCCGAGCTCGGCCATGGCCGCGGCGTGCACGGCACCGAGGTACCCGCAGCCGATCACCGAGATGCGCATGCGGTCTCCTTCCGGCGGCGCGGACGGCGCCGAGTCCATTCTGTCGCACCGGCATCACGACGATCCCCGGCGTTGGTCGCTCGCGCCAGTGTGACGGCGCTCGCGACAGCGAGGAGTCCTACGCCATCGCACGGAGTCAGCCGCACTCGGCTTCCGAGACGGTGACCTCAGTGCTCCGGATCATGGGTGTCGTGCGCACCTCGGTCGGTCCTGCAGTGCCGGGTGCCCCCGTGAAGGTCGCGCGCACGACGGCGGACTGCCCGTTGACGAGGTCGACGACGAACTTCTGGGCTGGGCGGCTGAGATCGACGACCGAAGCCCCGGGCACCGTCTGGAGTCCCGCCTCGGGGACCTCCGCCGAGGTGAGGCTCGCCCCGGCGGGCCCGTACAGGAAGACCTCGGTGCGGTAGAAGTCGTACTCACTGCTGACGATGTAGGCGGGGAGCTTGAGATCCGGCGGGATGTCGAGATCGAGGCGTACCTCGACGGTGTAGGTCGGAGCGCTCGGCGTGCACGTGTTCGTCGTGACCGTCGCCGCAGTGTTGAGGTAGTAGTCGATCTTCGATGTCGACCGGTCGCGGAAGTAGACACCGACGACGGTGGCCTCCTCGTTGCCCTTCGGAAGCGTGCCCTGCAGACGCGTCCCGTCGAACATCGCCTGAGTGGCCGGGTCGGCGCTCCACATCATGAGCGAGCCTTTTGTCGCGGTGTCGGTGAGCGCCTGGGCCATGGCCCACACATCGTAGTCGACCGACATGATGCGATCGAAGATGGCGGATGCTGCGGTGGCGAAGTACTCGTCGGAGCCTTCTCCATACGGGAACCGGAAGTACGCCTCGTTGAGGAGCTTGGAGACGGCGTTCTCACTGGTGATCTGCTCGCCATCGGGCATCGAGACAGGACCCGTGACCTTGAGCAGTCGAGACAGCCCTATCGGGTCGATGGAGACGACGACGTCGGGTGTGATGCCGAACGCACGCTCCCAGTGAGCGGCGATGATCTTGCCCGCCGTGGGGAAGTCGGGGCGGCTCGTCGCCGCATTCGAGGCGTCGACCAACAGCGAGTCGTAGAGCTGGATCGCGCTGTCGTCGACTGGGACGTTCACGGGGATCGCGGTCGGGAAGTCGCCGCTCGATACCTGGCGAGTGATCTGCACTGTCCCGTTCTCGACGCTCAGGAGCGTCTGCGAAGCTGGGCCGCCACCGAGTGGCATGGCCTCGGCATTGTTCAGGAACGCGAGCACGACGTCCTTCTGACCGTCCATGCCGAGGAGCGAGCTGATGCCGGCAAGAGCCGCGTTCATGGGCGGGATCGTCTCCTCCGCCTTCGCAAGCAGCTCGTCGAACTGGTCGACCGCTCCGCCGACCTGGCCGATCGTGGCATCCGTGTCGATGGATCGCACCTGCTCGTGGAGCTCGGTGATCACGCGATCGGCGTTCGTGGCGATCTCCGTGGCCTGGCGGAGCGGTGCGACGTCGAAGCCGCCGGTCGCGGGGTCGCGCGCGAAGGTGAAGGTGCCGAGCAGCGAGGAGGCCGGCGTCACGACCTCGGTCGAAATGTCGTCCACTCCCTCGGCGATGACACGCACGGCACGGAAGTTCTCGCCCACGACCGGAATGACCTCGCCCATCCGCCAGAGCGGCTGCGAGGTCGGCTCGACGGCGGCCTGCGCGGATGCCTCGAGCCGCTCCGCGATCGCCGGGAGGTCCGCGAGCCGGCGCTCGGCGGCGGCCGACTGGAACTCCTGCACCGCTGCCCGGGCGTCTTCGAGGTCGTCGCGCACCGACGTCGCGTCGGAGTACAGCGACCACGCGGCGAATCCGCCGCCGACGATCAGCAGCGCGAGGAGCGGCCAGAGGACCACGTGCACGATCCACCGACGGCGGCGCTTCTCGCGGGGGGCCGTCTGCGGTGCGGTGTCTTCGCGTAGTTCGGCGATGTCGGGCTGCGTCACAAGGCCCAAGCATAGACGGGGGCGGCTGGGGCCGACTCGATCGCGATCGTCCTGTGATCAAAGGGGTGGGGGCGCCGCGGCGCCGCGGATCGCGCGACCATCAGTAGGCGCCGTCGGCCCGGGCGACCGAGCGGATGGTGCGGTACAGGATGATGATGTCGCCCGTCAGCGACCAGTTCTCCACGTAGTAGAGGTCGAGGCGCACGCTGTCCTCCCATGAGAGGTCCGAGCGGCCCTGGGTCTGCCAGAGACCCGTGATGCCGGGTCGCACGAGCAGGCGTCGTCGCGTCCATTCGTCGTACCGCTCGGCCTCCGCCGCGAGCGGAGGGCGGGGGCCGACGAGCGACATGTCGCCGTTCAGCACGTTGAAGAGCTGCGGGAGCTCATCGAGGCTGTAGCGCCGGAGCACCGCACCGACCTTGGTGACGCGCGGGTCGGACTTCAGCTTGAAGAGCACGCCGTTGCCGTCGGTGCGGTCGAGCAGGGTGTGCAGCTGCGACTCGGCGTCGACGACCATCGAACGGAACTTCAGCATGCGGAAACGCTCGCCGTTGAGGCCCACCCGCTCCTGGTGGTACAGCGCCGGCCCTGGGCTGTCACGGCGCACGAGCACGGCGATCACGAGGAGCAGCGGGCTCAGCACCACGAGTGCGAGGAACGCGACGACCAGGTCGAACGCGCGCTTCGCAGCGTACTTGCGGCCCTCGAACTCGGGATAGTCGACCTGGATGAGCGGAAGCCCGGCGACCGGGCGGGCGTGGATGCGCGGGCCCGCGACATCCGTGAGCGCCGGGGCGACGATGAGGTTGGTCGACGTGGCCTCGAGCTCCCAGCCGAGCTCTCGCATCCCCCGGGGGTCGATCGTGTCCGCGCCGGTGAAGACCACCGTGTCGGCGCGCGCGCCGTCGAGCACCCGGGCGAGGCTCGCGTAGTCGCCGAGGACCGGGATCCCGGGTGCGAGCTCCTGGTCGCCGATGCCGCGTTCGGTGATGGCTCCGACGATGACGATGCCCGACGAACCGTCGCGCACCATCTGCTGGGCTACGTGCACCGACTTCTGGCGCTCGCCCATGAGGATCGCACGGTGCGAGTATCCGCCCGACGCGCGCCGCCGCATGAGCCACTTGCGCCACATCCAGCGCGAGACGAGCAGCAGCGTGAGCCCGAGCGGGAGTGCCACGAGGAGGTACCCACGACCGACCTCGGACTGCAGCAGGAAGGCCGCGATCGCGAGCAGGGCGAACACGCGGATCGTGGCATCGGCGATGCGCTTGTACTCGGTCGTGCCCGCGCCGATGATCGTACGGTCGCGGGTCGCGAAGAGCGCGAGTGCGCAGATCCAGCCCGCGACGAGGATCGCGGACACCAGCGCATAGCTGAGCTCGAACACGTCGCCCCGGTCGCCGGGGATGCGCAGCACCGACCCGCTCGTGCCGAAGCGGATGAACTGCGAGCCGTACACCGAGACCGCGATGACGATCAGGTCGGTGATCAGCAGGCGCTGGGCGTACGCGCGTTGCCACGTCGCCACGACCGCCGCCGGCGTGTCGGTCGACGATTGACGTGTCAAGGTCATGAACACACCTCCGCGAGCGGCCCGCTTCTCGGGATGGCGGGCCGAGTACCCCATCGGTCGGGCGATGGGCCATGGGTCACGCTACTCCGATTGGGTCCCCACGTGAGAGGACCGAACGAGAAGTCCCCCCCGAAATGGGGAGAATTGGCGCACGACCGGGTCATCCGGAGGTCGCCGGCGCGGCATCCGCTCGATCGCGGCCGCTCGCCCATCGCAGTGCACGCTCCAGCGGCCCGCGGCCGAGATACCGTCGCCACAGCCAGGCGAAGACCATCGAACCCGCGACCAGCCCGATGACCAACGCCCAGGAGTCGTCGGTGACGACGCCGTCCTCCTCGCGGATCGCGAGCGAGATCACCACGAGGTGGATCGTGTAGATGCTGAGCGGCATCGCCCCCATCGCGATGACCGGCGACAGGATCGTCGTGGCGACCCTGCGCACCGACCGACGCGCGAGCGCGGTGAGCGCGAGCATCATCGCCACCAGGAGGGCGCAGACGCCGACGTTGCCGAGCGCCTCGATCGACGCCCGCAGCGGAACCGCCCATGCAGCCGTGCTCACGGTCTCGGGCGCGGGCAGCTGCGACGCGATCGGGAGGAACACGGATGCCGCGGCGGTGCCGACGAGCGCGATGACGCCGACCACCCTCGGAGACCCAAGGTCCGTGCGTGCGAGCGCGAGTCCGATGAGCATCACGGGCACCCAGACGATCACCGGATACGCCCCGCCGACGACCCAGTCGGAGACGAACTTCAGCGGGGTCTCCCGCACGACCGCGACGAACTCGGTGCGAGCGCCGAGCTCGGCGAGCGCCGGAGTGACCGCGAGCATCCCGACGCCGAGCCCGATGGCGACCCCCGGCGGCAGGAACAGGAGCGGAAGCATCAGGAGGAAGGCGACGCCGTACACGTCGAGGATGATGAAGACGAGCGGATTCAGCGTGGCCCAGATGAGCATGCCGAGCGCGATCAGGATCACGGCGCGGATCGCGATCTGCCGTCGCAGCTCGCCCCGCCCCTCCGTGATCGGCCGGGTGCCGCCCGAGATGAAGCCGAGCCCGATGCCCGCGGTGAGCGCGAAGAGCAGTCGCGGCCGCTCGTCGGCGATCGCGATGAGCTCTGCGGCCACGAGGGTCTCCGCCGCGGGCGAGACGTGCGCCACGAACATGCCGATGAGCGCCAGTCCGCGGGCGGCGTCGACGCCGTTGACGCGGCGAGGCAGTTGCGGCGCGTCGACGGTCATGCAGCCATGCTCGCACCTCGGACGGCGCGTGTCAGCGGGCGGCGGCGAGGCTCGCGGCATCCGTTCAGTGGCGGCCGTTCAGCACTCCGCCGCTCTCCTCGAGATAGCAGACGCCGCACAGCGACTCGTACGTCACGTCTTCTCCGTCGATCGCGACCTGGTCGCCGTCGAAGACGAACCTGCCGTCGATGCGCCGGGCGTTGAAGATCGCCTTGCGCCCGCAACGGCAGATCGTCTTCAGCTCCTCGAGGCTGTGCGCGATCTCGAGCAGGCGCCGGCTGCCGGGGAACGCCACGGTCTGGAAGTCGGTGCGGATGCCGTAGGCGAGCACGGGGACGTCGTCCATGAGGGCGATGCGCAGGAGGTCGTCGACCTGGTCGGAGGTGAGGAACTGCGCCTCGTCGATGAGCAGGCAGCTCACGTCACGGCCATGCTCCTCGATCACGCGCGTGCGATGGTGCTGGAAGCGGTCGAGGACGTCGGCGTCGGGCCCGACGGTGAAGTCGACCTCGCGCACCACGCCGAGCCGTGACACGATGCTGCGGTCGCCCTTCGTGTCGACGGCGGGCTTCGCGAGCAGCACCTGGTGTCCGCGTTCCTCGTAGTTGAAGGCCGCCTGGAGCAGCGCCGTGGACTTGCCGGAGTTCATCGCCCCATAGCGGAAGTAGAGCTTCGCCATCTACTCGAGGAGCCCGTCCTCCGCCGCCCGGCGGATCAGCTCGGCCTTGCGGCTGGCCGGTCGGCCTGCGCGCGCGTACTTCTCGCGCACGCGCCGCAGGTAGGTCTTCGCCGTCTCGTACCCGACGTCCATGCGGTGCGCGACCTCGTGCGTGCTGTGGCCCTGGGCGTACAGCCGCAGCGCACGTTCCTCGGCGGCACTCAGGTGCGCCGAGCCGGCGTCGGCGGCGGATCGAGGCGTCGCGGCATCCGCGGCCCGGCTCGCGGGCAGGGCGGTTCGTCGCAGCCGTTCGCCGCGCGCCACCCGGCGCGCGAGGTCGACGAGTTCCTCGGCGGGGAGCGTCTTCGAGACGAATCCTGCGGCGCCCGCGGCGATGCACCGCTCCCGTGACGCCTCGTCGTCGAGCGCGCTCACGACGAGCACCTTCGCACCCGCCGCCCGGCAGGCGCGAATGCGCGACTCGATCGAGACGCCGTCGCCGAGCTGGAGATCCATCAGCACGAGGTCGACGGGGAACTGCGGGTTCCGGATGAGGTCCATCCACGTCGTGGCTCGCACCTCGACCGAGAAGTCGGGGGCATTGTCGGCGAACCACGTCGCGAGGCTGTCGACGATGAGCCCGTGGTCGTCGAGCAGGGCGAGACGCACCTGCGAGCCTGCGGCGGGCTCGTTCGGCACGGTCGGCGTGCTCGCCTCAGTCGGCGACATGAGTCAACTCCACACTGACATTCTCACTCGTCACATCCACTTCCGCGCCCATCGAGACCGCGCGCGCCACCGCGGCGAAGCGATCGAGCTCCCGACGGGATGGCGGCGAGGCCCCGTGCTCGGTCACGATGCCGATGCGGCGGCGGGGCGGCTCCGAGGCGACGTCGACCCTGATCGCGGCGGAGCGGCTCGCCTCGCCGAGCCACGAGACCAGGGCGGTGAGGGCCGACCGCTGGTCGTCGGCGAGGTCGGCCGCACCACCCGTCGGATCATGGATCACGACGGGGATGCCGCGCGACATCCGCACCGTCGCGGCCAGGTCGTCCAGCCAGGTGGACTCGATGCCCGCCTTCAGCGCCCGCCGCAACGCCTCGGCGAGCTCGCGGGCCCGATCGGCGTCGGCCACCGAGATCCGATCGGCGGTCATGACCCCGGCGAGGAAGGGCAGCACCTCCCGGCCGAGCACCGACACCTGGCTCTGCTGCACCGAGCGGGCGATGCCGGCGCGGAGCTCTGCGTCGCGTTGCAGGGCCGCCCGGTTGGCCTCGCGCTGCCACGCGAGCGTCTCGTCGACGATCGCGTAGGAGTACCCGGCGGCAGCCGCCGACAGCGCGAGCACCGCGGCGGAGTTCACGGCGATGAGCGTGCCGATCGGGGCGGGGGTCATGGTCGTAGCCGCCGAGCCCACCACGAGGATCGAGAGCACCCCCGCGGCCAGGACCCCGGCGAGCAACAGGGACACCCACGTGCAATACGGGGCGACCGCGAGGATGAGCATGCCGATGACGATGGAACCGAAGTCGTCGTAGAGGTAGCGGTTGGCGCCGATCGTCGACACGTACTCGGCGATCGCGGCGCCCACGGCGAGCGCGACCACGAGCCACAGCCGGTCGACGGTGAATGGCGCGTGCGACGGCGCGGCGGAGGTCGCGGCGACGAGTCCGGCTCCCCCCACGAGGACGATTCCGAGCACCGCCGCGAGCGGCGAGCCGACCTCGTGCCAGTGTGCGACCGTCAGTCCGATGGAGACCGCGAATGCGAAGATCGCCGCGATCGCGACGATCGGCGCGGCCGTGATCCCGCCGATGGGGTCGGCCTCCTGCTGTGTGAGGCGCATGCGGCTCATTCGCCGCCCTCCGGCACGGTGAGCACGACGGTGGTGCCGACGCCCTTCGTCGACCAGAGCCGGACAATGCCGCCCTCCTGCTCGATGCGCCCGCGGATCGAGGTGCGCAGGCCGATGCGGTCCTCGGGCACCTCCCGCTCGTCGAAGCCCACGCCACTGTCCATCACGGCGACCGTCACGTCGCCGCTGCCGAACCCGATGGCGAGTTCCACCTCGCCGACCCCGGCGTGTCGGGCGACGTTGATGAGGCATTGCGCGACGGCCGCGTCGAGCGCGGCTGCGCGTGCCGGGCCGAGCAGCCCGAGCACGGCGAGGTCGCCGGTCATCCGCACGTCGAGGCCGGCGTTGGCAGCGGTGGAGAAGGCCTGCTCGAGCGTCGGTGCATCATCGTCGGATACCGGCGAGATCGTCGTCGGCGCCGCGCCCGCCGCCCGGCCGATCGCGCCGTCCGTGTCGGGTCCCTGACCGTGGTCGGCCGCCCAGTCGCGACCTACGATGAGGCCGAGGTCCGCTCGGATGCCGTCGCGGAGGCGCTCATCGACGGGTCCGGAGCCGGCGGCGGCGATCGCGACGAGGTGGCTGAGAGCCGTGTCGTGCAGTCGCGCGGTGGCGCGGAGCTCGTAATCGTGCCGGATGGCGAGCTCACGGGTCTGTTGGCTCGCCCGGTGCAGGCCGGTCTCCCGGCGGGAGTCGGACCGACGGCTGACGCCGTCGAAGGTGCGGACCACGACGAGGATCCCGAACGCCATGGCCGCGGCGATGTTCGGCGACCACACGCCGCCCGCGAGCGCGGCGCCGAGGAACGATGCGGCCTCGCCCAGTCCATAGCCGAGTGCGGCCCACGTGATGGCGAGCACCGACCCGGCGCCGGCACCGCCCACGAGGATGAGCGCGACGCGCGGCAGCGCGAGGATGACGTTGTTCGTGGTCTCGAACCGGTAGGCCGGGTCCATCACGAGCACGGTGACCGCGAGCACGGTGCCGGTTCCGGCGACGAGGTAGATCAGCGTGAGCGTGACCGTGGGGTAACGCGCGACCAGCAGGAGCAGCACCGCCATCACCGCGGAGAGCACGGCCCCGGTCCAGCCTGCGGGGTCTCCGCTGCTCGTCGCACCGATCACGCCGATGATGACCGCGATTCCGAGGCACACCCAGGCCGCGCAATGTCCGGCATGGGCGAGCGCCCTGCTGAGCGAATCACGGGCGAGATGTCCCGGCAACCCCAGGGTCATCGTGATCCTCCGCTCGCGAGGCCGGCGGCGATCGGGTTCGCGCGGCGGCCTCTGCGGATTATGACAGTTCCGCCGTGACTCGTGCAGTCGCATGAGCGCCGCGTCGCTCAGAAGAGGGCCGACGGGTCGGGTGGCGCGCCGAGCGCGTCGAACGCCGGCGCCGACGTGCGCGCGGCGAGCGCGGCCGACCGCACGCCGCCGGTCAGGGGATCCTCACGCCCGCGCTCGAGGCCGTGCTTCCTGATCAGCGGCCGCATCCGCTCGTCGAGCCAGCGACGGTAGGCCTTCGGCGCGTAGGCGTTGTTGCCGTAGTACATGGAGCGGTATTTCGGCACCAGCTCGGGATGCTCGCGCTCGAGCCACTGCATGAACCATTCCTTGACGCCGGGCTTCAGGTGCAGCGCGGTGTACAGCACGCTCGACGCTCCGGCCGCCTTGGCCTGCCCGAGCGCCTCATCGAGGTGGGCGCGCGTGTCGGTGAGGTACGGGAGGATCGGCATCAGGAAGACCGAGCACTCGAGCCCCGCCTCGCGCACGGCGGTCACGGTTGCGAGTCGCGCCTTCGTGCTGGGCGTGCCCGGCTCCACGGACTGCTGCAGGTCGTGGTCGTAGACCGCGATCGACATGGCGAGGTCGACCGGCACGCGCGTCGCGGCATCCGCCAACTGCGGCAGGTCGCGCCGCAGGAGCGTGCCCTTCGTGAGGATGCTGAACGGCGTGCCGCTGGTCGTGAGCGCGTCGATGATGCCGGGCATCAGCGAGTACCGGCCCTCTGCGCGCTGGTAGGGGTCGGTGTTCGTGCCGAGCGCGACAGGCTCGTGCCGCCACGACGGCTTGGCGAGCTCGGTGCGCAGCACCTCGGCGACGTTCACCTTGACGATGATCTGCCGATCGAAGTCGTCGCCGGCGTCGAGGTCGAGGTAAGTGTGCGTCGGGCGGGCGAAGCAGTTGTGGCTCACGACGCCGTTGGCGATGAAATCGCCCGTCGTCGTCGTGATGTCCATCATCTCGATCACCTCGCCGAGATCCTCGATTGACGTCACATGGAGGTCTGCGTGCGTCTTCACGGCGGAACCGATGAGAGAGAGCTTTCGCGTGATGGCCGGCTGGGTGATGTTGAAGAATGCCTGCCGAGCAGAGAGCCCTCCTCGTACACGCACGGTTGCGACACCGTTCGATCTCGGGGGCTCGAGAATGCCGTCGAGACGGAAGTGATCGAGTGCCCGCAGGGTCTTCCCCAGGATGGTCTTGTCAGCGTTGGCGATACGAAGGATGCCGCTCGAACAGGAGCCCTCAGCGTCGAAGATCCCGGCGAGGAAACCGGCTTGCCACGTCGCGCCCGCATCGACCGGCCACTCGATGAGTTCAGTGATCGCGTCGTAGTGGGATCGGCGGGCTGTTCGGATCGCAGTCATCTCACGACGCGTCGCCGTCGCCTCGGCGAAGCGGAACATCCTCGTCGGTACCTCGAACTGCTCCAGATACATTCGCGAACGCGCGAGCGCCTCCCCGTCGGCCAAGGCGAGCCTGAAGTAGTTCGCCATGTAGGTTCCGCCGCCTCGGGACCTCGGGTACTCACGCCGCAGCATCATCCCATCGCCACGGATCATGCCGGTGAGGTATCCGCGCATGTAGTGGCGGTCGAGGACCGACGGCGGCGTCGCCTCGGGCCGCGTGCCGCGACCGAAACCCATCAGCGTGTTCCGTGTCGTGAGGTACGGTCGCTGACCAGGGCCGGACATCGCCCCCGTCACGTGCTTCCAACCATGTGGTGTGAGGAAGCGATGGTCGCCGCTTGCGATGATCGATGTGCCGTCGGCCAGGGTCACACTGTACGCACGCTTGCGCGTCGACCATTTCGCGATCACCTCGGACTCCACGTAGCGTCGCATGCTGCCGACCATGCGTGTGCCGATGACCTTGGCACCAACGTCCACAGACCAGAGCGGTGCGGACCGACCGTCGGCGAGGGTGATCTCAGTGTCGGGGTGTATGCAATACACACAAGCATGCGAACAGCCCCGATAGGGGTTGATCGTCCAGGCGAAGGGCATGGCCGATTGCCCCGGCACGTGGTTCAACGCCGACTTCGCGAGCACCTCGTGGAACGTCACCCCGGCGAACTCGGGCGTCTGCACCGAGCGCACGAGGTTGTTCAGCTTGGCGAGCCCGGGCAGCGTGTCGGCCTGCTCGACCCCGAGTTCCTGCCCGCTCCACCGCATGCACCCATTCGAACACATGTTCGAATCTCAGGCAAGCGGATGCCGCGGCGAGCCGTGGCCGGCCGCGGCATCCGCTCGCCCCATTTCAGCGCTGGCGCACGGTCTCGCGCACGGCGCGACCCGCTTCGAGCTTGAGCCGCTCCCCCGCCCAGCGGCGCCGCAGCCACCGGTCGTGGCTCGCGATGACGACGGCGCCGGGGTAGGTGCCGAGCGCCTCCTCGAGGTCGGTCGCGAGCGCCAGGGACAGGTGGTTCGTCGGCTCGTCGAGCAGGAACACGTGCGGCGGCCGTGCGATCACGAGCGCCAGCGCCAGCCGGCGCTGCTGCCCGACGGAGAGCGATCCGACCGGCCGGGACTGGTCGCCCGCGGCGATGAGTCCCAGGCCCGCCAGGGGCACCTGCTCGGCGCGCCGCTCGCCGAGCACGCGCTCGTAGAGTCGGCGCGGCGAGGCATCCGGATCGGCGAAGCGCACGTCCTGCTCGAGGAGCTGCACGCGGAGCCCCTTGCGTCGTTGCACCACGCCGCGGTCGACGCCCTGCGTGCCGGCGAGCACGCCGAGCAGCGTCGACTTGCCGGCGCCGTTCGCCCCGGTGACCAGGAGGCGCGTGAACGGCGCCACCTCAAGCGCACCGAGCTCGAGTCGGCGATCGACCGACACGTCCGACAGCTGCAGCAGCAGGCCCGACGCCTCCTCGAGTGCGTGCGAGCCCGACGGGATGCCCGCGAACGCGAGCGGGGTCGGCGGCTTGCGCACCTGCTCGCGCTCGAGCGTCTCGAGGCGGTGCTCGGCGTTGCGTACGCGTCGCGACACCGCCTGCTCGACATTGCCGCGCTTGAAGTGCTTGAGGAACTTGTCGTTGTCGGTCGCCGCACGCCCGTGCGACACGTTGCGCGCGGTCTGGGCCACCGAGGCGCGCAGGCGGCGCAGCTCGTCCTGCTCGTTCTCGTACTGACGTCGCCAGCGATCGCGCTCCTCGGCCTTGACGGCGAGGAACTCGCTGAAGCCGCCGCCGAAGACGGTGCCGCCGGATGCCGCGAGCACGTCGACGCGCGACGTCCCCGCGTCCGCACGTGACCCGGCGAGCGCCAGCGCCCCCTGCCGGCCCGGGTCGAGGTCGAGCAGCCCGGTCGCCACGCGGTCGAGGAACTCGCGATCGTGGCTGGCGAACAGCACCGGTCCGCGCCAGGCGCGCAGCCGGTCCTCGAGGAAGGACGTGGCGTCGTCGTCGAGGTGGTTCGTCGGCTCGTCGAGCAGCAGCGCGTCGGGGGCGCTGAGCAGCAGGGCCGCCAGCGCGAACCGGGTGCGCTGTCCGCCCGAGACCTCGTCGATCCGGCGGTCGAGCCCGAGCCCGGCGACGCCGAGCCCCTCGAGTACCTCGTCGCGACGCGAGTCGGCCGACCAGATGTCGGCACGCTCGGCCGCGTCGAGCGCCGACGAGTACCGGGCGGCGGATGCCGCCGCGGCGCGCTCGTCGGATGCGTCGACGGCGAGCTCCATCGCAGCCGCGTCGAGCTCGCGCTCGATGGCGCGCACCTCGGCGAGGGCGGCCTCGAGCACGTCGCCGACGCGATCGTCGGGGCGGAAGGGCAGCTCCTGCGCGAGGAGCCCGGTGCGCGCGGGGCGGGAGAGCCGCCCCGACACGGTCGCGTCGCCGACGGCGGGGGATGCGGCATCCGCCCGACCGTCGGCGCCGGCAAGCAGTCGGAGCAGGGTGGACTTGCCGACGCCGTTCTCGCCGATCAGGCCGAGCCGCTGGCCCGGCGCGACGGTGAAGCCGAGGTCGGTGAAGACGCGCCGATGCGCGTACGCGACCGAGAGCCCGTCGGCGCGCAGGTAGAGGGAATGAGTGAGGTGTACAGCCATGCGATACGTCCGTTCGCGATTGGCTCCCGGGCCTCGCCCGACGCCGCCGGCGCGGGCGGGCACGAACGATGCACCGAGCGGCGCGCACGCGGCACGATGGCGTGGACGACGACCCGGGAGCGGAGTGGTGGGTCCCGCCGGGCATCCGCCGTCGCGAAGGGTGCGCGCGACACTGTCGCGTTCAGTGGAAGGTGCACACCCGTGTCAACGGCGCCTCAGGCGCGGGACGATGGGATGTGCTCACTTCATAGCGGGGACGACGATAGCAGAACCCCGCGCGGAGGCCAAGCACCGGGTTTCGAGACGCCCGCTGCGCGGGCTCCTCACCCCACGGAGAGACGCCCGCTGCGCGGGCTCCTCGACGCGCAGGTCACGCGGTGAGTTCGAGCACCTTCGCGGTCTCGGTGAGTGAAGCCTCGGCGGCGACGGGATCGATCGACAGCTCCCGGCCGTAGCTCGGGATCATCTGGCGGAGCTTCGGCTCCCAGCCGACGAACCGGTCGGGGAAGCAGCGGGCGAGCACGTCGAGCATGATCGGCGCGGCCGTCGATGCGCCCGGCGAAGCGCCGAGGAGTCCCGCGATCGTGCCGTCGGCACCGGTGATGATCTCGGTGCCGAACTGCAGCACGCCGCCCTTCTCGGGGTCCTTCTTCATGACCTGCACCCGCTGGCCGGCGGTGATGAGCTCCCAGTCGCGGTCCTTCGCCGTGGGCATGAACTCGCGGAGCGCAGCCATCTTCTTCGCGCGCGAGGCGAGGAGCTCGGAGACGAGGTACTTCACGAGGTCGAAGTTCTTGAGCCCGACTTGCAGCATCGGGCCGAGGTTGTGCAGGCGGATCGAGAACGGCAGGTCGAACCAGGTGCTCGACTTCAGGAACTTCGGCGTGAATCCGGCGAAGGGACCGAAGAGGAGTGCGGCCTCGCCTTCGACGACGCGGGTGTCGAGGTGCGGCACCGACATCGGCGGCGCACCGACGGCGGCCTTGCCGTAGACCTTCGCCTGGTGCTGCGCGACGACCTTCGGGTTCGTCGTGCGGAGGAACTGGCCCGAGATCGGGAAGCCGCCGAAGCCCTTGATCTCGGGGATGCCGGAATGCTGCAGCAGCGCGAGCGCCCCACCGCCGGCGCCGACGAACACGAACCGGGCGCGCACGACCTTGGGGGTCTGCCCGACGAGGTGGCGCACGCGGAGCTTCCACGTCCCGTCCTTCTGGCGCTTCAGCCAGGTGACCTGGTGGTTCGTCTGGACCGACGCGCCACGACGTTCCATGTCGCGGAAGAGGTACTTCGTGAGCGCACCGAAGTCGACGTCGGTGCCCGAGTCGACCCGCGTCGCTGCGACCCGCTGCTTGGGGTTGCGCTTCTTCACCATGAGCGGGGTCCACTCGGCGATGCGCTCGAGGTCCTCGGTGTACTCCATGTCGGGGAACAGGGGTTCGCGCTTCAGTGCCTCGACGCGCTTCTTGAGGTACTCGATGTTCGCCTTGCCCCTCACGAACGTCATGTGCGGCGTCGAGTTGATGAAGTTGTGGGGCTCGGGCAGCGCACCGATCGAGACGAGGTAGGCCCAGTACTGACGGCTCACCTGGAACTGCTCGTTGATCGAGACGGCCTTGGCCGCGCTCACGGTGCCGTCGGGGTTCTCGGGCATGTAGTTGAGCTCGCAGAGGGCGGCGTGACCGGTGCCCGCGTTGTTCCACGCGTTCGAGGATTCCTGGGCGACCTCGCCGAGTCGCTCGTAGACGCGGATGCTCCAGTCGGGCTCCAACTGGGAGATGAGGGAGCCGAGCGTTGCGCTCATGATGCCCCCGCCGATGAGCACGACGTCGACGGTTTCCTCTGAATTCACGGATTCCAGTCTAGGTGCGTTGTAAGCCGCCCCTGACCGGGTACCATCCCGTGCCCGTGGCCGCGCCCGTGGCCGCGCACCCGCGCCGGTGGCCGCGCACCCGCGCCGGGACCGCGGTGTGCGACAACGCCGCTCAGTCGACCTCGCCGCCGTCGAGCTGCGGCATGCCGCGCTCGTCGAGCGGCCAGAACGGGTTGTGGGCGAACTCCCACAGGTTGCCGTCGGGGTCGCGGCCGTAGCCGCTGTAGCCGCCCCAGTCGGTCTCCTCGGCCGGCTTCGAGACCTCGCCGCCGGCCGCCGCCCAGTCGGACAGCGCCGCGTCGACCTCGTCGCGCGAGTCGAAGTTGATGGAGAGCGAGATGCCGCGGAAGGGCGGCGCCGACGGGGCATCCGCTTCGCTGGCGAGGCCGCCGTCGACGGCGAGCTCGGGGCTCGTCCAGAGCGCGATGATCGGGCCGGGCGTGGCGAGGAACGTGATGCCGTCGCCTGAGTGCGTGGACTGCCGCCAGCCGAGCCGGCGGTAGAAGGCGGTGGCGGCGTCGACGTCTGCGACGCCGAGGGTCACGAGGGAGAAGCGCTGCGGGATGGCCATGCGCCGACGCTACCGCCCGCCGCCGACACGGTCGATGGCCCGAGCGGATGCCACGGCGTCGTGTCGCAGCATCCGCTCGCCGTGCCGGGCGTCGATCACGTCAGAGCGCCGCCACTCCCCCGGCGATGAGGCCGATGCCCGCGGTGATGAGCGCGGCGGTGAGCGAGACGACGCCGAGCCAGAGCAGCACGATCAGGCGGTTCGGTCGCTCGGGGTCCTTGCCGGTCACCGAGAGGAAGAACCCGGCGGGCATGAGGATCGCCGCGATCGGCACGCCGGTGCGGGCGAGCTGCATCCAGAAGCCGTCGAGCGCGGCGTACGAGATCACGGCGAGGATCGCGATCGACAGCACGAGCAGCACCGCGGCGTGCGCGTGGCCCGCACGGTAGAAGCTCATCTGCAACCGGTTCGCCGGCGCGTGGCCGCGCACGACACGGGTGAGGAAGTACCCGCCGCTCTCGACGGTGACGAGCGCGAGCAGCAGGATGCCGATGAGGATGAGGTCGTTCGGGGACGGCATGGCGCGATCCTTCGTCTCGGGAGCATGATTGGATAGTGATACTCTCCAATAATAGAGAGTTGAGCTATCCAATGCAAGGAGGCGGCATGCGCATCTCGGCGCTCGCCGCCGCGGCCGACCTGCCGGTCGCGACGGTCAAGTACTACCTGCGCGAGGGCCTGCTTCACCCGGGTGTCGCCACGTCGGCGACACAGGCGACCTACGACGATTCGCACGTGCGGCGGATCCGCCTCATCCGCGCGCTCACCGGCCCGGTCGGGCTCAGCGTGCAGCAGGCCCGCACGATCCTCGGACTCGTCGACGACCCCGGCGACGACCTCTATGCCACGCTCGGTCGCGCGGTGAGCGCCCTGCCGCCGCCCGTCGACGAGGCATCCGTCGACGACCCCGACCCCTACCCCCGAGCCCGGGCGGCACTCGAGGCGCTGGGCCAGGTCTACGACCCGCACTACGCCGCCGTCGCACAGCTCGAGGCCGCGCTCGCGGCCACCGAGGACGCGGGCATGCCGATCAGCGACGCCCGGCTGCGCGCGTACGGTCACCAGCTGCACGAGCTCGCGGAGTACGACCTCGAGCGGATGCCTCAGGAGCCGCATTCCGCCGTCGAGTACACGGTGCTCGGCACCGCCCTCTACGAGCCGGTGATCCTCGCGCTGCGGCGGCTCGCGCACCAGGACGTCGCGGCGCGTCGCGCGCTCGGCGGCTGAGCCCGACCGCGGCGGCCGGGGGCGATCAGCCCGCCGCGGCCGTGACGACGGGAGCCGTGGCGTCGTCGTTCACGGTCGCCATGACGGCCTCGCGCGCCCTGCGGAGGACCTCCGCGTCGGCTCCCGCACGACCGAGCGCGAGCAGGGCGGCCCCCACGATCGGCGCGCTGTCGAAGATCTCGATGCGCGCCGCGGGAGCCTCCGCCGCGAGTCCTGTGGCGATGGCGCCGAGCAGTCGCTCGTCGCCCGAGCGGACGATTCCGCCGCCGAGCACGACGGGCACCGGATGCCCCTGGAGTCCGAGCCTCGTGATGCAGGCCCGAGCGAACGCGACGATCTCCTCCGCCTGCCGGTCGACGAGGCTTCCCGCGACGATGTCGCCCGCGCGCGCCGCCTCGAACACGACGGGTGCGAGCGCGGCGAGCTCGCCCGCGTCGCGCCTGCCGAAGTGGAGGTCCTCGATGAGCGCGGTCACCGACGGGACGGCGAGCCGTTCGGCGATCGCCGTTGTGAGGGCAGTCCGGGGCCCCCGACCGTCGACGTCGCGGGCCGCATGCCACAGGGCCTCCTCGCCGAGCCCGCTGCCCCCGCCCCAGTCCCCCGAGATCGGACCGAGCGCGGGGAACCGCGCGTCCGCTCCATCCGCCCGCACGCCGATCGCGTTCACGCCCGTGCCGCACACGACCGCCACTGCGTCGGGCTCGTCGGTGCCCGCGCGGAGCAGGGCGTAGAGGTCGTTGCCGACGAAGGTCGAGGAGCTGCTCCAGGCCTGGGCGGCGATCGCCGCGAGGTAGCGCTCCACCTCGATCGGAAGGTCCAGCCCCGAGACGTAGAGATCGACCTGGGCGATCGCGGCATCCCCTGCGACAGCGCGGACGAGACCGTCGACGATCGCGACCGATTCGGCGAGCCCCTCGAAGTGCGGACTCGAACCGGGCCCGCGCCGATGGGCCACGAGGTCCCCCTCGAGGGTCAGCGCGACCGCGTCGGTCTTCGAGCGGCCGCCGTCGACCGCGACGACGAGGCCGCTCATCGCGCCCACTCCAGGAAGGGCGCGTTCTTCGCCAGCAGCAGGTCGGTCAGCTGCTCGGCCCGGTCGTGCTGCAGCACGAGCGGGTGGGCGCGCATCGCGCGGAGCACGCGATCGCGACCGCCGACGACCGCCGCGTCGAGCGCGAGGCGCTCGTACCCGGACACCGCGGCGATGAGCCCGCGGATGTCCTCGGGCAGCGGCCCGACCGATTCCGCGACGAATCCCCCGTCGCGGAACACGGCCGGGACCTCGATGACGTGGTCGTCGGGCAGGAACGGCAGCACGCCGTCGTTGCGCAGGTTGACCACGCGCGAGCGCCCGGCGGGCGCCCGCATCGCCGCGAGCAGCTCGATCGCCGCCTCCGAGTAGAACGCCCCGCCCCGCGCTTCGAGCGCGGCGGGCTTCTCGTGCTCCGCCTCGTCGGCGTAGAGCGCGAGGAGCTCCCGCTCGATCGCCCGCACGGCCTCGGCGCGCGTCGGCTCCCGCAGTTGCTCGCGCAGGACCTCGTCGTGGGCGTAGTAGAACCGCAGGTAGTACGAAGGCACGAGGCCGAGTCCTGCGACGAGCGCCGGCGCGAGGTGCACGTCGGCGGCGAGGTCGTCGAGCCGGTCGTGCAGGAGCCCGGGCAGTACGTCGCGACCGCCGACGCGCACGCTCCGCTCCCACGTGAGGTGGTTGAGGCCGACGTGGCCGAGCTCGATCTCGTCGTGTCCCACGCCGAGGATCGACGCGAACCGGCGCTGGAATCCGATCGCGACGTTGCAGAGCCCGACAGCGCGGTGGCCGGCCTCGAGGAGCGCCCGCGTGACGATGCCGACCGGGTTCGTGAAGTCCACGATCCAGGCGCCGGGCTTCGCGTGGGCGCGCACGACGTCCGCGATGCGCAGCACGACCGGCACGGTTCGAAGCGCCTTCGCGAGCCCACCGGGCCCGGTCGTCTCCTGTCCGATGCACCCGGCCTCGTGCGGCCAGGTCTCGTCGGCATGCCGTGCGTCCTGACCGCCGACCCGCAGCTGGATGAGCACCGCGTCCGCATCCGCGACGCCCGCGACGAGGTCGGTCGTGCCGACCACGCGGGCCGGATGCCCGGCGTGCGCGAGCATCCGCTGCGACATGCCGGCGACGAGCGCGAGCCGATGCTCGTCGGGGTCGACGAGGTGGATCTCCTCGAGGGGAAGCACCCCGCGGAGCCGGGCGAAGCCGTCGATGAGTTCTGGCGTGTACGTGGAGCCTCCGCCGACGATGGCGAGCTTCATGGGTCCTCGATTCAGGTGCGTGATGGTGGGGCGCGCCCGCTGGGCGCGGTTCGGCGGCAGGGTCGACGGGCGGATGCCTCGCGCGGCATCCGTCGATCGGCCGGAGTGGGTCAGGGAGCGAGCGAGATGTCCGCCTCGAGCTGGTCGCGGATCTGATGGACGAGCTGCTGCCGTGCGCCGAGCAGCACGGGCTGGGCGCCGGTGCCGCTCGTGCGCACCGCGAGCTTCGGATGCGCCGCAGGGTCGACGCGCGCGGCGACGAGATCGGCGAGCCGATCACCCCCGGCGAGCCCGGTCGGGCCGCCCAGCACGATCATCGCGGGGTCGAGGATCGCGAGCAACGGGTCGATCGCGAGGACGACCCGGTCGGCGAGCGCGGCGAGGGCCGTCCCGTCGCCGGCGAGACGGGGCAGCATGTCGGTGAGCGACTCGCCGAGGGCGCCGCCCAGGAGCCGCGCGACCGCCGGCCCGCCCAGGAGATCCGTGAAGTCGTTCGCCTCGGGGGCGAGCTTCCCGGCGCCCTTCGGCACCGCGAGGTACCCGATCTCGCCGGCGCCGCCCGACGCGCCGTGAAGGACGACCCCGCCGAGATCGACCCCGACGCCGAGGCCGTCGCCGATCCAGAAGAGGGCGAAGCTGGATGCGTCCTGCGCGACACCCGCGGCCCGCTCGGCCATGGCCGCGAGGTTCACGTCGTTGTCGATGGTCACCGTGAGGCCGAGCGCCTCCTCGATGCGATGCCGCGCGCCAAGCGCGGGCCAGCCGGGCAGGGTGTCCGTGAACGAGAGCTCGTCGCCGTCGACGAAGACGGCGGCTTGCACGCCGATCACGACACGACTGACGGTCGACTCGTCGATGCCCGCGGCCCGGCAGGCCGCTCGCACCGCGGATCTCACATCGCCCTCGGGCGTGCGCCCCGCGGCATCCGTCGCGACCTGGGCGATCGGGTGCTCGCGGTCGATCGCATCGACGACGACCGCGTGGATCGTGCCGGCGAGGATCGAGACGGCCACCCCCGTGATGCGGTCGGTGCGCACGCCGTAGCTCACCGCGTTCGGGCCGCGGCCGCCCGAGACCTCGCCGACCGGCTGGATGAGGCCGACGCGCTCCAGCCGGGTGAGCATCTGGGTCGCGGTGGGCTTGGAGAGCCCCGACAGCTCGCCCAGCTTCGACCGGGTCAGCGGGCCGTGCTCGAGCAGGAGTCGGAACGCGGTGCGGTCGTTTCTGGCGGCCAGCCACGCCGGCGTGCCCGGATCGACCTGGCTCATCTCGCCCCCCTCTCAGTTGCGGTCTCGTTCTCGTCACTCTATCTGAAAACATTCTTTACTGATCGTAGGTTCACCCGCCGTTCCGCACCTCGTCGCGCAGGAGCCCGAGACGGTCGGGATCGGCCGCCGCCTCGAGCAGTGTCCTCGTGTACTCGTGCCGGGGATCGAGGATCACACGATCGGACGGCCCGCGCTCCACGATCTCGCCCCGGTACATCACGAGGATCTCGTCGGAGAAGTGCCGCGCAGTGGCCAGGTCGTGCGTGATGTACAGCACGCCCAGGTGCTCCTGTCGCTGCAGGTCGGCGAGCAGGTTCAACACGCCGAGCCGGATCGACACGTCGAGCATCGACACCGGCTCGTCGGCCACGATGAACCGCGCCCCGGGCGCGAGCGCCCGCGCGATCGCGACGCGCTGTCGCTGCCCGCCCGAGAGTTCGTGGGGCCGGCGCTCCGCGAATCGAGACGACGGCGTGAGCTGCACCCGCTCCAGGAGCTCATGCGCTCGATGGCCGACCTCCCTCGACGACAGGCCCGGATGGTGGATGCGGATCGGTCGCTCGAGGTGGTGGAGGATCGTGTGGAACGGGTTCAGGGAGCCGAACGGGTCCTGGAACACCATCTGCACGTCGCGGCGATACCGGGCGAGGGCGCCGCCTCGGGTGGCACTCGGTACGCCGTCGAGCAGCACGTCGCCCGACGTCGGCGCCTCGAGCTTGGCCATCATGCGTGCGATCGTCGACTTGCCCGAGCCGCTCTCGCCGACGAGCGCGACGGTGCGGCCGGGCTCGAGGGTGAATGAGACCTCCTTCACCGCGTGCAGTGTCCTGGCCTTCACGCCGCTTCGCAGCCGGAAGTCCTTCACTAGGTGCCGTGCTTCGAGGCAGGCATCGGACGAGGCGGAGCCGCTCATGCCGCACCTCCCTGTGCCGTCGTTCCCCGGCGCACGAAGTCGCCTCGTTCGCCGCGCAGGCTGGGGAAGCTCGACAGCAGCCGACGCGTGTACGGATGCTGCGGGGTGCGGTAGATGTCGTGCGCAGTGCCCTGCTCGACGATCTCGCCTTCGAGCATGATCGCGATGCGGTCGCTGATCTCGATGAGCAGCGGAAGGTCGTGCGTGATGAAGATGACGGCGAACCCGAGGCGCTCGCGCAGCCGCATGATCTCGCGGATGATGCCGCGCTGCACGACGACGTCGAGTGCCGTCGTCGGCTCGTCCATGATCATCACCTGCGGATCGAGCGCGAGCGCCATCGCGATCATCACGCGTTGGCGCATGCCGCCGGAGAGCTCGTGCGGGAAGCTCGACAGGCGCGACGGGTCGACGCCGACGAGCTGCACCAGCTCACTGCTGCGGGCCTCGCGTTCGCCGCGGCGCATGCCGGGTCGATGCGTCGAGAACACGTCGTGCAACTGCCTGCGCACGCTCATCACCGGGTTCAGCGAGTTCATCGACCCCTGGAAGACCATCGACACCTTGTCCCAGCGGTACGTGCGCAGCGCCTCGCCGTCGAGTCCAACGACGTCGACGTCACGACCCGACACGTCGTGGAACACCACCTCGCCGCCGGTCATCAGGGCGGGGGCCTTCAGCAGGCGGTTCAGGCCGTAGGCGAGCGTGGTCTTGCCGCAGCCGGACTCGCCCGCGAGCCCCAGGATCTCGCCGCGGTGCAGGGTGAGCGATGCGCCGCGAACGGCCCTCACCGGGGGGTCGACCTCGTATTCGATCGAGACGTCACGTGCGCTCAGCACGGGTTCGGGTGCGAGGCTCATGCGAATGCTCCACTGTCGGCGACGCCCTTGCCGGCCTTGGCGGCCTTGCGTTGGCGCTTCGCGTTCTCAGGCGCCAGCCTGAGCTTCGGGTTCACGACCTCGTCGATCGCGAAGTTGATGAGGGAGAGGCCGGCGCCGAGGGCGGCGATGACCGCGCCAGGCGGCACGAACCACCACCATGCTCCGGTGCCCACCGCCTGGCCGGTCTGCGCGTCGTTCAGCATCGTGCCGAGCGTGATCGAGCCGGTCGGTCCGAGCCCGAGGTACGACAGGCCCGCCTCGCCGAGCACCGCGAAGATGATGCCGAACAGGAACTGCGCCGCCAGCAGCGGCACCAGGTTCGGCAGGATCTCCACGAAGATCACCCGCATCGGCTTCTCTCCCGCGACGCGGGCCGCCGCGACGTACTCCCTCGTGCGCAGCGACCGGGCCTGTGCTCGGAGCACGACCGCCGATCCGGCCCAGCTCGTGATGCCGAGCACCAGGGCGACGAGGAGGGAGCTCCGCGCCAGCGGCCCGAGCCCCTCGGCGTTCTGCACGTACGCGGCGATCACCATGACCACCGGCAGCCCGGGGATCACGAGCACGATGTTGGTGAAGAGCGTGAGCACCTCGTCGATCACGCCTCCGAAATAGCCCGCGAGCACGCCGAAGACGATGGCCAGCACGAGCGCGACGACGCCGGCGACGATGCCGATGAACAGCGACCCGCGGGTGCCCCAGGCGAGTTGCGAGAACACGTCGTAGCCGAGCTTCGTGGTGCCGAGCCAATGCTGCGGCGACGGCGGCAGCAGTGACGGATTGTCGGAGTCGCTCGGCGACTGCACGAAGAACGGCGCGACGACGCCGAACAGCACGATGATGCCCACCACGACGAGACCCGCGGTCAGCTTGCCGGAGCGGCTCGGGAGGAGGTGGCGGAAGCGCCCGCGCCGCACGGATGCCGCGGCAACCGCCGCCGTGGCGGTCTCCTCGCGGACGGCTTCCCTCGCCGCCTCCGCCGTCGCCGGCGCGTGGAACGGGACATCGTCGCGCGAATCGAGCTCGCGCTCGGCCTCGGTCACGTCGAGCGTCGATTGCGAGTCATCCATTGTGTCGCACCCTCGGGTCGATGAACCCGTAGACGAGGTCCATGATGAAGTTCGCGGCGAGCACGGTGAGCGTGATCACCAGGAACACGCCCTGCATGAGCGCGTAGTCGAGTCCCTGCACCGCCTGGATCATGAGCTTGCCGATGCCGGGATAGCTGAACACCTGCTCCATCACGATCGACCCGGCCACCACGAAGCCGAGCGCGATGCCGAACCCGGCGAGGCTCGGGATCGCCGCGTTCCGGCCCGCATACCTGGTGCGGATGCGCCTGGGCGTCAGCCCCTTCGCCTCCGCGGTGACGACGTAGTCCTCCGACATCGTCGACACCATCATGTTGCGCATGCCGAGGAGCCAGCCGCCCACTGATGAGATCACGATCGTGGCCGCCGGTAGGATCGCGTGGTACACGGCGCTGCCGACGAAGGCCCAGCTCCACTCCGGTCCGGCCGGGAACGCGAACACGTCGTATCCGCCCACGATCGGGAACAGGCCGAGCTGCACGGCGAAGACTGCGACGAGCACGAGCGCGAGCCAGAAGTACGGGATGGACTGGAACACGGTCGTGATCGGCACGAGGTGGTCGAGCCGAGTGCCGCGGCGCCATCCGACCCATGCGCCTACGGCCACGCCGAGCAGGAAGGAGATCACGGTGGCGACGCCCACCACGATGATCGTCCAGGGGAGGGCACTGGCGATGAGGTCGGCGACCGGGGCCGGATACCGCGTGGAGGAGACGCCGAGGTCTCCGTGCAGCAGCCGGCCCCAGTACGCGACGTACTGGTCCCAGAGGGACATCCCCTTCTCGGCGCCCAGGATCGACGTGATCGCCTGCACCGTCTCCTCCGAGATGGGCCGCCCGCCGTTCGCACGCCGGAGCTTGCCGAGCATGATCTTGGCGGGGTCGCCCGGGAGGAGGCGCGGCAGGAGGAAGTTGAGCGAGATCGCCGCCCAGAGGGTCACCAGGTAGAAGGCGACCCGCCGAAGGTAGAAGCTCATCCTGTCGACCTCGCGCTCGAGAAGGTTCGTTCCATGGGATCGCTCTGGCCTACTCGACCGGCTTCAGGTGCGTGAGCACCACCGCCGACGCGACCGAGAGATACGGCAGCGGTGCGGCGTAGAGGTCGCCTTCGGTCGGCCAGCCGGTGAACTTCTCCGTGTTGAAGAACGACTGCGAGGCGTTCAGCACCACGGGGATGTACGGGAGGTCGCGTGCGATCTCCGACTGGATCGTCGCGTAGGCCGCCTTCTTCACCGCCTCGTCCTGGGTCGCACCGGCCGCCGAGACCGCGGCGTCGACCGCCGGGTTGCTGTAGCGGGAGTAGTTCTGGCCCTCCAGCGGGTCCTCCCCGACCTTCACGGTCGAGGTGCCGGCGAAGTACTCGTGGTAGTTGGAGTACGGGTCGGCGACCAGGCTCTGGGTCAGGCCGTAGAGGGCCATCTGGAAGTCACCCGACGAGATCGGGGTCCAGTACTCGGCATCCGAGACGGTGCGGGCGTTGATGCGGATGCCGGCCTCGGCCGCCTGTTCCGAGATGAGCTTGGCCGCGTCGTTGTAGTCGGTCCAGCCGTCGGGCGAGAACAGGTCGATCTCGATCGCCGCGCCGTCCTTGCCGTAGAACCCGTCGGAGCCCTTCGTGTAGCCGGCCGCCTCGAGGATCTCACCGGCCGCTGCCGCGTCGGCGTCCTGCGGGCTCGCCGTGAGCTCGGGATCGGAGAGCCACTGCTCGTCCCGCGGCAGGAGCATGAACGACGGCGACGACTCGCCTGCGAGGCCCGCGAAGGCCTTCTCGCGAATTGCGGAGCGGTCGATCGCGACGTTGATCGCCTGGCGCACGGCGGTATCGGTCTGCTGTCCCGTGCAGCCGAGATCGGCGTTGGCGCAGGTGATGATCGTGGTCGGATCCTGCTGCATGTTCAGGGTGGAGATGTTCCCCTTGCCGGTCACGGCCTCGGGGTTGGCGATGAACTGGCCGACCCAGTCGATCTTGCCGGTGGTGAGCAGGTCCTGCGACGACTGGTTCGAGTCGAGGCCGAGGTACTGCACCTCCTTCACGGCGGGCGCGCCGTCGCGGAAGAGCTCGTTCGCCTCGACGGTGTAGGCCGCCTCGGTGAAGCTCTTCACCACGTACGGGCCGGAGCCGACCGGCTCGGGGTTGGTCTCGCCCATGAAGTCCTCGATGCCCTCCCAGATGTGCTTGGGCACGATCCAGGTGGAACCCAGGATGAGCGAGGCGCTCGTGAACCGCGGTTCGGTGTACGTGAGCACGACGGTGGTGTCGTCGGTGGCCTCGGCCGAGACCAGCTGCTCGCTCACGTTCGAGCCGTAGGTGAACGTGAAGGCGACGTCTTCTGCGGTGAGGTCTTCGCCGTCGCTCCACTTCTGGTCGGGCTTGATCTTCACGGTGAGGACGGTGCCGTCTTCGCTGTACTCATAGCTCTCGCCGATGAGCCCGGTGGGAGCGTCGGCGGAGAGCTGGTTGAAGAAGAAGAGCGGCTCGTAGATCGCGCCGTACGTGGCGTGCACGGCGGTGTCGACCGCGAACGGGTTGAAGTTGTGGTTGATGGGCGTCGCACTGCCCGCCCAGACCCGCAGGACGGAGGCGTCGCCGCCGTCGGATCCGGTCGATGGGGCGCAGCCCGACAGGCCCAGGGCGAGTGCAGCCGCCCCGGCGGCGAGGGCCACCGCGATGGAGCGCTTGGTTCGAATCATCGTTCCGTTGTTCCTCTCGTGCTTCGTTGCGTGGATGGCAGTGACGCCGCAGGTGCAGGAGCTCGGTGCTCGGGGCGTTACTGGAAGAGACCCTAACAGAAAAGGAAGTAATCGGAAACAATCTATTTAGTTATTGCGCAGGTGTTTCGGCTGTGATTCGGGTGCACGGCGAACACCCCGATGCGCTACCGAGCAGCCTGCGATCGAGTGGCGTGCGATGGACTCCCGGCGGACTACCGGCCGACCAGCCCTGCGAGCACGGAGAGCGTGTCCGGGTCCTCGAGGGCCGAGCCGACCGCGACGGTGCGGACGCCGGCGGCGAGGAAGGTCCCCGCGTTCGCGGCATCCATGCCCCCGGTGGCGACGAACCGCGCCCCCGGGAACGGTCCCGACATGGCCCGGAACCACCCCGGCCCGAGGAGCGATGCCGGGAACGCCTTCAACCAGGTCAGGCCGAGCGCCATCGCCGCCTGCACCTCGCTGGCCGTCGCGACGCCCGGCAAGGGCGGCAGGCCGGCGGCCGCCGACGCACGCACCACCTCGGGGTCGAATCCCGGGCTCACGGTGAACCACGCGCCGGCGGATGCCGCGAGCTCGACGTGCCGCATCGAGACGACGGTGCCGGCGCCGACGACCCGCCCCTCGGCGCGCCCGGCCTCGGCCACGGCGGCGAGCGCCTCGACGTCCGCGTCGGTCTGTATGGGCAGCTCGACCACGTCGATGCCGAGCTCCCACGCCCGGCGGGCGAGCTCCAGGCTGCGCTCCACCCCGAGGCCGCGGAAGATCGCCATGAGCGGGCGCCCGGCCAGGAGCTCGTCGAACTCGGTGTTCGTGACGACGTTCATGCCTCAGCCTCTCGGAAGTCTCGGGAAGTCGGCGGTGTCACCGAGCACGAGGACGGCGCGCTCGTGCCCGGCGCGAAGGCGCTCGGCTGGCGGAGCGCCGCCGAGCCACTCGGCGAGGTAGCCTGCAGCGAACGCATCCCCGGCGCCGACCGCCTCCACCACCTCGGCGGCGAGCGCAGGCTCGTGCACGGCGCGGTCGGCGTCGAATCCGGTCGCCCCGACCCCGCCGTCCTTCACGACGACGATCGGCGGCCCGGGCAGCAGCGCCCGCACGTCATCGGCGGTTTCGGCCCCCCACAGCCCCGCGGCCTCGTCGAGGCCCACGAAGACCAGGTCGACGCGGCCTGCGAGCGCCCGCAGGCGCCGCGCCGCGGCATCCGTCGACGTCCAGAGCGCCGGCCGGTGGTTCACGTCGAAGCTCACGGGCACGCCGGCGGCGGCGGCCGCGTCGAGGAGCGCGTCGACGAGCGCATCACACGATGGCGAGAGTGCGGGCGTGATGCCGCTGAGGTGCAGCAGCCGCACTCCGCCGAGCGGAAGCCCTGCGACGAACGACGGACCGAGCCGCGAGGCCGCCGAACCCTGCCGGTAGTAGCGCACGCCGCGGCCCGGATCCTTGAAGTACACGCCCGTCGGGGCGTCGGCATCGGCGGTCACCCAGCGCGTGTCGACGCCACGGTCGGCGAGCTGGCGCACGATCCGCCGGCCGAGCGCGTCGTCACCCACCGCGCCGGCCCACGCGGCCCGACGCCCGAGGGCCGTGAGGTGGGAGGCGACGTTCGCCTCCGCGCCGCCCGGGTCGAGGTGGAAGTCGGCTGCCGTCTCGAGCGGCTCTGCGAGCGCTGGGGCGACGAGCGCCATCGTCTCGCCGACGGCGAGCACTTCTGGGAGGGCGGTCACGCCCCCTATGCTGGCGCGTGTGCAGATCCCATGCAAACGTGTTGCAGCATCTGCAACAGCGCCGATGAGCTGAGAAGGGCACGGATGCCACGCCGAATCGACGACCTCGCCGCGGAGGTGCTCGCACCGAGCGACACCGGACTGCCCGAGCGAGCGGCGGGACTCACGGTGCGCCAGTTCCTCGCGACCGATCCGAGCCTCGACGAGTTCTGGACACCGCTCACCGTGCTCGACGCCGATGCGCTCCGCCGAAACGCCGCGACGATCCAGTCATGGGCGACCGCGCGCGGCATGGAGCTCATGCCGCACGGCAAGACGACCATGGCGCCGGCCCTCTGGCGCCTGCAGCTCGAGGCCGGCGCGACCGGCCTCACCCTCGCGACCCCCGGCCAGGTGCGCACGGCCCGCTCGTTCGGCGTCTCCAGCATCATGCTCGCGAACGCCCTCGTCGCGCCGCGCGCGCTGGCCTGGGTCGCGCGGGAGCTCGCCGACCCCGACGTCGCGTTCACCGCATGGGTCGACTCGGTCGAGACCGTCGAGGCGATGGAGGACGGCATCGCAGACACGCCGCTCCCCCGCCCGATCGAGGTGCTCGTGGAACTCGGCGCCCACGGCGGACGCACCGGCGCCCGCACCCTGGACGCCGCCGAGGCGGTCGCACGCCGCGTCACGGATTCCCCCGTGCTGCGCCTCGCCGGCGTGGCGTGCTACGAGGGCAGCCTGGGGCACGATCGCTCGGCCACGGCGCTCGTCGCCGTGCGCGACCACCTCGCCGACCTGCTCGAGCTGCGCGACGCGGTGCGTCGCATGACGGACGACGACCGGCTCATCGTCTCA
This sequence comes from Agromyces sp. Soil535, assembly GCF_001428255.1. Lineage (GTDB taxonomy): Bacteria > Actinomycetota > Actinomycetes > Actinomycetales > Microbacteriaceae > Agromyces. Next base: position 17,972 of record NZ_LMRW01000012.1, on the reverse strand, counting down.
GCCGGCGGCAGCGCCTATCTCGACCTGGTCGCCGACGAGTTCGGGCCCGCGATCGAGGCGGATGCCGCGGCCGGCCGCCGCACGCGCTGGGTCCTTCGCTCGGGCGCCTCGCTGCTGCACGACGACGGCTTCTACCACGGCATCTCCCCGCTCGACATGGCCCGCGCCGGCGCCGGCGCGCCCGCCCTCACCCCTGCGATGCGCGGGTACGCGCGCGTCGTCTCGCATCCCGAGCCGGGGTTGGCGCTGCTCGACGGGGGCAAGCGCGACTTCCCCTACGACGAGGGGCTGCCCGTGCCGTTCGGCGTCGCCGCGGCGCTCGGCGGCGACGAGCAACCGCTCGTCGGGGCATCCGTCACCGCCCTCAACGACCAGCACGCGTTCCTGCGATCGGATGCCCCGCTGCCGGTCGCGATCGGCGACGTCGTGTCGCTCGGCCTCTCGCACCCGTGCACCGCCTTCGACAAGCGGCGCTGGCTCCCCGTGGTCGAGCGTGCGGGCAGCACCCGCGTCGTCGACCTCGTCCGCACGTTCTTCTAGGCCCTCCACGCATGACGCTCCTCATCCGAGACGTGACCGTCGTCGACGGCGACGGACACGTCAGCACGCCGGCCGAGCCCGTTGACGTCGTCGTCGAGGGCGACCGCATCGTGCGCATCGAGCCGCACGGCGCGAGCGTTCGCACCGCCGACGTCGACGCGGTGGTGGAGGGCGCCGGGCGTCTGCTGCTCCCCGGGTTCGTCGACGCGCATGCGCACTCCGACGCGCGCGTGTTCGACCCCGAAGTCCAGCTCGCGCTGCTCCGGCAGGGCGTGACGACCGTGATCGGAGGCCAGGACGGCGTCTCGTATGCGCCCGGCGACGGCGCGTACGCGAGCGAGTACTTCGCCGCGATCAACGGGCCGCACCCGTCGTACGGCGGGGGCGGCGTCGGCGAACTGCTCGCCTCCTACGACGGCACCACCCCGCTCAACCAGGGCTACCTCGTGCCGGCGGGCACCGTGCGCCAGGAGATCTGCGGCCGGTCGACGGATGCCGCGTCGCCCGCCGAGTTCGACGCGATGCGCGAGCTCGTGGCCGACGGCCTCGCAGCGGGCGCGCTGGGCGTGTCGACCGGGCTCGACTACGTGCCGGGGATCTTCGCGCCGACCGACGAGCTGGCGCGCCTCAGCGAGCCCGTCGCGGCGGCCGGCGGCGTGTACGTCTCGCACATGCGCGGCGGCTACGAGGCGAACTCGGCCGCCGGCATCGCCGAGATCGCGGCGATCGCACGGCACTCCCGCGTCGCCGTGCACATCTCGCACTTCCACGCCGAGCCGCCGATCGTGCACGACCTCATGCGCCGGCTCGCGGCATCCGGCGTCGACGCCACCTTCGACGCCTACCCCTACACGCGCGGCTGCTCGATCCTCGCCATGCCGATCCTTCCCCCGACCCTGACCGTGCGCCCGACGCCCGAGGTGCTCGCGGCGCTCGCCGACCCCGACGAGCGTCGGCGGCTCATCGACGAGTGGTTCCCCACCATCGTCGACCATCCGAGCCTCGGTCCCGACTGGCCCGGCATGCTCACGCTCGCGCATGTCGCCGCCCCCGGGTACGCGTGGGCGCTCGGCCGCACGCTCGGCGACGCGGCCGCGCAGGCCGGCACCGACCCGGCGCGGTTCGCGCTCGACGTGCTGGTCGCATCCGACCTCGAGGTCAACGTCGTCATGGCCGTGCAGCACGAGCGCTCACCCGCCGAGCTCGCGTCGATCCTCGCCCACCCGCGCGCCCTCGGCGGCTCCGACGGCATCTTCGTCGGCGCCCACCCGCATCCTCGCGCGCGCGGCTCGTTCGCGCGGTACCTGCGCTCGCTCGTGCTCGAGGAGCATGCGCTGTCATGGCCGGATGCTGCGGCGCTCGTCTCCACGCGGGCGGCCGACCGGTTCGGGCTCGGCCGGCGCGGGCGAGTCCGCCCCGGCTGGACCGCCGACCTCGTGCTCGTCGACCCCGACCGGGTGCACGACCGCGCGACGTACGACGAGCCGCTCGCCCTCGCCGAGGGCATCGATGACGTGCTCGTCGCCGGGGTTCCCGTCTTGGCGCGCGGCGCGCTCACGGGGGCGACGCCGGGACGCGGTATCCGTCGCTCGACTCGACCCGCACGCACCGAGGAGGCCTGACATGTCGCAGAGCGTCACTCGTGCCGCCCGCATCATCGACGCGATCGCGGCCGACCCGCGCACGGTCGCGGAGCTCGCCGAGGCGTTCGGCCTGCACCGCTCCACGATGTTCCGCGAGCTGCAATCGCTCGAGGAGGTGGGTTGGGTGCGCCGGCGCGGCAGCGGCCGGTACACCCTCGGCCCGCGCCTCGCCGCGCTCTCGAAGGAGGCCCTCGACTCGCTCGACCTGCGCGAGGCGGGCGCCGAGCACGTGCGACGCCTGCAGCGCCGCACCGGCAACACCGTGCACCTCGCGGCGCTCATGGATCGATCGATCGTCTACGTCGACAAGGCCGAGGACGAGTCGGGCGTGCGCATGTACTCGCGCATCGGCAGGGCGGTGATCCCCTACTGCTCGGCCGTGGGCAAGGCGATCCTCGCGAACCTCGACGCCGCGGGGCGCGACGCCGTGCTCGACGGGGTCACCTGGGAGCGGCACACCGACCACACCATCACGACGCGTGAGCGGCTCGACCGCGAGCTCGCCGTCGTCGCGGCCCGCGGCTGGGCGACGGACGACCGCGAGTTCGAGCCGTACGTCAACTGCATCGCCGTGCCGATCCAGAGCCCCATGGGCGTCGTCGGCGCGATCTCGGTCACCGCGATCCGCATGGTCGCCGACCTCGAACGGCTGAAGACGTTCCTGCCTGCGCTGCGCGAGACCGCCGAGGCCATCTCACGCGAGCTCGGCTGAGCCGACCCGACCACCACCGATCACCACCGATCCCCAGGAGGAACCATGACCAAGACCGCCGTGACGCTCTCGAACGCGCCCAAGCCCGCCGGACCCTACAGCCACGGCGTCGTCGCCAACGGCTTCCTGTACACGGCGGGCTTCGGCCCGCAGGACCCGGCCACCGGGCAGGTCGTCGAGGGCGGCGTGGCCGAGCAGACGCGCCAGGTGCTGCGCAACATCGGCGCGGTGCTCGCGGAGTACGGGCTCACGTTCGACGACGTGGTGAAGGTCACCGCGCACCTCGAGGACCTCGCCGACTTCGCCGCGTACAACGAGGCCTACGCCGAGTTCTTCACCGAGCCGTACCCGGTGCGCACCACGGTCGGCTCGCGTCTCGCGAACATCCTCGTCGAGATCGACGTGGTGGCGGCGATCCCGCAGGCGTAGCGGCCGCGCCTCTCGACGGACTCGGGCTCAGAGCCCGATCCGCTCGAGCTCGGCGTCCATTCGGCGGGCGATCTCGGCGTACCCCTCGTCGTTCGGGTGGATGCCGTCGGCGGCCATCCACTCCGGATGCCCCTCGAGCCAATGCGACGCCCCGTCGATGTGGTCGGCACCCACCCGCCGAGCGGCATCCTCGACCCAGCCGATGATCCGGTCGACGGAGTCGGGTCGCTCGTCGGTGTACCAGAACGGCTCCACCACCACGAGCCGCGCGGCGGGCAGTTCCTCGCGCAACCGCTCCAGGTCGGCGTCGATGGCAGCCTGGATGTCGCCTGCGCCGGCGGGCATCGAGAAGTTGTCGTTCAGCCCCATCGTGACGATCACGATGTCAGGCGGCGGGTCGTGCTCGACGATCTGGTCGATCAGGTCGGCGCCGAATCCGCGGTTGTTCACGAATCCGAGCCCGTCGACGCTGGGATTGAACTCGTACCAGCCCCGGTCCTCGGCGATGATCGTCGACCACCGCCGCTCGGGCGAGCTCGCCCCCGTGCCGCGCGTGTACGAGTCACCGTAGAAGGCGACGATCGGCGCTCCATCGCTTGCCGGCACGGGACCGGACTCGTACGCGCCCGGCGAGCACGCCGCCAGTACCGCAACGGATGCCGCCGCCACGAGCAGGGCGACGGATGCCGTGCCGATGCCCTGAACTGTCACTGGCAGCCTCACGAGGACCTTGCGGCAGTCCAACGGAGGCGACCGACCCGGACCCGCGCGATGCGGGCCGGGTCGGTCGAAGGCGTCACACGCCTCGGCGTCGCCTGACCGCCAGGCGCTCGCCGACGACGAGCGAGCCGATGGCGATCGCACCGAGGCCCGCGAAGAGCAGCCAGGCTCCGTCGAAGCCGGTCTCGGCGAGGCCGGTGCCGCCACCCGTGGGCGTCGTCGTCCCCGCCGGGGTCGTCGCCGGCGGGGTCGTCGCCGGCGGAGTCGACGCCGGCGGCGTGGTCGGCGGCGTAGTCGGCGCGAGTTCGAACGAGAACGAGTAGTGGCTGATGTCCTTACCGCTCTCGTGCTGGATGACGACGGTCTGCGTAGGCGGATCGACCGTGACGTACTGCGGCCCATCGCCATGTATGACCGAACCGGCCTTCACGCAGTACTCGGTGATGACATATCCGTCGGGGGCGGAGATCTCCAACGACGTCACCTTGTCGCTGACATCGATCTTGCCCGAGTCGAGCTCGTCGCAGACCCCCTCCTCGGGCGGCGCCGACGGAGTCGGTATCGGTGTCGGAGTCGGAGGGATCGCGTACGCAGGTGCGGCGCTGAAGAGTGCGATGCCGCCGGCAAGAAGCAGCGCGGCACCGATGGCACGGCGATTGATCATGTTCGGGCTCCTCGGGTCGGCGTGCCACCACAACGGCGGACGCCGCCATGCTATGGGCCCTGCCATCCCGTGTCATCCCCCCGTAGGGGGGCGACATCCGCCGGCCGACGGACCCCCTAGACCTTCAGGGGCAGTTTCGCGGCCACGAGCTCCGCGATCTGCACGGCGTTCAGCGCCGCGCCCTTGCGCAGGTTGTCGTTGGACACGAAGAGCACGAGGCCCTTGCCGTCGGGCGCCGACTGGTCCTGGCGGATGCGTCCGACGTAACTCGGGTCGGTGCCGGCGGCCTGCAGCGGCGTGGGCACGTCGGAGAGGGCGACGCCCGGGGCATCCGCCAACAGCTCGGTGGCCCTCTCGGGCGTGATCGGGTTGGCGAACTCGGCGTGGATCGAGAGCGAGTGCCCCGTGAACACCGGCACCCGCACGCACGTGCCGGCGACCCGGAGGCCCGGCAGCTCGAGGATCTTGCGGCTCTCGTTGCGGAGCTTCTTCTCCTCGTCGGTCTCGAGGTCGCCGTCGTCGACGATGGAACCGGCGAGCGGGATCACGTCGAACGCGATCGTGCGTGGGAACTTCTGCGCCTCGGGGAACTCGACGGCGCGGCCGTCGTGCACGAGCCCGATCGTGTCCTGGGCGACGGCGGCGCGGGCCTGCTCGAGCAGCTCCTCGCCGCCCGCGAGGCCAGCGCCCGAGACGGCCTGGTACGTCGAGACCATGAGGCGCTCGAGGCCGGCCTCGTCGTGCAGCACCTTCAGCACCGGCATCGCGGCCATCGTGGTGCAGTTGGGGTTGGCGATGATGCCCTTCGCGGCCTTGTCGATCGCGTGCGGGTTGACCTCGCTCACCACGAGCGGCACCTCGGGGTCCATGCGCCAGCCGCTGGAGTTGTCGATGACCGTGACGCCGGCAGCGGCGAACCGCGGCGCCTGAGCCTTCGAGAGCGTCGCGCCGGCGGAGAAGATCGCGATGTCGAGGCCGGTCGGGTCGGCGGTCGAGGCATCCTCGATGACGATGTCCTCGCCCTTCCACGGAAGCGTGGAGCCGGCCGAACGCGCCGAGGCGAAGTAGCGGATCGACGCGACCGGGAAGTCGCGCTCCTCGAGGAGGCGGCGGACGACCGCGCCGACCTGTCCGGTGGCGCCGACGACGCCGATGTTCACTCCGTTGCGTGCCATTTCGTGTTCCTCACTTCTCGGGTCCGGCTCGTCGCGCCGAGGCCCGAACGTCAGTTCCAGTTTGCAGGACATCCGCCGCTTCGGAGGACGAGGGGGCCGTTTGGTGTTCTACGAAGGCAGGAAAGCCATGCAAACCGGCAGGGATTCGGGGATCGGATGCCGCGGCATCCCTGGCTCTGCGCGACGGACGCCGAGCGCGTCGCCTCAGCGGCCGGTTCCCGCGTGCACGACCGCGTCGTCATCGCCGTCGAGCTCGAACGCCGTGTGCACCGCGCGCGCGGCCGCGTGCACGCTGTCTGCGCGGGTCACGACCGAGATGCGGATCTCGCTCGTGGAGATCATCTCGATGTTGATGCCGGCGTTGTAGAGCGCCTCGAAGAGGCGCGCGGAGACGCCGGTGGCCGACCGCATCGCAGCGCCGACGAGCGAGAGCTTGCCGATCTGGTCGTCGTACTGCAGCGACGTGAAGCCGACGGTCTCCTGCGAGTTGGACAGCGCCGTGAGGGCCCGCTCGCCGTCGGACTTCGGCAACGTGAACGAGATGTCGGTGCGACCGGTCGAGGCGGCGGACACGTTCTGCACGATCATGTCGACGTTGGCATTCGTGTTCGCGACGATCTTGAAGATCTTGGCGGCCACACCGGGCACGTCGGGCACGCCGACGACGGTGATCTTCGCCTCGGTCAGGTCGACCGCGACACCGGCGATGACGGACTCTTCCACAGCTGCTCCTTCGGGAAGACGCGAGGGGTCATAGACGATTGTCCCCTCACTATTGTTGAACGACGAACGCACGTGCAGGATCACGCCGTGCCGACGGGCGAACTCGACCGCCCTGATGTGGAGGACCTTGGCCCCGGATGCTGCGAGCTCGAGCATCTCCTCGCTCGTGATGCGATCGAGCTTGCGGGCTTTCTTCACCACGCGCGGGTCGGACGTGTACACGCCGTCGACGTCGGTGTAGATCTCGCAGACGTCGGCGTCGAGTGCCGCGGCGAGGGCGACGGCGGTGGTGTCGCTGCCGCCGCGTCCGAGCGTGGTGATGTCGCGCGACTCCCGGCTGAAGCCCTGGAAGCCGGCGACGATGACGATCGCGCCCTCGTCGAGCGCCTCGCGGAGGCGCACCGGGGTGACGTCGACGATGCGTGCGGCGCCGTGCGTGGCATCCGTGATCATGCCGGCCTGGCTGCCGGTGAACGAGCGCGCGTCGTGGCCCATGCTCTTGATCGCCATCGCGAGCAGCGCCATCGAGATGCGCTCGCCGGAGGAGAGGAGCATGTCGAGCTCGCGCGGCGCGGGCAGCGGCGTGACCTCGGCGGCGAGGTCGAGCAGTTCGTCGGTGGTGTCGCCCATGGCGGAGACCGCGACCACCACGTCGTTGCCCGCCTTGCGGGTCTCGACGATGCGCTTCGCGACCCGCTTGATGCTCTCCGCATCGGCGACGGAGGACCCGCCGAACTTCTGCACGATCAAGCTCACGTGGTCTCCCGGGGTGGTGGCTGGCGCCGGGGATGCACGTCCGGTCGCCGGAGGGACCATCATACGGCGGCGCGTATGCACGCCCGGCAATGTGACGGCGCCCGACGGCCCGACGCTAGAGTGCCCTCATGGCGGAAGCGCTCGAGGGGTGGACGGACTTCAACGTGGCCATGGTGGGCGCCACGGCGGCGCTCGCGGGCCTGATCATCGTGGCGATGTCGGTGAACATCTCCACGATCATGACCTCGGCGACGCTGCCGGCGCGCACAGCGACCTCGATCGCCACGCTCGTGCTCGCGATCGTCGCCGGGGCGTTCGGACTGATCCCCGATCAGGGCACCTTCGCCTATGGCGTCGAAGTGCTGGTGGCCACGCTCATCGCGGGGGCCTTCCAGGTGCACGCGATCAACGTCATCATGAAGCAGACGTCGAATCGCGCCGGCTACCGGCTGCTCCAGAGCATTGCCGGCCTGCTGCCGCTCGCGACCTTCCTCACGGGGTCCGTGCTGATCGTCGCCGGCGCGGCGTCGGCGGGGCTCGTCGCCGTCGCGTTCGGTTCGGTGCTCGCCGTGATCGCGGCCATCATCATCGCGTGGGTGGTGCTCGTCGAGGTGCTCCGCTAGGTTCAGCGTGCTTCGTCCTCGATCGCGGATGCCGCGGTCAGTCCTTGTGCGGCCGCGGCATGTACCACTCGGTGTACTCGGTCGCCCGGCCGTCGTCGGCGAGGCGGATGATCCAGAGGTTGAGGTAGTCCTTCTCCGCGGGGTACTCGGTGCGGCCCTGCACCACCACGAAGTCGTCGTGCTCGTCGAGGATGCTCCAGTCGAACGCCCACGTGCCCGGTTCGTCGAGGTCCTCCAGCCATCCGGCGACGATGGCCTCGCGGCCGCGCCGCGGCTCCGCGTCGGGAGCCGTCCGGTACACCGCGTCATCGGTGAACAACGCGCCGATCTGCTCGGAGTCGTTCGATTCCCACGCCGCGACGTATCCCGCGATCCATTCAGCGCCTTTGCTCGCCATGCCTCCCATTCCAGCCGTGGAGGCGAGGGGCGTCAAGGGGTTGCGGCCGCCGTCGACGGCAGAACGTCGGTGGCGCCGCGGGTCAGCTGACGATGCGCCGGCCCTCGAACGCGCGCCCGAGCGTGACCTCGTCGGCGTACTCGAGGTCGCCGCCGACCGGAAGCCCCGACGCGAGCCGGGTGACCCGGATCTCGAGCGTGGTGAGCAGACGGCTCAGGTAGGTGGCCGTCGCCTCGCCCTCGAGGTTGGGGTCGGTCGCGATGATGACCTCGTTGACGGTGTTGTCGGCCAGCCGCTGCATGAGCTGGCGGATGCGCAGCTCATCGGGCCCGATGCCGTCGATGGGGCTGATCGCCCCGCCGAGCACGTGGTAGAGCCCGCGGAACTCGCGGGTGCGCTCGATCGCGACGACGTCCTTCGCCTCCTCGACGACGCAGATCTGGCTCGGGTCGCGCCGGGGGTCGCGGCAGATCGAGCAGGTCTCCTGCTCCGACACGTTGCCGCAGATCTCGCAGAACCGCACCTTGTCGCGCACCTCGAGGAGGATCTCGGCGAGCCGGGTCACGTCGAAATGCTCGGTCTGCACGATGTGGAACGCGATGCGCTGCGCGGACTTCGGGCCGATGCCGGGCAGGCGCCCGAGCTCATCGATCAGTTCCTGGACGATGCCTTCGTACACGTGCTACCCGCGCTCCCCGAAGCCGGGGCGGCCCGGCGCCTCGATCTCCTCGAGGAACGTCGCCCCGAGCACCTCCCGCACGACGGACTCGCCGTAGCGCTGGATGCCGTCGACCGGAGGCGTGCCCGATCCACCACGCGGCACGGATGCCTCGGCGACGATCTCGGGCGGCGGCCCGGGATCGAACGACGGCTCGATGTCTTCGGGCGGTGCATCGGCGTCGTCGGGGATGTCAGCGTGCAGATCGACGACTGCATCGGATGCCGCTGCCGGCGGCTCCGCGAGCGCGGTCGCGCGTGGGGCACGCGACGGGAGCTGTGCCGCAGCACCCGAGCCGGCATCGAGACCGGGCGACCCCGCCCCGGCCGACACCGCCGGCGCTGCGTCGTCGCTCGGGATCGCGACCGTGGCCCACGAGTCGACGGGCGCGCCGGGCGACGACGGAGCCGTGGCTGCCTGGCCGATCGCGCGGCCGGCGACGGGGGTGGGACTCGATTCGGAGGACGCAGCCCCCGCCTCCTGCGATGGGGCGGCGGCCGGGGTGCTGGACGACCTGCGCACCTGCGCGGGCGCGGGCGAAGGCGGCTCGGCGGACGGCGCGGCGCCCGCGCCGGACCGGGCAGCGGGCCCCTCGACCTTCGCGATGAACTTGACGGTGACGCCGAGCCCCTCGGAGATCGCGCTGCGCAGCAACTCGTTGACGCTCTGTCCGGGCGCTCCACCGCGGAACCCGGCGACGTCCTGCTCGCTGGGGAACGCCAGCACGAGCACCTCGCCGTCGCGGAACTCGCGCACCTGCGCGGTGAACGCCACCATCCACGCGCTGCGCCTGGTGCGCTGGAGCGAGGCGAGCACCTCGGGCCACGCGTCGCGCATCTGCTGCAGGGTGACCGGGCCGACAGACTTCGTCGCCGCGGGAGCCGGCTCGTCCATCGGCGCACGTTCGGGTGTCGCCGCAGCGCTCGCCCCGGCAGCCGCACGAGCGGGCACCGGAGCCGCGGGTGCAGCGGGAACGGCCGCGCGCGCCGGTCTGGGCGGCGCCGGCGCGTCGCGCATGGACGGCACCTCGACGGCGGCATCCGCCGCGGCATCCGTCACCCCGATGCGACGCTCGAGCCGCTCGACCCGCGCCAGGGCGCCCCGCTCGCTGTCGTCGCTCGACGGCACGAGCACCCGCGCGAGCATGAGCTCGAGGTGCAGGCGCGGCGAGGTGGCGCCGGTCATCTCGGTGAGGGTCTGGTTCACGAGGTCGGCGACGCGGGACAGCTCGGCCGAGCCGAACGCCGCGGCCTGCGCGGCCATGCGGGCGAGCTCGTCGTCGGGGACGCCGCGGAGCACTGCGGCCGCGGTCTCGGGCGAGGAGGCGGCGACCACGATGAGGTCGCGGAGCCGCTCGAGCAGGTCTTCGACGAAGCGGCGAGGATCCTGGCCGGTCTGCACGACCCGGTCGGCCGCGGCGAATGCGCCCGCGGCATCCTGCGCGCCGATCGCGTCGACGACCTCGTCGAGCAGCGCCCCGTGCGTGTAGCCGAGCAGTGCGACGGCGCGCTCGTAGTCGATGGTGGAGCCCTCGGAGCCCGCGATGAGCTGGTCGAGGAGCGAGAGCGTGTCACGGGGCGACCCGCCGCCCGCGCGCACGACGAGCGGCAGCACGCCCGCCGCGACGTCGACGCCCTCTTCGGCGCAGAGCTGCTGCACGTACTCGAGCATCGGCCCTGGCGGCACGAGGCGGAACGGATAGTGGTGGGTGCGCGAGCGGATGGTGCCGAGCACCTTGTCGGGCTCTGTGGTGGCGAAGATGAACTTCACGTGCTCGGGCGGCTCCTCCACGAGCTTGAGCAGCGCGTTGAACCCCTGGGGCGTCACCATGTGCGCCTCGTCGAGGATGAAGATCTTGTAGCGATCGCGAGCCGGCGCGAACACCGCGCGCTCGCGCAGGTCGCGCGCGTCGTCGACGCCGTTGTGGCTCGCGGCGTCGATCTCGACGACGTCGAGGGAGCCGCTGCCGGCCCGCGAGAGTTCGACGCAGCTCGGGCAGACGCCGCAGGGGACATCCGTCGGGCCCTCCACGCAGTTCAGGCAGCGCGCGAGGATGCGCGCCGACGTGGTCTTGCCGCAGCCGCGCGGACCGCTGAACAGGTAGGCGTGGTTCACCCGATCTGTGCGGAGCGCGGTCATGAGCGGCTCGGTCACCTGGGACTGGCCGATCATCTCGGCGAACGTCTCAGGCCGGTAGCGGCGATACAGGGCGGTGACCACGCATCAATCGTAGTTGCCGCGTGTGACACGGCGTCCGGATGTCACAGGCGTAGCATTCGTTGATCGGAAGGGGGCGAGATGACGGCGACGATGATGACCCCGGCACAGCTCGCACGGTTCGAGGCGCGGCTCCGAGCGGAGCGCGCCGACGCCGAGGAACGGCTCGCGGAGTTCGACGACGCGATGGCCGAGGTGCGCATTGCGAGATCGGATGCAACGGCCGACGACGAACACGACCCCGAGGGCCCGACCATGACGCAGGAGTGGTCGCAGCGCACGGCGGTGCTCGCCGACGTCCGCGCCGAGCTCGCCGACATCGACCGAGCCCTCGCGCGGATCGTCGACGGCAGCTACGGCATCTGCGCCCGCTGCGGCAAGCGCATCACCGTCGCCCGCCTCGACGCGCGGCCCACCGCGATGCTCTGCATCGACTGCGCGCGGCTCCGGGGCTGAGCCGCCCGCGGCCTACTCCACGGGGCCCATGCGCCCCGGCGGCCAGGCGACGAAGTCCGCTCGACCGATGACGTCGCCGCGTGCGACCACGCGAAGGCAGTCCGCACTCGGGGGTCCGGCTCCACGGCATCCGACCACCGAGTCGGCGGAGGCCGAGCGGTGGTCGCCCAGCACGAGATATGCGCCGGAGGGCACGTCCACGGGCCCGAAGCAGCGCATCGAGACTGGAGTCGACGCGCAGTCGAGGCTGCCCGCCTCGAACGGCAGGTCCTCGAAGACGTAGGGCTCGGTGAGGGGCCCGCCGTCGACGAGCACCCGGCCCTCGGCATCGCAGCATTCGACCTGCTCGCCGGGCAGGCCGATCACGCGCTTCACGAGCACACGGTCGACGCCGGGTCCGATGCCGAAGAGTCCGCCGATCCACTTGAGCGCCGTCGCGACTGAGATCGGTTCGGCGGGCCGGCCTTCGTCCCACGCTCCAGAGGCGGAGAAGACGACGATGTCGCCGCGCGCCGGCCCGCCGCCCGCATACGCGACGCGGGTCACGAGGATGCGGTCGCCGACCGCGAGCGTCTCCTCCATCGACCCGGACGGCACCTGGTAGACCTTCACGAGCAGGGCCTGCACGAGCGCCAGGACGACCAGGGCGGTCAGCAGGTGCCACCACGGCGAGAGTCCGCGCCGACGCGTGGATGCACCGACTGCCGTCACGGCACGCTGCTCATCGCCCACGCGCCAACGCTATCGGTCGGGGGCGGGCCTTCCGTGCTCACGCGCGGCGCTCAGCCCCGAGAACGAGCGCAGGAAGAGCGGACTTCCGCCGAGCACCAGGTAGAGCAGCGCGCAGGTCGCGAGCGTCGGCACGAGTCCGACCTGCTCCACCGCGAGACCGCCGAGCAACGCGCCGAGCGGCATGGATGCCGCGACGCCCGCCGTCGTCGCGCCGAAGACGCGAGCGCGCATGCCGTCGGGCACCTCGCCGTACATCGCGGTGGCCATCATGGGGTTGAGCGCGCCCGCCGCGAGGCCGGATGCCGCGAGCACGGCCAGGAGCACCGGCGACTGGGCGCCGAGCGCCATCGCGAGGTACGGCGGCCCTCCGGCCAGCACGAAGCACGTGGCGAACATGAGCCGGCCCGAGTAGCGGTGACCGAAGATGCCGAAGAGCGCGGAGCCCGTGAGGGCGCCGGCCGCGAAGCATCCGACCATGAATCCGAGCATCGCGGGATCGTCGAGCACCTCGGTGGCGTACACGGGCTTCAGCACGGCCATGCCGGCCGCGTCGATCGCATTCGTGAGCGTGACGAGCAGCACGATCGCGCGGAGCAGCGGATGCGTCGCGATGAAGCGGATGCCGGCCCCGAACCCGCCCGAGCCGGACTCCTGCCCGGCATCCGCGTCGTCGCCCGCCGCGGAGCCGCCCGGCACGAAGCACGCCACGAGCATCGCGGAGACGGCGAATCCGGCCGCGTCGACGACGAGCGCGGGCACCGGGCCGAGCAGGGCGACGAGCGCCCCGGCGGTACCGGCGCCGATCATCGATGCGGTGCGCTGCACGGCGGACTGCGCACCCGCGGCACGGGCGAGCGGCATCCGTGCGAGCCGGGCGAGATCGGGTGTGAGCGCCGTCTTCGCGGTGTCGCCCGGCGGGTCGAGCAGGCCGCCGAGGAACACGAGCGCGAGCAGCATGCCGAACGGCAGGCCGACGGTCGCGCTGAGCACCGGGATCGCGATCACGGTGACGCCGCTCGCGACATCCGCCACGATGCTCGAGACGCGGTAGCCGAACCGGTCGACGAGCACGCCGCCGAGGGCGCCGCCGATCACGAGGGGCACGGTCGCGAACACGCCGGCCACGCCCGCCGCCAGCGGCGAGCCGGTCTGCATGAGGGCGATGATCGGGATGGCGACGAGGGCGATCGCGTTGCCCCCGAGCGAGAAGAACTGCGCCGCGTAGAGCGCGACGATCGGCAGTCGCCGGCGCGGGGCATCCGTGGTGATGCCCTGCAGGGTCGGCGCATCGGCGGTCATCGCCCGCTCCTCGGGAACGTGTGGGTGATCCAGCGCACGGGCCGCGTGCCTTCGCCGCCCTCGCGGCCCCTCGCCCACCACTTCTCGCGCACGGCGGCGAGGTCGGCCGAGAGCTCGCGGAACTCCTCGAGCGTGAGGTGGGCGGCGCCGTCGCTCGAGTCGGATGCCGCGACCCACTCGGGCTCGAGCGAGAGCTCGGCGTCGAGCGCCTCGAGCAGCTCGCGGTGGTACGTCTCGAGCACGGCGCGCCGCATGGCCTCGGATGCCTCGCGCCGCTCGGGATCGTCGAGGAACTCCTCGGTGCGCCAGCTCGTCATCTCGTGCGCGGCGCGCCACCAGCGCTCGCGGCCGTCGCGTTCGAGCTCGGGGGCCGGCACCACGAAGCCGTGCTTCGCGAGGGTGGCGAGGTGGTAGCTCACCGAACCGGATGCCGCGCCTGTCGCCTCGGCGAGCCTGCCCACCGACTGCGGTCCCTCGACGCGCAGCAGGCCGAGGATCTTGAGCCGCAGCGGATGCGCGAGCGCCCGCATGGGACCCGCGTCGTGCAGGTCGATGGAGCCTTCGGCGCGAGGTCGGGGCTGCTCTGGAGTGGCCACGCCCTCATGCTAGTTTCACAAGGCTTCTTGCGCAATACTTCTTGTGGAACTCTGGAGGTCCCCGCCGGTCCGTCGGAGCCACGGGATCCACCGGGTGGCGTCGGCAAGCCGGCGTGCCCTGGTCGAGCTCGCGCGCGGGTAGCCGCGCCTGCGCTCGCGCTCCGCGAGTTCGGCCAGCCGAGCAGCGTGCTCGGCCTTGATGACCAGGTACATGCCCAGTGCGTCGTTCATGATGGTCCTTCCGTCCGGGCCGTCCGGCCCTCGTGACCACATGCTTCGCCTGCGCCCTTCCCCGGGGATGACCCGGCCGGGGAAGGATCAGGGAAGAACTGCCGCGCCCGAGACGAACTCGCCGGCAAGGGCCCGGCACCGGGCGGCGTCGAGCGGCTGGCCCGCGCGCTCGAATTCGCGAGCTGCGCGCTCTGCGAAGCGACCCGCCTCCGCGTCGCCCTCGTCGTGCGCAAGGTGGGCCCTCGCCTCGTCGAGCGCCCCCTGCCACGCGGTTCCGTCCCACAGACGCGACGACGCCTCGGCGACATCGCGGTAGTGGCGCGCGCGCTCGGGTTCACCCATGCGCGACAGGGCGATCATGGCGGGAACGGCGAACATGATGCCGCAGAACTGACAGTAGTCGTCGGCGCCGAAGGTCGCCTCCGCCCGGTCGATCACCGCGGACGCGTCGTCGTCGTCCTCCGCCGCGAGCACCATTACGCCATACACGCGCTGCAGGAGATGCGAGGCGATCAACGACCAGCGGGCGAGCGGCAGCGCCCGGTCGAGCAGTCGCCGGGCGGCTGCCCGATTGCCGCTGCGCAGCTCCACCTCGGCGAGGCGCTGCAGGCAGTGCGCTTCACCCGCATTCGAGCCCAGCTCGTGGTGGAGCTCCGCGGACTCCGTCAGCTCCTCGCGGGCTAGGTCGAGCTCGCCCGAAAGGAGGGCGGCCTCGCCGGCCAGGGCACGAGCGAACGCGACGGCGCGCAGCGCACCGGCCTGCTCGGCCGTCTCCCGAATGCCCGAGGCGAGCTCGATGACGTCACGGTACGGCGTCGGGCCGTACAGGAGGTACTCGGCAGCGCACAGGTAGCCGTCGAACACGGCGTTCGTCACCTCTGGGCTCTGCTGCGCAGTGCGCAGCTCGGAGCGGATGCGATCGAACCACTCGCCACGATTGTGCGCGATCTGGCCCTGCAGCGAGATGAGGTCGAGCACTCGCCACGAGCGTTCGCCGGCGAGCACGCGGCCCTGCGCCGACTCGGCGATCGCCCAGGCGCCATCCGTGTCACCCGCGGCGAAGGCGACGTTGGCCTGGGCGAGCAGGATCTCGGTGTCCTCCGGCCGGTCCGTCGCCACGAGACCGCTGAGCGCGGCGGCGGCCGTGTCGGCATCACCCGCCGAGAAGGCGGCGCGCGACAGCCGCGCGCGCAGAATCCGTGCATCGGCCGGCGAGGCGTTCTCCAAGGCCTCCCGGTAGGCGTCGACGGCGCGCGGATCGCCGATCGCGTGCAGCAGGTCCGCACGCACCCGCAGCAGCCGCTGCCGGTCGTCGCCGCGTGCGTCGCCCCGCACGCGCTCGACCAGACCGAGGGCGTCGCGGTAGGCGCCGATCGCGGCCTCGCCCTCGGCCGCGTCGAGGAGGTACGGCACGGCTCTTGCACGGTCACCCGACGCGAGGAACTGGTGGCCCACGCGAGCAGCAGACGCCCCGGCGGCGGCCAGGCTCT
The DNA here is from genome assembly GCF_001428255.1 of Agromyces sp. Soil535. GTDB lineage: Bacteria > Actinomycetota > Actinomycetes > Actinomycetales > Microbacteriaceae > Agromyces. Next base: position 1,851 of record NZ_LMRW01000012.1, on the reverse strand, counting down.
CGCCGATCTCGCGGTGCACCAGCCGCATGCGATGCGCGGGCAGGGCCGCCAGCACGGCGTCGCGCACGATGGCATGGCGGAACCGGTAGCCGGACTCGGTGCGCTCGATGAGGCCCGATGCGAGGGCGTCATCGAGACGCTCGTACGCCTCTGCCTCTTCGCCGCCGAACGCTGCGACGACGTCGTCGGTGTCGAAGCCGGTGCCGAGTACCGCGAGCCGCTGCAGCGCCGCAAGCGTGGCGGGGAGAATGCTCGCGACCGCATCCTCGTCGGCGTGGCGCTCCCAGTCGGGATCCTCGGCAGCCCTGCGCGTCAGCTCCCCCACGGCGAAGGGCAGGCCACCCGAGAGCTCCGTGATGCGCGTGATGGTCTCGTCGTCGGCCTCGGGCAGCCGAGCGCGCACGATGGCGGCGACGGCCGGGCGGGCGAGCGGGCCGAGTTCGATCCCCACCGCCCCGAACCGCGTGCGCAGAGCGTGGGCGAGGTCGGCGACGGCCACGGGCAGCGGGGCCGCCTTCATGCCGAACGCGAGCACGGCCCGTTCACCGTGCAAGGCCCGCACGAGATGGTGCACGAGGCGCAGGCTCGCGTCGTCGGCGTCCTGGAGGTCGTCGAGGACGAGAAGCAGTCCCCCTTCGGTCGCGGCGAGCCGGAAGAGAGCGGCCGTGGCCACGAACAGTCGCTGGTGCGCATCGGCGCCCGACCAGGGCGACGGGAGCGAGGCCATCACGCGTTCGATCTCCTCGCGGTACGGAGCGTCGAGTCGTTCGACGAGCGACGGATGCCGCCGGCAGAGGTCCGCGATCGCTTCCGTGACGGGCGCGTACGGCCAGGAGGCCTCGGCGGGGACCGCGCTGCCTGCTGCGGTGCGGAAGCCCTGCCGCTCGGCAGCCCGCTCCCACGTCGAGAGCAGCGTGGACTTGCCGACCCCCGGCGCGCCCGTCACGAGCACGATGCGCTCGCGTGACGCCTCGGCGTCGGAGAGCAGTTCGTCGATGAGCGCGACGTGCTGTTCGCGACCTGGGAAGGGCGCCTCGGCGTCGTCGCGGTGCACGGGCGGGGCGGGCTCGTCGGCGAGGGCACGGGCCCTGAGCCGCTTCGCCTCGTCGCTCGGCGCCACGCCGAGCTCGTTCCGTAACGCACGGTCGAGCCGCTCGAACTGCCGCAGCGCCGCGTGTCGATCCCCGCCGGCCAGGTGTCGGCGCATGACCTCCAGATGAGCGTCCTCGTCGCCGGGGTCGAGTACGACGAGCTCCTCCCAGCGCTCGGCGAGGCGCAGCAGCTGCAGGTGCAGGTCSGCGAGGTGGTTGCGTGCGGCGTCCACCCACTCCTCGTAGCGGTCCTGGGGCAGGAGCTCCCCCCGGTAGATCGAGAGAGCCATGCGGGCGGTGGCCGTNGCGAGGTGGTTGCGTGCGGCGTCCACCCACTCCTCGTAGCGGTCCTGGGGCAGGAGCTCCCCCCGGTAGATCGAGAGAGCCATGCGGGCGGTGGCCGTGTCGTGCAGCTCGAGTGCCCGTCGCGCGAGCCCCTCGAACTGCTCGACGTCGACGACCACGTCGACGCCTGGGAACAGCTGCACGAGGTCGCCGCGGAACACCACGGCGTCGACGTGATCGCACGCCCGTCGCGCGAAGTGCGCCGCCTTGTGCAGCTTCGGCAGCGCCTCCTCGATGGTGTCATCGGGCCACAGCAGGTCGAGCAGGCGCTCGCGATGCATGGCGTGGCCGGGGTCGAGCGCCAGCAGCTTGAGGAGAGCAGAGGCCTGACGGCGGCCCAGCGTGCCCGCACCCGTGAGAGATCCGTCGACGTACACGTCGAAACGTCCCAGCAGCTCGATCCTGACGTCGGGCA
>NZ_LMRW01000011.1 GCF_001428255.1 Agromyces sp. Soil535 | reverse complement strand
AGATCAATGGCGAGCATCCCGAGCAAGTCGCCGAGCATGTGAATACGATCGCCACGGAGACCGGCCTCGGGATCGTGCTCCAGGACTACCCAGTCGCTAGCAGAGTCAGTGTCACGAGCTCTCACGTCATCGAGATTGTCGGCAGGTCCGACGCGATCGTCGCCGTCAAATCCGAGGCGCCACCGACTTCGGTAGCCATCTCCGACATCACAACTGCAACCGACCTTCCCGTGTTCGGCGGCCTCGGCGGGCTCGGGCTTCTGGACGAACTTGCCGCCGGCTCCGCGGGAGCGATGACCGGATTCTCTTTCCCCGAGGTCCTCTCCAGAGTCGTCACTGCCTGGCGATCCGGCGGTTACGAAGACGCGCGCACGCACTACATCGAGTGGCTTCCACTAGTCAATTTCGAGGCTCAGCCGGGAATCGGTATTGCGATCAGGAAGGCCTCCCTTCACTTGCGCGGAATCTTTGGTTCCGAAGCCGTAAGGGAACCCGGTCCGACAATGACCGACGTGCTGTGGTCGATGCTGCGCCAACATCATCGTTTCCTGCCGACTCACAACGGGAGGAACTGATCGGTGGATCTCGGACTGAGGAACCGCACCGCCATTGTCCTGGGCTCGACGTCCGGACTCGGGCTCGCCAGCGCCCGCCGACTCGCAGCCGAGGGCGCCTCTGTCATGTTCTGTGGGCGACGTCTGGATCTTGCTGAATCAGCGGCCGCGGAGTTCCCCCACTGCGCTGCCAGCGCGCTTAATCTTGCCGACGACCAGTCGCTTGATGAGGCCATCGAGGCCTGCCGCAACCGGCTCGGCGCTCCGGACATCGTGGTGCTCAACTCAGGTGGTCCGCCGCCGGGCACTGCGTCGGCGTTGAACCTCGACCAACTCGAGTCGTCCATTCACATGATGCTGCTCGCGCAGATAAAGATTGTGACGAAACTCCTACCCGGCATGCTCGACCGTTCCTGGGGGCGCATTGTCGCTATCGGTTCCAGTGGTGTCCAGCAGCCAATCCCCTCGCTTGCACAATCCAACATCGCGCGTGCGGGGCTTGCTGCTTACCTGAAGTCGCTTACCGGAAACGTCTCGCGGCACGGCGTCACAACCAACATGGTGCTACCGGGACGAATCGCCACTGAGCGCATAGCCGCACTCGACCGGGCAGCTTCCGAACGCACCGGTAAGCCCGTTCGGAACGTGCAACAAGAATCTGAGACCGCGATCCCTCTTGGGCGGTACGGACGACCGGACGAGTTTGGCGATGTCGTCGCTTTTGTCTGCAGTGAGCGCGCCTCTTACATCACGGGGTCGCAGATTCGCGTCGACGGCGGTCTGATCTCTGCGATCTGATGGAGCCGAACAAGGTATCTCCGATGTCGAAGGAATCCAGATTCGGGACTGGTGGGGCTCAACGAAAATGAAGGTCACGACGTGCTGACACGCATCACTGCAAGCCCCAAGAAGTATGCATGGGGATCCCTCTCCGCCATCCCTAAGTTTCTCGGCAAGGAGCCCGATGGCAGTCCTCAGGCGGAGTTGTGGCTGGGCGCACATCCGGACAGCACGACACGTCTCGTGGACAAAGCGGACACACAACCGGAAACTCTCAACGAATGGATCAGGGACCAACCGGAGACAACGCTCGGTTCCGGTAGCCGGTTGCCGTTCCTGCTGAAGCTGCTGGCCGCCGACAAGCCACTCTCGCTGCAGGCGCATCCCACCCTCGAACGCGCTCGAGTTGCCTTCGCGGAGGAAGAGGCCCGCGGCATCCCGCGCGACTCACCGGCGCGCAACTACAAGGACGAGTGGCACAAGCCGGAGCTAATAGTCGCATTGCACGACGGTTTCGAAGGGCTTTGCGGGTTCCGGCCCCTCGGGGAAACGGACGACTTTCTCCGGCACCTGTGCACGGGGGACGAGGAAGACCGAAGCCAGGTCGCGCAGTTGCGTGCCCACCTGAATCTGGACGGGCTGGAACACGCCGTGCGATGGATCCTCATCGACCGGCCGCCAGGCCTTGTGAACGAGCTCGTAGAGGCAGCCGCAACCCGGGATGTGGGGAGGTGGGAGAACGAAGCCCGCCTGCTGCGGCGGCTCGACGAGCAGTATCCCGGTGACCCAGGAGTAGCGGTGGCGTCGCTACTCAACTTCGCGATCCTCCAGGCTGGCGAGGCCCTCTTCCTGCCGGCGGGCAACGTCCACGCCTACGTGAAGGGCCTCGGTGTGGAAATCATGGCGGCAAGCGACAATGTGCTTCGCGGGGGGCTTACGTCGAAGCATGTCGACGTAGACGAGTTTCTCGCAGTGGTGGACTTCACCCCATTGCGCTCGCCGATCATCCTCGGCACGGTCGCCCCCTCCGCATACGTCGAGTACCAGGTCCCCAGCCACGACTTCCGGCTGCTCAGAGTCGACAGGGACACGACCACGGAACTCGACCTCAGTCACGCCGGCATCGCTCTCGTTGTGAGTGGCCAGGTGACCGTCACACAAGGCGACCAATCCCTCGTGCTCAACCAGGGTGAAGCGGTCTTCATCAGTCCGTCGCACCCCCGGGTTGGCGTCCGCTCGAGCGGGACCGTCTTCATCGCGACCGGCGCCGAGGCGTGAAGCGATCAAGCTCATCTGCAACGACCTCACCGACCACTCCGCGGAGCGGCCCGGCGACACCATTCGCGTGCCGTCAACAGGCCCTTCGAGCGGAAGACACCGCTGAATCCCTGACATCTTGAGGAGCGAACGATGAGAGCCGTCTTGGTTGCCGACCGTGCTGATCGAGACCTGGGGCTGCTCGGCGACTACCTCCGGAACGCTCATGCGACCACGCACTTTCTTGAGCGGGAGTGGATGACCAGCGACACGGTGCCAGCCGATGTCGTCGTACTTCTCGGCTCAAACCGTTCCGCTCATGACCCACGCCACAGCGAGATCGTCGCTACGGAAACCTCATTCATACGGCGAACGCTCGCCGACGGGGTTCCCGTCATAGGCATCTGTTACGGAGCTCAGGTGCTCGCACGCGCACTCGGCGGGAGCAGCTACCGCGGTGCCGTCCCGGAGTGCGGATGGACACAGGTGTACTCCAACAACGAGGAGCTCTGCCCGTCTGGACGATGGGGCCAAATGCATCATGACGTCATCCAGCCGGCGGAGACCTCGGAAGTCATTGGCTTGAACCTCGTTGCCCCTCAGGCTTTCGTCGATGAAAGCGCGGGCGCCCGGGCACTCGGATGGCAATTCCACCCCGAGCTGACGCTACCTACCTTCAAACGACGGCTAACGCAGCGCTACTCCGGCAGTGAAGACTCCAACCCGTTAGTGACTCTCGAGGAAGCATCGCATCACGCCCGAGACGCGGGCCCCCGCGCCGCCGCTCTGTTCCGCGCCGCCTTCCGGTATCTCGGTGTCGACACCCACGAACCACAGCGATCGGGGCCACCAACCGAAGCGGTCTGCATCCTCGGTTACAACTGATGGCAATTCGCATCATCGACGGACGCTCGCGAGATGCAGCGACGTGTTGAACCGATTCCGTCGTCGACTGACGGCGGCGCTCGAGACACGAGCTAATGAAAACGAGCGGCAAGTCGCGCTCGACGATCTCGCGCGAGCGTGCGCTGAAGCGGTGCTCCGACGGGATTGGTCCATGGCCTGCTTCAACGCTGACATGTATCGCCACCTAAGAGACGAGAAACCGAAGACTCACGGTCGCAAGGGCCGGTGAAGCAGGGTTAGGAATATGCCATGTTCTGTGGATTCCGACGGCTCCGTCCACGCGAGTGAGGGTGGTGTTCGCAGAGTCGCCCTTGATCACGACCCGGCATTCGTAGCCCCGAGCCGACCAGCGCGCCCCGAGTACGGGGAAGTTTCTGGTGAGGTCATTACCCTGCCTCGACGACAGCGAAACGTCGACGTCGCGAACGATGGCGAGTCAACAGCCGTCCCGCTTCGGCTCGTAGACGCAGCCACCGGATAGCACGGATGACTCGGTGAGTGTCCGCAACGGCCTTCGCGAGAGCGAGTTCGGGTGGGCAGTTGCAGGCTCGCGCCGCCCAGCGTACGCGCGCTCACACCGAAGGGCCCCGGTATCGAACGACCACCTGCAGGGCCGGGCTCGGCCGGGTCCGGCCCACAAACGGTGCCGCGTCTACTTGAGGTGTGAGATCGCCCGATGCAGGAGATTCTCCACCGCGTCGAGGGCGCGGAGGCGGAGCGCCTTCTTCGCGGTCCCACGCGAGTGGACGATCTCGCGCCAGTCATCGCGATGCTCAGCGATGGGGGTGCGCTTGTCGCCCGTGGAAGTCGCGTTCTCAAATGCGCAGTAAGGCCCCGAGCCTGCGGGGGAGTGCTCGAGTGTGTGGGTGGAGAGGACGTAGCGGAGCGGTGCTGGTGTTCCGCGACCGCCGGGATGAGCGGTGAGGCTGACGAACTGTGCCAGTACCGCCCCACTCACACTCGCGGAGAGTGCCGCCACGTTCTGTCGCGACGGGACTTCTCGACGAGCTCCTGCAATGTATTCCGGATCGTCGAGTAGCCCCTGCTTGTCGAGGGCGATCTCGCCAATGACGAGCTGGCCGAGGCAGGCCATGCAGGGGCGACCCGGGACGAGTGTGTGTGCACGCCAGATGCCGTTACGCATCCGACCGTCCGGGAACGTGTCGAGGGCGATTCCCCCGTCGATGACCGGGATCAGGTCCGCGTAGGCAATCCCGTTAAGTACCGCGCGCGGCCAGGGCCGGTCGACACAAGAAAAGATGACGTCGTAGTCCAGCGCGATGCTCACGCCGACCGGGTCCGTGATGCTGACCTCGTGGCGTCGAACCTCGAACGCCTCGGCAGTCGCTGCCGACATCATCAGCCGCGCAGCGACTTCGACCTTCGACCGCCGGAGTGCGGCGTCGAGACGGGTTGCGCCGATCATGCGGTCCAGGTTAACGGTCTCGACCGCGTCATAGTCCATCACGCCGACCGTGGCGAGGCCTGTCGCGGCGAGGCGCTGAGCGACATCGAGGCCGACACTTCCGCCGCCGACCACGAGGACGCGCATACGAGCAATTGACGCCTGACTGTGCCGGCCCCACGACGACACCGTGCGTTGCTGCGAACGGGTCACCTGGGGGACCTGACGGAGCTCGTCGTTCCACGTGATGGCGAGCTTGGGGGAGACCGACCGCACCGACTCCGCCCAGATCGGCACGCTGCGGTCGAACCAGAAACGAGCCGACCATGCGGTGTCCTTACCACCGAGCGTCATGCCCAGGAGGGGCATCTTCGTAATTCCGCGGGTGACGCGTTCGTACTCCGATTCCGTCTCCCAGTCCATGTGGCTGAGTTGTTGCCAGCCGCGCCCGCCGGGGTGGGAGTGGAGAAGCACCACCCCGTGGCCAACGGCGCGTGCTTCGCTTGACGCGCGGAGTACGTATTGACCGGTGAAGGATGCGTTGCCGTGCACGAACCGCTCGCCTTCGCGGGGGAGGATCACGGACTTGATGAGGGCTGTCGTCCGCTCGACACCGGTGGAGACCACGTAGGTCGCGATGAGCACATCTTCCTGCCCGTCATCGCGGATGAGGTGCTCCCGCATGATCGCTTCGACCTCCCCGGTCATCGCCACCGAATACCGCATGTCAAGCCGCCTTCGGGGTCGCGATGGAGATGAAGCCGCGCACGTGTCGGAGCCACGCAAGCGCCGGCGGCATCGACATATCGGTGTAGTTGTATTCGCGGGAGTGCCGCTTCCAACCAGGCGGGCAGTCGGTGTCGTCCATGTTCGTCTGGTCGAACTCGACCGAGGCGGGCAGGTGAATCCAGTGCGGCGGCACTGCGGGCCAGCTCAGCACCTCCGATACGCTCACGCCGGTCGTCACGACCTGACCCGCGAGTGCGCCGCCCACGGCCGTCACGTCGTAGAGGATCCGCGGTCCGTCTGCCCGGGCCGAGGCGCCCGCAGCGGTCATGTCAGTGATGAACTGATGGACCGCCTCGGTCAAGTGGTCCTCGTCGCTCACGCGACACCACCGACGTGCTTGGCGGTGACGAACTCGTCACCGTTCTTGATCGAAACGATCTGCTCGTCACGGAACTGCTCGGTACCGCCTGCCGGCAGGATGCGAGCGAGGTCGTAGCCGGAGGGGTCGACGCCGGCGAGAAGGAGCAGCGCCACTGCGGTCTGGTCGTCGTCATAGGTGTTGTGGGACTCGCCATCGATCGTGAAGCGGATCTTCTTGCGGGACACGAACTCCTCATCGTCCCTGAGGTTCACGATCTGGTTGTCGCCGATCTTCTCCTCGACACCGTTCTTCTTGAGAAGGAAGAGGTCGAAGTTCTTCGGGTCGCGTCCAGCCAGCCGTAGCAGAGCCGCGGCTTCTTGGTCGACATCGTGGGTCGCGAACGCCGTGCCATCGATGACGATGCGCAGGCTGGTGGGGGTGGTGGGGGCCATGGGGCCGTCCTTCCTTGTAGCGGGTGTCGCTCCTACTTCCGGGGTGGAAGCGGGTAGCATGTACCTGTCGGGTAAATCCCACTATAACAGAAGTACCGTTTACCAAAGAGGTAAAGCTTGCAGCTCGCGTGGTTCGACCCTCAGCTGGAGGGCTATTGCATCTCCGGTTCGCGACTCCGTGCTGCCGTCGGCGTTGATGCTGATGCGGCCGAGGATCTTCTGCACGTCGTTTCGCAAGCCCCACGGCTTCAAGACCTTGCGACGTTCCAAAGTGTTCGAATTGACGTCAGCGGGGGAAATCTGACTCTCTCGATCGAGGAGGTTGACATGCACGCCAAGCCACTCAGCTCTGAAGGGGTTCCTCGCACTGTTCAAAGCCGAGCAACCTTGCCTGACCACTCCCAGGCACAAGCACTTCTCATTCAGGCCTTACACGTTCGCGGCCGGTCGATTCTTCGGCTCGCGAGCTGACTCGGACTCATGACTATTTACACGCCCACAGACACCCAGTTCGACTTCGCGCCCCGACCCGGCCGCTTGCTTCAGCGAGAGCTCGACAAGCAGTCAATTAGCCAAGCGCAGCTCGCGGCGCGCACCGGGCTCAGCCCCAAGCACGTCAATCTCGTTATCAAGGGCACGGCCGCGCTCTCTCCGGACGTCGCCGTGAACTTGGAACAGATACTCGGCACATCTGCTGAGACTTGGCTCCGACTCGAGGCTGCGTATCAGGCCCATCAAGCGCGGAACGAGAAGCGCCACGCACTCCTCGGTTTCGCCGACTGGGCAGGGTCATTCCCTCGCCAGGTGCTCATCGATCGCAAAGTGATCGATCCGGGGGATACCGGCCCCGAGCTCGCGTCGAAACTTCTCGCATTCTTCGAGGTCGTGTCTCCTCTTGCTTACAAGAAGACGTGGCTCGAGCCTCAGGCGTCTTATAAGAGGAGCCAGCTTCACGCCATTGATCCCAACCTGACCGCCCTGTGGATTCGGCTTTCGGAAGTGCATGCGTCCGGTCTTCTGGCCAATACCGCGACCTACGATCCAGAGAAGCTTCGGGCAGCGGCCGTCGCGATCCCCAGACTCACTGTCCACAACATCGGGAGGGCATTCCGCGAGGTACAGGATCTGTTGCTCGGCGCGGGCGTTGTTCTCGTGTTTGTTCCAGAGATCCCGAATACCCGCATTAGCGGCGTATCGCGATGGATCAACGGAACACCAATGATCGCGGTGACCAGCCGATACAAGTTCTTGGACAGTCTATGGTTCACGGTGTTGCACGAGATCGCTCACGTGCTCCTTCACCCGAAGAGGAGTACCTTCATCGACGATGGTTTCAAAGCGAACGATGACGAGGACTCGCAAGAATCAGCCGCGAACGCGTTCGCGCAAGATCACCTGATTCCGCCGGCTTACCAAGACGCGCTCGTATCGACGACCACGGTCGACGGGATTCGTTCACTCGCCAAGACGCTTGGCGTAAATCCGAGCGTTGTTGCAGGCCAATGGGCGTTTCGAACCAACACGTGGGGCGGTCCTATTGGAAGGCTGCGGAAGACAGTAGATCTTGAAGAGGTACTGACTTAAGCGAGCCAGGTTCCCCGCAGGTCACGTTCGGACATAATAACTATTATGGGCGCAATTTAGGGTGCTATTCTTTCCGCCATTTCAGGTGCGAAATAGCTACCAATTCCCACTTTGACGGAGTACCGTCGAGGTATGGTTCCCACCACGACGACGACCCAGAAGCCCGGACTCCGCGCACACGATGACGCGATGCGGGCGACGCTGCCAGAGCTCGTCACTCGGCTTCGGGACATGCTCGGTGTGCGGCTCGTTGCCTATATCGGCAACGTGAAGTCAACGCGACCAGTCGGCGAATGGGCCAGCGGCGCCCGGAACCCCGGCGAGATGGATGCAGACCGCTTGCGGTTGGCCTATCAGATCGCCGCTCTCTTGCGAGAGCGGAACGAGGCGGTGACCGTGCAGTCGTGGTTCAAGGGCATGAACCCGGCCCTGAATGATGTCTCGCCTGCTCGAGTCCTCCGCGAAGGTGACCCAGCAGAGGTGGGCCCTAACGTGATGGCGGCCGCAAAGGCGTTCGCGTACATCGGATGACCGCGCCGGACTTGGAGATCACGTCGGATCCCGGCGAGGTTTGGAGGGTCGGTCATGGACCCGACCCCTGGGCATGGACGGACTGGCTCTACGCGCCCGCCGACGGGCGATTCAACGGCAGATGGGACGACCAGCTCGCCGAGTTCCGCACGCTCTACACCGGACAATCTCTGCTGGCGTGCCTTCTCGAGGTACTCGCCCACTTTCGGCCAGATCCCGTCACCGATGCAGAGCTTGACGAGATCGAGGACCCGGACGGGGATCTCGAGCACGCGCCAGATGCGCCGTCGGGCACGGTTGGCTACAAGTGGCTCGACGATCATGCCGCCGGCCGAGCACGGCAGGACGGCCGATACTGCTTCGTGACCCACTCGAGGAGTATCGCTGCCGTTCAGGAGGGCTTCCCGTTCGCGAAGTTTGACCTCGCTCCCCAGTTGCTTGATGCGTCCTTTCTGAAGGATGGCAACCAGCGAGACCTCACACGATCGATAGCCCATTGGCTCTACGACCTCCGCGATGCTGACCAGAATGACCTGGTCGACGGCGTCGAGTTTCGATCCCGATATGGCGATGACCTCCGTATGTGGGCGGTGTTCGAGCGGTCGTCAGACGGACGCACGAGCCGGCATATTCAAGATGATGAAGTCCGCGCCCTCCACCATGAGGACTCGGACCTGCAGGAAGCGTTCAATCTCCACGGTTTGCGCTGGAACGACTAGAGAGAGTCGACATCCGCGCCGCGACCACCACCGTGATCATTCAGCATGGGCGTCTCGATCATGAGGGCAACGAACCCAAGGAAAGCTGACTGCGGAGCATCCAGGGCCGGGAACTCGGCTCCCTCGCGCTGGAGGGTGCTCGCAGCGACCATCACAGGGAGTGGTTCAACTCCTGCCTCAATGCAGCGTCGCTCGTACGTCTCTCGCCACCGGTGGAAATCGGAACAGTCCGCGCAGGTCCACTCACCGGGGGTATCGGCATGATCCTCGAGATGCTCACGCAAGGGCGGGATTGGGAACGAGGCGCTTTGGTAGATCAGGCCGGAGCGAAGCATCCACTCCCCGCGGCCGGTTTTGATGGTGGTGAGGTCGAAGGGGGACACCACCGCGACCACCCGCGCTAGCTCCGACGCGACCCGTGCGGCCACCCTGTTCACCTTCGACTTGGCCATTCCCAGAGCCTATCCGGCACGGTGTTTTGAACGAGCTCCGCGGGCATTTGGGGGCTAGCCCGATTCGTCGATGGGCGTGAGGGTTGGGGGATGGTGGTCCAACGATTGACGAAAGATCAGCAGTGGAAGACCGTGGTCGAAGCGCTCGCGGTCGCATGTGTCGCGGTAGGTGGCTCCGGGATGTCGTCGTCCAAGATGAACATCGAGTTCGCGTTCTCCGCGGCGTGGCGCGAATGGCCGTGGCGGTCCGAGTTCCCAAGCGTCTCCGAGAGGTCGGCCTACATCTACATCTCCAAGAGCGAGCGCCGCAATGGTGTGATCGGTGCGTTCGATCTGGGACGGACGATGGAGCCGTACCTTCTGGAGAGTTACGAGTGGTGGGGTGCTGAGCAAGCCCTCGAGCACATCGGTGATCGAGACGGGCCTTCCGCCGAAGCATGGCGCTGGCTCGGTGACGCGTTCGTCTCCGATATGTCAGGTCGCCGCGGCTAGTCCAGTTCGTCGTCGGGACGTCCTGCGGCTGCGCTTACGTCGGCTCTCCCAATCACGAGCTGGGTTTGCACCAGTGCCCGCCGAGCTCGAGTGGCGTCTGCACGCGATCTGATGCCGGTCCCATTAGGCGCTGGTCTTCCTTCCAGGTGTGGCCGCGGTCGTTCCGGATGAACATGTTGCCGAGCACCGCTCGGCAATGGGGACACGTGAAGCCGTAGTGCTGCACCCCGCTGGTCTTCGTAAACCGCTTGGTAATCGTGGCTAGCTTGTCGAGCTGGCCGATGATGCGTAGCACGTCAGCGTGCATCTCGATAGGCGGGTCCGCGGGGAAGACGTTCACGTGGTCAAGCGGATCGAGGAAGCTGATCCCTCCACGGTGTCCGAACCGGGTTCCGGAGCGGCCGCAGTCGCCACACCGGAACGCGCGCTCGTCGGGTACACGCCAGATCCGAGACCACCCGGAGCACCGGTAACAGTTCATCCAGATCCACTCGACGACAAAGCCCTGTTCGGATTCGGCCAACGGTCGCCACCTGCGTGGATATTCGCCGAGCAGGTTGGTGACCGTCTCCTCGAGACCCGTCCCGTGATCATCGAACCACCGCGTGTTCGACCCCGGGAGCGTGGTGAAATCTCCACCGTCTCCTCGGAGTCCGAACACTGGGAGGTGAAAGTCGTACCCGCCTAGGGATTTCTCGTGCCTGGCGAACCAGTAGCAGTCGATCCCGTCGGCGAGATACCGGGCGGTGCGCGCGTGGTACTCCTCCGGTGTCTGCTGCGACCACTGCACCTCGAGCGCGACGCGACTAGTCCCGGAGCTGGCGAGGACATCGGCGATCCAGGCCCCATCCGGGGCTGGGACTTCTGGGGTCGCGTCCCAGCCGGCAGCGTGCGCGCCGAGGAGGATGAGCTCCTTGGCGCGGAGGTGCTCAGCAGACTCTGGGCGGTGCTCGACGTCGCAGTGGCTTCCGGGCCAGTGCGCGAAGAACCGGGTCCCGTACTTGCTTTGCTTGGGCACGGCACGCGCGTCGCAAGGTAGCGTCACGGTGGCGCCAGCCTTCATCTGCTGCCACAGTTCATCGCCGGTGAGTGGTGCCACCACCCGTTCACCGTCGAGCATCCCAACGAGCGGCATCCGTCTTCTCCTCAGCCCGAGTGGGCTGAGGCGCGGGCTGCAAGTTCCGCCTCGAATGTCGTCCACGACGACAGGAGAGGCTCGATCAGCGTCGGAGAGAAACGAACGTCTCCACGAAGAACTGGCGAATCGATGCCGCTGGCAACGCTGATGCGGAAACCGCCCTCGTGATATGCCGCATGGGGCCCGAGCAGTTCCATGGACTTCTTCACGAATTTCAGCGCCTGATCGACGTCGGTGAAGAAGATCTGCGTGGCCGCCTCCCAGCTGCTCGGGTGGTTAGGCAGGTAGTGATCGGGGTGGCCCTGGCACGAGTATTGGGTGTCCAGCCCCAGGCGCCAGAGCACATCGAGCAAAGGCGCGAGGCCCTCGTCGACTTCAATCCCGTAGAGCTCGACCTGAGGGTGCCCGTCGAAGCCGACATGCGGCTGCCGGTCAGGAATCCGGTCACGTTCGTCGCTCCTTCCCAGACCATACCCGCCACGCCAACCTCGCTGAAACGCATCTCGAGCTGCTCGGGAGCGCTTCCAGCGGGCAATATCGAGCTTCACGCGAGCAAGCTCGCGCTCCGGGTTCGCCGATCGTTTCAGGGCCACGATTGCAGAGTCTCACAGATCCTGCCGACATGCTCCGCGGCCGCATCCATGGCGATTCGACGCTAGAGTTCGGCCTCGTGAGCACCGCTTCAAATCGAGCTCTTCCGCTGAGCGATGGCCAGCTGCGCGCATTGGGAGAGCTCGCGTATTTCGCGGCCCAGCTTGAGAACGTCGTGGAGGTGATCCTCGACGAGCTGATCGACGAGAACCCTGGGGTCGGTGCTGCACTCACGGGGCGTCTTCCGTTCGGGCAGAAGATCGAGCGCATCCGGGCCATGATCCCCTTACGGGCCGAACACGACCTGTACTCGCCGATGCTTCGCGATCACATCGACTGGGCTGCTGAATCCATGAAGCAGCGCAATCTGCTTTTGCACTCCCGATGGGCGCTGACCGAGGACCAAGTAACCGTCCAGGTTCGGGGACGCGACTTCGTATCGCGCACACATCTCGAGGTGACAGAGGAAGACTTGGTGGACGCCGCTCGGCAGATGCGAAATGTCGTCCAAGCCCTCGAAATCGATTGGGCCGGCCTCGTCGTGACCTTGGGACGGACCGAGCCCATCGAGGGAACCACCCGCTATGTAAGCGTCCCGAACCGATGGCACATCCCAGGAAAACTCACTCCCTCACCCTCGCGCCAGAAGACCGACCTCGACCGGTGGATCGAGGGTTCCATCAGCCGTGACGAGTACGAGCGCCGTACCGGTCACGAGCTCGGCAGACCCAACGGGTTATGAACCAGGCATTTGAGCTCCACGGGCTCAGTTGGAATGAGTGAGCGGAGGGATTGATGGCGCATCCCTGGCGCGTCGTTCGGGCCTACTTCACAGTCGAGGGGTTCATCTGGCTTGTCGCATTCACTGCTGCTTCCGCCGTAGCTACATGGGCCCTCTGTCTGGCCATACTGAACGCGCTCCCGCCGTGGGTTCTTCTTCTTGCCTGTGGAGCTGCCGGCCTCACGGCTGTGGGGCTGGTTGTTCGTGGATCCGCGGGCGCGCCTGTCGATCCTGAGCGAGTCGCCCTTATCGAATCGATCTGGCACGTTACGTCACGGGAGCTCCGTGTTGGCGAAGTCGTTCGCTTCGATCCAATGTTCTGTCGACCGATGTCCCGACTGTTCCGCACGGATCGGCCTTTCTCGATGCCGCAGCGCGCCGTCTGGTTCTTTCGGGTGCGTCCGAGTCTGGCTCACATCAGCGGCAACGTCGACCGCAGGAAAGCAATGCATCTCTATGAATTGCGACCAACGGTCCTCGAGCATCTATTTGAACGTCGCGATGCCATCGCCAGCACCGACGTGGTCGAGGCGGTCGTCTGTGCTGCTGACTCGGCGGCGGTGTAGACGACAGAGTGACGTGAATCGGAGGCGTGTGCTACCGTGCGTTGTACAACGCATAACGGAGTGACATGTTCCCCACTTTCGCGACCTCTCCTCTCGAGGAGACGGCGTCGATCACGAAGCGCCAGGCGGCTGGCGCGCTCGGCCTGAATATGGCGTCGCTAACGAAGATGGTCAGGGCAGGGATGCTGCCGCTCGTCGACGACGCGAGAGGCAGGGTTGATGCAAAGACGGTCGACCGTCTCACGGGCCGGCCTCGCTTGGTCACGACCCATGGCGAGCTAACCGTTCTGCGAACGGATGCAGGCGAGCCGTCCAAGTCGCGGTACCCAGACGACAACCGCGAATGGTTGGGATTCGACGTGGGGTTCACCGACGAGGTACTTGCGGCCGCGAGTCTCCGATGGTGGCGATGCAATCCTGAGAGGGTCGTCGACAACGGGCTTTTCGCGGTAACCGTTGCCACGTTCCCAGTTGCGCTGTTCATGCTCGGCGCCGACGCGCACGCCGGGACAATCCAGCTCGACAATGAAGGATTCGAGCGGCACCACTTCGAAGGTCTCCTACTGGCTCGAGTCGGGCCAGGAATGGTGACGCGCTTCTCCCCCGACCTGCCCGACTGGCTCGCGGTGCCGGCAGAGCAGGTGATGTCGAGCACCATCGAGGTCTCGGCCGGTGGCCCGGTCGGATACCTCACCATAGGAGGGAGCAACTGATGGGAATCTCCGCTCGCAATCACCTGAATCTGTTAACGTGCCGTCTTGACGAGGGGATGGTGGCGAAGGACAGACACTTTGGTTGGTCGTCGACGGCGGAGTGCTCCCGCCCATCAAGTCGAGCTGGATATCTGGGGACTCGAGGCCGAGTCCGCAGATGCGGCGCTCGAGCAGGCGCGGACAGCGCCGGTTTCACCCGTCGAGCAGCAGTTGCTCGACGGCACACTTAGCTTCGACGACGTGCGAGAGGACTCTGGAAATGATCGGGACGATGATGAACACGTACGGCCGCGAGGCGCAGGAGTACTGGCTGAAGAACCTCCCCTCGAGGTACCAGGCGCTCGAGGATCCCGAGACGTTCTTCTCGGGGCTGGGCGAGGAGATCGCCCAGCAGGTCGAGCAAGCGACGGAGAAGCTGCAGGGAACGGACAGCGCGGACGAGAGCTACTTGGAGAAGGTGGCCAGGCTGAACTCGGCGAGGATCACGGCCGAAGAGCTGGTGAAGCAGGACCTAATGTTCCTGCCTCCGGAGACGTCCGCGTTAATGAGCCCAACAGAGCTCCGGGAGGAGTGGGACGCGGTGCGGCCGATGGACGAGGCGATCATCGATTGGGTCGAGACCTTCTGGATGGCGGAGACGATGCCGTTGGCGGACGAGCTCGAGGAGACCGCGAACCGGTGGATGCTCCCAGTGAGCTTCTTGCAGGAAATGCTGCAGGCGGAGCTGCCGAGGAAGGTGTGGAACGACCGGGAGGATCTCGTGGCGGCCGCCGCGGATCAGCGGTTCGAGGCTTGGATGAAGGCAGGGGCGGACCTCAGCAACCCCTAGCCCTCGACGTGGTCGACGAGCTCGTCGACCACGAGCTTGGGGCATCGACGGGGGCCCGGTTCGTGCCCGCATCGCAAGAGCTGCTTGCACCCTCTGGTGCGAAGGCTCGCTACGCCGCGAATGTCGAGGCGATCCGCCTATCGCGGCGGATTGAGGACGAGGGACGGTCTGCAACGGCACCAGAGAAGGCAGTGCTCGCGCGGTGGTCGAGCTGGGGAGCACTCCCCGAAGTATTCGACCATACGAAGGACGCGTGGACGGCTGAGCGCGCTGAGCTGCGAGAGCTGCTCGACGACAAGGAATGGGCACAGGCACGCCGCACGACGCTGAACGCGCACTACACCGATCCCGCGTACGTCGCAGCGACATGGGGTGCGCTCGGCCGGCTCGGGTTCGCCGGCGGCGACGTCCTCGAGCCGGGATCTGGCGCCGGCACATTCGTGGGACTCGCGCCTGAGCACGCCCGGATGACGGGCGTCGAGCTCGACCAGGTCACCGCGGCGATCTCGAAGGCCATCTACCCGCACGCCACCATCAGGGCAGAGTCGTTCGCCGACACCCGCTTCCCGACTGGTCACTTCGACGCTGTCGTCGGGAACGTGCCGTTTGCCGACGTCGTGCTCCATGACCCGACCCACAACCGCGGCGGGCATGCTCTGCACAATCACTTCATCATTAAGTCCCTCGAGCTGACCCGACCTGGCGGTCTTGTCGCGGTCCTCACGTCGAGGTACACCCTCGACGCTCAAAATCCGGCCGCAAGGCGCGAGATGAACCAGCTTGCTGACCTCGTCGGCGCCGTCCGGCTGCCCTCCGGTGCGCACCGTCGCGCCGCCGGCACGGAAGCTGTGACTGACCTCGTCGTCTTCCGCCGTCGCGACCCCGGCGTCCCGCCAGCCTCGGTACTGTGGGAGACAGTCACGGCCCGGCAGATCGACGGGCACCTGGTGAAGCTCAATTCTTACTTCGACACCCGGCCCGAGAACATCCTCGGTGAACTCCACGTCGGCACCGGCATGTACGGAGCGGAGACCTTGCACGTCGCGGCCGGTGACCTCCACGAGACGCCGGCCCGACTGCGTAGCGCGCTCGATGGAGTGATCGCGGACGCCGAGGAGCACCGGCTGCTTGGCGCGCCTCGTAGCGTGTCGAGCATCGCACAGAAGGCCGAGTACCGACCGGCCCCAGAACAGCACTGGGACGGCACGATCCTTCCAGACGGCCGCGCTGACTTCGCACTCGTGCAGGCCGGCGGTCTCGAACCGCTGAAGGTACCGAAGACCGCGGCCGCCGAACTGCGCACCCTGCTCGGTCTGCGGGACCAGGCCGCAGCGCTGCTCGATCGGGAGTCTGTCGAACGAGACGACACAGACGAGCTCGAGCACGCCCGGAGTGGCCTCCGCCTCGACTGGCAGCGATACGTCGCCCGCTATGGCCCGATCAACCGGTACTCGCTCCGCTCGACCGGCCGCGTCGACCCTGAGACTGGGGAGCCCGGGACTGCCCGGATCACGCCTACCGCGGTGCGGCTGCTCCGCCGAGACCCGCGGGGCGCGCTCGTCCTCGCACTCGAGCGCTTCGACGATGCCGACCAGACCGCAGCGCCGGCGGCTCTGTTGCAGAAACGCGTCGTCGTGCCACGAACGATTCGCGACGGCGCTGACACTCCCGCCGAGGCCGTCGCGATGAGTCTGGACCAGACCGGCCGCGTCGAGCTGCGGATAATCGCGCACCTACTTGGCACCTCCGAGCCGGAGGCACGTCGCCATCTCGGCGAGCTCGTCTACGACTCCCCCGCCGGCGGGCTGATCCATTCCGCCGAATACCTCTCGGGCAACGTACGCCAGAAGCTCGACGCTGCACGCACCGCGGCCGCCGACGATGACCGCTACCGGGTCAACGTCACCGCGCTCGAGCGAGTCATGCCGCCCGAGATTCGTGCCGACGAGATCCAGGCTCGCATGGGCGCAGTCTGGATCAGCCCCGAGGTGCATCGGGAGTTCCTCCGCGATATCCTCGCCGACCGTTCGATCACCGTCGAGAATCCCCTGCCGGCGAAGTGGACCGTGAAGGGCAACCGCCATTCCGTCCGCGCTACCAGCGAATGGGGCACCGGCCGGCGGTCTGCGATCGACATCGCCCAATCTGTCCTCTCGCAAGCACCGATCCGTGTCGAGGACGAGATCAAGGACGATGGCTCCACTCGCATGGTGCTGAACCCGACCGAGACCGCGGCCGCTCAAGAGAAGGCCGAGCTCATGCAGGAGCGGTTCGGCGAGTGGGTATGGGAGAACCCGGAGCGGGCCCGTGAGCTCGCGGCCGAGTATAACCGCCGCTTCAACTCGATCGTGCTCCGGGACTACACCGGCGACGGCGATCACCTCACCCTGCCAGGACTGGCTGCAGGCTTCACACCGCGGCCGCACCAGCGCGCGGCGGTCGCCCGCATGCTGGCCGAGCCCTCAGTGCTGCTCGCGCACGTTGTCGGTGCCGGCAAGACCGCAGAGATGGTCATGGGCACGATGGAGCTCAAGCGTATGGGCATGGTCTCCAAGCCCGTCGTCGTGGTGCCGAACCACATGCTCGAGCAATTCGGCCGCGAGTGGCTTCAGATCTACCCGCAGGCACGAATCCTCGCCGCCTCGAGCGACGACCTCGCCGGTGAAGCGCGACGTCTGTTCGTCGCCCGGGTCGCCGCGAACGATTGGGACGCAGTCATCATGACCCGTACCGCTTTCCAGCGGGTCCCGCTATCGGCGGCCGCGGAGTCGGAGTTCATCGATCGCGAGCTCGTGACGCTCCGCGACGCACTCGACAAAGTTGACCCCGAGATGCGGTCGACGATCAAGGAGATCGAGAAGGCGATCGCCAGAGCCGAGGAACAGCACAAGCGCCTGGTCGACCAGCCGCGCGATCCGGGCATAATCTTCGAGTCCACCGGCATCGACTACGTCGTCGTCGACGAAATGCACGACTACAAGAACCTGAAGACCATCTCCTCGATCCCCGACGCGAAGATCGAGGGCGCCGCGCGCGCGACCGACCTGCTCATGAAGCTCGAGTACCTCCGCGCCCGCCACGGTGCCCGTGTTGCCACCGTCGCGACGGCGACACCGATTGCGAACAGCGTGACCGAGGCGCACGTCATGCAGCGCTACCTTCGGCCAGACCTGCTCGAGGACGCCGGCGTGCTCGCGTTCGACGCGTGGGCGGCGACGTTCGGCAAGACGGTCACAGAGATGGAGATGGCCCCGGCCGCCGGCGGCCGATTCCGCATGAAGACCCGGTTCGCGTCATTCCAGAATGTGCCCGAGATGCTGCGCATGTGGCACGTCTTCGCCGACGTGAAGACCGCTGAAGATCTCAACCTGCCGGTCCCCAGGATTCGGCAGCGCGAAGACGGCCAACGACTGCCTGAGACCATCGTGATCGCCCCATCCTCAGAGCTCCAGGGCTACGTCGCCGGCCTCGGCGACCGTGCCGATGCGATCGCGCAGCGCCGAGTTACCCCGGATGTCGACAACATGCTCAAGGTCACCACGGACGGCCGAAAGGCCGCCCTCGACATGCGCATGGTGTCCCCCCTCTCGGTGCCGACATCGACGACGAAACTCGACCAGGTCGCCGCGACCGTCGCGCGCATCTGGCATGTGAACCGCGAGAACGAGTACATCGACCAGGAGACAGGGCAGCCCTCACCCAACAGAGGTGCACTGCAGCTGCTCTTCTGTGACCTCGGCACACCGAATGCCGAGCGATGGAACGCCTACGACGAGCTCAGGCTGCGCCTCACCGATCACGGAGTGCCGGCCGAGCAGATCCGATTCATCCACGAGGCCCGCAACGACACTGAGAAGGCGCGGATGTTCGCCGCCGCACGCTCCGGACACATCGCTGTCCTGATCGGGTCGACGAGTCGAATGGGCATGGGAACGAACGTCCAGGCCCGAGCGGTCGCCTTGCACCACGTCGATTGCCCGTGGCGACCGGCCGACGTCGAACAACGAGACGGCCGGATCGTTCGACAGTTGAACCAGAACGATGAGGTCGGAGTCTACCGATACGTCGTCGAGGGTTCCTTCGACGGCTACATGTGGGAGACCGTATCGCGCAAAGCCAAATTCATCGCCCAGATCATGCGTGGCCGCCTCGATGTACGAGAGATCGAGGACATCGGTGACACCGCCCTCTCGACCGCCGAGACGAAGGCGCTCGCTTCCGGCAATCCCTTGCTGCTCGAGCAGTCCACCGTCGCGAACGAGGTCGCCAAATTGCAGCGCCTCGAGCGTGCATGGCACCGCGATCAGTCCAACCTCGTGCACACCAAGGAGCACATGACCCGTCGCCTCGAACTTCTCGACGTCGAGCTCGACGCACTCCAGGTAGCCGAACCGCGCGCGATCGATACGAGCGAGGACAGATTCCGGATGACCGTCGCCGGCCATGAGTTCGGCAAGCGAGCGGATGCCGCGGCCGCGATCACCGATTGGGCCGCGCGCACACAGATCAGGTACCTCCCGGTGCACGTCGAACGCCCACTCGGCAACCTCGGCAACCTCGGCGGATTCGACATCGACGCGATGGCGACGAGCATCGCAGGACGTCCGGCCGTCGTCGTCGAGCTTCGCGACGTGCCGGGTGCTGCTGTGCACATTCCGCGTGACGAGTTCGGATCCGGGACTCTCGGACTGGTCCGCCAGCTTGAGCATCGCACCGCATCGATCCCCCGGCTGATCGCGGACACCGAACGGCGGCGAGCTGAGGCCACTCAGTCACTTGACGACGCCGACCGGCAACTGGGTCAACCATTTAAGCGCCAAGAGGAGCTCCGCGAAGCCCAGCGCCGGCTGGACCGAGTCAACACCGAACTCGCAAAGCTAGCAGCACCAGAACCGACGACCGAAGCACCCGTGCCAGCGACTCCCGAGCGCAAGACTGAGTCGATCGACGTGCGCGCCCGACGGCTTCTGCAGACCGAGGACCAGGCGACGGAAAGCACGACAATCGGCCTCACTCAAACGCCGCGGCGCGAGATCGGATGGTAACTGGGCGCCGCCCCCACCGGGGCGCCGCGTGAGGGGCCGCCCGGCCCCCTCACCACTCCCCGCGGCGTAGCGCAACCTCTACGAGTGCACGGTCATCCGATGCGCACCTGGGCATGAACTCAAGGGGAAGAGGAGCCGGCCAAGGCCGGCACTGCACTGACCTCCCGGCCTTCGGCCGGGAGGTCTTTCCCGTCTGGTGGTGGGTGGTTGACCCGCTGAGCATAGCGGCGCTCGTCAGCTGCGCCCCCTCCGGTCGCAGTTTCGGAGAACTTTTCCGTTCCCCCGCCCTCCGCAGGCTCCGGGCTCCTCCTCGGAAAAGTTCTCCTGCCAACCGCTCCCTGCGGGGACTCCGCTTCCTCCCACCGCTCTTGCTCTTCGTGTCAACCACCCCCCACCAGAAGGGAAAAAGAACGATGAGAACCAGAGCGCTGATGGTCGATACCGCGGGCACGATCATGTCCGTTGAGCTCGACGGAACGGACACCACGACAGTATGCCGGGACATCTACCGGCACCTGTCAGCCAGATGGTACGACGCCGTCCCGTTCATCGGCGGAGTGTCACTCTACGTCGATGATGAGGCGTCGATGCTCGTGAACGGTGAGCCTCGCAAGCCGATCAACGACACCATGTCGCTGATGCTTGCCCATGTCGGCCGCGCGAGCATCCTTCGCGGCCCGGGCCTGTTCATCGCCTCCGACGTGCGAGGAATGCCGCTCAGTCTGAGCGACGAGCAGGCCGCTCGCGTGACCTCCGCGTGGTCGGCAGCGAACCGCGCGTTCGCCCTCGACGGCGCGAAGATCACCGCACTGCTGTCCCACTAAGACGAGACGAAGGCCGGGACCCGTAGCACTGGAATTGCCACGGTTCCTGGCCGGTCTCACCAGACTACATCGATTGAAAGGAACCACTGTGACCACCACGATCACCACCCACACACCTGCCATCGCGCAGGTCGAGCACATCGACCCGACGCAGGTTGTGCTCGAAGAGAACATCCGCCAGCAAGCCGTTGTCCTTGATGACGAGTTCCTCGACTCCGTGCGCAGCAACGGCGTCGTCACGCCGGTCAGCGGTCGCCGCGCGGACGACGGAACCGTGTACATCCGGTACGGGCAGCGCCGCGTGCTCGCCGCCCGCGAGGTCGGCCTCACGACCATCCCGGTCTACATGAACGCGACCGATGCCACCGTCGCTGAGCGCGTCGTCGGCCAGCTCGTCGAGAACGAGCGACGCGCCGAGATGACCGAGACCGAACGAGTCGACGCCTACCGGGTGCTCGAACTCGAAGGCCTCAGCGTCGCGAAGATCGCCAAGGCCACCGGCACCCGCAAGGACCGGGTGCAGGCGTCGGTCACCGTCGCAGCATCGGAAGTCGCACGCGCTGCGCTCGACGAGGTGGTCAGCCTCGACATGGCGCTCGCACTCGTCGAGTTCGAAGATGACCCCGAGGCCTGCAGCACGATCCTCCAGTACAACGATGACGAGCTGCCGTGGGTCACGCAGAAGCTTCGCAACGAGCGCATCATCTCGGCTGCGTGGGAGCACACGGCCGAGGAACTCCGCGAGGCCGGATTCACCGTCATGGAGCGGAACGACTACGACTACACCAACCTCCACCAGCTCACCGACGCCCGCCCAGAGGAAGAGGACCGCCCCGGCCTTGACGCCGACCAGCACACCGGATGCCCCGGCAACGCGATCATCATCAGCGTCTCAGTCCGCGACGGTGAACCGAGCACCGACCAGCGTGCGGTGTGCATCCGTCCCGAACTGCACCACTCACGATGGGGCCACCGCAACGCCAAGGTCGACGTCTCGTCGCTGCCGGAGGAAGAACAGGAAGCCGCCCGGGAGCAGCGCCGTGCCGAGCGCCGCCGACTCATCGAGAACAACAAAAACTGGGACGCAGCCACCAAG
Source organism: Agromyces sp. Soil535 (assembly GCF_001428255.1). Taxonomy (GTDB): domain Bacteria; phylum Actinomycetota; class Actinomycetes; order Actinomycetales; family Microbacteriaceae; genus Agromyces. The sequence goes on along the minus strand of NZ_LMRW01000011.1, from coordinate 53,886 downwards.
GTGCGCATCGACTGGCTGGTCGAATTCCTGACCCGGAAACAGCTGCCCAAGGACGCGGGCGAGTTCCTCGCGATCACCCTCACCCGTCACGCCAGCGACGTGAACAACTACATCGGCGGGGCTCAGACTCTGCTCAACATCGAGGGGTACTCCGACTCCAAGCGGCTCGCCGCCCACGTCGAGAACGACCCGCGCACGGCCGGACACGTGAACCTCGCGATCGCCTTCGCAATCCGTGAGAACCGCACCAGCCGCGAGTCGTGGCGCACCCCGAACGAGACCGACAAGGCATACCTGCTGCAACTCGAAGCGTGGGGCTACCACCTCGCACCGGTCGAGCGCATCGCAGCCGGATACCCCGAGCCAGACACGGCAGAGGTCGCCTGACGACCCGGCCGGTCGGTCCGAGCAACTCCCCCGCTCGGACCGACCGGCTTCTCCCTCGTGCTGTGGGCCGCCCCTACCGGGGCGACCCGCGAGGGGGACGGAGCCCCCTCACCACTCCCCCAGCCCGCGCAAGCGCGGCCCAGACTTCCCGCCGAATCCGGCTCCGACACGGGGTGATTGACCACCTGTGGACAACCCAGCTACTTCCTTCGGGCTGGCCTGCCCACAGGTGGACAACCACGACCTGGTACCTGGGGTCGGCCGCGACGGCATGACCCGCCTCCACCGTGCACAGCTCCTTCCTCGCAGAGCTCGGTCGGACCTGCACACAGCGATGGACGGCCCATCACACCCCAGGGTGAGCCTTCGGCCGGCGCCGGCAAGCCAACGATCGACCGGCCGGAGGCCAGGCGGTTTCTCCTCGCGCCCAAGGGCGCGACGCACGCCAGGCGCGCGGGGGGCGGTGCCCTCGATCCGCCAAGGCGGAGTACTCCGGGTGGGTGTGGGAGTCAAGGGGCGTCGCTCACGCAGCCCACTGATGGTGAGGGAAGGAGCTCCGCTCCTCTGCACCAAGACCATGCAGGCAGGGCGTGGCTCAACCCCTTGACTCCCACACCCACCCGGAGGGCATTCCATTTATCGAATCGATGGCACCGCCCTCACCCACAGCACAGCAGGAATCTCTCGAAGGAGGAGCTCATGAACACCATGGAACAGATCACGGTCACGGTCTTCACGAAGCCGTCATGCGTGCAATGCAACGCGACGTATCGAGCACTCGACGCCAAGGGCATCGACTACATCGTCGTCGACCTCTCAACCGATGAGCAAGCCCTCGAGCAGGTGAAAGAGCTCGGCTACCTGCAGGCGCCGGTCGTCATTGCAGGAGACCAGCACTGGTCCGGATTCCGCCCCGACAAGATCGACGAACTCGCCACCGAACTCATCGGCCGCGCCGCCTGAACGAAGGGGAGCATGATGCTGACGATCGACCTCACGGCCCTCGACCCCGAGCAGGTCCACCTCTACGCCGTCGGCTACGCCGACGCGCTGGACGACTTCAAGGACCGCAACCGCCGCAACGCTGACGCCATCGCGGCCCTCGAAGCCGAGCTCGCCGACGCTCGGAAGGATGTCGACTACTGGTGCCGTATTGCGAACCCGACCGCCGTCTCGATCGGCCCGAGCCACGTCGAGCTAGAGCAGCAGCGCCGCGAACAGATGATCACCCGAGCACGGCCCAACATCATCCCTTGGGTCGACGTACCCACCCGGATCCCCGGTACCAGCGGTGCCGCATGATCGGCTAGAAGGAGACGCTCACGATGACTCACACACCCACCAAGACCACCTTCACCTACGAGGTCGCGCCGTTCGACTGCACGCAGACCCATGCCCTGACGGAGCATCCGATCACGGCGCGAGTGACCGAGATCCGCATCACGGTCGACCACCGCCGACAACACCTCAGCGCGACACTCAGAGGCCGCACCGTGTTCGCGGATGGCACTCTGTCCCGCCCCAGATACCGCACGGAACTACGGTTCTCCGATCGCGCGCTCCGCCCAGAAGAAGCCCTCGATTCCGCCCCACCGATCGTGCTCGAGCTCGCCGCTCAGAGCATCTCCATGTAGGGAAGCCACCACCATGACATTGAACGCTCAGACCACAATTACCTGGCTCATCTTGACGCTGATTCCGGCGTGCGCCCTGACCGCGACTCTCCTTCTCGCGCTCGTCGCGCTCGGGGCCGACGCTCTCGCCGGACACTGGAGTTGGCCACGCGTAGGACTCACCGCAGCACTGGTGGCCGGCCTCATCGCCATCCGCCGGATGCCCCGCCAACGAGCCACAACTCCGTAACGCTGACACACGAACGAAGGAGGGGGCAACCATTCCGGTCGCCCCCTCCTGCTGGTAGTGCTGTCCTAGAACTGCCGCATGAAGAGTTGGCCGACTCGAGTTCTTGGCGGCTGCGCCACCGGAACTCCATCGAGCACAAGGCCGTCGCCTCGCTTTGCAACGACATACCCGAGCGTCTCGTAGAAGGGAGCCGACGGGGCCGGCAGTTCCTCTGCGAAACCCCACAGGCCGGCCGCTCCCGAGCGGATGCAGCGCCCCTCCAGACGCCCAACGAGACGACGACCGACACCGTACCCACGATGCTCTTCGGTGACCGCGATGTGTGTGAACACACGCCACCGGGTCAACCACTCCACCGCGCGATCCCAGCCGAGAGCGGTCGCAAGCTGATCCAACCCGCCGATCCGAACCCATGCGGTTGCGACACCGACGAGCTGTCCATCGACCAATGCCACGACGGTCTCGGTCCCAGGAAGTGCGGGAACAATCGCCCGCTGGGCTGCCTCGTCCTCGACCGAAGGAATCGCCGCGATGGTCCCGTGATAGCGCCGGAGAAGGTCATTCGCCCCGACCCGGCCGTGAGAATCACGCCGGCTCAGAACTTCGATGCGAACCTTCGCAGGCGAATCCAGTTCAGCTGCCATTGTCCTCGAAGCCCTCCGCCTAGCCTGCCGGAGCCACAACGGCAGGCTTGACGAGCTGGTCACTCTCGACGAGGCCAGCGAGACGTCGGTACTCCTTCACGTCAAGCTCGAGCAACTGCTGGACGCGAGCCGGCGCCTCGCGAAGATCGAGGAGCCGGGCAATAGAAACTGCCATCTCCGCCTCCCGTTGCCGCACCTCCTCCAGCAAGTTGTCCCGTCCACCGCTCGCCACGAAGAACTCTTCCGCGACCTGGTCAACGAGCTGATCCCGCTCAATCCGCTCACGATCCAGTTCGAGGCGGCGAAGCCGCACCCGCTCGCGAGCACTCACCTTGTCACCCTGCACCTTTGCCATCTCAGCTACTCCGATCACACCATCCCCTCGTCAAGAACCACCCTACCCAGTAGCCCATTCTCAAACCATCAATCAACCGGACAAGGGAATGAAGCAGCAGCACCAGAGCCCGACCCACCAAGCCACACCACCAACGAGAACAACACACCTCTTGCACTAATAGTGTCCGGTGTTAAAGTGGCCATATGCGGAAGTCGGCTCAGAATCGCGAGGAAGCCTCGTGATGACTGTGCACCCGCTTCACGCGGGCGACGGATACACCTACCTGACCCGCCAGGTCGCGTCCGCTGACCACACCCGCACACGCGGCCAGGACCTGACCGACTACTACACCGTCGACGGAAACCCCCCGGGCATCTGGGTCGGGTCAGGGACCGAAATTCTTGATATCGACGGGCGCGTCGACGAGTCACAGATGCGAGCGTTGTTCGGCGAAGGACTCCACCCGAACGCTGACAAGCTGCAGGCGCAGCTCATGGCCGAAGGCGCGACCGCAGAAGATGCCCTCAAGGCAACACGACTCGGCCGGAGATTCATGAAGCCCGAGCAGATCGACGACGGATGGCGGGACTCGATCGCATCCGCCTACGACTCCTTCCGCAAGGACAACGATCGTGACCCCGAGGTCGGCGTCGAGCGTGATCTCATCCGCTGGAACGTCGCCAAGACACTCCTGCAGCAGCGCCTCGAACGCGAACCGAACGACGCGGAGGTATCGACCTTCCTCTCGGACAAGGGGAAGCAGCCGCGGCAACCCGTCGCAGGATTCGACCTCGTGTTCACTCCCGTCAAGAGCGTCTCAGTGCTCTGGGCGCTCAGCGACGAGCAGACGAGCCGACAGGTTCGCGAGGCACACGAGACGGCGTGGCGAGCAACGCTCGCCTGGCTCGAGTCCGAGGCAGCACTCACCCGCGTTGGCGCCGGTGGAGTCGCTCAGATCAACACGCGCGGATTCACCGCGGCCGCGTTCGATCACCACGACTCACGCACCGGCGACCCGAATCTGCACACCCACGTTGCTGTCTCGAACAAGGTGCAGGGCGTCGATGGGAAGTGGCGCTCCATCGACGGAAGAGTGCTGTTCCAGCTTGGCGTCGCCGCCTCTGAACGGTACAACTCTCGGATCGAACAGGAACTGCGCGAGCGACTCGGGATCTCCTTCGTGGAGGAACCACGCGGCCGCGGCAAGCTCCCCGTGCGCGAGATCGCCGGGGTCGATAAAGAACTCCGGTCCACGTTCTCATCCCGCCGTCACAGCATCGAGAACGCCTACGAACAACTCGTGGCGGACTACGTGACCAAGCACGGCCACTCCCCCGACCGCAGCACGCAACTGCGGCTGGCGCAGCAGGCCACGCTTGACACCAGGGACCAGAAGGCTGCCCCGAAGAAGCTGAGCGAGCAGCGCGAAGAGTGGAAGCAAACCGCATCTCAGATCCTCGGAGAGCAAGCTGTCGAGCAGCTCGCGGCAACCGTCACCCAGCCGCTCGAGCGCACCGTCGAACAGAAGGAGGCTGACCGTGCACTCGCAACCAAGTCTGTTGACGAACTCGCGGCCGACGTCGTCGACCAAGTCGGCCAGAACTACTCGACATGGCAGTTCGGCATCGTCCTCGCAGAGGCCGAACGCCTTGCCCGCCGTGTCGCCGACGTCCGAACTGTCGACGTCGACGAGCTCGCCGATCAGGTCACCAAGGCCGCGCTCGAAGCGTGCATTCGCGTAACCGCCCCCGAGCTCAACCCGGTTCCCGAGCAGCTGCGCCGTGAAGACCGCACAAGTGTCTACGTGCAGCACCGCGGCGACCGGTTCACGACACGCACCGTCCTTGACCGCGAGGACCGCCTCATCACGGCCGGCACCGAACGCGCCGGTCTCATCGTCGACGACCAGGTGTTCGCCGACACGCTCGAGCTGCTCCAGGCAAGCTCTCGCTATCCGCTCGACGAATCCCAGATCGAGCTCGCGCGCCGCTTCGCGCAGGACGGCACACGCATTACCGTCGGCATCGGCCCCGCCGGAACGGGCAAGACCACCAGCATGCGGCTGTTCGCTCGCGCGGTCGAGGCGACCGGGGGAAGAGTGCTCGCGCTCGCACCCTCGGCGGTCGCGTCGACCGTCCTCGCCGAAGAGATCGACGTCGAAGCAGACACCGCCCACAAGCTCATTCAGATCCACTCCACAGGTACCGAGGAGCAGCGACAGAGCGCCCGGTACCGGCTCGACGAACACACTGTGCTGCTCATCGATGAAGCAGGCATGGCAGATACGGCAACCCTCACCGCGGTCCTCGACCTTGCCGAACAGCACGGATGCTCGATCCGGCTGCTTGGCGACCCAGCCCAGCTCGCCGCGGTCGAGTCAGGTGGTGCGCTCCGCATGCTCGAGCGGCGCACCCCGGCCTCGTACCTCGACACCGTCCACCGCTTCGTCGACAAGGACGAGGCTGCCGCTACTCTCAAGCTCCGCGTAGGGAACCCCGCCGGCCTGGGCTTCTACCTCGAGCGCGATCGCGCACGAGGCGGCCTCCGGCAAACGATGCTCGAGGACATCTACGCGGCATGGACCGTAGACCGTGCTCGAACCCGAGGCGACGGCACACGGTTCCAGGCCATCATGATCGCCGGAACCAACGCCGAGGTTGCAGCGCTCAATCACCGGGCTCGCGCTGACCAGATCGCTGCTGGCGTCGTGGAAGCTGCCGGCGAGCTGCTCCTACACGACGGCAACAACGCGAGCGCCGGCGACACCATCGTCACCAGAGAGAATGACCGTCGACTCCGCGCAAACCAAGGGAAGGACTTTGTCGCGAACGCCGACATGTGGACGGTCCTTGAAACCACCGACGATGGTCGGATGAAGGTCAAGAGCCTCCGTCACGGCGGCGTCCTCACCCTCCCCGCCGAGTACGTCCGGGCCCACGTCGAGCTCGGGTACGCGGCCACGATCAACAGGTCTCAGGGAATGACCGTCGACGCTGCACACATCCTTGTCGACCCCGACCAGACCAGCCGTGAGCAGCTCTACGTGGCACTCACCCGAGGCCGCGAGGTGAACCGCCCCTACGTCGACCTCGAAGAGCTTGCGCACCTCGACGGGCATGTCGTCGACCAGGACGAGACCTCCATCCGTGCCGCCCTAACTCGAGTGCTCAACCGCACCGGCGCCGAGCTCTCGGCGAACGATGCCATCCAGCACGAACTCGACCACAGCGTCAGCCTGGCACGCCTCATCCCCGAGTACGAGGACGCCCACACCCGCCTTCTCACTCCCGAGGTCGCGGCCGCCGTCGCTGCCTCGCTTCACGAACACCTCCCACCGGAAGTCGTTGAGCAGCTCATCGAGGATCCGGCGTGGTCGAAGCTCGCAGTCCGCCTCGACGCACACCACGCCGCGGGGAAGGACCTGGGCGAGCTCTCTGCCAGCCTCTATCACCCCGACGACCTCGACCCCGAATCGGGCATCAAATCGCTCGCGAAGATCTACCACCACCGTCTCGGACCGGCAGAGCACACTGGCCACGAGCTGCCCGCGTGGGTCACCGCACCGCCGCCCGAGGCAGGCGAGAACCCCGAACTCCGAGTCTGGCTGAACCAGCATGCCGATCTGATCGCCGATCGCGTCGAGCACCTCGTCGATGACGTTGTCGAGACCCGCCCGGCATGGGCTCAGCGCCTCGGTGTTGACGGTCTCAACGAGGCCGGCCGACGTGACCTTGGCACCATCGTCGCCTACCGTGACCTCCACCACATCGCCGACCCGAACCGGCCTCTCGGCGAACGGCCCGAGCACGACACGGACGAGTCGACGATCGCCGCGGCCGCATATGCCCGCCTACGGCAGCACGCGCGAGCCACGGTCGTCGAACGACGGGAGCCGGCTCATGTTCAGGTCGTCGATCGCGGCCGCGACCTCGAGAGCCGGGCTCGCGACCTTGCCGAGCAGGCCGAGCAGAGCCAGACAGAGAACGACCCCGCCCAACGCCCCGAGGAGCGTGAGCGGGGCCAAGGCCCTTCGTGGTGACCGAGCGGCGTGTTCCTCAGTTCGCGTAGCTGCAGCGGTCAGACGGGCACACATCGACTCCGAAGAGGCGATAGAACTCTGCCGGGTCGATGTAGCCGGGCCGGGCGGTACTCTGCGGGATCGAAGCGATCTGCTGGTTAGTGGTGCCGGTCGTCGTAACCGCGAGGTGGAGGTGGCAACCCGTCGACTGGCCCTCGGTGCCGATCTCGCCGAGCTGCTGCCCCGGCCGAACGGTGTCACCCGCTCGAACCTTGTAGGTGGAGGCCGGCATGTGCATGTAGATCACGGTGTAGTGATCCGGGTGCTGGACGGAGAGATACCCGTTCGATGCACTCGTGACCTGGCCGCCGGCGGCGGCGAAGACGGGCTTGCCGCAGCTACCGCCGGGCATGTTGGCGAAGTCAATACCGGCGTGGAACGGGTTGGTGCCAACGCCGATGTCGCCGCGGTATCCGAACTTGTCGGTGATGCCATACGGGCCGTCGATCGGCAAACGAATCGGACCGTTGCTACCGGCGCCGCAGGAGGCACCCGAGAGCTCCCCCGCGGGAAGCCCTCCGAGCGCGGTCACGACCTGTTGTGCGGCGTCCCAGAACCGGCGGTAGTGGAAGGGGTCCGCGTTCCGCTGGACTTTGTGGGCGGCGAGTGTTGGCTCCATCTCCGCCCATCCCGATACCTGGACGAGGCGTTCGTAGAAGAGCTGCGCGCTCTTCTGCGGGTCGAGACGGTCCCCGCGGGACCCCCAGCTGTCCCGCTGCTGGAACAGTCCAAGGGAGTCCGGCCCGGCCTCATCGCCGTGCTCGAGCACCCGCAGGCTGGACTCACCCATCGCCGTCATGACCGCGATGGTCTGACCGCGCGCGTCGACGTCGAGCGCCTGACCCGATCGCATGATCAGTGCGGCGTTGAGGAGCTGCTCGCGGCCGTAGCCGGCGAGGCCATTGGGAAGGTTTGAAGGGTCGATTTCGACCGTCGAAACCCCCGCGCCCGGTACACAGCTCCGCCCGCCGCCGAAAATCGAGAGACCAAAGGCCACAAGGAGAGCGACGACGACACCGCCCACAAGCGCCTTCATTCGACACCCCCCGGCGGTACCGCCCGATCCACAAGCCACTTCTCGGCCGGGCGGAAGAGGATGACCCGATATGTGCCCGTGCTGGTCGCGACATCGAATCGTGCGTGCTGGATCGTGCTGCCCTCAACCAGGAGCGGGTCGCCGGAGATTTCGAACGGCGGGATCGTCGCTGGGTCGCTGTACGCGTACGCCTCCGCCGAGGACGGGGTGAGTAAACCCTGAATGCCCGCGAACCAGTCTTTCGCAGACAGGTCCGCACGACCGTAAGCGCGGAGGAACGTTGAGGCGGCTAACGCGGCGACGTCGATCGCGTCGTCCTTGAGGGGCGCCGCCGGGTCAGGCTCGACCTCGTGCTCACCGGCGGTTTCTCGCGGGGCTGACGGCTCGACCGAGGCAATAGGAGGGGCACTTGTCTCCCTGGCTGTTTGGTGCGGCGTCGGGCTGACCGAGGGCAGTACTTCGGACGGGGCAGGCGTCGTGGGATTTGCTGTGCAAGCAGTGAGCGCGACCGAGATGGCCACGACGGTAGCGACTGCCAGGCTGTTGTTTCGCATCACTGCTGCTTCTTCGATCGTGAACCGAGGTCCTGCTCGAGGAACGCTGTGAAGTCCTCAGGGTCGGTGTTTGTGAGCTCGGCCGGACGTGGACCCTGCCAGCTTGTTCCTTTGCGACTGTCGTCATCTTCGAAGAGACCGAGCTGGTTGATTCGATCGAGCGTGGGAAACAGGCAGCGCTCGTGCCAATCGACGAGCGCCGATGAAGGCTTGTGCGCCCCCCGGTGATAGGTGGCACGGTGGGAGACCATGAGGGCGGTCAGGAGCTCGACGGCGACGGGATGCCGATACCAACGGGCACTGAATGGGTACCTGGACCGCGAGAGGTTCCGCAGGTACCTGTGATCGAGCCATTCCACCCACCCGTGAAGCTCGGCCCAAAGCTTGGTCGCTGGCTCCTCATCGAGGAGGTTCCATGTCCATGGACCTCCCGGTGTCGTCTGCAGGTACGCGATGATCGCCTCGAGCGTGCCACCGTGCGACGCCACGGTCGCCGCGAGTTCCTCAAACGTCGACAGCTCGGGCTCACCATCGACCTCTGCTGCTCCTGCAGCATCCGCTTCGGCGTGCTGTGCCTCTTCGGGCGGGGGCATGTGTTCGGCCCAAGGGTCAAGGTCGTAGTCCGGCTCGTGGTTCTCCGGTTCGTTCCGATCAGTCATGCGCCATGCCCTTCGTAGTGCAATACCCAGGCGACGGAGGCCTCATAGTCGCTCTTCCGCTTGGTCTCCCAGTAGGCCGGCAGATAGGCGACTGCGACTGGCAGCTCGCGGTACATCAGAAGCGCTTGGCCCATCGGCAGTTCGCGAATCTCGTCCACAGGAAGCCGATCCTCCATCTGCGTAGCGGTCGTCGACGAGGCACCCTGCTGATGCGTCGTGGTGCTCGTCCGGTCAACTTCCCGCCGGCCCGCAAGCGCCGACAGCTCCCGAAGGTGCTCGACGTCGGTGGAGCCGCCGAGCTGGACCAAGAAGGAAGCCTGACCGATGATCGTGTTCGCCTGATTGCGCCCAAACTGCTGGATCAGCTGCGGCCGGTCCTGCGCCACTCCCATCGTGCGAATGCCGTGCCCTCGTCCGTCCGACATGACGGAAGGAAGGCACGGGATCGGGCATACGTTCGGGACCTCGTCGAGCGCGTTGGTGAGTCGGGGGTCGAGCCGCCCCGAGCGCAGCTTGGTTGCCCGCTCCAGCGCGGCGCGCTGAATCGTGTCGACGAGCGCAGTGATAACCGGAGCACCGAGCGCCGAGCCACCGGATGGCGTGAGCAGGTAGATCGTGTCCGAGCTGGCCAAGAACTCGTCGACACTGAAGCCGGCACCCGGGCCAGGGCAGACGGACTCAAGGATTCGCTCGATCGAGAACGGCTCGAGAACGGAGGCGAGGGTTTGCGCCATGTTGTCGATCGTCTGCTGAGCTTCGCCGCGAGTGTACTTGACCAGGTCGTCGTACCAGCCGGGCTTCGCATCCTGGTGTGAGTAGAGGATGTCGTACGGGGTGTTGTCGGTGAACCGCCGAGACCATGCGAGGACGTCACGCATGCTTCGCCCCTCAAGCGCGGCCGCGTGGAGATAGCACCGCAGAATCGTCGTCACACCAACACGGAAGAACTTCGAGTTGCTCGATTCACCGTCACCGGACGGCATTGCGGGGGCAACCACACCCTTCGCCCGCGCCAAGGCTTCCTCGTCAAGCTCACACCCAGCGACAAGGTCCCACTGGGCCCTCGTCGGCCCCTGTGGCCCCGGAAGCATGGCCGGCGCAAACTCAGGCCAGGTCATCACCCCCTGCGGATCGAACACCCAGATGCGACCGAACTCCGCGCGGAGCCGGGCGGTGAGACGAACAACATCCGGTTTCGTCGACGTCGCAACCACTGGACCGCGACCCGCCCGCGCGATCCAGCGCACGAGTGCGCGGACCGTCTTGCCCTGTCCCGAGGGAGCGAGCACCCAGGCAGTATCTTCGGCGGCTTCATGGATCGGACGGCCGTCGATCACCGCGAACGGCTCACTGTCGGCCAGGAGCTCGACCTTCGCGTTTCGAACCTCAAAGTTCTCGGCCGACGCGAGCCCCTTCCGTCCCGGTTTGGTCCGCCGCCGACTGATCAGCCATGCACCAGTTACCACCGCGGCGCCGAGAGCAACGGAGATCCCTGCCCAGACTGGAAGGAGCAGTTCCAGTGGGGCCACGGTGATGCCTTGGCGCTCAGCGATCGCCGGAAGTAGAGGGGTGAGCCCTACATAGAGGGAGCTCAGCGGGTTCAAGCCAGCACCGGGGCACGTGAGCGCTACAGCGCCCCAGTACCCGAGAGCCGCACACCCGCCCGCAGCCCACAGTTCCTTATCGCTACGGGAGCTCATCCGCGTCCCTCTCCCCTGGTGAGCGCGCTGTCGGTGGTCGTGAGCTTGACCTCGATCTCCGAGCGGACGTTGTCGACGAGGATCTCCGGTCGAGTCCCGATCTTGATGTACCGAGTGCCGGTCTCCAGCGTCATCAGCGCCCGGCCGGTTCCGGGACGGAGGCCGAAGATGCGCTCGCATGCCATCGCATCGTCTTCACGGGACTGTCTGAAGAGGTGGATGGTTTGCGCCTCGCGGAGGAAGGCGATCGCCGGGTCGTCCGATGGGAAATCGGACGGGTGGTGGAAGTCGACGCACATGGCGAGGCCGAGGCCGCGCTGCAGCTTCGAATTGGACCGAACCACCTTGCCGGTCGGGCCGCCAACGAGATGCCACCCCTCGGGGATATTCATCTGCGTGGGAAGGCGGTCTTCCCGCCGCAGCATGCCGATGAGCCAAGTCTGGACGAGCATCATCGCGATCGACACAGCCGGTCCATCGGGGAGCCGGTGGATGTCGAAGGTCGTGACCTTCTGGCCCAGCTGCACGTCTTCTGAGGTCTCGCCATCAAAGAGCCCAGGGAACTCCTCTGGGAGTCGTTCGAGCATGAATCGGACCGTCGCACCTGCGCTGTGCATCTGATCCCGAGCGGTTCCGCGGAGGAAACTGAATGCGTCGTCGTCGACGTTGCCGAGCTCTTTCAACACATCCTCGAGAACGGGGACCCTCCCGCGTCCTTCCGCGGCTCGGAGCGCGGCTTGGCGAGCAACGCGAAGGGCCTTGCCTTCGAACGGCGAAAGCGGGTGCCCGTCGTTGAGCAGCTCGGTCGTGGCGCGCAGGATCGAGTACTGGCCACCGACGTCCTCCTGCCCGCCAACGAGGATCGGATCCATGAGGTTGATGGTCGATCCTTCGGAACCAGGCCAGAGCTGGACCGGTTCGCTTCCCGCGGCACGAGTCATTGCCGCGAACTCGCCCTCACCGTTCTCCTCCTTCTTGTCGATGTTCACGATGCGTCGGCCCTTGAGGACCGCCAATCGTGCGAGGAAGTTCATCTTCATATCACTCGTCTTGCCCGAGCCGACATCGCCGCAAATCACGCTGTTGACGCTGTCTACGAGCCCCTTCTTGTAGGCGGTGAGCTCGTCGTGCGCGGCTGGAGTTCGCGAGAGCCGGTCCCGCCCTCGAAGAATCCCCTCGTGCCCGGTTGGAGCGGCGATGACGGCCGTGTTCAGGATCTCGGCCTGTCGTGTCGTGGAGGGCGAGCCGACCGGAGGGACGGGGTGTGTCCGAATCATCCGGTCTACCCGCCGGCGCGGCGGCTTCCACCCTCGTTCGGCCCAGAGCTCGTCGATCGTGGGCTCGTCGATCGTGGGCTCGGACAGCGTCTGGGTGAGGAGCTCCGCCTGAACGACGGGGGCGGGGAGCGTGCTGGTCATCAGAGTGCCTCCTTGCTCTTGCTGCCGGTGAGCATGGTCATGAACCGGTCGCCGAGGCCCTTTCGGCGGGGGGTGATTCCTCGGCCGAGTGGCCAGGCGTAGCAGTTCACAGTGGACGATTGAGCATCAACCCAGGTCAGCCTGTGGATGCCGGCGTTGCTTGCCGCGTCCTCCATGCTGCGCCGTGCACGCCGCAGATCCTTCCGAGTGCGGGCGGCGACCGTCACGTAGCCGACCCAATTGACGCCGTGGTGCGTGCGTCCGGGGCTCAGGTCGGCGCGGCGGCGGGCTGCCCCCTTCGCGGTCATGTCGGTGGTTTCGTCCTCGAGGCGCCCCTTCTGAGCGTCGGACTGCTTCTCGGAGAGGTCATCAGTGAGGTCCTCGCGCGCCAGGGCTCGAGCCTCAGCCTGAGGTACGAGCTCGAGGTGGAAGGAGATCGTCCGAACGATCTGCGTGCTCATTCCGGAAAGGACGGGCGTGAGCCACAGGCTGTCTCGTTCTGCTGGTTCGACGTCCGCACCTGCAAACCGCGCGGTCATTGTCTTCCAGCCCGTCACACCCCCATCGGGACCGTACGGCGCTCCGTAATACGTGGTGTACGACCTGCTGTCTTTGGAGGGAAGCCACCCCGCATCGGGGGTGATGTCGTTGACTCGATCGATCGCGAAGTCGGGGTTCTGCATGTGGCGGATCACGGCTGCGGTCTGTCGCGCGGTCAGCGGTCGCGCCCCTCGGAATCCAGCGCGCTGCAGTTCCGCCGCGAATGCCTGAATTTCGCCAGCCATCAGTTGGCGAAGCCCCTCAACTCCCTCACCGCGATCGGCGGCGTCTTCCCGAAGCTGAGGAGTCACAGGCCAGACCCCGACCGTGAAGTGGCGCTGTGAGAGCTGACCGGCGCTCAGTAGAGCAATGACCTGTGCGTACGACTCCTTGAGCAGGTGCGGCGCCTTGGGGTCGAGGTTGTCGAAGAGCCACTTCTCGTGGCGAACTGAATCGACCGGCAGCACGCGGGTGATGGGTTGCACCCGGCGTAGACGGGAGGAGGCCGGTGCATGAGCGGCGAGCACTCGCTCGTAGTTCGCTTGCATGTTGGCGAGGAACACATCGGGTTCGATTCCGGATACCTGTCCGTCGTGTGCGTAAGCCACTGAGAAGTACTCCTCCTCACCGTTCGGCGGCCGATGCCAGCCGATCCCGGGCTCGCCGAGACGCTGCTCAAGCCAACGGAATCCCTGGACCCCGTTGGGGGTGTCGCGCATCGCCCGGATGTCGTCCATGATGCGTCCGCGTTCCGACCGGCTCTTCGCCCGCTCGTACGTTCGCCAAAGGGTGTCCCATACCTGCTGGTTGAACGGCACGAACAGCCATGTGCCGTCCTTCTTGCTGAGCCGCCAACGGCGCTGCGAGATGCGACGCGACCACACAGTGTCGTTGTCCGTGTCGATCGTGACGACCCAACCGAGGACGAGGATCAGGACTCCAACCAGTGCGCCCGGGCCCTTGAGCAGGATGGAGAGCACCACGATGGCGCCGGCACCGACGAACAGCGCGACCTTCCTAGCTCGGGTCATCCGTCCGCCGAAGAACCCACGTGAAGACTGCTCGCCACCGATGACGGCGGGCCGAACGAACTGGCTCATACGTACTCCCCTTCCACGGCCTCGCCGGCGTACATCGCCTGGTCATCGAGGAAGTCCATCGCCCGGTTCGCGAGCTCTGCGCCCTTCGCCGCTCCGGCGACCGCGGCGGCCGCGAGGATCATCGGGACCCCGACAGGAGCACCCGCCCCCGTCGCGGTAGCTGCGGTGCCGGCGGCCGCGGTGCCGGCAGCTGCGGTGCCGGCAGCTCCTGCACCGGCACCTGCTGCACCAGCACCTGCTGCACCGGCACTGGCAGCTCCGGCGCCTGCCCCGGCGCCTGCGGTGGCAGCGCCGGTGCCTGTTCCGGCAGTGCCGCCAGACGATGCCGCCGTTCGTGCTGCTGCGGGCGAGCCCGCCTTGGGCCCGACCGTGTCAGGGGTGAGACCCGGCTCGGCCGACGGGGTGCCAGAGGGGCCGGAATTGGCTGTGTCGTGGGTGCGCGTGGGCTTGTCGCCCGGCGAGCCCGGCGTAGGGATATCTGGCCGGTTGAGCCCGCCACCGGAAGCCTGGCCCGCACCTTGGACGGGCACTGCCTTGTTGAAGACGGAGAGGAGCGTCATTGGGCCGAACACGGCCAAAAGGAGCACCATGAGCGTGATGACCACGCTCACGAAGAACTGGAGCGGTTGCTGCTGCTCTTCGCCTGGGGCTGTGGGCTGACTGAACTCGAGACCGAGCGCAGCCGCCAAGCCGAAAGCGACCGACAACATGAAGGTGAGCGTCGCCGGCGTGGTCATGATGATCAGCAGCACGAGCGTGAACATCTTCGTGACGCGCCTCGTCTTCGGGTTCGCGAGCCATGCCACGCCGATCGGGATGATCGCGACGAGCAAGTAGGTAATCGCGAGCTGCCCGATCAGCAGGAATCCGGCGCCGAGGAGCGCTGCGATCAAACCGAGGAAGATGATCGCCGACAGAAATGCTCCACCGAGGAGTCCGACCGCGTCCTCATCACTGATGCGGGCGGCGAATCCTTGAAGGAAGGTCGTCATCGTTTGTTTCAGACCCCACTCGGCGATCGCATCGGTGATGGTCCAGACAACCCCTGAGAAGACCATCGCGAGTGCAGGCCCGAAGGCCATGCCTGCGATGACGGCTGGCGTGTAGCCGGCGAGGCTTCGGATTGCGTCTTCGCCACTGGTCCCGCCGCGTCGCATGCTGATGATCGTGAACACCGACAGGATGGCGAGCACGGTCATGCTCAGGACCATTGAGCCCGCATAGAGCCGCACGAACCCTTCGATGGTGAAATCCGGCCGGAGAAGGTCGATCAGTCCGGGGAGGACTGTCGAAGCGAGGAACTCGACCGCCTGCTGCATCGAACCCACCGGGTCGGTCAGGACGTTCACGACGGACCCGATGCCATTCGCGACGTCTTGTCCGAGCTCGATGAGGCCCTGACCGGTGCAGGGGCTGATCGGAACGGGGCCAGGAATAACTGGGCAGTTCAAGAGCAACTCCATCCGAACGGCTCACCGATGGTGAGAAGGTCTTCGAGCGAGCGCCCCTGCTCCGACCCCACAACGACCCAGCCCCGCTCACTCGAGTGGCGCATGGTGATCTGCGGGATGAAGTAGGTCGGCTCGCCTTGGTCACCGAGAACGGGCTGTTCGTTGAGCCCGTTCTCGAGAGCGAATGAGATCACGACTGAGTCCGACGATGCTGATTCGATGTAATAGCGGCTGCCGTAGATCAGGAAGTCGCGAGTCTCAGATGCCCAGGGCTGTGACGCGGGCAGGCCCTCGTCAACAGCCTGGGTGAAGAGCTCGGAGCTGAGCACCGCACCGAGTGCGACCTCGTAATCGGCGTCGGGGTAGGCGGGACCGTGGCCGACGAATCGCAGGTAGGCGGTTGCAACCTCGGCCGCGGCTTCCACTGACTCATCGGCTTCCATCTGAAGCGTGACGAGAGATTCCGCTGTGACCGAGTTGCCGGCTGCGCATGCGTCGACGGCCGAGGCAACGGTGGTGGGACTGGGTGTAGCGCCGGCAGTTTCTGCAGGCTCCGGCTGCGGAGAATCGAGGTAGGCGGTGACCGCCCAAGCGGTCCCGGCCGCAACCAGAACACCGGCGACCGCCACTGTCATGGCGAGGAGAACCTTGCGCGGTTTCTTCGGCCGGGACCTGCTCATGCCGCGTTCACCGCATTCGCAACGCTGATGACGATCAGGAAGAGGGTGGGGATCACCGCGATCGCGATGGTGGCCGAGGCCGTCCACGCCACCTGCTTCTTGGCTTCATTTTTCTTCGCCGGGTTCGATTCCTTGCCCGCATGACGAAGATCCATCAGCGCCTTGATGGTGAGGACCGCCATGACGCCAAATCCGAGGGCCCAGACCGCGCCCAGCACGATCCCGAAAACGGTGACCCCCTTGGGGCCGAGGATCGACAGGTCCATGTCGACGCCGTCCCAGGGGTTCCACAGTTCGGTGCGAATGAGCGAGTTGAGAACGATGCCGTGCATTTTGGGTGTCCTTTCAGAGGTGTGCTTGAGATGTGCTGGTGACGCCGATGTGCTCACGGCTTGCTCTAGTGAGCACGTCGAGAATCGAATAGGTTCCCGACTGGTGGTGCTCGGTCGTCGACGTCGATAGCGGCACCCACCCCTTGTCCCGGGCCTCCTGCAGTCGATGCGAGCGCTCCTGCTCGAGGCGCTCCTTCTCGGCTCTCTCTTCGGCAGTTCGCGGGTGGGAAGGGATCGGCCCGGTCAAGACGGGGATGGAAGTCCCGTCGCTATCGCCAGATGCGGCCTGCTCAGGTGTGGATCGCATCTACGTGGTCGTCCTCTCGTCAAATGATGTGCTTCACCCCACTAGAGGGGGTATTGCGCGCAGCGCGTCTCTAGGGGGGTAAGACCACAACCGAAAGGACCTTCGATGACCGAGCGTCTGTGCCACGAGTGCCGGCAGCTGACCAGCGGACGCGATTGGTGCACGAACTGCGGCGCCCCGCTGGGTCTGGCGGAAGCGCCGAGCGTAGCCGTCCGTTCGCGATCAAACCCCTCGTCGCGCGAACGGAACGAGGCGGAGTCGGATACTCCGCGCCCGGGTGGGTCGGGAGTATCCCGGCCCACCCCATCCGACGACTCGATGCTGTTCCCCGGCGCGGCCGCCTTCCGTGCCTATCAAGAGCGGATGCCTAGCGAACTCACCCCCCATGTGGTGGCACCGATTGGGACCACCACAAGCGTTGCTGCGCTGATGAGTGCGCCTGAGTCCGTGGCAGGGCCGGAACTTGCAACTTGGGGAGCGCGTGGCCGATGGAATCGGATCAGCGGCGGAATGCTGAAGCTCACCCCGAGCGAGGAGGAAGCCGCGTACAACTCCATCGTTAGCGCGTTGCGTCACGCGACGCTTCCTCCGAACATGCGCATCCTGTTTGCCAATCCGAAGGGCGGGGCCGGGAAGACGACCGGGGCCCTGACACTCGCTTCGGCGATCGCGGCGGTGCGATCGATGCCCGTTGCGGCCGTCGAGGTTTCAGATTCAGCGGGAAGCCTCGCGCGGCGAGCTGAAGGCAGCCCGCGACGCGGGCTTGCCGAGCTCATCGCCATGTACCGAGAGGACATCAACGGCAGCGAAATCACTGGGCACCTGACCCCGCAGTCATCGGGTGCACACGTCCTTGGCTCACAAGGGCAGCGAGCGACCCTCACACGGCTGGATGTCAACAGGCTCCTCGAAATGATCGCGAAGCAGTACCAGGTGACGGTGCTCGACTCCGGGAACAACCTGTACTCGGGCGCGTTCACCAGCGCGCTCGCGCACGCAGATGCCGTCGTCATCCCAGTGTGCGCAAGAGCGGACTCGGTCCTGGCTGGCATCGACGTCCTCGACGAGCTCAGGCGCAGCGGTCGATCTGACCTCGCGGAAAATGCCGTCGTCGCGCACATCCACGATGGACAGTACGAAGACGAGCAGATGCTCGAGCGCCTACGTGTCGCACTCGAGCAAACCGGTAACCGTCTCGTCGACATTCCGTTCGATGCACACGCCGCAGCCGGTTCGGAACTCAGCTTCGGTCGGCTCTCCCCCGCGAACGTGCAGGCATGGACCGCAATTGCATCGCGGTTGCTCACAACTCCCGTACTCACGACCGCTTAGCCCCACAGAATGGAGAACTGATATGGCCGGCGAGACCATCATCACCGTGGTGGGCAACCTCACTGCAGATCCCGAACTGCGTTACACGCAGAACGGGCTGGCGGTTGCCAACTTCACCATCGCATCCACTCCTCGTACGTTCGACAAGCAGACGAACGAGTGGAAAGACGGTGAAGCGCTGTTCCTGCGCGCGAGCGTCTGGCGTGAATTCGCCGAGCACGTCGCAGGTTCACTCACCAAGGGTTCCCGGGTCATCGCTTCCGGGCGTCTCAAGCAACGTTCCTACGAGACCAAGGAAGGCGAGAAGCGCACCACCATGGAGCTCGAGATCGACGAGATCGGCCCGAGCCTGCGCTACGCCACCGCGACCGTGACGCGTGCTCCCTCCAACCGCGGTGCGGTCGGCGGTGGCTCCTTCGGGGGCGGCCAGCCCGACACCCAGCAGGGCGGCGGCGAGGTGTGGAACACGGCCGAGCCCCCCTCCGGTCCCCCCTACGCGGACGAAACCCCCTTCTGACCAATGAGGCGATGGCGACTGAGGAGTCGCCGCCGCCGCACTCTTTGGAGGTCCGACTCATGAGCACCTCATTGCCGACCCGGCCGCGACTAACCGTGTATAGCAAGCCCAACTGCGGCCCGTGCATGGCGACGTACCGTGCCCTTGACGCCAAGGGGATCCCATTTGAAGTGGTCGACCTCACGGCGACGCCGGCGGCAATTGCCTATGTCACGGAGGAACTCGGATATACGCAGAGTCCCGTCGTCGTGGACAACACCGACGAGCAGAACCACTGGTCGGGATTTCGACCCGACAGAATCGATGCCCTGCTTCAGGGCCTGGACTGACGCTCGGCGATGCGTTCGTCCGACGGACCTGCGGAGCGGAGGCGCTGGATTGCGAGCTCGAGACCACGCTTACTGAGCCCTGCAGCGGCCTGCACGGTCCGCCATGAGTGTCCGGCCCGCAGTGCGGCGGCGACGGCAGAGTCACGCTCCTCGAGGAGCGCAACTCGCTTTTGGTCGTGCTGGGTGAGCACCGTCGCTGCAGCCCTCAACCGCTCGAGGTCGTCATCCTCCACCACGTGGGCAACCCTACTCGGTAGGGTGCAGTGTCTGCGATGAGCGGTACTCTCAACCATGCCTTACTAGGTAGGGCCGAAACGGAGAATGCGATGTACGGCGTGCCACGCCTTCGGAGACGTCGGATTCCGCGGTGGTTGCGGATCCCGATCGGACTCGGCTTTCTGGCACTGGCATTGCTGCTCATCGTGGGTATCGCGACGTGGCGGCCGGCGACGCCGCCGGAGTCACTGACTGGGGCGCACTCGGAGGCCATCGTCGTCGAGGTAGTGGATGGCGACACCCTGAAGGTCGTCCCCGTCACAGTAGACCCGTCGAGTGCTGAGTCGCAGACGGTTCGCATCCTCGGGATCGACACTCCTGAGACAGTCGATCCCGAGGCTCCGGTCGAATGCTTCGGCCCCGAGGCCTCTAGCTTTCTCGGGGCTATGCTGCCTCCCCTCACCGAGGTGACCCTCGTAACCGACCCGCACCAACAGGACACCGACCAGTACGGTCGCATGCTGCGACACGTTGTCGTCGGTGGAGATCTCGTCGCGGAGCGGATCCTCGCCGGCGGCTACGGTGTGCGCTACGAGGCGGCGAGCACCGACCTCGACCAGCGATTCATCCAGGCGCAAGAAGCGGCCAAGGAGCAGCGAGCAGGTCTCTGGGGTTCGTGCTTCCCGTAGGCGCTATGCGACGCTGAGCAAGGTGCGCTGCATCCGGCTCTGGTAGAGACGGATCGCTCGTAGATGGGTGAGCGACCCGTGCGGGTCGTCGTCACGGGTCAGGTACCAGCCGAGAAGCGAGGTGGCAGCCATATCTGGGCGACCTCCCCACGTAATGTTTGCCAGCGCTGTGAGCGTTCGCCTGTCGTGGTGCGGCTGCTCCCACTGCAGCTGGTCGAGCAGAAGTCCCGATCGGGACGCATCGGCCGGAGGGTGCAGCGCGAACCACGCAACGAGACCAACCAGGTCGACGGCAACAGAACCACCTGTATACGGCGCGAGCGTTCCGGTGGTCCGCATCACCGCGGTGCGCAGGTGCTCGTTCTCGTCGGCCGACACGTGCTCGGGAGCGGGGTGAGGCTCGGCGGTTTCGACCGGTGCGAAGGTGAAGCGGCATTCATCACCAGAGGGCGAGGCGTAGGTAGCCTTCTCGGCGCCGAGCTCCTGCTTCACGAACTCACGGACGACCGTGCTCCCATAAGCGAAGGGGTCAGCTGCGGCGTCGAGTATCTGCCGACAGAGCATCGGGTGCTCGACGAGGCCCGCGACGATGACGGACGCTGCTTCGTCACGGTGGTAGTCGTACGCCCTCAACTGCCCAGCTTTCAGCACGGCAGGAACGAGCCGGCTTCGGATGATGTCGAGGAAGGCGGAGAACGACTCTTCGTCGCGGAGGAACGAGTCTCGATCCGTTGCAAGTGCCTCGAGGGCCTCCCGGAAGATCTCACGCTGGTTCATGGTGATTACTGCCCTTCCGTACTGGCGACGGTCCGCAGATCGTTGATCGTCCGCTCGACTGACATGAGCACGCCATTGAGTGCTGCCCGGCCGCCGGCGTCGAGATGCACGGCTTGGGCCAGCAGCCCTGCGGCGTTCAGCCGTTGGACGTGGAGCTCGAGGTCGGTCACCAAGGTCACGAGCTTGGTAACCACCGCTTGGGCTGAGACCACAGAGGCTAGGGCTGGTGCTGCTGAGGGAGCTGCGTACTCTTCGTTGAGCGCTCGTGCCTGCCGGTAGAGACCATCGACCTTCGCGCCTTCGTCAATATCGCGAATCCAACCGGCGATCGTTGAACGAGCTTCGACGGGAAGGGTCACGTCCTTGGCCCATCTGAGCATGAGGCGAACCTTCTCGAGCGTCTTGCGCGACAGAGGCAGGACATCGGCGACGACCTGGTCGCGGGAGCCGGCTGCGAGCATCCGCTCGCGAATAGCAGTCGGAAAGTTTCGGAGTGCTTCCTCCAGGGGCTCGACATCCGGCGTCGCCGTTGATTCCCGGCCACGCACCGCTGTTGCGCGCCGATGACCGTTCACCGACCGGAGCCACGCCTCGCGGGCGTCGAGTGCCGGGGCGAGCTGGTCGAGGAGCGTCGCAAGCTGCGAGGTGGTGAGCTCGGCGCCGATGGTCGCGCTCAGCAGCGAATCGCCTGCAACCAGACGCGATTCCTCGTGCGCGATCCGGAGGAGCTCATCGAGCTTTTCCACAGTCAGGGCGACTCGATCAGGATGTGTATCGATCAGTGCTACCGTCGACGTCACTACTCCCCCTTCGAGTGGCCACGATGCCCCGGCGGCCCAGTCTGAAGTGCTCTTTACCTGAACAAGGTACATCAGGTGTTACCTGAATCGGTACAGATAGCCGAATTCTACTCAATTGGGTAGACATTGGTGTATGGCAGGACGTCCGAAAGCAGAAGCGGCGTCGGCCTTCTCCCGCCAGATCGTCGTGAACGTCGAAGCCTTGCGAGATGAGGCCGGCATGAGCAACGCCCAGCTCATCCGCGACGCCGGCATGTCCTCGAACTACTTCTACACACGGCTTCGCCTGGAAGCGCCATTCAACGCGAATGATGTGCAGAAGCTCGCCGACGCTCTCGGGATCGACGCAGAAGAGCTTGTCGTGCCTCGGACAGGGTCAGGCTCACGTCGCCTTCATCTCGATGGTGCCGAGCTCGGACGGCGCCTGAGCCTGCTGCACGACAAGTGCACACCGGACCTGAGCGCGGCTGAGCTCGCGTCCTCCGTGGTCGAGCATCTCGGGCGGAATGAAGTCAGCTTCACAACCGATCTCTGGTTCTCGCTGCTGAACGCGACAGGTCCCGTGAGGGTCTCCCAGAGGGCCCTCGAAGAGATCGCCGCTTACTTCGACGTTGACAGCGTCTATCTCGTCAATCACAAGGCCAACGACGGCCGGGAACGGGTGGAGGCCGAGCTTGAACTCCGAAGCGCGCTCCGAAAGGCCGGAGCAGAATCTGTTGCAACCAGGGCCCTTGGGGAGGCCAGCCCAGCCGCACTCCTGGCAATCGCCCGCGCGATCAATGAAGGCCCCAACCGATAGCGCAACCGAGCGGCCCCTGCTGGAAGCCCTGCTCTCGCAGAAGGATCTCACGCTCGAGTCGCTGATGAGCTCGTTGTCGGGCTTCATCGGCAAGCCCATCCGTGTCGAACGGATCGGCGACGAGCAGTGGGAGAGGCTCACCGGCCTCCTCGTGGATACGCCGGGGTTAGCTCGCATCCTCGTTCGAGCCACTGACCCGTTGATCTACCAGATGCACTGCATCCTTCACGAGGTCGGGCACCTGCTTCATCGTCATGCCTCTTGCCACGCGATCGGTCTCCTCGAGCCCGTAAGGAACCATGCCGTCAACTTCGCCATTGTTCGCGGCCGTCTCATCGAGTCCGGGCCCGGCGCCTCCGATGCAGCCGCGCTCGAGGAACACGAAGCTGAACGGACCGCCCACCTCCTGGCGCAGGCTCTGCTGGCACCGCTCGACGCCGGCGCCGAGCGGACATTCGGATAATGATCGAAGCACTCCAAACCGGGACCCTGTTTGTCTTGGTCGGCATCTTCATTGCCCGCGCGAGGTCGGCAATCCGCACCCCTGCAGCACGTCTGTCTTGGTTCGCGAGCGGCGTGGGTGCACTTGCGATGACCACCCTCGGCACGGTGATCCCACAATCAGTGATCGACTCCGCACTCGGCGGGAGCAACGCCATCAATCTGGCTCAGAACCTGCTGGCAACGGCCGCGTTCTGGCTCGTCACGCAAGCCGCCGTGAGCGGCGGACGGACTCCGACACCGGCGATCCCCTGGTGGGAACTCATCCTGGCGCTCTCGGTCATCGCGATCCCGTTCTTCTTCATCACTCGCGACCCGGATACGTCCTACTACTTCCTCGTCGAGCACATCCATCAGACCCCCACGTGGCTGTACGCCTCGATGTACATGGCCGTAGTTGCGCTCGTCTCGATCCGTCTCTTCACGGGCGTACGGCACTGGGCAACGTGGCCACGACACCTATTCCGATTCGGCGCGGTGATCGTGATCTTGGCGTGCCTCGATGAGATCGCGTCACTGACTCTCGACCACTTCGATACGCCCCTCCCCGCCCTGCGCGCCGTGGCCTTCGCGCTCTTCGACCCGCTGTTCTACGGCGGCGTGCTCATCATCGTCGCCGGGATCGCCTCAGTAACCCTGAAGCGCTGGTGGCGCGAGGCGCGGCTATGGGCGAGCAGCCGTCGTCTGCAACGCATCGCGAGCCGTCGAACTAACGCTGATCCGGTGAGAGTGCGAGACCTAGGACTTCGCCTCTACTACCTCGTGATCCAGGTCCGCGACCTCGCGATTACGAACGCTCTATCGGCGGGCGAGCTGAAGGCGCTCGAACGTGGCGAAGTGCTGGTCTCACGAACGCTCGCTACTCGCTTGCTCCTGGACGAGACAACCCGGAGCATCGTGTTCTCCAACGCAGAAAGGACTGCATGATCCTCGCATCCGCGCTGGTCGCACTCGCGCTCGTGCTCGTGCTCGGGGCGGCACTCGTGCTAGCCCGAATCCTCGGCCGCCGAGTCATCTCCCAGAGGGAACGAACCTCCCTGCCCATCGTGGACCTCACCGAGACAACGCTCACGATGCCGGCTACCGAGGAGACCCTGCAACCCGGCCGATACGGCCTCTGGAATGCAGACCAAAGTGAGTATGCCCTCATCGGCGAAGTTGTTACGCGGGATCCCGAACAAGCCAACGTCACTCGGCGGGTACTCAGCTTGTCAACTACGCCACAAGCCTTCGGTTCTGACGCAGTTTGGACGGGTCACGTCTTCCGTACACCGACTGACGTCGTCCCCGACGCGCGCGAGCTCACCATTGACACTCCAGCCGGCGAATGCCCGGCTTGGTTCCTCCCCGCTCACAACCCCGGGCGGACCTGGGCGATCCATGTCCACGGCATCCGCACCACCCGAATCACTGCACTTCGCACGGTCCCAGCCGCCCTTGAAGCAGGCCTCCCCAGTCTGGTCGTCTCCTTCAGAGGCGACGGTGAAGGACCCGAGACCACCCCTGCGGGGATCTCCCACCTCGGCTCTACCGAGTGGGAGGACATCGACGCCGCCATCGGCCACGCGATCGCGAACGGCGCCGAGGACGTCGTGATCTTCGGCTGGTCGATGGGCGCCACAGCGTCACTCATCGCCGCTGAACGGGGCCTCAACGCCGACCGCGTCCGCGCGATGGTTCTAATCGGTCCTGCCGTTGACTGGTCGGCCACAATCGCGGCAGGCGCCCGCAAAGCTCACCTGCCAGGCGTATTGGGAGCACTCGCGTTCTGGGCACTCACAACACCCGGCATATGCAGACTGACAGGCCTCACGTCGCCACTCCCTCGGCGCGATCTCGTTTGGACGAAGAATGCCCGCATCGACCTCCCGATATTCGTCATCCACTCCCCCGCCGATCGAGACCTCCCCATCGATGCAAGCCGAGAGTTCGTAGCGCAGTCGCCTTTTCGCCGCACGCTGCAGGAGTTCGCTGGTGGCGCCCTCCACTGCTGGGAATACAACCATGCCCCCGAGGTATTCAATGGAGCAATCTCGAGCTTCCTCGCTCAACTCCCCCGCAATTTGCGGGAATAGGTACAGGCATATGTACCTATTCCGGTAGCCTCACGAGGTGACCGTCGACGCCATGCGGGTGAGTACATCGCATTTGGACCAGTTCTCAGGCGAAGCGGCGTGCCGCCCAGTTCCATATGCATTTCCTCGTAGCGTATGCAGCATGACCACCATCCTGCGTACCAAGCCGAAGCGTAAAGTTCTGCGCCGTGCAGCGGGCGAAGTGACGATGCCGTTGTACACCGATGTCTCCCCGTCGGTCGACAGCGAGATCAAGCGGCTGTGCGACGAGCTCCGACTGCCGCAGTGGGCTGTCATCGAACAGGCCATCAAGACCATCCAGTACGACGAGAACGGCAAGCCGATCGGCTGGACAATCCCCGACCCCAACTCATTGGAGCTGCCCATTCCAGCCGCTTAAACGAAAGAGCCCGCCGCATTCGCGACGGGCTTCTCCCAAGTTGTGAGCTCAAACCCTCTCAGCCGCCAAGCACGAGGTTCGAGCTATTTGAATTCCAAGCCGGAAGAGCCGGAGGGCTTTTCACACCTTGAAAGGTGATGCCATCGTAACCCCGGATGAGCTGAATTGCCGCATTAGTGACGGCGGTTTCCCCCACGGCGTGTCCCCAGAACCGGGCACAGCCTGGACGCTTACCCGACGGCTCAGCCCGCGGGGATCCGTGCGCGTCGACGTCGACGGCACGAACGACTACGCACTCACCCACCGCATCGAAGACGACGCACCCGCCTCCCCGTGGGCGATGAACCTCACCGAGCACAACGGCCGATACCGCTACCTCTGTTTCGACCTCGACGCGAAGAACGGCAACGCCGCCTACGATGCCGGCCGACTCTCGCTCTGGCTTGACGAGCTCAACATCGACCACCTGGTGTGCGTGTCCGGCCCCAGCGGCGGTCGCCACGTCTGGATCGCGCTCACGAGCAGCGTGCGCGCCGATCTCGTCGCCACGATCGCCCACCTTGCAGCACAGCTGCTTCCCTCGCTCGACGTCGCGCCCCTCTCGAACCCCGCGACCGGCTGCGTCCGCCCGCCGTTCACTCCGCATCGCCGAGGTGGTCGCTCTGAGCCACAGAGCCCCGTCGATGTGCTTCTCGCACCAACGGTCGACGTCGACGAGCTCGACGCCCTGCAGGCGTTCCTCATCGACACAGGCGCGACGATCGCGCCACCGCCACAGAGTCTCGTGAAAGGCATGGCCTACGACTCCGTAGGCCACCCATACCTGGTCGGCGCCAAACGCGACGTCTCCGCCCGCATCCGCGAAATGCTGAACCTCGCCCCCGACGACAACACCAGCCGCACCCAGGGCGCGGTGCTCGCCGGCTGCGCCCGAGCACGCTGGCGCTACGCCGACGTTCTCGCACTGCTCGACACGTCACCCGCGCTCGAGCACGCACGAACGCGTTCCCAACCGGACGGGACTCGGACGCCGCGGCCGCGCGCAGTCGCGCTCAAAGAGTTCGCGGCGGATTGGTCACGGGCTGTCTACTACGTCGCACAGAACCCGCTCGAGTACGACGCGGAAGACGAAGAGTTCGCCTCCCGCGTGGCGGCCGTCAGCGCGGCCGTCGAAGCGGCACAGGAACGTGCTCGTACGTCGCCCGGGCGTTGGGGGCTGGACGCTGCCTCACGAGCTCAGCGGGCCGCTCAGGGGCGGCCAAGCCACCGCGCTGTGCTCGACGCCGTATGCCTCTACCTCTCCCAAGCCGCCCGGGTCGACGTCGAGGTCGACATCCGGCGTCTGTCGGCCGACACCGGCTACGGCCGCGAGGCGTGCCGCCTCGCTCTCCTCGCGCTCTCCACGCCGGACGTCGAGAACGAGCCTGAGAGCGCATGGCTCGTGCGCGTCGACGACGCCCGAGGCGTTCACGGCGCGCGCTACCGTCTCTCCGAACGCTTTTCCACAGGAACAGACGAACCAGAGTGGTCACAAGCAGCCATGCGCCCCTCGCCTAGCACGGCACCGGCAGCCGCCCAGCGCACCTGGTGGATTAACGAACTCGGCACCCGCCTCGCGGCCCTCGCTCACGACGCATTCGCAGCTCCTGGAAGTCTGGGACGAACAGCAGGCAGGGCCTACCTGCACGTCCCGCACGAGGGCGCGGCCGAGATCTCGGAACTGAGCATCGCTGCTGGCATGACACCCTCACAGATACACCGAGCCCTTTACCGGCTGCAACAGGCGGGCCTGGCTGAACGTAGCAAGGCCGGCTGGCACCGCTCCCCCGTCATCACACGAGATTTCGTGGCGATCGCGCTCGGTGTTGACGGGTACCTGCTCGAGCGCAGCACCCGGTACGACATCGAGCGCGGAGTATGGGCCTGGTGGAGTGCCGAGTGCGCATGGATGCGCAAACGCCACAAGAAGCGTCGAGGGCG
This sequence comes from Agromyces sp. Soil535, assembly GCF_001428255.1. Lineage (GTDB taxonomy): Bacteria > Actinomycetota > Actinomycetes > Actinomycetales > Microbacteriaceae > Agromyces. Next base: position 26,385 of record NZ_LMRW01000011.1, on the reverse strand, counting down.
CCGAGCCACGACCGGTGTCGCCCTTTTCGCACAGAACGATCGTCCCGACTACACGCGGTATCCACGGAGCCGAACCGGTCGCCCAGACCATGCCCTGGCGCGTGCGCTCGTCGAGGCCGGCATCCTCTCCCCCGAACGCGTCGACGAGCTCGCTGCCTAGCTCATGGCAAGCGTCGACGGAGTCGACGCGCGGCAGCTCGACGTTCGATGGGACCCGCCACCCTCGACCACGATGTGCACAGCCCAGCTATCGCAGGGCTGGCCTGCACACAGGCGCGGACGACGGGGCCCGGCCGTGGCCATCTCCCCCGGCTACGCCTCGAGGCGAGCCAGGAATGATGCCCATGGTGTGTCGGCCTCCTGGGGCGAGCTGTACGCGCCGAGCTCGATTCGCTGTAGCGGCATCCCCTCGACCTTCAGCTCCGCGATGAGCCGTACTTCACGTCCGTCGTGCAGCTCTATCCGGCCGACGCTGACGAGGTGCTCGGCGTTGATCCAGAGCATCGTCTTGCCTGACGCGTCCGGGATGGCGAGCAGCTTCATGGCCAGAGCATAGCGAGGAGTCGCTTTACGGCCCCGCCATCCAGCGTGCGGCTTCCAGGCGCGAGCCGTCCCTTCACACTTCCCCGACCTAGACAATAATTGCAAGACAAACAATACAAACAAGACATACAATCCAATTAATGATTGCATTGATTGGATTGTGCGCATAGAGTCGGAGTGGCAACAAGCCAAGGCTTACAAGGAATGCAAGGCTTTCAATACTTAGAACACAAGCAACGCAATGAACCATTGCATTGATTGCGTTTGGGAGGGGTACACCGTGGTTCACATCTCAGTCATCTCGAACAACAAGGGCGGCGTGGGCAAGACGGAGCTGACCGTGCAGCTCGCCGCTGCGCTGGCGCGTGCCGGGGCGAACGTGCTCGTCGTCGACATGGATCCGCAGGCCAACGCCACCAGGCGACTCGGCGTCGAATGGGACCCCGCGGAACCCATCCCGACCATGGCCGAGGTCATCCGTGCCGACCAGGTGGGCGCGGGGCAGGGCGCGGTCATCGCCTGTGGTTGGAGAACCGCCGAAGGGGCACCGACCGCCGAAGCAGAAAACATCGACGTGCTGCCCTCACGCTTCGACCTGATCAACCGCGAGACGGAAGCCGGCGTCGTCGGCGCGGTCAGGCGCCTGACGAAAGCCCTCGAAGGATGGATTGAGGACTACGACGTAGTCCTCATCGACACCCGGCCCGACCTTGGGCACCTTGTACAGATGGCGCTGGCAGCCGCCCACACCGTCATCATTCCGACCGACCCGAACTACGACTCAGTCGAAGCCGCAATCCGCGTGTCGGACTTCGTCGAGCGCCACGCCGTTGACATGGCAAACCCGAACCTCCGGATCGGTGGCGTCGTCATCACCAGGCGCAAGACCACAACCGAACAGGACTACCAGGTCGACGGCATCCGGGAGCAGTTCGGCGACCTCGTGTGGAACCTCGGGGGAGTGGTCAAGCTGTCCGACGGGAGCGACCACCTCAACCCGCCGTACCTTCCGGAGTGGAGCCGCTTCGCGGAGGCGGACGCGGCGGCCGTGTCGCTAGGCGCGTGGAACGACCGCAATGGCCGCAAGACCGTCGCCCTCTACGACGCCGTCGCGCGCATCTTCAGGACCCGACTGCTCGAGGCGAAGGGGGCGGCAGCATGAGTGCCGCTCCAGCCCGTCGTCGACCGGGCGCGGATAGCCCGATCAAACTCACTGCGCAGGTCGAGGAAGTACGAACTGCCGCGACCCTACCGGTGCAGGCCGAACCCGTCGTCACTGAGCCCGCGGCCGCGCAAAAGCAAGAGCGCGCAGCCGTGCAGCGCAGCAAGCCTTCGGCAACGCCGGCAACGCCGGCAACGCTACCGGCGTTGGACTCGGAAGCAACGGAGACGGCGACGTTCAGCATCCGAAAGACCGTGAAGAAGAGCGCAGAGACCGCCGTGTTTCGTACCGCGGGCTATCCCGGCGGATACACGTCGCTGAAGGCACTCGTCGAAGGCGCGATAGAGCGCGAGCTCGTGCGACTCGCCGACGAGTTCAACGGCGGCGAGCCGTTCCCGCCAAACGAGGGCGGGTTCCGCCGCGGTCGACCATTCGGAAGCTAGGGATGCATTGGCTGCCCGGCGCGAAGGCATTGGAGTGGGTTCCGACCCGAAAAGATCAAGCAGCTGGGCCGCGGGGGAGTGAAGCCGATGCCCAAGACCTACATACATGTCCAGACTGTCATGCCAACGGTGGGGGAGCAGGTCGGAGGGACCCGAGCGCTTCAGGCCGCCAGCCGCCTCGAGGAACTGAACCGGCACGCAGAGCGCGGCTGGGAGCTCGTAACCAGCGTCGCGATTCCCGCGATCGACACGCTGACGATCTTGGACACGCTCGGCCGAGACAAGCAACAACCAGGCACCTGACGCAGCGGTCGTGGGAAGCGGCCAGCCCGGACCGACGTCGTACCCATGAGGAAGGATCGCAGCAATGGCAACCAACGAAGAGCACCGGCAAGTAGAGGTCGCCGGTGAAGTCTCCGAGGGTACGCGATCTCTCGCGCACTCGACGACGAGAATCCCCGCGCCGTTTGCGTCCTACCAGCTGATCGGAGAGCTCGTCGTGACCGTTGACGACCTCGAGCAGGTATGCCGGCAGCTCGCAGCATGGCATGAGCGAGTCGTCGACGGCATCCATTACACAGGCGAGGACTCCCGAGGTGATGGAGCGACGGGAACCGTTACCGCGGCCGCCGAGCTCCGCCGAGCTGCGGCCGCTCTCGACGACGCTGCATCCGCTCTTCGCGCCGCCCACGCTGCTAACGGCGTAGTCCGCTGGTTCGACGAAGTGCCAGCCGACCAACAGACCTGAGTTCCCGGTGAAACGACACCGCATCCACATTTGCCGCGGGAATTGCCCGCCCAGGCAAACCGGAAGCGGGATTCGAAGATATGTTCTAATCTTGAACTGTGGGAATGAACAAGCGGTACGGGTCTGACCTCACCGAGGATGCCGTCAACCTGTCCGTGATCCGTCCCTCGCCGATCTCCCTCTCGGTGGCCGAGATCGGCACGCCGAATGTGCCAGCAAAGGTCGAGCAGCCGATCCCGGTTGAAGCGTGGGTACGGTTTCCAGAAGCGGCGATCCACGTGCGCGGCAAGGCCATCGCGTGGAGCGATCGCGCAGTGTGGGTGGAGTTCACATTGCACGACGGATCGACGCACCGCGCCTGGGTGTGGGCGTCGGCCGTCGATAGGATCGATGGAAGGAGCGGGCGCTATGCGAATCGTCGGAACGATCCGAGCAACGGAGACGCGACGGATCGAGGTCGAAGCCGACAGCTACGACGAGGGCCGCCGCATGGTCGAGGCGCAGGTGCCCGAGGGGTGGCAGCTCATCTCCTGGCGCACCGACCGCGACGCGAAGTAGCCTCACACCATGTGCGGCCGCTTCGCGATGAACAAGGACGTCGACGACCTAATTCAGGAGTACGTCGCCGAGGGCGGCAATGCGCAAGACTGGCGGCCGTCGTACTCGATCGCCCCGACGCAGAGCGCGCCGATCGTGCGCGAGTGGCGCGACGAGGCCGGCACCATCGAGCGTGAGCTCGCGCTGGCACGGTGGGACTGGGAGAAGCCCGCCAACCGGCCGCAAGGCGGGCCGATCATCAATGCGCGCATGGAGAAACTACCGACCGGGTTCTGGGTCGGTGCGTTCTCGAACGCCCGATGCATCGTGCCGATGATCGGTTACTACGAGTGGACGGGAGAGAAGGGCAACAAGCAAGGGCACTTCATCCACGCCGAAGACAGCCTCGCGGCTGCCGGTCTCACCTGGACGATGGAGGTAGCGGGGGAGCGGCGCCGAGTGTTCGTCGTCGTCACCCGCGAGGCGCGCGACGCATCCGGTGAAGTGCATGACCGGATGCCGGCATTCCTGACACCGGACCTCTGGGATGACTGGCTGAACCCGGCGCCGCTCACCGTGCCCGGCGACGCCGCGGCGTCGAAGGCAAACCGGTTCCAGCTGCTTGACGAACTCGACGCGAGCTCCACGGCGATCGCGTCGAGCATGCGCACGCACCTGGTCGACCGTCGAGTGAACAACTCGAGGACGGTCGACCCCTCCGACGCGACGCTCATCGAACCGATCGACGCATGAGCGATCCGAGCAACCTGGTTGCGTGGATAGGTGCCGCGACAGGAGCTGCGGCGCTGGCAATCACGTGGTGGAAGACCGTGCGCGACGCCCGCGCGGAACAGCCAGTCCTCTGGCTGCTGAGCCCAGAGAAGACCGACGCTCCTGCAGGGGCCAAGCATCCGGTCAACTATTCAGTGAAGCTCACTCCTGCCTTCGCGGACGCTCACAACTTCAAGATGGGAGCTGTACCACCCGGGCGCGCCATCGATGCCTGGCGGCCTGCAGTACACGAAATCGATACCCTCATTGAGGATCGGCGACGCCGAGGTGGTCGCCCTCATTAACGGCACCAACCCGGGCACAGCATGGATGAAGCTCTACTGGTCACACCCTCGGGACGTCAGACGGCTCCTCGTCGCATGGTTTCCAGTCATGCCGCGGGGCTGGGAGGGCCTCGACACCCCCGCCGCTAACGAGCACCTGCGGCAATCAGCTCGCCCACTGGTGTGGCAGCGGTTCCGACAGGTCGTGCTCCAGAGCCCGGTCGGCCCCGGCAATGGCATCCTCGGACGGTCAACCGGTTGGCGTGACCGGAGACACGGCCGGAGGCTCCTGCGAAGCAACGGCGTCAAACGGTGGGACGCGGTCGGGTGAAGATCTTATGGTGAGCGGCGTTCGACGCTCTGCAGATCCCAGCTGTGCAGCTGGGGCTCGGTCGACCACCACTCCTCAGCGCCGCTCGGCGGCATCTGCGTGATCACGGCATCCATGCCGTGAAGGGTAGTGCTGGCAGCCGACCGGAAGCCTGAGTTTTCCACACGGGGTGTGGCGTGCTCAGCGATCCGGTTCAGCGCCTAGCTCTGGTGAAGCCGGGGGAGTGCGGGGCTCGGCTGCGCCGTCCCATTGCCCATGCGAGAGTTCGTGCAGGTAGGCAGCGAAGGCGGCCGGCTCCTCGACCGCAGTGATGCCGTGCGCCTCGCGATACTCGGCCCAACTCATGCGCTCGTCCATGCTCTAGGACTACGCCGACGGCGTTCGTCGATCAAGGCGTGATCGTTCGTTTCAGTGATCGCCGGCCGGCGCGTTGGACACTAAAGAGGGGGCCAGCACCAGCGCGTGAGCGCGCGTGCCGGCCCCCTCTACCGCCTACTTCGTGTCCGTCGGCGGGTGCGGGTCGTTCCCACCGCCGACGGTGTCGGAGTCGCGGATCTGACCGTTGCGGCCGTGGATCGGGACTTCACCGCCGCCAAGGTTGGTGACGACCTGTCGTGCGCGGTCGATCGCGTCGGCCTGCGTCGGCAGGTGTGCCGATGCGCGGTCTGCGCCGGGCGCTTTCACGTCCCATCCGCCGTTCGGGTTCGGGACGACGTGTCGGTTGTTGCTGTTGCCCATGAGGGGCTCCTGTCTACTCGTTTCGAATGCGCTGCCGTCTGGCCCCCCTCAAGCACGTGCACAGTGTAGGGGCGGCCACCGACATCCGAGCGATAGAGGTGTGGCACCTGGCACTTCGTTCGGCTTCTAACCCTTGGCCCTGTTTTCGGGCGGCACGCTCGGGGTGCGAATCGTGTAGGCCGCCGCGTCGGCGCCTCCCGGCGTGTGAGCCCGAATGAACACGCTGTGCACGCGCTCGACCGCGGCGCGCAGCGTGTCCTCATAGCCGATGTGCTCGCCGCGGAACTCGACGCGGTACGCGGGCTCGCCGGCGACGCGGACGACGGTCACTCGCCCGTACTCGCGGCCGTAGGTGTCGAGCATCCGCCAAGTCAGCAGCGGGCCCTCGACAGCCGCCATGATCGGGTGCCACTTCGGCTCTTCACGCGCCACCGCTCGCCCCTTCCGTCTCGCGGCGGTACTCCGTCCACACGACGTCGGCGGCGAGGCGGAGACGGTCGACGGGGAAGTACCCGATGAAGCAGCGCTCGGCGGGCTCGGCCGCCCACGTCTCGGCGAGCAGCATGGGCTCGGCCGGCGTGCCGGCCTCGACCTCGCGGATGATCGCGATGCGGATCGTGTCGTCGAACATGATCCACTCGCCGCGGCGGACGGATCGCAGCTTGGGCTGCCAGTAGCGCATTCGGGCCGGGTGCTCCTCTCGAGGGGGAGCGCGCCGGCCCGCGCATCTCGATTCTACGAGCGCCGCCCTCACTCGGCGACAGGTTCGACCTGACCCAACGTGGGCAATCCCGCGCTGACGGCGCGCAGGAGGCGGCGTCAGCGATTGGATGTTCCCCCATGCCACCGCCGCAAAAACGTGGGAGGAGGGTCGCTAGGGTGATGGAACTGTACACAGAGCGAAAGCGGTGCTGCACGGATGAACGGTAACGAGGCCATTCCGGCCGACTTGATCAAGCGGCTTGAGAGTTACCGCCAGCGAAGCGTCGAGCTGAGATCGCCACAGTATAAGGAGGCATCCGCTCGGGTCGAGTTCATCGATGCGTTGCTTTCATCGCTCGGATGGGATGTGTCAAACAGCGCAGGTCTCCCTGAGCGGTTCAAGGACGTCGTCGTCGAGCCGAATCAGGACGTCGAGGGGCACAAGCGTGCCCCCGATTATGTGCTGCGGGTGGGTGGCGAGCGTCGATTCTTTATTGAGGCTAAGAAGCCCAGTGTTTGGATCAAGAACCAGAAGGAGCCCGCATTTCAAGCACGTAGATATGGCTGGTCAGCTCAGCTGCCCATTGTCGTGCTCACGAACTTTCGTGAGATCGCGGTCTACGACGCCCGCGTTCGCCCTCACGAGGACGATGCAGCTTCGAAGGCGAGGCTCCTCTACCTCAGTCTCGATGAGTATGAAGATCGCTGGGATGAGATTAGTTCGCTCATCAGCCGTGACGCCGTGGTCGGTGGCTCCCTCGAAGCGTTCATCGCGGAAGCGCCCACCCGACGCGGTTCAGAGCGGATCGATCGCGTCTTCCTACGCGACCTGGAGGAAGTCCGTGGCGTTCTGCTTGCCCACGTCGCGGAGAGAAACCCGACACTCACGGACGCTCAATTGCTGCGGTCGATCCAGCTGACTCTCGACCGGTTGATCTTCCTTCGATTCTGCGAGGACCGGTCGCTTGAGCCGTACGGCACTCTCCGCGACGCTGTGAACAGCGCGGAGCCCCGCAAAGCGCTGGAACAGGTGTATCGCGACGCGGACGCCAGGTACAACTCCGGGCTGTTCCATTTCGATCAAGAGAAAGGCCGGGTCACCCCGGATGTTCTGACGCTCACCCTCGACATCGATGACGATGTGATCCGCCGCACGGTGCTCAGGTTCTACCCGCCAGAATCCCCGTATGCGTTCAGCGTGATGCCGGTCGATGTCCTCGGCAAGGCCTACGAGACCTTCTTGGCATGGAGGATCACTCGGGCTGGAGGAAAAGTAGCGCTTGAGCTCAAGCCTGAGGTACGCAAGGCCGGGGGAGTCTTCTACACGCCTGAGTGGCTCAGCAGAGAAGTGCTCCAGCGCACTATAGATCCTCTTCTCGACGGCAAGACTCCGGACCAGATTCGGCCGGCCAAGGGGAACCCGGGTCTCACGGTCGTTGACCCCGCCTGTGGATCCGGCAGCTTCCTGGTTCGCACTTATCGCTCCCTCCTCGACTGGTACCTGCGTCAATACCTTGAGGATTCCGCTCGATGGCTGAACAGCCGTCCGGCGCGCCTGGAGAAGAACTCGCTCGGCGAGCTTGCCCTGACAGGTCAGGAGCGACGAAGAATTCTGCTCGACCACGTGTTTGGGGTCGACATCGACGAGCAGGCGGTCGAGGTCGCCAAGCTCAGCCTGCTCCTGACCTTCATGGAGGACCAAGAGACCGCTGACGCTCCTACCGCATTGCCGGGCTTCAAGGAGCGGATCTTGCCAGACCTTGATCGCAATGTCAGATGTGGCAACAGTCTTATCGGCAACGACATCCTCACCGACGGTGAACTCGGTGATATTCACAATCCGGAGCGCACGCGCCTCAATCCGTTCGACTGGCCACAGATCGCGTCTTCCTTCTCGGCCGTCGTCGGCAATCCTCCATGGCTAATGGCCGGGTACGAGATCGAGCCTCGAGCCCTCGCACACCTCAAGTCGACCTACACGACATATCAGGGCAAGGCTGACCTCTACTACCTATTCATCGAGAGGGGCCTTCACCTGTTGGCACCGGGCGGACGACTGGGGTTCGTGGTACCGAACAAGATGTTCGCTACGGGTGCGGCATCGAAGCTTCGGCAGGTCTTGACGGACACCCATTGGGTGGATGAGATTGTCGACTTCCAAGCTGAAGGGTTGTTCGAGGAGGCCGCGAATTACTCGCAGATCCTCGTGCTTGCGAAGCCAGCAGGGAAAGCTACCTCGACGATTCGATTTGCACGAGCTACGGAGTTCATGAGTGCGTCGCAAGACTGGGAGATCCCGCGAAACCGTCTCTCGTCCACGCCTTGGGATCTTTCGTCCCCAGACGCGCGGGCATTGTGGGATCAAGTTCGAGCTGTCGGCAAGCCACTGAGCGACATCGCGAGCGCCTTCGGCAACGGCGTTCAGACCGGAAGTGACACCGTCCTGATGCTTGACAAAGCGAAGGCGCAGGAACTGAAGATCGAAGGCAAGTACGTGCGCGACATCGTGCGCGGCCAAGAGATTAGAGATGGGAGTCGCGCTAGCTCAGCCAAAGTCGTTGTGTTCCCGTACAAGGAGGACGGTGGAGCATTCCGAGTCCTCAATGCGTCGGAGTTGACTCAAGCTCCATGGCTCGAGGCGTACCTGCATGCGAACGAGACGCAGCTACGGGCGCGGCGCTGGTTCAAGAAGTCCCCCGAGGAACTGACAGGGGAGTGGTGGGGCCTGATGTACCTGGCGGCGCCGGCCACCTTCGGTGGTCGCCATCTCCTGACGCCGAGTCTCAGCAACCGCTCGAACTTCGCCCTCGGGGACGGACGCCTCTTTCCGACCGGCACAGCCGGGGTAACGAGTGTCGCGCTCCCCGCCGACGTAGATCATCGACCCTTGCTTGCCATCCTGAACAGCCCGCTTCTCTCGACGTTCGTCTTGGCGCACAGCCCCGTCTACCAAGGCAGCTACCACAAATTCTCCAAGCCGTACATCGCCGACATGCCCATAAGGTTGCCCGCCAACCCCGAAGAAGAGAACGTGTGGAGTCGGCTCACCGTGCTCTGGGAGACACGGGTGTCGCTGCCACCCGGGGGAGAGCGTGACCTGGTTGACAGGCGCATCTCGGATCTCGTCAACGGCCTATATGGGGTGGATGACGCAGAACTCCGCAGCGTCGCTGCTGAGGTCGGTCCGCTACAAGCTGACGACTAACTCCATAGCAGCGTCCATTGCCTCGCAGCCTCGACGTATCGTCACGGCCTGGGGTTGGGGCGTCGAATAGGGCCGGTCGAAATTGTCCTTCGACGAAGTTCGGTCACGGATCGTGCGGCCACCGGTATCCCTCGGTCGGCGTCATCGCGGAGACCCAACAGTATCTTCCTGCCCTACGTCAGTTACTGTTGTCCGACAAGGCAGCCACAGATCGGATCACAATGGTAAGCATCCATGGAGGGCGTCGCGCCACCCTTAGGTGGGGCGCGCTAGTACGGGCGGTTACGTCCCACATCGAGACGTCCGAACCCAGCCTCTCAACTAGGACAGCGCTGTGAGCGTTGTCGCGGGCGGAGCGCTCATGATGGCGATGAGCCCTTTTCGCCCTGATGGATCACCCGACATTGCCAGGATGGAAGAGCTGGCGCGGGACGCGACATCGCACGGCTTCACCGGATTTGTTGTCGCCGGCGGAGCTGGTGAGCTCGCGGATCTCACCGGCGCAGAGGTCGGCGAGTTCGTTGCGGCTGCGGCATCCGGCATTGGACAGAAGAACGTGCTGGCTGCCGGCATCTACGCGCGATCGGGCGCCTCGAAGTTGAGCCGGGAACTGGCTATGGCGGGCGCGCGGGCGTTGCTGTGTTTCGCTGACCCCGAGCCCGAATCCGACGCCGACGCTGGACTCGCGGAACTCCTTGAGGAGAACGCTCTGGGGGCCGGGCTCGAGATCATCGTTGACCATGACGGTGGGCGCTATACGGCCGAGGGACTGCGCGTCGCATCCGAGCGTCATCCAAATCTCGCCGTGAAGTGGGGAGCGCCTGACCTGCGGGAATGGGGAACGCTTCGAGCTCAACTCCCTGCCGTGGCAGCGTGGTTCAGCGGCGGCGGCGACGATCTGGCCCCGGGATTCGCGGCTCAAGGTGCCGATGGATTCACGTCTACTGCCGCGAACATCGCCCCAGACGCGATCGCCGTGCTGCAACAGTTGATTGCTAACGGGCGTTTGCGTGAGGCGGGCGAGTGGGTCGCGTCCCACCTACAACCACTCGCTTCCCTGCGCTCGTCCCGACCCGGCTACGTCCCTGCAGTGACCAAAGCAGCAATGGCGCGCCTCGGCCGCGCGGCGGGCGAGCCTCGTATCGAAGCGAGACGATTCGACGACGTGGACGATGCGGAACTTGCGACGGCAGTCGCCGCCTTGCGCGCGGGAGTCGCCCAGGGGCGCTGAGGCGCGGACCGGTCGGCCAAGCTCAACGGGTAGCCGGCCTCGAGCACACTGGCACCGATCGCCTACGTGGTCGAGCGCGGTCAACCCTCGCGAGAGCGACAGCTCTGCGACCGTTCTAGCCTCGCCGATTGTCTCGGTACGTGCCCCCGAGAGCCGTCGGCAGTCCATCGCAAGCGGTCTGCCATTCAACTTGTGCCTGACATCTGTTACTGTTGTCCGACAAGTTCAACGTAGATCGGATCGCAATGCTCAACATCTCGGAGCTCCATCACATCGATGTCCAGACGGGCGCTGTTGCCTTGGCGGGTGAAATTCGCGCGGCGGTCCACGCCGCACTCGACGCCGGAGCGGAGAACGTCTTCTTCGCGAGTGCGGGCGGCGTCGCGTTTCTGAGTCTGCCCGCCGTCAAGCTGCTCGAAGAGCGCTCTTCCTTCCCCGTGTACGCGCCCCGCGCCGCGGAGCTCATCGAGAACGGCAACGTCAATCTCGGCCCGAAGTCGTTGGTCGTGTTCACCTCCGTCTCGGGCACGACGAAAGAGGCCATCAGTGCGCTCGAGTACGCCCGCTCGCGCGGAGCCCGGATCCTCACTCTCGTCGGCACCGCGGATACTCCGTTGGCGACGCTGGCTGACGTGAGCCTCTTCAACGAGACCGCCGACGACACGTCGAGCGAGAACTTCTTGCTTCAGACGCTCTTCGTCGCCCTCGCGATCATCGACTACCGCGGAGAATCGCCGAGCTGGGAATCGACGCTCTCAGAGATCCAGTCGCTCCCGAATGCGCTCGTCGAGGTGAAGCGGGCATTCGAAGATCGCGCCGCCAGTCTCGCGGAAGAGATCAAAGACGAGCAGAACCACATCATCACCTCGGCAGGAAACACCTGGTTCGAGGCCTGGTACTACGGGATGTGCATCCTTGAGGAGATGCAGTGGGTATGGACCAGGCCTGTGCACGCATCCGACTTCTTCCACGGCACGCTTGAGCTCGTTGAGGACAACGTCAGCGTGCTGCTGCTGAAAGGCGAAGACGGCGGTCGGACGCTTGAGGACCGGGTCGAGGCGTTTGTGCCGCAGTACTCGTCGAAGCTGCGCGTCATCGATTCGCGCGACTTCGATCTGCCGGGAATCTCGCCTGAGACACGGGCCCTGGTAGCGCCGATCGTTCTTGCAGCCGCTTTGGAGCGGCTCAGCGCACACCTCGAGGTCGTCCGGAACCATCCCCTGACGACGCGTCGGTACTACAAGCGCGTTGCCTATTGATGGACTCTGTCACCCTCTAATACGCGGCAACCAGCTGCGCGGCTTGCCGCCGTCCACGCGGTGCAGGTCTTGACGAACATCCAAATATTGATTGGAGTTAATCGTGGGATATCGACTAGGCGTCGATACAGGCGGAACACACACCGACCTCGTGCTGATCGATGACGTCTCGGGAACGGTGTGGGTGGACAAGGTTCCGTCGACGCCTGCCGTGCCCAGCGACGGAGTCATCAACGGTGCAAAGCAGATTTTGGGGAAGGCGCAAGTCCAGGCAGAGTCGCTGGATCTGATGGTGTACGGGACGACCGTTTCGGTCAACCGCATCCTGCAAGGAGGCTCCACGAGGACTGCGCTTCTCACCACTGCCGGGTTCGGCGACGTTCTGGAGCTCGCTCGTGCCTATCGTTTCGGGAACATCTACGACACGCGTTGGAAGCCTCCGAAACCGATCATCTCCAGAGACAACGTCCACGAGATCTCCGAGCGAGTAACCTTCCGGGGCGATGTCGTCACCCCGCTAGATGTCGCACAGGTCGAGTCCCTCGCCGCACAGCTCGGCGACATCGAATCCATCGCCGTGTGCTTCCTGCACTCCAACCAGTTCTCCGACCACGAGCGCGCCGTGCGCGAGATCTTCCTGCGTGTTCGGCCGGATATCTCGGTGTCCCTGAGCTCGGATCTCACTGCTTCCACCGGGGAGTACGAGCGCGCATCGACAGCAGCGGTTGATGCCTTCGTCAAGCCGCGGCTCAAGGAACACTTCGAATACCTCGAGGCTCAGCTCCGTGAGATCGGCATCACCTGCCCCGTCTATACGATGCAGGGCAATGGCGGGGTCATGACCCTGGCCGCTGCGGCCGCATCCCCCGTTCGTGTGATGAACTCGGGCCCGGTTGCTGGCGTCATCGCCGGTGCCGACCTCTGCCAGCAACTGGGAAATCTCACCGCGGTCACGCTAGACATGGGCGGAACGAGCACCGACGTCGCCGTCGTGAATGAGGGCCGCCCGCGAGAGACGCAAAGCGGGCAGTTGCACGGCAATCCCGTCTCACAGTCGACGATCGAAGTCGATCCCATCGGCGCCGGCGGTGGCTCGGTGGCCTGGGTCGACGACGGGGGGGCCCTCCGCGTCGGCCCGCATAGCGCCGGAGCCGATCCCGGCCCCGCTTGCTACGGAAAGGGCGGCACTGAGCCCACGGTCACGGACGCCGCACTCGTCCTGGGCTACCTGTCTCCCGACGGTCTTCTCGGCGGCGCCACGAAGCTCCGCCGAGAGCTGGCAAGCGAAGCCATCAACCGGGTCGTCGCAGGTCCACTCGGCTTGACCGAGCACGAAGCAGCGTACGGAATCGTCCGCCTTGCCGCCGCGGCCAGCCTTCGAGCGATCCGGCGAATGACGGTCGCACGAGGATTCGACCCTCGCGACCTGGTCATGGTCTCCTTCGGCGGCGCCGGCGGACTCATCGGAGCGATCCTCTCCCACGAACTGGAAGTGTCGGGGCTGATCATCCCGACCAACCCAGGAAACGTCTCCGCCAGAGGCCTCCTCCTAACCGACCAGCGTCACGACGAGATGTGGCCGCTCAACAAGCTGGTACACGATGTCGCCGGTTCGGATCTCGCCGAGATCTACACCTCGCTCGAAAAGAACGGCACCGCTGCCCTGCTCGACGGGACAACTGGGGCGGACCTCGAGCACGTGCGATTCCTCGATCTCCGTTACCTCGGGCAGGCGTTCGACCTCACCATCGAATCCAATGGCGACTACAACCCCGAGCACGTCACTGAGGAGTTCCATCGGATCCACGCTGAGCGCTACGGGCACTCAGACAAGAGCAACCCGGTGCAGGTGGTGATGGCGCGAACCACAACCGTTCGCCGCACCCCCAACATCACCTTCGCTGCGGCAACCTCACCCCGCGAAGGCGGTCCGGTTCCTATTCATCGAGACGTGTACTTCGGTGAGTGGCGGAAGACGCCGATCTACACACGGAGCGAACTCCGCCCGGACGACACTTTCGAGGGACCGTTCATCGTCCAGGAACAAGGAAGCACCACGGTCGGCCTACCCGGCGATCACTGCAAGGTGTTGTCGGACGGTTCGCTTCTGATCACACCCAAGTCCAGCCCACGCACATCGACGTCGCGATAAAGGAGCTGTAGCAATGATTGACGTCATCACCACCGAAGTTATCCGAAGCGCCCTGGAGTCGCTGTCCGAGCAAATGACGGACACCATGGAGCGCACTAGCTACTCAGTCATCCTGAAGGAGGGAAAGGACTGTTCCTCCTCTCTCTTCGACGCGACAGGCCGCCTGATGGCCGAAGGGGCGAACATTCCGGTGCATCTGAACGCCCTCGGTCCCTGCCTGAAGGCGATGCTGCGGGAGCACTTCCCGATCGAATCCCTCGAACCGGGCGATGTAATCCTCACGAACGATCCCTATGTCGGCGGCAGCACCGGGGCGCATCACACATCCGACTTCATCGTCTACTACCCCATCTTTCACAACGGGGAACTGATCGCGTTCTCGACGATCTTCGCGCACCTGGCCGGCACCGCCGGTCAAGACCCAGAGGGCTGGCACAAGACAATCTTCGACGAGGGTCTCCGGATCCCGCCGATCAAGCTGTACAAGCGTGGCGAACTCGACGAGCAGTTGTTCCGGATGATCCTGGCCAACACAAACTCGCCGTACGAGCAGCGTGGCGACATCCTCGCGCAGGTCGCCGGCGCGCGGGTGGGCGCGCAGGGACTGCTGTCCCTCATCGAAAAGTACGGATGGGATGTGCTTCAAGAGGCGATCGAAGCGCAGATCGAATACGCCCGCGACAGGACGAAAAACCAGATCTCCCGAATTCCTGACGGTCGCTACACTGCCGAATCTCAGATTCTGGAGGACGGGTCGATGGGTGGCCCGTACACGATCAGGTTGGCTATTGAGGTCACCGGCGATGAGGTGCACTTCGACTTCACCGGTACCGACCCGGCGATGCCGGGGCCTCAGAACTGCCCCATGTCGGCGACCATCTCGGCGACGTTGTTCGGGCTGCTTGCTCTGATGCCCTCGGATATCCCGAAGAACGAAGGGCCGAACAGCCAGATCCGCATCACGGCGCCCGAAGGCTCGCTTGTCGATCCGCGACCGCCGCGAGCGGTGTACCAGCGGATGGCGATCACTCACCGCATCGTCGACATGATCTTCAAGGCGCTCGCGCCGGTGGTCCCCGACGCCGTGAATGCGGAATCCTGTGGGCTGGTCTACATGAACGGCAGTGCCATCAACCGCGAGACGCACCCCACTGGCGGTGACCTGACCGGCCGTCACCTCTGGCTGAACATGGGACCCAGCGTCGGTGGCCTCGGAGCAAGTGCCGACAGCGATGGCCTCAGCGCAATGGCGAGCTGGATGACGAACGTCGCCACTCCCAGCGTCGAAGGCATGGAGGTCGGCGCACCGGTTCTGTACCTGCAGAGAGCTCTGCGACCCGACTCCGGCGGGGCCGGCAAGCGGCGAGGCGGACTGGGCACGATCATCAAGTGGAAGGCGCTCGGCTACGACGTCGAGGTCTCACACACCTCACAGCGATTCGCCGTCCCCGCTGCGGGGCTGCTTGGCGGACAACCGGGAGCGACCAGTCGGTGGGTCATCAACGAGGGGACCGATCGTGAATACGACCTGCCGCCGGCGGGCCCGACGATCGAGCTGGAGTACGGCGATACGCTGACCTTCTACAGCGCAGGCGGCGGCGGGTATGGCCCGCCCGAGGACCGTCCCCGCGAGCTCATCGAGCGTGATCTCAAGCTCGGCTTTATCACCGAGCGCGGGCTGTCCGCGTATGCGCCGGTGGAAAATGGGAGCGAGTAGATGGATCTGCAGATCGCTGGGGGAGTCGCTGCCGTCACAGGTGCAGCGTCCGGTATCGGCCGTGCAACAGCCTTCTACCTGGCCGCCGAGGGTGTTCAGGTCGTCCTGCTCGACCTCGACCTCCCCGCTGCTGAGTCCGTAGTTGCGGAGATCACCGCAAACGGCGGACGAGCTGCGGCCATCCAGGTCGACGTTTCGGACGACACCTCGGTCCAGCGAGCGATGGCTCAAGCGACAGACGTGTTCGGCGGGCTCGACTACTTGGTGCTGTGTGCGGGGATCTCCACGCTGTTCGGTAAAGCGGTCGACGAGATCGCCGCCGCACAGTGGGACCGCGAATTCGGCGTGAACGTGCGCGGACAATGGCTGCCTGTGAAGTACGCATTGTCCGCGTTGCGAGCTTCTTCGCGGGAACCTGCCATCTCGATCGTCGCGTCAGATTCCGCTCTCTTCGCTGCGCCGCTCAATGCAGCGTACGAGGCTACAAAGGGTGCGGTCCTCATGCTGACGAAGGCTCTCGCCGTAGATCTGCGCCCTGACGGTATCCGAGTGAATTGTGTCTGCCCGAGCGTGGTTGACACTCCTCAGTCGCGGGGCGCGCTCGGCATCGCGGAGGGTGGATACGCCGACATTGGCTACCCCGTCCACACGCCCGAGGACATCGCCAGGTATCTCACGCTTCTCATTTCGCCGGTTACCCGAACGATCAACGCTCACCCGCTGGTAGCGGACTTCGGTTACAGCGCGCAGTCCAACTTTCCTGCCTGACAGGACGTGCGGAAGCGCCCTCAGGACGTGCAGTTGGTCGACACCACTAACGCAGAGGAATCATGACAACGGACGTAGGAATCATCGGTGCGGGCGCAATCGGCATCACCGCGGCGCACTATCTCACTCAGGCCGGCCTGGGTGTCGAGGTCTTCGACACCCACAGGGTGGCGGCTGGGGTATCGGAGCGCAATTCGGGCCAGATCTCGGAGAATGAGATCAGCCCACTACAGGGACCTGGCATCGTCGCGACCGGCCTGCGCAGCATGTTGTCGCCGGACTCGTCCCTGTACGTGCACCCTGGCGGCGCCCTAGCGAGCCTCAACTTCATGGTTCGGTTTGCGTTGCACTGCAACAAGCGCAGCTTCGAGCGGGGAAAGACCGTGCTGACCGAGTACGCGCGCGGCACCAAGAAGGCGATGGATGCGATGGCGGATGCTGGCGACATCGATCCGCCCAGGGAGATCGATTTCCTCCATGTACTCAGCTCAACCAGCAAAGCAGCGGCGAGCCGCGCAACGACCATCTCTCGCTTCAATGTCGAGATCTCCGATCTGATCGGTCGGGACGAGATGCACGCGATCGAACCGACGCTGGGCGAGTCAGCGACGGACGGTTTCATCGTGAGCGGCCACTCGTTCATCGACCCAGGCGCCTACTGTGTGCGGCTAGCAGAGAGCGTGGTCCAGCGCGGCGGCCGCATCACCGCTCCTTTCCAGATCGAGAAGATCACCCGTTCGAACGGGGTGTACATCATCGACGGGCCGCACGGGACCTCTCGCGTGCGTCACCTGGTCCTGGCAGCAGGAGTCGGCACTCCCGGTCTGCTCCGGATGATCACCAAGCGGCGCCGTCTGCCGATCTACCCGGGCAAGGGCTACAGCCTTCGAGTCCAGGGCGGTGGAGAAGCGAAGCATCTTCTCAAGCTCGAGGAGGCGCATGTGGGCGTAACGCCCTACGGAAACAGCATCCACATCGCCGGCACGATGGAATTCGACGGTCACAACCCGCGGTACAACCAGGGAAGGGTCGACGCCATCATTCGTAGCGCGCGACCGTTCCTGAACTCGAGCTTTGACTGGACTGCAACGCGGGATCAGTGGGTCGGTTCTCGTCCGATGACACCGGACGGCCTGCCGATCATCGGCAAGGTCCCGGGTCAAGACGGGCTCATCATCGCGTCCGGACACAACATGCTCGGCATGATGCTCGCCCCGAATACGGGTGTCTCGGTCGCAAATCTCGTCGTCAATGGAGCAGACCAGGCGTCGGAGGCTTTTCGACTTGAAAGGTACTGAACCTCGCCGGTGCGCAGCGCCTTCTATGGCGCTGCGCACCAAAATGATCCGATCTGAATCTGGCGAGATCAGCGCGGTCGCATGACCGACATCAGTTGAGCGTGCTCAGCGGCGTCGAAGCACGTTGAAAGCGATGAGATCACCGCGGTGGTAGTCGCATGCGTACAACACACGTACCCCGTCACGGGTGATGCAGGTCTCCTCAATGGCTAGCCACGGATCCAGTCCCGCGAGGTTATACCGGTCGGTGAATTCGGACGGGAGATTTGTCGCGCTGATCCGGGCCGCCGATGTCTCGATGACGTGGCCGTGCGCTTCAAGCGCACCGATGAGCGACGATCCCCAGTCCCGGTAGGTCAAGGGACCGGGAAGCGCGTCTCTCCGCACCATGTCGATGTTGAAGACGAGTGGCTCCTCGCCATTGAGGCGAAGTCGGGTCAGCTGGATGACCGGTTCTCCCGCAGGGAGATCGAGCAGCTCGGCAACTCGAGCGGGTGCTTCCACCTCACGGACGTCAAGGACCACCGTGGTGATGTCATAGCCGAGGCTACTCAGCATGTCGGTAAGTGACTCATAACGGGTAATCGGTCGCTCAACACTGAACGCGCCGAGAACTGAGACAAACCGCCCCCGTCCCTGCACTGCATAGACCAGACCATCCTGTTCCAGCAGCTTGAGAACCTCTCGAATCGTCGAACGCGAGACGGAGTAGCGCACGGAGAGCTCAGGTTCAGAAGGGAGCTGATCACCAGGCTTGAGTTCATCCCTGATCAGCTGCGTAAGAAGATCATGGACCTGGCTCGTCATCGGACCCTTCGACCGTACGCCTACCGCGCTGACCATGTTTGCTCTCCATCAAGGTTGTCGGATTGTTCTCTGATTCCTCAGACAAGTTCTACATTAGCCGGATCATACGACAGATCAGGGCTGTGGGTAGCCCCCCACATGCCCGCATGTCCGGGCAGCGAAGGCGGCGCCGCTCTCCATCGCACTCCGGAGGTCCGCGTCGGCAAGCCGAGCGCTAATGAAGCCGGCGATGAAGCTGTCGCCTGCTCCTGTGGTGTCGACGACCCGCGTCGGTGCAGCGGGAATGCGTTCGGATGTTCCGCCGGCCTCTTGTGCGTATGCGCCGGCCGCGCCAAGCGTGACGACGGCAATGCTTGCGCCCGCCGCAAGGACCTCGAGAGCGGCGGACTCGGCCAGTGCATCCTCGCCTCCGGACAGAAAGCTGACGTACATGTCGTGATGTCCAGGGGAAACGCTGCTGTCTTGACTGATTCGCAGTCCCGGAGCCCGTCGAAGCAGACCTCTGCGCACGTCGTCAGATTTCGGCTGCATGCCGATATGGACCCAGTCCGAGCCAGCGATTTCGTCCAGGTGGTCGGGACCAGGAACATACTCGGCGGTAACGCCGAAGTCTTCGCGGGCGAAGAAGCGTTCACCTGTTGCAGAGCGGACGATCTCGGTGACGGCCGTCCGGCCGTCGCGTACAACGAGCCCGTGGATATCGACGCCCTTTTCCTCGAGCGCCGTCCGTACGCGTTGACCGTCGTCATCTGGTCCTACTGCGCCGTAGTACGCGACGCTATGGCCGGCGAGAGCGAGCTGCACCGCGACGTTGACTGCATTCCCGCCAATGAGATCGTGCGGGTCGTCGCCGAGAAACCGATCGATGGTGTTATCGCCGACGACTGCGATGCGTCGATCGGTCACAGCGCCGGTCCCAAGTGCGCCCCACCGCTCACTACAAGCATCGAGCCCGTGGTGTACCGACTTTCATCACTCAGCAGATGCCACACGGAGGCAGCAATCTCCTCAGGCTCAGCGACCCGACCGAGCGGAGTGCCGCGGACATACCCAGCGAAGACATCTTCCGGGGATTGCCCCGTCAGCGCAGCCTCCCACTCGAGTTCTCGCGACTCCATCGGGGTTCGCACGTACATCGGGCACACGGCGTTGATACGGATGCCCCGCTGCGCCAACTCCGGCGTTACCGACTCGATGAGCCCGGTCACCGCGAACTTGGATGCGCAATACGCCGACAGGAATGGGGCGCCGCTCAGCCCGCCGACCGAATCCACAACGACGAATGCCCCGCCCGGCCTGACCCGTGGAATCAGCGCGCGCAAGCAGGCGAACACCCCGAAGGCGTTCACGTTCATCTGAAAATTCCAGTCATCATCCGACGTGTCCTCGAGCCGACTCATCCGAGATACCCCGGCCGCCAGGACGGCTCCGTCAATCTCGGGCGGCAGGCCGTCGATGGCCGCCGCGATTGACGCGCTAGATGTGACATCTACAGGTCTGACGTCGGAAACCGACTGCAGATCCCAAGGGGTGACGGCATCACCATTGTCGGTAAGTCGTCGCAACACCGCTGCACCGATTCCACTCGCCGCGCCCGTAACTACGTAATGCATGCTGCCTCCTCCTCCATGATTAACCTAGAGGCCATTGTGCCAGACATCATGTCGATGTTGTCGGACAACCCTGCTATTCGGCGGACCGACAGTGCTGACCTCCGCAGATTTGCAGGCGCGCAATCCCTGCGACGCGGTGGAACGCAGCTCCTCAGTGCTGCGTTCTGCGCACTGCAGTTTGCGTAAACTTCTGATGCAGTTGACCTGTCGGATGTGTTGATCTATTATCAGACAACTCGAAAACCAGTCTGAATCGGTCCGCACTCGGCGACACGCCGACGAACGACTACACCCGACCTGCTGAACAGCAAAAGATGCAGCGGTTCGAACTGGGACGCGAGGGGGAGATTCGCTCCTCACGCACGACCCACACGGGACGTGCGTCAAAACACACGTGGAGGCAATGTCGCTATGCACACCTCAGTTCCCCTCGCCGGTCAGTCGCGCCGGTCACGTATTCGCGCCGCGGCGGGCGGGGTGCTCCTCGTCGGCGCGATGACACTCACCGCATGTGCTGCAACCGAAGCAACGCCCGATGCGGACGTTCCGCAGGTCCTTACCGTCGGATTGTCCGGGGAGCCTCAGCCGCTGAAGGTCGGACTCAACCAGAACGCCCTCGGGTACATGATGGACGCGCTCGTCGCCCAGGGGCTGCTGCGGTATGGCCCCGGCGGGGAGATCGAGCCCGCACTAGCGGAGTCGTACGAGCAGGTTGACAACGCTACGTACAGCTTCACTCTTCGACCGGACCTTCAATTCAGTGACGGGACTCCGCTGACGTCGGAGGATGTCAAGAGGACGTTCGAGTTCTTGGCCGACCCGGCGAACGCGGCATACACGGTGGCCGGCATGTCGCGGATTGATTCCATCACCACCGACGGCGATTCGCAGCTGACGGTGAAGCTGAAGGAAAACGACCCCGACTTCCTCTCGTACGTGGCGAACCCCACGGCCTTCATCGTGAAGGAAGATGAACTGAGCGCGGATGCCACAGTGACCATCGGAGCTGGCCCGTTCGTCATCGACGAGCAGGTGCAGGGAGTTTCTATGGACCTCGTCCCAAACGAGCTCTACTACGACCCCGAAAGCGTGAACCTGTCGAAGATCGAACTCGAGTACTACCCCGACACGACGGCGCGCACCAACGCGCTGCTCAGTGGCGACGTCGACTTCATCGACTTCGTCCCGGCGCAGGACTTCGATCGGCTCGAGTCCACGCCCGGAATCGTGCTGGATGCGCAGGCCGGGCCACTCATCGGCCTGACCTTCAACACGACCTCAGGGCCATTCGCCAACCCGTTGGTCCGTGAGGCGGTGGCATACGCCATCGATCGGGACCACGTCGTTTCGGCGGCCGACGCCGGCAAGGCTGAACCGATCTACGGCATCGTGCTCGGCGAAGACAGCCCCTTCGCGACGGAAGACTCTGAGTCGCTGTACTCTTACGACCCCAAGAAAGCCAAGGAGCTTCTTGACGAAGCCGGGTATCCTGACGGATTCGACGCATCGATCCTCACGATGAGCCAGTACCCGTATCACCAGGACACCGCCGTCGCGGTGCAGGGAGATCTCGCGGCAGTTGGCATCAATCTGACCCTCGACAGCGGCGACCAGCCCACCTGGGTGAAGAAGGCGACTGGGGGCGAGTTTGAGGTGAAGACCACCGGTGGCTCTGGGCTCATCACAGCCCCGTCGTATCTGGAGTCGTGGTACTTCGCGAACGCGTCGTACACGAGCTTCGGCTACGACAACCCTGACCTCCGCGCTGCGCTCGTTGAGGGTCGTACCGCGGAGACAGAGGAAGAGCGTGCGGAAGCTTATGATCGGGCGTTCGAAATTGTCGCTGTCGACACTCCGCGAGTCGATCTCGCTCAGCGTTACAACGGCTACGCGTTCAAGGACACCATTGAGGGATTCGAGAATCTCCCCGGATTCCTGTCGTACTACTCTCTGAACGCGCTTCCCTACCTCACCATCAGCGGCTGACGCGCACCTATGGTCGCCTATATCGCTCGCCGCTTGGCAACTGGTGTCGGTCTGTTGTTCCTGGTGCTGACGCTGATCTTCTTTGTCATCCGAACGGTGCCGGGCGACCCCGCCGCCCTCCTCGCCTCCGGCGGGGGGAGCGGCGAGGCATCGCCGGAAGCGATCGAACGCATCCGCGAACAGCTCGGGCTTGATCAGCCTCTGTGGGCGCAGTACCTCGGCTACCTGGCCGGCGTCGTCCGCGGTGATTTCGGGGTGTCATTCCAGTTCGGAACTGACGTCACGCCGATCATCATGGCGCGTCTACCAAATACCCTCCAACTCGTACTCGGCGCAGTCTTGATCGGTGTCACGGTCGGCGTGCTACTGGGCATCATTGCAGCGCGCCGCGGCGGCGTGGTGAGCACCGTCGTCACCGCGATGGGGAGTTTTGCAATCTCTGTCCCCGTCTACGTCCTCGCGACTGTCCTGGCCTACGTGGTCGCGCTCCAACTCCGGTGGCTACCGGCAGGAGGGTTCGTCGGGTGGGAGGATCCGGTCGGGCATCTTCGGATCCTTGTACTCCCGTGCATAGCGTTGGCGGTGCCATTCTCGGCGATCGTCGCAACGATCACGCGATCAGGGCTGGTGGAGACCGCTCAACAAGACTGGGTGCGCACTGCCCGCTCGTGGGGCCTATCACCGGGATCCGTCTTCGGCCGACACGTTCTTCGCAACTCGCTGACAGCCGTGCTCACGATCGTTGGACTGGAAATCGGGCTGATGTTCGGATCGACCATCCTCGTAGAGCAAGTGTTCTCTTATCCCGGTTTGAGTCAGCTCCTGATCAAGGCCGTGGAACAGCGCGACTATCCCATCGTGCAAGGCGTGGCGATTCTGGCCGCTGGCTTCTTCATCATGATCAACATCGTGGTGGACGTCCTGTACGGAGTCCTCGACCCGAGAGCGAGACGCCGATGAAACGGAAGCTCCAGAGGGCGCGGGACGCATTCGGCCCGATGCAGGTGATCGCCCTGACATTCCTTGTGCTGCTCATCGTGCTCTCCATGGTCGCCCCCGCGATCCTTCCGGATCCGCTGGCGCAGGACGGCTCGCACACGTTCGCGCCCCTCGGCACGAGCGGCCACATCCTCGGCACCGATGCGTTCGGCCGCGACTTACTGGCACGCTTGATGGCCGGTGTGCGCACAGAGTTGATGGTGGCGTTCGCGACGACGCTGGTCGCGCTCGTCCTAGGGACCGCCCTCGGCATTGCTGGCGCGTACTTCGGCTCGGTCGCTGAGACGGTCACCATGAGGATCATCGTCGACGTCATCCTCGCCTTCCCTCCAATTATCTTTGCGCTGCTAATCGTGACCATCTATGGTCCAGGCCCGATCACCCTCACCGCGACGATGGGTGTGCTCTTCGCGATGAGCTTCGCGCGCATCGCTTACGGTCAGACGTTGACTGTGCGGCGAGCTGAGTATGTCGACGCGGCGCATGCCTATGGGGCACCCACTATGACCATCCTCTTCAGGGCGGTGCTCCCCAACATCAGCGCCCCACTCATCGTCCAGGCCTCGCTAACCATGGCGGCCGCCATCCTGCTGGAGTCCGGACTCAGCTTCCTCGGTCTCGGGCTGGTCCCCCCGGCGCCGTCGATGGGATCGATGATCGCCGACGGTCAGCGCTACCTAGCAACGGACCCCCAATTGATCCTCATTCCCAGCGTGGTGGTCGTCCTCACGATCCTGTCCTTCAGTCTTCTCGGCGACGGACTCGGACGCTGGCTCGACCCGCGAAGGAGGAACGCACATGGCTGAACCACTGCTCGAGGTAGGGGATCTGTCGGTCTCGTTCGGCACAGGCCGCACGGCGACGGAAGTCGTCCACGATGTGGCGTTCCACATTGATCCCGGCGAGACACTTGCTGTGGTGGGAGAGTCGGGTTCGGGCAAGTCGGTATCCGCCATGTCCATCGTCGACCTGCTTCCCGCCAACGCGCGACGAAGCGGGACGATCCGCTTCAACGGCGAGGATCTGCTGACGGCGGACCCAGCGCGGATCCGGCAGATCCGCGGCGCCGGGATTGGCGTGGTCTTCCAGGAGCCGATGACGGCGTTGAATCCCGTCTATACCATCGGGGCGCTCCTCGCCCAGGCAGTCGGCAGTCATCAACAAGGGTCCAAATCGGGAATCCACACACGCAGTCTTGATCTCCTGCGCCTGGTCCAGATGCCCGAGCCGGAGCGGCGGATGGACCAATTCCCACACCAACTTTCAGGTGGCCAGCGCCAACGAGCAATGATTGCAATGGCGATCGCTAGCGACCCGAAGCTGATCATCGCCGACGAGGCCACCACGGCCCTTGATGTCACCGCGCAAGCGGTGATCCTTGACCTCCTCATGGATGTGCGCGAACGGCTGGGGACCGCCATCCTGCTCATCACGCACGACATGGGTGTCGTCGCGGACGTGGCTGACCGGGTCGTCGTGATGAACGGGGGACGCGTCGTTGAGGAGGCGACCGTAGACCAGTTGTTCTCTGCGCCCCGGGAGGAGTACACGCAGAAGCTGCTCGCTGCCGTGCCGCACCTTGGACGCAGCGAGGTGGTCGAACTGACCCCCACGACACCGCTCGACCTTCGTTACCGCACGCAACCCCTTCCGGTCGTGGATCAGCCTGTCCTCCATGTCGACAACTTGATCGTGGACTTCCCCGGTCCATTTGGGCAGCGCCCCTTCCGCGCCGTCGACGGCGTGAGCTTCGACGTAGCGCAGGGGGAGGTGGTCGGGCTTGTCGGTGAATCCGGTTCCGGGAAGAGCACGATCGGCCGAGTAGTTATCGGGCTCACCAAACCCGCCTCCGGCACCGTCCAGATCGACGGCATCGATGTCGGCACGAAGCGACGCCTCGAAAAGCGCGAGCTCCGGCGTCGTGCCGCCATCATCTTCCAGGACCCGTCGTCGTCATTGAACCCTCGGGCGACCCTTGGTGACACGATCTCATCCCCACTGCGCTGGAACGGTGTAACGCGAAACAGGCGTGAGCTCGACCGAATTGTTGCGGAGCTCCTCGATGCCGTTCACCTTCCGAAGGACGCTATTCACCGGTACCCTCACGAGCTGTCCGGCGGCCAGCGTCAGCGCGTCGGCATCGCACGGGCGATGGCCCTCGAACCCGAGCTCCTGATCGCGGACGAACCGACCTCCGCACTGGATGTGTCCGTGCAAGCGGCGGTGCTCAAGCTACTCCTCGAGCTTCAGCAGCGCCGTCAGTTCTCCTGCGTGTTCATCAGCCACGACCTCTCGGTGGTCGAACAGCTCGCCCAACGGGTCGTCGTGCTGAAAGACGGAAAGATCGCCGAACAAGGGGACACGCGGCAGATCCTTCACCATCCGCACAACGCATACACACGCCGGCTCGTCGCGGCCATCCCGGTCCCGGACCCGGTGGAGCAGCGCGCGCGCCGCCAGGATCGGCAACTGCTGACCGACTAGCACCCGGCGCATGCGAGCCGATGGCTCCCACAAGACACACCCTCTCAACGCTTCAAAACCCCCACAGCTCCTGAAAGGTAGCCTCATGCCACGTACTGCCCCTCTCGCCCCAGGGGTCTGGGGCGTGCTAGCCACGCCATTCGTTGACCGCAATGGAGCGATCGATTTCCCCTCACTAGGACGGGAGATCGAACTCCATAACCAAGCTGGTTCTGAGGGGCTCGTCGCGCTCGGAGTCTTCGGAGAGGCGCGAAAACTAGACATCGCTGAGCAGGCGGCTTTGGTCCGCTTTGTCTCCGAACACGATGAACGCCCACGTCTAATCATTGGGCTCTCCGATCTGGATACGGCGGGTGCGATCGATTCAGCCAACCGCCTCGCTGCTGCCGCCGTCGCTACTAAAGAACCGCTACTTATGGTTCAGATCAATGGCGAGCATCCCGAGCAAGTCGCCGAGCATGTGAATACGATCGCCACGGAGACCGGCCTCGGGATCGTGCTCCAGGACTACCCAGTCGCTAGCAGAGTCAGTGTCACGAGCTCTCACGTCATCGAGATTGTCGGGCACGGCGAGGGCCGCGACGAGTGCGATCACGATGATGCGGAG
>NZ_LMRW01000010.1 GCF_001428255.1 Agromyces sp. Soil535 | reverse complement strand
CGCGTGATCTGGCGATGCTGGCAAGACCACACCATCTACAACCCCCAACTCCACGGAGGCGCCATGCAACAAAACGCCGCCTGAGGTTGACCTAGGGAATCTCATGCCGTCATCGCCGCCTGGAGGTAGTCGGCGACCACGAGCGGCACGAAGGGCGCCACGTCGCCGCCGAGCGCCGCGACCTGGCGAACGAGCGAGCTCGACACGTAGGCGTTCGCCGGGTCGGGGAGGAGGAACACCGTCTCGACGCCGGCGAGATGGCGGTTCACGATCGCCATCGGCGTCTCGTAGGCGACGTCGACCTGGGATCGGATGCCCTTGACGAGCACGGTGGCGCCGACATCCGTGCAGTAGTCGACGAGGAGCCCCATGCTCCATGACGCGACCACGATGCGGCCCTCGATGCCGGCGTCGGCGATGGAGCGCTCGATGAGCGACACGCGCTGGGCGATGGGCAGGAGTGCGGACTTGTCGGGGTTGTGCACCACCACGACGTGCAACTCGTCGTAGAGCCCCGCGGCCCGTGCGATGACGTCGAGATGGCCGAGCGTGACGGGGTCGAACGATCCTGGGACGACGGCGATCCGCTGCATACGCCCAGCGTAGTGCGAGGATGCGGCGATGTGAGGGCTTGAGGAGAGTCTCAGCCCTTGCTCAGGAACCCGCTCGCCTCGGCGTCGAGGCGGCGGCGCACCGCGGCGGCCAGTGCCGCGTGGCGTTCGAGTCCCGGGTCGCCGGCGAGCACCTCGGCGGCGAGCTCGCGGGCGTCGGCGATGACGTCGCCGTCGCGCGCCACGCGCAGCAGCTTCAGCGACGAGCGCACCCCCGACTGGCTGGCACCCAGCACGTCGCCCTCCTGCCGGAGCTCCAGGTCGACGCGGGCGAGCTCGAACCCGTCGAGTGTCGCAGCCACCGCCTCGACCCGCTGGCGGGCGAGCGAGCCCTGCTCGGCGCCGGTGACGAGGAGGCACAGCCCCGGCACGCTGCCGCGCCCGACCCGCCCGCGCAGTTGGTGCAGCTGCGAGACGCCGAACCGGTCGGCATCGACCACCACCATGGCGCTCGCGTTCGGCACGTCGACGCCCACCTCGATGACCGTGGTGGCGACGAGCACGTCGACCTCGCCTGCCGCGAACGCGCGCATCGCGGCATCCTTCTCGTCGGCGCTCATGCGCCCGTGCAGGGGGAGGACGCGCTTGTCTCCGAAGCGGGGGTGCGCGGTGAGCTCGGCCAGCACCGAGGCGACGGATGCCGCGGGCGCGGCCTCCTCGCCCTCAGGCTCGCCGGCGGGCGCCTCGCCGTCGTCCTCGGCGACCCTCGCCTCGATCGTCGGGCACACGACGAATCCCTGGCGCCCCTGCTCGATCTCCTCGGCGAGGCGCTCCCACACGCGCGCCCGCCATCCGGGCCGGTCGGCGAGCGGCACCACGTACGACTCGATGCCGGCGCGACCCGCGGGCAGCTCCCGGATGGTCGACACGTCGAGGTCGCCGAACACCGTCATGGCCACCGTGCGCGGGATCGGCGTGGCCGTGAGCACGAGCACGTGCGGCGGGTGCTGGCCCTTCAGCCGCAGCGCCTCGCGCTGCTCGACCCCGAAGCGGTGCTGCTCGTCGACGACCACGAGGCCGAGGTCCGCGAACGACACCGCGTCCCCGATGAGCGCGTGCGTGCCGACGACGATGCGCGCCTGTCCGGCGGCGGCCCTGAGCAGGGCCTTCCTGCGCTCGGCCGCGGGCAGCTGCCCCGTGACGAGCGTCGGCATCAGCGAGGCGGCCAGCTCGGGTCCGAGCATCCGCGCGATGGAGCGCACATGCTGCGCGGCGAGCACCTCTGTGGGCGCGAGGAGCGCGGACTGGCCGCCCGAGTCGGCGACTGCGAGCATCGCGCGCAGCGCGACGACCGTCTTGCCGGAGCCGACCTCGCCCTGAACGAGCCGGTTCATCGGCACCGGATGCTCGAGGTCGTCGGAGATCTCGGCGCCCACCTCGCGCTGGTCGCCCGTGAGGGCGAACGGGATCGTGCCGTCGAAGCGCTCCAGCAGGCCGCCGGGTGACGGATGCCGCGCCGTCGTCGTGTGCGCGCGCAGCTCCGCGCGGCGCAGGAGCAGCGCGGTCTGGAGCACGAACGCCTCGGTGAACCGGAGCGTGCGGCGCGCTGTCTTCCAGTCCGCCTCGACCTCGGGGCGGTGGACCGCCTCGAGGGCCCGCCGCTGGTCGAGCAGCGACCGCGCCTGGCGCACCGCGTCGGGCAGCGGATCGTCGACTCCGCCGAGTCCATCGAGCAGCAGCGCGATCGCCTTGGCGAGCTGCCAGCTCGCGAGGGCGCCGGTCGCGGGGTAGATCGGGATGGGGGCCTCGGCCCAGCGTCTCGCCGCGGCGGCGTCGGCCGCGAGCGGCGCCGCATCGTCGAACAGCTCGTAGTCGGGGTGCGCGAGCTGGCGAGCGCCGCGGTAGTCGCCGACCTTGCCGGCGAAGATGCCGCGGGCTCCCGGCACCAGCTCGCGCGCGCGCCAGGCCTGGTTGAAGAACGTGAGGGTCAGGATGCCGGTGCCGTCGGAGATCTTCGCCTCGAGGATCGAGCCGCGCCGGGAGCGCATCGACCGCTCGCGCACCTCGAGCACCTCCGCCACGATCGTGACGTTCTCGTCGAGCGGCAGGCTCGCGAGCGCGGTGAGCTCACCCCGCAGGGCGTAGCGCCGCGGGTAGTGCGCGAGCATCTCGCCGACCGTGCGGTAGCCGAACGCGCGTTCGAGGGCCTGCGCCGTACGCCCGCCGAGCGCGCCCGAGAGGCGGGTGTCGAGGGTGAACCGGCCGGTGCCGGCGGCATCCGCTCCTTCGGCCGTCATGCCTCGATCGTAGGCTCCTCCCCTGTCAGCGCGGCGAGCTCGGCCTGCACGTAGGGGTCGTCGGGACGCGCGCGGGCGAGCTCGCGCTGCAACTCGAGCGCCTCGTCGGTGCGGCCGAGGGTGCGCAGGCACCGCGCCACCGACCACCTCGCGACATGCTGCTGCTCGGCGGTGCCGTAGCGGTCGGCGGCCTCGACGGCCTCCTCGAACTGGGTGAGGGCCGCCTCGGCACGACCGGAGTCGTGCATGGTCCAGCCGAGGTTGTTGTGCAGGGCCACGCCCCAGCGCAGCACGCGCGGGTCGCGGGAGCCGTCGAGCACGTCGAAGCCCTCGGCGGCCCACTCCTCCTCGTGGCCGGCATCGTTCAGCGCGAGCATGTGCAGCGCGTCGAGCACGAGGAACGGCGATGCGGCGAGCGCCGCCTCGCGCACGCCGCGGGTGAGCTCGGGCACCGCCTCGGCGCGCCGGTCGGTGGCGGCGAGGATGCGGCCGCGCTCGATCGCGACCCGGGCGCGCACCTCGGCGACGTCCCGCTCGGGGTCGCCGGAGGGCGAGTCCGCCGAGACGACGCCGTCGAGCACCGCGAGCGCCTGTGCGCCCCGGCCCTGGATGCCGAGCGCGCGAGCGAGCTGGGTCGCCATCACGGCCCGCACGTGGGCTGGGTGCGTGTCGTCGTCCGCGGCCTCGCGGAATCGCTCCTCGCTCGCCGCGGGATCGCTGAAGTCCCACAGGCGATCGATCATCTGCTGTTCGTCCCCCCGATGCCGGGACGGTTCGGCTGGCGCCTGGTCGGTCGAGTCATCCACCCCTCCATCATGGCAGCGCCGAGGACGTGATCGCGCGGGCATGATATCGGCACATCGGCGTGGTATGCGGGCGGAGGCAGGGCATGACACCGACGAGCCGCTTCGGTATGCAGGTGGAGGCACGGGCAGGACACCGACGATCCGCGTCGGTATGCGGGTGGAGGCACGGGCATGGCACGCGGACACGGGCGTCGGTATGCTGCCGGGAGCATGACCCGCATCATCGCCGGATTCGCCGGCTCGCTCAGCCTCGCCGTGCCGCGCTCCGGCACGCGCCCCACGAGCGACCGGGTGCGAGAGGCGATCTTCTCCGCGCTCGAGTCGCGCGATGCCATGCACGGGGCGACCGTGCTCGACCTGTACGCCGGCTCCGGCGCGCTCGGCCTCGAGGCCGCGTCGCGTGGCGCCGCCGAGGTGGTGCTGGTCGAGAAGGCGAAGCCCGCAGCCGACGTGTGCCGGCGCAACGCCGACGCCGTCACGCGGGCCGCGCGGGGCCACCGGCCGCGCATCCGGGTCGCGATGCGCGCGGTGGGGACGTACCTCGAGTCGGCCATAGGCCCGTTCGACCTCGTGTTCATCGACCCGCCGTACGAACTCGGCGAGGGTGCCCTTGCGCACGACCTCGAGCTCCTCGCACCGCTGCTCGCGGCCGATGCGGTGGTCGTCGTCGAGCGCAGCTCCCGGTCGCCCGAGCCGCAGTGGCCGGCGGGCATCGCGCGCGAGCGGCGCCGCGACTACGGCGAGACGACGCTCTGGTGGGCGGCGGCCACGCGGCCCGATCCGCGGTCCGCGGCTCAGCCCGCGCGCCCGTCCCAGCCCGAGTAGGGATCCCAGCCGTCGGCGCCGACCACGCGGCCATCCACGAGCACGTCGCCCGAGCCCGGCACGACACGGCCCACGACCTCGAACGGCGCCGGCACCGCAGTGCCCGCCGGGAAGGTCGCGAGCAGTCCGTGATCCTCGGCGCCCGCGAGTGCGACCCGCAGGTCGGCGCCGAGCGCGGCGCCGTCGAAATCGAGGCCGACCCCGCTCGCCTCGGCGATCCGCCGCGCGTCGCGTGCGAGCCCGTCGGAGACGTCGAGCATCGACGTCGCGCCGGCGAGCGCGGCGGCGACGCCCGCCGCCACGGGCGGCACGGGCGCGAGCTGCGCGCGCACGAGCTCCGGGTGCCGCGCCCGCACGTCGGCGGCCCGCCCGGGATCGGGCTCGCCCGAGTCATCCGTGCCCTCGGCGAAGAGGAGCGCGAGGCCGCGCGCGGCGTCACCCCGCGCGCCCGCGTGCGCCACGACATCGCCGACGCGTGCTCCCGACCGCAGCACGGGGGCGCGACCCTCGAGGTCGCCGAACGCGGTCACCGCGATCGTGAGCACCGTGGACGCCGACAGGTCGCCGCCGACGACGCCGGCGTCGGGGGCGAGGGCGGCGAGCCCTTCGCGCAGCCCGTCGGCGACCCCCTCGAGCACGGCGACCGGCGTCGACGGCGGCGCGGCGATCGCGACCACCAGTGCCGTGGGCCGCGCGCCCATCGCGGCGACATCCGTGAGGTTCGTGGCGGCCGCCTTCCAGCCGAGTTCGAACGGCGTCGACCAGGCGAGCCGGAAGTCGGGACCGTGCACGAGCATGTCGGTCGTGACGACGAACCGGCCGTCGGCGGCTGCCACGACCGCCGCGTCGTCCCCGGCGCCGAGGAGGGCGGCGTCGCCCGGCGAGATCCGGGGCAGGACGCGGGCGAGCACCGCCGACTCGCCCAGCTCGCCGATCGTCGTGGCGTCGTCGGGGCGCGCGGCTCGTTCCATGCCACTCACGGTAGCCTGATCGGGATGCCCCACCCAGACGCCCCTCACCCGCGACGCGGGCCGCGGCGCGTCGCGATCGCCGCCGGCCTCGCCGTCGCCGGCACGCTCGCGCTCGCCGGATGCAGCCAGGCCGTCGCGTTCGACGTCGCCCCGTCGGCGAGCGACCCCGACTGCGCCGCCGTCGTGGTGCGCCTGCCCGACACGGTCGCCGGCCTCTCCGAGCGCGAGACCAACGCCCAGGGCACGGGCGCCTGGGGGCAACCCGCCTCCGTGCTGCTGCGCTGCGGCGTCGAACCGCTCGGCCCCACGACCGACCGGTGCGTGAGCGTCGACGGAGTCGACTGGGTCATCGACGAGTCGGATGCCCCGACCTACCTGTTCACGACATACGGGCGCACGCCCGCCGTCGAGGTGCTCGTCGACAACGACGTCGTCTCGGGCACGACGGCCATCTCCGACCTGTCCGCGGCCGTCTCGGCGATCCCGGCCGAGGGCGGCTGCGTCGCGCTCGACGACGCCGACTAGCAACTAGCGGCTGCCCCGCGCGTACCCGACCTCGATGAGCTCGTCGATGAGTTCGGGATAGCTGAGCCCGGAGTTGAGCCAGCAGGTCGGGAACATCGAGATGGGCGTGAAGCCCGGCATCGTGTTGACCTCGTTGACGACGTACCCCTCGTCGGAGAGGAACACGTCCACCCGTGCGAGCCCCTCCCCGCCGATGGCCTCGAAGGCGCGACGGGCGATGCGCTGAAGCTCGAACAGTTCGCCCTCGCCGAGATCGGCCGGGCAGATCAACTCCACGCCGGGTGCGTCGAGGTACTTCGCGTCGAAGTCGTAGAACTCGCGGCCGGTGACGACCACCTCACCCGCGACGCTCACCCGGACGTCGCCCGCCGAACGGCCCTCGAGGACCCCGCACTCGATCTCGCGCCCGACGACCCCCGACTCCACGAGCACGGTGCGGTCCTCGGCGAACGCGACCTCGAGCGCGGCGTCGAGCTCCGACCAGTCGGCGACCTTGGTGACCCCGACCGACGACCCGGCGCGCGCCGGCTTCACGAACGCCGGCAGGCCGAGCGCTCGCACGCGCCGCGCCCAGAGATCCGGTTCGGCGGCCAGTGCGGCGCGCGTGAGGGTCACCCACGGCGCCACCTGGATGCCGGCGCCCTCCAGCACGGTCTTCGTGACGTGCTTGTCCATCCCGATGGCCGACGCGAGCACGCCGTTCCCGACGTACGGCAGCCCGACGAGCTCGAACAGGCCCTGCACGGTGCCGTCCTCGCCGAACCGGCCGTGCAGGATGGGGAAGACCACGTCGATGTCGCCGAGGGAGCGCTCGCCCGCGGCATCCGACACCCTGAGCTCTCGTGAGGCGGCGCTCTCGGGCCAGCAGACGCGCGTGCCGTTGTCGACGACCTCGGGGAGGTGCACGGGGTCGAGGGCGAACCGCTCCGGGTCGTCGGCCTCGAGCACGAACGCGCCGTCGCGGGTGATCCCGACGGGGATCACGTCGTACCGGTCACGGTCGATCGCCCTGAGCACCCCTCCCGCTGTTGCGCAGCTGATCGAGTGCTCGCTTGAACGCCCGCCGAACAGCAGAACCACCCTGAGCTTTTTCATCCATCATCCTTTCGCCCTGCGGCTCGTCGTCGGTCGTGAGGTGCGGCGCGATGTCCTTCGGCGCGAGCGTGCCGGCCAGCACCTGGCGCACCTGCTCGACGATGGGCATCTCCACGCCCTTCGCCTTCGCGAGCTCGAGGATCGGCGCGACGGACGCGAGGCCCTCGGTGGTCTGCTGCATCTGGTTCACCACGTCGCTCAGGTGATACCCCTGCCCGAGCAGTCGCCCCGCCGTGTTGTTGCGCGAGAGCGGCGACTGGCACGTGGCGATGAGGTCGCCGAGGCCCGCGAGTCCCGACAGCGTCTCGGGGTGGGCGCCGTACGCCACCGCGAAGTCCGTCATCTCCACGAGCCCGCGCGTGATGATCGACGCCTTCGTGTTCTCGCCGTATCCGGCGCCGTCGACGATGCCGATGGCCAGGGCGATGAGGTTCTTCAGCACGCCGCCGAACTCGGTGCCGATCACGTCGGTGTTCACGAACGAGTGGAAGTAGCGGTTGCGGGCGACGGATGCCACGGCCTGCGCCGTCTCGAGGCTCGTCGAAGACACGACGGCCGCGGTCGGCTGCTCCTTCGCGATCTCGAGCGCCAGGTTGGGACCGGAGATGACCGCGATCTGCGATTCGTCGATCGGCAGGCACTCGGCGATCACCTCGCTCATGCGGTGGCCCGTCCCCTGCTCGATGCCCTTCATGAGCGACACCACGGTCGCCTCGGCGTGCAGGTGCGGGCCGGCGATCTTCAGGTTCTCGCGCAGCGCCTGGCTCGGCACCGACACGTAGACCTGCTCGGCGCCTGCGAGGGCGAGGTCGAGCCGGCTCGTGGCGCGCAGCCCGAGCGGGAGGTTGATGCCCGCGAGGTAGTCGCTGTTGCGCTTCGCCTCCTGGATCTCACGCGCGAGCTCGGGCCGCCGTGCCCAGATGACGACGTCGGCGCCGCCGTCGGCGAGGATCTTCGCGAACGTCGTGCCCCAGCTGCCCGCGCCGAGCACGGCGACGCGCTTGCCCGGGGCCTTCCTCGCCGGTGTCCTAGCCATCAAGTCGACCGGTCTCCTTCTGCCCGTGCGCCGTCGGATCCCAGCGCTCGGCGGGCGCCGGCTCGTCACGGAGCTCGGCGAGCAGCGCCGCGATCGCGTCCATGAGCTCGCCGGTGGCCTTCAGCAGCGACGCCTGGTCGATCGGCTTGCCGCGGTAGGCGCTGAGATCGAGGGGCTCCCCGATCACGACGTCGATCGTCTTGCGGGGGAAGAGACTCAGCTTCTTGCCGTAGCGCGCCAGCAGCGCCTGGGTGCCCCAGTGGGCGGCCGGGATGATGGGGATGTCGCGCTCCAGCGCGATCCGCACGGCGCCCGTCTTGCCGCGCATCGGCCACAGGTCGGGCTCGCGGGTGAGCGACCCCTCGGGGTACACGACGATCATCCGCCCCTTCTCGACGAGCTCCTCCGCTGCTCGCAGCGCAGCGTGGCTCTTGCTGCCGGCGCGTTCGACCGGGATCTGCCCCGAGCTCCGCAGGAGCCAGCCGAGCACCGGGTTCTTGAACAGCGATGCCTTGGCGAGGAACCGCGGCGCACGCCCGAGCTTCCAGCTCACGACGCCCATCACCACGGGGTCGATCTCGCTGTAGTGGTTGGGCGCGAGCACGAAGGCGCCGGTCTGCGGCATCCGCTCGGGGTGGTGGAACCGGAACCGCACCGCGAGATTGAAGATCGGGATGACCAGGGCGGCGAGCAACCAGAAGATGGAGGGTCGGCGCTTCTCCGAACGAGGCTTCGTGGCAGCGTTGGAGGACGAGTCGTCGTGGGGCACTCCCCCATTATCCTTCGAGTTCGAAGTCCGCCCCGAGGAGCTCCAGCTTCGTGATGAAGTTCTCGTAGCCGCGCGCGATGATGCCCACGTTCGAGACCGTCGACCGGCCGTCGGCGGTGAGCGCCGCGATGAGGTGGCTGAAGCCGCCGCGCAGGTCGGGGACCTCGATGTCGGCGCCGTGCAGCGGAGTCGGACCCGAGATCACCGCGGAGTGCTGGAAGTTGCGCTGCCCGAAGCGGCACGCGCCGGCGCCGAGGCACTCCTTGTGCACGTCGATCGACGCACCCATCTCGACGAGCGCGTCGACGAAGCCGAAGCGCTGTTCGTACACGGTCTCGTGCACGATCGAGACGCCCTTGGCCTTGGTGAGGGCCACCACGAGCGGCTGCTGCCAGTCGGTCATGAACCCCGGGTGCACGTCGGTCTCGATGATGACGGGCTTCAGCTCCCCTCCGGGGTGGAAGAAGCGGATGCCGTCCTCGTCGATCTCGAAGTCGCCACCGACCTTGCGGAACACGTTGAGGAACGTGAGCATCTCGGCCTGGCGGGCGCCGCCGACGAAGATGTCGCCGTCGGTCGCGAGGGCCGCCGCCGCCCAGCTGGCGGCCTCGTTGCGGTCGAAGAGCGCTCGGTGGGTGTAGCCGTTGAGCTTCTCCACACCCTCGATGCGGATGACGCGGTCGGTGTCGACCGTGATAATCGCGCCCATCTTCTGCAGGATGTTGATGAGATCCATGATCTCGGGCTCGATCGCGGCGCCCGAGAGCTCGGTGATGCCGTCGGCGAGCACTGCAGTGAGCAGCACCTGCTCGGTCGCGCCCACGCTCGGGTACGGCAGCGACACCTTCGCACCGTGCAGCCCGTTCGGTGCCGACATGCGGATGCCGCTCGGAAGCTTCTCGATGATGGCGCCGAAGTTGCGCAGCACCTCGAGGTGGTAGTCGATGGGACGGTCGCCGATGCGGCATCCGCCGAGGTCGGGGATGAACGCCTCGCCGAGCCGGTGCAGCAACGGGCCGCAGAACAGGATCGGGATGCGGGACGAGCCCGCGTGTGCGTCGATGTCGGCCATGTGCGCCGACTCGACCGCCGAGGGGTCGAGGATGAGCTCGCCCTCGTCCACGCCGTGGGTGACGCTCACGCCGTGCACCTCGAGGAGGCCGCGCACGATGCGCACGTCGCTGATGTTCGGCACGTCCTTCAGGACGCTCGGCGTGTCGCCGAGGATCGCCGCGACCATCGCCTTCGTGACGAGGTTCTTCGCGCCCTTCAGCTCGATGCGCCCGCGCAACGGCTTGCCGCCGTTGATGGTGATGCGGTCGACGTTCAATCCGACCGCAGTCCCGTGGTTCTTGGCGTCCTGTCCGAGTGTGTTCACAGAGCTCCTGATTCTGCCGGCTCCCTGATAGGGAGGGTCTTCGGCCGCCAAGCCTCGCGATGTGACTCGAACTCGGCGATCGACTCCTCGTCCCTCAGGGTGAGCCCGATGTCATCGAGCCCTTCGAGAAGCCTCCACCGAGTGTAGTCGTCGATGTCGAACGGCACTGAGAGCGTGCCGACGCTCACCGTACGCTCAACCAGATCGACGGTGACGGATATTCCCGGCTCGGCCTCGACCTGTTCCCAGAGGCGCTCGACGTCCTCGTAGGCGACCTGCGCCGTGAGCAGGCCCTGCTTGCCGGAGTTGCCGCGGAAGATATCGCCGAAGCGGGAGCTGATCACGACGTCGAAGCCGTAGTCGCGAAGTGCCCACACCGCGTGCTCGCGGCTCGAGCCGGTGCCGAAGTCGGGTCCGGCGATGAGCACGCGCGCCCCCCGGTACTCCTCCTTGTTCAGGATGAACTCGGGGTCCTGGCGCCAGGCATGGAAGAGCGCGTCGTCGAAGCCGGTCTTCGTGACGCGCTTCAGGAACACGGCGGGGATGATCTGGTCGGTGTCGACGTTCGAGCGGCGCAGCGGAACCGCCACGCCGGTCACGGTGCTGATTTTCTCCATGGTCAGCGCGCCTCCCCTTCGTTCTGCAGGTCCCACGGGCTCGACAACGTGCCGCGGATGGCGGTCGCGGCCGCGACGAGCGGCGAGACGAGGTGTGTACGGCCGCCCTTGCCCTGCCGGCCCTCGAAGTTGCGGTTCGACGTCGACGCGCAGCGCTCGCCGGGAGCGAGCTGGTCGGGGTTCATGCCGAGGCACATCGAACACCCCGCGAAGCGCCACTCGGCGCCGAACTCGGTGATGACCTTGTCGAGCCCCTCCGCCTCGGCCTCGAGGCGGACCCGGGCCGAGCCCGGCACGACCATGACGCGCACGCCGTCGGCCTTCTGCTTGCCCTTGATGACCGATGCGAACGCCCTGAGGTCCTCGATCCTGCTGTTGGTGCAGGAGCCCATGAAGACCGCGTCGACCCGGACGTCCTTCAGCGGCGTGCCCGGCTTCAGGTCCATGTACTCGAGCGCGCGCTCCGCGGATGCCCGCTCGTGCTGGTCGGCGATCGACGCCGGGTCGGGGACGGCCTCGCTCAGCGAGACCCCCTGGCCGGGGTTCGTGCCCCAGGTGACGAACGGCTCGAGCGCATCGGCGTCGATGAAGACCTCGGCGTCGAATTCGGCGCCCTCGTCGGTGGCGAGCGTTTCCCAGTAGGCGACCGCGTCGTCCCAATCGGCGCCGGTCGGGGCGTGTGCACGGCCCTTCAGGTAGGCGTAGGTCGTGGCATCCGGAGCCACCATGCCGGCCCGGGCGCCCGCCTCGATCGACATGTTGCAGATCGTCATGCGGCCGTCCATCGAGAGCGCGCGGATGGCGCTGCCGCGGTACTCGAGCACGTAGCCCTGCCCGCCGCCGGTGCCGATCTTCGCGATCACGGCGAGGATGACGTCCTTGGCGGTGACGCCCGGGCGCAGCGCGCCCTCGACGTTGATGGCCATGGTCTTGAACGGCTTCAGGGGCAGCGTCTGCGTCGCGAGCACGTGCTCGACCTCGCTGGTACCGATGCCGAACGCCATGGCGCCGAAGGCCCCGTGGGTCGACGTGTGCGAGTCGCCGCACACGACCGTGATGCCTGGCTGGGTTAGCCCGAGCTGCGGGCCCACGACGTGCACGATGCCCTGCTCGACGTCGCCCAGGGAGTGCAGGCGGATGCCGAACTCCTTCGCGTTGCGACGGAGGGTCTCGATCTGCGTACGGCTCGTCGGGTCGGCGATCGGCTTGTCGATCGCGAGCGTCGGCGTGTTGTGGTCCTCGGTCGCGATCGTCAGGTCGGGACGGCGGACCGGACGGCCGGCCACGCGGAGGCCGTCGAAGGCCTGCGGGCTCGTGACCTCGTGCACGAGGTGCAGGTCGATGTAGATGAGGTCGGGGGTGTCGCCATCGCCCTTCTTCACCAGGTGGGCGTCCCAGACCTTCTCGGCCAGGGTGCGCGGTCGTGCTTCCGACGTGTTCACGCCGTTCGTGGGTGCTGCGTTCATGCGTTCGCTTCCTCAGAATCTGTGGTCAGCCGACGACGGACTCCGCGACGGGATCGGCCTAGAACGAGGCCCCGCCGCGGCACCGAAGGAGAAGAAGTCGTGAAGCACGCACCCAATCAGGCTACACCGTGTCGAGCGGCACCCGGTCCAGCCGGACGGCGAACTCGCCGAGCAGCAGGGTCGCCCCGGCGGGGGCGTCGGCGCCCTGGCCGGGGTCGAGCTCCTGCGCCTCGCCCTCGGGCGTGAGTACTCTCGTGCCGTTGGTGGAGTGGAGGTCGGTGACGACGACGCTGCCGTCGACGACCTCGACGAGGGCGTGCGTCTTCGACACCGAGCGCGCCGGATCGACCAGCGGCATCGGCGCGGCATCCGGCCTCGCGGCATCTGCAGGGTCGCGCCCGAGGACCACCGGCCCCAGCAGCAGCACCTCGAGCCCGCCTGGCGCGCGCAGCCGCCATGCGCCGGGCCGTGGTCGGGACGCCGGCGCCTCCGTATGCGCCTCGGGTGAGGGCGGCGCGGCAGGGGCGGGCGGAGATCCGACCCCCGGCGGTGGCGGGAAGGCGGGCAACGTGCGCGGCGGAGCGTCCCGCACGGTGCGATCGGGCTCGTCGCTCGGGCGGGGCGCCGCCGGGATCAGCCCGGGCGGCGGGACGATGAAGTCCGGCGAATCCACGCCCCCACTCTAGCGACGTGCGTGCACGCGGTACCGGCTGATCAACCGTCGGACGCGACCGGCGGCCCGAGCCACGGCGTCGGTCGCCGCATCCGCGGCGCGCCAACGGTCGTGGACCACCGCGTCGCTGACCTCGGCGCCGCCGAACACGTCGCGATCGATCGTTGCCGCCAGCGTCGAAAGCCCCATGGGTGCCGCCGCGGATGCCGCCATGGGCGTCGCGAGTACGGCGGACGCCGTGAGCCCCTGCTCGTCGACCTGTCGTTCGAGGGCGCGCGCCGACTGGAGGCGAGTGCCCTGCGCCGGCGGCTCGAATCCGAGCTCCGCGTACCGGTCGACGAGCTCCTCCCAGGCGCCGGCCGCCCGGCGGTCGTTGGCGCCGCGCTTCCGCCACCGCCGGCGGGCGCCCTTCACGAGGGCGACCACGAGCATGGGCAGGAACACGAGCCCCGCCGGGATGCCGACCGCCACCACGGTGACCCAGACCCACGCGGGCAGCGCGAAAGGTCGGTCGCGGTCGTCGTCGGAGTCGTCGATCTCGACGGTCGTGAGCAGCTGCTCCTCGTCGTGCTCGGCGCGCGGCGGCTGCCGCACCTGCGGTTGCGGCTCGGACTTCGGCTTCGGCGTCTGCTCCTGCGGCACGTCGACCTGGTCGGGCGTCGGCCGGAACGACACCCAGCCCACCCCCTCGAACGGCACCTCGACCCAGGCGGTGACGTCGCCGCCGAGCACCTCGACCGCCTCGCCCTCGCGGATCTCGGGCGCGAAGCCCATCACGACGCGCGCGGGGTACCCGAGGTGTCGGGCCATGAGCGCCATGGCCGACGCGTACTGCTCCTCGTCGCCCACCATC
The DNA here is from genome assembly GCF_001428255.1 of Agromyces sp. Soil535. GTDB lineage: Bacteria > Actinomycetota > Actinomycetes > Actinomycetales > Microbacteriaceae > Agromyces. Next base: position 69,416 of record NZ_LMRW01000010.1, on the reverse strand, counting down.
TGGGTGCGGGTGAAGAGCTCAATGATGCGGTCGGCACCGTGACCGGCCCGCGACGGCACGGTGTCTGAGGCGAGCCCGTGGCTCAGGAACCCGTTCGTCTTCAGGCCCGTCTCGATCGCGCGGAGCTGCTCGATCGGGGTCACCGCCTCCCCGACGTACTCGTCGGCCTTCGCGGCGACCACGTCGGGGGCGTTCTGCACCGCCGGCATCGCGAGATTCGCGATGGGCACGTCGAGCAGTTCGTCGGTCTCGGGCTCCACCTGTACGCGGGCGTCGAGCTCGTAGCGCGTCCCGTCGGCGACGCCGCTCGTCAGCACCGCAGTGCCTGCGCCGGGGTTGTAGCGCAGGTCGCCTGCCCGCTCGCTCGTGCCACGGTCGCGCAGGGCGAGGCTCTCGCCGTACCCGACGGTGGGGAGCCACACGCCGTCGTAGCCCTCGACGTGCACCTCCACGCGGCGCTCGCTGCCGAGGGTCGCGAGGAGCGGCTCCGGCAGGGTCTCGCCGACGATCGCATAGCCGCCGCCGTCGGCGCCCACGTCGTCGGGGCCGGCGACGTTCCAGAGTCGGCCGGTGTACGCGTCCATGGTCGCCAGCCGGATCACGTCGCCCGGCTCCAGGCCGGACACCTCGAACAGCGGGGTCTCGGCGAGGTCCTTCGTGTAGTTGCGGAACCCGGACAGCGGACTCGGGAACTCGAGCGGGTCGAACGGTGGGACGACCTCCTCTCGCAGCACGAACCGGTCGGGTGACACCGGTGCGAGCGCGAGGCCGGCGACAGCGCCGATCGCGATCGCACTCGCGACGACCGTCGCGGTGCCGGCGATCTTCTGCCGTCGCAGGCGCGCCGCGCCGTCGCCGCCGGCCTCGACCGTGGCGCCGCGACGCCATGCGAGCCACACGAGCGCGATCACGGCGAACGCGACACCACGCACGCCTGCGAGGTACGCCTCATCGGTGCCGAGCAGGATGCCCGACAGGTAGAGCACCACCGGGCCGATGAGCAGCACGCTCGCGCGCGGCGCGGTGCGACGCCTCGGCAGCCAGCGCGTGGCCAGCATCGTGCCGACGAGGGCCACGAGCCACGCGGCGAAGTACGGCACCACGGCGACGTAGTCGGGCGCCTCGACCGGGGTGCCGATCGTCACGATGTCGGCCCAGCCGTAGACGGGGCCGATCACCAGCCCTGTCAGGCCCTCGAGTGACGGAAGCGCGGTGTACAGCGCGGCATCCGGCATCGTCACCGGCGTGCCGACGAGGACGTACCCGGCCATGGCCAGGAGCACGGTCGTGACGACGCCGAGGCGCCAGGCGCTGCCCGCCACCGCCGTGAGGGTGCCGACCGCGAGCCCGGCGGCCGCGGCGACGAGGAAGTTCAGGTCGCCGAAGGCGGTCTCGTAGCCGGCGATGCCGAGCAGCGAGAGCAGGCTGAGCACGAGGAGGTCGCTCACGACCGTGCGGGACAGGCGGGTCACGGACGCACCCTCCGCACGAGCCTCGCGAGGTCGGTGAGGTCGCCGACGGTGATCACGGTCGTGCCCGCCATGCGGGTGATGCGCGACACCGCGCCGAGCTCGGCGCGGAACGCGATCGTCTCGGTGTCGGGCCCGAAGAGGGTCTCGATCGGACGGAGGTCGGCGACCGGGAGCTGCGAGCCGGCGACGGCGATGACGACGCTGGGCGGGGGCAGGCGCTTCGTCGCCTCGCGCACGAAGTCGCGCACGGTGGGGAAGGCGCGCCGCACCGGCTCGATGCGTGCCGTGTCGTCGAGCAGGGCGGTGGGGGTCGCCGTGCGGAGCGCGAGCCCCTCGGTGGCCACGGCGACGCGGGTGGCGTCGCGGATGACCTGCACCCCGATCGACGCGAGCACCGACACGGCGAGTTCGAACTCGTCGTCGGACGCGTAGTGCTCGCGCTCGGTCGACTGCACGAGGATGAGCTGCGACCGGCGCGTCTCCTCGTACTGGCGGACCATGAGCTGGCCGGTGCGCGCCGACGTGCGCCAGTGCACGTTCCTCAGAGCGTCGCCCGGCTCGTAGGCGCGCAACGCGTGGAAGGAGATGTCGTTGTTCGTGATGGTCTTCGTGACCTCGCCCTCGAGGTCGCGCACGAGTCCAGCCGCCGACGGCCGCAGGCGAGCGGTCAGAGGATGTACGAACAGCTCGACGGGGTCGGTCCAGCGCACCGTGCGCCGCAGCAGGCCGAGCTGGTCGCCCCGCACCGACACGGCGGGACCGGCGACGATCACCGCACGACGGTTGGTGGGCACGGCGAACAGCTCCTCGTGCTCGCCTCCCGGCGGCAGCGCCGGCACGATGAACTCGGCGAGCCCCGCGCCCACGGGCAGCTCGAGTCGCGACGGGGTCGACGTCGACGCTCCGGCGTTCTCCACGACCAGGCGGCCGAGCGCCCGCTCGCCGGCGACGACTCGTGCGGGCTGAAGCTCGATGCCGACCCGGTAGTGCATGCGCCCGAAGACGAATGCGATCGACACCAGCACCGCGGCGAGCAGTGTGCACCCGAGGAAGGCGAACTCGATCCAGCCGAACACCCACGCGACCACGAGGGCGACCGCGGCGCCGGCCAGCACGAGCCATCCGGTGGTCGAGACGACGCCGGTGACGGGCGCTGCGAACGCGGCGATCGCACGCCCGGCTGCGCCCGCGCGCCCCGCGAGGGCACGGGCGGATGCCGCAACCGAGCGCCCCACGGCGCGTGCCGCGATGCGGGTCTGCGAGGGTCGCGCGGCCGGCGCAGGTGCCGCCTCGGGCCGGGTCGTGTCGCTCATGCCGCCCGGTAGGCAGGCGGTGCCACTTCGACGAGCACGCGCCCCACGATGTCCTCCGCGGTGACGCCCGCGAACTCCGACTCGGGGTCGACGATGATGCGGTGCGCGAGCACCGGCACGGCGAGCTCCCGCACGTCGTCGGGCGTGACGTAGGTGCGGCCGTGCGCGATCGCCCAGGTCTTGGCCGTGCGCGCCAGGGCGAGGGCCCCGCGCATGCTGACGCCGAGGGACGAGTCCTGGTGCTCGCGGGTGGCGGACACGATCTGGTTCAGGTAGCCGAGCACGGCGGCGTCGACGAAGACCTGGGATGCGAGCTGCGACATCGTGGTCACCGAGCTCGACGCGATGATCGGCGACACCTTCGACGCGCGCGCACGGTTGGCGGCGTCGAGCAGCAGCGTGACCGCCGTGTCGTGGTCGGGGTAGCCGAGCGAGGTCTTGATGAGGAACCGGTCGAGCTGCGCCTCGGGCAGCGAGTACGTGCCCGCCTGCTCCACCGGGTTCTGCGTGGCGACCACCATGAACGGCGATCCCACGTCGTAGCTCACACCGTCGACGGTGACCTTGCCCTCTTCCATGACCTCGAGGAGGGCAGACTGCGTCTTCGGGCTGGCCCGGTTGATCTCGTCGGCGAGCACGATCGACGCGAAGATCGGCCCGCGGTGGAACTCGAAGCGCCCCTTGCCCTGGTCGTAGATCGTCACGCCCGTGACATCCGACGGGAGCAGGTCGGGCGTGAACTGGATGCGCGAGTTGGTGCCGTCGAGCGTGTTCGCGAGCGCCTTCGCGAGCACGGTCTTGCCGGTGCCGGGGAAGTCCTCGAGCAGCACGTGTCCGTCGGAGAGCAGCGCGATGAGGACGAGCTCGATGACCTCGCGCTTGCCGAGGATCGCCTGGTCGACGTTGTCGACGAGCTTCGAGAAGGCGTCCTGGAACCACAGGGCCTGTTCTTGAGTCACTGACACGGTGCGCTCTCTCCTCTACCTAATTCCAGTCCTGTCGCGCGCTCTGGTACGTCCAGCTCGAGGCGTCGATCGCCACCCAGACGCCCGGGTAGCCGCAGTAGCTGCCGGTCGAAGTCTGGCTGTCGAAGGTTCCCCGGCCGTTCGCCCCGATCGAGATCGAGGTCGAGCGCAGCAGGTTGCCGTTGCAGTACATGCGGAGCGGGAAGCTGCCGCTCTCGGGGAAGTTGGTCACCTCGACGTGGTAGTACCAGCATCGGCCGCTCGTGCAGCCGGACTCGCCAGCGGCACTCCCGCTCTTCGTCAGGTCGACCGATGTGGGCGGCAACGGCGGGTCGCTCACGCCGACGGAGTCGGAGGCGATGGGGCCGACTTGGTCGCTGCCATTGTTGATCGCGCGCACGTCGACCGTGTACGTGCCTGCGCCGCGGTTGCTGACACTCGCGGACCTGCTGGTCGTGTCGTTCCACGCGCCGCCGTTCAGCCGCCATTGATAGCGGACCGAGCCGCCGCCCGTCGACGCCGGCGCATCCCAGGTCATGGTCAGGTCCGCCGGCGCGTAGCCGGAGGAGCTGATCGACACGTTCTGCGGAGCCGTCGGCGTGCCGTAGGGTGTCACGGTCGTGCCCGCCGACCAATCGGATGCACCGATCTCGTTGATCGCTCGCACGGTGAAGGTGTACGCAGTGCCGTTGGTCAGTCCGCTGATGCGCTGGGTGATGCCCGCGGCCCCGGCGCCGTACGTCGCAGTCTGGCCGTTGTAGTTCACCTCGTAGCCGGTGATCGCCGAGTTGTTCGGCGCGGGCGCCTGCCAGCGCACGTCCGCGTATGCGTCGCCGGCCGTCGCGAACGGGGCGCTCGGTTTGTCGGGTCGGTCGCGGACGATCACCGTGACGCGCCCCTGCGTCTCGCGCGCCGGATCCTTCGTCGCGTCCTGGATACGGTAGATGACGCTCAGCGTGCCCGTGAACGCGGCACCGGTGCGCACCGTGACATCCGACGCCGTGAAGCTCGCGGATGCCGCCGAGCCCACGTCGAGCTGGTCGACCTGGGCGCCGATCACCCGGAGCGGCACCTCGGGGAACGGGTTGAAGTCGTTCGCGAGCACGTCGATCGTCGCCGAGTCGCTCCGGGTCAGGTAGATCGGGCCGTCATCGACCGCCTGGGCTTTCGCCCGGGTCGAAGAGACGACCTTGACGTCGACGTAGCCCGGCACCGTGAACTCGTTGAACGTCACGTCGAAGGTGAGCCGCGTTGCCGTGCCGGGCTGCACGCCGAGCGGCGCGGAGACCCGCAGGACGCCGCCGTCGATCGACGCCTGGATGTCCGCGGTCGTGCCTTGCAGGTTGCCGTATCCGAGCCGGTTGATGACGTCGGGGTTCGGGTGGTCGCTCGACGAGCGCAGGTCGATCTCGAGCGGCTGCTCTCCCGCCTCGATCGTCTCGGCGCGCGGGGTGAACACGGGCGGGGTGTCCTCGAAGTTCGGGTCGCCGACCGTGACCGGGACGGTGAGGAGCGCCTTGCGCCCGGCGGGATCCTCTGCGTCGCGGCCGTCGGTCACCTCGAAGGTGACGGATGCCTCGCCGCGATAGTCCTGTGCGGGCTCGTACTGCAGGGTCTGCCCGTCGACGTACGCCTCCGAGCGGGCGTTCGCGGCGGACGCGGAGAGCACGAGCGCGGGCTTGCCCGAGGGCACGACCACGAGGTCCGCGACATCCCATCGGATGCTGCCGTTCATCGGCACGATGATCGGGTCGAGCTTCGCCAGGTGCGGGGCGGGGATCGTGGGCTCGTCCTGGTCGAGGTCCTCAGCGGATGCCGCGGGCGGCACGATGACGAACGCCATCGCGCTGAGCGCGTCGAGCTCGTTCGAGAGGCGGTAGGCGACGGCGTACCGCTCGCGGCCGGGCTTCACCACGATCCGCCCGTCGGGCGTCACCTCGGCGCGGCCGGCGTTCGGCCCCTCCACGGTGACGACGAGGTCGTCGACGAGGCCGCCGGGGTTGGTGGCGTCGTCGAGCGGCTCGACGGTCACCGAGTCGACCTCGACGACGTCCTCGGGCTCGATCACCTGGTCCTCCGCCGTGGGCGGCAGGACCTTCGCGTCCTCCTTGACCGCGACCTGCAGGAACGCGGTGTCGGCGCCGCCGTGGCCGTTCGAGATCTCGTAGCGGATCGTGAACGCGCCCTCCTGGTCGGGCGCGGTGACGACGACGCGTCGCCGGTCGCGGATCTCCGCTTCGATGCCCTCGTCGACCTCGGGCAGGTCGACGGCCTTCAGGCCGTACCCGCTCGGGTCGGAGTCGTTGAGGAGCACCTCGACGGACGCCGTGCGCCCTGGCTTCATCTCGATCGTGTCGTCGACGGCCTTCGGCGGCAGCGCGACCGCCGGCCGAGGGATCACGCCGATGCGGATGGTCCCCGTCGCAGCGGCGCCGAACGTGTCGCGCAGCTCGTACGAGAACGTGTCGGTGCCCGTGGAACCGGCGAACGCCTCGTAGGTGATCGACGTGCTCGTGCGTTCGACGACACGACCGAGGTTCGGTGCCGAGGTGATGCCGGTGAGCACGACGGAGTCGCCGTCGGGGTCGAGTCCGTCGAGCGGGATGTCGATCGAGACCGCAGAGCCCGCGAACGTGCGCGAGGTGAGCGGCGTCGGCAGCGGTGGGCGGTTCTCGCCGGCGTCCTCGGCCACCACCGTGAACGTCACGTTCGCGCGGGCGGTCTGCTCGAAGTCGTCGCCGATCGTGTACACGGCGGTGTACGTGCCGGGCTCGTCGGGCGCCTGGTACCGCACCTCGTCGTCGTCGACGAATGCCAGCCCCTGCAGTGAGCCCGTGTCTGCGAGCTCGGGAAGCACGTGGAGCGCGGTCGAGTCGGGGTGGTAGTCGTTCGCGAGCACGGGCACGGTGGCGATGTCGCCCGCGCGCACGTTCACGGCGTCGTCGACGGCCACGGGCGGCTGATGGTGCACGAGCGGCGGCACGGGCACGACCGTCACGGTCGCCGTCGCCGTGTTCACGCCGTCGGAGATCGTGTAGCTGAACTGCAACTGGCGGTCGAGCGCCTCGGACGCGGTGACCCGCGCGACGGTGTTCGTGAGGATCTCGACCGAGACGAGATCCTCGGTCTCGGTGTCGTCGGCCGACTGCACGGCGAGCACCCGCCCAGACGGCGAGACGTCGTTCGCGAGCACCGGCACCGAGGTCGGCTCGCCGGGCCGCAGGTAGGCGGTGTCCTTCACCGCGATGGGCGGCGGTGCCTCGGCGGGGGGCTCGACGACCTGCACGCGCACGAGACCGACGCTCACCGCGGCATCCGCCCCGACGTTGTACAGGAAGATGTACTCGCCGGGCTCGTTGGACGAGAACGCGATCGTGCCGCGCTCGGGGTTCGGCGTGACGGATGCGCCCGTGGGCACCTGCTCGACGCCGAGCAGTGCGAGTGGGGCCCCCGACGGCGTGAGGTCGTTCTCGAGCGGCTCGATGAGGGTCGTCTCGCCGGCGAACACCTGCACGAAGTCGGGCGTGCCCACGGGATTCAGGGTGCCCGTCGGCTTGACGTCGACGGTGAGCGTGCCGGTGGCGGTGAGCTGGCCGTCGGAGACCGTGAAGGCGACCTCCTTCAGGCCGAGCTCGCCCGACTTGTGTTCGAACGTCACGTAGCCGTCGGGGCTGAAACGAACGGAGTCGCCGCTCGTCGGCGAGGCGTTCACGAGGAACACGTCGTCGCCGTCGGGGTCGTTCCAGTCGGCGAGCACGTTGCAGGAGATCTGCTGTCCCTGCTCGACGCTCACTGCCCCCGACCGGATCGAGGCGGGTGCGGCGTTCTCGGGCTCGGGCACGACGCGCACGTCGACGGATGCCTCGGCCACGCCCTTGCGGCCGTCGTCGACCGTGTACCGGAACGAGACCGTGCCGGCCGCCCCCTCGGCGGGGGTGAACTGCAGAGCCCGCCCGCCGTCGATCACCTCGAGCCGCCCCTGGGATTCGGTGATGTCCGACGTGCCGGCGACGGTGAGCACGTCGCCGTCGGGGTCGGTGTCGTTCTCGAGCACCTCGAGCACGGTGGTGCGCCCGGGACGCACGCCACCGTCGTCGTCGCGGGCGAGCGGCGGCCGGTTCACGTCGGTGCGCTCGGCGAGCGTGTCCTCGAACGTCTGCTGGGCGCTCTTCTCGTCGCCCTCGAGCTCGTCGGTCTCCTCGGGCGGGGTCACCTCCTCCCAGTTGTCGACGAGACGGAGATCGGAGTCGACGAGCCAGGCGTTGCCGTTGGTGAGGTCGTTCAGCACGACGACGTCGCGGTTCACGCGGAACTCGAGCCGGGAGCCGGCCGTCGGCTGCTCGATGGACTGCGAGGCCGGCTCTTGTCCGTCGCACGCGGCGAGGTAGGTGGACGAGGTCGCCCAGGCCGCATGCGCGCACCCGTCCACCCACACCGGCGCGGCCACTTCGTCGGCGGAGCGGGCCGGGCCCGCGGCTGCGTCGCTCTCGATGACGCGGGCATCCCCGCCGCCGAGCGGCACGACGATGAGCTCGGCCGCACCCGCGACGTACGCGAGATCGTGCTCGGCGCTGGACTGCTGGAGCCGCATCCCCGGTTCGGGCAGCTTCACCTCCCGCCCGTCGACGATCACCACGTTGCGGTCTTCGTCGAACACGACCGCCCGCTCGCCGACCGCGGCCAGCTGGTGCGCGCCGAGCTTCGGGAGCGAGGTGACGCCCGGTTCGCCGCCGCCCGCGTCGACGCGCACGAGCTCGTCGTCACCGGCGGACGTGGCGAACACCGTGCCGCGATCGCTCACCGCGACCCTGGCGTCGGCGCCGAGCTCGGCGATCGGGTCGGTGCCGTGCGCGTCGAACGCGAGGTCGCCGCCGGCCGGCGTGGTCCACAGCTCGCCCTTCGGCGAGAGGATCGCGAGTACGTCGCCGCCGTACGCGATGCGGGAGCCGAGCGGCACGTCGATGCGCTGCGTGAGCGTCGTGAACGACGGGTCGACGCGTTCGAGCGAGCCGGCACTCCCGTCGAGCAGGAACACGTCGTCGCCGCGCTGGAACACGTCGATGTCGTTGGAGGCCGCGGCGACCGCAGCGTCGAGCTCCTCGATCTGGCGGTTGAGCCGGCCGGCGAGCAGCTCCTGCCCGTTGGTCACCCACACGTCGCGCGCGCGCAGGTCGGGGTCGGTGACGGGGAACCCCTGGTGGAGCGCCGCGATCGTCACCGGGACACCGACGGCGATGGCGAGCGCGACCACGGAGGCCACCGGCTTGCGCGCCCGTACCCAGGACGTGAAGGTGCCCACTCTCAACTCCCCTGGGATGATTCCGTCGAACGAATACGTCGGAAAGGCCGGGCGCGCGACACCCGAAGGCGATCAACGTAACACGCACCGGTGTCCCCCTGAAATGGGGACACCTCCCCATGGGATCGGCGCTGGTCGCTCAGCGCAAGGCAGCGCCGAGTGTGTCATCGTCGGGCGCATCGAAGTCGCCGGTGATCCCTTCTTCCGCCCAGGCGCGGGCCTGCTCCTGGTCCGCCATCCGCGGTGCGGTGAAGACGATCCGGTTTCCGTCCGGGTCCGTGAACCGCAGATCCGTCGTGAACCACGGCGTGTCCAGCGGTCCCTCCACGTCCGCACCGGCCGCGCGAAGCCCCACGGCCACGGCATCGAGATCCGCGTCTCCTGCGGCGAACGAGACCGAGACCGAACCGGCAGCAGGCTCACCCTGCGTCACGAGCAGATCCTGGTACTTCATGCGGCGCAGATGCACCAACTGCGGCACGCCCCCGGGGCCCGGAATCGTGGCGAGTGTCACGAACCCGGCGCGCGAATAGAACGCCTCGGTCGTTCGCAGATCGCGCACGACCAGGTTCGCGAACACCGGCATCGGATAGATCGACCGGTCGATCGCCGGCACGTTGTGCTCATTCATGGCGACCACGCTGCCAATTGACGTTACGGAAGAGTCAAGCCCTCGGTCCGCGCTCCCGTTGTCATCTCCCCGGGGGGTTGTCAGAATCCCAGCCCTGTTGACAGTCGTCCCTGAAGGTTGTCAGCGGTCCCACGCAACTTGGCAGAGACTCCAAGCTTGCGTGGTGCTGACGTCCGGCTGAGAGCGCTTGCCGCTGTGCTGGCCGACACCGTACCGATTGGACTTGGGCATGCCTACGGGCTGATCTGGCGTGCTCTTGGGTGCTCTCCCTATAATCGGTGCGAGGGTCACCAGGAGACAACATGTCCGCACCTATCGTATTCATCAGCCATTTCAGAGTAAAAGATTTGGCCGCGTACGAGCGGATGGCGCCTGAGGTTGTCCGCCGCCTCGAAGCTGAGATGCCGCAGACAGCGGCGTTCCTCCACTATCTCGACCGCGGGGACTCCCGGTTGACGATCGTCCACCTGTTCGCCGATGCAGAGGCCTTGGACCGCCACCTTGAGGGGTCGGAGACACGCGGGGAGCAAGCGGGGCAGGTCATGGAAAGGGAGGCGTGGGAGATCTACGGCCCAGCCAGTGATCAGGCGCAGACGACGATGCGGCGGCAGGCGGAGTCGGCTGGCGTCCCGCTCACGGCACACGCGGAGTACATCGCCGGCTTCGTACGTCTCGCGTAGGCATCAGACCTCCGCGGGGAGGAGCCGGAAGGGCCGACCGCCCTTCCCGACAGCCAGGAGCGCTTGCGACACGGTCAAGATTGGCCCAACGGCCGATGAGGGTTGGTGGTGCAACGCTCGCCGGGGCGGCCATGCGGGCCGGGCCGATTCGGTGTGCGCTGCTTGTCTGAGGGAGCGGCAGCATGCCCTGGGAGCAAGGTCGAGCTGTTCGCGGCGATCCGCCGGGACTCGGTGCCGGTTGGATGGGAGATCGATCGCGCTGGCCATCTGCGTGCTATGCCAGCTCCTGACAAGTGTCCTGAGACAGATCGCCCCTCCGGCGTGACAGCTCCAGCGAGAAAAGCCCAGGTCAGCGACTTCGCGATCTGACAACTGTCGCGAGATCCGACACCCGTGGGGAACACGGTCGTGATCGGTACGGCTATCCGCCGGCGCCCGCGTCGTCTCGGTCGAGCAGGGCGAGATCGTCGGCGCTCACGAGCCGCGTCGCCACAGCGTATTCCACGAGCCGTGCCCGTCGGTTCGTCGCGAGCCTCCCACGACCGCCCCGCAGGCCGTCGACGCCGATCTTGTCGAGCTTCTCGCAGACGTTGTCGAGCTTGCGATTGAACGTCGTCATGCTCCATCCGAGCCGTGCAGCGGCCTCCGCCGAGGTCGGCACCACCGCGCGTCCGGCCGCGGGCTGCGCCAGCACATGCTCGGCGAGCGCGACCACGAGGAGCCGCTGGCTCGTCGTGAGGTTCACCGGCAGGATCGTGGTGCCGCCGTCGGCCGGCTTCGCGGTGAGCGACGTGTTGTAGAAGTCCTCCTCCGCGTGCACCGTGAAGTCGTACGTCGTCGATCCGGCGCTGAACATCACGTGCACGGTCTGGAACACGAGCGGGAGCTTCGCGCCGGGTGCCACCCACGCCTGCACGCTGCCCGTGGCATCCGACACCGTGGCCGACAGGAGCTGGCCGACGTTCGAGAGCCACCACAGCCCGAACTCCGACGACAGCGTGAGGAACGTGCGGTGCAGGTAGGGGTTGTCGTCGATGGTCAGGTCGGATTCGCGGCCGATCGTGAACGGCTCACCCTCCTCGACGGTGTACCACTCCCCGCAGAACTCCACCTTGAGCGGCCTCACGGCGTGCACTCCGTCACCGGCTCCGAGGTCTTGCTGCCCCGCTGCACCTGCACCTCGATGCACACGCGCTGTCCGGCGCCCACGTCGGCGACGACGATCGTCGGCCCGTCGGCCACCTCGGTCGACCCCGAGCCGTCGGCTCGGTGCCATCGATAGCGGTCGCCGTCCTCGGGGTCGGCGTGGGACACCGGGAACGTCACGCTGGCGCCATCGGACGAGCGGATGCCGGGTTCCACCACGGGGGCGGGCACCGTCGCCGCGAGGATCGCGTCCTCTGCGGAGGGTGCGGTCGTCGGGTCGGGCGGGCCCTGCTGCATGGTGCCCGAGAGGGCCACGGCGATGCCGATCGCACCGACCACCACGACGCCGGCGGCGATGCCGACGACCGAACCGACACGCGAACGCCGCGGCGCGACCGTGCGCGTCTCGACGGCGACCGCATCGGCGCCTGCGCCTCGCGATCGCCCGTGCGTGGCGTTCACCGGCGCCGGACCCACCGGCGTGGAGCGCACGGGCCGCACGATCGTCTCGTCGCCGGGGTCGGGCTGCGAAGGTGCGCTCCGGGTGGCCGGGCCTCGGAGGACGCTGCCCTCGTCGGGCGTCGGCCCCGGATCGATCATGGGCTGCGCGTCGACCTGCTGCGGTTCGCGCACCCGCGTGGCGTCCTCGTCGGCCCGCGGCACGGGGCGCGGCTGCGCCTCGACCGAGCGCACCGCGCGGGCACGCGTGGCATCCGCGTCGTCGTCGGCGACCGTCGTGCGCTCCGACGCGAGGTTGGGCACTTCGATCGTCGTCGCCGCGTACCCGAGCTCGAGCTCGACGCGCTGCAGCGCGCGGGCGAATTCGATCGCGCTCGGGTACCGGTCGGCACGACGCTTGGCCATGCCCTTCGCGAGCACGGACGCCAGGCTGCGCGGCACGTCGGCGCGATCGATGGGCGTGATCGCGCCGCGCTCGATGCGGCCGATGAGGTCGAGCGAGCCGTTGGGGCGGCCCGGGATCTCGAACGGCGTGCGCCCGGCGAGCAGGGAGTGCACCGTCGCGGCCAGCGAGAAGACGTCGCTGCGCTGGTCGGGCTTCGGCTCGTCTTCGAACATCTCGGGCGGCGACCACGGCACGCTCATGCCGACGGCCGACTGCCCCGACGAGGTCGACGACCCGTCGATCGGGGAGGTGACCGTGTGCACCGGGAGCTCGCCCTCGAGGTTCGAGGAGATGCCGAAGTCGGTGAGCGCGGGCCATCCGTAGTCGTTGGTGAGCACGTTGGCGGGCTTGATGTCGCGATGCAGGATGCCGGCGGCGTGCGCCGTGGCGACCGCTCCCGCGAGCCGGATGCCGGTGCGCAGTGCGTCCTCGACCGCGAACCGCTCCCGCTTGTACCGCTCGGCGAGGCTCGGACCGGAGCAGTACTCCATGACGAAGTACGGCCGCCCGTCGCCCGAGACGTCGGCGTGGAAGATCGTGACGATGAACGGGTGCGCGCTCAGCTGCGCCATGAGGTTCGCCTCGGCGACGAACTGCGCGCGCGTGTCACGGCCGAGCTCCTCGGTGAGCAGCACCTTCACGGCGACCCGGCGTCGCGGCAGCCGCTGCTCGTAGAGGAACACGTCGGCGAAACCGCCGGAGCCCAGCAGCTGCAGCGGCGTGTATCCGGGCAGCTCGGGCGGGGTGGACGGCGCGCGGCGCATCACGCTCCGATCACCTGGATGGTCCAGCCGCCGCCGAGGTCGACGACCGTGCCTGCCAGCACCGGAGTGGGGTCGCCGGCGCGGAGCTTCACGGGCGGCTTGCCCGGTGCGACCACGTGGGTGCCGTTGCGCGAGTGCAGGTCGGTCACGACGACCGTGTCGCCCTCCACCGCGACCCGCAGGTGGTTGCGGGAGATGTCGGGGTCTCCGGCGCCGAGGGTGATGAGCCGCGGGATGCGACCTCCGGACACCTGGCTGACACTCGGCGCCCGACCGAGCACGACCTCGTGCCCGATCGCCTCGACCGATCCGTCGGGCATGCGAAGGCTCGACGACGCGGGCGGTACGGTGACGCCGCCCGCCGGCGTGGCCTCGCCGCCGCGGGACGCCCGCTCGGCGCGGAGTCGCCGCAGGTCGACGCTGGCGACGGTGAGTCCGTCGTGGTCGCCGTCGTACGGGGCAGGGGGCGCCTCCGGCAGCGCCGGCGTCGCATGCGGGGGCGTCGACGGGCCGGCGACCGTGTCCTCCGCCGGCACGATGGTCTGCTCGGCGAGCGCGGCCGGCGGTGCGGGGAAGGTCGGCACGATCGGGCTGGGCACGGATGCCGCAGGCACGGGCGCCACCGGCACGGCCGGCACGGATGCCGCGGTCGGCATACGCACTGGCGCGACCGGCTCGCGATCGCCCGAGCTCACGGCTTCGGCGTGCACCACGCCCTCCACCAGCGGCAGTCGACCCGCGGCGGCATCCGGCGAGGCGCCCTCGACTTCGACCTGGATCTCGGCGTCGCCGACCTCGACCATCCGCTCCGCCCACGTGGACACGCCAACGCCGGAGACCGTGACATCGCCGGCGCGCACCGAGAGTGCTCCGCGCACGACGACGCGTGCGGATCCGCCGTCGGCGTCCCGGACGACGAGTGCGAACGGCGGCGTCGCCGCCAGGCCGTTCGCGGCGAGGGCGTCGAGCACCTTCGGGGTGGGATCGGACTCGACGAGGTTGGGCCAGAGCGCGGCGACCTCGGCAGCGGAGTCCGACGGCGCCACTAGGACGACGCCGCCGCGCACCGCGGCGAGCCACCCCGCTGCAGGATCAGGCCGATACGTCGCCATGCTCGCCTTCCCCGGTACGCGGCGTGGTGTCCTCGGCGGCGCCGGACAGCGAGTCCGCCCGGTCGCGCGTGGTCTCGTCGTCGTCGTCGCCGTCGGAGCCGAGCTGGGACTCCACGACGATGACGGTGACGTTGTCGCGGCCGCCGTGCTCGAGCGCCGCGTCGACGAGCACTCCGGCCAGGCCTGCGGCGTGACCGGTTTCGCCCGCGAGGAGGTGCGCGAGCCGGTCGTCGTCGACCTCCTTCGAGAGCCCGTCGGAGCAGATGAGGAATACCTGACGGCCGCCGGCGGGAATCAGCCACACGTCGGGGTCGACGACGTCGTCGGCGCCGATCGCGCGCGTGATCACGTTGCGGTCGGGGTGGCGCTCGGCCTCCTCGGGGCGGATGAGGCCCGCGTCGACGAGCTCCTGCACGGCGGAGTGGTCGACGGTCAGCTGCTCGAGGGTACGGCCGTCCCACGAGTAGACCCGCGAGTCCCCGATGTTGAAGACCATCCAGTGGAAGCCCGCGTCGTCGCCCGCATCGACGAGCACGACGCCCGTGAGCGTCGTGCCGGCCACGGCGGTGCCCTCCTCGCCTTCGGCGCTCAGGGCGCGCACCGCCTCGTTGGAGCTGTGGATCGCATCGAGCACCTGCTCGGGCGAGGACGGCCGCCCCGCCTCGATGTGGCGGCGGAACGTCTCGACCACGGCGCGGCTCGCGGCGTCGCCGCGGGCGTGCCCGCCCATGCCGTCGGCCACGAGGAACACGGGCGCCTCGGCGAGGAACGTGTCCTCGTTGACGCTGCGCACGCGCCCGACGTCGGTCTGCGCACTGTGTGCGATCACCGCGGAACCGCGCGGGAGCGGGACGATGTCCTCGCCATCAGCGGACACGGTTCTCCTCGTCGCAACTGCCACCGGGCCCCCCGGCCCGGGCGCCCCACCCAGGCGCCGCCTCCCCACGCTAGCAAGTCCCGGCGGGTGTCGCGGACCGCTGTGCACAACCGAGCCCGCCGGACGGCCTCAATGCTCGCGGCGGGCGGCGTCCTCGGTGAAGTGGGGCACCTCGTCCATGAGCTTCGCGCCCCGGCGCTTCGAGTCGACGCGGGCCTTCACGAGGCTCGCGATCGTGGCAACCGCCATCGCCACGACGATCACGCCGAGCGAGGCCCACGTGGAGATCTCGGGCGCCCACTCGAAGGGCTCGCCGCCGTTGAGGAACGGCAGCTCGTTGACGTGCAGGGCGTGCAGCACGAGCTTCACGCCGATGAACGCGAGGATGAATGCGATGCCGTACTTGAGGTACTCCAGGCGCTCGAGCAGGCCACCGAGCAGGAAGTAGAGCTGGCGCAGTCCCATGAGCGCGAACACGTTGGCTGTGAACACGATGAACGCGCTCTGGGTGATGCCGAAGATCGCGGGGATCGAGTCGAGCGCGAACAGCAGGTCGGTCGTGCCGATCGCGATGAAGACGATGAGGATCGGCGTGAACATCCGCGTGCCGTCGACGGTCGTGCGCAGCCTGATGCCGTCGTAGTCGTCGGAGATGCGGACCCTCCTGCGCAGCATCCGCACCAGCCCGCTCTCGGTCTGCTCGGCGTTCTCCTCGCGGTGCAGGAACGCCTGTTGGATGGCCGTCCACACCAGCCACGCGCCGAAGATGTAGAAGATCCAGCTGAAGTTCTCGATGAGCTGGGCGCCGAGCAGGATGAAGACGCCGCGGAAGATGAGCGCGAGGATGATGCCCACCATGAGCACTTCCTGCTGCATCTTCTTCGGTACGGCGAACCGCGCCATGATCACCACGAAGACGAACAGGTTGTCGATCGAGAGGCTGTACTCGGTGAGCCATCCGACGATGAACTGGCCGGCGTGCTCGGCGTCGCCGAGGAGGAGCATCAACAGCGCGAAGATCAGCGCGAGCCCAACGTAGAACACGACCCACAGCGTCGACTCTCGGAACGACGGGACATGCGGCCGCTTGATCACGAGGAGCAGGTCGGCGACGAGGATGAGGGTGAGGACCACGAGGGATCCGATTTCGAACCAGGCGGGGAGCTCGAGCACAGGGTGCCTTCCGGGTGAGTCGAGGGTACAGATGGACCCGAAAGTCTCTCCCGACCGCGCCACCCGGCGTGCCGCCACGACCGGAGCGGCGTCTCTGACGCTCGTATTGACGAATCGTGGCTCGGGGCCTGCGCCCCGCGGGATACTCCCCTTCGCTCGGATGAGTCTATCGGATGCCCCGGCGCCTTCCCCGACGGGATGGCACGGGATCACCGGATGCCGCACGCCGCACCGACCCCGGAAATGCCGAATGCCCTCGCCGGAGCGAGGGCATTCGGTTGGTTGTCGTATGTCAGCGCGTGACCCCAGCGGGATTTGAACCCGCGCTACCGCCGTGAGAGGGCGGCGTCCTAGGCCGCTAAACGATGGGGCCGGATCGACAACTTGAAGAGTATGACACAGGCGCAGGGCTGCCGCAAAATCGAGGCCGCCGCGGCATCCGCGCCCAGGTCAGGCGAACACGGAGAGCGCACCGGGCACCACCTCGACGTCGATCGGAAGCGCACCGATGCGCTCCCCGTCGGCGTACGCGACGATGTCGTCGGCCTCGATCGTCACCCGCCTGCCCCGCACGAACTCGACGGCAGGATGGTCGGTGTGCTCCCCCGCGAAGACCTTCGGGAACACCCGGAGCAGCCCCACCCGCGACAGCGGATGCACGATGAACACGTCGAGCACCCCGTCGGCCAGGTCGGCGTGCGGCACGATCCGCATGCCGCCGCCCAGCGACGCGTTGTTCGCCACCGAGACGAGCATCGCCTGCTGCTCGCGGCGCACGCCGTCGATGGTGATCGTGTAGGTGCGCGGGCGGAAGGTGGCGAGCTCCCGCACCAGGGCGATCGTGTACCGGCTCGGGCCGTGCGGCCGCGACATCCGGTTCGCCCGCTCGTTCACGACGGCGTCGAACCCGGTCGAGACGACGACCGCGAACCACGTGCGCAGCTCGCCGTGCCGGATCACGCCGGCATCGATCGACCGCGGCTCCCGGGCGAGGGCGGCGATGAGCGCTTCGGTGGCCGCAGCCGGGTCGTCGTGCGGGATGCCGAGCCCGCGAGCGAGGTCGTTGCCCGTGCCGGCCGCGACGATGCCGAGCGGGACGCCCGTCTGCGCCACGAGGTTCACGCCGAGCGAGACCATTCCGTCGCCGCCGACGACCACGAGACCGTCGGTGCCCTGCGCGAACGCCGACTCGGTCTCGCGCCGCAGCAGCTCGAAGTTCGCCTCGCGGAGCATCGACACCTCGTAGCCCTCGGCCACCAGGCGCTCCGCGACCGCGGGACCGACCGCGCGGTTGCGACCGAACGAGGCCGCCGGGTTGACGGCCACGAGGAGGCGCAGGGGGGCTCGGATCATGGAGCGATTCTGGCAGGCGCCGGGCTTGCGTGCCGACCGGCGGGCGGTGTTGGCTCGACGCATGCGACTCACGAAGCTCGAACACGCCGCACTCGTCGTCGACGACTCGGGCGACAAGCTCTACATCGACCCTGGCAAGTTCACCACGCCCATCACCGAGTCGGCGGGCGCCGTCGCCATCGTCATCACCCACGAGCATGACGACCACTGGACGCCCGAGCAGCTCCGGCGCATCATCGCCGCGAATCCCGACGTGCGCATCCTCGGCCCCTCGGGCGTCGCCGCCGCGGCATCCGGGTTCCCGGTCGAGACGGTGTCGGCCGGCGACGAGGTCGAGGCCGGCCCGTTCCGGCTGCGGTTCTTCGGCGGCCTGCACGCGCAGATCCACCCGTCCATCCCGATCATCGACAACCTCGGCGTGCTCGTGGACGACGCGCTGTACTACGCCGGCGACTCCTTCACGGTGCCAGAGGGCGTCGCGGTGGAGGTGCTCGCCGCTCCTGCAGGGGCGCCGTGGATGAAGATCAGCGAGGCGATGGACTACATCATGGCGGTCGCGCCGAAGCGCGCGTTCCCCACGCACGAGATGCTGCTCTCGCAGGCCGGCAAGGCGCTCTCGAACACGCGCCTCGGCTGGGCGACCGAGCAGGGCGGCGGCGAGTACCTGCCGCTGCAACCGGGCGACTCGATCGACTTCTGACGCGACGGATGCCGCGCCCGTCGTGGGGCGACGGCCGACCCGACCTCGTCGTCGGGACGGCCGTCGTCGCTCAGCCCGGTCTGCCGCCGTTGCCGTTCCCGTTCCCGTTGCCGTTGCCGTTCCCGGGCCCCTGCTCGGGCGCCTGGTCTTGCGGTGCGGCCGGCTGCGGGGCACCACTGGACGGCGCCACCGGCCCGAGCCCCGCCTCCGTGAACGGATCGCCGCCGTACTTCGCGGCCGCCACCGACATCACGATCGGCCACATCCGGTGCCTGGCGGTCGCGGCCTGGCCGCTGCTGAACCTGATCCCGCGCTGGTTCGCCTCGCCGTTCACGCTGACCACGGCGGCGACCGTGGCGACCTTCGAGCTCGACCCGACCATCCAGGTGTCCTTGGCGCCGTCCGTCGTGCCGGTCTTGCCGATGAGCGGCACATGCGGAACTGTCAACCTGTTCGACTCGGTGGCCGTTCCGCCGGTCATCACGCGCCCCAGCGCGTAGTGCATCGCCGCGGCCACCTCGGGCGACACCGACTGCGCGCACGTGGACTTCGGCGCAGGGATCTCCTCGCCGTCGCGTCCGACGATGCGATCGATGGCGATCGGCGTGCACGTGACGCCGTTGTTCGCGATGCCCGCGAAGGCCACGGCCATGCTGAGCGGCGCGACCTCGTTGATGCCGATCACCGCCGCGGCGCTCTGCACGAGCGGGTCGCCGTCGGCCCGGTGCATCCCGAACGCCTCTGCCGTCTTGCGGATGCCGCAGAGATCGAGTCGCTTCGCCATGCCGATGAATCCCGTGTTGATCGAGCCGATGGTCGACTCGAGCGCGCTGTAGTTCCCACCGGACTCGTTGGCGTCATTCCTCGGCGCCCAGTGCTCGCTGTCGTAGTTCTGCGGCCCGAGGCAGCTGTCCTGGAACGTGCCCCAGGCGCTCTTGGGCCGGGAATCGACGCGCTCGGCCAGCCCGTGGCCCGTCTTCAGCCACTCGGCGAGCGTGAAGATCTTGTACGACGAGCCCGGCTGGAAGCCGCGGGAACCCCCGTAGTCGAAGTCGGTGTTGTAGTTGATGCTCGTGAACTGCGGTCCGGTCTGCAGCACCGCGGGATCCTGGCTGTAGGTGCGGTTCTGGGCCATCGCGAGCACCCGGCCGGTGCCGACCTGGACACTGGAGATGACCGCGCCGACGTCCCAGCCCGGGTACGTCTGCGGCACGTTCTGCGCGATCGCCGCCTCCGCGGTGTTCTGCAGGTCGACGTCGAGCGTGGTGTACACGTCGTACCCGCCACGCCGGAAGTTGAGCATGCGGGTTTCCTCGTCCTCGCCGAAGGCGGGATCGTTCTGCAGGATGTTCTTGACGTAGTCGCAGAAGTACGCGCTGCCGCCTGCGGTCTGGCAGCCGGTGCTCGGCTCGGTGATCGCGGGCTGCACCGGCGTGGCCATCGCCTCGTCGAACTCCGCCTGCGTGATCTTCCCCTGCTCCCGCATGCTCGTGAGGATGTAGTTGCGTCGGGCGGTGTTCTCGGCGTATCCGTTTGCGACGCCGTTGGTCTCGCTGTCGGGCTTGTCGAGCTGGAACTTGACCGGGTTGTTGACGATCGCCATGAGCGAGGTCGCCTGCGCCAGCGTGAGGTTCGCGGCGGTCGTGCTGTAGTAGTAGTTCGCGGCCGCCTCGATGCCGTAGACGGTGCCGCCGAATCCGGCGATGTTCAGGTACCCCAGCAGGATCTCGTTCTTGGTGTACCGCTTCTCGACGCCGATCGCGAGGCGCATCTCCTTGAGCTTGCGATCGATCGTGGTCTCCGTGACCTTGTCGTAGCATCCGAGACGCTCCTCCTCGACGAGCAGGTGGCGCTGATCGAAGGTCAACGCCGCGACCTCGTCCTCTGTCAGCTCGTCGAGTGCGGTGACGCTGGCCATGCCCTCGCATTCCTGCACGCGCACGTTCTTCACGTACTGCTGGGCGATGGAGGAGCCGCCCTGCGTCTCACGGCCGGTGGCGGTGGTGACGGCCGCGCGGACCGTGCCCTGAAGGTCGATGCCGCCGTGCTCGTAGAACCGCGGATCCTCACCGGCGATCGCGGCATCCTTCACGTACTGGCTGATCGCGTCCCAGCCCACCTCGACGCGGTTCTGGTCGTAGAACGACGCGAGGTGCGCGATACTGCCGTCTGAGCGGGTCGCGTAGATGTTGCTCTTCTCTGAGAGCTCGCCGATCTGGAGGTAGCCGGGCAGGTTCTCGAACATGCCGATGGTGCCGGATGCCGCGATGCCGACGGTCGCGATCGCCGGCGTCACCCCCACCACGACGAGCGTGGCCGCCGCCGCGCTCGCGGCGATGAGGCCGATGAACCCGCCGAGGATTCCCAAGGGCGTCCTCGTCTCCGCGAAGTCACGGTTCCGCATGTTCCTCACGGCCATGCACTCACCCCCGAGGCCCGCGAACGTGCGGATGACGTGATGCCCGATAGGGCGGGCACCATGTTGCTTCCATCACCATGGAACCCCAGCATGCCGTCTGTGTCCAGCCTTCGACGGGACATCCGGCTCCGTGTCATGGCCTCCCGGCTACGCGGCGTCACCCCCGGCTACGCGGCGTCGGCGAGGAACGGCTGGTGGTGGTACTCCCCTGCGTCGAGGATCGCCACGGTCGATTCGGGCACTTCGATAAACGCCCCGGGCAGGTCGTTGAGCGGCTCGGAGACGACGACACGGGCGCTGCGCCCGAAGATCTTGAGCCGCTCGATGTCGGGGTACATCTCGCGCAGCGTGTCGATGTCGACGGAGTGGAAGAGCGACCGCGACCTGCCCTGCGTCGAGTAGCGGAACGCCCAGATGGTCGCGCCGTCCGAGAGCGCGATCGTGCCCTGCATGGGGAAGTTGATGCCGTGCTCGTGCCCGACCGACTCGATCATCTGCACCGCCTTCGTGATGCCCGCAATCGGGTCGTCGCTCAGGCCCAGCGTGAGCGCCAGGTGGAACAGCACCTCCGAGTCCGTCGTGCCGTGGATGTACGGATACAGCGACGGGTCGACCGCGAACACGAGGTCGCGCTTCATCTTCGCGAAGTCGGTGAGGAACCCGTTGTGCATGAACATCCAGTTCTCGTAGCGGAACGGATGGCAGTTCGACTGCTGGATCGGCGGTCCGCCCGCCGCCCGCACATGGCTGAAGAAGAGGGGGCTCTCGATCGCCTGCGTCAGCTCGCGGAGGTTCTCGTCGTTCCAGGCGGGCTCGGTGCTGTGGAAGAGCGCGGGGACGCTTCCGGCCACCGAGTCGCGCGGGTACCAGCCGAACCCGAAGCCGTCGCCGTTCACCGTCTCGGCGCCGAGGGGCGAGTTCAGCGACTGTTTGACGAGTGAATGCTGGGCGTCGAGGATCACCGTCGACGGTTGGAGTGGTTCACCCGAGTATGCAAGCCAGCGGCACATGTCGTCATCCCCCTGCACATCTGCATCGATGCGTGCCGCGGCGCGAGACACGCCGCAGGCACATCCTAGCCGCGAGCTCCGCTCGCCGCCCCCCTCGTACGGACCGTGTACCGCGAGGCCAGGCCGGGGCCGCAGTCCGACACGCCGCGCGGCCCAGTTCTGGGGGCACCGGATGCCGCGCCCGCCCGCCTACCATGTGTTCACCGCGGTCGTCGTGGCTTTCTCGCATCCGCCACCCGGCCGCGGTCTCGAGCCCATCACCCAAGGGGAACGAGGGGCTCCGACCAATTTCTCCGGGTAGGGGTCCCTCGCTTTGGGGGTGTCGTGCCGATGCCGGACGTCCGCCGCGCGTTGTAGCGCCTGTGCGCCGAGCGTACCGTCCGCCGCATGGACTGGGTGACGTGGCTTGTGATCGCCGGCGTGATCGTGATCGCGGCTGTCGGCGTGGCTCTGTGGAACCGGTTCGGAAGCCGGGGCTCACCCGTCGACCGACTGGATCAGGACGCGGCCAAGAGCGTGCGGGACGCGCAGGCGAACATCGAAAGTTACCAGGGCCCTGGCGGCGGTGACGGGATCGGCGGGTAAGCATGAAAAAAGCCCGGATCATCCGAGCTTTCGTTCATCGTGGTTCTTGCTGGGGTACCTGGACTCGAACCAAGAACAACTGAATGCATTCTCGGCCGAGCGGCTTCACTCCGGTGAAGCAGAATTCCGCAGATTTCCGCGGTGTTCATAGCCTCAACCCTACCGGCCGGTACGGGTGCGCTCGGGCTCAATCAGGTCGCGGCTGAGCGGTTTGTGATGCGTTTATGGTCAACTTGGACGGCGGTCGGCGACCAGGTCGACAGCGAAGTGATCGCGGCTCGCATGCAGGTGGCGGCTGGTTCGGCTCCTTACTGCAATGCTTGAGCCGATGGATGTCACCAAGGAGACCGTGGCCGAGGCGTACCCGCTCGCACCGGTCTAACGGCGGCGGACGTCGACGAGGTGCTCGCGCGGTTCGCGATCGACGTAGTTGTCGTCTTCTGGCGCAACTCGCCGGTTGAGGACGCGCACGCAGGACCGGACAGCCGAATGTCGGACGGCGAGATGCTGCGGGTTAACAGCGAGGCGACCGCGGTCGTTCTAAACCTCCTTGACGAGTGGCGCGACCAATGGGGCGACTTCGACTCGATCGATGAGATCACGCAGGAAGCCTTCGAGGAGTTGCTAGACCTTATCGTCGACGAGTTCATGGATGACGAGCGTGAGCTGCCGACAAGGCTCACCGTCGCTGAGCAGCTCGGTGGGCATCTCAGCGAGTACTTCGATCACGTCGAGGAGTACGACCACAGACTGCGCACGCTCGCCTTGGGTATCACGCCTCCCGTGCGATCATGGCCGTCGACTTCCTCTCACTGGACAGCGGCGACGGCTGGTGGGGTTCGCGGGAGTGGCCTTCAATTGTCGAGGGTTTCGTCGCACGCCTCGACGATCCGGCCGATCCGTTCTGGGAAATCAAGGGCGCCCGCGAAGCGCTCGCCAACGCGCCGACCGAGGTGAAAGACCGCGACGCACTGTCCGAGGCGCTGCTGGAAGCGCCGTGGACACTGTCGACCGAAGTATGCAGTTGGCTTATCCGCGTTGGCATCGGATATGTGCGCTTCGACCGGAGAGAGGATTAGCTATTCCCAAGCCTCGATGCTCGCGTCGACCGTGCGGAGGCTGGGACTACTCGAATCGACCGCGGACGTCTCAGGCCAGCGATCGGCAGACTTCGCCCCGTTGAGGCCGAACTCCCTGGGGCTTTCGTGCTTGACTGGACCGATGTCGATCACGATGACGCGGCTCGCATCCGCGGGCTCTCGTCTCCGTGTGGGACCCGGCCTGGGTGTTCGTCTGTCCACCTGGTGGTCGCGATCGTCACGCCAGCATCGTCAGGGGCTGAACTCGATCCAGTCGAGGGCGGGGGCGAAGAACTCGCCGGTGCTGATTGCCCCGCCTACGCAGGCGGTTGCGCGCCATAGTCGCGCCCTAATCACCAATACCCCGAGGATTCCGATGGCGATGGGCAAGCCCAGCCAGAGAACATAGAGTTTGACGTTCGACCACAACGAGTAGTCTTTATCGTTCTCTTTCTTCGCATCTGCCCGCAACTGTGCTGTCGTTTTGCTTGCCGACCGCGGGAACACCAACACGTCTATCTGCGCTCGGGTCTTGCCCATGAGCGCGGTGTGGAAGCGGTTTCGCTCATATTGCTTGCAACTCAGCGCAGTCGCCACTGCACTCAACACGACGACGACCACGCCGGCCGATGTGTCGGCCGAGTCGAGGCCATCGACCCCCGCGATGCAAAGACAGCGGCTGCCATACCAGTCAGCCTGCCGGTCACAGTTGCTCGGAGCTTCTCGTGCTGTCCGGCTTGAGTTGCCTGCTCGTCGTAGTAGCGCCAGAGGGCATCGACCTGGTCAGATGATCCGTCCATTCCAACCCCTTCGCAGATTGTGTGACAGAGCACAAGGGAACGCATCCGCTGGTGATGCGCGGCCCCAGCTTGTCAGATTGATCCCTCAGCGGTTCGCGAACTCGAGAATGATATCCGCGTGGCACGCCTGATCTTCGGAGCAGCAGCAGGCACGGTTCATGCCGCGCAGCACCGATCGAGCCGCTGGTCAGATCGTTGCACTGTCGATCCCAGGGTGAGGCGCGGAGCCGGCAGGTGCGAGTTCCTCCCTCACCTTCCGGTGGGCTGCGGGGATCTGAACAATTACTCGAACAAACCATGTGGCGTACAGGATGAGGAAGCCGAGAAGGGCCACGACACCGATGATGCGCGCGACGGAAGTTGTGTCGCCGAAGTCCAGAAGAAGGAATGGTACGGCGGTGGCCCCGCACGCGATCGCCCATCCCAACAGCACCCAGTTCAATCCGGTGAACATCACGTGGATCGAGCGCCGTGACCGTGCGAGAGCGCCCACCGCCGCAACTTCCTCACGAGCGGCGAACGCCGCCACGACGGGGTTGTCTGATTTCTCACGGATCGCCTGCCATCTCGTCCACCGGTGGTAGGAATCGGTGGATCGGAAGAACTGAAAGACTGCAACGATCGCTCCGAGGGCGGCAGCGACCGCAGCAGCCGCAGTCCAGATGGTGGCGTCCATGTCGAGAGCGTACCGGGCCGCGCCCAACACCCTCGCGCCAACGCCGTTCCTGCTCGTTGTAGCATCGACGGCCGTCCTGACGACACACTCGATCGTGCCGCTGTCAAGTTCCATTGCCCGTTCGTTCCAACCGCTCGCCCCTTGGACCTCGCCAATATCGGTGGAATCTGACTTCGTGTGTATCGACCCATCACTGAGCCAGCCTCCACTTGGGAATTTCAGGAGCAGCGTTGCAAGCACTCATTGACCTTCGTTGTCCGACTTCTGGATTCTCAAACTGACCTGAAACAGCTCGAACCCACCGCGGGGTGCAGATCATCGAACTTCGGACTCGAACCAAGAACGTCGCGGCCTGCACTCGTACAGTCGCTTCGTCGGAACGGTCGGAGACGGCGGTTCGGTTGGATTCCGGGCGCAAAAGGTTTGCGCGCCTCGGCGAGCTGTCCCGTCTGGGCGGAGGCTAGTTGAAATCAGACACCGGCCGTCTCGCTGTGAAAAGCAAAACCCCCCGGTGACCGGGGGGTTTCGACTGGCTGGGGTACCTGGACTCGAACCAAGAACAACTGAACCAGAATCAGCCGTGTTGCCAATTACACCATACCCCAATGGCCTGGAACCGAAGCCCCGGGCCGACACGCAACTCTAGCCTACGCACCGCACCCCGACCAAACTGAGGAGGGGCTCGGCGGGCGGGCCGTCGGCGCGTCAGCCGAGCGTGGTCGCGAGCCGGTCGACGCGCTCGATCGAGTCGATCTTGCCGAGGATCTGCATCGACTCGAAGAGCGGCGGTGAGACCCGACGCCCCGAGATCGCGGTGCGCACCGGGCCGAACGCGACCCGCGGCTTCAGCCCCAGGCCGTCGACGAGGGCGCCGCGCAGCGCCTCCTCGATCTGGTCGTGGATCCACGCGTCGGCGGGCAGCCGGTCGAGCGCGTCGCGGGCCGCGGCGAGCACCGCGGGCGCGTCGGCGGGCAGCGCGTCGAGCGCGTCGAGGTCGAACTCGAGGCCGGCGGCATCCGTGAAGAGGAAGCCGAGCATGCCGGGAGCCTCGCCGAGCAGGCCGATGCGCTCCTGCACGAGCGGGGCCGCCTCGACGAGCACCGCCTCCTGCCCGGGGGTGATCGGCGTCTCGACCGCGCCGGCCGCCTGGAGGTACGGCACGGTGCGGGCGGTGAACTCTCCCACGTCGAGCCGGCGGATGTGGTCGCCGTTGATGGCCTCGGCCTTCTTCAGGTCGAAGCGGGCCGGGTTCGGGTTGACGTTCGCGACGTCGAACGCCTCGACCAGCTCTTCCCGGCTGAACACGTCGCGATCGGCCGAGTAGCCCCAGCCGAGGAGGGCAAGGTAGTTGACGAGGCCCTCGGGGATGAACCCGCGGTCGCGGTGGTGGAAGAGGTTCGACTCGGGATCGCGCTTTGACAGCTTCTTGTTGCCCTCGCCCATGACGTACGGCAGGTGCCCGAACCGGGGCACGAACGTGGTCACGCCGATGTCGATGAGCGCGTGGTACAACGCGATCTGCCGCGGTGTCGACGAGAGCAGGTCCTCGCCGCGGAGCACGTGCGTGATGCCCATGAGCGCGTCGTCGACCGGGTTCACGAGCGTGTAGAGGGGCGCGCCGTTGGGACGCACCACCACGAAGTCGGTGGTCGAGCCGGCCGGGAAGTCGATGCGGCCCCGCACGAGGTCGTCGAAGCCGAGGTCGACGTCGGGCACCCGCAGCCGCAGGGCGGGCTCGCGACCCTCGGCGCGGAACGCCGCGCGCTCGGCGTCGGTGAGGTCGCGGTCGAAGTTGTCGTACCCGAGCTGCTTGGGCCGGCCGGCGGCCTCGTTGCGCGCGTCGATCTCGTCGGCGGTCGAGTAGCTCTCGTACACGTGCCCGGATGCCTTCAGCCGCTCGACGACGGCGGCGTAGATCCCGCCGCGCTGCGACTGCCGGTAGGGCCCGTGGGGGCCGCCTGTGCCGACGCCCTCGTCCCAGTCGAGGCCGAGCCACGTGAGCGCGTCGAGGAGCTGCTCGTAGCTCTCCTCGCTGTCGCGCGCGGCATCCGTGTCCTCGATTCGGAAGACGAACGTGCCGCCGGTGTGCCGGGCGTACGCCCAGTTGAAGAGGGCCGTGCGCACGAGGCCGACGTGCGGCGTGCCGGTGGGTGACGGGCAGAAGCGCACGCGGACATCGGTGCCGGCCGCGGACGTGGTGGGGTGGGCTGTCTCTGACATACCCTTCAATGCTATCGAGCGGGGAAGTTCGGCCGCGTCGCCCGCGGTCACGTGGCGGCGACCGACTCGAGCGCGGCGATGGTCGCCGCGACGGCCGGCACGCGCTCGGCGCCGCGAGCCGTGACGAGGTGGAGCGAGCGCACGTCGGCTCGCGCCGTGGGGCGGATCACGATCCCCGGATGCCGCGGCGACGCGGCGAGCGCGAGGTCAGGCAGCAACGCCACCCCGAGACCCTGTGCGACCATCCCCTCGACGGCCACGAAGTTGTCGGTCTCGAAGGCGATGCGCGGCGTGAACCCGGCGGCGGCGGCGAGCTCGAGCAGATGGCCGCGGCACCGCGGGCATCCGGCGATCCACGGGTCGTCGCCGACGGCGGAGAGGTCCACGACGTCGGATGCCGCGGCCGGATGCCCCGCCGGCAGTACCAGCCGGATCGGCTCCTCGCCGAACGCGCGCACGTCGAGGCCGCGCGCGCTGGCGCGGTGGGGGTCGTCGCGGTCGCCGGGATAGCTGAACGTGATGGCGAGGTCGGCACGGTCGGCGCGCACGGCGGCGACCGCCTCGGGCGGCTCGGCCTCAACGTAGGTGACGGCCACGCCGGGGTGCGCGGCGCCGAGCGCGGCGATGAGCCTGGGCACGAGGGTCGCCGACGCCGAGGGGAACGCCACCAGCCGCACGCGTCCGGCACGGAGCCCGCGGATCTCGGCGAGCTCACCGGCCGCCGCCTCGAGTGCGGTCGCCACGGCATTGGCATGTCGGGCGAGCACCCGACCCGACTGCGTGAGGCGGATGCCGCGGCCGACGCGCTCGACGAGCGCGATACCGGTGCGCTCCTCGAACCGGCGCAGCTGTTGGCTCACCGCGGGCTGGCTGTAGCCGAGCGCCTCGGCCGCGGCGGTGAGTGAGCCGTGCTCGGCGATCTGGCGCACCACGCGGACGGTCTGCAGGTCGAGTGCGGCGGCGAGGCCTTCGATGGATGCGTCGGACATGCGCAAAGCATAACCGCATGGCATGGATGCGATCACTTACCTGCCCTTGTCGAATGGATCAGGCCCGCGGAGACTGGACGCATGCGCTCCCTTCGCAACCGTTTCGCCGCCGGCCGCGGGTACCTTGCCGCGTGCCTGCTCGGCCTGCCCGCAGACGTCACCCGCGACGCCGTGCGTCGTGACCTCGACCGGTGGGCGGTTGGCAAAGCCAGCGCGGACGAGTACTCCGCGATCCTCGAGCGGGCGCGCGGGCACGCCGCGACGCTGCTCGGCGTCGACGCCGGCCGGGTGGCCACCGGATCGCAGGTCTCGGTGTTCGCGAGCCTCGCCGCGTCATCCGCCCCGGCCGGCGCCGACGTCGTCTGCGTCGACGGCGATTTCTCATCCATCGTCGGACCGTTCCTCGCGCGGGGCGACCTGCGCGTGCGCCACGTGCCGCTGGAGGGGCTCGCCGACGCCGTCGGCCCCGGGACATGGATGGTCTCGTACTCGCTCGTGCAGTCCGCAACGGGCGAGGTCGCCGATGCGGCATCCGTCGCCGAGGCCGCCAGGGCCGTCGGCGCGCGCGTGCTGGTGGACACGACCCAGGCGACCGGATGGCTCCCCACCACCGACCTCGAAGCCGACCTGATCGTGTGCCACGCGTACAAGTGGCTCAGCGCCCCGCGCGGGGCGGCATTCGCCGCGTTCTCGGAACGCGCCGCCGCCGAGATCACGCCGCGCACCGCCGGATGGTACTCGGGCGCCGACCCGTGGGCGTCATGCTACGGGCCGGAACTCCACCTCGCCGATGACGCCAGCCGGTTCGACGTCTCCCCCGCCTGGCACGCGTGGGTCGGCGCCGAGGCCGCCCTCGGGCTCGCCGCGTCGCTCGACGCCGAGGAGGTGCGCTCGCACGCCGTCGGTCTCGCGAACGCCTTCCGCGAGCGGCTCGACCTGGCGCCGTCCGACAGTGCCATCGTCACCTGGCCCGACGAAGCCGGCATCGAGCTGGCGGCGCTCACCGCAGCGGGCATCACCGCGTCGGGCCGCGCCGGACGCGCGCGCGTCGCGTTCCACCTCTGGAACGACGACGAGGACGTCGACCTCGCCGCGAGCACGCTGGGCCGCTGACCGACCGGGTCAGCGTGCCGCGCGCACCGGGTTCGAGAGCGTGCCGAGTCCCGACACCGTGACCTCGACCGTGTCGCCGTCGACGATCGGGCCGACCCCCGACGGCGTGCCCGTGAGGATCACGTCGCCGGGCAGCAGCGTGAACACGCTCGACGCGTAGGCGACGATCGCCCCGATCGAGTGCACCATGTCGGCGAGCCGGCCCTCCTGGCGGCGTTCGCCGTTGACGCTCGTCTCGATCGTGCCGTGGGCGAGATCGAGCTCGGTGTCGATCACGGGACCGAGCGGGCAGAACGTGTCGAAGCCCTTCGCGCGCGTCCACTGGCCGTCGCGCCGCTGCAGGTCACGGGCGGTCACGTCGTTCGCGATCGTGTATCCGAAGACGACCGCCGCGGCATCCGCCTCGGCCACGTGCCTGGCGATGCGGCCGATGACGACCGCGAGCTCGCCCTCGTGCTCGACCTGCTCGCTCTGCTGCGGCAGCACGATCGGGTCGCCGGGCCCGATGACCGAGGTGTTCGGCTTCAGGAAGAGCAGCGGTTCCGCCGGCGCCTCACCGCCCATCTCTGCCGCGTGCTCGCGGTAGTTCTTGCCGACCGCGACGACCTTGGACCGCGGGATGACCGGTGCGAGCAGCTTCGCTTCCGCGAGCCGCACCCGCTCCCCCGTCGGCTCGTACCCGGCGAACATCGGATCGCCCTTCAGCACGACGAGCTCGTCCTCCTCCTCGTCGACGATGCCGAAGGCGATGGACTCGCCATGCGAGAAGCGCGCGATCTTCATGGTGCCCAGCCTATTGGGCCGTGACATCCGGGACGTCGGGGATCAGCCGCTTGCCGAGGCTCACCGCATGGTCGGGCTCGTAGCCGAGCGAGCGGTACCAGTCGATCACGCCCTGGTTCGTCGACCGCACCTGCAGGTTGAGCTTCGGGCATCCGCGCCCGGCGAGCAGTCGCTCGGCCTCGGCCATGAGCGCCGCACCGATGCCCTCGCTGCGGCGCGACTCGTCGACGGCGAGGTAGTTCACCCAGCCGCGATGCCCGTCGTAGCCCACCGTCGCGGCGCCGACGACGGCCATAACACCGTCGGGCGAGGCGTGCTCGGCGACCAGGAACAGCTCGGGCTGCACGGTGAGCTTGCGCTCGATGTCGCGGTACGGGTCGTTCCACGGCACCACCAGGCCGGAGGCGCGCCAGAGCGCCACGACCTGCTCCGTGTCCTCACGGCGGAAGGGCCGGATGAGAACGGGAGGTCTCGAGACGCTCGCTTCGCCCGCTCCTCGACCAGCGGGTTGCATCAGGCGTCGAGCCGCGTCATCCAGCCGTGGCGATCCTCGACGCGGCCGTACTGGATGCCCGTGAGCTCCTCGCGAAGCGAGAGTGCGAGCTCGGACGCCCCCTCGCCCGAGTGCACGATCTCGAAGTCCTCCGCGAGCAGGCGCCCGATCGGCGTGATCACCGCTGCGGTGCCGCACGCGAACGCGCCGACGATCTCGCCGGATGCCGCACCCTCGCGCCACTCGTCGAGGGTCACCTTCCGGCTCTCGACCGTGTGCCCGCGGTCCTTCGCGAGCTGCAGCACCGAGTCGCGCGTGATGCCCTCGAGGATCGAGTCCGACTCGGGCGTGACGACCGTGCCGTCCCGGTAGACGAGCACGATGTTCATGCCGCCGAGCTCCTCGAGGTACTTGCCCTCGTCGAGGAACAGCACCTGCTGGCATCCGTGATCTGCCGCCTCCGCCTGCGGGAGCAGGCTCGATGCGTAGTTGCCGCCCGTCTTCGCGGCGCCAGTGCCGCCCTTGCCGGCGCGCGCGTACTTCGTGGAGAGCCAGATGGAGACGGGCTGCACGCCGCCGTGGAAGTAGGCGCCGGCCGGGCTCGCGATGAGGTAGTAGGCCACCTTCTTCGCAGGACGCACGCCCAGGAACGCCTCCTTGGCGAACATGAAGGGACGCAGGTACAGGCTCGTCTCCGGCGCGGTCGGCACCCAGGCGCCGTCGACCGCGATCAGCTGCTTCAGGGAGTCGATGAAGTACGCGCTCGGCAGCTCGGGCAGCGCGAGGCGCGCGGCCGAACGCTGCATCCGGGCGGCGTTCTCGTAGGGACGGAACGTCGAGATCGACCCGTCGGCGTGACGGTAGGCCTTCAGGCCCTCGAAGATCTCCTGCGCGTAGTGCAGCACCGCGGCCGAGGGCTCGAGCTCGATCGGCCCGTACGGCGAGACACGCGGCCGGTGCCAGCCGCCCTTCTCCGACCAGCACAGGTCGACCATGTGGTCGGTGAAGTGGTTGCCGAAGCCGGGGTCGGCGAGGATGGCCTCGCGCTCGACGTCGCTCTTCGCCTCCTCATTGCGGGTGACGTTCCAGGTGAGTCCGGCGGCGGAGGGTGCCTGGAGCGGGAGGTTGATGGTCATGGTTCCGTCCTTCGGATGCGCTGGTTACTCGTGTGTGCCGATGCGGGCGACGATCGCGTCGCCGACCTCGGAGGTCGAACGTCTCGTGTCGCCGCGCCCGGCGATGTCCGCGGCGACCGCCCGCTGCACCTTTCCGGCCTGCTCCGAGTGACCGAGGTGGTCGAGCAGCAGGGCGACGGAGAGGATCGCGGCGGTGGGGTCGGCGACGCCCTTCCCGGCGATGTCGGGTGCTGAGCCGTGGACCGGCTCGAACATGCTCGGGAACCGGCCGTCGGGGTTGATGTTGCCCGAGGCCGCCAGGCCGATGCCGCCGCTGATCGCGCCGGCCAGATCGGTGAGGATGTCGCCGAAGAGGTTGTCCGTGACGATGACATCGAATCTAGCAGGATCCGTCACGAGGAAGATCGTGGCGGCGTCGACGTGCAGGTAGTCGACCGCGACGTCGGGGAACTCGGCGGCGACGGCGTCGACGGTGCGCTTCCAGAGGGAGCCCGCGAACACGAGCACGTTGGTCTTGTGCACGAGCGTGAGCTTCTTGCGAGGGCGGGCGGATGCCGCGGCGAAGGCGTAGCGCACCACGCGCTCGACCCCGAAGGCGGTGTTCACCGAGACCTCGTTGGCGACCTCGGCGGGCGTGCCGACGCGGATCGCTCCCCCGTTGCCGACGTAGGGACCCTCGGTGCCCTCGCGCACGACGACGAAGTCGATCTCGCCGGGGTTCGCGAGCGGACTCACGACACCGGGGTGCAGCACCGACGGGCGGAGGTTCACGTAGTGGTCGAGCTCGAAGCGGAGCTTCAGCAGCAGTCCGCGCTCGATGTTGGCGCCCGCGAGCCTCGGGTCGCCCGGCGCGCCGCCCACCGCGCCGAGCAGGATCGCGTCGTGATCCTTGATGGCGGCGAGGTCGTCGTCGGTCAGCACGTCGCCCGTCTCGAGGTACCGCGCCGCGCCCAGTGAGAACGGCGTCTGCTCGAAGACGACGTCGGTGCCGGCGACGGCCGCGTCGAGCGCCCTGAGGGCCTCCGCGACGACCTCGGGACCGATGCCGTCGCCCGGAATGACCGCGAGCCTGACCGTGCCTGCCATGGATTCTCCTTCGTGCGCCAGCCATCCCAGCGTACTGTCCGCCCGAGGAGTGCCTGATCACGCTCGATGCCAGGCGGTCACTCGCTGGGTGCCACCGCGCCCGTCTCGGGCGAGTGACCGGCCTGCGGCGCCGGGCCCGCGATGCGATGCCGGAAGACCACGTACGTGTAGCCCTGGTAGAGCAGCACGATCGGGAAGCACACCGCCGCGACGATCGTCATCACCGTCAGCGCGTAGTCTCCCGACGCACTTCCCGCAACGGTCAGGCTGTTGGCACTGCTGGTACTCGAGACGAGCACGTCGGGGTACAGGCTGGCGAACAGCGATCCGACCGTCGCGGCGATGGCGATCGTGCTCGCGATGAAGGCCAGACCGTCGCGGTGCCTGAGGAGGCCGATGGATGCGGCCAGGGTCCCGAGCACGGCGAGCGCGAGCAGGACGTAGGAGACCACTCCCGGCTGGGCGATCACCACCATCCACACCGCGAAGACGGCGACCGCCACGAGGACGATGATCCCGAGAATCCGACCGTATCGCTGCGCCCGCCGGCGGACGTCATCGGTGGTGCGCAGGGTGAGGAACGTCGACCCGTGGAGCAGGCAGAGCAACAGCACCGTGAGGCCGGTCCACAACCCGAATCCGGTGAACAGATCCCAGAAGCTGCCCGTGAACACCCCGTCCCCGTTGATCGGCAAGCCCGCCAGCAGGTCCCCCAGCGCGATCCCGAGCACCGTGGGGGCGACGACGCTGCCGAGCGTGAGGCACAGGCTCCACGACCAGCGCCACTGGTCGCCGCGCCCCCTCCCGCGCCATTCGAACGACAGGCCGCGCACGATCAGGGCGACGAGCAGCAGCAGCACGGCGAGGTACGCCGCCGAGAACCAGGTCGCGTACCAGGCCGGGAAGGCGGCGAAGATCGCCGCACCGCCCACCACCAACCACACCTCGTTGCCGTCCCAGAACGGGCCGATGGTGTTGATGGCCACCCTCCGTTCGGTCTCGGAGCGGCCGACCACGGAGTGCAGCGCCCCCACGCCGAAATCGAAGCCCTCCAGCACGAAGAACCCGGTCCAGAAGACGGCGACGATGACGAACCACAGGTCGGCGAGGTTCACGGGATCCTCCTCAGCGGGTCAGGTCAGTAGGTGAGGGCCGGGGCGCGGTCGCGTTCGACCTCTTCGTCGGGGGCAGCGAGGTCCCGGCGTCCGTACCGGAGCATCAGCACGACGTCCAGCACGATCAGGACGACGTACACGAGGAAGAAGGCGGACAGGCTGATGATCAGCTCGGTGGCGGAGACGCTGGCCGACACGCCGTCGGCGGTCTTCATCAGCCCCTGGACGATCCACGGCTGCCTGCCGTTCTCGGTGAGCATCCAACCGGCCGTGTTCATCAGGTACGGCAGCGGCACGGCCCACGTGGCGAGGAAGAGGAACACCCTCGAGGTCGGCAGTTTTCGTCGGAACGCGAGCCAGGCCCCCCATGCGGAGAACAGGAAGACGAGGGTGCCGAGGTAGGCCATCACGCGCATCGACCAGTACTGGATGAACACGTTGGGCACGTAGTCGCCAGGACCGTACTCCGCGACGTCCTGCGCCTGGAGCTCGTTGAGGCCGACGACTTCGCCGTCCCAGGTGCCCGTGGCCAACAACGACAGCAGATGCGGAACCTCGATGATCTTGGTGGGATCCTCGTCGTTCGCGCCGCCCCCGATCTGGAACAGGGAGAAGGAGCAGGGCTGGCAGGTCTCCCACTGCGCCTCGGCCGCGGCGATCTTCATCGGCTGGTAGGTCGTCTCGATCACGCCGAGGTGGCTGCCCACCGCCAGGGCCAGCGCAGAGGCCGGGAGCAGCACCACGATCGAGAGCAGCGCCGGCGTCTTGAATGACTCCCTCCCGCGACGGAGCTGCCACGCCGAGACCGCCAACATCACCATCGCACCGGTCACGAGCGAGGCCAGGATCACGTGGACGTACCCCCAGATGAACGCCCGATTGGTGAACAGATCGACGATCGAGGAGAGCACAGGGCGACCGGTATCCGGATCCGTCGTGTAGCCCCCGGGTGCTGCATCCAGGAGTTGGCGGCCATGATGAACGCCGCAGACAGCATGGCCCCGCCGGCCACGAGCCAGACGGAGAGCAGGTGCACACGACGTGGCAGTACCTTCCATCCGAAGAGCCAGAGTCCCAGGAACGTGGACTCCAGGAAGAACGCGGCCAGGCCCTCCATCGCCAATGGGGCTCCGAACACGTCTCCGACGAACAGCGAGTATGCCGACCAGTTCATGCCGAACTGGAACTCCTGCACCAGGCCGGTGACCACGCCGATCGCCACGTTGATCAGCAGCAGGGTGCCGAAGAACCTGGTCAGGCGCTCGTGCCGAGGATCCCCCGAGCGGTACCACGCGGTGTGCTGCAACGCGACCAGGAACGCCAGCCCGATCGTGACCGGCACGAAGAAGAAGTGGTAGATGCTCGTCGAGGCGAACTGAATACGGGCCAGATCGAGCTCGTCCACGAGGCCCCCTGCGGCAATTTCACCCGGCGTCGGTCCGACCGGGCTCGCGCAACGAGAACGCCCCCACGTCCGGAAGTCCTTGAACCGACTCTCGCCCTAGTGTGCTCCGCACACCGCCATCAGGCAACCGTGGGCGACGCCGTCACTCGGCGCGCGACGACCCGGGGTTGCGCAGCGCGACCGCGGCGACGATCGCCGCCGCGACCATGAGCGCGACCCCGATGAGCGAGGTCACCACGACGCCGCCGTCGAACGCGTGCGCCGCGGATGCCGCGAGCTCGGCCCCGATCGCGCCGGGCAGTTGCTCGGACACCGTGACGGCGCCTGCGAGCGTCTCGCGGGCGGCATCCGCCTGGGCGTCGGTCAGGATGGAGGGCAGCACGATTCCCGCCCGGAACTGCGAGGCGAGGATGCTGCCGAGCACCGCCGTGCCGAGCACCGCCCCGAGTTCGTAGGCCGTCTCGGACACCGCCGAGGCCGCCCCGGCCTTCGCGGGCGGTGCGCTCGAGAGGATGAGCTCGTTCGAGACCGTCTCGGCCGAGCCGATGCCGACGCCGAGCAGCACGAACGCGACGACGATCGGCGCGATCGACTCGGCGCTGGTGGTGAGGGCGATCACGAGGTAGCCGGCAGCCGAGAGCCCCAGCGCCACCGGCACCAGCACGCGCGGACGCACGCGCCGCGCGATCGGGACCACGACGAGTCCCGCCACGATCATCGCGACGAGGCCTGGCACGAGTGCGAGCCCGGCCTGCACCGGGCTGAGCCCGGCGATGAGCTGGAGGTGCTGCGACACGAAGTAGAGGAACCCGACGAGCGCGATGACGCTGAACAGGTTCACCAGCACGGCGCCGCCGAACGAACCCTGGCGGAAGAGCCGCACGTCGAGCATGGGCGAACCGCTGCGCAGCTGACGTCGCACGAACCAGAGCGCGCAGAAGGTGCCGAGCACGATCGCCTGCACGCCGAACCCGTCGACGCCCTCGGTCGCGAGCGACTTGATGCCGTAGACGATGGGCCCCATGGCCGCGAGCGAGAGCACGGTGCTCAGCACGTCGATGCGCCCCGGCGCGGGGTCACGGCTCTCGGGGACCAGCAGCGGCACGAGCACGAACATCGGCACGAGCACGGGCACCGCGAGCAGGAAGACCGACCCCCAGGCGAAGTGCTCGAGCAGCAGGCCGCCGACCAGCGGGCCGAGTGCACTGCCGGCCGCGAAGCCCGAGGCCCAGATCGCGATCGCGAGCCGGCGCTGCTCGCGGTCGGTGAAGACGGCGCGCAGCAGCGACAGGGTCGACGGCATGAGCATGGCGCCGAAGAATCCGAGCGCAGCTCGAGCGGAGATGAGGGCCTCGGCGGTCGGCGCGAAGGCGGCGACGATCGAGACCACCGCGAAGCCGGTGGAACCGATCAGCAGGAGACGACGCCGCCCGAACCGGTCGCCGGCGTTGCCCATCGCCACGAGCAGACCGGCGAGCACGAGCGGGTACGCGTCGATGATCCACAGCTGCTGGGCGGCGGTGGGCGCGAGGTCGCGAGAGATCGCCGGCAGTGCGAAGCTCAGCACCGTGTTGTCGACCGAGACGAGCAGCACGGGCAGCATGAGCACAACGAGTGCGAACCACGCGCGTCGCGGGGCGCGCGAGGTGCGACCGGGGTCGACGTGCGCGGCAGTGTTCGTCACG
The DNA here is from genome assembly GCF_001428255.1 of Agromyces sp. Soil535. GTDB lineage: Bacteria > Actinomycetota > Actinomycetes > Actinomycetales > Microbacteriaceae > Agromyces. Next base: position 32,433 of record NZ_LMRW01000010.1, on the reverse strand, counting down.
CGCTCGATCGGCTGGGTCACGGGTTCGGTGGTGTTCGTCATCTCGGCTTCCATTACTATACCGTCCAGTCGGTATAGTATCAGGCGATGAACGGATGCCGCTCGCTACGATCGAGCACATGAGCCGCCCCCCAGCCGCACGCGACGCCGTGCTCGACGCCTTCGAGGGGATCCTCGTGCACGACGGCGAACGTGCGGCGACCCTCGACGCCACCGCGCGCGCCGCCGGGGTCTCGAAGGGCGGCCTGTTGTATCACTTCGCGTCGAAGGAGGCGCTGATCGAGGGCCTCATCGGGCGCCTCGAGGCGCTCGTAGAGGGCGACGTGGAGGCGATCGACCACGCACCCGAGGGGGCGATCGCCTACTTCGTGCGATCGTCGGTCGCGATGGAGCATCCGCTCGACCGAGCCGTCGTGGCCACCGCCCGCCTCGCGCAGGGCGGCAACGCGGCCGCGGTCCGCGCCATCCGAGACGCGCGGACACGGTGGTTCGAGGCCATCGGGCGGTACGTGGCCGACCCCGCCGTGGCGCTGGCGATAACGCTGATCGGCGACGGCCTCTACTACGACTCCGCCCTGCACGGCGACGACGAACTCGGCGTCGACGCGCCCCGCGCCGCGGAGATGGACGCCCTGGTCGCGCTGCTCGAACGGCTCGCGAAGGAGCCGCCGCCCGCTACTCGGTGATGTCGATCTCCACGAGCACGTCGGCCTCGATCGCCGTGCGCACGCGCTCCAGCACGTCTGCCGGCACGGGCGAGTCCACTGTGAGCACGCTGAGCGCCTGGCCGCCGGCCTCGCGGCGCGCGATCTGCATGCCCGCGATGTTGATGGCGGCATCGCCGAACTCGCGGCCGTAGATCGCCACGATGCCGGGACGATCGGTGTACTCCATGACGATGTGCGTGGTGGCGATCGGCACCTCGATCTCGTAGCCGTCGATGCCGACGAGCTTCTCGATCTGCTTGGGTCCCGTGAGGGTGCCCGACACCGAGAGCTGGCGCCCGTCGCCGAGAGCGCCGCTCAGGGTGATGACGTTGCGGTACTCGGGCGAGTTCGTGTCGGTGATCAGGCGCACGTCGATGCCGCGCTGCTCCGCGAGCAGCGGCGCGTTCACGTACGACACGGTCTCGCTCACGATGTTCGTGAAGATGCCCTTGAGGGCGGCGAGCTTGTACACGCTGACGTCGAAGTCGACGAGCTCACCGCGCACCTCGACGTCGACGTTCGTGATCGCGGCGTTCGCGAGCCCCGCGAAGAGCTGGCCGAGCTTCTCGACGAGCGGGATGCCGGGGCGCACGTACGGGTCGATGATGCCGCCCGCGACGTTCACCGCGTCGGGCACGAGCTCGCCTGCGAGTGCCAGCCGCACCGACTTCGCGACCGACACTCCCGCCTTCTCCTGGGCCTCGTCGGTCGACGCGCCGAGGTGCGGGGTGACGATCACGTTCGGCAGCGCGAGCAGCGGCGACTCGCGCGGCGGCTCCGACACGAACACGTCGAGGCCGGCGCCGGCGATCCTGCGAGCGGCGAGCGCCTCGTACAGGGCGTCCTCGTCGATGAGGCCGCCGCGCGCGACGTTCACGACGAACGAGGTCGGCTTCATCTTGGCGAGCTGCTCGGCCCCGATCATGCCGGTGGTCTCGGGCGTCTTGGGCATGTGGATCGTGATGAAGTCGCTGCGCTCGAGGAGCTCGTCGAGGCTCACGGCCTGCACCCCGAGCTGCTGCGCCCGTGCCGCGGTGATGTACGGGTCGTAGGTGATGACCTCGGTGCCGAACGCCTGGAGGCGAGCGGCGATGAGTGCACCGATGCGGCCGAGGCCGATGATGCCGATGGTCTTCTCGTAGAGCTCCACGCCGGTGTAGTGCGACCGCTTCCACTCCCCCTGTGCGAGCGCCGAGTGCGCTGCGGGGATGTGACGGGCGAGGCTCAGGATGTGACCGACGGTGAGCTCGGCTGCAGAGATGATGTTCGAGGTCGGCGCGTTCACGACCATGACGCCGGCCGTCGTGGCCGCCTTGATGTCGACGTTGTCGAGGCCGACGCCCGCGCGCGCGATGACCTTCAGCTTCGGGGCGGCGGCGATCGCCTCGGCGTCGACCTTCGTGGCGGAGCGCACGAGGATCGCGTCCGCCTCGGGGAGGGCCGCGAGCAGCGCGGAACGGTCGGTGCCGTCGACGTTGCGGATGTCGAAGTCGGGCCCGAGGGCGTCGACGGTGGCGGGCGAGAGTTCTTCGGCGATCAGCACGACCGGCTTTGACACGAACGATTCCTTCGGGTGCGAAGCGCGCGCACGGCGCTCTGATGTGCGGTGGGGTGCGCCACACGCCTTGGGGCGCCTACCCGCACAACTCTACTGGAGGCCTCATGCGGCATCCGTTCTGTGACGACGCGAGCGTCACAGGCCGGTCAGGAGAAGTCGAGCCCGCCGAGCTCGAACAAGGCCGAGAGGTCGAGCGTGAGGGCTTGCACGACCGCGTACCCGGCGAGGAACAGCACGATCTGCGCGAGCGGACCGCGGTGGCGCCCCAACCAGAATGCGAGGCCGAACACGAGGAACGGCACGACGAGCGCGACGACGAGCAGCGCGATGCCCCAGCCGGTGAGCGAGACGCCGAGCGTGCCGGCCTCGATGTTCAGGCCGACGAGATTGCCGACGGCCTCCCACACGTCGTAGGCGTAGAGCACGCCGAAGACGACCGCGATCGTCACGGCGAGCCACAGCGGTGTCGTCGGTCGCGCCGATGTGGCCTTGGTCGCGCTCCTCGCGTCGGTCGTACCCGCGTCGTCGCCCAGTGGAACGGATGCCTCGGTCATCTCACCCTCGCAGCAGGAACGGGACGGGCACGAGTAGGACTGCACCGGCGAGGAGCCAGATCATGCGCGCACGGCGGCGCCCGGCGGCGAGCCACAGCACGGCGCCGAACCACAGCGCCGGCGCGAGCACGGCGAACCAGCGGCCGAGTCCGAACATGAACTGGGCGACCGGATCGGCGAGCTCGGGCGCGGGAGAGGTCGCCCAGAACAGCCAGCCGACGGCATACACCAGGTAGACGCCGCCGAGCATCCCGACGAGCACGAGCTCCGCGGAGCTCGGCTGGGCGGCGGCTTCCGCCTCGACGTCGGTGGCGCCGGTCGAGGCGGTCGTGCGCTCGGCGCCGGCCTCGTCGGATGCCGCGACGTCGCCTTCGACCGCAGCGGATGCCGCGGCATCCGTCGCATCCGACGCCGCATCGAGCGGCACCGGCTTGCCGACGGTCTTCCACCCTGGCGCGAGCGTGGGGTCGTCGTCACCCTCCCAGCGCAGCGCGTCGTCGTCGGGATCGCGGGTCATACGACCAGACTATCCAGTCCCATGGCCCGCGCCGACGTCGGTTCAGTGGCCGAGGCGGAGGCGTCGTTCGACCTGATCGAAGGTGTTCAGCGGTGGCTGTGTCGCCGCAGGAGCCTTGCCGGCCTGCACGTGGTGCTGGGCGCGTTCGACCTCGTGAGCGATCTCGCTGGCGAGCCGATCCGCTCGCGCCTCAGCGTCGCGGAGCTCTGCGCGCTGGTCGGCCTGCCGATGGGTGACTTCCTGTGTGTCTCGGAGGCCGGCGCATCCGACCATCCCGAGGCCGAGAGCGGCGGCGAGCGCCGCCGCGACGAGCTTCTTCTGGGTGTTCTGTGTGGTGTTCATGACGGCAGGTTCGCTCTCGCGGGTATGGTCCCGCGGATGGATCGGTATGGAACGGGTATGGGCGCGTTCCGCCTTTCGTTGACAACCGCCATGGCCGCGCCCACACTGCAGGGGTGGAGATCCGAGTGCTCGGTGACCTCACGATCGACGGCGGGCGACTCAGTCCGAAAGAGCGTTCCCTGCTCGCCGCCCTCGTCCTCCGGGCCGGCAACGTCGTCACACCGCCCGAGTTGGCCGATGCGGTGTGGGGCGACGAGCTGCCGAACACCTGGCCGAAACAGGTGCAGGCCTTCGTCGTCCGGATCCGCCGCGCGCTGGGCTCGACGTCCATCGCCACGACGCGTGGGGGCTACCGACTCCGGGTTGATCCCGACTCGATCGATGCCGTCCGCTATGAGCGGCTCATCGAGAGCGCCGGCCTCCACCGTGCGAACGGCGACCCCGTGCGTGCCATCGACGTGCTCGAGCGGGCGGCCTCGCTCTGGAGCGGAGTGCCGTACTCGGACCTCGGCGAATGGCCGGCCGCGACCGCAGAGGCGGAACGCCTCGAGGAGATCAGGACGTCCGCGGAGGAGGACCTGCAGGCGGCACGGCTCGAGGCTGGCGAGCATCGGGCCGTCGTCCCGGACGCGGAGCGCCTGGTCAGGGCCGACCCCCTTCGAGAACGGCGGTGGGCGATTCTCGTCACGGCGCTCTACCGCAGTGGACGACAAGCCGAGGCCCTCGCCACACTGCGGAGCGCACGCGAGCGGCTGGCCGACGAGCTCGGCATCGAACCCGGAGCGGAACTCGTTGCGCTCGAGTCGGCGATCCTGCACCAGGATGCCTCCCTCGTCACCCCACCGGAGCCGCAACTCACGAGTGGGAACTGCCCCTATCGGGGCCTGCAGCCGTTCGGCACCGACGATGCCGAGGAGTTCTTCGGACGCGACGCCGACATCCAGGCCGCGCTCGCCCGGCTCGCCGGGTCGCCGTTCCTCGCCGTCTCCGGGGCATCCGGGTGCGGGAAATCCTCGCTCGTGCTGGCCGGTCTCGTCCCCGCGCTCCGAGCTCGCGGTGACACCGTGGTCGTCCTCGGCTCGGGGGCGACGCCGATCGCACGACTCCGAGACGCCTTGTCCGGTCGAGGCCACGCCGACGTCGTCGTCATCGACCAGTTCGAGGAACTGTTCCACTCCGGCCTCCCTGAAGCGCACGTGGCGGAGTTCTCAGCGCTGATCGCGGGCGCCGTCGCGGAGGGACAGCGAGTGATCGTCGCCGTACGTGCTGACTTCCTCAGCTCATGCGCAGCCGAGCCGAGCATCGGGCCGCTCTTCGCGGCGGGGGTCCACCTCGTCGGGCCGCTCGGTCCCGACGGGCTCCGCAGTGCCATCGAGGAGCCGGCCCGCCTCGCAGGACTCCGCCTCGAGCCGGGGCTCGTCGAGCTGATCCTGCGAGATGCCGCTGGCGCGCCCGGCGTGCTCCCGCACGTCTCGCACGCCCTCGTGGAGACCTGGCTACGCCGTGAGGGTGCCACGCTGACGGTCGCCGGGTACGAGGATTCCGGCGGGATCTCGGGCGCGATCGCCAAGTCGGCCGACCAGCTCTACCTCTCGCTCGATCCCGAGGCGAGGGCGACGTGCCGCGCAACGTTCCTGCGACTCGTCGAGATCAGTGCGGACGGGGCGCCGATGCGCCGGCGCATCCCGATCACACCGATGCGGCAGGACGCTGCACATGACCGGGTGCTCACGAGTCTCGCGCGGGCCCGCTTGGTCAGCGCCGAGGAGGACTCGCTCATCGTCGCCCACGAGTCGCTCGCGACCGCGTGGCCACGCCTTCGAGGCTGGCTGGAGGATGACGCCGAGGGCCTGCGCGCGATGAGTGCGCTCGCAAGTGCGGCGAGCACCTGGGAGGCGGACGGTCGCCCCGACGAGGATCTGTATCGAGGAGCGCGGCTCAACGCCGTCATCGCATGGCGCGATGCCGCAGACCCCGAACTCACTGAATCGGAGGTCGCCTTCCTCGAGGCGTCCGCTGCGCAGGAGCGTGCCGCCGTCGAGGAGACCGAACACCGTGCCAAGCACGACCGCCGGCAGAACCGTCGACTGCGTGTCCTGCTGACCGCTGCCGTCGCGCTGTTCGCCGTCGCGGTCACCGCCGGAGGCTTCGTCGCGGCCGGGTCGAACGAGACCGCGCACCAGCGGGAGACGGCCCAGATCGAGGCGCTCACGAGTACGGCACGATCGCTGCTGGGAACGGACCGGGACGTCGCGGCCCTGCTCGCGGTGGAAGCCCACCGACGGTGGCCCGACGACCCTCGCGCGCGCTCCGCGCTCATGGGCGCGATGACGAGTTCCCACGGCCTCCTCGCGACGACGCATCTGGAAGGCGTCGAACACATGTCGGGCACGCTCATCCCGGGAACGCGGCGGGCGGTCGCCATGACCCCGGACTGGGCCGCGGTGTACGACATCGACTCCGGTACGCGCTTGTACACCGTCGACCTGCCCAATGCTATACGCGACTTCGACACTCGATACGGTCCGGCGGTCAGCGGGAATGGAGCCCGGGCCGCGTATGCGGAGCCGATCTTCGATGACACCGATACACGGGTGGCGATTCTGCTGTCCACCGCCGACCTTTCGACCGGCGCCCTGATACGGCCGACGATCGAGCTCGACTTCCCGCTCAGTTCCATCGCGATGAACCACGATGGCGACCTGATCGCGGCGATCGACGAGATCGGCATGCTGAGGCTCATCGATGCGAACACCGGCCTCATCCGGGAGGTCACCGGCACCTCCGTCCACGAGGCGCAAGAGAGCACGGACCGGGCCGGTGCGGTGCGCTTCACGCCCGGCGGACTCCTCGTGTACGGCACCGTCGAGGGGCCGTTGCACGTGGTGGACCCGGACGCGGCTGCCGTGGTCGCCACGGTGCCCATGCCCGCGGAGTCGACGAACGTCTCCATGACGGTCGTCTCCGACACGCGCGTCATCACCACGGGCGACCAGTGGATCTCCTCCGTCGACCTCGCCGCGGGCCGGGTCGACTGGTCGCAGCAGTTGGTGACCACGACCAACGATCCGTGCCCGTGGGTGACGGCATCCCTCGAACTCCGGACCGTGTATTGCGGTGACCTGTTCGGTCACATCGATGAGCGGAGCCTCGACACCGGCGCGCCGACCGAGCGCTCATTCGACCCGCAGCTCGGGTTCGTCGGCACGATGTCGGTCGTGGAGGACCGTCAGGAGCTCGTGGTCGTCGGCCGCACCGGGGCGATCACACGCTGGAAGCTCGACGGGTCCGGTGCCGTCACACGGGTCCTCGCGCCCGGTTGGGTGATCCGTGATAGGTATTCGCCGGCCGGCTCGAGCCTCGTCGTCGCCCGCCGCGCCGATGGCGTGGAGTGGTGGGGGGACTACCGCGAGTTCGCGGTGCTCGACACACGCACGGATGAGCTGCTCCTGCGCGTTCCCACCCCCTCGTTCGGGGTCATGTGGGCGGGCGAGTCAACCCTGGTCGGCGACTTCGGCGGCGTCGGGCCGCACCGAACGGGCTACCTCGACATCCGCACCGGTGAGACCTACTCGGGTGATCCACTTCCCGAGAACGTGGAGAGCGTCTGGATGAACGCCCCGGGCGACCGGATGTACGTCGGCCAGCCCGGCGGCGAGATCTGGACCATCGACCCGGCAACCGGCCGCCGCACCGAACCGACGATGCAGACCGACGGCGGCGATCCGGTCCTCATCTCGACGAGTCCCGATGGCAGCCGCGTGCTCGTGACGAGCTGGAACAGGGAGTACACGCCCGATTCGATCCTCTTCGATGCGGAGTCCGGCGAGCGGATCCGGGCCGGACTCGTGGGAATCGGCTTGACGGCTCTGACGGCACGGAACGAAGTCGCCGGCACGGTCCGGTACCAATCCGTCGTCCGCTACGACGCCGGCACGTTCGATCGGATCGGCGCCCTTCCAGGCTCCCCCGGCGGCCTCGACACCGTGAACGTGAGCGCCGACGGCCGCATCCTCAGCACGTACTCCCTGGACAACACCGTGACCCTCTACGACCTCGTCGGCGGCGTGCAGCTCGGTGGTCCCATCACCGTGTCCGGCGAGTGGAATTACCCCCTCGGGGGCGTGTACTCGGGAGTGCTTCGCGCCGATGGGACAGAACTCGCCGTGAACGTCCCGGCCGGCATCGCACTGTGGGATCTGCGGCCGTCATCGCATGCGGATGCGGCCTGCAGGATGGCCGGTCGCGACCTCACGCGTGACGAGTGGATCGCGTATCTCTCCGCACTCGGCCCCTACCGGTCGACCTGCGGATTCTCGGGGTAACGGAGCCTGATCGGGTGGACTCCAGGAATCAGCGCTACGCCGGTCGTCATCAGGTCGCTTCGTGCGCGGCGGTGACCGCTGCGCGCACGATCGCGGCATCCGTCACGTCGAAGCCCACCTCGCCTCCGCCAGACCCGCTGGCGCCACCCCGGCTGGACCTGCCGCGCGCCGACAGGTGCACCGCATCGACCCCGGCTGCCCAGAGCGCGCTGATGTCGTCGATTCGCACCCCGCCGCCGGCCATGATCTCGAGCGCGCCACGCGTCTCCGCCGCCATGGCGGCGATCACCTCGATCCCGGTGCGGCAATCGACGGCGCCGCCTGACGTGAGGACGCGCCGCACCCGGCTTCCGGCGAGCGCGGCGACGGCGGCGAGCGGGTCGGCCGCGGCATCCACCGCGCGATGCACCGTGACGTCGAGGCCCTCGGCTGCGTCGACGAACACGCCAATCGCCTCGACGTCGAGCTCGCCGGCCTCAGTCAGCGCCCCCACGACGACGCCGTCGACGCCGAGCGAGCGAGCGAAATGGATGTCGCGCACGATCGTGTCGAGCTCGTCGTCGTCGTAGAAGAATCCGCCGCCGCGCGGGCGCACGAGCACGTGTACGAATCCTCGAACGGATGCCGCGGCCGCGGCCTGGACCGTCGCCTCGATCAGCCCCGCCGATGGGGTCAGCCCGCCGAGCTCAAGGGCCTGGCAGAGCTCCACGCGCGAGGCGCCGGCCTCGAGCGCGACGCGCGCGCCTGCGGCATCCTGGACGGCGATCTCGACTGGGAGGGGACTCGGCACTCCGTCACCATATCGAGCCGGTGGAGTTCCATCGCTCCACGTTCGGCACCAAGACGGGCAAACTCGAGTCATGACCGACCGCAACGAGATCGTGCGCCTCGCGATCTACGCCGCCCTCGCCGCCACCGGCCGGCTCCCGTCTGCGATCGAACTGGCCGAGGAGACGGGGTACTCCCGATCCGAGCTCGACGAGGCGATGGAAGAGCTCGCGACGAAGCGCCACCTCGTGTTCGACGGCGACCACGAGATCGTGCTCGCCCACCCGTTCGCGACCCGCAACTTCGCGTTCTCGGTGATGGGCGACCGCACCCTCTGGTGGGGCGGCTGCGCTTGGGACGCGTTCGCGATCCCCAACCTCGTCCCCGACGAGCCGTCGGCGCTCGTCGCGACCATGTGCCCGGCCTGCGGCACGCCCCACTCATGGACTGTGACGCGCGACGGACCGCCCGACGGCACGCAGGTCGCCCACTTCCTGACGCCGATGGCCCACGTCTGGGACGACGTCGTGCACGCCTGCGAGAACCAGCGCATCTTCTGCGACGAGACGTGCGTGAACCGGTGGCTCGCGGACACCGGAAACGAGCGCGGTGCGGTGTTCGACCTCGCCACGCTGTGGCGGTTGGCGTCGCAGTGGTATGCGGGTCGCCTCGGCACGCCCTACCGGCGTCGGGAGCCGAAGGAGGCGGCGGAGTACTTCGCGAGCGTCGGGCTCGTCGGCTCGTTCTGGGGGAACGCCCCCTGAGACGCCGAGACCACCGCGAAACGGACACGGAAGAGCGGGCCGACAGTGGTCGGCCCGCTCGTATGGGTGGATGCTCGATGGCGCCCGAGTCAGCGTCCGTTCAACTGACTCGGGTAGTCGTCGACCGCTGCGGCTGATTCAGTCGCCATCCGGGCGCGCACGAGCAACTCGTTCACGTAGCGGTCGGCGGCGGAGCGCACCAGCGTGCGATGCATCGCGGGCGTCACGACGACTTGGGATGCCACGTGGGCACGGGACTCGCCGACGACGGACGCCTGCTCGGCGGTCGCACATCCGGCGAGGGTCACCGCCAGTGCGACGACGGACGCCGCGGCGGTGAGGCGAAGGGGTGTGGTTGTGGTGTTCATGCCATCCACGCTGCGCCGACCAGGTATGCATCCGGCCGCGGAAGGTATGCAGTCGGTATGCGCGGTATGCGCGTGTCGTTGACGGGAGACGCGGAACGGCGAACAATGCGGAGCATGAGCGTGGCAGTGTTCGGCCCGCTCACTCTCGAGGGGGTGACGCTCAGCCCGAGGGAGCGCACAGTGCTCTCGGCGCTGGTGCTTCGCGCGGGCAGACCCGTGACGACCGACGAGCTCGCGGACGCTCTCTGGGGCGACGACCTGCCCGAGACGTGGCCGAAGCAACTGCAGGCGTCTATCGGCCGGGTTCGGACCGCGATCGGACGCGACGCGATCGAGACGTCGCCCGGCTCGTACGCACTGCGCATCGACCCTGACACCGTCGACGTGGAGCGCTTCGAACGACTCGCGGCATCCGCCCGTCGGCACCTCGACGACGACCCGGCCCGCGCCGTCGATGCAGCCGAGCGCGCCCTCGCGCTCTGGCGCGGCGTCCCGTACGCTGACCTCGCAAGCTGGCCCCCCGCGCTCGTAGAGTCGGAGCGTCTCGACGAGGTACGGATGGAGATCGAGGAGGCGCGGGTCGATGGGCACCTGCGGCTGGGCGAGCACGCGGCATCCGTCGCCGACGCCGAGCGATTGGTTCGGGAGACGCCGCTGCGGGAACGACGCTGGGTGCTCCTCGCCACTGCGCTCTACCGGAGCGGCCGCCAGGCCGACGCGCTCGCGGCGATCCGCGCAGCCCGCGAACGCCTCGCCGATGAGCTCGGCGCGGAACCCGGCGCGGAGCTGTCGGAGCTCGAGCTCGGGATCCTGCGGCACGATGACTCGCTCGACCTCGGAGAGGCGCCGGCGACTCCCAGGGCCGATTGCCCATACCAAGGGCTGCAGCCGTTCGGCGTGGAGGACGAGGACGAGTTCTTCGGGCGGGATGCCGACATCGCCGCCGCGCTCGTCCGTCTCGCCCGATCCGGCTTCCTCGCCATTTCGGGCGCCTCAGGCAGCGGCAAGTCGTCGCTCGTGCGCGCCGGTGTGGTCCCCGCGTTGCAGCGACGTGGCGACCGGGTCGCGATCCTCTCCCCCGAGCACGACCTCGACGTCCGCATCCGCGATGCCGTCTGGGGTGCGGGTCGCGCCGACGTCGTGATCGTCGACCAATTCGAGGAGGTGTTCCACGCCGGCGAGGCCGATGTCGATGCCGCCGCGCGGGCGATCGCCGATGCGGCAGCGAACGGCACCACGGTCGTCCTGGTCGTGCGCTCGGACTTCCTCGACGAATGCGCCGGCCACCCGGTCCTCGCTCCCCTCGTCGCGGAGGGCGTCCACCTCGTCGGTCCTATGTCGCCCATCGCGCTGCGTGATGCCATCGAGCTGCCCGCTCGCCGGGCCGGCCTGCGGCTCGAGCCCGGGCTGGTGGAGATTATCCTCCGGGACGCCGCGGGTGAGGCCGGGGCACTCCCCCACCTCTCGCACGCGCTCGTCGAGACCTGGCTCCGACGGGAAGGCGGGACGCTCACGGTCGCCGGTTATGAGGCATCGGGCGGCATCTCGGGCGCGATCGCCCAGTCGGCCGACCGGCTCTACCAGTCGATGGACGCTGGACAGCGAGCGGTGTGCCGCTCGCTGCTGCTCCGCCTGATAGCGCTAGCCCCCGACGGCAGTCCTGTCCGCCGTCGGGTGTCCTCGAAACCCCTGCGAGCGGATGTCGCGCGCGACGAGGTGCTGACGATGCTCACCAGCTCGCGGCTGGTCAGCGCCGGAGCCGAATCGGTCGAGGTGTCGCACGAGTCCCTGGCGACCGCGTGGCCGCGTCTCCAGTCGTGGCTCGAGGAGGACGCCGAGAGCGCCCGCATCCTCACGGCCGTGGCGGCCGCCGCGGAGGCGTGGAACGCAGCCGATCGCCCCGAGGAGGACCTCTACCGAGGCACAAGGCTCCAGGCCGCGCTCGAGTGGCGCGATGCCGAGCCGCACGACCTGACCGACGTCGAGACGGCGTTCCTCGACGCTTCGGCCGCGCGCGCGACCGCCGAACAGAAGCAACTCGCCGCGCGGGCGCGTCGGGACCGGCGGCAGAACCGGCGCCTGCGCGTGCTGCTCGGGGTCGCGGCCGGCCTGATCGTGCTGCTGGCCGGCGCCGGATCGGTCGCGGTGGTGTCCTCGCAAGAGGCGAACGCGCAGCGGGACAGCGCGACGATCGAGGCCCTCGTCGGCACGGCGCTCGCGTTGCGGACGTCCGAGCGAGACGTCTCCGCCCTGCTCGCGGCCGAGGCGTATCGACGGTGGCCCGACGACCCACGAACGCGGTCGGGACTCATGGGCGTCCTGCAAGGCGCGGGCGGGTTCCTCGGCAACGCGTTCCTGGCTTCGAGCGGGAACGCGTACGGAAGCCTCATCCCTGGCACGGACCGCGTGGTGATCGTCACGACGGCCGGTGACGCCGCGATCCGCGATGCTGCGACCGGGGACGTGCTCCGGGAACTGGACCTCGGATTCGGCCCCGGCCCGATCGGTCCTCGCCCGCTCGTCGAGGTGAGCGGCGACGGCCGGGTGGCCGCAGTGCTGTGGCCGGTGCGCACGCAGCTTACCGGGCCCACCTGGTATGGGACATCCCCGCAATCCGAACTCGTCGTGTTCGATCTCGAGAACGGCGAGCGCCTGGTGGGCCCCACCCGCCTCCTGGCCGGGACCGGGGCACTGGCCGCGAACGCGGACGGCTCGATCATCGCCGTCGCAGATGCGCGCGATGGCGCAGTCACGCTGGTGTCGACCGCCGACGAGCGCATGTCGGAGATCGCCGGCGAGACGCCGGTCGCACTCGATCGGGACTCCTACGCGGCCGCACTCGCGTTCGACGACAAGGACCGCCTGCTCGTCGGGCGCCTCGACGATCGCGTGGACGTGATCGACGCGGCCACCGGCACGATCTCGGCGACCATGCCCGTGCCCGCCTCCTCGGCGCATGTCGCCATGGCGGTCGGCCCGTCCGGCACCGTCGTCGCCTCCGGCGACCAGCACCTGATCGCATTCGATCCCGACGAGGGGCGGGTGCGCTGGTCCACCGACATCGCGCGGCCGTTCCCTGCTCCCTGCAATTGGCTTGCCGTCTCGGAGACCATGCAGCACGCGTACTGCGGCAGCCTGTTCGGGAGGATCAGCGCGTTCGCCCTCGCCGAGGGCGCACCCCTCCCCGAGGAGGAGCTCGGTCCCCTGTACGGCGAGGTCGGCACCATCGACGTGAGCGCCGATGGCACCCGACTGACGACGATCAGCGGCAGCCACCCGATGATCTCGGGTTGGCAGCTCGACGGCGTCGGCCTCGGGCGTCGGCTCATCGCTCCCGGCCAGATGGTGGTCGGACCGTACTCGTACGAGGGCAGTTCCGTGGTGATCGCGCCGCAGGCCGTCGTCTCGGGTTCACCCCAGGTTTGGAAGGGCGTCGCCGTACAGGACACGTCGAGCAGCGAGGTCACCTACCGGTTCGATGAACCGGTGAGCGACGTGGGCTGGACACGCGACCGACGTCTCTTCGCACGGTACGCCGAGGAAGACCTGTTCCGCTTCGTCGACGCGGAGAGCGGGGAGCAGGTCGGGAAGTCGATCTGGAACGTCGCCCAATTCTGGCCGTCCTTGGACGGTGAACGCCTTGATGCGGTGAGGGTCGACGGGAGGATCCAGGGCTTCGATCCTCGGACCGGCGAACCAGTCGGCCACTCTTGGAGGTTGGACGGGTGGCCGGCCTGGATCTCGGTCGCGCCGCGCGGCGACCGGATGGCCGTGACGCACGTGAATGTCGAGACGACGAGAGCACCCCAGGACGGGACGACGAACGAACGTCTGGAGATCCGGTTGGCGATCGTCGCCACCCAGGATCACCGCGTGCTCTACGACGAACCCATGCTGGTCAGCGGTCAGGTGCTCCTCGACGACGGCGACCTCATCGGCCTGGAGGACAACCGCATGGGCCGGTACGAGACAGAGCCGCTTGCTCGCGTCGGGACGGTGGCCGGCGCGGCGGGGGGTCTCGCGAGTCCGTCGCTGAGCCGTGACGCCCGGACCCTGCTGGTCATGGCCGCCGACGGCTCCGCGCTGCTCTATGACACTCCGACCGGCGCTCGCATCGGCGAGCCGCTGGACACCGACAGCCGCACCCTCGGCCTGGCGGTACTTCGTTCCGACGGGATGGAGATGGCGGTGTCGATGCCCGACGGCGTCATGGTGTGGGACATCGATCCCGACCATCAGTTCGAGCACGCCTGCCGGATCGCGGGCCGCGACCTCACGGACAACGAATGGCGCACGTACCTCGGCGGCCTCGGCGAGCCGCAGAGCACGTGCGGCTTCGACTGACGTCAGCGGCGCCCGAACGACGACGGCGGGGCCGGCCCGAGCCGACCCCGCCGCGCGGGATGTCGATCTGCGAGCAGCAGGTCCGCTCCCGACTAGCGAGCGACCTCGCCGTCCACGTAGTCGTCGTCGTTCGACGCGTTCCAGGCGAACAGCTTGCGCAGCTCCCGGCCGGTCGCCTCGATGGGGTGCGCCTCGCCCTTGGCGCGGAGCGCGAGGAACTCGGGGGCACCCGCGTCCTGGTCGGCGATGAACCGCTCGGCGAACGCGCCCGACTGGATGTCGGCGAGCACGGCCTGCATGTTCTCCTTGACGTGCGGGTCGATGACGCGCGGGCCCGAGACGTAGTCGCCGTACTCGGCCGTGTCGGAGACCGACCAGCGCTGCTTGGCGATGCCGCCCTCCCACATGAGGTCGACGATGAGCTTCAGCTCGTGGAGCACCTCGAAGTACGCGACCTGCGGCTGGTAGCCCGCCTCGGTGAGGGTCTCGAAGCCGTACTGCACGAGCTGCGAGACGCCGCCGCAGAGCACGGCCTGCTCGCCGAACAGGTCGGTCTCGGTCTCCTCGGTGAAGGTGGTCTTGATGCCGCCGGCGCGGAGGCCGCCGATCGCCTTCGCGTACGAGAGCACGAGCGGCCAGGCGTTCCCCGAGGCATCCTTCTCGACGGCGACGATCACGGGCACGCCGCGACCGGCCTCGTACTCGCGGCGCACGGTGTGGCCCGGGCCCTTCGGCGCGACCATGACGACGTCGACGCCCTCGGGCGCCTCGATGTAGCCGAAGCGGATGTTGAAGCCGTGGCCGAACACGAGGGTCTTGCCCTCGGTGAGGTTGTCCTTGATGGACTCGGCGTAGATGTGACGCTGGTACTGGTCGGGCGCGAGGACGACGATGACGTCGGCGGATGCCGCGGCGTCGGCGACGCTCAGCACCTCGAAGCCGGCCTCCTCGGCCTTGGGCTTCGACTTCGAGTCCTCCTTGAGCCCGATGACGACCTCGACGCCCGAATCGCGGAGGTTCTGCGCGTGCGCGTGGCCCTGCGAGCCGTAGCCGATGACGGCGACCTTCTTGCCCTGGATGAGCGAGAGGTCTGCGTCCTTGTCGTAGTAGATCTCAGCCATGTGCCGTTTCTTTCTCCTTGTTGCGGATGATTGGGGTTTCGAGACGCGCTCCGCGCTCCTCGACCCGCGGTTCTGTTCAGCCCTTGAAGACGCGCTCGGTGATGGACTTGCCGCCACGGCCGATCGCGAGGAGGCCCGACTGGGCGATCTCCTTGATGCCGTAGGGTTCCAGCACCTTGAGGAACGCGGTGGTCTTGCCGGAGTCGCCCGTGACCTCGATCACGAGCGCGTCGGTCGACACGTCGACCACGCGCGCCCGGAAGAGGGTGACGGCCTCGAGCACCTGTGAGCGCGTCGCGTTGTCGACGCGCACCTTGATGAGCAGGTGCTCGCGGTGCACCGACTGCCCAGGGTCGAGCTCGACGATCTTGATGACGTTGATGAGCTTGTTCAGCTGCTTGGTCACCTGCTCGAGCGGCAGATCCTCCACGTCGACGACGACCGTGATGCGGGAGAGTCCGTCGATCTCGGAGTGGCCCACAGCGAGGCTCTCGATGTTGAAGCCGCGACGGGCGAAGAGGCCCGCGACGCGCGTGAGCAGGCCGGGCTTGTCCTCGACGAGGAGTGAGAGCACGTGTGTCGACATGGTCAGTCCTCCTCGCTGAATGCCGGCGAGTGGTCGCGGGCGTACTGGATGTAGCTGTTCGACACGCCCTGCGGCACCATCGGCCACACCATCGCGTCGGCCGAGACGACGAAGTCGATCACGACGGGCCGGTCGTTGGTCTCGAGCGCGAGCTTGATCGCGGCGTCGACCTCGTCCTCCTTCGTGACCCGGATGCCGAGCGCTCCGTACGCCTCGGCGAGTGCCACGAAGTCGGGCACGCGAGCGGTGTCGTGTCCCGTGTTCAGGTCGGTGTTCGAGTAGCGGCCGTCGTAGAAGAGGGTCTGCCACTGGCGCACCATCCCGAGCGAGGAGTTGTTGATGATCGCGACCTTGATCGGGATGTCGTTCAGGGTGCAGGTCGCGAGCTCCTGGTTGGTCATCTGGAAGCATCCGTCGCCGTCGATCGCCCAGACCACGCGATCGGGTTCGGCGACCTTCGCCCCCATGGCCGCCGGTACGGCGTAGCCCATGGTGCCGGCGCCACCCGAGTTGAGCCACGAGTTCGGGCGCTCGTACTTGATGAACTGCGCGGCCCACATCTGGTGCTGGCCGACGCCGGCGGCGTACACGCCCTCGGGGCCGGTCATCTCGCCGATGCGCTGGATCACATACTGCGGGGCGAGCAGCCCGTCGGACGGCTGCGAGAAGCCGAGCGGGAACTCCGAACGCAGGCCGTCGAGCGTCGCCCACCACTCCTCGAGGTCGGGAGCGGTGGTCGCGGTCGCATCTCGGTATGCGGCGAGCAGGTCGACGAGCACGTCCTTCAGGTCGCCCACGATCGGCACGTCGGCCGTGCGGATCTTCGAGATCTCGGCCGGGTCGATGTCGACGTGCACCACCTTCGCGTTGGGTGCGAAGAGCGGGGCCCTGCCCGTGACGCGGTCGTCGAAGCGTGAGCCGAGCGCGACGAGGAGGTCGGCCTCCTGCAGCGCGATGACGGCGGGGACCGTGCCGTGCATGCCGGGCATGCCGAGGTGCTGCTGATGGGAGTCGGGGAACGCACCGCGCGCCATGAGCGTGGTCACGACCGGTACGTTGGTGGCCTCGGCCAGCGCGAGCAGCTCCTCCGAAGCCTTCGCGCGGATGACTCCGCCACCCACATAGAGCACCGGGCGCTTGGCCTCGGCGAGCATCTGGGCCGCCGCAGCCACTTGCTTGCCGTGCGCCTTCGTGATCGGGCGGTAACCGGGCAGGTCGACCTTCGGCGGCCAGCGGAACTGGAACTTCGCCTGCTGAGCATCCTTCGTGATGTCGACGAGCACCGGACCGGGGCGTCCGGTGGTGGCGATGTGATATGCCGCCGCGATCGTTGCGGGGATGTCGTCCGCCCGCTTCACGAGGAACGAATGCTTTGTGATGGGCATGGTGATGCCGACGATGTCGGCCTCCTGGAAGGCATCCGTGCCCATGAGGTTCGAGAACACCTGGCCGGTGATCGCAAGGATCGGGACCGAGTCCATGTGCGCATCCGCGATCGCCGTGACCAGGTTGGTCGCACCTGGGCCGGACGTCGCAATGGCGACGCCGAGCTTGCCCGATGCGGAGGCATAGCCCTCTGCCGCGTGCCCCGCGCCTTGCTCGTGGCGCACGAGGATATGCCGCAGCTTCCGGCTGTCGAGCAGCGGGTCGTAGACGGGGAGGATCGCGCCGCCGGGCAGCCCGAAGACGTCGGTGATGCCGAGCATCTCGAGTGAGCGGACGACCGCCTCCGCACCCGTCATCTCCACGGGCGCACCTGGCGGCACTGGGGCGGGCGAAGGCACGGGAGTTGATTCCGTGGTCATTCGATTCCTGTTCTTGGTGGACGGTGTGCGGGAGCGCAGCACTCAGCCCGTCGTGGCGCCTTCTGCGGCGGAACGCACGAGCTTCGAGTACTTCGCGAGGACGCCACGGGTATAGCGCGGGGGAAGCGGAGCCCAGCCGTCACGGCGGGCAGCCAGCTCGGCATCGTCGACCAGTAGGTCGATGGAACGAGCTGCGATATCGACCCGTATCAGATCACCATCGCGCACGAAGGCGATCGGACCTGCGTCCACCGCTTCGGGTGCCAGATGGCCGATGCAGAGGCCGGTTGTGCCGCCTGAGAATCGACCGTCCGTCAAGAGTAGTACATCTTTTCCGAGCCCTGCGCCCTTGATGGCCGCCGTGATGGCGAGCATCTCGCGCATGCCGGGCCCGCCCTTCGGGCCCTCGTAGCGGATGACGACGACGTCGCCGTGCTTGATCTCACCGGCAGTGAGGGCGTCCATGGCGGCGCGCTCCCGCTCGAACACCCGGGCGGGGCCCTCGAACGTGGCGGCGTCGAATCCGGCGGTCTTCACGACCGCGCCCTCCGGCGCGAGCGAGCCGTGCAGGACCGTGAGGCCGCCGGTCTCGTGGATGGGGTTGTCGAGGGTGCGCAGCACCTCGCCGTCGAGCGGCGGGATGTCCATCTCGGCGAGGTTCTCGGCGAGCGTCTTGCCCGTGACCGTGAGCGCGTCGCCGTGCATGAGCCCTGCATCGAGCAGGGCCTTCATGAGCACAGGCAGTCCGCCGCGGCGGTCGACGTCGTTCATGACGTACCTGCCGAACGGCTTCAGGTCGCCGATGTGCGGCACCTTCGCGCCGACGCGGTTGAAGTCGTCGAGGGTGAGCTCCACGTCGGCCTCGCGGGCGATGGCCAGCAGGTGCAGCACGATGTTCGTGGAGCCGCCGAGCGCCATGCCCACGGCGATGGCGTTCTCGAACGCCTCCTTCGTGAGGATCTGACGGGTTGTGATGCCCAGCTCCAGCAGGTTGACGACCGCCTCGCCCGAGCGGTGCGCGTAGTAGTCGCGGCGACGGTCGGCGGCTGCCGGCGACGCCGACCCCGGCAGCGAGAGCCCGAGGGCCTCCGCGACCGACGCCATGGTGTTGGCGGTGTACATGCCGCCGCACGCGCCCTCGCCCGGGGCGAACGCGCACTCGATGCGCTTCGCGTCGGCCTCGCTCATGGTGCCGGCCCTGACCGCGCCGACCGCCTCGAACGAGTCGATGATCGTGATGTCCCTCTCGGTGCCGTCGGACAGCCGCACCCAGCCGGGTGCGATCGAGCCGGCGTAGAGGAAGACCGAGGCGAGGTCGAGCCGCGCGGCCGCCATGAGCATGCCGGGGATCGACTTGTCGCAGCCGGCGAGCAGCACCGAGCCGTCGAGTCGCTCGGCCTGCATGACGACCTCGACCGAGTCGGCGATGACCTCCCGCGACACGAGCGAGAAGTGCATGCCCTCGTGGCCCATCGAGATGCCGTCGGAGACCGAGACCGTGCCGAACTGCAGCGGGTACCCGCCGCCGCCGTGCACGCCTTCCTTCGCCGCCTGCGCGAGGCGTGCGAGGGAGAGGTTGCACGGCGTGATCTCGTTCCACGAGCTCGCGATGCCGATCTGCGGCTTGTCCCAGTCCGCATCGCCCATGCCGACGGCGCGGAGCATCCCGCGGCTCGTCATGGCCTCGATGCCGTCGGTGACGGTGCGACTACGCGGTTTGGGATCGAACTGCGACATGCATCCGAGTCTATGGCCAGGGCGAAGCGCCCTGGCGCGCTGCGTCACGCGCATCAGCGAGGCGCTCGAGCAGCTCCGCGACATCCTCGGGGCTGCGCACCCGATGGGTGGCGATCGACTTGCCCTGGCCGACCTTCACGCCCACGTCGTCGCCGTCGAGCGCCGCGAACGCGTCTTCGTCGGTCACGTCGTCGCCGATGTAGATCGCGGCCGTCGCCCCGACGTGCTGGCGGAGCCGGGTGAGCGACTCCCCCTTGTCGCTGGAACGCACGGCGAATTCGAGCACCGCCTTGCCAGTGCGCACCGTGACGCCGAGCAGCTCGGCCTCGACCTTGTCGCGGGCGACGTGCTGGAGGGCCGTGCCCGCGGTCGCGCTCAGGCGGCGCGTGTGCAGCGCGAGGCCCGCCGGCTTGCGTTCGATCCATGCCCCGTCGGCGCCGGCCGCAATCTCCTCGACGATGGACGAGAGGCGCTCGAGCTTCGCCACCTCGGAGTCGCGGAGGTCGATCGTGACGCCGGCGGGGTCGAGCTGCAGCTCCACGCCGTGCGAGCCGCTGAGGAGCGTGCCCTCCGGCGGACTCGCGACCTCGCCGAGGCTCTCGAGCGCACGGCCCGACACGATCGCCACACGGGTGTCGTCGGCGGCGGCGAGCCGCTCGATCGCCGCGCGCGATCGGTCGGTCGCGCGAGCGTCCTCGGGGCGGTCGACGAGCGGCGCGAGCGTGCCGTCGAAATCGATGGCGACGAGGAGCCGCTCGGTGCCGGCGAGGCTCGTGATGGCCGACTGGAGGCGGTCGGAAACCCCCGGCTCGATGATCCCGGCACCCGTGAGCGTCTCGAGGAACGTCGCCGACCACTTCGCCACGTCGTTCTCGCGAACGCGCCTGCGCAGGGCGCGCATGCGGCGGGCGCGTTCGCGCTTCGGCATGCGGGCGGCCTCGACGATGGCGTCCTTCAGACCCTCGATGTCGTGGGGGTTCACGAGCACGGCCTGCCGCAGCTCGTCGGATGCCCCCGTGAACTCGCTGAGGACCAGCACGCCGTCGGTGTCGAACCGGCAGGCCACGTACTCCTTGGCCACGAGGTTCATGCCGTCGCGCAGCGCGGTCACGAGCATGACGTCGGCGGCGAGGTAGAGGGCGACCATCTCCTCGCGCGGGTAGCCGTGGTGGAGGTATGCGATCGCCTGGTGGCCGAGCGTGGCGTAGTCGCCGTTCAGGCGCCCGACGGCGAGCTCGATCTCGTCGCGGAGCTGCCGGTAGGTCTCGACGCGCTCGCGCGACGGGCTCGCGACCTGCACCAGGGTGGCGTCCTCGACCTTCACCCGCCCGTCGCGCAGCAGTTCGCCGAACGCCTTCATTCGGTGCCGGATGCCCTTGGTGTAGTCGAGCCGGTCGACGCCGAGCATGATCGTCTCGGGGTTTCCGAGGCTCTCGCGGATCTCCCGCGAACGTGCTTGCACCTCTGGGCGCCGGGCGATCTCCTCGAAGCCGGCGGCGTCGATGGAGATCGGGAAGTGCCGGGCCACGACCCGGCGCGTCTCGCCGCGGTCGTCTGGCACGTCGATGACGGTGCCGCGCGTGGAGTAGCCGAAGAGGCGCCGCACCGCGCGGGAGAAGTTGCCCGCATCCGCGGCCCGCTGGAACCCGATGACATCGGCGCCGAGCAGTCCGTCGACGACCTGCCGCCGCCACGGCAGCTGCGAGTAGATGCCGTACGCGGGGAACGGGATGTGGTTGAAGAACCCGATGACGAGGTCGGGCCGGCTCTCCCGAAGCATCCGCGGCACGAGCTGCAATTGGTAATCCTGCACCCACACGACGGCGCCGTCGGATGCCGCGCGCGCGGCGGCCTCCGCGAAGCGGCGGTTGACCCGCACGTACGCGTCCCACCACTCACGGTGGAACGACGGCGGTGCGATCACGTCGTGGTAGAGCGGCCAGAGCGTGTCATTGGAGAAGCCCTCGTAGTACTCCTCGAGCTCCGATGCCGACAGCGGCACCGGGATGATGGAGATGCCGTCGTGCTCGAACGGGTCGAAGTCGCGGTCGGCGACGCCGGTCCAGCCGATCCAGGCGCCGTCGGCGGCGCGCATGACGGGCTCGAGGGCGGTGACGAGGCCGCCCGGGGAGCTCTTCCAGCGGGTCTCGCCGTCGGGCCCCTCCTCGTAGTCGACGGGCAGGCGGTTGGAGACCACGATCATGTCGTAGACGTGATCGACGTAGAGCTCGTCGCGTTTCGATTCAGGGGCGTGCATGCGGCGGATGTCCCTCCCTCGCGCTTCGTTCAGGCTAACAGTCCGCCCCTCACGCGTTCAGGCCGCGCGGCTAGACTGCGAGCCTGATGATCCGCGTCGGCATGAGCACCACCAGTGTGTACCCGCTCGAGCTGGAGGGCGCCTTCCGCCTCGCCAAGCTCGCGGGGTTCGACGGCATCGAGGTCATGGTCTCCCAGGAGGAGTCGACGCAGCAGGCCGAGCGGCTGCACGAGCTCTCGAGGCGGTACGCGCTGCCGATCCTGTCGATCCACGCGCCGGTGCTGCTGCTGACGCATTTCGTGTGGGGTCGCGACCCGCGCGTGAAGCTCGAGCGCACCGCCGAGCTCGCCGCGTCCGTCGGCGCCGACACGGTGGTGGTGCATCCGCCGTTCCGCTGGCAGTCGGGCTACGCCGGGAGCTTCCTCGCGATCGTGCGGGAGCTCGCGGCGCAGTACGACATCGAGATCGCCGTCGAGAACATGTTCCCGTGGCGCGCGGCGGGCAAGAACCTCAAGGCCTACTCCCCCAGCTGGGATCCGCGCCGCATGGACTGCGACGCGGTCGCCCTCGACTTCTCGCACGCGGCGCTCTCGGGCGTCGACAGCCTGCAGTTCGCGAACGACCTGGGCGACAGGCTTCGGCACGTGCACCTCTGCGACGGGACGGGCGCGATCGGCGAGGGCCAGGTCTTCGACGAGCACCTGCTGCCCGGCCGGGGCCGGGAGCCCGTAGCGGGGGTGCTCGAGGCGCTTGCCGGGCGAGGCTGGGACGGCGCGATCGTGGCCGAGGTGAACACCCGCAAGGCGAAGTCCGAGCGGGAGCGCATCGACCTCCTGCGGGAGGCGCTCGAGTTCGCCCGCACGCATACCCACCAGACGCGGCGGCGCCGGGCGATCACGCGGTCGCGCCGCGCGCTCGAGGCGATCCTCCCCGGCCGCCGGCACTGACCTTCGGGCTCAGCCGAGCGCGGTCGCCGCGAACCCGATCGAGCGGATGCCGCGTCTCCGAGCCACGACGAGGGCGGTGCCGATCACCCCGATCAGGCCGAACAACGCGACCACGCCGGCTGCAGCGGCCACCGCTCCCCCGGATGCCCCGGCGACGATGAGCTGCATGCCCTGCACCGCCCAGGTGAGCGGCAGGAACGGGCTGATGGCCTGGAAGGGCCCGCTCAGCACCTCCACGGGGTAGAGCCCGCCGGATGCCGCGAGCTGCAACGCCACGAGCACGAGCGACACGAGCATCCCGGCCCGCCCGAGCGCGACTGTGAGGAACGCGTGGATCGCCGTGAACGCGAGCGCGAGCAGTGCCGCGAACGCGAGTGTCTGCGGGAGCAGGCTCCAGGCCACGCCGAGCGCACCGTGCAGGAGCAGCACGACCGCGACGGCCTGCGCGAGGGCGAGGAGGCCCGCACGCCCGAGTGCGCGCACCACGAGGCCGCCGGTGGACGCGGTGCTGCGCAGCGCCTCGCGGCCGAACGGCCGGAACACGAGGAACATCGCCATGGCACCGAGCCAGAGCCCGATCGGCACGAAGAGCATGCCGATGACCTCGCCGGTCGAGCCGATCTCGTTGTCCCGTTCCGTCGTCGACGTGACGGGCTCCGACACGACATCGGCGGTCGTCGCGGCGTCGATGTCGGTGAGGGCCTTCGCCTCCTCGGCGCCCGAGGCGAGGCCGTCGGCCAGGGCGTCGGCTCCGCTCGCGAGCTGCGTCGCGCCGCTCGCGGCATCCGCTGCGCCCGTCGAGAGCGACCCGAGGCCGACCGCGAGCTCGTCGATGCCCGAGGCGAGGCCGTAGCCGCCGTCGCGGATGCCGGCCGACCCGGCCGAGACCTGCGCTGCGCCGTCGGCCAGGCCGGAGATGCCGCCCTGGACGCCGTCGATGCCCGACTGCGTCTGTGCCGCGAGCGTGTCGCCGCCCTGCGTGAAGGCTGCGAGTTGCTCGGTCAGCGGTGCCGACTGCGCCGCGAGCTCGGCGAGTGTCTGCTCGATGACCGGCTCCAGCTCGGGGTACTGCACGGCGATCTCCTGAAGGCCGGTCGTCACCCCGCCGAATGCACCCTCGATCTGGCCGACGGCGCCGTTGACGCCCGCCACGTACTGGGACACGCCGTCCGAGATGCCGTCGAGCCCCGCCGCACCGGCGTTCAGCTCGGCGAGACCGCCGGCGATGCCGTCGACGCCCTGCGTGTACTGCGCGACTCCGTCGGCGTACGCGTATGCGCCAGCCGCGGCATCCGTCGCTCCGGAGGCCGCCGACGCGACGCCGCTCGAGAGCTCGCCGAGGCCGCCGGCCAACGAGCCAACACCCGACGAGATCTGGGTGGCGCCGTCGGCTGCGTCGCCGAGCGAGCCGCCCATCGCGGCGAGGTTCGAGTAGAACCCCTCGAGGTACTGCGCGGTGAGCTCGCGCCCGAAGGCGCTCGTCATCGCGTCGCCGACCGACTGCGCCACGGACCCGGCGAGGTAGCCGTGCGCGTCGTCGGTGCGGATGTCCAGGTTCGCCTTGGTGGGAGCGTCGCCCGAGAGCGAGGTCACCGACGACGAGAAGTCGCTCGGGATCGTGAGCACCGCGTAGGCGTCGCCTGAGGCGAGCAGCTCGGCGGCCTCCTCGTCGTTCGAGATGGTCCACGAGAACCCGGCGGTGTCGGGCGCGGTGAGCTCGGTGACGAGCTGTCGCCCGGCGAGCACTGGCTGCTCGGTGCCGTCGGGGAGGGTCATCGTCACCATCTCGTCGTTGTTGACGACCACCGCGGGGATGGTCTCGACGTTGTCGGTCGCACCGGCGAACGCACCGGAGACAAGGCCTGCGACGGCGAGCGGCACGGCGATGACCGCGGCGACGAGCAGGCCGTAGCGGGTGCGTCGCTGGGCCGGGGTGGAGCCGAAGAGCCGGGAGAGACGGGTGCTCATCGGGCGACCTCCTTCATGGTGGACACGGGTTCGAGGGTTCGGATGCCGCGGGCGGCGAGTTCGGGCGAGCCGTCGGGGTCGACGGCCGACGGGCCGAGACCGACGATGAGGGTGACCGACACCGGTACGAGCCGGGCGAGCGCGCCCCAGAGGTCGGCGGTCGAGGTGCCGGGGTCGTCGTCGAGGTCGACCACGACCGCGGTCGGGCGCTCCGCGAGCGCCGCGGCCACCGCCACGAGGGTGCGCGCCTCAGCGCCGAGGGCGGACAGTGGGGTGTCCGCGCTGAAGCGCGGACCGTCGGGGCCGTGGCCCGCGGCCTCGACCGCACGGTCGACCCAGGTGCGCACCAGGGCGTTCGAGGGGGCGATGCGATACCACGGGCGGGTGGCGTCGACGCGCCGGGCGACGAGCTCGCCGACCGTGCCGCCGGTCGCGGCATCCGCGGCCACCTCGGCGATCGCGACCCCGCGCATGACGGTGGAGGCACCAGAGGGCAGCGGAGCGCCGAGCACGGCGAGGCGCCCGGCGACGGGTGCGAGCCGGCCGGCGAGCGTCGCAGCGACCACCCGGCGGTCGACCGAATCGCCCCGGACGACGAGCACGCCGCCCGCGGGAACCTCGACGGAGAGCGGGCCGATCGGCCGCTCCGGCAGGCCGAACACGGCGTCGGCGGCGTTCACCGCTGCGGGGCGGGACGCGGCCCAGTCCTCCTGTTCGAGGTGGGCGCGTAGGCCCTCGCCCTCGATGTCGACGTCGGGCAGGCGCCTGGCGAGCCACTTCGGCAGCCACCAGGCCGCGTTCCCCGCGAGCGCCATGGCGGCCGGCACGAGCGTCATGCGCACGAGGAACGCGTCGAAGACGACGCCGACGGCCAGCGCGAAGGCGATGCCCTTGATCGCGCCCGAGCCCTCGGGCACGAAGGCGAAGAAGACGAAGAACATGATGAGTGCCGCAGCCGTGACCACGCGGGCCGCGTGCTGGAAGCCGTGCACGATCGACGAGCGCGGATCGCGGGTCTTCACGAATTCCTCGCGCATGCCCGACACGAGGAACACCTCGTAGTCCATGGCGAGGCCGAACAGCACCGCCATGAGCAGGATGGGTAGGAAGCTGAGGATCGGGCCGGGCTCCACCTGGAGCAGGTCGGCGAACCAGCCCCACTGGAAGATCGCGACCGTCACGCCGAGCGCGCCGAACGCCGAGAGCAGGAAGCCGAGCGCCGCCTTGATCGGCACGAACACCGACCGGAACACGAGGAGCAGGAGCAGGATCGACAGGCCGACCACGATGAGCGCGAACGGCACGAGGGCGTCGGTCAGTCGGTTCGAGATGTCGATCGCGACCGCGGTGTAGCCCGTGACGGCGATCGGCGTGCCGTAGTCCGCCTCGATGTCTGGTGCGAGTTCGCGGATCTCCTCGACGAGCGCCTTGGTCTCGGGGGTGTCGGGCGCGCTCTCGGGCACGACCTGGATGATCGCCGTGTCCACGGTCTCGTTCGGCAGGCCCTCGCCCACGTAGGCCACGCCGTCGAGCTCGGCGAGGCGGGCGCCGATCGCGTCGAGGTCGTCGAAGATGTCGGTGGTCTGCGTGATGTCGACCGTGACGATGAGCAGGCCGTTGTACCCGGGCCCGAAGCCGTTCGCGATGAGCTCGTTCGCGTTCGCCTCGCTGGCCTCCGACGTGTCGGAGCCGCCGCTCGGCAGGTTCAGGTCGAGGCTCGCCGCCGGGATCGCCGCCGCGCCGAGGAGCCCCACGACGAGCACGACGAACACGACGGGCGCCTTCAGCACGAGGTCCACCCAGCGGCGCCCGAGCGTGCGCTTGGCGCCGTCGTCCGCCGCGTTCGCCCTGCGGTGTGCACGGCTGCCGGGCTTCGGCACGAACCGTCGCCCGAACACGCCGAGCAGTGCGGGCAGCAGGGTGACCGCGCCGACCACCGCGATGAGCACCGCGAACGCCGCGGCGACGCCCATGACGCTGAGGAACGGGATGCCGACCACGAGCAGGCCGAGGAGCGCGATGATCACGGTGAGGCCCGCGAACACGACCGCGCCGCCGGCGGTGGCGACGGCCTCCGCGGCGCTCTCCTCGGGATCCTGCCCGCGGGCGAGCTGCGTTCGGTGCCGCGAGAGGATGAACAATGCGTAGTCGATGCCGACCGCGAGCCCGATCATGACCGCCAGCATCGGCGCCGTGTTCGATACGGGCGCGAACGCCGCGACGATCGAGATGCCGCCGAAGGCCGCGCCCACGCCGACGAGCGCGGTGATGAGCGGCATCCCTGCCGAGAGCATCGAGCCGAACGTGATGAGCAGCACGACGCCCGCGAACAGCACGCCGAAGAGCTCGGTGATCGTGAGCCCGAACTCGGTGTCCTGGAACACCTCGCCGCCGAACGCGACGACGAGGCCCGCATCGCGGCCGGCCTCCCCCGTCGCCGTGACCGCCTCGATCGACGCATCCGTGACGTCGGTCGTGGGGCTGTCGAACTGCACCTGGATGTACGCCGTGCGCGCGTCATCCGACACCTGGTCACCGGCGTACTCGTCGAACGGGCCGAGCACGCTCGCCACGCCGTCGACCTGCTCGAGCTCGCCCTCCATGGCGGTGATCGCCGAGCGGTAGGGCTCGTCGTCGACGGATGCCCCCTCGGGCGCCTCGACCACGGCCTTCACCGCGGCCCCCGCCGTCTGGGGGAAGACCGCGGCGAGCTTGTCGATCGCGGCCTGGGATTCGGTGCCAGGGATCGTGTAGGACTCCTGGAGCTGGCCGCCGAGGCCGATGCCGGCGCCGAGGAGCGCGGCGAGGGCGACCGCCCATGCGGCGATGACGAGCCAGGCCCGTCGGAAGGCGAATCGTCCGATTCTGTGCAGGAAGAGTGCCACGGATGTCTCTCAGTCGGTGGTCGGGGTCGAGTCGCGGTCGGCCGGTGCAAGGGATTCGCCGAGCACGGCGTGCAGGGCGACCCGGAACTCGTCGTCGGTGGGGCGCTGGTCGTCGCCGACATACGAGCGGGCGGCCGTGAGGAGGAACGCGGCGCCGCCCAGTGCGATGCCGAAGCGCACCTGGTCGGTCACGCTCACGCTCTGTTCGTTGATCGCCTCGGTGAGCCGGCGCACGGCGGCGTTGGCGCGGGCGATGATCGGCAGGTGCGAGAGGCTCGGTCCCTGGATGATGAACACGTGCACGGCCTCGCGGTGCTCGAGGAGCAGGTCGACGATCCGGTCGACGAGGAGCCGGCGCCCCCCACTCCCCCGGCCCCCGACGAAGTCGTCGAGCACGGCCTCGAACTCGGCGATCGCGGGCTCGATCGCGGCCTCGAGCAGCGCCTCCTTGGACGCGTAGTGGTAGAGCACGCTCGACTTCGAGTAGCCGGCGTCGTCGGCGATGTGCTGCAGCGACGTGCCGGCGAACCCGACGGTCGCGAACTGCTCGAGGGCGACCTGCTTCAGCTCGTCGGCGGCGCGCACGCGAGACGTCGGTTGTGCATCGGTGGGCATGCCATCGAAGATAGTTGACCGATCGGTCAGATCCTGCACGATCGGTCAGATTCACGGATGACTCCCAGTCGCGCGTAGCGACCCGGTAGCGTTGCGGCATGCGCAAGTACCTCTTCAGCGGAGCAGTGATCGGTGCGATCTTCGGCGCTGTCGGGGTGATCAGGGCCACGGTCTCGGGCCCGCGGGACTGGCGACTGCTGCTCATGTGGATCTCGTGGGCGGCTACCCTCGCAGTCGCGATCGGGACCGTCGCCGACGAGTCGAAACGGGCCGAGCTCACCGAGTAGCATCGTCGGCGGAGCTCACCCGCCCGAGCTCGACCGGTCGCACGCAAGCCGGCCGCCGCGGCGTGTCACCCGCGATCCGCGGCCCGAGGGCAGAGACTGAAGGAGACCCGCCGTACGTCCCGAACCGTACGGGCCGAACTCCACCGAGAGGGGCCACTGATGTTCCGCCGCTGGCGCAGAGCGAGGCTCGCAGCCCAAGCCTCAGCCCACGCTGCCGCCGCGAAGCCGCGCCCCACCGCGGCCGACCTGCGTGGCGAACACCTCTTCGAGCTGCTGAACGCGAAGCTCTCGGAGTTCATCGGCCCGAACGGCGCCTGGTCGCTGGTGCGTCGCACCGACGCCGACACCGACCGCATCTTCCACGCCATGCTGACGCATCAGATCGCCGCGGAGCTCACCCGCACGGTACTCGACGAGCGCGACACCGTGGCCGTCGTGGTGCCCGCCGAGAACGAGCCGCTCGCCCTCACCTGGGTGCCCGCGCCGCTCGTCGTGTGGGCCGACCCGGTGGTCGTTCCGACGTCGGAGGCGGATGCCGCTTCGCTGCCGTCGATCGGATCGTCGCAGGAGATCGAGGTCCGCGCCGCCTGACCGCGGCCACCGCGCTCCAAAATCGCCCCGCGATTCTTGTACGACCGGATCAAGAACCCGTTCCTCGCCTTTCGTAGCGTGAACACCGGGCACGATGCCCGCACACGCCACGAGAGGGAGATCCGATGAGCGCCGCCCAGAGCACCTCGCACGACGCATCCGAGCCGTCCGCGCCGGAATCCACCGCACCCCGTCCCCGACGCCGCGGCACCGCCACCGACCTCGCGCAGATCGCCGTCTTCGCGGCACTCATCGCCGCGCTCGGCTTGCCGGGTGCGCTGTACCTCGGCGGCACGGCCGTGCCGATCACGTTCCAGACGCTCGGCGTCATGCTCGCCGGCGCCATCCTCGGCGCTCGCAAGGGCTTCCTCTCGGTGCTGCTGTTCCTCGCGCTCGTGGCGGCCGGCCTGCCGCTCCTCTCGGGCGGCCGAGGCGGCATTGCCGTCTTCGTCGGGCCGTCCGTCGGCTACCTCATCGGCTGGCTCGTCGGTGTCGCCGTGATCGGCTGGTTCACCGCCCGCCTGCTCCCCCGCTACCACGTGCTTCCCGCGCTGGGCCCCACCGCGCTCGGCGGCATCGTGGCCGTGTACCTCGTGGGCGTGCCCGTGTTCGCCGCGATCATGCCCGCGCCGCTCGACGTGGCGTTCCTCGGCTCGACCGTGTTCCTGCCCGGCGACATCACCAAGGTCGTGGTGACCGTGCTCGTGGCCAAGGGCGTGCACCGCGCGTGGCCGGGGCTCATCACCCCGCGGCCGTGGCCGTGGCGGCGCGCCGCGGAGGCAACCGTCGCGGCATGAGCGACTGGCTCCGCGGCTCGTACGACGACGCCGCCCTCGCCTTCGGCGGCGGCGTCGTGCGGTACGGCGAGCTCACCCGCTCCGTTGGCGCCACGATGCTGCCCTCGGGTGAAGGGCCGGTCGGATGCCCCGCCGGCGCCGACCCCGTCGCGCTCGTCACGACCCTGCTCGCCGCACTCGAGCGCGGCCGCCCCGTGCTCGTCGGCGGCACGCAGGCCGAGGCCGACCGGATCGCCGACCGCCTGCCCGCCGGCACGGAGCTCGCCGTGCTCACGTCGGGGTCGTCTGGCCCGTCGGGCACGCCGCGCGTCGTCGCCCGCACCAACGCATCCTGGCTCGCGTCGGCCGCCCCGCTGGCCGCGATCACCGGGCTCGACGCCCGGGACCGCATCGCCGTCACCGGACCGCTGCACGTGTCCATGCATCTCTACGCCGCGCTGCATGCGCTGTGGCTCGGGGCATCCGTCGGCGACGAGTTCGCCGGGGCGACCGCGATGCACGCCACGCCGACGCGGCTCTCGCGGGCGCTCGACGACCCGGCCTGCCCGCCCGCGGCGGTCGTCGCAGGGGCCGCGATGAGCTCATCGCTGCGGTCGCGGGCCGCCGAACGCGGCATCCGCATCACCGAGTACTACGGGGCCGCGGAGCTGTCGTTCGTGCTGGCCGGGCGCGGCGGCGAGCTGGCCCCGTTCCCCGGCGTCGAGGTCGACCTGCGCCCCGCTGGCGCAGGCGACGAGCTCTGGGCGAGATCGCCGTACCTCGCGATCGGGGTGGTCGGGGGCGGGATGCTGCGACGCGACGCCGTGGGCTTCGCCACCGTCGGCGACCTCGCCGAGCGCATGGCCACGGACTCCGTGCGCGTGCTCGGTCGCGGCGACGCGGCGATCACGACGGCGGGCGTCACCGTGCTCGCCGAGCAGGTCGAGGCGTGCATCGCCGCACTGCCCGGCGTCTCCGCCGCCGCCGTGCTCGGCGAACCGCATGAGCTCCTCGGCGAGCGGGTGCTCGCGGTCGTCGAGCTCGCCGACGGCGTGGAACTCGACCACGTCGTGACGGCGGCGCGCTCCGCGCTCTCGCCGGTCGAGCTTCCCCGGCGCTGGTTCGTGCGGGCGGTGCCGCGCACCGCGTCGGGCAAGGTCGCCCGCGGGATGCTGCGCGACGAGCTCGCCGCCGGCACCCTGGGCGACGTCTACCCTGCGCCGTTCGAGCGGAGTGCCTCATGACCTCCGCCCCCGTCATCGTCGCCGCACGACGCACCGCCATCGGCACCGCCGGCCGCACGTTCGCCGCACGTACCGTCGACGCGCTCGCGGCGCCCGTGCTCGCCGAGATCGCGCACATGGTGGGTGCGTCCGGCTTGGCGATCGACGACGTCGTGCTCGGCAACTGCATGGGTCCGGGCGGCGACGTCGCCCGGGTCGCCGCCCTCCGCGCCGGCCTCGGCGATGAGGTGCCGGGCGTCACCGTCGACCGGCAGTGCGGCTCGGGCCTCGACGCCGTCGCCCAGGCCGCCTCCCGCGTGCGGGCCGGCGACGCGCGCCTCGTGCTCGCCGGCGGGGCCGAGTCCGCGTCGACGGCGCCGCACCGGTCGTGGCCCGGCACGGGTGAACGCTACGCGCGTGCGCCGTTCGCGCCCCTCGGCTTCCCCGACCCTGACATGGGGCCCGCCGCCGACCGCCTCGCCGCGGTGCTCGGCATCTCGCGGGCCCGTCAGGACGCGTGGGCGGCGAGGTCGCACGCCCGGGCGTCGGCGGCGCAGTCGGCCGGCGCGTTCGATGCCGAGATCGTCGCCGTCGACGGCGTCGTCCACGACGACCGTCCACGCGCCACGATGGACCTCGCGCTGCTGGCGCGCTTCGCGCCCGCCTTCGCCGACGACGCCGAGACGGATACCACGCGGACGGCGCCGCGCGCCGCGGCATCCGGTCGCGGCACCGTCACCGCCGGCAACTCATGCGGGTTCGCCGACGGTGCCGCGGCGATGGCCGTGACCACCGAGGCGGTCGCGCGCGAGCTGGGCCTGCCCGCGCTCCGCGTGCGGGCCGCCGCTGTCGCGGCCGGCGACCCGGGCCTGCCCGGACTCGGCGCCGCCCCCGCGGCGAGAGCCGCGATCGCGCGTGCGGGCATGACCGCCACCGACCTCGGCTTCGTCGAGATCACCGAGGCATTCGCGTCGCAGGTGCTCGCGGTCAGCGACGAGCTCGGCCTCGACGAGGACCTCATCTCCGCCGACGGCGGCGCGATCGCGCTCGGGCATCCGTGGGGGGCATCCGGTGCCGTCCTGCTCGTGCGGCTCGCCGCGCGCATGGCCGCAGCCGACGACGCGCGCCCAGGGCTCGCCGCCTGCTCGATCGGCGGCGGACAGGGCGTCGCCATGATCGTGGAGCGGGTGGCATGAGATTCCCTAGGTCAACCTCAGGCGGCGTTTTGTTGCATGGCGCCTCCGTGGAGTTGGGGGTTGTAGATGGTGTGGTCTTGCCAGCATCGCCGGGTGGCATGAGATTCCCTAGGTCAACCTCAGGCGGCGTTTTGTTGCATGGCGCCTCCGTGGAGTTGGGGGTTGTAGATGGTGTGGTCTTGCCAGCATCGCC
>NZ_LMRW01000009.1 GCF_001428255.1 Agromyces sp. Soil535 | reverse complement strand
AGGCCTATACGCCGCCGGAGGTTGCACGACACCGGCCATGACGACCTCGCCGCCCTCCACGCCGACCTCGGACAGGCACTGGACCGTCAACGGCTGACCGATTCGACCACACGAGGCGGCGTCTGCGAGTCATCATCGACAGCTGGATGCATCGCCCTCGCAGGACAGGACGAGCGTCCATGTGAGGATCGGCATGCGGACGCGTCGCGACTGGGGTGGGCACGCTGTGGACACACCCAGAATCGGTAGTTCTACGCCTGCGCGATGCCGGCGATGTGGGTATTGAACGGAAGGAACGGGGTGTGGAGGCGGTAGCGGTCTATCGTCACGCTCTCAAATCCCGCGGCGCGCACGGACTGCTCCAGGTCTCGTTCGCACGAGCAGCCCTCGAAGATCCAGGCCCACGGGCGGCGAAGGACCCGTTGGGCCGCGCGGGTCGGCGTTGCGGTCCTGGCCAGCACGTGTTCGAGGAATCGAAAGGTGCCACCCGGGCGCAGGATGCGCCGTACCTCGGCGAGCACGGCAGCTGGATTCTGCACCGAGCAGAGCACCAGCGAAGAGATCACGCTATCCGCACTGCTATCGGGTAGGCCCGTCTGCTCGGCCATGCGCTCGCGCAGGTCGAGTTGCACGCCGTGTCGGTGCGCCGCATCCCGCAGCGGGCCGTGCATGTACCGGTTGGGTTCGATGGCCACGAGGGTGCTGCCGGCGGGGAGGTATCGGATATTGGCGCCCACGCCCGGTCCGATCTCGACGACCTCGCGAGGAAGCCCGGAGAACACGCGCTGCTTACGACTGCGAAGGTTCCACTCAATGTACGGATCCATCACTCGGAAGAACGCGGCATTGAATCGGCCGCGCACGGCGTGCTGCTTGAACCCGGTCTCTGACGGGGTGATCGTTGTGGTCTCGGCCACTGTCTGCTCCAGCGGTGTCTCGTTGTCGATGACACCAGAGTGCACGCCCCCGTCGGCTCTTTCAGGCGTGGAACTACCTCATTTCACCGATCCGACTCGTCGCGCCGGCCGACATACCACGCCGCGATCTGCGCTCGCGACTTGAAGCCAAGGCGCAGGCGGATTCGTTCGACATGACCCTCGGCGGACCGTTCGTCGATGCCCAGCCGCGTGGCGATTTCGCGGTTCGTACACCCGTCGCTGATTAGCGCCGCGACCTCGGTCTGCCGGGCCGTCAGCGTTCGGGGACCGCGCGGCAGGCTGCGCAAGCCGAGGAACCGGCGGATCGGCGCCACGACAGCCTGCGCATCACCCGCATACGGCAGATGCGAGCGCCCAGGCAGCACCACCAGCTGCGCGCTGGGGATCCCGTCAGCCAGTGCTGCAGCCTGCTCGACGGGAGCGGCCCGGTCTTGGGCACGATGCACCACCAGCGTCGGGGCGCGGACCTGCGCAAGGAGGTCAGTGACGTCGAGGTCGTAGCTCAGCGCCAGAAGCGAGCGGGCGGTGGCGGCGGTCGAGCTTGCCCTTTGGTAGCGGCCGAACTCCTCTCGTGCCGTGGCTTGGGCATCGGGGGCGAAGATGTCGGTGAGCACGTCCGAGCCGAGACCCCAGTGCGACTCGACCAGCCCGAGAACGTGGTCGCGCACGCTGGGTGGGGAGATGTTCGCGCCGGATACCCAGCCGCCGTACAGCACGAGCCGCCGGACTGATTCCGGGTGCGCTACGGTCCAAGCCACCGCGACCAGCGCGCCCATCGACGTGCCCATCAAGTCGAAAGGCTCCGGACCGAGCGTCTCGGCGACTCCGGCCAGCTGCTCCAGCTCATACGCCATTGACGGTGGTCGATCAGATGCTGCGGACAACCCGCAGCCGGCTCGGTCGTACCGCACGAGCCGGCAGCCCGTCGCGAGGCTCTCGTAGAAGGCCCGCTCTTCCGGCAGTTCCCAGCTCAGCTGCAGATGACTGAGCCAGCCAGTGATGTACAACAGCGGGCGGCCGGCACCGATCGAGGCATACGCAATATCGGCGCCATCGGTCGTCGTCAACCGACCAATGCGTTGCTGCACACATCCATTATGGCGATTGGGGGCCGGCGGCAGGATCGAGACGGGATTCGAAGTCGGGCCCAAGTCGAGCTCTCGCATCGCCCTTGTCCCCTCAGGGATCGATCATTGCGTACAAAGGATAGAACGTGGTTCCTCCGAAGTCCGGCGGACTGGGTCGCGGCTACCAGGTCCTGGCGGACGAGTGTTTCGCGAAATGCGTTCCCTCCCGATCCGTAATACAGCTCGCTTTGCGCCAGGGGCGCTCTGGGTGTCGACGCGGGCTTGGGTGCGAAATCGGTCATCGCTGGGTGCAGTTTGAGTCGGGACACGAATCGCAGAGTTCGCCTTGGGTTCGGTATTCGACGAGGGGAACGATCTCATCGATCACCAGCTCTGAGGGATGCACGGCGCTCATCGACCCGAAGAGATCGGTGTACTCCGCTGCCCGCCGGGAGTACGCGCCGCTGACCTTGCTGATCACACGGTCGAGTCTAGGGAAACTGCAGACGCCGCCCGCAAGGCGGTCCCTCAGCCGGGCGCCTCAACCGCCACAGTCCTAAGCCTCCGTAGGCGGTCTCGCGAGGACAAATGTCCAATTGGACACTTAGATGACAAGTACCCACGGAATCGGACGAGTTCCGCCGGAACCTACAGAAGCCCGCGACATCATGACGAAACATCCCATAGTTATGCTGCAAAGTAGCAATACTTCAGCGAAACTCGGGAGCTCCTTCATGCCGCACGTGCCACCCCCCGTCGACGTCCTCATCGTGGGCAGCGGCCTCATGGGCGCCGCCGTAGCGAGGATCGTGCAGGAGGGGTCGCCGGGCGCACGCATCCGCATGATCGACGGCGGCGTGCCGATCGGGGACGCACCCGGTCAGCACCTCCACGACCTCGCCGACGAGGCCGTGCGCCGCACCTACATCGAGCAGGCGTCACCCGGCATCCAGTCCCTGTATCTCGGCGCCCAGGTCACGCCGCCGGTGAGCGGCGAGCTCCGGAGCGTGACCCCTGGCATGTACCACCTCTCCTCCTTCGATGAGGATGCCGCCGAGATGCCGGCGAGCGCGTTCGCCTGGAACGCGGGTGGCATGGGAGTGCACTGGACGGCCGCCACGCCGCGTCCGTGGGGCGACGAGGTGTTCGCGTTCGACGGACCCGACGCGTGGGAGCGTGACCTCCGCGACGCCGAGCGCTTGCTCGGCGTGCACGACGCACCCTTCGGCATCACGAACGTCGGCGCCCGCATCCTCGACGTGCTCGACGGGGTCTTCGGGGCGGCGAGTGCCGAGGGACGCCGTCCGCGCACAATGCCGATGGCAGTCGCTCCGAGCGTGGGCGGCCGGCTGCCGCGCACCGGCCCGAACCGCATCCTCCCGCGGATGAGCGCGCCCGACGATGACGACTTCGCACTGTCCACCGGCACCCTCGCCGTGGCGCTCGTGCACGACGGCGCCACGGTGCGCGGCGCCCGCGTGCGCGAGGTCGCCACGGGCGAGGAGTACGAGATCGAGGCGCGCACGACGGTCGTGGCGGCCGACCCGATCCGCACGCCGCAGCTGCTGTTCGCGTCGGGGATCCGGCCGCCGGCCCTCGGCCGGTACCTGAACGAGCACGCGTTCCTCACCGGGCAGGTGATCGCCGACCTCGGGCGGCTCGACGTCGCACTCGACGAGATCCCCGATCCGGGACCGGACGAATGGGTCGCGGGCTCGTACTGGCTGCCGCACAGCGGCCCAGCGCAGCCGTTCCACGGCCAGATCATGGACCGGCTCTACTTCGACGAGACCGGCGCGCGCCTGGCCTACTCCGTCGGCCTCTCGCTGTACGTGCCGACCCGGCTCGACCCCGACAACCGGCTGGTCTTCGATGAGACGGACCGGGATGTCGCGGGCCTGCCGCGGATCACCGTGCGCTTCGCGCACTCCGAGGCCGACCGCGCACTCATCGAACAGGCGGTCTCGGCGCAACGCGCCGCGGGCGAGGCGCTCGGCGACTTCCGGCCGGAGCGCGATTCCGCGCTGCTGCCGGCGGGCTCATCGCTGCACTTCACGGGGACCGCCCGATCCGGTCCGACGGATGACGGGACCTCGGTCTGCGACCCCGTCGGGCGGGTCTGGGGGTTCTCGAACCTCTATCTCGCGGGCGGCGCAACGGTGCCCACGGCCGTCGTCGGCAACTCCACGCTGACGGGCATGGTGACCGCGGTGCGGGCAGGCCGCGCGGTCGTCGGCGGAGGCGCCCGAAGCCGACGCGCGCCCGTCGCAGTCGGCCAGTCGAATATTTCTAGGTAGTAACAAAATTGCTCCGGGCGTTTCCCGCCCGTAAACTCTCGCTCCTCCGTCTACGCCGGACGGGCAAACCCTTCTACTCTCAAGACCTGAGACCGAGTCTCCCCGCTCCTCGACCATCCGCATCGAGCTTCGTCAGCCGCTCGGCGATAACGAAACAACCCCCGATAAATCGCCGGATCGCCTCAGCTTCACCTCGACCTTCACCTCGCACCGCTCTCCTCGGCCCCCCGAAAGGACCCCCACGATGTTCACCACGACCTCACGGCAGCGCAGGGCGCTCGCCGTCGCCGCGTCGGCCGTCGCCGCCGCCCTGCTGCTCAGCGGGTGCGGGCGCGGCGACGGCGATGCCGATCCCGCCGCCTCGATCACGATCGACGACGCGCCCGCCACCGGGACGCTCAGCCTCTGGATCGGCTCAGGCGAAGCGGACGCGCTCGAGGGCTTCCTCGACGAGTTCGCATCGGAGAACCCCGACCTCGAGATCGAGCTCACGAACGTGCCGTCCGACTCGCTCGACACGAAGCTCACCACGGCGATCGCCTCGGGTGAAGTCCCGGACCTCACCATGCTCTACTCCCAGACGCAGAGCACGATGCTCGCGACGGGCGGCTTCGCCGCCGTACCCGATGGTCTCGTCGACGCCAACGCCTTCTTCGAGGCCGCGTACGACGGCACGCTCGTCGACGGCGTCTCCCACGCCGTGCCTTGGTACGCATACGCGAACGTCTGGTTCTACCGCAAGGACCTCGTCGAGCAGGCCGGCGCCACACCGCCCACGACCTGGGACGAGACGCTGGCCTTCGCCGAGCAGCTGAAGGCGGCCGGTCACCCGACCCCCCTCGGCCTCGACGTCGGCTACGACGCCTACTCCGCCCAGGCCCTCGATGCCCTCGTCCATCAGAACGACGGCAGCCTGATCAGCGACGACCTCGCCACCTGGACGATCGACGCGCCCGAGAACGTCGAGGCGCTCGAGTTCTGGGGTTCCCTCTTCGCCGAGGCGGACGCGAGCCCGGATGGCCCGCTCTTCCTGGACACCGTGCCGTGGTTCACCTCCGGCCAGACGGTGGCCGGCGGCAACGGCCCGTGGTTCCCCGGCTTCCTCGACGAGGCGAACGGCGAGGGCTGGTCCGCCGAGCACCTCGGCGCGATCGTGCCGCCCGCGGGCCCCGACGGCACCGTCTCGGCGAACTTCGGCGGGGGCAGCCTCGCTGTACTGAAGGACGCCGCGAACGCGGACGCCGCCTGGAAGCTCGCCCGCTACCTCGCCGAGCCCGACGTGCAGGTCGCCTGGTATGAGACCTTCGGCAACCTGCCGACGACGGAAGCGGCCTGGGACGAGCCGGTCATCGCCGACAACCCTCTGCTCGCCGCCGTCCGCGACGCCCTCCCGCACGCCGTCGCGGTTCCCGCCGTGCCGACATGGAGCGAGGTCGGAGCGATCATCGGACAGCAGATGGAGCGCGTCGCCCGCGGCGAGGCATCCGCTCAGGAGGCGCTCGCCGAAGCGCAGGCGCAGGCTGAGGCGATCGGCACGGGAATCGAGTAGCCGATGGCCCTCCAGACCACCTCGGTGGGGGCGGTGCCCGTGCACCGCTCCCTCCGGCGGGTACGCGCCCGACGGATGAGGCCGGCTCACGCCGGCATCGCCTGGCTGTTCGTGCTGCCGTTCGTCGTGATCTTCGCCGTGTTCACGGCGGTGCCGGCCGCCACGGCCGTCGTCCTCACGATGACCGACATCGGTGTCGCCGACCTGCGCGACCCGTTCGGCGTGAACTTCGTCTTCCTGGAGAACTTCCAGACGGTGCTCACGGCGCCCGACTTCCTGAGGTCGGCGCTGAACACCGTGATCTACGTGGGCATCGGAGTGCCCGCCACGATGGCGATCGGCTTCCTGCTCGCACTCGCGCTCGACAGCGGCATCCGTCGGGCCCGTTCGGTCTTCAGGGCGATCATCTACGTGCCGGTGATCGCGAACATCGTCGCGGCGGCCGTCGTCTGGCAGTACGCGTTCACGCTCAACGGGCCGATCAACAGCTTCCTCGCCGATCTCGGGATCGTCGGTCCGAACTGGCTGGGCACTCCGACGACGGCGCTCTTCGTCGTGCTGCTGCTCACGATCTGGCGGACGACGGGAACCTGCATGGTGCTGTTCCTCGCCGGCCTGCAGTCCATCCCGGAGGAGGTGCACGAGGCGGCATCCCTGGACGGCGCCGGCTACTGGCGGCGCGTCTTCCAGATGACCCTGCCCCTGCTGCGCCCGACGACGCTCCTCGTGACCGTGCTCATGAGCGTGATGTACCTCAACATCTTCGAAGAGCCGTTCCTGGTGACCGATGGCGGGCCGCTCGGGTCGACGAAGTCGGTCGCGCTGTGGGTCTACGAGCAGTTCGGCTTCGGCAACATGTCGAACGCCATGACGGGCTCGATCGTGCTGCTCCTCGGCGTGCTCGTCATCTGCGTCATCCAGTTCCGAATGCTGAGGCCGAAGCAGTGAATCGTCTCCACGTAGTGCGCGAATCGGGGTTGTACCTGGCCCTCTGCCTCGTCAGCGCGCTGATGCTGCTGCCATTCGCCTGGGTCGCCTTCGGGGCGTTCAAGACGCAGGGCGAGTTCATGTCGAACCCGGGCGGCTGGCTGCCCGAGAGCTTCGCGAACCTCGACAACTTCATCGTGCTCTTCACCGAGGAGGGGTTCGGCCCCTACCTCGTGAACAGCATCATCGTCTCGGCCGTGACGGTGCTCGCGAACGTGCTCTTCTGCTCGATGGCGGGCTATGCGCTCGCGAAGCTGCCGTTCCGGGGGCGAGGGCTCCTCATGGGTTGCGTGCTCGTCGCGATGACGGTTCCGTATGTCGCGCTGTTCGTGCCGCAGTTCCTCATCACCGTGCAGCTCGGGCTGGTGAACACCCTCGCCGGCATCGTCGCGCCGATGCTCGTGATGCCGCTCGGCGTGTTCATCATGCGGCAGTTCGCGCTGTCGATCCCCGACGAGCTCCTCGAGGCGGCCCGCATCGACGGGGCGGGGGAGTTCGGCATCTTCCTGCGCGTCTTCCTGCCGCTCCTCGGCCCGGCGATCGCGACCGTATCGATCTTCACGTTCCTCGCGTCGTGGAACTCCTTCCTCTGGCCGCTGGTCGTGGCCCAGACGGAGGAGGTGTTCACGCTGCCCGTCGGTCTCGCGACCGCATCGCAGGCCTCGAACACGACCGCGTACGGACTGCTCCTCGCCGGGGCGATCGTGGTGCTGCTGCCCGTGCTCATCCTCTTCCTGTTCCTCCAGCGGTACTTCATCCAAGGCATCGCGGCGACGGGGCTCAAGTGACCGAGCGGCTCCGGATGCCGCAGAGAGAAGCCATCCAATGACGATCGACCGTGCACGGATCGCGCTGAACCCGATCCAGTGGATCAACATCAAGGAGCGCCCCGACGACCCGTCGAGCGCCGACCTCTGGCTCTTCGCCGACCCGGCCTTCCGATCGGAGTACCCGGGCGTGCTCGGCAAGGTGCGTGGCGGCGGCTTCGACGCCGTGATGATGCAGGTGCTCGACACCCAGACGCTGCAGGATTACGAGCGGATGGTGCGCGCAGCCGACCTGCGGCTCGCGCCCGGCTACTGCCAGGTCGGCCTGCCCGAAGAGCACGGCGTCACGCTCGCGTCGGGAAGCGCGGAGTGGGTGCGCTGGTTCGATGGTGTCCGTCGCGCCGCCGAGGAGTCGAACTACTTCGGAGTCGGCACGGTGTTCCTCGCGCCTGAGATGACATGGGACGGCGCCGCTCGCACGCT
The DNA here is from genome assembly GCF_001428255.1 of Agromyces sp. Soil535. GTDB lineage: Bacteria > Actinomycetota > Actinomycetes > Actinomycetales > Microbacteriaceae > Agromyces. The sequence goes on along the minus strand of NZ_LMRW01000009.1, from coordinate 81,308 downwards.
CACCAGGTCGGCAGTGGGTGCGGACTTCGACCAGGACCGCCTCGACCGGGTCGTCGAGGTGCTCGCCGAGGCCGCCCTGATCCTCACCGCCGAGGGCGTGCGGCCCGGACTGCACAACCACGTCGGCACCTGGGTCGAGACCGAGTACGAGATCGACTACGTGCTCGACCAGGTCGACGACGGCCTGCTCGGCGCCTCCTTCGACCTCGGGCACCTCGCCTGGGCGGGCATCGACCCCGTCGGGATGCTGGCCAGGCACCGCGACCGGATCGTCGACCTGCACCTGAAGGACCTCGACCTCGCGATCGCCGCCGAGAGCCGCGCCCATCCGACCGACTACCGCTCGACCGTCGACCGGGGATTGTTCCGCGAGCCCGGCCTCGGCGACCTGGATCTCGACGCCTCCCTCGCCGCCCTGCCTGAGGACTTCGGCGGCTGGATCATCATCGAGGTCGACCGGGCGTCCATGGACCCCGACGAGAGCGTGCACGTCAGCCGCCGCTGGGTCGAGCGGGCCTTCTCCGCCTGAGCGGCACGCACCGGCGTTCACTCGGTCCGCGCATAGGGACTTCATTGCTGGCACACTGCAGGCACCGATCCCGCTCCGTGAGCCTGTCCTCACACCGAACGAGGAGGCCACGATGACCAAGACCAAGACCGACCCCCGCTGGATCGACGAGCACGGCGACGAGATCGACGAGGACCACCGCGGTCTCGTCTACGACATCCGCACGCTGGTCGACCGCCGTCGCGCACTCGGGCTCTTCGGCGGCATCGGCGTGACCGCCCTGCTCGCCGCGTGCGCCGCCCCCGAGACGGAGCCGTCGGCCAGCGCCACGGCCACGACGACCGCCCCGAGCGCGACCGCGACGCCGACGGCCGAGGCATCCGGCCCGATCACCGAAGTGCCCGACGAGACCGGGGGCCCGTATCCCGGTGACGGGTCGAACGGGGTGAACGTGCTTGATGACTCGGGCATCGTGCGCAGCGACATCCGCTCGAGCTTCGGCTCGTCGACGACGGTCGCCGAGGGCGTGCCGCTCACCATCGCGCTCACGGTGCGGGATGCTGCGACGGGCAGCGCGCTCGTCGGCGCCGGCGTGTACCTGTGGCACTGCGACCGCGACGGCAACTACTCGCTGTACTCGAACGGGCTCGAGAACGAGAACTACCTCCGCGGGGTGCAGGAGACCGACGCGACCGGCACGGTGCGGTTCACCTCGATCTACCCGGCGTGCTACTCGGGACGCTGGCCGCACATCCACTTCGAGGTGTACTCGGATGTCGCGAATGCCGTCGCCTCGGGCCCCATCGTGAAGACCTCGCAGATCGCGCTGCCGCAGGAGGTCAACGACCTCGTCTACGCCACGTCGGGCTACGAGCAGAGCGTGCGGAACGTGTCGCAGGTGAGCCTCGCGAGCGACAACGTGTTCGGCGACGACGGCGGCATCCACCAGATCGCCACCATGTCGGGATCGGTGTCGGCCGGGTATACGGCGGCGCTCACGATCGGCGTGTGAGCCGGAAGGCGCCCATCAGCGGGATGCGGCCGCGACGCCGACAGGCTCCTCGCTCGGGGCGACGTCGCGGCGCCGCAGCTCGGCGTCGAGGATCTCGAGCAGCAGCGGTGCGGATGCCGCAGCCGGGCTGCCGGTGATGGCCGACACCACCCATTGCGGCGCCTCGCTCGGCGGGAGCTGCACGGCGACGAGCCCGGTCGCCTGGGGCTTCGACGCGACGTGCTGCGGAACGAGCGCCACGCCCAGGCCACGCTGCACGAGGTCGAGGAGCGTGTGCACGTCGTTCACCGTGCAGCGCACCCGCCGGCCGACGCCGTGCGTGGCGCAGGCGGCGTCGTTGAGCGAGCGCACGGCCCACGACTCCTGGAAGTCGATGAAATCCTGCTCGCGGAGGTCGGACCACTCCACGTGAGCGGATGCGGCGAGCGGATGCTCCGGTGGACAGAGGAGCACGACCGGCCACCGCCCGAGCTCTGTTCGCGTGACGCGGGTGAGGTGGTCGGTGATCGCGACGAACGCGAGGTCGAGATCGCCGTCACGCACCTGCTCGACAAGGTCATGAGATCCGGTCTGCGTGAAGTGGATGTCGACCAGCGGGTAGCGGCGGCGGAATCGCTCGAGCAGCGACGGGACATCCACGATCCCCAGGCACTGCTCGGCGCCGACGCGCAACTCGCCCGACAGTTCTCGGGTGGCCTGCACCACGGCGTCGCGCGCTGCGGCGGACTGGGCGAGCATCGTGCGGGCGTAGGGGAGGAGTGCGAGCCCGGCGTCCGTCGGCTCCACCCGGCGGGTGGTTCGGGAGAAGAGCGTGGTGCCGAGTTCCTCCTCGAGGCTGCGGATGGCCGCGGAGAGTCCCGACTGCGAGACGTGGCAGACGGCGGCGGCGCGGGTGAATTGCTGTTCGTCGGCGAGGGCGACGAGGTACTCCATCTGGCGCAGGTCCATTGATCGATTCCGCTTCTCAATACCATCGAATGTAGTTGTTGGACTTCTAGCTTGAGCTTCCTTAGGGTGAGACGCAACCCCACGACAGGAAAGGTTCATCCGTGCAGCAACGAACCATCGGAACTCGTTCGGTCAGCGCGATCGGACTCGGCGGCATGCCCATGTCGATCGAGGGACGCCCCGACGAGGCAAGGTCGATCGCCACGATCCACGCGGCGCTCGACGCCGGCGTCACCCTCATCGACACGGCCGACGCCTACCACCTGCACGCCGACGACGTCGGCCACAACGAGGAGCTCATCGCGCGCGCCGTGCGTTCCTTCGGCGGCGACACCTCGGCCGTGCTCATCGCGACGAAGGGCGGGCACCTCCGCCCCGGCGACGGCACCTGGACGCAGGACGGGCGCCCCGAATACCTGAAGGAGGCCGTGAAGGCCTCGGCACGCCGACTCGGCGTCGACGCCATCGGGCTCTACCAGTTCCACCGCCCTGACCCGAAGGTGCCGTACGCCGACTCGGTCGGCGCCATCCGCGACCTGCTCGACGAGGGCGTCATCGAGCAGGCCGGCATCTCGAATGCGAACGTCGCGCAGATCGACCAGGCGAACGAGATCCTCGGCGGCCGGCTCGTGTCGGTGCAGAACCAGTTCTCGCCCGCGCTCCGCTCGAGCCTCGTCGAGCTGGAGCACTGTGCCGCGCTCGGCATCGCGTTCCTGCCGTGGTCGCCGCTCGGCGGCATCCGTCGCGCGGCCGAGGTGGGCCGGCAGCACTCGGCGTTCCAGGACGTCGCCGACGCCCACGGTGTCAGCCCCCAACAGGTGGCGCTGGCGTGGGAACTCGCCCTCGCGCCGGTCGTCATTCCGATCCCCGGGGCGTCGCGCCCCGAGAGCATCGAGGATTCGGCGCGCGCCGTCGAGCTCGTGCTCTCCCACGACGAGCTCGACGCACTGTCGGGTCGCACCGCAGCGGCTGGTGGCGCCGCCGCATGAGGACGTTCACCCTGCCAGGAACCGAGATCGTCGCACCGAACGTGGTCCTCGGCCTCATGCGCATCGCCGACAAGACGGACGATCAGATCCGCGAGCTGGTGCGCACGGCTCGTGACGCCGGCATCGACTTCCTCGACCACGCCGACGTCTACGGCCGCGAACTGCACGACTGCGAACGCCGCTTCGCCGAGGCGATGCGACTCTCGCCGTCCGAGCGAGCCGAGTTCACGATCCAGACGAAGACCGGCATCGTGCGGAACGGCCCGTACTTCGACTTCTCGTACGAGCACATCATGGAGTCGGTCGACGGCTCGCTCGCGGCGCTCGGCACCGAATACCTCGACATCCTGCTGCTGCACCGGCCCGACGCGCTCGTCGAGCCCGAGGAAGTCGCCCGCGCGTTCGACGAGCTGGAGGCCGCGGGCAAGGTGCGCGCGTTCGGGGTGTCGAACCACACCCCGCGACAGATCGAGCTGCTGAAGAAGCACGTGCGCCAGCCGATCGTGGCCAACCAGCTGCAGCTCTCGATCACGCACGCGCCGATCATCACCCAGGGGGTCGCTGCGAACATGATCGCCGAGGGCCAGTCGGCGACGCTCGACGGCGGCGGCATCGTCGACTACTGCCGGCTCCACGACATCACCGTGCAGGCGTGGTCGCCGTTCCAGGCCGGCTTCTTCACGGGCGTGTTCCTCGGCTCGCCCGAGTACACGGAGCTCAACGCCGTGATCGACCGGCTCGCCGACGCCTACGACATGCCGCCCATCGCCATCGCCACCGCGTGGATCACGCGCCACCCGGCGAACATGCAGGTCGTGCTCGGCACGACGAGTCCCGAGCGCGTCGCCGGTGCCGCCCAGGGCTCCGACATCCCGCTCACCCGGGCGGAGTGGTACGAGCTGTTCCGGGCGGCCGGGCACATCGTGCCCTGACGAGAAGACAGGAGGAGGAGAAGACCGGAAGTCGGCGCTGATCGACGCCGAAGAAACGACAGAGGTGCTTGACCGCTGAGCCAGCACGTGACACACTTTGTGTCAAGAAGCGTCGAAGAGTGCAGAGAAGCGCATGAGCCTGTCAGTTGTCCCATCCCCGTTGCGTGAACGCCAGCGCGGACTGACTCGCAGCCTGATCGTCGATGCTGCGAGCAGGGTGGTGCTGGGCGCAGGCATCCACCAGTTCTCCATGCAACAGGTCGCCGACGAGGCCCAGGTCTCGCTGCGTACGCTCTACCGCTATTTCTCCACGCGCGAGGAGTTGCTGGAGGGCCTGGGTGACGAGGTCAGCGAGGTCCTGCGCGGCGCCGGCCTGATGCCTCTGCCCGGGTCGCTCACTGCTGATTCCCTCTCGGGCCTGGTCGGCGAGCTCTTTCGCCTTCTCGCGCAACATCCCGACCTCGCTCGAGCGTGGCTCATCGCGCGCACCGCGATGGGAACTGTCTCCGACAGTAGCCGCGAGCGCAGCGAACTCCTCCGGCGGGCTGTCAGCCGAATCAACCCTGACCTTCCAGCGAAGGAGCAGGAGCGGGTCTACGGGATCATCAAGCTCCTCACGGGCTCCATCTCGTGGAAAGTCCTGACCGATGACGTCGGACTTGAAACGGATGATGCGGCGGAAGCGGTTGTCTGGGCGGCTCGCACCGTTCTTGCGGACATCGAATCGGGTGGGCGGCCGACCGGTCGTCCGTGAACCTCGGAGGGTGACATGGGCGTCATCACATCGATTGTCGTCCCGCTCGAACAGGCGGCCGGCCTCCCGATCGTGCAGATCGGCGGAAAGGCGGCAAACCTCGCGGCCCTGATGCAAGCGGGCTTTCGAGTGCCGAACGGCTTCGTGATCACGACCGCGGCCTTCTCATCGTTCACCGCTCGCAACGGGTTCCGCAGTGGCACCAAAGCCGAGATCGTGCGTGCCACGCCGCTCCCGCGCGACATCGAAGAGGAGATCGAGCGTTCCTTCACTCGCCTCGGCGGCCCGGTCGCGGTGCGCTCGTCAGGTGTCGCCGAAGATCTCGGCGAGGCATCCTACGCCGGTCAGTACGAGACCGTGCTGGCCGTCGACAGTGCCGACGACGTCGTGGCGGCGCTCCTGCGGTGCTGGTCGTCGGCATTCGATGTTCACGTCGCCCGCTACCACGGGAAGAGCGGTGGCCGGGGGATCCCTGCCATGGCCGTGCTCGTACAGCGGATGGTGCAGGCGGATGTTGCGGGTGTGGCGTTCAGCGCGAACCCGGTGACCGGTGACCGCGGGGAGGTCGTGATCAACGCGATTGCCGGTCTGGCCGACCGCCTCATGGCCGGGGAGGTCGACGGTGAGCAGTGGATGGTGGGCCACGGTCGTACCGCTCTTGCATCGCTGAACACCGGGGTGTTGGATGCCGCGCGTGTATCGCGGGTGGCGGAACTGGCCCGCGCCGTCGAAGCGTATTTCGGCACGCCGCAGGACATCGAGTGGGCGATGGTCGGCGAGACTCCCCACCTGCTGCAGGCGCGCCCCATCTCGACACTTCCTCCTGAGCACCGCCCGGTTCCCGTCGAAATCCCACCTGGGTACTGGGAGCGGGAGGTCAGCCATGCCCCCAAGCCATTGACGCCGTTCACTTCGTCGTTCTGGCACGACAGCACGACCGAGGGGCTCCGCGTCGGGCTGGCAGAATTCGGATTGCTGATCGAGACGATCGAGTTCCGGAGTATCGGCGGGTGGACCTACATGCGGTTCGTGCCGCTCGGGGGCAAGGATCACCCCGCGCCGCCGTCCTGGATGATGCCGATCCTGATCCGCGTGATGCCGAGCCTTCGAACGCGCGCCCGGCGGTGCGCCGATGCCATGCGTGGGAACCGTCCCGGCGCAATAATCGATCGGTGGTACGCCGAGTGGCGGCCGATGCTCGACCGGCGTCTCTTGGAACTGCGCCGAGTCCCCCTCGTCGATCTGGGGGATGAGGAGCTACTCGACCACCTCGGTGTCACGGTGGCCTTCGTGCGGGAGGCGAGCCGAGTCCATTTCACCCTGCACGTGGCGATGGCGTTTCCGCTGTGCGAGCTGGCCTCCGCATCGCGGGAGATCCTCGGATGGGAGGACAACCGCGTGTGGGATCTTGTGGCCGGGACCTCGCAGATGTCCACTGAGCCGGCTCGTCGCCTCGCGGAACTCGCCCGTACGGTCGATGACTCACCGGAGCTGCGCGCGATCGTCGAAGGCAGCGTGGACGCGTTGCCCCGTGTACTCCAAGCCGACCCAGGCTTCGCCGCAGCCTTCGAGACGTACGTCGAGAGGTACGGCCATCGCACCCTCAGTTACGAAGTCGCGGAACCCACCTTGGCGGAGATGCCTTCGCTCTTCTTGGGGCTGATCGCGAATCAACTCGCTCGCGACTTCGAGCCCGGCGATGCAGACATGCATCGCGTGCTCGGCCGCCGAAACGCGTTGGCAGCGGCACGCCAGGCGCTGGCGACCCGGATCGGCTCCGAACGGGACCGGTGGGAACGGGCGCTCGACCGCGCAACTCACGCCTACCCTGTGAGGGAAGACAACGCGTTCTATACCATCGGCGGCCCGCTCGCGATCCTGCGCTATGCGGCCCTCGAGCTCGGACGCCGCCTCGTCGCGAGATCGCAACTCGCGACTGCCGAGGATTGCTTCTGGCTGACGATCGATGAGTGCACGGAGGCACTTCGCGACCGCCGTTCGAGGGCCGAGCTCGTCAGCCGGCGTCGCGCCGAGGCTGCCTGGGTCGCTGACCATCCCGGGCGGGCGAGTTACGGTGAGCAGGGATCGCCCCCGTCGCTCGATTCGCTCCCGCCCGAGGTGCGCCGGGCCCATGAGGCGCTCGATTGGTACCCGAAGCAGGTCATGGAGCTCGGACTCCACGGCGCGGACGCCATCGGGGACGGTATCACTGGGATTCCCGCTTCTCACGGGCGATACAGCGGACGGGTGCGACTCGTCATGAGCGAAGCGGAGTTCGACAGGATCGAAGCCGGCGATGTACTCGTGTGCCCGTCGACGTCGCCCGTGTGGTCGGTCGTGTTTCCGAGCATCGGGGCTCTCGTGACCGATGCGGGCGGCGCTTTGTCGCACCCGGCGATCATCGCCCGCGAGTATGGCGTTCCAGCTGTCGTCGCCACGGGCAACGCGACCCGCCTGCTTCGCGATGGACAGACGGTGACGGTCGACGGCACGGCGGGGATCATCGTCCCGCACTGACCCCAAGGTCTGCGTCTATCCCTGACGAGCGGGAGCGCCCGGCCGGATCCCGGCCGGGCGCCCACAGCTCCACCTGCTACTCGCCCGACTCCTGCGCCAGCCTTGCGTCGAGCGCGGCGCCCACGTCGGCAGGACTCTCGTTCCTTGAGGCCCGGGCTCAGGCGACGACGTCCTCCTGCGCCACGGTGCCGGCATACCGCGCGTCGACGAGGATCGGCAGGTGGTCCGAGGACCCGCGGGGCAGCGTCTCGACGCGCTCGATGTCGAAGCCGACGGAGGTCGCGAGGTCGAAGTGCCCGCGGAAGAACTTGTACCGCGTGTACGTGCGGGCGTCGCTGAGCGTGAGTTCGTAGCCGTGCTCGCGGACCTTCTCGGCGAGGTTGTCCTTGAACATCGGGTAGTTGTAGTCGCCCACCATGAGGATCGGCAGTCCGGGACCGAGGATCTGCAGCTGGCTGAGCGCCGAGCGGATCTGGTGCCGGCGCAACGAGTTCAGCGCGGTCAGGGGCGCGGCGTGGAAGGACGCGACCACGAGCTCGCGTTCCGACTCGAGATCGTGCAGGCGCACGCCGATGAGACGCTCGTGCGCGGGTCGCAGGAGATGGTCGTGCAGCGACTTCTTCAGCGCGAAACTGCGCACGATGCGGAACTCGTACCGGTCGGGCCGGTAGTAGACGGCGAGCCCGAGCCGGTTGCCAGACGTGGAGCTCGCCAGTTCGAGATGGCCGACGTGCTTGGGCAGGTCGTCGGTGTCGCACTCCTGCAGGCAGATGAGGTCGGGCGAGTACCGCTTGTCGAGCGCCGCGAGCTCGCCGATTGCGCGGTGCTTCCGGAGGTTGTAACTGACGACCTTCACTCCTGACAGCCTACGCAGCGACGGGGGAGTGTGACGCCGTTGACAGGGACCTCGCGGCTTCGCCGGAGGCATGCGGGAGACGAAGGATCCTCACCCATTGTGGGGCTGACCGCCGGGCGGGGATGCGCGTACCCTTCGGAAGGTTGCGGACCGGGCCGTCCACGCGCCCGGACTTCGGGGGAAGGACCGCATGATGTCGACGCGTCGGAGCAGACTCGCATTCATCCTGGCGACCGCGGCGGTGGTCGCCGGTGCCATGGTGCCCATGACGGCCGCATCGGCCGATCCGGGGGGCGGGCCCGGAGGTGGTCCCGGAGTCGGCCCTGCCATCCGGGGAAGCGTGGTCGCCGACGGCGCCGCGGTGCTCGGCGCGACAGTGCGGCTGTACGCCGCGGGTGCGACACCCGGCAGCGCGACGCTCCTCGAGACGACGAGCACCGACACCCGGGGCGAGTTCACGTTCCGGGTGCGCTCCACGGTCGACGCGGCCGACGTGCTCTACGCGACCGCGCGAGCCGGTACCTCCGCGGGCCGGCCGGTCCCCGACACCGTTGAGCTCGCCGCGTCGCTCGGCGACCTGCGCAAGGGCAAGGTGGTGCTCGACGAGATGACCACGGTCGCGGCCGGATACTCCCTTGCCCAGTTCGCCGAGGGCGGCGTGGTCGGCGGTGCCGCCCCGGGCCTGCCGAACGCGTCCCTCATGCCGCGGAACCTCGTCGACGTCGACACCGGTGCGCCGGCGAAGTTCCTGCTCCGCTCCCCGAACGGCACCTCCACCGAGACGCTCCCGACGTTCAACTCGCTCGCCAGCATCATCGCCGGATGCGTCGCCGGAACCAACGACTGCGACGCGTTCCTGGACGCGGCCGCCGACGCCTGGGGCGTGCGGCCCGACACCACCTGGCAGGCGATGACCCTGCTGCCGACGAACCCCTCGGGTGACGCGCCGGGCGTGTTCGCGCAGGTTCCGGCTGACCCACGATTCACTCCGGTGCGCACGGACGCGCCCGCGGGATGGGTCATCGCCCTGCGGTTCTACGGCAATGGACACCAGTTCAACGGGCCGGGGAATGTCGCGTTCGACGCGCTGGGGCGGGTATGGGTCAACGACAACGCCACGGTGGCGAACCAGCCGAAGAAGGTGTGTCCGGGCCTCGACCTGTTCCGGCTCGACCCCTACGCCCCTGGGCAACCCATGGAGACCTTTACCGGCGGCGGCCTCAACGGCGCCGGGTTCGGCATCGCGATCGACACCCGCGATCACGTGTGGGTGAGCAACTTCGGCTTCACCGGCTCCGAGTGTCCCGAGGCGCCGACCTCCAACAGCGTCTCGGAGTTCGATCCCGACGGGCAGCCGCTCTCACCGGATGACGGGTACCTCGACGGACCGCTGAGCTGGCCGCAGGGCATCAAGTCCGACGTGGACGGCAACATCTGGATCGCCAACTGCGGCAACCACTCCGCCGTTGTGTACCCGGGCGGTGACCACTCCCTCGCCACTGTTTTCAGTACGGTCATCCCCAAGGCGTTCGATGTCGCGCAGAACACGGAGGGCAGCGTCTTCGTGACCGCCAACGCCAGCGATCAGGTCTTCGGCTTCGGCCCCGACGGCTCTCCGCTTCAGAACTCTCCGTTCGGCGACTCCTCCACGTTCAGCAAGCCGCTGGGCGCCGCGAGCGACAGCCTGGGCAACGTGTGGGTGTCGAACTCGGGGCTGATCGACATCCCGTGCAGCACCGGAGAGACGCTCGAGGCCCCGATCGACCGACCCGAACTGCACGGCACCGTGGCGCAGGTCGGCCCAGACGGATCGGTCGTGCAGTTCGGCGGCGCCGGAATGACGGTGCCGTGGGGCATCGCGGTCGACGGTGACGACAACCTCTGGGTCGCGAACTTCGCGGGCGAGCGGCTCTCGCACCTGTGCGGCGCGCGGGCGAGCACGTGCCCGTCGGGCGGAACGGGGCATCCGATCTCGCCGGCCGACGACGGGTACGCCTTCGACGGCCTGCAGCGCAATACGGGCGTGCAGGTCGACCCGTCGGGGAACGTGTGGCTCGCCAACAACTGGATCAAGGTCCCGGTGCAGACGGATCCGTTCGGCGACGGGCTCGTCGTCTACCTCGGCATGGCCGCGCCGGTGAAGGCGCCGCTGATCGGGACGCCGCAGCAGCCCTGAGGCAGCCACGCCTGTGGGCGAGTTGCTCGTCGGCGCGGCGAGCTGAGTGATCGGTGGCCCTCGACTTGGGGGCCTCGCAAAGATGAGGATTTGTTGACGATTGCTCGGGACAGGAGGAGTCTGGGCCGGTGCTGCCCTTCGCGCAGCGACATCCGTGATCCGGCGCAGGGCAGCGCCGATGGGGGTCCCACCGCCTCGGCGGCGCGACCGCGGCCCCGACGATCAACGGAGGTACAGGAAATGCGCAACAGCAGAGCGGCGCTCCTCGCCGCGGCGATGACCGCCGTGCTCCTGCCGGCGGTGCTCATGCCGACGGCCGCGAACGCGGACAAGCCCGAGGCCCCTGAACCGGTCGCCGAGCTCCTCGCCTCCGGCCTGGGCGGCTCGATCGGCAGCACCATAGGCCCGGATGGCGCTCTCTACGTGGCTGCCCGGGAGAATGGCGAGATCATCCGCGTCGACACCGTCACGGGTGCGTCGACGACGTATGCGAGCGGACTGCCGACGCACCCGTTCGGCGGCGTCTTCGATGTCGCCTTCCTCGGCGACACCGCGTACGCACTCGTCACGACCGTGGGTCCCGACGTCGGCGGCAGCGCCGTCGGTGGCATCTACCGCATCGATGACGCCGACAGCAGCACGCTCGTCGCCGACCTCGCGACGTGGTCGACCGACAATCCGCCGACGACGTCGTTCGACGTGCCGAGCGGTGTGCAGTTCGCGTTCGAGGTGTTCGGCAACGGATTCCTCGTGACCGACGGACACCACAACCGGCTGCTCTTCGTCGATCTCTCGGGCAACGTCACCCAGGTGGCCCAGTTCGACAACATCGTGCCCACCGGCTTGGAGGTCGACGGTTCGAAGGTGTACATGGGCGAAGCGGGCCCCATTCCGCATGACCCCGCTGACGGCAAGGTCGTCGTGGGGCATCCGCACCATCCGGTGCCCCGCGAGGTGGCATCGGGCTACAGCCTCATCGTGGACGTCGAAGCGGCGTCGTGCGGCCTGTACGCACTCTCGCAGGGCGACTCGCCCGGCGAGGTGCCGGCCGGCTCGCCGGCACTGCCTGAGAGCGGTGAACTGCTGCGCGTCAACGGCGACGGCACGTTCACAGTCATCGTCGACGGCCTCGACCTGCCGACGTCACTCTCGTTCGTCGGCGACACCGCATTCATCGTGACGCTCGAGGGAGACGTGCTCACCGTGGACGACGTCGCTCCGGATCGTCACGGCATGTGGGGCGGCTGCGGGGGGAATCCTCAGGGCTGACGCGAGCTCACGGCTGACGCGACGCGAGCGCCGGCGCTGCGACGGCCAGATCGCCGGCGAGTTCGGGCGGGCAGGCGGCGGATGCCACGTCGAATCCCGCGACGTCCGCGAGGCGGTCGAGCGTGGCGAGGGTCGCGACACGGTCGCCGCGCGCCCAGTGCACGCCGACCAGTCGGGTGAGCGCCATGGCCTGGTGGGTGCGGTCGCCCGCGGCATCCGCCGCCTCGAGCGCCTGGGAGAGGAGAGCGACGCGTGCGTCGGGGTCGGCGAGACGCGCGCGGAGCAGCAGGCTGCGCGTGACGCAACGGAGGTCGCCGAGGTGGCGGAACGTGGCGGTGAGCTCGTCGAGGTCGTCGGCATCGGCGACCGCGACGCTCGGCTCGGAGGGTGCGGCGGCGGTCGCCGCATCCGTTCGCAGCATGGCCTGCACGAGGTGCGCGTGCGCGAGCTCGTGCTGGTTGCCGGTCGAGCGCGCGTACACGGCGCATTCGCCCGCCCACTGCGCGGCCCGCTCGGGTTCGAGGCCGTCCTCGGCTGCGGAGAAGGCCATCATGAAGCGCGCGTTGTTGGCGTGCATGGCATCGCCTGCGAGGGTGTAGCGGCGCATCGCCGCGTCGAACTCGACGACGGCACGCGCGGAGTCCGGTGGCGAGGCGCGGCGGAAGGCGACGCCGCGCATCTGGTGCACGGCCGCCAGCTGCCACGTCTCGCCGAGCTCGATCGCGAGCCGTTCTGCGGTGTCGAGGTGTGCGAGCGCGTCGTCGAGCCGGTCGAGGTAGGCGTCGGCGATGCCCGCGAGGTGGTTGGCTGCGAGGCGCGACGGCGGATCGCCGGCGATCGCCAGCGCGCGCCGCGCCAGGTCGTCGACGAGGTGCAGGTCGAGGAACGACAGCCCGATGCCGAGGTCGAGCAGCTGCTGCACCGATGCCGCGGCGACCACGCCTTCGTCGTGCGCGGCCATCGCGAGGGTGCGCACGCTGTCGACGTCCGATCCGTACTGCTCGACGCCGATGGCGAGGGACGCGGCGAGCGAGACCGCCGACGGATGCCGCGCCGCGAGCGCCCACCGCGCGGCCGCGTTGACCTCGGGGCAGAGGGTCTCCGACATGTGCATCGCCTCGGCGCTGTCGTCGGTTCGGGCGTGGCTCGCGAACTCGGTGACCACGACGTCGACGTACTCGGCGTGCCGCTCGAGCACCTCGTGGATGACGGTGGGATCGGTGCGCGCCCGCACGAACTCGCGCAGCACCGCGAGCAGGCGGAACCGCCGCGGATGCCCTCCGGTCGGCACGAGCATGGAGTGGTCGAGCAGCCGCAGCACCACGCCCTCGGCCCCCGGGTGCGTCACCGCGACGGCGAGGTCGACGTCGAAGGTGCGAGGGAGGGCCGCGAGCCGGCAGAGCACCTCGCGTTCGTCCTCGGTCAGGAGGTCCCACGTCCACTCGAAGGCCGTCTCGAGCGTGCGGTGCCGGCCCTCGGGCACGGCCCGGTCGAGCGTCGCGAAGTCGCGGTCGAGTCGCTCCGCGAGCTCCCGCAGTGAGAGGTGGCGGGCGACGGCGGCGGCGAGCTCGAGCGCGAGGGGGAGTCCGTCGAGGCGCTCGCACACGTGTGCCGCGACCTCGAGGTCCGCGGGCGAGGGTGGGGCAGCCGACAGCGCGATGGGTGCCACGGCAGCCCGCCCGGCCGATCCGAGGCGGTCGAGGAACATGGCGACGGCCGCGGCATCCGGCCCCTCGACCCCGAGCGGCGCGAGGGTGAAGACCGTCTCGGCGGGGTCGCCGATCGGCGTGCGCGAGGTGGTGAGCACGCAGAGATCCGCCGCGGTGGCCTGCGCCCGGGCGACGATCTCGCGCACCGCACCGCCGACGCGATCGACGTTGTCGAGCACGAGCAGGTACGGGTTCGAGGCGAGCGCCACCGCGACCGTCGTGGCGGCATCCGCGCCCGGTCCCGCCTCGAGGTCGAGCGCCCTGGCGATGCGCGCCACGACGTCGCCGGGTTCAGCGTGCTCGAGTTCGACGACGACGGGCACCCGCTCGCTCAGGCTCGCGAACTCGAGCGCGAGTCGGGTCTTGCCGACGCCCCCGGGACCGGCGATCGTCACCCAGCGGTGCTCGTGGAGCAGGGCTCCGAGCGCCGCGAGCTCGGCGTCACGACCGACGAACGCGTTGTGCGGGAGCCGCACGGATGCCGCATGCTCTCGCCGCTCGGCGGCCGCGGCCATGAGCTCGGAACGGGTTTCCGCCCCGAGCTTGCGCTTCAGGCTGGCGATGTGGCTCTCGACCGTGCGCACGGAGATGAACAACTCCGACGCGATCTCGGGGTTGGTCAGGCGCCGCTCGACGGCGGCGAGGACCGCGCTCTCGCGTGGGGTCAGTCGCTGGCCCGGCACGGCGCTCAGTCTAGGACCGCACGGGGGGTGCCGCACCGGTGCCCCCACCGGAGCCGTCGGGCTTCCGGGGGCCGGTCGCGCCCGCGCGCCCCGTGTCGTACGCCCAGATGGCGGCCTCCACGCGGTTGCGGGCATCGATCTTGGCCATGAGGCTCGCGAGGTGGGTCTTCACGGTGCTGAGGGAGATGTGCAGCTCGGTCGCGATCTCGGTGTTGCCGAGCCCACGCGCGACCGCCAGGAGCACGTCCTCCTCTCGCTGCGTGAGCGGCTCTCTCGGCTGCGCCGGCGGCGCGGCGACTGCTGCGCCGGCGAAGGCGTCGAGGAGGCGCACCGTGACGTTCGGGGCGATGAGCGCGTCGCCGCGCGCGGCCGCGTGCACGGCCTGGGCGAGCAGGGCCGGCCCCGCATCCTTCAGGAGGAATCCGCGGGCGCCCGCCCGGAGCGCCGCGAAGACGTACTCGTCGAGGTCGAAGGTCGTGATCACGACCACCGGAAGCGGATCCTCCACACCGGGTCCCGCGAGGGCACGCGTGGCCTCGATGCCGTCGACGCCCGGCATCCGGATGTCGAAGAGGCACACGTCGGGCCGGAGGCTCTGCGCGAGCGCCACCGCCTCCGAGCCGTCGGCCGCCTCGCCGACCACCTCGATGTCGGGCTGTGCGTCGAGGATCATCCGGAGTCCGGCGCGCACGAGCTCCTGGTCGTCGGCGACGAGGACGCGTACGGTCATGCCGACCAGCCTGCCCGGGGGAGCACGGCGGAGACGACCCAGCCGCCGCCCGGAGCCGGGCCGGCCTCGCAGGTGCCGCCGAGGAGGGTCGCCCGTTCGACCATCCCCGTGATGCCGTAGCCGGTCGCTGCGGATGCCGTGGAGTCGCCGTCATCGCGGACGTCGAGGCGGATGCCGGCGGCGCCGACGTGCACGCGAACGTCGATGCGGGTCGCGTTCCGTGCGTGCCGGCGCGCGTTCGTCACCCCCTCCTGCGCGAGGCGGAACACCGCGGCGGCGATCGTGGGCGGGAGCCCGTCGACGTCCCCCGCGAGCCGCACGTCGATCACCGGGCCGCCCGGCTCCGTCCGGGCGAGCCGCCGGAGGTCGGTGATCCCCGGGCTCGGTGCCGTCTCGAGGTCGTCCTCCTGCCGGAGCACGCGCACGATCGAGCGCATCTCGGCGAGCGTGCGGGATGCCTCGCCTTCGATGACCCGGAGCACCTCCGCCGCGGCATCCGGATTCGTCGACGCGACCGCCGTGCCGGCTTGCGCCTGGATCGCGATCGCCGAGACATGGTGCGCGACGGTGTCGTGGAGATCGCGAGCGAGCTGTTCGCGTTCGAGCAGCTTGACACGGTCGAGCTCGCGGGCCCGCGCCGCGGCGCGCCAGCGGAAGGCCACGCCGAGGGTGATCGTGGTGACGACGACGGCCAGGCCGCCGATGACGTCACCGATCGATGCCGGGCCGAGTGCGAATGAGAGGGCGGACGACGCGAGCATGAGCACACCGGCGAACAGCATCGCCCGGCCGGAGCCCCAGCGCACCACCGCGTAGACCAGGAGCAGGAAATACGCGGTGGTGACCAGTTGCGGGTCGCCGCCGGTCACCACGGTGAAGATCGACCCGACGCCGAACGCGATCGCGAGCATGAGCAGCGGGCGCGTGCGCCGCCAGAGCAGCGTCGGCACGAGCGCGACGAGCACGACCGCCCAGAGCCAGCGCCACGGCACCTCGGGGCGGGTCGCCGCCTCGAGCACTGCGACGACCGGCAGCACGGCGACGAGCACCCAGTCGCGCCAGACGCGCCGGGGTGGCGGGGGCGTGGCGGCCGGTGCATCCCAGATCGAGCGGAGGAGGCTCGTCATGCCCTCATGATAGGGGCGCACTCGCCGCACCGGATCGGCCGGAGGTGCGGGAGGCGCCACCGGACCGGACCGCCCGCCGACGGATGACGACCTCGGCCACGGCGAGGTTGATCACCCAGCCGGCGCCCATCAGCACGGCGTGCGTGGCCTCATCGGGTGCGCCGAACAGCAGGGTCCACGGGAGGAACGTGAACACCTGCGTTCCGGCGCCCAAGCCGATCGCGTAGGCGCGGGTCATCCACGCGCTGTGCGTCCGGATGTCGCCTCGGCGGATCGCGACGAAGGCGACGACGATGCCCGCCGCCATGGCGGTGCCGAAGACGAGACGCATCACGAGGAGTGCCACGCCGTTGACCGTGGGCAGGTCGTAGAAGAGCGTCATCCACAGTGCGGACATCGCCGAGAGCAGGCCGGCCGGCACGAGGATTCGCCCGGCGATACGGTGCCAACCGCGGCGGCGCAACGACGGCGCGAACTGCAGCGCCCCGAGCACCAGGAACACGCTCGAGGCGACGATGTGCACCACGACCGGCACGGGAGACGCGAAGAAGCGAGCGTTGTCGGGGGTCACCTCGGCGCCGCTCGTCAGCTCGGTGAGTCGCAACGCCCCGGCCAGGATCGGCACGAGGCTGAGCAGGATGAGTCCCGTGGGGGCGAGCCACTCGGTTCTGCGCCTCGCGACGGGTGGAGCCGGGGGAGCCGGGCGCACGCGGGCCCACTGATGCGCGGTGGATGATTCGGTCATGCCTCGATGCTCGCGAGGTTCACCGGGCAGGGCATCGGCGGAACGGCTCGAATCACCTCGTCCGATCGGCCGAGGCGGGACCTCATCCGATCAGGCCGACCCGATTCAGGCGGACGACGGAAGGGTGCCGGCGTCAGGGATCGCGCGCGGCGGCGCGAGCGGGCGCAGCCGGCGGGGGAGCAGGGCACGGATGCCGCGGCGCGGGCGTGCGGCATCCGTGACGCCTTCGCCCGCCTCGGCGGTCTCCGCCCTGCGTTCGGCGATGACTCGGCGGAGCTCGAGCTCGTGAAGCAGGCGCTCATCGCCCGCGCGGTGGAGCTGGAGCACGAAGTAGTCCTCGCTCTGGTACATGGGGGTCTCCCGGGTGGTGGTGGTGGTGCTGGTGTTGCGGTGGTGCGGGGGAATCCCCGGTGAGCGCCCGGGTGCGGGCGCTCACCGGGACGTGGTCAGCGGACTCCGGCGGTGAGGAGCAGGTACTCCCACTCCATCGCGCCGCCGGGCGTGCCGAGGCCGTGAGCCCGGGCGAGATCGGCGAGCGCCGTGTCGAGCGCACGCACCTGCTCGGGGTCGTCTGCGATGCGGTGGTAGACCGCGATCGTGGGCCCGTAGTGGTGCTTGAAGTAGTCGCGGAACGCCTCGCCGGTGTCGAACCGGTCGACGCGCACGGTCTGCCGCACGGCCGTCACGTCGGTGACGCGGTCGCCGAGCAGGCCGCGCACGTGCTGCTCGTCGCCCCAGAGCGGTGCGGGCTGAGCGCCCTCCGGCAGCGGTGCCGCGAACGGCTTCATGGCCTTGAACATCTGGCCGATGAACCCCTCGGGTGTCCAGTTGATGAGGGCGATCCGCCCGCCCGACCTCGTGACGCGCACGAGCTCGTCGGCGGCCCGCTCGTGGTGCGGGGCGAACATGACGCCGACCGTCGACACCACGACGTCGAACGTGTCGTCCCCGAAGGGCAGCTCCTCGGCGTCCGCCTCGCGCCACTCGAGCTCGGCGCCCGCCTCGGCGGCGAGACGGCGGCCCGCCTCGAACAGCTCGGGCGCCAGGTCGCTCGCGACGACGGTCGCGCCCCGCAACGCGGCGGGGATCGCGGCGTTGCCGCTGCCGGCAGCGACGTCGAGCACGCGCTCGCCGGGTCGCACGTCGGCGGCCGCGACGACGCGTGGGCCGAGGTCCCAGATGAGATCGGATGCGAGAGTGGGGTAGTCGCCCGAGGCCCACATCGCGCGGTGCTTGGTCTTGAGCGCGCGGTCGGCGTCGGTCCGGGCGGATACTGCAGTGTCGGTCATCGGTCGTCTCCTTGACGGTCGGATCGGTTGGTGGAGTTCAGCGTGCGCGCACCGCACCTTCGCCGCATCCGTGCCGTGCACGGAGATTTCCTCGAGAACAGCCCGGAGGCGTCGCGGCATCCGCCCAGCCGTGCTCGCCTAGGCTGGAATCATGCTGCTCGCCCTCATCCGCCACGGACAGACCGACTGGAACCTCGCCGAGCGCATGCAGGGGCGCAGTGACATCCCGCTGAACGGCACCGGTCGCGAGCAGGCGCTCGCCGCGGCATCCGCGCTGTCGCACCGCCCGTGGGACGCGGTCGTGAGCTCACCGCTCGGCCGGGCGCGCGAGACGGCCGAGATCATCGCGACGGCGCTCGACGTGCCGCTCGGCGGCGGCTACGACGAGCTCATCGAGCAGGACTTCGGAGCGGCGGAGGGCACGCTCGTCGCCGAGCTCGACACGCGCTGGCCCGACCGCGACTTCGCCGGCAAGGAGCCCGACGACGAAGTGGGAGCCCGCGGCATCCGGGGGCTCGAGCGCATCGGCCACGACCACCCGGGCGCGCGCGTGCTCGCGGTCGCGCACGGCACGCTGATCCGCTACACGCTCGCCGCCATCACCGGGCACGATGCACGGCACTACCCGCGGCTCGACAACGCGTCGTCGTCGTTCGTGCGATTCGAGGGCGACGGATGGCGCGTGCTCACCGTCGGCGGCGTCGACGCGGCCGAGGTGCTGCCCGACCTCGACGAGCGCGCGGCCGCCCTGCGCCTCGCGACCTGAGCGGCGCCGGCACCGCTCCGCCCTACTCGACTCCTTCGGCCTCGCGCCGTCGCGCACGCTCCAGCCCGTCGAGCAGGATGTCGAGCCCGAACTCGAACTCGAACTGGTCGTCGCACCAGCCGAGGGTGGAGTCGGGGTCGTCGTGGGCGACGACGGAGAGCATGGCAGCGAGGTGCGGCACGTGTTCCGCCATCTGCGCGAGCGCGTCGGAGTCGCCCGAGTCGCCACCCTCCTCGCCGAGCTCCTGCGAGAACCCGTACAGGCGGCTGCCGAGCGCGTGCATCGCGTGGTGGATGAGGTCGTACGACAGCCCGCCCGACCGGAGCGTGCCCACGACGGCGTCGACATAGCGGGCCGTGGTGATTCCGAGCCCGTTCCTCGTGTCCATGACCCCGGGGGCCCACGGATGCCGCAGCATCACGCGGCGGGCGGCGAGGATCCGTGCACGCAGGCTCGCCTGCCATGCGGCATCCGACGCCGGCACCTCGAAGCCGCCGGTGGCCTCCTCGATCTCGCCGAACACGAGCTCGACGATGCCGTCGAGGATCGCCTCCTTGTTCGGCACGTGGTAGTAGAGCGACATGGGCTCGACGCCGAGCTGCTCGGCGAGGCGGCGGATCGTGAGGCCGTCGATGCCCGCGTCATCCGCCAGTGCGACGGCGGTGCTGAGCACGCGGTCACGGGTCAGCGGCGCACGGCGTGCGGCGTTCCGCTCGGCGCTCCGTTCGGTGGTCGACGACATGTGCCCGTCCTCCCCTCGTGCTCACCACGGTACAAGCGTGCACGATGTTCGGGATCTTCCCTCTCGACATCCGTCGGGATCTACGCTACCTTACGTTGTAAGACTTACAACGTAAGGTAGGTGCCGACATGGAAGCCACGATGATGCAAACCACGACGATGCGAGCCGCGGTCATCCACCGCTTCGGCGGGCCCGAGGTCGTGCAGGTCGAGCAGGTGCCGAGGCCAGTGCCGAAGGCCGACGAACTGCTCGTGCGGGTGCACGCGAGCACCGTGAGCATCGCCGACCATCGCACGCGCAGCCGCGACCTGCCGAAGGGCATGTGGTTCTACATCCCGATCGCCCTCGGGGTGTTCCGGCCGCGGAAGCGGGTACTCGGCATGGATGCGGCGGGGGTCGTCGAGGCCGTCGGCGACGAGGTCGCCGGCTTCGCCTCCGGCGACGAGGTGATCGCGATGCTCGGCGCGTCGTTCGGCGCGCACGCGGAGTACGCGCGGGTGCCACAGTCCGACGCGATCGCGCTGAAGCCTCGCAACCTCACGCTCGAGGAGTCCGCGTCGCTCGTGTTCGGCGGGTACACGGCACTCGCCTACCTCAACCGCGTGAAGCTGGGGCCGGGCTCCGAAGTGCTCGTGAACGGGGCATCCGGTGCCGTGGGCACGTCCGTCGTGCAGCTCGCGAAGCAGCGTGGCGCGACCGTCACCGGCGTCTGCAGTGCGAGCAAGGCCGACCTGGTCCGCTCGCTCGGCGCCGACCACGTCATCGATCGCGCCCGTGAGGACTTCGCGACGAGCGGTCGCACCTACGACGTGATCGTGGAGTGCGGTGGCGACGCCCCGTTCACGCGGGTGGAGCACTCGCTCAAGCCCGGTGGTGCGCTCCTGCTCGTGATCACGAGTCTCGGCGGCATACTCACCGCGTCGCGGCACACGCGTCGCAGCGGAAAGACCGTGACCTTCACGCCCGGGCCCGTCTCGCACGAGGATCTTGCCGGGCTCGTGCGCCTCGCCGAGGCGGGGGAGATCCGACCCGTGATCGACCGCACGTACGACCTCGACGACATCGTCGAGGCGCACCGCTACGTCGACAGCGGCCGTAAGCGGGGCAACGTCGTGCTTCGGATCGGTTGACTCGCGCCGCTCACCGCCCGGCTCGTCTCCGGACTGGTCGCGTTCTGATGACGTAAAATGTGGAAATGGAGGCACCGGCCAGCACCACACTGGTCGTCGTCGGTGACGAGGCGACGTCGGCCATCCACGCGCTCGAGGGATTCGCCAACGTTCGCGCGGCGAGCTTCGACCGCGCCTCCGATGACGAGGTGGCCCGCTGGTCTGCCACGGCCGCCGCGCCCTACGTCGTGCACGACCGTGACCCCCTCGGCCACGTGGCGGCCGCCTGGGTCGAGTTCTTCGATGATCAGTCGACCTTCGGCGTGCTGGAGCTCGAGATCGACCGCGCCGTCGAGGCCGCCGAACGGCACGCGATCAACGTGCCCGACTACTACGTCGTCCTCCACCCCGAGACCCTGCCCGTCACGTGGAAGCATTGGTGGCTCGGCGTGCTCGCGGCCGAGTCGCCCACCCGGGTCATCCCGTGGCCCGACGCCGACGACTCGCTCGCGGGGTTGCTCCGTCACCTTCCGACCGGGCGCGCCTGGCCCGACGTCGAGTCGTGGCTCCCGCGCGTGATGGGCGCGGTGCCCGACCGGGTCGGGCTCGGCGGCAGCTGACCGTCACTCCACGGGCCGCGCGGCGACCGGTACCGCATCCACGTCGAGCGTCACCCGTTCCCCGAATTCGAGGCGCTCGCGCGCCGGGTGCTGCATGCGCACCAGCGCCCCGTCCTCGGTGCGCAGCAGGGTGCGACGGATGCTGCCGAGGAACGTGCTCTCCTGCACGATCGCCGCGATCGGTCCTCCCAGCCGCACGTTCTCGGGACGCACGAACACCTCAGCAGGGCCGTCCGGCACCTCGCCGATGACCGGCACGGTCACGCCGAGCACGGATGCCGCGCCGCCCTCCACGACGGCGGGGAGCACGCTCGACAGTCCGACGAACTCTGCGACATTCGCCGTGGCGGGTCGCAGGTACAGCTCCTCCGGCGTGCCGACCTGGTCGATGCGGCCGGCGTCCATGACCGCGATCCGGTCGGACACCGCGAGGGCCTCCTCCTGGTCGTGCGTCACGAACACGGTGGTGATGCGGAGCCGCAACTGGATCCGGCGGATCTCGTCGCGGAGCTGCACGCGCACCTTCGCATCGAGTGCGGAAAGCGGCTCGTCGAGGAGCAGCACGCGCGGCTCGGTCACGAGCGCCCGCGCGAGCGCGACGCGCTGCTGCTGGCCGCCCGACAACTCGTGCGGGTAGCGCTCGGCGAGATGGGCGAGGCCCACCAGGGCGAGCGCGTCACGCACGCGGTCGGATGCCTCCGCCTTCGCCACCTTGCGCATACGGAGCCCGAAGGCGGTGTTGGCCGCGACGTCGAGGTGCGGGAACAGCGAATACGCCTGGAAGACCATGCCGAGGTCGCGCCGGTTCGTGGGCACGGCCGAGACATCCGCGCCCCCGATGCGCACCGTGCCGCCGTCGGCGCGCTCCAGCCCCGCGAGCACGCGCAGCGCGGTGGTCTTGCCGCACCCGGACGGGCCGAGGAGCGAGACGAACTCGCCGGGCTCGATAGACAGGTCGACGCCGTGCAGCACCCGGTTCGACCCGTACCGCTTGACGACGCCCTCGAACGCGACGGGTGTGCCCTGGCCGCGCGAGGCGAGGATCGCGTTGTCGGCGGTGGCGATGACGGCGGACTCGGTCATGACCGGCCTTTCTGGTTGGTGCGAGCGCCGCGTGGACGACCGGCGCGCCCGATGACGACGAGCAGCGCGAACGCGAAGACGAGGGCGATGAGCGAGAGGCTGACCGAGGCGTAGGGGTCCTGCTTGCCGACCACGACGAGCGCGGTCTGCAGGTTCTGCCGGTTCAGCAGCGACGCGATCGTGAACTCCCCGAGCACGACCGCGACGGAGATGAGCGCCGCGGCGATGAGGCCCGGCCGCAGGTTCGGGGCGAGGACTCGCCACAGCACGGTGGGCCAGCCGGCGCCGAGCGCCCTGGCCGCCTCGGCGAGGGTGCGCACGTCGGTCGCGTCGATCGACGACTGGATCGCACGGTAGGCGAACGGCAGCACGGTGATTCCGTAGGCGAACGCCAGCGTCCAGATGCCGGTGCCGAACGTGCGGCCGATCCAGAGGTAGATCGGAGCGAGCCCGACCACGAGCACGATCGCGGGGATCGTGATCGGCAACAGGACGACGAACTCGAACGGAAGGCGGAGCTTCGGGAACCGCAGGCGCACGAGCACCATGGTCGGGGCGAGCAGGAGGAGCACGATCGCCACGGTCGTGACGGCCAGCACCACCGAGTTGCCGAGGCCGGTCCAGATCGGCCGGTACCGGCCGGCGTTCGCGGGGTCGACCAGCGCCAGCCAGTGCGCCAGGGAGTGCCCGCTCGCGGCATCCCGCAGCGTGTACTCGGCCATCGACACGATGGGGATCGCGAACAGCACGACCAGCACGATGCCGATCGCCCAACGGACCGCTGGGCGCGGCGCGAAGCCGGGCCCGCTCATCGCTGCCACCTCGCGGCGCGGCGCTGGACGGCCGAGTACCCCCACATCGTGAGCGCCATCACCGCGATCATGCCGAGTGCGAGCGCGCCCGCGAGGTTCTCGCGCCCGAGCATGGTCTCGCTCGTGAGCGCCGTGCGGATCTGGAGGGGCACGATCTGCGAGCCCTGGCTCGCGAGCGCGGCAGCGGTCGCGTACGAGGAGAACGCGTTCGCGAACAGCAGCAGCAGGCTCGCGAGGAACGACGGCGCGAGCACGGGGATGCCGACGTGCCGCCAGAAGCCCGTGCGCGTGCCGCCGAGCGTGAGGTTCGCCTCGGCCCACTGCGGCTTCAGCGCGCTCAGGGCGGGCATGAACGTGATGATCATGAGCGGCACCTGGAAGTAGAGGTAGGGGAGGATGAGCCCCGGCAACTCGTAGATCCACGCGCCGTCGGCGAACAGGTCGATGCCGAACGCGTCCTGCAGCCAGATGGTGACGAGCCCCTGCAGGCCGATCGTCGCGATGAAGGCGAACGCGAGCATGACGCCGCCGAACTGGGCCAGCACGCCCGCCGCGGCATCGACGACGGCCCGCGTGCCCGTGCCCTCGAGGCCGATCAGGGCGTAGCAGGCGGCGGCGCCGACCACCGCGCCGACGACCGCGGTGAGCGCCGAGAGCCACGCGGAGTTCCAGAACGTGCGCAGGATGACGGGGTCGCCGAGGGCTGCGACGTTCGCGAGCGTGAACGACCCCTCGTCGTCGAAGAAGCCGCTCGCGACCGCGATGAGCGTCGGCAGTGCGAGGAAGGCGAGCACGTACGCCGCGAACGGCACCAGGCCGAGCGCCGCCTGCAGGCGGACCGCTCGGCCTCGTACGGCTCCGCCCGCGCGACCGGGCGGGGCGGGCGTCTCGCGCCGCTCCGCGCCGGTCGTCGGTGCCGCCTGGGCGACTGGGGCGGACATCGTCACTCGACGGCCGTGGCCCACTCGGCGCCGAGCAGCTCGCCCGCCGCCGTGCTCTGCTCCTCGGTCGGGACGACCGTCTCCTCGGGCGATGCGGGCAGGGCCGCGAACAGCTCCTCGTCGATGGTGCCGGCCTCGGCCATCGCGTCCGCGAGCACGGGGCGGGCGCCGCCCTTCAACCACAGGTTCTGCGCCTCGTCGCTGTAGAGGAACTCCTGCCACAGGCGTGCGGCCGCCGGGTGCGGGGCATCCTTGTTGACGGCCTGGTTGTAGTAGCCCGCGTAGCCGACGCCCGGGAGGATCACGGTCTCCCAGGCGGGGTTGTCAGCCGTGTGCGCGGCGTTCAGGTAGTCCCAGTCGAAGACGACCGGGGTCTCGCCCGACGCGACGGTGGCGGTGGTCACGTCGACCTTCAACAGGTTGCCCGCATCGTTGAGCTCGCCGAAGAAGTCGATGCCCGGCTGGAAGTCGTCGAGCGTGCCGTCGGACTGCACGGTCGCGAGGCCCACGGCGGCGAACGCGGCGCCCGCCTGGGTCGGGTCGCCGTTGATGGCGACGGCGCCACGGTACTCGTCGCCGAGCAGCTCGTCGAGCGAGGCCGGCTCGGCGAACTTCGACGAGTCGTAGCCGATCGACATGTAGCCGCCGTAGTCGCCGACGAACAGGCCGTTCGGCTCCTTGAGCTCGTCGGGGATGTCGTCCCACGCGGCGACCTGGTACGGCGCGAACGTGTCGGTGTTCTGCAGCGCCACCGTGAGGCCGAGGTCGAACACGTCGGGGGCGGTGTCGAGGCCCGCGTTCGTCTCTGCCGCCTGGATCTCCTCGGCGCTCGACGCGTCGGGGGAGGCTTCGTTGATCGTGATCTCGGGGTACTTCTCGGCGAACAGGTCGAGCACCTCGCCGTAGTTCGCCCAGTCGCGCGGAAGCGCGATGACGTTCAGCTGGCCCTCGGCCTTGGCGGCCTCCTCGAGCGCAGCGAGGTCGCCGAAGTCGGCGAGGCTCGTGGCGGTCGCGGCATCCGTACCGCCGTCTCCGGCGTCGGCCTCGCCCGCAGCGCAGCCCGTGAGGCCCAGTGCGACGGCGGTCGAGAGCCCGACGGCGACGAGGGTGAGTTGCTTCTTCAACACGTGTCCTCCGTATGGCGCCGCTCGGCCGCCCGCGCTGTGGGACGGGCGTGGAGAACCGGGGGGAGCCGAGGCAACGGTAGGGAGGAGAGTCGTCGTGCGCGGGCCGGCGGGGTGAATGGCGGATGAACCGCGATCGACCGTTCGGGGATCCGCGGAAGGGCGCGCTGGTTGCGTACTAATATACTAGTATGGTACTCTCGAGCCCAGGGCGGCGGAACCCCGCCACCCGACACTCGATTGGAGCCACACTGATGTTCGCCACCGCTGCCGTCGCCACGGCGCTCGCCCTCACGACGCTCGCGCCGACCGCGACGACGACCGACCCCGACCTCGAGGTGATCCAGGTCTTCGTCTTCAACCGCGGCGACCTGCAGCCCTTCGAGGCCGGGACCTACGGCGGCACCTGTCCGCCGAGCCACCCGTACCTCTACGACGAGTTCTACGCCGCGGGCCGCTGGGCGCCGCACGGCGTTCGCGTCGTCAGCGACACGTTGGTCGCGGTCACGATCAACCCGAAGTACCCGACCCCCGTCGACGCTGCCGACGAGTCCTCGAAGAACTACTGGAGCGGCATCTCGGGCGACTACCTCAACTGGGAGGTCCGCCCTGCATCCCTGTCGGTCACCATGGAATGCACGAGCAACACCTGGAAGGCCTGGAAGTCGCACAGCGTCGAGCTGTAGGAGACTCCGTCACGACGCGCGGATGCCGCGGGCGCAGTGCCCGCGGCATCCGTCGCCTTCCCCGGGGCGGCGTCACCGCCCACGCGAACCGGTCAGGGGTGCACCCGCAAGTCCACCCACACGAGCCGGTGGTCGCTCGAAGGGAACGGGAACGCGCCCGTGAGCCGGAAGAGCGGGTCGGTCGTGGTCGGCCAGAACACGGCGGCGTCCATCACCCGCAGGTCGCGCGACGGGAGCACGTAGTCGGCGCGCAGGTTCCCCGGCGCGGTGTCGGCGAAGTCGGCGGTGTCGAGACTCGGATCGCCCTCGTGCGTGAGGTTCGCGCCGCCCTGGAGCACGGATGCCTCGGCCGCCCCGTCGGACATGGGCATGGAGTCGGTCACCCGCGGGTGGTCGAGCAGTTGGTGGATCGCGACCTCCACCGAGTCGCCGTCGAACGGGTCGGCGTTCTGGTCGCCGAGGATCACGAACGACTCGCCGGGCTTCAGCCCGCCCGCCTGCCCCGCGTCATCCGTGATGTACCGCGATGCCGGACCGGGCGTGATGTAGTCGGCCCAGAACCTGATCTCGTCGTGGTTGCGAAGCCCGTTGCGGTCCTCGGGGCCGTCGAACACCGGTGGCGTCGGGTGCGCCGCGAGCACGTGCACGGTGCTGCCGTTCACGTCGACCGGCACGTCCCAGTGCGACTTGCTCGAGAGGCGGAACACGTCGAGCTCCTCGGGGGAGTACCAGTCGGCGGGCGCGGCGGTGTTCGGGTCGTCGGGGAGCAGGGCGCCGGGCATGTCCTTCCAGAGGAAGTGCTGGAAGGTGCGCACGTCCTCCTCGAGGATCGGGTACTTCGACAGGACCGCCATGCCGAACTGGCCCTCGAACTGGCCGAAGCCGAGGGCGTCGTCGCCGTAGCCCGGCGCGAGCGGGGTGGTGACCGTCACGCCGTTGTTGTTGAGGTCGAAGCCGCTCGCGATGCCGGTGTTCGACGGTGCGACGAACGCGTACGGGTACTCGACCGGGTCGGCGCCGCCCTGCGACACCTCGAGGTAGTTGTCGCGGAAGAGGTCGGCCGCGAGCCCGTCGGGCACGAAGTCGAACTCGTTGAGCAGCACGATGTCGGGGTTCGCGCGCTGGATGATCTCCGCCACCGTCTTCGCCTGCACGTTCGCGCCGGTGGTGAGGTCGGCCACGAGCTGACCGGGCGCGTTCCGGTTGAGCGAAAGGTTGAAGGTCGCGACGCGGAGGTCGGTGGGGCCGAGCTCGTCGCCCGGCGGGGCGGCAGCGGCCGGGCCGGCCAGCGCCGTGACGGCGGCGGCTCCGATCAGGGTGGCGGTAGCGGTCAGTGCTGCGGTGGTGCGGCGGTGTCTCGTGGACATGCGCTTCTCCTTCAACGGCTTCCTCGGCGGTGTACGACTGATTACCTCACGCTAGGCGCGTCAGGTGTCGACCGGAAGAACCCACGGTGACCGGATGTCCCGTTCTCGGCAGCGAGCCGGGGGCCACTCGTCGCGGCTAATCAGGATCGCCGGGCATCTCCGCGAACGCCTTCAGCGCACGGAGCATCCGCTCGCTCTCGCGGGCGTAGCGCCCCACGACGATCGAGCGCACGAGCGCGAGCCGCCTGGGGATGCCAAGCTCCACCGTCCGCGTGACGCGCGCACCGATCGAGTTCGCGGAGACGGACATGGACACCGTGCTGTCGATCGTGCCGGCCAGGCTGGGGCGCAGGGTCATCGGCTGCCGGAACGCGACGACGTCGGGGCGTGCGAGCGCGATGACGACTCCGTGCCGGACACCGCGCCGGCTGCGCTCCACGTAGGTGGTGCCGACGGCCATCGGCGGGGGAGAGATCTCGCTCGTGCCCTCGTAGTCGCCGGCCGACGGCAGCCAGCGGCCGTAGCCGTGCAGGTTGCAGACGAGGTCGAACACGACTTCGGGTGATGCTGCGATGTCCACGTGGCGTTCGATCGTCGTCATGGTTCCAGCCTCCCACCGTCGGCGGGGCGCGCGTAGCGTTACGCGACCTCGGCCGCGGCCGCCGTCCGGACAGGCAGGATCACCGCCGACGGGTGGCCGGGGTCGTGGTAGACCGCTTGTTCGGCAGCCAGAAGGGTGGTCGCGCTGGCGATCGGCTCGCCGGTGCCGGGATTGCGGGCATAGCGCGGGAACGCGCCGCTCGAGACCTGCAGCCTGATGCGGTGGCCGCCCGCGAAGCGGTAGGCGGTCGGCCAGAGCCGTACGGTGGCACGGGAGAGCTCGTCGGCGCCCGAGAGGCTGATCAGGCCGTCGCAGATGTTGTGGGAGCGGCCGTCGGGGTCGACATCGCAGAGGCGGACGAAGACGTCGGCGTCGGCGAGGCTGGAGCGGAACCAGATCTCGGCGCTGACCTCGCCGATGATCTCGACATCCTCCTCGAGGACGGCGGTGGTGTACGTGAGCACATCGGTCCGGGCCTCGAGGGCGGTGTTGTCGACGCGACCGCCATTCGTGATGCTGATGCCGCCGGCGCCGGGAGTGGGATCGGCCGGGTCGTAGCGATACCGGTCGGGCTCCGATTCCACAGGCTGCTCGCCGGACAGTCCACCGTCGGCCTGCAGGTGGAAGCGATGCGGCTCGTAGCCCTTCGGCGGCCAGGAGTCGAAGTCGCGCCACGCGTCCTCGCCCATCACGAACAGCCGTACCAGCGCGCGGTCGGCCGGTTGCTCGCCGCGTGCGTGCGCGAGTCCGAACTCGACTGCCTCCAGCACGGTGACGTTCGTGAACTCCGCATGCGTCCACGGGCCGATGGTCAACCGCGCGGGACGGCCCGCATCGTTCAGGAGCCGGAAGTCGCGGAGCTGGCCGGGCAGGAAGATGTCGTACCAGCCGCCGATCGAGCTGACCGGTACGCTCACGTCGGCCACGCGGTGGGAGTGGTCGATTTCGGCCCAGTACTCGTCGGTCGCGTCGTGCGCGAGGACGTCGTGGATGTACGTGGAGCCGTGGCCGATGGCGGCGGCATCGGCTCGATCGAGCGGCAGCGTAGACATCGCGCGAGCGGTCTTCTTCGCCTGGCGCCCCCTCCGGAACATCGCCCCGGGGCGTTCCTGCACGGCGATCTGGACGCCCCACTCGAACGGCAGCTCGAGCGCCCTCCCGTCCGCACGCATGAACTCAAGGGTGAGCGCCGACTCGGTCACCTGCGGGATCATCGCCTTGACCTGCGGCGGCAACCGATCGGCCACCGCCCACTGCACGAACCCGAGGTAGCTCCCGCCGACGAGCACGATCGAGTCGCCGAACCAGGGCTGTTTCACGACCCAATCGAGTGTCGCGAGGCCGTCCGCGCGCTCCTGTCGCATCGGTGCGAAGGTTCCGCCGGAGCCGAACCCGCCGCGGACACTCTGCATCAGGACCTGGAATCCGCGCTCGGCCAGCGGCCTTGCCATGTATGCGCCGAAGATGCCCGCCCGCCCATACGGGGAGCGCAGGAGCGCGGTCGGCAGCCCCTCCCCGCCGTGCCGTGGAGCCCAAAGGTCTGCCAGCAACTCGACTCCGTCGGGCATCGGTACTCGAAGATCGCGTTGCACGACGAGGTCGCGTGTCAACGGCGGTGGCAACTCGAGCTTGCGCTCGAGGAGATGGCTCATCAGGTTCATGTGTCGGGCTCCATGTCGTGTCGTGTGGTCGAGTGGCGCAGTGCGGCGGTCGCGAGCGGCAGCATCCGCATGTGCCGATCGGTGAACTCCTCGGGGTCGAGCGGGTCGGCACCCTCGATGACCCACGTGTTGACGAAGGCGGCTCCGGCGCCGGTCAGGAACCTCGCCAGGTCGTCAGCGCTCTGCGGGTCGAGGGTGTCGCCGAACGCCCGCTGCACGAGCTGCCGGTTCACCGGGATGAACAGACCCGAGAGCGCCCTGTTCAGTGCGAACCCGCACGAGCTCGTCAGCATCGCCCGGTAGAACGCCCGGTGGTCGGCGAAGTGGCGTGCCAGCGCGAGCGCGCGCCCGTGGCTGGTCACGTCGTGATCTGGGTCGGCGATGCGTGGTAGCAGCTCGCGTTCCACCAGATCGAGCGCGCTCTCCAGGAGCAGGGTGTCGCGATCGCCGAAGTGCTGGTACAAGACCGGGCGACTCACGTCGGCAGCATCGGCGATCTCGGAGATGGCGATCGCGGCCGTACCCCGTTCGCTGACGAGGGCGATCGCGGCTCGCATGAGCGCCGCCCGCGAACGGCGTACCCGTTTGTCTTGGGATGCTGCCGTCGATTCGATCGTCATGTCGAGATACTATACAGCTGTCAATAAATTATCAAGTGTCAAGAAACGAACCCTCTCGCACGGCGGGGAGGCATCGGTGTCGACGCGTTAGGCTCGGCACCGTGCTGCGCTCGATGCTCAAGTCCAAGATCCACCGCGCCACCGTCACGCACGCCGACCTGCACTACGTCGGCTCGTTGACGATCGACCGAGACCTCATGGATGCCGCCGAGCTGCTGCCCGGCGAGCAGGTGGCCGTCGTCGACGTCACCAACGGGGCGCGTCTCGAGACCTACGTCATCGAGGGGGAGCGGGGCAGCGGCGTGATCGGCGTCAACGGCGCCGCCGCCCATCTCGTGCACGCGGGCGACCTCGTCATCGTCATCTCCTACGCGCAGTTCGACGACGCCGCGGCACGTGCCTGGCGGCCGCGCATCGTGCACGTCGACGACGAGAACCGCATCAGCGCCCTGGGTGCGGATGCCGCGGCGCCGCCCGAGCCGGCGGCCTGGCTCCGTCGCCCGCCGCTCGCCGTCTGAGCGGCGGCCTCAGCCGCTCGGCCGGCTGCACCGACCGGACACCCACCCCGCTGCGGCCCTCGCGTGACGCCGGTGGTGGATCCATTCCAATCCGGCGGGCGGGTCGGTGACGAACACCGATCAGGCGGCCACTCGGACCGCCCTTCCATCAGGAGGTTCTCATGCGTACTCGCACTCTCGCTGTTGCCGGGGTACTCGGCATCATGGCCAGCCTCGCCCTGGCCGCACCCGCCGTCGCTGCGGACGGAAGCAACTGCTGGGGCGTCGTCTCGTCGCAGGCGGCTCGCTCTGACGGGGGGCTCGGTGCCCACGCCAGCTCCTTCGACGAGCCGCGTCTCGGGATCGGCAATGTCGCGCGACTCTTCAACGTCGAAGGTCCCGGAGGTCTGGGCACGTTGCTCGCCTCGATCGATGGCAACGATGCGACGCACTGCTGACCCCCGCCATCGGGTGGAGAGGGCGCGCCGCGGTCGGGGCACGCCCTCTCTGCGTGGCATCACGATACGCCGCGGTCTGACGTGTCACGTCAGGTCGTCGCGGCACGAGCGTAGCGCTCGGCGAGCGTGCGCAGCCGCGGTCGGAGCTCGGCCGGCGACTCGACCGTGAAGTCCATGCCGAGCATGCCGATGTACGCGGCGATCGTGTCGAGCGAGTCGGCGCCGGTGACGAGCACGGACTCGGTGTCGGAGATCGACTCGACCACGCCGACTGTCGGGTTGATGCGGGCGAGCACCGAATCGGCGGGTGCGGCGACGCGCAGGCGCGCGTGCACCTTCCAGCCGCTCGCGGCGATCAAGCGCATCGCGAATGCGGTGTAGTCGCCGCCCGGCAGCGGCGTGGGGGAGAAGCGTCGCCGGGTCGGCATCCGCGGCTCGATCCAGTCGGCGCGGAACGTGCCCCATTCGCCCGATGAGGGGTCGCGCCCGACGAGGTACCACCGCCGCTCCCAGCTCAGCAGGCGGTACGGCTCGACGAGACGCGGTGTGCCGCGGTCGCCGAAGCGGAACCATTCGGCGTCGCGGATCGCGGCGGCGATGGCGGCGAGCACCGCGGGGTCGACCTCGGGATCCGGGGCATCCGTGCCGGTGTTCTCGGGTGCCCGGTCGACGACGGTCGCGAGTGCCGTCACCGTCGGTCGCAAGCGCGAGGGCAGTACCTGCTCGAGCTTCGCGAGCGCTCGGGCGCTCGACTCCTCGATGCCGGCGAT
This sequence comes from Agromyces sp. Soil535, assembly GCF_001428255.1. Lineage (GTDB taxonomy): Bacteria > Actinomycetota > Actinomycetes > Actinomycetales > Microbacteriaceae > Agromyces. Next base: position 49,207 of record NZ_LMRW01000009.1, on the reverse strand, counting down.
GCCGGTCGCAGCGCGCAGCCCGATGGCCACCGCCACGGCCTCTTCGTCGTCGAGGAGCAGCGGCGGGAGCTTGCCGCCGGCGCCCAGCCGGTAGCCGCCGGCTGCGCCGCGCGTCGCGTCGACCGGGTAGTCGAGCTCTCGCAGTCGGTCGATGTCGTTGCGGATGGTGCGTGTCGTGACGCCGAGGCGCGCGGCGAGCTCGGTGCCCGTCCAGTCGGGTCGCGATTGCAGCAGCGAGAGGAGCGCGAGCAGGCGCGCGGCGGTGTCGGACATGTACCTGATTCTCCTCTTCTATTAGGAACTGAACGTGCCTATATGCACCGTACTGTCGAAGACATGACGAACATCACCGCAACCAGCACCGACATCCGCCCCTTCCGCGTCGAGGTCGCCGACGCCGAGCTCGACGACCTGATGGACCGACTCGCCCGCACCCGCCTGCCGCAGCCCGCGCCCGTCGACGACTGGGACGCCGGCACGCCGAACGCGTACCTGCGCGACGCCGTCGAGCAGTGGCGCTCGGGCTTCGACTGGCGCGCCGAGGAGGCCCGCATCAACGCCGTGCCGCACTTCATCACCGACGTCGACGGCCAGGCGATCCACTTCATCCACGTGCGCTCCGAGCACCCCGGAGCGACGCCGCTCCTGCTCGCGCACACCTACCCCGGGTCATCCGTCGACTACCTCGACCTGATCGACGAGCTCGTCGACCCGGTGGCCCACGGCGGTCGCGCCGAGGACGCCTTCGACGTCGTGATCCCGGATGCCCCGGGCTACGGCTTCTCCAACCCCGTCACCGAGGCGGGCTGGACCCTGGCACGTGTGGCGCGCGCGTACGACGAGCTCATGCACCGGCTGGGGTATGCCGAGTACGGCATCCACGGCTCCGACAACGGCGCGATGGTCGCCCGCGAGCTCGGCCTGCTGAGCCCTGACGGCTTCCTCGGCCTGCACGTGCTGCAGCTCTTCTCGTTCCCGTCGGGCGACCCGAGCGAGTTCGAGCGCCTCGAGCCGCAGGACTACGCGGGACTCGAGCACATGAAGTGGTTCCAGTCCGTCGGCGGCTACAACACGATGAACGCCAGCCGGCCGCAGACCGTCGCGGTCGGGCTCAGTGACTCGCCCGTCGGCCTGCTCGCGTACAGCGAGCTGTTCAACTCCTTCGGCAATGGCACGTCCCTCGTGCCACTCGAGAAGATCCTCACCGAGGTCTCCGTGAACTGGTTCGCGAATGCCGCGGCCGGCATGAGCCGGAGCTACCTCGAGAACGCCCGTGCCCAGGCCGAGCCGCAGGTGAACGCGGCCCCCACCGGAGTGGCGGTGTTCAAGGACGACTTCCAGACGATCAAGGTGTTCGCCGAGCGCGACAACTCGAACATCGTGCACTGGAGCCGCTTCGAGGAGGGCGGCCATTACGCGGCACTCGAGGTGCCCTCGGTGCTGGCCGGCGACATCAGGGCGTTCTTCGCGTCGCTGCGGGGCTGACCGCGAAGCCGGGATCGAGCGGATGCCGCGGGCGAGGGCTCGCGGCATCCGCTCGTCCGAGCGCGGAGGCGAGGAGCTCGGGTACGGGTGGGGTCCCCGCTCTCTTCGACGAGGGACGCTCAGCCCGTCGCGGCCACCGCCCTGCGGATGTCCTCTTCGACGAGGTCGGCGTTGATCGCGGCCCCCGCGAGGCTTCCGGCCGCCATCGCGACGGGCACCGACGATTGGGCGGTCGTGATGTTGCCCGCCGCCCAGACCCCCGGAACGTTCGTGCGACCGGATGGATCGACGAGCACCCAGTCGACGCCGTTCTGACGCATCGTGCGTGCGCCGAGCTCGAGCAGCAGCCCGTCGTTCGGCACCGGGCGCGGGGCGACGAAGATCGAGTCCGCCGGGTGCTCGGTGTCGTCGTCGAGGCGGACGCCCCGCAGGCCGCCCTCCGCGTCTCCGACCACCTCGACGACCGTGCGCGACTCGATCGCGATGCCGCGGGCCTCGAGTCCCGTGCGTGCCGGATCCGGCAGGCGCACCCCCTGCGTGTAGAAGGTGACCTGCGGCGAGAGCTGCCGCATGAGCTGCGCCTGATGCGCGTTCGCCGCCTCCGTGGCGATCACGGCGATGCGGCGGTCGCGCACCTCCCAGCCGTCGCAGTAAGGGCAGAGCGCGGCGTTGCGACCCCATTGCTCGGCGAGGCCGGGAATGTCGGGGAGCTCGTCGCGCAGGCCCGTGGCCACCAGCATCCGCCGGGCGAGGTGCCGTTCGCCGGAGTCGAGCTCGACCTCGAAGCTGCTGCGCCCCTCGACCGAGGCGGCCGAGGTGACCGTCGCGGACTCGACGGCGACGTCGGCGTACCTCGTCAGCTCGGCGCGTCCGGCAGCGAGCAGCTCGAGCGGGGAGGAGTGGTCGCGGCTCAGCACGCCGTGCATGTGCGACGCGAAGCGGTTGCGCGGTTCTCCGCCGTCGACGACGAGCACGCGACGGCGCGAACGGCCGAGCATCAGCGCGGCGCTCAGCCCCGCGCTGCCGCCGCCGACGATGACGACGTCCCATTCGGTGTGGTCCATGGCCCCACTCTCGCATGGGCGGTCACGGCGTGGTGGGCGGCGGTGTCGGGGAGTCAGCCGACGTCGACGGTGCGGCCCGAGTGGAGGGATTCGCGCGCCGCGACCGAGACCCGGAGGGCGAGGATCGCGGACTCGGTCCGGCAGTAGTCGGGCTGGACTCCGGCATCGACGCAGCGGAGGAAGTACGCGGCCTGTCGGGCGTAGGGGTTCTGCTGCGGGGCATCCGGATACCGGGAGGACGAGGTGCCCGCGTCACCCGTCACCTCGAGGGAGCTCGAGAAGGCCGAGCCGGCCAGCATGTCGGCGCAGGTCACCACCTGGCCGAGGCCACCCCCCTGGTACTCGACGGTCGTCTCCAGTCGGCCCGGCGATCCGGTCTCCACGGTGGTGACCGCCACGGGGCGCCCCAGGAAGAGGTTCAGCTGGTCGAAGTCGTGGATCGCGAAGTCGACGAGCGTGCCGCCGGATCGCGACTCGTCGGCGAGCCACGACGCCCACGCCGCCGCCGCCGACAACCGGCTCGCCCGCGCGGTCCGAAGGACCCCCAGACGTCCCGACTCCGCCTCGGTCCGCACTCGCTGGTAGCCCTCGAAGAACCGCACGACGTGCGCCACCATCAGGATGCCGCTGCTCTCGGCCGCCGCTGCGGCGATCTCCTCGGCCTCATCGGTGGTGAGGGCGATGGGCTTCTCGAGGAGGACGTGCTTTCCGGCGTCGAGGGCACGGATGGCGAGGTCGGAATGGGAGGGCGTCGGCGTGCACACCGAGATGATGTCCACTGCGGGGTCGGACAGCACATCGTCGAGGTCGGTCACGAACCTGGCCGAAGGCGCATGCGGAAAGGTGCTCCCGGGCCTCGGCGTGCAGATGAGTCGGATCCGGTCGCCGAGGCCGAGTTCCGACCAGGCTCCGGCGTGGGTGCGGCCCATGTTGCCTCCGCCCACGATCGCGATGGCGTGCATCAGCAGGCTGCTCCGTTGATCATCGAGCCATCATCTCCCGCTTTCCATGTCCAGCACGCCGATGCACGCAGCGAAAGGGCCTTCAGTCGTGCAGCCTGGAGGATTCGCGCACGATCAGCTCGGGCAGGGCCTGTATGCGCTGGACCGGCCGCCGCGGGCCCTCGTCGAGGCGGCTCACGAGCGTCTCGACCGCGAGCCGGCCGATGTGCGCCTTCGGCGGGCGGAGCGCCGTGATGGGCGGCTCGCCGTTCTCGGCGATCTCGTCGTCGTAGGCGACGATCGCGAGGTCCTCGGGGATCCGGAGGCCACGGTCCAGGCAGTGGTGCTCGAGGTGGATCGCCTGGGGATCCGAGTGCACGAAGAGCGCGGTCGTGCCCGTCGCGACGCATCGATCCACGAGCTCGGCCAGGTTGCGCTCGCGGTGCTCGCTGTCGAGGTCTTCGAGCGCATATTCGAACGTGGACGACGGGTCGAGACCGAGCTCGGACAGCCCCCGTGACCAGCCTCGTCGCAGGTGCTCCGAGGTGGGCGAATTGGGAGGCAGCGCGAGGCCGATACGGCGGTGCCCAGCCTGGTAGAGGTGGTGCACGGCGAGGATCGCGCCGAACTCGTGGTCGGTGGTCACCCATTCGAGTCGGCGCAGTGCCAGCGCGCTGGGCGCGCGACGTTCGACGAGCACCACGGGCATCGCCAGCTCCTCGAGCCAGCTCAGGATGGCTGCGCCGTCCCGGCCTGCGGTCTCGGGCCCGACGACCAGCCCGTGCACCGAACCCGATTCGACGAGCGCGGAGATCTGCCGTCGCTGGTCGGCCGGGTCGTATGACGCGCCCCGCAGCACGAGTTGCGACTGCGCGGCGGTCGCGGCGGCGCGCGCTCCGGTGACGATCTGCGGCCAGTAGTAGCTGAGCGAGGGCACGACCATGCCGATGCGGTACCGGGAGTGGCTGCCGTCGGTCCCGCGCGCGACCGTGCGATCGAGGGCGCTGCGCAGCGTGGCTCCACCGTGCACCCGCGTCACCAGCCCGCGGTCGGCGAGCGCGGCGATGTCGCGGCGGACGGTGATGTCGGTGACGCCGAGCTCCTCGGCGAGCTGCCTGACGGTCACCGAGCCGCGCAGCCGCAACTCGTCGAGGATCCGCTCGCGTCGGGCGATGGCGAAGAGCGGCGGATTCGATTCGTTCACGCGTGCGTCCCCCCGACGTCGTCGCCATCATCGGCGCGGAATCGCACCGTCATCGAACTCGCGCCCGGTGGCGGCGAGAGCCGCACGCGCGTGAGGCGCTCGCCCCACGAATGCGCGATCACCGGGTCGTCGATCTCGCGCACCTCGATCGCGACGGTTGCGGCGTCATGGTCGACGAGCACATCGCGCGATCCCGCGACCGGTCGGCGGATTCGGAGCGTGGTCGGGCCGGCCTCCTCCACGTCGGCCCAGGCGATCCACGTCGTGCGCGTGTCGGGATGCTCGGCGAGCGACCACTCGTCGTGCACCTCCGCGGCGGATGCCTCGCGGTCGAGCCGGATCCGCCTGATCCACCGTTCGCCGCCATCGGCTTCCAGCCCCCACGCATCGCCGAGGTCGAGGGCCCACTCGGCGATGCCGGACCCGTCGTCTTCGCCGCGGAGCTCGCCGGTTCGCCATCGGGCTCCCGCCTGCTGGAGTGCGCCGCGCGGTTCGGGCACGGAATGCCAGTCGCTTCGCATCGTCCAGAGCGTGTAGCGGTCGGGGCCGAAGGTGCGCGCGTCATAGGTCGGACGCCCGATGTCGATCACCGCGGGGATGCCGTCGAGGGTGACGGTGACACTTCCGAGGTCGTTGTGGTTGTGGTTCTCGTCGTTGTGTCCGCCCTTCAGGGAGATCGCGAGACCCTCCGGCGATCCGCTGCGCTGGCGGGCGAGGGCGAGGCGCAACGAAGGGAACACGACGGATGCCGGCAGCGCCGGCGCACCCGCGGATGCCCGCGCCCAGTCGCGGTCGGCCAGTGCACTGAGGATCCGGCCGAGTCCGACGTTCGGCGCGACCCCGTCAGGAGCTCCGCGCTCGAAGCCGCTCGCGTGTGCGACGACGTCGTCGAGGCCGAGGCGCCGGCCCCAGTGGTGCGGGATGCGCCAGGGGTGGTCGTTGGACGCACGAGGCTCCGCGTCGGCGAATCCGAGCACCCATCCGAGGCCAAGCTGCGAGCGCAGCGGGAATCGCAGCAGTTCGTCGAGTCCGGTGACCGCGCCGACGTCGAGCGTGCCGCCGGCCGCGCGGTCGAGCACCTCGAGGGCATCCAGCGCCCGCGCGGCACCGTTCCACCAGTAGCCGAAGCCCTCGTCGATCGCGCCGTCGGCCGGGAGGGCGGCGAGGTAGCGATCGATGCCCTCGACCGCGAGGTCGACGATCACGCGCGTGATGCCGGGATCCGCGAACGCCGCAGCCGCGACGATCACGTTCCCGTGGATCCACGGGTTCCAGTTGTGGATTCGCCCGTGCAGGCCGAGCCAGTGCCAGTCCCGTCGCTCGAGGAAGGGCGCGAGGATGCGCTCGTCGACCTCTGCGCCCATGCGGCGCGTGAGCCCGGGGAACCGGGCGTCGAGCGCAGCTCCGAGGGCGAAGCGCGCCCAGGCGAGCAGCGCGGCCATCTCGCCGGCACCGAGGTCGACGTAGGGGCGCGAGCGGTCGGCCACGACCTCGCCGCTGCGTGCGAACACGTCGTCGTGCGCCGGCCAGCACCAGGTGGACTGCTCGCAGATGGCGTACAGGCCGTCGGCGGCCTCGTCGAGGAACTCGACGCGCCCGGTCGCGACGGCGGCGACGACCGCCGTCGCGACCCGATCCATGCGGGCGAACGTCGCGGACTCGTAGGCGGAGCGATCGCCGTCCCGCGGGTATCGGGCGTAGTCGCTGAGGCGCACGTCGGGCCACGGCGTGCCGAGCGCACGGTCGGCGGTGGCGACGAAGCGCGCGACCGCCGTGGCATCCGGATCGATGGCCTCGGTGTCGTCGAGCAGGAGCGACTGCGGATGCCACTCGGCTCGGGCCCATGCCTCCACGAGCGCGCCTCGCGGCATGAGGAAGGCTCGATCGGTGTGCACTGGCAGCTCCTTGAGCGTTTGCGATCGACCATGTTCGAATCTGTTCGATCGCTTTGACTGAGATCGAGATGGAGTATTCACTATCACTCAGCCCGGCCGCAACCCACGAGGTCGGAACTCAACGAGGAGCACCATGACCCGCGAGCCCCGCCCCGCCGCGCTGATCGCGATGTGGCCCGAGGCATTCGCCCAGCAGTTCGACGAGGAGCGGATCGGCCGCCTGGAGTCACTCGTCGAACTCGTGACGCCGGGCCCGATCGGGGACCTCGACGATGCCTCGCTCTCCGAGGAGCTCGCTCGCGTCGAGGTGCTCGTCACCTCGTGGGGCAGCCCTCGGCTCACGGCGGAGCGCCTGGCGCGGATGCCCGCGCTCCGGGCCGTGTTCCACTGCGCCGGCACCGTACGCGCGATCACGACCGACGCGTTCTGGGATCGGGGCATCACGATCACGAGCGCCGCCGATGCGAACGCCATCCCCGTCGCCGAGTTCACGTTCGCCTCGATCGTGCTCGCCGACAAGCGCGCGCAGTTCCTCGCACGCGAGCCCCTCGCGCATCGAACGGAGGACTGGCGCACCCGCCTGGTCACTGACGGCTACTCGAACCTCGGCCGAACCATCGGCGTGGTCGGGTTCAGCCGCATCGGGCGACGGGTGGTCGCGCTGCTCCGCCAGCTCGAGGGCGTGCAGATCCTCGTGGCCGATCCCCACGTCGAGGTCGAGACGATCGCCGCAGCCGGAGCGACGCTGACCGCCCTCGACGAGCTGCTGCGCCGCGTCGACGTGCTCAGCCTGCACGCTCCTGAACTCCCCGAGACACGCCACATGATCGCCGCCGCCGAGCTCGCCCTGCTCCGCGACGGCGCGACCGTCGTGAACACCGCCCGCGGGAGCCTGATCGACACCGATGCGCTCATCGCCGAGTGCGTGAGCGGGCGACTGGACGCGGTGCTCGACGTCACCGAACCCGAACCCCTGCCGGTGGACTCGCCCCTGTACCGGCTGCCGAACGTGTCGATCACTCCCCACATCGCCGGCTCCCTCGGCAGCGAGACCCGACGGATGTCGGATGCCGCCCTCGACGAACTCGCCCGCTGGACGCTCGACCTCCCGCTCGAATCCGAGGTGGTCCTCGCCGACCTGGGGGTGAGCGCGTGACCGACTCGATCTCGCCCATCACCGGCTGGGAACGATGCGACTGGCTGGCGCTCGCCGACCGCATGCTCGACGCCGGCCGCCGGGTGGCGTCGCCGCGCCATGCGCTCCTCGCCTTTCCCGGCGAACCCGGCGGGTACGGCGCCGACGTCGACGCGCTCGAGGGCTTCGCGCGCACGTTCATGCTCGCCGCCTTCCGCATCGCCGGGTCGCACGACTCGACCGGCGCCCTCGCCGCCTGGTACGCCGAAGGCATCGATGCGGGCACCGATCCCGCATCGCCCGAGCGCTGGCTCCGCCCCGACGAGGTCGACCAGGCGAAGGTCGAGGCCGCGGCGCTCGCCATCGGACTGCACCTCACGCGCGACGTGCTCTGGGCGAACCTGCCGACGCGCGTGCAGGATCAAGTCGTCGACTACCTCTCCACCGTGATCGGCGGCACCTACCCGCCGATCAACTGGGTCTGGTTCCGCATCGTCGTCGAACAGTTCCTCGCGAGCGTCGGCGCACCCCATTCGCGGAGCGACATCGAGGAGGACCTCGCGCTCGCGGACACGTTCTTCCGCCAGGGCGGCTGGATCGCCGATGGCGCGGCTCGCTCGTTCGACCACTACACGGGCTGGGCCCTGCACCTCTACCCCGTGCTCTGGGAGACGATGCTCGAGGCCGACGATCCGTTCCGCGAACGGCTGCCGAGGTATCGCGACGCGCTCGACGAATTCCTCGTCGACGCGATCGCCCTCGTGGGGGCCGATGGCGGGCCATTGATCCAGGGCCGCAGCCTGACCTACCGCTTCGCGGCAGCCGCCCCCTTCTGGGCGGGAGCGCTCGCCGGATCGACCGCGGCGGCGCCCGGACTGCTCCGCCGTGCGGCGAGCGGCATCGTCTCGCACTTCGCCGACCGGGGTGCCCCCGACGCGGACGGACGCCTCTCCCTCGGCTGGCACGGCGCCTGGCGGCCGATCGCGCAGACGTATTCGGGCCCCGGATCGCCCTACTGGGCCGCGAAGGGGATGCTCGGTATCGCGCTGCCCGCGACGCACCCCGTCTGGACCGCCGTCGAACTTCCGCTGCCCGTCGAGCGGGGCGATTTCGTGCGCGGCATGGTCGCCCCGGGCTGGCTTGCCGCCGGCACGCGGGCAGACGGGATCGTGCGCGTCGTGAACCACGGCACGGACCACGCCATGGCGGGCGTGCTGGGCGTCGACGCCCCCCTCTACGCGAAGTTCGGGTACTCGACGGCGACCGCGCCGCTGCTCGTCGGGGCATCCGCCGAGGAACGTCCCGACCAGTCCGTCGCGATCGTCGCCGACGGGGTGGCCGGCGATCGATCGGGATTCACGACCGACGCGCTCGAGGAGCTCGTGTGCGACGACGGATCCACCGCGGGCTGGGCCGTCTCCACCGCGATCGCGCACTGGGTGAGCGATCGACCCGAGCATCCCGACCACGGCACGCCGTGGCCCGGCGGCGTCGTGCGGCGCGGCCCGCGGGTGACGACGGCGTCGCTCGTGCGCGGCGCGTGGGAGGTGCGGTTCGTGAGCGTCGCACGCGACGACGGGCAGGAGATCGACGGCGACGAGCTCCGCGTCAGCGGGTGGCCGGTGTCGGGGCACGACGTGCAGGCGGATGCCACCACGGGAACCGCCTTCGCGACCGGCGGACGCCTCACCTCCGGCATCCGCTCGCTTGCGGGGTTCACGGCGTCGGGCGTGCAGCTCGACGCCGACGCGACCTTCCTCGGGCCGCGCACGGGGACGCCGTGGCTCACCGCACCCCTCCCAGGTGATGCACGTTGGCGCATCGCCGCCATCGGACTCGCGGGCGTCGCCCTCGGATCGGCTCCCACCGTGGCCGTTCCCGACGACGCCCCGACCGCGCTCGTCGTGTGGGACGACGGCGCACGTGTCTCGGTCACCCTCCCGGAGGTGGGCTGAGCATACATCCTGCAGCACAGACGCCGCCCGGGCGTCGATTACCATCGCCAAGTCAAAGGAGAACACGCAATGAAGCGCACCATCACCGCAGCGGCCGCCACCGTGGCCCTCGCGGGCCTCGTCCTCACCGGATGCTCCGGCCAAGCCGCCCCGGCCGAGGAGGAGGGCCCCGTCACCCTGACGGTCTCGGTCTGGAACTACGACCAGACCCCCGAGTTCAAGGCCCTCTTCGAGGCCTTCGAGGCAGAGAACCCCGACATCACCATCGAGCCGGTCGACATCCTCGCCGACGACTACGCCGAGAAGCTCACGACGATGCTCTCGGGCGGCGACACGACCGACGTGCTCACGATGAAGAACGTCACCGACTACTCGCGCTATGCCAACCGCGGACAGCTGCTCGACGTCACGGACACGGTGAACGCGATGGACACCGACAAGATCGCGGGTCTCGATCCGTACCAGGTCGACGATGTGTACTACGCGGTGCCGTACCGCCAGGACTTCTGGCTCCTCTACTACAACAAGGGACTGTTCGACGCGGCGGGCCTCGACTACCCCGACCACATCACGTGGGACGAGTACGCCGACCTCGCGGCGAAGCTCACCGACGATGCAGCGAACCCGAAGGTGTACGGCAGCTACCAGCACACGTGGCGCTCGGTGACCCAGGCCACCGCGGCCGCGCAGACCGACGGCGACCTCCTGAGCGGCGACTACGGCTTCATGGACGACCAGTACGAGCTGTTCCTCGGCCTCCAGCAGTCGGGCTCCGCCCTCGACTACGCCACGGCCAAGTCGCAGCAGATCAGCTACCGCACGATGTTCGAGACCGGCCAGGCGGCGATGATGCCCATGGGCTCCTGGTACATCGCCGGCATCAAGGCGGCGATCGACGGCGGCACCTCCACGGTCGACTGGGGTGTCGCGCCGCTGCCGCAGGTCGAGTCCGGCGAGGACACCGTCACGTTCGGATCGCCGACCGCGTTCGCCATCAACACCAAGTCGGCGCACCAGGCCGCGGCGAAGAAGTTCCTCGAGTTCGCCGCGGGCGAGGAGGGTGCGAAGGCGATCGCCGCGATCGGCGTCGTGCCGGCCTACGGCTCCGACGCGGTCGCCGAGGCATTCACCGCGCTGCCGACCGATGACCTCTCGGTCACGACCTTCAACGAGCCGAAGACCGTCGCGCTCGAGATGCCGGTGAGCGAGAACACGTCCGACATCAGCACCATCCTCGACGAGGAGCACGACCTCATCATGGTGGGCGAGGCATCCGTGGGCGACGGCATCGGCGCCATGGACGACCGCGTCACCAGCGAGGTGCTCGGCTAGTCATCCGGCCGGGGTCCGCTCCCGCCGCGGAGCGGGCCCCCGCCGGCATCGCCGGATGCCGCGGCATCCGCCAATGATCGGAAGGACCACCATGGCCGTCACCGCCCCGGCGCCGCTCGCGACACGCGAGCGCACGAAGCGCAGGCGCCGACTCCGCGACATCGCCGTCGGCTGGAGCTTCATCCTGCCGAACTTCGCCGGCTTCGCCCTCCTCACGCTCGTGCCCATGGCGGGCGCCTTCGTGCTCGCGTTCATGGAGTGGGATTCGTTCACCCCGCCAGAGTGGGTCGGACTCGACAACTTCGAGCGCATGCTCGGCGACCCGACGTTCTGGATCGCGCTCGGCAACACCGCGTACTACGCGATCGGGCACATCCCCCTCACGATGGCCGCGTCGCTCGGGCTGGCGCTCCTCCTGAACCGCAGGCTCCGGGGACTCGGCTTCTTCCGCACCGCCATGTTCTTCCCATACGTCACCTCGCTCGTCGCGGTCGCCGTCGTCTGGAACATGCTGTTCAACCCGACGGCCGGTCCCATCAACCAGGCGCTCGAGTTCTTCGGCGTCGCCGACCCACCCGGCTGGACCTCGAGCTCGGCCTGGGCGATGCCAGCGGTCATCATCACCAGCGTCTGGCGGGACATGGGGTACTACATGGTGCTCTACCTCACCGGACTGCAGGCCATTCCCACCGAGTACCACGAGGCCGCCGAGGTCGACGGCGCGAATGCGTGGCAACGGTTCTGGAACGTCACCATCCCGTCGTTGCGGCCGACGACCTTCTTCGTGCTCGTCATGATCACCATCTCCAGCTTCAAGGTCTTCGACCTCATCGTCGTCATGACGGACGGCGGGCCGGGGCGCGCGACGACCGTGCTCTCGCAACTCATCTACCGGCAGGGCATCATCGAGAACCGATTCGGCTACTCGTCGGCCATCGCCCTCGTCCTCTTCGTGATCGTGCTGGCCTTCACGGCGGCCCAGTTCACGCTGCAGAAGCGCAAGGAGCTGTGATGACCGACACCAAGCTCGACGAGGAGACCCGGCTCGGCGCCTTCGAGTCGACGGTGACCGCCGCGATGACCGCGCCTGAGGCGGAGCGCGTCGTCGGCCGCCGCCCCCGCCGTCCCCGCGGCGGCCGGCGCGTGTCGGCGGCGAGGAAGGCGCTGCTCTACGCGCTTCTCGTCGTCGTCGTGGGGCTCGTGTTCGTTCCGTTCTTCTGGATGATCTCGTCCTCGCTGAAGCACGACAACCAGGTCTTCCAGATTCCTACGCAGTGGATCCCGACCGAGTTCGTCTGGTCGAACTACGTCGACATCTGGACGCAGATCCCGCTCGCGAACTACCTCAAGAACTCGCTGTTCCTCGCGATCGTGATCACGTTCCTGCAGCTGCTGACCGGGAGCTTCGCCGCCTACGGCTTCGCGAAGCTGCGGTTCCCGGGTCGCGACGTGCTGTTCGTCGCCTACATCGCGACGATCGCCGTGCCCTGGCAGGCGTACATGATCCCGCAGTACATCATGATGCAGCAGGCGGGGCTCGTGAACACCCACCTGTCGATCATCCTCCTGCAGGCGTTCGGGGCGTTCGGCGTCTTCCTCATGCGCCAGTACTACCTGACGATTCCCGACGAGCTGTGCGAGGCCGCTCGGATCGACGGCATGAGCGAGTACGGCATCTGGGCGCGGATCATCCTCCCGCTCTCGAAGCCCGCACTCGCGAGCCTCGGCCTGCTCACGTTCGTCGGGGTCTGGAACGACTACATGGGGCCGTTCATCTACCTCACGAGCAACGACCTCTGGACGGTGCAGCTCGGGCTGCGCTCGTTCGTCGGACAGTACGACGCGCAGTACGCGATGATCATGACCGGCTCCGTGATCTCGGTCATCCCGATCGTGATCGTGTTCCTCCTCGGCCAGAAGCAGTTCATCCAGGGCATCGCGACGACGGGTCTGAAGGGATGACGGGCGTGGCTGATGGAGCGGTGGCGCAGAGTGACGTGCGCGACCGTCGTCCGCACGGCCGGCTCCGGAGCCTGCTGTCACCGAGGCAGGAGGCGCTCGAGGCGCTGTTCGACACGGTGTATCGCGGACTCGGCGTCGGGATCGCGACGGGGATCGCCGGGGCGGCGCCGTTCACGTTCGCCCTCACGGTGCTCGCGCGTCCGCTCGAGGCCTGGCCGTTCCTGCTCGTGTGCGCGTTGCCGATCGGCCCGGCGATCGCCGCCGCCTTCGCCGTCTTCGGGGGAGCGGCGTCGAGTGATCGGGTGGCACCGTTCCGCGACTTCGTCCGCGCGTGGCGCACCCTCGCGATGCGGGCGCTCGGCATCTGGGCCGCGTTCACCGTCGTCCTGTTCGTGCTCATCGTCGATGCGGGCGTCATCTGGGGCACGGTGTTCGCCGCGCTGATCGGCCCGGTGACGGCAGTCATCGCCGTCGTCGTCGCGGCCGGCACGCTGCACTCCCTCGCGGTGCTGGCGTCGCGGCCCGGCGTCGGTGCGGTGACTGCGGCGAGGACCGGTCTCTTCCTCGCCGTGCGGCGGCCGCTGCCCACGCTGCTCTCCCTCGTCATCCTCCTCGCCTCGGCGATGGTGGTGCTCGCGCAGCCGGTGCTCGGCGTGCTCGGCCTCGGCGGCTTCGCCCTCCTCGTGTTGCACGCGAACTCCGCGGCAGCGCTCGCGTCGGTGGCGCCTGCAGCGGACCGGGAACCGGCGGATCCGGCCGAGTGATCCACGCCCTATTCTGTGGGTGCCACGGCGTGCACGCCGATGCGGACCACGACGAACTCGGTGGGCATGATCGGCGCGAACCCGACCACGACCACGAGCCGGCCCGCGTCGACGTCGTCCTGGGTCATGGTGTCGCGCCCGCAGCGCACGAAGAACGCTTCGGCCGGCGAGAGCCCCCGGAACGCGCCCGCGCGGAACAGGTCGAACAGGAACGTCTCGACCGTGCGGCGCACCGACGTCCAGAGCGGCTCATCATTCGGTTCGAACGTCGCCCACCGGAGGCCCCGCTCGATGCTCTGCTCGAGGAAGAGTGCCATCCGGCGCACGGGCACGTACTTCCATTCGCTCGCCGCGGTGTCGGCACCCGCCAGCGTGCGGGCGCCCCACACCACCGGCCCGCCTGGCGGCAGGTCGCGTAGCGCGTTGACGCCGCCGGCGGCGAGACGCGCGAGGTGTGCCGACCGCAGGTGCACGTCCACGCCGTCGGCACCGCGGAGCTCGGCGTCCCTTCCCGCTGGCGCCGTCCACACACCGCTCGTCGCGTCGGTGCGGGCGATCACCCCGGCCACCGCTCCGGATGCCGCGAACACGCCGTCGGCCCCGCCCCGCAGCGGGTCGGGCTGGCGCAGCCGCGGGGCGTACAGCGCGGCGTTGGCGCTGGTCGTGCCGATCAGGGCGCCGATGCCGCCTGGCGCCGACGTCGCCGCGAGGATGGCCTCCGCGCTCGTCCACGACGTCGGCGGGTCGAGGAGGAGCATCGCGCGCCGGCGCTCGCAGAACGCGGCGGCGGCGGCCACGGCCGCACGAGCGTCGGCATGGGTGTCGTCGGCGTTGGTGTCGGTGGCGTCGGCGTCGGCGGCATCCGGCGGCAGCACGAGGAGGTGCACGTCCACCGCGTCGAGTGCCGCGAGTCCCACGCGCACTGCCTCGCCTCCCGTGCCGTCGACACGGACCACGACGGCGCGGCTCCCGCCGTTCGCGAAGAAGTCCCGAACCTGGAACGCGAGGCTCACCCGCGCCGTGAGCCCACCGAACTCGCGTTCGAATGCGCCCCAACCGTCCACCGGAACGGCGCTGCCGACGGGACCCCGATCGGCGCGCCCGATGAACGCGGCCACCGAGGTCGCGACGGCCTCGATCGGGCGTGGCCCGCGCGGATGACCGGCGGACGAGCCTCGAGCGGTGTGCTGCGGCATCGTCGCCCCCTGCCTCGAGCGGATCCGTTTCCCTGCCCCCGGCGGATCCGAAATCGCATGACTCGCAGTGAGCCTGCTCTCGCCGCGGGAGCGGTGTCAAGGGGCCGAGGGCAGCGGATTGCCGCGGGCGACGGGTTCGCGGCATCTGCAGCGTCCTGCCCGCCCGTCAGAACCAGCGTCGCCGCTTCAGGGTGAAGAACGCCCAGAGCTCGAGGGCGATGATCACCGCGACGACCACGATCCACCCGAGCCGGAGCTGGGTCAGTGGAAGGTCGGGAAAGTTCATGCCGTAGAGACCGGCGACGACGGCGGGGATCGCCAAGATCGCCGCGATCGCCGCGATCGTCCTCGAGTCGGAGCCCTGCCGGCTGGCGATGGAGTTCTCGTGCGTGGTGATCACCCCGTCGAGGGCGGCCTCCTGGTCCGCGGTCAGCCGGGCGACGCTTACGAGGTCGTCGATGAGGTCGAGGACGTACGGGATCAGAGTCGGGTACTGTTCGGCGAAATCCTGGAGCTTGTCCCGGTTGTTCTCGAACGAGCTCGCGATCGTCGCGACGGCACGGCCCACCTTGCCCACGTCCCTGCGCAGGCTGTACAGGCGAGCCGCGTCATCCTCCTGGGTCTCGTCGAACACCTGATCCTCCAGCTGCTCGAGTTCGTCCTCGACGTACGCCCCGACCGCGACATATCCCTCGATCACCGCCGAGACGACGGAATGGAGGGCCCCGAGCGCATTCCCTCGCAGGGGTGGTGGCGCGGCGTCGAGCAACCTGGCGACGTCCAGTGGGGGAACCCCGGGTCGTGACCGTTCCACGGTGATGAGCAGGCCATCGCGGGCGAACAGGTAGAGCTCGGAGATGGCGACCGAGCGGTGTTCGTCCGTCAGGCGGAGCCTCCAGAGGACGATGAAGAGATGCTCGCCGAACCACTGGAGCTTCGGTTGCCGGCGCCCATTCACGGCATCCTCGACCGCCAAGGCGTGGAGGCCCAGGTCGTCCCGGAGCGCCTCGAGCTGTTCGGTGGGAGGGTCGACGGCTCCGACCCACGTGAAGCCGCCCGCCAGTTCGTCCGTCGTCTGCAAGCTGCGTGCCGCGCTGGCGATCACCGCCTCCGCGTCCTGCGCGGGGATAGTCCGAGATGTGCCATCGCTGAAGTAGCGGCGAATCATCAACGCGTCAATGCGGTCACCTTGGTCCACGCGTCCATCTTCGTCCCTCCCGGCGCCGGCGCCACCTGGCGAATACGCGAGACACGGGCGGCCCGTCCTTCAGGCCGGGTCGGTTGCGCTCAGCTCCGCGAGACGGGCCAGCCCGGGCTGAAGGTGGGCCTGCAGGCGATCGAGCGTGTCGCCCAACTCCGCGGATCCGGCCAGCTCGGGCGGGATCCGCGCCGGGTTGATCGCGACCCCGGACGCCCACGCCGCGATGTCGGGCTCGGACCCGAACGACATCGCGCCACGCGCGCCCATGACGGTCATCCGCGCCCATGCGGCCATCGAGTCGGGGTACGGGGACGGCGGGCACAGCCGGTTCTTCTCCTGGTCATCGTCGCGGGTCGCCTCGACGTACCCGGCGAGCGCTGCGCCGAAGCACGGGAACCCGGCCCGGATCGGCTGGAGCGTGATCGCCTCCGGACCCCAGATGGGCACGAGCGGCCGGTACTGGAGCCCCTCGGCCGCGCAGTGCACCACGATCGCGTCGTCTGCGATCGCGATCGACCCGGCCGCGAACACGACCCTTCCTCGGTCCACCCGCACGATGTGCCCGTGGCGTTCGACGCGCCCGATCGTGCGCAGGGCCTCGAGCTCCCACGCCGCAAGGGTGGGGGTCTTGGCCATCGTCGGAACCACCAACTGGTCGATGCGCAGCATGACGCCGGCGTCCTCCAGCCGGAGGAACAGGTCCGCCAGTGAGGCTGACGCCTCGGCTGCCTGCATCGTGTCGGCGACCATGCCGAGGAAGACCACCGGATCGGGCTGGACCACTGCGCGATTGAGCATCCACGGATCTCGAGGCCGCACCCAGCAGATCGCGTCGGGTTCGACGCCGCGCGCCAGCAGCCAGACGCACGCGTCGGTCGCGGTCTTGCCCGACCCGACGACCACGAACTCGCTCGGAGCCTCCTCGAGCCGTGCGAGGTCGTTGACCGGGATCACCCGGGCGTCGTCGGCGACCCCGAACGGCGGCGGCGTCTCCGCCGGGATCGCGGGAGCCAGATAGTGGGCGTCGACGATCCGGCACCGCTCGGGCACGGCGAACCACTCGCCCGAGATGCGGGAGACGAAGGTGCGATCCCCGACGTATTCGCAGCCGGCGAAGAACTCGACCCTGCCCGACTCCAGCATCCGGTCGGCCAGCATGCTCTCGTAGTAGGCGCAGATCTCCGAACGCGTGGCCCGCTCCTGCAGGCCGGCCTCGGGTCCGTGCCGCTGCAGACGGCCGCCGCCGAGCAGCGTCGACGCGACGCCGTAGAAGGCGGAGGCCTGGTGCAGGCGCACGAACGGGTAGGCCTCGAGCCAGTGCCCGCCGACACCGTGACGACGATCGACCAGTGCCACTCGCACGTCGGCGTGGTCGATCAGGGCATCGGTGAACGCCATCCCCGTGGCGCCGGCACCGACCACGAGATAGTCGGCATCGACCATGCGGGTCACGAGACCACTGAAGCACCACGACGGCGGCGTGTCTACGAAGGAGTGTCCGACCCTTCTTCACGCCGCCGTCCTGCCGCGTTGCGTCATGGTGTTGCGGCCCGGCTTCGCCGCTTGCAGCCGCCGACGCTAGGGTCGATGCATCCGTTGTCCGCCGCCGCGGCTCCGGCGCGCGTGCGCGCCCGTCGTGACGGCCTCGCGCCGGCCCCCACCGGAGAAGGAACCGCACCCGGAGATGACCGTGACCTCCTCGAAGCCCAGCCGCACCGCCCGAGCGCGCGACTGGTGGAAGGCCCAGCGCAAGCGCGTGCTCTGGTGGACGGTCATCTCCCTCGTCGCGTTCGTCGTCATGGTGCTCGTGGCGCGCTGGTTGCGCGGGCTGCCTGCGGTCGAGCAGTTCATCGAGAGCTATCCGGGTATCGTCCCGCCGCCCGAGGGCACGCCCGTCGGTATTCCGGCCTGGCTCGGCTGGCAGCACTTCCTGAACTCGTTCTTCCTGCTGCTGCTCGTGCGCACGGGATACCAGTTGCGTTCCAAGCAGCGCCCGCCCGGGTTCTGGACCCGCGACAACACGAGATGGCCTCGCACGAAGCGCAACCCGCGCCGGATGGGCATCCACCTGTGGTTCCACCTCTGGCTCGACGCGTTCTGGGTGCTCAACGGCATCGTCTACGTGGTGCTGCTCTTCGCCACCGGGCAGTGGCTGCGCATCGTGCCGACCGATTGGGCGGTGGTGCCAAATGCGGTCTCAGCGGCGCTGCAGTACGCCTCGCTGGAGTGGCCGACCGAGAACTCGTGGGTCGTGTACAACTCGCTGCAGCAGCTCGCGTACTTCACGATCGTGTTCATCGCGTCGCCGATCGCGATCCTCACGGGCCTGCGGTTGTCGTCGGTGTGGCCGCTGGATGGTCCGCTCGTGCGCGCCTTCCCCGAGAAGCTGGGCAAGTCCTTGCACTATCCCGTGATGCTGTTCTTCCTGGCGTTCACGTTCGTGCACGTCGTGCTGGTGCTTACGACCGGCGCGCTCCGCAAGCTCAACGAGATGTACGCCGCCCGCGACGCCGACGACTGGATCGGTTTCGGGGTCTTCGCGGCATCCGTCGTGGTCATGGTGGTCGCCTGGGTGCTCGCCAAGCCGCCGCTGCTGAAGCGCATCGCGGCGACGTCAGGTCGCGTGCAGGGCTGACGACTCAGCGTCGGAGCGGTAGCGTGCAAGGGTGGCGACCGCGCTGATCGACGACGCCGGGCTCGACGACCTCGAACGCGAGTTCCTCGGGCGCGTGCGCGGGCGCGTGCTCGAGATCGGCGCCGGCGACGGCGAGAACTTCGGCGCGTTCGACCCGGGCGTCGAGTGGCAGGGACTCGAGCCCGATGCGAAGCGGCGCGCCGAGCTCGCCACGCGCGCACGCGAGTGGCGGCACACGGCCACGCCCTTGGACGCCCGGGCCGAGTCGATCCCGCTGCCCGACCATTCGGTCGACGCGGTCGTGGGCACCTACGTGCTCTGCTCGGTCGACGATCCGGCGGCGGCGCTCGCCGAGGTGCGCCGGATCCTCGTGCCGGGCGGTCGGGTGATCTTCGTCGATCACGTCGTGGCGCCGCCGGGCACCCTGAAGCGCGCGGTGCAGTGGGTGGCGACGCCGATCTCGAAGCGGGTGTGCCACGGATGCCACTGGGACCGCGACACCGAACGGGCGCTCGCCGAGGCGGGGTTCGTCGGCGGCGACATCCGACGGTTGCGGGTGCGATCGATGCCGTTCGGACCGGTGCCGATGCTGCTGTTCGACGGGCGTGCGCCCGGCGGCGACTAGCCTTCGGAGGATGCGGCCGCCCTGATGACACCCATGACGGCCTGTCGAACCCGTCCGGCAGCTCCGTCGGGGTCGGGCTGGCCGGCGTCGAGCCACGCGATGATGGCCTCGATCGCCACGACCGGAGCCAGTTTCGACGCCCAGAGCGCCAAGCGCCGATCTTGGACGAAGGCGGAGATCTGCAGCAGCGCGGCAGTGGTCATATCGTCGCGGAACTCATCGACGCTCGCCCTGAACTCCGGTTCCCGGGCGGCGTGCTGGAACAGCAGCCGGAACCCGGCTGGGGACTCGAGCGCCGCAGCGAGCAAGCCGTCGATGCTGGTGTCGGTGAAACCGCCGACCGGCTCACCGACGTTGGCGGCCAGGCGGGCGCGCATGCGGTCGAGAACCGCTCGGTAGAGGTCGGTCTTCGAGTCGAAATGCCGGTACAGGATCACTCGTGAGATCCCGGCCTCGGTGGCGATGTCGTCCAGGCTGGTCGCTGCGAAACCGCTGCGTGCGAAGGCTTCCGTGGCGGCGGCGAGGATCTGCTCCCGCCGTTCGACGCGTGGCAGTCTCTGCTCCCGTTCAGCCTTCACCGGCTCAGTCATCGGTCCTCCCATTCGCGGCGGCTGGTCGACTCAGGAGTCGAGTGCGCCCGCGTATTGACATTGAAGTGTACTCGTGCATATGTTTACTATCTGTTATACAATGTGGAGTAAAGGAATGAAGCATGAGCAACGCGATCATCAGCGTCGAGCATCTGCTCAAGGCCTATGGCGAGGTGAAGGCGCTCGACGGACTGAGCCTCGACATCGAACGTGGGGTCATCTTCGCGTTGCTCGGCCCGAACGGCGCTGGCAAGACCACCCTCATCCGGATCCTTGCCACGTTGCTGCGAGCCGACGGCGGCACCGCCCACGTCGCAGGGTACGACGTTCGCCGGAACCCGGCTGAGGTCCGTCGGCGCATCGGCCTCGCCGGGCAATACGCCGCGGTCGATGACTATCTCACCGGTCGTGAGAACACCGAGATGACCGGTCGTCTCTACGGTCTTCCTCGACGCCAGGCCAGGGCCCGCGCCGGGGAGGTCCTGGAACGCCTTCACCTCGCCGATGCCGCAGACCGGCAGGTCAAGACGTACTCCGGCGGCATGCGCCGGCGCATCGACCTCGCCGCGTCGCTCGTCGGCGAGCCCGACATCCTGTTCCTCGACGAGCCCACGACCGGCGTCGACCCGGCCAGCCGCCGCGACATCTGGGGCCTGATCCATGACCTCGTCGACGGTGGCACCACGGTTCTGCTCACCACCCAGTACCTGGAGGAGGCCGACCAGCTGGCTGACCGGATCGCCGTCATCGACCACGGCCGCCTCGTCAGCGAAGGCACTGCAGAGCAGCTCAAGGCCCGCACAGGCGGATCGGTCCTGGAGCTGTCCGTGCCCGATGACCAGCGCGACTCGGCCGTCGCCATCCTCGGAGGCGTCGATGGCGGCCACGCCACGTACGACACCCACCGCGGCACGCTTGTCCTGCCCGCGCGCAGAGGAGCGAACACCCTACGCGAAGCCCTGCAACGGCTCGATGGCGCGGGCATCCGCCCTGACGACATCGGCCTGCATCAGCCCACCCTCGATGACGTGTTCCTCCACCTCACCGGCCGCGCGCCCGCCCCATCGGCTCTCGCAGAACGCACGATGGTATGAGCAACGCAGTCATCCACATCGGAGTCATCACCAAGCGCAACCTCCTGGCGAACCTCCGCCTGCCTGATGTCCTCGTCTTATCGACGATTCAGCCCGTGACGTTCATGCTCCTGTTCCTCTACGTGTTCGGTGGAGCCATCGAGAATGCCCTGCCTGCCGCGGCGCAAGGTGAGTACATCAACTGGCTCGTCCCCGGAATCCTCGCCCAGTCAGCCGTGTTCGGTGCCGCTCCGACCGCGTTCGGCCTCAACAGAGACCGTGCGAACGGCGTCATCGACCGATTCCGGTCCCTGCCCATGGCGCGCTCGGCCGTTCTCGCCGGTCGTACCCTCGCCGACCTGGTACGCAACGCGTTCATCCTCACCCTGCAACTCGGCGTCGGGATCGCGCTCGGCTTCCGACTGCAGACGAGCATCTGGCACCTGCTCGCCGCCATGGCACTCGCGCTCGCCTTCGGCTACGCCTGCTCCTGGATCATGGCGACTCTCGGGCTCGCGATGAAGAACGCCGAAGCGATCCAAGCAGCCGTCTACCTGGTCGTCTTCCCGCTCACCCTGACGAGCTCGGTCTTCCTGCCGACGAGCACGATGCCGGAGTGGCTCGCCACCTTCGCCGACCACCAGCCCATCACCATCGTCAGCAACGCGTTGCGTGGCCTCACCCTCGGCGAAGGAGCCCTCCCCGTCGGCCACACGATCGCCGGTGAGGTCCTCACCGCCCTCGCGTGGACCGTGGGAATCCTCGTAGTCTTCGTCCCCCTCGCGATTCGCACCTACCGCCGGGCCGTCAGCTGAGCAGGAGTGTCGAGCACCGAGCGCGCGAGCAGCGTCGAGCCGGCGACGGCGGCCGGCATCGTGATCACGGCGCCGAACGGGATCATGAAGCAGAGTTGTGTCGCGACGCCGAATCCGAGCAGCCGTGAGCGGTGGCCGCGGAGCAGCGCCCGGCGAGCAGCCCGGTCGATGCCGCGTGCCTCGAGCGGGCGCGAGCTCAGCTCCATCGCGAGCAGCCGCCCCGAGAGGATCACGCCGAGGGTCGGCGCGAGCACGGCGCCGACCACCGGCACGAATCCGGTGAGCGCGACACCGATCGCGGTGACGAGACCGGCCGCGATGAGCACGAGCGAGTCCCTCACGGATCGCCAGAACCCGACTCCCCGTTCGGGCACCTCCCCACCGAGTTCGAGCTCGACGGCGCGCCAGATGCGCTCGTAGAACGGGTCGCCGACGGCGAGCGTGAGCGCCGTGAAGGTGACGGCCGCGAGCACGACGGCGGCGCCGAAGATGATCGCGCCGATGGTCCCGCGGAACAGGGCCGGCCAAGGGTCGACCCACGCATCCGCGAACGGCGTCAGCCAATCGGTGAGCCCGGGCAGGCTGATCCCGAGTGCGACGAGCGCCGCGAGGACGAGGACGAAGACGACTGCCGCCGGGATGAGGCCGAGCAGCATCACGCCGGGGCGCCGGCCCCAGAAGGCGAAGCCGCGCAGCAGCATCCCCACGCCCGAGAAGAAGCTGCCCACCACCTGCACCACTCTAGGCTGGGCATCCAGGCGTTCGGCCGGGTTGACGGCAGGGGAGGCGGCATGATCACGGCCCTCGATGTGCGACTCGACGACGGACGCGTGCTGCGCGCGTACGACGGCGGAGCGGATGCCGCGTCGCGGCTGGTGCTCGTGTGGCACCACGGGTCGCCGCAGACCGGCGCCCCGCTCCACCCGGTGCTGGAGGCGGCGTCGGCGCGCGGCATCCGCGTGCTCTCGTACGGGCGGCCGGCATACGGCGGCTCGACCCCGAACCCGGGGCGCGACGTCGCCTCGGCCGCGGCCGACGTCGCCGCGGTCGCCGACGCGTTCGGCGTCGAGACGTTCGCGGCGATGGGGGCATCGGGCGGCGGTCCGCACGCGCTCGCCGGGGCGGCGCTCCTGCCAGAACGCGTCACGGGGGTCGTGACGCTCGCCGGCATCGCGCCGTACACCGACGCGTTCGGCTGGTTCGACGGGATGCGCTCGTCTGGGGCACTGCGCGCGGCGATGCAGGGCCGCGAGGCGCGGGCTCGGTTCGCGGAGACCGAGGAGTTCGACCCCGACCAGTTCCTGCCGGCCGACTTCGCCGCGCTGGAGGGTCCGTGGGCGGCGCTCGGCGCCGACGTGGCACGCTCGGAGGTGTTCGGCCCGGATGGGCTCATCGACGACGACGTCGCACTCGCCTCGCCCTGGGGGTTCGAACTCGAGCAGGTCGTCGCACCCGTGCTCCTGGTGCAGGGCGAGCAGGACCGTGTCGTGCCGCGGCGGCACGCGTCGTGGATGCTCAGCCGGCTGCCGGATGCCACGCTGTGGATGCGACTCGACGACGGCCATGTGTCTGTGCTCGACACCGTCCCCGATGCGATGGACTGGCTGCTCGAACGCGCGACCTGAGCGCGGGCGCTCGGCGACCCTCAGCTGACGGCGTGCTCGTCGGCAAGCTGCACCGAGGGTCCTTCGATCCCGCGATCGGGCTGGGAGAGCGCCGCGATGGCGGCACGGCGGAAGTGGCGCATCGCGCGCCCCCAGTAGTCGGCGGGCCTGATGCCGCACGCGCGGAGCGCTGCGCCGTGGTCCACGGCCAGCACCGTCGCGGCGCCCGCCGCGATGACGCCCCAGCAGATCCCAACGAACACCCGCGCAGCCGAGGGCGTGGACGCGAAGCCGGCTCTGAGGCGGTCGACCTGGAAGCGCAGGTGCTCGACCTCATCGGTGAGGATGCGGCGTCCGATTCCGCGTATGACGGCGTCCGGCCCGGCAGTCGCGAGCGCGTGGAAGTACTCGATCGCCGTCGACTCGGCGATGAGGAACAGGGCGAGCTCGGTGCGAAGTCCGAGCATCCGGCGGAGGCGCGTGAACGTCGCATCCGACCAATGCGACCTCAGCCGTGGAGCACCGAGGTGCGAGAGGCCCCGGGCGAACAGCGCGGAGTGCCGCTGTTCCTCCTGCACGAGGAGGGTGAGCGCGGCGAGGTACACGGGATCGCCGGCATCCGCCGCCTTCGCGAGCAGGCGCAGGCCATCGCCTGCCTCGCCGAGCTCGAACCGCTGGAATGATCGCGCGTACGCGCGGCGCATCGCCTCGGGCATCGTGCAGGGTGCGTCCCAGTCGACCGACGCTTCGATGCGCCGCTGCCGAACGGTATTCCGCTCGTAGTAGGTGCGCCACGCCTCGAAGCCCATGACTCAGCCGAGCGAGTCGAGCGTGTCCAGTGCCGCCACGAGATCCCGGTGCAGGTCGTCGACGTGCTCGAGACCGACCGAGAGCCGCACGAGCCCTTCGGGGATCGTGGGCTGCTCGAGCGGCCAGCGGCGACGCCGCTCGAACGTCGACTCGACCCCGCCGAGGCTCGTGGCGTGCACCCAGAGGCTCGTGCGCTGCACGAGCGCGTCGGCGGGCTCGGCGCCGCCGCGCACCACGATCGACACGATCGCGCCGAAGCCGGGGTAGCGCACCTCGTCGAGCGCCGGGTGGCCGGCGAAGCGGCGCACGAGTTCCTGCGCGGTCGCCTGCGCGCGCTCGAGGCGAACGGGCAGGGTGCGCAGGCCCCGCAGCGCGAGGAACGTCTCGAGCGGTGCCGGGATGGCCCCGTAGAGCGAGCGGCGCTGCACGAGCGCAGCCGCGAGGTCGTCGGATGCTGCAACGGCGGCACCCATGAGCACGTCGCTGTGGCCCGAGATGTACTTGGTCGCGGAGTGCACGACGAGGTCGGCGCCGAGCTCCAGCGGGCGCTGCAGCAGCGGGGTCGCGAACGTGTTGTCGACCGCGACGAGTGCGCCGTGCTCGTGCGCCGCCCGTGCGATCGCGGCGATGTCGGCCACCTCGAGCGCGGGGTTCGTGGGCGACTCGAACCAGACCATCGCGGCATCCGTGCTCGCCGCCGCCACCGCCGCGGTGTCGGTGATGTCGACGAACACGGCCTTCGCGCGCCCGTGCTCCTCGCGCTCGATGAGGGCGGCGACGGTGCCGGTGTACGAGTGGCGCGGCGCCACGATCGTGCCCCCGGGCTCCACCAGGTCGAACGCCGCGGCGATCGCGGCCATGCCCGACGCGAAGGCCACGCACCGGCCGCCCTCGAGCGCGCCGAGCGTGTCCTCGAACGCCGTCCACGACGGGTTGCCGTAGCGGCCGTACTCCAGGTCGCCGCCGGCGACGTAGGTCGAGGTGAGGTGCACCGGGACGCTCATCGGCTGGTCGGGCTCGTGCGGCGGCCGGCCCGAGACGATGGCGACGGTGTCGGGGTGGAGGGCGGATGGTGCGGTCGGGTTCGCGTCGTGCACGTTCGGTACCTCTCGGACTCGAGGCGCGGATGCCGCAGCAGCGGGCGCGCGTCCCGGCCAGCGTATCCCGGGGCGGCACGCGCGGCCTTTCCGTCGACCCAGCCGCGCTGGGTCGACGAGGCGCTCCTCGTCGTGCGAGCCGGGTCGTAGGGTGATGCCATGAGCCTTCGACCCACGCCGTCGCCCCGTCTTGGACAGATCTGGGCCGATCGGCTCGGCAGGTGGAGCATCCGGAGCCTGCAGGTGCTCCTCGGCGTCGCGCTCGTCGCGCTGGGCGTGTGGGCGCTCGTGCAGGTCAAGCTCGTCGTCATCCCCGTGCTGATCGCACTCATCCTGGCATCGGCGGCCGCCCCGCTCCTCAGGTGGCTCCGCGGCCGGGGGATGTCGCCGGGCCTCGCCGCCTGGATCACGATGATCGGCAGCATCCTCGTGCTCGGCGGCGTCGTGACCGCGATCGTCGTCGCCGTGCGCAACCAGTGGGGGAGCCTCGTCGAGTCCGCGACGGAGGGCTTCGAGGACGTGCAGGAATGGCTCGAGGACGTGCCGTTCCCCATCGACCAGCGACAGGTCACGGAGGCACGCGACGCGATCGTGGACTTCGTCACGAGCGCCGAGTTCGGCGTTGGGGCGGTCCGGGGCGTCTCGGCGGCCGCCGAGTTCGTCACCGGCGTCACGCTCGTGATCGTGGTGCTGTTCTTCTTCTTGAGGGACGGCGACAAGATCTGGGAGTTCTTCCTCCGTCCGTTCCACGGCGCGCGGGTCGAGCGCGGCCGCCGCATCGGAGTGACCGCGGTCAAGGTCTTCGGCGGCTACCTGCGGGGCACCGCGATCGTCGGATTCGTCGACGCGTTCCTCATCGGCATCGGCCTCGCGATCCTCCAAGTGCCGCTCGCGCTCCCGCTCGCGGTGATCGTGTTCCTCGGCTCGTTCATCCCGCTCATCGGCGCGACCGTGGCGGGCATCCTGGCGGCGCTCGTCGCGCTGGTGGCCAACGGGCCGGTCGTGGCGCTCATCGTCGTGGCGATCGTCATCGTGGTGCAGCAGCTCGAGGGGGACCTGCTGCAACCCGTGGTGATGGCCCAGTCCCTCAAGCTGCATCCGCTCGTCATCCTCATCGCGCTCGCCGTCGGCACGATCGTCGCGGGCATCGCGGGGGCCGTGCTCGCCGTGCCGATCACCGCGGTGGCCTGGGCGATCATCAAGGTGTGGGACCACCCCGATCCCTCGATCGATGAGCGCAAGCACTTCCGCCGCAGGCGCACTCGAGCGGATGCCGCGCCCGGATGATCCGGACGTAGTGCAACGGCCCGGTCAGCGTCTCCTGCCCCGAGCGCCGTTGCGCGGGCGTCCGGTACCATATGTGAAAGCTGCATTCATATATGAAAGCGAGTCGAGATGTCGGAACTCCTCGAACGCGGCGCCGCCCGCATCGCCTGGATCAGGTCGCGGATGCCGCTGCTCGCCGCGACCCGCCGCGACTTCGCCGAGCGCCGGCCGTTCGCCGGCCGCCGCGTGGGCATGTCGCTGCACGTCGAGCCGAAGACCGCCGTGCTGCTCGAGGTGCTCGCCGCGGGCGGCGCCGAGGTGGTGGCCACCGGCAACCACGGGTCGACGCAGGACGACATCGCCGCCTTCCTCCGCGATTCGGGCATGACCGTGTTCGGTCGTCGCGACGACACGCTCGAGCAGCACGAGGCGAACGTCGCCGCCGTGGTCGCATCGCGACCCGACATCCTGCTCGACAACGGCGCCGACCTCGTGGCCGGCATCGTCGCCGCCGGCGCGGCCGGCTCGGTGATCGGCGGTACCGAGGAGACGACGAGCGGCGGGATCCGCCTGCGCACGGAGCTCGCGGGCCGCGTGCCGTTCCCGACCATCGTCATCAACGACAGTCCGCTGAAGGCGATCGGCGAGAACCGGCACGGCGTCGGGCAGTCGGTGGTGGAGAGCATCATGCGCATCACCAACCTGATGATCCCCGGCCGCCGGTTCGTGGTGGCCGGCTACGGCTGGTGCGGGCGCGGCATCGCGCAGTACCTGCGGGCCTTCGGCGGACGGGTCGCCGTGGCCGAGATCGACGAGATCAAGGCCTTCGAGGCCGCGCTCGACGGGTACCGCGTCGACGACATGCGGAATCTCGCCGAGTGGGGCGAGTTCTTCGTCACGGCCACGGGGCACCCGGGCATCATCACCGACGAGGTGTTCGACCTGCTGTCCACAGGTGCGGTGCTCGCGAACGCGGGGCACTTCCCGTGGGAGATCGACACCGAGGCGCTCTACGCCCGCGCGACCGCCGTCACGGAGCTCGACGCGGCGATCGAGCGCATCGACCTGCCGGACGGACGCGAGCTCATCCTGCTCGCGGGCGGCCGCATGGTGAACCTCGCCGGGCGGGAGCCCAAGGGCAACTCGCTCGAGGCCATGGACCTCGGATTCCTGCTGCAATCGCTCTCGCTCGAGCGGGTCGCCACGGCGGCGGCGTCGCTCCCGCCGGGCGCCCAGCCCGTGCCCGACGACCTGGAGCGCGAGATCGCGCGCCGCTTCGTGCGGGCCATCGGCGCCCACCGCTGACCGCCGATCCGCTGGAGGCATCCGCATGGCCGAACGCATCGCAGATCGCACCACCGACTACTCGGCTCCTGCGCTCGACAAGGCGCTCGACATCCTCGAACTGCTCGCCGGGGAGGCTCGCGGGCTCACGCAGACCGAGATCGCCGAGTCCGTCGGGCGCAACGTCAGCCAGATCTACCGCGTGCTCGCGACGCTCGAGCGGCGGGGGTACGTGACCCGCGACGACCGATCGGGCCGCTACGTCCTCTCGATGGCGCTCTTCGACCTGGCGCACCGGCACCCACCTCTGCGCGGTCTCGTGCAGCTCGCCGCAGGGCCCATGCGGGAGCTCGCCGACGCGATCCGGCAGTCGTGCAACCTCAGCGTCGACGACGCCGGTGTCGTGCGCATCATCTCGCAGGCCGAGTCGCCCGCCGACTTCGGGTACCACGTGCGGGTAGGCGCGCGCTTCCCCGTCGAGAGCACGGCGACCGGTGCCGTGCTGGCCTCGCAGGTCGCAGCGGATGCCGGTGCCCTCACGCCGGCCGAGGCCGGGCAGCTCGCTGCGGGGTATCTCACCCGCACCGATCGCCTGCAGGCGGGCATCACCGACGTGGTCGCCGCGGTCACGGATCGCACGGGTGCGACGGTCGCCGCCCTCACGGTGCCATACATCGGCACGTCGTACAGCGCGGTGGGGCTCGACGACGTGGTGGCTGCGGCGAGGGCGACCGCCGCGGCGATCTCGGCGCGGCTCGGAGGCGGCATCCGCTGAACGGGCGGCGGGCTCAGGCGATGGTGCCCTCGGCGAGCAGCGCCTGCAGGCCGCGCCGGAACTCCTCCCGACCGCCGTGCGCGGGGTGCCGCACGCGCGGGACCGACATCCCGCTTCTCGCCAGGCTGGCGTGCGCGACATTGCCGACCGCGACGACCGACCGAATCGACATGACGTCCATCAGCGCCTGCCAGGACCATGACCATTCCGAGGTCTCGGCCACCGACGGCGTGCGGTTCGACATAGGGTCGCCAGGGCGGTGGGGATGCAGCGGGAAGGCGCTCCACAGCACCGGCAGGAAGTCGAGCGCCACGAGCGTCTGCCACATCACGGTCGCCGTCGGCTCGGCGGCGACGCCCGGCACATCCGGAATCGCATAGCCGTTCGCGGTCCCGAAGAGCCCGAAATGCGGGATGCCCCGCCGCAGGAGCACCGTGTTCGTGAACGGGACGCCCGTGATCGCCATGCCGCGATAGCCGGGTGCTTCGCCCACGAGGAGCACGCTGGGGCGTCGTTCCGCCAGCTGCTCGAGGTACAACGCCAGGTTCCGACGTCTGATCGCGTTGTCGCGGCGCGAGCGATCGAACGGGTTCACGCTGTTCGGGCCCGAGCGGCCCGCCGCGAGCCGCTCGACGAAGGCGTCGATCGAATCCGGCATCATCAGCCGCATCCTACGGCTAGCCTCGAAGCATGAGCCGTACCGTCTGGACCGTCATCGGCGTGATCGTCGCGGTGATCGTCGCCTGGTTCCTCGTCGACGTCCTGTTCAGCCTGCTCTGGTTCATCGGCAAGCTCGCGATCGTGGCCGTGGTCGCGGTGGTCGTCTTCCTCGTGCTCCGGAACCTCATGCGACCCTCCGACGAGCAGAAGTCGATCGAGCGATGACACGGCGGGCCGGCATCCCGCGGTCGACGCCCGGGCGCACGATCGGCCGTGTCCTGCTCGCCGCCGGTCTCGTCTTCGCGGGCGTGAGCCACCTGTTCTGGGCGCGCCGCGAGTTCCGGTCGCAGGTGCCGCCGTGGGTGCCGATGGACGCCGACGCGGTCGTCGTCGGGTCGGGTGTCGCCGAGATCGGCCTCGGCGCGGCGCTCGTCGCGCTCCCGCGCGAGCGGGAGCGCATCGGCACGATCGTCGCGGCGTTCTTCATCGCGGTCTTCCCCGGCAACCTCGCCCAGTGGGCCGAGCGCCGCAGCGCCTTCGGCCTCGCGACCGACCGCGCCCGCTTCATCCGCCTGTTCTTCCAGCCCCTGCTCGTCGCGCTCGCCGTCTGGTCGACGCTGCCCGCCGACCGGCGGCGTTGACCAGGCGCTCAGCCCAGAGCGCGCCGCGGGTGCCGCGGCATCCGCTCAGTTCGCCATGAGGCGCGCGGTCATCGGGATGACGATGGAGCGCGGCATGATCCGCGCCAGCACGGCCGCCGCGCTGTTGCGGCCACCCGACACCACCGACGACGGCGTGCGCCGAGCGTCGAGTGCGCGTATCGCCGTGGCGACGACCTCCTCCGGGGTCTGGTAGTCGCCGACACGCGCCTCCTGGGTGCCGACGACGTCGAAGAACTCGGTGCGGGTGGCGCCGGGGCAGAGCGTGGTGACGCGCAGTCCGCTCTCGCGGGTCTCGTAGGCCACCGCCTCGGTGAAGCTCAGCACGAACACCTTCGTCGCACCGTAGACGGCCATGTACGGCAACGGCTGGAACGCGGCGGTGCTCGCGACGTTCACCAGGATGCCTCGACCCGACGCCGTCATCTCGGGCAGGAAGGCGCGGGTGAGCGAGACGAGCGCGCCGACGTTGAGGCGCACCTGCTCGTCGATGCGCGCGGCATCCGCCTCGGCGAGCTCGCCGTGCATGCCGAAGCCGGCGTTGTTCACGAGCGAGTCGATGCTGAGGCCGCGCTCACGCACGAACGTCGTGACGGCTTCGACCGCGCCAGGTGCGGCGAGGTCGAGGGCGAGCGGATGCGCGTCGACGCCGTGCGCGGCGGCGAGCTCGTCCGCGAGTGCGGTGAGCCGGTCTGCGCGTCGCGCGATGAGCACGAGGTTCGCGCCCCGTGCGGCGAGGGTGCGGGCGAACTCGGCGCCGAGGCCCGAGCTCGCGCCCGTGACGATCGCGGTGGTGCCGGCGTGGTTGCGGGCCATGGTGGTGTTCCGATCGGTTCGAGGTCAGGGACTGGAAGTAGTCAGTGACAACATGATGCGCCTCGCGCGCCGTGTTGTCAATGCCTACATCTGCACTAGACTCGCCCTGTGTCGGCCGCCTACCACCACGAGAACCTCCGCGAGACGCTCCTCGAGCTCGCCGAGCGCAGTGTGCAGCGGTCGGGCGTCGAGGCGCTCTCGCTCCGGCAGCTCGCCCGCGACGCGAACGTCAGCCACGCGGCGCCCGCCCGGCACTTCCGCGACAGGCGTGCCCTGCTCGACGCGCTCGCCCTCGACGGCTTCCAGCGCCTCAATCGGGCGATGGCGGATGCCGCGGCCACGCCCGGCACCTTCGACGCCCGCTTCCGCGCCATCGCGAGCGCCTACGTGACGTTCGCCGTCGACAACGCCGCCCTGCTCGGGCTCATGTACACGGTCAAGCACGAGGCCGACGCGAGCGATGCCCTCGTCGAGGCGGGCCGCGGCAGCTTGCGGGCGGCGGTCGAGCTGATCGCCGAGGCGCAGGCGGCGGGCGCCGTGACGGCAGGCGACGACCCCGAGCGACTCGCGCTCGTCGCGTTCGCGAGCGTGCACGGCGTCGCCGCCCTGGCGACCGGCGACCTGCTGGACGGCGTCTCGGTGGCGGAGGCGACCGACGCGACCGTCGACCTGCTCCTGCGCGCGATCGGCGTCACGCAGACGGCCCGCGACTGATCCGTCGCGTTCGCCCCCAGGGCTTGAAGACCGACAACGTCATCGCGACGATGAGGGCGGTCGACGAGACGACCGGCGGGAACACGAGGGTCGCGCTGACCGCGGGTGCGTCACCCTCGGCCAGGGCCGCGCGACCGGCGTCGCCGAGGTTCACGATGCCGGGCCAGAGCACGAGCACGACGAGGGTCACGAGCACCACGTTGATCACGAGCTTCACGAGCACCCAGCGGTAGCGCACGAGCCCGTACTTCGTGCCGAGTCCCAGCAGCACGCCGGAGACGAGGGACACGAGGCCGACTATCACGATCGGCCAGGTCGCCACGGCGGCGAGGCTCGCCGCGGCGGCCCCCGCTCCGGTCGGGTCGCCCGTGATCGCCGTGAACACGAGGATGCCGAGCACGAGGTCGAGGCCGAGCCACACTCCCGCGGCCGCGATGTGCACGAGCAGCAGCAACTTGCGTGCGCGGGCTGAGAGCGGCATCCGGATGGCCCGGGCGTCGGCCCGCGGGCGGGGTGTCGTTCGCGTGGTGGTGGTAGCGGTCATGCCTCCACGATGCCGAGGGCGCGCCGCCGGGGCATCCGCTCGTGGGAGTCACTCGCCGTACGCCTGTCGGCGTACGGCCTCCGGCGCCCCAATGCAGGAAGGTTCGAGCGACACGCCGTCGGAAGGCCCTGCACTCGCCGCGGGGCGCCCGATTCTTCCTGCAGTGGGCGCAGGCCAGGGGTGGACGCGGTTCAATGGGAGGCATGCGCATCGTCGTGCTCACCGGCGCCGGCATCTCGGCCGAGAGCGGCGTGCCCACGTTTCGCGACGCGGGCGGACTCTGGGAGGGGCACCGCGTCGAGGACGTCGCGACGCCGGAGGCGTTCGAGCGGGACCCCGATACCGTGCAGCGCTTCTACGACCAGCGACGGCACGCCGTCGCGCGTGCCGAGCCGAACCCCGCGCACGACGCGCTCGCCCGGCTCGAGCGCGAGCTCGGCGACGACCTGCTCGTGGTCACCCAGAACATCGACGGCCTGCACGAGCAGGCCGGGTCGCGCCGGGTCCTGCACATGCACGGCGAACTGCTGCAGGCGCTCTGCGCGCGGTGCGGCGCCCGCTCGCCGGTCATGGCCGACCTCCTCGAGCGCCCGCCCTGTCCGACATGCGGTGAGCGGATGCTGCGCCCCGACGTCGTCTGGTTCGGCGAGCTGCCGTACCACCTCGACGAGATCGACGAGGCGCTGCTCGCCTGCGACGAGTTCGCCGCCATCGGCACCTCGGGTGCCGTCTACCCGGCGGCCGGCTTCGTGATGACCGCAGCAGACTGGGGCGCGCACACGATCGAGCTGAACCTCGCGTCGAGTGAGATCGCCCCGCTCTTCGACGAGGTGCGACACGGTCCCGCGAGCATCGTGGTGCCGGCGTGGGTCGACGAGGTGCTGGCCGCGCGGGCCTGAGCGTCCACGCCGCCGACTCAGTCGACGAACGCGACGGCGCGCGCGGGGGCACCGTCACCAGCGAGGCGCAACGGGAACACTCCGACTCGCACGCGCATCGGCAGGCCGTCGAGCCGACGGAGGTGCGCGGACTGCGGCTCGAACTCGAGGGGATGCGCGACATCGCGTGATGGGCGCCCGCGCCCGCCGCTGGCAGGCGTCGGTCGGCACCCGTAGACTCGCGAAATCGACGAAGGAGGATCGCATGTCGTTCCAGGCATATCTCGACAACATCGAGGAGAAGACCGGGCTCACGCCCCGGCAGTTCATCGAGCTCGCACACGAGAAGGGCTACGACGACCCTTCGGTCAAGGCGGGGGTCATCGTCGACTGGTTGAAGGCCGACTACGACCTCGGGCGGGGGCACGCGATGGCGCTCGTGCACGTCATCAAGAAGGGGCCGCAGATCGACGCGAAGCACGTGGACTCGGGCGGCACCCACAGCGACCCGAGCGACATGCTCTGGCTCGACGGCAAGGCCACGAAGCCCGAGTAGTCACCCCGCAGCGCGCTCGTCGCGCTCCCGGCCCGCCTCCAGCGCCAGGATGAGCGTCGCCGAGTCGTACGGGCCGACGTGCCGGCGCTCGCCGATGAAGAAGGTCGGCGTGGCGTGCAGGTCCATGAGCTCGGCGTCGAGCATGTCGTCCTCGACGCGTCGCACGACGGCCGGCGAGCGCAGGTCGTCCGCGAAACGGTCGAGGTCGAGGCCGAGGTCGCGGGCGTGCTGGCAGAGGTCGTCGGTGGTGAGACGGTCCTGGTGGGCGAACAGCGTGCGCGCCATGTCCAGGAAGCGGCCCTGCAGCGCCGCCGCCTCGGCCGCCTGCGCGGCCTCCTTCGCGTGCGGGTGCACGGTCTCGAGCGGCAGGTGACGGAACACCCACCGCACGTCGTCGCCGAAGTGGGCGATCACCGCGTCGATCGAGCCCGTCGCCCGGCTGCAGAACGGGCACTCGAAATCGCCGTACTCCACGATCGTGTAGGGCGCGTCGGGCCGGCCCTTGAAGTGGTCGCGCTCCACGTCGACCGGGCGCGCGAGCTTCGCGCCCACGGGCATCGGCGGCTGGAGCCGGTCGCCCACCGCGAAGATCGCCCAGCCCAGCACGAAGGCGATGACGGATGCCGCGAGCACGCCCACGCGCGCCAGGTCCTGCGTCTCGGGGTCCTCGATCGCGAGTCCCACGATGAACAGCGCGATCGTGAATCCGATGCCCGAGAGGGCCGCGCCTCCCGCGATGCGGGGCATGGTGAGCCCCGGCGCCAGGCGACCGAGGCGCAGCCTCCGCACCAGCGCGGTGGCACCCGTGATGCCGACGAACTTGCCGACCACGAGGCCCGCCACCACGCCCCACGTGAGCGGCGAGACGACGGCGTCGGCGAGCGTCGCCGGGTCGAGCCGTACGCCGGCGTTCGCGAGCGCGAAGATCGGCAGCACGATGAACGCGATGTACGGCGACCACGCCGCCTGCAGGCGCTCGTTGATCGAGATCGAGTCGCGCAGGCTTCGGGTCGCCGCGCGCGCGTACGCCGTATTGGGCGATTCCCGGAACGCGCGGGTGATCTCGGCAGCGCGCTCGACGTCCATGCGCCGCGGCGGGAACACCGGGATGAGCAGCGCCACCGCGACGCCCGCGAGCGTCGGGTGCACGCCCGCCGCCGCGACCGCGAGCCACAGCCCGAAGCCCAGCACCGCGTACGCGGGGCCGCGCCCGACGGGCAGGAATCGCACGAGCGCCAGCGCCACCAGCAGCACCGCGACGATCGCGAGCGGCAGTGCCTGCAGCCCTTCGTTGTAGAACACGGCGATCGCCACGAGCGCCCCGATGTCGTCGACGACCGCGAGCGTGAGCAGGAACGTGCGCAGCCGCGCCGGGAACCTGGGCCCGATGATCGCGAGCGCGCCGAGCAGGAAGGCGGTGTCGGTGGAGATCACGATGCCCCACGCGTTCGCCTGGCCCGTCCCGGCGTTGAGCAGCAGGAAGATCGCGGCAGGCAGCGCGAGGCCCGCGATCGCGGCGATCACCGGTACCGCAGCTCGTGACCGGTCAGTGAGCTCGCCGATCGTGAACTCGCTCTTCACCTCGAGTCCGACGGTGAAGAAGAAGAACGCCATGAGGCCGTCGTTCACGAGCTGGTGCAACGTGAGGTGGGCGGCGAACTCGCCGATGACGATCTCGACCTCGGTGTCCCAGAACTCGTCGTACGTGGCGCCCCACGGGGAGTTCGCCCAGACGACCGCGATGACCGTGAAGCAGAGCAGCAGGAGCGCCGACGTGCGATCGGTCGTGCCGCCCTTGCGGATGACGCGGCGAATCGCCTGTGCGGTGGTGGTGGCGGCGCTCGTCATGCCGTCAGTTCACCGCGAGCATCAGTATCCGCGCGGCGCGCGGATGAGCGCCCACAGGGCCGCGAGGAGCAGGACGCCGCCGACGACGCCGTACACGCCGAGGATCGACCAGAGCACGGTTTCCATGGACATCGCGCACCTCCAGTGTCTCCGCTCATTCTGGCCTGCGGGACGGGTGCACACCAGTGCCGATCTACCGGAGGGACCCCTGCCGGCCGCAGCACAGGTGAGGCTCACCTTACTAAGAAATCCGCGCTGATCTGCGAAAAAAACCGCTCGGGGTACTGCGCTCGATCCGCTCGCTGGTCTACCATCGCCCTATTGCACAGTCGAAACCGCTTCTGGAGGTCACCATGAGCATGACGCTCGACGATCTGCCCGCCGTTGCCGAGTGTTCGGTGGCCGGATGCTCCTACAACGACCATTCGCACTGCCACGCGGCCGCCGTGACGATCGGCGGATCCGTGGGCGACGCGGAGTGCGCCACGTTCATCCCGCTCGGTGTCAAGGGCGGCCTCGACAAGGTGCTCACGCACGTGGGCGCGTGCCAGCGTCCCGAGTGCATCCACAACTCCTCGCTCGAGTGCCACGCGGCATCCGTGCGGATCGGGCCCGGCGCCGACGACGCCGACTGCCTCACGTACCAGCCGGCCTGAGCCGGCCTCGACGCCCCGGCGTCCGCGACGAGCGGCGCCGGGGCGTTCGCGCGCCTACGCGGCCGTGGCCAGGGTCGTGCGAGCGTCGCGCACGCTCTTGAGGGCCGACGCCCACGGCACGAGCTGGTCGAGCTGCGTCGCGAGCATGCCCTGGTGGTAGGCGGGCGGCGTGAACGACGTGTAGTGCTCGAAGTCGGTCATCAGCGAGAACGAGACCTGCTGGCGCACGTCGGCGACCTGCAGCTCGCCGAGGATGAGGCGGAGGTGCTCGGCCGCGCGGGTGCCGCCGGCGGCGCCGTAGCTCACGAGCCCGGCGGCCTTGTCGTTCCACTCGGCGTACACGAAGTCGAGGGCGTTCTTCAGCGCGCCCGACGTGGAGTGGTTGTACTCGGGGGTCACGAAGATGTAGCCGTCGAACGAGTCGACCTTCTCGGCCCACGCCTTGGTGTGGTCGTTGGCGTACTGCCCGAGGCTCGGCGGCACGGCCTCGTCGAGGTGGGGCAGGGCGAAGTCGGCGAGGTCGACGAGTTCGAACTCGGCATCGGTGCGCGCCGACGCGTGCTCGAGCACCCACCTCGCGACCTGATCGCCGACCCGTCCGGGGCGAGTGCTGCCGATGATGATGCCGATCCTGACTGCGGTCATGGGGAGTCCTTCCGAGAGAAGTAGTTGACGCGTCATCATAACTCCGAAAGATGACGTGTCAACCAAAGTTCGGTAGGCTGGCGTCATGTCCGAGGTGTCCGAGATCGATGAGGCCGAGTGGTCGCTCTGGTCCGACTTCATGACGATGCACCGCGAGCTCATGCGCGAGCTCGACCGTCGGCTCCAGCGCGACGCGGGCATCTCGCAAGGCGACTACGCCGTGATGCTCACGCTGTTCAAGGCGCACGGGCGACGCCTGCGCCCCGGTGCGCTCGGCGAGGCGATCGGGTGGGAGAAGAGCCGGCTCTCGCACCAGCTCACGCGCATGGCCGCCCGCGGGCTCGTCGAGCGTGCGGACTGCGACACCGACGCGCGGGGCTCGTGGGTCGTGCTCACCCGCGCTGGCCGGCTGGCGCTGCTGGGCGCGATGCGCGACCACGCGACGGCAATCCGGAACCTGTTCCTCGACGTGCTCCAGCCCGACGAGAAGCGGGCGATCGCGGATGCCGCGTCGCGCGTGCGCGACCGGCTCGACGCGTCGCCTGTGCCCGAGGCCGGCTGAGGCGCGCCGGCGGCAGACGCACGGCGCGGCGATTCTGCCCTGAGCGGATCGACCTGCCGAGCGCGGCATCCGGCGATTAGCCTCGCCACATGGGCAAGGTCGTCGAGTTCACGCGGGCCATCGGCCCGCGCGCGTCCAAGCCGCTCTGGCGGCACGTGCTCGGCGAGGTGCTCCGCGGCGAGCGACTCGACCAGGAGCGCATCCTGACCGAGGTCGCCGCCACGGCGGGCGTCTCGCCGCAGTACCTCTCCGAGATCGAGCGCGGCCGCAAGGAGCCGTCGTCGGAGATCCTCGGCTCGGTCGCCGACGCGCTCGGGCTCGAGCTCCTCGACGTCGTGCGCCGCGTCGGCGAACGCCTGGGCGCCCGGCTCGACGAGGAACGACGCCAGGCGGATCGGCGCGAGCGCCTCGTCGTCGAGGCGTCGTTCGCATTCCGGGCGGACGCGCTGCCCGGGCATCCGCTCGACCTGTCGGGCACGGATGCCGCGGGCACGGTCGTCGTGACCGGCGCCGAGGTCCCAGCCCCGAGCGACGTGTTCCTGCTCGCCGCCTGACCCCCTCGCGGGTTGAGGAGCGGCGGAGCCGCGTCACGAAACCCGCGTTCGAGATGGCGTTCGCGGGTTGAGGAGCGGCGAAGCCGCGTCTCGAAAACCCGCTTCCGCCGAGCCGGGGTTTCGAGACGCCCGCTTCGCGGGCTCCTCAACCCTCAGAGTCAGGTCGTGAGCACGTGGTCGGCGAGGCCGTAGGCGACGGCCGCCGCCGCCGGGAGGATGAGTTCGCGGTCGGTGTCGTGGCGCAGCGTCACCACGTCGCGACCCGTGTCGGCCGCGAGCGCCGCCTCGAGCTCGGCGCGAACCCGCACCACCTCGTCGGCGTGGATGATCAGGTCGGGCACCGTGCCGCGTCCCTGCGTCGATGGCTGGTGCAGCGTCACCTTGCCGTGCGGGAGGATTGCGCGCTGCCCCTTGGCGCCGCCCGCGAGGAGCACCGCGGCCGGCCCGCCGGCCTGCCCCACGCACGTCGTCGCGACATCCGGCCGGATGTGCTGCATCGTGTCGTACACCGCGAGCGCCGCGCCGGGCGAGCCGCCGGGGGAGTTGACGTAGAGGCTGATGGGCGTCTCGCTCGACTCCGACGCGAGGTGCAGGAACTGCGCGATGAGCACGTTCGCGACGCCGTCGTCGATCTCGGTGCCGAGGTACACGATGCGCTCGGAGAGCAGGCGGCTGTACACGTCCATCGTGCGCTCGGCGTTGCCGCGCTTCTCGACGACGTAGGGGATCGTGTAGGAGCTCATGCGGGCACCCGCAATCCGGTCATCGGGTGGGCGGTGCCGCCGTACAGCTCATCGGACCCGTGCACGACGCGGTCGATGAAGCCGTACTCCACGGCCTGCTCGGCGGTGTACCAGCGATCGCGCAGCGAGTCCTGCGCGATGCGCTCGAGCGGCTGCCCGGTGAGCTCCGCGGTGATGCCGAGCACGACGTCGCGCGTGTAGCGCAGGTCGTCGGCCTGGAGCTCGACGTCGACGGCGGTTCCGCCGATGCCGGCCGAGCCCTGGTGCATGAGGATTCGCGCGTGCGGCAGTGCGAACCGCTTGCCCGGCGTGCCCGCGGTGAGCAGGAACTGGCCCGCGCTCGCCGCCCAGCCGACCGCGATGGTCGCCACGTCGTTCGGGATCGCGCGCATCACGTCCATGATCGCGAGCATCGCCGGCACCGAGCCGCCCGGCGAGTTGATCCAGAAGCGGATGTCGCGGCGCGGGTCGTCGGCGGCGAGGGTGAGCAGTTGCGCGATGAGGCGGTTGCCGCCCCCCTGGTCGAGCTCGTCGCCGAGCACGATGACGCGCTCGTGGAACAGGCGCCGGGTGAGCTCGGCGTCGATCGGCTGGATCGGTGGGGTCTCGTGATCGCTCATGCGTCCAGCCTGCGTCGACGACGGATGGCGCGGGGCGGATGCTGCCGACGGCAGTGCTGCCCGCAGCAGAGGAACTCAGCCCATGCGGGCGGCGGCCGGACCCTCGCTGAACTGGCAGGACGTGGCGGTCAGGCGCTCGTCGGGGTCGAGTCGCGTGAGCACGGCGCCCGCGATCGAGTAGAGCTGCTCGAGCTGCTCGGGCGTGAGCGCGTCGAGCACGTTCTGGCGCACCGTCTCGACGTGGCCGGGCGCGGCCGACGCTAGCAGGTCGAGCCCCGCCGGCGTGACGGTGGCGTTCGTGGCGCGCCGGTCGGTGGGACATGGGAAGCGTTCGATGAGCCCGCGCTCCTCGAGGCGGCGGGCGACGTGGGAGAGACGA
This sequence comes from Agromyces sp. Soil535, assembly GCF_001428255.1. Classification (GTDB taxonomy): domain Bacteria; phylum Actinomycetota; class Actinomycetes; order Actinomycetales; family Microbacteriaceae; genus Agromyces. The sequence goes on along the minus strand of NZ_LMRW01000009.1, from coordinate 9,665 downwards.
GGCAGCGTCGCATTCGTGCGCGAGGCGAGCTCGGTCATGCGCATGGTGCGGCTCGGCGCCTCGCCGAGGGCCATGAGCACGCCGTACTCGAAGTGGGTGAGGCCGGCGTCGCGCAGGAGCTGGGCGTCGAGCGCGCCGGGCAGCAACTCGGCGAGCGCGACGAGGCGCACCCAGGCGGCGGACTCCTCGGTGCTCAGCCATCTCGTGTCGCTCATGACGCCAAGTGTACCGCAATGGTTGACGCAACAACTGATTTGCCCTAGTGTGTTGGTTGTATCAACAAGTAATCGCGTCGGATGACGACGCGGAGAGGAACGACATGACCACCGTCAGCATCATCGGTTCCGGCAACATGGGCAGTGCGATCGGAGGCATCGTGGCCGCCGGCGGCAACACCGTCGAGTACGTCGGCCGCGACACGTCCGACGCCATCACGGGCGACATCGTCGTGCTCGCCGTGCCCCACCCTTCGCTCGACGACATCGTCGCGAAGCGCGGCGCCGAACTCGCCGGCAAGATCGTGGTCGACATCACGAACCCGCTGAACTTCGAGACCTTCGATTCGCTCGTCGCCCCCGCCGACGGGTCGAAGGCGAGCGAGCTCCAGGAGGCGCTGCCCGACTCGCGCGTGCTCAAGGCCTTCAACACCAACTTCGCCTCGACGCTCGCCGCGAAGACCATCGGCGGCCAGCCCACCACGGTGCTCATCGCCGGTGACGACGCCCTCGCGAAGCAGGCGCTCGTCGACGTGGTGCGTGCCGGCGGCATCGCCGCGGTCGACGCCGGCTCACTCGCCCGTGCGCGCGAGCTCGAGTCGGTCGGCTTCCTGCAGCTCACGCTCGCGGTGCAGGAGAAGATCAGCTGGACGGGCGGCGTCGCGCTCGTCGCCTGAGCCGCACCCGGATCAACGGATGCCACGGGGTTACGCCCGCCCGCGGAGGTACACGAGCTGCGCTCGAACGGATGCCTCCGCGGCGGGCCGCACCGCGGCATCCGTGTCCGCGTAGACGAGGTCGGTGACCTCGTCGACCGTTGCGTCGGGTCCGAGCTCGCGGAGCGCCGCCCGGATCTGGTCGAGTCGCTCGGCGCGGTGGACGAGGTAGTCGTCGCAGATCGACGCGAGGTCGCGGAGCACCGGGCCGTGGCCGGGCAGCACCGTGACCGCGCCGCGCGCTGCCCGGGCGAACGACTGCAGCCGCCTGAGCGAGTCGAGGTAGGGACCGAGGGCACCGTCGGGATCGGCGATGATCGTGGTGCCGAGCCCGAGGATCGTGTCGCCCGTGAGCACCGAGCCGTGGTCGCCGTCGTCGGGCAGCACGAATGAGACCGAGTCGGCCGTGTGCCCGGGCGTCGCCATCACCTCCAGCTCGAGACCCGCGAGCTCGATCAGCTCGCGGTCGGCGAGCGGCGGCGCGTCGATGCAGTACGCCGGGTCGATCGCGCGCGCAGGGGCCCCCACCAGGCCCGCGAACTCGGCGAGCGCCTCGCGATGGTCGGCGTGGCGGTGCGTGAGCAGCACGAGCTCGACCGGCCCGAACGATGCGAGCCGCTGGAGGTGCGCGGCATCCGAGGGCCCGGGGTCGACGACGACGACTCCGGCCGAGCCGGGCGCGCGCAGCACGTACGAGTTCGTGCCGTCGAGCGTCATGGGTCCGGGGTTCGGCGCGCGCACGAGCGTTGCGAGGGGCGACACGGCCTCCTCGTCGACGCCTCCGAGTCGGGGCAGGTGCATGCCCGAAGTGTACCGAGGGGATGGCCGGCGCGCCCGCGTTCGCACCGGTGCGCTCCCCGCCCGACCGGCCTAGTCTGGGGACATGGACAGCGACCTTGAATCCCTGACGAACGACGAGGTTCCGGGGGCCGCCGCCACCGTGGTGCTGCTGCGCGACGGCGAGCGCGGCCTCGAGGTGCTTCTCGCCGAGCGGCCCCGCGACCGCGGCTCGTTCGCGGGCGCCTGGGTCTTCCCGGGCGGCGCCGTCGACGACGCGGACGCCCTCGGCGGTTCGATCGACACCGAGGACGCCGCGCGCCGGGCGGCCGTGCGCGAGACGCGCGAGGAGATCGGGCTCGGGCTCGACCGCTACGACCTGGTGCCGTTCTCGCACTGGACGCCGCCGAAGGGCTCGCCGAAGCAGCTGCGCACCACCTTCTTCGCCGTGCGCGTGCCCGATGGCGAGATCCGCCCCGCGCCCGGCGAGGTGGCCGCGGTGGAGTGGCTCCGTCCTGTCGACGCGCTCGATCGGCACGCGGCCGGCGCGATGACGCTGTGGCCGCCGACGTGGGTGACGCTGCACGGACTGCAGCGCGCGGCATCCGTCGACCAGGCGCTCGCCGAGCTGCGCAGCGGTGACGTGAAGCCCTACGTCGGGCGGTTCAGCGAAGACGGCACCGCCATCCTCTGGCAGGAGGACGACGAGTACGAGGCCGACCGGGAGCGCGAGGCGAACGACCCGGCCGTTCCGGATGACGCGCCCGACGCCGAGGGCAACCAGCACCGGCTGATGATGGATCGCCTCCCCTGGGTCTACGTCAACACCATGGGAGCCGGATTCTGAGGCCCTCGACCGACGTCACGGTCGTCGGGAGCGGGCCCAACGGGCTCGTCGCCGCGGTCGTGGCCGCGCGAGCCGGCCTGTCGGTGCGCCTGCTCGAGGGTGAGGCGTCGATCGGGGGCGGCGTACGCTCGGCCGAGCTCACCCTGCCGGGATTCATGCACGACGTCTGCTCGGCGGTGCATCCGGCGGCCCTCGCGTCGCCGGTGTTCCGCAAGCTGGGTCTCCTCGACCGCCTCGAGTGGATCGTGCCAGAGGTCTCGTACGCGCATCCGCTCGACGGCGGGCGTGCCGGGATCGCCTGGCGCGACCTCGACCGCACCGTCGAGGGGCTCGGCGCCGACGGTCGGGCCTGGCGAAGCCTCATCGCGCCGCTGCTCGCGCGGCAGCGCGGCGTCGTCTCGTTCACGGGCTCGCAGCTGCTGCGCGTGCCACGAGACCCGATCGCGGCGTTCCGGTTCGGCCTGCGCGCCCTCGAGCAGGGCACGCCGGCGTGGAACACGCGCTTCGCGGGCGACGTGGCGCCGGCGTTGTTCACCGGCGTGGTCGCGCACGCCGCCGGGGGAATGCCGACGCTCGCCTCGGCGGGGGCGGGCCTGCTGCTGGCGATGCACGCGCACGGAGTGGGCTGGGGCTTCCCTGCGGGCGGATCGCAGGCGATCGCCGACGCGCTCGCCGAAGAGCTCCGCTCCCGCGGCGGTGAGATCGTGACGGATGCCCCGGTCTCGCGCCTCGACGAGGTGACCGGCGGGCCAGGGGTCGTACTCCTCGACACCGCGCCCGAACTGCTGCTGACCGCCGACCTCCCCGGGAGCTACGAGCGGGCCATCCGCCGCTACCGCTACGGCTCGGGCGTCGCGAAGGTCGACTTCGCACTCGACGGGCCGGTGCCGTGGACGAATCCCGAGGTCGGACTCGCCCCGACCGTGCACCTCGGCGGGAGCCGCTCCGAGATCGCCGCGGCCGAGAACGCCGTGCGCCGGGGCTACCAGCCCGGCGTGGACGATGCGGCGCCGCGGCATCCGTACGTGCTCGCGACGCAGCCGACCGTCGTCGATCCCACGCGCGCACCGGCGGGCAAGCACGTGCTCTGGGCGTACACGCATGTGCCTGCGGGGTCGACGCTCGACGCGACCGAGCTCGTCACGCGCGAGGTGGAGCGCTTCGCTCCGGGATTCCGCGACGTCGTGCTCGCGTCGTCGCAGCGCACCGCGACCGACCTCGCCGCGCACAACGCGAACTACGTCGGCGGCGACATCTACGCCGGTGAGCTCACCTTCGCCCAGTTCGTGAAGCGTCCCGTGGTGTCGACCGCGCCGTGGCGCACGCCGTTGCCCGGGGTCTACCTGTGCTCGAGCGCGACGCCGCCGGGGCCGGCCGTGCATGGCATGAACGGATGGTGGGCCGCCAAGCTCGCGCTGCGGGAGCGGTTCGGCATCCGCTGATCTGCGGGTTGAGGAGGCGCGAAGCGCCGTCTCGAAACCCGACGCCGCGCACGAGGGTTTCGAGACGCCCGCTGCGCGGGCTCCTCAACCCGCGGTCCACGGCGTAGGTTGTGCACGTGGACTGGCTCGACTGGTTCGACGCGCACGACTACGAGATCGCCCGCCAGGTGCTGCAGCGGGGGGTCGGGGCGCTCGCGTTCGTGGCCTTCCTCTCGACGCTGAACCAGTTCCGGCCGCTTCTCGGCGAGCACGGCCTGCTGCCGGTGCCGGAGCTTCTCCGGATCGCGCAGAGGCTCCGGGGGCCGAGCGTGTTCCGCTGGGGGTACACCGACCGCCGGCTCGTCGCGGTCGCGATCACCGGGCTCGTGCTCGCGGCAGCCGTCGTGGTCGGGCTTCCACAGCTCGGCCCGCCGTGGGTGCCCATGCTCGTCTTCCTCGCCCTGTGGATCCTGTACCTGTCGATCGTGAACGTCGGCCAGACCTTCTACGGGTTCGGCTGGGAGATGCTGCTCTGCGAGGCGTTGTTCACCCTCGCGTTCCTCGGGTCGAACGACCAGCCGCCGCCCATCACGATCGTCGTCGCGGTGTGGTGGCTCGTGTTCCGCCTCGAGTTCGGCGCCGGCATGATCAAGATCCGCGGCGGACGTGAGTGGCGCGACCTCACCGCGCTCACGTACCACCACGAGACGCAGCCGATGCCGAATCCGTTCAGCCGGCAGGCGCATCTGCTGCCGAGGTGGTTCCATCGAGTTGAGGTGCTCGGCAATCACTTCGCGCAGCTCGTCGTGCCGTTCTTCCTCTTCGTGCCCGGCCCGGTGGGCTCGACGGCTGCGGTCATCGTGATCCTCACCCAGCTCTGGCTCATCGTCACCGGCAATTTCGCGTGGCTCAACTGGATCACGGTGGTGCTCGCGGCATCCGCCATCACCGACTCGGCGTGGCACTGGCTGATCCCCGCGATCCCCGCCGACCTGGGCACGGATGCCGCGACGACGCCGCTGTGGTGGTTCCTCATCATCGCGGCGGTATCCGTCCTGCTGCTCGTGCTGAGCTACTGGCCGATCCGCAACCTGCTCTCGCGGCGGCAACTCATGAACTTCAGCTTCAACCGGTGGATGCTCGTGAACGCCTACGGGGCGTTCGGCACCGTGACGAAGCGGCGCATCGAGATCGTCGTGGAGGGCACCCTCGCCGAGGAGCCCGATGACGACTCCGAGTGGCGCGAGTACGGCTTCAAGGGCAAGCCCGGCGACCTTCGCGCCGTGCCTCGGCAGTGGGCGCCGTACCACCTGCGGCTCGACTGGCTGATGTGGTTCCTGCCGCTCGGGCGCATGTGGGAGCCGTGGTTCGAGATGTTCCTGCTGCGGCTGCTCGAGGCGGATACCCCGACACTGAGGCTCCTGCACACCGATCCCTTCGACGGAGCCGCGCCCAAGTGGGTGCGCGCCACCGCGTACCACTACCGCTTCACGACGCACGCGGAGTTCCGCGAGACCGGGCAGCGCTGGATCCGCACGTTCCAGCGCGAGGTCATCGGGCCGGCCGGCATCCGGTAACCGTGTCCGCGGGTTGAGGAGCCCGCGCAGCGGGCGTCTCGAAACCCGCTCCGGTAACCGTTCTCCCTCCCGACCCCGACACGTCGTCGGTCGAATGCCGGTTGTTCACCCACGCTCGCCAGCGTGTCATCCGGGAACGCTCCGCCCACTGGCGCACAGCGTGACGTTCCTGCTCGCCGGCATCGGCGTCGTGAGCATGCCCGCGGTGATCGTCGAGCCCGTGATCGCGTTGTCGATCGTGGAGGCGGCCGCGGCCACGCTCTCGCGTCGCGAGCTGCCCGACCGGGTGCGGATGCCCGTGGTGTTCGCCTTCGGCCTGCTGCACGGGCTCGGCTTCGCGAGCGCCCTGGGCATCGACGAGCCGTGGTCGTGGGAGCTGCTCCACTCGCTGCTCGCATTCAACCTCGGCATCGAGGCGTGCAGCTCGGGCTCATCGCGGTCGCATTCCCGCTCCTCGTGCTGCTGCGACGCACCGCGGTCGCGGATCCGGCGACGCGTGTGGCGGGCCTGCTGGTCGGCGTGGTCGGGCTCTTCTGGTTCGTCGTGCGCGTCGTCGCCGCGTTCGTGGGTTGAGGAGCGACCGGATTGAGGAAGCCGCGCCAGCGGCTGTCTCGAAATCCGGACGCGTCTCGAAATCCGGACGCGTCTCGAAACCCGGTCGTCGTGACAGCGGGTTTCGAGGCACCTCAACCCGCGGGCGCGGCATCCTGTTCGGCCGGACGGTGCTCGATGTCGTCGACGTGGCCGCGCGGCATCGCCACCGCACCCGCGATCGTCGCCACGGCAACGACGATGACCGCGAGGAACACGGCACTGGATGCCGCCTGGATGGCGACGGGGGAGTGCTCGCCGAGGCCCGACCCGGAGATGACGCCGTTCGCGATGGCGCCGAAGATCGCGACCCCGACGGCGCTGCCCATCGACCGGAGGAACATGTTCGCGCCGGTCACCACGCCGCGCTCCTCCCACGGCACCGACGACTGCGCCGCGATCAGCGTCGGGGACGCCACGAGCCCGAGCCCGAGGCCCACCACGAAGCACGAGATCGCGGTGGTCCACACGTTCGGCACGAACGAGGCGGCGAAGAGTCCTGCGGCGCCGAGCACCGCGACGCCGAGCCCGATGAACGCGGTGCTTCGGAACCCGATGCGCAGGAAGATGCGCCCCGACTGCGACGCGGAGATCGGCCAGCCGAGCGTGAGGGCGGCGACCGCCAGCCCGGAGACGATCGGCGTCGCCTCGGCCGTGATCTCGAGGAACGTGGGCACGTACGACGTGAGGCCGATGAGCGCGGCGCCGATGCCGAACGAGATGAGCGACGTCGTGAGGATGAGCCGTCGCGAGAACACCCAGAGCGGCAGCACCGGCTCTGCGGCCCGGCGCTCGATGATCACGAACGCCACGAGGAGCAGCGTCGCGAGGGCGAACGCGCCGATGCTCTGCCACGAGGTCCACGCCCATGCCTGCCCGCCCTCGAGCACGGCGAGGATCAGCAGGGTGAGGCCGACGGTGAGCACGACGGCGCCGGCGACGTCGATGCGGTGCCTCTGGCGCTCGACGGTCTCGTGGTAGGTGCGGACGATCATCCACGCCGCGATGAAGCAGAGGGGGATGTTCACGAAGAAGATCCAGCGCCACGTGAGGAACTCGGCGAACAGGCCGCCGAGCGACGGCCCGATGACGGATGACGCGGCCCACACGCTCGCGATGTAGCCCTGCACCCGGGCCCGCTCGCGCACGGTGTAGATGTCGCCCGTGATGGTGATGGACACCGGGAGCACCGCGCCGGCGCCGAGGCCCTGCACCGCGCGGAACACGATGAGCGAGGTCATGTCCCACGCGACGCCGCAGAGGATGGAGCCGACCAGGAAGGCGCCGATGCCGACGAGCATGATGGGCTTGCGCCCTATCGTGTCGGCGAGCTTCGAGTACACGGGCACCGACACTGCCTGGGCGAGCAGGAAGATCGAGAACAGCCACGGGAACTGCGAGAAGCCGCCGATGTCGGCGACGATCGACGGCACCGCCGTCGCGAGGATGGTCGCCTCGATCGCCACCAGGCCCGTCGAGAGCATGAGCGCGATGAGCACGGGCCCACGTTCGGATCGGAACCCCACGGCGGTCTGCTCGGTCACGTTCCTCCTCGATGCGGGGCACACATGCGTGGGCGCCACGGTTAACGCCAACGCGAGCGCCGACCGGGCATTCCCGCATTCGCGGCATCCGTTCCCGGTCGGCAACCGGCGCGGCGCGGCGCGGCGGACCGGCGACCGCGTAGCGTCGCACACATGTGGAGACGCAGGCCATCCCGGGTGATCGAGGAGCCGCCGGTCGCCGAGGTCACGACCGACGGCGACTCGCGCGGCCCCGAATTGAAGATCCGGGCGTTCCGGATCGGGTTCGTCGGCGCGCTGGGCGTGCTGCTCGCTGTGCTGCTCGGCAGCATCGTGGGCCAGCTCGGCACGGTCATCCTCTACGTGGCGCTCGCACTCTTCCTCGCGCTCGGTCTCGACCCGGTCGTGAGCTGGCTGCAGCGGCACGACATCCCGCGCTGGCTCGCGATCCTGCTCGTCTTCGTGGTCGTGATCGGCCTGTTCGTCGGACTCATCGCGGCGATCGTGCCGATCGTCATCGAGCAGACGACGATCATCGTCGGGGACTGGGACGCGATCGTCGAGAACGTGCGGAACAGCGACTTCGTGGCGTGGCTCAATTCGCTCACGGGCACCGGCGATGCCATCAAGGACGCGATCGACTCCGTCAGCGAGTGGCTCGCGGATCCCGCCAACCTCGGGGCCCTCGGCGGCGGCATCCTCGCCGTCGGCGCGGGCATCGCCGGGGGCTTCACGGGCGCGACGATCGTGCTCATCCTCACGCTTTACTTCCTCGCCTCGCTCGACGCGATGAAGCGCTATTCGGCCCGGTTCGTGCCCGCCACATCGCGGACCGGATATCGCGACGTGTCCGAGGAGATCACGGGGTCGGTCGGACGTTACGTCATCGGCCAGGTGAGCCTCGGCGCCATCAACGGCGTGCTGAGCCTCATCTACCTCACGATCATCGGGGCGCCAGCGCCGATCCTGCTCGCATTCATCGCCTTCCTCTTCTCGCTCGTGCCGCTCGTCGGCACCATCACGGGCGCCATCATCATCTCGCTCGTCTGCTTCGCGGCCTCGCCGGCCACCGCGCTCGCGGCCGCGATCTACTACCTCATCTACATGCAGGTGGAGGCCTACGTGCTGAGCCCCCGCATCATGAGCCGCGCGGTCGCCGTGCCCGGCGCCCTGGTCGTGATCGCCGCGGTCGCGGGCGGCACGCTCGGCGGGGTGCTCGGCGCGCTCGTCGCGATCCCGGTCGCCGCGTCGCTCATCATCATCGTCGAGAAGGTCGTCTTCCCCCGTCAGGACGCCATCTAACGAGCGGATGCGTCGCGACGCGAGCTGTTGCAGCTGCCACGGCATGACGGATGCCGCGTGCGTGACGTGCCCGTCGTGCAGCCGCCGCGACATCACGGATGCCGCGTGCGTGACGTGCGTGCATGCGGCTGCCGAGACATGACGGGTGCCCAGCGCTGCGGCCGCAGCGTCCGCCCCGGCATCTGAGCGCGGTGGGAGGCCGGGTCGGGGAGGGTCCGTCGCATCTGTTCGGCCCGGTGCTGACTTGTCCTCCACAGGGTGCGCTTCTCGAGCATTCTGCACAGGCGTAATGCCCGGTCAAGAGGTGTTTCCCGCACGATTGGAATGTCGGTGGGTGGGGGCAGGATCGAAGCATGGAACAGCCCCCGCAGCCCGAGCAGCCGCAGTCGCTGCCGCTGCCGGTGCCGGTGCCGTTGCGGGCACTCGAGGGTGATCTTGCCGCGTTGGGTGCGGTGTGGGCCGAGGCGGTGCCGGCGTTCGGCGCCACCGCCGGGGCGGCGCAGGTCGAGCTGGAGCAGATGAGCGACGCCGGGCTGGTCCGGGTCACCGACCTGCTCGCACGAGTACGCCGCGACGCCGACGCGCTGCTCGCCCGGGCCGCCGCCGAGGTGGCCACCCGCTCGGGGCAGGAGTTCGGCGACACCGGGCTCGCGAAGGCGCAGGGATTCCACAACCCGGTGCGGATGCTCGCCGCGT
>NZ_LMRW01000008.1 GCF_001428255.1 Agromyces sp. Soil535 | reverse complement strand
ATGGGGCATCCACGCAACGCCGAGCGAAGTGCGGTTCATCCCACCACCCCACATCGACCCGCACCAGACCCCACGACTCGGCGGACGCGCACGATTCCAACTCCCCACCGCCGCGACCGCATGACCCGAGCCCGCGGACCGGGTGAGCACGCCCGCGTGCAGTCGCCGGCGAGCCGCCGGTCCCGCGAGCTCGCGGACTGCCCTGACATGACGGATGCCGCGACGCACCGCCGCGGCATCCGTGATCGCCAGGCGACTCAGGTGCGCAGGATCGAGCCGCCCGCGCGGACCCGCGACACCGCGTCCACCGTCGCCGCGAGGATGAGGACGCCGCCCGTGACGACGAGGTTCACGCCCGCGGGCAGGTTGAGCAGGCCGAGGCCGTTCGTGATCACGGCGATCACGAGGGCGCCGACTGCCGCGTGGAGCAGGCGACCGCGACCGCCGAAGAGGCTCACGCCGCCGACGACCGCGGCGGCGACGCCCGAGAGCACGATCTCGCGCCCCGCGGCGGCGTCGACCGCGCCGACCTTGCTGATCGAGAACAGGCCGGACACGACGGCGAGAGTGGAGCAGCAGATGAACGCGGTCCAGCGGATCAGCATGACCTTGACGCCGGCGCGGCGTGCGGCCTCGGCGTTGCCGCCGATCGCGTAGAGGTAACGCCCGTACCTGGTGCGGTCGAGCACGAACGTGCCGATCCAGAGGATGACGAGCACGATCGGCACGACGATCGGCACGCCCTCGACGACGCCGACCGACTGGCCGCGGTTGCGACTGAGGATCGCGATCACGGCGCCGCCGATGACGGCGATGACGCCCAGCTTGATCCAGACGAGCGCGATCGTGCGGTTGGGCACGCCGGCGCGCCTGCGTCGCGCACGATCCCAGAACGAGGTCGCGGCGGACACGGCGAGGATGACCGCGAGCATCGCCCAGCCGGCCCAGACGGGCATGTTCGCGTTCTGGATGGCCCTGATCTCGGGGATCTGCACGCGGTACAGGCCGCCGGCGCCGATGATCATCAGGGTGATGCCCTGATACCCGAGGAACAGGCCCAATGTCACGACGAAGGATGGAATGCCCACCCTCGCGACGAAGAACCCGATGAACGTGCCGGTGAGGATGCCGACCGCGAACGCGGCGGCGAGGGCGATGATCCAGGGCACGGCGTACACGTTGACGAGCACGATGAACAGTGCCATCGTCATGCCGCTCGTGACGCCGGCGGACAGGTCGATCTCGCCGAGCAGCAGCACGAACACGAGCGCCATGCCGAGCATCACGAGGGTGGCGGCCTGGGTCAGGAGGTTCGCGAAGTTGCGCTCGGTGAGGAAGAACGGGCTGAGGAAGCTGAACAGGATCGTGAGCACGACGAACCCGCCGATCGCGGGCAGGGCGCCCATGTCGCCGCCCCGCACGCGCTGGAAGTACGCGCGCGCCTGGTCGCCGATCGTGCCCTCCTGGCCGCTGCCGATGAGGTCGGCGCTGATTTCGGTCACCGAGGTCTCGGTTGCGATCGCGCCGGCGGGCCCCTTCTGCGTGCTCATGCGCCCGCTCCCGTCGGGGTCTTGGTACCGGTGATGTAGCCCACGACGTCGTCGCTGCTCGTCTCGCTCGTGTCGAGGGACGCCACCATCTGGCCGAGGTAGAGCACGTTGATGTGGTCCGCCACTGCGAACACGTCGGCGAGGTTGTGGCTGATGATGATGACCGCAACACCCTGCTCGGCCAGTCGCTGCACGAGGTGCAGCACCTGCTCGGTCTGGGCGACGCCGAGGGCCGCGGTCGGCTCGTCCAGGATCACGACGCGCGCCTTCTTGAGTACGGCGCGGGCGATGGCGACCGTCTGCCGCTGGCCGCCGGAAAGGCTCGAGACCCGCTGGCGCACCGACCTCACGGTACGCACCGAGAGGGAGCGGAGGGTGTCGGATGCGTCGCGCTCCATGCGCCCCTCGTCGAACGTGCCGTAGTCCGTCTCCTCGCGGCCGAGGAACATGTTCTGCACGATATCGAGGTTGTCGCACAGGGCGAGGTCCTGGTACACGACCTCGATGCCGTGCCGCGCCGCGTCGCGCGGCGTGTGGAGGGTGACCGGCTCGCCGTCGAAGCGCACGACACCGGCGTCGTACGGCTGGACCCCGGCGAGGCCCTTGATGAGGGTCGACTTGCCGGCACCGTTGTCGCCGACGAGCGCGGTGACCTTGCCGGGGTAGGCCCTGAGTCCGACTCCCTTGAGCACGCTGACGGGGCCGAAGCTCTTGACGACCCCTTCCAGCTCGATGATCGGCGCGACCGCGCCGCCCGCATCCATGCCCGTGTTCATGCCGCTTCCTTTCGACGACGCTGTCTGGCTCTCAGTGTGGCACTCGAGAGCCCACTGCGGGAGAGGGAATCGAGGCCCCGGGCCCCGGCGGTCGTCCCGCCGAGGTCCGGGGCCCCGTGGATGGTGCGATTACTCGATGCCGAACTCGCCGCACTTCGCCTGGACTTCGCCCTGGCAGAGCTCGGCCGGGTCGGCGTCGCCGGCGTCGACGACGTCGACGACCTGCTCAGGCCCGACGAGCTGCGGCGTCACCGCGACGTACGGCGTGCCGTCCTCGAGCTCCTGGTCGGCGGTCGGCGTCTCGCCCTGGAGGAGGGCGATGGCGAGCTCGACCGCGGCGTCCGCCTCGAGCTTGATGGGCTTGTAGACCGTGGCGGTCTGCTTGCCGAGCAGCACGTTCTGCAGGCCGGCGATCGACGCGTCCTGACCCGAGACCGGAACGACGAGGCCGTTCTTGTCGAGGACCGTGATGACGCCCGCGGCGTTGGTGTCGTTCGCGACCCAGACCGCGTCGACCTTGCCGCCGAGCGAGGTGAGCGCCTGCTCGAAGTTGGTCGCGGACTTCTCGCCGTCCCACACGCCCGGGGGCTCTGCGGCGGGCGTGATGCCGGCGGCCTCCATGACCTCGACGGCGCCGTCGTGGAACATCTTGGCGTTGCCGTCGGCGGGGTCGCCGCCCATGTACACGACCACCGCGGTGGTCGGGTCCTTGCCGGCGGTCGCGAGGCCGTCGACGATCGACTGGCCTTCGAGAGCACCGACCTGGTTGTTGTCGAACGACACGTAGTAGTCGACACCCTCGATCGGACGGTCGTAGGCGATGACCGGGATACCCTCGGCCTTGGCCTTCTCGGCGACCGCGGCACCCGCACCGTTGTAGTCGACGAGCAGCATCACGCCGCAGCCCTTGCTGAGCTGCTGGTCGGCGATGGTGGCGTACTTGTTGACGTCGCCCTGGGCGTTCTGGATGTCCGTCTCGAACCCTGCGGCCTCGAGGCCGTCTTCAAGGTACGGACGGTCGTTGTTCTCCCAACGCGGCGATGAGGCGGCGTCGGGCAGGATCACGCAGGCGCGTGTCGCAGCCGCTGCGTCGTCCGTGCTCCCGCCGCCACCTGCGGCACAGCCTGCCAGCACCAACGCCGAGACACCGGCGAGCGCGGCAGCAGAGACCAATGAAGACGTCTTCATGGCTCTCTCCCCTTCTGTGAGGTGAGGTCGACCCCTCGTGGTGCCCCCGTCATCCTTGGCGGTGGCACAGCCATGATCGCGCAAATGTCGAGGCGCCGGACAACACATTGATAACGCTTCCATAACTCACTGACTCGTCAGTAAGCGACTCTCCGCGCGCTTCCGGGGCCGAGCGGGGGGAGCGCTCTCACCGGCCACCCCCGGACTGGGGTGGGCGTCGGGGGCGCCCGGGCTCGTCAGAACCAGATGCTGAGGTGCGGCGTGCGCTCGGCCGCGAACACGCGATCGGCGAGCGCGAGCGAACGTGGGGCGGACTCCGTGATGCGCGCGGCCCGCGCCAGGACCGACGGTCGCACGCCCCCGAGGTAGATCGCCCCCAGCTCCTGCACGCCGAGGCGGAGTCCGGGGCCGGATGCCGCGGCATCCGCGTCCTGGATGCGCTCGACCTCCGCGCGACCGCGCTCGTCGACCACGAGCCGGAACCGCCCACGGGCATGCCCGAGGGGGTCGGCCACGTCGAGCTCGAGCGTCCCGGCACCGCCGTAGCGGCGGGCGGTGAGCGCCTCGACCGGATCGAGGATACGCACCCAGAGGTGGTCGACGACGTCGGAGACGGTGACGGCGCGCGGGTCCTCCAGGAGCCACGGCAGCGGCTCGTCGATCGACCGGAGCAGGCCCCGGACGCCGCTCACGAAGTCCTGCTCGACGAGGAAGCGCCACAGCGCGCGCTCCGCGTCATCCGTGGCAGCGACCAGGAAGTCGAACTCGACGAAGCCCGGCTGGTCGGGCTCCCGGCGGATGCGGTACGCCACGAAGCCCTGCGGCTGGCCGTGCTCGTCGTCGTAGCGCACCGTGCGCACCCTACGGGCGCCGTCGCCGTCGGGGTCCACGCGCCCGAGCGCGCGATCCAGGATGCCGGGCCACCGGTCGATCTCGCCGGGAGTGCGGGCCACCGAGCGGCGTGCGATCGAGGGCGCGACCTCGCGCAGCTCGTCGGCGGTGACGAACTGCACGCGGCCCGGGGCATCCGGCCCGATCCAGTGCGTACGCCGGCGATCGACGGTGACGGTCGCGGCCTTCGCGGCGGGCGCGTAGCCGTAGCGCCCGTAGATCGTGGCCTCCGTGACGGTGAGCATGGCGACCGCCGCGCCGGCGTTGCGGGCGTTCGCGAGCTCGCCCTCCATGAGCGCGCGGGCGATGCCGCGGCGCCGATGCGTGGGGGAGACGGTCACGGCGCTCACCGCCCAGGCGTCGACGCTGCGGCCGCCCGGAACGCTGAGCCCCGTCGGCCACCCGTCGACCGTCGCGACGGGCACCTCGGGATGCGCCGCAGCCGGGTCGTACACCCCGTGCACGCGCCGCTCCGAGGCGACGGAGAGGTCGTAGTCGCGGTCGACCTCGCGGGGCCGACCGTGGTGGAAGCCGCGATTCTCGGCCTCGATCCACGCGAGCATGGCGGGGCGGTCGTCGGGATCGAGGAGTCGATACTCGAGTCCGTGTCGGGCGAGGGCGGCGGATGCGGCTGGGTCGACCGGGATGCTTCGAGGATCGAACGACATCGGTCCAGCCTACCGAGGGAGCCTGAACGGAGGCCCGCCGTCAGTCGCCCGCGTGCGCGCCGAGATGCGCGTGCACGGAGGAGATCACCACAGAGCCTTCGCCGACCGCCGACGCGACCCGCTTGACCGAGCCGCGGCGCACGTCGCCGACCGCGAAGAAGCCGGGCACCGACGACTCGAGGGGCGCCGGCCCCTCGGCGCCGCCGAGCCACGCGCGGCGTCCGCCCTCCTCGAGCACCTCGGGACCCGTGATCACCGAGCCCCACCGGTCGCGCAGCACCTCCGGCCCGAGCCACTCGGTGTGCGGGCGGGCGCCGATCGTGACGAACACCGCGTGCGCCGGCACCGAGACGCGCTCACCGGAGTCGGTGCGCTCGAGCACCACGTAGTCGAGGCGGTCCACGTCGGCGGCGGCGCCCGCGTCCACGACCCGGGCACCGGTGACCAGGCCGACGCCCGCGGCCTCCAGCTGGTCGATGAGGTACCGTGACATGCTCTCGGCGAGCGACGGGCCGCGCACGACGAGGGACACCGAGCGTGCATAACGCGCGAGGTGCAGCGCCGCCTGCCCGGCGGAGTTGCCGCCGCCCACCACGAGCACGTCGCGGTCGGTCTGCGCCCTGGCCTCGACGGACGAGGCGCCGTAGAAGACGGACGCACCCACGAACGGCTGCAGGCCCGGGGCGGCGAGGCGGCGGTAGCTGACGCCCGTCGCGAGCACCACCGCGCGTGCGCGCACGACGTCGCCTGGCGTCACGTCGAGCTCGAAGCCACCGTCGACGACGCGCATGCCCGAGACCCGGCGGGTGTGCGCGAAGCGCGCCCCGAAGACCCATGCCTGCTGGTAGGCGCGCTGTGCGAGCTCCGCGCCCGAGACCCCCCGCGAGAACCCGAGGTAGTTGCGGATGAGCGAGCTCGACCCCGCCTGCCCGCCGATCGACTCGCCCTCGAGCACGAGCGTGTCGAGTCCCTCGGATGCCGCGTACACCGCCGCGGCGAGGCCGCCCGGCCCGGCGCCGACGACGGCGAGGTCGACGGTGGCGTCGGGCAGCGAGGTGGTGAGCCCGTAGGCGCGGGCGAGCTCCGCGTCGTCGGGGTCGACCAGCACGCGCCCGTCGGCGGTCCGCACGAGTGGCACACCCGTGTACTCGACGCCCGCGGCCGCGAGCAGCATCACCGCATCGGGCGCGGACGGGTCGAGCCGGTCCGTCGGCACGCCGCCGCGGGCGAGGCGGCTGCGCAGCACATGCGTGCGCGGCTGCGCCTCGTCGCCGATGACCGTGAACCCGCGGTGGCGCTTGCCCGCGGCGGCCTCCCATTCCCGCAGGAAGTCCGTGATCGCGCGGTGGAACGACTCGTCGGGGGAGTGCACGGGCCGCACCACGTAGTAATCGATCTGCACGTGCGTCATGAGCCGCAGCACGGCGTCGGCGGTGCCCCGGTCGGCCCACGAGCCCCACTCGATCACGAGCCCCCTGCGCACATCGGGGAAGCGGCGCCGGGCCGCGGCGAACACGCTCTCGTGCCCGCCCACCGGCGACGCGTCGTCGGCGAGCACGAGGGCGAGGCTGCCGCCGTCGGATGCCGCGAGCTCCTCGATCTCCGCGACCGCGCGTGCAGCGCCGTCGGCGTCCACGATGCGGTAGTCCTCCGCGTACCGTCGCCGGAGCGGTTCGAGCAGCGACGCGCGCACCCCTTCGTCGGCCGAGGCCACGAGGATCACCGGCGGCCGAGTCGCCGAGGCCCGAGCATCCATTCGACTCCCCCTGGGGTGCCACGGTGGGCGACTCGTCGGGCGCCAGGTCCGGCGCCGGATCGTCCACCCCGGCGCGAGTGTACCTCCGTGCCGTCACGGGCCGCCAGCGCTGGGTCGGAGCGCCCCGGTCGTGGGTATTTACAGGCGGATGCCGCGAGGAACAGACTTCATGCATGAGTCCGGCCGACTCGCCGATCCGAACTCCCGACCAGCGCCTGCGCGTGTTCGTGAGCTCGACGCTGCGCGAGCTGGCGGCGGAGCGACGGGCGGTGCGCGCGGCCGTCGAGCAGCTGAACCTCGCACCCGTCATGTTCGAGCTCGGCGCCCGCCCGCATCCGCCCCGCGACCTGTACCGCGCATATCTCGCGCAGAGCGACATCTTCGTCGGGCTCTACGGGGAGCGATACGGCTGGGTGGCGCCGGGCGACGACGTCTCCGGCCTGGAGGACGAGTACCGCCTGGCGCGCCCCGAGATGCCGAAGCTCGTCTATGTGAAGGAGGGCGGTGAACGCGAGCCCCGACTGACGGAGCTGCTCCGCCGCATCAAGGGCGACGATCGCGCGTCGTACGCCTACTTCACCGACCCCGAGCAGCTCGCCGAGCTCGTGCGAGGCGACCTCGCGACCATCCTCGCCGAACGATTCGCACGGGTGGCCGCGGCCGCCGACCTCTCGATGTCGATGGACGGCGCGATGGAGCTGCCGGCGACCCTCACCCCGCTGATCGGGCGCGACCGCGAGCTCGACACGGTCGTCGACCTGCTGGGCGACGACGACGTACGCCTTGTCACCATCACGGGCCCGGGAGGCATCGGCAAGAGCCGGCTGTCGCTCGAGGCCGCGAACCGGCTGCATGTCCTGTTTCCTGGCGGCATCGTCTTCGTCGACCTCGCGCCGGTGACGAACCCCCAGCTCGTCCCCGGCGCCATCGCGAACGCCCTCGGCATCCGCGACGTCGGCGACGGCACGCTCGACGAGAAGCTCCGCGTGGCGATGCGCGATCGGCGGATGCTCCTCCTTCTGGACAATGTCGAACAGGTCGTCGAAGCGGCGCCCGCCATCCGTTCGCTCCTCACGGATGCCCCGCACCTCACCGTGCTCGCGACGAGCCGGATCCTTCTCCGGCTGTCCGGCGAGCACGGCGTGGAGCTCGGCCCTCTCGCCCTGCCCGACATTCGGCACGGAGCCGATGTCGCGCGAGCCCTCGCCGCGCCCTCGGTCGACCTGTTCGTCGAACGGGTGCGTGCCGCGAAGCCCGACTTCGAGCTCACCGCCGCCAACGTCGAGGACGTCGAGCGCATCTGCATCGCCCTCGACGGTGTGCCGCTCGCGATCGAGCTCGCTGCGGCGCGGGCTCGCGTGCTCACACCCGCCGACCTCCTCGCGCGGCTGGACCGGCGACTGGTGGTGCTGAGTGGCGGCGCACGCGACCTGCCGGAGCGACAGCGCACCATCCGGTCCACGATCGAGTGGAGCACGCAGCTGCTCCGTCCCTCCGAGCAGGAGCTGCTGACACGGCTCGGCCTCTTTCCGGGCGGGTTCTCGCTCGACGCCGCCGAGTGGATCGCCGAGGGCATCCCCGACTCGAACACGCTCGACGACCTCAGTGCCCTCGTCGACGGCAGCCTCGTGAGCCAGCAAGAGCGCGGCGACCGAGCGGCGTTCTCGATGCTCTCGGTCGTGCGGGAGTACGCGCTCGACCGGCTCGCCGACCGGCAGGATGCCGCGGCACTCCGTGACCGGCACGCGCAGTACTTCGTGCGACTCGGCGAGAAGGCGGAGTTCGAACTCGAAGGTGCGTCCCAGGTCGATTGGATCAGCCGGCTCGCCGAGGAGGGCGACAACCTCCGCGCGGCTGCCAGGTACCTCCTCGACACGCGGCAGTGGGCGACCGTCGCGCACTTCGCGTGGACGCTCTACGTCTACTGGTGGGTCCACGGCCACCTCGGCGAGGTGCGGGAGTGGATGCGTGAAGTGCTCGACTCGGACGACGAGCTCGACGATCTCACCCGCGCCACGGCGCTCTACTTCACGCGCGCCATTGCGTTCTGGCAGGACCCCGATGAGTGGCTCGTTCCGGGCCTCGGCGAGAGTGCAGCCCTGTTCCGACGTGAGGGCGAGCGCTCCGGCGAGGCGCTCGCGCTGATCTCCCTCGCCCTCGCGCTGCTCGGCTCCCGAGAGCCCGACACCGCACGTGCGGACGAGGCGCTCGAGGCCAGCCTCGCGCTATTCCGTGAGGCCGGCGACACGTGGGGCGAGGCGTTCGCGCTCGTCACCCTGGGCCGGGTGGCGCTCATCAGGCACGACGTCGGAGCGGCCCTCGCCCGCTTCGACGAGAGCCTCGCCGTCGCGAAGCGCCAGCACGACGACCTCGGCGAGGCGATCGCCCTGCACCATCGCGGATGGGTCGAGGTGCTCCTCGGGGGATTCGACGTCGCGCGCGAGTGCTTCGAGGAGAGCCTCGCCAATTCGGAGCGACTGCACCACGACGAGGGGGTCGCCTACGGATTCGAGGGACTCACGGCCGTCGCCGCCGGCTCGGGCGACGTGGCGCGAGCGGGCACGCTGCTCGGCGCCGCCCAGGTGCTTCGCGAGCGCACGGGCCTGTACAACGCGCCGTCGTTCTCGTTCCACCAGCAGTTCGTCGACGGCATCCTCGCGGGACCCGGCGCCGAGGAGTTCGAGGCGGCGCGGGCGCGCGGGCGGCACCTGCACGTCGACGACGCCGTGGCGTACGCGCTACAGCGCGACAGCGCGGACGCCGCGGCATCCGTGCCCTGAACCCGCCGCGGGCCCGCGGCATCCGCCCCACCCCAGGAGGCACTCCATGAGCGAAGCAGCACCAAGCGCGGACGCCCCAGAGCGGCACCGCGCGGGACCGGCCGACCGCGTGCTGCCGTACACCCGCGTGCTCGCGTACGTGATCATCCCGTTCCTCGTGGCGGCCGCGGTCCTGCTCCTCGCGCTGCCCGGCGGCACCGAGCAGCACTTCGCGTGGACGATCGACCCGCCCCTCACGGCGATGCTGCTCGGCTCGGCGTACGCGGGCGGCATCTGGTTCTTCGTGCAGGTGGCCGTGCAGCGGCGCTGGCACCGGGTGCGGCACGGATTCCCGGCCGTGCTCGTGTTCGCGACGCTCCTGTCGATCGCGACGTTCCTGCACTGGGATCGCTTCCACTTCGGGCACATCTCGTTCATCACGTGGGTCGTGCTCTACATCACCACGCCGGTGCTCGTGCTGGTGGCGATCATCGTGAACCTCCGCGAGGACGACGGGTTCCCCGAGGAGGGGGACACGGTCATCCCCGCGCCGTGGCGGTACGTGCTCGCGCTGGTCGGGGCGGCGGCATCCGTCACCGGGTTCGTGCTGTTCCTCGTGCCGTCGCTGCTCATCGGCGCGTGGGCGTGGGACGTCACGCCGCTGACCGCACGCATCGTGGGCGCCGTGCTCACGCTGCCCGGGATGGTGAACGTGTGGATGCTGTGGGACGACCGGTGGTCGGCGTTCCGCCGCGTGTTCCAGGCGCAGCTCGTGAGCCTCGCGTGCATCCTGCTGGCCATCGTCGTGCGGTCCGGCGACTTCGCGTGGGAGCGTCCGAGCGCGTGGATGTTCGTGGTCGGCATCGTCGTCTCCGCCGCGGTGTACGGCGTGTTCTACGTCTCGCTCGAACGGCGTGCCCCGCGTAGCCTGTGAGGCGGGCCCGCCCGGGCGCGGAGAAGGGGGACTCGATGAACTGGACCGAGCGGCACCTGGTGGACGCCTACGTGTTCGGATATCCGCTGGTGTACAACCTGTCGTCGATGCAGGCGATCGCGGCCCACGGCCTCGGATCGCTCCCGCCCGCGGGCACCAACACGTTCGCCCATGCGACGAAGCTGGGCTCGCCAGCCGACGCGTTCGTGAGCATCAACAACGACACCGTGTACGCGCTCGCGATCCTCGACCTCTCGGGCGGCCCGCTGCTGCTGCACGTGCCCGACACCGACGGCCGTTATTACGTGCTGCAGTTCGTCGACGCCTGGACGAACAACTTCGCGTACGTCGGCCGGCGGGCGACGGGCACCGCGGAGGGGACGTACCTGATCGTCCCGCCCGGCTGGCCAGGTGAGCCGCCGACCGACGCACGGGTGATCGAGTCGCCGACCGACATCGCCGCGATCGTGGGACGGCTCGCGGTGGACGGCGAGGCGGACTTGCCCGCCGTGCGCGCACTGCAGCCGCAATTCACGCTCACGCCGCTCGAGGGCAACGGCGCCCTGCGCGGCATCCCGCAGCCGCACGGCGACCTCCCCGAGCACCTCCGCTTCTGGGAGCTGCTGCGGTCGTGGAGCCTCGCCTTCCCGCCCGCGGCCCCCGACGTCCAGTACCTCCACCGCTATTCCGACTACGGCCTCACCGACCACGGCAACCCCTTCGGCATCGTCGCCCGCGACCTCGAGGAGCACCTCGCGAACGCGTTCGCCGATGGGCGCAACCACGTGGAGGAGCTCTCGAAGCCCGATCCGTCGGCGGCCGTGAACGGCTGGCAGGGGTGGCCGCACGGATTCGACTACAACGTCGACCACCTCGGCCTCGGCACCATCGACTCGCCCGAGTGGAAGATCGCCGACCGGGTCGAGTCGTACGCCACACGCGCCCGCTCCGCGCGCAACGGCCTCTGGGGCAACCACGGGTACGAGGCGTACTACGCCGAGGTCTTCGTCGACGCGACCGGCGCGAGGCTGAACGGCGCCCACGCCTACGAGCTGCACCTGCGCGAGCTGCCGCCGGCCGACGCGTTCTGGTCGGTCACGATGTACTCGGTGCCCGAGTTCACCCTCGTGGCGAACCCGATCGACCGGTACTCCATCGGCGACCGGACGCCCGACATCGTCACCGGCGAGGACGGCTCGATCGTCATCCGCATGCAGCACGAGCGGCCCGACGACGAGACGGCTGCGGCGATCTGGCTGCCGACGCCCGAGGGCGACTTCCGCCCCATGCTGCGGGTCTACCAGCCGCGCGCGGCGATGTTCGACGGCACGTTCACGATGCCGGCCATCACGCGCCTCGACTGAGCTGATTGAAGGAGCGCCCGGATTGAGGAAGCCGCGCCAGCGGCTGTCTCGAAATCCGGACGCGTCTCGAAACCGCCCACGTGCGGGCGCGGGTTTCGAGACGCTCGCTGCGCGGGCTCCTCAACGCACGATGCGCCGCCGGTCAGATGATGACGGATGCCGCGAGGTGCGGCGCGACCGCGGACTCGAACGCCTCTGCGGTGCGGGCGACGACGTCGGCGAACGGGGCGTCCCAGACCTCCTGGTTGAAGATCTCCACCTCGATGTCGCCCGCGTATCCGGCGGCCTCGACGGCCGCGGTGAGCGTCGCGAAGTCGATCACGCCGTCGCCGGGATAGTGGCGGCCGAGCAGCACGTCCGCCGGCAGCGGCGTCCTCCAGTCGCAGACCTGGTAGGTCGCGATGCGGCCCTCAGCGCCGGCGCGGGCGATCTGGGACAGCACCTCGGGGTCCCACCAGATGTGGAACGTGTCGAGGGTGACGCCGACGACCGACGGGTCGAACGGGGCGGCGAGGTCGAGCGCCTGCCCGAGCGTGGAGACGACGGCCCGGTCGGACGCATACATCGGATGCAGTGGCTCGATCGCGAGGGTGACGCCGGCGGCGCGAGCGTCGGGCGCGAGCTCGGCGAGGGCCTCTGCGACGCGGGCGCGGGCGCCGATCAGGTCGGTGGAGCCCTCGGGGATGCCGCCCGCGACGAGCACGTACACGGAGGCGGAGCCGGGCGCGCCGGCCGCGGCGAGGGTCGCGGTCTCCGCGATGCCGCGCCGGTTGTCGTCGATCGACGCGCGGCGCGCCGGGCCCTCGGGCATCGTGAAGAACCCGCCGCGGCAGTACGTCGAGAGTCGCAGCCCGGAATCGGCGAAGCGGCGGGCGGCTTCGCCGAGCCCGACGGCCTGCACCGGTTCGCGCCAGAGCCCGATCGACTCGTAGCCCCCGGCCGCCGTGACCTCCAGCGCCTCGTCGAGAGAGGCGTGCCTGATCGTGGCCTGGTTGAGCGACAGGCGCGGATGGGCGCTCATGCGAGCACCTCGACGTCGGATGGCGCCTCGGTCTCGGTGACGGTCACGGCGCTCGCGACGTCGACGCCGTTGAGCGTGAGGAGCGAGTGCCAGCGGGCCGCCGCGAGCTCGGGCCGCTCGAGCGCGCCCGACGCGTTGGCGAGCTCGACGATGCGCGAGAGGTGGGGGAGGCTGCGGGCGGCGTGCAGGCCCCCCACCATCTGGAAGGCGGGCTGGTGTCCGTTGAGCCACGACAGGAATGCGACGCCCGTCTTGTAGTAGTACGTCGGGGCGGCGAAGACCTGTTGCGAGAGCGCCTCGGTGGGGCCGAGGATGTCGCGGTACCCCGCCGCGTCTCCGCGGTCGAGCGCCTGGATCGCCGCCGACGCGTTCGGCGCGAGCGCCGCGAACGCGCCGAGGAGCGCGTCGGAGTGGCCCCGCTCATCGCCCTCGATGAGGCCGACGTAGTGGAAGTCGTCGCCCGTGAACATGCGCGCCGACTCGGGCAGGCGCTCGCGCACGGAGATCTCCGCGTCGGCGTCGAGCAGGCTCATCTTCACGCCCTGCACCTTGTCGCGGTTGTGCTCGATGACCTGCAGCAACGTCGCGGCTGCGGCATCCGTGTCGTCGGAGCCGAAGTACCCGGCCAGCGCCGGGTCGAACGCCGTGCCGAGCCAGTGCAGCACCACCGGCCCGCCCGCCGCGGCGAGCACCTCGCGATAGACGCGGCAGTAGTCGTCGGCGTTGCGGGCCGCGCGGGCGAGGTGCCGGCTCGCCATGAGCACGACCCCCGCTCCGGAGTCCTCTGCGTGGTGGAGCTGCTCCTTGTACGCGTCGATCACCGCCTCGAGGGAGATGGACTCGTCGCCGACATGGTCCGTATTCACGCCGACGACGAGGTCAGCACCCACGGATGCCGCCTCGGCGGCACTGCGGGAGATCAGTTCGCGCGTGGCCGGGGCGTCGAGGCCCATGTTGCGCTGCGCCGTGTCCATGGCGTCGGCGACGCCGAGCCCCCACGACCAGACGTGGTGACGGAAGGCGAGCGTGGCGTCCCAGTCGATCTCGGCCGGCTCGCCCGGGGTGTTGTCGGCGAACGGCTTCGGCACCACGTGCGCCGCCGCGTACGCGACCCGGCTCGTGAGCGGATGCCGCGGCTTCGCGAGCGCCGGCGCCTCGGCGAGCGGCACGGCGCGGAGGCCGCCCGATCCGTCGATGAGGGTGAACGCGGTCATGGTCAGCGTGCCCCGCTCAGCTCGGGGGTCTCGGTCGGGGCGGCGGCTGCGGCATCCGTCGCGCTCGCGGCAACCGTGGCTGCGGCATCCGTCGCGCTCGCGGCATCCGTCGCAAGGGTCACGAGCGGGAGGGCGATGCGGCGGCCCTCGGCGGAGGAGCGCAGGCCCTCCTCGGCGAGGAGCACGCCGCGGGCGCCGGCGAGGAGGTCGTAGGGGTTCGGGGCGTCCTCGACGACATGGCGGATGAACTCCTCCCATTGCGTCTTGAAGCCGTTCTCGAACTCGGCGTTGCCGGGCGACTCGATCCAGTCGGCAGCGTAGTCGTGCGCGTCGGCGAGGTCGGGGTTCCATACGGGCTTCGGCGTCGCGTTGCGCGGCTGGATCCTGCATCCGAACAGCCCGACGACCGCCGAGCCGAGCGTGCCGTCGACCTGGAACTCCACGAGCTCGTCGCGGTTCACGCGGGTCGTCCAACTCGAGTTGAGCTGGGCGATCACGCCGCCCTCGAGCTCGAAGATCGCGTACGCGGCGTCGTCGGCGGTGGCCGGGTAGGGGTGGCCCCGCTCGTCGACGCGCTCGGGGATCTCGGTGACGGCCCTGGCGTACACCGACTCGACGCGGCCGAAGAGGTTCTCGAGCACGTAGTTCCAGTGCGGGAACATGTCGACGATGATGCCGCCGCCGTCCTCGGCGCGGTAGTTCCAGCTCGGGCGCTGGGCGGGCTGCCAGTCGCCCTCGAACACCCAGTAGCCGAACTCGCCGCGCACCGAGAGGATGCGGCCGAAGAAGCCCGAGTCGATGAGCCGCTTCAGCTTCTGCAGGCCGGGCAGATAGAGCTTGTCGTGCACGACGCCGTTCTTGATGCCGGCCTCGATCGCGAGGCGAGCGAGCTCGAGCGCTTCCTCGAAGCTCTCGGCGGTGGGCTTCTCGGTGTAGATCGCCTTGCCGGCTGCGATGGCCTTTCTGATCGCCTGGGCGCGGGCCTTCGTCACCAGGAAGTCGGCGTAGACCTGCCAGCGGTCGTCGGCGAGGGCCTCGTCGAGGTTCGTCGTGTAGTGCTCGATGCCGTGCTTCGCGGCGAGCTCGGCGAGCTTCGCCTCGGACCGGCCGACGAGGATCGGCTCGACCTGTACGCCCGTGACGCCGTCGGCGAGGAGCACGCCGCCCTGCTCGCGGATCGCGAGGATCGAGCGCACGAGGTGCTGTCGGTAGCCCATGCGGCCGGACACGCCGTTCATGATGATGCCGACAGTGGGCGCGGTCGGCGCGGTCGGCGTGGTGGTCTGGATGGTCTGCTCTGCCACGGTGATTCCTGTTCGAGCCGGGAGCGGGTGACGGAGAGCCTGACGGAGACCGCCGCACCGCTGCGGGAAAGCGTTTACCCGAGTGTAGGACACGGCGACTCGATCGCGCAACACCCCGGTCGGGTGGCCTGCGGCGTGGATGGATCCGTCGGCGACGCGTCGGGCCGCGGTGCTCCCGCTCCGGCGTCGCATCTGCAGGAACTTTCGCACGACACGCCAGTCGGATGCGGTGAGCACCTGGCGCGTCGCCCGGGACTTCCTGCATTCTCGCGACGCCATGCGCCCGGATGGCGGGGGGGTGTTGCGGGCGCGCCGCCGTGGGAAGCGGCGAGGAGCGGGCTGCGGGCGCGCCGCCGTGGGCCGGCACCGCGGGCGTGTCACGTGCGGATGCCGCGGGCGAGCCGCCGCACCATCCGTGGCGCTACTTGCGGCCCGGCGTCGACTCGCGCAGCACGACCTCGGTGGGCACGGCCCCCTCGGCCTGGGCGTCCGCGTCCCCGAGCGCGAGGCGGAGCGCGCGGCGCCCGATCTCCTCGAGCGGGACCCGCACGGTGGTGAGGGCGGGCGTGACGTCGCGCACCGTGGGGATGTCGTCGAAGCCGGCGACCGCGACATCCGTGCCGGGCGTGAGGCCCGCGTCGCGGATGGCGGAGAGCGCGCCGACGCCCATGACGTCGTTCGCGGCGAAGACGAGCTCCACGTCGCCGGGGCCGCGCTCGAGCAGCCGGCGCATGCCGTCGTAGCCGCCGTCGCGTGTGAATGCGTCGCGGATCACGTCGTCGTCATCGAGCGTGCCGCCCGCCGCCGCCAGTCCGGCGCGGAAGCCCTCGACCCGGTCGGCGGCGGTGCGCAGGCCCTCGGCGCCGGTGATCACGGCGAACTTGCGGTAGCCGATGCCCACGAGCTCGCGGGCGAGCGCCTCCGCCCCGGCGAAGTTGTCGACGAGCACGGTGCGCAGGTCGAGCTCGTTGCGGCTGATGAGCACGACGCGGCCGCCCGAGCGCTCGTAGGCGCGCAGCTCCTCGCCGAGCGCACCCTCGGTGGGGTCGGCGGTGGGGCGGGAGCCGGCGAGGATCATGACCCGCGGGCGCTGGCCGCGGAGGGTGCGCACGAGCTCCAGCTCGCGCTCGGGGTCGCGTTCGGTGGCGGCCATCGTCACGATGAGGTGCTCGTGATCGGCCTCCGCGACGACGCCCGCGGCGATCGACGAGAAGTACGGGTCGGCGATGTCGGCGACGAGCAGGGCGACGGTCGTGGTCGTGCCGCGGGCGACCGCCTGGGCCGAGAGATTGGGGGAGTAGTCGAGCCTCGCCGCGGCTTCGAGCACGCGCTTGCGGTACTCCTCGTTGACCTTGCGGGTGCTGCCGTTCAGCGACCGCGACGCGGTCGCGAGCGACACGCCAGCCTCGCGCGCGACGTCGTGCAGGGTCGCCGGTGCGCTTCGGCTGATCCCCGTGCCGGCCTCGGCCATCGGTCCTCCTGCATTGTGCCGCCCCCTCGGGCGTCGACTCTACCGCGCAGCCGCCCCGGAGTGCCCCCAAATGGTTTGGCCGTGCATGCGGTTGATGGGAGAAATGATACCGCAGTCAGATAGCGCTTTCCCGCCTGATTCCGAAGCGGTGAGCGGATGCTGCGGCATCCGTTCGCACGCCCGATGCCGACGTCGACGTCGGAGCGGGCCTTTCGACCCCACCGCCGCGGGCGGCCGCTGCGATGATCGCGAGCATGACCGATCCGACGAACCCTCCGGCAGGCTGGTACGACGACGGTCGCGGCCAGCAGCGCTACTGGGACGGCACGCAGTGGACCGAGCACACCGGGCCGCTCGCGCCTCCCGCGGACCAGGCGGCGACGCTGCCGTACGATACGGCGGCCCTCGGCGGGACAGCGGGCGCCGGCACCGCCGCCTACGACGGCACGGGCACCACGCCCTACGCGGCCCCGGCCGGGACCATCACGCCTGGCGCCCCGGGCCGCCCGCCGCAACCCGGCAAGGTGAACGTCGTCGGCGTGATCGCCCTGGTCGTCGCCGCCGTCGGATTCGTGTTGGCGTGCATCCCGTTCGTGCAGGTCGGCGGCATCATCCTGCTGCCGATCGCGTTCGTGCTCTCGATCGTCGCCCTCTTCCTCGAGGGCCGGAAGTGGCCCGCCATCACGGGCCTCATCGTCTCGATCGTCGGGGCGATCGTCGGCGCGATCGTCTTCGCCCTGGTGACGTTGAACGTGATCGGGCAGATCGCCGACGTCGGGGCGATCCAGAACGAGATCGAGGAGCAGCTCGAGGAGCAGTTCGGCTCGCCGGTTCCGCCTGAGGAAGGTCCCGACGCGGCGCCGGTCGAGGGGCTCGCCTTCGGCGAGACGATGACGTGGGAGGACGGCGTCTCGATGACCGTATCCGAGCCGGAAACATTCACGCCGTCGGATCTCGCGATGGGCGCCGACCAGGCGAAGAACCTGGCCTTCACGCTGACGATCACGAACGACTCCTCCGAGAACATCCAGCCGGTCGTCTTCTCGAGGCTCGCCTCCGACGGCACAGAGGCCACGCGGATCTTCGACGTCGGCGCCGATGGAGGCCAGGTCGGCATCCCGCCCACCACGGCGATCCTCCCCGGTGAGTCGATCACGTGGCGGGAGGCTTGGTCGGTCGCCGATCCCGACTCGCTGACGATGCAGACCGCGCCGTCGTTCCAGTACGAGGACGCCATCTTCACGAACGTGCCGTAGCGCTGCCGCCGACCACACCTGCCGCGACGCCCACTCAGGTGCCCGGCATCAGGGCAGTCGGAGTTCGCCGTCGACGCGGCGGGGGATGCCGAGCGGGTTCGAGTCGCGCAGCTCGGCAGGCAATGCGGCCTCTGGCGCATCTGGTAGGCGACCGGGCGGAGGAACCGGCGGAGCGCCGTCACGCCGACCGGCGTGTGGTGCCGAGGATACGCTCGCCGCGGCATCCGAGCACGGCTTCACGGTCGTGGGCGTGAAGCATGACTGGGGTGCCGTCATCCCCGAGCCGGAGGACCGCCGACGGCGTCCCGCGGAGAGGGCACACGCGATCCCTTGTGGGCCGGACCGCGACGCGCGTAGCCTCGTGGCGGACTCGCCCAGCGACTGCCGAGCCTCGAGATCGCCTTCGAACGTTCTGCCTCGCATCACCTCGATGCTCGTCGAGGGGCGGGCGGACTGGGGGAAGTCATGGCCAAGCAATTCGGTGGAATCGTCAACGTCGACATCCGCGACTCGGAACCGGACTGGGAGCCGTTCGAGCCGCCCAAGGCGCCAGACGGCGCCCCGAATGTGGTCTACATCGTGCTCGAC
Source organism: Agromyces sp. Soil535 (assembly GCF_001428255.1). GTDB lineage: Bacteria > Actinomycetota > Actinomycetes > Actinomycetales > Microbacteriaceae > Agromyces. The sequence continues at coordinate 72,951 of NZ_LMRW01000008.1, read as the reverse complement.
GACGTCGGGTTCTCGGCGATGTCCGCCTACGGTGGACCGATCGAGACCCCCAACGTCGAGCGCGTGGCCGCCGACGGCGTGCGATACACGCAGTGGCATACCACCGCGCTCTGCTCGCCGACCCGGTCGTGCCTGCTGACGGGCCGCAACCACACGCGCAACAGCATGGCCTGCATCACCGAGGCCGCGATCGGATTCCCGAACGCGAGCGGCACGATTCCGGCCGCGAACGGGATGCTCTCCGAGATCCTCGGCGAGCTCGGCTGGAACACCTACGCCGTCGGCAAGTGGCACCTGTGCCCCGACGACGAGATGAACGTCGCCTCCACCCGACGGAACTGGCCGAGCGGGCGCGGCTTCGAACGCTTCTACGGATTCCTCGGGGCCGAGACGAACCAGTGGTATCCCGAGATCGTCTACGACAACCATCCGGTGGACCAGCCGAAGTCGCCCGAGGAGGGCTACCACTTCTCCGAGGACATCACCGACAAGGCCATCGAGTTCATCCGCGACGCGAAGTCCATCGCCCCCGAGAAGCCGTTCTTCCTCTACTACGCCCCCGGTGCGGCGCATGCCCCGCACCACGCCCCGAAGGAATGGGCCGACCGGTACGCGGGCAGGTTCGACATGGGCTACGAAGCGTTGCGCGACCTGACCCTCGCGCGGCAGAAGCAGCTCGGCGTCGTGCCGCCCGACACGGAGGTCCCGCCTCTGAACCCCATCGGCACGTCCGAGACCAGAACCGGACCCGATGGCATGCCGTTCCCCGCGATGGACGAGACCCGGCCATGGGATTCGCTCTCCGACGAGGAGAAGCGGCTCTTCGGACGCATGGCCGAGGTGTATGCCGGATTCCTCTCGCACGCAGACCACCAGATCGGGCGTCTGCTCGACTACCTCGACGACATCGGTGAACGGGAGAACACGGTCGTCGTGATCGTCTCCGACAACGGCGCGAGCGGTGAGGGCGGGCCCAACGGCTCGGTCAACGAGATGAAGTTCGCGAACGGCCTGCCCGACGACATGGCCCAGAACCTGGCGATGCTCGACGAGCTCGGCGGCGTCAACACGTACAACCACTACCCGAACGGGTGGGCGATGGCCTTCAACACCCCGTTCAAGATGTGGAAGCGCTACGAGTTCAACGGGGGCACGTGCGATCCGTGCATCATCTCCTGGCCGGCCGGATCGACCGCTCGCGGCGAGATTCGCGCCCAGTACCACCACGCGGTGGACATCGTGCCGACGATTCTCGACGTGCTCGGCGTCGAGCCGCCCGAGCGCATCAAGGGTCACGAGCAGAGCACGTTCGACGGGGTCAGCATGCGCTACACGCTCGATGACGGAGCGGCACCGACCACTCGACGCACGCAGTTCTACTCGATGCTCGGTTCGCGCGCGATCTGGCACGACGGCTGGAAGGCGATCACGAACCACCCGACGCTGAGCGGCTGGAGCCACTTCAATGACGACGAGTGGGAGCTCTACCACACCGACGTCGATCGGGCCGAGCTGCACGACCTCGCAGCCGAGCACCCCGAGAAGGTGCGAGAGCTCGTGAACCTGTGGTTCGCCGAGGCCGGCCGAAACCAGGCGTTCCCGCTCGACGATCGCTCGGCACTCGAGATCATGCTGACGCCCCGGCCCCTGCTCTCCCCGCCGCGAGAGCGGTACGTCTACTTCCCCGACATGGCGGAGGTGCCCGAGTCGCAGTCCGTCAACATCCGCAATCGCTCCTTCGTCATCGGCGCACTCGTCGACCTTCCGACGCTTGACGCCGAGGGCGTGCTCTTCGCCCAGGGGTCGAAGTTCGGCGGGCATGCGCTGTACGTGAAGGAGGGCCGGCTCCACTACGTCAACAACTTCGTCGGGCTGATGGAGCAGAAGGTCGACGCGACGGAGGACCTGCCGCTCGGCGAGGACCTGATCCTCGCGGCGTCCTTCGAGAAGGACGGCGAGGACAACCATGTGGCGACGGGGACGCTCACGCTGTTCTACGGCGAACGGGAGGTGGGCAGGGCCCGCATCCGGACCCAGCCCGGCAAGTTCTCGATCGCCGGTGAAGGACTCACGGTGGGTCGTGACAGCGGCGCACCCGTCACCGACGACTACCCGGGCGACGCACCTTGGTCGTTCTCTGGTGGGACCCTCCAGAGGTTGCGCGTCGATGTCAGCGGCGAACCGTACGTCGACCTCGAGCGCGAGGCGCAGGCGATGCTCATGCGTGAGTGAGTGCGACGAGCAGCACGAACGAGTCGGGGCGGAGGCACCTGCGCCTGCGCACCCTCGCCGTGTGCCCGGAATGCGGGCGTTGACGTCGCATTCGCGCGTCGATACGTTCGGCCAATGACGCGATACGTGGTCGGTGAGACCAGGGAGCGGTGTCCGGCGATGCTCGAGTCCCCGGCATGATCACGGTCGAGGGGCTTCGCGCCATCCCGATCTTCGCACCGCTGCCCTCCGAACCCCTCGAGTACCTGGCCAGGGCGGTGGAGGACATCCACCTGCTCCCGGGCGAGTACTTCTCGCACGAGGGCGATGAGCGGGCGCTCTTCGTGGTGGTCGAGGGCCACGCCGAGATCACCAAGGTGGTCAACGGAGAGGAGCGCGTGATCGGCGTACGCAAGCCGGGGCAGTTCTTCGGAGAGGTGCCGATGACCCTGAGCACTCCATTCCCGGCCAGTGGCCGCGCTGCGGAGGCCACGCGCATCATCAAGCTCGACGTGACCGTGTACTACACCCTGGCGGCGATGGCGCCGTCGGTGCCGACCCGCGTCGCCGGTCTCGCGGGGCGCTACCTGGACTCGCTGCAGGCCATCGCCGCCGAACAGCCCGAGACCGAGGTGCGCGTCGTCGGCCCGCGACTCGACGCGCGCGTGCACCGCGTGGCAGGCTTCCTCACGCGGAACCAGGTCGCGTTCGACCGCGTGACCCTCGACGCCGCCGACGACGGCCGGGTGTATCCGATCCTCGAGCTGCCGGACGGCGCCAGGCTCGTCGGGCCCTCGATGCGTGAGGTCGCCATCGCGGTCGGACTCGACGTCGAGCCGGCGGGCGCCGAGTACGACGTCGTCATCCTCGGAGGTGGTCCCGCCGGCCTCACCGCGGCGGTGAACGGCGCCGCGGAGGGCCTCCGGACCGTCGTGATCGAGAGCCTCGCGCCGGGGGGACAGGCCGGAACCTCGACCCGGATCGAGAACTACACCGGATTCCCCTTCGGCATCTCCGGCGACGACCTCGCCAGCCGAGCGCTCAAGCAGGCGAAGCGACTCGGTGCGGAGATCGTCGTGACGCGCACCGTCGAGGCCCTGCGCCCCGACCGTCGGGAGATCGTCCTCGACGGGGGCGAGACGCTCGTGGCGCCCACCGTCATCGTGGCCACCGGCGTCGAGTGGCGCACGCTGCCGGTACCGAGGGTGGAGCGCCATCTTGGCAACGGGGTCTACTACGGAGCGGCTCGAAGCGATGCCGCCGTCGCGCAGGGTCAGGACGTCTGCATCATCGGCGCCGGCAACTCGGCAGGGCAGGCCGCGCTCTTCTTCTCCCGGCGCGCGCGGTCGGTCACGATGCTGGTCCGCGGCGAATCGCTCGGATCGAGCATGTCGCGCTACCTCATCGACCAGATCGCCGCCAACGACGGCATCCGAGTGGAGACGCGCAGCGAGGTGGTCGCCCTCCATGGCGAGACGAGTCTCGAAGGGGTCGACGTGATCGACAAGGCGACCGGCCGGACGACCCGTCGACCATACACGGTCGTCTTCGTCATGATCGGGGCCGACGCCGTCACAGGGTGGCTTCCGCCCGACATCGCGCGCGATGCGCACGGCTTCATCCTCACGGGGGCGGATGCCGCGGCCACGGCGGCGTGGACGGCCGACCGCCGCCCCTTCGCCCTCGAGACGAGTGCCCCCGGGATCTTCGCGGTGGGCGACGTGCGTTCGGGGTCCGTCAAGCGCGTTGCGGCGGGAGTGGGGGAGGGCGGGATGGCCATCGCCTTCGTGCACCAGTACCTCGCGCTGCCCCAGCGTGCGCTCCAGGCGGACACGATGGACGCCGACGACCCCGGAGGGGCCGGGAACGGAGGATCCGGATGACCGTGCCTGCCCGTCCACCGTTCGACGCCGAGCTCGAGCCCGCTCTCGACGCAGCGCCGGGATTCTTCACCACACTCGAACCCGCCGCCATCCCGGAGTTCCGGGCGGCGACGGCGCGGCCGCCGTCGGTCGAGGACGTCATCGCGGGGCGGCCGGTGGAGGTCACCGACCACGCCGTGGCCGGTCACGGCGGCGGCGAGATCATCGTCTCGGTGTTGCGGCGCATCGGCCACGAGAGTGCCGCGAGTCCCGGCGTCTACCTCATGCACGGCGGTGGCATGGTCGGAGGCAGTCGATGGGCGCTCGCGCCGATGCTCGTCGAGTGGGTCCTCGAGTACGACGCCGTTGCGGCCGCCGTCGAGTACCGCCTGGCACCTGCGTTCCCCGACCCGGTGCCGGTCGAGGACTGCTATGCGGGGCTCGAGTGGTTCACCAGTCGGGCCGAGGAGCTCGGCTTCGACCCGCGACGGGTGCTGGTCGGGGGCCAGAGCGCCGGCGGCGGCTTGAGCGCGGGCGTGACGCTGCTCGCCCGCGATCGCGGTGGGCCGATGCCGGCGGCGCTGCTGCTCATGTGGCCGATGCTCGACGATCGGAACGAGACCGTCTCAGCCCGGCAGGTCGACGGCGTCGGCATCTGGGATCGCACCAGCAACGAGACCGGATGGACGGCGCTGCTGGGTGATCGCCGGGGGACAGCGGACGTGTCGATCTACGCCGCGCCGGCACGTGCCACCGACCTGTCGGGCCTGCCGCCCGCCTACATCGAGGCGGGGAGCGCCGAGGTGTTCCGCGACGAGGCCGTCGCATTCGCGAGCGGGATCTGGGAGGCGGGCGGCAGCGCCGAGCTCCACGTCTGGGCGGGCGGCTTCCACGGGTTCCAGACGATCGTGCCGACGGCGGCGGTGTCGCGGGCAGCCGTGCAGACGCGCGAGGCATGGGTGCGCCGCCTGCTGGCGGACTGACCCGAGGCTCCGTCGCTGCAGCGCATGGGCGGTGTTCCTCGACGACGGCGCGCTCCCGACGCCGGCGCCCGTTCCGCGCTAAACTGGAATGCGCTTTCCCGACAACCGGACGATCGACGAAGGAGTTCCGTGCACTACGGCGCCGACGACAACCCCGAGAAGTGGCCCGAGGAGCTCTGGCCCGAGGACGTCGCGCGCATGCGCGAGGCCGGGGTCACCATGGTGAGCCCCCTCGTTGCACCGGAGGCCCCGACAGGAGCACCCGGTGAGCACGTTGTGGCGAGCTCGTCACCGTGACCGACGACGGCGGCGACCCGGTCGACGTGCCCGTTCCGGGTGTCGACGTGGTGTCGGGCGAGCGGGTCGAGTCAGTGCGGCTCGGCGCGTACGACTGGGAGCTGGTGCTCGAGCGATGACGGCGACCACCGCGTCGGGTTACGATGCACGCGAGAGCGGAGGAGGTGACATGCGGGCGGTCATCCTCAGCGGCTCCGGCCGGTACGCCGACGCGTGGCACCCCTTCGCCGAGACGAGCGCCGCGCTGGCCGGCATCGTCGCGGGTGCGGGCTACCGCGTCGAGGTGGGCGACGACCTCCTCGCCGGCCTCGCCGCACTCGGCGACGCCGACCTGCTCGTCGTGAACGCGGGCAACCCCGAGTCGCCGCTGCCGGAGGGCGCCGGCGAGCCCGCCGAGCCGACCGACGAGGAGATCGAGGCCGCGGCCGCGGGGCTCGACGCCGCGCTCGATCGCGGGATCGGCATCCTCGCGGTGCACGCGGCGGCGGGGACGCTGCCCGAGGTCCCCGACTTCGGGCACGCGCTCGGCGGAAGCTGGATCGCGGGCTTCTCGTGGCATCCGCCGATCGGCGAGGCGAGGGTGCACATCGTCGGCACGCACGTGATCGCCGACGGACTCACCGACTTCACGGTGTTCGACGAGCGCTACTCGGGCCTGCGGCTCGACGGCGTGATCGAGCCGATCGCCGAGCACGAAGAGGACGGCATGCGTCACCCCATCGTGTGGGCGCGCGAGGTCGGCCCGTCGAGAGTCGTGTACGACGCGCTCGGCCACGACGTCCGCTCCTACGACTCGGCCGAGCACCGCGAGCTGCTCACCCGGGCGCTCGACTGGCTCTCGCGCGTGCCCGCCCCGACGTTCGACGCGTCGTGAGCCGCGTCGTCATCGCGCCCGACTCGTTCAAGGGCACGGCGAGCGCAGCGGATGCCGCAGCCGCCCTCGCGGCGGGATGGCGCACCGTGCGCCCGGCCGACGAGCTCGAGCTGCGCCCCATGGCCGACGGCGGCGAGGGCACCATGGACGCGTTCGCCTCGGCGGTGCGCGGCGCCCGACGCGTGCCGATCAGGGTACGCGGCCCAGTGTCCGCGCCGGTCGACACGGCGTGGCTGCTGCTGCCCGACGGAACCGGCGTCGTGGAGCTCGCGGCGACCTCGGGCATCACCCTGCTCGACCCGCTCGCGCCGCTCGATGCGCACACGGCCGGGTTCGGCGAGGCGATCGCCGCGGCCCTCGACGCCGGCGTCGAGCGGCTCCTGCTCGCGCTCGGCGGCAGCGCCTCGAGTGACGGTGGCGTGGGCGCGCTCGCCGTGCTCGGCGGGCGATTCCTCGACACCGCGGACCGGCCGGTGCCGCTCGGCAATCGTGGGCTCGGCATGCTCGCACGGGTGGACCTGTCAGGGCTTCGGCCGTGGCCGGCCGGCGGCGCCGTGATCCTCGGCGACGTGACCAACTTGCTGCTCGGCGAGCTGGGCGCGGCCGCCGTCTTCGGGCCGCAGAAGGGGGCGGATGCCGCCACGGTCGACGTGCTCGAGGAGAACCTCGCGCGGCTCGCGGGGCTCATGCCTGCGCCGCTGAGCCCGCTGGCCGGGGCGCCCGGAGCGGGCGCCGCAGGCGGCACCGGCTTCGGGCTGCTCGCGTGGGGCGCCGAGATGGGTGGCGGCGCTTCGTTGGTGGCGCAGGCCGTCGGCCTCGGCGAGGCGATCGCGGGCGCCGACCTCGTGATCACAGGGGAGGGCCGGTTCGACGGGCAGTCCGAGGCAGGCAAGGCGCCCACCGTCGTAGCCGGGCTCGCGCGCGACGCGGGCGTGCCGGCCGCGCTCGTCGCCGGCGCGATCGCAGCGGAGCCGCGTGGATTCACGGCATCCGTGGCTCTGGCCGACCTCGCCGGCGGAGGTGCCGCAGCGATGGCCGAGCCGCTGCGCTGGCTCGAGGCGGCGGGTGCCGAGCTGGCCCGCACGAGCTGACCCGCTCCCACCTCAGGACGAACCAACGGTCGACCCCGGCGCCGGCGGACTCAGGCGCCCGGGAACCGCGGATGACGGCCGTTCTGGGGTGGCGCCCGATCTGGACAGGTTCGCGCGCGTGAGACGAGACTGTGGTGCATGGACCGGGTCGCCGGCGCCATCCGAACGCCGGACCAGCGTCTGCGCGTGTTCGTCAGCTCTACGCTCAAGGAGTTGGCGCCGGAGCGCCGCGCCGCCCGGGCCGCGATCGAGCGCCTCGCCCTCGCGCCGGTGATGTTCGAACTTGGCGCCCGGCCGCATCCGCCGCGCTCGCTCTACCGGGCCTACCTCGAGCAGAGCGACATCTTCCTCGGCCTCTATTGGGAGCAGTACGGCTGGATCGCCCCGGGAGAGGAGGCGTCTGGCCTCGACGACGAGTGGAACCTCGCGCCCGACATCCCGAAGCTCATCTACGTCAAGCGCAGCGACCACAGGCAGGCGCGCTTGGAGGCGTTGCTCGCTCGCATCCGGGAGGACGACCGCGCCTCCTACGTCTCATTCGCGGATGCCGACGAGCTGGCCGACCTCGTCGTCAAGGATCTCGCAACCCTCCTCGCCGAGCGGTTCGACGCTGGAGATCGGCGGCACGAGCCGATCCCCGAGACCGCGTCAGCCGTCACGTCGACGGAACTCATCGGGTTGCCGTCGCCGCTCACCCGTGTGCTCGGCCGGGATGACGAGGTGGACGCAGTGACCCGGATGCTCGGGGACGACGGTCGACGGTTGGTGACCATCACCGGCCCGGGCGGCATCGGCAAGACCCGGCTCGCCATCGCCGCCGCACGTGCGGTCGAGGCATCCTTCCCCGATGGCATTGCCTTCGTGGATCTCGCGCCCGTGCAAGACCCGGCCATGGTGATGCCGGCGGTCGCGCATGCGCTCGGCATCCGTGACACGGGAGACCAGCCGCTCGCAGAGAAGATCCGACGGGCGCTCGCCGACCGCCGGATGCTCCTCGTGCTCGACAACGTCGAACAGGTCGTCGAGGCGGCGCCCCAGATCAGCGCCCTCTTGGCCGGGTCGGCGGTCTCGGTGCTCGCCACGAGCCGGGTACTGCTGCGGATCAGCGGCGAGCAGAGCGTCGAAGTCGGGCCGCTGCCCTCTGCCGCTGCGATCGACTTGTTCGTGGAGCGCGCCCACGCGGTCAAGCCGGACTTCGATCGGACAATCGAGAACGCCGACGCGATCGCCGCGATCTCCGAGTCGCTCGACGGGACACCCTTGGCCCTCGAACTCGCCGCGGCCCGAGTACGCGTGTTCACGCCGGCAGAGATCCTTACTCGGCTCGACCACGCGCTGCCGCTCCTCGTCAGCGGGCCGCGCGACCTGCCCGAGCGTCAGCGGACGATCCGGGCGACGATCGAGTGGAGCACGCAGCTGCTGCAGGAGGACCAGCGCGAGCTGTTGCTCCGCCTGGGCGTCTTCCGTGGTGGATTCGGTCTCGACGCGGTCGAGTGGATGGCGGAGGGCCTCGACGGCATCGCCCCGATCGACGCGCTCGGCGCTCTCGTCGACGGCAGCCTCGTGCGCGAGCAGGACCGCGGCACCCGAGCATGGTTCACCCTGCTTGCCACGGTGCGCGAGTACGCGCGCGAGCAGCTCGAGACCCGCGGTGCGATGAGCGATTGCGAGGAGCGGCATGCGCGGTTCTACCTGAGGCTCGCGGCCGAAGCGGGCGGACCGCTGACCCGCGAAGGCCAAGGCGAGTGGATGTCACGGCTCGTCGATGAACGTGACGGACTTCGCGCCGCGGTCGCCCACTTCATCGCGACCCGGCAGTGGAACGAGGTCGCGGAACTCGTCTGGCCGCTCTACCTCTTCTGGTGGACGGGCGGCCAGTTGGGCGAAATCAAGGGCTGGATGAACCGTCTGCTCGAGCCTGACGCAGAGCTCACCGGGCATTCCAGAGCGATCGCCCTCTATGTCACGAACGCTGTCGCCGCTCAGCAGGTGCCCGATCCGAGGTTGCTTCCGGTGCTCGCGGACTGCGCTGAACGCTTCCAACGGGAGGGCGACCGGTACGGTGAGGCATCGGCACTCGCCTCGCTCGCCACGGCCCAGCTCATGCAGTCGCAGCCCGACCTGGACGCCGCCGAGGATACGGTCCAGCGCTGTCTCCGTCTCGTCGAGGAACTCGACAACCCGGTAGGCCGGGCGTTCGCGGGCATGTTGTTCGGGCGCATCGAGCTCTTGCGCGACCATGTCCCCGCGGCGCTCGATCGGTTCGAGGCGAGCCTTGCCCTCTCGCGAGACATCGGCGACATATTCGCGGAGGAGAGCTCGCTGAACCACCTCGCTTGGACACGATTGCGAATCGGCGACCTCGACGGTGCCCGGACATGCTTCTCCGAACAGCTTCTCATCTCCTCCTCGGTGGGACATGAGGAGGGTGTGGCGTACGGACTGGAAGGCATGCTGGTGCTCGCGGCCACGTCGGGCGATGTCGAACTCGCCGGTCGTCTGCTCGGAGCGGCCGAGGGCATCCGGGAGCGCAAGGGGCTCTTCGGCAGCTCGATGTTCTCCTTTCACCAACCGATCGTGGAGCAGATCCGGGCGGGCCCACACGCGGCAGACTTCGAGCGGGCGCGAATGGCGGGGCGCGGCGCAGAGGTCGCCGAGGTCGTCGAGGCGGCGCTGGCCTGATCCGTGAGGTGCTCAGCGCGTGGCGCCGGCTGCGGTGCGCTCGGCGTACTGTCGGCGGATGACCTCGCGCATGTCGACGGCCATCGGGTCGGCCGCCGCGATCGGCCACGTCGGCCGCTCGCCCGCGAGCACCCAGGCCGCCTGACGCGCCGCGCCGTCGGCGACGTACTCGCCCGGCTCGGGCACGGTGACCGGCACGTCGAAGACCTGCGCGGCGATGCGCCGCACGGCGGGGTTCTGCGCGGCACCGCCGATGAGCAGCACCCGCTGTGCGTCGACTCCCTGGCCGAGCACGGCGTCGAGGCCGTCGGCGAGTCCGCACAGCATGCCCTCGATCGCCGCCCGGGCGATCGATGGCCGGGTGGTGTTGGCCAGCGTGAGTCCCGAGAACGACGCCGTCGCGTGCGGCAGGTTCGGTGTGCGCTCGCCCTCGAAGTACGGCACGAGCACGGCGCCGGATGCCCCGGGCTCGGCGTCGAGCGCGAGGCGGCCGAGCTCCGCATGGTCGACGCCGAGGAGACCCGCGGTCGCGTCGAGCACGCGGGCCGCGTTGAGCGTGGCGATGAGGGGGAGGAAGCGCCCCGTGGCATCCGCGAAGCCCGCGACCGTGCCCGAGGGGTCGGCCACCGGGGCATCCGTCACGGCGAAGACCGTGCCGCTCGTGCCGATCGACACGACGACGTCGCCGGAGGCCGCGTCGAGGCCGAGCGCGGCCGCCGCGTTGTCGCCCGCGCCGGGGCCCACGAGGATGCCGTCGGGCGTGCGACCCGCGGCCTCGGCGGGCCCGAGCACGCGCGGGAGGATCGCGTCATGCCCGAGCGCCCGCACGAGAAGCTCGCGGTCGTACCCGCCTGCGCCCCAGTACGCCGTGCCACTCGCGTCGGAACGGTCGGTCATGAGCTCCTCGAGCACCGGCCCGAGCGGCGACTCGCCCGCCGGGCCGTAGCCGCGCAGGCGCCATGTCAGCCAATCGTGGGGGAGCGCGACGGCCGCGACGCGCTCGGCGTTCGCGGGCTCGGTGACGCGCAGCCACCGCAGCTTCGTGGCGGTGAACGACGCGACGGGCACGACCCCCGTGCGCCGTGCGTACGCGTCGGCACCGACCTCGGCGATCAGGTCGCGGGCCGCCTGCGCCGACCGCGTGTCGTTCCAGAGCAGGGCGTCGCGGACGACCCGACCCTCGGCGTCGAGCACGACCATGCCGTGCTGCTGCCCGCCGATCGAGATCGCCTCGACGCCGTCGAGCCCACCGGCGTCGGCGAACGCCTGCAGCAGGGCGCCCCACCAGGCGGCGGGGTCGACCTCGGTGCCGTCGGGATGCGCGGCCCGGCCGGAGCGCACGAGCGCCCCGGTCGCGGCATCCCGGATCACGACCTTGCACGACTGCGTCGACGAGTCGACGCCGGCGACGAGCGACATGGTGCCTCCTGATGGGGGGTTCGGTCCTGCTCATGCTCCTCGTCTCCCGCCGACTGCAGGAACTTCTCGGATGCCTCGGGTGAGTCGACCGACTCGGATCGGCGTGTCACCCCGAAGTTCCTGCAGTAGGGAGTCCGGCTGGGCCGGGGGAGAGGCAGGCGGGTGGATGGGTGGGGAGAGGCCCGCAGGTCCTAACCGCGCGCGCCGAGTACGTGCTCGGTCGCGAGCTGCTGCAGGCGCACGAAGCCGAAGCCCTTGCCGCCGAGGTACGCCGACGGGTCGAAGTCCTCAAACGCCGAGCGGTCGGCGAGGAGGTCGTCGTAGGTCTCGCCCCACTCGAGCGTCGGCTGGGCGAGCTCGTAGACGCGAGCGGCTTCGAGCGCCGCCTGCACCTCGGGGTCGGCGCGGAACGCTGCGGTGCGCTCCTTGAGCAGCAGGTAGGTGCGCATGTTGGCGGCGGCCGAGTCCCAGACTCCGGTCTCGTCCTCCGTGCGCGAAGGCTTGTAGTCGAAGTGGCGCGGACCCGTGTAGGTCGGCGTGCCCCCGGGGCCGCCGTTCTCGAGCAGGTCGACGAGGGCGAACGCGTTGTGCAGGTCGCCGTGGCCGAACACGAGGTCCTGGTCGTACTTGATGCCGCGCTGGCCGTTGAGGTCGATGTGGAAGAGCTTGCCGTGGTACAGCGCCTGGGCGATGCCGGCGGCGAAGTTGAGGCCCGCCATCTGCTCGTGGCCGACCTCGGGGTTGAGGCCCACGAGCTCGGGGCGCTCGAGCGAGTCGATGAACGCGAGGGCGTGGCCGACGGTCGGCAGCAGGATGTCGCCGCGGGGTTCGTTGGGCTTCGGCTCGATCGCGAACCGGATGTCGTAGCCCTTGTCGGTCACGTAGTCGCCGAGCAGGTTCACGGCCTCGCGGTAGCGCTCGAGGGCCGAACGGATGTCCTTCGCGGCGTCGTACTCGGCGCCTTCGCGGCCGCCCCACATCACGAAGGTCTTCGCGCCGAGTTCGGCGGCGAGGTCGAGGTTTCGCAGCACCTTGCGGAGCGCGAAGCGCCGCACCTGCCGGTCGTTCGAGGTGAAGCCGCCGTCCTTGAACACGGGCGCGCTGAACAGGTTGGTGGTGACCATCGGCACGATGATGCCGGTGGCCTCGAGGGCGCCCGTCAGCCGGTCGATCTGCCGCTGGCGCTCGGCGTCGGTCGAGCCGAACGCGAAGAGGTCGTCGTCGTGGAACGTGAGGCCGTAGGCGCCGAGTTCGTCGAGCTTCTCGACCGCGTGCACGACGTCGAGCGGATGCCGCGTGGGGCCGCCGAACGGGTCGGTGCCGTTGTAGCCCACGGTCCAGAGGCCGAATGAGAACTTGTCGTCGCGGGTGGGCGCGATGGCCATGGGAGATCCGCCTTTCAGCGTCATCGGTGATTTGTTGGCATATACAACATAAGGCCGACGCGGCATCCGCCGCAAGTCCGCCCGGCCCGAAAGCCATTTGTTCTCAGTTCCGACAAAACACTTGCGCGGCGGATCGCGATGTGCGTACAGTGCCCCGACGAATCAATCGAAACGTTTAGACGATGGAGTCCGACATGGCGAAGATCCACGAGGTGGCCGAGGCCGCCGGTGTGTCGATCAGCACGGTGTCGTACGCCCTGAGCGGCAAGCGCACCATCTCCGCCGAAACCCGCCGGCGCATCGAGCAGGCCGTGCGCGAGCTCGACTACCGCCCGAACGCCGGCGCCCGCATGCTCGCAGGCCGCCGCACCAACATCTTCGCGCTCACCGAGCCGTTCCGCGCCGACACCTACGCGCCCGCCCACATGGCGTTCGTGCTCGCCACGTCCATCGCCGCCCGGCGCTACGACTACGACGTCCTGCTCCTCACCGAGGAGCAGGCCTCCGCGGGCATGCGCCGGGTCGCGAGGAGCGGCCTCGCCGACGCCGTCCTGGTGCTCGACGTCGCGCCCGACGACGAGCGCGTGGAACTCGCGCGGCATCTCGACATCCCGTCGGTCTTCGTCGGTGTGCCGAACGACCACGACGGGCTCGTGTGCGTCGACCTCGACTTCGAAGCCGCGGCCGGGCTCGCGGTCGACCGCCTGGCCGACGCGGGCCATCGCACGATCGGCCTCCTCGGGCATCCGGCGGCCGCGTACCATCGCTCGAACTTCCCGCCGCGGGTCCGCGCCGGGTTCGAGCGGCGCGCCCGCGAACGCGGGCTCGCCGACACCGTCGAGCTTCCCGAGTTCGGAGGCGCCCGCCGTGTCGCGGTGCGGGCCGCGCTCGGAGTGCTCCTCGACCGCGGCGTCACGGGCATCGTGCTCCACTGCGACGAGGAGGCCCACGTCGCGGCGCTCGACGAACTCGCCGCCCGCGGCCTCCGCGTGCCCGACGACGTCTCCGTCGTCTCAGTCGGATCGACGTTCGACACCTCGTCGATGCAGCCGCCGCTCGACGTCCTGCCGCTCGTGCCGCAGGCATCGTGCGACCTGGCCGTCGACCTCGCGATGCAACTGCTGTCCGATGCCGTGCCGCCGCCCGGCGTGCGCCTCGTCGCCCCCGTCTACCACGACCACGGATCGGTCGCCCCGCCAGGTCGACGCTGACCGGCGGGTCGACACATCCCACGAGAGGACCCCAGATCCGCGTCTTGCGTATCGAAGCGCTTCGACACCACGGGCTCGAGGACGCTCCACCCATGAACCGCACCACCCCACCCCACCCCACCAAGGAGAGAGAGCAATGAAGCACAGCAGAATCGTGGGAGTCGCCGCGGCGATCGCCGCAGCGGCACTCGTCCTCACCGGATGCTCCGGTGCCAACGACCAGGGCGACGACGTCCTGCGCCTCTGGCACTACGAGGGCGCCGACAGTGCCATGGGCGTCGCCTGGGCGGAGGCGATCAAGGTCTTCGAGGAGGAGACCGGAGCCACCGTCGAGTTCGAGGAGAAGAGCTTCGAGCAGATCCGCTCGACCGCGAGCCAGGTGCTCAACTCCGACGAGGCGCCCGACATCCTCGAGTACAACAAGGGCAACGCCACCGCGGGCCTGCTCTCGAGCCAAGGCCTGCTCACCCCGCTCGATGACGCGGTCGATGAGTTCGGCTGGGGCGACAAGCTCGCCCCGTCGCTGCAGACGACCGCCAAGTACGACGAGAACGGCGTCATGGGGTCGGGCAGCTGGTACGGCGTACCCAACTACGGCGAGTACGTCGAGGTGTACTACAACAAGGACGCCTTCGCCGCCGCCGGCCTCGAGGTGCCCACCACGCTCGCGGAGTTCGAGGACGTGCTCGCGGCCTTCGCCGCGCAGGGCGTGACGCCCCTCGCCGAGTCGGCCGCCGAGTACCCGCTCGGCCAGCTCTGGTACCAGCTCGCCCTCACGCAGGCCGATCGCCAGTTCGTGAACGACTACCAGCTCTACGAGAACCCGGTCGACTGGTCGGGCGCCGAGATCACCCACGCCACCGAGACCGTGCAGGACTGGACCGAGAAGGGCTACATCTCGGCCGACTCGAGCGGCCTGAAGGCCGAGGACGCGGGCGTCGGCTTCATCGGCGGCCAGTACCCGATGTTCTACTCGGGCAGCTGGTGGTACGGAAGATTCGCGAGCGAGATCACCGATTTCGAGTGGGGCACCTTCCTGTTCCCCGAGGCGGAGCTCTCACCCGGGTCGGCGGGCAACATGTGGGTCGTGCCGGAGAAGGCGCAGAACAAGGAGCTCGCCTACGAGTTCATCGACATCACGATGCGTCCCGAGATCCAGGCGCTCCTCGGCAACAACGGCGGTGTCCCCGTGGCCGCTGACGAGGCCGACATCACCGACGAGAAGAGCCGCGAGCTCATCGCGAACTTCAACACGCTGACCGGGCAGGACGGCCTCGCCTTCTACCCCGACTGGCCCACGCCGACGTTCTACGACGAGCTGAACGCGGGCCTGCAGGAGCTCGTCAACGGCACCAAGTCGCCCGCCGACGTGCAGCAGCAGCTCGGCGAGCAGTACCAGGCCGGCGTCGACGACATCGTCGGCTGACGCCACGGATGCCGCGGGCACGGAGTGTGCGCCGAGCCCGCGGCATCCGTCCAACCAACCGGAAGGACCCATCATGGCCATCGTCCCCGACACCCGGGCGCTCACCACGCGCGGCGCCGGCCGCGCCGGGAGCCGGGCTCCGTCCAGCCTCATCCCGGGCTCGAGCCGCAACGCCTACTGGCTGTACCTCGTGCCCGGCCTCGCGCTGCTGGCCGTCATCATCGTCGTCCCGCTGATCTGGAACATCTACCTGACGTTCACGGACTATCGCGGCATCCGTCCGCCCGAGTGGATCGGCCTCGAGAACTGGATCGAGCTGTTCGGCGACGAGGTGTTCTGGACCTCGTTCGGCAACTCCATCGCGATGATCGTCGCGATGGTGGTGGTGCCGACGCTCGCCGGCCTCGTCCTCGCCGCGATGCTCTTCGACCTCATCGGCAAGAAGTTCGGCGGCAAGCTCGCGAGCTTCCTGCGTGCCACCTACTACCTGCCGCAGATCCTGCCGGCGGTCATCGCCGCGATCGTGATCGGCTGGATCCTGCGCCCGCAGAACGGCGCGCTCAACCAGATCCTCGAGGCGATCGGGCTCGGCGCGCTGCAGCACAACTGGCTCGGCAGCCCCGACACCGCGCTGCCCAGCATCATGGTCATCATGGTCTGGGTGCAGCTCGGCTACCCGATCGTGATCTTCATGGCGGCGCTGCAGCGGGTGGACCCCGAGCTGTACGAGGCCGCCGAGCTCGACGGCGCCAACTGGTTCCAGCGGTTCCGCGCCATCACGGTGGGGATCATCCGCCCCGAGATCTTCGTCGTCACCCTGACGTGCACGATCGCAGCGCTGAAGGTGTTCGGGCCGGTCTACGCGCTGACCGGGGGTGGTCCAGGCACGGCCACGATCGTGCCCGCGTACTACGCGTACAGCGAGTTCTTCCAGTCGCAGCAGGTCGGCTACGGCGCGACGATCGCGACGGCGCTGACCGTCGTCATCGCCGCGGTCAGTGTGGCGTTCATCCTCGTGCAGAACCGTGCGGAGCGGAAGGAGGAGGCCCGATGAGCGCCGTGCTCGACGAGGCCGCGGAGACGCTCGGGGCATCCGTTCGCGAACCCGTCGACGCCAAGCGCCGCAGCCGGCGGGCAGGCGGCACGAAGCGCCGCACCGCAAGCGACTGGGTCGTGCTGGTCGTCGCGATCGTGCTCGGCTTCTTCATCGCGGTGCCGTTCCTGATGATCCTCATCAACTCGTTCAAGTCGCCCGCGGACTACAACACGTCCGGCCCGCTGAGCCTTCCGACCAGCCTGTACTTCGACGGCATCGTCGCGTTCTGGGAACGGGTGGACTTCCCCGAGAAGCTGTGGAACAGCGTGTTCATCTCAGGCCTCGTCGCGGTCTTCGCGGTGGTGCTGTCGATGTTCAACGCGTTCGCGCTGGGCATCGGCCGCGTGAAGGGCCGGCTCTGGATCGTCGTCGTGATCCTGCTCGCGAACATGCTGCCGCAGGAGGTGCTGCTCTACCCGCTGTACTTCATGTTCAAGGAGGCCGGACTCTACGACAACCAGTGGGCCGTGATCATCATCTTCACCGTGATCCAGTCGGCGTTCGGCACCTACCTGCTGGCGTCGGTCTTCGGCACCTTCCCGAAGGAATTGCTCGAGGCCGCGTCACTCGACGGCGCGAGCCGGTGGCAGATCCTCTGGCGCGTGGTCTACCCGATCTCGCGGCCGATGCTCTCGGTGCTGCTGATCTTCTTCTTCATCTGGACGTGGAACGAGTTCCTGATCCCACTCACGTTCCTGGTGTCGAACGACACGCAGACCGTGCCGGTGGCGATCACGGTGCTGCAGGGCGACCGGCTCATGGACGTGACCACGACGAGCGCCTCGGCCCTGCTCGGGCTCATCCCGACGCTCGTGTTCTTCCTCATCTTCCAACGCACCCTCACCCGGGGCATCACCGCAGGAGCAGTCAAGTAGCCATGAAGTTCACCGATGGGTTCTGGCACGTGCGTCCGGGCGTCGAGGCGCTCTACGCCCAGGAGGTGCGCGATCTCGCGGTCGAGGGCGACGAGCTGGTGGCCTGGGCGTCGACCCGCGTCGTGGAGCGGCGCGGCGACACCCTCAACCGGCCGATGCTCACGGTGTCGCTCGCGAGCCCGGCCGAGGGCGTCATCCGCGTGCGCATCGAGCACCACCGCGGCCGGCGCCGTGACCCCGGCTTCGCGATCGAGTCGGATGCCGCGCACCGCCCGGTGCTCGAGGCCGGCGACGACGAGGGCGTCCTCGACGCGGGGTCGCTGCGTGCGCGCATCCGCCGCGGCGCCCCCTGGGAGCTCGCGTTCGAGCACGACGGCGGCGCCTACACCACGAGCGGCCACAGGTCCGTCGGCTACCTGAAGCTCGCACCCGGCGCCCCGGTGGCCGCCGAGCCGACCGGTGTCGCCGGCATCACGACCACGGGCCTCGCTCCTGCGCCCGCCTACCTGCACACGCAGCTCTCGCTCGGAGTCGGCGAGCTGGTCTACGGGCTCGGCGAGCGCTTCGGGCCGCTGGTGAAGAACGGCCAGACGGTCGACATCTGGAACGCCGACGGCGGTACGTCGAGCGAGCAGGCCTACAAGAACGTGCCGTTCTACCTGACGAACCGCGGCTACGGCGTGCTCGTGAACCACGCCGGGCACGTCTCCTTCGAGGTCGGCTCCGAGGCGGTCGAGCAGGTGCAGTTCTCGGTCGCCGGCGAGAGCCTGGAGTACTTCGTCATCGCCGGTCCGACGCCCGCGGAGGTGCTCGACCGCTACACGCGCCTCACCGGGCGGCCCGCGCGCGTGCCCGAGTGGTCGTATGGGCTCTGGCTCTCGACGAGCTTCACGACCGACTACGACGAGGAGACGGTCACGTCGTTCATCGACGGCATGGCCGAGCGCGACATCCCGCTCGGCGTCTTCCACTTCGACTGCTTCTGGATGCGCGAATTCCACTGGACCGACTTCGAGTGGGACCCGGCGGTGTTCCCCGACCCCGAGGGGATGCTGGCCCGGCTGCACGATCGCGGCCTGCGCGTGAGCGTCTGGCTGAACCCCTACATCGCCCAGCGCTCCCGCCTGTTCCGCGAAGGCATGGAGGCGGGCTACCTCGTGCGGCGCGCCGACGGCTCCGTGTGGCAGTGGGACCTGTGGCAGGCCGGCATGGCCCTCGTCGACTTCACGAACCCCGAAGCCACCCGCTGGTTCCAGGATCACCTGCGGCGGCTCCTCGACCAGGGCGTGGACGCCATCAAGACGGACTTCGGCGAGCGCATCCCCGTCGACGTCGTCTGGCACGACGGCAGCGACCCCGAGGCCATGCACCACCGCTACACCGACCTCTACAACCAGGCGGTCTTCGACGTGCTCGAGGAGGCGCGCGGGCAGGGGGAGGCGGTGCTCTTCGCCCGGTCGGCGACGGCTGGCGGCCAGCGGATGCCGGTGCACTGGGGCGGTGACAACTCCTCGACGTTCACGTCGATGGCGGAGAGCCTGCGCGGCGGGCTCTCGCTCGCGCTCAGCGGGTTCGGCTACTGGAGCCACGACATCGGCGGGTTCGAGGGCGACCCCGACCCCGCGGTGTTCAAGCGCTGGCTCGCGTTCGGACTGCTCTCGAGCCACTCGCGGCTGCACGGGTCGACCAGCTATCGCGTGCCATGGGCGTTCGATCACGGCGACGAAGCGCCCGGCCAGAGCGCGGTGGAGGTCGCATCGCGGTTCGCGAAGCTCAAGCGCTCGCTCACGCCGTACCTCGTCGCGGCTGGCGAGGAGGCGCACCGCACCGGGCGGCCGATCATGCGGCCGATGCAGCTCGAGTTCCCCGACGACCCCGCGGTCGCCCACCTCGACCGGCAGTACCTGCTCGGCCCGAGCCTGCTCGTCGCGCCGGTGTTCAGCGCCTCGGGCGAGGTCGACTACTACCTGCCGCACGGCCGGTGGACGAACTGGTTCACGAAAGAGATCGTCGAGGGCGGCGGCTGGCGGCGTGAGGTGCACGGCTTCGACACGCTGCCGCTGTGGGTGCGGGAGGGTGCCGTGATCCCCGTGGTCGGCGAGGACGGGCGCGTCGGGCAGTTCGTCGGCTGACCGCAAGTTTCGACGCTAGGCTTCGAAACATGGAAACGGATGCCGCCGCAGAACGCGTCACGCTCGCGAGCGTGGCCGAGGAGGCGGGCGTGTCGCTCTCGACGATCTCGAAGGTGCTGAACGGCCGGTCGGATGTGTCGGCGGCGACCCGCACGCGGGTGGAGACGCTGCTCGCCGAGCGCGGCTACGTGCGGCGCGCCGGCCGCTCCGACGGCCGGGCCGACCTCATCGAGCTCGTCTTCCACGAGCTCGACCCGATCTGGTCGATGGAGCTCATCGACGGCGTGGAGTCGGTCGCGAAGGCGCACGGGCTGAGCGTCGTGCTCACGGTGAGCGGCAGCAGGCACGCGCCCGACCCCGACTGGATCGAGGGCGTCATGCGACGGCGCCCGGTCGGCGTCGTGCTCGTCTTCTCGGACCTCGCGCCCGAGTACCGCGAGCGGCTGCGATCGCGGGCGATCCCGTTCGTCATCGTCGATCCGGCGGGCGACCCGTCGCCCGATGCCCCGTCGGTCGGCTCGGCGAACTGGTCGGGCGGCCTCGCGGCGACCCGGCACCTCATCGAGCTCGGGCACCGGCGCATCGCCGCGATCACCGGGCCCGAGGACATGATGTGCTCGCTCGCCCGCCTCGACGGCTACCGCTCGGCGATGAACTCCGCGGGCCTCGCCATCGATCCGGAGTGGGTCCGCTTCGGCGACTTCCACGTGGAGGGCGGTCGCGACCGGGCCCGCGAGATACTGGCCCTGCCCGAGCCGCCCACGGCGATCTTCGCGGGCAGCGACCTCCAGGCGCTCGGCACGCTGGACGCCGTGCGCGAGGCCGGGCTCCGCGTGCCCGAGGACATCTCCGTCGTCGGCTACGACGACATCCCGCTCGCCCGCTGGGTGAGCCCGCGGCTCACCACCGTGCACCAGCCGCTGCGGCGCATGGGCGAGGAGGCGGCACGGCTCGCGATCCGCCTCGCAGAAGAGCCCGCGGGTACCACGCCCCGCATGGACCTCGCGACGAGCCTCGTGGTGCGCGACAGCACGGCGCCGCCCGCCGGGTAGGAGTCAGGCCCGTCCGTGCCCCTGCACCCGCGCCCGTGCACGCGTGCCCGCCTCACGGGTGGGAGGGCGACGAGTCTCCTGCGCTGGGGCTGAGCCGGAGCGCTCGCGCTCGCGGCCCCGCGCGAGGCGGCACGGTCAGCGCGCCGGCGCGTGCACCAGGCTGAGCAGATCGAAATCGGCCGCG
This sequence comes from Agromyces sp. Soil535, assembly GCF_001428255.1. GTDB lineage: Bacteria > Actinomycetota > Actinomycetes > Actinomycetales > Microbacteriaceae > Agromyces. The sequence goes on along the minus strand of NZ_LMRW01000008.1, from coordinate 52,171 downwards.
GCCGCCAGCGCAGCGCCGCCTTCGTCTCGAGCGGGCTCGCCGACGACGAAGACCCCGCCTACGACCCCCACGAACCCGCCGCCCTCGCTCGGGCTGAGCGGCGAGAGGTCGGCCGTGCCGACCGCGATGCGGCGTTCGCCGTACTCGACCCGGGCGACGGCCTCGAAGCCGTCGATCTCGAGGGCGAGCCCGAGTCGCCCCGCGGGCACCTCGGCGACGCCCAGCACGCGGTCTTCGCCGTCGACATGCAGCACCAGTTCCACGACGCGGCCGGCAGTGCCTGCGCGCACGCCCAAGGTCAGGTGTCGGCGCTCCGAGAGCCGCAGGGTGAGCCCGGCGAGCAGGCCGGGCGACGGGGCATCCGGTGCCTCGACCACCGTCGCGAGCGTCGCGATGGGCTGCTCGAGGCGGAAGCCCGCGAACGCGTGCGGTGCGAGCTCGTGGAGGCTGCCGGAGGTGGCGTGGAGGCGCAGGTGCCCCTGCCGCTCGCCGAGCTGAGTCCTGCGCGCGCCGGGTGCGGTGCGCACCGACACCAGTTCCGGATGTACCGACGGCCCGTCGAAGTCGTCGACCAGCGACCGCGCAGCGGTCGCCTGCGCGTCCGCCCACGGCACCTCGACCTCCTCGGCCAACCGGCCGGTGGCCGGCGCGAACACCGGCCAGCCGTCTTCGAAGACGACCGGAACCAGCCAGGTCTCGCGGCCCTGCAGCGCGTCGGCGCGGGCCTCGTCGAGCGGCAGCCGCCTCGTCGCGAGCACGGTCGCCCACCACCCGCCGCGACCGTCGTCGACGAGGTCGGCATGTCCGACGTTCGCGACCGGGGCATCGCCGCCGAGATGACGGTGGGTGAGCAGCGGGTTCGCCCGCGACCCGGTGAAGGGTCCTGTCGGGCTCGCGCCGCGCGCTGCGCTCACGGCGTGGTGGCGTTCGGTGCCTCCCTCGCTCGCGACGAGCAGCAGGTCGCCTCCTCGGCGATAGAGGTGCGGCCCCTCCGCCCAGACCGCACCCTCGACCGCGCCGTGCCACACGACGTGCTCCTCGCCGGCGAGCGACATCGTGGAGAGGTCGAGCTCGCGCACCCACACCTCGGTCTGCTCGGGCCAGTCGCCCGGCTCGGCGAGCCGGGTGCCGCACCACCACGCCCGCCCGTCGTCGTCGTCGTCGTCGTCGTCGAACAGGATCGACGGGTCGATGCCCTGGGCATCCTCGATCCATGCCGGATCCGACCACGGGCCGGCCGGGTCCGTCGTGGTCACCACGAAGCTGCCCTGCCGACCCTCGCCGCCGACGAGCGTGCAGGCGACGTAGAACCGGCCCTCGTGGTGGCGGATCGTCGGCGCGAACAGCCCGCCCGAGGCCGACACCGTCGACAGGTCGAGCTGCTCGTCGCGGTGCACCGCGTGGCCCACGAGCTGCCACTCGACCAGGTCGCGAGAGCGATGCACCGGCAGCCCGGGGAAGTACTCGAAGGTCGAGGTCACCACGAAGAACTCGTCGCCCACCCGGCAGATGCTCGGATCCGGGTGGAACCCCGGCAGCACCGGGTTGCGCGCCGCGGTCACAGCGGATCCGGGCCGATCCGCTCGGAGGCCCACACGGGATGCAACGCGCGGGTGTGGTCGACCACTCGCACCGGCCCGACGAGCTCGACGTTCGCCTGCAGCGGCAAGTCGGCGCTCGACCGCCCGAAGCCCAGCACGAGCGACCCCGGCTCGACGATGCGGCGGCCGTCGCGCCCGGTGAACGCCGCGAGGTCGGCCGGCACCTCGACGCCCAGGCGCACGGATGCTCCCGGCTCGAGCTCGACTCGCCGGAACCCGACCAGCCGCTGCACCGGTCGCACGACGGATGCCACGGGGTCGTGCAGGTACAGCTGCACGACGTCGGCGCCCGCCCGGTCGCCGAGGTTCTCGATGATGAGCGACATCCTGACCGTGCCGCCGGTTGTCGCCTCGGCCGATTCCACTCGCAGGTCGCTCCATGCGAACGACGTATAGCCGAGCCCGTGGCCGAATGGGTAGCGCGCCGTCGGGTCGATGTTCGACACCTCGCTGCGCCGGGCCAACGTCGACGCCAGGTACGTCGACGGCTGCGCGCCGGGCGTCGCCGGCACGCTGACGGGCAGTCGGCCGCTCGGGTTCACGCGTCCGCTGAGGATGGCGGCGATGGCGCGCGTGCCCTCCTCGCCCGGGAAGAACGCCTGCACGATGCCGGCGGCGCGCTCGGGAGCGGTGCCGAGCACATACGGGCGGCCCGCGAGCATGGTGAGCACCGTCGGGGTGCCGGCGTCGAGCACGGCCTCGAGCAGCGCCGCTTGCGCACCGGGCAGGTCGAGGGTCTCCGCGTCGCAGCCCTCGCCGCTCGTGCCCCGGCCGAAGAGGCCGGCGCGGTCGCCGAGCGCGAGCACGACGACGTCGGCGGATGCTGCGAGCACGACCGCGTCCGCGATGCCGTGGGTCTCGCCGCCGTCGATCGAGGTGCCCGATGCGAGGGTGACCTCGGCGGCGGGGAACTCGGCGCGCAGGGCGTCGACGAGGGTCGGCAGCTCGATTCCCGCGCCGCTCGCTGGGTGGTGCACGCCGACGTGCGTCGGGAAGGCGTAGCAGCCGAGCACGGCGAGCGGGTCGTCGGCGGTCGGGCCGATCACGGCGATGCGTGCGGGCGCGGACAGGGGCAGCGTGCCGTCGTTGCGCAGCAACACGATCGCCTGCTCGGCGATGTCGCGCGCGAGGGCGCGATTCTCCACCGGGTCGAGGTCGACCGTGCCCTGCGCGGCCGCGGCCGGCGCCGCCGGATCGTCGAGCAGGCCCGCCTCGATCTTCTGCACGAGCACCCGGCGGAGGGCCCGATCGACGACCTCCTCGCCGACGCGGCCGTCGGCGACCGCCCGCACGAGCGGCTCGCCGAACGCGTGCACCGTGGGCAGTTCCACGTCGATGCCCGCCTCGAGCGCCGCCGCGGCCGCCTCGCCGAGGTCGCCGGCCGTGCCGTGCAGGGTCTCGAGGAAGGCCACCGAGAAGTAGTCGGCGACGACGGTGCCCTCGAAGCCCCAGGTCTCGCGCAGCACGCCCGTGAGCAGGTCGCCGTCGGCAGCCGTGGGCACGCCGTCGAGATCGGTGTACGCGTTCATCACCGAACGCGGCTTCGCATCGCGCACCACCATCTCGAACGGCGGCAGCAGCACGTCGGCCAGCTCCCTGGCGCCGACCGACACGGGCGCCAGGTTGCGGCCCGCCCGCGACGCCGAGTACCCGACGAAGTGCTTGAGCGTCGCCACGATGCCGGATGCCTCGAGCCCGCGCACGTACGCCGTGCCGAGGGTGCCGACCAGGTACGGATCTTCGCCCATGGTCTCCTCGACGCGGCCCCAGCGGGCGTCGCGCACCACGTCGAGCACCGGAGCCAGTCCCTGGTGCACGCCGACCGAGCGCATGTCGGCGCCGATGCGGCGCGCCATCTGCTCGATGAGCTCGGGATCGAACGTCGCGCCCCACGACAGCGGCACCGGGTAGGCGGTCGCGCCGTAGGCGGCGAAGCCCGCCAGGCACTCTTCGTGCACGAGCGCCGGAATGCCGAACCTGCTCGACGCGACGATGCGCTCCTGCAGGCGGGCGAGCGACCGCGCCCCGACCGCCGCATCGACCGGCGCGGTGCCGAAGGCCCGCGTGATCTGGCCGAGGCCCTTGGGCAGCAGCTCATCGAGATCCACTGCGCTGCTCATGTCGTGCTGGTGCGGGGCCACGTCGGCGCCGTCATCTGAGGCACCGATCCAGATGCCGTAGAGCTGGGCGATCTTCTCTTCGAGGGAGAGTTCGGCGATGAGCGCGCCCGCGCGCACACCGGCAGGCAGCGAACGGTCGCGCCACGGAACATCCGTCGTCGTCGTGACACCCGTCGTCTGGGCATCCGTCATCGTGTCGGCCTCTCGCTTCGTCTGGGCATCCGTCATCGTGTCGGCCTCTCGCTCCGTCGGGGCATCCGTCATCGTGGCGGCATCCATCGCGTACGCAGCATCCGTCACCGGCTCGCTCATCCCTTCACCGCCCCGGTCAGGCCGCCGACGATGCGGCGCTCGAAGATGCTGAAGAAGATGAGGGCGGGGATCATCGACAGCGAGGTGAAGGCGAGCACTTTGGCGGTGTCGACGGAGTACTGCGAGGCGAAGGCCTGCACGCCGAGCGGCAGGGTGAAGGCGGCCTCGTTGTTCAGGATGAACAGCGGCAGGATGTAGCTGTTCCAGCTCGCGATGTAGGCGAGGATGCCCACGGTGATGACGCCGGGCAACGCCAACGGCACCACCATCCTCCAGAAGAAGCCGAGGCGCGAGCATCCGTCGATCGAGGCGGCCTCCTCGATCTCGTCGGGGATGGCACGCAGGAACGGCACGAGGATGATGATCGTCGCCGGCAGGGCGAAGGCGATCTGGGGCAGGATGATGCCGGCCATGGAGTTCATCAGGCCGAGGTTGCGCACCACGATGTACAGGGGCGTGATCGCCACCGTCATCGGGAACATCAGGCCTGCGGCGAAGACCGCGTAGAGCAGCCCGCGCGCCCGAAACCGGTACCGCGCGAGCACGTAGCTGGCCATGAGGCCGAGCGCGACGACCCCGATCGTGGTGACGACCGCAGCGACCGTGGAGTTCGCCACCTCGCCCCAGAATGTCGTGCTGCCGAGCACTTCGGCGTAGTTCTTCGTCACCCAGGGCGAAGGCAGCCCCGACGGGTCGGCGGTGATCTGTGCGTTGGTCCGGAAGCCGCCGACGATGATGTACGCGATCGGCGCCAGCATGAGCGCGATGACGACGAGGGCGCCGAAGTAGATGGCGGGACTGCCCCATGGCAGCCGGCCGTTGCCGCGCGGCCGCCTGGCCCGCGGGATGGCGATGGTGGAGGTGGTCATCGCTCGCTCCGTTCTGTGAGGGCGCCCGCCGTGTCACGGCGCAGCACGTAGCGCTGGTAGACGAGGGCGACGACGAGCGAGATGAGGAACAGCACGACCGCCACGGCGTTGCCGTAGCCGTAGTTGCCGGCATTGCGGCCGTTGGCGACCATGTACGTCGCCATCGTCGAGGTGCCGGCGGTCGAGGCGATGTACTGACCCCAGATGATGTAGACGAGGTCGAACAGCTGCAGCGATCCGATGATCGACAGGAACGCCCAGATGCGCAGGGTCGGTCCGAGCAGCGGCAGCGTGATCCGGCGCTGGATCTGCCAGTAGGAGGCGCCGTCGATCTGGGCGGCCTCGGTGAGCTCCTGCGGGATGCCCTGCAGTCCGGCGAGGAAGAGGATGACGGCGAAGCCGATGTACTTCCAGGTGATGATCGCCAGCAGGGTCCAGATCGCCAGCCCGGGATTCGAGAGCCAGTCCTGGGCGAGCGCGCCGAGGCCGATCTTCTCGAGCAGTCCGTTGAGCGCGCCGTCGCTCTGGAGCATGAGGCTCCAGCCGGTGCCGACGACGACCTCGGCGATGACGTACGGCACGAAGATGAGCACCCGGATCGCCGACTGCCCCCGCATCGGGCGGTTCAGCAGCAGCGCCAGCAGCAGCGCGATCGGCCCCTGCAGCACGAGCGACATCACGACGATGACGACGTTGTGCCAGAGCGCCTCGTGGAACGTCGGGTCCTGGAAGATCGTGACGTAGTTCTGGAGGCCGACGAAGTCCGTGGGCGGACCATAGCCCTTCCATCGGAAGAATCCGTAGTACCCGGCCATGACGACCGGGAAGATGACGAAGCCGAGGAAGACGACGAGGGCCGGGCCGACGAGCACGGCGATCTCGAGGACCTTCCGCCAGTCGCGCCGGCCGCGGCCGAGACTCGGGGCCGACGCCGCCGGGGCGATGGCCGGGCGCGGGGCCGGGGACGACATGTCGTCCCCGGCCCGCACGCCGTCCGCCAGGGCTCGCCTCGGTGCGGGAGAGCTGGTGCGAACGCTCATGTTGCGAGGGCCTCTCAGCCCTTCTTGATGGCGTCTTCGACGGCGTCGACGATGCCCTGGGCGTCGCCCTTGCCGGCGAGCAGGTCGACGACGCCGACGTTCAGCGCGTTGCCGACGTTCTGGCCGAGCAGCGTGTCGAGCCACACCGAGACATACGGCGCGTCGCTGTACGAGGCGAGCACCTCCTGCAAGGCGGGGTCGGTGACGACGCCCTGGGCATCCTTGTTGGCCGGCAGCGTGACGAACGCCTCGGCGTAGGCTTCCTGCTGCTCCTTCTGCGAGGCGAACTCGAGGAACTCTGCGCATTCCTTCGGCGCGTCGACGTAGCAGCTGTAGCCGTCGACGCCGCCCATCATCGCGCCGGCGTCGCCGTCGCCGCCGTCCACGGCGGGGAAGGGGAACCAGCCGAGGTCGGCGAGCGGCTGCTCGTCGGGCGTGAGCGAGGCGATCACTCCGGGGTCCCACGCGCCCATGAGCTCCATCGCCGCCTTGTGGTTGGCGATGAGGCCCGCGGAGGAGCCGGCCCCCTGCTGGGCGGTGGTGGTGAGGAAGCCCTCGTTGTACGGCTCGGTGGCGGCGAAGTCCGCGAGGTCCTCGCCGGCGCGCAGGAAGCACTCGTCCGAGAAGCTCGGGTCGGTGGCGAGCGCGGCCACGACGTCCTGCGAGCACTCCCGCAGCACGAAGAAGTAGTACCAGTGGGCTGCGGGCCAGGCGTCCTTGGCGCCGAGGGCGATCGGGGCGATACCGGCGGCCTTGAGCTTGTCGACGTCTTCGCCGAGCTCGTCGAACGTCGTCGGCGTCTCGGTGATGCCCGCCTGGGCGAACAGGTCCTTGCTGTAGTAGATGCCGCCCGGCAGCACGGAGGAGGGCACGCCGTAGACCTTGTCGTCGACGGAGAACGCGGCGAGCGATGCCTCGCCCAGCGCGGACTTGGTGTCGTCCGAGAGCGCATCGGTGAGGTCCTGCACCTGACCGGCCTCGACGACGGCCGCGAGCTTGCCGCCGCCGCGGGCCATGAAGATGTCGGGCGCGTCACCTGAGTTCAGGGCGGTCTGGAGTTTGCCGTCCATATCCTCGTTCTGGATGGCCTGGATCTTGATGTCGACGCCGGGGTGCTCGGCCTCGAAATCCTTCGCCGTCTGCTCCCAATACGCCTTGCCGTCGCCGGTGGTGGAGTTGTGCCAGAAGGACAGTTCGACCGTGCCGTCCTCCGCGTCACCGCCGCCGGCACTGCACCCGGCGAGGGTGCCGACGGCCAGTGCGGCCACGGCACCCAGCGTGACGAGCCGTGTGGTGCTGCGTCTGTTCATCATTGAACCTCTCGAAAGTTTCGACCTTCACGTCGAAAGTGATCTGGACGCCTCGAATACTACGTCGCTCGGCATTTGGGGTCAAGCGCAACATATTCGGCGCGTCGCCGATGCGCCCTTCGGCGGCGCGCCTAGAGTGGTCGCGTGGCAGAGCGAGGCGGAACGTTCGACGGGGTGCACCGTCGAAACCTCTCGAAACTCCTCGGGCTCGTGCACCTCGAGGGGCCCCTCTCTCGCGCCCGGCTGACGGCCGCGACGGGTCTCAACCGCTCGACCGTGGCCGCGCTCGCCGCCGAGCTCGTCGACCACGGGCTCGTGGTGGAACGCGCCCCGGATCCGACGAATCGCGTGGGCCGTCCGTCGCCCGTGGTGGCGCCGCACCCCGGCGTGACCGCCATCGCCGTGAACCCCGAGGTCGACGCGGTGACCATCGCGGCGGTCGGCCTCGACGGCCGCATCCCGGTGCGGGAGCGCGTGGACGTCGACCACCTCGTGTCGCCAGCCGAGACCGCCGAGCTCGTCGCCCGCACGATCGAGCGCTGGCGATCGGGCGAGCTGGTCCGCGCCCGCATCGTGGCGGTGGGCCTCGCCGTGCCGGGACTCGTGCGCGCCTCCGACGGACTCGTCCGGCTCGCCCCGCACCTGGAGTGGACGGATGCCCCGATCCGCACCCTCGTCGAGGACGCGACCGGCCTGCCGACCGTGGTGGGCAACGACGCGAGCCTGGGCGCCCTCGCCGAGCACCTCTTCGGAGCGGGACGCGGGGTCGACGACATCGTCTACCTCAACGGCGGTGCGAGCGGCATCGGCGGCGGTCTCATCGTGCACGGGCTGCCCGTCGGCGGAGCGGGCGGGTACGCGGGGGAGTTCGGCCAGAATCGCCCGGGCATCGCCTCGCCCGACGATCGCCGGGCGGCCGGCGGCGTGCTCGAGGACGAGGTGAGCCGCGCCCGGCTGCTCGCGGTCGTCGGCCTCGCCGCCGCCGACGAGCCCACGCTCGCCGCAGCCCTCGATGCGTCGGACTCGCCCGAAGTGGCGGCAGAGCTCGCGCGTCAGCGCCGCATCCTCTCGACCGCGCTCGCCAACGCCGTGAACGTCCTGAACCCGTCGCTGGTCGTGCTCGGCGGTTTCCTCGCCACCGTCGCCGAGAGCGACCCCGGCGCCCTCGCGGCGGCCGTCGCCGAACAGGCCATGCCGGCAGCGGTGGAGGACGTCGACCTCCGCGTCGCCGCGCTCGGCGAGGACCGCCTCGCCATCGGTGCGGCCGAGCTGGCGTTCCAGGACCTGCTCGCCGACCCGCTCACGGGTGTCTGAGGGGCGGCGCCCACACACTGAGGCGTGCCTTCGCACGACCTGCCGGCGCGCTGATGCGCCCTCGCGCTGACGCTGGCGCGCGGCGTCCCTGCATGCGCGGCCCTCATCGCATGCAGCACTACCTCGACTCACGAGTTCTGGTCGGCTGGGGCCCAAGAGCAGCGGCCAGAACTCGTGAGTCGCATATCGATCTCATGCCGGGACGCGCCATCTCTCCCATTCGCGCGCAGGCCGACGTCGAGTCACGGGATTTCGTCGCTCAACGCAGTGAGTGGCGGCCGTAACTCGTGAGTCGCGAACCAATGTCGCGCGGCGTCGCGTGCTCGCTGACCCGCTCACGGGTGTCTGAGGGGCGCGGGGATGCGCTTCCCGCTTGCGTGAGCCGGGGCGGCATCAGCTAGAATCGATCACAGTCGAATCGATTCGAGGCCATGATGGCCGAGATCGCCTCACGACGGCGCCGAGCAGGGCGCCGTCGTTCCTGTTTCCCCGGCGCCCGAGGGCGTGCGCCGCCGCACACGAGCACGCCCAGGATCCGCATGTCCTCCACCGCCTCCATCCCCATCATCCGGCCCGACGACTACTCGGCGCCCGCGCACCCCGGCGACCTCCTCTCACGCCGCCAGCGCCTCGTCTACGTGCTCGTGCTCGGCGCGCTCACCGCACTCGGCCCGTTCACGGTCGACCTGTACCTGCCCGCGTTCCCCGTGCTGCAGGACGAGCTCGGCGTCTCGGCCGCGGCGGTGCAGCTCACGCTCACCGGCACGATGGTGGGCTTCGGCTTCGGCCAGCTCATCGTCGGCCCCTGGAGCGACAAGGTCGGCCGTCGCCTGCCGCTCATCCTCGCCACGACGCTGCACATCGCGGCATCCGTCGGCGCAGCGTTCGCGCCCGACATCGTGTGGCTCAGCGTGTTCCGCCTGCTGCAGGGCTTCGGCGCGGCCGCGGGCGGCGTGGTCGCCATGGCGATGGTGCGCGACCTGTTCGGCGGCAAGCCGCTCGTGCGCATGCTCTCGCGCCTTGCGCTCGTGAACGGCCTCGCGCCGGTGCTCGCCCCGGTCATCGGCTCGCAGCTGCTCGCCGTCATGGACTGGCGCGGCATCTTCGTGGTGCTCGCGATCTACGGGGCCGTCGTCGTCACGGCCGTCGCATTCTTCATCGTCGAGACGCTGCCCCAGTCGCGCCGCCACCTCGCCGGTCACTCGACCCTGCGCGACCGGTACGCCGCGCTCTTCCGCGACCGCGTGTACCTGGGCGCCGTGCTCATCGGCGGCATGACGTTCACCGGCCTCTTCGGGTACCTGTCGACGTCGTCGTTCCTCTTCCAGGAGATCTACGCGTTCAGCGCCCAGGAGTACGGCCTCCTGTTCGCGGTCAACTCCGTCGGCATCATCATCGGTGTGCAAACGAGCTCGCGCCTGATGCGCGGGGCGGTGCAACCCCAGTGGATCCTCGCGATCACCACCGTCGTGCACCTCTCGATGGCGATCGCCATCATGGTGCTCGACAACTCGGGTGCTGGCTTCTGGGGCACGGCGATCCCGCTCTGGATCTACATCCTCGCCTGCGGCTTCTCGTTCCCCGCGGTGCAGGTGCTCGCCCTCGCCCATCACGGCGCAGAGGCGGGCACCGCCGCGTCGCTGCTCGGCGCGCTGAACTTCGGTCTCGCGGGCCTGATCTCGCCGCTCATCGGCCTCATGGGCGTCGGCAGCGCCGTGCCCATGGCGTTCGTGATGACCCTCGCGGCGGTCGTGGCGATCGCCGCCCTGTGGGCGCTCGTGCGGCCGAAGACGGTGCCTCCGCTCAGCGACTGACGGCGCGCGGATGCCGAGGGCGGATGCCGCGAGGCGGGCGCCGCGGCATCCGGCATCGCGTGCTCGCGGCTAGCGTGGTGGGATGACGGACACCGACGACCTGCGGCCCGCGCAGCGGGAGGCGCGGGCGCAGCGGCTCGGCCGCCGGGTGCCGTTCGTGAGCGGCGTGGTCGCGGTCGTCGCCGCGGCCCTGCTCGGCGTCGTCATCATGGCCCGCTCGGGCGGCCTGCCGTTCGCGTTCGACGAGGAATGGGCGGCGGATCTCGTGGCGCTGCGCGGTCCTGTCGGCGACGTGTTCGCGTACTTCATGAACGCACTCGGCGGCGGAGTCGTGGGCGTGTTCCTGGTGCCCGTTGTGGCCGCGGTCGTGCTGCTCATCGCGAGACGACCGTGGGGTGCGCTGTACTTCATCGTGGCGTCGGCCGCGAGCGCCCTGGTCGTGCAGATCCTGAAGAACGTGTTCGGGCGCGCTCGGCCCGAGGACATCATGGTCACCTCCGACACCGGTTCATTCCCGTCGGGGCATGTCGCGAACGCGGCCACGATCGCGGTCGCGTTGGGCGTCATCGTGCCGGCGGTGTGGGTGTGGGTGCTCGGCGGCGTCTACACGGTGCTCATGGCCGTCAGTCGCACCTACCTGGGTGCGCACTGGCTCTCCGACACGATCGGCGGCCTCCTGGTTGGAGCGGGCGTCGCGCTCGTGCTGTGGTCGTTGTTCGCCGCACCCCTCGAGCGCGAGCGGCTCGCGTGGATCGCGCGCGTCTCGGCGCGGAACGCCGCCCGCGCACAGGCGCACGTCACGCCGCCGGCGAGCGAGCGGGACGCGAAGGACTGAATCACCCGCCGCCGATCCGCGGTACGCCGAGTACAACGTTGTAGACTCGCGCCGAACGGCTGAGGAGGCTCATACATGGCGTCGACGCTGCACGATGTCGCGAAACTCGCCGGCGTGTCCATCAAGACGGTGTCGAACGTCATCCACGACTACCCGCACATCCGCCCGGCCACCCGCGAGCGCGTCGAGCAGGCCATCGCCGAGCTCGGGTACATTCCGAACCTCACCGCTCGGAGCCTGCGTTCGGGGCGCACCGGTGCGATCGCACTCGCGGTGCCCGACCTCGGGCTGAGTTACTTCGCCGAGCTCGCGGCATCCGTCATCGAGGCGGCCGAGGAGGCCGGCGTCGTCGTGCTCGTGGAGCAGACCGGCGGCGACCGCGATCGCGAGCTCGACCTCCTGCGCAGCCCGCGGCTGAAGATGACCGACGGCTTGATCTTCAGCGCGCTCGGGATGGGTCAGGAAGACGTTGAAGCGCTCGACGTGCCCTACCCCCTCGTGCTTCTCGGCGAACGCATCTTCGGTGGGCCGTGCGATCACGTGACGATGCGCAACGTCGAGGCCGCACGGGCGGCGACCGAGTACCTCATCGGTTCGGGTCGGCAACGGATCGCGGTCATCGGCGCACACGAGGGCGAGGTGATCGGCTCGGCAGGCCTCCGCCTCAGTGGGTATCGTCAGGCTCTCGAAGTACACAGTCTGCCGTTCGACGAATCGATCATCGGTTACACGACCCTGTGGCATCGCGCGAACGGCGCGACGTGCATGCGCGAGCTGCTCGACCGCGGCGTGGAATTCGACGCGGTCTTCGGCCTTAACGACACGCTCGCCCTGGGCGCCATGCGCGCCCTGCAGGAGTCGGGCCGGCGGGTTCCGGACGATGTGGCGGTCGTCGGCTACGACGACCTGGACGAGGCGCAGTACTCGATTCCTTCGCTCACGACGGTGGACCCGGGTCAGCCGTGGATCGCACGCACCGCCGTGCAGACGCTCCTCGATCGAATCGAACGCGGCGATGCCGCCGGGCCGGCGCGACAGCTCTTGGCCGAGTTCTCGATCATCGAACGCGAGTCGGCGCCGCCTCCAATCAGGAGCGGGACACTGTAACGCCGTCGTCGACTCGGCCATTTGATGTTGGCCGTGGTACGGCGGGGGGCAGGATGTCGGTCTGGTTCTACAACGATATAGAAATCGCTTGACAGGGCGACATCCGCTGTGGAGGATGGTGGTGTTACAACGTTGTAAACCGCAAGCTCCCATCGTGCGACACCAAGTGCAGACAGAGCAGTCCCGCATCAGAGAGAGAACCCACACCAATGTTCCGCACCCGATTCCTTCTGGGCGCCGGCGCCGCTGCCGCCGCCCTTGCGCTCGCCGGCTGTTCGGTCGGCGGCGAGTCCGACGACGCGAGCGACGGCCCTACCGAGCTGACCTTCTGGCATGGCTATACGGAGGCCGACGGCGACGTGCTGGAGCAGATCGTCGATGAATTCAACGCCTCGCAAGACGAGGTCGTGATCTCGACCGAGATCAAGACCTGGGCCGTCATCGACGACACGCTGCTTCCCGCGCTCTCCGCAGGCGATGGTCCCGACATCGTGGCGATGCCCGCCGAGCGTCTTCCCGTCTACGCGGCCCGCGGCGCGTTCGCGTCCCTTGACGATTTCTACGCGGACCCCGATTCGAACACGGCGAACCTCAACCCTGGAGCTGTGGAGATGGAGACCGTGGAGGGGTCCCGCTACGGCGTACCGACGGGCTTCGTACCCCTCGCCGTGTACTACAACAAGGCACTGTTCGAAGCCGCAGGCATCAGTGAACCGCCCGCGACCTGGGATGAGTGGGTTACGACCGCCAAGTCGCTGACCGTCGACGGCAACGGCGATGGGACGCCCGAGCAGTATGGTGTTGTGCTGCCCGACCATGCGACCGTCGCGAACGGTCTTTGGCCGTCCTTGTTCTACGGCAACGACGGCGACATCGTCGAAGGTGGGGACACCGCCGTGATCGACTCGCCCGAGAATGCCGAGACGCTCGAATTCTGGCGTTCGGCGATCGTCGACGACAAGATCTCGCCGACTGGCGTTGATGGAATCGGCGCCGATGAGGTGTTCAGCAGCGGGAAGGCAGCCATGACCGTGGGTGGCCCCTGGATGGTGTTCATCGCGGGGGACAACGGCATCGATTACGGCATCGCACCCATTCCGGCCGGTCCGGAAGCGCAGGCCGCATCGGCGATCGGCGTCTCGATGGCGATCACCGCACAGGATGACGTTGCGAAGCAGGAGGCGGCGGAACAGTTCTTCGCCTACTTCCTCAACGACGAGAACTCGGTGGCATGGTCTCTCGGCTCCGGCTGGCCGCCTCTGCGTACGGACATCCCGGCGGATGCCGTCTCCGAGAACGCCACGGTCGCCGCGCTGACCGAGCAGGCTGAGCTCGGCCGCCCGCTGCTTCCCGGCGTCGTGAACAGCGTCGACGTGCTCACCGCAGTCGACGAACTCACGCAGAAGGTCATCGCCGGCGGCGACATCGAGGCATTGCTGGCCGAGGCGCAGACCGCGATCCAGACCGCACTGGACGACTGACCCGGCGTGCATCGACCGAGGGGGCGCCCTTCGGGGCGCCCCCTCTCCTGCAGAGATCATGGAGCCATGAGCACCCAGAACCACATCGTCCGCCGCTATCGGCCGGCGGCACCTCTCGGCGGACGCCGAGTGGCGCCGGCTTCCCGGCAGCGCAGCATCACGGCCCTCGCCTTCCTCGCCCCCGCGCTCATCATCCTGGCTGCGTTCGTGGCATGGCCGGCGCTGTCGGCCCTGCGGCTCTCGTTCACTGATGCAAGCGGTTTCGGGAAAGAGGAATTCGTGGGCTTCGGCAATTACGTCGAGGTCTTCACGCAGCCCGACATCCTCAATGCCGTGGTGAACACGGTCTGGTACACGGTACTCTTCACGCCGACGGCGGTCCTCGTCGCCCTCGGGCTCGCGCTGCTCCTCAACAATCCGCACCTGCCCTTCCGCTCGTTCTTCCGCACGGCGCTCTTCCTCCCGTTCATCGTCTCCCTCGCCGTCGGCGCCTTCGCGTGGAGCTATCTCATCGACCCGCAGATCGGTCTGCTGAACTACTGGCTGAACGGGCTCGGGGTGCGCATCGGCAACGTCCTCCAAGACCCCGTGCTCGCCATGCCCATGGTCGCGCTCGTGGCGGTCTGGAAGAACTTCGGGTTCTACTTCGTCATCTTCCTCGCCGGTCTTCAGGACATCCCCGCGTCGCTCTACGAAGCCGCGCGAGTAGATGGCGCGGGGCCGTGGTCGCGATTCCGGAACGTAACGGTACCTCTCCTGTCGAACACGTTCGCGTTCGTGGTCATCTTCGCGATGATCGCGGCGCTCCAGGCATTCGACCAGATCTACGTCATGACGGGTGGCGGTCCGTACGGGAGCACCCAGACCGTGGTGATGGAGATCTACGAGTCAGGCTTCCGAAAGCTCGAGCTCGGCTTCGCCTCCGCACTCTCGTATGTCCTGCTGATCGCCACGCTCCTGCTCAGCGCCGCGCAGTTCGTATTCTTTGGCCGCCGTGAGAAGGACCTGTCGTGACCACCGCCACCGCCATTCGCCGTCGCTCCGGTCTACGTCCGAGTACGGTGCTCGCGACGCTGGCGCTCGTCTTCACCACCGCGTTCGTGCTGCTCCCGATCGCGATCATCGTCTTCACCGCGTTCAAGCCCGTCGCCGAAGTGAATGCCTATCCGCCCACCCTGCTTCCGACGGAGTGGACGCTCGACAACCTCGCTCGGATAATGCAGGAACTGCCGTTCGCAAGACTCGTGCTCAACAGCTTCATCTTCGCGGGGGGCGTCACGCTATTCGCACTCGTGTTCGACTCGCTGGCCGCCTACGCGCTTGCCCGCATGGATTTCACGGGGCAGCGGGTGCTCCTCGTCGCGATCATCGCGAGCCTCATGATTCCATTCCAGGCGACCCTGATCCCCGTGTACCAGCTCGTGAGCCAGCTCGACTGGGTCAACACCTACGCCGGACTCATCGCGCCTCGGGCAGCGGATGCCTTCGGCATCTTCTTCCTCCGTCAGTTCTTCCTCGCCCTACCCCGGGACATCGACTCGGCGGCCCGCATCGACGGTGCGTCCGAGTTCAGGATCTTCCGCAGTATCGTGCTGCCGAACGCGGTTCCAGCCCTTCTGACGCTGGCGATCTTCACGTTCGTCAACAACTGGAACGACCTCCTCTGGCCGCTCGTGTTCACGACGGAGAGCGAGATGGGGACGATCACGTCGGGGCTCACGCTGCTGACCGGCCCCGGCGGCATCATCCCCTACGGCGTGATGATGGCGGGCTCCCTCATCGCGGTGCTTCCGCTCGTGATCGCCTTCCTTCTCGTACAGCGCCGGTTCATCGAGAGCATCGCGACGACGGGACTGAAGTGAGCAGCCGACCGGATTGGTATCGAGACGGCACGCTTCACTTCGCGCTCGGAATCGAGGACACGTTCGTGCCCCAAGAACGCGCCGGCGAGCGCGCGATCGATGAGTACGTGCTCACCGAGCACGACGTCCGGTGGCACTCGGACCTCGGTCTTGCGGTCGATGCCGGAGCGGAGCTGCTGCGCTGGGGCGTTCCCTGGTATCGCATCGAGCCGACGCCAGGAGTGTGGGAGTGGTCCTGGCTCGACCGGGTCATGGATCGATTCGCCGAACTGGGCCTGCGGCCGATCGTCGACCTCATGCACTACGGCACGCCGCTCTG
The DNA here is from genome assembly GCF_001428255.1 of Agromyces sp. Soil535. Taxonomy (GTDB): domain Bacteria; phylum Actinomycetota; class Actinomycetes; order Actinomycetales; family Microbacteriaceae; genus Agromyces. Next base: position 36,187 of record NZ_LMRW01000008.1, on the reverse strand, counting down.
GCTCGAGCACGAGTTCGCGAACCCGGAATATCCGGCCCGGGTCGCCGAGTACTCGGCTCGAGTCGCAGAGCGGTATGCGGCGCTGGGCGTGATGGACTACACGCCGGTCAACGAACCGATGATCCATGCCCTGTTCTCGGGCGAGTATGCGTACTGGCCGCCCTACCTCAGCGGGCCGGATGGCCTCAGCCTCATGGTGCATCGGCTCGCGCGCGGTTTCGTCCTCGCACAGCAGGCGATGCAGCAGGTGCTCGGCGATGGGGCCGTGTTCGTCCACGTCGACGCCGGCATGCGGTATGTCGGGGACACGGATGCACCGGAGCATCGGGATCTCTCGACGCGCCTTCGTGAGCAGGTGTTCCTCGTCGAGGATCTCGTGACGGGACGCGTCGACGGACAGCATCAGCTCGCGTCGTTCCTGCTCGCGCACGGCTGGGGCGACGATGACCTCGCGTGGTTCCGGGCCGACCCGATCCAACCGACGGTGATGGGCGTGAACTACTACCCGAGGCATTCGACCGAGGTGTTCGAGGCGGGTGTCCGTCACGCCGGCGGGTTCCGTGATCCCCGACCAACCCGGGACGACGGTGTCGATGGGCTCGAGGAGTTGTTGCGCGCTGCGGCCGTTCGATACGGCGCGCCCGTCATGCTGACGGAAACGTGCGTGACCGCCTCGGTGCCCGCACGGATCGCGTGGCTGGATGCATCCGTAGCCCGTGTTCGTGAGCTCCGCGATGACGGACTCGATCTCGTCGGCTACACGTGGTGGCCCGTCTTCGACATGTTCGAGTGGACCTACCGCCATTCCGACGCACCTCGGGAGGCGCACCGCCTCACCGTGGGGCTCTGGGAGCTCGCCGAGCGAGATGGAACCCTCGAACGCGTCCCGACGGCGATCGTCGATCGCTTCCGCATGCACGCTGGCGACCCCCGCAATCAGAAGACTCCCTAGCACATCCGTTCATCCTCGAGCAGAGAGCACCACATGCCCACCGCACGCCTGACCATCGACCCGCACTTCACGATCGGGCGCGTCCACCGGCGCGTCTTCGGCGGCTTCGTCGAGCACCTCGGCCGTCACGTCTACGACGGCATCCACGAGCCCGGCCACCCGACGGCCGACGCGGAGGGCTTCCGGGCCGACGTCGTCGAGCTCGTGAAGGAGCTCGGGGTCTCGACGATCCGCTACCCGGGCGGCAACTTCGTCTCGGGCTTCCGCTGGGAGGACAGCGTGGGCCCGCGCGACCAGCGCCCGCGCCGACTCGACCTCGCCTGGCACTCGACCGAGACGAACGAGGTCGGCCTGCACGAGTTCTCGTCGTGGCTCGACAAGGTCGACAGCGAGCTCATGCTCGCCGTGAACCTCGGCACGCGCGGCATCCCCGAAGCGCTCGACCTGCTGGAGTACGCGAACATCCCCAGCGGCACCGCGCTGTCCGAGGGGCGCATCGCGAACGGCCGCACCGACGCGTTCGGGGTGAAGATGTGGTGCCTCGGCAACGAGATGGACGGGCCATGGCAGCTCGGTCACCGCTCGGCCGAGGACTACGGCAAGCTCGCGTCGCAGACCGCGAAGGCGATGCGCCAGCTCGACCCGTCGGTCGAGCTCGTCGTCTGCGGCTCGTCGAGCGCGCACATGCCGACCTTCGGCGAGTGGGAGCGCGTCGTGCTCACGCACACGTACGAGGACGTCGACTACATCTCGTGCCACGCCTACTACGAGGAGAAGGGCGGCGACCTCGCCAGCTTCCTCGCCTCAGCCGTCGACATGGACCGCTTCATCGAGACCGTCGTCGCGACGGCCGACCATGTGAAGGCGGTGCTCGGCAGCGAGAAGACCGTGAACATTTCGTTCGACGAGTGGAACGTCTGGTACCTGACGCGCTTCCACGACGTCGACCGGATCGAGGGGATCGACAACTGGCCGGTCGCCCCGCGACTGCTCGAGGACGTGTACTCCGTTGCCGACGCGGTCGTCTTCGGCAACCTCATGATCTCGCTCCTCAAGCACGCGGACCGCGTCACGAGCGCGTCGCTCGCGCAGCTCGTGAACGTGATCGCGCCGATCATGACCGAGCCGGGCGGCCCCGCCTGGCGGCAGACGACGTTCTTCCCGTTCTCGATCACCTCGCGGCTCGCGCAAGGCGAGGCGCTGGAGCTCAAGCTCGACGCGCCCACGTATGCCACGGCGGAGTACGGCGAGGTGCCGCTCGTCGACGCGGTGGCGACGCACGACGCCGAGTCGGGGCGCACGGCGGTGTTCCTCGTGAACCGCAGCCAGGACGAGGCTGTGACGCTCACGGTCGACGTGTCGACCCTCGGTGATGCGGCGCTGCTCGAATCCCACACCCTCTCCGACGACGACGTCTCCGCGAGGAACACGCTGGCCGACCCCGAGCGGGTCGCGCCGCGGCCGAACGACTCGGTGCGCATCGAGGACGGCGAGCTCACCGTGACGCTCCCGCCGGTGTCGTGGACCGCACTGTCGCTCGGCTGACCGGGTCCAGCGCGGCGCGGCGGTCGTCGATGCCGTCGCGCCGCGTCGCACGCGGGGTCTCCGTGCTGGCCGCAGCATCCGTCATCGCATTGCTCGCCGCGTGCGCGCCCGGCGGCGCGCGCGAGCTGACGGGCGACCTCGCCGCCCACGACCCGGCGCTCGCCCGTGACGGCGACACATGGTACGTCTACTCCACCGGCAACGGCACGGTCGCCGACGGGAACATCCAGGTGCGCTCATCCGACGACGGCGTCACGTGGCGCTACGACGGCGAGGTGTGGCAGGAGAAGCCCGGGTGGCTCCGCGAGTCGGTGCCGGGCGTCGACAACCTCTGGGCGCCCGAGCTCGTCGAGCACGACGGCATCTGGTACCTCTACTACTCCGCGTCCACGTTCGGGAAGAACTCGTCGGTGATCGCCCTGGCGACGAACACGACGGTCGATCCCGACGACCCCGAGTACGCCTGGGTCGACCGCGGTCCCGTCGTGACGTCCTCGAGCGGCGACGACTTCAACGCCATCGACCCCGGCGTGGCCGTCGACGCCGAGGGCACGCCCTGGATGTCGTTCGGCTCGTTCTGGAGCGGCATCCGCATGGTGGAGCTCGACTGGCCGAGCGGGCTGCGCGCCGACGACGGCGAGCCGCTGCGCCTCGCCGACCGCGGCGTGCCGCCGAACGCGATCGAAGCACCGTACCTCGTCGAGCATGACGGCGAGTGGTTCCTGTTCGTCTCGCTCGACTCGTGCTGCCGCGGCACGGACAGCACCTACCGCGTCGCCGTGGGCCGATCGAATGCTCCGACCGGTCCGTTCGTGGACCGCGACGGCGTGCCGCTCCTCGAAGGCGGCGGCACCGTGCTGCTCGAGTCCGAGGGGTCGCGCATCGGGCCCGGCGGGCAGTCGATCGCCGACGGGATGATGGCGCTGCACTACTACGACGCGAACCTGCGTGGCGCGTTCCAGCAGGCGCTCCTCCCGTTGCGGTGGGACGGCGACGGGTGGCCCGTGGCCGAGTGGTGAGGAGCCCGACGAAGCGCAACCGAGTGGGGGCTGAAGGTCACGCGGAGCCCGATGCCGAGCCCGTCGCCGCCGTCGCAGGCTGGACGGCAGCCGCCTCCTCCACGAGCTGCAGCACGCGCGCGGCGACGCTCACCGCGATCGCCGCGGGCTCCTTCGACCGGATGCCCTCGATGCCGATCGGCGTCGACACCCGTGTGAGGTCGGCTTCGCCGAAACCCGCCTCCTCGCGCAACTGCTTCCGGAATCGCGTCCACTTCGAGCGTGAGCCGATGAGGCCGATCGAGCCGAGGCCGGGGGAGCGCAGCGCGGCCTCGACGATCGCGAGGTCCTCGACGTGGTCGTGGGTCATGACGAGCACGTGCGCGCCCTCCGGAAGCTCCGCGAGTGCGGCCTCGGGCACGGGCAGGTGGCGCACCCGCACGGTCGCCTCGGCGTCGCCGAGCACGCCGGAGGACCCTGGCACCCCGAGACGTTCAGGCGCGAGCATCTCGGCCCGGGAGTCGACGAGCCAGAGCTCGATCGGATGCCGGCCCAGGATGCGCGCGAGCTCCAGGCCGACGTGGCCGAGGCCGAAGATCGCGACCGACGGGACCACCCGCACGGGTTCCAGCAGCATGGTGACCTCTCCTCCGCAGCACTGCACCCCGTACTCAGTGGTGGTCTTGTCGCTGAGCGTCAGCGTGAGCAGCTCGGGCTCCGCGATGCCATCGGCGAGCAGCTCGCGAGCCCGGTGGATCGCCGTCGCCTCAAGGTTGCCGCCGCCGACGGTGCCGAACAGCGCGTCCGGCGAGACGACCATCTTCGCGCCGCCGTTGCGCGGGGCGTGACCGCGCACCATCGCCATCGTCACGATCACCGCCGGCGTCCGTGCCGCGCGGAGCCGCTGCACGGCCTCCAACCAGTCCACGCCCACGCCTCCGGGTCTCAGGAGTCCGACGGCACGAGGCGAGGTCCGGCAGTGGTGGCCGCGGCATCCGTGCCCGGGCGCTCGCCGGCGGCCCCGACGGCCGCACGGGCGGCCATGATCGCGCGGAAGGTCGCCTCGGGGGTCGCCGGAGAGCCGAGGTCCACGCTGCATCCGTCGGGTCCGAACGCGGCGACCGCCTCGCGGATCGCCTCGCGCACGCTGAACGCGAGCATGAGCGGCGGCTCGCCGACGGCCTTCGACCCGTACACCGCACCGTCCTCGGCGGCGTGCTCGAGCAGCCGCACGTTGAACACCTCGGGCATCTCCGAGAAGCTCGGCAGCTTGTACGTGCTCGCCGACTGGGTGAGCAGCCGGCCCCGGCCGGGCCCGTCGCCGGTGTCCCAGCGCAGCTCCTCGAGCATGAGCCATCCCGCGCCCTGCACGAATGCGCCTTCGACCTGGCCGAGGTCGATGATGGGCGACAGCGAGTCGCCGACATCGTGCAGGATGTCGACCCGCAGCATCCGTGAGACGCCCGTGAACCCGTCGACCTCCACCTCGGTCGCCGCCGCGCCGTAGGCGAAGTACTTGAACGGCTCGCCCTGCATCGTCTCGGCGTCCCAGTGCAGTCCCTCGGTGCGGTAGAAGCCGGCCGCCCAGAGCTGCACGCGCTGGTGGTACGCGGCCTGGGCCACCTCCGCGAACGTGAACGAGGATCCGGACACTTCGACGGAGCCCGGTGGAACTACCCCGAGGCCGGCGACCCGCCCGCCGGAGAACCGCACGTCGCGCTGGTCGATGCCGAGCATCCGCCCCGCCACCGCGGCCATGCGGTCGCGGATCTGCTCGCACGCGTGCTTGACCGCGCCGCCGTTGAGGTCGGCCCCCGAGGAGGCCGCCGTCGCGGAGGTGTTCGGCACCTTGTCGGTGCGCGTCGGGGCGAGCCGCACCGCCTCGAGCGGCACCCCGAGCGCGGTCGCCGCGACCTGCAGCATCTTCGTGTGCAGCCCCTGGCCCATCTCGGTGCCGCCGTGGTTCACGAGCACCGAGCCGTCCTTGTACACGTGCACGAGCGCGCCGGCCTGGTTGTACGCGGTGAGGGTGAACGAGATGCCGAATTTCACGGGCGTGATGGCGAGGGCGCGTTTCACGTCGTCATGCTCGGCGTTGAACGCGGCGATCCGGGCGCGGCGCGCGTCGAACTCGCTCGTGTGCCGGAGCTCGTTCCAGATGGTGTGCAGCCGTTCCGCGTGGCGCACGGGCTGGCCGTAGGGAGTGGTCTGGCCGGGCACGTAGAGGTTGCGCTCACGAAGGGTCGCGGCGTCGATGCCGAGGGCGGGCGCCGCGAGACCGAGCACGTTCTCGATGACGAACATCCCCTGCGGCCCGCCGAAGCCGCGGAACGCCGTCTGCGAGGTCTTGTGGGTCTTCGCGATGCGTCCCTGCGCCACGAAGTGGGGGATCCAGTACGCGTTGTCGACATGGCAGAGCGCCCGGCCCATCACGGGCTCCGAGAGGTCGAGGCTCCAGCCCCCGTCGGAGGTGAGCGTCGTCGCGAGGGCGAGGATGCGCCCGTCGTCGTCGAATCCGGCCTTCCACACGATGTGGAACGGATGCCGCTTGCCGGTCATCGTGAGGTCCTGCGTGCGGTTCAGCCGCAGCCGCACCGCTCGGCCGGTGAGCATGGCGCCGAGTGCGGCGATCGCGGCGAAGCCGTGCGGCTGCATCTCCTTTCCGCCGAATCCGCCGCCCATGCGAAGACACTGCACGGTGACCCGGTTGTTCGGCAGGCCGAGCACGTGCGCGACGATCTCCTGCGTCTCCGAGGGATGCTGCGTGCTGCACTCGATGAACACCTGGCCCTCGGAGTCGATGCGCGCGAGGGAGGCGTGCGTCTCGAGGTAGAAGTGCTCCTGCCCGCCGACCTCGACGACGCCCTCGAAGACGTGCGGCGCGGTGGCCAGGACGGACTCGGGGTCGCCCCGCCGGATCGTGCGGGGGATGCCCTGGAACGAGCCCGCCTCGATCGCCTCCGGCACGGTGATGATCGACGGAAGCGTCTCGTATTCCACCCGCACCGCGGCCGCGCCGAGTCGCGCGGCGTCCGCCGTCTCGGCGAGCACCCACGCGAGCGCATGCCCGTGGAACATCGCCTCGCTCGGGAAGAGCGGCTCGTCGTGCTTGACGCCCGCGTCGTTGACGCCGGGCACGTCGTCGGCCGTGAGCACGCGCACGACACCGGGTACGTCGAGGGCGGGCCGCACGTCGAGCGTCACGAGCGCGTGCGCCTGCTCGGACTGCACGGGCCACGCCGTGAGCACCCCGGCGGTGAGGGCGGCCAGGTCGTCGGTGTACACCGCGGCGCCCGTGGCGTGCAGCGCGGCGCTCTCGTGGGGCGTGCGCCGACCGACGACCGGGTCGGTCGGGCGGGCGGCGAGCTCGCTCATGCCGGCACCTCTTCCGTCGTGAACGGGGTCGAACGAGAGAGCTTCAGGAGGGCCGTTCCGAGCATGAGCGCGCGGTACTCCGCGCTCGCCCGGTGGTCGGACATCGGCGTGCCCTCTGTGCCGAGCACGGATGCCGCCTCGCGGGCGGTCTCGCGGTTCCACTCGCGGCCCATGAGCGCGGCCTCGGTGGCGCGGGCGCGGATGGGGGTGGCCGCGACGCCGCCGAGCCCGATGCGCGCCGAGGCGATGACCCCGTCGTCGAGGTCGAGCGCGAAGCCCACGGCGACGCTGGAGATGTCGTCGAAGCGCCGCTTCGCGATCTTGTGGAAGGCGGCGAGCCCGGCGAGCGGCATCGGGATCCGCACCGCGCGGATGAGCTCGTCGTCGCGGCGCAGCGTCTGCCGGTAGCCGGTGAAGTACTCCGCGAGGTCGACCTCCCGCTCGCCGTCGGCGGAGACGAGCACGACGCGCGCTTCGAGCGCGAGGAGGGCCGGCGAGGTGTCGCCGATCGGCGAGGCGGTGCCGAGGTTGCCGCCGATCGTGGCCCGGTTGCGGATGAGGGGCGACGCGAACTGCGGGAACACCTCGGCGAGCAGCGGCACGCGGCCGTCGAGGCCGCGTTCGATCTCGGAGAGCGAGAGCGCCGCGCCGATCTCGAGGCTCGCGTCGTCGCTGAAGGCGAGCGTGCGGAGCTCGGGAAGCCGTTCGATCGCGATGGTGAGGGCCGCGCGCCGTCCGCGGAGGTTCACCTCGACGCCCCAGTCCGTGGTGCCGGCGACCACCATCGCCTCGGGCTCGTCGCGCAGCAGCGTCAGGGCCTCGTCGAGCGATGCCGGTCGCACGAAGCGCTCGTCGCCGTCGCCCAGCCGGGTCGCCGCCGGCCCCGGCGCGGGGCGCTCCCGGCGTGCGGCCAACGGGTCGTGCGCGTCGGGCTCGCCGAGCGCGTACGCGGCATCCCGGATCGGACGGTACCCGGTGCACCGGCAGAGATTGCCGCTCAGCGCATGCAGGTCGAATCCGTTCGGCCCGTGGTGTCCGTCGGCCGTTTCGTCGCCGGCCGTCCGCCCGGCGCGGTAGAACTCGCCCGCCATGCTGCAGGCGAAGCCCGGCGTGCAGTAGCCGCACTGCGAGCCGCCCGCCTCGGCGAGCCCGGCCTGCACCGGGTGCGGATGCTCGGGCGACCCGAGCCCCTCCGCCGTCACGACCTCCTGCCCGTCGAGCGCGGCGGCCGGCACGAGGCACGCGTTGACGGTCGTCCACTCGGTGCCGCCGTCGTCGCGAGGTGCCGCGAGCAGCACCGCGCAGGCGCCGCATTCGCCCTCGGCGCAGCCCTCCTTGCAGCCCGTGAGCCCGAGGTCGCGCAGCCAGTCCAGCGCCGACGTGTGCACAGCAACGCCCCGCAACGGGTGTGTCACCCCGTTGACCGTCACGCCGATGGGATCCATGGTCGAACTCCTTGGTTCCGGAGTCTACGCCGCCGCGTTCCGCGTGTTTCCGGTTACGCCGTGATCGCATCTGCGCGAAGATGAGCTGAGCGTGTGGAGCATCAACCCCGGAAGGGAGCGGCAGCCGCATGACCATCGAGATCGCCCGTGACAGCGAGGTTCCGGGCGGCGAGGAGATCCTCACCGACGAGGCGCTCGCCTTCGTCGAGGAGCTGCATCGTCGCTTCGATCCGCGCCGTCGAGCGCTGCTCGCCGCCCGACACGACCGCCGTGAGCGGATCGCCCGCGGCGAGCCGCTCGACTTCCTTCCCGAGACGGCCGAGGTGCGCTCGGCCGACTGGCGCGTGCCCCCGCCGCCCGACGCCCTCACCGACCGGAGGGTCGAGATCACGGGACCCGCCTCCCCGCCGAAGATGGCGATCAACGCGCTGAACTCCGGAGCACGCGTATGGCTCGCCGACTTCGAGGACGCCCTGAGCCCGACGTGGGCCAACGTCGTCGGCGGCGTGCTGAACCTCCGCGACGCCGCACGCGGCGCGCTCGCCTTCGCCTCGCCCGAGGGGAAGGAGTATGCGCTCCGCGACGACGTGCGCCGCCCGACGGTGATCGCCCGCCCGCGAGGCTGGCACCTGCCCGAACGGCATGTGCTCATCGACGGCGAGCGCGCCTCGGGGTCGCTCGTGGACTTCGGGCTGCACTGCTTCCATACCGCGCAGCAGCTCATCGACAACGGCGACGGCCCGTACTACTACCTGCCGAAGCTCGAGAGCCACCTCGAGGCGCGCCTCTGGAACGATGTGTTCGTCTTCGCCCAGGACGCACTCGGCATCCCGGGGGGCACCATACGGGCGACCGTGCTCATCGAGACCATCCCCGCGGCTTTCGAGATGGACGAGATCCTGTACGAGCTGCGCGAGCACGCGGCGGGCCTCAATGCCGGCCGCTGGGACTACCTGTTCAGCATCATCAAGGTGTTCCGCGACGCCGGCCCCGAGTTCGTCGTGCCCGACCGCGCCGCGGTGTCGATGACCGCGCCGTTCATGCGGGCCTACACCGACCTGCTCGTGAAGACCTGCCACCGGCGCGGCGCCATGGCGATGGGCGGCATGGCGGCGTTCGTGCCGAACCGCGCAGATCCCGAGGCCACGGCCGTCGCGTTCGAGAAGGTGCGCGCCGACAAGACCCGGGAGGCGAACGACGGCTTCGACGGCTCCTGGGTCGCGCATCCCGACCTGGTGCCGGTCTGCCTGGAGGTGTTCGACGGAGTGCTCGGCGACCGGCCGAACCAGCTCGACCGCCAGCGCCCCGAGGTCGAGGTGACCGCCGCGCAGCTCCTCGACGTCGCGTCCACCGGCGGCGCGGTCACCGAGGCGGGCCTGCGCACGAACCTCTCGGTCGGCGTGGCGTACCTTGCGGCGTGGCTCGCGGGCAACGGCGCGGTGGCCCTTCACAGCCTCATGGAGGATGCCGCCACGGCCGAGATCTCCCGCTCCCAGGTGTGGCAGCACCTGCAGCACCGCGTGGTGCTCGCCGACACCGGCCGCACGATGACCCCCGGGCTCGTGCGCGCCGTGCTCGACGAGGAGGTGGAGCACCTGCGCTCGGAGACGCCGCCCGTGCGGTTCGCCGCGTTCACGGAGCCGGCCGCGCGCCTCACCGCAGACCTCTGCCTGCGCGACGAGTACGTCGACTTCCTCACCCTGCCCGCGTACGAACTGCTGGAGTGAGCGTGCGCACCGCCCTCACCGCCGCCGACCTCGCCGTGATCGACGCCCGTCTCACGCCGACCGACGAGCTGCTCGCGCGGGCCTATCCGGGAGACGACGGGTCGCGCCAGCCCGTGCACACCGTCTACGTGGCCGCCGACCGGTACACGCCCGAGCTGCCCACCGTGTGGGGGCGCGCGGCGCTCACCGCCGTCGACGCGGCCGGGGGTGTCGAGGCGGTCGCGGTCTCGGTCAGCCTCGACCAAGAGGTCGCGGCGGCCGTCGCACCCGGGGTGCGATCCAAGCTCGAACGCGAGCCGATCGAGGACCTGCGCATCGACTTCGAGGACGGCTACGGCGACCGGGGCGACGACGTCGAGGACGCCGATGCGGAGCGTGCGGCCAAGCGGGTCGTCGCCGCGGCGGGCGCGGGGTTCGCCCCGCCGTTCATCGGCATCCGGATCAAGAGCCTCGAGGTGGCGACGCGGGCCCGCGGCATCCGCACCCTCGACCTGTTCGTGACGACGCTGATGGAGCATGGTGGCCTCCCCGACGGGCTCGCGCTCACGCTGCCGAAGGTGTCGACGGTCGCCCAGGTGGAGGCGATGGCAGATGCCGTGGCCGCCCTCGAGCGCGCGCACGGCCTGACCGACGGGAGGCTCCGCTTCGAGGTGCAGGTCGAGACTCCGCAGGTCGTGCTGGGGGCCGACGGCACGGCGCCCGTCGCGCGCCTGCCGCTCGCCGCGCCGGGCCGCATCAGCGGTCTCCATTACGGCACCTACGACTACAGCGCCGCGATCGGCATCGCCGCCCGGTACCAGTCGTTGGAGCATCCGGCGGCCGACCTCGCGAAGGGGATCATGCAGGTCGCGGTCGCCGGTACCGGCATCCGCCTGTCCGACGGGTCGACGAACCTCCTGCCCGTCGGCGAACGCACGGCCGAGGCGTGGCGGCTGCACGCCCGGCTCGTGCGGCGCTCGCTCGAGCGCGGCTTCCCGCAGGGCTGGGACCTGCACGCGCACCAGCTGCCGACTCGCTTCATCGCGACGTACGCGTTCTACCGCGAGGGCTGGCCCGAGGCATCCGCCCGGCTCCGCGACGCGCTCGATCGCACGCCCGGTGCCGTGCTCGACGAGCCGGCGACGATCCGCGCACTCGCGGGCTTCGTGCTGCGCGGCGTGCGGTGCGGGGCGCTCTCCACCGGCGAGGTCGCGGAAGGCACTGGCCTCGACGAACCGACGCTCGTCGCGCTCGCCCATCCGAGACGCGCGACGAGCTGAGCGGATGCCGCGGCGCAGGCCGCACGGACGAGGAGGTCCCATGAGCTACTACACCCCGCAGGGCGGCCTGCCGCCCCAGACCGAGCTGCTCACCGACCGGGCGATCGTGACCGAGGCGTACACGGTCATCCCGAAGGGCGTGCTGCGCGACATCGTGACGAGCAACGTGCCCGGCTTCACGAACACCCGTTCGTGGATCCTCGCGCGGCCGATCGCCGGGTTCTCCACGACATTCGCCCAGCTCCTCGTCGAGATCGGGCCGGGCGGGGGCGCCGAGCGGCCCGAGCAGGAGGAGGGCGTCGAGGGGGTCGTGTTCGTCACGGCGGGCGAGCTCACCCTGACGCTCGAGGGCGAGCGGCACGTGCTCGCAGCGGGCGGGTACGCGTACCTCGCCGCGGGCGCCTCGTGGTCGCTCGCCAACGAGGGCGACGAGCGCACGAGCCTCCACTGGATCCGCAAGGCGTACGAGCCGCTCGAGGGCCGCACCACGACGTCGTTCGTGACGAGCGACCAGGCGGTCCCGCCACAGGAGATGCCCGACTCGAACGGGGCCTGGGCGACGACGCGCTTCGTCGACCCCGACGACCTCGCGCACGACATGCACGTGAACATCGTGACGTTCCAGCCCGGCGGCGTCCTTCCGTTCGCCGAGACCCACGTGATGGAGCACGGGCTGTTCGTGCTCGAGGGGAAGGCGGTCTACCACCTCAACGGCGACTGGGTCGAGGTCGAGGCGGGCGACTTCATGTGGCTCCGGGCGTTCTGCCCGCAGGCGTGCTACGCCGGTGGGCCCGGGCCGTTCCGCTACCTGCTCTACAAGGACGTGAACCGCCAGGTCCGACTCACCGATCCGGCCACCGGGCGAGCCGCGAGCCGATGGGGGTGAGCGAGCGGATGCCGCGGGCGGCCGGCGCGGCATCCGGGCCCTTCGACCTCGTGGTAGCGGGCGAGCGGGTGCTCGTCGGCAGCGCGTTCGCGCCCGCCGAGGTCGGCGTGCGAGAGGGCGCCATCGGGCGTGTGGCTCCGCTCGGCGCGGGCCTCGCCGCCACCCGCCACGTGCGGCTCGGCGACGACGAGGTGCTCATCCCGGGCCTCGTCGACACGCATGTGCACGTGAACGAGCCGGGGCGCACCGAGTGGGAGGGATTCGCGTCGGCGACGCGCGCCGCCGCCGCTGGCGGGGTCACCACCATCGTCGACATGCCGCTCAACAGCATCCCGCCCACCACCACGGTCGCGGCGCTCGAGGCCAAGCGGCGCGCGGCGCGCGGCGCCGTCTTCGTCGACGTGGGGTTCTGGGGCGGACTCGTGCCGGGCAACGAGGCCGACCTCGGGTTGCTCGTCCACGAGGGCGTCTTCGGGTTCAAGTGCTTCCTCGTGGACTCCGGCGTCGAGGAGTTCCCCGCGGTCACCACCGTCGAGATGGAGGCGGCGATGCGGGCGCTCGTCGGCACCGACTCGCTGCTCATCGTGCACGCCGAGGATGCTTCGCTCATCGATGCGGCGCCGCACCCGCACAGCCGCGCCTACGCCGACTTCCTCGCCTCGCGACCGCGCGCGGCCGAGCACGCCGCGATCGCCGCCGTGATCGAGGCGGCCGCCCGAACGGGGGCGCGAGCGCACATCCTGCACCTGAGCTCTGCCGACGCGCTCGGCACGATCGCGCAGGCCAAGCGCGAGGGAGTGCGCCTCAGCGTCGAGACCTGCCCGCACTACCTGACCCTCACCGCGGAGGAGGTGCCGCAGGGGGCGACCGCGTTCAAGTGCTGCCCGCCGATCCGCGAGGCCGCGAATCGCGACGCGCTCTGGCGCGGGCTCGAGGAGGGCACGATCGACTTCGTCGTCTCCGACCACTCGCCCGCGTCGCCCGCGGTGAAGCTCGCGGGCGACGGCGACTTCGCCGAGGCGTGGGGCGGCATCGCGTCGCTCCAGCTCGGACTGCCGATCGTCTGGACCGAGGCGCGGCGCCGCGGCATCCCGCTCGCCCGAGTCGTCGAGTGGATGTCGGGCGCGCCCGCACGGCGCGTCGGACTCGCGACCAAGGGCGCGATCGCCGAGGGGCGCGCGGCCGACCTCGTCGTGTTCGCGCCCGACGCCGGGTTCACGGTGGAGGCCGCGGCGCTCGAGCACCGGCATCCGATCACGCCGTACGACGGGCGCGAGCTCGCGGGGATCGTGCGGGCGACGTACCTCGCCGGCGTCCCGATCGACCGGTCGGATCCGCGCGGACGACTGCTGCGGCGGGCAGAATCGGAGGGTGGACCGGGCGATGTCGCGTGAAGAGCTCAGCCCTATCGCCTGTTCGACCTATCGAGGGAGTTGAGCCATGCCAGAGCCCGCCATCGTCCTCGGCCCCAACCAATACGGCAAGGCCGAGGTGCGCGTCGTGAAGGTCACGCGCGACACCGCACGTCATGAGATCGACGACCTCAACGTCACGTCCCAGCTGCGCGGCGACTTCGCCGCGGTGCACCTCGAGGGCGACAATTCCCACGTGGTGGCCACCGACACCCAGAAGAACACGATGTTCGCGTTCGCCCGCGACGGGATCGGCACGCCCGAGGCGTTCCTGCTGCGCCTCGCCGAGCACTTCACGAGCTCGTTCGACTGGGTGAGCGGCGGCCGGTGGGAGGCGGAGCGGTACGCCTGGCAGCGCATCCGAGTGGGCGACGCCGAGCATGACCATGCGTTCGTGCGCAGCGGGCAGGAGGTGCGCACCGCAGTGGTGGTCGCCGATGGCGACGCGCGCCACGTGATCGCCGGCCTCAAGGACCTCACGGTGCTGAAGACCACCGAGTCGGGCTTCGAGGGCTACCCGAAGGACCGCTACACGACGCTCCCCGAGACCCACGACCGCGTGCTCGCCACGGATGTCGCCGCCAGGTGGCGCTACGCACGCGCCGATGTCGACTACGACGCCGCCTACGCGAGCGTGCGCGCCCTGCTCCTCGAGGCGTTCGCCGAGAAGTACTCCGCCGCGCTGCAGACGACCCTGTTCGACATGGGACGCCGCGTACTCGAACGACACCCCGAGATCGCCGAGATCCGGTTCTCGATGCCGAACAAGCACCACTTCGTCGTCGACCTCACTCCGTTCGGACTGGACAACCCGAACGAGGTGTTCTTCGCGGCCGACCGGCCCTACGGGCTCATCGAGGCGGCGGTCCAACGCGAGGGCGTCGAGAGCCCGGCCGTGGCCTGGGAGGGCATCGCGGGGTTCTGCTGAGCGGATGCCGCGGGTCCCCTCCGCTACTCCCGCGCCTCCGTCCCACCCGGGCCTCCGTCACGGGCCTCCCTCCCGGTCCCTGCTTATGCAGGAACTTCTGCCCTTCCCCTGCCGGTCGCGCCCGCGACACGCCGGGATCTCGACGGAAGTTCCTGCAGTACCTCGGGAGTATTTCCACTCGTCCTCCCTCCCGTCCCTCCCGTCCCTCCCGTCCCTCCCGTCCCTCCCGTCCCTCCCGTCCCTCCCGTCCCTCCCGTCCCTCCCGGTCCTCCCCGGCCCTGTCAATGCAGGAACTTCCGCCCTTCCGCGGCGAGTCGCCGCCGCGACGCGTCGGTGTCTCGACGGAAGTTCCTGCGGTACCTCGGGAGCCATTTCCACTCGCCCTCCCACGACCGCATGCGACGGGGGGTTTCACTGCCCGCCGCTCAGTCCCCGACGGCCGCGCCTCGGCGCCGGAGGATGCTCGCCATGCCCGATCTCCTTCGTGAACTCGCCCGGCTCGGGCACGTCGCACGCGTCGCGTCGCTGCGAGCGCGCGGCATCCCTGACGCCTCGCTGCACGCGGCGCTCGCCGCTGGGTTCGTGAGGCGCCCGCGGCGCGGCTGGATCGCGTCACCGCTCGCCGACCAGGACCAGCTGCGCGCGATCGCCACCGGCGCCCGCATCGGATGCTCGTCGGCACTCCGTCGCCTCGGCGTGTGGGCCGGCACCGACGACGCCCTCCACCTCCACGTCCCGCGCACCGCCGCTCGGCTCGGCCAGTCGCCACAGGTCCCCGGGGTTGCGAGCCCCGGCGTGTGGCATCCGTTGGTGCCGGATCGGAAGCGGCGGGCGCGAACGGTCCGTCTCGCATCGGATGCCCCGCCGCGCGTGCACTGGGCACGGGAGCTCGCGCCACGACGTGCGCTCGACTGGATCGTCTCACCACAGACGGCCCTCGCCGCGGCCGTGCGCTGCATGGACGCCGAGCACGCGAGCGCGGCGATCGACTCCGCACTCCATGAGCGGGTCCTCACGCGACGGGAGGTGGACACGGTGATGGCGTCGCTCCCGAATCGGTGCGCCGCCCTCAGGGACGACTTCACCGGCAAGCCCGAGTCGGGAGCGGAGAGCCTGTTCGTACGGCGGATGTCGGATGCCGGGTTCCTCGTCGAACCTCAGGTCGATCTCGCGGGATTCGGCAGGTATGACGGGGTCATCGACGGATGCGTCCTCTTCGAAGTCGACGGCCGCGAATTCCATTCGGGGTCCGACGCGTTCTTCGCCGACCGAGATCGCACGCTCGTCGGGCAGGTCTTCGGCATCCCGGTCGTCAGGCCGAGTGCGCGGCACGTGCTCGAGGACTGGCCGATGACGTTCGCCGCCGTGGCCCGCACCGTCGCGGATGCCAAGATCGTGTGGCGGCATCGCGGGCTGCCGCCCATCACGGGCTGACCCCTCGGCTGCCCGCTCCGTTTCAGGCCTGGCGCGGGTGCGAAGTGCAGGAAGAAACGCCGACCAGCGCCGCCACGGGCGCCGCGACACGCCGACGATCGGTCAGAAGTTCCTGCATCGGCCGCCAAGGCGGTGATGGGAGGGGCGAGCGGATGCCGCGCCGCCCGCGACGGGACGGTGAGCGGATGCCGCGCCGGCGCGGGCCGACATTCCGTTCGGTTTCCGCGCACGGCCGTACCGCCGCCCATCGACTCGTCACGTCCCGCCGCGATAGCGTCGAGGCATGCGGATCCTCCTCGTCGGCGCCGGAGGCGTCGGAGATGCCATTGCCAAGATCACGGCCCGCCGGGACTTCGCCGAACTGATCGTGGTGAGCGACTACGACGAGGGAAGGGCGCGGCGCACCGTCGACTGGATTCGCGCGAAGCACGGCGACGACGTCGCGGGCCGCTTCGCCACGGCGCAGGTCGACGCGTCCGATCCCGACGTCGTGGCATCCGTCGCCCGTGAGCACCGCGCCACGCACGTGATGAACGCGGTGGAGCCGAAGTTCGTGCCGTCGATCTTCGCGGGCGCACTCGCCGCGGGAGCGGACTACGTCGACATGGCGATGAGCCTGTCCGAGCCGCATCCGACGCACCCCTACGAACGCACCGGGATCAAGCTCGGCGACGACCAGTTCGCGCAGGCGTCGGACTGGCAGGCCGCCGGCAGGCTCGCGCTCGTGGGCATGGGCGTCGAGCCGGGTCTGTCCGACGTGTTCGCCAGGTACGCCGCCGACCACCTGTTCTCCGAGATCGACGAGCTCGGCGTACGCGACGGCGCGAACCTCGTCGTCACCGACGAGGACGGCAACGAGATCTTCGCGCCGAGCTTCTCGATCTGGACCACCATCGAGGAGTGCCTGAACCCGCCCGTCGTCTGGGAGGAGGATGCGGGCTGGTTCACCACTGCGCCGTTCAGCGAGCCCGAGGTGTTCGAGTTCCCCGAGGGAATCGGCCCGGTCGAGTGCGTCAACGTGGAGCACGAGGAAGTGCTCCTGATGCCGCGGTGGGTCGACGCGAAGCGGGTGACGTTCAAGTACGGCCTCGGCGAGGAGTTCATCAACGTGCTGCGGGTGCTGCACCTGCTCGGCCTGGACTCGACCACTCCGATCCGCGTGCGCTCCGCCAACGGGCCGGCCGAGGTCGCCCCCCGCGACGTGGTCGCCGCGGCCCTGCCCGACCCGGCCACCATCGGGCCGCGCATGACGGGCAAGACCTGCGCAGGCCTGTGGGTCACCGGCACCGGCACCGACGGGACGCCCCGCGAGGTGTACCTGTACCACGTGTCCGACAACGCCTGGACGATGGCCGAGTACGAGTCGCAGTGCGTGGTCTGGCAGACCGCACTCAACCCGGTCATCGCCCTGGAGCTCCTCGCGACGGGCGTGTGGTCCGGCAGCGGGGTGCTCGGGCCCGAGGCGTTCGATGCCGCGCCGTTCCTCGACCTGATGGCCCGGCCAGAGGCCGACGGCGGCTACGGCCAGCCGTGGGGCCTGGAGGATCGGCTCGCGTGACCGCCGCGTCGAACCTGGTGCCTGCGACGGTCGTGGCCGACGCCGAGACGACGGCGGATGCCGCCGACGCACGTGCCGGCATCCGTACCCGCCCGGCCCGACCGGATGAGCTCGACGGCGTGCTCGCCCGTTTCGAGACCACGTGGGGCGCGGGACGCGGGCCCGACCGTGCGACGCTGCAGGCGCTCGACCACGCGGGCAACACCCTGCTCGTCGCAGTGGACGATGTGCCGGATGCCGCGGAGCCGCCCCTCGGCGCGACTCTCGGCTTCCTCGGCTGGTCGGGCGGCATCCACCTGCACTCGCACATGAACGCCGTCGACCCGGCGACCCGGGGCCGCGGCGTCGGGGTCGCCCTGAAGCTCCGGCAGCGGGCGGTCTGCCTCGCGCACGGTGTCAACGAGATGCGCTGGACCTACGACCCGTTGATCCGCCGCAACGCGCGGCTCAACCTCGTTCGCCTCGGCGCCGAGGTCGTAGCCTTCCTGCCCGACTTCTACGGCGAGCTCCGCGACGCGATCAGCGGCACCGACCGCAGCGACCGCTTCGAGGTGCGCTGGCGGATGGACTCTCCACGCACGGCGCGGGCCCTCACCCGGGGCCCCTTGCCCGACTGGCGGGCCCAGGGCGGTCTCGCGCTCCTCGCCGACTACGAGCACGTTCGCGCCGAGGACCCCGACGTCGCCGTGCGCCTGCGCGAGGCCTCCCGCGAGGCGTTCGCGTCGCTCGAGGCCGATCCGAGCCTCCGCGTCGAGCTCGACGCGAACGGCGACTACGTGTTCACACGCGACGACCCCGACCGGGAGGCCTGATGAGCGACCCCACCCCCACCATCGAGCGCATCGAACTGCACCGCCTCGACGTGCCGCTCGTGCGGCCGTTCGAGACCTCCTTCGGGCGGGAGACGGTACGAGAGGTGCTCCTCGTGCACGTCGTCACCGACGCGGGCGACGGGTGGGGGGAGTGCGTCGCCGGCCGCGACCCGTTCTACTCGGGCGAGTACGTCGACGGTGCGGCATCCGTCATCGAGCGCTACCTCGGACCGGCGCTCCTCGGGAGGCACGGCCGTCACGCGGCGACCCACCACGGCGCACCGGATGCCGCGGGCACGACGGTGGCCGAGGGGCCCGGGTCACGGGGGGCATCCGTGCCGCTCGCGGCGTCCGTGGCTTCGACGCTCGCGTTCGTCGCCGGCCACCGCATGGCGAAGGGCGCGCTCGAGGCGGCCGTGCTCGACGCCGAGCTGCGAGCGCAGGGTCGCTCGATGGGCGAGCTGTTCGGCGCGGAGCGCGAGTGGGTGGACTGCGGCGTCTCGGTCGGCATCGCGCCGACGGTCGAGGAGCTCCTCGACGAGGTCGCGGGCTACATCGAGGAGGGCTACCGGCGCATCAAGCTGAAGATCAAGCCCGGCTGGGACCTCGTGCCGGTCGGGGCCGTGCGCGAGGAGATCGGACCGCGCGGGATGCTGCAGGTCGACGCGAACACGGCGTACACCGCCGAGGACATCCCGCTGCTCGCGCGCCTCGACGCGTTCGACCTCCTGCTCATCGAGCAGCCGTTCGCCGAGGAGGACATCGCCACGCACGTGCGCCTCGCCGAGGCGTGCGTGACACCGGTGTGCCTCGACGAGTCGATCCTCGACGTCACGACCGCGATCGACGCGATCGACCGCGGTGCGACGAGCGTCGTGAACATCAAGCCGGGCCGCATGGGCGGCTACCTCGAGGCGCTGCGCGTGCACGACGCCTGCCGTGAACGGGACGTGCCCGTGTGGTGCGGCGGCATGCTCGAGACCGGGGTCGGCCGCGCGGCGAACGTGGCGCTCGCCGCGTTGCCCGGGTTCACGTTGCCGGGCGACACGTCGGCGTCGGCGCGCTATTTCGCCGAGGACCTCACGGAGCCCTTCGTGCTCGGCGAGGGCGAGCACCGCGGGCAGCTGCGGGTGCCGGATGCCGCGGGCACGGGCGTCACCGTGCGCGATGATCTCCTGCGCGACTGGGCGAGCTCCGCGCGCGTCGTGATCTCGCGCTGACGCCTGTGCGGCGTGCCAGAATCGGCAACGTGGACTTCTCCGAGCGAGCCCGTTCGCGCTACCCCGGCGGGCGACCGACCGAGGAGGCGCTCGGCATCCAGCGCCGATTCATGCGTGTCATCGAGCGCGGGCTCGCGCCGTTCGCGATCGTGCTCGAGACGAGGGGGCGCACGAGCGGGGCGACGCGGCGCGTGCCGCTCGTGATGGTGCGGCGCCGCGGCATCCGGTACGTGGTGTCGATGCTCGGTCCCGACGTGGGCTGGGTGCGCAACGTCCACGCGGCCGACGGGCGTGCGGCGATCATCCGCCGCCGGCGTGAGGAGGTCGTGCTGTCGGAGGTCCCGGTCCCGGAGCGCCCGCCCATCCTGCGCCGCTACCTGCTCATCGCGCTCGGGGCGCGTCCGCACATGAAGGTGCACTGGAACTCGCCGCTGCGGGACTTCGAGCGGGTGGCGGGGGACTACCCGGTATTCCGGGTCGATCGCGCTACGCCATGACGCCCGGCCGTCAGGCCGGAAGCAGCTCCAGCGCGAGCTCGCCGATCGCCGCCGCGGAGTCCGCGAGCCGCGGATCGTCGTCCAGGGTGAACCACGTCGACGAGAGGGCGCACCACGCCAGGAGCCAGTGCGTGAGGCGGGTGGGCTCCACGCCGGTCGACGCCGCCACCACGCTGAGCTGCCGCTCGAGGCGGCCCGGCGCGAGCGCGCGGTCGTGCGAGGGGTTGCACAGCAGGTTGCAGTAGTCGAACGCGGCCTCGCCGATGAGCCCCTTGGGGTCGATCGCGAGCCAGCCGCGCTCGCCGAAGTCGAGCACGTTCCCGTGGTGGAGGTCGCCGTGCAGCACGACCGGGCTGCGCGCGTCGTCGAGGAGCGCGGCGGCCAGATCGGCGCCGCGACGGTGCAGCGGACCGAGCCGGTCGGCATGTTCGAACAGGTGCCGGAACCAGGTGGGCAGGTCGAGGAGCTCCGGCGGGTGATCGGCGCCGAGCACGTCGTCGGATGCCGCGTGGATGCGCACAGCGGTGTCGCAGATGATGCGAGTGGCCTCGCTGTCGCGGCCGTTCTCGACCAGGCGCACGAGGTCCCGCTGCCCGGTCGCCCGCTCGAGGAGCACCGCCTCGCCCCTCCGCTGGAGCACGCGTGCCGCGCCGTGCCCGGCGAGGGCGTCGAGGACGTGAGCGCCGCGGATCTCCTCCTCGGTGTGCGCGAGCTTCAGCATCGCCGGTTCGCCCTCGATCGTCCGCACGGGCATGAGCGTGCTCGACGCGGTCGTCATGACGTCGCCGTCGGGGTGCAGTCGCCACCGTCGCAACCAGGCGGCCTCCCCGGCGTGGCCGGGGTCCACGGGGCCGAGGTCGCTCACGGGCGATTCCACTCCTTGCCCGCCCACGGGTCGTAGTCGGCCTCGAGGGCCGCCTGCGCCGGGCGCTGGGCTTCGGGCACGTGCTGGAGGTTCACGCGGATCCGGTACCAGAGCGAGCTCGACCCGCGCATGCCGTCCACGAGCACGTCGGCGGGCTGCAGCAGCGGCACCACGTCGGGATGCTTCGCCTTCCACCGCTCGAGCGCCTCGAGGGCTTCGGGCTTCGTCTTCGTGCGTGCGACCTCGATGAGAGGCATCGTCGACTGCCGCCGCCCCGAGCCGTCGGACGACTTCGGCGGCTTCTCCGCGGGACCCAGCTCCTCGGCGAGCCGCAGCAGCCCGTCGAGGCCGCCGACCGTGTCGTCGATGCCCGCCGCCGGATCGCCGCGTTCCGCGAACCGCTGCAGCACCGTCGGCACGGTGAACCGTTCGGGGTGGCTGCCCCGCACCTCGTCCCAGTCCAGCGGGGTCGAGACCCGCGCATCGGGCAGCGGGCGGATCGAATACGCCGACGCGACCGTGCGATCCTTGGCGTTCTGGTTGAAGTCGACGAACACGCTCTCGCCGCGCTCCTCCTTCCACCACCGCGCCGTCGCGAGGCCGGGCGCGCGCAGCTCGACCTCCCGCGCGAGGGTCTCGGCGGCGAGTCGCACGTCGCGGAACGTCCAGCGCGGCGCGATGCGGGCGTAGATGTGCATGCCGCGCGATCCCGAGGTCTTGGGCCAGCCGACGAGCCCGTGGTCGGCGAGCACCTCGCGCACCACCATCGCCACGTCGACGATCTGGCCCCAGTCGACGCCCGGCATGGGGTCGAGGTCGACGCGGAGCTCATCGGGATGATCGAGGTCCTCCGCGCGCACCGGATGCGGGTTGAGGTCGATGCAGCCGAGGTTCACCACCCACGCGAGCGCCGCGGCATCCCGAACCACGACCTCTTCGGCCGAGTTGCCCGACGCATAGTGCAGCGTGGCCGTGTCGATCCACTCGGGTCGCTTCTCGGGCGCGCGCTTCTGGAAGAACGCCTCCTGCGAGATGCCCTTCACGAACCGCTTCAGCACCATCGGACGCCCCTCGACGCCACGAAGCGCCCCATCGGCGACGCTCAGGTAGTACCGCACGAGGTCGAGCTTGGTGAGGCCGGGCTCGGGGAACACGACCTTGTCGGGGTTGCTGACGCGCACCTCGCGACCGTCGATCTCGAGGAGTTCGGCGCTGTCCTTGGCGGGACTCACGCCTTCACCCTAGGTGCGAGCGCCGCGCGACCGGAACCCCCGGGCGGGCGTGGCGCTCATCGCCGGGTCGACGCACTCGATCCGTTGACGGATGCCGCGGCCGCCCCGGCCGCCAGCGCATAGCGCCGGGGCGTCTCGCCGATCACCGCCCGGAACTCGCGGGTCAGGTGCGCCTGGTCGGCGAATCCGAGCTCCGCGGCGAGGTCTGCCAGCGACGGAGAGGTCGGGCTCGCGAGGGCGGCGGCGGCCTCCTGCATGCGGTATCGGCGTATGAGCCACTTCGGGGTGAGTCCCAGCTGCTCGCGCACGAGCCGTTGCAGGGTGCGCAGGCCGAGGCCGCTCGCGCGGGCGAGATCCTCGGCGCGGAGGATGGAGCGGTCCTCCTCGGCGAGCTCGACCACGTGTCGCACGAGGCGGGCTTCGTCGTCGACCACGAGGCGCTGGGAAAGGAGCCACGACTCGAAGCGGTCGAGCCCCGCCGCGTCGTCGCCCGCCGCGACGGCCGTGCGCACGTCGCGCGCGAGGCCCGCGGCATCCGTGACCCGGAGCCGCCCGAGCGGCACCGACCCGCCGATGAGCGCCCGCATCGGCCCGTCGACGAGCAGGCGCGCGACGCCGGGTTGCAGGAGCGCGCCGAACGCCCAGCCCTCGCCCTCGAGGCGCTGGTGGCCGCGGCCGAGCTCTGGGCCGTACAGCGCCGCGGCATCCGCCTCGATCACGAGGTTCGCCGACGGGTACTCGAGCACGCCCTGCTCGACGACGAGGCCCGGCGGCAGGCGCCAGCGCGGCACCCACACGTGCCGCACGAGGTCGGCGACGTCGTCGCTCACTGCGTGACGCGCGAGCCGCACCGGGCTCTGGGCGTCGACCTGCGCGTCGGCATGCGACGGCAGCGGGGCGACGCCGGGCTCGCCGGGCGACGGGGCGAGCACGCCCTTCACCGCGGCGGCGCCCGCGCGGGAGCGCCAGTAGTCGTCACCGGCTCGCATGGCCCCAGTATTCCGGGCACCACCGATGTCGCGTTTCGACAAGATCGGCGGATGCCGCGTGCGTAGCGTCGGAGGCATCCGATGGAGGTCGGAGGTATCCAATGAAGGAGGAATCGTGCAGGACTTCGAGATGACCGTCTACATCGCGGCCGACCCGATGACGGTGTGGGACGCGATCACGGGCGACGAGGGGAACCGCGCCGTGATGTTCGGCTCGGTGCTGCGCGGCGACCTCGTGCCGGGCGGCCACTACGAGTACATCGGGCCGGGTGAGGCAGGCGACGAGACCGTGCACGTCTACGGCGACGTGCTGCAGGCCGAGCCGGGCGCCGTGCTCCAGCTCACCGAGCATCCCGGACCGGTCTATCGCGAGAACCACGCCGAGCTCATGAGCCGCATGACCTGGCGCCTCGAGCAGGCGGGCGCAGGGCTCACCAAGCTGACGTTCACGAACGACGGGTGGAGCGAGGGGCATCCGTCCCAGGCCGAGACGGCCGAGACCTGGCCGATGGTGCTGTCGAGCCTGAAGTCGTGGGTCGAGACAGGGGAGGCCATCCCGGTCAGTGCCTGAGCCGAGCGGATGCCGCGATCACGACCCGCGAGTCAGCGATCCCGAGCCGCGGTCGCGACCGGGACCGCAAGTTCGCGCAACATCGCGATCGCGGCGTGCGACGCCTCGGGGTCCCCGGCCTTCAACGCCTCGAGCAGGCCGGCCTGCACCCGGCCGAGCCCACCGACGTCCACCCAGTCGGGGAGCGAGAGGCTCCCGAGCCGAACGACGTGCTGCGCGGTCTCCAGTGCTCCGCGAAGCGCTGGGTTCGCACTCAGCCCGGCGAGGGACGTGAAGAAGTCGAAGGTCGCGGTGGCGATCTCACGCGACAACGCGATGCGCTCGGCGAGCCTCTCATCGCCCGAACCCATTCCCATGAGCTCGTCGAGGTCGCGAAGGAAACGCCGGTGCTGGGTCTCCATCTTGCGGAGCACGCTCTTCGGCACCGTCTCGGCGACCTCGTCGATCAGCGCGTGCATCAGGGCGACCCACACGATCAGGTGCTGGCGCACCTGCTCGGGCGACACGACGGCCACCCGCGTGAACCGGTTCGGCTCGGACTCCACCACCCCGATCGCGCGCAGCTTCTGGATCGCCTCGCGGACCGGGGTACGCGAGATGCCCAGATCCTCCGCCAGGGCGATGTCGTTGAGCCGTTGGCCAGGCTCGAGTCGGCCGTCGTAGATGGCGTTGAGCAGCTCCTGGTAGACGGAGTCGCCGACCGTGAGGCGTGACGCGCTCACGGACATCGTGCTGCCGAGCCCTGACCGCGATCCTGGTTCCATGAACTGTAATATACCGGAATCCAGGAAAGGTGGAAGGCCTCCGATCCGTGGTGTCGGGCACCACTTGATCCGGAGGCCTTCTCGACCGCGACGGCGGAGCTGCGTCGATCAGCAGGGGGCGAGTGGAGCCACATCGAGGACCGCACGCGACACCCAGCCCCCACCGTTCGCGTTCGCGATCCGGAGCCACACGTCGGAGCCACCGTCGTAGACGGCGTTGACGAAGCAGATGGCCTCGATCTGGTCGCCGGCCTCGAAGTCGTCGATGGCGGTCGACACAGCCGTGGGCGAGGTGTAGCTGGAGGCGTCCCTCGTGAAGGTCGCGATGGTGTTCGACGGGGCGGCGAGCGCGGGGCTCGCCACGACGAGTCCGGCGACCGCGCCCGCGAGCCCGCCGATGATCCAACGTCCGGTGCGGATGTTCATTGCAGTTCCTCTTCTCTCGGATGACCGACCTCTCGTCGATCGGTATTCTAATATATCAGAATATCTCTCAAGTTCAGAATGCAGGCATCCGGCGTGATCGGATCGATACCGGCCCGCAGCCGGGTCGCGGGATAGCGTGGTGCCACCGTGCACGAGCGAAAGGACAGGGATGCGTCGCATTCTCGACATCCGGATCGTCCGTTGGGAGCTGAAGCTCGCGTACGTCGTCGGCGCCTACCTGGTCGGGCTCGCCATCGCGACGATGCTGCGCGCGCTGGGGACAGCGGAGGCCACCATCGCACTTGTCTCGTTCTGCGTCGATCTGGTGGCGATCCTGCTCGGCGCACGCGTCTTCCGCGGCCGGGGCGAGCCGATCGAGCCGGCGCGGACGTGGTGGCGGATGACCGCGCGCCCGAAGCTGAGCTGGAGGCTCGGCATCCTCTTCCTGGTGCTCTCGGTCGGTTCGGCGACCAGGCTTGTCCTCCTCGCGATCGGTGCGTGGCCCGTGGGGCCGACGGGTGCGGACGGCGACATCCTCGGGATCGCCGTCCTCGTCGAGTACGGCTTGATCGCCTTCCTCTACCTGAACTCGGCCATTCGCCTGCGACGGCTCGGAGTGCCGCCACCCGAGCCGAAATTCCGGCCGACGGTCCGGATCAAGCCGTAGCCGATCGGCGTCCGCACGCCCCTCCGCGACACGCGAGGGGCGGCGGCCCCGTCGCTAGGATCGTGCTCATGGCCGACGACGCGGTGAAGCAAGCTCAGGAGGCCGCCGCCGCTGCGGCCGAGGCAGCAACGGCGCTGCAGGTGCAGGCGCAGGAGGCCATCCGCAAGGCAGAGGAGGCCGCGGCGCTCGCGCAGGCCGCCCTCGACGCGCAGCAGGCAGCGGATGCCTCGGCCGCCGCCTCGCGGGTCGAGGAGCGGCCGGCGCAGCCGGACGCGTCTCGAAGCCCGACCCTCGCGCACGCGGGTCTCGAGACGCCGCCTCCGGCGGCTCCTCGACCCGCGGAGGCACCCGCCGGCCCGCTCGACGTCGACCAGGTCGCCGCGATCCGCGACGGCTACGCGTTCGACGGCGCCGCCCTCGAGATGGGCGCGCTCGTGAACGGCGATCCGATGCCCGACGTGCCGGTGCGCATCCCGCTCGCGATGACGAACCGGCACGGGCTCGTCGCCGGTGCCACCGGGACCGGCAAGACGCGCACGCTCCAGGTGCTCGCCGAGCAGCTCGCGGCGAACGGCGTCGCAGTGTTCGCCGCCGATATCAAGGGCGACCTCTCGGGCATCGCGACGCCGGGCGAGGGCAACGAGAAGCTGCTGAAGCGCACCGACGGCATCGGGCAGGCGTGGAGCGCAGCATCCTTCCCGGTCGAGTTCTTCTCCCTCGGCGGCATCGGCAAGGGCGTGCCGATCAGGGCCACGGTCGCCGGGTTCGGTCCGCTGCTCCTCTCGAAGGTGCTGGGCCTCAACGACACGCAGGAGTCGAGCCTCGGACTCGTGTTCCACTTCGCGGAGAACGCCGGCATGGCACTCGTCGACCTCGCCGACCTGCGCGCCGTGCTGCAGTACCTCGTGAGCGACGACGGCAAGGCCGAGCTCGAGGGGCTCGGTGGCCTCTCGAAGGCGACCGTCGGCGTCATCCTGCGCGAGCTCGTCGCGTTCGCCGAGGCGGGCGCCGACGTGTTCTTCGGCGAGCCCGAAATCGACACCGCCGAGTTCCTGCGCGTGGCTTCCGACGGTCGTGGCATCGTGAGCCTGCTCGAGGTGCCGGGTGTCGCCGACCGGCCCGCGCTGTACTCGACGTTCCTCATGTGGCTGCTCGCCGACCTGTTCAACGACCTCCCCGAGGTGGGCGACGTCGACAAGCCCAAGCTGGTGTTCTTCTTCGACGAGGCGCACCTGCTCTTCAACGACGCGTCGAAGGACTTCCTGCAGCAGGTCGTGCAGACGGTGCGGCTCATCCGGTCGAAGGGCATCGGAATCTTCTTCGTCACGCAGACGCCGAAGGACGTGCCGGCCGACGTGCTCGCGCAGCTCGGTTCGCGCGTGCAGCACCAGCTGCGCGCGTTCACCCCCGACGACGCGAAGGCGCTTCGGGCGACGGTGTCGACCTACCCCACGTCGGGCTACGACCTCGAGGAGACGCTCACCATCCTCGGCACGGGCGAGGCGATCGTCACCGTCATGAACGAGAAGGGCGCACCCAGCCCCGTCGCCTGGACCCGGCTGCGTGCGCCGCAGGCGTCCATGTCGCCGAGCGCGGATGCCGCGATCGACGCCGCCGTGGCGGCATCGCCGCTGCAGGCGAAGTACGGAACGGCGATCGACCGCGAGTCGGCGCACGAACTCCTCACCGCGAAGATGAACGCCGCAGCGGCCTCCGCGATGGCCGCCGAGGACGCGGAGGCGAACGCCAGGGCCGACGCCGAGTTCGCCAAGCAGCAGGCGGCGATCGAGAAGCAGCGCGCGAAGGAGCAGAAGGCTGCGCAGGCCGAGTACGACCGGCTCATGAAGCGCACGTCGAGCACGTCGCGCTCGTCATCGTCGCGGTCGCGCTCGTCGAGCGGCGGGTCGGTGCTCGAGCAGGTGCTCGGCTCGAAGGCCACCCGCGACGTGCTGACGAGCGTCGTCGAGGGGATCTTCGGCACGCGGCGGCGCAGGTGAGCGCCGAGCACCCGGATGCCGCGGCGGCCGCGCCGACCGGCAACGCGGCGCCGGGGCATCCGTTCATCCGGCCGTATCGGCCGAGCGACCGCGACGACGTGTACGAGATCTGCCTGCGCACCGCCGCCGGCGGCGGCGATGCGACCGGCGTGTACTCCGACGATTCGCTCATGCCCGACGTGTTCGCGCTGCCGTACGTGGAGTACGCACCGGACCTCGCATTCGTCGTCGACGACGGCCGAGGCGCTCGAGCGCTCGGCTACGTGATCGGCGTGGCCGACACGCGTGCGTTCGTCGAGTGGTGGAAGCGCGAGTGGACCCCCGGCTTCCGCGAGCGGCATCCGGCCCCGGGCCCACCGACCGGACGGAATCCCGAGTACACCGAGGAGCAGTTGCTGGGCGCCGGTACCGACCCCGAACGGATGCTCATCGCCGAAGTCGACGCATATCCCGCCCACCTGCACATCGACCTGCTGCCGGACCTGCAGGGTCAGGGCTTCGGACGTCGCCTCATCGACACGTTGCGAGCCGCGCTCGCCGAGCGCGGGGTCGCCGCGGTGCACCTCGGCGTGGACGCGGCGAACACGGGGGCACGGGCCTTCTACGACCGGCTCGGCTTCCACGAGTTGCCGTCGAGCCGGCCGAATGCTCCACTGCTCGGCATCGCGACGAGCTGACCCGCGATCGCACCAGCCGGCGGCGCCGCAAGCGCGGTGGGTCCCGCGAGCGTCGCCCTCAGCGGCTGAGCGAGCGCCGTTCGAACCAGTAGAGGAGCTCGGGATCCGTCTGGCGCAGCTCCGCGAGCGTCACGGGCTCGGGCCGCACCGTCTCCTCGGCACGCAGTATGCCCGCCACCCGGTCCATCGTGGCCGTATTCCAGAATCGGCCGCGCATGCGGAACACGCCGCGTCCGGTGCGGCTCACGACGAAGAGCTCCTGCGTGGTGTCGAGGCTGTTCGCGCGATAGAGCTGTATGCGCAGCACGCCGGCGATGTCCCGTGCCGCGATCGTGTAGGTGCCGCCGAAGAATCCCCGCTCCACGATGCCGTACACGCTCAGCGACGCCTGCGTGCGCTGGTAGGCGACCCACGCCGCGACGATGAGCGCGGCCGTGATCGCGCCCGTCCATGCGACGACGGGCCACGCCCCGCCCGGGTCGAGCAGCCACAGCTCGGCCGCGAGCAGCGGCAGCACGAGCGCAAACGTCGGCAGTCCGATGCTCCGCGCGAGGGTGCGACGCGGCCTCAGGGTGAACACCCTGAGGCCGTCGCCCCTGATTGCCCTCGACCCGGTGGAGGAGCCCCCTGCGTCCCCACTCCTTGTTTCCACCGGTGCCGATGACATCTCTCACATCATGCGCGGACGCGCGCCTGCGCGCCATTCCTCATTAATGAGGACACGGGCGGATGCCGCGGCGTAGAGGTCGGGGGTGAGGTGCACCGAGGGGGTCGAAACGCGGCTCTACGACACCTTGATTGGCGGGCACATCCAAATCCGAGGAAGACACAACGTTGACAGCATGGCGGGGATTGCAGCCGCCTTCTAGTGACTGGCCGAGCAGGGGCTCCAGCCGAGTACGTCGGGCGCGGCGTGCATTCCGTCCGGCTGTGTGGATGTCACCCCTAGTCACAGCCCGCGCAATTCGCGCGCTGCCTTGACGGTGAGCACCAGTCCTCCCAGAGTCGTCGGGGATATCTGGGACAGCTGGATACGTAGCGACGTGTTGTCGGTCGACGGTAGCGCTCTGAATACGACAGGGGCGCACGAGCCGTACTCCGCGAGCGGTTCGGCGAATAGGCTTCCTAGTCGATCGACTGCCGCTTCAATTGCTGACTCGTGCTCGTGCACAACGTGAGCGAACGTCATTGTGCATGCGTGGAAGGCGCGCCGTGAAGTGTCCATCACGCCGGCGGACGGAAATCCATCCCATAGGTCCCTGCACGCCCGCCACGCGGGATCCCGCTCGTGTGCATCGAAGAGGCGATCGAGATCCCAGGTCCATTCCTGTGCGTCCCGTGAGACGGTGTACGTCAAATAGTGACTCGCGCCTCCTTGATGCTGATCAAGGTTTCGGAGTTCCCATGCGAGGCGGTAGTCGCGGTCTTCCCGATAGAGCGCGTCAAACCGCGCATATGTGCGGGAGCCCTGACCAGTGCGCTCGACGAGAGCTACCGCACTCTCGACCTTCGAACGCATGGCTCTGAATTCCGCGAGCCATGCAGTCACGGCTGAACCGACTCGCCCAACGGACACTTGCGAGCGTTGTTCGCGAAGCGCGTCGGAGAGGGCATTGAGCGACGTCGTGATACCCAGAGTGATGCGGCTGCCATCGAACGCTGCCGCGAGTGCGCCGGCATTGGCGAAGGCCTCATACTCCTCTGAGCTCAGAGAGCGCAGCGTCTCCAGCGACCATGATGCAACGGGATCTTCCTTCAGGTGAACCTGGGCGCCAAGTGACCAATCGGAGTCGATCATGACGTCGACCCTAACGATTGACCTGGGTGCTCGAAACGTTGCAGGGCAACGCTCATCCAGCAAATCCGAGGCTAGAAGTTGTGATCAGGGGAACAAACGTACTGGCGGAGGATGGGGGATTCGAACCCCCGAGGGCTTTCACCCAACACGCTTTCCAAGCGTGCGCCATAGGCCACTAGGCGAATCCTCCTGGGACCCCTCACGCACCCGCCAGAGCCCGGTTACCCTTGCTGCGTTTCCGCCCTGGGGGAGTTGGCCTGGATGGCGCCACGTGAGGAGCCTGAGACAGTCTACCCGAGCCGGACGGACGCGATGAACGGCGGCCCAATAGGCTGGAGCCCGTGGCGCACCGCATCTACATCTGCTCTGCCGAGGGGAACACGGGCAAGTCCACCGTCGCACTCGGCATGCTCGACACCCTGACCCGGCGCGCGACCCGCGTGGGGGTGTTCCGGCCGATCTCCCGCTCCACCGCGGAACGCGACTACGTGCTCGAGCTGCTGCTCGCCCACGAGGGCTCCGTGCCCCTCGAGTACGACGAGGCCATCGGCGTCTCGTACGACGAGGTGCACGCCGACCCCGACCAAGCGCTCGCGACGATCGTGCGCCGTTTCAAGGCGGTCGAGGATCGGTGCGACGCGATCGTCATCCTCGGCTCGGACTTCACGGATGTCGGCAGCCCCACCGAGCTCGCGTACAACGCACGCATCGCCGCGAACCTCGGCGCCGCAGTGCTGCTCGTGCTCGGCGGCCGGGTCGGTCTGGGCCGCGGACGCTCAGAGCGCCTCGGCCATGCGGACGCCCGCACGGCCGACGAGCTCGCCCAGCTCACCGAGCTCGCCATCGAGGAGCTCGCGCGCGAGCACGCGACCCTCCTCGGGATCGTCGTGAACCGCGCCGACCCCGGGCGGCTCGCCGAGATCGTGGAGCGGGTTGGCGCCGCCGCACGGTGGGAGGTCGACGCCGTCACGGGCGCTCAGACGCTCGCCGAGGCATCCGTCGTCGTGTGGGCCATTCCCGAGGACCCGTTCCTCGTGGCGCCGTCGATGCGCACGATCATGCACGCCGTCGACGGCGAGCTGTACGCGGGCGACCCCGACCTGCTGAACCGCGAGGCGCTCGGCGTCGTGGTCGCGGCGATGTCGATGGAGAACGTGCTCACCCGACTCATCGAGGGCTCGGTCGTCGTGGTGCCCGGCGATCGCAGCGAGGTGCTGCTCGGGGTGCTCACCGCGCACGCCTCCGCGACGTTCCCGTCGATCTCGGGCATCGTGCTGAACGGCGGCTTCCCGCTCTCGGAGCAGATCGAGCGGCTGATCGAGGGCATGGAGGCAGGGCTGCCGATCATCCGCACGGCGCTCGGCACCTACGACACCGCGCTCGCCATCACGCAGACCCGCGGCCGGCTCGCTGCCGAGTCGCAGCGCAAGCGCGACACCGCCCTCTCGCTGTTCGAGAAGCATGTCGACGGGCACGCGCTGCTCGACCTGCTCGACGTCGCCTCGCCCGAGGTCGTGACGCCGCTCATGTTCGAGTACGGGCTGCTCGAGCGCGCCCGCAGTGAGCGCAAGCACATCGTCCTGCCCGAGGGCTACGACGACCGCATCCTGCGTGCCGCCGCGACGCTGCTCGCGCGGGACGTCGCCGACCTCACGATCCTCGGCGAGGAGATCGAGATCCGTTCCCGCGCGATCGGGCTCGGGCTCGACATCTCGCGGGCCACCGTGCTCTCAAACCACGACCACGTGCTCGTGTACCGGTTCGCCGACGAGTACCAGCGCCGTCGCGCCCACAAGGGCATCACCCTCGAGCAGGCGCGCGACACGGTGCAGGACGTCTCGTACTTCGGCACCATGATGGTCGCGCTCGGCCTCGCCGACGGCATGGTCTCGGGGGCGGTGCACACGACCGCGCACACCATCCGGCCGGCGTTCGAGATCATCAAGACCAGGCCCGGCGTCGAGGTCGTCTCGAGCGTCTTCCTGATGGCCCTCGCCGACCGGGTGCTGGTCTACGGCGACTGCGCGATCGTGCCCGTGCCGACGGCCGAGCAGCTCGCCGACATCGCCATCTCGTCGGCCGCCACGGCCGCGCAGTTCGGCATCGAGCCACGCGTCGCGATGCTCTCGTACTCGACGGGCGAGTCGGGCTCGGGTGCCGACGTCGACAAGGTGCGGCGCGCCACCGAGCTCGTGCGCGAGCGGGCGCCCGAGCTGGCTGTCGAGGGGCCGATCCAGTATGACGCGGCCGCCGACGCGGCGGTCGCGCGCACGAAGCTGCCCGAGTCGGATGTCGCCGGCCGGGCCACGGTGTTCATCTTCCCCGACCTCAACACGGGCA
Source organism: Agromyces sp. Soil535 (assembly GCF_001428255.1). GTDB lineage: Bacteria > Actinomycetota > Actinomycetes > Actinomycetales > Microbacteriaceae > Agromyces. The sequence goes on along the minus strand of NZ_LMRW01000008.1, from coordinate 3,813 downwards.
ACAACACGTACAAGGCGGTGCAACGCTCGTCTGGGGCCGTGGCGATCGGTCCAGTGCTGCAGGGCCTCAACAAGCCCATCAACGACCTCTCGCGGGGAGCGCTCGTGCAGGACATCGTGAACACCGTGGCCATCACGGCGATCCAGGCGGCGGATGCCTCGTGAGCGTCGTCCTCGTCGTCAACTCCGGTTCCTCATCCCTCAAGTACCAGCTCATCGACGTGGAGGCGGGCGAGGCGCTCGCGAGCGGGCTCATCGAGCGGATCGGGCAGGCCGAGGGGCGCGCGACGCACGCCGTGCGGCATCCGTCGTCCGACGCGCGCGAGGAGTCCTTCACCGTCGACGCGGCGATCCCCGACCACGACGCGGCGTTCGCGCGCATGCTGGCCGCGTTCGATGAGCACGGGCCGTCGCTCGAGGCGCATCCGCCGGTCGCCGTGGGCCACCGCGTGGTGCAGGGCGGCGCCCGGTTCTTCGAGCCGACCGTCGTCACCGATCGCGTGAAGCACGACATCGAGGAGCTCGAGGTGCTCGCGCCGCTGCACAACCCGGCGAACCTCGCGGGCATCGTCGCCGCCGAGCGCGCGTTCCCCGACGTGCCGCACGTCGCGGTGTTCGACACGGCGTTCCACCAGACGCTGGCGCCGGCCGCGTACACGTACGCGATCGACCGCGAGCTCGCCGCGAAGCACCGAGTGCGGCGCTACGGCTTCCACGGCACCTCGCACCGCTTCGTGTCGCGCGCGGCGGCCGAGTTCCTCGAGCGCCCCGTCGAGGACCTCCGCATGATCGTGCTGCACCTCGGCAACGGCGCCTCCGCGTGCGCCGTGTCGGGCGGGCGTTCGGTGGAGACGAGCATGGGCATGACGCCGCTCGAGGGGCTCGTGATGGGCACGCGCTCCGGCGACATCGATCCCGCGGTGCTGCTGCACCTGCAGCGCGTCGCCGGCCTCGACACGGATGCCACCGACAGGCTGCTCAACTCCCGGAGCGGCATCCTCGGGCTCGGCGGGCACACCGACATGCGCGACCTGGTCGCCGCGAGCGAGGCCGGCGACGAGGCGGCGACCCTTGCGCTCGAGGTCTACACGCATCGCATCCGCTCGTATGTCGGCGCCTACGCGGCCCAGCTCGGCCGGGTCGACGCGATCGTGTTCACTGCGGGCGTCGGCGAGAACGCGCCGATCGTGCGCGAGTGGTCGCTGGCGGGGCTCGAGGGCTTCGGCGTGGAGCTCGACCCGGCCCGCAACCGCGAGCGGGGGAGCAGTGCAAGGCGCATCTCGACGGATGCCTCTCGGGTCGTGGTGCTCGTCGTCCCCACGAACGAGGAGCTCGAGATCGCGCGGCAGACGCTCGCGGTCGTCGAGGGGTGACCAGCCCCGCGATCAAGCGGCGACGGGCGCGGAGACGTGCGCGTGCGCGCGATCGGCGACGATCGCGGCATCCGCCCCCACCCCGTCGATGAAGTTCGAGCGGCGGGTGCGCTGGAAGCGAAGCCCGAGCGCCGTGAGCCCCGGAATGTCGGTGACGCCGTGGTGGTGGCGCAATTCGCCGTGCGCGTCGAGCAGCCCCGCGGGCAGCCAGCTGTAGTCGCGGCGGTAGCCCGTCGCCCAGATGACGGTGCGGATGCCGCCGCCGATGAGATCGAGCGACGTGGGCGCGTCTGGCGGGGTGAACTCGACGGGGCGTCGCGTCGCGCCCGCCGGCATCCCGGAGCGCTCGATGAAGCCGTCGAGTCGATCGAGCACGCGGTGCATGACACGGTCGGCGAGCGACACCCGCGCGGCGAGCGCAGTGTCGAAGTGCGCGGTGCGTCCGTCGTTGCCGGTGAAGCGGCCGACGAGTTCCACGCCGCGGCTCGCGAGCGAGGGAAGGTCGATCGTGCGTGGCTCGCCGCGGCTCCCGACGAGCTGGGCTGCCGGCTCTCGCACGGCCGCGGCCGGGTCGGGCATGTCGTCGATGCGCCGGTCGAGCGAGCCCGTGCGGTCGAGCCACTCCATGATGTCCGCGCCCCGGTAGCGCCGTGGCAGGCGCACGTGGCTGCCGACGGCGAGGACGACGCGGCGGCCGTCGCGGCGGAGTTCATCGGCGAGCTGGGCGCCGGTCGCCGACGCGCCCACCACGAGCACGCCGCCCTCCGGAAGCGAGTCCGGGTTGCGGTACTCGTCGGAGACGAGGGAGTGGATCGACGGATGCAGTCCGGCTGCCGCGCCCGGAACGCCGGGAATGTCGCACCAGCCGGTGGCGACGATGACGTTCCTCGCGCTCCAGGCGCCCGAAGGCGTGTAGACGATGAGTCGGCCTCCACGCGGCTGCACCCGGTCGACGCCCACCCCGCCCTCGACGGGCGCGGAGAAGCCCCGGGCGTACGCCCGCAGCAGCGCGGCGAAGTCGGCGGTGGACATGAACCGGTCGGGATCCTGGCCATCGTATGCATGGCCGGGCAACCGCGTCATCCAGTTCGGAGTGAGCAGGGTTTGGCTGTCCCAGCGGCGGCCCATCCAGCGGTCGCCGACTGCATGGCGGTCGAGCACGACGTGCTCGTGGCCGAGGCGCGTGAGCTCGTGACTGGCAGCGAGGCCGGCCTGGCCCGCGCCGACGACGACGGTGTCGATGTTACTCATGGCGATGCTCCTCGAGGGGTGCCGGCGATCGGAGCCGGCACCCCTGCGTGGTGGGTGAGTGGGGAGTGGATGGSGCGGGCCCTCGTGGGGCCGCGCGCCGGGATCGCGGCTCAGCCGGTGACGACGTCGATGCTGATCGGCACGCCGTTGGTGAGCACGTCGTAGACGGCCGAGCGGCGCACGGACTGCTCGAGCACCGCGCGCAGCTTCTCGGGCTCGTCGCCCTTCAGGGTGAAGCTCAGGCGGATGGCCGTGTAGCCGTTGCGCACCTCGGGGTCGAGCCCGAGGATGCCGAGCACGTTGATGTCGCCCTCGACCGTCGACGAGACCTCGGTGAGGTTCACGCCGCGGGCGGCCGCGATGTTGGCGAGGCCCGAGGTGATGCAGGCCGAGATGGCGTGCAGCAGGTACTCCACGGGCGTCGGCGCATGGTCGGCTCCCACGAGCACGGTCGGGTGGTCCGCCTCGATCACCGTCGGCTGGCGGTGCTCGAGCTCCTGCTTCGCGCCGAAGAAGCGGTGGATGACGGTGCGGTTGTGCGTCCCGTTGATCCACGTGTTCTCAGCGCGGAACTGGAACTCGGCGATCTCGGGGTCGGACTTCACGACGTCGAGCGTCGCGAAGAGCGTCTTGGTGTCGACGCCGTTGCGCAGTTCGGGCTGCTCGGTGAGGGTGGTGCTGGGGTTCATGGTGTTGCTCCTTGCGTGTGGTGTTTCGTGGGTGGTGCTTGGTGTGAGGTGGTGCGGTCGGCCGCCGGGAGACGGATGACGCGTGACGACGTTCGTCACGGCATCTGCAGGTGGTCCGTGGGAACCCGACGGTGTCCGTCGGTGACGAGCGCTCGCACGGTGGCGGCGATCGCGGCGAGGGCCAGAAGCCCCAAGGTGATCTCTGCGATGAACATGTGGATGACCGTACGAGCGGCCCATTCCCGCGCCCTTCCCCGTGCGGGGAAGGATTCGGGAATGATGCACGGCGCAGCGGATGACGGGCGCGCTCTATCGGTGATGGGCCGGTCGGACGATAATTCCCTCAGCGGCGGGTAGCCCGCCGGGGAGGTCGATGCCTCGTGCCCGACGTCAGGATCGAGCTGCTGGGACGTTTCGACGTGTACGTCGACGGATCTCTCACGGGTGCGGGCACGCTGGGCCGCCGTCAGGCCTCTGCTGGGCCGCCGTCAGGCCTCTGCT
>NZ_LMRW01000007.1 GCF_001428255.1 Agromyces sp. Soil535 | reverse complement strand
TCGGGTCGGTCGCGTCGTAGAAGTGTGCGCCGGTGGCGCTCGAGATCGACTGGAGGGCCGCGACATCCGCGTCGGCGCCGTAGGCGAGCGTGAAGATGAGCACCGGGTTGTGGTGGTGCATCTCGCCGAGGTTCGCGACCATCTGTTCCGCGGTGATCGTTGGCGTCATGGTCTCGTTCTTCCCGTCGCTCAACACCACGATCGCGTTGATGCGGTCGGCTTGCCAGTCGGCGGCGCGCTCGCGGGCGAACGTGTCGACCGCGGCGTAGAGCGGCGTGAATTCGACGGGACGCAGCGCGCCGAGGGCGTCGAGGAAGTCGGTGCGGCTGCTCCCGACGTCGGCGACCGGGCTCACCAGGCCCGGGGTGATCGGGCCGTCGTCGACCGACGAGAAGCCGGCAAGGCCGACGTTGTCGCCGGGGGTGAAGTGACCGAGCGCCTCGGTGATCGCATCCTTCGCCGCGGCCAGCTTCGTCTTGCCGCTCGGGATCGTCTCCTGCATCGACCCTGAGACGTCGAGGAGGAACAGCACCTCGGCGCGCTTGCGCACGCCGGGGAACACGTTCTGGGTCGCGCGGATCACGCTCGCACCGGGGAAGGGCAGTGCGCCCGGCTCCTCGGCGGCGAGCTGGCCGACCTCGGCGACGAGCGGGTCGAGCTCGCCGTTCAGGTCGCGATACCCGGACTCGCGCACGATCTGCTGGCCCTGCTTGGTCCCGGTGTAGCGCACGAAGTCCTGGGCGGCCGCGTTCTCGGCGTCATCGACCCAACGGCCGGTGAGCACGTGCGCGGGATTGTCGGAAACGTAGAAGCCGTCGCTGGGATAGATCGGCACGAGCTTCTCCTCGGGCGGCGCGCTCTCGATCCGGTTGATGCCGTCGCGGCTCGTGATGCCGCGGTTGTAGTCCCACACCGACTTCTCGTCGACGATCACTGCAGAGAGGAAGTCGGCCACGGAGCCCTTGTCCTCGGACTGGCGGGCGTGCCAGAGGAAGTGCTCGGGCGTGGCCATGTAGTGGCTCGTCGCGAGCTCGTTCTCCCGCACCTGGGCGGTGACGTCCTCGTCGGCGATCTGATCGACCGTCAGGTCGCTCACGGACCCCGCGGCCGAGCCGTAGGAGGCGAGCAACGCGGCCTCGCCCGAGCTGGCGATGAGCGGACTCGTCTTGCCGAGCTTGAACGTGCCCCACTCCGGATGGCCGAGATCGGTCCAGGCGTTCTGGTCGGCTGCGGCTGCGAACACGTCATCCCAGGTCGGGGGCTCTGCGTCCCAGCCGATAGCGGCCGCGAGAGTGTCGGGCATGGCGAGCACGATGTTGGAAGACCCGATGCTCGTTCCCCCCGCAGGAACGCTCCCACCCCCGCCGGTGGCGCGCACGAACGGGATCCACGAACTCGCGTCGGGAATCCACACGGTCGGGCGCTTGTCCTCGGGCAGGTTCGAGAAGCTGTGCGTCGCGTCCTCTGCGGCGAGGCCCGACTTGTCTTTCGTCGCCACCACGGTCACGCAATTGCCGTCGACGTCACGCGGCTGGGCGTTGTAGCCGGCGACGAGCCGCGAGACCATCTCCGCGTTCTCGAGCGAGGAGAGCACCGTCACCGTCGTGCAGGGCTTGGCGCCGGCAGCGGCGGCCGGCTCGTCTTCGGGGAACACGATCGGCTCCGAAGCGGCCGCGACGTCCGTCTCGGGGGCCTCGCTCGCATCGACCGACGAACCCTGCCCATTGAGCATCACGGCCGTCGCCGTTCCGCCCGCCGCGAGGATCACGACTGCCACCGCCCCCGCGATCACGGCCCATCGGGTACGCGACCGGCGCTGCTGCTCGCGCAGACGGCGCTGTTCACGCCGAGGCGCCGGACCTCCGGCGCTCAACGGACGGTTCCAATGGTCACGTCACGACCGGCGCCGGAGTCGCCGAGAACGGCCTGCGGCCGTGCCGTTCCCGGCGCGCGAACGACGAATGCGTCGGGCATCGTTCTGTCCTCGGATGAGGGTATAGACCCTCGGATGGGGGGTTAGGGGCGATGGCGAGCATATATCGAGGACCCGCGCAGACCCAAGGGATCGTCACACACATGACGAGGAGCCGTACGGCCTGTGTAATAATCTGCGTATGGACGCAGATAAGCAGATGTTTGACCGGGAGCCTGACAGCCAGTTCGTCGAGTTGGCCGTCGAGGTCTTCTCGATGCTTGCCGATGCCACTCGGGTCCGGATCATCCTCGCGCTCCGTGATCACGAGCTCTCGGTCAACCATCTGGCGGACATCGTCGAGAAATCACCAGCGGCCGTGTCGCAGCATCTGGCGAAGCTGCGTCTTGCCCGGATCGTCTCCACTCGCCAGGACGGCCAGCGGGTGTTCTACCGACTCGAGAACGAGCACGCCAGCCAGCTCGTCTCCGACGCCATCTTCCAGGCAGAGCACTCGCTGGGCGTCACCCCCCGCCATCACCACGCCGCGGATGAGGCAACCCAGTGAGCGGCCCCAAACACGGAGGTCATGCTCACGGTCAGCACCATCACGACCACGACCACGAGCACGAGCACGACGACGACCACGCCCACGACCACGACCACGACCACGGTCCAGGGGGTCATTCGCACCCGACGGGGATTAAGGGGTTCGTCCACGGGTTGTTCGTCCCGCACAGCCACGACACCGCCGATTCGATCGATGACGCCCTCGAGTCGAGCAAGGAAGGGGTTCGAGCGCTGAAGATCAGCCTGTTCATCCTCCTCGCCACCACGGTCCTCCAACTCGGCGTGGTCCTCATCAGCGGTTCCGTCGCGCTCCTCGCCGACACGATCCACAACTTCTCCGACGCCCTCACGGCCGTCCCGCTCTGGATCGCCTTCATCCTCGGACGCCGCGGAGCCACCCGCCGGTACACCTTCGGCTACGGCCGCGCCGAAGACCTCGCCGGCCTGTTCATCGTCGCCGTGGTCGCCCTGTCCGCGATCGTGGCCGCCTGGCAGTCCATCGACCGCCTCGTCAACCCGCAGCCACTCCAGAATCTGGGATGGGTGCTCGCCGCCGGTGTGATCGGGTTCCTCGGCAACGAAGCCGTCGCGATCTACCGCATTCGCGTCGGACAGAGGATCGGCTCGGCGGCGCTCGTCGCGGATGGCGTGCATGCACGCACCGACGGGTTCACCTCCCTCGCGGTGGTCTTCGGCGCGATCGGCGTGATGCTCGGGTTCCCCCTCGCCGACCCCATCGTCGGCCTCGTCATCTCCGCAGCGATCATCGTCCTACTGTGGGCCACGATGCGCAGCATCGGGCGTCGCCTCATGGACGGAATCGAACCCGAACTCGTGGACCGCGCCAGAGCCGCCATCATCACCACCCCCGGCGTCCTCGCGGTTCCGCGGCTGCAGTTGCGCTGGGTCGGCCATCGACTCCAGGGTGCCGCCGTGCTCAAGGTCGCCGATACGGCGTTGTCCGACGCCGAGAAGATCGTGCACGAAGCCGAACACCGCCTCGCGAAGGCGCTGCCCAACCTCGACGACTTGGCGATTCGCACGGTGACCACCGACACGGTGCCGACACCGCACTCTCACGAACACGGGACGTCGGCGCCCAACGTCCCCCTGCTGATACGGCGGGAGTGACGTGATGGTTCCGGAGATCGGCTGCGGTGACGACGCCATCGTCGTCGCCGCAGCGCACCGACTCGCGGCTCGCGGCTCAGAAGCTCGTGACGAGGTCGCCGAGGACGTCGCTGACCTTCGCGTCGTAGAAGTGTGCGCCGGTGGCGCTCGAGATCGACTGGAGGGCCGCGACATCCGCGTCGGCGCCGTAGGCGAGCGTGAAGATGAGCACCGGGGTGGAATGGTGCAGCTCGCCGAGGTTCGCGACCATCTGCTCCGCGGTGATCGTGGGCGTCGCGGTCTCGTTCTTCCCGTCGCTGAGCACCACGATCGCGTTGATGCGGTCGGCCTGCCAGTCCGCGGCGCGCTCGCGGGCGAACGTGTCCACCGCCGCGAAGAGTGGCGTGAACTCGATCGGCCGCAGGGCGCCGAGGGCGTCGAGGAAGTCGGTGCGGGTGTCGCCGATGTCGGCGACCGGGCTCACGAGACCCGGCGTGATCGGGCCGTCGTCGACCGAAGAGAACGCGGCGAGGCCGACGTTGTCGCCGGGGGTGAAGTGACCGAGCGCCTGGGTGATCGCGTCCTTCGCCGCGGCCAGCTTCGTCTTGCCGCTCGGGATCGTCTCTTCCATCGACCCCGAGACGTCGACGAGGAACAGCACCTCGGCGCGCTTGCGCACGTCGCGGAACGCGTCGTGGGCGGCGCGGATCACCTTCGAACCGGGGAAGGGCAGGGCACCGGGCTCGTCGGCAAGCTGGCCGACCTCGGCGGCGAGCGGGTCGAGCTCGCCGTTCAGGTCGCGGTATCCCGACTCGCGAACGATCTGCTGGCCCTGCTTGGTGCCGGCGTAGCGCAGGAAGTCCTGGCCGGCGGCCGCCTCGGTCTCGTCGACCCACGCGCCGTTGAGCACGACGGCTGGGTTGTCGGACACGTAGTAGCCGTCGCTCGGATAGATGGGCACGAGCTTCTCCTCGGGCGGCGTGCCCTCGGTGCGCGTGATGCCGTCGCGACTCGTGATGCCGCGGTTGTAATCCCACACCGACTTCTCGTCGACGATCACCGCGGAGAGGAAGTCGGCCACGGAGCCCTTGTCCTCGGACTGCCGGGCGTGCCAGAGGAAGTGCTCGGGTGTGGCCATGTAGTGGCTCGTCGCGAGCTCGTTCTCGCGCACCTCGGCGGTCACCGCTTCGTCGGTGATCTGGTCGGCGGTCAGCTCGCTCACGGACCCCGCGGCGGAGCCGTAGGACGCGAGCAGGGCCGCCTGACCTGAGCTCGCGATGAGCGGACTCGTCTTGCCGAGCTTGAAGGTGCCCCACTCCGGGTGGCCGAGATCGGTCCAGGCGTTCTCGTCGCCGGCGGCGGCGAACACCTCATCCCAGGTCGGGCGCTCTGTGTCCCAGCCGATTGCGGCCGCAAGGCTGCCGGGCATGGCGAGCACGATGTCGGATGCCCCGAGGCTCGTGCCCTCGTCGGGAACGCTCACGCCGCCACCCGTGTTGCGGGCGATGTCGATCCACGAACCCGAGTCGGGCGCCCACACGGTGGGGCGCTGGTCCTCGGGAAGGTTCTTGAAGCTCTCGGCTGCGTCCTCTGCGGCCAGCCCAGACTTGTCCTTCTTCGCGACGACGGTCACGCAGGTGCCGTCGACGTCGCGCGGTTGTGCGTTGTATCCGGCGGCGAGCCGGGAGACCATCTCGGAGTTCTCGAGCGAGGAGAGCACCGTCACCGTAGTGCAGGGCTGGGCGCCGGCCGCGGCGGCCGGCTCGTCCTCGGGGAAGACGATCGGCTCGGCCGCGACGTCCGTCTCGGGAGCGTCGCTCGCCTCGCCCGCCGAACCCTGCCCGTTGAGGATCATGGCCGTCGCCGTTCCGCCGGCCACGAGGATCAGCACCACTGCGCCCGCGATCACGGCCCAGCGGGTACGCGACCGTCGGCGCCGCTGCTCGCGCATACGGCGCTGTTCACGCCGAGGCGCCGGACCCCCGGCGCTCAAGCGCCCACTCCCATCCGCGTGGAACGACGTCCGGGGTCGCCGAGCACATGGTCGTGCGATGCCGATATCGGCGCGCGAGCCACGAGTGCTTCGGCCAACGTTCTGTCCTCAAATGGGGGGTAGAGACGAAGCCGAGCCTATCTCGCTGACCTGAACGGGCCAAAGGGATCGCCTGAACGTACACCGTGAACGTGCCGTGCCGACGCTGGGAAGAGTCGGCCTCCGGGGCGCGTCCCAGTCGATCAGCTGGAGGAGTTCAGCATGCCGATGACGACGGCGGTCCACCATGCGAGCTGCGAGATCACCGCGCTCGAGATGAACCGGAAGCGCGCCATCCTCGGCAGGGAGCTGAAGCGCATCTTGCGTGGCATTCGCGCGAGGCGTGTGGTCCAGCGCGTGAGCGCGACGCCGTTGAGCGAGAGCACGAGCACCGCGCCGAGCTTGACGAGGGTCGCGGGCGACTCGAGGTCGGGCTGGAGCAGTGCCCCGCTCGCGAGCAGGCCCACGAGTCCGGCCCAGATCGGAATTCTCAGGGTGAGGTCGATCTGGCGGACGTCGCGCGCCGAGCGCCAGTCGGTCATCCAGAGGAGTCCGTACCACTCCACCATCAGCACCGCCCCGAATCCGATGATGAGCGACGCGAGGTGCACGAAGAGGGCGATCGAGTGCAGCCAGGGCGGCGCCGCGAGCAGGGTGCTGAGCCAGATCGAGGCCGCCCAGGCGGCCGCCACCGCCAGGTAAGCCAGCGCGCGGAGGCGCTGCCGACGCTGTTGTCTCGCCTTCAGGGTCATCGTCACGGGGTGACTGCCGGTCCTTCGCTCGTGGCCTGCGCTGGCGCGCACGCCGTCCCGCCGTCACACTACCGAACGCGGAGCACCCGAGGAGCGGCACAATGGGTGGCATGGACGTCGAACTCGCCTCCGCCTTCACCGCATCGTTGCCGCCGTGGCTCGTCGACGAGCTGCCCGCGCTCGCGGAGGCGCCGCCGCTCGCGGCGGCGGAGGAGCGCGTGCGACTCGTGAACCGCCTCGCCGACTGGAACTGGCGGGCGGGCAACGGCGGCCCGTTCGCGGCGATCGTGGTCGACGCGGCATCCGGCGCCCTCGTGTCGGTGGGCGTGAACGTGGTGCTCTCGACGAACCTCAGCTCCGTGCACGCCGAAGTCATGGCCCTGAGCCTCGCGCAGCGGCGCCTCGGCCACTGGGACCTCGGCGCGCACGGCGCGGACCTCGAGCTGGTCGTCAACTGGCGCCCCTGTGTGATGTGCTACGGCGCCACCATGTGGTCGGGCGTGCGCGCGCTCACGGTCGCCGGCGAGGGTGCCGAGCTCGAGGAGCTCACCGGGTTCGACGAGGGCCCGATGCCCGAGGACTGGAGCGGCGAGTTCGAGCGGCGCGGCATCCGGGTGTCGGTCGGCGTGGGGCACGACGACGCGGTCGAGGTGTTCCGCGCGTACGGCGCATCGGATGCGGTCGTCTACAACGCGCGCGGGGCCAGCGAGGGGTAGTCGGCACGGCCTCGCGGCATTCGCTCGTCCTCGGTCCACCCGAGGGTGCGGGCGATGGCCTCGAGCGACGCGAGCGTGATCGCGAAGTCCTCGGGGCTCACGGCGCCCGCGACCTCGCCGCGGAGCGCGGAGACGCGCTCGAGCAGCGACGCGCGCGCGGCCTCGCCTGCCTCGGTGAGGGTGAGGGCGCCTGCGTCGCCGTCGACCCAGCCGCGGTCGACGAGCGGGGCGACCTTCTCGGGCCCGGCGGCCAGCCGCTCGGACAGGCGCGCGTCGTCGACTGCCCCGCCGATGAGGTTGAGGCGCTGCCAGTCGCGGCGGGTGATGCCCTCGGTGGCGAAGAGCTCGCGCATGCGGTCGTCGAGGCGGTGGTCGATGACACGCAGCCAATAGCCGATCGGGCGGGGGCTCGTGGGGATGGGGTTCGTGTCGGTGGTCATGGTGGTCGCTTCCTCGATCACTCGGACGATTGCATGCACTGTGACATGTATATGTACAATGACATGCATGAGCGACGCTCGTCAAGACCCCGTGACCGCCATCGAGGCCGCGCTCGTGACGATGCGTCGCGATCAGGGGCGCCGTCGCCTGCAGCGTCGCGCGGCCGGGCTCGAGACCGGCTGGAAAGGGGAGGGTCCGCGGCGCCCCGACGACCGCGGTCCTCGGGGCGGCCAGGGGCTCGCCGATGCCGCGCGGTTCCGGCTGCTCGACGCGCTCGAGGGAGCGGAGCGGCCGCCGTCGGTGAGCGAGCTCGCCGACGTGATCGCGGTCGACCAGCCGCGCGCGAGCCGGCTCGTGCAGGCGGCCGTCGAGGCGGGGCACGTCCGACGCGAGGTGGACTCGTCGGATGCGCGGCGCAGTGCGATCGTCCTCACCGCGTCGGGTCGTGCGATCCTCGATTCGGCACGCGAGAACCGCCGCAGCGCGGTGGAAACCGCCCTTGCAGGTTTCACGTCGGAGGAGACGGCGGACTTCGCCCGGCTGCTCGCGCGCTTCGTCGCGGAGTGGCCGCGCGGCTGAATCCCCGGCTCAGCGCGCCGACAGCTCAGCGGGAACGGGCAGCGGCTCCTCGCCGACCGCGCGCACCGCGGCGGGATCATGCCTCAGGCAGGCGACCGAGCGGCGCGGGTCGTCGCCCGGCACGTTCGGGAACACGAGCTCGGGGTTCACCTTCGCGCAGGCGTCGAACGCGAACGCGCACCGGTCGCGGAAGGGGCAACCGGCGCCGAGCCTCGACAGGTCGGGCGGCGAGCCCGGGATCCCGGTGAGCTCGCGTCGCGGCCCGCGCAGGGGTGGAAACGAGTGCAGCAGCGCTGACGAGTACGGATGCCGAGGCCGCTGGTACACGTCGAGCGCGGCGGCATCCTCCACGATCTCGCCCGCGTACATGATCGCGATGCGGTCGGCGATCTCGATGAGCAGCGACACGTCGTGCGTGATGAAGATCACCGAGAACCCGAGGCGCTCGCGCAGCTCGGCGATCTGCTCGACGATCTGCCGCTGCATCACGACGTCGAGCGCGGTCGTCGGCTCGTCCATGATGAGCACCTGCGGGTCGAGCGCGAGCGCCATGGCGATCATCACCCGCTGCCGCATCCCGCCCGAGAGCTGGTGCGGGTACGAGCGGAGGCGGTCGGGCGAGATGCCGACGAGCTCGAGGAGCTCGGCCGAGCGTTCGAGCGCCTCCTTCTGCGACACCTCGGGGCGATGTGCCCGGATGCCGTCGGCGATCTGCCGACCGATGCGGAACACCGGGTTCAGCGAGTTCATGGCGCCCTGGAACACGATCGCGAGGTCCTGCCAGCGCGAGGCCCGCAGCTGGGCGTCGTTCAGGCGCAGGATGTCGGTCGTGCGCCCGTCGCGGTCGGTGAAGTGCACCTCGCCGCCCGTGATGAGTCCGGGCGGCGGCAGGAGGCGGGTCGCCGCGTACGCCAGCGTGGACTTGCCGCACCCGGACTCGCCGGCGAGGCCGAGCACCTCGCCCCGGCCGAGCGTGAGCGACACCTGCCGCAGCACGTGCACGGGATCGTCGTCGTAGCCGTAGCCGTAGTCGACCGAGAGGTTCTTGATCTCGAGCACCGGGTCGCTCGCGGACGTCAGCTTCTGCGTGTGGCCGAGGGGGCTGGTGAGGGTCATGAGCGGTCCTCCTTCGCCTCGTACACGACCGGCGTGAAGCCGATGCGAGGTCGGATGCCGCGCTTGCGGAGCGACTTCGCATTGAGGCCGGTCGAACGCAGGCGCGGGTTCACGAACTCGTCGATGCCGAAGTTGATGAGCGTGAGCGACATCCCGAGCAGGGCGATGCAGAGGCCCGCCGGCACGAACCACCACCACGCCCCGCGCTGGAGCGCGAGCTGCGACTGCGCCTGGTAGAGCACGGTGCCCCAGTTCCATTCGCCAGTGATGCCGATGCCGATGAACGAGAGCGTGATGAGCGACAGCACCGCGAACGCGACGGTGCCGACGAAGCCCGCAGCGATGATCGCGGTGAGGTTCGGCAGGATCTCGGCGGTGATGATGCGCCACGTGCGCTCGCCGTTCGCCCGCGCCGCCTCCACGAAGTCGCGACGACGAAGTGACAGCGTCTGGGCGCGCAGCACGCGGGCGCCCCATGCCCAGCCGGTGATGGCGATGACGAGGGCGACGGTCACGCCGCCGACGGTGGGCAGCTGGCCCGCGATGAGGATGATGAGCGGCAGCTGAGGGATGACGAGGAACACGTTCGCGAGCACCGAGAGGCTCTCGTCGCCGAGCCCGCCGACATAGCCCGCGGTGACGCCGACGATCACCCCGATCGTCGTCGCGAGGATGCCCGCGACGAAGCCGACCACGATGACGCCCCGCGTGCCGACCAGGATCTGCGAGAACACGTCCTGGCCGAGGTGCGTGGTGCCGAACCAGTGCTCCCACGACGGCGGCTGCAGGATGTCGTCGCTGCGGGCGCTCGGATCGTAGGGGGCGATGTACGGCCCGATCACCGCGATGAGGAGGAAGAACCCGAGGATGGCCATGCCGGTGATCGCCTTCGAGTTCCGCAGGAAGAGGAACTTGCGCGGACCGCGCGACGACCTCCTGGGAGCGGCCGTCACCACGCCCGTGGCCGGCGCCTGCGAGGGTCGGGCGAGCTCCTCGCCCTCCTCGACGATGCTCGTGTCGATCGTCATGTCAACCCTCCTGACGGGTGCGCGGGTCGAGCACCCCGTAGACGAAGTCCGCCACGATGTTCGCGAACAGCACCGCGAGCGTGATGACGAGGAAGATGCCCTGCATGAGCGGGTAGTCCTTCGCGGCGACCGCCGTGAAGAGGAAGTAGCCGATGCCCTGGTATGAGAAGACGATCTCCATCACGAGGGTGCCGCCCACGATGAACCCGAGCGACAGCGCGAAGCTCGACACCTGCGGCAGGACCGCGTTGCGCGCCGCGTAGCCGAACATCACGGCGCGCTCCGAGAGCCCCTTCGCCTGGGCGACCGTGACGTAGTCCTCCGACGAGACGGTGACCATCATGTTGCGCATGCCGAGGATCCAGCCGGCGATCGAGGAGATCACGATCGTCATCGCCGGGAGGAACCCGTAGTAGATCACCGAGCCGATGAACTCCCACGACCACGTGGGGACGAGCGACCGGTCGTAGCTGCCGCTTGCGGGGAACCAGCCGAGGGTCACCGAGAAGACCGAGATCGCGATGAGGGCGAGCCAGAAGTACGGCACCGACGAGAAGAACGTGGAGATCGGCAGGAGCGAGTCGGCCCAGGTGCCGCGCCGCCAGCCGATGCCGGTGCCGATGAGCATGCCGATCGTGAAGCTCAGGATCGTCGCGATGCCCACGAGCCCGATCGTCCATGGCAGCGCCTGCTGGATGACCTCCGTCACCGGGGTCGGGAAGTACGTGAAGGAGATGCCGAGTTCGCCGCGGAGGAGGAGCGCCCAGTAGTCGACGTATTGCTGCCAGAGCGACACGTCCTGGTCGAGGCCGAACAGCGTGCGCAGCGCCTCGATCGCGTCGGTCGAGATGCGCCCCTGGTTCATGGCGATCAGGGCGCTCACGGGGTCGCCCGGCAGGAGACGCGGGATGAGGAAGTTGATCGTGACGGCCGCCCAGAACGTGATCGCGTAGAACGCGAACCTGCGCAGGAAGAACCTCATGCGATCGCCCCCGATTCAGCCGATCCGTCCAGCACCGGGCGGTCGGGGCGGTCCGAGTACCCCCAGCACGCGGCTTCCCGGCCCTCGCCGACCTGCATGAGCGGTGGGACCTCGATGCGGCACAGCTCCGTGGCGAACGGACAGCGCGGGTTGAAGCGGCATCCGCTCGGGGGCCGAACCAGGCTGGGCGCCTCGCCGCGCGCGCCGTGCGCCCGCGCCTCGAGGTCGTCGGGATCGGGAGCCGAGCGCACGAGCAGCTGCGTGTACGGATGCTTCGGGTCCTGCGTGACCGACTCGGAGTCGCCGCTCTCGACGATGCGGCCGGCGTACATGACCATCGTGCGGTCGGCGAAGTAGCGCGCCGACGCGATGTCGTGCGTGATGTAGAGGATCGCGAGGTGCAGGCGATCGCGGAGGTCCTGCAGCAGGTTCAGGATGCCGAGGCGGATGGACACGTCGAGCATCGAGATCGGCTCGTCGGCGAGGAGCACCTCCGGGTCGGCCGCGAGGGCGCGCGCGATGGCGACGCGCTGGCGCTGGCCGCCCGAGAGCTCGTGGGGGAACTTGTCGATGTAGCGCTCGGCCGGTGCGAGGTGGACCCGGTCGAGGAGCTCGATGAGCGCGCCCTCGAGGGCGGCGCCGCGCAGTCGCCCGCGGTGGATCCGCAGGCTGCGGGTCAGCGTGTACCGCACGGGATGCACGGGGTTCAGCGAGCCGAACGGGTCCTGGAAGATCATCTGCACCCGCCCGACGTACCGGCGGAACGCCCGGCGTCCGCGCGCCGTGGCGTCCTCGCCGTGGAGCAGGAGTCGTCCGCCGGTCGTGGGCACGAGCTGCGCGAGCAGTCGGGCGATGGTCGACTTGCCCGAGCCGGACTCGCCGACGAGCGCGAGCACGTGGCCCCGTCGGAGTTCGAGGTTCACGTCGTCGACGGCGTGCACGACGTCACGTGAGCCGACGCCGCGGAGCCTGAAGTGCTTCTGGAGGTCGACGGCCTGCAGCACGGGAGTCTCGGGTCGGGTCATCGTCACGTCCTCGTGAGTCGGGAGCCGGTGCGGCGCAGTATGCACCGCACCGGCTCAGGAGCGTACTACTCGGTGGGGGTGAGCTTCGAGAGGATGAGCGCCGCCTGCGGACCCGTGGGCTGCGGGTTCGCGTAGGGGTCCTCGGCCGTCGGGAAGCCCGTGTAGTTCACCGTGGAGTACTGGGCCACTGCCGGGCGCGACCAGATGATGATGCCCGGCACGTCCTCGACGAAGCGCTGCTCCACGATGTCGAGGGCCGCCTGGCGCTCCTCGTCGGAGGTCGCGGCCTTGTAGGTCGCGAGTGCCTGGGTGACCTCGTCGTCGTCGTAGCGACCGAAGTTCCAGTTCGCCGTCTCGCCGAGCGGCACGTAGGACGCGCCGTCCATGATATTCGAGTACATGTTCCATGGGGTCGATCCGCCGTCGGTCCAGTGCAGCGAGGCCTGGAAGTTGCCGAACGGGATGGTGTCGTTGAACCAGGTGTCCTGCACGATCGGCTCCACCGTCGCCTCGGCGCCGATCGACTCCGCACCCTCGGCGATGATGCCGAGCGCGTCGAGGTAGTCGGTCCAGCCGCTCGGGTTCGTGAGGGTGAATGTAACGGCCTCGCCGTCGGGGTCGATGAGCTTGTCGCCCTGGTAGGTGTACCCGGCGTCGGTGAGCACCTTCTTCGCGCCCTCGACGTCGACCGAGAGCTCCTGGCCCTGGTACGCATCCGAGATGAACGCGTCGCCAGAGGGCTGCGGGAGGCCGGTGACGCTCGTGATCTCGGGCCACACGCCGTAGCCGGCGGTCTGCGAGATGTCGCCCCGATCCACGACCATGTTCAGCGCGGTGCGGAAGGCGACGTTGTCGAACGGCTTCGTCTCGTTGTTGAGGTAGAGCACGTCGACGCCGAACCCGCCGCCGGCGACCTGGGCGTAGTGCTCCGGATCCTTGGCGATGAACGTGGTCTCGTAGTCGGGGATGAACGTCCAGCCCCACTGCGCCTCGCCGGTGGTGAGCGCGGTGGTCAGGCCGGCGTTGTCGTTGAACGCGTCGTACCGGAGTTGCCCGACCTTGGGCTTCTCGCCCCAGTAGTCCTCGTTCGGCACCAGCGTCACGGCCTGCGGCGTGAACGACTTCAGGGTGAAGGGGCCGGTGCCGATCATCTCGTCGTCGGTCCAGTTCACCGGGTCCTGGTCGGCCCAGAGGTGCTCGGGCACGATGAGGAGCTTGTAGAGCTTCACCTGGTTGACGTACTGGCCGGTCGTGAAGTCCACCGTGACCTGGTTGCCGTCGACGGTGATGTCGCCGTACTGGTCGGGGAAGTCGATGTTCAGCTCTGGGGTGTCCTTGCGCAGCTGGATCGAGAAGGCGATGTCCTCTGCGGTGAAGTCCTCGCCGTCCGACCACTTCACGCCGTCGCGGGCGGTGATGACCGCCTGCGTGGAGTCGGCGTTCCACTCCACCGACTCGGCGAGCCACGGGGTGGGGTCCTGGGTCGGGTCGATCTCGTTCACCTGCATGAGCGACTCGTACACCGCGTAGGCGTAGCCGAGCGACAGCGACGCCGATCCGGTGGCGAGCGGGTTCTGGTTCGGCTGCTGCGGGCCGTTCGGCATGCCGACCGTCAGCACCTTGCCGCTCGCGTCACCGCCCCCGCCGCCGCCTGCGCTGCACCCAGTGAAAGCCAAGCCGGCGGCGACCAGTAGGGCGCCTGTGGCGAGGATGCTCTTTCGCATTTCCATGCCTCCTTGCATTTCGTGTGTGTGGGTTGGTGCGTGGTTCTGTGGTGCTCAGCCGGAGACCGTGTGCGTGGTCTCGAGGCGGAGGTCTCGTGAGGAGCGGCCGACCTGTACGCGGTACGTCTCGGCGCGGAGGGTCCAGCCTGCGGCATCCGTCGACCAGGTCTCGAACGAACGGCGCGCGAGGGGGATGTCGACGGTGGCGGTATCGCCGGCGGGCACGTCGGCCACGGTGAAGCCGGCGAGCCAGCGTACGGGGCGTGAGGGGTCGTCGGTGGCGGAGAGGTAGAGCTGCACGACCTCGCGGCCGTCGCGGGCGCCGACGTTGGCGACCGTCACGCGGGCGACGGCGAGCGGCGCGGCGGTCGAGGCGCCGGATGCCGCGTCGACGAGCTCGAGCGAGCGGTACTCCCACTCGGCGTACCCCAGTCCGAAGCCGAACTCGCGGGCGGGGGTGCGGCCGCGGCGGTCCCAGCCGCGGTGGCCGACGTCGAGCCCCTCGGCGTAGTCGATGACGCCGTCGACGGGGATGCCGTGCGGCACCGGCACGTCCTGCTCGCGGGCGGGGAGGGTCCAGGGCAGGCGCCCGCTCGGCTCGATGGCGCCGCTCAGCACCGCCGCGAGCGAGCGGCCGGCCTCCTGCCCCGGCAGCCACCACCAGAGCACGGCCGGCACCTCGTCGAGCCACGGCAGCAGCACCGGCGCGCCGGCGTTCACGACCACGACCGTGCGTGGGTTCGCCGCGGCGACCCGGCGCACGAGTTCGTTCTGCCGGCCGGGCAGGTCGAGGTTCGGGCGATCCCAGCCCTCCGACTCGGTCTCGGGGTTGGTGCCGACGACGATCACTGCCAGGTCGGATGCCGCAGCCGCCGCCACGGCCTCGTCGAGCTCCTCGTCGACCGTGGGGCCCGGGGCGCGGTAGCGGAAGTGCAGGCGCACGAACCGACCGTACGACTCGCCGTCGATGACCTGCACCTCGGCGTCGACGCGCACGGTGCGCGGGCCGTCGGCCTCGATGACGGCCTCGACGCTCCCCGGATTGCTGTAGCTGGAGTTCAGCACCACCTCGACGCCCACGTGGCGCACGGATTCCGAGCGCAGCTCGCCGTCGATGGTGATGCGGTGGGCGCCGACGGGACCGAGCTCCACGACGTGGCGACCGGCCTGCTCCAGCGCGACGTCGGTCGTCACCCGCACGGATGCCACGGCGTCGTCGTCGATCGGGAACCACAGACTCGCGGCATCCGGAAGCCGCACGGCGCCGATGACCGTGCCATCGGCGTCGAGGTGCTCGATGCGGATGCCGGGCTCGCCGTCGGGGGTGGTGAGCAGGTCTGCCGGGGTGAGCGGCGCGCCGAGCGTCGTGGCGCCGCCGCGGTGGAGTTCGACCTCGGCGTCGGGGAAGGCGGCGCGCACTGCGTCGATGGGGGCGCTCACGTGCGGGGGCGTGACGAATGCGCTGCCGCCGCCCTGCGTGAACGGCTCGACGGCATTGTGGCCGATGAGGGCGATGCGGCCGCGGATGGCGCGATCGACGGGCAGCAGCCCGTCGACGTTGCGCAGTACCACCGTCGATCGGGCGGCCGCCTCGGTGAGGAGGGCGACCACGTCGTCGTCGGCGGGGTGCTCGGTGGCGCCGCTCGCGTCGTACGGGAGCGTCTCACCCGCGAGGCCGCTGAGCGCACCGACGCGCTCGGCGAGGCGGAGGATTCGCGCGACCTTGTCGTCGATGACCGACTCGGACACGCGGCCGTCGTGCACCGCTGCGAGCAACCCCTCCGCCCACGGGCCGCCGGGACCCGGCATGACGAGGTCGAGGCCGCCGAGCGCGGGCTCGACGGCGGTCTTGGTGGCGAGCCAGTCGCTGACGACGATGCCGTCGAAGCCCCACTCGCCCTTGAGGATCTCGTTGAGGAGCGGCCCGTGCGCCGTGGCAGGCGCGTCGACGCCGTCGCGGGTGAGGCCGTTGTAGGCGGCCATGATCGTCCACGCGCCGGCGTCGACCACCGCCTCGAACGGTGCGAGGTACACCTCGCGCAGGGTGCGCTCGTCGATGCGCGAGAGGTATTCGGTGCGGTCGGTCTCGGTCTCGTTGCCCACGAGGTGCTTGACGCAGGCGGCGATGCCCTGCCCCTGGATCGCGTCGACGAACGCGACCGCGAGGCGGGCAGTGAGGAACGGGTCTTCTGAGAGGCACTCGAAGTGGCGACCGCCCACGGGGCTGCGCTGCAGGTTCACCACGGGCGCGAGGATCACGTCGACGGCCTTGCGGCGCGCCTCGGCGGCCATGAGCGCGCCGAGGCGGGCCTGGAGGTCGACGTCCCACGTCGCGGCGGTGGCCGATGGCGCGGGCAGCTGCGCGGAGGGCAGCCCGTCCTCGCCGGTGCCACGCACGCCGATCGGTCCGTCGGAGACCGTCATGGTGCGCAGGCCGATCGCGGGGATCGAACGGAGCGTCCATGTGGCCGCGCCGGTGAGCAGCGCGACCTTCTCGTCGAGGGGGAGCGAGCCGGCGACGGCGATGGGGTCGAAATCGGCCGAGGGGGCGATCGTCTCGGCGTCGGCCACGGACTCATTCGAGTTGAGGGCGCCGGTGGCGGTCGTCGTTGAGCTCACGCCTACTCCATTCACATCTCGTCGTTGAGTGATGGGGGACATGCTGGCACACTTACTGACTTGTAAGTAAGTTGGAGGACATCACAGTTCGGTAACGTCGTGCCCGGGCCCGTATCATGCCCGCGTCACGAGTGCTGCACTCGACTCGCGGACTCCGGCGGGGCATCCAGAAGGGCAGCGGATGCCGCGGCGGSGAGCCGCACAGAAAGGGAAACCGTGGTGGACACAGCGCGAGACGACCCGCGCGGCAGGCCGGCTGCCGAGCGCGTGCAGCGCCCACAGGCCAGGACGACCGAGCGGCGCGAAGCCGTGCTGAAGGCGGCGATGAACGTGTTCGGCGCGCGCGGCTACAACAAGGGCGCGCTCGTCGAGGTGGCCGAGCAGGCCGGCATGACCCACGCGGGCGTGCTGCACCACTTCGGCAGCAAGGAGGGCCTGCTCGTCGCGATGCTGAAGTACCGCGACGGCGAGGAGGTCGCCGGCGTCCCCGCCCGCGCACAGACCGAGGGCCCCGCGTTCCTGCAGCACCTCGTCGACACCGTCGAGGAGAACACGCACCGGCGTGGCGTCGTACAGGCGTACACGGTGCTCTCCGGCGAGTCCGTGACCGACGGGCACCCGGCCCACGACTACTTCCAGGGCCGCTTCCACGGGCTTCGCGCGAAGATCGCCGGCGTGCTCGGCGAGGTGTCGGGCAACACCGACGAGCGGGAGCTCGCCGACGCGGCATCCGCCCTCATCGCGATCATGGACGGGCTGCAGGTGCAGTGGCTGCTCGAACCCGATGCCATCGACATGCCGCGCATCCTGAGCCGCACGATCGACGAACTCGTGGATCGGCTGAGGCGCCCCTGAGGCTCCGGGAGCAGCAGCGCTTCGTCAGCGCTCGGGCAGCCGCACGAACAGCATCAGCACGAGACCGGCCGCGAGCACGATCACGATGCCGAGGATGCCCCAGTACGTCGCACCGAACACGGCGATGAAGCTCGCCCAGAGCAGCGGCGAGAGGAAGCTCGCCGCGCGCCCGGTCGTCGCGTACAGGCCGAAGATCTCGCTCTCGCGACCGGCGGGCGTGACCCGGGCGAGGAACGACCGCGAGGCCGCCTGAGCGGGCCCGACGAAGAGCGTGAGCACGAGGCCGAAGACCCAGAACACGAGCTTGCCCGAGTCGTGCAGGAAGAAGACCAGGAGTCCGGCGGCGACCAGTCCGCCGAGCGCCGTGAGGATGACGGCGCGCGGCCCGAAGCGGTCGTCGAAGCGGCCCGCGAGGATCGTCGAGAACCCCGCGAGCAGGTTCGCCGCGATCCCGAAGATCAGGACCTCGTCCCTCGAGAAGTGGAACGCCACCGCCGCGATCACGGCGCCGAACGCGAACACGCCGGCGAGCCCGTCGCGGAACACGGCGCTCGCGAGCAGGAACCAGAACGTCGGCCGCGAGCCGCGCCACAGCGCGATGACGTCCTGGACGAGCACGACGTAGCCGCGCCAGAACGACACGCGCTCGCGTCGCGGCGCCGGCGGCGCCTCGGGCACGTACACGAGCACCGGCCAGGCGAAGAGGAGCGTCCACACGGCGCAGCCGAGGGCGATCACCCGGAAGGCGAGCCCGTCGTCGGTCGGCATCCCCCACCAGTCGAACCTCGTGGCCACGACGACGAGCACGAGTGCGACGATGCCGCCGATGTACCCG
Organism: Agromyces sp. Soil535; assembly: GCF_001428255.1. Lineage (GTDB taxonomy): Bacteria > Actinomycetota > Actinomycetes > Actinomycetales > Microbacteriaceae > Agromyces. The sequence goes on along the minus strand of NZ_LMRW01000007.1, from coordinate 85,842 downwards.
AGCCCCCAGCCGAGTCCCGAGACCTTGCCGACCGTCTTCGGCGTCGACACCTGCACGAGCATCGCGTTGTAGTTCACGCCGGCGATCTCGCTGAACACCGTGCCCGCGGCGATGAGCGAGATGCCGAGCACGAAGTACGGAGGTGCACCCTGGACGAAGAACAGCGCGAACATGCACAGCACGAGGGCGGCGGTCGCGCCGCCGAGCCAGAGCTTGCGCCGGCCTGCGACATCCGCTCTCTGGCCGAGCACCGGGGCGAGCACCGCGATGAGGACGCCCGCGATCGTGATCGCCCAGCCGAGCCCGCTCGCCAGCTCGGCGAGCCCGCGCTCGTACGCCGGATCGCTCTCGCCGAGCGTGGCGACCGCAGGATCGAGGAAGGTGTCGCTCGTGAGGTACAGCGCGGTGAACACGAACGTGAGGATGACCGAGTTGAACGGCTGCGTCGCCCAGTCCCACAGGGCCCACGAGAACACCTGTCGTCGGGGGATGACACGCCCCTCCTGCAGCTGCAGGCCCATCACCCTGATGGCGCCGCTGTCGGCCTTCGGCGGAGGGGTGGGCACGCCGCCGCCCTCGGCGGAGGCTTCGGTGGGCGGCCCAGGGGGAACGGTCATGATGCAAGCCTCGTTCGGTCGGGTGAACGGAAGATGTCGTGCCCGTGGGGCCTGGCATCCCGGTGGATCGGCGCTGATCTCGGCACACTGTAACGCCAGCGGATGCCGCGACGGAAGCGGCCCGCGCAGGACACGGGGGCTCGTGGCATCCCCGCCCGCCTGCTTCACTGGAGCATGGGCACCGACGACGACCTCACCGAGTTCCTGCGCGTCACCGACGTGGTGCGCATCGTCACCACGACCCGCGACGGCCGCACGATCGCGACCCCGATCTGGGTGGTCGACGTCGACGGCGTGAGCTTCATCCGTTCGGAGTTCGGGCACGACTCGAAGTGGTTCCGCCGGGCGACGAGGAATCCCGGCGTCGGGTTCGAGACGCCCGCCGGTCGCCGGGCCGTCGAACTCGAGGCGATCGATGAGACCGACCCGCTCGAGGCGGCCGTCGACGACGCACTGCACGCGAAGTACGGGCACCGGAGGAGCTCCCTCGCCGCGATGCTCACCCCGCTCGCGCATGGCACGACGCAGCGCGTCGTGCCGCTCGGCCGCCCCCTCTAGATGTGATGTCCAGGGACGTTGTTTCGTGACACGGAGTTGATCTGCTGGTAGGCGAAGGCCTCCGGTTGTGAAGTGGAGCTGTCTAGTTCACCGCTTCACTCCCAGGAGGCCTTCGTGTCCCACGCTAATGCTGCTCTGACTCCGCGAGCCCGGTTGAGGCTGGCGAAACTGATCGTCGAGGATGGCTGGAAGCCGGCGCTCGCGGCGCGGATGTTCATGGTCTCGACCGTGACCGCCCGCAAGTGGGCGGCCCGGTTCCGGGCCGAGGGGCCGGCCGGGATGGTGGACCGATCAAGCCGACCGCACTCGAGCCCGCACCGAACACCGGAGCACCTCAAGCGCCAGATCGTGCGGCTGCGTTGGCGTCGCCGGCTGGGCCCGGTGCAGATCGGCGGTGAGCTCGGCGTCCCTTCGTCCACCGTCCACGCGGTGCTGGTGCGCTGCCGGATCAACCGGCTCAGTCAGATCGACCGGGTCACCGGTGAGCCGATCCGCCGCTACGAGCACCCGCATCCGGGATCATTGATCCACGTCGACGTCACCAAATTCGGCAACATCCCCGACGGCGGCGGCTGGCGCTACGTCGGCAAGCAGCAGGGCGACCGCAACCGGGAAGCGACCGCCAAACGCACCGGCGAGCGGCACGCGCGCTATGCACCCCATGTCGGCACGGCGTTCCTGCACACCGTCGTCGATGACCACTCCCGGGTCGCCTACATCGAGATCTGTGCAGACGAGAAGGCCATCACGGCCATCGGCGTGCTCCACCGGGCGATCGAGTGGTTCACCGAGCGAGGCGTCACCATCGAGCGAGTGCTGTCCGACAACGGATCCGCGTACAAGTCGCACGCCTGGCGCGAAGCGTGTGCCGCACTCGGCGTCACGCACAAGCGAACCCGCCCCTACCGGCCACAGACCAACGGCAAAATCGAGCGGTTCCATCGGACCCTAGCCGACGGCTGGGCCTACGCCCGCTTCTACGGTTCAGAGACCGAACGACGCGAAGCCCTCCCGGCCTGGATCCACTTCTACAATCATCACCGAACCCACTCCGCCATCGGCGGCCCGCCCATCAGCAGACTCAACAACCTGCCTGGACATCACATCTAGACGCGGGATTCAACGCAACAGCTCGATGGTCGCGCGGGGCCCGCGATCCGCTCAGAACCCGACCTCGCCCACGAGCTCGCCGAAGAGCTCCTCGGCGTCGCACTCGAGCCGTCGCCGGGTGAACCAGTCGCAGACGTTCACGCAGTCGCGGTGCAGCAGGTCGAAGCCCTGCGGATTCGACACGAGGTCGACGACCTGTGGCAGGTCGATCGCGACGATCCGGCCGTGATGCACGAGCAGGTTGTACGGCGACAGGTCGCCGTGCGCGAGCCCCGCCCGGGCGAGGGTGCGCATGAAGTCGGCGACCTGGTGGAACAGCTCGCGCAGCGTCGCGGCATCCGCCCGCTGCTGGGCGAGGCGCGGCGCAGCGACGCGGCCGTCGCCGATGAACTCCATGAGCACCTCGGTCTCGTGCACCTGCACCGGGTACGGCACGGATGCCCCGAGCGCGGTGAGCCGGCTCAGCGCGTCGAACTCGGCGTACGCCCATTGCACGCGCGCAACGGCGCGACCGAACGACGTGCCCTTCGCGACGGCGCGCACGTCGCGGGTGCGGCGCAGGCCGCGGCCCTCGGTGTAGATCGCGGAGCGATGGAAGTCCGAGTGCTCGCTCGTGCGATAACGCTTGGCCGCGAGCAGCACGCGGTTGCCGGGCACGTCGGCCGCGGCATCCGCGATCGCCCGCTCGATGAGGTGCAGGTCGGCCTCCTTGCCGGTCTTCACGACGCCGAGCTCGGTGTCGATCGCCGCGGCGGAGGTCACGAGCCAGTCGGGGCGGGGCTCGGGGCCGCGCTCGCTGGGGATGGTCGCCGGCCAGGTCGACCAGCGTTGGCCCTCGCCGGGCTCTGCGGCCTGGAACACGAGGGCGGTCGGCGCGCCGAACGGCGCAGCAGAAGAGTCGTCAAGCGACGAGAGAAAGGTCACGGTGGTTCTCCGAGGTTGCGGAGGCCACCGAACGCAATCTAGCGGGCGGCCTCACAGGGAAGGGTGTCTGCGATGCGCGCGACAATGACGGTGTTCATCGTTCTCTCCCTTCGTCTCGGTCGGCGGATGCCGCGTGGCGCGGTCCGCAGGCGAGCATACGCCCGGTACGGCAACGGTGTCCACCACCCGGATGCATCTGCCGCCCGTCAGGGCAGGCGCTGGGCCCTTCCCATCCGACCACGAGGTGTGGTTGGGTGAGCCCATGGACTCGGGCGAGGTCGCCACGAAGCCGTTCAACGGACGGCTCGCGATCCTCCTCGCGATGGCGATGTTCGTGCTCGTCTTCGACACCTCCCTCATGAACGTGTCGATCTCCGCGGTCGTGCACGACCTCGACACCACGGTGAGCGGCGTGCAGGGCGCCATCGCCCTCGAGGCGCTCGTGTCGGCCGCGTTCATCCTCATCGGCGGCAAGACCGGCGACCTCATCGGGCGCAAGCTCGCCTACATCCTCGGACTGCTCGGCTACGCGATCGGCGCGATCGCGATGGTGTTCGCGCAGGACCTCGGCGCGATCATCCTGTTCTGGGCCATCATCGGCGGCATCGGCGCGTCGCTGCTGCTGCCGGCGATGCAGTCGCTCATCCACGGCAACTTCGAGGGTGCCCATCAGAAACGGGTCTACGCGCTCGTCGGCGCTTCGGCGGCCATCGCGGCGGCGGTCGGGCCGCTGCTCGGCGGGTTCATCACGACGTTCCTGTCGTGGCGGGTCGGCTTCGCGCTCGAGGCCGTGATCATCGCCGTCGTGCTGGCCGGCATCGGCCTCGTGAAGGACGTGCCCTATCACGGCGACCGGTCGATCGACTTCGTCGGTGCGCTGCTGTCGATCGTCGGCATGGGCGGCGTCGTGACCGGCATCCTGGTGTGGCAGGAGGGCGGCGGTTACGTCGGGCTGATCATCGGCATCGGCGTGCTCGCGCTCGGCCTCTTCGTGTTCTGGCTGCGCAGCCGCAAGCGCCGCGGCAAGCCCACGCTGCTCGACCCCGCGCTCTTCGACTCCAAGATGTTCCGAGCCGGGGCGAGCGGCCAGTTGCTGCAGCAGATCGCCCTCGGCGGCACGATGATCGTGCTCCCGATCTACCTGCAGATGGTGTTCGAGTACAACGCGCTGCAGGCCGGCCTCTCGATCGCGCCGCTCTCGCTGAGCATGTTCGGCGTCGCAGTGCTCGCCGGCCGCGGCCTCAAGCGGCGTCCCGCAAGCGTCATCCTGTGGGGGTTCGTGCTCGTGGTGGCCGGTCTCGCGGTGCTCGTCCCCATCGTGCCCATCGCCGACTCGGGCTGGTACCTCACCGTGCCGCTCATCATCTCGGGCTGCGGCCTCGGCCTGCTCGTCTCGCAGCTGAACAACTACACCCTCTCCCCGATCTCCGATGAGCGGGTCAGCGAGGCGGCCGGCGTGAACTCGGCCGCGGGCTCGTTCGGCCTCTCGTTCGGCCTCGCGTTCGCCGGGGCGATCATGCTCGCGACCCTCGCGTTCACGTTCACCGCGGACGCCGATGCGAGCACCGTGCTCTCGCCCGAGGAGCAGCAGCAGGTCTCGGCGGTGCTCGAGGAGGACGCCGAGATCATGTCCGACACCGGGCTCGAGGAGCTCCTCGTCGATGAGCCGCCAGAGGTGCAGGCCGAGATCCTGCGCATCAACACCGAGTCCCGTGTCATCGCGCTGCAGGTGGCCCTCTTCGTGCCGATCCTCGCGGGCCTCCTCGGTATCCTGAACGGGTTCCGGATGCGGCGGCTGCCCGATCCCAAGGCGTCTGCGGCCGCCGAGGGGACGACGTTCGGCTAGGGGGGAATCAGCGCGAGTCCATCCGGGACAGCCTGATTCGGAGTCATCGCGGCGGCATGTCCGCCCGGCGGGTAGGGTCGCCATATGGGCGAAGTCGTGTCCGCGGAGGCATCCGCGGTGGTGCTCGTCGAAGGCGAAAGCGACCGCCTCGCGGTCGAGGCCCTCGCCGAGCGACTTCAGTTCGACCTCATCGCCGCCGGCGCGACGGTCGTGCCGATGGGTGGAGTCACCAACCTCCGTCACCACCTCGCGGCCTTGGCTGCGTCCTCCGGCGCGACCCGCGTGCTCGGGCTCTTCGACCTCGGCGAGGTCGCCCATGTGCGGCGCGCCGTCACGGACGCGGGCATCGCTGCCGCCGCCGACAGCGGGCTCGACCTGGCGTCGTTCGGGTTCTTCGCCTGCGACCCCGACCTCGAAGGCGAGCTCATCCGCGCCGTCGGCAGCGAGCGGGTGGAAGAGCTGCTGGGCGAACACGGCGAACTCGGCCGCTTCCGCACGTTCCAGCAGCAGCCGGCGCAGCGGGCCAAGACGACCGAGGCACAACTTCGGCGGTTCATGGGCACGCACAGCGGCCGCAAGGCGCGTTTCGCGCCCATCCTCGTGCGGGCGATCGAGGAGCCGCGCATCCCCGCCGCGCTCTCCTCGTTGCTCACTGCGGCCGTGGGTTCCGCTTGAGCTCGTCGTAGGGCCTCCGCCTGATCGAGGAGAGCCTGAGCGAGCGGTGACCGCCCGATGGCGTCGAGCGCCGAGCGCCGAGCGCCGCGCGCACTCGGGCGCGCCGCGGCATCCGGGGCTCAGCGGCCGTGGTCGGCCAGGATCTGGTCGACGTCGATCTGCGCGAGGAGGCGCTGCCAGTCGAGGTTCCGGGCGATTTCGGCGACGTCGGGATCGGCGAAGGCCTTGCCGTTGCGGTGCACGACCACGCCGGCGGGCACGAGTTCGTTCAACCGGGCGAGGATCGCGTCGTCGACCGCCTCCGTGTCGAAGTCCGCGCCGATCCCCGCATAGGTTTCGGCGGAGAGCGTGTACGAGACGAGTCCGACCTCGATGGGTTCGGGCATGGTGTGTCCTCCTGCCTCGGGGGCGTGGTCGTCTCCCAGTCTGGCAGTCGGGGTGTGCTTCCGCAGGTCGAGGGCCGGGCGCCGGCCGCCGCCGACCCTCGGCTCCCGGCTACGTCGACGGGGCGAGCATCGTTGCGAACGTCGGGGCACTGACGAACGTGAGCGCCCCGCCGGCGAGCACGGCCACCGGGCTGATGCCGCTGCCGGGATCGATCGGGCCGGTGAACGACCCGGCCACGGGCTGACCGCTCTCGACGTAGCCGAGCTCCGCGAGCGTCGATCGCCATGCGGCCTCGTCCGCGGAACCGAGCGGCACCTGCACGACGGTGAGCGCGATGTCGGTCTGCGGCTTCCCCCAGGCGCACGACAGTCCTCCGGCCTCGGCCATCCGCTCGGCCAGCGGATACCCGACGCCGACTGCCGTCGGTGCGAGGCCGTCATCGGCGAGCTTCTGGTATGCCTCGGCTTCGAGCACGGTGTCGCACGTCGCGGCGGGTGCGGCGTCGGGTGTCGCGGTCGGTGCCGGCTGCTGCGTCGAGGTCGGTGTCGGTGACGGCGTCGGAACCGTGGCGGCGTTGCCGTCGGTGGACGTGCATCCGCTGAGCAGGACGATGGCGAGCGCGGCGAGGAGGGAGCCGCAGATGGGAGGGCGTCGGGTCATGATCCGGAGCCTAAGGATCCCGGCGTCGAGTGTCCATCAGGGCAGTCCCCGATGCGTGCAGGGCGCGCGTTCGGCATCGACCTGCCGGCGGGAATGCTGGGCGTTCGCCGTGAGTTGAGTCAAGCACACTCAAGTCTTGGGGCGCGGACTTGACACGCTCGAGTCGCGCTGCGACGCTTGAGTCGTCGGGACTCAAGTTCCGGCGATTCTGACTTCGGTCGCAGGCCAGGAAGGCCGGACCGACCGCCATGGAGGGCACGCGGCATCCGCTCGTGAACACTCCCGGCAGAAGGAGAAACAACACAATGTCACGTGCAGTAGGTATCGACCTCGGCACCACGAACTCCGTGGTGAGCGTCCTCGAGGGTGGCGAGCCCACCGTCATCGCGAACGCCGAGGGTTTCCGCACCACCCCGTCGGTGGTCGCGTTCACGAAGGACGGAGAGGTGCTCGTCGGCGAGACAGCCAAGCGCCAGGCCGTCACCAACGTCGATCGCACCACCTCGTCGGTCAAGCGCCACATGGGCACCGACTGGAAGGTCGAGATCGACGCGAAGAACTACACCGCGCAGGAGATCTCGGCGCGCATCCTTCAGAAGCTGCGTCGCGACGCCGAGCAGTACCTCGGCGACACCGTCACCGACGCGGTCGTCACCGTGCCGGCGTACTTCAACGACGCCCAGCGCCAGGCCACGAAGGAGGCCGGCGAGATCGCGGGCCTCAACGTGCTGCGCATCATCAACGAGCCCACCGCGGCCGCGCTCGCGTACGGCCTCGACAAGGGCAAGGAGGACGAGCTCATCCTGGTGTTCGACCTCGGTGGCGGCACGTTCGACGTCTCGCTCCTCGAGGTGGGCAAGGACGAGGACTTCTCGACCATCCAGGTCCGCGCAACCGCGGGCGACAACCACCTCGGCGGCGACGACTGGGACCAGCGCGTCGTCGAATGGCTGATCAAGCGGTTCAAGGACTCGACCGGCGTCGACGTCTCGAAGGACAAGATCGCCCTTCAGCGCCTCAAGGAGGCATCGGAGCAGGCCAAGAAGGAGCTGAGCTCCTCGATGAGCACCAGCATCCAGCTCCCGTACCTCTCGCTCACCGAGAACGGCCCCGCGAACCTCGACGAGACGCTCACCCGCGCCCAGTTCGAGAACATGACGAGCGACCTGCTCGACCGCACCAAGCAGCCCTTCGCGGACGTGATCCGCGACGCGGGCATCAAGGTGTCCGACATCGCGCACGTCGTGCTCGTCGGCGGCTCGACCCGCATGCCCGCCGTCTCCGAGCTCGTGAAGCAGGAGACCGGCGGCAAGGAGCCCAACAAGGGCGTGAACCCCGACGAGGTCGTCGCCGTGGGCGCGGCGCTCCAGGCGGGCGTCCTCAAGGGCGAGCGCAAGGACGTGCTGCTCATCGACGTCACCCCGCTGAGTCTCGGCATCGAGACCAAGGGCGGCATCATGACCAAGCTCATCGAGCGCAACACGGCCATCCCCACCAAGCGCAGCGAGACCTTCACCACCGCCGACGACAACCAGCCGTCGGTCGCGATCCAGGTCTTCCAGGGCGAGCGCGAGTTCACGCGCGACAACAAGCCGCTCGGTACGTTCGAGCTCACCGGCATCGCGCCGGCGCCCCGCGGCATCCCGCAGATCGAGGTCACGTTCGACATCGACGCGAACGGCATCGTGCACGTGTCCGCCAGGGACAAGGGCACCGGCAAGGAGCAGTCGATGACGATCTCCGGCGGCTCCGCGCTGCCGAAGGAGGACGTCGAGCGCATGGTGCGCGACGCCGAGGAGCACGCGGCCGAGGACAAGAAGCGCCGGGAGTCCGCCGAGACCCGCAACCAGGCCGAGCAGCTCGTCTACCAGATCGAGAAGCTCATCAGGGACAACGACGACAAGCTCCCGGCCGACGTCAAGTCCGAGGTCCAGGGCGACGTCGACGCGCTGAAGTCGGCCCTCGCGGGCGACGACGACGCGGCGGTGAAGTCCGCCTTCGAGAAGCTCTCGCAGTCGCAGGGCAAGCTCGGCGAGGCGATCTACGCCCAGCAGTCGCAGCCGACCGCCGATGCCTCCGCCAACCCCGGCGAGGACGCGAACCCGTCGGGCGCGGCCGGCGACCAGACGTCCGATGAGGACGTGGTCGACGCCGAGGTCATCGACGACGAGGACCCCTCGACGAGCTCAGGGCAGGCCAGGTAACCCATGAGCGACGAGAACCAGGACCACGAAGAGCCGGTCATCCGCGACAAGCGGCGGATCGACCCCGAGACGGGCGAGGTTCGCAAGCTCGACGCTGAGGGGGCGCCCGTCGAGGGCGCCCCCGAGGCGGATGTCGAGGGCGCCCCCGAGGCGGATGCCGAAGCGGTCGAAGCGACGGATGCTGCGGCATCCGAGCCTGCGGAGTACGACGAGGACGTACTCACGGTCGACGACATCCTGAAGGCGGCGAACCTCGAGGTGCGGGAGCCGAGCGACGAGCACCTCGCCGACCTCAAGCGGGTCACGGCCGAGTACGCGAACTACCGCAAGCGCACTGAGGCGAACCGCGAGGTCGAGCGCGAGCGCGCCGTCGGCGCCGCCGTCGCCGTGCTGCTCCCCGTGCTCGACGACCTCGACCGGGCCGAGAAGCACGGTGACCTCGAGGGCGACGCCCCGTTCGCGACGATCGCGGCGAAGCTCCGCGCGGCCGTCGAGAAGCTCGGGCTCACGCCCTTCGGCGAGGTCGGCGAGCCGTTCGACCCGCAGCACCACGAGGCGATCTTCCAGCAGCCGTCCGACGAGGTCGAGACCGACACGGTCGCCGAGGTCGTCGAGACGGGCTACACGCTGGGCGGCACACTGTTGCGTGCGGCGAAGGTCGTCGTGAAGACGCCGCAGTAACCCCATCGCCGCGGGTCGAGGAGCCTGGTGCTCCTCGACCCGCAGCACACGAGTATTTCGAGTGAGGAGGTGCCGATGGCCAGCCAGGATTGGTTCGACAAGGACTTCTACCAGGTGCTCGGCGTCTCCAAGGATGCGAACGACGCCGACATCAAGAAGGCGTATCGCAAGCTCGCGCGCAAGTACCACCCCGATCAGAACCCGGGTGACGCCGCCTCCGAGGCGAAGTTCAAGGAGATCAGCGAGGCCCACTCGGTGCTCGCCGACCCCGAGGAGCGCAAGGAGTACGACGCGATCCGTGCCATGGGCTCAGGGGCGCGGTTCACCGCGCCCGGCGGCGCCGGCGCGGCGGGCGGCTTCGAGGACGTCTTCGGCACCATGTTCGGCGGCCCCGGTGGCCGAACGTCGTACACGTTCCAGCAGGGCGGCGACTACGACGACCTGCTCGGCGGGCTCTTCGGCGGCGGCCGGTTCGGCCAGCCAAGCGGCGGGTACCGCGGCTTCGGCGGTCCGACGAAGGGCCGCGACGTCGTCGCGTCGACCACGCTCGACTTCGTCACCGCCACCAAGGGCGACCAGATCACCCTGGAGACCTCCGACGGGAAGCCCATCACCGTGCGCATCCCCGCCGGCGTCGCCGACGGGCAGAAGATCCGGCTGCGCGGCAAGGGCCACCCGTCGCCCGACGGCGGCGAACCCGGCGACATCGTGCTCACCGTGAAGGTGCGCAAGCACCCGGTGTTCGAACGCGACGGCCTCAACCTGCGAGTCACCGTGCCGGTCACCTTCGCGGAGGCCACGCTCGGCGCGACGATCCAGGTGCCCACCCTCGGCGGCGAGCCCGTGAAGCTCCGGGTCGCACCCGGCACTCCCAGCGGGCGCGTGCTGCGCGTGAAGGGCCGCGGCGTCGAGACGTCGAAGGGAACGGGCGATCTCCTCGCCGAGGTGCAGGTGGCGGTGCCCTCGCACCTCTCGAAGGACGCCGAGGAGAAGCTCAAGGAGTTCGCGGCGCACCTTCCCGACGAGAACCCGCGTGAGGAGTTGCTCGCGAAGGCGAGGAGCCAGCGATGAGCATGGACGAGACGAGCCCGCTCTTCGTGATCTCGATCGCGGCGGAGCTCGCGGGCATGCATCCGCAGACCCTCCGGCAGTACGACCGCATCGGCCTCGTCTCGCCGCGCCGCACCGCGGGAAAGTCTCGCCGCTACTCGATGCGCGACGTCGTGCAGCTGCGGCTGATCGCGCAGCTGTCGAGCGAGGGCGTGAGCCTCGAGGGCATCCGCCGCGTGCTCGAGCTGGAGGACGAGGTGGGGAGCCTCCGGGAGCGCGTGCGCGAGCTCGAGGCCATGCTCGCCGACGAGATGCTGAACCGCCCCGGCCGGCGTGTCTTCGCTGCGGGATCGGCCGGAGAGGTCGTCTCGCTTCGCGCGGGCACCCGTGTGCGCCGCGAGAACGCCGTCGTCGTGTGGCGCCCGCTCGACCGGGAGTGACGTTCTGCGGGTTGAGGAGCCTCCTCAACCCGCAGACGCGCCGCTACCAGGCCGACGCCGGTGCCTGCACGATCTCGGCGGGCCGCGTGCTCCAGTGCGCTCCGTCGGCGTAATGGCTCGACGCCCACGGTGAGGCCCAGATCGCGCGAGCCGTGGCATCTGCGTCGTCACCGGCCTCGAGCGCGGCCTCGATGCCGTCATAGTGGTCGAAATGGCGCAGCGCACCAGCGCAATACTCGGCGGCCGTCACGAGGCTGTCGTAGCTGCCGAGGCCGCTGCCGCCGCCCGATCCGTACCCGTTGTTCAGCGGGTTGTTTCGATTCCACCAGTTGTCTGCGCCGTTCTCCTGGCGCATCCACCGCAGCATGACCGTGATGTTCGCCTCGGTCACCGGGAAGTCGCCGTCGATGAGCACGAGCTTCGCCCAGTCCTCGTTCGTGCCCGACGCGATGAGCGTCTCGGGGCCGGTGGTGCTCGTGTACGACTCGTGCGACACGGCGGGTGCCGCGACATCCGCGGCGACGTTCAGCGTCTGCGTATCGCCGGTGAACGCCCCGTCCGCGGTCGGCGCGGTGACCGCGGCGGGCTGCGGGGCGAGCGCGAACGTCAGCCCGAGCGCGAGCACGGCGACGGATGCCGCGAGCGGCGCGGCTCGGCGAGCGGCTCGTGCAGGAGTCGCGCGGGCTTCCGCGCGGGCAGGACTGACGCGGCTCGCGACCCCATGTCGTGCCGCGCGCCGTGCTCCGTGAACCTGCCGCCCTGCGTCCCGCATGCGGGCACGAGAGTACCAAACCGACCGGGGAGCCGCATCCGGCCGTCTGCCGCCGCGTAGCCTTGGGCCATGCCGTTCGACTTCGCCGCGCTGCGCCGGCACCCCGATGTCGAGGGCGACGGGCTCGAGGCGTCGGATGCCGCGGACCGCCTGATCCTCGACGAGGCCGCCGCGCTCGCCGCGGGCGTTGGACCCGACGAACTCGTCGTGGTCGACGATGCGTACGGCGCGCTGACGCTGGGATCGGCCGCAACGGGGGCTCTCGGCATCCGGGTCCACCAGGACCTCGTGACGGGCGAGCGCGCCCTCGCCGCGAACGCCGAGCGCGCCGGGCTCGCGGGCGAGGTGCGCTCGCTCCCACTGGGTGCCGAGCTGCTCGCCGGCGCGCGGCTCGTGCTCTTGCGGCTGCCGCGCTCGCTCGACCGCCTCGACGAGCTCGCGGGGCTCGTGACGCAGCACGCCGCATCCGACGTCGTCGTGGCCGCGGGGGGCCGGATCAAGCACATGTCCCTCGCGATGAACGAGGTGCTGGGCGCGTGGTTCGAACGCGTCGACGTCTCGCACGCGCGCCAGAAGTCGCGGGTGCTCATCGCCAGCGAGCCGCGTGAGCAGCGCCGGCCGCCGGCGCTCGGCTGGCCACGCGGCGAGCGGCACGACGACCTCGGCGTCACCGTCGTGGCGCACGGCGGGGTCTTCGCTGGCACGGGCGTCGACATCGGCACACGATTCCTCCTCGAGCACCTCGCCGACGCGGTCCCGGATGCCGCGACCGCCGTCGACCTGGCGTGCGGCTCGGGCGTCGTGGCCGCGTGGCTCGCGCGCACGCGCCCCGCGCTGCGGGTCACGGCGACCGACCGGTCGGCGGCGGCCGCGGCATCCGCTCGCGAGACCGCGGAGGTCAATGGCGTCGCCGGCCGCATCGCCGTGACGCGAGCCGACGCACTCGAGGGGCTCCCCGAAGCGAGCGAACCGCTGATCGTGCTGAATCCCCCGTTCCACTCGGATGCCGCGCTGCACACCGGCATCGCCGCCCACCTCTTCGAGGACGCCGCCCGAGTGCTCGCCCCGGGCGGCGAGCTCTGGTGCGTGTGGAACTCGCACCTGCGCTACCGCCAGCTGCTGGAGCGCACCGTCGGCCCGACCCGCCAGGTCGCCCGCAACCCGAAGTTCACCGTCACGGCATCGGAGCGTCGGGCTCGAATGGCCGGCGATGACGACCCCGACGGAGACGCGGCCGGCGATCGCTGACGAGTCGATGGCGGGTGTCGCGTCATCCGGGTTCCGTCGGGCCGACGCTCGTGTCAGGCTGGAGAGGTGACCTCCACACTCGAGCAGCTCGACGCCGACACGACCATCCGAGTCGTCTCGGAGGAGCCGTGGCGCACGATCGTGTGGGACGACCCGGTGAACCTCATGACCTACGTGAGCTACGTGTTCCGCACCTACTTCGGGTACCCGCGCGACGAGGCCGAGCGCTTGATGATGCGGGTGCACAACGAGGGGAGGGCGGTCGTCGCGACCGGCAACCGCGAGGCGATGGAGCGGCACGTTCAGGCGATGCACGGCTACGGGTTGCAGGCCACGGTGTCGAGGGCCGAGTCGTGATCGTCGCGGGCCGCAGCGGCGGCGAGGGCGTGCGCATCGTGCTCGAGGTCGAGGAGGCGATGCTCCTGTCCGAGCTCGCCGACCAGGTCGACTCGGTGCTGCTGCTCGGCGAGGCCGACGACCCGGCGCTCGGGCGCCTGCTGCCGAACGCCTACCCCGACGACGCCCCGGCGGGCCGCGAGTTCGCCCGGTATACGCGCGACAGCCTCGTCGACGGCAAGCGCCAGGCCGCCCAGCGCGTGCGCGACGCGACCGCCGTGGACGACGGCGACGACGGCGTCGTGCAGATCGAACTCGACCAGTCCGAGGCGTGGGGCTGGCTCACCTTCCTCACCGACCTCCGTCTGATCCTCGCCGAGCGCGTGGGCATCATCGAAGAGGGCGATGAGGCGGCCGACGAGACCCGCGACGACTACCTCCGGGCCGCCTACGAATGGGCGGGCTTCGTGCAGGGCTCCATGCTCGAGGTGCTCGACCCCACCGACTCCTGAGCGCAGCGGTTGTTGCGGCATCCGCTCGCCTCCGCGCCGCGCGGACATGACGACGGGGCCGGATGCCGCGGCATCCGACCCCATCCCGTCGCGGGCTGAGCGCTCTACGCGGAGTGCGTGAGCGCCTTCGCCTTCAACTGGTCGTACTCCTGTTGGCTGATGGTGCCGGCATCGAGCAGCGCCTTCGCCTTCGCGATCTCGTCGGAGGGGCTCGCAGCAGAGCCGGCGGTTTGACGGATGTACGCGTCGGTGGCCGCTTGGTACTGCTTCGCCTCCTTCTGCGAACGCTCGGCCATGCCCTGGCCGCGCGCGATCAGGTAGATGAGCGCGGTGAGGAACGGAACGAAGATCAGGAAGATGACCCAGACCGCCTTCCACCAGCCGCTCAGCTTGTGATCGCGGAACAGGTCGCCGATGATCGCGAACAGCGCCATCAGGTATGCGACGAAGACGAAGACCCAGAGGAACCACCAGATGATGTCCCAGAAACTGTTCCAGAAATTCATGTGCAGCCTTCCGATCGAAATCAGAGCGCCCCCCAGTGAGCGCCGCTGAGGCGAACTTATCGCGTGGCGAGTCGGGCCGTCCACTGGTGCCGGGCGCTACGCTCATCGCGGGGAGGTCGAGCATGAGCCTTGCGCGAACGCCGGTGGAGTCCGGCACGTCACCACGTCGGCTGCTGCTGCTCTCGATCCCCGCGATCGTCGTCGGCATCGTCGCCGCCCTGATTCTCTGGTCCCTCGAACAGGTCGCCGGGCTGCTCGAGGGCGTGCTCTGGGACACCCTGCCCGACGCCCTCGGCGTCGACCCGAACGGCTGGTGGATCGTCCTGGTGCTCACGCTCACGGGGCTCGCGGTCGGGATCTGCCTGCGGTACCTGCCAGGGCACGGCGGGCCCGACTCGGCGACCACCGAACTCGTGTCGCCGCCGCTGCGCCTCCGCGTGCTCCCGGGCCTCGCGGTCGTGACGATCCTCGCTCTCGCGGGCGGCGTGAGCCTCGGCCCCGAGAACCCGATCATCGCGATCAACGTGGCGCTCGTCGTCGCCGTGTTCGCGCGGCTGCTGCCCCAGGTCCCGGCGCAGATCTCGATCCTCCTCGCGGCATCCGCGACGGTGGGCGCACTGTTCGGCACGCCGGTCGCGGCGGCCCTGCTCTTCACGGGAATCGTCGCAGCCGCGAAGGGTGGCGGATCGCTGTGGGATCGCCTGTTCCTGCCTGTGGCCGCGGCGGGGGCGGGCGCGATCACGATGCACCTGCTCGGAGCCCCGCCGCTCTCGTTCGATGTGCCCGAGTACGGCAGTCCGCAGGCGATCGACCTGCTCACGGGCTCGCTCGTCGCGTGCGGGGCGGTCGTCATCGGCCTCGCCGCGCTCGCCGCGTTCCCGATCGTCTATCGCGCACTCCATGCGCTGCGGCACCCCATCCTCATCCCGCTCGCCGGCGGGTTCGTGCTCGGCATCCTCGGCCTCATCGGCGGCCCGATCACGTTGTTCAAGGGCCTCGAGCAGATCGGCGAACTGCTGCAGGATCCCGGGCAGTACGACGGCACCCAGCTCGCCGTGATCGCCGGGATCAAGATCCTGGCGCTCGTGGTCGCCGCGAGTGCCCTCTTCCGCGGCGGCCGGATCTTCCCGGCCACGTTCATCGGCGTGGCGCTCGGGATGCTCGGCCACGTGCTCATCCCCGGCATCCCGCTCGGGCTGGCCGTGGCCTGCGGTGTGCTCGGCGTCGTCCTCGTCGTCGCCCGCGACGGGTGGCTCGCGCTGTTCCTCGCTGTCGCGATCCCCGACGACATCACGCTGCTGCCCGTGTTGTGCCTGATCGTGCTCCCGGCATGGTTGCTCGTGTCACGGGCGCCGGAGTTCCGCATCATCCCGGCAGAATCCGCGCCGACCACTTCCGGCGAGGCCGCCGCTCGCTGACGTCGCGCCTGACGCGGCGGCCGCCGCAGGGAAGGGGAACCAGACATGGGATCCGTCATCGGGGACATCCTCCCCCTCGCACTCGGCGTCGCGATCAGCCCGATCCCGATCATCGCCGCGATCCTCATGCTCCTGTCGCCGAAGGCGAAGGGCACGAGCGTCGGGTTCCTGATCGGCTGGGTGCTCGGCATCGTCGTCGCCGTCACGCTGTTCACGTTGCTCGCCTCGGTCATCCCCGAGCAGGATCCGGATGCCTCCAAGCCGATCTCGGGCGTCATCAAGATCCTCCTCGGCGTCGCCCTGCTCTTCCTCGCAGTGCGGGAGTGGCGCAGCCGCCCGAAGCCCGGCGAGGAGCCCGCGCTGCCGAAGTGGATGGCCGCCATCGACGAGATGACCGCGGGCCGCGGATTCGTGCTCGGCTTCCTGCTCTCGGCGGTGAACCCGAAGAACCTGCTGATGGCGGCGGGCGCGGGCGTGATCATCGGCACGGGCGGCCTCACCGTGGGCGAGGCGGCGCTCGCGATCCTCGTCTTCGTGCTCATCGCCGCGTGCACGGTGGGCGTGCCGGTGATCGCCTACCTCGTCGCGTCGAAGCGGATGGCGGGCCCGCTCGAGTCGCTGCGCGGATGGCTCGTGCACAACAACGCGACGGTCATGGCGCTGGTCCTGCTCGTCATCGGCGTCGTGGTCATCGGCAAGGGCCTCGGGAGCTTCTGAACATGACCGAGGAGTCGCCGCGAGCGGTCGACGTGACGCGCACCGCCGACCCGGCACGTCCGGCCGGGCTCGCACGCGGCACGCGGGTGCTGATCACCGTCGCGGCCGCGGTCGTCGTCTTCGTTGGGGTCTGGTTCGCGCGGGACATCCTGGCGCCCGTGGCCGTCGCGGCGGTCGTCGTGATCATCGCGCATCCGGTGCGCCGGCCACTCGTGCGCCGAGGGTGGCCGGGCTGGCTGGCCACGACCATGGTCGTCGCCGTGGCGTACGCGATCCTCGCGGTGCTCGGGGTGCTGCTCGTCGTGGCATCCGCCCAGTTCGTCGGAATGCTGCCCGACTACGCGGACGAGCTGCAGGCGACCGCGGCGGGGTTGCTCGCCTGGCTGGAGTCGCTCGGCTTCTCGAGCGATGTCGCGACCTCGGCGGCTTCGGCGATCGACCCCGAGCAGCTGCTGTCGTTCGCGGCCGGCGTCGCCGACGCGGTGCTCGGCGCCGCCGCGGCGTTCTTCTTCGTGCTCGCGTACGTCATCTTCATGGCGGCGGATGCCTCGCGCTTCTCCCGCGGCTCGACCGTGTTCGGCACCGGCGGTGACGCCATCGGCTCGCGGTACTTCTCAGGTGTGCGCCGCTACTACGTGGTGAGCGCCAGCTTCGGCGCGATCGTCGCCGTGCTCGACGGCCTGCTGCTGTGGGCGCTCGGCATACCGGTGCCGGTCACCTGGGCCATCCTCGCCTTCGTCACGAACTTCATCCCGAACATCGGCTTCGTGATCGGGCTGATCCCGCCGGCCTTGCTCGCGCTGGTGGTGGGCGGCTGGCCGCTCGCCCTCGTCGTGGTGCTCGCCTACAGCCTCATCAACGTCGTGCTCCAGGTGCTCGTGCAGCCGAAGTTCGTGAGCGTCGCCGTGGGGCTGAGCCTCACGCTCACGTTCTTCTCGGTGGTGTTCTGGACGCTCGTGATCGGGCCGATCGGGGCGATCCTGTGCATCCCGCTGACGCTGCTCGTGCGGGCGCTCCTGCTTGAGCCCGACGAGGGGGCGCGCGTGCTCCGACGCCTATCGGGCGACCCGCAGGCGCGCTGATGGACGGCTCCCACCGCGCCTCCGACCGTGTGCAGGCGGCCGATCCGGGGTGTTCGCCGGGGATTCACGCGTGGCTCTGGCGCCCGTTCTGGCGCGGGTCTAGTCTGCAAACACGGTGAAGGGGGAATCATGGCGGATTTCGAATACGGCCCGGTCGAGCTCTACCTCGTCGGCTTCGAGGGGGATCACCCCGATGAGGGGACGCTCGAGGCGATCCGCGATCTGGTCGAGGGCGGCACGATCCGCCTGATCGACTTCCTCGTGATCTCACGCGAGGAGGACGGCTCGGTGCTGATCACCGACTTCGAGGAGGTCAGCGACGAGTACGGGTTCGGCGACGTCGAACTCGCGGCCATCGGCCTCGTCGCCGAAGAGGATGCGCAGGAGCTCGCGGAGGGCATCGCGCCGGGCACGTCAGGGGCGTTGCTCGCGATCGAGCTCCTGTGGGCCAAGGACCTCGCGTCGAGGTTCGCTGCGTCGGGCGGCATCGTGCTGCAGACCGAGCGCATCCCGGCGCCCGTCGTGAACGCCGTGCTGGCCGAGGCCGAGGAGGAATAGAAGATGCCACTCAGGAGAATGGGACGACCGGGACTGATCGGGATGGCGGCCCGCACGGCCGTCGTCGCCGGCACCGCCACCGCCGTTGCGGGCGGCGTGCGCGGTCACCAGCAGGCGAAGGCCGACCAGCAGTACGAGGCGCAGCAGTACGAGGCGCAGCAGCAGCAGGCGCAGATGGATGCCGCCGCCCAGCAGGCCGTGGCGCAGCAGCAGGCGGCGGCCGCCGCGGCGGCCCCTGCGGCGGCTCCGGCGGGCGGCGTCGACCTCGTTGCCGAGTTGCAGAAGCTCAGCGCGCTCAAGGATCAGGGGATCCTGAGCGACGCCGAGTTCGCGGCGGCGAAGGCGAAGCTCCTCGGGTGACGGTCGCACTCCGGGCGATCTCGACGGCGGTGCCGTCGACCGTGCTCGTACAGGAGGAGGTGCGCGACGTGTTCGCCGAGCAGCCGGGGCTCAACCGGCTCGCGCAACGGATCGTGGCGACCTCGTTCAACGTCTCGGGCATCGAGACGCGCTACACCGTGCTCGAGGAGCTCAGCCGCGACGCGCATCCCGAGGAGCCCGTGTTCTTCGACATCGACCGCCGTGAACTCCTGCTGCCGGGCACGAAGGCGCGCAACGAGATCTATGCGGAGCACGCGACGAGACTGTACGTCGATGCAGGGCGGGCCGCCATCGAGGCCTGCCCGGGCGTCGAGGCATCCGACATCACGCATGTCGTGACCGTCTCGTGCACTGGGTTCTATGCGCCCGGCCCCGACTTCATGGTCGCCCGCGAGCTCGGACTCGACGCCGGCGTCGAACGGTACCACCTCGGTTTCATGGGGTGTTACGCGTCGATCCCTGCGCTCCGCCTCGCACGGCAATTGTGCGAGGCGGATGCCGCGGCCGTCGTGCTCGTCATCAGCGTCGAGCTCTGCACGCTGCACCTGCGCTCGTCGAACGACCCCGACACCATCGTCGCCTCGTCGCTCTTCGCGGACGGCGCCGCGGCGTGCATCGTGACGGCGCGCTCGCCGGAGCCGGGCGAACGGGCCTTCGACCTCGATCGCTTCGCGACCCGCATCACGCCCACGGGGGAGGGCGACATGGCGTGGAAGATCGGCGATCACGGATTCGAGATGGTGCTCTCGAACGCGATCCCGGCGATCATCGACGAGCACATCACGGGGGCGATCGAGCCGCTCGTCGACCACGATCCCGCGCTCGCCGAGGCGCTCGCCACGGATGCCGCGAGCGGGGCGATCGAGCACTGGGCGATCCACCCCGGCGGGCGCAGCATCCTCGACAAGGTGGAATCCCGGCTGCGGCTCACCGAGGCGCAGCTGGTGCCCGCCCGCGAGACCCTCCGCGACTACGGCAACATGTCGAGCGCGACCGTGCTCTTCGTGCTCCGCAACATCATCGAGTCGGATGCCGCCGCCGACGGCGACCGCGTCGTGGCGATGGCGTTCGGCCCGGGGCTCACGGTGGAGTCCGCGCTCATGACGGTGCGCGCCTGACGTGATGTCGCGGCCCGGCTTCCTCGATCGCGGGTTCCTGCTGCAGCGCGACGACGAAGTCACCGAGCTCATGGACGATCCCGACGCGGATGTCGCGACCCTCGAGCGCACCTATGCGCGGTTCCGCCTCGTGAACCTGTTCGTGTCCAACCAGCGGGCGGTGTACCGGCGCTGGATCCGCCCGAGCCTCTCGCCCACCGAGACGCGGCGTGTGCTCGACATCGGCACGGGCGGCGCCGACGTGCCGCGGGCGCTGCTGCGCTGGGCGCGCCGGGACGGGCTCCGCCTCGAGGTCACGGCCATCGACCCCGACTCCCGGGCGCTCGACTGGGCCCAGCGGCAGCCGCGGGAGCCGGGCCTGGTGCTGCGAAGGGAGACGAGTGCGGAGCTGGCCGCGGCAGGCGAGCGGTTCGAGATCGTCACGTCGAACCACGTGCTGCACCATCTCGACGGCCGTGCGTTCGGCGCGCTCCTCGCGGACTCCGAGCGCCTGGCGGCCGAGGGCGGCATCGCCGTGCACGTCGACCTCCGGCGGTCCCGGTTCGGGTACGCCGCGTTCGCCATCGGAACCCTGCCGTTCGAACGCAACCTGCTGGCGGGCTCCTACATCCGTGCCGACGGCCTCACGTCGATCCGTCGGAGTCACACGGTACCGGAGCTCGCCGCAATCCTGCCGCCGGGCTGGCACGCTCGCCGCGGCTTCCCCGCGCGGCTCGAGGTGATCTGGGGAGCGGATGACTGAACCCGACGTCGTGCACCACCAGCCACGGCATGACGTGGTGATCGTCGGGGGCGGGCCCGTCGGGCTCCTGCTCGCCTGCCTCCTCGCGAAGCGCCGGCTCGACGTCGTCGTGCTGGAGCGGCGCACGGGCCGGTCGGGCCGATCGAGGGCGATCGGCATCCACCCACCAGGGCTCCGGGCGCTCGCCCGCGCGGGCGTCGACGCCCAGGTGCGGGCCGAGGCCGTCGAGATCCACGGCGGCCGGGTGACGTGCGAGGGCCGCACCCTCGGTGTCATGACGTTCGCCCGGGCCGGCGCGGTGCTCTCGTTGCCGCAACTCGAGACCGAGGACCTGCTCGAGCGTCAGCTCGACTCGCTACGCCCGGGGAGCCTGCGCCGGGGCGTCGACGTGCGCGCCGTGCACGACCGCGGCACCCACGTGCACGTCGAGGGCGTCGCGGGCGACCAGCCGGTGACCGTGACGGCGTGGTACGCGGTCGCCGCCGACGGCGTGCGCAGCGGCATCCGCGAGGCCCTCGGCATCGCCTGGCGGCAGCGCCCCGGCCGTGCGCACTACGTGATGGGCGACACCCGCGACGACACCGGCGAACGGGACCAGGCGTTGCTCCATTTCGAGCCGTCGGGGGTCGTGGAGTCGTTCCCCATGCCCGGCGGCATGCGCCGCTGGGTGGCCTGGGTGCGACGCCCGCCCGCGACGCCCACGGCCAGCCAGCTCGGCACCATCGTGCGCTCGCGCGTCGGCGGCGCCTTCGATGCGGATGCCGCAGGGGAGCCGAGCACGTTCGAGGCACGTCAGCACGTCGCCGAGCGGTTGGCGCTCGGGCGCGTCGCGCTCGTCGGCGACGCCGCCCACGAGGTCAGCCCGATCGGCGGCCAGGGCATGAACCTCGGGTGGCTCGACGCGGTGCGGCTCGACCACGACCTCGCCGCGGCGCTGGCGGTCGGCGCCCCGTACGAGGCGTTCGACGCCTACGATCGCGTGCGTCGGTCGGCGGCGGGCCGCGCCGTCCGCCAGGCCGCGTTCAACATGGCGATGGGTGCGCCGGCGTCGGGCGTGCGGCTGCGGGTGCGCAACGCCTCGGTGCGGGTGCTCGGCATCCCGCCGTTCCGTGCGCTGCTCGCCCGCGCGTTCACGATGCGCTGGTTGTGACGCCGAGCTACACGACGATGCGCGTGAGCACGAACACCGGGATGAGGCGGTCGGTCTTCTTCTGGTATCCGGCGTAGGCGGGCCACACCTCGAGCGCCCGCGCCCACCAGGCGTCGCGATCCGCTCCGGACACCTCGCGCGCCGCGTAGTCATGCTTCTCCGCGCCGTCCTGCAGCTCGACATGCGGATGGGCACGTACGTTGAAGACCCAGCGCGGATGCTTGATCGACCCGCCCTTCGAGCCGACGACGGCATACTCGCCGTCGTGCTCGACGCGCATGAGCGCGGTCTTCCGGAGCTTGCCCGACGTGGCGCCGACGGTGGTGAGCACGATGATCGGCTTGCCCTGCAGCATGTTGGCCTTCGCGCCGCTCGTCGCCTCGAACGTCTCGGCCTGCCTGCGCGCCCACGCCGACGTGCTCGGTGCGTACTCTCCCTCGAGCGGCATGCGCCCTCCTGTCGCGTCGTGTGCTCTCATCACAACACGGATCGCCCCGGCCTGCATTCCGCCGCGGATCGTCGGCGTCAGGCGGGGGCGATTACGAGCGAGAACTCCACGAACCCCTCGGGTTCCACCGAGACGAACCCGAGGCTCGGCGCTTCCACGCCGAAGTCCGCGAACGTGACCGGGATGCTGCCGGCGATCTGGCCACTGCCGTCGTTCAGCACGGCCTCGAGCTCCACCGTCATCGTGCGGGTGACGCCGGCGATGGTGAGATCGCCCGTGGCGGTGAGCGTCTGCACCTCGCCGACGGCGGGCGCGGATGCCGCGGTCACGGGGCCGGTGAGGACGAACGTGGCGGTCGGGTACTCCGAGACCCGCAGCGCGTTGTCGCGGAAGTACCCGTCGCGCGCGGTCGAGTCCGTGGTGATCGAGGCGAGGTCGACCGTGATCTCGGCGGCGGTGAGTGTGAGGTCGTCGACCGTGAACGAGCCCGTCACCTCCTCGGTGCGGCCCACGACCGTGACATCCGTGTCGTTCAGCACCTCGTCGACCCGGTAGCCGGCAAAGGAGCCGTCGGCGACGACCCAGGAGCCCGACAGCTCGGCGGCATCGATCGTCGACGCCGAGGCGCTCGGCGCGGCCGTCACGGTGGGCGCCGCCTCCGCCTCACCCACGATCAGGTCGCGGTACACGATCGGCCCCGCGACGGCGGCCGTGCCGCCGAGGAGGACGACGCCGGCGATGATCGAGATGGTGACGATGGTGCGGCGCTTCACATGGAATCCTGTCGGTCGGGGGCTTGTGATTCCGAGCCTGCCGCGCCCACCCTTGAGGCGGCTGTGGATCCGCTATCGGTGAGGTGAACGACGGGTGGCGGGCGGTTCGGCGGTGGCGGGCCCGGTGCATCCGGGGCTAGCGTGAAGAACGGGCGACTTCCGGCGGGCTCGCCGGAATTTTGACTCTCTCGCCAGACTTGAGCCTACTAGACTCAAGTCTGAGAAGGGAAGCGACCGTGGCCAACATGCAGGGCGCGCCGAGCTCGCAGGAGGAGCAGCAGTCGGCGCTCGAACAGTTCGGCGTGAATCTCACCGACCTCGCCCGGCAGGGCAAGCTCGACCCGGTGATCGGGCGCGACGCCGAGATCCGGCGGGTCAGCCAGGTGCTCACGCGACGTACGAAGAACAACCCCGTGCTCATCGGCGAGCCCGGCGTCGGCAAGACGGCGGTGGTCGAGGGCCTCGCCCAGCGCATCGTCGCCGGCGACGTGGCCGAATCGCTCAAGGACAAGCAGCTCGTCGCGCTCGACATCTCCGCGCTCGTCGCGGGCGCCATGTACCGTGGCCAGTTCGAGGAGCGCCTGAAGGCCGTGCTCAAGGAGATCAACGAGGCCGAGGGCGGCATCATCACCTTCGTCGATGAGCTGCACCTGCTCATGGGTGCGGGCGGCGGCGAGGGATCGGTTGCGGCATCCAACATGCTGAAGCCGATGCTCGCCCGCGGCGAGCTGCACCTCATCGGTGCCACGACCCTCAACGAGTACCGCGAGTACATCGAGAAGGACGCCGCGCTCGAGCGCCGATTCCAGCAGGTGTATGTCGGCGAGCCCTCGGTGGAGGACACCATCGCGATCCTCCGCGGGCTCAAGGGTCGCTACGAGGCCCACCACGGGGTCACCATCACGGATGCCGCGCTCGTCGCCGCGGCATCGCTCTCGCACCGCTACATCACGGCGCGGCAACTGCCCGACAAGGCGATCGACCTCATCGACGAGGCCATGTCGCGGCTGAAGATGGAGATCGACTCGAGCCCCGTCGAGATCGACCAGCTGAAGCGCGAGGTCGACCGCCTGAAGCTCGAGGAGCTCGCGCTCAAGAAGGAGAAGGACGAGGCGTCGAAGGAGCGCCTCGCGAAGCTCCGCGAGACATTGTCCGGGAAGGAGCGAGAGCTCGCCGAGCTCGAGGCGCGATGGGCGCGGGAGCGCCAGGGGCTCAACCGGGTGGGCGACCTCAAGAAGAAGCTCGACGAGGCCCTCACCGAACGCGACCGTGCCATGCGCGAGGCCGACTACGAGAAGGCATCGCGCCTCGAGTACGAGACGATCAAGCGGCTCGAGCGCGACCTCGCCGAGGCCGAGCAGGCCGAGGACGCCACCGACGAGCCGCGCATGGTGAACGAGCAGGTCACCGAGGAGGACATCGCCGCGGTGATCTCGGCGTGGACCGGCATCCCGGTCGGCAAGCTCATGCAGGGCGAGACCGAGAAGCTGATGAACCTCGAGACCGAGCTCGGCAGGCGGATCATCGGGCAGAAGCGCGCGGTCGCGGCCGTCGGCGACGCCGTGCGCCGCTCGCGTGCCGGCCTCAGCGACCCGAACCGGCCGACGGGCTCGTTCCTGTTCCTCGGCCCGACGGGCGTCGGCAAGACCGAGCTCGCGAAGGCGCTCGCCGAGTTCCTCTTCGATGACGACCACGCGATGGTGCGCATCGACATGTCGGAGTACGGCGAGAAGTTCTCGGTCTCACGGCTCGTCGGCGCCCCTCCGGGGTACATCGGCTACGAGCAGGGCGGGCAGCTCACCGAGGCCGTGCGTCGTCGCCCATACTCCGTGATCCTGCTCGACGAGATCGAGAAGGCACACCCCGAGGTGTTCGACGTGCTGCTGCAGGTGCTCGACGACGGCCGCCTCACCGATGGGCAGGGTCGCACGGTCGACTTCCGCAACGTCATCCTCATCCTCACGTCGAACCTCGGCTCGCAGTACCTGATCGATCCCGGCCTGAGCTGGGAGGAGAAGGAGCAGGGCGTGCTGCAGATGGTCCGGCAGGCGTTCAAGCCGGAGTTCGTGAACCGGCTCGACGACATCGTGGTGTTCTCGGCGCTGTCGGAGGAAGAGCTCGCCGAGATCGTCAACCTCTACATCGACCGGCTCTCGGTGCGGCTGCACGATCGTCGGCTGGAGCTCGGCGTCACTCCCGATGCGCGGGCCTGGCTCGCCGAGCGCGGCTACGACCCGCTCTACGGCGCGCGGCCGCTGCGCCGCCTCATGCAGCACGAGATCGACGACAAGCTCGCCCGGGCGCTGCTCGCCGGCGAGATCCACGACGGCGACTCGGTCGTCGTCGACCTCGCGTCCGACGGCGAGTCGCTCACCGTGTCCCGCGCCGACGTGCCGGTGGCAGCGGGCGGCGAACCGGACGATGGCGACGATGAGGTCATCGACGCCGAGATCATCGACGACGAGCTGTAGCGCGCGGCGTCAGTCGCTGACGGGCTCGTGCTCGGGCTCGGGCACACCATTCGCACTCGCCGGGATGCGGCGTTCGAGTACAGCAGCGAGCATGCCGATGCCGACGCAGCCGACGACCATGATGACGATGTACAACACCTGCAGGCCCTGGTCGAGCAGCAACCCGGCGGCGATCGGCCCGGTGATCGCACCACCCTGGAACGCCGCCGAGTTGATGGCGTTGTAGCGGCCGCGGTTGTGGTCGGAGGCGAGGTCGTTGTACACCGCGGGCACCGTCGGTTGCAGCAGGGTCTCACCGAACGCGAACACGCCCATGAACGCCAGGACGCCGATCGCGGCCGCCAGCGTGTTGGGCAGGAGTCCAGCGGCGCCCAGGATCAGCCATGAGCACGCCCACACCGCGGCCATCACCATCATCACGCGGGTACGCCGCCGGCCGCTGATGCGCCGCAACACGGTGAACTGCAGGAGCACGATCACTGCCGTGTTGACTGCGAATGCGAGGCCGATCACGCGAGTCGACACCTCGGCCACCTGCCGCGCGTAGGCCGGGAACCCGGCCTCCATCTGGCCGTAGCCGATGAACATCGCGAGGAAGGTCAGCAGGGTGAGCCACAGGACCGCCGGCTGCCGGAGGATCTCGCGGTAGCCGCCGGATGACGGCGCGTCGTCGGACGGCTCGGACTGGGTGCGCACGTGACGGAGCGGCCCGAGCAGCAGCGCCATCGGGATCAGGCTGCAGGCGGCGTCGACGAGGAAGATCGCGGTGAACGTGTCGGGCGAATCGACATCGACGTAGAACCCGCCGAGGATGCCGCCGATGCCGATCCCGAGGTTGACGAGTGCGAAGTTGACGCCGAAGTACTGCTGCCGGAGGTCGCCCGTGACCACCGCCGCGATGAGGGCGTTGAACCCGGGCCAGGAGACGCCGAAGTTCACGCCGATCAGCACCAGAGCGACGGCCGCGACCGCGGGATGGGTCGCGAACGCGAGCAGCGTGCAGCCGGCGATCATCGCGATCAGCCCGGCGATCAGCACGGCCCGCGCGCCGAAGCGGTCGATGAGCGTGCCGCCCGGACCGGTGACGATCAGCCCGACGATCGCGATCAGGCTCATCAGCGCGCCGGACAGCCCGAGGTCGAAGCCGCGCACCTCGTGCAGGTAGATGATCGTGAACGGCAGGGTCAGCCCCCGGCCGAGCGTCTGGATCGCAACCGTGGACAGCAGCCAACGGCCTTCGGTGGGGAGCGCGCTCCAAAAGCTTCTGATGCCGATCACTGCAACATCCTGTCGGACACCACCGACATTGCTCACCGAGAGAGAGGTCATCGACGCCGAGATCATCGAGTAGGCGCGCCGGCGCGGCATCCGAATCGGGTGAGCGGATGCCGCGTCGCGGCCGTCAGCTGAGGAACTCGACGATGTCGGCGCAAAAGTCGCGGTCGTGGGTGTCGAAGCGGCCGTGCTCCGGACCGAACCCGAGGAATCCGTCGGCCACGTCGGTGTCGTCGGACGGGTCATCGGGTGTGCCGCCGTGATCGACCAGGAACCCGAACGAGTATTGGCCGCGGTCGTGGAACAGACTCGTGCCGTCGGGCCCGAAGTACTCCTCGCTGCCGACGGACTTGATCGTGAGGGTGAGTGTGCCGTCGCCGTTGTCGACCACCTTGGCATCCTGTTCGCTGCCACGGAACACGAACGTGTAGGTCTTCGCGTTCTCGACGTTGGTGTAGACCTCGGTGCGCTGATACGAGGACCCGCCGTACCAGAGTCCGCTGCCGCGCTGCCCGAAGTGGAAGGTGCCGACGGTTTCGGCGTGGTACGCCACGTCGAACTGGACGACGCCGGCGCACCACTCGGGGAACCGCTCCTGCGCGATGAAGTCCTCGACCTCGACGAAGTGGTCGATCACGGGCGGCCCCTCAGCGACCGCTGGAGCGGCCGTGCCGAGCAGCAGGACGGCGGACGTCGCCGCGACCGCGGCGGGGAGTGTTGTGCGCTTCATCGGATCCCCCCTGATCGTGTGCGTGCACGGGCGTGCATCACCTCGGACGCTATGCCGCATCGGGCCCGCAGCACATGCGTGGCACCACGGATCGGTCGCATAGCGCGGAAGGTGCGTATCGACACCTCGTGCCCGCGCTCGAACTGCGTCGCCCTGCGACCGCCGCCCCTCATCCGCCCGCGGGGCCGGGATCGACGATGCGCACGAGGTGACTGATCGGCGCGAAGTCCGGGGTGTTGCGCGTGAGGAGTGGGACGCCGAGGTGGTACGCCTGCGCGGCGATGAAGGTGTCGGTCTTGCGGGTGCGCACCTTGGCGCCGTCGCGGTGCATTGCGGCGGCGAGGTATCCGTATGCCCGGGACGCGCCGATATCGAACGGAAGCCACTCGATCAAGTTGTCGAGTGCGGCCAGGTACTCCGCGCGGGCGAGGCCGATCGAGTCGTTCCGCGCGGTCTTGATGCCGAACTCGAGCTCTGCCCGGCTGAGGATGCTGGCACCGAGGGCCTCACCATCGACCCGCTCGTCGCTCGGCAGGTCGATGAGCACGTTCGTGTCGAGGAGGATCACTCGACGTCGTCCCACGGATCGCGCAGCGGCTCGGTATCGCGCAACGCATCGAGATCGCGAAGAAGTTCCTCGACATTCTGCCTTGGGAGGCGCGGCAAGGCGGCGCGGAGTTCGGATGCCGGAACCCACTGCCGCGGACCCGGGGAGTCGGGAACCAGCTTGACCCCGACGCTGCGGCCGTGGGAGGTGATGAGATGTTCCTCACCGCTCGCGAGCACGCGCCGGTAAACCTCGTTCGGGTTCTGCTTGAGTTCGCGGGAGGTGATGGTCTGCATCGCTTCATCATTCCACCGTTGTAGACGCGCGTCTACATCGGGCGAATTCCCGCCAGCCGCGCGTTCACTCCGGGGGCGTATGCTCGCGTCATGCTGCTCCGCGACGGCGTCCGCACCGCCGGAGACCTCGTCGCCGAGGTCGACACGGGTGCCGTGCGGGGGATGCGTCGCGCCGGCGTACGCGTCTGGCGTGGCATCCCGTACGCATCCTCGACGGCGGGAGAGCATCGCTTCCGCGCACCGCGGCAGGCCCCCGGCTGGGACGGCGTGCTCGATGCGATGCGATTCGGCCCGGTGGCGCCGCAGCACCGCAAGGGACAGTTCATCGGCGCGGCCAACCACCTGCCGCGCAGCGAGGACTGCCTCACGGTCAACGTGCTCGCGCCCGACGAGGGCGTGACGGATACTCCGGGGCGCGGCCGCCCCGTCATGGTCTTCATCCACGGCGGGGCGTACAGCGTCGGGTCGGCGCAGGAGTACCCGCGGCAGGGCGAGCGGCTCGTGCGGCAGTACGGCGTGGTCTACGTGAGCCTCAACTACCGTCTGGGCGCGCTCGGGTGGCTCGACTTCCGCGCGTACTCGTCGCAGGGGCATCCGTTCAACGTGAACCTCGGGCTGCGCGACCAGGTGGCGGCGCTCGAGTGGGTGCAGCGCAACATCCGCTCGTTCGGTGGCGACCCCGGCCGGGTGACGCTCTTCGGCGAGTCGGCCGGCGCCAACTCGGTGACGACGCTGATGGCCGTGCCCGCCGCCGAGGGACTGTTCTCGCGGGCCATCGCGCAGAGCGCGCCCGTGAACGCGGTCTACCTGCCCGAGGTCGCGGCGACCTGGGCGCGCGAGTATGTGGGGATCCTCAGCGGCATCGTCGACGACGACGACCTGGACAGCCAGTCGACGGACGCCGCCGCTGCGATGCTGCGCGCGGTCGACCCCATGGTGCTCGCCCAGGCCACGACCGCGCTCACGATCCGCACGCCCGACGAATACCCCGGCACGATCGCCCTCGCGCCCGTGATCGACGGGGAGTTCCTTCCGCACCGCCCACTCGACGCGTTCCGCGACGGGCTGGCGCACCGCGTGCCGCTCCTCATCGGCACGAACGACCGCGAGGGGTCGCTGTTCGAGGGGCGCATCGACATCCTGCCGACGACGAAGCCGCGGATCCGTGCGATCTTCGCGAACACCAGGAAGAAGGCGCGCAAGGCGATCAAGGCGCAGTATCCGGGGCTGCCCGAGCGACGGCCGGCCGCCGACTTCAGCGGTGACTTCACGTTCTGGTTCCCGACCGTGAAGGCCGGCGAGCGGCACTCGCGCTTCGCCGACGTGTACTTCTACCGCTTCGACGCGGCGCCGCGCACCGCCCGGCTCCTCGGCCTCGACGCCACCCACGGGCTCGAGCTCTTCGCGCTCTTCGATCGGTCCGACACCCTCGTCGGCGGCGCGCTCACCGTGCTCGGCGGCCGGCGGATGTTCCGCGAGGTCGGGCGGCGGATGCAGCGGCACTGGGCGTCATTCGCGGCATCCGGCGCACCCGGGGCGGAGTGGCCCCGCTACGACGACGCCGCGCGCCGCACGCTCATCTTCGACCGCGCGGATCGGGTCGAACTCGATCCACGGCGCGCGAAGCGGCTCGCGTGGCAGGAGTTCGTGCCGCACGTGTAGCAGGCGCTGCGTCACTCGCCGAGGAACTCGGCGATGTCCTCGCAGAAATCGCGACCGTCGGTGTCGAACCGGCCGTGCACGTCGGCTTCCTCGACCGGTCCGAGGAACTCGTCGTCATCGGGATTCGTCGGCGTGCCGTTGTGATCGATGAGGTCCGCGCCCTCGACGAGCCCGGAGTCATGGAACATGAACACCCCGTCGAGCCAGGCCGTCGACAGGACCGAGCCCTTGAACCAGATCGTGAGCGTGCCGTCGCCGTTGTCGGCGATCTTGTGGTCGCGGAAGTTCCCCTGGGAATCGATAACGAAGCTCTTGCCGTTCGCGCTGTACGTGGTCACCGACTGGAATGTGCCTGCGAAGCGGATGAGGCCGTCGCGCTGTGTGGTGATGCGGTCGATGCCGCTCCCCTCGAAGCTCTCGGTGACCTCGAAGTCGACGACGTCGGGCGGGCACCAGAACTCCTCGCCGACCTCGTGCACTTCGGTGAAGGAATCCTCCCACGGGATGATCTGCACCGGGCTTGCGAACGCCGGAGCCGGCATGGCGAGCAGGAGGGCGGATGCCGCAGCGACCCCCGCGGCGATTCGTGTGAGTTTCATGGGGTCCCCGCAATGGGTCTGACGCCGCTCGGGATGGACGGCGCTCATGCGCAGGCTACTCCGATGCGCAGAGAACCGAGATTCCCTCATTCAGGGGGTGGGGGTGATGAGAATACGCTCGACGCGTGCGTGCGTGCGTGGCAGGCGTTCGCGCCGCACGTGTAGCGTCGCTGCGGGTTGAGGAGGCGCGCAGCGCCCGTCTCGTAACCCGCGGATCAGTCCGCAGGCAATCCGGATGAGCGCGCACTTCCGCCCGCGTCATCCTCCTTGAGGATGCGGGGAAGGTAGCCGAGCTCGTCGAGGCGTCGGACGATGAACGGCGAAAGCGGTCCGCGTGCAAGCGACACGCGGTAGAAACGCTGGCCGCGCTGATCATGGGTCAAGAGGGCTCGCTCAATGAGTCCTCTGATCGCGACTGAGCGCTGTGACGCCGTGCCAGGCAGAGCCGAGGCCAGATCCCCCGCTTTCACGACGTTCTTGGTGATCGCGATCTTCAACGCTGCACCCTCGACTGCGGTGGCGCCACCGCTCGCCATGAGCATGTTGATAGCGGGATGGACGAGATCCTCTCTCACGAAGGCGAAGTCCTGCATCTGCACGAGACGTTCCAGATCGTCGCGAAGCCCGCGGACGAAGAATTCGCACCACTTGAGAGTTCCATCACCAGAGAGGTCGTCCGCCGCTTCGAGCGCGGAGTAGTAGCCGTCACGATCGTTGCCGAAGACGGCGGTAGGGTTCACGGTGCGGTAACCCGGGCCGGAGTCGAAACCATTCCGGCGCAGCATTGCGTAGGTGAGGAGACGTGACACGCGACCGTTGCCGTTCCTGAACGGGTGGATCCAAACGAATCGGTGATGCGCAATCGCGACGTGCAGCATCTGCTCGTGCATCGGCACGTCCTGGTTGGCGAAGTCGAGTAACTCCGACATCTCTGCGTGGACGTACACGTGCGACGGCGGAATGTGCGACGAGTGGTTGATACCGACCTCTCGGACTCGATACTCACCCGGAGTCGGGTCGCCCTCGCGCCGCAAGCCATTCACCGTGATGCGATGGAGTTCCCGGACGAAGACCTGGGTCAGAGGGGTGGTCGGGTCAACGGAGTCGATGAAATCGATGCCCTTGAGGATGTTCATGATCTCGCGAAGGGAGTCGGCGCTTGCCGAACTCGGACGTGACCCTGGGCTCAACTCGCTCAACGCGTCGTAGACAGTCGTGTGGTTTCCTTCGATGCGCGCAGAGATGACGCTCATCACCACACGAAAGAGAGCGTGAAGCTCGTTCAACGTAGTGGCTGGTGTCGTTCCTGTACCGAGATCGCCGCGAAGCCGCTCGATCTCAAAGGCATAACGGACGAGATCCGACCCGAAGTCGGCCGGTGGCAGCGTGTACTTCTTGTCAATCATGCATCCCCAATTTGCGTGAGCATCCAGCAGTATTTGTCGTTCGACGTCATTCTAGCCCGGAAACACGGGGATCTATTTTCTCAAGAGAGGCGCATTATTTGTCTCCGCGTGATGACGGAAGTTGCGTAGAGCCGACGACGCGAGTTTCAGGAATCCGCCAGGTCACCCCAGGTCGGGCGGACCGGGAGTTCGAAAGCTGCACAACCGCCGCGCGCGTAGGCTCGGAGCATGCTTGCGACGATCATCCACGCCCCCCGTGACATCCGCGTCGAAACCGTACCCGACCCCGTGCTCTCGACGGGCGGCGACGCCATCGTGCGGGTGGTCGCGGCGTGCGTCTGCGGCTCCGACCTCTGGCCGTACCGCGGCGTGACACCCACGCACGAACCGCACCGCATCGGCCACGAGTTCGTCGGGGTCGTCGAGGCGGTCGGCGACCATGTGCAGCGCATCAACGTCGGCGACTTCGTGATCGCGCCGTTCTACGTCTGCGACAACACCTGCATCAACTGCCGCAACGGCGTGAGCACGTCGTGCCTGCACGGCGGCTGGTGGGGCGGCGAGGACCGGTTCGGCGCATTCGCCGACGGCGGTCAGGGCGAGCGCGTGCGCGTTCCCCTCGCCGACGGCACGCTCGTTGCGGTGCCGGGCCCGGTGTCCGACGACCAGGTGCCCGGGTTGCTGTCGCTCTCCGACGTGATGGGCACCGGCCACCACGCCGCGGTCGCGGCGGGGGTCGGTCCCGGGGACTCCGTCGCAGTCGTCGGCGACGGCGCCGTGGGCCTCTGCGCGATCATCGCGGCGAAGCGGCTCGGGGCGGCGACGATCATCGCGATGTCGCGGCATCCGGAGCGCCAGGCGCTCGCCCGCGACTTCGGCGCGTCGTACATCGTGGCCGAGCGCGGCGACGTCGGCGTGACCGCCGTGCAGGAGCTCACCCGCGGCGTCGGCGCCGACCGCGTGCTCGAGTGCGTCGGCACGAAGGAGTCGATGGACCAGGCGATCCGCTCGACGCGCCCGGGCGGGATGGTCGGGTACGTCGGCGCGCCCAACGGCGCGCCCGAACTGCCGGTGCGCACGCTCTTCAACCGCAACGTCGGCGTCAACGGCGGCGTCGCGCCCGTGCGCGGCTACATCGAGGAGCTGCTGCCCGACGTGCTCTCCGGAGCGATCCAGCCGGGCCGCGTCTTCGACGTCGAGCTCCCGCTCCGCGATGCCGCCGCGGCCTATGCCGCGATGGACGAGCGGCGCGCGATCAAGGTGCTGTTGCGCCCGGGCCCCACTTCAGGCCGCTGAGACGCCGATCGTCACCGTGAGTCCCGGTACGACGAGGCCCTGGAAGAGCGCGTCGATCTCCCGGGGCTCGGCCACCCGCTCGCCTCCGAGCCATTGCTCGACGAGCGCGAGGAACGCGCCGACGGTCGCGGCGGCCGCCGAGTGCAGCAGCGCGGCGTCGGCCGCGGGCGACCAGCCGCGCAGTTCCGCACGCACCTGGCTCACGAGCATCCGCTCGATGTCGCGCAGCATCGGCGATTCCGCTGAAGCTGCGAGGGTCGTGCGCGCGATCGCACGGTTCGCATCGAGATGCTCGAGGAACGGACGGCTGAAGCGGAGCGTGCCCGGGGCAGCGTCGGCGGTGCCGACGGTGAGATCGGTTCTGAGCACGTCGATCGCATCAGCGAAGAGGTCGTCCTTGTCCCGATAGTGCGCGTAGAACGTGGATCGACCGATGTCGGCCCGCTCGATGATCTCCGACACGGTGATCTCACCGTAACTGCGCTGCGACAGCAGGTCGAGGAACGCCGAGTGCAGCGAAGATCGTGTGCGGCGCACACGGCGATCGTCGTCGCTCATGGCGCGTTCCCGAACGACCTGAGGTGGGGTGTGCGATAACGGACGACTCCGTGGCGCCTGTCGCTGGTGCGAGACCGGTGCGCGGTTGGAGACTCGTTTCCGAACAACATGTACGGAAACTACCACGGAGGCCCGAAAATGGACAGCGGTCGACTCGCCACGTCTGAACCCGTCATCCGCCTGCGCCGTGTGGGCAAGAGGTACGCCTCAGCGGCGGGCGAGACGGTTGCGCTCCGCGCGCTCGACCTCGACATCGAGGCGGGGGAATTCGTCTCGATCGTCGGTCG
Source organism: Agromyces sp. Soil535 (assembly GCF_001428255.1). Classification (GTDB taxonomy): domain Bacteria; phylum Actinomycetota; class Actinomycetes; order Actinomycetales; family Microbacteriaceae; genus Agromyces. The sequence continues at coordinate 51,802 of NZ_LMRW01000007.1, read as the reverse complement.
GTCGGGGAGCGGCAAGACGACGCTCCTCAACCTCCTCGCCGGCATCGACACCCCCGACGAAGGCGAAGTGCACGTCGGCGGCCGTCGCGTCGACGAGCTCCGCGGCGCCGAACTCGCGCGATGGCGTGGCCGGACGGTCGGGCTCGTCTTCCAGTTCTTCAACCTGTTGCCGACGTTGACCGTCGCCGAGAACGTGATGCTGCCCTTGGACTTCGCGCGCACCACGCCACCGCGTGCCAGACGGCGGCTGGCGGTCGATCGACTCGACGACCTCGGCATCGCCGAGCACGCCGACAAGTTCCCGCATGAGCTCTCGGGCGGTCAGCAGCAACGCGCCGCGATCGCCCGCGCCGCGGTGAACTCGCCCCCCGTGCTGCTTGCGGACGAACCGACCGGCAATCTCGACACGGCGACGGGGGAGGATGTGCTCGCACAGTTCGGCCGACTCGCCGCGTCGGGAACGACCGTCGTCATGGTCACTCACGAGCGGGATGTCTCGGCGCACGCCACCCGCGAGGTACGCCTCGAAGACGGAGCGATCGTCGACGACCGCCAGTTCGCGGGGGTGCGGTGATGACCGCCCTGCGGCTGCGGAAGCTGCTCCGTGACATCCTGTCGATGCGCGGCCGAGTCGCCCTCATGATCGTCGCGATCGCGCTGAGCGCGACGGCCGCGATCGCCCTGCTCGACGCTCGAGCGCTCCTCGGTCGCGCGATCGAGTCGAACTATCGCGCGACCGAGCCTGCCTCGGCGACGATCGTGCTCGATGACCCGCTCGACCAGGAGGCGCTCGAGATTGTCGGCGGCGTGGCCGGAGCCGAGCGGGTCGCCGCGCGCGCAGCGCTCGTGGGACGCATCCGCTCCGGCGACGGCCCGTGGCGTTCCCTGCTCCTGTTCGTGCGCGAGAACGGCGACCCGATGCGCTTCGCCACCGTCAGCGTCGAGGATGGTGCGGATGCCGCGGGCCTGCTGCTCGAACGCACCGCACTGCGGTACCTCGGCGTGGGCGCCGGCGACCCCGTCGAGCTGGGCACCGCTGCCGGCCCGACCACGCTCATCGTCGCCGGTGGCGCACACGACGGCGGTGTCGCCCCGGCCGAGCAGGAGCAGACCGTCTACGCCTATGCCGAGGAGTCGCTGCTCGAGTCGGCGGGCATCACGGTTGCGCTCGATCAGATCAAGATCCTGGTCACGGATGCCGCGGGACACCCGAGCGGCGACGCGAACGCCATCGACGACGTCGCACAGCGTGCCCGCGACGCGCTCGCATCACGCGGATACCGCGTCGACCACGTCGAGATCCCGAGGCCGCTCGCGCACCCCCATCAGGGACAGATGGAGACCCTCGGCGCGATGTTCCTCGCATTCGGCGTGCTCTCACTCGTGCTCAGCAGCATCCTGGCGGCGGCGCTCCTCGCGGGCGCCCTCGTGCGGCAGATCCCGCAGATCGGTGCCATGAAGGCGATCGGGGCGCGCACCGCACAACTCGTCCCGATGACGCTCGGCATCGCGCTCGTCGTGGCGGGCATCGCCACCCTGCTGGCGCTCGTGCCCGGGTTCGCCCTCGGCAACCTCATCGCAGGGTTCGGAGCCTCGCTCCTCAACCTCGACCTCGGCAGCACGCGGCCGCCGGGATGGGTCTTGGCGACCGCGATCGCGTCGGGCATCGGCATCCCGACCGCCATCGCCGCCGTTCCCGTCGTGCGCACGACGCGCATCACCGTGCGCCAGGCACTCGACTCGGCGCGCCCGAGCGCCGTGCGAGGGGGGCCGCGCCGCCTGCGGGTCGGCGGTGACCTCAGCCTGACGGCGGCGGTGGGCGGGCTGCTCCGCCGCCCGGGCCGGCTCGCGCTCAACCTTGCGCTGCTCGCGATCGCGGGCGCGTTGTTCCTCGCCGGCGTCAACGCCGCGGCGGGATGGGACGAGCTCGTGGACACCGGCACGGATCGGCGGCACTACGACGTCTCCCTGCGCCTCGATGCACCGCACGATCGCAGCGCCGTCGAGCGCCTCCTCGTCGACCTCCCCGATGTCGTCGAGGTCGAGGCCTACGGGTCGGCTCGGGCGACGCTGCACATCGCCGGGCGCGCCGACGTCGCACGCGTCTATCCCGACGAGGGGCACGCGAGCTTCGTGATGGTCGCGCCGCCGATCGACTCGACCCTCGCCGAGACGTCGCTGGAGAGCGGGCGACGGCTCGCCCCCGACGACACCGACGCCATCGTCGTGACGACGACCGCCGCGACGCAGCAGCTCGGAGGCGCACACGTCGGCGATCGCATCTCACTCAGCGTGGCAGGACGTGCCGCCGAGTGGACGATCGTGGGCATCGTCGCCGACTTCGGCAGCCCGGCGGCGGCGTACACGACGCCGGAGGCATTCGCCGAACGCGCCGGCGTTCCGGGTGTGGCGAGCGTGCGCATCGTCACAGGGTCGCACTCCGCCGGCAGCCGCAGCCGCACCGTCGACGCCGCCGTCGAAGCGCTGCGCCGCGCGGGGATCGAAACCGATCAGGCCTACTCCGTCGACACCCTGGGGATCGCCCTCGACGGTCACGTCGGGGTGCTCATCGCCGCGCTCGTCGTGATCGCGGGGATCATCGGCGTCGTCGGCTTCCTCGGACTCGGCGCGAGCATGACGACGAGCGTCGCCGAGCGCACCAGGGAGTTCGCGATCCTCGCGGTCGTCGGAGCGGCGCCCCGCGACATCCGCTCGATCGTCATGCTCGAGAGCATCCTCGTCGGGATCGCCGGAGTGCTGCTCGCCACCGTGTTGTCGGTTCCGCTGACGCTGCTTGCCGACCAGGTCTTCGGTCGGCAGGCGTTCCTTGCGCCGCTGCCGTTCACCGCGAGTGCGTTCGCGCTCGCCGTCTGGACGCTCGTCGGCATCGTCGGCGCCCTTGCGGCGAGTGCGCTCGCCGCGCGTCGCGCGACCCGCATCCGCCCGAGCGTCGCCCTCGCCACGCTCTGATCCCCCCGAACGAACGGAGACGCTCATGCGCCGCACCCTCATCGCGATCGCGATCGGCATCGCCGTCGTGCTCGTCACCCTGGTGTCCGTCCACCTCGCGGTGAACGGCATGCCGGACTTCAGCAGCCTCAACCCGCACGGGTAGGCGGCGGGCGAGCGCTACTCGCCGACGAGCACGAGCTCCTCGAGCGGCTTGCGCAGGCGCGGCGCGACCTCGCGCTCGCGCAGCGGGTCGGGCAGGGCGTCGACGTCGCCGAGCACGCCGATCGCGGTGATCGAGACGACCTCGAGGCTCGCGTCGAGCCCGAACGCGTCGTGGATCCTGGCGCCGTCGAAGCCGCCCATCTGGTGGGTGTGCAGGCCATCGTGCTGCGCCTGCACCGTGAGGTGCGCCACCGCCTGGCCGAGGTCGTAACGGGCCCACGGGCGGGCCTTGCCCTCGGCGTCCACCGTCTCGGCGACGTTCACGATGAGCACGGCGGCGGAGTCGGCCCACGCCTGGTTGAAGCCCATGAGGGCGTCGTGCACGGTGCGGAAGGTCTCGGTGCCGCGACGGGCGACGATGAAGCGCCACGGCTGCACGTTGTTGGCCGACGGCGCCCACCGGGCGGCCTCGAGGATCGTGCGGAGCGCGTCGGTCGAGACCTCGGCGGTCGGGTCGTAGGCGCGCGGGCTCCAGCGCTCCACGAGGGGGTGGATGAGGGGCGCGGTCGTGTCGGCGCGGCGGGACGTGAGTTCGGTGACGAGGGTCATGGTGGTGCTGCTTTCGTGGGAGTGGACGGATGCCGGGGCGCCGTCGTCCCGCGAGGTGCAACGCTTCGCGGCATCCGCTATTCCATGTATCCGCATACTCTCAGCAAGCGGCGGGACCTTCGGCCGCCTGCCGGGGGGGATCGCGGCGTACCGTCGCGCCTGTGCCCGCCGGACAGACATGGAGAGAGAGGGGTTCGCGATGAAGGTGCTCGTGGCGTATTCGAGCAAGTACGGTGCCACGGAGGGCATCGCCCAGCGGATCGGAGAGGTGTTGAGTCGACGGGGCCACGAGGTCGAGGTCGTGCGGTGCGCGGATGTGGACGACGCGACCGGGTACGACGCATGCGTCGTCGGATCCGCTGCGTACATGTTCAACTGGAGGAAGGACGCCACGAGGTTCGTGAAGCGCAATGCGGAGATGCTCGCCACCCACCCCGTATGGCTGTTCAGCAGCGGCCCGCTCGGCGCTGACACGGTCGACAAGGACGGCAACGACGTGCTCGCCGGGGCCGAGCCCAAGCAGTTCGCCGAGTTCGAAGACCTGATCCATCCGCGCGGACGGCAGGTCTTCTTCGGCGCGTACGACCCCGAGGGCATCAGCGGTCGTGATCGGATCGTCGTGTGGATGCCGGCGATCCGGGACCTGATGCCCGCGGGCGACTACCGCGACTGGGCCGCGATCGAGGCCTGGGCGGGCTCGATCGCCGATGAGCTGGGCGCGCCGGCCGGTCGTGCCCCGGAGAAGGAGCCGACATGAAGATACTGGTCGCCTACGCGAGCAAGTACGGGGCGACGCAGGGCATCGCCGAGCGGATCGGGGACGTGCTGAGACGACGAGGCCTCGAGGCCGACGTCGTACGGTGCAAGGACGTGGACGACGCGACCGAGTACGACGCGTACGTGGTCGGGTCCGCCGCGTACATGTTCCGGTGGCGCAAGGACGCCCGGAAGTTCGTCCGCCGCAACCAGGACGTCCTCGTCTCGCACCCCGTGTGGCTGTTCAGCAGCGGCCCGGTCGGCACCGACAAGCTGGATGCCAAGGGCCACGATGTGCTCGCGGGCGCGGAGCCCAAGGAGTTCGCCGAGTTCGAGGCGGCGATCAGCCCTCGCGGCATGCAGGTCTTCTTCGGCGCCTTCCAGCTCGAGAAGCTCCGCGGCGTCGACCGGATGGCCAAGTGGGCGCCCGCGGAGGCCATGCCCGTGGGCGACTTCCGCGATTGGGCCGCGATCGAGGCCTGGGCGGGCTCGATCGCCGATGAGCTGGGCGCGCCGGCCGGTCGTGCCTGAGCGCGTTCCGGTCGGGCGCTACGCCCGGGCGAGCTCCTCGCGGATCCCCGCCACGAACGCGTCGATGTCCTCCTCGCTCGTGTCGAACGAGCACATCCAGCGCACCTCCCCGCGTGCGGCATCCCAGTCGTAGAAGCGGAACCGCTCGCGCAGCCGGTCGGCGACGCCCTGCGGCAGTGTCGCGAACACGCCGTTCGACTGCGTCTCCTGCGTGAAGCCGAGGCCGTGCAGGTCGCCCGCGGCGATGCCCGCGTCGAGCGCGTCGCGCAGGCGGCGCGCCATGGCGTTCGCATGCGAGGCGCTGCGCAGCCACAGGTCGCCCTCGAGCAGCGCGATGAGCTGCGCGGAGACGAACCGCATCTTCGAGGCGAGCTGCATGTTCAGCTTGCGCAGGTACTTCAGGCCCTCGGATGCCGCAGGGTTCAGCACCACGATCGCCTCGGCGCCGAGCGCGCCGTTCTTGGTGCCGCCGAAGCTCAGCACGTCGACGCCGACGTCGCGTGTGAAGGCGCGGAGCGGGAGTCCGAGCGACGCGGCCGCGTTGGAGAGGCGCGCGCCGTCGAGGTGCAGCTTCATGCCGCGCTCGTGCACGTGGTCGGCGATCGCACCGATCTCATCGACCGTGTACGCGGTGCCGAGCTCGGTGGTCTGCGTGATCGACACGACGAGCGGCTGCGCGCGGTGCTCGTCGCCCCAGCCCCACGCCTCGCGGTCGATGAGCTCGGGGGTGAGCTTGCCATCGGGCGTCGGCAGCGTAAGGAGCTTCATCCCGCCGACGCGCTCAGGAGCCCCGCCCTCGTCGGAGTTGATATGCGCGGTCGATGCGGAGATGACCGCGCCCCAGCGCGGAAGCATCGATTGGAGCCCCGTGACGTTCGCGCCCGTGCCGTTGAACACGGGGAAGGCCTCGACGCCCTGGCCGAAGTGCTGCGCGAACACCTGCTGCAGGCGCTCGGTGTAGACGTCTTCGCCGTAGGCGACCTGGTGGCCGTCGTTCGCGGCCGCGATCGCCGCGAGGATCTCGGGATGCACGCCCGAATAGTTGTCGGAGGCGAAGCCGCGGAGGGTGGTGTCGTGGAGCTGATCGGTCACCGAACCATCCTCCCATCCGTCAGGCGGAGCCGGGCTCGGCCGAATCCCGCTCCGCCGAGCCCGATGCCGCTCAGCGCACCAGGTAGGTGAGGCCGACGTGCCCGCTCGGGTGCGACACGACGTGGTCGAGCGCGAGCCGCCGCTCGCCGAGGTCGGCGGGCGTGAACGGGCGACCGGCGCCGATCAGCACGGGCACGATCCGCAGGCGCAGCTCGTCGACGAGGCCGGCGCGGAAGAGCGCGTCGGCGAGGGTGAGGCTGCCCCAGACCACGATCCCCGCATGGCGCTCCTTGAGCGCGGCGACCGATGTCGCGCCGTCGCCGCTGAGGATCTCGATCGAGCCGTCGCCCCATGGGGCCGCCGTCAGTCCGTTCGACACGACGAACTTCGGCAGCCGATTGATGGGCTCTGCGACCCGTTCGACCTCGGGGTCGGCGGTCGGCCAGTACCCCGCGAACATCCGGTAGGTGTTCGCTCCGAGCAGGATGGCGTCGATGTGCTCGAGGAACGCGAGTTGGTCGGCATCGTTCGCGTCGACCTCGTCGACGGCCTCGAAGAAGTCGATGCCGCCGTCGGAGTCGGCGGCGTACCCGTCGACGCTCACGATCTGCTCGACGGTGAGCCGGCCCATCAGGCGCTCCCTCCAGCGAGCTGCTCCGCGAGCACGTCGAAGGCGGAATCCCATCCGTCGTACACGTCGCCGTCGCCGGGCTCGCCCGCCCATCCGACGAGGTGGAACCGCATCTCGGTGCGGTCCTCGGGCAACTCGCGAAGCTCCACCGTGATGACGGGCGCCTCCTCGTCGGGGTCGCCGGGCGACGCCCAGGTGAACACGAGCCGCTCGGGAGGGGTGACCTCGCGGTAGACGCCGGCCGTCGGGTACTCCTCACCGTCGGCGGGGTTCACCATCGTGTAGGCGTAGCGGCCGCCGACGCGGACGTCGACGGCGACGCTGCCCGGCTTGATCTCGATGCCGCGCGGGTGCCACCACGCGGCGGCGTCCGCCTCGGTCGTCCACGCCTGCCAGACGAGGTCGCGGGGTGCGTCGAAGACGCGGGTGATCGTGAACTGCTTCATTCCGGTGGCGGTCTGCTCAGGCATCCGTCTGTCCCTTCAGCTCGCGGAGTCGCTCGTCGAGCAGGTCGAAACGCTCGTTCCACTCGTCGCGGTGCCGTTCGACCCAGGCGGATGCCTCGTCGAGCGGCTCCGTTCGGAGGGTGCACCGGCGCCACTGCGCATCGGCGGTGCGTTCGATGAGGCCGGCGCGCTCGAGCACCTTCAGGTGCTGCGAGATCGCGGGGCGGCTCATCGCGAACGGCTCGGCCAGCTCCCCGACGGTCGTCGGCCCGCTGCGGAGGCGCGAGATGATCGCGCGCCGCGTCGGATCGGCGAGCGCCTGGAATACGAGGCTGAGCTCGTCCGCGGCACCTGCCATGTAAGCAACTCCTTATTTAATGATGTGCTTAACTGTAGGCACGAGCGGATGCCGCGTCAACCCCCTCCCTGGACGAGTTGAAGCCGAAGATGCGCAAACCCCTGCCAATTCGCGCGATGGGCATCAACTCCGAAGGCACGCCCGTCGAGAATCGAGGGATGAGCGCAGAGGTACGAAACCTGCAGGCCGCACTCGACTCGTTCTCTGAGCCATGGCAGCCCCGACGACTCGTGAGTGTGAACGACTACGACGTCAAGGTGGTGAAGCTCCTCGGCGAGTTCACGTGGCACAGTCACCCCGACACCGATGAGCTCTTCATGGTGATCTCGGGACGGCTCGTGATCCAGCTCCGCGACGGGGACGTCGAGCTCGCACCGGGCGACGTCTACGTCGTGCCGCGCGGCGTCGAGCACTGTCCGCGCGCCGACGCGGAGGTCTCGGCGATCCTCATCGAGCCCCAGGGCACCGTGAACACCGGCGACGCGCCGAGCGAGCGCACGACGCAACTGCGCGAGCTGGACTGATCACGTGTCGCACGCGAGTGCGGCATCCTTTGCTCAACATGAAAGAACCCCGGTTCTTTCACTCGAGATTCGCGTCAAAACCGTGGGCACGCTGCGATCCTGTCAAGATGAAGGACCGGATCACGCTGCGCTTCCTCGCCTCTCCACAGGACTCGGCCGCGGGCGGCACGACGGTCGCCGCCGGCCGCGTCCTCGAGTGGATCGACAAGGCCGGCTACGCGTGTGCGGTCGGCTGGAGCGGGTCGTACTGTGTCACCGCGTACGTCGGCAACGTCCAGTTCACCGCGCCGATCACCGCGGGCGACCTGGTGGAGGCGCACGCGCGCATCATCCACACGGGCCGCACGAGCATGCAGGTGCTGGTCGTGATCGAAGCGGCCGACGTGCAGAGCCGGGCGTACGTGCCCGCCACGCATTGCATCCTGGTGTTCGTCGCGGTCGACGATGACGGGATGCCGCGCGAGGTCCCCCGGTGGACGCCGTCGACCGACACCGACCGCATCCTGAACGAGCGAGCCGAGCAGCGCCTCGCCGCCCGACGGGAGATCCGCGACGCCATGATGGAGCAGCACTACACCCATGAGGGGACGACCCCGCAGACCGTCTTCCGCTTCCTCGCCGCGCCGAGCGCCGCCAACTGGGGCGGCAATGCGCACGGAGGAACGGTCATGGGATGGATCGACGAGGCGGCGTACGCCTGTGCAGCCGGCTGGTCCTCCACCGCCGCCAGGGCCGTGTACTCGGGCGGCATCCACTTCTTCCGTCCCATCCGCATCGGGCACATCGTGGAGGTCGATGCGAGGCTCATCCACGCCTGGGCGGGGCGCATGCACATCGCCGTGCGCGTGCGGTCGGGCTCGCCTCGGACTCCGGAGGCCCTCGAGCTGACCACGCAGTGCGTGAGCATCTTCGTCGATCCCGGGCCCGACGGTCGCGCTCGGCCGGTCGATCCGCTCGAACTCCGCTCGGCCGAGGACCGTCGCCTCGACCGGCACGCTCGCGACCTCATCCGGATGCGGGAGCGCCTCGAGGCGCTCCCGGTCGACATGCTGCCCGTCGATGCCGTGCCCGTCGGCGCGCCGTAGCGTCCTCCGCCGTCGATCAGCTCGTCGAGTCCATGGTCTCGAGGCGCCGTCGCAGGAAGTCCTGCTCCGCCGCGTTGTCCGTGAGGATGATCGCCTCCTCGTACGCGAGTCGCGCCTCCCGCGAGCGGCCGAGCCGCTGGAGCATGTCTGCGCGGGCCGCGGCGAGGTAGGGATACCGGGCGAGCCGCGGATCGGCCGCAAGATCGTCGAGCTCGACGAGCGCCTCGGCCGGCCCCACCGCGAAGCCGAGCGCTATCGCGCGGTTCAGCCGGACGACCGGGGAGACCCAGATCTCGGCCAGCAGGTCGTAGAGACCGAGGATCTCGCCCCAGTCCGTGGCGGACCACGACGGGCTCTCGTCGTGCACCGCTGCAATCGCCGCCATCAGGGCGAAACGCCCTGGTGGTCGGGCGCGCAGGGCCTCGCGCACCAGGGTCGTGCCCTCCGCGATCCCCCGCTGATTCCAGCGCGAGCGGTCCTGATCCTCCATGAGCACGAGGTCGCCCGCGGTGTCCACTCGAGCGTCACGTCGCGCCTCGGTGAGCACGACGAGCGCGAGCAATCCCGCGACATCCGGGTCGTCCGGAAGCAGCGCACGCAGGAGGCGGGCGAGTTCGTGGCCGCGCTCCGCGAGATCGCGGGGCATGAGGTCCGCCCCGAATGGCGCGGTGTGCCCGGTCGTGTAGACGAGATGCACGACCGAGAGCACCCCGTCGAGTCGTGGGCCGAGCTCCCGGGCGTCGGGCACTCGGTACGGGATCCCCGCCGTCGCGATCTTCTTCTTCGCCCTGGTGATGCGGGCCGCCATCGTCGGCTCGGGCACGAGGAACGCGCGCGCGACATCCGCCGTCGACAGCCCGCAGAGGAGACGAAGGGTGAGCGCGACCTGCGTGTCGACCGCGAGGGCCGGGTGGCAGCACGTGAAGATCAGGGCGAGCCGGTCGTCGGGGATCGCCGCAGCGGCGTCCGCCTGCTCGTCGACCGGCGGGGGTTCGGGCTCGACGAGCTTCGGCAGCGCACGGCGGGCGGTCGCCTCGCGGCGCAGCAGGTCGAGCGCGCGTCGGCGAGCAGCGGTCGTGAGCCACGCACCGGGATTCGACGGGATGCCGCGGGCTCCCCATGTGGCGAGCGCACTCGCGTACGCGTCCTGCACGGCCTCCTCGGCGGTGTCGATGTCGCCGGCGACGCGCACGGTGGCCGCCAGCACGAAGGCCCACTCGCGCCGGTGGGCCTCCGCGACAGCGGCGGCGACCTCGGCGGAGGCTGCCTTCGGGCTGGCGCCCTCGGGCATCAGCTCGCCAGCCGCACCGGCCGTACCTCGACGCCCGCTCCCGCCGGAACATCCTTGGCGATCTCGAGCGCTGCGTCGAGGTCGGCCGCCTCGATCAGGAAGTACCCGCCGACCACCTCCTTCGACTCGGCGAAGAGGCCGTCGGTCACACTGACCCCGCCATCGTCGTCGCGACGAATGGAGGTGCCGGTGGCGGGCGACTCGAGCGCGACACCGCCGAGCAGTGCACTCGCGTGGCGATCCATGAACTCGCGGTAGGCGGGGTTCACGGTCTCCCCTGCGGACTGCGCTGCTGACTCGTCCTGGAAGATCAGGATCAGGTACTTCGACATGTCGTCATCCTCTCGTGCGCGGCACGTGGATCATGCCGTCACCATATCGACGCGCTCGGGTGGCGGGCATCGACACGTGCGATGCATTTCATCTACGCTCTCGACCCATGACGGCTGCACCGGATCTCGCCTCGAACCTGCGCCTTCGCGACCGCCCGTTCGACTGGTTCTTCATCGTGGTGTTCTCGCTGTTCACCGTGACGAGCATGATCAGCGACATGCTGCCGACGCTCGGCGTGGACTTCTCGCAGCCGTCGCCGAACTTCCTCGTGAACGCCAACTGGTGGTACGCGCACGACGCCGATCCGCTGTTCATGGACCCGCCCGTGTGGATGCGCTTCGTCACCGGCCTGTCGGCGTTCGTCTACCCCGTCTTCTCCGTGCTGCTCGTGATCTCGCTCGTGAGGGGCTGGAACTGGATCCAGCTGCCGAGCGTGATCCACGCCACGATGATCGCGACGATCACGGGCATCATCGTGTTCGGGGTGGAGTTCGTCGGCGAGCCCGAGTGGGTCACGCCGAACCCCGTGAAATTCCTGGCGTTCAACCTGCCGTACGTGCTCATCCCGATCGTGCTGCTGATCCGCATGCGAAGGCCGCTGCCGTTCGCTCGGCGGTTCTGACGCGGAATCCGGGTCTCCCTACCTGTTGCCGTAATAGTCGTCCTGCGCGGTGTGCAGCGCTTGCCCGCCGCTGCCGCCGCCCATCCGCTCCGCCATGCCCTCCCCTCGGGCGATGATGTAGACGAGCCCGGTGATGAACGGGACGAAGACGAGGAAGAGGATCCAGACCGCCTTCAGCCAGCCGTTCAGCGTGTGGTCGCGGAAGATGTCAACCAGGATCGAGAACAGCACGATCAGGTACGCGACGAAGGCGAACGCCCAGAAGAACCACCAGAACAGATTCCAGAAACCCTCCATGCGCGAACCTCCGATGCTCGGTCGTGGTGCTGGCCACAAGCTACACCCGGGCGTCGTGTCAGGACGAGAGGACACGGTCGTCACGCGCGGCTAAGCTCGCTCGCATGACCGACGAGACCCCGGCCATCGATCCCGACGTGCCGCCGTCGAGCGAGGGGTGCGTCGAGTGCCTCGCCGCCGGCGGATGGTGGCTGCACCTGCGTCGCTGCGCCCAGTGCGGGCACGTCGGGTGCTGCGACAGCTCGCCCGAGCAGCACGCCTCGCGCCACGCACACGAGGAGGGGCATCCGATCGCGCAGTCGTTCGAGCCCGGCGAGGACTGGTTCTGGGACTATGCGGCGGGGCAGTCCGTGGCGGGACCGCCGCTCGCTGCGCCCGCCAGCCGCCCCATCGGGCAGGGCTCGCCGGCACCGCGTGGCCTCGTGCCGCCCGACTGGCGATCGAAGCTCCACGCGCAGAGCACAGGGTGAGTCGCATCCGTCGGCCGCCGAAGCGAGGAGCATCCGCATGACCGCAGCCAACGCCGTCGGCCCCGGCGCCGTCGTCGCAGACCTGCGGCGGATGCTCCGGCCCGACCAGGTGCTCACGGATGCCGCGTCGCTCGACGCCTACGCGCACGACGACGCCGAGTGGGCCCCGTTCGAGCCGCCGCTCGCGGTGGTGCTCGCCGAGCGCGAGGAGGACGTGTCGGCCGTGGTGCGCCTCGCGGCGGCATCCGGCCTGCATGTCGTGCCGCGTGGGGCGGGCACCGGACTGTCGGGCGGCGCGAACGCGATGGCCCGCAGCATCGTGGTCTCGCTCGAGCGGATGACCAGCATCGTCGAGGTGAACGCCGACGAGCGGTACGTCGTCGCCGAAGCGGGCGTGATCAACGACACGCTCCGCGAAGCGGTCGCCGCGCACGGCCTCTGGTACCCGCCGGATCCGGCGAGCTACCGCATCTCGACGATCGGCGGCAACGTCGCGACGAATGCGGGCGGTATCTGCTGTGTGAAGTACGGCGTGACCGGCGACTACGTGCTCGGGATGCGGGTGGTGCTCGCCGACGGCGACGTGGTGGCGCTCGGCCGCCGCACGGCGAAGGGCGTCACCGGGTACGACCTCACCGCGCTCATGGTCGGGTCGGAGGGCACGCTCGGCATCGTCACCGAGGTCACGCTCCGGCTGCTGCCGCTCGGCGGTCGCGACGAGCGAGCGGTGGTCGGTTCGTTCGGGTCCCTGCGGGCGGCAGGGGTCGCCGTCGCGGAGATCACGGCGGCGGGCATCGTGCCCGCCGCGCTCGAGCTCATCGACCGCACGTGCGTCGAGGCGGTCGACGCGTGGCAGTCGCTGGGGCTCCCACACGGCGTCGACACGATGCTGCTCGCCAAGGTCGACGAAGTCGGAGCAACGGGCGAGGCGCTCGCCGCATCCGTGGCCCGCATCATGGCGGAGGCCGGCGCGATCTCAGTCGCACAGGCCGCCGACGGAGCCGACGCCGATCGGCTGTTCCTCGCCCGCCGGCTCGCCTACCCCGCGCTCGAGCGACTCGGTCCGGTGCTCACCGAGGACATCTGCGTGCCGCGCCGCGCGGTGCCCGAGATGCTCTCGCGCATCCAGGCGACAGCGGCCGAGCACGACGTGCTGATCGCGAACATCGCCCACGCGGGCGACGGCAACCTGCACCCGCTGATCATCGCGCCCGAGGGCGACGACGCGGCGAAGGACCGCGCGAAGCTCGCGTTCGCCCGCATCGTCGACGACTGCCGCGCGCTCGGCGGCACGGTGACGGGCGAGCACGGCGTCGGGCTCCTGAAGCTGCCGGGCGCGCGCGAGGAGCTCGGGGAGCGGGTCATCGCGTTGCACGCCGCGGTGAAGCGTGCGCTCGACCCGCTCGGCACGCTGAATCCGGGCAAGGCGTTCCCCGAGTAGGGTTCGGTCCATGGGAGTCGCCGCGCCCCGCGAATCGTGGTTCGCCGCGAGGTTGCGCCGCGTCCGCGGGGTATTCCGCCGGGAGACGCTCGGGAAGGACGCGCTCGCGGGCGTCGTGCTCGGCGTCGAGAGCGTTCCCGACGGGCTCGCGATCGGACTGCTCGCCGGGGTCAACCCGGTCGGAGGCATCTACGCCTTCCTGTTCGGGATGGCGGGAGCCGCGCTGTTCACCAGCAGCTCGTTCATGGCCGTACAGGCGACGGGCGCGATGGCGCTCATCGTCGCCGACACCGACCTCGGCACTCTGCCCGACCCCGATCGCGCGCTGTACACGCTCGCCATGCTCACCGGCGTCTTCATGATCATCGCGGGCGTCCTCGGGGGCGGCCGGATGCTGCGCTTCGTGCCGACTGCCGTCATGGTGGGGTTCGTCACGGCGGTCGGAGTCAACATCGTGCTCGGACAGCTCACGAATCTGACCGGGTACGCCGGCCAAGGGGCGAACCGGCTCTTCAGGGCGGTCGACACGTTCGCGCACTTCTGGCTGTTCGACCTGCCGACGGTGATCGTCGGACTGGTCACGATCGCGCTCATCGTGGTGCTCACGCGAACGCCGCTGCGCTCGCTCGGCCTCGTGGTCGCGATAGCCGTGGGTTCGGCGCTCGCCGCCCTCTTCACCTTCGTGTTCGACTGGGATGTGCTGACCGTCGGCGATGTCGCCGACGTGCCGACGGGCCTTCCGGCTCCGGTGCTCCCGAGCATCGGCGACATCACGTACCTTGCGCTGCCGGCGCTCTCGCTCGCGTTCGTGGGCCTCGTGCAGGGCGCCGCCGTGGCGGGCGGCGTTCCGAACGCCGACGGGAAACCGGCGAACTCCGACCGCAACTTCATCGGCCAGGGCGTCGGCAGCATCGCCGCCGGAGTGTTCAGGGGCATGCCGGTCGGCGGCTCGATGTCGGCCTCGGCGCTCATCGTCGCAGCCGGCGCACGGACCCGCCTCGCCCTGTTCATCGCGGCCGCGGTCATGGCGTTGGTCATCCTCGTCGCGTCCGGTGTGGTCTCCCTCGTCGCGATGCCCGCGCTCGCCGGGCTGCTCATCGTCGTCGGCGTGCAGGCCGTCAAGCCTGCGCGGGTGCTGTCGGTTGCGAAGACGGGCCCGCTGCAGACGGCCATCATGGCGGTCACGTTCGTGCTCACGCTCATCATCCCGCTGCAGTTCGCGGTGCTCGTGGGGGTGGGCCTCGGCATCATCCTGTTCGTCGCCCAGCAATCCAACCGCCTCCGCGTCCGCCAGCTCGAGTTCCATGGAGACAGTCGGATGCGCGAGGTCGACCCGGTGCACACGTTGCCGCCCCACGACGTCGTGGTGCTGCAGCCCTACGGCAGCCTGTTCTATGCGAGCGCTCCCGTCTTCGAGGCGCAGTTGCCGAAGGTGGGGGCCGACTCCCGGGGATCCGTCGTCATCCTCCGACTTCGCGGGATCGACGAGCTCGGGTTGTCGTCCATCGCGGTGCTCGGCCGGTACCTCGACGACCTGGAAGAGCACGACTCCACACTCTGGCTCGTGGTCGCCAGCGATCGGGTCCGCGACCAGCTCGGGGCCGGCGGCCTGCTCGAACGCCTCGGTCCCGAGCGCCTCTACCGGAGTTCGGAGTGGATCGGCGAGGCGGTGCGCCGCGCGCACCGAGACGCGTTGGAGTGGGTGCGCCAGCGACAGTGACCCGCCGTCACCCCAACGGGTCGGCCTCGCCACGCGCGTCACCGGCCAGGACGACATGCACTGAGCCGCTGGGGCGTCAGCGCTGCTGCTCGGCCCCCCGAGGCCGCAGCAGGAACCTCGCTGCGAGCCAGCCGAGCAGCGCCGTCGTGAGCCAGACGACGACCGCGGCGAGGATCCAGGCGCCGACGTCGTCGAAGCTGAGGCCGTCAGTGAAGAGCGTCGCGATCCACAGCGCGAGGAACGTGGAGAGCAGTCCCGCGATGCCCGCGACGGTGGGCGACGATCGATGGAAGATCCGCTCGACCAGCCACTCGATCAATGCCTGCGCGATCGCGAAGACCAGGATCGCGACGAGGAAACCCGCAAGGTGGACATGGAACCCGGGTATGAGCAGCGACGCGAGGAACAGGCCGAGCGCGGCGGAGCCGACGAAGACCGCCACGCGGATGAGGAAGCGCACCATGCCCGGAGAGTATCGGCGGGGCCACCCCGGGTCAACGCACCGCGCCACACCGTCATCCACCCTTGGCTGGCGGCGTGCGCGGGAGCAAGATGATCGGGTGACGCAATCTCGGAGGTCCTCGTGAACGCCGCGGCGCGACGTGCTCCGACCCCGCAGAGCGTGCAGGCGGTGTACTACACGCTCATGCTCGGCAACACCCTCGCTGCCTCCTTCATCTGGGGCATCAACACGCTGTTCCTGCTCGACGCGGGCCTCACCAACCTCGAGGCGTTCGCCGCGAACGCGTTCTTCAGCGCCGGCATGTTCATCTTCGAGATCCCGACGGGCGTGGTCGCCGACACGCTCGGGCGACGTGCCTCCTACCTGCTCGGCACCATCACGCTTGCGGTGACCACCGTGATGTACTGGCTGCTCTGGGTGTGGGAGTCGCCGTTCTGGGCGTGGGCGATCGTGTCGGTGCTGCTCGGGCTCGGGTTCACGTTCTTCTCCGGCGCGGTCGACGCCTGGCTCGTCGACGCGCTCCACGCCACCGGGTACCGCGGCAGCCTCGAGACCGTCTTCGGACGTGCCATGATCGTGGGAAGCGTGGCGATGCTTGCGGGGTCCGTGCTCGGCGGCGTCGTGGCGCAGCTCACCAACCTCGGCGTGCCCTTCCTCATCCGCGGGGGCGTGCTCGCGCTCATGTTCATCGTCGCCGCCCTGCTCATGCGCGACCTCGGGTTCACGCCCGAGCGAGGCGTGGGGCCGCTGAAGGCGACCGGCAACGTGTTGCGGGCGTCGGTCCGCTACGGCCTCGGCAACCCGCCCGTGCGATGGCTCATGCTCGCCACCCCGTTCACAGCCGGCGTCGGCATCTACGTCTTCTACGCCCTCCAGCCGTACCTCCTCGAGCTCTGGGGCGACGAGGGTGCGTACTCGATCGCAGGGCTTGCGGCCGCCATCCTCTCGGGGGCGGGCATCGTGGGCGGGGTGCTCGCGCCGTACGCGCGGCGGCTCTTCCGCAAGCGCACGTCCGCCATCCTGCTTGCGACGGTGTCGAGCGCGGTGGTCCTCGTCGCGCTCGCGTTCACGACCAACTTCTGGGTGGCCATCGTGCTGCTCGCCGTCTGGGGCATTGCGTCGTCGATCGACGACCCGGTGCATCGCGCGTACCTCAACGACATGATCCCGTCGAAGCAGCGAGCGACCGTGCTGTCCTTCGACTCGCTCCTGGGCAGCGCAGGCGGCGCGGTGTTCCAGCCCATCCTGGGCCGCTCGGCAGACCTCGGCGGCTACAGCGGATCCATGCTCTGGAGCGGCGTGATCACCGCGATCGCCGCGCCGTTCGTCCTCCTCAGCCGCGCGCAGGCCGACCCGGCCGACACCGCCCGGGAGGTCATGCCGGCCGTGGTGACGGACGACGGTCCCGCATCGGATGCCGCGACGCGGGGCGACGGTCCGGCCCCGGATGCCGCGACGCCCCCGGCGTAGCGCAAGGAACCCGTCGCCTCGGTGTGACCCGCCCCCTTTCGGGGGACACGGATCGGCGTATAGCATATCCGGACACGCACTGGCGCCAACGACGCGCCGACGACGCCGGGAGGGGGGCCCCATGCGCCGGACGCTACTGCTGAGCGCGGGCGTCGCCGCCGCCCTCGTGGCCGCTGTCTTCGTGGGTGCCGCCGCCGCGACCACGGGCGCACCCGTCTTCTACGACGCACGATATCCCGCGCCCGCGTCGGGCGATCCGGGAACCTACGAAGCCGGGCCGGGCGCCACGTCGGCCCCGCAGCCGACCGGTTCGGCGAGCGGCGCCGACGGTGCCACGCAGCCGGGGCGCGGCGCCACGCCCCAACCGACCCCGCCGGCATCCGAGCCGCCGGCCGGCGAGCCGCCCACCGGGTCCGCCCCCACGCCGGCCCCGACGCCCGACGGCGACCGCCGTACCTCCGACGAGCCGGCACCGGGCGGTCCGCCGAGCATGCCCGATCCCGACGCCGCGCCGCCGAACGCGGCGGAACGCCAGGCATGGCTCGAGTTCCAGCAGCTCGTGCTCATCTGCATGGCCGAGGCCCGCCACGAGTACCTCTACTGGGAGTGGTGGAACCCGGGCGCCGACACCTCCAACCGCTTCCCGGCGATGCCCGCCGACCTCACGCCAGATGAGGTCGCGGCCTGGGAGTTCGCCCTGCACGGCGACGCGAAGAGCGGCAAGGGGTACCGCTGGCAGGATGCGGGCTGCTGGGGCTACGCCGTGCACGCGACCGACGGCACGAACTGACCCCCGGCACGATCCCGGGCGCTGTGGCGTCGGCCGTCAGGCGGGCTCGACGAGCTCGACGACGGACCCGTTGAGCTCTGCGGCATCCGCTCGCCAGAGGTCGACGACGGATGCCGCGAGCCGCTCCTCGAGGCCGGCGAGCGACTTCACGCGGAACACGACGGCCGCCCCGCCTCCTGGTTCGCGCTCCTGCAGTGCCCCGGCTTCGTCGACCGGTCGCGGGGCGAAGCCGTGGGCGAGCGAGCGCATCCACGACTCGCTCGCCGCCTTGACGGCGGCGTAGTTCGCGCTGCCGGCCGTGGGTGACTCGACCATGACCGACGACACGATCGCGATGCGGCCGGCGGTCGAGGTGACGAGGTCCCCCCAGAAGGCCCGGCTCACGTGGCGGAGCGCGGTGAACGAGCGCTCGAGCACGCGGTAGTCCTCCTCGGTCTGCCCCGAGATGCCGCCGCCGCCTCGCCAGCCACCGACGAGGTGGATCACGCCGTCGATGTCGCCGACACGCCCGTGCACCCGCATCGCGAGCTCGAGCACGTGATCCTCGTCGGCGAGGTCGGCCTGCTCGACGATCACTCCGGGGATCTCGGCTTCGAGCGCCTCGAGCCGTCCCTGGTCGCTGCCCACCGCGACGACCCGCGCGCCGGCGCCGAGCAGGGCGCTGGCCACCGCTCGGCCGGAGTCGCTTGTCGCTCCCGCGATGAGGACCGTCCGACCCTGCACGTCGCTCGATTCGGTCACATTGCCAGCCTCTCATACGGCGAGCCACGCCGAGCAGCTGTTCGGATGCGGCATCCGCGGCCGCTCGGCGTGGCTCGATCGGGGTTCGTCGCCTCGATCAGGCGTCGGGCGTGGCCGCGGTGATGCCGACGGTCGACTCGATGACCGGCTTCATCTTCTTGTCGAGGGCCTCGTAGAACATCGACAGCGGGAACTCGTCGTCCATCATGAGGTCGGTGTAGCCCTTCGGCGGGCCGGCGAGCACCTCGCGTGGCAGCCCCTCGGCCCACGCCGACGCCGGGTTCGGCGTCACCACGCTGCGCACGAGGTCGTACGCGGCGAGCCAGTGCGCCGTCTTCGGGCGGTCGATCGACTTCCAGTAGAGCTCGTCGATCGCGTCGCCCAGTTCCACGACGGCGTCGGGCACCGCGTCCCAGTCGAACCTCAGCGAGACATCCGTCCACTCGAGCACGTGCTTGCGGTGCAGCCACGCGAACAGCAGCTGGCCGCCGAGTCCGTCGTAGTTGCGCACGCGCGAGCCCGTGATGGCGAACCGGAAGATGCGGTCGAAGATCACCGCGTACTGCACGAGCTTGCCGTGTTCGAGCAGCTGCGAGTCGACCGCCGACAGCGCCTCGCCTTCCCCCTCGGTGTGCTCAGTCGCCCGCTTGCGCAGGCTGCGCTCGATCTTCACCGACTCGCGGAACGCGGTGAGGTCGCACCGCAGCTCCTCGAGCGAGTACAGGAAGAACGGCATCCGCTGCTTGATCATGAACGGGTCGAACGGCAGGTCGCCGCGCATGTGGGTGCGGTCGTGGATGATGTCCCACATCACGAACGTGCGCTCGGCGAGCTCCTGGTCGTCGAGCAGTGCGGCCGCGTCATCCGGCAGCTCGAGCTTCGTGATCTCGGATGCCGCGCGCACCACCCTGCGGTACCGGGCAGCCTCGCGGTCCTGGAAGATCGCGCCCCACGTGAACGGCGGGATCTCGCGCATCGCCACGGTCTCAGGGAACAGCACCGCCGAGTTCGTGTCGTACCCGGGCGTGAAGTCGACGAGCCGCAGGCTCACGAACAGCTTGTTCGAGTAGTCGCCGGCCTCGAGCGCGGCGACGAACTCGGGCCAGATCGTCTCGACGACGAGCGCCTCGACATGGCGGTCCGGCGAGCCGTTCTGCGTGACCATCGGGAACACGACGAGGTGGCGGATGCCGTCGATGCGGTGCCGCTGCGGCTGGAACTCCACGAGCGAGTCGAGGAAGTCGGGCGCGCCGAAGCCCTCTGCCTGCCAGCGGCGGAAGTCCACCACGGATGCCGCGAGGTACGCGGACTCGTGCGGGAACCGCGGTGCGAGTTCCTCGATCGACTCCACGACCGCGTCGACGAGCGCGGATGCCTCGCCACGCGCATCGGGCACTGCGTCGCCCTCCTCGGGCACCGAGCCGTCCTTCGCCTGCAGCGCCTGGAGCCGCGTCGCGGACTCCTTGAGTCGGAGCCACGCGGGGTCGGTCTCGACGTCGGCCGCGAGCGCGATGTCGGCCGCGGAGACCTCGTCCTCGAGGACCTCGGGTTCGCCGACGATGGCGTCGATCGTGGTGTTCGACATGTGAACCTCCGTTCCCCGGGTGCGGCCGCGAGCGCGGCATGGATGCGGCCGATCGGCCGCTGCTTCAAGGCTAGATGCAGGCTTCCCGCGATGTGTTGCGGCCCGGCGCGGCTTTCTTGCGTGGACGCAAGATTCCGCGACGGAGTTCGCCGTGCCGCGCACACCCGTGCCAGGAGCCGGGTCTCAGGGCTGGCGGGCTCCGTTCGGAGCAGCCGCGGGCGGATTGTACTGAGAGAAACTCAGGAATATTCCGAGGCCAGGCGGGGTGGCTGCACGGATCCGGCGCTGCGCCGCCGCTCGTAACTTCGGCCATACCCCCAACCAGGCGGTATCCCCACCCGAAAGGAATGTAACCATGAAGACACGAACGGCGGCACCGGTGCTCATCACCGCGTCGTTGGTAGTGCTGATGAGCGGCTGCGCTGGAGTAGCCGCGCAAGGCGGGTCTGTGAGAGACGACCTCCGCCCGGCGGCGAACGCCGCCGCCATGGGAATCGCACGCGGTCACGTGATCGTTCGCGACGACCTCTCGCCGACCCGCGGCGAGGACCGGATCGCGGCCGAGTCGGTCGCGAAGGCCGTCGAGGCCGACGTCCAGCGAGCGTGGAGCGCAGACGCGCGTCGCGAATTCCACGCGACCTCGCCTCAGCAGGCCCTTGGTGCGAGCTCGTGGAGCACAGACGCGCGTCGCGAATTCCACGCGACCTCGCCTCAGCAGGCCCTTGGTGCGAGCTCGTGGAGCACAGACGCGCTCCGCGAATTCCACGCGACCTCGCCTCAGCAGGCCCTTGGTGCGACCACGTGGAGCGCCGATGCGCTCCGCGAGTTCCACGCGACCCAGCCGGTCACGACCGAGCGTGCGGTCATCGCCGAGGCGATCCGCGAGTTCCACGCGGCACAGCCGGTCACGACCGAGCGTGCGGTCATCGCCGAGGCGATCCGCGAGTTCCACGCCCAGCAGGCTGGGGCAGTCACGTCGCGGAACCTCAGCCCGGAGGCCATCCGTGAGCTGAAGGCGGGCGCTCCGGTCGGCGTGAGCGCTGCAGACATGCAGGGCGAACGCCTGAGCGCGTACGCCGAGGCACAGGCAGCCGCCGACGTGACCGCTGCAGAGATGCAGGGCGCGCGCCTCAGCGCCTTCGCCGAGGCACGGGCGAACGCGGCGATCCGTGAGCTGAAGACGGGCATTCCGACCGACGTCGACGACGACCTGTCGCCGACCAGCGGCCCGGAGTCCACGCCGGAGCATCCGGCCGACACGGTCGACGACGACCTGTCGCCGACGGGAGGCTCGCGCTGAGCCCCGGCGCGCATCCCCGGCCAACCACTGACGGGCGCGGGCGAGGTCGATCACGACCCCCCGCGCCCGTCGACGTGCCCAGAAGGCACGCCGGGCAGGACCGCTAGAGTGCCACCGTGGCAGGAGCGACCCACCCATCCGACTCGACCGCTGCAGAGCTCGCCGCCGCCATCGATGCGGCCGGCGACCCGCAGGACGCCGCGTTCCTGCAGCGCTTCTTCAAGACCGGCCCCGGCGAGTACGGCGAGGGCGACGTGTTCGTCGGCGTCAGGGTGCCGGCGACGCGTGCGATCGTGAAGCGGTTCGAGCGGATGCCGCTCGCCGAGGCCTCGGCGCTTCTCGAGAGTCCCGTGCACGAGCACCGGCTCGCGGCGCTGCTCGTGATGGTGCGGCAGTTCGAGGTGGCGAGCCGGCCGCGCACCCGGGACGAGGGCGCACGGCTCGCGCTGCACGCCGCGTTCCTCGACGCCGTGCACGCCGGCCGCGTGGACAACTGGGACCTCGTCGACAGCTCCGCCGAGTTCCTCGTGGGGGTGTTCCTGCGGGAGGCGGGCCGCGGCGGCGATCCGCTGCTCGATCGGCTCGCGGCATCCGCCTCGCTCTGGGAGCGCCGGGTCGCCGTGCTCGCGACGTTCGCGTTCATCAAGGCCGGCGACGCCGGGCCCATCCTGCGGCTCGCGCCGCGACTGCTCGACGACCGCGAGGACCTGATGCACAAGGCGGTCGGCTGGATGCTGCGTGAGGTCGGCAAGCGCGTCGACCGGGGCGTGCTCACCGGATTCCTCGATGAGCACGCCCCGCGGATGCCGCGGACGATGCTCTCGTACGCGACGGAGCACCTCACGCCCGACGAGCGCGCCGCCTACCGCGCGATGCGCTGAGGGTTGCGCGCGGCCTTCCCCGACGGCAGGAGCATGGCCACCAGCCCGGAGGCTGCGAGCACCCCGGCTCCCACGAGCACGGCGGGCTGGGCACCCATCGCGTAGTCGGCCGGGGTCAGCTCGCCGCCGGCGCCGGTGAACACCGCCGTCGACACCGCGATGCCGAGCGCGACGCCCACCTCGCGCAGCATCGAGTTCGTGCCGCTCGCCTTGGCATGGTCGTCGGGCGCCATGGTGGCGAGCACGGCCGTGGCCGAGGGTGCGAACACCAGCCCCATGCCGATGCCCGCCAGGATGAACGGCGCGACGTAGGCCGGGTACTCCACGGATGCGTCGAGCAGCCCCGTGAGCCAGAACAGGGCGGCGCCCAGTGCCAGCAGTCCGGTGACGATGAGGGCGCGGGTGCCGACGCGGGGCGCGATGAACCCGGCGAGCGGCGCGACGACCATGGGCGCGAGCGTCCAGGGCGAGGTCTGCAGCGCAGCCTCGAGCGGGGTCGAGCCCTGCACGACCTGCAGGAACTGGATCAGGATGAAGATCGACCCGAACGCGCCGAAGC
Organism: Agromyces sp. Soil535; assembly: GCF_001428255.1. GTDB lineage: Bacteria > Actinomycetota > Actinomycetes > Actinomycetales > Microbacteriaceae > Agromyces. Next base: position 28,693 of record NZ_LMRW01000007.1, on the reverse strand, counting down.
TGAACCCGAAGCCCGCGACGTTCGCGACGGTGAAGCTGCGGTCGCGGAACAGCCGGAGCGGAAGCAGCGGTGCCGACGCGCGTGACTCCCACGCGACGAACGCGGCGAGCAGGATGCCGCCGGCGATGAGGCTGCCGAGCACCTCGAGGCTGTCCCAGCCCGCGTCGTTGCCGCGCACGATGCCGTAGACGAGGGCGAGGAGCCCGAGACCCGAGAGCACGAGGCCCACGACGTCGGCGCGGAGTCGCGCCCCGAAGCTGTTCGGCAGGGCGAGCAGCGCGAGTGCGATCGACACAACGCCGACGGGCACGTTGATCCAGAAGATCGCCTGCCAGGCCCAGCCCTCGATCACCGCGCCGCCGATGAGCGGGCCGGTCGCGACTCCGAGGCCCGCCACGCCGCCCCAGATGCCGATCGCGAGCGGACGGCGGGCGAGCGGCACCGAGCCCGCGAGCAGGGTGAGCGACAGCGGCATGATCGCCGCCGCGCCGAAGCCCTGCAGCGCCCGGGCGGCGATGAGCTGGCCAGGGTCGGTGGCGAGCGCCGCGAACGCCGAGCTCACGGTGAAGACCGCGATGCCGATGAGGAACAGCGTGCGGCGGCCGAAGCGGTCGCCGAGGGCGACGGCCATGAGGATCGTGCTCGCGAACGCGAGGGTGTATGCGTTCATGAACCACTGCAGCTCCTCGACGGATGCCCCGAACTCCTCGTGAAGCACGGGCAGGGCGTTCGTCATCACGAGGTTGTCGAGGGTGGCCATGAACATCGGCAGGGCGGTCGCGATGAGCACGAGCCAGAGGGGGATCGGCCGGCGACGGCCGGCGCGGGGCGTGCGCGGTGCGGATGCGGCTTCGAGGACGGTTGACACGGCGGCGCTCCTTGGTTGTTATCGAATGATTACTTGAGAGTAGTAATCGACTGATAACATGTCAAGCATGACGATCAACGAAGTCGCCGCCCCGCGCATGAAGGCGGCCGACCGCCGGGAGCTGATCCTCGAGGCGGCCACCGCGGTCTTCGGCGCGAAGACGTACGTGGGCACGACCACCGACGAGGTCGCCCGTGCCGCCGGCGTGAGCCAGCCCTACGTGGTGCGGCTGTTCGGCACCAAGGAGAAGCTCTTCGTCGCCGTGATCGAGCGCGCCTATGCGCGGCTCATCGACGAGTTCCGTCGTGCGCTGCCGGGCGACCGCGAAGGCCGGGCCAAGCGCATGGGCACCGCATACACCGACCTGCTCGCCGAGCGCGGCATGCTCCCCGTCATCGCGAACTCCACGGCGCTCGGTGGCGAGCCCGTGATCGGGCGAGTCGCCCGCGCCGGATTCAGCGACATCTGGCGGTTCATCCGCGACGACGCCGGCTTCTCACTCGATGAGGCTCGTGTGTTCATCGCCACCGGCATGCTGATCAACACGATCGTCGGGCTTCGCCTCACGGGCGACTACGGCAACGAGGTGTCGGCCACCGAGGTGCTCGACGCCTGCTTCCCCGACGCGGTCGAGCACGTGCGCTCGCTGGTGCCCGAGGCCGGCGAGCCCTGGTGACCGGCCGGGTCCGGCGAGACGGATGCCGCGGCATCCGTTCGCCGGAAGGCCCGCGTCGTCACGCCGTGACCGTGCGCTCGCGCAGCAGCGAGATCGCATAGGCCGTGATCCACGCGAAACCGAGCGCGACGCCCACGAACAGGCGCACGCTCATCGCAGGCCCGAACGGGAGGCAGAGGAGCAGGCACGCGATGCCGATGACCCGCGACCACACGCCCGCAGCACGGTGGCCCTCCCAGGTGAGACGACGGGCGACCACGAACGTCACCGCCACGAGCGCGAGGAACGCGAGGGGTGCGGCGAACGCGTGCACGGTGCCGTGGAACGTCCACTCGGTGGGATAGCCGTCCGGCGTGCCAGCCGGGAAGCCGAGTGCCGGGTCCGCGGTGAACGCGCCCCCGAGCACGAGTCCCACGCCGTAGAGGGCGAACAGCACGGGCGCCCAGACGCGGCCCGGCCCGTCGCCGAGGCTCCGGCGCGCGCCGACGGCGAACGCGAGCATGAGCACGCCGGCCACGATGAAGTTCGCGATCTGGATCCAGCCGAGGTCGCCGAGCGAGAGGAGGCTGAGCGGATGCCGCGACAGGTCGAAGCCCTCGCGGGTCAGCACCTGCACGAGGCCCACGGCGACGAAGAGCGGGCCGGCGACGGCTCCCGCGGTGACGAGGACGCGCGTGGCGGGGTCGCCCGCGTGGGCCGGTCGGCGCACGGCATCGACGCGGCCGGTGCTCCGGGCCGCGGTGCGGAGGTCGGTGTTCATGGCGATCGTTCCTTTCGGTCGGACCCGGTCGATCGGGTCGGTCACCATGACGTCGTGGTGCGGCATCCGTTCTCGACATCGAGTTCGAGGAATCTCCGAGGTCATGTCGAGAACGGGACCGGGCCGCCGACGCTATCGTGAGGGCACGCCGAAGGGGCGCGCCTCAGCCAGGAGGGATCCCATGCGATACATGTGCCTGATCAAGTCCAGCGAGGCCAATGGCGAGCCGCCGGCCGAGCTGTTCGAGGCGATGGCGGAGTACGACCGCTGGGGGCGGGCCACCGGCATCCTGGTCGACAGCCAGGGACTGCTGCCGAGCGCGGCCGGCGCCATCGTCTCGCTCGTCGACGGCAGCATCAAGGCGGTCGATGGGCCGTTCACCGAGGCGAAGGAGCTCGTCGGCGGCTACGCGGTCATCGAGGTCCACTCTCGCGAGGAGGCGCTCGAACTGGGGCGGCGGCTGATGCAGCTGCACAAGGACCACTGGCCGGGATTCGAGGGCAGCGTCGAGATCCGCCAGATCGCCGAGTTCTGACCCCGGCCGCCTTGCGTGCCGGCTGCGCGCGTGGTCTCATGCTCGCGTGGGCGACGAGACGGGCGAGGAGACGACGCGCGCCGCGATCGAGGCCGTCTGGCGGCTGGAGTCGACGCGGCTGATCGCCGCGCTCGTGCGCATCGTGCGCGACGTCGGGCTCGCCGAGGACGTCGCGCAGGACGCGATCGTCGCCGCGCTCGCGCAATGGCCGAAGACGGGCATCCCCGACAATCCGGGCGCGTGGCTGATGACCACGGCGAAGCGCCGGGCCGTGGACGCCTTCCGGCGGCGCGCGCGGTACGACGCAGCGTTCGCGGCGCTCGCCCACGAGCTCTCCGAGGCGGTCGAGGAGGATCCCGGCGCCGGGATCGACCACGTCGAGGACGACGTGCTGCGCCTCATGTTCATCTGCTGCCATCCGGCGCTCACGCCCGAGGCGCAGACCACGCTCACGCTGAAGCTCGTCGCCGGCCTCTCGACGCGCGAGATCGCGCGCGCCCACCTGGCGCCCGAGGCCACGGTCGCGCAGCGCGTCTCCCGGGCCAAGCGCACGCTCGCCGAGGCGGGCGCCGCGATCGAGGAGCCGAGCGGCCCCGAGCGGGCGGAGCGCCTCTCGACGGTGCTCGGTGTCGTGTACCTGCTGTTCAACGAGGGCTACTCCGCGACCGAGGGCGACGACTGGATGCGCCCGACCCTCTGCGACGAGGCAGTGCGCCTCGGCCGCATCCTCACCGTGCTCGTGCCCGACGACCCCGAGGTGCACGGCCTGTCGGCGCTCATGGAACTGCAGTCCTCTCGACTCGCGGCGCGTGCCGGCCCCGACGGCGAGCCGATCCTGCTCGACGCGCAGGACCGACGGCGCTGGGATGCCTCGCGCATCCGCCGCGGCCTCGACGCCCTCGCGCGCGCCGACGAGGGTGCGGCCGCGGCCGGAGCTGGCGCCGGACCGTACGCGCTGCAGGCGGCGATCGCGGCTGAGCATGCGCGCGCGGCATCCGTCGACGACACGGACTGGAACCGCATCGCCGACCTCTACGAGCAGCTCGGTCGCCGCACGGGCTCGCCCGTGGCCGAGCTCAATCGCGCGGTCGCCCTCGGCCGCTCGCGGGGGCCAGAAGCCGGCCTCGTGCTCCTCGAGCAGCTCGAGGACGTGCCGGCGCTGCGCGGCTACCACCTCGTGCCCAGCGTGCGCGGCGATCTCTACGAGCGCCTCGGCCGAGGCGACGAGGCCGCCGAGCAGTTCGAGCGCGCCGCCGCGATGACCTCGAACGAGCGCGAGCGCGCACTGCTCATGCGTCGTGCCCACGCCGCGCGCGGCGACGGCGGCCGCGTGCCGTGAACTTGGTCGGGATCGCAGGCGCGGACTACGCCATGATGTGCACATGGAACCAGCGAGGCCGAGGCCCGATCGCACCCTCATCGTGATCCTCGCCGTGATCGCCGCGCTGGCGATCGTGGCGCTGATCGTCGTGTTCACCCGCGGTGAGCCGGAAGTGCTCGACGAGTCAACCCCCGAGGGTGTCGTGCAGCGATACTCGGCCGCGGTGATCGAGGGCGACGAGGCCGCGGCGATCGAGTACCTCGTGCCCGAGCTCGGCGACCCCTGCGTACGCATCGGGACCGGCCCACAGGACGGCATGCGGGTCACCCTCGTCTCCACCACGGAACGCGACGACTCGGCCGACGTGAGGGTGCTCATCACCGTCACGTACGAGGGAGGGCTGCTCGGATCGTCGGACTACGAAGAGGAGGGCGACTTCGACCTCGTCAGGGCCGACGGCGGCTGGCTGATCGAGTCGACCCCGTGGCAGCTCGCGGTCTGCACCCCGGAGATGGTGCAGTGATGAGCGCCTCGGAGATCCCCGCCGTCCCGGCCGCCGGCGGGGCGCAGCGCACCGTCCGGCGTCTCATCGTGTACACGCTGCTCTTCGTGCTGGTCTCGATCACCGCCATCGGCCTGGCCGGCCTCCTCGAGCGACTGCTCGACGTCGGCACGAGGCTCGTCGTCGACGACACCGCCGGCCTGGCGCTCTCGCTCGCGTTCGCCCTCATCGGCGGGCCGCTCGCCGCGGTGCTGTGGTGGGTCGTGTGGCGCCGCCTCGCGGATGAGTCGGAGCGGTCGTCGCTGGCATGGGGGCTGTACCTGGCGGTCATGTACACGGTGTCCCTCATCGTGTCGGCGACGGCGCTGCTGGGTACGGCGGCTTCGCTCGTGAGCGGGCAGTGGCTGCCCGGTGAGTGCTCCGTCGGGGTGGTCTGGGCGGCCGTCTGGGTGTGGCATCGCTGGATGTGGCGGCATCCGCTGAAGCGCCCGGGAAGGCTCGGTACCGTGCCCGCCGTGGCCGGCTCCGTCTTCGGCCTCATCATCGGCGTCGGTGGTGCCGTGAATGCACTCGGCTCCCTGCTCGACATGGCGATCCGTGGAACCTCCGAACGGGCGCTGTCCGGAAGCCCGTGGTGGTACGTCCCGCTCGAAGCGCTCATCTGGGCCGTCGGCGGCGGGGTGATCTGGTGGTGGCACTGGTTCCGTGATGGCACGAGGCGACTGGACACCGGCCTCGCGCCCGTGGCGCTCATCGTCGTGGGGGTGATGGGGTCGGGCATCCTGATGCTCGGCGGGCTCGGCACCGCGCTCTACGCACTGCTGCGGCTGGCATTCGACCCCGGCGAGCCTGCCGGCGAGATCCTCCGTCCGCTGGGTACGGCGCTCGCGGCGGCATCCATCGGCGCGCTCGTGTGGCACTACCATCGCCGCATCGCGGCCGAGCGGTCCGACGGCACGCGCCGCGCGAGCGCGCTGGTCATGTCGGGGATCGGCCTGGTCGCGGCCGCATCAGGAGTCGGCGTCATCCTGAACGCGACGCTCGCGACGCTGGTCGGCCCGCTTGCGGCATCCGACGACCGCGCGCTCCTCCTCGGCGGTATCAGCGCGCTGGTCGTCGGCGGACCCGCCTGGTGGCTCAGTTGGAAACCCACCCGGCAGGTCGAGTCGACGGAGATCGCCTACACCGGGCGGCGGGTGTACCTCGTCGCCGTGTTCGGAGCCAGCGCCATCGTGGCGCTCATCGCCCTGCTCGTGGTCGGGTACCGGTTGTTCGAGTTCGGACTCGATCCCACGACGACCGCGAGCCTGATCGACCGCGTGCGTGCGCCGCTCGGCCTCCTCGTCGCCACGGGACTCGTGTTCGGGTACCACTTCGCCGTCTGGCGCCACGACCGCTCGGTGATCGTCACCGAGGGCCTGGCGCCCGCCCGACGCATCGGCCGTGTCATCCTCGTGACTGCAGGCGACCCCGCGGCCTTCGAACAGGCGATCGGGAAGGCCACCGGCGCGCCGGTCAGCGTCTGGCAACGGTCGGGGGATGAGGTCGGTGCGGGTCCGGATGCCGCGGCGCTCGCCGGCGCGCTCGAGGGCGTGACCGCCAAGCGCGTGCTCGTGCTCGCGGGTCCCGGGGACCGGATCGAGGTGGTGCGCCTGGCGGAGTGAGCGCGAGTGCGGGCCGCTCAGAGCACCTTGTGCATGTGCATCGACGCGGTGGCGTAGCCGAGGCTCTCGTAGAGGCGGACCGCGGGGTCGTTGTACGCGAACACGTTGAGGCGCATCGACGTGGCGCCCTGGGAGCGCGCGAAGTCCTCGGCGAGCCGCATCGTCGCCCGTCCGAGTCCCCGGCCGCGGAACGCCTCGTGCACCGCGACGTCCCACACGTACCAGTTCGACGCGTCCTGCATCGGGCCGATCCAGAGCCATCCGGCCTCCTCGCCGTCGGCGACGACCGTGAAGAGGAAGTGTCCGTCGACGAGCCGGCCGTCGGGGAAGAACTGCTCCTCCGAGCCCCGCCGAGCCGCGGCCGCCTGCTCGGGGTCGTCACCGGCCTTCAGTCTGGCCTGCTCGTAGGCCGCCATGGCCGTCGGCAGCCAGCGGGCGGTCTCATCGTCGGATTTCGGTACGAGTCGGATGTCGGGCGTCGCCATCCGCCCATCGTGGCACGAAGCTCCGATGCATCATTGAACTAAATGGTTCAGTGTTGTAGGCTGCCTGTATGGCCGCCAGTGCCCCTCAATCCGTCGACGAGTACGTCGCGTCGTTCCCACCAGAGGTCCGCGACGTGCTCGAGCGCGTCCGCGCTGCGATCCACGCCGGCGTCCCCGACGCCGACGAGAAGGTGCGCTACGGGATCGCCGCGGTCATGCTCGGCGGCCGCTATGCGATCCACTTCGCCGGGTGGAAGCACCACGTGGGCCTCTACCCCGTGCCGACGTTCGACGGGCCGCTCGAGGCCGAGGTGGCGCCGTTCCGGGTGGAGAAGGACTCCCTGAACTTCCCGTATTCCAAGCCCGTCCCCTATGACCTCATCACGCGCCTCTCGGCCGAGATCGTGCGGCGCCGCACCGCGGCATCCGACACCTGACGACCACGCCCGCGCGGCCGGCCCGCCGGCGTGCGCGAAGATGGAGCGATGACGAGAACGGTGCAGGACGCGAAGGTGCTCATCACGGGCGCGGCCAGTGGCATGGGCCGCATGTACGCGGAGCGCGCGGTCGCCGAGGGTGCGGCATCCGTCACGCTCTGGGACCGCGATGCGGCCACGCTCGCCCGCACCGCGGACGAGCTCGGCGCGACGTCGCGCGGACGCACCGCCGTGCGTTCGTACGTGGTCGACGTCGCCGACCTCGGCGCGATCGCGAAGACCGCCCAGCGCGTGCGCAGGGAGGTCGGCAACCCCGACGTGCTCATCAACAACGCCGGCATCGTGCGCGGCAACCGGTACTTCTGGGAGACCGACAACGGCGAGGACACCCGCCCGACCATGCAGGTCAACGCGCTCGCGCCGATGTACATCACGCGCGAGTTCATCCCGGGCATGATCGCGAACGCCTACCGGCCGTCCCGCATCGTGAACATCGCGTCGGCCGCCGGCACGCTCGCCAACCCGCGGATGGCGGTCTACGCCGCGTCGAAGGCGGCGCTGATCGGCTGGAGCGACTCCCTGCGCCTCGAACTCGAACAGGCCGATCACGCCAACGTGAAGGTCACCACCGTCACGCCGAGCTACATCTCGACGGGCATGTTCGCAGGAGCCAAGGGGATGCCGCTCGCACCCATCCTGCAGCCGGAGTTCGTGGTCGACCGGGTCTGGAAGGCCATGCTGGCGGGGGCGCCGCTCGTGGAGCTGCCTTGGAGCGTCGGGCTCTCGCGGGCGCTGCGCGGCATCCTGCCGACCCGCGTCTTCGACCGGATCGTGGGCGACGGCTTGGGCGTCTACCGGTCGATGGAGCGGTTCACCGGCCGCGGCTGAATCCGGGCGCGCACGGCGCGAGGGCGCAGGCGCTGCGCGACGCCGACGAGCATCGGCAGGGCCAGGCCGGCCAACGCGGCCGCTGCGATCGCCGGCATGAGTTCCGTGGTCATCCCGCGACCATAGCCCCGCAAGCTGGACGTGCGCCGCGAATCCCCGACGTCAGAGACCGTGCTCGGCGAGCCAGTCGACCAGCACCTGCGTGAACTCGGCCGGCCGCTCGACGTTCGGCAGGTGCGCCGCATCCCGGAAGGTGAAGCCCGTGGCGTCGGGCAGCGCTTCGAGCAGGTGCTCGTACTGGGCGAGCGTCGTGCTGAGGTCGTACTCGCCCACCATCACGAGTGCGGGCGAGCGGATGTCGCCGAGGCGGCCGAACGCCGGCGGGTCCAGCGGCAGCATCGTGCCGTCGTCGGCCGCGTGCGCGACGTTCGGCTCGTTCAGCTCGTGCGCCCTGCGCACGAAATCGGGGTCGAGGTCGTCCTCGAGCCGCAACGGGCCGGCCGCCCACAGCGTCGTCTCGAGCCGCACGATTCGTCGGGCGTCGAAGGCGGGATCGAGTCCGTCGAGCTCGTCGACGAGGTGACGCTCCTCCTCGGTGGGCGGAAGGTCGGGAAACCCGCTGGGCGCGGCGCCGACGGTGACGACGCCCGCGACGCGCCCGGGTGCGTCGAGCGCCACGTCGAGCGCGATCCGGCCGCCTCGACTCGCGCCGATGAGGGTCGCCCGCTCAACACCCAGATGGCCGAGCAGGGCGAGGGCGTCTGCGTGGTTCGAGAACGGCACCGACGCATCATGGCGCGTGGCCCCGAAGCCACGCGGGTCGTACCGCGCGACGAGGTGCTCGGCGGCGAGCGCCTCGATCTGCGCGTCCCACATGCGAAGGGTGGCGATGCCGGCAGGGATCAGCAGGAGCGCCGGCGCGGAGACCGGCCCGTCGGTTTCGTAGGAGAGCTCGGCACCGGGCACCGCGAGATGAGGCATGGCTCGAGCCTTGCACGGATGCCGCGTCCGACGTCAGTCGTCGTCCTTGCCCTTGTCGTCGTTGTTGCCCTTGCCCTTGTTGTCGCTGTTGCCCGGGCCGTCGTCGTCCTCTTCCTCGGTCGGCGTGGGCGTGGGCGTCCGCGTGGGGGTCGGCGTGACGTCGGCGGCCTCGAGGTCGGCCCGCACCAGTTCCATCCCGGCGCGGATCGCCTGCTCCCGGGCGGCATCGATGGTGCCGTTCTCCGCTGCCGCCGTCACGTCCCTGTCGAGCAGCGCCAGCTCGGCGAGCGCGCCGGCGTAGTCGCCCGCAGCGGCACGTTCCGCGATCTGCACCACCGAGCCGTGCATCGCCGCCGCGGTCTGCTCGCTCGAAGCGCCGCACGCCGAGAGACCGAAGGTGAGCGCGAGCGCGATGGCCGCGGCGGGGAGCACCGCACGACGTCGGAAACGCATGGTCGTCGTCATCCGCCGGTCACCGCCTCGTCGAGCTGATCGAGGTGCACGCCGAGTTCGCCCGGCACGCTCGGCAGCGGCTCGAGGGGCGACGTGGTCGTCGGTGCGGACAGGGCCGACTGCATCAGGAAGAACACGACCGCGGCGATCGCCAGCAGGAGCGCGATCACGATCACCGGGCGCACCCAGCGGCGCTCCTCGTCTTCACGGCGGTCGCGGTCGTGTCGGCGCTGGGCGGGTGCCGGGGTCGCGCTCGCCGGTGCCGCGAAGAACGAGCGGTCGGGGGCGGGCAGCACCCTCGTCGCGGCGGTCTCGTCGTGGGGCGCGATCGAGGCGGTGTCATCCTGGCCGCCGGCGAACGCGACCGTCGGCGCCGTCAGGACACGCTCGGACGCGGAGGTGGTGTCGAGCCGGGTCGCCGCGACGGCGACGTCGAGGGCCGACGGCCGCTCTGCGGGATCCCGGGCCGTCATCGCCCGCAACAGCTCGACCCAGTCGGAGCCGAGTGACTCGGGGATGTCGGGATCTCGCACGAGCCGGGCGCTGGCTGCCTCGACGGCGGGTCCCGGGAACGGGGTCTCGCCGGTGCGCGCCTCGAGCACCACGAGCCCGAGGGAGTACACGTCGGCAGCGGGCGTCGGCGGGCGGCCGCTCACCTGCTCGGGGCTGAGATATCCCGGCGTTCCGACGAGGAGGCCGGTTCGGGTGAGGCGGGCGTCGTCGATGAGCCGGGCGATGCCGAAGTCGGCGAGCTTCGCGTTCCATGTTCGGGTCGGCAGGTGCGCGGACTCGAGGAGCACGTTCGCGGGCTTCACATCGCGGTGCACGATGCCGCGCGCGTGGATGACGTGCAACGCCTCGCCGAGGTCGGCGACCATGCCTGCGGCATCCGCAGGCGTGAGCGGGCCGAGGCGCCGCAGTGTCTCCCGCAGGTCGCGACCGTCGACGAGCTCCATCACGAGGAACTCGCGGCCCGTCCCCGGGTCGCGCGACGCGTCGTAGAGCCTCACGAGCGCGCGGTGCGAGAGGCTCGCGAGCAGCGCCGTCTCCGACTTGCGGCGCTCGGCGTCGTCGATGCCCTCTGCGGCCTCGGCGAACACCTTCACGGCCACGGGCCGCCCGAGGGCGAGGTCGACACCCCGGTAGACGCTCGCCATGCCGCCCCGGCCGATGAGGCGGTCGAGGCGGTAGCGCTCGCCGAACGTCACGCCCGCGAAGGCGTCGCCCATCACGCTGTTCGGAGACGTGGTCACCCGATCGAGGGTAGTCGCCCTGGCTGGGTGCCGCCCGCGCCGTGATGCCCGGTTGGCACGGGCGGCGCCGTCTGGTATGCGCGCGCGGATGCCTCAGCCGAAGATCATCGGCAGGTCGTCGTCGGCCTGCGAGAGGGCGACGTCGACGAGCACGGGCACGTGGTCGGACGGCGCGGTGCCCTTGCGCTCGTTGCGGTGGATCGAGGCATCCGTCACGGCCGCCGCGAACGCCGCCGAGCCCAGGACGAAGTCGATGCGCATTCCCTCGTTGCGCGGGAAGCGCAGCTGCTTGTAGTCCCAGTAGGTGTACAGGCCCTTAGGTACGCGCGCGCGCACCACGTCGGTGACGCCCGCGTTCTCGAGGGTGAAGAACGCCTCGCGCTCGGGCGGGGAGACATGCGTGGTCTGCCCGATGATGACCGTCGGGTCGCCGTTGTCCTCGTCGAACGGGGCGATGTTGAAGTCGCCCAGCAGCGCGAACGGCACTTCGGGGCGCTCCGTGGTCTCGGCGCGCGTGTACTCGGTGAGCGAGGCGAGCCAGTCGAGCTTGTAGGCGAGGTGCGGGTCGCCCAGCGCGCGCCCATTGGGCACGTAGAGGCTCCAGAGCCGCACCCCGTCGACCGTCGCTCCGATGGCGCGCGCCTCCTGCGGCTGGTCGGGCCCCTCCACCCCCTTCAGGAAGCCGGGCATGCCCGGGAAGCCGGTCTCGACGGACTGGATCGGCGAACGGCTCGCGATCGCCACGCCGTTCCACTGGTTGAAGCCGTGGATGGCGAGCTCGTAGCCCGCGTCTTCGAACTTCGCCGCCGGGAACTGCTCGGCCGTGCACTTGATCTCCTGCATCGCGAGCACGTCGACGTCTTCGCGCACCATCCAGTCGACGACGCGGTCGACGCGGGTGCGGATCGAGTTGACGTTCCAGGTGGCGATGCGCATGGTTCAAGCCTAGAGCGGCGTGCCGACACCCTCCTGCTCGTCGCGGTCGGGTGCCGCCGGCCTCGCCTCGTCCCCGCCGTCCTTCCCGGCCCGCACGCGCGGCAGCACCACCCAGAGCAGCACGAGCACGACCGCGCCGATCATGAATGCGATGACGCCCGCGAGGCGTGAGAGGGCGAAGTCGAACACGAAGCTCGTGACGCCGAGCACGAGCAGCGCGACGACGCTGACCTGTGCGACGAGCAGCCGGTTCCCGGTGCGCACCACGCGCTCCTTCACCTGGCGCCGGAACAGCGTTCGATGCAGCGTCACGGGGGCCAGGCCCACGATCGTGGCGAGGCCGGCAAGGGCGACGAGGACGAGGTAGAGCGTGAGCTGGTATCCGTCGAGCTCCAGGAAGCGCGGCTGGAACGCGACCGCGAGCAGGAAGCCGCCGATCAGCTGGGTGCCGGTGAGCGCCACGCGCAGCTCCTGGAGGATGTCGTTCCAGTTGCGGTCGCTGCGCTCGTCGGGCGTCTCGTGGCGTCCATCGGCAGGCGGGTCGACTGGGGCAGGCGGGTCGGCCTCTGCAGCGGCCTCGGGGACGGGGTCGGCCCCGGGACGGGAGTCGGCCTCGGGGGAGGGTCCGGAGTGGCGGGCGTTCATGCTCGATCGTAGGCACCCGGCCATGGGCTGGTTCAAGCCCCTTGCGCTCGCCGGGCGCCAGGCTCTACGACGTCGTGCCCGGTACGCCCGAGGCCGTGAGGGCTGCCCCGCCGATGAACACGGCCGCGATGAGCACGATGCCGACGATCGGGATCCAGAACGCGATGCGCTTCAGCACGAGCACCACCACCGCGGCGATGAGCGCGAGCAAGCCGACCACGAGCGGTCCGACCATGGCGATGAGCATGCCGGTGGCTATGCGGTCGTAGTCGCACGTGATCCCCGACCCGCACGAGTCGCCCGCGAACGCGAGGAAGAACGACAGGAACGACGCGACCAGCGCCACGCCGACCATGACCACGAGCAGCACGATCGTGAGCACCAGGTCCCATAGGATCACCGGTCGTCTCGGCGGAACGGATGCCTCGACGGGCACTGGCCCGACTGCCTCGCTCATGTGCGCCTCCCCAGTGCACGCGCCAGGGCGCGCCGCTGGCCGAATTCTGGCAGCGCGGCATCCGATGCTGCAAGGATCGAGGCAGGATCGAGCCGCGACCGACACAGGCTCGAGGCATGGATCGAGGATGCGGGGGTGGCCATGGGATTCAGCATCGAAGGCGTCGAGGGCCTTCCCGAGATCGAACAGGGCGACGACCTCGCCGCGCTCATCGTCAACGCGGTCGAGCTCGTCGACGGCGACATCCTCGTGGTGACCTCGAAGATCGTGTCGAAGTCCGAGGGCCGCATCGTGCAGGCCGACGACCGCGAGGCCGCGATCACCGCCGAGACCGTGCGCGTCGTCGCGACCCGCGAATACGAGGGCGGCGTGACCCGCATCGTCGAGAATCGGCAGGGCATCATCGGGGCCGCGGCCGGGGTGGACGCGTCCAACGCGCCGCACGGCACCGTGCTGCTGCTGCCGGTCGATCCGGATGCCTCAGCGCGGGCCCTCGCCACCGGCATCCGTGCCCTGACCGGCGTCATCGTGGGCGTGATCCTCTCGGACACCCTCGGCCGGCCGTGGCGCGAGGGCCAGACCGACATCGCCGTCGGCGCCGCGGGCGTGCACGTGTTCGACGACCTGCGCGGGTCGAAGGATGCCTCGGGCAAGCCGCTCGCGGTCACCATGCCGTGCGTGGCCGACCAGCTCGCCGGCGCGGCCGAGCTGGTGAAGGGGAAGTCGTCGGGCGTGCCGGTCGCCGTGGTGCGCGGGCTCGGCCGCTACGTGGGCGACCTCGACCTGCCCGGCGCCCGCAGCATCCAGCGCCCCGCGGAGCGCGACCTGTTCCGCATGGGCGCCGACGAGGCGTACAACGAGGGCTATCGCGACGGCTTCGACGAGTCCCAGGCCGAGGGTCCGCTCGGCTCGGTATGACACCCGCCCCGCGGCGGGGGAGGATGGAGGGGTGTCTGCGCACATCGGCTATGCCGCGATGCTCGAGCGGTTCCCGCCCGCCGAGGCGGTGACGCTCGCCGCGCTCGCCGAGTCGCACGGATTCCGCGGGGTCATGGCGACCGACCACTTCCAGCCGTGGGTGCCCGCGCAGGGCGAGTCGTCGTTCGTGTGGAGCGTGCTCGCCGCCATCGGCGAACGTACGACGGGCGACCTCGGCCCGGGGGTGACGACGCCGACGTTCCGGATGCATCCGGCCGTCGTCGCACAGGCGAGCGCGACGCTCGGTGCCCTCTTCCCCGGCCGGCACTGGCTCGGCATCGGCTCCGGCGAGGCGCTGAACGAGCACGTCGTCGGACAGTACTGGCCCGAGGCGCCCGAGCGCATCAACCGCATGTTCGAGGCGGTCGACGTCATCCGCAAGCTCTTCGCCGGCTCGATCGCCGGTCGTGACGTGCGCCATGCCGGCCCGCACTTCCGGCTGGAGTCGACTCGGCTCTGGACGATGCCCGCGGTCGCCCCCGACATCCTCGTCGCGGCATCCGGACCCGTGACCGCCCGCCGGGCGGGTCGCAACGTCGACGGGTTCATCACCACCGGCGGGCCCACCGACCGTCTCGCCCCGCTGCTGCAGCGCTTCGCGGAGGGCGCCCGCGAGGCGGGCCGCAACGCGGCGAGCATGCCCAAGGTCCTGCAGCTGCACCTGTCGTGGGCGCCGACCGACGAGCAGGCGATGCGCAACGCCCTCGTCGAATGGCCGAACGGCGGCATGCGGTTCCCGCGCAGCGACATCCGCTCCCCCTACGAGTTCGACCAGCTCGCCCGCACCGTGCGGCCCGAGGACTTCGCGGGACGCATGGTCGTCTCCGCCGACCTCGACGTGCACCGCGCCGACATCCAGCGCCACCTCGACCTCGGGTTCGATCGGATCTACCTGCACAACGTCGGCCGCAACCAGGCCGAGTTCCTCGAGGTGTTCGGCCGCGACGTGCTGCCCGGGCTGCGCGCATGACCGACGCCCCGTATGCCGCACCGGGCGCGGCGTGGACCGTCGTGATCCCGGTCAAGGGCGCGCCCGCGGCCAAGAGCCGGCTCGGGCCGACGGTGGACGGCGACGGGCGGGCGGTGCTCGCCAGGGCGTTCGCGCTCGACACGATCGCGGCGGCGCTCACGGCACGCTCGGTTGCACGCGTGATCGTCGTCGGCGACGATGCCTCGCTCGCCGGCGGAGCTGAGTTCCTCCCCGAGTCGACGGAGCCCGGCGTCGAGCGCGGCCTGATGCCGGCGATCCGGCGCGGTATCGCGCACGCCCGCTCGGCGCGATACGTCCCCGTCGCCGTGCTGCTCGGCGACCTGCCCGCGCTGCGCCCCGAGGAACTCGACCAGGCCCTCGCCGCCGCGGCGCGGCATCCGCTCGCCTTCGTGCGCGACGCCGACGGCACGGGCTCGACGCTCGCGACCGCGGTGGCCGGGGTCGCCCTCGAGCCGCGGTTCGGGCCAGGCTCCGCGGCGCAGCACGTCGCGGCCGGGTTCGTCGAGCTCGCGGCATCCGGCCTGCCGGGCCTCACGCGCGACGTCGACACCGTCGACGGGCTCGAATCCGTGCTGCACCATGGAGTCGGCGACCACACCGCCGAGGCCGTGGCGCGGCTCGCCGATCGGAAGGGAACACCATGACGCTCACACTCGGATACAAGGCCTCCGCCGAGCAGTTCGACCCCCGCGAGCTCGTCGAGATCGCCGTCGCTGCCGAGGGGCACGGCATGGAGTCGGTCTGGACGAGCGACCACTTCCAGCCGTGGCGGCACGAAGGCGGGCACGCGCCGTTCTCGCTCGCGTGGATGGCGGCGGTCGGCGAGCGCACGTCGACCGTGCGCATCGGCACGAGCGTGATGACGCCGACGTTCCGGTACAACCCCGCGGTGCTCGCGCAGGCGTTCGCGAGCCTCGGATGCCTCTACCCCGGCCGGGTCATCGCCGGGTTCGGCACGGGCGAGGCGCTCAACGAGATCGCCACAGGGTTCCGCGGTGCGGGCGAGCAGGACTGGCCCGAGTTCAAGGAGCGTTTCGCACGCCTGCGCGAGTCGGTGCGCCTCATGCGCGAGCTCTGGAAGGGCGACCGGGTGAGCTTCGAGGGCGAGTACTACTCGACGCACGACGCGTCGATCTACGACCGGCTCGAGGGCGGGGTTCCCGTGTACATCGCAGCCGGCGGACCGACGGTCGCGAAGTACGCCGGGCGTGCGGGCGACGGCTTCATCTGCACTTCGGGCAAGGGTGCCGAACTGTACGTCGACCAGCTCATCCCGGCCGTGAAGGAGGGGGCGGATGCGGCGGGCCGGTCGTTCGACGACCTCGACCGCATGATCGAGATCAAGCTCTCCTACGAGGAGACCGAGGAGGCCGCGCTCGAGAACACGCGGTTCTGGTCGCCGCTGTCGCTCTCGGCCGAGCAGAAGAGCTCGATCCACGACCCGGTCGAGATGGAGCGGGCCGCCGACGCCCTGCCGATCGAGCAGATCGCGAAGCGCTGGATCGTCGGCACCGACCCCGACGACGTCGTCGCGCAGATCGGGCAGTACGTGGACTGGGGCTTCAACCACCTGGTGTTCCACGCGCCGGGACACGACCAGCGCCGGTTCCTGGACCTCTTCGAGCGCGACCTCGCGCCGCGGTTGCGGGCGCGCTGAGCCGCGCAGAATCCTGAGGCGTAGAATCCTGAACGGGAGCCGAGATGAAGATCGGGTTGAGACGGATCAGCGGGGCCGCGATCGTCCTGGGATCGGTGCTCTTCCTCGTCGGATTCTTCCTTCCGATGTCGGGCAGCGTCTTCACCGCGACGTCGGCCGAGGAGAAGCTGGAGATCATCACCGAATCGGCCGGCGCCTGGACCGCGTCTCAGGTGTTGCTCGGCCTGGGGGCGGTCGTCACGCTGGTCGGGGTCGCCCTTCTCGCGTTCGACGCTCGCGACCGGTCCGTCGCCGTGCTCCTCTGGACGGCCACGGTGATCATGCTGGTCGGCGCAGGGTTCTGGGTCTGGTACGTGTACGCACGTGCCGTGGATACGGCGGCATTCGCGAACGGCGAACTGCCTGCGTGGACCATCCCCGTCTCCTTCGCCCTGACCGAAGTGGGTCTGGCGATCTTCGGTGTGGGGCTCATCGTCGGGCCGTACCCCTCGTGGGTGGGGTGGATCGTGGCCGTCAGCATGGTGCTCCTGATGGTGCTGACGCTCGCGTTCGGTGACCTGCCGGAGTTCTTCGTCTACGTCGTCACCCTCCTGGCAGGAGTGGTGCTTCTCCTGAGCAGGGAAGGGTCGCGCCAGGATCTGCCTGCGCTCCGACGACGCCCCTCCTGAGCGTCACTCCTCCGGCTCGACCACCAACCCGGTCCCGCCGCCGCGGCGCACGGGTTCTGCTGCGGCGGTCATGAGCCCGCTCGGGTCGACCTCGATCGTCGCCGCGGCACCGATCTGCGCGGCGGTGGTGCCTGGCGCACCCACGAGCGTGAGCGCCTGGCCGAACGGCGCGAGGTCGTCCGCGTACAGGGCGATGAACTCGGCTTCGGCCAGCGTGGTCGCACCGTTCCGCTGCGTGGCACGTGGTGCCGCCACCGCTTCAGGAAGCGTCATGCCGAGGTCGATCCGGTTCATGAGGACCTGCACGACGGTGGTGATGATCGTCGACCCGCCGGGCGAGCCGACCACGAATCGCACGTCGCCGTCGTCGAGCACGATCGTCGGCGACATCGACGACCGCGGCCGCTTGCCGGGCTCGACGATGTTCGGGTCGGCGGGGTTCGGCACGAAGCTGAAGTCGGTGAGCTCGTTGTTGAGCAGGAACCCGCGGCCCGGCACCGTCATGCCGGACCCGCCGGTCTGCTCGATCGTGAGCGTGTACGCGACCGCGTTGCCCCACTGGTCCACCACCGACAGGTGCGTCGTCGAGACGTTCTCCAGGTCGGCGGTCTCCTCGGACGCCGCCGCGGCGCAGCCCGCCGCGTTCAGGTCGCCGGGCGGGACGGGCTTCGTCGACGCCTGCGTCGGATCGATCACGCAGGCGCGTGCGTCGGCGAAGTCCTGGCTGAGCAGGGTCTCGGTCGGCACGTCCACGAATGCCGGGTCGCCGACGTACGCGTTGCGGTCGGCGAAGGCGTGCGCCGTGGCCTCGAAGTACAGGTGCAGGCTCTGGCCGACATCCGCAGCGGCGAGGTCGTAGTTCTCGAGGATGTTCAGCGACTCGCCGACGGTGGTGCCGCCCGACGACGACGGAGCCATGCCGTAGACGTCGAGGCCGCGGTACTGCACGTGGGTCGGCGCCTGTTCGATGACCTCGTAGTCGGCCAGGTCGTCCGTCGTCATGAAGCCCGGGAACGCCGGCAGCGTCGAGGCCGGGTCCGTTTGCGGGTCCTGCACGACGTCGGCGATCTCATCCGCGATGGCGCCTTCGTAGAACACGTCGGTGCCGCCCAGGGCGATCTGCCGGAGCGTCGACGCGAGGTCGTGGTTCTTGAAGGTCGACCCGACCTCGGGCGCGTCGCCGTCGGGGAGGAACAGGTCCGCCGTGTCGGGGAATGCCGAGAATCGGGCCTTGTTGTCGAGCGTCTGCTGCCGGAACGTCTGGTCGACGGTGAAGCCCTTGGTGGCGAGGAGGATCGCCGGCTCCAGCGTGTCGCGGAGCGACTCGGTGCCGAACCGGTCGAGCGCCGCCTCCCAGGTGGCGAGCGTGCCGGGCACGCCGACCGACAGCCCAGATGACACGGCGCTCGCGAACGAGTACGGCTGGCCGGTCGCGGGGTCGATGAACGCGTTGCTCTGCATGGCGGCGGGTGCGGTCTCGCGTCCGTCGATCGTGGTCACCTCGCCGGTCGCCGCGTCGAAGTAGACGAAGTAGCCGCCGCCGCCGATGCCGGCGCTGTACGGCTCGGTCACGCCGAGCGCGGCCGCCGTGGCGACCGCGGCATCCGCGGCGTTGCCGCCGTCGCGGAGCACCTCGAGGCCGATCGCACTGGCGGATGCGTCGACCGACGACACCGCACCGCCGGTCCCGATCGAGGTCGACGGGGCAGATGGCGTCGGACGCCCGGTGGTGACGGCGGTCGGAAACGCGGATGCGGGCGTGGCGGCCGCGACGACTCCGACGGTCAGTGCTGCGGCGAGCGTGAGGCCGGCGCTGCGGAGCGCGGAACGGCGGCGGACGACGTTGACCATGAGATTCCCCCCGAACTGGGTACAGACATGCCGGATGTCCCTCACCGTAGACCCGGGTCGCTTTCCGAGGCAACGGGGTTGCCCGATGAGACGACGGCCATGTGCGCGATCCCGTACCTGAGTGTTCACCGCCGATCAGGCACCGGATGCCGCGGTCAGGCGTAGCCTGAGGGCATGCGCCGCAGCGACACCGGGGCGTCTCACAGGTTGGTCCGCTGGATCCCCGCCATCGCCGCGCCGATCGCGATCGGCGTCGGCGTCGTGCTCGTGCCGATGCAGGCGAACGCCGCCGTGGACCTGCCCGACCTCACGCCCGAGGAGCTCCTCGAGTTCGCGGCATCGAGCGAGGTCGACGCGCTCTCGGGCACGATCGAGCAGACGTCCGAGCTCGGCCTGCCCGACCTGTCGGGACTGACGGGCACGATGGGCGGCGGTGCCGGTGGAAGCGGGAGCGACAGCTTCGGCCCCGGCGGTGGTGACGACGGTGCGACCGGCGACGGCGAGGCATCCGCGTCGGCGACCGATCTCGACGACCTCATCTCGCTCGCGACCGGCACCCATACCGCCAAGGTGTACCTCGACGGCACG
This sequence comes from Agromyces sp. Soil535, assembly GCF_001428255.1. Taxonomy (GTDB): domain Bacteria; phylum Actinomycetota; class Actinomycetes; order Actinomycetales; family Microbacteriaceae; genus Agromyces. Next base: position 9,099 of record NZ_LMRW01000007.1, on the reverse strand, counting down.
AACGCGCGCCTGCAGGTGCTCGACCGTCTCGCCGAGCGCGACGTCTACCTCTCCGAGGCGGGCGCCTGGATCTACGACTCCCGCGAGCAGGCGGCCACGCACGTCACCGTCGACCGGGCCGCCCTCGACGCCCTGAAGGCCGAGGCCGAGGCCCGCGGCGAGGATGCGAGGGCCCGCATGCTGGCCGAGCTCGGCACCCCGCTACCGACGCCCGAGGATGTGCTCGACGAGGCGCTGGCGAAGCTCGACGAGACGACCGACGTGAGCGTGGGCACCGACGCCCGGGTGGCCGGCCGCGAGGTGTACGAGCTCGTGCTCGTGCCGCGAGACGCTGACACGCTCGTCGGCGAGGTGTCGGTCGCGATCGACGGCGACACGGGCTTGGCGCTCGCGGCATCCGTCACCGCACGCGGCTCCGAGGAGCCCGCGTTCAGCGTCGCGTTCACCGATGTGTCGTTCGACGCGCCGGATGCCTCGGTGTTCGCGTTCACCCCGCCAGAGGGCACCGCGGTCACCGAGCACGAGGTTCCCGTGCCGACGGTCGCCGAGCTCGAGCAGTGGAAGGCGGAGGCCGAGGCGGAGGCGGGCGACGCCGCGTCACCTCGTCCGGAGGTCATCGGCGAGGGCTGGTCGGCCGTGGTCGTGCTGCCGGCTGGCGCCTACGGGCAGGGGGGCGCCGGCGCCGAGGGACTCGGCGAGGCATCCGCGATGCTGAACACCCTCACCGAGCCGGTCGACGGCGGACGCATCCTCTCGACCTCGCTCGTGACCGTGCTCTTCACCGACGACGGGCGCGTGCTCGCGGGCGCCGTGACGGCCGACCGCCTGCTCGACGCCGCCGCGAGCGGTCGCTGACCGGGGCGCGGCACGTGCCCGACCTCGCGATCGAGACGCACGGCCTCACCAAGCGCTTCCGTTCGCAGCTCGCCGTCGACGACCTCGACCTCGCCGTGCCGCCCGGTGCCGTGTACGGGTTCCTGGGGCCGAACGGCTCGGGCAAGACGACCACGATCCGGATGCTGCTCGGCCTCGTCGCGGCGACCGCCGGAGACGCGCGCGTGCTCGGCGCCGACATGCCGAGGCACGTCGACTCGGTGCTGCCGCGCGTCGGCGCGCTCGTGGAGGGACCGGCGTTCTCGCCGTACCTCTCCGGCGAGGCGAACCTGCGGCGATTCGACGCGGCCGACCGTGAGGCGCCACGGCGCACCCGCGCGGCGCGCGTCGTCGAGGCGCTCGACCGGGTCGGGCTCTCCCACGCGGCCCGCAAAAAGGTGCACGCCTACTCGCTCGGCATGAAGCAGCGCCTCGGCATCGCGAATGCGCTGCTCATGCGACGCGAGCTCCTGGTGCTCGACGAGCCGACGAACGGCCTCGACCCGCAGGGCACGCGCGAGGTGCGCGCCCTCATCCGCTCCTTCGCCGAGGACGGCACCACCGTGTTCGTGTCGAGCCACCTCCTCGCCGAGGTCGAGCAGGTGTGCACGCACGTCGGCGTGATGAGCGCCGGACGGCTCGTGGCCCAGGGCACGCTCGACGAGTTCCGCGCCGAGGGCGAGACCCGCGTGCTCGTGCGCACGCCCGACGCCGCCCGCGCGCGCCGGGTGATGGCGGGGCTCGGGCTCGACGTCGATGAGGAGGCGGCCGGCGGGATCCGCCCCGTGACGATTCCGGCGACGGATGCCGCGGGCAACGCGGCCGGCGACGCCGTGGTCGCCCGCCTCGGAACGAGGCCGCCCGAGTCGGTCGTGGCCGCACTCGTCGACGCCGGCGTGCGGGTCCGCGGGTTCGAGACCCTGCATGCGAACCTCGAGCAGCGGTTCGTGGAGCTCACGGGCGAGGGGTTCGACGTTGTCCAGTGAGGTCGAGGCGGGCACGACATCCGCTGGTCGAGGAGACCGCGAAGCGGTCGTCTCGAGACCCGCGCTGCAGGCCGGCGGCACGCTCTCGCTGCTCGGCTCCGAGCTGCTGACCCTCTTCCGTCGTCGGCGCACGTGGGCACTGCTCGGCGCGCTCGCGCTCATCCCGATCCTCATCGGCGTCGCGATCCGCGTGGCAGGCGCCGCCCCGACCGGACGGGGACCGGCGTTCCTCGACCAGATCACGAACAACGGGCTGTTCGTCGGCGTCACCGCGATCATCGTCGCCACGCCCCTGTTCCTGCCGCTCACGATCGGCGTGGTCGCCGGCGACGCCATCGCCGGCGAGGCGAGCCACGGCACGCTGCGCTACCTGCTGATCGCGCCGGCCGGGCGCATCCGTCTGCTGGTGGTGAAGTACGTTGCGGCGGCCGTCTTCTGCGCCGCCGCGGCGCTCACGGTCGTCGTGATGGGCACCATCGTCGGATGGGTGCTGTTCCCGATCGGCCCGGTCACGCTGCTCTCGGGTGCGACGGTGGGCGTCGGCGACGCGCTCCTGCGCTTCCTCGCCATCGCCGCCTACGTGACGGTGTCGCTGCTCGGCATGTCGGCGATCGGGCTGTTCCTGTCGACGCTCACGACCGTGCCCGTCGGGGCGATGGCCGCGACGGCGATCCTCGCCGTCGCCTCGGAGATCATGGACGCCCTTCCACAGCTCGAGTGGCTGCATCCGTGGCTCTTCACGCACTACTGGCTCGGCTTCGGCGACCTGATGCGCGAACCAGTCGTGTGGGACTCGTTCGCCGAGAACGCCCTGCTGCAAGCCGGCTACGTGCTCGTGTTCGGTGCGCTCGCCGTCGGCCGGTTCATCACCAAGGACGTGCTCTCCTGACGAGCGGATGCCGGTCGCTCCATCGACGTCTCGTAACCGCCTGAACAGGTTATCGCGTGCTCGACGTGGTGGTGGAGGCGCGGCGCTCGCCGAAGCTCGGCGGCAGCCTGCAGTAGTCGTAGAAGTACCGGGTCGGCGCCTCCTCGTCGGTGACGTCGACGATGACGTTCGCGCCGGCGTTCGGCAACTCGTCGCCCGCGATCGTCCACAGCGAGAAGTGCCAGATGCCGCGCACCGAGTCGTTCAGCAGCCGGCGTCCGTCGACGACGAGGACCGCGTCGGCGCCGTCGGCGGACGGCAACACCCCTGCGCGGAACGGCACAACGGTCTCGCGCCGCAGGGTCGCCTCGTCGACGTCGCCGACCGAGACGCGCACGACGTGCTGCCCGCGACCTTCGAGCACCATCGCCAGGTCGTCGGCGAAGCGCGCCGCGTGCTCGTCGGTCGCACCCTCGACGGCGACGAGCCGGCGCCCACCCCACGAGTTGTGCAGGAACTCGTCGGCGATCCAGTCGACGAGCGCCCGCCGATCGTCGCTCAGCTCGCCCATGATCACAGGCTACGCCCGGCCGTCCGCCCGTACGCCGGCCACCCCGGCATCCGACACCTCAGAGTAGGCGATCAACGGCCGGCCCGTCGTCGGATGCTCCAGCACCTGCGCCTCGACGCCCCACACGTCGCGGATCAACCCGGGCGTCAGCACCTCCCGCGGCTCGCCGGCCGCCACCACGCGACCGCCGCCGAGCACGACGACGTGGTCGGCGTATGAGGCGGCGAGCGAGAGGTCGTGCAGCGCCGCCAGCACGGTGAGCCCGCTGTGCGCGAGCTCGCGCAGCAGGCCGAGCATCGTGAGCTGCGCGTGCACGTCGAGGTGGTTCGTGGGCTCGTCGAGGAGGAGGAGCTCCGGCTCCTGCGCGAGGGCACGGGCGAGGTTCACGCGCTGGCGTTCGCCGCCGGAGAGGGTCGCGTACTCGCGGTCCGCGAGCTCGATGATCCCCGTGTCCTCGAGGCGGCGGCGCACGACAGCGCGGTCGTGGTCGCCCGGTCCCGCGAAGGCGCCGAGGTACGGGGTGCGGCCGAGCGCGACGACCTCGGAGACCATGAGGCCCGGGGCATCCTGCACCTCCTGCTCGGCGAGCGCGATGACACGTGCGCGGTCGCGGCGACGCAGCGCGGCGAGGTCGCGGTCGCCCAGGCGGGCGGTACCGGCATCCGCTCGCTCGACGCCGGCGATGAGGTGGAGGAGCGTGCTCTTGCCGGCGCCGTTCGGTCCGAGCAGCGCGCCGACGGCGGTGCCCGGCACGGTGCAGTCGACGTCGTCGATGATGAGCCGGTGTCCACGGGTGAAGCGCACCCGGTCGACCCGAAGGCCGTCGGCGGCGCCGGCGTCGGTGCTGCGTGCGTCGGTGCTGCGGGCGTGAGTACTGCGGGCGTCGGTCACGTGAGCCTCCGGTTGCGCAGCATGAGCACCGCGAAGACCGGCCCGCCGACGAGCGCGGTGATGATGCCGACGGGCAGCTCGCGCGGGTCGAAGAGCGTGCGGGCGGCGGTGTCGGCCCAGACCAGGAAGATCGCGCCGGCGAGCGCCGACAGCGGCAGCAGCGCGCGGTGGCGCGAGCCCACGACGAGCCGCACGGCATGCGGGAGGATGAGTCCCACGAAGCCGATCGAGCCGCTGACCGAGACGAGCGCGCCGGTGAGCAGCGCGGTGCCGGTGAGGAGCAACGCACGGCTGCGGCCCACGTGCACGCCGAGCGCCGCCGCCGCGGTGTCGCCGAACGCGAACGCGTCGAGGGTGTTCGCACTCGTGAGCAGCGGCACGCCGACGAGCACGACCGCCCCGCCCGCGATCGCCACCGACGTCCAGTCGGTGCCCGCGAGCGAACCGAGCAGCCAGTTGAGGATCTCGCGGTAGCTGTCGCCCGTCGCGCTCCAGAAGATGACGAGGCTCGTGATCGCGCCGAACACCGACGACACGGCGAGGCCGGCGAGCACGGTCCGCGTCGGGGTGAGCGCACCCGCAGCACTTGCGATGGCCAGCGTCGCGACCAGCGCGATGAGCGCCCCGGCGAACGCCGCGAACGGCAGCAGCAGGCCCACGCCGAGCACGATCACGACCACCGCGCCCACCGAGGCGCCCGACGAGAGGCCGAGCAGGTACGGGTCGGCGAGCGGATTCCTCGTGAGCGCCTGCATGACCGCGCCGCAGAGCGCGAGCCCGGCGCCGACGGCCGCGGCGGTGAGTACCCGCGGCATCCGGAGCTCCCAGACGATGCCGTCGCGCAAGGGGCTGAGCGTCGGCTCGCCGATGCCGAGATGCGCGAGCACGCTCGCCCAGACGTCGGCGGGGCTGAGCCCGGCTGGACCGATGGTGACGGCGACGACGACGGATGCCACGAGCAGCAGTCCGAGGCCGACGGCCCATGCCCCTATGCGCAGGCCGCTCCGGCGGCGGGTCGAGGAGCGCTCGTCAGAGCGCGTCTCGAACCCCGGCTCAGGGGTTTCGAGACGCGGCGTCTCGAGACGCGGCTCCGCCGCTCCTCGACCCGCTCCTCGACCTGCGGTGGCAGTCATCAGCCCTCCAGGGCTCCCAGCTGCTCGACGAGCGACGCGACCGCGCCGACGTTGCGCACGCCCGCCTCGGTCGCCGGGAAGTCGACCACGAGGTACCGCTGCTGCTGCACGGCCGGCAGCGCGGCGGTCGCGGCGTTCGATTCGAGGTGCGCGATCTTCTGCTCGGCGGTGTTCCACGCCGCGTCGACGAGCACGATGACGTCGGGGTTCGCGGCGACGATCGCCTCCCAGCCCATCGAGGTCCAGGTGTCCTCGACTTCGGCGGCGACGTTCTCGAGCCCCGCGGCATCCATGATCATCTGCGGCGCGCCGATGCCGGCGCCCACGTAGGGGGTGTCCTCACCCGAGGAGTACCAGAGCGCGGTGAGGCCCGCGTCGCTCGGCTCGATCGCGTCGAGCTCGGCGCGCTGGTCGGCCACGAGGTCGGCGGCGGCATCCGGCACGTCGAAGATCGCGCCCGCCTCCTCGAACTCGCGGAACACCTCGTCGAACGTGAGCGGGTTCGGCATGTACCCCTCGCCCTTGCACGCGGCGGGCGCCACGTAGGTGGCGACGCCGAGCTTCTCGAGCGTGGCGCGGTCGCCGGCCCCCTCGGCCGAGAGGTTCGACTCCCATCCGGCGAAGACGAGGTCGGGCTCGGCGTCGAGGGCGACCTCCTGCGAGGGCACCTTGTCGGAGAGCACCTCGAGGCCGGATGCCGCGTCGGCGTACTCGTCGGGCACCGGTCCATCGCTGAACGCGGTGCCGACGATACGGTCTTCGAGGCCGAGCGCGAGCAGCAGTTCGAGCGTCGACGACTTGACGGTGACGACCCGCTCAGGGGCGGACTCGAAGGTCACCTCGGTGCCGCAGTTGTCGATGTTGAGGGGGAACGCGGATGCCTCAGCGGCACCGGTGTTCGAGGCATCCGACTCGCCCGAATCGGCGGCGCCGCTCGCACATCCGGCGAGGAACAGCGCGGCGGCGGGGACCGCGAGTGCGGCGGCGACGAGCCGTCGGTGACGCACGCGGGACGAGTCGGTGCGGGGGGAAATGGGCATGAGGCCTCCGGGATGGGTGTGCAAGAGGTGTTCCGACGAGGTCGGCGACTCGCGGCCCAATCCCGGGCCACACGCACCGGTCAGATCCAGACCGGTGGGTCGAATCCCATCCTATTCCTGCGCGGCTCTCCTGCGGGGCCGCCGTTGCCGTCTCGGCACCCGGTGCGAATCACGCCGCGTGCGTCAGGCGATGCCGAGCAGCACCGACGCCACGACCGCGAGCACGGCGCCGACGGCCTGCAGCCGTGTCAGCCGCTCACGCAGCACCACCCAGGCGAGCACCATCGTCGCGACCGGGTAGAGGTTCGTGAGCACCGCGACCACCGCGACGCTGCCCGCGTGCAGCGCGAGCATGAGGAGCACGTTGCCCCCGCCGATGAGCAGGCCCGCGCAGGCAGCGAGCACGACCGCTCGGCTTCGACGCCTGCGGTCGGCCGCGGTGTCGACCGCAGCGGCGCGAGCGGTCTGCTGCCGGTCGTCCGCCCCCGCGGGACCGGACGCGCTGTCGACCGCCGCTTCACCGTGGGCGGCACCGGACGCCGGATGCTCGTCGAGCAGGGAGATCCAGTGCGCGGTCGTCGTGCTCACCCGTGACGCCGCGGCGAGCGTGAGCAGGACCACGAGACCGATCCCCGTGTCGAGCGCGACGGGGATGAGCGACGCGTCTGCGGGCACCCGATCGAGCGCGACGGTCGCGAACCCGAAACCCAGCCCCGACACGGTGGCCAGTGCGAGCGTGCGAGGGCGTACGGCCCGCATGCTCACGCGGCGCTCGAGGCCGACCAACACCGACCCGGCGACGGCGAGCGCGATCGCGATCCAGGCGAGGGGACGCAGGACCTCGCCGAGCGCGAGCGTCGTGACGACCGGCACCACGGAGCTGAGCAGGGCGATGAATGGGGTGACGAGCGAGATCGGGCCCGCCGCGAGCGCCGCGAAGAAGGTCATGAACCCCACGAGCGCGAGGAGTCCGGCGATGAGGCCGCCCGCGACGGCCGCCCCCGACCACACCCCGCCCGTGACCGCAACGGCGACGATCATCACCAGTGCGGCGAAGACGTAGTTGACGAAGCTCGCACCGAACACGGTGGATCTCCGCGCGGCGACCCCGCCGAGGAAGTCGGCCACGCCGTACATGAGCGCTGCGCCGAGAGCGAGCGCGACTACCAGCAGCACACGTCCACTCTCCCGCGCCCGACCGACATCGGCCGGCGGAAGCGCCGTAAGGGAACCGTAAGCGCTCGCCGTGGAGATCGGTGTTCGGCTGAGTTTGACTGCTGGAAGGCCGCCGGAGCCGGCGGCGAAGGAGATGAGAGCCAGATGAACACGAATCGAATCCGCACTGTCGCCGGTGCCGCCGCGGTCGCCGCCTTCGCGCTTGGCGGCGCGCTGTTCGCGACGTCGCCTGCGAACGCCGCGGGCGTCAGCGGGCCGGGGTTCTGGGTCGACGGCGTGCAGTATCGCACCGTCGGCACGCCGACGGATCTGTCGGGCACGGGTGCACCGGCGAGTTCGTTCCAGCCGATCTACGCCTTCCCCGCGGGCACGCAGGAGAACATCGCGACGGCCGCTCCTGGCGACCCCGGGTATCGCGGAGGTCGCTGGCAGGTGCTCCCGGTCAGCCTGCCGAACGGATACGGTGCGGCGCTCGCGTCGGGCGACCTCGACAGCGACGGCGTGCTCGACTCCGCTGCCGAGCTCTGGGCCGCGCAGTCGGCGGGTGACGTCGCCGTCGGCGACGCGGTCGCGTCGTTCGAGTGCCCGGTGATCAAGGTTCCGGCGTCGAACTGACGTCGCTCCGCGGCGGCGTCCCCGGCGGGGGCGCCGTCAGCGCGGCATGGCCGGCGCGGCGCGGATCAGCACGAGCGACCCGTCGAACCGGGGCTGCCGACGCAGTGCGCCGTGTGCGGCATCCCAGGTGCCGTCGTCGAGGTCGCGGCGGAGGTCCGCCTCGAAGCGCGCCTCGACGTCGTCTCCGACGAAGCTCCACGCCGAGTTCGCGCGACGGGCGCCGGGGTCGAGGAAGGCCTCGGGTCGCCCGTAGTAGGCCTCGCCGAAGCCGTCGAGGCATCCGAGCGGGATCGGCACGATCTCACACGTGACGTCGTCGCCGAGTGCGTCGGCGATGCGGTCGATCGCCGGGTAGCGGCGCCCCTCGGTGGCGATGACCTCGGGTGCGTAGTCGGCGAGCCAGAATCGGTCGAGGCGGGCGGGGTCGCACGTGAGGATCACAACCGGTCCGGTGGCGACGCGCCGCATCTCGGCGAGGCCGGCCTCGAGGTCGCCCCACTGGTGCACCGAGAACGTGGTCATGGCCGCGTCGAACGCGTCGGTCACGAAGGGGAGCGATTCGGCGGATGCCTCGATCGCCCGCGCGAGGTGTGCCCCGCGCTGTGCGCGCATCGTCGCCGACGGCTCCACCGCCGTCACCACCCGGTCGCCCGGGGCGTACGACCCGGCGCCGGCGCCGACGTTCACGACCGTGCGTGCGTCGCCCAGGGCGGCGGCGATCGCGGCCCCGATCTCAGGCTCCGGCTGCCGGTAGCGCGAATAGCCGACCCCGATGTGCGAGTAGTTCGCGTCGCCGGCCGAGCCGTCATCGGCGCGATCGTGCGCGGCGGTGCGGCGAGCACGCCCGTCGCTCATTGGTGCACCATCGCTTCTGTAGCGCGATTGGGTCGCGTCGGATGAGGCTTCCTGTTGAACCGCCGGCCGGTGGCTGACCGCCAGCGTCGCT
>NZ_LMRW01000006.1 GCF_001428255.1 Agromyces sp. Soil535 | reverse complement strand
CATCAACCGGGAGTACGGCGGGGCGCCCTCCAAGTAGTAGAGGTCGTCGATCAGCCCGTCGAGCGGCGGACCGGGCGCCCTGGACACGTACTCCACGCGCACAATAATATCGCCGACGCCCCGCCGGCATCGCGCGCCGGGATGGTCCAGCCGCGCTGCCGCCAGCATCGAGCCGGCGCCGATCCCGGACGAGCGCCCGGCTGCGGACATTTGCGTGGGTTACGCGTGCTGCGTGAGCGATGGAGAATTTCTCGGCCCTCCAGTGTCGCCCTCCGGGGGGAGGCGCTAAAGGGGCCTGACCCTGGTTCTTGGACACGCTGAATCCAGCACCTGCTGGGGAAGCGAGATGATCCAGAACCATGGCCCGCAAGGACTACTCCGAGGAGTCTCGCCGAAGTTCGGTGCCGATCACTCCACCACCTTCGAGGTGAAGCGGCTGTGCGAGCTCGTCGAGATCGAGCGTTCGTCCTACTACGCATGGCAGGCAGCTGCCCCGGCCCGAGAGGCTCGTGCGGCTGCTGATGCCGCGCTGGCCGAGCGGATCCGAGCCGTCCATGAGGAGGACAAAACCTGTGGTGCTCCTCGGATCACCGCCGAACTCAACGACGGCAAGGCTGCCGGGGAGCGGGTCAACCACAAGCGGGTCGCTCGGGTGATGCGTGAGCACGGCATCCGCGGCTACATCAAGCGGCGGCGGGTCCGCACGACGATCCCCGAGCCCTCGGGGCAGAAGGTGCCCGACCTGCTCGGGCGGGACTTCACCGCCGAAGGGCCGAACCAGCGCTACGTCGGGGATATCACCTACCTGCCGCTGGCCGACGGTACGAACCTGTACCTGGCCACCGTCATCGCCGCGGCCGCGACCCGCGGGAGCTTGGCCGGGGCGATCTTCCACTCCGACCACGGGTCGGTCTACACGAGCAAGGACTACGCCAAGCTCTGCGCCGAACTGGGCGTGACCCAGTCGATGGGGGCAGTCGGGTCCAGCGCCGACAACGCGCTCGCAGCGCACTGCGATCCGGTTGACCGAACCCCGCCGCGGCGGCCCCGAGTTCGCCTGCTCGGTCCTACTTGAGGGTGCCGTGCTCGGCGTTGTAGCGCTCGAGCACGTCGTCGATCGGCGCGTCGAGCACGAGCGCGCCCTTGTCGAGATAGAGGCCGCGGGTGCAGAAGCGGCGAAGGTCGCGCTCGTTGTGCGAGACGAAGAAGAGCGTGCGCCCGCCCGCGAGGAGCTCCTCGATGCGCCGGTAGCACTTCTCGCGGAACGCCTTGTCGCCGACGGCGAGCACCTCGTCGACGAGGATGATCGGCTCCTCGAGCTGCGAGATGACGGCGAACGCGATGCGCACCTTCATGCCGCTCGACAGGTGCTTGTAGGGCGTGTCGAGGAAGTCGCCGATGTCGGCGAATTCGAGGATCTCGTCGAACTTCTCGTCGATCTGCGCTCGCGTCATGCCGTGCAGGCCCGCGGTGAGGTACACGTTGTCGCGCACCGTGAGGTCGTCGACGAACCCGCCGGTGATCTCGATGAGCGGGGCGACCCCGCCGGTCACCTCGACGGTGCCCTCGTCGGCGACCATCACGCCGGCGACGAGCTTCAGCAGCGTCGACTTGCCCTGTCCGTTGCGTCCCACCACGCCGATCGCCTCGCCGGGGCGCACGTCGATCGACACGTTCCGGAGTGCCCAGAACTCGTTGGGGCGCGTGCGGCGGCGGCGACCGGCGAGCAGGTCCTTGAAGGACCGACGTCCGCGCCGGTTGCGCCGGAAGCGGATGCCGAGTCCCTCGACGCGGATCGCATGGGTCTCGGTCGCAGCGAGGGCGGCGGCTGCGGCATCCGTCATCAGATCTCCTTCAGCACCTGGCGCACGCTGCCTCGGAACACGAGGAGCCCGACAGCGAGCAGGGCGATCGACATGGCGGCGGCGATGACGACGTTGAACCAGTCCAGCTCGTCGGGGAAGAAGGCGGCGCGGTAGAGCCCGAAGATGCCGGTCAGCGGGTTGAAGGCCGCCCAGACGTGCAGTTCGCTCGGCAGGTTGGAGACGCCGTAGATGATCGGCGACGCGTAGAACAGGAACCGGAGGATGAGCTTCACCGCCCGCTCGAGGTCGCGGAAGAACACCACGAGCGGGGCGACGATGAGCGCGACACCGGCGGTGAGGATGGCCTGCAGGAGGATCGCGAGGGGGAACAGGGCCAGTTCCCAGCCCACCTCGGCGCGGAACACGATCGCGAACAGCGCCAGCACCGGCAGCGAAAGCAGGAACTCGATGCCCTTCGAGAGCACGATGCGATTCACCCAGATCGTGCGCGGGATCATCGTGGAGCGCACGAGCTTCGCGTCCTTCAGGAACGCCCGTGTCGAGTCGGAGATCGCGCCGGTGAACCACATCCAGGGCAGCAGCGCAGAGAGCAGGAACACGATGTACGGCTCGGTGCCGACCGGCCGCTGGAAGACCTGGGTGAACACGAACCAGTAGATGCCCGCCATCACCAGCGGGTCGAGCACCGACCACACGTAGCCGAGCGCCGACGTCGAGTAGCGCACCTTCAGGTCGCGCGTCGTGAGGAGCCAGAGGGAGTGTCGATATCGGAGCCACGGCGTCCGCTGCAGCGGATGCGCGTCGCCGGCACTCCCGACGGATACTGCGCTCATCACGCTCTCATCGTAGATGCCCGTCGGCTGTAGGTTTGATGCATGCGGGCGGCGCGTGCCGCGCCCGGTCGGAAGGAGCATCGTGCACCGCACCAGTACCCGCGTCCTGCTGAGCTGCGCCGCCATCGGGGTCGGCGGCGGTCTCGTGGCAGGGGCGTCGGGTTACCTCGCTGCGGCGTTCGCCGCCTTCGGTCCGCTGTTGTACGGCATCACCGCGGGCACGCACTTCCTGCCGAGCGTGGTCGCGCTTGCGCTCCTGAAGCGTCCCGGCACCGCCGTGCTGGCCGGTGTGATCGCCGGGCTCGTCGGCGCCGCATTCGCGCCCTGGTGGATCGGCCGCTTCGTCGGCACGGGCCTGCTCGTGGGCGCGCTCATCGAACTGCCGTTCCTCATCACCCGCTACACGCGCTGGGATGCGTGGATATTCTACGCGTCAGCCGCGTTCGCCGGGTTGGTGCTTGCCATCGCCGTGTTCATCGGGCTGGGCGCCGAGCACTACGCCTGGTGGGCCTGGGCGATCGCCCTGCCGCTCTGGGTTGCGAGTCCCGTGCTGTTCACCTGGGTCGGCCGCGTCATCGCGACCAGGCTGGCGAAAGCGGGCGTCGCGCAGTCGGCGTGAGTCCCTGAAAAGCGCGAGACGCGAAGAGCGGATGCCGCGAGGCATCCGCTCTCCACTGCTGTGGTGCGCCGGTCACACGAAGTGGTTCGCACGCTCCAGGTCTTCGGCGAAGTCGACCTCGACCGCGTACAGGTCGGAGATGTCCATCGGCTCGACGAGCATGCCGTTCTTCTCGATCGCGAGCTCGATGCCGCGCTCGAAGTAGTCCTGGTCGCCGACGCGCGCGAGGTGCGCGAGGAGGGCGGCCTTGTCTCGACTCGACACGTAGTTGATGCCCACCGCCTCGCCGAGGCCGCCCTTGACCGTCTTCGAGAGCCCCTTGATGTAGCCCTCAGGAGTCGTGGTGTACTTCACCTCTTCGTCGGACACCTTCGCGGTGTTGACGGTCACGAAGGACTGGTCGCGTGCGATGAACGGCAGCGCGCGGTCGAGGATGCGCGGGTCGAACACGACGTCGCCGTTCATCCACAGCACGCCGCCCGCCTGCGACGCCGCGAGGGCGCGCATGAGGCTCTTCGACGTGTTGGTCTGGTCGTACTCCTCGTTGTAGACGAAGGACGCGTGGGGGAACGCCTCGATGATGTGCTCGAGCTTGTAGCCGACGACGATCGTCACGTTGGCGTTGGCTCCGAACGCATGCTCGATGTTGTCGAACTGCTGGCGCATGATGGTGCGGCCGTCGCTGAGCTCGGTGAGGGGCTTGGGGAGGGATCGCCCGAGCCGGCTCCCCATGCCGGCCGCGAGAATCACGATCTGGGTGGTCACTGCATCTCCTTCGGTGGGTCGGATGCCCCGGGCGCTCGTCGCCGAGCGTTCGCCCGAAGTTCACCCGGAAGTTCACATGTGGACACGCCGTTATGCCGGATTACAGGATATCGATCGCCGCCTCCCGGCGCCTCGAACGATGGACGGTCGTAGTGGGATCGTGATGCGCCGTTCAGGGAACGCACAGGTTTCAGCATCTTCGGGGGACGTCGTGCCTTCGTTCGGAGGGGAGTGGTTGGTAGGTTGTCTGGGTGACTTCCGTTTCGCGCTCAGAATACGACGACGAAGCTCCCGAAGGCACCGGCACGGGGGTGTCCGCCGATCGGGGGACGTCGAGGGCGCCGCGCGCTCCACGCGGGTCGGTGAGCCGCGTGCAGACGGCTGCCGGTGAATCGGCCGAGGGTGCGTCGGCCGCGGTGCCGGGCGACGGCGACGCTGGGGACTCGGCCGCGACGAAGCCGGCCGCGACGAAGCCGACCGCGTCGAAGACCGCGGCCGGGGGCGCGAAGCCGCGCACGCCGAGGTCGACGGCGTCGAAGACCGCCGCGTCGAAGACCGCCGCGTCGAAGGCGGCGCCGTCCGCGTCGTCGAAGCCCACCGCGTCCGAGTCGGATGCGGCGTCCACGGCGGACGGGGAGCCAGCGCAGCCGGCGACCTCGAAGCGCACGGCGGCGTCGCGCGCCGCGTCGTCGAAGGCCGCGAGTGCACGCGAAGAGGCCGCGAAGACCTCCCGCGTCGCACGGACGTCGGCCGCCTCGGCTACGCCGGCCTCACGCAGTCGTGCCGCCGCGGCCGCGACCACGAAGCGCCAGTCGCAGCGCGTCGCCGCCGCGCTCACCACCGAGACCACCGCGGCCGAGCGCGCGAGCCGCAAGCCGGAGCTGGCAGCGCCTGCTCGGTCGGCAGGGCCGACCGCGACGGACGAGGTCGATGAGACCACTCGCGAGCGGCCCCTGGAGCCTGGCGCGGGTGCCGCGGCCGCGCGAGCCGCCGCAGCCGTCGCAGCGGCCGCGATCGCCGACGACGCCATCGCCGAACCCCCTTCCACGGCGTCACATGCGGGCGTCGATGCATCCGTCACTGCTGCGTCCGGCGCCGCCGCATCGACCGTCGGCGACCCGGCTACCGCCGCCGAAGCCGACGCCGTCAGCGCCACCGCCGATCCCGTGGACCCCGTGATCGAGGCGGAGGCCGGTGCGCCCGTCGAGGATCCGCCTGCCACGATCACGCTCGACGAGGCACTGGCCGACGCCGCGGGTGTCGAGGTGGCCGGGGCCGAGGTGGCCGGGGCCGAGGTCGTCACCGAGCCCGAGGCAGCCGATGCCGCGGGCGACCAAGCCGTCGTGGTGATCCCCGCCCCCCGCAAGCCCGTGCAGCGCAAGAAGCGCACCATCCGGGTCGCTCGGCCGGCGCCTGCGCCCGATGCGCCGCGCGTGCTCGCGATCCAGGGGCTCGTGAAGCGCTTCGGCGACAACACCGCCGTCGACGGCATCTCCCTCGACATTCGGGCCGGCTCCTTCTACGGCATCGTCGGGCCGAACGGCGCGGGCAAGACCACGACGCTCTCGATGGTCACCGGCCTGCTGCGCCCCGATGCCGGCACCGTGCGCATCAACGACGTCGACGCCTGGGCCGACCCGCGCGCGGCCAAGCGCGCGACCGGCGCGCTCCCCGACCGGCTCCGCCTCTTCGACCGCCTCACGGGCGCACAGCTGCTCTACTACTCCGGCGCGCTCCGCGGACTCGACCAGCGCACCGTGCGCGAGCGCAGCACCGACCTCATCGCCGCGTTCGGGCTCGAGGACGCCGTCGACCGCCTTGTCGCGGACTACTCGGCCGGCATGACGAAGAAGATCGCGCTGGCGTGCGCGATGATCCATGCGCCGCGGCTCCTCGTGCTCGACGAGCCGTTCGAATCCGTCGACCCCGTCTCGGCCGCGAACCTCACCGACATCCTCGAGCGCTTCGTGGCCGGCGGCGGAACCGTGCTGCTGTCCAGCCACGGCATGGACCTCATTGAGCGCGTCTGCGACTCCGCGGCGATCATCGTCGGCGGCCGGGTGCTGGCCTCCGGCACGCTCGACGAGGTGCGCGCCGGGCAGGCTCTCGAAGAACGCTTCGTCGAGCTCGCCGGCGGACGCAAGGCAGCGGAAGGCATGGAATGGTTGCACAGTTTCTCCGATTGAAACTGCGCCTGCTCGGGAACATCTTCCGGCGGAGCCCCTGGCAGGTCGTCGGCATCGTGCTCGGGCTCGTCTACGGGCTGGGGATCGCCGCGCTGCTGTTCATGACCCTCGTCGGTCTGCGGTTCGTCGGTGACGTCGAGCTCATCCGGGACGTGTTCATCGTCGCGGGTGCCGCGACGATGATCGGCTTCGTCATCTTCCCGCTGGCGTTCGGTGTCGACGACACGATGGACCCTCGCCGGTTCGCGCTCTTCGGGTTGCCCGCCCGAACGCTCGCCTTCGGCCTCGCGGTCGCGGCGACGATCGGGATCCCGGCGTTCGTGCTCGCGATCGTGCTGGCCGGCACCGTGGTCACCTGGTCGCGCGGTGCCGGCGAGTCGCTCATCGCCCTCATGTCGGCAGCCCTGGCGTTCGGCACGTGCCTGCTGCTCGCTCGCGTCGCGACCGGCCTCGCGTCGGTGCTGCTCTCCACGCGCCGCGCGCGCGAGGCGAGCGGAGTGCTCGGCGTGCTGCTCATCGTGCTGCTGTCGCCGGTGATCGTGGTGCTCGTCACGCTCGACTGGGCCAACTCCGGCCTGCGCGTGCTGGAGTCGATCGCCGGCGCGCTCGGCTGGACGCCGCTCGGCGCGGCGTTCGCGGCGCCCGGCGACGCGGCGGCGGGGGACTGGGGCATCGCGATCCTGAAGTTCGGCGTGGCGGTCCTCACGCTCTGGGCGATCTGGCTGGCCTGGCAGCGGCTCGTGGCCAGGATGCTCGAGACGCCCGGCCGCGAGGCATCCGCGAAGAGCTATCGCGGCCTCGGCTGGTTCGATCGGATGCCGCACAACGCCACGGGCGCGGTGGCCGCGCGGAGCCTCACCTACTGGTTCCGCGACGCGCGGTACTGGGTGTCGATCATCATGGTTCCCATCGTGCCCGTGCTCGTGATCGTGCCCCTCGGCATCGCCGGCATCCCGCTCTCGTACACCGCGCTCATCCCCGTGCCGCTCATGTGCCTGCTGCTCGGCTGGTCGCTGCACAATGACACCGCCTACGACAACACGGCCGTGTGGTTGCACGTCGTCTCGGGCGTGCGTGGCGCCGCCGACCGCGCGGGACGACTGGTGCCAGTGCTCATCGCAGGGTTGCTCGTCATCGGGCTCGGCAGCGCCGTGACCGTGTTCGTGCTCGACGACTGGCGGCTGCTGCCCTCCCTCGTCGGCGTCAGCACCGCCCTGCTCCTCGGCGGACTGGGTGTGGGCTCGATCACCTCGGCCAGGTTCCCGTACCCCGCCGTGAAGCCGGGCGACAGCCCGTTCCAGCAGCCCCAGTCCACGGGTGCGGTCACCGCACTCGTGCAGTCGATCACGATGCTCGGTTCGCTGCTCGTCGCGGCACCCGCCATCGCGTTCGCCGCGCTCGGGCTGCTCCAGGACCCGGGGTGGCATGCTGTGGCGTTCGCCGCGGGGGTCGGTCTCGGCGTCGCGGTGCTGGCGCTGGGCGTCTCGGTCGGCGGCCGGGTCTTCGACCGGCGGGGGCCCGAGATCGTCGGCGCCGCGCTGCGCGCATAGGTGCGCACCGGCCGGCGCCGCGGCATCCGCGCGTAGAATCGAGCGCATGATCGAACCTGTGCGCGCGAGCATCGCCGACCCCGACGCCCCAGGCGGAGGCACCTCCGTGCTCGACCGCGAGCTCGAGAAGCTCCTCCAGGAGGAGGCGATCGAGCCGGGCGACCACGAGCGGTTCTCGCACTACGTGAAGAAGGAGCAGATCCTCGAGTCGGCCGTCACGGGCAAGCCCGTGAAGGCGTTGTGCGGCAAGAAGTGGACCCCGGGGCGCGACCCCGAGAAGTTCCCGGTGTGCCCGACCTGCAGGGAGATCTACGAACGTATGAAGGCCGAGTAGCGCAGTCTCGGTCAGCGGTACGTCGTCGGGATCACCGGATCGCCGCGGCCGAGGCGGAACGCCTCGATCGGCAGCTCCTGCATGACCTCCGCCCGGTGCGCGCGCGCCGCCAGGGTTCCCTCGTGGCCGAGGAACATGGGCTCGGCGACGCCGTCGGCCATGAGCTGGACCATCAGCGGCCGCAGTCGGCTGCCCGGTTCGAACTCCGCCTCGCCCTCGGGGCCGTCGCCGATGAAGACGAGCTCTTCGCGGGCCGTGCGGGTCGAGTCGAGCCGGCGCGCGGCATTCTTGCGGCCGCCGACGCTCAGCTTCTGGGTGGACACCTTCGCGACGGCGACCCACTCGCCCGCATCGTCGCGCCGAGCGACGAGCTTGTACACCATGCCGGCGGCCGGATACCCCGACCCCGTGACGACGGCGGTGCCGACGCCGTAGGCGTCCACGGGTGCGGCCGAGAGACCGGCGATCAAGAACTCGTCGAGGTCGCTCGTGACGGTGATCCTCGTGTCGACGGCGCCCAGCGAGTCGAGCTGTTCGCGCACCGCGGCGGCGACGGTGGGCAGGTCGCCGGAGTCGATGCGCACCGCGCCGAGCTCCGTGCCGGCGACCCGCACGGCCGTCTCGACGCCCCGCGCGATGTCGTAGGTGTCGATGAGCAGCGTGGTCTTGGGGCCGAACGCCTCGACCTGCGCCCGGAACGCCGCCTCCTCGGAGTCGTGCAGGAGGGTGAACGCGTGCGCCGCAGTGCCCATCGTCGGGATGCCCCAGGTGCGGCCGGCCTCGAGGTTCGAGGTCGAGTCGAAGCCGGCGATGTAGGCGGCCCTGGCAGCCGCGATCGCGGCGCGCTCGCTCGTGCGCCGCGAGCCCATCTCGGCGATGGGTCGTCCGAGCGCGACCGACACCATGCGGGCGGCCGCACTCGCCACCGAGGAGTCGTAGTTCAGGGTCGACAGCACGATGGTCTCGAGCATGACGGCCTCGGCGAAGGTCGCCTGGATCGTGAGCAGCGGCGAGCCGGGGAAGTAGGCCTCGCCCTCGCGGTATCCCCAGATGTCGCCGTGGAAGCGGTAGTCGGCCAGCCAGTCGAGGGTGGCCGGACGCACCACCTCGTGCTCGCGGAGCCACTCGAGCTCGGCGTCCTCGAAGCGGAAGCGGTCGATGAGCTCGAGGAGCCGGCCGGTACCGGCGACGACGCCGTAGCGCCGGCCGTCGGGCAGGTGGCGGGCGAACGCCTCGAAGAGGCTCTCCCGGTGGGCGGTGCCGTCGCGCAGCGCGGCATCCACCATCGTGAGCTCGTAGCGGTCGGTGAAGAGCGCAGCTGACCCGGTCACAGGGTCAGCCTAATGCTCACGCCTCGGCGACCATTCGACGCGGCGAGTCGGCGGGGACGGGTGTCGCGCGGCTCACGGCGACGACGTTGCCCGCCGTGATGAGCACGAGGCCGACGACCTGCCATGCGCCGAGCGCCTGGCCGAGCACGAGCAGCCCGGCCACGGCTGCGGCCGCGGGATGCACGCTCTGCAGCACGCTGAAGAGCTGCCGCGGCACGCGTCGGAGCACGATCAGGTCGATCGAGTAGGGGAGCGCCGAGGAGAGGATGCCGGCGGCGAGGCCGACCACCGCCACGGGCAGCAGTTGCGACGGATCGAGTCCGACGAGTGCGACGACGAGCAGCGGCGACGTGATCACGGCGGCCACGAGGCTCGCGATCGCCGTGCCCTGCACGCCGGGCAGGGTACGGCCAGCCCGTTGGCTGAGCAGGATGTAGGCCGCCCACGAGGCGGCGGCGGTGAGGGCGAGGAGGATGCCCACCGGATCGAGACCGGGCACGGTGCCCGTGAGCAACGCCACGCCGATGCCGGCCATGATCGCGCAGACGAGGTCGAGGCGGCGACGCGCCCCGAGGAGCGCGACCGCGAGGGGCCCGAGGAACTCGAGGGTGACGGCGAGGCCGAGCCCGATGCGCTCGACGGCGCCGTACAGGGCGAGGTTCATCGTCACGAGCACGACGCCGAGCAGGAGGGCGGGTCGCACCGCACGCCAGGTCAGGCCGCGCAGCCGGGGGCGGGCGACTGCGAGGAGCGCGATCGCGGCGACCGCCTGACGCACGGCCGTGACCCCGCCCGGCCCCACGAGGGGGAAGATCGTGGCGCCGATGGCGGCGCCGAGCTGCACTGCGACCGCCCCGCCCACGGCCGCGCCCGCTGCGATCCGTTCCGCTGACATGCACGCCACGCTACGCACCGATTCGTGCGAAGAGAAATGCAATCCAAGATGATTGATACGATCAACGCATGGACATCGAGGTGCGCCAACTCCGGGCGCTGGTCGCGGTCGACGACGAGCGGTCGTTCACCGCGGCCGCCGACCTGCTCGGGACCTCCCAGGCGTCGGTGTCGCGGTCGCTCGCGGCGCTCGAACACGCGCTGGGCACGCGGCTCATGCATCGCACGACCCGCCGGGTCGAGCCCACCGACGCCGGTGCGGCGTTCGCGGCGACCGCGCGCCGTGTGCTCGCCGAGCTCGACCGCGCCGTCGCCGAGGTGCGGGGCGAACGCTCGGTGATCCGCGTCGGCTACGCGTGGGCCGCCCTCGGCGCGCACACGACACCGGTGCTCCGCGGCTGGAACCGCGCGCATCCGGACGCGCCGATTCGGCTCGTGCGCGTGAACGTCCGCGACGGCGGGCTCGTCGACGGTGTCGTCGATCTCGCGGTGATCCGGCACGACGTCGACCGCGCCGACCTCGACTCGGAGCTCGTCGGCGTCGAACCGAGGGTCGTCGCGCTGCCCGTCGACCATCCGCTCGCCGATCGGCCGTCGGTCGGGCTCGCCGAGCTCGTGCCGTTCGTCGTCGGCGTCGACCGGCACACGGGCACGACGTCGGCCGCGCTCTGGTCGTCGGCCGGGCTCGACGTGCCCCCGATGACCGAGACCGGCGACGTGGAGGAGTGGCTCGACCTCATCGCGGCCGGCGACGCGATCGGCGTTACCGCGTCGGGCACCGCGCACCACTACCCGCGGCCTGGCGTCGTGTTCGTGCCGATCGACGACGCGCCGCCGATCGAGGTGCGGCTCGCCTGGCACCACCGGCACCGGCATCCGGCCGCGTCACGGATCGCCCGCGCCATCCGTGCCGCCTACGACGCCGCGGCGCTCGCCTAAGCTTGGATGTCGTGACGAACGCACCGATCGGGATCTTCGACTCCGGCGTCGGCGGTCTCACGGTCGCCCGTGCCGTGAAGGACCAGCTGCCCCACGAGTCGATCCTCTACATCGGCGACCTCGAGCACTCGCCGTACGGCCCGAAGAAGATCGCCGACGTGCGCGGCTACGCACTCGCGGTGCTCGACGACCTCGTGGCGCAGGGCGTGAAGATGCTCGTGATCGCCTGCAACACCGCGTCGTCGGCGATGCTGCGCGACGCGCGCGAGCGCTACGACGTGCCCGTGGTCGAAGTGATCCAGCCCGCGGTGCGGCGCGCCGTCGCCACCACGCGCAACGGCCGCGTCGGCGTCATCGGCACCGTCGGCACCGTGCAGTCGCGCGCCTACGACGACGCCTTCGCCGCAGCGCCGCACCTCGAGCTCTCCTCGGCGGCGTGCCCCCGTTTCGTGGAGTTCGTCGAGGCCGGTGTCACGAGTGGCGACGAGCTGCTCTCGGTGGCCGAGGAGTACCTGGCGCCCCTGCGCGAGGCCGACGTCGACACGCTCGTACTCGGCTGCACGCACTACCCCTTCCTGAAGGGTGCGATCTCGTACGTGATGGGCGAGCAGGTCGCGCTCGTCTCCAGCGACGTCGAGACCGCCAACGACGTCTACCGCGTGCTCGTCTCCAACGGCCTGGAGCGTCGGGCATCGACGCCGCCCACCTACCGCTACGAGGCCACGGGCGATTCGACGAGTGCGTTCCTCGACCTCGCGCACCGTCTCATCGCCCCCGAGATCCCGAGCGTCGAACTCGTCGAGACGGGCGCGCTCACCCTTCCCCACCACGCACGGCTTCGACAGGAGAACGCATGACCGAGGCATCCGACCCGCACGCATCGAACACCGCGACGAACCTGGTTCGCGCCGACGGCCGCGCGCCCGGCGAGCTGCGGCCCGTGACCATCGAGCGGGGCTGGAGCGCGCACGCCGAGGGCAGCGCCCTCATCTCGTTCGGCAGCACGAAGGTGCTCTGCACGGCCTCGTTCACGAACGGCGTGCCGCGTTGGATGAACGGCAAGGGCCGCGGCTGGGTCACCGCCGAGTATGCGATGCTGCCGCGGTCGACGAACACCCGTAACGACCGCGAGTCGGTGAAGGGCCGCATCGGCGGTCGTACGCATGAGATCAGCCGCCTCATCGGCCGCAGCCTGCGGGCGGTCGTCGACACGAAGGGCCTCGGCGAGAACACCATCCAGATCGACTGCGACGTGCTGCAGGCCGATGGCGGCACGCGCACGGCCGCGATCACCGGCGCCTACCTCGCGCTCGCCGACGCGGTGGAGTGGGCGCGCGAGCAGCGCTTCATCGGACAGCGCGCGAAGCCGCTCATCGACACCGTGTCGGCCGTCTCGGTGGGCATCATCGACGGCACACCCATGCTCGATCTCGCCTACGTCGAGGACGTGCGCGCCGAGACCGACATGAACGTCGTGGCCACGGGCCGCGGGCTCTTCGTCGAAGTGCAGGGCACCGCAGAGGCCGCCCCGTTCGACCGGCGGGAGCTCGACGCGCTCCTCGACCTCGCACTCGCCGGCACCGCCGAGCTCACCCTTCGGCAGGTGGCCGCGCTCGCCGCGGGCGCCGAGGCAGCCGGCGCATGAGCCTGGAGTTCGTGCTCGCGAGCCACAACGCGCACAAGGTGCGCGAGTTCCAGCGCATCATCGGCGAGCGGATGCCGCAGGCCGTCGTGCTCCCGTACGACGGCCCCGAACCCGTCGAGGAGGGCGTGACCTTCGCCGAGAACGCGTTCATCAAGGCGCGCACTGCGGCCGAGCACACGGGGCGCATCGCGCTCGCCGACGACTCGGGCCTGGTCGTCGACGTGCTCGGTGCGGCGCCAGGCGTCTTCTCCGCCCGGTGGGCGGGATCCGATGCGGACGACGAGGCGAACGTGCGGCTGCTGCTCGACCAGCTCGCCGACGTCCGGCGCCCGCACCGCGGGGCGGAGTTCCACTGCACGATCGCGCTCGTCGTGCCCGAGTCGGTGCTCGCCGGCGGGCACGAATTCGCGGCAGAGGGCGGCTGGCGCGGCACCCTCGCCTACGAGCCGCGCGGCTCGAACGGCTTCGGCTACGATCCGATCTTCGAGCCCGAGGGGCTCGAGGTCACGGCCGCCGAACTCCGCCCCGAGGAGAAGGACGCGCGGAGTCATCGTGCGCGCGCGTTCGTGCAGCTGCTGCCCGAGCTCGAGCGGGTCGCCGACCGCCTCGATGGCTGAGCGGCACCGGCTCGTTCAGTCAGCTGTCGACGCCCTTCGCCTCGCGCGCAGTGCGAGCGTTGCCTGAGCGCAACCACCATGCCCCCAGCGCAACGAAGGCCAGCCCGAGGATGACGCTCCCGGGGAGGTAGACGACGCCGATGGGAACCCCGGACAGCACACCACCCGCCACGATCGCCCAAGCGACTGCAGCTGGGAAGACACGAGCACGAACGCTGGCGATCCCGTACAGGGCCCAGCCGATCCCGAACAGCGCAAAGCTCGTCAGACCGCCGAGGAGCAGTCGGCTGGACGCAAACGTGTCCATCACCTCTGGGGCGACTTCCGCGAGCCTCGGTACAGCGAATGCCTCGTACCACCAGTCTCCCGCCATGAATACGGTGCCGAGGATGGCCGCGCCGAGTCCGATCACGCCAAGCACCCCGGCTTCGCGGGCCTGGAGGTCATACGAAGCGACCAGGGCGAACACGAGCATCGCGAAGGCCACGACCGACGCGACGCCGTTGATCGCATGAGTGATCGAGAGGACGAAGACCTTGAGCGAATCGATGTCGGCGGGGGTCGTCAGCATGATCACCACGCGGGTCACGACGACCAGAGCACCCGCGACGATTGCCAGCGGGCCAGCACTGCGAGAGAGCAACGACTGGGTCATGTCAGGTTCCTCGCTCCCGGTGCGCCCGTCTGCATCGTCGGCCGACACTGACCATCGACACATATGACATGAGCCATCACGCCCCTTCGCACACCCTCCTCTCGGCCTATCCGCCTGTCAAGGAATGCGTGCGTCGTCCCCATGTCATCGCAGCTGCGAACTGCGTCGCCGAAGCCTCGGCGAGGTCGTGCAACTCATCCCAGCGCGGACTCGAGGTGCTGGGGGAGGGGCCGGTCGAAGGCGGCTGGGTGGACCGTGTCATGGGGATCGAGGGCGTCCGATTGGACATCGCGATGTTGCAGACCCCCCGATCTGGGAACGCACGCTAGCCGTCACCCGATAGGAGCGCGTTGAGGTCGCCGACCGGGCCGAGGTGGCGGAGCTTGTCGGGGTTGAGCTGATTCCCGATGACCGACACCCGACCGTCCCCCGCGTGCACCATCAGCACGCTCAGCGTCGTGCCGTCGGGCGCGCTGACCCGCAGCGCCGGCTCGCCGTTCGCCGTGATGCGGTCCAGGTGCACGTGCATGCCCGCGCCGCGACGCACGAGCCCCGCGAGGAACCGCGCGACCGCGACGGCGCCGTGCAGCGGATGCCGCACCGCGGGTGCCTTTCCGCCGCCGTCGGCGTAGAACACCACGTCGTCGGCGAGCACGCTCGCGAGCGCGTCGACGTCGCCGGCATCGAGGGCGGCGAAGAACGTGTCGAGCAGTGCGGCGTCGCGCGCGGCATCCGCATCGAAGCGCGGG
This sequence comes from Agromyces sp. Soil535, assembly GCF_001428255.1. Lineage (GTDB taxonomy): Bacteria > Actinomycetota > Actinomycetes > Actinomycetales > Microbacteriaceae > Agromyces. The sequence continues at coordinate 89,495 of NZ_LMRW01000006.1, read as the reverse complement.
CGCCCGTCGGCGATGCGGGCGCGGGCGCGATGCATGACCTGCCGGCACGTCGCCTCGTCGCGTTCGACGATGGCTGCGATGTCGGCGTAGTCCATCACGAACACCTCGCGCAACAGGAACACCGCCCGCTCGACGGGACCGAGCCGCTCGAGCACGGCGAGGAACGCGAACGACAGCGTCTCGTCGCGCTCGACGCGGTGGGCGGGGTCGGCGTCGTCGTCGGGCAACGGCTCGGGCAGCCACGTGCCCGCGTAGACCTCGCGGGTGCGGCGCGCCGAGCGCAGGGCGTCGATCGCCAGCCGGGTCGCCACCGTCGATGCGAACGCCTCGGGGCGCTCGATGGGCTCGCCGGCCGAGGATCGCTCGAGCAGGCGCAGGTACGCATCCTGGACGACGTCCTCGGCCTCCGTCACGCTGCCGAGCATTCGGTACGCGATCGAGAACATGAGCGGACGGAGCTCGGCGAGTGCCGCGGTGGAGGTGGGCATGATCCGAGCATGGCACAGCGCGATTCCCGCGGGGGTGTCACAGAACTCGAGCCTCATCCGTCGGAGGGGGTGAGACTGGAGAAAGGGACATCATGCGCGTATTCATCGCCGGCGCTACGGGCGCCGTGGGAACGAGGCTTGTGCCCCTGCTCGTCGCGGCCGGGCATGAAGTGGTCGGCACGTCACGGAGCGAGGCGCGCTTCGGGGAGCTCGAGCGGGCGGGTGCGAGGGGCGTCGTCGTGGACGGCCTCGACGCGGCATCCGTGCGGCGTGCGGTGCTCGACGCGCGCCCCGATGTGATCGTGCACCAGCTCACCGCTCTGAGCGGGCAGGTCGGCGACATGAAGCACTTCGACGAGAGCTTCGCCGCAACGAACGCACTGCGCACGCGCGGCACCGACCACCTGCTCGCGGCCGCTGCCGAGGCGGGTGTCGCGCGCTTCATTGCGCAGAGCTACTCGGGCTGGCCGTACGAGCGCACGGGCGGGCCGGTGAAGACCGAGGAGGACCGGCTCGACCCGAACCCGACAAAGGCGTCGCGCGAGTCGCTCGCCGCGATTCGCCATGTCGAGCAGCGGACGACGGATGCCGGTGGGCTGGTGTTGCGGTACGGCGGGTTCTACGGCCCGGGCAACGCCATCGGGCGTGGCGGCGAAGTCGTCGAGATGGTCATGTCGCGGAAGCTCCCGGTCGTCGGCGGCGGCACCGGCGTGTGGTCGTTCTGTCACATCGACGACGCGGCATCCGCCGCCGCGACGGCCGTGACGCGCGGCGCGCCGGGCGTGTACAACATCGTCGATGACGAACCGGCGCCAGTGTCGGAGTGGCTGCCCGAGCTCGCGCGTGCGATCGGTGCAAAACGGCCGATGCGGATTCCCGCATGGATGGCGCGCCCGCTCATCGGCGAGCACGGCGTGTCGCTCATGACCAAGGTGCGCGGGTCGTCGAACGCGAAGGCGAAGCGCGAGCTCGGCTGGGAGCTGAGGTACCCGAGCTGGCGCGAGGGCTTCCGCACCGGCCTCGGCTGAGAACGCGACTCATTCCCATCACGGCCGCGTCGCGGCATCCGCGCCTACGCTGGAAGGGACATGGCACACGATCACGACCACGCCCACGTGGCGACCGCGAATCGCACCCGGCTCTGGGTGGCGATCGCGATCATCGGCGCGTTCCTCGTGGTGCAGGTGATCGGCGGCATTCTGAGCGGGTCGCTCGCGCTGCTCGCCGACGCCGGCCACATGGCGAGCGACCTCATCGGCCTCGTCGTGGCGCTCGTCGCCGCGATGGTCGCCGCCCGCCCGGCGACCGACCGGCAGACCTACGGCTACCGCCGCGCCGAGGTGCTCGGCGCGCTCGTGAACGGCGTGATCCTCATCGTCGTCGCCGTGTCGGTGGCGGTCTCGGCGATCGGGCGGCTCGTCACCGGCGCAGAGGGCGAGGCACACGAGGTGCAGGGCGTGCCCATGCTCGTCGTCGCCGTGCTTGGCCTCGCCGCGAACGTCGCCGCCTTGCTCGTGCTGCGGGGCGGGGCGAAGGACTCGATCAACGTTCGCGGCGCGTACCTCGAGGTGCTGGGTGATCTCATCGGCTCGGTGCTCGTCATCGCGGCGGCCCTCGTGATCGTGTTCACGGGCTTCGACGCGGCCGACCCGATCGCCTCGATCGTGATCGCCGGGCTCATCGTGCCGCGGGCGCTGTCGCTGTTGCGCGACGTCATGCGGGTGCTCTTCGAGTCTGCCCCGGCCGACACCGACGTCGCCGAGATCCGCGATCACCTGCTCGAAACCCAGGGAGTCGTGGCGGTGCATGACGTGCACGTGTGGCAGATCACGTCGGGCTCGCCGGTGTTCAGCGCCCACGTCGAGGTCGAGCCCGAGGTATTCGCGTCGGGTCGCACGGGCGAGCTCCTCGACGAGCTCGGCGGATGCCTCGCCGCACACTTCGACGTCGAGCACTCCACGTTCCAGCTGGAGCCCGCAGGCCGCGCCGAGCAGGAGCAGCCGCAGCATCCGTGAGTCGGATGCCGCAGCCGCTGGTCTCGACGCGGTCGCGCCCCCCGCTAGACGGCGAGCAGTCGCGCGAAGTACGCGCGGATGTCGCCGACGAGGTCGTCCGGCGCCTCCATCGCCGGGAAGTGCCCGCCCCTCGGGTGCTCGTTCCAGAAGGCGAGGTGCCCGTCGGGGTCCAGGATGCGACGCATGAGCGGCTCTTCGCCGAACGCGACCATGCCCTGCGGTCGGTCGTGGCTGCGTCCCCACGCCACCTGTGCGTGCGCGGCCTCGTAGAGCATGTTGGCCGCACCGTCGCCGGCCCGGCCGAACCATGACACGGTGACCAGCGTGAGCAGGTCATCGAAGTCGACGGCATCCTCCGGCAGGTCGCGGGAGGGGTCGGTCCACTCCTGGAACTTCTCCACGATCCAGGTCGCCTGCGCGATCGGCGAGTCCGTCAGCCCGTATGCGACGCTGAGCGGCCGCGTGGTCTGCAGCGCCAGGTAGCCGAAGTCCTCGGTGCGGCCGTCCTTCAGCCGCTCGTGGCGTTCGCGCTCGTCGTCGGTGAGGTGATCGGTGGGCGGCGTGTACTGGGTGGCGATCGCGCCCGGATCGGTCGCGACGATGGAGCCGAGCACGTGGTCGCCGGCGTCGAGGCAGAGCTGCTCGCTGATGCCCGCACCCACGTCCTCGCCGAACACCGCGTAGCGGTCGTAGCCGAGCGCCTGCATGAGCTCGTCGAACGCTCGGGCGGTCCGCGCGATGTCCCAGCCGTGGCTCGTGAGGGGGGTCGAGAACCCGAAGCCCGGAATCGAGGGGACCACGACGTGGAACGACGGGGCGGCGGCATCCGCGTCGCCGGCGCGCTCGGGATCGGCGAGCCTCGCCGCGATGCCCGCGAACTCCACGAACGACGACGGATAGCCGTGCACGAGCAGCAGCGGCACCGCCGAGTCATCCGTCGAGCGGACGTGCAGCCCGTGGATCGGCTGCCCGTCGACGTCGGCGAGGAACTGCGGCAGGCGGTTCAACTTCGCCTCTGCGGCGCGCCAGTCGTAGCGGGTGCGCCAGTATTCGGCGAGGCGCTGGGCGTAGGGCACGGGCGTGCCGCGCTCCCACCCGTCGGTGAGGGCTGCGGGCCATCGCGTGCGTTCGAGGCGCGACTGCAGGTCGGCGAGCTCGGCGTCGGAGATCGCGATCGTGTTGGGCCGTACATCCATGGCGGTACCTTCTCTCGTGGTGACGACGCGACGAGTGAAGCGGATGCCGCGGGCGGCGTCTTGAACCGGAACGACACCCGCCGGTACGTGGCCCGCGTCAGCATCGCGGCGCCGCCGCGCGGGCGTCAGACCGGCTCGTCGCGCCGCTGGGACTCGGCCGGCGTGTACCCGGTGAGTCGCTTCACGTCTCGCGTGAGGTGCGACTGGTCGGCGTAGCCGAGCTCGTACGCGACATCCGCGATCGCCTCGCCGGTGCGCAGGCGAGCGACAGCGTCGCGGGCGCGGGCGATCTGCCGAACCTGCTTCTGGCTGCGCCCCGTGATCCGGGTGAAGTGGCGCTCCACCGTGCGCGGCGACACCGGAGGGTCGCCACCGTGCAGTGCAGCCTCGATGACCGCGTCGTGGGCGAGGAGCCCGTGTGCGTGGAATTCCGCGAGCAGGTCGTCGATGCTGGCGTAGTCGGGCATGGGCCAGGTGCGCGCGGCGAGCTCGAAGTGCTCGTGGTCGGGCATCGGCAGGCGGATGGTGCGGTCGCACATCGAGCGCGGCTCGACGTGCGTGAAGTACGTGCCCTGCGTGAAGCGCACGCCGACGTTGCGGTTGCCCACGTTGTAGGGCACGGGCGTCGGCCGCGACGACGGACCGCTGAGCAGCACGCGCGACCCGGTGCCCGTGCGAGTGAAGATGATGTCCCAGCACGCGTCGGCGGCCGCGAGGTAGGTGCCATCGCTCGTGTCGACCGTGTGCCAGATCACGTCGACAAGAGATGAGGATGAAGCTTTCTCCTCGTAGAGGAAGCTCATGCCGCCGAGTGTAGCCCGTCGCGACCGCTCCGGGGCGGACCGCTCCAGCCGATCGAACGCATGAAGGCGCCGAGCTCGTGGGCGATGAGCCGGGGCTCCTCGAACGGGAGGAAGTGACCGCCGCGACCGGGCGCCGAGTACTGGCAGATGTCGCTCGCGGCGCGCTCGGCGATGGAACGCGGGAACAGGTCGAGCGGCGGCTCGCAGCTCTGCGTGACGGCGACCGGCACGGTGATCGTCGGCCGCTTCGCGTTGCGCGGGCAGTCGAGATCTTCCATCCCTCGACGGTAGCCCGACCCGACCGACCGATCGCCCTAGCGCTCCTCGGGGCCGCGCTCGAACACCTCGGGGTCGAGCACGAGATGCTCGGCCTCGGTGTGGTCGGTGACCACGTCCTCGCCGGCCGCCGCGGCCTTCTTCGCCTTGCGTCGCTCGCTGAAGTAGTGCCAGGCAGTGATGAGCGCCGTGCCGCCGACCGCGATGAGCAGGATGACGTCGATGTACTCGCGCACGAGGTACGCGACCGGCGGGATGAACCCGATGAGGTAGCCGAACATGGTGAGGCCGAAGCCCCACAGGACCGCGCCGATGAAGTTGTACAGCGAGTACCGGGCGCGGTGCATGTGCCCGACGCCGGCGGCAACCGGCGCGAACGTGCGAACGATCGGCACGAACCGGGCGAGGATGATCGTGAGCCCGCCGAACCGCTCGAAGAAGGCGTTCGTGCGTTCCACGTTCTTGACGCTGAAGAGCCCGCTTTCCCGGCGCTCGAACACCTTCGGTCCACCGCGATGGCCGATCTCGTAACCGACCTCGCCGCCGATGAATGCGGAGATGCCGATGAGCAGCGCCACGATCCACACCGACACGCCGAACACGCCGTTCGGCGCCGCCGGCGTCGCGTGCGACAGCAGGCCCGAGATGACGAGGAGCGTGTCACCCGGCAGCAGGAAGCCCACGAGCAGGCCGGTCTCGGCGAACACCATGAAGCACACCACCAGCAGTGCCCAGGGGCCGGCCGCGGCGATGATCCCCTCGGGGTCGAGGAAGGGGATGAGTGCGGTGTGGATCATGAATGGGGCTCCAGTCGGACACGGCGGATACCGGGTCAGCAGGCGGCGTGGTGTCGTTGCAGTCTACCCAGCGGATGCCGCGCCCGACTGGGTTCGCGCCGGGAATCATCCGCGGGGATGACGCCGCCCGCGGCATCGGCTCGGGCATCCGCTCGTCTCAGTCGGCGAGCGCCTGGCCGTTCGCAGGGGGCTCCCGCGAGACGGCTCACTTGCGGATGTACTCGGGTCGACCGGCTAGGAACTTTCGGTCTCGCGTGTCTTCGGCGTAGGCCCATGATTCACCTCGCTCGGGTTCGCGAGCCGCCGCCGCCCCGCTCTCCACGCGCAATGTACGGTGTCGGCCGGGCTCCATGAAGAACTGGTTGTTCGCCTCCGAGCCGTCGTCGAGAACTTCGATTCCGAGTTCGTCGTACCAAACTCCAGATCGATTGATGCGACGCCTCGCTCTGACTCGACGGATGAGGCCGCGTCGATCGAGCCACCGATCGAGCCTCCCATTCGGTCTCCGGCACACCGCGAATCCGAGTGCGAGTATTTCGATCCCGTACTCACCGTCATTCCTCACGTCGATCTCGAAATAAGAGCGTTCCGGTCCGGTGGTGAGAACCATGGTCGACTTCACCACGATTCGCGGCCGACTCTTGCGGTATGTCAGGACGCTGATCACCGCACCGGTGACGCCCGATACGGCTCCGACGATGGCGAGAACGAGGGTGAGGGTCTCCATTGGTGTCCGGCACGATCCTAATGGTGCGTGAGAGAACACGCGCTACCTCGTCTGCGAGTCTCCACCCCGGGCGGGAACCTTGCAACGAGAGAGGCGTGCGTACCCGTCCCGCGGCATCCGCTCGGGACATCCGAGGCCTCACTTCGCGCGCAGCAGCTCGATCTCCTCGCGGTTGATCTCGGCCGCGTGGGCGAACAGCTCGTTGGCGAACGCGAGCTGCTCGTCGCTGAGGGTGTCGAGGTAGGCGTTCCATCGGGCGCCCACCCGGCCGTAGACCTCGCCGAACCGGCCGATGATCGCCTCGGGCACCGCGGTGACGATGACGCGACGGCGATCGTTCGGGTCCCGATCGCGCGTCACGAACCCGGCCCGCTCGAGTCGGTCGATCGCGGTCGTGATGGCGCCGCCCGCCGTGAGTCCAGTGCGCTCGGCGAGCTCGCCCGGAGTCGCCGGTCCCTCGCTCATGAGGAGGCTCGCGCACTGCAGGTCGGTGCCGTTCAGGCCGCCCCACTTCGCGACGGCGTCCTGGAAGAGCACGGCGCGCGCCATGAACTCGCGCATCACCTCGGCCGCGCGCTCCATCTCGCGCTCACGCGTTGACGTCTCGGCCATCATCACGTATTCTCTCTACTATCGAGAAACTCTGAAAACGAGAGTCTCGTTCTTCAGTCTACAGAAGGAGCATCCCATGCCTCGCGCACTCATCATCGGAAGCGGCGTCGCCGGTCCGGCAACCGCGCTGTTCCTGCATCGCGCCGGTTGGGACGTCGAGATCTTCGAGGCCGCCGCCGAGCCCGATGCCTACGCGGGCCTCTTCCTCAATGTCGCCACGAACGGGCTCGCCGTGCTCGACCAGCTCGGCCTGCGCGAGCGCCTCGTCGCCGAGGGCCACCGCGCGCCGCACATGGTCATGTGGTCGAGCACCGGCAAGCGGCTCGGCACGGTGCCGAACGGGCCCGCCCGCGAACCCGAGCGCGGCAGCGTCGTGGTGCGCCGCGGCATCCTGCACCGAGTGCTTCGCGAAGCCGTGCACGAGGCGGGCATCCCGATCATGTTCGGTGCCCGGCTCGACCGCGTCGAGCAGAAGGATGCCGCGGTGCGCGCGATCTTCGCCGACGGTCGCACGGCCACCGGCGACCTGCTCGTCGGCGCCGACGGCGTGGGCTCGCCGACGCGCCGCCACATCGACCCCGGTGCTCCGGCGCTGGCGTACTCGGGACTCGTCGGCCTCGGCGGATTCGCCCGCGTGCCCGGCCTCGCGCCGACCCCCGAGACGCAGCACATGGTCTTCGGCCGCCGGTCGTTCTTCGGCTACCTCGTGCGGGAAGACGGCGAGGTCTACTGGTTCGCGAGCATCACGCACCCGGCGGCCGACCGCGCGGCGTTGCGCGCCGTGGGCGCCGACGAGTGGCTCGCGACGCTCCGGGAGCTGCATGCCGACGACCCGTATCCCGTGCCGCAGATCCTCGAGCACGCCACCGGGGAGATCGGCGGCTACCCGATCGACGACCTGGCGCACGTGCCGCAGTGGAGCCGCGGACGCGTCGTCGTGGTCGGCGACGCGGTGCACGCCACCTCGCCGAGCGCGGGGCAGGGGGCATCCCTCGCCCTCGAGGACGCGATCACCCTCGCCCGCTGCCTGCGCGATTTGGATGACCACGCGGCCGCGTTCGCCGAGTACCAGCGTCTGCGGCAGCCGCGCGCCGAGGCCGTCGTCGGCTACGCGCAGGCGATCAACAAACAGAAGCGGGTGACGAAGTCGCGTCTGGGCATCGCGATCCGCGATGCGATGCTGCCGATGTTCCTCAGGAAGGCGAGAGACGACACCCGCAACGACTGGCTCTACAACCACGAGATCGCGTGGGAGGCCGGTGTCGGCGGCAGGCGATAGCTTCGGCGCATGAAGCACGGGTTCATCTTCCCCGGCAACGATCCGCAGCTCGCGGTCGAGCTCGCTCCACTCGCGGAGGCGTCCGGTTGGGATGCCTTCTTCGTGTGGGAGGGCATCTGGGCGACCGACGCATGGGCCACGCTCGCGGCGGCCGCCATGGTGACCGAGCGCATCCGCCTCGGCACCATGCTCACCCCGGTGCCGCGTCGCCGACCGTGGGAGCTCGCCGGGCAGACCATGACGGTCGACCGGCTCTCGAACGGCCGGGTCATCCTCTCGGTCGGACTCGGCGTCGCGGCCGAGTTCGACCAGCGCTTCTGGATCTTCGAGGACGACCCCGGCCGCAAGGTGCGCGCCGAGCTGCTCGACGAGGGCCTCGACATGCTGCAGCGCCTCTGGCGAGCGGAACCGTTCGAGTACGAGGGGACACACTACCGGGCGAAGCGCGCCGAGCGGATGCTACCGCCCGCCACCGTGCAGCAGCCGCGCATCCCCACGTGGGTCGTCGGCGTGTGGCCGCGCATGCGCTCCATGCGGCGGGTCGTGCGCTACGACGGGTGGATCCCGAACTACGACCCGAGCGCCGCCGACGGCGTCGACCCGATCGAGCAGCAGCGCACGTACACGCCCGAGATCGCCGCCGAGGCGATCGCATGGATCCGCGCCGAGCGCGAGCGGCTCGGTCTCGGCGGCCGGCCCTTCGACGTCACGCAGGAGGGCACGACGAGCGGTACCGACCCCGAAGCGGATGCCGCGGTCGTGCGCCCGTGGGCCGACGCCGGCGTCACGTGGTGGCTCGAGGCCGACTGGTACGTGCCGGCCGAGCGTGTCGCCGAGTACGCGCGTGATCGTCTGCGCGCCGGGCCGCCGCGGCCGTAGCGGTCGGCTGCGATCACCGCCGCCGGTACTCCACCTCGGGCCGACCCGGCGTGCCATACCGGCTGGCGCGTTCGACCACGCCCGTGTCCGCGAGATGCTCCAGGTATCGGCGCGCGGTGACCCGGGAGAGGTCGAGCGCCGCGGCGAGCTCGGTCGCCGACAGCGCACCTGCCGGGGCGTTCCGCACCGCCCCGCGCACCCGGTCGAGGGTCTCGCGGGTGAGTCCCTTGGGCAGGTCCGTTCCCGACGAGGTTCGCAAGGCGGCGAACGACGCATCCACCTCCTGCTGGTCGGTGACCACGGCCGAACCGACGCGCGCGTGGTAGTCGCGGTAGGCGGCGAGCTTCTCGGCGAAGGCGGCGAACCCGAACGGCTTGATCAGGTACTGCACGATGCCGAGTGACACGGCCGACCGCACGACGGCGGCGTCGCGCACCGCCGTGACGGCGATGACGTCGATCTCGATGCCCGCGGCACGCAACGAGCGGCAGAGCTCGATGCCTGTGGTGTCGGGGAGGTTCACGTCGAGGAGGATGAGGTCGATGGGCAAGATGCGACCCTCGCGTGCGTCGCGCAGCATCCGGATGGCCTCGTGCCCCGTGTGCGCGATGCCGCTCGGCACGAATCCGGCGACGCGCTCGACGTAGGCCGCGTGCGCCTCCGCCGTGACCGGTTCGTCCTCCACCACGAGCACGCGGATCGCCTCACTCATCGGTGCCCGCCTCGGCCACGGGCACGGCGGTGCGCGCGATCGGCAGGGTCACCTCGAACGTCGAGCCCACGACGCGGATGCGGCCGCCGAGGCGCGTGACGGCCTGGCGCACGAGCGCGAGCCCGATCCCGTGACCGGCGGCCTGCTTCGTGGTGACGCCGAGCTCGAAGACGCGATCGGCGGCGTCCGGGCCCGTGCCGCTGTCGCCCACGGCGACTCGCAGCTCATCGCCCTCGGTGCGCACCGACACCTCGACCCTCGGCGCCGCGGTGGCGGCGGCCGCGTCGAGTGCGTTGTCGATGAGGTTGCCGACGATCGTGATCAGGTCGCGCGCCGGCACCGACGTCGCCTCGAGCCGGTCGGGCAGGTCGATCTCGAACGCGATGCCGCGTTCGCTCGCCTGCGCGGCCTTGCCGAGCAGCAGCGCGAGCAGCACCGGCTCCTCCACGGCGGAGAGCAGCCGGTCGGCGAGGGCCTGGCTGAGGGCGAGCTCGGAGCTCGCGAGCTCCGCGGCATCCGCTGCCCGGTCGAGCTCGATGAGCGCGATGATCGTGTGCAGCCGGTTGGCGAACTCGTGCGCCTGCGAGCGCAGGGCGTCGGAGAGCGTCGTCATCGTCGCGAGCTCGCCGGTGAGCTCCTGCAGCTGGGTGTGGTCGCGCAGCGTGGTGACGGTGCCGATGCGCCCGCCGCCGCGGCCGCCGCCGCGCCCCTCGCGCGACACGATGACGTCGCGGTCGATCACGAGCACGTGCGTCGGCGTGATCGCGATCTCGTCGACCACGGCGCCGGTGCGGCCGAGCACCTCGGCCACGGCGGGCGGCAGGTCGAGCGCGGCGAGCGGCACGGCCATGTCCCGGCCACCGCCACGTCGGGGCAGGCCGAGCAATTCGGCTGCGCGGTCGTTGTAGAGCACCACCGCGTTCGAACGATCCTGCAGCACGAGCCCCTCGCCGATGGAGTGCAGCACCCCCTCGTAGTACGAGAACATGCGGCTCATCTCCTCGGCGCCGCGGCCCCAGGTGACCCGCCGAAGGTAGCGGCTCAGCAGCCACGCGATGAGCGCGCCGATGGCGATCATCGCGAGCGCGGCCACGATGACCGTGGCGATGCGCGCGCCGAGCGCGACCTCGGTGTTCGACACGGTCACGCCGGCGGCCACGAGCGCGATCACGTCGCCGTCGTCGCCGAACACCGGCACGACCGCCCGCACCGACGGGCCGAGCGTGCCCGTGAACGTCTCGGTGAACGCCTCGCCCTCGAGCGCCCGGTCGATGTTGCCGAGGAACTCCTGCCCGATCTGCTCCGGATCGGGATGGGTGTACCGGATGCGGTCGGGCGCCATGATGGTGATGAAGTCGACGCCCGCCTCGTCCATCACGTCGAGCGCGTACGGCTGCAGCCGCGCCGACGGCTGGGAGGTGCCCAGCGAGGTGGCCACGTACGGATCGGCGGCGAGCGTCTCGGCAACGGCGAGGCTCTTCGCGGCGGCATCCCGTTCGACATCCGCCCGCGCGTCGGCCCAGATCCAGATCACGGCCATGGCGGCGAGCGACACGATCATGACGAGCTGCAGGGCGAAGAGCTTCGTGGCGATGCTCCAGCCGCCGATCCACGCCTTCATGCCCACCTCGCAACGCTGCTCGAGTTCAGCCTAGACAGGCGTGTCGCCCCGCGCCGCGAACAGTATGAACACAAGCGGATGCCGCGGCATCCGTCGGCGCATCCTTGCCCCGTACCACCCGATTCGTCGCCGACCGGCGATGACCGACCAAGGAAGGCAGGGACGGCAATGGCGCTCCAGTCTCGCACCGAGGGCACGAAGCCCCGGCGGAGGATCGAATCCTCGCACTACCTCTACATCGCGGTGATCGTCGCGGTGCTCGCGGGCATCACGGTCGGCCTTGCGGCCCCCGAGTTCGCCGTGGGGCTGAAGCCCATCGGCGACGCGTTCGTGCTGCTCATCAAGATGATGATCGCCCCGATCATCTTCTGCACGATCGTGCTCGGCGTCGGGTCGATCGCCAAGGCGGCGACCGTCGGCAAGGTGGGCGGCCTCGCGCTGCTCTACTTCATGATCATGTCGACGTTCGCCCTCGGAATCGGGCTCGTGGTGGGCAACCTCATCCACCCGGGCGAGGGCCTGAACATCGCGGGCTCCTCGTACGACACGAGCACGCTGGAGCCGAAGACGACGGACGAATTCATCCTCGGCATCATCCCGACGTCGCTGCTGTCGTCGCTCGTCGACGGCAACATCCTCCAGGTGCTGTTCGTCGCGCTGCTGGTGGGCTTCGCGCTCCAGAAGATGGGCTCGAAGGGCGCGCCGATCCTCGGCGCTATCCGCCAGATTCAGGCGCTGGTGTTCCGCATCCTCGCGATGATCATGTGGGTCGCCCCGATCGGCGCATTCGGTGCGATCGCGGCCGTCGTCGGCAACACGGGCGTCGCGGCGATCATCTCCCTCGGCACGCTGATGATCGCGTTCTACATCACGTGCGCCGTGTTCATCTTCGGGGTGCTCGGGTCGTTGCTCTGGGCGGTGAGCCGGGTGAACATCTTCCGAATGATGAAGTACCTCAGCCGCGAGTACCTTCTGATCGTCTCGACGTCGTCGAGCGAGGTCGTGCTGCCGCGCCTCATCGCCAAGATGGAGCACGCGGGCGTCTCGAAGCCGGTCGCCGGTATCACGATCCCCACGGGATACTCGTTCAACCTCGACGGCACGGCGATCTACCTCACGATGGCGTCGCTGTTCATCGCGAGCGCGATGGGCACGCCGCTCTCGCTCGGCGAGCAGATCGGCCTGCTGCTGTTCATGATGGTCGCCTCGAAGGGCGCCGCCGGCGTCACCGGCGCGGGCCTCGCGACCCTTGCGGGCGGCCTGCAGGCGCACCGCCCCGACCTCGTCGACGGCGTCGGCGTGATCGTGGGCATCGACCGGTTCATGTCCGAGGCGCGGGCGCTCACGAACTTCACCGGCAATGCCGTGGCGACGCTGCTCGTGGGCACGTGGACGAAGCAGCTCGACCGCGAGCAGCTGCGCGGCGTGCTCGCCGGCGACCGGCCGTTCGACGAGGCCACCATGAGCGTCGACGACCACCTCTCGCCCGACGAGCAGGCGGAGGTCGAGCGCGAGGAGCGGCCGTCGACCGCCGCCATCGCGGCGATCGTGGGCGAGCTCGACGACGAGAAGGCGGCGCAGGGCCGTGGCCACTGACCAGGCCGTGACCTCGAGCGTCCCGGTGGGTGCCGCATCCGCGGTGCCCACCGGGCTCGCCCGGTCGTGGCTGCTCGTGCCGGGATCGGCCGACGGCCTCGGGCGTCGCGTCGCCGCATCCGCCGCCGATGCAATCGTGGTCGACCTCGAAGACGGGGTCGCGCCCGACGACAAGGGGCGCGCACGCCGCGCGCTCGTCGCACTTGCCGCGGCCGGGGAGCGGCCGTGGGTACGCATCGGCGACGCGGCCTCCGACGAGTGGCGCACGGATGTCGCGTTGCTGCGCGGCGCCGACCTGGTGGCCGGCGTCGTGCTCGCGAAGGTCGAGGCGCCCGAGCACGTGCGCCGCACCGCCGACGCGCTCGACGGCGCCCTGCCGATCGTCGCGCTCGTCGAGAGCGCGCGCGGTGTCGAGGCGGCGCTCGACATCGCCGAGACGCCCGGCGTGGCGCGGCTCGCGTTCGGCAGCGGCGACTTCCGCCGCGATACCGGCGCGGCCGACGATCCGCTCGCCCTGCTCTTCGCGCGCTCGCGGCTCGTCACTGCGAGCCGGGCAGCCGGACTGCCCGGACCGATCGACGGGCCGACCGTCCCGCGCGACCCGGCGGCGCTCGAAGTCGCGTCGCAGCACGTTGCTTCCCTCGGCATGACCGGCCGGCTCTGCCTGCGCGAGGAGCAGGCGGCCGTGGTGAACGCAGCGCTCAGCCCCTCGGGCGCCGAGCTCGCGTGGGCGCTCGACGTGCTCGACACGCTCGAGCACTGCGGCATCCGCGACGGCAGCGACCTGCCGCGCATCGCTCGGGCCCAGGCGCTGCTCGACGCCGCCGCGGCCTTCGGCATCGACACGGATGTCGCGGAGCCGCACGTGTCGGACTACGCGGGTTGATCGGGGAAATCACGGTCGGCTGACGACCCTGCTCACCGGAGGCACATCCGACACGAGTTGGCTCAGCGGCCAGCCCACCCCCGCGGCTTCCGAAACGGCAGCCTCAACACCACTTGCGGACCTTCCGACGCCGACCCCGACGCCGACTTTCGGCTTCGTCTCTGCCCCACACGGTCCCTCCACTACGATCACCGCCTACTCCGAGGGCGCCGTCACCGGCCTCAGCGTCGATTGCACCAGTCATCCCGGCATGTGACGCGCGGCCAGAAGAGCGGGGCGGATGCCGCGTTCCTCTCTCGTGCCGGTTGCCGATTGTGCGCGACTCCGTCACCATGGAGGGGCGTCCGAAAGGCACATTCACCGATCAGTAGGCACATGGTTGTGCGTGAGGAAATCGGAGGAAGCCATGGCCGTCTCCTTTGCCCGGACTTCGTTCGGCTGCAAGACAGCCCTGGTCGTCGCGACGGCTGCCGTGTTGGCGGTCGCGCCTGGAACGGCCCAAGCTCAAGAGGACTACACGCCCGGTGCGCCGGGAATCGGGGATCCGTACTTCCCACTCGACGGCAACGGAGGGTACGACGTCGACCACTACGGGCTGGAGGTCGCCTACGATCCAAGGACCGACGTCCTCACCGGCACCGCGACCGTCTCCGCATCCGCGACACAGAACCTGTCCAGCTTCAACCTCGACTTCGATGGGCTGACGGTTCGGTCGATCAGGGTCGACGGGCAGCAAGCCGATTGGAGCCGCGACGGCGACGAGCTCACCGTCACTCCGCGCCGGGGCATCGGCGACGGCAGCTCGTTCACCACCGTCGTGCGTTACGACGGCGTGCCGCAGACGCTGCCGGATGGTTCGGGCTTCTTCCACACCGACGACGGGGCGCTCGTTCTGGGCCAGCCTCACGTCGCGGACACCTGGTTCCCGGTCAACGACCACCCCATTGACAAGGCGTCGTACACGATCGCCATCACCGTCCCCGAGGGCCTCGAGGCGATCTCGAACGGTGCGCTCGAGTCGGAGCGCACCCGGAAAGGGCAGACCACCTGGACCTGGAATGCCGTGGAGCCGATGGCGTCCTACCTGGCCATGATGGCGATCGGCGAGTTCGACGTCGACGCCTACACGGCTGACGGCCTGCAATTCTGGGATGCCCTGGACTCCGACCTGCTCGAGGCGTTCGCCCCTCGGAGTGGTGAGCAGTTCGCATGGTCGCAAGTCGCTGACCCGTCGTACAAGCGCCTGAGCCGGACGATCAGCGTTCCGGCGGAAGGGGCGCAACTGTCCTTCTGGATCGACCGGGAGACCGAGTTCAACTGGGACTTCGCCTTCGTCGAGGCACGAACGGCAAACAAGGGTGACTGGACGACACTGCCCGACCTCAACGGACACACCAGCCAGGACACCGGCTTGGTGTGTCCGTTCTGGTTCGGTCTGCACCCGTTCCTGCGGCACTACCAATCGCAGGGTGCGGGCGGCTGTGTTCCCGCGGGCACCACAGGGGAATGGTGGGCTGCGAGCGGGGCGAGCAGCGGCTACGAGCAGTGGGCCGTGGACCTGTCGGCCTACGCGGGCACGGACGTCGAGGTCTCGATCAGCTATGCGAGCGATGACCTGTTCCAATTCAACGGAGTGGTCGTCGACGATGTCGTCGTCTCGACCGGCGAGGGCTCGACGTCGTTCGAGGCCGACGGCGACGAGTTGGACGGCTGGACGGTGCCGGGCGCGCCGCCGGGTAGCGCACCGAACCCCAACGACTGGATCGTTTCAACCCAAGCCGACGCGCCCACTCCGCTCGGAGCGACCGCGCAGCAGTCCATGGATCGCCAGCCGGAGATCATCGAGTTCCTGGAGGGCTACTTCGGGCCGTACCCGTTCGCGACCGCTGGCGGCGTGGTCGACGACCTGAACGAACTGGGGTTCGCGCTGGAGACTCAGACTCGGCCGGTCTATTCGTGGTTGTTCTTCACCGACACGTTCAGCGGCGACAGCGTCTTCGTGCATGAGATCGCCCACCAATGGGTCGGCGACGACCTCGCTGTCGAGCAATGGCAGCACATCTGGCTCAACGAGGGATTCGCGACCTACGCCGAGTGGCTGTGGAGCGATGCCGAGGGATTGGGAACCGTTCAGCAGCTCTTCGACTTCTACGACAGCATCTTCCCGGCCAACCACCCGATCTGGAACGTGACCATCGGTGACCCCGGGCCCGATGACCTGTTCAACTTCGCCGTCTACTTCCGAGGGGCGATGACGTTGCAGGCGTTGCGGCTCACGGTGGGTGACCAGGACTTCTTCCAGATCCTGCAGGAATGGGTCGCCTCCCAGGCGGGCGGGCACGTCACCACCGACGAGTTCATCGCGCTCGCCAAGGACATCTCCGATGTTCCTGACGAGCAGTTGGACGAGCTGTTCCAGACCTGGCTGTTCACGCCGGAGAAGCCGGACCTGGACGAGCTGGCCGCGCTTGCACCGGATGCCTCGGCGAAGGAGCTCGCCCCGTCGTCGGCAGCCTTCAGCGAACCCGTCGACCACCGTGGAGCCAAGCACTGAGCGGACGTTACGCGTGAGCATCGGCGACCGCCGAAAATCGGCCTGACGTTCGCCCATCTTCCATGCCACGATGGTTCGGGGGATTGGGGGAGCTCATGGGTGACTACCCGAACATCGCGGATCACGGACTGATCGGCGACCTGCAGACCGCTGCGCTCATCGATACGAACGGCACGCTCGACTGGTTCTGCGCGCCGCGCTTCGATTCGCCCAGCATCTTCGGGTCGTTGCTCGATGCGGAGCGCGGCGGCTACTGCAGCGTGCGACCCGAGACCGACGACTACGTGTCGCGCCAGCTCTACCTGCCGAACACCGCCATCCTCGTCACTCGTTTCCTGACGGAGGAGGGCGTCGGCGAGCTGATCGACTTCATGCCGGTCGCCGACGGCGAGGCGACCGACCGTCACCGTCTCGTGCGGATGCTGCGGGTGGTGCGGGGAACGATGTCGTTCGTGGCGGAGGTCCAGCCGAAGTTCGACTACGGACGGGCGTCGCACCGGATCGTGCCCTCCGACGGCAGCGGTGCGAAGTTCGTCTCCGACGACCTGACGCTCACCCTCCATCGCGTCGGCGACCCGGTCCTCCACGGCACCGAGCGCGCAGGTCACATCGAACGGGCCGGCGACGGCATCCGTGTCACGGGCAGCCTCAACGCCGGCGAGATGGCCGGCGTGATGCTCGAGACGGGCGGCGCCGAACCGACGCGCATCCCCCTGGACGAGATGAACGCGATGCAACTCGCGACCACTCGCTTCTGGCGGGATTGGAACAACCGCTCCACGTACCGCGGGCGGTGGCGCGAGATGGTCGACCGCTCCGCGATCACCCTCAAGCTGATGACCTATGCGCCGACCGGCGCCCTCGTGGCTGCGCCGACGGCGGGCCTGCCCGAGCAGGTGGGCGGCGAGCGCAACTGGGACTACCGATACACGTGGATCCGCGACGCATCCTTCTCGGTGTACGCCCTGCTGGGGCTCGGCTACACCGAGGAGGCGGAGGCGTTCGTCGGCTGGCTGATGGACCGCGTGCACGAGAGCGTCGGCAAGGGCTCCGGCCCGTTGAAGATCATGTACCGCGTCGACGGCTCATCCGACCTCGTCGAGGAGAGCCTCGAGGGCTTCGCCGGATACCGGGGATCGCGGCCGGTGCGCATCGGCAACGGCGCGGCCGACCAGCTCCAGCTCGACATCTACGGCGAGGCGATGGACTCCATCCATCTCGCCGACACCCACGGACTGGAGCTCCCGCACGTCGGCTGGACCCAGATCAGCGACATGCTCGACTGGGTCTGCGACAACTGGGACCAGCCCGACGAGGGCATCTGGGAGACCCGCGGGGGCAAGCAGAACTTCACGTACGGCCGCTTCATGTGCTGGGTGGCGCTCGACCGCGGCATCCGTCTCGCCCAATCGCGCGGCCGGCCGGCTCCAATCCTGCGCTGGCGGGAGCAGCGCGACGCGATCTACGAGGAGATCATGAAGGACGGATGGGACGCGGAGCGCGGCGCGTTCGTGCAGCATCAGGGCACCGACGTGCTCGACGCGTCGCTGCTCGTGATGCCGCTGATGGGCTTCGTCGCTCCGCGCGATCCGATGTGGCTCTCGACGCTCGCCGCGATGGACACGGAGCTCGTCTCCGACAGCCTCGTCTACCGCTACAACCCGAGCGCGTCTCCCGACGGGCTGCGTGGCTCGGAGGGCACGTTCACCCTCTGCACGTTCTGGTACGTCGATGCGCTCGCGCGCTCGGGCTACCTCGAGGAGGCCCAGCTCACCTTCGAGAAGATGCTGACCTACGCGAACCACCTCGGGCTCTTCGCCGAGGAGATCGGGCTCACGGGGGAGCAGCTCGGCAACTTCCCGCAGGCGTTCAGCCACCTGTCTCTCATCAACGCCGCCGTGAACCTCGACTACCAGCTCGACCACGGGTCGGGATTCGTCGATCCGGTGCTGAGCAAGGGCCGTAAGGCGAGGTAGAAGGGAGCATGACGATGACGGATGCTGCGAACGACGCGAACGCGGATGTCCTGGTGGTCTTCGGGATCACCGGCGACCTGGCACGAGTGATGACCTTCCGGTCGCTCTACCGGCTGGAGCGGCGCGGGTTGCTCGATTGCCCCATCGTCGGGGTCGCCGTGGACGACTGGACGATCGACCAGCTCGTCGAGCGGGCTCGCGCGTCGATCGTCGCCACCGGCGAGCAGCTGGACGACGCGGTCTTCGCACGTTTCGCCGCGCGGCTCAGCTACGTGCAGGGCGACTTCGCCGATGACGCCACCTACGCGCGCGTCGGTGCCGCGATCGGCAGCGCGAAGACCCCGGTGTTCTACCTCGAGATCCCGCCCAGCCTGTTCGCCACGGTCGTGAAGGGCCTCGCGGATGCCGGTCTCACAAAGCACGGCCGGGTCGTCATCGAGAAGCCGTTCGGCCACGACCTGAAGTCGGCTCGGGCCCTCGCCGCCGAGCTGCACCAGCACATCGATGAGTCGCAGATCTTCAGGATCGACCACTACCTCGGCAAGATGGGCCTCGAGGAGATCCTCTACCTGCGCTTCGGGAACACCATGCTCGAGCCTGTCTGGAACCGCAACTACGTCGAGTGCGTGCAGATCACCATGGCCGAGGACTTCGGCGTCTCGGACCGCGGCCACTTCTACGATCCGGTCGGGGCGCTCCGCGACGTCGTCGTCAACCACCTCATGCAGGTGTTCGCAGCCGTTGCGATGGAGGCACCGGCGCACGGTGACCTCGACACGGTCAAGGACCTGCAGACCCTGCTGTACCGCGCGACGCGCGAAGCGGACCCCCAGCACTACGTGCGCGGCCAGTTCGACGGGTATCGCGAGATCGACGGCGTCGCGGCCGAATCCACCACCGAGACATTCTGCGCCCTTCGCCTGGAGGTCGAGAACTGGCGTTGGTCGGGGGTTCCGTTCTTCATCCGCACCGGCAAGCTGCTGCCCGAGACCCAGACCGAGGTGCGGCTGGTCTTCAAGCCCTCGCCGAACCTCGGCTTCGGGTTGCGCGACGCCGACAGCCAGCCGGATCAGCTCGTGATGCGGCTCGACCCGTCGACCGGAATGCGGATCCTGCTCAACGCGCAACGAGCGGATGCCCCGAAGCCGAGCCTGGTCTCGCTCGACATGGAGTTCGCGGCCGAGGGTGGCGAGGGACCCACCCCGTACGAGGTCCTCCTGCTCGCTGCACTCAGGGGCGGCCGTGCCCGGTTCGGCCGGCAGGACACCATCGAGGCCGCCTGGCGAGTCATGCAACCGCTGGTCGACAACCCGTCGCCGATCCACGCGTACGCGCCGGGAACGTGGGGGCCGGCCGAGGCCGATGCGCTCGTCGCCGAGCATGGCGGCTGGCGCGGTCCGTGGCTCTGATCACGGCTCGAGAGGTGCGTCGAATCCCTCGGTGAGTGGGCGGCGCGCTCGGCCGCGTCGCGGCATCCGTGCGATGCAGACCACGGAGACCGCGAGGGCCAGCGCGAGCAGCACGGACCCGCCGGTCAGCGCGCCTGAGACCCGCTGCGCGAGCGCCTCGTCGGCGCCGGTCGCGCCGGCAGCGGAAGTGACCCCGACCGCGGTGAGGATGCCGAGGCCGAGCGAGCCGCCGAGCTGGTGCGACGCGTTCACGAGGCCGGATGCCGCGCCCGCATCCACCCGCGGAACGCCGCTGATGCCCGCCGCGGTCATCGGCGCGAACGCGAGCCCCTGGCCGATGCCGATGAACACCATCGGCAGGGCGATGTCGGTGAGGTAAGCGCTGTCGGCACCGAGGCGGCTGAGCCACGCCATGCCGACGAGGGTCACGGCGATGCCCACGATGAGCAGGGTCGCGTTGCCGAAGCGACGCGTCAGGCGCGGCACCGCCAGCGCGACCGCGAAGTTCACCACGGTCATGGGCAGGAAGGCCAGCCCGGCGACGAGCGGCGTGAACCCGAAGACCTCTTGCAGGAACTGGGTGAGGAAGAAGAAGTACGCCATCATGGCGCCGACGAACAGCATCCGCACGCCGTACGCGCCCGAGCGCGCCCGGCTGCGGAAGAGCCGCAGGGGCATGATCGGATGCCCCGACGGGCGCTCGTACAGCACGAACGCCGTGAGCAGCACCACGCCGGCCGCGAACGCGGCGATGGTCAGGGGCTCGCCCCACCCGCTGTCGGCCCCGTGCAGGATGCCGAAGACGAGCGCGCCCATGCCGAGCGTGGAGCAGAGCGCCCCGATCACGTCGAACCGGCCCCGCACCCGCGGCGTCTCGGCGAGATAGCGTCGTGCCGCAAGGATCAGCGCGATCCCGATGGGCACGTTGATGAGGAAGCCGGAACGCCACGAGAACAGGTCGGCGAACACGCCCCCGAGCACGAGGCCGACGCTCGCGCCGATGCCGGCCACCGCGCCGTAGGCGGCGACGGCGCGAGTCCGCTCCGGCCCCTCACGGAAGCTCGACGTGAGCAGCGCCAGCGTCGAGGGCACGAGGACCGCGGCGCCGAGGCCCTGGGCCGCGCGGCCGACCAGCAGCAAGGCCGCCGACGGTGCCGCGCCGATCACAAGTGACGCCGCGGTGAACACCGAGAGGCCGATCATGAACATGCGGCGCCGGCCGAGCAGGTCGCCGGCGCGCGCGCCGAGCAGCATGAGCCCGCCGAACACGAGCAGGTAGGCGTTCTGCACCCACGCGAGGCCGACCGTGGAGAAGCCGAGCTCGACGCGGATCTGCGGCAGGCCCGTCAGCACGATCGAGATGTCGAGGATGATCATGAAGTAGCTGACGAGGATGATCGCGAGGATCGCGGTCGGATGCGCGGCGGCCGGCCGATCGTGCTCGGAGATCAGCGGCGTGGAGTCGGTCGTCGTCATGCTTCCATGCAACGACGGATGTCGCGGGCGGGGGAGTCCCTGGTCATCCGTGTACTGGCAGTGCCTCCCAACTCACAGTGGCGCGACGTACGGTTGTGGGATGGACCATCGCGCGGAGATCCGCGACTTCCTTCGCACCCGTCGGGCCAAGATCAGCCCCGAGCAGGCGAACCTCTTCGCCTACGGCGGGCACCGCCGGGTGCCGGGGCTCCGCCGCGAGGAGGTGGCGATGATCGCCGGCGTGAGCGTCGACTACTATGCACGCCTCGAGCGAGGCAATCTCAGCGGCGTGTCCGACGAGGTACTGGGCGCGATCGGGCGTGCACTGCAGCTCGACGAGGCCGAGACTGCGCACCTCTTCGACCTCGCCCGCGCCGCGCGGGCAACGACGAGCCCTCGCCGCCGTGCGGCCTCACAGCAGGTGCGTCCGAGCGTGCAGCGCCTGCTCGACGCGTGGACGGGCATCCCGGCCTGGGTTCGGAACGAGCGCATGGACATCCTCGCCACGAACCAGCTCGGCTCCGCCCTGTACTCCGAGGTGTTGGCCGACCCCGTGCGGCCGGCCAACAACGCGCGGTTCGTCTTCCTGAACCCGAGGTCGCGCGACTTCTACCCCGACTGGGAGCAGGGCGCCAACGACATCGTCGCGATCCTGCGCTCCTACGCGGGCCGCAATCCCGGCGACCGCAGCCTGATGGAGCTCATCGGCGAGCTCTCCACGCAGAGTGAGACGTTCCGAACGAAGTGGGCGAACCACAACGTGCGCTTCCACCGCACCGGCGTGAAGCGGCTGCATCATCCCGTGGTCGGCGACCTCGAGCTCGCGTACGAGGCGATGGAACTGCCCGCCGACCCGGGGCTCACGATGTTCGCCTACACCGCCGAGCCGGCGTCGGCGAGCGAGGAGCGCCTGAAGCTGCTCGCGAGCTGGGCGGCGACCGACGCGGTCGCGGGCGCCGGGGAACGCGCGGCCCCCGAGCAGGCGACCCGCCGGCCGCGGTAGCGGCGCCGACCGCCGGGTCGAGGGCGTGCGCGGAAGGCGGGATCGGGAAGGTCGTCAGTCGTCGCTCTCGTCCTCGAGCTCGGCGACTTCGAGATCAGCGAGCTCGATCTCGGCGGCGAGCGCCTTGACGATGTTGCCCGTCGCTGCGGCAACCCGTGCCGTACCGACGATGGGTGCAATCGCGGTGAGGACGCCGCGGAGGGTGTCAGCATCGAGCCCGAGCTCCCCGCCGACCTCGAGGTTCAGCGCATATGACACCGGTGGTGCGCCGACCGCGACCAGCGCCGCGATCCGCACGAGTACCAACGTCTGGAGATCGAGGTTGGATGCGTCCACGGAGTCCGCGGTCATTCGTGCGAGGAGGTCGAGCACCGGAGCGTCGTCGTTCGTTGTGTCAGACATGATGGATCCCTTGCCTTGGTGGAACTGAATCGGTCGGCAGCGATGCTGCCTCCTCCATCGGACTCCATCGGCCTCCGCGTCGCATCATGGAGATCGCATGAATCCGCCTCAGTGGGACTCTCGGCTCACCTTGTCGCCGCTCGCGCCCACGAGGAAGTCGAGATCCGCCCCGGTGTCGGCCTGCATGACGTGGTCGACGTAGAGCCTCTCCCAGCCGCGGACGGGCGCGGCGTAGGCGGCGTCGCTCGCGGGAGTCCGGCTGCGGGACTGCAGCTCCTCGTCGGTCACGTCGAAGCTCAGGGACCGGCCCGTGACGTCCAACCTGATGATGTCGCCGGTGCGGACGAATGCGAGCGGGCCGCCGGCCGCGGCCTCCGGCGCCGCGTGGAGGATGACGGTGCCGTACGCCGTCCCGCTCATGCGCGCATCGCTGATCCGCACCATGTCGCGCACCCCCTGCTCGAGCAGCTTCCGTGGAAGCGGCATGTTGCCGACCTCGGGCATGCCGGGATAACCGCGCGGACCGCAGCCGCGGAGCACCAGCACCGAGTCGGCGGTCACGTCGAGGTCGGGGTCGTCGATGCGCGCCCGCAGGTCTTCGATGCTGTCGAACACCACGGCGGGGCCGACATGCTGCAGCAGCGCGGGCGTGGCCGCCGCCGGCTTGATGATCGCGCCGCGTGGCGCGAGGTTTCCCCGCAGCACCGCGATCCCGGCGTCGTCCATCAACGGTGCCTCGCGCGGGAAGATGACCGTCTCGTCGTACACCGGCCGGTCGACCAGGTAGTCGACGAGCGGCACGCCCGTCACGGTGATCGGCTCCGGATGCAGCAGGTCCTTGACCTGCGACAGCAGGGCGAGCACGCCGCCGGCCCGGTACAGGTCGTCCATCAGGAAGGTGCCGCTCGGCTGCAGGTTGGCGAGGACCGGGACCCTGCTGCCTGCCGCGTCGAAGTCGTCGAGCGTGAGGTCGATCCCGAGCCGACCGGCGATCGCGAGCAGGTGCACGACCGAGTTCGTCGATCCGCCGACCGCCGCCACCGCGATGATGGCGTTGAGGAACGACTCCCTGGTCATGATGTCGCTCGGCTTCCGGCCCGCCGCGACCATGTCGACGATGAGCCGCCCGGTGTCGTGGGAGAGCGAGAGCAACCGCGCATCGGCGGCGGGCGTGCCGGCGAAGCCGGGGATGGTCATCCCGAGTGCTTCCGCGACGATGGCCATCGTCGACGCCGTGCCCATCGTGTTGCAGTGGCCCTTGCTGCGGATCATCGACTGCTCGGACTGCAGGAACTCCCCGTTGGTGATGGTTCCGGCGCGGGCCTCCTCGCTGAGTCGCCAGACGTCGGTGCCGCAGCCGAGTGCCTGGCCGCGGAAGTGACCCGTCAGCATCGGCCCGCCGGGCACCACCACGGCCGGGATGTCGACGGATGCCGCGGCCATGAGCAGCGCGGGGATCGTCTTGTCGCAGCCGCCGAGGAGCACGAGGCCGTCGATCGGGTTCGCGCGGAACATCTCCTCCATCGCCATCGCGGCCATGTTGCGCCAGAGCATGGCGGTGGGCTTGACCTGCGTCTCGCCCAGGGACACCACGGGGAGGTTGTAGGGCACACCGCCGCCGGCCCACACACCCTGCTTGACGCTCTCGGCGACCTCGTTGAGGTGCATGTTGCACGGGGTCAGATCGGACGCGGTGTTCGCGATCGCGATCTGCGGCCTCGTGCCGTCGAACGCGTCCTCGGGGAGTCCGCGCCGCATCCACGCGCGGTGGATGTACGCGTTGCGGTCGGTTCCCTGGTACCAGTCGGCACTGCGGAGATGATTCACCATTGAACCCCGTTTTCCATCGTGTTGAATGGTCCGCCAACACTCAGAATGTTGGCATGGCAGCCATCCCGCAATGGACCCAGGAATCCATGACCACATTTGCCGCCGACCCGGCCACGGTGAGCTGATGCGCGCGCTGGTCGTCACCGCGCCCCGGGAGGCGGCGGTGTTCGATGTGCCCGACCCCGTCCCGGCGGCAGGGGAGCTGCTCGTCGACGTCGAACGGGTCGGGATCTGCGGCACCGACGTGGAGCTCTACACGGGAGCGATGGCCTACATCGAGCAGGGCCACACGCGGTTCCCGTTGCGGCTCGGGCATGAGTGGACCGGGCGTGTGGTTGCGGCAGGCGACCCCGCCGACGAAGCCTGGATCGGCACGCGCGTGACCGGCGACACGATGCTCGGCTGCGGCTACTGCGAGTACTGCCTCGCGGGCCACCACCACGTCTGCCCGAACCGCGAGGAGGTCGGGATTCGCGGCAACTGGGCGGGTGCGCTGGCCGAGAAGCTGCTCATCCCGACGCGGTTCACCTACGAGATCCCCGAGCACGTCAGCGTGACCGCCGCGGCCCTGGTCGAACCCGGAGGCAACGCGCTGCGCGCCGCGCGGGCGGCGAACATCGAGCCCGGCCACATTGTGCTGGTCCTCGGCTCCGGCACCATCGGACTCCTCGCCGCCCAGTTCGCACTGGCTTCGGGCGCCGAGGCGCATGTCGGGGGAGTCCGCGACGGCTCGCTGGCGCTCGCGAGGTCCTTGGGCGTGCAGCACACGTGGAAACTCGGCGAACTCGCCGCGGCTGACGAGAACCAGTTCGACGCGGTCATCGAGGCCACGAGCAACGATGCGATGCCCGCGCTGTCGGTCCGTCTCGCCAAACCGGCCGGACGCGTCGTGTACATCGGGCTGTCATCCACTCCGAGCTTGGTCGACAGTCGCGAGATCGCGCTCAAGGACATCACGGCGGTCGGCATCCTGTCCGCGTCGCCCGGACTGGCCGGCGCGATCGAGAGCTTCGCGAGCGGCGCCGTCGTGCCCGACGCGATCGTGAGCGAGGTCGTCGCCCTCGACGAGGTTCCCGCGCGACTCGACGGACGGCGCGGCGCGGATGCCGGCCCAGGTCCGAAGGTCCACGTGGACCCACGCCTCATGCGCGAGATGAGCATCAACCCACGGAGATCTTGAACCCTCACGACTCACCGCGATTGGCGGGCACTTCCTTGGAATCACGCGGGTTTTGGGCCGGTTTCGATCAGGTGAACTGCTGGGATCAGGGGCCCGATGCTCTCGATCGGGTGCATTTCAATTCGGTTGTGTCCAAAACGTGTCCACCGGGCGAGCTCACCGGGACGGAATGACCCCAACTCTCCCGGAATTACGGGGAAGTTGGGCCTCAACTCGAGTGCGGAAGGAGGGACTTGAACCCTCACGCCCGAAGGCACAGGAACCTAAATCCTGCGTGTCTGCCGATTCCACCACTCCCGCGAGTGCCCGATCAGTCTAGGCGCAGGGCCATCACGCCGACGGGCGCGCCGCCCGCGTAAGGGTGGCGCGCCCGTGGCATCCGCGAGGCCGCGTACCGCTAGGACTTGCGGCCGGCCTCCGCGCCGAACAGCATGCGCGCCAGCGTGATGAGCATCACCACGAACCCGCCGACGAGCGCCACGGGCGCCCAGATCCAGCCGACCGTGAGGCCGAGCACGATGGCGACCACGAAGGCCACGGTCCAGATCGCCGCGGTATAGATGCCGAACCGGGCTGCGGCAGCGGGATCCTCATCGAATCGGTTCGCGAAGGTGGCCGCGCGCTCCTGCTCGAGCATCCACGCCTTGTGCCGGTTGGTCTGCGTCGCGCCGAGGTAGCTGAGTACGGCGATCGCGGCGACGACGAGCAGGGCGCCGAGGATGATCCACGCGAGGTCGAGTCGCACGATCACGACTGCCGTGAACGCGAGCCCGGCGAGCAGCACCCCGGTCGACGCTCCGAACGCGACCGCGCGACCTGTGGGCAGCGGATGATTCGCCGTAGTCTCCTGGCGCAGGGCATCCGCCGTGACGACCCCAAGGGCGACGCCGAAGACCGCGCTGAGCCCGATCAGCACGCCGGTGCCGAGCGACATCACGTCGGCGAGCCCGAGCACGAGCACCACGAGCGCCGCCGCCGCGAGGATCGACAGGAGCACCGTGCGCACGACGAAGCCGGGCTTCGGGCGCACGCGGTACCGCATGGCCGCCTCGGCGGCCGACTCGGAGCGCCCAGACGAGGGCGCACTCGCGCCGCCGTCGACAAGGGCACGCACGTCGCCGAGTTCGCGCATGGCGCGCCGCGCGGCATCCGATGGTTCGACACCGGATGCCTCGAGCTCGGCGACACGGAAGAGGAGGTTGTCGCGGATCTCCTCCTTGAGGTCTTGCACTTCGGGGGTGAGCTCGACGCCGGCGAACGCCTCGTCGAGGAGTCGGTGCACGTCGGTGCTGCGTCGGATGGGGTCGGTGGCGTTCATGCCCGGGTGCCTTTCGTGTGTGCGGGCACCGCGGTGCCCAGCAGGTCGTCGATGATGCCGCGGGTCGCGACCCAGGTCGAGATGTTGGAACGGAATGCGGCTCTGCCGGCATCGGTGATGCGGTAGTACTTGCGGCGGCCGCCCTGCGACTCGTCGCCCCAGTAGGCCTCAGCGAGTCCGTCGCGCACGAGACGTCGGTAGCTCGCGTAGAGCGTGGCCTCCTTGATCTCATACGCGCCGCCGGTGGCCTCGCGGATCGACTTGTATATCTCGAAGCCGTAGCTGTCGTGGCGTCGGAGCACGCCGAGCACGATCGTGTCGGTGTGGCCGCGGAGCAGGTCGGCGGTGAACGCCTCGTCTGCGGTGTCTTGGATCATGACCAGTACTGTATCAGATCAACTACTAGATGTCACCATATTCGTTTCGCGACGGTCGTCGCCGGCATCCCTGTGTCCCCCCGGCCAGAGGGAGCGCTGAGTAGCCGAGCGGCGGGTGTCCAGCGCCCCGTCGTGAAGGAACTCAGCACCTGTCCGGCTTCCACATCGGCGCCCTGGTCACCCTCCCCGGCGTCGGCGGTTCGCACCGGACCAGCAGCTCGTGCTCGACGTCGAAGATGGGGAGAGGGTGGTCGGGCGAAGCGGCGCACTGGGTGGAGGCGGCCGAGCGTGCGGTGCACGCTGGGGCAACGCCGACCTGGGGATGGCCTGACAAGTCGGAATAGAAGTGTCGTTATTCCGAGTTATCAGTCTAAGTCGGAATAGGAGTACGCTTATTCCGAGTTTGGAGGTGACGACGTGACGTTCGCCCCAGGCAAGCATCCGCGCAGCGCGAACTCCGCAAACCGTGGGGAGTTCAGCACGCGCGATACCCGAGCCGCCGACGTCAGCCTCCAAGGCGGATGGCCCGCTCACGAGCACGCAGTCGTCCCGTGGCGGCAGAGCGGCCGGCACGGCAGCCGCGAGGACCGGACGCTCCGGGAGATCACCGTCTCGCTCCCACCGAGCATCGCCAACCTTGACTTCCACGTCGACGCCGAACTCGCTGGCGTGATCAACACAGCCATCCGCGACGTCCTCGCTGTAGACGCTGACCCCCGCAGCCACATCCGGGCGTTTGGTGCGCTTCTCCTCCGCACGGAGTCCGTCGCTTCGTCCCGCATCGAGCACGTCGACGCCAGCATGGAGGACTACGCGCGAGCGGTCGCCGGCATCCGCGCGAACGAGTCCGCGACCTCCATGGTCGCCGCGACCGTCGCGCTCGGCCAGATGATCGTGCGTGCCGGCGAACATGGTGTCATCCGACTCGAGGACATCCTCGGCGCCCACGCTATCCTCATGGCCGACGACCCGATCGACCGCGGCTACGCGGGCACGCTCCGCGATGTGCAGAACTGGATCGGCGGGTCCGACCATTCCCCGCTTCGGGCTGTGCACCTCCCTCCGCCACCGAAGACCGTCGACGGGTACATGGCGGACCTCATCGCCTTCGCGAACCGGGATGACCTCGACCCGATCACCCAAGCCGCAATCGCGCACGCCCAGTTCGAATCCATCCACCCGTTCACCGACGGCAACGGCCGCATCGGGCGCGCCGTGATCAACGCGATCTGGCGCCGCCGCGGCCTCACCAGCAAGACCGTCGTGCCCGTCGCCTCCGCAATGCTCGCCGAGCGTGACCGCTACTTCGACCTCGTCAATCGATACCGGCTCGGCGAGGTCCGCGAGTTCATCCTCGACACGGCATCGGGGGCGAGCATCGCAGCGACAGAAGCCGCAACCTCAGCGGAGCGTCTCGCCCTGCTCCCCGACGCGTGGCTAGAGGTTTCCAAGCCGCGACGCGGGAGTGCCGCTGCCAAGGTTCTGGGGATCCTCGCCGAGCACCCGATCCTCTCCGCCGAAGAGGCGCAAGAGCTCACGGGTGCGCCTCTCTCCAGCGTCTACACCGCGATGGACCGGCTCGCCGACGACGGGATCATCCACCAGGTCACCGACCGCCAACGCAACCGAGTCTGGGGTGCCACCGACATCCTCGACGAACTCGACGACCTCGCCGCGCGAATCGGCGACCGGGTCCGCAGCCGCTGAGGCTGTCGCACCCTACCGATAGGGTGCCCACACCGCCTTCCTGACCGGTCCGCTTCGGGGCCAGCCGAGATGCATCTGCTGCTACGGAACGCTCTCCAACCCAGAACAGGGTGCCGCGGAATGGCACTACGGCTGCGCGGCGAACTTCGTTACCAGGCTTTCGCGCCCGATCCGACAGGCCGCGACCGCTTCCGAGGCCTGCTCGGGTCAACCGTCTCCGGGGCCCGGTTCTGCTCGACCGCATCGACCGGACCCCGGGCGATCGGAATCAGGGGTGCGAGGACCGACGAGTCCACCCGCCACGCGGAACACACTGCAACGCCCATCATCTCGGCGACGTGTGCGGCAGTCTTGAGGATCCGGCCGTCGGTGATCGGGATACCCATCCTCTTGTCCGCTGCATTCGCCAATTCCAGCACCGTCGCCGCAAGAACGCACTTCCCGAACGAACAGGCCGCGCTGAAGGTGCTCTACCTCGCAGCCCGGCAGCGACAACACAACCGCACGAATCCCACTGGCGAAACCGCCGGCTGGAAGGGCATCCTGAACGTGCTGGCCATGACCTACGGCGACCGCCTAGGACTCAACTGAACAACCGAGCCGATGACCATTTACACAAGAACGCGGACAGACCCCTGTGATTGTCCGAAGTCTCGACGATGGTGCGATCGGGCGCATGGGACGACGCGGTCGGTCTCGGCGGCTGCCTGCTCCTCGTGCTCGCGTAGCGCTTCGTGCAGCGCCAGGGCGCACCGTCTTGGGTTCGCACGGCGATCTGACAGATCGCGAAGTCGGGCGCGCAGTTCGCTGATGGTCAGCTCGCGTTGGAGGCACCCGACCCCTTCACCTAGTGTGCGCGCACCGTGACCAGACCGAACCTCGACGACGCCGCCTCGCTGCTGCCGGTGAGCCGGAGCCCGTAGAAGATGCGCGGGGCGCCGTCGAGCACGATGGTGGTCGTGTGCGCGTTGACCGGGAGTGCGGTGGTCTGGCCGATCGCATCCACCTGGCGTGCCGATTCGCCGATGGTGACCACGCTGAGGGGGGTCTTGGTCGGCCACGGGTCGACCCAGACCTCGGGAGCCGGGAAGTACCGTCCGGCGGGGTCGTGGTCGGCGTTCAGGAAGTAGCCGTCGGCGCGGCTCCAGAGCACCGCCGCTTCGCCGTCGGGGGTGTCGAAGAACAATCCCCTGAGGTTCGGGTCGTCGAAGTCGAGCCAGCCGAGGAACGCGGCCTGGTCGAACGCCTTCGCCGCCGTCGCATAGGCCAGCAGCGACGGCTTGGCGCTGACATCGCGGTTCATGAGGCCGAAGTGGTACTCGACGTTCTCGGGGTCGGCGGCCCGCGCGTTGCCGAGCACGCTGTCATGGAACTGGTACCAGTTCACGCAGCGGATGCCCTCCGCCTTCGCGAGCGCGAACGTGAGGAACACGTTCTCGGCGGCGTGCCGGTAGGTGTCGTTCCACCACCCGTTGGGGCGGGTGCACGCGTAGGCCTCGGTGAGCCAGATCTCCTTCTCGCCGTGCTCGGCCATGAGCGCCTTCAGCTGGCGGAGGCCGCCGTAGAAGTTCCAGTACAGGCCGGTGGCGCCGGCCGACCAGTCGTCACCCTCGGGATCGAAGTCGGGGGTGAAGTTGCCTCGGCCGGGGTGGAAGGCGAAGCCGTCGATCAGGTCCCAGCCGCCGCCGGCGATGAAGTTCTCGACCCATGGCTTGTCCATGCCGGCGAGGCCGTTGTTGAGGATCTTCAGCGGCGCCCCGCTGGCTTGCACGGCATTCACGACAGGGCGCAACGCCTTGTCGAGGTAGGCCTGCGCGGCGACGCCGGTGTTGAACGGGCGGTTGAGCTCGTTGCCGACCTCGAAGTACTCGGCGCCGGCCGCGATCGCGGTCGCGACGTTCGTCGTCGCCCATTGCGCGGCGGCCGCATCGGTGACGTCGAGGGAGGGCTGCAGCTCGATGTTGTGTGACATCCCGCGCTCGTCGAATGCCGATGGCGGCAGTCCCGGCCCGCCCGCGTACGAGATGCGCACCCGGTCGACGCCGACCCGCTGCCAGAGATCGAGCACCGCCGTCGCCGACGGCACCTGCAGCCACGGGTAGTTCGCGATGCCGAACATGCTCTGGGATCCGGCGGTGTACGTCTGCGCCGTGAGCACGGCGAGCGTCGTTCGCGCGAACGCTTCGTCGCTTCCCGACACGGCCGACACCTCGGCGACCGAGATGCCATGGCGGGGCGCCGACATGGTGAAGGTGTGCTCCCAGGTGGAGGCCGCGGCGACGACGCCGGTCACCGTTGCAGCCGCGAGCTCGGCCCCGTTGAAGTCCTTCACCCACCACGTGAGGTCGACGCTGCGTTCGCCCGACCCGCCGTTCGCGACGAGCGCCGTGACCGAGATGGTCTCGCCGGCGGCATCCCAGATGTTGAAGTCGCGGTCGGTCCAGATCTCGATGCCGAGCTCGCGGCTCGTACCGATGGCCGCCGTTGCCGACGGCCGGGTCGAGCTGAAGATGAAGTCGGCCTGGCTCACATAGCTGCCGTCGGGCTGCAACGTGCCGGGGGAGTGCACCCACGTGCCGTTGGTCCACGCCTGCTTGGAGCGCTCGAGCAGGAACATGCCGTGCAGCTCGCCCCATGTCGACGTGTGCGCCATGCCCATGTTGACTTCGAACGGGATGCCGCCGCCGGCGTCGCGCACCCATTCCGTGATAGGCACGAAGCGATCGGGCTCGGTGGCGCCCGCGATGGCGCGGCTGAAGAGGAATCCGTCGGGGATCAGCGTCGACGGTCCGCTGATGTGCCACTCGAGGTGCGCGCGGTTCGTCGAGACCGTGAACAGCCCGGAGACCGTGGTGGTGCCGACGGAAGCCGGCATCACGTAGTCCATGCGAATCGCGGGCGTGCCGTCGGCGAGCGTGATGAGCGTCGGCGTTCCGCCCGTGGAGAGCTGGATGCCGGCCGCGGTGTCCTTCACCTGGAACTTCGAGCCCTGCGACCTGACGGTGTTCGACCCGTCACGGATCGCCACGCGACCGCCGACGCTGGCGAGGATGCTGATGCCGCTCGCGGTGAGCGTCACGTCGCCGGTCGCGGCGGTCGCCGAGACTGGGCTCGGTTCCGCCACGAGGAGCACTCCGGCGGCGAAGGTGGCCCCCAGGAAGCCACGTCGTGAGACGCCGGATCGTGCGGGGCCGGGTCGTTGGTCTGCAGACGCCATCGTCTTCTCCTGCTCGGGCCGGAGCATCCGCTCGGGCAAATGATAATACCTATTATCAAATCATGCACGTTCATCATGCCCACATCGGAAGCGCGAGGTCAAGACGGCTTGCGATTCTTGATGATGCGTATTAGCGTCACCATCACGACCCGCAAATAGGCATTATCAGCTTCGATTGGAAACACGGCATGTCACCGAAGACGCGCAACGTCACCCAACGCGAGATCGCTCGCATCGCCGGCGTCAGCCAGACCACGGTCTCCATGGTCCTGAACGACCGAGACGGCTCCAACGTGCGGATCCCGGCGGCGACCCGGGAGCGCGTCAAGCAGGCGATCGAGCAGTCGACCTACGTGGCCGACCCCGCCGCGCGCCGCCTCGCGGGCCTCGACAACCAGATCATGGGCGTCTTCACCTACGAGCCGGCACTGTCGCCCGAGAGCATGGACTTCTACGGCCCGCTGCTCAACGGGCTCGAACGCGCGGCCGAGCAGGTGGGCTGCGACCTGTTGTTCTTCACGAGCTCGCCGGTCGAGAACGGCACGCGAAGCCTCTTCCACCGCAAGACCCGCCTGCGCCTCGCCGACGGATGCATCCTGCTCGGCCAGCAGATGGACGGCGACGACCTCAAGCGACTCGTCGACGAGCGGTTCCCGTTCGTGGCGGTCGGTCGACGTGACGAGACCACCGCGAAAGTGCCGTACGTCGGAATCGACTACGTGAGCCTCACGGCCGAGCTCATCGAACGGGCAATCGCGCTGGGCCACACGAGTGCGCTCTACGTGCACCGCAACCTGCACAGCCCGACGGCTCGCGACCGCATGCAGCAGATCGAGGCGTCGACGGCGTCGGGCGGCCTGCGGTTCACGCTGGTCGCCGCCGAAGACGGCGATCTCACCGGGTTGGTCGGCGCCGCGGCCGAGGCCGGCGCCACCGTGATCTTCACCGAAGACGCCTTCCTCGCCGAGGACGTCGCCCACGTGCTCGCCGGCGCCGGCATCGAGGTGCCGACGGCGATCTCGCTCACCGCCCTCGCCGAGGTGCGCGACCACCGCGTGAACGGCCGGGCGCTCGCCGGTTTCCAGACACTCCGCCTCCAGGTTGCGGCCGAGGCGCTCAGCCTCCTGCAGCAGCTCGTCACGACGCCCGCCGAGGAATGGGACGACCTCGAGACGCAGCGGTTGCTGCAGGGCATGGTCGAGCTCGGCGAGACCCTGGTCGAGCGGACTTCCGCCAAGTGAGGCGGGTGATGGCGGATGTCGCGATCATCGGTGGAGGGCTCGGCGGCGTCGCCGCGGCGCTCGCGGCGCTGCGACGAGGACGCACGGTCGTGCTGAGCGAGGAGCATCCGTGGCTCGGCGGCCAGCTCACCTCGCAGGCGGTTCCGCCCGACGAGCACATCTGGGTGGAGCAGTTCGGCGTGACCGCGAGCTACCGGGCCCTGCGCGAGGGCATCCGCCAGTACTACCGCGATTCCTACCCGCTGACGGATGCCGCGCGGCGCGACCCCCAGCTGAACCCGGGCCTCGGCCGCGTCAGCAAGCTCTGCCACGAGCCGCGCGTCGCCGTCGCCGTGATCACGCAACTGCTCGCGCCCTACCTCTCGAGCGGCCGCCTGACCGTGCTGCAGCCGTACGTTCCGGTGGCCGCCGGCGTGCACGATGAGCTCGTCGGCTCCGTGACGCTCGAGCACGTGCGGGGCGGGCAGACGATCGAGGTCATCGCGCCGATCGTGCTCGACGCCACCGAGACCGGCGACCTGCTGCCGCTCACCGGCACCGCCTACGTCGTCGGCGCCGAGTCGCAAGCTGAGACCGGCGAGCCGAGCGCGCCGCAGGTCGCCGACCCGTCGAACGTGCAGTCGATCGCCTGGTGCTTCGCCTTCGATCACGAGGAGGGCGCCGACCACACCATCGTGCGGCCGCGCGACTACGACTACTGGCGCGAGTACGCCCCGTCGTTCTGGGGCGACGGCATGCTCTCGTTCACGGCGCCGAACCCGCGCACCCTCGAGCCCGAGGTGCGCACCTTGCGGGTGAACCCCGACCTCGACGCACCGCGGGCGGTCGAGGATCCGCGGTTCGACGCGGGCGACACCGACCTGTGGGAGTTCCGCCGGATCGCGGCGCGGCAGAGCTTCGCGCCCGGGTTCTACGACAGCGACATCGTGCTGGCCAACTGGCCGCAGCTCGACTATCTCGACGGCTCGATCATCGACACGCCGACGCGGGAGGCGCATCTCGCCGCGGCGAAGGAGCAGTCGCGCTCGTTCTTCCACTGGCTGCAGACCGAGGCCCCGCGGCCCGACGGCGGCACCGGATGGCCCGGGCTGCGGCTGCGCGGCGACGTCGTCGGCACCGACGACGGGTTCGCACAGGCACCGTACATCCGCGAGTCGCGTCGCATCCGGGCAATCACCACCGTGCGCGAGCAGGATGTGTCGGTCGCGGTGCGCGGCCATGCGGGCCCGGCGCGGTTCGAGCAGTCGGTGGGGGTCGGGATGTACCGCATCGATCTGCACCCGTCGACCGGCGGCGACAACTACATCGACGTCGAGTGCGCACCGTTCGAGATCCCGCTCGGGGCGCTCGTTCCCGTCGCGACGAAGAACCTGCTGCCGGCGGCGAAGAACATCGGCACCACTCACATCACGAACGGCGCGTATCGCCTGCATCCCGTCGAGTGGAACGTCGGCGAGTCCGCCGGCGAGCTCGCCGCGTTCTGCATCGAACGCTCACTGCTTCCGAGAGACGTCGTCTCGGATCCGGAGCTGGTCAGCCAGTTCCAAGCCCGCCTCGTCGAGGCGGGGATCGAAATCCATTGGCCCGAGATCATCGGATATTAGAGGAAGAACGCGAATGAACACAGCAACGAAGCTGGTCGGCCTGGCTGCGCTGGCGACCACGATCGCGGTGGCGGCCGCAGGATGCAGCGCATCCGCGGGCTCGGGTGGCCCGGTCGCCACGACCGCCCCGCCCAACAGCGTCGACCTGCGCATGACCGTGTGGACGTCGAATGAGGACCAGCTGGCCCTCTTCGACTCGATCGCCGAGGAGTACAAGTCCGACCACCCCGAGATCAAGTCGATCACGTTCGAGAGCCTTCCGTTCGCCGACTACAACACCACGCTCACGACGCAGATCGCGGGTGGCAACTCGCCCGACCTCGCATGGATGGGCGACCTGTCGAAGGACCTCATCGCGTCAGATGCCCTCGTGCCGCTGACCGACACGCTCAGCGAGACGAAGGGCTGGGACTACGACGACCTGCTCGGCAGCGTCACCGCGGAGTTCACCGCCGACGACCAGCTCTACGCCTACCCGTTCTCGAACTCGCCGTTCGCGCTCTACGTGAACGAGAGCCTGCTCGCCGAGGCCGGCCAGACGCTCGACACCGACAACCTCACCTGGGACCAGGTGTCGGCGGTCGGCTCGGCCGCGAACGCGGCCACCGGCAAGGGCGGCTTCGTGATCCGCGACTTCAACTACGCGTCGTGGAACACCCTCGCAACGGTGTGGACCGGCTGGGGCGCCTCGGCGTGGAATGAAGACGGCACGGAGTGCACGTTCGACAGCGACGAGATGGTCAAGGCGTTCCAGTTCCTGCACGATGCGATCTACGTCGACAAGTCGATGCCGGGCCCAGGCACCACCGCCGACTTCTTCGCCGGCGACTCGGCGTTCACGATCGCGCAGGTCTCCCGCGCGTCGCTGCTCGACGGCTCGTTCGAGTATGCCGTCTACCCGCTGCCCGCGGGTCCGGAGGGCACGTACTCGGTGATCGGTCAGGCCGGCGTCGGCGTGCTCGAGTCGAGCGCACACGTGCAGGAGGCCACCGACTTCCTCGCGTTCCTCACGAACCCCGAGAACGCCGCGAAGCTCGCGCAGTTCTTCCCGCCGCCCCGCGAGTCGCTGCTCACGGGCGAGAAGCTCGCCGAGGTCAACACCAAGCTCACGGCCGAGCAGCTGCAGACCGTCGTCGTCGACCAGATCTCCGACGCCGTGACCCTGCCGAACCACACGAGCCCGGCCGAGATCGCCCAGAAGGCGAAGACCGCGCTCGACGCGATGTGGACCCCCGACGCCGACGTGGAGTCGGTGCTCTCCTCGGTCTGCACGGCGATCGACCCGCTGCTCGCGAAGTGACCATGACGACGACACGCCCGACGACCCGAGGGGCATCCGCGGATGCCCCTCGGGGTGCGGCGACGGATGCCCCGCCCCCGTCGACCTCGAAGCGCGCCGGTCGTCTCTGGACGATGGCCCGGCGAGACGCCCTCACCGGCTACCTCTTCATCTCGCCGCAGCTCATCGGCGTGCTCGTCTTCGTGCTCATCCCGGTGGGTCTCGCGATCTACTACAGCCTCAACGACTGGAACATCTTCACCGGCGAGCTGCAGTTCGTCGGCGGCGACCATTACGCCGCGCTCCTCGAAGACCCGCAGTTGCCGAGCGTGCTCGGCGCCACGGCGATCTTCTCGGGCGGCGTGGTCGCGCTGAACATCGCGCTCGGCCTCGCGCTCGCCGTGATGCTGAACCGCCGATTCCGCGGGGTGACGCTGTTCCGCACCCTGTTCTTCTCGCCGGTCGTGGTCTCGGTCGTGGCGTGGACGCTCGTCTGGGGCTTCCTCCTCCAGGACAACGGCGGCATCAACGGCTTCCTCGCACAGTTCGGTGTCGTCGGCCCGAACTGGCTGCAGGAGGGGCCGACAGCGATGGCGGCCGTCATCGTCACCCAGGTCGTGCGCAGCGTCGGCATCAACATGGTGCTCTTCCTCTCGGCACTGCAGGGCGTGCCGGGCGAGCTCTACGAGGCGGCGCGCATCGACGGCGCCCGCAACAGCACGATGTTCACGCGCATCACCCTGCCGCTCATCTCGCCGACGCTGCTGCTCACGGCGATCATCACGATCGTCGGCGCGCTGCAGGCGTTCGCCCAGATCGCCGTGCTCACGCAGGGCGGGCCGGGACTCTCGACCACGGTGCTCGTCTACTACGTGTTCCAGCAGGCGTTCGACTTCAACAACATCGGCTACGGCTCGACCCTCGCTCTCATGCTCCTGACCTTCGTGATGCTGCTCACCGTGCTCCAGTGGCAGCTCCGCAGAAAGTGGGTGTTCTATGAAGACTGACACCGCTCCTCCGACGTCAGGCACATCGCGCGTGACGTCCGGCGCCGCGGGCACCGCCGGCGCAACCGGCGTGAGGGCCAGCCCGCCGCCGACCGGCGTGACGCAACGAAAGGTACCGCGCCCCGGCGCCGCCGTCGTACGTCGGGTCATCCTGTACGTCGCCCTCATCGTGCTCGCAGCGCCCTTCGTGGTGCCGACGGTGTGGATGATCGCCTCGTCGTTCAAGCCGCTCAGCGAGATCTTCGCCTCGCCGCCGACGATCTTCACGGACTCGCCGACGTGGGCGGCCTACGCCGAGGCGTTCACGTTCCAGCCGTTCGCGCAGCAGTACTTCAACAGCGTCTACATCGCCGTGCTCGTCACGCTCATCACGATGCTGGTCTCGAGCCTCGCGGGCTACGCCTTCGCACGCATCCGCTTCCCGGGGCGGAACCTGCTGTTCCTCGTGGTGCTCATCGGGCTGCTCGTGCCCGGCGAGGTCACGATCGTGCCGCTCTTCCAGATGTTCAAGCAGGTCGGGCTCATCAACACGCACTGGCCGCTCATCCTCGTCACGGCGCTCGCGGCGCCGTGCGTGCTCGCGACGTTCGTGATGCGGCAGTTCTTCATCTCGCTGCCCGGCGAGCTCGAAGAGGCGGCCCGGCTCGACGGCCTCGGCCGCGTGGGCATCTGGTGGCGCATCTTCCTGCCGCTCGCGAAGCCTGCGCTCTCCGCGGTGGCGATCCTCACCTTCCTCGCGTCGTGGAACCTCTACCTCGAGCCGACCGTTTACCTCACTTCGCCCGAGCTGTTCACCCTGCCGCAGGCGCTCACCCGCTATACCGACGCCTACGGCGGCGAGATGTGGAACACCCAGCTCGCGGCCGCGACCATGACGGTGGTGCCCGTGCTCGTGGTGTTCCTCATCGCACAGAAGCAGTTCGTCGAGGGCCTCGCGCACTCGGGCCTGAAGGGGTGAGCGGATGCCTCACCCGACCGCAATCGCCGACGCCCGGGTCGGCGCGCCCGACGTGCACGAGCCGATGACCGCCGAATAGTCGCGCACCGCCGTGGTCTACGAGGACTACCGCGACATCGACCCCGCGTTCGGCACGCAGGCGCATGCGGAGCGGCTGATCGCCGAGGCGCGGGAGCGGGGCATCCGCACGATCATCGATGTTGTGTCGAACCACGTGTCGGATCGCCATCCGTGGTTCACGGAGGCGCTTGCCGCCGAGCCGGGGTCGGAGGCGCAAGCGGTTCTGGTTTCACCCGGGCGCGGGCCCCGACGGCGACGGCCTGCCGACGCGCTGGAAGAACAACTTCGCGGGCGACGTGTGGACGAGAACGACCACGCCCGACGGCGAGCCGGGCGAGTGGTACCTGCACATCTTCGCCGCAGAGCAGCCCGGCGAGGTCAGAGCACCGGATCAGGCCGTGGCTCCAGGATCACCACTGCGGTCTCGGACGACCGCAGAGCGGCGAAGTCGTCGAGCCCCGTGTCGATCTCGCGCCACGTGGACCACAAACGCGATCGTTCGTCTCCCCGCGCAGCGCGGGCATGCACGAGGCGCGTGCCGTCGGGGACGACCACTTTCGCATCCGGATGGGCCTGCAGATTGAGCCACCATGCCGGCTCGGGGTCTGCCCAGCCGTTCATGGCCATGGTGACGAGGTTCGGACCGTCTTCGAAGTAGCCTAGGATCACACCGCGTTCGCGGCCGCTTCGCCGCCCGGTGGTGGTCAGATGGATCGTGCCGTAGTCCTTGGGTTTCGGGCGCCGGAGCCCGACTCGTCCGCCGGTGACGCGGTACAAGCCGCGGTGTACACGCCAAGCCACGCGCACGAACCAGCGAGGAGGAAGAATCATGCGTCGCTCGCGTGTGCTCGACACGGGGAGGAGTCTAGTCGTCGGCGACGATTCCTCGACAGTCCCGCACGCTGCCCACCGTGTTCGTCGCGGCATCCACAGCTGTGGATAAGTCCACGGCGTGGCATCCGCGGCACTCCAGTATTGAGGCCATGACCGACCCCGTGCGCACGATCGCCGACCGCGTGCGCACGAGGGTGTTGCGCGAGGGGGTCGACCTCGCAGCCGATGGCTCGGTGGCCGCGCGGTACGCGCACGAGGAGATCCGCCGCTACAGCGAGCGCGCTCTCGGCGGCGCCCACGCCCAGCTCGGCGACGAGGCGGGCACCGCACGCGACGTGCTCGCCGCGATCACCGGCTACGGGCTGCTCCAGCCGTACTTCGACGACCCGACGGTCGAGGAGATCTGGATCAACGCCCCCACGCGCGTGTTCGTCGCCCGCGACGGCGTTGCCGAGCTTACGACGGTCGTGCTCTCCGACCGCGAGGTCCGTGAGCTCGTCGAGCGGATGCTGCAGCACTCCGGTCGGCGCGTCGACCTCTCCTCGCCCTTCGTCGACGCGTCGCTGCCCGACGGCTCGCGACTGCACGTCGCCATCCCCGATGTCACGCGTGCGCACTGGGCGGTGAACATCCGAAAGTTCCAGCGCAGCATCCGCTCGCTCGCCCAGCTCGTCGAGCTCGGCTCGGTCACCCGGCAGGCAGCGGAGTTCCTGCGCATGAGCGTGCTCGCGGGCGCGAACATCCTCGTGTCCGGCGCGACGCACACGGGCAAGACGACGATGCTGAATGCGCTCATGTCGGCGGCGCGCGTCGACGATCGCGTCGTCACGGTCGAGGAGACGTTCGAACTCAACCTCGACGTGCGTGACCTGGTGTCGATGCAGTGCCGGCAGCCAAGCCTCGAGGGCACGGGGGAGATCACACTGCGCCGTCTCATCAAGGAGGCCCTGCGCATGCGGCCCGACAGGCTGATCGTGGGCGAGGTGCGCGAGGCCGAGAGCCTCGACCTGCTCATCGCGCTGAACTCGGGGTTGCCCGGCATGTCCACGATCCACGCGAACACCGCGCAGGACGCCCTCGTGAAGCTCTGCACGCTTCCGCTCCTGGCTGGGCTTATCTGGTGCAGTATCACTTGTGTCAACGACGAGATCAACGCACGGAATGGTGTCGCTCTCGCTGCGTGATTGACAGTCAACGTGGCTGTCATCGACGTGAGGGTGGTGGTCAAGTGCCGGTGCAGGCGTTGGTCTCTGGTGTGTCCGGGCGAAGGTCGTTTACTCTTCTCGGGCTCGACGATCGCCCGGTGGACCCGGCGGAGTCGTTCCTAGCGCACCTGGATCATCTGAACTATTCGCCGAACACTGTCAAGGCTTACGCTCACGACCTCCAGGATCTGTTCGCGTGGCTCGGTGACGGCGACCTGGATTGGCGGTCGCTGCAGCTTCGCGACATCGGGGAATGGGTTGCATGGCTGCGGGTTCCCCGGCACCTGCGCAACTCGGGGATTCCGGTTCTCCCGGGGGTCGGTAGCGCGGTTTCGGAGCGAACATTGCAGCGCAAGCTGGCGGCTGCCTCGGCATTCTACGAATTCCACAGCCGCTCGGATCCTGGGGTGGAGCTGACGTTGTCGCAGTGGTCTTCGGGATCGCGTCGCGGCGGCTTCAAGGGCTTCCTCGCACACGCGGAGCGCGGCGCCGCGCGGCGGGAGATCCGGCTGCGGGCGGCGCTTGCCCCGCTTCCTCAGGTCGTTATCCGTGACGACCTGAATCGGCTGCTCGACTCCTGCACACGGTTGAGAGACCGGTTCCTGTTGACGGTGTTGTTCGAGACTGGGATGCGGGTGGGAGAGCTGCTGGGGCTTCGGCATAGCGACTTGAGCATGGTTCGACAGGCGGTAGACATCGAGCCGCGGCAGAACGCTAACGGGGCACGGGTGAAGGGCTGGAAGCCGCGGAGTGTGCCGGTGAACCCGGAGTTGTTCTCGATGTACGCCGCGTACATGGACGACGAGTACGGCCTGGTCGACTCCGATTACGTCTTCGTGAACCTGTGGGCTGGGCCGCGCGGGCACGCGTTGCAGTACTCGAGCGTCCGATCGCTGGTGCTGCGGTTGCGCCGGGCGACCGGGCTGAGCGGCTTCACCCCGCACCATCTGCGGCACACATATGCGACCGAGCTGATTCGCCGCGGAGCTGATTGGGCGGTCGTGCAGAAGCTGCTGGGCCACGCGAGTATTCAGACCACGTTGGGCACGTATGGCCACCTGACCGCCGCGGACGCCCGGGACGCGCTGATCGCCGCCGGATGGTTCGATAAGGCCTGGGCGAACATCAATGAGGAGGAGCTGTAGATGAGTATGCCCGAGAGGATGCTGACGCCCGTGGATGCGGCGATGGCCGCTCTGGCCGCTGCGGTCCGACCCGAGTACCGGACACCGCTGTTGGTCCCGCCCCCGGGCAACAGGCTGTTCAAATTCGGGCACTGCGACATCCCGGGCTGTGCCCAGACGGCGTGGTCGCGTCGCAATATGTGTGGAGCGCACTCACTGAGGTGGTTCCACGCACAACAAGCC
The DNA here is from genome assembly GCF_001428255.1 of Agromyces sp. Soil535. Taxonomy (GTDB): domain Bacteria; phylum Actinomycetota; class Actinomycetes; order Actinomycetales; family Microbacteriaceae; genus Agromyces. The sequence continues at coordinate 47,604 of NZ_LMRW01000006.1, read as the reverse complement.
GGGGCCGTGTGGGAGGAATGGGTCACGACCGCCTCGCCACACACTGCACCCCGGCCGTGCCTCGTGCAGGGCTGCGAGTACGGCAGATCCGGACACGGTCTGTGCGCCCGGCACGTGAAACGCTGGCGCACTGAGCGCCCGGATGCGCAGGCCGCGGAGTGGGCGGCGATGATTTCCCCGATTCACGTGGCCGATCCGCCGCTCACGTGCACGATCCCGCGATGCGAGGTGTGGCGGCACGGCAACCTGCCGTTCTGCTCGTCCGATCAGAAACGGTGGGACGGTTTCCGTAAATCCCGCCCGGACGCCACGCTCGAGGATTTCGTGGGGTATGTGGAGCGCACGAGCATCCCGGTCCTCAACCTGAGCAATCTGCCGCCACGACTTGCGCTGGAGGTTCAGTACGTCTTCCAGTCCTGGGTGGATCGCGGCACGAAGCGCACGGACCTCTATGGGTGGAACATCGCAATGCGGGCGTTGCGCGAGGCGGATGAAACGAGCATTCTCGACGTGCCTGCCTCCGAGTGGGTCAGCCGCATCGGAACCGCCAGTGGGCGGGCTACCGGGATCAACAACTACGCGGCAATGTTCTTCAGGTGGGGCTGGAACGAGCTCGATGTTCTGCTGAATGGGATGGGCTGGGACCGCGAGTATCCGCGCGACGAGTGGCGGCTCGCCTACATCGGGTATCCCGAGTACCCGAAGCGGACACTCGACTTCGTGCCGATCAGGCAGCCGTGGCTGCGCGAGCTCGCCAAGCGGTGGCTGCGCCACCGGCTGGCCCTCGGGATCTCGGTCACGACCACGGGGTTGGACATGATGGCGTTGCAGCACTTGAGCTCGTGCCTGGAGGCGGGCTCCACGCCGCCGGCTTCCGCGGCGGAGTTCGGCCGCGGGCATATCGAGGCGTGGATGGCGCAAGCGGCGATCCGGTTCCCGGTCGACCGCACTCGCACGGCTGTCCTGTACGCGATCCGCACTTTCCTGCGCACCATTCACCAGTTCCAGTGGGCGCCGGAGCTGCCAGCCTCGACTATGTTGCACGGCGACGACGTCCCGCGCGACACCCGGCACATGCCGGGGCGCGCGATTAGTGAGTTTGTGATGGCGCAGATTGAAACGCCCGAGAGCCTCGCCACAATGCGCGATCCCGCCTACCGGGTAATCCTCGAGCTGATGATCCGCTGCGGCCTGCGCGCCGGGGACGCCGTGCACCTGGGTCTGGAATGCCTGGTTCAGGACGACGAGGGCAACCCGTACCTGCATTACCTCAACCACAAGATGAAACGCGACGCCTACGCCCCCGTCGACGACGAGCTCGCCGAGCGGCTTCGCCAGCAGCGCCGCGAGGTGGAAGACCGGTACTCGGGTGGCACCGCGACGAAGATGTTCCCCGGCCGCACGGCGAACATCGACGGCACGCGGGCGACGACCGCCGGCGGGTTCCGGCACGCGGTCCAGGAATGGCTCGGCCAGCTCGCCTTGACCGACGAGCACGGCCAGCCGGTGCGGGTAACCCCACATCAGTTCCGGCACACCTTCGGCACACGGCTGATCAACAACGACGTGCCTCAGCACATCGTCCAGCAGTTGATGGATCACTCGTCCCCGGAGATGACCAGCCACTATGCCCGCCTACACGACAGGACGGTGCGACGCGCGTGGGAGAAGGCGCGAAAGATCAACGCCGAGGGAAACGAGGTCGAGCTCGACGGCAGTCATCCACTGGCGGCGGCGCAGTGGCTTCGCACCGGGATCGCCCGGGCGAAGCAGACACTACCCAATGGCTACTGCGGCATGCCGGTTCAGAGCGACTGCGCGCACGCGAACCCGTGCCTGACCTGCCCCCTGTTCATCACCACTCCGGAGTTCCTGCCCCAGCACGAGACCCAGCTGCGCACGACGCTGACGCTCATAGAGAAGTCCGAGGCCGCCGGCCACGCACGGATCGCAGAGAAGAACCGCCAGATCGCCGGCAACCTCACCAGGATCATTGACGCTTGCAAGAGCTGCGCACCGGCACAGATCGTGGTCGGGGGACAGCCCACAACGGACGAGCAGGAGCGCCCAGCGCATGCGAGCTGACAACAGGCAACACGTCCTCGAGGCTGCCGCCAGGCGGGGTGAGCAGGCCCGCGCTCGTGTCATCGCGGTCATCAACCAGGCAAACCAAGACGGTCAATGTCTGAGCATCACCCAGCTGGCGCGCGCCGCGTCGGTTTCTCGCGCTTACATCTACTCCCAGCGCGACCTGATCACGGCCGCGCGGAGCCTGCAGCAGAAGAACACGGGCCGCCCTGCAGGAACCCCGACCGACCAACGGGCAAGCGCAGCCTCGCTGCTGACCCGCATCGAGGCGCTGACCACGCGCAACAAGAAGCTCCAAGACGAGAATCGCCAACTACGGCGAAGGCTGGAGATCGCATACGGCCAATTGCGCAGCGAGAACGCGACCGGAAGCAGGAAGGTGCCTCCGTGAGCGCTACTCCTGAGTGATGGCCTGGGCAACCGCTCCGCAGTCAGCTGCGGTCCTTCAGCTCGAGCTTGAGCCCGAGGGCCTGAGCAATCCGTGCTTGCGATGACCCGGCGCGAAACGATCGCACCGCCACCGCCGGGTTCTGCGACCAGAGCTGGGGACTCGTGCTCGCCGGCGGGCCGGCATTGTGGAGACGCTCGTTAGCCGATCGTCTATCGTGTCGATGGCTCGCAGGGTCGGGGCCCATCGCGCGTCGAGCCGTGCTGCCCAGGGTACTGCCATGACCCCGGAACGAAGCCGGCGGTCCACTTCGGCCACGGACACCCATACGGCTGCCGCGACTTCAGTGGGGTCCTTCTCTGAACCGTGCGCGGGGTATGAGATATCCGCTCCTGCGTTCCTTCGTTGAGCTGTATCGTTCAGCGCCCCGTCACCGGGCGCCGGCTGCGGGCGGGTCATGCGGGAAGCATGGCACCGAGAGTTCTCACGTCGACGCCGGACAGAGGCCGCGGTGCGCCGCGGGACCGTGTTGCGGACTGCACCACCCGGCATACAGAGTTTCGTTCCGCGAGTCGCATGCCGCGAGTAGTCTGAGCGCCAGCGGTGGGGGGGTCTGCCCCGGGTTTGCGTTCCGGCGGTGCGGCGGATCAGGTGGCAGATGGAACGGACCCGCATCGCGTCTCTGAACGTTGAGAACCCTCTTCAAACGAACGGAAGCGAGCTATGAAGTCCCAACGTGAGCTCAGTGAAGAGCAGGCTGCCGAGGTCGGTGCGGAGGTCTATGTCTACGGCTACGCGTTGGTGACGTTGGAAATGACCCGGCGGGTGACGACGAACACGACCGAGCCCGCCGGTATGCGCGCGCCGATGGGACAGTTCGCCCATGCGCGGGAATTTCCTCCCGTGACGTACCGGGACGTGCCGGGCGCCAATGCCGACACGCTGTACTCCGTGGCGTGGCTGGATCTCGGCAAAGAACCCTACATACTCGACATTCCAGACGCTGAGGGCCGCTACTTCGTGATGGGGCTGCTGGACGGCTGGAGCCAGGTGTTTCAAGCCCCCGGCACTCGCTCGACGGGCACCGGGCGCCAGACGTACGCCATCACCGGCCCGAACTGGACGGGTGACCTGCCCGCGGGAGTCATCCAGTACCGATCGGCCACCAACCTGGTCTGGATCCTTGGCCGCATCTACACCACCGGCACGCCGGAGGACTACGAAAGGGTGCACGCCTTCCAGGACGGGGTCGCCTTGGTTCCGCTGAGTGCCTACGGCGGCGAGTTCACTCCGCCCAGGGGCGAAGTCAACTCCGACATCGACATGACGACCTCGACGACAACGCAAGTCATGAACATGGATGCCGCGGCGTACTTCAAGCTCTTGGCGAGTCTTCTGAAGCACAATCCGCCGACGACGACCGATGCCCCGATGGTCGCCAAGATGGCGCAGATCGGGCTTGTGCCGGGCGAGGACTGGGACGTCAGCGCGCTCGACCCGACCGTCGCCAAGGGACTGGCGCAGGCACCCCAAACCGCCCTGACAGCGATGAAGGCCCATGCGCCGAACGCGGGAAGAATCCGGAACGGCTGGGTGACCTCGTTCCCCACCGGGGTCTACGGCACCGACTACCTGCACAGGGCGCTCCTCAACTGGCAGGGCCCGGGCTGGAATCGACCCGAGGATGCTGTTTACCCGTTGACCAGGGTGGACGCCGACGGGAACGCGCTGAACGGCGCCAACACCTACGTGCTCCACTTCGCCAGCGGGCAGCTGCCGCCAGTCAACGGCTTCTGGTCGCTGACCATGTACGACAGCGAAGGCTTCTTCGTGCCCAACCCGCTGGACCGAGTCAACCTGAGCCAGCGAGACGACTTCACCTTCAACGACGACGGCTCCCTCGACCTCCACATACAGCACGACTCACCCGGCAAGGACAATGAGGCCAACTGGCTGCCGTCCCCCAGCGGCCCTTTCGCGCTCTTCCTGCGGCTCTACTGGCCGAAGGACGACGCCCCGTCGATCCTCGACGGGTCTTGGATGCCTCCCGCAGTGCGAGTCGCAAATTAGTCCCCGGTGGTGCCCTGCACCTTCGGCCTGGTAGGTAGACACTCCTCAGCCTGCCCGATCCCGGCCGGTAACGATCCGCGGCGCCCCTTCTCCGTGCCACCTGCATGGAATATCCCGCACGCTGCGAGGGTCGATGCGCGTCCGTACGACGATGGCTTGTGGGATCACTTCGGGCTGTCGCCCTCCACCGTCTGCACCATGCACGCGCTACATTTCTGTATCCGCACGCGTGACGTTCAGCTGGGGGCCAAATGAAGTTCGAGGTGACCTACGCGATGCAACAACGACCGTCGCAGACCACGTGGGCAAGCGGGTTAATGGCCGCAGGCGGTGGCTTCTTCTTGATTCCGCTCATGGGCACACTCGTCTTCGGCGCGATCGGGAACCTCGCGCCGGGCTCGCTGTCGTTGCTTCTCATAATCACCGCCGTCGGCATAGCTCAAGTGAGCATTGCCCTGGGCGCGTGGCACGGGATGGTGTGGCCGCGATGGACCGCTCTGCTCGTCATTGCAGCGAACGTCGTTGGCTTGGTGGCCGGCTACGTATTCCTCGCTCTGGGCGTGTTGGTTGTGGGCTCCGCCACCATCTTGTTGTGGCGCCCCGCCGCACGTCGTTGGTCAGCCGAGGTGACGCAAGCGCGCCGGTGACTTGACCCGAGTTACGTCGTCGCCCGCTGAGGCATCGGTCGGCGGGCACCGGGGGATTCAGTGGGTACCGGGGGATACCGTCCCGCGGTGGCGATGAGCTGCTTGGCCGGGCACCGACCCGCCGAACGCCGTCCATGAAGGCGCGAGGCTAAACGGCGAACGTTCGCAGGTGTCCGATGGCCCCATTGAGAGACGTTTCCAGCGGAGACGTCACGCATCCCCCTGATTGGAGTCGATATTACATTTCGTCCTCGGTAGGAATGAGTCAGGACCGTGCGGCCGTGCCGGCGGCTCCCCAAGCGGACTGGATACAAGGAGGTGCCGGATGAAGGCGATTGTGGTAACTGATCAGGCTGCGGGAACGGCCGGGATGACGCTGATGGAGCTGCCCGAGCCGAAACCGGCGATCAACGACGTCGTTGTTCAAGTTCATGCGTCGGGATTCGTCCCGACTGAGCTGACATGGCCCTCGACCTGGACCGATCGCCTCGACCGCGACCGAACACCGTCGATCCCTGGGCACGAGCTGGCCGGAGTGGTCACCGCCCTCGGCTATGGCACGACGGGGCTCTCGGTGGGACAGCGGGTATTCGGCCTCACGGACTGGACACGAGACGGCACCCTGGCGGAGTACGCGGCCGTCGAGGCACGCAACCTCGCGCCGCTGCCGGGCGACGTCGACTTCACCGTGGGCGCGAGCCTGCCGATCTCGGGCCTGACCGCGTGGCAGGGACTGTTCGAGCACGGCCGTCTTCAGGCGGGGCAGAGTGTCCTCGTGCACGGCGCGGCCGGCGCAGTCGGGTCGATGGTGACGCAACTCGCACGAGAGGCCGGCGCCTACGTCATCGGCACCGGACGCGCCACCGACCGTCAGAGGGCGCTCGACTTCGGGGCGCAGGAGTTCATCGACCTCGAGAACGACGTCCTCGAAGACGTCGGCGAAGTCGATCTGGTCTTCGATGTCATCGGCGGCGACATCGGGAAGAGGTCCGCAAGCCTGATTCGAGCCGGAGGAACACTGGTGACCGTCGTCGGACCGCCCGAGGCGCGGCCCGCCGACGGCCTGGCGGTCGACTTCGTTGTCGAGTCCGATCGTGCCCAACTGAGTGAGATCGTCCAGCGGGTGCGGGACGGACGACTGCGGACGAACATCGGTAACGTTTCGACCCTCGACGACGCCGTCGCCGCCTTCAACCCGACAGAGCGACGCACGGGGAAGACGATCATCCGCGTTCGTCCGTGAGGACGCGGGGACAGGAGCCGGTCCTGCGCCCCTTGTGGATCGGCGTCAAACGCGCGGCCACGTCGGGCAACCTGCCCGACGGCGACGCCGCCGACGCAGACACCGCATCCGCGGTCGCAGGTCCGATAACGGAAGGCCGCGTATGCATGAAAGGGATCGCGCAACGCAACAACTGGCCTGCTCGTCGCCCCGGCGGGTCCGTGTTCCGGGCTCGGCAATCGTTGGCGGTCTCAGCCGGTCAAAGCACCGCGTGTTCGGCCAGGGTGGCGCCGGTCAGTCTGCGTCTGCCGGGTAGGCGCCCGGAGGGAGTGCACGGGTGGATTGGTCCACGACCTCCACGACATGAGAGGCATCGAATGGCACATGCTCATGGCCGAGCGCACGAGTGACTCGACCGGCCGAGACGAGCACGTCGTTGACCTGCATGCCATTCGCTAGCACCAAACCCACGCGATGTACTCCCATTCGGAACTCGTACATTCCGCGCACCTCCGCGGCGATCGCGGGCGGCAGTTGCTCGCTCATGAGGTTGATGATCGCACAGCGTATTGCTCTAGGCACCGCCCAACCCGGTGAGGGATCCGCATCTGGGAGCGCACGTCTCGATCCGTGCTCGAGCGCCTCGACTGCGACCGCGGAACCGGCTGGTGCTTCCGCCACGTCCTTCGGGACGATACGTTCTTCGACATGCCACGTCTTCCGTCGCTCGTCGCTGCGGCGGCCGCCGCGTTGTTCTTGGCGGCATGCGCCAGTTCGCCGGTCGCCGGCGAACCGGCGACGACGCCAGTTGCACTCGGTGCAACCGCGGCGGCAACCCTGGCACCCGGCGAGCAACCGTCATTCGCGTTCGCGGGTGACTGCGATTCCATGGTCACTGAAGCGGAGATCGAAGACCTGGTCGGTGCGGACGTGACTCCGCTGTCTGTCCAATCCAGCGGGCGCGCCTCGGCCGTCGAGGTGTTGGGCGGGCTCGCCTGCGGATGGGGCGGTGGCGACTATGCGTGGTACGTCGCCTTGACCGTGATCCCTGCAGAAGGCCTCGAGGCCGCGATCGCAGAGTACTCGTACCCGGGCGGCCAGCCCTATTGTTGGGGCCAGAACGACGTCGGCACGGAGGGAGCGTGCTATTTCGGCCGAGTGGTCGCCGGGTACTGGCTTGCCGGGGTCTTCCAGGTCGAGAGAGGCACCGGCCTCTTCCCGACTGACAGCATCGACGGGCTCGCAGCGATCGTCGAGGAGCGAGCGACCGATCATCCGGCGACGCCGGTCGCCTTTCCTGCCGGCATGTGGAAACCGATGCAGTGCGGGGCTCTCAGTGCCGGCGTGGCGGAGAAATACCCCGGCGAAAGCGGGGCCGTTTCCGGAACCACACTCACGGGCTTGGTCGGTCCCGGTGTGCCTGCCGCCACCGTGACCGTGGGCGAGTTGCGCTGCAACTGGTCGAACTCGCATCGCTTCGTGACGGAGCTCATGCCCGGGGCGGGCTGGGCGATCGACAGGCTGACCGACACGGCACCGATCGTGGTCGACGGCGCCGTCGCGGCGGTCGTGCAACAGGAGGATGATGGCTCCGCGCGCATCACGGCCACCGACGGCGTGAACCTCGCTTGGATCACGGCGCCGGAGGGAGTCTCAGAAGTCGAGGCCGCCGCGTTCCTGGCAGCCGTGATGCAGGCTGCCGCTGGCTGAAACCCGGGGCGTCATCGAGCCACTACCTGCGAACCGATGATCCAGAGGCGGCGCCCGCATCGGGATCCGCTTGCGGACTCCGCGCAGATGCGAACTCAAGGCCAAGGGCTGTCGCTCTGGCCTTGAGGCGAGCCAAGCCCGACTGGCATTGGGACTTTCCGGATGACCGAGACCCAGTAGCGTTCACACGTGGCCGAGTTTCAGTTTGGATCCGAATCGATCCCACAAATGCACGCTTCCGCGTTGTTTCAAACTCTCGAAGATCTCGCTGTTATTTCATCGTTGGGCGCGGGCACAATCCTGTACGACCGACGTTTCGACCACGACAGCGGCTTGTCCGAGAATCTTCGCGCTGTAGCGATTGCGACGTCGCTGGGCGTCAAGAGCATCGATAAAGTCCGAAGAGATTACGAAGATCACCAGTTCAAAAGCCACGATACCGCGCAGCCTGCGCGGTCCAGGTATGTGCACGCGTATCGCGTGGCGCAGCGGCATGTGGAGGATTCACTCGATTCGCTCGAGACCAACCCGGACGCTTCCCTGACTCTCGGGATGTACGCGGGAGCCGTCGCGCTCCAGCGACTCAAGTTCTCAATGTTCGCCGCGCACTTGTTGTACCAGCTTCGGCTGCGTTACGAGGCTGACTCGGTAGCTCGCCACGTGCTCGAGCAAATCGCCTGGGCGGTCGCAGTCGCGGGTTTCACCCAGGACGATCAGATGGCGCGGGTCCAGCCTCAAAAGACCATCGGGAAGCTCACCGCACTCTGCCCTGAGGCAGGGCCGCTTTACGGTGCCCTAAGCGATGCGACCCACGCCGGCATGACCTACCACCTGGCTGTCTTCGAGACGAACGAGAACGAGCGCGGCATCATTCGCCACGGTCTCACCGACTGGACCGGGTCAGCAGCGACCATCTTGACGCTCGCGGACCTGTGGGTAGTCGCGCACGAATACACCCAGGGTGACCACTTGAAGAGGATCGTTTCCACTGACCGCGACGCGGGTTATCGACCAACAGAAAACCGACCCTTCCTCACCGCCGCCCGTGCGATCGTTCAAGAGATCATCGCGCTTGAAGCCAACCCACCCGACTGACTGCGTGACGACAACGGTGCGCGAACTCGGTCGGTTGCGTATCGGGAGGTCGCACAGCTCCAGTTGCGTCGAGCGCAAGCGGATCCCCCTGCGGCAGGAGGATCGGAACCCAAGCGCATCTTGTTTGACACCGTGGGCTTGACACGATGAAGGCCGCTCAGCTGTTTCTGATCGCAATTACAGTGCGCTGATCGTATTGCTGACGATCACCGACACCGCTCCGATTGCTCCTGCGACGATGCCCAGAATGGCGATGAGTCGGTACGTGCGCTGATTGCCTGCCCGACGCACGCCGACCATGGCGATGATGCCCAGCACGATTGCGATCGCCGACACCAGCAAGTACGGATTGAAGAAGATGCTCACCGCACCGAGGACGAGAGCGGCGATCGGCAGCCACACCTTCGCGTCGAGAGCGGACGACGGTTCGGTCACAACGCGCCTCGATTCGTAAGTTGGCCAAGCTTAGCGGTCGGGGCACGCGAGGCATAAGTGGGCGCGTTGACTCATCAGAAACCTCCGCGTGCTGCGGGTCGTTGCCCCGCGCCGGAGGTATTGACATGAGGCAACAGGGTGGAATTCGCGAGGCCAGCTGCGCCGCCAGAAATGCGACCAGGCGCAGTCTGGGTGGAGCAGCCGTGGGGATCCGCATCCGGGCATGGCGCGAAAGGGGGCCAACGCGTGCGAACGCGATCCTGTCGCGGTGCAGTGAGCCCGCCAGGGTGTCGGCCTCCTGTGCGTCGTCCGCGGCCGCTGCGGTCTGCGCGCGCACGAGTGCGCGAGCGTGCGGCCGGTCGACGATCACTCCGACGACTAGGTCGGTCCACGCAACGTGCGCCCCGCTACACGCCGTGCAGTTCGCCGACGAGCGTGATGATCAGAGACGTGTGCTGTGTTGTATCGGGCGCGAAGACACGCGCTGTGGGAGTGCTTCCGGCTTCGTAATAGAGGCTAACCGGCGCGGTCACATTGCCGAGGTCGGGGTGGGTCTTCGTCACGAAGTACGACACTCCGTTGCCTTCCAGGACGATGGTGTCGTGGGTCCGGCCGAGCTGGGCCGAAACACTCGTGATCAGCAGACGCTTGCCGGCGGGAACCGTCGGAAACGTGAACTGGCATTGGCCGCCTGGGCACGTCGCCGAATCGCCGACGACGGCTTTGGCCTGGTACGGCTCGACTGACTGGCTCATATCGCAGAGCCTATTCCCGCGGCTCGTTGCGCCGAAAGGCGGACTTCTGAATGCGATGCGGCAAAGCGGCGGAATCCCGAGTGACGATGTCTTCGAACATGGTCTGCGTGTCATCATCGACGGCACCACCAACGCGCTATAGGACGCTGGCGCACCTCGACAGTGACGACTGCCACGACTGTCCCACAGATCGATCCGGTTGTGGGAACGGCGCGGTGAGTAACAGGTTCGAGCCTCGATACTCACTTGCGCTGGATGTGCTGACGACCAGTCGGCCGCGTCAATCGAGCCTTGTACGCGGCAGCTCGCTGAGTGGTTGCCGGTACCGAGCGTGTCGACTGTGAGTTGTTTCACAACTCGTGGGACCAATTGCGGGACGGAACTCCGCGAGAGGAGGTGAGACATGAGCAACAACAACGACCGACACGTGGTACCTAACTCCGATGGCGGGTGGGATGTTGTGAAGCCAGGGGCGACCCGTGCTTCATCACACCACGACACTCAGGCGGATGCGATAGACCGCGGCCGCGACATTGTGCGCAATGCGGGCGGTGGTGAGCTGGACATTCACGGCAGGAATGGCCAGATCCGCGCCAAGGACACGATCCCCAAGGGGAACGATCCTCGCAACATCAAGGGCTAACGAGCTCTAGAGGTCGGCCGGCACGGGGAAGAGTCGGCCGGCCTCGTTGGTCACCCCGTTAGGATGGCGTCATCCAGATTCCCCGGCCGCACGGGTACAGCACAGTGAGATGCGCGGGCATCCCCCACCGCCGGGCCAGGATCGAGCGCCAACCGGTGCTCGTCGAGGACCTCATCCAGCTCCGGTAGCTCGACAACAGTTGCGCTCTCACGGTCATCCGCCATACGGCAATGATCCCCGACAGCGGTTCGAACCTTAGTCCACGATCGTCGCCCGGGGCGACTGGATCGAAGTTCACCGCGCTACGGTGCGCGGTATGGACTTCTTCCACACGGTGCCGCCAGAGATGCGCCACCAGATCTCTCGGCCGCTCATTGACCTCGGAACCGCTGCGAGCAGGATTGGATCCGCCCTATGGGAGAGCGAGCCCGCTCCCGATTCTCGCGCGAGTGTGATCCTTGCCGGGCGATCCATGAGTTCTACAGCGTTCACTGATGTTTCGGTCGCTCTTGCTGCCGGTTCCGATCACTACCACGCCCTTGCCCGCCTGATTCGCCTGGAAGAGGAGTTCGGCCCATCTATTGCAGCGCTCACCCGCAGCTGCATCGAGACACTCGGTCGAGGTTGGTGGTTGCTTGACTCTGCGGACGCCGCACAGATGGAGCATCGTGCCGCCGCCACGGCGGTAAGGGAGCAGGAGACCGCCGCGCGCAATGACGTCGCGTCGGTACGAGTTTTTGATGATCATGCCCGCGGAGAAGCTGTTGCTGATCCGCTTGGCGAGGCGCGGACTCACCTGGCGACCGTCCAGGTGGAGGGTGTGACCGAAACTGTCCCGGGCTATAGGGCGTTGGCGGTGGCAATCATGGTGGCAGCGGAAATCGACAAGCCAGCAGCTATGTACTCCCACCTCTCCGGCGTAGCGCACGGAGAGTCAAGCACGGTCGGCGGTCTCGGCTCGCGCAGGGCTACCGTATTGGCCGATCAGGTCGCTGCTTTCAGCATGGGGCTCCCGATCCGTAACGCTCGGACCTACTTATTCGCGCTCACAACCGTGCTGGACGCATTCATGAGCAGGCTCATGGCCCTATGGGGTATCCGCGCACACGAGGAGCGCTGGGAGCAGGTGAGGGGGCGCACGTTCATGAAGTTCGATGAGCTATTCACTGCTTTGGAGAGGGCACCTGAGCCGCCCCTTGTGCCGTAGTCACAAACGCTCGCTATCTCAACCGGTCAACGCACCACCCTGCTGCCGAAAGGGTCTATCCGGGTGCTCGAGCTAGATCGATAGCTACCGCAAATGTATCAAATACAGACACAATTGACGTATGAGTTTCGCGGACGTGACGCGACGGCTCGGCGCAATCGCCGAGATCCAGTGGGGCCTGGTGACCACCGCCCAGGCAGCAGAGGCCGGTGTGACCCGGCTGCAGCTGTCCCGCATGGCCCGGGCCGGCGCCCTCGAGCGCCTCGCGCACGGCACCTACCGGCTCGCCGGCGTCCCCTCGCACGAGCACGAGGAGATCCTCGCCGCCTGGCTCGGCCTCGAACCCACAAAGACCGGTCAGTCGAGCACTGGACAACAGCCGCGGGTCGTGGTCGCAGGCGCCGCCGCCGCGCGCCTGCACGGGATCGGCGACCTCTGGCTCGACCGCCTCGACTTCATCGCCCCGACCCGCCGGTCCACCCGCCGAGAGGACATCCGCATCCGCATCCGCAACCTCGCATCCGACGAGATCACGACCGTCGACGGCGTTCCAACCCTCACCGCCGCGCGCACCATCGCTGACCTCGTGGAGAGCTGGACCGACCTCTCCCTCGTCGCCGACGCCACCCGCGACGCAGTCGACCGGGGCATCCTGAACCGCGACCGGCTCGCCGACCACCTCGAACACCTCGCCCACCGCGACAACTTCGACAGTGGCGCCGACCTCAGAGACCACCTGCTCGACGTCGCCGGCGTACCCACGTGACCACGCAGCCCGCATACCTTGCCTGGCCGTCCATCGAGCAGGCCTACAAGGCCGCCGCTGTCAAACGGACCGCCGCACCCGGAGGCATACCTGACAACGTCTGCGACCAGCACCGCAAGCACTCGAGTACGAGGTGCCGGGCAACCCGCCCGCTGCCGTGTTCGCTTTCGGACGAGCAACTGCAGCATGGCGTTCGAATCGCTAGGCCTCGTCATCTACGTGCTTGACAACCGGAATCATCGCAACTTCCAGCCGTGGGCCCGGAAATCTTCCATTGCCCCTAGATAATCTTCCGCAACATCGACTCCGCGTTCGTCGTGCCGACCGTCGCGAGCTGCATCGACCTGGTCGTGCACCTCGCCATCGACCGCGACGGCACGCGCCGAGTGGTCGAGATCGCCGCGCCGACCGGTTCGACGACGGATGCCGCGGTCGACGTCGAGGCGATCTTCACCCGGCGTCGCGGGGACCTCCTGCCGACCGGTGCGCGGCCCGCTCGGACCGCCAAGTTCCTCGCCGCGGGACTCGACCCCGAGATCGTGCTCGCCGGAGGTGCTCGGTGAGCCTGATCCTCGGCGGCATCCTCGGACTGGGTGTGCTCCTCACGCTGTCGCCCCTGCTGTGGCCGGCACGACACGATGGCAGGAACCCGGTGGCCTCGCCACTGCGCGGCATCCGCGACGACCTCGCGCTGGCCGGTGTGGGCGGCGCGCCGCTCATGGCCGTGGCCGCGGTCTGCGTGGTCCTCGCGATCCTCGCCGGTGCTCTGGCTCACGCGGTGTTCCAGATCCCCGTGCTCACCGCGGTTGCGGGATTGCTCGGCGGCGCGCTGGTACCGCTCGCCGTCCGAGGGCGTGCGACCCGGCGACGCGCGGCGAATCGCGCCGTCTGGCCCGACGTGGTCGATCACCTCGTGGCATCGGTGCGCGCGGGAATGTCGCTGCCCGACAGCGTTGCCGCCCTGGGGGAGCTCGGACCGGCGTCGACGCGGAGCGCCTTCGCGGCTTTCGAGGCCGACTTCCGTCGTACCGGCAATTTCCTCGTCTGCCTCGATCGGCTCAAAGCGACCCTCGCCGATCCGGTCGCAGATCGCATCCTCGAGACGCTGCGGATTGCACGCGAGGTGGGCGGCAGCGACGTCACGGCGGTGCTCCGCGGGCTCGCGGGCTATCTCAGGGAGGATGCCGCGCTGCGGGCCGAGGTCGTCGCCCGGCAGTCGTGGATCCGGAACGCCGCCAGATTGGGCGTCGCGGCCCCTTGGCTGCTGCTGCTCGTCCTCGCGTCGCGTCACGAGACGCTCGTCGCCTACGACTCCGCGGCCGGCGCAGCCCTCATCCTCGTCGGCGTCGGGGTGACCCTCGTCGCGTACCGCGCCATGATCGCCCTCGGCCGGCTTCCCGAGGAGCGGCGATGGCTTCGCTGAACGCGATCGCACCGATCGGCATCCTCCTCGGCGCCGTGCTCGGCCTCGGCCTGTGGCTCATCGTGTCGGCCGTGCCCAGAGTCGGTCGACCGAGGCTCGTGGAGCGGGTCGCCCCGTACGTGGCGGATCTCTCCGCCGAGGCACGGGCGATGCTGGCGCGTCGCCCGTCGGATCCCGCCCCGGTGCTCGGCCTGGTGGTCGCGCCGGTGGCGCATCGGCTCAAGAGCGTCGCCGCCGCCTGGCTCGGCGGCAACGAGGTGATCGCGAAGCGGTTGCGCCAGGCCGGCTCGACCGCGAGCGTCGAGCGCTTCCGCGGCCTGCAGCTCGCCTGGTCGGCGGCCGGGTTCGTGGTGGGCGCGGCGCTCGCCCTCGCGGTTCCGACCGTCACCGCCATGCCGACGGTGATCCGGCTCGCTCTGCCGGTGATCGCCGCGGCACTCGGGGCGGTGGTACGCGACTGGTTGCTGCAGCAGCGTGCGCGGCGCCGTCTCGCCCGCGTCTCCGCCGAGCTGCCCACCGTGCTCGAGTTCCTCACCCTGAGCCTCACCGCGGGCGAGGGCATGTTCGATGCGATCCGCCGGGTCGCAGGCACGGGGTCGGGCGAGCTCCCCGGCGAGTTCGCGCGCGTCGTGTCCGCGGTCGGGACCGGTGTTCCCCTCAGTACCGCGCTCGCCGACTTACGCGACGGGCTCGACCATCCGGCGCTGTCACGAGCCCTCGACCAGGTGCTCGGCGCGCTCGATCGCGGCGCGCCGCTCGCCGCCGTGCTCCGTGCCCAGGCCGGCGACGTGCGCGAACAGGCGAAGCGCACGATCATCGAGCTCGCGGGCCGCAAGGAGATCGCGATGCTCGTTCCGCTGATCTTCCTCATCCTGCCGGTCACCGTGGCCTTCGCTCTCTTCCCCGGCTACCTGGTGCTGCAGGCGGGCTTCTGATGAACGAACCCAAGGCAAGCGCACGACGCACCGACGGATGCACCGACGAAAGGAACCCAGATGCGACATCGGATGATCCAACGGCTTCGGGAGGATCGCGGCGACGTGCCCGGATGGGTGCTCATCACCCTCATGACCGCAGGGCTCGTGATCGTCATCTGGGGGCTCGCCGGCCCCGCGCTGAGCGGCGTCTTCGATCAGGCGATCGGACGCGTACTCGGGTTCTGACCGACCGCCGCGCCACCGGCGCGCCACAGTTGCTGCGTGCGCTCGTCGTGGAGGAACGGGGATCGGCCGTCGCCGAGTTCACTCTCGTCGGCATCCTGCTCACGGTGCTCGCGCTCGCGGTCGTACAGCTCGCACTGGCGCTCCACGTGCGCAATACCCTGCTCGATGCGGCCGCCGAGGGTGCTCGATACGCCGCGCTCGGCGGTTCGTCGAGCGCGGACGGCATCGCACGCACGAAGGACCTGATCACGGCGGCGGTGTCGGCGGAGTACGCACAGGACGTCACGGCCGGCTCGGCCTCGATCGGGGGCGTGCCGGCCGTGGAGGTCTCCGTGCGTGCGACGCTCCCCGTCGTCGGCCTGCTCGGCGTCCAGCGCGGACTGGAGGTGTCGGGTCATGCGGCGATCGAGGTCGTGGAGTGATGGACCTGCCCGTCCGATCCGAACCACGTCGGCTCGAGTCCGCGCGCTCGACGCGCCGCTCGCAGGCGACCGGGGGTCCGCCTCGCTCGAGTTCCTCACGGTCGGGATCATCCTGATCGTGCCCCTCGTGTATCTCGTGCTCGCCGTCGCGGCCATCCAGGCCGGTGCGCTCGGCGTGGAGGGAGCCGCACGTCAGGCAGCGCGGGTCGCTGTGCTCGCGGCGAATGCCGCAGCCTCGGATGCCGCGGTGGACCGCGCGGTGCGGGTGACGCTCGGCGACTACGGGATCGACGCTGCCGCGGCATCCGTGTCGATGTCGTGCGATCGCCCGGACTGCCGCGAACCCGGCGCTCGCGTGAGCGTCTCCGTGCTCGCCCGTGTCGAGCTGCCGCTCGTGCCCGACTTCCTCGCCCTCACCGCCGTCGGCAGCGTGCCGATCGAGGCGAGCGCGACGCAGACCGTCTCACGCTTCGCGACAGGCGCCCGGTGAGGAGCGTCGAGGGCGAGCGCCTCGCGAGGGAGGAGGGCGGGTCGACGCTGCTGCTCACGATCTTCTACTGCTTCCTCGGCCTCTCGATCATCGTGGTGGTCGTATCGGCGACGACGTTGTATCTCGAGCGGAAGCGACTGTTCACGGTCGCCGACGGTGCAGCGCTGGCGGCCGCGGAGGCGTGGAGCCTCGACGCCGTGCGCATCGACGGCGACCGTCTCGCGATCGAGCTCGACGCGGCAGACGTCCGCGCGGCGGCGGCGGCCTACCTGGCGGATACGGCGAGCGACCTCGACGACCTCGAGCTGGTCCGTGCGGCATCCGACGACGGACGCACCGCGACCGTCACGCTCCGGTCGGTGTGGCACGCACCGCTGCACACCGATCTCGTGCCCCTCGCGGTGCCGATCGAAGTGACGGTGACGGCGCGCTCGGTCTTCCACTGATCAGTCGGTCTTCCACTGATCAGCCTGTCAGGACAGGGTCAGTGCCAGGAAGCCGGTTCGACGTTCGAACCGAGCCGCTGGAAGAGCTGCATCTTGCGGCGGATCGCGTCCTCGTCGGTCGGGAGATCCCAGATGAACACGTGGTCCGACGGTGAGTACATCAACGTCCGTGAGGTCGTGACGACCTCAACCGAGTCCTGGCTCACCCCGAAGAGATCGGTACCCGACCGGAGCGCCGACCGCACGATGGTGCCGAGCGAGTTGCCGTCCTCGGTGGAGAGCATGTGTCCGACATGGTGGGTGCGCAGTCCACGTGCCTTGAGGCGTCGGAGCGGTCGCGGCTCGCTGCCGTGCACGTTCGGCCAGCAGACCTTGCAGCTCCGCACGCCGGAGAGGCTGCGCGCCGCGTCTCGCGTCACCAGGGCGGGCACGCTCAGGCGGTGCCGACGATCAGCGTCGAGGCGCCGGCGATGATGGTCCGTCCACAGGGCGTGTCGGTCGAGGTGCGGCTCCAGGGCAGGGCACTCGAGTCGGTGCAGCGTCCGTTCGCGGGGCGTGTCCATGTGCGTCACCGCGAACTCCGCGCCCTGGCTGAACGCCTGGCGCAGCTCGTGCAACTCCTCCGCGATGATCCGGTCGACGAGGGCATCCGTCTCGTTGCGGCCCGGCTCAGGGGGCTCGAGCATGCCGCTGCCGGCATGGGAGGGGATTGCGGATTCGATGCGTGCCGGCTCGGATCGTGTCATCCGTTGACTCCGTTCGGGTTGGTGCTCGGGACCGTACCCCCTGAGGCCGAATCTAGTGGACCGCGGCATCCGTTGGCACGCAGCACGCAGACGACACGCGCCGTGTCGTGGGTCAGGGGCGCAGACGGCGCGCACGTGCGATTGACTGGAGGGCATGACCGCCGACCTCAGGGACCACTTCGCCCGCATCCTCACCGCACCCGTCTTCGGCCACCTCGCCACCGTGCGCCACCACGGCAGCATGCAGGTCAACCCGATGTGGTTCGAGTACGACGACGCCGGAGTCATCCGCTTCACTCACACCACGAAGCGTGCGAAGTATCGCAACCTGCAGCGCAACCCGCACATGACCCTCGAGGCGCTCGACCCCGACAACCCGCTCAGATACGTGGAGGTGCGCGGTCGGCTCGCCGAGGTGATCCCCGACCCCGAGGGGGCGTTCTACGTGCACCTCGCGAAGCGCTACGGCGAGACCGACCCGCACGCGCCGGCCGACCGGGCCGATCGCGTGATCCTCGTGATGCAGGTCGACCGGATCGGCGGGCGCTGACGATGAGCGCCGATGGCAGCGACGGTCGCCCCGCGAAGCCGCGGCGCACCTCGCTGTACGCGATCATCGGGCTCCTCATCGCGGTGGGCTCGTTCATGCTGCCGGCGGTTCCGGCGGTCGTCGCCGGCGCGGGGGCGGTCGTGCTCGGGGTGCTCGGCCGCCGGCAGTTCAGGCGCGACCCGCGAACGGGGCCGTCGTGGGTGTCGCTCGCCGCGATCATCGTGGGCGGATTCGTATTGGCCAGCCAGGCTCTCCTCCTCGCGGTCTTCACCGTCTCGGGCTGACGAAGGACCGGGCGGCCCGGCCTGCGCCGTGGGGCGAGACATCCGTCGCCGTCACGGGCCATGATGGGACCCATGGCGACCGACGCGCTCACCGCCGCAGCCGACGAGCTCTACGCCCTCGTGCCCGAGGCGTTCACGGCCGCCCGCAACGCACGCGCGAAGGAGGCCAGGCTCGACGACCGCGAGCTCGGGCAGCGCATCGGCGAGCTGCGCAAGCCGTCGCCGGCGGCGTGGATCGTCAACCAGCTGGTACGCGAGCACCCCGACGCGGTCGATGAGCTGCTCGACCTCGGCGCCGACCTGCGTGACGCGCAGGCCGCAGGCGACGGCAAGGCGCTGACGGGCCTCGGCTCCGAGCGCCGCAAGCTCGTCTCCGGGCTGATTCAGCAGGCGAGCGGCATCGCGGATGCCGCCGACCGCTCGGCCTCGCGAGCCGTGCTCGACGAGGTCGAGCAGACCCTCATCGCCGCGACCGTCGACGAGGCGGCAGGCGAGGCGCTGCGCACCGGCCGGCTCGTGCGGAGCCTGCAGGCCGTGGGATTCGAGGACGTCGACCTCGACGGGGCCGTGGCCGGCGAGGCATCCGCCGGTCGTCCCACCCGGAAACGCCCCGCGCCCTCACGTGTCGGCGGCACCGTTCGCGGCTCGGGCCGGGGCGGTCGTCTGAGGGCAGGCGACGAGGAAGCGGATGCCGCGGCCGCCGAACGCGAGGCCGCGGCCCGGGCCGGCCAGCGCACGCGCGCCGAGGCCGACGTGGAGGAGGCCCGCGGGCGTGCCGCGGCGGCTCAGCGAGCGCTCGACGAGGCGCAGGACCTCCTTGCCGCCGCCGAGTGGAACGCCGACGAGCTCCGCGACGAGCGCCACGACCTCGAGACCCGCCTGAAGGAGCTGCGCACCGAGATCGCCGAGGCCGAACGCGACGAGCGCGAGGCCGAGCGGGTGCGGGCGAAGGCCGCGATCGCGGTCGACCGCGCCCGCGACGACGTCGAGGCGGCCGAGACGGCGCTCGAGCGGCTCGGCTGAGCAGGCCGGCCGACCTCAGCCGCCCGACCGGCGCGGTCGTCGGGGCACGTAGCGCGGCACGTACCGCCACAGGATCGCCGCGCCAACGAGCCCCAGCACGCCCATCGTGGCGCTCGCGGCCATGATCGACACCGCCGACGTCACGCCGGCGAGGATGAGCGGCGCAGCGGCACCGCCCGCGTCGCCGATGGTGCGGAACGCACCGAGGAACGGCGCCGGGTTCGCCTTGGGCGCGAGGTCGGCGCCGAGCGTGAGGATCACCCCGCTCGACAGGCCGTTCGCGACGCCGAAGAGCAGTGCGACGCCGGTGAACCACGCTTCGGCCCCCGGCACGTCGTGCGTGAGCGCGAGCACGACGAACCCCATGCCGAGACCCACGAGCCCCGGGATCGCGCTCCAGAGCCGCCCGAAGCGGTCCATCACCTGGCCGCTCACGTAGAACAGCGCGAAGTCGACAGTCGCCGAGATGCCGATCACGAGCGCCGCGGCCTCGGGCGGCATCCCGATCGACACCGCCCACAACGGCAGGATCACCGTGCGGCTCGCCCGCACGGCGGCGAGCAGCCCCACGCCGCTGCCGATCCGCAGCAGCACACCGCGGTACGTCACGATGGCCCGGAACACGCCGTGCGACGCGGCATCCGCTTCGGCCTCGCCGGCCGTGCGAACGCCATCGGCAGCGGATGCCGCACGCGCGAGCCGCGCGGCGCCGAACACCCGCTCGGGGTCGGGCAGCACGAGCAGCACGACGACCACGGCGAAGCACGCCGCGACGAGCACCCAGAACACGACCTCCGACGACCCGGTCCACGCGATGAGCGCCGCCGCCACGAACGGTCCGATTGCCCAGCCGCCGCGGAACACCCCGGCGAGGGTCGACAGCGCCCTGGCCCGCACCGCCTCGGGCACGTAGCTCGTGAGGAACGCGTGGCGCGCGAGCCCGAAGACCGCCGTCGCGAGGCCGAGCAGGAACATGCCGATGCCGAGTGCGAGCTCGGTGGGGGAGACGAGCGCGATGAGCACGCCGATGACGGCGAGCATCGACGCGCCGATCATGGCGTTGCGCTCGCCGATGCTGGCCACCAGCCAGCCTGCGGGCAGGTCGCCCGCGAGCTCGCCGACCATGATCATGGCCGCGATGAGCCCTGCGATCGCGAGCGAGGCGCCGCGCTCGGTGGCGACCACCGGGATGACCGGGATGATCGCGCCCTCGCCGACCGAGAACAGCAGGGTCGGCAGGTAGGCCGGGAGGATGATCGAGCGCCACGAGAACGGGTGCGTGGCGTCGGTCATCGCCTTCGACGCTACACCCGCCGCGGGCGCCGCTCGTCAGGGCGCCGTCGTCACCGTCCCGGTCGCGATGTTCCAGCTGAACGTGGCCGGATCCGCGAGCGAGCCGTCGGGCGACTGCCTGCGGTACCCGAACTTCACCGAGCGGAACTCCATGCCGACGGTCTGCTCCACCTCGCCGTCGGCGGATCCCGTCGTGGTCACCGAGGTGATCGTGACGTCCTCCATCAGCACCGTCAGCCACGCCTCGCGTCCGCCGTGGCCGCCGGGACGCGTCACATGCAGCTCCGCCTTCCGGAGATGACGACCGGATGCCACGAACCCGAGCAGCTTCGTCGAGGCCGCGTCGAACGCGTGCTCCCAGACGAGCGCCGAGGGGTCGGGTCGTCCGGCGCCGCCGCCGGCACCGCCGCCCGGGCCGCCGGGACCCGCGCTCGCCGTGACGCCCCAGCTCCACGACAGCAGCTCGATCCAGTTCTCATGGCCGACCGCGGGTGACTCGCCCGGCGCGTCGTCGAAGAACGTGAGGTACGCGTGGCCCGACATGGTCGCCCCCTTCGGCGCCGAGGTCCCCCCGACCTCGCGCTGCCTCGCAGTGTACGCCGCCGCGTTTCCGGCCGGACAGCGCCTCAGCCGACGGGCTCGCCCTCGTACCAGCGCAGCACCCGCAGCGCGCGCAGCGTGTTCCAGCGGCTCGGCCTGCCGTCTCCCTCCTCCATCTCGAAATGGGTCCTCGCGCGGTGGGTGTGCTGCAGCGGCCATCGGCCGTCGCTTCGCCGCCGGTCGTGCACGAGCTCGATGGCCTCAGCGCAGCGCGGGTCGGGCGGAGCACCCGCGCTGCGGAAGTATTCGAGCCCGCGGAGCACGTCGAAGTGCCACTGCGGCGGGAACGAGAACAGCATCCAGGTCGGCTTGACGACCGCGCCGGTGGAAAGCGATCGGAACAGCCGCCGCTCCAGGAGGTACTCCTCGCCGCGCGCCAGGGCCGACGCGATCGCCGGATCGCGGGCCACCGAATGCTCGACCTCCAGCAGCCCTTCGAGCACCAGGATCGTCGTGTGGAACGAGGATCGCCGGGAATGCAAGGGTGCCTCGCAATTCCACCCGCCATCATCGAGTTGCTCGCCGAGCAGCCGCTCCAGCGGGCGATCGGTGTTGGCGCCCGTGACGCCGAAGTATGCCGAGATCGCCAGCACCATGCCATTGACGCACGGCTCCGTCGCCCCGGCGAAGAACGGTCTCCGGCCACCGCGGCCCCAGGTCACGCCGTCACGCACCCGGTCCACGGCGGCCCGCGCCTCCTCCGATGCGGGGTCGAGCCCGAGGAGTCGGAGCAGCAGCAGCGTGTACGTGGTGGAGATCCATTTCGGCGAGTACGTGCCGCCGCCCCACTGCCCGTCGTCACCCTGCAGCGTGAGCAGCCGCGCGCCCCAGCCCTGCGCGGCGATGCGGGCCCGTTCGGTCGCGACGATCTCAGCTGGCTCGTCGGTGAGGTCGCGCATGACCTGCCAGCGGATCGAGGGATCCGAGTCGAGCAACCACTCCGTGACATCCATGTGCACCTGCCTCCGTCGATTCTGCCGCGGTGAACGCGTCCGGGATAGGGGCATCGGGCCCACGGATGCCGCAGGCCCACGGATGCCGCTGGCCCACGGATGGCGCCGCCCGGCACGCGCACCCGCCTCTCAGCGCGCCCGACTAGGCTGGTGAGGCCATGTTGGATCTTGACCTCACGCAGGAGATCGCCGCGCTGCGCTCCACCTTCCGCGACATCCGTTCCGTCGTCGACGTCGACGCCCTAGAGGCCGACATCGCGCGGCTCTCGGAGCAGGCGGGCGCCCCCGACCTGTGGGACGACACCGCGAACGCCCAGAAGGTGACCAGCGCGCTCAGCCACCGGCAGTCCGAACTCGCGCGGGTGAAGAGCATCGACTCCCGCCTCGACGACCTCGAGGTGCTCATCGAGCTCGCGCACGAAGCGGGCGATGAGGAGACCGCGGGGGAGGCGCGCGAGGAGCTCGCCGCGCTGCAGAAGACCATCGGCGACCTCGAGGTGCAGACCCTGCTCGACGGCGAGTGGGATCCCCGCCCGGCGGTCGTCACCATCCGTGCCGGTGCAGGCGGCGTCGACGCCGCCGACTTCGCCGAGATGCTCATGCGCATGTACCTGCGCTGGGCCGAGAAGCACAATTACTCCGCCACCGTCATGGACACGAGCTACGCCGAGGAGGCGGGCATCAAGTCCGCCACGTTCGAGATCGACTCGCCCTATGCATTCGGAACCCTGAGCGTCGAGGCCGGCACGCACCGTCTCGTGCGGATGAGCCCCTTCGGCGCGGCCGGCAAGCGGCAGACGAGTTTCGCGGCCGTCGAGGTCATCCCCCTCATGGAGGAGACCGAGGAGATCGACATCCCCGAGAACGACATCCGCGTCGACGTGTTCCGCTCGAGCGGCCCCGGCGGACAGTCGGTCAACACGACGGACTCCGCCGTGCGCATCACCCACCTGCCCACGGGCACGGTCGTGTCGATGCAGAACGAGAAGTCGCAGATCCAGAACCGCGCCGCGGCCATGCGCGTGCTCCAGTCACGACTGCTTCTGCTGCAGAAGGAGCAGGAGGCCGCCCAGAAGAAGGAGCTCGCGGGCACCATCACCGCGAGCTGGGGCGACCAGATGCGCTCGTACGTGCTTGCGCCGTACCAGATGGTGAAAGACCTCCGCACCGACTTCGAGGTCAACAACCCCTCGGCGGTGTTCGACGGCGACCTCGACGGGTTCATCGCCGCCGGCATCAAGTGGCGCAAGCGCAAGACCGAGGACTAGCTCGACCGTCGAGGATCGCGCAGCCTCACGACCGCACGGCGAACTTCGCCCGCGCCCTCGTGCGCGCAGCCGCGACGAACGCGCGGATGAGTGCGATGCCCTCGGGGTCGAGCCGCTCCTCGGGGTGCCACTGCACGCCGAGGCAGAAGGCGCCGTCGACGGCCTCGATGGCCTCGATGACGCCGTCGGGCGCTCGCGCGGCGGCGACGAGCCCCTCGCCGAGCCGGTCGACGCCCTGGTGATGGTGCGACGAGATGTCGAACTCGGCCTCGTGCGTGATGTCGCTCAGCAGCGTGCCCGGCTCGATCGCAACCGGGTGCGACGTGTGCGTGCCGTACTCCTCGCGATGCGGCGTGAGGTCGAGGCGATCGCCGAGGTGCTGCTCGAGCGTGCCGCCGAGGGCCACGTTGATCACCTGCATTCCCCGGCAGGCGCCGAGCACGGGCATCGCGCGCTCGCGGGCGAGTTGTGTGAGGGCGATCTCGAGCTCGTCGCGCACCCGAAGCGGCGCGTCGTTCGTCGGATGCGCCTCGCTCCCGTACAGCGTGGCATCGAGGTCGCGCCCGCCTGGGAGGAACAGGCCGTCGACGAGGTCGAGCAGGCGCTGCGGGTCGTCCACGTGCACGTCGAGGCTCGGGAACAGCAGCGGCCCGCCGCCCGCCTCCTGGATCGCGGCTACGTAGGCGTGGGGGAGCCCGTCGGTGGGGATGTCCACCCATGCGCCGGAGCTCGCGGACTTGCGGTCGGCGACGATGCCGATGAAGGGAACGGTCATCACGCCTCCCGCCTCGTGTTCGGTTCCGGTATCCAACCTACGGATGCGGCGCGCGATCCGCACGCGGTCACGGTCGGCGTGCACCTCCGGCGCGAGGCGCATCCTGTGAGTTGGGGCGAGTCGCTGGTCCGATCGACGGCGCGTTGCTTAGGCTCGATCCGACATGATCCGATTCGACTCCGTCACCAAGACCTACCCGGGACAGTCGAGGCCCGCCCTGGACGACGTCGGGGTGGAGATCCTCCGCGGCGAGTTCGTCTTCCTCGTCGGCGCCTCCGGCTCCGGCAAGTCGAGCTTCCTCCGGCTGATCCTCAAGGAGGAGAAGCCCTCCAGGGGCAAGATCCACGTGCTCGGGCAGGACCTGGGGTCGATCTCGAGCCGCAAGGTGCCGTACTTCCGGCGCGACCTCGGCGTCGTGTTCCAGGACTTCCGGCTACTGCCCAACAAGAACGTCTACGAGAACGTGGCGTTCACCCTGCGGGTCATCGGCAAGTCACGCGGCTTCATCCAGTCAGCGGTGCCCGAGACCCTGAAACTCGTCGGCCTGGACGGCAAGGGCAAGCGGATGCCGCATGAGCTCTCGGGCGGCGAGCAGCAGCGTGTGGCCATCGCCCGCGCCATCGTGAACAAGCCGCAGATCCTTCTCGCCGACGAGCCCACGGGCAACCTCGACCCCGTCACGAGCGCCGGCATCATGACGCTCCTCGAACGCATCAACGCCAGCGGTACGACGGTGATCATGGCCACCCACGAGGCGGGCATCGTCGACCAGATGCAGCGCAGGGTGATCGAGCTCTCCGCTGGCGAGGTCGTGCGCGACGAGCGAGGCGCGGGCTACGGCGCCGCGCTCGCCGACGTCGACGCGGCCCTCGCCGTCGAGGAGACACCAGCGATCGTGGCGGCGCCGGTGCCCACTGAGATCGCCGCCGAGGAGGACGCGTCGGCCGTGATCGCGGCGGTCGCCGCGGCGTCGGCGAAGCCGGCGAAGCCGAGAACCACGAAGGCGCCGGCCACGAGGGCGCCGGCTGCGAAGGCGCCGGCAACGAATGCGCCGGCCGCGAAGGCGCCGGCCGCGAAGGCGCCGGCCACGAGGGCGCCGGCCGCGAAGGCGCCGGCCGCGAAGGCTCCGGCCGCGAAGTCAACGGCCACGGAGGCTCCGGCCACGAAGGCGGCGGCAAGGACCGTGAAGGCCGCCGCCCCGAAGGTCGGCAAGAAGGTCATGGAGGAGAAGCAGCCGCTCTATGTCGAGCCCGAGGAGCGAGACGAGGTGACGGATGCCGCGGCGGCGATCACCGCGGCCGCCACCGCGTCGGTGCCGGTCGCGCCCGCCGGCGGCGGTGACGACCCCGCCGCGGAGTCGGAAGGCGACTCGCAGGCCGCGACGCCCGACAGCGGAGCATCCGAGCACCTGACGCTGGCCGAGCGGCTGGGACTGCGGGCGCCGGGCGGACCGCGAGAAGGCGACGACCAACAGGAAGTGGGTCCGACGCGATGAGGTTCGGACTCGTCCTCTCCGAGGCCGCGAACGGCTTGCGCCGCAACGCCTCGATGGTCGTCTCGGTCGTGCTCGTAACGTTCATCTCGCTGACCTTCGTCGGTACCGCGGCGCTGCTGCAGTTGCAGATCGCGCAGATGAAGAACTACTGGTACGACCGCGCCCAGGTGGCCGTGTACCTCTGCACCTCGGTGTCGACGGCGGCGGGCTGCACCGACGGCGAGGCCACCGAGGAGCAGAAGGCGGCCGTCGAGGCGCAGCTCGACTCCGATACGCTCGCGCCGTTCATCGACGAGTTCTACTTCGAGGACCACGAGCAGGCGTACGCGAACTTCCAGGAGCAGTTCGAGGGCACACCCGCGGCCGACTACGTGACGCCCGAGGTGCTCAACGAGACGTTCTGGGTGAACCTCGTGGAACCCTCGCAGGCTGCCGTGATCGTCGAGAGCCTCGCTGGGCTCGCGGGTGTGGAGCAGGTCGTCGACCAGCGTCGCTACCTCGACCAGATCTTCGATGTGCTGAACGCGGCGAGCTACACGGCCATCGCGATCGCGGCGATCATGCTCGTGGCCGCGGCCCTGCTCATCGCGACGACGATCCGATTGTCGGCGTTCTCGCGCCGGCGCGAGCTCGGCATCATGCGCCTGGTCGGGGCGTCCAACCGGTTCATCCAGACGCCGTTCGTGCTGGAGGGCGTGTTCGCCGGGCTCATCGGGTCGCTGCTTGCCGGTGCGGCCGTGATCGCGATCGTGCAGTTCTTCGTGCAGGGCTACCTCGCCGAGAGCCTGTCGTTCACGTTCGTCGACCTCACCGACGCGCTCATCGTCGTTCCGGTGCTCGTCGCGGTGGGCGTGCTGCTCGCGGCGATCTCTGCAGGCATCGCCATCGGGCGGTACCTGAAGGTCTGAATCGGCTAGAGTGAAAGGCTGCTCCGGATGCTCCGGGGCATCCGTTCACTCGATTCGAAGGAGCCAGCCGTGCCCAGGGAACGCGGTCAGAAGGTCGTCGCGACCAACCGCAAGGCGCGCCACGACTACCTGATCGAGGACACCTACGAGGCGGGCATCGTGCTCACGGGCACCGAGGTGAAGTCGCTGCGCGAGGGTCGCGCCTCGCTCGTCGACGGCTACGCGTTCATCGACGGCGGTGAGATGTGGCTCGACGCGGTGCACATCCCCCAGTACACCGAGGGCACGTGGAACAACCACGCGCCGAGGCGC
Source organism: Agromyces sp. Soil535 (assembly GCF_001428255.1). Taxonomy (GTDB): domain Bacteria; phylum Actinomycetota; class Actinomycetes; order Actinomycetales; family Microbacteriaceae; genus Agromyces. The sequence goes on along the minus strand of NZ_LMRW01000006.1, from coordinate 20,427 downwards.
AAGCGCAAGCTCCTGCTGCACAAGCACGAGATCGTGAAGATCAGCCACAAGACGCAGGAGGGCGGCTACACGATCGTCCCCCTGCAGATCTACTTCGCCGACGGGCGGGCGAAGGTGGAGATCGCGGTCGCGAAGGGCAAGCGCGAGTACGACAAGCGCCAGGCCCTGCGCGAGCGGCAGGACAAGCGCGAGGCCGACCGCGCGATGGCCAGCCGGCGCAACCTCGGTGACTAAGCGGATGCCGCGGGGGCCGCTCGAGGGCCCCAGCGTTCGGGGCCGCCTCCCAGCCGCCACGTCGGAACCGCGGGGTAGGCTCATCGCGATGGAGACCTCCACCCGCATCCCGGTCCCCGGGACCTACAACTTCCGCGACGTCGGCGGAATGCCGGCCCGGAACGGCACGGTGCGCGACGGGGTGCTCTACCGCTCCGACGGCCTCCACCGCATCGGCGAGGCCGGCCGTGCGGAACTGCGCGCACTCGGGGTCGGCATCGTCATCGACCTGCGCGACGAGAACGAGGCCCGGCTCATGCCCGACGACCTCGAGGGGCTCGACGTCGAGGTGCTGCGGTTGCCCGTCTTCGAGGGATCGGGCGCCTCGCAGGGCTCGGGTGGCATCTCGCTCGACGCGCTCTACGAGCGCATCGTCACCCAGCACGCGTCGGTGGTCGTGAGCGCCCTGCGCGAGATCGCGAGCGCGGGGGAGCGCTCGGTGGTGGTCCACTGCACCGCCGGCAAGGATCGCACGGGCATCGTGGTCGCCCTCGCCCTGCTGGCGGCCGGCGTCGACCGCGAGGCCGTCATCGAGGACTACGCGCGCACCGAGGCGAACCTCGCAGGCGAGTGGCTCGAGGAGATGGTGAGGCTCATCGGCCGCTACGGCATCCCCGACACCCCCGAGCTCCGGATCCTCATGGGCGGCAGCCCGCGCGAGGCCATCGAGGGCGCGCTCGACACGGTCGAGCGCGCGCACGGCTCGACGCGCGACTACCTGCTCGCGTCCGGCCTCGGACTGCACGACCTCGCTGCGCTCGAGCGGCTGCTTATCGATCCCGACGCCTGATCGCCCGCCCGGTCGACGTTGCCTGCGTCAGGCGGGCTCGGCCGTGAAGCGGGCATCGACGGATGCCTCAATCACGAGCTCCGCAGGCGCGAACTCCGTCGCGGGCGCGCCGCCGCCCATGTCGGCCGCCGCCCGCATCATCATCGCCTTGGGCGCGACAGGGAGCGGCTGCGCGCTGAGCATCCCGTGGTCCGCGAGCTCGACGGGCGTCGGCACGCCGAGGCCGAGCGCGGAGGCGTATACCTCCGCCTTCGCGACGGCGTCGGCGACGGCCGCGCGCTGCGCCGTCTCCTGCACGCGTCGGCGCGTGGCATCCGTCAGCCGCCAGTCGATGCCGCCGACGGTGAGCTCATCGCCGGTCGCGGCGTCGCCGATCCATTCGCCGAGCCGAGCGAGGTCGCTGAACACCACCTCGACGTCGGCGCTCGCCTGGTGCACGACGGGCAGTTGCTTGCCCTCGGTGTTCCACGGGCGGTAGGACCAGACGCGGAGCTGGCCCGCCGACCAGGTGTCGAGGGCACCGGATGCCTCGAGCGCGCGCACCTCGGCGAGCAGGCGCTCGTGCGCCGCGCTCGTGCGTGCGTACACGTCGTCGCGCCCGGCACCCGAGCCGCCCACCGAGAGCGTGACCGCTGCGAGCTCGGGCGCGATGCGCTCGTCGGCGCGGCCGGTGACGGCGATCGTGGTCGGCATGAGGTGCCCCTATCTGGCGCGGATGCCGGTGCCGTGACGCGCCGGCGGCCGCGCCGGCGCGCGGTCGCCCTCAGCATACGTGCGGTCGAGAGGGCGCGGCAGGGGCGGGCGGTGCATCACAGGATGCGCGCCACCCCGGGCACCCGCTCGATGAGGAGCAGGCGAGGGCGAACGAGCCTGCGACACCACCGACGGCCACGAGGAGCGACTTGACCTCGGCCGGGAACGGCACCGGACGAAGGGCGAGGGCGAGCCCGATCAGGACGGGACCCTGCAGGAGGAACGCGCCGTAGGCGCTTCGCCTGACGGCGGGGCCGGCCCAGCGGAGCGGTCGATCGAGACGCCGCTGCGCCACCCCGAGCAGCCACACCGGTCCGAACACGGAGAGCGTGCTCTCGCCGGCTGCGAACGCGAACGCGGGCCAGTGCCATCCGCCCCAGAGCTGTTCGGGTCGACGCCCAAGCCGGCCACTACCAGTGCGAGGAGGGCCGCCGCACCGACCGCCGTCAGTGTCACCGCACGGGCCTGCCTGCGAAGCCGGTCGGGAACGGCCGTGAGCCAGTCCTTCCGGGAGGCGACGACGCCCAAGCCGAACAGTGCCGCGCACGCGGGCCACTGCCACAGGTTCACATCGACGAACCAGTTGTCGCCTTCGAACGGGACCACCAGGCGAAGGAGGAACGTGGCAACGGCCACCGCGCCGGCGAGCCCCAGCAGCTGGCCGACGTGGACCTCGCCGGGCGGGCGCCGCCCAGCGCGACCCCGCCGCAGCCCGACCCAGCCTCCGTAGGCGAGGGAGAAGACGAGCAGTGCACCGACGAACCAGAGCACGCCCGTGTCCAGCGTTGGCTCGGCGCGAAGGTAGGTCCAGAGATCGGGGGCATTCCCCAGTCAGAGGAACAGCGCGTACTCCAGGAGCGGCCAGATGAGCAGCGCGAACACGATGAACGGCACACCCAGGCGCAGCAGGCGGTCACCGACGAAGCGACCAGTGCCCTTGCGCTCCACCGACGGCGGGGTCAGCAGTCCGGCGACGAGGAACAGCAGCGGGATCACCAGCAGTCCGAACGGCGCTCCCAGCACGAACAGGACGATCGCCGTCACCGGCGCAAGCGTCACCTCTCGAACATCGGCGTACGACCAGGCGTCGAACTCCGTGTATCCGATGATGGCGTGGCCGACGATCACGAGGGCGATCAGGATGACCTTGAGGTTGTCCACGTAGACGTGACGAGTCGACGCCCACCGCGTGATCGCGGCACCGCGCATTCCACCGCGATCGGGAGCCCCACCCCGAGAAGTCATGTCCTCAGACTGCGGCTTCCTGCCGCCCGCGAGCAGGGGCGAAGGTCACGCCGGGGTGCGCGCCGGCATCACTCCCGCCCCGTCGAAGAGCCGCTCGAACACCACGCCGCGGTCGAACTGCAGAGCGTAGGCGCGAGCGCGCTCGGCACGGGCGGCGCGCTCCTCGGGCGCGAGCGCGAGCGCCGCGTCGATCGCGGCCGCGATGGCGTCGGGGTCGTCGACCGGCACGATGATCGCGTGCTCGCCCACGGCCTCGCCGATGCCGCCCGTGTCCGTGGTGATCACCGCACCGCCGCCCGCGAGCATCTGCTCGGCGAGGGCGATGCCGAAGGTCTCGACGAACTCGGGCCGTGGCTTGCTGGGCAGCACGTAGGCGGCGCATCCGGCCATCAGGTAGGGCTTCTCTGCGTCGTCGACGTCATCGAGGAACACGATGCGGTCGGCGAGCGGCGACGCGGCGGCGAGCTCCCGCAGCGCCTCGGCCTCGGGCCCGCGCCCTGCGATCACGAGGTGCAGGCGCTGGTTCGCGGGCGTGCGCTCGAAGCCGGCGATGAGGTCGTCGACGCCCTTCGCCTTCGTGAGGCGCGAGAGGAACAGCACGTAGCCGTCGCGCTCCAGGCCGCGGGCGGCGAGCACGCCGTCGACGAGGGCGGGGTCGAGGTCGAGGTACTGCGATGTGTCGATCGCCGGGTACGAGATGCGGATGCGCTCGCGGCACTGCTCCGCGAAGCGGGTGCCGTGGAACGCGTCGACCTCGGCCGCCGACGCGACGATGAGGTCGCGGGTGTACTCCGACACGGCGACGCAGTGGTCCTGCGCGAGGTAGCTCGAGAGGATGTGCGCCGCCGCGCCGAAGCGCCCCTCGTCGACGCACGAGCGCACGACGTTCGTGACATCCGACCCTACGGCCTCGGCGATCGTGGTGACCTTCACCGGCAGGCCCGTGCTCCACGCGGCGCGCACGGCATCGGTGACGGCGACCGTGTGGGGGCTCAGGTAGAGCGAGAGGCACACGGTGGGCACGCCGTCGGTGAACAGCTCTACCAGTCGGCCGGTGATACCCGCGAGGTAGCGGCCGTCGGGCACCTTGTAGTCGCCGACCGGCTCGGGTCGCTCGACGATGATGCCCGGGCTGTATGGCAGCATGCGATCGAGCGGCTTCAGCGGGAGGCCGGTGGCCTGGAGGCGTTCGATCCGCCACGTGACGATGCGCACCTCGTCGAAACCGCGTTCGAGGGCGGCCTCCGCGAGGTTGCGGCCCTCGACCGAGTGCCCGCAGATCACGGGGTCGGCGCGATTGACGATGACGAGGCGGTTGCGGGGCTTGGCGTTCATGGCGCGTCCTTCGTTCGATGGGGGCGTGCGTCGTGCGGTGTGCGGTCGGGTTCAGTCGGAGGAGGCCGACGGTGGGCGGGCAGTCCGCCCCCACTCGCTCGGCTCGGGGCCGAGCTCCACGAGTAATCGGCCGCCGCGGTGCACCTCGTCGCCGCGAAGCCACGTGCGATCCAGCCGATCGCCGTTCAACGCGACCGACTGCACGTACTGGGCGGGGCCGTCGGCGCGGGGCTCTGCGAATCCCGTGGTCTCGATGCGGAGTTCGCCCTCTCCCAGGCGGATCTCGGACTCGGCGAACGACGGCGCATTCACGAGGAAGAGGTTCTGCCCGGCGACGGGGAACAGGCCGAGCGAGGCCCAGACGTACCAGGAGCTGAGCCCGCCCGAATCGTCGTTGCCGGGCAGGCCGCCGCGTCCGGTGCCGAACTGCTGGTGCACGGCGGCGTGCACGACCTCGGCGGTGCGGTCGGGTCGTCCGGCGTACTGGTAGGCCCACGGGGCCTCCATGTCGGGCTCGTTGTTGAGGCCCTCGAACCGTCCGAGCGCGTAGCCGTTCGCGAGCTCCTCGAGCCCCGGGCGCACACCGGGCTGGCGCACGGGCTCGGCGCCGTAGCCGAAGAAGGCGTCGAGCATGCGCACGAACGCGTCATCGCCACCGGCGAGGCCGATGCGGTTGCGCATGTCGTGTAGCAGGCGGAACGAGTAGTTGTGGCGGCTGCCCTCGTAGAACGTGGAGTCCTGCAGCAGGCCGGTGCCGTCGTCGAACGCGTTCACCCACCGGGCGGCGAGCGTCGTGAACTCCTCGACGAGCGCCCGGTCGCCGACGCGCGCCGCGACCTTGGCGGTGCACCAGTAGCCGTAGGCGAGGTCGAGCGTGTGGCTGATCGGGTGCGCCACGCCCCGCAGCAGGAAGTCCTCGCCGTAGGTGCGGCGCAGGTCGGTGTGCATGTGCACGAGCGCCCACTCCCAGTCGATGCCGGGCAGGCCGAGCTGGCAGAGGTCGGCGAGGAACGTCTGCGCGAGCGCGCTGCCCTGCCGTGAGAATCGGTCGCTGCCCCGCGCCATCCGGTATCCGATCGGGAAGTTGCCCTCCTCCTCGCAGATCGTGAGGAGCGCCGTGCCGAGCTCCACCGCCCGCTCGGGCAGGAGTGTGGTGATGAGCGGGAGCTGCGTGCGGTAGATGTCCCACATCGTGCTGAGGTCGAACACGAACGGACCGTCGGAGGGCCAGAACGGGCTCTCCTGCGGGGCGAGGCACGGCTTGATGAGCGAGTGGTAGAGCGCCGTCGAGAACACCGTCTGGCGGTCTGCGGATGCCGCGTCGACGGTGATCGCCTTCAGCTGCTTGCGCCACGCCTTCGTGGTGCGGTCCCGGCGCTGCGGGAACCGGGCGGGCCCGATGCCGCAGTCCTGCCGCAGGTTCTCGCGCGCCTGCTCGACGCCGCGGAGCGAGAACCCGATGCGCACCTCGATGTGCTGTCCGGGTTCGCTCGGCCCCGCCCACATGAGGCCGAACGGCCGAAGGGTGGTGGGGCGGATGTGATCGAACGCGAGCCTCGTGCCGCCGGGCATCAGCCGGCGGTCGTACCAGAGCATCTGGCGCCACGACTTGACGTCGCACTCGATGTAGACGGCGAGCGGTGCGCCCTCGACCACGATCTCGCCCTGCGCGATGCCCGGCCCGATCGACTCGAGGTGCGCCCTCAGGGGGATGGTCTCGCCGTGCGGGATCGCGAGCCCGCCGAGCGAGAAGTCGATGACGATGCGGGCGTTGCGATGCCGGGGGAACGTGTACCGGTGCACCGCGCTCTTCGGACCCACGGTGAGCTCCGCGCGGATGCCGGAGTCGAGCGTCGCAGCGTAGTACCCCGGTTCGGCGGCCTCGTCGACGAGGCCCCAGTTGCGGCCGAGCTCGTCGAGCGGTTCGAGCATCGGGGTCACCCGGAAGTAGTTGTAGTACTTGCGGATGGCGCCCGTGCCCGACTGCTGGAAGTGCGTGAACCCGGATGCCACGGCCTCGTCGTGGATCGTCGTCGGAACGCCCTCGGTGCCGAGGTCGTACCGTCCGTAGCCGGTGGGGTAGGCCCCCGAGTAGGCGCACGCGGACACCATCCCGAGCGGGTACGTCGCGCCCGGATGCGTGTTGCCCACCTGCGGCTTCGGCCACCACCACGTGGCGGCGATGCCGGTGGGGGGTGGCAGGTCGGTGGCCTCGGTGCCGATGAACGGATCGACCCGCCCGATCATGCGGCTCCCGCGCGGGGGCGGCTTCGGGCGCCGTCGTGTGCGCGCCGCGGCGCGATGCGGGCGCTGACTTCGGGAATTCCCATGTCGGGACGCTACGTGCAACGGATCGAGCGTAGGTTACAGGCTGATGAACGATTGCCGAGGGAACGGCGTACGCCGCGTCATCCGGAATCACCGAGCGGATGCCGCAGCAACCGCTCGAAGGAATGACAGCGCCATGGTCGCTGTTGTAAGCTGAAAGGCCGCGGAATCTTCGGACGACGCGGGTTGGAAACTCCACAGCGTGCGACAACGGCTCGCCGAACCGGCAACGACCGGCGCGGTGCGACATGGGGATGATCGGTTTCGACATCGCCTGCGAACCCACGAGAAGCGGGCCGAGGATGCAGGGTTATCTCGTAAACGATCTCTGCGAAACAATAACTGCCAATAAGAAGCAGTCTGACTTCGCCCTCGCTGCCTAAGCGAGTGCGATAGTCCGTCAGTCCGGGTTCGTTCCCGCCCCGGTTGCTGGCGTCATCTAGGGGACTTGCTGCGCGTCGTCGCCTGAGCGACGTGCGGGACTCTTTCAGGCTGGGCCTGTCGACTTAGGTGCCTGTGGCAAAGGTCGGGGCCGAGCAGAACGCTTGCACAGGCTGCGCCCGGAGAAGGCGTGGAATCACAGCGATGGACGGGGGTTCAATTCCCCCCATCTCCACCATCGGCCGTTGTCGCACACGGCGAAGACCCCCGGTCACACCCGGGGGTTTTCTCCGTTCACGGGGAGTGGTCACGAGCCCGTCTCGGCCCCATTTCCGCTCTTCCCCACACGTGCGGACATGGCCCGGGTGTTCAGGGCATCCTCGACGGGTGTCACTCTCATCAGCTCTTCGCTCGGTAGCGAAGGTGGACCATACCGTTGTCGAACCTGTGCTCATCGAGAAGTTCGAGCTCGAGGGCGACCTTGCCTGGCAGATAGGGTTTGCCGCCGCCCGCGATGATCGGCGCGATGAGGAGGTTGTATTCGTCGACCAGGCGAGCTCGAATGGCGTGCGCTGCGAGCGCCGCCCCGCCCACCGCAACATCGCGGGTCGCTCCTGACTTGAGTTCCCGCACAACGTCCGCCTCGAACTTCCGCTCGAGCCGCGTCTTGGCGGCAGCGACCGTATGCAGCGTCGTCGAGTACACGATCTTTTCAGCCGCCTGCCAGATCTGCGCGTACCCCAGCATGGCTGCGGTCCCATTGGGAATCACATCCGGCGTCTCCCAGACGGCCATCGTCTCGTACATCCTCCGCCCGAGGAGATAGGTGCCGATCTGTCTCTCGCGGTTGTTGATGAACGCGTAGACCTCCTCGTCCAGCTCCGCCCAATCGAAGTTGCCGGTTTCATCCTCGACATATCCATCGAGCGACGTGAACCCCGAGTAGATCAGCTTGGCCATCGTGCACCCTCCGTCTCGATCAGCCCCTGAGAAGCCGAGACGAGTCTGGCTGACGTTCCCCAACTCCACCATCGGCCGTTGTCGCACGACATGGACGCGAAGGCCGCCCCGATCGGGGCTGCCTTCGTCGTGGAGTTCAGCCCCGTGCCGCCGCGCGCAGCAGTTCGGCAGTGCGCTGCGCGGCGGGGTGTGTGCGCATCGACCGCTTCACGCGCAGCATGATGCGGCGTCGCACCTCGTCATCGGCGACGGGGAGCGCGGTCACCCCGCTCGGTAGCAGGTAGGCGCCGAGGCGCGGCACGACCGTGATGCCGATGCCCTGCGCGACGTAGTCGAACGCCGTCGCATAGTCGGGCGCTGCGATGCGGAACCGTGGCGAGAAGCCCTGTGCGGTGCACGCCGTGAGCACGATCTCGCGGCACGGTCCGCGGGCGTGGTCGTTGTCGATCCACGGCTGGGCGGCGAGGTCGGCGATCGCGACCGAGTCGCCTGCGGCGAGCGGGTGCCCGTCGGGCACGACGGCGACGTACCCCTCGGTGCGGAGCGGCTCGAGGTCGTAGCCATCGGCAGCTCCGTCGGCCGCGGCGGGATCGCGGTCGGCGCGGACCGCCTCGGCGATGTAGACCTCGAGGTCGGAGTCGGCGGAGTGCTGCCCGCGGAGCTCGACGAGGCTCAGCTCGATGCGCAGGTCGGGGAACTCGACGGCGAGGTGCGCGACGACCCCCGGCATCCATGCGCGATTGGCCGACATGAAGCATCCGATGCGGAGCGTACCGCTGCGCCCCTCGCGCAGATCGTCGGCGAGGCTCTCGAAGTCGGCGAGCTGGTCGAGCACCCGTGTCGCATGGTCGGCGACCGTGACGCCGGCGGCGGTCGGCTGGATGCCTCGGCCGTGACGCTCGACGAGCACGAGGCCGGTCTCGCGCTGAAGTGCCGCGACGTGCTGGCTCACGGCCGACGGCGTGTAGCCCAGGCGTGCGGCGGCGCGATTGATCGAGCCGGTCTGCACGACGGCTCGGAAGACGCGGAGACGCTGGGGATCGACCACGTCGCGATCGTACAGTGAAACTGAAGAGTACGGAAGCATCGTTCGCTTGTGCTGAATTCCATAGTGCGTCGAGGCTGGACACATGCGCACCTCCTCCGACATCGCCGACCCGCCCGTTCGACTGCAGATCCAGACGCCTCGCGCGCTCGATTGGCGCGCGCTCGCGGCGACCGCGATCGTGCTCGTGCTGTGGGCGTCGGCGTTCATCGCGATCCGCGGCATCGGCGATTCGCTCTCACCGGGCGCGCTCGCGCTCGGACGCCAGCTCGTGGGCGCCCTCGCGCTCGCGGCGATCGCCCTCGTGCGGCGGCCGCCGTTCCCGCGAGGTCGCGGACTCGTGCTCGTCGTCGGATACGGGTTGCTCTGGTTCGCGGGCTACACGCTCGTGCTCAACATCGCCGAGCGTCACCTCGACGCCGGCACGACGGCGATGCTCGTGAACATCGCCCCGCTGCTCGTCGCCCTCGTCGCGGGGGTCGTGCTGAAGGAGGGGTTCCCGAGGTCGCTCATGATCGGCATCGGCGTCGCGTTCGCGGGCGTCGTGCTCATCGCCGCGGGCGGCGTCGGCCCGCACGGTGATCCCGTCGGCATCGCGCTCGGCCTGCTGGCCGCGTCACTCTACGCGAGCGGCGTGCTCGTGCAGAAGGTGGCGCTGAAGACGACGGATGCGCTCGGGGCGACCTGGGTCGGTTGCGCCGTCGGGGCGATCGCGCTCACGCCGTTCCTGCCGCAGCTCGTCACGGAGGTCGCGGTCGCGCCGGTGCCTGCGACGCTTGCGATGGTCTACCTCGGCGTCTTCCCGTCGGCGATCGCCTTCATCCTGTGGGCGAACGTGCTCCAGCGCAGCACGGCGGGCGCGACGGCATCGGCGACGCTCGCAGTGCCTGCCATCGTCGTGCTCATGTCGTGGCTGATCCTCGGCGAACTGCCGACGATCCTCGGCATGATCGGTGGTGTGCTGTGCCTTGCCGGGGTCGCGTGGAGCCGCAGGCGGTGAGGTGCGCGGCAATGACTCCCCAAATCGGTCGAGTTCGGGCGCGTGCTCGATGAGCCAGACGAGTGTTGCACGCGCGCGCGAGCGCGGCGCAGGATGTCGGAGTGACCTACCTCGCCGAATCCGACCGCTACGACCGCATGATCTACCGCCGTTCCGGACGGTCGGGGCTGAAACTCCCATTGCTTTCACTGGGGCTCTGGCAGAACTTCGGCGACGACCGACCACTCGGCGGTCAGCGCGGCATGGTGCGTCGCGCCTTCGACCTCGGCATCACGCACTTCGACCTCGCGAACAACTACGGGCCGCCCTATGGGGCCGCCGAGTCGAACTTCGGGCGCCTCCTCGCCACCGACCTCGCGCCGTACCGCGACGAGCTCGTGATCTCCACGAAGGCGGGCTGGGACATGTGGCCGGGGCCGTATGGTGTCGGCGGCAGTCGCAAGTACCTGCTCGCATCGCTCGACCGCTCGCTGGAGCGGCTCGGACTCGACCACGTCGACATCTTCTACTCGCACCGTCCCGACCCCGACACCCCGCTCGATGAGACTGCCGGCGCGCTCCACCACGCCGTGCACTCGGGTCGAGCGCGCTACGTCGGCATCTCGTCGTACAGCGCCGAGGCGAGCCGTGAGATCGCCGGCATGCTCGCTCGGCTCGGCACGCCGCTGCTCATCCACCAACCGTCGTACTCGATGCTGAACCGCTGGATCGAGACCGAGGGACTGCTCGACGCCGCCGGCGAACTCGGGTTCGGCGTCATCGGATTCACCCCGCTCGCGCAGGGCATGCTGACCGGCAAGTACCTCGAGGGGATCCCGACGGACTCGCGCGCCGCCACCGACGGGTCGCTCGATCGCGGCATGCTCGCCGACGCGACGCTCGGGCGGATCCGCGGGCTCGCCGCGATCGCCGAACGGCGTGGGCAGACGCTCGCGCAGCTCGCGCTCGCGTGGGCGCTGCGTGACGAGCGGGTGACGAGTCTCGTCATCGGCGCGAGCCGCGTGTCCCAGCTGGAGGAGAATGTCGCCGCGCTCGATCGCCTCGAGTTCAGCGATGATGAGCTCGCCGAGATCGACCGGTACGCCGTCGATGCCGGCATCGACCTATGGGCGGGTCCACGGCGCGGCGGCGGACTGCCCGAGCTGCGACCCTGAAACGGCGCCGCGCCGTCGCGGCATCCGCTCAGTAGGCCGCGCCGGCGAGCGAGCCGGTCACCTGGCCGGCTGGGTCCCACACCACGCACGAGACCACGCGGTCGCCCTGGGCCCAGCTCTCCTCCGACGGGCGGTAGGCGTAGAAGTCGAGCGTCGACGTCTCGTAGGCGAGGCCGACGAACGGCTCGAACTGCTCGAGGCAGCTGGCGTCGGCCTGCTCGAGCACGGCATCGTCGCCGGGGTACTCGCCGTCGTCGAGCTGGAAGTCGAAGTACACCTCGTCGTCGTGCGGCTCGCTGCACGGCACCACGGGCACCTCGGTGACGAGGTCCTCCTCTACGGTGTTCATGCAATCGCCCACACGTAGGGCGAAGACGTCGGCCTGGCCCTCCTCGACGATCTCCTGGGTGGTCTCGTCACGCTCGGGCTGCGGGGCGGGCACAGGCAGCAGGTCGCGGATGGCGCTGCAACCCGTGAGGGGGAGCGCCACGACGAGGGCGGCACCCACGGCGAGCAGGCGGACGAACGGGCGACGAGTGGACATGGCAGGCCTTCCGGGCGCGTTGATGCGATGGGTGCGTTGCGGGGTGAGACGTCGGATGCCGCGAGCGGAATGCGGCGGCGCCAGCCTATCGGCGGCTCGCAACCACGCGCGATGGGATGGTCTCCCCATGGTGACTCGCCGGACCACGTCGTGCCCAGAGAGGTGCCGCCCGGATTCACCGCACGTGCGGCAGCACCTCGGCGGCGATGAGCTCGAGGTGATCGAGGTCGCGCAGGTCGACGAGCTGCAGGTACACCCGGTCGGCGCCGAGCTCGCGCAGGCGCAGCAGCTTCTCGACCGCCGCCTCCGGCGTGCCGGCGATGTTGACCTCGGCGAACGTGTCGGCGTTCGCGCCGATCGCCGCGAGCCTGCGCAGGTAGTCGGCGTCGTTCGTCGCGACCACCGTGGGCAGCGCCACCGACCTGCGCAGGCTCGCGAGGTCGCGCCCGATCCGCTCGCACGCGCGACGCACGCCGTCGAACGTCTCGGCCACGACATCCTCGGAGCGGAACCCGATGTTGAACTCGGTCGCGAACCGCGCTGCCAACGCCGGGGTGCGTCGTGGGCCGGCGCCGCCGATGATGACCGGCACCTGCTGTTGCACAGGCTTCGGAAGCGCCGGGGCATGCTCGAGCGTGTAGTGCTCGCCGGTGAAGTCGTAGTGCTCGCCCACCGGGGTCGACCACAGCCCGGTCACGATCTCGAGCTGCTCCTCGAGCAGGTCGAACCGCTTCGGCGGGAACGGGATGCCGAGGGCCTCGTGCTCCTCGGCGAACCATCCGGTGCCGAGGCCCAGTTCGACGCGTCCGCCGGACATCGCGTCGACCTGTGCCACCTGGATCGCGAGGATCGACGGATGCCGGAACGTCGCCGACGACACCAGGGTGCCGAGCCGGATGCGCCGGGTGTCGCGTGCGAGGCCCGCGAGGGTGGTCCACGCATCCGTGGGGCCTGGCAGGGGGTCGACGGCATCCATCGCGAGGAAGTGGTCGGAGCGGAACCAGCCGTCGAAGCCGAGCCGCTCGGTCGCGCTCGCCTGCGAGAGCTGGTCGTCGTAGCTCGCGCCCTCCTGGGGCTCGGTGAAGATGCACAGCTCCATGCGTCAGGCCTCTGCGGCGTCGTCGGCGAGTACGACGAGCACGGCGTCATGCAGCCGCCCGTTCGTCGCGAGCGAGCTCCCGTGCCACGGCCCGGGTTCGCCCGTGATCGACGTGAACCGGCCGCCTGCCTCCTCGACGATCGGCACGAGCGCGGCGAGGTCGTACGGCTTCACGTCGAACTCGCCGGTGATGTCGATGAGGCCCTCGGCGAGGAGGGCGTACGACCAGAGGTCGCCGTAGGCGCGGTCGCGCCACACCTGCTCCGAAAGCGTGAGCAGCCGGTCGAGATACCCGGCCTGGCGCCACTGGGCGAGGCTCTGGAAGCTGAGCGAGGCATCCGCGAGTCGCTCGACGCCTGAGACGCGCATGCGTCGAGCGCCGGGGAATCGAGCGGATGCCGCATCCGCCGCGTAGCTCGCACCGAGCTCGCCTGCCGACGCGGTCGTCCACGCGCCCATGCCGCGCGCGGCCCACCAGCGCCGCCCCATCGCCGGGGCGGACGCGACGCCGACGACGGGGACCCCGTCGACGGCGAGCGCGATGAGAGTGCCCCACACGGGCACGCCGCGGAGGAAGTTCGCGGTGCCGTCGATCGGGTCGATGATCCACTGGCGGGTCGAGTCGCCCTCGGTGCCGAACTCCTCGCCGAGGATGCCGTCGCCCGGGCGGGCCTCTGCGAGCCGGTCGCGGATAAGGCGCTCAACGGCGAGGTCGGCCTCGGTGACCGGGGTGCGATCGGGTTTCGTCCGAACATCGAGGTCGACGGCGCGGAAGCGTCCGAGGGAGACGGTGTCGGCGAGATCGGCGAGTTCGAGGGCGAGATCGAGGTCTTCGGCGTAGTCGGCGGTCACCCGTTCAGGCTATCGGGCGGGTCCGCGGCTCGGTCCCGCGGGCGCCGCGCCGCGTCATCCGCTCGATTGGCGGAAGGGGTGGTTCTCCTGATAACGTGGTCCCTCGGTTCGGGTTGTCAGAGACATCCGGAATCACGCACCTCTAGCTCAATCGGCAGAGCAACTGACTCTTAATCAGTGGGTTCAGGGTTCAAGTCCCTGGGGGTGCACCGAAGCCCCGAACCTCTCGCCAGGTTCGGGGTTTTCGTCGTCGTCGGCGCCATTGACACTGCACCGTGCCACGAGGATCGTCGATGCCAACCAAGGGGGTTGGAGAGATGGATGCCACCGCGATCCTCAACACGTTCATCGGGTCGTTGCTCAGCGGCGCGGTCATCGTCACGTTCATCAGACTGCTGACCCTCCGATGGGAGAAGAACGTCGAGACGAGGATTCAAGCCACGGTGGGCGACGAGTTCCGCAAGATCGCAGAGATCCGCGAAGCGGACAGGGCGTTGCTCTACGAAGTCCTCGGTCCGGTCTGCGGGAACCTGGCCCGCACCAAGCAGGCATTCAGGCGCTGGCGGGAACCGAACCCCGTCCTCGAGGTCAGGGTCATCGCCGAGAGCAATGGCATCATCAGGCAGACGTTGCTCACCAGGTACCACCTCTTGCCCGAACACCTCCAGGAGCACGCGATGGACCTCATCGGCCATTACGACAAGTGGTTCGAGGTGTTCGAGAACGAGCGCAACTCGGGGAAGCCCGAGGCGGAGCAGGCTCCGTACATCTTCGCCGGGACGCACGGCGTCCCGTTCCCTCATGCGGCTGAGGACGCGTTCGTGGCGGAGATGAACGCCGTTCGCGCTCGACTGCGCGGTGCAGTCGGCGCTGCTCCCGCTACGTAGGAACCGGCGTCGGGGTTCTGGGCTCTGTCAGAGGGACCCGCGAGGCACGATCCATTGGTGCTGCAGCTGCGAGACAGCGCGGGCAATGAGCTCATAGTCCCGGTCATAGTGGACGATGATCGCCTCGTTCTGGATTGCATAGGTCGCGATGATCGTGTCCATGGCGCCGGCAGTGCGCACGAGACCGGCATTCCAGAGGGAGTTCTGGACGAGGAGGACCTGGGCCGAGTTCGGTGCTTCATCACATTCAGTGAATGCGGAAAGGGACTCCATCATGGCATCGTGCTCGACACCGTTGCGGGCAGAGAAACTGTACTCGGCGACGACTGGAGGGCAGATGAGGATCGACGACGGCCGGTTGGCGATCACGATCGCCTCGAAAGCTGCTTGCACCGTCTGATCGGTTGCGAGGCGTGCCCAGACGGAGTTGTCGATGAGGTATCGCGTCTCCGAGGAAGTCGCGACCGCGTGGGGTGTTTCGAGCAGGGCGCTACTCATGCTCGACCCGTTGCGGGTCGGTCACGACGGGAATCCGGCTGAGCGTGCGAATGGCGTCAAGCTGGCGCTGGCGCCGGACAGCGTCTTCCAGCGCGAGGTTGATCGCCTCACGGTTGGTTCGCACGTGGAATGCGCGCTTCGCCTCCTCGAGGAGCTCGCTGTCGATGTTCACGGATGTGACGGGCATCTCGACCTCCTTATATACGTCTGTGCTGTATATTATATACGGCTTTGGGGCTGCCGGGGACGATTCGCCGAACTCCGGCGCAGCTCGGGCTCAGGCCGGGTCGACCGTGTTGCCGAGCGCCAGCAGCGCGCGCTGCGCCGAACCGCCGAGGTTCCACTCGGTCGCCAGCGCCTCGACTTCCGCGACGCGCGCCACGCCCAGTGGGCGGATCGCGGCATCGAACGCGCCGAGCTGCAGGTCGCGCACGACCTCGACGACGGTCGGCGCGACCTCGAGATAGGCCGCGGCGCCCGTGATGCGGGCTCGCATCGTGTTCGAGACGGGCGAAGCGGGATCGGCCGCCGCGGCGATGAGCGAGTCGAGGTCCCCGAACTGCTGCAGCAGGCTCGCCGCGGTCTTCTCGCCGATGCCGGCCACGCCGGGCAGCCCGTCGGACGCATCGCCGCGCAGCACCGCGAAGTCGGCGTACTGGCTCGGCAGCACGCCGTACTTGCCGACGACCGTGACATCCGTGACGACCTCGAGCTTGCTCATGCCGCGCGCCGTGTAGACGACGCGCACGTCGCGTGCGTCGTCGACGAGCTGGAACAGGTCGCGATCGCCGGTGACCACGTCGACCGGGAGCTCGGCCTGCGTGGCGAGGCTGCCGATGACGTCGTCGGCCTCATGCCGCGGGGCGCCGATGACCGTGATGTCGAGCGCCGCGAGCAGTTGCCGGATCATCGGGATCTGCACCTCGAGCGGGTCGGGCGTCTCCTCGATGTCGGGCCCCGCCGGCACCACCTCGGCGACGCGATGCGCCTTGTAGCTCGGGATGAGCTCGACGCGCCAGTGCGGGCGCCAGTCGTCGTCCCAGCAGGCCACGAGATGCGTCGGCTCGAAGTCGGTGACGAGCCGCGCGATGATGTCGAGCAGCCCGCGCACGGCGTTCACGGGCGTGCCGTCGGGCCGCCTCAGCGAGTCGGGCACGCCGTAGAACGCGCGGAAGTAGAGCGAGGCGGTGTCGAGGAGCATCAGTCGGTCGGCCACACGGCGATCCTGTCATGGACCGCCCACGCCGGGCGAGCAGTCAAGGTTTTCGGGTCGAATGCCGCGGGCCTCAGTAGTCTGAGACCGCCGTGATGCCGCCGTCGACCACGAGCTCGTGGCCGGTGATCCCCGCCGCCTGGGCGAGCAGAGGAACACGCACGCGTCGGCGATCTCACGGGGCCGGACCGTGCGGCCGGTGGGTACACGCGTCGGCGAGTCCGCGAACATCCGCTCGAGGTCGCGCTCGTCGGTGAGGTCGCACCGCACCGTGTCGGGAGCGACACCGGCCTCCGACGCGATGCGCTCGGCGAGGGCCGCGATGCCGTCTCCGGGCGAGCGGTGATGCAACACGACGCGCGCGCCGGCCATCGCGAAGCGCATGGCGATCTCCCCGCCGAGGCCGCCCGCGGCGCCCGTGATGAGCACCGTCCGTCCCTGGAACACCGGGCGCACGAAGCGCTCCTCCTAGCAGCCGATCTCGTACGGACCGGCGTCCTCGTCGGCCGGATGCCAGTCCGCGTGCTGGAACCCCTCGAAGCGCGCGCCCTCGAGCACGCAGACATCGCCGAGCGAGGTCCCGTAGAACTTGACGTGCGTGTAATCGTCGAAGAGCCGGTAGACGGGCATGCAGACCGGGCTCTGGAACTGCTGGCCCGTGAGCACGTCGCGGTGCTCATCGATGAAGTCGCGGTGGCCATCGCCCACGACGAAACCGAGGTGCTCGAGCCCCATGCGGTACACGCGCTGGTGGAAGGGCGGGATGAGTTCGATGAGGGGGATCGAGATGCCGTCCGCGACCTCGATCGGTTCGGCGAGAACGATCTTGGAGATCGGTCGCCCGTTCCATACGTTCTCGAGGTTCGACGTTGCGAACCCCTCGATGCCGTCGCGGGCGACGACGTAATCGCGCCAGGTCGGAACCCGGATCGCGAGATGGCTCAACGGATACCCGCTCGCGTCGATGCCGAGGTCAGCGCAGCGGGCGACCTGCTGCACATGGAACGCACGGGCGGCCTCCTCGAGGCGCCCCCGTTCGGCCAGGTCCGTGCTCCACGCCATCGTGTCCACCCCTCATCGAGTTCCGGGAATCCGACCTCACGATACGTCGTGCGCACGGCTTCGAGCGGCGAGACAAACGGATGAGCACACAGGTGCGCGGACTGCGCAGCGCCTGCGCGAACCGGTGCCGCCCGGTTCAACCGCGCGCGGTACCGCCCGCGGCTCCCCCGGCGAGGTCCTTGCGGTAGACCACGAGGACGCAGGTCGTGGCGAGCAGCGGCGCCAGCTCGGGGTAGGCCTCCTGGAGGCCGCCCCTGCGAACCTCGCGATACCCGATGCGCGTGTACCAGTCGCGGAGGAACTCCTTCGACGGATGGCTCCAAGTGGTGGGGACGAGAAGCTCCAGCTCCATGGCCAGGCCCCCTCGGTCGACGGCCCACCGCTCGGCGAACCCGACGAGGGCGCGGCCGATGCCGAGCCCCCGGTGTGCCGGGTCCGCGGCGAGCATCCCGAACATCGCCGTGTCGTCATCGAGGCGCTGGACCTGGATGGCACCGACCACCCGATCGCCCGCCCGTGCCGTCGCGATCTCGCCACGGCGGATCAGGTCGGCGATGTAGGCGGGGCTCGTGCGGCGCGCTCCGTCGACCCAGAGCCCGGCCTCGGCCAGCTGGTACACGCCGTTGACCAGCTCGGCGAGTCCGGTGACGAGCTCGGCGTCGTCGGCGGATGCGGCCGGCTCGATGCCGACCGCGAAAGCGCTCATCGGCGAGGTGTTCACAGGCTCATTCTGACGGTCACACTGCCGCCTGACGGTCACACTGCAGCGAACAGGTCCACCCCGACCATTCGCAGGCCTTCGTTGGCGAAGCCGGCGAGACAGTACAGGCCGAGCACGACGCCGAACATGGCCTCACGGAAGGAGCCGGTGTCGCCGAGCAGCGGGAGGGCGACGTAGCCGTTCGGCTGCCACAGCCGGTTCAGCACGGGCACCAGCCGGAACGGCTCGGGCGGCCTGGGCACCCACGGCCAGAACAGGCCGGGGAGCCCGCCCGTCGTGAGGAAGTCGCCCGCGAGGTGCGCGACGAATCCCACCATGACGGCGAGCGGGAACCACGCGACCTGCTCGGGGGCGAACACCACGATGAAGGCCCCGAGCAGCGCCCCGAGCACCCACGCTGCCGCCCATGTGCGGACGAAGTCGCGCGCCTTCAGGCCGAAGCACGTGAGCGCCGCCGCGCCGACGCCCGCGCCGATTGCGATCGTGCCCAGCTCCTCGGTCGGGAGGGTGAGCAGCGTCAGCGCCCACGCGCCGGCCACGACGATCGCGGCGCCGATCGGGGAGTGCGCGCCGTGCCGGTGCCCGCCCGAAAGGGTCTCGACCGTGGCGGCGGTCATGCGGCCGAGGATCGGCACCGCCTGGGCGATGGTCGCGCTGTGGTGGTCCGCGTCGGGCAGGAGCGCCGCCCCGGCGCACACCGCAGCGCCTGCGAGGACGCCGACCGGGTCGAGCGGGTACGCCCCGAGGCTCAGGATCGGCATGGCGCCCGTGATCGCGATCCACGCTGCGGCACCGCTCGTGGCGTGCGTGACACCCATCATTCGTACTGGTCTCCTCGGTCGGCCGACGACCAGTCTGCTGGCGCGGAGCGACATCGACCGTTCGGCTGGCCGCGGCGGGCGGGATCACCCCATCAGTCGTCGAAGCCCCGCGCCGTGAGCGCCTCGCCGAGGTGCTCCGCGGTGCGCAGCGCCCGCACGATCACGGGCACCGCGAGGGCGAGGAGCGACCCCTCGGCGCCGCGCGCCTTCCGCGCCTCGAGTACCTCGCGCACGAGATCCGCGATCAGCGGCACGCAACGGATCGTGAGCGCGAGCGCGAGGCCGACCCGGTCGGCGTCGACCCACCGCCGGAACGGTCGCAGCAGCGCCTGCATCGCGTCGAGCGTCGCCGTCACCGGCGTCGTGAGCGTGTAGAGCGCGGCGATCGCGACCGCGAGCACGAGCCGCACCGCCATCACCGCGGCCGCCTCCCAGCCGCCGAAGATCACCTGCACGGGCACCGCGAACGCGAGCACCCAGAGGATCGGCACGACCTGCCGCCCGGCGAGCGTGAACGGCACCCTCGCGACGGTGAACAGCACGATCACGAGCACGGATGCCGCGCCGAGCCACACGAGCGAGCCGATGAGCGCCACCGCCGTGACGAGTGCGGCGAGCACGGCGAGCTTCACGAGCGCCGGTGCACGGTGCACGAGCGAGGTGCCGGGATGGAAGATGCCGATCATGGTCGCACGCTCATCCGATCAGCGTCCGATAGGCGTAGAGCGCGGGGCCCGGCACGTCGTCGGCGACGATGCGTCCGGCCTCCATGACGATGACGCGATCGAACGACTCGAGCAGCTCGAGCTGGTGGCTGACCACGATGAGCTGCTGGTCGAGCGCCTCGAAGTGCTTGGCGATCCGCCGTGCGTTGCGTGCGTCGAGCAGGGTGGTGGGCTCGTCCGCGACGACGATCGCCGGCTCCGCCACGAGCACCGACGCGATGGCGAGCAGCTGTTTCTGCCCGCCGGAGAGGCGGTGCGCCGGCCGGTCGGCGAGGTCGGTGAGGCCCACGCGGTCGAGGGCGGCGTCGACGCGGGCCGCGGCATCCGCCTTCTCGAGCTTGTGGCGACGCAGGGTGAATGCGACGTCTTCGCGCACCGTGGGCATCACGATCTGGTTGTCGGCATCTGTGAAGACGAATCCGACGCGTCGTCGCACCTCGCGACCCTGCCGGGCCACGTCGAGGCCGTCGACCACGACCCGGCCCGACACCGGCGTCACGAGGCCGTTGATCATGCGGGCGAGCGTCGACTTGCCCGAGCCGTTGGCGCCGACGATGCCGACGCGCCGCTCGTGCAGCACGATCGACACGTCGTCGACGACTCGCTCGGCGCCGAAGTCGTGGCTCACCCTGTCGAAGACGATCTCGCTCATTGGTGCACCATCGCTTCTGTAGCGCGATTGGGTCGCGTCGGATGAGGCTTCCTGTTGAACCGCCGGCCGGTGGCTGACCGCCAGCGTCG
>NZ_LMRW01000005.1 GCF_001428255.1 Agromyces sp. Soil535 | reverse complement strand
CCGCGCGACACGCACGACGTCGTCACGGAACTCGGCGGGGTAAGGCTTGGGCACAGCAACATCCTTCCAGGCCGCCCTCACGGGCAAGCCAGATCAGATGTCACCTATCCGTGCAGCAGACCCGCCAAACCCTCTAACCGTCAGGGATGTCCTGATACATCAACTGTCAGAGATGTCCTGATGCAGAACCGTCAGGCATGTCCCGATACATCACACCCGCGGTCGAAATGCGCGATCCTGGCGTGCCCACATTCTGCCCACAACTGCACGAGATCAATTGGACATCGCGGTGATCATGAAGACCGAAGTCCCGCGTATTCACTGGGATCGCGCGTGCTCGGCTCCGAGATTCCGCGGCATCCGGGCCGACTGACAATCGAAGCGTCACCGACACTGAGGGCGTTGGCGGTGCACGCGAGTCCGCGCTACCTAGCGGGTTCACAATGCACAAGTTGCCGAACGCCTACACCGTGGCGAACCAGGGCGACACAGCATGGATCCACGCGTGGGCTACGAATGTCGGACGGCCACGTGAGTATGGTTTCGATAACGGTGGAAGGTGGAACGGTGACCATTACGCTCAATGTCCTGTCGCCCGAGGACATCAGGACTCGGCGTGCCGAGCTCCTTGACTCCATCCATATGTCGTTTCAAGAGCTGAAGGCACGCGGCAGTGTGTTCGCATTGTCTCCGTACGAGCAGGGAATCCTCGACCAGATCCTGGACTTGGATTACCTCGGTGACGGCGACTCGTAGTCTCGAAGACGAGGTTCGAGCGTTTGTCACGAATCTCACAACTACGGTCAGCGGAACACTCCCGGGCATTAACGCTGAACCGTTCACAATCCAACTTGATCGGGCTGGTCGTCACATTACGGTGCGGCAGAGCGCACTTGAAGGAATTCCCCTCGTTGTCGAGGGCCAGCCTCTGCTCAACTTGAAGATCTCGCACCGCTGCGCCTGGAGCTCCGATAGGGAATTCCTGTCCGTCGTAGAGAGCGAGTATGTGCTTCTGTTCATGGGGCTTACGGAGCCGCTCTTTCGCTATCACTTCCGCCGGAAACCAACCGGTGGGCTACCATCGGCTCACCTTCACGTGCATGCCCACCGGGACGAAATGGTGGCAGCGATGCTCGGAGGTAGCGACAGGGGCAGGGTTCGAGAGCGACTGAGACAACTCGGGACCGGCTCATACCCGCGGCTCGCGTCCTTGCATTTCCCACTCGGCGGTCCCCGTTTTCGGCCGAGCTTAGAAGATGTAATCGAGATGGCGCGTGTGGAGTACCAGATTGAGACGCTGCCGACCGCCGATGACGCCCTTGCGAACGGGCGCTTGACGTACCGACAGATGCAGTTGATGGCCGCGGTCAGTGACGATCCCCTAACGGCAGCCGCCGAGCTGGAGCGTCTGGGCTTCGAGGTTGTTCCACCTTCTGGGAACCTGCCGCTGCGCCCCAACGAATACTGAAGCCTTCGGCCCTTCCGGAGACAGACGGGAGCCCGCGGTAAGCCGCTTTGCGGGAAGAAATTCGGACCTGGGGCTCCCGCCGAATCATGGTCGATAGGCTCGAAGTTCATCCGGAAGGGGAGCCCTTGGCGACAGTTGAGCCCTACACGACAAGTGCTGGTAAAGCGCTACCGTGTCCGATATCGCAAGCCGGATCATTCGCAGACGACCAAGCGTGGATTTAGGACCAAGAAGGAAGCTGAACTCTTCCTCGCGAGCGTAGAGCTCGGCAAGGCGGCGGGCACCTACATCGATCCCTCGAGTGGACGGATGACGGTGGGGTCGCTGGGTGCGGCGTGGCTGACATCGCAAACCCACCTCAAGCCCTCGTCGGTAGCCGTCGTCGAATCCGCGTGGCGACTCCACGTCGAACCCGCCTGGGGTCGGGTTCCGGTAGGCGACGTGCGACACAGTGACGTACAGGACTGGGTTGCCCGTCTAAGTTCCGGTGTTGCAGGAAAGTCAAAACCCAAGTCGCCGGCCCTCGTCCATCGCTGTTATGGAGTTCTTGCGGGGATTCTTGATACAGCGGTGAAGGATCGCCGGATTCCGTCCAACCCCGCACGTGGCGTTGGCCTTCCCCGCAAGGTGAGCCGAGAGCATGTCTATCTCAGTCACCGACAGGTCGACCGACGTGCGCGTGCTGCCGGCGATCATTCGACGCTCATTCGGGTGCTTGCATACACGGGTCTTCGATGGTGCGAGGTGAGCGGCCTCCGTGTTGGAGACGTCGACCTCGACAGACGCAGAATCTCAGTGAGTGTCAACGCAGTTCTGGTCGGGGGCAAGGTAGTTCTCGGAACGCCGAAGACTCACAAACGACGGGTCGTTCCGTTTCCCACCTTTCTCGCCGCGCCTCTATCCCAAGCGTGTGCGGACTGTGGACCGAGCTCAATACTCTTCTCCGACAAGTTCGGCAGCCATCTCACAACGCCAACGGTCCGTGAGAACTCGTGGTTCGACAAAGCGTTGAGGGAAGCTGGACTCGAGCCCATGACCGTGCACGATCTCCGTCACACTGCGGCAAGCCTTGCCGTATCCGCCGGGGCGAACGTCAAGGCCGTCCAGCGGATGCTCGGCCACGCCTCTGCAGCGATGACCCTCGACACGTACTCAGACCTGTTCGATGACGACCTCGATGTCGTCGCCACAAGGCTGGGCGA
This sequence comes from Agromyces sp. Soil535, assembly GCF_001428255.1. Classification (GTDB taxonomy): domain Bacteria; phylum Actinomycetota; class Actinomycetes; order Actinomycetales; family Microbacteriaceae; genus Agromyces. The sequence continues at coordinate 102,688 of NZ_LMRW01000005.1, read as the reverse complement.
AGCAGCGGTCCAAGCCGGCGTCACCCTTGCGGTCTAACCCCGAGGTGACCGCGCCCGCGGCTTGAGCCCGGTCATCGGCTCATTCGGGCTCACTTTGAATCACCCCAAATTGAACGAAGTGTGGTCAAAATGTGGTCAGAGCAACGACCTGTCGCGGCCAAGCCAACAGAGTTGAGGCCTGAGATCCGCGGAATTCTGCTGTTGTAGCGAGGGCGGGACTCGAACCCGCGACACCACGATTATGAGCCGTGTGCTCTAACCACCTGAGCTACCCCGCCGGGAAGGTTCTTCGAGCATACGCCCGTGCAGAACCAGAGCCCCGAGTCAGGATTGAACTGACGACCCCTTCCTTACCATGGAAGTGCTCTACCACTGAGCTATCGGGGCGCGTGCCGAACTCGGCAACCGTACGAGGATATCACCTCGCCGGGCCTCCTTCGAACCGAGCACGAGAGCGCATCGCCCGCAATACGTCAGCTCTGATCGGCCTCTTCGTAGGCGATGACCACGGCTTCGGTGGACGTCGCGTCGTCGGTCTCGATCGACCGCACGTGGCACTTTCCGAACGAGAAGGTCTCCCTCGGGTTCCCCGATTCATCGCGGGTCATGACCGACACCTCGAACGGGTGGGCGGCCACGTCACGCCCGAGCGCGGCCAGGAACCAGTCGCCGATCGTCGCTGATCGAACAACGATGCCGCGGGTCACGGTGAACTCCCCCGACTTCGCCCGGCCGATCAGGTGTCGAACAACGTACTTCCCGTTCGCGGCCTGCTCCTTGAGCTCGGCCACGTCGGCGGCCGAGAGGCCGGATACCTCGATGACGCCGGGAATCTCGACGCCGTCGATGGTGACGACGAGCTCGTCGCCACGCGGCGAGTCAGGCGGGAGCGACATGTCGTCTCCTCCGTGGTCGAGCAGGCGGATGCCTCATCGTCGCACGGGAAGCATCCGGCCGTCAGCCCCACGCGGGCGCGGCCACGCCCGGCAGCGACCACGCGGCGAAGGCCGGGCCGTCGGCGGCGAGGTGCACGAGACCGTCGGATGCCGCGAGCCGGGCGTCACCGAACAGGGGCGCCGCGGCATCCGTTGCATCCATCGCGGCCGCCGCGACCTCGAGCGTCGCCGCCGTCCGCGCCGCGAACACGAGCACGGATTCCTCCGCCGACTCGCGCACGAACGCGAGCGCGTCCTCCCCCACCGCGAGCCAGCGGATGCCACCGGTTGCGAGCACCGAATGCGCGCGCCGCAGCGCCACGAGCGACGCGTACGTGTCGAGCACGGGCGCGACCGCGGCATCCGCTTCGCTCCCCCACGGGATGGGCGTGCGCGACGCCTCGCCGTCGATGCCCGTGAGCCCGAACTCGTCGCCCGCCCAGACCACGGGGATGCCGGGCAGCGTCACCGCGAGCCCGAACGCCACGGGCACCGTGCCGGACCGCGCCGACGTGCGGAACCGCGGCGTGTCGTGGGTGTCGAGCGCGTTCATCGTCGCGAGGCGCGTGCGCCATGGGAACTCCGCTGCGAACCGCACGTGCGCAGCATGGAAGTCGCGCCCGTCGTAGTTCGGCACGCGCTGCAGGGCGAACCCGATCCCGCCGCCGCCCACGCTGCCGGGCTCCTGCAGCCAGCTCCACAGCGGTCGCGTGAACGGCGTGTATGTCATCGCCCCATCCCACGCGTCCCCCTGGAAGTCGGATGCCGCGTCGTTCGTCGACTCGCCGAGGAGGATGGTGTCGGGGTTCACGTCGAGCATTGTGCGCCGGATCGCCTGCCGCACCTCGGCGTTGAGGTCCTCGCCGCCGAGCCGACCCGTCATGTTCGCGACGTCGATGCGCCAGCCGTCGAGTGAGAACGGCGGCTTCAGGTATCGGGCGACGATCGAGTCGGGCCCCTCGATGAAGCGACGGCGCAGCTCGGGTGAGCTCCAGTCGAACTTGGGCAGGCTCGGCACGCCGAGCCACGACTCGTAGCCGCCATCCTGCGCCTCGTCGCGGAGGTAATAGAAGGAACGCTCGGGCGCCGCCGGGTCGGCCTGCGCCGCGCGGAACCACTCGTGCGCATCGCCCGAGTGGTTCGACGTGAGGTCGCCGATCACGCGGATGCCGCGGCGGTGCGCCTCCTCGACGAGCCGCACGAGCGCGTCGTCGCCGCCGAGCAGCGGGTCGACCGCGTCGAACGTCGATGCGTCGTAGCGGTGGTTCGACCGGGCCGGGAACACCGGCGTGAGATACAGCAGGTTCACGCCGAGTCGCTCGAGGTGGTCCAGGCGCTCGCGCACGCCGTCGAGGTCGCCGCCGAAGAACTGCGCCGAGCGGCCGGGTGGCACCTCGTCGACCGGGTCGGACCAGTCGGCGGGGATCGCCCAATCGGGCGTCGGGCGGGCTGCCGCGGCATCCGACCTCGCGAACCGGTCGGGGAACACCTGGTACAGCACGCTCTCGGCCGCCCACTCAGGCGGCGCGGGGTGCGCGACGAGCCGGTAGTCGTCGTGATCGCGCGTCTCGGTGGTGAACAGGCCGAGCTGGTTCAGCCAGTGCTGCCGCCCGTCCTCCCCCACGAGCAGCCAGCGGTAGCCGTGCACCGGGTTCTCGACCTCGACGGACGCCTCCCACCAGTCCCAGCCGTCGACGGATGCCACGAGGACTGCCTCGCTGAACCGCGGCTCCCGATTCGGATTCGACCGCGTGCCCACCCACGCGAGCGCGCCGAAGTCCTTCGGCACCCGCAGCCGCACGCGCACCGTCTCACCGAGCGCGGGCGCCTGCGTCGAGACGTGCAGCGGGGATCCGTCGTGGTGCGGCAGGGGTCGCTCAGGCATCCTCATCCCTCACTTTGTGGTGTGCAGAATTCAGGAACGCGTGTGCAGTAGGTACCCGTGAGGCCGCGCGAAACCGTACGCCGACGGGCATCCGCGCACACCCGTTCCTGAATTCCGAAACGCTACGCTACTTCACTTCACGGCGCCGGCGGTCAGGCCGCCGACGATGTACTTCTGCAGGAAGAGGAACAGCGCCACGACCGGCAGCGCCGCCATCACGGCACCGGCCGAGAACGCGCTCCAGTCGGCATATCGTGGGTTCGAGACGAGCTTCGTGAGGCCCACGGCCAGCGTCTGCTTCTCGGTGTCGATGAGCAGCACGGATGCCACGGCGAACTCGTTGACCGTGAAGATGAACGACAGCAGGGCCACGACCGCGAGGATCGGGGCCGCGAGGCGCACGATGATCGTGAAGAAGATGCGGGCATGGCCAGCGCCGTCGATCTTCGCGGCCTCGTCGATCGACGCCGGGATCGTGTTGAAGAAGCCGTACATCAGGAAGGTGTTCACGCCGAGCGCACCGCCGAGGTACACCATGATGAGGCCGATCTGCGTGTTCAGGCCGATGGCCGGGAACCAGTCCGCAATCGCGCTCATGAGTAGGAAGATCGCGACGACCGCGAGCATCTGCGGGAACATCTGAATCACGACGATGGAGATGAGGCCGAACCGGCGTCCGGTGAAGCGCATGCGCGAGAAGGAGTACGCCGCGAGGCCGCCGAGGAAGACGGTGCCGATGGCGGTGGCGGCGGCGATGATCAGGGTGTTCCCGAACCATTGAGGGTACGGCACCTGGGGATCCGTGAGGATGCGCACATAACTCTCGAGGCCGATGCTCGAGAACAGGGCATTCGAACCCGTCAGCGTGCCCTGCGGGTTGAGCGACGACGAGATCACGAAGACGATCGGGAAGAGCGCGAACAGCGTCATGACGATGCCGACGATGTGACGCCAGCCGGTCGCCCGGAACCATCGCCCGAACTTGAACGGGCGCTTGACCGGGACACCCCGCGGGTGCGCGGCACGCTCCGCCTCGAGGTCGAGGCCCGACGCCATGATCTCGGCCTCGACGACGGGGGCCTCGACCCAGGAGCGGTGTTCCTTGGTGGGCTTCTTGGCCATCAGTTCAGCTCCTCGAGCGACTTGGTGCGACGGAAGGCGATGATCGCAATCACCGAGACCACGATGAAGATGATGATCGAGTACGCGCTCGCGAGGCCGTAGTCACGCGACTGCCCGGTGAAAGCCACCTTGTAGACCATCGTGATCAGGATGTCGGTGAAGCCGACGGGGATCGGCGCATTCGAATCTCGTGGACCGCCGTCGGTCAACATGTAGATCACGTTGAAGTTGTTGAAGTTGAACGCGAACGACGCGATCAACAGCGGCGCCACCGTCACGAGCAGGAGCGGCAGCTTGATCAGCCGGAACACCGCCCAGGGCTTGGCGCCGTCGACGGTCGCCGCCTCCTGGATATCGTCGGGGATCGACTGCAGGGCGCCCATGCACACGAGGAACATGTAAGGGAAGCCGAGCCACAGGTTCACGATGAGCACCGAGACCTTGGCCATGAAGGGGTCGGTGAGCCAGGGCACTTCGGCCCCGCCGAGCAGGACTTGGTTTATGAAGCCGAAGCTCTCGTTCATCATGCCTCGCCAGATGAGGGCGGAGAGGAACGTCGGGATCGCGTACGGCAGGATCATCAGCACGCGGTAGTACCGGCGGCCCCTCATGCGCAGGTCGTTGAAGACGATCGCGAGGAAGAGTCCGAGGAAGAACGTCGACGCGACCGAGATCAACGCGAACGCGAAGGTCCACAGCGTGACATAGACGAGCGGTTCCGCGAGCCGCTCGTCGGTGACGGCGCGCACGAAGTTGTCGAATCCGACCGTGATCTGCCAGCCCGGCAGCAGTTCCTCGCCGCTCTCGGAGGTGAAGGCACCGGTGCCGATGTCGGAATAGACCGTGCCTGTCGTGACATCCGTCATCGTGCCGGCGGCCTCGTCGTATTCGAGGGTCGACACGTACTGGTACGCGGTCGAGCCGTCGGGCGTGCGGAGCGCTCCGTCGTTGGGGTCGTCGGAGAACGGCACGGCGAGCTCGGTGATCTCGTCGGTGCGGGCGAGCACATCGGCGAAACTGAGGGATGTCCAGCCGTCGGTCGCGACGGCCTTGCCGCCTTCCATGTCGGCGTCGACCGGCTCCAGCGGCCTGTCATTGGTACCGACGTAGGCATCACCGTCTGGGTCGGTCGCGAGGAGGCCGAGCGTGCCGAGCTGGTCCACGACAGTGACGGGGTAGGTGGGCGAGTCTTCGACGCGCTGGAGCGACGACGCCATGAGCGACGAGACCGCCTGCTCCTGCGAGCCGTTGTGGCCCGTGCCGTAATTGGTGAAGGCGATGTACCCCGTGTAGACGAGCACGAACACCTGGAACAGCACCAGGAAGATGATGCCGGGGGTGAGGTACTTCGCCGGCAGCTTCCTGCGCGAGAAGTAGATCCAGTTCACGACGGCGGCCACCAGCGCGACCACCGCCGCGACCAGCCACTGCCCGCCCATGACGAGCACGAACACGGCGGACACCGCGATGGCGTCGAGGATACCGAGGAGCACGAGCTTGAGCACGAGCATCTTGATGCCGCCGGATGCCGCATCCGCGATGTTCGCGGCCTGCCGCTGTCGCTTGGTGGGTCGCTGCGGCGCCTTGGCGGCGACCTCTTCGTCGATCGTGCTGCTCATCCTGCTCGCTCTTCTCGTCCGTTATAGCAGGTTGAGGAGCGGCCGCGGGAGGCGGCGCGTCTCGAGACCGGCTGGTCTCGAGGCGCGTCGCGCTCCGCGCGGCGCTCCTCGACCTGCGATCGGGGTTACTTGATGGCGGCCTGCACGTCGCTGGTCAGCTTCTGCCAGGTCGGGACGGGGTCGGCACCGTTGATGATGTCGGCCTCGGCGATGCCCCAGTACTGCCACACCGAACCCATGGCGGGGATGGCGGGCATCGGCACGGCCTCGGCACCGACGGCGGCGAAGCCCGCGATGATCGGGTCGCTCGACGCGGTCTCGGCCGCGGCCGAGAGGGCGGGGAGGATGTTGCCGGCCTCGAAGAGCTCGAGCTGCACGTCCTCCGTGCCGATGTAGTTGACGAGGAAGTCGTTCGCAGCGACCTTGTTGTCCGACTCGGCCGAGATGAAGAAGCCCTTCACGCCGGCGAACGGCGAGGCAACCTCGGGGCCGGGGCTCGGCACGGTGTCGATCGCGACGTTGATGCCGCCGTCGATCGCGGCGCCCACATTCCACGGACCGGTCAGCCAGAATGCCGACTTGCCGGTGAGGAAGCTCTCCTTGGCGATGTCACTGGTGATGTCGGTGTTGAAGGCGCCGGTGCCGTTCTTGCCCTGGCTGCCGAGCCACGTGGCGAACTGCTCGCCGCCCGTGTTTCCGAGCTGCAGGTCGGTGGGGTCGTAGCCCTCAGCACCGCTGCCGAACACCGGGGAGCCGAACGCGGTCTGGAACGGGTAGAGGTGGTAGGGGTTGCCCTCTGCGCCCTGCTCCACCACGAAGGGCTGCGTGAGGCCGGCGGCCTGGCCCTTGGCGATCATGTCGTCGAAGCTCGTGGCGGGCTCGGGAACGAGATCGGCGTTGCGGAGCATCGCGATGTTCTCGACCGCATACGGGAGCATGTAGGTGGTGCCCTCGTAGGTCGACGCGTCGACCGCAACGGGGAGGTAGTCGCCGGCGGAGTCGCCGAGCTCGATCGGCGCGACGACGCCGTTCGTCGAGAGCTCGCCCAGCCAGTCGTGCGCGCCCATCGTGATGTCGGGGCCCTTGCCGGTCGGCACCTGCTGGATGAAGTCGTCCTTGATGTCGGCGACGTCCTTACCGACGATGTCGACCTCGACGCCGGTCTTCTCGGTGTAGGCGTCGGCCGCGCCCTTCAGCGCGTCGACGCGCTCGGCGTCGACCCAGACCGTGAGCGTGCCGCTCGACGTCGCGTCATCCGAGGTGTCGCCGCCGCCGGCGCAGCCCGCGAGGCCCAGCGTCACCACGACCGCGGCGGCCCCGGCAGCGAGGAGGCCCTTCTTGTTCACCCTCATTGGTGTGCCCTTCTCAGTGTGCGTGAGATCGGCGCCTTCGCCAAGGTGAGGGAGCTGTGATCCCCGTTCCGATCTCGGAACCGCGCACCGTGCCCGAAAGGCCGTTCTTCCGTTTGGAGTGCTCGCAGATATGCAAGCGATTACAGGTATACCGTGCATGACGTTCATTACCAAACCGGAGAGCCAGCATTGATACCGGTTCGTAACCATGGCGTGACACGCTGATGATGTAAGCGTTTCCATGCTGTAACGAGATGTCGTACAGTTTCCGTCATGACTTCCGAGTGGTGGCGCACCGCCGCGATCTACCAGATCTACCCACGGTCCTTCGCCGACGCGAACGGCGACGGCATGGGCGACCTCGCCGGCATCACCAGCCGACTGGGCGACCTGCAGGACCTCGGCATCGACGCCATCTGGCTCTCCCCCTTCTACACGTCGCCGCAGCGCGACGCCGGCTACGACGTCGCCGACTACTGCGACGTCGACCCGCGCTTCGGCACCCTCGCCGATTTCGACGCCATGCTAGCCGAAGCGCACGCCCGCGGCATCCGCGTCATCATCGATCTCGTGCCGAACCATTCGTCCGACGAGCACGAGTGGTTCCAGGCCGCGCTCGCGGCGCCGGCCGGCAGCCGCGAGCGCGGGCGCTATCTCTTCCGCGACGGCGGCGGCCCCGGTGGTGACGAGCCGCCGAACAACTGGGAGTCGGTCTTCGGCGGCCCCGCGTGGACCCGTGTCATCGAGTCCGACGGCACGCTGGGCCAGTGGTACCTGCACCTCTTCGACAGCTCGCAGCCCGACTTCGACTGGACCAATGAGGAGGTGCGCGAGGAATTCCGACGCATCCTCCGCTTCTGGCTCGACCGCGGTGTCGACGGCTTCCGGGTGGACGTGGCGCACGGCATGGTCAAGGCCGAGGGCCTGCCCGACTACACGCCGCCCGCCGAGGGCGGCAGCATGGGCGGCGCCGGCGGTGTTTCGGTCGGCGAGACCGTAGGCGCGACTGTCGGCGCGACCGTCGGTGCGACGGTCGGTGGGACGGTCTTCGCGACGGTGGGCGCCGACGCCACCGGCGTCGCGCTCGAGCCCGAGATCTCGACGGAGCCCGGCGCCCTCGCACCCTACTGGGGCCAGGAGGGCGTGCACGAGATCTACCGCGACTGGCGTGCGCTCCTCGACGAGTATCCGGGTGAACGCATCCTCGCCGCGGAGGCGTGGGTCGACCCGCTCCCCCGCGTCGCGAAGTGGGTGCGCCCAGACGAGATGCACCAGGCGTTCAACTTCGCCTACCTCGAGACGCCGTGGAACGCGGCAGCGCTGCGCCAGGTGATCGACGACTCGCTCGAGGCGTTCGCCGCGGTCGGGGCGCCGTCGACCTGGGTGCTATCCAACCACGACGTGGTGCGACACGCCACGCGCCTCTCGGTCACCGAGGCCAACCCGCAGGGCCATGGCCTCGGCCCCCGCTCGAAGGGCCTGCCCGAGTACGCGCCCGGTCTGCGGCGCGCTCGCGCCGCGACGGCACTCATGCTCTCCCTGCCCGGCTCCTCCTACCTCTACCAGGGCGAGGAGCTCGGCCTTCCCGAGGTCATCCACCTGCCCGACGACGCCCGTCAGGATCCGACGTGGTTCCGCACGGACGGCGAGCGCTACGGCCGCGACGGATGCCGCGTGCCGATCCCGTGGGAGGCCGACGCGCCCACCTACGGCTTCGGCCCCGACGGCGACCCGTGGCTCCCGCAGCCAGAGCAGTGGGGCGAGCTCGCCCGCGATCGCCAGCGCGGCGTGCCCGCGTCGACCCTCTCGCTCTACCGGGACGCGCTGCGACTGCGGCGCCAGCACGACCTCGGAGCCGGATCGCTCGAGTGGCTGCCCGGGTTCCCCTCGGACGCGGTCGCCCTGCGCAACGGCGACGTCGTCGTGGTTGCGAACACTGGCGCCGAGCCGGTCGAGCTGCCCGACGGCGAAGTGATGCTCGCGAGCGGGCCGCTCGAGGGCCGCTCGCTGCCGCACGACACCACGGCCTGGCTGCGCGCGTAGTCGTCGAGCGGATGCCGCGCGGCGGCGCCGCGCCCTCTCGCCGCGGCGCCCGCCGGCGGCATCCGCCCGCGCCGTCCGCCCATCCGCTGGTCCGCCGCACTCGCTCGCCCGCGGCATCCGCTGTCCTGCAGCCTCTCCTCGCGGTCGCCGTGATGCGAAAGCACATGAGAATCCGCATTTCGGTGCCCCCACAGCACCCATCGGCGGCATTCTCATGCGCTTTCTCGGCTTCGGAAGCCTGGTTCACGCGGGGATCGCCGGATGCGGCCCCGCGCCGAGCCACCGATGCTCGCCCCGCGCGACGAGCGCGAGGATCCCCGCCCGCGCGCGATCCCATTCGTGCATGACCTGCCGGTAGCTCAGCCGAAGCACCACGTAGCCGCGTGTGACGAGCTCGAAGTCGCGACGTCGGTCCTCCTCGAACGCCTCCCCGGTGTGGAACGCCTTCCCGTCGAGCTCGATGACGAGGCGGTCCCCCACGAGCACGTCCACTCGCCCGACTCCGTCGATCTCGACCTGGACGCGATGAGGGATCCGCTTCGACCGCAGCAGCAACCGGATCATCGTCTCGAGACCCGACTGGCTCTCGGGGTCGACCCGGTCGATCAGGTGACGGCGGGTCTTCGGCATCCACTCGCGGACCCTGTCGAGGTGTCCGAGATCGAGCTCCTGTCGCTCGAGCGCCGAGTCGATGGTCACGAGTGCGCTCGAGGCATCCGTGCACGTGAACATCTCCGCGAGCGCGGCGGTGAGCGGATCCCTCGCGCGATCGAAGCCGCCACGACTGCGGTAGTGCAGGCAGACGCGGTGCTTCACGCGATCGACTGGCAGCCGTCGGTCGTGGGGCGCGGAGAGGCGCCCGGTCGACGACCGCACACGCACATGCAGCATGCCGTCGTCGAGCAGCCAGAGCCGGTGCATGCGCGCCACGGATGCCGCGGTCGCGACGCCGCCGACCCGGACCGCGCGAATCAGGTCGGGATGCGCGCCGGGCACCGCGAACCAGCCGTTCCTCACCCGGAGGATCGAGCCGCGTCGAACCGCGGCCTCGACGTCAGCCCGGCTGAACCCGGCATGATCGAACGCGGTATGCGGAAGGACGCCGCTGTTGGCGCGGAGGTACTGGGCGACGGAGGACACGACACCGAGTGTGCCGATCGCGGCGGCCGCACGACGGTCTGTCGCGCTGATCTGTGGACAACCCGCCGAAACCGCAGGAGATTCCACGTGATGGTTCCGCCTGAGGCCCTGTGATGCGGATCCCCATGCGTTCTTCCGCGCGACGGCGCCACCCGGACGGAGCCGGACGGGTGCTAGTTCGTATTGGCGTAGAGCCACTCGAGCGGGTCGATCTTGGTGCCGTCGACGCCGCCGACGCGGATCTCGAAGTGGAGGTGCGGGCCGGTCGACATGCCGGTGTCGCCCGTGGTGCCGATGACGTCCGCGACGTGCACCGTGTCGCCGACCTCGAAGCGGCGCGAGTCGTACTCCATGTGCGCGTAGACGCTGGTGATGAGCTCGCCGTCGATCATGTGGTCGATCATCATCACGACGCCCAGCGAGCCGCCTTCGTCCGTCGACACGGCGACGGTGCCGTCGGCGATCGCCTGGATCTCGGCACCGAGTCCGGGGTTGAAGTCCTGGCCGCCGTGGTTGCTCGAGCAGCCGTAGCAGTCGCGGTATCCGAACCGGTCGCCGATGTGCACGCCGACCGCGAACGGCCACTGGATCGTGCCGGCCGGGTTGTTCGTGAATGTCGCTTCGGGGCGGATGCCGGCAGCGCGCGCGTACTCCTCGATGGTCTGGCTCTCGTAGCCCTCGCGCTGCATGCTCTGGGCGACGATGTCGCCGTTCACCACTACGCGCTGCCCGTCCAACGTGTCGCCGCCGTAATTCGCGAGCGCCAGCGCCTGCACGTCGGCGGGCGACAGCAGCGACAGCGACGGGATCGTCGTGGCGATCGCGAGGAGCGCCGCGAAGCTCATCGCCACCACGCTCACGACACGGCCGGCGGCGCCCCGTCGGCGTGCGGGGACGGATGCCCCGGGGCGCGTGCCGGGGCGAGTGGCCGGCTGCGGTGACCAGGACCGGGCCGGGCGGGCCGCGGGGGCCGGGGTGTCGTTGCGGGGGAAGTCGCGCCGTGATTCCGCGCTGCGGTCGGACGTGCGATCGCTCGCGGGCGCGGCGTCGAGCGACGGGTGGTGCCGGAGTGGCTCGGGGATCGATCCGAAACCGAGCAGGTCGGAGACCTCGGCGACGTCGGCGGGCAACTCGGCCGCGGCCGGGGACCCTTCGGGGCGGCTGCCGCGGCGCAGTTGCAGTTCGAGGTTGAGGGGCGCCGGCGCGGGAGCGGCTGACGGACCGGCTGCCGGCAGTGCGCCGGCGGCCGCGGCGACCGCCACCGCGAAACCGGCGGTCGGGTCGACGGGCGGGACGACCGCGGATGCCGCGCGGCCCTCCACTGCCGAGCGTGCGGGTGCCGCGGTTGCTCCGTGGGGCGCGGCCGCCCCGGGCCCGCCGTGGAGTCCGGATGCCGCGAGCCCCGCGAGTCCCGACGTGGTCGCCGCAGATCCGGCGTCGGCCGCCAGGGCTGACGCCGCCGACGCCGCGGCTCCGGTCCCATTCACGAGGAACGCGAGGTCGCCGTCGACGAGCTCGGGTGCCGCGGGAACAGCAGCACCGCGCCGCGGTCCAGGTGCCTTCGAGGAGGCCGAGCGCTTCGCGCCCTTCTCGGGCTTCTCGGGCTTCTCGGGCTTCGAGATCCTCGCCGCCTTCGCGGCCTTCGCCGCCTTGCGGTCGGCTCTGCCGCCTCGGCCACCGCGGCGATCGTTGCCGCCCTCTTCGTCGGGATCGACGGGGTCGTTATCGAGCCCAGAGAACAACGCGTCGAAACCGGCGGGCTCCTCTCGCCGGGAGGAACGGCCCGAGGAACGGCTGCCGGAAACGGAGGAGGCCGAGCTGCGACCGACGGGGCGGTCGACCTGCTCGGCCTCGAGGTGCGGGGTCGCCTCGACTGCAGCCCGGCGCCGGAGCGCGGGCGCTTCGAGTGTTTCGTGGGGTGCGACATCCGTGCCGCCGAAGATGGCGTCGAACCCGGGTCGTTGCGGCGTCGGCTGCGGCGCGATCGGCGTCGCCGCGTTGTGCGAGGCGACAGGATGCTGCAGGGCGATCGGCTGCACGGCCGCCGGCTGCTGGGCGATCGGCTGCTGCTGGGCGACCGGCTGCGTGGCCGCGGGCTGGTGCGGATATCGCGCCGGCTGCGGGGTCGTCGGCGCCGCGGGAGTCACGAGCGGCTGGTACACCGCTGCCGGCTGGATTGACGAGTACGCGGCCTGCTCGGGCGCGTGCACCGCTGCCGGCTGGATTGACGAGTATGCGGCCTGCTCGGGTGCGTGCGCCGCGCCCGGCTGCGCCGGATACTGCGGCACGGCAGCCTGCGTCGGATACTGCGGCGCCGAACCCTGCGTCGGATACTGCGGCGCCGAACCCTGAGCCGGATACTGCGGCGCCGAACCCTGAGCCGGATACTGCGAGACGGACGTCGACCCGTACGCGGCAGGCGCGCCGACCGGCGGAGGAGAGGCCTGCCCTAGCTGCCATGACGCCGGGTACGCCGCCTCAGGCGATCCATGCGATACCGGCGGTGCCGGTGCGGTCTGCGCGGCGCCCGCCTCAGCGTACGCCGACTCGAGCCGGAACGCCTCGGCCGCCTCTCGTTCCCGGATCTCCCGTCGCGTCAGGGGTCGCTCAGGCCGCAAAGGGACCTGTGTGCCTGGCGCAGAACCGTCGGGCACGAGGGGGGACTCGAGCACGTGGGGGACCTTCGGCGTATCGGGGGCGGAACGGGACAGGGAGGTGAGCATCCCGACCCTGCGTCGAGATAACGGGTTGGTAAAGACTAACCGTTCTCGTGGGCGTTCGCCACGAGCGTCGGCGAGTTCCGTCGCTCGCGGCTCGCCCGGACCGCGACATCCGCATCAGTCCGCGGATGTCGCGACGAGAACTCGCGCGATCGCGTCGCGACCCCGGCGAGTGCGCGCCGAAGACCGCTGCACGCACGGCCGCAGAGGGCACGGACGCGCCCGCAGCCGCCCTCAGGCGTCGATGCCCGCCGCCCGCAGCGCCGCGGCGAGCTCCTCGTACAGCACGGGCGGCGCGGCGACGAGCAACTCGCTGTTCTCGCGGCCACCGTACGGCCCGCCGACGCGGGCGCCCGCCTCGCGGGCGATGAGTGCGCCGGCGGCGTGGTCCCACGCGTTGAGCCCGTGCTCGTAGAACGCGTCGAGCCGGCCGGCGGCGACGGCGCAGAGGTCGAGCGCGGCCGACCCGATGCGGCGGATGTCGCGCACCTTCGGCAGCAGTTCGAGGAGCACTGTCGCCTGCTCGCGTCGACGCTCAGCGGCATACCCGAACCCGGTGCCGACGAGCGCGGATCCGAGCGACACGTCGGCGTTCACGGCGAGTTCACGCCCCGCCAGGCTGGCACCGCCGCCCGCGGTCGCCTCGAAGAGCTCGCCGGTGACCGGGTTCACGACGACCCCGGCCAGGGTCGTGCCCTCGACCTCGCCGCCGCCCGCACCCTCGACCACGGCGATGCTGACCGCCCAGGCCGGAATGCCGTAGAGGAAGTTGACGGTGCCGTCGATCGGGTCGATGACCCAGTCGACGCCGCTCGTGCCGATGTGGGTGGCGTCCTCCTCGCCGACGATGCCGTCGTCGGGTCGCGCATCGAGGATGAGCGAGCGGATCAGCGTCTCGGTGTCACGGTCGACGGCGGTCACGACATCCGTCGGCGTCGACTTCGTCGCGACGACGCTCACCCCCGCCCGCCGTGCGTCGAGCGCGAACTCCGCGGCCCGTACGGCGAAATCGCGGGCGAGGTCGAGCAGGGCGGCGGATGCGACGGATGCGACGTGCTGGCTCATGCCCTCACGCTACGCCAGCACGTCGCCGGCGGCCCGCCGCGCGGGCGCGCCGAGGTACCGCCCCCATGCCGCCAGACCGTGCCCGAGAACGACGAAAGCCCCGGATCACCGGGGCTTCCACACGTGGCGAGTGAGGGATTCGAACCCCCGAAGTCGTAGACAGCTGATTTACAGTCAGATCCCTTTGGCCGCTTGGGTAACTCGCCAGTCGCACCCGACCGCGTTCCGCACACAACCGGGGGCCTGTCAAGAATACCCGCGGACTGGCGTGGCGAGAAATCAGCGCCGATGAGCGGATGCCGCAGGGTCGAACGCCACGCAGATCGCGCGTCGTGGGGCCCTCAGCCCTCGGCGCGCCACCACGGCACGTCGATCGGGGCGGTGTCGGCGTTCGGCGCGACGGGGGCCGTGTCGGCGTTCGGCGTGACGGGGGCGGTCTGGCCCCCGGGGGCCGGCATGACCGGGGCAGTCTGGGCCGCCTGGGCGGCTGCAGCGGCGCTCTGGGCGGCCGCGGCGGCCTGGGCGGCCCGGTCGGCGCGGCTCATCGTGCGCGCCCCACCGGCGCCACGCAGACCGGATCGCTGGATGACCCGCTGGATCGTGAGCCCGCGCTGGGTCGGGGAGCCGACGTAGCGGATCTCCCGGAGCCCTTGCTCCTGAGCCGCCGACTCGAACACGAAGTGCCCGTAGTTGAAGATGCGGCCGAGGATCGGAACGTGCACCGAGATGTCGAGGATGCGCGAGATCGGCATCGTGGCCACGTGCTGCGAGAGGATGCCGTGCACCCGGAACACCCGCATGTTCGTGATCACGAAGCGGTCCATTCGCATGCCGAGCATGCGCCACAGTGCGTGCAGGAGCAGTGCCAGCGCCCCGAACAGCGGGACCCAGTACGCACTCGAGGGCAGCCAGAATACGAGCAGCAGCACCGGGATGATCGCGAACAGTTCGAGGATTGGGCCGAAGACGGCGGCCCAGTGCTTGTACACCTCGTCGATGATCACCTCGCCCTCGTCGGCGATGAGGTATCGATCGACGTGGGGATCGAGCGTGAAGACGCTCATGGCGTCACGTGGCGAGGGAAGTGAAGAACCGGCCCACCGCTTGGACTCCGCCCCACACCGCTCCGACCGCGCCCTCCACGGCGTTCGCGGCATCCTCGGGGCGTGTGATCAGGTAGAAGAGGGCGAAGAGCACGACCAGTGCCAGAGCGATGCGCCTGACCCACTTCATGGCGTGCTTCCTTCCTACGGCGACGGTGGGCGACTACCCCCGCGGGCAGGCCAATAGACAGATGCCTTTCTACCGCACGCGGGCGACTGCCGGCAACGGCCCGCCCGGCGCGGCGCGATCATTCCCACGCGATCGTCAGACGCCGACGTCGGCCGAGCCGAGGGCCGTAGGCGCCCCTCGATCGCACCAGCGCCCTTGCCTCGACCGCCCCGCGACCGGCCCGCACCGGCCCAGGCGATAGGATTTCCCTGACTCGGCGAGGCCGGGAATGAGGAGCCATGGCCGGCATCGAAGAGGTCGCGAAGCTCGCGGGGGTCTCCACCGCGACGGTTTCGCGCGCCCTCAGCGGGCGCGGGCACGTCTCCCCGGGGTCGAAGGCGAAGGTGGTCGAGGCCGCCGCCCGGCTCGGCTACGTGGTCTCGTCGAACGCGTCGAGCCTCGCGTCAGGGCGTACCCGCAACATCGGCGTCGTGATCCCGTTCCTCAACCGATGGTTCTTCTCGTCGGTGCTCGAGGGTGCCCAGCAGGCGCTGCTCCGCAGCGGCTACGACCTCACCCTCTACAACCTGTCGGGCGACGGTCAGGAACGCTCGAGCGTCTTCGAGCATTTCCTGCTGCGCCAGCGGGTCGACGCCGTCATCGCAGTGTCGCTCGAGCTCACCGAGCCGGAGGTGGCACGCCTCCATGACCTCGGCAAGCCCCTCGTCGGCGTCGGCGGCCCGATCCCCGGGGTGCGCACGCTCACGATCGACGACGTCGCGGTCGCGCGGCTCGCCACCGAGCACCTCATCGGCCTCGGACACACGCGCATCGCGCACATCGGCGGCCAACTGGAGTTCGACCTCGACTTCCACCTGCCCACGAACCGCCGCATCGGCTACGAAGAGGCGTTGCGCGACGCAGGCGTCGAGGTCGACCAGCGGCTGTTCGCGCCGGCCGACTTCACGATCCGCGGCGGCTACCACGCCGCCAAGCAGCTGCTCGGCGTGCCCCGCGACCGCCCGACCGCGATCTTCGCGGCATCCGACGAGATGGCGATCGGATCGATCCTCGCTGCCCGCGACCTCGGCCTCGTGGTGCCGCGCGACGTCTCGATCATCGGAGTCGATGACCACGACCTCGCCGACTTCTTCGGGCTCTCGACCGTGGCGCAGTTCCCGCGCCTGCAGGGCGAGAAAGCCGTCGAGATCCTCATGGAGCAGCTCGAGCCCGACGCAGATGCCGCGCCGCCCGCCGCGACGCCGCTGCCCTACGAGCTCCGCGTGCGCTCATCGACGGCGAGGCCGCCCGAGCGCTGACGCATCTCGCCCGCGACCGCCGCATGCCGCGACCTACGCCGGCAGCCGCAGCCGCCCCAGCGCCGCCTGGATCGCCACCGCCGCGGCGCCCCGCGCCCACGACACGAAGCCCGCGTCGTCGACGTGCACCTCGACGGGAGTCGCCTCGGCGTCGCGGTCCTCGGCGAGAGCGGCGAGCGCGACGTCGCCGACCACGTTCCAGAGCCCGACGCCCTCGCCCGACAGCACGATCGTGTCGACCATGGCGATGTTGGCGATGCCGGCCATCATGCGGCCGAGCGCGCGGCCGGCGGCGGCGGTGACCGACACGGCGAGCGGATGCCCCTCCCGGGCGAGTCGCAGCACCTCGTCGTAGTCCACCTCATGGCCGAGCGCGATGCCGAGTTGGGCGGTGATGCTCGGGATCGACAACATCGCGGTGGAGCATCCGCGGTGTCCGTCGCCGCAGAGCGGCCCGTTGGGGTCGAGCGGCAGGTGCCCGCCGAGGCCGAGTCCCGAGTCGGGCGTGGTGATCACGCGGTCGTGGACGACGAGCCCGTAGCCGACGCCCGCCCCGATGGTGACGACGGCGAACGCGGGTCGTCCCCGCACGTCGCCGAACCACTGCTCGGCGGTCGTGAGCGCGGTGACGTCGTTCTCGATCGTGACCGGGATCCCGAGCTCGCGCTCGAGCAGGTCGGCGAGCGCCACGTCACGCCACCCGAGGAACGGCGCGCGGGTGACGACGCGCTGCCCCGCCACGTTGCCGCCGATGCTGACGCCCAGCCCGGAGACCTCCACCCCGTCGCCGTCGCGGAGCTCCACCACGAGGTCGGCCACCGCCGCGACGACGGCGTCGACCTCGTGCGCGGCGAGCCGCCGCTCACCCTTATCGAGCGCGCCCGCGCGCAGGTCGGTGATGACGCCGAAGGCCGACTCGCCCGCGAGCTTCACCCCGACGAAACGGCGCGAGTCGACCTGCACGTCGAGCGGCGTGGCAGGGCGACCGGTCGCGCCCTGCACGGTCTCCGACGCCTCGATGAACCAGCCGCGGTCGAGGAAGGGCTTGCTGAGCCGCGTGAGGCTCGCCGGCGAGAGCCCGAGGCGGCGACCGAGCTCCGCACGTGAGATCGGGCCGTGGATGAGCACCTCCCGCGCGAGCTCGCGCGCCGATGCGCTGACCTCGGCCTGGTGCTCCGCCATCGGTGAACCCTCCCACGTTTGTTTCATTCTGACACGAAGCAGAGGAATCCGATCCACTCCACGCGCCCGGGACACCTGGATTCACCGGGTTGACAACTTAGTTATTTCTGTCATAGAAATAACTCATGCAGCGCAGCTCCGGGCTCCTCCACCTCCGCAACGGGGGAACCAGCGTCATCCTCGACGCCCGTCATGCCCCCCTGCCCGTGATCGTCTTCTGGGGGGCCGACCAGGGAGCGCTGGCCGAGGCAGAGCTCGCCGCGCTCGGCACGGCGGCGCTGCCGCAGCGGGTCTCGGGCGGGCTCGACCAGCCGGCGCCGCTCACGCTCATCCCGCAGGAGTCCTCGGGCTGGCTCGGCACGCCGGGTCTCGCCGGCCACCGCAACGGCCGGCACTTCTCGACCAAGCTCGTCACCGAGGCGATCGACGTCGACGAGGCATCCGCCCGCGCCGTCGTCATCGCAGCGGATGCCGCAGCCGGCCTTGCGGCCACGATCACGCTCGAGGTGACCCCCTCGGGCCTCCTCCGCCAGCGCATCACCCTCGAGAACCGCGCCGCCGAGCCGTACACGCTCGTCGCGCTCACGACGACGTTCCCCGTGCCGGGCGACGTCGACGAGCTCCTCGACACCACCGGCCGCCACCTGCGAGAGCGTTCGCCGCAGCGGCACGCCTTCACGATCGGCACGCACGTGCGCGAGAGCCGTCGCGGACGCCCCGGGTCAGACGCGAGCCTCGTGCTCGCCGCGGGTCGCGCGGGCTTCGGCTTCGAGCGCGGCCTCGTGCACGCCGTGCACGTGGCCTGGAGCGGCAACCACCGGCTCGTCGCCGAGCGGACGCCGACGGCCGAGTCGTTCCTGTCGGCCGGGGAGCTCCTCGGCTCCGGCGAGATCGTGCTCGGCGAAGGCGAGGCCTACACGACGCCATGGACGATCGGATCGTGGGGCGACGGACTCAACGAGCTGTCACGGCGCTTCCACGACGACCTGCGCGCCCGCCCGCAGCATCCGCGACGCCCTCGCCCCGTGACGCTGAACACCTGGGAGGCCGTCTACTTCGACCACGACCTCGACACGCTCGTCGCACTCGCCGAGCGTGCGGCCGCCGTGGGCGTCGAGCGGTTCGTGCTCGACGACGGCTGGTTCCGCGGCCGTCGCGACGACACCGCGGGCCTCGGTGACTGGTACGTCGACGAGGGCGTCTGGCCGGCCGGCCTCGGGCCGCTCATCGAGAAGGTCCGTGGGCTCGGCATGGAGTTCGGCCTCTGGGTCGAGCCCGAGATGGTCAACCTCGACAGCGAGCTCGCCCGCGAGCACCCCGACTGGATCCTGCGCGGCCGCGACGAACTGCCGGTGCCCGCCCGGCAGCAGTACGTGCTCGACCTCGCCAACGAGGGCGCCTGGCAGTACCTCCTCGAGCGGCTCGACAGCCTGCTCGACGAGCACGACATCGCCTACCTGAAGTGGGACCACAACCGTGACCTGCTCGAGGCGGGCGCCGCCGATTCGGGCCGCGCTCGGGTGCACGACAACGTCGAGGCGCTGTATCGCCTGCTCGCTGCGCTGAAGCGCCGCCACCCCGACCTCGAGATCGAGTCGTGCGCGTCGGGCGGCGCCCGAGTCGACCTCGGCATCCTCGAGCACACCGACCGAATCTGGACGAGCGACACCCTCGACCCCGTCGAACGCCTGCAGATCCAGCGTTACACGAGCCTCATCGTTCCGCCCGAGATCATGGGGGCGCACCTCACGAGCCCCACCGTGCACTCCACCGGGCGGCAGGTCTCGCTCGACCTCAGCGCGGGGGTCGCGATGCTCGGCCACCTCGGCATCGAGTGGGACCTCACCGCGCTCGACGACGCTGGCCTCGCCGCAGTGGCCCGCTGGGTCGAGCTGCACAAGCGTCACCGTGCACTCATCCACACCGGGGTGCTCGTGCACGGCGACACTCCGGATGCCACGACCGACGTGCGCGGCGTCGTGGCCCGCGACGGGGCATCCGCTCTCTTCACCTTCACGCAGGTCGCGACCAGCGTGACCTACCCGCCCGGCCGCTTCACGCTGCCGGGCCTCGACGACGACCGCCGATACACCGTGCGGATCGCAGCGGGCAGCGTGGCCGACGGGCCGGGCCAGTCGCCGCTCCCCTGGGCCGAGCAGCCGATCACGCTGACCGGCCGGCAGCTCGGCACGGTCGGCATGCATGCCCCCGTGCTGTTCCCCGCGCAGCTCGTGCTGCTCGAACTCACCACGACCGACTGACCCACCACGAGCTCCACCGAGTACAGCGCAAGGAGGCGCATCATGACGGACGAGACCACTCGGACGATCCCGCATCGGAGACGACGCACGAGACCACGGCGAGCGCTCGCCGCGGCATCCGCCATCGCCCTCGGCGGCCTGCTGCTCTCGGGCTGCGCGACGCCCGGCGACGGCGACGTCGTCACGCTCGACTTCTTCCAGTTCAAGGGCGAGGCGCTCGAGGACTTCTCGAAGATCATCGAGGACTTCGAGGCGGAGAACCCCGACATCCGAATCGTGCAGAACCAGGTCGCCGACGCCGACACGATGATCCGCACCCTGCTCGTGAAGGACAAGGCGCCCGACGTCATCACGCTGAACGCCAACGGCGGGTTCGGCCGACTCGCGCAAGCGGGGGTGTTCTACGACTTCTCCGATGAGCCCGTGCTCGACACGATCAACCCGGCCGTGCAGGAGATCCTCGCCAACCTCGGCAACAAGGAGGGCGAGGTCAACGGCCTCGGCTACGTGAACAACGCGAACGGCGTCATCTACAACCGTGCGATCTTCGAGGAGCAGGGGCTGGAGGTGCCCGAGACCTGGGACGAGTTCATCGCCGTGTGCGACGCGCTGCAGGATGCCGGGATCACGCCGTTCTACGGCACCCTCGCGGACTCGTGGACCGGGCTGCCCTCGTTCAACGCCCTCGGCGCCTACCCGGCGCAGGGTGACTTCTTCGACCAGATGCGCGAGGAGGGCGAGAACGTCGGGCCCGATTCGGAGGTCTCCTTCCAGAAGGACTTCCACGAGGCGATGGAGCAGCAGTACGAGCTCTTCAGCTACACGCAGGAGGGGTATCGCGGCAAGACGTACGACGACGGCAATGCCGCCTTCGCCAACGGCGAGGTCGCGATGCTCATGCAGGGCATCTGGGCGATCAACCCGATCAAGGCGGTCAACCCCGAGATCGACGCGGCCATCTTCCCCTACCCGGTCAGCGACGACCCCGACGACCGCCTGCTCGTCTCCGGCGTCGACGTCGTGGTCACGATGGGCGAGGACACGCCCCACCAGGAGGAGGCACTGCGCTTCATCGACTACCTCTTCGAGAAGGACGTGATCGAGGAGTTCGCGGCATCCCAGAACATGGTGCCTTCCGTTGAGGGAGCCGAGCTCAGCGACGACGCAGCGATCCAGTCCGTGAAGCCCTGGTTCGACGAGGGGAAGATCACCGGCTTCATCGACCACCAGATCCCGCCGAGCATCCCACTCGCCGCGATCGACCAGCAGTTCCTCTTCGACGGCGACGTGGATGCCGCGCTCGCCACCCTCGACAGCGAGTGGCGCAAGGTCGCCGCGCGCACGATCCCAGTGACGGGAGAATGACATGACGACGCTCACCGAAGCCGTGCGCACCTCGGCGTCCGGAGGCACCACGCGCGGACGCGCGACCCGCACCCGGACCGGCGCCAGGCGCGCGCTGCCCGCCTACTACTGGATGGTCTGGCCGGCCGTCATCGCCTTCGCCGCCTTCCACACCGTCCCGGTGCTCGTGGGCATCTTCTTCAGCTTCACGAACTACGCCGGATACGGGGACTGGAACTTCGTCGGCCTCTCGAACTACGCGAACCTCTTCAAGGACGACCGCGTGCTGGCCGCGTACGGGTTCTCGTTCCTGTTCGCGATCGCCGCGACGATCCTCACGAACGCGATCTCGCTCGTCATCGCACTCGCACTGAACGCGAAGATCAAGGCCCGCAGCTTCTGGCGCGGCGTCTACTTCGTGCCGTACGTGCTCGCGATCCTGGTCATCGGCTATGTGTTCCAGTTCTTCTTCTCGAACTCGCTGCCCAAGCTCCTCTCGGGCATCCCGCTGTTCCGCGACAACATCCTCACCAATCCCGACTGGGCCTGGACGGCGATCGTGGCCCTTGCGGTCTGGCAGGCGTGCGCGTTCACGATCATCATCTACCTCTCGGGGCTGCAGACGATTCCGGCGGAGCTCTACGAGGCCGCGTCCCTCGACGGGGCGAAGCCATGGCGCCAGTTCACATCGATCACCTTCCCGCTCATCAGCGCCTTCTTCACGATCAACGTCGTGCTGAGCCTGAAGGGCTTCCTGCAGGTGTTCGACCCGATCGTCGCCCTCACGAACGGCGGCCCGGGCACCTCGACGGAGTCGGTGACATTGCTCATCTTCCGCGGCGGGTTCTCGGGCGGCGAGTTCGCCTACCAGACGGCCAACGCGGTGATCTTCTTCATCGTGATCACGGTCGTGTCGCTCTTCCAGTTCCGGGTCCTTCAGCGCAGAGAGGCCGATTTCTGATGACCACCGCAACCAACACCGCCAGCCAGCTCGAGTCGGAGGTCGACGCCGTCACCGCCGTCGAAGGCCGCAAGCGGCATGGCGATCGCGAGGACGACACCCGTCGCGTCAACTGGTGGGCCACCGCGCTCATCGCCGTGTGCTCGCTGACGATCCTCATCCCGCTGTACCTCGCCGTCGTCGTCTCCCTGAAGACGCCCGACCAGCTGGTGAGCGGCACGGGCTTCGAATGGCCGAACCCGGTGCGGTGGGAGAACTTCCCCGAGGCGTGGGAACGCACGAACTTCCCGCAGGCGCTCTTCAACACGGCGCTCATCACGGTGGGCTCGGTGGTGTTCACGCTCCTGACGAGCTCGGTCGTGGCGTATGCGCTCGCACGCAACATCCATCGCCCGTTCTTCAAGGGCGTGTTCTTCTACCTCCTCGCCGCCCTGTTCATCCCGTTCCCGATCATCATGCTGCCGCTCGTGAAGCAGACCGCGATCCTCGGGCTCGACAACCAGGCCGGCATGATCATCCTGTACACGATCTACGGATTGTCGCTGAACATCTTCATCTACACCGCCTACATCCGGTCGATCCCGATCGAGTTGGAGGAGGCGGCACGGGTCGACGGCGCGAGCACCTGGCGGGTGTTCCGGTCGGTGATCTTCCCGTTGCTGATGCCCATGAACGCGACGGTCGGCATCCTCACGTGCGTGTGGGCCTGGAACGACTTCATCATGCCGCTCGTGGTGCTGACCGATCCCGCCGCTCGCACGCTGCCCCTGGCCCAGTACGTGTTCCAAGGGCAGTTCAACACCGACTACACGGTGGCGTTCGCGTCGTACCTCATGGCGATGGCGCCGCTCCTGATCGTGTACATCTTCTCGCAGCGCTGGGTGATCTCCGGCGTCACGCGGGGCTCGATCAAGTAGGCGAAACGACGACAGGCCGGTGAAGAGTGAGCCGGAGAAGAATGAGAAGGACCGGAGAAGAGGACAAGATGACCGAGTCGACCCTCGACGCCCGCACGACCGAGGCAGCCGTCGTGCTCGCGAACGACCCAGGCTGGTGGAGGCAGGCCGCCGTCTACCAGATCTACCCGCGCAGCTTCGCCGATGCGAACGGCGACGGCATCGGAGACCTGCCCGGCATCACGAGCCGAATCCCGTACCTCGTGGAGCTCGGAGTCGACGCGGTGTGGCTCTCGCCGTTCTACCCGTCGGCGCTCGCCGACGGCGGGTACGACGTGGACGACTACCGCGACGTCGACCCGAAGCTCGGCACCCTCGCCGACTTCGACGAGATGATCGCGGCGTTGCACGCCGCCGGCATCCGTCTCATCGTGGACATCGTGCCGAACCACTCCTCGAACCGGCACGAGTGGTTCCGCGAGGCGCTCGCGTCGCCGCGCGGGTCGGCCGCGCGCGACCGGTACATCTTCCACGACGGCGAGGGGCCCGACGGCACGGAACCGCCGAGCGACTGGCAGTCGATGTTCGGCGGCTCGGCCTGGCAGCCGGTTGGCGACGGACAGTTCTACCTGCACCTGTTCGCGCCCGAGCAGCCCGACCTCAACTGGGCCAACCCCGAGGTGCGCGCGGACTTCCTGCGAACCTTGCGGTTCTGGGCCGACCGCGGCGTCGACGGCTTCCGGGTCGACGTCGCGCACGGGCTCGCGAAGGACCTCACGTACCCGCTGCGGTCGCACGCCGAGCTCGAGGCGATGCGGATCGGTGCCGAGGGGTCGCATCCCCTGTGGGATCGCGAGGAGCTCGACGAGATCTACGCCGAGTGGCGTGCCGTGTTCGGCGAGTACGACCCACCACGCATCGCCGTGGCCGAGGCGTGGGTCGAGCCGACGCGACGCCATCGGTACGCCGCACCGACGAGCCTCGGACAGGCATTCAACTTCGACCTGCTGCGCGCCGACTTCGACGCCGCCGAATTCCGCGCGATCATCGACCACAACCTGGAGTCGGTCGTCGTGACGGGCTCGTCGAACACGTGGGTGTTCTCGAACCACGACGTCGTGCGCCATGCCACGCGGTACGGCCTGCCCGCCGACCACGGCGACGACGGCCAGATCGGCCGGGCCTGGCTCCTCACCGGCGGAGTCGCACCCACCGTGGACGTCGAGCTGGGCTTGCGTCGCGCCCGCGCCGCATCGCTCCTCATGCTGGCGCTTCCCGGAAGTGCCTACCTCTACCAGGGTGAGGAGCTCGGCCTGCCCGAGGTCGCCGACGTTCCCGAGGCCGACCGGCAGGACCCCACGTTCTTCCGCAGCCGCGGCACCGATGTGGGCCGTGACGGATGCCGCGTTCCGCTGCCCTGGACGCGCGAGGGGAGCTCATTCGGCTTCGGCGCCGACGGGGCACATCTGCCGCAGCCCGCGTGGTTCGGCGCCTTCTCGGTCGAGGTCGAGCGGGAGGATCCCGACTCGACGCTCAACCTGTATCGCCGTGCTCTGTGGCTGCGCCGCGACCTGCAGGACGTCGAGGAGCTCGCGTGGCGCGCGCACGCCTCGGGCTCCGATGACGTGCTCTGGTTCGCGCGGCCAGGCGGATGGGAGTCGATCACGAACTTCGGTTCGACACCGATCGAGCTCCCGTCGGGTGAGGTGCTCGTCACCAGCGCACCGCTCGCCGACGGGCGGCTGCCGGGCGCCACGACGGCTTGGCTCCGCGCCGCAGCTGCGGGTTGAGGAGCGCGCGAGGCGCGCGTCTCGAAACCCCCGCGCCCTCGCCTGCGGCATCCGCTCGCCTCACACGCCCCTCGCTAGACTGGCGCGCATGGCAGATTCAACGTTCGACATCGTGAGCAAGGTCGACAAGATGGAGGCCGACAACGCCGTCAACCAGGCCCGCAAAGAGGTCGAGCAGCGCTACGACTTCAAGAACGTCGGTGCCTCGGTCGAGTGGTCGGGTGAGAAGGTCCTGCTCAAGGCGCAGACCGAGGAGCGCGTGAAGGCGGTGCTGGAGGTTGTCGAGTCGAAGTTCATCAAGCGCGGCATCACGCTGCGCTCGCTCGACGAGGGCGAGCCATACGCGTCGGGCAAGGAGTTCCGCATCGAGATCGGCCTGAAGAACGGCATCGACAGCGAGAACGCGAAGAAGATCTCGAAGATCATCCGCGACGAGGCGCCCAAGAGCGTGAAGAGCCAGATCCAGGGCGACGAGCTGCGCGTCTCGTCCAAGAGCCGCGACGACCTCCAGGCCACGATGGCGCTGCTCAAGGGCAAGGACCTCGACGTCGCCCTCCAGTTCACGAACTTCCGCTGAGCGGCTCGCCGGCGTGAGTGAACGGATACCGCAGGCGAGCGTCGCGGCCGATGACGAGCGGATGCCGCAGGCGGGCGTCGACGTGCCCGACCGCCGTGGCCGCACGGGCCTGGATCGGGTCGGCCGTGACCTCGTCCGCAACCCGCGCGTTCGCGTGCGGGACGTGCGGGTGCTCACGTCGAACTGGTTCGTGACCCGCGCCACGACGTTCGACTTCCAGCACGCCGACGAAACCTGGACCACCGAGGAGCGCGAGACCTACGATCGCGGCGACGGTGCGACGATCCTGCTCTACGACCGCGATGCGCGCACGGTGCTGCTGACGCGACAGTTCCGCTTCCCTGCCTACGTGAACGAGCACCCCGACGGCATGCTCATCGAGTCCGCCGCCGGCCTGCTCGACGAGGACGGCCCCGAGACCGCCATCCGCCGGGAGGCCGAGGAGGAGACCGGCCATGTGGTCGGCAACGTCGAGCATGTCTTCGACGTGTACATGAGCCCCGGCTCCGTGACCGAGCGCCTGCACTTCTTCGCGGCGCCCTACGTTCGCGGCACGGTCGCCGACGGTTCGCGCGCCGGACTCGCCGACGAGGGCGAGGACATCGAGGTGCTGGAGCTCTCGTTCGACGACGCGCTCGACCGCATCGGCCGCGACATCGTCGACGCGAAGACGATCATGCTGCTGCAGTGGGCGGCGCTGCGGGGTCCGTTCGCGGCGCGGCATCCGCTCGCCTGATGCTGCAACGAGTTCAGCGGCCGGGTGCGTAGCCGCGCAGCCATCGTGTGATCGACGCGTAGGCCCCCGCGCGCGCCGGCTCCCGCGAAAGGAACACGTCGTGGAGCGCCCCGTCGATGCGCGCGACCGACACCTGCGGGGCGAGCTTCAGCACGCGCTTCGCGATGTCGTCGACGACGAGCACGATGTCAGTGGTGAGCATGGCCGGATCCCACTGCGGCTGGATCGTGGACCGCGCCGACAGGAGTGTCAGCACCGGCGCGCCCACGTCGATGCCCGCGGCGACGGTGGCGTGCCCGGCGAGGATCGCGGTGAGCCACGCCGGATGCGTCACGAAGCCACGGTCGGGTCGCCACTCGTGGGAGTACTCCCACTCGCCGTCCTGCTCTTTCGCCACCGATCGCGTGTAGAAGCCGAGGTCGACGTTCGGCATCGGGCCCATCGGGTTCA
Source organism: Agromyces sp. Soil535 (assembly GCF_001428255.1). Classification (GTDB taxonomy): domain Bacteria; phylum Actinomycetota; class Actinomycetes; order Actinomycetales; family Microbacteriaceae; genus Agromyces. The sequence goes on along the minus strand of NZ_LMRW01000005.1, from coordinate 76,079 downwards.
CCTTCGCGCCCCACGCGATCACCGGGGCGAGCGCCTCGCGACCGACCCGGCTCATCTGGAACTCGAGCCACGGACTGTTGAGCACGAGTGCGGCGGCCCGTCCGGGATTCCGTGCGGCCCAGAGGCTCAGCGTAAGCCCGCCGGTGGAGTGCCCGAGCAGGATGAGCGGCCGAGCGAATGCCGCGGCATCCGTCGCCCCGTGCCCCATCGCGGCGAGCGCCGCCTCGATGTCGGCGTCGTAGTCGGCGAGGTTCGTGATGTAGCCGGGTGTCTGCCCGGGCCGCAGGCTGCGGCCGTACTTGCGCAGGTCGAGCGCGAAGAAGCGGGCGCCGGCATCCGACCAGTAGCGCGCGAGCTCGGGGTTGAAGAAGTAGTCGCTCCACCCGTGCACGTAGAGGACGTCGGCTCCGGATGCCGCGCCTCGCGTGAACCGCAGCCGGAACCCCGGTCGGTGCCGCACGAGCGTCGCGACGACCTCGCCCTCGTCGTCGCTTCCGAGCGGCAGCGTGAGCTGCTCGAACCCGTCGCCGAGCACGTCGGGGCGCCACCGCGCTGCATTAGCCAACCGAAGCGCCAGCCACTCCCATGCGACTTCCCCTCATGGGGCCTCAGCCTACCGACGAGCCGACCGCCCGAGCCGAGCCGCCCGCGCGCTCCCGTGCCGACGCGCTTAGAGACCGCCGGGTGAGCCGATACCGCCACCGAACGAGTTGAGAGCACCGATAACCGCTGGTGTGAGGAGCACGATGAAGAGCACCGGCAAGAGGCAGAACACCAGCGGGAAGAGGATCTTGACGGAGACCTTCATCGCCTGCTCTTCCGCGCGCTGTCGACGCTTGAGGCGCATCTCGCCGGCCTGAACGCGCAGGACGTCACCGATCGCGACGCCGTACGCGTCGGCCTGGATCACCGCTCGGATGAAGCGCCGCAGGTCTTCAGAGCTCGTGCGATGTTCGAGCTCGCCGAAAGCCTCGCGGCGGGTCCGGCCGATCGACATGTCCTGCAGCACTCTGATGAGCTCCTCCGCAAGCGGACCGTGTCCGTTGCGAGCGGCCTTCGCCATTGCGCCGTCGAACCCGAGGCCAGCTTCGACGGCGATCGTCATCTGGTCGAGGGTGTCGGGCAGGGAGCGCTTGATCGCCTCCTGACGGTCGTGCGCACGGCTGTTGATCAGCACGTCCGGAAGGAAGAAGAGGAGCGTCGTGGCGACTACCGCGATCAAAATCTTCAGCGGTTGGGGCCCGCCGACGAAGACGAACATGAGCCCGGACAGCGCGCCGACAATGGTGAGGACGAACTTCCAGGTGACGATCCGCGACAACGTCCAGCCGATCGGTCGCCCGGCGAATACGATCTGCTTCTCGAGCCAGCCCGTGTAGCCGCGTGGGGCCGCCGCGACGAGCGTTGCGCTGAAGGTCGATCGCTGCACGCGGCCGAGCGTTGGATGGATCTCCCCCGCCGATTCGGGAGCGACGCGCTTCCCGGGGAAGAGAACGAACACGAACACGCCCAGCCCGACCGCGGTCAGCCCGATCGCGGCGTATGCGAGCAACGAGGGATCCATCAGAACTTCACCCGCACCGTGAAGGAAACCCAGATCGTCCCGACGATGAGCAGCACAGCCGCCGCAATGAGGGCGATCACGCCGATGGGCGTCAGGAAGAATGCATTGAAGTACGTCGGCTGCACGATCAGCAGGAAGAGGAAGACTACAATCGGGAGCGCGACGAGGACGATGGCCGACAGCCGCCCCTCCGCGCTCAGCGCCTTCACCTGGCGGCGGATCTCGTTGCGGTCGCGGATGGTCTTGCCGACCTGGTCGAGCACTTCGGCGAGGTTGCCTCCTGTCTCCTGGTTGATGGCGATGGCCTGTGCGACCCACTCGAAATCATCGCTCTGCATCCGATGGGCCGTGACGGCGAGCGAGTCGGCAAGGTTCCGCCCGAGACGCGTCTCATTGACGACGCGGGCAAGCTCTTCACTCATGGGCGACTCCGTGTCATTCGCAGCTGCGGCGACGGTGCGCGAAAGCCCGTGCCCCGCACGCAGGCCCCCCGCCATGAGCTGCACGGTGTCGTCGATCTGGTCGGCGAACCTCGCGCGCCGCCTCGAAGTGCGGAGGATAACAATGATCTTCGTGCCTACAGGCGCGAAGATCGCGAACACGATCGCCCAGATGATGGAGGTGCCATTGGAGAGGCCGAGCAATACGCCGACGAGCGCGAGCACGCTCGCCGCTGATCCGATCAGCACGAGGAATCCGCCGGGCTCGGTCTTGATACCTGCCATCTCGAGCTCCTCCGGCCCGAATGAGCGGCGCGACTGCTTCGAGACCACATTCTCGAGAGCGGCGGTCGTGCGCTCAGCCACTCTCGACAAGCCAGAGACATGTTCGACCCCCGGCGCACGCCGACGATCCGAAGCGACCCGCGGTGCGGGCGGCGCGAGCACGAAGAACACCAGAACGAGCCCGGCGAGCAAGGCCATGGCGACCCCGCCGACGAGGGTCGTAGGGTTCATCGGATCTCTCCCAGCATCCCCCGGAGATCCGGCTGGAACAGCGACACCGGCAGCGGGATGCCGTGGTCGGCAATGCGTTCAGCGAAGCGCGGCCGCACCCCCGTCGGTTCGATTCGGCCGCGGAGTCGCCCCTCCTCGTCGTATCCGGCGGAGTAATCGAAAGTGAACGCGTCCTGGAGGGTGACGATATCGCCCTCCATGCCGTGCACCTCGGTGATGTGGGTTACGCGGCGCACGCCGTCCTTGTGGCGGGTGATCTGCACGATGAGGTCGATGGCCGACGAGACCTGCTCACGAATGGCCCGCAGAGGCAGGTCCATGCCGGCCATCAGTACGAGCGTCTCCATCCGGCTGATGGCGTCGCGCGGGGAGTTCGCATGGAGCGTCGAGATCGACCCCTCGTGACCCGTGTTCATCGCCTGCAGCATATCGAGGCTCTCTGCGCCACGAACCTCGCCGACCACGATGCGGTCCGGCCGCATTCGGAGTGAGTTACGCACGAGATCGCGGATCGTGATCTCACCGCGGCCCTCGATGTTCGGTGGACGCGACTCGAGGCGCACCACGTGCTGCTGTTGAAGCTGGAGTTCCACGGCGTCTTCGATGGTGATGATGCGCTCATCGCTCGGGATGAATGCAGACAGCACATTCAGCATCGTGGTCTTGCCGGTACCGGTGCCGCCGGACACAAGGATGTTCAGCTTGGCCCGCACGGCAGCGTCGAGCACCGTTGCAACTTCTCGGGTCAGCGTGCCGAATGTCACGAGATCTTGGACTGTATACGGCGTCGCTGCGAACTTACGGATCGTGAGCGACGATCCGTTCACGGCGAGCGGCGGGATGATCGCGTTGACACGCGACCCGTCTTCCAGGCGGGCGTCGACGAGCGGAGATGACTCGTCGATTCGACGGCCGACCCGAGACACAATCCGCTCGATCACGCGTCGCAGCTGCGGCTCGCCGGTGAACCGGTGGTGCGTCTCTGTGAGCCGACCGTTGCGTTCGACGTAGAGCTGGTCGAACCGGTTGACCATGATCTCGGTGACGGTCGGGTCGGCGAGCAGCGGCTCGAGCGGTCCGTACCCAAGCACGTCGGCGCCGATGTCGTCGATCAGCCGGTTGCGCTCTGCCGTCGAGAGGGCGAGCTGTTCGCCCGCCACGATCTCGGCGAGCTCGGCTCGGGCGATCGCGTGCAGCTGTTCCTCAGTGAGGCTCGCGTCGTTCAGGCGCGTGCCGATGCGCACAAACAGCTCCTGCGCCGCCTTTTCCTTCACCGCGGCGAGTGGGTCTACCAGCGCCGCCGGCCTGGCAACAGGCTGGACGACGGGAGCAGGTGCCGCATCTCCAGCTGGTGCTTGGAAGAACGACTCGGTCGGGGCGCTTGCGACCGAAGTGGTCGGTGGGCTTCGGACCGCGGAGTCGCTGGCCGGGCGGACCGGCGGCTCCACGTCCATTTGAACGATCTGCGGATTCCGGATCGCGTTCAGTCGTTCACTGAGATTCATTCGATCGCCTCCTTCTGTGGATGCGGGTGCGCTTGGGGTAGGCATCGGGTGCGATCCGCATCACGAGTGAACGAATCGCCTTCGCCGCAGGATCGCGGACATCGTCGTGAATGAGCGGAACGCCACGATTGCTCGAAAGAAGCACCGCCGAGGATCGAGGCACCTCGACGTCGACTGGAGCGCTCAAGATGTTCTCCACATCACGGGTCGTAAGGCCGCTCAGGCGGTCGGTCTGATTAAGCACGATGTGGCGATTCGCTGGCGTCAATTCGAGCTTGTGGAGCAACTCGAACTCGGTACGCATCGCCCTCAGGCTTGGCACGCTCATGTTCGTCACGAATATGGCGTCGGTCACGTGCTCGAGCATTGCAAGCGTGTGCTCGGGAAGGCCAGGCGTCGTATCGACGACGACGTACCGAAAGGTCGCCCGCAGCCGCTCGATGAGTACGGCAAGCGCCGTACCGGTGATCGCGTCCCCCGCCTCGGGTGAAGGCGCGCTCGCGACGACGAAGAAGCCGTCGTCGTGATGCGTCAACGCCGTCTTCAGCACCAGTTCGTCGGCGGCAGCATCTCCAGCCGCCTCGACAATCGTGCTATCCGGAACGAGCCCGAGTGCCGCTGTGATATCGCCGAACTGAAGATCCGCGTCGACGAGCACGACCGAATTGGGCGCAACCTCTGCGAGGCCGGTTGCCAGATTGATCGCGATCGTCGTCTTGCCTTGGCCGCCCTTAGGCGCGACCACAGCAATGGCTTCGCTTAGCACGCCGGACTCGAGGGGCGGAAACTCCCACCCCTGCTCGGGTTGTACCTGGGTGAGGGAGTCGAAATCCGGTCCGAGCCGCGTGCGATCTGTGTCGACCGGGTCGTCAACGTCGGAAGTCGGATGAGCTGAGGGGCTGGCCACCAGCGCTGCCAACACGTCGTCGGATGTCTCTCCGGCATCTACGGCATCCGACTCTTCGAAGTCCTCCTTGTCGGCCCGGCCGTTGACGACGAGCCACGCGGAGAGCCGCTCGATGAGTTCGATGGTGGTCTCATCAGTGGCCAATGGACTCAAGACGGCATGGAGCGACAGCTCGTCGACCCAATCTTCAAGGTCGGACCGTTGTTCGCGCACGACGACAAGCCCGATGTCGGGGTGCCGATCGGTGAGCTCTCTCGCAATGCCGCGCGTCTCCTCGAAGTTCAACACGGGCCCGAGCAGGGCGATCCGTGGTGTGCCATCGACACGCTTGATGACGGCGTCGACACCGAATGTGAGGAACTCCCCCGCGACGACGGCAAGCCGCCCGCCGAGGAGGCCCCGGAGTCGGGACTCATACTCGGCGGAACGGCTGACGAGCAAGTAGGGAGGCACTACCAGGCGTTGCTTCCGTCGACAGGGCTGGTACCGCTATTGTCGGTCTGCTCGTTCTCAAGGGTGAGCCACGTCTGGGCGTAGCTGGCCGCCTCTCCCTCGGAGAACCAAACCCAGCGCTCCACATCATGCGCCGACAGGGCGATGGTCACCATGATGCTGTCACCGGCAGCCTGGTCTTGGGCGGCGCCCGTCTCGGGGTCGGGCGTGACGACGCCTTGCACCTTCGTCACGAGCACGCCGTGGAATGCGAACCTGGAGACCGGGTTGATCACGTCCTCATCCTCGCCGACTTCGTCGGGGTCAACGGTTCCGACGAGACCGATGCGGTCACCAGCGCGTACCTGCCCGCCGACGACGCGGTCGGCCGGGAGCGTGAATGAGATGAGCTGCATACCCGCTGGGACAGGGACATCCCCGCGAGCGGCCAGTTCTGCCGGATCGATGAAGCGCGCTTCGGCCAGCTGCTCGCCCGGGAGGATCTCCGCGTCGGCGACGAGCCCGGCGAGGTCGGCGAGGTCGGTGACATAGCCATCGACGAGGTTGCGCTGGGGAACGGTGTCCACCTTCACGTACTCCTCGACGGACTCGCCAGCCGTCCCCTTTGGGATCGACTCCTGCACGATGTAGACGTCGCTGAGCTCAGCGCCGTCTGCCGCGCGCGCATCGGCGCCTCGAACATACGTGACGAGCACGAACGCGCCGACAGCGGCGAGGATGAGGGCGACGATCGCGCCGATGATTCGGGTCTTCATTTGGATCCTTGTCGAGCAGAAAATGGATTGGCGGTGAGGGCGCCCGCCCGGTCAACCGATCAGTCGAACGACCACGAGGCCGCCGCTGCCGCCAGGGACATCACCGAGATCGAAGTCCTCGCCGATCGCGACGTACTTGACGAAATACCCCTGCACGCCGAACTCGCCACTGAATCCCGGAGCGTGCTCCTCCCCCGGTAGATAGCAGTTGGCGCCCACCTTCACATTCGGCGGGACAACGCACTTCCCGCTCGCGATGTGGTAGCCCGTGATGTGGAACGCTGCGAACCGGCTGATGCTGTAGCTGCCGTTGGTTCCGGCGCTGCTCGGCGTGAACGCGACGTACAGCGGAATCAGGACGGTCGTTCCGATGAGGTCCGCGATGTAGTCGTCGGGGCATCCGCCGGCCTTCGTATCGGATTTGCCGGGAACGCCCGGTTCGGGCACTCCGACCTCCACCAATACTTCGCAGTCGGCATCGCCGTCGCCGTCGACGTCGTCACCTTCGAGCCAACCGAAGCCGCCGGGATAGCCGGGCGCACAGTCCGCGGGGCCCTTGGGCGACTTGCCCGGTCCGATGAGTTGCAGGATGAATGGCGCACCCGCTGTCTGCGTGCCTGGGTCGAAATGACTCGAGAGCTCGCACTCCGCGATCGCCAGGGGGATTGTGAAGCCGCCGTCGGGCGTGCCCCATTCGGCAGTTGCACGTGCACGCACGGTCGTGGAGTAGGGGTCATCGTCGCTATCGATGAGTGATTCCAGGAAGTGAGGGAAGTCGGCCGCCGCCGCGACGGTCACCCTGTTCTCATCGAGGTCGAGCAATTCGATCTCAGCGGCTCCGGAGACGGGGGTGCCGCTGTTGTCGGTGATCAAGTCGTTCGCGGTTGCCACTGCAGTCGAGGTGCACGCGCTTTCGTCTTCGGCGCACGAGGCTGCAACGCCAAGCGCGGCTGCGTCGGCGCCCAACTGCAATTGGGTTCGCTCAGCGTGCTGTGCCGAGAGGTCGAGCGCGAGGGCGCCGACGCCCATCATCGGAACGATGAGCAATGTGATGAGCACGGCGTTCGCGCCCCGCTCATCGTGGGCGACGCGCCGGAAGTGTTTCCTCATCATCCGCATGGCATCTTCCCTGTCGAACTCAATGTGATGGGGCTCCCGAGAGCCGCACTGAACCACTCGGTGATGGAGCCGGGAGACACGGTGATGCTCGACGTCGCCGCGTGGCTGGTGTCGCAGTCCACCGCCACGACGACGGTCGCGGCCGACCAGTTGAGAAGCCCGGGAACGGCCTTCGCTTCCAGAATCGCCTTCGCGATCACATCGGTGTCCTCATGATGGATCCCCGCGTAGCGTGCCGAGATCCCAGCCGCATCCGTCAACGTGGCCTGAATGTTCCAGAGCCGCGAGAACTCGATCACGGTGATCAGGAGGATGATCACGAGTGGAAAGACCAAGGCGAACTCGACAGCGGCGGCTCCCCGCTCGTTCTTACGAGAACGCATTCCGTTCACCCTTACCGCTGAGGGGGTTCGGGATGCCTGCCATCCCGAACCCCGCTGAACCGCTTGACGCGATGGCTCAAATGGGGCCTTGGGCGGCCATCCAGGTGCCGATGTCCTTGACGAGCTGGGTCAGGAGGGGGGTGAGGCCGATCGCGGCAACGACCAGCGCGATAGCGACGAGCCCCAGCACGAGCGCGTACTCAGTCGCGGTTGCGCCCTCTTCTTCGCTGTGGAGGGAGTTGAGGCGCGCGACGGCGCGGGTGTATGCCTTGAGCATTTGCTGTGTCCTTCGGGTTCGAGGAAGAAGAGTTGCCACCGGCGGGCACCGGCGGCTGACTGACGCTAACTGTGCGCGTGCATGCAACTCCACGCCCCCGTTCGGGGGACGACGGCGTTTGCAGTGCAACGGACCATCGAAAAGCCCGGAAAACCGGGCAACGAGTGAGCGCGAGTCCCCCGCAATGGGGGTACGGACGTGTACCCCGAACGGCTTACGAACCGACGAGGAGTATCGCGATAAATGCCCCCGCGAGCATCGAGGGCCCGAACGGGATCGATCCGCGAAGAGTGACACGGCGTAGCGCCAGCGCAGCCAGCGCGATCGCGCCACCCACCACGAACGCCGCGAGCAAGCCGACGAGCCAGGCGTTCAGCGCGAACCATCCGAGCAGCAGGCCGATCACCAGGGCGAGCTTCACGTCCCCCATTCCCATCGACGATGGTGAGATGAGCGCGAGCAGGAAGTAGACGGCGAACATCGCGGCGGAGCCGGCGAGCGACCAGACCAGCGACGTCCATTCGCCAGACGCCCAGGTGGGCGGCAGCAACAGCACCCCCACCGCACCCAGGGTCGGGAAGATCACCGCATTCGGGAGGCGCTTCTCCGCGAGGTCCACGAGGGTGAGCACGGTCGAGGCCGCAGCGAAGACGAGCAGCGCCGGGAGGATCCAGGTGAGGCCGAAGCGGAGGGCGAGCGCCGCGAACGTCACCGCGGTGACGACGGCGGATGCCACGCGCACCGTGCGGTGCGGCATCCGCTCACCGTTCATCGAGCGACGAGCCCACACGGCGAGCGGCCACCAGCCGAGCGCTCCCCCGGCGACGAACGCGACCACGGCGGTGGTCACGGTCGCGAGCGGCATGATGTGCAGCGTAGCGGCAGCTGCTACATCCGCTCGTACGGCTGCACAGCGACTCGACAAGACAGCATCGACACGCCCGGCCCATCCTGCGACAGTTGAGGGAGGACAACGGGGGCGACATGGGCACCGAGGCAGATCGTACGTACGACGCAGTGACGCGCGAACTGCTGCTCGACGAGGACTACGACGTCAACCTCGCGCCCGACGGACTGCTGGTGCACGGCCGGCTGTTCGCATTCCTCGACGGCGACGACCTGGTCGTCGAGTTGCCCGACGCTCGCTCGGCGGACCTCCGCAAGCGAGGCATCGCCGTACCGTTCCGCGGAACCCTCGGCGGGCCGAGCCGCAACTGGGTGCGCGTCTCCGACCGCGAACTCTGGTCCGAGTTGGCGCGGGAGGCGCACCAGTACGTAGGCGAGCCGCCGGTCGGGCGTCAGTCGTAGGGTCGGTGCCGGGTTTCGAGACGGCGCCGGCGCGCCTCCTCAACCCGCAGACGACGACCCCACCCCCAGAGCCGGTTACGCCTCGTCGCGCGAGATGATCACCATCTCGTCGCGGGGCACGACCTTGATGCGCTTGCGGCCCTCGGCCGAGCCGAGCGCCATCTCGTGCTCGTCGAGGCGGTGCCAGCCGTCGAGGTCGGTCCACTCGATGCCGCGGGATTCGAGCATCTCGATCACCGATGCCTCCGACGGCGACTCGGGCCGCCACCAGTTGCCGAGGTCGTTGATGACGTGCTTGATGGTCTCCATCGCGTCGGACTTCGTGTGCCCGATGAGACCGACCGGGCCGCGCTTGATCCAGCCCGTGGCGTAGACGCCGTACATCTGGCGCGGGTCGCCATTGCGCTCGTCGCGGATCATCACCTGGCCCTCGTGGTTGGGGATGATGCCGAAATTCTCGTCGAACGGGATGCCGGGCAACGGCGAGCCGAAGTAGCCGACCGCGCGGTAGACGGCCTGCACGGGCAGCTCGCGGATCTCGCCGGTGCCGACCACCCCACCCTCGCCATCGGGCGCGGTGCGCTCCCAGCGGATGGCGCCGACCCGGCCGGTGCCGTCGTCGACGATATCGAGCGGCTTCGCGAAGAAGTGCAGGTGCAGGCGGCGCGACGCCTGCCCGACTTCGCGCTGGCGCCACTGGTTCAGCACCTTGTCGATGACGAAGATCTGCTTGTTGCCCGAGACGGCGGCCCTCGCCGCGTCGTCGTAGTCGAAGTCCTCGTCGTAGAGGATCATGTCGACGTCGCGCAGCTCGCCGAGCTCGCGGAGCTCGAGCGGGGTGAACTTCACCGAGGTCGGGCCGCGGCGGCCGAAGATGTGCACGTCGGTCACGGGCGACGCCGCGAGGCCGGCGGCAACGTTCGCGGGGATCTCGGTGGGCATCAGGTCCTCGACGTGCTTCGCGAGGATGCGCGACACATCGAGGGCGACGTTGCCGTTGCCGATCACCGCAACCTCGCGGGCCCCGAGCGGCCACGTGCGCGGGAAGTCGGGATGCCCGTCGAACCAGCTCACGAACTCCGCGGCGCCGAACGACCCCGCGAGGTCGTGGCCCGGGACGTTGAGCTGGGCATCGCGCACGGCCCCGGTCGCGAAGATCACGGCGTTGTAGTGCTTCTTCAGGTCGTCGAGCGAGATGTCCTCGCCGTAGCGCACGTTGCCGAAGATGCGGATGTCGCCACGGTCGAGCACCTCGCGGAGGGCGGTGATGATGCCCTTGATGCGCGGGTGGTCGGGCGCGACGCCGTAGCGCACCAGCCCGTAGGGCGCAGGGAGGTGGTCGAACAGGTCGATCGAGACGTCGAAGTTCCGCTCTGCCCTGAGCAGGATGTCGGCGGCGTAGATCCCTGCGGGGCCGGCCCCGACGATCGCGAGTCGCAACTTGTTCACGTGCCTGGGTCTCTCCATCAGCTCTGTCGCTCCACGATCGTCTCGGCGAATCGAGTGAGCGCCTTCTTCACGCTGCCCTCGGGCAGCGGCGCGAGCGCCGCCACGGCCTCGCGCGCCCACCGGTGGGCCTCAGCGAGCGTAGCGCGCGTGGCTTCATGATCCCGCAGTTCGGCGACGATCGCATCGACGGTCTTGCGAGACGGCACGATGCGGGATGCGAGCGTGTTCGTGTCGAGGGGGTCGAACCCGTCGGCGGGGGTGGCGACGACGATCACGTCGCGCTCGATGCGCTCGAGCAGGTGGGCGGATGCGGCATCCGTCTTCGCGAGGTCTGCGAGACGCAGGAGCGGCAGCGTGACGACGCCGGCGCGCAGGTCGGTGCCGGGCACCTTGCCGGTCTCCTCGGGCTGCGGCGACAGGTCGATGACGTCGTCGATGAGCTGGAAGGCCACGCCGATCTTCTCGCCGAACTCGACGACGGGTTTCTCGAAGGCCGGGTCGGCGCCCGAGAACACGATGCCCGACTGCGCGGCCGCAGCGATGAGCGAGCCGGTCTTGTCGGCGAGCACCTGGATGTAGTGCCCGATCCGGTCCTCTCCCTCGGTCGGCCCGACCGTCTCGTGCAGCTGGCCGAGCACCAGGCGCTCGAACGTGTCGGCCTGCATGCGGATGGCCCGCTCGCCGAGGCTCGCCATGAGCTGGCTGGCACGGGCGAACAGCAGGTCGCCGGTGAGGATGGCGACCGAGTTGCCCCACACCGTCTGCGCGCTCGGCACGCCGCGGCGGCGTTCGGAGTCGTCCATGACGTCGTCGTGGTACAGCGATCCCAGGTGCGTGATCTCGATGGCCTCGGCCGCGGTCACCACGTCGTCCGTGATGCCGGCGCCGAGCTGGGCGGTGAGGAGCGTGAGCATGGGGCGCACGCGTTTGCCACCGGCCTCGAGGAGGTAGCGCGTCGAGACATCCGCGATCGAGTCGGCGAAGCTGACCTCGCGAAGCAGGCCGGCCTCGACCCGCTCGATGCCGATGTCGATCGCCTTCGCCATCGCCCGGTCGGCGGATGACGCGAAGACGCGCTCGCTCAGGCCCAGGTTCGCGGCGAGCGCTGAGCCGCGTCGTGCGACCGGGTGGCTCGGATTCACGCCCTCCAGCCTACCGGTGAGCTGATCGGGGGTCTGTTGCGCCCTCCTCAACCCGCAGCAGGCTTTCGGGCGCGGTGCAGCGCGACGATGCCCATCGTGAGGTTGCGCCACTCGACGTCGACCCAGCCCGCCTCGCGGATCCAGCCCGCGAGCGTGCGCTGGTCGGGCCAGGCGCTGATCGACTCGTTGAGGTATTCGTAGGCCGTGTCGTTGGAGCTCGACAGCTTCACGAGCGGCGGCATGACGTAGCGCTGGTACGCGTGGTAGCCGGCCCGCACGACGCCGGCAGGCGGGTGCGAGAACTCGCAGATCACGAGGCGCCCGCCGGGCTTCGCGACGCGCAGGAACTCTGCCAAGGCCTGCTTCGGCTCGTTCACGTTGCGGAGTCCGAACGAGATCGTGACGGCGTCGAACTCGTCGTCGCCGAACGGCAGCTGCGTGGCATCCGCCTCGACGAAGACGAGGTTCTGCACGCCCGCCTGCCGCCGGCGGCCGACCTCGATCATGCCGGGCGAGAAATCGGCGGCGACGACGGAGGCCCCGGACTTGGCGAAGCTCACGCTCGAGGTGCCCGTGCCCGCCGCGACGTCGAGGATGCGCTCCCCCGCCTTCGGCGCGACCGCGCGCGTGGTGGCGACCCGCCAGAGCGGTGCGTTCCCCACCGAGAGCACGGTGTTCGTGCGGTCGTAGCGGGCCGCGACGCGGTCGAACATCGCCGACACCTGCGAGGGATCCTTGCCGAGATCTGCGCGCGTCATCCTCCGAGTCTACGGCGCGGCCCCGGCGGTGCCGGGGCGTCGGTGCGACGTCGGATCGGGCGCGGATCGGGCGCGGATCGGCGCCGTCTGGGAGCCGGCTGTGCGAGTCCCATGCGTCGGAATGCACCGGTGGCCTGCCGCGTTGGCATACACGGCAGACAGCGATGCGGGCGCCCCGCCTGCGAGGAGGAGATCCATGAAGGCCATCTGGAACGGAGCGGTGCTCGCGGAGTCCAACGACACGGTCGTCATCGAGGGCAACCACTACTTCCCGCAGGAGTCGCTCGACCCGCGCTATTTCGCGCCGAGCGCCAACCGCAGCGTGTGCCACTGGAAGGGCACGGCCGACTACTTCCACGTCGAGGTCGAGGGCAAGCGCAACCCGAACGCGGCCTGGACCTACCCCACCCCCTCCGAGGCGGCGGCGCAGATCGCGGGCCACGTGGCATTCTGGCACGGCGTGGAGGTCGTGGCGGCCTGACCGGCGGCCCCACGGGCGCGACGTAGGCTGGTCCGGTGATTCGAACGGATGCCTCGGCGCATCATTCCGACCGACCTCGGCTCGTCGTACGCACCGAACCCGTCGAGGAGCTCGCGCCCTTGATCCCACGCGCCGACCCGCGGCATCCGCTGCTCTGGATGCGACGCGGCGAGGGCATCGTGGGGCTCGGCGAGACCCTGCGCATCGAGACGAGCGGCCCGAGTCGCATCGAGGACGCGGCGGCAACCTGGACGGCGCTCGCCGCCGACGCCGACATCGACGACCGCGTGGGGCTGCCCGGCACCGGGCTCGTGGCATTCGGCGCGTTCGCGTTCGCCGACGAGTCCGCCTCCACGAGCGTGCTCGTGGTGCCCGAGCTCGTGCTCGGCCGCCGGGAGGGGCGCGCCTGGGTGACGCGCATCGCCCTCGCCACGGGCGACGACGAGGCAGCGGATGCCGCGGCATCCGTCGTCCTCGAGATCCCCGAGCCCGCGCCGAAGCGCCGCGTGCCGCGCGTGACGTTCACGCCTGGCGCGGTGCCGCCCGAGGAGTACGAGTCAGCGGTCGCCGAGGCGGTGCGGCGCATCGACGGCGGCGAGCTCGAGAAGGTCGTGCTCGCCCGCCAGCTGCTCGGCGAGCTGCACGAGGAGGACGGCCTTCGCGCCACGATCAACCGCCTCGCCGAGGACTACCCCGACACGTGGGTGTACGCGGTCGACGGCCTGATCGGCGCGAGCCCCGAGACGCTCGTGCGGGTCGACCACGGCACCGTCTCTGCGCGCGTGCTCGCGGGCACGACCGCACGGGGCGCCGGCGAGGCATCCGACCGCGAACGCGCCGCCGCCCTCGCGCACTCGGCGAAGGACCTCGCCGAGCATGCCCTGGCGGTGGCGAGCGCCGTGAAGCGACTCGCGCCCCACACGGCTCGCCTCGACACGAGCCCGGAGCCGTTCACGCTGCAGTTGCCGAATCTCTGGCACCTCGCCACCGACCTCAAGGGCACGCTCGGCGACGGTTCGAGCTCGCTCGATCTCGTGCAGGCGGTGCATCCGACGGCCGCCGTGGCCGGCACGCCTCGTCGCGTCGCCCTGCACGTGCTCGCCGAGCTCGAGGGCTTCGACCGGGGGCGCTACGCCGGTCCGGTCGGCTGGATCGACGGCGACGGCGACGGCGAGTGGGCGATCGCGCTGCGCTGCGCTCAGATCTCTCCCGACGGCACCGTCGCCGCATATGCCGGATGCGGCATAGTGCACGATTCCGAGCCTGCCGACGAGCTCGCCGAGACGGTCATGAAGTTCCGGCCGATCGTGGAGGCCTTCGGCGGCTGAGTGCTCGCGCGCCTGCCGGCTCCCGCCCGCCTGCCGGCTCTCGCGTGCCTGCCGGGTCCCGCGTGCCTGCCGGCTCCCGCGGGCGCGCGAAGCGGATAGCGCGGCATCCGCTCAGCTCGCGATGAGCCGAGCCTTCTCGGTCTCCACGTCGTAGTCGGGCTTCGGCCAATCGAGGTGCATGGCCTCGAACGCCTGGATGAGCAGCTGTTGCACGGCGAGCCGCGCGTACCACTTGCGATCCGCCGGGATCACATACCAGGGCGCGATCGGCGTTGCGGTGCGGTCGAACGCGATCTGGTACGCCTCCTGGTACTTCGGCGCGAGCATCCGTTCATCGATGTCGCCCGGGTTGAACTTCCAGTGCTTCTCGGGTCGCTCGAGCCGGTCGAGGAGGCGCGCCTTCTGCTCCTCGGACGAGATGTGCAGCATGACCTTGATGATCGTCGTGCCGGCGTCGGCGAGCTCGGCCTCGAACTCGTTGATCGCGCCGTACCGCCGCTCGATCTCCTCGGGCGGCGCGAGCTCGCGCACGCGCCCGATGAGCACGTCCTCGTAGTGCGACCGGTCGAAGACGCCCAGCTTCCCGGCCCCGGGAACCTGCTTGCGGACACGCCAGAGGAAATCGTGCGCGAGCTCCTCGTCGGTGGGCTTCTTGAACGCCGCGAGTTGTACGCCCTGCGGATCGACCGCGCCCACGACGTGCTTCACGATGCCGCCCTTGCCCGCGGTGTCCATGGCCTGCAGCACCAGCAGGATGCGCCGTCCGTCCTCGCCCACCTGGTGGTTGGCGAAGAGCCGCTCCTGCAGGTCGGCGAGCACGAGCGCGCCCTCCGCCAGGGCGGCCTGCCCGGCGGCCTTGTCGCCGTCGAACCCGGGACTCGCGTCGGTGGCCGCCGTCGCGAGCTTGAACCCGGGCTTGACCAGCAGGAGTTCGCTCGGGTCCTCGGCCCAGTACGCCTCGCGGCCCATGACACGCTCCCCTCGCGCGACGCGGCGCCGCGTAGGCTTCCATCCTGTCGATCGAGCGGATGCCGCGGCAAGGGGTCCGCCCGTGCGCGTGGCGCCGGTCAGCGCGGCAGCGGCACCTCGACGAGCTGCGGTCCGTCGATGCCGCCCGTGAGCGCCTCGTCGAGCTCGCCGCGCGTCGTCGCTCGCGCGTACCTCCATCCGTATGCCGCGGCGATGGCGGCGAGGTCGACCTGCTGCGGCGTGAACTGCACGCGGTCGAACGCGTCGGGCGATGCCGAGCCGGCGACCTCGAGCGCGTCGAAGATCGTGCCGCCGCCGTCGTTGCCCACGATGAGCTGCAGCCGCGGCCGCGGCTCGCCCTGCCCGAGCAGGAGCGAGCCGACGTCGTGCAGCAGCGTGAGGTCGCCGATGAGGGCGCGGGTGACGCCCGTGCGGGTTGAGGAGCCGCGCAGCGGCGTCTTGAAATCCTGCTGCGCTGGGTCGGGGTTTCGAGACGCGTCCGGCTGCGCCGAGCGCTCCTCAACCCGCGGCGCCGGCGACTGGCTCGCGATCGCGATGCCGAGCGCGGTGGCCACCGTGCCGTCGATGCCGGCGAGGCCGCGGTTCGCGTGCACCGCGATGCGCCGACCGGGCACGGCGCGGTCGGCGTCGCGGACCAGGCGGGACGCGCCGAACACGAGCCGGTCGTGCGGCCAGGTCGCCGCCCACACCGCGTCAACGAGCATGCGCCGCGTCACCGGGGCCCGCACGGCGGCGAGCTGGGCGCGCACGTACTCGCGCTGCGCGGCGAAGTCCGACACGTGGCCGGTCTCGTCGACGCCGCTCCGCACGGACGCCGCGTCTGGCAGTCCATCGGCGACGAGCATGCGGCTCGCCTGCACCCACCGGCCCGTCCACGCCCGCTCGTCGGCGGTCTGCGCGTGGTCGGCGGCGCGCACCGCCCGCTCAAACCGGCGCACCCTGCGACCGGGGTTGTACCACTCGATGCCCGTCGGGGCGACGACGACGGCCTCGACGCCGTCGCGCTGCACGAGCGCCGGCACCTCACGCGAGAGCGTCGGATGCCCGAACACCACAACGCGTTCCACGGTGTCGCCGAACCCCGGTTCGCGGAGGAGTTCGCGGTAGGCGACCACGAGGTTGGGCCCGAAGTGCGCGCCGCTCGTGACCTCGGCGATGAGCGGCCAGCCTGCGGACCGAGCGAACTCCTCCGCGGCGGGGCCGGCGCCGGCGCCGGCGACGACGAGCGTGCGTGGCCCGGGCTCGATGACGGCGGTGGGTTGAGGAGGGCGCGCAGCGCCCGTCTCGAAACCCCGGTTCCCTAAGGTCGGGTTTCGAGACGCCCCTTCGGGGCCCCTCAACCCACTGGCGTCCTCGAGCGTGAGCACGGCGGAGAGCGGCTCGCGCAGCTGCAGGTTCACGTGCACCGGCCCCGGTCCGGGATGCGGCACCGGGTCGCCCGAATCGTCGCGGCCCAGCGCGGCGTCGACGGCCTCGCGGGCGAGGCGAGCCGCGGCATCCGCTTCACCGCTCGCACCCTCGGGCGCCACGACGTCGCGCTCGAGGCGCACCGCACCGGCGAAGATGCCCGGCTGCATCGTGGTCTGGTTCGAGCGGATGCCGCGGAGCTCCGCCGGACGGTCGGCCGAGCACACGATGAGCGGCACGCCCGCGTGGTGCGCCTCGAGCACGGCGGGGTGCAGGTTCGCGACGGCCGTGCCCGACGTGGTCACGACCACGGCAGGGCGACCCGATTCGATCGCGGTGCCGAGCGCGAGGAACGCCGCACCCCGCTCGTCGATCCGCACGTGAAGCCGGATCGCGCCGACGCGCTCGAGCTCCGCCGCGGCGAGCGCAAGCGCCTGCGAACGAGACCCGGGCGCCACGACGACATCGCGGACGCCCTCGCGCACGAACGCGCTGAGGAGCGCCATCGCGGCATCGCTCGCGGGGCTCCGCCGGGCATCGACCCGATGGGGCGCCGGATCAGCCATTCGGTCGCCCGGACGGGCCCGCCTCACCGGGCGCCTCAGGCGCGTCGGGGTGCTTGTGCTCGGTCCCGAGCGTGTCGCTGCCGCTCTCGAACCCATCGTCGGGCGTCGGCGTGCCTGAGCCCGGGGTGCGACCGGTGCCGGGCGTCGTGCCGTTATGGAATTCGTCGTCGAGCTCGGCGAGCTCCTGCTCCATGCGGCGGATCCGCTCGTCCTGCGCGGCGTCCTCGCGGAGGTGGCGCAGGAACTCGGCGTCGTCGTCGGGTGCGACCGTGCCACCGCGCGACGGGCCGACGCGGCTCGCGCGGCCGCGGCCGATGATGAACCACAGCAGGCCGCCGATGATCGGCACGAACAGGATCACGACGATCCACCAGCCCCGGCGCAGGCCTCGGATGCGCGTGCGGTCGAAGAACGCGCAGTCGGCGACGGCGTAGATCGTGAAGATCACGGCAGCGACGCCGAGTCCGAAGAGCAGCCGGGCCATTCTCACAGTCTAGGCGCGTCAGCCGGGAGCGCGGCTGTGAGACCGCTCAGCAGACCCGACTTACACTGTGAGGGTGAAGTCCGTGCCCGTCTGGATCTGGTACACCGCGTTGCGCATCCTGCTGTTCGCCGTGCCGCTCGCCGTGCTCCTCCTCGCGGGCGTGAACCCGTGGGTCTCGGCGTTGGTCGCCGCCGTGTTCGGACTCAGCGCCTCGCTGCTCTTCCTCCGCCGCCAGCGCGAGTCGATCGCAAGCGACCTCTACGCGGCACGACACCGGGAGGCTCCGGCCGTGCGGCCCGACGACGAGGAGGAGGACGCCGCGATCGACGCGACGGCGCCCGAGCCCCGCGACGAGGAGCACCCGGCCGCGAGCTGAAACCAGATGGTGGAGCACAGTCGTCGAATCTCGAATCCGATTGGCTTAGGCAGACGTTCGGCTGCCACGCCCGCGTTTGCTCTGGCCTGATCCGTTGCGGCGGCGGATTGACGCAAGCGTTGCGAGGATCACCACTACCGAGAGAGCAGCGGCCCAATACCAAGGCACGCGGGATAGTGCGAGTGCGGCAACCACGAAACCTGCAGCGGGCAACGCGAGAGCGAATGCATGCTTGAGCAGCGTATGTGGGATGCTCCGACGCAGTCGGACAACGGTGTCGGGCGGGATCTGCAACCTGAAGCGGATCTGTGATGAAACCCAAGCGCGAAGGTGCTCGGGAACGTCGAGGCGCGTCGCGACATCCCCAATCGACTGGCGCGCTTGATGCCCTGTCTTTTCGCCGAGTTGCTTACGCATCGTCTCGAGGGTCGATTCGGTCTGCAGCAGGACTGTGGCCCCGATCGTTCGCCAGCCCCACGAGACGACGATGCGATCGCCCGAAGTGACACCGAGGAGGTCGAGGGCGGTCGAATCAACCCGGACGATCCGGTCGCCGTCGTCCCCGACGAGCCCTTCGGTGGATCGTAGCGCCACTGTAGGGGCCCCCACGAGGGCTTCGCCGAAGGCTCTGATCGGACGCTTCCGGGCTGCCCAGCGAGGCCGTGAGACGGTCTGGACCCAAACGTGGTCGTCTCGGATCCGACCACCGTTATTCTGCCTCAGTCCGAGCAACCGTCGGCCAGCGTAGCCGATCCGTACCGAACCTGTCGGCACGTGCGAGCGGCCGACCACGCGAAATGGAGCAGCAATGGTTGGCGAGATGACGAGGACCCACCGCCCGAGCTCCGCTGCATCGCCCGGAGCGGCCTGGAGCACGTCGCTGCCGGGAATATCCCATGCAACACCCGAGAGACGCCGGTACGGGACTGGCCGCCGAACGTCGAGGTTCACGTGCGTCCCGTCGCTGCCGGGCGTAAGCCCAACGGCATCCGCCAACGAGGAGTCGACCAAAGGTCTTTGCCCGATGTCCTCCGCGAATGTTATCCAGGTGGGCGCACGAGCTGTTTCTGACTCGAGGTCAGCCAAGACAGCTGAGAACTGCACGGCAGGCGCATAGGAAAGTGGCAGGCGCACCGCATCGAAGCCTGTTGGGCGGGCTGATCGCTGCTCCTCCGTCCACCTGAACCTGATATCCCAACCCGATGTGACGAACCGCGCGTTGTATCCGTCCTTCTCCGTTCCTTCGACAGGAGACAGCGGCGAACCTTCCGCCCGCAGGGCGCCTTCGATAAGCGCCAAATACCCTGGAGCCGGAGCTCCGAGTTGCAACCGACGTGCTGTGGTGAGCGTGTAAGCAGCCGATTCCTCGATGCCCGGCAAGCGAAGTAGCGCGTTGTACTTCCCTCTGAAGCCATCCGAGGATGGTGGCGTCGGAAGCGCGGTCCATTGGTCAACCTGTAGTGAATGGAGCTCATCAGAGAGATCTTCGGTCGAGCCATTCTCCTGACGCACGATGGCCGAGAGATCGCGTTCCTCGATGAGGTACGCCTTGCATCGCGTGTGGATCTCGGTATCCTGCGCCAGAGACAGGAATGCGACTGCTCCGCCCCACGTCTTCGAGGTGCCGGCGAAATATCTCTCATAGGGGACATCGACCCATTGATGCCGAAGGCGTCGCCGGTCCGAATCGGGCAGGTAATCACGAAATCGGGTCTCGTCCATGTTCGAGCCGTAACACACGTACCACAGCGAGGTCACGCCCTCAGAGTAAGACGACCCGTGCCCTTTACGTGGTAGGCAGCGAGACGGAATCTAGAGCGCGAACGCGAGCCCGAGCCCGACGCCGTAGGCGAGCGCCGTGAAGCTCGCGAGTTGCAGCGCGAGCAGGAGCTCCCGCGCCGTCCTCGACCACAGCACGATGACGCACGCCGGCAGCGCGAGCAGCAACGCGAACAGCACCAGCCAGGCCGTCGGGTACAGCAGGGCGAAGAACACGGCGATCGCGAACGGCACGAGCATGAACACCGCGAACAGGATGCGGCCCGCGAGCGGTCCGACGAGCACCGCGAGCGTGCGCTTGCCGGCCGCTTTATCCTGCGCGACGTCGCGGAGGTTGTTGGCCATGAGCACCGCGCAGGCGAGCAGGCCCACGCCGACACCGCCGAGCCACGCCTCGAGGTTCACGGTGAGCGCCTGCACGTACGCCGACCCGGCGGTGGCCACGAGCCCGAAGAACACGAAGACGAAGAGCTCGCCGAGTCCGTAGTAGCCGTACGGATGCTTCCCACCCGTGTAGAACCAGGCCGCGACGATGGCGGCTGCGCCGACCGCGAGCAGCCACCACTGCTGGGTCACGATCACGAGGGGGAGGCCGGCGAGTGCGGCGAGCACGAAGAAGCTGAGGGCCACCGCGAGCACGTGGCGCGGCTTCGCGGCGCCCGACCCGGTCAGCCTGGCCGGCCCGACCCGGTGGTCGTCGGTGCCGCGCACGCCGTCGGAGTAGTCGTTGGCGTAGTTCACCGCGATCTGCAGCGCCAGCGCCACGACCAGGGCGAGCAGGGCGCGGGCCGGATGCCACGGGCCGTCGGCGATCGCGACCACGCCCGCTCCCGTGCCGAGCGCGACCGGGGCGATCGCCAGCGGCAGGGTGCGCAACCGCGCCCCCGCCACCCAGTCGGCGGCGGTCGCAGGACCGCGCGCCGCGGTCGGTCCGTTCGCCGCCTTGGCAGGGTTGCCCGAGCGTCCATGCGTTCCGCGGTTCCGGACGTCGTCGGGGTTCATTCGCTGGGGTTTCGGGCGTGCCACATCGACATGCTAGTTCGCGACGCTATGACGGTGCGTTTCGAGATGCGCCCCGCGGCCGCTCCTCAACCCGCGAAGCGTCAGCGCACGTCCTTCATCGCGTCGAGGTAGCGCGCGACGATTTCGAGCTCGTCGACGGTGAACCCCTCGTGCACCCGCCGCATGCCGGCGAGGATGCTGGCGTACGGGTCGTCCTGCCCACCGCGACCCGCACCGGCCAGCATCTCGGGTCGCGCGCGCACGACCACCCGCCTGCGGTCGTTCGGATCCGTGGAGCGCTCGATGAACCCCAGCTTCTCGAGGCGGTCGAGCACGCGCGTGGTCGTGCTCGTCGGCAGCTCGGTCTGCTGGCTCACCTCCCCCGCCGTCATCGGTCCGCCGCGGGCGATGTAGCCGAGCGCCTGCATATCGACGACGTTCAGTCCGAGCGACCTGGCGATGCGCTCGTTGGTCATGACCGACGACGCGATCACGAGCTGCATCAGCCCGACGATGCGTCCGGTGACCTCGGCCTTGCTTGACATCTGCGACATGACTCCCTATTATTCCCGTTGTGGGATTATCCCACTCCGGGACTATCCCGTCTTGGAGACAATACTCAGCATACGAAAGGACGACGAGGATGACCACCATCCCGCGCCGAGGCCTCGCCATCGGTATTCTCCTGTTCGCCTCGTTCATGGACCTCCTCGACGTCACGATCGTGCAGGTCGCGTTGCCGTCGATCGGCGCCGACCTCGGGGCATCCGAGGCGCAGCTCGAGTGGATCGTGAGCGGCTACATGCTCGCGTTCGCGGTCGCGCTGATCACCGGCGGTCGATTGGGCGACCTGTTCGGGCGACGACGCGTGTTCCTCATCGGCATCGCGGGGTTCACCCTCGCGTCCGCCGCAGCCGCCGCCGCGTGGTCGGCCGAGGCGCTCGTGGCGACCCGCATCGCACAGGGGCTGTTCGCGGCGCTCATGGTGCCGCAGCTGCTCGCGTCGGTGCAGGCGCTGTTCAGTCCGCGCGAGCGTGCTCCGATGTACGGCCTCATCGGCGGCGTCACCGGGCTCGCCGCCGTGCTCGGGCCGGTGCTCGGCGGCTGGCTCATCGACGCCGACCTCTGGGGGCTCGGCTGGCGCACCGTCTTCCTCATCAACATCCCGGTGGGCATCGTCATCTTCGTGCTCGCCGCGCGATTCGTGCCCGAGACCCGATCCGAGCGGCCGCTGCGCCTCGACCTCGTGGGCGTCGTGCTGCTGAGCGCCATCGTGCTCGCGTTCATGGTGCCGCTCGTGGAGGGCCAGTCGCTCGGCTGGCCGGCCTGGCTGTGGATCCCCGTGGCGATCGGGGCGGTGCTGCTCGGGGTGTTCATCGCCTACTCGCGCCGGCGGATGCGCCGCGACGGCTCGGCCCTGCTGCCCATGCCGCTCTTCGCCGACCGCGGCTTCTCGGCCGGCATCGTGACCCAGGCCACGTTCCAAGGGTCGCTCAACGCGTTCACGCTGCCGTTCATCATCTACCTGCAGGTGGGACTCGGCTTCGACGCGCTCACCGCCGGCCTCAACCTGCTCGCCTTCAGCCTCGGCGCGCTGGTCGGCACGGGAGTCGTCATCCCGCTCGTGGCCCGTGTCGGGAAGTACCTCGTCACCCTGGGCGCGGCGCTCCTCGGCGCCGGCCTGCTGTGGGTGTTCGCGATCGTCGCCGAGACCGGTGCCGAGTTCAGCGGCTGGGCGGCGGTCTGGCCGATGCTGGTCTCGGGCGTGGGCCTCGCGCTGCTCGTCATCCCGCTCGTGGACGTCGCGCTCGCGACCGTGCCGGTCGCCGATGCGGGTGCGGCATCCGGCGCCTACAGCACGTTCCAACAGCTCGGTGCGGCAGCCGGCGTCGCGATCTCGACGACCGTGTTCTTCTCGGTCATCGGCGACGACTGGAGCCGCGAGCATCTGGTCACCGCCCTCCAGGCCTCGGTGTGGGTTGCCGTCGCCGGATTCGCGATCGCCGCGCTCGCGAGCCTCCTTCTGCCGAGCCGCGGCAAGGTGCAGGCACACCTCGAGGAGGCCCGCCGGATCGCCGAGGCCGACGCGGAGGTGCTTGCCGACGCCGCCCCGGCGCCCGTGCCCTGACCCGCTACGCCGTCCCGCCGCCGAGCACTCGCGCCTCGAGTGCTCGGCGGTCGGGCTTGCCCGACGCGAGCAGCGGCATCCGGTCGACGACCTCGAGGCGCACGGGCCGGGCGGCGGGCATGAGCCCCGCAGCGTCGGTCGCCGCGGCGAGGGTCGCGAGGGCAGCGGATGCCGCGGCGGCATCCGTGCGCGGTGCCACCACCGCAGCCCGCTCGCCCCATTCGGGATCGGGCATGCGCACGACGACGGCCTCGGCGAAGCCGGGCATCTTCCGGATCGCCCGTTCGACCTCGCCGAGCTGGACCTTCACGCCGCCGGAGATGATGACGTCGTCGGCCCTGCCGGTGATGCGCAGCGTGCCGTCGTGAGCGAGTGCGCCGCGGTCGCCCGTGCGGTACCAGCGCGTGCCGTCGGCGTCGGTCGGGAAGGCTGCGGCAGTGCGCTCGGGGTCGTCGAGGTAGCCGTCGGCGAGCATGGGACCCGACAGCTCGACGACGCCGTCGGCGATGCGCACGCGCACCCCGTCGAGCGCGCGACCGTCGTAGACGCAGCCGCCGGCGGTCTCGCTGGAGCCGTACGTGCGCGTGATGCGCGCGCCGAGCGCGTCGGCGGCGACGATGAGCGACGGCGCCGCTGCCTGGCCGCCGAGCAGGATCCGATCGAACCGGTGCAGCGCCTCGGCGACGCGAGGGTCGGTGCGCGCGGCCTCCACGAGTCGGGCGAGTTGCACGGGCACGAGCGACGTGTAGCGCGGCCGCAACCGATCGAGCCGAGCGGATGCCTCGGCGAACGCCACGGGATCGAAGCCGTCCCCGTCGAGCACCACGGGCTCGGTGCCCGCGACGATCGACCGCACGAGCACCTGCGCGCCGGCGATGTAGTGCGTCGGCAGCGCGAGGAGCCACTGCCCGGGCCCGCTGAGCGCGGCGGCGGTCGCCTCGGCGCTCGCGCGAAGGGCGGCGGCCGAGAGCAGCACGCGCTTCGGGGCATCCGTCGACCCGCTCGTCTCGACGACGAGCGCGATGTCGTCGCCGACCTCTGCCGGCGCCTCCGCGGGGGTGACGAAACCCGGCGCTTCGGCGGCGGTCGGCCACACGGCGGGCCCGCCGCCGAGCGCGCGGCGGAGGGCGAACGTGAGGCCCGCGACATCCGCCGTCGAAACCCGCATGAGCGGTTTCATCGCGCGTCCCGGCTCAGTAGTGCCACGGGTACGGGCCCCAGTCGGGATCGCGCTTCTCGAGGAACGCGTCGCGACCCTCGACGGCTTCGTCGGTGCCGTACGCGAGCCGAGTCGCCTCGCCTGCGAACACCTGCTGGCCCACCATGCCATCGTCGACGGCGTTGAACGCGAACTTCAGCATGCGGATCGCCGTCGGCGACTTCGTGAGGATCGTGCGCGCCATGCCGATCGCCTCGCGCTCGAGGTCGGCGTGCGGCACGACCCGGTTGACGGCACCCATCTCGTAGGCGCGCTCGGCCGAGTACTCCTCGGCGAGGAAGAACACCTCACGAGCGAACTTCTGCCCGATCTGGCGGGCGAAGTACGCGGAGCCGTAGCCGGCGTCGAACGAGCCGACGTCGGCATCGGTCTGCTTGAAGCGGCCGTGCTCCCGACTCGCGATGGTGAGGTCGCAGACGACGTGCAGCGAATGGCCGCCGCCCGCAGCCCAGCCAGGCACGACCGCGATGACGACCTTCGGCATGAACCGGATGAGTCGCTGCACCTCGAGGATGTGCAGGCGCCCGACCGCCGCGTGACCGCCGTGCGCGCCGGCCGCGCCATCGATGAGCCCGGTCTCGGCGTCGGAGTACTTGTATCCATCGCGGCCTCGGATGCGCTGGTCGCCGCCCGAGCAGAACGCCCAGCCGCCGTCCTTCTCACTCGGACCGTTGCCGGTGAGCAGGACCACGCCGATGCGCGGGTTCGTTCGTGCGTCCTCGAGGGCCCGGTAGAGCTCGTCGACGGTGTGCGGGCGGAACGCGTTGCGCACCTCGGGCCGGTCGAACGCGATGCGCGCGATGCGGCCGTCGAGCGAGTGGTGGTACGTGATGTCGGTGAAACCGCCGATGCCGGTTCCGCCAGGTCGGGAGGCGCCGGATGCGGCATCCGTCCACTCGCTCGCATCGAACAGCTCCGAGACCTCGCGCGACATGCCCCCAGCCTATTCCCGGGGACGGCACGGGCTCACGGCACCGCGGCTCAGGTGACGGGCGGCTCGGGCGCCGGCCCGCCGGTGAGGAACGACACGAGACCCGCGTACACCATCGAGCCGACCCAGATCGCACCGTACGTGAGCGGGATCAGCGCCGCCACCACGAGCACGAGCCCGATCACGGCGATGGTCACGTTGCGTCCGGGCGAGTCGCGTCGCACTTCCGTGGCCTCGACGCCCAGCGAGTCGAGATCATCCGGCATGCGCACCTCCAGGTCGGCCCACACTAACAGAGCGCGTCTCACGAGGGCCCGTACGCCACTGCCCGTCGTTCAGCGGCGAGACTCGCGCGGCCATGGCACGCGGCATCCGATTCCGCATGATCATCCGCGCCTTGCCGTCCCCACGGCACCCATCGGCCGGATCTTCATGCATTCTGCGACGACTCGGGCCACGACCGGATGCTGCGGGCCCGTCGATGCCACGATGGGAGGGTGACCGACGACGCCGCGCCCCTGCCGACCCTCGACGACCTGCTGTCCACGGCACGAGTGGTGGTGCTCCCCCTCGTGACGCGGTTCCGCGGGATCGACGTGCGCGAGGCGATGCTCCTCGAGGGGCCGGAGGGATGGACGGAGTTCTCGCCCTTCGTCGAGTACGACGACCACGAGGCATCCGCCTGGCTGGCCGCGGCGATCGACTTCGGCTGGAACGCGCCGCCGCCCGCGCTCCGCGACCGGATCCCCGTGAACGCCACGGTGCCGGCGGTCGACCCCGACAGCGTGCGCGCGGTGCTCGCGCGGTTCCCCGGTTGCCGCACCGCGAAGGTGAAGGTCGCGGGCGGCGACGAGACCCTCTCCGCAGATGTCGCGCGCGTGCGCGCCGTGCGCGAGGCGCTCGGCCCAGAGGGGCGCATCCGAGTCGACGCCAACGGCGGGTGGAACGTCGACGAGGCCGAGCACGCGATCCACGCGCTCGCGCCGTTCGACCTCGAGTACGTGGAGCAGCCCTGCGCCTCGATCGAGGAGCTTGCCGAGATCCGGCGGCGCACGAAGTACATGGGCATCCCGATCGCCGCCGACGAGAGCGTGCGACGGGCCGAGGACCCGCTCGCCGTGGCGGAGGCGGGCGCCGCCGACCTGCTCGTGATCAAGGCGCAACCGCTCGGCGGCATCCGGCGCGCGTTGGGCATCATCGCGGACGCCGGCCTGCCCGTCGTGGTCTCGAGTGCCCTCGACACGAGCGTCGGCCTCGCGATGGGCGCCATGCTCGCGGCGTCCGTGCCCGAGCTCGACTACGACTGCGGCCTCGGCACCGCCGCGCTGCTTGCGGCGGATGTCACGCACGCGCCGCTCGTGCCCGAAGACGGCGCGATCCCGGTTCGCCGGGTGCTGCCCGATCCGGAGCTGCTCGACCGGTACGCCGCCGATGCCGATCGGACCGACTGGTGGTTCGAGCGCCTCGGGCGGGTGCACGCCGCCCTCTCCGAGGCTTCTGCGGGTTGAGGAGCGGCGAAGCCCGTGTTCTCGAATGAGGGCCAGCACGGATGTGGCGAGATCCTGAACCCGGGCAGGGTGGGGCACGTGTGTCGGATCCCCGGCCCACGTCGAACCCGATCGAGGAGGAGAAGAACATGCTCTCAAGGAAACTGACCAACGTGGGCGCGGGGGTTGCGCTCGCTGCCGCGCTCGCTCTCGGCACGGGCGCCGCCGCGTACGCGCACGAGTGTTACAACCCGAGCCGTTCGGAGCAGGGGGACGCGAGCGCCGGCGCGAACTCGCAGGCGTGGTTCACGCTCGTCGTCGCGGACGCGATCCAAGGCGACGCCGACGGCGGCCTCATCACCCAGGAGCAGGCCGACTGCATCAAGGCGGCGTACGCCGCTACGGGAGCGCCCGCCTCGTTCACGCTCATGGCGAAAGGCGCCGTCGGCCAGGGCGGCGTCATCGCCGAGAACAACCCGAACGACTGGCATGCGATCGACGGCAAGGGCATCGACCACGCGTTCGACGCGTACGGCGACGCGATCTTCGGCAGCTTCGCCGCGTGCGGCGTGGCCTTCTGAGCTCGCGCACACGATCGAGGAGCGCGAACGCCCCGGCCGAGGTTCGGTCGGGGCGTTCGCTCGTGAGCGGGATACGGCGGTCTCGATACGGTCGCTCGCGACCTACTCGACCGGGGCGCTACCAGAGCACGATCACGATGGGCACCGACTGCGAATCGGCGTAGCCCTCGCCGCCGTCGAACGCGACCGTGAGCACGTGGATCCCGACGCCCAGCTTGGGCAGCTTCACGTCGAAGCGACCCGCGTCACCGGCCGCCACCTGGGTCGTCGCGATGGCGTCGCCGCCGTCCAGGATGGTGAGCGTGCCGACCGCGTCCGTCCCGTCGGCGGCGACCACGTGACCACCCAGCTTCATCCCTGACCCGGCCTTGGCGAAGACCTTGTTCGGCACCGCCGTCACCGAGGTGCCGATCGCCGGCGGCTCCTGCTCGTCGACGAGGACCGCCGCCGTACGAGCCGGGATCGTGAGAGCGCCGGTCGCGGCATCCCACGCCGTCGTCTTCACGACCGCATCGGAGCCGTTCGCCTGCGCCTCGGTCAGCGCGAAGTCGCGCCCGGCGAGCCCGTCGACCTGCTCGGTGATCGGCTCGGGCGAGGCGTTGAACACCACCAGCGCGCCGTCGAGCTCGGGGTCGACGTCCTCGCCCACGAGGTCGTCGATCTGCATCACGATGAGGCCCGGCGCGGCATCCGGCCCGCTGTTCGGGAAGGTCACCTTCTCGTCGATGAGCTCAGCCGAGCCGAGCTGCAGCAGGTCGACCTCTTCACGTACGCGGAGCACGTCGAGGGCGGATGCCTCGGCGGCGGCGATGTCCGCCGCACCCGGCTTGAGCGCCGGGTTCGCGAGCAGCGGCGCCATGATCGACCACTTGCCCTCGTTGTCGGCCGCCGGCGGCAGGCCCGAGCCGAAGGTCGACTCCTGGCCGGTCCAGTCGATGCGGTTGAACCAGTCGCCGGAGTTGTAGCTGTTGCGGTCGAGCGACTTCGAACGCAGCAGCTCCGTGCCGGCGTGCCAGAACGAGGGCGACTGCGAGAGCGTCACGGTCGCGAGCGACAGCGTGTTCATGCGCACGCGGTCGGCCATCGGGGTGTCCGTCGGCAGCTTGAACACCGAGAGGTCGTAGAGCGTCTCGTTGTCGTGGGCGTCGACGTAGTTGATCACCTCGTCGGGCTGGTCGGCGTAGCCGGCCGGCGACCCGCGGTAGTCGAGCTGGTCGCCGCGCACGGTCGCGCCCGTGGCATCCGTCAGCTCGTACGCGCGGAGGTTGCCCGCGAGGCCGAGCTTGACCAGGTCGGTCTGGTGCGCGAGGTCGGCGAGCGCCTCCTCGGGCGTGCCGTTGATCGGGTCGCCGTTCGCGTCGGTGCCGAGACCCGTGCCGTAGCCCTGCACGAACGTCGACGATCCGTCGACAGGGCTGCCGCCGTGCACGGCGTCGCGCAGCCGGTCGTTGAAGGTGCCGATGCCGATGCCGCCGAGCTGGCCCTGCGTGGCCTGTTCGAACAGGGCGTTGTTCGCGACCTCGCCGAAGTTCCAGCCCTCGCCGTAGAGGTACACAGCCGAACCGTCGACGCCATCCTCGGCGAGGGTCAGCTCGTCGAGGGCGCCGCGCACCGCGAGCATGTTCTGCTTCGAGTGGTGGCCCATGAGGTCGAAGCGGAAGCCGTCGACCTTGTACTCCTTGGCCCACAGCACGACTGAGTCGACCATGAGCTTCTCGGCGACCTCGTGCTCGGTGGCGACGTTCTGGCAGCACGTCGAGGTCTCGACGCTGCCGGCCTTGTTCAGGCGCTGGTAGTAGCCGGGCACGATCTTGTCGAGCACCGACTTCTCACCCTGGCCGGATGCCGCGGTGTGGTTGTACACCTCGTCGAGCACCACCTGCAGGCCCGTGGCGTGCAGCGCGCCCACCATCTCGCGGAACTCGGCGACGCGGGCGCCGCCGTTCGGGTCCACCGCGTAGGAGCCCTCGGGCGCCTGGAAGTGGAACGGGTCGTAGCCCCAGTTGAAGCCGTCGAGGTCGCGGATCGACTCGAGGCACGCCTGCTGCTCGCTCGACGCCGGGAGGTAGCTCGCGAGGTCGCACGCCGGGGTCGCCTGCGCGGCCCGGTGCTCTTCGATCGTGGCGATGTCGAACGTGGGCAGCAGGTGCACCGTGTTGATGCCCGCCTCTGCGAGCTGCTTCAGCTGGGCCGTGCCCGCCGAGTCGCGCGTGAACGCCCGGTACGTGCCGCGCTCGGCCTCGGGCACCGTCTCGTCGGTGATCGAGAAGTCACGCACGTGCAACTCGTAGATCGCCCGGTCGACGGGCCGTTCCACCACGGGCGCGGGCGTCTCGGCCCATTGCTCGGGGGCGAGCGACGGGTCGTCGAGATTCACGACGACCGACCGGGCGGAGTTCGTCGTGAGGGCTACGGAGTACGGGTCCGTCACCGAGCTCGTCTCGATCTCGCGTGTCGCCGGCGCGTAGACCTGGACCGACCAGCGGTACTCGTCGCCGACGGAGGGACCGTCGACGCTCCACGTGCCGTCGGCCGCGTCGAACTCAGCCGCGATCACCGCCGGGTCGCCGGTCGCGCCGGAGTCCCACACTTCGAGCGCTACGGACTTCGCCGTCGGCGCCCACAGCCGGATCGTCGAGTCCATGCCGGTCACGGTCGCGCCGAGCGGGGTCGAGGCGAGCGCGTCGGCGTAGAGGTCGTCGAGCACGCCGGGCACCTGCACGCCGGTGAACGCGCTGAGCGCGCCATCCGTCGACTGGGCCACCGCGAGCTGCTCGGTGAGGAGCTGCTGCACCTCGACGCGGTCGAGGCCCACCGGGTGCAGGGCGAGGTAGCCCTCGAGCGCCGGGAACTTCGCCAGCTGCGCGTCGCTGAGACCGGCTGGGTCGAGTTCGAGCGAGACCGGCTCGTCGCCGCCGATGACGGCACCGTCGGACACGTCGAGCGACGCGTCCGCCGAGTGCTCGAGCGTCCAGGTCGCCGAGTCGGCGGATGCCCCGCCGAGGTACTCCACCGGCCACGCGAGCGTGTCGGCGCTCACCCAGTGCGCCCGCGACTCGCCCGTGCCCGCGAGCGGCGGGTCGGTCACGACGATCTCGAGCACGTGCGTCGCGATCGTGTAGCGGAACTCGACGAGCTTGCCGTCGGCGGCGGTGAACGTGTAGTTCGCGCCGCCCGGCACGCCGCCGTCGCCGTAGTTCTCGTTCCACGACATGCCGTGCGCGACCTTCACCTGGTAGGCGCCGCCCGGGATCTCGTCGGTCGCGAACGTGTAGACGCCGTCCTTGTCGCCGTCCTGCATGAGCGACGCGAGGCATTCGGGCTGCCAGTCGCCGGGGCATCCGACCTCGGACTGGAAGCTGCCGGGCAGCGTCACCACGGGACCCTCGGCGGTGGAGGAGACGACCTTGGTGTCCGGGTTCCAGTAGAACGTGATGGATCCGCCGTCGTGGTGGTACCCGACGTTCGGGCCGTTCTGCTCGCCGTTCGCGCCGTAGTTGAGGTCCCAGCTGCCGTTGAGCGCGACCTTGTACTCGTAGACGCCTGCGGGAAGGTCGAACGTGCCGGCGTAGATGCCGTCGGCGCGGAGCGTGAGCTTCGCGACCTCGCAGCCGGGCGTCCAGTCGCCCGGGCAGCCCATCTCGTCGTTGTGGTTGCCGGGCACGGTGACGAGGTCGATCGGCGGTTCGGGCTCCTCCTCGACGACGAGGTTCACGGCGTTGCCGACCGACGCGTAGGTCGAGGCGGCGGCGCGGTGGCCCGCGGCATCCGTGGATACCGCGCGGTACTCGAGGAGCGTGCCGTTCGCGAGGCCCGCCGTGTCGTGGAAGACGCGGGGGCTCGTGTCCTCGGCGGTGCCGAGCGCGTGCCACTCGTCGGAGCCGGCGACGCGCCAGGCGAAGCTCGCCTCCTGCCAGGTGGCGTCGTCGACGTCGGCGGCGACCGGGGTCACGCCGGTGACGCCCGCACCGGCGACCGGGGTCGCGACCGAGATGGCGGATGCGGCGTCGGGCGCCGACACCGTGCGGTCGGCCTTCAGCACCACGGTGCCGAGCGACGGCACGGTGACGGATGCCACGCCTGCGGCATTCGCGGTGACGGGGGTGCCGTCGCCGTAGAGCACCTCGAAGACGCCGTCGTGCGTGAGCGTCGACACGTCGACGGTCTTCGCGGCGTTCGAGTTGTTCGCGGCGACGAGGTACTCGACCTTCTCGATGCGGTCGACGCGAGAGAAGGCGTAGACGCCCGCGCCGTTGTCGACGTAGCGCTCGACCTGCGCGCCAGTGGCGAGCGCCGGGTGGGCTGCGCGCAGGGCGGCGAGGTCGGCGATGTGCCCGTAGAGGGGCACATCGGTCGCGAAGTGCTCGCCCGTGCCGAAGGTGTCACCGGTAACGAGCGGCTGGTTCTGGTACTCCGCCACCTGGCTGGCGAAGAGGGTCTGGCGGGCGCTCTGGTCGCCGCCGATGCCCGCGAAGCCCTGCTCGTCGCCGTAGTAGACGACCGGCTGGCCGCGCGTGAGGAAGAGCAGGTCGTGTGCGAGCTCGTCACGTGCGAGCGGGGCATCCGTCGACTGCAGCATGTAACCGACGCGTCCCATGTCGTGGTTGCCGAGGAAGGTCGGCAGCGCTGTCGCCGACGAGTCGGGCGTCGTGTAGTAGTCGTCGCCCGCGAAGAGCGACTGCAGGTTCTTCGCCGAGTTGCCCGCCGCGAAGCTCACGGCCTGCGACTGGAAGGTGAAGTCGAGCACCGAGTTCATGTCGCTGTTGCGCACGTAGGGCGAGAGCTTCGCCGGGTCGGCGTCGTAGACCTCGCCGAACATGAAGAAGTCGGGCTTGCCGGCGGCGTGCGCGTAGTCGAGCACCTCCGTCGACCACTGCTCCCAGAACTCGAAGTTGACGTGCTTGGCAGTGTCGATGCGGAACCCGTCGATGCCGAGGTCGATCCAGTTGTCGTACACGTCGACGAAGCCGTTCACCACTGTGGGGTGCTCGGTCATGAGGTCGTCGAGGCCGACGAAGTCGCCGTACGTGACGGACTCGCCCTCCCACGTCGAGTCGCCGCGGTTGTGGTACAGCGTCGGGTCGTTGAGCCAGGCGGGCACCTTGAGGTCGGTCTCGTCGGCCTCGAGCACCGGCGTGTAGGGGAAGCTCGTGGCGGGGTCGAGGGCCGGGAAGGGCTGGCTGCCGTCGGCGTAGGTCGCCGGGTCGAAGGAATTGCCCGTGGCATCCGTGTAGGGGCTCGTCTTCTTGTCGATGTAGGCGTACTGGCCCTCGGCGTAATCGATGACGTCGGCCGTGTGGTTCGTGATGATGTCGAAGTAGACCTTGATGCCCTTGGCGTGCGCCTCGGCGATGAGCGCCTCGAGCTCGGCGTTCGTGCCGAGGTGCGGGTCGATCTGGGTGAAGTCGGTGACCCAGTAGCCGTGGTAGCCGGCGCTGGCGTTCGCGCCCTCGCCCTGGACCGCGCGGTTCTTGAAGCTCGGCGTGAGCCAGATCGCCGTGGTGCCGAGCCCGTCGATGTAGTCGAGCTGCGAACGCAGTCCCGCGAGGTCGCCGCCGTTGTAGAAGCCCTTGGCGGTGGGGTCGTAGCCGGTCGCGAGGCGGTCGCCGGTGAGGCCGCCCTCGTCGTTCGCGGAGTCGCCGTTCTCGAACCGGTCGGTCATCACGAAGTAGAAGACCTCGTCGCTGCCGGGCTGGCGCACCGGGTCGGCCACGAGTGCGGCATCGGATGCCTCGTCGTAGGCGCCGCGCAGGCCGGTCGCCTCGAGGCCGACGCGCTTCAGGGTGTCGTCGAACACGACGCGCACCGGGGTGTCCCCCGCGACCGTGAGCGGGATGTTGGCGTCACCGCCGTTGAGGCCGATCGCCCCAGCCCACGCGTTGTTCACGGCGACCTTGTACTCCCAGGTGCCTGCGGGGATCGTGAACTCCGCCGCGTAGACGCCGGGCGTGCCAGTGGCGATGAGGTCGGTCGCGTCGCAGTCGGGCTGCCAGTCGCCGGGGCATCCGAGCTCCGACTGCAGGTCGCCGACGAGGGCGAACGTGCGAGGCTCCTCGGCCGCGGCCGCGAGGCCCGGGACGACGGCGATCGCGGATGCCGCGAGAGCCCCCGACACCACGAGTGCGAACCAGCTGCGTGCGCGAGCGCGTTGCGTCATCCTTGACTCCCGATTCTCGGCACGACCGCGTGCCACCGACAATGCTGCGACGCTAGCAGCGGGGCTCCGGTGAATGCAAGCGCTTACAGCAATCTGGTCGCCGAGATGACATCGTATTCGGATGCCGCGTGATCACGGCGCTCTCAGCGCACGTCGCGCTGGAAACGTTCTCACAACCCGCCCCTCGTTCGCGGGGATGCCACTGCGGGTTGGGGAGGCGCGCAGCGCCGCCCCGAAACCCGCTCCCAACTGAGCGACTATCACCTCCGCGACATCCCAGCCCTCTGGGCCCCGACAGTTGCCGTTTCGGACGAGTGCGCCTGCAGCGTCGGCAACATCTGTCCCGAACGGGAACAGTGGGAGCCAGCACGCAGCGGAGAGTGGTGACCGCACGCTTGCCGCCGCCTCTGATGCGGGCCTGAATGGTCACATGGATCGCATCACGGTGCTGCTCGCCGATGACAACCTCATCGTCCGCTCCGGGGTGCGCGCCCTGCTGTCCCGCGATGAGGGCCTCGAAGTGGTCGGCGAGGCGGGAGATCTCGAGTCTCTGATCGCCCTGGCCGAAGAGCTCGCACCCCAGGTCATCGTGACCGACATCCGGATGCCTCCCACCTTCAACGACGAAGGCATCGAGGGTGCCAAGATCGTTCGCAAGCGCTCGCCCGGGACGGGAGTGGTCGTTCTGTCGCAGTATGACGATCCGGAGTACGCGGTCGGGCTGCTCACCGAGGGCGCCTCGGGCTATGCCTACCTGCTGAAGGAGCGCATCGGCGACGGCGGCCAACTCTCCCGCGCCATCCGCGAGGTCGCGGGAGGAGGCTCGATGCTGGATCCCGAGATCGTCTCCGCCCTGGTCTCGCCTGCGAAGGATTCGAGTGGACTCAATGCCGAGCAGCAACGCCTGCTTCTGCAGGTCGGCGAGGGGAAGGCGGTGAAAGCGATCGCAGCCGTGACGGGTCAGACCCCCGGAGCCGTGGATCGCGCCATCGGCGAACTGTTCCTCGTGCTCGCGCGGGATGCCAGTGTCGGAGGCAAGGACGCCCTGCGACGGCTGCGGTCCCTTCACACCGCGATCCTGGAGCGGGAGGAGCAGGGCGAGACCCTCTCGCGCATGCTGCCCTCCAAGCTCGCCGCGAAGCTGCGCGCCGACCCCACCGCCTCGTCGCGAACGGAGCGGCTGACGGTGACCGTGGTCATGAGCGACGTTCGCGGATACTCCGGCATCGCCGAGCGGTCTGATCCCGGCGCGCTCGCACAGCAGCTCAACGCGCATCGACAGCAGATGAACGCGGCGGTACTGAGCGAGGACGGCACCGTGATGCAGTACGTCGGCGACGCCGTCATGGCGGTGTTCGGGGCGCCGGATCCGCAGCCGGATCACGCGGAGCGCGCCGTGCGCACGTCGCTCAGGATGCACGAGCTCCAGCGAGCGCTCGATGCAGAGTGGCAGAAGGAGGGACTCGAGCCCTTCGGGATGGGGATCGGGCTCTCCACCGGTCTGGTCGCAGCCGCGCTGCTCGGCAGTGCCGAACGGGTCGAATACACCCTCGTAGGCGATACCGTGAACCTCAGCCAGCGCCTTCAGGATCTGGCGCGACCAGCTGGTACCACGGTGGCATCCGAATCCACGGTGACCGCGGCTGGTGACCGATGGCAATGGGAGGCACTCGGCGACCACCTGGTGAAGGGGCGGGACACTCCGGTCGCCGCCTACCGCCTGACCACGGACACGACTCGAACCGAACCGACTCCATCACGAGAAGAGGCTACGAGATGACGACGATTGTTTCCGACCAGCCGCAAGCCTCATCGGCCGAGATCGCGGCACCGTTGGTCGCGGTCGAGTCGTTGCGCCGCACCTACGAGCAGGAGCTCGCCCCGGTCCGCGCACTCCGCGGGGTGAGTCTCAGCATCGAGCGCGGCGAGTTCGTCGCGATCATGGGTCCGTCGGGCTGCGGCAAGTCGACCCTCCTGAACGTCGTCGCGGGGCTGGAGACCGTCGACGAGGGCCGGGTCCGGATCGACGGGGAGGAGATCACGGGACGCGATGAGAAATGGCTCGCCCGCTTCCGCAGGCACAACGTCGGCATCGTCTTCCAATTCTTCAACCTGCTCGACGGCATCTCGGCCCTCGACAACATCGCGATGGCAGCCCAGATCGGGGGGCTCTCCCGTGCCGCGGCAGTCTCCAGGGCGCGCGATCTGCTCGACCTCCTCGGCCTCGGGGACCGTCCGGGGCAGTTGCCAGCGGTGCTCTCCGGAGGCCAGCGTCAGCGCCTGGCGATCGCGCGCGCCCTGGTCAACGAGCCGCTCGTGTTGCTCGCCGACGAGCCGACCGGCGCGCTCGACAGTGACGGCGGCGCCGAGATCATCGAGCTGTTCAAGCGGTTGCATGGCGACGGCCAGACCATCGTGATGGTGACGCACTCGGCGGATGTCGCATCCGGCGCCGATCGCGTGATCCGCATGCGCGACGGCAGCCTGGTCGGGGCGGAGTAGCAGATGGAACGCCTCTGGCTGAGCTGGGAAGTGCGGCGCCACTGGCGTTCGCTGTTGGCGCTGGCGCTGCTCGCGGCCATCGCGGTCACGGGGATCGGCGCTGCCGCCGCCGGCGCACTGCGCGCGTTGACCGCGCAGGAGCGGTTGGACGCGCAGAGCCTCCCGGCGACGATCGTCGTGCTGCCGAACACACCCGGCTTCGACTGGGATGTGGTGGAGCGGATCCCGCAGGTGGCCGGAATCAGTCGCTTCGTCGTCTCCGCCGTCTTCATCGACGATGAGTACTCGATGTTCCCCGTGGTTGGAGACGATGTCTACACGGCCGTAGAGAAACCGGTCGTGCTCGATGGCCGGATGCTCGACCCGACCCGCCTCGATGAGGTCGTGGTCACTGCGAACTTTCTCACCAGCATCGGCAAGCAGGTCGGCGACACCGTGACGATCGGCATCTACCAGCCGGCGACCATGACGGAGGCCTACGCGGGAGGGGTCGCTCCCGAGCCCGACGGCCCCGCCATCGTCGCGACGATCGTGGGCGTCATCCGCTCCGAGTGGTACAACGACACCCAGAGCCCGGACGGCGGAGTGCTCGTGAGCCCCGAGCTCTACGCGCAGTATCCCGCGAGCTTCCTCGGCGATCCCGAGGTCGGGTACATCAATGCCCTGGTGCGACTCGAGGGCGGAGAGGCCGACATCCCGGCGTTCGCGGCCGCACTGACCCAGGCGACCGGTCGCACCGACATCGACATCTGGAACCAGGTGGAGGTGAACCGCTCGGTCGCCGGCTTCATCAACTTCGAGGCGTGGTCGCTGCTCGCGCTCGCCGGTGCTGCGGCGGTCGCGGCCGTCTTCCTGATCGGCCAGGCGTTCGCCCGCTATGCGACGACCGCGACGGGGGAGCTGGAGCCGTTGCGGGCCATCGGCCTCCCCCTCGACCGATCGATCCGGACGACCACGCTGCCGCTGCTGATCGTGGCGGTGACGGGCGCCGTCGTCGGCGTCGCGGGTGCGATCGGCCTGTCCGCGCTGTTCCCCATCGGCACCGCGGCCTTCTACGAGCCGGCGCCGGGCATCGCCTTCCAGTGGGACGTTCTGATCGCCACAGCGGTGAGCGCGATCGTGCTGCTCCCAGCGGTCGCCGCCGTCGCCTCATGGCTTGTGGTGCGCCGCCGGCAGCAGACCACGCGCGGCTCGATCGTCGCCGCTGCGGCGACCCGCGCCGGCCTGCCGGTGCAGCTCGTCATGGGCACGCGCTTCGCGCTGGAGCCGGGCCGGGGGCCACGAGCCATCCCGGTGCGGCCCGCGCTCGTCGGCGCCGTCATCGGCGTGACCGGGGTGGTCGCCGCCCTCACCTTCGCCCAGGGAATCACCGATGCCTACTCGAACCCGCTCCGCTCGGGGCACAGCTACCAGCTGGAGGGCTTCGTGGGCTTCGCCGACGTCGACTTCACCGACCCGGCGGCGCTCACCACGACAATGCTCGAAGATGCGGACGTGGTGGGTGTCAACCAGGCGTACTTCTCGGTGGCCGACGTGACGAGTCACGACGACAAGAAGGTCACCTTCGGAACGTTCGATCCCTCGGGTGACGCCGGATTCGTCGTGACCGAGGGCCGGCTTCCGGAGTCCGCCAGCGAGGTGGCTCTCGGCCCGACCGCAGCCAGCGACCTCGGGGTCGGCGTGGGCGATCAGCTGACCCTGCACGGGTCGAAGGGGACGCTGGACGCGAAGGTGGTCGGCATCGCGTTCACCCCGGACTCGCCGCACAGCGGCTATGACGATGGCGGCTTCATCACCCAGAACGCCTACGACGCCCTGTGGGGCGTGGCGGCCTTCAAGTTCCATTCAGTGCAGATCTGGCTGGCCTCGGGCGCGGACGTCGAAGAGGCGGCCGCGCGGATCGCGGACGAGACCGCGAGCCTGGGCGACGCGGGACCGCTCCAGTTCGGGCCGCCGACGGTGCCCTCGAAGGTGCAGGTGTTGCGCCAACTCGGGCTGCTTCCCCAAGTGCTTGCCGGCTTCCTGTTGATCCTCGCGGTCGGCTCGCTCGGGCATGCCCTCGTCACGGCGATGCGTCGTCGGCGCCACGACGTCGCGGTCATTCGAGTGCTCGGTCAGACGCCCGGTCAGGCCCGGACGGTCTCGGTCACCCAGGCAAGCGTCGTCGCGCTCGTCGGTCTGGTCGTCGGCGTGCCGCTGGGGATCGCGCTCGGCCGCACCCTCTGGCGTGGCGTCGCCGAGTCGACCCCGGTCGCGTTCGCCGATCCGACCAGCGTCACGCTGATCCTGGCCGCCGTGGTCGCGGCGCTGCTGATCGCGAACCTGCTCGCGGTGTGGCCCGGCCATCGAGCGGCGAGTCTCCGCGTCGCCAGCGTGCTGAGGACGGAGTGACCATGGCCGAGAGCACGGTCCGCCTTCCCCGTCCCCTGCGGGCGCCGCGGGGCAATCGGCGGTTCTGGCTGGCCGCGGGCGCGACGCTCGCGGGCGGGGCCGCGCTGGTGCTCGTTGCGCTGAACCTGCTCCTGGGAGCGCCGGAGCCGCTGGCGGCCTGGCTCTGGGTCGCGCTCGCTCCGCTGGCGATCGCCGGGGGCTGCGTCCTCGTGCCCGCACTCGAACAGGCCGGCCCCGCTGTCCTGCGTTCGTCGGTCCTCGCCGCGAGCATCGGTGTGCTCGTGGTCGCGGTCTACGTGATCGTCGTCATCGGGCTGGGTCAGCCGGTCGCTCCCGCCGATCACGGTCTGCTCGGGCTGTCGATGATCGCTGCGGCGGTCGTCGCCGTGCTGGTGCTTCCCCTCCGCAGCAGCCTCGCGGACTTCTCCCGAAGGATCACCGCAAAGGCGAAGGGCCAGCCCGCCGACATCTTCGGCCGGCTGCAGGCCCGGATGACCCGAGCCGTTCCGATGGACGAGTTGCTGTTGTCGCTCGCCGAGCAGCTTCGCGAGGGGCTCGGTTGCGAGTCCGTCGAGATCTATACCGGGGCCTCAGGGGAGCTCAGCCTCGCGGTGGCGGTGCCGGACGTGAGCAGGCCGGCGCTCTCCCTGAGCGTCGACGAGCGATCGGTGATCGGCCGTACCCGGATGGGTGCCGCGAAATGGGCGGCGGTCTGGCTGCCCGACCTCGTCACGGGTGAACAGACCCTCCGGATCGCCCCGCTCACGCACCAGGGCGAGGTGCTCGGGCTGATCGTCGTGCGCCGGGCGCCGGAGTCCGCGTTCACCGAGGAGGAGGAGCGCCTGCTCGCCGAGCTGGCACGGCAGTTCGGGCTCGCACTCCACCACGTCCACCTCGACTCGGCGTTGCAGCGGTCGCTCGTCGAACTCGAAGAGCGGAACAGCGAACTGCGCGCATCGCGGCTGCGGATCGTGGCATCCGGCAATGAGACCCGGCGGACGATCGAGCGCAACCTGCATGACGGCGCTCAGCAGCACCTGGTGGCGCTCGCCGTGAAGATCGGGCTGGTCGAGCAGATCTACTCCTCAGGCGACGTGGATGCCGCTACGAAGATGCTCGGCGAGTTGCGTGGCGATGTGCAGGCCGCCGTGCAAGAGGTGCGCGAGCTCGCCCACGGGATCTACCCGCCGCTCCTCCGGGACAAGGGCCTGCCCGAGGCGCTCCGTGCCGCAGCAACGCGCTCGCCCCTCGAGGTGGGTGTCGTCGCAGAGGTGTCGCGGCACACCCCGGACATCGAGGCCGCGGTCTACTTCTGCTGCGTCGAAGCCCTGCAGAACGCCGGCAAGTACGCCGGACCGGGTGCCGAGGTGACGGTGAAGGTCACCGAGCAGGACGGCCGGCTGCTCTTCGACGTGCGCGACACGGGCACCGGCTTCGACGCCGCCGATGAGACGATCGCGCGCGGGCACGGGTTCACCAACATGCTGGACCGGCTCGGCGCTCTGGGCGGGACGCTGACGGTGACGTCGCGACTCGGGGATGGAACCTCGGTGGTGGGAAGCATCCCGCTCCCGGACACCGAGGACGCAGAACTGGAGAGTGGACGATGACCGACGAGCAGATCACCGTGATCGTCGCCGAGGACTCGTTGCTCGTTCGGCAGGGGATCGTAAGTGTCCTCGAGTTCGCCGCCGACATCACGGTCCTCGACCAGTGCGAGAACGTCACCGAGCTGTACGACGCGGTCGCCCGCCGGGGGCCCAAAGTGGTCGTCACCGACGTGCGCATGCCACCGCTGTACAGCGACGAGGGCATTCAGGCGGCCACCGACTTCCACACCACGCATCCAGAGCTCGGTGTCGTCGTGCTGTCCCAGTACGCCGAACCTGCCTACGCGTCCGCGCTGCTGGCTGACGGTTCAGCGCGGCGTGCCTATCTGCTCAAGGAAGGCGTCAGCCAGCCGGGCCAGCTCGCCGCCGCCGTGCGCACCGTCGCGTCCGGCGGTTCGCTCGTGGACCCGGCTGTGGTGGAGGCGCTCGTGAGGGATCGCCGCAAGCACATCTCGTCGCCGCTGAACGACCTCACCTTGGCGGAGCGCGCCGTGCTCGACGAGATCGCGCTCGGCAAGTCGAATTCTGCGATCGCCCGGAGCATGTACCTCTCGGAGCGCACCGTCGAGAAACACATCAACAGCCTGTTCTCGAAGCTCGGACTGGGCACCGAACCGGATATCAACCGCCGGGTCATGGCGGTGCTGGTGAGACTGCGGGCCGAGCATGACTGAACGGGCCAGGTCGGAACGTCGGGTGCTGATCGTGGACGACCAGCCGCTGTTCCGTGCTGTCGCCCGCAGCGTGGTGTCGTTGCTCGATGGCTGGGAGGTGGTGGCCGAGTCGGACAGCGGTGAGGCCGCGATCGTCGCGGCGCAACGTCTCCGGCCCGACACCGTCGTGATGGACATCAACCTGCCCGGGATCTCGGGGATCGATGCAACTCGGCAGATCCTCGCTGCCCTCCCCGAGGCGCGGGTCGTGCTGGTCTCGACGTATGCGCCCGACGATCTGCCCGCGGACGCGCTCAGCAGCGGCGCGCGCGGATACCTCCGCAAAGAAGAGATGACCCCGCGTGCCCTGCACGATGCGGTATTCGCGAGTGCCTGAAAGGAAACGATCATGAGCAGAGTGGAAGCGCACGTCACCTCGGTGTCGTGGATTCCTTCAGAGTCCATCACCTCGGGGATGCGTTCGGCGTTCGACCGGGGGATGACCCACTACGACGCGCCGCCTCCCGATGTGCTCGGCTCGCTCGAAGACCTTCGGGTGCGCGATCGCTTCCGTTTCGCCAATCGGCACGAAGCCTGGGCCGAGTTCGCCGACGACGGCACGGTCGTCGACCACGGGTACGCAGGACAGCTCGTGATGGGGTCGAGCACGGTGCGGCTGGGTCCGTACTCGTTCACCGCCGCCGGAGTGTCGATGCCGACACTGCGGCCCGATCCGGTGGTCGGCGACGGCACGATCACGTTCCTGCAGACCGCCGGCGGACGCACCGGCATGCCGTTGCCGCGGGCCAACGCGCACCCTCCGTTCATCCATCTCACCCCGCCGCTGGTGTGGACCACGCTGAGCCTCACCCTCAGCGCGGACGGCAGCTCGCACTTCGAGCTCTCCGGTGCGAGCGATTTTCCGCGGCACTGGGTCTACGACGAGCAGGACCGCCTCGCGCTCAAGGCCGGTGTCGCTACCTGGGACCACTGGCTCGGACAGGGGTCGTGGCGAGACACGCCGTGGGGAGATGCGGATTCGGCCGTCGTCGTGACCGCGGCGGAGACGGAGCTGGAGCGTGCGCTCTCGGGCGTCATCATGCGCGGCGCGGAGCCGCCCCACATCCGTTCGCTCGAGGCTGGCGAGGTGCTGTTCGCGCAGGGAACGCCGGGCGACACGCTTTCGTTGGTTCTCGACGGGGTCGTCGCCATCGACGTGGACGGAGTCGGCTGCGGTGAGCTCGGTCCGGGGGCGGTGCTCGGGGAGCGCGCCATCCTCACCGACGGCATGCGGACCGCGACGGTGACCGCCCTCACCGGCGTCCGCGTCGCCGAGGTGCCCGCCTCCGCGGTCGACCGGGCGGCACTCGAGGAGTTGACGCAGATCCACCATCGTGAGGAGAGCGCCAGCCAGGCGCCGGTGGCATGAGGGTCTTCTTTCTCGGCGTCCGCGGGTCGACGCCGGCCCCCGGGGATCAGTACCTGCGCTACGGCGGTCACACCAGTTGCCTCGCGGTCGCCGGCGGCGACGGGGTGCCGACCCTGATTTTGGATGCCGGGACCGGCCTCCGCGATCTGGCTGGGCTGCTCGACGGCCAGCCGTTCGCCGGCGCGATCGTGCTCAGCCACCTGCACTGGGATCACGTGCAGGGTCTTCCTTTCAGCGCCGCCGTGAATCGCATCGACGCCCGCGTGACGGTGTACTTGCCAGCAGACGGCGACCCTGTGGCCGAGCTGCGTCGCGGTTTCTCACCGCCGAGCTTTCCGATCACG
Source organism: Agromyces sp. Soil535 (assembly GCF_001428255.1). GTDB lineage: Bacteria > Actinomycetota > Actinomycetes > Actinomycetales > Microbacteriaceae > Agromyces. The sequence goes on along the minus strand of NZ_LMRW01000005.1, from coordinate 33,658 downwards.
CCCGATCAGCTCGAGGGTGACTGGTCGTTCTCGGTGCTGCCCGACGAACTGACGCTCGGGGAGTTCGAGCTGCAGACCGCGCGCGTGCGGCACAAGGGCGGCCAGACCGTCGGCGTGCGTGTGACCCACCACGGCACTTCGTTCGTCTATCTTCCGGACCACGATCTCGGCGAACCCGACCCGGCGGCCCGCGCGCTGAGCGAGGGCGCCGAGCTGCTCATCCACGATGGCCAGTTCCTGCTCAGCGAGATCCGTCCCTTCGCCGAATACGGCCACTCGAGTGTCGAGCGGGCGCTCGCGTTCGCCGACGAGGCGGGGGTCGGCGAACTCATCCTCACCCATCACAGCCCGGGCCGTTCCGACGACGAGCTGGATGCCCTGTCCGCCGCCCTGACGCGCACCCCCGGTGGGCGGCCGGTGAGCTTCGCGGCGCAGGGCCGCACGGTGACCTTGTGAACTTCAGTTCCATGGCGACGATCGCAACCCGGCTGAGCGATCTCAGCGTCGAGACCGTCGGAGCCGGCCCTCCCTGCGTGCTCTGGCACGGCCTGTTCGTCGACTCCCGCATCTGGGATCGGGTGCGCGATGAGCTCGCCGGGCGACGCACGCTGGTGATCATCGACGGCCCGTCAGCGGGGCGGAGCGACCCGCTGACTCGCCGGGCGAGCGTCGCCGAATGTGCGATGGCCGCAATCGAGGTGCTCGACGGCCTGGGGATCGAAGGCCCGGTCGACTGGATCGGACTCACCTGGGGCGGGCACGTCGGCATCGCGCTCGCCGCCGATCATCCCGGCCGGATCCGGAGTCCGGCGGCGATCGGCTCGCCGACCCACCGGCTCGGAACACGCGGCGGATCGGAGCGGTGGAAGGTGCAGCTGCTGTGCCTGCTGTACGGCGTACTCGGACCGATTCCACCGGTCACCGGGGCACTGCTCGGCTCGCTTCTGACGGATCACACCCGCGCAACCGACGAGGAGGCGTGCACGATCGTCAGGGAGGGCTTCACTGGTCCGCCGCGACGGGCGACGGTGCTTGCGGCGCGTTCCTTCGCGCTCGACCGCCCGGACCTCACCGGGGCCGCGGAGCGTATCGCCGCACCGGTCCTCTTTCTGGCGACGACCGAGCGCGGCGAGTGGACACCGCAGCTGGCGCAGCTCGTTGCAGACGAGATGCTCGACGCACGCGTGCAGGCGGTCGCGGGTTTGGGGATCCCGCCGCTCGAGTCGCCTGACGAGACCGTGGATGCGGTCACCTCGTTCTGGAGCGCGCTGCCGGACGCCTGGGCGATCGGGGCAGGTCAGGCCGCGACGAGGGTGTGCGCGTCGAGGATCGTGTACGAGTAGCCGCGCGGGAGCGCACTTCGCACGAGCCCCCGTGCGGCAGCATCGCCGCACGGGTCTCCGAGCGCTCGGGATCAGTCCACCGAGTGGACGCAGGTGAGGTCGGCGTCCACGACGCGAATGTCGCCGGTCGAGGGGTTCGCCACGAAGATGACGCTCGCCATGATGCGATTCCCGGCGGGGTCGCTCAGGATGTCGACTCCCCGGAACACGAAGGCGCCTTCCGTCTCGACGACGGTGGTCGTGCCGCTACCGGAGAACCCGGTCGGCTCCGTGGTGATCGTCGTCCTACCGGTCCCGATGAAGTTGTCACCGTGGAAGTGCTGGGACTCCGTCAACTCGATCGTGACCGTGTGCATCTCACCGGTGCACGGGTTCACGTCGGGGAACGTGTTGGAGAAGTACTCGACCGTGGGAGGATCGGCGGCGGCCGGCGATGCCAGGCCGACCACGATCAGGCCGGCCGCGCCGAGGGCGGCGGCCGCCCCCTTCAGCAGACGAAAGCCGGGGCGTGCAGTTCGTCCATTCATTTCAGCGCTCCACTCGACAGGCAGCAGCGACACGGCCGGAGACGGCGTCGACATCGGCACGCGCTCCCGGCATCGGCGTCGGAGTACCCGTCTGCCTGCTGGCAGCCCCAGTATTCTCCGACCGACGCGTCGCCACCACGGAAGAGCTGAGCAATCCTCACCCGCCCTGACCTCAGTTGCGGGGATTCAGAGCCCTGAGTACGCGTGCAGTCCCTTGAAGAACAGGTTCACCACGGTGAAGCTGAAGAGCACCGTCGAGAAGCCGATGATCGCCAGCCATGCCGATCGCGAGCCGCGCCAGCCGCGCGTCGCACGCGCGTGGATGTACCCGGCGTAGACCACCCAGATGATGAAGGTCCACACCTCCTTGGTGTCCCAGCCCCAGTAGCGGCCCCACGCCGCCTCGGCCCAGATCGCGCCGGCCATGAGCGTGAACGTCCAGAGGATGAACCCGACGATGATCACGCGGTAGGCCAGGTTCTCGAGCGCGGCCGAGTCGGGCAGGGTCGCGAGGAAGTTCTGCTTCACCGCCTTCGCGGATGCCGCGAGCGACTCGCGGCGCGACTGCATGAGCTGCACGACCGAGAGCGCGAAGCCGAGCGCGAGGAAGCCCGTCGCGGAGGTCGCGACGAACACGTGAATCACGAGCCACGCCGATTGCAGCGCAGGCGGAAGCGGCACGACGCTCACGTAGAAGTTGACGGTGGCGACGCCGAGCAGCACGAGCACGAGGCCGGTCACGAACGTGCCGAGGAACCGCAGGTCGTATTTTGCGACCACGAGCACGACCAGGTAGACGGTCGTGATGACGAGCGTGCCGGTGAGCGCGAACTCGTACATGTTGGCCCACGGCACGCGGCCGGCGGCGAGACCACGCGTGACGTCGGCCGAGAGGTGCAGCACCCACGCGATCACCGTCATCGCGACGCCGACACGCAGCGCCGGCGAGCGGCCGTACGCGACGGATGCGACGGTTGCCCCGGATGCGACTGATGCCCCGAGCTTGCGGGGTGCGGCCGGGGTGGCTGGACCGGTACCAGTGACCTCCGCCTCGCCGGCAGATGGGACTGCACGCTCGATGGCGACCGTTCCCGACGACTCTGGCACTGATGCGGTTGTGGCATCAGTGGCGGAGCCGACCGAGGTGGCCGCACGCCCTCCCGCGACGACGGCGGGTGCACTCACGGAGGGCGCGACCCCGACCAGGTCGGCCGCCCTCGTCGCAGCCGCGGAGCGACGCGCGAGGTCGATCGCGTACGCGATGAACGCGATCGCGTAGACGGCCATGGCCGAGTACACGAGGATGATGGAGATCTCGTCGAGCGTCACGGTTCCACCTTACGTCGCAGGATTCGCGTGCCGGTCGGCGAATGCCGCCACGGCCTCCTCGAGACCCGGATCCTCACCGCGGGCGAGGCCGGCGTACTCGAGCACCACGGTGCCGTCGGGCCGGCGCGCGGCCTTCACCCACATGCGGCGGCGGGGCACGAACAGCGAGACGAGCAGTCCGGCCACGATGAGCACGGCGAAGGCGAGTACCCAACCCTGCGACGGGTCGTCGTGGATGTCGAAGCTCGCGAAGCGCGAGACGCTCTGCGAGTAGTCGCCCTCCGCGGCATCCGGATCGCCGGCATCCGGCGACACGTCCTCGAAGCTGACGGAGCCGAGGCCGTTCGGCAGCTCGACCGTCTCGCCGGGCATGAGCTCGATCGACTCGACGCCAGTCGATCCCCCGGTGAGCTGCTCCATGCTCGACGGGTCGAGCGTGTACACGGACGTCGGGGTGCCCTCGTTGATGCCGAGGTCGCCTTGATACACGTTGAGCGTGAGCACCGGGTAGACGAGGTCGGGGTAGCTCGACGTGTAGGCGCCCGAGCCGAGGGTCGTCTGGGTCGGGTAGAAGAACCCGACCATGCCGAGCTGCTCCTCGAGTCCGTCGGGCACCTTCACGACGCCGATCGAGGTGAGGTTCGCGTCCTGGGGCAGGAACGGCACGGCGTCGGTGAACACGACCTCGCCGTCGGGGTTCCGCACCGTGATGGTCGGCGCGTAGCCGTTGCCGAGCAGGTACACGTCGGTGCCGTGCACACGCAGCGGTGCGTTCACCTTCACCACGCCCGGCTCGGAATCGCCGCCCTTGGCCTGCACCGACACGTGCGCGGTGAAGTCGATCGGCTGCCCGATCGCCTCCTGGTTGCGCGTCTCGTACACGGCGTCGAGCTCCCCGAGCGAGAGCCGGTACGGGTCGAGCGTCGTGTCGTCGAAGAAGCGGCCCGGGTTGAACGAGTCGTAGGCGGCGAGCGTGTTCACGAACGACTGGCCCTCCACCACGACGCGCTGGCCCGAGAAGCCGAACCCTCCCCCGATGCCCACCGCGACGAGCACTCCGAGGAGTGCCGTGTGGAACACGAGGTTGCCGGTCTCGCGCAGGTAGCCGCGCTCCGCCGATACGGATGCCTCGCCGCGCATGTCATAGCGCTCGACCCGGTAGCCCGCACGCCTGAGCTCGGCGGCGGCGCGGTCGATCGCGGCATCCGCCGCACTGCTGGTTGAGGAGGCGCCATGCGCCGTCTCGAAACCAGCCAGCGGCCTCTCGGTGTACCCGGCAAGTCGAGACAGCCGCACGGGCGTGCGCGGCGGCCGCGCCCGAAGCGCGTCGAAGTGGTGCTTCGTGCGCGGGATGACACAGCCGATGAGCGAGACGAACAGCAGCAGGTAGATCGCCGAGAACCACGCCGACGTATAGACGTCGAACATCTGGAAGCCGTCGAGCACGGGCGCGAGGTCGGGGTTGTCGGCGAAGTACTGCGTGACGCCGTTCGGGTCGCTCGAGCGCTGCGGCACGAGCGAGCCCGGCACCGCCGCGATCGCGAGCAGCAGGAGCAGCAGCAGCGCCGTGCGCATGCTCGTGAGCTGGCGCCACGCGAAGCGCAGCCATCCGACCACTCCCAGCTTCGGCTGCGTGACGGATGCGTCGGGCTTGCGCTCGGGCGCATAGATGTGGTCGTCGGGGCGAGACAGCGCGTCGGGGTCAGATCGCGGGGACAAAGCCGGTGATCACCGCCTGCAGTTCGTACATCCAGATCGTCCAGAGACCTGACACCATGAGCACGCCGATCGCGACGAGCAACGAGCCGCCGATGAGGTTGATCGTGCGGATGTGCCGGCGGAAGAATGCGAGCGAGCCCGTGACCCAGCCGAAGCCGAGCGCCACGAGCAGGAACGGGATGCCGAGGCCGACGCAGTACGCGAGGCCGAGCAGCACGGCGCGGCCGGCCGACGCCGAGTCGGCGCTCAGCGCGAGCACCACCGCGAGGGTGGGCCCGATGCACGGGGTCCACCCGAGGCCGAACACGATGCCGAGGAGCGGCGCGCCCGCGAGCCCGGTCGCCGGGCGCCACGACGGCTTGATCGTGCGCTGCAGGAACGTGAACTGGCCGATGAACACGAGCCCCATCACGATGAGCACGACGCCGAGCGCCCGGGTGATGACCTCGCCGTACGCGTTGAACCACGCGCCCGCCACGCCCGCGACCAGGTTGAAGGTGACGAACACGACCGTGAACCCGGCGATGAACAGCAGCACGCCGAACACCAGTCGCCGACGGTTGCGTCGTTCCTCGGATGCCTCGGCCGAGGCATCCGTGAACCCGCCCAGGTATCCGAGGTACCCGGGCACGAGCGGAAGCACGCACGGTGAGAGGAACGAGACGAGTCCCGCGGCGAGCGCGATCGGCACGGCTGCGAGCAGCTGCCCGTTCAGCACGATGTCGCCGATGCCGCCCACGATGTCGTCGGCCTCCTAGGCCTGCTGCTCGGCGAGGAGGCCGTCGATGATCGACTCGAGGATCGACGCGTCGGTGAGCTGGCCGAGCACGCGCGCCGCGACGCGGCCCTCCTGGTCGAGCACGATCGTCGTCGGCACGGCGGCGGCGGGCACCGGGCCCGCGAATGCGAGCTGCGCGGTGCCCGACTCGACGTCGAGGATCGACGGGTAGGTGACGCCGTACGTCTCTTCGAAGGAAGCGGCGGTGCCGGCCTGGTCGCGCACGTTCACCCCGACGAAGCTCACGCCCTCGTCGCCGAACTGCTGCGACACGTCCTCGAGGATCGGCGCCTCGACACGGCAGGGCGCGCACCCGGCGTACCAGAAGTTCACGATGGTGACGTCGCCGAGCGTGTCGGCGGAGTCGAAGGTGCCGCCGTCGACGGTCTCACCCGAGAACTCGATGGGCTCGCCGCGCTGCGGCTCGGCGAACTCCGAGATGGTGCCGTCGCCCGCGATGTAGTTCTTGCCACTGCCCTCGCGGTACTGCTCGGCGAGCGGGTCGCTGGCGCAGCCGGTGAGGAGGAGAGCGGATGCCGCGGCGAGCGCCGCGATCGAACGCAGGACCATCACACCGCCCCCACGTCGGTCGCATGCACGCCGAGGCCCGCCGCGGGGTCGCGGTAGCCGACCTCGACGAACTGCGCGCCGCGACGCTCGAACGTCGTGATGCTCGACAGGGCGCAGCGACGGCGGCGCGGGTCGTGCGCGAGCGACCTGCCGGCGAGGCGTCGGTGCACCGTCCAGATGGGCAGCTGGTGGCTCACGATCACGGCATCGCCGGCGTCGGTCGAATTCCACGCGTCGTCCATGGCGTGCAGCATCCGGGTCACGATCGAACGGAACGGCTCGCCCCAGCTCGGCTCCCACGGGTTCACGAGGTAGGTCCAGTTCCGCACGTCGCGCAGCGCGCCGTCGCGCCCCCGCATGCGCTTGCCCTCGAAGTGGTTCTCGGGCTCGATCACGCGGTCGTCGAGGGAGGCCTCGAGGCCGAAGGCGGCGGCGATCGGCTCGGCCGACTGCTGCGTGCGCTGCAGCGGCGACGAGACGAGCGCACCGATCTCGCGCTTCCGCGAGACCAGGTCGTCGGCGGCGGCCCGCGCCATCCGTCGACCGAGGTCGGACAGGCCGTACCCGGGGAGTCGGCCATAGAGCACGCCCTGGGGGTTGAACACCTCGCCATGGCGCACGAGATGGATCTGCTCGGCCGGCACGATCTCCAGTCTAGAGAGCGGTTCCCTTTGAATCCGCCGAGGGTCGGGCCGCCTCGATCACTCGCCGTCGGCCAGCGCCTCGAGCAGGTGGAGCGGCGGAACGAAGAACGTCGCGCCGGTCACGGCGGTCGACACGTCGAGGATGCGGTCGTGGAGGCCGGGAGGGTCGCCGAGGAACATCCGCTGCAGCATCCGCTCGATCACCCACAGGCGGCGGGAGTAGCCGATGAAGTACGTGCCGAACTCCCCGGACGCGGGGCTGCCGAACGGCATGTTGTCGCGGAGGATCTCGAACTCGACGCCGTGCTCGTCGGTGATCGTGGCCAACGTCTTGTGGGCCCGTTGCGGCTCGGTGTCGTCGAGCTCGACGTTGTCCGCCTTCCGGCGACCGATGACGGCCTCTTGCTCCTCGGTGGTCATCGCGTTCCACGCGGCGAGATCGTGGAGGTACTTCTGCACGACGACGTAGCTGCCGCCCGCGAATGCGGGATCCTCATCGCCGATGAGCGTCGCCTCGGCCATCCCGATGCCGCTCGGGTTCGCGGTGCCGTCGACGAAGCCGAGCAGGTCGCGGGCGTCGAAGTACCGGAAGCCGTTCACCTCGTCGACGACGTCGACGGCGCCGTCCAGGTCGTCGAGGAGCAGCCGCTCGAACTCGAAGCAGAGGTCGGCACGGTCGGAGCGGATGTGGAAGAGCAGGTCGCCGGGCGTCGCCGGCGCGGTGTGCGCGCCGCCGGCGATCGCGACGAACGGGCGCAGCTCCGCTGGACGCCCGGCCTGGCCGAACCGTTCCCACGCCGCCGCGCCGATGCCGACGACGCACGACAAGTTGGCCGCCATGTCGCGGAAGCCGACGGTCTTGGCCAGGTCGTCGAGGCCGGCGACGACCTCGCGCACGGTGTCGAGGGCGGAGGGTTCCTGACGCACGACGACCGTGAGGAAGACGGCGAACTGCGAGAGCGGGGCGTCGACCTGCTGTGCGTCGATCGGCACCCGGCGGTCCGTCTGCTCCATACGCCCGCTCCCTCCCCTGCGCCCCCACAAGCCGCACTGCTCGCGATCGTACCGGCAGGCGCGCGAGGGCGCGCCGGTAGGATGGTCGATCGTGAACAACCGCACCCTCGTCAAGCAGCTCGCCGCGCTCCCCGACGGTCCCGTCACCGTCGCAGGATGGGTCGAGACCGTGCGCGATCAGAAGAAGGTGCAGTTCGTCATCCTGCGCGACGAGTCCGGCGCGGTGCAGCTCGTGAACCCCGCGACCCGCGAGCTCGACCCCGAGGGCGTCAGCGTCGGAGCCGCCGAAGCGCTGGCCATGACCGAGTCCATCTCGGCGCTCACGCACGGCACGTTCATCAGCGTGACCGGCGAACTGAAGCACGACGAGCGCGTCAAGCTCGGCGGCCTCGAGGTGAAGATCGGCTCGCTCGACGTCGTCTCCGAGGCACTCGAGATCCCGATCGCAGCCGACTCGAGCCTCGACAAGCGCATGGACTGGCGCTTCCTCGACCTGCGGCATCCGAAGCAGAACCTGATCTTCCGCATCCAGACCACGTTCCTGCACGCGTTGCGTACGTACTGGGTCGAACGCGACTTCGTCGAGATCCAGACCCCGAAGCTCATGGCGAGCGCCTCCGAGTCTCGCGCCGAGCTGTTCGAGGTCGGCTATTTCGAGGGCACGGCGTACCTCGCCCAGAGCCCGCAGTTCTTCAAGCAGATGGCGCAGCCCGCCGGCTTCGGCAAGATCTTCGAGGTCGGCCCCGCGTTCCGCGCCGACCCCTCGTTCACCTCTCGGCACGCGACGGAGTTCACGTCGATCGACGCCGAGATCAGCTGGGTCGACTCGCACGAAGACGTCATGAAGATGCACGAGGAGCTCCTCGTCGCGGGCTTCACCGCGGTGAAGGAGAAGCACGGCGCCGAGATCGCCGAGCTCTTCGGCATCGAGCTCCAGGTGCCGACGCTGCCGTTCCCGCGCATCCCGCTCGAAGAGGCCAAGCAGATCGTCGCCGTCCGCGGCTACGTCATCCCGCGCGACGACGCGGACATCGACCCCGAGGGCGAGCGTCAGATCTCCGCATACGTGCGCGAGACCTACGGTCACGACTTCGTGTTCCTCACGGACTGGGACATCAACCTGCGGCCGTTCTACCACATGCGCCACCCCGAGGACCCGACCCTCACCAACAGCTACGACCTCATCTACAACGGCGTCGAGATCTCGACGGGCGCCCAGCGCGAGCACCGCATCGACGTGCTCGTCGAGCAGGCGAAGGAGAAGGGGCTCGACCCCGAGGAGCTCGAGTTCTACCTCGACTTCTTCCGCTACGGCGTGCCGCCCCACGGCGGCTTCGGCATGGGCCTCGCCCGCGTGCTCATGCTCATGCTCGACGAGCACTCCATCCGCGAGACGACCTACCTGTTCCGCGGCCCGACGCGCCTCCTCCCGTAGCCGCCCAGCCGCGTAGGCTCGGAGCGTGACGGGAACCACACGCATGGTGCGCCTCGACGGCGGCACGTTCCGCATGGGTTCGAGCGAGTTCTACCCCGACGAGACGCCCGTGCACGAGCGCACCGTCGGCGCGTTCGAGATCGACATGCACCCCGTCACCAATGAGCAGTTCGCCGCGTTCGTCGAGGCCACGGGGTACGCGACGGTGGCAGAGCGCCCCCTCGATCCGACGGATTTCCCCGGAGTGGATCCGTCCGACCTGGTGCCAGGCGGCCTGGTGTTCACGCCGACGGCCGGCCCCGTCGACCTGCGCGACTGGCGGCAGTGGTGGCGGTGGGGCGCCGGCGCGAGCTGGCGGCATCCGTTCGGGCCCGAGTCTTCGATCGACGACAAGCCGGGGCATCCGGTGGTGCAGGTCAGCCTCGAGGATGCCTCGGCGTACGCGGCCTGGGTCGGCAAGCGGCTCCCGACCGAGGCCGAGTTCGAGTACGCCGCGCGCGGGGGCCTCGACGGGGCGCGGTTCGCCTGGGGCGACGAGGAGCGGCCCGGCGGCCGGCTCATGGTGAACCAGTGGCAGGGGCGGTTCCCGTACGACAACACCGGCGCCGAGGGCTGGGTCGGCACGTCGCCCGTCATGACGTTCCCACCGAACGGCTACGGCCTCTACGACGTCACCGGGAACGTGTGGGAGTGGACCACCGACTTCTACACGCCGCGGCACGAGGTGCCCGGCCAGGTGGCGGTCGACGCGGGCGCCCGCGAGAACCTGCTCGCTGCGGCGTCCGCAGAGCCCGGCTCCCGCATCCCGCGGCGGGTGCTCAAGGGCGGGTCGCACCTCTGCTCCCCCGAGTACTGCCTGCGCTACCGACCGTCGGCCCGTTCGCCGCAGGCCGACGACACGGCGACCACGCACATCGGGTTCCGCTGCGTGGGCGACGTCGGCTGAGTCGGAGCGGGTCTCGATACGCCGGCTGCGCCTGCTACTGACCGACGGGCGGTCCGGCTGGCTACTCGACCGACGGGCCATCGGGGACCCGCGGCTCCTGCGGCAGGTCGTGCACCGCGGGGCCTTCGATGCGGTGCCCGGATGCCTCGAACCGGGAACCGTGCAGCGGGCAGTCCCACGTCTTCTCGCCGTCGTTCCAGCGCACCACCCCGCCGAGGTGCGTGCACACCGCGCGAACGGCGCAGGTCCGTCCGTCCACCGTGGACACGCCGTACGGCACGCCGCCGCGGGACACCACGACGCCCTGCCCCTCCGCCGGGGCCTTCGCGGGGGCCGGATGCGCCTGCGCCGACGCCCACCCGACCGCCAACGTCCGGGCCACCCGCGCCCCCTCGGCGGCGCCGCGCGCAAGGTCGGCGGGCATCGTCGACCGAGTGCCGAGCACGCGGACCCACTCACGCTGGTCGCGCCACGGCACGCCGAGGATCTCGTCCGAGATGCGCAAGGCCGCGGCCACGCCGTTCGTGAGCCCCCACTTCGCATAGCCGGTCGCGATCCACACCCGGCCGAGACCGCGCGGCATCCGGCCGACGAAGGGCACGAGATTCACCGACTCGTAGTCCTGCGCAGCCCAGCGATGCGTGAGCTCGGCGCCGGGGAAGTACCGTTCCGTCCATCCGATGAGGTCGCGCACCCTCGCCTCGGTCGACGGGGCTCCGCCGACCGGGTGCCCGTTGCCGCCGACGAGCAGCAACGGCGGCACGTCCGCATCGGGGTCGGGGGTCGTCCGCAGCGAACGGGTCGGCATGTCGACGGTGATGAACAGGCCGGGCGGCGGAGCGTCCTCGACCCTGAACGACGTGAGGTGGGAGCGCAGCGCTCGGGTCTTGGCGAAGTACAGGCCGCGCAGCAGCATCGGCGCGGCGGTCGCGACGACCACGGCGTCCGCCCGGATGGTTCCGTTCGGCGTTCGGAGTCCGACGGGGAGTGACGCCTGCACGTCCTCGACGCGCATGCCCTCGAGGAGCACCCCGCCCTCGTCGACGAACGCGCGGGCCATCGCCAGGGCGAGCCGATAGGGGTCGAGCCCGAGCTGGCCGGGCAAGGCGACGGCGCCGGCGAACGGGAACGACACCGGCATCCGGTCGACCCACTCGACGGGAAGCCCGGCCTCGCGCGCCGCGTCGAACTCGCGCTCGACGAGCTGCAGGCCGGCATCGGACGCGGCGTAGCTGTAAGCCGTCTCCTCCGACACGGGCACGCCGTGCTGCCGGGCGAACTCGGCGATCCAGCGGAGTCCCTCGAGGTTCGCGTCGACATAGCCCTGCACGACCCGAGCCGAGTGGCTTCGGCGGATGCGCTGCAGCATCGCCCCCTGCAGTACGGTCGCCTTGCCCGTGTTCAGGCCGGTGGCGAGGGCGGCGACCCGCTCCGCCTCGACGACCACGACGCGGAGCCCGTCGCGAACGAGGATGAGCGCGGTCGCGAGTCCCGTGATGCCGGCGCCGACGACGGCGACGTCGAAGCGTTCGCCGGGGAGCGCGGCGGCGGCTGCGCCGGGCGCGCTCGGTGCGGTTGCGGACTCGTCGACGGTCATGGCCGCCCAGAGCGAGGTCATGCGCACAGTCAACGCCTGGATGCCGCGTGCGGCAACAGGGTGATTCCGTTCGAAGCCCCGCGGACGCGCGGGTCAGCCGGCGAGCAGCGCCGTCTTCAGCCGCACCGGGTCGATGCGCCAGTAGTTGTGCACGCGCCCGTCGATGAGCAGCACGGGGATCTCCTCGGCGTACCGTGCGGCGAGCGCCTCGTCGTCGAGGATCGAGCGCTCATCGAACAGGATGCGCGGTGCGGCATCCATCGCCTCGACATCGGCGACCACGGCCTGCACCACCTCACGTGCATCGTCGCAGAGGTGGCAGCCGGGCTTTCCGACGAGGGTCAGGCGGATGTCGCGGGTCACGTGTTCCAGCCTACGCACGTGGCGCAAACCGGCGGCCCGCCCGACGGCGCCGGCGCGACCGCCCGGACGCCGAACTGCGGACACAGCGAAAAGCGCCAGGCCACCAGGGCCTGACGCTCTGCCGGTCGTGCGGGACGACTACTTCTTGTTGCGACGCTGGTGACGCGTCTTGCGAAGCAGCTTGCGGTGCTTCTTCTTCGCCATGCGCTTGCGGCGCTTCTTGATGACGGAACCCATCGAAACCTCACAGAAAAGATCGAGTCGGCCGCGCGTGCCGCAGCCAGAGGCCGGAAAGCCTCGGGATAGTCTAGCGGATCCGCCGGGGGCGCCCATGCGATCGGATCGCGCCGATGCGTTACGGTCGAGGGATGCGCCCGCACGACCTCGTCATCCGCACCACGACCGAGGACGACTGGCCGTCGGTGCGCACGCTCCGGCTCGAGATGCTGCGCGACTATCCGCTCGCCTACGCCGAGACCCTCGAGCATGCCCTGCGCGTCGACGAGGCGGGCTGGCGCCTCCGTGCCGCGCGCGGCACGACCCCGGGCCAGGCCTCGATCGTGGCGATCGACGGCGACCGCTGGGTGGGGCACATGGGAGGGTACCTCCCGGATGCCGCGACGGGCCCACTGCTCGTCGGCGTCTACGTCGCACCCGACTACCGGGGCGACGCGGCCGGCGTCACGCGCCTCCTGCTGGAGGCCGTGGAGGACTGGGCGCGCGCGTACGGCGACACGCTGCGCCTCGAGGTGCACGAGGACAATCCGCGCGCCCGCCGCTTCTACGAGAAGCTCGGATTCACGCTCACCGGGCGCAGCCGCGAGTACGAGCTGGAGCCGGGCGGACTCGAACTCGAGATGATCAAACCCCTCCGCTGACGGCGGGGCACGGCAGACTGGCCGCATGAGCCTGTTCATCGACATCCTGCTCGTGGCAGCGATCCTCGGCACCGGCATCGTGGCCGGGGTCTTCTATGCCTTCTCCGGGTTCGTCACCCAGGGCCTCGACCGCCTGCCGGCAGCGGATGCCGCGCGGGCCATGCGCGAGATCAACGTCACGGCGGTGCGCCCTCCGCTCATGCTGGCGCTGTTCGGCACCGGGCTCGTGGCCGCGGTGCTCTTCGTGCTGGCGCTGCTCGGCCCGCTCGGCGGCGGCGCATGGTGGGCGGTCGCGGCATCCGTCGTCTACCTCGTCGGGGCCATCGGCGTCACGGGCGGGGCGAACGTGCCCCGCAACAACCGGCTCGCCGCCACGTCGGAGACGGATGCCGACGCCCTTGCCGCCGCATGGACGGCGTTCCGCCCGGGCTGGCAGGCATGGAACCACGTTCGCACGCTGACGTCGGCGCTCGCGTGCGTGGGATTCGTGCTCGCCCTCGTGGCGAGTCACTGAGCGGGTCGAGGAGCGCCGGAGGCGCGTCTCGAAACCCGCGTAGCGCCCGTTACTTGCGCTTCTTCGGCCCGACGGCCGCCGACATCTGGTGCGCCGTCTCGGCGAACGCCTTGCCGATCGCGGATGCCAGCGCGAGCTGCTCCTCCTTCAGCACGGGCTCGGAGGCCGCCTCGGCGCCGGCGAGGGTCGCGGCATCCGCTGCAGCCTCCGACGACACGAAGGGGATGAGCCAGTCCTCGAGCACCTCCAGGGGCCCGCGGTCGAGGTGGTAGTAGCGGTGCTGCCCCTCCTCGCGCACGCCGACGAGGCCCGCCTCGCGCAGCACCTTGAGGTGCTTGGAGACGGTGGGCTGGCTGAGGCCGAGGATCGAGACGATCTCGGAGACGCTGATCTCGCCTTGGGACTCGGGCGCGGAACTCTCACGCTCGAGGAGGACCCCGAGGATGTCGCGCCGGGTCGTGTCCGCCACCACGTCGAAGATGTCCGCCATGCGTCAAGGGTAGTCATTCCCGGCGAGGAGTACCATGACTCACGCGTTGGCGGGGGCACGTTGAGGGGGTCAGATGGCGGCACAACCGGTGCGACAGCGCGGGATGTCGCCGCGTTCATGGATCGCCCGGCTCCGCGACGCGCTCGACGGGCTGGTGCGCAGCTCGCCCTCCCGATTCGCGATCCTCGTCTTCGCCGGCCTCGTGCTGCTCTTCACGCTGCTGTTCTCGCTGCCGATCTCGCGAGCCGGTGAGGGCTCGGGCACCCCGCTGTACGACGCGCTGTTCACCGCGGTGTCTGTCATCTGCGTGACCGGCCTCGCCACCGTCGACATGGCGACGCACTGGTCGCCGTTCGGAAACGCCCTCGTGTTCATCGGCGTGAACATCGGCGGCATCGGCGTGCTCACGCTCGCGTCGATCCTGGGCCTCGTGATCTCGCGACGTCTCGGACTGCGCGCGAGGCTGCTCGCCGCGAGCGACACGAACCCGTCGCGCATCCATGTCGGACCGGTGGCGGAACGGCAGGCGGTACGGCTCGGCGAGGTGGGCGGCCTACTGGTCACGGTCGCGATCAGCGCGCTCGTCATCGAGGTCGTGATCGCGGTGGCGATGATCCCGAGCTTCCTCGCCGCCGGGTACGACCCGCTCCTCTCGGTCTGGTACAGCTTCTACTACTCGGCGATGGCCTTCACGAACACGGGGTTCAGCCCGAATCCCGGTGGCCTGGAGCCGTTCCAGACGGACTTCTGGATGCTGACCATGATGATGATCGGCGTCTTCCTCGGAAGCCTGGGCTTCCCGGTGATCTTCACGCTCGCCCGCTCGTGGCGGCATCCGCGCCGTTGGAGCGTGCACGTGAAGCTCACGCTCGCGACGACGACCATCCTCTTGGTCCTGGGCGCTGCCGCCTTCCTGCTCCTCGAGTTCAACAATCCGAAGACCTACGGGCAGCTGGATGCCGGCAGGACGATATTCGAGTCCATGTTCATGTCGGTGATGACCCGTTCGGGCGGCTTCGCGACCGTCGACATGGCCGACCTCAACGGGTCGAGCCTTCTCGTCACCGACATGCTCATGTTCGTCGGCGGCGGATCGGCGTCGACCGCGGGCGGCATCAAGGTGACCACGCTCGCCGTGCTGTTCCTCGCCGCGTTCGCCGAGGCTCGGGGCGCTCCTGCGATGGAGGCGTTCGGCCGCCGGATCCCGCGCGACATCCTTCGCCTCGCGGTCAGCGTCGTGCTGTGGGGGGCGACTATCGTCGCGGTCTCCTCCATCGCGATCACGCAGATCACGAAGCAGCCGCTCGACTTCGTGCTGTTCGACGTCATCTCCGCCTTCGCCACCTGCGGACTCTCGACCGGGCTCACGGCAGAGCTCCCGCCCCCGGCGGTCTACGTCATGGCGGCCACCATGTTGATGGGCCGCGTCGGCACCGTCACGCTCGCGGCAGCCCTCGCCGCAGCGCAACGCCGCCAACTGTTCAGACGACCGGAAGAGAGGCCCATCGTTGGTTGATCGAATCAGGCACGACGCCCCGGTGCTGGTGATCGGCCTCGGCCGGTTCGGCGCCGCCACCGCGGGCCAGCTCGACCGGCTGGGCCGCGAAGTGCTCGCCGTCGACGACGACGAGAACCTCGTGCAGAAGTGGGCCGAGCGGGTGACCCATGCGGTCGTCGCGGATGCGCGCAACATCGACGCCCTGCGCCAGATCGGCGCCCAGGACTTCTCGATCGCGGTCTGCGCGGTCGGGTCGTCGGTCGAGGCATCCGTCCTCATCACCGCGAACCTCGTCGACCTCAAGGTCCCGCAGATCTGGGCGAAGGCGATCTCGACGTCGCACGGCAAGATCCTCGAGCGCATCGGCGCCAACCACGTGATCTACCCCGAGCGGGAGGCGGGCGAGCGCACAGCCCACCTGGTGAGCGGCCGCATGCTCGACTTCATCGAGTTCGACGACGACTTCGCGCTGGTGAAGATGTACCCGCCGAGGCCGATCCGCGGCAAGAACCTCACCGAGTCGGGCGTGCGCTCGCGGCATAACGTCACCGTCGTGGGCGTGAAGAGCCCGGGCAAGCCGTTCACCTACGCCACCGAGAAGACCGTGGTGTCGAACCACGACCTCATCATCGTCTCGGGCACCGAGGGCGACATCGAGAAGTTCGCGGCGCTCGAGTAGGCGGCGCGTTAGGGATCCGTTAATGTAGATTCACAAGATTGTGAATCAGGCGTACCATCACGCCCATGACCACCGTGATCAGTACCCGAGGCCTGCAGAAGCACTTCGGGCGCACCATCGCCCTCGACGGGCTCGACCTCACGGTCGAGTCCGGTGAGATCCACGGCTTCCTGGGCCCGAACGGCGCCGGGAAGACCACAACCCTGCGCATCCTCCTCGGCCTCGCCCGGGCATCCGGCGGCGAGGCGACGATCTTCGGGCGCGACCCGTGGACCGAGGCCGCCGACCTGCACCGCCGCATCGCGTACGTGCCGGGTGACGTCTCGATCTGGCCGAACCTCACCGGCGGCGAGGCGATCGACCTGCTCAGCCGACTGCGCGGCGGAACGACGGACAAGGCCGCCTATCGCAAGCAGAAGGAACGGCTCTGCCAGGTGTTCCAGTTCGACCCGCGCAAGAAGGGGCGCGCGTACTCGAAGGGCAACCGGCAGAAGGTGGCGCTCATCGCCGCCTTCGCGACGCCGGCCGAGCTGTACCTGCTCGACGAGCCGACCAGCGGCATCGACCCGCTCATGGAGCAGATGTTCAACCGGGAGATCGACCAGATCGCCGGCGATGGCTCGACCGTGCTGTTGTCCAGCCACATCCTCTCCGAGGTCGAGGAGCTCTGCGACCGCGTCAGCATCATCCGCGCCGGGAGGACGGTCGAGAGCGGCACCCTCGCCGAACTCCGCCACCTCACCCGCACCGAGATCGCGTTCGTGCACGACCCGGCGAGGGAGGCGGCAGTCACCGCGATCCCCGACACCCATGACCTCGTCATCGACAGCGGCCGAGTGCGGTTCACGGTCGACAGCGACCGCGTGGCCGGCGTGCTGCCCGAGCTCGCACGTCTCGAAGTGCGGGGCCTGACCGTCGCGCCGCCCTCGCTCGAGGACCTCTTCCTGCGCCACTACGGCGACGAGCTCGCCCCGGTCGAAGTGGAGGTGCGGGCGTGACCAGGCTCGTCGTGCTGCTCCGGCAGCGCATCCGCCGTGACCGGCTGCAGCTCGCGCTGTGGATCGTCGGCACCGCGTTGCTGGCGTACGCCTCCATCACCGCGGTATACGACACCTACGGCGAGGAGCAGGATCGGCGTGAGATCCTCGGCGTCGCGATCGCGACCCGGACCATCCTCGTGTTCCGCGGCACGCCGAACGGCGTGGACGACGGCGCGTTCGCGTTCTTCCTGCTGTTCGCCTGGCTGGCCCTCATGGGCGGCCTGATGAGCACGTTCCTCGCAGTGCGCCACACCCGCGCCGAGGAGGAGCAGGGTCGCGCCGAGTCGATCGCCGCGACGCCCGCGGGTCGGATCCTGCCGACGACGGCGACCGTCGTCCACGGCGTGCTCGCCAACGTCGCGCTCGGCCTGCTCATCGCGCTCGCGCTGATCGCGAACGGCCTCGACGCCACCGGATCGTTCGTCTGGGGCGCGGCGATCATGGTCTCCGGCATCGCGTTCCTCGCCTTCGGCCTGTTCGCCGCCCAGCTGTTCCGAACGTCGCGGGGGGCGAACGGGATTTCGGTCGCGTTCGTCCTCGCCGCGTACCTGCTGCGCGGCATCGGCGACGCCGCGGGAACCCCGTCGGACGACCTGCTCCAGGTGACGCCGGCCTGGCCGAGCTGGCTGTCGCCGATCGGGTACGGGCAGTTCACCGGCGCCTTCGTCGAGAACGACCTGACGCCGCTCCTCATCCCGCTCGCGTTCGCGGCCGCGCTCATCGCGCTCGTGTTCGGCCTGCAGGCGGTGCGCGACCAGGGCGCGAGCCTCATCGCCGGCCGCGCCGGCCGCGCGACGGCAGGGCCGGTGCTCTCGAGCTCGTTCGGCCTGGTCTGGCGGCTGAACACGTCGATCCTGCTGTCGTGGACGGCGGGCGCCGTCGCGACGGGGCTGCTGGCGACCTCGCTCTCGTCGGTGGTCGACCAGGCCGCCACCGACGCACCCCAGGTGCTCGAGACGCTGCGCCGGGCGATCGGCAGCGAGGCCTCCATCGAGGAGGCGTTCGTGGCCGTGTTCTACGGCATCGTCGGCGTGCTCGCCGCATGCTGCGCGATCCAGGTGGGCATACGCGCCCGGCAGGAGGAGGCCCACGGCACCGCCGAGCTCGTGCTCGGCACTCCCGTGCCGCGCGTGCGCTGGCTGCTCGAGTACTGGATCGTCGGCACGATCGTGATCGTCATCGTGCTCGCCGCCGCTGCCCTCGCAGGCATCGCCGGTGCGGGCAGTGCCTCGGACCCCGAGTCGCTCATCCCGAACGTGTTCGAGGCCGCGGCGGCGCAGCTGCCGGCGTGCCTGGTCTTCCTCGGGCTCACGCTGCTCGTCTTCGCGTTCCTGCCGCGCGCGACCATCCCCGTCGGCTGGACGGCCGTCGGCGTGGCCGCGATCCTCGGCACGTGGGGCCCGATCCTGCAGTTCCCCGAGTGGCTCGTCGACCTCTCCCCGTTCGCGCACTCCCCGGTGCCGGCGGGTGGGGAGACCGACTGGACCGGCGGGTTCTGGATGCTCGCGATCGGCCTCGCCGCCGGCGCGGCCGCCGTGTGGTCGATGCGACGCCGGGAGCTCGCGAGCGGCGGATGAGAGACTGAGCGGATGCCACGCGACGAGCAGGGCCTGAAGGCCGCGGTCGAGCAGTCGGCCGCGGTCCTCACCGCGGCCGGGTTCCCGCGGATGCCGGCGCGGGTGCTCATGGCCCTGCTCGTCGCCGAGGCGGGGGGACTCACCGCGAGCGAGCTCGCCGAGCGGCTCGGCGTCAGCGCCGCGGCGATCTCGGGTGCGGTGCGCTACCTGGAGCAGATCGGCATCCTGCACCGGGTGCCGCAGGCGGGCAGTCGCCGCGACCGCTGGGAGTTCCTCGACGACGCCTGGTACACCGCGGTCACCGCGAAGAGCCCGGTCTATGGCATCATCGCCGATCTCGGCGACCGCGCCGCGGACGCCATCGGAGACGAGGCCGCCGCTGGCGCACGCCGCGCCAGAGAGATGGCGCGGTTCTACCGGTTCGTCGATTCGCGCCTGCCCGAGCTCATGCGCGAATGGGAGGAGCTCCGCTCGCCGTGATCAGCCGACGAGCATGAGCACGAGCCCGATGAACCCCGCGAGGGCGGCGATCCCGAGGAGCACGAGCCCCAGCATCCGGATGACCCTCCGCCCATGCGGCGGGTCGTGCAGTCGCAGCCGGTCGGGCTCGCGCTGCCGGTAGTACGCGAGCTCCTCGTCGAGCCGCAGGACGTGCGCGCGTTCGTCGTCGCCCAGGCGTCGTTGGTGGAAGGCGCCCTCGGCGAACCAGCGCACGGTCGAACCGTGCTCCTGGTCGATGACCACCGCCTGGGTGCGGACCCAGCGGCCGTCGGCGATGCGGATCAGCAGGGCGAGCAGGAGGCATCCGAGGCTGCCCGCGAGGGCGATCCAGCCGATCACCTCGGCGACGACCGAGACGACCTCCGACGCTTCCATGAGCACACGGTAGCGGACCGCCCGGTCATGCGTGAGCGCGACGTTCGGATCCCCGCGCGGCCCGTTAGGGAACCGTGAGGATCACCGCCGGGGCATCCGCCCGGGTGTTGCATCGGATGCGCAGTCGAACACTGCCCGCCCGCTGCGCCCGCGGCCGGCGGACCTGTATCCCTGGAGTCCTCGTGCTCGACCTGATCTACGTCGCCGCCATCATCGCGGTGTTCGTCGTCGTGGGCATCATCGCGAAGGGAGTCGAGAAGCTGTGATCTTCTTCGATCTCCTCACTGCCGCGTTGGGTGTCGCAATCGTGGTGTACCTCGTGTACGCCCTCGTGAAGCCTGAGCGGTTCTGATGGACGTACTCCTCGGCCTCTTGCAGGCTGCCACCCTCGTCCTGATCCTCGCCCTCCTCTACCGCCCCCTCGGCGACTACATGGCGCACATCTACACCTCGACGAAGGACTGGGGGGTCGAACGCGGCCTCTATCGTCTCGTCGGGGTCGACCCCCGTTCCGAGCAGTCATGGCCGGCCTACCTTCGCGGCGTGCTCGCGTTCTCGGTCGTCGGCGTGATCTTCGTGTACGTCCTGCAGCGCGCGCAGGCGGTGCTGCCGTACTCGCTCGGACTCCCGGCGATTCCCGAGGGGCTGTCGTTCAACACGGCGGCCTCGTTCGTGACGAACACGAACTGGCAGTCGTACTCGCCCGACATCACCATGGGCTACACCGTGCAGCTCGCCGGCCTCGCCGTGCAGAACTTCGTGTCGGCCGCGGTCGGCATCGCGGTGGCCGTCGCCCTCGTGCGCGGCTTCGCGCGGCGCAGGTCGGGCACGATCGGCAACTTCTGGGTCGACCTGTTCCGCGGGTCGTTCCGGTTGCTGCTGCCGGTCGCGATCGTCGGCGCGATCATCCTGATCGCGGGTGGAGTGGTGCAGAACTTCAACGGCTTCACCGAGATCACGACGCTCGCCGGCAACACGCAGAACCTGCCAGGCGGACCGGTGGCCTCGCAGGAGGTCATCAAGGAGTTCGGCACGAACGGCGGCGGGTTCTTCAACGCGAACTCCGCCCACCCGTTCGAGAACCCGACGGGCTGGACGAACCTCTTCGAGATCGTGCTCCTCCTCGCGATCCCGTTCGCGCTCCCCCGGACCTTCGGCAAGATGGTGGGCAGCAACAAGCAGGGCTACGCGATCCTCGCCACCATGGCGACGCTCTTCGTCGTCTCGCTCGTCACGCTCAGCGCGATCGAGCTGAACGGCGCGGGCACCGCGCCCGAGCTCGCCGGCGGCGCCATGGAGGGCAAGGAGCAGCGCTACGGGATCCTCACCTCGACGCTCTTCGCCACTTCGACCACGCTCACGTCGACCGGCGCCGTCAACTCGATGCACGACTCGTTCACCGCGCTCGGCGGCACGATGCCGATGCTCAACATGATGCTCGGCGAGGTCGCCCCGGGCGGCACCGGATCCGGCCTCTACGGCATGCTGGTGCTCGCGGTCATCGCGGTGTTCATCGCCGGCCTCCTGGTGGGCCGCACGCCCGAGTACCTCGGCAAGAAGATCGGCCCGCGCGAGATCAAGCTCGCGAGCCTCTACATCCTCGTCACGCCGACGCTCGTGCTCGCCGGTACCGCCCTGAGCTTCGCAATCCCGGGCGTCCGCGAGGACGTCGAGGCGGTGTCGATCTGGAACCCCGGCGTCCACGGCATGTCCGAGGTGCTCTACGCCTTCACCTCGGCGGCGAACAACAACGGCTCGGCCTTCGCGGGACTCACGGCGAACACGCCGTGGCTCAACACGGCGCTCGGCATCGCGATGCTGCTCGGCCGGTTCGTGCCGATCGTGCTCGTGCTCGCCCTCGCGGGCAGCCTCGCCGCGCAGGACAAGGTGCCCGCGACCGCCGGCACCCTCCCCACCTACCGGCCGCAGTTCGTCGGCCTCCTCGTCGGCGTGACGGTCCTCGTCACCGCCCTCACCTATTTCCCCGTTCTCACGCTGGGTCCCCTGGCAGAAGGGCTGAGCTGATCCATGTCCACCACCATCTCCGAAATGACCGGCCACACCCCACGCCCGATGGGCTCGCCATCGAAGCGCCCGATGGGCGGCTTCGGTCCGGCGCAACTCCTCCAAGCGCTCCCCAGCGCCCTCCGCAAGCTCGACCCTCGACAGATGTGGCACAACCCCGTCATGTTCATCGTCGAGATCGGGGCGGCGCTCACCACCGTGATCGCGATCGCCGAGCCGTTCCTCGGCGGTCCTGAGACGTCGGGCGGCACGACCGTGCCCGTCGCGTTCACCTGGGGCATCGCGATCTGGCTCTGGCTGACGGTCGTCTTCGCGAACCTCGCGGAGGCCGTGGCCGAGGGTCGCGGCAAGGCGCAGGCCGACACGCTGCGACAGACCCGCACCTCGACGGTCGCGCACCTCGTGACGCGCTACGACGAGGTGTCGGATGCCGCAGCCGAGCGAACGCCGATCACCGAGGTCTCCTCGGGCGATCTCCGGCTCGGCGACATCGTCGTGGTGTCGGCCGGCGAGTCGATCCCCGGCGATGGAGACATCGTCCAGGGCATCGCGTCGGTGGACGAGTCCGCCATCACCGGCGAGTCCGCCCCCGTCGTGCGCGAGTCGGGCGGCGACCGCTCGGCGGTCACCGGCGGCACGCGGGTGCTCTCGGACCGGATCGTGGTGCGCATCACTTCGAAGCCCGGCGAGACCTTCGTCGACCGCATGATCGCGCTCGTCGAGGGCGCGTCGCGCCAGAAGACGCCGAACGAGATCGCGCTGAACATCCTGCTCGTGAGCCTCTCGATCATCTTCGTGGTGGTCGTGCTCACGCTGAACCCGATCGCATCCTATGCGGCGGCCCCGGCGAGCATCCCGGTGCTCATCGCGCTCCTCGTCTGCCTCATCCCGACGACGATCGGCGCGCTCCTCTCGGCCATCGGCATCGCCGGCATGGACCGCCTCGTGCAGCGCAACGTGCTCGCGATGTCGGGCCGAGCAGTTGAGGCGGCGGGCGACGTCACGACGCTGCTCCTCGACAAGACCGGAACGATCACGCACGGCAACCGCCGCGCGAGCGAGTTCGTGCCGATGCCCGGCGTCGACGTCACCGAGCTCGAGCGGGCCGCGGCGCTCGCCTCGCTCGCCGACCCGACGCCCGAGGGCTCGTCGATCGTGACCCTCGCCGCGGAACGCGGCATCAGCTACGAGACGGCGCCGGCCGGCGACATCGTGCCGTTCACCGCGCAGACCCGCATGTCGGGTCTCGACCTCGCCGATGGGTCGATCGTCCGCAAGGGCGCCGGCTCGGCGGTCATCGCCTGGGTCGAGGAGAGCGGCACGATACCGTCGAGCGAGCACGAGGAGCTCGACCAGCGTGTGGACGCGATCTCGGTCAGCGGCGGCACGCCGCTCGTCGTGGCGCAGAAGTCCGCCGATGGCACGGCACGCATCCTCGGCGTCGTCCACCTGAAGGACATCGTCAAGGACGGGCTCGTCGATCGCTTCCGCGAGCTCCGCCAGATGGGCATCCGCACCGTGATGATCACGGGCGACAACCCGCTCACCGCGAAGGCCATCGCGGCCGAGGCGGGCGTCGACGACTACCTCGCCGAGTCCACGCCCGAGGACAAGATCGCGCTCATCCGGCGGGAGCAGGAGGGCGGCAACCTCGTCGCGATGACCGGCGACGGCACGAACGACGCCCCGGCACTCGCGCAGGCGGACGTCGGTGTGGCGATGAACTCGGGCACGTCGGCCGCGAAGGAGGCCGGCAACATGGTCGACCTCGACTCCGACCCGACGAAGCTCATCGAGATCGTCGCCATCGGCAAGCAGCTGCTCATCACCCGCGGCGCGCTCACGACGTTCTCGATCGCCAACGATGTCGCGAAGTACTTCGCGATCATCCCGGCGATGTTCGCGGGGATCTTCCCAGGGCTCGCGGCGCTGAACATCATGCAGTTGAGCTCGCCCGCCTCGGCGGTCATGTCGGCGATCATCTTCAACGCGATCATCATCGTGATCCTGATCCCGCTGGCGCTGCGCGGCGTGAAGTACCGGCCGCTCGGAGCGTCCGCGATCCTCAACCGCAACCTGCTGATCTACGGCATCGGCGGCATCATCGCCCCGTTCATCGGCATCAAGCTGATCGACCTCGTCATCAGCCTCATCCCCGGGTTCTGAGCCCGGACGCGAAAGGAATCGAAAGACATGAGTACGACTCGCACAGCGGTACGCACCCACTGGGTGGCGATCCGCGCGATGCTGCTCTTCACCCTGGTGCTCGGCGTCGGCTACACGCTCGTGGTCACCGGCATCGGGCAGCTGGCGCTGCCGGCCCAGGCGAACGGTTCGGTCGTGCGCTCGGGCAATGAGGTCGTGGGTTCCGCGCTCATCGGCCAGTCGTTCACGGATGCCGACGGCAACCCGCTCCCCGAGTGGTTCCAGTCCCGGCCGTCCGCGGCCGGCGACGGCTACGACGCGGGTGCGTCGAGCGGCAGCAACTGGGGTCCCGAGAACTCCGACCTCATCGCGGCGATCGAGGAGCGCCAGGCGCAGATCGCCGAGCTCGAGGGCGTCTCCGTCGACGAGATCCCGGCCGATGCGGTGACGGCGTCGGCATCGGGCCTCGACCCGCACATCAGCCCCGAGTACGCGCTGCTGCAGGTCGCGCGCGTCGCCGAGGCGCGGGGTCTCGAGGAATCGGAGGTCCGCGAACTCGTGGAGTCTAGGATTCAGGCACGGGACCTCGGGTACCTGGGCGAACCCACCGTGAACGTGCTGCAGTTGAATCTCGCCCTCGCGGAACTCGGCTAGGAGCAGGCGGATGAGAAGGGGGCGGCTGCGGGTGTTCCTCGGCGCCGCCCCCGGCGTCGGCAAGACCTACACCATGCTCGAGGAGGGCAGGCGCCTCGCCGGCGAAGGCCATGACGTGGTCGCGGCCTTCATCGAGACGCATGGCCGGGCTGCCACCGCGGCCATGATCGCCGGGCTCGAGGTCGTGCCCCGCCGCACCGAGGTGCACCGCGGCATGACCCTCGAGGAGATGGACGTCGACGCCGTGCTGGCCCGGAAGCCCGAGATCGCCCTCGTCGACGAGCTCGCGCACACGAATGCGCCCGGCTCGCGGCATCCGAAGCGCTGGCAGGACGTCGAGGACCTGCTCGCCGCCGGCATCGACGTGCTCTCGACGGTGAACACCCAGCACATCGAGTCGCTCGGCGACGTGGTGCTGCAGATCACGGGTGTGCCGCAACGCGAGACGATCCCCGACTCGGTGCTGCGCTCCGCCGACCAGATCGAAGTGATCGACCTCGCCCCGCAGGCGCTGCGGGATCGGCTCGCGAGCGGACTCGTCTACCCCGCCGAGCGCATCGACGCCGCGCTGTCGAATTACTTCCGGCTCGGCAACCTCACCGCCCTGCGCGAGCTCGCACTCCTCTGGCTCGCCGACGAGGTCGACACCGCGCTCAAGGCCTATCGCGCCGAGCACGGCATCCGGGGCACCTGGGAGGCACGCGAACGCGTCGTCGTCGCCCTCACCGGAGGCCCCGAGGGTGAGACGCTGCTCCGACGGGGCGCCCGCATCGCGTCGCGCGCCTCGGGCGGCGAGCTCATCGCGGTGCACGTGACCAGTCCCGACGGCCTGCAGGCGCGGCATCCGGGAGCCCTCGACCGCCAGCGCACGCTGGTGGAGCAGCTCGGCGGCACCTTCCACTCGGTCGTCGGCGAGGACGTGCCGCGTGCGCTCGTCGACTTCGCGAGGGCGTCGGATGCCACGCAGCTCGTGATCGGCGTCAGCCGCCGTTCGCGACTCGCGGCGGCGTTCACGGGGCCCGGCATCGGCGCGACCGTCGTCCGGGAGTCCGGCGACATCGACGTGCATATCGTCACGCACTCGGCCGCAGGGTCGGCGTTCTCGCTGCCGAAGCTCGGAGGCTCGCTCAGCCGGAAGCGCCTCATCTACGGGTTCGCGCTCGCACTCGTCGCAGGACCGTTGCTCAGCTGGCTGCTCGCGACCTTCCGCACCGATTCGTCGATCACCAGCGACGTGCTCGCCTACCAACTGCTCGTCATCGTCGTCGCGCTGATCGGCGGGATCTGGCCGGGACTGTTCGCGGCGGTGCTGTCGGGACTCACGCTCAACTTCCTGTTCGTGGAGCCGCGGTACACCCTCACGATCGACGACCCCCGTCAACTGCTCGCGCTCGTGCTCTACGTCACCAACGTGCTGCTCGTGAGCTACGTCGTAGACCAGGCCGCGCGGCGTTCGCGCCAGGCGCGGCGCGCCGTGGCGGAGTCGCAGCTGCTCGCCTCGCTCGCGAGCAGCGTGCTGCGTGGCGAAGACGCGCTGCAGGCGATGGTCACCCGCACGAGGGAGGCGTTCGGACTCACCGGAGTACGCCTGCTCGTCGACGGGGAGCCGCACGTCGCCGACGGCGAGCCCACGCGCGATGACCGGATCACGAACGTGCCGATCGGCGCGCACGGCGTGCTCGAGCTGCACGGGCACGACCTCGCTGCATCCGAGCAACGGCTGCTGCAGGTCATCGCCGCCCAGATCGACCAGGCCATCGAACACGGCGCGCTCGCCCGGGCCGCGTCGGCGGCGGGCGAGCTCGCCGAGACCGATCGCGTGCGCTCGGCGCTGCTCGCCGCCGTCGGACACGACCTGCGGCGCCCGCTCACGTCGGCGTCGGCCGCGATCAGTGCGCTGCAGTCGCCGGAACTGAGGCTGCCTGCGGCCGAGCGCGAGGAGTTGCTCGACACCGCGGCCGAGAGCCTCGCCGCGCTCGCCGAGCTCGTGACGAACCTGCTCGACGTGAGTCGCGTGCAGGCGGGCGCCCTCGCGGTGAAACTCGCGCCCACCGACGTCGCCGACGTCGTGTTCCCCGCGCTCGACGAGCTAGGCCTCGGACCGGGCGCCGTCGAACTCGACCTCGCCGACGACCTTCGGCCCATGCAGGCAGATGCCGTGCTCCTGCAGCGCGTCGTCGTCAACCTGCTCGCGAACGCGGTTCGGCACAACCCGCCGGGCGAGCGAGTCCGGCTGGCGGCAAGCGCATTCCGCGACCAGGTCGAGCTCCGCGTCGTCGACCGCGGCGCCGGGATCCCGCCTGAGCGTCGCGACGAGGTGTTCACGCCCTTCCAGCGGCTGGGCGACACCGACAACGACGCAGGCCTCGGCCTCGGCCTCGCCCTCTCGAAGGGATTCGTCGAGGGGATGGATGGCCTACTCGAGGTCGAGGACACCCCGGGCGGCGGCCTCACGATGGTCGTCACCCTTCCGGCAGCGAGCGCCGAGGAGGTGCGATGAAGATCCTCCTCGCCGACGACGACGAGCAGTTGCAGCGCGCCCTGCGCATCACCCTCGGGGCGCGCGGCTACGAGGTGATCGCGGCGCGCGACGGCGCCGAGGCCATCGACCTCGCCGCGACCACGCACCCCGACCTCATCCTGCTCGACCTGGGCATGCCGAAGGTAGAGGGTGTCGACGTGATCCGCGCCGTGCGGGCATGGTCGAAGGTGCCGATCCTCGTGCTTTCGGGGCGCACGGACTCCGCAGAGAAGGTCGACGCCCTCGACGCCGGCGCCGACGACTACGTGACCAAGCCGTTCGCCATGGACGAGCTGCTCGCCCGCATCCGGGCACGGGCGCGTGCGGCCCCCGGTGACGAGGGGGATGCCGCAGAAGTGGCGATCGGCGACCTCACCGTGGACCTCGTGGCGAAGACCATCCGCAGCTCGGCCGGCGGCGGTTCGAAAGGCCGGGCCGCCGCGGCATCCGTGCGCCTGACGCCCACGGAGTGGCGCCTGCTGGAGCTGTTCCTCAAGAACCCGGGCAAGCTGCTCACCAGGCAGATGCTGCTCGGCGAGGTGTGGGGGCCGTACCACGCGAACGACGCCGGCTACCTGCGCCTGTACGTCGCCCAGCTGCGGCGCAAGCTCGAGCCGACGCCGTCGGAGCCGCGCTACTTCCTCACCGAGCCGGGCATGGGCTACCGCTTCGAACCCTGACGTAGGATCCGCGCGGAGATGGCAAATTCCGCGACACTTGGCATGTAAATGGCAAATTTGCCATTTACGGTGGATTTCTACCCTCGACCAACATGACGCGTTTCTTTTGCGACAGTGGCGGCCGTCCACCCGTAGGGCTGGAACGGCAGTGGGTTCAGGCGCGAGTCGGTGGCAGGTAGGAGACGTGGACGCGCTCAATCGTGCCGGTGAACGGGAACGGCATCCGGTCGGCGTACGCGCGGGAGACGCCGCCGCCATAGGCGCGTCCGATGTCGAGGCAGTCGTTCGCTGAGAAGAGAAGCGGGGCGCTGACCGGGACGATTCCTTCGGCAACCCGGTTCCCGTCCACGCGCAGCACGACCCGGAGCGGTCCGGCTGGCCGGGGCTCGACGTACGTCGTCTCGACTTCGAGCCGGGCGCGGCCGGCGGGTATTGCGGAATCCGAGCGGATGATGGTCCGGCGCAGCAGGAAGAGGTTGTACTCGTAGGTGAGCACGCCGTCCTCGAGATAGCAGGTGAGACCGCCCCCGGCGCCGCCGAGCTTGTAGAGGACGCCGTTGGCCCTCTCGGGAAGATCGAGTTCGATGGTGACGAGATTGGGGCGGTTGCCGAGCGCGGGGGCGTTGAACTCGGGGATCCGGGCGGTGTCGCCGGTCAGCTCCCATTCGGTGTATGGCGGCGCGATCCGCAGCTCGGGGTGGAGCATTGGGATCCACAGGCCGCCGCCGATCGGGAACACCTTGTTGCGCGCCGCCTCCTCCTCGAAGAGCTGCTTGAGCTGCGCGACCTTCTCCGAATGCTCCGCCGCGATGTTGCGGGCTTGGCTCCAGTCGTGGTCGAGGTCGTACAGTTCCCACTCGTCGTCGTCTGGCGACCATGTTGCGATGCCCGGGGGGAGTCCGGGCACCCAGGGCAGCCTGGGCCCGATGGCTGAGGCCATCCACCCGTCGGAGTAGATCGCACGGCTTCCCATGACCTCGAAGTACTGTGTCGTGCGTCGCCCGGGAGTGGCGGCGTCGTCGAGAGAGTAGGCGAAGCTCATGCCGTCGATGGTGTCCTGGGGGATACCGTTGACGACCTCGGGTGGTGTGATCCCGAGGATCTCGTAGATCGTCGGCACGACATCGATGACGTGATGGAACTGTGCCCGGGGCTCGGAGTCGGGCTGCAGCTTGGCGGGCCAGCGCACCAGGAGCGGGTTGCGAGTGCCGCCGAGGTGCGATGCCAGCAACTTCATACCCTGGTACGGCGTCGACCCGGCCCACGCCCATGCCGCGTGGTATTGGTTCTCGACGGCACGGGTGCCGAGCGCGTCGAGGCCGCCGAGCTCGTCGAGCGCGGCGACATGGTCGGACACCTGGCTCGGGATGCCGTTCTGGGCCAGCAGCTCGCTGATCGTGCCGCTCTGCCCTTCCCCTGAGGAGCCGTTGTCGCCCCAGATGTACATCACGATCGTGTTCTCGGCGTAGCCCAGCCGGTCCAGCTCGTCGAGGATTCGTCCGACCTGCACGTCGACGTGCTCGCTGAACCCCGCCGCGACCTCCATGAGTCGCCGTTGGAACGGCTTCTCGTCCTCGGGGATGTCGCCCCAGCCGGCCAACGACGGATGCCGCGGAGTGAGCTCGGCGTCGTCGGGTATCCAGCCGAGTTCCCTGGCACGGCCGTGCACACGCTCACGGTAGGCGTCCCACCCGTCGTCGAATGCCCCGGCGTACTTGTCCGACCACTCCTTCCCCACGTGATGTGGGGCATGGATGGCACCGCTTGCCCAGTACATGAGGAACGGCTGGTCGGGTGCCAGCGCTTTGTGTGTCCGCAACCACTTCATTGCGTCGTCGGCGAGATCCTCGCTGAGGTGGTAGCCCTCCTCGGGGGTCGCTGGCGGCCTGACCGGAGTCGTGTTCCGCACCAGGTTCGGCTCATAGTGCGATGCCTCGCCTGCGAGGAATCCGTAGAAGTAGTCGAAGCCGTACCCGGTGGGCCAATGATTGAACGGGCCCGCTACTGTCGTCTCCTCCGCCGGGGTGTTGTGCCACTTGCCCCATGCGCCGGTGGCGTATCCGTAATCGCGGAGCACCTCGGCAACGGTCGCCGAGCTCTCGGGGATCGTGCCGGAGTATCCGTCCCAGTCGTTCGCGAGCTCGGCGATCTGCCCATTGCCCACGCGATGATGATTCCGGCCGGTGAGCAGGGAAGCGCGCGTCGGCGAGCACATGGCCGTCGTGTGGAATCGGTTGTACGCCACGCCCTCAGCCCGCAACCGGTCCAGGGTGGGTGTGGCTACTTCGCCGCCGAATGTCGTCGGAAGCCCCGGACCGGCGTCGTCGATCAGCACGATAACAACGTTCGGCGCGTCGGCGGGAAGCCGATGCTCGACCGGCAGCGGCGAGTAGGTCGACTCCTGCATCGTGCGTCCAGCGACGCTCCCGGACCGCCGTGGTGGGAACGGCAGATGCGGGGCCGAGGGCAGCGGTTCTGCAGCAAGAGAAGGTCGATCAGCGTTCGCCATGTCAGGTCCTCACCCCCGCCGCGGTCGCCCCGAACCCCCCGGGAACCCAAGACCGCGGGCTTGGCTCACGTTACAACCAACAGGCTCGCCGTCACACCGCTGTTCACGAGTGCATCCAGATGAGCCGGTGGAACGGTTGCGCGCCGTCAATGGTCCAGCGCGAATACCGTCAAGAGGATCGGGACCAACCGATGCCTCACTGAGCTGCTCAGCGGCCATCGTGTGATCCTCGGGTGCAAAGGCGGGTCCGAAGGTCCCTAGTTGGTCGGCGGCCGCACCCGGAAACGGAAGTAGGCGCGATGATCCCAACTGCCGAAACGGTGGTAAATGGCGCCGCTGGTCTTCATATATATCGATGCGTCTGTCGCTTCGCTGACGTCGCCATCAGTGACAACCCACTGGAGTTGGGTCGGTTGGCCGGATGGTCCCACCGCATGCGCGTCCGTTGGTCCGAACCACTCCAGATCTCGCCCCTGCGGATCTACGCCAACGCACGAAAACGTCACGACTTCGCCAGGGTGCAGTGTCACGTCGAGAGCGGTGACGCTTCCTGCAAGCTCGTCTTCAACGGTCGCGGACTCAATGCGCCGGCCGAAGGAGTCAGTCACCGACTCGATGCGTGGGTAGATGTCACCGGCCTCGTCCTGTTTGCTCATGTAGAGGGTCACCTGATTCCGTACCATGCCTGCGATCCCAGACATTAGATCCTGCTCGAACGGCAGGAGCAGGCGGCTGTGGCCGATGGTATTGCGCAGCGAATCGAATTGCTCGAGGAGCGGGAGCATGCGCTGTTTCTTCCCGAGCGGCGCTGCCAGCGGTTCCCAGTGCCTTTCGACGATCGCAACGAGGTCATAGAAGTTGGCGTAGGCGAGACCAACGTTCGGTACCTGCGCCACACCCTTCGGAACGCGCGCTCGCTGTTCGACCTCAGCCCGTACGCCCCAGGCTTCCCGCTGCTTCGCAGTGGTCACCCGCTCAAGCCAGTCTGCTCCGAACACCCGTTCATAGGCGTACGTCATTAGCTCGCGCAGGGCGGTCTCACACGTCGAGAGCGCGATGGTCGGGTCAAGTGTGCTCATTTGCTCGTCGCGCAGTGGTTGTTTGGCATGCCCCTATCCTCGCTGTCCGGAACGATGCTGATCTTTCAGGAACGCATACAGTTGTCCCATCCGACGTGAGGCACGGCGGCGCAGGACAGTCCGACGCAGTGCAGGTTCGCACCGCGTTGGCGGCCTGAACACTCGTGCGCTGGCGGCACGGGCTCAGGCCTGTAGGAATATGCCAGTTGCCGGGGAATCCGGCTCCCTGAATCGATGACATTTACCGGCTCTTCACGATCGAGGGTGTAGTTGCGGCCTGAAGCCTCCGGTCTCGAGCAGCGATCTGGCGATGTAGTTCGTGAGGTTGCGGAACCCGAGTGCGGAACCGCGCAGGTGCTCGAGCCGGCCGTTGATCGCCTCGGTGGGGCCGTTGCTGATGCCGGGACGGTCGAAGTAGGCCAGCACGTCGGCTGCGCGTTTCTCCAACGTGCGGCCGAGCGTGGTGACCTCGACCAGTGCGTTCGGGACACCGGTGCCGATCGTGTCGATCAGCTTGACCATCAGCTCGCGGCCACGGCGCCGGTCCTCGTGTCGGTAGGCGGCGATCATTCGCTGGTAGATGCCCCAGGTCGCCTCGACCTCGACATGCGCGTCGTCGGCGAACAGCGCGGTGAGCCGAGCGGCCTGCTTGTCGGTGAGCAGCCCGGCACCTGTGTGCAGGGTCCTGCGCGCGGGGTAGAGCGGGTCGTTCTTCATGCCGCGGTGGCCGTGGATCGCCAACTGGACCCGGCGGCGGCACCGGTCCAGCGCATCGCCGGCCAGGCGCACGACATGGAAGGGATCCATGACCGCTGTCGCGTCGGGGAGCTCTTCGGCGGCGGCGGTCTTGAAGCCGGTGAAGCCGTCCATCGCGACCACGTCCACGGCGTCGCGCCAGGTCTCGTCGCGGTCGGCGAGCCAGGACTTGAACGCCTGCTTGGAGCGGCCCTCGACCATGTCGAGCAGCCGGGCGGGACCGGTGCCATCACGGACGGCGGTGAGATCGATGATCACGGTGACGAACTTGTCGCCGCGGCGGGTGTGGCGCCACACGTGCTCGTCTACCCCGATCGCGGTGACACCGTCGAGGCGGTTCTCGTCGTTGATCAGCACCCGCTTGCCTTCGGCCAGGACAGCGTCGTTGGCGGTGTTCCACGCGACCCCGAGTCCCTCGGCGACCCGGGCCACGGTCAGGTGCTGGCACACGATCGCCTCGAGTGCCCACCGCAGCCCGCGACGCGACAGCTTCGCTCGCGGCTCAGCCGCGAGGCTGGCGTCCTGGCGCCACACGTGACCGCAATCGGTACACCGGTAGCGGCGCACGGTCACCACGAGCGTCGTCGGCCGCCAGCCCAGCGGCTCGTGGGCCAGCTCCCGGGTCACGGTGTCGCGCGGTACGCCTTCGCAACCACAGCGACGGCACCACTGGTCCGGCTCGGGGACCTGGCATGCCAGCACCGCACGGTCGGGCCTGAGTCGTTGGCCGGTGACGGCCAGGCCGAGCTCATCGAGCCGGCAGAACTTGGTCAGGTCAGGGCAGGCGAAGGTAGCGTCAGACAAGTCGAGGTCTGCCAATCTGGAAGACCTCGACTTCCATCCCGGGACAGCGATGCACAAACGCAGCCGGAGGCCCCATCTCGTGTCACCGTCGCAGTGGACTTCTTCGCGCACCCGCTCAGATCGGTCAACGGCGCACCCGATAGCGCAGGTGAAGCACCCGGTTGCCCTGAACAACTACGTCTGGGTCTTCCAGCAGGTGCTGCGCGTCGACGGAGCCGAAGTAGCGCTTGCCGGACCCGAGCACGACGGGTGCGACGTCCATGCGTACCTCGTCGACCAAACCTGCGGCGAGCATCTGGCCGCCGACGTCGCCAGCGGCGACCTCGACNCCGGACCCGAGCACGACGGGTGCGACGTCCATGCGTACCTCGTCGACCAAACCTGCGGCGAGCATCTGGCCGCCGACGTCGCCAGCGGCGACCTCGACAGTGCGGTCACCCGCGAGCTCTTGCGCCTTGGTCACGGCCGCCTCGATGCCGTGGACGAAGTGAAACGGCGCGTTGGGGTCCCAGCCCTCGGGTGCCGGCCGGTGTGTCACGACGACTACGTGGTCGATCCCGCTCGGAGGCTTCCCGTCCCAGCCGTCCGTGATGTCGAAGACGTGGCGGCCGGCGATGGTCACCCCGATCTGGTCCCAGTACGGCCGGATGTGGTCGTAGGACGCTTGC
>NZ_LMRW01000004.1 GCF_001428255.1 Agromyces sp. Soil535 | reverse complement strand
CGCAAAACGCTGGGCTGGGAAACCCCAGCCCAGCGCCTGCATAAACTCGTCAACACGGACTAATCACACGCGGTGTTGCAACGACCGATTGAATCCGCCTCCAGGCCCGGCCCCCGCTCGCGCGATGCGACCCGCTCAGACGAGCGAGCGCAGCACGTACTGAAGGATCCCGCCGTTGCGGTAGTAGTCCGCCTCGCCCGGCGTGTCGATGCGCACCACCGCGTCGAACTCGATCGTCCGCTTGCCCTCGGGCGAGTGCTCGCTCGGCTCGGCGACGACGTGCACCGTGCGCGGAGTCGTGCCCTCGTTGAGCTGCTCGAGGCCTGAGATCGAGACGACCTCGGTGCCGTCGAGCCCGAGCGAGCCGGCCGACTCGCCCCCGGGGAACTGCAGCGGCACGACGCCCATGCCGATGAGGTTCGAGCGGTGGATCCGCTCGAAGCTCTCGGTGATGACCGCCTTCACGCCCAGGAGGTTGGTGCCCTTCGCCGCCCAGTCGCGCGAAGAGCCCGAGCCGTACTCCTTGCCGCCGAAGATCACGAGCGGGATCCCCTTGGCCTGGTAGTTCTGCGACGCGTCGTAGATGAACGACTGCGGGCCGCCCTCCTGGGTGAAGTCGCGGGTGTAGCCGCCCTCCACGCCGTCGAGCAGCTGGTTCCGCAGGCGGATGTTCGCGAACGTGCCGCGGATCATCACCTCGTGGTTGCCACGACGCGACCCGTAGGAGTTGAAGTCCTTGCGGTCGACGCCGTGCTCGGTGAGGTACGTGCCCGCCGGGCTGTCTGCCTTGATGGAGCCGGCCGGCGAGATGTGGTCGGTGGTGACCGAGTCGCCGAGCTTCGCGAGCACCCGGGCGTCGACGATGTCGGAGACGGGGGTCGTCTCCATCGTCATGCCCTCGAAGTACGGGGGCCTGCGCACGTAGGTCGACTCGGCGTCCCACTCGAAGATGGCTCCGGTCGGGGTCGGCAGCGTCTTCCAGCGCTCGTCGCCCTCGAACACGCTCGCGTACTGCGTGGTGAACATCTCCTCGTTGATCGACGAGTCGATCGTCGCCTGCACCTCCGCGGCATCCGGCCAGATGTCCTTCAGGAACACGTCGTTGCCGTCACGGTCCTTGCCGAGCGGATCGGTCTCGAAGTCGAAGTTCATCGACCCGGCGAGCGAGTAGGCGATCACGAGCGGCGGGCTCGCGAGGTAGTTCATCTTCACGTCGGGGTTGATGCGGCCCTCGAAGTTGCGGTTGCCCGAGAGCACCGCAGTGACAGCGAGGTCGTTCTGCTGCACCGCTGCCGAGACCTCCTCGATGAGCGGGCCGGAGTTGCCGATGCAGGTCGTGCAGCCGTAGCCGACCGTGTAGAAGCCGAGGTCCTCGAGGTCCTTCGTGAGGCCGGCCTTGTCGTAGTAGTCGGTGACGACCTTCGAGCCCGGCGCGAGCGTGGTCTTGACCCACGGCTTGGCCTTGAGGCCCTTCTTGACGGCGTTGCGGGCGAGCAGGCCCGCCGCGAGCATCACCGACGGGTTCGACGTGTTCGTGCACGAGGTGATCGCGGCGATGGTGACCGCACCGTGGTCGAGGGTGTACTCGGTTCCGTCGGCCGTCGCCACCCTGGTCGGCTTGGAGGCCGACTTCGGCGCGTGCGAGTGGTGGTGGTGCAGGTGATGGCTGTACTCGTCCTCGGGCGAGTTGCCGGGCGGGTCTGAGGCCGGGAAGGACTCGGCGATCTCGAGGTCGACGAGATCGTGGTCGACCTCGGCGTAGTCGACCAGGTCGTGCTCGAACTGCTCCTTGGCGTGCGCGAGGACGATGCGGTCCTGCGGGCGCTTCGGGCCGGCGATGGACGGCACGACCGTCGAGAGGTCGAGTTCGAGGTACTCGGAGAACTCGGGCTCGTGTGCGTCGTCGTGCCAGAGCTTCTGCGCCTTCGAGTACGCTTCGACGAGTGCGATCTGCTCGTCGCTGCGGCCGGTGAGCCGGAGGTACTCGAGCGTCACGTCGTCGATCGGGAAGATCGCCGCGGTCGAGCCGAACTCGGGGCTCATGTTGCCGATGGTCGCGCGGTTCGCGAGGGGCACGGATGCCACGCCGGAGCCGTAGAACTCCACGAACTTGCCCACCACGCCGTGCTTGCGCAGCATTTCGGTGATCGTGAGCACCACGTCGGTGGCGGTGACGCCCGTGGGGATCTCGCCCGAGAGCTTGAAGCCGACGACCTTGGGGATGAGCATCGAGACGGGCTGGCCGAGCATGGCCGCCTCGGCCTCGATGCCGCCGACGCCCCAGCCGAGCACGCCGAGGCCGTTGACCATCGTGGTGTGCGAATCGGTGCCGACGCACGTGTCGGGGTAGGCCTGCAGCACGCCCCCGACCTCGCGGGTCATCGTGACGCGGGCGAGGTACTCGATGTTGACCTGGTGCACGATGCCGGTACCCGGGGGCACGACCTTGAAGTCGTCGAATGCGGTCTGGCCCCAGCGCAGGAACTGGTAGCGCTCGCCGTTGCGCTCGTACTCGATCTCGACGTTGCGCTCGAACGCGTCGGGGCGGCCGAAGAGGTCGGCGATGACGGAGTGGTCGATGACCATCTCGGCGGGGGCGAGCGGGTTGATCTTGTTCGGGTCGCCGCCGAGCGACGACACGGCCTCGCGCATGGTCGCGAGGTCGACGATGCAGGGCACGCCCGTGAAGTCCTGCATCACGACGCGCGCGGGCGTGAACTGGATCTCGGTGTCGGGCTCGGCGGTGGGCACCCAGGAGCCGAGTGCCTCGATCTGCTCCCTGGTGACGTTGGCGCCATCCTCCGTGCGGAGGAGGTTCTCGAGGAGCACCTTGAGACTGAACGGCAGCTTGTCGTGGCCTGGCACGGTGTCGAGCCGGAAGATCTCGTAGGACCTGTCACCGACGTGGAGCGTGTCCTTCGCCCCGAAACTGTTCACTGCAGACACGATGTCCTCTCCTTCGCGGATGCCGCGCGAGCACGCGCGCGGCTCTCAATCTTCTCCGTCAGACCGGGGGCTGATCCAGCAAGGCTCACCTTAGCGGCCCGGATCCGCGCCGTCATTGCGGCGGATTTATCTTGACGTCGAGATAACTGTATCACTCGGCGGTGCGCGCAGATGACGGGTACACCGCTCGCACGACGAGCCAGGAGAAGATGAGCGCGAGGGCGTAGAGGGGCACCCCCATGAGGAGGCGGGTCGCGCCGAGCGCTTCGACGTTGTCGACGAGGTAGAACGGCACCTGCACCACGAGACGTGCGACGAACAGCCCGATCCAGACCAGCGTGAGGAACTGGGCGGCGCGGTACTTGCGCTTGTCGTCGCGCCAGGCCAGCCCGTCGCCCATGAGGAACCCGACGATGAGGCCGAGCGCAGGCCAACGCACGAGGAGCGACACGAGGAGGGCGAGTGCATAGGCCGCATTCGTGAAGAACCCGAGCACGTAGTTGTCGCGCGCGTTTCCCGTCCAGAGGGCGAGCGCCGCCGAGGCGAGCACGCCGATGAGGCCCGCGACAGCCTGCGTCGGCTGGCCCTTCGTCACGATCCGCACCACGGTGAACACCACCGCGAGTCCGACGGATGCCGCGAGCGCGGGAATGAGCGCCGCCTGCGTGTCCCACCCGACGAGGCTCGTGAGCACGCTGTACACCACCAGGAACACGAGGCCGGGCAGCAGCGCCTCGAGGGTGCCGCGCACCCCGCCGACCGCGGTGAGCAGGTCGCGGCCGGTCAGCCGTTCGTCGCGCGCGAGCGCCCCGAGTCCGCTCTGCTCGGCGGCTGCGGCGAACTGGCGGGCGAACTCGCCCGCCTCGGACTTCGACCCGGGCGCCTCGTCCGCTGGACCCTTGGCGCGCGCGAGAGGCGCGTCGAGCGACGAGGTTCCGGCTTCGGGGGCGGGCGCCGCGGCATCCGCCTGCTCGTCGCGGCCGGCGTCGTGCTCGTCAGGACCGTGCATCGCTACGCGGTCGGTGCGCCGGTGGACGCGGCCGGCATGCGGAGCGGGATGAGGTCGCGCGGCGGCATCGGGGTGGATCCCCGCACCACGACGATCGACCGGAACAGGTCTTCCACCTGGGCGGCCGCCGCGGGGTCCACCGCGGCCTCGCCTGCGA
Source organism: Agromyces sp. Soil535 (assembly GCF_001428255.1). GTDB lineage: Bacteria > Actinomycetota > Actinomycetes > Actinomycetales > Microbacteriaceae > Agromyces. The sequence goes on along the minus strand of NZ_LMRW01000004.1, from coordinate 145,921 downwards.
TGACCCCGCGGAGGAACCAACGCGGTCCATCGACGCCGATGAAACGCGCGAGGCGCATGTGGGCCGCCTGGCCCTCCGCGGCCGCGACCGGGATCTGCGCGAGCAGCTCGGGGCCGAAGGGACCCTCACGCACGGTGGTCGTGCCACCCTGGCGGGCGATCTGGTCGGTGATCTGCGCGCGGATCTCGTGCCACAGCCCACTCGTGCGCGGCGCCGCGAACGGCTGCACCTGCAGGGTCGAGTTGGCGTAGTCGAGGCCGATGGCCACGACGCGCTTCGTGCCCTCCTCCACCTCGAGGCGGAGGTGCAGGCCCTCGCGGGGCAGCACCTTCACGCCGCCGAGGTCGACGTATGGGCGGACCGGGTTCGCCTCCGACTCGTCGAACGGGCCGGCGCTGGCACGGTCGCCGGGTGCGGACTTGGGCTGGTCGACGGGGATGTCGTCGATGTTCTCGATGTCGCTCACGCGTTCACTCCTGACTTGTGCTCCCCGAATCCCGTTGAGCCGAATCCCCCGTCGCCGCGCATGCTCCCGGGGAGCCGCTCGACCTCGACGAACCGCGCCCGGCTCACCGGCATGACGACGAGCTGGGCGATCCTGTCGCCCGCCTCGATCGGGTAGGGCCGGCTGGCATCGGTGTTGAGCAATGCGACCTTGATCTCGCCGCGATAGCCGGCATCGACGGTGCCAGGCGCGTTCACGATGGTGATGCCGTGCTTGAACGCGAGTCCCGAGCGCGGCACGACGAATGCCACGTACCCATCGGGCAGCGCGATCGCGACACCCGTGCCGACCGTGGCACGCTCTCCGGGGCCGAGCACGACGGACTCGGCGGCATGGAGATCGGCGCCCGCATCGCCCGGGTGGGCGTACGACGGAAGGCGATCGGCCGTGATCAGCACGTCAACGGATTCGGTCACTGTTCGAGGGTAGTGCAGAAGTCTGATCGAATAGGTCCATGCCCGACTACCGCGAGAAACTGTGGCCGACGCCTTGGATCTACATCGCGACGCTGCTGCTCATCCCCGCCAGCATCCTCGTGCTCGCACCCGTCTCGTTGCCGGCCGGCATCGCGACCGGGGTCGTCCTCTACGGCGCCACCGTCGGCTCGCTCACGCTGACCGCTCCCGTCATCGAGGTGCGCGACCGGAAGCTGCGGGCCGGGCGTGCGGAGATCTCCCTCGACCACACCGGCGAGGCGGTCGCCGCGTTCGATGGGGATGCGCAGATCGAGCGGGGCACGGGGCTCGACGCGCGTGCGTTCCTCGTCATCCGCGGATGGGTGCATCCGGTCGTGCGCGTGCCCATCACCGACCCGGCGGATCCGGCGCCGTACTGGCTGCTCTCGAGCCGCCGCCCCAAAGAGCTGGCCGCCGCGATCAACGGATCACGACGGCCTGGGCCTGCAATGGGCGACCTCTAGGAGGCGCACTCCAGGCAGATCGGCCCGAGTTTCGTCTCGTGGTCGATCTGCGAACGGTGCTTCACGAGGAAGCAGTTCACGCACGTGAACTCGTCGGCCTGCGGGGGCAGCACCACGACGTCGAGCTCGACGTCGGAGAGGTCGGCACCGGGCAGGTCGAAGCCTCCGGGGTTGTCGGCGTCGTCGACATCCACCACTCCCGACATCTTGTCGGGGACGCGCTCCTTGAGGGCCTCGATCGACTCGGAGTCGTCTTCGGTCTTCCGCGGTGCGTCGTAATCCGTTGCCATTCCCATCCATTTCCTCATCGCCGAAGATTCGGCGGCCATAGTCTGCATCAAATCGGTTGCGTAAGCAAACCACTTACGCACCCCTGCTCAAGCTGCTACCACCTCAACTTCCGCCGCGCCCGTGCTATTCCCGACGGCCCTGCGTGCGACATGGCATCCTTGGGCGGAGACGAAGGCACGAAAGGCTTGTCGCGATGCAGGAACTGAAGGTAATCGGTGTCGAGAACGGCGCACTGCTCGCCGCCTCGGACGACGGCGCACGCTTCCGGATCGAGATCGACGAAGTGCTGCAGTCGCGGATCCGCCAGGCGCAGCCCGAAACGCACAAGGGCCCGAAGCCCTCGCCCCGCGAGGTGCAGTCGATGATCCGCTCCGGCCTGTCCGCCGAGGACGTGGCCCAGGTCACCGGCGCGTCCGTCGACTACATCCGCCGGTTCGAGGGTCCGGTCCTCGCAGAGCGCGAGCACGTCGTGACGTCGGCACTCGCGGTTCCCGTGCATGTGTCGGCCGACGTGGACCCTGCCGATGAGCCGACAACGTTCGGGGGCGTCATCCGCGACCGTCTCGCCAAGCTCAGCGCCCACGGCGAACGCTGGGCGAGCTGGAAGGACGAGGAGCGCGGCTGGATCGTCAAGCTCGAGTTCACGGCGGACACGATCGACCACGACGCGCGCTGGGGTTTCGAGCCCCGCAAGCAGTCGCTGCATCCGATGAACTCCGAGGCCACCACGCTGTCGCAGCAGGGCGAACTCAAGGGCGGCCTGATCCCGCGCCTGCGCGCCGTCGCGCAGGACGTCGTCGAGTCGCGGTTCGACAGCGGGGCGTTCACGTTCGACGAGACCGATCACGGTGAGCACGACACGGCCCCGCACCTCGAGCCGGTCCCCTACGCCCGCACGACGCCCGCGACCTCGAGCCCGGCCGCCGCCCGCGCGGCGATCAAGCGCGCCGACGAACCGAAGCAGACGCTCAGCGAGACGGCCGACCTGCTCGAGGCGCTGCGTCGCCGCCGCGGCGAACGCGAGGCCGCGGTCGCCGAGCCCGAGCAGCCGCAACTGCCAATGCCGCTCGCGCCCGCTCCCGTCGCCGAGGCGCCCCAGCAACCGGCCGCCGACGTGAAGCCTGCCGAGGAGAAGCCCGGCACCGCCGCACGAGCCCTGTGGGGCGGGAAGTCCGCGACCGGGTCCGTGAGTTCGTCGCGTGGCTCCAGGAAGGGGCGCGCGTCGATGCCGAGCTGGGACGAGATCGTCTTCGGAGCGCGCACCGACGACGACCTGGCCTGACCACCGCCGCCCGATCGCCGCTCGATCGCCGCGCAGCATCCGGATGCCGCGGGCCGGCGGGCGGCGGGCCGTTCCACCGTGCCGCGCAGGGTGCTAGCATTCGAACATATCTTCGAACGCGGGTGGAGGCGCACATGACCCGGGTGCAGGAGTCCGTCGAAGTCTGGACGAGCGATGCCGGTGAGCCCGAGCGGCTCGTGTGGCGCGCGCGCCGGTTCCGCGTCACCGACACGCCCACCGCGCTGGTGGGTCCGTGCGACTGGTGGAATCCCTTCTCCGAGCATGTCGTCACACTCGGGCGGATGCCGCTGACGATCTCGGGCTGGCGGTTCCAGGCGAGCACCGACGACGGTGAGACGCACGTGTTCGACGTCGAGCACGACGGCGCGCGCTGGCAGCTCGTGCGGGTATTCGATTAGTCGCGAGGCGACCTCGACGCCATGACGGCCACGCGCAAGAGCGCCGGCTTCGCGTCAGGCGGACTTCTCGGCGCGGCGCGGCTTGTGCGGCACGATGGTCGGCGCCGCATTGTCGAGCACCGCGGCCTTGGTGACCACGACACGGGCGACGCCCGTGGAGGACGGCACCTCGAACATGATCGGGCCCAGCACCTCCTCCATGATGGCGCGGAGCCCGCGGGCACCGGTCTGCCGCAGCACGGCGAGGTCTGCGATCGCCTCGAGCGCGGCATCCTCGAAGTCGAGTTCCACGTCGTCGAGCTCGAACATGCGCTGGTACTGCCTCACGAGCGCGTTCTTGGGCACCGTGAGGATCTCCATCAGTGCGTCGCGATCGAGGGGCGTGACCGTGGCGACCACGGGGAGGCGCCCGATGAACTCGGGGATGAGGCCGTACTTGTGCAGGTCCTCTGGGAGCACTTCGCTGAAGAGCTCGGCGTCTTCCTGCTTGTTGTGCAACGGAGCACCGAAGCCGATGCCGCGCTTGCCCGCCCGCGAGGAGATGATGTCCTCGAGCCCCGAGAACGCGCCGGCGACGATGAACAGCACGTTCGTCGTGTCGATCTGGATGAACTCCTGATGCGGGTGCTTGCGGCCGCCCTGCGGCGGCACCGACGCCACGGTGCCCTCGAGGATCTTCAGGAGCGCCTGCTGCACGCCCTCGCCCGAGACGTCGCGCGTGATCGAGGGGTTCTCGGCCTTGCGGGCGATCTTGTCGATCTCGTCGATGTAGATGATGCCGGTCTCGGCGCGCTTGACGTCGTAGTCGGCGGCCTGGATGAGCTTCAGCAGGATGTTCTCGACGTCTTCGCCGACGTAGCCGGCTTCGGTGAGGGCTGTGGCATCCGCGACGGCGAACGGCACGTTGAGCTGCTTCGCGAGGGTCTGTGCGAGATACGTCTTGCCGCAGCCGGTGGGCCCGATGAGCAGGATGTTCGACTTCGCGATCTCCACGTCGTCGTGGGCGCGGTCGGCGGTCGTGAGCGTGGTGCGGGAGCGCACCCGCTTGTAGTGGTTGTAGACGGCGACGGCGAGGGCCCGCTTCGCGGCATCCTGCCCGATGACGTACTCCTGGAGGAACGCGAAGATCTCCTTGGGCTTGGGCAGCTCGAACTCGCCGGACTCGGACTCGCCGGCCTCGGCGAGCCGCTCCTCGATGATCTCGTTGCAGAGTTCGACGCACTCGTCGCAGATGTAGACGCCCGGCCCCGCGATGAGCTGCTGGACCTGCTTCTGGCTCTTCCCGCAGAAGGAGCATTTGAGTAGGTCGGCGCTCTCCCCGATGCGTGCCATCGAACCCTCCCTGTCGACGAGTCTGTACCGAGCCTAGCCCGAGATCGGGGCGGAGCGGCATGGCGCGCCCGGATTGGATCGAGCCGCGGTTCGCGCTGCGCGAACCGCGCACCGGAAGCGGCCGGACACGCCGAACGCGGCGGACGAACCGGCCCGAGGGCCGGGTCATCCGCCGCGTTCGGTCGTCGCTTGAGTTACCGCGCGAGCGCCGGGAGGCTCTTGCGCGACGTGAGCACCTGGTCGATGAGGCCGTACTCGAGGGCCTCCTCGGCGGACAGGATCTTGTCGCGGTCGATGTCGGCGTTGACCTGCGCCTGCGTGCGGTTCGAGTGACGCGAGAGCGTCTCCTCGAGCCACGACCGCATGCGCATGATCTCAGCCGCCTGGATCTCGATGTCGGACGCCTGGCCGTGTCCGGCCTCGCCCATGGCGGGCTGGTGGATGAGCACGCGCGCGTTCGGCAGGGCCAGGCGCTTGCCCGGGGTGCCGGCCGAGGCGATGACGGCCGCCGCCGATGCGGCCTGGCCGAGCACCACCGTCTGGATCTGTGGACGGATGTACTGCATCGTGTCGTAGATCGCGGTCATGGCCGTGAACGAGCCGCCCGGCGAGTTGATGTAGAGGATGATGTCTCGATCGGGGTCCATCGACTCGAGCACCAGGAGCTGGGCCATGATGTCGTCGGCCGATGCGTCGTCGACCTGCACGCCGAGGAAGATGATGCGGTCCTCGAAGAGCTTCGCGTACGGGTCCTGGCGCTTGTAGCCGTAGGCCGTGCGCTCTTCGAAGCTCGGCAGGATGTAGCGCGAGCCGGGGGCCTGGATGCCGCCGCTGAAGGCGGTGCCGCCGAAGGATGGGGTGTTCATTCGCTCGTTCTCTCTTCTCTCGGTGCTACGCCTGGTCGGTGCCGCCGCCGCCGGACACGTCGAGTGCCGACTCGCGGATGTGGTCGACGAAGCCGTACTCGAGGGCCTCCTGCGCGTTGAACCAGCGGTCGCGGTCGCCGTCGGCGTTGATCTGCTCGACCGACTTGCCGGTCTGCGCCGCGGTGATCTCGGCAAGCCGCTTCTTCATGTCGAGGATGAGCTGCGCCTGGGTCTGGATGTCGCTCGCCGTGCCGCCGAAGCCGCCGTGGGGCTGGTGCAGTAGCACGCGTGCGTTCGGGGTGATGTACCGTTTGCCCTTGGTGCCGGCCGTGAGGAGCAGCTGCCCCATCGAGGCGGCCATGCCGATGCCGACGGTGACGATGTCGTTCGGCACGAACTGCATGGTGTCGTAGATCGCCATGCCGGCGGTGATGGAGCCACCGGGCGAGTTGACGTAGAGGAAGATGTCCTTCTTGGCATCCTCGGCGGCGAGGAGCAGCAGCTTCGCCGCGATCTCGTTGGCGTTGTCGTCGCGCACCTCGGAACCCAGCCAGATGATGCGGTCCTTCAGCAGTCGATCGAAAACACCGGGGGTCGGTGTCGCTTCGGCCATGTGTGTCGCTCCCTTTGCGTTGTCGCGTTCACTCGAATCTATCCGGTGCAACACACGCGAACGGGGCTGTTCGCCCTAGGCGGAGGAGCGGAGCTCCGCCGCGTACGCCGCGAGCGACGCGCGGTACCGGACGAGGTGCGGTGCGAGGGCCACAAGGGCCTCGGATGCCGCGCGGCGGGCGTCGCCGGCGTCGACGAGGGCGAGCGCCCGGAACGCGACCACCGCATCGCGGAGCTCGCCCGACTCGGACTCGACGGCGTCGAGGAGCGCGACGGCCTCGAGCGGCCGTCCGAGGTTGCGCACCGTGGAGGCCAGTTGGATGTGCGCCTGCACGCGCTCGGAGCCGTCGAGGCCGCCCGCGAGCGCCCGCCGGTAGAGCGTCTCGGCCTCTGCCTCGAGCCCCGCGGAATCCCGGGCACCGGCGCGCTCGAAGAGTGCGACCGGATCGTCGGCCGGCCTCTCGGCGGCGATGGCGTCGATGCGGCGGATCACCTCGTCGTCGCCCAGCTCGTCGGCCGACGCCCAGACGGCGTCGACGCGCTGCTGCCAGTCGCCCATGGTTCCTCCCGGAGACAGGTCTGCGGGTCGAGGAGCGCCTTCGGCGCGTCTCGAGACCTTGACATGGGTCTCGAGACGGCGCTTCGCGCCTCCTCGACCCGCAGACGGGAGTCGTTCCTCCCGACTACTCGGCGTCGGCCTTCGCGGTAGCGCGCCGGCGCGCCGGCTTCTTCGGCTCCTCGGCCTCCGAAGGCGCCTCGTCGGCGTCGGCCTTCTTCGCGGCGCGCTTACGGGCGGGCTTCTTCTCCGCCTCGGGCACCTCGGCGGCCTCGGGCTCGGCCGCGGCATGCGCGTCCTCTTCGGAGACGACCACGGCGGTGAACTCGGAGAGGTCGACCGCGTTGCCCGCGGCATCCGTCACCTTCGCCTTTCCGAGCGCGATCGCGAGCGCCTTGTTGCGCGCGACCTCGCCGACCATGGCGGGGATCTGGCCGTTCTGGCTCAGGACCTGCACGAACTCGTTGGGGTCCATGCCGTACTGCGCGGCGCCCTGCACGAGGTACTGGGTGAGCTCGTCCTGGCTGACCTGCACGTGCTCGGCCTCCGCGATCGCGTCGAGCACGATCTGCGTCTTGAAGGCCTTCGTGCTGGACTCGGTGACCTCGGCGCGGTGCTCGTCGTCCTCGAGGCGACCCTCGGACTCGAGGTGGCGGTGCACCTCGTCCTCGATGACGCTGTCGGCGACCGGGACGTCGGCGAGCTCGAGGAGCTTGTCGACGAGCAGGTCGCGGGCCTGGGTGCCCTGGCCGAACGACTTGTTGCGGGCCACCTGCTCCCTGAGGCTGGCGGTGAGCTCGTCGAGCGTGTCGAACTCGCTGGCGATCTGCGCGAAGTCGTCGTCGGCCGCCGGGAGCTCGCGCTCCTTGACGGCGGTGACGGTGACGGTGATCTCGGCGGTCTCGCCCTCGTGGTCGCCGCCGAGCAACTTGGAGTCGAAGGTCGTTGTCTCATCGGCGGTGAGCGAGTCGAGGGCCTCGTCGATGCCCTCGAGCAGCTCGCCCGAGCCGAGCTCATAGGAGATGCCGCTCGCGGTGTCGACCTCGGTGTCGTCGATCGTGGCGACGAGGTCGAGGGTCACGAAGTCGCCGGACTTCGCCGGGCGGTCGACCGTGATGAGCGTGCCGAAACGGCTGCGCAGTCGCTCGAGCTCCTCATTGACCTCGTCGTCGCCGATCTCGACCGAGTCGACCGTGAGCTCGAGGCCGTCGTACGCGGGCAGCTCGATCTCGGGCCGCACGTCGACCTCGATCGCGAGCAGGAGGTCGCCCGAGAAGTCCTTCTCGTTCGGCCACTCGACGATGTCGGCCTCGGGGCGGCCGAGCGGGCGCAGCTCGTGCTCGGTGACGGCGGCGCGGTAGAAGCCGTCGAGACCCTCGTTGACCGCGTGCTCGAGCACGGCGGCCTTGCCGACGCGCTGGTCGATGATGGGCGGCGGCACCTTGCCCTTGCGGAAGCCCGGCACGTTGATCTGCTCGGCGATGTGCTCGTAGGCGTGGGCGATGCTGGGCTTCAGCTCCTCGGGCGTCACCGAGATGGTGAGCTTGGCGCGCGTCGGGCTCAGCTTCTCAACCGAAGTGGTCGGCATGTGGAAGTTCTCCTGTTGTGTGGAAGTTCGTGTCGAGTCGTGCAACTCGTCGGGGCGACAGGATTCGAACCTGCGACCTCCCGCTCCCAAAGCGGGCGCTCTACCAAGCTGAGCTACGCCCCGAGTCGCCGACTCAACTCGTCGATTCACCCGCGCGGGCATGCCGAAGCACACGTCAGGCGGATGGACCCCCGAAAGTCTACTGCACGGGGCGTGTGCTCGCTGTGGGGGACGGGCGGCGGGCGCCCGAAGCCGGTGCGGCCCGGTCGGTGACCCCCGAACGGGCCCTGTGGAGGATCTGCCGCCACGCCGAGCGCTCGTGGCAGAGTGTGCGCATGACCGACCGCCCGAGTCCCGTCGGCGGGCCGGCGCCGCGCCGCTGGCCCGCCGATCCGACCCAACTCGTCGACACCACGTGCTGCCCGGCGTGCTTCAGTCCGCTCGCCTCGACGCGCTGCGCGGTGTGCGGGCTCGACCTCGCCGTTCCCGAGGCCGACGAGCTCCTCGGGCGTTCCGCGGCCGTCTACCGCGACGAGCTCGCCCGGCAGGAGCTCATCGACCGAATGCGTGTAGCACAAGCCGCACGCGAGGCGTGGGTCGACCTCGCGACGACGAGCGTGCCGGTCGAGTGGGCCGTCGCGGCGCCGGCAACGTCGTACCTGGCCGAGGCGGGCGCTCCGGTGGCATCCGTCACCACCCAGACGCAGGGCGAAACGTCCACGGCTGCCACGACCCCGAGCACGGTCGCCGCCGCTCCGCCGGCGGCCGCAGCCGTCGCGGCTCCCCCGGCTCCCCCGATCGCGTCCGCCGCCTCCGCCGCCGTCGAGCGCCGCAGTGGTCGGTCGGGCGTGCAGGTCCTCCTGCTCACGCTCGGCGTGGTGCTCATCTCCGTTACCGCGATCGTGTTCCTCTTCGTCGCCTACCTGGTCGCGAGCCTCGAGGTGCGCTCGATGATCATCGCGGGCGCCAGCGTGCTCGTGCTCGGCCTCGCGTGGGTGTTGCGCGCGCGTCGACTGCCGGGCACCGCCGAGGGCGTGGCTTCCGTCGCCGTCGTGCTGTTGCTGCTCGACGTGTGGATCGTGCGGGCCAACGAGCTGTTCGGCAGCGAGCGGCTCAGCGCCTCGGCGTACGCGGGCGTGGCGCTCGCGATCGTCGCGGGCCTGCTCGCCGCCACGCGAGCCGTGAGCGGCATCCGCGTGCCCGGGTACGCGGCCGCCGCACTCGCCCCGGTCTCGGCCTTCCTGCTGGCATACTCCATCGAGCCCGAGACCGCCGCCGGCGTCTGGTTGGGCGGCCTCGCGACCGCCGTGGTCGGGAGCGTCGTCGCGGGCGCCCTGCGCGCCTCGCCCGAGCGCGGCATCCTGCTCGCCGCCGGCTTCGTGGGCGGCGCGGCCGCCACGATCGACGCGCCGTGGGCCCTCCCCGAGGTCGCATGGGGGGCGTCGTGGGCGTTGCTCGGCGCCGGTGGGGCGTGGTTGCTGGCGGTGGTCGTGATCGCTCTCCGCGAGCGCGACACGACGTCGCCATGGAGCTGGATCGCAGCGGCGGCGCTCGGCGCGAGCGTCGCGCTGGCACCGGTGGTGGGATCGCTGCAGGAGCTCAACAGCCCTGACGCCCTGTGGATCGCACCTGCGGGAGCGGTCGTCGTCGCGTGCCTGTTCGCCGGAGCGGCGCGGGTCCTCCGTGCCCGTCGGGAGGTGCTCGCCGGGTTCGGCGCCGCCGCCGCGGTGGCGGCCGCCGCGGCGGTCGTCGGAGGACTCGCCGGGCTCCAGGCGATCGGCATCCGGGCGATGTCGGGCATCAGCCCATGGGCGTACGGCCCGACCGAGGCGTTGCCGTCGCCCGACGACGAGATCCACCTCGGTGCGGTGCTCGTCCCGCTGATCCTGGCCGCGGGCAGCGCCGCCGTGGTCGCGGTCTTCTCCCGACTCCGACAGCTCGCGGCGATCCCGGTCGCGTTCGCCGCCGCAGGCGCCGTGGTCGCGGCATCCGTTGCCCCCACGGTATGGCTCGCCGCATCCGCGCTCGTACTGCTCTCGGCGATCGCCCTCGCGATGGCCGCCGTGACCGGTCGCGCGGCCGTCCCGGGCCTGCTCGCGATCCTCGCGGTCGGAGGGACCTCGGCCGGCGCGATCGGTTGGAGCACCGCCTACTCGAGCGCTCCGGTCTGGCCGTGGACGATCGCCGCGCTCCTCGCCCTGGTGGTCGCCGGGCGGCTACTGGCCGCGCGCGTGTGGCCGACCGGGTCGGCACTCGGGATCGGCGCGGCGCACCTCGCCGCCGTCGCGGTGCTCGTCGGTGTCGTCGCGTTCTCGATCCCGTCATGGCTCGATGCGGCGGCCGATCCGCCGGTGGACCCCTGGCAGTCACCGTGGATGTGGCTGGGCACCGTCGCCTCGATCCTGCTCGGCGCCGCCCTCCTCGTGCCGCGCATCCCCCCGCTCGATCGCACGAGCATGACGCTGCCGCTGCTCGTCGGGGTGACCGCGGGTGCGATGGCCACGGCATTCGACGACGCGCCGCTCGGATGGCTGCCGGCCACGCTCGGAGCCGCCGTCGTGGTCGTCGGGATCCGCCCCTCCGCGTCGTCCCTCGTGCGCGGCGCCCTCGCCGCCGTCGCCCCGCCGCTCGTCGCGCTCGCGCTCGGCGCCGCATTCGACGCGGTCCCGGATGCCCCCGCCTTCGTCGTCGGCACCGCAGCCGGCGTCCTCCTCGCGGCGGCCGCCGGCCACGCCGCGTTGCCACGTGCGGCTGGAGCCCCGAGGCTGGCGTGGAGCCTCTCGGTGGGCTTGGCCGGCACCCTCGCACTCGCGTCGGCGCCGTTCGCCGGCGACGAGGCCTGGCTCCTCCTGCTCCTGCTTGCTCCGGTGCCGGTGCTCATCGCGTCGCTCCACGACGACCCGATCGCCGGCGACTCGCCGAGCCGGCACGTCTCGTGGCTCAGTCTGCCGATCGCGGTGGGCGCCGCTTGGGCGTGGCTCGCGGGCAACGGTGTCGACGATGTCGAGGCGTACACGGTGCCGCTCGCCGTCGCGCTCCTGGGCGCTGGTGGCCTGATCACCTGGCGTCGAACGGCACCGTCGACCCGCTCCTCCGGCCGCACCGCCCTGTTCGCCTCCGCGGCGGCCGTGCTCGTGCTGCCGAGCGTCGCGTCGAGTACCGAGTCGGAGCTCCGCACGCTCGTGCTCGTCGCCGCCGGCACCGTGGTGGCGATCGCAGCAGCGTTCCTCCCAGAGGCGGCACGCGGGGTTCCGATTCGCCTGCTCGGCGTCGCCGCCGGCTGGGTCGCGCTGACGGGCGCGGCCCTGGTGCGCGGTTCCGCGGTGGCCGCGGGCGCGGCGAGCGGCCTGCCCGTGGAGTTCTGGCCGGCGCTCGCCCTCGCAGCCGGCGCCGTGATCGCGGTCATCTGGGCGCGCACCGCCTCGCATCCCGCCCTGTTCGCCGAGACGATGCTCGGGGCGTCGGTGGTCGCGGCATCCGTGCCCACCGTGCTCGCCATCCTGTGGGACGGGCAGCCGCTGCTGCGCGCCGCCGTGCTCTTCCCGGCGCTTGCCGCCGCCCACATCGCGGGCGCCGCCACCACGTCGCGACCGATCGCTGGGCCGGTCTTCGCCTGGAGCACCCTCGGGGTGCTCGTGCTCGGCGGGGTCGCAGTGCTGGTGCCCGGCGTGGTCGATCCCTTCGACGTGGTCACCGCCTCGGTGGGCATCGCGCTCATCGGCGCCGGTGCGGTGCGGATGTCGCGGACCCCCGGCCTGGGCAGCTGGCCGGCGCTCGGGCCGGGGTTGGCGGTGCTCCTGCTGCCCGCGCTCGTGGCCGACTTCACGGACCCCGAGCTATGGCGGCTGATCACGCTCGGCGTCATCGCGGCCGCGGCCGTCGTGGTCGGCGCCGCGCGCCGGCTGCAAGCCCCGCTGCTCCTCGGCGGTGCCGTGCTGCTCGTGCACGCGATCGCGCAGCTCTGGCCTTGGATCACCTGGCTCTACGAGGCCGTCTGGTGGTGGCTGTGGCTCGGCATCGCGGGCGTGATCCTCGTGGTCCTGGCCGCGACCTACGAGCGGCAGCTGCGACTCGCCCGCGGGGTCGCGCGGTCGATCGCCGAGCTGCGTTAGGACGCCGGCGGCGGATGCGACGCGGCATCCGTCATGTGCTCCACCCACGCCGCACGCCAATCGGGCGCGGGGAACGGCTGCGACCAGTACGCCGTCTCCTTCGCGATCTTCCCGTCGCGAAGCTCGAAGACGAGCACCGTCTGGTACACCGCCTCGTCGCCGTAGTCGAGCGAAGCCTCGAGCACCCACAGGTCCCCCTCCCCGATGATGCGCCGGGGCGTGACGGTCGGCAGCCGCGGGAAGGAACGATAGATGCCACGCCGGTTGTCACCGCCGACGATGCGCTCGCCGGACTGCGGCCACTCCATGACCGCGTCCTCGTGGAAGACGGCGTCCATGCCGTCGACGTCACCGGCATTCAGCGTCGCGACCAGTGCTTCGACCGTCTCTCGCCCGCTCATGCGCGTGCTCCCTCGAACGGATGCGGCGCGCACGCCTGCAATGGCCGACCGCGGCCGTGTACTACGATGATCCAGTGCCCGCGAGCGGGCGCGCGCGGATGTAGCTCAATGGTAGAGCCTCAGTCTTCCAAACTGATTACGCGGGTTCGATTCCCGTCATCCGCTCCACTGGAAGCGCCGTTCTGACCGGATATCTCCTCTGGGCTTCGTTCCTCTTCGCCCAGCTGGGTGCAGCCATCGCTGTAGCCATCGTGACCTACGGTGACCCACGCAAGTGGTCGAACGCCTCAGCGCCACGTATGCGGACGAAGATGACCAAGCGGGATGAGCGCAGCATCGATCCAGTTCGACCCCACCGCTCGGCACAACCCACCGTGGAAGCCCTCCACGCTTCCTCAGGGCCAGCTCGACCAGTTCGACATCCTCCACAGGCAACAGGCTCGACGATATGGGCAGTGGTCGACGTCACCGGGCCGTGGCCTCCGAGCTGGCTGCACTCGATGCGAGCCGGGCACTGAACGCCGCCAACGGTGGCGGGGAGCCGTCCTGGGTCGGGACAATTACACCGACAGCGATGTCAAGAACCTGGGGGTTGATCATGGCACGCAGTAATCACAAACGGTTCGATCACGTTGTGGCGGTGATGTTCGAGAATCGATCCTTCGACAACCTGTTGGGCCATCTGTACGAGCCCGGCGAGGTGCCGTCGTTCGAGGGCGTCATCGGCAAGGACCTGTCGAACCCGATCCCGAGTTATGCGCCGGGAGCCGAGCGTGGCGTGGTGCCGCTGCACGTGGCGACGTCCATGGACGCGCCGAACCCCGATGCGGGTGAGGAGCATCCCCACACGAACACGCAGTTGTTCGGGATCGTGGCACCCGAGAGCAACCGGTTCGTGTCCTACGAGGCCATGCAGGTGCCGTTCAACGCCCCGGATGATCCGGCGCGGGTGCCGACGATGGACGGCTTCGTCCTCGATTACGTCAACACGTTCCGCAGCGAGATGGGTCGGCTGCCCGAGTACGACGAGTACGCGCAGATCATGTCCTGCTACACGCCCGAACAGGTCCCGGTCATCTCAACCATCGCCAGGGGGTTCGCGACCTTCGATCATTGGTTCTGCGAGGTGCCCTCGCAGACGTTCACGAACCGGTCGTTCTACCACGCGGGGAGCGCCTCCGGTCTGGTGGTGAACGCCGCCCAACCACATCAGGCCGACGCGCTCCCTGCGATGGACAGCTTCCCGAAGCACAACGACGCTGAAACCATCTTCGAAAGACTCGAGGCCGCGGGGCTCTCGTGGCGTGTCTACGTGGACCCCGACATGCCGTTCTCGATCACGGGGCTGATCCACACGCCCCGGCTTCACGAGCGGTTCGCCACCCACTTCTCGACTCTCGATGACTTCTTCGAGGACGCCGAGCACGGGAAGCTGCCCACCTATTCGTTCATCGAGCCGAACCTGCTGCACGCGCACAACGACTACCACCCGGCGTTCAACGTACTCTTCCCCGGGCTCTCGGCTGACCCCCCGTCGTCGATCCTGGGCGGGGAGGAACTGCTGGCTCGCATCTATTCCGCCATCCGCGCCTCGTCGACGCCGGATGGGTCGAACTACGCCAACACCTTGTTCATGGTCTCGTTCGACGAGCATGACGGTAACTACGACCACGTCCCGCCCCCGAGCGCTCCTCCGCCCGACCCGGCAGCTCCTCCCGGCGAGATGGGTTTCCGCTTCGATCGCTCGGGTATCCGCATCCCGACCCTTGCCGTATCCGCCTACATCGACCCGATGACCGTCGTGACCGAGGAGTACCGCAACACCTCAGTGATACGGACGCTCAGGGAGCGCTTCTCCCTCGGACCACCCCTTACCGGGCGCGATGCGGTCGCCGCGGACATCGCCCCGATCCTCACGCGGGATGCGCCGCGTCCCCAGGAGGACTGGCCCGAGGTCACTGCTCGCCCGGTGCCCCCGCTGCCCGGGACGATGGTCCAGATGGACAAGCCGCTGCCTCCGCTCGGCAAGTACCTCCTCGGCGTGGCCATCGCGTTGGACACGATGAACACCGGGCACGTACCCGCCATCGACCCGATGACCGCAACCGGTCAACAGGCCCACGATTACGTCCTGGAGAGGCAAGCCCGCATCTGGCCGGGACTCGTCCGCCGTTAGGGCGTCTGGGGCGGCGGTGGTCCGTACCTCGCCGACGCGCGTCGAGTGCTGCGCAGATCACGCATCGGGTCAGCCCCGGGTGCGGGGGGTGGAGCCCTCCCCATCGCGTCGGCGGCCGGCCGACAGTACTCTGGCGTCTCACCCACCGAGAGGCAGAGCATGACCGAGATGAACCCCGCCGCCCAGGTCCCGCCCGGATGGCACATGGAGCCCGCGACGGGGCGCATGCGGTGGTGGGACGGCGCTGCCTGGGGTGTGTATCAGCAGCACGTCGCGCCGGTCGGCTTCGTGGGCCCGGCGGCGCCGACCGCTCGGAACGGGTTCGCCGTTGCGGCACTCGTGCTCGGCATCTGGGGCTTCGTCACGACGTGGATTCCGCTGTTCATCGGTCTCTTCTTCGGAGGCATTCCCGACATCCTCGCGATCGTCTTCGGCATCCTCGGTGTCGTGCGCGCGAACCGGTCGGGCGGTCAGGGCATGGCACTCGCCGTCATCGGCCTCATCCTCGGGTCGCTGGCGTTCCTCTCGATCTTCCTCGGCGCCGGCACGATCTGGTGAGGATCGCACGAGGGTGACGGCATCCGTCGACCCGGTGTCAACCCCTGGTCAGCCGAGCCTTCCCTTCCTTGAAATACCGGGGCGGGCGCGTAGCGTTGAACTCGACATACGCCCCACGGAAGGTGAACACGATGACCGACATCCAGACCGCACCGAAGACCGGCTCGAAGGCCGACGTCGCTGCAGGCGTCTCCCAGTACCTCACTCCGGTCGTGCACGAACTCGTCGCCCTCGCCGTGAACGGCAAGCAGGCGCACTGGCATGTGCGGGGGGCGAACTTCATCGCCGTGCACGAGCTGATCGATGAGGTCGTCGCTCACGCGCAGGACTGGTCCGACACCGCCGCCGAGCGAGTCGTCGCGCTGGGCCTTCCGATCGACGGCCGTCTTGCGACGATCGCCGCGAAGAGCGGCGCCGAGAACCCGAAGCTCGGTTTCCTGCCGTACGACGAGGCGATCGCGGGCATCGTCACGCAGATCGATCTCGCGACCGAGAAGGTGAACGCCGCGATCGAGGGCCTCGCCGAGCTCGACCCGGCCAGCCAGGACGTGGTGATCGAGATCCGCCGCGGCCTCGACAAGGACCGCTGGTTCCTGTTCTCGCACATCGCCGTGAAGTAGTCCGCCGATGGCGGGCCGACGGGCCCGGGTGCAGAATGCCGCTATGACGGCGGATGCATCCGGGCCCGTCCCGTCTCCCGACGACGACGTCGCGCGGCTCACCGACGCGCAACGTTCGCTGCGCGCCCAGATGCTCGCGACCGAGCATTGGAGCCTCCTGGCCTCGCGTTCGACGACGCAGAGCGAGGTGCTCACTCGCATCGCGATCTTCCTGACCCTCGTCTCGGCGGGGCTGGTCACGCTCGGCGTGCTCGGCAACGCGACCGAGTTCCGCGGGTGGTTCGGAGTCGCTGCGCTCGGCGTGCTCCTCCTGCTCATGCTCCTCGGCGTGATCACGCAGTTGCGGGTGTTCAACACCGCGACGGAGGACCTCGTCTACGTCCTCGCAATGAATCGCCTGCGCGCCGCCTACATCGACCTCGATCCGGGCATCGAGAAGTACTTCATGATGGGCACGACCGATGACATGTCCGGGACGCAGCAGACGTACTACGCGTTCGCCGCCCGGGATCGCTCGCAGGTGTTCGCGAGCTCGATGATGCTGATCCTCGTCGTCCATGCGGCACTCGTCGGGCTCTTCGGCGGCGCGCTGACGTACGCGCTCTCCGCCTCGGTCGGCTGGTCGATCACCGTCGGCGTCACGCTCGCGGTCGCCGCGTTCGTGGCGTGGATGGCCTGGGGCTACCGCGGCTATTTCCGAGTGTGGCGCCTGCACGAGCCCCTGCGCTCGAGCGCCGGCACATAGCCTCGCCTAGCGCTGCAGCCAGGTGAGCACGGCGAGCACACGACGGTGGTCGGTGCCGGAGTCCTCGAGCCCGAGCTTCTGGAAGATCGACGTGACGTTCTTCTCCACGGCGCCGACGCCGATGAAGAGCTGCTTCGCGATCCCCGCGTTGGTGCGGCCCTCGGCCATGAGCGCCATGACCTCGCGCTCGCGCGGCGTGAGCGTCGCGAGCGGATCGCTCCGGCGCGACAGCAGCTCTCGCACCACCTGCGGGTCGAGCACGGTGCCGCCCTCGCTCACGCGCTGCACGGCGTCCTCGAGCTCGTCGAGCGAGGCGACGCGGTCCTTCAGCAGGTACCCCATGCCGCCCTCGCCCGACGAGAGCAGCTCGTGGGCGTAGGTGCCCTCGACGTACTGGCTGAGCAGCAGCACCCCGAGCTTCGGATGCCGCCGGCGCAGCTCGATCGCCGCGCGCACGCCCTCGTCGCGGAAGGTCGGCGGCATCCGCACGTCGAGCACGGCGAGGTCGGGCGTGGTGTCGTCGATCTCAGCGAGGAGTCCGTCGGCATCGCCGTACGAGCCGACCGTCTCGAACCCCGCCTCGTCGAAGAGCCGCACGAGTCCCTCCCGCAACAGCACGGAGTCCTCGGCGAGCACGATGCGCAGGGGGCGGCGGGCGGCATCCGTCATGACCTTCACCTTATCGGCGTCGCCACGGCGACGGCCCCGGCGCTGGTGGTCGCCGGGGCCGTCGGGGCGTCGGTGCTCAGACCGCGTCGGATGCCGCGAGCGGCACGTACGGCACGTGCGCGCCGATCGTGGTGGGCCCGCCGGCGGGACTGTCGATCACGAGCAGCCCACGCAGGCCCTGCACGCGCTCGTCGAGCCCGGAGAGCCCGTGCCCGGGCGTGACCACCGCGCCACCGTGACCGTTGTCGGTGACCCAGACATCGATCCAGTGACCGGCCGCTCCTTCGTCGCGGGTGCCCACGCGCAGGCGGATCGAGGTCGCGCCAGCGTGCTTGGCGGCATTCGTGAGGAGCTCGGCGGCGAGGAAGTACGCGTTCCGCTCGATCGGTGCGGGCAGCGCGCCATCCGCGAGGTCGACCTCTACGATGACCGGCACGGGGCTGCGCGAGGCGAGCGACTCGAGCGCGGCCGCGAGGCCGCGGTCCTGAAGGATCGGCGGGGCGAACCCGCGGGAGAGGGCGCGGAGCTCGTCGAGGGCCTCGCGTGCCTGGTCGCGCGCCTCGCCGACGAGCACCTTCGCCGAGTCGGGGTCCTGCTCGAGCCTGCGCTCGATCGTCGCGAGGTCCATCTGCAGGCGCACGAGGCGCTGCTGCGGGCCGTCGTGGATGTCGCGCTCGAGTCGGCGGAGCGACGCATCCTCGGCCTGCACGGCGGCGCCGCGCGACGCGGCGAGCTGGGCCACCTCGACCTCGAGCGCCTCGGAGCGCCACGCGCCGAGCATTCCCCGGGCGATCACGTCGTGCAGGAGCGTGAGCCCGCGGTACACGAACGGCAGCGTGGCGAGGAAGATGAGGCCGACGATGAACTCGAAGATCGGCTCGGCGACCTGCGGGTCGATGTTCACGCCTTCGCCCGGCAGCAGCCAGTCGAGAACGACCTCGCTGAGCCAGACCTCGCGCCCGTCGTCGGGGATGTAGCGCTGCCAGATCCAGCCGGTCGTGCCGCCGAGTGCGACCGAGGTCCACGCGACGGTCAGGCTCCACGTGACGACGCTCACGATCGGGTTGATCACCAGTCCGTGCAGGAAGTAGAGCCAGTAGTGGCCGTCGATGAACGGCGCGAACAGCGTGCGCCAGAAGCCCTGGTCGCGGTCGGCGCGATCCCACGCGGGCCGCTTGACCTCCCGGCGGCCCGCCCACTGGAGCCGCACGAGCTCGAGGGTGCCGAAGCCGCGGGCGATGAAGAGCGCGGCGACGACGATGAAGATGCCGAACACCAGGAAGATCAGCCCGAGGCCGGTGAAGAACACGCTCGACAGCACGGTGAGGCCGAGGATCGCGATGGGCATGGTGAGGATGAGGAACGCGAACTCGCGAGGAACGCTCACCCAGAGGGCGCCGTAGCCGCGGCGCCGCGGCGCGGCATCCGTCGTGGTGCTGGTCATGGTGCCGGCGCTCGCCTCCTCGGTGCGGCCGGGTCGGAGGATCGCGGTCGCGTCGTCCGGGTGATCGTTGGGCACGGTATCAGTGCTCATGGTCGGTTCCTCCTGTCATCGTGGCAGACTGACCCGGTTCGACAACGGCGAACTGGCCCATCATGCCTTGGTCTTCGTGCCACAGCAGGTGGCAGTGGTACATGTACGGGGTGTCGGGATCGGTGTAGTCCTCGAAACGCAGGACCAGCACGAACTCGGTCTCGGGGCGGGCGAAGATCGTGTCCTTCCAGCCCGAGAGCTCGGGAGGCGGCGGTGATCCGTCGATCGAGGCGATGCGGAACTGCACGTCGTGCACGTGGAAGCTGTGCGGCATCTGGCTCGTGTTGGTGACGATCCAGCGTTCGGCCGTGTCGACCGTGACGGTCTCGTCGATCCGGCCCATGTCCATCTCCGAGTCGTTGATCTCGAAGCCGTTGAGCGTGAAGCTGCGGGTCGTGACGACCTGCGCCGCGTCGACGGGCGGCAGGGTCGCGAGTCGATCCGGCAGGTCGGAGGCGGCGTCGAGCGTGTCGGCGGCACGCAGCTCGAGCACGTCGAACGAGTCGGTGCCGCCGTTCATCGCGGCGATCGAGTCGATCATGCCCGCGGACTCGGCGGTCGCCTCCGACCGCAGCACGAGCCGCTCTCCGGGCTCGACCCGCACGAGCACCTCGGCGCGTTCGCCGGGTGAGAGCATCACCCGGTCGAGCTCGACGGATGCCTCGAGCAGGCCGCCGTCGGTCGCGATGAGCTCCACGGGGCGACCGTCGCCCCACGTGAACGCGTAGCTGCGCGCCGTCGAGGCGTTGAGGAGGCGGAGTCGCAGGAGCTCGTCGTGCACGTCGAGGTAGGGGCCGCGCGTGCCGTTCACGAGCAGCTCGTCGCCGAGCCCGCCGGCGAAGCCGCGCGGGTTCGCCTCCTGCTCCCCTTCCGCGGAGAAGCCCGTGTCCTGCACGATGACCGGCACGTCGTTGACGCCGTACTCGCCAGGGAGGCCGAGCGCCTGCTCGGCGTCGTCCCGGATGAGGAACATGCCGGCGAGGCCGCGCGAGACGTGGTCCTCGGTCTCGCCGTGCGGGTGCGGGTGGTACCAGAGCGTCGCCGCCTGCTGGTCGATGTCCCACTCGGGCGACCACGTGGCATCCGGGTCGACCATCTGGTGCGGACCGCCGTCCATCTCGGCGGGCAGGTGCATGCCGTGCCAGTGCACGGTCGTGGGCTCCTCGAGCGAGTTCGTGACGTCGACGCGCACGTGCTCGCCGCGCTTCGCGACGAGGGTGGGCCCGAGGTAGCTGCCGTTGAAGCCCCAGGTGTCGCTCGGCTCACCCGGCTCGAACTCGGTCGCTCCGGCTTGCGCCTCGAGCGAGAAGACCCGAGTGCCGTCGGCGTCGAGACTCGACTCGGCGAGCGGCGGGATCGCGAGGGGCTTGTCGAAGTCGACCTTGCCGATCGTGGAGACGGGGGCCGGACCGGCGAGGCCGCAGCCCGCGAACGAGACGGCGACGAGTGCGCCCGCGGCGACGGCGGCGAGGGCGCCCACGGCGGCACGGGGTCTGCGGATCCTGGCGGGGATCTGACGTGTTGCTGGCATGGTTCCAGCCTCGCGAGACCGGCCCGGCCGACCCAGCCGGTGTGCGCCCGGATCGCTTCGGGGGTTTACCCCCGTGGGTCAGCGCACCTCGTGGGTGATGCGCCCGCCGACGAGGGTCGAGGCGACCGGCATACGCCTCAGGTCGTCGACGGATGCCGCGAACGGGTCGAGCTCGACGATGGCGAGATCGGCGGGTGCGCCGACTTGGATCTCCGCCCCCCTGCCGCCGGTCGACGCCGCGAGCGCAGCACGCGTTTCGATCGCCTGCTCGGGATGCCACGGCTCGCGTCCGTCGCGCGTGCGCCCGACGGCTGCCGCAATAGCGACCCACGGGTCGAGCGGGGCGACCGGGGCGTCGGATCCGAGCGCGAGCTCCACGCCGGCCGCGGCGAGCTCCGCGAGCATGAAGGCGCGGTCGGTGCGGCCCGCCCAGTACCGGTCGGCCACGTCGCGGTCGTCCATCGCGTGTTCGGGTTGCACGCTCGCGAGGATGCCGAGGCGCGCGAAGCGGCCGACGTCCTCGTGGCGCAGGAGCTGGGCGTGCTCGATCGATCCCGTGCAGCCGACCGCCTCGAACGCGTCGAGCACGCGGGCGTTGGCACGGTCGCCGATGGCGTGCACCGCGGGCGTGATGCCCGCGGCGTCCGCCCGGCTCATGAGCGACACGACCTCGTCGTAGGGCACGGTCGCGAGGCCGAACGGGTGCTCGTCGCCGCCGAGGCCCGGGTACGGATCGAAGCACCATGCGGTGCGGGTGTTCAGCGAGCCGTCGGTGATGACCTTGTAGCCGCCGACGGTGACGAGGCCGCCCGTGCCGGGCACCTCGTCGCCGGTGCGGAGCCCCTGGGCGATCGCGCGGTCGAGGTGCTGGGTGTAGATGCCGAACGACACCCGCAGCAGGTCGAGGCCGCCGCCGACGCGACGAGCCCAGTCGTCCCGGTTCCAGCGCATCTCGTAGTCGGTGATGCCGACGACCCCGCGAGCCGCGGCCGCAGCTGCGGCGTCGGCGACCCATGCGTCGAGCACCTTGTCGGGCACGTCATCGAGTTCGCGCATGAGGCGGAAGCAGTCGTCCTCGCGCAGCACGCCGCTCTCCCCCGCCGCCTCGGCGGCACTGAACCGACGCGCGGCGGCCGAGTTCAGCCAGCAGGCGTGCAGGTCGGCCGCGACGAGCACGACCGGCACCTCGCCCGACACAACGTCGAGCATCGCCCGGCTCGGGGCAGCCGGCCACAGTCCGTCGCGATACCCGAAGCCGACGACTTCGGCGGCGCCGGCATCGACGGATGCCGCGACGAGCGCCGCTGCAGCAGCTGCGGATTCCACACCGGCCAGGTCGAGGCGGCGCGACATCATCGCCCACTGCGAGAAGTGCACGTGCCGGTCGCGCAGCCCCGGGATCACCCAGGTGCCGTGCAGGTCGAGGTGTCGGGCGCGGTCCGGGATCGAGGCCGCGTCGACCGCCGCGGGCGTGATCGCCGCGACGCGGCCGCCCGCGACGTGCACGTCGACGGGCTCGGCGCGCCCCGGGATGCGCGCGCCCGCGAGCACGAGTGCGTCCGCGGCATCCGTCGTGACGGCGCTCGACGCCTCGCCGATCACGCTCGCGCCGCCCGCAGCGCAGCGTGCGTGCGCCGCATCTCGGCGGCGAGGGCGGGACTCGCATAGGGGCCGTCTCCCTCGAGCTCGGCGATGATGCGGTCGACCGTCTCGGCCGGCTGGTTCTGGCTCATCTTGTTCTTCGCGACGAATCGCGTGATCGGGATGCGGAGGCCGACGGTGCCCTGGGCGATGCGGTCGGCGTAGGCCGAGTTCTCGGCGGTGCCTCGCATGCGGCGCGGTTCGGGCAGGGCGTCCTCGAAGTGGTCGACGAGCGCCTCGAGCACGCGGAGGTTCTCGTCGGCGTCGAGCAGTTCGGGCGTGCCGTAGAGGTGGGCGGTGACGAAGTTCCAGGTCGGCACCGCCGGATTCGCGTCGTACCAGCCGGGCGAGATGTACCCGTGCGGGCCCTGCACAATGACCATCACCTCGTGGCGTCCGAGCTCGTGCACGACCTCGTCGGGGCGGCCGACGTGGGTGAGCAGCACGATGCCGGAGGCATCCTCGTCGAGGAGCACCGGGCAGTGCGAGGCGACGAGGCCCGCGGCATCCGTCATGCTCACGATCGTCATCCACGGGTGCTCGCGGATGACGCGCTTCACGCCATCCTCGCTCGCGAGGGTGAAACTGGGGTTCTGTCGCATGGATCTCCTCAGGCCTGGCAGTAGGGGCACCAGTACAGCTTGCGGCCGCCGACCACCTCGACCACGATGTTCGTGCCGCAGACACGGCACGGAAGGCCCTCGCGCTTGTACACCCAGTGCCGGTCGTCGCGATTCGCCATGGCCGCACGCCAGGCGTCGGGGTCGAGGTCGTCCATGGTCATCATCTGGCCGGTCTCGACGCCGATACGCAGCAGCTTCGCCCAGTCCTGCCAGAGGTGCCGCACGTGCTCCTCGGGCACCTGCCTGCCCGGCGTATGCGGGTTCTGCCGCGCCCGGTACAGCAGCTCGGCGCGATAGACGTTGCCGATGCCCGCGACGACGTTCTGGTCCATGAGCAGGAGCCCGATCGGCGTGGCCTTCTTCCGGACCGCCGCAGTGAACCGCTGCTCGGCGCCGGGGCCGCCGTCGATGAGCGGATCGGGTCCGAGCTTCGCGACGACGGACTCGACCTGGGCCGGGTCGAGCACCTCGCACGCGGTCGGGCCGCGCAGGTCGGCGCAGATCGTGTCGGTGAGCAGGCGAACGCGCACCTGGCCCACGGGCTCGGGCGGGAACGTGTCGAAGCCGTTCCCCTCCTTCTCGGACTCGGACATGCGCAGGCGCTTGCGCCGCGGCGCGCCGATCGAGGTGAGCGAGTTCTCGCCTGCCGTGTCGAAGACCACTGCGTCGGGGTTCGGGCCCTCGAGGAACGTGCCGCGCTGGTTCGTCTGTCCCATGCGGCCGTTGGCCGACGCGATCGTGGCGTCCATCAGGATGTCGCCGGCGAAGTCCCAGGCCCCGTACATGCCGAGGTGCACGCGCAGCCACCGGTCGCCCTCGAAGCCGAGGAACATCTGCTTGCCCACGGCGCGGGCATCGGTCATCCGGCGCCCGTCGAGTTCGGCCGCGCCCTGCGCGAACCTGCCCTGGGGGCTCGACGCGTGCACGACGTGGCCGACGAAGTTCCGCTCGAACTGGCGGGTGATGCGGTGGACGGAGTGTCCCTCGGGCACGGGTGCGTCCTAACCCTCGCCAGCTGCATCGGACGGTGCGTCGACGCCCTTGCCGGCGATGTCGCCGGTGGTCTCGTACTCCGCGAGCTGGGCGATGCGCCGAACATGCCGCTCGTCGCCCGAGAACGGCTCGGCCATGAACGCGTCGATGTAGCGGATCGCCTCCTCGACCGTGTGCTGCCGGGCGCCGATCGAGATGACGTTGGCGTCGTTGTGCTGGCGGGCGAGGATCGCGGTGTCCATGCTCCACACGAGCGCCGCGCGGACGCCCTTGACCTTGTTCGCGGCGATCTGCTCGCCGTTGCCCGACCCGCCGAACACCACGCCGAGGGTGCGCACGCCCGCGGCCTGGTCGCGCGCGACCGCCTGCGCCGCGTTGATGCAGAACGCCGGGTAGTCATCGAACGGGTCGTACTCGGTGGGGCCGTGGTCGACGACCTCGTGACCGCCGTTGGTCAGGTGGTCGACGAGCGTGCGGCTGAACTCGAGGCCGGCGTGGTCGGTCGCGATGTGGATGCGCATGGGGCCAAGTCTAGGGATTCGGCACCCACCGGATGGCGCGGCCGTGCGGCTGCGCCCAGGCCAGCTGCACGCCGTCGAACGCGAGCACGAGGTCGGTGCTCTCGTTGGCCACTTCGTCCCGCAGACGGACGCCCGCGAGCACCGTCCGCGGTTCCACGGAGAGCCAGTGGCCCGGCAGGGCGCGCACCGTCTCGGTGAAACGCTCGCGGCCGACCCGGTCGAGATACATCAGCACGACCGTGTGGAAGACGACGAGGGTGGCCTCGTCGGGCACGTCGGCAGCAAGTGCATCGAGCCGCTCGTTGAGGTCGCCCGCCACGATGCGGGGCGTGTCGGCGGCGGCGATGGCTGCGGCCGAGCGCAGCCGTTCGCGACGGTCCTCGTGTTCGGGCCACACGAGTGCGTCAAGCCAGGCGAGATCGTCCGGGTGCCGAACGTCGAGCGGGTTGAGGTCGATGCCGCCGCGCCAGACGACTTCGGGCAGCCGGATCGGCACCGGCACCGGGCCGCTCGCCTCACAGTCGAGCACGACGGTGCTCGGGCCGTCGGCCGGATCGAGCTGCGGATGCCCGGAGTAACGGTAGCTGTACCGGTCGGGGTAGAGGCAGAGCCCGGCGGATGCGCCGACCTCGAGCAGCGCGATCGGTCCGTCGATCCCGGCGATCGCCGGCACGTGCAGGGCGCATCGTGCCGCCTCGTTGGTCTGCGTCGCGTGGGTGAGCGCGGTCGCCCGCACCTCGATCCAGTGCGCGTGGAGCCAGTCGCGGAACAGGTGGTACGGCCCGCTCGGCCCGCCCTGGAACCGGGCCGAGGAGAAGACGAGATTCGGCTGGCGCTTCGCCGCGGGCAGCTCGTCGATCAGCGCGATCGTCCCGGGGTCGCCGGCGACACCCCTGGCCCAATCCTCGTAGGTGGCGGACATCCCGCGCGCCTCGACGTCGGCGAAGGCCCGGTATCGCTCGGCCGTCGGCGCCGTGGCATCCGTGCTGGTCGACATACGGCCACGGTATGTCGGCCGAGTGGCGCGGTCAACGCGGCCAACGCGGCCGGCCGGCGTGCGTCGTCCTGCCGTGTTCTGGGGGCGGCGCGGATCGACATGCCGCACTAGGCTCGGCGCGCAGTCCGGTTCGGCCGGAACGGAGGTCCGATGCTGATCGTGATCGTCTGCGGCGCGCTGGTCGCCATCGCCCTCGCCCTGTGCGCCGTGTGGGGCGGCGAGCGACTGGTCGAGCCCGAGTTCCCACCGGCGACCCCTTCGGGCGCCGCGGCCACGACCTCTCGTCTGCGTCGCCACCTCGACGGACTCCGCCTCTTCGGCTGGTGGGCCTCCATGTTCCTCGTCGTGGGCACCATTTCGGGTCTCCTGGTCACGGGCGCGGGCGGACGCCTCGCCATGCGACTGCTCGCCATCACGTCGCCAGAGGCGACAGGTCGGCTCACCGAGGCGGGGGCGAACGTCGGCGAGATGACCGTCGAGGGCACGATCGCCTACCTCGTGTTCGGCGGCCTGCCGTTCGCCTTCGCCTCGACCGCGCTGTACCTGCTCGTGGCGCCTTGGCTCCCTCGTGGACGCCTCGCGGGACCGGTCTTCGGCCTGGCCGCGTTCATCCTGGCGGCGCCGTTCATCGACCCGCTGCGGGCCGACAACGTGGACTTCGACATCGTGGGACCCGGGTGGCTGTCGGTGCTCGTGTTCGCGGCGCTCGCCGTGGTGCAGGGCGCGTTCCTCGCCGCGTTCGCCGGACGGTTGAGCCGCAGCCTCCCGCTCATGACGCGGAGGACCTGGCCCGAGACCCTCATGCCCCTGCTGCTGGCAGTCGTGCTGTTCCCGCTCGGCGCGGTCCTCGCGGTCGGCGCGCTCGTCACGTTCGCGCTTCCCCGCCTCCTGCCGTGGTTCCTCGCCGTACGGGCCTCGCGCTGGGGCGTCATCATCGGGCGCGCGCTTCTGGCCGTCGGCGTGCTCACGGCGCTGCCCGCGTTCGTGGCGTCGGTCGTGTCCATCTGGGGGCGATGAGCCCGCGACATCCGGGGGCGAACGGCGTTGGCGCAGACTGATGCGCGCGCCATGCCCGCGACTAGGCTGGGTCACGTTGCCTGCGGCCACGAGCCGCGATGACGAGCCGCCGAAGGAGCGCACGTGCCCGGAGAGAACCTCACCAGAATCGAAGCCGAGGAGCGCGCTGCGCTCGTGACGGTGCACGACTACGACGTCGTGCTCGACGTGACCACCGGGCCGGACGTGTTCCGCAGCCGGACGACGGTGCGGTTCGCCGCGACCGAGGGTGCCTCGACGTTCATCGATGCGATCACGGCCGAGGTGCACTCGGTCACCCTGAACGGGGTCGCGCTCGACCCGGCCGAGGTGAGCGACGGGGTGCGCATCCAGCTGCCGAGCCTCGCCGCCGAGAACGAGCTCGTCGTCGTCGCCGACGGCCGGTACATGCACACGGGCGAGGGACTGCACCGGTTCGTCGACCCCGTCGATGGCGAGGCGTACCTCTACACGCAGTTCGAGGTGCCCGACTCGCGGCGCATGTTCGCGGTGTTCGAGCAGCCCGACCTGAAGGCGTCGTTCCGCTTCACCCTGACCGCCCCCGCGCACTGGGAGGTCGTGTCGAACTCCCCCACGCCCGCGCCCGTCGACGCGGTCTCGACGGGCTCGACCGACACCCCGGCGAAGACGTGGTCGTTCACGCCCACCCCCCGCATCTCGAGCTACATCACTGCGCTCGTCGCCGGACCCTACGCGGTCGTTCGCGACGAGCTCACCTCTGCCGACGGCCGCGTCATCCCGCTCGGCGTCTTCAGCCGCAAGAGCCTCTCGCAGTACCTCGACGCCGACTACATCTTCGAGAAGACCAAGCAGGGCTTCGAGTACTTCGAGGGGAAGTTCGGCGTGCCGTACCCCTTCGAGAAGTACGACCAGATGTTCGTACCCGAGTACAACGCCGGCGCCATGGAGAACGCGGGCGCGGTGACCTTCACCGAGTCCTACGTCTTCCGCTCCAAGGTGACGGATGCCGTGCGCGAGCGCCGCGTCGTCACGATCCTGCACGAGCTCGCGCACATGTGGTTCGGCGACCTCGTGACCATGAAGTGGTGGAACGACCTGTGGCTGAACGAGTCGTTCGCCGAGTGGGCCTCCACGATCGCCACCGCAGAGGCCACCGAATGGACCGAGGCATGGACCACGTTCAACTCGATGGAGAAGAGCTGGGCGTACCGCCAGGACCAGCTGCCCTCGACGCATCCGGTCGTCGCGACCATCAACGACCTCGAGGACGTGCAGGTCAACTTCGACGGCATCACCTACGCCAAGGGCGGGTCGGTGCTGAAGCAGCTCGTCGCGTGGGTCGGCGTCGACGCGTTCTTCCAGGGCGTCTCCGCCTACTTCACGAAGCACGCGTGGGGCAACACCACGCTGGCCGACCTGCTCGCCGAGCTCGAGATCGCGAGCGGTCGCGACCTCTCGGACTGGTCGGGGCTCTGGCTCGAGACCGCGGGCGTGAACACGCTGCGTCCCGAGATCGCGACGGATGGCGCGGGCGCCATCACCTCCTTCGCGGTGCTGCAGTCGGCGCCCGCCGATCACGCCACGATCAGGCCGCACCGCCTCGCGATCGGCTTCTACAACCTCACCGCCGGCAAGCTGGTGCGCGACCATCGCGTGGAGCTCGACGTCGACGGCGAGCGCACCGAGATCGGCGAGCTCGTGGGGCTCGCCCGCCCCGACCTCGTGCTGCTCAACGACGACGACCTCGCCTATGCGAAGATCCGGCTCGACGAGGCCTCGCACGGCGTCGCCCTCGCGAACCTCTCCGAGATCGCGGACCCGCTGGCACGTGCCCTCGTCTGGAGCTCGGTGTGGGATGCCACGCGCGACGCGGAGACCCGCGCGAGCGACTACCTGGCGCTCGTGCTCGGCAACATCGCGAGCGAGACCGAATCCACGACGCTGCGCATCGTGCTCGCGAACGCGGTCCTGGCCGCGAGCGCCTATACGACGCCCGAGCGCCGTGCCGAATCCCGCCGTGCCCTCGCCGACGGCTTCTGGCACCTCGCCCAGGAGGCCGCGCCCGGCAGCGACGCGCAGTTCCAGTTCGTGATGAACTTCGCCGCCATCGCCGAAGCGGGTTCCCACGTCGACCAGCTCGCCGCGCTCTACGACGGGTCGCTCGCGCTCCAGGGCCTCGAGATCGACACCGACCTCGGCTGGGAGCTGCTCATCGCGCTGGTCGCCGCAGGGCGCGCCGGCGACGCCGAGATCGACGAGCGGCTCGCGAGCGACAACACGGCGACCGGCCAGCAGTCCGCCGCGCACGCCCGCGCCGCGATCCAGACCCTCGAGGGCAAGGAGCGCGCATGGTCGTCGCTCATCGACGTCGACACCGCGACGAACACCGTCGTGCGCGAGACGGCTGAGGGCTTCCTCCGGGCGAGCGACCCGGCACTGCTCGAGGCGTTCGTCGAGCGGTACTTCGCGATGCTCGAGCCGATCTGGGAGGCGCGCAGCTACGCGATCGCCGAGAAGCTGGTCGACGGCCTCTACCCGTCGCCGCTCGCGAACTTGGCGCTCGCCGACGCGAGCCGTGCATGGCTCGACTCGCACCCCGACGTGCCGGCACTCCGACGCCTCGTGGTCGAACGTCTCGCGGGCATCGACCGGGCGCTCGCCGCGCAGGAGCGCGACGCGCAGGACGCGTAGCCGCACGTCATCCCTCGGGGCGGCGGGCGTGGTACCTCGGTACCACCGCCCGCCGCCCCGAAACCGTCCCGGGGTCCGATGTGCCGGACTCGCGGCATCCGTAGCGTCGAAGCCATGATCACTGCAGAAGGACTCACCAAGCGATACGGCGCGAAGACCGCCGTCGACGGCCTCGACTTCACCGTGCCCCCCGGACGCGTCACCGGCTTCCTCGGCCCGAACGGCGCCGGCAAGTCGACCACGATGCGCATGATCGTGGGACTCGACCGCCCGAGCGCCGGGCACGTCACGGTCAACGGGAAGCCGTTCGCCCGGCATCGGGCACCGCTGCACGAGGTGGGCGCGCTCCTCGACGCGAAGGCGGTGCACACCGGCCGAACCGCCGAGCACCACCTCCTGGCCATGGCGGCCACGCACGGCATCGGCCGGCAACGCGTGCGCGAGGTCATCGAGCTCACCGGACTCGAGTCGGTCGCCCGCAAGCGAGTCGGCGGATTCTCGCTCGGCATGGGCCAGCGCCTCGGCATCGCCGCAGCGCTGCTCGGCGACCCGGCCACGCTCCTCTTCGACGAGCCCGTCAACGGGCTCGACCCCGAGGGCGTGCTCTGGGTTCGCCGGCTCGTGCGCAACCTGGCCGCCGAGGGGCGCACCATCTTCCTCTCATCGCACCTGATGAGCGAGATGGCCCTCACCGCCGACCACCTCATCGTGCTCGGCAAGGGCCGCATCATCACGGATGCCCCGGTCGCCGAGGTCATCGCGGGCGGCACCCGCTCCCGTGTGCACGTGCGCTCGCCGCACGCGTCGCAACTCGCAGACCTGCTCGCAGGCCCCGACGTGACCGTCATGCGGTCGGAGACGGGCGCGCTCGAGGTCACCGGCATCGAGGCATCGGGCATCGGCGACCTCGCCGCGCAACACGCCCTCGCGATCCACGAACTCACCCAACAGAACGCGTCGCTCGAGGAGGCCTACATGGCCCTCACCGCCGACGCCGTCGAATACCGTACGGAGGCACTCCGATGACCACCATCACCCCTACCGCGCCGCGAGTCGCGCCGCACTCCCCAGCGACCTCGCTGAGCTTCGGCGGCGTGCTCCGTTCCGAGTGGATCAAGCTGCGGACGCTGCGGTCGACCGTCTGGTCGTACCTCTCCGTCGTCGTGGTCATGCTCGGGCTCGCCCTCGCGCTGACGCGCACCGTCGTCAGCGGCGACGAGATCGCCTCCGGCGCCCTGGGCGGCGGCGCCGCGGCGCAGGCCGGCCTCCTCGTCCAGTCCTCCACGTTCGGCGTCTTCCTCGCGCAGCTCGTCGTCGCGGTGCTCGGCGTGCTCGTCATCACCGGCGAGTACAGCACGGGCATGGCTCGGTCGACGTTCATCGCGGTGCCCAAGCGCCTCCCCGCACTCGCCGCGAAGGCCGCCGTGCTCTTCGTCGTGACCTACGTCGTCAGCCTGGTGGCGGGGATCGGCGCGTATTTCGTCTCTGCGGCCGCGTACTCGGGCTACGACATCTCGGCGAGCCTCACCGACCCCGACGTCTTCATGCCGATCCTCGGCGCGGCGCTGTACCTGGCGCTCCTCGCCGTGTTCTCGCTCGGTGTCGGCACCATGGTGCGCTCGAGCGCCGGCGGCATCAGCATCGTGTTGGCGTTCATCCTGGTCGTGCCGACGATCCTCCAGATGATCCCGTCGGACTGGGCGCAGGACATCCACCCGTACCTGCTCTCCATGGCCGGAAAGAACATGTTCGCCCCCACCGAGATCACGGGCACCGAGACGCTCACGGCCTGGCAGGACCTGCTCGTGGTGCTCGGCTGGGTCGCCGCGTCGGGCACGGCGGCCGCCACGCTGCTCGTGAAGCGCGACGCGGCTCGCCCCCGACCACCCGGACGCGGTGGTCGGGGGCGAGCCGCGCCTGCCGAAACCGCCCGGTGTGATCCGGCAGTTCTGGGCGCGGCATCCGCGTCTCACCGATGGCCTGCTCGCCGGGGTCTACGGCGTTCCGACGATCGTCAACACGATCGTGACCTCGGTGCAGCACGGGCTCCCGATCTGGCTGACCGTCATGCAGGTGGCCGCGGTGGTGGCGGCGAGCGTCGCGCTGCTGATGCTCCGTCGAACGCATCCGTGGCTCGTGCTGGGACTCGCCTGGCTCGCGTGCCTGGTGTCCGCCCCGTCCGGATCGATCGATACGCTCGCGATCCTGATCGCCCTGTACGCGCTCGCGGTGTACGAGTCGACGCGTGCCGCATGGATCGGCTTCGGCACGTCCGTCGCGGTGGGCACGTTCGCGTCGTACCTGTCGACCGGGCTGCGAAGCGCCCTGGTCGTCGAACCCTTCGAGTTCGACGCCTTCGGCTCGTCGATCGCGTTCGCCGTGTTCATGCTCATCGCGACGCTCATCGGCGTGACCGTAGGAAACCGACGCCGATACCTCGACGCGCTCATCGCACGTGCGCACGACCTCGTGCGGGAACGCGACCAGCAGGCTCAGCTCGCCGCCGCACAGGAGCGTTCCCGAATCGCCCGGGAGATGCACGACATCGTCTCCCACGGCCTCACCGTCATGATCACGCTCGCGGAGGGATCCGCCGCGACCGCCGCGCGCGATCCCGAGCGCGCAGCCGAGGCGATGCGCCACGTCGCCGACGCCGGGCGCGACGCCCTCGGCGAGATGCGACGCATGCTCGGCGTGCTGACCGGGCCGACCGATGCCGCCGCCGAGCGTTCGCCGCAGCCGGATGTCGCGGCGATCCCAGGTCTCGTCGACGGATTCCGCGCCGCGCGACTTCCCGTGCGCCTGACCACCTCGGGTGCGGCGATCACCGAGCCCGCCCTGCAGCTCGCGGTCTACCGGATCGTGCAGGAGGGCCTCACGAACGCGCTCCGACACGCCGCTGACGCACAGCACGTCGACGTGCGGATCGAGCGTGGCGACGAGGTCGTCACCGTCGTCGTCGAGGACGACGCGACGCATCCGGCCACGCAGATCACCGGCGCCGGCCGTGGCCTCGCGGGCCTCCGCGAGCGAGTGGCGCTGTACGGCGGCACCCTTGACGCGGGCCCCCGACCCGGCGGCGGGTGGCGGCTCCAGGCCACGCTCCAGGCGGCATCCGATCGACCCGAGGGAGCCGCATGACCGCCCGGCCGACCGGCATCCGCATTGCGATCGTCGACGACCAGGCGCTCGTGCGCACCGGCTTCCGCATGGTGCTCGAGGCGGAGCCCGACTTCTCCGTCGTCGGGGAGGCGGGTGACGGCGCCGCGGCGATCGAGCTCGCACGCTCCACTGCGATCGACGTGATGCTCATGGACGTGCGGATGCCGGTGGTCGACGGAATCGCAGCGACCGCCGCGGTGACCGCCGCGGAGCGCGCCCCACGCGTCATCGTCCTGACGACGTTCGACCTCGACGAGTACGCGTTCGCCGCCATCCGCGCCGGTGCGAGCGGATTCCTCCTGAAGGACGTTCGCCCGCATGAGCTCGTCGCGGCGATCCGCACCGTGCACTCCGGCGACGCCACGCTCTCACCGCGCATCACCCGGCGCATGATCGAGCTCTTCGCCGGCGAGCTGCCGGCGATGCCCGGCGCCGCCCGGCCGGCCTCGGCGATGCTCGACACCCTGACCCCACGCGAACGGGAGATCCTCGTCGCCGTCGCGGAGGGCCTCAACAACGCCGAGCTCGCCGCGCGCTTCCACGTCTCCGAGTCGACCGTGAAGACGCACGTCGGCCGAATCCTTCAGAAGCTCGACGCACGTGACCGCGTGCACCTCGTGATCCTGGCGTACGAACACGGCCTGCTCTCGTCGCACGGACCTTCCTCCGAGCAGGGGCCGTCCGACGACCGTCGATAGGCTGGCTGGGCACACCGACATGGAGGGCCCATCGATGCCAGCTGCGAACCTCACCCGCCTCGAGGCCGAGGAGCGCGCCGCCACGGTGAGCGCGCCCGAGTACGAGGTCGTGCTCGACCTCACGGGCGACGGCGAGCGGTTCCGCAGCGAGACGGCGGCGCGGTTCCGCGGTACGCCCGGGGCATCGACGTTCATCGAGGCGTGCACCGACGCCATCCACGAGCTGACGCTCAACGGAAGGGCACTCGACCCCGCCACCGTGAGCGACGGCACCCGCATCCGGCTCGAGGGCCTCGAGGCGGAGAACGAACTCCACGTCGTCGCCGACGCGCGGTACACCAACACCGGTGAGGGCCTGCATCGGTTCGTCGACCCCGTCGACGGGGCGGTGTACCTCTACACCGAGTTCGCTGTGGCCGAGGCGAACCGGGTGTACGCGGTGTTCGACCAGCCCGACCTCAAGGCGTCGGTGCGGTTCACGATCACGGCGCCGGCCGGCTGGCAGGTGCTGAGCAACGCCCCCTCGCCCGAGCCAGTGCCCGGCACACTCGACGGAACCGCCACCTGGGCGTTCGAGACCGGCCCTGTGATCTCGAGCTACATCGTCGCGATCGTCGCGGGCCCCTACGCCGCCTGGCACGCGACCGCCCGCAGTGTCGATGGGCGCGACATCCCGCTGGGCCTGTTCACCAGGGCATCGCTCGCGCGGTACGCCGAGCCCGACGTGATGTTCGAGACCGTGCAAGCGGGGCTCGGCTTCTACGAGGCCGCCTTCGGCGCGCCGTACCCGTATGGCAAGTACGACCAGATCTTCGTGCCCGAGTACAACTGGGGCGCCATGGAGAACGTGGGCGCCGTCACGTTCAACGAGAGCTACCTGTTCCGTTCCCGCGTCTCCGACGCACGGCGCGAACAGCGGGCCATCGTCGTGCTGCACGAGCTCAGCCACATGTGGTTCGGCAACTCCGTGACCATGAAGTGGTGGAACGACCTGTGGCTGAACGAGTCGTTCGCCACCTGGGCGTCGACCCTCGCCACGTCGCAGGTGACCGAGTTCACGGGCGTGTGGGCCACGTTCGCGAGCGACGAGAAGACGCACGCGGCCGAGCAGGACCAGCTCCCCTCGACGCATCCGATCGTCGCCGAGATCCGCGACCTCGGCGACGTCGAGGTGAACTTCGACGGGATCACGTACGACAAGGGCGCCTCCGTGCTGAAGCAGCTCGTCGCCTGGGTCGGCCTCGAAGCGTTCCAGCGGGGCGTCGGCGCCTACCTCACGGCACACGCGAGCGGCAGCGCGACGCTCCGCGACCTGCTCGACGAGCTCGAGCGCGCCAGCGGCCGCGAGCTCACCCGCTGGTCGGAGCTCTGGCTCGAGACGGCCGGCGTCAACACCCTGCGGGCCGTCGTCGAGACGGACACTTCGACGGAGCTCAGTGGAACTGCCGCGGGCCTCATCACGGCGGTCCGTGTCGAGCAGACGGCGGCTCCGTCGCATCCGACGCTCCGACCGCACCGGGTCGCCATCGGCTGCTATTCGAGCGACCCCGCAGGCGCCCTCGTGCGCACCCTCCGCGTGGAGCTCGACGTCGACGGCGCCTCGACCGACGTGCCCGGGCTCGTCGGCGTGCCGCGCCCCATGCTGCTGCTCGTGAACGACGACGACCTCACGTATGCGAAGGTGCGCCTCGACGAGCCGTCGTTCGCCACGGCGGTCGCGCGCCTCGCCGACCTCGCCGACCCGGTCGCCCGCGCCGTGGTGCTCGGCTCGGCGTGGGACGCCGTGCGCGACGCCGAGCTTCCCGCGAGCGAGTTCGTGCGCCTCGTGCTCGGCAGCGTCGGCCACGAGACCCAGTCCGCCGCCCGAGGGCTCGCGCTCACCCGGCTCGAACTCGCGGTCGGCCGCTACCTCGCGAACGATCATCGCGAGCGCCTCGCCGCCGAGACGGGCGACGCCGTGTGGGCTCTCGCCGAGCTCGCCGAGACGGGCTCCGACACGCAGCTCCAGTTCGTCAAGGCGTTCACGCGGCTCGCGGCGACCCAGGCGCACGCCGACGTGCTCGGCAGCCTCCTCGACGGGTCGATCGTGCTTCCCGGCCTCGAGGTCGATCTCGACCTGCGCTGGGAGCTCGTGACCGCGCGGGCGGCCCTCGGCGCGGCATCCGACGAGGAGATCGACGCCGCGCTCGCGCAGGACGACACGGCGAAGGGCCGTCAGCTCGCCGAGACGGCCCGCGCCGCTCGCCCCGACCAGGCCGTGAAGGATGCCGCGTGGCGGCGGGTCGCGACCGACACGAGCCTCTCGAACGACCTCGCCCGCGCCGTCGCAGAGGGCTGGCGGCGCACCCTCGCACCCGAGCTGCTCGCCTCCACCGTGCCCGACTACTTCGCGATGCTCCAGCGCACCTGGGCGGAGCGGAGCTTCACGATGGCCTCGCTCGTCGTGACGCGCCTGTTCCCCTCGCCGCTCGTCGACGAGGAGCTCGCTGCGATGACCCGCGCCTGGCTCGACGCGAACCCGACGCCCGCGCCGCTGCACCGACTCGTCTCAGAGCAGCTCGACGAGCTCGAGCGCGCGCTCGCCGCACGTGCCCGGGATGCCAGCGTGCTCTCGGGTGCGCCTCAGTAGACTTGCCAACCATGTTCCGCGCTGAAGAACCCACGCCCCTGAGCGGCGACTTCTGGACGGGCTTGGCGACGTTCTGGGCCGAGAACTGGGACGTCTTCGTCGGCAAGCTCGTCGCGATCGTCGTGATCATCGCGTTCGCGTTCCTCATCCGCTGGGTGCTGCACTTCGTCATCGACCGCACGGTGACCCGCATCGTGTCGGGCGTGAAGAAGAAGCAGGACGTCACCGACACGCAGGCGCTGCAGGCGTCGCCGCTCGCCGCCGTGCGCGTGGTGCAGCGCACCCGCACGCTCGGCACCGTGTTGCGGAACATCGTGAACGTGACCCTCTTCATCATCGTGACGCTCATGATCGTGAACGTCATCGACACGTCGATCCTCGGCTCGTTCGCGCTGCTCGGCGCCGCGATCGGCGCCGGCCTCGGCTTCGGCGCCCAGAACATCGTGAAGGACGTGCTGAACGGCCTGTTCATGGTCGTCGAGGACCAGCTCGGCGTCGGCGACGTCGTCGACCTCGGCCCCGCGACCGGCATCGTCGAGGACGTGCAGATCCGCATCACGAAGGTGCGTGACGTGAACGGCACGCTCTGGTTCGTGCGCAACGGCGAGATCCTGCGGGTCGGCAACATGTCCCAGGGCTGGGCGCGCGTCATCCTCGACCTCGCCGTGCCCTACGAAGCCGACGTCGACGCCGTCGAGGCCGAGATGCTCCGCACGGCCGTTGAGATGTCCCAGTCGGGCAAGTGGCGCTCACGAGTGCTGGAGAAGCCCGAGATCTGGGGCCTCGAGTCGATCTCCGACGACGCGATGGTCATCCGCATCGTCATGAAGGTGCGCACGTCGTCGAAGGACGACGTGGCCCGCGAGCTGCGCACGCGGCTCAAGCGCTCGCTCGACGCGATGGGCGTGAAGCTGCCGAGCCTCTCGAGCGTGGTGCTCACCGGCTTCGACGGCGCCACCCGCGTGAAGGGCGCGAAGCCGCCGAAGACGGCGCCCAGCACGGTAGTGGCGGATGCCTCGGGCTCCGCGGTAGCCACGAAGGTGAGGGCACCCAGGGCCACAAGGACCCCGAATCCGCCGACCACGGGGGGCACCGAGTGAGCGACCAGACGACACCCGCGGCATCCGGACCCGCGACATCCGGCCCCGGTGCTTACGGGCCCGGCGCTTCCGGGCCGGTGCGACCCGCCGGCGTGCCGCTGCGCGGGAGCGAGCACGGCGCGGCACTCGGGCCTTCGTTCTACGAGACCGTCGGCGGTCGCGAGACGTTCCAGCGGCTCGTCACGGAGTTCTACAGGGGCGTCGCCGACGACCCCGTGCTGCGGCCGTTGTATCCCGAGGAGGACCTCGGCCCGGCCGCCGAGCGGCTCACCATGTTCCTCGAGCAGTACTGGGGCGGGCCGGGCACCTACAGCGAGCAGCGCGGCCATCCACGCCTGCGCATGCGGCACCTGCCGTTCAAGGTGAACCCCGAGGCGCGCGACCGGTGGCTCGCGCACATGCGCGCCGCGGTCGACTCGCTCGACCTGCCGCCCCTCGCGGAGGAGACGCTGTGGGATTATCTGCAGCGGGCCGCCTTCGCGATGGTGAACACCTTCGAGGACTGACCCACCCGGTGCCGAGCCGCAGTACCGGCCCGCGGCACGACACGACGCTGCACCCCGTCGCACCACCCGAGACGAAGGAGTCCACGTGGCCGCCTCCCCCGCACCCCGCACGGAGCCTGATGCGATCATCGTCGGCGCCGGCCTCTCGGGCCTCGTCGCCGCCGCCGAGCTCGTCGACGCCGGAAAGCACGTGCTGATACTCGATCAGGAGCCCGAGTCGAGCCTCGGTGGGCAGGCGCACTGGTCGTTCGGCGGCCTCTTCCTCATCGACTCGCCCGAGCAACGGCGCATGGGCGTGCACGATTCGCTCGCACTCGCGCAGCAGGACTGGGCCGGCACCGCCGGGTTCGACCGCGACGAGGACGAGTGGGGCAGGCGGTGGGCCGACGCGTACCTGGAGTTCGCGGCCGGCGAGAAGCGCGCCTGGCTGCACGAGAAGGGCGTGCGGTTCTTCCCGATCGTCGGCTGGGCCGAACGTGGCGGCTACAACGCGATCGGCCATGGCAATTCCGTGCCGCGCTTCCACATCACGTGGGGCACCGGCCCGGGCCTGCTCGCGCCCTTCATCGCACGCGTGCAGGCGGGCGCGGCGGCGGGGCTCGTCGAATTCCGGTACCGCCACCGCGTCGACGAGCTCGTCGTCGAGTCGGGCGGCGTGGTCGGCGTGCGCGGCGCGGTGCTCGATTCGGATGCCGCGGGGCGCGGCGAGCCCAGCAACCGCGACGTCGTCGGCGACTTCGAGCTGCGGGCACCCGCAGTGGTTGTGGCATCCGGCGGCATCGGCGGCAACCACGACCTGGTGCGCGAATTCTGGCCCGAGCGCATGGGCGCCGCGCCCGACGAGCTGCTCTCCGGCGTGCCCGAGCACGTCGACGGCCGGATGCTGGCGATCGCCGGGCGCGCGGGTGCCCGCCTCGTGAACGGCGACCGCATGTGGCACTACACCGAGGGCATCACGAACTGGGACCCGGTATGGCCCAAGCACGGCATCCGGATCCTGCCCGGGCCGTCGTCGCTCTGGTTCGACGCCGAGGGCCGGCGCCTGCCCGTGCCGCTCTTCCCCGGGTTCGACACGCTCGGCACGCTCGAGCACATCGTGTCGACCGGCCACGCGCACTCGTGGTTCGTGCTGACGCAGAAGATCATCGAGAAGGAGTTCGCGCTGTCGGGCAGCGAGCAGAATCCCGACCTCACCGGGAAGGACCTGAAGCTGCTCGCCGACCGGCTCGGCTCGGGCGCGCCTGCGCCCGTCGAGGCGTTCAAGCAGCACGGCGTCGACTTCGTGGTGGCCGACACCCTTCCCGAGCTCTTCGAGGGCATGCGCGCCCTCTCCCCCGACGTGCCGATCGACACCGACAACATCGAGCGCGAGATCCTCGCCCGCGACCGCGAGCTCGACAACGAGTTCTCGAAGGACCTGCAGCTCACGGCGGTGCGCGGCGCCCGGAAGTACCGCGGCGACAGGCTCATCCGGGTGGCGACTCCGCACCGCATCCTCGATCCCAAGGCGGGGCCGCTCATCGCGGTGAAGCTGCACGTGCTCACGCGCAAGAGCCTCGGCGGCATCCAGACCGACCTCGATTCGCGCGCCCTGGCGGCCGACGGTACGGCGGTGCCGGGCCTGTACGCGATCGGCGAGGCAGCAGGGTTCGGCGGGGGCGGCGTGCACGGGTATCGTGCACTCGAGGGCACCTTCCTCGGCGGATGCCTCTTCACCGGTCGTGCGGCGGGGCGATCCATCGCCCGCGGCTGACGACTCGCCCCTACGCCTTGAGGGTCCAGGCCTTGCGGCGCACGAGGACGTGGCCGCGGCGCGACGTCAGCCTCGTCCACGGACCCGTCTCGAACAGGCGCACCGGGTCGTCGCCGAGGAACCCGAGGCTGTAGGCCCCGAATGCGGCACCGGCCGGCACGTACTCGAGTCCGTCGATGCCCCGGCCCCACACCTCGGAGCGCACACGCTGCACCAACTGCTCGCCCGTGCCTTCGGGGATCGCCTTCGCGATCTCCTCGATGCCCGCGCGGGCCGCCGACTCGAGCGTCGCGGCATCCGTCTCGCCGAGTGCGCGCCAACCGCCCCTGGGCGGTGAGATGCCCGCCCACGTGACCGTGTTCACCTCAGGCGGTCGCGTCATCGTCACGGGCCTCGACTCATCGTCCTCGCCGAATTCGGAGCGCCCGCGGACGATGCGATCGACGAGCGATCGCATCGGCACCACCACGTCGAAGTCCTCGGTCTCGAAGAGCTCGAACGTGCGCAGGCCGAGCACCGTGGGACTCTCATCGAGGATGCCGCGGGGATAGAGGATCGCGGTGTACACCGCGAGGATGCCGGAACCCGCGATCAGCCGTACCGAACCGTCCTCGACGCGCCCGGCGCGCTGCAGGTAAGTGTGCAGGTCGCCGAGCGAAAGGCTGTCCGCGAGCGTGAGTTGTTGAGCCATCTCCTGTCTAAACTACCAAGGGAGCGCCGCCGCATCGGCGGGCCGCGCCTCCGCCGGCATCCAGCGGCCACCGCCACCCCGACACGGAGGAACGATGAACGGTCCCATCGACGGCCTGCTGAGCACCCTGAATCTCACCGACACGGGCGCTCGCACCACGGAGGACATCTTCACGGGGCCGTCGCAGTGGATGCCGCTGGGACGCGTCTTCGGCGGTCAGGTGCTCGCCCAGTCCATCGTCGCCGCGATGCATACGGTGCCGGCCGACCGGACCATCCACTCCATGCACGGCTACTTCCTCCGACCGGGCGACGTGCAGCATCCGATCACGTTCTCGGTGGACCGCATCCACGACGGCCGCTCGTTCTCCACGCGGCGCACGCAGGCCTATCAGCAGGGAGTACCGATCCTCTCGCTCATCGCCTCGTTCCAGACGCCCGACGGGGGGGTCGAGCACCAGGTCGACATGCCCTCGGACCTGCCCGACCCCGAGTCGCTGCCGTCGACCGCCGAGGTGCTCGGTCACCTCGACCACGACGTCGCGCGCTACTGGTCGAGCGAGCGCGCGTTCGACGTGCGACACATCCCGTCGCCGGTGTACCTCAGCGTCGAGGGCGAGCGGGTGCCACGCCAGGCGGTGTGGATGAAGGCGTTCGGGCGGCTCCCCGACGACCCGAAGCAGCACCGCGCCGCCCTCGCGTACGCGAGCGACTACTCGATCCTCGAGCCAGTGCTGCGAGCGCACGGCATCGCGTGGGCGACCCCGGGGCTGAGGGTGGCGAGCCTCGACCACGCCATGTGGTGGCATCGCGACGCCCGTGTCGACGAATGGCTCCTCTACGTGCAGGAGTCGCCGTCGGCCAGCGGCGGACGCGGCCTCGCGCTCGGTCGCATCTACACCCGCGACGGCGTGCTCGTCGCGAGCGTGGCGCAGGAGGGCATGGTGCGCGTGCCGAAGGCGGATGCATTCGATTGAACTGAATGCGTCCGGATCTCGTGTTCACCAGTGCCGGTGATCCTCGGCGGATCCATTCGACTGAATGAATTCTGTGGGTTGCCGCACTCCCGCCACCGATTCGCCCAGAATGGGGAACGGGCGCGCAGACGGCGCGAGCGACGTGACGAAGGAACTCAGGCGATGACGGATCCCACAGACCTCACCAGGCGCAGCATCCTGACACTCGGCTCGGCGGGCGCCGTCGGCGGCGCCCTCGCACTCGCCGGATGCGCCGCGGATGCGCCGAGCGAAACGACCTCCCCCGCGACGACTCCTTCGCCGACCGTCACCGACGAACCGACGACCGAGCCACCGTCCGCAGCGCCTGTCGGTGAGGACATCGTGGCGCTCGCGGACGTCCCCGTCGGCGGGAGCATCGACGCCACGATCAACGGCGAGCCGGCGCTCATCGCCCAGCCGACCGCAGGGCAGGTCGTGGCGTTCAGCGCGATCTGCACGCACCAGCAGTGCGTGGTCGCGGCCGCCGGCGCGGAATTCGACTGCCCCTGCCACGGTTCGAAGTACGACGCGACGACCGGCGACGTGATCAACGGGCCCGCGCTCGAACCACTGTCGGCGATCCCCGTCGCCGTCTCGGGCGACCGCATCGTCGCGACGTCCTGAGGGGGGTCGCGGGATGGACTACATCTTCGCGGACCTGCCGCTGCACGTGCTGCTCGTGCACGCGGTCATCATCCTGGTCCCGCTCGTCAGCCTCGCCCTCGTGGTGATCGCCGCATGGCCGGCCGCTCGGCGGAGGCTCTGGATCCCGGTGCTCATCGCCACGATCGCCGTGGTGCCGCTCGGGCTCATCACCATGGAAGCCGGCAAGTGGCTCGAGGTCCGCGTGCCCGCCGCACCGCTCATCCAGGCGCACACGGCGCTGGGCCCGACGATCGAGCCCTGGTTGTGGGCGCTGCTCGCCGTCGCGGTGCTCGTCGCCGCGTGGGCGGTCGTCGAGCTCGTCGTGGCTCGCCGCGCGGCGAGCGCCGGGCGAGCGAGCCTCGGACGCGGCATCCGGATCACGGCGGGCCTCCTGCTCACCCTCGGCGCCCTGGCCATAGCGGCGGGTTCGACGTGGGCGGTCGTGCAGGTCGCGGAATCGGGAAGCCGCGCCGTGTGGGAGGGCTCGTTCAGCGACGAGCCGCTCGAGCGGTGACGCCGGCCGTCACCGACGGCGGAACGTGATGGGCTCGCCCACGTAGGGCTCCCACGCCGCGCGCTCGCGATCGTCGATGCGCCGCGGCCGCTCCGTCCTGGCCTCCACGAGCACGATCGTGGTGACCGCGCGCGTGTAGAGCACCCGCGGTTCGACATTGAGCGGCGAGTACACCTCGTAGCAGACGTCGAGGCTCGCGCCGCCGATGTGCCCGATCCAGAGCTCGATGTCGACGGGTTGGCGCTGGTACGGGATCGGCGCGAGGTACTCCACCTCCTGCCGCGCGATGAGCGTGATCGTGTTGGCGCCCGGTGTCGCGTCGAGCACCGCCGTGGACGCGCCGACGGCATGCTCCGACGTGTCCTCGCTCACCCAGAACGCCTGGATACGTGCCTCCTCGAGGAGGCTCAGCATCCGGGCGTTGTTCACGTGGCCGTAGGCGTCGAGGTCCGACCAGCGCAGCGGCGTCGGCACGTGCAGGCGCATGTCAGTCCCGCGTGAGCTTGCGATAGGTGGAACGATGCGGCTTCGCGGCCTCGGGGCCGAGGCGCTCGATCTTGTTCGCCTCGTAGGCCTCGAAGTTGCCCTCGAACCAGTACCACTTCGACGGGTTCTCGTCGGTGCCCTCGTAGGCGAGGATGTGCGTGGCGATGCGGTCGAGGAACCACCGGTCGTGCGTGATGACCACCGCGCAGCCGGGGAACTCGAGGAGCGCGTTCTCGAGGCTCGACAGGGTCTCCACGTCGAGGTCGTTGGTGGGCTCGTCGAGGAGGAGCAGGTTGCCTCCCTGCTTCAGCGTGAGCGCAAGGTTCAGGCGGTTGCGCTCGCCGCCGGAGAGCACGCCGGCCGGCTTCTGCTGATCGGGACCCTTGAAGCCGAACGTGGACACGTAGGCGCGGCTCGGCACCTCCGTCCTCCCGACCTGGATGTAGTCGAGGCCGTCGGAGACGACCTCCCAGAGCGTCTTCTTCGGGTCGATGCCGCCGCGCGACTGGTCGACGTAGGAGATCTTCACCGTCTCGCCGACCTTGAGCTTGCCGTCGTCGAGCGGCTCGAGGCCCACGATCGTCTTGAAGAGCGTGGTCTTGCCCACGCCGTTGGGACCGATGATGCCGACGATGCCGTTGCGCGGCAGCGTGAAGGTCAGGTCGTCGATGAGCACTCGACCGCCGAAGCCCTTCTCGAGGTCCTTCGCTTCGAGGACGATGTCACCGAGGCGGGGGCCCGGCGGAATCTGGATCTCCTCGAAGTCGAGCTTCCTCGTGCGCTCGGCCTCGGCCGCCATCTCCTCGTAGCGCGCGAGGCGCGCCTTGGACTTGGCCTGGCGGCCCTTGGCGTTGGAGCGTACCCAGTCGAGCTCGTCGGCGAGTCGCTTGGAGAGCTTCGCGTCCTTCTTGCCCTGGACGGTGAGCCGCTCCTGCTTCTTTTCGAGGTACGTCGAGTAGTTGCCCTCGTAGGGGTAGAGGCGACCGCGGTCGACCTCGCAGATCCACTCCGCGACGTGGTCGAGGAAGTACCGGTCGTGGGTGACGGCGAGCACGGCGCCGGGGTACTTGGCGAGGTGCTGCTCGAGCCAGAGCACGCTCTCGGCGTCGAGGTGGTTCGTGGGCTCGTCGAGGAGGAGAAGGTCGGGCTTCTGCAGCAGGAGCTTGCAGAGCGCGACGCGGCGCTTCTCCCCGCCGGAGAGCACGGCGACGAGCTCGTCGCCCGGCGGGCAGCGCAATGCATCCATCGCCTGCTCGAGCTGCGAGTCGAGGTCCCACGCGTCGGCCGCGTCGATGGCCTCCTGCAGGGTGCCCATCTCGGCGAGGAGGGCATCGAAGTCGGCATCGGGCTCGGCCATGGCGTGCGAGATCTCGTTGAACCGGTCGAGCTTCGCCTTGATCGGGCCGACGCCCTCCTGCACGTTCTCGAGCACGGTCTTCGTCTCATCGAGCACGGGCTCCTGCATGAGGATGCCCA
Source organism: Agromyces sp. Soil535 (assembly GCF_001428255.1). Taxonomy (GTDB): domain Bacteria; phylum Actinomycetota; class Actinomycetes; order Actinomycetales; family Microbacteriaceae; genus Agromyces. The sequence goes on along the minus strand of NZ_LMRW01000004.1, from coordinate 102,065 downwards.
CCGAGTATCCAGGAGTGAGCTTCGCCTCACCGTTGGACGGCTGGTCGAGCCCCGCCATGATCTTCAGGATCGTCGACTTGCCAGCCCCGTTCGGCCCGAGTACGCCGATCTTCGCCCCGGGCAGGAACGCCATCGTCACGTCGTCGAGAAGGACCTTGTCGCCGACCGCCTTGCGGGCGCGCACCATCGAGTAAATGTAATCCGCCACTCTTCTCCCTCAATCGTGGAGCACGAAGTCCAGCGTCCCAGCCTACCCGCCCACGGAGCGAGGTCCGGCCGCGGACGAGTCGGACGAAGTCGGGTCGAGCATCGCGCTCGCGACCGGGCGTCCGCCATCCGGTCGCCTACCAATCGATGGGGCGCGTCTGACCGACGAGACAGCCGCCCGCGCCCAGGGCGGGGCGCACCGCGCTGTGATATCCGCCGGAGGCGGGACCGTACTGGCCGACGAGGCACTCGCTCTGGAAGAGCACGGCGAACTGCACAGAGTCGGCCTGTACGTCGACCGTCGTACGATCGGCCGTCACCTGCATCTGCGCCTTGTCGAATCCCGCCGCGACCAGCGCGTCGATGAAGTCGCGCCCACCCGCTCCGGAGTTCGCTGCGATGACGGCGAGGTTCACCGCGTCGAAGAACGCAACGTTCTCGGAGGCGGAGAGCTGCTGGCGCAGGATCGGAGGCGCGCTCGCGGTGGGAGCTGTGGTCTCAGCCGCCGCCACAGGCGACGACGACGTCGGGTCGGCGGGGGGACCCCACGCGCAACCGGCGACGCCCGCCACGAGCGCGGCCCCGGCAAGCGCCAGGGCCGCAGTGGTGCCGAGACGCCCTCGCATCGCTCCCCCTCGACGGGCGTTGGCGACCGCCCGAGCCGAGTCTATGCGGTGCGAGGCGGCTCACCGCTCGGCCGATCGTGCCGCGGTCACACGCCGACCGGAAGCTCCGTCTCGTCGTCGGCGGAATCACCCGCGCCCACGTCGGCTCGGTGCAGTTCGCCGTCGTCGCCCTCGTGCGTGTCGACGAATTGGGACGGCTCCGCCGCCTCGTCGACCCCCGGCCACCCGTTCGATGCCGCAGCCGGTCGAGGAGACGGGTCAGCGTCAGCGGTGGATTCACGCCGCACCTTGGTGAGCGTCGTGGTGCCCCACGCGAGGTCGTGCCCGATCGAGTCCGCCTCGATCTCGATGGCCGTGCCGGACTTCTCGCCGTTCTCCCACGCCCGCAGCCGCAGCCGCCCGTGCACCACGACCCGGTCCCCCTTGTGCACCGAGGCGGCGGCGTTGTGCGCGAGCTGGCGGAAGCCGGAGACGGTGTACCAGTTCGTCTCGCCGTCCTCCCAGGTGCCCTTCGCACGGTCGAAGTAGCGCCGCGTGGAGGCGAGGCGGAACGAGGTGATCGCGAGGCCCTGCGTCGTGACGTATACGCGCGGGTCGCCCCCCACGACGCCGGTCACGGTGATGTTGTCGGTCATGTTGTGCTCCTCGAAGTCTGCACCGTCGCGGATCGACGGCTCGCGGCATCCGGAGCTGCTCGTGCCGGACCAGGCCCCGGATGCCGCGTCGCACCAGCATCGCGTCGGCGCGGCGCTCCGATGACGCGGCGAGGGGCGCTCGTGCACGACATCCGGTACGGTGGCGCTGTCGAGGGCAAGTCAGGCGAGCACGTAGTCGGCGTAGGACCGCCGGATCTTGTTCACCTTCGGGAGCGCGACGGCGAGGCAGTACCCCTGCCCGGGGTTCTTCGCGAAGAAGTCCTGGTGGTACTCCTCGGCACGGAAGAACTCGCCGAGCGGCTCGATCGTCGTGACGACCTCGCCCGGCCACCAGTCGTCGGCGCGGTCGCGCGCCGCCTCGAACGCCGTGCGCTGAGCGTCGTCGGCGAAGAACATCGCCGAGCGGTACTGGGTGCCGACATCGGCCCCCTGGCGGTTCAGCTGGGTCGGGTCGTGAAGCGTGAAGAACACGTCGAGGACGACCTCTCGCGGAATCACGTCGGGGTCGAAATCGACCCGCACGGCCTCGGCGTGACCGGTCGTGCCGGTGCATACCGCCTCGTAACCCGGATGCGGCGTGGTGCCGCCCGTGTAGCCCGACACGACGTCGTCGACGCCCTTCAGCGTGCGGTAGACGGCGTCGAGGCACCAGAAGCAACCACCGGCCAGAACGTAGCTTTCCATCGCCATAGAGTAACTGGATGACCTACGTCGCCAATCCGCAACGCTACGACCAGATGCGCTACAACCGGGTCGGACGGAGCGGGCTGAAGCTCCCCGCGCTCTCGCTCGGCCTCTGGCACAACTTCGGCCATGACCGGCCGTTGGACACGCAGCGCGCGATCGTGCGCCGTGCGTTCGACCTGGGCATCACGCACTTCGACCTGGCGAACAACTACGGGCCGCCCGCCGGCAGTGCCGAGGAGAACTTCGGCCGCATCCTCGCGATCGATCTCGCCCCCTACCGCGACGAGCTCATCATCTCGTCGAAGGCGGGCTACGACATGTGGCCGGGGCCGTACGGCGATTTCGGCTCGCGCAAATACCTGCTCGCATCGCTCGACCAGAGCCTCGGGCGCCTCGGCCTCGACTACGTCGACATCTTCTATTCGCACCGCCCCGACCCCGAGACGCCGATCGAGGAGACCGTGGGCGCGCTCGCGACCGCGGTGCGACAGGGCAAGGCACTCTACGTCGGCATCTCGAACTACGACCCCGAGCAGACCCGCGCCGCCGCTTCGGCGCTCGACGCGGAGGGCGTGCCGCTGCTCATCCACCAGCCGCGCTACTCGATGTTCGACCGGCACATCGAGGACGGGCTCTTCCCCGTGCTCGAGGAGGTCGGCGCGGCGAGCATCGTCTTCTCACCGCTCGCCCAGGGCCTGCTCACCGACCGCTACCTCTCCGGCGACGTCCCCGGGGACTCGCGCGCGGCGACCAGTCGCTTCCTCTCCCCCGACAAGATCAGCGAGGAGTACCTCGATCGCATTCGCGGGCTCGACGCCATCGCCAGGGCACGCGGGCAGAGCATCGCGCAGCTCGCGCTGTCGTGGGTGCTGCGCGAATCGCTCGTCGCGAGCGCCCTGATCGGCGCGTCGAGCGTGGCGCAACTCGAGCAGAACGTCGCCGCGCTCGACGCGGCCCCGCTCGACGACGACGAGATCGCGCGCATCGAGCCGTTCGCAGCGCACGGCACCGTGCTCGGCTGAACGGGCTCCTCCTCGCACTCCTCGCAGTGGGACTCCGGATGTCGGTGGCAGCCCATAGCGTCGAGGCAGACGCAGGGCCGGCTGCACCACGAGAGGAGTGACATGTCCGCAACCGTGCTCTCAGGCCCCCGCGAGACCTTTCCCGCCGTTCCCGGCCTCACCATCACCGCCGTGGCGGCCGGGCTGTGGCGCGTGGCCCGCAGCGGCGGCCCAGTGCTCGGACACATCGAGCGCCGGCACCGCGACGGCGTCGATCGCTACGCCGCGCGACGGCTGCTCGGCGGCGGCATCCGTGCCATGGAGCTCGGCGAGTTCTGGTCGCCGACGGATGCCGCGGAGTGCTTCCGCTGAGATCGGAGGCCGTCGATCCGGGCACGCCGCACCGCCTCGAACGCGCAGCCGTGCTCCACGGGTAGCCTGCGCACATGCAGTGGTGGAACGACCTCATCGCCTGGCTCTCCTCGAGCGCCGCGCGACCCACGGTGTTCGCGGGCGTCGTGCTCTTCGTCGCGGTCCTCGCGGCCGGGCTGCTGGCCGCATGGATCGCGTCCGCCGCCGTCCGCCGCGTCGTCGCCCAGCGCGACCGAGAGGCGAAGGCCGCGGCGGTTGCAGCCCTCATCGATGCGGCGACCGAGGCCTCGGTGTGGAACTCGCTCACGCCGCAGGAACAGGTGCTCGCCGATCGCACGGTCGGCCAGGCCGACATCCTCGTGCGCCTCCTCCCGATCCGCGGCTCGGACGTCACCGCCAACTGGGCGGCCCACCAGCTCCACGAGCTCAAGCGGGCCTCCGCGACGTTCGGCTACCAGCTCGACCCCGCGGTCGTGGAGTTCCGCGACCGGCTGCTCGAGTGGCAGCGCCATCCGGCACGCACGCGCAAGCAGTTCCAGGACGATCTCGTGCGCTGGCGCACGCAGCGCCAGGAGCCCGAGCAGGTCGCCGTCGAGGCGCAGGACGCGTGGGTCGCCGAGCAGCACCATGCGCACTACCAGTCGGCGACGTCGCCCGACGAGACGCCACGCCCAGGCGATACGGCTCCCACCCAGGCGCTCGACGACGCACGGGCGTAGCGACGGGTCAGATCCACCAGTCGTCGAACATCGACACCGGCACCGCACGCTTGTGCCGCGTCTGGAGGAACCGCGTCTCGATGCGCTCCGCGATCGCGTGGTCGATGTCCTCGCCCTCGAGGTAGGCGTCGATGTCGTGGTATTTGAGGCCGAGGTTCGCCTCGTCCGCCTGTCCGGGGTCGCCGTCGAGCAGGTCGGCGGTCGGCACCTTGAGGTAGATGCGCTCGGGTGCACCGAGGTGCTGCAGCAATGCCCGGCCCTGGCGCTTCGTGAGCCCGGTGAGCGGCAGGATGTCGGCACCGCCGTCGCCGTACTTCGTGAAGAAGCCGGTGACCGCCTCGGCCGCGTGGTCGGTGCCGACTACGAGCAGGGCGCTCTCACCGGCCATCGCGTATTGGGCGACCATGCGCATGCGTGCCTTGACGTTCCCCTTGCCGAAGTCGCTGAGCTGCACACCGGTCGCGTCCAGGTATTCCTCGCCGAGCCCGTCGACCGCGCCCTGGATGTTGAACTCGACCGACTCCTGCGGCTGGATGAATTCGAGGGCGAGCTGCGCATCGGCCTCGTCGTGCTGCACGTCGTAGGGCAGTCGCACCGCGATGAACCGTGCGGCGTCGCCCTCGGCGATGAGCTCCTCGACGGCGAGCTTGCAGATTCGGCCCGCGAGCGAGGAGTCCTGCCCACCGCTGATGCCGAGCATGAACCCGGCCGCCCCCGTCGTGCGCAGGTACGCCTTGAGGAAGTCGATCCGGGCTCGCACCTGCTCTGCGGGGTCGATGACCGGGCTGACATTGAGTTCGGCGATGATGCTCGCCTGCTGGTCGCGCATTCCTCGACGATACCGCCGCCATGTTTCGCGGACGAAACGCCCCTCGCAGCGACGTCGGTCGGCCACGCGATCCGTCGGCCCGCCGAGCCGACGGCTCCCGTGCCCGCTCCGCTACCATCACGGCAGGCGCACGTTCGTGCGGGGGGATCCGGAGGTGCCGACGTGGACGTATCGATCGGGACGCTGGTGCTCATTCCGGCGATCGCCGTCGCGGCGCCGCTGCTGGTGCGAGCGCTCAGCCGGTGGATCGCGGTCCCGCTCGTCGTGTTCGAGATCGTGCTCGGACTCCTTCTCGGCCCGGCGACGCTCGGATGGATCATCCCCGACGACTTCGCGTCGTTCCTGTCGGAGTTCGGGCTGGCGATGCTGTTCTTCCTCGCCGGGAACGAGATCGACTTCGGCACGATCCGCGGGCGGCCGCTCAGCCGCGCCGCGATCGGCTGGGTCATCTCCCTCGCGGCCGGCTTCGGCATCGCGGTGCTGCTCGCCCCGAGCCTCTCCGCGGCCGCCTTCATCGGCGTCGCCCTCACGTCCACCGCGCTCGGCACGATCATGCCGGTCCTCCGCGACTCCGGCGACCTCAGGACGCCCTTCGGGGTCGCCGTGATCGCCCTCGGCGCGGTCGGCGAGTTCGGCCCGCTGCTGGCCATCTCGCTGTTCCTGAGCGGCCGGTCGCCCCTCGTCGCCGCGCTCGTGCTGGTCGCGTTCGCCGTGGTGGCCGGCGCCGCCATATGGTTCGCGGCCCGCGGCGCGGGCCGTCGATTGCATCGCATCATCACGGCCACCCTGCACACGAGCGGGCAGTTCGGCGTGCGCCTCGTCGTGCTCGTGCTCGTCGCACTCGTCGCACTCAGCATCGTGCTCGACCTCGACATGCTCCTCGGGGCGTTCACCGCGGGCGTGCTGTACCGTCTCCTGCTCTCGGGCGCGCCGGAACACGACGTCGAGATCATCGAGGGCAAGATCGAGGCGCTCGGGTACGGCTTCCTGGTGCCGGTCTTCTTCATCTACACGGGTATCACCTTCGACCTCGAGGCGCTCCTGGCCGACGGTCGCACCCTCGCCCTCGTCCCGATCTCCCTGGGGCTCCTCCTCGTCGTGCGCGGGCTGCCCTCGCTCCTCGCCGCGCCGGCCGGTTCGAGCCGTCGAGACCTCGCGGCGACCGCGCTCTTCGGCGCCACCGGCCTGCCGATCATCGTCGCGGTGACGGCGATCGGCGTCGACGCGGGCGACCTCACGAGTGGCACTGCCGCCGCCCTCGTCGGTGCGGGGATGCTCTCGGTGCTGTTGTTCCCGCTCATCGGCCTCACCCTCCACCGGCGATCGCCGGGTGCCGCGTCGCGCAAACCCGACGATGACGTGCATGTGCCCACCGAGGGGTGACTCGGCCGCGCCCGGTATGCTGGGCGGGGTCGGCCCCCGTAGCTCAGCGGATAGAGCAGCAGCCTTCTAATCTGTCGGTCGCAGGTTCGATTCCTGCCGGGGGCACCACCACGTTCACGGGACGTATTGCAGGTCCGCAGCCTCGCGCGGGTGGAATCGGTCGGCGAAGTCGCGTTCGTTCGGCACCCAGACCTCGTCCCACAGGCGAGCATGATCCTTGCCGGCGCGACGGTCACGCGCCTTGCCGCGCTCGGTCGCGAGGTCGAGGTCGACGTCGACCCAGACCCTCAGGTCGAGCAGGCCGTCGAGATCGGGATGGAAGATCCCGACCGCGTCGACGACGAGCACATCGGCGTCGGGCAGCGGCTCGGGCGCGCGAAGTGCGCCGCTGACCCAGTCGTACCTGCGGAACGTCCCCGGCCGGCCCGCCCGGAACGGGTCGACGACGTCGCGCCGGAGCCGCGATCGCTCGACCGCCGACCAGTCCGCGGAGCGCTCGCCGGCGAGCGTCGGCCTCACGAAGTCGTCGCCGCGCACCCGCGCGCTGCCCGGCACGGCCTCGACGAGGCGCCGGGCGAGCGTCGACTTGCCCGCACCGCCGAACCCCGAGACGCCGACCACGGTTCGCGGGGACCGCGAGCGGATCGCCTCGATCGCGTGCAGGACGTCGACGAACGTTGCCACCAGCCCAGCCTAGGTTCGACCGCTGCGGTCCGCTCACGACAGGGCTGTCTGTCCGACGGCCCCGGTAGACTCGCCGCATGGCAACCCCGAGCGACCGACTGGTCTGGATCGACTGCGAGATGACCGGGCTCGACCTCGAGGTCGACGAACTCGTCGAGATCGCCGTCGTCATCACCGACTACGACCTCAACCCGATCGACGCCGGGCTCAGCATCGTCATCAAGCCCGATGCGAGCGCCCTCGAGAACATGGGCGAGTTCGTCCGCGCGATGCACACCGAGTCCGGCCTGATCGAGGAGATCCCCAACGGGGTCAGCGTCGCCGAGGCGGAGTACGAGGTGCTCGAGTACGTCCTGAAGCACGTGCCCGAGGAGCAGCGGGCGCCGCTGGCCGGCAACTCCATCGGCACCGACCGCGCCTTCCTCGCGAAGTTCATGCCTCGGCTCGACGGGCACCTGCACTACCGCAACGTCGACGTCTCCTCGATCAAGGAGTTGGCCAAGCGCTGGTTCCCGCGCGCGTACTTCAACTCCCCGGCGAAGAACGGCGGGCACCGGGCGCTCGCCGACATCCTCGAGTCGATCCGCGAGCTGGGCTACTACCGGCGTGCGATCTTCATAGCAGCTCCCGGTCCGTCGAGCCAGGAATTGCAGTCCATCGCAGCCGCCGTGGTGGACGAGTTCGAGGCCAAGGTGTAGTAGTCTCTTTTGAGTTGCCTGATCGCCTCGGCGGTCGACACATGGTGGGTATAGCTCAGTTGGTAGAGCGCCTGGTTGTGGTCCAGGAGGTCGCGGGTTCAAGCCCCGTTACTCACCCCAACTCCTTCCCCTCCTCCGATCGGAGCAGTCGTGGAACTCGATGGCGAGGCGTTCGAGGCGCTCGTCATCGATGAGCTGGACCGTCTCCCCGATGACATGGTCGAAGGGCTCGAGAACGTCGTGTTCGTCGTGGAGGACCGTCCCGAGGACGGCTCGCTCGACGTGCTCGGCCTCTACGAGGGCTTCGCGCTCACGGAACGCGATCGGTATGGCATGGGCGAGATGCCCGACCGCATCATCATCTACCGGGAGCCTCTGCTGGCGGTCGCCGACGACGAGGAGGAGCTCCGCGACGAGGTCCACATCACCCTCGTGCACGAGATCGCGCATTTCTACGGCATCGACGACGACCGGCTGCACGAGCTGGGCTGGGCATGATCCGCGCCGGGTTACGCTGAATCCATGACCTCCCCCGGCCGGATCACCGGCATCGTCGTCGGCGCGCTCGCCATCCTCGGCTTCGGCGTCTACGGCCCTGCGATGCTCCTCGGTCCGCTCCCCCAGGTCTCGGTGCGACTCGAGCCCGCAGCCGCGGCGGCGGCCGACGTCCCGGCCCTGGCACTGCCGACGACCGGTGCGAGCGCCCTTGCCGTGGTCGGCGACGACGGCACGGCCGAGACCGTCGCCACGGCCGGCGACCCGGCCGCGGTGCCGATCGGGGGCGCCGCCAAGCTCGTGACGCTGCTCGTCACCCTCGACTCGCTGCCGCTCCCTGCCGACGGCGCGGGCCCTGCGATCCCGATCGGCCCCGCCGACTACACGGACTACCTGAGGTACTCGGGTGAGGGCTCGCGGGCGCTGCAGGTCTCCCCCGGCGAGACGTGGACGGAGCGCGACGTGGTGCGCGCCGTGCTGCTCGCGTCGAGCAACAACCACGCCGACACCCTCGTCCGATGGGCGTTCGGCGGGGTCGAGCCGTACGTCGAGGCCGCGAACGCATGGCTGGCCGAGCAGGGGTTCACCGCCACTCGCGTCGACGACTCCACCGGACTCTCGGGCGACAACGTCGGCACCGCTGAGGAGCTCGCGCGGCTGGCCGCCATGGTCCTCGCCGACGACCAGCTCGCGGCGATGCTCGACGATCCCGACGCCGCCCCGCTCGGAGCGCGCAGCGTGCCCGACCTCGTGGGCCGCGCGAGCGACGGCGACGTGCGCGCGATCACCCGCAGCTTCACCGACCAGGCGGGCCTCAGCTACGTGTTCACCGCACAACTCCCCGCGGTCGACGGCGTCGAGGGCGAGCCCCGCCGCATCACGGGTGCGATGCTGCTGATGCCCGACTACGAGACCCTCGACCCGGCCGTCGCGGCCGCCGTGGAGTCGGCTGCCGCGGCATCCGCGCCGGTGACGGTCATCGCCGAGGGGACGACGTACGCACGCGTCCTGGCCCCCTGGGGCGACGAGGCCGATCTCGTCGCGTCCGTGAGCCGAGCGGATGCCGCGTGGGGCAGTGCGTTCGGCGAGCCATCCGTGTCCGTCGACGAGTTCTCGACCGCCCGAGAGGGACGTGAGGTGGGCCGCATCTCGGTGCCGACCGCCACGGGTGAGATCGCGTCGCCGCTGCGGCTCACGGGCGACATCCACGATCCCGGTCCGATCTGGCGGCTCACCAATCCCGCGACGCTGATCGGCGCCTTCCTCGCGAGCCAGGACGACTGACCGCCCAGCGGGACGGCCTGGCGACGGCTCGGCGACCGCCGGCCGTCAGTCGTTGTCGTCCTGGTCGAACTCCACGGGATCGGAGTCGTCGGCGTCGAATCGGAACCGAAACCGCAGCTGGCCGTTGACCTCGCGCTCGTCGACGGCGTCGTACCAGAACAGCGACTCCAGCCCGTCCACGGCGGCCATCATGCCCACGCGGGACTCGGGCTTGCCGCCCACGAGGACGCGGCGCTCGAACTCCCCCTCGAGCGGGCCGTCGATGAACTCGGCGACGTACCGTGCTGCTCCCGTGTCTGCGCTCATGGCACTACGTTAGCCCCCGGGCTGGTGCGTGCACAGCAGCCGCGCCCGCGACCGGATGCGGCTCGATCCGCCCGTCGGGCGCCGCGTTGAGACGTACGTCGGCGGACTGCTCCGGCGAGGTGCGACGCACGTGGCGCCGCCACTGGCGCTCCCACAGGTTCCAGAACGGATCGTAGGCGCCGCCGTCGCGATCCAGCGCCCGCCGCTTGCGGGTGGCATCGGGTGCGTCGACCCAGATCCTCACGGCATCGACCGGGGGTTCGACGGTCGAGAATGCGCCGCACCCCTCGACGATGAGCCCACCCACGCCGGGTCGCACCCGCTCGAGCCGTCCGGGGCGGTCGCGAGCCCAGTCCCAGCGCCGCCAGCTGCCGACGGCGCCGCGCCGGACGGGCGCCACGAGCGTGCGCGCCAGCGCCGTGCCCGCGCGCTCGAGCCCCCACCAGCCCGGGTAGACATCGTCGAGGCGCACGAGGGAGGGCTTGCGGCCCGGCCACCGCTCGAGCACCGCGTCGGCGAGCGTCGACTTTCCGGCGCCGCTCGGGCCGTCGATCAACACGAGCGGGGCACGGATGCCGCGGGCCGCCGCCAGCACGGCCGCCAGCGCGGCAGCCGCCGGTTCGCCGTCGCGAGCCCGCGACGACGCCGTCTCCGGTCCCGCGGACGCGTCGGCGTCACGCCCAGATGACATTCCAGCTCCCCGTCATGATCGCAGCCGTCGCCGACGCCGCTGCGACGAGGCATCCGACCGCGATGACGATCCACTCACGGCGTCCGAAATGCGCCGTCCGTGCCCACGTGCGCTCACCGGGCGCGCCGAAGCCGCGAGCCTCCATCGCGGTGGCGAGGGTGCTCCCCCGGCGGATGGCGAGGACCAGCAGGGCGAACGCCTGGCCAAGTCCTCGCCGGATCACGCCATGATCGCCGACGCCCCGGGCGCGCCGTGCGAGGCTGAGCGTGCGCCAATCGTCGATCGAAGCGCCGATGAGGCGCAGCGCCGCGAGCGCGCCGAGCACGAACCGGGCGGGCAGGCGCAACGTCTGCGCGAGGCCGTCGGCGAGGTCGGTCGGATCGACCGTGAGGAAGAGGACGACCGCCGGCAGGGCGATCGCGATGACGCGGGCCATGGTGGCCAGCCCGATCTGCACCGAACCCTCGGTCACGTGGATGATGCCGAACTCCCAGAGCACCGCACCCGACGGGGCGCCGTAGAGCACCATGGTCAGTCCGGTGAGCGGCGCAGCGATCCAGACCGGCAGCGTACGCGGCGACCAGAGCAGCGAGCCGAAGCCGACGATCGTGAACAGCACCAGCTCGCAGGCGATCGCGACCGTCGCCGACACCGCGTCGAGCGTGAGCACGAGCACGATGCTGAGCGGCACGGTCGCGGCGACCTTCGCCACGGGGTTCACGGTCGCGAGCGGAAGGTCGGGGCGGACGGCGGCGATGCTCATCGGGGACCCCTCTGCTCGACCCCGCGGTCGCGGGCGACCCCAGCGGCGTGCACGCCGACGGTACTTGCGGTCGCGGCATCCGGTTGCTCGACGCCCGGGGCGTTCGGGCGGGTGCCGAGCTCGAGGCGGTGATCGGCGACCGCCTCGACGAACGGTTCGTCGTGGGTGACGGCGACGACGCCGACGCCGTCGTCTCGCAGGCCGACGATGAGTCGGCCGAGCTCCCGCCACGTCGTCGCATCCTGCCCGAAGGTCGGCTCGTCGAGCACGAGCATGCGCGGCTTCGCCGCGATCGCGGTCGCCACGGAGAGCCTTCGCTTCTCCCCGCCAGAGAGCGTGAACGGGTTCGCCTCGGCGAGCCCGTCGAGCCGCAGGGCGGTGAGCAGCTCGTCGACGCGCGCGCGGCGCTCCTCGGGGGCAAGCTTGAGCGCTCGCGGGCCGACCTCGAGCTCGGCCCTCACCGACCCGGTGAGGAACTGGTGCTCGGGGCTCTGGAAGACCGTGCCGATGCGGGTCAGCAGGTCGCGCGAGCGCCATCGCCACGGCTCGCCGAGCAGGCCGGCTGCGAGCGCGGCGCTCGGCTCAAGGCGCCCGCCGTCGGGTCGCAGCAGCCCGGCGAGGGTGAGCGCGAGCGTGGACTTGCCGACTCCGTTGGGTCCGGTCACCGCCAGGATCCGACCGGCGTCCACGCGCGCATCGACGCCGCGCAGCACCGGCGAGCCCTGCACCCTGGCGACGTCCAGTGCCGCGGCTTCGAGCAGCGGATGCCCCGACTCGACCGCCGGCGGCGGTGCATACCAGGGCACCTCGTCGGGCAGCCAGACGCCCGCGGCCCGGAGCTCGACCGCACGGGACCCGAGCACCTCGGCTGGTCGCCCGTCGGCCAGGAGCCCGCCGCCCGCGCCGAGGACGATGATGCGATCGACGACGGGGAGCCACACGGAAACCCGGTGCTCGATGATCACCAGCGTCGCGCCCTCCTCATGGGCGACGCGCGCCACCGCGTCGCGCACCTCGCGCACCCCGGCGGGATCGAGGTTCGCGGTGGGCTCGTCGAGCAGGATCATGCCCGGTCGCATAGCGAGCACGCCCGCCAGCGCGAGCCGTTGCCGCTCTCCGCCCGAGAGGGCCGCGGTCGCGTGGTCGAGCGGCAGGTCCAGGGCGACTGCGGCGAGGGCGCGGCGCACGCGCGGCCAGATCTCCTCGCGGGCCACCCCGAGGTTCTCCAGCCCGAACGCCACGTCGTCGCCGACTCGCGCCATCACCACCTGGGCATCGGGGTCCTGCAGCACGAGTCCCGAGCGCCCGTGGGAGGCCGAAGCGGGGAGCCCGTCGACGAGCAGCTCGCCGACCGACTCGCCCTCGTCGTCGCCGCCGAGCACCCCGGCGATGCCGTGCAGCAGTGTCGACTTGCCCGCCCCGGAGGCGCCGAGCAGCAGCACGCGCTCGCCAGGCCGGATGTCGAGGTCGAGGTCGTGCACGGCCGGCGTGCGCCGCCCGCCGTGCCGCCAGCCCCAGCCCCGCGCCGTGACCGACGCGGGGCGGAGGGTCGACGCGTCGCGCGTCGCCACGTCAGACCGCCCGGAGCTCGCGTCCCGCGGCGAACCGGTCGAGGGCACCCGCGCGTGCCAGGCCACGCATGGCGAGCCACGACAGCCCGCCGGCGATCACTGCACCGCCGACGACCGCCGAGACGGTGTAGACGACGGCGAACATGGGCGCGGCGCCCGCGAACGAGAGGATCAGGTCGTTGATGGCCATGGCGAGGCCGGCGCCCGCACCCGCGAGCAGCGCAACGGGCAGCCGCCAGTTGCGGTAGAGGAAGATCGCGAAGACGATCTCGGCGCCGAGGCCCTGCACGAGTCCGGACTCGATCGTGAGCCAGCCCCATTGGGTGCCGATGAGCGCAGAGACGGTCGCCGCGACGAGCTCGGTGTACACCGCCGCGCCCGGCTTGCGGATGATCAGCCCGCCGAGGACGCCGGCGATGAGCCAGACGGCCGCGGGCGCGGCCTGCAGCCCCGGCAGCAGCGCCTGGATGGGCGCGGAGACAGGAGTCCAGACGGCGCCCCAGGCCCAGAAGACCACACCGACGGCGACGCCGATGACACTCGCCACGACGATGTCGACGACTCGCCAACGGAATCGTCGTGCGTCGGGGCGCGCGGTCGAAGCGGAAGAAGCGGTGGTTGCGTGCACTGTCGTGCCCTTTCTGTTCGATGAAAGAGGCACGGGAAATGAGATGCGCTGCCCTCCCTGCGCTGGCATGACCCAGATCAGGTTCGACGGTCGAAGGTTGAGAACCTTCCTCTCAGCCCGGCTCACCGGACTCCCGTGTTCGAGAACAGAGTATACGCTCGCGGGCGCACCGCCGACCGGCGCCGCGGACGTGTGACGTCGCGAGTCCGCGAGGTCCGCTGGCCGACGAAGGGTCAGTGTTTGAGCCCGCGTATCACCGTACGAAGGGCCTTGCCTGTGGCCCAGACGAGCGGTGTCGCCGCGAGGACGAGCGGTGTCACGACGAGCAGCAGCCCGATCAGGTTCGGCTCGAACCGGACGTCGCCACTACGGCGACCGACGTATGCGCCGAGTGGAATGGAAACGCCGCCGCCGCCGCCGCCGCTACCCTCGTCGCCTCTCTCGTCGTGGCCGCCGCCACCGCCGAAGCCGTAGGCGCCGAGTGCCACCGGTACGATCTTCGTCCCGTCGATGTCGACCGTCTCGCCATAGGACGTCTTCACGCCGACGCCGGACACGGTCCCTGCGAGTTCCAGTACGAGTTCAGCCATGCGGGCCACGCTACTCGCGCATGTCGTGGCCTACCACCCCCACTCCGCGGCGGCCGTTGCGGCGTCGTCGTCGGGATCGATGCGCGGCTGTTCACGGCGGCGTTCGCCACCGGGCGGCATGAGGGTCGCCGGGCGGACGGCGCCCTTGCCGAACTTCGCGGTCACCTCGTCGATGGTGCGCTCGGCGTCGCGCCACTCCTCGTCGGGGTCCCACAGCATCGCACCGCTGCCCGACGCTCGGAGGTGCTCGGCGCGCACGCCGATGAGTCGCACCCGCGCGCCGTCACCGACGAGCTCGGTGAGGGCGTCGGATGCCTCGTCGTAGATGCGGCGCGCGACATCCGTGGGCTCGCTCAGCGTTCGCGAGCGAGTGACGGTGCGGAAGTCGCCGTAGCGCAGCTTGAGCGTCACGGTGCGCCCGACGAGGCCCGCCTTGCGAAGCCGCACGGCGACGTTGTTCGACAGTCGGAGCAGTTCGCGCCGGATCTCGACCGGGTCGGTGAGGTCGTGCCCGAACGTGTTCTCATGCCCGATGCTCTTCTCGGTGCGGATCGTGTGCACGTCGCGTGGGTCGATGCCGTTCGCGAGCCGACCCAGCCGCGCTGCGAGTGCCGGCCCGACCGCGCGCTGGAGCGCGTCGTGGGGCATCGCTGCAACGTCGCCCACCGTTCGCAGGCCGAGCCGTGCGAGCGACTCCTCGGTGACCCGCCCGACCCCCCACAGGGCGGAGACGGGCAGCGGATGCAGGAATTCGATCGTGCGCGCGGCCGGAACGACGAGCATGCCGTCGGGCTTCGCCCGGCTGGACGCGACCTTCGCGACGTACTTCGTGGCCGCAACGCCGATGGAGCATGTGAGGCCGGTCTCGGCACGCACGCGGTCGCGGATGGTCCACGCGATCTCGGCGGGGCTGCCGTGCAGGCGTCGAGCCCCCGACACGTCGAGGAACGCCTCATCGATCGAGAGCGGCTCCACGAGCGGTGTGATCTGCTCGAAGATCGCCATGACCTGCTTCGAGTACTTGGCGTAACTGGCATAATCGCCGCGGAGCACGATCGCGTTGGGGCAGCGTTGCAGCGCGATCGACATCGGCATAGCCGAGTTGACGCCGAATCGGCGCGCCTCGTAGCTCGCCGCGGCCACGACCCCGCGTCCGGCGGTGCCGCCCACGAGCACCGGCTTGCCGCGCAGTTCGGGGCGCTTCAGGAGCTCGACGGACACGAAGAACGCATCCATGTCGACGTGCAGGATCGGGGTCGCCGAGTCGTCCACGGGGCCGGTGGTGACCTGCCTCGACGAGCCGTCCTGCTTGCTCATGCTGCGACCCTAGCCGGTGCCGCCGTCATCGTCGGTGCCGTCGCGCCTGGCGACGGCATGAGTCGCGACGGCACGCCGCTCAGAACCCGAAGTCGCCGCCGCCGCCGAAGTCGCCGCCGAAGCCTCCGAAGTCCCCTCCGCCGAAATCGCCCCCTCCGTCGTACCCGCCGGCGTCGGCCGACGCGTCGGCGCCGGCGTCTGATCCGGCGTCGCCACCCGTGTCAGCGGAACCATCCGCGCCCGCATCGAAGCTCGACGCATCGGGCAGGAACGCCTGCGCGATCGCGGATCCGACGACGACGCCCACGATCGAGCCGAGCAGCGAGCTGCCGAACATCTGGCCGAACGACGGCCCGCCGGCGGTGCTGCGCCCGTTCGCGGCATCGGCGCCCGCGAACGCACGCTCCATGCTGCCGGGCTGGCGGAGCTCCGCGCGCGTCGCGGCACGTGCGAGCGACGAGGGCTCCTCGGAGACGATGCGCTCACCTGGCGGCGCCTGGTCGGCGAGCGAGGTGTACACCCGGTGGCGCTGCTCGGGCGTCAGCTTGGCGAACGCCTCGGCGTGCACCGCCTCGATGGACTCGGGCGGCGCCGTGCGCAGCAGGTACCGGTAGCGCTCGACGGCCAGCTCGTCCTCGCTCAGCTGCCGGGCGGGCGGCGCCTGCCGCGGAGGCGGCGCCGTGCGTTCGTCGGATGCGCCGAACAGTCGGTCCAGGAAGCCCATCATGTCCTCGTCAATCGTTCAGGGGACGACCAATCTATGGCCGTGAGCATTGAGCCTCCTGTGAGTTCGCGCACTCTCGTGCCAGACTTCCATTAGGCCAGCCATGCCGAGTCGGAGGGGCCCGTGAGCGAGTCGAGCGCACCGCATCCCGCGGCCTTCTTCCCTGCTGGAACCGCGCGTGATCCCGTCATGGACCTCGTGCGCGTGCTCTGCGTCCTCGTCGTGGTCGTCGGCCATATGCTCATGATCGGCGCGGCGCTCATCCCCGGCCGCGGACTGGTCGTCGAGCGCACCCTCCTCGAGACGAACTGGATCGGCCCGGTCTCCTGGATCGCACAGATCATGCCATTGTTCTTCGTCGTCGGCGGCTTCGCCGGGATCGGTGCGTGGCGGCGGCTCGAGGCCTCGGGCGGCACGGCGGCCGACTTCATCCGATCCCGCATCCTCAGGCTCGCACGCCCGTCGATCGCCCTGTTCGCCGCGCTCGCGCTCACCATTCTCGTGATGCACCTCACGGGCGTCGATCCCGTCTCGATCCGGCTCATCGGCATCGGCATCTCGACGCCGCTCTGGTTCCTGGCGGCCTACGGCTTCGCGCAGGCGTACCTCCCTGGGCTCGCGACCTTCCACGCGCGCGCGCCCTGGACGACGCTCGCGACGCTGGCGGCGGGTGCGCTGTCCTTCGATGTCCTGCGATTCACGACCGGCATCGAGGAGCTCGGCCTCCTGGACATGACGTTCGTGTGGCTGTTCGCGCAGCAGCTGGGCTTCTGGATCGCCGACGGATGGTTCCGGGCCAGATCCCGCGCCACGATCGCGGCAATCGGCGCCGGGGCGTACCTGCTGCTCGTCGGCCTCGTCGGAGTCGTCGGCTACCCAGGCAACATGCTGGACAACCTGAATCCGCCGACGTTCGCGATCGTCGTGCTCGCCGTCGGGCAGACCTGCCTGCTGGTGCTCGCGCATCCCGCGCTGGAACGTCTCATGGCCCTGCGCGCGGTACGGGTGGTCGTGGCCACAGTCGGCTCCCGCCTGATGACGATCTACTTGTGGCACCTGCCGGTGCTCGCGCTGGTGATCGGCGTGCTGCTGCTCACCCCCCTGCCGACCCCGGCAGCCGGTTCGGCCGCGTGGTGGCTGACGAGGCCCGTGATCTTCCTCGTCATGGCGGGCGTGCTCACCGGGATCTCGCTGCTGCTCGGTCGACTGGAGCGCCCGTCGTCCGCCCATGGCCACCGTGCGTCGGATTGGTCGACGGGGCTCGCAGCGGGGTGCATGGTCCTCCCGTCGTTCGCCCTGATCATCTTCGGGCTCGGCTTCATGGTCGCGGCATCGAGCGCGCTCATCCTCACGGCCGCCGTGCTCCTGCTCCGTCCGATGCCCGCGCGGCTCAGTGAGAGCGGCCCCAGCGCGGTGACACCGTAGCGGCCGGTCCGGGCGCGTCGATCGCTCCCACGTGAGGCGACCGACGCGCCGGCGTGATCAGCCCTGGGCACGCTCCAGGACGAGCTCGCGCACGCGCGCGGCATCCGCCTTGCCGTGCATCGCCTTCATGACCGCGCCGATGACGGCGCCAGCGGCCTGCACCTTGCCGTCGCGGATCTTCGCCAGCACGTCGGGCTGCGACGCGAGGGCCTCGTCGATCGCCGCGACGAGCGCGCCGTCGTCGGACACGACGGCGAGCCCGCGGGCGTCGACGATCTGCTGCGGCGAGCCCTCGCCCGCGGCCACGCCCTCGAGCACCTGCCGGGCGAGCCGGTCGGTGAGCGTGCCGGCGTCGACGAGGGCAGCGAGTTCGGCGACCTGCACGGGTGTCGCGAGCGACGCGGCATCCGTCTCCCGGGCGTTCGCGAGGCGGGTGAGCTCACCCGTCCACCACTTGCGCGCGGCTGCGGGCGAGGCGCCCGCGGCCACGGTCTCGGCGACCTCCACGAGGAGCCCGCCGTTCACGACGTCCTGGAACTCGAGGTCGGTGAAGCCCCAGTCGCCCTTCAGGCGTCGCCGATGCGCGGACGGCGTCTCGGGTAGCGCGGCACGAAGCTCCTCGATCAGCTCCCTCGCTGGCTCGACCGGAAGCAGGTCGGGCTCGGGGAAGTACCGGTAGTCGTCGGCGTCGGACTTCGGCCGGCCGGGGCTCGTGGTGCCGGAGTCCTCATGCCAGTGCCGGGTCTCCTGCGTGATCGCACCGCCCGCGGCGAGGATGGCGGCCTGTCGCTGGATCTCGTACCGTACCGCCCGCTCGATCGAGCGGAACGAGTTCACGTTCTTCGTCTCCGTGCGCGTGCCGAGGGCCTCGGTGCCGCGTGGCCGGAGCGAGACGTTCGCGTCGCACCGGAGGTTGCCGCGCTCCATGCGCGCCTCGGAGATGCCGAGCGCGAGCGCGATGTCGCGGATGGTCGAGACATACGCCTTCGCGAGCTCGGGGGCGTCGGCTTCCGCCCCGAAGATCGGCTTCGTGACGATCTCGACGAGCGGCACGCCCGCGCGGTTGTAGTCGACGAGCGAGTACTCGGCGCCCTGGATACGGCCCGTCGTGCCGCCGATGTGGGTGAGCTTGCCCGCGTCCTCCTCCATGTGCGCGCGCTCGATCGGCACCTGGAAGATGCGGCCGTTCGCGAGCTCCACCTCGACCGACCCTTCGAACGCGATCGGCTCGTCGTACTGCGAGATCTGGTAGTTCTTCGCGAGGTCTGGGTAGAAGTAGTTCTTGCGCGCGAAGCGGCTGGACGCTGCGATCGAGCACCCGAGGGCGAGGCCGAGGGAGATCGACGAACGCACCGCCGCGCCGTTGACGACGGGGAGCGAGCCCGGCAGGCCGAGGCACACGGGGGTGATGAGCGTGTTCGGCTCGGCACCGTGGTACTTCGAATTCGCCGGGTTGGGCGCCGACGAGAACATCTTCGTCTCCGTGTTGAGCTCGACGTGCACCTCGAGGCCGATGACCGGCTCGAAGAGCTCCAGGGCCTTGTCGTAGTCCATCAGTTCTGCGCGGGCCATCAGACGGCGCCTTCCTCGGTCGCAAGCAGTTCATGGGTGCTGAGGTCGGGGAGCCCGTCGAGGATCGGCCCGCCCCACTCGGCGAGCAGCAGTCGCTCGAGCGCTCCGCCCACGTTGTAGAGGCGCGCGTCCTCGCGAGCGGGCGCGAGGAACTGGATGCCGACCGGCAGGCCGTCCTCGGGCGCGAGTCCCGAGGGCACCGAGATGCCGGGCACGCCGGCGAGGTTCGCCGGGATCGTCGCGACGTCGTTGAGGTACATCGCGAGCGGGTCGTCGAGCTTCTCTCCGAGCTTGAAGGCCGTGGTCGGCGCCGTGGGCGTCGCGAGCACGTCGACGCTCGCGAACGCCGCATCGAAGTCGCGCTGCACGAGCGTGCGCACCTTCTGGGCGCTGCCGTAGTAGGCGTCGTAGTAGCCGGCCGAGAGGGCATAGGTGCCGAGGATGATGCGGCGCTTGACCTCGGGTCCGAACCCGGCCTCCCGCGTGGCCGCCATGACCTGCTCCACCGTGCCGCCGCCGTCGGGGGTCACCCGCAGGCCGAAGCGCACCGAGTCGAACTTGGCGAGGTTCGACGACGCCTCGGCCGGGAGGATCAGGTAGTACGCCGCGATCGCGTACTCGAAGTTCGGGGCGGAGACCTCGACGATCTCGGCGCCGTTGCGCTCGAGGAGCTCGAGCGCCTCGTGGAACCGCCGACGCACACCGGCTTGGAAGCCGTCGGAGTCGAGTTCCTTCACCACGCCGATGCGCAGGCCCGCGACATCCGCCCGCCGAACCGCGTCGGCCATCGACGGCCACGCCTCGGGGATCGAGGTGGAGTCGTGCGGGTCGTGCCCGGCGATCACGTCGTGGAGCAGCGCCGCGTCGAGCACGGTGCGCGTGACCGGACCGACCTGGTCGAGCGAGGAGGCGAGCGCGATCGATCCGTAGCGGCTCACGGCGCCGTACGTGGGCTTCACGCCGACGGTGCCGGTGACGTGCGCGGGCTGGCGGATCGAGCCGCCCGTGTCGGAACCGAGCGCCAAGGGCGCCTCGAAGCTCGCGACGGATGCCGCGGAGCCGCCGCCGGAGCCGCCGGGGATGCGCTCCAGGTCCCACGGGTTGTGCGTGGGGCCGTACGCGGAGTGCTCGGTGGACGAGCCCATCGCGAACTCGTCCATGTTCGTCTTGCCGAGCGGCACCATGCCCGCCTCGCGTACGCGCCGCACCGGCGTCGCGTCGTACGGCGGGATCCAGCCCTCGAGGATACGGGAGCCGGCCGTCGAGGGCATGCCCTCGGTGACGAGCACGTCCTTGATGGCGATCGGCACGCCCGCGAGCGGCCCGAGCTCCTCGCCCCCCGCGCGGCGACGGTCGACGTCGGCCGCGGTCTCGAGTGCACGTTCGCCGTCGACGTGGAGGAAGGCGTGCACGGCGCCGTCGACGGCGGCGATGCGGTCGAGGTGGGCGCGGGTCGCCTCGACCGAGGAGACGTCGCCCGCGGCGAGGCGCTCGCCGAGCTCGGCCGCGGACAGGCGGATCAGGTCGCTCACTGCTCCTCCCCCAGGATCGCCGAGACCACGAAGCGCAACCCGTCGGACTCAGGTGCGCCCGAGAGCGCCTGGTCGCGGGTCAGCACGTTGTCGCCCACGACGTCGTCGCGGAAGACGTTCCGCATGGCGATCGGGTGGCTCGTCGGCGGCACGTCGGGCGTGGCCACCTCGCTCACCTTCTCGACCGCCTGCATGATCTGGCCGAGCTCCGCCGTGAGGTGCTCGATCTCTTCCTCGGTGAGCGCGATGCGGGCGAGGTTCGCGAGGTGCGCGACCTGCTCCGCACTGATTTCGGACATGCTGCTCCGTCGTGTCGGGGTGGGGATGCACCGATTCTATCGGTGGGCGCGCCGTGCCGTCGGCGCGGTCATTCGGGGCGGCCGAAGAGCCCCTCCCCATAGCGATGCAGCAGCTCGTAGGCGTCGGCATACGTCTCGGGCTCCTCCGCGTCGGGCTCGCCGTACTTCGCGAGGAGCAGCCCGAGGAGGCCTCGCGCGGGCGGGCTGAGCGGCTTGTCCTTGTGTGCGTGCCCGGGATGCGGCGCCTCGGTCTGCGGGTTCGGCGGGATGTACTGGGGCGTCGTCGAGGGCCAGCTGATGGGCTGGCGCGGTTGGTCCAGGTTCACGGCGTTGAAGAGGTTGTTCGCACCGAGGTCTCGACGGGTGAGGGGCTTCAGGCCGTGCAGGCGGGAGAGCGTGGCGATCACGGCCGCATGGTGCATCTCGTCGTGGATGACGGTGCCCGCCCGCGTGTAGGCCGAGACCGCGATCGCGGGTACGCGGCATCCGAGCCGATCGAACCGGAAGCCCATCTCGCCGTCGGACTCATCGTGCGGCGGAGTGGCGGGCGGGGGCGGCACGTGGTCGTACGTGCCGCCGTGCTCGTCGAACGTGATGAGGAACATCGTGTTCATCGCGTTCGAGCCGTCGGGGCGATCGCTGTGCTTGATCGCCTCGTAGATCTCGTGCACCAGGGCCTCGCCGGCGCGCACGTCGGAGACGGCGGAGTCGATCACGGGCCGACCCTCGATGACGTCCTCCTTGAGCTTGCCGAACGGCGGGTGGAAGTCGTTGTGGTTGTAGGTCATGCGCGGCTCGATGAACGAGTACGCGGGCAGCGTGCCGAGCCGCACGTCCTCGTAGAAGTCGCTCATCGTCGCGAAGCGCTCTGTTCGCCAGTACTGCTCGAGGACCGGCGCGTGCAGGACGCCGGTGAACGACACCAGCTGGAGCTCGTCGAAGTAGATGCGCCAGGAGATGCCGGCCTCCTCGAGCCGGTTGAAGATCGTCGGTGCAGCCGGTGCGTCGAGCCACTTCTCGTAGCCGCCGCCGGCCTTGTTGGTGACGAACCCGTGCGAGGTCGAGGCGTGGAAGAACGAGCGGTTGCAGAAGGTCTGCGACGGCACCGCGCAGTGCCAGTTGTCGTACACGGCGAAGTTCTTCGCGAGCGTCGAGAGCACCGGGAGCATCGGCGGCGAGAAGGAGCCCATGATCTGCTTCACCTCGTCGGCGGAGGGCGGCGCGCCCTTGCGGAGCCGCATGAAGTTGATCCAGTAGTCCCGCATGAAGCCCGACATCGTCGGATCCACGTCGCGAGGCGGTGCGTTGTACGGCGCACTCATGGCCTCGACGAAGAGCTCGGCGTTCGAGATCGGGTCGACCGTGTCGAAGATCTGCGTGTTGACGTGCGGGAACTCCTCGCCCGGGTCGGGGTTCGGGCGGCCCATGATGTCGTCGGTCGAGCCCTGGTAGACATGCGCGGCGACGACCGTGCCGTCGGGCGAGGTGTTGCCGTAGTCGCCGAAGGCGAGTCCCTCGAAAGTCTCGCCTTCGGGAAGGTCGTCGGACGAGTAGAGGTAGCCGAGGAGGTTGTCGAACGACCGGTTCTCGCCCATCAGCACGACGAGGTGATCGAAGCCCGCGTGCTGGCGGGCCGTGAGCGGCACGAAGTCTTCGATGCCCTCGTCGAATCCGAGGTTGTGGCCGATGGCGGCACCGACCGCGGCGCCGATGCCGCCGCCCACGACCGCGCCGGCGGCGGCCGCACCGCCGTACTTCAGGAAGTCGCGCCGCGATGTGCCCTCGACCGATGCAGCGCGCTCGCCCTCGGGCGCGGCGTCGCCGGTCGCGTCGTCCAGCCCGTCATCCGCCACGCTTCCCCCACTCCGCCTCAGGTGTCGAGCACACCCGGCCCCTCGGTCACGAGTCGCGCGAACTGCGCGGCATCGATGACGCGGATGCCGAGGGCCTCCGCCTTCGCCAGCTTGGATCCGGCCCCCGGACCTGCCGCGACGAAGTCGGTGCTCTTCGAGACGCTCGAGGCGGCCTTGCCACCTGCCGCGATGATAGCCTCCTGGGCCCCTTCTCGCGTGAATCCCTCGAGCGACCCGGTGGCGACCACCGTGAGCCCGGCGAGCACTCCTCCGGCCGCTGCGGCCGCCCCTGGGCCCGGATGCCCAGGGGTCGAGAACCGCACGCCGGATGCGGCCCATCGCTCCACGATCTCGCGGTGCCAGTCCGCGTCGAACCACTCCCGCAGCGACTCCGCGATGGTCGGCCCGACGCCGTCGACTTCAGCGAGCTCGACCTCGCCGGCCGAACGGATCAGGTCGAGCGAGCCGAAGTGCTCGGCGAGCAGACGAGCGGCGACCGGGCCGACATGACGGATGTTCAATGCGACGAGGATGCGCCAGAGCGGCTTCGACTTCGCGAGCTCGAGGTTCGCGACGAGCTCGTAGGCGGCCTTCGACGGCACATGCGTCGCATCGCCGGCGAACTCGGCAGGGTCGGGGTCGAATGCAGCGTCGGCGTCCCTGCCAGTGCGCCTGCGGATGCGCCGGAACGGCGCCCGATACACCGGCGTGCCGTCGTCTTCGAGTCGGGGAAGACCTGTCTCGACGTCGCGCACGACCACCTCGATCGGGAACAGCTCGCGCACCGTGAGGTCGAACAGGCCTGCTTCGGTGGGCAGCGGCGGCACCTCGGGCACCGCCGGGTGGGTCAGCGCGGCCGCCGACACCTCGCCGAGCGCCTCGATGTCGAGCGCGCCGCGCGATCCGATGTGCTCGACGCGGCCGCGCACCTGCGCCGGGCAGCTGCGGGCGTTGGGACAGCGGAGGTCGATGTCGCCCGCCTTCATGGGCCGGAGCGGCGTGCCGCACTCGGGGCACTCCGCCGGCATCGCGAACGCCCGCTCGGTGCCGTCGCGGAGCTCCACGACCGGCCCCAGCACCTCGGGGATCACGTCGCCCGCCTTGCGCAGCACGACGGTGTCGCCGATGAGCACGCCCTTGGCCTTCACGACGTCCTGATTGTGGAGCGTCGCCTGCCGCACCACCGACCCGGCCACGCGCACGGGCTCCATGACCGCGAAGGGCGTGGCCCGACCGGTACGGCCGACGCTCACGACGATGTCGAGGAGCTTCGTGTTCACCTGCTCGGGCGGGTACTTGTAGGCGATCGCCCACCGCGGTGCGCGGCTCGTGGCGCCGAGCTCGTCGTGCAGTGCCAGCTCGTCGATCTTCACGACGATGCCGTCGAGCTCGTGCTCGACGTCGTGGCGATGCTCGCCGTAGTAGGCGATGAACTCCTGCACCGCAGCGATGGAGTCGACGACGCGGAAGTGCGTGCTCGTCGGCAGCCCCCAGCCCGCGAGCAGCTCGTAGACCTCGGACTGCGCCGCGACCGGCGGAATCGGCCACGCGCCGACACCGTGCACCAGCATTCGGAGCCGCGAGAGCCGATCGCGCATGAGCTCGAGTTGGGCCGTGTTCTTGTTCTCGGCCTTCTGCCGCAGCGACCCGCTCGCGGCATTGCGCGCATTCGCGAACTCGCGCTCGCCCGCTGCCGTCTGCTTGGCGTTCAGCTCGTCGAACAGCTCGGTCGGGAAGAAGACCTCGCCGCGCACCTCGACGATGGGCGGATGCCCCGACCCCGCGAGCCGGGTGGGGATCGACGGGATGTACCTGATGTTCTCGGTGACGTCTTCGCCCACGCGGCCGTCGCCGCGCGTGGCTGCAGTGACGAGCCGTCCGTTCTCGTAGCGGAGGTTCAGCGCGAGCCCGTCGATCTTCAACTCGCAGAGCCAGTGCACCGAGCGCCCCGCCCCGACCTGGGCCCGCGTCGCCCACTCGGCGAGCTCCTCCGCGGAGAAGACGTTGTCGAGGCTCAGCATGCGCTGGGCATGCTCGACCGGCGCGAACAGGGTGGTCTCACCTCGTCCGCCGACCGTCAGCGTGGGACTGTCCTGGCTCTGCAACTCGGGGTACGCGCGTTCGAGCGCCTCGAGCTCGTGCATGAGCCCGTCGTACTCCGCGTCGGAGATGATCGTCGTGTCGCGCTCGTAGTACGCGTCACGGGCCTCGTTGATGCGGATCGTGAGGCGTTCCACCTCGTCGGCCGCGTCGAGGAGGCTGATGCCCTGGTCGAAGTCGTCGTCCACCACGTTGACAGTCTAGGGACGACCCCCGACCACGCCGGCGAGCCTTGCGGAGACGTCTGCTACCCGTCCAGCCCGACGCGATCGACCCGTCGGTGGTACCGCATCCCGGTGACACCGCCGAGGACGGCGCCGCCGAGGCTCACGACCGCGACGACGACCGCGCCGATGATGCCGGCGATCGTCAGGACGTCCTCGGAGACCGGAATGTACGGAAACGCGGTCAGGGAGCCCAAGAGCACGTCCGGGGCGCCCAGCATCACGCCGACGAGCGCCATCACGATCGCGATGACGAGCGTCCACACCCAGACGGCGAGGCCCTGCACGAAACCGCTGAACCGGGCCATGCGCCCTGCGACGTAGCCGCCGCAGTAGAAGGCCACCAACACGATCGCGAGCAGTGCGCCGACCACGATCCAGCCGATCGTGTCGGCCGGGAGGGGGGCGTCGCCGGCCGATGCCCCTCGGTCCTGCACCAGGTCGAGCCCGAGAGCGGCGCCGGTGGCTGCGAGGAGCCCGGTGAGGATGGCCGCGGTGCCCATGGCGATGAGCCACCCGAAGAACGCCGAGCCGATCTTCACGCCGCCGAACTGCTGCCGCTGGAGTTCGAAGACCTCCTCGAGGGTGCGCGGGCGCGAGTCGACGCCGTCGTCCCAGGCCTCGGACGGCTCGACGGTCGTCACCGGGCGCGTCGTGGGCCCAGGGGTCAGATTTCGGAACGGCTCGACCGGGTCTCCGTAGGGCGCGGCGGTGCCTGGTGGGTAGGTCACGGTGTCTCCTCGTCACTTGCTCGGCGCCGGGGGTAGCGCCAGCGCGAATCTACGCGAAACAGCTCGCCGCGGCGACTCCACGCCGCGCTTCCCAGGCGATTCGAACCGCGTCGAACGGATGTCGAGGCCGGCCGGCAGGGCATCCGACGGCCTGATCAGATCGACGCGGGAACGGCGCTCACCGTGCGGTCGATCGTGCACTGGCCGAGCACGCGGGTGCCGACGTACACGACTGCGGTCTGTCCGGGCGCGACGCCGTCGAGCGGATGCTCCGGGGTGATCACGAGCTCCCCGTCGGCAACCACCGCCATGGCCGGCACGGGGTCGGCGTGCGCTCGGATCTGCACCTCGCACGCGAACGGCGTCGCGGCATCCGTGGGCGCGAGCCCCGCCCAGGTGTAACGCGAGCCGGCGATCTCGGCGGTCGCGAGCGCCTCCTTGGGGCCGACCACGACCGTGCGCTCCTTCGGCCGCACCTCGAGCACGAAGCGGGGGCGTCCGTCGGGTGCGGGCACGCCGAGGTGCAGTCCGCGGCGCTGCCCCACCGTGTAGGCGTGCGCACCCTCGTGCCTGCCGACCACTGCGCCCGAGCGGTCGACGATGTCACCCGTCGCGACGCCGACGCGCTCGGCGAGCCAGCCCTTCGTGTCTCCGTCGGGGATGAAGCAGATGTCATGCGAGTCGGGCTTCTGGGCGACGGACAGGCCGCGGCGGGCCGCCTCCTCGCGCACGAGCTGCTTCGAGGGGGTGTCGCCGAGCGGGAAGTAGGCGTGCGCGAGCTGCTCTGCGGTGAGCACGCCGAGCACGTAGCTCTGGTCCTTCGCCCAGGCGCTCGCGCGGTGCAGTTCGCGGTGGCCCGACGCATCCGTCACGATCTTCGCGTAGTGGCCGGTCGCGACGGCGTCGAAGCCGAGTGCGAGCGCCTTCTCGAGGAGCGCGGCGAACTTGATGCGCTCGTTGCACCGCATGCAGGGGTTCGGCGTGCGGCCCGCGGAGTACTCGGCGATGAAGTCGTCGACGACGTCGGCCTTGAACCGCTCGGAGAAGTCCCACACGTAGTACGGGATGCCGAGCACGTTCGCGGCGCGCTGGGCGTCCATCGAGTCCTCGATCGTGCAGCAGCCGCGGCTGCCGGTGCGAAGCGTGCCGGGCATGCGGCTGAGTGCGAGGTGCACGCCCACGACGTCGTGGCCGGCTTCCACGGCGCGCGCCGCAGCGACGGCGCTGTCGACGCCGCCGCTCATCGCTGCCAGGACCTTCACCCGTCCAGTGTAGGCAGGCTCCCCTGAACGGATGGCGCTGCGGGGCCCTCAGGGCATGTCGTCAGCGGTCGAACGACGTCGCGCGGGCCGCGAGGCCGGCCTTCGCGGCCTGCACGTACGCGCCGGGCAGGGCGGCGAGGAATGCGTCGGCGTCGGCCTCGGTCGATGCGTGCCCGAGCGTGATCCGCAGCGCCCCGCGGGCATCGGACTCTGTGCGGCCCATCGCCATGAGCACGTGCGACGGCTCGGGCACGCCCGCCTGGCATGCCGACCCGGTCGAGACGGCGACGCCCGCAGCGTCGAGGAGGAACAGCAGCGAGTCGCCCTCGCATCCGGGGAAGGAGAAGTGCACGTTCGCCGGCAGGCGGCCGGCCGGGTCGGGGTCGCCCGAGAGGCGCGCATCGGGCACCGCGGCGAGCGAGCCCGCGATGAGGCGGTCGCGGAGCGCCGACATCCGCTCCGCGTCGTCGTGCAGCCGCTCGTGCACCGCGACGGCGGCGGCGGCGAACGACGCGGCGGCCGCGACGTCCTGCGTGCCCGAGCGCACCTTGCGCTGCTGCCCGCCGCCGTGGATGAGCGGCTCGACGGCCGCAGACCGGTCGAGCACGAGTGCGCCGATGCCCGCCGGGCCGCCGATCTTGTGCGCGGAGACGCTGAGAGCGACCAGCCCGGCGCCGCCCGGGGCATCCGTCGCACGCCGTAGGCCGTGGAAGTCGATCGGCAGCTGGCCGTATGCGGCGATCGCATCGACGTGCAGCGGCACGCCCGCCCGCGCGGTGATCCGGGCGACCTCCTCGACGGGCTGGATCGTGCCGACCTCGTTGTTGGCCCAGAGCATCGTGACGAGCGCGACGGATGCCGCGTCGCGGTCGAGTGCACCCCGCAGCGCGTCGACGCGCAGGCGCCCGACCTCGTCGAGCGGCAGCTCCTCGATCACGGCGTCCTCGTGCGCGGCGAGCCACTCGACCGTGTCGATCGTGGCGTGGTGCTCCCCCGCGGGGACGAGGATGCGCGGGCGCGGGCCGCTCGCGGCGGGCACCGTCGCCTGCCGGCTCCAGAAGAGCCCCTTGATCGCGAGGTTCACCGCCTCGGTGCCGTTGCCGGTGAACACGAGCTCGATGCCGTCGGCGCCGAGCGTCGCGGCGACCTGCTCGCGGGACTCCTCGAGAAGGCGCTTGGCCTGCTGGCCCGCGCTGTGGATCGACGACGGGTTGCCCACCACGGCGAGCGCGGCGGTGAGCGCCTCGAACGCCTCGGGCCGCATCGGAGTGGTCGCGGCGTGGTCGAGGTAGACCATGTCCGGCCCTCCTTCCCGGGTGGATGCCCCACCGCGACGCGCCTCGAGCGGCGTCCGCCATGGGAGCGCTTGCACACGAACTACTGTAGATCGCATGTCCGCGCCCGATCCCCTGCACGACCTCGGCGTCCGGACGGGCGCGGGCGGCGGCGGCATCCGGGTCTGGTCCGAACACGCGACCTCGATCGACCTGGAGGTGTTCGCCGACGGCGACCTCGACTGGGCGGTCGAGCGCACACCGCTCGTGCGCGACGCGCACGGCGTGTGGGAGGGATCGTCGGCCGCGCTCGTACCGGGAGCGCGCTACGGGCTGCGCGTCGACGGGCCGGCGGGCTTCGACCACGCGTTCAACCCGGTGCACACGCTGCTCGACCCGTATGCCCGTGGACTCGCTCCCGTGCCAGACGGATCGTGGCGGGGCGTCGCGCTCGAGTCGCTCACCGACGGCGGATTCGACTGGGGCGCCACGGCGAAGCCGCGGGTGCCGCTCGACCACACGGTGGTGTACGAGGCCCATGTCCGGGGCTTCTCGAAGCTCAACGCGGCGATCCCCGAGGCGCTGCGCGGCACGTACGCAGGCCTCGCCCACGACGCGTCGCTGGAGTACCTCACGGGCCTCGGTGTCACGACGATCGAGCTGCTGCCCCTGCACGCGTTCGTGTCGGAGCAGCGGCTCGTGCGGCAGGGCCGGCTCAACTACTGGGGCTACAACACGCTCGGCTTCTTCGCCGCACACGCGCCATACGCGTCGGCGGCGGCCCAGGCCCAGGGCGCGCACGCCGTGCGCCGCGAGTTCGCAGGGATGGTGCGGCGCCTGCACGAGGCGGGCCTCGAGGTCGTGCTCGACGTGGTCTACAACCACACCGCGGAGGAGGGCCGCCAGGGGCCCACGTACTCGTTCCGCGGCATCGACAACGCCTCCTACTACCGCCATGACGCGCACGGCCGCTACGTCGACACCACGGGATGCGGCAACACGCTCGACTTCGGCCACGAGGCGCCGCAACGGCTCGTGCTCGATTCGATGCGCTACTTCGCCGAGGAGCTGCAGGTCGACGGCTTCCGCCTCGACCTCGCGGCCACGCTCGGCCGCGACGACCACGGGGCGTACACGCCCGAGCACCCACTGCTTCGCGCGATGCTCGACGACCCCGTGATCGGCGCGTCCAAGCTCATCGCGGAGCCGTGGGACGTGGGCCCCGGCGGCTGGCAGACGGGCAACTTCCCGGCCGGGTTCACCGAGTGGAACGACCGCTACCGCGACCGCATGCGCGACTTCTGGCTCGGCGACCTGCGCCGCGAACGCGAGACCGGCACCGCCGGCAGTGGCATCGGCCGGTTCGCGACGCGACTTGCGGGCTCGTCGAACACGTTCTCGCGCGAGCGAGGCCCGCTCGCGAGCCTCAACTTCGTGACCGCCCACGACGGCTTCACGCTCGCCGACCTCACCGCGTACGACGTGAAGCACAACCTCGGCAACGGCGAGCACAACCGCGACGGCACGGACGGCAACAACTCGTACAACCACGGGGTCGAGGGTGTGACCGACGACTCGAAGATCCTCGCCGCGCGCCGGCGCAGCATCCGGAACCTGCTCGGCACCCTGCTGCTGTCGGCGGGCGTGCCGATGCTCACGGCCGGCGACGAGTACGGCCGCAGCCAGCGCGGCAACAACAACGCCTACTGCCATGACTCCGAGCTCAACTGGCTGTCGTGGCGCGACGACGCGCGCGTCGCCGGCCTCGAGGCGACGACGCGACAGCTGGTGCGCCTGCGCCACGAGAACCCCGCCCTGCGGCCCGTGCGATTCGGCGTGTTCGGTGAGACCACGCCGAGCGCGTCGCAGATGGACTGGTACAACGCCGACGGCGACACCATGACCATCGAGGACTGGAACGACCCGGCCGAGCGGACGCTCCAGTACCTCGCCGCGTCGACGCCCGAGTTCGAGGAGTTCAACCGCATCCTGCTCGTCGTGCACGCGCACGAGCAGCCCACCGAGGTCGTGCTCCCCGAGCACGAGGGCGTGACCGGGTACCTCCTGCTCTGGGACTCCGCCGACGAGCACCCGGTGACCGTCGCGAGCGAGCACCTGCCCGGCGAGCCCATCGAGGTGTCAGCGCAGTCGATGCGGCTGTTCCGGGCGCTCGGCGGGGAATGATGGCCAGGCGCACGGATGCTTCGGCGGGAACGCCCGCGACCGTCGCGCTCACCAGCGCCGGCATCGCGTACACCGCGCACGCGTACGAGCACGACCCGCGGGCGGCCGCGTTCGGCCTCGAGGCTGCCGAGAAGCTCGGCCTCGACCCCGCGCGGGTCTTCAAGACGCTGCTCGCGAGCGTCGACGGGGCGCTCGCAGTGGGCATCGTGCCGGTGGCCATGCAGCTCGACCTCAAGGCGCTCGCGCAGGCCCTCGGCGGCAAGCGCGCCGAGATGGCCGACCCCTCGGTCGCGGAGCGCAAGACCGGCTACGTGGTCGGCGGCATCAGCCCGATCGGCCAGAAGACGGCCCTGCCGACCGTGCTCGACGAGACCGCGATCCTCGCCGAGACGATCTTCGTGTCGGGCGGCCGTCGCGGCCTCGACCTCGAGCTCGCGCCGGACGACCTCCTCTCGGTCACCGGCGGCCGCTACGCGCCGATCGCGCGCGAGCGCTAGCCGGGGGCTACCCGGCGACGGCGACGAGCCCGAGCTCGGCGGGTGAGACGAGCAGCGGATGCCGCGGCACGACGCGCACCGTGTACCCGAACGCCCCCGCGCGGTCGAGGACGACCGTGCCGGTGTACAGGCGCGGCCCGTGCGGGCCGGACGCGGCATCCGCCGCCGCCGCTGCCGGGTCAGGCGACAGGGCGGTGCGGCGCACGCCCTCGATGGTCTCGTCGGCGCGGCTCCGGCCGTAGACGACCTCGACCGTCACGTCGTCGGGTGCGAGTCCATCGAGCTCAACGTAGGCCCGTAGGCCCAGCTCGTCGCCGACGTGCGGCGACTCGACCCCGCCCGACTCGACGTGCACGACCTGCACCTTCGGCCAGGACCTGCGCACGCGGGCGTCGAAGGCCGCCAGTGCGCGCGCGCCACGGTCGCCGTCGGCCTCGACCCGCGCGGCCTGCTCGGCCGCCGGGCGGTAGAGCTCCTCGACGTACTGCTTGACCATGCGGTCTGCGCCGAGCTCGGGGGCGAGCGTGCTGAGCGTGGTGCGCACCCGGCGCACCCACTCCAGGGGCACGCCGTCGGCGTCGCGCTCGTAGTAGCGGGTGGCGACCCGGTGCTCGAGGAGCTCGTAGAGCGCGGCCGCCTCGAGGGTGTCGCGCTCGCCGGCGTCGCCCGCGGCATCCGCCGACGGGATCACCCACCCGTAGTCGTCGCCGGCGTACTCCGCCCACCAGCCGTCGAGGATGGACAGGTTCAGGGCGCCGTTCATCGCGGCCTTCATGCCCGAGGTGCCGCACGCCTCGAGCGGGCGCAGCGGGTTGTTCAGCCACACGTCGCAGCCGGGGTAGAGCATCTCGGCCATGCCCATGTCGTAGTCGGGCAGGAATACGATGCGCTCGCGCAGCTCGGGCTGCTGGGCGAACTGCACCAGCTGCTGGATGAGGCGCTTGCCCTCGTCGTCGGCGGGGTGCGACTTGCCCGCGATCACGAACTGCACGGGCCGCTCGGGATTCGTGAGGATCGCCTTCAGTCGCTCGGGATCGCGCAGCATCAGCGTGAGCCGCTTGTAGGTGGGCACGCGGCGGGCGAATCCGACGGTGAGCGTGTCGGGGTCGAGCACCCGCGACACCCATGGCGGCGCCTGCATGCCCGGATGCTGGTCGGTCCACGCCGACGCGAGCCGGCGCCGCGCATCCTGGACGAGCTGCAGCCGCATGCGGCGCTTCACGCCCCAGAACTCCGCATCGGAGAGCGCGGCACTCGTCCAGTCGGCGTGCTCGGTGTCGCCGGTGCCGAGGATCGACTCGGCGAGACCGCGGAGCGCCGGATCGGTCCAGGTGGGCGCGTGGACGCCGTTGGTGATCGACGTGATCGGCACGTCGTCGGCGTCGAAGCCGGGCCAGAGGTTCCCGAACATGCGCCGGCTCACCTGTCCGTGCAGCTTCGAGACGCCGTTCGCCCGCTGGGCGAGCCGGAGTCCCATCACCGCCATGTTGAACGGACTCGTGGCCGGGTCGGCGCCGGGCTCGACGCCGAGGGCGAGCGCGTCGGCCGGGTCGACGCCCGGCAGGAGCGAGCTCGTGAGGTAACGCTCGACGAGAGGGCGATCGAAGCGGTCGATGCCGGCCGGCACCGGGGTGTGCGTGGTGAACACCGTGCCGGCGCGCACGAGCTGCAGCGCCTCGGCGAACGAGAGCCCCTCGGCGATGTGCGTCGCGATGCGCTCGAGCCCGAGGAAGCCGGCGTGACCCTCGTTCATGTGGAAGACATCGGGCGCAGGGCTGCCGCCCAGCTCCGTGAACGCCCGCACCGCCCGTGCGCCGCCGATGCCGAGCAGGAGCTCCTGCAGCAGGCGGTGCTCGCCGCCGCCGCCGTAGAGGCGGTCGGTCACGGAGCGCAGCTCGTCGGGGTTGGCGGGGATGTCCGTGTCGAGCATGAGCAACGTGATCCGGCCGACCGCGGCCTTCCACACGCGCGCGTGCAGCGACTGGTCGTCCGGCAGTGCAAGCGTCACCTGCACGGGCGAACCGTCGGGCCGACGCAGCACCGACAACGGCAGGCCGTCGGGGTCGAGCACCGGGTAGCGCTCCTGCTGCCAGCCGTCGGGCGAGATCGACTGGGCGAAGTAGCCGGCCTTGTAGAACAGCCCGACGCCGACGAGCGGCACGCCGAGGTCGGACGCCGCCTTGAGGTGATCGCCCGCGAGGATGCCGAGGCCGCCCGAGTACTGCGGCAGCGCCGCCGTGATGCCGAACTCCGGCGAGAAGTACGCGACCGTGCGCGGCGCATCGGCGCCGAGCGACTGGAACCAGCGCGGCTCCGAGAGGTATTCGCGCAGGCCCGCCCGCTCGCGCTCGGCCCACTCCACGTATCCGCCGTCGGCGGCGAGTTCGTCGAGCCTGGCCGGGTCGACCTCGCCGAGGAACGCCACCGGGTCGCGACGCGAGCTCCGCCACAGCTCGGGGTCGATGTGCTCGAACAGGCGCTTGGTCGGCTCGTGCCACGACCACCGGAGGTTTCCGGCGAGCTCCTCGAGCGCGGAGAGCGACCCCGGGACGACGGCCCGGACCGTGAACTTGCGAATCGGCTTCACGCGCTCCACCATAGGTCGACCGCGTGTCGAATATGTGAACGGGCGGTCTCGGGCGGATGCGCCGGGCGCAGGCGCGTCCTGCTCAGCACGGCCGAAGCGGGCCGCATCACCTCCGACCGACGATCGCGCGGGCCTGGGGTCCCACGTGCGCTGCCCTGAGGAACCGTGCCCCATGCGGTGTCCGCAGCTCGGCCGCGCTCGTGATGGAACCGAGCACGGGCGCAAGGTGGTCGTCGAGGAGGGTGGTCAGTTCGTCGCGCCGCTCGCGCTTGGCGATGGACACCTCGAGGTCGAGGAGCTGCTGCAGATGGGTCCGGGATTCCTCGGGCATCTGGGCCTCGAGTCCCGTCCGCACGTGGCAGCTCGCCGTGCGCGGTGACGTGGTCTCCCCGAGGGTGAGCAGCCAGATGCCGATCTCGACGCGGTATCGGCGTCCCTGCCCGGACTTCTGGAGTTCGACGACGTGGATGAGGTCCTCACGTCGTCGCGACCACGCACTCCCGCGCTGCCGGAGGCCCGCGGACTCGCAGAACCCGCCCAACGTCAACTGCACGATGTCTGCGGCAACCACGGGGGTCCCTTCGTCATGACAGGTCGAGGAGCTGCTTGCATTCCCGCTCGGCGGTCCAGCGTGCGGCGAACGGATCCACCCGACCTGGGGCATGCTATCTCGTTCAGGGTGGAATGTTCCCGAACCGGCAAGGCGCGGAGCCGACGGATCGCAGCGGCTCGCGACGATCGCGCCAATCCGCGCTACGGTCGGAACGTGACCACCGCCCCTGTGCTCGCCGGCCGCATCCCCGTGACGCGGCTCACTCCGGCGCTGCCCGACGACCGCTGGATTCCGAAGGCCTTCGAGGGCGAGGTCGTGCCCTTCCGGGCGACCGTCTTCCGCGAGGGGCACGACCAGGTCGGCGCGATGCTGGTGCTCAGGAGCCCGTCGGGAGCGGTCCTCGACGAGCGGATGTCGCCCCTCGAGCCCGGCACCGACCGGTGGGAGGCGCAGGTGCTCCTCGACGAACGGGGCACGTGGCACTGGCACGTCACGGGCTTCGACGACGAGGTCGCGACCTGGCGGCACGATGCCGCGCTGAAGGTCGACGCGGGCGTCGACGCCGAGCTCATGTTCGAGATCGGCGCGCGCCTCATGGACCGCGCGGTCGCCGAGAAGTCCCGTCCACTTGCCGTCAGGCGCAAGCTCGCCGCGCTCGCGGCCGCACTGCGCGACGTCGCGGCATCCGTCGCCGAGCGCCGCCGGCTCATCGACTCTCCGATGCTCGATGAGTTCGCGGCGCGCCCGCTCACGGGACTCGCCACGGACTCCCCTGAGCACGAGATCCTCGTGGAGCGCCGTCGCGCCGGCGTCGGCTCCTGGTACGAGTTCTTCCCCCGCTCCGAGGGCGCGCGTCGATTCAAGGACGGCCGCTGGAAGAGCGGCACGTTCCGCACGGCCGCCCGGCGACTCGACGGCGTGGCCGCGATGGGGTTCGACGTCGTCTACCTGCCGCCGATCCACCCGATCGGGGCGACCAACCGCAAGGGACGCAACAACACGCTCGATCCCGGCCCGCAGGACCCGGGCTCGCCGTGGGCGATCGGCGCCGCGGCGGGCGGCCACGACGCGGTGCATCCCGACCTCGGCAGGCTCGCGGACTTCCGCGCGTTCGTGCGGCGTGCGGCGGCGCTCGGAATCGAGGTCGCGCTCGACCTCGCGCTGCAGGCCTCCCCCGACCACCCGTGGGTGGCGGAGCATCCGGAGTGGTTCACGCAGCTGCCCGACGGCACGATCCGCTACGCCGAGAACCCGCCGAAGAAGTACCAGGACATCTACCCGATGAACTTCGACGACGACCCCGAGGGCATCTTCGACGAGGTGCTGCGCATCCTGCGGCACTGGATCAAGCAGGGCGTGAGGATCTTCCGCGTCGACAACCCCCACACCAAGCCGCTCGCATTCTGGGAACGTCTGATCGCCGCCGTGAACGCCGAGCACCCCGACGTGATCCTCCTCGCCGAGGCGTTCACGCGCCCCGCGATGATGCAGGCGCTCGCGATGGTCGGGTTCCAGCAGTCCTACTCGTACTTCACGTGGCGGAACACGAAGGCGGAGCTCGAGGAGTTCCTCACCTCGGTCTCCCAGGAGACCGCCGATTTCATGCGGCCGAACCTGTTCGTGAACACCCCGGACATCCTCACCGAGTACCTGCAGTTCGGCGGCCCTGCCGCCTTCACCGTGCGCGCCACGATCGCGGCGACCGCGGCGCCCACGTGGGGGGTGTACGCGGGATTCGAGCTCTTCGAGTCGGTCGCGCGGCCCGGCGCCGAGGAGTCGATCGACAACGAGAAGTACGAGTACAGGCCCCGCGACTTCGCGGCCGCCGAGAAGGAGGGTCGTTCCCTCGCGCTCTACCTCGGCATCCTGAACGGCATCCGCAACGCGCACCCGGCCCTCGGCCAGCTGCGCAACATCCGCTTCCACGCGAGCGAGGACGACTCCGTGCTCGTGTATACGAAGCACCTCGACGGGCGATTCACGCCCGACGGCCGCGACGACACGATCATCGTCGTCGCGAACATCGACCCCCACTCCGTCAGGGAGACCACCGTGCACCTCGACCTCGCCGCCATCGGCCTCACCCCCGGCATCCGATTCGAGGTCGAGGACCTCGTGACGGGGCATCGCTGGGACTGGGGCGATGCGAATTACGTGCGGCTCGACGCGTTCACGCGGCCGGCGCACATCCTCCACGTCGTGCGAGGCCGCAATGCCTGAGCTGATGCCGCACATCGGCCCCGCCGTCGGCGACGCCGAGCTCGCCGCCATCGCCGAGGGCCGTCACTCCGATCCGCATTCGGTGCTCGGCCAGCACGGCTTCGACCTGCCGGGGACCGCGGGGCCGCACACCGTCATCCGCACGAGGCGCCCGCTCGCCGACCGCGTCGACGCGCTCCTCGACGACGGCGACCCGCTCCCGCTGGAGCACGTCGGCCACGGCATCTGGGCGGGTGCCGGCGATTTCGGCCCCGTCGGCTACCGCATCCGCGCACGGTACGGCGACCAGGAGTGGACGAGCGACGACCCCTACCGCTTCGCGCCGACGATCGGCGAGCTCGACCTGCACCTCATCGGCGAGGGACGGCACGAGCAGCTCTGGCAGGTGATCGGCGCCCACCACCGCGAGCACTGGGGCGCAGGCGGCGGCGTGCGCGGCACCGCGTTCACGGTGTGGGCGCCGCGCGCGCGGGCCGTGCGCGTGGTCGGCGAGTTCAACCGCTGGGACGGCGCGGGGCACGCGATGCGCAGCATGGGCGCCGCCGGCATCTGGGAGCTCTTCGTGCCCGACCTCGACCCAGGCACGATCTACAAGTTCGAGCTCCTCACCGGCTCGGGCGCGTGGATCATGAAGGCCGACCCGATGGCGCGACAGGCAGAGGTGGCGCCCGCCACCGCGTCGGTCGTGAGCGTGAGCTCCCACGAGTGGGGCGACGGCGACTGGATGTCGCGGCGCGCATCCGTCAACGCGCACGAAGAGCCGATGAGCATCTACGAGCTCCACCTCGGCTCGTGGCGGCCAGGACGCGGCTACCGCGACGTCGCCGACGAGCTCATCGAGTACCTGGGCTGGCTGGGCTACACGCATGTGGAGTTCATGCCCCTCGCGGAGCATCCGTTCGGCGGCTCATGGGGCTACCAGGTCACCGGCTACTACGCGATCACGTCGCGCTTCGGCAGCCCCGACGACCTCAAGTACCTCATCGACCGGCTGCATCGGGCCGGCTTCGGCGTGATCATGGACTGGGTCCCCGGGCACTTCCCGAAGGACGACTGGGCGCTGGCGAAGTTCGACGGCGAACCGCTCTACGAGCACCCCGACCCGCGCCGCGGCGAGCAGAAGGAATGGGGCACCTACGTCTTCGACTACGGCAACCCGCGCGTGCGCAACTTCCTCGTGGCCAACGCGCTGTTCTGGCTCGAGGAGATGCACGTCGACGGACTCCGGGTCGACGCCGTGGCCTCGATGCTCTACCTCGACTACTCGCGCGAGAACGGCGAGTGGCTGCCCAACGTGCACGGCGGACGCGAGCACCTCGAGGCGATCGGGTTCCTCCAGGAGGCCACCGCCACCGCGTACAAGCGCAACCCCGGGATCGTCATGATCGCCGAGGAGTCGACGAGCTGGCCGGGCGTCACCGCCCCCACGAGCTCCGGCGGGCTCGGCTTCGGGTTCAAGTGGAACATGGGCTGGATGCACGACACGCTGCAGTACGTCCAGAAGGACCCGATGTACCGTTCGTACCACCACCACGACCTCACGTTCTCGTTCCTGTACGCGTTCAGCGAGCACTTCGTGCTGCCGATCAGCCACGACGAGGTCGTGCACGGCAAGGGGTCGCTCATCCGCAAGATGCCCGGCGACCACTGGCAGCAGTTGGCGAACGTTCGCGCCTACCTCTCGTACATGTGGGCGCACCCCGGCAAACAGCTGCT
Organism: Agromyces sp. Soil535; assembly: GCF_001428255.1. Classification (GTDB taxonomy): domain Bacteria; phylum Actinomycetota; class Actinomycetes; order Actinomycetales; family Microbacteriaceae; genus Agromyces. Next base: position 63,805 of record NZ_LMRW01000004.1, on the reverse strand, counting down.
GTTCATGGGCCAGGAGTTCGGGCAGCTCTCGGAATGGAGCGAGGAGCGCGGCCTCGACTGGTGGATCCTCGACCAGCCGTCGCACAAGCAGCTCGCGGAGTTCGTGGGCGCGCTGAACCGCGCCTACCGCGGCACGCCGTCGCTCTGGCAGCTCGACGACGACGCGTCGGGCTTCGAGTGGGTCGAGGGCGGGGCTGCGTCCGAGAACGTCATCGCGTTCCTGCGCTACGACCGCGAGCGGCGCCCACTGCTCTGCGTGGTCAACTTCGCGGGACACCCGCACGAGGGCTTCCGGCTCGGCCTGCCGAACGCGGGCCGATGGCGTGAGGTGCTGAACTCGGATGCCGCGGAGTTCGGCGGCTCGGGCGTCGGCAACCTCGGCGGGGTCGACGCGACCGAGGACCCGTGGTCAGGACGCCCCGCGTCCGCGGTGTTCACCCTGCCGCCGCTCGCGGCGGTGTGGTTCACGCTCGAGTAGGGATCAGAACAGCAGGTTGGTGAGGCGACGGCGGGCCGCGACGACCCGCGGGTCGTCGGAGCCGACGACCTCGAACAGCTCGACGAGGCGCTCGCGCACGGCGCGCTTGCCATCGGCGTCGAGCTTCGGGAAGAGCGTCAGCAGGCGATCGAACGCGTCCTCCACGTGCCCGCCCGACAGGTCGAGGTCGGCGACGTCGAGCTGCGCGGCGAGATCGTCGGAAGCGGATGCCGCGGTGTTGCGGATCCCGTCGAGCGACTTGCCATGCAGGCGCCACAGCAGGTTCGCCTGGGCGAGGCCTGCCACGGCCAGCGTGTCGCGCGGGTCCTGGGCGATGGCGGTCCTGTACGCGGATGCCGCAACCTCGTAGTCGCCTCGCTCGATGGCGTCGTACGCCTCCTGGTGCAGCGGCGGCAGGGGCTCCTCGACCGGCTCGGCCTGGCCGTCGCCCGATTCGCCGCCGGCCTCGACGCGTCCGGAGACGCCGTGCTGGGCGGCGAGCTCGAGCAGCTGGTCGAAGACCTGCTCGATGACGTCATCGGGCTGCACACCCGCGAAGAGGGGCACCGGTTGTCCGGCGACGACCGCGACGACGGTGGGAACGGCCTGCACCTGGAATGCCTGCATGAGCTGCGGGCTGCGGTCGGCGTCGGCGGCGGCGAGCACGAGCCGCCCGTCGCGGGCGCGCACCAACTGCTCGAGGGTTGCGACGAGGGCGGTGGACTGCTCGCTCCATGACGCCCACAGCACGACCACGACCGGCACGGTGCGCGAGAGCTCGAGCGTCGAGCCGAAGGCCGCGTCATCCGTCTCGAAGACGAGCCGATCGCCGGCGGCGGTGCCCGCCTGCGGTTGCGACGGCTGCGCGCGCTGCACCAGCGCGGACAGGTCGACGGCCCCCCGGAGGCCGTTCGGCGGAGTGGGGTCGGTCACGGTACCTCCGATGCTCCGATCAGACTCTCGGACCAGCCGAGGAGACGGATCTGCTCGTCCGAGCCGACGCTCGGCACGTAGAACAGCAGCTGCACGCCGATGACGCGCTGCACGCCCTTCGCACTCTTGCCGGTGAACCCCGACAGTGCCGCACCAGGCGCCCCGGCCTCGAATCCGATGGTGCCGCCGTCATTCGGGGTCACCTTCTCGGTCTGCTCGATCGATGCCGTCACGAGCGCGCCGGAGTCGTTGGTGGCGAGCGCCACCGTGGGGCTGGTGCCGACGACGTTCGAGAACGTGATGTCGGCGGTCGGCGGGAGGCTGTCGTTGATGGCCTGCTGGCCCGTCACGCCGAGCTGCTCGCGCAGCACGTCGCCCTCGGGGTCGAAGAGGGCGGCGAACTCGGAGGCATCGCCCTTCAGGAGCACGTCGGCGTAGGCCGCCGCCACCTGCCCGGGAGGCATGACGAGGCCCTTGAACTCGGGAGAGATGAGCGGGGCGCCGATCGACGCGGGCGCCACCTCGGGCACGTCGGCGTCGGGTGCGAGCGACATCGCGTAGACGATCTTGTAGTTCTCGCGCGGCGACGCCTGCTGGAGCACGAGCGCCGTCGGCGCCACCGTCTCGTCCTCGCTGTTCTTCGCGATCGTGAGGACCGTGCGGCCCGAGCCGGGCCATCCGGCGACCTGCTGCGGCAGCGTGAGCGTGAGCGGCGACGCCGGGATCGCGGTGGGCGCCGGCTGGTCGGGCAGGGCGCCGCGGATCGTGTAGTTCGCCTGGCGGGCGTCGAGTGCGGGGCCGGCGAAGCGCTGGGCGATCGCGGCCGAGTCGCGTGCGGCATCCGCCTCGTTCGTGAACACGGCGACGCGGCGCATGATGCGCTCCATCTGCGGCACGGTGACCGCGGACTCCATCGCCTCCTCCTCGGGCACGGGCTCCTCGGTGGCGGTGCCGTCGGTCGGCTCGGGCATCTCGGTCGCCGGCGCGGTCGACGGCGGCGCCAGGTCGAACCGGGGCCAGTAGTCGGCCGAGCAGGCGCTGAGCGCGAGCGCCGGCACGACCAGCAACGGGACGAGGGCGATGCGCTTCGCGCGGCCGACGGCGCGACGACCGCCGCCCGTGACCTGGCTGCGACGCAGCGACGGCGGCTTCGGTGCGCTCGGGAGCCTGCCGCGAGGGCCCTTCCCGAGGTTGCGGCGCGGGCCGCGGGAACGCCGGTGATGCCTGAAGCCCGACACGAGCAGGACGATGCCGCCCAGGAAGACGAGCGCGCCGCCGACGATCAGCGGACCTGCCAATGGGGTCGAATTGTCGAGCGGCCACGCGATCTCGAGGTCGCTCGGCGCGGGCGCGGTGCCGTCGCTCGCGAGCAGTACCGAGATGTCCTCGGGCACGTCGACGGTGGTCGTGACGCTGCGCTCGTCGGTGAACTCGTCGAGCCACAGGTCGGATCCGACGGGAGACGCGGCGGGGTCGGGCGTCGCGGCGGCGGCAGCGTCGTCGGTGCCGGTGGCGGGCGCCTCGGGCACTGCGGCGTCGGCCGATGATGCGTCGCCCTCGACGGAGGGGGTCACCACCTCGCTCGTGAACGCCTCGGCCTCGGCGTCGTAGCCCACCACGACGTACGGCGAGTCGCCGAGCCATGCGGCGACATCGGAGCTGCGGCCGTACGAGACGAACACGGTGTCGGAGCCCGAGACCGTGATCGTCTGCTTGCCGGGATGCGCGCCTAGGGCCTCGGGTTCGATGACGACGTACGCCGCCGCGCCCTCGATCTCGGCTGACAGTGAGACCCGGTCGGGCTCGAGGTAGACGGTGCGCTGAGCGATGCCGAACCCGATCATCACGGCCGCGGCGACGAATGCCACGATTGCGAGGGCGAAGCGCACGAACATACCTCCGGTGCCGCGGGAATGCGGCTTCGAACAAAGACAGTCCACACTACCGGCGCTGTCTGGGAGTCTCCTAACCAGCCCCTGTGGGGAACGTGCGCAGCGGATGCCGCATGCCCGTACAATCGACACATCCCGCACGCGCCCCCACGAACGCGGGACTGAGCCCGGAGGAAGAATGGCCGTCGAAGAGACCGAGTTCACGCAGGTGTTCCGCGGATACGACAAGGACGAGGTCGACAAGAGCATCAATGGGCTCCGACGCGACATCATTAACGCGAACAACCAGCTCGCCGAGCATTCGAAGGAGACCAAGCGTCTCCATGCCCGCATCGAGGAGCTGACCGCTGAGCTCGAGGAGGTCGGCAGCCCAACGTTCTCGGGCCTCGGCACCAAACTCGAGAACACGCTGCGCGTCGCAGAGGAGCAGTCCACCCGCCTCATCGCGCAGGCCGACATCGACGCCGAGAAGCTGCGTCGGGCCGCCGAAGACGAGGCGCACCTCTTGCGCTCGGACGCGCATGAGTTGGCCGAGCGCTCCCTCACCGAGGCGCGCGCCCAGGCGAACCGCGTGCTCGAGAACGCCCGTGCCGAGGCCGACGACATGGTCTCCCGCGCGCACGAGGCGAGCGAGCAGCTCCGCCAGGAGGCCGCCCGCGACGCCGCCGCGATCCGCGGCGCGGTGGCCACCGAGGCCGCCGAGCTTCGCTCCAGCGCGAAGCGCGAGTCCGCCGCCGCGGTCTCGGGCGCCGAGAAGAAGGCGGCCGAGATCCTCGTCGCCGCCAACACCGAGGCGAACGAGGCGCGAGCCACGGCAGCAGGCCTCGCCCAGGAGACCGAGCAGACCCGCGCAGAGGTCGCCATCGAGCTCGACCGCGCGCGCGCCGACCTCGCCAAGGAGACCGAGCAGGCGCGCATCGACCTCGCCCGCGAGACCGAGCAGTCGCGCCTCGACCTCGAGCGCGAGTCCGCCGAGGCGCGCGCAGCCATCGACGCCGAGATCGAGGAGCGCCGCGCGGCGCTCGTGCACGAGCTCGAGCAGGCGCGCAGCGACCTCGGCCGCGAGCTCGAGGGCAGCCGCGCCGAGCTCGTCGAGCAGAAGAAGCAGGCGAAGGTCGACCTCGTGCGCGAGGGCGAGGCCGCACGCCTGAAGCTGCAGCACGAGCTCGACCGCATCCGCGCCAAGCACGCCGCCGACCTCGACCAGATGCGTGCCGACCTCGCGCTCGAGCAGGAGCAGGCCCGCGCCGACTTCGACGCCGAGTCGGAGCAGGCGCGCATCGACCTCGACAACCAGCTCACCTCCATGCGCAAGAAGACGACGCACGAGGTGAACCGCATGCGTCGTGAGATCGAGAAGGCCCACCTCGATATCGAGGCCGAGCTCACGTCCAAGCGCGACGAGGCGGAGCAGGAGCTGCTCGCCGCGCACCAGGAGGCGGTGGCGCAGACCCAGAAGCTCCTCGACGACGCCAACGCCGAGCTCGCCGAGTCCGTCGCCCGCACGGCCGAGAGCCGCGTCGAGGCCGACCGGCTCGAGATGAAGGTGCGCAGCGAGATCGCCAAGGTCCGTGACAAGGCCGACGACGAGGCGCGCGACCGCATCGCCGCGGCCCACGACCAGGCCCGCAAGCTGATCGCCGACGCCGAGGAGCGCACGCGTGCGCTCGTCGCCGACGCCGAGGACCGCCTCTCGCAGCTCAAGATCGAGCGCGACGCGGTCGCGGGCTATTTCGAGAGCCTCCGGGGCGTGCTCACGCAGGCCGAGCAGGTGGCGTCGAACAACCGGTAGCGCAGGTCCGCGCCGGCCCCATGAAGATCCAGAACGCGTTCCGCGTCGGATTGATCGGGACGCTCGGGGTCGGCGTCGGCCTGCTCATCCTCTTCTCGATCGCGAGCCTCTCGACGATCATCGCGTACATCGGCGCGGCACTCTTCCTGGCCCTCGGCCTCGATCCGGCGATCAGCTGGCTCGAGCGCCGGGGGCTTCCGCGTTGGGCCGCGATCCTCATCGTGATGACCGCCGTCGGGGTGCTCATCGCAGCGCTCGTGCTCGCCGTCGTGCCCATCGTCGTCGACCAGGTGAGTCAGCTCGTCGAGCAGATCCCACTCATCGTCGCTCGGGTGAACTCGCAGGACTGGCTCGAGGGGCTGCAGGAGCAGTTCCCGCAGGTGCCGGTGGACGAGATCAGCCAGCAGGTCACGACCGCGGTCACGGAGTTCGTCACCAACCCCGAGAAGCTCAGCGAGCTCGCGGGCGGCGTGCTGCAGGTGGCGCTCGCGATCGGCGCGGGCCTGTTCGCCGTGGTGATCGTCTTCATCCTCACGCTCTACTTCGCGGCATCCCTCAACAGCATCAAGCGGGCCAGCTACCAGCTGGTGCCCGCCTCGAAGCGCGAACGGTTCGCCGACCTCACCGAGCAGATCACCCAGTCAGTGGGCCGGTTCGTGCTCGGCCAGGCCTCGTTGGCGGCCTGCAACGGCGTGGCGAGCTTCATCTTCCTGTCGATCATCCAGGCGCCGTTCCCGGCCGTGCTCGCCTTCCTCGCGTTCCTGTTCTCGCTGGTGCCGCTCGTCGGCACGCTCACGGGTTCGATCGTGATCGTGCTGGTGTGCCTCATCCCGGGTCTCGGCTCGCCCCTCACGGCCCTCGTGGCCGCGATCTACTACCTCGTGTACATGCAGGTGGAGGCATACGTGCTCAGCCCGCGCATCATGAACCGCGCCGTGAAGGTGCCCGGCGCCCTCGTCGTGATCGCCGCCCTCGCGGGAGGCGCCCTGCTCGGCATCCTCGGTGCACTCATCGCGATTCCCGTCGCCGCGTCGATCCTGCTCATCATCAAGCAGGTCGTGATCCCTCGCCAGAACGAGCTCTGATTCGTCACGCAGGGTCACCAAGGGCGGGCCGATGCCGCGTCGGGGCGGCCGGCGGCGCGCACGCCGCGGTCAGCCGACCGAGGGCGGCCACGTCGTCGGCAGGGGCAACGCCGACGGGTTCACGGCCGCGACGATCTCCTCGAGCACGCGCCGCGTCTGCGACTCCCCCACCCAGAGGTGCTTGCCACCCGCCACGTCGATGCGCCGGAGTCTCGGCAGCACGGCGAACCGCTCGGCGGCCTGGGCCGGCTTGAGGTAGTCGTCGTGCTCGGGGATGAGCGCCACGATCGGTGCAGAGGAGCCGTTCCAGCGACGCAGCTCCTCCTCGGTGGTGCGGTGAAGCGGCGGTGAGAGCAGGATGGCGCCGGCGATGCCATGCTCCAGCCCGTACTTCAGCGCGAGCTCGGTGCCGAACGACCAGCCGACCAGCCAGGGGTTCGGCAGTCCGCGCTCCGCGACGAAGTCCATCGCCGCCGCGACATCCGCCCGTTCCGCGATGCCCTCGCCGAACGACCCCTCGCTCGTTCCGCGTGGGGAGGTCGTGCCTCGCGTGTTGAACCGCAGCACCGCCAGGTCGGCGAGGGCCGGGAGCCGCGCCGCCGCCTTGCGGAGGATGTGCGAGTCCATGAAGCCGCCGGCCGTCGGCAGCGGATGCAACGTGACGAGGGTGGCGACCGGGGGCCGGTCGACCGGAGTCGCGAGCTCGCCCACGAGGCGGAGCCCATCGGTCGTGCGCAGCTCGATCTGCTCGCGCACCGCGGGCAGTTCCGTGCCGGACCGGATCTCGACCGCGGACATGTCGTTCTCGTTCACCTGGCGCCGATCCTCCAACAATGGGTGTGCCAATGCCGCCGAGCCGCGAGGTCTGCGGCGTCGCCGAGCACGCCGTCGGCGCGCCAGGTGACGAGATGCGCCACTCCGGGCGCCACCTCGAGGCCGCAGCCGGGGCACAGATAGGCCTTCACCGCCTGCGCCTCGGTCACGGGCTGGACGTTCCACTCGCGACCGTCACGCACCTCCGTCCGACGCCAGCCGGCGGTGAGCCGATCGACGTCGAGCTCTGGATGCTCCTCGCGAGCACGGGCCGCCCGACCGCGTGATCGGTTCGAGCGTGCCATGGATCCCAGTCTAGGCCGCGTCGCGGCATCCGACCGTGGAGGCACGTGCGCCCCGCTCGGCCGCTCGAGGGCCGCACGAGGGCTCAGTACCAGCCGACGTCCTGCGAGTGCGCCCAGGCCCCGCAGGGCGTGCCGTAACGGCCCTGCACGTAGCCGAGGCCCCACTCGATCTGGGTCGCGGCGTTCGTCTCCCAGTCGGCGCCGGCCGTCGCCATCTTCGACCCGGGCAGTGCCTGCGGGATGCCGTACGCGCCGCTCGACGCGTTGTAGGCGTTCACGCGCCAGCCGGACTCCTTGCTCCAGAGCGCGACGAGGCAGTCGAACTCGGTCGAGGCCCAGCCGCGGGCCGCCACCGCACCGGCTGCGTAGGCCTGTGCCGAACCCGGATCGGGGGTGACGGCGGGGGGCGCCCAGCCGCTGCTGGCCGACGTCGAGGCAGGCGCCAGCTTCACCTCGGGCTTCTCCTCGACGACGTAGCCCTCCTTGGAGACGTCGATCGTGTACTCGCCCTCGACGTCGAACGCCTGCACCTCTGCCCCGCCGAACCGCTCTCCGCGCTCGGCGAAATCCGGCGACGCGGTGGCGCCGGAGAACGGGTCGACCACGTTGACCAGCAGGAAGCTCACCGAGGCCACGAAGGCGAAGACCACCGTCGCGGCCTGCTTGACGCGGCCGGGCCTGCCAGCAGCCTGCACCGGTGGGTTCAGCGTCGGACGCGATGCAGAGTGCTCTGATGGACGCACTGGTGCCGACGCCTCGTCAATCCCCGTATGCCTGCCCACAATTCGTCGAGTGTATCCGAGCGCCGGCGACCGAGTCGAACCGGATCTCAGCGAACGGCGAGCATGACGTCGACGACCGCGTCGAGCACCATGTCGACCTGGGACTCGCGGTAGCCTCCGCGCTGCGTCGTGAACACCACGGTGCGCACGTCGTCGATCGAGATCGGCCAGCCGTCGCGGAAGTAGCGTGTGAGCTTGTCGGCGAACCGGTCGACCTCGCGGACCCGGTAGCCGAGCGCGAGCGGGCTGACCCGGTCGAAGCGCTGCCCCTCGGGACGGGCGAGCCGGTTGGAGACCACCTGCGCGGTCGCGCGGGCCTCGCTGAGCCACGCCTCGCTGCCGTGGAGGCGGGCGGCGACCTGCCGCTCCTCCGCTGCGAAGGCGTCCTCGAGCCGCTCGAGCGCCGCGTCGACATGCGCCGTGGAGTAGCCGCCCTTCTGCATCGCGAAGGCCGTCAGCCGGATCCGCTCGGACGAGAGGGGCGGGTCGTCGCGCCTCGCCTTGCCGTCGTAGGCGCGGCGGGCCACTTGCAGGAACTCCTCGACCTGGGCGGTGTCGTATCCCAGTTGAGGCTTGCGGGCGCGAGGGAAGGTGGAATCCACCGCTCCATTATCGCGGACGCTCATCCGAAGATCTGGAAGGCCGCGAACGCGACGGCCGCCGAGGGCAGGATCGAGTCGAGCCGATCGAGGAAGCCGCCGTGCCCGGGCAGCCACGAACTCATGTCCTTGATACCGATGTCGCGCTTCACCAGCGACTCGACGAGGTCGCCCAGGGTCGCGGTGAGGAAGATGGCCGCACCGAACGCCAGCCCGAACCACCAGGTGCCGCCCAGCATGAACACCGACAGGAGGACCCCGGCCACGAGGCTGGCAGCCGCTCCTCCGGCGAAGCCCTCCCAAGTCTTCTTCGGGCTGATGACCGGCGCCATCGGATGCTTCCCGAGCATGAGCCCGAACGCGTACGCGCCGACATCCGCTGCGACCGCGATGATGATGAACGCGAGCGTCCACCACTGCCCGCCGTCGGCGGCCGTGAGGACCACGGTGAACGTCGCGAGGAACGTCACGTACGCCTGCACGAAGGCGCCTGCGGCGAGATCGCGCACCAGGCTCGAGCCCGAGCGGCGCCGACTGGGCAGGGCCTGCTCCGAGAGCTGCCAGAGAATCACGAGCAGCATGCCGGCGAGCACCGCGAGCAGTTGCCCGCCTGGCCCGCCGTAGTAGGCGATCGGCACCGCGATCACCGCTGCGGCCACCGTGGGGATGCGCGGCACGTGGAAATCGGCCTTGCGCAGCGCCTGCGTGAGCTCGTAGCTCGCGAACCCCGCGAGCACGACCGCGAAGAGCATGAACAGCTCTTTGATCACCAGGAGGCTGAGGAGGAGGGCCCCGCCGAACGCGAGTCCGATGATGATCGCGAGGATCAGGTTGCGTCCGGTGCGTGCCTGGATCTTCTCCTGCGCCTGGTCGAACTGCGCCTTCGACGCCTCGAACTGGCGTTCCAAGTCGGCCTTGCGCGCGTGCACCTGGGCGCGGAACTCCTCGCGTGACGACCGGTCATGCCCCCCGGCGTCCGACTCATCCTCCCCTGGGACGCCCGACATCGTCTTCCCTCAGACCTCGAGGAGTTCGGCTTCCTTGCGCTTCAGCGCGTCGTCGATCGCGTCGACGTTGGACTTCGTGATGTGCTCGAGCTCCTTCTCGCCGCGCGAGACCTCGTCGTCACCGACCTCGCCCTTCAGGGCGTCGAGGTCGTCCTTGGCCTTGCGACGGATGTTGCGCACCGACACGCGCGCGTCCTCCGCCTTCGAGCGCACGATCTTCACGTACTCCTTGCGTCGCTCCTCGGTGAGCTCGGGAAGGGTGACCCGGATGATGTTGCCGTCGTTCGAGGGGTTCGCGCCGAGGTTCGGCGTGTCACGGATGGCATGCTCGATCTCCTTCAGCGCGCTCTTGTCGTAGGGGGTGACGACGAGCGTGCGGGCCTCGGGGTTCTGGAGCGACGCGAGCTGCGAGAGCGGCGTCGGCGTGCCGTAGTAGCTCACCATGATCTTCTGGAAGAGCTGGGGGTTCGCCCGCCCCGTGCGCACGGACGCGAAGTCGTCCTTCGCGACTTCGACCGCCTTGTGCATGCGTGCGGTGGCATCGGAAAGTACATCCGCGATCACGGGGGCTCCTTCTGTTCGCTACTCGGACAGTCTATCGAGTGGACGCCGGCACGCCGTTGCTCACGATCGTCCCGAGTTCCGCGCCGAGGATGGCCGCCGTGACGTTGCCGGCCGGCTCCATGCCGAACACCTGCATCGGCATGCCGTTGTCCATGCAGAGGCTGAACGCCGTGGAGTCCACGACCTTGAGGCCGCGCTGCAGCGCCTCCTGGTAGCTGATGCGGTCGATCTTGTGCGCGTCGGGGTTGGTGCGGGGGTCGTCGGAGTACACGCCGTCGACGCCGTTCTTCGCGACCAGCACGACATCCGCGTCGATCTCGAGCGCCCGCTGAGCGGCGACGGTGTCGGTGGAGAAGTACGGCAGGCCGGCGCCCGCACCGAAGATCACGACGCGGCCCTTCTCGAGGTGCCGCTCGGCGCGCCGCGGGATGTACGGTTCCGCGACCTGGGTCATCGAGATCGCGGACTGCACGCGCGTCTCCGCCCCGGCCTGCTCGAGGAAGTCCTGCAGGGCGAGCGAGTTCATGACCGTGCCCAGCATGCCCATGTAGTCGGCGCGTCCGCGGTCCATGCCGCGCTGCGAGAGCTCGGCGCCGCGGAAGAAGTTGCCGCCGCCGACCACGATCGCCACCTCGACGTCGCGTGCGGCATCCGCGATCTCCCTCGCGAGTGCGCTCACGACGTCGGGGTTGACCCCGAGGGCCCCACCGCCGAACGCCTCGCCCGACAACTTCAGCATGACCCTGCGCCTGTGTTGCGTCATCCTCGACCGGTCCTTCCCCTCTGGGTGTCAAAACTACTGGTTCGCGGACTCCGGCGCAGCGCCGGTTCGCGGGCGTCGAGCCGCACGAGGCCGTGCGGCAGTCCGGATGCCATCCCTGGCACAGCAAAGGAGTCCGGATCGCTCACGCGATCCGGACTCCCCTGTGGCACTTAGGCGCCGACCTTGAAGCGAGCGAAGTCGCTCACGGTGAGGCCCGCGTCGCCGAGGACCTTGCCGACGGACAGCTTGTTGTCCTTCGCGTAGTCCTGCTCGAGCAGCGCCACCTGCTTGAAGTACGCGCCGAGGCGACCCTCGATGATCTTCGGCAGGGCGGCCTCGGGCTTGCCCTCGTCGCGGGAGATCTGCTCGACGATCGCACGCTCCTTCTCGACTGCGTCCGCCGGGACGTCCTCACGGGTGAGGTACTCGGGGTTCGCGAACGAGATGTGCTGCGCCACCGAACGCGCGGTCTCCGCGTCGTCGCCGGCGTAGCCGAGCACGACGCCCACCTGCGGCGGCAGGTCCTTCGACGTCTTGTGCAGGTAGACGGAGAAGTGCTCGCCCTTGACGAGGCGGACGCGACGGAGCTCGACCTTCTCGCCGAGGATCGCCGCCTCCTCGCTGATCACGTCGGCGACGGTTGCCTGTCCTGAGCCCGTCGAAGGGCCCTCGGCCGGGGCGGCCAGGGCGGCCTCGACGGTCTCGGCGCGGGCCGCGGCGACGGCCGCGAGCACGCGGTCGGCGAGGCCGACGAACTTGTCGCCCTTGGCGACGAAGTCGGTCTCGCAGGCGAGTTCGATGAGCGTGGCTGTGCCGTCGCCGTTGTCGACGGCGGCGACGAGGCCCTCGGCGGTCGAACGGTCGGCGCGCTTGGCGTTGCCCTTCGCACCCTTCAGGCGGAGGAGCTCGACGGCCTTCTCGAGGTCACCGTCGGCCTCGACCAAAGCGTTCTTGGTGTCGACCATGCCGGTGCCGAGGCGCTCACGCAGGGTCTTGACGTCTTCGAGAGTGAAGTTGGCCATATTCGGGAAGTCTCCTGGACTCGTGGTCTTACTTGGACTCGGCTGCGGCAGCGCCCTCGGCGTCCGCCTCGGACTCGGTCGCGGCGATCTCCGTGGCGGCCTCGTCGACGACCTCGGCCGCCTCGGCCTCCGCCTCGGCGACGGTCTCGGCGACATCGGCGGTCTCGGCCGACGCCTGCTCGGGGGTCGTCGCGCTGCCGGCCTGGAGGAGCTCCTGCTCCCACTCGGCGAGCGGCTCGACGGCCGAGACGTTGCCCTCGGCCTCGGGCTTCTGGTGGCGTTCGATGAGACCCTCGGCAGCGGCATCCGCGATGATACGGGTGAGCAGGCTCACCGAGCGGATCGCGTCGTCGTTGCCCGGGATCGGGTACTGCACCTCATCGGGGTCGCAGTTCGTGTCGAGGATGCCGATGACGGGGATGCCGAGCTTCTTGGCCTCGTCGATCGCGAGGTGCTCCTTCTTGGTGTCGACCACCCAGAGCGCCGACGGCGTCTTCGACAGGTTGCGGATGCCGCCGAGCGACTTGTGCAGCTTGTCGAGCTCGCGCTTCTTGATGAGCAGCTCCTTCTTGGTGAAGCCGCTGGTGGTGCCTTCGAAGTCGAGCTCCTCGAGCTCCTTCATGCGCGCGAGGCGCTTGGAGACCGTGGAGAAGTTGGTGAGGAGGCCGCCGAGCCAACGCTGGTTGACGTAGGGCTGGCCGACGCGGGTCGCCTGCTCGGCGATGGACTCCTGGGCCTGCTTCTTCGTACCGACGAAGAGGATGGTGCCGCCGTGGGCGACCGTCTCCTTGACGAAGTCGTACGCCTTGTCGATGTAGGCGAGCGACTGCTGCAGGTCGATGATGTAGATGCCGGAACGCTCGGTGAAGATGAACCGCTTCATCTTCGGGTTCCAACGGCGGGTCTGGTGCCCGAAGTGCACGCCGCTGTCGAGCAGCTGGCGGATGGTGACGACGGCCATGAGCCGTACTCCTTTGTTCTCAGTTGTCGCTCCGGCCGGCGGCCGGGAGCCCTGGTGCCCGGCACGGCTCCGCCTGCTCCGGTTCGTTGGACGAGCACGGAGCGGGACTGAGTGGAGTCGGTGGCCGAATGGCACGCGTAGTCACCCCGGCAGGCCGAGGTGCTCCCGATACTCTACCATCGGCACTCGCCCTCCCCAACCGCGCGGCGGGCCGGCCCAGCCCCCGCCGCACGAGCGTCGAGCGTCGGATGCTGCGGACGGGCAGACCATCGGTGCATGACCGTCTCGACGTCCGCCCGAACCCCTGCCGCACCCGTTCGTCGTGTCGCCGCCGAGCAGCGCGCCGGCGGGCACCGTGCCCGACGACTCGGTCGCGCCGCAGGCGCTGCCGCGGCGTGCGCGCTGCTCTTCGCAGTGGCCGCGGCGTTCATCTCGATCACGCCGGCCGCGGCAGAGGCGATCGGCCTGGCGTCCGTAGACTCCGTGCGGCCCTCAGCGACCGCGGAGCATCCCGAGCAGTGGCGATGGCCGACTCCCCCGCCGATCCGGGTCGTCTCGCCGTTCCGTGCCCCGCCGACGCCGTACAGCGCCGGGCATCGCGGGATCGACATCGCTGCTGAGCCCGGCGCGACCGTGGTCGCGCCGGCCGCCGGCACCGTGAGCTTCGCCGGTTCCGTCGCGGGCCGGGGCGTGGTCGCGATCGACCACGGCGGCGGGATCGTGAGTGCGATCGAGCCCGTCGATGCGGCGATCCCCGAGGGCGTGGTCGTCGCGGCGGGCGACGCGATCGGGACGGTGTCATCGGGCGGGCACTGCGCGGCGGAGTGCGTGCACTTCGGCGTGCGGATCGACGGGGAGTACGTGTCCCCCTTCCTGTTCCTCGGGGGCCTGCCGCGGGCGGTGCTGCTGCCGCTGGAGTGAGGTCAGGCCCGCGGATGCGCCGTCCGGTAGCTCTGCTTCAGCCGCTCCGCCGACACGTGGGTGTAGATCTGCGTCGTCCCGAGGCTCGCGTGGCCGAGGAACTCCTGCACCGCCCGCAGGTCCGCCCCCCCATCGAGCAGGTGCGTCGCCGCGCTGTGGCGCAGCGCGTGGGGGCCGCTCGGCCCGGTGCCGGGGATCGAGGAGAGCAGCGCCGCGACCTGGCGGTGCACGCTGCGTACGCCCAGTCGGCCGCCGCGCACGCCGACGAAGACCGCGGCGGTCGAGGCGGGCGGGTCGACCACTACGGCGAGCGCCGGCCGGGCGATGTCGAGGTAGCGATCGAGCGCGCGCGCCGCCGGGGCGCCGTACGGCACGACGCGCTCCTTCGCACCCTTGCCGGTCACGCGCACCATGCGGCGCCTGCGGTCGACGTCGGGCAGATCGAGGCCCACGAGCTCGGACACGCGGAGCGCTGACGCGTAGAGCAGTTCGGCGATCGCCGCGTCGCGCACGGCGACGGGGTCGCCGCCGGCAGCGCGATCCCCGAGCGCGGCGAGCGCCTCGGCGAGGGCCTGCTGCGTCACGACCCTCGGGAGCGTCCGCTGGGCGCGCGGCGCCTTCAGCCTGGCCCCGGGGTCGGCGGCGAGGTGGCCTCGCCGGTGCAGCCACGACGTGAAGCCGCGAGCGGATGCCGCGCGGCGCGCGATGCTCGCCCGCGCGAGCCCGCGCTCGGTCGCGACCCACAGCCAGTCCCGCAGCAGGCCGAGCTCGATCTCCGCCGGGTCGGCGATCCCCCGCTCGTTCGCGAACGCGATGAGCTCGACGAGGTCCGCGCGGTAGGCGGTCACGGTGTGCGCGGAGTACCCGCGCTCCGTGCGCACGTGCGCGAGGTACTCGTCCAGCGCGGCGTCGAGGTTCACGGCACCAGCCTGCCTGAGCCGTTGTCGGGCGCCCCGATCATCCGCCCGCGAGCCGTGGTTCGGGTCACGCGCCCGACGGCCGCTTGCGTGAGAATCGGTCGAGCCGCTCTTCTGGCGAGAGCGCTTCGAGTTCGGCCAGGAACTGCTGGCCGAAGCTCGTCACGACCGGGAAGGCCCCCACCGGAACGACGGAGGTGACGATGTCCTCGTCGTACACGTGGACCAGCGTGAACGACCGGCCGCCGTCGATGCCGACGAGTTCCCTCGGCGGGGCCGACAGGTCCATCGTGTACGCGGTGGCGCCCGCCACCGAGACCGGGATGCCGGCGAACATCCCGTTCGTCGGGTAGTGCAAGTGCCCGCCGAGGATGAGCCGCACGTCCCGCCCGCGCACCACGTCGGCGAGTTCGTCCTGCCCACGGAGTTCGAGCACGTCCATGAGGGCCAGGGGCGTGGCGATGGGCGCGTGGTGCATCGCGATGATCGTTCCTTCGGGCGCAGGCTCGGCGAGCGTTGCGTCGAGCCAGGCGAGCGAGGACTCGTCGAGCTCGCCGTGGTGGAATCCTGGGACACTCGTGTCGAGCGCGATCACTCGAAGCCCGCCGATGCCGACGACGTGATGCACTGGCGCGTCGCTCTGCTCCGTACCGAGGAGCTCCGCGCGGAATGCGGCCCGCTCGTCGTGATTTCCCATCACCCATACGACCTCGGCCCCGGTGGCGCTGACGACGGGTTCGACCGCCTCGCGAACGAGGCGGTAGGCTCCCGGTTCACCGAGATCGGTGACGTCGCCGGTGACCACGATCGCGTCGAGACGGTCCCCGAGCCGCGCCAGTTGCTCCGCGGTGCGCTCGAGTGCCGACACTGTGTCGGCGACCCCGCCGAGCGGCGCGCCCCCCTCGAGCAGATGCGTGTCGCTCACCTGCGCGATCACCCGTCGCGCTGCGGGATACCTGCCGAGCCCTCGAACCTCCATCACGGAGGTCAGCCTATGCGGTGCGTCCGATGCGAGCCGGGACGCCCGGCCGACGACTCACGACGTCCGTCGACGCCGCCAGCCGTCGGGACGTCGGGTGACGACACCGTTCGCATCGAGGTCGCCGAGCACCGCCATGACCTCCGTGGTCGAGAGCCCGGCCCGCCGTGCGACATCCGCGAGCTCCCGCGGAGCGCGTGTGCTGAGCGCGTCGAGGACGCGGGTCACCTCGGGCGGGGCATCCGCAATCCGACCGCCGGAAGACGTCGAGTCGTGTCCCGACGGAGCCGATTGCTCGGAGGACTGAGACCCGCCCCTGCCGCCCGGGCCCCCGGCGAGTTCCGCCATCTGGTCGGCGTCCACCACGCAGACCGCGTCGAACTCGCGCAGCAGCCGATGGCATCCCGCCGACGCCGGGCTTGTGACTGGCCCCGGAACCGCGCCGAGTGGTCGACCCAGCGCGGCGGCGTGGCCGGCCGTGTTCAGCGACCCCGACCGGATCCCCGCCTCGAGCACCACGGTCGCATCGCTCGAGGCGGCGATCAAGCGGTTGCGCTGCAGAAAGCGCCATTTCGTGGGGGCTGCACCACACGGCAGCTCGGAGACCACGGCGCCGCTGTCCACGATGCGGGAGAGCAGCGCCTCGTGGCCCATGGGGTAGAAGCGGTCGACGCCGCCCGCGAGGAACGCCACGGTCGAACCGTCGCTCGCGAGTGCGGCCCGGTGAGCCATCCCGTCGATGCCGTATGCGCCGCCCGAGATGATCGCGAATCCGCGGTCGACGAGTCCCGCGGCCGACTCCATCGCCACGTGCTCCCCGTAGCCCGTCGCAGCCCGCGCACCGACCAGGGCGATGCTGCGCGCCTGGCCGGCGCGGCTCAGCGCGCCCAGCCGCCCGCGCACCCAGAGCCCGATCGGCGCATGGATGCCCAGCTCGTCGACGCCCGCGGGCCACTCGGGGTCCTCCGGAACGAGAAATCGTGCGCCGACCCTCGTGGCCTGCGTCAGGGTGCGCACGAAGCCGTCGGAATCCAGCCTCGGAAGCCACCGTTCGAGGCCGGTCGCCGTCTCCCGCTCGTCGAGGTCACCCGCGGCCTCGCCCACCGCTGCGGCGAGCCGCTCGGCCGGATTTCGCTCGAGAAGCGCCTCCGCCGCCCCGACGGCGCCGAGGGCTGCGATCACGCGGCCGAGTACCCCGTCGCCGGGCTCGGCCGCGGTGCCGAGCACCGCCCGCGCGAACGCCACGACGCCGGGATCGGCGTCTCGACGTACCGCGGCGAGCTCCGTCGCCCATCGACGCGCCGATCGTTCGACGACGTTCATGCCATGATCCCCTTCCTGAGGTAGAGCGCACGACCGACGTGTCCGCGCCCGGGCGCCGTTGCTCCGTCGAGGTCCGCCAGCGTCCACGCGGTCTTCAGCACGCGGTCGTAACCGCGCATGGTGATGCCGCCGCGTTCGAGCGAGCGGTCGAGTTCGACGGTGGTCCGGCCGCCGGGGTGAAGCCGCCCCGGGCCCCGCAGCCATGGGCCGGGCATCTCGGCGTTGGTGCGCCATGGTGTGCCGCGCAGTCGCTGCCGGGCCACGTCGCGCGCGGCGATGACGCGTTCTCGCGCCTCGGCCGTGGAGAGCCCCGGTGCGTCGCCCGTCAGCCTGAGCCCCGCGGTCGTGATGCGGGGCACCCAGACCTGGAGGTCGATACGGTCGAGCAGCGGACCCGAGATCCGCGCGAGGTATCGGCGGCGGGTGGCGGGCGGGCACGTGCAGTCCGAACCCTTCACGCCGTATCCGCCGCACGGGCAGGGGTTGGCAGCGATCACGAGCTGGAATCGAGCGGGGAACGACGCGATCGCGTTGGCGCGGTGGATGCTGATCGTGCCCGACTCGAGCGGCTGCCGCAGCACATCGAGCACCGCCGACGGGAACTCGGGCGCTTCGTCGAGGAACAGCACCCCATGCGATGCTCGCACTGCGGCACCCGGACGGATGACCCGGCTTCCGCCGCCGACGATCGCCGCAGCGGTCGCGGTGTGGTGCGGCGCCTCGAACGGCGGACGCACCATGAGACCCGACCCGAGGGCCCGGCCGGAGAGGGAGCGGATCGAGGACACCTCGAGCGCGGCATCCGGATCGAGGTCGGGGAGGATGCCGGGAAGCCGCGATGCGAGCATCGTCTTGCCGGCGCCGGGCGGCCCCAACAGGTACAGGTGATGCCCGCCGGCGGCGGCCGTGAGCAGCGCCTCCACCGCGTCCTCGTTGCCGGCGACATCCGCGAGATCTCCGCCGGGCGGAACGTCGGCGTGGTCGCCACCGCTCACCGACGGCACCGGTTCGACCTCTCGCGCCTCGTACTCGCCGCCGTGTCGGATCGCCGCCTCGAGGAGCGAAGCGACACCGATCACTTCGACGCCCGGCACGAGGGCCGCCTCGGCCGCGTTCGCCGCCGGTACCATCACCGTGTCGTGGCCGGCGCGAGCCGCGGCCAGCACGGCCGGCAGGATGCCGTCGACTGGGCGGAGCCGCCCGTCGAGGCCGAGCTCGCCGAGGTGCACGACCCGGTCGATCGACTCGTGGGACACCTCACCCGCGGCGGCGAGACAGGCCAGGGCGATGGCGAGATCGAATCCCGATCCCTGCTTCGGGAGCGCCGCGGGTGAGAGGTTCACGGTGAGCCGGCGCTGCGGCAGGGGGCAACCCGCGTTCACGGCCGCCGAGCGCACCCGGTCCCTGGCCTCGGCCAGTGCCGCGTCGGGCAGTCCGATGATCACGAATCCGGGCAGCTGCGCGGAGAGGTCGGCCTCGACCTCGACGATCGAGCCGGCGAGTCCGATGAGGGCGACCGAGCGCGTGCGTGCGACCGGCATCAGCTGATCCCCTCGAGGTGCTCGATGAGCGCGGGCGCCTCGGCCGGAGCGAGCACGGCGACCGCATCGATGCGGATGCGCGAGACCGGGGCATCCGTCGCCTCGCACCATGCGATGGCGAGGCGGCGAAGACGCGCGAGCTTGATGGGCGTGATCGCCTCGAACGGATGACCGTAGTCGTGGGACGTGCGCGTCTTCACCTCGACGAAGACCGTGTCCCCGCCGTCGCGCGCGACGATGTCGATCTCGCCGAGGCGGCAACGCCAATTGCGGTCGACGACCTGCATGCCGCGTGCCTCGAGATGGTCGACCGCGAGTTGTTCGCCGCGCCGACCGAGTTCCGCATTGTGGGCCACCAGCACCACCTCCGCGACCAGCGTGGCCGCGCTGTGCGCACCCGCCGCCGCGACGGTGGCCTGCAGAGGTCGACGGTCGGCGATCCCCGGTTGTCGAGGACGAGTCCCCCGGCCTTCGACAGCCGTTCGAGCGGACGACGCACATGTCAGCGTTCGGACGGTGCCGTGGTGTCCTCGAATGCCGCGGCCGTCTCGACCAGGTTGCGGAGCGTCTCGGTGAAGCGTGCGGCGGGCGCGCCGTCGATCACGGCGTGGTCGAAGCTCAGGGTCAGCGGCAACATCGGCCTCGCCACGATGCGGCCTTCGTGGACCGCCGGTCGGTCCACGATCGCGCCCACCGTCGCGATCACGGTCAGCGGTGCCAGCGGGATGGCCCACCCCCACGCGCTGGAGAACATCCCGATCGACGTCACGGCCACGGCGGGTCCGAACGTGGCCGCGATGCGCGGTCTCGTCGCGGCCACCCGGAGCGCCGTCCGCCGGAGGGGCCCGGGCAGTCGCACGAGCTGCGCGGTCAGGCCGCTCTGCCGGTGCGACTGGCCTGGGCCGTACTTGGCCGCATGCAGCATCCGTGAGATCTCGGCGCACGACCTCCGGTCGGCATCGCGGATGTCGACGACGTCGAGGACCGTACGCCCCTCCCATTGCCGTTCGACCGTCGCGCCGACGTCGATGCGGTCGAAGATGAGGATGCGATTGCCCGCCTTGCGGGCGTTGACCTCGGGGTTGAGCGCGACCGCGCGCGCCAGGGTCGCGAGGACGAACCCGGTCCACGAGACATGCGGCTCCGCCTCCGAGAGCCGGGCCTTGGGGACGGTCATGTCGAGCTCGATCAGCGTGTGCACCTGGAACCGCCGGCTCGCGCTCGCCAGCCTGTCGAGCACGGGTCGACGCTCCTTCGGTACTCGGCGAAGGACGTAGCCGGATCCTCCATCCCCGGTACCGGGGGCGTCGACGGCGCCGCCCGGCCTTGTTCGAATCATCTCTCGCCCCCCTCGTCCGGCCCGCGATCGCGGTGCGCGGTCAGCGAGCGCCGTCCCAGAGCTCCCGCTCCCAGGACCGAGGGTCCTCCACCATCCGGGAAGTCGTGTCGAAGCGCATCGTGGCCCTGCGGCCGAGGTCGTACCTCGGCCAACCCGGGTCGCCGTTCCTGGCGAAGGTGACCCAGGCGGAGTGCACGGAGTCGGCAAGCTCCTGGGGCGGGTCATCTCCCAGCATCGGCCCGAAGAGGGGCACATTCGGGCCCAGGGTGTCGAAGACGAAGGGGACCTCGATGGCGTGCACCGCGCCGAGCCCGGGTGCGGGCCAGGCGAACTCGTACATGTAGGTGCCCGCGGCGGATCCGGCATGGGCGTCGGCGAGGCGTATGGCCGGGATCCGCATCCACCAGTCGGTCTGCACCGCCGCGAGGACGTCGCCGGGGAGGGCCTGCGGGTACCGGTCTCGATAGGCGGCGAGCGCCTTCTCGACCGGGAGCCCGTACGCCGCCAGGGACTGGTATCCGTAGGACGTGACCGGCCCGGTCAGGATCTCGTCGGTGATCTGGGCGATCGCACCGCTCACCAGGAGCCATAACCGCCAGTCGTCGGTGTTCGTCCCGACGATGAGGTCGACCTGTCCACCCGAGCCGGCGGCGATCCGATCGATCGGCGGCCCGGGCACGACATCCCCGTCGACCACCGGCTGCCACGGCATCCCGCTCGACACGACGCTCTGACCCCAGCGATCCGGGTCGGGTCTCGCGATCAGGTCCTCCTTCAGCGCCGCCTGCGCGGCGAGGAGGCGGTCGACGCCGACGGCGGCGATCGCCTCACGCGTGGCCGGCACGCCCAGCTTCTCGGCCAGGTACCCGCCGATGCGCCGGGCCACGGCGGCGGGCGTGACGTGATGAGCCGCCCCGCTCTGCAGGATCGCCCGCCTGAACAGGCCCTCTGCACGGGGCATGGCAAGGAGGACCCCGATGCTCATCGCCCCGGCCGACTCACCGAAGATCGTGACGTTGCCAGGGTCGCCGCCGAAGGCGGAGATGTTCTCGCGCACCCACTCGAGGGCCGCGATCTGGTCGAGCAGTCCGACGTTGGCGATGCCGTCGTCGAGGTACAGGAACCCCTCGGCACCTGGGCGCCAGCTGATCACGACGCAGACGACCCCGTCGCGTGCGAAACGGCTGCCGTCGTAGGCTGCCGTCGAGCTGAGTTCGAACATGCCGCCCTGGATCCACACCATCACGGGCAGTCCCCTCGCCCCCGGGTCGGGCGTCCAGACGTTGAGGTTCAGGCAGTCGTCGGTGGCCCCCGCGCGCTGGACCTCCGCGAACGCTGCGTCGACATCGTGCCAGTCCTCTGCAGCCCCCGATGCGGTGCCACCGGTCGCCGGAGGTGCCGCCTGGGGCGGCTCCGGCCCGAGTTCGGTGGCATCGCGCACACCGCTCCACGGCTGAACGGGCTGGGGCGGACGGAGCCGGTTCGCACCGAAGGGCGGCGCGGCATACGGAATGCCCAAGAACACGTACCCGTGGCCGGCGGCAGTGCCGCGCACGTCCCCATGGAGTGTCTTGACCACCTCTGCCATATGCACAACGGTGCACCCCGCCCGGCACCTCCGCAGAGGCGAAGGTCCCTGACGCCGCGCCTGACGACGGGAATCCGCGCGCGACGCGCGCACTGCGAACCTGATCAGACGCGACGGCGGGATTCGAACCCGCGACGGAACCGAAACCACCGATCCCCGGGCCACCCGAATCGTCGCGATGCGGCGATGTTACCGTATCGTTATCTTCCGGCGCGAGCACCAATTCGAAGTCGTATCGCGGGAACCTCTGGCGTGCCGGCGAAGCCGAAGCGACCGCTACTCGTCGAGCGCGAGCTCCTTGGGCAGCTCGAAGTCGCGGGTCGCGAGTTCCTCGACGTTCACGTCCTTGAAGGTGAGCACGCGCACCGACTTCACGAAGCGATCGGCGCGATAGACGTCCCAGACCCAGACGTCCTTCATCGTCAGCTCGAAGTAGAAGTCGTGCTCGGTGTCGCGCCGCACGAGCTCCACCTCGTTCGCGAGGTAGAAGCGCCGCTCCGTCTCGACCACGTACTGGAACTGCGACACGATGTCGCGGTACTCCCGGTACAGGGCCAGCTCGACCTCGCGGTCGTAATCTTCGAACTCGTCCTCATCCATCGGGATTCATCCTACGCCGAGGTCGAAGAGCGCCAGCGCCTCAGCGGGGCGCTCGTGCAGCCAAGTGTGGCGGTGCAGGTCGCACGGGCCGTGCTCGTCGATCGCGGCGAAGTGCGCGGGCGTGGAGTAGCCCTTGTTCTCGTCCCAGCCGTACACCGGCAGCTCATCGTGGGCGCGGCGCATGCCACCGTCGCGGTGGACCTTGGCGATGACGGATGCCGCGGCAACCGACGCGCAGTCGCGGTCGGCCTTGATGCGCGTGGTCACGCGCGCGCGATGCTCGATCGACGGACTCAGCCAGTCGTAGTTGCCGTCGAGCAGGAGCGGCGCGTCGAGCGGGACCTCCTGGGCGGTGGTGAGCGCCGCGTACGCGCGGGCGCCGGCGAGCCCCAGGCACACCATGATGCCGAACTCGTCGATCTCCGCGGCGGATGCCTCGCCCAGCGCCCAGCCGCGCACCCACGACGCGGCCCGCGGCGCCATCGCCTCGCGCCGAGGCTCGGTCATGAGCTTGGAGTCGCGGAGGCCGGCGGGCATCCGTCGCACCATCGGGTCGATGAGCACCAGGCCCACGGTGACGGGACCGGCGAGCGCCCCGCGCCCGACCTCGTCGCACGCGAGCACGACCGGGGCGCCAGTGTCGAACAACTCCCGCTCGATCCTGAGGTTGGGGATGACCGACGGCGACATGTCAGCCCGCTCCCTCGTCGACTCCCTCGAACACGTCGGGGTAGTTGCCGAGCCACGCCCAATGGTCGAGCGGCCAGCTGACCACGAACGCGCGACCGACGACGTTGTCGATCGGCACGAACCCCTTGAGCGGCGTCTCGGTGTTGTAGCGGGAATCCTTGGAGTTGTAGCGGTTGTCGCCCATCACCCAGAGCGAGTCCTCGGGCACGGCCGTGTCGAAGTCGTCGCGTGAGACCTTCGTCTCACCGGGGGGCAGCGCGACGTATGGCTCGTCGAGCGGCACGCCGTTGACGCTCAGCTGGCCGAGCGCGTTGCAGCACGTGACGTGGTCGCCGGGGAGGCCGATCACACGCTTCACGAGGTGGTCGTTCGAGTCGGGCGCCGAGAGCCCGACGAACGCGAAGAACCAGTCGATGGCCGCGAGGAGCGGCGGCTGCGTCGTCTCGACGCGGGCCGGGAGCCATCCGCCCGGGTCCTTGAACACGACGACGTCGCCGCGCTCGATCGGGCTGACCTCGGGTACGAGCTGGTTGACGATGATGCGGTCGTCTTGCACCAGGGTCTCCTCCATCGACTGCGACGGGATGAAGAACGACCGGATGAGGAAGGTCTTGATGAGGAACGAGACGAGCACCGCCACCACGAAGATGACGAGCAGGTCTCGCAGGAAGAGAAGCGTGCTCCGTTTCCTGCGTGCCGACACCGAGCCCGCGCGATCTGTCCGCGTGGTGCTTACTTCTTCTGTCATTTAACCGCCCGAGCTCCCCACCCAGTCTAGGGTGGGGAGCTCGGTGAAAATGACCGCGCGCGACGCGCGTCGTCACGCTTCGGCGGGATCAGCTCTCGCGCTTCTCCTTGATCTTCGCCTTCTTGCCGCGGAGCTTGCGCAGGTAGTAGAGCTTCGCGCGGCGGACGTCACCGCGGGTGACGACCTCGATGTGGTCGATGACCGGCGAGTGCACCGGGAACTTGCGCTCGACGCCGACCTGGAAGCTGACCTTGCGGACCGTGAAGGTCTCGCGCACGCCCTCGCCCTGGCGGCCGATGACGACGCCCTGGAAGACCTGGATGCGCGAGCGCGTGCCTTCGATGATGTTGACGTGCACCTTGACGGTGTCGCCGGGGCGGAAATCGGGGATGTCCGACCTCAGGCTCGCGGCGTCGACATGGTCGAGGATGTGCATGATGGTTCGCTCTCTGCGCCCGCCACCGGTCGAACGCGGATCATGGATGGAAGTGTCTGGTGCCGCCCGCGCGATCGCTCGCGCTGTGCGTGCTCCCCGGAGGCAGAGTCCTGCGGCGGCACAATCCTCTATTGTGCCATGGCTCGGCCCCAGCCGCCAAAGCGGTCGAGCGGATGCCTCGTCGGGACGGTCAGCGGATGCCGCGCCGCCCGCGCCCCAGAATCAGTCTCGCACTTCGCGCACGATGATGATGTCGCCGTCGCCGTCGTCGAACGGCGGCCGACGCCCGGGCGCGCCGCCCGCGGCATCCTGGCCCCCTGCGGCCTGCTGGGCCGCAAGCCGCTCGAACTCGGTCATGGTCGCCTGCACCCGCCGGGCGCTGTCGGAGACGAGCTGCCAGATGGAGCTCCAGAATGCGGCGATCGCGAGCAGGATGCCGAGCACGCCGAAGATCGTCGCACCCTGGCCGTAGAAGCCGATGCCGATGATCGACGCGTGCCACGCCCCGATGACGCCGACGTCGGTCCACGACACGGCGCGTTCGGCGCGCACCGTGGGCCTGGCCCACACGAGGAGGGCGATGATGCCGAGGGCGATGAACGCCACGGGGACCGTGATGACGAGGCCGAGGGTGCCCCAGCCGCCGCCGCCGAAGAACGCCCAGCCCACACCGAGCCAGATCGGCAGCACCACGACCGCCGCGACCAGCCACCTGAGGAACGACCGCCTGATCAGCATGCGCACAGCGTAACGCCGCACGCCTGCACGCGAACCGGGTGTTCACTCAGGGCGGAGCAGACAGAATGGTGGGCGGAAGGGATGAGCGTGATCGAACTGAGGACCCCGGCGGAGATCGAGCAGATGCGGCCGGCCGGCCGTTTCGTCGCGACCGTGCTGGAGGCGGCGTCGAAGGCCGCGGCAGTGGGCGTGAACCTGCTCGAGCTCGACGCGCTTGCGCACGACATGATCCGGGCGGCCGGTGCCGAGAGCTGCTACATCGACTACCACCCCTCGTTCGGCGGAAGCCCGTTCGGCAAGGTCATCTGCACGTCGGTGAACGACGCGGTGCTGCACGGCCTCCCCCACGACTACCGCCTGCGCGACGGCGACCTGCTGAGCCTCGACTTCGCGGCGTCGATCGACGGCTGGGTCGCCGACTCGGCGATCTCGATCGTGGTCGGCGCCCCGCGCGACGAGGACCTGCGCCTCATCGACACGTCTCGGCGCGCACTCGACGCTGGCATCGCCGCGGCCAGGCCGGGCAACCGCATCGGTGACATCTCCCGGGCGATCGGGGAGGTCGCGAAGGCCGAGGGCTATTCGATCAACACCGACTTCGGCGGCCATGGCGTCGGCCGCACCATGCACGGCGACCCGCACGTGCCGAACAACGGCCGCCCCGGACGCGGACTGCCGTTGAAGCCCGGTCTCGTGATCGCGATCGAGCCGTGGTTCCTCGAGACGACCGACCGCATCTTCACCGACCCCGACGGGTGGACCCTGCGCAGCGCCGACGGATCGCGGGGCGCCCACTCCGAGCACACGATCGCCGTCACCGACGGCAACCCGATCGTGCTCACGCAGCGCGGCTGAGCGCCGCCTCGCCGTAGCGGTCGAGCACGAGCTGGACGAGCGATGCCGGCGGCGCGGCATCCGCTCGCAGCAGCGGCCCGGTCGTGACGTCGCCGCCCGACGCGACCGAGAGGTCGTGGAAGTAGCCGGGTGCGAGCAGGTAGCTCGACACGACGACCCGCGAGACCGGATGCGTCGCCCGCGTGCGCGAGACGGCCTCGGCGACGCTCGGGCGCGCCGCCGAGAGGAAGCCGACCGCCACGGGGCGACCGAGTCGCGCCGCCAGGCGGCGTCCGACGACGCGGCAGTCCTGCACCGCGCCCACGTCGCTCGAACCCGCGGCGGCGAGCACCACGCGGTCGTCGCCGCGAAGCCCCGCCTCGGCGAGTCGCGTGGCGAGCACATCGACGAGGCGATCGTCGGGTCCGAGCGCGGCCCCGAGCACCGGCGCACCGGGCGCCTCGCCGATCTCACGGGCCAGGTCCACATGCACGTGGTAGCCCGCCGACAAGAGGAGCGGCACCACCACCGGGTCGTGACCGGCGCCGAGCCGGCCGAGCACGGATGCCACGTCGGGCTGCTGCACGTCGACGAACGCATCCTCGACGGCCAGCCCCGGCGCCGCGCTCCGCACCGCGTCCACGAGCGCCGCGACGGCGGCCTGCCCGTGGGCGGAGGACGTGCCGTGCGAGGCGGCGACGAGCGCGGCGGCCCGCGTCATCCGTCGAGCTCCACCTCGATCATGCCGCCCACGACACGCGTGCGATACGTGCGCAACGCGAGCGAGCCGTCGGTGAAGCACTCGCCGGTGCCGAGGTCGTACACCTCCTTGTGCAGGGGCGACGCGATCGTCGGCCGGTCGCCGCGCGAGCCCACGATGCCGCGTGCCATCACCGGTGCGCCCGTTCGCGGGTCGTGGTGGTCCACGGCGTACACCTCTTCGCCTGCGATGCGCACGAGCGCGATCTGGCGGGTGCCGAGCAGCGCGACCTCGCCCCAGCCCGGCTCGAGGTCGTCGACCTCGCAGGTGCGCTCCCAGGTGGTCGTCATCTCGATCGTCGGCGGCATCCCGGTCTCCTCTCGTCGTGTGCCCGACGCTACGTTCCGGGTGTTACTGCTGCGGCATCCGGGTGTTTCACCGAGGTGAAACCCCCCTCACACCGCGATGGGGTCGACGTGCGCTCACGTTCGCGCGTGGTTACGTCGACGTAACAGGGCCGAAACCGCCCCGCCGTACGCTCGCCTGCAATCGAGCCACGGAGGCAGCCCATGACCGAGACCACACACGCCCTGAGCGGCGTGCGCGACGTCGTCATCGTCGGCGGCGGGCCCGCGGCGCATCGACTCGCCGACAGTCTGCACGCGCGCGACGGCGAGCGCACCCTGCGCGTCACCGTGCTGGGCGAGGAGCTCCACCGTCCCTACGACCGGGTGGCGCTCAGCACGAGGCTCGCGGATGCCGCGACCGACCTCACCCTGCAGCCAACGTCCATGTGGGACGAGGGCCGCACGCGCCTCGTGACGGGCGAGCGCGTCGTGGCCGTGGACCGGGCCGCACACACCGCGACCACGTCCGGCGGAATCGTGCTGCACTGGGACGACCTCGTCCTCGCCACGGGCTCGAGCGCGCCCGTACCCGAGATCCCGGGACGGGAGCACGCCCGGGTGTACCGCACCATCGACGACGTGGACGCGCTCGTGGCCGAGACCCTCGAGCTCGCCGAGCGGCACGGACGCCCAGCGCGGGTCGTCGTAGCCGGCGGCGGACTGCTCGGCCTCGAGGCCGCGGGCGGCGTCGCGAAGCTCGGCGCGGATGCCGCGGTCGTGCACTCCGGCGGATGGCTCATGTCCGCGCAGCTCGACGAGGGGGCGGGCCGGGCGCTCGGCCGGATCATCGCCGGTCAGGGCATCGGACTCCACCTGGGCACCCGGCCCGCGGCCGTGCTCGTCGAGGACGGAGCGGTCGTGGGCGTCGAGCTCACGAACGGGGGCCGTGTCGACGCCGACCTCATCGTGTTCGCGATCGGGATCAGCCCGCGCGACGAGCTCGCTCGCGATCTCGGCATCGAGCTAGGGCCGCGCGGCGGCGTCGCGATCGACACCGCCTGCGCGGCATCCGCCCCGAACATCTGGGCGATCGGCGAGGTCGCGAGCTTCCAGGGCCGCTGCACCGGCCTGGTCGCCCCCGCGAACGCGATGGCGGAGGTGGTGGCCGACCGCCTGCTCGGCGGCGCGGCCGAGTTCACGAGCGTCGACGACGCGACGAAGCTGAAGCTCTCGGGCGTCGACGTCGCGAGCTTCGGCGATGCGCTCGCCCGCACCGAGCAGGCGCTCGAGATCGTGTACGCCGACCCCGCCCGCGGCCTCTACCAGAAGCTCGTCATGACCGACGACGCCAGGACCCTGCTCGGCGGCATCTTCGTCGGCGACGCATCCCCGTACGCGTCGCTGCGCCCGCTCCTCGGCACCCAGCTGTCGAGCGAGCCCGCCGCATACCTCTCCGCCTCGGGCATGGAGGCGCCCGCGGGCGACGAGCTGCCCGCCGCCGCGCTCGTGTGCGCCTGCAACAACGTCACCGCCGGCACCATCCGCGACGCCGTGAACGGCGACGAGCACGCCGAGGGCTGTGCCGAGCTCGGCGCCCTGAAGACGTGCACGCGTGCAGGCACGCAGTGCGGCTCGTGCGTCCCGCTCGTGAAGAAGCTGCTCGAGGCGGAGCTGAAGAAGTCTGGGGTCACGCCCTCGCGCGCCCTCTGCGAGCACTTCGAGCTGTCGCGGCAGGAGCTCTTCGAGTCCGTGCGCGTGCTGGAACTCGCCTCCTTCGACGAGATCATCGCCCGGCTCGGCACCGGCCGCGGGTGCGACGTCTGCAAGCCCGTGATCGGCTCGATCCTCGCGACGCAACACGGCTCGTACATCCTCGACGGCGGCCGCGGCGGCCTGCAGGACACGAACGACCGGGCCATGGCGAACATGCAGAAGGACGGCACGTACTCGGTCGTGCCGCGCATTCCCGCCGGCGAGATCACCCCGCAGAAGCTGGCCGTCATCGCGCAGGTCGCGACGGACTTCGGTTTGTACACGAAGATCACCGGTGGTCAGCGCATCGACCTGTTCGGCGCCCGTCTCGACCAGCTTCCTGAGATCTGGCGACGCCTCGTCGAGGCCGGATTCGAGTCGGGCCAGGCATACGGCAAGGCCCTCCGCAACGTGAAGAGCTGCGTCGGCTCGACCTGGTGCCGCTACGGCGTGCAGGACTCGGTCGCGATGGCCGTGCAGCTGGAGCTGCGCTACCGCGGCCTCCGTTCGCCGCACAAGCTGAAGTTCGGCGTCTCGGGATGCGCCCGTGAGTGCGCGGAGGCGCGTGGAAAGGACGTCGGCGTGATCGCGACCGACCAGGGCTGGAACATGTACGTCGGCGGCAACGGCGGCTTCCAGCCCGCACACGCGCAACTCCTCGCGAGCGACCTCGACGATGAGACGCTCCTGCGCTACATCGACCGGTACATCATGTACTACGTCCGCACGGCCGACCGCCTGCAGCGGACCGCCCGATGGATCGAGGACCTCGAGGGCGGCCTCGACCACGTGCGCGACGTCGTCGTCAACGACTCGCTCGGCCTCGCCGGGGAGCTCGAGCAGGCGATGGCCAAGCACGTCGACACCTACGAGGACGAGTGGGCGGCGACCCTCGCCGACCCCGAGCGCCTGCGGCGCTTCCGCTCGTTCGTGAACGCGCCGAACGTGCCCGACCCGTCGGTCGCCCGAGTGCCCGAGCGCGGTCAGTTCCGGCCCGCGACCGCCGAGGAGCGCGAGCGCGGCGAGGCGGTGCTCGTCGCAGGGCCCAGTATCCCCGTGCGGTTGGCCGGCGCATGACCGGCCACGCGACCCTCGTCGGCGGCGGCCCCGGGCGCGAGGACCTCCTGACGCTTGCGGCGGTGCGCGCGCTCGCGGCGGCCGACGTCGTGCTCTACGACCGGCTCGCCCCGCACGAGGGCCTCGCTGAGCTCGCCCCGAACGCCGAGCTGGTCGACGTGGGCAAGCGCCCCGGTCACCACGCGATCCCGCAGTCCGAGATCGAGGCGCTGCTCGTGCGGCACGCCCTTGCCGGGCGGCACGTCGTGCGCCTGAAGGGCGGCGACCCGTACGTGCTCGGGCGGGGCAGCGAGGAGGTGCTCGCGTGCCACCGCGCGGGCGTGCGCGTCGAGGTGATCCCCGGCGTCACGAGCGCGGTCGCGGTGCCCGGCGCCGCGGGCATCCCCCTGACCCACCGCGGCATCAGCCATCTCTTCACCGTCGTGTCGGGTCACGCCCCGCTCACCGACGACGAGCTCACCCACCTCGCCGGCCTCGGCGGCACCATCGTCGTGCTCATGGGCGTGAACTCGCTCCCGTCGCTCACGGCGGGCCTCGTGCGGGCCGGCATGTCCTCGGAGATGCCGGTCGCGATCATCGAGCGCGGATTCCACGCCGACCAGCGCACCACCGTGGGCGAGCTCACCGACATCGTCTTCGCGGCCGGCCGCGCGCACGTGACGTCGCCTGCCGTGGTGGTCGTCGGCGAGGTCGTGCGGCTCGCGCACGACGGCGACGCCGATGCGGCCGAGCTCATGGAGCGGGCCGTCGGGTTCGCGGCGGTGGCGACGTGACGGATGTCGTGGAGTGCCCGCCCGGCTTCCGGCCGGACCAGCTCGAGGGCTTCCGCATCGGCGTCACGAGCGACCGCCGCTCGGGCGACCTGATCGACGCGCTCGCGCGCCGCGGCGCCCAGGTGCTGCACGCGCCGACGCTCCGCATGGCGAACGCCGTCTCCGACGACCCCGTCATCAACGACACCCGCGCGATCATCGAGGCCCGACCCGACGTCCTGCTCGCGACGACCGCGTACGGCGTGCGCCGCTGGTTCGAGGTCGCGGATGCCGCGGGCCTCGGCGAAGACCTCGTCGACGCGCTCTCCGAGACGGAGATCCTCGTGCGCGGGCCGAAGGCGCGCGGCGGCATCCGCGCTGCCGGGCTCAACGACGTCGGCATGAGCGCCGAGGAGACCACCGAATCGCTCATCGACGAGGTGCTCGCGACGCGTCCGCCGGGGCTGACCGTGGCCGTGCAGCTGCACGGATTCCTGAACCCGTCGCAGCTCGACCGCCTCCGCGACGCGCACGACCGCGTGCTCACCGTGGAACCGTACCGGTGGATCGAGACCGACGAGGCCGACGACCGGGTCGACCGCCTCATCGAGGCCACGTGCACGGGCGGCCTCGACTGCATCACGTTCACGAGCGCACCGGCCGTGCACGCCCTGTTCAGCGCTGCCGAGGCGCGAGGCCGCTACGACGACCTCCTCGACGCGATGTGCGGCCCGGTCGTGGCCGCCGCGGTCGGCCCCGTGACCGCGGCGCCGCTCGTCGCGGCCGGCATCACGCCGATCCAGCCCGAGCGATACCGGATGGGCGCCCTGATCCGGCTCGTGTGCGAGCACCTGGAGTCCACGCGCATCATCCGCCTCGACACGCGGCACGGACCGCTCGCCCTGCGCGGCTCGGTCGTCGACGTCGACCACCGGCGGGTCGCGCTCGCGCCTGTCGCCCTCATGATCCTGCGCGCCCTCGTGCAGGCGCGCGGCTCCGTGGTCGGGCGCGAGCGGCTCGCGTCGGGCCTGCCCGGCACGAACGACGAGCACGCCCTCGAGGTCGCGCTCAGCCGCCTCCGACAGACGCTCGGGGTGCCCGGACTCATCGCCACGGTCGTCAAGCGCGGATACCGGATCGACGTGTGACCACGACCTCACACGACCGACCGTCCAGGGTGAGCAGGTGGAGACGCAGGGTTTACGACCCGACCGATCCGCGGAAACACGCCAGCAATAGCGTCGGCTTCACAAGTTCCACCCCGTGACCGACACCCCCCGGAGGCACAGATGACCGAGACCATGAGCGCCGCTCCCCCGAACGCCGCACCCACTCAGGCACCCGAGTCCACCGCTCCGGCGCTGGCCACCAGGCCGGGCCGCTGGATCGACAACTGGAACCCCGAGGACGACGCCCAGTGGGAGAACGGGGGCCGGGCGATCGCCCGCCGCAACCTGCGCTGGTCGATTTTCGCCGAGTTCCTCGGCTTCGTCGTCTGGCAGCTCTGGAGCATCGTGGCGGTACAGCTTCCGGACGCCGGCTTCGACCTCGGCACCGGAGAGATCTTCTGGCTCATCTCCATCCCGAGCCTCGTCGGTGCGACCCTCCGCTTCCCGTACTCGTTCCTCGTGCCGATGGTCGGCGGACGCAACTGGACGATCATCTCGGCCGCGCTCCTGTTGGTGCCGACGATCGCCCTCGCCGTGTCCGTCTCGAACCCCGAGACACCGTTCGGCGTGCTGCTCGTCGTCGCTGCGCTCGCCGGCTTCGGCGGCGGCAACTTCGCGAGCTCGATGTCGAACATCACCTACTTCTACCCGCAGCGCGAGAAGGGCTGGGCGCTCGGTCTCAACGCCGCAGGCGGCAACCTCGGGGCATCCGTCGCCCAGTTCGTCGTGCCGATCGCCATCACGATCGGTGCAGCCGCGACCCTCAACCTGCCGATCGCCGGCTGGATCTGGATCCCTTTCATCCTGCTCGCGATGTTCGGCGCCGCCCGCTACATGGACAACCTCTCGAACGCGAAGGCCGACCTCGCGGGCTCGGCGTCGGCCCTCAAGGAGCCGCACCTCTGGATCATGTCTGTGCTCTACATCGGCACGTTCGGGTCGTTCATCGGCTTCGCGAGCGTGTTCCCGAAGCTCATCGCCGACCAGTTCCCCGAGTTCTCGGGCATCGCGGTCGGCGGTGCGTCGGTCTCGCTCGCGTTCCTCGGAGCGCTCGTCGGCTCGCTCGCCCGCCCCTACGGCGGCCGGCTCTCCGACCGCTTCGGCGGCGCGCGCATCACGATGGTCGCCTTCGCCGCCATGGGCGCGCTCGCGCTCGCCGTTGTGCTCACGCTCCCCGTCGGCAACTTCTGGCTGTTCCTCGGCCTCTTCCTCCTCCTCTTCTCGGCGGCGGGCATCGGCAACGGCTCGACGTACCGCATGGTGCCGATCGTCTTCGCCCTCCGCGCTTCGGGTGACGACGCCGCCCGCAAGCGCAAGGCGGCAGCCGCTCTCGGCCTCATCTCCGCGATCGGCGCCTACGGCGGCTTCCTCATCCCGCAGGCGCTCAACCTCTCGTTCCAGGCCACGGGCGCGTATGCCGGTGCATTCGTCGGCTTCGTCGCCGGATACGCCGCCCTCCTCGTGCTCACGTACGTGGTGTACGTGCGCTCCCCACACCTCCGCGAGCACAAGATCTGAATCGAGATCAGATGACCGGTCCCGCCCCCACGCACTGCCCGTACTGCGCCCTGCAGTGCGCGATGACCCTCACGCCGACGGATGCCGCGGACGCCGCGACCCCGCCCGTGACGGTCGCCGGCCGCGACTTCCCCACGAATCGCGGCGGGCTATGCAAGAAGGGCTGGACGTCGGCGGAGCTGCTCCGCGCCCCCTCACGCCTCGGCGCCCCGCTCGTGCGGGGCGCCGACGGCGCGTTCCACGAGGCGAGCTGGGACGAGGCGCTCGATCTCGTCGCGGCGTCGCTGCGCGGCATCCGTGCAGCACACGGCGCCGACGCGGTCGGGGTGTTCGGCGGCGGAGGGCTCACGAACGAGAAGGCGTACCTGCTCGGGAAGTTCGCGCGACTCGCCCTCGGCACGAGCCGCATCGACTACAACGGGCGGTACTGCATGTCGTCGGCCGCCGCGGCCGGCAACCGCGCCTTCGGCGTCGACCGGGGACTGCCGTTCCCGCTCGAGGACCTCGGCGGGGCATCCACCGTCCTGCTCCTCGGCACGAACGTCGCCGAGACGATGCCTCCGTTCATGGGCCACCTCGCCGGCGCCCAGGCGGCAGGCGGGCTCGTCGTGGTGGACCCGCGGCGTACCGCCACGGCACGGCTCACCGAAGAGGGACGCGGGATGCATGTCCAGCCGGCGCCGGGCACCGACCTCGCGCTGCTGCTCGGCCTCACCCACATCGTGATCGCAGAGCGCCTCATCGACGCCGACTACGTCGCCGCACGCACCGTCGGGTTCGAGTCGGTACGCCGCAGCGTCGCCTCCTGGTGGCCCGAGCGGGTGCAGTCGGTCACGGGCGTCGCCGCCCTCACCTTGCGGAGACTCGCGCGGCGGCTCGCCTCGGGCGAGGGCACCTACATCCTCACCGGCCGTGGCGTCGAGCAGCACGTCGACGGCACCGACACGGCGACCGCGGCGATCAACCTCGCCCTGCTGCTCGGCCTGCCCGGCCGCCCCGGCAGCGGCTACGGCACGCTGACCGGCCAGGGGAACGGGCAGGGCGGGCGCGAGCACGGCCAGAAGTGCGACCAGCTGCCCGGCTACCGCAAGATCGTCGATCCCGAGGCGCGCGCCCACGTCGCCGGCGTCTGGGGCGTCGAGCCCGACGCGATCCCGGGCCCAGGCGTGCCCGCGGTGGAGCTGCTGCAGTCGCTCGGACGCCCCGACGGCGTGCGTGCGCTGCTCGTGCACGGGTCGAACCTCGTCGTGTCCTCCCCGAACGTCGACGCCGTGCGCGCCGGCATCGCCGCGCTCGACCTGCTCGTCGTGTGCGACTTCTTCCTCTCCGAGACCGCGGCCGTCGCGGACGTCGTCCTTCCGATCACGCAGTGGGCCGAGGAGGAGGGCACGATGACCAACCTCGAGGGCCGCGTCATCCGTCGCCGTCGCGCGATCACGCCGCCCGACGGCGTGCGCGACGAGCTCTGGATCCTCGCGGAGCTGGCACGGCGACTCGAGTGCACCGCCGCGTTCGACACCGACCCCGAACTCGTCTTCGAGGAGCTGCGGCTCGCGTCGGAAGGCGGCATCGCCGACTACTCCGGCATCGACTACGCGATGCTCGACCGGGGCGAGGCCGCCTACTGGCCGTACCCGCGCGGCAGCGCCGGCACGCCGCGTCTCTTCGCCGACCGGTTCGCGCACCCCGACGGACTCGCGCGACTCGTAGCGGTCTCGGTGCGGGAGTCCGCTCGCCCGCGGCCCGCCGACGGCGAGCTCACGCTCGTCACAGGACGCCTCCTCGAGCACTACCAGAGCGGCGCGCAGACCCGTCGCGTTCCGGAGCTCCTCGAGGCGCAGCCCGAGGCGCTCGCCTCGATCCATCCGGCGACGGCCGAGCGGCTCGGCATCGCCGACGGCGACGCCCTCGAGCTGGGGAACCGCCGTGGCAGTGTGCGTTGCCGTGCACGGCTGACGCCCGACATCCGACCCGACGCCGTGTTCCTCCCGTTCCACTACGGCGACGAGCAGGCCGCGAACCTCCTCACCTCCGACGCCGTCGACCCGATCTCGGCGATGCCCGAGTTCAAGACCAACGTCGTGCGCGTCACGCGCCTCACGGAAGCCGGAGCCATCGCATGAGCGCACTCAGGATCGTCCTCGTCGGCTACGGACCCGTCGGCGCCCGATTCGTCGAGGAGCTGCTGCCCTCGGTGCGGAGCGGTGCCGTGGAGCTCACGATCGTCGCGGGCGAGGACGTGGAGGCCTACAACCGCGTGCTCGTGGCCGAGTACGCGGTGGGCAACACCGACCTCGACGCGATGATCGTCGGCGACCGCGCGATGGCCGAGGAGGCTGGGGCCCGCGTGCTCCTCGGCGTCGCGGCGACCTCGATCGACCGTGCCGCGCGGACGGTTCGGCTGAGCAACGGCGAGGAGCTCGGCTACGACCGGCTCGTCCTCGCCACGGGGTCGCGCGCGAACGTGCCCACGCTCGACGGCGTCGAGCGCCATCGGCGCGACCTGTCGTCGCTCGAGAAGTACGCGCGCCACCTGGTGGCGCGCGACGACGAGCTGCCCGAGGGCATCACCGCGCTGCGCGACCTCGCCGACGCCGAGCGGGTGCTCGACGCCGTGCGCGGTCGGCGCCGCATCGTCGTGCTCGGGGCGGGCGTGCTCGGGCTCGAGCTCGCGCTGGCCGCCGCCCATGCGGGCGCGCAGGTCTGCGTGGTGCACCACGGCCCGCATCCTATGCCCCGCAACCTCGACCGCGGAGGTGGGCAGGTGTTGCGCTCGGCGCTCCGTCGGACCGGCATCACCGTCATCGCGCACAGCCGCGCCGAGGCGGTCGCGTTCCGCACCGACGACGACGGCCGCCGCCGCTTCGACATGCTCGTGACCGCCGACGGCAAGCAGTTGCGCGGTGACCTGCTCGTGCTCTCGTGCGGCGTCAGTCCCCGCAACGAGCTCGCCACCCTCGCTGGCCTGCGCACCGGCGTCGGGATCGTGGTGAACCCGCGGCTGCAGTCGTGGAGCGACCCGCACGTGTACGCGATCGGCGACTGCGCCCAGGTCGTCGAGCGCACCGAGGAGCTCGCCGGCCAGCGCGTGCTGCCGGGCGCACCGTCGGGCCTCATCGGCCCGGGCTGGCGGCAGGCCGCCTGGCTCGCCGGCGAGTTCGCGGCCGAGGCGGAGGGCCGGGCAACTGATGCCGCGGCGCCGGCCGAGCGCGACCCCATCGTGATGCTGAAGGCCGAGCACATCGACGTGGTCGCCGTCGGCGAGATCACCGCCGACCCGTGGGACGACGACACGCTGCATCCGCGCCGTCGCGTCTCCCAGTGGGCCGACCCCGAGCATCTCCGCTACGTGAAGATGGTGACCGAGGACGGCACCCTGACAGGCT
The DNA here is from genome assembly GCF_001428255.1 of Agromyces sp. Soil535. Classification (GTDB taxonomy): domain Bacteria; phylum Actinomycetota; class Actinomycetes; order Actinomycetales; family Microbacteriaceae; genus Agromyces. The sequence goes on along the minus strand of NZ_LMRW01000004.1, from coordinate 27,454 downwards.
TCGTGAGCGTCGGGATGCCGCGCACCGCCGCCGAGCTCACGCTCCTGTTCGAGCGGCGCAGCGAACTGCCCGCCGACCGCTCGCTCCTGCTCCGGTTCGACGGCCCCGACTACGACCCGAGCGCCGACGCCGACGCGTTCGCGCCGGCGACCACGGTGTGCTGGTGCAACGGCGTGACCGTCGGGCGGATCGAGGAGTCCGCGGCGTGCGGCAACACCACGGTCGAGTGCGTCGGTCGCGACACGCGTGCCGGCACGGGCTGCGGCGGATGCAAGGGCCGGATCGCCGACGTGCTCGCACGTGCGGCCGAGGCCGACGGGACGCCCAGCCTCACGGCGTGAGCGCGCCCGCACCGCTCAGGCGGTGAGCGGGGCTCCGTCACGCGGCGGGCGGCACGGCGACCCTACGGCAGCCCCGGGCGCTGGGTCATGCCCGCTCCCACCGGTCGGCGTCCACGTCGGCGTAGCGCTCCAGCACGAGCTCGACGAGCTCACGCGGGGCGGGACGGTCGGGCAGGAGCAGCGGATCGGCGATGAGGTCGCCACCCGCACCGGTCGCCGCGTCGTAGAACGTCCCGGGTGCGAGCAGGTAGGGGCCGACGACGACTCGTGATCCGGGGTGCACCTCGCGGATCATCTCGATGGCGTCGGGCAGTCGCGGGATCGCCGCGGCGATGAACCCCACGGTCACCGGACGACCCAGCCGCTGACCGAGGCGACGCGCGGTCTCGAAGCACTCCCGGACGGCGCGCGGGTCGTTCGATCCGGCTGCCGCGAGCAGCACGGCGTCGTCGTCGGCGAGCCCGAGGGCGCCGAGCCGCTCCGCGAGCACGGCGACGATGCGATCGTCTGGACCGAGCTCGGCGGCGAGCTGGGCTCCCCCGCCGATGCGGTCGAGCCCGAGCGAGAGGCCGGTGCGCACGTGGAAGCCGGCCGAGAGCACGAGCGGCACGATGACCGCGTCGGCCTCAGCATCGGCGGCGAGGGCGGCGGCCACGTCGGCGTTGCTCGCGTCGACGAAGCTGATCGACACGTCGAGGTCAGGCCGCTCCGAGGCGACGGCGTCGACGAGCCGGATCACCGCTTCGCGGTTCGCCGCGGACGGGGCGCCATGCGTCACGGCGACGAGCCGGAGCGGGTGCGAGCCGGGTCCTTCCGCCGGGAGGCCGGCCCTGCTCATCCCGACCATCTCCGAACCCCGCGCTCTCCGGCGGAATCCCGTCTCGCCCGCCGGTTTCGACGCTATGCACGGCGTGTTTCGCGAACGGCACCCGCATGTTTCCGGGACGTGAAGACTGGCTCACGCCCGCCCGCGAGGCCCGCGCGCCCGCGTCGCCGGGTCAACCGTCGAGGAGTTCGGGGCGCACCAGGCGCGTGCGCTCGACCTGCTGCTCATGCCGCCACGCGGCGATCGCGCCGTGGTTGCCGGAGAGCAGCACGGGCGGCACGTCGAGCCCGCGCCAGGTGGCGGGCTTCGTGTAGCTGGGGTACTCGAGCAGTCCGTCCTCGTGGGACTCCTCGACGAGGCTCTCGGGGTTGCCGACCACGCCGGGCACGAGCCGGCCCGCTGCCTCGATCATGGCCATGACGGCCACCTCGCCACCGTTCAGCACGTAGTCGCCGAGGCTGATGAGGCGCACCCGCATCCGCTCGGCGTAGTGATCGACGACGCGTTGGTCGATGCCCTCGTAGCGCCCGCAGGCGAACACGAGGTGCTCCTCGGCGGCGAGCTCACGGGCGGTCGCCTGCGTGAACGGCTCGCCGGCGGGCGACGGCACCACGAGCAGCCCGTCGGATGCCCCGTCGCCGACGATCGCGTCGAGCGCCTCGCCCCACGGCTCGGGCTTCATGACCATGCCGGCGCCGCCCCCGTAGGGCGTGTCGTCGACGGTGCGATGGCGGTCGTGGGTGTGGTCGCGCAGGTCGTGCGTGCGGACCTCGATGAGGCCCGACTGGCGCGCCTTGCCGAGGAGCGACAGGTCGAGCACCGAGAAGAACTCGGGGAAGATCGTGACGATGTCGATCCGCATGACGCCGACCCTACTCGGCGGCGTCGTCGGTGCGATCGGATGCCGCGGGCTCCTCGCCGGCGGCGTCGTCGGGGAGCTCCTCGAAGAGCCCGGACGGCGGGGTCACGGTGATCGTGCCGGCGGCGAGATCGACCTCGGGCACGATGGCGGCGACGAACGGCACCATGACCTCTCGGCCGTGGGACTTGACGATGAGGAGGTCCTGCGCCGGCAGGTGGTCGACGTGGGTGACCTCGCCGATCCTCTCGCCGTCGCGGATCACCGCGAGCCCGACGAGCTGGTGGTCGTACCACGCGTCGGGCTCGGGTGCCTCCTCGTCGACGTGGTCGACCCAGAGGATGGCCTTCACGAGGCCCTCTGCCGCGGTGCGGTCGTCGATGCCCTGGAAGAAGCCGACCGGATGCCCGTTGTACCAGCGAAGCTCGCGGAGGGTGAGGTGCCTGCCGTGCCATGGCGACGCTTCGGGCACCTGCAGCGAGAACTCGGCGCCCGGCACGAAGCGGCGCTCTGGGTCGTCGGTGTAGAGCTCGAGCTTGATGGCGCCCTTCAGGCCGTGCGCCTTGGTGAGGCGGCCGACCCTCAGTTGCGTCCGGGGTGCGCCGGCCACGTCAGTCGTCGGTGTCGACGACGTCGACGCGGACGCGGCGGCCGTCGGCGAGTGCGGTGACGAGCGTGCGGAGCGCCTTCGCGGTGCGGCCGGCGCGGCCGATCACGCGACCGAGGTCCTCGGGGTTCACGTGAACCTCGAGGACCTCGCCGCGTGCGCTCGACGCGGAGACGACCTTCACGTCGTCAGGGTGATCGACGATCCCCTTGACGAGGTGCTCGAGCGCGGACTGGAGCAAGGCCTACGCCTCGTCCGTCGCGGTCTCGTCGGCTGCGGGGGCCTCTTCGGCCTTCGCGGGCTTCTCCGACTTCGGCTTGAGGACCGGCTTCTTCTTCTCGTCGGCGACGAACTCGGCCTTGGGTGCCGCGACCTGCACGGTGGACTTCGCGTCCTTGTCGCCCTTGAACCTGCCCCAGTCGCCGGTGAGCTTGAGGATCGCCGTGACCTGCTCGGTCGGCTGGGCGCCGACGGAGAGCCAGTACTGGGCGCGGTCGGAGTCGACCTCGATGAACGAGGGGTTCTGGGTGGGGTGGTACTTGCCGATCTCCTCGATCACGCGACCGTCGCGCTTGGTGCGCGAGTCGGCGACGACGATGCGGTAGTACGGCGCACGGATCTTGCCGAGGCGCTTGAGACGGATCTTGACAGCCACAATTCTCCTGAAGTGTTGTGAGGTAAGCGAACTGACAGCCGTGAGCGTGGGGTGCACACTCGGCGGAAGCTCAATGGGGCTCTGCGCGCCGGATAGAGGGTCGGGCGGTACAGAACTCGACTGACCATTCTTGCAGATTTCGCGTCGGAAGGATAATCGCCGTGCTCGCGTGCCATGATGAGCCGACGTCGGCGCATCCGTCGATCGGGAGGTGATCCGGGCATGCACATCGAGTTCGCGCGCTCGGCGCGCTCCACCGTCGGGATCGAGTGGGAGATCGCGATCGTCGACCGCGCCACGGGCGAGCTCGCATCGGTCGCCGACCGGGTGCTCGAGGTGCTCGACGAGCGCAGCGCGGGAGGGAAGCACCCGTGGATCACCTCCGAGCTGCTCACCAACACGGTCGAGCTCGTGAGCAGCGTGCACGAGCGGGTGGCGGACGCGGTCGCGGACCTCGAGGGCCAGCTCGCCGAGGTGCGCGCGGTGATCGACGAGCTCGGCGAGTACGAGCTCGTCTGCAGTGGCTCGCACCCGTTCAGCCAGTGGTACGACCAGCACCTCACCGACAAGCCGCGATACCACAAGCTCATCGAGCGCACCCGCTGGTGGGGGCGCAACATGATGATCTGGGGCGTGCACGTGCACGTGGGCATCGAGGACCGCGACAAGGCGCTGCCGATCCTCGACGGGCTCCTGGCGTACCTGCCGCACCTGCAGGCGCTGTCGGCGTCGAGCCCGTTCTGGGCGGGCGTCGAGACGGGCTACGCGTCGAATCGCGCGCTGATGTTCCAGCAGCTCCCCACGGCGGGGCTGCCCTACCCGCTCGCAGACTGGCCCGCCTACGAGCGGTACGTCGACGACCTCGTCCGCACCGGGGTGATCGAGGACCACAGCGAGGTGCGCTGGGACATCCGGCCGTCGCCGCGTTGGGGCACGGTCGAGGTGCGCGTCTGCGACGGCGTGTCGACGGCGGCGGAGATCGCGGCGATCGGCGCCCTGGTGCAGTGCCTCGTCGAGTGGATGAGCGAGCGCCTCGACCGCGGCGAGACCCTCACCGTGCTGCAGCCGTGGTACGTGCGCGAGAACAAGTGGCGCGCCGCGCGCTACGGCATGGACGCCGAGATCATCACGGATGTCGCCGGCACCGAGCGGCTCGTCGGCGACGACCTGAGCGACCTCCTCACGACGCTGGTGCCGGTCGCGGAGCGGCTCGGCTGCCAGGCGGAACTGCAGCTCGTGCGCGCCACCCTCGGGGGCGGCGCGAGCTACCAGCGGCAGTTGCGCGTCGCCGAGGCGGCAGGCGGCGACCTCACGGCCGTCGTCGCCCATCTCGCGCGCGAGCTGCGGGAGGGCATGACCCCGCTCCCGGATGCCGCACCACCCGGCACCTAGGCCGGGATCGCCCTGGTGCGGATGAGCTCCGCGTACCACTTCGCGCTGTCCTTGGGCAGGCGCTCGAGCGTGTCGTAGTCGACGCGGACGATGCCGAAGCGCTTGGAGTACCCGTATCCCCACTCGAAGTTGTCCAGCAACGACCACACCTGGTACCCGCGCAGGTCGACGCCGCGGCCCATGGCGCGGTGCGCGGCGGTGAAGTGCCGGCGGAGGTAGTCGACGCGGTCGGCGTCGTGCACGGCCGGGCCGTCGGTCTCCTCGGTCACGACGTCGTCGAAGGCCGCGCCGTTCTCGGTGACCATCAGCGGCAGCGACGGGTAGGCCTCGTGCAGTGCGATGAGCAGGTCCTCGAGGCCCGACGGGTCGATGTTCCAGCCCATGGCGGTGTAGGGACCCGGCTGCTCGAGGAACTCGACGTGCTCCGAGCCCGGCCACGGCGTGCCGCCCATGTCCTTGTGGCCGTCGGCGTGCGCGCGGGGCGACACGCCGTCCCACATCTGCATGGTGACGGTCGAGTAGTAGTTGACGCCGAGCAGCGAGATCGGCTGTCGGATGAGCTCGGTGTCGCCCGGCTTCACGAACGACCAGTCGGTGACCTCGGCGGTGTCTGCGATCACGTCGGCCGGATACTCACCGTCCAGGAGCGGCCCGAGGAACACGCGATTGGCGAGGCCGTCGATGCGTCGCGCCGCCTCCGCACCGGTCGGGCCGGACGGACGGATGACGTGCAGGTTGAGCGTGATCGAGTAGCCCGGGTCGTTCGTGACGACCTCGCGGAGCGCGGCGATCGCGAGCCCGTGCGCGAGGTTCAGGTGGTGCACCGCGGCGAGCGCCTTCGCGCCGTCCATGAGCCCCGGCGCGTGGGCGCCTGAGCCGTAGCCGAGGTACGCGCTGCACCACGGCTCGTTGAGCGTGGTCCAGACGGCGATGCGGTCGCCGAGGCGCTCACCGACGATGCGGGCGTAGTCGGCGAACGCCTCGGCCGTGGCGCGGTTCGCCCAGCCGCCCTCCTCCTCGAGCGCCTGCGGGAGGTCCCAGTGGTAGAGCGTGGCGATGGGCCGGATGCCGCGGGCGATGAGCCCGTCGACGAGCCGCTCGTAGAATGCGAGGCCGGCCTCGTTGGCCGGTCCGCGCCCGGTGGGCTGGACGCGCGGCCATGCGATGGAGAAGCGGTACGCCTCGAGGCCGAGCTCCCGCATGAGGTCGAGGTCTGCCTCCCAGCGGTGGTAGTGGTCGCAGGCGGAGTCGCCCGTGTCGCCGTCCCACACCTTGCCGGGCGTGTGGCTGAACGTGTCCCAGATGGAGGGCCCGCGCCCGTCCTCGTGCACGGCGCCCTCGATCTGGTACGAGGCCGTCGCCGATCCGAACAGGAAGTCTTCGGGGAAGGCGAGGCCCGCGTCGCGGTAGTCGGCCGAGCCGGTGGTCATCGTCGTGCTCCAGTCGTCGAGTCGCGGCATCCGCTGCCGCCGCGGTTCACTGTAGCGCGTCGGGCATCCGCGCTACTTACCGTGCTGTAAGCGTTCGCAACGCGATGCTCAGTACCAGTAGTCGCCGGTGCGCTCGAGGTGCTCCGCGAGGAACGCGCCCTCGCCCCGACGCCACGCCTCGGCGCGATCCTCGTGCGAGAGCTGGAACGCGGGCATGTACTCGAGCACGTCCTGCGCGAATGCGCCCTTGAAGGTGAGGATGCCCTGCCCCGGCGCGTCGGGCTCGTCGGGCGGCGGCACATGGCCGAGCTCATAGCGCTCGATGCCCATCTCGGCGAGATCGCAGATGATCCCCCACTGCAGCAGGCGCGACGCCATGAGCTGGGGCTGGTCCCGCAGCGAGCCGCCGTCCTTGTACCAGGCGTTGCTTCCGTACCGCGCGACGAATGCGCCCGCGACCACACGCCCCTCGTGCCACGCGAAGTACAACTGCCCGCGATCGTCATGCACGAACGTCGTCCACACGCGCTCGAGGTAGCCGGATCGGCGGAAGAACGCCCCGGAGCGCTCCTCGGTCTCGCGCACGAGCTCGATCATGCTGCGACGGTTCGCCTCGCTGAGCTCGACGCGGCCGACGACCACGCCGTTGCGTTCGGCTGCACGGATCTCGGCCCTCGCCCGCTTCTTCATGCCCGCGAGGATGTCCTCCTCCGACATGCCGGTGTCGACGATAACGGTGTGCCGGTACTGCGACGCGCGGGTGGGCAGCCAGCCGTCCGCCTGGAACGCGGCGACGAGCATCTCGTCGCGCGGCTGGCACACCTCGATCTTCGTGGCGAACGCCGTGCCCCGACCGGCGCGGATCCGCTCGCTCAACGCCGGTACGTCGTCGGGCGTGAGCCCGCTCACGCGAGGCAGGTGCTCGAGGATGCCGAATCCCTCGGCGAGGCGCTCGAACACCAGCGCCGGGTAGTCGCGCTCGACGCCGAGGCCGCGACGTGTGACGTGCCACGGGCCGCCCGACCGCACCGCCTCCCAGGTGCTCGACTGCATGAAGTGAGGAATGGTGTGCGTCGCGAGCACGCGGTCGTCCCACCCGACCGAGACCTGCTCAGACTGGACCGCCCGCACTGCGCCTCCATCCCCCCGGCACCCTGCGGCGGACCCCGTCCCGCCATCGGATGCAACGCCCTTGGCGCACATCATAGGCGGCGGGCGTGTCCCCGGGGCAACTCCACCCCGATGAGTCCGATGTCGCCGCGGCGTCTGGCCTGCGGTCTACCCCCGACCTAGTGTGGAACGCATGGGAGATCCCCGACTCCAACTCGACGGCGAGCAGGTGCGCGCGCGATTGCTGCCCGAGCGCGGCACGCACGGCGGCTACTCGCTCGTCGTCGAGGGCACCACCCAATCGCACGTGAATCCGCTCGATCCGCTCGACCTCCAGCTCGAGTACACACGGCTCATGGCCGCGGTCGTCGACGGATGCCGCGAGGCCGGCCGGCCCCTTCGGGTGCTGCACCTCGGGGCGGGCGCGCTCACCATCCCGCGGTACGTCGCCGCCACGCGGCCGGGTTCGGTGCAGCACGTGGTGGAGCTGCACCGCGAGCTCCTCGACTTCGTGCTGGGCGTGCTGCCGCTCGACGACGACGTCGAGCTCACCGTCGAGTTCGACGACGGCCGGGCGGCGGTCGAGCGCGCAGCGCGCACCCGGGGGGGCTACGACGTCGCGATCGTCGACGTGTTCTCGGGCAGCATCTCGCCACGCCACATGTCGACCGTGGAGTTCTTCGAGGCGCTCGTGCAGCTCCTCGCACCCGACGCGGTGATCGTGGTCAACACGCTCGCCACCGCGGGACTCGCCATGAGCCGCGAGGTCGCCGCCACGCTCGGCTCCACGCTCTCCGAGGTGATCGCGCTCGCGTCACCCGCGGTCGTCGAGGACGCGAGTCTCGGCAACGTCGTGCTCGCGGCATCCGCCTCACCCCTGCCCGCTGTCGAGATCATCCGGCACGCCGACACCGGCCCGCGCCCGATCGAACTGCTCGCCGGCGAGGCGTTCACCGCGTTCGTCGGCGATGCGCCGGTGCGCCGCGACGGCGACCCGCTGGACTGAGCATGCGGGCCGGTCGCGCTGTGCTGCGGGCGAGATCGGCCGCGATCGTTGTGGCGGCCATCGGCCTGGCCGCAGTCGTGCTGACGCCTCCGGCCGCCGCCGCGCCTGCCGATCATGAGCCGTCCATAGGGCCCGGCCTCGAGTGGGTCGCCCATCGCGACAATCCGTTCCGGCAGGGCGACGACGCCGACTTCATCAACTCCGACCTCGCCTTCACCGGCGACTACCTCGTGCAGGGCAACTACGCGGGATTCTCGATCTGGGACATCGCCGACCCGGCGGCGCCCGAGCTCGTGAGCGCGGTCTCGTGCCCCGGCGGGCAGGGCGACGTGAGCGCGGTCGGCAACCTGGTCATCGTCTCGATCGACGAGACGATGTCCGACGACTCCTGCCAGGCCTCGCGCGTGCCCGAGACCGATGAGAACTGGGAGGGGCTGCGCATCTTCGACATCAGCGACCCCCGCTCCCCGCGCTACGCGGCCGCGGTGCGCACGCGATGCGGCTCGCACACCCACACGGTGGTGCCCGACCCGGCGAGCACGGACCGCGTGTTCGTATACGTCAACGCCTACAGCCGCGGGGCATCCCTGAACTGCACCGGACGCAACCCCCTGCAGATCGTGGAGGTGCCGCTCGGCGCCCCGGAGGAGGCGGCGATCGCCGGCGAGCTCGACCTGTTCGACGACGAGAGCGCCTTCGGGCCAGAGGACCAGGTCGCCGGCGGCGCGGAGACCCGGTCGACCACCGGATGCCACGACATCACGGCCTATCCGGCGAAGGGGCTCGCCGTCGCGGCCTGCCGCGGCGACGGACTGCTCCTGTCGATCGCAGACCCACTGGCGCCCGTGGTGCTGCAGCGCGTGCGGGACCCGGCGGTCACGTTCTGGCACTCGGGCATCTTCGACAACGACGCGACCCGCATCGTGTTCCAGGACGAGCTCGGCGACGGGTTCATCAACACCTGCTCCCCGGCGTTCGGTGCCGACCGGGGCGCCGATGCGGTGTGGCTCATCCAGCCCGACGCCCTCGTGAAGGCGGGCACGTACAAGCTGCCGCGCGCGCAGTCGGACCTCGAGAAGTGCGTCGCGCACTCGGGCGGCCTCGTGCCGGTGCCCGGGCGGTTCATCATCGCCCAGGCGTGGCTCGAGGGCGGCGTCTCGGTGGTCGACCTCACCGACCCGGCGGCGCCCGTGGAGCTCACCTGGTTCGATCGGCCGTCGTACGGCACCTCGATGGACTACACGGCGGGGATCTGGGCGGTGTACCACTACGACGGCTACCTCTACGCGAGCGACATGTACGAGGGACTCGAGGTGCTGCGCCTCACCGATCCGCTCTTCGCGGATGCCGCCCGCTACGACGACGTGGGGCTGAACCCGCAGACGCAGCCCGCGTACGCATGGGTGTGGCGAGAGGCGCCGGTGGTGCCCACCGCCGAGGAGGAGCGCGCCCCACTCGAGACACTGTCGGTCGACCCCGCCGCGATCGAGCCCGCCGAGTCGGCGGAGGTCACGGTGTCGCTGCCGCCGGGTTCGCTGACGCCGGGCGAGACCGTCGACATCTGGTGGATGCCGACCCAGTCCGTACTGGCGACGGTCACGGCCGCCGCCGACGGCTCGCTCGCCCCGACGCCGGCGAACCTGCCGGGGCCGCTCGAGCCCGGACGGTACGACGTGGTCGCGCGTGGCGACGTCTCCGCGCCGCGCCTGGCGCTCGCGAGCGTCGTGGTCGCAGCGCCGTCGCCGACCTCCTCGCCGGATGCCTCGCGCGCCCGTGGCGATGGGGGCGGCGTGTGGTGGCTGCTCGTCGTCGTCCCGTTCGCCCTTGCGCTCGCATACCACGCCGCGCTCGCGTGGCGACGACGGCGCCGGGCGGCGCCATGACGCGGCGCGCGCGCGGCGGCGGCCCCCGAATTGCCCGCGTCGCGGTCGCACTGCTGATCGCGGTGGCCGGCGCCGGCTGCACGGCCGACCCCGGCACGGGCACCGCGGCGACGTTCGTCACACCCTCGCCCCCTGACGGCTCGGAGCGCGCCACCGGCGCGCCGACCGGCGATCCAGTCGACTCGGAGGCGACGGCGGCGGATGTCGCGTTCGTCGCCACCATGGTCGTGCACCACGAGCAGGCCGTCGAGCTGGCGGAGCTGGCGCCGGGGCGAGCCCGGGATCCCGAGGTCGCCGAGCTCGCCGCACGGATGGCGCTCGTGCAGGAGGCCGAGGCCGACGCCATGCGCACGTGGCTCGAGCGGCGCGACTCGCGCGACGATATGGGCACCGGCCACGACCTCGCGGAGGGGATGGCCGGCGAGATCAGCAGTTCGACGATCGACCGGGCCGCGGAGCTCGATGGTGCGGCGTTCGACCGCCTGTTCGTGCAGGCGATGATCCCGCATCACCGCGGTGCCGTGGAGATGGCCGAGGCTCGGCTCGCCGAAGCCGGCGACCCGGCCGTCACGCGGTGGGCACGCGCGATCGCCACGGCCCAGGCGCTCGAGATCGACCGTCTCCTCGAGATCGAGGCCCGCCTTCCCGCCGGGTGAGCGCGGTCAGCGCCCGAGGAACTTCTGCATGGCGGCGAGCTCCTCCTCGCTCGGGGCGCCCTTCGCGCCGCCTGCGCCGAGGCCGAAGCCCGAGCCGGCGGGCGCCGACCCCTGCCCGGCGGGCGTCACGCCCGAGGCGATCGCGGCGTTCTCGGCCGCGCGCCTCGCGGGGTTGCCCGAGCGCGAGCCCGATGCCTTCCTCTTGCCCTTGGCGGCCTGGCGCTTGCCGCCGCCGTAGCCGCCGGCACCGGGCATCGGGCCCATGCCGGGGATCTGCGGCATCCCGCCGCGGGCGACGGTCTTCATCATCTTCGCGGCCTGCTCGAAGCGCTGCACGAGCTGGTTCACGTCGGTGACGGTCATGCCCGACCCCTTCGCGATGCGCAGGCGCCGCGAGCCGTTGAGGAGCCTGGGGTTGCGGCGCTCGCGCGGCGTCATCGACTGGATGATCGCCTCTGTGCGCACGATCTCGCGCTCGTCGAAGTTCTCGAGCTGCTGCTTCATGCCGCCCGCACCCGGCAGCATGCCGAGCATCTTCTTGATCGAGCCGGCCCCGCGGAGCTGCTGCATCTGCGCGAGGAAGTCCTCGAGCGTGAACTGCTCGGTCGCGAGCTTCTCGGCGACCTTCAGCGCCTCCTCCTCGTCGAAGGCCTCCTGGGCCTGCTCGATGAGGGTGAGGATGTCGCCGAGGTCGAGGATGCGGCTCGCCATGCGGTCGGGGTGGAAGGGCTCGAAGTCGTCGAGGCCCTCACCCGTCGATGCGAAGATGATCGGGCGTCCGGTGACGGACGCCACCGAGAGCGCCGCACCGCCGCGCGCGTCGCCGTCGAGCTTCGAGAGCACGACGCCCGTGAAATCGACGCCGTCCTGGAAGGCCTTCGCCGTGGTCACGGCGTCCTGGCCGATCATGGCGTCGATGACGAACAGCACCTCGTCGGGGTTCGTCGCCTTGCGGATGTCCGCGGCCTGCTTCATCATCTCGGCGTCGACGCCGAGGCGGCCCGCGGTGTCGATGATGACCACATCGTGCTGGGCACGCTCCGCCTGCTTCACGGCGTCCTTCGCGACGCGCACGGGGTCGCCGACGCCGTTGCCCGGCTCGGGCGCGAACACGGGCACGCCCGCCTGTGCGCCCACGACCTGCAGCTGGTTCACCGCGTTCGGGCGCTGGAGGTCGGCGGCGACGAGCATCGGCGTATGGCCGTCCTTCACCAGCCACTTCGCGAGCTTGCCCGCGAGCGTCGTCTTGCCCGTGCCCTGGAGGCCGGCGAGCATGATGACGGTCGGCGGGTTCTTCGCGAACTGCAGGCGACGCTGCTCGCCGCCGAGGATCGCGACGAGCTCGTCGTTGACGATCTGCACGACCTGCTGCGCCGGGTTCAGGGCCTTGTTGACCTCGTCGCCGAGGGCTCGCTCGCGCACGTGCGCCGTGAACTGCTTGACCACGTCGAGCGAGACGTCGGCGTCGAGCAGCGCCCGGCGGATCTCGCGAACGGTGCCGTCGACGTCGGCCGCAGACAGCTTGCCCTTGGTGCGGAGGCTCTTGAAGGTCTCGGCGAGGCGGTCAGACAGGTTTCCGAAGGTAGCCATGGTCCTTCGATTGTAGGCGAGGGCGGATGCCCCGCCCGGCGCGGCCCAGGGTCACCCCTCGAACCGCACGTCCACGATCTCGCGCTCGAGGTCGATCGCGGCGATGAGCCGCTCGTCCGTGTCCTCCGGGGCGAGGGCGTACTCGAACTCGGCGAAGCTCTCGCCCTGCCCATCGGCCTCGGGATGCAGGTCGACGCGGACGAGGGTCATCGAGCGAAGGGCGTCGAGCTGGTGATCGCCGGAGTCGCGACCGATGGCCGCCTCGATCTCCTCGACCTGCTCGAGCTCGGGGTCGAGGAGGACGTCGAGGAAGCGGACGACCGGCGAGCTGCTGGAGTCGAGCTGCCCGACGAACGCCGACCGGAGCTCGTCGTCGATGAGCTCGAGCTCGCCGACCATGGTGGCCGCCGCATCGAGCGCCGCCGACGACACCGCGTCGGCGTCGGCGTCGAGCACGACCTCGACGTCCTGGTCACCGTACTCCTTGCGCTCAGACCAGTAGTCGCCGATGAGCCCGAAGTAGTCGTGTTCGATCGCCATGCGTTCCCTCCCTACCCGACGAGCTTCTGCGCGAAGACATGCGGCGTGAACCCCGTGAGGTCGCCGATGCCCTCACCCTGGCCGATCAGCTTGATCGGCAGTCCGGTCTTCTCCTGCACCGCGAGCACGAACCCGCCCTTCGCGCTGCCGTCGAGCTTCGTGAGCACGAGCCCCGTGACCCCTCCGTGCAGGAGGAACGCCTCGGCCTGCGCGAGGCCGTTCTGTCCGGTGGTCGCGTCGAGCACGAGCAGCACCTCGCTGATCGGCGCCTGCTTCTCGACGACGCGCTTGATCTTGCCGAGCTCGTCCATGAGCCCGCCCTTCGTGTGCAGGCGGCCGGCCGTGTCGATGATCACGATCTCGGTGCCGTCCTGCTTGGCCTTCTCGACGGTCTGGAAGGCGACGGATGCCGGGTCCTGGCCCTCGCGCTCGGGACGCACGATCCCGACCCCGGCGCGCGCGGCCCACGTCGCGAGCTGGTCGACGGCTGCCGCGCGGAACGTGTCGGCCGCGCCGACGACGACGCTGCGGTCGTAGCTCTTCAGGAACCGGGCGAACTTGCCGATCGTCGTCGTCTTGCCGACGCCGTTCACGCCCACGACGAGCACGACGGCGGGACGCTCGGTGAGCTTCAGCGTGGGGTCGTACTTCGAGAGCCGCTCCTCGATGAGCTCGCGCAGCATCCGCTGCACGTCGCGGGGATCGGTGGTGTTGTACCGCTCGACCTGCGACCTGATCGCGTCGACGATCTCCTCGGTCACCGCCGGCCCGAAGTCCGCCCGGATGAGCGCCGACTCGAGGTCGTCCCACGTGTCCTCGTCGATGGTCTTCGCGCCGAAGACCCCGCGGAGGGCCGCGCCGAGCGACCACGATGCGCGTTCTGCCATACGTCGAGCTTATTGGCTCGCTGGTAGCGGATGCCGCGTGCCGATGTCAGCTCGCGCGCGCCTCGCGCTCCTCGCGCACCCGCTGACCCACCACCGCCGAGACGCCGTCCTGCCGCATGGACACCCCGTAGAGCGCGTCGGCGATCTCCATCGTGCGCTTCTGGTGCGTGATCACGATGAGCTGGCTCGACTCGCGGAGGTCCTCGAGGGTGGTGAGCAGCCGCCCGAGGTTCGCGTCGTCGAGTGCCGCCTCGACCTCGTCCATGATGTAGAAGGGGCTCGGCCGGGCCTTGAAGATCGCGATGAGCAGGGCGACCGCCGCGAGCGAGCGCTCACCGCCCGAGAGCAGCGACAGCCGCTCGATCTTCTTGCCGGCGGGCTTCACCGAGACCTCGATGCCCGTGGTGAGCATGTTGTCGGGGTCGGTCAGCGCAATGCTGCCGGTGCCCCCCGGGAAGAGCACGGGGAAGACCTCGGCAAAGGCGTCGCGCGTGTCCTCGAACGCGCCACGGAAGATCGACTCCATCTTGCCGTCGATCTCCTCGATGATCGTCAGGAGGTCCCTGCGCGTGTTCGCAAGGTCGGTGAGCTGCTCGGTGAGGAACTGGTGGCGCTGCTCGAGCGCCGCGAACTCCTCGAGCGCGAGCGGGTTGACCCGGCCGAGCTGGGCGAGCTTGCGCTCGGCGGCGGCCAGCCGGCGCTGCTGCTCCTCGCGCACGAACGCGCGCGGCTCGGACTCCTCGTCCTCCCCCGGGATCTCGACCTCGGGCCCGTACTCCGCGATGAGCACGTCCTCGGTGAGGCCGAGCTCCGACTCGCCGCGCTCCACGAGCCCCGCGACGTGGAGCCTCTTCTCGTAGATGCGCAGCTCGAGCCCGTGCACGTCCTCCGTGACGGCGTGGAGGCGCTCGCGCACGGCCGCCTCCTCGCGGCGCACGCGCTGGAGCTCCTCGCTGCGGCTCGTGCGCTGCGCCTCCGCCCGACCAAGGGCGACCCGCGCCTCGGCCACCGCGGCGTCGACCGACGCGAGCGCGGCCGGCAGCGAGTCGGCGACCCGCGTCGCCGCCGCGAGCTGCGCGCGTCGCACGACGGCGCGCCGTGCGGCATCCGCCGCGGCCTGCTGCTCGGCCTCGAACTGGCGCTCCATCGCACGGACACGAGCCTCCTCGGCGCGCACCCGCTCCCTCGCCGTCTCGAGCCTCAGCCGCGCCTCGACCTCGAGTTCCCGCGCGCGCTCGAGCGCGGCGACGGCGCCGTCGCGCGCGGTCGCGTCGAGCACCGGCCGCGGCACGGCGCGCGCCTGCTCGAGGGCGGCCCTCGCCTCGTCGGCGGCACGTTCGGCGTCGGCGACGCGCTCCTCGGCGTTCGCGGCGGCCTGCTCGAGCCTGGCGGCCTCCGCGTCGGCGGCCTCGGCCTGCACGCGCGCGCGGTTCAGCTGCTCGGTGCGCCGCGCGAGCTGCGCGTCGAACTCGCGCAGGGCCGCGAGCGCCTGCTTGGCCTGCTCCTTCGACTGCTCGAGGATCGTGCGCTGCTCTGCGAGCTCCAAGCGGGAGCGTTCGAGCTCGGCGCGCACCTCCTCGAGGCGGGCGCCTGCGCGGTCGCGCTCGGCGATGAGCTCGATGCGGCTCTGCTCACGTCCGGTGCCGCCGCGGATGACGTAGCGGCCCACGACGGTGCCGCCCTTCGTGATGACGGTCGCCGGGCCGTCGAGACGCGCGAGCGCGGGCTCCGCGGCGCGAGCGGCGTCCAGGTCGTCGGCGATGAGCACCTCGGCGAGGAGGGCGAGCACGCCCGCAGGAGCGGTGACGACGTCGGATGCCGCGATGAGCCCCTGGACCGCGACGCCGGCCCGCGGCGCCACTCCGGGGTCGGCGAGCGCGAGCGCGACGCGGCCGAGCTCGCCGCGTTCCGCGTGCTCGAGCGCGCGGTAGGCGGTGGCGCGGTCCTCGACGAGCACGGCGTCGGCGAGCGAGCCGAGCGCGGCGGCGATCGCCGGCTCGTAGCCGGGTTCGACGTGCAGTGCCTCGGCGAGCAGCCCGCGCACGCCGTCGACGCGCGCCTCCACCAGGGCGGCCGAGCCGTCCTTCTGGTCGAGTGCGAGCGAGAGGGCGGCGGTGCGCGCGGCGAGCGCGCCCTGTTCCCTCTCGCGCCCGTGGAACTCCTCGCGGAGGCGCTCGATCTCGCCCTCAGCCTCGAACACCGCGGCCTGGGCGAGCTCGTACGCCTCGTCGAGGTCGGTCTCGGCGCCCTCGACCGCCTCGGCCTCGGCCTCGACGCGGGCGAGTTCCACCGCAGCGGCCTCCCGCCGGGCGGCCGCGGCCTCGAGGGCGTTCGCGTGGCGCAGCACCTCTCCGCGCACCGCGGCGAGCTTCGAGGCGGCGGTGTCGGCCTGCCCGGCGAGCCCCGAGAGCTCGAGGTCGTAGGCGGTGACGCGCGCGCTCTGCCGCGCGATGCCCTCGTCGACGACGTCGAGCTCGTCGCGGGTCGTGCGCGTGGCGGCCACGGCGGCCTCGAGCGCGGATCCCGCCTTGCCCACAGCCGCCGCGAAGTCGTCGAGCCCGGCCGTGGCCTCGTCGATCATCGCGCGCGTGACGCTGGGCGCGGCATCCGTCGGCTCGACCTGGGCGCTGAGCAGCGCGATGCGCTGCCGGGCGAGCGCATCGAGCGCCCGCAGCCGATCCTGCGCCGACTCGAGCGCGTGCGAGGTGGACCGCGCCGCGTCGACGCCGTCGCCGAGGTACGCGGACTCGAGCCGTTCGACGCGGGCCTGGTGCTGCTCGAGCTCCTCCTGCAGCACCTGGCGCTCACTGTGCCGCTCGTGCTCGCTGCGTCCGTGCTCCTCGAGCGCCAGGCGCAGCCCGACGACCTCGTCGGCGAGCAGGCGGGCTCGGGCGTCGCGCACGACGGCGGCGATCGTCGCGGCCTCGCGGGCGACCTCGGCCTGGCGGCCGAGCGGCTTCAGCTGGCGCCGGATCTCCCCCGCCAGGTCCGACAGCCTCGTGAGGTTCGCCTGCATCGCGTCGAGCTTGCGGAGCGTCTTCTCCTTGCGCCGACGATGCTTCAGGATGCCCGCGGCCTCCTCGATGAAGCCGCGGCGGTCCTCCGAGCTCGCATGCAGCACCGCGTCGAGCTGGCCCTGTCCGACGATCACGTGCATCTCACGGCCGAGGCCGGAGTCGCTGAGGAGCTCCTGCACGTCGAGCAGCCGGCACGTCTCGCCGTTGATCGCGTACTCGCTGGTCCCGTTGCGGAAGAGCGTGCGTGAGATCGTCACCTCGCTGTACTCGATCGGCAGCGCCCCGTCTGCGTTGTCGATCGTGAGGCTGACCTCGGCGCGCCCGAGCGGGCCGCGCGTCGCGGTGCCGGCGAAGATGACGTCCTCCATCTTGCCGCCGCGGAGCGTCTTCGCGCCCTGCTCGCCCATCACCCATGCGAGGGCGTCGACGACGTTGGACTTGCCGGAGCCGTTGGGGCCGACGATGCACGTGACGCCCGGTTCGAAGGCGAACGTCGTCGGCTGCGCGAAGGACTTGAATCCCTTCAGCGTCAGGCTCTTGAGGTACACGTCCCACCCTTCCGACTCGCGAGCGCGCTGCCGACGAGCGTAGTCGAGGAACGCGGAGCGGCCGTTCGCCCCCGCCGCCATCGACGCGATCCGCCCTTGCCGCGAGCGACGGCCGCGCGCTAGTCTAGGCGGCTGCCCGATTGCGGCGTGAGGAGCGGTGATGTCCATCGAGGTCCGCCGGATCGCCGTGCCGCGGCAGCTCGACACGCCGGAGGCCCGTGAGTTCGAGGCCTACGCCGCGCTCGGCTTCGAACTCGAGCGAGCCAACTGGGGCCACGACCACTTCGCCGAGACCGCGGCGGCGCTCCTCGGCCTGCACCGCAACGACACTCACCGCGGGCGGGGCGCCTTCGGCGCCTGGGACGGTGACGCGCTCGTCGGGAGGAGCGGTCTCGGCTGGGAACGCGAGTCGGGGGCCGCCACGGTCGAGCTCACCCTCGGCGTGCTCCCCTCGTACCGCCGGCGTGGCGTCGGCTCGAAGCTCCTCGCCGCCGCGGAGCAGACCGCCCGCGAACTGGGCCGCTCGACCGTCGTCGCCTACTCCGATCATCCCGACCCACCGCGCGCCGCCGACGGCGGCCCGGTGCTGCGTGCACCCGACGGGGACGCCGAGCTCCCGGCATCCGCCCCCGCGGCCGGCTTCGCCGCGGCGCGCGGCTACACGCTCGCGCAACTCGAACGGGTGAGCAGCCTCGCGGTGGACGGCCGGATCGACGCGTTCCGTCGCGAGCTCGAGACGCGCACGGCCCGGGCGAGGGCAAGCGGCTACCGGCTCGAGCTCTGGACGGACCGTACGCCGGAGGGACTCGTGGACGCGTACGCGGCCGCCCGTGAGCGCATGGTGCTCGACGTGCCCGCGGGCGGCGTCACGATCGACGTGGAGCGCTGGGATGCCGCACGCGTGCGCGAGCACGAGGACGAGGAGCTCGACGGCGGCACGGGCGTGCTCGTCGCGGCAGCGGTGACCGACGCCGGGGACGTCGCGGGATACACCGAGCTCGAACTGCCTCAGGGGCGCGGGTTCGCGTACCAGTACGACACCCTCGTCGTCGGTGCGCACAGGGGGCATGGGCTGGGCATGCTCGTGAAGCTCGCGAACCTCGTGCGGCTGGCGGAGACCGCCCCCGAACGCACGGTCGTCTACACCTGGAACGCCGACGAGAACGAGCATATGCTCGCGATCAACCTCGCGCTCGGCTTCCGCCGGTGCGGGCTCGAGGCGGTCTGGCAGCGCGAGGACAGCGGCGAGACGCCTCAGGCCGACGCGGGCTGACGCGGCATCCGGAGCCGCTGGCAGCGCGGGCAGCGGTGCGACGAGCGGTTCATGAACGTTTCGCGCACCATGGGCGTGCCACATCGCGGACAGGGCAGGCCGGCGCGTCCGTACGCGTTCAGCGAGTGTGCGAAGTATCCGGATGCGCCGTTGACGTTCACGTACTGCTCGTCGAAGCTCGTGCCGCCCTCGGCGAGCGCCTTGCCGAGCACGTCGCTCACGGCTGCGAGCAGCTCGCGGGCGCGCCGCCGCGAGAGCGACGCGGCCGGCTGCTCGCCGTGCAGTCGAACGGCCCACAGCGACTCGTCGGCGTAGATGTTGCCGACGCCGCTCACGAGGCCCTGGTCGAGCAGCACCCGCTTCACGCCCGACGAGCGGCGGGCGAGCGCGTCGAGGAATGCGGCGTCGTCGAAGGCGGGGTCGAGGGGGTCGCGCGCGATGTGCGCCACCTGGGCCGGGATGCTGCGCGCCCACGGCCCGGTCACGTCGCCAGAGAATCCGGCCACCTCGCCGTCGGCGGTGGGCACGAGTCGGTCGACGGCGAGCGAGCCGAACGTGCGCTGGTCGACGAAGTCGATGCGCAGCTCCCCGTACTCGGGATGGTCGACGTGCAGCCGGATCCGGGCATGCCGGTCGTCGCCCGGGTGATCGGGCGTGCGCAGCAGCAGCTGTCCGCTCATGCCGAGGTGACCGACCACGGCGCGGTCGTCGCCGATCGGCAGCCAGAGGAACTTGCCGCGCCGCACCGCGGCCTCGATGCGGGCGCCGGTGAGGAGCGCCTCGAAGTCGCCGGATGCCGCGTCGTGCCTCGTCAGCGCACGTGTGTCGAGCACGTCGACCGCCGCGACGCGCGCACCCGTGACGGCGGGCGCGAGCCCGGCGCGGACGACCTCGACCTCGGGCAGCTCGGGCACGTCAGCGGGTGTTCAGCTCGGTCCATGCCTCGAGCGCGGCGGCCATCTCGGCCTGCTTCTTGCTCGAGCCCTCGCCGGAGGCCCGCACCAGCTCGCCGACCGAGACGGTGGCGACGAAGTGCTTCTGGTGATCGGGGCCCGACTCGGTGACCGTGTAGACGGGCGGGGGTGCGCCGCGCCGGGCGGCGATCTCCTGCAGGCTCGTCTTCGGGTCCATGGCTGCTCCGAACCGCTCGGGGTCGTCGAGGAGCGGGGTGATGAGGCGCAGCACGAACGCCGTGGCCGCGTCGCCGCCGGCGTCGACGTAGACGGCGCCGATGATCGCCTCGACGGTGTCGGCGAGGATCGACGGCTTGTCGGCACCGCCGGTCATGGTCTCGCCGCGACCGAGGCGGATGTACGGCCCGACCCCGATCGATCGGCCCACCTCGGCGAGGGCCGCACTCGAGACGAGGCTCGCGCGACGCTTCGCGAGCTCGCCCTCGTCGAGCTCGGGGTGGTCGCCGAAGAGCTTGACCGTGACGGCCTGCCCCAGGATCGAGTCGCCGAGGAACTCGAGGCGCTCGTTGGTGGGGATGCCGCCGTTCTCGTACGCGAACGACCGGTGCGTGAGCGCGAGCTGGAGCAGGGCCGGATCCACCTCGACCTGCAGCGTCCGCTGCAGCTCATCGAGCGTGCGTTCCACCTGAGCAGTGGGCTCAGTCCCCGTGTGCTCCGTTCGCGTCACGACCGGTCGGAAAGCGGGTCGAGGCCGACTAGACGTCGGCGACCTTGCGGCCCTTGTACTCGAGGAAGAGCGGGGTGCCCGCGGAGTCCTCGACGACCTTCGCGCGGTGCGGGAGGCTGTAGGTGACCTTGCCGTTCTCGACCGTCTTGACGAGCGTGGGGACCTCGGCCTTCCACTGCGAACGGCGCGCGTGGGTGTTGGCGCGTGACTTCTTCCGCTTGGGAACAGCCATGACTCTCTCTCAATCTCTCTGCTGGTCGGCTCCGGATGCGAGATCCGGGCCATGGTCTTCGGAAGCCTGGAGCCCCGCGAGCGCGGCCCATCTCGGGTCGCGCTGGTCAGGGGTGACGAGTTCCGGATGATCGGCCAGTCGGACCCCGGTCACGGGGTCGAGACCCGGGCAGTCCGGCCGGCACACCGGCTGGAACGGCAGTGACAACACCACCGCATCTCGGATGAGCGATTCAAGATCCACGTGGTCGTCTTGAACCCCATACTCGAAAGCTTCTCCAGAATGATACGCGAAAAGCTCCTGGAACTCGACTTCGACGGGCAGGGCGATGTCGATGAGGCAGCGTCCGCACTCGCCCTCGGCGACTGCGTCGACTTCGCCGGTCACGAGGATCCCCTCGTGCACGGACTCCAGCCGCACGTCGAGGTCGAGCTCCGACCCCTCCCTGACCGACACGAGTCCCTCGCCCATCGGCTCGGCGACGGCGATCGCGAGACGCTGCTCGCGCATCTCGCCCGGACGATTCACGAGGTCGCGCACGTTCACGCGGAACGGCGAATGCTGGGTGGCCACGATCGACGATTCTACGCCCCGGGCGCGAGGCGATCGCCGAGGGCCTTGCGCGCCCGGTCGAACAGCGATCGGGGCATGAGCGCCGCCCTGACGCGCTCGCGCGCGCCCGCGTCGGCGAGGAGCGCGGCGCGCGCGGCGCCGAGGTCCTCGGCCAGTCCTGGACCGGGTGCGCCGCCCGCGGGCCCGTATCGCTGGCGCTCCACGGCGTCGCGCAGGCGCAGGAGCGCCGCACGCGCGGTGACGTCCTCCGCGAACGCGTCGCGCTCGGCGATCCGCGCCGCGAACGCGCGCGGGGTCTCGGCGTCGCCGCCGCCCGCACCGAGGTCGCGGGCCGTGGCCACGAGCTCGTCCCACGCGGCATCCGCCGGTCGTTCGCCGCGGCGCACCCTGCCGACGCGCGTGAGGCGCTGGCTCGCCCGGAACGCGGCGGGCAGGAGCATCAGCAGCGCCAGCACGAGCACCACCGCACCGCCGCGGAGCCACAGCTGGCCCGCCGCGGCGAGCGCGTCGCCGCCTTGGCCCGCGAGCCCGCGGTCGGGGTCCAGGTCGGGACGGCCACTGGCGCCCGGCGTCGAGGTCGCCGCATTCGGAACGTTCGGCCCCTGCTCCTCGCCGGCGCCTGGCCGCGAGTAGTCGGGCACGAGACCGCGCCCGGGCGTCGGCTCGAAGGGCACCCAGCCGACCCCTTCGAAGTACAGCTCCGGCCAGGAGTGCAGATCGTGCGAGTCGACCTCGACGCGCTGCACGCCGTCGACCCGCTCCTCGGTCGGCGACCCCTGCGTGTACCCGATCGAGATGCGCGCGGGGATGCCCACCTCGCGCGCGAGCACCGCCATGGTCGAGGCGAAGTGGACGCAGTACCCGGCTTTCGTCTCGAGGAACTTCGCGATCACGTCGAACCCGCCGCCGTCGTAACCCTCCTCGACGGGCGCCTCGGTGGAGTAGTCGAACTCGACGCCTCGCAGGTACGCCTGGATCGCGACGGCCGCGTCGTACTTCGTTGGCATCCCAGCGGTGACGGATGCCGCGGTCTCGGTGATGATTCCGGGAAGCTCCTCGGGCAGCACGAGGTACGGCGCGAGCTCTTCGGGCACGTCGCGGTCGGCCGCGCGCAGCTGCGAGGGCGTCGGTTCCACCTTGAGGCGGGTCACCCGGTACTGCTGCCCGCCGGTGTTCGTGTCGACGCTGCGCACCGTGAGGGAGCCGTCGTCCCAGAACCACGAGCCGTCGAGTCCCTCGATGCGCGCCGTCGGGTACGGCACGGGCAGCCAGGTGGTCCGCACGTCGTCGATGACGACGTCGATCGGATGCTCCGAGGTCTCGACGCTGCTGGAGAGCCCCTCGGGCCGGGGCATCGCGTCGACGGTGTTGTCGCCGTCGACCGCCCGCTCGGTGGCGCTCCACACCTCGCCCTCGAAGCGATCGAGCGTGAGGAGGGTGAAGTACGGGCGGTCGGCGTCGCGCGCGAGGTAGTGGAAGGCGGGGCGCGGCTCGGGCCGACGCAGGTCGCGGCCGAGGTCGATGAAGGGGCTCACGCCTCGTGCGAACAGGGTGCCCTGCGATGGCGATCCGAGGAGCAGGCTCGTGGAGATGCTGGGCGTCGAGGCGGCGAGCACGGATGCGGCGAGGAGTCCCACGGCGGCGAGGCCGAGCGATGCGCCGAGCGTCGAGACGATCGGCACGTGCTTCGGCGCGATGACCGTGGCCGCCCGTTCGCCCTCATCGCCCGCGGCGAGGCGCGCCCTGCGGCGCACGCGCACGTCGACACGGAGGAGCAGCAGGTAGGCGGCGGCCGTCAGCACCAGGGTCGGCAGCTCCGCACCGGCCTCGATGATGAAGCCCGGGATGAGGATGGGCACGAGCGCAGGTGCCGCCGCGAGCGCCGGCACCCGCAAGGTCTGCACGAGGATGTCGGTGACGACGGCGAGAACGCCTACGCCGAGCGCGAGCGCGAATGACAGCGCAGGCACCGTGATCGCCGGCACGGACTGCTGTTCGATCGTGCGCTGTGCGCCCACCATGAGTTCGCCGAACGTCTCGAACGTGCCCTGGGTCGGGACGATGAGCGCGAAGCTGGTGGCGCCGCCGAACAACAGCGTGAGCAGGAGCAGCAGCACGCCGAGCTCGAGCACGGGCACGAGCGACGGCGGAGTGCGCACGGCGCGCAATCCGAAGCCGGCGTAGAGGGTGCCGGCGGTGATGAACGCGCAGAGCCACCACCACCCGCTCCCGGAGATCAACGGTCCGAGCGCCATCGTGGCGATCACGAGGAACAGGAACGACGCCGTCGTGAGCGCGAGGCGCTGCGCGCGGGAGAGGGGCACGGGATCAGGGCGCATCCGTCACGGTCCCCTCATCGTCGCCGGTGCGGCGAGCACTCCTCACCGACGATCGGCCGCGAGCGGTTGCCGCGATCCCCGACCACGCCTCGCCGATGTCAGTCGGGCGACGGACGCGCATGATGCGCCAGTCCGCCTCCTCGAGCAGCTCGAGCACGGAATGCGAGACGCCCTCGGTGGCGAACGCGATCGCGGGCTCGAAGATGGGCCGGATGGCCACGAGGTTCCGCGTCTCCTGCTCGTCGGGATCGACGAGCACCGCGAACCCAGGCGCCCGCGCCTCGCGGGCTCGAGGTCGAGCCTCGGATGCCGCAGGCGGCTCGCCCGAGTGCGTGGTCGGCCGTGCCGGCTCCTCGAGTCGCGCGAGGTCTTCGAGGAGCATCCGGTCGCCGCCGGGCATCCGATAGCCCCCGTCGTATGCCGCGCCCTGGATGATCGCCCGCTCGGGGTCGGCGACCTGCGTGCACCGCACTTGGAAGCCGCGCTCGAGCAGGTGCACGGCGATCGAGGCGGCGACCTCGATGCCGAGCTCGAACCCGTGGTGCGGGCCCTCGTCGTGCTCGCGTCGGAGCGAGGGCACACGGGAGCGACCCGACAGGGTGGTGTCGAGGAGGACCCGCGCCTCGGGGTCGCCGCGCTGCTCCTCCTCACGCACCATGAGCTCGCCGCGCCGGGCGGTGGCTGCCCAGTTGACCCGGCGGAGGGGGTCGCCGTAGCGGTACTCGCGGGCGATGAGCTCGTCGGAGTTGGGGTGCGTGCGGCGCCGCAGCCCATGCACCACGCCGTCGATCGACGCCGCGCTGCCGAGCGCGGCCTCGAGCGGAGTGACCCGGGGTGTCACGATGATCTCGTGCCCCGTGCCGACCTCGCGGTCGATGCGGGCGAGTCCGAACGGGTCGGTGATGCCCACGTGCAGCGGGCCGATCGAGACGATGCCGCGGCGCGGCATCCGGAGCCGGTACTCGAGGCGCACGGTGTCGTCGCCCGACGGGAGGACGCTCTCGTAGGGACCGATGGCGGGCAGGATAGCCTCCGGCGGGCCCGCGAGCCCGTCGGGCACCGTGTCGCGCCAGTGCGCGCCGTCGAAGGTGCGGCGGCCCCGGTTCTTCACGACGAGCGAGACCCGGGTCCACGAGCCCGCCGGCACCACGGGCGGCGCGAACGCCCGGGTCACCGCCAGGCGCGGCGTGCGCACGACGACGAACACGGCCGCCGCTGCCGGCATCGCGATGCCCACGAACGCGAGCAGCAGGATGTCGCGCAGGTCGAACCACAGCGACAGCGCGAGGAGCGCCACCCCGACGACGACCAGTGTGCCGCCGCGCCTGGTCAGTCTCGGCCAGGCCGAGACGCGAACGGAGCGCGGGCGGGACACGGTTCAGCTCCTTCGTGCGCTGCCGACCGGAACCGGCGTCTCCCCCACGATGCGGCGCACGATGGCGTCGATGAGCGGCCCGCTGTCGCGGTCGTGCGCGCCGATCGCGCGACTGGTCGGCACGAGGCGATGCGCGAGCACGGGCACCGCGAGCGCATCGACGTCGTCGGGCAGCACGAAGTCGCGGCCGTGCATGGCGGCGTGCGCCTTGGCGGCGCGGATCAGCTGCAGCGTGGCGCGGGGGCTCGCGCCGAGCCGCAACTGCCGGTCCTCGCGCGTGGCCCGCGCGAGGAGCACTGCGTACTCCTTGACCGGCTGGGAGGTGAAGACGTGCTGCACGGCGACGATCATGTCGCGGAGCTCGGCGAGGGACACTACGGGAACGAGACGGTCGAGGGGACTCGACGTCTCGCGCGTGGAGAGCATGGCGATCTCGTCGGCCGGCGACGGGTAGCCCATGGAGATGCGCGCCATGAACCGGTCGCGCTGGGCCTCGGGCAGGGGGTAGGTGCCCTCCATCTCGATGGGGTTCTGCGTCGCGATGACGGTGAACGGCTGCTGGAGCACGTACGTGGTGCCGTCGGCGGTGACCTGCAGCTCCTCCATGCACTCCAGGAGCGCCGACTGCGTCTTCGGGCTGGCGCGGTTGATCTCGTCGCCGATCACGACGTTCGCGAACACCGGTCCGCGCTTGAACTCGAACCCGCGGGTCGACTGGTCGAACACCGACACGCCCGTCACGTCGCTCGGCAGCAGGTCGGGCGTGAACTGGATGCGGCTCACGGTGCTGTCGACCGACCGGGCGAGGGCCTTCGCGAGCATGGTCTTGCCGACGCCCGGCACGTCCTCGATCAGCAGGTGCCCCTCGGCGAGGAGCACGGTGAGCGACGCCGTGATCGCCTCGCGCTTGCCGGCGATGACGGTCTCGACGTTCTGCACGATGCTCGCGGCGCGCGAGCCGACCTCGTCGATGCCCATCACGAGCCCCTGCGCCCCCGACTCGCCGGTGCCGCCCACGGTGACCGCCGCCTCGCTCATTGGTGCACCATCGCTTCTGTAGCGCGATTGGGTCGCGTCGGATGAGGCTTCCTGTTGAACCGCCGGCCGGTGGCTGACCGCCAGCGTCGCTNGAGCAGCGCCCCGTGCGTGTAGCCGAGCAGTGCGACGATCTCGCTCATTGGTGCACCATCGCTTCTGTAGCGCGATTGGGTCGCGTCGGATGAGGCTTCCTGTTGAACCGCCGGCCGGTGGCTGACCGCCAGCGTCGCTTGTCTCTCGAGGACCAGCATGAGATCTGCGGCAGCCGCCGGGCCGGGAAGCCAAGACCGGCGCTAGGGATATGCGGGTTGGACCGCCACGCAATGAGCATCCGGGCCGGCTCCCCATTCCCGACGGTGCCATATCCATCATCACAGGAAGGACCGGAAAGATGTCCACCGAAGAGGACCGGCGATTGTTCGCCGGCATCGATTGGGCCACCAAGACCCATGCCATCTGCGTGGTCGACGAGCACGGTGAGATCCGGGTTCGTTTCGAGATCTCCAACACCGGCAAGACCTTCAACGGCCTGGTGAAACGGTTGACCAAGCTCAGTGTCGAAGGCGTCGCGATCGAACGTTGCGACGGGCCGCTGGTCGAAGCATTGCTCGACGCCGACTTGCGAGTCGTGGTGATCACGCCACGTCAGGTCAAAGGCCTCCGCAGCCGCTACACCGGCTCCGGCGCGAAGTCCGACGCCGGCGACGCGTACGTGCTCGCGGACGTGCTGCGCACCGACGGGCACCGGCTCACACCGCTGACCCAGGACAGCGACGCCACCCAGGTACTCAGATCGCTGTCGCGGACCCGCAAGCAACTCGTCGAAGCCCGTGTCGGGCTGATCAACCAGCTGCGCGCCGAACTGGAACGCTGCTTCCCCGGCGCTATCGGCCTGTTCGCCCGCCTGGACAGCGACGTCACCATCGCGTTCCTGCGCCGCTACCCGACCCAGCACGCCACGACCCGGCTCACCCAAGCCCGATTCGCGGCGTTCCTGCGCCGCATCGCCTACTGCGGCCGCACCCCCGTCGAGGAACTCCACGCCCGCGTCACCGACGCACCCCCGGCCGGCCTGTCGGCCGAGGAAGCCGACGGCCATGCCGTCTGCGTCCACGCACTGCTGCGCGCCATGGAGACCGTCAGAAATCAAGAACGCGAACTCGAAGCCGAGATCATCGAACGCCTCGACGCCCACGCCGACGCCCACATCTTCACCAGCCTCCCCAAAGCCGGACACGGCGTCCGCGCCGCAGCACTGCTGGCCGAGATCGGCGACGTCCGCGCCCGATTCCCCGACGAGGAATCCCTCGCCGCGCTGGCCGGCGTCGCGCCCGTGACCAGAGCCAGCGGGAAGATCCACTCCGTCGGGTTCCGCTGGGCCGCGGACAAGAAACTCCGCAACGCCCTCATCGACTTCGCCGACGACTCCCGACACGCCAGCCCCTGGGCCGCCAAGATCTACCAGGACGCCATCGCCCGCGGCAAACGCCACCCCCACGCCGTCCGCATCCTGGCCCGAGCCTGGGTCCGCGTGATCTGGCGATGCTGGCAAGACCACACCATCTACAACCCCCAACTCCACGGAGGCGCCATGCAACAAAACGCCGCCTGAGGTTGACCTAGGGAATCTCATGCG
>NZ_LMRW01000003.1 GCF_001428255.1 Agromyces sp. Soil535 | reverse complement strand
CCGCGCGACACGCACGACGTCGTCACGGAACTCGGCGGGGTAAGGCTTGGGCACAGCAACATCCTTCCAGGCCGCCCTCACGGGCAAGCCAGATCAGATGTCACCTATCCGTGCAGCAGACCCCTCGAGCTGTTGCTTTGTCATGCTTGTCCTGCCGTCCTTCATCAGATGGATTGGTGATGAAGTCGCCGGCGTGACGGTTGGACAGCACAGAGACGGGCCTGTTGCAGCAAGCTCCTATCAAGTCACGACCGTCACGTCGGTGACTGTGTTGCACCGGCCCCGACAACGGTCGACAAATCCACTACAAGACAGCCGATGAGCGTCAATGGAACAAAGAGTCAGGCCGCTGCCGGAGCCGGCAACACCACTCTGGCCACGCTCCGACGTCAATGGAACCAAGAGTCAGGCCGCCACCAGAACTGGCGCCCCCTCATGCTCTCTGTGGAAAAAGCAGAGGAGCACGCCGTTGTCGGGGTGGGTGGGGCCGCCGTGGGTGTCGGGGGTGACGTGGTGGATCTCGCACCAGGCGGCGGGGATGGAGCATCCGGGGATCAGGCATCCGCCGTCGCGGAGGGTGATCGCGCGGCGTTGGTGCGGGGTGAAGCANGGGGGTGACGTGGTGGATCTCGCACCAGGCGGCGGGGATGGAGCATCCGGGGATCAGGCATCCGCCGTCGCGGAGGGTGATCGCGCGGCGTTGGTGCGGGGTGAAGCAGCGTTCGGGGGAGCCGAGCTCGATGATGCGGCCGGTATCGTCGAACACGACCGTCTGGGTGCCGCCGGTGCAGATCATGTGGCGTGCGGCTCGGAGCGAGATCGGGATCTCGACGCCGTCGGCGTGCGCGACGCCCCGCCCGGCGGCGAGGTCGGAGTTCCTGACGCTGACGAGCACGGTGGGTGCGGCGCCGCCGATCGTGGGGTGCTCGCCGGAGCGGGCGGCGGTGTCGATGACGGCGGCGAGCACGTCGTGGCGTTGCTGGTCGGCGCTGCGGGTCTCACCGACCGCGGCGATCTGCGCCCGCTCCTGGTCGGTCATGAACCCACCGCCGGAGCGGGGCGACAGGTGCGCGTCGAACAGCCTCGTGAGTTTCGCGGCGACCTCGGGGACGAGCTCACCGGTGACCGGGATCAGCCCGTCCCGGGCCCGGCCGAGCCGGAACCCGCGGCGGCGCATCGCGCGCTGATCGTCGGGTTCGCGGCCGTCTTGGTCGAGGAACGTGGACCACGCCTGCGCCTGCACCCGCACCTCGTCGGCGGTGCAGCGCACCGGTGTGCCGTCGCCGGCGCCGATGGCCTCGGCGACCAGGGCCTGCTCGGCGGCCTGAAGCGCGGCCGGGTCGGCGACCGTGCGGGTGCGGTCCAGTTCCCGGATGATCATGCACGCGGCATCCGCGCCCAGCTCACCTCCGGCCAGCGCCGCCGCGACCAGCGGGAACACCGCCGCGATCGGCTCCCCGAACCCGGACCGTGCCCGGGTCGCGGACCCGACGGCGATGCGCCGGCGCGCCTCGAACGCGGAGACCTGCGTGACCCGCTCGACGAGCTCGGCCGCGGAGCGGCACCCCCTGCGGGTGGAGAGGCGCTGGTCGCCGAGCTCGACCCGGGACCGTTCGGCGACCTCGCCGGACAAGGCGGCGCGGTGCGCGTCGACGAGCCGACCGAACCCCTCGAGGGCGCTCATCGTGGCGAGCAACTCATCGTCGGGCCACCCGGATGCGTCGTCGAACCCGAGCACGTCGGCGAGTGTCGAGCGGAGCTGCTCGAGTGCGTCGCGGGTGCCGGTCATGGGTCCATTCTTGCGGGACCCACCGACATCCAAATCACCGCAAAAGACCAGATCAGGGTGTGAATCCACGCGCAATCCGCAAGGCTGTGGAGGACAAGTCGCGTCCCGCCCGGCAGAGTCTCATGGGAGGCGGACGATCGTCGCTGCGAGCCAGCGTCCCGCGCATCGCCGTGGGCACCTGTACTGCGGTCGCAGTATTCGGTTCTCCTCCCGTCGCACGATTCGCTTCTCGGCTTGGCGAGACAGGCTGGCCTTATGATGCCCTGCTGCGGGGTGTCATCCGCCCACACCGAGGAGTCGAGCCATGCACACCGCCACCACTGCCCACGCCGAGTCGGAGGTCCGTGTCGTCACGAACACCGCCGGCATGCTCTCTGACGTTGTCATCGATCACTTCGGGCTCCACGTCCGCGGCACGATCGTGCTCGACCTCGGCGACATCATCACCTGGTGTCCAGAGGTCGCACGGGCGTGAGCCCTGCTGGCTAACGACGAGACACGTCCGTCGAGGCCAATGTCGGTCCACGGCTCGCGCGAAGGCGGCCGAGATCACCCCCCCCCCGCCCAGACCGCGACGGTCACATCTCGGAGGCTGCCGAACGGCACATACCAGTACGCGAGCGAGATATCGAACTCGAAGGGCGGGACATCAACGCACCTGGCACCCATCGGATACACCTTCAACTGCCGATGACCGGGTTGCTCCTGATACTGTGAGCGGTATATCAATCGGCAAGTTCTCGTTGCCGGCCCTCTGTGAGCAGCGCTTCCGGGTGAGGCGATTTTGACGGCACCCCCGTCGGTCGGAAACCCGCCCACAGGCGGAGGGAGGTCTCATGGGGACCTCGGGTTTCACCCGATGGGCGGCGCTGAGCGGTGCCCTCTTCGTCCTGCTCTGGGTGACCGCGTTCGTGATCCTTGGTGGCACCGTGGAAAGCAGCGACTCGGACGCGGATATCCTGGCCTACTTCGCCGACGAGGGTCAGCGAGCCAGAGGTCTCATTGCCCAGATCCTCCTGCTCGTGGCATCCCTGCCTTTCATCCTCTTCATCTCCGTGCTCCGCGGCCGACTTGAAACCGGCGAAGGCGGTGCTGGGGTCTGGACGATGGCTGCCTTCGGGGCCGGCCTCGTCTCCACCGCACTCTGGATTGTGGCGGCTACGCTCTACGTTCTCCCGTTCTTGGAGAGGGACGGCGAAGGCGGGTTCCAGTTCGACCTCGATGCGTTTCGCCTCCTCAGCGGCGCGGGCTACATCGCCTGGTACAGCGGCGGCACGATCATGTCGGTCTTGGTACTGGCCACATCGGTCGTCGGGATCAGGGCTGGTGTCGTCCCGAGGTGGCTTTCCTGGCTGGGGTTCGGGGTGGCCCTGTCGCTGCTCGCCTCCTTCCTCCTGTTCCCCGTAATCGTCCTGCTCGCCTGGTTGCTCACTGTGAGCATCACCCTCGTCTGGCGGAGAGACATCTCCGGATCACCTCCTTCCTCCATCAGGTCGATGAAGTCGTCGTAGCTCTCGCGAACGTCGAGGTCGTGCTTCTCGAAGTACGCCTTGTCGTAGACGATGTGGTGCGATCTCATCGCGACACCCGTGGGAACATGCGGGAGATCGACTGCGCTTCGTAGACTGGACATCGCTGTCCATCGTCACGCACCGATCGGTGCCGCGAGAGAGGGGGATTCGAGTGGAGCAGGCCAAGCCGGCGAAGCCGGCCACGCTGACGGATGTCGCGCGACTCGCTGGCGTCTCGGTGCCGACCGCCTCGCGGGTGCTCAACGGCGGCGTTCGCGGCGCCGACAGCGGTCGCCGCGAATTGCGCAAGCGCGTCCAGGACGCGGCGAGTGCGCTCGGGTACTCGGTGAGCCCGGCGGCGCAGGCGATCAAGGACGGGCGTGCGCGAACCATCGGCCTGCTCGTCAGCGACATCGAGGACTTCGGCGCGGCGACGATCATCGCCGGGGTCATGCACGCCGCCGAGGAGCGGGGGCTCTCGGTCGCAGTGCGCACCACGCGCGACGACGCCCGACGCGAGATCGACCTGCTGACGCACTTCCGGGGCGAGCGCCATCGCGCGATCGTACTCGCCACGAGCCGCACCACCGACGCGCGACGCGAGTCGGAGCTCAGTGAGCAGCTGCGCATCCTCCAGGAGCAGGGCGCCAGCATCGTGCTCATCGGCGACAGCGATCTCGACTATCCGCGTGTGACGATCGACAACCGTGGGGCCGCGGCCGAGTTGGCGGCCGCATTGGTGCGTTCCGGTCATCGTCGATTCGCGATCGTCTCGGGCCCGAGCGAGCAGATCACGGCACGCGATCGGGTCGAGGGATTCCTCGAGGGTCTCGCCTCGCACGGCATCGCAGTGCCCGACGAGGCGGTCGTGCACGCGGAGTTCAGCCGCGATGGCGGCTACGAGGCCGTGGATCGGCTCGGCTCGCGCATCCGCGAGCTCGACGTGATCGCCGCGATGAGCGACGCCATGGCGGTCGGCGTCATCGCGCGGCTCCGCGACCACGGTCTCGCAGTGCCCGGCGATCTCGAGGTCACCGGATTCGACCACGTGCCGATGCTCGGCGACGTCCTGCCCGAGTTCAGCACGGTCGAGGTGCCACTGGAGGACTTCGGCGAATCCGCGCTTCGCCTCGCGCTCGACGAACCAGACGGCCCGGAAGGGCGCAAGCACGTCGCGCTCGAGGCGTCGCTGATCGTGCACGGGGTGAGGGTCGGCGCGAGCGTCTGACCGTTCCGCGCACCGCCCTGGCATGCGAGGTACGTTAGGATAACGCTATCCAATCGGTCGAACAAGCGACCGCCGACGAAGGAGTCAGCCATCACCATCGAACTCGAGGCCCGGTCATCGCCCGATGCGCTGTCGTTCGTTCGCCTGAGCTGGGGTGCCGATCGTCCCGTGTCTCTCGTCGGGGTGCCGGGCTCGACGATCCTCGGTCGGGCCGACGTGGCGTTCGTCGAGGTCTTCACCGCGGAGGAGCAGCGGAGCCGCACCAGCCAGGCCTACTTCCGGTCGGCCGTCGGCGGGCGCCTCCGGTACGTCGACCACGAGATCCGTGCGACGGATGCCGCTGACGAGGTCGTGATCGCGCAGCGCGACGACAACACCGGCCTCCTCGTCCGCACGTCGATCACCGCAGCGCGCGGGTCGCGGGTGCTGCGCTTCCAGCACACCCTCGAGAACACCGCCGACACCCCGATCGTGCTCACCGCCGTCTCCAGTGCCACGATCGGATTCGCCGCTTCCGAGGACGAGCTCGATGGATTCTCGCTCGCCACCGCGGACAGTGAGTGGCTCGCGGAGAACCGCTGGCGCGAGGAACCCCTTCGGCATCGCCTGCCGCGCATCTCCCTCGCGTTCCATGGACAGGACGGGCGAGGGCATTTCGGCTACGGCAGCCACGGCGCATGGTCGACGGGGGAGCACCTCCCTGCCGGCATCCTGGCCGATGCAGTGACCGGTGAGGCGATCGCCTGGCAGCTCGAGACGAGCGGAGCCTGGCAGTGCGATCTCGCGCAGGCGATCACCGGCGGCGTGATCAGCCTCCTCGGCCCGACCGACCTCGAGCACCAATTCGGCCATCGGCTGGAGCCCGGCGGCACGTTCACGACGATCCCGGTCGCCGTCGCCGTGTCGCCCGACGGACGCGACGGCGCGATCCGAGAGCTGACGACGTACCGGCGATGGCTCCGGGAGCCGAGAGGGCCGGCCGACTCGACGCTGCCGGTCGTCTACAACGACTTCATGAACACCCTGATGGGACAGCCCTCGACCGAGGCGCTCCTTCCGCTCATCGACGCGGCGGCGGCATCCGGAGCCGAGGTCTTCTGCATCGATGCGGGCTGGTTCGCCGACCCCGAGATCGGCGACTGGTGGGCGACCGTCGGCGAATGGCGTGAGGCCTCGAGCCGATTCACACACGGGCTCGGGCAGGTCATCGAGCACATCCACGCTCGCGGAATGCGGAGCGGGCTCTGGCTGGAGCCGGAAGTGGTCGGCGTCCACAGCCCCGTGGTGGCGGCGCTTCCCGACGAGGCGTTCTTCCAGCGGTTCGGGCGACGCGTGCAGGAGCACGATCGATACCACCTCGACTTCCGGAACCCCGCGGTCCGCGCGTACCTCGACACCACCATCGATCACCTCGTGGCGGAGTACGGGATCTCCTATCTGAAGCTCGATTACAACATCAACCCGGGCGCGGGAACGGAGGTCGCCGCGACGACCCCGGGCGATGGGCTGCTGGGGCACACCAGGGCGTTCCGCGATTGGCTCATCGAGACGCAGCAGCGGCATCCGTCGCTGCTCATCGAGAACTGCAGTTCGGGTGCGATGCGGGCCGACTCATCCCTGCTCTCCGTGACCCACCTGCAGTCGACGAGCGACCAGCAGGACTTCCGCCTGTATCCGCCGATCGCGGCGTCGGCTCCGGCGACGATCCTGCCTGAGCAGTGCGGCAACTGGGCGTATCCGCACGTCGACATGACCGATGAGGAGACGGCATTCACGCTCGCGACGGGCCTCGCCGGGCGGCTCTATCTCTCGGGATTCCTCGACCGCCTGCGGCCGGAACAGACGATGCTTGTCCAGGAGGCGGTGCGAGTCCATACGTCGCTGCGCGACCGGCTCCCGCTCGCGATGCCGTTCTGGCCGCTCGGGCTGCCGGGCTGGGATGCATCCGCCATCTGCCTCGGCCTCGACCTCGGTTCCGGCCAGGCGCTGCTCGTCGTGTGGGATCGGAACCCCGACGCGTCGACCATCGTCGTACCGGCGGTGACCGGCGCTGCGAGGGAGATCTTCCCGATGACGCTCGACCCGTGGGGGATCTCGACCGACGACGAGGGCCTTCGACTCACGACGCTGCCCGGCTGCACCGCACGCGTGTTCCTGGCGTCGGAGACCTCGGAATGAGCGCCGCCGAGGTGGTCGCGACCAACCCGATCCTGCGTGGCTTCAATCCCGATCCGTCGATCGTTCGCGTCGGCGACGACTACTACATCGCGACGAGCACATTCGAGTGGTATCCGGGCGTTCGCCTCCACCACTCGCGAGACCTCGTGCACTGGTCGGTCGTCGGTCACGCGCTCGACGAGTCCAACGGGTTCGACCTCCGCGGAATCCCCGACTCCGGAGGCGTCTGGGCGCCGAGCCTGACCTGGGCCGACGATCGGTTCTGGCTCGCGTACTCGATCATCCGCACGATGGACGGCGACGACAAGGACCTCGAGAACTACCTCGTCACGGCCCCTGACATCCGGGGACCCTGGTCCGAGCCGATCTCGCTCGGGTCGCGGGGGTTCGACTTCTCGTTCTTCCACGACGACGACGGGACGCACTGGGTCGTCGGCGTGCAGTGGGACCAGCGGCCCGAGCATCCGAGCTTCAGCGGCATCGCGCTCGAGCAGTACCTCCCCGACGAGCAGCGAACGTCGAGCGACGCGGTGATCATCTATCGTCAGCCCTCGCTCGTCGAAGGACCGAACCTGTACCACCTCGACGGGTGGTACCACCTGCTCCTCGCCGAGGGCGGCACGGGCTGGAACCACGGGATCACGGTCGCGCGATCACGGACGATCGACGGCCCGTACGAGCGGGATGCCGCTCCCGCGGTCCTGACGACGCGCGACACGCTGAGCTCGCCGCTGGCCAAGGCCGGACACGGCGAGCTGGTGCGCACCCGGTCGGGGGAGTGGGCGATGGTTCACCTCGCGAGCAGGCCGACGCTCCGGCTCGGCGATCGGTACTCGACGCTCGGCCGGGAGACCTGCATCCAGCGCGTCGAGTTCGACGCCGACGGCTGGCTTCGTCTCAGCGACGGCGGGCATCATCCCGCGGAGACGGTGCGGTTCACGGGTCTCGAGCCCGACGTCGGCAGCGGGCGGATGTCGCCCTGCGACGACTTCGACCACGACGAGCTCGATCGGCGACGGTGGTCCACGCTGCGTGCGCCGCTGCCCGAGTCGGTCGCCGATCTCACCGCGCGACCCGGGTGGCTCCGCCTTCGCGGCGGCAGCTCAGGGGCATCCGTGTTCGAGCAGTCCATGATCGCCCAGCGCGTCGAGGAGCATCACTGCGAGGTCGAGACGCTCGTGGATGCCGATCCGCGATCGATACGGCAGGCTGCCGGGCTCGCAGCCTGGTACAACCGCTCCGCGTGGATCTGGCTGCAGGTGACCTGGGACGAGGAGCACGGCCGGCATCTGCGAGTCGTCGTGCGGGATGGGCGCACCACCAGGTCGGAGGCGTTCGCCGCCCCGGCCGGCCCGCTCCGGATGCGGATGGTCATCGATGGCGGCCTGCTCCGGTTCGAGACGGCAGCAGCGGAGGGTCCGTGGACGGACGTTCCGGGTGCGTATCCGGCGTGGTCGCTCTCCGACGACCACGGCGGGCAGCTGCGTTTCACGGGGATGTTCGCCGGGATCCGCGTCGAGGACCTCGACGGCACCGGATGGTCGGCGGACTTCGACTACGTGGGGACTCGGTTCGACCGCGGGGAACGACATGACTGAGCCGACGACGAGGATCGAGCCGGGCACGACCTTCACCGACGACCGCGGGCGGCTGGCGCAGCTGCACGGCATCGGCGTGCTGCGCATCGGCGACCGCTACGTCGCATGGGGCGAAGACAAGGCTGCGGGCGGCACCTTCACCGCCGTGGCGTGCTACTCGAGCCCCGACCTCGCCACGTGGCGCTACGAGGGCGATGCGCTCGGCCTCGCCGACGGGGATCTCGCCCCCGGGCGCGTGGTCGAGCGGCCGAAGGTCCTGCGGCGGCCCGACGGGGCGTTCGTGATGCTCCTGCACATCGACTCCGCCGACTACGCGGATGCGCGGGTCGGGTTCGCGATCGCCGACGACCCGGCCGGCCCGTACCGTTACGTGGGGGGCGAGCGGCCTCTCGGAAACCTCAGCCGCGACATCGGCGTGTACCAGGAGGACGGCGTCGGGTACCTCCTGTCGGAGGACCGCGACCGCGGACTGCACATCTACCGCCTCGCTGACGACTACCTGAGCGTGGCGGAGCTGGTCGCCACCACACTCAAGGACCACGGCAGCCATGGGTACGAGTCGCCCGCGCTGGTGCGCCACGATGGCCTCTACTACCTGTTCGGCTCCGACCTCACCGGATGGTCGACGAACGACAACAAGGTCGCCACCGCCGAATCGCTCAACGGTCCGTGGTCACCCTGGAGCGACATCGCGCCACCCGGTTCGGCGACGTTCGATTCGCAGGTGAGCACGATCGTGCCGGTGTCGACCGTTGCCGGCGAGCGTCACGTGTACGTCGGCGATCGCTGGAACCGCCACGACCTGGAGCGGAGCGCGGCGGTATGGCTGCCGGTGCGCATCGGCGGCGGCGAGGCGACGCTGGAGTGGCGGGAGTCCTGGACGCTGGCCGAGCTGTAGGCGGGGTCAGCGCTCCATGCGGAAGAGGGGGATCAGACGCCGCGTCCGATCCCCCTCTCGTCGTGCACCACCTACTGCGGCGGAGCGGTGTGGGTGCCGAAGAGCCTGAGCTCGGCGAGGTTGATCCAGTCGGTGTTGGTGATGCGGAGGTACCGGTACGCGACCGGTTCGGCGGCGGCATCCGGCCGGCCGAGCGTCTGCCAGGCGAGGGTTCCCGTGGCGTTGACGGTGACGCGGGTCCAGTTGACGTTGTCGTTGGATCCCTGGATGTGGGTGTTGGCGGCGCGGCGGAGGCCGTTGTCGTCCTGGCGCACGAGCGCTTCGGCTCGGGTCAGTGCGACAGAGCCGCCCTCGTGGAAGTCGAGGGTGATGTAGTACTGCCCGTTGATCGGGCCGACG
The DNA here is from genome assembly GCF_001428255.1 of Agromyces sp. Soil535. GTDB lineage: Bacteria > Actinomycetota > Actinomycetes > Actinomycetales > Microbacteriaceae > Agromyces. The sequence goes on along the minus strand of NZ_LMRW01000003.1, from coordinate 282,691 downwards.
TCGCTGAACGTGGTGGCCTTCTGGTCGAAGAGCCGATCGACGTGGACGACCTTGCCGGTCTCGACCTCGCCGGTCGGGCCGACGACGCTCACCTTCGCGGGCGCGCCGACGATCAGGCCGTCGTCCGTGGTGAGGAACACGCTCGATGCGTCGGTCGTGCCGACCACGGGGCGCCCGGCATCGCCGGCGGCGTTCGTGTACTCGACGCGGAAGCCGACCTTGCGGCCGGTGTCGGCCCCGGTGGGCACGGGAACGGTGGCGGTCCAGCCCACCCCGTCGGTGCTCGTGGCGGTGACCGGTTCGCCGTCGATCGTCGCGTGCACCTCGGAGAGCGGCTCGGTCGCCGTGAGCGACAGGGTGATCGTGTCGCCCGGTACTGCGAGGTTCGGCATCGCGTTGCTCGACGAGATCTTCGCGGTGCTGATGAACGAGGCCGGCGGCTCGGTATAGGTGCCGAAGAGCCGGAGTTCGGCGAAGTTGATCCAGTCGGTGTTGGTGATGCGGATGTATCGATACGCGACGGGCTCGGCCGAAGGGTCGGGCCGATCGAGGGTCTGCCACGCGAGGGTGCTGGTGGCGTTGTTCGTGATCCGCGTCCAGTTGACGTTGTCGTTCGATCCCTGGAGGTGCGAGTTGACGGCGCGGCGGAGGCCGTTGTCGTCCTGGCGCACGAGCGCTTCGGCTCGGGTCAGTGCGACGGCGCCGCCCTCGTGGAAGTCGAGGGTGATGTAGTACTGCCCGTTGAACGGGCCGACGTCGCTGAACGTCGTGGCCTTCTGGTCGAACATCCGATCGACGTGGACGGCCTTTCCGGTCTCGAGCTCGCCGGTCGGGCCGACGACGCTCACCTTCGCCGGCACGCCGCCGATGAGGGTCGTCTCGTTCGAGAGGAACAGGGTCGAGCCGTCGGTCGTGACGGTGAGCGGATCGGCCGGCACGCCCGCCTCGGTGACGTAGTCGACTCGGAACGCGAGGTTCCGGCCGTAGCCGACCTCGTCGGGGAGCGTCGTCGAGGCGGTCCAGGATGTCCCGTCACCGAGGACGCCCGCCTCGGCTCCCTCGATGGTCACCGCGACCCCGGTGATCGGCTCGCGGCTCGTGAACGACAGCGTGACGGTGTCGCCGTTGACGGCGCGTCCCGGCATCACGTTGGTCGACGAGATCGCGGCCGACTCGATCGCGTTGATCGCTTCGATGCGGTCGCCGTGGATCTTCAGTTCCGCGACGCTGAAGATGCCCGGGAAGTTGGGGTCGGTCGGCACTCCCGGCTCGTCGACCTGCACCTTGATGAAGCGGAACGCGACGCCCTGGAGCTCGTCCGCGACCGCGAGCGTCTCGGGGTCGCCGGTGTTGGTGGTCATCTGCGTCGTGAGCTTGGTCCAGAGGGTGTTGTCGTTCGATCCGTAGACGTTCGTGCCCTGGGAGCGGTTCCCGAACCCGTAGCGGGCCTGCAACGTGAACGCCGACGCGTTGACGCGGAAGTCCGCACCGAAGTCGAGGGTGAAGGAGTTCACTCGGAGGTCGCCCGAGAAGGTCGCGCTGTCGTCGTCGACGAGGGTGCCGAGCTTGGCGGTCCCCAGCGTCGAGGTGACGAGGTCTGGGTAGTCCAGGGTGCCGTCCGCGAGGCGCGGGTTGAGCACCTCGAGGCTCCGCGTGGCGACCTGCAGCTCGGCGATCGCGGCCGCGAAGTCGGCATCGGTCCCGTTGTCGAAGAGCGATCGGACATGCTCGGATGCCGCGTCGAAGGCATCATGCGACACGGACGTGTACGTCACGTCGGGGTCGAAGCCCTCTCGTGCCAGCTGGTAGGCGCCCTCCCGGTCCGAGGCGATCCGTGCCGTGACCGCGAGGGCGGTCGTCGTGGTGCCGTCGGTGGCCTGCACGACGAAGACGTCGTCCCCGGCATCCGAGGCCTGCGGCGTCCAGGTGAACCGGCCGTTCGAGGAGTCCAGCGCGGATGCCGCCGGCGCGCCGACCGCGCTGTAGGCGAGCGTCTCGAGGCCGGCGTCGTCGGCGGTGAAGGATGCCGAGAGTTCGCTGCCGGTCACCCCGATGATCGTCGCGGTCGCGCCCTGCGGGAACCTCGGCGGGGTGAGCTGCGTGGGCGCCTGCAGGTTGACGAGGTCGAAGTCCACGGGATCGCGGTTGCCGGTGACGGTGTAAAAGGCGATGTGATTGTCGCCCATCGCCGGAAGCGGCACGACGTCGGTGTCCATGTCGTAGACGATGTAGCGCCATTCGCCGCCCGTGTCGGGGATGGTGATCCTGTGGTACGGCGCCGCATCGACCCGACTGCTCACCTCGAGCGTGGACGCATCGCGGGAGCGCACCAGGATCCCGACGGGGCTGTAGTCGGTGCGGGCACCGTACGACATCGAGCGCATCGCGAGCGTGGTCGCGGTCGTCGCCTTCCTCGCGGGGGCGATCCGCAGGAACGTGCGGTCGCCCTCGGTCACGAGCTCGGAGCCCTTGCCGATCGACGCGCCCTTCTCCTCGAACTGCAGCGTCGGGTCTTCGGGCACCGGCGGCGCGTCGCCGGCGACCGTCTCGGGAAGGGACAGCCAGTACTCGGCGCCGGGATCGCTGCCGCCCCAGAAGCTCCGCAGGCCGTCCGCGCCGACGACCGTGCCGATCTCGGCGCTGTTGCCGTTGTAGAACAGAGCGCCGTCGGACTGGCGGTACTGCTCGGCGAGGTATGGGGCGACCTTGCCCACGTCCACGCCCGCGCCCGTGTACACGTGGTAGAGCTCGTTCAACGTGTTCGACCACCGCCCGCGGTACGCCTCGGAGACGTGGCCGCCCGCGCCGGTCAGGTCGACCCACGGGACCTCGTGGCCCATCATGAATCCCGTGTACGCGTCGGCGCCGCGCAGCAGGCGGTTGCCGAGGAAGGCGTACGGCGTCACCGCGTTGTGCCGTTCGGAGGGCACGCCCGTCGCGGGGTCGAGCCGCGTTCCCTGCGCGTGCACCAAGCGGGCGAGGGTCGTCAGCACGTTCACGTCGCCGCCGGCGTGGGCCTGGTCGCGCCCCATCTCCTGGTGCTGCACGAAGGTGCGTCCGTAGGTGTTGAGCGGATGCTCCTCCTCGACGACGCGGAAGATGGCGCCGAGTGCACCGTTGATGTCCTGGTTCGGCGAGGTGGCGTTGAGGGTGAACCACTCGACCGCTTCGTCGTAGCCGTCGCGGTCGTCGGTGAAGACGTAACCGGCGATGGCGCCGATGAGCGGGAAGCTGTGCTGGTTCATGTAGTGCGAGTAGTCGTGGAGGTAGAGCTCGGTCATCGGAACGATGAGGTTGGCCGAGAGGTCGGCCGTGTCCTGTTCGTTCCACTCGAGCGGGTAGGTTCCGGCCGCGGCAGGCAGCGAGGTCGAGCGGAGGAGCTCAGCGGCGGCGACCATGCGGTAGAGCGGGACGCCGGTGTGGATGTGCGCATCGGGGAAGGCCGCGAACTTGTCGGGGTCCATATGGCTCCACACCCGCACGATCTTGAGCGCGTTCTCGCGATAGACGCGCTCGCCGGTGAAGAGGTACATGAGGGCCTGCGTGTAGGCGCCGAGCGAATCGGGGATGAACCGTGCGTTGATGCCCCTGCTGTCGAAGGCGTCCGAGGCGGGCACTCCGTCGCCGGACCCCTGGTTCCGGGAGGTGAGCGTCGTGGCGGCGTAGCTCGTCATCGCCATCGCGTCGAAGTAGCTCGCCCAGGGTTCGACACCGGCCGCGACCTGCTCCTGCGTGTGTCGCAGATTGTCGGCGGTCACCCCCACGCCCGGGTGTTGGAACCCCTCGGGCCCGGTGGTCGAGGTCACAGTCACGTCCGCGGACGGGCCGGATGCCGCGACGGCGCGTGGCGCGGGCGCGAACATCGACATGCTCATCACGAGCGCCACCGCCACGCCGATCGCCGCGAGCGTCGCGCTGCGTCCTGCTCGAGCTGCGTGCATTCGTCTCTCCTCCATTGCAGATCCGGGCGGAGCGGCGAGCTCGGGGTGAGCTTGATTCGGATAGCGCTATCCACTCCGGGAGGCAGTCTGGCATGCGTCACGGCGTTTCAACAAGGGCGAGTTCTGTCGGCGGCGTCGGGGTCGCCCGGCTCGCCTCGAGCGCGACCCACGCGGATCGGGCGCGGTGAGTGCGGCTACGGCGTCAGGATCTCGACGTCGTTCTGCTTGAGGGCCTCTTCGAGATCGGCCGGCGGCGCAGCATCCGTGATGAGGTAGTCGGCGCGACCGAGTTCGGCGACCTGGGCGAACAACCGACGCCCGAACTTCGACGAGTCGGCGAGCACCGCCACCTTCGTGGCACGCGACATCATCTCCGCCATCATCGCCGCATCGGCCAGGTTGCTGGTGGAGTAACCACCAGTGGGGGATACCGCTCCGACCGCGATGAGGGCGAGGTCGCACTGCAGGTCGATCTCGCCGCCGCTCGCGCTCACCTTGAAGCTGATCGGACCGGTCGTCGCCTGCGTGATCGAGCGCACGGAGCCGCCGAACACGTACAGGTCGCGGAACACCTTCGGCGAGATCTCCGCCGGGATGCGCAGGTTGTTCGTGGCGATCGTGAGCTCGCGATGGTTGCGCAGGTGTCGCGCCACCGCGAGCGTGGTGGTTCCCGCATTGAGCATGATGACCGCACCATCGGGGATGAGTGCGGCAGCGAGCTCGGCGATGCGCTCCTTCTCCTCGGCCTGCATGTGCAGTCGCACATCGAGGCCCCGGTCTGTGCGCGGCGTGGTGGTGGCGCTCACCGCACCTCCATGGGTGCGAACGAGGATGCCCTCGGCGTCGAGCTGGTCGAGGTCGCGGCGGATCGTGTCGATCGACACGCCGTAGCGCTCGGCCAGCGTGGCCACCGTCACCTGGCCGCTGGCGGAGACGAAGTCGGCGAGATCGGCGCGCCGGCCCGCGGGCAGATGTCGCAGTCGTTCCCCTGATGAATCGCGTGGTGACGCTCCCATACGCAACTTCTAGCACAGTTGCGGCCCCAGATGACCGTCTCAGGGCGAATAGACGCAGTACCGAGCATGAAACAGCAGCATGTTCCGCGGGCTGCGCATCGCCGGACCGTGAATTCCCTGCTATTCGGTGCAGCTGCACCGCGCTTGACCGGGCATTCGAAGTGGACTACCATCCGAGATGTCGCATCAACGCGCAAATAACAGCGCAATACTGCAAATTCCAGAATGAGGAGAATCATGAGCAAAGAGGCTCACGGCCGGCGGCGGACCCTTCGGGTCCTCGGAGCGTCGGCTGCAGCGGTGGCACTGTTCGCGACTGCGGGATGCAGCGCGAGCAGCGACAGCGGATCGGGCGATGGCGGAGACGTGACGCTCGAGTTCGCACAGTGGTGGGAGCCCGAGCTTCCCGACGGGGCGTTCCGCGAGCTGATGGACGAGTTCGAGGCTGAGAACCCGGGCATCAAGGTCGAACTCCTCAGCGGTCCCTACGCCTCGACGAAGGAACAGCTCTTCGCCGGCGCGGCCGCAGGCACGATGTCCGACGTCGTCGGCCTCGACGGCGCGTGGGTGAGCGACTTCGCCAACCAGGGCGCGATCGCCGACCTCACGGCGCTCATGGCCGAGAGCGACTACGACGACAGCGAGCTCGCGAGCCAGATCCAGGTCGATGGCGCCACCTACATGATCCCGGTCGTGAACTTCGTGTATCCGATGTTCACCAACGACGACCTGCTCGCCCAGGCCGGCGTTGCCGCTCCTCCCGCCGATCGCAGTGAGTTCGCGGCCGCCGCGAACGCGGTCGCCGGTCTCGGCGACAACACGAGCGGATGGATCCTGCCGCTGTCGCTCGAGGCGCCGAACGGCATCCAGAACGACGTGATGTCGTGGGTGTGGGCGACCGGGGGATCGATGCTCGACGGCGGCCAGCCCGACGTCACCAACGACGAGGTCACGAGCGCAGTCGAGTACATCAAGGGCCTGTGGGACGAGGGCGCGATCGCGCCGGGCGCCTTCACCATGAAGGAGCAGGACAAGGTCGAGGAGTTCACCAACGGTCGAGTCGGCATGATGATCGACTCGCTCGCGCACATCAACCTGATCCGCGAGACGAACCCCGACCTGAAGTTCAGCATCTCGGCGCTGCCCGCTGAAGACGGGTTCGACGGCGAGCGGGGCATCCCGTACGCCTCGTGGGGCATCGGCGTGGCCGAGAGCTCGGAGCATCCGGCCGAGGCGTGGAAGCTCGTCGACTTCCTCATGAGCGAGGAGACGAACGCGAAGCTGTCGTCGATCGCGAACGCGTTCCCCGGCAACACCGAGTCCGTTCCCGACTTCGTCGCCGAGGACGAGCTCTTCGCGACGGCGTTCGAGATCTACCAGAACGGATACCCCGCCAACGAGTTCACCGGGCTACCTGTGGCCGAGCAGCTCATGAGGCTCTTCGACGAGCAGTTCCAGGTGCTGCTGGACGGCGGCCAATCGGTCGACGAGATGCTCCAGAAGACCCAGGAAGCATGGCTCGCCGAATTCTGATCCGCGCTAGGCGCGAGGCCGCGTCACGGTCGTACACCCGTGACGCGGCCTCCCCGCAGGAGGCCGACCCGATGATCATCACACCCATCGACAGCACCGCTCCACCGGAGCCCACGCCCACGCCGACACGCACGCCGACGCCCCCTGCGTCGAGCGCGTCGGTCCGCCGCAGTCGCCTCGGGCGAACCCTCGAGCCCTTCGGGTTCATCGCCCCGACCGCGCTGCTCATGCTCGTCCTGATGATCGTGCCCATCGTGCTCGTCATCGGGTACTCGTTCACGGACAACGTCATCCTGAACAAGAACCCGGAATTCGTCGGCATCGAGAACTTCGTGACGGTGCTGACCGACGGGGTCTTCGCGACGGCGATCGGAAACACGCTCGTCTTCACCGTCGTGAGCGTGATCGCCCACCTGCTGATCGGGCTCGCCTTCGCGATGCTGCTCAACAGCCCGCTCGTCAGCAACGCCAGCAGGGCGGTGTTCCGGGTGATCTACATCCTGCCGTGGCTGTTCACCGCAGCCGTGATCGCCGTGCTCTGGCGGATGCTCCTGAGCCCCAACGGCGTCGTCAACTACCTGCTCTCCAGTGATCTCGAGTGGCTCTCGTCACCTGCGCTCGCGCTCGGCGCGGTGACGTTCATCAACATCTGGGCGGGCTATCCGTTCTTCATGGTCAGCCTGCTCGCGGGCCTGCAGGGCATCCCCGCCGACCTCTACGAAGCCGCCACGGTCGATGGCGCCAACGGCGTGCAGCGCTTCTTCAACGTCACGCTGCCGCAGCTGCGCCCGATCATCATCAGCATGACCCTGCTCGACCTCATCTGGACGTCGCAGCAGTTCGCACTCATCTGGCTGACGACCGGTGGCGGCCCCATCAACGTCACCGAGATGCTGAGCACCTTCACGTACAAGCTCGCGTTCAGCCGCTACGAGTTCGCCCTCGCCTCGACGAGCGCGGTGCTCATCCTGCTGTTCTCGATGGTGCTCGCCTTCTTCTACGTACGACACCAGCGAGCGAGGGACTGAGCCCATGACGACCACCATCATGCGCAGGCGACGGATGACGCTGAAGATCGCCGTGCTCGCCGGCCTGTTCGCCGGCGCGGCGTTCGCTGGCCTCCCGGTGCTCTGGATGCTCTCCAGCTCGTTCAAGTCGAACACCGAGATCTTCGAGTACCCGCCCCGCCTCGTCACCGAGAGCTTCTCGTTCGACGCCTACGTGACGATCCTGACCGACCCCGAGAAGGTGCGGTTCTTCGTCAACAGCTACGTGGTGTCCCTCTCGGTCACGGCGCTCACCCTCCTGGTGGCGATCCTCGCCGCCTATGCGTTCAGCCGCTTCGAGTTCCGCGGCAAGCGCCCGCTCAACATGATCATCGTGAGCGTGCAGGCGGTGCCGCCGATCACCCTGCTCATCCCGTACTTCGGGCTCATCGTGACGCTCGGGATGTACAACACCTATCCGGGCCTCATCTTCACGTACATGGTCTTCACGCTGCCCTACGCGATCATCATGATGACCGGGTACTTCAACACCCTGCCGCGCGAGCTCGACGAGGCCGTGCGGGTCGACGGGGCCGGCTCGATGACGGCGCTCTGGCGCATCCTCGTGCCCATCTCGGTGCCGGGCATCGTGTCGGTCGGGGTGTACACGTTCATGATCGCGTGGAACGAGTACCTCTTCGCGCTCACGCTCACGAAGACGCAGGACATGCGCACGGTGCCCATCGGCATCCAGCTCCTCATGGGCCAGCACTCGTACGAGTGGAACGAGATGATGGCGATGAGCATCCTCGGTTCCATTCCGGTGCTGGTCCTCTTCCTCTTCTTCCAGCGCTACTTCATCGCCGGGCTGACCTCCGGGTCGGTCAAGAGCTGACCCGCGCCCGACGACCACGACCATCGAAAACAAGGAGAACCCAGCAGTGCTCATCAACGGCAACGACCTTCTCAGCGTCGCGAACGCGAACCACTTCGCCGTACCCGCGTTCAACATCAGCGACTACGCGATGTTCAACGGCGTCATCGACATCAGCGAGGAGAAGAACTCACCGCTCATCGTCGCGATCCACCCCGACGAGGTGAGCCACGTCGGGGTGGACATGATCCAAGCGGTTCGCGCGCGGGCACACCGCTCGTCGGTGCCCGTCGTCATCCACTGGGACCACGGCGGAAGCTACGAGCAGATCCTCACCGCGATCCAGAGCGGGTTCACCTCGGTGATGATCGACAAGTCGATGCTGCCGTTCGACGAGAACGTCGCGATGACCAAGCGCGTCGTCGAGGCGGCGCACGTCGTGGGCCTCTCGGTCGAGGGCGAGCTCGGCACCATCGGCAAGACCGACAACGAGGCCGAAGACGGTGCGGCCGACATCATCTACACCGATCCGGATGACGCGGTGCGATTCGTCGAGCAGACGGGGGTCGACAGTCTCGCAATCGCGATCGGTACGTCGCACGGCATCTACCCGGCGAGCATGAAGCCCGCGCTGAAGCTCGACCTCCTTCGCGAGATCAAGGCCGCGGTGGGAATCCCCCTCGTGCTCCACGGCGGTTCGAACAACCCCGACGACGAGATCGGCCGTTCGGTGAAGCTCGGCATCAACAAGATCAACATCTCCAGCGACATCAAAGTGGCCTACCACGACAAGATGCGCGAGGTACTGGCCGACACGTCGCTGCGCGAGCCGAACTCCATCCAGCCGCCGTGCATCGCGGCGATGAAGGTCGTCGCGGCCCAGAAGATCGACCTGTTCGACGCGGCCGGCAAGGCTGCGCTCTACTAGACGGACGAGGACGGCACGACGAGACATCCGGAGCGGAGGGGAATGAGCGAGCGGGTACTCGGACTCGGCGGCACCGTCGACTACGAGATCGCGTGGGACAGCGCGGTGATCGAGGACCTCATCGACGACTACGCGATCCGCGCCGACGAGCTCGACGCCCGCATCCCGGTGGTCGATGAGCGCAGCCTGGTCGTGACGTTGCTCGCCTTCCTGCGCGACGGTGTCGGGGGAGAGCGCTTCGTCGCCTCCTCCGACATCGTCGAGACGTTCGCGGCTCGCTTCGACACCCGCATCACCCTCGGCGGCACCTGCGTGCGCGCCGCGATCGCCATGCGGAGCCTCGGCGTGACGAGCCTCGTGCACCTCGTGAGCATCGACGACCACGTTCGGGCCCTGCTGCCCGAGGGCATCGAGCACATCTGCAGTGCGAGCGGCGACTCCACCGATCCGCACCTCATCGTGCAGTTCGCTGCGGGCGCCGCCGTGCGCCGCGGTGGGCTCGAGCTCGTGGCGCCGCATCCGAATCGCATCATCTACACGAACGATCCGCCGAACCGCGACCTCGTGCTGAGCGACGATCTGGGCACGGTGCTCCGCGACGCCCAGGTGTTCCTGGTGTCGGGCTTCAACACGATCCAGGATGCCGCGGTGCTCGACGAGCGCGTCGAGCAGATCCGCCGCCACCTCGCCGCACTGTCCACCGGCACCGTGGCGATCTACGAGGACGCGGGCTTTCACGAGCCCGCATTCAGCCGTCGCGTGCGCGATGCTCTCGTCGACGCGGTCGACGTGTACAGCCTCAACGAGGACGAGCTCTTCGCGTACCTGGGTCGCACCGTCGACCTGCTGGATGCCGACGCGATCGCGGCCGCGCTCGCCGAAGCCGGCGACCTGATCCCCGCCGCGTGCCTCGTCATCCACACCAAGCACTGGTCGCTCGCGCTCGGCGAGCGAGCGGCCGACTACGCCGACGCGCTGCGGGGCGGCATCGTGATGGCGAGCACCCGCTACCTCATCGGCGACGGGCACACCGCTGCCGACTACGCCCGCACGGCCGCGCTGCCTGAGAAGCCCGAGGGCGCTGCCGTCGCCGGGGCGCTCGAGGCACGCTTCCCGGGCCGCCTCGTCTGCCGTGGCGCGCTCGTGCTCGAGACCGACCAGCCCGCCACCATCGGACTCGGCGACACCTTCATCGGAGGTTTCATCGCCGCACTCGTCCCCGTGGGAGTATCCGCGTGAACGTCGTCGTCCTGCCCTCGAACCGCCCGCCCAAGCGTTTCTACCGGGGCGGCCGGCGCATCACGGACTTCCGCGGCGAGACTCCCGCCGGGGAGCGCGAGCCGGAGGACTGGGTCGCCTCGGTCACGACCGTGGCCGGGGAGCCGAGTGTCGGACGCAGCACGCTGCCCGATGGGCGCCTGCTCGCCGAAGCCCTCGCCGCCGACCCGGTGGGATGGCTCGGGCAGGCGCACGTCGAGCGTTGGGGCGCCGATCCGCTCCTCCTCGTGAAACTGCTCGACGCCGGTCAGCGACTGCCCGTGCATGCGCACCCGGCCGGCGACTTCGCGCATCGGCACCTGGGGCGAGCGCACGGCAAGGCCGAGGCGTGGTACATCCTGCAGGGTGGCGAGGTGCAGCTGGGTCTCATCCGCAGCGTCGGCGTGATCGAACTGTTCGGGCTGGTGGAGCAGCGTGATGCCGACAGGATGCTGGGTCTCCTGCATCGTGTCACCGTGTCGCCGGGCGACGTCGTCTACGTGCCGCCCGGCGTACTGCACGCCATCGGCGAGGGAGTGCTGCTCGTCGAGGTGCAGGAGCCCGAGGACCTGTCGATCCTGGTGGAGTGGGCGGGCTTCGAACTCGACGGCCCGCGCGACGGCCACCTGGGCGTCGGCTACCCGCTCGCGCTGGAAGCCGTGGAGCGGCGCGCCCGCAGCCTCGAGGAGATCGCGCGGCTCGCGCGGCCGGCGGGCGCGGGCGCATCCGTGCTACCGGCCGAGGCCGACCGTTACTTCCGGCTGGAGCGAGCGGTGATCGACGGTGCGGTCGAGTTGGAACCCGGGTTCGCCGTGCTCGTGGTCACCGATGGCGCGCTAACGCTCGAGACCGCGGCGGGCGAGCTCGACCTGCCGCGCGGCACGACGGCCGTGGCTCCGCACTCGGCGGGCCCGCTGCGCGTCTCAGGGCACGGCGACCTGCTCGCATGCCGACCACCTCTGGCACGCGGCGCGTAGCCGGGCCTCAGAGCAGACCGGATGCCGCGGCATCCGGTGCCCGCCTACTGCAGTCGCAGTAGGCGCTTCGATCCCCGTGGACGACGTGCATCTTCGCGCCGCATCGCAGCATGGCAGTACGCCCTGAACGCGCAGCGACGAGGAGATGGTCACGATGACCCACGAGGCCCGCCGGCCCACTCTCGATCACGCCCGTCGAACGAATCGAGGTCACGAATCCGCGCTCGTGGCGTTGATCATCGTCGTGGCGCTCGCGGCTGCACCCAGCCTGATCAGCATCGCCGTCATCGGCTCGATCCTCCGGCTCCTGGGTTGAGCAGACTGGGAGCCGGGCCGTCGCAAACGCCTAGACGACGAGCAGACCCGTCACGAACATGAACCCGATTCCGGCGATGATTCCGCCCGCGGTGAGCGGGGTGAGGATCCGGCCGGTGCCGTCCTTCAGCAGCGGCAGCAGTTTCACGGCGACCTGGCCGACGGCTCCCGCACCGACGCCGAAGAGGAGCGCGGCGAGCGCGGGCTGGTTCACGGTCACCCCGATCATGGCGCCGAGGATCGCCGGAGCGCCGGCGATGAGGCCGAGGAGGGCGAGTCGGCTCAGCCGGGGGCGTTGCCCGGCGAGTGGCGTGACGATCGCGAGGCCCTCGGTGGTGTTGTGGATGGCGAAGCCGATGACGAGGAACGCGCCCAGGGCGAGCGACCCCACTGCGTACGCGGAGCCGATCGCGAGCCCCTCGCCGAGGTTGTGCAAGCCGATTCCGATGGCGATGAGGAGTGCGAGCATCTGCGGAGAGAGCTGCCTTCGGTCGCCCGCCGCTCGCTTGCGCATGACGGCCCCTTCGACGCCTTCGAGCGTGAGGTATGCGATGACCGCCCCGAGGAAGACGACGAGGCTCCCCCCGAACGCGCCGGTGTCCGCGACGAGTTCGAGACCCTCGAGGGTGGCCTCGATGGTGAGGTACACGAGCAAGCCGACAGTGAACGCGATGAGCCCCTGCATCCAGGCTCGCGAGGAGCGCCGCACGAACGGCATCCACAGCATTCCAAGGCCGATCGGGATGACGCCGACATACACGCCGAGGAGGATCATCAGGCCCATCAATGAGGCACCCTGCTCAGGGCTCGGCGCGGCGGCATCGATGTCGGCCGAGATCTTTCCCCCGGCAGAGGTGATCAGGGCGATCTCGTAGGGGTCACCGGCGACCCAGTTGTAGCTCACCGTGATCGTGTTCGCCTGGAGCGGCGCCATTTCCGCCGTGGTCTGAGTGAACTGTGCGAAGTAGTCCGACACATTCACCTGGGCGATCGTCACAGGGTCGACGCCTTCGTTCCGGACGAACAGGATGATCTCGCCGGGTTCGAGTCGGATGCTCTCGACCGCCACGGCTTCCTCGGGGACGCGGTCGCCGGTGCCGGTGACGCCTGGAGCGTTCAGCAGCGCGAAGAGCCCGATGAGCAGGGCGATGAGCGCGAGCGGTCCCGCTCCGAGCAGCCACCGAGGCATCCGCTGAGCACCCGATTCGACGCCGTGCTCGGGCGTCGTCGTATCCCGGGATGCGGTCATTCGCTCACCTCGAAGAAGCCCATCCAGCCGAGTTCGGCGAACTCGGTCTTGTGCGCGTGGAACATGTACTTGCCCGTGTAGGGGAAGCGGATGTCGACGATGCCGCGCTGGCCTTGCACCTGCGAGACGGTGTCGGTGTATTCGCTCGGGGTGAGCATGGTGCCGGTCGGGTAGTAGTGGAAGAAATTGCCGTGCACGTGGAAGGAGTTGACCGGGTCGTACTCGAGGACGTTGATCAGGTGGATCCGCACCAGCGCGTTCTTCTTCACCTGCACGGGATGGTCCATGAAGTGGAACGGCAGGCCGTTGACCGAATAGAACTCGTTGTCGTCACCGCCGTCGGTGTTGTACCCGTTCATGACCATCACCATCTCGTCATCGGCCGGCTCCCGGCCGCTCTTCGGCTCGATGATGAACCCGCCGTACAGGCCCTTGGCGATATGCGGCGCCAACGGCGACTGGTGGCAGTGATAGAGGTGCGTGCCGAACGGGACGGCGTCGAATTCGTAGGTGAACGTCGCGCCCGGAGCGATCGACCCGGCTCCGATTCCGGGCGTGCCATCCATCTCAGCGGTGTGGAGCCCGTGGAAATGCATCGTGTGCGGGTGCGAACCGGCGTTCGTGAAGTGGATCCGCAACGCGTCGCCCTCTCGGCACCACAGCGTCGGCCCGGGGACGCGCCCATTGTAGGTCCACGCGGGGAAGGTCACCCCGGGAGCGATCTCGAATTCCACGTCGATCGCCGTGATCTCCCACTCACGCAGCACCTGTCCGTTCGGCAGGGTGCTCACCGTGCCGGTGTCGAAATCGCGGAGGATCGCCGTCGGGTCGATCCCGGCACGTGCGGGAGGCACCGAGCCCGTCGGGAACCCCGCGTGCCCGACATGACTCGTCGCGCTCGTCTTCGTCGAGCCGGTCATGTCCATCGGCCCGTGACCGGAACCGTTACCGTCGTGGTCGCCACCGTCCTGCGCCCGTGCGCCGCCTGCCGCACCCAGTGCCGCCATCGGGATGGCCGCGGCCGCACCCAACAGCACGCTTCGACGGCTGGGAAGCTCCGCCGATCCTCTCGGCGTGCTGCCTTCGCTGAGCCTCACTCGGGTGGGCACTGAGTTGTCCATGACGTTCCACCATCCCTCGGGAACAGTATATTTCGGTATACCTAAATCTTCCACCGAGCGATGGACCGATTGCTCACTCGCCCGACGAACACCGATCAGCCGACTGGAACCAACGTCCTGATCGGAGGTGCTCACAGACCCTGCCACGCGGTGCGCGGCCGCAATACCGTGTGATCAGGGTTCCCCGGACGCGTGGCGAGGGTGCCCCCCGAAGAAGGAGGCACGGATGCTGGGACTCGAACTCGTGGTCGTCCTCGCTGTTGCGCTCATCGCCTGCTCGGTGCTCGCGCGGCGGCTGCGCATCGCACCGGCGGTGCTGCTGCTCGTGACCGGCATCCTGCTCGGACTGCTTCCGGCGCTGCACGAGGTGCGCCTGCCGCCCGAGGTGGTGCTGCTGCTGTTCCTTCCGGCGCTCCTGTTCTGGGAGAGCCTCACCACGTCGCTCCAGGGCATTCGCCGCGACCTTCGCGGCATCATCCTGACGAGCACCGTGCTCGTGGTGCTCACCGCCGCGGCGGTCGCCGCGGTCGCGCATGCCTTCGGCGTGCCATGGGGCGTCGCGTGGGTGCTCGGCGCTGCGCTCGCACCGACGGATGCCACGGCCGTCGCCGCGTTCGCCCGTTCCATGCCGCGCCGCAATGTCACCATCCTCAAGGCCGAGAGCCTCATCAACGACGGCACGGCGCTTGTGATCTACGGGATCGCGGTGGGCGTCACCGTCGGCGAGCAGGAGGTGACCGCGCTCGGCATCACGGGGGAGTTCCTGCTCTCCTACCTCGGCGGCGCTGCCGCCGGTGCGGTGATCGCCGCGGCCGGGTTGTTCGTGCTGCGCCGGCTCGACGACCCGATCCTCAAGAACGTGGCGCTCATCCTCATCCCGTTCGGCTCGTACCTGCTGGCGGAGCTCGTGCGCGCGTCGGGCGTGCTCGCGGTCGTCGTGGCGGGCCTCATCACGACCCAGGTCGGGCCCCGCGTGAGCTCGGCGACCTCGCGGCGCCAGAGCGAGTCGTTCTGGTCGCTCGCCACGTTCATCCTGAACGGATCGCTGTTCGTGCTCGTCGGCCTCGAGGTCAGCACCGCCGTGCGCAGCCTCCCGCCCGCGGAGATCGGGATCGCGCTCGTCATGGCCGTGGTGGTGTGGCTCGTGATCCTCGCCGTGGGGTACGCGTTCCTCTTCGGGGCCGTCGCCCTGATCCGGCTGCTCGACCGCCGGCCCTCCCAGCGAGCCCGCCGCATGGGCTATCGCACCCGGATCGTCGGCGGGATGGCCGGGTTCCGTGGCGCGGTGTCGCTCGCGGCTGCGCTCGCGGTGCCGCGACGCTGTCCTCGGGCGATGCCTTCCCCGACCGGAACCTCATCATCTTCGTGACGGCGGGGGTGATCGTGCTCACGCTCGTCGTGCAGGGAGTGCTGCTGCCGCCCCTCGTTCGCTGGGCGCGGTTCCCCGCCGACTCCGGTCCGGAAGACGAACGCCGGCTCGCCGAGACCGTGGCGTCCGAGGAGGCGCTCGCCGCGATCCCCGAGGTCGCCGAGGAGCTCGACGTGGATGCCGACATTCGCGAGCGCGTGACCCGCGAGGTCTCGGAGCATCTCGCGGTCCTGCGCGCCGAACCGGGCGACTCCGACGACGGGGTGACCCTCGCGCACAGCGACCAGTACCGGGCGATTCGACTGGCGCTGATCGCCCGGAAGCGGGTCGCCGTCCTCGCGCTGCGTGACGAGCAGCGCATCGACGACACCGTGCTGCGCCGGGTGCAAGCGCTCCTCGATGTGGAGGAGGTCAGGCTGCTGCGGCCAGCGCCCGAGGAGTGAACCCGCGAGCCGCGCCGGGTGCTCAACCCGATGACGGGTCGACCCAGCGCAGCACGCGGAGGGCGCGGAGGGTGTTCCACCGGCTGGGCTCGCCCTCGGGGGCGTCGACGGCGAAGTGCACCTCGCCGTGCCAGGGCACGCCGGCGGCCCAGCGGCCGTCGCCGGCGCGCTCGGCGAGCACCAGGTCGACCGCGTCGGCGATGCGAGGGTCGGGCCGATCGCCGGCCCCGCGGAAGTAGTCGAGCGCCCGGAGCACGTCGTACAGCCAGTACGGCGGGAACATGAGGTTCGCATACCGGGCGAGCACGATCTCGCCCGTCGAGCGACGGCGGAACAGACTGCGCTCGAGCAGGTACTCCTCACCGCGACGGCGGGCCTCCGTGACCTCCGGTGGCGCGTCGTCGGCCGCGCGCTCGTACTCGAGCAGCCCCTCGAGTACGCACAGCGTCGTGTCGAACGACGACCGCTGCGACTCGGGCGCATCGCAATTCCATCCGCCGTCGTCGAGCTGCTCGTGCAGCAGCCGCCCGATGATGCGGTCGCTGCCCGCGCCGAGCACGCCGAAGTAGGCGCCGAGCGCGAGCACGCCGCCGTTGATGCAGGGTTCGACCTCGCCATGGAAGTAGGGGAGCGAGTCCCAGAACCGCCAGGTCACGCCGTCGCGAACGCGGGCCACGGCCGCGCGCACCTGCGGGGCATCCGGTTCGATGCCGAGGCGGCGCAGCAGGTGAAGCGTCCAGGTGACGCTCGTGCGCTCGCCGTGCATGCCGTACTCATCGCCGCCCCAATAGCCGTCGTCGGCTTGCAGGGCGAGCAGCCGAGCGCCCCACCCCTCGGTCGCGACGCGGGAGCGCTCGGCCGCCACCATGTCGGCGGGCTGGTCGAGCAGGTCGCGCATGACCTGCCAGCGGATGGAGGGGTCGGAGTCGAGCAGCCACTCGGTGACGTCCATGCGGCCATGGTCTCGGATACCGCCGACAGCGGAGACTACGTGGCACACGTGGTTCGAACCGCGGGTGCGTCGCGCGACGCTGAACGTCGAGGTGTCGAAGCCGGGACAACCGTCGCCGTCGCGTCATCTCCGTCACCGATCGAACGAGGAGAGCGAACCATGTCCAGCGCAACTCATCAGCGGCGCATCAGGCGCCCCATCCGCCTCGCACTCGCGCTCATGGGCGCGGCTGCGCTCGCCGCGGCATCCGTCGCCCTGCCGGCGAGCGCGGAAGACGCAGCACAGCAGCCGGCCGACCCGAAGCCCACCGTCGTGCTCGTGCACGGCGCGTTCGCGGACTCCTCGGGCTGGAATGACGTGACGGAACGGCTGCAGAAGCAGGGCTACACCGTGATCGCGGCGTCGAACCCGCTCCGCGGACTCACATCCGACGCCGAGTACGTGAAGACGATCCTGTCGACGCTGACCGGTCTGATCGTGCTCGTCGGCCATTCGTACGGCGGCGCTGTCATCACCAACGCCGCGACGGGCAACCCGAACGTGACGTCGCTCGTGTACGTCGCCGCCTACGCACTCGACGCGGGCGAGCGGTTGATCGACGCGAACGAGCTCGGTGGCGGCCACAGCGACCTCGCCGATCACCTCGTGATCCGTCCGTACCCGGGCGCACCCGAGGGCGACGCCGACGGGTACATCGATCCGGCCTTCTTCCGTGACCTGTTCGCGGGCGACCTTCCCAAGAAGCAGACGGCCGTGATGGCCGCGTCGCAGCGCCCGGCCGCCCTGTCGGCCCTCTTCACGCCGTCGGGCGAGCCGGCGTGGAAGACCATTCCGAGCTGGTACGTCGTGGCCTCGCAGGACCACACGATCCCGCCGGAGGCCGAGCGCGTGATGGCCGAGCGCGCGGGTGCCACCACGGTCGAGATCGACAGCTCGCACGTCGTGATGATGAGTCATCCGGATGAGGTGACCGAGGTCATCCTCGACGCCGCCGAGTGATGGGCACGGGAGGGCGTTCGAGGTTCGGTCGGGCGCCCTCCCTCGATCTCGGGCGAGGACACCGTGCCCGTTCGGCGCGAATCCGGGGAGATGCGTCAGGCCCTGACCGACGCGTCGCGGGGGAGCAGCAGGTCGAAGCGGCATCCGCCCGGCACGTTGCGCACGGTCACCTCGCCGCGGTGCGCGCTCATGATGCCCTTGACGATCGCGAGCCCGAGGCCCGCTCCAGCGGAGCTCCCGTCGTGCATCGACGGGGTTCGGGCCTGGGACCCACGCCACGCGGGCTCGAAGACGCGGTCGAGGTCGGCTTCGTCGATCCCACCGCCGCCGTCGATCACCGACACCACCGCGCGGTCGTCCACGAGGTCGACCGCGACCGTGATCGGCGCGCCCTCGGGCGTGTGCTGGATCGCGTTCATGAGGAGGTTGCCGATCGCCCGCGACAGCTCACGAGGATCGGCCGTGACCACGAGATCGTGGCCGAGTGGCGCCTCGACGCGGATGTCGCGGCCCCGCGACGCGGGCCGCAGGTCGGCGACCGTGTCGCTCACGATGTCGGGCAGCGAGACCTCTTTCAGCGCTAGGCGGAGCGTGTCGGAGTCGATCTTCGACAGTTCGAAGAGGTCGTCGACCATGCTCGAGAGCTGGTCGACCTGGATGCGCATCTGCCGGTGGTACCGCGCCGGATCTGGCGCGATGTCGTCTTCGAGGGCTTCCGCCATCGCTCGAATGCCGGCGAGGGGAGTGCGCAGGTCGTGCGAGATCCAGGCGACGAGTTCGCGCCGGGACGCCTCGATGCGATGCTCCCGCTCGCGGGACTCGGCGAGCTTCGCACTCGTCGCCACCAGTTCGTCGGCAAGTGCGTTGAGCTCGCGGTTCGAATATCGACCAGGTGATTCGAGGCGCTCGCCCGCGCCGATACGTCGTGCGGCAGCCGAGAGGCGACGCGAGTTGCGTGCGACGAACCAGCCGAGGACCGCGACGAGCACGAGCGACACGACGCCCGAGATCAGCGAGACCGCGATGGCCACGGTCAGGTCGTGCTCGGAGAGGTACATCGCGTTGGCCACGGCGACCATGCTGGCCGCGACCGATGCGATCGCTGCGAGCACGAGCACGCACACCTGTACGACGAGCGACGCACGGCGGAGCAGCAGCAGCGCGATCACGCCCACGCCTCCGACCACGGCCGAGGTCGCGAGCGCGACCCCGGCGACGGCGATCAGGTCAGACCATGGCATCGGCGCCACCACCCATCGTGAATCGGTAGCCGACCCCCCAGACGGTCGTCAGCATCGTGGGGGATCGGGGATCGAGCTCGATCTTCTCCCGCAGTCGGCGTACATGCACCGTGACCGTCGAGAGGTCGCCGTGCGTCCAGCCCCAGACCGTGCGCAGCAGGTCCTCCCTGCTGAAGACCTGGTTCGGATGCTTCAACAGGAACTCGAACAGGTCGAACTCCCGTACAGTCAGGGCCAGCTCGGCACCCGATCTGGTGACGATCCTGGCGGACGGGTCGAGCCGGAAGTCGCCGTACTCGAGCACCGACTCGGGCGTGAACTCGTCGATCGAACGGCGGAGCACCGACTGCACGCGGAGCACGAGCTCCCGCGGCGAGAACGGCTTCGCGAGGTAGTCGTCGGCGCCGGCCTCGAGGCCCGCGATGCGATCGTCCTCCGAGCCGAGCGCGGTCAGCATGATGACCGGCGTCGACGTGCGGGCCCGCAGCCGCCGGAACACCTCGAGCCCGTCGATGCCCGGCAGCATCCGGTCGAGCACGATCAGGTCGGGGCTGTACTGCTCGGCGGCGTGCAGGGCCGCGAAGCCGTCGCTCGCCTCCTCGACGACGAAGCCCGTGGCGCGCAGGTAGCTCGACGCGACCTCGGCGACGGTGGGGTCGTCGTCGACGAGCAGCACCCGCCGGCCCACGAGGTCCTCGTTGCCGATCGACGACGGAGCAGGAGACACCTTCACAGCGTACGTCTGCCGCTCTGACGCAAGACCGGGGCGCGGACATCCGTTCCCGTTCCGTAAGACTTGCCCGGCGCGCGACCTCCGCCGTAGCCGTCCCTGCTGGTTGAGGAGCGGCCGAAGGCCGCGTCTCGAAACCCGGTGCGCGAGTGGGTTTCGAGACGCCCGCTGCGCGGCTCCTCAACCCGCAGCCTCGTGCGCGAGCCACGCACGGATGACCGCCGCGCTCGCCGCCCGCTTCGCCTCGAGCTCGTCGGGGGGCGGCAGCTCGAGGCTCGCGCGGATGTCCGAGTGCCACGTCAGGAGGCCTGCCGGATCATCCGTGAACGTCGGCACGGCGCCCTTGTCTTCGGGGCGTTCGGTGCCGAAGTGCAGGATGAGTCGCACCGGGCCCCGGCCGGCGGCGTTGATCGTGAGGCGGTCGACGCCGTCGAGCGTGTAGTCCGGCGAGTTCCACTTGACGATCTCGGCCAGCTCGGGAGCGGCGTCTCGCACGAGGTCGCGGAGCGCCTCGACCTGCTCGCGGCGTTCGGGCGACTGGGCTGCGAGGTACTCGTCGACGGTGCGGTAGCGATCGGTGGCCATACCGCGGATGCTACGCGGTGGGTACGACGAGCGGCGTGACAGACTGACCGCGATGGATCTCACCACCGAACGGCTCATCGTGCACCCGATCACTCCGGCCGAAGCCGCGCGGATCATTGCGCGCGAGCCGGATGAGGGTGACGACTGGCACCATGAGTATCCGCTCGTCGATGAGCTGGACGTGCTGCGCGGCCTGGTGACCGCCGATGCCGAAGCGCTCGACCCGGACTTCCGGCTCTACATGATCCGCCGTCGCGCCGACGGCCTGGCGGTCGGCGGCATCGGCTTCTTCGGGGCGCCCGATCCCGACGGGGTGGCCGAGGTCGGCTACGGGCTCGTGTCGGCCGCGCGGGGCAGCGGGTATGCGACCGAAGCGCTCGAGGCAGCCGTGCGACTGGCGTTCGCGCGAGGAGCCACCGCCGTCATCGCGGACACCTCCGACGACAACGTCGCGTCGCAGCGGGTGCTCGAGAAGGCGGGGTTCCGCATCGAGTGGAACCGAGACGGCTCGGTCGGCTACCGCCTCGCGGCCCCGCCCCGACGCTGAGGCGACGAGCTCAGCCTCGAAGGATGACCACGAAGTCCTCAACGAGTTCTTGCGGCGTGGTCACGTGGTCGTCGAGTTCAGGTATCACGCGGAAGCGGACGGCACACGAGTGACCTGGACGTACTCGCTGCTTCCGACGCTCGGCGCCCTCAGTCCCTTCGTCGAGGCGTTCGCCGATTCGACGCTTGCGCCGATGATGCGTGCCACCCTCACCGCGATGCACGACGGGATCGAGCGCGACGCGACAGTGTGAGACGACAGCGAAGGGCGAGCGGATGCCGCATCCGCTCGCCCTTCTCGTCGCGAAGCGACGCGACGCCTACGCGTGCAGGTCGACGCCCTTCGTCTCCTTGACCAGCGAGACCCCGGCGAGCGAGATGAGCGCGGCGACGGCGATGTAGACGCCGATCGTCCACGACTGGCCGGTGGAGCCCATGAGGGCCTCGGCGATCATCGGGGCGAACGCGCCGCCGAGGATCGCGCCGAGCGCGTAGCCGATCGAGACACCCGAGTACCGCACGTTCGCCGGGAACATCTCGGCGTAGAGCGACGCCTGCGGGCCGTATGACAGGCCGAGGCCGAACGTCATGACGAACAGGGCCACGAAGTACCAGACGATGTTCCCCGTGTCGATGAGGAACCACATCGGCACGGCCCACAGCGCGAGGAACGCGTAGCCGATCTGGAAGGTGCGCACGCGTCCGAGCCGGTCAGAGACGCGGCCGCCCCAGAGCGTGAAGACGAGCCAGCCGAACGACGCGAGCGTCGTGGCGAGCAGCACCGTCGGACGGTCCATGCCGAGCACCGTCACGGCGTACGTGGCGAAGAACGCGATGAGGAGGTATCCGGCCGCGTTGTTGCCGATAAAGATGACGGCGGTGAGGATGACCGACTTCGTGTTGTGACGGAAGAGCTGGCGGAGCGGCGCTGCCGACTCCTTCTTGCGGCGCTGCAGGTCCTGGAAGATCGGGCTCTCCTCGACCGCGCGGCGGATGACGTAGCCGACGCCGATCAGCACGATGGACAGCAGGAACGGGATGCGCCAGCCCCACGCCAGGAACTGGTCGGGCGTGAGCAGTGACGTGATCACGAACAGCGTCGACGTCGCGAGGATCATGCCGACGGGCACGCCGATCTGCGGGAAGGCGCCGAAGAAGCCACGGCGCGCGGTCGGCGCGTGCTCGACGGCCATGAGCGCCGCGCCACCCCACTCGCCACCGGCCGAGAACCCCTGCAGGATGCGGAGCAGGATCAGCAGGATCGGGGCGGCGATGCCGATCGCGGCATACGTCGGGAGCAGGCCGATGAGGGCGGTCGACAGGCCCATCAGGATCAGCGTGAAGACGAGCATCTTCTTGCGGCCCATCCGGTCGCCGAGGTAGCCGGCCACGATCGCGCCGAGCGGGCGGAAGAGGAACGAGATGCCGATCGTCGCGAAGGCGAGCACCTGCGCGAGCCCGGGGCTCGCCTCGGCGACGGGCGCGAGGAAGAGCGGTGCGAGCACGAGGCCCGCGGCCTGCGCGTAGATGAAGAAGTCGTACCACTCGATCGAGGTGCCGACGAGCGTGCCGGCGAGGACCTTGCGCTCCTCCGCGGGCATCCGCCCGGTGGCCTGCGTTTCGGGGATTGTTGACGTCATGCGAACTCCGTTGTTCTGGGCGTGGTTGTTCGGGCGTTTCGTGCGTGCACGGATGGTGCGGGGGGAGCGCGAGGGTGGTGCACTTGGGTTTCCCGACCGATCGTTCAGTCAGGTAATCGAACATAGCGCATGCGCAGGCGCCGGCGGAAGTCCCCTGCGACGAATGGCACCCGCGCTGCGACGAGCGGCGACGCCGCGCCATTGACGCGGGGGATGTGTTTGTTGCAAAATCATTCCACGAGCGAGGAGGCGGTGTGCAGATCGGTGCCGGAGTCGGCGGTCCCGCGACCGTGCCGAGCCTGGAGCGCGCCGGCCTCCCCGACGAGGTCGACGTCGCACGACTCAGCGGACTCGTCCCGCCGCTGCGCCGAGGCCTGCTGCGTGCCGCGCGCACCGCCGAGCACCTGCCCGACATCCCCGACACGCAGATCGAGGTGCTCCGGGCGCTCCCAGTCGGAACGACGCGGAGCCCGGCCGAGATCGCCGAGGAACTCTCCCTCAGCCGTACCACGGTCAGCAATCTGCTTCGGACGATGGAGGCCGCGGGGCTCATCACCCGCGACACGGATCGCGACGATCGGCGTCGCGTGGAGGTGCGGGCTTCGGCCCGGGCGGTGAGCATCCTGCAGCGCTTCGACCAGGCGAGCGCGAACATCCTCGCCGAGGCGATCGCAGCACTGCCCGACGACGATCGAGTCGCGCTCGCCGCAGCCCTGCCGGCACTGGAGCGGCTCCGTGACGAGGCGCAGGCGATCTCCCGGTCGGGCCGCGGCTCGAGGCCGCGGTCGTGAAGGGCAGCACACCACCCAGCGACACGTCAAGGAGCAATGGATGTCACGACGCACCCTTTCCGACCGGATCGGCGCCGTGCTGATGCGCCGCACCTTGAAGGGCTTCGAGCCCGGAGACCGGCACATCGAGATCACGCGCGTCGAGACGCCGATGAGGGACGGCACGATCCTCGTCGGGGACCTGCTCATGCCCGATCGGATCGAGCCAGGAACTCCGACGATCGTCATCCGCACTCCCTACGGCCGCAGCGCGATGTTCCGGGCGCGGATGCCGCTGCCTCTGGCCAGCCGAGGGTTCCCCGTGCTGCTGCAGAGCGTGCGCGGCACCTTCGGCTCGGGCGGGACGTTCGTTCCACAGGTCCACGAGGCATCCGACGGACTCGACACGATGCGCTGGGTTCGCGCCCAGCCGTGGTTCACCGGCCGGCTCGCCACCGTCGGCGGAAGCTATCTCGGCTACACGCAATGGGCGGCCGGCGCGGGCGCTCTCTCGGCGGGCGAACCCGAGAACGCCGCCGAGGCGATGTCGCTGGCGGTGACCACGCCCGACTTCGGCGCGATCACGTGGGACCACGGCGCGCTCTCACTGCGGAACTCCCTCACGTGGAGTCGCATGATGACCGTCATCGAGTCCCCCACGGGCATGCTCACGATGATCGGCCCCGACCGCAAGCTGCAGCGGGCGCTCGACACGGTGCCGCTGTCGGAAGGCGACCGCACCGCCGTGGGTGAACCGATCCCGTGGTACCAGGACTGGGTGTCGCGCGAGGACCTCCGCGATCCGTATTGGGTGCAGCAGTCGCACACCGCCGCCGTCGCGCAGATGACCGTGCCGATGATCATGACGACGGGCTGGTACGACATCTTCCTGCCGTGGCAGATCGGCATGTACGAAGCCCTCGCAGCGCAGGGGCGCGCGCCGCGGCTCACGATCGGCCCCTGGTCCCACGAGTCGACCGAGAGTACGGTCGCGAACCTCGAGGAGACCATCGATTTCTTCGACGAGCACTTCCGCGCATCCCGAGCACCAGGAAGGCGCCGGTGCGCTTCTTCCTCACCGGTGCGGAGGAATGGCACGACGCCGAGACCTGGCCGCCGGGGCCGGTCTCCGACGTCGACTGGTTCCTCCAGCCGGGAGGCGGCATCGCCGCCCAGGCACCGGATGCCTCGTCCGAGCCGACCCGATACGCATACGACCCGGGCGACCCGACGCCGGCCACGGGCGGGCCGACCGTTCGTGGCGCGAGCGGCCCGGTCGACGACCGGGAGCACGAGCTCCGGAGCGATGTCGTCACGTTCACCGGCGACCCGCTCGCCGCCGACCTCGACGTCACCGGAACGCCGGTCGCCACGATCTGGCTGCGCAGCGACCGGCCGAGCGTCGACGTGTTCGTGCGCCTCACCGAGGTGCATCCCGACGGGCGCTCGCTCAGCGTGACCGACGGCATCCGCCGCGTCGGGTCGCCCGCCACGGCTCACACCGATCCGGAGCGGACCACGGATGGCGCGTGGCCGATCGAGGTGCCCCTCTGGCCGACCGCGCATCGGTTCGCCTCCGGCAATCGAGTGCGTGTACAGGTGAGTTCCGGCGCGCACCCACGCTACGCACGGAACCCGGGCATGGGCGGACTCTCCGGCAGCGAGACCGAACTGGCGCTCGCGCACCAGGAGGTGCTGCACGAGCCGGTACGCGCCTCGTCGGTGCGGCTCCCCGTATGGGGTCCGAACTGACGCCGAAACCGTTCGCCGGCGCCGCGGTTCACGCAGCTCTCCGCCGCATGGCGATCGCGTCCTTCGTGCCCAACGCGGCGGCGACCACGGCAAGCACACCGAAGATCGCGACGATGAACCACTCGAGTGCGCCGCTGCCGCGGTCAGGGTCGACCTTGAAGATCGCCTCGATCCACTCGGGATTCACGAGGGTCAGGATCGCGAGGACCACGAACACCGCGCCCAGAATGTACTCAATGATCATCCGACCCATCTGTCCGATCCCTTCCGATCTTCGCGTGTTCGTGGCGAGACTGCGCCGCTCATGAGAGGTCGGGAGCCGCGCCGGCTGAGGCTGATGAGTCGCCCGATAGGTCGGTCACTCCCGGCGGCACTTGGGACCCGGCCGCGAAGACGTCCGGCGCCGGTCCTGCGTCGAGTGGCGCGCCCATGTCGGAGGCAGGCGGTGACGCCGCCGGTGCCGCCGGCGTGCCCGAGAGGGTGACGCGCGACCGCTCCTCGCCGTCGTCGATCTCGATCGTGATGTGCATGTCGGCTCCTCAGTTCAGGACGGCGTATCGGCCCTCGAAGTCGACCGTCGCGTTCGTCAGGTTCTTGACCGTGATCCAGTAGGTGCACTGGGTCGCGGAGGCGCGCTCCACCTCGGTGTCCCAGTCGAGTTCCGGGGCCCCGTTCTGGGGCGTCGTCGGCACGACGTACCAGACGATTTGCCGATCCGCGGGCCAGTTGAAGGTGAACCACTTCTTGGTCTGGTTGGGGCCGAGAGTCCCGGTCCATTGGGTTCCCGTGTACATGGCGACCATCTCCTCAACGATCAGCGGTAGCTGAGGATCGCGTAGCGACCCTCGAAGGCGACGGGCGTGGCCGTCAGGTTTCGTACGGTGATCCAGTAGGTCACGTACCGCGCGTCGGCACGCTCGATCTGCACGTCGAACCAGATCTCTGGTGCTCCGAGCGCGACCGTCGTCGGCATCACCGTCCACAGCACGTGCCACGTCGCGGGCCACCGGAAGGTGAACCACCGGCGCGTCTCGCCGGAATCCAGCCGACCGGTGAACTGCACACCGCAGATCGGATCCGTGATGCGCTCGACCTCGTACTCCCAGATTCCGCGGTTGCGCGTTCCGGCACGCAAGACGTGGGCGTCGGGATGATAGAGCAGGTCTGCGATGATGCAGTTCGGCAACCCCGACGACATGCTCGACCACGTCGCTCCGGCGTCGAACGACTGGAAGACGCCCTTGTCTGCGGCCACCCAGACCCGGTTCGCATCGGCCGGATGCACCGCCACCGCGTTGATCGGCAGCGCCGGCAGGCCCGCCGAGCGGTCGGTCCACGTCGCCGCCGAGTCCTGCGAGCTGAACACACGGCCGCCGCCGAGTTGAGAATACGTCAGCCAGATGCGGTTCGTTGCCGCTGGGTCCACCCAGATATCGCTGATCCATGCCGTCCGGGGTGAGGTGAGCGGAGTGGGCGCGGCCCACGCCGTGCCCGTCCACGAGAGGCGGAAGAGCCGCCCGTTCGTCGTGCCCACGTAGACGACATCGGGTGAGGGCATGTGCATGGCCGACGCCACCGGGCGCCCCGGCAGGCCCACCTCCGTGAAGGAGACTCCGCCGTCCCTGGAGAGGAAGACGCTCTCGCCGCCCTGCGCCACGGTGAGCCCGTTCGCCTCGAGCGGCGGGTAGAAGAGCTGCCCGTAGACCGAAGGATCGCGACTGGCGGTCGGCACCCAGGTCCACGTCGTGCCCTTGTCGGTCGAGCGCTCGAGGCCCATGCGGAAGAAGGAGTGGTAGACCCGGTTCGAGTCGGTCGTGCTCGCTCCGCAGTCCCCGCCGTCACCGTCGGCGACGTGATCCCACTCCGGGTCGCCGACGTAGCGGATGCTCCCGTTGTCCTGCGTGCCGCCGAGCAGCCAGCTCGCCGAGCCGACGTCCTGGGCGAGGTACTCGACCTCGGTGATCGCGAGGCCGTCGTTGAGATCCTCCCAGTTCACTCCCTGATCCGGCGAGCGGTAGACGCCGCCGTCGCATCCCGCGTAGACGATGTTCCCGTCGTTCGGGTCGAACGCGAGGCAGTGCTGGTCGGGATGGATGCTGTCGCCGTTGGTCTTGCTCGACAGGTTCGTCCAGACCGAGGTGTTCCCCTGGCGCTCCACGTGGAACAGGTTGATCTCGCCGACGTAGACCGCCCGGTCCGAGGTCGGATCGCCGTGGACGTGCCAGTCGTACCACGCCTGACCGGTGCGGACCGCCGGAATGGTCGTGACGGCGGCGAACGCGCCGTTCGCAGTGGCTCGGCGCCACAGGCGAGGCGTCAGCTGGGTCTGGGTCCCGATGGGCATGGGCGGGTCGGACGCGCCCCAGACCCACGCCACGGCGCCCTTCGACGGCGCATGGCTCACGGCGAGCCGCGCGTAGTTCGGCGGAGTCGGCACCCCGCTGAGATTCACTGCCGCCCAGGTGACGCCGCGGTTGGTCGATCGCGCGAGGCCGGCGGCCGTCGTCGCGAGGACTTCGGTGTCGCCGCCGGCGGGATGCACCGAGACGCTCCACGCCTTGCCCGACCGCCGCTGCGTCCACGTCGTCCCGTCATCGGACGTGACGTAGACCCCGGTCGTCGTCGCGGCGTACAGGGTGCTGTGATCCGATGGGTCGACGACGAGGCCGTAGAAGCCGACGCCGACGAACGGGGCACCGGCGGCAAGCGCCCAGTTCGTCCCGCCATCGGTCGAACGGAAGACGCCCTGGCCGAGTCCGGCGTAGAAGTCGCCCTCGCCGGTCCCGAGGTACACGGTGCCGGGTGCTGCGGCGTCGAAGGCGAGCGCGCCGACGGTGAGGGTCGCCAGGTGGTCGCCGCGCGGAGCCCACGATGCGCCGGCGTCGTGGCTCTCCCAGACGCCGCCGCCGGCCGCCCCGACGAGCAGGTGCGCCGAGTCGGCCGGATCGACCGCGATCGCCGACACGCGCCCCGAGACATCCACTCGGGAGCCGGTGCCGGAGCCATAGGTCTGGCCGTTCCGCATGACGGAGGGACCGAGCGGATGCCACGACGGCAGGCCCGGGGTCGGCGGCTCGCCTGCGGCCTCCGGCGGTGCCTGGAGCGCTTCGGCGAAGTCGACGGTACGGTCCGAGCGAACCTGCATCGGGTCGGTGTCGAGCGCTCGCACCGCCTCGAGGAGGCTCTCAGGACGTGCGATCTCATCGCCATCGTGGTCCACGAGCCCGCGCTCCTGCTCGAACAGGTGCAGGCGTTCCCAGACCTTGCCGGCCGGTGGGCCCGGCGGCGGAACGCGTTCGGCACCTTCGACGCCAGGTCCGCGGCCGACGTCCCCGCCGAGATCCGTTTCATCAATCGCTGAGCGCATCGGAAATCCCCCTGATTGCGCGAACTGTGAGTTCAGACCGGCGCGACCTCGCCCTCGTCGGGGCGGTCGTTCCGGTCGGGTGCCGGCTCGTCGCCGGCGGTCGGCTCCGTGGATTCCTCGGCGGAGTCGTCGGCGTCGCCGGTGGCGACGCCCGTGGATTCGTCTTCGATGGTGCCGTCACCCGGCACCTGCTCGCCGTCGGCGCGTTCGACGTCCGAAGCCTGCTCGTCGTCGGTCAGTCCGCGTGCGCGTTCGAACTCGCTCAGTCGATCGGCCGCACGGCCTCCGGGCCCCGGCTCGTCGGCGTCGGGCACGGGCGTGTTCTTCGGCAAGCGTGTCACGGCCACCACCCCCCGGCTGCGCCGATCCCCTTGCGTGCTGTGCCGGCCCTCTTCGAGCCGGACGGCGCTCAGGTTACTCCTGTCGGGGATGCGCCACCAGAGGCCTGGACCGCGCGGGACGGCCTGCGAGGCGTCGACGGCTCGGTCAGCGCAGGTCGAGCCGCATGAGCACGCGCGGGAAGCCGTTGAGCACCGAATCGGTGTCGGCCGCCTTCGTGAACCCGGCCTGCTCGAAGAGGCTGCGGGTGCCGGCGTAGGCCATCGTGAGGTCGATCTTCGCGCCCTTGTTGTCGAGCGGATAGCCCTCGATCGCCGGTGCGCCGTGGTCGCGGGCGAGCTCGACGGCCCCCGCCAGCAGGTGGTGCGAGATGCCCTCTCCGCGATGCCCCGGCCGCACCCGGATGCACCACACCGACCACACGTCGAGGTCGTCGACGTGCAGGATCCTGCGGTTGTGCGCGAAGCTCGTGTCGGCGCGCGGGTGCACCGCGGCCCAGCCCACGACCTCGTCGCCGTCGTACGCGAGCACTCCCGGCGGCGGATCCTCGCGGCACAGCTGCTGCACGCGTTCGCCGCGCGCAGGGCCCTTCAGGGCGATGTTCTCCTTCGAGGACATGAGTCGGTAGCTCAGGCAGAAGCACACGTTGGCGTCGGGCCGCTTGGGCCCGACCACCGCCTTCACGTCTTCATAGACGGATGCCGGTCGCACCTCGATCGCCATATCGCCACCATGCCATCGGCCTCCGACACCGGCAACGGCTTGCGGTCGTCGCTCGCAACGGGTGTGTGGGCGATCGTGGTGGACGCGATCCTCGCGTGAGCGAGCGCCCTGGCGGGCTCAGCGCAGCGCCTATGCAGTCGGAGTGTCGATCGCGGACGAAGTCGCGGGCTCACCGACCTTCGTGGGCTGCGCCCAGAGCACGATGAGCACGATGATGCCCGCGACCGGAAGGAGGATCCAGAACAGGTTGCCCCAATGGTTTCGCGCATCGCGCAGTCGTCGCACGGCCACGGCGAGGTTCGGCAGCAGCACCGCGAGGTACCAGATGCCCGCGAGGAGCGAGCCGAGGTAGGCGTTCTCCCCGATCCGGAACACGTTGAAGAGATTGAGCGCACTGAGGACGAGCGCGTTGAAGAGCGCCCACCACCAGAACTCGGCGCGTCCAGCGGTGCCGGTGAACTCGGCGTACTTGCGCAGGACGGTGCTGATGGACTCGCCGAACGACATGAGCTCGATCCTCCCGATCGGATACGCCTCAACCATAGGGGTTCGCCGCGCGATCGCGCGCGGCGCGAGGGCGGATGCCGTCGGTCGGATCGAGGCGGATCTGGTTACAGTCGACCTGTGCGCTTCCACCCCTGCGCCGATCGAGGTACCCGCGCCGCAGGGTTCTCGGGAACGCATGAGAGGGGACGACGGATGCAGACATCGGGCCGGCCGACCATCCTGTTCTGGCGTCGCACGGACGTGCCGGGACTCGAACGACTCGAACTGACCGTGGTGCCCGACGGTCTCTGGGCAGCGTCCACGGTGCTGTGCCTCGAGGGCGGCGGGTTCCGCCTCGACCACCGGTGGCGGCTTACGCCCGACTGGCGAGCGGAGTCGCTCGACGTCGAGCGATGGGATTCGGGCGGGCATCGCCGGCTCGTGCTTGAGCGGTCGGGCGACGGATGGCTCGTCAACGGCGAGCCCCGCCCCGACCTCGACGGCGCGGACGAACCCGACCTCTCGGTCACCCCGTTCTGCAACACGTTCCCGATTCGGCGGACGCCGACGACGGCGGGCGCCGGCCTCACGCTCGACACATGCTTCGTCGACGGCGTCGCAATGACGGTGGAGCGCTCGCGGCAGCGGTACGACCGGGTGGGGCCGAATCGCGTGCGCTATGTCGACCTCGGTGTCGCCGCCGGCTTCGAGGCCGACCTCGAGGTCGACGACGACGGGCTGGTGCTTCGCTACGAGCACCTGTTCGAGCGAGTCGCGCCCGACCGTGCCTGACGGCACTATCGGGTGATCGACCGGCCGCGTGCGCTCGAGTTCACCTGGCGGTCGGAGCACACGCACCAGCTCGACTCGGTGCACCTGCACGACGGTCGCGTCGCCGTCGGGCTCGAAGGTGACCGTGACCAGATGCTACGCGCGGTCGACGGCGAAGAGGTCGGTTCGCGCGATCACGCGGTCGCGCTCGTCAGCAAGCGCGATGCGTCGCGGGTCGGCGATGTAGGCGTCGAGTGCGGACTGGTCGGCGAACCGGTAGACCTGCACCTCGAGCGGATGCCCCATGCTGCCGTCTCCTCGCACGCGTTCGAGCACCTCGCCGCGATGCTCGGGAACGAACGCCAGCACCTGATCCTCATACGCGACGAGCGCGGACTCCTGGCCTGGATGCGCCCAGAGCAGGCAGCAGAGCGTGATCGCGTCATCGGGTTGCGGCGTGGTGGGCACGGCGGTCGGCATGACGAGGATCGTACTCTCGGCGCAGGCTTGACAGAGTTGGGTAACGCATTAGACTAA
The DNA here is from genome assembly GCF_001428255.1 of Agromyces sp. Soil535. Classification (GTDB taxonomy): domain Bacteria; phylum Actinomycetota; class Actinomycetes; order Actinomycetales; family Microbacteriaceae; genus Agromyces. The sequence continues at coordinate 251,244 of NZ_LMRW01000003.1, read as the reverse complement.
AGCGTGAAATAACCCCCCGACTCCGGAGTGTTCAATGCCGAACCCCTCACCGCGCCAGCAGACCCGCCTCCATGCGCAGCCGTCGATCAGCGCCGATCGCCTCGTCCTCCTCCCGAGCGACTTCCGGCTCGGCGTCTCAACGGCGGCGTACCAGATCGAGGGTGCAGCACGCGAGGAGGGCCGCGGTCCGAGCATCTGGGACTCATTCGCTCACACTCCCGGCTTGACCGCGAACGGCGACCATGGCGACGTGGCGTGCGACCACTATCACCGGTGGCGTGACGACCTCGACCTCATGGTGGACCTCGGCATCCGCGAGTATCGGCTCTCGGTGTCGTGGTCGCGGCTGCAGCCGAGCGGCCAAGGTGAGCTCAACCCCGAGGCCGTGGTGTTCTACCGGGCCCTGCTCGAGGGGATGCGCGAGCGCGGCATCCGGCCGCTCGTCACGCTCTACCACTGGGACCTGCCGCAGCCGCTCGAGGACGCCGGCGGTTGGCCGGTGCGGGTGACGGCCGAGCGGTTCGCGGACTACGCGGCCCGCACGGTCGGTGCCCTCGGCGACCTCGCCGAAGACTGGATCACGCTGAACGAGCCGTGGTGCTCGGCGTTCCTCGGGTACCACACCGGCGCCCACGCCCCGGGGCGTCGCGACTGGGGGGCGGCGATCGCGGCCGCGCACCACCTCAACCTCGCGCACGGCCTCGCGGTCGCAGTGATCCGCGCCGAACTGCCTGGCGCCCGCGTCGGCATCGCGAACATCGTGACCGACATCCGCCCGCGCACCGACTCGCTCGACGACCTCGCCGCCGCCGAGCGGCTGGATGCCGCCAGCAACCGGGTCTTCCTCGACCCCGTGTACCTCGGCGACTACTCCGAGCAGGTGCGTCGCCTGCTCGGCGCCGACGGGCTCGACGCCGTCATTCGTCCCGGCGATCTCGACGTGATCGCGGCCCCCACCGACTTCGCGGGCATCAACCACTACCAGCGCGTGATCGCCCGGCACGATGATGACGACGCCGGGCCGCTGCGGGTGCGCGAGGAGCCCGCCGAGCCCGCGACCACGTCGTTCGGGTGGTCGGTGATCCCGGCGTCGCTGACCGCAGTGCTCATGCGCGTCTCGCGCGAGTTCACCTCGTTGCCGCTCCTCATCACCGAGAACGGCGCGAGCTACCACGACTACCTCGACCCCGACGGCGACGTCGTGGACCTCGACCGGGTCTCGTACCTCCGCGGCTACCTCGACGCGGTGGTCACTGCCGTCGAACAGGGCGCCGACGTCCGCGGCTACTACGCCTGGTCGTTCCTCGACAACTTCGAGTGGGCCGAGGGCTACGGCAAGCGGTTCGGCATGGTCTTCGTCGACTATGCCACCCAGCGCCGCATCCCGAAGCTCAGCGCCCACTGGTACCGACGGCTCATCAGCGAGCGGATGTCGCAGCTCGAGCCGATCGGCGTGAAGCGCTGAACCCGGGTGAGCCCCCTGCTCGCCCTCGCACCACCCGCACATCACACTGGAGCAAAGGAAGAGGTACCTCAATGAAGAGCTACGCCAAGGCCGCACTCGCGGCCGCGACGGTCGCGGCCCTCGGGCTGGCCGTCAGCGGATGCGCGTCAGACGGCGGCCAGGCCGCCGACGACGGCCCGCTCACCGTCTGGATCATGGGCGACTCCGGCACGAACTTCGAACAACTCGTCGCGCCGTGGGTCGAGGAATCCGGCACCGAGGTCGAGGTCGTCGCCGTGCCGTGGGACGGCATCGACGAGCGACTGACGACCGCCGTGGCATCCGGATCGGGACCCGATGTGCTGCAGGTGGGGCTCTCGAAGCTCCGCACCTTCGCGGACGCCGGGGCACTGCTCGCCCTCGACGACCAGCTCGCCGAGCACCCGGGCCTCGCGGCCGAGAACTTCGCGGCCGGCATCGGCGGCGAGGCGTCGGCCGTCGCCGGCGAGATCGTGAGCATCCCGTGGGTGAGCGACACCCGCGTGCTGTTCACCCGCACCGACGTTCTCGCCGAGAACGGCATCGACGCGCCGCCCACGACCTGGGAGCAGTTGCGCGCCGACGCGAAGACCCTCGCCGCCCGCGGCGAGGGGCAGTACGGCTACTACATCCCGCAGTGGGACAGCCCGCTCCCGGTCGTCATGACCTGGTCGAACGGCGGCGACATCATCGACAGCGACGGCAACGTCGACTTCGACACCCCCGAGTTCAACGAGGCGGTGGACCTGTACACGGGGCTGTACGCCGATGGCAGCGTGCCGACGAACAGCGACTTCGACCAGGCGCAGGGCTTCATCTCGGGCGTCGCGCCGATGCTCATCAGCGGGCCGTACCTCGCGAAGACCATCGCCGACAGCGCTCCTGAGCTCGAGGGCGAGTGGCAGGTGACGACGGTGCCCGAGGGCTCGGCGTCGGCGACGTCGCTCTTCGCCGGGTCGAATCTCGCCGTGTGGCACAACTCGACGCAGGTCGACGCGTCGCTCGACCTCATCGAGTTCCTCTCCGAGCCCGAGACGCAGCTCGAGTGGTACGCCATCAACGGCGAGCTGCCCACCGCGGTCGAGGCGCTCGAGAACGAGGAGTTCCTGAGCGACCCGCTCGTCGCGGTCTACTCCGAGCAGCTCGCGGATGCCCGCATCCTGCCGCTCGTGCCGAACTGGGACGGCGGCGTCGGAGCAGAACTGCTGACCGCGCTCAACTCGATCGTGCTCAACGGTGAGGACCGCGACGCGGCACTCGACAGCCTCTACGCCAAGACCGAGGGCATCTCGATCAACTGACCGGAGCGGGCGCCGCCACCTCGATGCGGCGGCGCCCGCCCGGCCGGGTCATCCGACCACTACCGAACCGACCACCACCGAATCGATCCGAGAGGAGGCGCATGCGCACCCTGAAGCTCACCCCATACGTCTTCGTCACCCCCGCGATGCTGCTGCTCATCGCCTTCGGCGTGCTGCCGCTCGTCGTCGCCCTCGCCGTCAGCTTCACCGACATGGACATCTCGGGGCTCGCGAACTGGGGCAACGTCGGCTTCGCCGGCCTCGAGAACTACGAGCGACTGTTCACGGATCCCGACTTCTGGCAGGCGTTCGGCAACACGTTCTTCTTCGCCGTGATCGGCGTGCCGGCCATCGTCGGCGCCTCGCTCGCGGTGGCGCTGCTGCTTGCGCGCAGCGACAGCCGTTTCTACCGGGCCCTCCGTTCGTTCTACTTCATCCCGGCGATCACCGGCATCGTCGCCATCTCGCTCGTGTGGGCGTACCTCTACAACACCCAGTTCGGCCTCTTCAACTGGCTGCTCTCGCTCGTGGGCGTGCCGCCGGTGCAGTGGCTCTCCGACCCGCTGATCGCGAAGTTCTCGGTCGCGTTCGTCGCGATCTGGCGCGGCACCGGCCTCAACATCATCATCTTCCTCGCCGCCCTCCAGGGGGTGCCGAAGGAGTACACCGAGGCGGCCGCACTCGACGGCGCAAGCACCTGGCGCACCACCCGGTCGATCGTGATCCCGTTGTTGCGGTTCGCGATCTTCTTCGTGACGGTCACGACGATCATCTCGTGGCTGCAGTTCTTCGACGAGCCGTTCGTGCTCACCGACGGCGGACCGCTGGGCGCGACGACGTCGATGTCGATCTTCCTCTACAAGGAGGGCTTCCGCCTGAACCAGTTCGGTTACGCGAGCGCCGGTTCGGTGGTGCTCTTCGTCATCATCGCCCTCATCACGGCGTTGCAGCTTCGATTGAGGAGGCCGGATGTCGAGTACTGACGTGCGATCGGCCGTGTCGCCGCCGCCGCCCGAAGCCTCGCCGGCCCCGATGCGGCAGATCCCCCAACCGCCCCGGCTGCGTCCAACACGGGCCGGGCGCCATCCGGGACGCACCCTCACGATCGTGGTGGGGGCGGCCCTCGCGCTCGGCGCCCTGATCACCGCGTTCCCGCTCATCTGGATGCTGCTCTCCTCCGTGAAGCCGCAGAGCGAGTCGATCGACTACCCGCCGAGGTTGCTGGCCCAGGAGCCGACGTTCGAGTACTACGTGCAGCTCTTCACCGAACTCGACTTCGGCCGGTACCTCGTGAACACGCTCATCGTGGTCGCGATCGGCGCATTCGGGCTGTTCTTCATGGCGATGGCGGGCTACGCGTTCGCGAAGTACGACTTCCGCGGCAAGGGCGGGCTCTTCTTCCTGGTACTCGCCACGATGATGATCCCGGTGCAGGTCACGATGATCCCGACGTACCTCATCCTCAACGGGTTCAAGCTCACCAACACGCTCGTCGGCATCGCGCTGCCGACGCTCGTCAGCGGGTTCGGCATCTTCCTCTTCCGGCAGTTCATGGCGACCATCCCGACCGAGCTGCTCGAGGCGGCACGCCTCGACGGTGCGGGGGAGTTCCGCACGTTCATGACGATCGTGCTGCCGATGTCGAAGCCGATCCTCGCGGTGCAGGCGGTGCTCGCGTTCATCGCCGGGTGGAATAGCTTCCTCTGGCCGCTCATCATCGCGAGCGACCAGAACCTCTACACCCTGTCGGTCGGCCTGGCGCTGCTCAACCAGCAGCTCGCGGTGAACCCGTCGCTGCAGATGGCCGCGGCATCCGTGATGGTCGTGCCGATCCTCATCGTCTTCATCATCTTCCAGCGCTACGTCGTGCAGGGCTTCGCCCTCTCCGGCCTCAAGTGACCACAGAAGGAGCATCAGTGCCGAATTCCCAGACCCACCCGACCGCCCGGACGTTCGCCGCCCGCCCCGCGAGTTTCGACGGGTACGTGCGCCGGGAGGGCGCAGAGCTGGTCGACGGCACTGGCCGTCGGCTCCTGCTTCGCGGCGTGGGTCTCGGCAACTGGCTGCTGCCCGAGGGGTACATGTGGCGGTTCGGGCCCGGAGCCGAGTCGCCCCGCGAGATCGAAGCGCTCGTGGAGCGGCTCGTCGGGGCATCCGGTGCGGAGGCCTTCTGGCGGGAGTTCCGCGACCGGTACGTCACCGAGGGAGACATCGCTGCGATCGCAGCGTTCGGCTTCGATCACGTGCGCCTGCCGATCAATGCCCGGGTCGTGCAGGATGCCGACGGCCGGCCGATCGAGTCAGGCTACGAGCTCATCGACCGCCTCATCGACTGGTGCCGCGCGCACCGGCTCTGGGTCCTGCTCGACCTGCACGGGGCGCCGGGCGGCCAGACCGGCACGAACATCGACGACTCGCCGAACCACCTGCCCGAGCTCTTCATGCACGAGCGCCACCGACGCCACACGATCGAGCTCTGGCAAGAGCTCGCGCGACGGTACCGCGACGAACCCGTCGTGCTCGGCTACGACCTGCTCAACGAACCGCTGCCGAACGAGTGGCAGCACCGCTACGCGGCTGAACTCGCCGCGCTGTACCGCGACCTCACCGCCGCCATCCGCGAGATCGACCCGCATCACCTCGTGATGTACGAGGGATCGCACTGGGCGACCAACTGGAGCATCTTCACCGAGGTGTGGGACGAGAACTCGGCGCTGCAGTTCCACAAGTACTGGTCACCGGCGGATGCCGCGAGCATCGCGCCGTTCCTCGAGGCGCGCGAACGCCTCGGGCTGCCGATCTACATGGGCGAGGGCGGCGAGCACAACCTCGAGTGGCTCTACGCGGCGTTCCGGCTCTACGAAGCCCACGGCATCGGCTGGAACCTCTGGACGTGGAAGAAGGTCGACACGTTGACCTCGCCCGCGTCGATCATCGCGCCCGATCGATGGGACCACGTGGTCGCGAGCATCGCTGGAGACACTCGACTCACCCGCGACGAGGCACGGGTGGTGTTCGATGAGCTGCTCGACGCCATGGCGATCGATCGTTGCGTCCTCCGGCCCGATGTCGTCGCCGCGATCATCGGGGAGCGACCCGACGTCATGCCCGCCTGGGCATACGGGTTCGGCGGCGCCGGCGAGTCCTTCGCCTCGGCGGTCGATCCGTCGGTTCCGAACTTTCGCGAGGGCGACTCCGTCGGGCTGCGATTCGTCACCGACGGCCTCCACCCCGACAACCCGTTCGAGCACCGCCCGGGCACCCCGTTCCATGCCGACGAGCGCATCGTCGTCGATCTCGCGGCCGGGGACTGGCTCGTCTTCGATGTCGGCTCGGAGACGGATGCCGCCGCCTACAGGCCGCTCGGACCGGATCGGGAGCCCGTGCCGGCCACCGTCGAGCGGGTCGAGGGCGGCATCCGGGTGACCGCGGACGCGCCGACGACACTCGCCTGGCTGGTCGCCGATCGCGCCGAATACCCGTTGCTAGCCTTGGACGATCATGAGCATGCCCACTGACGGCGAGCGGCGACAGGGCCGGCAGTCGCTCACGGTCAAGTCGCTGCGGGCGCAGAACCGTTCGGCTGCGCTGGCGCACCTCATCACGGCCGGCAGCGCAACTCGCGCGGAGATCGCTGCGGTGAACGGCTTGTCGTCGGCGTCGGCGACGAACATCGTGGGCGACCTCATCGCCGAGGGCCTCGTCGCTGAGACCGGCCTGCTCGCCTCGCAGGGCGGACGCCCGACCTCGTTGCTCGAGCCGGTCCCCGACGGCGCGTACTTCATCGGCGCCGACGTGGGCGAGCGAGGCGTCGCCGTCGAGCTGTTCGACCTCACCATGAGCCGCGTCGACCGCGAGTTCCGCGGCGGCCGCAGCGAGGAGTCGCCCGATGCGATCGGGCACGACCTCACCGACGCCGTCGAAGCCCTTCGCCGGCGCAACCTCGGCCGTTGGCCGAGAGTGGTCGGCGTGGGCCTCGGACTTCCGGGCATCGTCGAGACCGATGCATCCGGCGCACAGACCCTCTACGCGGAGAGTCTCGGCTGGCCGCCGGTGCCGGTGCGCCCCCTGCTCGACCATGACCTCCCGATCATCGCCGAGAACGGCGCGAAGACGCAGGCCAAGGCCGAGCAGTGGTTCGGCGCCGCGCGCGGCGTCGATCACGCGGTCGTGGCGCTGCTCGGACGCGGGGTCGGCCTGGGCGTCATCGCCGACGGCGAGGTCTATCGCGGGCACGCGAGCAGCGCGTCGGAGTGGGGCCACGTCTCGCTCGATCGCAGCGGCCCGGTGTGCCGTTGCGGTCGGCGCGGATGCGTCGAGGCATTCCTCGGCGCACAGGCGATCCTCGATCGGTGGGCCGGGCTCGGCGGTGCATTCGAGGGCTCGGGTTGGGGTGCGCTCGGCGAGCTCCTCGACGCCGCCGAAGCCGGGGATGGCGTGGCTCGCCAGGTCGTCGATGAGGTGGTCGCGAACCTCGGCGTCGCCCTCGGCGGTCTCGTGAACCTCTACAACCCCGAGCGGGTGATCATCGGCGGATGGGTCGGGATGCGACTGATGGAGCGGCTCGCCGAGCGCATCGAGACCGCCGCGAGGGCCGCTGCCCTGCGTCGCCCCGCCGAGCAGTTCTCATTGCTGCCGTGCACGTTCGGCGGCGACACGGTCGCGATCGGCGCTGCCGTCATGCCGCTCGAGTCGCTGGTTTCGGCGCCGCTGGTGGAGCAGAGCCGCGCAGCGCGGTCGGCTGGGTGAACTGCAGGGGTGTTCCCCCGAGCGGGGTTCGCCCCCTAGGGTCGACGTGACGCGACTCGGGGGATGTCGGGGTAATCCGTCGCCGCGAGGGAGGAAGACAGATGACCGCAACCGCAAGCGCGTACGGCGTGCACTCCGAGGTGGGGGTGCTCCGGAAGGTGCTCGTGTGCGCACCGGGCCTCGCGCACCGACGCCTGACGCCGACGAACTCGGATTCGCTCCTGTTCGACGACGTCATGTGGGTGGAGAGCGCCCAGCGCGATCACGCCGCCTTCGTGGCCGACCTGCGTGAGAACGGCGTCGACGTCGTCGAGCTCCATGAGCTGCTCGCACAGACCGTCGCGATCCCCGAGGCGCGCGACTGGCTGCTCGACCGCAAGATCACGCCGAACGAGGTCGGTTTCGGCCTGGTCGAGGACACGCGCGCGTACCTCGAATCGCTCCAACCCCTCGAGCTCGCGGAATTCCTCATCGGTGGCCTCGCCACGAGCGACCTGCCTGACGACTTCGGGAGCGGCCACCTCTCGCTGGCGCACGAATCCACCGGCGTGCAGGAGTACCTGATGCCGCCGCTTCCGAACACGCTCTACACGCGGGACACCACCTGCTGGCTCTACGGAGGCGTGACGCTGAATCCGCTGTACTGGCCGGCCCGTCACGATGAGACGCTCCTGATGAAGGCCGTGTACGAGTTCCATCCCGACTTCGTGGGCAGCACCGTCTGGTGGGGCGACCCCGAAATGCAGTGGGGGCAGGCGACGTTCGAGGGCGGAGACATCATGCCGGTCGGCAACGGTGTGGTGCTCATGGGCATGAGCGAGCGCACCTCACGGCAGGCCATCACCCAGGTCGCGGCCGCATTGTTCGAGCGGGGAGCCGCCGAGCGGGTCATCATCGCCGGCATGCCGAAGCTTCGCGCCGCCATGCACCTCGACACCGTGTTCACGTTCGCCGACCGTGACATCGTCACGGTCTTCCCGAAGATCATGGACGACGTGCACACCTTCACGTTGCGGCCGTCCGGTGGCGCGGGCATCGAGCTCACGGACGAGGGCAGCCGGGCCTTCGTCGACGTCGTCGCGGAAAGCCTCGGCCTGCCGAAGCTCCACGTCGTGGCGACCGCCGGCGACGTCTACGCCTCGGAGCGCCAGCAGTGGGACTCGGGCAACAACGCCGTCGCGTTGCGTCCGGGCGTCGTGTACACCTACGACCGCAACACGCAGACCAACGACCTGCTGCGCAAGGCCGGCATCGAGGTCATTCCGATCGTGGGTGCGGAGCTCGGGCGCGGGCGCGGCGGTGGGCACTGCATGACGTGCCCGATCATCAGGGACCCCGTCGAGTACTAGCCCAGCGGATGCCGCTCGCGCGCCGATCAGCGCAGGTGATGCCGATCGGCCCAGCCGGCGATCGCGGCCGCGATCTCGTCGGGCCGGTCCTCCTGCGCGTGGTGGCCGGCGAGGCCGCCGTCCACGATCTCGAGCGATGCGATCGTGCGCGCGCACCACTCGGCGACCTGTGGGCTGATGAGCAGCGTCGGTGAGCCCTGGAAGGTCAGCAGGAGCTTGGGCACCGGGCCGCTCGTCGCGAGCCACCGATCGTACGCCTCGATGCGCTCCACGACCTCGCCGGGCTCGCCCCCGAGGGGCATCTGCCGTGCCCACGCGAGCACCGGAACACGGCTCTCGGGCGTCGGGAACGGTGCGAGGTAGGCCTCGAGTTCGGATGCCCCGACCGGCGTCAGCACGCCGCCGGTGAACGCCTGGCGGATGAACGCGTCGGACGTGAGCACGCGCTCCTCGCCGACGCCGGGCGTGCGTACCGACTCCGACCGTGCTCTGGCCTGCGGCGAGAGGTCGCTCCACTCCATGGGCTTCACGATGCTCTCGAAGAACGCGACGCCGAGCACGCGGTCGGGATGCCGAGCCGCCCAGTCGAAGGCGAGCGCTCCGCCCCAGTCGTGGCCCACGAGCACGGCGCGTTCGACGCCGACTGCGTCGAACCACGCGTCGAGGTAGCGCGCGTGGTCGGCGAAGCGGTAGTCGGTGTCGGGCTTGCCAGATCGGCCCATGCCGATGAGGTCGGGCGCGAGCACGTGCCCCTCGCCGACGCCTTGGATCACGTTGCGCCACTGGTGCGACGAGCCCGGGTTGCCGTGCAGGAACACGAATGTCGTGCCTTCGCCCGATTCCTCGAAGTGCATGGTCGAGTCGAGTACGTCGATGATCGGCATGGGTTCTCCTCAGTCGGAATCATTGGTGCTGCCAACGATATGCAATACCGTTGGCCGTGTCAACGATCTGCTAGATTCGGGGCCATGCAGGAGGAACTCGCCTCGCGCTTCGCCCACCGACCCAGCTGGCGGCTGTCGGCCGTCGCGCAGCGTTCGCACCAGCTGCTCGCGGTGGCATTGGCCGAGCGGGGTCGGCGCGGCTACGACTATCGCGTGCTCGCCGCGCTCGAGGAGTTCGGCGAGCTGCACCAGGCCGCGATCGGCCGCCACGCCGGCCTCGACCCGAGCGACGTGACGCAGGCCGTGCGTGACCTCGAGGCATCCGGGGATCTCACCAGGAGGCCGAGCAGCGACGATCGACGGCGGATGGTGATCGCGATCACGTCCGCCGGACGGCGCACACTCCGCGAACTGGATGCGGCGCTCGACGAGGCGCAGGCGGTGCTCCTCGCACCGCTCGGTACGGCGCAGCGCGAGGAGTTCCTGTGGTGCCTCGAGGTGTTGTCGAAGGCGCGAGTCACGTGATACCACCGTGATACCAGCTCGGGTAGGCTGGGTCTTGGTGCAAAGACCGATCGACCCTGATGGGAGGAGGCCCTCATGGCGATGACGCTTCGACTCGACGAGGAGCACGACCGACTGCTCGAGGCGCTCGCAGCCAGGTTCGGCCGTTCGAAGACCGAGGTCGTCGAGATCGCGCTCGACGAGCTCGCGGTGCGAGCCGACAAGTCCGCACGCACCCGCGCCGCCTTCGACCGCGTGCGTGCGCGCGACGCCGCGCTGCTCGAGCGACTAGCCCGTTGACGGAATATCTCGACCCCGAGGACGTGGAAGCCCTTCTCGATGAGGAGGGCTTCCACTACAAGGACGGCACCCGTGGCCGGAACCTGTTGCTGTCGGCGCTCGCTGCGCCGATGCCGGTGTTCGGTGAGGAGGTGCATCCGACGCTCGAGGACAAGGCGGCAGCACTCATGCGCGTGGAGAACCGCGACCACGCCCTCGCCGACGGGAACAAGCGTCTGTCGTGGTTCGTCACGGTGGCCTTCCTCGAACTCAACGGCGCCGACCTCGTTGCCGATGACATCGAGGCGACGGCCGCGTTCATTGAGTCGGTCGCCGCCGGCGACGTCGGCCACACCGCCCTCGCCGAGTGGATTCGCGAGCGGATGCGGCCACTTCAGGAGCATCCGCCACGACATCCGGGGTGACGTCGAGGGCGCGGGTACCTGCCTCTCAGATCGTGCGGCAGCTGTGCCGGCGACGGCCTCACGATGAAGCTCGCGGTGAACCTCTACCTGAACTCCATGCTCGCCGCGCTCGCCGAGGCCGTGCACTTCGCCGACGGGGGCGGCCTCGACCTCGAGGCGTTCCGACACGCCATCGACTCGGGCCAGCTCGCATCCGACCTCACGCGAGTGAAGATCCCGAAGCTCATCGGGCGCGACTTCGCGGTGCAGGCGGCGACCTCCGACGCATACACGAGCACACGCCTCATCGCCGACGAGGCCCGCGCGGTCGGCGTCGCGACGCCGATGCTCGACCTCTCGAGCGAGCTCTACCGCGAGAGCCTCGCCCTCGCCAACGACCGCGAGGACATGGTCGCGGTCATCGAGGCGATCGAGGCGCGGACGCGCTCGGCGAGCGAGGTCACTGCAGTTCGGTGACAGGTGCCGCCGGTTCGGCCATCCGGCGTGCTAGGAGGCGCGGCGCATCGAGGGGCGACCGAACTCCGCGCCGGCCCGCCGTGCGGCGTCATGCGCCGCGACCCGCCCGGGCTCGGCGTCGGCAACCGCGAGGTTCGGCCGGAAGGTGATCGACGAGACATCCGTGATGCCCGCCCAGTTGAGCCAGTCCTCAAAGTACGGCCGCTGGAAGTCGCTCCCGAACGCCGGCGGCCGGCCCTCGCCGAAGACCGCGCTCGTGTACACGACCGCGGCGCGGCGGCTCCCGAGCAGCCCGGTGTATCCGATCTCGGGATCGAAGTCGAACACCATGCCGGGCTGGCTGACCACGTCGATGAACTGCTTGGCGATGAAGGGGATGCCGGCGTTCCACATGGGCAGGCTGAACAGGTAGAGGTCGGCGGCGGCGAACCGCTCGAACGCGAGGCGGGCACGGTGCCACGCCGTATCCTCTGGACCAACGGGCTCCTCGCCGGCGAAGACGCGCATCTTGGCGCCTGCGCCGTCTGGGCCGAATGTGGGCAGGGTGCCGTCCCAGAGATCCCACTCGTCGACGGATGCCGCGGGATTCGCCGCCCGGAAGGCGTCGATGAAGGTGCGCGCGATCGCGAGCGATTCGGATGCCTCGCCACGAGGTGAGGCGGAGAGGTGCAGCAGTGTCGTGGTCATGGTGCTCCCTTTCTTGCGTGCAGACGCACATACATTGATGAGGCGATGACCATAGCATGTACGTGCGCACGCACACAATTCGTGAGAGACTCCCGGCATGCCGAATGACGCCGCACGCACCAGTGACGCCGAACGCACCTGGGAGGCAGTGTTGCGCCTGCACGCCGCGTTGCTGCCCCGACTCGACCGCGTCGTCGCCCGAGACAGCGGCATGCCGCTCACGTGGTACGACGTGCTGCTCGAGTTGCGCGATGGGGGCGGGCGACTGACGATGGGGGAGCTCGGCGAGCGGGTCGTGCTCAGCCGCACCCGCGTCAGCCGGCTCGTCGACGAGCTCGCGGCCGCGGGCCTCGTGGCCCGGGAGCCGAACCCCCACGACGGGCGGTCGGCGTTCGCCGTGCTCACCGGTGATGGACGGCGACGGTTCCTCGCCGCTGCCCGCGTATACGTGCCGGCGATCGAACGCGAGTTCGCGGCGGTGGATCCCGGTCGGCTCGAAGAACTGGCTGACGGGCTCGAGATGGTGCTCGGTGCGGTGGCGCCTGATGCGGTCATTCACGATCGGCGTGGAGGGGGTTCGCCGCGAGGGCGGTGACTCCGGCGCGGCCCGTGTGTGACGTCATACGCCGAAGCCGCCTTCCCTCGAGAGCGCGACGGGTGCTATCGTCCGTGTTGACGTCAACATGTTGACGTCAACATTCGGAGCTCGGCTCGCAACGACGCGGAGGCATGCATGTTCGGCAGCGGTGACGGACGCACTCGGTTCCTGGTGGGGGCTGGGGTGATCGCACTGCTCTCTGCAGTGCTCGTGCCCGCGGGGGCGGCGAACGCCGACGTTCCCAGCACCGATACCCCACCGGTCTACGATGCGTACCCGGCCGTCACCGACCCGGGGCTCACCGCGTCCGGCTACTTCCAGCCGTACTGGTACGACACCGACGGCCGGCACATCCAGGCGCACGGCGGCCAGGTCGTCTCCGCCGCCGAACTCGGCGTCGACGAGGCGGCCATGATCACCGCCACGGAAGGGGGCGCACCGATCTACTACTGGTACGGCGAGGACCGCTCCAACGGGTACTACAACAGCCCCGGCGTCTCGGTCTACCGGTCGACCGACACGCTCAACTGGACCAACGAAGGCGTCGCCATGCGCTCCGTCACCAGCAAGGAGGAGCTCCAGGGCGAGTACTTCGATGCGCTCTACGACACGGTCGACGACGCCGGCGCGCCGATCACGGCCACCATCGACAAGCTCTTCTATTACCTCAACGTCAGCCAGTTCGAGGCCGACGGCACGACGCCCCGCATCCAGGCGATCTTCGAACGGCCGAAGGTGCTCTACAACGCCCAGACCCAGAAGTGGGTCATGTGGTGGCACGCCGACGGCAGCACGTCGCCCGGCGGCAGCAACTACGCACGATCGCTCGCGGCGGTCGCGACATCCGACAGCCCGAACGGGCCCTTCGCACTGCAGGGCGCCTTCCGCCTCTACAACGAGACCACGTACAGGACCGCCTGCAGCCAGAACAGCGCGGTGCCTGGCGGCGCTCGTGACATGACGGTGTTCCAGGACACGGACGGGAGCGCGTACATCGTCTACTCCTCCGAGGAGAACCGGTCGCTCTACATCTCGAAGCTCGACAGCGAGTACACCAACGTCGAGAAGACCACGACCGTCGACCCCACCGGCATCCAGTACTCCGTCGACGGCCGATACCCGCAGATCTTCGCCGACGGCGCGGCGGGCTCGCCGCAGAACCACCTCGACTACGCGATCGTGAAGCGATGCGGCCTGCTCGAGGCACCTGCGCTGTTCGTGCACGACGGGCGCTACTACCTCGTCGCCTCCGGAGCGACCGGCTGGCGACCAAACCCGCAGACGTACTACACCGCCGACAGCGTGCTCGGCACGTGGATCCGAGGCGTGGAGGCCGGCGACCCGTACGAGAACGTCGCCTACGACACGATTCCCCAGGGCGGCGACGGCCTGCTCTCGGTCGGCGACGCGCGCAAGACCACCTTCGGATCGCAGAGCACCAACGTGCTCACGCTCGACGCGGCGAAGGGCCAGTACATCTACATGGGTGACCGGTGGAACTCCGGCGCGGCCGACTCCACCTACGTCTGGCTTCCCATGACGATCGGCGAGAACGGCCGGCTCGAGATGCGCAACCCGACCGCAGAGTCGTCGAAGTGGGCCGAAGGTTGGGATGCCTCCTACTGGGACGACAAAGGCGCCGGCCGGTACCTCTGGAGCGTCACCGACGCCGGCCTGCCCGCGACCGTGCAAACCAACCAGGACCTCACCGACGTGCTGCCGTCGACCGTGCAGGTGAGCGCGAACGACACCGTGACGGATGTCGCGGTGCAGTGGAACCGCACCGTGTTCACGACGCCCGGTGCGCAGCAGATCGTCGGCACGCTCGCCGCGAGCGACGGCTTCACCGCCGGTCGCACCTTCACGCGCACCCTCCAGGTCGAGGGGCATGGGCTGTTCAACGTCGCCACCGGAGCGACCGCCGGGGCATCGAGCCGCCCGACCCTCGCAGCGACCACGAACGACGGCGTCGTCGCGAAGGGCTGGGACGACTGGGTCGCGGGCGGCAAGTACCCGCTCGCGAGCTGGCTGAGCTACACCTGGGCCGAGCCGCGCACGCTCGATCACGTCGTCGTGCACACCTACAAGGACGGCTCGACCGCGACCTGGCCGTCGAAGATCGCGGTGCAGTACCGCGACGCGGCGGGCGCGTGGGTGAGTGCCGGGGTCGAGGCATCCGTCGCGCAGGATGCCTCGGGCGCCGCGCCGGTCGTCGAGCTCGACGTCTCGTCGCTGCCGCCGACCACCGCGATGCGACTCGACCTCACGACAACGACCTCGACGTGGCAGTCGATCGCGGAGGTCGAGATCTTCGGCTACGGGGCCAGCGCGGCGACGAAGCTCAGCGACCTGCAGATCGACGGCGTGACCGTCGGCGGGTTCTCGCCCGAAACCTGGAGCTACTCCGTCGTCGCGAGTCAGTCTGCCGGCCGCACGGTCACCGCCACCGCGGTCGACGCGGCGGCGCGCGTGACCGTCTCGCCGGCTACCGCATCGACGCCGTTCGCGCACGTCACGGTGGAAGCGCTCGAAGGAAACGACGTGGTGGCCGCGCAGACCTACCGCGTCGCGTTCGTGGCCCCCAGCACGGATGCCACGCTGGCATCCATCACGGTCGACGGTGTGCCGCTCGCCGGCTTCGACCCCACCGTCGCGCAGTACGACGACCTGCAGCTGCTGCCCGGCGCGACGCCGACGGTCACGGCGACGGCGGCCGACTCCAAGGCGAGCGTGCAGGTCGGGGCCTACGATGCCGATGCGAAGTCCGTCTCGATCACGGTGACCGCCGAGGACACCGCCGTGACCAAGCAGTACGTGCTGGCGTTCGTCGTCGACCCGCGATCGTGGGATGCCTCGCTCAGCGGCCTCACCGTGAACGGCGCCGCCGTGCCGGGCTTCAGCCCCGACGTGCTCGCCTACACCGTCGACACCGGAGCGTGGGGGAGCGCCCCGAGCGTCGCCGCGACCGCCACGAACGCTGCCGCGACCGTGGCGACGAGCACCGACCTGGCCCATGCCACGGTGACCGTGACCGCCGAGAACCCCGGTGTCACGCGCACGTACACGGTGACGTTCACCGCAACATCGTGCGCGAACCAGACCGTGCAGGCGCCGTGGTCGTCGGCCGCGTGGGGCACCGAGACCAACGCGTCGTTCTGCGACGGCGACGGGGCATCCTTCAGGATCTCCGACGCCAACGACGGCGCCTGGACGACGAAGGACAACCTGAGCGTCATCTTCCAACCCGAAGTGCTCGCGGTCGGCGACACCATCGAGACCTACGTGCCGTCGGTCGAGAAGGGGAACAACTCGGATCCGAGGACGGGCCTCATCGTGCGGAACGACCTCTCGCGTGCAGGGAAGGCCAGCGCCAAGGCCTACGCGCTCGTCGTGCTCAGCCCCGCAGGCGGCTACCTGCAGTACGACTCCAACAACAACGGATACATCGACACCCAGACCACCGGCGTGCCGGCCGCGACCTGGCCCGCGTACGTCAAGCTCGAATACACGAGCAGCACCAGCATGACGGGCTACTTCCGCAAGGCGCCCACCGACCCCTGGACGAAGCTCGCCTCCGTCCCGCTCGCCAGCGCGACCGCGAAGCTCGACGCGGGCATCTTCGCCGCCGGGAACAACAACCGCGGTGCATCCGTCGCCACACTGCTCGACACGCGCTTCTCCTTCGACGTGGCCTCGGTGGAGCCGGTGGCGGTGGAGACCGAAGCGGGGACCGCCCCGCAGCTGCCGGCCGAGGTGGATGTCACGCTCGTGAGCGGTGCGGGCGAGGCCCGCGCCGTCGAGTGGGAGCCCATCGATCCGTCGGCGTTCGCCGAGGCGGGCACCTTCACGGTGGGCGGGTCGATCGCCGGCACCGAGGCGCAGGCGACGGCGACGGTGACCGTCGTGCCGAAGCCGATCACGGTGATCTCGGTCGAGCCTGTCGCGGTGGGAACCGAAGCGGGTCAGGCGCCTGCGCTGCCGGCCTCGGTGACCGTCGCGCTGAGCGACGGAACGACCGAGACCCGCGGGGTGACCTGGCCGTTCGTCGATCCGTCGGCGTACGCCGAGCCCGGCACGTTCACCGTGGACGGCGTCGTCGAGGGAACCGAGCTCACCGCCACCGCGACGGTCACCGTGAGCCCCCCGGCCGACGGGGCCGCCGCACCGCCCGCGAAGGCCGTGCTCTCGTCGGACAATGGCTGGGACACCGGGCTGCTCGACGGCGACTTCCGAATCACGATGAACCTGTGGTGGGGGCAGAACGCCACGTCGTTCCGGCTGTACGAGAACGGCGAGCTCGTCTCGACGACCGCACTCACGTCGGCCACGCCCGAGGCGCAGACCGCCTCCGTCCACATCTCCGGACTGCCGAACGGCATCTACCAGTACGTCGGAGTGCTCGCGAACTCGAAGGGCGAGACGCGGACGGAATCCCTCACCGTCGTCGTGAAGGACGCCAATCCCGGAATGCCCAGGCTCTCGCATGACAACCGGGACAGGAACGGCGACTATGTCGTCACGGCGAACATGTGGTGGGGCACGAATGCGACGTCATACCGCTTCCTGGAAGACGGAGTCGTGGTGGCCGAGGGTGGACTCGTGGCTGCGAGTCCCGAGGCGCAGCGCGCGGAACTCGCGGTGACGGGTGCGTCGAAGGGCTCGCATGGGTATGTCGTCGAGTTCCGGAACGCGGCGGGGGTCACCGTCAGCGAGCCGATCACCGTGACGGTGAAGTAGACGGCGTTGCCGCGGCATCCGCTCGCTCGCTCTCAGCTTCATCGCCCGCGGAGGGCGAGCGTAGTTCGAGGTCGAGGTCGCGGTGGCGACGGCGCAGCTCGCCCAGGTTTCGGTACGAGGCCATCTCGGCCATCCAGGACATGCGAGGCTCCTTCGTTCGCGGTTGACGGCCGGGTCAGACGACGACGACGCCCTTGCCGCCGACCGCGTTCTGCTCGAGGTCGTGGTGCGCCTGGACGATCTCGTCGAGCCGGTAGGTGCGGCCCACGGGGACGACGGCATGGCCCGCGGCGACGGCGTCGAGGAAGCCCTGGAGCGTTTCGGGAGCGAGGTCGGCGGCCCCACCGGAGTAGGCGGTGAGGCGCACGCCGTTCGGGAGCCAGTCCATCGGGTAGAACTCGTGGATCGTCCACTCGTCGGAGAGCATGCCGGTGAAGCAGACGGTGCCGCCTGCGCGCGTCGCCCGAAGGGTGTCGCGCATCACGTTCACGCCGACCAGCTCGACGGCGCCGTCGACGCCGCCGGGCACGAGCTCGCGCACTCGCGCTGCGATCTTGCCGTCGTCGATGACCACGTGGTCGACGCCGAGTCGCTCGAGTGCTGCGGCCTTCTCTGGTCGACGCGTGGTGGAGATCACGGTCATGCCGCGGAGCTTGGCGAGCACCGCCAGCGCCATGCCGACCGACGACGTGCCGCCGCGGATGAGGAGCGTCTGGCCGGCGGTCGCCTGCAGCCCCACGTCGAGCGAGCCGGATGCGGTCTGCAGCATCTCGGGCACCGCGCCGAGGGTCGCCCAGGGGAGGTCGCTGTGGAACGGGATGACCTGGCGAACAGGAACGGTCACGAACTCCGCGTAGCCGCCGTCGAACTCGCGGCCCATGCCGCCCATCATCGTCGCGACCTGGGTGCCGACGGGGAACTCGCCGCCCGGTGCCGCCTCGACGATCCCGGTGGCTTCGATCCCCGGAATCCGGGGGAAGCTGCCCGAGTACGCGAGGCCCTGCCGGAAGTGCAGCTCCGATCGGTTGAGGCCGAACGCCTTCACGCGGATCAGGACCTGACCCGGGGCCGGCTCGGGGATCGGCACCGTGCGGAGCTGGAGCACCTCGGGCGCGCCGGGCGCGTCGACGACCACGGCGCGCATCGTCCCGGTCATGCAGTCACCCCCGCGCCGGCTGCGATCTCGAGATGACTGCGGAGTTGCTGCAGCTTCGCCGTCAGGCGGGCGAGCCCGCCGTCGCCGTGGCGGGCAGGCAGGCTGGCGTGCAGCGCCGCCTCGAACGTCGTCGACGCGGCGTCGTGCACACGGCGTCCCTCGGCAGTCAACGCGATCAGCGAGGAACGACGGTCGTTCGGGTTCGGCTGGCGCCGTGCGGTGCCGTCGTGCTCGAGCCGGTCGACGAGCTTGCTCGCCGCGCCGATCGTGATGTGCAGGTCGCCTGCGACATCCTGCACGCGACCATCGCCGCCGCGCTCGTACAGCACCCGAAGGGCTTGGAAGCGGCCCAGCGCAAGTCCATGGGTCTCCTGCAGGGCCGTGTCGACGGCATTCCAGAGGTCGATCTCGTACCGCACCACGGCGTCGAAGAAGTCGGTTGCATCGCTCATGCTCTGATGCAACTGGATTCCGCGGAATTATATTCCGTGGAATCTAGATGTGCTCGAGTCCACCTCGAGGTGCGCGTCATTACTCGGGCTGGTTGCCCGCGGCGCCGTTGATCGTGAAGGGCGTCGTGACGCCCTCGTACATGACATGGGTGACGAGGCCGTCGACCGCGTGGGAGAGGGTGTGGCAGTGGTCGCTCCAGATGCCCGGGTTGTCGGCGACGAAGGCGATCTCGTAGGACTCGCCCGGTCGCACATCGAGCGAGTCGACCCACCACGGGCTTCCGGATGCCGCGACGCCGTCGCGTGAGAGCACCACGACGTGGTGGCCGTGCAGGTGCATCGGATGCACGTCGCCCGTGTCGTTGACGATGCGCATCCGCACCACATCGCCCTCGGCCACGTGGAACATCGGCACGTCGGGGAACATGCGCCCGTTGATCGTCCAGAAGTTGCCCGGGCGGCCGTCGATGATGCCGAATCGGCGACCGATCACGTAGTCGTACGTGCGGTCGGCCGACGCGGGGTCGAAGCCCAGCGGTGCCGGCGCGCCGTAGGCGAGCAGGTCGAGCGTCTCCGACGGCTGCGGTGACGGCGGAGCGGTCGCGTCCGGGTCGCCGATGAGGATGCTGCGGGCGCCGCCGACGTGCAGGCGCACGGTGCCGTGCTCCGGCGCGCGCACCGCGACATCCGCGCGGCCCCCAGCGGGCATGAGCACCCGCTGCCCCTCGACCTCGGACGGCTGGTTCACGTCATGGCCGTCGGTCGCGACCACGCGGAAGGGTCCGTCCGACCACACGGCCGCCGTGCCCTGGTCGGTGTTGACGACGCGCACCCGCACGGTCGAGCCGGGCTCGGCCGCCACGTGCTCGTCCTTCGCCCGCCCGTTCAGCGTGTGCTGGCCGCCGTAGAGGTGCAGCATCGCGACGACGTCGACGTCGGAGGTGCCATCGGCCGGCGACGCCGGCTGCCCGGCCGGCTCGATGACGACCGCTCCGAGCAGTCCGCGCTCGACCTGCTCGTGCGACACCTGGTGCGAGTGGTACCAGTACGTCCCGGCATCCGTGGCCTCGAACCGGTAGGTGAAGCGGCCGCCGACGGGCACCGCGTCCTGCGTGATGCCGGCGACGCCGTCGGCCGCGTTCGGCACGTCGATGCCGTGCCAGTGCAGCGTCGCGCCATCCGTCACCGACTCGTTCACGAACTCGACCTCGACGAGGTCGCCCTGCCGCGCGCGGATCTCTGGCCCGGGCGACGTGCCGTTCACGGTGTAGCCCTCGATCGGTCGGCCGCCGGGCACGTCGATGGTCTCCTGTCGGGCCACGAGCTCGACGTGCACGTCGGCCGGCCGGTCGGCCTCCGCCGTCAGCGCCGTGACACTGACCTCGCCGGACCCGCCGACGGTGCCGGACGCCACGGATGTCTCGGATGCCCCGGCCTCGTGCCCGCCGTGGTCGGCGTGGCCGTCGCCCATGTCCATGACCGAGTACTCGCCGAGCAGCGTGGAGCTCCACGCGAGCGTGCCGGCCCCGACCGCGGTGATCACCGCGGTGCCGATCACGGCCCGCCTGAAGAGCTCACGCCGCGACGGCATCCGAGGTCGCCTCCTCGACGCGGGTTCGCGCCATCCGCCCGACGCGCAGGGCGGCGATCACCGAAGCGGCGAGCACGGCCAGCGCGTTGGCACCGTGGATGAGGCCGATGTACGGCACGTCGGTGATCGCGTACCCGAGCGTGGCCTGGAGCGCGACGAGTCCGAGCACGATCGCCGCCCACAACCGGGCGCCGCGCGCCCGCACGAAGAACGAGACGACGAGCAGCGCGACCGCGGCGAGCGGGATGACGACCCCGCCGCCGATCTCGTGGATCCAGAAGCCGAGCTGGCCGGTGAACCCCGACTGGTCGCTCTCGATGAGGGCCTTGTCGACCACGCCGCCCTCCTGCACGTGGTTCAGCACGCCCCCGAAGGCGAACCCGATCGACGCGGCCTGTACGACGACGCCGCCGGCGATCACCCAGGCGATCACCGAGTAGATCCTGCGCATGATGTCACTCCCTGTTCGTGCGGCGGCCGTCCGCGGCATCCGCTCGCACCTCACCCTCGTCGGAGACATCCATCGCCGGAAGGCGGTGAACCCGACTCCGGGTGGGGGCGGGCCGTACACTGCATGGGGGTCAGCCGCCAAGGGACATCGAGGAAGGCCCTCTCCCGTGAACGGCCCGGCAGGAGGACGATGGGACTGTGGTGGTCCGCAGGTGGGGTTGGCTCGCAACGCTGGGCGTGATCGGCACGGCCTCGCTGGTCTACATCGTCGTGGTGCTCGGGTTCATCGAGGCGGGCGCGGATCATGGGCTCGGCTGGCCGCTGCTCGGCGTGCTGCCGCTGTTCGTGTTCGGCATGTGGCTCCTCACGGTGTCGTCGTCGCGAATCGCCCTGCTCATCGCCCTGGCCGCCACCGCGATGCTCGTCGGTTCGGCGTATGAGACGTTCGTGCAGCGGAACCCGGAGATGCTGCAACAACCGTGGTTCCCGCTCGTCAACCTGGTCGGGCTGACGGCTGACGCTTCGGCGACCTCGGCGCTGCTGATCGTCTTCGCGACCTTCCCGACCGGTTCGGTCGAGCGGCGATGGCAGCGGGTCGCCGTCGCGTTCCTCTGGACTCCGGCGCTCGTGGGACCGCTGACCCTGCTCACGACAGCGCACGTCGTCATGCCGCCCTACACCGGCACCACCGGCGACGCGATCCCGAATCCGTTCGTGGTGCCCTGGCTGGAGTGGGCGGCCCCCGCGGTGTACTACCTCGTGTATCAGCCGTGGCCGGCCATGGTCCTCGGGGTCGGAGTGCTCGGCTTCCGCGCCCTCTTCGGGGAGGCCGAGGTCCGTGCCCGAACCCGGGTCATGGCGATCACGGTCGGCGCGGCCATTACGGCGTTCGCGCTGTGGACGTTCCTGCCGGGCAACCGGCTCGCGGAGGTCGGTGTCTACGCGACACTCATCGCGTTGCCGGCTGCCGCGATTCACGGGATCCTCCGCTACGGCGCGTTCGACATCGCACCGGGCGACAGGAGCCGCCTCGTCGCACGCTCGTCGAGCCTGCTCATCACGGTCGTCTACGCGATCGGCGTCGCCACGCCCGCGGTGCTGCTCTCCGATCGGCTCGCGGTCCTCCCGGCGGTGCTCATCACCACCCTGCTCGCCGTCTGCCTGCTGCCGGTCCGGGCGTGGATGCAGCGATGGATCCACCGCGCCCTCTTCGGCGACCGCGACCGCCAGCTCACCATGCTCAGCGAGCTCGGCGCGCGGCTGGAGCAGGCCGTCGAGCCGCGCGACCTGCTCATGCGGCTGGCCGAGGCGGTGCAGGACGGCCTCGACGCGTCGTGGGTGCGGATCCGGCTGGCCACGACGGACGGCACGCTCGCCGAGTCACCAGCGGGGGTCTCAGGGGAGCCGGCCGGCGAGGCGGTCGAATCCATCGACCTCGTGCGCGGCGAGGAGACGCTCGGGCGGATCGACGTCGGTCCGCGGCACCGCGGCGAGTACAGCGACGCCGAGCGCACGCTGCTTCGCACGTTCGCGGGCCAGGCAGGGGCATCCGTCGCCAACGTGCGACTGACCGCGCAACTCGCCGAGCAGCTCGACGAGCTGACCGCGTCGCGGGAGCGGCTGGTCGCCGCGCAGGACGATGAGCGCAAGCGGCTCGAGCGCGACCTGCACGACGGGATCCAGCAGAACGTGGTGGCGCAGATCGCTGGGCTGCGACTCGCCCGCAACCGGCTGCAGCGGGGTCAGCTCACGGCCGAGGAGCTGGTCGAGCTGCAGGACCAGGCCCGCGAGACGCTCACCGACCTGCGGGAGCTGGCCCGCGGCATCCACCCACCCGTGCTGAGCGACAACGGGCTCGTCGCCGCCGTCGAGTCGGGGGTGGCGCGCTTCCCGATTCCGCTGACCGTCGAGGCGGATGCCGCCGTGCGGGCCGAGCGGTTCCCCGACGACGTCGAGACGACGGCGTACTACGTGGTACGCGAGGCGCTCGCGAACACCGCGAAGCACGCACACGCGACACATGCGTCGGTGGGGCTCGCACGCAACGACGGGCGCCTTCGCATCGCGATCAGCGACGACGGATGCGGCATCGGCACGCTCGCGCCGGCGTCGGCGACGCGCGGGGGTCTCGCAAACATCCGCGACCGGGTCGCCGCCTTGCGGGGCACGGTGAACGTGACGGCCAACGAGCCCACCGGCACGATCGTGCGTGTCGAGCTGCCCGTCGATCGCCCGGTCGATCGCCCCGCCGATCGTGAGGGGGAGCCCGTTGGCTGAGCCGGACGTCCTCCGCGTCGTGATCGCCGAGGACAACTACCTCGTGCGCGAGGGGGTGCGTCGCCTGCTGGAGGACTCCGGCGAGGTCGACGTCGTCGCGGGCACGGGCAACGCGACCGAGCTGCTCGACGCCGTGCGGCGGCTCTCCCCGCACGCGGTGCTGACCGACATCCGGATGCCGCCCGGCCATCACATGGAGGGCATCGAGGCGGCCCGCGCGATACGCACGACGCACCCCGACACGGGCGTGGTGGTGCTGTCGCAGCACGCGGACGAGAGTTACGCGCTCGCACTCTTCGCCGAAGGCTCGGCGGGCCTCGGCTACCTGTTGAAGGACCGCGTCGGCGACCTCGAGGACCTCGTCCACGCGCTCCGCGAGGTGCGGGCCGGCGGCTCGGTCATCGACCCGCAGATCGTCGACAAGCTCGTGCGCCGCCGCAGCGCAGGTGCGGCGAGCCCGCTCGCGGCGTTGTCGCCGCGGGAGCTCGATGTGCTCCGCGAGATGGCGCAGGGCAAGACGAACGCCGGCATCGAGCAGTCGCTCTTCCTGTCGTCGTCCACGGTCGAGAAACACGTGAACGCGATCTTCACCAAGCTCCGGCTGCCTGAGACCGGCGTGCACCGTCGCGTCGCGGCGGTGCTCGCGTTCCTGCAGAACGACGCTGGGTCGTAATCGGTCGGACTCCGTCGAGCCCGTCACAGCCCGCTCGGCGAACCCGGAGTTCGAGGCAGCTCAGGGGTGTGCAGCCGGCTGAGGATCCGATCGGTGTTCAGCGGAGTCCGGCGATCGAGCAGCGAGACGGCGATGCTGGTCAGCGCCGCGGCCGGGATCGTCCACGCCCCGGGCTGCGCGAGGAGGGCGGCCGCGGGGCCGGCGTCCGGCCCGAAGACGGACGACCCGATGAGTGCGGCCCCGCAGAGCACCGAGCCGACGAGCATTCCGGCGATGGCCCCGCGGGCGGTGAGGCGTCGCCACCAGATGCCGAGCACGATCACCGGTGAGAGCGCGGAGGCGGCGAAGACGAACACGGTGCCGACCGAGGTGACGAGCCCCTGCGGCACGGTGGCGAGCGCGACGGCGAGCGGAACCGCGGTGCAGAACACGGCGGCCCACCGGAAGGAGCGGACCGTGCCGTGGAAGAGGTCCTGGCTGACCACGCTCGACAGCGATACCACGAGCCCCGAGGACGTTCCGAGGAACGCGGCGAGTGCGCCGGCGATGACCAGCGCGGTGAGCAGGTCGCCCACGACGCCGGGGATCAGGCGGGACGGCAGGAGGAGCGCCACGGTGTCGGCCACACCCGGCTGGGCGAGATCGGGTGCCGTCGCCCGGGCGATGAGGCCGATCGTGCTGGAGACCATGTAGAAGGCGCTGATCATGGCGATGACGATCACGGTCGTCCAGCGGGCCGAACTGCCGGTCGGGCTCGTGTAGAACCGCACGAGCACGTGGGGCAGTGCGATCGTGCCGCAGAGAAGCGCGATCAGCAACGACGCCGTGGTGTAGGTGTCGAGCCCGCTCGGACCGCTCTCGGGCGGGAACACGAGGGCGGGGTCGATGCTCGGCTCGTTCCCGCTGAGCGTGATCGCGAAGAAGATGACGGGAACCGCGAGGGCGCCGAGCTTCAGCCAGAACTGGAACGCCTGCACGAACGTGATCGACCGCATCCCGCCGGCTGCGACCGAGCCGCTGACCACGACGGCCACGATGACCGCGCCGACCCAGGGCGGGATGTCGGCGACGACGTTGAGGGCGAGCGCGGCCCCGTGCAGCTGGGGAACGATGTAGAGCCAGCCGATCACCATCACGAGCACGCTCGTGATGCGGCGTGCCGTGAGGGAATCGAGGCGAGCGTGTATGAAATCGGGGATCGTGTACGCGCCGCTTCGGCGTAGGGGAGCGGCGACGAACATGAGCACGAGCAGGTATCCGGCCGCATAGCCGATGGGGAACCAGAATGCGTCGGAGCCCGACAGGAGCACGAGCCCCGACAGCCCGAGGAAGGTCCCGGCCGAGAGGTACTCGCCGCTGATCGCCGACGCGTTCCAGATGGGGCGCACGGTGCGCGACGCGACGAAGAAGTCGCTGGTGGTACGCGAGATGCGCAGTCCGTAGACGCCGATGACGGAGGTGACGACCAGCACGAGCGCGATCGCGCCGAGGGCGAGCAGCGGAGTCACTCGTGCTCCACGAGGGCTTCGAACCGGCGCTCGGTGCGCATCGCGGCGAGCGTGTAGGCCACCGCGAAGACGATGATGATCGGGTAGAAGCCGTACGCCTGGATGATCCAGGGCACCGGGACGCCGCCGATCGAGAGGTCGTGCAGCGCCGGTATCCCGCTGATCACGAACGTGACGAGGGCCACGATTACCACGAAGGCGACGACGAAGGCCAGGGCGAGGCGTCCTTGGGCGCGCATGAGGCTGCGCGTGAACAGCGTCTCCGCCTCGCTGACGCGCGACCTGCCGACGCGTACGAGCGGTTCGGGCCGGTTCGACAGGCGGTCGGCGGATGTCACGCGCTCGCGGATCGGCCTGCCCTGCCCCCGTCGACGCTCAGCGGATGCCGCGTCGGGGCGTGCGTCCAGCTCGGTCACCGTCGCTCCTCCCGGGGTTGCAGGATCGCCTCTCGCACCACGGAGATCGACCGTCGGCTCACGGGGATCTCCTCACCGGCGACGGTGAGGGTCGGGTGCGACCCGATCAGCTTCACGGTCGTGATGGCGTTGCGATCGACGAGGTACGAGCGGTGCACGCGGACGAATCCCGCCTCCGCCCACCGCAGCTCGAGGTCGGAGATCGACTCGCGGATCAGGTGGCTGTCGGTCTCGGTGACGAGTCGCGAGTAGTCGCCCTGCGCCTGCACCCAGCGCACGTCGTTGCGGTGGACGACGCGCGTGACGTGCCCGACCCGAACGGGGATGGTCTCGTCGGGGATGGTGTCGACTGGCTCCGGTGTCTCGCGCCCGGCGAGGATGCGTCCGACGGCCCGGTGCAGCCGCTCCCGGCGGATGGGCTTCAGGATGTAGTCCACAGCCTGGAAGTCGAACGCCTCGACGGCGCCCGCCTCGTCTGCGGTGACGAACACGATCGCCGGCGGATCGGTGAATCGCGACAGGGCGCGCGCCAGGTCGAATCCCGACAGGCCGGGCATGTGGATGTCGAGGAACGCGGCGTCCACCGCGTGCTCCGCCAGCAGCCGCACCGCCTCGGAGCCCGAGGATGCGCGCCGGATCTCACCGACGCGCACGTCGCGCCGTAGCAATTGCTCCAGTTCGTCGAGCACGGGGCGCTCATCGTCGGCGATGAGCACGTCGATCGTGCCGGTACCCGCGTCGGGGCCCGCGTGAGCGGCAGTCATCCGTCCATCGGCCTTTCCGTCTCGTTGAAGGGCTGGGACTTCGGGATGCGCATGCGCACCATCGTTCCCGCCCCGGGGTTCGTCTCGACCACGAGCGCGTGGTCGTCGCCGTAGATGCCGCGGACCCGGGAGTCGACGTTGCGCAGGCCCACATGGTCGGTGCGTTCACCGGCGGTGAGCAGGGCACGCAGTTCGGCGGGCTGCATGCCGACCCCGTCGTCGTCGACCGTGATCTCGGTATGCGTGCCGTCATCGCGCGCGCCGATGACGATGGTGCCGCCGCGCTCCCGCGGCTCGAGCCCGTGCCGGATGGCGTTCTCGACGAGCGGCTGCACGCTGAGGAACGGGATGACGGTCGCGAGCGTCTCGGGCGCGATGCGCAACGTGACGCTCAGGCGCTCCTCGAACCGTGCCCGCTCCAGTTCGACGTACGAATGGACGCTCTTCAGCTCCTCGGCCAGCGTGGTGAACTCGCCCTGGCGGCGGAACGTGTACCGGATGAAGTCGGCGAAGTCGAGCAGCAGGTCGCGGGCGCGCTCGGGGTCGGTGCTGATGTACGAGGCGATGGCGCTGAGCGCGTTGTAGACGAAGTGCGGACTGATCTGCGCACGCAGGGCGCGCAGCTCCGCCTCGGCGAGAGCGGCACGCGAGGTCTCGAGCTCGCCGAGCTCGATCTGCGCGGCGCACCACTTCGCCACTTCGGTGGTCGCGCGTACGAGCGGGGGTCGCACCCTGGCGGCGAACGCGACGATCACGCCCACGACGCGGCCGTTGGCGAAGACCGGCGCTCCGACCGCGGCGGCGCCAGAGTCGGCGTTCGCGGTCAAGAGCTGCCGTTGCCCGGTCTCGATGACGCTCGAGGCCACCTGCCACGCTGCAGCCGAGAGGTCGGGTCGGCCGTCGATCGAGACGACTCCCCGCCGATCCGCGATCGCGATCGCGTCACTGCCGAGGAGGGCCCGCAGCGATCGCGCCGCTCGATGTACGTCGCTCGTGTCGAGCCCGCCACGCAGGTGCACCGCGGCGCGCGATGCGAGCGAGAGGGTGCGGAACGTCGCGCGTTCCGCGTCGCTGCCGAGGTCCCGCGAGCCGCGGGCGAGTCGCCACGCCGTCTGCACGAGCAGCGTCAGCGCGACGCCGATGCCCAGCCCGGTGGCGACGAGCAACACGGCGTCGGTCATGTGCGCTCCTCGTCACGTCGTCGTCAGCAGCAGCGGGCCCCTGGGTTGCGGTTCTGGTCGTCCATTCTCTGTCGCCAGAACTGGCGTTCGCTGAGTGGCGGGTATTCGGGGCCGTGATTCGAGCGGTGGTGCTCCAGGTAGTTCCGATAGGAATTGTCGCCCATCAGGTCCTGCATGTACCACGCGATGCCGCGGCATCCGCGCTTCAGCAGCCCGAACGCGGCGGGGACGCCCGCTCGAACCGTGATGGTTCGGGCGGGACGCCCTGCAGTGCTGCCGGTCATCAGTGGCGCACCGTCTCCGGCTGCCGTTCGGCGGGGAGTGCGGCCCACTCGCGTTCGACGGCCCGCTCGGCCTTCGTGGCGATCACCCCGGAAGGGGCGAATCGACGGGAGGGTACGGGCGGGTCCTCGTGGTTCTCGCCCCCGCCGTTCCGCAGGGCTCGGCTGGTCGCGGCGAGCGACGTGATCAGCACGATGATCGACAGGGTGACGAACACGATGGACAGCGTGCCCTGCACGAACGTGTTGCGCACGACCGCCTCCATCGCCTCGACGCTGCCTGCCGTGCCCAACGAGGTCTCGCCGGCATCGAGGGCGTTGCGGAATGCGATGTGGTTGGCCCAGTACCCCACCTGCGGCACCGGCGAGAAGATCTTGTACATCGAGGCGGTGATCGTGACGATGGCGGCGAATCCCAACGGCAGGGCGATGATCCAGAGCCACCTGAAGTAGCTCCTGCCGCGCTTGGCGACGATTGCGAGCACGACGGCGAGTGCGATGACCGCCAGCAGCTGGTTGGCGATGCCGAACAGGGGGAAGAAGGTGTTGATCCCCCCGAGCGGATCGGTGACGCCGAGGATCAGGATGAAGCCCCATCCGGCGACCATGATCGCGGTGGTGATCCAGACGCCCGGCCGCCAGGCCGTGTCCTTGAACCTGGGAACGAAGTTGCCGATCGAGTCCTGCAGCATGAAGCGCGCGACACGGGTGCCCGCGTCGACGGCCGTGAGGATGAAGAGCGCCTCGAACATGATCGCGAAGTGGTACCAGAAGCCCGCCATGGCCGCGCCGCCGAAGACCTGCTGCAGGATGTGCGCCAGGCCGAGCGCGAGCGTCGGTGCGCCGCCGGTGCGGGAGATGATCGACTCCTCGCCGACGGCCGCAGCCGTCGAGGTGAGCATGTCGCGCGTGAGGTTGACGCCGGCGAGGCCGAGCGAGTTGACGAACGCGACCGCGCCCTCGACGGTTCCACCGGTCGCGGCGGCCGAGGCGTTCATCGCGAAGTAGATGCCCCGATCGAGGGAGATCGCGGCGACGAGCGCCATGATCGCCACGAACGACTCCATCAGCATGCCGCCGTAGCCGATGAAGCGCGTCTGGCGCTCCTTCTCGATGAGCTTCGGTGTCGTGCCGGATGCGATGAGGGCGTGGAATCCCGAGAGGGCGCCGCACGCGATCGTCACGAACAGGAACGGGAACAGGGGTCCGGAGAACACCGGGCCGAGCTCACCGCCGGCGAACTCGCTGAACGCGGGCACCGTGATCTCGGGGCGCACGAGCACGATCGCGCCGGCGAGCATCACGATGACGCCGATCTTCATGAAGGTCGACAGGTAGTCGCGCGGGGCGAGCAGCAGCCAGACCGGCAGGATCGCGGCGATGAAGCCGTAGATGATGATGCCCCAGGCGATCGTCGTGCGGTCGAGGTGGAAGAACTCGGCGCCCCAAGGGGTGGCGGCGACCCAGCCTCCCGCGACGATCGCGGCGAGGAGCAGGACGAAGCCGATGATCGACACTTCGGTGATCTTCCCCGGACGCAGGTAGCGCAGGTAGACGCCCATGAAGAGCGCGATCGGGATGGTCATCGCCACGCTGAAGACGCCCCATGGGCTCTCGCCGAGCGCGTTGACGACCACGAGCGCGAGGATCGCGATGATGATGAGCATGATCAGCAGCGCGGCGACCATGGCGGCGGTGCCGCCGATCTTGCCGAGCTCGTCGCGGGCCATCTGGCCGAGGGTGCGTCCGCCGCGGCGCATCGAGAAGAACAGCACCAGGTAGTCCTGCACGGCGCCGGCGAGGATGACGCCGACGATGATCCAGATCGTGCCGGGTAGGTAGCCCATCTGCGCGGCGATCACGGGACCGACGAGGGGGCCGGCGCCGGCGATCGCGGCGAAGTGGTGACCGAACAGCACTCGGCGATCGGTGGGCACGAAGTCCTTGCCGTCACCCTTGACCTCGGCCGGCGTCGCGCGACGGTCATCCGGTCGTGTGATGTAACGCTGGATCACCTTCGAATAGAAGCGGTAGCCGATCAGGTAGCTGCAGACGGCGGCGAACACGAACCAGATCGCGTTCACGGTCTCGCCGCGAACGAGGGCGATCATCACCCACGCGACGCCGCCGAGCAGGGCCACGGCCGTCCACAGGAGGACTTTCGGCCAGGTCCACTTGCGCTCGCGCTCGCGCTCGGCCTCTGGCAGTGAGGTCGGTGGAAGGCTCGAATCTGGTTCGCGTTCGTCGCCGGGGGCTTCGATCGTCGTTCGCCGGAGCTCTGAAGTCATGGGGGAACCTCCTGGGGTCGCGTCGTTGCGTACGCTCACGCTACGAAGCGGCCGGTGGCTTCGACGGCCCAGCACGGTCAGCGGCCGCTTGGTGCGGCAGGCGGGCGATTTCTGCGACGAACGGCGGCCCAACGCGACGTTCCGGGCGGCGGTCGGATGCCGCGGCCGTCATGCCCTCGGCACACCTCATCGAGATCCCGATCGGGAGCCGGGCTCGTCGGCTAGGTTTCGTCACTTGGATAAGCATGCTGTATGATTCTGTTTACCGAATCATGAAGCGGCGGGAGGGTGATCTCATGTCAGACGCCGCAACGCTCGTGCGTGCCGCTCGCCGCAGCCGCAACCTCACGCAACGTGAGCTTTCCCGGCGTGCCGAGTTGTCGCAGCCGCGCGTTGCGCTCACCGAGCGGCACCGCACCGATCCGCGCTTCGACACGGTTGCGCGTTTGCTCGCCGGCAGCGGTCACCGTCTGTACGCGGCACCCACGACCCGCGACGATGTCGCAACGGTGGCGGCCGATATCCGCTCCGCGCTCCAGCGCGACGAACCCCGACTCGCGCTCCGTCTTTACATCCAGATGAACGACAACCTCGTCGCCGAACGCGGCCTCGTCCGCGGCGTGCTCGCCGTCACGGAACCGGAACTGACCGGCGTGAAGGTATGGGATGCCGCGATCGCGGCGCTCGTGGCCTATCGACTCAACCAAGAGGCTGTGCCGCTGCCGGCGTGGGTCGACGAGGAGCGACGTTCGTTGCAGCGTGCTGGATCGCTTCGCGTTGATCCTGCCGATCCGGTCCCACAGCCGTCGGAGGTGCCGCAGGAATTCCTCGATCGTGGCGTCTTGGTGTGGCGCGACACCTTGGAGAGCGTATGACGACACTGTTCACGCGAGACGACCTGATCGACGGGCTGCGCGATCTCGTCCGCGAGCTCAGGGTCGCCGGCCAGCCCACCGGCCTGCGCATCATCGGCGGATGTGCGTTGGCGCTGCGGCACTACGAGCGCCAGACGACCGTTGACATCGACGCATTGCGCGTCAATCCCGGCGTGCCAATCGGCCCGGGCGCGACACCGACGACATCCGAAAGCTGCTCGCCATCTGCGAGATCGAGACTGTCGAGGCGGCGGACGACCTCTACAGCGAGTTCTTCCCGGGCGATTCCCTCACCGATCGAGCGTGGGGAATGGTCGAGCGGATACTCGTTGAGGGCCCATAGGTGAAGCCGCATTCGCCAGGTGCGATCTCCATCTGAGTCCGGGGCTCGCCGGGGAGAGCTGGCCCGGCCAGACCGCCAGCTCCCCGCCGGTGCGGTCGGCCCGGCAGGCGCACGCGCGGGGGCTGAGGGAGCGCAGGGCAAGTCAGGTCGGCTGAGCCGAGCCTGCTGACTCCGCCTCTTCCGATGCTGGGACTCGAGCCGACGACCCACTACCGTGAGTCCATCGACACCCCATTCCCCCCGATCCTCGGACGCTCCGGCGAGCTCGACCGCCTGGGCGTCCTCGTCGCGGGCGGCCGCAACGGGCGCGGCGGCGCGCTCCTCATCCGCGGCGATCCGGGCATCGGCAAGACAGCGCTGCTCGACGGGGCCACCAGTGCCGCGCAGGGCGTGCGCGTGATTCGCGCCGACGGTTACGAAGCCGAGTCGGCGATGCCGTACGCGACACTGCAGCGCATCGGTCGGCCGTTCGCCGAGAGCCTCGCGAGCATCCCGCCGCGCCAGGCGGCGGCGCTGCGCATCGCGGCCGGCCTCGACGACGGTCCGCCGCCGGATCGGTACCTCGTCGGCCTCGGGATGCTGTCGCTGCTCGCCGCCGCGGGCGAGGTCGAGCCGGTCGTCTGCGTTATCGACGATGCGCACCTCGTGGATCCCGAGTCGCTCGAGGTGCTCGCGTTCGTCGCCCGCCGACTGGAGGCCGAATCGATCGCGCTGCTGCTGGGGTCGCGTCCCGATCCGCGGGTCGACGTCGTCGTGGCGGGCATGCCGGTGCTCCACCTCGGGGGCCTCGACGCGCTGCCGGCGGTCGAGTTGCTGAATCGGTCGGCGACGTCCACGATCGACCCCTTCCTCGCCACACAGATCGCCGAAGAGACCGGCGGCAACCCGCTCGCCCTCATCGACCTCGCCCGGGAGTTCACGGCCCGCCAGCTCACCGCATCGTCCGTAGCCCAGGCGCCCATGCCGGTCGGGCAGCGGCTCGAGACGCACTACCTCCGCGAAGTCGAGGCGCTCCCTCCCGGGGCCCGGGTGTGGCTGCTCGTCGTCGCCGCCGAGTCCACCGGCGACCCGGTGCTCATCGGCGAGGCGGCCGCCCGGCTGGGTCTGGCGGCGGATGCCGCGGCCGACGCCGAGCGCGCCGGCCTCGCGTCGGTGCGCGACGCCGTGGTGTTCAGGCATCCGCTCGTTCGCGCTGCCGTGTACAACGGCATGCCCGACGCCGACCGCCGGCGCGTGCACGAGACGCTGCGAGAGGTCGCGGCCGATCACGGGCGAGCGGATGCCGCGGCGTGGCATGCCGCTGCGGCGACCCTCGGCACCGATGAAGCCGTCGCGCACGATCTGGAGCGTGTCGCTGATGCCGCAGGCGGGCGGGGCGGAACGGCGTCCCGCGCGCGGCTGCTCACGCGGGCCGCGGAGCTGACGCCCGAAGGGCCCAACCGCGACGCGAGGCTCCTGGCTGCGGCCGAGGCAGCCGCAGCCGCGGGCGCGGCGCAGCTCGCCCTCGACCTGCTCGACCGCATCGACGCCGAGCGCCTCGACCCCGTGTCGCTGGGGCGGGTGCTGTCGTTGCGCACGCTCCTCGCGCTCTTCGTCGCCGATCCGGCCGGCATCATCAGCGGAGCGGCCGTCATGCTGCGCGCGGCCGACCTGTTCCACGGGTTGGTGCCGGAACTCGAGCAGCGCACCCTCGTGCGTGCGTTCGAGTTGGCGCTCACGGCGGAGTGGGCGATGGAGGGAACCTCGCTGACGGAGCTGGGGCATCGGCTTGCCGCGGGCGCCGAGGTTGCCGGCGGTCCCCGGGCGATCGCGCTGCGCGCGCTCGGCGCACACATCCTGCTGCCCTACGAGGAGGCCGTGCCGGTGATGCGCGAGGCGGTCACGATGCTGGGTGAATCGGATGACGCGCAGCTGCTCGACCTCGGCCACTTCGGCATCGCATTGACGATGGCGCTGTGGGACGAAAGGATGTGCGTCGAACTCCTCGAACGCACGGCTCACGCGGCGCGGGATGCGGGCCTGCTGCGTGACCTCGACACGACGCTGTGGTTGCTCGGACTGGTCGAACTCGTACGGGGCGACCCCGCGGCATCCGCTCGGTACATCGAGCAGGTGCGCGAGCTGCGGCGGGCGATCGGCTACGACGCCGAGCAGGTCGTGAACGCGTCGTACCTCGCGTGGGCCGGCGCCCCGACCGAGCTCATCGAGCAGATCGCGCAGGCCGTGCTCGCCACGGGATTCGCCGGGGCGTGGACCGTGGCGATGACCGGGCTCAGCATCAGGGCGATCGCCGGCGGCCACTACCGCGACGCGTTCGATCGGCTGCAGCCGATGATCGATCGGCCGTTCGTGCAGGTGACCTACCAGCAGCTGCCCGACTACGTCGAAGCCGGTGCGCGAAGCGGCAAGCCCGCTGCCGTGCGCGCCGCAGCCGACCGGCTCGCCGGGTTCGCCGCGGCGAGCGGCACGCCGTGGATCCGTGGCGTCTCGGAGCGCAGCATCGCGCTGCTCGCGCCCGACGACGAGGCCGAGCCGCACTACACGGCGGCGATCGAACACCTCGGGGAGTCGACCGCACCGGGGGAGCTCGGTCGTGCACATCTCGTGTACGGCGAGTGGCTGCGTCGTTCGAAGCGGCGACGCGAGGCTCGGGAGCAGCTCAGGCTCGCGCTCGGGATCTTCGAGCGCGTCGGCGCGCCGGCCTTCGCCGACCGCGCGCGACGGGAGCTCGAGGCGACGGGCGAGCGCGTCGCACGGCACGCACCTGGCGAAGCGGATGCCGCGGCGCTCACGCCGCAGGAGGCGACGATCGCGCGCATGGCCGCCGAGGGCCAGACGAACGCCGAGATCGGCGCTGCCCTCTTCATCAGCGTGAACACCGTCGACTACCACCTGCGCAAGGTGTTCCGGAAGCTCGAGGTCACCTCGCGGCGACAGCTCTCGGAGCGGTTCCCCGGGCGCTGACCACGCGCCGCCGTGCCACTCGCCCGCGGCACCGGCCCACCTGGACGTCCACGCCCGCCATCCCCGTCACGACACGACTACGTACCCCACGTGGTTCGAGCACCCCGCGCGCGGCGGGACCATCGAGGCATCCGCGACCCACGCAACGAACGGACGCACCGGGAGGCGCTCATGCCCTACGTCATCGCCGATGACGGCGCGCGCATCTTCTACAAGGACTGGGGGTCGAGCGGCACGCCCGTGATCCTCAGCCACGGCTGGCCCCTGAACGCGGATGCCTGGGACGCCGCCGCGCGGTTCCTCGCCGAGCACGGTCACAGGGTGATCGCCCACGACCGGCGTGGCCACGGCCGATCGAGCCAGACGTGGAACGGCAACGAGATGGACACCTACGCCGACGATCTCGCGCGCCTCATCGAGCACCTCGACCTCACCGACATCACGCTCGTCGGCCACGCGACCGGTGGCGGCGAGATCGTGCGCTACCTCGGCCGGCACGGCAGCAGCCGGGTGGCGAGGCTCGTGCTCGTCTCGGCGGTGCCGCCGCTCATGCTGCGCACCGACGACAACCCCGAGGGCCTGCCGATCGACGTGTTCGACGGGATCAGGGCCGGCGAGGCATCCGACCGCTCGCAGCTGTACCTCGACCTCGCCGACGGGCCGTTCTTCGGCAACAACCGCAACAACGACGTCTCGCAGGGCGTGCGCGACGCGTTCTGGCTCCAGAGCATGGCCAGCGGCCATCGCGGCGCCTACGAGTGCATCGCCGCGTTCTCGGCCACGGACTTCCGCCCCGATCTCGCGATGGTCGACGTGCCGACTCTCGTGATCCACGGATCCGACGACCAGATCGTGCCGTTCGAGGTCGGCGGCAAGCGCTCCGCGGCGGCGATCGCGGGCGCGGCCCTGACCGTGTACGAGGACGGCGCGCACGGACTGCCCGACACGGAACGCGACCGGCTGCACGCCGACCTGCTCGCGTTCATCGATTCCTGAGCACCCCACCCCACCCTGAAAGGACACCGATCATGACCGACCAGACCGACACCACCGCCCCGAACCCCGACGCCCCCGACACGATCGTGCTCGTGCACGGCCTCTGGATGACTCCGCGCAGCTGGGGCAACTGGAAGGAGCGCTTCGAGGCGAAGGGCTTCACCGTACTCACGCCCGGGTACCCGGGCTTCGAGATCGAGGTGGACGCGCTGCGCGAGAACCCCGACCTCATCGCGAAGCTCACCGTGCCCGACACCGTCGACCACATCGCCGCGCAGATCGAGGCGTTGCCGAAGCCGCCCATCATCATGGGGCACTCGTTCGGCGGCACGCTCACCCAGCTGCTGCTCGCGCGTGGGCTCGGGGCATCCGCCGTCGTGGTGGACTCGGCACCGACGGAGGGCGTGCGCGTGAACCCGCTGTCCCAGGTGAAGTCGCTCTTCCCGGCGCTGAAGAACCCCGCGAACCGGCACAAGGCGGTCGGGTTCACGCCCGAGGAGTTCCACTACGCGTTCGCGAACACGCTGTCGCGCGAGGACTCCGACGCCGTGTGGAAGGAGTTCGCCATCCCCGCGCCCGGCAACTGGGTGTGGGCGTACGGGCTCATCGCGAACTTCAAGCCCGGCAGGCAGGAGACCTGGGTCGACTACTCGGCCGATCGCGCGCCGCTGCTCTTCATCGGCGGCAGCGAGGACCACATCATGCCGCCCTCCGTGAACACGTCGAACGCGAAGCACTACGCGAAGTCGCCCGCGCTCACCGAATACCACGAGTTCCCGGGCCGCTCGCACTGGATCTGCGCCGAACCGGGCTGGGAAGAGGTCGCCGACTACGCGCTCGACTGGGGCCTGGCGCACGCGAAGGCGACGGCCGCGGCGACCGCGTAGCCTCGCGACTGACGGCGTTCGGCGCGCCGCTTCCAGCTCGCGCTCGACGGGGCGGGTGCGACCGCTATGTTCGTCCCATGCGCCCGAACGCCGCCGTCGTCGCAACGGCCTCCGTGATCGTGCTGGCCCTCACCGGATGCTCTGTCGCCGCCGCTGAATCGACGCCGACACCGCCGGCATCGGAGACCCCCACGCCCGTGGCATCCGTCCCGCTGACCTGCGACGACCTCGTGCCGGCCGACCTGGTCGCCGACACGCTCGAGGGTGCCGATGGCGTGCCGGTCGAGCCGGTCGTCGCGGCGTACCAGGGCGCCGCCTTCGACAGCATCCTGCTCGAGGGGGTCGGCGGCCTCGCCTGCTCGTGGCGCGTCGGCAGCGGAATGCCTGAGTACAACGCTCCCAGCGACTGGGCGTACCTGAGCGTCGAGGTGCTGCCCGGGGCCGCCGCCCAGTACGCCCCACTACTGGACGGCGAGGGCCTGTCGACCGAGACGCGGCAGATCGCCGGCATCGAGGCATCCTTCTCGTTCGCCGACCCTGGATGGGCCATCTCGGCGCCAGTCGCCGACAGCTGGGTGCGCACCATGATCGTGGCCGCTGCGCGCTCCTCGACCGGCACGCGATTCGGCACGCTCGGGGGCCCCGTCGTGATCGATCGGCTCGCGGATGTCGCCGCGTCGGCGTTCACGGAGCTCGAGCAGGCGGATGCCGCGCAGCTCGCTGGGCCGGCCGTCGAGCTGCGGCAGGGCGACGCGATCTGCGACGGCGGCCTCGATGAGCAGGGGATCGTCGCCGCGATGCAGCTGCCGGCCGGGTCGACGGTGGAGTACGTCATGAGCGAACCGATGGCCGAGGCTCCGAGGTCCTTCGACGAGGCCGTGCACGCCGCCGCTCGCACCTTCACCTGCGAGCTGCAGGTCGACGGGTCGACGTGGGTCACGATCTCGACGGCGCGCGGCTTCGCGCCGCTGTTCGACCGCCTCCTGGCACCCGACGCGGATGCGGGATTCACCGCCTCGGAGCTCGCCGATGCCCCTGCCCACGCTCGGGCCGTCGCCAACTCCGAGGGCGGTCGGGCGTCGAGGGCGTTCCTGACCGACGGCCACACGTTGTACCGGATCCAGGGCTATGGCGCGCAGGCGGTCGCCCAGGCGATCATCCACCAGACGTACTGAATGCCACGGTCGCTCTTCCGATCGATCGACCGGATGAGGTGCGGCATCCGTCAGACAGTGGCAGCCTCGGGGACATGAGCGATACGAACGACTTGGATGAGTTGCGCCGCCGCGCCGAACGCGGCGACACCGACGCGATCGACGAGCTGGTGGAACGGGCGGGAGAACGTGGGGACGTCGCCGAGTTGAGGCGCCTCGCCGATCGGGGGAGCCGTGATGCTGCCGACCAGCTCGTGCAGCTCGCCATCGACGCCGACGATCGAGACGAGCTCCGCCGTCTTGCGGCCGCTGGCAACCGTGACGCCGCCGACGCGCTCGAGGAACTCGAGGAGGAGGACGAGGAGGAGTAGGGCGTGACCATACCACGATTGTCGATGGCGCCCATTGTTCGCAGAGAGGATGCCGGTGGATGCCTCAGAGCCGAGTCGTCACGGGCGAGACGTCGATGAGCACCTTGCCGACGGTGCTCGCCTCCACCGCATCGTGGGCCTCGGCGGTGCGTTCGAGCGAGAAGCGCGTCAGTGGGAGCCCCGCCTCCTCGCCCACGGGGAGGGCACCGTCGGCGAGCGCGCGCTCGATGTCCTCGGCGGCGGCCGCGAGGGGCGCCTCACCGACCGTGTAGAGCAGCAGGAACTGGTACCGCGCGTTGAGCGAGAAGTGCCTCCGCACGTCGAGCGTCATCTCGCTGCCGCCGTCCGTCGCGTACACGGAGATCGTGCCGTGATTGGCGATGACGCTCGCGTTCAGTGAGGCGTTTCGCGCCGGCGACACCTCCACGACGATGTCGACGCCGTCGGGCTCGATGGAGCGGATAACCTTGGCAGCGTCGCCTTCCCGGTAGTTCACGATGTGGTGGGCGCCGGCCGCGGTCGCGAGGGCGGCCTTCTCGGGCGAGCTCACGGTCGTGATGACCCGGGCGCCCGACCACCGCGCGAGCTGGATCGCCGCATGCCCGACGGCACCGGCGCCACCCGCGACGAGCACCGTGCGGCCGTCGAGCGTTCCGGGCCCGAGTCGCGCAGGGCCGCCGTCGGCGACGGTGAGGGCGCGATGTGCCGTTATCGCGGGAACGCCGAGGGATGCGCCGATCTCGAAGCTCGCGGCATCCGGGAGGTGGACGACCCGCTCGGCCGGCAGCACCGTGACCTCCTGCGCCGTGCCCGTGGCACGCTCATGGGCGGCGAGGAACACCCAGACCCGGTCGCCGACCTCGAACCCGGCCACCCCGGCGCCGACCGCGTCGACGATGCCCGCGCCGTCCTGGTCGGGAACCACCTCGGGGAACGGCGTCGGCCTGCCGGGTCGCGCGCCCGCCCGGGCCTTCCAGTCGGTGGGGTTCACCCCGGACACGACGACCTTCACCCTGACTTCACCCGGGCCGGGTTCGGGGATGGCGCGCTCCACCAGGTGCAGGACGGACGAGTCACCGGTCTGCGAGTACACGATTGCTCTCATGCTGGAGGCAACGCCGCGGGGGCGGTCGTTCTTCCGGGCTCACGCCTCGGAGGGCGAGACCGCTCGCTACAGGCCGAGCTCGAGGTCGTCCAGCGTCGGCTTCATGTCCAGGCGCCCGCGGCGGCCGCCTCGGTCAGCACCGCACGTGCGTCGCGCGGAGGGCGTCCGAGCGCTTCCGTCACGCCGTCGGTCGTAGACTCGTTGCGGCCGTCGAACACCTCGCGGCACAGTTCCGTGAGCAGTGTTGCGACCTCCGGTCCCTGCTCCGCGGCGACCGCGGCGTGGAAGTCGTCGAAACCCACTGGGAGGTAGGTGATCTCACGCTCGGTGATCTCGGACAGCATGGTCGCCATCTCAGCGAAGGTCAGCAGCTCGGGGCCGGTCACCTCATACACGCGCCCCTCGTGGCCTTCACCCGTGAGTGCCTCGACGGCGACCGCCGCGATGTCGTCGACGTCGATGAACGGCTCGCGAATGCTCCTCGCAGGAAGCGCCAGCACCCCCGTGAACACCGCGTCGCGCAGCACGCCCTCGGTGAAGTTCTGGGTGAACCAGCTCGCTCGCACGATCGTCGCAGGGACGTGCGCGTCGAGCAGGATGTCCTCGCAGCGGCGCGCGCCATCTTCGCCACGCCCGGACAGCAGGACGATGCGTTGCACCCCGGCCTCGTGTGCGACCTGCGCGAGTCGGGTGATGGCGACATCCGACCCGGGAGCCGCAAGGTCGGGGACGTAGGCCGCGTACAGGCGGTCGACACCGTGCAGCGCGGCGGCCCACTGGTCGGGTCGCTCCCAATCGAAGGCCGGGTTCGTGTCGCGGGCCAGGCGCCGCACGATGTGACCTCGCGAGTCGAGCAGATCTGCGACGCGACGGCCGGTCTTTCCGGTGGAGCCGATCACGGCGATGGTGGGTGACATGGGGTTTCCCTTCGGTTGGTTGTACGTCCACGCTCGCTGCTTTCGAGCGGACGAACAATCGCCGCGAGTGCGGATATCTATGCTGATCGTCCGGATGTCGGGACTTCTGGCAGCACGGCATGGCATCGTGGACGCATGGTCAACCCCCGCATCCCGGTCGCCGACGATCACCTCGGCGGTGGCCTCCATCTGCTGCGGTTCAACGGCGCGCTCTACTGCCGGGCCGACCTCTCCGCGCCGTGGGGCGTGGAGTTTCCCGAGCTCGAGGGCTTCATGATGCTCCCGGTTGTGCTTGCCGGCAGATGCATCCTCGAGATTGGTGGCGAGCGGCACACGCTCGAGGCCGGAAGCGCGGCCCTCATCACCCGGGGCGCACCGCACCGACTGCTCAGCGCGACGCACGCGGCGAGTACTCCGCTATTCGACATCCCGGTGGAGCAGGTCAGCGAGACGTTCGAGCATATGCGCTTCGGTGGTGGCGGTGATCGCACCCAGATCGCCTACGCCGCGATGCGGGTCGACGCGCCGCTCACCGCTCGCCTGATCGCCGAGTTGCCCGGCCTCATTCGCGTCGACGCCTGGGACGATCGGGAAGCGGGCTCCTTCCAGACGGTCCTGCGACTGCTCGCGCGGGAGGCGGAGGACATCCAGCCGGGCGGGGAGGCGGTCATGACACGACTCGCGGATGTGCTCGTCATCCAGGTGCTGCGTTGGTGGTTGCAGAACGCCGAGGTGCCTGCGACCGGATGGCTCGCCGCGCTCCGTGACCCGCACGTCGGGCGCGCCCTCGGTCGCATGCACGCTCGTCCCGACCACGACTGGACCCTGGTCGAGCTCGCGCGGGAGGCGAACATGTCACGATCGGCGTTCGCCGAGCGGTTCACGACGCTCGTCGGCGAGCCCCCGATGCGCTACCTCGCCGGTTGGCGGCTCGAGCAGGCGCATTCGGAGCTCACCCGCACCACCGACCCGATCGCATCGATCTCGAGTCGCGTCGGCTACACCTCGGAGGCTGCGTTCAGTCGCGCATTCAAGCGGCACCACGGTACGACGCCCGGGGCCGTGCGGCGAGCGAGCCCGCCGGTCGGGCCTGGGGCGCTTCGCCCGAGCAGCGCAGTGTTCGGCTGAGCGCCTCGATCAGGATGCCGCGGTCCAGGGAACCTGGTCGCCGCTCGAACGCGGCCCTCCGGCGAGCGTAGGCTGATCGCATCCGTCATCCGCAAAGGCGCGGGATGCCGCGCGAGAGGGCAGGCCTCATGGAACTTACGACCGAGAAGATCGCCCGCGCGTTCTCGAGCCACCGCTTCGAGCTCGCGCTGCCGCACCTCGCCGACGACGTCGTCTGGACGCTCGTCGGCGGCGACCCCCTGATCGGGCGGAAGGCCGTGAAGAAGGCCTGCGAGCGCACCGCCGCGGACCTCGCCGACGTCACGACCGAGTTCCAGCGATTCCGCACGGTGGTGGGCGAGGACAGCGTCGTGGTTGACAGCCTCGCCAGATACACCGAGGCGGGGGGAGACGTGTCGATCGTCGCGTCGTGCGATGTCTACGACTTCGACGACGGACGCATCACCGAGATCGTCTCCTACACCGTCGAACTTCCCAGCTGAGGGGGTCGGAGTCATGGCCGTTGGCCAGGGCTTCGGATGCCGCGACAACTCTGTTGCAATCGCGGATGCTTGACCCATGGGTGCATCGACTCGTGCTCCAGGGCCGCCGCCCAGATGGGTGCGGCAGGTGAGCGCGCCGTCGGCTCTGGCTCTCTCCGGGCGCCGTTGGTTCCCCCTCTGGGCGATCATGCACCACGACGGACGACGGAGCGGAACGCACTATGCCACTCCGGTCGCCGTGATCCCGACGCTGTCGACCGACACCCTCCTCATCGGATTGCCATGGGGCCCGAAGACCAATTGGGCCAGGAACGTCCTGGCGGCCGACGGCGCCACCGTGACGTGGAAGGGGCAGGTCCAACAGGCGACGGAACCTCGCCTGATCGGCCCGGAGGACGCCGCTGCCTTGGCCAAACCGCTCTTCAGGGGGTAGTCGGCCGGTTCCCTGCGGCCATCGTCCTGACGCGGCCGTAGCGTCGGACCGGCGCGCCGGCGTCTACGAAGCGAGCGCACTGCCGCCGGCGGCAAGGCGCATGAGATCGGTGTTGAAGTCGACGTCCGATGCGGCCCGTTCGGCGCGGCTCGCGTTCCCGGCGAACTGATGCTGGTACTCGGCCCAGGCGCTCTCGGCGATGGCAGTGCCGACGCCGCTGCGCAGCAGCAGCACCAACTCGGTGGCGGCGCGTTCGATGCGGTCGCCGAGCGCCGAGGAGCCCCAGTCCTCGGGTGCCGCGAAGAGCGACGTCGGCGTGGGCATTGCGCGCAGGAACGCGAACAGAGGCCGCATCTGCTCGTCGACGACCATCGCATGCCGGGCGCTGCCTGCGGTGGCGGCGAGGATGACGGGCGTGGCGATGAGCAGGTCGTTGTCGAGCACGTCGGCGAACGACTTGAACAGGCCGCTGATCCCGGCCTTGTACACCGGGGTGCTCGCGATGACCGCGTCCGCGGCCGCGAGCCGTTCGATTTCCGTCTGCAGGCGCTCGCCCGGGTATCCCGAGACGATCGCCTGGGCGATGTCCACGGCGAGCGGCCCCAACTCGATGACCCCGACGCTCGCGGGCACGCCGGCATCGCTGAGCAGGTCGATGGCCTTCTGCGCCGTCCGGTCGGCAAGCAGCCGGGTCGAGGAGGGCTCGCTCACGCCCGCGCTCACGATGACGAGTCGCACGGGTGATGCCGGTGCGCTCGCGCCCGCCGAGGCGGTGTCGAACGGGCGGGGTGCTTCGGCGGTCATATGTGGATCCTCTCGGGTGTCGTCTCCGTGGTTGCGCCGTCCCGGTGGGCGCCGTCGAGCAGCGCGAGGCTGAGGTCGCGCAGCACCACGAGCTGTTCGGGGTCGAGTGCGCGGGTCATCGCCCTGGCGACGCGGCGGGCGTGGGCCGCGCCGACCCGGCGCTGGGCCTCGATCCCGGTGGCGGTGAGACGGATGCGGCAGGCCCGCGCGTCGGTGGGGTCGTCACTGCGTTCGACGAGCCCGCGCTGCTCGAGCCGGGCGACCAGCCGGGACATCCCCGGCTGGGTGAGCAGCACGTCGTCGCACAGTTCACTGATCCTCAGGCCGTCCGATGCGGTGGAGAGCGCGTAGAGCACGCCGTACTCCTTGGGCAGCACCTCCACCCAGATGTCGGCCTCGGTGAACTCGCGCTCCATCGTGGCCTGGGCGCGGAAGAGCGCCTCCCATGCCTCGTTCGCAAGTCGGATGTCGCCGGCCACGGTCAGACCGCCAACGGGAAGTGCGCCTCGAACTCGGAGTCGCTGTCCTGGTAGGGCGAGGTTCCAGAGAGGTTGTCGCCCCGGTTCGGGTTCGGACGCGGCTGGCGCGGCGCCTCGTCGCCGTACTTCGCGGTGACGAGCGTGGCGTGCACCGGGGCATCCGGAACTCCGGGCGCGCGACGGGCGGCCATCTCCTTGCGGAGCACGGGGACGACCTCGGTGCCGAGCAACTCCACCTGCTCGAGCGCCATCTCGACGGGCAGCCCCATGCTGTCGAGCGCGAAGAGTTGGCGCTG
Source organism: Agromyces sp. Soil535 (assembly GCF_001428255.1). Classification (GTDB taxonomy): domain Bacteria; phylum Actinomycetota; class Actinomycetes; order Actinomycetales; family Microbacteriaceae; genus Agromyces. Next base: position 207,521 of record NZ_LMRW01000003.1, on the reverse strand, counting down.
GTAGTCGCCGAAGCCCTCCTGGAACGTGAGGGTCTTGTCGATGACCTCCTGCGGGCTGCCGACGCTCAACGGCGTGCGCGCAATGAAGTCATCGAGCGAGCTGCCGCGGAACAGCGGGTAGTTCTCGAAGTAGGGGCGGAACGTGTTCACGGCGTCCTGCGAACGATTGGCGATGAACGCCTGGCCGCCGAGGCCGACGATCGCCTGCTCTCTCGTGCCGTGCCCGTAGTGCTCGAAGCGCTCGCGGTAGAAGTCGACGAGCGGCTTGAAGTGGAAATTGGGGGCGAGGATGTGGTTCGCGAAGTAGCCGTTGCCGTAGAACGCCGCCTGCTCCGCGATCTCGGGGGTGCGGATCGACCCGTGCCACACGAACGGCGGCACGTCGTCGAGGGGCCGCGGGGTCGAGGTGAATCCCTGGAGCGGAGTGCGGAACTTGCCCTCCCAGTTGACCACGTCCTCGCGCCACAGCCGATGCAGCAGGTTGTAGTTCTCGAGGGCGAGCGCCACGCCCTGGCGGATGTCCTTTCCGAACCACGGGTACACGGGCACTGTGTTGCCGCGACCCACCATGAGGTCGAGCCGTCCCTTCGCGACGTGCTGGAGCATCGCGTAGTCCTCGGCGACCTTCACGGGGTCGTTCGTGGTCATGAGGGTGACGGATGTGCTCAGGATGATCCGCTTCGTCAGCGCCGAGATGTGGCCGAGCAGCGTGGTGGGCGAGGACGGGATGAACGGGGGGTTGTGGTGCTCGCCGAGCGCGAAGACGTCGAGTCCGACCTCGTCGGCCCGCTGCGCGACGCGCACGATGTTGTCGATGCGCTCCGCCTCGCTCTGCGTGTAGCCCGTGACGGGGTTGGGCGCGATGTCGCCGACGGTGAAGATTCCGAATTGCATCGGGGCCGCCTTTCTGCGGGTGATGTCCGATGCAACAACATGACTGCGCATGTATTCCCCGGCGGCGTCACCCGAACCCGGCGACTCGCTCAGCCGACGATGGCGCCGGCGCTGATGTTGATCTCGGAGCCGGTGATCGCGGCCGCCCGATCGGATGCCGCGAACGCGGCGACGTTCGCGACATCCGCGAGCGTGGCCGTGCGGCCGATCATGGTCGGCTCGGCAAGCGAGGCGATGAGCGCGTCACGTCCCTCGAAGTCGCCGGGGATCGTCTCGGGGATGCCGCCCGTCGTCAGCCCGACCACGCGGATTCCGTGAGGGCCGAGCTCGGCGGCGAGCTGCTTGCGGAGCATCTCGACTGCCGACAGCGCGACCTGGAAGCCGCCGATCGAGTAGTCGCGGATCGGGTCGCCTTGGCCGCCGAACGTCAGGATCACGCCCGATCGCTGCCGGATCATGTGTCGCGCCGCGGCCCGCGACGTCAGGAATGTCGTGCGCACCGCGTTGCGGATCGGCTGCTCGAAGTCGGCGAGTGACATCTCGACGAGCGGCGTTCCCTGCACGTCGTCGATGGAGATGAGGTTGATCGACACGTCGATGCTCCCGGCGCTGGCAGCGACCGCGTCGGCATGCGAGTCGACCGCCGGCTCGTCGAGTGCGTCGACGACCGCGATCTCGACGGCGCCGCCGGCCGCCCGGATCTCGTCGGCGACGGCCTCGAGGTGCGCCGGCGCGCGGCTGGCGAGGTGCACCGTGGCGCCTTCGCGAGCGAATCCGAGGGCGACGGCCCGCCCGATTCCCCCGGCTCCGTACACGATCGCGTTCTTGCCCTGCAGCAGCATCTCGTCACCTCGCAGCTCGAGTCATCCTCAGCGTAGCGATTGGGGGCAGACGCGGTGAACGGACGCGCTACGACGTCTCCCCGCGGACGATGCTGACCAGTGCAGCTGCATCCGGCTGTGCGGTCGGCAGCTCCTGTTCTGGCGCGGCCTTACTCCGTATCGCCTTGAGTTCGGCGACGAACAGTTCCATCAGGGCTGGCATGTCGATGGAGATCGAGCTCAGGCGAGGCGAGACCAGCTGACCCAGGTCCGTACGATCGACGCCGACGATCGCGACGTCCTCAGGGATGTTCCGTCCGAGGCGGCGGACCGCGGCGACCACCGCGATCGCAACGTCGTCGTTGTAGCAGCAGAAGCCGATCGGCCCGCCGTCCGTTCGATCGAGCACCGCGGCGACCGCTGTGATTGCAGCGTCGATGTCGAGTGGAACGCGGATCTCCGTCGGCGCGGGCAACCCTCGCTCGTCTGCCTCTCGCCGTATCCCTTCGCGACGCGGTGGGCCGAACGGATCGAGGCGATGGTCCGCCAGTGCCGCGTAGACGAGCGTGCGCGGTCCCTCACGAACGAGCTCGCGCACCTGGAGCCGACCGATCAGGATGTCGATCGGATCCCTGTCTTCACCCGCTCCCGTCGCCGGAACCTTCGCGGGGATGATGCGGATGCCTGCGGCCTCGAGCCGTGACCTCTGCGACGACGCGAGCACTCCGAGGTCGACGACGGCAGTCGGACGAAGATCCAGCACGGAGGTCAGGGTGCTTTCCTCATCCGGACGTCCGAAGCGCACGACGACGCTCAGGCCCTCCGTCGCCGACGCGTTGGTGATGCGGTCAACCGAGTCCTGCAGGTGAGGACCGAAGGTCGCATTCGGCACGAGCACCACCACGATCTCGCTCAGGCCTGTCGCCAGAGCACGACCAGCTCGAGACGGACGGTAGTCCAGCAGCTCGGCTGCAGCGAGCACCTTCGCTCGCGTCTCCGCTGGGAAGCGGATGTCGCCGTTCAGCACCTGGCTGACGGTTGAGCGCGATACTCCCGCCTCACGAGCGACGTCGAAGCTCGTTGCTCGTCGAACGGGCGAAACCTCGGCACTCATGGATCCATTGTGTCACAACTCCGTTGACACGTGACACTGAATAGCCTACGGTCGGTGTCACGCGTTACTAACACGTGACACTTGGCAGTCCGCTCAGGACGATCATCGACAAAGGAGTCAGCGATGGCGAAGGATTCGACGCGCACGTCAGCAGAACAGGTGAGGGCAGCAGTCGCTCTCGCCAACGAGGATTCATTGACAGCGACGTTGGCCGCCGATGCGGTCGGTGAGGCCGTCGCCGACCACAGCGGCCAGAGGCTCACCGTCCGGGAGCGGCTGGCGTACGGCATCGGCGACGTCGGTGGGAACCTGATCTTCGCGCCGATCTCCGCGTTCCTGCTGTTCTATTTCACCGACACCGTCGGCATCGGCGCTGCCATCGCCGGCACGCTGTTGCTCTTCGGAAGGATCATGGACGGCACGATGGACCTGATCCTCGGCACGTTCATCGATCGCACCACCACGAAGTGGGGCAAGGCTCGCCCGTGGATCCTGTTCAGCACGCCGGTCGTGGTGATCTCGTTCATCCTGCTCTTCAACGTTCCTGCCGGACTCGACGAAACCGGTCGGCAGGTCTACGCGTTCGTCATGTACTTCCTGTGCCTCGGCGTCGGCTTCGTGGGCTCGAACCTCGCGTACCACACCTTGCTTTCGGTCATCACCTCGAACTCCAAGATGCGCGTCTCACTGACGGTCATCCGCACGTTCTTCGCACTCTTCACCACCCTCGTCGTCAACTTCGTCACCATCCCGATCGTGACCTCGGCGGGCGGCGGTCAGGCGGGCTGGACGGTGGTCTCGATCATCTACGGCGCCATCTCCGCCGTGACGTTCCTCATCGTGTTCTTCGGCACCAAGGAGCGGGTGAGGACCACCCTCGAGAAGGACGACGGCCACAAGCTTCCGGTCAGGCAGACCGTGCGGCTGCTGCTTGGCAACCCGTACTTCTTCCTGGCTTTCGGGTTCTTCTTCCTCAACTACCTGCTCGTGGGCACCTCGAGCGTCGGCATCTTCTTCGCCAAGGACGTGCTCGGCGACCCGAACGTCTACAGCTTCCTGGGCCTGGTGCAGATCGCCCCGCTCCTGATCGGAATGTGGTTCATGCCGGCGATCATCGGTCGCGTCGGCAAGCGGAAGGCCATCCTCGTCGGAGTGGCCGTCTCCGTGATCGGCGCCCTCATCACGCTCGTGGATCCGACGAACTTCACCCTCGTCCTCGTCGGCGGGATCATCCGCTCCATCGGCGCCATTCCGGCGGCAGCCGGCCTGTTCGCCCTCGTGGCTGATGTGGTGGACTACGGCGAATGGAAGACGGGCGTCCGCCTGGACGGCATGAACTACGCAGCCGCGACGGCCGGCCAGAACTTCGGAGCCGGCCTGGGCGCCGCGCTGGTGGGCTGGTTGCTGGCCGCCGCCAGCTACGACGGTCTGGCTGCGACGCAGCCTCAATCGGCAGTCGGCATGGAGATCTTCCTCTACCTCTGGCTTCCGCTGATCGTGTCGCTGCTCATGGGCGTCATCATCTACTTCCTGAACATCGACAAGGATCTGCCTCGGATGCAGCGGGACCTCGCGGCACGACGGGCCACCACCGAGACCGTCCGCCCGGCCGCCGGCTGACGGCACCGTCATGCGAGTGGCAGAACACGTCCTGAACTGGGCGATCGTCGGCACCGGCGACGTCTCCCGGTTCATCGCTTCCGATCTCGCGCAGGTCGAGGGAGTGCGCCGCAATGCGGTGCACTCCCGCGACGGTGCACGTGCGAAGGCATTCTGCGAGGAGTTCGGGTTCGACCGAGCTTTCGTCCAGCTGGATGACCTCCTCGGCGACCCCGACGTCGACGTCGTCTACGTCGCCACCCCCCACGCGACCCACGCCGCGATCGCCGTTCGGGCGTTGGAGGCCGGCAAGCACGTCCTCATCGAGAAGCCTCTGGCCGTCGACGCGGTTGAGGGGGAACGCATCGCGGCCGCTGCCCGCGCGACCGACCGGTTCGCGATGGAGGCGATGTGGATGAAGTTCAACCGCGTCTACGGGGCCATGCTGGCCGACGTCCGCCGAAACGCCATCGGTGAGACGCGGAGCGTGCGAGCGTCGTTCGGCCTGCCGTTCGGGCGCGCGAACTCCACCCGGTGGAGCGCCGACCGTTCGAGCAGCACGCTGCTGGACCAGGGCGTCTATCCGGTGACGCTCGCACTCGACGTCCTGGGCGCTCCCGACCGCATCTCGGCCGACGGCACCGTACGACCTGACGGCGTCGACGTGGGAATCCACGTCACCTTCGACTATGCCGACGGCCGGTTCGCACAGCTCGGGGCGTCGATGACGGAGTACGTGGAACCGACCGCCTCGGTCAGCGGCTCCGACGGTTGGATCACGATCGCAGCACCGTTCTGGGCCTCGACCAGCTACGAGACCCGACGAGGTCCCATCGCGAGGGCCCTGTTCGAGCCGAATCGAACGGAGCACGAACGGCGCGGGTTCGGCTACGTCCCGATGCTCGAATCCGTCAACGAGGCGATCCTCGACGGCCACAGGCAGCATCCGCTTCACCCGCTCACATCCAGCATCGCCGCGCTGCAGCTTCTGCAGACGATCAAGCAGACCATGACCGCCGACAACTCTGAAACCCGGGAGATCCGATGAAGCGAACTCGATTCAACGACGGGTGGCAATTCCGCGAGAAGGTCAATCCCTTCGCCGAACTCGCCGGAGCATCCACCCCCTACCAAGACGTCGCACTGCCGCACGACGCGACCATCGGTCGAGACCGCGACCCACAGGGCGAACCCGCGGTCGCGTACTTCCCCGGAGGCGCGTACCAGTATCGGAAGACGTTCCACGCGCCGGCCGACTTCGCGACCAAGCGCGTCGTCCTCGGGTTCGAAGGCGTGTACCGCGACGCGATGGTGTACATCAACGGGGATCTCGCCGGTCGACGCCCGAACGGATACTCGGCGTTCAGCGTGAATGCCGACCAGTTCCTCCGGCCGGGAGAGGAGAACGAGATCATCGTCGAGGCCCGCGCCAACCAGGACTCGCGCTGGTATACCGGCGCGGGAATCTACCGGGACGTGTGGTTGCTCACCGGGGAAGGCGTACACGTCACCGTCGACGGACTCCGTGTGACGACTCCCGACGTCGAGGCCGAGGGGGCCATCGTCGAGGTCGCCACCACCGTCGAGAACGCCGGCATCCGTCCGCAGACGGTGGAGGTCCGCGTCGCACTCACCGACCCGCAGGGTGCAGCGGCTGCGTCGGGCGTGGCCGTGGTCACGGTCCCGGCACGAGCGAGCGCCGTCAGCCGCCAGCGTCTGTACGTGCCGACGCCGGCGCTCTGGAGCGCGGAGTCACCGACCCTCTACACCGCAACCGCTGAGATCATCGCTGATGAACAGGCCACCGACGTGGTGTCGACGCACTTCGGCATCCGACGGCTGCAGCTGGATCCCGTCCATGGTCTGCGCGTGAACGGACGAAGTGTCAAGCTCCGCGGCGCCTGCATCCACCACGACAATGGCATCCTCGGATCGGCGACGTTCGCAGCGGCGGAGGAGCGACGCATCCGCTTGCTCAAGGAAGCGGGATTCAACGCCATCCGTTCCGCGCACAACCCGATGAGCTCGGCGCTGCTCGACGCGTGCGACCGGTTGGGCATGTACGTCATGGACGAGACGTTCGACATGTGGACCTCGACCAAGACCGCTTACGATTACGCGCTCAACTTCGCCGAATGGTGGGAACGTGACGTCGCCGCCATGGTGGCCAAGGACTTCAACCACCCCTGCGTGATCATGTACTCGATCGGCAACGAGATTCCCGAAACGGGCTCACCTACGGGCGGCGTCATCGGCCGCAACCTCGCCGAGAAGGTGCGCGAACTCGACCCGACACGCTTCGTCACCAATGCGGTGAACGGCATGCTCGCCGTCATCGACGACCTCAAGCGGATGAGTGCCGAGCGAGGCGCAGGAGCCGACGACGGCGCCGGCATCAACACGCTGATGTCGGGCCCCGGCGAGTTCATGAACATGATCGGCGCATCGCCCCTCGTCACCGAGCGCACGGCCGAGTCCTTCGGCGTGCTCGACGTGGCCGGCATGAACTACCTCGACAGCCGCTACGTCATGGACCAGGAGCTCTTCCCCAACCGGATCATCGTCGGAACCGAGACGTTCCCAGCCCACATCGACCACAATTGGCGTCTCGTGCGGGAGAACCCACACGTGATCGGTGACTTCACCTGGACGGGCTGGGACTACCTCGGTGAGGTCGGCATCGGTCGCCCCCAGTACCTCACCGGCGAGAGCGACGCCCCGTCATTTGCAGGTCCCTTCCCCTGGATCGCTGCCTGGTGCGGCGACATCGACCTGACAGGCGATCGGAGGCCGGCCTCGTATTACCGCGAAATCGTCTTCGGTCTCAGATCCGCCCCGTACATCGCTGTTCACCGGCCGGGCCATGAGCACGACACCTTCCACGCCGGACCTTGGAGCTGGAGCGACAGCATCGCCAGCTGGACCTGGGCAGGACACGAGGGCCGACCGTTGACCGTCGAGATCTACACCGACGCCGACGAGGTGGAGCTCCGACTGAATGACCGGCCGATCGCCCGAGCAGCCGCCGGCGCCGCGAACCGTTACAAGGCGGAGTTCATCGTGAACTACGAGCCCGGAGAACTGGTCGCGGTTGCCTATCGTGACGGAGCACCTGCCGAACGCCATTCGCTTCGCACCGCGAGCGGTTCGCCGGAACTCACGGTGTCGGCCGAGTCAGGTGCGCCGCGGGGCAACCTCTCGGACCTCGTGTTCGTTCCCGTGTCGCTCAGCGACAGTGATGGGAACGTGTTCACCGATGCAGACGGGATCATCACCGTGGACGTGACTGGTGCCGGCGTCCTGCAGGCTCTCGGAAGTGGGAACCCCGCCCCGGAGCACACGTATCGAACGGCCAGCCATCGAACGTTCGATGGCCGTGCCCTCGCCATCATCCGGCCGACCGGCGCCGGCCCCATCACCGTGCACGTGAGTGCGAGCGGATGCGCCCCGGTCACGCTCACCGTCCAGAGCGAGCCGGCCCGTGGCGACGAGCCGGCGCTGGAGTCCGTCGTCGCCGGGTGATGTCGCGGTGAGCGGATGACGCGGCGCCTGCCGTGGGGCGCCGCGTCATCGCGCTTCCGGATGCCGCAACACATCCTCGGAACGGAGGATGCTGGAACCATGGGTGAGTCGAGTCGTGCTCCAGCACCGCCGCCCCGATGGCTACTGCGGGTGAGCGCTCCGGTGGCTCTGGCGCTCTCCGGGCGACGTTGGTTCCCCCTGTGGGCGATCATGCACCACGACGGACGACGGAGCGGGACGCACTACGACACCCCGGTCGCCGTGATCCCGGCGATGTCGACCGACATCTTCCTCATCGGATTGCCATGGGGCCCGAAGACCAATTGGGCCAGGAACGTACTGGCGGCCGGCGGCGCCACCGTGACCTGGAAGGGGCGGGTCCATCGGGCGACGGAACCTCGCCTGATCGACCCGAAGGATGCCGCGGCCCTGGCGAAGCCGCTCTTCAGGCGGGTGGTCGGCCGGTTCGCTGCATCCATCGTGCTGACGCGGCCGTAGCGTCGGGCGCATCCGCCTCGACTGCTCCTCGCGAGACGGATGTGGTGGCCGGCGCGGCGGCAGGGGTGGTCCCGTTGGCCTTCCGCGGCATCCGTTTGAGAGGCTTCTCGGATGTTCCGCCTGGGCGACGAGTTGCTCGTGCGGCTGCCTCGGACGGCGGGCCCGATGCCGAGCACGCCACGATCTGGGACTTGCCGCCCCAGGCTCGCCGGGCGTACTGGGACGATTCGGGGCTCGACGAACCGACCTGGACGCGCGCCCGGGCGTGGGATCGCGGTGGCGGTGAGCGGCATCTCCTACTACTGGCACACGTATCCCGACTTCGTCGCCGAGTGCCGGGCGCGGCTCGAGGCGATCCTGGCCGCCGACTGAGGCTTCTGCCGACTGCAACTTGGGGGTTGCAGTTTCTTGGTAGATCTGCAACTATCGGGTTGCAGCAAACTGAGGAGCGAAGATGATGACCACCAGAGAGGCGCCGGCACCCACCACCGCTGTGCTGGCCGTACTGTTCGCCGGGGCGTTCGTGATGGGCTGCGCCGAGATGCTCGTGGTCGGCATGATCGACCTGATCGCCGTCGACCTGGCGGTGTCGGTGCCCGCCGCGGGCGCGTTGGTGACCGCCAACGCGCTCGGGCTCGCGATCGGCGGCCCCCTGCTGACGTTCCTGACGACGCGATTCGATCGTCGGCGTGTGCTGCTCGGCGCGACGAGCGTGTTCGTCGTGGCCAACCTGCTGCCGGCGCTGATCGCCGACTATCCGGCCTTCGTCGCCGCTCGGGTCGTCATCGGCGCGGTGCAGGGGTTGTTCATCGCGGCCGCGATGGTGACCGCGACCTCGATCGTGCCCCCCGAGCGCACCGGCCGTGCGATGGCCGTGATCATCTCGGGATTCGCGATGTCGAGCGCGCTGGGGCTGCCGGTGGGCACGCTGCTCGGGCAGGCGGTCGGCTGGCGCGGATCGTTCGTCGCCGTGGTCGCGGCCGGCGCAATCGTCCTGGCGCTCGCGATCGCGGTGCTGCCGTCGGTGCCGACCCCGCGCGAGCACAGCGCGGTGGGCCAGGCCCGGCATGCGTTCGCCCCGCGAGTGCTCGCGGTGCTCGCGGTGAGCTTCCTGACGTTCGCGGCCATGCTGTCGGCCGTCACGTACCTCGTCCCGTTCCTCAACCAGGTGGCGGATGTCACGGGGCCGACCGTCTCGGTGTTCCTGCTCGTGTACGGCGCCGCCACCGCCATCGGGTCGTTCGGCGGCGGCCGCTTCGCCGACGCCAACGCATCCCGCACGCTGATCATCGGGGCGATCGGCGTGACGGCATCGCTCGTCGCGCTACTCGCCTTCGGAGCGAACCCGTGGCTCGCGGGCCTGGCCGTATTCGGCATCGGGCTCTTCGGCATGGGCACCGGTCCGTCGATCCAGTACCGCGTCGTGAGGCTCGCCGGCCCCGGCGCACCGCTCGCATCGTCATTGCCCGCATCCGCGGTGAACGCCGGCATCGCGTTCGGCGCGTTCGCGGGCGGGATGGCGATCGACGGCCGGGAAGTCTCCTTCGCCGTGGTCACGGGGATCGTCATCGCCCTGACGGCCATCGCCGCTGCGTGGGCCACGAGCCTCTTCAGGGCCCCCGTCGCGGCACTCGTGCCCGAGGCCCAACCCGTTGCAACCCGATAACTGCAGAACCCAATGAAAGGAAGCATCATGGAGCACATGACCAGCAACGAGGCATCCGTCATCGACGAGAGCCAGTTCACCGTGCGGCGCACGATCCAGATCGCCGCGCCGATCGAGAAGGTGTGGTCGGCGGTGACCGAGCCCGAGCACATCTCGAAGTGGTTCGGGCAGGCCGTCTTCAACGGCGCCGGCGTCGGCGCGCGGGGCACCCTCACGTTCCCCGACTACGGGGCCGTGCCACTGCGGATCGAGGCGCTCGACGCGCCCCGGATGGTCTCGTACCGCTGGGGGAACGACGACGCCCCCGGGTCGCTGCCCGACGAGGTCGACGAGGCGCACTCGACGGTCTTCACCTTCACCCTCGAGCGGGTGTCGAACGGCACCCGGCTCACGGTGGTGGAGACCGGGTTCGAGACCACCTCCGACCCGAGCGCGAACCTCGAGAGCCACCGCGAGGGCTGGGACGGTGAGCTCGACAAGCTCGTCGCCCTGCTCGAGGGCGGCTCGTGATGACCGCGACGCTGGTCCCCGTGTTCGCCGCACTCGGCGACGAGACCCGGTGGAGCATCCTGGCGGCACTCGGCGAGGGCGATGCTTCGGCGTCTGCGCTCGCCGGGCGCCTTCCGGTCACCCGTCAGGCGATCGCGAAGCACCTCGCCGTGCTGCAGGAGGTCGGCCTGGTCGAACCGGTGCGGGTCGGACGCGAGGTCCGCTACCGCGTGATCGGGTCGCAGCTGAGCGCCACCGCGCACCGGCTCGACGCCATCGGCGCCGAGTGGGACCGCCGTCTCGCCGCGATCAAGCAGATCGCCGAAGGGCTGTAGTCGCGACGGTCGGCGGGCAGGCGCCTACGTCTCTTCCGTCGGGGGAAGGAAGCGGCGGGCGACGTTCTCCGCCGCGTCGGCGGCCACCTCCTCGGCAACCCATGGGCCGGTACCCTCGCTGGCATCGATGATCCCCTGCTCCAGCCAGGTGTAGCGGTCGTCGAGCACCCGGGCGGCGAGGCGTTCATCGGCGGCATCGGTGTTGTTCCACAACGCATCCAGCAGTCTCTCCGTACGATGACGGGACTGCTCGGCGAAGGTGTGCGCCAGCTGGTATGCGGCCTTGCCCTGTTCCGGCTGGTCTGCGGCGATCATCGCCGCGCGCACGCAGGACGCCGACACGGCGAACAGCTCGGCGCCGACGTCGACCACGCGGGCGAGGAACCCCTGCTTGCGTTCCAGGCCGCCCTGCCAGCGGGCCATCCCGTAGAAGGTCGCGCGCGCCAGCTTGCGGCTGGTGCGCTCGACGTAGCGCAGGTGCGGCGCGAGCGCGCCGAACTCGTCGTACGCCGTCGGCAGGTCGCCCCTGCCGGTCACCAGCTGGGGCAGCCAGCGGGCGTAGAACCCGCTGGCGGAGGCTGCGGCCTTCACCTTGCGGGCCAGGTCGAGGTGCGGATCGATCAGGTCTCCCGCGGCCTTGAGGTGCGCGTCGACGGCCTCGCGCGCGATCAGCAGGTGCATGATCTCGGTCGAGCCCTCGAAGATCCGGTTGATCCGCAGGTCGCGCAGCACCTGCTCGGCAGCGACGGCCCGCTCGCCGCGGGCTGCGAGCGACGCCGCCGTCTCGAACCCGCGACCGCCGCGGATCTGCACCAGTTCGTCGGCGACCTGCCACGTCATCTCCGAGGACCACAGTTTGGCGAGCGCCGCCTCGATGCGGATGTCCTTGCGGTTCTCGTCGGCGAGCTGTCCCGACAGGTCGACCACCGCCTCGAGCGCGAACGTCGTCGCGGCGATGAACGCGATCTTGTGTGCGACCGCGGCGTGTTCGCCGATCGGCCGGCCCCATTGCACCCGCTCCCGCGACCACTCGCGTGCGATCTTCAGGCTCCACTTGCCCGCGCCGACGCAGATGGCCGGGATCGCCAGGCGACCGGCGTTGAGGGTGGTCAACGCGATCTTGAGGCCTTCGCCCTCGCGGCCGATCAGGTTCTCCCGCGGCACGCGCACGTTCTGCAAGGTCGTGAGGCCGTTCTCGATTCCACGCAACCCCATGAACGCGTTACGGCGTCGCACGGCGATACCGGGGGAGTCGGCCTCGACGACGAACGCGCTGATCCCTCCGTGGTGCCCGTCCGACTTGGGGACGCGCGCCATCACGACGAGCAGTTCGGCGACCACCCCGTTGGTGGTCCACAGCTTGGTGCCGCTCAGGACGTACGCCGTCTCGTCCTCGGTCGGTGTCGCGCTCGTCAGCAGTCGAGCCGGGTCCGAGCCGACGTCGGGCTCCGTCAGCAGGAATGCGCTGATCGCGCCCTTTGCGCACCGCGGCAGGAACCGATGCTTCTGCTCTTCCGTCCCCGAGAGGACGAGCGGTTCGGGGACGCCGACGGACTGGTGCGCCGACATCATCGCGACGATACTGGGGCTCACCGAGCCGATCAGCGCCAGGGCGTGGTTGTAGTAGTACTGGCCCAGCCCCAGGCCGCCGTACTCGACCGGGATCTTCATCCCGAAGGCCCCGAGGTCTGCGAGCCCCTTGATGTACTCGTCGGGGATGCGCGCATCGCGCTCGATGACCGTGCCGTCCAGGGTTCGCAGGTATGACTCCAGCGCGGCGAGGAACTTCTCACCGCGTTCTCGCCGGTCCGGTTCCGGTCGAGGGTGCGGATGGATCAACGACAGGTCGAACTGCCCCAGGTAGAGGCCCTTGGCGAAGCTGGGCTTGCGCCAGTCCTGCTCACGGGCGGCCTCGGCGACGGCCCGTGACTCCTGCTCATCGACGCGGGAGACGGTGGACTCACGTGTGCTACTCACGCAGACCTCCTCGGTGCGGCCCAATCTACGCCGTACCGGCGGCTGAGCGCCACGACGCACCAGGTGTCAGTCCGATCGAGCCTCGCGGCGGGGCGAACCGGTCGGATGTCACACCCGGCGTTCGGCCGGTGTCTCCATGTCGAAGGCACGAAACGGTGCACGAAGCCCTTGGAGGAGACATGACCGGCACGACCCGCGTTCCCCCGACCGAGATCACCGGCCTGTACGGCGGGTTGGTGAAGATGATGAGCAGGAAGATGCTCGGTCAGGTTCCGGACTCGCTCGGGGTCATGTGGCACAACCCTGTCGTGCTCAAGGACATGATGACGCTCGGTCGCAAGGTGGAGAAGTGGGATCGGCTCGACCCGAACCTCGCCTCGCTCGCGAACATGGCGGCAGCGGCAACGGTCGGCTGCAGCTTCTGCCTCGACCTGCACTACTTCATGGCGCACAATGACGGCCTCGATGAGGAGAAGGCCCGCGAGGTGCCGCGGTGGCGTGAGTCGTCGCTGTACACGCCCCTCGAGCGCCGAGTCATGGAATTCGCCGAGGCGATGAGCCAGACCCCACCGGCCGTCACCGACGAACTGTGCGCCGTGCTGCTCGCGGAGCTCGGCGCCCCGGCGCTCCTGGAGCTGGGCGCGAAGGTCGGGTTCATGAACGCGTCGGCGCGCACGAACATCGCCCTGGGCATCCACTCAGCGGAGTTCTCGACGGCCTGCGGGTTGCCGCCGCTCGCGACTCCCGCACCGGCGGGCGTAGCCTCGCAGGTATGAGCGGATCTCCCGTCATGAACGAAGACCCGTTCGTCATCCACCGCAACCTGCTCTTCACGGTCGCGTACGAGATGCTCGGCTCCGCCGCCGACGCGGAGGACGTGCTGCAGGAGTCCTGGCTGCGGTGGGCGGGCGTCGACCACGAGCAGGTGCGCGATCCGCGTGCGTACCTCGTGCGGATCGTGACCCGGCAGGCGCTGAACCAGTTGCGCACCGTGTCGCGACGTCGCGAGGAGTACGTGGGCGAGTGGCTGCCCGAGCCGCTGCTCACGAGTCCGGATGTCGCCGACGACGTCGAGCTCGCCGAGAGCGTCTCGATGGCGATGCTCACCGTGCTCGAGACGCTCGGGCCGACCGAGCGTGTGGTGTTCGTGCTGCGCGAGGTCTTCGACGTGCCGTATGACGAGATCGCCGAGGCCGTCGACAAGTCACCCGCCGCTGTGCGGCAGATCGCCCACCGAGCGAAGGACCACGTGGCCGCGCGGCGCCCGCGCACGCGGGTCGAGCCCGCCGAGCAGGCGCAGGTCGTGGAGCGCTTCCTCCTCGCCGTCAACACTGGCGACGTGCAGGGGCTCATGGACGTGCTCGCGCCCGACGCCGTCCTCATCGCCGACGGCGGCGGGATCGTACAGGCCGCACGGAGGCCGATCACGGGAGCGGAGCGCGTGGCGACCCTCATCATGCAGGGCATCGCGACGGTGCACCTCGCGGCGTCGTCGATGTGGGTGAACGGAGCTCCGGGCATCCGCATCGACGTCGACGGCGAGCTTGCCGCGGCGGGCGGCGTGGTCGTGGAGAACGGGCGGATCACCCGGATCTACTCGATCGTCAACCCGAACAAGCTAGGGTGGCTCGACGCTGAGGCGGCGCTCGCTCGGTAGTCGCACCGGCGCCGACAGCCGTGGCCGGAGCTCATCGAGGCGAACTCCGGCCACGTCGGCTTCTCAGGCGGCTTCGGATGCAGCGACCTTCGCCGCGGCCGCGCGGATCAGGTCGGCGACGACCTTCGGCTGCGACACGTAGATCGCGTGGCTGCCCGGCGTCTGCACGACGGTCGCGCCGGTGCGCTCGGCCATCGAGGCCTGCGCGGCGGGCGGGATCATCCTGTCATCGCTGACGTGGAGGTACCAGCTCGGCTTCACGCGCCACGCGGCCTCGGTGATGGTGCCGCCGAGGGCGTCGAGGCCCCACGGCACCTGCGAGTCGGCCATGAAGGCAGCCTCTTCGGCGGTGACATCGCCGGCGAACGAGTCGTGGAACTTCGTCCGGTCGAGGAAGAGGTAGCCGTTGACGGGGGGCAGGATCGGCGGCTGGGGTCCCTCGGGCGGGAACGTCCCGATGAGCGAGTTGACCGACTCGCCCTGGTCGGGCGCGAACGCCGTGATGTACACCAGGGCGGCGACCGCGTCGTGCGTGCCGGCCTCGGTGATCACGGCCCCGCCGTAGGAATGGCCGACGAGGACGACCGGGCCGTCGACGGCGTCGAGTACGTCGCGGGTCGTGGCGGCGTCGTCCGCGAGGGACTTCGTGGGGTTCTGCACGACGCGCACGTCGTAGCCGTCTGCTCGCAGCTCGTCGTACACGCCGCGCCATCCGGCTCCGTCGACGAATCCGCCGTGGACAAGGACGATGGTGGCACTCATGGTGACTCCTTCTCGTGTTTTGTGAACACGAGCGAATCTACGGAGCGGGTGAGTAAAGGGAATCCGTCAGATGACGTAGGTCAGTGACGCAATTCCGACTCCCGACGTTCGAGGGCGTCCCGGAGCGCGCCGCGAGACATGATGCCGAGTTTCGGGAAGACCCTCGACAGGTGCGTCGACACGGTCCGAGGGGAGAGGAACAGCTGAGCGGCGATCTCCTTGTTCGTGAGCCCGGTCGCCGCGAGGCGGGCCACGGCGGCCTCCTGCGGGGTGAGGGCGTCGGCTCCGGAATCGGTGCCCCCTGCGGCGCGCAGTTCTCGCAGTGCCCGGTCGACCCACGGCCGCGCCCGGAGGTCGCGGAAGGTATCGAGCGCCGAGGCGAGCTGGATGCGTGCCTCCGCCGGCGATTGCGCCCGCCGGAGTTGCTCGCCGTACACCAGGTGCACACGTGCGCGGTCGAAGATCCACCGCTCGCTCTCGGGTGTGGTGAGCGCTTGCTCGAAGCGTTCGCGCCAGTGCTGGGGATCGGTGAGCGCACCGACGGCCGTGACGAGCATCTCCTGACGCGACGAGCGTTCGCCGAGCCCAGCCTCTTCGGCGGCTCGCACATGCGCGGCGGCCTCAGTGCTCCGACCCGATCGCGTGGCCGCTTCGACCAGGTCGAACACGAGCCACACGGCGTGCGGGAGGAAAGGTTGGAGCGTGCCTGCAGGGCTGACGGATGCCGCGTGCCGATACGCCGACTCGAACCGGCCGGCGGAGAGCTGCAGCATGCAGCGGATGTGCGAGGCGTAGGCGGCGAGGGTGTACAGGCGTCGTGGGGCCGCCCAGATCAGCAGCTCCTCGGCAGCATCGTCGGCGGCAGCATCCTGCCCCCTCGCGGCGTCGACCAGCGCGCGAAGGAAGCGCCCGGGTGCCGCGGTCAGCGCGTACCCGAGCTCGTCGCACAGGCGCAGGCCGTCGTCCGTGACCTCCTCGAGTTCGTCCCACTGGCCCGAGAAGTAGTCGTCGTTCGCGATGAGGAAGAGGGATTCGATCTCCTTGGCGACGGCGCCGCCGCGACGACCGTCGTCGACGACCCGCCAGAGCGGGTCGCGGGCGAGTCGAACCCGATCAAGGTAGGCACCGGCCGCCGCGATCCTGGTGATCCGCACCGGGTCAGACGTGAACTGCAGGCTGTCGAGCGCGGCATCGAGGTCGCGGACGACCGCTGGATCAGCCCGAGCGGGATCGCCGAATGCCCCGTCGAGGAGCGCGAGCGTCTCAGGGAGCTCCGGTGAGACACGTGCGAACTGCCGCCGTGCGTCGTCCCAGAACTCGGCCCTGCCGGCGTAGAACCCGACGAACACGAGCGTCTGCAACGCCTCCATGTCGGCTTCGTCCGCCGCGTCGAGGGGGCCGGGATGCGCATCGAGGGCCGCGATCAGCAATCGCTGCGCGCTCGAGGCGTCTCCCTCGCCGTTGAGCAGGTGGTAGGCCGCGGCGGTCGCAGCCGCGAGCGACGGGGCATCCGTCGGATCGGGCTGCGCTTCGACGAGGAGGCGAGGGCTCGCCTGCAGCTCGCCGGTCACGAGCGACCCGAGGTACGCGGCACGGGCCACCCGCCGGGCTCGATCCTCGCGCGCCGGACTCAGCTCCGCCGCCCGGAGCATCGCGGCCGTGGCCCTGGCGCTGTTGCCCTCGTGCAGCAGGTCGTCCGACACGACCTCGAGGAGACAGGCGATGTCCTCATCCGGCGCTGAGGCCGATTGCCCGAGATGCCAGGCCCGCCGTTGCGGGTCGTCTGTGAACGCCTGCGCGAGGAGGGCGTGCGTGCGCCGGCGTTCCTCGCTCGTCGAGAGTTCGAAGACGGCCGAGCGGATCAGCGGATGGCGGAACTCCATACGTCCTGTACGCGGGTTGGGACGTACGATGCCGGCTCGTTCGGCCGGTGGCAGGTCGGCTCGCCCCTCGGGCGTCGGCAGGCAGTTCTCGATCGTCATGCTGTTCTCCCCGCCGGCGAGCACGACGAACAGCAGCAGATCCCGCGTCCCGGCAGGAAGACCGCCGAGTCTCCGGGCATAGAGCTCTGTCAGGCGGTCGGTGAGAGGGAGCGTGTCGGTGAGCGACCTCGGCTCGGCGTTGAGCGCGGCGGGCAGGTCGAGCAGCGCGAGGGGATTGCCGAGCGCTTCGTCGCGGATCCGTCGGCGCACGTTCGGGGCGAGCGCCGGGAATCGGTCGACGAGCAGCGAGTCGGCGCTCGCATCGTCGAGGGGCGTCAGGATGTGCCCGTCGAACCCACTGCGCACGAACACGTTCTCGAGCTCGGATCGCGCGGCGATGAGGAGCCGGACGTCGGCGTCACGAATACGGCGGGCCACGTAGGCGAACACCATCCCGCTCGCGAGGTCGAGCCACGGCACGTCGTCGACGATGACGAGCAGTGGCATCGTCTTCGCGACGTGGGTGATGAGCGCGAGTGCCGCAGCGCCGGCGATGAGTTGTGTCGGCGGCGGTCCGGGCTCGAGCCCGCAGATCACCGCGATCGCATGGCGATGGACCTCGTCGATCGCTGGGAGCGCGTCGAGCAGCGGATGCAGCACCTCGTTGAGCGCGCAGTACGTGAGCTCCGCCTCAAATTCGAACGCGGTGGCACGCACCACCGTGCGTCCCGCCTGCACGGCGATCTCGGATGCCGCGTCGAGCAGCGCAGTCTTTCCCACGCCCGGCTCGCCGCAGAAAAGCAGCACCGGCGACGCGGACTGCGGCTCACCCCGCACAAAGGCCCCGATCACGTCGAGTTCGGCGTCCCGCCCGAACAGCATGCCTCACCGCCAACTCGCCCCGGCACGTCCGGGTCCTGCCCCTGCGAGGCTACGAGCCGCTCGTCGGTGCCGCAACTGTCACAAATCAGACGGCTACGGCGTCATATGTATAGGAGGTCTGAGAGGAGACAAGGGTGCCGGTTGAGCATGGAGCACGTACGGACTTCACAGGTCGGCTGTCTGACTACCTGCTACGACGCACGGCGGTCGGGAGGCGGGGCGTTGCCGTGCTCCAGGATCTGCGTCGTCGCGTCGTACCCCTGCATTGGTCGAACATGTTCGGGGTGATCGCACTCGCATGCCTCGCGGTCATCACCCTGACCGGCGTGATCCTGATGTTCTTCTACACGCCCTCCGGTACGACCGTCGAGTACGACGGGCGGTACCCGGCGCTTCAGGGCGTGCAGGTGTCGAAAGCGTTCGAATCGACCCTGTATGCCTCGTTCGAGGTTCCCGGCGGCCTGCTCCTCCGGCAGGCCCATCACTGGGCCGCACTGCTGCTGCCCGCGGCCCTGATCGCCCAGCTCTTGGTCACCTTCTTCACCGGGGCCTTCCGCAAGCCGCGACGCGCGGGCTGGGTGCTGCTGTTCCTGATCCTGATCACCGCCCTCGCGGGCGGGTGGAGCGGGTATGCCCTGCCCGACGACATGCTCTCCGGCACAGGGCTGCGCATCTTCGAAGGAATTCTCCTCGGCATTCCAGTCGTCGGAACTTGGCTGAAAGAGCTGCTCTTCGGAGGTCAGTTCCCGGGCGAGATCATCGAGCATCTCTACCCACTGCATCTTGCCGTCGTGCCCGTGATGCTCGCGCTCATCGTCGTTCGCATCGCGATCATGCACCGGCTGAAGCCACCCCAGTTCGCGGGCCCCGGACGAACTGAGGCCAACGTCGTCGGCGTGCCGCTCTTCCCCGACGCGGCGGCACGCGCCGGCGGGCTCTTCCTCATCGTGACCGGCCTGCTGCTGCTGATCTCCGCGACCGTCACCATCAACCCGATCTGGCTGTACGGACCCGCCTCACCGGGCAACGCCGGCGCCGGCAGCCAGCCGGACTGGTACACCGGCTTCCTCGACGGGGCGCTCCGACTCGTGCCATCCGGCTGGGAGATCGTCGCGCTCGATCGCACGTGGACGCTCGCCCTGCTCGTCCCACTGGCGGTGATCACGGTCTTCCTCCTCCTCGTCGCCGCGTATCCGTTCATCGAGGGCTGGATCGCCGCTGACCATCGAGAACACCATGTCCTGGACCGCCCACGGAACACACCGACCAGGACGGGAATCGGCGTCGCGGGCATCGTGTTCTACGGCGTTCTCTGGGTTGCCGGAAGCGCGGACCTCATCGCGGTCGCCTTCAGCCTCACGATCGAAGGGGTCGTGCTCGCCCTGCAGATCCTCCTGCTGGCCGGGCCTGTCATCGCCTTCACGATTGCACGACGGGTCTGCCTCGGCCTCCAGCGCAAGGACCGGGAGCTCCTCCTCCACGGGTTCGAGACGGGGCGGATCGTACGTCTCCCTGGGGGCGAATACATCGAGGTCCACCAGCAGCTCAGCAGGTACGAGCGCTGGCGGCTGCTCGACACCGGTGAACACGCCCCGCTCACCTTGGAACCCCACAGCGGTCGGACGCTCTGGACACTTCGCCTGCGAGTGCGCCTGTCCCGATTCTTCTTCGAGGACCGGCTCGAACCGCTCTCGCCTCACGATGCCCTTCCGCCGCCGTTCGGCGCGCCGGCCGCGAGCCAATCCTCGAACCGCGTCGGGGCGATCGTCGCGTCGGGGCCGGGAAGCAACTCGCGCTCATCGAGGTCGGTGCCGAAGTAGCGGGCGAGCGGGTCCACGACCACTTCGCGGGAATCCCCGCGGACCTCCAGTTCCCGTCGTACGAGCTCCTCGAGCCGGAACCGCTCGGGGCCGGCGAACTCGACCACGCCGTTCAGCGGTGAGCCGACGGCTACCTCGGCGGTCGCCGAACCGACGTCGTCGGCAGATATCGGCTGGATGAGGGCATTCGAGAGGCGGACGAGGTGCTGTCTGGTCGCGGCATCGCGATTCTCGAGATGAACTCGAAGAACTGGGTGGCATGCACGATGGTGAAGGGGCGACCCGATCGGCGGATGAGGTGCTCCTGGGCTTCCTTCGCGGCGAAGTAGCCACCCTCCGTCTGGGCGAGCCGATCCGTGCCGACCACGGAGAGTGCGACGTGATGACGCACGCCCGCCGCAGCGCCGTGGGTCAGCAGGTTGAGCGTCGAGCCGTAGAAGAAGTCATTCGCGCCCCGCTCGTCGAGGTACCCCGAGTTGGTGACGTCGATGAGGATCTCCGCCCCGGCGAGGGCCTCCGCGAGACCCTCGCCCGTGTAGGAGTTGACCCCGGTCGCGCGGGACGCGGAGACGACGTCGTGGCCGTCGGCGGTGAGCCGGGCGACGAGTCGTGTGCGATGAGCCCGGTGCCGCCGATGACCGCGATGCGCATGGCGGCCTACTTCGCCGGCGCCGACCGGGCGGCGAGCCAGTCCGCGAACGTGGTCGTCGACAGTTGCGCGTCGGGGCCCGGCACGAGTTCGGTGCCGGAGAGCCGGGTGCCGAAGTACCGAGCGTCCGGATCCGAGATGACGGTGCGCGTGTCCCCCTTCGCCGTGAGCGCGATGCGAACGAGCTCGTCCTGACCGATGCGCTCCGGTCCGCCGATCTCGAGCGTGCCGTTGATGGGGTCGCCGGCGGCGACTCGGGCGACGGCGGCCGAGACCTCCGCTGCGGCGATCGGCTGCATCATCCCGGTCGACACGCGTGCGGTGCCGTCGATGGTCGCCTCATCGGCGATGCGTCCGACGAACTCGTAGAACTGGGTCGCCCGCACGATCGAGTACGGCCGGCCGGATGCCTCGATGAGCTGCTCCTGCGCGACCTTCGCGCGGAGGTAGCCGCTGTCGGGAAGGCGACCACTTCCGACGATGGAGAGCGCGACGTGGTGCGTCACGCCGGCCTCGCGCTCGGCCGCGAGCAGGTTGGTGGTGGAGGTGGTGAAGAACTCGAGCACGTCCGCATCTGCGAATGACGGCGAGTTCGACACGTCGACGACCACGTTCGCGCCCACGAGCACGTCGGCCAGTCCCTCGCCGGTGATGGTGTTCACGCCCGAGTTCGGCGAGGCGGCGACCGCCTCGTGCCCGCGCTGGGCGAGTTCCGACACGACCTTCGATCCGATGAGGCCGGTGCCTCCGATGACGACGATCTTCATGAGTGTGGTTCCTTTCGCTACTCGTCTGGTTACTCCTTCATGGCCCCGGCGGCAACCGAGATCGAGCGGACGCGACGCGCGCGATGACGCGCGTAGCCCCACGTGGCAAGGGCGAGCATCGGGCCCCAGAGCCAGAACGGCAGCACAAACACGATCTCGAGCGGCAACGATGCCGAAGCCGCGAGGACCAGCGACTGCACGCCCCCTGCCGTGAACAGCACGGCGACCACGGACGCCGGCACCACCGCGAGCGGCACCGGCACCGGCTTCCCACCCACGCGCGGAACCCAGCGCGGCAGGCGCGTTCCCCACGGCAGCACGAGCCCGAGGGTGAGGACGGCGCCGACGAGCATCGCCCCGCCGAGCATAAGACCGACGACGCGTACCTCGGGATGCTCAGAGAACATGTCCGTGCTGCCTCCGAAGAGCGGCCACGGCGTGAGCCACGACGCGCGGGCCACGACGTAGGGGGCGGCGCACGCCGCCGCCGCGACGGTGATGACGACGCGGTGGCGCTCGGCGAACGCGCCCACGCGCCCGAAGCGACGCGCCAGCGGTGTCGCTGCCCAGAGCGTCCACACCCCCACGAACGCGATCAGGCCGAGTGAGGTGCCGAAGCGAACTGGGTCGTCGGCGATCGCCGCCGCAAATCGCGTGGAGAACTCCACCAGCGGGAAGATCCCGAGGTGCGAGAGCACGACGACCCCCACGACGGGGATCGCGAGCGCCGCCGCCACGAGTGGGCGCCGTACCGCGAGCACGACGATCACCGCGACGATGCCGAGCGGGACGAGGAATGCGAGCGAGTAGCCGGCGATCACGATTCCGTCGAAGCCGAGGAGGCCGAGAGCGACCGCGCCCACCATGAGCAGCGCGAGCACCGAGGCAGTGCCGACGGCCTTCAACCACCCGGCCAGCACGCTGACACCGATGGCCGCAGTGACCACGCCGGCGACGGCCTGCACTCCGGCCGCGACGAACGCGGCCGTCGCGCTCGGACTGCCGAGCAGCTGTTCGAGAGGTGAGCGGCCCGCGGCATACGGGCCGGCGTGCGGGGCGACGAGCCACACCAGCGCGGCCGCGAGCACGGCCGTCGCGATGACGGTGCCGGTCCAGGCGAGCCGACGCGACGCGGGCGATCGCACGATCAGCGGGGGGATCATGTGCTGCGTGGTGGTATCCATGCCTCCACACTCGCCGAGCGGCGCTCGCGCACGCTTCACCCGGATGGGCGTCCTCGCCTCACCCGTGCGAGTGAGCCTCGCCGGGCTGGACGATGCCCTGCTCGTACGCCCAGATGACGACCTGGATCCGGTCGGACAGTCCGAGCTTGGCGAGGATCGCCTTCACGTGGGTCTTCACGGTGTTGCCGGTGAGGAACAGCGAGCGGCCGATCTCGTCGTTCGAGGCGCCGCGCGCGAGGAGCATCGCGACCTCGCGCTCGCGGGGGCTGAGGACCGCGAGCGGGTCGCCCGCGGGTGGAGTCGCGTGCCGACGCACGTACCGCAGCAGGGTCGCTGCGGCACGTGGGGCCAAGGCCGCGTCGCCCGCGGCGACCCGGCAGATCGCGTCGATGAGCTCGGCGGGCCGGGCGTCCTTCGTCAGGAATCCGCTGGCGCCCGCGCGGATGGCAGCGAACACGTACTCGTCGAGGTCGAACGTCGTCAACACGAGCACGCGTGTATCCGACCGCGCACGCAGCACCTCCTCCGTCGCGCGGATGCCGTCCATCCCGGGCATCCGCACATCCATGAGGACGACGTCGACGTCATGCGCACGCACGTGGGCGACCGCCGCGGCTCCGTCCGCCGCCGTGCCCGAGACGTCGATCCGCGGATCGGCGTCGAGGATCGTCGCGAGCGCATCGCGAAGGAGTTCCTGATCGTCGGCCAGCAGCACAGTGACCGGTCGCGTCATGCGTCCTCCTCGATCGGCATCGACACCCGCACGGTCCAGCCGCTGCCCTGCTGCACGTCCAGCGCACCGCCGGCCTGGCGCACACGCTCCGCCATGCCGATGAGCCCGACGCCCACGCCGGCGCTTCCCTGAATCGTTCCCTCGCCGCCGTCATCCGTCACGCTCAGCACCACCTCGTCGGCGCTCCACCCGAGCTCGACGCGCACCTGGACGAGCGGTCGCACATGGCGGACCACGTTCGTCAGCGCCTCCTGCGCAGCACGGAAGACCGCGAGCTCGGCATCCGGGCGCATGGTGCGCGGCTCACCGCGCTCGACGAAGCTCGTACGGTGCTCGGGCGTGCTCGTGCCCTCGACGAGTCGAGCGAGCCCGCGGAGGTCGGGTGACGGAGAGAGGCCCGGGTCGCTCTCGCCGTCGTCGAGCACGTGGAGCATGCGGCGGAGCCCGTGCATCGCCGACCGGCCGGTCTCGGCAACCCGCTCGAGCGCATGCGACGCCTGTGGTTCGCGTGCGAGCACGCGCGCCGCCTCCGCCTGGGCGATCATGATCGTGAGCGAGTGCGAGACGACATCGTGCAGGTCGCGACCGATGCGCGTGCGCTCTGCGGCGAGCGCATCGTGCACGCGTTGCTCGGCGCGCGCGGCGGATGCAGCCCGACGCTGGCGAGACCATACGCCGAAGGCCCATCCCGCCGCCACGACCGCAACGAGTGCCATCGCCTCGAACGCGATCAGTATCGGATCACGCAGGTCGTGAGAGATGGCGTCGACCGCCGTGATGATGCCGGCGCCGACGATGCCCACGCCCAGCGCAGCGCCCGCCACGCCACGGCGCTGCGTCGACCCCATCTGCCATTCCAACAGGATGAAGGTGGTTGCCGAAGGAAGAAGGGCCGCGCTCGACGAGCCTGGCGCCGCGGTGAGGGCGAGGCTCAGCATCGCCGCAGCGCCGATTCCGAAGGCGATGCGCGGCAGACGGTAGCAGGCGAAGCCCGTGATGTGCAGGACGATGACCAGGGCGAGGATCCAGGTCGACACGGCCGTGCCGAACTCGGGCAACACGATCTGGATCAACATCGCGATCGTCATCGGCAGCGTCACCGCGCAGATGAGGGTCGCCGCCACCAGTGGCGTGCGACCCCCATCGACGAGAGGCGCGGACGTCCGTGGCTCCTGCGCGTTCTTCACGCCTTCCAGTCTGTTGTACCGCCCACGTCAGGGCCTCACCCGCGAGGGCGATGCCGGCTCTAGAGTTTCCATATGTCGGAACCGCAACGCACGCGTTCGGACCTCGCAGTCGCCGCCCTCTTGGGGCGTGGTGCGATCCTTGGGACGATCTCGATCTCGCTTCTGGTGCTCGTCGGCAGCATCGGAGGCCTGGCCAGCAGCGCGCCGTATGCGAACGAGACAGCCGATTGGGCGCTTCAGGCGCGCGGCCAGGACCTCGGCAACCTCATTGTCGTGGCCGTGTTGATCGTCAGCACGATTGCTGCGGTGCGTGGGTCGGCGGCGGGCCTCTTCGTCTGGATGGGCGCGTTGGTGTACGTGACGTACGTCTACGTCATCTATGCCTTCGCGCTGCACGTCGGAGTCTTCTACCTGCTCTACCTCGCGATCCTCGGCCTGACGTTCTTCCCCCTCGGCCGGCGCTTGGTCGCCGCTCTCGATCCAGCACTGCCGCCGGTGCGGTCGGGTCAACGCGCCACTCGATTCGCCGGCATCACCCTGATCACCATCGCTGTGCTCTTCGGCATCCTGTGGCTGTCCGAACTTGTGCCGGCGTTGCTCGCGGGCACGACACCGCCCAGCGTCGCGTCGGCGGGACTGATGGTCAATCCCGTCCACTCGATCGACCTTTCGATCGTGCTGCCGTCGATGATCGTCACCGGCATCGGCGCCCTCCGCGGTCGGAGTGCGGGCCTCCTTCTGATCGCCCCATGGCTGTCGTTCTCCGTGCTCATGGGAACGAGCCTCCTCGTCCTCCTCGGCCTTCAAGCAGCGGATGCCGCAGGTGCAGTCCTGCCCGTGCTCATCGCGGTCTCGATCGTGGTCGTCGTGAGCGCAGCCGCGTTCGTGGTGCTTCGCCGGAATTCGGTCTCTGCAGGCCCGGTCGCCTGACCGCCTGCCATGCTGGTCAGCTCGCCCATGTGTTCGCGGGGATGATGTGCCAGCTCACGCCGAACCGGTCCCTGCACCAGCCGCACTGCTCCGACTCGGGCACGTTCGAGAGCTCGACCAATAGCAGTCGATCTCATCCTGGCCCTTGCGGGACTCGACGAACGAGATCGACTCGTTGAAGGTGAAGGGTGGCACGCCGTCGAGGCAGACGGAATCCGCGCCGTTCAGGGTGAACTGCCCGTTGAGCACTCTGCACCCGCCGTTACGCCGACACGTTCCGAAAGTTTTCAGGCGCGAGGGGCCTTTCTTGGGCCCTTGCAGTTCGCGACGATATTCTCGGCCTTGGGACAACCGGAAAGTTTTTCGTTTATGCCTAGGTGTTAGAGCAACGATTTTTCGTTTACGTTTCTTGAGCCCCCAGGGGCGGCTCCATCCCCCAAGAGCAGCCGCGAGGAAGCGGCATGAGAACGAGAGGCGTTCAACGATGAACCTGAAGAAGCACAGCGCACGAACTGCGGCGGCTGCCGCGATCGCGATCACCGCGTTCGCCGTGGCCGGTTGCGCTTCGGCGAGTGGAGGCACCAACGAGAGTCGGCCGGAGGGCGAGATCCACGTCGCGGTGTACGGCGACGCGGCCGCGACGGCCGAGGAAGCCGCCGCCGAGCGATTCAACGAGACCTCGGAGATCAAGGTCGTGGTCGACAAGTTGGCAGGTGACGGGAACTATCCGACCGCGGTTCGGACCTCGCTCGGTACCGCGAATGCGCCCGACATCTTCATGAGCTGGGGCGCCGCCGACATCCAGCAGCTCGTCGACGCTGGGGCTGTCATGCCGCTCGACGAGTTCATCGACGAGGACCCGGCGCTCCGCGACGCCTTCATCCCCTCGGTCTTCGATGAGGAGGTCATCAACGGCGAGGCCTACGGCATCCCGATGCGCGGCGTCGCGCCGACCTTCCTCTTCTACAACAAGCAGGTGCTCGCCGACGCCGGCCTTGAGCCCGCACAGACATGGGACGATCTCCTCAGCCAGACCGAGACCCTTACGCAGGCCGGGGTCATCCCGGTGGCCCTCGCGGGAGCGGACAAGTGGCCGACCCAGATGTGGTACCAGTACGCGTTCGCCCGTGAGATCGGGAACGACGAGGTGTCGGCGGGCCTTGCCGGTGAGGGCGAGGTCTGGGCGAGCGAGGGGAGCCGCTCGGCCCTCGACCGTCTGAAGGAGCTCGTCGACGCCGGCACGTTCGGGTCGACCTTCGATTCGGTGGGGTACTCGAACCAGGGCACCACGGGACTGCTCAGCCAGGGTAAGGCGGCCTACGAACTCATGGGCACGTGGAACTACGCAACCCTCGAGGGCGCCGCACCGGACTTCGTGGCCGACAACCTGGGCTGGGTGGCCTTCCCGAGCCTCGAGGATGGCGCGGGGGAGTCGGGTGAGATCGCGGGCAACCTGAGCAACTTCTACAACGTCGCGGCGGACACGCGCTACCCCGAGGCTGCCCGCGACTTCCTCAAGGAGCTGTACAGCGATGCGTTCGTCGCCGATCAGATCGCCCTCGGCAATCTCCCGCCCACGCTGAACGCAGGCGAGTTCATCGCTGCCGACGAGAGCATCGACGCCAACAAGAAGTCCTACCTCGACTTCGTGTTCAACCTTGTGCAGGACGCTCCGACCTTCCAGCTCTCCTGGGACCAGGTCGTCCCGACGGCGAGCAAGGAGCGACTGACGGACGCGATCGCGGACTACTTCAACGGCACGATCGATGCAGACGGCTGGGTCTCTCAGATGCAGTCCATCACTGCCACCGGCTGAGTCGACCTCGTTCCCGCACCATTCGAAAGGCATACGACATGACCCGTCTCGCCATCAGTGAGCGGACCTCCGGGTTCGCGATGCGCGAGGCCCAGAACACCGATCGGGGCGGCCTGCATGCTGCAGGCCGCCCCGGAGGCCTGCAGCATGCAGGCCGACCTGGCATCCTCTGGGCGCTCCCGGCGATTCTCTACTTCGCGCTCTTCGCTCTCCTGCCGTTGGGCTTCGCCTTCTACCTGTCATTCACCTACTACAACGGCATCCGGATCTCTCCGCCGACATTCATCGGCCTCGACAACTGGACCAGGTTGTCCTCGGATGCCGCAGTGGGGAAGAGCGTCACGATCACCCTGCTTCTGGTGGTTCTGGCCGTGGTCACCCAAGTTCCTCTGGGCGTGATCACCGGTGTGTGGGCGGCGGGCCCTCAGCGGTTCCGTGCCATCGTGGTCGCGCTCTACTTCATCCCGCTGTTGATGTCGACTGCGGCCGTCAGCGTTCTTTGGGGATCCTTGCTCGATCCGAACTTCGGGATTCCCGACGCGCTGCCGTGGCTTTTCGGGGACGGCAACCTGCTCGGTCGGCAATGGTCGGCGGTTGCGGTGATCGTGTTCATCTACCTGTGGGGTGCGACGCCGCTGTACACCCTCATCTTCCAGGGAGCGGCGCGGCAGATCCCCGTCACCATCTACCAGGCCGCGCAGATCGATGGGGCCGGCATCATCCGCCAGTTCTTCTCCATCACGATTCCGCAGTTGCGGAACACGATCATCACCGTGACGATTCTCATCGTCGTCGGTACGTTCACCGCGTTCGACATCATCCTCATCCTGACCCGGGGCGGACCGAGCAACGGCACGGCGATCCTGCCGTACTTCATGTACGAGCAGGCGTTCGTCGCGTTCGATCTCGGCTACGGCAGCGCGATCGCAGTCGTCCTCGTCGTCCTGGCTGCCGCGGTCTCCCTGGTCATGGTCCGGGTCACGGGGTACGACAAGATGACCGGAAGCCAGGAGGGCATCTGATGGGTACCCGCCCCAATTGGTTCGCCGGCACGTTCGCGGTCGGCTGGCTGTTCGTCATCCTGTTGCCCGTGTACCTCATGCTGCGCGCGTCGTTCGAGAGCCAGAGCGCGTACACCAGGAATGGCCCGCTTGCTCCGCCGACGGAGTTCGTGCTCGACAACTTCATCGCATCGTTCGAGATGGGCTTCGGGCGTTACCTGCTCAATGCCGGGATCATCACCGTCGGAACCGTCGCCATCGTCCTGGTTCTCGTTCCGCCGCTCGCGTTCGCGATCGTCCGGAGCAGGAACCGTGGCGTATCCGCCGCGTTCCGGCTCCTGCTGGTGGGATTGGCGATTCCGGCTCAGGTGGTGGTCATTCCGCTGTACTACCTGATCGATTCGCTCGGACTCTACGACTCCCTGCTCGGCGTGATCCTTCCGACCGCGGCGTTCGTCATCCCGCTGACCACGCTGATCCTCTGCGGCAGCATGCGGGAGATCAGCGGCGAGTTGTACGAGGCCATGGCCATCGACGGTGCCACCCCGCTGAGATCGTTCTTCTCCATGGTGCTGCCGCTCGCCAAGGGTGGGATCGCAACGGTCGTCGTCTACACGGCGCTGAACGCGTGGAACGGATTCCTCCTCCCGCTGATTCTCACGCGGTCGCCCGAGGTCACGGTGGCCACCGTCGGTCTCAGCCAGTTCCGTCAGCAGTTCAGCGTGAACATCCCGGGACTGTTGTCGGCCGTGGTACTGACGATCATCCCGATCTTCATCGTCTACCTGTTCGCGCGGCGGGCCCTCATCGCCGGACTGATGGGAGTCGGCGGAAAGTGACGTACTCGGAATCACGCCAAGTGACGTACTCGGAATCAAGGGGAGTGATGACATGGACGACATGACCGACTCAGGTGCAGCGGTGTCCAGACGGACGACGATCACCGATGTTGCTCGAAGCGCCAACGTGTCCATCGCGACGGTGTCGAAGGTCATCAACGGGCGCGGGGGTGTCGGTGAGGAGACTCGAGCGCGGGTCGAGGGCGCGGTCGAATCGCTCGGATATGTGAGCATCGTCGAGCGACACAGTACGGTCCGATCGATCGGTGAAGGGACGATCGAACTCGTCGTGGAGCCCGGCGACGTCGCCAACCCCTACCTCTCGACCTTCCTCGGTGGAGCCATGGAGACTGCGGGCCAGATGAACTGCGCCTTGCTGCTGCGATCCATCGACAGCATCTCAGAAGTCTCGAGCAAGGCTTGGGCGCAGAGTCTTGCTCGCGCGGGACGCATCGGCGTGATCGAGGTGACCAGCGCATACTCAGCCCAGCGGGAGAATGCCCTCCGCGCAATCGGCTTGCCGATGATCCTGGTCGATCCGATCGATCGACCGCGGCCGTCGACGCCGAGTATCGGCGCGACGAACTGGGCGGGCGCATACGACGCGACGACATACCTGACCTCGCTCGGCCACCGGCGAATCGCGTACATCGGCGGGCCGCCCCGTGCAAGCTGTGACATCGTGCGGGCTCACGGCTGGGCCGCTGCCATGGCTGACGCCGGCCTCACCGTCGACCTCGACGCCGTTCCCCGCCACTCCTTCACGTTCGAACACGGGCTGCGATCGGCGGAGATGCTCCTGCAGTCCGCGGAGCCGCCCACCGCGATCTTCGCCGGTAGCGATGTCTCAGCCATGGGAGTCCTCGAAGCGGCACGCCGCCAGGGAATCTCCGTGCCCTCGGAACTGAGTGTCGTCGGGTTCGACGACACCTATCTCGCCCGGACCTCGACACCGCCGCTCACGACGGTTCATCAGCCGATCGCCGATATCGGACGCACGGCCGTGGCCTCGATCATGCGGCTCGCCAACGGGGAGCAGATCCCCACCAAGCGGATCGAGGTATCGACTCACCTCGTCATCCGGGACTCGACCGCCCCGCTGGAACGCTGACTTGATCACTCGAACGGATACGACTCCATGACCGACACCCTCCCGCGGAGCCAGACCTGGCATGACACCGCCCGCTCGCCTGCCGAACGCGCGTCGGCTCTCCTCCGCGAGATGACGCCGCTCGAGAAGCTGCAGCAGCTGGGCTCCACGTGGCCCGATGCGGCGGGTGCGAGTGGGGACGTCGCACCGATGCAGGACACTCAGTTGCAGGCGATCCCGTTCGCCGAGGCGATCCGTGACGGGATCGGCCACCTCACTCGACCGTTCGGGACGTTGCCGGTGGAACCTGCCCGGGGCATGAGGCGGTTGGCAGAGCTGCAACGCGCTGTGATGGCGGCGAACCGGTTCTCGATCCCGGCCATCGCACACGAGGAGTGCTTGACCGGCTTCACCGCGTGGAAGGCGACGGTGTACCCGACGTCCCTGGCGTGGGCGGCCACCTTCGACCCCGACGTGATCCAGGAGATGGGGTCCGCGATCGGTCGCGACATGGTGCAGCTCGGCGTGCATCAGGGCCTGGCCCCGGTCCTCGACGTCGTGCGCGACTACCGATGGGGGCGCGTCGAGGAGACGCTCGGAGAGGATCCGTACCTCGTCGGCGAGATGGCTGCTGCGTATGTCCGGGGTCTTCAGTCGTCCGGCATCATCGCGACATTGAAGCACTTCGCCGGATATTCGGCGTCCCGCGGTGCTCGCAACCACGCCCCGGCTTCGGTCGGGCCCCGTGAACTCGCAGACATCGTCCTGGTGCCGTTCGAGAAGGCGGTCGTGCACGCCGGCGTGCGCTCGGTCATGAACGCCTACAACGAAATCGACGGAGTCCCGGCCGCCGTCGATGCATCGCTGCTCACCGGCATCCTTCGGACGCAGTGGGGCTTCGAGGGGACCGTCGTGTCCGACTACTGGGCGATCCCTTTCGTCCAGAGCATGCACCGGCTCGCCATCGACAACGCCGACGCCGGCGCGCAGGCGCTCACCGCGGGCATCGACGTCGAGCTTCCGCACACCCTCGCGTTCGGTCCAGAGCTCCTCGACACCGTCGGCGCGGACGTGATCGATCGTGCCGCGCTCCGGGTGCTCACGCAGAAGGCGGAACTCGGCCTCCTCGACCCCGGATGGATGCCCGCCGAGCCGGAGTGTGAGGTGATCGACCTGGATCCGCCGGGGAACCGCCGCATTGCCGGGACGATCGCCGAGCGGTCCATCGTGCTGCTCTCGAACGACGAGGATGTGCTGCCGCTCGAACACGCGCCGCAGCGCATTGCGGTCATCGGCCCAGCTGCGCACGACTCGGGATGCCTGTTCGGCTGCTACTCCTTTCCCAACCATGTCGTTCCCAGCCACCCCGGTCTGGACCTCGGGGTCGACGCCCCCACCGTGCTCGAGTCGATCAGAGCCGAGTTTCCCGGCAGTGAGGTCGAATTCGAGTTGGGCGTTCCGGTGCTGGGCGGCGGGGCCGAGGGCATCGCCGCGGCGGTGCGCGCAGCGGAGCGCGCCGACCTTGCCGTGCTGGTCGTGGGCGATCGCTCCGGCATGTTCGGTCAGGGCACCTCAGGAGAAGGGTGCGACGCGCTCGACCTTCAGCTGCCCGGGAAGCAGGCGGAGCTCGTGAGCGCGGTGCTCGAGGCCGCTCGTCAGGTCGTGCTCGTGGTGGTCTCAGGCCGTCCGTATGCGGTCGGCCGCTTCGCCTCGCGCGCCGCGGCGACGATCCAGGCCTTCTTCCCCGGGGAGGAGGGCGGTCAGGCCATCGCCGGAGTGCTCTCGGGGCGGGTGAATCCATCTGGACGGCTGCCGGTACAGATTCCGGGGGAGGCTTCGGCTCAACCCGGGACGTACCTCGCGCCCCCGCTTGCGCTCAAAAGCGACGGAGTGAGCAATCTCGACCCGACGCCGGCGTTCCGGTTCGGACACGGGCTCTCCTACACGCATTTTCACGTTCACGACGCGAGCATCTCGAAGACGGAGATTCCCACGGACGGCACCGTCTCCGTTGAAGCGACCGTGCGGAATGTCGGCGACCGCGCCGGTGCGCACGTCGTGCAGTTGTACTTGAGCGACCCGGTCGCCACGGTCACCCGGCCGGTACGGCAACTCGTCGGTTTCGCCCGAGTCCATCTGGAGCCGGGGGCGAGCGCCGAGATCCTGTTCGATGTGCATGCCGACCTTGCGAGCTTCACCGGCCGAGACCTGCGACGTCGCGTCGAACCAGGCGAGATCGTGCTGACGATCGCCGATTCGGAAGGACATCCCGGGACGGCGCTCTCTGTCGAGTTGGTCGGCCCAGTCAGGCATGTCGATCACACCCGGCGCATGTCGGCATTCGCCACCGTGCTTCCGGGCTGAGGACCCGCCATATGACCGAGAAGCACGGGCGGCCACAGAGTGCCTGGAGCACGACCATCGCCGAGACCTGGGACCTCGGGGTCGTCGCGGGCACTGGCGTGGTGGGCGCCGTGGCGTTCGGACGACCGACGCAGCACACCATCACGCTCGCACACGAGCGCTTTCTGCTCCCGGCGAACAGCCGTCGCCCGGCCCCCGACCTCGCACCCGCTCTGCCCGCCATGCACGAGGCGCTCCGGAATCGAGACGCGAAGTCGGCAGCCGACATCGTAGAGGATCGCCTGCGAGAACTCGGTCTGGACCCGGATGAGCTCGTCTGGACGGACCCGCTGGCGCCGGTTGGAGAGCTCAGATGGGAAGTGGATGAACCCTGGTCGGAGTACCGACGCGAGGTCATGCTCGACTCCGGCGACGCCGCGCTGTCTTGGCGGCTGGAGTCCGCAGACGATGGGGATGATGCGGGCGCCGGTCTCAAGCTCAGGACCGAGCATGGGACCGAGGAACTGTCCCTGGAGCTGTGGTCGGAACGCGATGTCGTGGGGCGCCTCTCCCTCGGTCCCGTCGAAGAGCGCAGCGCCGGCGCCAGTACGGTCGAGGTCATCGATTACCGCCGGCATGTGACGACGCGCGTCGAAGCGAACCCCTTCGAGCTTTCGATGTCCGTGGTTGCCGCCGGTCGCGAAGAGGGCACCGACCGGATGGCTCGCATCGTGGTCCATGCCGACGAGCCGATGGCGGTGACGGGGGCGAACGAGTGGCAAGTGGTCGTCGCGCGCGGGCGTCCGGTTCGATTCAGAATCCGCGTCACGACGGATGTCGAACCAACGGCTCCACGACTCGACGCGGGAGAGGTCCTCTCTCGTTCCTCCCTACAGCTCAGCGACGGAGGCCTGGGACCGGGCACGACCGAGGAATGGTGGGCCCGAGCGAGATCCGGCGATCCCGAAGCCGAGCGGGTGGTGGTCGAGACTGCCTATGCCGCTGGCCGCCGCAACATCCTGGCATCGACCGGGACGCTGCCACCCACGTTGCAGGGCGTGTGGCAGGGAACGTGGTCGCCCGCTTGGTCAGCGGATTACACGATGAACGGCAATCTCCAGCTCGGTGCTCTTTGCGGAGTCCTCTGGACGTCGATGCCCGAGCTCATGCCCTCGCTGTTCCGACTGGTCCTGCCCTACATCGAGGACTACCGGCACAACGCGAAGGCGATCTTCGGGGTGGACGGCATGCTGCTGCCGGCGCGACTCACGTCACATGGCCACGCCAATCACTTCAATCGCGACTATCCCCATCAGTACTGGCTCGGCAACGGACCATGGCTCCTGCGGATGGCGGCCGACTATATCCAGACGACCGGGGACCGCTCGCTCCTGGACGAGGATCTCTGGACGCTCACCGTCGAGGTGCTCGAGTTCTCTCTGGCGGTGCTCGACGGCGGCGGCGGAGCCCTGTCGCCCTCCTTCTCGCCTGAGAACACCCCTGCGGGGAGTGACAATCCGCTTGCAACGAACGCGACGAGCGATGTCGCGGCGATCCGAGACGGGCTCCGGGTCGGGGCATGGCTCGCTGAGCTCCGCGGCGACGCCGAACGACGCCGACGCTGGCTCGCCGCCCGCGCGGCCCTGCCTGCCTACTCCGTCGCAACCGACGGCAGTCTCGCCGAGTGGTCGGGTGATTGGCCGGAGCATCTGGAGCACCGACACGTCTCGCACCTCCACGGCCTCTGGTACGAGGCGGATGAGGCGTTCGAAACTGCGGCGCTGCGCGCGGCAGCGAGCGAGACCGTACGCGCGAAGATCGCCTGGCGAGCAGAAGCGCCATTCGGGCCCCCAGGGCGAATGGAGATGGCCTTCGGGCTCGCCTCGATCGGCTTGGCTGCGGCGGCGCTCGGCGACGCCGATTCCGCCTACAGGTGCGTGCTCTGGCTGGCGAGGGACCACTTCACTCCCGCGCTCGTTTCGACTCACGACGCCGGAGCGATTTTCAACCTCGACGCGTCTGGTGCCTTGCCCGGCGTGGTCGTGGCGATGCTCGCGCAGTCCTCCCCCGGTGCGCTTTCGCTCCTGCCCGCGTTGCCCGAGCAGTGGCCCAGCGGTCGGGTGACAGGACTGACGGCTCGCGGAAACGTCGTCATCGACGAACTGGAGTGGGGCCCGCAGGTCGTCCGCTCGGCCATGACGCTGCCGGCAAGCGGAAGGTGGCTCCGGCGGGAAGGTGTGACGGTCCGCCTGCCCTGGGACATCCGTATCGCAAGCGGCAAGAACATCGAGCAGCGCGATAGCCGGACGATCGTGATTCCCGCGGATGCAATGTCGGCGAGTTTCGACGCGGTGCGGGTCTGACAGGACCCGGTCGTCGCGCAGGGGAGCGGCCGACCCTGCGGCATCCGCTCTATGGCCAGAGCTCGGTGAGTGCCCAGCCGCCGTCGGCGCCACGCTCGTAGGCGAAGCACAGCGGCTCGCCGTGCCCGCGAAGCTGCAGCACATCGGCATGGCGGGGGGAGAGGACGTACGCCTGCCAGTCACGCGAGGTGAGCTGGGGTTGCCGCTCGAGCGCGTGCCGTGCGGCCTCGAGTCGCGCCTCCGCCGCCGAGGCGTCACCGCGCGGCGAACCCTGCCGACCGGCGAGGACGCCGGCTCGCGCCGGCATCCCGCGTGCCCGGAAGTCCTCGTCGGAGATCGTACGATCGCCGGGGACGACCGGCCCTGCGAACCGCAGCTGCCGGCCGAACTCACGCCAGTGGAACACCAGTTCCGCCCACGGCCGGTCGCTCAACTCCAGCCCCTTGCGACTGCTCGCGACCGACGCGAACCAGAGGCCGCGGTCGTCCACGTCCTTCAGCAGGAGCGTGCGCGCCGAGGGGGTTCCCGAGGCATCCGCCGTCGCAATGGTCGCTGCGTGCGGCACGGCGAGACCCGCCTCGACCGCCTCTTCGATCCACCTGAGGAGCAGGGCGGTCGGCTCGTGGGGAAGCTGTTCCCTCATCAACGGTTCGACATCCGCGATGATCGGCGGCAGGGATCGGAGAAACTCACGAACCGAGGGCTCAGCTGGTCTCGACACACGTCGAGCCTATTCGCTGGCCATGGGCGCGGAGTGCGACGGGGCGCCCGTCGATCGGCGTGACGGGGTCGACGGATGCCGCGCCGCGGCTCACGCCTCGGGAATGGTGAGCGCGAACACCTCCGGCGTGATGGATGCCGGTTCGGGGCCGCCGCGCTCGCCGGTGTCGAGCGCGTCGATGGCCTCGAGCTCCGCAGCGGTGAGTTCGAAGTCGAAGACGTCGAAGTTCTCGGCGATGCGCTCGGCGCGGACGGACTTCGGGATGGCCGATCGGCCCTCCTGCAGGTGCCACCGCAGCATGACCTGCGCGGGGGTCTTGCCGTGCGCGTCGGCGATGCCGCCGATCACCGGGTCGGCCAGCGTGCCTGCGCTCTCGCCGCGGTAGAAGGTGATGCCGCCGATCGGCGACCACGCCTGCGTCAGGACGCCGTGCGCGGCATCCGCTGCACGCACCTCGGGCTGCGAGAAGTACGGGTGCACCTCGACCTGGTTGACGGCCGGCACGACGCTCGTCTGCTCGAGCAGCGTTTCGAGATGGTCGGGCATGAAGTTGCTGACGCCGATCGCACGCACCTTGCCGTCGGCGAGCAGCGTCTCGAGGGCGCGGTACGCCTCGATGGTGCGGTCGAAGTGCGCGGGCATCGGCTGGTGCAGGATCAGCAGGTCGAGCGTGTCGACGCCGAGCTTGCCGGTGCTCTTCTCCCACGCGTGCAGGGTCTCGTCGTAGCCGTAGTCGCTGATCCACACCTTCGTCTCGATGAAGATCTCGTCACGGTCGAGGCCCGACTGGCGGATCGCCTCGCCGACCTCCCGCTCGTTCAGGTACGCGGCGGCGGTGTCGATGTGGCGGTATCCGACCTGGAGAGCGGATGCCACGGCGCTCACGGTCTCGGCCGGGGGAGTCTGGAAGACGCCGAAGCCGAGCGCCGGTATCGTCACGCCGTTGTTGAGTTCGAGTGTTTCGTTCACCCGTTCGACGCTAGATCGGGTTCCGTCAGCGAGGGAGGCCCTGTCAGTTCGTGGTTGGCCAGTGCCTGTCGCTGGATACCGAACGGGGGGACCATGAATGTGGTCGCTAGCTCGATGCGCTCCTGAGCGAAGACTTCACGCTCACGCACATGACCGGCTACGTGCAGCCGAAGCGGCCAACCCACCAGTCCATCACGTCGTAGGCGAGCCGCCCCGCCACCACTGATGGGTCGCCGTCCGAGAGCCGTGCGGCCTCGGCAGGGGTCGCAGGCGAAGATCGACATCCCGCGATACGACGGGGTCGCTCTGCTGGTCGAACGGCCCGTTCACGACCACCACGCCCTGCCGCCACAGGTCGGCCCGGTAGGCGAGGTGGCGTGCCTGGAGCGCGTCGAGCTCCTCGTCCGACATCTCCGGCGCATCGTCCGGCCGCCGCAGGACCACGACCGTGTAGACGTCGAACGCGTCGGGGATGTCGGGATTGCGCGCCATTCGCTGAGTCTTGAACTCGGTGGCATCACCGCCATTGCGCGGTCGCTGCGGTTGCACAATACTTAGCCATATGGAAAAGTATTCGGACGAACTGGACGAGGTCTTCCTCGCCCTCGCTGATCCGACCCGACGAGCGGTTCTCGCCCGACTGGGCGCAGGAGCAGCGAGTGTGACCGTGCTGGCAGAGCAGTCGACGATGACCCTCCCCTCGTTCATGAAGCACCTCGCGGTGCTCGAGCGTGGGGGACTCATACGCACGGCGAAGACCGGACGGGTACGGCGCTGCGAGCTCAACCGCGAGCGGCTCGACCTGCTCGACGACTGGCTCGCCGAACAGCGCCGCACGTGGGAGCAGCGCACCGACCGCCTGGACGCCTTCGTCACCACGCAGCCTGGCATCACGCAGAAGGAGACCTCGTGAACCCCGACCTCGACCTGACGATCGAGCGCGTCATCCGCGCACCCCGCGCATCCGTCTGGAGGGCCTGGACCGAGCCGGCGAGCTTCGAGAAGTGGTGGCTCCCGGCGCCCACCGTGTGCCGGGTGGAACGATTCGAAGCCCGGGCGGGCGGGCCGCTGGTCACGAGTATGAGCGAGGACGGCGTGAGCTTCCAGCCGCACATGGATGCGTGCTTCCTGCTGGTCGAGGACGGCGAGCGCATCGTGTTCACCAACGCCATCGACAGTGCTTGGCGGCCGACCTCCCCGTCGCCCGTGCCGATGACCGCCGAGATCACCTTCGCCGACCACCCCGAGGGTACGGACTACCGCGTCATCGTGCGGCACGGCGATGCGGCCGCACGATCCGTCCACGAGAAGCTCGGCTTCGCCGCCGGATGGGGGTCGGTCACCGCGCAGCTCGCCGCGCTCGCCGAGGGTCGAAACGTCGGTGCCTGAACGCGGTCAGGCGTTCTCGAGTTCGGCGATCACGATCTTCTTCTGGCGCATCATCACCTGGATCTGCTCGGGCCGGCGCGTGAGCTCGCCCATGTTCGCGGGAATGATCTGCCAGCTCACGCCGAACCTGTCCTTGCACCAGCCGCATTGCTCCGACTCGGGCACGTGCGAGAGCTTCGACCAGTAGTCGTCGATCTCGGCTTGATCCTTGCAGGACACGACGAAAGAGATCGATTCGTTGAAGGGGAAGAGCGGTCCGCCGTCGAGGCAGGTGAAGTCCACGCCGTTCAGGGTGAACTGCCCGTTGAGCACCTTGCCCGACATCCCGACGAAGTGCGCGTCGAGCGATTCATCGGGATACTCGTCGATCCGGGTGATGCGGGAGTTCGGGAAGACGTCGACGTAATAGGCCATCGCCTCGCGTGCCTGGTCGTCGAACCACAGGCACGGCTGGATGAATGAGAGCTCGGCCATCAGTGACCCCCTTGTTCGGCCCGTCGCTTCGCCGCCCACGCTACGCGGATGTCGCGGTGCCGGCGAGGGCGGGGTCGGGACGGATCCACGGCGCCGCTCGTCAGTCGTCGGGCATCGAGCGGCGGTCGCCGACTGCGTGCTCGGCGAGTGGGAAGGCGAGCGAGTTGGCGCCGACCCACCACTCCATCACGTCGTACGCGAGCCGCCCTGCCACCACGGATGGGTCGCCGTCCGACAGCCGTGCGGCCTCTGCGGGGTCGCAGGCGAAGATCGACATCCCGCGATACGACGGGTCGCTCTGCTCGTCGAACGGCCCGTTCACGACCACCAGGCCCCGTCGCCGCAGCTCGGAGCGATAGGCGAGGTGGCGTGCCTGGAGCGCGTCGAGCTCCGCATCCGACATCTCCGGCGCATCCGCCGGTCGCCGCAGGACCACGACCGTGTAGACGTCGAACGCGTCGGGGATGTCGGGATTGCGCGGCATGCGATGATCCTAGGTCTCAACGCCGCTCGAACTGCGAGTCTGACCGCCGACCGATGGTGATCAAGGAGGTCGCCGAGGGGCCGTAGATGTGCTTCGCGATCCTCAGGCGAACCGCCGCGGGTCGAGGAACCCGGCATCCGTGAACGCCTGTTCGCCGACGACCGACTGGGCGACGAGCTCGCCGAGCGCGGAGGCGTGCTTGAACGAGTGGCCGGAGCATCCGCCGCCGACGACGACGCGGGGGTGTGCGGTCGGGCCGACGACGAACTGCCTGTCGGGCGAGTGGGTCATGATGCAGGTCGTCACGCCAGATGGCTCTGGATCGACGTCGGGGAACGTCGCCGCGACGAGGTCGCGGATCTCGTCGGTCTCGCCTGGGTGGATGTCGCGGTCGATCGCATCGGGGTCGTCGTCGGCGAAGGGTCCGTCGAAGTCGGGCCCCACCTTCACGTCGAAGCCGTCCAGGTCGTCGAAGCCATCGGAATCGCCTGCGTGGATGCCCGGCATCGCGCCGTGGCCCCAGATCCAGGTGTCGCGTCCGGGCACGCTGCGGATGAAGACCGGCAGCACGTCGAGGTTGGCGTTTCGCCCGTCGCGGGCGCGGAACCAGGTCATCACGACGCGATGCGGCGTGAGCGGCAACTCGGGAACGAAGCGCGTGATCCACGGGCCGGATGTCACGGCGACGTGACGCACGCGGTACTCGGCGTCGTCGGTGCGGATCGTGACGCCGTCGTCGTCCGGCTCGACCTCGATGACGTGCGTGTTCGTGTGGATGCGGGCGCCGGCCGCGCGGGCGGCGTCGACCGCAGCGACGATCGCGGCTTCGGGGCGGACGAGGCCGGCCTCCGGATCCCAGACTCCGACGTCGCCCGGGTCCAGACGCGCACGCGCCGGGAAGCGCCGCGCGATCTCGTCGGCGTCGAGTCGCTCGACGGGCAGATCGTGGGCGTCGGCGGCGCGCAGCGTGCCCTCGATGATGTGCGAGTCGGGCGGGCCGATCATCAGGCCGCCCGTCTCGAAGAACAGCCGCTCCCCGCTCGACGTCTCGAGCTCGCGCCACAGCTCGCGCGCGCGACGCGCGATCGGCGTGAGGCCGGGGTGCTCGAGGCAGGCGACCCGGAACAGGCGAGTCTTGCCGGTCGAACCACCCCACGCGTGCCCCGGCTCGAACTGCTCGAACCCGAGCACGTCGAGGCCGCGCGCGGCGAGCCGCCACGCGGCGCTCGAGCCGATCGCGCCGAGGCCGATCACCGCGACGTCTGCGTCGTAGTCGTTGCCTCGATCCGTGCTGCTCATCCTTCGATTCTCGTCGAGCCGCGCTCGCACGTCGTCAGGGCGTCGACCAGAGGGACCACCGAGTTGACTCGGGAGCAGGCGATGAACGCCGCCGACTGGGCGGCGCGCAACCGGCACGTGGGCTGAGGTCGCGACGCGACAGGCCACCCTCATCTTCTGAATCGCGCCATGATTGAGAGGATGATCGTCGTCTGGAGGGGACGAGGCCATGGCATTCGATACTCCGAACGGGACCCGAGGCGCCCGCCAGCCCGGCCACAATCGGCTCGAGCGGTGGGGCAACCAGCGGATGGCCGACCGCATCCGCCGGAAAGGCA
Organism: Agromyces sp. Soil535; assembly: GCF_001428255.1. Taxonomy (GTDB): domain Bacteria; phylum Actinomycetota; class Actinomycetes; order Actinomycetales; family Microbacteriaceae; genus Agromyces. Next base: position 167,008 of record NZ_LMRW01000003.1, on the reverse strand, counting down.
CCAGGCCTGGCGACAAGCTGGTGCTCGTCACGGTCGGGAAGAAGACGGGCCTCGAGCGGATGACTCCGGTGAGATGGTTCCCCGCCGAGGGCGACACGAAGCTCATCGTGGCGTCAGCAAGCGGCGGCCCGCGGAATCCCGCGTGGTACTACAACCTCGCGGCACACCCCGACCGAGTGCGGGTCGAGTTCGCCGGACAGCGCGTCGAGGTCACCCCCGAGCAGCTCCACGGCGCAGATCGCGACAACGCTTGGCGTCAGATCACGACCCAGGCATCGGGATTCGCCAGATACGAGCGGATCACCGACCGGCAGATTCCGGTCATCCGCCTCACCCCTCGGACCCGCGGAGAGCGAGAGACCTGACGCCGTCGATGATCGGTCGGCTTCCGGCGTCAGATCGGTAGCGGTCGGTCGTCGACGATCGCCTTCATGACCAGGGTCGACTCGACGCGGCGAACGCCCGGCAGCGCGGAGAGCCGCTCGTCCCACAGCCGTTGGTACGCAGGAAGGTCGGGCACGGCCACGCGCAGCAGGTAGTCGGGATCGCCGAAGAGTCGCAGCGCCTGGATCACCTCGGGAATCTCGGCCACGGCGGCATCGAAGGCGGGGATCGTCGCTCGGTTCGCCTGCTCCATCGTGACGAACACGAGCGCTCCGAACCCGAGCCCGACCACCTCGGGGTCGATGACGGCCCGGTACCCCGTGATGGCTCCGGATGCCTCGAGCGCGTGCAATCGACGATGGGTCGGCGACATGCTCAGCTGCACGCGCGAAGCGAGGTCCGTGAGGCTCAGCCGCCCGTCCAGCTGCAGCTCAGTGAGAATCCTCCGATCGATGGCGTCCATGGGTGAATTCTTCCACGGGAGGCGTCGTTGGAGGAGAAACTTGGAAGCCTATTTGGGTCGAACTTGCCTATGTTCGTCGTATCGAACGAGGGGAGGCCTGCGATGGACGTGCAGTTGCTGCTCGCGTGCTGGGGCATGATGACGCTGATGGTGTTGGTCCCCGGGCCGGATTGGGCGTACATCATCGCCGCGGGCACCCGTGAGCGCACCATCCTGCCGTCGCTCGGGGGCATCCTCGTCGGGTACCTCGCGGCGGTGACGGCGGTCGCAGTGGGCGTCGGCGCCGCAGTCGCCGCCCTGCCGTGGGTGCTCATCGCGCTCACGTTCGCGGCAGCGGCTTACCTGTCGTTCCTCGGGATCCGCGTGCTCAGGCAGCCGCCGGCAGTCGTCGCGGGCGATGCGGGCGGGGCCAGTGGCTCGGCTCAAGGAGCCAGCGATCGGCCGTGGTTGCGACTCGCCCAGGGCGCCGGCGTCAGCGGGCTGAACCCGAAGGGGCTCCTCGTCCTCGTCGTACTGCTGCCGCAGTTCACCGACGCGGCGGGCGGCTGGCCGATTCCGGTGCAGCTCGCCGTGCTCGGCCTCATCTTCGTGGGGAGCTGCGCGCTCGTCTACTCGGTCGTGGGGATGAGCGCGAGGGCGGTGCTCCGAGCCCGGCCATCCGCCATGCGCATCATCTCCCGCGTCTCAGGTGGCGCGATGGTCGTGCTCGCGTTCGTGCTCGTCGTCGAGCAGGTCGCTCATTTCGTCAGTGGATAGAACGCACCTCTCGGCGACGGGCGAGCTCGATCGGCGCGGTTCCAGGGCCGGCCACGCGAGAGGCCTGGAGCGGCATGTCCATGAGAAGATCCATGTGGTCGCCCAGGTGTGCGATCGCCCGCTCCCACCCGTCGGCCTGGTCGGGGATCTCGAAGAACTCGCCCGATACATGTTCGAACGTCAGGATTCGCCGAACGTCGCCCATGACGTCATCGGCTTCTACCGCAACCGACTCGATCTCATCCCAGGGCACCAGCAACTCCGGTGAGTCCCCTGTGGCGATGGTCAAGCCCTCGTCGGAGAGGGCGATCCTCAGCTCGACACCAATCAGCCCCTTCTTTCGGTGACGACCAGGGGTCGCGGGGTGCGGATGGTGTCGAGGTCGATGGGCTCGGGAGAACGCATGCGTCGATCGTCGCACCCGGTGGGATGCGCGGCGTCATCCGCCCGCCTGCAGCCGCCCGATCTCGGAACGCGCCGCCTCGACGATCTCCTCGTTCGTGTGGGCGTGGCCCCACAACCCCCATCCGCCGGGTATCGCCTCGGTCAGCAGTACCCAGACCCGCTCCGCAGGGATGCGACCCTCGGATGCCTCGACCACGAGGCCCGTGAGCTCGGCCACGACCGCGAGCTGCTTCTCGCGATCGAGCGCGCCGGCGTTCGTCAGCACCTGCACGCGCACGTGGTCGCCGGCCCCCGCGGCATCCGAGATCGCCGCCGGTGGGAGCTCGTGCACGAATGCGGCGGTGTTGCTGCGGAACATCGGGATGTCGGGCACCTGCTCGACGGTCTTCACGATGCTCGCCGCCCGTGCGGCGACGTGGTGCACGTCGGCGAAGGTGCCGAGCGGGGCGTAGAGGTCGATCATCGGCATGGCGAAACTCCCGGTTCAGGTCGATTATGACGAGTGTCATAATGATATGCTATGACGAGCATCATAGTCAAGGGTCCCGAGGAGGGCGCATGGCCACCGACACTCGCCGCCGCATGATCGACAGTGCCGCCCTGCTCGTTGCTCGGCACGGATCGCGCGGTACCTCGTTCTCCGAGGTGCTCGAGGCATCCGGGGCTCCACGCGGGTCGCTGTACCACCACTTCCCGCAGGGCAAGGAGCAGCTGGTGCACGCCGCTGTGGAGGCGGCCGGAGGCCGCTCGCTGGCGCAGCTCGCCGCGTTCGACGGCCTCTCCGCCGGCGAGGTGGCATCGCGTTTCCTCGGCATGTGGCGATCCCTGCTGACGGCGACGGACTTCGGCGTGGGATGCGCCGTCGCCGCCGTCACGGTCGATGCCGAGTCGGATGCCCTGCTCGAGCGCGCCGGCGTGGTGTTCCGGTCGTGGCGATCACGGTTGGCCGAACTGCTGGCCGCTGGTGGCGTGGGCGCCGATCGTGCGGCATCCCTGGCGGCGCTGCTCATCGGCGCGAGCGAGGGTGGTGTGCTGCTGGCGCGCGCCGAGCGCGACGTCGCCGTGTTCGACGCGGTGGCGGCCGAGGCGGTCGCCGCGGTCGAAGCCGCCGCCGGAGTCGCGCCGACGCCTGCCGGGTAGCGTCGGCTGATGCCGCCGATCTGCAGTGGCGGGCGTGGCTCGATGCCGTGGCGCATTGAGCCACGGCACTCGCGCAGCACTCTTGTGCGGGGCATCCGTTCTGCGTCAAGGTGACCGCATGCAATTCGCGGGCGAGCTCACTCCAGACGAGTTCTGGGCGGTGATGGATCAAAGCGACGACGAGGTGCGACGCACGTTCGCAGAGCGGCCTGCCTTTGAGATTCGCGGATGGCCCGGCCGGGCGATGGTCTCGGAGTGGTCGTTCGGCAGCGGTGCCAGATCGATCATGTTCCTGCCCGCCGACTGGAATGATGAGGCATTTCCCAACCTCGATGTCCTACCGCGCGTCGACGTGCTGGTGGATGCCACTGAGCCGAGGCCCGTGGTGGCCGAGCGCATGGCGTTCGAAGCCTTCGAGCGAACCGGCCAACCCCCACGATTGCCGGTCCCCGATGCGCCGACGCCCGACGCGGTCATCGAGGTGAACGTCGACGGCGTGGCCGAGCCCTTCGAACTCTGGTCGACCGGCCATCGGGCACGGGCGGCCGGCCGCGTGGCTGGCGTCACGATCGTGATCGAGGCCACGGGCCATGCGATCGAGGAGGTCTCGCTCGTGCGCGTCCTCGACATCGAGGGGCTGCTCGCCGAGCGGCGACGGTGGATCCGAGAACTCCGCGGTGAGGCGTGAGCGGTCTCCATCGCGGTGCGGTCGATGCCGTTCTCGATACCCCGGACGGCGAACGCGGGTGCTAGTCGGTGGCGGAGTCCGTCGCCTGGTCCATGACGTAGATGGTGGCCCCGCCAGGATCCTGGTAGGTGGCCATGAAGCCGCCGGGGATCTCGCCAGGCGCTTCGACCACGGCGAGCGTCTCGGGGCGGGCGGCGTGGAAGGCCTCGACGCTGTCGACGACGAACAGCGGCCCGATAGGGGCATCGGGGTCGTGGGAATCGAGCATGAGCTGCACGTCTGAGCCCGGCAGGGCGAGGGCAACGGTCGCGTCGCCCTCGCGCCACACCTCGGTGAAGCCGAGGCCGTCGCGGTAGAGGCCGAGCGATGCGCTCAGGTCGGAAGTCGGAACGAACAGGAACTCGAGCTTCATGGCACGTCCTTCCGTGTCGTAACTGGATTTACCCACAGCATAACGCCATTATGGAGGTGTGCGCGAGTGGATTCCGATATCGTCCTCCCCGAAGGGCAGGCTCGCGCTTGCGGCGGTCACGGAGTTCGGGGCACGCCCCTTCGATGAGGTCACGGTCGGCGAGCTGGCGGCGGCAGCGGAGGTCACCACGGGCGCGCTCTACCACCACTTCGGCAGTAAGCTCGGGCTGTATGCCTTTGTGCGTGAGGACGTCGAGCAACGCCTGCTGGACCGGATGGAGGGCGCCATCGCGGCATCCGCGCCGACGTCGGATCGCTCCGCGGCCGTGATGGCCGCGCTGCTGATCGGGTTCGACTTCGCCGTCCGCGAGGGCTTCCTCCGCGTCCTGGGAGACCCGCCCGCGGGAGCAGGACACGACCGCCTCACCGACATGTTGAGTGCGAGTACCGCTCCGGCTTCTCCTGTTCTCGGCCGGGTTCTCGCGGCAGCCTGGCGGGCGGCGCTCGTCGCCGTCGCCGAGGGTTCGGACCCGCAGCAGGCGCGCGCTGCGCTCGTCTCTTTGGAGTTCCGACTCTCGTCGTGACCGCTGATCGCCGATTCGAGACCCCGATTCATCTGCGCGGCGATATGGATGTGCGGGGCGAACGCGTCTGCGGCGCCGCCGCCGCGGCCCGCGTGCGGGCCACCTCGTCGAGATCGAGGGCAAACGTCAGCAGCCCCGGATCGTCGCTCAGCTCCGCGACGATCCGGCCCATCGGGTCGACGAGCAGGCTCGTGCCGATCGAGATCGGGGGGCACTGGGAGACGGCGGCAACGAAGTAGAGGTTCTCGATCGCGCGGGCGCGAGCGAGTACTCGCCACTGGTCGACCTTCTGGTCGCCCGGAACCCACGAGGAGCAGAGCGCGACAAGTTCGGCGCCGGCTCTCGCGAGCGCCGTGCCGAGTTCGGGATGTCGCACGTCGCTGCAGGTCATCAACCCGAGATGCATACCGTCGACCTCGAGCACCGTGGCACCCGACCGCTCGGAAGGGGAGATCCAGGCGGACTCGTGGAACCCGGCCGAGTCGTAGAGGTGGATCTTGCGGTAGCGACCGAGGAGCCCGCCGTCGGGCCCGAACGCGACGAGCGTGTTGAACGGACGCGGGTCGGCGGGGTTGGCCTCGACCATCCCCGCGACGATCGAGATACCGTGGCTTCGGGCCAGCGTCGACACCTCCCGTCCGAACGCACCATCGATCGGTTCGGCGATCTCGGCGAAGGTCGCGTCGACGGCCCGCTTCTCGTACATGGCGTACTCGGGGAAGATGACGAGCGTCGAACCGGCTGCCGCGGCCTGTTCGACCGCGACGCCGATGCGGCGCACGTTGCGCGCCACATCGGCGTCCGAGTCGATCTGGGCCAGGCTGAGTTGCACGGGGCCGATTCTGCCGCTCAGCGGGCGGGGGTGGGCGCGGGTTGCTGCGTCGGGTCGGTCGAATCGGCCTCCTCCATCGTCAATTCGGGCGGCAGCCGGCGGAAGCCCTTCGTGACGAGCGCGAGCACGATGATGCCGAGCACGAGCCAGCTCACGCCGAGCACGATCGCATTGACGTCCAGCTGGGTGAGGAGGTACGCGGTCACGATCGCGCCGATGACGGGCAGCACCACGTAGAGCGCGACGTTGAGGTGCGTGCCCTCTCGCCGGCGCTTGAAGAAGTACACGATCACCGAGAGGTTCACCATGGTGAATGCCGTGAACGCGCCGAAGTTGATGAACGACGTAGAGGTCGCCACATCGAGGAACAGCGCGACGAGCCCGACCACGCCGATCAGCACGATGTTGACCACGGGCGAGTGGAAGCGCGCACTGATGTAGCCGAATACCCGGCGCGGCAGTGCGCCGTCGCGACCCATCGCATAGAGCAGGCGCGCGGCGGATGCCTGTGCGGCCAGTCCGGAGGCGAACTGCGCGATCACGAGGCCTGCGATGAAGACGGCTCCGAAGACGTTGCCGCCGATCGTCAGTGCGATGTCGAACGCAGCCGATGAGGCATCCGCGAACTCACCACCGGGGTGCACGAGCTGCGTCACGTACGAGACGAGGATGAAGATGACACCGCCGATGAGCGCGATGAGCATGATCGCGCGCGGCACCGTCTTCTTCGGCTCGATCGTCTCCTCGGTGAACGTGGTGACCGCGTCGAAGCCGAGGAACGAGTAGGCGGCGATCGCAGCGCCGGCGGTGATCGTGCCGAATGTCGACGTCGGGTTGGCGAACGGCGCCGCGCTGACCAGTCCGGCGATGCCGTCGTTGGCGATCACCGAGCCGACCGAGAGGGCGACGAAGACACCGATCACGAGCACCTGGAACGCCATCATGATGTAGTTCGCGCGGTCGGCGACCTTGATTCCCAGGATGTTGAGCAGGCTCGTGACGATGACGAATCCCACGATCCAGATCCAGCCCGGCACGCCGGGGAACTGGGCTTCGAGGTACGCGGCGCCGATGAGCCAGATCACCATCGGCAGGAAGAGGTAGTCGAGCAGCACCACCCAGCCGACCAGGAATCCGATACGGGAGTCGATGGTTCGGCGCACGTACGTGTACGCAGAACCGGCGACGGGGTATGCAGCCGCCATGCGACCGTAGCTGGACGCGGTGAAGAGCATGGCGATCAGCGCCACCACGTATGCCGATGCGCTCGCGCCGCCGGTCACCTCGGCGACGACGCCGAAGATCCCGAGCACGATGAGCGGCGTCATGTAGGCGAGGCCGAAGAGCACGAGCGACGGCAGTCGCAATGTGCGCGTGAGGGTGGGGGTGGGGGTGGACATGGGTCTCCTAGCCGAGCAGGTTGGCGGTGGTGGGGGTCGGGTGAGGCTGCCAGCGCTCGGGGTCGATGCGGCCGGCGTAGAGGGGGAGTTCGAGCGGTGTGTCGGTGGGCAGGAACTGCGACCACATCCGGTTGCTGCCGGCGGTGCCGTGCCGGTGCACGTACTCGACGCGCTCGAGGTCGAGCGTGTCGAGGAGGATCACCGGTTCGGCGTCGTCTGCCGCGTCGAGCACGTTGCCCTCAGGGTCGACGACGAGGCTGAGGCCACGACCGATCGGGCCGGCGCAGTTGACGCTCACCGTGAAGGTCTGATTCGCGATCGAGTTCGCGCGCGCCAGCACGACCTCCTGCGCGCGGTCGGGCGTGGTGGTCTTCACGATGTTGACGACGACTTCGGCGCCCATCCAGGACAGGTGACGCGTGACCTCGGGGAACCAGGCGTCGTAGCAGATGGAGAGCCCGATGCGTCCGACGCCGTCGATGTCGAAGGTGACGAACCGGTCGCCGGGATCGTACGGCTCGAACGGCCGCCACGGGAAGACCTTGCGGTAGCGGGCCACGAGTTCGCCGGTCGGCGAGAACACCACGGCGGTGTTGAAGAGTTCGCCGTGCTCGCCGCGTTCGCAGATGCTGCCGGGGATGAGCCAGACGCCCGCCTGCCGGGCGATGTCGCCCAGGGTGTCCGTGAGGTTGCCGTCGATCGGAACGGCGGATGCCTGCAGCCGCGCGTTCCGCTCGGCGTCGGGCCACGTCTCGGAGCCGAAGAGGTGCAGTTCGGGATAGACGATCAGGTCGGCGTGGCTCGCCAGCGCACGGACCTCGTCGCCGAAGCGCGAGAACTCGCCGCCGATCGGGAGCGGAGCCGCCTGCTGGGCGGCGATGCGAAGCATACGAGTCACGAGCGACCTTCCAGTGTGAATGGGGGTCTGACCAAAATAGATCATAATGATCGAATAAGGCAAGACTCAGCGTAGGGTAATCATCGTGAGAACGTCGCGACCGACCGCTTCGCCGGATACGCCGGCCCCCGAGGCCGCCGCTGCCGCGCTGACCGAGCCCGAGCTCAACGGCATCACGAGGATGTCGGCGGTCGACACCGTGCGCGCGCGCATCTCACTCGCCATCGACCTCGACCTGATGGCCGCCGGCGAGAAGCTGCCGCCCGACGCACAGATCGCCGCCGCCCTCGACGTGAGCGAGATCACGGTTCGGCGTGCACTCGAGACCATGGCCGAGGACGGCACCGTCGAGCGGCGCCGTGGCCGCAGCGGCGGCACCTTCGTCACGGGCGTGCGACCGTCGGTTCCCGACGGGGCCGTCGAGGCGTACCGAGCGGATGCCGCGCTGGTGCACCGTCTCATCGACCTGCGAACCCTGCTCGAGTGCGCGCTCACGCATCACGCCGCGGTGCACGCCTCGACTGGCGAGCTCGCGCAGCTGGCGCAGCACGTGGCGGACGCAGGGGCTGCAGAGAACTGGACCGAGTACCACTGGGCCGACGAGCGCTTCCACGTCGGCGTCGCCGAAGCCAGCGGTCTCACGTGGGCGCTGGAGCAGTACCGCGAGGTGCTCTCCCAGCTCTACAGGTACTTCATTCCGTACCCGATCGACGTGCTGCACGCCGCCAACGAGGACCACGCCCGAATCGTGGCCGCGCTCGAGGCGCGCGACCCGGTGGCCGCGGTCGACATGGCGCGGGAGCACGTGCAGCACCTGCACTCGACGATGTTCGTCGGCCGACTCGAGGGCGGCACTCCGCCCTCAGGTGCACGAGGGCACGACGCCTGACCGGATAGGGGATCTCGTCATGCCTGCCTTCACGATCGCCGTTCCCGACGAAGTGCTCGACGACCTGCGGTCGGCGTCTCGCACGCACCAGGTACACGCAACCGAGCGCGGAGGCGTGGAGGGCCGGCGTCGATCCGGCGTACCTGCGCTCGCTGGTCGCGTACTGGGCCGACGAGTTCGACTGGCGGGCTGCCGAGGCGAGGCTCAACACGTACCCCCAGTTCCTCGAGCGCGGCGTGCACTTCATGCACATCCGTCGTGACGCGACCCGGCCGCCCGTCCTGCTGACGCACGGCTGGCCGAGCACCTTCATCGAGCTGCTGCCGCTGGCCGACCTGCTCGACGTCGACGTCGTCATACCGTCGCTGCCGGGATACCTGTGGTCCGAGCTCACCGACGGCCCGGCCACCCGCGCGGCCGTCGCCGAAGCCTTCCACGTCCTCATGACGGAGACCCTCGGCTACGAGCGGTACTTCGCCTTCGGCGGTGACATCGGCGGCTCGGCATGCGGATGGCTCGCGACCATGTACCCGGATGAGGTCGCCGGACTGCACGTCATCCACGGCCCGTTCCCCGCCGAGTACGACGAGCCGATCACGCCGGCCGAGCAGGCGTGGCTCGATTCCGAAGACGAGCGCAACGAGGAGGACGGCGGGTACGGCGCGATCATCGGAACGCGACCCGACACCATCGCGGCGGCGCTCATGGACTCACCCGCCGGCTTGGCCGCCTTCATCATCGACAAGCTCCGGGACTGGAGCGACTGCGGCGGCGACCTCGAATCGCGCTTCGATCGCGACACGCTCTGCACCATGGTGACGCTCTACTGGGTCACCGATTCGATCGGCACGTCGTTCAGGCAGGATCTCGACTGGCCGCCCACCCGGAAGCGGCCGACCATCCCGGTCCCGGTCGCGGTGACGCAGAGCCACGAGTGGAACATGCCGCTGTTCCCGCGCTCGATCGCCGAGCGGGCAGCGAGCGACATCCGCCGGTATTCGGCGCCCGACCGCGGCGGGCACTTCATGGCGTTCGAGGAGCCCCGGCTCGTGGCCGACGAGCTCAACGCGTTCATGCGCGAAGTCGGCTAGGTCGAGGTTCGGGTTTCGACGACGCGACTCCCGGTGGCGACTCGGCCTTGCCGATGGAGCGTCCGAGTACGACGATCTGGAGTGAAGGCCGGCCGAGCGTCAACCGATTTCATGTTGGAGGCCCCTCATGTCCGATGATCACCTCGCCGACGAGGCCGCGGGCGCTGCGGCGACGCCGCGGGAAGCCCGCAGCGGCCTGTTCCGATCCATCGCCCACAGGCTGGCCGGCGATCGCGAAGTCCTTCCCGACGAGGGGCGCCTCCCGTCGTTCGATCGTGCGACGAGCTGGCTCAACTCCGAACCCCTGACGCCTGCGGGGCTGCGGGGCCGTGTCGTCCTCGTCGACTTCTGGACCTACACCTGCATCAACTGGCTGCGCACGCTCCCGTACCTGAAGGCGTGGGCCGCGAAGTACGGGGATGCCGGATTGACGGTCGTCGGCGTGCACACCCCGGAGTTCGGCTTCGAGCGGGAGCTGCGCAACGTGGTGGCGCATTCGAGGAACCTCGGCGTCGACTACCCGATCGCCGTCGACAGCGACTACGGGGTGTGGGACGAGTTCGCGAACCACTACTGGCCGGCGGTGTACATCGCCGACGCTGAAGGACGGATTCGCTACCACCAATACGGCGAGGGCGAGTACGCCCGAACCGAGATGGTGATCCAGCAGCTCCTCGTCGATGCAGGGGCGCGGGACATCGACCAAGGTCTGGTGATGGTCGATCCCCGGGGTTTGGAGGTCGCCGCCGACTGGCATTCGCTGCGCTCCCCTGAGACGTACCTCGGGTACGACCAGAGCAGCGGATTCGTCTCTGAGGATGCCGCGTACTACGACCGCCCTCACGTCTACGACGCAGCCACCAGGCTGCTGCCCAACACCTGGGATCTTTCAGGCGACTGGACGCAGGGGCGGCACGCCGCCGTGCTGAACGCTCCCGGCGGACGGATCTGGTTCAGCTTCCACGCGCGCGACGTCAACCTCGTCATGGGGCCCGCCACCGCCGGCGCCGCCATCCCGTTCCGGGTGTCGCTCGACGGCCATGCCGTTCACGGCGCCCACGGGAGCGACGTGGACGCCGACGGTAGCGGGGTGGTGAACGACCAGAACACGCACCAACTGATCCGCCAGTCGGAGCGGATCACCGAACGCGTCTTCGAGATCGAGTTCCTCGAGGCCGGCGTGGAGGCGTACTGCTTCACGTTCGGCTGAGCAAGACGGCGGCGACGCGCGGCCGAGTGTCTTCTGCCGGATGCCTCGCGCGCGACGCCGTTCGCCGCGAGAGAATGGGAGGTGATCTGGAGGAGCGACATGGGTGAGCTGACGACTGATTCGACGGCGGGCAGGTCGACACCCGCGGCCGCCCCGACGGCCGCGACCGTGGGGCATGACCCCCGCCACCACGCGATCGGATGCCCCGAGTGCTTCGAGGAGCTGCAGCGCAATAGGGACTGGTGGAAGGCGCGACCCGAGGGTTCGCGACTGGTCGGGCTCGTCGTCGCCCGCGACGACATGCCGCCGGTCGTCGAGCAGCGGAACGACCTGGCTCGCTTCGGCGTCGCGATCCTCGACTTCAGGCACCCCGCGCCGGAGGGCTCGCTGACGTGGGAGCAGCGGTTCGGCCGGTTGTTCGAGACGTTGCAGGCGGGCGACGTGCTCGTCGTCGTGAACGAGCGCGCCCTCGGCGCCACGACTGACGAGGTCGCGCGCACCATCCGGGCGCTGCGGCGCCACAACCTCGTGGTCAAGGTGCTGAGCCACGGCGCACCGCACCTGGAGGATGCACGCGCGGCAGATCGCCTGTGACCACCGACCGCGACATCGCCCGTTGGAGGCTGCACTCGCAGCTGCTCGCCGCACCGGCCGACGGTGCCGAACAGGTGGTGCAGTCTTTGGCGGCCGTGCAGGCCGAGAACCCGTCGCAGTCGGCCTGGGCGGTAGCGACCCGCACGACGTCGCCGCGCCAAGGCGACCTGGCCGACGCGATCGCGAGCGGTCGTGTGCTGCGCACCCACGTGCTGCGTCCGACCTGGCACTACGTGCACGCCGACGATGCGCACTGGCTGCTCGAGCTCACCGCGCCGCGCGTGCTGCCGACCGTCGACCAGCAACTCCGGCCGCTGGCCGACCGCATGACCGCGCTCACCGACGCCGTCGAGACGATCCTCGGCGAGGCATCCGATCGCACCAGAGCCGACCTCGCCACCGCCCTGGCCGATCGCGGCTTCGAACTCACCGGCCAGCAGCTCATGCTGCTGCTCGCGCATCTCGAGCTCCACGGCCTGGTGTGCAGCGGCGTGCCGCGCGACGGCGAGCACACCTACGCACTCTTCGCCGATCGCGTGCCCGCGCCGAGGCGTCTCGACCGTGACGACGCGCTCACCGAGCTCGCCCGGCGCTACTTCACGTCGCACGGACCCGCCACCGAGCGCGACCTCGCGTACTGGGCCACCCTCACCGTGACTGGCGTACGGCGCGGGATCGCCGGTGCCGCCGACCGGCTCGCATCGTTCGAGCACGACGGACGCACGTTCTGGCACGCGCCCAGCGACGTCCCGGCATCCGCGTCGCCCGCCGGCCACCTGCTGCAGGTGCTCGACGAGATGTACCGGGGGTACCAGGACTCCCGCTGGGTGATCGATGGTGAAAGCATGGTGCCGCGAGCGCGGGAGTCTGCGATCGGCATGGCGCTCGTGGATGCTCAGCTCGTCGCTGCGATGAGGCGCACGGTCAATGCGAAGTCGGTCACCTTCTCGGTGCGGCCGCATCGCGCGCTGCACGCGCGCGAGCTCGAGGCCATACGGGATGCCGCGGCACGGTACGGGGAGTACCTCGGGCTGGAGGCGAGGGTGGAGCTCGACGCGGTCGGTCGAGCTTAGTTTCGGCAGAGCGACCGTGGCGGGACATCCGTGAACCGAGCAACATGGTGCCCATGAAGCGAACGGATGCCTCGCGCCGAGCGCTGCGGGTCGCGCGTCCCGACGGTGCCGAGATCGCGGCCGAGGTGATCGGTTCGGTGCGGCATCCGGTCGTGCTGCTCGTCGCCGGAGGCGAGTCCTCGATGGACTGGTGGCGGCCGGAGTTCTGCGACCTGATCGCGGGTCGCGGGCTGTGCGTGGTGCGCTACGACCAGCGCGGCATGGGCGAGACGACGCTCGGGCCGCCCGGCACACGGCGCGACGGGCTGCCGGTCGCCGTCGGGGACGCGCTCGCGGTGCTCGATGCGGCCGGCGCGAGCGACGCGCACTGGGTCGGCTTCTCGGCGGGCGGATGGGTCGCCCAGCTCGCCGCGCTCGACCACCCCGATCGGGTTCGCGCGCTCACCCTGGTGTCGACCAGTCCGACGATGTTCGAAGCCGATCCCGACCTGCCCAGTGCGACCGCCCGGATGCAGGAGGTGTGGGCGAACCCGCTGCCCGAGCCCGACTGGAGCGACCCGAACGCCGTGGTCGAGTACCACGTGGACACCGACCGCGACTACGCCGGCGACGAGTTCGACGAGGCGCACGACCGCGTCATCTGGACCGACACGGTGCGCCGGTCGCCGACATGCACCGCGACGGCGGCGGGGCGGATGTCTTCGAGGATGCCCCGCGCTGGCGCGAGCGGCTCGGGGAGATCCGGGTGCCGACGACGGTGGTGCACGGAACGGCCGACCCGGTGTTCCCGATCGGCAACGGGGAAGCGCTGGCGCGCGACATCCCGGGGGCGCGGCTCGTGGCGCTCCCCGGCGGTGGGCACGAACTGCCGCCGGCGGCGTGGGGTGCGGTCGTGGAGGCGGTCGCCGGCACGCCGTGACGCCTCCGACGAGCTCGTCTTCGGTGCCGACGCGGTGCTGCTCGGCCGGGAGAGCTACGAGTTCTTCCGCGAGTACTGGCCCGCGCAGACCGACGACCGCGGCTTCGCCGCGCACTACAACGCGCTCCCGAAGTACGTCGCCTCGACGACCCTGACGGGCCCGCTCGACTGGAACGCGACCCTCATCGAGGGCGACGTGGCCGAGACGGTGAGGGGCCTCCGCGACCAGTACGAGTCGATCATCTCGCACGGCTACGGCAAGCTGGCCGCCGCGCTCGTCGACGCCGGGTTGGTCGACGAGATCCACGCGGGCATCCATCCGTTCCTGGTCGGGAACGCCGAGGACCGGCTGCGCACGCCGCACCCGGTCGGCCTGCGACTGCTCGGCGTGCAGACCTACGACTCTGGCATCATCGCCGCCAGGTACGCGCCGGCGTAGCTTGCCTCCCGGCAACCCCAGGCTAGGGCGACTGCGTCGCGGGACACGCTACGCCGATGCGGCAGACGGGGCGATGCATCCAGCAGGTGCCACGGCTGAATCAGCGCGACGGATGCCGCGGGCGGGGTCACCTCGTGCGCGATGGGTCTAGCGTCGCGCCGATGCGTGCTGTTAGGGTGACTGAACATCTTCTGAATCGATTCATTTCGAGTGCAAACGTGAGGTATGCAATGTCGCATTCCCGGATTCCGTGGCGCCCCCAAGCCGGTGCTCATCGAACCCCGAACCCGTCCGCTCATCGTCTCGAGGGCTTGTCTCGGCGCATTCCCTTGATCGCCGCAGTCGTGGCCGGCCTCGTCCTGCCCCTGGCCGTCGTCGCACCCTCCCAGGCGGCCGACGACGTCAGCCTCGAGGCTCTCGAGGTCGAGCGCAAGCCCGAACCGGTCGGCATCGACGTCGATGCACCCCGGTTCTCCTGGATCATCGATGCGTCGGTGCGCGACGTCACGCAGGAGTCGTACCGTGTGCGTGTCGCCGAGAGTGCCGACGCACTCGAAGCCGGCGACGTGGTGTGGGACGGCGGCACGGTCCCCTCGTCGAGCACGTTCGACGTGGAGTATGACGGCCCCCAGCTGGAGGCGGCGACGCACTACACCTGGGACGTGGCATCCGAGACCACCGCCGGCATGGCCACGGCAACCAGCCACTTCACGACCGGACTCTTCGTGGATGAGGACTGGGCCGACAGCGCATGGATCGGAAACGAGCGGCCCGACGCATCCGACCAACTCACGCTCAGTGGGGCCTCCTGGATCTGGACCCCCGAGCAGAACGCGCCGTTCGCCCCTGCCGAAGCCCGAGCTTTCCGACTCACCCACGACAGCGACGGCCGGGTCGCCCGCAACGCAACCGTGCTCATCACCGCGGACGACGCATTCGAGCTCTGGGTGAACGGCACCTCGCTCGGCAGCACGCAAGGCGCTGAGAACGAATGGCAACAATCGCACCTCTACACGTCGGCCCTTCAACCCGACGGGAACGTCTTCGCCGTGCGCACCGTCAACGGTGGCAATACGCCGGCCGGCCTGATCGCCAAGGTGCGCATCGCCTACGCCGACGGCACGAGCGAGACGTTCGTGACCGACGACGACTGGCTGGCGAGCAAAACCGTCGAACCGGGCTTCGAGAGCCCCGACTTCGATGACTCGGGATGGGGTCACGCCGCCGTGTTCGCCACCTACGGGTCCGGTCCGTGGGGCAGCGGCGTCCGGCCGCCGGCCGAACGGGTGCTCCCCGCCCCGCTGCTGCGGAAGGAGTTCGAGGTCGACGCCGACCTCGCCCGTGCCACCCTGTACTACGCCGCGGGTGCCTACGCCGACGTGACGCTGAACGGGGAGCCCATCAGCGATGCCGTGCTCACTCCCGGCTTCACCGATTACGACGACACCGTGCAGTACGCCGCCGCCGACGTCACCGGCCTGCTCGCCGCCGGTGTCAATGCCGCGGGCATCGAGCTCGGCCGCGGATTCTTCGGCATGACGGGTGGCAACGTCTGGCGTTGGGAGTCGCCGCCATGGCACGACGAGCCCATGGTTCGGGCGGTCCTGCACCTCGAATACGCCGACGGCCGCGTCGATGAAGTTGTCACCGACGACTCGTGGACGATCGCAGACGGCCCCACCGTCTTCGACGACCTGTACGCCGGCGAGCGGTATGACGCACGTCTGGCGAAGGACGGCTTCGACGCAGTCGGATACGACGACGATACGTGGACGTCGGCCAACGAGGTCGAGGGGCCGTCGGGCGTGCTCGTCAACATGCGCCAACAGCCGATCCGCGTCACCGAGTCGCTGCCGGCCGAGGAGATCACCGAGCCCGCCGATGGGGTCTATGTCGTGAAGTTCCCCCGCGTCATCGCGGGTTGGACCCAGGTGACGGCCGAAGGCGCCGCCGGGGCGACCGTGCAGCTGCGATACGCAGAGAAGCTCGCCGATGACGGCACCGTGAATCAGGCCAACAACGGAGGGTTCGCCGCCGGGTTCCAGACCGACCGCTTCACGCTGGCCGGCACCGGCGCGCCGGAGACCTGGGAGGCGCGGTTCTCGTACAAGGGTTTCCAGTACGTCGAGGTCACCGGATGGCCCGGCGATGAGGCGCCGCCGTTGTCGGCCTTCACCGCGAAGGTCGTGCACACCGACGCCGAGGAGACAGGATCGTTCGAGAGCGCGAATCCATTGCTCGACCAGACCCACCGTGCTGTCGTCGACACCATGCTGAACAACATCCACAGCATCCCCACGGACACCCCCATGTTCGAGAAGAACGGATGGACAGGTGACGCGGCCATCGGCGCCGAGATGTTCATGCTGAACCTCGACGTGCACGAGTTGTTCGCCAAGTGGATCCGAGATGTCCACGAAACGCGCGACGAGGGCGGCGCACCGCTGGTGATCGCGCCGAGCTCGGGTGACTGGGGTCAATGGGGTGTGAATCCCCCATGGCACTCCGCGTACGTCATGATCCCGTGGTGGCTGTACCAGTACGGCGGCGATGAGCGCGTGCTCTCCGAGTACTACGACGGCATGAAGGGCTACGTCGACCTCGAGTTCGGTCGCAGCGCAGCCGGGATCGTATCCAACCCGCGGCTCGGCGACTGGGTGAGTCCCGAGGCCAGCCCGGCCGGCGGCAATGCGCCCGAGGACACCCGCGTCTCGGCGACGGCGTACCTGTACACGATGCTCAGGACGATGGAGCGGGCGGCGAACCTGCTTGGAGAGGACGCGGATGCGACGGCCTTCGCCGACGACGCGGCCGTCGTGAAGGAGGCGTTCAACGCCGCATTCCTCGCGGACGACGGCAGTCACTACCGTGGCAACGGCGATCGGGGGTACCGGCAGACGCACAACGTGCTCGCCCTTGCGTTCGGGCTGACGCCCGACGAGGAGACCGCTGAGCGAGTCGCCGCTTCGATCGTCGCCGACATCGAGGCCAAGGGCATGCACCTGAACACGGGCGTGCTCGGGACGAAGTACCTGCTCCCCGTGCTCACGGACTACGGGTACGCCGACGTGGCGTACGCCGTTGCGACGCAGACGACGTATCCCAGCTGGGGCTACATGATCGAGAACGGTGCGACCACGATGTGGGAGCACTGGGCGCTGGATGCTCGTTCCCGAGGCCACTACTTCCTCGGCACGATCGACGACTGGCTCTTCCACGACGTCGCCGGCATCCAGGCATCCGAGGAAACCGGCTATCGCGACATCACGATCGCACCGGCGGTCACGACGCAGCTCGACCACGCGAGCGCGTCGACGTCGACCCCGTACGGCCCGGTGTCGAGTTCATGGCGACGCGACGGTGACCGGCTGCAGCTCGACGTGCATGTGCCGGTGGGCAGCACGGCGACCGTGGTGATTCCCGCCGCCAACGCCTATGCCGTCACCGAGGGCGGCGTTCGTGCGGCCGACGCCGAGGGTGTGCACGACGTGTCGGCCGAGGACGGACTCGTGCGGGTTGTCATCGGTTCGGGGGACTACGCATTCGCATCCGATCCGCGGCTCGGCATGATCGGCTCCGTGATCGAGTTGGTGTCGGCACTGCCCGACCTGATCAGGTCGCTGGAGGCCGACGGCCTACTGAACGGCGGCTTGTCCGGCCGTCTCGCGCGGTTCGCCGAGCGTGCCGCGGATGCCGCGTCGGAGGCGTTCGATGCCGCCCTCCCCGGTGAAACGACCGCTGCGGCGCAACACCTCGCCGCCGCGGAGGTGGCGCTCGACGAGCTCGCCACGGCGCTGAAGAAGGACGACGCCGACGCGGCCGTGGAGCTCGTCGATGCTGTTTCCGACGCGTCGGATGCCGCCGGCGCGGCGGTCGCGTCGTTGCTCGGGCTAGCGCTGGATGCCACGGTCGGCGCGGATGTGCTCCGGCCCGGTGACGTCGCATCCGTACTGGTAGGCGTCGCGAACCAGGGCGACCAGCGCATCGGAAACGTCCGCTCCGTGATCGCGGGCCTCGATGACGACTGGACGGTCGACCCTGTTCAGGCACGCTTGGCGAATCAACTCGACGCGGGGCAGTCCGCTCAGGCGGAGTTCGCGCTCGCGGTGCCGCAACGACAGAAGCCCGGCACGACCACGGCATCGGCGCGCGTCACGTTCGACTATGCGGGCGCGAGTCTGTCGATCCGGGCGGCATTCGAATTGACCGTGGACTCGCCGGTGCTCATCGACTCTGTGACAGCCGACCCGGCCGAGGTCCGCCCGGGCGGACGCACCGACGTGACCGTCGCCGTGCGCAACGTGGGTTCGGTCGGCTCCGACGGGGTCGTCGTGCTCGAACTGCCGGAGGGCTGGGAGCCGGTCGGTGAGCAGGCGATGAGCGTGCCCGCGGGCGGAACGCAGACCGCGACCTTCGCGGTCGCGGTGCCGCGCGATGCAGCGCAGGCGGTCACCGACGTCGGGCTGGTCGCGCGGTTCATCAGCGACGGCGAACCGCTCGCGTCGGGTTCCGGTCCGCTCAGGGTGGCGATCGACGCGATTGTGGACGATGCGATCGACCACGTCGACCTCGGCGATGGCACATCGGAGCAGGTGCACGCGCTCTCGGCATCGCCGTCGTCGGGCACGAGTGACGAGGCGGGACTGACGAGGCGCTATGCCGGCCACCTCACCCCGTTCTCGTACTTCGAGTTCGACGTCGCGGTGCCGGCGGGGGAGTCGTTCGTCCTGCGGGCGACTGAGACCTACGACCGCGACCAGGTGAAGCGCTACAAGGTCTATGTCGACGGCGAGGAGGTGCTGCTCCGCACGTTCGCCCACGGCGGTGGCGCAGGCACGGAGACCTATGAATTCGTGGTCCCGGCTGCGCACGCGGACGAGGACGGTGTTGTACGGGTCAAGTTCGAGAACCAGGACGACCCGAGCTATTACGACCCGTCGATCGCGGACGTCTGGGTACGTCCGGCCGGCTGAACTGCGTCGGGGCGCAAGCATGGAGTTCGACACGGTGCTCGCAGCGGCGGCGATGGTCAGCGCCTTGAACTCGCGTTCGTGCGAATGCGACCGCGCAAGAATGGGAGCGCCGGCGCCCGGTACACGAGCGCTGGTGGATGATGCGGCTCGAGCGCGAACTCGGCACGGCCGAAGCGCCACAACCGGTTGAACAGGAACACCCCGACGACGACCGTCTCGCCTGCCGGCACTTGCCACGTGCCGATTCCCCACTGGGCCGGCTGACCTCGCCTGCCGATCACGAGCGTCGGCTTGACGCCGCCGTAGAGCGCGAACCAGGGCTTGTGCAGCGTCAGTTCGATGCGGCGGGCCGCCTGTTCGTCAGCGTTCATCGGGCGTCAGACGGCACGAGCGCGAACGCGCCCTGATGAGGCTCAGTCGTCCGCTCAATCCGCACTGCCTTTCGTGGTTCGCTTCGGCCAACGGTAGTGGTTGCCCGGAGGCCGGGCTCCGCCGCCGGTGTCCCGCAGAGTCGGGACGATCGGCGCCTCGACCCGGGAGATCGTTCCCGCCACCCGACTCGGGGGTGTCTGCGGCCATACCTTCGCGTCATGACTATTACACCTGTTACTCCAGTCGTCGCATCCACGCGTCGTCTTCTGCTGCTGGGCGGTGCCACCCTCGTGGTCGGCGCCGCGCTCGAACTCGGTTCTGGGATCCTGCAATCCCTGTTGCCGCAGAGTCCGCTCGGCTTCGTCCCTCCGGCGGTCCTCGCGGTCGCTGCCGTGCTGCTCGCGCTGGGTGGAGTCGGCGGGCGCTCGGTGCTGGCGCGAATCGGCCTGTTCGTGTACGCGGCCGCTCACGCCATCCTGATGATCGCGTCGATCGCCGCGATGACCGGCAACGTCATCGAGCTGCTGTTTCCGCTCGGCGGCACGCTGTTGACGCTCGGCATGCTCGTCGCCGGCATCGAGGTCGCCCGCGTCGGTGCCGTCGGCGGATTCGCGCGCTGGGGCCTGCTGCTCGTCGGGGTGTGGATGCTGTTCATCGATATCGCGACGTTCGCCGCTCTCGACCTCGGCGGGCTCGCGAACGCGGATGGGCCGGGCTTCGTCGCTGCGCTGGTCGGCGTCGTGCTGCTGGCAGCCGAAGGCATCGCGATCGTCGTGTCCGCACGCTCCGCCCTGCAGTGACCGCAATATGGTGACTGTGGAACACTGACCTCACCATGACTCAGTCCTCACCATGACTCAGCCCGTGCTCCGTGCCGTCGGCATCGCCGGCGGCACGGTCGCGGCCGCGCTCGTCGTCGTCACGGTCACGTTCTTCGTCGGCAACGGTTGGACGCTGGCTGACGCGTTCGAGAGTTATGCGCTGAGCAACCTCGTCAACGGTGCGAGCCTCGCGATCTGCGGCACCCTGCTCGCGCTCGCCCGGCCGCGCAATGTGCTCGGCTGGTTGCTGCTCGGCGGCGGTCTGGCCTACCTCGTGTCCGCCGCGGCGACCCCTGCGTCGGCTTACGCCGCAGAGCACGGCTGGCCGGAGTCGTTGGTCGCGGTACTTGCCGGTCTGGGCGTCAGCGCGTGGAGCATCGCCATCGGGCTCGCACTGCCGTTCGCCCTGCTCTTGTTCCCCACCGGACGGCTCTCGAACGCGCCCGAGCGGGTCGCGGCGGTGATCGTCGGACTGAGCGGCCTTGGATTCGTCGGCCTCTTCGGCGGAGTCTTCGCCAGGCTCGCGAATGCGCCCAGCGACGTGAATCCGCTCAGCGCGCCGGGATTCGAGCTCCTCGCGGTGCTCTGGAGCGTGGTGAACATCGCATCGACCGTCATCTGGTTCGCACTCCTCGCTCGCCTGGTCGTCGTGTACATCCGCGGATCCGAGACCGTGCGCCGCCAGGTGCTGTGGGTCGCACTCGCTGGCCTCGTCGCGTTCGTGGTTTCGGTGCCGCTCACGGTGTTCGGGCTCGGCGACAACTCGCTGCTGCTCGTCTACACGCTCATTCCGATCGCGATCCTGATCGCGGTGCTGCGGCACCGGCTGCTCGACATCACGCTCGTGTTCTCGCGGGCACTCGCATGGACCGTGCTCACGGCCGTCGTGGTGCTCGCCTACATCGGTGCAGTCGCGCTGCTGAGCCTGGTGCTCCAGTCGACGGTGAGCTCGATCATCGTCGCGCTGCTGGTCGCGCTCGCGTTCGATCCGTTGCGCCGATTCCTGCAGCGGGTGGTCGACCGCCTGCTCTACGGGCGTCGATCCGAACCGGTGCACGTGATGCAGCTCGTGGCGCGGGAGGTGTCGAGCGGTGGGGAGTCGGCGGAGTTGCTCGGCCGGCTCGCGGCATCCCTCCGCCTGCCGTGGCTGTCGCTCGAGGTCGACGGCTTGGAGGCGGTGACGACCGGGGAGCGGGTCGAGTCGGTGGTGGAGTTCCCCCTCGTGCAGGATGAGCGGCCGTCAGGCCGTCTGGTCGTCGGCGTGCGGCCCGGACAGGCGGGCCTCACCCGATCCGACCGCGATGTGCTGGAGCTGGTCGCACCGGTGCTCGCGTTGCTCGCAGGTTCGCGACGACTGACGCAGGAGCTCATCGCATCCCGCCGTCATGTCGTCGATGTCGCCGAAGCCGAGCGACTGCGGGTGCAGCGCGAACTGCACGACGGTGTGGCGTCGGCGATCACGGGGTTGTCGTTCAAGTTGGAGGCCGCCGCAGAGCTCGTGGACGATCCGGTTGCCCTCCGACCCGTGCTCTCGGCCGTGCGCACGGATGTGGCCGGCATCCACCAGTCCATCCGCGCCGTCATCAACGATCTTCGACCGCAAGAATTGGACGCGGCCGGTCTGGTCGCGGCGCTCCGCCAGCGGACCGCGGCGATCTCGTCGGCCGGCCGGCGAGTGGATGTGGTGTTGCGCGGCGGCAAGAGCCTGCCGACAGTGTCGCCGAGCGTCGAGGCGGCGGCGTACCGCATCTGCACCGAGGCGGTGTCGAATGCGCTACGGCATTCCGGTGGTCGCACGATCGCGGTGCACCTCTGGTCGGCCCGCGATCGCCTCATGCTGAAGATCACGGATGACGGCGGCAGCTCCGACGGGGATTGGAAGCCGGGGGTCGGCATCGCCTCGATGCAGGAGCGCGCCGAACTGCTCGGCGGCGCGTTCTCGGTGCAGCGGCGACCAGATGGCACGGATGTCTCGGTGGAACTGCCGTTGGTGGCGTCATGACGGTGCGCGTGCTGGTGGTGGACGACCACCCGATGGTGCGCGATGGGCTGGCCGCCTTGCTCGGGTCGGTGTCCGGCGTGGAGGTGGTCGGGTTCGGCGACTCCGGCGAGGCGGCAGTGTCTCTGGCCCATGAGCTCGACCCCGACCTCGTCGTGATGGACGTGTCGATGGCCGGCATCGGCGGTCTCGCCGCGACGAAACGCATCGTCGACGGGGGAGCGCGGGTGCTCATTCTCACGATGCTCGAGGATCCGGGCACCCTGGTCGCCGCGTTCCAGGTGGGGGCGAGCGGGTACCTGTCGAAGTCGAGCGGACGTGCCGAGATCGCAGCGGCCATCCAGGCCGTGCATGCCGGGCAACTGGTCGTCGGGAGCGCGCTGTCGAATGCGGCACGGTCGCTGTTGGCGCGGGGCGAGGTCGGCGGCCGCGGTGAGTTCCCTGAGCTCAGCGCGCGACAGTTCGAGGTGCTCCGTGGCCTGGCGCGAGGGCTCGACAACGCTGCGATCGCCACCGAGCTGGATGTGACATCGAAGACGGTGGCGAACACCGTGTCGGAGTTGCTCACCCGTCTGCAGGTGCCGAGCCGGGTCGCGGCGGCGGCGGCGGCGCGAGAGCGCGGGTTGGGTGCATAGGTCGAGATCGAGAACCACCGACTTCAGGAATATCAAGGAAACAACTCGGCGTACGTGCACGCGAAGCAGTCGCGGCTGAAGATGCTCGAGCGCCAGTTCGCGCACGAGGAGGAGCTGCTCGCCACGAGCGTGCCTGCCCGGTTGCGTGCGCGACCCAAGGCGGAGGACCATGATGCGCATGGAGGCACGTTTCCGGCGCGTCGTCTTCCTTGCTGTCGCGACCGCCCTCCTCGGGGCTGGGTGCGCCGAGGGCCGGGGGGAGCCGAGCCCGGCCGGCACCCGGGACACCTCCGGCACGTCGGATGCCGCGGACGAGATCGCCAGGTCCTCGGAGCAGATCGACATCGGGGGTCGGGCGCTCCACCTGGAGTGCTGGGGCGAGCGGGTTGCCGGCGAGCCCACTGTCCTCCTCATCACAGGTCAAGGGCCCACCACGTCGTCCTGGGAGCTCATGGCCGGCGAGTTCGCCGCCGACGGCCACCACTTGTGCGCCTACGACCGGGCCGGAGTCGGCGGGAGCGACCCGGCGCCGGAGGCCAGCCGCACCACGGAGGACCAGGTGACTGACCTGGTGGCGCTGCTCGATGCCGCCGACCTGCAGGAGCCGGTCATCGTGGCCGCGCACTCCCTCGGCTCACATCCTGCCATCGGGCTCGTGGCTCGTGCTCCGGAGCGCGTCGCCGGAGTGGTGCTGATCGACCCGTTACCCCCGCGCGTCGGCGCCGCGCAGCGGGCCGCATTGCCTCCCGAGAAACCCGACGAATCACCGGAGGTAGCCGAAGAACGCCGCTTCCTGACCGACTTCCTCTACGACCCGGCCCAGAGCCCCGAGCACCTCCTCCTCGCGGCGAGCGACGAGGAGGTGGCGACGCTGCTCGACGAGCCCGGGCCGATCTTCGGGGACCTCCCGACCGTCGTGCTCCAGGGGCCAGGTCCTCCACCCGTGCCCGGCCTGCCCGACAGCTACCACGCGGCGACGGAGGCGGCCTTCGACGACGGCTTCAGGGAGCTCGCCGCCGAGTCGACGCACGGCACACTCATCGACGTGGAGGACACGGGCCACAACATCCAGGACGACCAACCGGATATCGTCATGGACGCCATCAGCGACGTCATGGCCGGATAGGCAGGGCGCTCCGGTACCCCCGTTGCTGCGGCCGCGCGAAACGTCTTACGCTGCTGCCAAGGTGACTCAGGTTGATCAAGCGCACCGTATGGATAATCGCAGCGATCGTCGGCGGGGCGATCGCGGTGTTAGCCGTGGTTGCCTGGGTGCTCGCAGCGAACGCGCCCGCTCGGCAGATGGCGTTCCCACCTTGGTATCCCGCAACGAACGACTCGGGCGACCCGGCGTTCGTCGATTTCGAGAACCACGTGCCGTGCGCGGTCGACGACTCGCCGGCGGAGGATTGCCAGCGCGTGAAGTTCAGCCTCGTGCTCTACCGCGACGCGGAGTCGAACGAGCCGACGACGTACGTCATGTCACGGCTCCGGGTTGGGGTGAGCAACGATCGCCAGGTGAACGAGGGCACGTGGAGTATCGGACAGGGCACGGCGCTTGATCCCGAGGCGACGGTCTACCAGCTCGACACTGGCGCGCCCGAAGGTCTGGACGTGTACTGGCCGATCGGCGACGACATCTTGTTCGTGCTCGACGAGCAGCTCATGCCGAGAGTCGGCGACGCGGCATATGGCTACGCGCTCAACAGCGTGCCGCTCGGGAAGTGGAACTCCGTGCCCGAGTGATACGCCACGCTCAACCGATATCAAGAACCAACCCAGCCGAGCAGATCACTCGGAGACCGTGGCGAGCGCCGCGTCGATTCGCGCTGACGACATCGAGGCAATCGTCGCCGCGCGTCCTACGTTCCGGCCGTCGGCGTTCGATCGGTCGACCGGCCGCTCGCCGGGATCGGCTGCTCGAGCTCGTCGAGCAGCGCGCTGCTCGCGGCATCCCGTGCCACAACCCGGCCGAGCTCTGCCGCGGCGCGCCGGTACTCGTCGTCGCCGAGCACCTCGGCGATGGCGCGGGCGATCGTCCGCGCCGGTGCGCGGCGTGAGACCGCGACGCCGGCGCCTCGGCTCGTGACCCGAACGGCGTTGGCCGCCTGATCGCGGCCGTGGTGGAGGATGACGAGCGGCCGCTCCGCCGCAAGCGTCTTGATCACGGTGCCGTGACCGCCGTGGGTGACGACGAGGTCGGCCTCGCGCATGACCTCGCGATGCGGCGCCGAGCTCACCACGGTGACGTTCGCCGGTGAGCGGATCGCGTCGGGCGCGACCGCGGGACCCGTGGTCACCAGCCCTCGTACGGGCAGGCTCTCGAGGGCGTCGACGATCCGCTGCATGCACGCGACGTGATTCTGGAACGTCGACGACATGGCCACCAGGACGAGGGGCTCGTCGCCCGCGGGAGGTTCCCATGCCTCGTCGGCTGCCCAGGCGGGATCGTCGAGGATGGGCCCGACGTAGCGGGCGTTGTCCCGCAACTGCGCCGGAAAGTCGAACGCCTCGGAGGTGAGCACGAGCTCTCGTCGTGCGCGGTGCAGCTGGTCCCACGTGTGCGCGACCGGATCGAGGCCGAGCTCACCGCGAAGCGCGTTGATGGGAGCGAGCGTGTACCGGTCGAACAGGCGAGTGGCTCCCGCGTTCACCGTCCGATCGCGCACCCGCCCGAGCGGCCCTCGCCCTGGGGCGAGACCGGTGCCGAGCGCCGACGCTCCGGGCGAGGGCATGGGGTAGATGTTCGGGATGAGCACGTCGAACGGAATCCCGCGAGCCTCGGCCGCGATCATGGCGCCGACGGCCATGAAGGACGTCACCACGAGCTCCGGCCGCACCGCGTCGATCGCGTTCGTGGTGTCGGATGCCTGGCCCGGCGCGGGTCCGGTGAACATGTGCTCGGCCATGCCCCGCGCGAGGCTCGTCGGGGTGCGCAGCTCCCAGTCGCGGAATTCTCCGGCCGGGCGCGAGGTCCATGGGACGAACGTCGCGCCGGTTCGGAGGACCTGGTCCGCCATGGACTCGTCCGCGCATACGGTGATCAGATGCCCGCGATCCACGAGTCGACGGGCGACACCGACTTCGGGCGGAACAGTGCCACCGGCGTCGGTGAGTGCGAACAGGATTCGAAGCTTCATGCTCCGCATTGTGCTCTGATGCCCGCGAAACGGCATCGGTGCGGGCACTGATCGCCGCGTCAGTCGGGCAGCGGCACGACCGTGACCGGGCGTCCGCCCCGCGAGACGACGTCGTCGATGGGGATGGGCCGGATGGGCTTCTCGGCGGAAGCCGACGGTCGCGAACACCGGGGGCGACCTGTTGCGCAGCCCACGGCACGCGTGCGCCTTCAGGCGCTCCACGGGTTCAGCAGCGGCACTTCGAGCGGGGCGAAGTCGCGTACATTGCGCGTGACGACCGTGAGCCCGTGCACGGCGGCGGTTGCTGCGATGAGCGCATCGCGCTCAGGTCGTGGGTCGGGAACATCGAGCGTCCCGGCGCGTATCGCCACTGTCGTGTCGATAGGAAGGATGCGACCTGCGAATGCCGGCAGCACGCTGCCGTCGAGCCAGCCACGCAAGAGTGCTCCCTGCTCGGCATCGGCCCGCTCCTTGCGGCGCACGCCGATCTCGAGTTCGAGTACGGTGATCGCGCAGAGATGAAGCGTCTCAATCTCTTGTTCGACGGCCCAGGCGATCACACCGGGGTCGGCCGTGTGCGCAGGCTTGCGCAACTCGCTGATCACGTTCGTGTCGAGCAGCCAGCTCACAGCTCGGGTACCCGGAGCTCGATGTCGACTCGAGGCGTCTCGAACGAGACGTCTTCGCTCATGCGGAGCGCGTCGACGATGCGACCGCGCGGGCCGCGGAGCCGAGTGAACTCGCTCATCGACATCAGCACGAAGGACGGTCGGCCTCGGTCGGTGATGATCACGGGTTCGATGGCGGCGCGGCGTTTCGCAGCGGCGACATCATTGTTGAAGTCTCGTGAGGTCACGGTTGACAGGAGATCACCTCCGAACGATCGAGATAGCCGCCATTGTAGCATTGTTGCCAACCTTCCTTCGACGGGTCACCGCAGCGCGGCTCGCGTTCGCGCGCTGGAGCCCGAGTCACCCGCTCGGGTGAGCGGCCCGGGCCGGGTGCGGGCTCGATCAGGTCAGATCGCCGGTCGCCTGCCGGACGAGCGCTTCAGCCTGGGCAACATCGGACCTCGCGTGCGCGTATGCGCGCTGCACCTTGCGGAAGACGAAGAGGCGCGTGGAGAGCTGGCGTTGGGTGAGCCCCGAGAGCGGTGTGTTCACTCGGTGCAGGGCATACAGCTCGGCGAGCTCTCGGCGAGCCTTGACTTGCACCGACTCGTCCGCGGCATCTGCGCTCGAATCGCCAAGTGCCCAGGCCACAAGTGCCGAGTCAAGTGTGGACACCGCGATAGTGCGGGCGAACGCCGCCGGCGTCGGAAGGCTCGGGGTCAGGTTCGACAGCTCTTCGACTCGTGCTGCGTGCCCCCGCGGGTCGAACAGCAGGAAGTCGGTCACCAGTGCGACCGCTTCTCGTCGGCGTTCGTCGAGCGAGCGCGAGGTCCATTGCTCGACCGGGATGCCGGACGCGATCTGGGTGAGCAGGATGTCGGCGTCGACGATGCGGCCGAGGGTTCGCGTGCGTTCGGCGTATTTCGAGTTCAGCTCGCCATCGATCACCGAGAAGAAGGCGTCGGGGTCGTGCAGTTCGGCGAGCGTCTTCGGGGCGCGTTCGGCCCACTCCCTGCGCACCCAATCGCTCCACCCAGTGACCTCGATGAAGACGCTGCCCGATTCCATGAGTTGATCGTCGCGCGCACCACCGACAGTCCCTTGGATCGCGCCTTCCGACCCACTCGGCATGCCGTCGTCGTGCAGGCAGGACCTGTGCCGACCCTTCATCCACAGCGGTAGCGTCGGTACCGAGACCGACGAATGCGTGGTGCCGACAGGGCACGCGGCCGAGACGGAGTCGTGCGGGTCAAGTTCGAGAACAGAGGACGACCTGAGATACTACGACCCGTCGGTCGCAGACGAGCGAGTGTGTCCGGCCGCTGAATTGCGTCGAGGTTCGCTGTGTGTGCCGCCGGCCGTCACCGCCCCCACCCATAGCAAGGACACCCGTGAGCCTGATCCGCCTGAACGACGTGAGCATGGAGTTCGACGGGCGTCCGGTGCTGCGCGAGGCGTTCCTCAAGCTGCGGCGGGGCGACCGCATCGGGCTTATCGGCAAGAACGGCACGGGCAAGACGACGTTCCTCGAGCTGGTGCTCGGGCGGCGGGAGCCGACGGGCGGCACCGCCGACGTGACCCTGGGCACCACGATCGGGTACTTCTCGCAGTTCTCCGAGCTCGACGGCGAGCAGAGTATCTACGAGACGCTGAGCGCCCATTTCACCGCGGTGCACGAGACGCAGGAGCGCCTCGACGAGATCGGTGCGCTGCTGGCCGAGCCGATGACGGATGCCGCGATGACGGCCCTGCTCGCCGAGCAGGGCGAGCTGTTCGAGCGCATGGACGCGGTCGGCGGCTGGACGTACGAGAACACCATCGACACGGTGCTCACGAGCCTCGGTTTCGACGAGGAGCGGCGGCACCTGCCCGTCGACCGGCTGTCGGGCGGATGGCGCAACCGCGCCGCGCTCGCGCTGATCTTGGTGCAGGCGCCCGATGTGCTGCTGCTCGACGAGCCGACGAACTTCCTCGACCTCGACGGGGTGCGCTGGATCGAGGGCTGGCTCGGCGGGTTCGCGGGCGCGGTGCTGGTGGTCTCGCACGACCGGCAGTTCCTCGACGGGGTGGTCGACCGCATCGTCGAGATCGAGAACTCCCGGCTGCAGGAGTACGAGGGCAATTACTCGGCGTATGTGCACGCGAAGCAGTCGCGGCTGAAGATGCTCGAGCGCCAGTTCGCGCACGAGGAGGAGCTGCTGGCCTACGAGCAGGCCGCGTCGACGGCGCGTCGTGAGGCGGCCCGGAACCCGTCGAACGCGGTCGCGCGCCGGCTCGCCGACATCAAGAAGCGTCAGGCGCCGCGCCCGATCGACCAGATCATCACCGCGATCTACGACGGGCTGCGGGTCAGCAACGACCTGCTCACCGTGACCGGGCTGGCGAAGGGGTTCAACGGCACGCCGCTGTTCGAGGACCTCTCGTTCGACCTGCAGCGCGGCGACCGGGTCGCGGTGCTCGGCTCGAACGGGTCGGGCAAGTCGACCCTGCTGGACGTGCTCACCGGTGACACCGAAGCGGATGCCGGGACGGTGCGTTGGGCGAAGGGCGTGCGGTTCGTGTCGTACAACCGGGTCTACGCTGCGCTCGATCTGGCCGACACGGTCGGGCATGCGGTGAACGCGTATCCGGACTCGTTGGCGTTCACGGCGACGAAGAAGAGCGTGAACCGGTTCCTGGCCATGCTGCAGTTCTCCGAGGCCGACCTGCAGCAGAAGATCGGCACCCTCTCGGGCGGTCAGCGCGCCCGTGTCGCGATCGCCCAGTGCCTGCTCTCGGGGGCGGCGGTGATCGTGCTCGACGAGCCGACGAACCACCTCGACATCACGTCGACCCAGGTGATGGAGCGGGCGCTGACGCACTTCCCGGGCGCCGTCGTCGTGGTGAGCCACGATCGGTTCTTCGTCGACAAGCTGGCCGATCGGCTGCTGGTGTTCGACGGCGGGCCGCGTGTACGGGAGACGGCGGCGACCGGCGCGCTCTGACGTCGGACGGTCGTCCTACCGSTCGGGAAGCTGCCGSGGCAACCCGAACCACGGGAGCACGGTGTTCTCGAATCGGGTCAGGGCTCGGATGCGATCGCCGGCGAGCGTGAGGACGAAGAGGCCGACTCCGTGGCGCGCGCCGCCGGCGTCGCGCAGGTAGGCGAGGTGGGCGGCGTTCCATGCGCGCTCGCACTCGGCCTCNCAACCCGAACCACGGGAGCACGGTGTTCTCGAATCGGGTCAGGGCTCGGATGCGATCGCCGGCGAGCGTGAGGACGAAGAGGCCGACTCCGTGGCGCGCGCCGCCGGCGTCGCGCAGGTAGGCGCCGAAGGCCGGCTGCCCGTTCGCCCACGTCGGCACGAGGTCGAAGCGGCGCCCGGCGTCGAAGATGGCACCGAAGAACCGCGCCGCCGGCTCGCGTCCCTCGTACTCGAACGGCATCGGCGGCATCGAGATGAACACGTCGTCGGTGAGCAGCGCGATGAGGGCCCCGAGGTCGGCCGACTCGTAGGCGTCGGCGAATTGTGCAGCGAGCGCGGCTTCGGCGGGTGAGCCCGGCGGAGGCGGCGGCTCGTTCCGCGGCATCCGGCGCTGCAGGGTGGCCCGCGCCCGCTTGAGGGCACTCGTGACCGAGTCGACGGACGTGTCGAGCATGGCGGCCACCTCGGATGCGGGATAGCCGAGCACGTCACGCAGCACGAGCACGGCCACCTGACGCGGCGGAAGGAGTTGGAGCGCGGTCACGAATGCGAGGGAGATGGACTCCCGCTGTTCGTAGCGAGCCGCGGGGCCGAGCGGCTGGTCGATCACGCCCTCGAGGAGGGCGTCGGGGATGGGCTCGAGCCAGACGACCTCGCCGAGGCGGGTGGGCTCAGGTGGGTCGACTCGCGGCACGTCCCACTCCTTCGCCGGGCGACGCGCCGCCGCGCGCCGCGCATTGAGGCACCGGTTGGTGGCGATGCGGTACAGCCAGGTGCGAAGCGACGAGCGGCCCTCGAACGACGCGAGGCCCTGCCACGCGGCGAGCAGGGTGTCCTGCAGCGCATCCTCGGCGTCGCTGATGGAGCCCAGCATCCGATAGCAGTGCACCTGCAGTTCACGCTGGTGCGGCGCGACCAGCTCACGGAACGCCTCACCGTCACCCGCTCGTGCCCGCGCGACCAGGTCGTCCGCCACCACGCCCATGATTCGTCACCCGCCTCCGGAGCGTCCTGCTCCTCACTGTATGGACACCGGCCGTCACACGGAATGGGCGGTGGCCGAAGCCCAGTTCGCGGCATCCGCGGGGTCTTCATCAGCGACGAAAGGGAACCCCATGTTGCTGGAGAACAAGATCGCGGTGGTCTACGGAGCCGGAGGGTCGATCGGAGGTGCCGTCGCGCGCGCCTTCGCCGAGGAGGGGGCGGAGGTGTTCCTCACCGGACACGCGCGGGGACCCGTCGAGGCGGTCGCGGCCGACATCCGTGCTGCCGGCGGAGTCGCCGAGGCTGCCCAGGTCGACGCGCTCGACGAGGGCGCGATCGATGCGCACCTGGCGTCGGTGGTCGAGCGGGTGGGCCGGGTCGACATCTCGTTCAACGCCGTCGGGATCCCGGATGCCGGCGTCGTCGGCGTTCCCCTCGTGGACGTCGACGTGGCGCAGTTCGCCAGGCCGATCGACGCCTACACGCGGTCGTACTTCCTCACGGCACGCTTGGCAGCACGACGGATGTCGCAGGCGGGGTCGGGCGTGATCATGCGGGTCACCACGCTGCACTCGCGGATCGGGCTTCCGCTCGTGGGTGGATACGGGCCTGCGATGGCGGCGATGGAGGCCCTCACCCGCGAGCTCTCGGCGGAGCTCGCGCCGCGCGGCATCCGTGTCGTCGGGATTCGGCCGCAGGCGATGCAGGACTCGAGCACGATTCGCGAGGCCTTCGAACCGCGCGCCGCCGCCACCGGGTTGACGTGGGAGCAGTGGCAGGAGCTGCTCGCGAGCAGGACGCACCCGCGGCGGCTCATGTCGCTGCACGAGATGGCGGGCGTGGCCGCGTTCCTCGCGTCCGACCGCGCGAGCGGGCTGACCGGCACCATCGTCAACCTCACGATGGGGACCCTGGACGACTAGTCCTCGGGCCCTTGGGGAGCCATGAACCGGAAGCATCCGTCCCGTCGAGGTAGGGACATCCGACGCTACCGGGTGGAGCCGCTCGCTCGTAGTGTCAGCTGCATGGATGAGATGACCGCGCAGAATTCACCTTCACGCCGCCGCCGTCTCGGCAGGGTTGCGACCGTCGCGGCGGCCATTGCGGCGCCGCTCATCGTCTGGGTGATCGCCGTGCCCATCGCCGGCGTCGACCTCACGGTGGGCTCCGGCGCGGCGGCGCAGACCATCACGCCGCTGTCGATCGTCGTCGTGGTCCTCGTCGCCGGACTCGGCGCGTGGGGCGTGCTCGCCCTGCTCGAACGGTTCGTGAAGCACAGTGGCCGGGTCTTCGCGATCATCGGTTGGACGGTGCTCGCTCTCTCGTTGCTCGCGCCAGTGACGGGGGGCGCAGCGGGCGCCGTGTTCGTGGTGCTCGTCGTGATGCACCTCGTGACCGGGGCGACGCTGGTGATCGGGCTGCCGCTCGCGGCTCGCGGTCGGCCGGCGACGTCAGGCGATGACGTCGGGCGATGACAGCGCAGCGTGGTCGGCGCTCACTGGCCGATCCGCGCGAGGAACTCGAGCACGCGATGCGTGAGGAGCTTCGTCGCGCCGGGGTCGTAGCTCGGCAGGCTGGAGTCGGCGAAGTAGCGCCCGCCGGTCGTGGTGGATGTCGCTGGCGTCGGCGTAGGCCGCAGCGAGATCGGCTGCCCACAGCGAGTGCACGAGCACGTCGTCCTCAGGGTGCCAGTGCGGGTCCTGCGGCGTCGCCGCGAGCGCGGACGCCGCGGTCGACGCGGCATCCGTCACGCCCTCGGCAAGCATGCGCACCTGCGCTTTCGCGACGAGCGGCACCTTCATGGTCCACTCGGTCACCTGCGCGAGCGCGAACTGCGCCCACACCGGCCACGGCACCACGACAACGCGACGGTCAACGACGGATGCCATGCGCCGCACCGCCTTGACGTGCCGAAAGCGCACGCGACAACGCATTGAGCGACGGGCGTTCGACGCGGTCATGGCGCCGCGACGTGGACCAGGGGGCCGCGAAGCGTGGGTGGCGCCGATGACGTGCTAGTGACGAGGGCTCGGCGGACGACGGCGCTCCCACGCGTCGAGGATGTGGGCGCGCATCGTCTGTTCGGCGGCATCGGGGTCGCCGGCCTCGATGGCGGCGAAGACCCGCTCGTGCTCGTGGAGCGTCACGTCGAGTTGGCTGGGCAGGTTGAACCGGGCGCTCTCGCGAGCCTGTCCGAACAGCGTGGTGACGAGGTTGACGGCGAGGCGGTTCTGGGTCAGCTCGCCGACCGTCGCGTGGAAGATCACGTCGGCGGCGTTGAATCGAGGCTCGTCTTCGATCGTGTCGCGCATGCGCACGAGTGCCTCGCGCAGTCGCTCCAGCCCGTCGGGCGTGCGGCGGCCGGCTGCGTCGCGCGCGATGACCCCCTCGAGCGACGCGCGCACGACACTGAGATCGTCGAGGGTTCCGAGCGTCGCATCGTTCGCGACGAGCGCCGACAGCACGGTCGCGTCGACCATGTTCCACGAGTCCGCGTTGAGCACCTGAGTGCCGCGTCCCTGTGCGACCGTCACGAGTCCTTTCTCCTCGAGCCGCTTGACCGACTCGCGGATGACCGTGCGGCTCACCCCGAACTGCTCGCAGAGCACGGCTTCGGGGGGAAGGGAGCTTCCCGGCGGGAGATCGCCGCGCACGATGGCGTCGACGAGACCGGCGACGACGGTCACTCCGAGGCGGGGAGTCCTGGCGCGCGATGCGATCGTCGGGTACGAGGAAGTGCGTTCAGCACTGACACTCGCATCGAAGGACATGGCGCCAGCATATCGGCCGTTGTTGGTCACACCTATGACCTTTCCTTGCTAGTTGATAAGACGTATGATGTAATCACTTTACCCCGCTCGGGGCGCTTTGTCGTCAGCGACGCCGACCAGAACAGGAAACGACATGTCACAGCAATCGTCCCCCCGACGCCGACTCACTCGGCTGATGACCGTGGCGGCGGCAGCCGCAGCCGGTCTGCTCGTCCTCAGCGGATGCTCCCCCAGTGGGTCCGGAGCCGTGGAGGGGAGCTTCGGCTTCACCGAAGCCGAGCAGGTGCCCGACAGCGAGATCACCGTGTGGGTCGACGCCTCACGGGAGCCGGCCGTCACTGCATTCCAGGAGGCCTATCCCGACATCCCGGTCAAGCTCGAGACCTACGACGGCGGCGCGGGCGGCAGCGGCTCGTTCCAGAGCAAGATCACCCTCATGGACCAGGCGGGCGAGGGCTGGCCCGACGTCGTCTTCTCCACTCAGCAGAACGACGCCATCTGGGCCTCGAAGCAGACCGCCAACGGTGAGCAGGGCTTCGCCGCGCCGCTCGACAAGGGCTTCTTCGACCAGGAGTTTCTCGACGGCTTCGCCCCCGGTTCGCTCGACTTCGCGACGATCGACGGCACCGTCTACGGTCTGCGCAACGACCTCGCCCAGACGGTCTTCTACTACAACCAGACGCTGCTCGACCAGTTCGGCTACGAGGTCCCCACGACGTGGGAGGAGTACGGCGAACTGGGTGACAAGCTCGCGGCTGAACACCCCGGGTACATCCTCGGCAGCATGGGCGACAGCTTCATGACCTACGTCTACTACGGCGGATCCCAGTCGCCGGTGTTCCAGTCTCCCGAGCCGGCAGTCTTCCACTCCGACACGAGCGACGAGAACGCACAGAACATCTCGAAGATCATCGACGGCATGCTCGCCAACGGCACCCTCGTACAAGACAGCTTCTTCAGCGCTGAGTTCGCCGAAAAGTACGCCGACAAGCTCGTCGGTATGCCAGGACCGGTCTGGTACACCGGCGCCATCTTCCAAGGCGGCCTCGCCACGCCGGCCGGTCAGATCGGCGTCGCACCGCCCCTCTCGTGGGAGGGCGGCGAGGTTGCCGCCGGCAACGTCGGCGGTGGCCAGTGGTACGCGTCGAGCCACTCGAAGAACCTCGAAGCCGTCAAGACGTTCCTCGAGTTCGTCACGAGCGCGGATGAGTTCCAGGTCGAGGCGTCTTCCGGGTACCCGGCCTACACGTCAGCCGCGGAGAAGTGGCTCGACAAGCTAGCCGGGGACGCCTACTTCGTGAACGACGACTTCGAGACCGTCATGTCGGATGCCGCGGGCCAGATCTGGGACGGCTGGAATGTCACTTCGTGGAGTCCCGAGACGGCTTGGTCGAAGGTCGTCATCCCCGGCATCGCCGCGGGCGAGACCGTCGAATCCCTGCTGCCGGCCTGGCAGAAGGAGCTCGAGAACGAGGCCACCGTCAATGGATACACGGTGAAGTGACATGACCGTCACTGCTCCTCCCGCTCCGGTCGACGTCGTCCCCACCGGGCGACGTCGGCCGGGGCGCCGGCGCGCCAGCCGGATGAATGCAGGACAGTCGCGGTACGGCTACATCTTCGTCAGCGGCTACACGCTGCTGCTGCTCGCCTTCGGCCTGCTCCCGACGCTGTACGCCATCTACCTCGCGTTCACACGCAACGGCGCCTTCGTCGGCGTGGACAACTTCGTCCGCGTGTTCAACGACTACCGGTTCCTGCCGGCAGTCGCCCATGTCGCCCTCTACATCGTGTACTGGCTCATCAGTCTCATCGTGTTCGTGGTGATCCTCGCGATCATCGTGCACGCCATCCGGGTGCGCTGGCTCGGCAACACGGCGCGCTTCCTCTTCTACATTCCCGGCGCCATCGCCGGCGCCTCCAGCGTGCTGCTCTGGCTGTTCGTCCTCGACCCCACGGTGAGCCCCGTCTCGGGCCTCCTCAGGAGCATGGGGTACGAGTCGCTGGTCAACGTGGTGGCGGTCGACAACCTCCCGGTCGTCTTCACGGTGATCGCGTTCTGGGCCGGAGCCGGCGGATGGATCGTCATCATGTACGGCGCACTCAACAACATCAGCTCCGACATCATGGAGGCCGCGCGCATCGACGGTGCCGGCCCCATCCAGACGGCCTGGCACATCCAGCTCCCGATGCTGAAGAAGTGGATCAGCTACATGGGCATCATGTCGCTGGCCGCCGGCACGCAGCTCTTCGTCGAGCCGAAGATCCTCGCACAGGCGACCAAGAACGTCGTGCCCGAGGACTACTCGCTCAACCAGCTGGCCTACCTCTACGCCTTCAGGCAGAACGACTTCTCCGGGTCCGCGGCGATCTCGCTCGTGCTGCTCGTCGTCGCGCTCGGGTTGTCGGCCGTCTTCATCTTCCGCGGAAGGCTCTTCGAACATGACTGATCTCGCCGTACGCCGTCGAAGGGTCCTCACCCCCGGACAGTGGATCGGGCGTGCCCTCGTGACGATCGTCCTGCTCGTCTTCGCGGCCTTCTTCATCCTCCCGATCATCTGGCTGCTGCTGGCTCCCACGAAGAGCAACACCCAGCTCCTGCTCGAAAGCCCGTTCAGCTTCGGTTCATTCGACCAACTGGCCGGGAACTGGAACGAGCTCTTCGCCTTCGGCAGCGGGGTCTTCTCGACCTGGATCGGCAACTCGGCCTACTACTCGTTCGCCGCGCTCGCCATCACGCTCCTCGTGAGCATCCCGGCGGGGTATGCCCTGGCGCTCATCGAGTTCAAGGGCCGCAGGCTCCTGCTCGTCACGACGCTCATCGTGATGCTGATCCCGAACACGGCACTCGTCCTGCCGATCTTCCTCGAGCTCAGCGCGGCACGGCTCATCGGCAATCCGCTCGCCGTGATCCTGCCGTTCTCGTTCTTCCCGTTCGGGGTCTACCTGACGTACATCTACTTCTCGACGGCGGTGTCGCGCGACCTCTTGAATGCCGCGCGCATCGACGGCGCGGGGGAGCTGCGGGTGTTCGCGCAGGTGGCCATGCCGCTCGCCACACCCGTCATCGCCCTGGTGGGTTTCTTCAGCTTCGTCAGCAACTGGAACAACTACTTCCTCCCGTTCCTCGTGGTCGGCGGAGAGAAGATCCCGGTGCAGGTCGGGTTGGCGAACCTGCTCGCGAACGTCCCGGCATTCAACCCCACGACGGTGGGCAGCATCGTCATCCAGTTGCCGACACTGGCGCTCGCGACGCTGCTCTCGGTCGCGCCCATCCTGTTGATCTTCCTGTTCGCGCAGCGCTTCCTCGTCGAGGGAATGACCGCGGGCGGAACCAAGGAATGACTGCGAGTACGACATGAAGATCACCGGTTACCGCACACTCACGGCGCAGCAGCACTGGCGCCGCTCCATCGGCGACGTCAACGGCCACATCACCGAGGCCGTCACCGAGGTTCCGATCGTCATCCTCGAGACCGACGCCGGAATCGAGGGTGTCGGACTGGGCTCACACGCCGACCTCGCCCGACTCTTCTCGGCCATCGACGGGGAGGATCCGCGCGGGGCGGCGGCGCTGTTCGACCGCATGCTCGCGCAGGTGTTCAAGTCAGGTCACGCCGGCGCGACCTACGGCGGCGTGGCGACGCTCGATTCCGCGATCTGGGACATCAAGGCCAAGGCCGCCGGCGAGCCGCTGTGGCGGCTGCTCGGGGGACGAGACCGCTTCGTCCCGGGCTACGCGTCCGGGCTCGACATCGCGCTCGACGATGATGAGCTCGCGTCCTTCTACGCGGAGTACGCCGAGCGGGGATTCGTCGCCGGCAAGCTCAAGGGCGGACTCGACCTCGACACCGACCTGCGGCGGCTGGCGATCCTCTCCGATGCCCTGAGCCGCAACTCGTCGCGACCGGGACTCATGCTGGACGCCAACGAGTCGTGGCAGGTCAAGCAGGCGGTGCGCTACGTCGGCGCGCTCGAGGAGAAGGTCGACCTGCTCTGGGTCGAGGAACCGTTGCGACGGTGGGACGCCGTCGGGCACGCTCGCCTGAGCACGGCGATCCGCGCGGCGGTGGCGACCGGCGAGAACCTCACCGGCGTCGAGCAGTTCCGACCGCTGTTCGAGGCCGGTGCGCCCGATGTGGTCCAGGCCGGGGCGGTGTGGGGCGTCAGTCACCTGCACCGGCTCGCGCTCGCCGCAGCGGCACGCGACCTGCCGATCAGTCCCGTCGGCTACAACGCCAACCCAGCGGTCGCGCACGTCATGACCGCGGTGCCCAACCACCTGACGACCGAGGTCCAGTCGATCGACTTCGCTCACGGTGTGCTCGTGGACCATGAGTTCATCGACGGTGGCATCGTCCTGAGTGATGAGCCCGGTGCGGGCATCCGCATCGAGGAGGCGGTCATCGAAGGTGCGCGCAACGGCGACGGATGGGCGGATCCCGCAGGACCCCACATGCGACCGACCCGGGCGGGCCTGCGGGTCGTGCTCGATGGCGTCGAGCGATGAGGCCGGGGGATCGAACCGACATGGAGATCCGGCCCGGACTTCATCGCGTCGAGGCGCCCCTCGGCGAGCGCTTCGTCGCGCTCTACCTGCTCGTCGACGTCGACGCCGACGCGGCGCTCCTCGTCGACACGGGCGTGCGTGAGAGCATCACCGAAACGCTCTTGCCCTACCTCGACGAAGCTGGAATCGCGCGCGAGAAGGTGCGCTGGCCGATCAACACGCACTGCGATTACGACCACACGGAGGGCAACGGCGACGGGCGGCTCGTGCTCGGCTGATCATCCGATCAGCGGCTGACGGGGTCCGACCCGACGGTCCGATCGAGGTCGCGCCGGGTCGGGAACCCCTCCCAGTCGCCTGGGTGCGCGCATGCCGCCGCTCCGGTGCGGATGCCCAATTCGAGCCGGGCCTCGACCGAGGCGCCGCGCAGCCGTTCCGCGAGGTATCCGGCGACGAACGCGTCACCCGCGCCGACGGTGTCGACGACGGCGACCTGGATGGCCGCGCGCGACGTCATCCGGTGGTCGAGCAGCGCGACGGCCCCGCGCTCGCCGAGCTTGATGACGACCTCAGCGGGTCCGAGCGAGGCGGTCGCCGCGGCGAGTGCGGGAACGTCGTCCTCGGGCAGGCCGGTGAGCAGGGCCGCCTCGTCGGCGCCCGCGAATACGATGTCGCTGCGCCGGGCGATCTCGCGGTACGTGTCGAGCGCCGCATCGGCCGACCAGAGTCGCGAACGGTGGTTGACGTCGAACGACACGGCCGTACCAGCCTCGCGGGCCCGTTCGATCGCGACGTCGATGCACGCGCGCGCTGACGCAGACAGGGCCGGGGTGATGCCCGTCACGTGGACGAGGGCGAAGGCGTGGAAGTCGACGACGTCGAGATCGTCGGGGGAGAGCCGACTGCCCGCGCTCCCCGAGCGGTGGTAGGTCACGACCGAACGGCCGGGCGACGGCGCCTCCTTGAGCATCAGGCCGGTGGGCGCACCGGGATCGACCGGTGCGATGACGCCCACCCCCTCGGCGCGCAACTCCCGCGTGACACGTGTTCCGAGGCCGTCGTCGCCGACACGGCCGAGCCACGTGACGGGGACGCCGAGCCGCGCGAGGCCGATCGCGACGTTGCCCTCAGCCCCGCCCGTGCCGACCGCGAGCTCGCGCTCGAGTGCGAGGGTGCCGATCCCGTGCGTCCGTAAGACCCCGATACCCTCGCCGATCGTCAGGACCCCCGCCGTCATGCCGGCTCCAGCGCGACGCATGCGCGGCTCAGCCGCTCGATCGCCTCGAAGTCGCCTGCCGCGATGAGGTCGCGGGTCGCCATCCAGCTGCCGCTCACCGCGAACACCGACGGCGAGGCCAGGTACTCGCCGGCGTTCTCCGCGGTCACGCCGCCGCTCGGGAGGAAAGGCACGTCGGGGAAGGGCCCGGCGAG
The DNA here is from genome assembly GCF_001428255.1 of Agromyces sp. Soil535. Taxonomy (GTDB): domain Bacteria; phylum Actinomycetota; class Actinomycetes; order Actinomycetales; family Microbacteriaceae; genus Agromyces. Next base: position 127,400 of record NZ_LMRW01000003.1, on the reverse strand, counting down.
GGCTCGCACCACGGCGATGCCTCCGAGCGGACCCGCCGGGAAGAGCTTGAGCCGGGACAGGCCGAGTCGCAGCGCACGCTGCACTTCGGTGGCGGTCGCGACGCCGGGGATGACCTCGACGCCGAGCGCGATGGATCGCTCGACGACGTCCTCGGCGAGGCCGGGGCTCACCACGAAACGCGCGCCGGCCTCGACGACACGGTCGACGTCGTCGGGCGTGAGCACGGTTCCCGCTCCGACGATGAAGTCGGGGACGGCGCTCGCGGCGGTGATCGCGGCGAGCCCGGCATCCGTGCGGAGCGTGATCTCGGCGCAGCCGATGCCGCCGCGAAGCAACGCTTCCGCGAGGGGTGCTGCCTGCCGCGCGTCGTCGATCACGATGACGGGGACGAACCGCTGGCCGGTGAAGATCATCGGCCGAGCCATCCGCCGTCGACGGGGAGGATCACGCCCGAGACGTAGTCCGCCGCCGGAGACGCGAAGAAGACGGTCGCACCGGCGATGTCCGCGGCGTCGCCCCAGCGCCCGGCAGGGATTCGGTCGAGGATCGCCTTCGAGCGATCCGGGTCGGCACGCAGCGCCCGGGTGTTGTCAGTCGCGATGTAGCCCGGAGCGATGCCGTTGACCGTCACGCCCCGCGAGGCCCACTCGTTCGAGAGGGCCTTCACGAGGCCGGCAATGCCGGACTTCGCCGCGGCGTACCCCGGAACGTTGATGCCGCCCTGGAAGCTCAGCAGGCTCGCGGTGAAGATGATCCTGCCGCGGCCGCGTTCCAGCATCCCGTTGGCGACCGCCTGGGTCAGCACGAACTGGCTCGAGAGATCGACCTCGACGACACGGTCCCACAGTTCGAGCGGATGCTCCGCGGCCGGCGCACGCTCGATCGTGCCCGCGTTGTTGACGAGGATGTCGATGTGCCGCTGCCGCAGCTCGTCGCCGAGCGCGATGACGGCGGCCCGGTCGGCGAAGTCGACGGCGCGGGCCTCGAACGAACGGCCGTGCGCCTCGACGGCGTCGGCGATGGCGCTGCCGGTCGGCTCGATCGTGGCGCTCACCCCGATGATGTCGGCACCGGCTGCTGCGAGCCCCTCGGCCATCGCGAAGCCGATGCCGCGCTTGGCGCCCGTCACGACCGCCGTGGTGCCGGTGAGGTCGAAGCTGATGCTCATGCGCCCGCCTCCTGCCCGGCCTGCACGTCGACGAGCACCTTCATCGCCCGACCGGCCTCGAGCTCGTCGAAGGCCGCTCGGGTCTCGGCGAGCGGGACGATCGCGGTGATGAGCAGCTCGGAGGGGATCGTGCCGTCGGCGATGAGCTCGACCGCGCGTTCGAAGTCGGTGCGCTGGTAGACCCGCGCGCCGAGGATGCGCAGTTCCCGCCAGAACACCCGCTGCAGGTCGATCTCGCGCGGGGTGGGGTGGATGGCCACGACGACGAGGGTGCCGCGGACCTTCGCGAGCGCGGTGGCGCCGAGGACGGCCGCTGCCGCCCCCGAGACCTCGAAGACCACGTCGGCGCCCGCGCCTCCCGTCCACGCCTCGACCCAGGCCACCTGGTCGACCTCGCGCGGGTCGAGCGTGTCGAACCCGAGGCTCGCGATCTGGGCTCGCCGCCGGGGGTCGAGCTCGATGACGGCGACCTCGGCGCCGAACGCCCGGGCGACGGTGGCGATGAGCACACCGATGGGACCGCCGCCGATGACGACCGCCTTCTCGCCCGCGACGAGCTCGGAGCGGCGCACGTCGTGGACCGCCACGGCGACCGGTTCGACGAGGGCAGCGGCATCCAGCGCGATCTGGGCGGGGAGTGCGACGAGCGTGCTCGCCGGCACGTTCCAGAGCGCCTGCAGTGCGCCGGGGGAGTCGATGCCGATGAAGTCGAGGTTCTGGCAGATGTGGGAGTTGCCGGCCAGGCAGGCGGGACAGGTTCCGTCCCAGGCCAGCGGCATGACGGTGACGGCGTCGCCGACGCTCCACCCGTCGACGCCGTCGCCGATCGCGGCGATCGTGCCGCTCATCTCGTGGCCGAACACGAGGGGCTTCTCCACGCGGGCGTCCATGTTGCCGTGCAGGATGTGCAGGTCGGTGCCGCACAGTCCCACGTACGCGACGCGCAGCTGCACCTCGCCCGGACGGGGCGGCGCGGGTTCGGCCCTCGCGATCGTGATGGTCGAGTCGCCCGTGTATGCGGCCGTCAGCATTGATCCTCCAGGTCGAGATGTCGAGAACGGCGTTGATCTGCGAAATTCAGATGATCAATCGAGCCGCTGGTTCTCGATTATCACACCAAAATAGAAATCTGGCACGTAGTCGTCTAACCTTTAGACAACTACGCTGTCTCTCTTGGAGGTACTCGATGCTGAGTCGAACGCTGCGGACCGGCCTGTCCGTGACCGAACTCGGATTCGGGGCCGCGCAGCTTGGGAACCTGTTCCGCGAGACGACCGACGACGAGGGGCAGGCCGCGGTCGGGGCGGCCTGGGACGCCGGCATCCGCTACTTCGACACGGCGCCGCACTACGGACTCGGCCTTTCCGAACGCCGCCTCGGTGCCGCGCTCGCCGACCGTCTCCGCGACGACTACGTGCTGTCGACGAAGGTCGGGCGGCTCATCGTCCCCAGCGGCCACCCCGACGGCACGATGGACGACGAGGGCTTCGCGGTTCCCGCCACGTCGCGGCGGCAGTACGACCTCAGCCGTGACGGCATCCGCCGCTCGGTCGACGAGAGCCTCGAGCGACTCGGACTCGATCGCATCGACATCGCCTACCTGCACGATCCCGACGACCACGGACCTGCGGCGCATGCCGAGGCCATCCCGGCGCTGATCGAACTCCGCGATGAGGGCGTGGTCAGCGCGGTGGGTGCCGGCATGAACCAGTCGGCGATGCCGGCCGAGTTCGTGCGCCGCCACGACGTCGACGTGATCATGCTCGCCGGCCGCTACACCCTGCTCGACCAGGGGGCGCTCGACGAGCTCCTGCCGCTCGCCGTCGACCGTGGTGTCGGCATCGTGGCCGCCGCGGTGTACAACTCCGGGCTGCTCGCGCGCCCGCGCCCCGCAGCCGACGCGCACTACGACTACGGTCCCGCCCCCGCAGCGATGATCGCCAGGGCGAACGCCATCGCCGACACCTGTGAGGAGTTCGGCATCACCCTGCCCGAGGCGGCGATCGCGTATCCGTTGCGGCATCCGGCCGTCGTCTCGGTCGTCGTCGGCATGCGCACGGCCGACCAGGTGGTCGGCACTGCCGAGCGCTACGCGGCGCGGATTCCCGAGGAGTTCTGGCGCGTGCTCTCCGATCGAGGGCTCGCGCGCGATGCCTGAGGTCTCAGTCCTCGTCGGGCTCGACTGGAGCGAGGTGGCTCGCCGTGTATTCCTCGACACCGAGCACGTGGGCCGCCATGCGGATGCGGGCCCGCTCGGAGTCGTGCGCCGTGAGCGCGTCGAGGATCGCCCGGTGCTCGCGCTGGGTATCCTGCACGGCACCGCGCTGGTGGATCGCCCGCCAGAGGCGGGCGCGGGCGGTGCGGCTGACGAGCGCCTCGATGATCGCGGCGAAGGCGGGATTGCCGCTCGCATTCGCGATGAGTCGGTGGAAGGCCGTGTCGACGTCGATCGTCGCCTCGAGGTCGATGTCCTCGTCGGCGAGGAGGCCCTCGCCGTGGTCGAGGATGCGCCGAGCCTCAGCGAGATCCTCGTCGGAGATGAGCAGGGCCGCGCGGGCGGCGGCCTCGGGTTCGAGCGCACGTCGCACGCCGAGCAGGTGCACGCTGTTCTCGGGGCTCTGCAGTTCGGCGAGGATGCCGAGCGGCTCGAACAGCTGGCTCGGTTCGAGCGAGGTCACGTAGGTGCCGTCGCCCTGGCGGGTCTCGAGCACGCCGAGGATGACCAGCGCACGCACTCCCTCGCGGAGCGGCCCACGGGAGACGCCGAGTCGCTCGCCGAGCTCGCGCTCGACCGGCAGTCGCGAACCGGCGACGAGCTCGCCGCTCATGATCATCTGCCGGATGCCGTCGATCACGACGTTCGATCGCGATCGGGCGGGCTCGCCAGTGGTGGACGCGGTGCTCATGGCGACAGCCTAAGCGAGCAGACCGGCCGAATCCGACCATTCATCAGATCTTTCGCCGACCCCGTGGAGGAGCACCAATGAGCGGCACCATCGACGCCCACCAGCATGTCTGGGACCTCGAGCAGGCCGAGTACGCCTGGCTCGGTCCGGAGGCCGGCGTGCTCTACCGGAACTTCGGCATGGACGACATCGCCGCCGAGTTCGCGGCCGCAAGCGTGTCGGGAACCGTGCTCGTGCAGTCGGCCGACAACGACGAGGACACGGAGCACATGTTCGCGGTCGCCGCCGACGCCCCTATCGTGCTCGGCATCGTCGGTTACGTTCCGCTTCACGAGCCCGAGCGGGCCGCCGAGCGGCTGGCCGAGCTGCAGCAACGTCCGCTCTTCTGCGGCGTGCGCAACCTCATCCACGACCGCCCCGACCCGCACTGGCTGCAGCGTCGGGACGTCGACGAGGGGCTCGGCCTGCTCGAGCGGGCGAGGGTTCCGTTCGACGTCGTCGGGGTGCTGCCCGAGCATCTCGAGGCCGTGCTCGCGATCTCGGAGCGGCATCCCGACCTCGACATCGTGATCGACCACCTCAACAAGCCGCCGATCGGGCTCATCGACCACGAACCGTGGGCGTCGCTCATAACGCACGTCGCCGCCAACCCGCGCGTGCGCGGCAAGGTCTCGGGTCTGTACTCCGCCACCGGCGATCCCGCCAACTGGACGGTCGACGCCATCCGGCCGATCCTCGACCACGCGCTCGACGCATTCGGCCCCGACCGGCTGATGTACGGCGGCGACTGGCCCGTCTCGCTCATCGCGGGCGGGTACACCCGCGTCTGGTCGGGCATCGATGAACTGCTCGGGGGACTCGACGTCGTCGGCCGAGACCTCATCCTCGCGGGGACCGCCCGCTCGTTCTACTCGCTTCCAGGATCGGAGACCATCGGATGACTGAACTGTTCACTCTCGCGCGGCTGGGCGCAGCGGGCCGCGAGGTCCCGGTCGTGCGCTCGGGCGGGCGACTGCTCGACGCGCGCAGCGTCGCGAGCGACTTCGACGCCGCGTTCTTCGCCGGGGGCGGGATCAACAGAATCCGCGACGCCCTCGGCGAGCTCCCCGAGTTCGACGGCGACGGGCAGCGCGTCGGCGCCCCGATCGCGCGTCCCGGCAAGATCGTCTGCATTGGGCTCAATTACCGCGACCACGCGGAGGAGACGGGAGCCGCACTGCCGGCCGAACCCGTCGTCTTCATGAAGGACCCGTCGACCATGGTCGGCCCCTTCGACGACGTGCTGATCCCGCGTGGTTCGACGAAGACCGACTGGGAGGTCGAGCTCGGCGTCGTGATCGGCACGACCGCCCGCTATCTCGGTTCGCCTGACGATGCCCTCGGCCACGTGGGCGGGTACGCCGTCTCGCACGACGTGTCGGAGCGCGAGTTCCAGCTCGAGCGCGGCGGCCAGTGGGACAAGGGCAAGAGCTGTGAGACCTTCAACCCGTTCGGGCCCGACCTCGTGCCCGCCGAGCATGTCGACGACCCGCAGCGACTCGGGCTGCGGCTCTGGGTGAACGGCGAGTCGCGGCAGGACGGCTCGACCGGCAACATGCTCTTCTCGGTCGCGCACGTGATCTGGTACCTCAGCCAGTTCATGGTGCTGCACCCAGGTGAAGTCATCAACACGGGCACGCCGGCCGGGGTCGCGCTCGGCCTTCCCGGCACGCCCTACCTGCGTGAGGGCGACACGGTCGAGCTCGAGATCGACGGTCTCGGCCGCGCGAGCCAGCGGATGGTGCAGGCATGAGCGCCGGCGAGTTCGACGGCCTCGTCGCCGTCGTCACGGGAGGGGCATCCGGAATCGGCCTCGCGACCGCCGAGACCCTCGCTGCTCGGGGCGCGACGGTCGCCGTGCTGGACCGCAACACTGACGGCCTCCCCGACGTGCTCACCGGCTTCGTCGCCGACGTCTCCGACCGCGCGTCGGTCGATCAGGCCATCGCGGCGATCGCCGACCGATTCGGCGGCATCGACGTCGTCGTGAACAACGCCGGCATCAGCGCGGTGGGCACCGTCGAGGAGAACGACGACGCGGAATGGGCGCGCGTGCTCGACATCAACGTCGTCGGAATGGCGAGGGTCACGTCTGCGGCGCTGCCGTGGCTGCGCCGGTCGGATGCCGCGGCCGTGGTCAATCTCGCCTCGATCGCCGCCCTGAACGGGCTTCCTCAGCGGGCGCTGTACTCGGCATCCAAGGGGGCCGTGCTGGCGTTGACGTACGCGATGGCGACCGACCACGTCGGCGAGGGCATCCGCGTGAACTGCGTGAGCCCGGCGACCGTGGCGACGCCGTTCGTCGAGCGGATGCTGCAGGGATTCGCCGACCCCGTAGCCGAACGCGCCGCGCTCGACGCCCGACAGGCCACCGGACGCATGGTCGAGCCTGCCGAGGTCGCTGCGGCGATCGCCTACCTTGCGAGCCCACTGTCGGGTTCGACGACGGGAACGGCCCTCGACGTCGACGGTGGCATGACGCACCTGCGGGTGCGCCCGGCGGGGGCGCGCGCATGAAGCGGCTCGCCTCGGTCATCGGGATGCCGACAAAGAACCGCGAGGAGTACGAGCGCCTCCACGCGGCCGTGTGGCCAGCCGTGCTCGAGCGACTGACGCTCAGCAACATCCGCAACTACTCGATCTACCGCCACGGCGAGGTGCTGTTCGCCTACATGGAGTACGTCGGCGACGACATCGAAGCCGATATGGCGGCGATCGCAGCCGACCCGGCGACGCAGGAGTGGTGGTCGGTCTGCGAGCCGCTGCAGCGACCGTTCCCCGAGCGGGCGCCCGGCGAGTGGTGGATGGAGATCCCGGAGATCTTCCACCTGGATTGAGGGCATGATCGTCGTCATCGTGCGCTCTGACGTCCAACCCGAACCACGGGAGCACGGTGTTCTCGAATCGGGTCAGGGCTCGGATGCGATCGCCGGCGAGCGTGAGGACGAAGAGGCCGACTCCGTGGCGCGTGCCGCCGGCGTCGCGTAGGTAGGCGCCGAACGCCGGCTGCCCGTTCGCCCACGTCGGCACGAGGTCGAAGCGGCGCCCGGCGTCGAAGATGGCACGCTGAGCCCTTCTCAGGCGGATGCGCGAGTGTGCACCCGCGCACCTTGCGCGTTGAACAGGCAGAGCACCTCGAGCGCGTCGGGGCCGGGATTGCCGAATCCATGCGGCACGCGGGTATCGAACTCGGCGGCCTCGCCCGCCCCGATGATGAGATCGTCGTCGGCGAGAAGCAGTCGCATGCGCCCCGAGATCACGTAGATCCAATCCCACCCCGGGTGCACCCACTGGCGGATGGGCTTGTCTGGCGATGGCGGATGCACCTGCTTGAACGCTTCCCACGAGCCAGTTCCCCCAGACAGCGGCACGGTCACGACGCCGTCCCGCAGCCGCGGACGTGGATGAATGCGCGGATCGCCCAGTGCGGGGGCGCCGACCAGATCGTCCAAGGGCAGGCGATACAGCCGCGCGAGGGGCAGGAGCAAGTCGAGCTGCGCTCGTCGGGAACCCGATTCGAGCCGGGACAACGTGCTGATCGAGATTCCGCAGGCCCCGCTGACCGCTCGAAGGGTCATTCCACGGGACTCGCGGATCGCACGCAGCCGATCGCCGATTCCGGCCAGCTCGTCGTCGTGTGCCATGGTCCCCCCGTTCGTTGCCGTTCCAGCAAACAACATTGCCACCGCTTGGCTGATTGCACCAGCATGAAGCACATGAGCAGTGGACAGGAACGAACCGATGTCGTGATCGTCGGCGGTGGGCCGGCGGGCCTCAGCGCCGCTCTCTCGCTCGGTCAAGCGCGCCGACGGGTGATCGTCGTCGACGCAGGCAAGCCCAGGAACATGACCGCCGCCCACATGCACGGGGTCCTCGGCCACGATGGACGTTCCCCGCTCCGGCTCCTCGAGCTCGGGCGGAAGGAGGCCGCTGGGTATGGCGTGCAGCTCATTCACGGCGCGGTGACGACGGCGCGCACCGATGGCACCGCCATCGAGGTCGAGACCGCGAAGGGGAGCATACGCACTCGACGCCTCCTGGTTGCAACAGGCCTCGACGACGAATTGCCGAACATCCCCGGGTTGCGGCAGCAGTGGGGGCGCGGAGTCGTCGTCTGCCCCTATTGCGATGGCTGGGAGCACCGAAACGAGGTCATCGGCATCGTCGCGACGTCACCACGCAGCATCGAACAGGCTCAGCTGCTGCGGCAGTGGTCGGACCAGATCGTCTACTTCGCGAACGGGCTCGGCGAGCCCCCGGCCGATGAGATGGAGGCGCTCGTGCGCCGCGGCATCCGGTTCGAACCCGGCTCGGTCTTCGGGCTTCGCATCGACGATGACCGGGTGACCGGCGTGGAGGTCGATGGGCGCGTGCTACCTGTGGGCGTGGTCTTCACCGGGCCCACTCCGCGCCCCCGCGACGCGCTCTTGCGTTCGCTCGGAGCGACGACGACCGACGGACCGCTCGGATCCTGGGTCGAGATCGATGACGACGGGCGCACCTCCGTTCCCGGAGTGTGGGCGGTCGGGAACGTCGTGAATGTGCGTGCCAACGTCTCCGTCTCGCTGGGTCTCGGCTCTCTCGTGGCCGGCGCCTTGAACGCAGATCTCGTCGCCGACGACATCGCCCAGACCCTTGCAACCGCGGCGAGCTGAGCCTGACTCACGCGTCAGCTGACTCGCGCGAGGAACTCGAGCACGCGCCGCGTGAGGAGCTTCGTCGCGTCGGCGTCGTAGCTCGGCAGGCTCGAGTCGGCGAAGTAGTGCTGGTCGCCGGGGTACAGGAAGAGCTCGGCGTCGTCGGCTGACGCGACGAGCTCGCGGGCGGCATCGACGTCGCCCTCCTCCATGAAGATCGGATCGGCGTCCGCCCCGTGGATCTGCGCAGGGAGGCCGGCCGGCCACGCGCCGAACTCCGAGACGGGCAGGCATGAGTAGAAGAACAGCGCACCTCGTGCGCCAGGGCGGGTCTGGGCGAGCATCTGCGCGGGCACCACTCCGAGCGAGAAGCCGCCGTAGACGAGGTCGTTCGGCAGCGCCTCGGCCGCGCGCTCGCCGCGGGCCATGATCTCGCCCCAGCCGACCTCGCCGGCGTAGCCGACGCCCGCCTCGATCGAGGCGAAGGTGCGCCCTTCGAACAGGTCGGGCGTGTGCACGGTGTGGCTCGCTTGCCGCAGCTCGTCCGCGAAGGCGTACAAGCCCTCGGTTGGGCCCAGTGCGTGGTGGAAGAGCAGTACCTCTGCCATCGTGATTCCCTCGTTCGCCGTGATCTCTCTCGATCGCTCGAACGGTACGCGATCGGCCCTGACATGTCGAGCGATCAACGCATCGCGGTGCCCGGGATGATCCATCTGAGGCGACCGCCTTGGGCCCACTCCTCGCGGTGGGCACGGGTGATCGCAGCGCGCGCGTCGATCAGGCCCCCGGCATCAGGAACGGTCGCACCTCGACCCGCCGGTTGCAGGCCTTCGACCCGTCGGCCATGAGCGCGAGCGCGACGTCGAGGTCGGGAGCGTCGATGATCCAGAAGCCGGCCATGTGCTCCTTCGACTCGATGAAGGGTCCATCGGTGAACACCGGCTCCTCCCCGCGGCCGTCGATGACCGTCGCCGTGCTGGGCGCGGCGAGGCCGGCCGCGAACACCCAGTGGCCACCCGCCCGGAGGCGCTCGTTGAAGGCGCCGATCGCCACCATCTCCTCGGGGGTGCCGGAGTTGCTCTTGTCGTCGATCACGGAAACCAGGTACTGCATCTCATACCTCCACGATGTGGTTCAGGGCCATCTTGCTACGGTGTGCTGCCTGCTACGCATACTGCGGGCGCCCGGCGGGCCGGTAGGTCTGAACCGTGATGCCGGTGGAGAACCTGCGTGATTCCAGCAGGTCGAGGGCGAAATCTCTGCCCGTATCGGGGAACAGTCGCGTGCCAGCGCCGACGATCACCGGGCAGACGATCAGCGTCATCTCGTCGATCAGCTCGTGTTCGAGCAGCCAGCGGATCAGCTGGCCGCTTCCATGCACCTGCAGCTCGCCGCCCGGCTTGGCCTTCAGCTCGCGGATGGCCGCCTCGAGATCCCCCGAGAGTACGGTCGTGTCGGCCCACTCCGGGTCGGTGATCGTATTCGATGCGACGAACTTGGGGTGCGTGTTCAGGGCGCCGGAGAACGGGTTGTCGAGAGGGTCTTTCACCCCCCAGTACCCGGCGAAGAGCTCATAGGTGCGTCGGCCGAACAGGAACGCGTCGGCGCGCTGGTAGAACTCGGCGATGTAGGCGGTCGACGCCTCATCGCCGAGCGGCAACGCCCACCCGCCTCGGTCGAACCCTGGGTCGAGTACCGGGTTGTTCCCACCGTTCCCCTGCATCACACCGTCGACGGTGACCTGGGTGTTGGTGATCAGCTTCATGATCGTGGTCCCTTCCGATGGCGCCCCTCGCGGGCGACCACTCACCCTTGCTACGAACGACGTTGCCGCGATCCGACACCGCGTGCGGAAAGTTCTCTGGATCTCAGCCGCTGATGCGCGGTCGCAGGTAGTCGGGCAGGGATGCCGCGGACGCCTCGAAGAATTGCAACCTATGGGTTGCAATCCGCCCGGCAAACTGCAACCCTAGAGTTGCAATAGTCGAGGAGTGAGAAACGACCGGCATTCGGCGCCGCGGCGGGCAACCACTCCCGGGGCGACCGAAATCCTCGGCCAGATCGAACGAACGATGACATGAACGGAGGCGGCGTGATGCTGCTGGAGAACAAGGTGGCCGTGGTCCACGGCGGTGGCGGTTCGATCGGAGGCGCGGCGGCGCGCGTGTTCGCCCGCGAGGGCGCGCGGCTGTTCCTCGCAGGGAAGAGCCTCCCGCGACTCGAGGCTGCGGCATCCGTTGCAAGAGCCGAGGGGGCGGATGTCTCGGTGGCCGTCGTCGACGCGATGGACCAGGCTGCGGTCGACCGGCACGTCGATGAGGTGGCGGATGCCGCCGGCCGCATCGACATCGCGCTGAACGCGGTGGGATTCGACCACGTGCAGGGCCTGCCGATCGCCGAGACGTCCCTCGAGGACTACCTGCATCCCGTGGTCGGGTACCTGCAGACGAACTTCGTCACAGCGAAGGCCGTGTCGCGGCACATGATCGCGCAGGGGAGTGGCGTGATCCTCACGATCTCGACGCCCGGTGCGCGGCTCACCGGCCGCGGACTCATCGGCAACGCGGCCCAATCGGCTGGGCTCGAGGGGTTCTCGCGCGCGCTCGCCGGCGAGCTCGGGCCCGATGGGGTACGGGTGGTCTGCGTGCGTCCGCACGCGATGTCGGATGCCCTTGCCACCTCGTACACGCGCGAGATGTTCGGCCGCACGGCGGAGGCCAGCGGGATCCCCATGGATCAGTGGTTCGCCGGCTTGGTGGGCATGACACTGCTCGGCCGGCTTCCGCTGCTCGACGAGGTCGCGGAGTACCTGGCGTTCGCGGCATCCGATCGTGCACGCTCGATGACCGGGGCGATCGCCAACCTGTCGGCGGGGGCGCTCGTCGACTGATGCCGGGATGTCGGGCTCGGGCCCCCGGAGCACACGATGCTTCGGCGGGCCCGTCGACACTCGGCTCGGATGCCGCGGGCGGCGCGGCATCCGACACGCCCTCGCCGACGCAGGCTCAGGGAGTAGCCGCGAGCGCGCGCACGGCTCGCTCGATGGCGGGACGCACGTCGAGCTCGGGGTTGATGGTGAGCCGGTGCAGTATAGGTGGCGGGCTTCAAAGGCCTCCCCGATCAGGACTCCTGGCCATACAGCGGCGATCTGACGGCTGGAGTCCACGACCCGCGGGCGGGTTTGGGCAGGTGAGCTGCTCGACGTGCTGAGCGCCGGGTCGAATGACATTCGTTCCGTCGAGGTCGGGACATCCGACCCTACCGGGTGAAGGCGGGCGCTCGTAGTGTCAGCTGCATGGAGGAGATGGCCGCGCAATATTCGCCTTCACGCCGCCGCCGTCTCGGCAGGGTTGCGACCGTCGCGGCGGCCATCGCGGCGCCGCTCATCGTCTGGGTGATCGCCGTGCCCATCGCCGGCGTCGACCTCACGGTGGGCTCCGGCGCGGCGGCGCAGACCATCACGCCGCTGTCGNGCGGCGCCGCTCATCGTCTGGGTGATCGCCGTGCCCATCGCCGGCGTCGACCTCACGGTGGGCTCCGGCGCGGCGGCGCAGACCATCACGCCGCTGTCGATCGTCGTCGTGGTCCTCGTCGCCGGACTCGGCGCGTGGGGCGTGCTCGCCCTGCTCGAGCGGTTCGTGAAGCACAGTGGCCGGGTCTTCGCGATCATCGGTTGGACGGTGCTCGCTCTCTCGTTGCTTGCGCCAGTGACGGGGGGCGCAGCGGGCGCCGTGTTCGTGGTGCTCGTCGCGATGCACGTCGTGACCGGGGCGACGCTGGTGATCGGGCTGCCGCTCGCCGCTCGCGGTCGGCCGGCGACGTCGGGCGATGACGTCGGGCGATGAAGTTTGGCCACGGCACCACGACCACGCGACGACCGACGACGGATGCCACGCGCCGAACGGCCTTCGACAGCAGCAGCTGCTCGGCGCCGATGACCGCACCTCCTGAGCTGAAGCTTCCCGATGACGGCACAGTTCGCCGGATGCGGCGATGCTGGCTGCTGGCTTCCTCGGCGTGATCGTGTGGTGGCCCGGTTCCGTCGGCACGACGGTGGTGCTGACCGTCTGGACGTTCGGTGTGCTCGAGTACGTCAAGTACATGGTGCACTCCGGCCCCTGCCTCGCCGCGACACTCCATTGGATCGGCGGCGCCGTCAGCAACACGGCCTAGGGTTGGGGGTCGTTGTCGTTCGTTCGTGGAGTCTGGTGTGTCTTTCCTGGAGAAGAAGCCGTCCCGAGCGGGCGGGCGCGCCCTGCTGGTCGTGCTGTTCGTGGTCTACCTCGTCCTGCTCGCCTGGCTCGTGCTGTGGAAACTCGAGGTCCCGTACGTCGGCGTCGGCGCGCTACGCGAGATCAAGCTCGTCCCGTTCGCACCCAGCGCCGGGGCCGGTGCCAGCGCCCCCTTCGAGGTCGTCGCGAACTTCGTGCTCTTCGTCCCCTTCGGGCTGTACCTCGGTCTCCTCGCGCCGTCGTGGCCGTGGTGGAAGGCCGTGGGCGCGGTCGCCGGGGCGAGCCTGGTCCTGGAGGTCGCCCAGTACGTCCTGGCMCTCGGGAGCTCCGACGTCACCGACCTCGTCGTCAACACCGCGGGAGGTCTGGCCGGGATCGGCCTGCTCGCCCTGGCACGCCGCAGGCTCGAGGCGAGGACCGTCACGGTGATGACGCGGATCTGCGCGATCGGGACCATGCTCGCCCTGCTCGCGACCGGGGTCTTCGTCGCTTCTCCGCTGCGGTACGCGCCCCCGCGGGACGTCGCGGTCGTCCCCACGTACTCGGTGTCCGTGCACGATGCGGGGGCAGCCGAGGGTGATCGCCCCCAGCTGAATCCAGCTGCTCACCCGCAGGTCTCGCCAGCCGAACCCGCGGGGCTCGGGCAGCGCGCTGGATCTGCTCAGCCGTGAACATGCGCCGGCGGAGCAGGTCGTCGGGCACGGATGCCGCCGGCGGAGCGGCATCCGTCACGCCCTCGGCCAGCATGCTGGGGTCGGAGCCCACCAAATGGCCCGATCCGGTTGCCCCTGGATTGGAACTCTTGGACTGTAGTTCTCACCAGATCTTTGGTGCCGTGACCAAAGGGGGGATGCGAAATGCGAGGTAAGCCTTTCCGGTGCCGGCTCGGTATTCACAAATGGGTAGTGCGCCGGGAACCCGACACGGAACCGTATTTCGAGTGCGCGCGTTGTTCGAAGGTGCAAGTGACGGAGCTGCGTACCATCGATCTCGGGGGCGGCGGATGACGCAGCAACGAGGCGCGGTTGGACACATCTCGTCGGACCTAGTGACATACTCAACAACCACGTATTGACGGTGAACTGGGCGAGCGCGTACTGCGCCCACACCGGCCCGCGGCACCACGACCACGCGGCGGCCGACGACGGATGCCACGCGGCGCACGGCCTTCGACAGCAGCAGCTGCTCGGCGCCGACGAGCGCGATGGTGGTGCCTGAGCCTGTCGAAGGGCGCGGCATCCGACCGTCGACGGCCGCCTCGAGGATGTCGGTGAGGTCCTCGATCGGGATGGGCCGGTTGGGCTTCTCGTGGACCCGACGTCCGCGAACACCGGGATGGTCTGCACGGTGTGGCTGAGGTGGTCGATGAGGTGGTCGGCCTTCCGCTTCTTGCCGAGCAGTTCGAGCAGCCGGGTGCGCCCGCTCGGCGAGCGGGCACAATTGGGACATGGTCGAGATCTCCGATGACGACTTCGAGCGGATAGTTGCCGAGGAGTTCGACGCGCTCCCCGACGACATGGTCCGTGGGGTCGAGAATGTCGCCATCCTCGTCGAGAATCAGCCGCTGGGGGAGCGACCGCGGCTGTTCGGGCTGTACAGCGGGCGTCCGCTGACCACCCGCGGGGTCTACGGTTTCGGGGAGCTTCCCGATCGGATCACGCTGTACAAGAACAACCTGCAGGCGCACAGCGCAGACCTCGATGCGCTGCGTTCGCGGGTCCGCATCACGCTCGTGCACGAGATCGGTCACTACTTCGGGCTCGACGATGCTCGGCTCCGCGAACTCGGCTGGGCGTAGGGCGCCGTCTCGCACGGTCTCGACTTCGGCGGAGTGCTGTGCCGTGTCCGTGCGGAGCAGACCCCCTTAGGTGTCTCGAAAAAAGGCCTCGGTGGGAGAATGGGCCTGTGGCCGTCCGCACAGGCGTGATCGGGCCCGTCCTCGTTGGGCGAGGTCAGGAGCTGTCCGTGGTTCGAGATGCCCTCGATCGCGCAGAAGCCGGTGCGGCCGTGACGGTCTTGGTAACCGGTGATGCCGGAGTCGGAAAGACGGCACTCGTACAGCAGGCATGCGACGACCGCACGGCAGGAACCCTCGTGCTCATGGGCGGATGCCTGCCACTGACGAAGATGGCGGTGCCATTCCTCGCCCTGCGATCCGCGCTTCGCGACATCCGAGGCGGAGAGGTCGGCAGTGCACCGCGCTTCCTAGAGGCGGGGGAACCCGCGGAGAACGTCCCAGTGCTGCTTGACGGCTGGCTCGACGAGGTCTGCGCGATCAATCCCGTCGTCCTCGTCATCGACGATCTCCAGTGGGCCGACCAGAGCACGCTCGACGCTCTCATGTATCTCGTCGCCGGCCCGCGAGCACGTCGCCTCGCGCTGGTGGCGACGATACGGAGCAGCGATCTCGGCGAGGACCATCCGCTTCGGCGCTGGCTTGCGGACATCCATCGGATGCCCGGAACCGAGGAACTTCTCCTCGGGAACCTCGACCGCGTTGCAACCGGTCAGCAGATCTCGAGCATTCTCGGGCGACCCGCTCACGAATCGCTCGTCGATGACGTGTATGCTCGCACGCTCGGGAATGCATACCTGACACGCCTCTTCGTCAGTGGGTTGGCTGCGGATGCGCACCACGTCGAGTCCGACCTGAATCCCGACCTTGCGGGAGCTGTGCTGCGATCCTGGACGCGCCTCTCCGCGCCCGCCCGTCAGCTCACCCGGATCATGGCGATCGGCGGCGTTCCGGTCACAGCGGCCCTGTTGAGCGGAATCACCGGCGATTCAGAGGAGCAGATCCGAGGCCGCCTCCGCGAAGCGGCTGAGGCTGGTGCGGTCGATCCGACCGCCGACGGGCGCTACTGGTTCCATCACCCGCTGATCGCCGAGGCGCTCCATCAGTCCATGCCCGTGGATGAGCGCCGTGAACTGCATGCGGCATTCGCGGATGACCTGGAAGCCGAACTCGGCGTCGACTCCGATGTCCCGGTCGAGACGGTCGTCGCGATCGCGGATCATCGCTTCGAGGCGGCCCAGCTCGACGAGGCGCTGACGTGGGCGGTGCGCGCCGCCGACTCGGCCCGAACGGCAGGCGGGCAAAGGGAGATGCTTCGACTGCTCTCACGAGCGCTACGCCTCGAGGAACTGGCGGAGCGATCGTGGGTCACCCGGCGTGAGCTCCTCGAGCGATTGGTTTCGGCGGCTGACATCGCAGGCGAAAACGCGGAGGAGCTCGGGGCGATCAATCTGCTGCTCGATGAGGTCGAACCGACCCGCGAACCGCTTCGCGTCGCGGAGCTCCTGGTGCGACGTGCCCACCTGCGCTACTCGACTGGCGCCACCTTCTCTCCCGTGGCTGAGTTCCGCGAGGCGGTTGCTCTCGCTGCCCAGTCACCCGACAGCTGGCAGTATGCGTACGCGCTGGCGTGCCTGGCGTGGGCGGAGTATTGGAATGACGATCCTCATGTGGCCGAGTACGCGGAATTGGCCGTCGCGGCCGCGTCCCGCGCAAACGACGCGCGCGCCATGTCGTATGCGCTCTATTCGAAGGCCCTCGGGGAGTACGTCCGTGAGAACGGCGAAGCGTGCGTTGCGCTCGCTCAGCGGAGCGCAGAGGAAGCACGTGAGGCGAAGGATCCGTGGGCGTTCAGCCGTGCCAGCCTCATGGAAGCGAACGCGCTCGAGATGTGGACATCGCGTCGGTTCGCGGATCTGATACGGCGGCGGCGTGATCAAGCTTCAGAGTTCGGGGCACCACACTCGTACATCGCATTCCTCGCCGCCAGCGAAGCGCACGCCTGGGTGGCGATCGGCGAGTGGGAGGAAGGCTTGCGTAGCCTCCGCATCGCTCTCGGTGCGAGCCCAGGCGAGCTTGCCGACATACAGGCACGCCTCACGGCGGCGCGTTTGGCAGCCGCCCAAGGTCGCGTGCGAGAGGCACGGGGGCATCTGGACCGCGCTGACGAGATCGTTCAGGATGCGTCCGCATTCCGCGCCAACGAGTTCGACGCGGTTCGGGCCATCGTCTGCATGGCCGAGAACCGGCCAGCTGACGCTTTTGAATCCGCAATGACCGGCCTTCTGGCCGAGGGGGTGCCGCCGACGATGTGCGAGTGGCTTCTGCCACTGGCTGCGCGGTCATTGGCAGATCAAGCCGAGGCCGCGCGGGACAGAGCACTCGATCCAGGCGAGTTCCTCGAGGCTGCGGATTCGCTGGTACGACAGTTCCCCAACATCGTGAAGGATGTCGGCCCGCCGACTCAGGTCTGGAATCGTCAGATGGACGCCCTCGCCGAGTGGTACGCCGCTGAGATCGCGCGTGCCAGACGAGCTCCGAACGAAAGCGAATTGTGGCAACGCACCATCGCAGCGTGTCAGGGCTGCCAGCTTGCTTGGGAAGAGGCATACGCGTACTGGCGGTATGCCGAAGCCCTGTTGGTCGACGGATCAGGTGAGCGTGCCGCAGCCGCCGAAGCCCTCCGCAGGGGAATCCAACGAGCTGAACAGCTCGGGGCCGTTCCCGAGCTGGATGCCATGAGGGCCCTAGCGGCGACAGCGCGCATAACGCTGTTGGAAGTCACGGAACCGGTCCTGTCGGTATCGGACGGCGTGACTGGATTGCTGACTCCCCGGGAGCGGACAGTCCTCCAGTACATCGTGGCCGGCCGCACGTACAGGGAGATCGCTCGCGAACTGTTCATCGGCGAGAAGACCGTCAGCACTCATGTGTCGAGCCTGCTGCGGAAGACTGGGGCACGGAACAGAGTCGAGCTCGCGCTACTCGTATCGCGCTCCATCGACTGAACGGACGACGCGACGGGCCTGCCCCGGGCGCCGTCGCCAGGATCGCCGGATAGAGTGGCCAACGGCTGAGCGCGGCATCGCCCAGTGCCGTTCGGCCGCGGCATCCGCTCGCCTTCGCCGTCATCACGACGCCCCCAACGCAAGGACACCCGTGAGCCCGATCCGCCTGAACGACGTGAGCATTGAGTTCGACGGGCGTCCGGTGCTGCGCGAGGCGTACCTCAAGCTGCGGCGGGGCGACCGCATCGGACTCATCGGCAAGAACGGCACGGGCAAGACGACGTTCCTCGAGCTCGTGCTCGGGCGGCGCGAGCCGAACGCCAGCAAGACTGCGGCAACCGGGGCTTTTCAGTCGTTGCCCCGTGTGGGTTGACGGCGTAATCGACGACGGATGCCGCTGCGTAGTCCTCGCGCCCGAGCGCACGATTTCGGCTCTGCACGAGGGCCGACCGCCGGCCGGAAGCACTCACCGCACGTGCGCGAGCTTCTTCGGATTCCCGATGCCGTGGATGACCGAGATCCGTTCTTCGGCGAACTCGAGCGCGAGCACGGAGATCACCCGCCCCCGGCGGCGGATGACGACCCCGGGTTCGGCATTCACTTCCGCGACCTCGAAGTCGAGGCCCAGCCCGCCGACCCCTGCGAGGAACTGCCGGGCGATCGTCTCGGCCCCGGTGACAACGTCGGTCGGCGCGTCCGGGAAGACGCCGCCGGTGTCGAAGTGGCCCGTGGCATCCGTCGCGAGCACTGCGACCAGCCCCTCGAGGTCGCCCTCGGACGCGGCGGCGGCGAACCGCTCCGAGAGTCGGCGGGCGGCGGCGGGATCGACGGAGAACCGGGCTTCGCCCTGCGCGGCGATCCGCTTCCGCGCGCGTGACGCGGACTGCCGCGCGCTCGCCGGACTTACGCCGAGGACGTCGGCGACGCGGTCGAAGCCGAGGTCGAACACGTCGTGGAGGAGGAACGCCGTGCGTTCCGCGGGCGTGAGCTGTTCGAGCACGACGAGCAGCGCCATCCGCACCGAGTCATCGAGGGTGACGCGGTCTTCGGGAAGCGTCCGCTCGTCGGTGACGATCGGTTCCGGCAGCCAAGGCCCGACGTAGGCGCGACGGGAATGCTCGTGCGAGCGCAGCCGGTCGATCGCAAGGCGGGACGCGACCGTGACCAGCCACGCGCGCGGCTCGTCGAGCGGCTCCGCGTCGGGCTCGTCGCCGCGGGCGAGCAGCCGGAGGTACGTCTCCTGGGTGACATCCTCGGCCTCGGCGACGGATCCGAGCACCCGGTAGGCGACGTCGCGGACGACATGTCGGTGCGCGGTCCACAGGTCGGAGAAATCGGTCATGACAGAAAGACGATCCACCCACGGCGAATGTGACGCAAGCACGGATGTCGTGCCCGCCGTGGCCGTCGGGCGGCGCAGACCTGTCGCCCCGCATACGCGCAGTGTCCGTTGCCGCCCCCACCGTGCGGGGCTAGACTCGCGCCGCCGTTATTCAGGTGCCGTCGGGATCGTCGCCCTCGCTGGACCCGGTCCCATGACTGAAGGTGCGAGGGCGCGCTATGCCGAAGATCACGATCAACGGAATCACCGTCGACACGACCACGCAGGCGCGCGATCTTGAGGCCTTCGGGATGGATGCCGGGTCGGTGGCGACCTCCGACCACATCCTCATCCATACGACGGAGCCGATGACGGCCGACCAACGTGAGGCGGTAGCCGAGGCCGGCGCGGACGTGGAGGAGTACGTCTCCGACAACACCTACCTCGCGACCTACCGGCCGAAGGACATCGCACCGGTGTCCGACCTGCCATTCGTCGACTGGGCGGGCCCGTATGCGAAGGCGTTCAAGATCCCTCCGACACTGCTGGGCCCGAACGTCGACCCGGCCAGGCCGCGCGACCTCGCGTTCGAGACGCCGCACCCGTCCCGCGCCTTCCGCTCCGTCGACCTGCTGCTGCACCCGGACGTCGCGCCATCCGACGACCTCGTCTCGCGGGTCGCCCGGGCCGCCAGGGTGAACCCGGATCAGGTCGAGGTGACCTCCGGCAAGCTTCGCGTCACGACCGAACAGGGACAGCTGCCCACGCTCGCGACCATCGACGAGGTCCGCGAGATCCAGCCCGTCCCCGAGCGACGCCTATTCAACAACGTCGCGCGTGGCATCCTGAACGCCGACGTCGACGTCAACGGAACGACGTACCGGGGCGACGGCGAGCTCGTCGCCGTCGCCGATACCGGGTTCGACACCGGCGATCCGGTCAACCCGCATCCGGCCTTCACCGGACGAGTCGCGCAGCTGCTCGCCCTGGGGCGAACGTCTCCGGCTCAGGCCGACGATCCCCACGGGCACGGCACGCACGTCGCCGGGTCGGTGCTGGGTCGCGGCAACTCACCGAGCATGGGAGGCGCGATCGAGGGCACCGCGCCGGAGGCGCAGCTCATCCTGCAGAGCCTGCTCGACACCGCAGGCGGGCTCGGCGGAATCCCCGTCGACTTGGCAGACCTCTTCCAGCCCACGTACGACAGCGGCGCGCGCGTCCACACGAACTCGTGGGGCGCGACGACCCCGGGACTGCCGTACAGCCCTGCGTCGCGCGAGATCGACAACTTCGTCTGGAACCACCCCGACCAGGTTGTCTGCTTCGCCGCCGGGAACGACGGCATCGACGGCGACCGCGACGGCGCGATCGACCCCAGCCAGATCGGCTCCGAGGCCGCGGCCAAGAACTGCATCACCGTCGGCGCGTGCGAGAGCGTCCGGGACTTCGGTCCCACGTACCGCGACTACTGGCCGTCCGACTATCCCAGCGACCCGGTCGGGAGCGATCCGCAGGCGGACTCCTCCGACGGCATGGCAGCATTCTCGAGCCGTGGGCCGACGCGGGAAGGGCGAATCAAGCCCGACGTCATCGCTCCCGGCACGTGCATCCTGTCGACCCTCTCGCGCAATGCGCCAGGAGGCGATGACTTCGGTGTGTCGAGCGACCCGCTGTTCTTCTTCGACACGGGAACCTCGATGGCCACGCCGCTGGTCGCGGGCTGCGCCGCCGTAATCCGCGAGACGCTGGTGAAGAATGGGATGCCGACGCCGAGCGCGGCCCTGGTCAAGGCCCTGCTCGTCAACGGGGCCGATGAGCTGCCCGGGCAGTACAACCCGTCCGAGGCGGGTGCGTCCCCCAACTCGAATTCGGGGTGGGGCCGGGTCAACCTCGCAGGCTCCGTCATCCTGCCGGGGCCGGCCGTCGATGCCGGCTTCGGCGAGGGCGGGCCGCTGGAGCAGGGAGAGGAGGACTCCTTCACTGTCGAGGTCCCCGAGGAGCCACGCCACGACGAGGAACGCGGGATCCGTGCGGCCGGCGGCGCGACGTTCAAGGTGTCGCTCGTCTGGTCGGACCCGGCCGGTGCCCTGCTGCAGAACGACCTGGACCTGGTGGTGATCGCCGCCGACGGGTCCGAGCGGCGCGGCAACGTGGGCACGGCCGACGACTTCGACCGCGTCAACAACGTCGAGCAGGTGCTGTGGGTGGGGATGCCTCCCGGCACGTCCACGGTGGTCGTGCGCGCATTCCGCATCACCCAGTTCGCCCAGCCGTACGCGTACGCCTGGCGGATCTCATGAGGCGGTGACGATCGCTTCCGCCGACCGGGGCCCGACGCAAGCACGGATGTTGCCGTCGGGATGTCACATCTGCGTCGGCTCATCCGTTCTCTCTGCATGAACGACACCTCCTATCTGCCCCGACCCCACGAGCCACGCGTCGGCGGTGGGCCGCCGCGCCGGCTCGTGAACGCGACCGCGCCGGTCGCGCGCGCCCTGGCGGGTCGTCGCTGGGTACCGCTCTGGGCGCTCATCCGCCATCGCGGCCGCCGGAGCGGCACCGCCTACGAGACACCGATCGCGGTGGTGCCGACGACCGACTCGTCCATCGTGATGATTGGCCTGCCTTTTGGCGCGACGACCAACTGGGCGCGCAACGTCGTGGCGGCGGGTGGGGCGTCGCTTCGGTGGAAGGGGCGTGACGTCGAGCTCGGGCATCCGCGAATCGTCGACGGTGCGGAGGCGGAGCGGCTCGCGAGGGCACCGTTCAGGCCGGTGCTCAAGCGGTTCCCCGCGGCGATCGTGTTCGAGCGCAGGGTGATCGAGTAGACGCTGCGCGCCTCCTCGACCGATTCCTAGACTGGCCCCATGCTCGGGCAAGCGGCAGTGGGCGCGGTCGCGCGTCGCGTCTGTGCAGCGCTCGCCGTCGCGGCGTGCGCGAGCATGATCGTCGGATGCTCCGCACCGGGTCCTGCGGACGGTACCGGTTCGCCCGAGGCATCCGCTGTCGCCGCTCACGGCAGGTTCGCTGCGGTCGGCGACTCGATCACCGACGGCGACAGCCCCGACTTCGCCGCTGGCGACCTCGGCGCCGCGTCGTGGGCGACGTACGTCGTGGACGACGGCTTCGCGTTCGCCGGCGGCTGGGCGGAGTGGGGTGCGACGACGGCGATGATGGCTGACTCGGTCGGGCCGATCGAAGCGGACGTCCTGGTGGTGCTCGCCGGCACCAACGACGTCGCGTTCGGCATCCCGTTCGATGAGTCGGCGGCGAACCTCGACCGGATCGTCGCCGCCGTCGGCATCGAGGACGTCGTCATCGTGTCGATACCGCCGATGGCTGCGTTCCCCGATGGCGTGAAGTCGTACAACGAACGCCTCGATGACCTGGCGGGCGATCGGGGATGGCGGTTCGTCGACGCATCCGCGGGCCTGCGCACCGCCGACGGGCGTTATCGCGACGGGATGAGCTCCGATGGGCTGCACCCGTCGGCGGATGGCGCGCGGGTGCTCGGCGAAGCGGTCGCGGCGGAGTTGCGGCGAGAGCTTGCGTGACGGGTGAGCAGCCCTCAGCCGACCTTCTCGGCCAGCGCGACGATGATCCCCGCCGGCCCGCGGAGGTAGCAGAGCCGGTACACGTCCTCGTAGTTCGCGACCTGGCGCAGCAGCTCGGCACCATGCGGGCGCAAGCGGGCGATGGTGTCGTCGAGGTCGTCGACGGCGAACATCACCCGGTGCAGCCCCAGCGTGTTGGGCGGCGGCACTGCCGGTGATGGGGCGGATGCCTCGGGGTAGTGGTACTTCGTGAGTTCGAGCCTGCCGTGGCCGTCGGGCGTGCGCATCATCGCGATCTCGCTGCGGACGCCGTCGAGCCCGACGGTCTGGTCGGCGAAGGCCCCCTCGATGTGCGCGCGGCCCTCGAGGTCCAGGCCGAGCTCTGCGAAGAACGCGATGGCCGCATCCAAGTCGTCGACGACGATGGCGACGTTGTCCATGCGCTGGATGGTCATGGGTCGAGGGTAATGCGCTGCGGATCCGCTCGGTCGTGAACCTTCGCCGCGGTCGCAGTATGAAGCTCCGATCACCCCCGCCCGCGCCGGCGGAACACCCCGGCGAACAGGGCGTGCAGGAGCGGGATCACCGACACCGCGATCAGCGCGCCGCCCCACACCGGCTCGTCGACGCGAAGCAGGATTCCGCCGATGAACAGGCCCACGAACAGGACCGCCGAGGTGATCCGCCGGGCCGTGCGCTCGAGCCTCGCCACCCGCTGCTCGAGCCGGGGCGAGTTCGCGACGAGGCGCCCCTCCTCGATGCGGTCCGCGAGCGCATCGAGGCGCTGCGGCAGCCGCATGACCGTGCCTGCGACGGTCAGCGCCTCCTGCCCGAGCGCCTGCACGATGTTGCTGCTCTCGTCGCGCAGGAGTTGCGCGGCGTAGGGCTCGACGGCGTCCCACATGTTGAATTCAGGGTCGAGCGAGCTGCACATGCCCGAGGTCAGCGACATCGCCCGGATGATGAGCAGAAAGTTCTCGGGCAGTTGGAACGGCAGCGCCCGCATCACCTCGCCGAACTCGATCGCGAAGCTGCGCAGCTCGCGCTCGTCGACCTGCCGTACCTCGGCGAGGCCCATGCCTCCGAAGCGCGCGAACAGCTCGGACATCGCTCGCTCGAGCTCTGCCGTATCGGCCGACGGCAGCAGGATGCCGACACCACGGATGCTGTCGACCAGCCGCTTCCCGTCACGCGCGGCGACTGCGAGGATGACCTGCTGCAGGCCGCGGCGCAGTCCGTCAGGCACCTCGCCCATCATGCCGAAGTCGATGAAGGTGAGCCGCCAGGCCGGCGACGCAGCATCCGACACGCTCGAGGCCGGCGACGCGGCATCCGTCACTTGGTCGACCGGCGTGACGAAGATGTTGCCGGGGTGCGGGTCGGCGTGGAAGAAGCCGTCGCGGAAGAGCTGGTCGAACATGACGGTCGCGAATTGCTTCGCGACCGCCTTCGGGTCGATGCCCGCCGCCATCAGGGACTCGCGGTCGTTGATCTTGATCGCCGTCACGTCGGCGAGCGTCAGCACGCGGCGCGTCGTGCGCTCCCAGACGACTTCGGGTGCGGCGACCCGCGGGTCGCCGGCGAAGCTCGCGGCGAACCGCTCGGCGTTGCGCGCTTCCTGCAGGTAGTCGATCTCTTGGAGGCTCGTGACGGCGAACTCCTCGACGAGCGAGGGGAGGTCCACGCGGCTCGAGACGAACCTCACGCGGCTGAGCCATCCGGCGACGCGGCGCAGCGCCGCCAGGTCGACGTCGACGATCGTCTCGATGCCCGGTCGCTGCACCTTGACGACGGCCTCGTCGAGCCCCATGTCGGCGGCGTCGATCGGCGAGAGCCGCGCGCGGTGCGCTTGACCGAGGGATGCCGCGGCCAGCGGTGTCGGGTCGAACCACGCGTACGCGCGGTCGAGCGGAACGCCCAGCTCGGCCTCGCCGAGGCGTCGGATCGCGTCGAACCGCACGGGCGGCACTTCGTCTTGGAGCCCGGCGAGCTCGTGCGTGATCTCGGGCGGCAGCACGTCGAGTCGCGACGAAAGGTATTGGCCGACCTTGATCATGAGGCCGCCGAGGTCGACCGCGAGCACGTGGAAGCGCCGGGCGATGCGGGTCAGCCGCGCTGCGCGCCCGCGCGCCACGTACTTCGCGAGGCCGAAGCGAGGCAGGACGAGCTCGAACCACCAGGTCTGCACGATGTGTCGCACGGCGAACCGCAGGATCCGCCGGTAGCGGGCGCGCGTGTTGCCGACATCGGGCGTCGAGTCTCCTGGAGCCCGGCGTGCCGAGGGCACCGAGTCAGTCCTGAGCGAGGATCGAGTAGAGACGACGACGTGCGTCGTCGAGCACGTCGACCGCCTGCTTGACCTGCTCGGGAGTGCCCGTTCGCTGGACCTGCGCCGCCGCCTGTGCGAGCTCGATGCCGGCCTTCGGGAGCGCCCCGACGGTGCCGGAGTCGCGCGCGCTCGAGGTCTCCCAGGGCGCGGGGCGATCAGCGGATGCCTCGGCCTCTGCCCGCCCGGCTTCCGTCAGCGAGTAGGTCTTGCGGCCGTCCGCCTCCTCTGCGCTGATGA
Organism: Agromyces sp. Soil535; assembly: GCF_001428255.1. GTDB lineage: Bacteria > Actinomycetota > Actinomycetes > Actinomycetales > Microbacteriaceae > Agromyces. The sequence goes on along the minus strand of NZ_LMRW01000003.1, from coordinate 102,173 downwards.
GCCCCTCGTCGGCGAGCAGCTGCAGCGTCGGATAGACCGAGCCCGCGCTCGGCTTCCATGTGCCGCCGCTGCGCTCGGCGATCTCGCTGATGATCTGGTAGCCATGCATCGGCCGCTCGGCGAGCAGCGCGAGCACCGCCGCGCGGACGTCGCCGCGGCCCATCCGCGGCGCGACCTTCTGCTCGAACATGCCCCGAAGTTGCTCCACGGCCTCCCACAGTCCCTGCGGGGGGCGGCCTTGCCCCCACCCGCCCGTGGGACCGGTGAAGCCGTCGCCCATGTACGAACCGTTCATGATGTCCTCCCTGAACCGGGCGCTCGCCCGGGTCTCGACGATATATAACGATATATCGTTCGCCTGCTCCGGGGTAGACCTGAATCCGCGTCGACCTGAGCGTGTCAGGCGTGTCTGCTGACGCGCACGTCGCGCCATCCGAACCCGCCGGGTTCGGGCAGGGTGCTGCGGATCTGCTCGGCCGTGAACATGCGGCGGGGGGAGCAGGTTGTCGGGCACGGATGCCGCGGGCGGCACGGCATCCGTCACGCCCCGGCAAGCATGGCGCCTGTCTGACAGCCGAACATGGGTCCGCGTACCGCGGGCACCCAGACAGCCGCACGTCGCCGCAATCGCCATATGTCCGCTCGGATGGCTCCACCGACGTCGCCACAAACAGCGGCTTTCCGGGCGGCTCAGCGGCTCACGCTCTATTTCACGGGCGAGTCGTCCTGCTCCCAATCGGCCGGCAGTTGCAGAGGGACTGCGGTATCGGCCCAATCGGGGGCGCCCGGCCAGGTCGTTGGAGGTTCCGCGCCGGAGTACAGGAACTCGCGGCGCGACCCGTCCCTTCCTCCGACGCCGAGAACCCAGCCGCTCGGGAGGCGGCGCCACGCGCGCCATTTCTGGTGATCGGCGGTCACCTCGACGAGGATGCCGTGGGAGTCCGGCAACCCATATCGGAAGGCGGGCTGGATTACCTTCTCGGTGAGGTCATCCCAGTAGCGGTTGCCGAGACGCTCGTATCTCATCTCCTGAGCCGTGTGGATCATGTACCGGAGAGCCCGCTTCGTGCCTTCGAACTCGCGTCGGTCGAGTTGTGCTCCGTCGCCGTCCGTGCCGGGCTCCCCGGCCATGACCGTCAATCGCGCCTGCCGCTCTTGTTCGCGAGCCTCGCGGTCAAGCACTTCCTGCCGGAACGCACGCATGGCAGCTAACGCCTCCCGAAAGGTAGGCGAGCGGCTCACCCTGTTCTGGAAGGGGCCGGTGAACGCGGCAGCCCATCGCACACGCAAGTGAAGGCCGAGCACAACGGCGACCATGACTCGCTTGCGTGCGGGCGGCTGAAAGATCCGTCGCATGCGCAAATTCGCCGTCTCGACATACGCGAAGAAGGCGACGCCGTAGAAGTAGCCGAACATCGACAGGGGCAGCCAGATCGAGAGCGCGAGCTCCATCCAAGTCGTGCTCCAGTCGCGCTCATTGGCGGTGACAACGAGGCGAACCGTGGTCCACACACCGATAGCACAAACAATGAAGATCAGCAGCAGGCCAAGACGTCCAGCAAGCTTCGTTCGGCCGGGATCGAGTCCGGCCCAAGCGATCATGACAATGAGCACGAAAAGCGCAAGTTGCAGTATCACTTCGACGAGGAGGCTGAACGGTTCGAGGTTGAGATAGAAGGCAAGCAGAGTCGACAACGCCACCGTCTCGCCAATGATCTTGCGCAGAATTGCTCCGCCGGACTTCGCTTTCACCACCGTAAGCAGGACAGGGAAACCAACCGTCAGCACGATGAGGACTGAGTCCTTCAGGAGATCGACATTCCAGAGACCGATGCGCCATGCGATGACGATCGATGCGGTGCACCACGCAAGGAACAGACCAAAGACAGCGAGAACCTTTGGTGAGGACGCAGTACGCATGACGTCGGCCCCGGCGCCCAGCACGGCCCGCCGGACTGTCGGAATCGCGAGTACCAGGACTATGCCTGCTCCGATGAGAATGAGAGTCGCGATCTCGCGATTGTTCAGCACAGGGACCTCCGCGTCGGACGGTAGCAGGCGTGAGCACGATGTCATCGCATTCAACTCACCGCGGGCGGATGGATAACGTACTCTCATGGCGGACAAGCAGGCGATTCGAGAACGGCTGTACGTGTGGTGCGAGGTCGCGCTACTCAGCGCGGATCGGCTGGGGCGCACATACGAGGAGTTCTTGACCTCGGCAGCCGACCACTCGTTGTATCTCGAGTGGATCAGGCTGGGTAGTCCACCGGAATGGGCCGAGACTGTGGAACATTCGCCCAAGCGTCTCACCTTCGGCAAGCAGTGGGCGATGAACGCGGACGTCGAATCGTTCGTGAACTCGGCGGCGCACGTGGAGAAGTGCGTGAAGATCCTCGGCGCCGACCAATACCCGAAGCAGCCGGATGGGCCTTCGATCAGGGAGGTGCGGAACTTCGAGGAGCACTGGGAGGACCCGTTCCCCGGTACCAAGCGGGCGGTTCAAGCCAATGGCGGCGAGGACTTCACACCCGGCGTGATCGCAGCGGTCTCGAAGAACCTGCACGTCGGGAACCTCTCGATGCCAGCCGTCGAGGACTGGGTGCGCGAGGTGAGGGATGTCGTCGCTCAGGAGTTGCGTGACGCTGGCAAGCGACCTCCTACTGCCGACGACTTCGTCATGTCTCCTCCAGCGGGCGCAGACCGAACTGATGGGGTTCCGCCGCAGGCGTAAGGCGCAGCCGGTCCGGAGTCCACCCTGCTTGGCCGCTCCGGGGTCGCCCTCTTGAGCTGCGCTACCGACCAGCCTGGACGGCTAGCACGAGCGCAAGATGCACGTTCTCAACGGCTTGCCGGCAAGGTGGCGTCCAACGAACGCGGTGCCGCCGGTGATCGCTGCGGGGGTGGCGGGTCACCTGGGGACCATACGACTGTATGCGAGCGCTCAGCATGCATTCGTACGAATTTGCATGGTGGTTCGGATTGCCGAGGCAGTGCCGGTCGCTCGACTATCGTGCGTCGTCGTTGGTCACCTCCAGTACATGTATCCGCCGCCATCGGCGTCCCACGACCGAGCAACACCAGTCATAACGAAGAATTGCTCAAGGATTGGCATCATCTCGCGGGTGACTTCCCGCAGGAGTTCGGCGTCGGCGGCGGCCAGTCCGATGGGCAACTCGCCTAAAGCCGCCTGCCAGCGTTCCCACAGTGGTGCAGCGTATTTCTGCCAACCGGCTGAAGTGAGGATTGGGCGGGGTATGTCCGTGCCCGCCGCGCGAAGTCGCGCTGCGACGAGCGATAGCGCCTTCCAGTAGTTGGTTGCCGCCGCGAGGTGGAGGCGCGCCGCGCGGGAGACGTCCGTGGTCGACAATGCACGAGCGTCGTCAATGGAGCCCGCCAGGCTCGCGAGGTCATCCTGGAACGACAGAATAGTGGATGCTGGGTTCGCGTGCATCTGCTCGGCCACGAGTTCAGCCCGATACTCTTCGATCACCGTTCCGGCCTCCGTGGCATAGTACGCGTCGCTGGGGGAGGTGATCATCATGGAGTTGAAGGTGGCTTCGGAGTCTTCTCCACGAGAGTGATGCAGAGCGTGAACCGCTTCATGAGCGGCGAGGTGCAGTAGCAGGATTACGTGATTATGGGCCTCGTCTTGATCGATGTCGGCGGGTAGGAACAGCATCTCGGCGTTTACCACAATGTCGACGCCCCCCGATGCAGATCGCATTGTCTTGGCCACAGCGAAGTTTGCGCCGCGCACTGCACCGTACTCGACGCTAAGGTCCCGTGCGTCGAACCGATCTTGAACTGATTGAACGAAATCTCCGGAGAAGCAGATCCTTGCCGATGGAGCGATGCCGGCGATCTGTGCCGAGATGCCAGACAACAACTGATGGGGCGAGAGAGCTTCATCCGCGAGCAATGCGACCGCCTCGGGCGGCATGTACTCAAGCTGAACGTTGAGTGCCAAGGTTTCGGCAGGTGATTCTTCGGGCTGTTCGCTCATCAGGGTTGCTCCAGAGTCGCTCTTAGCGCGTCATCATCGCGGATTCGCAGCACTTGGGCGGACAGCGCCCCGGGTCGAGTCTCAGCCTGTCATAGATGGCAACTGCTCGGCCCCGACGCCGCGGCGATGAGCGGCCGCGTCGCCCTCGCAAGTGTGACCTCTACCCGCCACAAGAAGGCCGTCTGGTTCCTCGCAGGAACTCATTACGCTCGGGTCAATTGGGTGCAACGCGGATTGATTACCCTGAATTGGAAGTGCCTCAAGCTCCTATGCGGGTGTAGCCGCGTTACCCGCAGACACCGCGACGAGTCCTGGTTCGCAGTGACGTGTTGCCGGTTATTCGATCACGCAGTCGACGGAGTCGACCCCTGGCTGCAGAGCGCGAGGAGGTTTCACTGAGAGTGTTCGAAAATGCCATAGTCCTGACTTCAACGCTCCACGTGGTCGCCGCCGCACCAGTGATAACCGGTCAGGAATGTAGTTCCCACTTCGATCTCGATCGATTGAGGCGCCCGCCGTTTCCGATTCCAAGGCGTGACCGTGCGCGCACTTCCATGCCGTTCGCTGTCACGCATAGCCGAGGAGAAGCACGAGCCAACTTGATCTCGGCCAGTTCTAATCGACGGTCAGCCTCCGAGTGGGTGCGGATGACCGGGGCGCGGAGGAAGGCGGTCGTTCTTCCCGCGTAGGTCATGCATTGCGGTTCAACCGTGCGACAAGCTTCTCAACACACAGGGCAACGTCCTCCCAGTGTTCCTCGGCCCAGTCTCTTGCCCCATTCGCCGCGCGGTGGCGTACCTCCTTGCGCAGGTCCTTCAGTGCGAGCACTAGATCTCGTTCAGAGTCCTGAAGGTGACCAGCGTCGGTCGCCGCACCCACAAGCTGGGCGAACGAGAGGCGTTTGGAGCGCCGGTTCACGAGCTCCTCGAGTACGAGTTCAACCGCGGTGTGAAGTTCCTCAAGAAGGGTCTCGGCGGCAACCTCCTCGAAGGCCCAGGCCACCAGAACTTCCTCAGTGATGAGAAGTCGCGCGTGGAGCTGGCTGAAGGACGGGCACTCATATTCATACGGCGGAAAGTAGAGGGTTGTATCCGTAATGCTGTGGAGCTTGCGAACCCGTGGCGGCGCGCTCATGTTGCGACCCCGAAGCATGAGGTCGGCCAACCCCCGTCCGACACCTTGCCGACGCACGCGACGCAGCCCTGGTGCGTCTGTACCCTCAGCTATGAATGGCAGGTCCCGCTCCAACCGATAGCCCAACAAATCGATCCGACGCGAGTTCCCATCCACCACGACCAGACAATGCCGGAGCGCGGTGTGTTTCCACTGCCAGCGGATGCCGAGTCGTTTGGCGCGGACTTGTGCTGTTGGCAGGCATGCCAAGACCACTGGCTGCTGCACGTTGGAGTATGTGAACTCGAAGTCAAATCCCGCCATCAAGAGCCGTTGTCTTCGTCCGCGGTGGCCGCCTGCCAATCCCGGAATTGGGCGAGCTTCTTGGCGTCCCATGCATCGCCGTCGCGGACTAGCACTGAAAGCGGCCCGCCTGTCGCTTCCGTCCATTTCTTCATCAGTGCCTTCATCTCACGGAGCGCGACGGCGGCATCATGTACGCCACGAACTTCCACCCAACGGCGTGATGCGTAGAGGGACCAATCCAGAACAACTTCTGACTGAAGGGACTCTCCTTCTATCCCCGTGAACGTCACCATTCCACTGTGGAGGTCTGGCAGGCCCGACTCCCTCCGCCAGACAGTCGAATCCCACATCGTCCGCCATTCCTGGCCCGGCGCGAGTGTTGGAATCTCAGCGGGCAGCATCAGGTTCTCGATCCCGCTAGATCCGTCGGGATTTGGGGAACGTTGCGGTAACGGCTCGAGGTGCAGGACTACATCTCGGGCAGCCGTCTGGCCGAAGTTCTTGACCACCAAATCGATAATGAACGGCGTTGCCGCACTCGCCTCGGTGTACAGCACAACATACGGCTGAGCGCGCTCAACTTCTAGACGGCGAGCCTGGTCTCTTGCTGCCTTCGCCTCTCGCACCTGGATCGATGCGTAGGTGAGGGCGGCGATCGCGACGACGGCTGTCACTACTCCGGTAATGGCACCGATAATGTCGGTGACCGAAGGGCTGCTAGGAAGCGTGTTTTGGATCTGATCCAATTGCTCGCCAAGGGCATCCAGCGGAATCGCCAGTCGCCGACTCGTCAACATTAGGTGGATTTCAGCTTGCCCGGTGGGAAGCTCGTGCGAGCTGAGCTATGGCTTTCGAGAGGGCAAACACAGCGAATCCGAACTCCTCGAAGGCCCTGTCCCGGGGGTCGTTGCGGTGTGGCTCGTTCATCAGCCGGACGGCTGAATCGGCGTGGCTCGCCGCATCGTCCGCGTGCTTCGCGGCCTCAAGGTACGTCATGCTCGCCCCTTCTCGTAGTCTGATAGTTGATCCACTATCCCAGCGACCTCCGTCATGGTCGCTAACTCGCGTGAAACAGCGTCGCCCTCAACTGCACCATCGCACCTCCAATGGAAGGGCGGGCGCGATAGCGGCTCTGCGATCGCTCTCGCAGCGCGCGGGAATACCCGCGCCCCCTCCGCGTTGAACTTGAGCGTACCCAACTCAAGTTCCCAGGAGGATTGGTGCCAGAAGACTTCAACCCCGAAGCCGGCGCGAGCTCGTTCGACGAGTTCCTGTCCCGGTATCTCGCTGGTGAGCAGGCGCGTCAGGCTCGGTCGATCGACCTCAGCCGGTTCCTGACCGCCCGCACGCAAGGCATCCTGCAGCAGGCAGGACGCTTCGCGCTCGAGCGCGGCCAGACCGAGCTCGACGCCCTGCACATCCTGCGCGTGATCGCGGAGGACGACAGCGTGAAGCAGGCCGTCGAGCGCATCGGCGTCGCCCCAGAGCGCATCATCACGGCGACCGAGGCGCGCCTGCCCGCGGCATCCGCTGGTTTCGACGAGCTCAACCAGCAGGAGCGGGCCAACGCGGCCACGATCACGCCGAGCGCCAGCCGCGCGCTGTTCCACGCGTACCAGGTCGCACGCTCGGCGGGCTCGACGTACATCGACCCCGAGCACCTCTTCTTCGCGCTCGTGCTAGGGCAGGATGCCCCAGCCGGCCAGGTGCTGGCGCGCGCGGGGGTTACGGCTGAGGCGCTGACGCAGGGCATGCGCGAGACCGTCGACCCTGAGGGGCTTCGAGACGGCGCTGGCGCGCCTCCTCAGCCCGCACAGAGCGAGACCCCGATGCTCGACAAGTTCGGCACCGACCTCACCACCCTCGCCGAGAACGGCGAGCTCGACCCGGTGATCGGACGCGTCGACGAGATCGAGCAGACCATCGAGATCCTCAGCCGCCGCACCAAGAACAACCCCGTGCTGATCGGTGAGGCCGGCGTCGGCAAGACGGCGATCGTCGAGGGCCTCGCCCGCGCGATCGTCGAGGAGTCGGTGCCCGAGGCCCTGCTCGGCAAGCGAGTGATCTCGCTCGACCTGCCCGGCATACTCGCCGGCACCCGCTACCGCGGCGACTTCGAGGAGCGCCTCACCAAGACCATGGAGGAGATCGCCGCGCACAAGGGCGAGCTCATCATCTTCATCGATGAGATCCACACCGTGGTCGGTGCGGGCGGCTCGGGCGACGGTGGCACCGACGCGGGCAACATCCTGAAGCCGCGTCTCGCGCGCGGCGAGCTGCACCTCGTGGGTGCGACCACGCTCAAGGAGTACCGCACCATCGAGAAGGACCCCGCGCTCGAGCGCCGGTTCCAGCCGGTGCGCGTCGGCGAGCCCTCGATCGAGGACGCCGTGCTCATCCTGCACGGCCTGCGCCCCGCCTACGAGGAGCACCACGGCGTCGAGTACACGGATGCCGCGCTGCGGGCGTCCGTCGAGCTCTCGGCCAGGTACCTCACCGACCGGGTGCTGCCCGACAAGGCCATCGACCTCATCGACCAGGCCGGGGCGCGGCTGCGCCTGCGGCTCGGCGTGAAGACGGATGTCTCCGCGCTCATCGCGCGGCTGGCTGACCTCGAGGCGGACAAGAACGCCGCCGTCGGGGCCGAGCACTACGAGGAGGCGTCGCGCATCCGCGACGAGATCTCGAAGGTGCAGGCGAAGCTCGACGAGGCGACCGCGAAGGGTCGCGTCGCGGCATCCGCTGACGCCCCTTCGACGACCATCGACGAGGCCGAGATCGCCGCCGTGATCTCGCGGGCCACCGGGATTCCGGTGAACCGCCTCACCGAGAGCGAGCGGGAGCGCCTCGGCGACCTCGAGGGCGAGCTGCACGCGCGCGTCATCGGCCAGGACGACGCGGTCACCGCGGTCGCGAAGGCCGTGCGACGCAACCGCACCGGCATGGGCGACGCCAAGCGTCCGGTCGGGTCGTTCCTGTTCCTCGGCCCGACGGGTGTCGGCAAGACCGAGCTGGCGCGTGCGCTGGCGTCGTCGCTCTTCGACGACGAGCAGGCGATCGTGCGCTTCGACATGAGCGAGTTCGGCGAGCGGCACACCGTGTCGCGGCTCGTCGGCGCCCCTCCCGGCTATGTCGGTTACGACGAGGCCGGGCAGCTCACCGAGCGCGTGCGGCGCAACCCGTACTCGATCGTGCTGTTCGACGAGATCGAGAAGGCGCACCCCGACGTGTTCAACCTGCTGCTGCAGGTGCTCGACGACGGACGCCTGACCGACGGCCAGGGTCGCACGGTCGACTTCCGCAACACGGTGATCGTGATGACCTCGAACCTCGGTTCGGAGTTCCTCGCGTCGCGCTCGGGTGCGCTCGGGTTCGTCGCGGGCACGGATGCCTCGGGGTTCTCGTCTTCGGACGACATCCGCAACCGCGTGATGGGCAAGGTGCGCGAGGCCATGCGGCCCGAGTTCCTGAACCGCATCGACGAGATCGTGCTGTTCCAGAAGCTCGACCAGCCGCAGCTCGAGCAGATCGTGCGGCTCATGCTCGGCGCCACCGCGTTGCGGCTCGCCGCTCGTGAGGTCGAGTTCGAGGTGACGGATGCCGCGGTGGCGCTCCTCGCGGAGCGCGGTTACGAGCCCGAGTACGGTGCCCGTCCGCTGCGTCGCGTGATCCAGCGCGAGATCGACGACCGCATCAGCGACCTGTTCGTCAGCGGTGCGCTCGGCGACGGCGAGGGCGTGAAGGTGGATGCCTCGGGCGGCGAGTTCGTCGTCACCCCGGTGCCGCGCGCGATCGTGGAGGTGCCGCAGGCGGCGTAACCCCCGCTCGGTGAGTCGAGGAGGCGCGCCAGGGCCGTCTTCAGGCCCTGATGCCGCGCCGACCTGCGCTCGGCCTCAGTGCGGCGCTTGCAGGTCTTCCGGCGGACGCAGCGCAGTGTCCGGCCGGCAGCCGAGCTCACCGGGCTCCAGCAGGATCGACGGGGCGTGCACGACCTCGACGCCGGCGTCGGTGCGTTTCACGAGCAGGCAGTCGCCACCCTGACCGATCGCGAAGCCGATGTCGCCGTCGACGACGATCGCCGCGGGCACGTACGCCACTTGGTACGGGCCCGTCGGTTGCGGCATCCGCTCGGTGACCTCAGCGACGATGTCGTTGGCCGTCACGTCCGCTGGAGCGGCGCTGAGCACGTCGATCACCACAGCCTCGGTGCCCTCGGGCACCACGAACACCGGACTGGTGTCGACTGGCGGTTCGATGTTCTGCGCGTCGGGCGGGCAGGGGAAGTCGTGAGCGACGGCGGCGTCCACGCTGATGGGGGAGGCGGCGACGCCCATTCCGTCGAACTCCGACCAGAAGCAGGCCACATAGTCGTCGTAGACCGAGCGCGGCATGATCGCGCGGAACTGCAGCCGACCGATGGCGCCGTCGTCTCGCGAGTTGGCGTACGCTTCGTAGCCGATGAGGTGCACGTAGGCGTTGCGAGCCAGCGCCTCGTCGGCATCCCGGGCGTAGTCCTCGATCGTGGTCGCGGTGCCGGCGCCGTACAGGCTGCGAGCCACGTCGGCCACCTCGCTGCGGGCGTCTTCGTGCGCGCCTGCGTCGAGCACCGGCGGAATGAACACGCACCCCGACAGGCCCGCGGCACATGCCGCGAGGGCGAGCACGAACGCCGTGGCCCGGCGACGATCGGGCCGTGAAGCCCCGAGAGAACGCATCTCTTGAGTATTCGCCCGAGTCCGGCGACCGGCAAGGGCGCCGCGCGTACGGCGCGCGAGGCCATGCGGCCCGAGTTCCTGAACCGCATCGACGAGATCGTGCTGTTCCAGAAGCTCGGCGCTTCGGAGCTGTCGCAGATCGTGCGCCTTATGCTCGGCGCGACCGCGACGCGGCTCGCCGCTCGCGAGGTCACTTTCGAGGTGACGGATGCCGCGGTGGTGCTCCTCGCGGAGCTCGGCTACGAGCCCGAGTACGGTGCCCGCCCGCTGCGCCGCGTCATCCAGCGCGAGATCGACGACCGCATCAGCGACCTGTTCGTGAGCGGTGCGCTCGGCGACGGCGAGGGCGTGAAGGTGGATGCCGCCGACGGCGCGTTCGTCGTGGTGCCCGTGCCGCGGGCGACCGTGGAGCTGGCCGCCGCGGCCTAACCCCGCTGTGCGTGTCGAGGAGCGACGCCGAAGGCGGCGCGTCTCGAGACCCCGTAGGCCCGGCCCTCCCACTCGGAGGGCCGGGCCTTCATCGTGCGCGAATCTCAGTGCTGACCCCGTGGCGATCCCCACTCCACCCGGGCACGCTCGTCCCGGCAGGCTCGAGATGATGTATTCGAACGCGGGATCGGCACGACAGCGACGGGCGCTTGGGACGGCGGTCGGCGTCGCTGCTGCTGCCATGGTGCTCGGCGGCTGCGCCCCCGTCGACTCTAACGATGGTCGCCGGCTCAGCGACTGGACGACGAACATCGGCATCGGATGGGACACGTTCGTGACGGAGGTCCTCGCTCCGGTGGGGAACGCCTTGTTCGCCATCCTCGTCGCGTGGCTTTCGATCGCAGTCGCGGCACGACTCGTCGCGCTGCTCCCGGGTGTCCGCGATATTAGGGCGACGCGCCGAACGGGGCAGACCTTGCGAGTCGTCGGATGGACGCTCCTCGCCGTGACTCCGATCGTGACCGTCATCGTGACCGCGGCCGCCGCCGACAGCCTCATCGTGTGGCTCGCGGTGTCGACACCCCTCGCGTACGGTGCGGTCGGGACGCTGGGCCCGGGCCTTGCCACGCGTCCGCGAGTCGATGCGAAGGCGATCGCACCGGACGGTGCTCGGAACGAGGCGTGGGCCATCGACACCTTGGTGCAGGTGCGCAAGCTGAACCTCACGCACTCGCGTATTCGGCTCGAGGGCATCAACGCGTCCGACCTCGGCGACTTCATCACCATCGCCGACCGCACCGGAAGCGGGCTCGCCTCCGCCGTCGCATGGCTGTTCCAGGCGCTCTTCAACGCTGCTCCCTGGCTCCTGCAGGTCACCGTGCTCGACGGGCGGTCGGCGATCGCCAGCATTCGGCGGAACGGTCACCTGCTCGACGAAGTGGAACTCGAGCTCGACGAAGGAGATGTCGAGGACGACCATCACCGGGAACTGCTCGCGCTCGCCGCCGACTTCGCCGTGAGGAAGGTGGCGGAGCGCTATCCCGACGTGCACGAATCCCGACGCTCGAGAACGGAGCCGCCGCGCACGGACATGCTGAGGCCGGCATCATCGGGCTCGGATCGAGAAGTGGACGCCCCCAGCGTCGAGTAGGACGGGGTCCCCGGAGGACCGGGTCATCCCCTTTGTTCACTGCGCCCGGCGGGCGAGCAGCGTGGAGTCGTGCACATCGACCACCGCGCCGTCGCGGACCATCGTTCGCGGCCGCTGCTCGACCACGAGCGCCTCGAAGTCGTCGGGCAGGGCGGGCAGCAGCTCTTCGGCGAGGAACATCGCGTTGCGATGACTCGTCGGGAGGTGCGTGAACACCCCCGAAGGCGCATGCCCTACCACCAGGAGGTGCCCGCCGAGGGCTACGGCCTGCGCCAGCCGGCGAGTCACCTCGACCATCCCTCCGTCGGGCGGATGCAGGAAGTGCGTGGTGACGAGATCGTACGACCGGCCGTGGGCATCGAAGGTGCGGGCGTCGACCTGCCACCAGTTTGTACGGTCGGCGACCCTGGCCTCCTCGGCATGCCGCGCAGCGCGGGCGAGCCCGTTGGCCGAGAAGTCGGCACCGGTCACCGTCCATCCCCGTTGGGCCAGCCAGATCACGTCGCCGCCCTCACCGCAGCCGACGTCGAGCGCAGTGCCCGGGGTCAGCGCCGAAACCTCGGCGACGAGCTGCGGATTCGGATTCCCGCTCCACACCTGCTGCTCGCCGGAGTACCGCTCCTCCCAGCTCGCCGGCTCGAACATCGCTGCCGCCTCGGCTTCGGTGGGCTCGTGTTCGTGTCGACTCATCAGGGTGCATCCTTCCGCTGCTCCATGAGCGTACGGACCCGATCCACGAATCGCACGCGCGATTGCCGTTTCGGCAATGCGGCGACGGTTGGGCGTGTGCGGCCGACGGTGGCAGGGATGTGGCGGGCTGTGCCATGGTGTTCAAACCGTGTCGACTCGCGACGAGGGGGGTACTCATGAGTGAGGAGTCGCCCGACTCGACCCGTGCCGCGCCGACAGCCGAGGCGCCCGCGCCGGTGTCCCGTTGGCGGCACCGGCCGTTCATCGAGATCGTCGCGGTGGCGATGCTCTCGGTAACCGCCATCCTCACCGCCTGGTGCGGCTTCCAGGCCTCCAAGTGGAGCGGTGAGCGGGCGATCGCGTTCGCCGAGGCATCCGCTGCCCGGGTCGAGGCGAGCGATGCGGACAACCAGGCACGTGAGGCCCGTGTGGTCGACCTGATCATCTATGCCGAATGGGTGACCGCCAACGCTCAAGGCGAAAGCGCGCTCGCCGACGAGATCGAGGATCGCTTCACGCCGCACTTCACCCTCGCCTTCGACGCCTGGCAGGCCGACGGGGAGGCCGAGCCCGGCCCGTTCGCGATGGCCGAGTACGTGCCGCCGGGCACCGAGGAGAGCGCGGAACGCGCGGCCTACGCCGAGGCGCGCTTCGCGGAGGCGCTCGAGGACACCGAGCGGGGCGACAACTACTCGCTGCTGACGGTGCTGTTCGCGCTCGTGCTCTTCCTGACCGCGATGGCCCAGCGCGACATCCATCACCTCGCGGCGTGGATCATGCTCGGCCTGGCCGCCCTCATCGCCGTGGGCGGGTTCATCGTGCTGCTCACCTTCCCTGCCCGGTTCTGACTCGCACGCGCTCGAAGCCGACGAGGATGCCGGCATGACACCGCTACCATCACGGCTGCCCGCCGCGGCATCGTTCCGCCGCATCCGTTGGTACCGAAGTACCGAAGTACCGAAGTACCGGACCCGTCACAACAGAACAGTCGAACGCCCGCCCATCACGAGAGGCCGGGCGTTCGTTCGCGGCCGTGCGGGCTTCCAGTACGAAACCGGCGACCGGCCCGGGCAGCTGTAGCCCGCCGCATTCGGTCGCCGTGGCGCCAGTGCCTTGAGCCCCGAGGACGCCGATGCTCTGGCGGTCGCCTCCGGCACGCGCCTATGCTGACGGAGTCAAAGCGGACTCGATGAGGAGTGGCGATGCGTTCGACAGGGTGGTCGGCAGTTCCGGGATCAGGACCGACGGGTCGGGGGAGTGGTCGGGGGCGCAGGCGCCGAGCGGCGGCATCCGTCGCCGTGACGGCGCTCGTGAGCGCCGCGCTCTTCGGTGGAGCCGCAGCCGCGAGCGCCGCGCCGGAGCCGTCGCAGGCTCCGGGGGCACCTGGCGCCCAGGCGACGTGGACCACGGGAGCCAAGCAGGGGGTCGGCACCTCCACGACCACGGACTCCAAGGTGTGGTACACCCTCTCGGAGGGCACGCTGGCCGAGGTCTACTACCCGCGGGTCGACGTGGCGAACAGCCGCAGCCTCGAGTTCATCGTCACCGATGGCTCCACGTTCACCGACCTCGAGTCGCGCGACACGACCCACGAGGTGAGCCTCGCCGACCCGCGGGCACTCGTGTACACCCAGGTGAACACCGACAAGGACGGCCGGTACCAGGTCGTCAAGACCACGTTCACCGATCCCGCCCGCTCGAGCGTGATCATCGACGTCTCGGTCCGCTCGCTCGACGGCGGCACGTACCGGGTGTTCGCCCAGTACGACCCATCGCTGGCGAACAGCGGCCGGCACGATTCGGCCCGGTTCTGGCGCGGCGCGCTCGTCGCAGAGGACCTCGCCGGCGACCCGGGCACCGGCGCCGAGCCCATCGCCAGCGCCCTCGTCGCTGACAAGGACTTCGTGGCGACCTCCAACGGGTTCGCCGGCGTCAGCGACGGTTGGACCGACCTCGCCGGCGATCATCGCCTCGACCACCACTACGCGCAGGCGCTCGACGGCAACGTGGTGCAGACCGCCGAGCTGAAGCTCACCGGCCCGGCGAAGGACGCCTCGGCGACCCTCGTGCTCGGGTTCGGGGCATCCGCCGACGCCGCAGGCAAGACCGCGACCGCGAGCCTCGGCACGGCCGGGCACGGCGCGGACGCGGCCGCCGAGGCGTACGCCGACGGCTGGCACGACTACATCGACAGCGTGAGCGCGGCCCCGGCGAGCGTGGCGGGCGATGATGCACTCACCACCCAGTACCAGGTCGCTGCGATGACGCTGAAGGCGCACGAGGACAAGACCTACCGGGGCGCGAACATCGCGTCGCTCACGATCCCGTGGGGCCAGGCGCAGAACGCGAACGAAGCCGGCGTCGGCGGTTACCACCTCGTGTGGGCGCGCGACCTCTACCAGGTCTCGACCGCGCAGATCGCCCTCGGCGATTCGGATGCCGCGAACCGCTCCCTCGACTACCTCTTCGACGTGCAGCAGAAGAGCGACGGGTCGTTCCCGCAGAACTCGCTGCTCGACGGCACGCCGTACTGGGGCGGCCTGCAGCTCGACGAGGTCGCGTTCCCGATCGTGCTGGCCTGGGCGCTCGGGCGAACGGATGCCACGACCTACGCCGAGCACGTGAAGACGGCCGCCGACTTCCTCGTCGGCCACGGCCCGTCGACCCCGCAGGAGCGCTGGGAGGAGGAGGGCGGCTACTCGCCCAGCACCATCGCCGCCGAGATCGCCGGACTCACGGCCGCCGCGTCGATCGCCGCGTCGAACGGCGACACGGCGTCGGCCGCGATCTACACGGGCGTCGCAGACGACTGGCAGCGCAAGGTGCAGGACTGGACGTTCACCACCACCGGCCCGCTCGGCGACGGGCAGTACTACGAGCGCATCGACGACAACGGCGATCCGAACGACGGGCACACGCTCGACATCAACAACGGCGGCGGCGCCTACGACGAGCGCTCGATCGTGGATGCCGGGTTCATCGACCTGGTGCGCCTCGGCGTCAAGCCGGCCGCGGATGCGGCGATCATCGAATCGCTCCCCGAGGTCGATGCGACGATCAAGGTCGACACGCCGAACGGTGCGCTCTGGTACCGCTACAACCACGACGGCTACGGCGAGAAGGCCGACGGGTCGCCCTACGACGGCACGGGCGTCGGCCGCCTCTGGCCGCTCCTGTCAGGTGAGCGGGGCGAGTACGAGCTCGCGAACGGCCGCCCTGCCACCACGTTCCTCGACACGCTCGCGGCCACCGCCAATGCCGGGTACATGATCCCCGAGCAGGTATGGGACCAGCCGGATGCCGCGGGCTTCGTGCTGGGCGAGGGCACCGGCTCGGCGACGCCGCTGGCCTGGTCGATGGCCGCGTTCGTGCGGCTCGCGCACTCGATCGACGCGGGCCGGCCGGTCGCGACGCCCTCCATCGTCGCGGACCGGTATGCGGACGGCGCGCTTCCCGCAGGGCCGAGCCTCACGGTCACGGAGCCGGTCGCCGGCGCCGTCACCACGGAGCCGACCGTCACGGTTGCGGGCTCGACCGACGCGGCATCCGTCTGGGTGGCGGCCGGAGGGCACGCCGTCGAGGCATCCGTCATCGGGGGCGCCTTCGCCGCCGAGGTGCCGGTCGTGCTGGGCGCCAACACCATCACCGTGGTGGCGGTGGGCGCCGACGGCGGCACGACGGCTGTTCAGGTGCCGGTCACGTCGACGAACTTCGGCACGGCGGTCGGCACGGTGGACGACCCGTCGGGCGACGACAACGGCCCAGGCGACTACGTGTACCCGACGAACAGCGTCTTCAACCCGGGAGCGTTCGACCTCACGCAGCTGGGCGTCTACGACGACGGCGTCTCGATCAACTTCGTGACGACGCTCGCGGGCGAGATCGGCAACCCCTGGGGCGGCAACCAGATGTCGGTGCAGCGGGTGGACATCTACGTGAGCACGGATGCTGCAGGCGCCGCCGTCGCGGCCCGGCCCGGCACCAACGCGAACCTCGCGCACCCGTACGCGTTCGTCGTCGGCGGATCCGGCTTCATCCAGCCGACCGTGCGCGATGGGACGGACGCCGTGCTCGCGAACGCCACCCTGCTCGTGCTGCCGGCCACGCACCAGATCGCGATGTCCGTGCCGAAGGCCGTGTTCGACGGGGTCGACCTCGCGGGCGCGACGTACCAGGTCGCCCTGATGTCGCACGCGGATCCGAACGGCGAGGGCACCGGCGGCATCCGGCCCGTGTACGACTTCGACTTCTGGAACACGAGCCCGGACATCGGCATGGGCTGGATCAAGGAGTACCGCTTCGGCGGCGGCGCGGGCGTCTGGACCGACCAGAACGACGCTCGCGACACCGACACCCGCGACCCGAACACCATCGACGTGCTCGTGCCCGACGGCGCGACGCAGTCGACGGTGCTCGACTGGCGCGCCGGGTCACCGGTGGTGCTGCCGTACGTGCCACTGGGGTAGCCCTTCGACTGGCGTACCGGCCGAACCGGAGACGGCGTTGAGGTCGCCTACCCGATCGCGTCGGCGTGCCGATGGACGACCCGCCACTCGCCGCCCTCGCGACGGTAGACCTGGGTGGCGCGCAGCGTGAAGGTGCGCGGCTTGCCGTCCATCGAGGCCGAGATCCGCTCATAGCCTACGGTGTACGCCATGTCGCCGTTCACGTCGAACGAGATCAGCTCGAACGAGTAGCCGGTGCAGTCCGAGAAGCTCGAGGCGAGCACCTCGAACGCCTCCACGAGTTCGTCGCGGCTCGTCGCGTTACGCCACGCGCCGAGCACGCTCACGGGCTCCTCGCGCGACCAGATCGCCCGTCTCGGGCCGTCGTCGCCGTCGAATTGGGCTCGTTCGGCCTCCACGAGCGAGGTGTACACCCAGGTCAGGAATTCCTCACGCTCATTCATGGGTTCAGCATGCCCGCACTAGCGCGGCAGCGCGAGAGGATCGCGGCATGCGCGAGGCATCCGCTCCGCCCGGTGCGGCCGCGACCACGCTCAGGATCTCGTTCGACGGCCGGGCCGAATCGACCGATTGAGACGGGATCGTGACACCGAAACTTCACTAGAGGTCCGTACGCTCGAACAGGTGACCGAGACCGACTTCTACGCCCTAATCGATGCAGCGCGTCCCAGCACCTCACCCGAATCGCCGAGCGCCGACGCAGACGACCTGCGCGAAGTTCTGGCCGAACTGCCCGACGATCAGGTCGCGGCATTCTCAACCGAGTTCCGCCGCCAACTCGTGCGGCTCAACCAGTGGTCGCTCTGGGATGCCGGGTACGCGGCGTCCGGCGGAATGGGCGACGACGCCTTCCACTACTTCCGCTGCTGGCTTATCGGCAAGGGTGCGGCGATCGTCGACCTCGCCCTCGCGGATCCTGAGAAGCTGGTTCCGTATCTCGACACCGATGAGCTCGAGAACGAACTGCTCGAGTATGCCGCAGACGATGTGCTCGAGGATCGTGGCATCGACGTCAATGCCGACGACGATGTCCAACTCACCGATGCGGAGCCGGCCGGCGAACCGTTCGACGAGGACACGTCGGAGCTGAGACATCCGAAGCTCGCGGTCTGGTGGAGCGAAGTGAGTGGCGGGTTTCGCGCGGACGACACAGCGCTCGACGGTTAGGGCCGCGAAGACGGCCCAGCCTGGTTCGAGATCGAGCAGGATTCGAGAAGCACGCGCCGACGGGCGTGAATAGCGTCGTAGACATGAACTCCACCGACTCCATCACTCTCACTTCCATCGCCTCCATCACGCTCGAGGTTGCCGATCCCGAGGCCGCCGCACGTTTCTACGCCGACGCCTTCGGGCTGGGCACCTTGGTTCGCACGCGGGCAGCGGATGCCCCGACCAGCGGCTTCCGCGGGTTCACCGTGTCACTCATCGTGTCGCAGCCGTCCACCGTCAGCGCGCTCTTCGACTCCGCCGTCGCCGCCGGGGCAACGGTGCTGAAGCCGGTCGAGAAATCCCTCTGGGGTGTCGGCTGCGTCGTCCAGGCCCCCGACGGGGCGATCTGGAAGGTCGCCACGTCGGCGAAGAAGGACACCGGTCCGGCCACCCGGGAGATCGACCGGATCGTCGTTCTGCTCGGTGCGGAGGACGTGTCCGCGAGCAAGCGGTTCTATGTCGACCGCGGACTCGCCGTCGACAAGAGCTTCGGCAGCTACGTCGACTTCGCCACGCCGTCGAGCCCAGTGGGCTTGGGGCTCTACAAGCACCGCGCACTCGCCAAAGACGCCGGCGTCGCTCCCGAGGGCACTGGGTCGCATCGGATCCAGATCAACGGCAACGCGGGGTCGTTCATCGATCCCGACGGGTTCGCGTGGGGACCCGCGTCGGAATGAACCAGGCCACACGGCCGGGATCAGGCTGACTCCATTCCCGGCCCTGCCGTCCGCCCGCCGCATCCGGTGCCGAAGTGCCGAAGTACCGAAATGCCGCAGACTCCGGACACCGAACGTCCGGCCCTCATCACGAGGACCGGGCGTTCGTGCTGTCGAGTGGACAGTGCGGCGATCAGCGTGGCAGGAGAACGCGGACCTGGTCCCTGATCTCCCGCAGGATGTCCTCGACGGTGCGGGCGATGTTCGCCGTGGCCGCCATGCTGAGGAACATGATCGCGGAGACGATGTGCGCGAGCGCGGCGGCGTCAGGGGGGCCGGTGCGGTCGTCGCGTCGCAACACGGCGGCGATCGCTTCCTCGGTCTGGATGGTCAGCGTGAGGGCGTCGTGGTGGTGCGGCTCTTCGGGGTCGCCGAAGACGAGCTCTCGCAGGTAGGTGCGGCCGTTGTCGATCTGGATGCGGTTGCACTCCACGACCGGACGGATGATCGCCATCACCGCGTCGAGCGCGTCGGGGATGCTCTCGGCGGCCGCCTTTCCCTCCTCGAGGGCGTCGGCGTAGCCGGAGTTCTGCACGAGCAGGAGCAGTTCGCCCTTGGTCTTGGCGTACAGGAACAGGGTACCGGTGCCGATGTCGGCCTTCTCAGCGATCTGCTGCGTGGTGACGTCGTCGACGCCGTGCTCGGTGAAGAGTTCTCGTGCGGCGGCGGTGATGCGTTCGAGCTTGACCTGCTTGTTCCGCTCGCGCCGTCCGACCGGTGGGGTGGCCAGTGGCATGACGGTGTCCTCCTGGTATCGGATCTGACTGTGCTCAGTTATGAGCATAGTGCGGGAGGACTTCGCCTTCCTTCACATAGGTCAATGCTTCGGACACCTCGTATGCGTGGACTGCGGAAGCGAACACTGACAACCGCTCCGATAGCGTCGTGATCTCCTCGCTCTCGAAGAACGCCGCTCGCGCGGATGCGTCTGCGAAGCCGAGGATCAACGAGGCGTGGAGCCGCTGGCCGGTGGGGTTGTCGTGCGCGACATCAGGCGTGTCCCAGAGCTTCTCGTTCCAGGGCATGAACACCTGGGTTCGCAGCTCTGTCATCACGCCCGTGTTCGCGAGAGCGGGCACGAGCTCGTCGGTGACGTACTTCCGGAACGGTCGGGTGCCGACGCCTTCTCGTCTCCTGAGGTAGATCAGGGCTCGAGCCCTCGTTCTCTCGCCGGGCCGGGCGACGTCGTACCAGCGGGCCGAGCTCGGCGGCCCGGCGTAGAGCAGGGTGCGCCGGAACACGTTCACTTCGTCTCTGTACGCGAGCCTGGTCTGTTTCCGGCCTCGCAACGGCGAGAGCGCGGAGGCGAACGTGACCTCGGCGACCCCGTCGATCTTGCGATCTACGGGAATGGCCGTCTCGACACCGTGGATGGCGGGCCACAGCCCGGGATTGGTTGCGGCGAGGTGGATCTGCCGGTACTCGTCGAACCCCGGGGTTGCCGAGATGATCTTCGAGTGGGGGCCCTTCCAGTGGTTCATTCCTTGCTGGCGCGGCTGATCGGTGCGCATCCACAGCAGGATCGATGACGCGAAAGCCTTCTTCGCGTGCGGATTCGTGTTCGTCATTGCTTGTCCTTCAGGTGATTTCGGATGCCGGGGCCGCAGCATTGCGCGGCCCCAGCCCTTGGTGGCTGGTGTCAGCGTTGCTGGTTGGCCATGCCGATGTACTCCCCGAGGCGGTACTCCAGGTCGATGCCGGCCTGCTCTGCGAGGGTCTGGGTGCCTGCGGCGCGAGTGAGGAATCCGGGGAGGGTGAGGGAGTGCGCGAACTCACCGTAGGCGGCGACGAGGTCCGCGTCCGGCGGCAGCGTGGCCCGGTTGATCATCGCCTTGGCCGACGCCAGGGAGGTGCCATCGAAGGACGCCAGCCGAGCGACGATGGAGTCTACGAACGCGTCCAGCTCGGCGTCGGGCAGGGCGCGGGTGACCCAGCCCCAGCGTTCGGCGGTGGATGCGTCGTAATCGGCGCTGGTGAGGATGACCTCCAGTGCCCGGTCACGACCGATGGTGCGCGGAAGCCGCTCGGTGCCGCCACCACCGGGCAGCAGACCACCGCCGACCTCGGGCTGCCCGAAGATCGCCTTCTCACTGCTGGCGTAGCGCAAGTCGAACGCGAGCGCGAGCTCGTTCCCGCCCCCACGCGTGCGACCCCGAATCGCGGCGATGGTGATGTAGGGGGCCTTGGAGAGCTTCAGGACCAGATCGGTCCACACCGGCACTGCTCCTTCGCCTTCGGGGGCGGGGAATTCGGCGGCTGCGGCGAGGTCGAAATGGTTGTAGAAGAAGTCCGGCACGCCGCTGTCGAACACGACGACCTGGATGTCGGGATCGGTCGCCAACTCGTCGACGATCTCGGTGAGACGGAGGACGGTCTCGCCGACGATGAGGTTCACGGGCGGGTTGGCGAAGGTGATCTTCGCGACCTGTGGTGAGGTGCGTTCGTAGTGGATGGTGCTCTGCTCGGTCATGGTCTGTTGCTCCAGTGGGTAGATCGGTGTCGGATGGGTGGGGTGTCACGCCTGCGGGCGGGCGAGGAACTCGACGGCGACGGGGGCGAACTCGTCGTGGAACTGGAAGATGCCGCCGTGGCCGGAGTTGGGGTAGATGGTCAGCTCGGACCCCTTGATGCGGCGGTGGAGGTCTTCGGAGAGGACCGAGGGCACCATGCGGTCGTTGTCGCCGTTGGCGATCAGGGTGGGCTGGGTGATCTTCGACAGGTCTGCGGGCGTCGAGCGTCCCCACTTCTTGATCGCCTTCAGCTGCGTCTGGAACGCCTTCACCTTGATCGGCGCGTCACGGTCGACGGTGCGCTCCTCGAGTCGCTCGACGAACGCCTTCCCGGCGCGCTTGCCGGTGGTGTCGCGGTTGAAGAACAGGAACTCCTTCGGGTCCGACCGGGTCAGGGTCGCCCGCAGCATGTCGTAGTAGGTGGTTCCGGCGACCTTGTCGATGTCCTTGCCGCCGGCGGGGCCGGTCCCGGTGAGGACGAGCTTGCGCACGAGGTCGGGGTGCTTGACCACGAGGGCCTGCGCGACCATGCCGCCCAGCGAGAACGAGAAGATGTCGACCTTGTCGTACCCGAGGGCCTTGATGAAGGTGACGGCGTGGTCGGCCATCGCCTCGACGCTGTCGGGAACCTCACCGGTGGAGGCGCCGACGCCGCGGTTGTCGAAGGTGATGACGTGGTGGTCCTTGGCGATGGGGTCGACGATGCGGGGGTCCCAGTTGTCCAGGGTGGCGGCGAGGTGGACGAAGAAGACGACGGGGATGCCGCCCTTCGGTCCCAGCTCGCGGTAGGCGTAGGTGACGCCGCCGGCATTGATCGTGCGGGCAGGCGCCTTCGCATACGACGTGATGACGGGCTCGTTCGAGGTTTCGGTGATGCTCATGATGGTTCTCCTTGTGGTGTCAGTTGGTGACGATCTGTCTCGTCCTACTCGATAACCCGAGTGCACTCAATTATGAGTTAACTCAGTAATATTGTCAAGGAGGTCGTCATAGACGTGCCGAAGGCCGAAGTGCCGAAGTACCTCATCACGAGGGGCCGGCTTTGTCGTGCCTCCATGGGTGCGCGCGCACTTGCGTTGAATATAGGTAGAGCTATAATTGACGCATGTCCGACCTGATCCGCACAGCCCGAGACGAACTCGGGCTGACCGGCGCCGACCTCGCTGAGCGACTCGGCGTCACGATCGGTGCGATCTCGCAGATGGAGCGGTCGGAACGAGAGGGGCGCATAAAGCTCGAGACACTCGAGCGTGCGCTCGATGCGATGGGGCGGCGGCTCAGCATCGGCGCGAGCCCCGACTCTCCGTACGCCGACTACACACCGGCGGCGGTGACCGACAAGGTCAACCAGGCACTCGACGAGCGTGACGGAAGCTACGCACTGCGGCTGATCAGCCACGCCGCCTCGGTGCTGAAGGAGGAGCCTGACAAGCTCACCGACGCAGACCTGCGTACGCGGCCGTCGCAGATCAAGGACGCTCGTTGGGAGCAGCTGTTCCGAGCGGTCTACGGCGAGGCCATCCCCCACGAGCGCCGGCCGGAGTGGGCGAGGCCGGCCAAGCTGAACCGGAGGTGGTATGTCTCCCGATTCCCTCCTCTCCGCGAGAAGGCCAAGACGTCCACCCCTGAGCGGCTGCGTGAGTTGAACATCTACCTCGACGCGAACTCGCTCTCGACCAGATGAGACGCGATCTCGACGCCCAGTCAGTCCGTGAACTCCTCGATGAGCTCGCTCGACGACTCAACGAGCGAGGAGTCCGCGGTACCATCCGGGTCGCCGGTGGTGCGGCCATGTTATTGCGGTTTCCCGACGACCCGGATGTGCGCGTGACCCGAGACATCGACGCACTCATCGAGCCGCGCGCCGAAGTGGAGGATGTCGTCGCCGAGATGGCTGCGGACCTCGGACTTCCGTCGACCTGGCTGAATGCCGCCGGCCGGAGCTGGCTTCGAGTAGACGCGGCACCGTCCGACGACCACGTCGCCGTCGCAATCGCGACCCCACGCGAGCTCGTCGCGATGAAGTTGTCAGCAGCGAGGGACAAGGACTTCGCCGACCTCGGCATTCTCGTCAGACATCTCGGCATCACGGAACCCGACGATCTCGTCCACATCGCCTACGAGGTCTACGGCGACGACTCTGTCGAATTGCCCGACGGGCGTGACTCATATCGCTGGTATGCCGAAAGCGTCATCAAGGAGGCATACCGGCCGAGGAAACGGCGCCGGAGGGACTGAAGCGGCGCAGCGTGTCGCGGCTGGCCTCGCGTCATCCCTCCGGGAGACAGCCCTGAACGAACGACCCGGCATATGCGAAGCTGGGTCGATGCCCGCCAGCATTCGACTCATCCGGCTCGATGACGCACCACGGCTCGCGCGCCTGAAGGGGAACAACCAGGGGTTCTTCGCGCCGTTCGAACCCGAGCGGCCCTCCTCGTACTTCACCCGAGAGGGACAGCTCGAGGCCATCCGGCTGGCGCTCGAGCGCCACGAGCGAGGCGAGGCGCTTCCACAGGTGATCCTCGATGAGGCAGGCGACGTCGTCGGCGGGATCACGCTGCAGAGCATCGTGCGTGGGTCGCTCCAATCGTGCAGCACCGGGTACTGGGTCGCCCCGGAGGCGAATGGCCGCGGCTATGCGACCGCTGCGCTCCGGTCTGTCACCGCGCTCGCGTTCGATGAGCTGGGCCTCCGCCGAGTGCAGGCCGCGACATTGCGGCACAACCTGCGGTCGCAGCGCGTGCTCGCTCGGGCCGGGTTCGTCCGCTTCGGCATGGCGCCGAGGTACCTGAAGATCGCCGGCGAATGGCAGGACCACGACCTGTTCCATTTCCTCGCCGACGCCTGACATCGGAGGCGTCGGGCGGATGCCGCGGCGCAGGCCCGCGGCATCCGACGCCGGCACCCGCTCATGTCGCGCCCTCTGGCGCCGCGGACGCCGCAGGGATTGAATGGGGCAATGGGCTGCGTGCAGGTATGACCGCACACCCTGGAACGGACGACCGACTCGAGGTCCGCATCACGGGGGGCGTCGTGCGCGGGCTGCGCGAGGGCGGGATGCTCGCGTGGCGGGGCATGCCGTACGCGGCCCCGCCCATCGGAGAGCGGCGGTTCAGGGCGCCGGCGCCGGTGCTGCCGTGGCGGGGAGTCCGTGACGCGTCGGTGTTCGGCGCGATCGCACCGCAGGCGTACTCCAATCGTCTGGTGCGGCCGGCAACGAGTGTCGTCACCGCCGACGAGGACTGCCTGAGCGTGAACGTGCATGCTCCCGCCCGCGACGCGGGTGGGTCGCCCTTACCGGTGATGGTGTTCATTCACGGCGGGGGATACAGCGCGGGCTCGTCGAGTGACTTCTCGGGTCAGGGCGAGGGGTTCGTGCGCAGCGGGCGCATCGTGTACGTGAGCTTCAACTACCGCCTCGGCGCGCTCGGCTACCTCGACTTCACGCGGTACAGTTCCGGCCCGCGCCGGTTCGAGAGCAACCTCGGGCTGCGTGACCAGGTCGCGTTGCTCGGATGGGTGCGGGCGAACATCGCCGCTTTCGGCGGCGATGCCGAGCGCGTCACGGTGTTCGGCGAGTCGGCGGGCGGCAACGCGGTCACGACCCTCATGGCGACGCCGTCCGCGCGCGGGCTCTTCGCCGGGGCCATCGCTCAGAGCCCGCCGCCCGACGCGGTCTACTCGCCCTACCTGACGGCGAGGTGGGCGGCGGAGTACGTCGCGATCCTGCGAGATGTCGTGCGCGAGCGGGCGGAGCGGAACGCGGCGCGCGAGGCTCCGGCGCGCGAGGCTCCGGCGCGCGAGGATGCGGCGCGCGAGGCTCCGGCGCGCGAGGATGCGGCGCGCGAGGATGCAGCGCACGATGTTGCGCCACGCGTCACCGCCCCGCCGACGCCGCAGCAGTTGCTGACCGACGCAAGCGCGGACGACCTCGTCATCGCGTCCGTCGCACTCCAGGTGCGTACGCCCGACGCCTACGCCGGAGCGTTCTGCTTCGCGCCCGTCGTCGACGGCGACCTCGTGCCCGAGCGACCGTTCGTGGCCTTCCGCGAAGGTCGCGCGCACCGCGTGCCGCTCATCATCGGCACGAACGATCGGGAGGGCACGATCTTCCGCGGTCGCGTCGACATCCTGCCGCGGAGCGCGAAACGCATCGACGACCTCTTCGCTGAGGCACCCGGCGACTCGCGGCGGGCCATGCGCGCCGCGTACCCCGAGCTGCCGGCAAGACGGCCCGCCGCGGACTTCGGCGGTGACTACGGCTTCTGGTATCCGAGTACGCGCGTGGCCGACACCTGTTCGCGGTACGCGCCGGTCTGGTCGTACCGGTTCGATTTCGCAACACGCCTGCTCAAGCTGGTCGGCCTCGACGCGACGCACGGCGTGGAGATGTTCGCACTGTTCGACCGGACCGATCTGCCGATGGCCCGCGTCATCATCTCCCTGGGCGGCTATGAGCTGTATGCGGCGGCGGGCGAGCGGATGCGGCAGCACTGGCTGCGCTTCGCGGAGACCGGAGCTCCGAGCCCGGCGTGGCCGCGGTACGACGAGCCGACGCGATCGACACTCGTGATCGACTCCTCGGATCGCGTCGAGGAGGACCCGCGAAGTGAACGACGCCGGGCGTGGCATGCGTTCGCACCGTCACTCGCCGGGTGACGTAAGTCCGCGGCATCCGCTGGTGCCGAAGTGCCGAAGTCCCGAGGTGCCGGACGTCCGGTCCTCTTCACGAGGGCCGAGTGTTCGGCGTGTCTGGCTACGCTGGGCCGATGGATGACGCGCGGATGCCGGGCGACGGGTCATCGGGTGCGCCGGTGATCGTCGTGGTCGACGTGGCCAACGTGATGGGCTCACGCCCGGATGGTTGGTGGAAGGACTGCGCAGCTGCGGCGACCAAGCTCCTCGCGCTCATGCCCGGGCTTGTGAGCCGGACCGTCCGAGCTCCCGACGCTGAGAACGTCGTCGTCGAGCAGGTCGTGGCCGTCGTGGAAGGCGCGGCGAAGGCGATCACCGCGCCGGCCGGCGTGGTCGTGGTCCGTGCGCCGAAGGATGGCGACAGCGCCATCGTGTCCGCTGCGCAGCGCTATGGCGACGCGGGGGCGCGCGTGCTGGTGGTCACCGCGGACCGGGGCCTGCGCGCGCGACTCGCAGACGGAGTGGTCGTCGCCGGGCCGGACTGGTTGAACTCAATTCTCGGTCGATAGCCAGCGTGACGCTCTTACCGCTGCCGCCGCCGGCGGCACAATCACGCGGCATTCGCTGGTGCCGGAGTGCCGGAGTGCCGGAGTGCCGGAGTGCCGGAGTGCCGGAGTGCCGGAGTGCCGGAGTGCCGGAGTGCCGGAGTGCCGGAGTGTCGGGCGCCCGGTCGACGACAACATCGCCGCTCCTGTTCGTCACCGGCGCGCTCGGTGACCACCTGGTGCCGCGTACGACCGTGGAGTCGGCGCAGGCGGTGTAACCGGTCTTGCCGGAACTACAGAAATGCCCGGTCCTTTCACGAGGGCCGGGCATTCGTCACTCGTCGATCGCTTTGCTCCCGTCGGATGGGTCTCCGGCCGGATGATCCATCGCCCTGAGCACGGCGGCGACCCCGATCCAGATGGTGATCGGGCTTGCGAAGACCGCCAGGGAGATCCCGGGAAGCCCGACGAGGTACCCGAGGAAGACGCTGAGACCCGGAAACGCGATGAGAACGGCGGCCCACACGCGGCCGCCGAGCACCACGGCGGATACGCCTGCGCCGAGGCTCATCGCGACGCCGAGGAACGCCAGCCCGATGAACGGCTGCGGGTCGTCACCGCCGAAGGAGCGCAGCGTCCCTCCGATGCCACCGATGACGATGGCGACGGGCGCGACCGCAGCGACGATGATCCAGATGGTCAGCTTGACGGCGTCGCCGCTCCTGTGGCTGCTGCTCTGCGAGGCATGCACGGCCCGAGCGTATGGGTCGGCGAAGCGCAGCGACATCCGGGCCTGCCCCGATGCGCCGCAGGGTCGCAGGACCGTTCCGACTCCGCGTCAACGTGGGCACCCGGGTGGCGGCCGCGAGGTCGTCATCGTTCAGGCCGTGAACAGACCCCACCACGCCGCCCACGGCACGAAGACGATCGCGCCGGCGAGGACGATGCCCAACCGGATTCGCGCGGTCACGGTGACCCGATCGCGAGTTCGCCGCCACGCGATCGTCGTCCACACCGCAGCGCCCACGACGACCAGCGAGAGCAGCTGGAGAAGCAGCCAGACCGCGGGTCGGTCGAGGAGCACCGGCCCGATCGGATCGGTTGCGCCGGTCGCCATCAGGTAGCCGAGCAGGCACACCGTTCCGAGCACCGTGACGAGACCCGCGGCCGAGAGGAGACGCGCGGGCCAGGCTGCCGGACCCGATCGCCGTGACCCTCGCATCCGTCGCACCAGGGCCGTAACCGGATAAGAGAGAAACGCCCCGAGCAGCACGAACCCGGCCACGGCATGCACGGCAAGGGATTCGAACCAATCAAGCGGGCTGAGCCGAGTGGGCACGCCCACCTGCTGTGCGGTGGCGGCGGATGGGCAGTCGAAGGAGGCACCACCGGCACCATCAAGAGCTCCCACCCATGTCGACGCGAGCTGGAGGTAGCCGTCCGCGTAGTGTTCCCCGGCCTCGAAGCCGTTCGGGCTGGCGTGGAACTCGTGGTCGGCCCCAGGCACCACGCACACCGACGCATGTGGCGATCCGCTGAGCGTCTCGGCGAACAGGTGCCCGCTCGTGACGGGGGCCGTCGACTGATCGAACTCGGCGAGCAGCACGAGCGTGGGGACGCGCAGTTGCGCCAAGGCCGGAAGCGGGTCGAACGCGGCCTCCGGGAACAGGCCGCCGGCGACCATCAGGCGCGTCAGGTTGCCTCCGACCGGCGCACACAGTCGCTCGGGGAAACCGGAGTTCACGAGATATCGGCACGTGCTCCAGGTCTGCACCTCTGCCGGTGGGCGGGCACTGGCTCCGGCGAGGATGACGAATCCGACCTCGGGATGCGATGCCGCGGCCGTCGGCACGACCCAGCCGCCCTCGCTGTGACCCCACAATCCGACGCGCGCCGGGTCGACATCGGGGCGATCCCGCAACAGCCGAAGCGCCGCGATCGCGTCCTCGCCCAGCTGTTCGTATGAGCGTTCCGTGAGCGAGTAGCCGACCGTGCGCTTGTCGTAGATGAGGGTGACGACGCCGGATGCCGCGAATGCGCGGGCCTCGGCGAGGTAGTCGGAACGCACACGAGCTCCCGATCCGGCCACGATCACGACAGCGGGATGACGCGTCTCAGCCGAAGGCGGCTTCGCCGTCGGGGTAGAACCCGGCGGCGACGGAACGAGCACGGTGCCGTGCAGGGCGAGACCGTCGTTCTCGAACGACACGTCTTCGGTGGTGTAGGCGGAGTCGCTGTGGTCCTCAGCGGCGACCGCGTTCGATGGGGCGGCGATGCCGAGTGCGACGATCAACGTCGACACTACGAGGCGGGCCGTGGTTGCAGGCAGCACGATGCGCCTATCCTTTCGATGGAGATCATGTCGTGTTCAGAGCACGCCTTGCGGCGTGTAGCGGCGATCTTCACCCGGAGTTGTCGAGTGTCCGCTCGGCAACCCCGGGGCCTCACCGTCAGTCGATGACGGTGAGGGTCTTCTCGATGGCGATCAGCTGCGCGCGAGCCTCCGCGAGCTGGGACGCGATGCCGTCGAGCCGGCGTTGCGTCTCCTCGTGGGTGGCGACCGCGCGTTCCGAGAGTTGGCGATACTCGCCCTCCCGGACGAGCGCTGCCTTGGCGCGCCAGGTGACAGCGAGCTGCCAGATCACCACCACGAAGATGATGCTCAGCAAGCCGGCGGTGGCGAGGAAGACCAGCAGTCCGTCGTTCATCGCTCGCTCCCTTCCTCTGTGTCGGGCAACGAGAGGGAGCTCGCGCCGCGTGCGATCGACTCCGGGCTCAGTTGCAGAGCGAACGGTTCGATGGAATAGAACTTCATTGCCTTACCCTCTTCCGAGATTCGCAGCTGTGAGGTGACCAGCCCTGCCGCCTCGAGGCGGCGGAGGTGAACCTGCAGCAGCGGCCTGCTGATCTCCAACTCGCGAGCGAGCTGGCTGACGTAGGTGGCGCCCCGCACGAGCGTGGCGACCACGCGCATCCGGTGCGGGTTGGACAGTGCGGCCATGATGCGCACCATCTCGTCCCCGGTGTACTCATTCACAAGGTCTCCTTGCATGTGCAAAAGAAGTATTGCATGTGCAAAGCATCATCGTCAACGTCCAGCGCCGGCGAGAGCGCAGCAAGCGGCATCCGCCCGCTCCTGCCGAACGCCCGGCCCTCGCTGTGAGGACCGGGCGTTCGTGCGAGCAGGCTCAGCCGCGTCCCGGGCGCCTGGCCGGCGTCACGGTGAGGTCGTCCCAGCCGATCAGCGCACCTTCGGCCGTGTAGACCGCGAGCTGATGGTCGCCCACCACGCCGGTCGGAAGCGTGACGGTGAGCTTGCCGCTCTTCGCCACCGTTCCGGCTCCGATCCGCGTGACACCGGGCAGCAGGTAGGCCGCGGCATCCGTGCCCGCGAATTCCACGGGGAGCGCGATCTTCAGCTGCGACCCCTCGGCCGCGCTCGTGGCGACCGTGACTCCGCCGCGGCTCTCCTCGGTCAGCGTCTCGTCGGACGGCGGGGTCGCGATCGTGCTCGGCGTTCCGAGCAGCACGGGCGCGATCGTGATCTTGTCCACGTCGGGCGCGTACGCGTCGGGGTTGCCGAACGTGAGCGCGCCGTCGGCGGTCGTGAGCGTCATCGGGATGGTGCGCTCCCAGAAGCTGTCCCACGAGTACGTGTAGCGGAAGTACTTCACCGCGGCCGTCTCGGGTGAACCGGTCTCGGTCACGACCAGCCTGCGGTCGACGACCTGCGGGTTGTAGTCGTGACGTCCCGACAGCTCGGCGTTGGCGTAGTGCACCACGATGTCATACTCGCCGGGCGCGGCGAACGCCGCTTGGCGATCCACTCGCAGCGTGTTGGCCGCGCCGTTGCCGAGGTACCCGACCTTGGCCGAGCCCGACGCGTTCGAGCCGCTTGCCGCACTCAGTTGGAAGACGGCGGCGGCGCCCGCGAGCGTCGCGTTCTCTGCCTCGATCGTCGTGGCCGACGCGTCGCCGTCCGCGGCGCGGATCGTCGTGACCTGCTTCAACAGCACGCCATCCGGGGAGCGCAGCTCGATCTCGTTGATGCCCTGCGAGAGGTGCAGGCGTGCCGTCGAGCGCCAGGTTCCGGATGCCTCCGCTGCGAGCTCGGCGACCGAGCGCCCGTTCACCGACAGCTCGATCGTGGCGGCGCCCTCGGTCGCGTAGTCGATCACGACATCGTGGTAGCCCGACTCCCACGCGTTCGCGTAGACGTCGGCGCGCTGGTCGCCGGAGAGCGACGCGAAGCCCCTCGTCGCCGGAGCGTCGTAGCGCACGCCTGCCCCGCCGACATACCGCAGCGTGCTGGCGGGATAGACCGTCGGCTCTCCGTCGGTCACGTCGGTGAGCACGAACTTGTCGAGCGTGATGTCGGAGTTGGGCAGCCGGTTGACGCCGTCCTCGCTCGCCCGCAGCGAGAGCACGTGCTGGCCGGCGGTGAGCTCGACGATGACCTCGGCGCTGCCGCGGTACTGCCACCGGCTCGTGGCGTTGAGTGCGAGATCCGCC
Source organism: Agromyces sp. Soil535 (assembly GCF_001428255.1). Taxonomy (GTDB): domain Bacteria; phylum Actinomycetota; class Actinomycetes; order Actinomycetales; family Microbacteriaceae; genus Agromyces. Next base: position 71,171 of record NZ_LMRW01000003.1, on the reverse strand, counting down.
GTGTAGTGCACCGTCTGGTCGTGCGCGCCATCGACGAACAGGGCGTGCCGGCCAGGCGTGCCCGGAGCGCCCCCGATCACCTGGAAGCGGTAGCGGCCGTCGCGCGGCACGTCGACCGTCCAGTCCGCCTTCGAGCTCGGCTGGTTGAACGATCCGACATCGCGGCCGCCCGACGCGAGGAACTTCCAACCGCCGTTCGCGGTCGGGCTCTGGTCGTAGGCGATGGCCGCCGTCAACGCGGTGTCCTCCGCCTCGATGCTGGTGCTCCACACGGCGTCGGCAGCGACCACGCGGTGCTGCTCGGGCGTGATGATCACCTGGTAGGCGGCATAGCGGTCGTACGTCGGCACGGTGAGTTCGAGCGTGCCGGCGTCGAGCGCGACCCCGTCGAGCGCGGTGATCACCCGCGGAGTACCGGCGAGGCCCTCCGCGCCGGTGAGCGTGATCTCACGCACCTCCACGTCGACGCGCTCGCCGAACGTCTCGGTGTCGAGCCCGCTCATGTCGAGGCGGACGTCGTCGTCGGTGCCGCCGTACAGCACGGTCGCACGCGAGTTCTCCACGTCGATCGCCCCGATGCCCTGCAGGGTGTCGGCGACGTCGAGCGCAGGCGGAGTGACGGCGACGGTCTCGCTGCCGGCGAGGTCGCCGTACCACTTGAACATCCACCATCCGCCGTTCGCGGCATTGGTCCGCGCGCTGTTGTCGGAGAAGTTGCCCGCGTAGTTCCAGTACGCCGTCTGGGCGTCGACCTTGGCGTCCTCGAACATCGAGAACCACTGGATGAGCTGGCCGGGCACTCCCATGTCGCGGAGCATCCCGTACTCGGTGATGTTGATCGGCAGCGGCTCGATGCCGCGTTCTGCCTCCAGTGCGCGGTACTCCCCGAGGTGCGAGCGGAAGGTCGCCAGGTTGTCGATGCCGAGCTCGTGCCAGATGAAGATGTCGGGGAGCACGTCGTGCGCGAGCGCATAGTCGAGGTAGTCGGCCGACCGCTGCGGCTGCCAGCGCGAGTCGCCGGGTCCGCCGATCACCGGAGCATCCAGGCCATTGCGGGCATAGACGTCGCGGATCGTGTCGACCGTCGCCTTCCAGTCGCCGAGGAACGTGTCCTTCAGTGCGCCCCAGTCCCAGTACCAGTTGCCGCCATCCGCCTCGTTGAACGGGATGAAGACGTAGTCCTGGGGATGCGACGACTGCGTGGCCACCGCCTCGGTGACGAATTCGACGACCTCGAGGTAGTCCCACACGCCATTGGGCACCGACGTGTACGAGCCGTCGGCCTGGTTGTACGTGCGGGCGTCACCCGGGCGCTGTCCGCCGTTGTACGCCCAGTCGGGGTAGTAGTCCTGGATGTAGATGTACAACTGCTCGCCGTGCTTGTCGAAGAACCCGTCCTCGATCTTGAGCGCGTCGCCGCTGGGATGCTGCGTGCCGTACGGCGCCTTCTGCGACGAGTTCGTGATGTGGGCCCCATTGATGAGGGCGCGTGTCGGGGCGTCGTCATCGCCGAACCCGTAGAGGGTTCCGGTGGCGCCGCCGCGGAACTCGCCCGTGCGTTGCGCGAAATCGACGCCCAGCACCTGTGTTCCTTCCTCTGCGACTGCAGCGGTGGCGGCCAGCGGGGCGAGGCCCCCAGCCACCAGCGCTGTGGCGGCTGCGGCTGCCGCGGCAGTCAGCCTTCTGCGGGAATTCTTCATTGAATCGCTCTCCTGTCGTCATTGCCGGAGCGGCGTGCCCGACCGCGGCGCGGCCGAGCTCGGAACGATCGACCGAGTGCCGCGCCGGCACCACCGAGAGAGGTCGGGCGGTCGCCGAACCTCGCATCGTCGTGGGAAGGGCACAGGACCCGTGCAGATCGGTGATCATGATACCGATTTCAGGTCGAGTCGCAATAGGTGGTGGTCCGTGCGTTCCGACCGCTTCACAAGCCCGTGATTACAGCAGTCAGGACGTTTGATAGCGATTTCAGACTTCGGCTTGCGGATCCGTGAAATCGATATCATACTGATCGAACCGCCGCTCGATCGGCGAGAAACCCGACCACCTCCGCGACGATGGGGAACTGCTTCGATGAAGACACTGCACTGGGGAGACGACTCCCTCGCGATCGAGATCGCTTGGGACGATTCCTCCGCCGTGGGTCTCCGTGGCATCTCCTCCCGGGGAGCCCGCGTGGCCATGGCCGACGTGGTGCCGCTCGTGGAGATCGTGGCCGTCGGCGCGGGTCACGAGCCCGCATCCGACCGACTCGACCACAGCCAGATCGGTCGCGCCCTCCGATACGCGGCGCATGTCGAGGAACGCGACAGCGAGGCGTCCCACCTCCGGGTCACGCAGCTCGATGCGGTGCGCGGTATCGAGGCGACGATCACGCTCGAGTCGCCGAACGGCTCCGGCTGCATCCGGGCGTCGGTCGACGTCGTGAACGTCGGCGACTCGACGGTGGTACTGCGGTCGGTCACGAGCTGGAGCTCGGCATTCGGTGGCACCCCCGACGAGGGTGCCGCGACATCCGCCGATGCGAAGCCACGCGTCGACCGTGATGGATTCGAATCGTGGGAGCTCGTGAGCGGCACCGGCGAATGGCTCGGCGAGGGCCGTTGGACTCGGCGCGGCATCCGCGAGGCCGGGCTGGTCGGCATCCGCGAGGACCTCACCGGACACGATCGGCGCAGCAGCATCGGGGCGTCGTCGTACGGCACCTGGTCGACGGGCGGCGCCCTGCCCGTGGCCGGCATCGAGTCGACGTCGATCGGCGCCGCCTGGCTCTGGCAGATCGAGCACAATGGCGGCTGGCGCTGGGAGATCGGCGAGAACCTGAGCGGCGGCGTGTTCTCGCTCTCGGGCCCCACCGATCGCGACCACGCCTTCACCCTCGCACTCGCGCCGGGGGAGCGGTTCACCACCGTCCCGGTCACGGTCGCCTTCGCCGGCACATTCGCCGCGGCGCTCGACCAGCTCACGGCCTACCGGCGCGCCGCCCGGCGTCCACACGTCGACAACGAGCGGATGCCGGTGGTGTTCAACGACTACATGAACACGCTGAACGGCGATCCGACGACGCAGCGACTCCTGCCGCTCATCGACGCGGCGGCCGAGGTGGGAGCCGAGGTCTTCTGCATCGACGCCGGCTGGTACGACGACAGCGGGTCGTGGTGGGGGAGCGTCGGAGAGTGGCTGCCGTCCACGGTGCGCTTCCCCGCGGGGCTCGCCGAGGTCATCGAGCACATCCGCCGCCGCGGCATGACGCCCGGCCTGTGGCTCGAGCCCGAGGTGGTCGGCGTGCGGAGTCCGCTGGTCGACCAGCTCCCCGACGATGCATTCCTGCAGCGCGCCGGTCAACGCGTCGAGGAGCACGAGCGGTTCCACCTCGACCTGCGGCACCCGAAGGTGATTCAGCACCTGAATGACGTGGTCGATCGGCTCGTCGACGAGTTCGGGATCGGATTCCTCAAGCTCGACTACAACGTGAACCCCGGCTCGGGAACCGACGTCGACGCGCACAGCCCGGGCCATGGCCTGCTCCAGCACAACCGCGCCCATCTCGCGTGGCTCGACTCGGTGCACGAGCGCCATCCCGAACTCATCCTCGAGAACTGCGCCTCGGGTGCCATGCGGATGGACTTCGCGATGCTCTCGCGGCTGCAGATGCAATCGACCTCCGACCAGCAGGACTTCCGGCTGTACCCGCCGATCGCGGCGACCGCGCCGATCTCGATGCTCCCCGAGCAGGCGGCGAGCTGGGCGTACCCGCAGCCGGAGATGACCGACGAGGAGGTCGCGTTCTGCCTCGTCACCGGCCTGCTCGGCCGCTACTACCTGTCGGGCTACCTCAACCGGATGACCTCCGGCCAGCGCGAGCTCGTACGAGAAGCGGTCGACGCCGCGAAGCGACTCCGCGGCGCAATCGCCCGTTCGACCCCCTTCTGGCCGACCGGGCTGCCTGACGGCGGCCAGGTCGTGTCGATGGGGCTCGCGGACCAGGGGGCCGCATACGTCTCGGTCTGGAACCGAGGTGGCCCCGGGCCGGTCCGGCTCGACCTTCCCGACTTCCGCGGCCTCGAGGTCGTGGTCGAGACGGTCTTCCCCCGCACGCTCCAGCAATGGGAAACCGAGTGGAACGGAGAGGAGGCAGTGCTCACCGTTCGCGCGGGCGATGCCGAGACATCGGCCCGCACCTTCCGGATCTCACCCCGCATCGAGTGACCATCCGGCACCTGCATCGCAACACCGTCGGCATCACCCGAGGCCGAGGTATCGTTCACAGAAAGAGAAGTTCAATGAAGAAAACTCTGATCGGCTTCGCCGCGGTCGCCGCGGCAGCCGCACTCGTCCTCTCCGGATGCAGCGACCCCACCGCGGGCGGCGGCGACTCCGCCCCAGCCGACTGGCCCGCCCAGGACACGAAGCTCGATGGCGTCTCGCTCACGATCTGGGCGGCGCAGAACTCGAACACCGTTCCCGAGAGCGTCGTCGCCGGCTTCGAGGAGCTCACCGGCGCGAGCATCGACGTGGTCACCATCCCCGACCCCTACGAGCAGGGCATCCAGACGAAGGTCGCCACGGGTGACAAGCCCGATCTGGCCTTCTGGCAGCCGACGGCATCCCAGCTCACCGCGCTCAACGCCACGACGAACCTGCAGCCGCTCGATGACGCGCCGTGGCTCGACGCCACCGCCGCCGACCTGCGCGACATCACCGGCATCCTCGACGACACCCGTTACGCCGCACTGATCACGACACCGGCTGTCGAGGGGGTCTACTACAACAAGAAGGTCCTCGCCGACGCAGGGGTCACCGACCTGCCGACCGACTGGGACTCCTTCGTCCAGCTCGGCCGCGACCTCAAGGCCGCCGGCGTCACGCCCTTCTACGAGATGGCGGGCGACCGCTGGGCCACGCAGTGGTGGGTGCAGGTGCAGCTTGCGGATGCCGCGGCCGACGGACTCTGGGATCGCGTCAATGCGAACGAGGAGAAGTTCACCGACCCGACCATCCTCGGCACCATCGAGACCTACAAGGGCCTCATCGACGAGGGGCTGTTCAACGAGGACATCAAGACGGCCACGTTCGAGGACCAGGGCGACGCCCTGCTCGCCGGCGATGCCGCGATGGTCGTGCAGGTGAACTCCTTCTTCAACCAGCTCCAGTCCAAGGCGTCGGCCGAGGAGCTCGACGAGACCATCGGCTTCTTCCCGATCTCCCCGTCGGGCAACGTCGGCACCTTCATCCCCGACCAGAGCAACGCCCTCGTCGCTTTCAAGACCGGCGACGCGGCGAAGGAGGCAGCAGCACGCCAGCTCCTCTCCTACTGGCTGGGCGACGGCTACGCCGACTTCGTCGAGACGCGCGAGACCGTGTCGCTGCAGGACGACGTGGCGACGCCCGACACGGTACCGAGCGCCCTCCTCGCCGTCAGCGACTCGCTGGGCAGCTCGGTGGGGTCGATGCAGGCTCTCGCCATCGCGAACCCCGACCTGTACATCTTCCTCGCGGATATGATCCAGGGCACGAAGACGCCTGAAGAGGTCGCGCAGGCCACGCAGGACCAGTTCGCGCAACTCGCCAAGGCGCAGGGAGCCGAAGGCTTCTGACCCCGATCCGTGCACCGGGCGGACCTCCCGCCCGGTGCACGGACACTCCATGAAAGGCGGAACGAACCCCGTGTCCACCACCACAACCCGCGCGATCGTCGCCCCAGGCGCCGCCCCGTCGCTCGCGTCGCCGATCTCGGCCCGGCCGAGGGGGCGACGGCAGGATCACCCGCTGTGGTTCCTGCTGCCCGCGCTCGCGGTGCTCGTGGTCTTCTTCTTCGTGCCGACGCTCTTCAACTTCATCTACGCGTTCACCGACTGGTCGAGCTTCAAGTCCGGCATCAGCTTCGTCGGCTTCGACAACTTCGTGGCGCTCTTCGCCAACGGAACCCTCCTCAACTCGTTGCGGGTCACGCTCGTCTACGCAGTGCTCGTCGCGATCTTCCAGAACGTGTTCGGACTCGCCCTCGCGCTGCTCCTCGAGAAGGACACGCCGCTCAACCGTGCCGCGCGCGTGGCGTTCTTCGTCCCCGTGATCATGTCCGCGCTCGCCGTCGGCTACATCTTCCAGGCCCTCCTGAAGCCCGAGGGCGCCCTCAACGACATCCTCGGATTCATCACCGGCACCGACATCAGCATCGCCTGGCTCGGCGACACGACCTGGACGATCGTCGTGGTCGCGCTCGTGCACGCCTGGAAGTGGATGGGCCTGTCGATGCTCATCTACCTCGCCGGACTCAAGACGATCAACCCCGACGTGCTCGAGGCGAGCCGCCTCGACGGCGCGGGATGGTGGCAGACCCTCGTCTACATCCGCATCCCACTCCTCGCGCCGGCGATCACCTTCAACGTGGCGACCGCGCTGCTCGGCTCGATGAACGGCTTCGACATCGTGCAAGCCACCACCGAGGGCGGTCCGGGCGGAACCACCGAGCTGCTGAACATCTTCATCTTCCGCACCTTCGGCCAAGGGCTCTTCGCGCAGGCGACGACGATGAGCCTGGTGCTCTTCCTGATGGTCATGATCCTGGCCTTCCCGGTCATCCGGTTCCTTCGCAAGAGAGAGGACGTGCTGTGAGCGCGACCGCTTCGAGGATGCGCCGACGTCGTTCCCTCGCCGACATCGCCCAGCCCATCGTCACCGTGCTGGCGCTGGTCCTGCTGCTCGGGGTGCCGTTCTGGCTGGTCATCAGCACCGCCGGCAAGAGCCAGGCGGAGGCGCTCAACCCGAACCTCGCGCCGCCGTCGCAGTGGCAGCTCTTCGAGAACCTCGCCCAGGTCTTCACCGAAGGACGCATGGCGCTCGCCTTCGGCGGCAGCCTGCTGGTGATGATTCCTGCGGTGTTCGGCGTGCTCATCCTGGGCTCGATGGCAGCGTGGGTTCTCGCGCGGCGCAGCAGCCGCGGGCTCGCGGTGGTCTACGCCCTGGCCATCAGCGGTATCGTGCTGCCGCCGGCGGTCGTGACGATCGTGTTGCTCCTGCGCCAGCTCGGGCTCGCGGGAACGCCGGTCGGCATGATCGGGGTGTACATGGGCATGTACCTATCGACCGTGATCTTCTTCGTCACCGGCTTCGTGCGGACCATCCCGCAGGAACTCGAGGAAGCCGCGCGTGTCGACGGAGCGGGGCCGGTCAAGGTGTTCGTCCGCATCATCCTGCCGCTGCTGATGCCGGTGCTCGCAACGGCGACCATCCTCATCTGCCTCTACATCTGGAACGACGTCTTCTACGCGCTCTTCGCGGTCGGCGGACGGCTGGACACCCTGCCCCTGAACCTCTTCCAGGTGGCGAGCGCCGGACTCTACCTGCAGAACTGGCACCTGATCTTCGCGTACATCATCCTCATGAGCCTGCCCCTGCTGCTCGTCTTCGCGTTCGCGCAGCGGAAGATCATCTCCGGCGTCACCAGCGGAGCGGTCAAATAGACGCGCCAGTGCCGTCGGTCGCGCAGCAGGCCGATGGACAGCCAGAATGGGAGCCGCAGGGACCGAGATCGGGCGTACGCCGCCCGATCCGAGCGGCGAGGAGCGCGATGGCGGGCAAGAACACTCCGCGCCCGGCGGTGATCGCGGATGTCGCGAAGCTGGCCGGCGTATCCGTGCCGACCGTGTCGCGCGTGCTCACCGGCGCCGCGCGCGTGCGCCCGGAGAAGGAGCGGCTCGTCCTCGACGCGATCGCGAAGCTCAACTATCGACCGAGCGCGACGGCGCGAGCGCTCGCGTCCCGGCAGTCGCACACGATCGCGATCGTGGCGGGCAACACCTCCCAGTACGGCTACGCCGAGACGATCCGCGGGGTGGAGGAGGAGGCGAGGGCCGACGGCTACACCGTGACGATCACGGTGGTCGAGACCACCGAACCCGACGAGGTCGAGCGTGCCGTGGCGCTGGTGCTCGACCAGAGCCCCGCCGGGTTGGTCGTGCTCAAGTTCGACCCCCCGGGTGTCGCCGTGCTCGAGCGCCTGCCGCGCGACATCCCGATCGTCGCCGTCTCCGGCGTGCGTTCCCGCGATGTCGCACAGGCCGTGCTCGACGAGAGTCGTGCCGCGGAGGCGCTGACCGAGCACCTGCTCGCCCTCGGTCACCGCACGGTCCACCACGTTCGCGTTCCGCCGTCCCGACGTGAGGACGGCCGCACCACGGGGTGGCGACGCGCGCTCAAGAAAGCCGGCGTGGAGCCGCCCGCGCTGTTCGAGGCGACGTGGTCGCCCGAGTCCGGACGGACGATCGGCCAGGAGATCGGGCGCGACCGGGAGATCACCGCGGTGTTCTGCGGGAACGACGAGATCGCGATGGGCGTGATCAAGGGGCTCAGCGACGTCGGCGTGCGGGTGCCCGACGACGTCAGCGTCGTCGGGTTCGACGACCATCCGCTGGCCGCGATGTGGTCACCTGCCCTCACGACGGTTCGGCAGGATTTCGGCGGCCTCGGCGCGCGCGCATTCGAACTGCTTCGGGGCGCGATGAGCGGCGATGCCGTGCGCCGCAGCTCGTCCGAGCTCCCGGAGCTCGTCGTCCGCGAGAGCGCCGGTCCACCCGCCGCCGGTCGCTGACGAGAGAATGGACGGGTGACGACCACCACCTCCATCGACCTCGGCGACCTCGCGGACGAGCGCGTCATCCGCCTGCTCACCGACCATCTCACCGACATGTTCGCTACGTCTCCTGCCGAGAGCGTCCACGCGCTCGACGTCTCGGGCCTCGCGGTGTCCGACGTTACCTTCTGGACGATCGCCGAGGGCGACGACCTGCTCGGTTGCGTCGCGCTGAAGGAGCTCGATCCGGCGCACGGTGAGCTCAAGTCGATGCGCACGGATGCTGCGGCGCGGGGCCGTGGGCTCGGAGCACGCCTGCTCGAGCACGTGCTCGCCGAGTCGGCGCAGCGGGGCTACCGGTGGGTCAGCCTCGAGACGGGGTCGCAGGAGTTCTTCCGTCCCGCTCGCACGCTGTATGCGAAGTACGGGTTCCGGGAGTGCGGGCCGTTCGCCGAGTACCGGCTCGACCCGAACAGCGTCTTCATGACCCTCGAGCTCGAGCTCGAGCTCGAGCCGTCGAGCGCCGCCGAGTAGCAGTGCAGGAAGAACGGGCGTGCTGATGGCGTGTCGGGCCCCCGACACGCCGCAGCCGGCCCGATTCTTCCTGCGGAATCGAGGGTTGGGCCTACGGCGTGCTCGACGCGGAAACGCCCGGCCCAGCACGACGCCGGGCGTTCGGTCACTTCGCGAAGAACGCGCGGGTGTTGCCGTCGGGGTCGTCGAGTCGGAACTCTCGCGGTCCACCCGTACGCTGCTTTCGCGGCTCAGTCGACGGCAGGTGTCCCTGTGCGACGACGGATCCGTAGGCGTCGTCGATGTCGTCGACCTTCATGTACAGTGCAGGCTGCTCGGGCGCAGGCCCCGCCTCCTCGGCGGCGATGAACCGGATCCAGAACCAGTTGACATGACAGGTCGCCGCGTGGTCCTCGCGCTTGCCGATGCGGAAGCCCAGCGACTCGTAGAACTGCACGGTCGTGTCGAGGTCCTTCACCCGGTACTCGAGTCCGGAGATGCGCCGATCTTCATGGTGGATCCTTCCTCTCGCTCTGAGTTGCCGCTGGCCGCGGCGAATGCCTCACTCTGTCGACGTGCCGGGTCGCCGAAATGTGACCACCAGTAGTCGTATGGGCGGGCCGGATGGCACGACGCTCCCTCGAATCGGTCGGTTGTGGCGGACACCCGGCGTGCCAATAGACTCGCACGGTGATGACGCTGCGAGAGTTCACCCGCCGGTTCCGTCAGGAGCGTCGCGTACTCATCGCCGTCATCGCGGCATCCGCCCTCGTGCTCGGCGGGACGAGCGTAGTCTGGGCCGCGAGTGCCGAGGCAGGAACGCGAACAAGGCTCAACACCGAGATCGATGGGATCGTCCGAACGATAACCACGAGGGTCGAGGTGGGGCGTGCGGTCGTGTCGGCGCACCTGGCCTCGTCGGTGTGCGTGGCGGACGTGTCCTCGCGGCTCAGCCCCTTTGCCGGAAGCGGCACGCGCTTCACGCCGTCCGCATTGGGGCAAGCAACGACCACGGTGCAACGCGCAGCGGATGCCTCCCCGGTACCGGCGTACGACCCGGCTCCGCCGCCCCGACCACCTGGCGACGCGGGCCTCGACGAACTCGACTCGTCGCTCGTGGTGCTCCGCGATGCGCTCGTCACGACGGAGGCGGAGGTCGCCGCACTCGCATCGACGGCGCGGGCGACGGAGGAGGCCTGCACCTCGGCACGCCGTGCGGAGGCGGCGATCGTACGCGAGATCACCCGGCGCAGCGACGAGCTCATCGCAGCCAACCCGAAGGCTGCCGCGGACCTGCGGTCGACCCTCGTGGTCGCGCGCGACGCGGTGGTCGCGGCCGAGTCGGGTGGCGTCGAACAATGGATCGCAGCCGCCGGCGCCTTGGAGTCGTCGCAGGCATCGGCGGTGCTGGCGGAGCAGGAGGCGGCCGCGGAGGCGGCGCGCCGAGCGGAGCTCGACGTCGAGGAGTCGGCAAGCTCAAGCGGGACGCTCCACTTCCCACCGCCGAACCTGGAATTCCCGACGATCACGATCTGCGAAGCGTTCCCGGACGCCTGCGCCGATCCGACACCAGCGCCAGAGCCGCCGGCGTACTGAGCGGCGGCTCCGGGCCCGCGGCTATTTCAACGTCTCCTCGCGGACGAACCTCCGAGTCGGACACTGTGAACGGCCGGTGCAGGTCACGGATGAGCTCAGCGATGAGAGCGTCATCCGTGACCTGCACCGGCAATTCGCGGACCTCGGCGAGCTCGAGCACCACGTGGTGGACACCACCGCCATGGATCTCGGCGCGACCGTCGACCTCGTGCGCGAACTGGTCGAGCGCGGCACGGCGCGGTTGGCGTAGGCACGTCGTGAACGAGCACGTCTGACCGGGCCCTATGGCTCGTCGGCCGGGGCTGGCAGGATGGCTTTCATGCGGGCTCGAAGTACGCGGCCGTCGGTCGTCGGCACGCCCGCACCCGGGGTGGAGGGTGGAGCAATGGACGACCTGACGGGATCGCCGACGGAGCGGCTCGCGCAATTGCGGGCCGCCGATGCAGGGCAGGATGCCGCCTGGCTCGAGCGCCAGCTGACGTCGGCGCTCGAGGAGTGGCAAGCTGCTGAGGACGCGTTGAGTGAACTCCGCGAGGCGCGAGAGGACTTCTGATCGCGTCCACTGATCCCCGCGCCGAGCTCATCGCCCTGTGCGAGCGCGGCCTCGAGTGGCACGCCGACACGCCCCAGGGGCTGTGGGATGACACGAACCCGCGACCGGCGGCCGTGCTCGTGCTGTTCGGCGTGCTCGATTCAGTGCCGTCCCGTGCGAGCGGTCCCGTCGCGCGCGACCTCGATGTGCTGTTGCTCCGTCGCGCGGCGACGCTCGGGAGCCACGCCGGCCAGATCGCCTTCCCGGGCGGCCGGCTCGAGGCATCCGACGATGGACCGATCGCGGCGGCGCTGCGGGAGGCCGCCGAGGAGACGGGCCTCGACCCCGACGGAATCGAGCCGCTCGGCACGCTCCCCGTGATGTCCGTGCCCGTGAGCAACCACATCGTCACACCGGTACCGGCGTGGTGGACACGCCCATCCGACGTGGCGGCTGTCGACCACGACGAATCCGTCGAGGTGTTCCGGGTGCCCGTCGCGGATCTGCTCGACCCGGCGAACCGAGCGAACACGGAGTTCAGGCTCGGCACGCGCGCCTACCGGTCGCCGGCCTTCACGGTCGACGGCCGGCTCGTCTGGGGCTTCACCGCCCTGGTGCTCTCGCGCATGTTCGACGAGCTCGGCTGGGCGGAGGCGTGGGACCCCGCCCGGATCGTCGAGCGCGACGATCTGCGGCGGTGACCCGAGGGCATGGCACCTGCACCACTCGCGCCTGATGAGCGAGGGGCCGGCGAGTTCGTGCATTCAGGTGCGGGCCGTGGCGCGCCCCAACGATGCCGCGATGCCCTCGACGTACGGCGTCGGCGCGACTCCGAATGTGCGCTCGAACGCGGTCGAGTCGAACTCGTACGGCCCGGTGTACTGGTAGGCCATCTCGAGGGTCTCGCGGGCGGCGCTCGAGAAGAGTGAGCCGAACCGCATCGTGCCCATCGACATCGTGCGGTGGCGAAGCCGGTCGCCGGTCGTGAGGGCGAGGTACTGCTCGCCGGTCAGGGCGGGGGCCGTCGGCAGGTGCCAGACGCGCCCGCGGGCGCGGTCGTCGGTGCCGAGCACCGCCAGGGCGGCGCCGATGTCGGGTGTATAGGTCATGGAGTGCGGCTGGCTCGCGTCGAACAGCCAGGTCGGCGGCTTGCCGGCGGTGACCCGGTCGATCGCGAACATGTTGAACGCGCTCGTCGATGCGCCGGGTCCGTAGAAGTCGGCACTGCGACCGACCGTGACGTCGAGCCCGTGCTCGTCGCGTGCCGCGTCGAGCATCCGGAGCAGCCCGGCGCGAACCTCGCCTTTGCGGCTCGTCGGCCGGATCGGGGTCGACTCCGTCATCGGCGCGTCGGTGCGCCCGTACGCATAGACGTTGTCGAAGTACACGAGGTGGGTGCCGTTGGCGAGGCATCCGTCGATGGCGTTGCGCAGCAGCACCGGCCAGTCTCGCCGCCACGCCCGGGTGGAGTACGGCAGGCCCACGGTCAGGTAGGCGACGTCGGCACCCTGCATTGCGCGGGAAGCGGATGCGGCGTCCCGCAGGTCGGCGGCGATATGCGTGACCTCGGAGTCCGAGGACGTGGTACGCGAGACCGCCGTCACGGAGTGGCCGCCTGCGCGAAGCGCCGCGATCGTCTCGCGGCCGACGACGCCGTTGCTTCCGAGGATGAGGTGAGTGGTCATGACGAATCCTTTCGGTGGTTGGGGTCGGGCGTGGGGAAGAGCTCGGCGGTCGCTTCCTGGTGCGCGAGGCGCCGGAGGCCCGCGGTGAGGGCGTCGCCCACCACCGTGCCGACGACCATGAGCTCGGCGATGAGCGCGGGGTCCTCGCGCTCCAGCAGCGCCGAGAGGTCAGCCCGGGCGATGAGATCTGCAGCCGCCGCATACGCGCCGAGATACTCGTCTGACGGCTCGAAGCCGATCGCCGAGAAGTCGTCGAGCACGCGTGCGGCGAGGTCGAATCCCGGGTTGTCGGGGGAGATCCGCCAGCCCCGGGCGGACGCGACGTCGGCGATCCGCCGTCGCGATGCCTCGGACGGATCGCTCGACGCCCGGCCCACGGCCATCGCGTGTTGCGCCGCCTCGAAGGTCGTCGCGATCGTGTCGGGCTCGGCTTCGAGCGTCGACAGCACGCGCTTCGCCGCAGCGATCGACAGCCCACCGGTGTCGAGCAGGGCGCGAACGAGTCGCACCCGCTGCACGTGGGACTCGTCGTAGTCGGTCTGGTTGCCGCTCAGGCGTTCGCCCTCGTGGAGGAGCCCCTCCCTCAGGTAGTACTTCAACGTCGAGACCGGCACCCCGCTCTGCTGGCTGAGCCGCGAGATCCGCATGCACTGATAGTAGCACTATCGATACTAAAACTATCAGTGTGAAGGCGGGTACCGAGGGCGTACGCCGCGGTCCATCGGGGCCCGCGGGGTGAGCAGTCAGACCCCTGACGCGCCGGATGCCGCGACCGCCTGCCGGATCTCCTCTTCGACGAGGTCGGCGTTGATCGAGGCGCCGGCGAGGTTCCCCGCGCCTGACGCGATGGGCACCGACGTGCGGGGGGACACGACGTTGCCCGCCGCCCAGAGTCCGGGCACGCTCGTGCGACCGTCGCCGTCGACGGCGACCCAGTCGACGCCCATGTGCTCGGTGGTCGCCGCCCCGAGGTCGCGGAGTACGGCGTCGTTCGGCAGCGGAAGCGGGTGCAGGAAGACGGAGTCCACCGCCACGTCGGTGCAGTCGGCGAGCCGGATGCCGCTGAGACCGCCGTGTTCGTCGGCGACGACGCGCACCACCTCGCGGGACTCGACCGCGACGCCGCGGGCGACGAGGGCGGTATAGGCCTCCGCGGGGAGCTCCGATCCGTTGACGAAGTACGTGACGTCGCTCGACCATTGGCGGAGCAGCTGTGCCTGGTGCCCGCTCATGGCCCCGGTCGCGAGCACGGCGATGCGCCGGTCGCGCACCTCCCAGCCGTCGCAGTACGGGCACACGACGGCGCCCGTACCCCACAACTCGGCGAGGCCGGGGATGTCGGGCAACTCATCGCGGAGGCCCGTGGCGACGAGCATCCGGCGCCCGACGTGCTGGTCGCCGCCGTCGAGCACGACGTCGAATCCGTCGGCGCCGAGCGACGCGCTCGCGACATCCCCCGACTGGATGACGACGCCGTATCGCTCCACCTCCTCACGGCCGGCGGCGAGCAGGTCGAAGGGTGACCAGCCGTCGCGACCCAGGACGCCGTGCATGTGAGGCGCGAAGCGATTCCGCGGCTCGCCCGCGTCGAGCACGAGGACCTGACGCCGGGCGCGGCCCAGCATGAGTGCTGCGCTGAGTCCGGCGCTGCCGCCGCCGATGATGATGACGTCCCACGTGGTGTTGTGCATGGTCCGACTCTGCGGCTAACCTGCCACTAAGGCAACTCGAGTTGCCGGAACGGCAAAAGGAGCGACCGGATGCCCGATGAACTCGACCGCGTGCTCGACGGGGTCGCGCCGCGCCTGCGAGCCCTACGTGCCCGCCGCGGCCTCACCCTCGCCGAGCTCTCGGAGCAGACCGGGATCTCGGTGAGCACGCTGTCGCGGCTCGAGTCCGGCGGTCGCCGGCCCACGCTCGACCTGCTCATCCGCCTCGCGGGCGTGTACGGCGCCAGCCTCGACGACCTCGTCGGCGCCCCGCAGATCGCCGACCCCCGGGTGCATCCGAAGCCGTTCTACCGCGGCGGGCGCGCCATCATCCCGCTCACCCGCGACAACCCCGACGTGCACGCCTACAAGATGGTGCTCCCGGGGCATCCGCCCGAGGCGCCCGTCGCTCAGCGTGCCCACGAGGGCTACGACTGGATCTACGTGCTCAGCGGCCGCGTGCGGCTCGCACTCGGCGACGACGAGATCGTGCTCGAAGCGGGCGAGGCCGCCGAGTTCGACACCCGCGTGCCGCACGGCCACGCGAGCGCCTCGCTCGAGCCCGCGGAGATCCTCAACCTGCTCAGCCGCCAGGGCGAGCGCGTGCACCTGCGCGAGACCGGGTCGGCCTGAGCCACGGATGCCCCGGCACGGCGTCGATGGACGCCCGCGTCCCCGCCGCCCGCGGTCAGCGCTCCTCGGGGTCGGCGCCGCGCGCAGCGCGGCCCCCGTCGACCGGGATCACCGCGCCGGTGATGAAGCTCGAGGCATCCGAGAGCAGGAACGCCACGGTGCGCGCGACGTCGTCGGGCTCACCGGGCCGACCGAGCGGATGCAGCCGCCGCACCTCCGCCTCGAACGCGGCGCGGCTCCGGACGCCGAGTTCGGCGAGGTGGCTCGTGTATCGCTCGGTCACGATCGAGCCGAGCGCGACGCAGTTGCAGCGGATGCCGCGACTGCCGTAGTCCACCGCGATCGCACGCGTGAGGCCCTCGATCGCGGCCTTCGCCGTGGCGTAGGGCAGGGCGCCCCGGACGGCGCGCTGCGCCAGGTGCGACGACACGTTCACGATCGCACCCGGGACGCCGCTGCGCAGGAACTCGTCGACCGCGGCAGCGGCGCCGCAGAGCACAGGCCGCAGGTTCGCCTCGACGAGGCCGAGGGTCGCCGGGCCGCCCGCCTCGTGCAGCCACGCGTCGCGGAACACCGCGGCGTTGTTCACCCAGCCGCGCAGCTCGCCGAGCGAACGGGCGCGGTCGACCGCTCGCTCGAGCACCTCGAGGTCGCCGGCGTCGCCCACGATCGAGGCGCCCGCGGCATCCGCGAGCCAGTCGGCGGGCCGCACGTCGACCACGACGACCGCCGCGTGCTCGGCGAGCAGCACCTCGGCGATCCGCCGGCCGATCCCGCCGGCGGCGCCGGTGACGATGTGGACGCGCTCGTGCACCGCCATGCCGTCATCGTAGGACGCGCGCAGAGCCGCGGCATCCGGAAGCCGGACGACGACCGCCGAATTCGCGATCCGTCGGTGCGGCGGCGGGAAGGAATCCCTAGGCTGAACCCCGATCGGGTGCGTCGCCGTGACCGCAGCTCACCGGGGAAGGGGGCGGAATGTTGACCGACTGGTTCTACTCCACCGAGATCTGGATCACGTTACCGCTGTTCGTCGGCGGCTTCGTGGCGCTCTCGTGCCTGGTCGTCATCGGCCTGCGCCCCGTGATACGGAAGCTCGTCGACGACCCGCGGGAGTGGGATCACGCGCTCGCGCACGTGATCGGCACGTTCGGCGTGTTCTTCGGTATCCTGCTCGCGCTCGTGGCGGTGTCGGTGTACGAGAACTTCGCCGACACCCGTGTGTCGACGCTCGAGGAAGCCGCCCAGCTCACCGCCCTCTACCGGGGCACCACCGGCCTGCCGCAAGACGCCGGCGCACCCATGCGCGAGACGATCCAGGAGTACGTGCACACGGTCGTCGACCAGGACTTCCCGTCGCAGCGGCGCGGCATCCTGCCCGAGGGCAGTGCCGTGCTGGTGGACGACCTGGAGCGACTGCTGCACGACTACGAGCCGGCCGACCTCCAACAGCAGGCCGAGTTCATCCAGCTGCTCGCGACCTTCGACGACTTCATCGAGTCCCGACGCGCCCGCATCGATGCGACCTCGCTCGAGCTTCCGCCGCCGTTCTGGCTGGTCATCTGGGTCGGCGCCGCGGTGAACGCGGTGCTGATCGGGTTCATCCACGTGAAGAAGGTCGGCTTGCACCTGCTGATCGCCGGGCTGCTCGCGCTCTTCGTCGGCCTCGTGATCTTCGTCACGGCCGACATGGATCACCCGTACCAGGGCTCCATCTCGGTCGGGCCCGGCGCGTTCGAGCGCGTGCTGCAGCAGACGATCGACCGGCTCGGCAGCGAACCCTAGGTGGCGCGCCGTCGATCGACACGCGCGCGGGCGGCGTCGTGCGCGGCGCGCAGCAGCTGCACGACCGTGTCGGTGGTCTTCTCGGCGGGGTTGACGACGGCGATCCAGCCGAGTGCGCCGTAGACCGGGTGTGGATTCACCACGTCCGCGGTTGCGAAGTCGCGAGGTTGAGTGAGGCTGCGGGGTTCCTCCCCGGTGAGCTCCAGGAACGTGGCGCGGTCGACGTGGATGTTCACGCGCCAGCGGCCCGGACGGTCGAGGTCGGAGCCGGTTTCGTCGGGGTAGTCCTTGGTGACGATCGTCCCGTAGGGCTGGACGTGCTGAGGCATCCGGCCGTCTGGCGCGTAGTAGAAGAACGCGTCGCCCCACGCGATCTCGGGAACGTCGTCGCCCGGCTCCGGGGCGACCACGAACGCGCCGTCGAAACCTCGCACGGTCGCGATGATCTGTTCCATACTCATGGTTCAAGCATCACCTTCAAGTGCATCTGTGGGGTTGGATGATGGACGAGTCCGCGAGCGATTCGCAACCGGCGCCGCTCCGGACGGTCGACGTCGCCAGAGCATCGGGGTACTCGGCGCAACAGGTCCGGGACCTCGAACGGCTGGGGGTCATTCCGCCGGCTGCCCGCTCGGCGAACGGATACCGCTCCTACACGTCGATCCACGTGCACGCGCTCCGTGCCTATCGAGGACTCGCAGGTGCAGTCGGGCCGGTGGCAGCCCGGCAGCTGCTCGCGGAGCTGCGAACGGCCACGCTCGCCGAGGCGGCCGCGGCGATCAGCGCGGTGCACGTCGGTCTCGCGCGGGAACGGGACGAGGCGTTACGGGCCCAGGACGCGCTGCGTGCGATCCAAGCTGAAGCGACCGTAGGCGAGCAGGAGCGTGACGCGATGACGATCACCGAGCTCGCCGGAGCACTCAACGTGCGCCCGTCGACCCTGCGGTTCTGGGAACAGGAAGGGCTGGTCCTCCCCGAGCGGGTGACCTCGCTTCGGGCACGTCGGTACGGTCTTTCAGCCATCCGGGAGGCTCGAATCGTGGCAGCCCTCCGCAACAGCGGCTACGGCATCGCCGCCGTGCGTGACCTCATGGGCTCCCTCGGCAGCCTCGACGGGCTCGGCGAGACTCGGCGCATCCTCCAGCAACGCCTCGATCGGCTCGCCACACGGACGGTGGCGCTGCTTCGAGCCGGTTCAGACCTGGCGGCCGTCGTCATGGCGGCCGGGCAATGAGGACCGCCTGGCTCGATGCGCCGACTCATCCGCGCACCGAGACCCCGGCACTTCGGCACTCCGGCACTTCGGCGCCGGTCGAGTCAGAGGTCGACGGTCAGTCGCACGTCGACCGGGTCGCCCACGTCGAGCCCCTCGGCCTCGCGCACCCAGGCCTTCACCGGCACGATGTATCCGCCGTCCTTCGGCCAGAGCGACGTCGCCCAGTCGCTGCGGCCGATGCGCACCGTGACCGGGATCATCCCCCAGCCGTAGGTGACGGCCGGCGAGATGGCCTCGAGTGCGACGGCCTCATCGTGGGGAACCGTCACGAAGTGCCAGGGCGCGGGACCCCGCCAGAACCACAGCTCACCGCTGAACGCGAGTTCCATCGGCTCAGTCGGCGTCGGTCGCGCGGCCGGCGTCGGCCGCGCCGGCCGCGTCGGACTTCGGCGTGATCGAGTCCACGAAGGCGTAGGCGTCCGCGGCGACCGAACGCCAGCGATCGGCTCCGTCGTCGAACGGCACGACCGCCCACTCGCGCATCGGACTGCCGCGCATCACCATGTTGTCGAGCCCGAGCTCCTCGATGAGCTCGGCCGAGAGCTTCACCGTGAGCCGCCCGTCCTTCGCGACGAACGCGAACATCTTGCCGCGTACGGAGTAGCCCTCGGACCCGAACATGCGGCCGACCTCGACATCCGGCCGAGCCGTCAGCGCACTCGCGACCTCGGCCAGTCGCTCGCGCCCGCGCGTGCGATCATCCATGGGTCGACGCTACGACGGTGCCGTGTCGTGCGGCAAGCGTGCCGCCTTCCTCACCCACGGCGCCTGCACCCCGCCATGCGTCGAGGATGCGGTGCCGCAGCGCGTTCGACCGCTCGGCGAACCCGCGCTGCCGGCGCACGTACTCGGCCTTGCCCTCGCCCGTCTCGATGCGCACAGGGGCGCCGCCCCACTCCCGCATGTCGTAGGGCGAGGCCTGCATGTCGAGATACCGGATGTCCCGGGCCAGTTCGAACGCGTCGAGCAGCAGCTCGCTCGTCGCCAGCATCGGCGCCTTCTCGCGCTCCATCGCGGCGCGGTCGACGATGAGCCCGCGGGCCGTCGCACCAGGCGCGTACCAGCGCCAGTCCGCGCGAGGCGTGCCCGCGGCATCCGCCAGCTCGACGCCCGCGCCGGGGTGCCACCGGCGCAGCAGGCTCGGCGAGTAGGGGTAGTACGTGAACAGGAAGTCCTCGATCGGATGCCGCTCGCCCCGCGTCGCGCGGGCGCGATGCGCCGCGGTGAGCGCATCCGCCCGCTCCGCATGCGCCTCCTCGCGGGCGCGCCAGTCGCGTGCGTCGAGCACGACGGTTGCGGCGGTGGAGATGGCGGAGGGCACCCCTCGAGGATAGGTCGCCACGCGATCGAGAGGACGGGATTCGGCGGTGTCGGCGGTGGCGAAACGCCGAACCCGTCCTCTCGCCGGGGACGCCCGCGAGATCGGCAGATTTCCTCTAGCGCGCTCGGGCGCCGCCCTGTTAGCGTTCACATGTTAGCGCTCACAACGCACACGGCGCCGCATGACAGGCCGCAGACCCTCCGCGCCGTGGCGCGCACGAGCGCGCCCACTCGAAGACGAGAGAGAGGTCGATGATGACCAGGTCCAGCAGCACTGCTCCACCGTCGGTGGCCGAGCACCCGCCCCGGCGTCGAAGGATCGGCAGGCGCTCGGGCGTCGCGCTGTGCGCGGCGCTCACGCTCGCCCTGCTCGCCCCTGCGGGCGCCGTCGGATCGCCCTTCGCCTCACCGGCCGCCGCCGCGCCTGCAGACATCGCCGCGAGCGACGCGGCAGGCGTGGCGATCCCGAACCTCGACGACGTTCGCGGCAACATCACGCTCCCGGCGACGGGAGCCGGCGGCTCGTCGCTCACGTGGACCTCGAGCGACCCGGCCGTCGTCTCCACCGATGGACTCGTCGAGCGCCCGGCGCCCGAGTCGGATCCGGCCACCGTCACCCTCGAGGCGACCGCGACCTTCGACGGCGCCGTCGCGACGCACGACTACGTGGCCACGGTGACCCCGTCGCCGGTCGACGAGCCGCTCGCCGCCTACTTCTTCCCCCACTTCGTCGGCGAGTCCACCGCCGACGGTGAGGAGATCTACTTCGCCGCGAGCGTCGGCAACGACCCCGAGGAATGGATGAGCCTCAATGACGGCGAGTCCGTGCTCGCCTCGACGCTCGGCGAGCAGGGCCTGCGCGACCCGTTCCTCATCCGCTCACCCGAGGGCGACCGGTTCTTCCTGCTCGCCACCGACCTGAAGATATACGGCGGCGGCGACTTCGGCACGGCCCAGGAGACCGGCAGCCGCTCGATCATGGTGTGGGAGTCCGACGACCTCGTCACCTGGTCGGAGCAGCGCGAGATCGTGGTCTCGCCAGAGAAGGCCGGAAACACGTGGGCGCCCGAGGCGTACTGGGATGCCGCGAACGAGGAGTACGTCGTCTACTGGGCCTCGGCGCTCTACCCCGAGGACGTCCCCGCAGACCAGCGCGACATCGCGACGAGCTACCAGCGCATGATGTACGCGACCACGCGCGACTTCGTCACCTTCTCGGAGCCCCAGGTCTGGATCGACGAGCCCCAGGGAGCCGGTCGCGGCATGATCGACTCGACCGTCGCCTTCGAGAACGGCGCCTACTACCGCTTCACCAAGGACGAGTCCGACTTCACCGTCCGCGAGGAGAAGTCGACCGATCTGCGCCGCACGCAGGGCGTCGTCGACGGCGACGGCTGGGACCTCATCGCCGAGCAGGTCGGCGTGGGTCAGCCCAACCCCTGGGGCGGCACCTTCACCAACGGCGAGGGGCCCTCGGTCTTCAAGTCCAACACGGATGCCACGTGGTACCTGCTGCAGGACCAACCCTCGTACCACGGCGGCGAAGGCTACATGCTCTTCGAGAGCCCCGACCTCGCGAGCGGCGAGTGGACGGCGGTGCCCGAGGCGCAGCTCCCCGAGAGCCCGCGCCACGGCACCGTGCTGCCCGTGACGGCGAGTGAGTACCAGCGCCTCCTCGAGACCTACCAGCCCGACGCACTCGTCGAGGGCGTGACCGTGACGCCGGACTCGGCGACGCTGGCAGCGGGCGAGGCCGCCGGCTTCGAGGCATCCGTCACGCCCGTGACCGCTGAGGACCGCAGCGTCGCATGGAGCTCGAGCGACGAGGCCGTCGCGACGGTCGACGCCGCCGGTGTCGTGACCGCCGTCGCCGACGGGACCGCGACGATCACCGCACGATCGGTGCGCGGCACCGAGGGCACCGCCACCGTCACGGTCGAGACCCCCGCTGCACCCGAACTGCCCGCCGACGCGTGGGTCGACGAGTTCGACGGCGACACACTAGACGGCCGATGGGCGATCGAGGGTGAGGTGCCAGATGCGTGGTCGCTCACCGAGAACCCCGGCTCGCTCACCCTGCACTCGCAGAGCGGCGACACCTATCAGACCGCCAACACGGCGAAGAACGTGTTCCTCGTCGACGTGCCGGCGGGCGACTTCACGGCGTTCACCTCGGTGAGCGGCGCGGTCAGCCGCGACTTCCAGGGCGCGGGACTCTTCGTCATGAAGGACTTCGACAACTACGTGCGAGCGGGCCTGACGAACGTCAGCTTCGCGGCCGGCGGCCCGACGATCATCGAGAACGGCGTCGAGCAGAACGCGGTCTACGGCTCGACCTTCACCTCCCGCCCCGGCTCCACGCACGAGTACCTCCGCGTGCAGCGCACCGGTGACGAGGTCGTGACGAGCTACTGGACGGGCCACGACTGGGCCGAGGCCGCGCGCGCGACCGTCGGCTTCGACGCCGCCCGCATCGGCCTGTACGCGCTGGCGGCCGGCTCCGCGCCGAGCCACGAGGTGACCTTCGACTCCTTCGCACTCGTCGCGCCCGAGGGTGCCGACATCGTGCCAGAGGGCACGTTCACGTTCGAGGGCTCCGGCGACGAGCGGTACCTCACCGCCGGCGACGGCGGCACGGTCCGGCTCGACGGCACCCGGCCGCTCGAGCAGCTCGCGCTGATCGCCGACGAGGTCGACGCGGGCGAGGCCGGCGCCGAGGCATCCGCTGCCCGGCCCGTCGTGATCCGCGACTCGGGGAGCGATCGCCTGCTCGTCATCGACGGCGACCGCCTCGCGCTCGCCGCAGACGGCGCGGAGGCGACCGTGTTCCGGCTGACCGACGTCGGCGGCGGCAAGGCCGCCCTGCACACCATCGACGACCGGTACCTCGTGCTCGGTGAAGGCGGCGCGCTCGTCGTCGGCGACCAGGCGGACGCGGCTCGGCTCACGGTCGTGCCGGTCGAGATCACCGAGCACTCGATCGAGATCGACACCGACGCGCCCCGCACCGACATGAGCGACGACCTCTACGGCATCTTCTACGAGGACATCAACTACGCCGCAGACGGCGGGCTCTACGCGGAGCTCGTGCGAAACCGCTCGTTCGAGTTCAACACCGCCGACAACCGGGCGTTCACCGGACTCACGGCGTGGGAGGAGGTCGAGCGGGGCGCCACCGGCTCCATCGCCGTGGGCGCCGACCGGGCGCGCTGGCTGAACGACTCGAACCGGTTCTCGCTCACCGTGCAATCCGATGGCGCGGGCGTCGGCGTGCGCAACACCGGGTTCGATCGCGGCATCGCCGTGGAGGAGGGCGCGAGCTACGACTTCTCGGTCTGGGCGCGGTCGGCGACGGCGCAGCAGCTCACCGTGACCGTCGAGAACAGCACAGGCACCGAGCAGTATGCGCTCGGCACGGTCGACGTCGCCGGCGACGACACGTGGCGGAAGTACGACGTGCGGGTCACCTCGAACGCGACCACGGATGCCGGGCGCCTCGTGGTGCTCGGCGGTGCTGCGGGTTCGCTGCAGCTCGACATGGTCTCGCTGTTCCCGGTCGACACCTGGGTCGGTCCCGTGAACGGGCCGAGTGTGCTCCGCAAGGACCTCGCCGAGAAGGTCGCGGCACTCGAGCCGTCGTTCCTGCGTTTCCCCGGTGGGTGCGTCACGAACGTCGGAACCTTCAACACCTACCTCGAGTCGGACGGCCAGGACCGCCGGCGCACCTACCAGTGGAAGGAGACCATCGGACCGGTCGAGGAGCGGCCGGCCAACTGGAACTTCTGGGGGTACAACCAGTCGTACGGCATCGGCTACCTCGAGTACCTGAAGTGGGCCGAGGATCTCGGCGCGACGCCGCTTCCCGTGGTGTCCGTCGGCGCCAACGGCTGCGGCAGCAGCATCCCCGAGATGACCGACCAGGCGCGCATCGACCGGTGGGTGCAGGACACGGTCGACCTCATCGAGTTCGCGAACGGCGACGTGACGACCGAGTGGGGCGCGAAGCGCGCCGAGCTCGGACATCCCGAGCCCTTCGACCTGCGCTACATCGGGCTCGGCAACGAGGAGAACACCGACACGTTCCAGGCGAACTTCCCGAAGTTCCGCGATGCGGTCGAGGCGGCGTGGCCCGAGGTCACGATCATCTCGAACTCCGGACCGGATGACACGGGCGCGCGCTTCGACGAGCTGTGGGAGTTCAACCGTGCGCAGGGCGTCGACATGGTCGACGAGCACTACTACAACGACCCGTCGTGGTTCCTGCAGAACTCGGAGCGGTACGACGCGTACGACCGCGAGGGACCGCACGTGTTCCTCGGCGAGTACGCCTCGCGTGGCAACACGTTCGGGAACGCCCTCGCCGAGGCCGCCTACATGACGGGGCTCGAGCGCAACTCGGATGTCGTGGAGCTCGCCTCGTACGCGCCGATGTTCGCGAACGAGAACCACGTGCAGTGGGCGCCCGACATGATGTGGTTCGACAACGACGAGTCGTGGGGGTCGGTGAACTACTACACGCAGCAGATGTTCATGACGAACGTCGGCGACGAGGTGGTGCCCAGCAGCCACACGGAGGCCGACCGGGCGTCCGATCTCGACGGCGGCGTGTTCCTCTCGACGTGGCGCACGAGTGCGGCCTACGACGAGGTGCGGGTCACCGACAACGCGACGAGCGACGTGCTCTACGCCGAGTCGTTCGAGGGCCCGGATGCGACGTGGTCGCCCGTTGCCGGGTCATGGGCGCTCGCCGGCGGGGAGTACGTGCAGTCGTCGACCTCGGTCCAGGACGCGCGCTCGCTGGCTCCCGACGCCTATGCGCGGGACTGGTCGAATTACACGCTCGAACTCGACGCACGCAAGATCTCCGGGTCCGAGGGCTTCCTGATCGGCTTCGCGGCCGGGGCGCCCAACGACTTCTACTGGTGGAACCTCGGAGGGTGGAACAATACCCGCATGGCCCTCCAGCACGCCGCCGGTGGATCGGCGAACGAGGTCGCCGCCGTGGAGGGACGGAGCATTGAGACCGGGCGCGACTACCACGTGAAGATCGTGGTGGACGGCTCGACGATCGAGCTCTACCTCGACGGGGTGCTGCAGCTCAGCTACACCGAGCCGTCGGCCAAGGGGCTCTACCAGGTGGTCACGCGCGATACGGAGACCGGTGAGCTCGTGCTCAAGGTCGTCAACCCGACCGGGTCGACCGCCCGCACCGACGTGGCGGTCACCGGGGGGCTCACGATCGACGGCGACGTCGCGGTCACCGAGATGGTGGGCGCACCGGGCGACGTGAACACGAAGGCCGACCCCGAGCACCTCGTCCCCGTGGATCGGGAGTGGTCGGGCGGCGGCAACGAGTTCAGCTACGACTTCCCGGCGTACTCGATCACCTTCCTCACCCTCACCGAGGAGCCGCAGCCGCGCTGCGAGGTGACCTACGTGATCAACGGCGCGTCGAAGCAGTCCTTCTCAGCGGACCTCACCATCACCAACACCGGGGATGCGCCGTACACGGCGTGGGAGCTCGGCTTCGAGTTCCCCGGCACGCAGACGCTGCGCGCCGGCCACGACGCGTGGTGGCACCAGGACGGTGCAGCGGTGACGGCGGGCAACCTGCCGTGGAACGGCACGATCGAGCCGGGCCAGACGGTCGAGCTCGGATTCAACGGCAGGGTGAACGGGGGTGGGAATCTCGAACCCGGTTCGTTCAGCGTGAACGGCGATGCCTGCACGGTGAAGTAGCGGGTGAGCGCACGGCCCCGGGCGGAACGCCGCTCGGGGCCGTGTGCTCGCGCCTCGGCTGGCCGGGCGGAGATTATTGTGCGCGGGCAGCCGTCGCATCGAACGGTCGCACATCGTGCGTTGCACCCGCGATATGCGACGGTTCGGTGTGAGAGGCCGCCGGGGAACCAAGGCGCGAGGTGAGCGGATGCCGCGTCCGCGCGTCAAGGCCGCGCATCGGGATCTCGAGTTGCGGCTGGCTCGCCCGTCGCTCCTCGGCGGGCGGGGCTCAGTGGTAGCGGCCGCTGTACGCGTTGATGGCCGGCTGCCCGCCGAGGTGCGCGAAGAGCACGTTCGAATCGTGGGAGATCTTGCCGCTCGACACGAGGTCGATGAGGCCCGCCATGGACTTGCCCTCGTACACCGGGTCGAGGATGATGCCCTCGAGCCGGCCGGTGAGGTAGATCGCCTCGTCGGTCGACTCGACGGGGATGCCGTAGAAGTCGCCCGCCCAGCCGTCGAGCACGGTGATCTCGTCGTCGCGCAGTTCGCGGCCGACCTCGATGAGCGCCGCCGTGTTGCGGGCGACGCGCGCGACCTGGTCGCGGGTCTCGTCGATCTTCGCGGACGCGTCGATGCCGAGTACCCGCCGCGGCCGGCCGCCGAAGTTCTGCTCGAGGTCGGCGAAGCCGGCGATCATGCCGGCGTGCGTGGAGCCGGTGACCGAGCACACCACGATCGTGTCGAAGAACACGCCGAGCTCGCGCTCCTGTGCGGCGACCTCATGCGCCCAGTTGGCGAAGCCGAGGCCGCCGAGCGGATGGTCGGAGGCGCCCGCCGGGATGGCGTAGGGCGTGCCGCCGGATGCCTCGACATCGGCGAGGGCCTGACGCCACGACTCCTTGAAGCCGATGCCGAACCCGGCGGGGGAGAGCCGCACGTCGGCGCCCATGAGCCGCGACAGCAGGATGTTGCCGACCCGGTCGTGCACGGCATCCGGCCAGTCGACCCAGTGCTCCTGCACGAGCACGCACTTCATGCCGAGGTGCGCCGCGACCGCGGCGACCTGGCGAGTGTGGTTGGACTGCACGGCGCCGATCGAGACGAGCGTGTCGGCGCCCTTCGCGATCGCATCGGGCACGAGGTACTCGAGCTTGCGTACCTTGTTGCCGCCGAAGGCGAGGCCGCTCGAGACGTCCTCCCGCTTCATCCAGATGCGGGCGCCGCCGAGATGGTCGCTCAGTCGGTCCACCGGATGCACGGGACTCGGCCCGAATGTGAGCGAGTGACGGGGGAAGTCGGTGAGTGCCATGATGCGCTCCTCTCAGTGATACCGCGGCGGAAACCCCGTCACGGCGTTTCGGTCACGGATGCCGCACCGGCCTCCGCGTCCGCGTCGGCGTCGCGCTGCGGTTCGAGCTGCAGCAGACGCCCGAGGGTCGACCAGTTCTCGCGGGCTGCGACGCCGGCCTCGTCGGCGAGGCCGGCGCCGCACAGCGCGATGATGCGGTCGTGGTCGGCCACGGAGCCGCGGCCGGCGAGTGAGCCGAACCGCGCCCGCTCGACCCGGCGCAGCAGCGGCGTGACCTGTTCGAGCAGGCCCGGCAGCAGCGGGTTCGCGCTCGCGCGCACGGCGACGCCGTGGAAATCGTCGTCGGCCGCAATCGCGGCCTCGACATCGTGCGCCTGCAACGCGGCCGCGAACCTGGTGTTCGCCTCGCGCATGGCGTCGAGGTCGGCCTCGGTGAGTTGCGGCACCGCGTCGCGTACCGCGAGCTCGTGAAGGGCCGCGGCGATGCGCTGCGCCGCGAGCGTCGAGCGGGTGTCGAACGGCGCGACGAACGTCTGCTTCGCCCGCTCGGTGCGCACGAGACCGGCGATCTCGAGGCGTGCAATTGCTTCGCGAATCGGGGTGCGGCTGACACCGAGCCACTGCTCGAGCTCGGGGTCGCGCAGGCGCTCGCCGGGGGCGAGCTCGCCGCTGACGATCGCATCGCGCAACTCGCGATAGGCGTAGTCGCGCAGCGAGCTCGGGCGCTCCGCGCGGGACGGATTCAGCGGCATGCAATATATTGCACGTTACTAGGGTCCGGATGTCAAGGGCACCTGGTCCATTCGTCCCGAGTCGCGCCGCGTTCGCCCGACCCGAGTCGTGCCGCCTACGCGCGCCGGCGCCCGCTCGTGACGGGCAGCGCCGCCACCACGCGGTGGACGGTCGCCGGAATGAACTCGCCTCCGTCGTGGGCGATCCAGCGTTCGGCCACGAGGTCGGTCGGGTAGAGGAGCATCTTCGACCTGGGCTCGTGCAGGGCGAGCTCCGTACGGTGCCCGTCGTCGGCGATCATCCACCGCAGCTGCGTCCTCAGCACGAGGTGCTCACCCAACGCCGATCCGATCGCGTTGATCATCGGATGGGGATCCACTCGCTCCGGGGGATTCACCCGATGCCACTGGGTGACGGACTTCTCGTACAGGTCCCGGATCTGGCCGACGTCGCCGATGTCGGTGCCGGTGTCGGCGACGATGGCGATGAGGCTGTCGATCCACTCCTGCTCCACGTCGGTGAGCTCGCTCAACCGGGGCGGCGGCGAGGCCGCGTCGGTGCGCGCCGAACGCCGGGAGAAGAGAGCCATGCGAGACATTCTTCCGTGAGCGGGATGCGCACGTGACATCCGCTCATCCCGATTTCGGGGGACATGTCGATGAGGGGTGTCGCCGTTCGGAGCATGGGGGGAGGATCGGACTCGGAGAGGACGCAACCATGGGCCGCATCATCGCCACATTCCAGATGACGCTCGACGGCGTGTTCGACCACGTCGACGAGTGGTACGTCTCGGCCGATGACGAGCAGCGAGCGTCGCACGAGTTGTTGTTCGCCAGCGATGCGCTGCTGCTCGGCCGAGAGACCTACGAGGGCCTGTCGGCGTACTGGATGCGGCAGCACGACGCGCTCGGCTTCGCCGACCGGCTGAACGCGATCCCGAAGTTCGTCGTCTCGCGAACGCGCACCGGCCCGCTGGAGTGGAACGCCACCCTGATCGAGGGTGACGTCGAGGCGGCCGTCTGCGACCTGAAGGGCCGGTTCGACACGATCGTGTCGTACGGGTTCGGCGAGCTCGGCGCGTTCCTCGTCGAGCACGGGCTGCTCGACGAGCTGCGGGTCGGCGTGTTTCCGCACATCCACGGCGGCAGCGGCCTGCGATTGACGTCCCCCCGGCCGATCGGCCTGCGCGCGGCCGGCATGCACGTGCTCGCCTCGGGCATCACGATCCTCAGCTACGTGCCGCGCAGGACGTGAGCGCGGCCGCCTCATCCGCGACGGTGTCGGGAAACGGCCGGCGCGGGGACTACCCCCATCGCCGGCCGCCGTCAGGGCGAGCCGGGACTCAGCGGTCGAAACGGGCGCCGGCGGGACTGCTCGGCAGGGCGAGCAGGACGATCACGATGATGGGGCCGACGAATGGGATGAAGGCGAGGAAGTAATACCCACCCGAGCGATTCGTGTCATGCAGGCGCCGCCAGAAGATCGCGAGGAACGGTACGAGGAGCGCGAGGGTCACGATCAGGCTGATGGTCCAGACGGTCCAGTAGCCGGGCCCGTATACGATCTGGTAGTCCGCCGTCACGGTCACGTTCGTGATGCCGACGGCGCTCAGCGGGATCATGATCGCGACGCCCACGACCACGTAGGCGAGGTAGACCCACCAGAACTCGCTGCGGCTCGCGCGGCCCGAGAAGGTCGCGTACTTCCCGAAGAACCGCGCGATGGCCTGGCCGATCGTCGCGCCGTACAGCGGCTGGGACAGGGCGGCGGCCTTGGCGGGCTGGGAATCGACGGTCGGGGACTCGACGGCCATGGGGCTCCTCGGATTGGTGTGAAGGGGACGGATCGGGGGAGATCCGGACGCCATCATGGCGGTCGCGTGCCCGCTCGTGCAAGAGGGCATCCTGATGCGCCCCGGTGTCGGATGCCGGTGGCAGACTGGCCCCGTGCTGCTCGACGAGCTCGTGACCACGGCCGATGCCGTCGCTTCGACGCGATCGCGGCTGGCGAAGGTCGATGCGCTCGCCGGGCTGCTCGTGCGGCTCGAGCCCGACGAGATCGCGCCCGCCGTGGGCTTCCTCGTGGGCAAGCCGCGGCAGGGGCGCGTCGGGGTCGGATGGCGCGGGGTCGCCGCCGCGATGGGCGAGCCGGCCGAGTCGCCGACGCTCACCATCGCCGAGCTCGACGAGCTGCTCGACCGGCTGGCCGTGACCTCCGGAGCTGGGTCGGCGGCCGAGCGTGCCCGCGCGCTCCGCGAACTCACCGCCCGCGCGACCGAGCGGGAGCAGGGCTTCCTCGGGCGGGTGCTCCTGGGCGACATGCGCACCGGTGCCCTCGAGGGCGTGCTCACCGACGCGATCGCTCGCGCCGCCGACCGTCCGGGCGACATCGTGCGTCGCGCCGCGATGCTGTCGGGCGACCTCGGCGAGACCGCCCGGCTCGCGCTCACCGGCGACCCGGCAGAGCTCGACGCGGTCGGACTGGTCGTCGGCCGCCCGGTGCTCCCGATGCTCGCCGCGACCGCCCCGAGCGCGGCCGACGCGGTCACGACGACGGGCGAGGCATCCGTCGAATACAAGCTCGACGGTGCGCGCATCCAGGTGCATCGCTCGGGCGACGACGTGCGCGTGTTCACCCGCAACCTCGCCGACATCACGCATCGCCTGCCCGAGGTCGTCGACGTCGTGCGGCGGATGCCGGTGCGCGACGTGATCCTCGACGGGGAGACGCTGTCGCTCGACGAAGACGGTGGGCCGCGGCCCTTCCAGGAGACGATGTCGCGGTTCGGCGCCGAGACCGCGCGCGAGACGCTGCTGCATCCGTGGTTCTTCGACGTGCTGCACGTCGACGGGCGCGACCTGCTCGACGAGCCGCTCGCGACCCGCCTCGGCGAGCTCGAGCGCATCGCCGGCGAGCACCGCATCCCCGGCGAGGTGACGGCAGATCCCGAGGTCGCCGAGCGCGTCTCGCGCGACGCGCTCGCCGCCGGCCAGGAGGGCATCGTGGTCAAGGCGATCGGCTCGCCCTACGCGGCCGGCCGCCGGGGATCGAGCTGGATCAAGGTGAAGCCCGTGCACACCTACGACCTCGTGGTGCTCGCCTGCGAATGGGGGTACGGACGGCGCGAGGGCTGGCTGTCGAACCTGCACCTCGGCGCGCTCGACCCGACGGGCGAGTTCGGTGAGCCGGGCGACTACGTGATGGTCGGCAAGACGTTCAAGGGGCTCACCGACGAGCTGCTGCGGTGGCAGACCGAGTACTTCCAGCAGATCGAGGTGCGGCGCACCGGCAACACCGTGTGGGTCGCTCCGACCACGGTCGTCGAGATCGCGATCGACGGGGTGCAGCGGTCGACCCGCTATCCGGGCGGCATCGCACTGCGGTTCGCGCGGGTCAAGCGCTACCGCGACGACAAGCGCCCCGAAGACGCCGACACGATCCAGACGCTGCGGGGGATGCTGCGTGAGTAGTGCGTGTGCTCGACAGCGTGACCGTCAGGCCGTGACGGTCGCCCCGGGGCCCGGCACAGCGACGACATCCTCTGGGTCGAGCTCACCGCCCTCGCCGTCGAGGAACGCGAGCCGCACGGGGGCACCCGTCTCGCGCTCGGTGTAGATGGCCGCGGGGCCGAAGCCGCTCGGGCGGTACTCGTCGCCCCATGCGCTGATCGCGGCGAGCACGGGCTTGAGCGCCCAGCCTGCTTCGGTGAGCACGTACTCCACGCGCTCTCGTTCGCCGGCCTCGCGATAGGGTCTGCGCTCGAGGATGCCGGCCTCGACCAGCCGGGCGAGCCGGTCGGTGAGCACATCTGGTGCGACACCCAGTTCCGCGCGGAACTCGGCGAAGCGGGTGCGGCCGCGGAGGATCGCCTCGCGCAGGACGAGCACCGACCACTTCTGGCCGAGCACCTCCAGGCTGCGCGCGATGGAGCATCGCTCTGCGGTCTCCGCATTCTGTCGCATGACTCGATCATACCAACTGAGTTGGAGAATCCAACTCAGCCTGCTAGCTTGGTGATTCCAAGTCAGCTGCGAAAGGCAACACACCATGACCAATCTCCACCACGCCGTCGTCCTCATCACCGGAGCCAACGGCGGGCTCGGCACGGAGTTCGTGCGCCAGGCCCTCGAGCGCGGCGCCGCGAAGGTGTACGCCACGGCCCGCAACCCGCGCGAGTGGGGCGACGACCGCGTCGTGCCGCTCGCGCTCGACGTGACCGACGAGGCGTCCGTCGCCGCAGCGGCGGCCGCGGCATCCGACACCACCGTGGTGGTGAACAACGCGGGCGCCATCGGCGGTCAGCCGATGCTCAGCGTCGGTCTCGACGACGTGCGTTCGCTCTTCGAGACGAACGTGTTCGGTCCCTTGGCGGTGGCGCAGGCGTTCGCGCCGGTCCTCGTGGCGAACGGCGGAGGTGCCCTCGTCGACATCCACTCCGCGCTCAGCTGGCACGCCGGCGGCAATGCGTACAGCGCATCGAAGGCGGCGTTCTGGTCGATCACCAACTCGCTGCGGCTCGAGCTGGCGGGGCAGGGCACACAGGTCGTCGGTGCACATCTCGGGTACACCGACACTCCGATGATCGCGGACCTCGACGTGCCGAAGGAGCGCCCCGAGGTCATCGTCGCGGCCATCTACGACGGTCTCGAGGCCGGTGCGCACGAGGTGCTCGCCGACGACACGAGCGTGTACGTCAAGTCCGCGCTCTCGGGGGAGCTGGTCGGCCTCTATCCCGAGCTCGCCGTGCGGCGCTGACCCCGGGCGAGCCGGCGGCTCCGACACAGGGCGGATGCCGAGCCTCACACGCGGCATCCGCCCTCCCGCCCGATCTCGGAAGGGGCTTGCGTTGTCGAACCGGTTCGATTACCGTACAGTCTCGTACACACGGATTCAAGCCGCTCGTTCGACAGATCAACACGTAATGTTCGCGTTCGACCACACGAAACGGGCGAGAATCCGGAATAATCCGCAGAGAATCATCGAATCGGTTCGAAGAAGAACGGGACGACGTGGCAACGATCGGCGATGTAGCCAAGGCGGCGGGGGTCTCCCGCAGCACCGTGTCGTACGCCCTCTCGGGCAAGCGGACCATCTCCAGCGAGACGCGTGAGCGCATCGAATCCGCCATCCGCCAGCTCGGCTTCACCCCGAATGCCGGAGCACGAGCGCTCGCGACCTCGCAGACCAAGGTCATCGGCCTCTTCGTGCAGTTCTTCCGCGACGAGTTCTCGCCTGCCATGCTGCAGTACGTGCTGCCGATCTCGGATGCCGCGCGCGAGGCCGGCTACGACATCCTCATGGTCACCGAAGACGACGGCCCACGGGCGCTGCGCCGGATCACGGACTCCGACATGGTCGACGGCGTCATCCTCCTGAACGTCGCGCACGACGACGAGCGGGTCCCGCCACTGCGCGCCGCGCGGCAGCCAGGGGCGCTCGTCGGCCTCCCGAAGGACACCGAGGGACTCGACGTGTTCGACCTGGACTTCGGCGAGGCCGCGCGGATGCTCGTCGACCACCTCTATGAGCTCGGCCACCGCGAGATCATCCTGATCTCGCCGAACGAGCATGTGATCACCCGCGGCGGCGCCTACGCCTGGCGCTTCCGCGACGCCGCGCTCGAGCGCGCCGCGCGCTACGGACTGCGCATCCACCCCTTCTACGGCGAGACCCAACAGCCGGCGGTCACCGAGTCGCTCAACGCGATCCTCGACCAGCGGCCGACCGCAACGGCGATCATCGTGCACAACGACGCGATGATCGCCGGCCTGCCCCCCGTGCTCAACGCCCGCGGCGTTCGCGTCCCCGACGACCTCTCGGTCGTCGGCATCTACTCGGAAGACTTCGGTCGACTCTTCTCGCTGCCGTACACGGCCATCGAGACGTCGCCGGACAAGCTGGGCCGCGCAGCGGTCCAGGCGCTCGTGCAGCGAATGCAGGATCCGGACGGCGCCGGTGCGCCAGTGGTCCGATTCATCGCACCCGAACTGACGGATCGAGGCAGTACCCGCTGACCCCGTCCCGCATCCTGGCGGGACATCCGTCGGCTTGCGAGTCGAACCGGTTCGACAGACACCAAGAAGCACCACCCGCATCATTCAAGGAGGAATACCGTGGCAATTCAGCACAGGGCGCGCGTCTTCGGCGCCGCCATCATCACCGTCGGCGTGGCAGCAGCCGCGCTCACCGGATGCTCGACCTCGGGCGAGAGCTCGTCGGCGTCGACCGAGTTCACGCTGTGGGACCCGTACCCCGATCGCGATGCCGAGTCGACCTGGGCCAAGGCCATCGACGCCTGCGCCGCCGACCTCGACATCACGATCGAGCGCAACGCCGGCAACACCGGCGACACCGTCAAGGACCTCACCACGGCCGCAGGCAACCTGCCCGACGTCGCCATGGTCGACAACCCGAAGGTCTCGACGCTCGCGGATGCCGGCCTGCTCACGACGACCGATGACAACGGGTTCGACGTCTCGAACATCGAGGCGAACATCCTCAGCGCCGGCGAGATCGACGGCAAGGTCTACGGCGTGCCCGTCGGGGCGAACACCCTCGGCCTCTACTACAACCCGACCGTGCTCGAGGCCGCGGGCGTCGACATCGCCTCGGTGACCGACTACGCCTCGCTCACCGCGGCCCTCGAGAAGGTCGTCGCGTCGGGCAAGAAGGGCATCACGTTCTCCGCCGTCGGCACCGAGGAGGGTTCGTTCCAGTTCCTCCCGTGGTTCTGGGGAGCCGGAGCCGACCTCACGGAGCTCGACTCCGCCCAGGCTGAGAGCGCCCTCCAGCTGTGGACCGACTGGCTGAACAACGGCCTCGCCCCGAACTCCGTGATCTCGAACACCCAGGGCACCAGCTGGGACGAGTTCATGACCGGTGAGTACGCCTTCGCCGAGAACGGCTCGTGGTTCAAGTCCGCGGCCGACGAGGCCGGCTACCTGTCCGTCCAGATCCCGGGCATCGACGGCGGGGTCGCCCCCGCCCCGACCGGTGGCGAGTTCATCACGATCCCGGTCCAGAAGGACACCTCGCGCTACGAGACATCCGCTGCGATCGTCGAATGCCTGAGCTCCGGCGACACGGGCGCGACCGCGCTCGGGTACGTCGCGCCGACGGCCGACGGGCAGGCCGCCCAGCTCGCCGCCGACTCGTCGCTCGAGTTCTGGATCGGCGCCGTGGGTGACGCGAAGCCCCGCACGGCCGACAACCTCGGCATCTCGTACGGCGTCATCTCGGAGCAGCTCTACACCGCCGTGCAGAACGCCCTGAGCGGAGCGGCCTCGCCGGCCGACGCGCTCGCCGAGGCACAGGCTGCGGCGGCCGACAAGCTCAAGTAGCCGACAGCACACCCGCACCGCCCTTCGATGGAGAGAGAGTCAGATGACCGCGACGCAGACCACATCCAGGGTGGCGGTGCGCGACGACGCGGGGGAGGTGGCGCCGTCCATCGGCGCCATCTCCCCGGCTCGTCCGCTTCGCAGCCGACGGCGCCTTCGGGCGCAGCTGACGGCGTGGGCGTTCATCGCGCCCGTCGTCGTCTACCTCGTCGTCTTCTACGCGTATCCGCTCTACCGGAACCTCGACCTGAGCTTCCGCGACTACACCCTCCGTTCCTTCATCGACGGAACGGCGCCGTTCGTCTGGTTCGACAACTACGTCGAGGTCATCCAGAGCTCGACGTTCACGCCGGCGCTCATCAACACGGCGGTGTTCACGCTTGTGTCGATCGTGTTCCAGTTCGCGATCGGCCTCGCGCTCGCGGTGTTCTTCTTCAAGCGGTTCCCGCTTGCGGCCACCCTGCGCGCACTCTTCCTGGTGCCATGGCTGCTGCCGCTGCTCGTCTCCGCGTCGATCTGGGCGTGGATGCTCAACAGCGAGTCGGGCATCGTCAACGCGGGCCTCGAGGCCGTCGGCCTCACCCAGGTGAACTGGCTGACCTCGCCGCAGTGGGCCATGGTGTCGGTGCTCA
Source organism: Agromyces sp. Soil535 (assembly GCF_001428255.1). Taxonomy (GTDB): domain Bacteria; phylum Actinomycetota; class Actinomycetes; order Actinomycetales; family Microbacteriaceae; genus Agromyces. The sequence continues at coordinate 35,816 of NZ_LMRW01000003.1, read as the reverse complement.
TCGCGAACATCTGGATCGGCATCCCGTTCAACCTCGTGATCCTCTACAGCGGCCTGCAGAACATCCCCGGCGAGGTCTACGAGGCCGCGGCGCTCGATGGCGCCAGCAGCTGGCAGACGTTCTGGCGCATCACCTTCCCGCTCCTCCGTCCGGTGTCGGCGATCACGATCCTCCTGGGTCTCGTCTACACGCTGAAGGTCTTCGACATCATCTGGATCATGACGCGCGGGGGCCCCGGCAACTCGTCGACCACGTTCGCGATCTGGTCGTACCGGCTCGGGTTCGGCGGCGGGTCGCCCGAGCTGAGCCCGGCTGCCGCGGTGGGCAACCTGCTCATCGTGCTCGCGTTCGTCTTCGGCCTCATCTACATCCGCACCCAGCGTCGATTGGAGCGCGCATGACCTCGACGAGGAGGATCGGGAACACCGTGCTCGGCGTGATCTTCACCGCGCTGATGCTCTTCCCGCTCTATTGGATGATCAACGTCTCGCTGACGCAGCCGACGGACCTGCGCAAGGACCCGCCGAACCTCTTCCCCGTGAACCCGACGTTCGACGGCTACTCGCGGGTGCTCAGCGAGCAGCTGCCCTACCTCGGGACGAGCCTCGTCATCGGGCTCGGTACCGTGGTCCTCACGCTCGTGCTGTCTGCGCCGGCCGCCTTCGCGCTCGCGAAGCTCCGCCCGCGCGGCGGCATGGTGCTCGACTTCGTGCTGCTCATCGCCCAGATGATCCCGGGCATCATCATGGCGATGGGGTTCTACCTGATCTTCTTCAACTGGGGCATCCTCGACACGATCCCCGGGCTGATCCTCGCCGACTCCACCCTCGCACTGCCGTTCGGGGTGCTCATCTTCACCGCGTTCATGGCGGGCATCCCTGATGAGCTGATGTCGGCCGCGAAGATCGACGGGGCGGGGCCGTGGCGCACGTTCCGCTCGATCGTCATGCCGATCAGCCGCAACTCCATCGTCACGGTGTCGCTGTTCACGTTCCTGTGGGCCTGGTCGGACTTCATCTTCGCCTCGACCCTGAACCGCGGCGGCGACCTGCAGCCCATCACCATGGGCATCTACAAGTACATCGGGAACAACACGCAGGACTGGAACGCCATCATGGCCACCGCGGTGGTGGCGTCGATCCCTGCGGCGGTGCTGCTCGTCGTCGCGCAGCGCTACGTCGCGGCCGGTGTCACGGCGGGGGCGGTCAAGGACTGATGCCGACCCTCGAATTCGCCCTCGACGAGGTGCCCTTCAGCATGCGCGGCTCGTGGTTGTCGGTGTCGCGCGTGGTCGGGCTGCATCGCTCGGCCGAGCTCGTCCACCTCGTCTCCCATCAGACCGGCATGCATCCCGTGCTCTCCTTCCAGCCACTGGCCCACGGTGCCGCCGTGGAGGCGACCGAGGTCGCCGCACCCGAGCGGCTCCGCTGGGTCGGGAGGGGCGGCGAGTTCACGGCCGTCTTCGCCGACGTCGACACCGTTCGGGTGCGCGGCTCAGGACTCGGCCTTCGCCTCGGGGATGCCGCTCGCGCACTGACCTCGTTCACGGGCACGTTCCTCTTCCGGGCGCCCCAGGATGGCGCCGCGGTGCTCACCTCCTACGAGACCGGACGGCGCTACCGCATCACCCCGCTCGCCGGCGAGTTGTCGGTCATCGGCGCCGAACGGCTCGGGGCGGGGGAACGGGCGATCGAGGTCGGCGGCGACGGAGGCGAGTGGGAGATCGCCATCGAGGAGGTGTTCTCGGAACCCCGCCCCGTTCGACCGTCTCGGGACTTCCACGCGGTGGTCGCGGAACGGGCCGCGGAGTTCACCGCGTTCGCCGACGCCGTCGCGCCGTGGCGCGACGAGCACCCGGGGGCGACGCTCGCGGCGTACGTGATCTGGTCGGCCACGGTGCGTCCGCTCGGGTTCGTGACCCGCGAGACCGTGCTGATGTCGAAGCACTGGATGGACAAGGTGTGGAGCTGGGATCACTGCTTCAACGCCCTGGCCCTCGCGCCGTCGCATCCCGAGCTCGCGATCGACCAGTTCCTCGTCGTGTTCGACCATCAGGTCGCGACGGGTGCCCTGCCGGATTCGATCACGCACTCGGAAGTGCTCTACAACTTCGTCAAGCCGCCGGTGCACGGGTGGATGTGGTCGGAGCTGCGACGGCGGCTCCCCGACGCCGTGCCTGCCGAGGTGCTTCGTGAGGTCTACCGACGGCTCGCCGCATGGACGCGCTACTGGCTGGACCATCGCCGTGGCACCGATGCCGTGCTGCCCTTCTATGAGCACGGCAACGACAGCGGATGGGACAACTCGACCGTGTTCGACCTCGACCGGGTCGTCGAGTCACCAGACCTCGCCGCGTTCCTCGTGCTGCAGCTCGACGAGCTCGCCCGCTTGGCCGACGAGGTCGCGCCCGGCGAAGCCGAGGGCTGGCGGCGGGAAGGGGAGCACCTGCTCGGAGCGCTGATCGGTGAGCTCTGGGACGGCCACCAGTTCATCGCGCGCTCCGTCGCCGGACGGCGAGCCGGAAGCACCTCGAGCCTGCTCACGGCGCTGCCGATCATCGCGAGCCATCGGCTCCCCGACGGGATGGCCGAACGGCTGGCCGAGAAGGTCACGGCGCACCTCACGGCGTTCGGACCGGCGACCGAGCTTCCCGATTCACCGCACTACGAAGCCGACGGCTACTGGCGCGGCCCCATCTGGGCGCCGTCGACGGTCATCGTCGAGGCCGGCCTCCGTGCGGCCGGCTACGACCGGCTCGCGGATGACGTCAGCGTTCGGTTCCGTCGCCTCTGCGAGCGCAGCGGCTTCGCCGAGAACTTCGACGCGCGCACCGGAGCGGGGCTCCGCGATCGCGCCTACACCTGGACGGCGAGCGCCTACCTGCTGCTTGCAGGCCAGGCATCCGATCGTTCGATGGTGAGCGACACGGCCGGGGGGACATAACAGGAACCGCGAGTAGAGCAGACCGCGCCCTCGAAGAGGAGCGCGGCGCACCGGTGTGCTCGAGCGCATGAAAAGCCCTGATCAGAAGCGATTTATTGTCCACTTTGCCCTTGACCTCGCCGGATGCTCCCCGCTACATTCGGCGTTCGAACCGGTTCGACAACGTCCGTCGATCGGCCCGAAGCGGGATGCGAGGAGGCAGACCATGAACCCTTCCAGTCGACGAAGCGGCGCCGTGCGGCGCGCGGCCATGGGAATGGGGGTGACGATCGCGGTCATCGGCTCGGGGCTCGCGCTGGGCGCGGCGCCGGCGACGGCCGCGGCATCCGACATCCCAGACGGACACCAGGTGGTGCACTACGCGTTCGACGACGCCGCCGGAAGCAGCGTGGTGGTCGACAGCTCAGGGAACAACCGGAACGCTACGCTGGTGAACCCCGCGACCGCGACCTCGGTCGAAGGCACCGACGGCACCAGGGCGCTCGGGCTCCCTGGCGGCGCATCCAATGCAGCGGTCGCCTACGTCGACCTGCCGGCGTCCATCCTGCAGGACCGCACGGACCTGACGGTCTCCACCCGGGTGAACTGGACGTCGTCGAACGCCGCCTGGCAGTGGATGTACGCGCTCGGCACCAACACGACCCGCTACCTCTTCAGCACCCCGCGCAACGGCGACGGCTTCCTGCGCTCCGCGATCACGACGAACGGCGGCGGCTCCGCCGAGAACATCGTCACGGGATCGGCCGTGCTTCCCGGTGGCGCCTGGAAGACCCTCACGGTCACCCTCGACACCACCGCCGACCGCCTGGCGACCTATCTCGACGGCGTCGCGATCGGCTCGGTGACCACTCCCATCACCGCCTCGAGCCTGCTCACCACGACCACGCGCTCTGGCTACATCGGTCGTTCCTTCTACCCCGACCCGTACTTCGCCGGCGCGGTCGATGACTTCGCCGTCTACGACCTCGCGCTCACGCCGGAGCAGGTCGCGGGACTGGTGGCATCGGTTCCGACGGTCACGGGAGTCGCCGACGACTCCCTCGAGGTGCGCACCGCGGTCGGCACCGCGCCCGCACTGCCGGCGACGACGCTCGCCCACTTCACCGACGGCTACGACCGCCCGGCACCCGTCGTGTGGGATGCCGTCGACCCGTCGGCCTACGCGCAGCGCGGCACCTTCGTCGTGAACGGCGTCGCGGCCGGTCAGACGGTCACCGCGACGGTCACCGTGTACGTCCCGAACGAGATCACGGTCGACCTCGGCAGTGACACGGGAGCGTTCCACGGCGGGGCATCCGGAACCCTCTACGGCGTCTACGGCGAGGACATCCCCTCGGACAACCTGCTCGAGGGCATCGACCTGCGCACCGTCTCGACGAAGGCCCAGGACGGGCCGCAGCACCCCGGTGCCGACGCGCTCGAGGTGGTGAAGCCGCTCGCCGACGCGACCGACGGCGACGTCTACATCTACATGACCGACATCCACCGCGGCTTCCCGTACGAGTGGGAGGGATCGACCCCCGAGGAGAAGCTTGCGATCTACTCCGACAAGCTCGCGAAGCAGGTCGACCAGGTGCTCGAGCTGCCGGCGGAGTACCAGGACAACATCGTCTTCGTGCCGTTCAACGAGCCCGAGGGCAACATGTTCGGAACCGGCACCTGGAGCCTCAACGGCGTGAGCTGGCTCAGCGACCCGACGCAGTACTTCGCCGCGTGGGACAGCGCCTACGACCTCATCAAGGGCAAGCTCCCGTCGGCCCGCATCGCAGGTCCGAACACGAGCGTGCTCTACACGCAGGTGAAGGGATTCCTGCAGCATGCCGTCGCCGCGAACACCGTGCCCGACGTCATCACGTGGCACGAGCTCAGCAATCCGGCACAGGTGCGCTCGAGCGTCGCGAAGTACCGCGGCTGGGAGGCCGAGGTCTTCGCCGGGACCGCGTTCGAGGGCGAGTCGCTGCCGATCAACGTCAACGAGTACGCGTTCAACTACCACACCTCGGTGCCCGGCCAGATGATCCAGTGGATCTCGGCCATCGAGGAGTCGAAGATCGACGCCGACATCGCCTACTGGAACATCGACGGCAACCTCAGCGACTCCGCGGTGCAGGCCAACCGTGGCAACGGCCAGTGGTGGCTGCTGAACGCCTACGCCCAGATGTCGGGGCACACCGTGTCGGTGACCCCGCCGTCGCCGAACACGAGCTACACCCTGCAGGGCGTCGCCACGCTCGACGAGGACAAGCGGCAGAGCCGGGTGATCATCGGCGGATCGACCGGCAACGCGTCCCTCGCCGTGACGAACGTGCCAGAGAGCGTCTTCGGCTCGACCGCGCACGCGCTCGTCAGGGAGATCCCGTGGACCGGTCAGCTCGGTGACTCCGCGGAGCCCGAGGTCATCGCCGAGGCCGACATCGCGGTCGAGGGCGGGACCGTCGACTTCGGATTCGGCTCGTCGCTGCCGCAGCTGAAGGAGAGCTCGGCGTACGAGATCATCCTCACGCCGGGCGGGCACTCCACCTCGCCGTCGGTCGCGACCAAGCTCTGGTCCGCCACCTCCGAGGCGGAGAACGCCACGCACTCGGGCTCCGTCTACTTCAGGAACGGCCCGGAGGGCACTCCGTCGAACGTGAGCAGGTTCTACACGTCGGGTCAGTACAACGTGGGCGGCCTTCGCACCGGCTCCGACACGGTGCTCGACTTCCCGATCACCGTTCCACAGGACGGCACCTACGACCTCTCCGTGTTCGCGAGCTCCCTCAACACGTTCGCGACCAACGCCGAGCAGGGGCCGACGAACGTCTTCCTCAGGGTCGACGGCGGAGCCGAGCAGGAGCTGTTCCTGACCCTCGGGTACAAGTGGGTGGTCTGGGATCACACCGACACCACGGTGGACCTCACCGCTGGCGCGCACACGATCAGCCTCGCGGCCCAGAGCCTCGACGGCGTCGGCGCCACCAAGGGCGACGCCATCATCGACAAGATCGACCTGTCGCTGGCCAACCCGGCCTCGGCGCCGATCTACGAGGCGGAGTACGCCGACCTGAGCGGCACCGTGCCGAGTTACGACCACGACGGGGCATCCGGTTCCGGCGCGGTGGCTCTGGGCGACGGCGACACGGCGACGCTCTGGGTGTACTCGCACGACGACGCTCCGGCCACGCTCGAGGTGCAGAGCCTCGGTGGCGGCACGGCGTCACTGGCGGTCAACGGCGTGGACGTGACGGATGTCGCGGCGACGACGCAGGTGCCGGTGTTCCTGTCGGGCGGCGTCAACAAGATCGTCCTCACGGGTGTCGATGGAACCGCGCTCATCGACCGCGTCGGCGTCGGCACGTCCGACGGCGTGCTCACGACGCAGCGCTACGAGGCGGAGGACGGCGTGCTCGCCGGCACGGCCCAGGTCAGCCCGCGGTCGCTGGCATCGGGTGGCGCGGCCGTCACCGGCGTCGGCGGTGAACCCGGCAACGGGAACACCCTGACGTTCGACGACGTCCAGGTCGCGAAGGACGGCACGTACGCGCTGACGTTCCGCTACTCCAACGAGGAGCAGTCGCCCGCGTCGCACTACAACCCCGACCCGCTCGCCCGTCACGCCGAGGTCGCCATCAACGGCGAGACGACTCGGGTGTGGTTCCCGCACTCGTTCCACCAGAACAACTTCTGGGAGCTCAGCGTGCCGGTGGAGCTCGCGGCGGGATCGAACACCATCGAGATCGCCTCGAGCGAGCTGCCGAACTTCGACGGCGAGACCTACATCTCGCAGACGTTCCCCGACGTGCTGCTCCGTTCGAAGCTCGCGCCGAACCTGGACTGGATCTCCGTGACCCCGTTCACCGCGACGGCGCCGACGGCGCCGGATGCCCCGACCGCCGCCAAGGCCACGGCGACCTCGATCGCCGTGCACTGGGCGGCGCCGGCCGATGACGGCGGCAGCGCCCTCACCGGCTACCGGGTGTACGAGAACGGCGGAACGGTGCCGGTCTGCGACGTCGCGGCATCCGTCACCGACTGCACCGTCGAGGGGCTCGCCCTCGCGACCAGCCACGCGTACCGGGTCGCGGCGGTCAACGCCGTCGGCGAAGGTGCGCGCTCCGACACCTCTGCGGTGGTGACGCTGCCGGAGGTTCCGGACGACGGCGCCGTCGCAGTGCCCGGCAAGGCGGTGCTGTCGGCGAGCAACGGCCCGAAGGACGGTGACTTCACGGTCGACATGAGCCTCAAGAGGGGCGAGAACGGCTCGCTGTTCAAGCTCTACGAGAACGGCGTGCTCGTGGCGACGCAGTGGCTCACGCCATCGAGCCCGAACCCGCAGAGCGCATCGGTCCATATCTCGGGGCTGCAGAACGGCGTGTACCAGTACGTCGGCGTCCTCGTGAACTCGAAGGGCCAGACCGAGACGAAGCCGCTGAAGGTGACGGTGACGAACGCCGGGTAGGAAACCGGGTCGCCGAGCGGCAGGTGGGGGTCCGTGGTCGAGCCGGCCACGGACCCCCGCCCGTGGGCGGTCGGGTGGGCGCCGCGTCAGGCGCGGAACCACTGGTGCTACAATGTAGAACATGAGTGAGGTCGGAATTCGCGCGTTGAAGCAGAACGCCTCAGCGGTCGTGGCATCGGTCGCCGAGGGGCGCATCGTGACCATCACCGATCGCGGGCGCCCGGTCGCGCAGCTCTCGCCGCTTCCCGCCGGCCGACTCGCGAGCCTGCTCGCAGCCGGGCGGGCGCGGGCACCCCGGCGTGAGCTCGTCGACCTCCCGCTCCCTTCGGTGTCCCCACACGGGGAAGCCGCGCTCAGCGACGAGCTGCACGAGGCTCGCGACGGCGAGCGCTACTGAGGTGGCGCACTACCTCGACACCTCGGCGCTCGTGAAACTCGTCGTCGCCGAGGCGGAATCGTCGGCGCTGCGCCAGTGGCTCCTTGCGCCGGGGCGCGAACCCGTGACATCCGACCTCGCACGCACCGAGCTCCTGCGTGCGGTGCGCCGGACGGCGCCCGACCGGGCGGTCGTCGCTCACGAAGTGCTCGAGGCGATGGTCGTGCTGACCCTCTCGACCGAGACCTTCGAGGCGGCGGCTCGTCTCGATCCGCCGGTCCTGCGCGCACTCGACGCGCTCCACCTGGCGGTCGCACTCGAACTGGGCGATGACCTCGACGGCATCGTGGTGTACGACGAGCGGCTCGCGGACGCCGCGAACGCGTACGGCATCCGCACGATCGCCCCTGCCTGAGGGCGGGTCAGCGACGCACCTCGAGGCCCAGCCACGACCCGAGTTGCTCCACCTCGTGGTCGACATCGCGGCGCACCTGCTGCGTGAACGGCACGTCCTCGTGGATCGCGTGCACGGCCAGCACGCCGCCCTTCCGGTCGGCCGCCGCATCGAGCTTGCCGACCAGCCGGTCGCCGTGCAGGATCGGCAGCGCGAAGTAGCCCCAGCGGCGCTTCGCGGCGGGCTTGTACATCTCGAGCGTGTAGTCGTAATCGAACAGCTCCACGGCGCGCGTGCGATTGTGCACGAGCCGGTCGAACGGTGAGAGCAGCGCGGTGCGGCCTTCGAACGGCTGTCCGAGCAGCGACGGGTCGACGCGCCACTCGCCGGCGACGCCCTCGACCACGGCGGGTTCGCCGGCGGCGCCGACATCCGCCGGCTCCATCGGCATCACCGGGGTCTTCGCGCGCGCGATGCCGAGCGACCGGAGACGACGTTCATCACGGATACGGCGGGCCTCGTCGGCCGGCACCGTGACGAGGTCGGCGGGGAAGACGCGTTCGGCGAGGTCCCACACGCGCTCGCGCCTGCGACGCGCGACGATGGCCACCTCGCCCCGCAGCCCCAGGTACTCGAGCATCTGCGTGACGTTGCGATTGCCGGTCCAGCCCGACGATGCCCACGGCACGACGCTCGTGTCGGGGATGTCGCGGGACGTGACGGGACCAGCCTCGCGCAGTCGATCGAGCACGTCGCGGCGGAAGGAGTCGTTGTCGCGAAGCCACTTGCGTGAGCGCGGATACTCGGGTGAGTTCGCCATGTCGGCGCGGTAGAGGCTGAGGTCCTCCATCGGCCGGATGAGCGCGTTGAGCTCGATGAGCGTGCGGTCCTCCTCGAGGGCGCGCACGAGATCGGCTGGCGCGTAGGCCGGCCCGAGCCGGCTCCAGGCCACGAGATCGGCGCTCGGCGCGATCGCCGCGGTCGGGTCGATCTGCAGGAACGTGAGGTGCCGCACCGCAGCGACCAGGTCAGTCGGGCGGTGCGCGTCGAGCAGCTGGGCACGGATGGCGATGCGTCGCGCCTGTGCGCGATCGAGGCGATGCGGCTCCACGCGTCCACGTTAGCGACGCGGCGAGGCCGTCATCCCATTGCGCGAACCCATCCCACGGGCACGGTCAGCGGCGGGTGGGTGCATGCAGCGCCGCCTCGAGCATCGTCACCAGCCACGTCCGGTACTCGTTGTGCGACCAGCCGCGCGAGGTGACAAGCGCGTCGTAATTGGCCTGCGCGCAGATCGTCCAGATCAGGTCGGCGGCGCGATCCACCGTGAGGCCGGGTGCGAGGTCGCCGCGCTCGAGCAGCAGTCCCGCGAGCCCCCGGAGCCCGACGAGCCGCTGGGCGTCGAGCTCCTCCCGGAGCGCGACGAGCGAGGCGTCGCTGTCGCCCGCGTCGGCGAGCACCCGCAGCAGCGGCCCGACCCGCGACCACACGCCGGGCTGCGTGGCGGCGTAGGCGACGAGGCGAGCGTGCGGCGAATCCGCCTCGATGACCCGTCGGATGCCGGGGCGCTCCGTGACCGGGACCTGCGCACGTTCCACGCCCCCGGCGAGCGCCGCCTGCACGGCGGTCGCGAGCAGCCCGGCCTTCCCGTCCGCTGCGCGGTAGACCGTCTCGACGGCGACGCCGGCGCCGGCGGCGATGCGGGGAATCGTCGCGTCGACGTACCCGTGCTCGAGGAACATCCGCTGCGCGCACTCGATGATCCGCGCCTTCGTGGTCTCGGCCTTGCGGCGGCGGTTGGTCGCGTCGTATCGACGGGTGGGTCTTGCGGTCTCTGACATTAAGTAGAATGATACTGTCATGAATTTGAGATGAGCGCCGACACGCCCACCTCCCAGCCCTGAGGAGGGACATCATGACCACCAACGCTCCAATCCCCGTCACCGAGACCGAAGACATCACCGCGGCGGCGCGCCGGGTGCTCGAGGAGATCTTCCCGGCCGACGACGAAGCGGCCATGCGAGCCGCCGTGACCGACGACTTCGTCAATCACGAATCACCCGAGGGCACGCCACCGGGGCCAGGCGGGGTGCTGTTCTACATGCACGCGCTCGCACGCGCGTTCTCCGACCAGCGATGGACCATCCATCGCACCGTGACCGAGGGCGACACCGTCGTCGTGTACTGCACCCACAGCGGCCGGCACACCGGCGACTTCTTCGGGCTCTCGGCGACCGGGCGTCCGTTCTCCTACAAGCAGGTGCACATCCTCCGCATGGTCGGAGATCGAGGCGCCGAGCACTGGGCGGTGCGCGACGACGCCACCATGATGCGGCAGCTCGGCGCGGAGCCTCGGCCCGCGGGGGTCCCGGTCGCTGCCGGCGGGTGACGGATGCCGCGGGCAGGTTGCGCCCGCGCCCGTTGCCTCGTTCCCGGACCCAATACAGGACGAGCCGGCCGGTGACGGATGCCGCGGGCAGGTCGCGCGCCCCCCGTTGCCTCGTTCCCCGGTCGAATGTAGGAAGACACGCCGTGGCGGCATCCGAAACAGGGTGGTGCGACGGCATGTCGCGTGAAAGTTCCTGCAGACGGGGCGGGGAGGTGTGCGCAGGCGGCGACGAGGTGCGCGCTGCGGCACGTCGCGCGCCCGCGCCCGGTGCCTCGTTCCGGGTCGAATGCAGGAAGACACGCCGTGGCGGCATCCGAAACAGGGTGGTGCGACGGCATGTCGCGTGAAAGTTCCTGCAGACGGGGCGGGGAGGTGTGCGCAGGAGGCCACAAGGTGCGGGCAGGTGTGCGCGGGAGGCGACAAGGGCGCGGGCCGCGGCACGGCGCGCCTGATGCCTCGTTCCGCCGGTCGCGGCGGCTCCCTCTTCCCAATGTTGACGTCAACATGTAAGGTCTATGCGGGGCGTGTTGACGTCAACATGCCCGCCTGACCGAAACGATCTCTCAACGGCGAAAGAGGACGACGTCAATGACGATGCACGGCAGACGGTTCAGACGGCTCACGCGGGTCACGGCACTGCTGACGGGCGGAGTGCTCGCGGGCGGTGCGCTCCTGGCGGCGCCGATCGGCGCGGCGGCCCCGGCGTCCGCGGCGGACGGCCTCACCATCACGCCGAACCCCGCCTACCAGGGCGAGGCGTTCGAGGGCTGGGGCACGAGCCTCGTCTGGTTCGCGAACGCGACCGGCGGCTACCCCGAGGAGCTTCGCGAGGAGCTCTACCAGGCCGTGTTCGGGGAGAACGGCCTCGACCTCAACATCGCGCGCTACAACATCGGCGGCGGCAACGCCTCGGACGTGCAGGACTACCTGCGTCCCGGCGGAACGGTCGAGGGCTGGTGGGCGGCGAACCCCGACGGCGACGCCGGCACCTACGGCGGGGTCGCGACGAACTACGCCGACCGGAATGCGCTGCTCGCCGAATGGGACGCCGACGACCCTGCGTCGTACGACTGGTCGGCCGACGAGACCCAGCGCTGGTGGGTCGAGCGCCTCGCCGCCGACGCGCAGATCACGCACTGGGAGACCTTCGCCAACTCCGCCCCTTACTTCATGACCGAGAGCGGCTACGTCTCGGGTGGCTTCAACTCGTCGGCCGAGCAGCTCAAGCCCGCCGCCGAGGCGCAGTTCGCGACGTACCTCGTGCGCGTGACCGAGCACCTCGAGGACCAGTACGGCATCGACGTCGACACCATCGACCCGTTCAACGAGCCGAACACCGGCTACTGGGGCACCACGCTGGTGAACGGCACACCCGTCGGCGGCCGCCAGGAGGGCATGCACATGGGCGCGGCCCGGCAGGTGTCGCTCATCGACGACGTACGCGCCGAGCTCGACGACCCCGCGACGACGACCGACGCCGGACTCTCGGCCATGGACGAGACCAACCCGAGCCGCTTCGCGACGAACTGGGCCGGCTATCCGGCCGCGACGCGCGACAAGGTCGACCGCATGAACGTGCACACCTACAGCACCTCGGGTCGGCTCATCGTGCGCGACCTCGCCAAGCAGGCCGACACCGACCTGTGGATGAGCGAGATCGAGGGCAACTGGGTCAGCGGGTTCAATCCGGTGAACATCGAGAACGGCCTCGGCATCGCCGGGCGCATCATGGACGACCTGCGCGAGCTGGAGCCGAATGCGTGGGTGCTCTGGCAGCCCGTCGAGGACCTCTACAACATGGAGCCGCAAGGCGAGAACCTGAACTGGGGCTCGATCTTCATCGACCTCGACTGCAAGCCCTACGAGGAGGCGGGCGGCACCGTGTGGAAGTCCGAGCGTCGCGTCGAGGACGCGGGCGACGACTCCACCGCCGTCGAGGAGTGCGGCGTCCAGGTCAACTCGAAGTTCAACACGATCCGCAACTTCACGAAGTCCATCCACGAGGGCGACCACCTGATGGCGGTCGACGACGGGTCGAGCACGGCGGCCGTGCGTGCGGACGGCACGGGGGCGTCCATCGTGCACCGCAACACCGCGGCATCCGAGCGGCAGGTCACGCTCGACCTCTCGAACTTCGGCGACATCGCCGAGGGCGCGACGGTCACTCCGGTCGTCACGACCCAGGCCGACTCGGCGGATGCCCCGACCGCGAACGCGCTCGTCACGGGGACGCCGGTGGCGATCGACCGCGAGGCGCGCACCGCCACCCTCACGGTGCCGGCGAAGTCCGTGACCACGTTCGTCATCGACGGCGTCTCGGGCGTCGCAGCCGACGCCCCCGCCCTGCGCGACGGCCACCGTTACCAGCTCGTCGGCTCGCAGAGCGGCAAGGCGCTCACCGCGAGCGGCACGGGTGCCGCAACGAAGATCACGACCCTGGGCACGGATGCCGCGGCCGCCGCTCCGCAGACGTGGACCGTGCATGAGGTGGCGGCGGGCAACCGCGAGGCCACCGAGCGCGCGGTGCTCGAGGCATCCGACGGCCGCGTGCTCGGCGCGACGAGCGCCGGCACCGACCTGCGCTCGGTGGGCGTCGACGCCGCAGCCGGCGACCCGGCCACGCGCTGGATCGTGAGCACCACCGACGGCCGCGCGTACACGCTCGTGAACGAGGCACTCGGGCTCTCGCTCGACGTGGGCGGCCAGTCGACCGCGGACGGCGCGACCGTCGGCGTCTACGGATCGAACGGCGGCGCGAACCAGTCGTGGGATCCGCGCGACCTCGCGCTGCTCGACGGCCAGACCATCGCGGCCCGTACGCAGGCGGGCGTCAGCCCCGTGCTCCCCGAGACGATCGTGCCGCGTTACACGTGGGGCGCGGGCGTGCCGGTGCCTGTCGCGTGGCAGCTGCCGGACGACACCTCGTGGGCGCAGACGGGGCGCGTCGAGGTGCCGGGCTCGGCGACCGACGTGTTCGGGCAGGCCGTCGCCGTGACCGCCCTCGTCGACGTCGGCGGGCTCACCGCGACCGACCCCGTGTCGGTCACCGTGGCCGTCGGCGCCTCGCTCGGCGGGGTGCAGTCGGCCGCGCCGATCGTCGTGCCGGCTCGCCTCGGCGCCTCGGAGAACGCGTTCGACGTACCCGTGACCTGGGACTGGTCGGGCATCACGGATGCCGCGTTCGACGAGGTCGGCGTCGTGCAGGTGCCCGGCGCGGCATCCGCCGACGGCGCCGAACTGCCCGCTCAGCTCGCGGTGCTCGTGACGGAGGGGACCCTGCGCAACTTCAACCCCGACGCCGGCACGACCGCGTCGGCGAGCTCGACCGAGTCGGGCTACCCGGTCGACCGCACCCGCAACGGCGTGCAGGGCGACAAGGGCTGGTCGAACTGGGTGTCGACGAACAAGCCGGCGCAGAGCACGCTGACGTACCTGTACGCGGTGCCGCACCAGGTGGAGAAGGTGTCGGTGCAGTTCTACCGCGACGGCACCACCAGCTGGGCGCAGACCATGCAGGTGCAGGTGCGCGGCACCGACGGCGCCTGGGTCGCGGCGCCGGGCTGGGAGACCGCGCAGCCCGTGGCCTCGCCCGCCGACGGCACCGCGCCGACGGTCGTGGCCGAGTTCGCCCCGGTGACGGCGACCGGAGTGCGGGTGATCATGAACGCCTACCCGAACACGCACCTCATCGTGTCGGAGGTCGGGGTGTTCGAGGCGATGGCGTCGCCGGCCGCCGTGGCCGACCTCGCGGTGCTCCGGCTCGACGGCGAGACGATCGACGGATTCGACCCGGCGCGCCACGACTACGAGGTCGACGTCGACGGCGGCCGCCTGCCGGTGGTCGACGCGATCGCGGTGGACTCGGCGGCGACGGTTCGGGTCACCCAGCCGTCGACGGAGAACGGAGGCGTCGCCAAGATCGTCGTGACGTCGGCGGATGCCACTGCGAAGGCCGAGTACGCGGTGACGATCCGGCGGCACGTGGTGATCGACGGGCTCGAACTCGCCGACCGTCCGCGCGTCGGCACGCCGGCGTCGGCGACGGGCACGCTCGACCCGAGCGATGGCGACATCTCCTGGCAGTGGCTCACCAACGGCGAGGAGATCGACGGCGCCACCGGGGCGATCTACACGCCCGTCACGAGCGACGCCGGCAAGCTGCTGAGCGTGCGGGTCACGGTGTCGGCCGACGGCGTCGCGCCCGCGACCGCCGAGACCGAGGCGCAGCGCATCCTCGCAGCGAACGCCGCGAAGCCGTGACGGCCGAGGCCCCGGGGTTCTTCCCTGGGGCCTCGCCTCACTCGACCGGAGCGGGTCCGCCGCGGCGCCGGTACCGATGCTCGGGACGCCCCGTCGTGCCGTAGCGGAGGGACACCTCGACGAGGCCCCGCTCGACGAGGGCGGCGAGGTGGCGCTGCGCGGTCGCGCGGGAGATGCCTGCGCGCTGGGCGGCCTCCGCCGCGGAGCACTCCGTGTCGGCGAGCTGGTCGAGCAGGAGCTCCTCGGTCGGTGAGCGCATCGCGGAGGGCGACGCACTCCCGTGCAGGATGCGGATGGCCCGATCGACCGTCTCCTGCTCGACCGGCTGGTCGCGGCGGAGCAGGTTGCGATACCGCACGAACGCGTCGACGCGCTCGGCGAGCTGCGCCGGCGGGAACGGCTTGATGAGGTAGCCGTGCGCGCCGGCACGCATCGCGCGGCGCACCGTGGCGGAATCCGTCGCCGCCGTGATGACGAACGCGTCGACGTCGAGCTCCCGCACGAGGCCGATGCCGTCGCCGTCGGGGAGGTACACGTCGGCGAGCAGGAGATCGGGGGCGTGATCGCGCGCCGCGGCGCGCGCCGCCGCGGCCGTGTGCACGGGCTCCAGCGTCTCGACGCCTGCCCGCCCGGCGACGATCTCACGGTGCAGCCCTGCCACGCGGAAGTCGTCGTCGATGATGAGCACGCGCAGTGGATCGCTCATGGTTCCTCCATCGGTGACATCACACCCGGCAGTCGTGCGCAGAAGGTCGCGCCGCTGGAGGTGCCGCCTGGATCGGCCAGCCAGACGTCGCCGCCGCGTCGTCGCGCGAGGTCGCGGCTGAGCGGCAGCCCGATGCCGTGGCCGTGCACCGCGTCGACCGGCTCGCCGCCGGACGGAGCCGCCTCGCCACCGGAGAACAGCCGGCCCGGCTCGGCCACGCCCGCACCAGAGTCGGCGACGGTGATCGCCAGCACATCGTCGTCGTCGAGCAGCTCGATCTCGACCCGCCTGGGCTCGCGATCGCCCGCGAGCGCGGCGCGCACTGCGTTGTCGATGAGGTTCCCCAGTACAGCGCCCACGTCCTCGGGAGCCGCCAGGCGGCCCCGGACGAACGTGCCCTCCGCAACCACGACCTGCACGCCGCGCTCGGCGGCCTCGATCGCCTTCGCGCCGACGATCGCCTGCAGCAGCGGCTCGTCGAGCCGCTCGACGTGTCCTCCGGGAGCGGCGATCGGACCACGACTGCGGAGCTCGTCGAGGAACGACCGCGCGTCCGCGATCCTGCCCGCATCGATGAGGCCCGCCGCCACGTGCACGCGATTGGCGAACTCGTGCCGTTGCGCACGAAGGGCATTCGCCATGGAGCCGACGGCGTCGAGGCGTTGCGACAGCGTCATCAGGTCGGTGCGGTCGCGCAGCACCGCGACGACCCCGAGGTCCCGACCGTGACGGCGAACCCAGCGGCGGTCGACGTAGAGGATCCGCTCGCCCGACGAGAACGCCGCCGACGGCTCGGGTGGCGGCGCGGAGGCGTCGAGCGCGGCGGTGAGCTCGGGCGACAGGCCCAGGGCCGAGATCCGTTCGCCGACCGGATCGGCGACCCCGAGCATCCGCTCGGCCGCGGTGTTGCAGACGCGGATGACGCCGTCGGGCGTGATCCCGACGACGCCGTCACCCACGCCGTCGAGCACCGCTGCCTGCTGCTGCACGAGGGCGGTGAGCTCCTCGGGCTGCAGGCCGAGGGTGAGTCGCTCCAGCCGCCGCCGCAGGAGTGCGGCGGCGAGGATGCCGATCGACAGGGCGGCGACGGCAGCGAGGGCCACGCCGGCCAGCAGCGTGGGAAGGTCGTCGAACACGCTCGCCGGCGCGAACCCGACGCTGACCTCGCCCACCGGACGCTCGGTGCCCGGTGCGAAGATCGGCACCTTCGCACGGGCGGACTCGCCGAGCGTCCCGCGCTCCCACGACACGGTCTCCTCGCCGCGGAGCGCCGCAGCGAAGGGCGTGCTGACGCGCTCGCCGATGCGGTCGGGGTCGGGATGCGCGAGGCGGATGCCGCGGTCGTCGGTGAGGACCACGAAGAGCGCGCCCGTGCGCGACTCCACGGCGGCGGCCGACACCGCCATCGGCCCACCGCGGAGCTCGGCGCCCGTCGGCGCGGCCGGGGCGGCGGAGTACGCGGCGACGGCTGCGCGCACGTCGGGGTTCTCGGCCACCGTGCGGGCGATGCTCAGCGCCTCGCCCTGCGCCTCCGCACGCAGCTGCTGCACGCCGAGCCACGCGAAGACGGCCAGGCACACCGCGACGACGGCCACGACGCATCCGAGGAGCAGCAGCAGCATCGAGTCGGCGAAGCGCACGTCGACCTCCGTCGGTCACCCCGCGGTCTTCGCGGGCCTGCCACCACGCTACGCCCGGATGCCGCATCCGAAGCCGTGTCGTCCCGGTGCGCAGAATGCGCAGAACCCGGGCAATGCGCAGAACCGGAGGCAATGCACGATACCCATCGCAGGGCCCATCCGGAGACTAGCGTGCCGCGTATTCGTACCCCCCCGACAAACCCGACAAAGGAGTCGACATGCTCGTCATACTCGGATTCGCCATGATCCTCACCTTCATGGCGCTGATCATGACCAAGCGGCTCACCCCGATGGTCGCCCTCATCGTCGTGCCGACGATCTTCGGGCTGTTCGCCGGCGCGGGCCTCGGCATCGGCGACATGGTGCTCGAGTCCATCGGCAGCCTCGCGCCGACCGCGGCCCTGCTCATGTTCGCCATCATGTTCTTCGGCATCATGATCGACGTCGGGTTGTTCGACCCGCTCATCCGCTTCATCACGCGCCTGCTCGGCAACGACCCCGCGAAGGTCGTGCTCGGCACGGCGCTGCTCGCCGGCGCGGTCTCGCTCGACGGCGACGGCTCGACGACCTTCATCATCACGACCTCGGCGATGCTGCCGATCTACCTGCGCCTCGGCATGAGCCCCGTCGTGCTCACGTGCGTCGCGGGCCTCATGAACGGCACCCTCAACATCGTGCCGTGGGGCGGCCCGACCGTGCGTGCCGCCTCGGCGCTGCAGGTTTCGCCGACCGAGATCTTCGTGCCGATGCTGCCCTCGCTCGCGGTCGGGCTCGCCGTCTCGCTCGGCTTCGCCTGGATGCTCGGCCTCGCGGAGCGCAAGCGACTCGGGTCGCTGGCGACGAGCGAGCTCATGGTCGACGAGTGGGCGGGTGCGGCGGAGTCGGATGCCGCCACCGAGCGCCGAGCGTCCGGCGGCGGCATCCGCGCGCGCCTCTCGCGGATGCGCGGGGCGCAGGCCTCGGTCGGCGCACGTGCCACCCTGTCGACGACGAACGTCATGACGATCAACGCCGTCGGGGGACCCGCCGCACCGGTCACCCTCGACGAGGACGAGCACGACACCGTCATGGCCGACACCGTGCTCGACCCCAACCGTGCGACGCTGCGTCCGAAGCTGATCTGGTTCAACCTCGCGCTCACCGTCGCCGTGATGGTGCTGCTGGTCATCGACGTGGTGCCGCTGCCGTTCGTGTTCATGATCGGCTCCGCGCTCGCGCTCATCGTGAACTTCCCGAAGGTGCGCAGCCAGGCCGACGAGATCGTCGCCCATGCGCCGAGCATCGTCGGCGTCGTCTCGATGGTGCTCGCCGCGGGCGTACTCGTCGGCGTGCTGAACGGCACCGGGATGGTGACCGCGATGGCCGACTGGGTCGTCGACGTCGTGCCCGCGGCGCTCGGCCCGTACCTCGCCGTGATCACCGGCGTCCTGTCGATCCCGATGACGTTCTTCATGTCGAACGACGCGTTCTACTTCGGCATCCTGCCGGTGCTCGCCGAGAGCGCCGCGACGTACGGCATCGACCCTGTCGAGATGGCCCGCGCCTCGATCACCGGCCAGCCGGTGCACCTGCAGAGCCCGCTGGTTCCCGCGATCCTGCTGCTCGTGTCGCTCGCCGGGGTGAACCTCGGCGACCACCACAAGAAAGTGCTCTGGCGGGCCGTCATCGTCTCACTCGTGATGCTCGTCGTCGGCGTGGTCGTGGGGGCGATCCCGTTCGGATGACGCGAACGCGACGGGCGCGGCGCGTCCGCCAGGCTCAGGCAGGCGGGCGCGCCGTGCTCTCGCGCACGATCAGCTCGGTCGCCACGAGCGTGCTGCCGCCGCGCTCGCCGGACTCCACCTCTTGCAGCAGCTCCTCGACCGACAGGCGGCCGACCTCGCCGAAGAACTGGCGCACGGTGGTGAGCGGCGGCCAGAAGCTGCGGGACTCCTCCATGTCGTCGAAGCCGACGACGCTCACCTCGCCGGGCACAGCGCGGCCTGCCTCGTGCAATGCACGAAGCACGCCCAGAGCCATCTGGTCGTTCGCCGTGAAGATCGCGGTGACGTCGGGGTTGCGGGCGAGCTCGAGGCCGACCTCGTGGCCCGATTCACTCGACCAGTCACCGACGAGCACGGGCGGCACGTCGGCGCCGTGTGCGCGTAGCGTCGACTCCCACGCCTCGCGACGGTGGGTCGCCGAGTACGAGCGCTCAGGGCCGGCGACGTGCCACACGGTGCGATGCCCGAGCGAGAGGAGATGCTCGGTGGCGAGCCGGGCGCCGTGAGCCTGGTCGGTGTCGACCATGGGGTAGCGGTCGGCCGCGGTCGAGTCGACCACCACGACGGGCAGGCCCGCCGGCAGCACCACATCGCTCTCGTCGAGCAGGTGCGCCTCGACGATGATGATCACCCCGTCGACGGCCTCCTCGCTCAGGCGGTCGAACGCCACCGAGACCTCGCCCAGCGTCGGATGGGGCACCGGGATGAGCGTGATGGAGTAGCCCGCGTCGGCGGCCGCGATGGCGATCGCGTCGAGCGTGCGCATGTTGCCGAAGCTCGAGAGCGTGAACATGATCACGCCGATGCTGTGGAAGCGGCCGGTGCGCAGGGCACGAGCGGCGCTGTTCGGCCGGTAGCCGAGCTTGTGCATCGCGGCCAGCACCCGCTCGCGGGTCTCGGCGTCGACGTTGTCGCGGCCGTTCGACACGCGCGACACGGTCTGGCCCGAGACGTGCGCCTCCCGGGCGACATCCGCCATCGAGGGACCGCGCCGCCGTGCTGCGGTGACCTCTGTCGAAGTGGTGGTTGTCATCTCTGGCTCCCCTCGCGGCCGCCGAACATGCACAGACTGGCGCATGTTCACGTAAACATGCTACGGTACTCGGACTGCATGTTGACGTGAACATGCAGACCCGATTGGAAATTGCGAATGACAACGACGTCCCCTGTGGCACCCGCGGCGGTGGTTTCCGGGCCGCCCCTCCGGCGCACGCGAGTGCGGAATCGCAGCGAGTGGAAGGGCCTCGCGTTCGTCGCCCCGTTCCTCATCGTCTTCCTCCTGGTGTTCATCGCGCCGGTCGTCTACTCGATCTACCTCAGCCTCTTCCGCGAGCAGCTCGTGGGCGGCAACGCGTTCGTGGGCGTCGAGAACTTCGTCGCCCTGTTCGGCGACGCCCAGTTCTGGGAGGGCTTCGGCCGGGTGGTGCTCTTCCTCCTCGTGCAGGTGCCCATCATGCTCGCGCTCGCGCTCTTCGCGGCCCTCGCCATCGACAGCGCGCGCCTGCACGCCTCGGGCTTCTTCCGCATCGTGATCTTCCTGCCGTACGCCGTGCCCGCGGTCGTCGCCGTGCTCATGTGGGGGTTCATCTACGGCCCCGACTTCGGCCTCGCGGCCAACGTCAACGACTGGCTCGGCAGCGAAGTCATCACCCCGTTCGCGCGGAACTGGATCCTCGCCTCGATCGGCAACATCGTCACCTGGGAGTTCGTGGGCTACAACATGCTCATCTTCTACTCGGCGCTGCGGACGATCCCGACCGATCTCTACGAGGCCGCCGAGCTCGACGGCGCGGGACCCATGCGCGTCGTCACGGGCATCAAGCTCCCGGCGCTGCGCGGGGCGATCGTCATCGCCACGATCTTCTCGATCATCGGCAGCTTCCAGCTCTTCAACGAGCCGAACATCCTGCGCACGCTGGCGCCGAACATCATCACCACGTTCTTCACGCCGAACATGTACGCCTACAACCTCTCGTTCCAAGGCCAGCAGTACAACTACTCGGCCACGGTCGCGATCGTCATGGGCGTGATCACCGCGGTGATCGCCTACGTCGTGCAACTCCGCGGCTCGCGGAAGGAGGAGCGATGAGCACCACGACCGAACACGCCGACGCGGCATCCGCCCGACCCGAAGACGCCACGACAACCGCCCGCGCGGCCGGCACGCGCGGCACCCGTACCAACCGCGCATCCGGCGGCTCCCGCCGACGCCACTCACCGCTGCATCCGCGCAAGTCGGTGGCCTTCACGCTGCTGATGTCGATCTTCGTCATCTACAGCCTCGTGCCGCTCGCCTGGCTCGTGATCAACGCCACGAAGACCCAGAGCGGGCTGTTCTCGAGCTTCGGACTCTGGTTCGACGACGACTTCGTGCTGTTCCAGAACATCTGGGAGACGCTCACCTACCGCGACGGCATCTTCGTGCGCTGGCTCGGCAACACCCTGCTCTACGTCATCCTCGGGGCGGGCGGCGCGACGTTGCTCGCGACCCTCGCCGGCTACGGGCTCGCCAAGTTCCGCTTCACCGGTCGCCGCGCGGTGTTCGCGGTCGTGCTCGGCGCGATCGCGGTGCCCGGCACCGCCCTCGCGGTGCCGACGTTCCTCATGTTCAGCCAGCTCGGCCTCACGAACACGCCGTGGGCGATCATCATCCCGTCGCTCATCAGCCCGTTCGGCCTCTACCTGATCTGGGTGTACGCGGTCGACTCGGTGCCGACCGAGCTCCTCGAGGCGGCCCGAATGGACGGAGCGGGCGAGTTCCGCACGTTCTTCACCATCTCGATCCGCCTGCTCGCGCCGGGCATCGTCACGGTGCTGCTGTTCACCGTGGTCGCGACGTGGAACAACTACTTCCTGCCGCTCATCATGCTGAGCGATCCCACGTGGTACCCGCTGACCGTCGGCCTCAACCAGTGGAACGCGCAGGCCACCGGCGCGGCCGCGCAGCCCATCTACAACCTGGTGATCACGGGCTCGCTCCTCACGATCATCCCCATCGTCGTCGCGTTCCTCGGGCTGCAGCGGTTCTGGCAGTCGGGGCTCAGCGCCGGAAGCGTCAAGCAGTGACCGAGCGGCACCGCATGTCGAACCCCATCCCCACCGCTCACCCGGAGCGTCCTGCCCCGGAACACACATGGCACAACGAAGTGAAGGGAAGCATCACATGACCATCGCCCGTACCGCCCTTCGGCGGACCCTGACGGTCGCCGCGACCGCCGCACTCGCGGTCGGCTCGCTCGCCGCCTGTTCAGCAGCCGGAGGCACCGAGAGCGGCAGCACCACCGACCTCGACGCCGCGCTCGAGGCCGGCGGCAAGATCACCTACTGGAGCTGGACCCCGAGCGCCGAGGCCCAGGTCGCCGCGTTCGAGGAGGAATACCCGAACGTCGACGTCGAGCTGGTGAACGCCGGCACCAACACCGAGGAGTACACGAAGCTCCAGAACGCGATCAAGGCCGGCTCGGGTGCGCCCGATGTCGTGCAGATCGAGTACTACGCCATCCCCCAGTTCGCGCTCTCCGACTCGCTCGCCGACCTCACCGAGTTCGGCCTCGACGAGCTGGAAGACCAGTACAGCGCCTCGACTTGGGGCGCCGTGAACGTCGACGGCAAGCTCGTCGGCCTGCCGCAGGACTCCGGCCCCATGGCGCTGTTCTACAACAAGGCCGTGTTCGACCAGAACGGCATCACCGTGCCGACCACGTGGGACGAGTACGTTCAGGCCGCCCGTGACCTGCACACCGCCGACCCGACGAAGTACATCACCTCCGACACCGGCGACGCCGGCTTCACGACGAGCATGATCTGGCAGGCCGGCGGCCGTCCGTTCCAGATCGACGGCACCGACATCACGGTGGACCTCGCCGACGAAGGCACGCAGAAGTGGACCGGCGTCTGGAACCAGCTCGTCGAGGAGGACCTGCTCTCGACCACCCCCGGGTGGAGCGACGAGTGGTTCAAGGGCCTCGCCGACGGGTCGATCGCGTCGCTCGTCACCGGCGCCTGGATGCCCGGCGTGCTCGAGTCCAGCGTCGCGGATGCCGCGGGCGACTGGGCCGTCGCGCCGATCCCGACCTACGACGGCACCCCGGTGAGCGCCGAGAACGGCGGTGGCGGACAGTCCGTCACGACGCAGAGCAAGAACCCGGCGCTCGCCGCCGCGTTCCTCCGCTGGCTGAACAGCGACCCCGCGTCGATCGAGATCTTCCTCGAGAGCGGCGGCTTCCCGTCGACCACGGCCGACCTCGAGGACCCCGAGTTCGTCGGCTCCGAGTCGGAGTACTTCGGCGGCCAGAAGATCAACGAGGTGCTCACGCAGGCCTCGAAGGACGTGGCATCCGGCTGGTCGTACCTGCCCTACCAGGTGTACGCGAACAGCATCTTCGGCGACACTGTCGGCCAGTCCTACGCGAACAAGGTCGACCTCAACGAGGGTCTCGCCGACTGGCAGAGCAAGCTCGTCGAGTACGGCAACGAGCAGGGCTTCACGGTCAGCGAGTAGCCCCGCAGCACCGCAACGAGGCCGGTCGGGCGCTCCCGGCCGGCCTCGTTCGTCCAGAACCTCTCCGACAGATCAGAACCACCAGAACGGATGCCCGTGACCGCCCACTCCCGCTTCGCCATCGGCACGACCGACTTCGAGCTCGACGGGCGGCCGCACCGCATCCTCGCGGGTGCGCTGCACTACTTCCGCGTGCACCCCGACCTGTGGGCCGACCGCATCCGCAAAGCCCGGCTCATGGGGCTCAACACCATCGAGACCTACGTCGCGTGGAACGCGCACGAACCGCGGCGCGGCGACTGGCGCGCCGACGACGGACTCGACCTGGGCCGGTTCCTCGACCTCGTGGCCGCCGAGGGCATGCACGCGATCGTGCGGCCGGGGCCGTACATCTGCGCCGAGTGGGACAACGGCGGGCTGCCCGCGTGGCTGTTCCGCGATCCCGACGTGGGCGTGCGCCGCTCCGAGCCGCGCTACCTGGCCGCGGTGAGCGAGTACCTGCGCCGCGTCTACGACATCGTCGCGCCCCGGCAGATCGACGCGGGCGGGCCCGTGATCCTCGTGCAGATCGAGAACGAGTACGGGGCCTACGGGGCCGACAAGGACTACCTCGCCGAGCTCGTGCGAGTGACGCGCGACGCCGGCATCACCGTGCCCCTCACCACGATCGACCAGCCGACGCCGCAGATGCTCGCCGATGGCAGCCTGCCGGGGCTGCACCTCACGGCGTCGTTCGGCTCGCGCGCCGCCGAGCGGTTCGCGACGTTGCGCGAGTTCCAGCCGACCGGCCCGCTCATGTGCATGGAGTTCTGGTGCGGGTGGTTCGACGACTGGGGGTCGCACCATCACACGACGGATGCCGCGGCATCCGCTGCGGAGCTCGACGCGCTGCTCGCCGCTGGCGGCTCGGTCAACGTGTACATGTTCCACGGCGGCACCAACTTCGGGCTCACCAACGGCGCGAACGACAAGGGACGGTACGCGCCGATCACGACGAGCTACGACTACGACGCCCCGCTCGACGAGAGCGGGCACCCGACGGCGAAGTACTGGGCGTTCCGCGACATGATCGCGAAGTACGCCGACGTGCCCGACGAGGTGCCCGGCGAGCGTCCGGACGCACCGCAGCTCGTCGCCCCGCTCGATGTCGGTCCCGCGCTGCTCGAGGTCGCAGCGCGCCTCGGCGACGAGACCCGCCACGACCGCGTGCCGACATTCGACGAGCTCGGCCACGACCGCGGCATCGTGCTGTTCGCCACTCGGCTCCGCCGCGGCGGCACGGGCGTGCTCACCGTGGGCGAGGAAGTGCGCGACCGCGCATGGGTGCTGCTCGACGGCGTGCCGGTGGGCGTGCTGTCGCGCGACGCGCACGAGCGATCCGTCGTGCTGACCGAGACCCGCGGCGAGCTCGTGATCCTCGTCGAGGACCAGGGCCGCGTCGATTACGGCTCGCGGATCGGCGAGCGCAAGGGCCTCATCGGCGGCGTCGCACTCGACGGCGTCGAGCTCACGGACTGGTCCGTGCGGCCCGTCGACCTCGACCGCGTGCCCGAGCTCGCCTCGCACGGTCGAGCCGAGGGCCTGCCCGCCGGCCCCACGCTCGCGCGGGGCGAGTTGCGGCTCGACGAGCCTGCCGACCTCTTCCTCGACACGCTGCACTGGGGCAAGGGCCTCGTGTGGGTGAACGGATTCCTGCTCGGTCGCTATTGGCGGCGCGGCCCCCAGCGCACGCTCATCGTCCCGGCGCCGGTCACGCGTGCGGGTGCGAACGAGGTCGTGGTGCTCGAGTTCGAGGCGATGGCGGCAGAGGTCCGCACGCTCGCCGGGCCCGACCTGGGCCACACCGAGATCTGACGGGCGCGCCCAGCCGCAGGCGTCGCCCGCTACGCCTGCTGCTGCGAGATGTCGACGCCCGTGATCGGCGCGCCCGCGCGCTCGTAGACGAGCGAGATCGCCCCCTTCGGGAACGCCTTGGGCGGCTCCGCGAATCGGAACGCCGCCGGCACGCCGGTGCCGTCTGCGAAGAGCCGCTTGCCCGATCCGAACGTGAGCGGGTAGAGGTAGAGGTTCAGCCGGTCGACGAGGTCGGCCTCGAGCAGCGACCGCGCGAGGTCACCGCTGCCGATGACGTGGATGTCGTCGAACCGGTCCTTCAATGCGGCCACCTCCGTGACATCCGACAGCGCCGTGGCGCCCTCCCACGCCGGGTCGGTCAGCGAGCGCGACACGACGAACTTCGGCAGGGCGTTGAACGTCACCGCGATCGGGTCGTCGCCCTGGTTCGGCCAGTACGCCGCGAAGATGTCGTAGGTCTTGCGACCGAGCAGCAGCGCGTCCATACGGTCGATGCCGGCGCCGATCGCCTCACCGGTCTCGTCGTCGAAGTACGCCCCCTGCCAGCCGCCGAACTCGAAGCCGCCCTCGCGGTCCTCGTCGGGACCGCCCGGTGCCTGGTACACCCCGTCGAGGGTGATGAAGAGGTCGACCGAGATGATTCCCATGATGTGCTCCTTCGCGTGAACGGCGACCGGATGCCGCCTCACCGTGTGCGTCGAACGGGATCGTGCGGAATCGACATCCACTCATGCCACGCTAGCGACGGAGGCCGCGCCGGTCGAGGGCGATCAGGAGCTGCTGGCGAGCACTCGCTCCGCCTCGCGTTCCGTATCGGCCGTGTTGTTCACGAGCCCTCGGGAACCCCGGAGCTTCGCCTCGATGTGCTCGCCGATCGTGATCGGACCGTAGAGCTCGGTCTCGCCCTCTGCGACGCACCCCGGCAGCGTGGAGATCACCGCGTCGACATTGCCGTCGAAGAAGTACGCCGCCGAGCGGCGTCGCTTGATGCGACCGTCGATCACGGGCGGCTTCACACGGTGCAGCGTCGACTTCCAGCGCTCGTTCGTCCACCGCGCCGTCACGTCGCCGAGGTTCACGAGCAGGGCGCCGGGCAGGGGTGAGACATCGTTCCAGCCGCCGTCGGCATCCAGAACCTGGAGGCCCTTCACGTCGTCCGCCCAGAGCAGCGTCACGATGCCGAAGTCGGTGTGCTCGCCCATGCCGATGAGATCGCCGTCCAGTTCGACCCGCTCGCCCTCGGGCAGGGCGTAGTTGTTCATGCGCAGCACGTTGAGGGAGTGGTCGGTGTAGGCGTCGAAGTACCCGACGGGCAGGCCGAGTGCGTCGGCGAAGATCCGCATCATGACCTTCGCGACGGCGGTCGCGTGCGACATCCACAGCTCCACGTCGTCGCGGAAGGTGTCGGCCTCGGCGGGCCAGATGTTCTCGGAGTACATGTCGGGATCGACGTTCGCGTGTGCGTAATCGGCGGCCGTCGCACCCACGTTGAACGCCTCGAAGAAGTCGTTCATGCGTTCGGCCTTCTCGACGCCGAGGCTGAGGCTGAGCCGTTCGGACTTCGGCGGGCTGTACCCGCGGTTGACGCCGGCCGGGGCGCGGTGCCGCTTCTTCACGTCGAGCGGCAATTCGAAGAACCGATCGCTCGCGCGTCCGAGGCGCGCCCATGCCTCGAGGGGGATGCCGTGACCGAGGATCTGCATGAAGCCGACGGTGCGGGCCGTGTCATCGATGCGGCGAGCGACGTCGGCTCGCTCGACGTCGGTGCCGCCGATGACGTAGGGGGCGATGTCGATCGCCGGGACTTGGAATGCAGCGCTCACGCCGGTCTCCCTCGGTGTTCGGATAGGTTCGACCTGTTCCATGTCCCGATTCCGGGCCAAGTGATAGGTATTGGTTATCAGTATGGTTGGCGATCCCGCTGCTCGGGTGAACACGGTGTTACAGGATCCGGATGCCGCAGCCGACGTCAGTGCGGCGGTCGGCCGGGCCATCCGTGAGGCGCGCCAAGCCGCAGGACTCTCGATGCGCGCGCTCGCGCGCATGGCCGAGATGAGCCAGCCGTTCCTGAGCCACGTCGAGAAGGGAACGGCGAGCCCATCGCTGTCCAGCCTGTACCGGCTCGCCCACGCGCTCGGACTGCCGCCGAGCGAACTCATGCCCACCGTCGGCGCGCCGCGCGACGTGAACGTGCTGCGGCGCGGGGAGGGTCGCGAGCTGCCGGTCTCGGAGGCGCCCGGGGCCGCGTACGGACGCCTCCTCTCCGCCGGCGCCGGTCACGTGCTCGAGGTGGTGGAATACCGCGTCGCTTCCGGTGCCGACCTCGGCGATTGGTTCGAGTCCGACGGTGAGATGACCGTCTACGTCGCAGACGGCACGATCGAGGTCACCCTCGAGGGCCAGGGCTCCTGGCAGCTCGGCGCCGGCGAGGCGATCAGCCACCCGGCCGACATCCGGCACCGTTGGGCCGTGGTGGGCGACGGGCCGGCCCGGGTGCTGCTCTCCGTCGCGCACGCCCGACCCGCTTCAGCGCCCCGGTAGGCTGAGCGGCGCGATGCGGGAGAGGGGGAGCGGCGTGCGGGCAGTCGATCCCACGGCGATGCGCGAGCTGAACTCCTCGCTGACGCTCCGTTCGCTGTACCTCGCGAGCGCGCCGCTCACGATGACCGAGCTGAACCGCGCGACCGGGCTGTCGCGCCGGACCATCGAACTGATCCTCGCCGACCTCGTCGCCGAAGGCTGGGTCGAGCCGATCGAGCCCGGTCCCGCGACGGGCGCGGGGCGCCCGCCGAGGCTCTACGAGTTCCGCCCGGAGCGCGCGCTCGTCGGCGCCGTGCAGATCGACACCCATTCGACCGAGGCGATCGTGGCGGACCTCGGCGGCACGGTGCTCGGCCGTTCGCGCCGTACGCTCACGAACTCGACGAATCCCGACCTCACGCTCGCCGAGGCCAGGGCCGCGCTCCTCGCAGCGGCCGACGAGTCGAGCACGCCAGTGGAGGCCTTCCGCGCCGTCGGTGTGGCGACCGGTGGTGCGGTCGACGACGACGGAACAGTCGTCACGCTCGTCCATGCACCCCGCTGGGCGGGCGTCCGGGCGGGGGAGGGGCTCGGGCTTCCCGCCGGCGTCCACGTCATCGTCGACAACGACGCCAACCTCGCCGCGCTGGCCGAGCGCGCGCTCGGCGTCGCGAACGATTACGAGAGCTTCACCTGGCTGTTCGCCGGCAACCGCACGGGCTCGGGAATCATCATCGACGGTCGAATCCACCGTGGTTTCCGCGGGGCGGCGGGCGAGATCGTCGAGGCGAACCTCCTCGGCACGCAGGCGATGGAACAGAACCGGTTCGGCCTGCTCACGTCGCCCGACCCGGTGGAGCGGGCGGTCGGCGACGCGGTCGCCGAGGGCGTGCGCCGCGGGGAGCCCGAGGCGATCGCGGAGCTCGACGCCTTCGTCGCGCCGTTCGCACAGCTGCTCGCGGTGTTCGCGTGGACGATCGCGCCGCCCCTCATCGTGGTGGGCGGCGGCCTCGAAGCCGGTGCCGACGTGCTCATCCCGAGACTGCGGACCGCCCTCGAGGCGGCGGGTGCGCCCGCGATGGAGCTGCGCGCCTCCGCCCTCGGCCGCGGAGGCATGCTGCAAGGGGCCCTGCGCGTCGCGATCATGAGCGTCGAGAGGGAGCTCTTCGGCTCCGCGTGAAGCGAGTCGGCAGATTCCCGCGGGTTTCAGAGCGGAAGGGGCCGGTCCTCGACGACGCTCTTCATGACCAGGGTGGAACTGAGGCGTTGGACGCCGGGGAGCGTGGCGATGCGTTCGTCGTAGAGCTTCTGGAAGGACGGGAGGTCCTTGGCGATGATGCGGAGCAGGTAGTCGGGGTCACCGAAGAGTCGTTGCGCCTGCAGGATGTGAGAGATGTCGGCGACGGCCTGCTCGAACGCGTCGACGGTCTCGCGGTCGGCGGCCCTCATGGTGACGAACACGAGCGTCTCGAAGCCCAGCCCGAGCACGTGCGGATCGAGGTGGGCGCGATAGGTGCTGATCACTCCGTCCTGCTCGAGGGCCTTCAGCCGTCTGTGGCATGGGGAGACGCTGAGCCGTACCCGCTCGGCGAGCTCGGTGACCGTAAGTCGCCCGTCCATCTGCAGTTCGGCAAGAATCCGCCGGTCAACATCGTCCATGCGAACATTCTTCCCCCAAAGCGACGACTCGGCGGGAAGATCTGGGAACACCTTCCGTCGGATCGCGCATAGCCTCTCTGCGGGCCGTGAACGATCGACATCCGGGAGGTGGAACGGCCGTGCAGATGAGCTCACTCGCCGCATTCTGGGTGCTCTCGTTCCTCTTCGTGATCACGCCAGGAGCAGACTGGGCCTATGCGATCTCGGCGGGCCTGCGCGGTCGGGTCACACCGGCGATCGTCGGCATGTTGTTCGGGCACTTGGCGGCCACCGCCGTCGTCGCAGCCGGGGTCGGCACCCTCCTTGCCGGAGCACCGGTTGCGTTGACCGTGCTCACGGTCGCCGGCGCTACGTACCTGGTCTGGCTCGGCGTCGGCACGCTTCGCAAGCCGTCTGCACCCATCGCCGGCGAAGATCCTGCTGCGAGGTCATGGGCGCGTTGGGCGGCGAAGGGGGCCGGGGTGAGCGGGCTGAACCCGAAGGTGTTCCTGCTGTTCCTGGCGCTGCTGCCGCAGTTCACGGATCCGAGCGCGAGCTGGCCGCTGTGGTGGCAGATCGGCGTCCTCGGGTCCGTGCACACGGCAAGCTGCGCGGTGGTCTACACGATCGTCGGCGTCGGTGCCCGGACGGTGCTGGGCGCCCGGCCGCGAGCGGCGAGGATAGTGACGCGACTCTCGGGTGCGGCGATGATCGGTATCGGCGCGTTCCTGCTGGTGGAGCAGCTGATCCACGTCACGCGGCCGGCCGGAGCCTAGGAACCGAGGAAGCATATGAGCGAGCAACCGGCACCCCACGTGGGCGACGACGGGTCGGCGTCGACCCGGAAGCGGGTCCGCGTGCATCACCTGCAGGAGATGAAGCAGGGCGGGCAGAGGTGGGCGATGCTGACCGCGTACGACATGTACACCGCCCGCACGTTCGACGAGGCCGGCATCCCGGTGATCACGACAGCCATCGGCATCCCTACCGTGGGAATCGGCGCGGGTCCAGGCTGCGACGCGCAGGTGCTTGTCTGGCAGAACATGGCCGGGCTGCGCACCGGCCGGCTTCCGCGCTTCGTGAAGCAGTATGCCGACCTGCACGGCACACTCACGAACGCGGCGAAGGAATACGCTGCCGAGGTCGAGGCCGGCACCTTCCCCGCACCAGAGCACACCTTCCAACCACGAGAGCAGGACGATGGCCGCACCGGGCTACTACTTCGAGCGAGTCGACGAACACCGCTTCCAACCGACGAACCATGCCGGCGGCGGGTGGGACCCGACCGAGCTGCACTTCAGCCCACTCGGTGGCCTCATCGTCCATGCAGTGGAACAGCACATGGCCGGCCGCTCGGAGTCCGGCTTGCTACTCGGCCGAATCAGCTTCGACATCCTCGGGCGCCTCGGCCTGGAGGAATGCGAGATCACGGTCGACACCGCACGCCGGGGCCTGACCATCGAGCTCATCACCGCAACCGTGCGCATCGCCGGCCGAACCGTCGTCCACGCTCACGCCTGGTACCTGACCACGGTGGACACGACCGCTGTCGCCGGCGGCGGGTCAGGCCCGCTGCCCCCACCGGACACGCTCCCGTCGTGGCCGATGACCTCCATCTGGCCCGGCGGATTCGTTGCGTCCCTGGACGTGCGCCCGATCGCCCCACCGGAACCCGGCCACACCGTCGCGTGGGTGACGACCGACATCGAGCTCGTCGACGGCGAGGACGTGAGCGCCCTCGCGGCCTTCATCGCGCTCGTCGACATCGCGAACGGCCTCGCCGCCCGGGAGACCCCCACCGAATGGATGTACCCCAACACCGACCTGACCATCCACCTCCACCGACAGCCACACGGACACTGGGTCGGCCTGGACACCACGGTGGTCTTCGGCCCCACCGGTCAAGGCGTCACCAGCACCACGCTTCACGACGGCTCCGGCCCAGTCGGCTACGCACACCAGATCCTCACGGTCCGACCCGCACCGCCACGGTGATTGCGGCACGGTACAAGTACCCGTGGAATTGGACAGGTTGCACCCGGTGCACGCTACGCCCAGGGGGTCGACGGCTTGGACTCCGTTCTTCGCGAACACTTCGGCGCGGAAATCGAGGAGCTGTTCGACGAGACGGACTTCCGGGAGGAACCCCGGCGGCCGGATGAGATCGTGACTGCTGAGCAGGAACTCTTCGATCGCATTCGGTATCACCGGTCGCTCCAGCAGGAGTACCGACTGGAAGACGCCGCATGCGAACGGAAAGCTCTCCGCTTTCCGCTGGGTTCTCGGGAGCGAGTGGGACTTCCTCGACACTTGACGCCGCCAGGCGCTCGCGCGCCGCAGTTACGCGGTTATACACGGATGACGATGCGCATCTGACGCGTGGTTACCCGATGAAGGCCAGCGGCATCCCCAGGTCTTCCCGTTCCTAGTCGCGCCGCGGAACATGGGATGGCGTTGGGGCGAGGAGTGGATCTGGTCGAAGCCGCACGCGATACCCAGCGAGTTCGAGGGCCGTCAGCTGGCGGGGTCGTACTGGAACGCGCGCACCTCCTGCGCGCATCGGCAGGCAACCGCGATCTTCGCGGCCCATTCCAGTGCCGCCTCGCGAGAGGGCAGCTCCAGCACCGTGTAGCCGCCTTCGAGTTGCTTCGTCTGCGTGTACGTGCCCTCGGTCACGGTCTCATCGCCATCGACCATGACAGGCGGAATGCTCTCGTCGATGCCGCCGCCGAACACCCAAACCCCGGCGTCCTTCGCCTCCTGCACGACCACGTGCGAC
Source organism: Agromyces sp. Soil535 (assembly GCF_001428255.1). Classification (GTDB taxonomy): domain Bacteria; phylum Actinomycetota; class Actinomycetes; order Actinomycetales; family Microbacteriaceae; genus Agromyces. Next base: position 3,615 of record NZ_LMRW01000003.1, on the reverse strand, counting down.
GCATCCGAGACTGCCTGCAGATCATCGTCGGGAAAGACCATGGCGGCACTCGGGAACGAGATCAGGTACTTCGTCATCGCGTCGACTCCTTCTTCGCGCCACAGGGACCGGACCATCCTCACCGATGCGGCTGAGCTGCGCATCAGACTCNGGAACGAGATCAGGTACTTCGTCATCGCGTCGACTCCTTCTTCGCGCCACAGGGACCGGACCATCCTCACCGATGCGGCTGAGCTGCGCATCAGACTCGGCGGTCCCACAGCGAGACCGGGCCTGCTCGAGGATCCTCGATAGCGCAGGCCCGGCTCGAGGCGTCGATTGCTCCGCGATCGCCGCGTCGATCAGTTGTCGAGAAGTGCTATGGGGGCCCAGGTCAGTACATTGGATCCATTGCCACACCCGCGGGGCTGGAAGGACGCTAGGAATGTCGTACGTCGTTGACTTCACCAACGTGTCGCCGATCGGCCTGGAGTCATCTTCGGTCGCCAATTCACTTGCGGGACTCCGCGCGAACGAGGCGCGCTACTTCAAGAACAAGTACGACCACGTCTTCACCGTCAAGCCTGCGAGCCAAGCGAAGGAGACGATCGACTGGGTGCACGGCATCCTGAAGGAAGAACGCGACATCGTCATCGCCTCCCCTCCGCTGGAAGCCACCGAGTTCGAGGTTGAGGGAATCCGGATGGCATACATCTTCTATGCCAGCGGCCTCTCGATCAACGTGATGTACACCCTCGACGATGTAGGTAAGCGCGCCGTCGGATTCAAGCTGTCCGACGGAATGGAGATCCCGGAAGAACTCGCCACAAGGTTCAAGTTTGCGCGCCAGAAATCAAAGCTCGCCGGCACCATCCGTGGCTCGTACTTCACGATCAAGAACCCGCACTGACCCTCGTTGTGAGACGCCCATACGGCGGCTCACCCCCCAAATGTCGCGTGCTGTAATTGCCCTCTAGGGTCCGGTTGTCACTGGACGTCCGCAGGAGGATCGTCATCCGGCGCCGGGCGGCGGGGCGCCGGATGACGATCCGTGCACGCTCAGGTTTGTTGCGCGTAGTGGCGCACTCTGTTGTCCCGTTCCACAAGGTACCTATCGTCTTCGGGATAGAACACGGCGCGCTCAAGATCCGGACCGGCGAATTCGGCGATGGCTTCGAGTGATTCCCACCGAGAGACGGTGGTGACCTCGGTGCGACCGTCACCAAGGTCGCGGGTGAGGAGCCACGCGTCGAGGTTGCCCTTCGTCGCCCGATAGGCATCCATCCCTGTGCGTTCGATGTAGTTCACGTACGCGTCCCGGTCTTCCGTGCGCACGACGCCCGTCCACATGCGCACCACCGCTCGTTGCTCAGTCATGAACCCAGAATGCTCCCGTCACTCGCACGAGATCACGCGTTTCCTGCCAGGCATCGGCACCCGACCGACATCATCGCCGCGCTGCTATTAGCGGATGAGGGATACCAATCAGGGATCCGTCTGTGGGCGCATCTCGAGCGCAAGAGGATGATGGATCCATGCCCGCTGCCCACCGTCCCGGTCTTCGGGTCGACTCCGGACTCACGATCCCCGAGTCTGAGCTGTCTTGGCGGTTCTCNCAAGAGGATGATGGATCCATGCCCGCTGCCCACCGTCCCGGTCTTCGGGTCGACTCCGGACTCACGATCCCCGAGTCTGAGCTGTCTTGGCGGTTCTCGCGGTCATCCGGTCCCGGCGGGCAAGGTGTGAACACTGCCGACTCCCGAGCGGAACTCGTCTGGGATGTGGCAGGCTCGGCCGTCCTCTCTCCGCTCCAGCGGGAGCGACTCCTCGAGCGTCTGAGCAGTCGCGTTGTCGACGGAGTACTGACGATCACAGCATCCGAGCACCGCGCGCAATTGCGCAACAGGAATGCTGCGCGCGCTCGGCTAGCCGCCGTCGTGGCCGACGCTCTGCGGCCGCCGTCACCGTCGCGACGACCGACGAGTCCGAGTCGCGGTGCCAAGGAAAGGCGCTTGGAAGCGAAGAAGCGGCGCACCGACGTCAAGCGGGGACTTTCCGGATGANCAACAGGAATGCTGCGCGCGCTCGGCTAGCCGCCGTCGTGGCCGACGCTCTGCGGCCGCCGTCACCGTCGCGACGACCGACGAGTCCGAGTCGCGGTGTCAAGGAAAGGCGCTTGGAAGCGAAGAAGCGGCGCACCGACGTCAAGCGACTGCGTCGCCCACCCCACGACTGACCACCGAGGTGGCACCCCTGGACGGGAGGACGCCGTCGACCTGAGCGGGGCTTCGCCCGTTTGGGATCGAGTTGCGGGATGGACGGCCGGGTGGTCGGCCGACGACGACCATCAGGCATCGGCAACACCCGCCATTTCGTTCAGCCGTCAAGCAGCTCGGTGAGGGCTTGGGCTGCACCCTGGGTGGCGGCCATCTTGGTCTCGGCCTGGAAAACGGCGTAACACCGCGATGCTCGGTCGACGGCCAGTACAGTCCACGGACCGGCGCCATCCTCGCCGCTCAACTCGATGTACAGGCGTGCCCGGTCGTGCTCGACGCGAAGGCGGTGCGCTTCGTTGCCGTCTTCGTGCAGGATGCGGCGATGCTCGGGGTCGGCTACGAAGGACGTCCATCGCCTTCCACGCATCTCCTAAGGTAACCACAGACAGATCCGCAGAGAGTCGAGCCGCTCGGGGATCCAGCTCCGCATCGTCGTCTCGTTGATTCCGGGGCAACTCACCGACCTCCTCATGAGCAGCGCGCTGCGAGAGATATCGCCCTCGACGGCGCACAGCCACCTGCAGCTTCNCGTCGTCTCGTTGATTCCGGGGCAACTCACCGACCTCCTCATGAGCAGCGCGCTGCGAGAGATATCGCCCTCGACGGCGCACAGCCACCTGCAGCTTCCTGCTCATCCAGCCAGGGAACACCACTAACGCGGACATTCTCATTTGAGGCACGCGCACCCGTTCCCGGGACATCACCCGTCGGTCCCGACGATCCCGTCTTCCTCCAGGACCCGGCGGGCCAGGGCCGGAGGGGCGACCATCGTGTACGAGGTCCGTACCCATTCGGTGACCTGCACCCAGTCGGGCGCCGCGCCGAGATGGATCGACACCCAGCCGTGCCGGCCGAGTCCATAGCCGGTCGGCTCGGCCCCGGACACGGTTGCCACGACGGCCGCGGCTTCCTCCTTTGGCAGCTTCACGCTGATCCCGGTGGCGTCCCGATCCGTGAACACGAAATTCTTCGTGCGAACCCGGAACGTGGGCTCGCCGTCCCACCTCTCGATGTCCACTCGCGTCGATTCGGGCAGGGCGAGGGCTATGGCTTCGAGCCGTTCCATGTTCCCCATGCCACCAGTCTCTGGTCGGAGCGGGCCCGACGGAAGCGCACGGTTTGCTGAAGGGGTTGGGCGATCTCGAGCAGGGACCGGCGCCACGCAGCATCCGCAACTCGCTCTTCGAGGCAAAGGCCTATACGCCGCCGGAGGTTGCACGACACCGGCCATGACGACCTCGCCGCCCTCCACGCCGACCTCGGACAGGCACTGGACCGTCAACGGCTGACCGATTCGACCACACGAGGCGGCGTCATGCGCAGGTGCGCTCAGCGCGCCCGGCGCATCGCCTGCACGCCG
>NZ_LMRW01000002.1 GCF_001428255.1 Agromyces sp. Soil535 | reverse complement strand
GGGTCTGTCAGATTAACGGTGGATCTGGGCTGGCGCATGGTTAGTTGATGCGGCCTTCGAAGGTGATCGCGAAGGCGTTGAGCGCGGGCTTCCACCTGGTCACCCAGCGTGCCCTGCCGCGACCTGTCGGGTCAAGCGACCGGGTCACGAGGTAGAGACACTTCAGCGCGGCGGCATCGTTGGGGAAGTGACCGCGCGCCCGGACCGCTCGGCGATAGCGGGCGTTGAGGGATTCGATCGCGTTGGTGCTGCAAATGATGCGGCGGATCTCGACGTCGTAGTCCAGGAACGGGATGAACTCGGTCCACGCGTTCTCCCAGAGCTTGCGGAYCGCCGGATACATCGTGCACCACTTCTCCGCGAACTCTTCGAACCTGGCCCTCGCGGCCGACTCTGTCGGCGCCGTATAGACCGGCCGCAGATCGCGGGCGATCTGATCCCAGTACTTCCTCGAAGCGAAGCGAAACGTGTTGCGGATCAAGTGGATGATGCAGGTCTGGGTGATCGCGAGCTCCCAGGTCGTGGTGATCGACTCGGGCAGACCCTTCAGGCCGTCGCAGACGACGATGCAGACGTCCTCGACGCCGCGGTTCTTCAGCTCGGTGAGTACGCCGAGCCAGAACTTCGCGCCCTCGCCGCCGTCGCCGGYCCAGATCCCGAGGATGTCGCGTTCCCCGGCCGTGGTGACCCCGACAGCGACGTAGAACGGCTTGTTGCGGACCTGCCCGTCGCGGACCTTGACGACGATCGCGTCGATGAACACCACCGGATATACGCGATCCAGCGGACGGTTGGACCATTCCGTGAGCTCTTCGATGACCTTGTCGGTGATCTTCGAGATCGTGTCCTTGCTCACGCTGGCGCCATACACCTCGTCGAAATGCGCGGCGACCTCACCGGTGGTGAGCCCGCGCGCGGTCAGCGAGAGGACGATCTCGTCGATCCCGTCCAGGCGCCGTTGTCGCTTGCGGACGATCTTCGGCTGGAACGACCCATCACGATCGCGTGGGACCTCGATCTGCACCGGTCCGACCTCGGTGAGCACGGTCTTTGACCGTGTCCCGTTCCGTGCGTTCTCACCCGCGCTGGAGGCGTGCTTCTCGTAACCGAGATGCTCGGTCATCTCCGCCTCGAGCGCGGTCTCGAGCACCGTCTTCGTCAAGCCGCCCAACAGGCCTCCCGGGCCGACGAGGCTGACGCCCTGTTCCTTCGCCTGAGCGAGCAGCTGCTCGGCGATCTGCTGCTGATCGATGATCTCTCCCGTCACGGGATCGATCATCTCGATCGTCTGGGTCATTGCCCTTCCTTTCGGTCAGGCCAGCCCCAGATCCACCGTTTTCCTGACAGTCCCNGTCCTGATCATCATCGCCATCACGTTGATCCAGCGCCGGATCCTCCGACAGGACACACAGATGCTGATCGATGATCTCTCCCGTCACGGGATCGATCATCTCGATCGTCTGGGTCATTGCCCTTCCTTTCGGTCAGGCCAGCCCCAGATCCACCGTTTTCCTGACAGTCCCCACCCAGCTTGAATGTCGGTCAGGGTCGATGCGGGCAGCCCGTGCTGGTCCGCGGTGTGGGTGAACGTGGTGACCACGATCGGGCCGGTGATGCGGGGGTGGGCGCTGATGTGCAGCAGGTAGCGGGAGTGGTCATCGAGCCAGGAGATGATCTCCGTGTCGGTTCCGTCGGCGAGGGGCCAGTGCGTGAAATCGGACTGCCAGGTCTCGTTGGGTTGGGCGGCTTCGAACCGGATGATCGAGGAACGTGGCCGTTTCTGTGGCTGCGGGGTGATCATGTCGTGGGCGCGAAGGACGCGCCAGATCGTGGATGTGGCTGGTGCGGGCAACCCGGCGCGTTCGAGTCGTGCGGCGATGGATTCCGCGCCGGCGTCCAACCCCGCATGGGTGAGCTCGTCGCGGAGTTCCAGGATCCGTGCTCGGGTCGTGGGGGTCGTCGCCGTCGGTGAGGTCCGAGGTCGACGTGAGCGGGGCTCGAGCCCGGGTTCGCCTGACTCGCGGTAGCGGGCGAGGAGGACGTGCACCCATTGCCGTCCGACACCGAATCGTGCTGCAGCTTCGGAAGGGGTCAGCCCGCCGACGATGACCGCGAGGACGATCACACGATTCCGGTTCCGATTCGCCATGCACCATCGTCGACCAGTCGTCGATGTCCCGACACATCACCAGAGTCGCCCATGTCTCGACCCACCAGTCGTCGATGTCCTGAAACCAGACACTGTCAGCCCGGTGGTGCAGTAAAAGTCCTTGGTGGGAAGCGATTTCTCGCCGGGACTTTTCTCCGTCTCGAGGCGGCGTCCAATCCGTGCTGAGGGCCCGACAAAGGACTAACCGGGGCCAACCGGGAGTACTCGGAACGCGCGCGGTCCAGACGCGTGCTCGTGGTGGTGCTCACGCTGCCAAGCTCGCACGATCCCCTGAGCGGGGCAAGGTATGCTTCCGCTGACCGGAACCAGCCCAGTTGCCGGAGCGGCCGGGCGAGAGGTTGAGCACGAGGAGGTGCACGATGGCGGGGGGAGTCTCGCGCCCGGGGGAGACCGTGACCCAGCGCACCCTCTCCATCCTGGCCGTGTTCGAGAAGAGCCTGGCGCCGCGGAGCCTCACCGAGATCGCCCACGAGACCGACCTGGCGCCGAGTACGACGCATAGGCTGGTCGCGGAGCTCGAAGAATGGGGGCGCTGCAGCGCGACGGGCACGGTCGCTACCAGATCGGCATCCGCCTGTGGGAGCTGGGTCAACACGCCGGCCGCCAGGTGCGCGAGATCGCACGCCCGCTGCTGCAGGACCTCTACACGCTCACCAACGAGACCGTGCACATCGCGATCCGCGAGCGCAACGAGGTGCTCTACATCGACCGGGTCTACGGCACGCGCCGAGTTCCGCAGGCATCGCGCGTAGGCGGCCGCCTGCCGCTGCATGCGACGGCGGTGGGCAAGGTGATCCTCGCACACGAGGACGAGTGGCTCCGTGAGGCCGTGCTCGCCCAGCCGCTCGAGAGCCGCACGCCGAACACGCACGTCGATCCCGACGCACTCCGGGCGGAGCTCGCGGGGATCCGCGAACGGGGATACGCGGTGACGGTCGACGAGGTGCGGATGGGGGCTTCGTCGATCGCCGTTCCGGTGTTCCAGCGCGAGGGCACCATCGGCGCGGCGCTGGGCCTCGTGGCGGGGGCCGAGGACCTCGACACGCTCGAGCGTCACCTTCCGGCGCTCCGCGGCATCGCCCGCCGCATCGAGTCGAGCGTGGGCGGGTTCCCCATGCGAACGCTCGCGCCGGAACGACGCCGCAAGTGAAGTCGATTCCACTGAGCAGAAGACGGGATCGCAGCGCACCCCGACTGGGCTTTGAATGATCGCACCCCGCCCCCGCGGATCGCCTGCTGACGAAGGAGTTGTCATGGCCGTATCGCCGACCGAGAGCACCGTGGCCACGCGCCCGCCCACGGCTTCGGCCTGCCCCGTCGACCACGGAACCGGCCACCACGGCTACTCGCCGTTCGACATGGACGACCCGTTCGAGGCCTATGCGAAGCTCCGCAGCGAGCACCCGGTCATGTACGACGAGCGGATCGGCTACTGGGTCGTCTCGCGCTGGGCCGACGTGCGCGCCGTGTTCGAGGACTGGGAGACGTTCTCGAGCGAGAACGCCCAGGCTCCGGTCCGCGAGCGGGGGCGCGAGGCATCCCGCATCATGAAGGAGGGCGGATTCACCGCGTACTCGGGTCTCTCGGCACGCGTGCCACCTGACCACACGCGCATCCGCGCGATCGCCCAGCGCGCGTTCACCCCGCGCCGGTTCAAGGCGCTCGAACCGGCGATCCGCGAGAACACCCGCACCGCGCTGCGGGCGATGCTCGAGTCCCCCGACCGCACCGGCGATTTCCTGATGGATGTCGCCTACGAGATCCCCACGGTCACGATCTTGACGCTGCTCGGCGTCGACCCGGCGATGGTGCCCACCTACAAGCGTTGGTCGGACTCGCGCGCCGCGATGACCTGGGGCGACCTCTCCGACGACCAGCAGATTCCGCACGCGCACAACCTCGTCGAGTACTGGCAGGAGATGCAGCGGCTGGTGGCCGATGCGCATGAGCGCGGGGGCGACGACCTGGTCGCCGACCTTGTCGAGGCGCAGGATGCCGGCGCTGAGATCTCCGACCACGAGATCGCCTCGCTCTGCTACAGCCTGCTGTTCGCCGGGCACGAGACCACGACGACGCTCATCGCCAACTCCATTCGGGTGCTGCTCTCGCACCGTGAGGCGTGGGACGCGATCGTCGCCGACCCCGCGCGCATCCCCTCGGCGATCGACGAGGTGCTCCGGTACAGCGGCTCGATCGTCGCGTGGCGACGAAAGGCGACGCGCGACGCCGAGATCGGCGGGACGCCGATCCCGGCCGGTGCGAACATCCTGCTCCTGATGGGCTCGGCCAACCGAGACGAAGACGTGTTCGCGCACCCCGAGCAGTTCGACATCGACCGCACCGACGCACGCAGCCACATGTCGTTCGGATTCGGCATCCACTACTGCCTCGGCAACATGCTCGCGAAGCTCCAGGATCGGATCGTGCTGGAGGAGACCATCGCGGCGGTGCCGTCGCTCCGCCTGGCCGACGGGCCGATCGGCTTCCGCGAGAACCTGTCGTTCCGCGTTCCGACATCCGTCGCCGTGACCTGGGAGGCCTGACGTGCCCGACAACCACTACATCCGCTTCTTCGACGAGAAGGGCGCTGCGCCGCTCGAGCTCCTCGGCGGCAAGTGCGCCTCCCTCGTGGCTCTCACGGACGCGGGCATGCCCGTGCCGCCTGGGTTCGCAGTCACGACCCACGCCTACACGGCGTTCCTCGAAGCGTCGGGGATCGCTTCCGACATCCACCGGCTGCTCGCCGGGATCGATGCCGACGATGTCGCGCACGTCGACGAGGTCTCCGCCAGGATCCGCGACGAGATCCGGCGACTGCCGGTGCCGCAGCAGGTGCACGACGAGTTCACGGTCGCGTACGAGGCGCTGCAGGCTCGGTTCACCGAAGGCACCGCCGTCGCCGTGCGGTCGTCGGCCACCGCCGAGGACCTGCCCGACGCGAGCTTCGCCGGCCAGCAGGACACCTACCTGTGGCTGCGCGGCCGCGACGAGGTCGCCGAGCACGTCCGCCAGTGCTGGGCGTCGCTCTACACCTCTCGCGCGATCGTCTACCGCAAGAAGAACGGCATCCCCGACGAGGGGCTGTCGATGGCGGTGGCAGTGCAGGCCATGGTCGACGCCCGTGTGGCCGGCGTCGCGATGACGATCGACCCCACCACCGGTGACCGGTCGACGATCGTCATCGACGCCGCGTGGGGCCTCGGCGAGCTCGTCGTGTCCGGCAAGGTGACGCCCGACAACCTCCACGTCGACAAGGTCATGCTCTCGGTCACGAGCGAGACGATCGGCGACAAGCACCTCGAGCTCGTCCCCGATCCCGAGGCGAAGTCGGTCGTCGAACGCGACGTCGAACCCGAGCGCCGCGGCATCCGCAGCCTCACCGATGCCGAGGCGAAGGCCATCGCCGCCATCGCGAAGCGCGCCGAGAAGCACTTCGGCGTCCCCCAGGACATCGAGTGGGCGATCGACCGAGGGCTCCCCGACGGCGAGAACCTGCTGCTGTTGCAGTCGCGCCCCGAAACCGTGTGGGCGAATCGTGGCGAGGTCCCGACGACGACATCGGGCTTCGGCATCGAGAGCATCACGAAATCCCTGCTGGCCCAGATCGGCCGCTGAACCGCCCGGCGCCCGGCACTGTGACGGCGCCCCCATCGCACCACCCCGAAACCCCCAGCACCCAGAAATGAGGACAGCCATGTCAGAGACGACAATGGTCGCCGAGGCGCCCGTGCGGCGCGCGTTCCCCAGCCCGTACGACCAGCCGGCACCGGCCGGGGCCGAGGGCTGGAAGAGCCTGTACGCCTACAACCTGGTCTTCCAGGACAACCGCCGCGAGGTCGAGGAGGCCAAGTTCTGGTTCTGCGACAGCCAGCACTGGCCGACCGTGACGAAGCCGTTCGAGACCATTGGCTTCGAGTTCGCGGTCGGATGCCTCGGCCAGTACAACTCGCGGCAGCTGCTCATCCCAACTGCCAACGGCATCGAGTACCGGATCCACAACGGGTACGTGTACATGTCGCCGGTCGCGGTCGACCCGGCCGACATCGAGGCGCGCGTGCCGCAGTTCCTCCAGCGCGCGGGCCACTACTTCCAGAACTGGGAGAGCCTGCTGCAGAACTGGCACGAGAAGCTCCATGCCACCATCGCCGAGCTCGAGGCGCTCGACTTCCAGGCCCTGCCCGACGCCATCCCGGTCGAGGATGTGCTCGCCGGCAAGGGCACCGGGCCCGCGACCGAGCTGCTCGGCTCGTACGACCGCCTGATCTCGCTCGCCTACCGCGCGTGGCAATACCACTTCGAGTTCCTGAACCTCGGCTACGTGGCCTACCTCGACCTGTTCATGTTCTGCAAGGAGGCGTTCCCGCGCATCCCCGACCTGGCCATCGCCACCATGGTGCAGGGCGTCGACATGGAGCTGTTCCGCCCCGACGACGAGCTGAAGAAGCTCGCGAAGATCGCGGTGCGCGACGGTCTCGCGGCGCTCTTCGCCGACACGTCCGACGCCGAGGGCACCCTCGCCGCGATCGCGGCGCACCCGTCGGGCACCGCATGGACGAAGACGTGGCAGGAGGCGCAGGACCCCTGGTTCAACTTCACGACCGGCAACGGCTTCTACGCGCACGACGAGTACTGGCGTGACGTGCCCGCCATCCCGCTCGGATTCGTGAAGAACTACATCGAGCAGTTGCAGGCCGGCGTCGACATCGACCGGCACGTCGACGAGCTCGTCGCCGAGCGCGACCGCATCACGGGCGAGTACGCCGAGCTGCTCTCGGGCGATGCGCTCGAGACGTTCCAGGGCAAGCTCGGGCTTGCGCGCACCGTCTACCCCTACGTCGAGAACCACAACTTCTACATCGAGCACTGGACGATGGGCGTGTTCTGGCGCAAGGCCCGGCAGCTGTCGAAGATGCTGCACGAGCAGGGGTTCTGGACCGGCGAGCACGACATGTTCTACCTGCGGCGCGACGAGGTGCGCGAGGCGCTCTTCGACTACGTGAACGGCTGGATGGTCGGCGCTCCGCCGATCGGACCCGACTACTGGCCCACCGAGGTCGAGCGACGGCGCTCGATCGTCGACGCGCTGTCGACCGCGCGCCCGCAGCCCGCCCTGAACGCGCCGCCCGAGGTCATCACCGAACCGTTCACCCTCATGCTCTGGGGCATCACCGACGACCAGATCGCGAACTGGCTCGGCACGGGCGACGTGCCCGACGGGACCTTCAAGGGCATGGCGGCCTCGCCCGGCGTGGCCGAGGGTCCCGCACGCGTGATCTCGAGTGCCGACCAGCTCACCGAGGTGCAGGACGGCGAGATCCTCGTCGCGCCGGTGACCGCGCCGAGCTGGGGACCGATCTTCGGCAAGATCCGCGCGACCGTCACCGACATCGGCGGCATGATGAGCCACGCCGCGATCGTGTGCCGCGAGTACGGCATGCCGGCGGTGACCGGCACCGGCACCGCGTCGGCCGAGATCCGCACGGGCCAGCGCCTCCGGGTCGACGGCAACACCGGCACGGTCACCCTCCTCGACTGACCAATCCCCACGCCCCGACTCCCGGAAGCCCCGACCCTGGACACGCGATGACGACTCCGACCCCTCGCCGCACCCGCACCGTGCTCGTCACGGGAGCTGCGGGCGGACTCGGCCGCGCCTTCGCCGATGCGTTCGCCGCCGCCGGCGACCGCGTCGTGCTGGCCGATCTCGATCGTGCCGGCGCGGAGCGCGCGGCATCCGAGATCTCGACGTCGTCACCGGTTCCCGCGGTCGGGGCGGGGGTCGACGTGGTCGACCGCGACTCGACCGACGCGCTCGCACTGCTCGCCGCCGAGGCGGGCGGCGGCCTCATCGACGTGGTCGTGAACAACGCCGCGATCTACGCGACGATCCGTCGCTCGCCGTTCGAGGAGATCGACGACGCCGAGTGGGATCGCGTGCTCGCCGTGAACCTCAAGGGGCCATGGCAGGTCACCCGCGCTTGCTCGCCGTACCTCGGCGAGGGCGGCCGGGTCGTGAACATCTCGTCGGCGACCGTGCTCAGCGGTTCCGCCCAGTGGGCGCACTACGTGGCGTCGAAGGCGGGGGTCATCGGACTCACACGAGTGCTCGCACGCGAACTGGGGGAACGCGGAGTGACCGTGAACGCGGTCGCGCCCGGCTTCACGCTCACCGAGGCGAGCGAGAACCTGCTGTCGGATGCCGCGACCTACGGCGTCGACCGCGGATCGATCAAGCGCCCCATCCACCCCGACGACATCGTCGGCACGGTGCTGCATCTCGCATCGCCGGCAAGCGGGTTCGTCACGGGCCAGACCATCGTGGTCGACGGCGGCCGCCAATTCCTCTAGGAGGGAGAGACACATGACCATCACCGACCCCATGACGGCATCAGCGGATGCCGCGAACCAGGAGCAGACCGTGAGCAGAGTGGTCTACACCGCCGACGACGGCACCGTGACCGAGATCGACGGCCGCCCCGGCGACTCCATCATGGAGACCGCGGTGCGCAACGGCGTGCCCGGAATCATCGGCGAATGCGGCGGCAGTCTCTCGTGCGCGACCTGCCACGTGTTCGTCGCCGCAGAGACCCTCGCCCTGGTCGGCACGCCCGGCGACCTGGAGGACGAGATGCTGGACGGCACCGCCGTCGAGCGCGAGGAGAACTCGCGGCTCTCGTGTCAGATCAAGTTGCAGTCAGGCTGCCGATACCACGTCACCACACCATCCGAGCAGATCTGATCGGCGAGGCTCATGGACACCACACTCATCGTCGGCGCCTGTCAGGCCGGCGTGCAACTCGCCTCGGTCATGCGTGACCTCGGCGACACCGACTCCATCATCCTCATCGGCGAAGAGGCCCATCGCCCGTACCAGCGCCCGCCGCTGTCGAAGGGATGGCTCAAGAGCGAGCTGACGCCCGACGACGTCATCCTGCGTTCGCGCGAGTGGTTCGCCGGCCGGGGCATCGAGCTCATCTCGGGAGACCGGGTCGTGACGGTCCACCGGGATCCCGACGGCTCGGGCACGGCGACCACCCTGGGCGGCCGTGTCATCCGCTTCACCCGTCTCGCGCTCACGACCGGGGCCTCGGTGCGACGCCTGACGGTCGCGGGAACCGACTACCGCGGCGTGCACTACCTCCGCGACGCCGACGACGCACTCACGCTCGAACCTGCGCTCCGCGAGCCGGATGTCGATCATGTCGTCGTCATCGGCGGCGGATTCATCGGCTTGGAAACCGCCGCCGTCGCCCGCCAGCTGGGCAAGTCGGTGACCGTGCTCGAGGCCGGTCCGCGGCTGGTCGGGCGGGTGGTCGCCGAGGAGACGAGTGCGTTCTACCTCGCGGCACACCGCCGGCGCGGCACCGAGGTGGTGCTCGACGCCCGGATCACGAGGATCGTCGGCGACGACGCGAGCGCCGCAGGCCAGAAGGGATCGGTCACCGGGGTCGAACTGGCCGATGGCAGGATCGTGCCCGCCGATCTCGTCGTCGTCGGTATCGGGGTGGTGCCCCGCGTCGAGCTCGCCGACCAGCTCGGACTCGAGATCGACAACGGAATCGTCGTGGACGCGACGTGCCGGGCATCCGACGGGCGCACGGTCGCCGCCGGAGACTGCGCCAGCATGCCCAACCCCTATCCGCTCGGACTCGGCGGCCGGGTGCGCCTCGAGAGCGTCAACAACGCCCTCGAGCAGGCGAAGATCGCCGCCGCCACACTGCTCGGCCGGCCGGAGCCGTACGTCAGCGTGCCGTGGTTCTGGTCGGACCAGGCCGACCTCAAGCTGCAGATCGCCGGCCTGTCGACGGGGTACGACGAGGTCGTCGTCCGAGGCGAACCCGACTCGGAGAAGTTCGGCGTGCTGTACTACCGGGACGGCCGTCTCATCGCCGCCGACATGGTCAATAGGCCCGCCGAGTTCATGGCCGTCCGCCACGCGCTGATGAAGGGCCACACCATTCCGCCGGATGCCGCAGCCGACGTCGACGTCCCGCTCAAGCAGTCCGTGATCGACCCTGCCGCCCTCGCCGCCTGAGGAGACACGCCATGACCATGACCCTGCAGACCATCCATCCAGTCGACACCACGCCGATCGTCGCGTCCCCTGGCAGCGAAGACCTCGACCCGCTCTGGCGGGCGATCGTGGACGAGTCGCGCGCCCGCGGCAACGACATCCACCTGCCGATCTCGTTCGCCTACGCCGAGCGGCTGTGCGATGCGTATCCGGATGCGGACGCGCTCGTCGTGCGCGTTGCGATCCTGCTCCACGACACCGGGTGGGCCCGCGTCGACGGGTCGCGCATCATCAGCGAAGGATTCGCGGGCGACTGGCGCACGGCGGACGTGCGCTTCGAGCATGAGCGGCACGGCTGCGACATCGCTCGCGAGGTGCTGCCACCGCTGGGCTTCGACGACGAGTTCGTCACACGAGTCACCGCGATCATCGACGGACACGACACCCGGCCCGAGTCGCGGTCGATCGAGGACAGCCTCGTGCGCGACGCGGACCGCCTCTGGCGGTTCACGCCGGCCGGCATCGCGCTGGCGTCGGGATGGTTCGGCCTCACGCCGGCGAAGTACGTGCGGCGCCTGCGGGTGGAGATCGTGCCCGAACTCCTCACGCAGGCGGCAGTCGAGATGGCCGAGGCCGAGCTCGGGCGCTCCGAGGCGCTGCTGAAGACGGAGCAACTGTCATGACGATTTCCTCGACCCCGGCGCCGGCCCCGGCTCCGGCGCTGACTCACGATGTGCTCGCGTCCGCCCACGACGCGGCCTCCGCGACGCTGCCGTACCGGCACGTCGACGACCTCTTCATCGACGGCGAGTACCGCCCGGCCGAGGGCGCCGGACGCTTCGAGGTGGTCGACCCGGCGACCGGCCGCGCCTGGGCATCGGCGCCGATCGCCGCGCCGGCCGACGTCGACGCGGCCGTGGCCGCCGCTCGCCGCGCGTTCCCCGGCTGGAGTGGGCTCGCACCGTCTGAGCGGGCACACCGCATGCTCGCCATGGCCGACGCCGTCGAGCGCCGCGCCGGCGAGCTCGCCACGACGAACACGCTCGAGAACGGGTCGCCGGTCGCCGAGACATCCCGCGCCGCGTCGAACGCCGCCGGCATCATCCGGTACTTCGCGTCCCTTGCCGAGTATCTCGAGCGCGACGACGTGCGCGTCGCGCCCCTGCATCCGAGCATGGCGACGTCGGTGCACCGGGACGCGATCGGGGTCTGCGCGCTGATCGCGCCGTGGAACTTCCCGATCAACCTCGTCGTGATCAAGCTCGCACCCGCGCTGATCGCGGGGTGCACGGTGGTGATCAAGCCGGCGTCGCCGACGCCGCTGTCGATCCGGTTCATCGTGGATGCCGCGGTCGAGGCGGGGATACCGGCGGGAGTCGTGAACCTCGTGACGGGCGACAGCTCCGTGGGGGATCAGCTGGTGCGGCATCCGGATGTCGACAAGGTCGCCTTCACCGGATCGACGCCCGTCGGCCGCCGCATCGCCGCGGCCTGCGGGGAACTGCTGCGCCCCGTGACGCTCGAGCTCGGCGGCAAGTCGTCGGCGATCGTACTGCCGGATGCCGACCTCGAGCACCTGGGGAGCGTGCTGCTGCGCAGCTGCCTGCGTAACACCGGGCAGACCTGCTACATCTCGACCCGCCTCGTCGCGACGCCAGAGCGGTACGACGAGGTCGTCGAACTCGCCGCCGCGACGGTTTCGACGGCGCAGCTCGGCGACCCGCTCGACCCGGCGACCGCGTTCGGCCCCGTCGCGACAGCCGCGCAGCGGGACATCGTGCGGGGCTACATCCGCTCGGGCATCGACGAAGGGGCCCGCGTCGTGGCCGGCGGCGACGTGCCGGCGCCGTTCGAGCACGGGTCGTGGGTGACGCCGACGGTGTTCGCCGACGTCACGCCCCTGATGCGGGTCGCACGCGAGGAGATCTTCGGGCCCGTGCTCACCGTCATCCGCGCCGCGGACGTCGACGCGGCCGTGTCGATCGCGAACGGGACCGAGTTCGGCCTCGGCGGCATCGTGTTCGGCAGGGACGAGGACCGTGCCTTCGACGTCGCGCGACGCGTGGACACCGGATCGATCGGCGTCAACTTCTTCGCGTCGAATCACGCCGCTCCGTTCGGCGGACGCCACGACTCCGGCCTCGGCGTCGAGTACGGCATCGAGGGTCTCGCTGCGTACCTGACCCCTCAATCGGTGCACCGCACGCGGAAGTGAGGCCGGCGGTGGGCGGACCGTCACACCCTTCCGCGCCACCGCTCGTGGCGTGCGCGCCGCCATGCGTCGTCGCGTCCTCGACGACCTGTCGTACCGCGAGGCGAGCGAGCGGATCGGCCGTGAATCCGCCCGCACCGGCGGAGTCGACGACGTTCGACGTGTCATGCGCTCCTAGCCGCTCGCATGTTCGAAGAGCGTCACAAGCACGTGGCCGGATTCGAGGAAGGGCCGTCAGCACTTCGACCAGCACCGTGTTGCGCAGTTCAACGCGATCGTCGCGTTCCCATCGTTTTCCCATCACAATCAACCGTGAGTGACCGGAACCGACCGGGTACGATCAAGGGCAGCGAACCGTCCGGTTCCCTGTAAACACAAGGGAATCCGCGAGTTCCTGAGACAACCGGTGAGGATTCGAGAATGCCTGGATCCTCCAAGGGGTCGCAGGTTCAAATCCTGTCAGTCCGACCGTTGAAACCACTGATCAGAGGCCGTTTCGGGAGAACCGAGACGGCCTCTGTCGCGTCTAGCAGCTGATCTGACATCCGTTCCTGACATCCATTAGCCCAGGGCCTCGCTCAGGACCTCCATCGCGGAGGCGGACACCTCGGGGGAGACGTGCCCGTAGATGTCGCCGGTGGTGGCGACCGACGAGTGACCCAGGACTTCGGAGGCACCGTACGAGCGCACCGAGTCGCGCATCACCCTGCGTAACGGCACCCCGGCCGGGTGGATAGTCGCGGGATCGCTCGGGGGATGTCACACACGGCCTCGGCGTTGGTTTCGGCGGCCAATGAACGGCTCGCGAGCATTCTTCTGGCCTTGATATGCGCGCCAGGGGTGTTGATGGTCTCGACGGCGACAACATCGTCGTGATGGGTCCGGCACACCGTAAGTTTTCCGGTTTCGTCATTGCGCGCCACGACCTCTGCGGCGTCGTCGTGTGACGCGATGCCGGCGATCTGAAGGTTGCGGTCACCCTGCAGGGGGCGCCGGCAGCTGCCGACGTTGCTGCTCGGATGATCGGTAGCACACAGGACGCCTGGATGTCGGTTTCCGGTTCGAGTGGGCATAGCGGACCGGACACCTCTGGAGGCGACGCGCGCGGCGCTCTCGTCCGGGATGCTGAGCGTGCTGGCTACAGATCCTCAAACCGCCGACCTGCTTTTGGCAGACGTGATTTCGAGAGCTTCCTCGTAACTTCCCGCTCGACGAGCTGATCAACTGGACGACCCTGTCGCTTCGACTCCCTGATCGATGTGACCGTCTTAGCTCGCGACGCAGCTCATCCGTGCTTCGAGAAGGCCTCGCCATCCGCGGAGAGCGAGTCGACGAGGCAGCCCCGCAACTCGAGCGCTGCATCCGAACCGTGCAGGACTCATCGGGTCGATTCCATGCGAGGATCACTATCCGATAACCCCTCATTGACAGGGATGCTGCGTGCGCGTACTGTGATCCGAAAGCCAGTCATTGACTGGTAATTACCAAGAGTGACTTTACAAGGAGGTAAAGGTGTCTGCTAAGCGACGGATGCCGGCGATCGTGCTCGCCGGCGTGACGACCCTCGCGCTCGGCTTGTCCGGGTGCGCAGCCGGAGGCGGGACCAGCGACGGAGAGGCCGTGGAGCTCTCCTTCTTCATGGGGAACGTCGAAGCGAACGTGGCAACCGCCGAGGGGCTGATCGCGGCGTTCGAGGCTGCGAACCCCGATATCACGATCGACCTCGACAGCTCGGGTCCGAGCGGTGCCGAGGGAGACAACCTGACCAAGACCAAGCTGGCGACGGGGGAGATGGCCGACCTCTTCTGGTACAACTCCGGCTCGCTGTTCCAAGCCCTGAATCCCGATCAGACGCTCCTCAACATGGCCGACGAACCCTGGGTCGATTCGCTCAACGAGTCGTACGTGCAGACGGTGTCCACGGACAACGGCGTCTACGGGGCACCGGCCGGCACCGCAACGGGCGGCGGGGTGTTCTACTACATTCCGGACTACGAGGAGCTCGGACTCTCCGTGCCCACGACCTGGGAGGAATTCGCCGCCAACAACGAGGCGCTGAAGGCGGCCGGCAAAGAGGCCGTCATCCAGTCGTACGCCGACACCTGGACGTCGCAGATCTTCGTCCTCGCCGACTACTTCAACGTCCGGGCGGAAGACCCCGATTGGGCTGAGAAGTACACCGCCGGCGAAGTCAAGTACGCCGACGATCCCGTCGCGATGGCGGGCTTCCAGCACCTCCAGGACGTCCATGAGGCGGGATTCCTGAACCAGGACTTCGCGTCGGCGACGTTCGACGACGCCCTGCGGAAGGTTGCGAACGGCGAGGGAACGCACTACCCGATGCTGACGTTCGCGATCAGCACGATCGCCGACCTCTACCCCGACACCGTCGACGACATCGGCTTCTTCGCGCTCCCCGGCGACGGGGCGAACGGCCTGACCGTCTGGATGCCGCCCGCGATCTACGCGTCGGCCAACACCGAGCACCCCGAGGAGGCGAAGCGATTCCTCGAGTTCGTCGCGAGCGTCGACGGATGTGATGCGATGACCGACGCGGTCGGCGTCAGCGGTCCGTACCTCGTCGATGGCTGCACCATTCCCGACGACGTTCCTCGTGCGGTCGCAGACATGCTTCCGTACTTCGAGGAGGGCGGCGAGACCTCGCCCGCGCTGGAGTTCCTCTCGCCGATCAAGGGCCCGTCGCTCGAGCAGATCACGGTCGAGGTCGGCTCCGGCATCCGGAGCGCTGCTGACGGGGCGGCGCTCTACGACGAGGATGTGAAGAAGCAGGCGCAGCAGCTCGGACTCCCGGGCTGGTGATGACCTCCATCTGGCCGGAAACGGTCTTGGCGAACCGTCTGCGGGGTGGGTGCTCACCCACCCCGCAGACCCGTCAGTGAGGACGACAATGACCATGACCTCCGTCACCTCTGCGCCCACCATCCCGCCGCCGCCGCCGATCGAACCCGAGCCGGCCAGGCCGCGGCTGTCGGGGCGGATCAGGGCGAATCGCCCATACCCAGGCTGGTTCTACCTACCGGCTGCCATCATCTACACCATCCTGTTCCTTGTCCCCACGGTGGCCTCGTTCTACTTCAGCCTCACGCGTTGGACGCTGTTCGACGTCGAGTTCATCGGGTTCCAGAACTTCATCCAGTTCTTCCAGGAGCCGATGCTCGTCCAGGGGTTCACGAACACCTTCGTCTATGCGGCGATCACGTCCGGCGCCAAGGTCGTCATCGGCCTGGCTCTCGCAGTGCTCCTGACATCGGAGATCGTGGGACGCGGATACCTCCGCGCGGTCGTGTTCTTCCCCGTACTGGTGTCGACGATCGGCGTCGGCTTCACGTTCAAGGTCCTGATGGACCCGTTCGACGGGCTCATCAATCAGACACTTGCGGTCTTCGGCATCGAGGGTCCGGGCTGGCTCACGGACCCCTCCCTCGCACTCATCTCGGTGGCGTTGGTCGACATCTGGAAGGGTGTCGGCCTGGCGACGCTGATCTTCATGGCGGGCATCGTCGCGATCCCGCGGGAATACTATGAGGCCGCGAAGGTCGATGGGGCCGGCGGATGGCGCAACTTCTGGTCGATCACGGTGCCGCTCGTCCGACCGGCGACCAACACGGTCATCATCCTCTCGCTCATCGGCGGGCTCCGATCCTTCGATCTCATCTGGGCGATGACGCGCGGCGGACCCGGATTCACGAGCGACGTCATCGCGTCCGTCATCTACAAGCAGTACCAGGCCGGATTCTACGGTCTCTCGACGGCGGGGAACGTCATCCTCTTCCTGGTCGTCACGGCCATCATCCTGCCGTTGTTCATCTGGCTCAATCGACGAGAGGTCGAACTGTGAAGCGTTCGCGCATCGCCCGGATCGGCGGGGGCGTCCTCGCCATCGCTGTCTCCGTCGTCGTCTTCCTCGTGCCGTTCGCGTTCATCCTGCTGACGGCCGGCAAGACCAGACAGGATGCCGCCCTGCTCGACTTCTCGTGGCCGGAGCAGTTCGCATTCGTCGAGAACTTCCTGGCGGTGGTGCAGGCCCGCGACTACATCCTGATCACCGCCTTCGTGAACAGCTTCGTCCTGACGGTCGCGTCGGTGGCGATCATGGTCACGCTCGCCGCGATGGTCGGGTGGGTGCTCCAGCGTCGGATCTCGCGATGGAATGGACTCATCAACTTCATCGTGCTCAGTGGGCTGATCATCCCTCCCGCGGTGGTGCCCACCGTGTGGGTCATGCAGGGTCTCGGCCTGTTCAAGACGTTACCTGGACTCACCCTCATCGAGGTCGCGTTCGGGCTGTCGTTCTGCGTGCTGCTGTTCCGCGCGTTCGTCTCGACCATCCCTCGGGAGCTCGACGAGGCGGCGTTGCTCGACGGTGCGGGACCGATCAGGCTGTTCTTCCAGGTCGTCTTCCCGTTGCTGCGGAGCGTCATCGTCACCGTGGTGGTCGTGCAGGTGGTGGTCGTGTTCAACGACTTCACCAACCCGCTCTACTTCCTCCCCGGCGATGAGAACGCGACGGTGCAGCTCACGCTGTACAACTTCCAGGGGCAGTTCAGCACCGAGTGGAACCTGCTCTTCATGGACATCCTGCTGATCACCATCCCGCCGCTCGTGATGTACATCTTCTTCAACCGGCAGATCGTCGCGGGGTTGACCGCCGGCGCCGTCAAGGGATGACCTGATCGCAGTCGCACGGAAGCGACCCGTCTCAATGGGGCCGGGTCGCTTCCGTCTGTCCCGCCGGCGACGGCGAGGGAGTCGTCAGGCTCCTGAGGACGCAGTGGCGGCTTCGAGCACCGCGGTCGCGGGCGGAGCTGCAGGCACCGTGACGGTCGTGCTCAGGACGAGGTCGGTCGCCGAGAAGCCGACCATCACGCGATACTCGCCCGGCTCGACGTGCCACCCGCCGTCTTCCCAGTGGGCGAACCGGCGCCAGGGAAGCTCGACGTCGACCCGAGTCGAGTCACCGGCCTGCAGGTGCACGGCATCGAACCAGGCCAGCCACCGCGTCGGACGATCCACCTCGGATGCGTCCGCTCGTGACAGGTAGAACTGCACGACCGCTTTCCCGGCGCGTGTCCCGACATTGTCGATCACGGCCGACACCATGCGCCGCTCGGGATACCTGTCTTCCACCTCGAGCTCCGAGAGGACCCATTCCGTGTAGCCGAGTCCATGACCGAACGGATATGCCGGCGGGATGCCGGAGCGGAGCCAGGCACGGTATCCGACGTGGATTCCCTCGCGGTACTCGAGCCGGCCGTTCCTCGGCGTCACGTCGGTCACTGGGATCTCGTGCTCGTGGCCCGGCCAGGTGACGGGAAGGCGCCCACCCGGCTCGACGTCGCCACTGAGCACATCGGCGAGCGCGTCCCCGAACTCCTGGCCCGGGAACCAGGAGGCGATCACGGCGGCGACCTCATCGCGCCAGGGGAGTGTGACCGGTGCTCCGGAGTTGACGACGACGATCGTCCGCGGATTCGCCGCGGCGACCGCTCGGACGAGTTCATCCTGAGCTCCCGGGAGGCTCAACGAGGAACGATCGAATCCTTCGGACTCCACCTCGCTCGACGTGCCGACCACGATGATCGCCACGTCGGCTTCCGTCGCGACCCGCACCGCGTCATCGATCAACGTGCCGGCGTCGGTCGTGACCGGGGGGAGGCCGACCTTGAGGGCGAGTGAATCCGGGATCCCGCCTGGAACCGGACGGAAGCGCACCACCAGGTCGACGGTCGCGCCGGTCACCGGCACCGCGACATCCGTGAACGGTGGGCTCAGGACTGCGGTTGCCCGGTCGTCGCCCGGTGCCGTTCGCAGCTCACCTCGAGCGACGGTCTCGCCGTTCGCGACGACTTCGAAGTCCGAGAGACCGCCGACCCCGAGCGACAGCGTGCCGCTGATGTCGCGTACGTCGTACTCGAATGCGAATTCCACGACCGCCGCCGCGGTGGCGATCGATGCCCCATCGAACCACACAAGCGAGCTGGCTTCGCGCACGTCGCGACCCATTTCGGATCCGTCCTCGTCGAGGTATCGCACCAGCAGGCCGGGTTCGCCATCCGGCGTCCGGTAGGAGCCCGGCGCCAGCTCTGCCAGCCCGCTCTGGACGACCGATCCGCGCGACCACTCCACGGTCGCCTGCGGCCAGCGCGCGCGGATCCCCTCGAGTGGTGAGACCACGGAGGCAGGAACGACCGTCGCGCTGCCGCCGCCCTGCGTGCGGGCGACTGCCGCACCCTCACCGATCACCGCGACCCGGGTCGGCGTTCCGAGTGGGAGGATGCCGTCGTTCCGCATGAGCACCATGCCATCAGCTGCGGCGGCTCTAGCGATGCCGCGGACCTCACGTTCAGTGGAGGGTTCAGCGGTGCGATCAGCCTCGAATCCGGCCAGCGCACCGACTCGTGCAGCGAGGCGCAGGATTCGCAGGACCTTGCGATCGATGAGATCCACGGAGATCTCCCCGGAACGAACCGCTACGACGAGCCGCTCGCCCCACGGGCCGCCCGGGCCGGGCATCACGATGTCCTGGGGGTGGCGTGCGGAATCGAGGGAACGCACGGCGGTCCAGTCGCTCACGACCGCGCCGTCGAACCCCCACTCGTCGGAGAGCGGCGTCGTGAGCAGCGGATTCTCGGAGGCGGTGGCACCGTTGATGGAGTTGTACGCGCTCATCACGAGCCACGAACCGCCGTTCACGATCGGCGACTCGAACGCGAGGAGGTAGACCTCCCTGAGTGCTCGCTCGTCGACGCGGACGTCGACGATGAAGCGATCGGTCTCCGAGTCGTTGGCCACGTAATGCTTGACCGTCGCGGCGACGCCATGCTCCTGGATTCCGGAGACGTATTCCGTCGCCAGCTCGGAGGTCAGGAGCGGATCCTCGCTGAACGCCTCGAAGTGGCGGCCGCCGTACGGGGAGCGCTGGATGTTGATGGTGGGCGCCAGCACGACATCGACCTGCTTCCGTCTGGCCTCGCTGCCGAGCCCCCGCCCGACGCTCCGGACGCGGTTGCGATCCCACGAGGCCGCAACCGCCGTCGGGGAGGGGAAGTTGCACGATGGCGATCGCTCATCCCATCGCGGGCCCCGCACGCCGGCGGGTCCGTCCGACATGACGATGCTGCGGAGTCCGATGCTCGGCATCGCCTGCATGGTCCACGAGTCGCGACCGGTGAGCAGGCTGACCTTCTCGTCGAGGGTCAGTCTCGAGATGAGGGATCGGAGCTGCTCCGTCGTTGGATCTGGCACGCGTATGCCTCCTCCGTTGGCCTTTCGGCCACAGTAACGCAAAAACCAGTCATTGACCTATATTTCCGAACCGCGCAACCGGTAGCATGCATCTATGGCAGAGCGGCGGCAGTACGCGAAGGGTCTCGCGAAGCGCGAGGAGATCCTCGACGCCGCGCTCGAGCTCTTCTCCCGCAACGGGTACGACCGCACCTCGGTTCGCGAGGTCGCGCGTCTGACCGGGCTCAGTCAGGCCGGCCTCCTGCACTACTTCACGACGAAGGAGGAGCTCTTCACCGAGGTGCTTCGCCGTCGCGACGTCCGCAACGAGCAGGTCTACGACGTGAATCGGGGCGACCCGGTCACCGCTGGCGGGCTGGTGTCGATCGTGCGGCACAACGCCGAGGAGCCTGGACTGGTGAGGCTCTACGTCTCGATGTCAGCCGAGGCGACCGATGCGGAGAGCCCGGCCCGCGGCTTCTTCGAGGAGCGCTACCGGAAACTGCGTACCGACCTCGCGAATGACGTCCGGCAGAAGCAGGATGCCGGCGAGCTCGCTGCCGATCTCGATCCGGATGCCATCGCGGCGTTGCTCATCGCCGCCGCGGACGGCCTGCAGGTGCAGTGGCTTCTTGAGCCCGAGGGGCACGACATGGGGGAACGCCTCGAGCAGCTCTGGTCCGCCCTGCGTCGCGTGCACTGACCAGCCTTCTCCGACCCTCGACTGCAGCCTTGGGTACCTGCCTGCTTGCAAAACCAGTCAATGACTGGCATTCTTGCTTGGACATCGCCGTTGTCGTCGAAGGAGCACCGTGGCCCTGCAGGTCTCATCAGTCACGCTCGAGCACCACCGTCCCGGGAGGCTCGGAATCGGCGAGCGCGCGCCGCGCATCTCCTGGATGGTCGCCGAAGCGGCGCCCGAGTACGAGCAGCGTGGCGCCCGAATCGCCGTGGAGCGGACTCGGCCCGACGGTGTGTCCACCGAGTCCGTCCATGAAGTGGACGGGGCTCCGCAGGTCCTCGTCGATTGGCAGGCTGAACCCCTCGGCTCCCGCGAGGCCGTCGCCGTTCGAGTCCAGGTGACGGACGGCGAACGCTGGAGCGACTGGAGTGAGGCCGTGACGGCGGAGACCGGCCTGCTCGAGCCGAGCGACTGGGAAGCATCGTTCGTCGGACCAGGATGGGTCGAGCCCGACGCCGACCTGCGGCGTCCCCCGCGTCTCCGCCACGAGTTCACCATCGACGGTGCCGTGCGCCATGCGCGCGCCTACGTCTCGGCCCACGGCCTCATCGAATTGGAGATCAACGGCGCTCGTGTCGGCGACGAGGAACTCACGCCCGGCTGGACGAGCTATCGGCATCGGCTCCGGTATGCGACCTTCGACGTGACGGACCTCATTCACCACGGCGTCAATGCGGTGGGTGCGTGGCTCGGGGACGGATGGTGGCGCGGCCGGATCGGTTACGCGGGCGGTCAGACCGACGTGTACGGCGCCGACATCGCGGGGTTGGTCCAGCTCGAGATCACGCTGCAGGACGGACGGCGCGTGGTGGTCGCATCCGACGGAGAATGGCGTGCTGCGATCGGGCCCATCATCTCGAGCGGACTGTACGACGGGGAGCGCTTCGACGCACGACTGGACGACGCGACGTGGTCGATGCCCGGCGCGGCCGGCGACTGGAGCCCGGTCTCGGTGCATCCGCTCGACCCGTCGATCCTCGTCGCACCGACCGGACCTGCGGTGCGGGTCGTCGACGAATTGCGGCCAATTCACATCGAGCGTCGGGAAAGCGGACGTTGGCTGCTGGACTTCGGACAGAACCACTCCGGACGGCTGCGCCTCAAGGCGGAGGGTCCGGCGGGTCATGTCGTCCGGATCCGGCACGCCGAGGTCCTGCAGCACGGCGAGCTTCACACCGAGACGCTTCGCACCGCGCGGGCCACCGATGAGTTGGTGCTTCCGGGCGGCGCCGTCGAATGGGAACCGCGGTTCACGATCCATGGCTATCGCTACGCCGAGCTGTCGGGATGGCCCGGTGAGCTCGGTGAAGACGACGTCGTGTCTCGAGTCATCCACACCGACATGGTCAGGACGGGGTGGTTCGACACCTCGTCGGAACTGATCAACCGCCTGCACGAGAACGTGGTCTGGAGCCTGCGGTCGAACTTCGTCGACCTGCCGACCGACTGCCCGCAACGAGATGAACGCCTCGGCTGGACCGGCGACATCCAGGTGTTCGCACCGAGTGCGACATTCCTCTACGACGTCACCGGGCTGCTCGCCGGGTGGCTCCAGGACCTCTCGGCCGAGCAAGCTGAGCACGACTGGGTCCCTCCATTCGTTCCGTACCTGCCGCTGCCGCCGTGGACCGGGTTCGCGAAGGACCCCACGGCCGTCTGGGGCGACGTCGCCGTGCTTACGCCGGCCGTGCTGTTCGAACAGTCGGGCGACCGAGCATTGCTGCGGCGGCAGTACGCCAGCGCCGCCGCCTGGCTCGAACACGTCGAACGGGCGGCCGGCCCGTCGAGGATCTGCGAGGGCACCGTGCAGCTCGGGGACTGGCTCGACCCGAACGCGCCGGCTGATGACCCGATGAAGGCCATGACCGACCCCGCACTCGTCGCGACGGCATACTTCGCGCACTCCGCGACCGTGCTGTCGGCCGTAGCCGCGGAGCTCGGTGAGCGCGACGACGCCGGCCGATACGCCCGGCTGGCAGAAGAGGTGCGGCAGGCCTTCGCGGAGCGGTACATGGGAGCGGACGGCCGCCTCGCCGGCGACACGCAGACCGCGTACGCCCTCACGACGACGTTCGACCTCTGGCCGAGCGAGGACGCCGAGCGGGCCGGAACCCGCCGACTCGCCGAGCTCGTCGGGCAGGCCCGCGGGCGGATCTCGACCGGCTTCGCCGGTACCCCGGTCGTGTCGGACGCGCTCAGCGAGACCGGCCACCTCGCGGAGGCGTACCGCCTGCTCGAATGCACCGAGGCGCCGTCGTGGCTCTACTCCGTGGTGAGCGGCGCGACCACCGTCTGGGAACGGTGGGACAGCCTGCTTCCGGACGGAACCGTCTATCCCGGCGAGATGACGTCGTTCAACCACTATGCGCTTGGAGCGGTCGCTGACTGGCTGCACCGCGTGGTGGCCGGCATCGCCGCCGACGCCCCGGCGTGGCGCCGCATCCGCTTCGCACCACGACCCGGTGGCTCACTGACAAGAGCGGCCGCGCGTCACACCACCCCGTTCGGTGTCGCGGGCATCCGATGGGAACTGGGCGACGACACGCTGCGCGTGGAGATCGAGGTCCCTCCGGGCGCGACCGCCATCGTGGATCTCCCCGGCGTCGACGGCGAGGAAGTCGGCCACGGCACCCACGCCTTCGAGGTCCCGTTCGAGACGGAGTCCTCCCGATGAGCGCCCGCAATTTCCCGGAAGGCTTCCTCTGGGGGGCAGCGACTGCCGCCCACCAGGTCGAGGGCTGCAACACGAACAGCGACTGGTGGCACTTCGAGCACGCGCCGCTCTCCGCGGCCCGCGAATCGTCCGGCGACGGCATCGACCACTGGCACCGATACGCCGAGGACTTCGCGCTCCTTGCCGAGTTGGGGCACACGGCGCATCGGCTGTCCGTGGAGTGGGCTCGCATCGAGCCCGCGCCGGGTGAGTTCAGCGCCGCAGCGCTCGGTCACTATCGCGACGTGCTGACCGAGTTGCGACGACAGGGCATGACCTCCTTCGTCACGCTCCAGCACTTCACCTTGCCGCACTGGTTCGCCGCGTCCGGTGGTTGGACGGCGCCGGATGCCCTCGAACGCTTCGAGCGCTACGCGCGGACGGTGCTCGACGCACTCGGCGATCTCACCGACTTCGTCTGCACGATCAACGAACCGCAGATGGTCGCGCTCCACGGCTACCTCGAGGGGTACCACCCGCCCGGCGTCACGAATCCGACGCTCTGGCGACGCGTCGGTCGCGTGCTGCTCGACGCACATCACGTCGCCGTCCATGCCACCCGGCAGCACAGCGACGCATCGCCGGGACTCGTGGTCCAGCTTCCCGTGCTCGCCCCCGCGCGCGACGACGCGGTGACGTGGGCGTTCTGCGAGGCGATGCGCCGTGAGATCGTCGATCTCTACCTGGACGGGCTCCGCGCACCCGACGGCGGGGACTGGCTCGGAGTCCAGTACTACCGCAAGAACTGGGTCGATCCGGCCCTTCCCACCCTGTTCGCCGCGCCGCCCAGGGGTGTCCGAACCACGCAGATGGGATGGGCCGTGCATCCTGAAGGCCTCTACGAGATGCTGCGTAGAGCCGCCGGCACCGGCCTCCCCCTGTACGTCACGGAGAACGGCATCGCGACCGAGGACGACGATGAGCGCATCGAGTACCTCGAATCCCATCTGTCGGCGGTCGCGCGCGCGATCGCCGACGGGGTCGACGTCAGGGGCTACATCCACTGGTCCGCGTTCGACAACTTCGAATGGTCCGAAGGATACGGTCCCAAATTCGGCCTCATCGCCGTCGACCGGATCGACGGGTTTCGCCGAACGCCGAAACCGAGTGCGCACGCCTTCGCGCGAGTGGCCCGCAGTGGTCGGATCGGCGAACTGCGCTCGGCCTTCGTGTCGGCGGTGGGAATGGCGGCGGCGCGATGAGCGCTACCCTCGGCATCCCGGCCCAGGGGCACGCCGTCGCCGGATTCGAGCCCCTCAGGGAGATGTTCGACGGCTTCCTCCGACATGATCCCGACTACTCGGCGCAGCTGTGCATCCACCTGGGCGACGAGCGCGTCGTGGATCTCGTCGGCGGAGCTGTGGGGGCGGACTCGCTCACGGGCGTCTACTCCGTGAGCAAGGGCGCCGCCGCATTGGTGATCGCAAGGCTCGTCGACGCAAGCCTGCTCGACCCGGACCTCCCGGTGGCGCACTACTGGCCGGAGTTCGGAGCCGAAGGCAAACGCGAGATCTCCGTTCGCCAGGCGTTGTCGCACCAGGCTGGTGTGCCGGCGATCGACGGGCGATTCCGGCTGGAGGAGGTGCTCGAGTCCGCCGGGGGCGCCGAGCGGCTGGCGGCTCAACGACCGTTCTGGAGGCCCGGATCGGCATTCGGGTACCACGCCCTAACCATCGGCATCCTGATGGAGGAGTTGGTCCGGCGCGTGACCACGACCTCGCTGCAGGACGTGTTCGAGCGAGAGATCCGTTCGCCTCGCGACGCCGACTTCTACCTGGGCCTGCCGGAGGCCCTCGACGCGCGCTACGTCCCGATCCAGGACATGCGCCCGAATGAGGAGCAGCGCCGGGAGATCGAGGCTCGGCCGCCGAGGGACGCGCTGGCCGAGCTGGTCTTCTCCAACGTCGACGTGCCCGACGAGCTGGGCCCAGACGGGCTGAGCACGAACAACGCGAAGGTTCGACGAGCCGGACCCGCCGCGATCGGCGGCGTCGGTTCCGCATGCGGGCTCGCTTCGCTCTACGCGGACGCCCTGCCGGATTCACAGAACGCCGTCGCCCGGCGGCCCGCATTTCGCGCGATGTCCCAGCAGCATTCGTGGGGCATCGACCGCGTCCTCGACGTCGCCAACAGCTTCGGAATGGTCTTCATGCTGCCGCAGCCGAGAATGCCCTACGGAAGCGCCCAGGCGTTCGGGCATGACGGAGCCGGCGGCGCGCTCGCCTTCGCGGACCCGGGGTCGGGCATCGCATTCGGCTACATCCCGGTGCCGATGCAGTTTCCCGGCGGTGCGGATCATCGGGCGGTCGCATTGGCGCGGAGAGCTGGGGAGATCGCCGCAACGCTGCGGTGACAGCATGGCGCACTGCGAGGCCGGTCTCGAGCAGGGTGGCGTCGTCGGTCATGACGGGTCTCCTCGGTGCGCACCGCGCCTGTCGGCGTCTCCGCGCGAACGAGCGGCCGCGTCATCCCTGCGGCCCCTTCAGCATCCCCAGCCGAGCCGCACCGTCCCTTGGCTGCCGGTGCACGCTGCCTGTCTCAGCGTGCAGAGTGGCGCGGATCGCGGCATGCTGCAATGCGGGGGAGCACACCGAGCGTGCGTCCACCGGTTGTGAGGGCGGGTACGTGAAGTGGGGTGCACCGCGAACCTCACGCGCCGACGCTCGATGCCCGCGGTACGAGTTCGGGTTCGAAGAGGAGGTGCCGGCTGGGCACCTCGGGGAGTTCACCCGGCCGCGCTCCGGCGACCAGGTCCATCTCCTCGAACAGCAGTTCCACCGCGGCCACGCCGAGGGATTCGGCTGAGACACGAACGGATGAGAGCGGCACTGCCGTTGACGCGGCAAACTCGTTGTCGTCGTACCCGATCACGGCGATGTCGGCCGGAATCCTGATGTCGGAGCTCGCGGCGAGGTGCTGAATCACACCGATCCCGAGGAGGTCGTTGGCACAGAAGACCGCGTCGGGTCGCGTGGACGCGGTTCGCTCGGCGATGCTCATCGCGACCCGGATCCCGGCGCGAACGCTCCGTTCCGGGACCTGGATGACCTCGAATGTCGCTCCACCGTGTTCCTCGATCGCCTTGAGCGCGCCCTGGAGGCGATCGCTCATCTGTCTGAGCTCGGGGGAGGTCGTCACGAAGGCGACCCTGCGACGGCCGATCTCCAACAGGTGCTTCACCGCCAGGTACCCGCCGAGGACGCTATCGGCTGACGACGAAGCCAGGTACGGGCTCGTCGCGAGGCGACCGCTGAGCACGCTCGGGGTGCCCCGTCGCTTGAGGTCGAGGAGCTCGGTCTCGACGTCGCCGAACGGAGCGACGATGAGTCCGCTCACGCGCTGCATCTCGAACAGGTCGATGTAGCTGAGCTCGCGCGCGGGTGACTCGTTGTCGTTCGCCATGAGCAGGTGCAGGCCCCGTTGCGCGACTTCGCGTTCGATGGTGTTCGCGATCGCCGGCGTGAACGCGCTCGTGAGCTCGAAGGCGACGTAGCCGATGACAGGATTGATCCCCGCACGCAAGCGGCGCGCGGCATCGTTCGGTACGAACTCGAGCTCGGCGACGGCCGCTCGGATCCGCTCCCGAGTCGCTTCCGAGAGTCGCGCAGGCTGGTTGAAGTAGTTCGACACCGATGAGGCCGAGACCTCCGCCGCCGCAGCGACGTCCTTCACTGTGACTTTGCCCACACACATATCCTTCCCGAAATGCCAGGCCGGAGGCTGACTTGTCTCGCTGGTCCTTGTCACGTTGCAACCTCTGGACCTTAACGCCCACATATTGCCGGTGAAGGGTTGGTAAATCGTTGCAATTCCTCTACAGTACGGATGAACGGGTTGAATCGATTCACCCGTGTTCATGTCCGTCTCAAAGGAGAGAGAATGCGCTCGAACACCATGGCCTCACCGCCGACAGTTGGATTGCCACCTCATCGGTTCGGGCGCTTCGCGCGAACCGGCGTCGTCGCGACGGTCGCCGCCGCGATGGCATTCACGACCATCGCGACCCTCCCGGCGGTCGCCGACGAGCAGCCCGCATGGCAGGACGAAGTCCTCGGTACCGGAGAGACGAGCCTCCAGCCCGAAGTAGTAGCCGGAACGTTCGGGAACGTGACGAACGCAGAGGCGCTCACCGCAGGGGGGAGCGGATCCGCCACTCTTACCTGGGATGGGGCCGGATTGGCTCCGTACGTCATCCTCGACTACGGACCTGTCGTCGGCGGCCTGCCGTACTTCACCATCGACTCGTCGTCCGGCGATGTCGGCGTCCGGACTGCCTACAGCGAGAGCCTGAAGTACGTCATCCGCATGAACGCATCGCAGCTCGTGAAGCCGGCTGCAGCAGGCGCGGAGACGGTCTACGTGACCAACACCACGCAGATGACCGTCGGGCAATCGCTCTTGATCGGAAGTGGTGACGAGCAGGAGACAGCGACGATCGTCGCCATCGGCCTGCCCGCCGTCACGACAACGTCGTTCGCTCCGATCGCTGCGGGGGCGACGAACGTCGAGGTGACGACGACGAACAACTTCCCGGTCGGCGCCGAACTGCTGATCGGCACGGGTGCCGCCCAGCAGTCCGTGACCATCACGGCGGTCGGAAGGACTTCGAGCCAGACGACGTTGGCGGCCGATGCGGCGGCTGGTTCGACCAATATCAAGGTCGCGTCCACCGCGGGCCGGCAGGTCGGGGACGTCCTCACGGTCGGTGGCGAGAGTGTCACGGTCACGAGCGTCGGTACGGCTGGCGCGGCAGGTACCGGTCTCGACGTGACCGCGCTGGCCGCGAACCATCCCGCGACCACGCCGGTCGTCTTCAACGGTTCCGGCCTCTCGTTCACCCCGGCCGTCACCGCGGCGTTCGATGCGGGCACCACGCTTCGGAATCCGCGCACGGGCGTGACGGTCAGCCCGCTCACGAAGGCGCACACCACGGACAGCCCAGTGACCAGCTCGCCGGGCAACGTCGTCGGCGACAATGCCGGTTACCTCGGTACCGGAGTCGGCTCGCCGCGCAACCGTGTCACGCAGGTCTCCGGCGCGGCGACCTACACCACGCAGGCAAACGCGCTGCAGGGCGGCATCCGATTCCACGCGGTGACCCTGACGACGCCCGGCACGGTTTCCATCTCCGAAGTGGGCGTGGTCTCGAAGTTCCCGAACCGTGGACCGGAGGACTACGCGGGCTGGTTCCTCTCCAGCGATGAGGTCCTGAACGACATCTGGTACACGGGCGCGTACACGGTCGACACCAACATGGTGCCGACGGGGGCGCAGAACAACAGCACCTTCCCGGTCATCCTCGACGGCGCCAAGCGCGACCGCCGGATCTGGGCCGGCGACCTGTTCAACGCAGGACGGACGACGTACACCGCCTTCGGGTATGGGGAAAACGGATCGGACTACATCCGGAACTCGATCGGGGTCCTCGGATCGCGCCAGGCGGCGAACGGGTCGGTGCCGGGGGAGTCGGCGAACTGGACTTCGGTTCCCGCGGTGGCCCAGTTCTACTCGACGGCCTACTCGATCTACTTCCCGGTCGGACTCGTCGACAACTACCGCTACACCGGGGATCTCGACTTCGCGAGCTCGCAGTACGGCAGGCTGAAGGCCCAGATGAACTACAACCTGGGGCTCACCAATGCGGATGGCCTCATCGTCACGACCTCTGGCAGCGACGGCCGTGACTGAGACTTCTACGACGGTGGACGCGCAGGAACCGTCACGGCGACGAACGTGCTGTACTACCGTGCCCTCACCGAGGCCGCCTGGCTCGCGGGCCACATGATCGAGAACGACTCGTCGAACCCCGACGCGGCCGCCTGGGCAGCCGACAAGGCCGACTGGGAGTCACGCGCCACGCAAGTGAACGCCTCGATCAACTCGACCCTGTTCGATGCTGAACGAGGCATCTACAAGATGTCGAACGTCGACACGAACAACCACTCGGGCAACGCCGTGCCGCAGGACGCGAACTCGATGGCGGTGCTGTGGGGCGTCGCTCCCGA
Organism: Agromyces sp. Soil535; assembly: GCF_001428255.1. Classification (GTDB taxonomy): domain Bacteria; phylum Actinomycetota; class Actinomycetes; order Actinomycetales; family Microbacteriaceae; genus Agromyces. Next base: position 158,506 of record NZ_LMRW01000002.1, on the reverse strand, counting down.
GGAGAAGGTCGACGGCATCCTCGAATACCTCAAGAACAACCTCTGGGGTGAGCAGGGACCGCAGCCGTTCTCGGCCGACGCGAACAACTCGACGCTGATCAGCACCCACATCTCCGGATTCGAGCTCGCAGCCCGATACGAGGCGGGAAACACGGACGACGCCCTCGCACTGACCAAGAACCTCTGGGCGAGGATGGCGAACCCGAGCGATCCGTTCTACACGGGGGCGTTCTGGGAGAACCATCAGCAGAACGGCGACCTGACCGACGCGAACAAGAGCCTCGCGCACAGCTGGGCGAGCGGTCCGACCTGGAACATGTCGGCCTACCTGCTCGGCGTCAAGCCGGTCGAGCCCGGGTTCGAGACCTGGACGGTCAAGCCGCACCTCTCGGATCTCGATTGGAGCGAGGGCCGTGTACCCACCCCGAACGGCGACATCGACGTCAAGTGGTCGCAGGACGACGAGGACGTGATCGAGCTCGAAGTCGGCGTCCCCGAGGGCACGAGCGGCGAGGTTTGGGTGCCGCTGGCTTCGGAGGCCAGCGCCAGCGTCGGTTCAGAGGGCGCGACCCTCAAGGGCCGTGAGGACCGCTACGACGTCTACGAGGTGACCGAGGGCGGTGACTACTCGTTCACCTCCGCCGTGTCGATCAAGGCCGACACCCCGGTCATCGAGGGCACCCTCGCGCTCGGCGGCACATTGACCGCGACCGGTGACTGGTCGCCGGCCGACGCCGAGCTCACGTACAACTGGTTCCGGATCGGCGCCCCGACTCCGATCCAGTCCGGTCCGTCGGACACGTACGTGCTCACCGAGGACGACAAGAATCGCCGGATCTACGTCGAGGTCACGGGCTCCTTCGGAAGCCTCCCCGCTGTGACGCTCCGGAGCGAGACGACCGACAAGGTGGCCAAGGAGTGATGCCAGTGTCGTGAGTCGGCATCAGTGGGTCCCCTCTTCGGAGGGGCCCCACTGATGCACCCGGATGTCCGCGCTCGAGTTCGCGCGGACTCTGACCGTCGAGCGGACTCGCATCCACACGGCATTTGCTCGGATCTTCGCCCAGCACGACCTGCTGATCTGCCCGACGACCCCGACGACCACGTTCCCGCACCCCGCCGAGCACGGATATCCCGGCGACATCGGGGTGTCCAGCTCAGCGCGCCCGGAGATCGACAACCAGCGACTCACCGAAGCCATCTCGCACGCAGGGTATCAGCGATCACCGTCCCCGCCGGATGGGATTCGGAAGGCCTCCCGGTCGGTGTGCAGATCGCAGCGGGCCACGGCAGGGACGCGCAGGTGCTGTTGGCGGCAGCCGCGATCGAAACGGCGTGGCCGTGGGCCATGAAGCGGCCGGTGCTGGATGAGGCGCGACAAACGAACCGCCGGTGAACTCGCAGCAAAGCTCGGCATCCAGGTACTCGAATTGAGTTCCGAGAAGGTCGTCGCAACAATGCCTGTCGCCGGCAATCGCCAACCGATCGGTGTGCTGCACGGCGGCGCGCACTGCGCCTCGCGGAAACACTCGGATCGATGGCCGCAAATGCGCACGCCGGTGCGGGCTACGCCGCCTACGGCATTGAGCTCTCGGCAAGCCACCACCGCTTCGGCACCGAGGGTCTTGTCACGGCGACCGCCACGGCCCTCACACTCGGGCGCACGCTCTGCACCCACGAGGTCGTTGTCAGGGACGATCACGAAAGGCGATTGAGCACCGTGCGGATCACCAACATCATCAGACCCATCCATCGCCCCAGCACCTCTGACGCGGACTGAGCAGCCACGCCAACCGGCACGGCACGGACTAAACCGCCCGTTCGGTGGATGCTTTGGGGTAACACCTGGGTGCCCTCAGATCGCGGACGACATCGATGCAGCGAGTGAGCGGCTCAACACTCCAGCTCGGGCATTACGTAGTGGGGTCTGCTGCACGGATTGATGACAGTTTCGGTCAGGCCGCCGAGGGCCGGGGCTTGGTGATGATGGTCTCGAACCCGATGAGTGTCAAACGGCCGGGGCGGGCATGTCGGCGGCGCGTTGGGCCGGTCAGCTTCGCGATCGAGACGTGCGGCGCCGACGGCGTCGTTCGCGCCAACCCGGGGCCGCCTCTTCAGCACGCTGTCGCTCCTGCTCCTCGGTGGCACGGTGCGCTCGTTCGAGACGCCGTTCGTGCCAGGCTCGCACCGTGTGATCGGGGTCGCGGAGCTGCGTCACCACCGGCGGGCCGCCGAGGAGCTGACGACGCGCCTCTTTCACCCGAAGGTTGAAGTCGTCGATTGCGGCCCGCACGTCCTGCTCGCGGTGCATGCCGTCGAGCCGGTCGTCGAGCGCTGCATCCTCGGTGCGCAGGGTCAGCGCCGGCGGGCCGAGCCCGGTCAATTGCTCCGATTCGATCTTGCGGCGGATCCACCAGTCGGGATCGTGACGACCGTTCAAGCCGGGCAGCGGCTTGCCCGCGCCGGGCAGGTTGTCGAACTCGCCGCGGCGGATCGCCTGCTGGATGGCCGTCTCGACGTAGGCGGCCCGATCGGCGGCTGTCGGGGTTGCGGATGCCACAGGCTCCGGCTCCGGCTCGGCGGACGCGTCGTTCGCCTCGACCGGCACGCCCTCGCCGGCTGATCGGGCTTCGAGCGCTCGGTCGAACTGCTCGAGTCGATACTGCGACACCTTGCGTCGAACGTCGTCGGACATGTGGCTTCCTCCCTCCATCCACGCTACGTCTTGGCCACGCCGTCGTCGACGTCACGCCTCGTTCATCTGCCATTCGGTGTTCATCTGCAGCAGTACCGGCGGCATCGAAGACGCCGGCCACCGCGCAGAGGTCGTGATGGACGAAAGGGGCGCGGCACGGCGTCCTTGACGCCCCCGGACGCCCGAGGGAGTTCTCGCAGCTTGGGAGCGATCGCCGTTGACTCGGTCAAGCTGGCGTTCGCTTACAGCACCGATAACGCCTGGGAGGCCTCACGTTCCGTCAGCATGGCGTCAGGGGATACCAGCCAGACCAGGAAGGCGCCATTGATGGCCACCATGTAGGTCTTGGCGAGGGCTCGGGCTGTCGCGGAATCGAGGTCGTTATGAACGTCTTGCAGTATCTGCGCCATCGCGCTGATTGACTGGTCGATCGCTTGCGGGGCGAAGTTGCTCGCGTCTGGGGATCGGGCTGTCCGGATCACGTTCTCTGCCGACGCGAGAAGTACCGACCTCTGCGCGGCGAATATCTGCGGGAGCATCCCGCAGAAGCGGGCGTACGTCTCACCCATTGACGTTCCTGGCGCGATGAGGCGGATCGTTGCGTCGATCCAGGTCCCGAGTTCATCGCCAACTGCCTCCGTGACCGCTTGTGCCAGCAGATTCTCTTTGCTGCCGAAGTGATAGCCGATCGCCGCCAGGCTCACGCCGGCGGCAGAGGCGATGTCTCTGGCGGAGGTCTTCGCGTAGCCGCGCTCGAGGAGACACGCTCGGGCGGCGGTGAGGAGTGCTTCACGATTGCCCATGGTCGCATCCTATCGGGAACTTGAACGATCGTCTTGAACATTCGTCTTATACGGCTGTACTATGCGAACCATGAAAAGGCCCCGGATCGTCATCAGCGGAGCCGGCATCGCCGGCAACGCCCTCTGCATCGCCTTGAATCGACGCGGGATCATCCCGACGATCATCGAACGGGCCGACCGGCCGCAACCGGGCGGGCACACGGTGGACCTCCGTGGCAGCAGTCAGGACATCCTCCGCGAGTGGGGCATGCTCGAAAGCGTGCACGCCCTCGCCGTACCGGAGGAACGCATGGTGGCGATCGGCCGCGGGGGAAGGCGGCTCTGGAGCATGCCGGCGGCTTCCGGCGCAATCGTCGCCGACCTGGAGGTCGGGCGCGAAGATCTGAACGACGTACTGAGGCAGGCCGGGGACGCGAATAGCCGCTTCGGCGAAGAGATCATCAGGTCCTCACTGACTCAATCAGGCGTGCAGATCGAGACGAGTAGCGGACGGACGATCGATGCCGATCTCCTCGTCGCCGCAGAGGGCACGCATTCGGCGCTGCGAGCGCGAATGTTCCCCGAGTCGAGCCTGGCCTATCTCGGCGGCTACATGGCATTCGCCCCCGTGCCCTTTCCGCCTGATTTCCACGGGGAGATGCGCGTGTATACCGCGCCGGGCGGCGTCATGGTTGCCATCCGACCCGGCCGCGCGCACGGCCACGCCATCGTCGCGATCCGCGCACCGCGCGTCCCCCAGATCGAGCGGGACACCTCAGCCCAGCGCAAGTTCGTCGTCGAGCACATCGGCCGCGCCGGTATCAGCGGTGACTGGCACGTGCCCTCAATACTCGACGCGAGCCAACACGATCCCGGCTTCCACTGCGACGCGCTGCTCAAGGTAAGCGCACCGACGTGGCACAGAGAGCGAACCGTTCTCCTCGGCGACGCAGCATGGTCCGGTTCACCGCTGACCGGGCGCGGAACGGCGATGGCGATCATGGGTGCCGAAGCACTCGCGGATGCCATCGCGCGACGCCCGCATGATCTCGACTCCGCATGCCGGGACTACGAAACCAGGATGCGTCCGCTCCTTCGCTGGAGCCAACGCGACGCGAGCCCACGAACGCTGCGCGCTTGGGCCCCCGCATCCGCGGGCGAGATCCTCCTCAACACCATCTTCATGCGCACCCTGACCCGCACCCCCCTCCGGACACTGCTCACACGTCCTGACGGCGGAAACCTCCCACGCCCGGTGCACGCAGCCAGTTAGGACTACTCACCTTCTCCACCGTGCCGGGCTCAGGGCGCCAGCTTCCCCGCACCAGCGCTGTTCGAACTCGTCGGCGCGGAGCTGGTCGGACCGGCGACCCTCTCCATCCTCACCACGCGCACCGAGCTCAAGCGGGACGTCCCGTTGATCGGCCGGGAAACGAACGACCGGGTGTGGCGCAGCGCTCGGACAGTGCATACCTCAGGAGAACCATGTCGCCGACTTGACGGCTCTCGGCGAGGGGCGCGTGGCGGTCGGGATTCCACGGGAACGTGCCGTCGCCGATCAACCGAGGAGCTCGCCGGTCGCCGACGAAGAACGGGGCGATGGCCAACTGGAGTTCATCGACCAGGTCGGACGCCAGGAACTGCGTGAACACGGTTCCGCCGCCTTCGACCAGGAGCGTGCGCACGCCCCGGTCGTTCAGGTCGCTGACGAGATCGGCCACGGTGACCTCTTCACCCAACCCGACGACGGTCGCACGATCACCGAGCCGGTCGCGGATGCCCCGAGCCGCCGATCGCGGGCAATAGACCAACTTCTTCGTGTCTCCGGAAGTGAAGAACTTCGACTGCGGATCGAGGTCACCGGTTGCCGTCACGGTCACCTTCCAGGGCGACGGCGACAGGCCTTCGGCTTCGCGTCGACTCCGTCGCTCCTCGCTCCGCACCAGCAGTCTCGGATTGTCGGCGCGAACGGTACGTGCTCCGACCAGGATGGCGTCGCAGTGTGCCCGTACCTCGTCGACCCGATCGAAGTCCGCCGCGTTCGAGAGGGCGAGGCGCGGTGGGGAAGCGGTGTCGAGATACCCGTCGATGGACATCGCAGCGCTGAGGATCACGTACGGCCTATCGATCACGATCTCGCCTCTCGGTGAGCGCCGGCGAGCAGGACAGCAGGTGCTGGTGCGGGGGCTCGAACGCGACGGACAGTGGACAGCACGGCGAGGACGAGACCCGGGGCGACGGCGATCATCGCGAGGACGCCGAAGAGGGCGGATGCTGCGACGCCCGTGGAGGCGCCGAGACCCGCCACGGCGAACGTCCAGCCGGCGATTCCCTCGCGCGGACCCCACCCGCCGATGTTCAGCGGGATGGATCCGGCGAGCAGTACGACGAGCGCGATGGCGGCAAGGCGGAGTGGCGGCACGCGTGCGCCGACCGCGCCGACCGCGACGCCGAAGGTCACGAGGTGGCATGCCACCACCACGATCGAGGCGACGACGACCTGCACGAACGCACCGGGGGATCCCACGCCTGCCGAGAGCTCGTCGAGCTCCCGTCTCATCGCGCTTCTCACTCGGACGCCCGCTGCGGTCGTTGCGAGCGCTGCGAGGACGAGCACCGTGAGGCCGATGCCGAGCGTCGAGAGCAGATATCCCTCGAACTCCAGACCGAAGCACGCGAGGACGATGACCGCGAGCGCGATCTGCACCAGCTGCCCCATGGTGCGCTCGATGACGACGGCGCGAGCGGCCTGCGCGACGTTTCCCGCGTTGCGTCCCTGCGTGAGAGCACGCTGGACGTCACCGACCACGCCGCCAGGAAGCACCGTGTTGAGGAACTGCGACCGGTAGTACATTCCGACGGCCTCGGGGAAGGGGACGCCGACGCCGAGTCGCCCCGCGATGACGCTCCAGCGCCAGGCCGCCGCGGCCGTGGCGGTGGCGGAAAGCGCGAACGTGGCGGCGATCACGCGGAGATCGATGCTGAACAAGCCGTGCAGGAACGGCCCAGAGCCGACCTGGGCGACGACCGCGATCAGCACGCCGACGCCGACGAGCACGTGGGTGGTGAGGCGGAGCCACCTCGATGACAGGACCGTGCGTACCCGGGGTGCGCTCGTCGACGCGGACATCACGGCCACGCCAGGAGGTCGGTGTGGACGACGACGGCGGAGAGCGCACCGCGGCGCAATTGTGACGAACGTAGAGCGCGGTACTCCGCACCTTCGACCTGGAGGTCGGCGCGCTGCTCGAGAGCCGCATCGAACCATCCGTCGAACCACTGGTCGAGGAGGCGAGGATCGTGATCGCCGAGCCGCCAGAAGGTGGCGGCAGGTCGAATGTTCCAGCCGGCCTCGAGGAACAGGCGTTGCGCGAGTGCGGCGCCGGAGAGCCCGACGAGCCGGCGCCCGCCCACAAGGCGTTGCTGGTGTGCGTTGAACGAGGCCTCGAACACGTCGTCGCGAGGATCCCGGGGGTCGAGGCGGACCTCGCCGGTCACGCTCAGGCTCAGCAGCACGGGGCACCCGACGGCGACGCAGGCCTGGACGACGGCGCGTATCTCCTCCGCCGTCAGCACATCGAGCAACGCGGAAGCGGTTACGAGAGAGGCCCCGCCGAGATCGTCGGGATCGAGGTGCGCGAGCTCCCCGCTGCGCGTGCGGACCGAGACCGGTCGTCGTCCACGATCGAGCGGGACGACGCCGATCGCCGCACGCTCGACGAGGTTCGAGTTCCAGTCGTGCAGGACCCATGTCTGCGGACCGGGCAGAAGCGGCGCCAGCCATCGCATCATCGAGCCCGTTCCGCTTCCCAGGTCATGGATCACGATCGGACCCGGTCCCAGCCTGCGCGCTGCTGCGAAGGCGAGTTCGTGGGACCGGGCGCGCGCATCCTCCTGTTCGCGAAGCGCCAGCCAATCGCTGCTGACCTCGATGATCTCGCTCATCCGGCGCCCCGCCGCTCGTATCCGATGACGTCCATCGCCGGACGGACATCGCTCAGCACTGCGGCGGCGATCCCCGCGGACTCATCCCAAGTTCGCGTCACGGTGCGCGAGCGCAATGCCTCCGCCTTGAGCGCAGCACGCCAACGGGGGTCCTCCCGCCATTGCCGCAGGACTGCACGCAGCGCCCCCGGATCATTCGATGGAGTGAGGATTCCGGCCTTGCTGCCTGCGATCGCCTCCGGTATTCCGCCGACGCGTGCTGCCACGACCGGGATGCCCCGAGCGAGCGCCTCGGCGACGACCATGCCGTAGCTCTCCGCCCGCGAAGGCGCGACGACGAGGTCCGCGGCGCGGTACGTGTCCGCGAGTCGCTGATCGGTGAGAACCCCGATGAGTCCGACCCGCTCCGAGAGCGAGGCGGACCGAATCGCGGCAGCCGTCCGGATCGCGAAATCGGGGTCGGCGTTGAGCGAGCCCACGATCGAGCAGGTCCAATCGGGCAGATCGGTCATGCCCGCCAGCGCTTCGACGAGCACATCCTGTCCCTTGTGGGGGGCGACAGCGCCGACGCAGAGCAGGTGGCCGCCCGATGCGGATCCGGTCGCCGCCGGTACCGCGTCGGTGCCCGGACGAGCGACCGTGATCCGATCGGGCTCTGCGAGCGCGCGGGCGATGAGTTCGGAGCGGGTCCACTCGCTGGTCGTGATCACACGTCGCGCTGCATTCAGGGCCTCGCGCTCGCGTTCGGCCGTTCGCGCGTCGTCCTGGATCCCGGGCAGGGCACTGGCGGCCATATGCGCCAGCACGACGATCCGAAGACGTGTCGAATGCGCGTCCAGCACCTCCGATGCCGCGACGGCGATCAATCCGTCGATCAGCACGAGAGCGTCGCGAGGGAGAGCGGACATCGCGTGCGCCACGTCCTGCACGCGGTCCCCTGCAACGAGGACCATCCGTACGTCCAGGCCCCGTGCTCGCAGCCCTTCGCTGATGCGCCGGTCGTAGACGTTGCCACCACTGACGCGCTCATCATCCTCGATGCCCTCGGGCACGAGGAAGTGCACGGCCGCGTCCGTCATCCCATTCACATCTTCCGCTCGTAACTCGCCCACGCGACGTGGGACTCGTGGAGGGTGACCTCGATCGACGACAGACGCCCGCCGGCTGATCCGAGCCGTCCATCTGCGGCACGCTCGGCGAGGCGGTCGGCGATGACCCGGCACAGTCGTTCCGTCGTGGTGTTCATTCCGGCGAACTCCGGTTCGTCGTCCAGATTGCGATAGGTCAGCGAACCCGTGATCTGGCTGAGCGCCTCGGCCGCGCGTCCGATGTCGATGACCACGCCATCGGAGTCCAGTTCGCTCGCACGGAACGATGCGTCGACGATGAAGGTCGCGCCGTGCAGACGCTGCGCTGCGCCGAAGGCCTCTCCGGAGAAGCTGTGGGCGACCATCATGTGGTCTCGCACTGTCAGGGTGAAGGTCACGAGGCGTCCTTCCAATCGATCGTATGGCAGAGCTCCGCGCTCCGCTCGGTTGCGAGCCCCGCCATCACCGCGGGAAGGTCACTCCACGGGGAGTGGCCCGTGAGCAGCGTGTCGAAGGCCGCGTCCTGCAGAAGCTCGAGCGCGAGCGTCAGCCGGTCGCGAGTCGTGCGCGTTCCTCGCCGGCGTCGCGCCACGGCACCCACCTGGCTCGACCGGATGGTCAGGCGGCGCGAGTGGAAATCGGCACCCAGTGCGAGCGTCACCGGCCGGTCGCCGTACCAGCTGGCCTCGATCACCTCCCCGTCGGTCACGACGGACTCGAGTGCGAGCTGCAGCCCCGCCTCCGACCCGCTCGAGTTGATGACCAGATCGCGGTTTCCCGGCGCGTCGCCTGGTTCGGCGAATCGGACGCCGAGTCGATCGGCGACCTCGTGACGCGACGTGTCCACATCGACGAGCACCACGTCGAGTTCGGGGATGCCGCGGATCAGTCGTGCGATGCAGCATCCGATCATGCCGGCGCCCACGATCGTGACCCGGTCTCCGATCAGGGGGGCGGCATCCCACAGCACGTTCACCGCGGTCTCGACCGCCCCGGCGAGCACCGCACGGCGGGCGGGCACGCCGCGGGGGACGGGGACCACGGCATCAGCGGGAACGACGAAGGCGGATTGGTGGGGGAACAGCGTGAAGACGGTGCGGCCGCGGAGCGCTTCCGGCCCGTGCTCGACGACTCCGACGTTGAGATAGCCGTACTTCACCGGGCCCGGAAAGTCGCCCTCCTGGAACGGCGCGCGCATCCGCTCGTGCTCGCTGATCGGCACGCGACCCAGAAAGACCGACGCCTCGGTGCCGCGGCTGATGCCCGTGAAGCTGGTGCGCACGAGAACATCGCCCTCGCCCGCACGAGCGATCGGCTGCCGGTGCAGGGCCCCGATGCCGGGCTCGTCGATCCAGAAAGCCACGGCCTCAAGCAACGGTACTTCTCCTTCGGTGAACCATCCGGCGATCTCCTACGTGTACATGAATATGCTCCGTGTGATGCTCCCTGACAAGGACACGTGATGGCGATCAAGGAGGTTCAACTCGCACCGATCGGGTTGGCCGTACTCGGTGCGGCGGGCGTGGCGGCGATCTGGGCCGTCGACGAGCTGCCGGCGATCGGCTGGTTCGCCGCGCTGGCGTATCTGACGGCGAGCAACGCTCTCCTGCTCATCGCGCTGCGACGCCGGCGTACACCGCGTCTCGGCTCGGCGAATGTCGTCACGGCGACGAGATCGGCATTTGTCGCGATCATCACCGGACTGGTCGCCGCCTCCTTCGTCGCGCCGATCTCGGCGCCGCTCCTGATCGGCCTGGTCGTCCCGGCGCTCGCCCTCGACGCCGTGGACGGGTGGGTCGCGCGTCGTACCGGTACCACGACGGAGCTCGGCGCTCGTTTCGACATGGAGGTGGATGCGTTCCTCCTCGTCGTGCTCAGCGCGTACGTGGCACAGATCCTCGGGCCCTGGGTGCTGGCGATCGGTCTGATGCGCTACGTCTTCGTCGCCGCCGGATGGATGCTTCCGTGGCTTCGCGCGCAGCTCCCGCCCCGTTACTGGCGAAAGGTCGTGACGGCCGTCCAGGGGATCGCCCTGGCACTTGCGGCATCTGGCCTGATCCCGGAGCTCGCCGACGTGCTCGTCGGAGTCGCACTGGTCCTGCTCGTCGAATCCTTCGGCCGGGACGTGGTGTGGCTGGCGCTTCGAAGCCGCTCTCGGCGAGCCGAGGTGGGTGCATCGTGACCGATGCCCCCGCCGGCCCGCGCGGGGAGGACGCGCGATCATGCCGCCCGCGGGGAGCGGACCACGAGCAGCGTGGTGATGGCGAGCACAACGATCCCGATCGACTCGACGACGACCGTCTCCGGGACGAGGGTGAAGCTCCACGTCTCGGTGATGCCGAACAGCCCGACGGTCAGGGCGAGAATGAGTGCCAAGAGGGTCGCGATGACGAACAGCAGGCTCAGGACGGTGGTGAGAATCAGGAGCCGTCCGCGGAAGGCGAGCATCCCGATCGTGAGAAGGAGGCCCGCGATGGCGTTCAGCACGAACAGCACGCCGAGCACGCCCCCGACGCCGTCGAAGACGAGGAAGAGATGAATCCCGCCGACCGCGAGAAGGACGATCGCGCTGAGGATCCGCATGACCCACAGAACGACCCGGTTGTTTCCAGTCATGTTCATACCCGCTTCCGATCAATGCCTCCGGCGGAGACGCTAGCAGTGACACGAGACAGCGGAGGAAAGAGTTCAAACGGGCGGAGACTCCGGGTGCGCGGGAGGATCTCGCTGGTGGTCGCGATCCTTCTCCTCGTCGTGGTGCCGCTCGTGCCGGGAGCGCTCGCCGATGGCTCTCCGGCACCGCTCATCGGGCTTCCCGCGGAGTCGATCGTCGTGCTGCTCCTGCTCTGCATGCTTCCCTGGCGTCCCGCACGCGTCGTCGTCGCGGTCGGCTTCGGTGTCGTCATCGTCATCGCTCTCGTACTCGCCGGGATCGACTCCGGCTACGAGGCAGTGCTCGACATCCCATTCGATCCGCTCGACTGGCAGCAGCTGGGCGACGCGTTCGGGGTCGTTCAGGGCTCCATCGGCGGTGCCGCCGCGAGCGGGTTGGTCGTGCTCCTCGGGGTCACCGCCGCAGGGTTGATCGTCGCGCTCTCGTGGGCCGCTCTTCGCGCGGGCGCAGCCGTCAGGCCCGATCGCGTGCACGGAACGATCGTGATCTCGACGGTCACCGCGGCATGGATCATCGCCGCTCTGACGGGCTCCCAGCTGGTGGCGGGTCAGCCGGCCGCGGCGGCCGCTTCTCTGCACGCGATCACCGCGTCAGCCTCCCGCGCCGCCGCAGGGCTCGCCGCGCTGGCCGAGCTGTCGCAACAGATCGCGACGGACCCCTACCGTGACACACCCGGTTCCGACCTGCTGACCTCGCTGAAGGGCAAGGACGTCGTCTTCGCCTTCATCGAGAGCTACGGCAAGGTGGCCGTGCAGGGATCCGGCTTCTCGGGGGGTGTGGACCAGGTGCTGCGCGACGGCGAGGCCCAGCTCCGCGCCGACGGCTACGCATCCCAGAGCGCCTTCCTCACCTCTCCGACGTTCGGGGGTCTCAGCTGGCTCGCGCACTCGACCTTTCAGACCGGGCTGTGGGTCGACCGGCAGCCGCTCTACAGCAAGGTGATCCGGAGCGATCGATTCACGCTGAGCGAGGCATTCGGAAGAGCCGGATGGCGCACCGTCAGCGTCGTCCCGTCGAACACGGAGCCGTGGTCGTTCGGCACCTCGTTCTACCACTTCGACACCCTTCTCGACGCGAACAACGTCGGCTATCGGGGGCCGTCCTTCGGGTATGCGCGGATCCCGGACCAGTACACCTGGAAGTACTTCGCCGACCACGAGCTCGCCGGGAACCACCAGCCGGTCATGGCGGAGATCGACCTCGTCTCCTCGCACACGCCGTGGGCGCCGCTCCCGGAGCTTGTGCCCTGGTCCCAAGTCGGCGACGGTTCCGTGTTCGGGCCCCAGCCCGCGCAGGGGCAGTCGGCGACCGTCGTCTGGCAGGACCCGAATAGGGTGCAGCAGGCGTACGCGCAGTCCATTCAGTATTCGCTCGGCGCGATGTTCTCGTTCCTGCACAACACCGACGACCCGAACCTCGTGCTCGTGGTGCTCGGCGACCACCAGCCGGCGACGATCGTGAGCGGGCAGGGTGCCAGCCACGACGTGCCCATCAGCGTCATCGCGAAAGACTCGACCGTCTTCGAGTCGATCGAGGGATGGCAGTGGCAGGACGGGGTGCTGCCAACGCCCGACGCGCCCGTCTGGCCGATGAGTGCGTTCCGCGATCGATTCCTCGACGCCTTCGGCGCTGGATGAGACCGGTGAGCCGGTCTCGGGCACTGGGTCTTCGCCCGCCGACGAAACGACGAGTGCCGAATAGCCGCAGTCGAGGCGGCGCGGCGTGATCGAGAGCGGATGATCGTCATCGACGAGCACGCCGCCGCAGAAGTGCCCTGGCGTCGAGCGTGCCGAGATCGAGAAGATCGTGGCAGAGGAGCATCAGGCCTTTGATGGCCATCCCGTTCGTGATTTCGTGCCCGTTCACGTGGAGAAGAACGCGAGAAGCGAGTCAAGCACCTCTCACGACACCAAAATTCATCGAGTAGGGAATAAGCTGGTGGGCGATGGAACCCATCACGATTCAGATCGACATCGACCGCCCGCCGGCAGAGGTCTACACCTACACCGCCGACCCGACGCACTTCCCAGAGTGGCAGAAGGATGTAGCTGCGGTAAGGGTCGTCAGCGGAGCGCCGGGCAGCGAAGGCTCGACCTTCGACACGATCCGCCACTTCGCCGGCGCCAGCCAGACCATGACCCAGGAGGTCACTGAGGCCAACCCGCCGCTGCGCTGGTCCTCGCGCGGCATCAACGGTGCGATCAAGGCGAACGGGACGTTGAGCTTCCAGCCGCTCGATGATGGCCGCCGGTCGCGCGTGACCTTTTCGATCACGTACGACTCTGGCCTCTTGGGCAAGGCAATCATCCCGCTCGTCGTGCGCCAGACCAAAGCGGGCGCGCCGAAGAGCTTCCAGCGACTGAAAGAGATCCTGGAAGGCTCCTAACCCGCAGGAGTCGGCGCGGCAAGCCATTGCCATGCGATCTCGCAAGAGCAAGACGTTCGTCGTTTCGACTGCCTCGGAGCCACCACCCTCGCGTGTCGGGCGGCCCGCGGGCGCGCCATCACGCCCGCCACGGCGTGAGCCGCGGCCACCAGCCCGGGACGTTGCGCCGGTAGTCGAGGTACTGCTCGCCGTAGGTGCGGGTGAGGGTCGGCTCCTCGTAGCCCTTCACGAACGCGACGACCGCGGCGAGGGCAATCCCGGCGTAGAGCACGAGCCACCAGCTGCCGAACAGCAGCGCCTGGCCGAGGATGATCGCGAGCACCGCGAGGTACATCGGATTGCGCACGAAGCGGTAGACCCCCGTCACGACGAGCGTCTCGGTCGGAAGGACCGGAGCGGGCGTTCCGCGGTGCAGGGCGAACAGCGCGAAGGCGTGCAGGAGGAAGGCCGCCCCGACAGCGATCGCGATCCAGGCGATCGGCACGACGACCCAGGCCGCGCCGCCCCAGTCGTACCACCGCCAGCCGGAGATGAGCCATGGGATGAAGCCCGCGACGACGCCGGGCGCGAGGAAGAGGAAGACGATCGTCCCGATCCAGGCGCGTGCGGACGAGGCTGCCTGGGCTATGCGCGTCAGGCTAGCCGGATTCCTTCGACCGCGCGAGGAGGCGGAGCGTTTCAGACATGCGCGAGCGGGAGTAGAGGCCTCACTCCCGCGAGGGGCCGTGCTCACGCCCGGTGTTTGGCGGTTCATGAGCAGAATGACCGGGCGCTGTAGGCCCTTCGTCCTGTTCCGGTGGGCGTGTAAGGCATTCGAACGTATGTTCGAGTCATGCGATGGCACCCGATCCTCGCTGCGGACGAGCCCGAGCCGGGGCACTGGCGGCTCATCGACGCCTACGACCGCGAGTACGGTCGTGTGACAATCGTCCGGCTCGATGGTGAGATTCGATATCGGGCGGAGTTCCGCAACGCGATGATCGGCTATGGCACGACGCTACGCGGAGCCTGCGAGCAGGTGCACATGGCCTTCATCCGGTCGCACGGTCCAGCATCGTTCCAGGGCTACCCGACCTTCGACTCCTACCGTCGCTCGTAGCTCTGAAGGCTTCGATCACGCCGCGCCGCTCCCTCGCGGTGGCGTGGCGGGCTCGAGCGCCGGGATGGCACCAAAGAGGGTGCACGTGCTCGCCGCGAGCAGCACCGGGGGATTTTGGAGGGTGTGCGCCGCTAGGTTTGCGGCATGTCGGATTTCTGGGGCGACGTGCTCCCCAACTGGATCGCTGCTGTCTCGACTCTCGGTGCGCTCATCGCGGCGTCGATCGCCGGGCGGTATGCCGCGAAGGCCGCGCACTGGACGAGCGAGCAGGCCAAGGCGGCGGACAGGCAAGTCGCCACGCAAGAGGAGGCGCTCGCGCTGGCGAGAGGGCAGACGGAGGACGCCAGAGCCGCCACCGAGCGCCAGCGCGCTGAGAGCGCACGCGTCGAACGGAACCTCGAGGAGCGTCGACTCGATGCGCTCGCGCCCGACGTGCTCGCTACGGCGCGCCCGGAGAAGACCGGGCCCCGTGGTGAGTTCGGCGTCGAGGTGCGTCGCGGCTACCGGGGGTGGTCCCTGATCGACAAGCCCGTCGAGTTCGAGCGCGACGACTCCACGGTGATGTTCCGACAGTGCGTGGTGGTCACGCTCGAGAATGTCTCGCGTGTGCCGGCGAGGGTTGACATCGTCGACCCGTACCGGGGAATCCTCGAGTACGCGGGCCGACCGCTCGAGGGCGGGTCACCCGTATGGGTCATGCCGAGGACGTCCGTGGAACTCGTCTGGCGCCGGGTGGTATCGCTGTGGTCGCTCGTCGACGGCGAGGACGTGGTCGACCCGTTCGGCCACCTGTTCTCCGTGGAGCTCTGGGCGCGTGACGTCGGGATGAACGTCCGCAACCCGTACAGGTTCTCCAGGAGGGTGATGGACGTCGAAGTCGACGGCACGCGTGTGA
This sequence comes from Agromyces sp. Soil535, assembly GCF_001428255.1. Classification (GTDB taxonomy): domain Bacteria; phylum Actinomycetota; class Actinomycetes; order Actinomycetales; family Microbacteriaceae; genus Agromyces. The sequence continues at coordinate 142,942 of NZ_LMRW01000002.1, read as the reverse complement.
TCGTCGGCTCGGTGCCGCCCGAGGGGTGGAGAGACCGCGTCGCCTTCCCCCTGCCGCGTGTTTATGAGCGTCTCGAGGCGGCGGAGGTTGCCGAAGAGGCGCCGATGAGGGACGGTCTTGACCACCGCATGTCAGCTGAGGGTCGGCGGTGGCAGTCGGACCTCGGCCGCATGGGGCCGGCCCGTGAGGAACCTCATGCTGCATCCCGCGAGCAGGGCGCCGAGACCGCCGACGAGCAGGTCTCCGATCGAGTCCTGATAGCCGACGTAGATCTCACCGTCGATGAAGGTGTGCCCGAACCACTCGAAGATCTCCCACAGCACGCCGAGTGACAGCCCGAGCGCGGTCGTCATCACCGCGGCCGAGAGCATCGGGCGCGGGAGTCTCGCAGCGTCCGCCAAGACGCCGAGCCGGACGAGAACGATGTAGCACACGGCGGCGTAGAGTCCGTTGGTGAGGAAGTGGATCGGGAGGTCCCACCAGCGCGTCGTGATGTAGATCTGCAGCACGCTGCTCCAGACAGCGACGAGTGTCACGACGCCGAACGCGATGTCGAAGCCCGGTCGAAGGCCCAGCACGCGCGGGACGAGCATCGCGCCGAACACGATCGCCAGGCTCACGCCCGAGAGTGGGCCCCATCCGACGGCTGCGACGACGATGCAGACGGTGGCGAGCACGCGCAGCGCGTCGGCGACCACCTCGGCGGCTCCCTCGGGAGCCCGCAGGAACGTCCGCATCATGGCGAAAGACTAGACGGTCCGAACGCCAGCCGAACGGCCGCCGTACCGCAGCACCGCCTGCACGGGTTCGTGGTCGGATGCCGCTCTGCCGTCGAACCGCACCGCGTTGATGCCCGTGCTCACCACGTCGACTCCGTGCCCCACCAGGATGAGGTCGATGCGTTTGCCGCCAGGGCGGCGCCGCCGGTAGTTCGGGAAGGTGCCCCATTGCGGCGTCAGGCGGTCGACCGCCGTCTCCCACGCGTCCCGGAGCACGCCCTCTGCCGTCAGCCGACGGTAGACGGCGGAGTCCACGTCGGCGTTGAAGTCGCCGCCCACGACGATCGCGGCGTCGGGCTCCGCTGCGCCCGCGGCCCGTACGAGGGTGGCGATGTACGTTGCCGATTCGAGCCTCGACCGCCGCGAGAGGTGATCGAAATGCGTGTTGAACGTGAGCAGCCGTGTCCCGGTCGCGGTATCGGTGAAGGCGCTCGACACGACGACGCGGCGCGTCAGGTTGCCCCACGTACGAGACCCGATCTCCTCCGGCGTCGCGGACAGGGCGCGCTGTTGCCAGGCGGTGAGTTCCAACCGCCCGGCATCGTAGAAGATAGGGCACCGCTCTCCGCGGCCGGAGGGATTGCGGCCGAGCCCCACCCAGCGGTAGCGCGGGCCGAGGGCGTCTGCGACGAACGCGACCTGGTCGGCCAGTGCCTCCTGAACGCAGAGGAGCGTCGGCTGCTCCGCGGCGAGGATGCGTCGGACCAACTGGATCCTGGTGGCCCACTGGTCGGGATTCCCCGGCCGGAGGTGGGGAACGCGCCGACGAATGTTGTAGGTCATCACGTGCAGGTCGGGGGCGGCCACCGGTCCGATCAGCGCCGCATCCGTCATGCGCCCAGCGTAGGGCCGCGACGTGCCATGCGAGCGGATTGCGGGGGCCGCCCGTCAGGTCTGCGTACGCCCCTGACGAGGTTCCCTGGTCGGGGTCAGGACGCCCTTCGCCGCCCGAACGCGAAATACGACAGGGGCCCGATGAAGTTCACGGCGATGATCGCGGCCCACAACGCCTTCGGCCCTTTGACCTCGGCCGCCGGGCGCTTCGCGAGGTTCACCCACGCGGTGACTGCGAGCGAGAGTTGCACGGATGCCGCGACGAGCAGCCACGTCCGCTGTCGACTGTTCATGTCGCTCCAACGTCGAGTCGCCATCGTCTCCGCCGTTCGTCGTCTCACGAGGGGATGTCTCCCACCTGTCACGATAGTCCGCCCGCACCGCCGGCGGCTTGGCCGTGCCGACGAAATCCGATCCGCATCCTCGACGGCGAGCTCGCGGCGCGCGGGCACGCATTCGCGGGTGAAGAGGGGTCTCCGCGAGTAGGTTGTGCGATAGACGGCCCGATGTGGGGGCCGCCCTGGCTCCACGACCGCGAAAGGAACTCCGATGACCTTCTTCTCCGGCGTCTGGGACGTGTTCTGGTTCTGCTTCTGGGCGTTCGCCTATGTGGCGTACCTCTTCGTGCTCGTCTACATCATCATCGACGTCTTCCGCGACCACTCGTTGAACGGCTGGCTCAAGGCGGTCTGGCTGCTCTTCCTCGTGTTCGTGCCGTTCCTGACGGCGCTCGTCTACCTGATCGCGCGCGGAAAGGGCATGGCGGAGCGCGCCGAGAGGCGTCGGCCGGAGATCGTGGAGTACTCCGAGCAGGAGGTGCGGTCGGTCTCGTTCGCGAGCCCCTCCGACGAGATAGCCAAGGCGAAGGCGCTGCGCGACCAGGGCGTGATCTCCGACGGCGAGTACGAGGCCCTGAAGCGGAAGGCGCTCGGCGAGAAGTTCTGAGCGTTCCGACCGGATGCCCCGAATGCGGACCGCTTTCAGGCGACGCGGGCGGCCAGCCGACCGGCCAGCGCCGCAGCAGGTTCGGGCGGCATACGAAAGCCGGTCGCGCGTCCCCCGATGCGCGACCGGCCTCCCTCACCGAAGGTCGATCTAGCCGAGCAGCTTCGCCTTCGCGTTCGCGAACTCCTCGTCGCTCAGCACGCCCTGCGCCTTGAGGTCGGCGAGCTGCTGGAGTTGCGCGACGACGTCGGGTGACATCGCGCCGGATGCGGGCTGCGCCGCGGCCGGCGCTGCGGCCTGCTGCTGCGCCACCGCGTCAGCGGCCGCCTGCTGCATCGCGGCCTGCTGCTGCTGCGCCTCGTACTGCTGCGCCTCGGCCTGCTCGTTCGCCTTGGCCTGCTGCTTCGAGGAGACGGCACCGCTCACCGCGGTCGCCGTGCCCGCAACCACAGCCGTGGTGGCGGCCATGCCGATCAATCCCCGTCGGCCCATCCTTCTCATCATCGGCATCGGTCTGTTTCCTTCCTTGCTCAGTCCTCGATGAGCGCGCCGGCGGCGCGCGCCTCTTCGACCACCGCATTGACCACGGGTGCCGGGATCCTTACGGAGTCCACGACGAACCCGTCGGCCTCGAAGAGGCGGGAGGCGAGCTCCCTCGCCCAGGTGAGCTCGACGACGAGCAGGAGCGCCGACGTGCCGAGCGGCAGGCGGCCGCTGAGCTCCTCGAGGTCCTCGTGCGAGGCGAGTCCGCTCGCGGCGAGGTCGATCTCGCCGATCTCGATGCCGGCTTCGTCGAGCTCCACCCAGTCGATCTCGCCATCATCGGAACGGGTGACGTACACGAGGTCGAGCAGGCGCACGGTCCCGGCATCCGCGAGGTCGAGGATCGCGTCGAGCACGCCCGCCTTCGGCCGATCGCCCTCGAACGCCGCCAGGACGAGCTCGACGGGCCCGAATTCCAGGTCGGTCATGGTTCGCCTTTCCCTGATGGCCGCAATCTACGAGGCCTGCAGCGCCTTGGCCTTCAGCGCGTCGAACTCGGCCTGCGAGATAGTGCCGGCGTCGAGCAACTGCTTGGCCTTCTCGATCTCCGCAGAGGCCGAGGAAGCTGACGAGCCCGCCACGCTGCGGATGTAGTCGGCGTTCGCGGCCTGCGCATCCATGGCCCTTGCGGCATTTCGCTCCGCCATGCCGCGTCCACGGGCGATCAGGTAGATGAACGCGGCGAGGAAGGGCACGAAGACGAGGAACAGCACCCACAGGGCCTTCATCCAGCCGTTCAGCGTGTGGTCGCGGAAGATGTCGATGATGATCGTGATGAAGATCCAGATGCACGCGATGATGACGTAGAACCAGAAGAGCCACACGAGGAAGTCCCAGAAGGTGTTCATGACACGGCCTTTCGCTCAGGAGGTGCCGGTCGACGCCGGCGTCTGGTCGCACGCTATGCCCGCGGCATCGACGTCGCATCACGCAGATCGGATGAATCGCCCGCACCGCTCGCGCTCCCGGTTCTCGGTCGTCGGCGGCCCCCGGGACCGAGCCGCCGGACGACCGATGCCCCGATTCATCCCATCTGCGTGATGCGCCCTTCCGCGATTGCGCGTGCACTTGGACGTAGCTTCGCTCGACGTGGAAGGAGGTCGCCGTGGACTACAGGGACCGGCTGCGGCGACTCGCGATCAACGACGAGCGGATCGCGGAGGACGACCTCGACGACCTCGGCGTCGCGCCCGATGGGCTGGATGCGAGGTCGCTGGCGCTCGCGCGGATTGCGGCCCTCGTCGCGGTAGGTGGCGCCGAGCCGTCGTTCGGTTCGCAGGCGGATGCCGCGGTGAGCGCCGGGGCCACGCCGGCCGAGATCGTCGATGTGCTGGTCGGCATCATCCCCGTGGTCGGGCTTCCTCTCGTGGTGGCGGCGGCCCCGAAGGTCGCCATGGCCCTCGGCTACGACCTCGACGACCCGCAGCCCGCATTCGGCGACGCCTGACGGGGCTACGCCCCGAGCAGGCCCAGCGCCATCGCGCGCTCGACCGCCTCGCTGCGCGCCGACACGCCCAGCTTGCGGTAGATCGAGCCGACCTCGGAGCTCACGGTGTTGCGCGAGACGAAGAGCCGATCGCCGATCTCGCGGATCGACAGGTGCGTCTGCAGGTAGGGGAGCAGCCGGAGCTCGGCGGGCGTGAGCGGAGGACCGCCGGCCGACCCGGGGTGCTCGATCGACGACACGAACTCGCGGAAGTCGGACACGTCGTCGACGAGAGTGCCGAGCGCCGGCCGGTACAGCAGGATGTCGTCCGCCTCGCGCAGCAGGTGACGGGCCGTCGCGTGGTCGGCAAGCGTCCAGTACACCTTCGCGAGTTGCAGGCGCACGCGCACGGCGATGAAGGGGATCGCGTACGTGCACGTCGGCCGTGCCCGCATCGCCCTGGTCAGCTGGCGATGCGCATCGACGAGGTCGCCTCTATGGACGGCGAGTCGCGCCGCCTCCGCGAAGGCGAGCACCGCAGTGGCGTAGTCGTGCATCCGATGCTGCTCGATCGTCGCGAGCGCCGTCTGCACGTGGTCTGCGGCCTCCGCCCATCGGCCGTGATCCATCGCCATCACCGCGAGCTCGGACTCACTGACGACGAGCACGCTGCTGTCCCTTGCGGCGGCCGTGACCGAGCATTCCGCGAACGCGGCCTCCGCCTGGTCGGCGTCGCCCGCGAGGAGCAGCGCCTCCCCGAGGAGGGCGAACGCCTGGTCGCGCCACGGGCTCCACGTCGGCTCGGCCGCGACCGCGAACCCGGCGTCGGCGAGCGCACGCTCCGGTCCATCCGCGCACATCATGGCTCGGAGCATCGCGCGCGCGGAGGCGAACGACGCGGAGCCGTCGGCGGGCGTCCCATCGTACGACGCGGCCTCGAGCACGGCCGCCCACCGGTCGGCGTCGTCGGTGTGCCCGGTGAGGGCGCTGATCCAGCCCGCGAGGACGGCGAGCGGCGGGTACGCCGCGATCGCGGGGTCGCCGAGCGCGGAGAACCACCGCTGCAGCGTGGTCAGCTGGCCCGCCTGATAGGTCGCGAGCGCAACCGTCGCGACCAGGTGGGTCGCCCTGATCCGCTCCGTCGAGTTGTCGAGCAGGTGCTCGATCGCCATCGCCGGTGAGCCGTTCTCCTCGAACCAGTCCGCCGCCTCGAGATGCAGGTCGGCGATCGCATCGGGTTCGACGCGCCGGAGCTCGCCGAGCAGGAACTCGCGGAACAGGGAATGGTAACGGTACCACTCGCGGTGACGGTCGAGGGGGACGAGGAACACGTTCGACGCCTCCAGCTCCCGCAGCATCTCCTGCGCATCGCTGCTGCCGAGCAGGGCGTCGCACAGCGACGCGGAGAACCTGTCGAGCACGGCGGTGCGGCGGAGGAATCGCTGCTGCTGCTCGGTGAGCTTGGCCAGGGATTCGCGATAGAGGTAGTCGGCCACGTACCGGTCGTCACCGGACACCGAGAGCGGATCATCACCGCTGTCACGGGCGATGGCGGCGGCCAGGAAGAGCCCGACGGGCCATCCCTCCGTGCGTTCGACGACTTCGGCGGCATCGTCGGCGCTGAGGCTGACCTGCGCTTCGGCGAAGATCTGCCTGGCGCCGGCGGCGTCGAGGGCCAGCTCGGACGCCGTGATCTCCAGCGCATCACCCGACGCCCGGAGGCGCGGCAGGTGCGGCTGTTCGGCACGGCTCGCCGCCACCACCTGGGAGCCGTGCGGAACTCCCGCCAGCACGATGCTCAGCACGTCTTGGCATGCGGGCGACCGGATCTCATGGAGGTCGTCGAGCATCAGCACGAATGGCGCGGGGGAGGCCCGGAATGCGGAGGCGAGCAGCGGCGCTGCACGTCCGAGCGCGGAGAATCCGTGGCCGCGCACGTCGACGGGCAGGTGGTCCATCCCCGGCGTGATCCGGGCGAACGCGGAGGCGAGCAGGGTGAGCAACGCCCCCGGATCGTCGTCGAACCGGTCCAGCGACACCCATCCCACGGGACGTTCCTCGGCATGGGCCCACTCGGTCAGCAGGGTCGACTTGCCGTACCCCGCCGGCGCGGTGACGCCCACCACCCGCCGCTCGCTCGAACGAGCCGAGTCGATGAGCGCCGCGCGACTGACGGAGCCACGGGCCGGAGGCTCCGGGACTGACAGCTTCGCGTCGAGCAGCAGGAGATCGAGCTCGACTTCCGACGTGATCCCCCCCGGAATTTCCTCGAACACGCTCGAAGCCTAGTGATGCGCCGTGAGGCCCTCAACAACCGCGTGTCCCCCATGCGGGGCCGACAGCGGGCGGAGACCACGAGGGTATCGTAGGCCGGAGGGACGAGGAGGACGCGAATGGAGCCGGCGGCCTTCGACGTGCGGGAGTTCGCCCGCACGGCACAGGGCAGCCTGCGCGACGACCTCGACCTCACGCGGTACGCCGCCGCGCCGCTCCGTGGTGACGTCGTGCGCGTGCTCGACGCGCTCGCCGTCCTCGAGGGCGCCACGATGGCGCACCTGCGGAACGTGCTGGTTACGCCGACCCACAAGGACGCCCGCGTCACGGCGTTCCTCGTGACCTGGGCGTACGAGAAGTTCTGGATCGCCGACGCCCTGCGGGCGATCGTGGCGGCGAACGGCGGCGCGCCACGCGGATGGTCTGGCGCGGCATCCGATGCGGGAACTCACCGCCGCGCGGCATCCGCCGGTCGAGGGCCCGTGCGCCGTGCGCTCGCCGGCTTCGCGCAGGGCTGGCCGGTCATCGGAGTGCACATGACGGTCGGCCTCGTCGACGACTGGATGCTCCGTGCGGCATACGAGCGCGTGGCCCGCGCATCCGCGAACGACGCGCTCGACGCGGTGCTGCGCCGGATCCTCGACGTGAAGGAGCGGCACACCCGCTTCTTCCAGGAGGAGGCGAGCCGGCGACTGGCGGCCTCGCCGAAGGCCGCCGGGCTCGCACGGCGCGAACTCGCACGCACCGTATGGCCGCTCGGATCGACCGTGCTCGGACGGGACGACCGCGACGATCTCGTGCGGTTCGTGTTCGGCGGATCCGAAGGAGACGTGCTCGCCGCTCGTCTCGAGCGCGACATCGCGGATCTGCCGGGACTCGACCGGCGCGCCGCGGCATCCGTCCTCAGAGGCCTCGCGGGCGGACCCGCGGCCTGATTGCATGGACCGCGGAGGGAAGGGGCTCGCGTGGCGTTCGACATCGACAGGTACACCGCGACATCCGTGAGCGTGCACTGGGACGACCTCGACCTCGAGGACTTCCGCGACCACCCGCTGCTCGCGGGCGCGCTACGCACGCTCCGCTACATGGCCGACGTCGAGTATCACACCGTCTGCTACACGCGCGACCTGCTGACCACCCCCTCGCACCGGGAGGCCGACGTCAGCGCGTTCATGACGATGTGGAACCGCGAGGAGTTCTGGCACGGCGAGGCGCTCGCTGCGGTGCTCGCCATGCATGACATCACGGTCGACTACGACGCCCTCAAGGCGAGCCGGCTGAAGCTCGGCTGGAAGGACCGCCTCGACCCGATCAAGCAATCCGTGCTGGGCTCGCTCGTCGGTTCCGACTTCGTCGCGGTGCACATGACGTGGGGCGCGGCGAACGAATGGTCGGCGATCACCGCCTACCAGCGCATGGCGGAGCTGGAGGAGCATCCCGTGCTCGCCGAACTGCTTCGCCGCATCGCGAAGCAGGAGGCGCGTCACGTCGCGTTCTACACCTCGCAGGCGCGCGACCGGCTGGCGGCGAGCACGAAGGCGCAGAAGATCACGCGGTTCGCGCTCAGCCGGTTCTGGGCGCCCGTCGGCTCGAGCATCAACTCGACCGATGACGTGCGGCACGTCATGACTCACCTCATGAGCGGGCCGGAGGGGCGCCGGGCTGCACGCAAGGTCGACGACAGCATCAGCGGGATGCCCGGTCTCGACGGCCTCACCATCGTGCAGGACGCGCTCGACGGGCTCGGCATCCCGGCATGACCGCGCCTGACCACGCCTGACCGCGCCCGACCGTTCCCGGCCGGATCGCGGTACGGTTGAGCATGGCTCACGATCCGGTGCCGGACACGTGGGAGCAGGGCCCCGCATACGAGCGGTACGTGGGGCGGTGGAGCAGGCAGGTGGCTCCTCGGTTCCTCCAGTGGCTGCGCGTACCGACCGGGCTGCGCTGGCTCGACGTCGGCTGCGGCACCGGCGCGCTGAGCGCGGCGATCCTCGCCACGTGCGCGCCGACCTCCGTCGACGGCGTCGAGAAGTCCGAGGGGTTCCTCGAGACGGCGGTCGGCGAGCTCGGCAGCCGCGTGACGTTCCACCGAGCGGATGCCGCCGCGCTCCCGCTCGACGACGCGACCTTCGATGCCGTGGTGTCGGGCCTCGTGCTGAACTTCCTGCCCGATCTCGACACCGCGCTCGCCGAGATGTCGCGCGTCGCGGTCGACGGCGGCGTGATCGGCGGGTACGTGTGGGACTACGCCGGACGCATGGAGCTCATGCAGTGGTTCTGGCAGGCCGCGTCCGAGCTCGATCCGCGGGCGTCGGCGCTGGACGAGGGCCCGCGGTTCGAGGACTTCACCCCCGAGGGCCTCACGTGGCGGTTCGCGAGCGCGGGCCTCGTCGACGCCGAGGCCGGCTCCATCGAGGTGCCGACCCGGTTCGAGGACTTCGACGACTACTGGACGCCGTTCCTCGGGGGCCAGGGCGTCGCGCCCGCCTACGCGATGTCGCTCGACGAGACCGCCCGCGACCGATTGCGTGAGCGGCTGCGCGAGCTCGTGCCGACCGAGCCCGACGGCTCCATCGCGCTCGTCGCGCGGGCCTGGGCGGTCCGGGGCGTCGTCGCTCGCTGACCCCGGGTCGCCCCCGTTGGGCGTCCATTGAGGCGGGTCGCACAGACGGATGCCCCGGCGGACCGCAGTCCGCCGGGGCATCCGATCTCCTACGCCACGGGCTCCTGGTCGCGCTTCGGCAGCTTCCAACCGGGGCGCACGTAGTGGCACGTGTACCCGTAGGGGTACCGCTCCAGGTAGTCCTGGTGCTCGGGCTCCGCCTCCCAGAAGTCGCCGGCGGGGGAGACCTCGGTGGTCGCAGGGCCCGGCCAGAGGCCGGACGCGTCGACGTCGGCGATGGTCTCGTACGCCGTGACCTCCTGCTCGGGCGTCGTCGGGAAGATCGCCGAACGGTAGCTCGTGCCGATGTCGTTGCCCTGGCGATTCCTCGTCGACGGGTCGTGGATCTGGAAGAAGAACTCCAGCAGGTCGCGGAACGACTCATTCGACGGGTCGAACACGATCTCGATCGCCTCGGCGTGCGAACCGTGGTTGCGGTACGTCGCGTTCGGCACGTTGCCGCCGGTGTAGCCGACGCGCGTGTCGATCACGCCGGGGCGCTTGCGGATCAGGTCCTCCATGCCCCAGAAGCAGCCGCCCGCGAGCACGGCGGTCTCGGTGCCGGGGATGTGCGTCACGGTGCCGGGCGTCGTCATGATGCGTCCTCCTTCTCGGATGCCGCGGCATCCGTCGTGAACAGTGCGCGATACTCCCCATAGCCCTGCTTCTCGAGCTCGGCGAGGGGGACGAAGTGCATCGCGGCCGAGTTCATGCAGTACCGCAGGCCGCCGGCGTCCGCGGGCCCGTCGTCGAAGACGTGGCCGAGGTGGCTGTCGGCGCTTGACGATCGCACCTCGGTGCGCTTCATCCACAGCGAGCGGTCGACCTTCTCGGTGACGGCCCCGGGCTCGATGGGCCGCGTGAAGCTCGGCCATCCCGACCGGCTGTCGTACTTGTCGGTCGAGGCGAACAGCGGCTGCCCCGAGACGATGTCGACGTAGATGCCCGGCTCGTGGTTGTTCCAGTACTGGTTGCGGAACGCGGGCTCGGTCCCGTCCTCCTGTGTGACGTGGTACTGCTGGGGGGTGAGGCGGGCGACCGCCTCGGGAGTCTTGCGGTAGTCCTGTGGCACTTCGTTCCTCCTTCTCGGGCGACGCTGGCTGCGGCGCCTCGACAGCGCGGACGATCCGGGGGGCGGATGCGCGACGTCACCAGAGAAAACCAGTGACGGCCCCGCACTGTTCCGCATCACACGCCTCCCCGCTGTGACTTCGCTGTGAGCGCCGTGATTGCTGACGGGATGCCGCGTCGCGCCCCGGTGGCGCGATGCGCCAGACTTGGCGGCAGGTCGGTCGGGGAGGTGTGTCGGTGGAGCTCCTGGTCGTCGGCGTGCTCGGCCTGCTCGGCATCGCCGCCGCCACCGCGATCGGCCCGAGGGTCGGGGTGTCCGCGCCGCTTCTGCTCGTGATCGTCGGCATCCTCGTGAGCTTCCTGCCGTTCGTTCCCGACATCGAGATCGACCCCGAGTGGATCATCGCGGGCGTGCTCCCGCCGCTGCTCTACTCCGCGTCGGTGTCGATGCCGTCCATGGAGTTCCGCCGCGAGTTCGGCGCGATCAGCGGGCTGTCGATCGCGCTCGTGGTCGTGAGCTCGGCGGCCCTCGGCCTGCTCTTCACGTGGCTGGTGCCCGGCATCAGCCTCGCGGCCGGCATCGCCCTGGGCGCGATCGTGAGCCCGACCGATGCCGTGGCGACGTCGATCGTCAAGCGCGTGGGCGTGACGCCACGCGTCGTCACGGTGCTCGAGGGCGAGAGCCTGCTGAACGATGCGACGGCGCTGGTGCTCCTGCGCTCGGCGATCGCCGCGACCGCTGCGACCGTCACCTTCTGGGAGGTCCTCGGCGACTTCGTGTTCGCCGTCGCCGTCGCGGTCGTGATCGGGTACCTCGTGGGCAAGGGCAACCTGTGGGTCCGGTCCAGGGTGACGGATGCCACGGTGAACACCGTCATCTCGTTCGCCGTGCCGTTCGTCGCCGCCGTGCCGAGCGAGGCGCTCGGAGCGTCCGGCCTCGTCGCCGCCGTGGTCGCGGGGCTCGTGACCGGGCGCGGCGCCATCCGCAGCCTCTCGCCGCAGCACCGCACGTCAGACGTGCAGAACTGGCGCACGATCGAGCTCATCCTCGAGGGCGCGGTCTTCCTCGTGATGGGGCTTGAGATGTCGGCGCTCCTCGGCGACCTGACGAACGAGACGCGGGGCATCGAGCTCGGCGCGCGGGTGGCGGCGGTCACGCTCCTCGCCGTGCTCGTCGTTCGCGCGCTCTTCGTGTTTCCGATGCTCAGGCTCCAGCGCCGCATCTCACTCCGGGGGGCGAGCATCAAGCCGCAGCTCACGGCGTACCAGGAGCGGCTCGACCGGGCAGGTTCCGGCGAGGCTGTCGCTCCCGAGCGGCGAGGCGGGCCGCGCAAGGGGAAGCCGGGACGCGCCCTCTCCCCGGAGTCGCGGCAGCGGTTCGAGGCCCGGATCCGGCGCAAGGTCGCCGACATCGACTACTTCATGGCCAAGCCCCTCGGGTGGCGCGAGGGCACCGTGATCGTCTGGGCGGGCATGCGGGGTGCGGTCACCCTCGCCGCCGCGCAGACACTGCCGCAGGACACGCCAGACCGCTCGCTCGTCATCTTCATCGCGTTCCTCGTCGCGGCGGGATCGCTGATCATCCAGGGCGGGACGCTGCCGTGGATCGTGCGGCTCGCGAAGCCCGCCGGCGTGGACCACGAGGCGGCAAAGGCGGAGCGCACAGAGCTCCTCGAGATGCTCCGCGGCGTCGCCGACGACGTCGTGCGCGAGCACCGGGAGGCGCGCGCCGGGGAGGACGCACAGCACGGCGACCGCGACCCGGCCGGCGACCGGGAGCTGTACCGCGCGTTGCGGCTGGACATCATCGAGGCCCAACGCGAGGCCCTGCTGGCTGCACGCGACGACGGCACGTTCAGCGGTTCGGTGCTGACCGGCGCCCTCGAGACGCTCGACGCCGACCAGATCAGCATGGAGCTGCGCGGCGAGCACCGCGACGAGGCCTGAGCCGCGGCATCCGGCCGCTCAGCGCCTGAAAGGGCGCCCCGAATATGTTGAGCGATCATCGTTATTTGGATGACATTCACAGGAACATGTGCGGATTCGTACAGAAGAGGTCGGCAGACTGGCCACTTCGCCCGGGCGCCCCCGCGTCCGAGGAACGTCGAGAAAAGGATCAGGCGGCCCGAGCCACTCGCGATCCGCCCCGTGAAAGTCATGCAGAACCAGTCTCCCCCCACTCCCCACAACTCCATCGATCAGGTCCGGCCCGCGGGTTCCCGCCGGGCGAGGCACAGCCGGAAGCGCCGGCGCCGAGGACCGCTCCTCGCGGCCGGCGCCGTCGCCGCGATCGGTGCCATGGTCGGCACCGGATTCGTCGTGCAGGGCGCGGTCGCCGCGCAGAACGACCGCATCGCCGAGACCCGGGCGCTCACGGAGGCCGCCAACAGCGACGTCGAGCAGCTCGACGCCCACGGCGGCATCCTCGAGGCCCGCGCCGTGAAGCAGGCCGAGGACACCCTCGCCGGCGCCGGTGACACGATCACCGCCGCCCAGGGCAAGGCCGACGCCACGGCCCTCGCCGCCTCGGTCGCCGCCCTCGACGACTACGAGTTCCTTGCGCCCGAGCGCGTGTTCGCCCTCGTGGACGTGACGACCGCGCAGGCGGAGTCCGTGCGCGGGGCCGTCGCAGAAGCCGACCGCGTTTCCGCCGAGCAGGCCGCCGCTGCCGCGGCCGCCGCGAAGGCCGCCGCCGAGGCGGCCGCCGCCGCCGAGGCGGAGGAGTCCTCATCGTCGGTCTCCCGCCCTGGCGCCCCCGCCAATCCGACGGAGGCGCAGGCGATCGCCCGCGAGATGCTGCTCGCGCGCGGTTGGGGCGACGACCAGTTCGGCTGCCTCGTGGAGCTGTGGAACCACGAGTCCGGCTGGAACGTGTACGCCTCCAACGCGAGCGGCGCCTACGGCATCCCGCAGGCCCTCCCCGGCAGCAAGATGGCCACCGCAGGCGACGACTGGCAGACCAGCGCCGCCACGCAGATCACGTGGGGCCTCGGCTACATCACCAGCCGCTACGGCACGCCGTGCGGTGCCTGGGATGCATTCAACGCCCAGGGCTGGTACTGATCCCCGGCCGCGACGCCGCGACATCCGAACGCCCTCCGACGGGTAGCCCGTCGGGGGGCGTTCTGCGTCTCACTCGTCGTCGGGCGGCGCCGTGAGCCGAAGCTCCTCGAGGTCGATCCGCGCCTGCAGGCGCCGCAGGATGACGTCGTCGATCCGGCGATCATGGCGCAGGGCGAAGAGGGCGGCGCGCTTGGAGGGCAGGATCGCGAGATGCAGCGCGTCCTCCTCGTCGCGTGAGCTCGCATCGCGCACCGCGGCCTCGGGCCGGCCCTCCTCGCGGTGGATGAGCTGCAGTCGGTCCCGGTAGGTGGTCCGCAGGCCCTCGACGATCGGCGGGCTCGTGCCGAGTTCCTCGGCGGCGCGGGGGAGCGCGTCGAGCGCGGCACGCAGCATGGCCTGTTCGCCGAGGAGCTCCTCGTCGAACTCGCGCGGATCCCGCGTGAGCCCCGACCAGCGCACGATCGCCGGCAACGTGAGGCCCTGCACGACGAGCGTGAACAGGATGACGACGAACGTCACCGCGATCACGAGGTCGCGGTCGGGCAGCGGGTCGCCGCTCGCCGTCTGCTGCGGCAGCGCGAGCGCAGCAGCCAGCGACACCGCGCCGCGGAATCCCGCCCAGCTGATCGGGAACCGCTGCCGGAACCCCACCCGTCGCGTGCGCTGCACGGGCCGCCGGTCGACGAGACGGATCAGGTACGGCGTGGTGACGCCCCACAACAGTCGCACCGCCATGACGCCGACCGCGCAGGCGAGCCCGAAGAGCAGGGCGCTCGGCCAGGCGGATCCGAGCCCGTCGAGCACCGGCTTCAACTCGAGCCCGATCAGCACGAAGAGCGCGCCGTTCAGCACGTAGCTCGCCAGCTGCCAGAAGCCGAACGTCTGCGCGCGCATTGCGGCGGTGATGATGCGGGGACCCACCTGGCTGATGACCAGGCCGCACACCACCACTGCCACGACCCCGGACGCCCCGACGAGCTCGGCGGGCAGGTATGCGACGAACGGCGTGAGCATGCTGAGGGTGCCGCCGAGCAACCGATCCCCGCGGAACAGCCGGCGGACGTGGTACGCGGCGAACCCGATCGCGAGGCCGATGAGGATCCCCACCGCGTAGGCGTACACGAACTGGGCTGAGAGGCTGACGAAGGTGATCGAGGCACCCGCCGTGGCGGCCCCGACGGCGACTGCGTAGAGGACGAGCGCGGTGCCGTCGTTGAGGAGGCTCTCGGCGCGGAGGATCGTCCCCTGGCGCCGGGGAAGTCGGCGCACGACGGCGGCGACGGCTGTGGCATCCGTCGGCGACAGGATCGCCCCGAGCGCGAGCGCCATCGGCCACGGCATGCCGAACGCAGATGCGAGCCACGCGATCGCGAAGGCCGTGACGAACACGAGGCCGACGGCGAGCAGCACGATGATCCGCAGGTTGTCGCGGATCTCGCGGAGCGAGGTGTTCAGCGAGTCCCAGTAGAGCAGCGCCGGCAGGAACAGCAGCAACACGAGCTCCGGCGGGAGCTCGACGTGGAGCCCCGGCACGAAACTGAGGGCCGCGCCCGCGACGAGCAGAATGAGCGGCGCCGGCACGGGGATCCGCTTCGCGAGCATCCCGCCGCCCAGGATGGTGGCGCCGAGCACCACCACGAGGATCAGTCCTTCCATGAGTCACCTCCTGCGTCGGGTGCTCTCCAATGTAGGGGCGTGAGGCCCTGCCTCCGAGGCCCGCCTGACGATGCTGGGTGTCGAGCGACTGCGGGACGCATCCGCCCCTCGATAACCTGACGGCATGGGCGAGCAGCAGACGCAGTCGGGGAAGGGTGGGCCGTTCGCACGCCTCAGCGCCTGGGCGACGCGGATCACTGCGTGGGCGCTGGCCCGCAAGCCCGTGCGGGCGTTCCTGCTCTATCTCGAGCGCCACGGCCCGATGCTCGCTGACAGCGTCACCTATCGCACACTGTTCTCGGTGTTCGCCGGGGTGTTCCTCGGATTCGCCGTCGCGGGTATCTGGCTCTCCGGCCGGCCCGACGCGATGGAGGCCCTCGTCAAGACGCTGGATGCCGCGATTCCGGGCCTCGTGGGCGAGGACGGCCTCATCCACCCAGACGACCTGGTGCAACCCCTGCCCCTCACCATCGCCGGCGTGCTGGCGCTCATCGGCCTCGTCGGCGCCGCCATCGGCGCCGTCGGTTCGCTCCGCCTGGCGTTCCGCGATCTCGGCGACCAGCCCGATGACCAGACGTTCTTCGTCTGGGTGCTGCTGCGCGACCTCGTCCTGGCCGTCGGCTTCGGGCTCCTGCTCGCGGCGGCCGCAGTCGTGACCTTCTTCAGCACCACGGCCATCGGCACGATGCTCGGCTGGATGGGCGTCTCGACACGCGATCCGCTCTCAGAGGCCAGCACCCGCATCGTGTCGATCCTCGTCATCTTCGCGATCGACAGCCTCGTGATCGCCGTCATGTTCCGCCTGCTCTCGGGCCTCAGGCCGAATGCGCGATCGCTGTGGAGCGGCGCGGTGCTCGGCGCGGTCGGGCTGACCGTGCTCCAGCTGCTCTCCAGCCTCTTCGTCGGCGGCGCCACGACCAATCCGCTGCTCGCGTCGTTCGGCTCCCTCATCGCGCTGTTGCTGTGGTTCAACCTCTCGAGCCAGGTCATCCTGATCGCCGCCGCGTACATCGTCACGGGCGTCGACGACGAGCACGACCGCATCCGGGCCAGGTACGGCGCCCCGACCGTGGCGATCCGCCGGATGCAACGAGCGGAGCGCCGGGCGAGCGTCGCAGCCGCCGAGCTCGCCGACGCCCGTGAGGCGGTCGAGCGCGAACGCGCCGAGCACCCGGCGGGCTCGTCGTGACTGGCCGACCGGGCGGCGCCGTGCCGCGGTGTCGCGGTCGCGTGAGTGGCACTATCGCCTACCTGCGGTCGCCGAGCAGAATGGGCAGATGGCCACCGTGCTGCAGGTCGTCCGCTCCGTCATCGCGCCGCTGACGCGCACGAGCCTGTTCCGCGCGCTGGGGCCGATCGTGTTGCCGCCCGCCGAGCGCCTGCTCGCCTGGCTGACCGACGGGCGGGTGCAGCTCAGCGGCCTGCTCGTGCCGTCGCTCGTGCTGCACACGATCGGCGCGCAGTCGGGCGAGCCGCGCGACACCTACCTCATGTACACACCCGACGGGCAGGGTCGCGCGATCGTCGCCGGCACCACGTTCGCGCAGGAGCGGCATCCCGGCTGGACCTACAACCTGCTGGCGCACCCCGACGCCGCGATCACGGTGCGCGGCCGGCGGATGCCCGTGCGCGCGAGCCTCATCGGCGACGAAGGACGCGACGCTGCCTGGGCGCGCATCGAGGCGCAGTGGCCCGGCTATCGCGGCTACGAACGCGACTCCGGCCGCATGGTGCGCCTGTTCCGGCTGCAACCCGTCGCCGACCCGCATCGCGCACCCATGTGACCAAGGCGGCGCGCGCTGCGCCTACGCACCGGTCGGCGGCACGACCCGCGCGCCCGCCTCGACCAGCAGCTGCACGGCGCGACGGAGGCCAGGACTCTCCGCCATCGAGCGGCGGTAGGCGACACGCACGTCGCGCACCTGGCTGTGGTCGGCGAGGGGACGTGCGACGACCCCGTCGGGCAGGGCGGAGCGGCCGAGCCTCGGCACGAGCGCGATCGCGACCCCCTCGCTCGCGAGCTCGACGAGCGAGGCGAAGTCGGGATCCTCGGCGACGACGCGCGGCACCGTGCCGAGATCGGCGAAGATGCGCATGAGCGCCTCGTGGCAGATCGCGCCCCTGGGCGTGCTCGCCCAGAGCTCGTCGACGAGGTCGGCCCGCTCGAGCTCGTCGCGATCGGCGAGCGGATGCCGCACCGACAGCACGACGTCGGCCTCGTCGCGGCACACATGCTCGGTCATGACGTGCGCGGGCGCCACGAGCGGCACCGAGTTCCAGTTGTGCACGACCGCGAGATCGGCCGCGCCGGTGGCGACGAGGTCCATCGCTTCGACCGGGTCGACGCTCGTCACGGTCGCGAGCACCGCGGCATCCGATCGGCGGAGTGCTCGCAGCACCGGGCCGACGAGCCCGCGCGTCGCGGTCGAGAACGAGGCGATGCGCAGCGGCGCCGACGGTCGCGACCCGCCGGCGGCGAGGGTCTCGAGCCGTTCGAGGCCGTCGAGCAGCTCACGTCCCTCGCTCGCGAGCGTGCGGCCCCGTTCGGTGAGCAGCACGCCGCGGCCCCGTCGCTCCAGGAGCGTGGCGTCGAGGTCGCGCTCCAGCTTCTTCACCTGCTGCGAGACGGCCGACGGCGTGTAGCCCAGCCGCTCGGCGGCGGCCACCACCGAGCCGGCCCGGTCGACGGCGACGAGGGCGCGCAGGCCCACCAGATCGATCATGAAGTAATCGTACGTTGTGAGGTGTACTATTCGGAACTGGTGCTGAATCGGTCGCGCTGCGAGGCTGGTGGCGTGACCCCCAGACACCTGCTCCTCGGCCTCCTCGTCGCCCTGATCTGGGGCGTGAACTTCGTGGCCATCGACCTCGGGCTGCGCGACACGCTCCCGCTCGTGCTCGTGGCCCTGCGGTTCTCGCTGGTCGCCGTGCCCCTCGTCTTCTTCGTGCCCAAGCCCGATGCCCCGTGGCGGGTCATCATCGGCATCGGCCTCTTCATGAGCGCCGGCCAGTTCGGCCTGCTGTTCACCGCGATGCACCTCGGGCTCCCCGCCGGCCTCGCCGCCGTGGTGCTGCAGTGCCAGATGATCTTCACGCTGGTGATCGGCGTCGTCGCGCTGCGCGAGCGCCCGACCCGGATGCAGCTGCTCGGGGCGCTGCTCGGCGTGGCGGGGCTCGGCGTCGTCGCCGTGGGGCGGCTGGAGGGCACGGCGGGGTTCGGGGCGATCGTGCCGTTCCTGATCTGCGTCGCCGCGGGCCTCAGTTGGGCGATCGGCAACGTGATCTCGCGGTCGGCGGCCGGCGCGAACGGCTTCGGCATCGTGGTCTGGTCGGCGCTCGTCGTGCCGCTGCCGGTGCTCGCACTCAGCCTGCTGCTCGACGGACCGTCCGCGGTCGGCGACGCGTTCGCCACCATCGGCTGGCAAACGATCGTGAGCGTCGCGTACACGGCTGGATTCGCGTCGCTCGTCGGCTACACCATCTGGAACATGCTGCTCGGCCGCTACCCGGCGTCGCTCGTCGCGCCGTTCGCGCTGCTCACACCGCCGATCGGACTCGCCGCGGCAGCGCTCGCCCTCGGGCAGGTGCCGAACACGCTCGAGCTGGCCGGCAGCGCGCTGCTCGTGGGCGGCGTCGCCGTGGGGCAGGTGCGTCGCTGGTCCCGCAGGGCGGACACGCGCTCCGGCGCCGATGCGGCAGCGCGGGCCGAGGCATCCGATTGGGGGGTTGACCCGATAACGGTCGACGCACGGCGCTCATAGCGTGTGGCGCATGACCACCGGAACCGAACGCCCGCCCCATCCGGCCGACGCGACGCGCCGCGACCGGACCCCGAGCCGTGCCGTGACCCGCGTCGGATGGACCTGGATCGTCCTGTCGTCACTCGCGATCGCCGGGTTCGCCGTCGTCCCGTACCTCACCGCCTCGCTCGCCGAGCTGTCCGACTCGGGCGTGGGCCTCGCGGGCAATTACGACGGGCGGCCCTCCTTCGTGCAGGCCGCCTTCTATGCGCACATCGTCGCGGGAGGGCTGGCCCTCGTCGCCGGTCCGTTCCAGTTCTGGCGTGGCCTGCGCGATCGACACCGGCAGGTTCACCGCTGGATCGGACGCACCTACCTCGCCGCGGTCGCGATCGCCGGCGTCTCCGGCCTCGTGATGGCACCGTTCAGTGAGGCGGGCTTCGCCGGGTTCTTCGGGTTCGGCACCCTCGCGGTGCTGTGGCTCGTCACCGGCCGGCGGGCGTATGGGGCCATCCGCCGTGGGGATGTCCCGAGCCACCGTGCGTGGATGATGCGCAACTTCGCGCTCACCTACGCCGCCGTGACCCTCCGCCTCTGGCTCGGCGTGCTCATCGGCGCCCAGGCGCTGCCGGGAGGGCAGTTCGACTTCGAGGCGGCGTTCGCGAACGCCTACGCGGTGGTGCCGTTCCTCGCGTGGCTGCCGAACCTCGTCGTGGCGGAGTGGCTGATCCGCCGTCGCGGCCTCCCGTCGTTCAGCATCACGAGCGGCACCGAGACCACCTCCACTCCACGGGGTTAGGCTCGGAGCATGTGCAGGAACATCCACACCCTCCACAACTTCGAGCCCGCGGCCACGAACGACGAGGTGCACGCGGCGGCGCTGCAGTTCGTGCGCAAGGTGAGCGGATCGACGAAGCCGTCCAAGGCGAACGCCGAGGCGTTCGACCGGGCGGTGGCCGAGATCGCGCACATCACGCGACACCTGCTGGACGACCTCGTGACCACCGCGCCGCCGAAGGATCGCGAGGTGGAGGCCGCGAAGGCCCGGGAACGCTCCGCGCGCAGGTACGTGACCGCGACGGCGTGATGCGCCGCTGGCCCGCCGCGGAGGCGGCATCCGTTCGCGACGTCGCACGGAGGGAGTAGCGTCGCAGCATGGCCGGCGCTGCTGTCACGCTCACTGTCCCTGGTCCGCACGGCGATCGCGACGTGCGGATCTCCTCGCCGACACGGGTGATCTGGCCCGAGCCCGGCATCACCAAGCTCGAGCTCGCCGAGTACCTCGTCGCGGTCGGCGACGCCTTCATCGAGGCGAACGGCGACCGGCCGGTCTCGCTCCAGCGCTTCCCCGAGGGCATCGACGGCGAGCAGTTCTTCTCGAAGAACCCGCCCAAGGGCGCGCCCGAGTGGGTGCGATCGGTCACCGTGACGTACCCGAGCGGGCGGCGGCATCCGCAGCTCGTGCTCGACGAACCTGCCGCCGCGGTCTGGGCGGCGCAGATGAACACCGTCGTGTTCCATCCGTGGGCGTCGAGTACCGACAACACCGACAACCCCGACCAGCTGCGCATCGACCTCGACCCGCAGCCCGGCACCGGGTTCGCCGAGGCCGTGCCCGCCGCACTCGCGCTGCGCGGGCTCATGGACGAGGTCGGGCTGGCCGGGTTCGTGAAGACCTCCGGCAACCGCGGCATCCACGTGTTCGCGCCGATCGAGCCCGAGCACGAGTTCCTCGACGTGCGGCACGCCGTGATCGCACTGGCGCGCGAGCTGGAGCGACGCATGCCCGACCAGCTCACCACCGCATGGTGGAAGGAGGAGCGCGGCGACCGCATCTTCATCGACTACAACCAGGCGAACCGCGACCGCACGATGGCGGGGGCCTACAGTCCGCGGCCGCTGCCGCACGCGCCGGTGTCGTGCCCGCTCGAGTGGGACGAACTCGAGTCAGCCGACCCGGCGCAGTTCACGATCCGCACGGTGCCCGACCGGCTGCGCGACGTGGGAGACCCCTGGGCGGGCATGGAGTCGCGGGCCGGGCGCCTCGAGACGCTCCTCGAATGGTGGCAGCGCGACCTCGACGACGGGCTCGGCGAGCTGCCGTTCCCACCCGACTTCCCGAAGATGCCGGGCGAGCCCATGCGGGTGCAGCCCAGTCGGGCGCGCAATCCCGACTGAGCGGGTGCCGCCGTCCGTCAGAGGACGCCGGCGACCGGGTACTGCGGGGCAACCCGGGGCTAGGGTGGGCGCGTGACCTCCGCCTTCGAACCGACCGACTTCGCGACGATCTCGTGGGTCGACCCGGGTGTCGCGCTGCCGAGGCTCGCCGAGCTCAGCGGGATCGACTACCTCACGGCGATCCTCGACGGCGAGCTGCCGCCGCCGCCGATCTCCCAGCTGATGGGCTTCACAGCGGTCTCGTTCTCGCACGGCGAGGCGGTGTTCGACTGCGAACCGACGACCGCGCACTTCAACCCGCTCGGGGTCGTGCACGGCGGCCTCGCGTGCACCCTCCTCGACACGGTGCTCGGATGCGCAGCACACACCACGCTGCCCGCGGGCGTCGGTTACACCTCGATCGACCTGAACGTCGCGTACGTGCGCGCGATCCTGCCCGGCAACGGTCGGCTGCGGGCGACCGGACGGGTGCGGAAGGGAGGCAGGCGGATCGTCTTCACAGAGGGCGAACTCGTCGACGCCGAAGGTACCCTGCTCGCGACCGGCACCAGCAGCCTCCTCGTGATCGACCGGCGGGAGAGCGCGGAGGACTGAGGGTCGGCGTCGGCACCGGCGCATCACAGTCTCGGTACGCGCGGCTCCGAGCGCGGGTCAGGGGAGCGATGCGACCCGCTCGTAGGCCGGCGTCGCGGGATCGGGCGTGAACGCCCCATCCTGCACCTCGCGTGCCGCGACCTCGATCGCCCCGAGCGCGACGCGGAAGAGGAGCGATCCGGTGCTGATGCGGGCGACGCCGGCGTCGGCGAGGCGACGCACGGGCACGCCCGGCTGCACGAGCACGTTCACGGGCGCCGGGATGTCGCGCGTGAGCGCGGCCATCTCGTCGAGCGGGATCGTGCCGGGCACGAACACCCCGCTCGCACCGGCCGCCAGGTACCGATGCGCGCGGCTCACCGCATCCCGGTGCCGGTCGGCTGCGCCGACGTCGCCGTCGATCCAGAACGGGTCCGTGCGAGCGTTGAGGTAGATCGCGGGCGCCGCCGCCGCGATCGCCGCGACCTTCGCGGCGGCGAGGTCGGGATCCACGAGGTGCCCGTCGGCATCGGAGTCCTCGAGGTTCACGCCGACCACGCCGAGTCGTGCGAGGCGAGCGGCGAAGGCGCCGACCTCGGCGGGGTCGTCGGAGAAGCCCGCTTCCAGGTCGACGGTCACGGGGATCGAGGCGCGGGCCAGCCGCGTCGCGAGGTCGAGGGTCTCCGCCGCCGTGCGGCCGGCGCCGTCGGGGAGCCCGGCAGCCACCGCGACGCCGAGGCTCGTCGTGCCGAGCACCGGATGTCCCGCGGCGTGCAACCAGCGGGCGGACGCGAGGTCCCAGGCGTTGGGGAGCACGAACGGGTCGCCCGGGCGGTGCATCGCGCGGAATTCGTCGGGGGTCATCATGCGCGGAGCTCCTCGATGATCGCGGCGGCCATGGCGAGCGCGAGGTCCGGTGCCGGGCAGGCGCGCGCGCCTGCGCCGAACGCGAGCGTGCGTAGAGGACGCCCTGCGCCGGACTCGCGGTCTGGGCCGTCGAGCCGCAGGGTGAGCATTTCGCCGTCCGGTGCGACCCTGCGCGTGAGCCGCACAGGCGGATCGTCGCGCAGGGTGTCGGCGAGCAGCTCCGCGGTCGTGATCGACGCGGCCACGGCACCGGTCGACCGAATCGCGCCCTCGACGAGCGCGGCCGTCGCGGCGTAGGCCTGCACGAGGAGTTGCACGAGCAGCACGGCATCCTCGTCGGAGCCGGCACCGCCGGACTCGCCGTCCCCGTCGCCGGTCGCGGGCGCTGCGGCGGCGAGGAGTCGATCGATCGCCGCATCGGCCCGATCCGACTCGGCACCGCTCGCATACGACGCCGCGACGTCGGCCACGAGCCGGGGCGCGTCATCCGGCGCGGCGATCCCGAGCGCACCGGCGAGGCAGGCGACCGGAACGTGGCGCGCGATCTCAGCCGCGTCGACGCCCGACGCCGCCGACCATCGAGCGCGGGATGACGCATCGGCGGCGAGTGCCGACGTGTCGATCGTGTGCAACAGGGTCTCGAGCCGTCGCCGTCGCCGGTCGTGCGCCGGCCCGTTCGTGAACCGAGACGAGCTCGCGCGGAACCGGCCCATGGGGCGTGTCGCCGCGGCATCCGCCTCAGGCACCGCGAACCGGGAGTCGGTGAGCACGCGTTCGGCGTCGCCGCGCTCGATGAGATCCGTCATGCCTCCACGCTAGGTCGCACACGATTCGACGGCGGACGAAGTGTGCCCGACGTATCGTGGTGCCATGCCCGGAGACGCCGACCTCGCGACCCCTGCTCGACTCATGGGCGAGCCCGCGCGCGCAGCCATGCTCGTCGCGCTGCTCGACGGGCGATCGTTGCCCGCGAGCGAGCTCGCCGTGATCGCCGGCGTGAAGCCGCCGACCGCCAGCGCGCACCTCGCGCAGCTGGTCGAGGGCGGGCTCGTCACCGACCGGTGGCTCGGGCGGCACCGCTACTTCGCCCTCGCCGGACCGGACGTGGCCGATGCCGTCGAGGCCCTGCAGCGGATCGCCCCACGCCAGGCGGTGAGCTCCTATCGGCAGTCGGCGACGGCGGAGCGACTCGCCGAGGCCCGGTCGTGCTACGACCACCTCGCAGGGCGCGTCGCCCTGCGGCTCGCCGACGCGCTCGTGGCCGAGGGCGCGATCGCGCCGCTCGAGGCGGGCCGCCCCGGACGCATCCTGCCCTCGGCAGGTGCCGGCACCCTCGCGATACGCCTCGGGCTGCCGGAGGTCGGCGCCGACGGCCGACGTCCCGCGGTGCGCGGATGCCTCGACTGGACCGAGCGTCGCCCCCACATCGCCGGCCGGCTGGGCGCGCACCTGCTCGACGTGGCCCTCACCGAGGGCTGGGTGTCGCGTGTGCCGGGCGACCGCTCGCTCCGCGTGACGGACGCGGGACGCGCGGCCCTCGCCGCGCTGGGCTGAACCGCAGTGCGGACGCCGGGCGCTCGCAGCGCTCGGCGGGGGCGGCGCCCGGACTCAGACCGCGACGCTCCCGCGCTCGTGCGCCGGCGCGCCGTGCACCTCGCGGTGCAACCGCTCCATGCGCGTGTCCAGCTCGGCCGCCGTGTGCGCGGCATCCGTGAGCCGGTCGAGCAGCTCCTTCGGCACCTGCCGGTCGTACTTGTAGTAGATCTTGTGCTCGAGGCTCGCCCAGAAGTCCATGGCGATGGTGCGGATCTGCACCTCGACGGCCACTGCGTGCGCCCCCGTCGAGAGGAACACGGGCACCTCAAGGATGAGGTGCAGGCTCTGGTAGCCGTTCTCCTTCGGCTCGGCGATGTAGTCCTTCACCTTCAGCACCTGGATGTCGCGCTGCGCCGTGAGCAGCTCGGCGAGGCGGTACGCGTCCGAGACGAAGCTGCACGTCACCCGCACGCCGGCGATGTCGGTGATGGTCTCGCGGATGGTGTCGAAGGTCGGCTCGATGCCCTTGCGCTGCATCTTCGCGACGACGCTGTCGAGGCTCTTCAGCCGGCTCGAGATGTGCTCGATCGGGTTGTAGTCGTGATTCTGGTTGAACTCCTCGCGCAGGATCGAGAGCTTCGTGATCACCTCGTCCATACCGAACTTGTAGCGCAGCATGAAGCGCTCGGTCTCGTCGCGCAGGGCGCGCATCTCGTCGAGGGTCCCCCCGTCGATCGCCTCGAGGGTGCGCTGCGCGCGGGCCGTGAGCATGTGAGAGGCGTCGTCGCGCCGCGTGGTGGGGATGCCGTCGAGCGGGGTCACGGATGTCACGCTACGGCCGCAACCTCAGGATTCCCTATGACCATGGCCCCGACTTCGCTGCAAGCGCATCGCTAGGCTCGGCGGATGGCAACCTGGACCACCGTCGCGCACCGCATCCACCAGCGGCGCGGCGGCCCGTACGACCTCTCGGTCGTCGTCGTCGAGGGCGACGACGGCCTCCTCGTCGTCGACTCGGGCGCCGAGCCCGCTGAGGGCGAGGAGATCCTCGCCGACCTCCGTGAACGGTTCGGCAAGCCCGTGATCGGGCTCGTGAACACGCACGCGCACTTCGACCACACCTTCGGCAACCAAGTGTTCGGTCCCGGCTCCGCGACGGATGCCCCGATCCACGGCCACGCCGGCATCGCCCGCCACTTCGAGCGATACGAGGGGCCGCGGCTCGCCGCATGGAGGGATGACCGGGGGCGCGAGCCCGACCGGCAGTGGGATGAGGTGCGGCTCGTGCCCCCGACGCATCCGGTCGAGCGGATGAAGCAGCTCGACCTCGGCAGGCTCGTGGTCGAGCTGCACCCGCAGCCGAGGGCGCACACCGACACCGACCTCGTCGTGCTCGTGCCGTCCGAACGCGTGTGGATCGTCGGCGACCTCGTGGAGGAGTCGGGACCGCCGATCTACGGGTCGGGCTGCTACCCGCTCGACTGGCCGCGCGTGCTCGACTCGCTGGTCGCCGAGATGCGGCCGGGCGACCTCGTCGTCCCCGGGAACGGCCGCGTGGTCGACCGCGAGTTCGTGGCTCGGCAGGCGGCCGACCTGCACACGATCGCCCGGCGGCTCACGGAGGCGCACGACGCCGGATTCGGCGCGGCCGAGGCTCTCGCCGCTCACGACCACTGGCCTGTGCCGGTCGCGGGACTCGTCGGCGCGGTCGAGCGGGCGTATGCGGCGCTCGACGGGCTCCCACTCGACGAGGGGAGCATCGAGGACGCGTGAGCGCGCGGCATCCGCGCCTCACGCGTGGTGCCCGGCGTGTCACCCGACGGCGCCGGCCGCCGCAGCGCGGATGGCCCGGATCGCGAGGCCGATCGCCTCGTCGAACCGATGCGGCGGGGGAGCGCCGTACCCGACCACCATGGCCGGCGGATGCCGCCACGGCGTCCCGCGCAGGCGGAAGGACGCCAGCCCCTCGAACCTCAGCCCGAGCCGATCCGCCTCCTCCGTCACCCTGGCCTCCGTCGTGCCGACGGGGAGGTCGAGGAGGCAGTGGAGACCGGCCGCGAGTCCGGCCACGCGGCATCCGGGGAGCTCGTCGGCGACCAGCGACTCGAGCGCGAGCCGTCGCGCGCGGTACTCGGCGCGGAGCCGGCGCACGTTGCGGTCGTACTCGTGCGAGGCGATGAACGCGTGCAGCGTGCGCTGGTTCAGCACGTCGACCGCAGCGCCCGTCCGTCGGCGCTCGGCGGAGAGCGGCGCGATGAGCGGTCGGGGCACGACGCCCCACGCGAGCCCGACCGCGGGTGCGAGGCTCTTCGACGCCGTACCCGCGTACAACACGTGCTCCGGGGCGAGCGCCTGCAGCGCGCCGATCGCGCGGCGGTCGTAGCGGAACTCGCCGTCGTAGTCGTCCTCGATGACGAGTCCGCCTGTGCGCTCGGCCCACCGCACTGCGGCGACGCGCCGCCCGGGTGCGAGCGGCACGCCGGTCGGGAACTGGTGGGCGGCCGTCAGCAGCACGGCGTCGACCCGCTCGTCGAGCCGTTCGGTGTCGGCGCCGTCGCGGTCGACGGGCAGGGCCACGGGTGTCAGGCCGGCGGCCCGGATGATCTCGCGATGCGCGTCGTGTCCGACCTCCTCGACGGCGACGCGTGCCGCCCCTCGGGATGCGAGCGTCCGGCAGGCGAGGCCGAGGAGCTCGCCGAACCCGTGCGTCACGACGACGGATTCGGTCGAGGCCACGACGCCGCGGGCACGGGCGAGGTAGTCGGCGAGGGTCGCGCGCAGCTCCGGCGTGCCGAGTTCGGGGGCGTAGCCGAAGTCCGACGAGGCCGCCTCGAGCACCGCCCGCCGCGCCGCCGCCGCCCAGGCCCGCCGCGGGAAGGCGGCCGCATCGGGGATGCCGCCGCGCAGGTCGAGCCGGGCGGACGGCGCGTACGACGCGGCCGCCCGCTCCGAGGTGTCAGCGCCCGCCCGCGCGCTCACCCAGGTGCCGGCCCCGACCCGCGCCTCGAGCCAGCCCTCCGCCGTGAGCTGCGCATACACGTCGGCCACGCTGTTCCTCGCCATGCCGAGGTCCGCAGCGAGCGTGCGGGACGAGGGGAGCCTGGTTCCGGCGGAGAGCCGTGCGTCGCGAACGGCGCCCCGCAGTGCCCGCTCGAGCGACGAGGCCTTGTGCCCGAGGTCGATCTCGAGGTGCAGGTCGAGGCCCGGAATGGCCCATGATTCATCCATCGGAATGGACTGTAGCACTGGGCCGATCGCGCCGTAGCGTGGAGTCATGACCATCACCGACTCTCTCGTCGACATCCCCGTCCGCCTCGACTTCGACCAGCTCGTCCCGCGATTCTCGCGGGCAGTCGCTTCACTGGATCATGCGGCGACCGTCGAGCTCGATCGCGCGGGCGTCGACCCGGCACTCCGCGAGCTGGTGCGGCTGCGCGCCTCGCAGCTGAACGGCTGCGCCTACTGCGTCGACCAGCACTCGAAGGACGGCCGCACGGCCGGCGTCACCGACCAGAAGCTGCACGCCGTCGTCATCTGGCGGGACTCCGCGCTCTTCACCACCGCCGAACGAGCCGCCCTCGAGCTCACCGAGACCGTGACGCGCCTCTCCGAGACGCATGTGCCCGACGGGGTCGTCGACCGGGCGCGCGCCGAGCTCGGCGAGGAACGGCTCGCGGCACTGCTCGCGCTCATCGTCGCGATCAACGTGTGGAACGCGATCGGCGTGTCCACCCGCTGCTGGAGCGTGCATCGCGACGCCGCCTGAGCACGTCACGGGGCGGGGGCGGTCGCGGATGTCGGCCATCGCTGGGAGGATTCGGGCATGACGGATGCCGCAACGCCCCCGGTCCTGCAACTCCGCGTCGTCGTCGAGGCGACCGACTACGATGCGGCGGTCGCGTTCTTCCGCGACACGCTCGGCCTGCCCGAGTACCTCGCGTTCGCCCAGGGCGGCGACGAACGCGTCGTCATCCTCGACGCGGGACGCGCCACGCTCGAGATCGCGAATCCGGTGCACAAGCGCGCCATCGACCGCATCGAGGCCGGCGGCGTCGAGAGCCCGCACATCCGCCTCGCGTTCGAGGTCACCGACACCGCGGGCGTCACCCGCCGACTCGAGGGCGCGGGCGGCCGGGTCGTCGCCGAGCCCGTCGTCACGCCCTGGCAGTCGCTGAACTCCCGGCTCGAGGCTCCGGCGGGGCTGCAGATCACGCTCTTCCAGGAGCTGCTCGAGTCGGGCGAACGCGCCGTGCTCGACGGCTTCGCGACCGACGACCAGCGCTCAGCGGACTGAGCCGATCCTGACGGAACGGCAGGTGACGGACCCGCCGCTCCCGTCCTGACCCTCCGCCGGCTCAGGCCACCGGCGACACGTACCGCCAGCGCCGGCCCTCGCGCGCGAACGAGCTGACCTCGTGCTGCTCGCCGCGCGCTCCGTCGCGCCGGTAGAACGCCCGGAACTCCACCACGCCGTCCCGATCGAGCGGGCCGCCGCGCTCCCGCCGGAGGACGTCGAGGCGGTACCAGCGCATCGCCGGATCGAGCTCCAGGGCTGCGGGCCGCGTCGACGGATGCCACGTCGAGAGCAGGTACGCGACGTCGCCGACGACGAATGCGGTGTACCGCGATCGCATGAGCTGCACGGCGGTCGGGGCGTCCGCCGCGCCGTCGAGGTACGGGCCGCAGCACTCGCCGAACGTCGCGCCGCTGAGGCACGGACAGCGGTCGTTCGGGCGCGGCTGGGAGAAGACGGGGGGCGGGGTGGGCATCCTCCCAGTATCGCGAGGCCGGATCGGTCGTGGTCATGGTCTGCTCAGGAGAAACTGAGGAACCGTCCAGATTCGCCGTGCAGAGTGTCTGACTTGTGCCTTCGCTCGGAGGCCCTCCCCCCATCCCCCCAACGAACCCGACCGAGCAGAAGACGAACCCATGCGAAACGACACCTCCATCACGCACGCCCAGAACGACTCCACCATCACCTCACCCGGAGCGACCACCCGCCGCGCGCTCCGCCGTCGCCGTACCGGCCGCAAGCGCCTCATCGTCGCCGGTGCGATCGCCGCGGCAGGCCTCATCGTCGGCACCGGCTTCACCGTGCAGAACGCGGTCGCCACCCAGGCCCGCATCGACGCCACCACGATCCTCAACGACACGAGCGGCCTCCGACACGAGCAGCTCAGCGCGTACAGCGCCATCGCCGCCGCGAAGGCCATCGACAACGCCGAGGACACCATCACCGCCGCGAACGCCACGCTGGCCGCAGCCGGTGGCAAGGTCGACGCATCCGGGCTCGCGGCTTCGGTCGCCTCACTCAGCGACTACCGCAGTATTCCGGTCGAGAAGGTCGTCGACCTCACCAAGGCGACCCGTGCCGAGGCGGCGAAGACCGCCTTGGCCGCTGCCGCGTACGACCAATCACAGGCCGACGCCGCCGCGGCCGCCGCGGGTGCACTCGCCGCCGCGAACACGCCCGACGGCGCACGCGCGTTCGCTCGCGACCTCGCGGCATCGCAGTACGGCTGGGGCGCCGACCAGTTCCAGTGCCTCGACAACCTGTGGCAGAAGGAGTCGGGTTGGTCGTACACCGCCTACAACGCCTCGAGCGGCGCCACCGGCATCCCGCAGTCGCTGCCCGGCAGCAAGATGGCGACCGCCGGCGCCGATTGGGAGACCAGCGCCGCCACCCAGATCAAGTGGGGGCTCGGCTACATCGCGAGCGCGTACGGCACGCCGTGCAGCGCCTGGTCGCACTCGCAGTCGGTCAACTGGTACTGATCGGTGCGGTCATCGAGGCGGGCCGGGGTCGTGGACCCCGGCCCGCCTTCTCGTGTGCCGGGTTCCGTTCGGCGGCAGGCTGCGGTTGACTGGACGAACGGATGCCGCGGCGCAGGCGTCAGCCGGCCACATCACCGACCAGGAGGTCGACGACGGCACGTGAGCCGGCTCAGTCGGTCGTGACGAGCGGGGTCATCATCGCGAGTCCGGGCCCGAGCCCGAGGTCGACGAGCTCGATCCGTCCGGCGTAATCCGCGCCCGGCTCGAGGAGGAGCCCCGCCTTCACGGCGCCGAAGGTCACGGTGACGGCGGCCGCGAGCACGGTCGGATCGGGCACCGTGCCGTCATCCGGATGGATCCCGCTCGGCAGGTCGACCGCGACGACGGGGATGCCGCCGGCCCGCGCGATCTGGATGGCCGCGGCCACGACCTCACGTGCCCTGCCTCGGAGGGCGGGCGCGGCGCTCGTACCGGTGCCGAGGATGCCGTCGACGATCACGGCCGACGAGCGCAGGGCGTCCTCCACGCCGGAGCTGCTCGCCGAGTCGACGAACTCCGCGCCCGACGCGCGCGCCGCAGCGGCTCCCTCGGCGTGCATGCGCTCGGAGGTCGGAATCGCCGTCACTCCGACGCCCTCCTGCGCCAGTTCGGCCCCGGCGAAGAGCGCGTCACCGCCGTTGTCGCCCGCGCCCACGAGGAGCACCACGGGTCCTGCGCGGGTGCCCGCATCGTCGAGCAGGCTGCGGATCACGGACGCGAGTGCGGCCGCCGCACGCCGCATGAGCGGCTCGCCGGCGGCGAGATGCGGCGCCTCGGCGGCGCGCACCTGGGCGGCGGAGTATCCGGCGACCACGGTCATGCCGTGCGCGGGTCGAGGAGGCCCGCGCGGTCGGGGTGGCGGTCGAACCACTCGCCCACGTACCAGCAGCTCGGCACGATCCGGCGATCGGAGGTGGCCTCGACATCGGCGACCGCGAAGGCGACGAGCTCGCCCGCGAGCCCGCTCCCGCGGTACGACGGGTTCGTGAACGCGCGCGTGAACGCGACGGAGTCCCCGAGCACCCGATAGTCGAGCACGCTCGCGATATCGCCGTCGACGCGCAACACGTAACGGCGGGCATCGGGCTCGTGGGTCAGTTCCTTCTGCACCCCTTCAGGCTACGCCCGCGTGCGGCGCCGACCGGCAGCGCGTGAGGCGGCGCGTCGACGTGGCGCTCAGCGTCCGCGCAGCCGCTCGAGGTCGCGCCGCTCGCGCTTGGTCGGCCGTCCGGCGCCGCGTTCGCGCACGGGCACGACCGGCAGCGCCTCGCGCGGCGGCGGGGGAGGCGTCCGGTCCTCGACGGCCGTCGCCGCGACCGTCGCCGACACGCGCTTGACGAGGGTCTGGCGCACGACCAGCATCCGGTCGAACCCCTCGATGCGCACCCGTACCTCGTCGCCCGGGCGCACCGGCTGGGCCGCCTTCGCGCGCTCGCCGTTCACACGCACATGGCCGGCACGGCATGCGGCCGTCGCGGCCGAGCGCGTCTTGAACTGGCGCACCGCCCACAGCCACGCGTCGATGCGTACCGGGGAGTCGGACATGCTGCCAGCCTACGACTGCTGGAGCGCCCGCCAGGTGACCGGCATCGCGACGAGGAAGCCCGCAGGAGAGTACGGCACGCCGACTCCGCAGCGGCGTGCGTCATGCTGGACTCATGAGCGGAGCGAGCGGCGATGCGTGGGTCGAGGGACCCGACGGGACGCGGTACTGGGGGCGTTTCGGCGCCGCGGGCCTGCTCGTGGTGAGCCCGGGCTTCGAGGTGCTGCTGCAGCATCGGGCGTCGTGGAGCCACTTCGGCGGAACCTGGGGCATGCCCGGTGGCGCGCGGCACGAGGGCGAGAGTGCCGTCGACGCCGCCGTCCGCGAGGCGGGGGAGGAGGCCGGCGTCCCGGCGGCCGCCCTCAACGTGCGCTTCACCTCCGTGCTCGACCTCGGCTACTGGTCGTACACGACCGTCGTCGCCGACGCCACCGAGCGCTTCGCTCCCGTGGTGAGCGACCCGGAGAGCATCGAGCTCCGATGGGTGGCCGTCGACGCGGTCGTCGCGCTGCCGTTGCATCCGCGCTTCGCCGAGTCCTGGCCGGACCTTCGGGCGCGGCTCTGATCTCCGCCCGCCGGCCGAGCGGGTGCCGCTCCCGGCTCAGGCGGTGCGCTCGTCCGCGGCGGCCCGTGACCGTGGGAACCATGGCACGATCGCGGACGTGCGAGCTCGGTACTCGTCGTAGTCGGGGTACTTCGACCGCGAGATCGATTCGGTGAACACGGTCGAGCCGATGAACAGCAGCGTGAGCAGCGCCGCGCCGGCGATCGTCCAGTGCAGCCACGCGCCCGTCGCCGCGACGGCGAACCCGTAGAACACCCACCACTGCGCCTGCTCGAAGAAGTAGTTCGGATGCCGCGACACGCGGAAGAGCCCGGACTGCAGGAACCCGGGTCGCGGTGGGCGACCGGCGGCGTGCTCGGCGGCCTTCCAGCGGTGGAACGCCCACTGCTGTTGGTCGGCGATCGTCTCGCCGATGAGGAACGCGACGAAGAGGATCGTGAGCGTGACGTCCCATACGCCGAGGGGTGTCCCCGCCGCCTCGTACGCCGTGTAGGCCGGGAGGCAGAAGAACAGGATCAGGGCGTTCTGGGAGATCGAGATGAAGCACAGGTTGAACAGCTGGAACTGCCCGGGCGACATCCGACCGCGGAGCACCGCCCAGCGGTGGTCCTCGCCGCCCGGACGGTATCCGCCCTTCCGCGCGAAGTTGAAAGTGAGGCGGATGCCCCAGAGCGTCACGAGCGAGGCCATGAGCACGAGCCGCGCGTCGAGCCCGCTCCAGCCCGCGAAGACCCAGACGTACGCCA
This sequence comes from Agromyces sp. Soil535, assembly GCF_001428255.1. Lineage (GTDB taxonomy): Bacteria > Actinomycetota > Actinomycetes > Actinomycetales > Microbacteriaceae > Agromyces. Next base: position 110,124 of record NZ_LMRW01000002.1, on the reverse strand, counting down.
CCGGCACGATCGACCAGATGCGGTCGACCCACGAGTACTCGCGTGTCACCAGCGAGGCGACCCAGGTGGCGGCGGTCACCGCGGCGCCGATGATGAGACACACGAGCAGGGGACCCATGGCGGCATTCTAGGGGTCGATAGGATCGCAACGTGGGCGGGGACAGCGCGGGGGCGGTGGGCACGAGGATCTGGACGATCCCGAACGTGCTGAGCATGCTGCGCCTCGCCCTGGTGCCCGCGTTCCTCGTGTTCATCGTGCTGGGCGACTACGTCTCCGCGCTCGTCGTGCTCGTCGTCGCGAGCCTCACCGACCTGCTCGACGGCTACCTCGCCCGGCGGCTCGGGCAGGTCACGCGGCTGGGGCAGCTCCTCGATCCCGCAGCCGACCGCCTGTACATCTTCGCGGCCCTCGTGGGCCTGGCTGCGAACGACCTCGTGCCATGGTGGATCGTCGTGGTCATCGTCGCGCGCGACGTGTTCCTCCTCGTGCTCGGAGTCGTGCTCGCCAACCACGGCTACGGACCCCTGCCCGTGCACCAACTCGGGAAGGTCGCGACCTTCGCGCTCTTCTTCGGCCTGCCCGTCATCATGCTCGGCCTCGCCTTCCCGGCGGTCGAGCCGGTCAGCGAACCGGTGGGGTGGGCGATCACGCTCTGGGGCGCCTTCCTCTACTGGTGGGCGGGCATCATCTACGCCATCGAGACGGCGCGCGTCATCCGTATTCCCCGTGTGGAAGACGAGCCCCGATCGGATACGCTGGAATCGGGAGGTTAGCCGTGGCGGATACCGACAACACTCAGGCTGGCGAAGCGGGCGAGGCCGACGGCGAGTCCCCGGCGACGAGGTCGAACGGTGTCGTCGGCGACGGCACGGCCGACACGACGATCGGCTTCAGCCGTGAGGCGGCCGCGGCGCTCTCAGCGGTCGACAGCGACATCACGGCCGAGGAGCAGGAGGCGATCGCCGCGCTGCCATCGGGTTCCGCGCTGCTCATCGTGCGGCGCGGTCCGAACAGCGGTGCGCGCTTCCTCCTCGACACCGACGTCACCACCGCCGGGCGTCATCCCGATGCCGACATCTTCCTCGACGACGTCACCGTGTCGCGCCGCCACGCGGAATTCCTCCGCCACCGCACGGCCTTCGAGGTGAAGGACCTCTCCTCCCTGAACGGCACGTACTTCGACGGGGTGCGCATCGACACCGCGCTTCTCAGCGACGGCGCGGAGGTGCAGATCGGCAAGTACCGGCTCACCTTCTACGCCTCCCGACGCGACCTGGCGCCGCTGGCGAGCGGCTAGTGCCGGGCACCGCCGCCTCCGCGCACGCGAGCGGCCACGGCCAACTGCTCGGCATCGGTCAGGTCCTCGCGCAGCTTCAGCCCGAGTTCCCCGAGCTGACCCCCTCCAAGCTGCGCTTCCTCGAGGAGCAGCGACTCGTGTCGCCCGCGCGCACCGCGGCGGGGTACCGCAAGTTCTCGAATGCCGACGTCGAGCGCATCACGGTCGTGCTGTCGATGCAACGCGACCAGTACCTGCCACTCAAGGTCATCCGCACACATCTCGAGGCGATCGACGCGGGCGAGACACCGGCCCTTCCAGGCGCCGCGAGCGCGGCCACGTTCCTGGCGGGCGCCCGCCGGTACCGTCGCGAGGAGCTCATCAGGGAGGCGGGCGCCACGCGCACGCTCCTCGACGAAGCGATCTCGGCGTCGCTGCTGCCCGCCGCGGAGCAGTACGGCGAGGACGCCCTCGGAGTGCTGCAGGCGCTCGTCGCGCTCCGCGGGGTCGGCATCGAGGCCCGCCACCTGCGCGGCCTGCGCGCCGCCGCCGAGCGGGATGCCGCCCTCGTCGAGCGCGCGATCGCGCCGTCGAGGCGGTCGGATGCCGCGGACAAGGCGCGCGCAGCAGAGCGCGCCCTCGAACTGGCCGATCACCTCGAGACGGTGCACACGGCGGTCGTACGTGGGACGCTCGCGCGGCTCGGGCGCTGATCCGCGACACGCCGTGACGTTCGGCCCGATGTGTTTGGCCGAGGCCCCCGGCGTGGGTAGCGTGGGAGACGCGCCGTCGGGGTGCTGGCGCGGGAGTGAGGGGCGATCGGATGAGTGAGCTCGACCGGAGTGAAAGCGCTCGCTACGACCTCGGCCTGCTCTTCACCGACGGGATGCCCGAGCACGACGACGCCGCCGGCTATCGCGGCGCGGTGGCGGCGCGGGCGGCGGGCATCAGCTACCGCCAGCTCGACTACTGGGCGCGCACGCAGCTCGTCGAGCCCACCGTCCGCGGAGCGGCCGGATCGGGCACGCAGCGCCTCTACGGATTCCGCGACATCCTCGTGCTGAAGCTCGTGAAGCGCCTGCTCGACACCGGCATCTCACTGCAGCAGATCCGCACCGCCGTCATGCAGCTCCGCGAGGCGGGCATCGAGGACCTCGCCCAGACCACGCTCATGAGCGACGGCGCGAGCGTCTACCTGTGCACGTCCGACGACGAGGTCATCGACCTCGTGAACCGCGGTCAGGGCGTCTTCGGCATCGCCGTCGGCAAGGTGCTGCGAGAGGTCGAGTCCACGCTCGTCGAGATCGACAGCCAGCCGGCCGATCCCATGGATGAACTGGCCGCGCGCCGCGGTGCTCGGTCCCGCAGGATCTCCTGAGGCGCCGTTCCCGACGGTCGCGCCGCGGGGCCCGCGGCCCCTGTGACGTCAGATGACGGGCGACTCGAGCTCGAGCGGTGTGCCCGCGTAGTCGCCGATGCGCGCCGTGCGCAGCACGCGATCGAGGAGCTGGTCGAAGTGGCGCGACATCTCCTCGGCGCTCTCGCCGGGCCACATGTGCAGCGGCTTCGCGGCGCCCTGCGCCTGCTGCAGTGACGTGCGCTCGGGCAGCTGCGGCGAGAGCACGAGCGGGCCGAACATGTCGCGCAGCTCCTTGATGCGGAACTGGTGCTCGAGTGACTGCACACGCGCGCGGTTCACGATGATGCCGAGCGGCTGGAGTCGGGGAGAGAGGCCGCGGCGGATCTCCTCGATGGCACGCAGGGCGCGGTCGGCCGCGGCGACGGAGAAGAGGCCGGGCTCGGTGACCACCGCCACGCGGTCGCTCGCCGCCCAGGCGGTGCGCGTGAGCGCGTTCAGCGAGGGGGCGCAGTCGATGAGGACGAGCTCGTAGTCGGCCTCGACGTTCGCGAGCGCCTCCTCGAGCTTCCAGATGTCGCGGATCGACGGATGCGGCCCGTCGTAGTTGATCGCCGACGGGCTGCCGATCAAGACGTCGATGGTCGAACTCGGGTTGGACCTCGCCCATCCGCTCGGGGCGATGGCCGAGCGGACGATCTTCTCCTTCGGCGAAGCCAGCACGTCGGCGACGTTGAGGTGACCGCCCATCTGGATGTCCATGCCGGTGGATACATCGGATTGCGGGTCGAGGTCGACGACGAGCGTTCGCACGCCGCGTGCGAAGGCCGCGGAGGCCAGCCCGAGGGTGACAGTCGTCTTGCCGACACCGCCCTTGAGGGAACTGACGCTGAGTACGTGCACGAACAGATACGTTACCTTTAGTCCTCGGGCGATACCTAAATGTTCGCTGTGCGGAAACCGCGTCGAAAGGCCTGCATGTTCACGAAGATCCTGGTAGCCAACCGCGGGGAGATCGCCATCCGGGCGTTCCGTGCGGCCGTCGAGCTCGGCGCGAAGACCGTGGCCGTGTATCCGTTCGAGGACCGCAACTCGCTGCACCGCCTGAAGGCGGACGAGGCCTACCAGATCGGCGTGCCGGGGCATCCGGTCCGTGCCTACCTCGATGTGTCCGAGATCATCCGCGTCGCGAGGGAGTCGGGCGCGGACGCGATCTACCCGGGCTACGGATTCCTCTCCGAGAACCCCGAGCTCGCGCAGGCCGCGACGGAGGCGGGCATCACGTTCATCGGCCCGACCAAGCGCGTGCTCGAGATGGCGGGCAACAAGGTCACGGCCAAGGAGCACGCGATCGCCGCAGGCGTGCCGGTGCTGAAGTCGACGCCGCCGTCGCGCGACATCGAGGCGCTCGTGGCGCAGGCCGACGAGATCGGCTTCCCACTCTTCGCCAAGGCGGTGGCCGGCGGCGGCGGCCGCGGCATGCGCCGGGTCAACTCGAAGGACGAGCTGCGCGCCGCCCTCGAGGAGGCCATGCGCGAGGCCGACAGTGCCTTCGGCGACCCGACGATGTTCCTCGAGCAGGCGGTGCTGCGCCCCCGCCACATCGAGGTGCAGGTGCTCGCGGACGCCACGGGCGAGACGGTGCACCTGTTCGAACGCGACTGCTCGGTGCAGCGCCGCCACCAGAAGGTCATCGAGATCGCGCCGGCACCGAACCTCTCCGACGACGTCCGCGAGTCGCTCTACCGCGACGCCATCGCGTTCGCGCGCTCGATCGGCTACGTCAACGCGGGAACGGTCGAGTTCCTCCTCGACACCGTTGGCGAGCGCGCGGGGCAGCACGTGTTCATCGAGATGAACCCCCGGATCCAGGTCGAGCACACGGTCACCGAGGAGGTCACCGACGTCGACCTCGTGGTGTCGCAGATGCGCATCGCGGCGGGGGAGACCCTCGCCGATCTCGGGCTCGAGCAGGACGCCATCCGCCTCCGCGGTGCAGCCCTCCAGTGCCGCATCACGACCGAGGACCCGACCGCCGGGTTCCGCCCCGACACGGGCAGGATCACGACCTACCGGTCGCCGGGCGGCGCCGGCATCCGCCTCGACGGCGGCACCGTGAACCCGGGCGCGCAGATCAGCCCGCACTTCGACTCGATGCTCGCGAAGCTGACCTGCCGCGGACGCGACTACCGGGCCGCGGTCGCACGTGCCAAGCGCGCCCTCGCCGAGTTCCGCATTCGCGGCGTCTCCACGAACATCTCCTTCCTCCAGGCCGTGCTCGAGGATCCGGCGTTCGTCGCGGGCGACCTCAGCACGTCGTTCATCGACGAGCGTCCCCAACTGGTGCGCGGCCGGGTCTCGAAGGACCGCGGCACGAAGATCCTGAACTGGCTCGCGGATGTCACGGTGAACCAGCCGAACGGACCGGCGCCCACCGCCGTGCACCCGGTCGAGAAGCTGCCCGAGCTCGACCTGTCGGTGCCGGCGCCCGCCGGATCACGGCAGCGCCTGCTCGAACTCGGCCCGGCCGGGTTCGCGGCGGCGCTTCGCGCCCAGACCCCGCTGGCCGTCACCGAGACCACCTTCCGCGACGCGCATCAGTCGCTCCTGGCCACCCGCGTGCGCACGAAGGACCTCGTCGCCGTCGCACCGTACGTCGCGCGGATGACCCCCCAGCTCCTCTCCGTGGAGGCCTGGGGCGGCGCCACCTACGACGTCGCGCTCCGCTTCCTCGGCGAGGACCCGTGGGAGCGCCTCGCCGCGCTCCGCGGGGCCCTGCCCAATATCAACATCCAGATGCTCCTCCGTGGTCGCAACACGGTCGGCTACACGCCGTATCCGACCGAGGTCGCCGACGCGTTCATCCGCGAGGCGGCGGCGACCGGCGTCGACATCTTCCGCATCTTCGACGCGTTGAACGACGTCGACCAGATGCGGCCCGCGATCGACTCGGTGCTCGCCACCGGCCACGCCGTCGCCGAGGTCGCAGTCTGCTACACCGGCGACCTCCTGGACCCCGCCGAGGACCTGTACACGCTCGACTACTACCTGCGTCTCGCCGACAAGATCGTCGCCGCCGGCGCGCACGTCCTCGCCATCAAGGACATGGCCGGCCTGCTACGGCCCACTGCGGCCGAGAAGCTCGTCGCCGCGCTGCGCGAGCGCTTCGACCTGCCGGTGCACCTGCATACGCACGACACCGCCGGCGGCCAGCTCGCGACGCTCCTCGCCGCGAGTCGCGCCGGCGTCGACGCGGTCGACGTCGCCAGCGCGCCGATGGCGGGCACGACGAGCCAGCCCTCGGCGTCGTCGCTCGTCGCAGCGCTCGCGCACACCGAGCGCGACACGGGCATCTCGCTGCAGGCGGTCGCCGACCTCGAGCCCTACTGGGAGGCGGTGCGTCGCCTCTACAAGCCGTTCGAGTCCGGCCTGCCGGGGCCCACCGGCCGCGTCTACCACCACGAGATCCCGGGGGGTCAGCTGTCGAACCTGCGCCAGCAGGCCATCGCCCTCGGACTCGCCGACGACTTCGAGCTCATCGAGGACATGTACGCGGCCGCGAACGGCATCCTCGGCCGGGTGCCGAAGGTGACCCCGTCGTCGAAGGTGGTGGGCGACCTCGCACTGCACCTCGCGGCAGTGAAGGCCGACCCCGCCGACTTCGCCGAGCACCCGGAGAAGTACGACGTGCCCGACTCGGTGATCGGCTTCATGGCCGGCGAGCTCGGCGACCTTCCGGGCGGCTGGCCCGAGCCGTTCCGCTCGAAGGTGCTCGCCGGCAAGGACATCCGCATCGGCGTCACGGAGCTGACGACCGAGCAGCGTGCCGCGCTCGAGGCCGACAGCGCCACCCGCCGCTCGACGTTGAACGCGCTGCTCTTCCCCGCGCCCACCCGGCAGTACGAGCAGATCCGCGAGCTCTTCGGCGACCTGTCGGTCGTCGACACCTCCGACTACCTCTACGGACTCCGACAGGGCTCCGAGCACGTGATCGAGATCGCCAAGGGCGTGCGGCTGTACGCCGGGCTCGAGGCGATCGGCGAGGCGGACGACAAGGGCATGCGCACGGTCATGACGATCCTCAACGGCCAACTCCGGCCGGTGTTCGTCCGCGACCGCAGCATCGTGGTCGAGTCGCGCGCGGCAGAGAAGGCGGATGCCTCGCAGCCCGGCCACGTGGCCGCGCCCTTCTCGGGCGTCGTCACGCTGCAGGTCGAACCGGGGGCCGAGATCGCCGCCGGCCAGAACGTCGCATCGATCGAGGCCATGAAGATGGAGGCGGCCATCACGTCGCCGATCCCCGGCATCGTCGAGCGCGTCGCCATCCCCAAGACGCAGCAGGTGGAAGCCGGCGACCTGCTCGTCGTGGTACGCCCGCGCTAGGCTGTCCATGAGTTCGCACTGATGAGGAGGGGTATCGGTGTCTGACGACAATGGCGATGACGAGAGCACGACACGCCGGGCGGCGCCGAGCCGCACGTCGTCGACGGACCGCGGGCGGCTCGAGCCGTCGACCGGTGCGCACGCTGCCGGGGCGTTGCCCGACAGCCTCAACATCCGCGTCGACCTGCCACCCGCACCGCGCCCCGAGATGCCCGAAGACGAGGTCGCGGTCGCGATCGACGACGTCGCCGTGAACCCCGGTTCGGTCGTCGGCGGGGACTCGTCCACGACCTCCGTCGAGGTCATCACGCCGGGTCTCTCCGGCGGATACCGCAGCTCCTACCGTCGCGATGCCTCGCCGTACGGCGCGCTCCTGGCGGCCGACGCCTCGAAGCTCCGTCGCGAGCGAGTCAGCACGAACACCGGCAGCCACGTCGCGGTGGTCGACGTGCCCGACGACCAGCTCGCCCCGGCCGAGGTGCCCGAGCCGTCCGAGTCCCTCACCGCCGACCGCCTCATCGACCTGAACCGCACCACGCGGCCTGCGCCGCACGGCGGGTTCAACCGTTTCCTTTACGAGGCCTCGCTGCACCTCGTCAACCTCGGCGACTCCGCCAAGGTGCAAGCCCACAAGGCCCTGAGCGCGCGCATCCAGAAGCGATTCGAGGGCGGTGCCCGGTTCGTCCCGGTGCTGACCCGCAAGGGCGGCGTCGGCAAGACGACCATCACGACGCTCCTCGGCATGGCGCTCGCCGACGCACGCGACGACCGCGTGATCGCGATCGACGCGAATCCCGACCGCGGCACCCTCGCCGAGCGCGTCGACCGGCAGACGCGCGAGACCGTGAGGGACGTGGTGACCAAGGCGCCGTCGATCGGCGGCTACACCGACTTCTCCGGCTTCGTGTCGCGCGACGAGACCCGGCTCGACATCCTCGCATCCGACACCGACCCGACCCTCTCCGAAGCGTTCGACGACGACGACTACAACGTGGTCGCGGGCCTCGCCGCCCGCTACTACTCGCTCGTCCTCACCGACTGCGGCACCGGCATCGTCCACTCCGTGATGCGCGCAACCCTCCAGCGCGCGGACGCCATCGTCGTCGTGTCGGGCGGCAGCGTCGACGAGGCGCGCCTGGCCTCGGAGACGCTCACGTGGCTCGAGGCGAACGGCTACGGCGAGCTCGTGCGCAACGCGGTGGTGGCCATCAACCTGGCGACGCAGGGCACGCATCTCGTCAAGGTCGACGAGATCGAGGCTCACTTCGCCTCGCGCGTGCGCGATATCGTCCGGATTCCGTACGACCCGCAGCTCGCCGCCGGATCCGTCGTGCATTGGGACGAATTGCGTCCCGTGACGCGGCTCGCGTCGCGCGAGCTCGCGGCACTCGTCGTGGAAGGCCTGCCCGTGGACCGCGGGCACTGATCGGAGCGCAATTGCCGGAACGTCCCATTCGCCTGTTCGGCGACCCCGTCCTGAAGACCGTCTCCGCCCACGTCGAACAGATCGACGATGGGGTGCGCTCGCTCGTCGCCGACCTCATCGACAGCGTGAGGCTCCCTGGCCGCGCCGGGGTCGCCGCATCGCAGATCGGCGTCAACCTGCGCGCATTCAGCTACAACGTCGACGGCGAGATCGGGTACATCATCAACCCGGTCATCGTCGAGGTCTCAGGGGATCCCGAGCTCATCGACGAGGGCTGCCTCTCGGTGCCCGGCCTGTGGCACAAGACGCCGCGGCATCCGTTCGCCCGGGTTCGCGGCATCGACCTCGACGGCAACGAGATCGAGCTCTCGGGCAGCGGGCTCATGGCACAGGCGCTGCAGCACGAGACCGATCACCTCGACGGCATCCTGTACCTCGACCGGCTCGAGAAGGACGAGCGACGAGCGGCGATGAGGGAGGTGCGCGAGTCGGACTGGTTCTGACCGCGTGACGGCGCACCCCCGGATCCTCGCCCCGGACACGTCGAGTGGCCCCGCGGATGCCACGGGGCCACTCGACGTGGGAATCGATCAGTGCACGATCGAGTGACCCTCGGTTGCCGGAGCGCCCGAGTACATCGCCTCGATCTCGCCCGCGAAGTCCTCGAGGATGACGTTGCGCTTGATGCTCATCTTCGGCGTGAGATGGCCGCTCGCCTCGGTGAGCTCGGTCGGGAGGATCGTGAACTTGCGGATCGACTCGGCACGCGACACGTTCTCGTTCGCCGCATCGATCGCCCGCTGCACCTCGGCGAGCACGGCCGCGTTCGTGGTGGCCTCCTCGAGGCTCATGCCCGCGTCCTCGTCGTTGTTGTTGAGCCAGACGGGGAGCATCTCGGGGTCGAGCGTGACGAGCGCCGAGATGAACGGCTTCTTGTCGCCGACGGCCACGACCTGTCCGACGAGCGGGTTCGCGCGGATCGGGTCTTCGAGCGCTGCGGGGGCGACGTTCTTGCCACCCGCGGTGACGATGATCTCCTTCTTGCGTCCGGTGATCGTGAGGAACCCGTCGCTGTCGAACGAGCCGATGTCGCCCGTCTTGAGCCAGTCGCCGTCGAACGTCTCCGCGGTGGCCTCGGGGTTCTTCCAGTACGCCTCGAAGACGTTGACGCCCTTCACCTCGATCTCGCCGTCGTCGGCGATGCGGACCGAGACGCCCGGAAGGGCGGGTCCGACCGTGCCGATCTTCGACTTCGTCGCGAGGTTCACCGTCGCAGGGGCGGTGGTCTCGGTCAGGCCGTAGCCCTCGAGGATGGTGATGCCGAGCGCGTGGTAGAAGTGGCCGAGGCGCGGCCCGAGCGGTGCGGAACCCGAAACCGCGTACTTCACGTTGCCGCCCATCGCCGTGCGGAGCTTCGAGTAGACGAGCCTGTCGAAGACGCGGAACTTCAGTGTGAGGCCGAACGGTACGTGGCCCGCCTCCTTGGCCGTCGAGTAGGCGACTGCGGTCTCGGCGGCGCTGCGGAAGATCTTGCCCTTGCCGCCCGCCTCGGCCTTCTGCTCCGAGACGTTGTAGACCTTCTCGAACACGCGCGGGACCGCGAGCAGGAACGAGGGCTTGAAGCTGCCGAGGCTCGGCAGGAGTTGCTTCGTGTCGGGCTGGTGCCCGACCCGTACGCCGGCGTGCACGCTGAGCACGGCGATGAACCGCGCGAAGATGTGCGCCGTCGTGATGAAGAGCAGCGTCGATGCGCCGTTCGGGTCGAGCACGACCTCCTTGAGGGCGATCGCCGCGTTGCGGGAGGTCTCGACGAAGTTCGAGTGGGTGAGCACGCAGCCCTTGGGCTTGCCGGTGGAGCCCGATGTGTAGATGAGGGTCGCGATGTCGGAGCCGACCGCGAGGTTGCGGCGGCGCTCGATCTCCTCGTCGGAGACGCCGCTGCCCGCAGCGACGAGCTTGTCGAGGTCGCCGAGGTCGATCTGCCAGACGTTGCGGATCGCGGGAAGCTCGGGGTGCACCTCGTCGAAGCGCGTGAAGTGGTCGGGCGTCTCGACGATGACGGCGATCGCGCCGGAGTCGCCGAGGTTCCACTTGACCTGCGCGGGGGAGCTGGTCTCGTAGATCGGCACGAGCACGGCGCCGGCGAACCACGCGGCGAAGTCGATGAGGGTCCACTCGTAGCGCGTCTTGCACATGAGGCCGACCTTGTCGCCGGGTTCGATGCCCGCCGCGACGAGGCCCTTCGCGAGCGCGATGACCTGGTCGTAGAACTCCCGGGTCGTGACCGGCGACCAGCCGCCGTCTGCGGTGGGCAGCGCGAAGAGCACCGAGTCGGGGGTTGCGGCGACCCGCTCGACCAGAAGGTCGGTGGTGTTCGCGTCGGGATCGGCCGGGACGACTGCGGGGGTATCGAACTGGATCACGGTAGCTCCTTCGGCACCGGAAGAGGTCGGACGGCGCGGGGCGCGCGAACCTCGGCATTGGGGTCGATTACACTCTAGTCGTTGCTCGTGCGGCCTCGAGGCCCCGGGATCACTCGACCCCATCCCCCTTCGAAAGGCGGCTTCCCGGTGCACGCGATCGGTATCGACATCGGCGGGACGAAGATCGCCGGAGCGGTCGTCGACGAGTTCGGCACGATCGTCGCGAGCGAGCGCGTCCCGACCCCGGCGGGCGATCCGCGGCTCCTCGAGGACGCGGTCGTCGCGATGATCCAGTCCCTCTCGGCAGGCGGTCCCACCGCTGCGGTCGGCGTCGCCGCCGCCGGGTTCATCGACGCCGCGCAGTCGACGGTCTACTACGCGCCGAACATCCACTGGCGCAACGAGCCGTTCCGCGAGAAGCTCGAAGCCCGCGTCGGGTCGACGGTGGTCGTCGACAACGACGCGAACGCCGCCGGCTGGGCGGAGTTCCGCTTCGGCGCGGGGCGTCTCGTGAGCGACATGGTCATGCTCACGATCGGAACGGGTGTCGGCGGGGCGATCGTCGCCGGCGACCGCCTCTTCCGCGGCGGCTTCGGTGCCGGTGCGGAGCTCGGCCATCTGCGCGTCGTGCCGAACGGCATCGCGTGCGGATGCGGCCAGCACGGATGCCTCGAGCAGTACGGCTCGGGCCGCGCACTGCTGCGCATGGCCAACGAGATCGCCGACGCCGGCGGCATCGGCCGGGCCCTCGCGGGCGCCCGCGAGGAGCACGGGGCGCTCGACGGGCACCTGGTCGGTGCCCTCATCGAGCAGGAGGACCCGGGTGCCGTCGCAGCGCTCCGCCAGCTCGGCCATTGGCTCGGCCAGGCCTCGGCCTCCCTGTCGGCCGTGCTCGACCCGCAGCGATTCGTGTTCGGCGGCGGCGTCTCGGTCGCGGGGGAGCTGCTGCTCGGCCCGATCCGCGAGGCGTACCTCGAGCACCTGCCCGCCCGCGGCTATCACCCTGAGCCCGACTTCGTGATCGCGGAGCTCGTCAACGACGCCGGCGTGGTCGGTGCGGCCGACCTCGCGCGCGTGTGGGTCGAGGAGCACGCCTGAGCCGCGCGGCGATAGGCTGAATCGTTCGTTCGCCCACGCTGGGGAGGGAGACGCGGTGTTCTACTGGATCATGAAGCACATCGTCGTCGGCCCCATCCTGCTGGCGATCTTCCGACCGTGGGTGGTAGGGCTCGAGCACGTGCCCAGGGAGGGCGCGGTCGTGCTCGCCTCCAACCACCTGTCGTTCATCGACTCGATCTTCCTCCCGCTGGTCGTGGACCGGCCGGTGATCTTCCTCGCCAAGAGCGAGTACTTCACCGGCAAGGGCCTGAAGGGCTGGGCCACTCGGGTGTTCTTCCAGGCTGCGGGCCAACTGCCCATCGATCGTTCGGGCGGCAAGGCGTCCGAGGCCGCGCTCGAGACCGGCCTCCGGGTGCTGAACGAGGGCAGCATCCTCGGCATCTATCCCGAGGGCACACGCAGCCCCGACGGCAAGCTGTATCGGGGTCGCACCGGCGTCGCCCGCATGGTCCTGGAATCGGGCGCGCCGGTCATTCCGGTCGCGATGATCGGCACCAAGGAGGTCATGCCGATCGGACAGCGGCTGCCGAACGTGCGCCGCATCGGGATCATCTTCGGTGATCCGCTCGACTTCTCACGCTTCCAGGGACTCGAGGGCGACCGCTTCGTGCTGCGGAGCGTGACCGACGAGCTGGTCCACCACCTCCGCACGCTCAGCGAGCAGGAGTACGTGGACGTCTACGCGAGTTCGGTGAAGGAGCAGCGGGCTTCGCAATCGCGATAGGCTCGTCTGAGCGGCGGCGCGACGTGCGTCGCCATTCCCGGCGTTTCGCGCCCGAACCCTCAGGACAGTCCAGTGGTACAGCTCGTCGAGCCCGTCGTCAACGCAGATCCCTCCGTGATCGACGGCCTCGACTATTGGCGCACGCTGCCGATCAAGCAGCAGCCGCTGTGGCCCGACCCCGAGGGCGCGCATGCGGCATCCGCCGAGCTCGCCACGCTGCCGCCGCTCGTCTTCGCCGGCGAGGTGGACATGCTGCGCACGCGGCTCGCCGCCGCATCCCGCGGCCAGGCGTTCCTGCTGCAGGGCGGTGACTGCGCCGAGACCTTCGCGGGCGCCACCGCCGACCAGATCCGCAACCGCGTGAAGACCGTGCTCCAGATGGCCGTGGTGCTCACGTACGGCGCCTCCATGCCCGTCGTGAAGATGGGCCGGATGGCGGGCCAGTTCGCGAAGCCCCGCTCGAGCGACACCGAGACCCGCGGAGGCGTCACGCTGCCGGCCTACCGCGGCGACATCGTGAACGGCTACGACTTCACGCCCGAGTCGCGCGCGGCCGACCCGGCTCGCCTCGTGCGCGGCTATCACATGGCCGCCTCCACGCTGAACCTGATCCGCGCCTTCACCCAGGGCGGGTTTGCCGACCTCCGCCAGGTCCACTCGTGGAACCAGGGCTTCTCGGTGAACCCGGCGAACGCGCGCTACGAGTCGCTCGCCCGCGAGATCGATCGCGCCATCAAGTTCATGGAGGCGTGCGGCGCCGACTTCGAGGCGTTGAAGCACACCGAGTTCTACACGGGCCACGAGGGCCTGCTCATGGACTACGAGCGCCCGATGACCCGCATCGACTCGCGCACCGGCACGCCCTACGACACGTCGGCGCACTTCATCTGGATCGGCGAGCGCACGCGCGACCTCGACGGCGCGCACGTCGACTTCCTTTCGCGGGTGCGCAATCCGATCGGCGTGAAGCTCGGACCGACCACGTCGCCCGAGACGATGCTCGAGCTCGTCGAGAAGCTCGACCCGAACCGCGAGCCGGGCCGCCTCACGTTCATCACGCGCATGGGCGCGGGCAAGATCCGCGACGCGCTGCCGCCGCTGCTCGAGGCCGTCAAGCGCAGCGATGCGAACCCGCTGTGGGTCACCGACCCCATGCACGGCAACGGCATCACGACGCCGAACGGCTACAAGACGCGTCGCTTCGACGACGTGGTCGACGAGGTTCGTGGATTCTTCGAGGCGCACCGCGCAGCCGGCACATACCCGGGCGGCATCCACGTGGAGCTCACCGGCGACGACGTCACGGAGTGCCTCGGCGGTTCGGAGCACATCGACGAGGCGACCCTCGCGACGCGCTACGAGTCGCTCTGCGACCCGCGCCTGAACCACATGCAGTCGCTCGAGCTCGCGTTCCTCGTGGCCGAGGAGCTCACCGCACGCTGAATGGCAGCGGGGCGTCCGGTGACGGATGCCCCGCTCCTTCGGGTGCTCGTCGGCACGGCGCCCGCATGCACGAGCAGGTCGGCAGCGCGACTCAGCCGAAGTTGACGGTGACCTCGGAGCCGCGCTTCAGCTTCTCGCCTGCGGCCGGGCTCTGCACGGATGCCACGACCGCCCCCTCGAGGAACGCGGGCACGTTCGATGTGACGGTGAACCCGAGCGCCTCGAGTTGCTCGCGCGCCTGGGCGACGGTCTGCCCGGTGATGACGTTCGGCACCTCGACGAGATCCTCGCCCTTCGACAGGGTGAGCACGATCGTGTCGCCGGGCCGAACCGGATCGGTGGCGGGTGTCGCGGAGATCACGTGGTCGAGCGGCACGGCGTCGCTGAACTCGGGGTCGGCGTGTCCGACGGCGAGTCCGGCCCCGGTGAGCGCGGCCTCCGCCTCGCCGACGGGGAGGCCCGTGACATCCGGGACGGCGCCGACCGATACGACCAGCGTGACGTCGCCGAGTTCGGGGTAGTCCGCGCCCGCGGCCACCGCGTTGCCGTCGACGCCGAGCACCGCGACGACCGAGCCGGCCGCGATCTCCGCCGAGAATTGCTGGGCGCTCTGCTCGGCCACCGTGAAGTCTCCGAGCGCGGCGCGCGCGTCGGCCTCGGGCCGGCCGATCACGTCGGGAAGCGCCAGCATCTGCGGTCCGAGGGAGACGAACATCGTGACCTGCGACCCCCGTCGCGCCTGCTGGCCGCCCTCGGGGTCGGTTCCCGACACCTGCCCGTTCGGCACCCTCGGGTCGTGGCGTTCGCCGGCGACGACCTCGAAGCCCTCCTCCTCGAGCACCTGGCGCGCCGCGCCGGGCAGCAGGGTCGCCGTCTCGGGCACGGTCGCGAGGGCGCCGGGCCCGGCGCCGAAGTACCATCCGGTGCCCGCGGCGAGCCCGGTGAGCAGCAGTACGAGCGCGAAGATCCAGTACCCTCGCCGCTTGCGGCGTTCGGCGCTCGCCGAGAGGGCCGTCGTGTCGTCGCCGTCGTCGGATGCCTCGGGCACCGCGGTCGCGACGGCGACGGGTGCGCCCGTGCCGAGCACGGCGGTCTCGGCGGTGGCGGCGCCGCCGAGCGGCATCGCGGCATCCGGGACCACCATCGTCGCCTGCGTGCGGAGCGGGGTGCGCGACGCGCGGATGTCGGGCTCCACCTCGCGCAGCCGCTCGAGCATGACGCGGGCGTCGTTCGGACGCTCCTCGGGGTCGCGGGCGGTCGCCCACAGCACGAGCTCGTCGAGCTCCGCGGGCACGGCGGGATTCTTCGAGCTCGGCGTCGGCACCGTGTCGTTCGCGTGCTGGTACGCGATCTGCATGGGCGCCTCGCCCACGTAGGGCTGCTCGCCGGTGAGCATCTCGTACATCATGATGCCGACCGCGTAGATGTCGCTGCGCGCGTCGGCGAGGCCGCGGGTGACGAGCTCGGGGGAGAGGTAGGCGATCGTGCCGAGGAGCGCCTGCCCGGTCCCGGTGTTCGCGCTCGCGGCGCGCGCGAGGCCGAAGTCGCCGAGCTTGATGCGGCCGTCGTCGGCGAGCAGCACGTTCTCGGGCTTGAGGTCGCGGTGCACGATGCCCGCCTTGTGCGCGGCGGCGAGGCCCGACAGCACGGCGTCCATGATGTCGACGGTCTGCTCGGGCGTGAGCTTCTTGTAGTCCTTCAAGAGCTCGCGCAGCGTGATCCCGGGCAGGTACTCCATGACCAGGTACGCCATGTCGGAGTCCTGGCCCTGGTCGAAGACGTTCACGACGTTCGGGTGCGCGAGGCGCGCGGCAGAGCGCGCCTCCTGCACGAACCGGGTCTTGAAGGTGTTGTCGTCGGCGAGGTGTCCGTGCATGATCTTGATGGCGACGCGACGCTCGAGCCGGAGGTCGGTCGCGAGGTACACGGTGGCCATGCCCCCGCGGGCGATCCGCGAGCGCACCTGATATCGGCCGTCGACGAGACGGCCGATCATCGGATCGGCGGGCGCGGTGGTCACCCTCCGAGTCTACGAAGTGGTGCATGCCCGACGCGGACTAAACGCCGGGGAACGGCGAGATCGCAACGGCTTCGTGATCACGGATGCCGCGGCGCAGCGCGCCCGAACCGAGCCGCTAGCCGAGCTCGGACAGCCAGGCCCTCGCCGACGCCTCCCACTTGGCGTAGTGGTCTGGATGCGCCGACAGCTGCACGGCCTGCGCGGCCTGCGTGATCGTCATCGACTCCCAGCCGGCGATGTCGAGCAGCCCGAGGGTGCGTCCGGCGTTCGGGTTTGCGGTGCCGCCGTAGAAGGCGGTGGCCGAGCGCACCGGGTCGAGCACCTCCTCCGGCGTTCCCCAGCCCTCGCTCGGCCGCTGCTGGAAGAGCCCGAGGGAGTCGAGGTCGCCGTGGTGCAGGTTCTTCAGGCCCGATTCCTGCGCCGCGGCCGCGAGGGCGACGATGATGCCCTGCTCGGGCACGCCCACGGCACGGCCGACGTCGATGATGATGCGGGCGTTGGCGCGCATCTCGTCGGTGAGCGGCACGGTCACGGAGGCGACCGCCACGACGGAGGTCCCAGGAGAGGGGGACTCGGGTGCGTGGGCGAGCGCATCGGGCTGCGGCGCCGCCTCCGGCGCGGAAGCAGACGGGTCGGCGAGCGGCAGCACGATCGCCTCGCCCGGGAAGATCAGGCTCGACGGGCCGAGTCCGTTCGCGCTGAGGACGCTTGCGACGTCGAGGCCGTAGGCGGCGGCGATGCCGCCGATGGTGTCGCCCTCGACGACGGTGTGGCGGGCGATCTCAGGCGCGACCGGCGGGGGAGCGGGTACCGCCTCGGCCGGCATGCCCCCGGGCAGCGCGAGGCGCTGACCCGCGAAGATGAGGCTGGACCACCCGAGGCCGTTGGCGGCGAGCACCTCCGCGGTCGCGAGACCGAAGCGCTCCGCGATGCCGCTCACCGTGTCGCCGTCCGCCACGACGTACTCGGCGGGCGCCTGCGCGGTCGTCGCGACGCGCGCGGTGCGGTGCACGGTCGAGCCCTGCGCCTTCGGCTTGGCCTGGCGCTTCACGTGCGGCGCGGCTGCCTCGGCGGGCTGGGCGATGCCGAGGGTCACGGCGATCGTGCTCGCGATCGCGAGCGGGACGCTGAGCGCGGCGCGGATGCCGCGTCGCCGTGGTTCGACGGTGGCGTCAGTGCGCCGCTGGCGCGCGCGCCACACGTCGCCGGTGTCGCTGGCCATCGTCCCCCCTCGTGCCGATGTCGGACCTCCTCGTCCGTGGCCACCGTCGCACGGGGGCCGGGGCGAGTCAACGACCTCGCCGCGAGTCCGCCGAGCCCGTTCCGCAGGAGGCAAGGATCCTGCGTGGCGCGACAGGATCCTTTGCGGCGGCCCGCTTCCCGAGCAGGACGTGCGTCTGGCAGGCTGGTGACGTGACCGACGCCGACCAGACCGACTGGCTGACCGTTCCCGACCTCGTCGAGCTGCTCGGGCAGACCCCGAGCCGCATCCGCATGCTCATCGACGACCGTCGCCTGCTGGCGACGCGCATCGACGGCGTGCTGAAGGTCCCGTCGCTGTTCCTTCGCGACGGTGCGCCCCTGCCAGAACTCCACGGCACGGCGATCGTGCTCGCCGACGCGGGCTTCACCGACGCCGAGGCGCTCGAGTGGCTGCTCGGCGAGGAGGGCAGCCTCGGCACGACGCCCATCGCCGCGCTCCGCGCCGGCCGCAAGTCCGAGGTGCGGCGCGTCGCCCAGGCGCTCGCCTGAGCCGCATGGTCAGCTCGCGCGGCGGGTGACCGTCTTCGCGAGCGACCCGAGCTCCGCCCGGGCGTCGCGGCTGAGCGGCGCGTCGGCCAGCACGGAGGTCGCGCGCGCCACGTTGTCGGCGATGAGCCGTTCGATCTCGTCCACCGCGCCGCATTCCGCGATCGTGCGCTGCAGCATCCGCACCTGGTCGGCACCGAGCTCGGGGTCGCCGAGCAGCTCGTCGAGGAGCCGGCGCTGCCCGGGCGAGAGCCGTTCCCGTGCGATCGCGACGAGCATGGTGCGCTTGCCCTCGCGGAGGTCGTCGCCACTCGGCTTCCCGGTGACGTCGGGATCGCCGTAGACGCCGAGGAGGTCGTCGCGCAGTTGGTAGGCGATGCCGAGCGGGAGGCCGAATGCGCGTAGGGCGTCGAGCTGCGAGGCGGTGGCGCCGGCGATCGCGCCGCCGATCGCGAGCGGCGACTCGATGGTGTACTTCGCCGCCTTGTAGACGATCACGCGCTCGGCGCGGATGCGCTGCTCGTCGTCGGACTGCGCGACCCACGCGCGCTCCTCGAGGATGTCGAGGTACTGGCCGGCGGTCACCTCGGTGCGCATCCGAATGAACTCGGCGCGCGCCGCCCGAGCGGACTGGCGGTCCGCGAGCGCCGAGAGGCCCTCGTCGAGCAGCTCGTCGCTCCAGCCCAGGAGGAGGTCTCCGAGGAGGATCGCGGAGGCGCGTCCGAAGTCGGCTCCGCTGCCCGCCCAGCCCGATTCGGCGTGCAGGCCCTCGAAGAGGCGATGGGCCGACGGCGCTCCCCTGCGCGTGTCGGAGCTGTCGATGATGTCGTCGTGCACGAGGGCCGCGGCGTGGAAGAGCTCGAGGGCCGCAGCGGCCGAGACGACGGGGAAGCGGTCGCGTCCGCCCTCCGCCTCGAAGGGGTCGAAGCCCTGGCCGCCGACGGCCTCCCAGCCCCAGTAGCAGAACAGTGCCCGGAAGCGCTTGCCGCCGCTGAGAAACCGCCTTGAGAACGCGTCGAGCGGCGCCAGGTCGGGACTGATCGAGCGGAGAATGGATGTGCGTTCTGCGAGGAACTCCTCGATGCGCGCATGCACCAGATCGACCAGCCGGGAACCGTGAGCCACCCGCCTAGCCTAGCGAGGCGGGGCGGCGCTAGAATGAAGTCGGATGCGTCGGTCCCGAGCCTGAGGGGAATGAGATGCCGCTTTCAGAGCAGGAGCAACGTCTTCTCGAGGAGATGGAGCGGAACCTCTACCGCAACGACGCGGACTTCGTCCACGCAGTGGGTGGTGTCCGTGGTCGTCGACCCAACTACCGGGCCATCGTGCTCGGCGTGCTGCTTGCCGTCGCTGGGGTCGGCGCGCTCATCGCCGGTGTCGCACTCCAGTTGCTCATCGTCGGCATCATCGGGTTCGCGCTCATGTTCGCCGGCGTGCTCATCGCCATCACGCCGGGCAAGCGCGCCGTCGCCGCTCCACCGTCCGAGTCCTCCACGGCCTCGAAGGCGCGACGTTCCGGCGGCGGCTTCATGGACCGGATGAACGACCGGTGGGATCGTCGCCAGGAGGGTCGCGACTAACCCTCCACTTCCCACCACTTCGACGGGTCGATCTTCGGATCGGCCCGTTCTTCGTCGTTCCAGGACGGGCGGGGGGCGCGGCCCGGAGGAACCCGCGGCCTGATCACGCGGCATCCGCCCGGCTCCGAGCGCCGTCACGCCCAGGCGGCAGCACCGGGGCGTGAACTCCCTCCACTCTCCTCCATCGCCTCGTCGGCCCGTATTCACAGGGATCTCCCACCTCGGAATGCCCGATCGCGAGCGAATGTCGTTGATCGGTGGATGGGAGTGGAGTAAAGTGGGGCCACCTGGATCCTGGCCGGAGGAAAGGGGGTGGTGCGGTGTTCCTCGGGACCTACGAGCCGAAGCTCGATGAGAAGGGCCGAGTCATTCTTCCGGCGAAGTTCCGGGAGGAGCTGTCGAGCGGCCTCGTGCTCACGCGCGGGCAGGAGCGCTGCATCTACGTGTTCAGCGCACGGGAGTTCGAGAGCATGAGCGACAAGATCCGCCAAGCCCCGGTCACGAGCAAGCAGGCGCGCGATTACATGCGCGTCTTCCTCTCGGGGGCATCCGCGGAGACCCCCGACAAGCAGCATCGGGTCACCATCCCCGCCACGCTCCGCGGTTACGCGGGGCTCGACCGGGACCTCACGGTCATCGGTGCAGGCAGCCGGGTGGAGATCTGGGATGCGACGGCGTGGCACACATACCTCGCCGAGCAGGAGGCGGCCTTCGCGGAAACGGCGGAGGAGGTGATCCCCGGACTCTTCTAGTCCTCGGGCCCCGACTCCCAGCCGGCCGCGCCTGGTGCACTTCCCCGCATCAGGACGAACGGATGGGGATCGGGACCCGAGGCCCCGAAGACAGGGCGGAATCATGGACATCGAACGCATCCACACCCCGGTCATGCTCGAACGCACGATCGAGCTGCTCGCACCGGCCCTCGAGGCGGACGGCGCGGTGCTCGTCGACGCCACGCTCGGGATGGGCGGCCACGCCAGCGCCTTCCTCGAGCGGTTCCCGGAGCTCACGGTCATCGGCCTCGATCGCGACACCGACGCCCTCGCGATCGCCCGCGAACGGCTTGCGAAGTTCGGAGGCCGGGTGCGCTTCGTGCACACGGTGTACGACGGGATCGGCGAGGCGGTGCGCGCCGAGGGCTTCGACGAGGTGCAGGGGGTCCTGTTCGACCTCGGCGTCTCGTCGCTGCAGCTCGACCGCGCGGAGCGCGGCTTCGCCTACGCGAAGGACGCGCCGCTCGACATGCGCATGGACTCCACGCGGGGCCGTACCGCCGCCGACGTGATCGCGGAGTCGAGCGAGGAGGAGCTCCGCCGCATCTTCCACGACTACGGGGAGGAGAAGCTCGCGGCGCGCTATGCGCGCGCGATCGTGCGCGCCAGGTCCGAGTCGCCGATCACGCGCTCCGGGCAGCTGGTGGCCATCCTGACGGATGCGACGCCTGCCGCCGTGCAGCGGGCGGGGCATCCGGCCAAGCGGGTCTTCCAGGCGCTGCGGATCGAGGTGAACGAGGAGTTGTCTGTGCTCCAGCGCGCGATGCCGGCCGCACTCGACACGATCGCCGTCGGCGGCCGGATCGTCGTGCTGGCGTACCAGTCCCTCGAGGACCGCATCGTCAAGCGCGTGCTCCAGGCGGCGTCCAGCTCGACGGCCCCGGCCGGGCTCCCGATGGAGCTGCCGGAGCACCGACCGCAGTTCCGCCTCCTCGTCCGGGGCGCGGAGCTCGCGAGCGAGTCCGAGCAGGCGGAGAACCCGCGTGCGAAGCCCGTGCGCCTGCGTGCCGCAGAACGACTGCGGAGGCCGTCATGACCGCGCTGCCGGCCCGCTCCCTCCCCGCACCGCGAAGGAGCCCGTCGCCGAAGCCCGAGCGCCGGCTGCGTCCGGCTCCCGAGCCCGGGCGTCGCACGAAGCCGCGCCTCGCGTACGCGATCATCGCGCTGGGGGGAGTGGCGCTGATCGTCGTCGCCCAGCTGCTGCTGTCGATCGCGGTCGCGCAGGGCGCGTACGAGATCGACGCCTACCAGGTGCAGCAGGCCGAGCTCGCGCGCGAGGAGCAGAAGCTCGCCGAGGACCTCGACCGGGTCGAGTCGCCGCAGTACCTCGCCGAGAACGCCGAGGCGCTCGGCATGGTGCCCAACGCGAACCCGGTGTACCTCCGGCTCTCCGACGGCGTGGTGCTCGGCGAGCCGACCGCCGCGACCGGCGGCGCCGCGGCATCCGCACCGCTCGTGCCGAATGCGCTCCTCGACGGCGTGCCGCTCGTCACCGAACAGCAGGCGGGGCAGACTCCGAGCGGGGGGACTCCGGAGGAGGCGTCGGCCGCCGCACCCGCTGTGCCGCAGGTCGCGCCGCCCGCCGACGGCCTGCCGACTCCCGCCACGCACTGATCACCGCGAGGAAGGCCCGAATGAACCGCACGAGCCGGCACCCGATGCGTCGGATCCTCCTCGCCGCCGTGATGCTGGTGGCGCTCGTGGGGGTCTTCGTGGTGCGGCTCGTCGATCTCCAGGTCGTGCGTGCCGCCGAGCTCAGCGAGGAGGCGCAGGGTCGGCGATCCACCACGGTCACCGTCTACGGCGCCCGCGGCGACGTCGTCGACGCGAACGGGATCGTGCTCGCTGACAGCGTGATGCGCTATGACATCGCCGTCTCGCCGAAGAACGCCGCCGCCGGGCCGATCGTGCGCGAGGAGCCCGACCCGGCCGACCCCGCGGAGACCACGCGCGTCGACGTGCCCCTCGAGCAGTCGGCCGCCGAGCTCGGCGCCGTGCTCGGCCTCACGGGCGAGCAGGTGCAGGCGATCATCACGCAAGCGCTCGCGGAGAACCCCGAGTCGGACTTCGCGTACGTCGCCAAGCTCGTCGACACCGCGACGTACGAGAAGGTCAAGGAGCTCGACATCCCATGGGTCGTGCCGTGGGAGCACCCGAGCCGCAGCTATCCGAACGGCGCCGTCGCCGGCAACCTGCTCGGGTTCGTCCGCGACGACGACGGCGAGCCCCTCGCAGGTGTCGAGCTGTCGGAGGACGAGTGCCTCGCGGGCGAGAACGGCGAACTCAGCTACCTGCACAGCCTCGAGGACTGGGTGCAGATCCCCGGCACCGAGACGATCCACACGCAGGCGCGCGACGGCGGCACCCTGCACCTCGCGATCGACTCCGACCTGCAGTGGATGGTGCAGCGCATCGCCGAGGCGCAGGTGCAGGCCGTCGGCGCGGACTGGGCCACGGTCACCGTGATGGAGGCGAAGACGGGGCGGCTGCTCGCCGTCGCCGACGTGCCGACGGTCGACCCGAACGACCCGGCCGCCACCGCAGAGGGCGACCGCGGCTCACGCTCGTTCACGGCGCCGTTCGAGCCGGGCTCCACGTTCAAGGCGATCACTGCGGCATCCGTCATCGACGCCGGCAAGGCCGACGCGCTCAGCCAGATCGTCGCGCCGTACCGTTACCTGCCGCCGAACGGCGCGAACATCAACGACAGCTTCTCCCACGGAGACGAGCGGCTGACGCTCACGGGCGTGCTCATCGAATCGTCGAACACCGGCATGTCGCAGTTCGGCGAGCGACTCTCCGACCAGGAGCGCTACGACCGCTTGCTCGCATTCGGGCTCGGCGAGCGCACCGAGGTCGGCTTCCCCGGCGAGGAGCCGGGCGACCTGCACGGCGGGCCCGAGGAGTGGGACAACCAGACGAAGTACGCGACCATGTTCGGCCAGGGCCTCACGACGACGGCCGTGCAGCTCGCGAGCGCGTACCAGGCCATCGCCAACGGGGGCGTGCGGATGCCGGTGCGACTCGTCGACGGCTGTGGCGACGAGACCGTGCCGTTGCCCTCCGGGACCCGCGTCGTCTCGGAGACGGCGGCCGACCAGACCAGCCAGATGCTCGAGCGCGTGTACCTCGAGGGGTGGCTCGCCGACGAGTGGGAGATCCCGGGGTACCGTGTCGCTGCCAAGACGGGCACCGCACAGGTGCCCGACGGCAACGGCGGCTACCTGTCCGGCTACCTCGTGTCGGTCTCGGGCTTCGCTCCCGCCGACGATCCCGAGTTCGTCGTTTCGGTGAGCATCATGAATCCCGTTAAGATGAACTCGTCCGCCGCATCGGCTCCCGTCTTCCAACAGGTGATGAGCCAGGTGCTGAAGAAGTACCGGACGGTTCCATCCGGCGCCCCGGCGCCCGAGCTGCCAGCCACCTGGTGAGAAAGTTGGGTTCGTGACCGGATCGCCTCCCACGGCCCTCCGGCCGCGGCATCCGAGCCCCCGATCGCTCCACGGCCTGGCCGAGACGTTCGAGTTCGAGGTGCACGGCGACATCGACGACCTCGAGGTGACCGGTGTGGTGCTCGCCTCGTCGGCGGTCCGCCCCGGCGACCTCTACGTGGGCGTGCCCGGCCGCAATGCGCACGGCGCGTCGTTCGCCCCGGCCGCCCGCGACGCCGGCGCGGTCGCCGTGCTCACGGATGCCGCGGGCGTCGAGCTCGCCGCCGATGCCGGCCTTCCGATCCTGGTCACGCCCGACGCGCGCGCCGCCCTCGGCGAGGTGGCGGCCTGGATCCACCGCACGGCGGAGAACCCCGCCACGCTCTTCGCGGTGACCGGAACGAACGGCAAGACGAGCGTCGTGTACCTGCTCTACGGCATCCTCCGCCAGCTCGGCGTCGTCGCGGGCCTGACGTCGACCGCCGAGCGGCGCATCGGCGACGAGGCGGTCACGAGCTCGCTCACGACGCCGGAGGCGAGCGAGCTGCACGCCCTGCTCGCCCGCATGCGAGAGGTGGACGTGCGCGCCGTCGGGGTGGAGGTGTCGGCTCAGGCGCTCTCGCGGCACCGCGTCGACGGGCTCGTCTTCGACGTGGTCGGATTCACGAACCTCACGCACGACCACCTCGACGACTACGCGTCGATGGACGTCTACTTCGAGGCCAAGCGCGAGCTGTTCCAGCCCGAGCGCTCGCGTCGCGGCGTCGTCACGATCGACTCCGAATGGGGGCTCCGCCTCGTCGCGGAGTCCCGAATTCCCGTCACGACGCTCTCCACGAACCCCGAGGTCGACGCGGACTGGCGCCTCATCGTCCTCGATGAGACGGCCACGCACACGTCGTTCGTGCTCGAGGGCGCCGGAGGCCGCCGCATCGAGACCCGCGTGCCGCTCCTCGGCTGGTACATGGCCGCGAACGCGGCGCTCGCGATCGTGATGCTCGTGGAGTCGGGCTACGACCTCGAGCAGATCGCCCAGGTGCTCGAGCGCGACGGCGGCATCGACGCGTACATCCCAGGCCGCGCCGAGCGCATCTCGGGCGAGCGGGGCCCGCTCGTCTACATCGACTACGGGCACAGCCCCGACGCGTTCCTGCAGACCCTCGGCGCCATCCGCCGGTTCACGACCGGCCGGGTGATCATGCTGTTCGGCGCCGACGGCGACCGCGACACCACGAAGCGCGGTGAGATGGGTGCCATCGCCGCGCGCGGCGCCGATGTCGTCGTGATCACCGACTTCCACCCGCGGTGGGAGGATCCCGCGGCCATCCGCGCCGCGCTCATCGCCGGGGCGCGGCAGGCGGTGCCCGACCGCGAGATCCACGAGATCGCCGACCCGCGGGCGGCGTTCCGGGCGGCGCTCGGCCTGGCGGGCGAGGGCGACGCGATCCTCTACGCCGGCCCGGGCCACGAGGACTACCACGAGGTGAAGGGCGTGAAGATCCCGTACTCAGCAAGAGACGACGCGAAGCAGGCATTGCGCGAGGCGGGCTGGAGCGCATGATCGCACTCACGCTCGCCGAGATCGCCTCGGCGGTCGGCGGCGCCCTGCACCTCGACGGTACGGATGCCGCGGCCGGCACGGTCGTCGACGGCACCGTCACGACCGACTCGCGTGAGATCGCCCCGGGCGGCGTGTTCTTCGCCAAGCGCGGCGAGTTCGACGACGGGCACCGCTTCGCTCCCGCGGCGGTCGAGCAGGGCGCGGCCCTCATCGTGGTGGAGCACCCGCTCGACCTGGCCGTGCCGCAGATCGTGGTCGCCGACACGGTCGACGCGCTCGGGGCCCTCGCGACGCACGTCGTGGCGCGTGTGCGAGAGCACGGTGACCTCCGTATCGTGGGCGTGACCGGATCGAACGGCAAGACCACCACAAAGAACCTGCTCCGCGCCGTGCTCGAGCGGGTCGGCCCGACGGTGGCCCCGCGCGCCTCGTACAACAACGAGGTGGGCGCACCGGTCACGATGCTCGAGCTCAGCGCCGACACCCGCTTCCTCGTCGCCGAGATGGGCGCCTCCGCGGTCGGCGAGATCGCGCGCCTGGTGCGAATGGCCCGCCCCGACGTCGGCATCGTGCTGAAGGTGGGCCTGGCGCACGCCGGGGAGTTCGGCGGCATCGAGCAGACCGTGCGCGCCAAGTCCGAGATGGTCACCGACCTGCTCGCCACGGACGTCGCGGTGCTGAACGCCGACGACCCCCGCGTGGTGCCGATGGCCGGGCTCACCGTCGCCCGCGTCGTGTGGTTCGGCCTCGGCTCCGGCGCCGACGTTCGCGCGGCGGACGTCGTCGCGCACGCCCGCGGCACCGATTTCACCGTGCAGCTCGCGAACGGCGAGTCCGCTCCCGTGCGCTTCGGCGTGCTCGGCGAGCATCACGTCATGAACGCACTCGCGGCCGTCGCGGCATCCCTCGAGCTCGGGGTGCCGCTCCACGCGATCGTCGAGGCCCTCGAGTCGGTCACGCTCGCCGAGCGCTGGCGCATGCAGGTGATGGGCGGCCGCGATGGCATCACGGTCATCAACGACGCCTACAACGCGAGCCCCGACTCCATGGCCGCCGCGCTCAAGACGCTCGCGCAGGTGCAGGCGCCGGGCACGCGCACCATCGCCGTGCTCGGCGAGATGAGCGAGCTCGGCGAGTTCTCGGGCGAGGAGCACGATCGCATCGGCCTGCTCGCCGTGCGGCTCGGCATCTCGCAGCTGGTCGTGGTGGGGGAGGGCGCCCGCCGCCTGCACATCACGGCCATCAACGAAGGCTCGTGGGACGGCGAGTCCGCCTACGTCGAGACCGCCGACGAGGCCTTCGACCTGGTGACCTCCCTGGCGCAGCCTGGGGACACCGTGCTCGTGAAATCGTCGAACTCGGCGGGTCTCCGCCACCTCGGCGACCGACTGGGAGAATGGTTCGCGTGAGAGCACTGCTGACCGCCGGGGCGTTGTCGCTCGCCTTCACGCTGTTCCTCACGCCGCTGTTCATCCGGCTGTTCACGCGCCTCGGATGGGGCCAGTTCATCCGCGACGACGGGCCGAAGAGCCACCACGTCAAGCGCGGCACGCCCACGATGGGCGGCATCATCTTCATCCTCGGCAGCGTGTTCGGTTATTTCACGTCCACGCTGCTCGTGAGCAACGAGCCGCCGACCGCGTCGGCGATGCTCATCCTCTTCATGATGGTCGGCCTCGGTGCGGTCGGGTTCGTCGACGACTTCCTGAAGACGCGAAAGAAGCAGAGCCTGGGCCTCGGAGGATGGGCCAAGGTCGCGGGCCAGGTCATCGTCGCCGCGGCATTCGCGCTGCTCGCGCTGCAGTTCCCGAACGAGCAGAACGTGACGCCGGCCGACACGAGCATCTCGTTCATCCGCGACACCCCGCTCGACTTCATGGTGTTCGGCACGGTCGTCGGGGTCATCCTCTACGTCATCTGGATCTGCCTGCTCACGGCTGCCGCGTCGAACGGCGTGAACGTCACCGACGGGCTCGACGGCCTGGCCGGCGGCGCCTCGATCCTCGCGATCGGCTCGTTCGTGATCATCGGCTTCTGGCAGTTCAACCAGTCGTGCTTCAGCGACAACCTGAACCCGAGCGACACGTATCGGTGCTATGACGTGCGCGACCCCCTCGACATCGCGATCGTGGCGACCGCGATCGTCGGCGGCCTCATCGGGTTCCTGTGGTGGAACACCAACCCCGCGCACATCTACATGGGGGACACCGGGTCGCTCGCGCTCGGCGGGGCGCTGGCCGCGCTCGCGATCGTGAGCCACACCGAGCTGCTCCTGCTGCTCATCGGCGGCCTGTTCGTGATCGAGACGGGCTCCGTCATCGTGCAGCGGGCGTACTTCAAGCTCACCCGAGGCAAGCGCATCTTCCTGATGAGCCCGATCCACCACCACTTCGAGTTGAAGGGCTGGGCCGAGGTCACGATCGTGGTGCGGTTCTGGATCATCGCCGGCCTGTTCGTCGCCGCGGGCGTCGGGAGCTTCTACTTCGAATGGCTGCAGAGTTGACCGATCCGGATGCCTCGGGCATCGTCGCGCGCCTCGAGACGCTCACGAGCTGGCACGCCGACTGGCGCGGCCTCCGCGTCGCAGTGCTCGGCCTCGGCGTCACGGGCTTCGCCGTCGCCGATACGCTGACCGAGCTCGGCGCCGACGTGCTGGTGCTGGCGCCCGAAGTCGACGACGACCGCGCCCGCATCCTCGAGGTGATCGGGGCACGACTGGTGCGGCATCCGCTCGACGCGGTGCCCGACGAGCTCGCCGGGTTCGCGCCCGAGCTCGTGGTCGCCTCACCAGGCTTCCACCCCGACCACCCGGTGCTCGAGTGGGCCGGCGCCAAGGGCGTCGCCGTGTGGGGCGACATCGAGCTCGCCTGGCGCGTGCGCGACAAGGTGAACGCAGCCGAGTGGATCCTCGTGACCGGCACGAACGGCAAGACCACGACCGTACAACTCGCGGCGACGTTCCTCGCGGCGAACGGGCTGCGCGCGGCGCCATGCGGCAACATCGGCGTGCCGGTGCTCGATGCCGTGCGCGACCCCGGCGGATTCGACGTGCTCGTCGTCGAGCTCTCGAGCTACCAGCTGCACCACCTGCCGAAGACGGGCCCAGGAGCACTGCACCCGTGGGCGAGCGTCACGCTCAACGTCGCCGACGACCACCTCGACTGGCACGGTTCGCCCGAGGCGTACCGGGCGGCGAAGGCCACGGTCTACGCGAACACCAGGGTCGCGTGCGTCTACAACCGCGCCGACGAGGCGACCATGCACATGGTCGAGGACGCCGAGGTGGAGGAGGGGGCCCGCGCCATCGGGTTCGGACTCGACGTGCCCGGCCCGAGCGACCTCGGCGTCGTCGAGGGCATCCTCTGCGATCGCGCGTTCCTGGAGGAGCGCCGCACCGCCGCCCTCGAGATCATCACCCTGGCCGAGCTCGAGCCGCGGGGACTCGCCGCGCCGCACATCGTGCAGAACATCCTCGCGGCGTCCGCGCTCGTGCGGTCGTACGGCGTGCCGGTGGGTGTCATCCACGACGCCCTCGGGGACTTCCGGCTCGACGCGCACCGGATCGAGACCGTGGCGGTGTCAGGCGGCATCCGCTGGATCGACGACTCGAAGGCGACGAATCCGCACGCGGCCGAGGCCTCCCTCCGCGCGTTCGGGAAGGTCGTCTGGATCGTCGGCGGGCTCTTGAAGGGCGTCGACGCCGACGCGCTCGTCGCCGCGCACGTCGGCCGGCTGCGGGCGGCGATCGTGATCGGGGTCGACCGCGCAGCGCTCGTCGCGGCGTTCAGGCGACACGCGCCTGAGCTGCCTCTCTTCGAGGTCGTCACCGAGGACACTGAGACGGTGATGCCCGAGGCGGTCGCGCTGGCTGCAACCGTGGCCGAGCCGGGGGACACCGTGCTCCTCGCGCCGGCGGCGGCGTCGATGGACCAGTTCGCCGACTACGCCGATCGGGGCCGGCGATTCCACGAGG
The DNA here is from genome assembly GCF_001428255.1 of Agromyces sp. Soil535. GTDB lineage: Bacteria > Actinomycetota > Actinomycetes > Actinomycetales > Microbacteriaceae > Agromyces. Next base: position 80,885 of record NZ_LMRW01000002.1, on the reverse strand, counting down.
CGGTCAGAGCGAGGCTGGGAGGTGAGGCGGATGGCGACTCCGCCCCGCTCGACCCGACCGGCGAAGGCTGAGGCGGCGGGCGTCTCCGCCGCCCGCATCCGGCTCGGCCGCGTCTTCCGCGTCGAGTCGAAGGACTACCTCCTGCTCCTCGGCACGACCCTGTTCCTCGTGGTCTTCGGGCTCGTGATGGTGCTCTCGTCATCGTCGGTGGAGTCCAACCTCGAGGACGGCGGCTTCTTCGTGCAGGCGACGCGGCAGGGCCTGTACGCGTTGTTCGGCGTGCCGATCATGCTCATCGCGAGCCGTATGCCCGAGCGGGTGTGGATGACGATCGCATGGCCGCTCCTGATCGTCTCATGCGTGCTCCAGCTCCTCGTCGTGGCGACTCCGCTCGGCATCACGGTCGGCGGCAACACGAACTGGCTCGCCATCGGGTCGGTGCAGTTCCAGCCGTCGGAGCTCATCAAGGTCGCGCTCGTGATCTGGCTCGGGCTCATCGTCACGAAGAAGCAGGCGCTGCTGGGCGACTTCTCGCGCGGCATCCTGCCGATCCTCCTGGTCGGCGGCGGCGCCATCGCCCTCGTGCTCATCGGGGGCGACCTCGGCACGGTCATGATCATGGGCGCGATGCTCCTCGGCGCGCTGTTCCTCATCGGCGTCCGGTTTCGGCTGCTGCTGCCGCCCGTGCTCCTCGGGAGCGCCGTCTTCGTCATCGTCGCAGTGTCGAGCGACAGCCGGATGCGGCGGATCACCGCGTTCCTCCAGGAGAACTGCACGCAGTTCGACAACGAGGACTGCTGGCAGATCCAGCACGGCCGCTTCGCGCTGGCGAACGGCGGTGTCTTCGGCGTCGGCCTCGGCAATTCCACGGCGAAGTGGTCGTGGCTGCCCGCTGCCGACAACGACTTCATCTTCGCCATCATCGGCGAGGAGCTCGGCATGATCGGCGCGGTCGTCGTGATCGGGCTCTTCGTGGTGCTCGCGGTCGCGTTCGCCCGCGTGCTGCGCGCGGCGCGCACGCCGTTCGCGAAGGCGGTCACGGCGGCGGTGCTCGTGTGGGTCGTCGGTCAGGCGTGTGTCAATATCGGTGTCGTGCTCGGAGTGTTCCCTGTCCTCGGCGTCCCGTTGCCCCTCGTCTCGGCGGGCGGCACCGCCCTGCTCACGACCCTGTTCGCGATCGGGGTGGTGCTCTCGGTCGCGCGCGACCCCGAGGCCGCCACGCGCGCCGCAGCCCGCGCCGAGGCCCGCGCCGCGCGGTCCGCCGGGCGGCCGGCGCGATGACGGTCTACCTGCTGGCCGGCGGCGGGACGGCCGGCCACGTGAACCCCCTGCTCGCCGTCGCCGATCGGCTCCGCGAACGTCGGCCCGGCGACGAGGTGCTCGTGCTCGGCACCGCGGAGGGCCTCGAGGCGCGGCTCGTGCCCGCGCGCGGCTACGAGCTCCTCACGATCGCGAAGGTGCCGTTCCCGCGCAGGCCGAACCGGGCGGCGGTGACGTTCCCTTCCCGATTCCGGAAGTCGATCGACGACGTCAGGGCGATCATCGACGAGCGCGGCGTCGACGTCGTGGTGGGATTCGGAGGCTACGTCTCGACGCCCGCCTACCTCGCCGCCCGGCGTGCCGGCGTGCCCGTCGTGATCCACGAGGCCAACGCGAAGCCCGGCCTCGCGAATCGCCTCGGTGCCCGGCGGGCAGCCGGCGTCGGAGTGGCGTTCGGCGGCACGCCCCTGCCGCACGCAGAGGTGGTCGGCATGCCGCTCCGCCGCGAGATCGAGACGCTCGATCGTGCCGCGCTCCGCAGCGAGGCGGCGCACTTCTTCGAGCTCGACCCGGCCCGTCCGGTGCTCCTCGCCACGGGCGGGTCGCTCGGCGCCCGCCGCATCAATCGGACGGTGGTCGAGAGCGCGCCGGCGATCACGGACGCCGGGTGGCAGGTGCTGCACGTCACCGGAGCCGCATCGGACGTCGTCGACCCCGGCATGCCCGACTACCGCATGGTCGAGTACGCGGACCGCATGGACCTCGCGCTGGCCGTCGCCGATGCCGCCGTCTCCCGTGCGGGCGCCGCAACGGTGAGCGAGCTCTCGGCGCTCGGCATCCCCGCGGTCTACGTGCCGTACCCCGTCGGCAACGGCGAGCAGCGATTCAACGCCGCCGACGTCGTGGCGGCGGGGGGCGGCATCCTGGTCGACGACGCCGACTTCGTGCCCGAGTGGGTCGAGCGCGAACTCGTGCCGCTGCTCGGCGACCGCGACCGCGTCGCCCGGATGGCGGGGGCCGCGGCATCCGTCGGACACCGCGACGGCACCGATCGCATGATCGCCCTCGTGGACGCGGCGCTCGGCGGGGGTGCCGGAGACACCGCCCGAGACGCGTAACGTGGAGTGAGCGGATGCCGCGGCATCCGAGGCACGCCGACCCGACCGCATCCACCGCACCGAGGAAGAACCGCCCCACGTGACCATCAAGCCCGACCTGACCGCCCAGATCCCCGCCGAGCTCGGCGCCGTGCACTTCGTCGGCATCGGCGGCTCCGGCATGAGCGGCATCGCACGCCTGTTCCTCGGCGCAGGGCACCGCGTCACGGGATCGGACGTGCGCGACTCCGCCAACATCACGGCGCTGCGCGACCTCGGCGCGGAGATCGCGATCGGCCACGACGCCGCGAACCTGGCCGACGCCGACGCGGTCGTGGTGACCGGCGCGCTCTGGCAGGACAACCCCGAGTACCGGCTCGCGCTCGAGCGCGGCCTCCCTGTGCTGCACCGCTCGCAGGCGCTCGCCTGGCTCATCGCGGGGCAGCGCCTCGTGTCGGTCGCCGGCGCGCACGGCAAGACCACCTCGACGGGCATGATCATCACCGGCCTCCTCGAGCTCGGCGAGGACCCGAGCTTCGTGAACGGCGGCGTCATCGAGGAACTCGGCGTGAGCGCGGCATCCGGCGAGGGCGAGCTCTTCGTCGTCGAGGCCGACGAGTCCGACGGCTCGTTCCTGCTCTACGACACCTCCGTCGCGCTGATCACCAATGTCGACCCCGACCACCTCGACCACTACGGGTCGCTCGATGCCTTCGAGCAGGCGTTCGTCGACTTCGCCGACCGTGCGCGCGAGCTCGTCGTGATCTCGTCCGACGACCCGGGTGCCACGCGAGTCGCCGGCCGGCTCTCGAACGGGCGGGTGGTCACGTTCGGCGAGGCGCCGGATGCCGCGGTGCGGGTGCACTCCATCGTGACCGACGGCCCCGTGTCGTTCGCGATCTCGTACGAGGGCTCGGAGTACGCCGCCACGTTGCGGATCCCGGGCCGGCACAACGCGATCAACGCCGCCGGCGCGTTCGCCGTGCTCGTGGGCCTCGGGTTCGACCCGGCGGCCGCGCTGGCCGGCATCTCGCGATTCGCCGGCACCGGACGCCGCTTCGAGCTGCACGGCACCGTCGGCGGCGTGAGCGTGTACGACGACTACGCGCACCACCCCACCGAGGTCGCCGCCGCCCTGTCGGCGGCGCGCACGGTGGTCGGGTCCGGTCGCATCATCGCCGTGCACCAGCCGCACCTGTACAGTCGCACGCGCCTGTTCGCGAAGGAGTTCGCCGAGGTGCTAGAGCGCTACGCCGACGAGACGGTCGTGCTCGACGTGTACGGGGCGCGCGAGGATCCCGAGCCGGGCGTCACGGGCGCGCTCGTCAGCGAGCGGTTCGAGGATCCGTCGCGCGTCGCGTTCGTTCCCGACTGGCAGCAGGCCGCCGACCACACGGCCCGCATCGCCCGCGACGGCGACTTCGTGATCACGCTCGGCTGCGGCGACGTGTACCGCATCGTGCCGCAACTGCTCGGCTCGCTCGAGCGGGAGCGCGGATGAGGGCGCGCCGGGCGTGAAGCGGCCGCAGGGCTTCGATCGGCCTCCCTCGCGGCGGGCGACCGATCGCGCACCGGCGGGCGAGCCGGCTGTGGACGCGGCGTCGCGTCGCGGCACGGACCCCGATCGCGTCTCGACTGAGCCGATCCCCGTCCTCACGGCCCGCGAGCCGCGAGCGCAGGCGGAAGGTGCCCGCGCGGCAACGGCTGGGGCGGCCAGGACCGACCCGACCGACGCGCTGCCCGGGCCGGCATCCGTCGAAGCCGGCGACGGAGAACTGCCGGGGCCGCCTGGCGACGAGCGCGCCGCGAGGCGCGCCCTGGCGGTGGCGGCCCGGGAGCGACGTCGCTACGAACGCCAGGAGGTGCGCCGGTTCACGAGGCGTTCACGCCGTCGGCGGATCACGTGGGCGGTGGTCGTCGGAACGCTCGTCGCGCTCGTCGCGGTGATCGGGATCGGCGCCTACTCGCCCCTCATGGCGTTGCGCGAGGTGCGGGTCGAAGGCACCCAGCGCATCCCCGCCGCCGACGTGCAGGCGGCGTTCGCCGACGTGATCGGCACGCCGCTGCCGCTCATCGACGCGGGCGACGTGCATGCGGCGCTCGCGCGGTTCCCCCTGATCGAGACCTACGCGACCGAGACGATCCCGCCGGGCACCCTGGTCATCCGCATCGTGGAGCGGACGCCGGTCGGCGTGATCGACAGGGTGTCCGGACTCGAGCTCGTGGACGCGGCGGGCGTCGTGATCGAGCGGCCGGGCGAGCGACCGGCGGGGCAGCCGCTCATCGAGGTCGACGGGGGCGTGGCCGGAGAGGGCTTCCGAGCGGTTGCCGCGGTCGTGCGCAGCCTTCCGGCGGACGTGCGTGCGCAGCTCACGAGGGCGACGGCGGCGACCGCCGACGACGTGCGGCTAGAGCTCGAGGGCGGCGCGAGCGTGGTGTGGGGCAGCGGCGAGGACTCGGCGCTGAAGGCCACCGTGCTCGCGGCGCTCATGCGCGCGGCGCCGCCGGACACGGTGGCGCTGTACGACGTCTCGGCTCCGACGAGCCCCGTGACGCAGTGACGTCCCGACCGATCGGGCAGCACCGGTCCCGAGTTCCGGGCGGTTCGCGACACGCGGGCGCGCCTTTCGGCGGGGCGGGCGGGAGGCACCTACCTTCGAGACAGGAATTGCATACTCAGCAAAACTTTAACCTTCGACTAGAGGTTCAGGGTTCAGAGTTCGCACGGAGGGCCGGACATGTCGACTAACCAGAACTACCTCGCCGTCATCAAGGTCGTCGGCATCGGCGGCGGCGGTGTCAACGCCGTCAACCGCATGATCGAGCTCGGCCTGCGCGGAGTCGAATTCATCGCGATCAACACCGACGCGCAGGCCCTGCTCATGAGCGACGCCGACGTCAAGCTCGACGTCGGCCGCGATCTCACGCGGGGCCTCGGCGCCGGAGCCGACCCAGAGGTCGGACGGCGTGCGTCCGAGGACCACGCCGAGGAGATCGAGGAGGCGCTCGCGGGCGCCGACATGGTGTTCGTCACCGCGGGCGAGGGCGGCGGCACGGGCACCGGCGGAGCCCCCGTCGTCGCCCGCATCGCGAAGTCGATCGGCGCGCTGACGATCGGCGTCGTCACGAAGCCCTTCGGCTTCGAGGGCAAGCGACGCCAGACGCAGGCCGAACAGGGCGTGGCACGACTCAAGGAGGAGGTCGACACCCTCATCGTCGTGCCGAACGACCGGCTCCTGGAGATCAGCGATCGGGGCATCTCGATGCTGGAGGCGTTCGCGACGGCCGACCAGGTGCTGCTCGCCGGTGTGCAGGGCATCACCGACCTCATCACGACGCCCGGCCTCATCAACCTCGACTTCGCGGACGTGAAGTCGGTCATGCAGGGCGCCGGTTCCGCCCTCATGGGAATCGGCTCCTCTCGGGGCGCCGACCGCGCGATCAAGGCGGCGGAGCTCGCCGTGGCGAGTCCGCTGCTCGAGGCGTCGATCGACGGCGCCCATGGGGTGCTCCTCTCGATCCAGGGCGGGTCGAACCTCGGGATCTTCGAGATCAACGACGCCGCCCGCCTCGTGCAGGAGGCCGTGCATCCCGAGGCGAACATCATCTTCGGTGCCGTCATCGACGACACGCTCGGCGACGAGGTGCGCGTCACCGTCATCGCGGCAGGATTCGACGGCGGAGAGCCGAACTCGAGGCCGGTGGAGGCGCGGCGCACGAACTTCGCGCCCGCGGCCGTGGGCGCCGCGGTCGGGGGAGCGGCGATCGGGGGCGCGGCGATCGGCGGCCGGACCGCCGACGTCGTCGGAGAGATCGACATCGACGAGCTCGTGGAGACCGCGAACTGGGGTGAGGCGCCGAGCGCGGCTGCCGACCAGATCGTGTCCGACCCTGCGTTCGACGACGAGGGCGACGACCTCGACATCCCCGACTTCCTGAAGTGATGCCGAGCACGCCGGTCGATGGGGGGCACGCATGAGCACCCTCGCCGACCGGCTCGCCTCGGTGCAGGGCAGCATCGCGGATGCCGCGCGCGACGCCGGCCGGCACCCGCGCGAGATCACGACGATCGTCGTGACCAAGTTCCAGCCGACCGCGCTCGTGGCTGAGCTCGCCGCCCTCGGCGTGCGGGACGTCGGCGAGAACCGGCACCAGGAGGCGCAGGCGAAGGCCGCGGCGCTCGCGGGGCTCGGCCTGCGGTGGCACTTCGTCGGGCAGCTGCAGAGCAGGAAGGCCCGGCAGGTGCGCGCCTACGCAGCGGCGATCCACTCGGTCGACCGAGGGTCGCTCGTCGAGGCGCTGCGCTCCGACGAGGCATCCGTCGACTGCTTCGTGCAGGTGAACCTCACCGATCACCCGGCACGGGGCGGCGTCGCCCCCGACGGCCTCGAACCGCTCGTGGAGCACGTGCTCGCCACGCCCGGGCTGCAACTTCGCGGGCTCATGGCGGTCGCGCCGCTCGACGAACCCGCCCGGCCGGCGTTCGCCCGCGTGCGGCTGCTGTCCGAGCGCGTGCAGCGCATCGCACCCGATGCGACGGCGTTGTCCATGGGGATGTCGCACGATTTTCGGGAGGCTATTCTGGAGGGCGCGACACACCTCCGGATCGGCACCGCAATCACCGGGAATCGGCCGGAGGCCGGTTAGCCTCGAGGAGACGGAACGAAGACGGAGGCAGCGATGTCGAACCCGCTCAAGAAGACCATGGTGTACCTCGGACTCGCCGATGAGGAGTTCGAGCACGAGGCACCCCAGGCACCGGCGCCCGTTGCACCCATCGTGCACGCGGCGGCACCCGCCCCCAAGACCGGAGCGGCCGTCACGCCGCTGCGCAGGCACCATGTCCAACCGACCCCCCCGCAGGCGGAGATGAACGAGATCCTCACTGTGCACCCGCGTCAGTACCGTGACGCCCAGGTGATCGCCGAGTCCTTCCGCGAGGGAGTTCCCGTCATCATCAACCTCTCCCAGATGTCCGACGGCGACGCCCGCCGCCTCATCGACTTCGCGAGCGGCCTCTCGCAGGGCCTCTACGGCAAGATCGAGCGTGTCACGAGCAAGGTCTTCCTGCTCTCGCCCGCGCACGTCGTGGTCTCGGGTGAGGCCGGCGAGGCCGAGGGCGACGTCGACGCGTCGTTCTTCACGCACGCGTAGCCGCCGTGGGCGCGCTGTCCGTCATCTGGAACATCCTGTACACGCTGCTCCTCATCTACTTCTTCGTGATGTGGGGGCGGTTCGTGCTCGACCTGGTACGCACGTTCAACCGCACCTGGCGTCCCCGCGGCGGGTGGCTCGTGGTCGTGGAGACGGTCTACAGCGTGACGGATCCGCCCGTGCGCTTCTTCCGGCGGCTCGTGCCGCCGATACGCATCGGCCAAGTCGCACTCGACCTGGGGTGGAGCCTGGCGATGCTGCTCGTCATCATCCTGATGACCGTGGTGTCCTGGCTGGCGGCCGCAGCCGCGGCTTCCGGCTGACGATCTCCTGCGAGGGTGGCATGCCGTGACGTTCGGCACTGCGCCCCCGTGGAGGTCTTTGCTACCGTTAGCAGAACGTGTTCGAACAGTTCGACAGATTTGAGGGTGGGAAGCCATGGCGCTAACTCCGGAAGATGTGGTCAACAAGCGCTTCCAAGCGACGAAGTTCCGGGAGGGCTACGACCAGGACGAGGTCGACGACTTCCTCGACGAGGTCGTCGTCGAACTGCGCCGGCTGAACCAGGAGAACGACGAGCTGCGCCAGCGCCTGGCCGCGGCCGAGGCCCGTGCCGCGGGCGCCGCGAAGGGCGCGGCCGCTGCGCCGGCCCCTGCCGCGGTCTACGCGGAGCCCGCCTCGCCGCCGCCCACCGTGGCCGTGCCGATGCAGGCGCCCGCCGCCCCGCAGTCCGACCTCGACGAGCAGACCTCCACGACGAACCTCCTGCAGCTCGCGCGTCGCCTCCACGAGGAGCACGTGCGCGAAGGCATCGAGAAGCGCGACGCGCTGATCGCCGAGGGTCACGCCACGGCCGCGCGCGTCGTCGCCGAGGCCGAGGCGAAGCAGCGCGCCCAGATGAGCGTGCTCGACCAGGAGCGCCTCGCACTCGAGAAGCGCGTCGACGAGCTCCGCGTGTTCGAGCGCGACTACCGCCTCAAGCTGAAGAGCTACATCGAGGGCCAGCTCCGCGAGCTCGACACGGCCACGCCCGTGCAGGTCTCGGGCAACCAGGGCTTCTCGCCCGTGAGCGCCGGCGCCCCGGGCGAGCAGGCGCCCGCCCCGACCTTCCAGGGCTTTGGCGGCTGAGCGCGCCGCGAAGGTCGGCACCGCTGCAGCACTCCTCATCCTGGTCGCCGCCGCCCTCGTGGTGTACGGCATCGACCAGCTGAGCAAGTACCTCGTCATCACGAACTTCACCGAAGGGGAGGTCGTCCCGGCGCTCGGCACCGTGCTGCAATGGCAGTTCGTGCGGAACCCCGGCGCCGCCTTCTCCCTCGCGAGCGGCATGACATGGATCTTCACGATCCTCGCCGCAGGCGTGATCACCTTCATCGTGTGGTTCGCCCGGCGCATCCGCTCGATCGCGTGGGCGCTGGTGTTCGGACTCCTCCTCGGCGGCGTCCTCGGAAACCTGACCGACCGGCTCTTCCGGGAGCCGAGCTTCGGGCTCGGCCACGTGATCGACTTCATCTCGACGCCGTGGCTCATCCCCGCGATCTACAACGTCGCCGACATCGCCATCGTCTCGAGCATGGTGCTCTTCATGATCCTGACGATCCGAGGCGTGGGACTCGACGGCACGCGCGAGTCGAAGCGCACGGATGCCGCGGCCGACGCCCCGCCGGCCACCGATGCCGAAGCGCCCGAGACGGCCGCGAACGACGGTCCCGACGCGGCTCCCGCGGGCGACGGACGCACTCCGCTGGCCGGCTCGCAGCTGGCCGCCGAGTCCTGAGCATGGAGCACCGCTCGTTCCCCGTGCCCGACGGGCTCGACGGGGTGCGCGTCGACCAGGGGCTCGCGAAGCTCCTCGGCTTCTCGCGCACCCAGGCAGCCGAGATCGCAGCGGCCGGGGGAGCCGTGCTCGACGGGGCATCCGTCGACAAGTCCGACCGGCTCCGCGCCGGCGGCTGGCTCGAGGTGAGCTGGGAGCCGCCGCGCACGCTCGAGGTCGTGCCGGTCGCGGTGCCCGGGCTCGGGATCGTGCACGACGACGACGACGTCGTGGTCGTCGACAAGCCGGCGGGTGTCGCCGCACATCCTTCGCTCGGCTGGGACGGCCCGACCGTGGTCGGCGCACTCGCGGCGGCGGGCTTCCGCATCTCCACGTCGGGAGCGCCCGAGCGCCAGGGCGTCGTGCACCGTCTGGACGCGGGCACGAGCGGGCTCATGGTCGTCGCGAAGTCGGAGCGCGCCTACACCGAGCTGAAGCGCCAGTTCCACGACCGCGAGGTCGAGAAGATCTACCACACGGTGGTGCAGGGGCATCCCGACCCGCTCGCCGGCACGATCGACGCGCCGGTCGGGAGGCATCCGCGCTCGGAATGGAAGTTCGCGGTGACCGCCTCCGGCAAGCACGCGGTGACGCACTACGAGACGATCGAGGCGTTCCCGTACGCCTCACTCCTCGACGTTCACCTCGAGACGGGGCGCACGCACCAGATCCGCGTGCACATGGCCGCCCAGCGGCATCCGTGCGCGGGCGACGCCATGTACGGCGCCGACCCGACACTCTCGGCACGGCTGGGCCTGACCCGTCAGTGGCTGCACGCCAAGGAACTCTCGCTGACGCATCCGGGCACCGGGAGGTGGACGACGTTCGAGTCGGAGTACCCGGCCGACCTCGCGCACGCGCTCGACGTGCTCCGCGGCGACTGACGTCAGGACACGCGACGTCGACCGGCCGGGTCGTCGCCGGGTCGCCATAGACTTTGAAGACCCCCGAGAACCCACCTCGCAGCACCCCCGATGAGGAGCCCCGTGGCCGCCGATTCCTTCGTCCACCTGCACGTGCACAGCGAGTACTCGATGCTCGACGGCGCCGCCCGGATCGGCGAGCTGATCAAGGCGGCGCAGGGCGAGGGCATGCCCGCGGTGGCGGTCACCGACCACGGCAACGTCTTCGGCGCCTACGACTTCTGGAAGCAGGCCACCGACGCGGGCATCAAGCCGATCATCGGCACCGAGGCGTACATCACGCCCGGAACGCCCCGCGGCGATCGCACCCGAGTGCGCTGGGGCAGCGGCGGCGAGGACGATGTGTCCGGGTCGGGTGCGTACACGCACATGACCCTTCTGTCGGAGACGACCGAGGGCATGCACAACCTGTTCCGGCTCTCGAGCCTCGCCTCGATCGAGGGCTACTACTTCAAGCCGCGCATGGACCGCGAGCTCCTGCGGACGTACTCCGCCGGGCTCATCGCCACCACGGGCTGCGCGTCGGGCGAGGTGCAGACCCGCCTGCGGTTGGGCCAGTACGACGAGGCCGTGAAGGCGGCATCCGACTACCGGGACATCTTCGGCAAGCAGAACTACTTCGCCGAGATCATGGACCACGGGCTCGGCATCGAGCGCCGCATCATGGACGACCTCCTGCGCCTCGCGAAGCAGCTCGACCTGCCGCTCGTGGCGACCAACGACCTGCACTACACGCACGCGCACGACGCGAAGAGCCACGCGGCGCTCCTCTGCGTGCAGTCGGGCTCGACGCTCGACGATCCCAACCGGTTCAAGTTCGACGCCGACGAGTTCTACCTGAAGTCCGCCGCGGAGATGCGGCACGTCTTCCGCGACCACCCCGAGGCCTGCGACAACACGCTCCTCATCGCCGAGCGCGCGAACGTGCAGTTCAACACGAGCGCGAACTTCATGCCGCGGTTCCCTGTTCCAGACGGCGAGAGCGAGGAGAGCTGGTTCGTCAAGGAGGTCGAGCGCGGCCTGCATGTGCGGTACCCCAACGGTATCCCCGACGACGTGCGCCGGCAGGCCGACTACGAGGTCGGCGTGATCAGCCAGATGGGGTTTCCCGGCTACTTCCTGGTGGTTGCCGACTTCATCAACTGGTCGAAGAACCACGGCATCCGCGTGGGCCCCGGCCGTGGCTCCGGTGCGGGCTCGATGGCCGCGTACGCGATGCGCATCACCGACCTCGACCCCCTGCGGCACGGCCTCATCTTCGAGCGCTTCCTGAACCCGGATCGCGTGTCCATGCCCGACTTCGACGTGGACTTCGACGAGCGCCGTCGCGGTGAGGTCATCAGGTACGTCACCGAGAAGTACGGCGACGAGCGCGTCGCGCAGATCGTGACCTACGGCACGATCAAGGCGAAGCAGGCCCTCAAGGACTCGTCCCGCGTGCTCGGGTTCCCGTTCGGGATGGGCGAGAAGCTCACGAAGGCGATGCCGCCCGCGATCATGGGCAAGGACATCCCGCTGTCGGGCATCCTCGACAAGGACCATCCCCGCTACAAGGAGGCGGGCGACATCCGCGCGCTCATCGAGACGGATGCCGAGGCGAAGACGGTCTTCGAGACCGCGCTCGGGCTCGAGAACCTGAAGCGACAATGGGGCGTGCACGCCGCGGGCGTGATCATGTCGAGCGACCCGCTCATCGACATCATCCCGATCATGAAGCGGGAGCAGGACGGCCAGGTCGTCACGCAGTTCGACTACCCGGCGTGCGAATCGCTCGGGCTCATCAAGATGGACTTCCTGGGGCTGCGCAACCTCACCATCGTCGACGACGCCCTCGACAACATCGAGGCGAACCGCGGATTCCGTCCGGTGCTCGAAGACCTCGCGCTCGACGACGCGGGCGCGTACGAGCTGCTCGGCAAGGGCGACACGCTCGGCGTGTTCCAGCTCGACGGCGGCCCCATGCGCTCGCTGCTGCGGCAGATGAAACCCGACAACTTCGAGGACATCTCGGCCGTCATCGCGCTGTACCGTCCGGGGCCGATGGGCGCGAACTCGCATATCAACTACGCGCTGCGCAAGAACGGCCTGCAGCCGATCACGCCCATCCACCCCGAGCTCGAGGAGCCGCTGAAGGACATCCTCGACGCGAGCTACGGCCTCATCATCTACCAGGAGCAGGTCATGGCGATCGCGCAGCGCGTCGCCGGGTTCTCGCTAGGGCAGGCCGACATCCTGCGGCGTGCGATGGGCAAGAAGAAGAAGTCCGAGCTCGACAAGCAGCACGCGGGCTTCTCGGCGGGCATGAAGGCCAACGGCTACTCGGATGCCGCGATCAAGACGCTGTGGGACATCCTGCTGCCATTCTCCGACTACGCGTTCAACAAGGCGCACTCGGCGGCCTACGGCGTGCTCAGCTACTGGACGGCGTACCTGAAGGCGCACTTCCCCGCTGAGTACATGGCGGCCCTCCTCACGAGCGTCGGCGACGCGCGCGACAAGCTCGCGCTGTACCTCAACGAGTGCCGGCGCATGGGCATCAAGGTGCTGCCGCCCGACGTGAACGAGTCGATCGGGTACTTCGCGGCCGTCGGCGACGACATCCGCTTCGGGCTCGGCGCGGTGCGCAACGTGGGCTTCAACGTGGTCGACGCGATCCGCGCCGCGCGCGAGCAGCACGGGCGGTTCGAGTCGTTCCACGACTTCCTGAAGAAGTCGCCGATCCAGGTCGCGAACAAGCGCACGATCGAGTCGCTCGTGAAGGCGGGTGCGTTCGACTCGCTCGGGCACACGCGGCGTGCGCTCGTCGAGATCCACGAGGGCGCGGTGGAGTCGGCCGTGAAGGAGAAGCGCGCCGAGGAGGTCGGCGACGTCGGCTTCGACTTCGACAGCCTCTTCGAGGAGCACGAGAAGGCTGCGGCGCCGTCCCTGGTGCCCGACCGGCCCGAGTGGGCCAAGCGCGACAAGCTCGCGTTCGAGCGCGAGATGCTGGGGCTCTACGTCTCCGACCATCCGCTCGCCGGGCTCGAGGTGCCGCTCGCGAAGCACGCGTCGACCACGATCACCGAGCTGGTATCGTCGGATGCCACGCAGGACGGCGAGACCGTCACCATCGCCGGCCTCGTCACGAGCGTGCAGCACCGCGTGGCGCGGCAGAGCGGCAACCAGTACGGCATGATCCAGGTCGAGGACTTCTCGGGCGAGATCACCGTGATGTTCATGGGCAAGGCGTACCAGGAGTTCGCGCCGGGGCTGAAGGGCGACTCGATCGTCGTCGTCCGCGGCCGCGTGAGCATGCGCGACGACGGCATGAACCTGCACGCCTACAGCGTCTTCTCACCGGAGCTCGGGCAGGGCGACGAGACAGGGCCGGTGATCATCTCGCTGCCCGACGTGCGCGCCACGACCGACACGATCGCGGCACTCGGCGACGTGCTCATCCGGCACCGCGGCGAGACCGAGGTGCGGCTGCGGCTCGTGAAGGGGCGCACTGCTCGCGTGTTCGAGTTGCCGTACCCGGTGCAGGTCACGGCCGACCTCTACGGCGAGCTGAAGAGCCTGCTCGGCCCGAACTGCCTCGTGTGACGCCCGCATCGATCGGGGTCCGCCCGGCTGGGTAGGCTGGTCGGGCCATGCTGCGAACCATCGACCTGCGCGGAACCCGTCCATCGGCGAGCGAGCTGCTCGCCCTCGTCCCGCGTGCCGCGACGGATGTCACCGCGGCGCTCGACGCGGCCCAGGCGCTCATCGACGACGTGCGCGAGCATGGGGCGTCGGCACTCGTCGACCAGGCGGAGCGCTTCGACGGCGTGCGGCCGGCGACCGTGCGAGTGCCCGCTGCGGAGCTCGAGGCGGCGGTCGGCGCACTCGCTCCCGACGTCCGTGCAGCGCTGGAGTCGACGATCTCACGGGTCCGCGCCGCGAGCGCGGCGCAGGTGCCCGCGCCCGAGCGCACCGTGCTCGGCGACGGTGCGATCGTCGAGCAGCGCTGGCAGCCCGTGGGCAGGGTGGGCCTGTACGTGCCCGGCGGCAAGGCGGTCTACCCGTCGAGCGTCGTCATGAACGTGGTGCCCGCGCAGGTCGCGGGCGTGCGCTCCATCGCGCTCGCGTCGCCGGCCCAGGCTGCGTTCGGCGGGCGCATCCATCCCACGATCGCCGCCGCCGCGGCCCTGCTCGGCATCACCGAGGTGTACGCGATGGGCGGCGCCGGAGCGATCGGCGCCTTCGCGTACGGCGTGCCCGACCTGGGGCTCGAGCCGGTGCAGCGCGTGACCGGGCCGGGCAACGTCTACGTCGCGGCGGCGAAGCGACTCGTGCAGGGCGTCACCGGAATCGACGCCGAGGCCGGCCCCACCGACATCCTCGTGATCGCCGACGGCTCGGCCGACGCCGATCTCGTGGCCGCCGACCTCGTGAGCCAGGCCGAGCACGACGAGCTCGCGGCAGCGGTGCTCGTCACCGACTCGGTCGACCTCGCCGACCGGGTGCGGGAGCGACTCGAGGCGCGGGTCGCGGCGACGAAGCACTCGGCGCGCGTGCGCACGGCCGTCGAGGGCGCCCAGTCGGCCGTGGTGCTCGTCGACGACCTGTGGCAGGCGGCGGACTTCTCGAACGCGTTCGGGCCCGAGCACCTCGAGATCCAGGTGCGCGACACCGACGCGGTGCTCGCGCGCATCGAGAATGCCGGGGCGATCTTCGTCGGACCGTACTCGCCCGTGAGCCTCGGCGACTACGCGGCCGGCTCCAACCACGTGCTGCCCACCGGCGGCCAGGCGCGGTCGGCCGCCGGCCTCTCGGCGGCGACGTTCCTGCGGCCGCAGCAGGTCGTGCGCTACGGCGAGGCCGCCCTCCGAGAGGTCGCACCCGTGATCGCGGCGTTGTCGGCCGAGGAGGACCTCCCGGCGCACGGCGAGGCCGTGTCGGCGCGCTTCGACGACTGAGGCCGCGCCCGGCACCCGTCGCCCACGTCCCGGCGCGCCCACGGCGAACGCGGCCGGGCGGCGATCCGGCCCCGCTAGGCTGGGAGCACCATGCACTGCCCGTTCTGCCGTTACCCGGACTCCCGTGTCATCGACTCGCGCACGAGCGATGACGGACTCGCCATCCGACGCCGCCGGCAGTGCCCCGAATGCGGCCGGCGGTTCTCCACCACCGAGACCGCGAGCCTCGCGGTCATCAAGCGCAGCGGGGTCATCGAGCCCTTCAGCCGCGAGAAGGTCGTCGCCGGCGTGAAGAAGGCGTGCCAGGGCCGCCCGGTCACCGACACCGACCTCGCGGTGCTCGCGCAGAAGGTCGAGGAGACGATCCGCTCGACGGGCGCTTCGCAGATCGAGGCCAACGACATCGGACTCGCGATCCTGCCGCCGCTCCGCGAGCTCGACGAGGTGGCGTACCTCCGCTTCGCGAGCGTGTACCAGGCGTTCGAATCACTCGACGACTTCGAGTCGGCCATCGGCCAGCTCCGCGCGGAGCACGGCCGCCTGCCCGCACGCCCCGTCGAGTGAGGTGGCCGACGCGGCTCCGATAGCCTGAGTCCCGGCATGTATCGACTTCTCTTCTCCCTCGTCCTGTCCCGCATGGACCCCGAGGACGCCCATCACCTCGCCTTCCGGGTCATCCGGGCCCTGCCGACCCTGGGCGTGGGGCGTCTCGTGGAGCGCTTCACGCGGCCCGACCGGTCGCTCGAGGTGCAGGCACTCGGCCGCACGTTCCCCTCGCCCTTCGGCCTGGCCGCGGGGTTCGACAAGGACGCCCTCGCCGTGCGCGGGCTGGGCCAGCTCGGGTTCGGTCACGTGGAGGTGGGTACGATCACGTCGGTCGCCCAGCCCGGCAACGAGCGGCCGCGCCTCTTCCGCCTCCTCGGCGACCGTGCGCTCGTGAACCGCATGGGGTTCAACAACGGCGGGGCGGATGCCGCGGTCGGGCGCCTCTCACGGCTCGCACGTCGCACGCACCGGCCGGTGCTCGGCGTGAACATCGGCAAGAGCAGGGTGACGCCCGTCGAGGACGCCGTCCCCGACTACGAGCGGAGCGCACGCGTGCTCGCCCCCTACGCCGACTACCTCGTGGTGAACGTGAGTTCGCCGAACACTCCTGGCCTGCGCGGCCTGCAGGAGCTCGACGCCCTCGCGCCGCTCCTCGAGGCGGTGCGCGCCGCAGCGGGCAGGGCGCCGCTGCTCGTGAAGATCGCACCCGACCTCGCCGACGAGGAGGTCGTGCGCATCTGCGAGCTCGTCACCCGGCTCGGACTCGACGGGATCATCGCCACGAACACCACGATCTCCCGCGAGGGACTCAGCGCACCGGCATCCGTCATCGAGCGGGTCGGCCCCGGCGGTCTCTCGGGTGCGCCGCTCGCGGCCCGCTCGCTCGAGGTCCTGCGCCTGGTGAGGGCGAATGTCCCGGCCGAGCAGTGCGTGATCTCGGTGGGCGGTGTCGAGACGGCTGCCGACGTGCAGGACCGCCTCGACGCGGGCGCGACGCTCGTGCAGGGGTACACGGCGTTCATCTACCGCGGGCCGCTGTGGGCGCGGCAGGTCAACCGCGGCCTCGCCCGGATCCGGCGGTCGCGCGCCGAGCGCACCGCAGCGGTGACCGCGGCGTCCTGACCCTCCGGGCCGACCACCAGATCGCGGGCCGGCGATGGGCCTACAGCAGGCCGATGTCGGAAAGCTGGTCGGCGAGGGTGGACCCGTCGCTCGCCGAGACCCACGGCACCTCGGCGCCGTGCTGCTCGGCCTTCGTGCGGCCGCCCGCGAGCACGGCCTCACCCGTGGAGAGGCGGCGGATCGCGACGGCGGCGACACGGTCGGGATGCTCGGCCGCGAACCGCGCGTAGAGCTCCTCGTCGTGCTGCCCGTCGTCGCCGATGAGGAGCCATCGTACGCCGGGGAACTCGTCCGCGAGCCGCCGGAGGTTCTCCTCCTTGTGCGCACGACCGCTGCGGAACAACCGGTCGTGGGTCGGACCCCAGTCCGTCAGGAGCAGCGGGCCGGATGGGTAGAGGTTGCGCGAGAGGAAGCGCGTGAGCGTCGGGGCGACATTCCACGCACCCGTGGAGAGGTAGATCACCGGGGAGCCCGGATGCGTGCGCACGAGACGCTCGAAGAGCACCGCCATGCCCGGGGTCGGGATGCGGGCGTGCTCGTCGAGGACGAACGTGTTCCAGAAGGCGACGAGGGGGCGGGGGAGTGCGGTGACCATCACGGTGTCGTCGACGTCGGAGATGATTCCGAAGTCGACGTCGGGCCCCACGATCCAGACGGGGGCCTCCACGGCCTCGGAGCCCTCGGTCTGCAGGGTCGCCCGGTGCCAGCCCGGGGAGAGCGCCACGGGGACCCGGGTATCGACGACGCCGCCGCGATCGGCGAGCACCTCGATGCGCTCACCGCCCACTTCGATGACCACGGGAACGTCGCCCACCGGCACGCTCGTGAAGCTCCGCCATCCGCGGATGCCCTGCTCCCGGCGCTTGCGACGGCGCTTGGACGGCTCATCGGCTGCGATCGGCCGGCTGAGGAGCACGCGGCAGAGCACGCGCACCCACTCCGTGGATCCGTAGCCCGTGTACGGCACGACCGTCGGCGCGTGCCCGCGCCGACGCGCCCAGCGCTCGCGCACGTCGTGGATCCAGTCCTCGAGGCGCGCGGCGCGATGCCGGACCTGGCGCTCCCGTGATCCGGCCGGGGTGGGGGGACTCGCCGGCATCCACTCAGTCTGGCATGGGCCTGTGCCCGGTCGGAAAACGCGCCGCCTGCAGTGGTCGGGCGGCGGCTGACGTCCCGGTAGAGTGGAGCGCGCAAAGTGAGGGAGGTTCCGTGCCGAATGTCGACCTGATCCTAGGGGCCGATCCAAGCCGGAGGCGCTCGGTCCGCACGGAGCCGACGCAGCGGCGCAGCACCCAGCGGCTCGACGCGCTGCTCGACGCTGCCGCCGAGATCGTCGACGAGACCGGCTTCCAGCGCCTGACGACCCAGATGGTGGCCGAGCGCGCCGGCGCGTCGATCGGCACGGTGTACCGATACTTCCCCGACCGCGTCGCGGTGCTGCACGCCCTCCGGGAGCGTTCGATCCGTCGCTTCCGCGAACGCGTCGCCGACGACATGGAGCGCACGGAGCTCCGCACCTGGTGGGACGTCGTCGATGTCGCGCTCGACGCGTGCACCGCCCTCTACCGCGACGAGCCCGGCTTCACCGTGGTGCACGCCGGCCGGCGCGAGACCGCCGACGGCGACGGCGAGCCCGAGTTCGCCCACCGCATGGCGATGCTGATCGAGGCCGAGTTCGACCTCGACTCCGACGGCGACGCCGCCGCCGAACTGCGCTTCCGGCTCGGCGTGGCCCTCGAGCTCGGCGACGCGCTCATCAGCCGTGCGTTCGAGCGGGAGCCGGCGGGCGACGAGCGGTACCTCGCCGAGGCGAAGCGTCTCGTGCACGACTACCTCGCCGAGCACCTCGGCGAGGCTCGCGCCGCCTCGTCCGCCGCCTGAGGTCCGGCGTTCCCGGCGGCATGCCGAGCGTCGCGCCGCGTTGCCTCGCGACGGGAATGGTGTTTGGCTGGAACTCGTTGTTCCGGGTGACCACCCGAGACGGGGATTGAGGCAGCCCATGATCGAGTTCCGCCGCGTCACCAAGCAGTTCCCCGATGGCACCGTCGCCGTCGAGGACGTCGACATCGTGATGCAGCCGCACAAGACGACGGTCCTCGTCGGCTCGTCCGGCTCCGGCAAGACGACCCTGCTGCGCATGATCAACCGCATGGTCGATCCGACCGGCGGACAGGTGCTCATCGACGGCACGGATGTCGCGACGCGCGATCCCGTGCAGCTGCGCCGCGGCATCGGCTACGTCATGCAGAACTCGGGGCTGCTGCCGCACCGCAAGGTCATCGACAACGTGGCCACCGTGCCGTTGCTGCGCGGCACGAGCAAGCGCGCTGCGTACGACCGTGCCCTCGAGCTGCTCGACACCGTCGGCCTCGATCGGTCGCTCGCCGACCGGTACCCGAGCCAGCTCTCGGGCGGCCAGCAGCAGCGCGTCGGCGTCGCACGCGGGCTCGCCGTCGACCCGAACATCCTGCTGATGGACGAGCCGTTCGGCGCGGTCGACCCGATCGTGCGGTCGGAGCTCCAGCAGGAACTCCTCCGGCTGCAGGGCGAGCTGGGGAAGACGGTCGTGTTCGTGACGCACGACATCGACGAGGCGTTCCTGCTCGGCGATCAGGTCGTCATCATGCAGCAGGGCGGCAGGATCTCGCAGGCGGCATCGCCCGCGGAGATCCTCGCGCATCCGGCTGACGCGTTCGTCGCGGACTTCGTCGGGGCGGACCGCGGCAAGCGCGCGCTGCACGTCACCGAGGTCGACGGCAGGAGCCTCGTGGTCGACGCCGACGGGAGGCCGGCGGGGGTCCTGGCCTCATGAACTGGCTCTGGTCGAACCTCGACCTCGTCGGCGAGCTCATGCTCGTGCACCTGGCATTGTCGGTGCCCGCGATCATACTGAGCTTCGTGGTGTCGGTTCCCATCGGATGGCTCGCCCACCGGTATCGGTGGTCGCGAGGCGTCCTGCTCTCGCTCTGCGCGCTGCTGTACGCGGTCCCGTCGCTCGCGCTGTTCATCGCGCTGCCTCCGATCACCGGATTGAGCCTCCGGTCCCCGCTCAACCTCGTCATCGCGCTCACGCTCTACGGCGTGGCCGTCCTCGTCCGCACCGCGGCCGACGCGTTCGACTCGGTCGAGCCCGACGTGCGCCAGTCGGCGACGGCAGTGGGCTACTCGGTCACGGGTCGCTTCTGGGGGGTCGAACTGCCGCTCGCAGGTCCTGTGCTCATCGCCGGGCTCCGCGTCGTGATCGTGAGCACCGTGAGCCTCGTCACGGTCGGCGCCGTGATCGGCGTACCGAGCCTCGGCAGCCTGTTCACCGACGGCTTCCAGCGCAACATCCAGGCCGAGATCATCACCGGAATCGTGGCGACGATCGCCCTCGCGCTCGCGCTCGACTGGGCGGCGGTGCTCATCGGGCGCCTGCTCATGCCGTGGTCGCGCCCGAACGTCGCCACCAGCCGGGCGCAGTCCACCACGCTCGTGAAGCAGGCGGATGTCGCATGAACCTCTTCCTCGACGCCATCGCCTGGATCCTGGACCCCGCGAATTGGAGCGGTGTCGGCAGCATCCCCGAGCGCATCGGCCAGCACCTGCTGATCTCGGCGATCGTGCTCGTGATCGCCTCGCTCATCGCGCTCCCGATTGGCGTCCTGGTCGGGCACAGCGGCCGGGGCAAGGATCCCGCCGTGATGGTGTCGGGCGGACTTCGGGCGCTGCCGACGCTCGGTGCGCTCACCCTGTTCGCCCTCTGGCTCGGCATCGGCCTGCAGGCGCCGATCATCGCCCTCGTCATCCTCGCGATCCCCCCGCTGCTCGCCGGCGCGTACGCGGGACTGGAGTCGGTCGACCGCCGCACGATCGACGCGGCACGGGCGATGGGCATGCGCGAAGACCAGATCGTCGGCAAGGTGGAGCTGCCGCTCGCCATGCCGATCGTGGTCGGCGGCATCCGCTCGGCGACGCTCCAGATCATCGCCACCGCAACGCTCGCCGCGTACGTCGCCGACTTCGGCCTCGGCCGGTTCATCTTCGAGGGCCTCAAGACCCGCGACTACGCCGAGATGCTCGGCGGCTCCATCCTCGTGATCATCCTCGCGCTCGTCGTCGACGGAGGCTTCGCGCTCACCCAGCGCATCGTCGTGCCCGCCGGGGTGCGGGCCACGCAGTCCACCGAACTCCGCTCAGGGCCGGCCCGGCCCCGAGCGGCCATGGGGCGACCCATCACCGAAGGGAACCAGGAATGATCACAGCAGGAAAGGGCCGGCTCGTTGCGCTCGCAGCGGTCGCGGTCGGGGCGACAGTGGCCCTGGCAGGGTGCTCGTCGGGCGATCCGCTCAATGGCGGATCCACGAACGGCGGCGGCTCGTCGGAGACGATCGTCGTCGGCTCGCAGGACTACTACTCCAACGAGATCATCGCCGAGCTGTACGCGCAGGCACTCGAGGAGAACGGCTACACGGTCGAGCGGGACTTCCGCATCGGCCAGCGCGAGGTGTACATCCCCGACATCGAGAGCGGCGCGATCGACGTCTTCCCCGAGTACACGGGCAATCTCCTCCAGTACTACGTGCCCGACACGACGGCCACGACGAGCGACGACGTCTACGCCGAACTCGAGACGTCGCTGCCCGAGGGGCTCCGCGTGCTCGACCAGTCGCCGGCGACCGACCAGGACTCGTACAACGTGACGAAGACGTTCTCCGAGGAGAACGGGGTCACCAGCCTCGCCGATCTCGAGAACGTGACGACGCCGCTCACCCTCGGCGGAAACTCCGAGCTGGCCACACGACCCTATGGTCCCGAGGGCCTGAAAGAGGTGTACGGGGTCGACGTGGCGTTCACGCCCATCGAAGACAGCGGCGGTCCGCTCACCCTGAAGGCGTTGGAAGACGGTCAGGTGCAGCTCGTGAACATCTACAGCGCGAACCCGGCGATCGCCTCCAGCGATCTCGTCACGCTGGAGGACCCCGAGGGGCTCTTCCTGGCGTCGAACGTCGTGCCCGTGGTGAGTGAGAAGGTCACCGACGAGATCGCCGAGATCATCAACACCGTGAGCGCCGCGCTCACCGCCGAAGACCTCGTCGCACTCAACGCGTTGAGCGTCGACGAGCAGGAGTCGGCCGAGCAGATCGCGAGCGACTGGCTGGCCGAGAAGTCGCTGTTCTAGCGGTTCCGGTCGCTGGTCGCAGCGGTTCCGGTCGGGTCTCGCGATTCTGTCGGAAACTAGCGGTTCCGGTCGCGGTCGGGGGGGTCGGATGCTTCGGCATCCGGCCCCTCTTCGTCGAAGTCCATGCCGATCGGCACGGAGCCGACGGCGTCGAGCAGATCGGCCTCCTCCGACGCCGGGTCGGGGGCCGCCGCTGCGGCCATGTGCTTGGCCTCCGCGCGCACGATCAGCTTCTTCGCGCCCCACACCACGAGCAGGAACAGGGCGATGACCGCGACGAACAGGTACCCCGCCCAGTGCAGTTCGCGACTCAGCTCGCGGTAGCTCCCGGCCGCCAGCCACCCCGCGGTCACGTACGTGAAGGCCCAGATCGCGCAGGCGGGCACCGTCCACGCCATGAACCTCCGGTACCGCATGGTGCTCATACCCACCGTGAGCGGGATGAGGGAGTGCAGCACGGGGAGGAACCGCGAGATGAAGACGGCGGGGCCGCCGCGCCGGTCGAGGTAGCGTTGGGCCTTCGCCCAGTTCTCCTCGCCGATCCTCCGGCCGAGCCGAGAGCGATGGATGTGCGGGCCGAACCACCGGCCCAGCGCGAACCCGATGCTCTCGCCCGCGAGGGCGCCTGCGATCACCGCGAAGGTGAGCCCGAGGTACTGGCCGACACCGTCCACCGCGGTCGAGGCGACGAGCACGATCGTGTCGCCCGGAACGACGAGGCCGACCAGCACTGAGGTCTCGAGCATGATGCCGAGACCGGCGAGCAGCGTACGCGCGACCGGATCCACGGACTGCACCGTGTCGAGGATCCAGTCGAGGAGCTCGTTCACGGTTCGAGCGTATCGACGGCCCGGCGCCGCCGCGTCACTCTAGGGGAGGATTCCGAGGATCACGGCCATTCCCGCTGCCGGCACGGCCACGAGCGCGAAGGATGCCGCGATCACGGCCGCACGAGCGCTGCGGCCCTCGGGCGAAGCACCCTCGCTCTGCTCGCCCGGAGGGATCCGATGCAGGCGTGCGGCGAGCATCGCGGCGTCGGGGCTCGCGCCCGCGGCGGCGTCGGGATACGCCCCCGCCTCGCCGGCGTCGCCGACCCGCTCGAGCGCGCGCCGCAGCGCGTCGGTGCCGACCGCCCGGCGGGCGCCGTCGTCGGCGAGCATCTCGGTGAGGCTGACGACGGCGCGCTCGGCGCGGTTCGCGATGGGGAACCACGGGATGGCGCTGTGCCAGGCGCGGAAGGCGAGCCGCACGAGGTGGTGCAGTTGGTCGAGGTGGGTGCGCTCGTGGGTGATGACGGCCGCGAGCTCGTCGGGCTGCAGCGCCTCGATGAGCCCGTGTGTGAGCACCGTGGCGGTGCGGATGCCCGGCACGCAGTAGGCCAGGGGGACCGGATGGGCGAGCACGCGGGTGCGCGGCTCGCCCGGCATGGGGTCGCTGAGCAGGTCCACGAGCTGGTGCTGCCGGCGCCGCTCGCGTTCGGCGCGAACCGCGGTGAGCGCGAGGTTGAGCGTGAGGAGGAGCGCCACTGCCACCGCGAGGGTGAGCGCCGCAATCTGCGCGACGCCGAAGCCGGGCGGGATCGGCCCCGCGAATCCGTGGGGTGCGAGCGCGCCCAGGGCGGCCGGGAGAGACCCCGCCGGAGCCGATCCGAACGCGAGCAGGCATCCGATCATCGACAGGCCGCCCGCCAACGCGATCGCCTGCCACAGGGCGAGCGCGGCGGCCGGTGCGCGAGCCGGCCAGGAGGCGCGCGAGAGCGCCACCGGCACTGGCCATGCGAGCGCGAACGCGAGGGCGCCGAGCACCGCCGAGACGGCGAGCAGGCTCAACGCCTGGAGAGGTCGTCGAGCAGGCGCCGGAGCGTGGCCGCTTCGCGCTCGCTCGCGGTGCTCACGAATCGGGCGAGCGCGGCGTCGCGGTCGGACGCACGGTCGAGCACCTCGTGCATGAGCTCGGCGGTGTGCTCCTCGCGGCTGAGGAGGGCTCGGTAGCGGTGCGGTCGCATGTCGCGGGAGCGGGAGACGAGCCCCTTGCGCTCGAGGCGCGAGAGCACCGTCAGCGCCGTGGTCGTGGCAACGATGCGGCCGGGCGCGTCGCGGAGCGCGAGCGCGTCGCGCAACTCGTTGGCCGTGAGGGCGGCGTCGCTCGTCCAGAGCACCTCCATCACGGAGCGCTCCAACTCGCCGAGACTCGCCATGGCACCAGACTACCGTCGCGACCCTGAATGTTCTACGCTCTGTAGAAGAATGATCCGGGACGTCGCCATCGCACGAAAGGTGCATCCGTGAACGAACTGCTCGACCCGCTGCTTCTCGCCCGATGGCAGTTCGGCATCACGACCATCTACCATTTCCTCTTCGTCCCGATCACGATCGGCCTCGCGACCACCGCCGCAGTCTTCCAGACCGCGTGGTACCGCACGGGCAAGACGGAGTACATCCGCATCACGAGGTTCTTCGGCACGATCTTCCTCATCAACTTCGCGATGGGCGTGGTCACCGGCATCGTGCAGGAGTTCCAGTTCGGCATGAACTGGTCTGAGTACTCGCGCTTCGTCGGCGATGTCTTCGGTGCGCCGCTCGCGATGGAGGGCCTGCTCGCCTTCTTCTTCGAGGCGACGTTCATCGGGCTCTGGATCTTCGGATGGGACAAGCTGCCCCGCGGCCTCCACCTCGCGACCATCTGGGCGACCGCGGTCGGCTCGGTGGTCTCGGCGTACTTCATCCTCGCCGCGAACGCGTTCATGCAGAACCCCGTGGGCTACGAGATGAACGCCGAGAAGGGCCGCGCCGAGCTCGTCGACATCTGGGCTGTGCTCACGAACCAGGTCGTCCTCGCCGCATTCCCGCACACCATCGCCTCGAGCTTCATGGTCGCCGCAGGCCTCATCATCAGCGCGTCGGCGTGGCACCTGGCGCGCAACCAGCACCTCGACACCATGCGCCCGGCCCTCAAGTTCGGCCTCTGGACGATGGTGGCCGCCGGCATCCTCACGACCGTCTTCGGAGATCAGTTGAGCCTCGCGATGGTCGCCACGCAACCGATGAAGATGGCCGCCGCCGAGGCCACCTACGACACGGTCTGCGCTGCCGATGCCTCGTTCTCGCTGTTCACGCTCGGCACACCCGACGGCACGACGGAGCTCTTCTCGATCCGGGTGCCCTACCTGCTGTCATTCCTCTCGACACATACCTTCGACGGCTGCGTCGAGGGCATCAACGACCTGCAGGCGCAGTACGTGGCGCTCTACGGCCCAGGCGACTACACGCCGATCATCTGGGTCACGTACTGGGCGTTCCGCTGGATGATCGGCCTCGGGCTGCTCCACGTGATCATCGCGGTCGTCGGCCTCTGGCTCACCCGCAAGGGTCGCATGCCGAGGCAGGCATGGGTGTGGAAGGTCGCGATCTGGAGCTTCCCGCTGTCGCTCGCAGCGATGAGCGTCGGCTGGATCTTCACCGAGATGGGTCGCCAGCCGTGGATCGTCTTCAGCCTCCTGCCGACGGCGTCGGCGGTGTCGCCGAACGTGACCGGCCTCGATGTGCTGATCTCGCTCATCGCGTTCACGCTCGTCTACGGCGCCCTCGCGGTCGTCGAGGTGCGGCTCGTGATCCGCGCGATCAGGAAGGGCCCACCCGAGGTGGGCGAGCCCCATCCCGAGACCGGCCGGGTCGAACCCGCCACCACGGTGTACTAGGAGGAAACGGACAAATGGATCTCTCGGTGCTCTGGTTCTGGATCGTCGCGTTCCTCTTCGTCGGCTACTTCGTGCTCGACGGCTTCGACTTCGGCGTCGGCATGTCGCTGCCGTTCCTCGGCCGCGACGACACGGACCGTCGCGTGCTCATCAACACGATCGGCCCGGTGTGGGACCTCAACGAGACGTGGGTGATCGTGGCGGGAGCCTCGCTCTTCGCGGCGTTCCCCGAGTGGTACGCCACCCTCTTCTCGGGCTTCTACCTCCCGCTGCTGCTCATCCTGCTCGCGCTCATCGCCCGCGGCGTGTCGTTCGAGTACCGCCATCAGCGACCCGAGTCCCGGTGGAAGCGATGGTTCGACGGCATGATCATCGTCGGCTCGGCGGTGCCGGCGCTCCTCTGGGGCGTCGCGTTCGCGAACATCGTGCAGGGCGTGCCGCTCGACGCCGACCACAATTACACGGGCACGCTGTTCGACCTGCTGAACCCGTACGCGCTCCTCGGCGGCCTCACCACGCTCCTCCTCTTCTTCACGCACGGGGTCGTGTTCGTGTCGTTGAAGACCGAGGGCGACCTGCGCGAGCGCGCCCGTCGACTCGCGGCGCGGTCAGGTCTTGCGACGATCCTGGTCGCCGCCGGCTTCCTGGTCTGGACGGGCCTGGCGTTCGGCACGCTCTGGTTCTGGATCCTCGCGGCGGTCGCCGCCCTCGCCCTCATCGGCGGGTGGCTCGCCAACGCGCGCGGCGCGGAGGGCACCGCGTTCACGCTCCTCGCCATCACGGTCGCGACCGCGGTGCTCGCGCTGTTCGCGTCGCTGTTCCCCGATGTCATGCCCGCGTCGAACGACCCGGCGAACAGCCTCACCGTGGCGAACGCGTCCAGCACGGCGTACACCCTCACGGTCATGAGCTGGGTGGCGCTCGTCTTCCTCCCGCTCGTGCTGGCCTACCAGGGCTGGACGTACTGGGTGTTCCGCAAGAGGGTGACGCGCGCCGCCATCGAGGCCGCCGCGCACTGATCACGTGAAGCCGCTCGATCCGAGACTCGTCCGCCGCTCGCGCGCGGCGCGCTGGTTCCTCCTCGCCGGCGGCCTGCTCGCGATCGCGCAGGCGGCGGCCACGATCGCATTCGCATGGGCGCTCGCGTCGCTCGTCGCGGGACTCATCGACGGCATGCGGATGCCGCAGGCCTGGCCGCTCCTCGTGACACTCGTCGTCGCGGCATCCGCACGGGCCGGCGCCGCCTGGCTCTGGGACCTCGCCGGCTCGGCGGGCGCGATGCGCGTCAAGGCCGAACTCCGCAGCGAGCTGCTCGCCGCCCTCGAGCGGCAGCCGGGCGGCGTGCCGGGGTTCCCCACCGCACGGATCGCCACGCTGCTCGGCCCCGGGCTCGACGCCCTCGACGAGTACTTCGGCCGTTACCTCCCGCAGCTCGTGCTCACGGTAGTCGCGACCCCCGCCTGCGTTGCGGCAGCCTGGATCGCCGACCCGCTCTCGGGGCTCGTGCTCGTGGTCGTGCTGCCCCTCATCCCCGTGTTCATGGCGCTCATCGGCATGGCCACCGCCGCGGTGCAGCGCCGTCAGTGGGACAGCCTGGCCACGCTCTCGCGGGGCTTCCTCGAGGTGGTCGGCGGGCTCTCCACGCTCACGGTGTTCGGACGCGCCGAGCGGCAGGTCGGACGCATCCGGCAGGTGACCGACGACTACCGGCGGCACACCATGAGTGTCCTGCGGATCACCTTCCTGTCGGGGTTCACGCTCGAGTTCGCCGCGAGCCTGTCGGTGGCACTCGTCGCCGTGTCGATCGGCCTCCGTCTGGTTGCAGGCGACCTCACCCTCGCGCCGGGCCTGTTCGTCCTCGTCCTGGCCCCGGAGGTGTTCCTGCCCCTGCGGAACGTCGGCGCGGCCTTCCACTCGTCGTCCGCAGGGGTCACGGCGTCGGCCGACGCGTTCGACCTGCTCGCCGCGGCGGAGCACCGACACGCCCCGCCCGCCGCCGCAGGCGGCATCCGCGACGACGCGGCGACGCCGGCGCTGACCAGGCGAACGGACTCGGGCCTGGTCATCACGGGACTTCGCGTTCGCCGTGGCGCTCGTGTGGTGCTCGAGGGTGTCGATCTCGAGGCGCGTCCCGGGGAGGTCGTCGCCATCACGGGGGAGAGCGGCTCCGGCAAGTCGAGCCTGTTCGCGGCACTCCTCGGGTTCGCAGAGGCCGACGGCGAGGTGGCGCTCGACGGCATCGAACTCGAGCGGGGGAAGCGGTCGTCGATCGCGTGGGCGGGCCAGACGCCCTCGCTCCTCGCGGGCACCATCGCCGACAACGTCCGCCTGGGCGACGACGACGCGGACCCAGACCTCCTCACGCGGGCGCTCGACCTCGCCGGGGTTGAACTCGACCCCGAGCGGCGACTCGGGCCCGCCGGCAGTGGCCTCTCGGGCGGACAGGCGCAGCGCGTGGCGACGGCTCGCGCGATCCACCGGCTGCTTGCGCGGGACGGCCGCCTGCTGCTCCTCGACGAGCCGGGGTCCGCGCAGGACGCGCACCGCGAGACGCGCCTGGGGGAGCGGCTTCGCGAGCTCGCTGCCGACGGCCGCATCGTGCTGGTCACGACGCACCGCTCCGGCCTCGTCGAGGCCGCCGACCGCTCGATCGCGCTGGCAGGTGCCCATGTCTGATCCGACCCGTGCCATGCTGCGCAGCGCCGTGCCCAGGTTCTCGCGCCTGGCGCCGGCGATCCTCGCCGGCATCGCGTCTGCCGGCTCGAGCGTGGCGCTGCTCGCCTGCTCTGCCTGGCTCATCGCGCGCGCGGCCGAGCAGCCGCCCGTCCTCTATCTCTCGCTCGCCATCGTCGGCGTGCGCGCCTTCGCGCTGGGGCGCGCGGTGTTCCGGTACCTCGAGCGACTGACGGGCCACGACGCCTCGTTCCGGCAGCTCGCCGGGATCCGCTCGGGCGTCTTCGAGCGGATGCTTCCGCTCGCGCCCGACGGCCTCGCCTCGAGTCGTCGCGGCGACCTGCTCGCACGCTTCGTCGGCGATGTCGACGAGCTGCAGCACGTGCCGTTGCGCGTGGTGCAGCCGATCGTCAGCGCCGTCGTCGTGCTCGTGCTCGCGGTGGCCGGGATCGCGCTGCTGGCCCCCGCGTCGGCCGCGGCGGTGCTCGGCTGCCTCGCGGCCGGCATCGCCGCCACGCTGCTGCTGCAGCGCGCGGCGGCCGTACGGGCGGAACGCACGCTCGCGCCGCTCCGCGGCGACCTGCAGGCGGTGATCGTGGAGCACGTGCAGGCGCTCGACGTGCTCGTCGCGTTCGACGCCGCCGTAGCGGGGCGACGCCGGATCGAGGCGATCGGCGATCGCCTCGCCCGCGCGACCCGGGCGAGGGCGGCGGCCACAGGTGCGGCATCCGCCGTCATGTCGGCCGTCGGGGGTTTCGCCGTGGCCGCGAGCCTCGCCGCTTCGGCGCCGCTCCTCGAGTCCGGTCGGATCGACGGTCCGACGTTCGCCGTGCTCTGCCTCGTGCCCCTCGCGATCGCGGAGGTGGCGTCGGCCGTGCCGCTGGCCACGAGCGCGCTGCGCCTCGCGCGGACCAGCGCCGAGCGGGTCGCGCAGGCCGTTCCCGCCGAGGTGCCGGCCGGCATCCCGGTGCCGCCAGTCGAGCCGGTCACGCCACCCACCGGTGACCCGTCGCCCTCGATCGAGCTGCGCGGGGTCCGGGCGCACTGGTCCGACGTATCGAGTGGCGACGAGAGCGTTGCGGCCGCGGCATCCGTTCGCCGGCCCGCGGCGCTCGACGGTGTCGACCTCGTCGTCGCCCCCGGCGAGCGCCTGCTCGTGCGCGGCGGCTCCGGCGCAGGAAAGACCACGCTCGCCCACGTGCTGGTGCGGTTCCTCGACTACGAGGGCTCGTACCGCCTCGGCGGCGTCGAGGCATCCGACCTCGACCCGCATGCGGTGCGGAGCATCGTCGGCCTCGTGGAGCAGCGGCCGTGGCTCTTCGACGAGGACGTGCGCCAGAACCTGTTGTTCGCACGGGACACCGCGACCGACGACGAGTTGCTCGAGGTGCTCGACCGAGTGGGCCTGCGAGCGTGGGTCGGCGAGCGTGGCGGGCTCGGGGCGAAGGTGGGCGAGCGCGGAGCGCTGGTGTCCGGCGGTCAGGCCCAGCGCATCGCCCTCGCGCGCGCGATGCTCGCCGGCTTCCCGGTGCTGGTGCTCGACGAGCCGACCGCGAGCGTCGATCCGAAGCGCGCCGACGCGCTCCTCCGAGACCTCACGGATGCCGCGAGCCGGTCGGGCCGCACGGTCGTGCTCATCTCGCACGCGCCCGTCGATCCGGCCCTCGTCGACCGTGTGGTGACCCTCGAGGGCGGCCGCGTGACGCGTGGTGCCCACTTGGACCACCTGAGCCGGCTCGTCGCGCGGGAAGGTGCCGCCCCTGCCCGCCCGTCTCCGGCCTGACAGTTTCCGGCGCGTCGCGCACGGTTGTTGCGTGATACCCGCAGCCCCTAGTCCTACCCGCCTCGGTTCTGCTTGAATCCAGCCACATCCACGGACGACTGCATTCCAGGCAGAGGAGCCTTCATGAACAGGAGAGCAACAACCGTCGGTACCGCCCTCATCGCAGCTGCCGCGCTCGTGCTGAGCGGTGGGCCGGCGCTCGCCCACGACGACACCGAGTGGGTCGACGACGGAGTCCTCGACTCCGGTGAGGAGACCCACAACCACCACTCGCAGCAGCACGGCGAAGAGGAGGGCCATCTTCCCGCGTCGAGTTCGAACGTGGTGAAGGTCGGCAACTTCGATCTCTTCGCCGACATGGAGGAGCCGGGCCGCATCGCCGACGTCTCGGCCTTCGGCAACTACGCCTACCTCACCGCGTTCTGGGAACCCGAGTGCGATCGAGGGGGCGTCTACATCGTGGACATCTCCGACCCCGCGTCGCCGGACTTCGTGAGCCTCATCCCGAGTCACCGCGGCACGTACAGCGGTGAGGGATCGCAGGTCATCCACCTCGAGACCCCGTTCTTCACCGGCGAGGTCCTCGCCTACCAGAACGAGATCTGTCCGGGTGAGACCAAGGGCGTCGGCGGCATCACGCTGGTCGACGTCACCGACCCGACGAACCCGAAGAAGCTCGTCGAGGGCGCGGGCGACTTCTCGGTCGCAGGCAAGGCGCAGACGAAGTCGAACGAGACGCACTCGGTGCGGATGTGGGTCGACGGCGACAACGCCTACGCGGTGCTCGTCGATGACCTCGAGCAGACCGACATCGACATCCTCGACATCACGAACCCGTCGCGGCCGGTGCTCGTCTCGGAGACGGGGCTCGACGAGCTCATCTCGCAGCCCCTCGGCGCCGTGCACGGCGACTCGGTCTTCTTCCACGACGTCGTGGTGAAGGAGATCGACGGCGTGCAGACGATGCTCGCGTCGTACTGGGACGGCGGGTACGCGAAGCTCGACGTGGACGATCCGGCGAACCCGGTGCTCATCGCCGACACGGACTTCGAGGAGTTCGATCCCGTGCGACTCGAGGTGGCTGGGGAGTCGATCTCTCCCGAGGGCAACGCCCATCAGTCGGAGTTCACGAACGACGATGAGTTCTTCATCGCCACCGACGAGGACTTCAATCCCTACCGCGTGACCGCGACGATGGAGGACGGAACCGAGTTCACCGCCATCCAGGGATCCGACGTGCCGCAGATCGATCCCGACACCACCCTGGCGGGCCCGACGCGGTTCGTCGGACTGGCCTGCGACGCTGTCGCCATCCCGCCGGCGGCAGCCGGTGAGATCGCCGTGATCGAACGCGGCGTGTGCGACTTCACCGTGAAGGTGCAGAACGTCGAGGCAGCCGGCTACGTCGGCGCGGTCGTGTTCAACCGCACCGGCGTCGACGGTTGCGAGACGCTCGTCTCGATGCTCGTCGAAGCGGGCATCCCGGCGGTGTTCGTCTCGCGCACCGACGGCTTCCGCATCGTCACGGGCGGAGTCCCGGCCGGGTACACGTGCGACGATGCCGGCGGAACGCCGTTCAGCGCCGCGGTCGGTACCGTCGGCCAGGACGTCGACATCAAGGCCGTGTTCGACGGTTGGGGGTACGTCCACCTGTACGACACCGACACGATGCAGGACCTCGACCAGTACTACATCCCCGAGAGCCAGGATCCGGCGTTCGCGAGCGGCTTCGGTGACCTCTCGGTGCACGAGGTGGCGACCGACCCCGACGAGAGCCTCGCGTACATCTCGTACTACGCCGGCGGATTCCGCGTGCTCGACTACAGCGGCGGCACCCTGACGGAGGTCGGCCACTTCATCGACGAGGGCGGCAACAACTTCTGGGGCGTCGAGGTGCACCAGCACCCGAACGGCCAGAAGTACGTGCTCGCCTCCGACCGTGACAGCGGGGTGTACATCTTCCAGTACACCGGTCCGTGATCGGTTGAATGCTCGCCGCCCGGCTGCAGCGGATCTCGCCGCGGCCGGGCGGTGACGTACGTCCGCGCCGCATCGGCAGCACGTGAACGGCCGTACGCTGAGAAGATGCCGCGCCGCATCCGCTCCCGTCCGCTGCGCGTGTGGCGGGATCCCGAATACGTGTTCCGCACGCGGTTCGCAGATGCCGTGTACGCGGTCTGGCTCGACGGGGGAGCGGATGCCGCGTCGGGCGTGAGCGTCATCGCGGCGGCGCACGCGGGCAGCGAGTTCGTCACGGCGGACGGGGGGCGCCGGACGGTGACG
Source organism: Agromyces sp. Soil535 (assembly GCF_001428255.1). GTDB lineage: Bacteria > Actinomycetota > Actinomycetes > Actinomycetales > Microbacteriaceae > Agromyces. The sequence continues at coordinate 48,433 of NZ_LMRW01000002.1, read as the reverse complement.
CGGAGCAGGCCCGTGGATGCGGACCCCGGCGAGGTCGTGGTCGAGGCATCCGTGTTCGAGGTGCTCGGCGAGGCCCTGCGCGAGGCGGCGGTCGACCGCACCGGCCCGCTCGGCTGGTTCGGGTGGTTCGGATACGAGCTGGGGGCGAGGCTCAACGAGGTCCCGGTGTCGACCGCCGACACACCGGATGCCGCGTTCCTCTTCCTCGACCGCGCGATCGTATTCGACCACGCCGCTCGCACGGTGCGCCTCCTGTGGCTCGAGGAGGACGACAGCGCCCACGATGAGGCGGAACGCTGGGCCGACGAGCTCGTCGCAGTGCTCGAGGCGGAGCCCGCGGCATCCGCGACCCCCATCGTGGCTGGCACGCTCGGCGCGTCGGTTGCACCAGCACCGTCCGAGAACCCGGCGGTGCGCTGGCGCCACGCGCCCGAGCGCTACGCGGAGCTCATCGCCGAATGCCAGGCCGCCATCGTGCGCGGCGACGCGTACCAGCTCTGCCTCACGAACCGGGTCGACGTCGACACCCGCCCCGACCCTGCAGCGACCTACCTCGCGCTGCGCGCATCGAGCCCGACCCACCACGGCGGCTACGTGCGGTTCGGCGACATCGCCCTGCTCAGCGCCTCGCCCGAGCAGTTCCTGCACGTCGACCCCGACGGGGTCGTCTCGACGAAGCCGATGAAGGGAACGCGCCCGCGCGGCGCCGACGCCCGGCTCGACGCCGAGCTGCGCCGCGAGCTCCTCGAGAGCGAGAAGGAGCGCGCCGAGAACCTGATGATCGTCGACCTCATGCGGAACGACCTCGGCCGCATCGCCGAGCTCGGGAGCGTCACCGTGCCGAGCCTGCTCGACGTGGAGGAATACGCTCACGTGCACCAGCTCGTGTCGACGGTGCGCGCCCGCATCCGGGCCCCGTTCACCGCGCTCGACGTCGTGCAGGCGGCGTTCCCGGCCGGCTCGATGACGGGAGCGCCCAAGCACAGCGCCATGACGATCCTGCATGAGCTCGAGGACGGTCCGCGCGGCATCTACTCGGGCGCCTTCGGCTACCTCGGCGTCGACGGGAGCGCCGACCTCGCCATGGTCATCCGCTCCATCGTCCTAACGCCCGGTGGGGCGAGCATCGGCACCGGTGGGGGCATCACGGCGCTCTCGGTCGCCGAGGAGGAGATCGAGGAGACGCGCGTCAAGGCGCGCGCCCTGCTCGCGGTGCTCGGCGCGGCATCCGTGCCCGAGGAGTGAGTAGGCTGGATGTCCGAGTGCGCTGCGTTCCGGCGCGCCCGGAAGACGTGCGGATGCCCCTACCGCAGCGACACACGATTGAGAGTCACGTGGCACACGATCAGGACCAGGCCAACGCCGACGCCGGCGCGTACGACTTCGCCGCACTGCAGGCGAAGTGGCTTCCCGTGTGGGACGAACTCCGCCCGTTCCGGGCCGGCCGACCCGGCGAGAAGAAGCCGCGCAAGTACATCCTCGACATGTTCCCGTACCCCTCGGGCGACCTGCACATGGGCCACGCCGAGGCGTTCGGCTACGGCGACACGGTGGCCCGCTACTGGCGGCACCAGGGCTTCGACGTGCTGCACCCGGTGGGCTGGGACTCGTTCGGCCTGCCTGCAGAGAACGCCGCGATCAAGCGCGGTGTCGACCCCCGTGCCTGGACCTACGAGAACATCGAGCAGCAGAAGCGCTCGTTCCGCCAGTACGCGCCGTCGTTCGACTGGTCGCGGGAGCTCCACACGAGCGACCCCGAGTACTACAGGTGGAACCAGTGGCTCTTCCTGAAGCTCTACGAGAAGGGCATCGCCTACCGCAAGGCGGGCCTCGTGAACTGGTGCCCGGTCGACCTGACGGTGCTCGCCAACGAGCAGGTCGTCGACGGGCACTGCGAGCGCTGCGGGGCGGTCGTCACGAAGAAGGCACTGACGCAGTGGTACTTCCGCGTCACCGACTACGCCGACCGCCTGCTCGACGACCTCAACCAGCTCGAGGGTTCGTGGCCGTCGAAGGTCGTCACCATGCAGCGCAACTGGATCGGTCGCTCGTCGGGCGCCGACGTCGAGTTCGCGATCGAGGGCCGCGACGAGCCGGTCTCCGTGTTCACCACCCGCCCCGACACGCTCTACGGCGCGACGTTCATGGTGGTCGCCCCCGACTCCGAGATCGCCGTGGAGCTCGCGGCCGGAGCATCCGCCGAGGTGCAGGCCCGCTTCCAGGACTACCTCGACTCGGTGCGCGCCGAGAGCGACATCGACCGCCTGTCGACCGAACGCCCCAAGACCGGCGTGTTCCTCGAGCGGTACGCCGTGAACCCGGTGAACGGGGAGCGCCTGCCGATCTGGGCGGCCGACTACGTGCTCGCCGACTACGGCCACGGCGCGATCATGGCGGTGCCCGCGCACGACCAGCGCGACCTCGACTTCGCGCGCGCGTTCGAGCTGCCCGTGCGGGTCGTCGTCGACACCAACGCGCCCGTCACGGGCGTGATCCCGGTGATCAAGCTCGATGAGAACGGCGACCCGATCCTGCCCGACGAGGTGCCGCCCAGCGACCCGGCGTCGACCGGTGTCGCGCTTGCCGGCGAAGGCCGACTGATCAACTCCGGCCCCCTCGACGGGCTCTCCAAGTCCAACGCGATCCGCCGCATCATCGAGATCCTCGAACAGCGCGGCACGGGGCACGCGGCGAAGAACTTCCGCCTGCGCGACTGGCTGATCTCCCGCCAGCGCTACTGGGGCACGCCGATCCCGATCATCCACTGCCCCGACTGCGGCGAGGTCCCGGTTCCCGAAGCCGACCTCCCGGTGCGGCTTCCGGATGCCGCGGGCCTCGACCTGAAGCCCAAGGGCGCGAGCCCCCTCGGCGCTGCCGAGGACTGGGTGAACGTCGCGTGCCCGAACTGCGGCGGCGCGGCCAGGCGCGACTCCGACACGATGGACACCTTCGTCGACAGCTCGTGGTACTACCTGCGCTACCTCGACCCGAGCGACGAGACCCAGGCGTTCGACATGGCCGAGGCCGAGAAGTGGATGCCGGTCGACCAGTACGTCGGGGGCGTCGAGCACGCCATCCTGCACCTGCTCTACTCGCGCTTCGTCACGAAGGTGCTGTTCGACCTCGGCTACCTGAGCTTCACGGAGCCGTTCACCTCGCTCCTGAACCAGGGCATGGTCATCATGGACGGCTCGAAGATGTCGAAGTCCAAGGGCAACCTCGTCGAGTTCGCGAGCGAGCTCGGGGCCCACGGCGCCGATGCGCTGCGCGTGACGCTCGCGTTCGCCGGCCCGCCCGAAGACGACATCGACTGGGCGGATGTCTCGCCCGTCGGCGCGGCGAAGTTCCTCGCCCGCGCGTGGCGGATCTCGGGCGAGGTGACCTCCAGCCCCGAGGTGGAGTGGAAAACCGGCGACACGTCGCTGCGGCGCATGACCCACCGCCTGCTCGCGGATGCACCGGCGCTCATCGAGGCGTTCAAGTTCAACGTGGTGGTCGCACGCCTCATGGAGCTCGTGAACGCGACTCGCAAGACGATCGACTCAGGTGCCGGCCCGGCGGATGCCGCCGTGCGCGAGGCGTCCGAGGTCACCGCCATGATCCTCGACCTCTTCGCCCCCTATACGGCGGAGGACATGTGGCAGCGCCTCGGCTACCAGCCGAGCGTCGCGCTGGTCCCGTGGCGCAAGGCCGACCCCGCGCTCCTCGTCGAGGAGTCGGTGACGGCGATCGTGCAGGTCGACGGCAAGGTGCGCGACCGGCTCGACGTGTCGCCGAAGATCTCGGGCGAGGAGCTCGAGGCGCTCGCGCGTGAGTCGGCGGGCGTGGCCCGCGCGATCGGCGAACGTGAGATCGCCAACGTGATCGTGCGCGCGCCCAGGCTCGTGAACATCGCAACGAGGCGCTGACTCCTCCTCGACAGCCGGATGCCGTCGTGATCGTCGCAGCAGAACACCCCTGACGGCGTCGCGCGTGACCGCGCCGCGTAGCGTGCGGGCATGCCCGCGAGCCCCGACCCCGACCCGCTGGACGCCCTCGAGCCCGCCTCCCGGCGAGCAGGGCCGAGGGTGCGTGTCGCCGTCGGCGCCGCCGTCGTCCTGTTCATCGCGGCGGTGGCGGTCGCCGCAATGCTGTCGTTCGCCGCGAACGGGGGCGGCGCGCAGGGCACCATCGCCGCGAACGACGGCGGAACGGATGCAGCGGCCGATGCGGGCGGAGAGGTTGCCGACCCGGCTGTCGACGTCGACACGCCGCCGCTCCTCGTGCACGTGCTCGGAGCGGTCGCACGGCCCGGGCTGGTGGAACTCGCCTCCGGCGCGCGTGTCGTCGACGCCGTCGCCGCGGCCGGCGGGTTCACTCCCGAGGCGGATCCGGCCGGAGTGAATCTCGCGCGGCCGGTCGTCGACGGCGAGCAGCTCGTCGTGCTCGCGATCGGACAGGTCCCGCCGCCGGACGCGTCCTCCGGCGCGGGGGCGGCCGGTTCCGGACCGACGGCCGACGGCGTGGTGCACCTGAACACGGCCGACCTCGCGGCGCTCGACACGCTTCCGCGCATCGGCCCGGCGCTGGCGCAGCGCATCATCGACTGGCGCGAGGCGAACGGCCCGTTCACGAGCGTGGACCAACTGCTCGACGTCGCCGGCATCGGCGACGCGGTGTTCTTGGGCCTCGCCGACAAGGTGGCGCCCTGAGTGCGCGACCTCCGCCTGCTCCTGCCCGCCGCGTCGGCCTGGGCCACCGCGTGGTGTGCCGTCGCAGCGGCCGACGTGGGGATCGAGCCCACCATCGTCGCGTGGGTGATCTGGACGCTCGGAGCGGGCGTGCTCGCGACGCTGGCCGCGGCGACGCACCGGTCATGGCGCCCACTCATGGGCGCCGGCGCCCGGAGACCTGGGATGCGCCGGCTCGCGACCATCGCCGCGATCGAGCTCGTCGTCCTCGCGGGCGCCGGTCTCGTCGCGACCTCCGCGGCGGCGAGCCTCGGACATCGGGCGGCGTCGCCCCTCGCCGATGCGGCGGCAGCGCACAGCACCGTCGATGTCGTCATCGAGGTCGTGTCGGCACCGGTGCCGATGCGAGAGCCCGCGTGGGGCATTGCGTCGAGCGCTCCGGCGAGCGCACCGACGTTCCGGGTCGACGCCCGTCTCGTCGGCGTGAACGGGCGTGCCGCGCAGGCGGTACCCGTCACGACGATGCTCGACCTGCCCGCACAGCGCCTCTCGCTCGGCACGCGAATCGCAGTTCCGGCGCAGGTGTCGGTGCTCCCCGCGGCCGAGCAGAGCGCGTTCCGCTTGCGCGCCGTCGGCGATGTCGACGTCGCCGCGACGCCTCCCGCGTGGCTCGGTTGGTCGGTCGGCCTGCGCTCGGGCCTCGCGGATGCCGCGGGCGCGCTCGACGGCGACGGCGCCGCGCTCGTGCCCGGCCTCGCCATCGGCGACACCAATGCCGTGGACGCCGAACTCGACGCAGCGATGGAGGCGAGCTCGTTGAGCCACCTCACCGCGGTCTCGGGGGCGAACTGCGCGATCGTCACCGCCGCAGCGTTCGCCCTCGCCGCGTTGTGCGGCCTGCGCAGGGGCTTCCGGGTCGCCGTGGCGCTCGTCGCCCTCGCGGGGTTCGTCGTGCTCGTGACGCCGCAGCCGAGCGTCGTGCGCGCCGGCGCGATGGCCGTGGTCGTGCTCGCAGCGATCGCGTCGGGCCGGCCAGGCGGTGGGGTCGCAGCCCTGTCGGTCGCGGTCATCGGCCTGCTCGCCTTCGACCCGTGGCTCGCCCGGGACTACGGGTTCGCGCTCTCGGCGGCGGCCACGGCCGGACTTCTCCTCTTCGCCGCCCCGCTCGCCGCACGGCTCGCGCGCGTGATGCCCAGGCCGCTCGCGGTCGGGCTCGCGGTGCCGCTCGCTGCCCAGCTCACCTGCCAACCGATCCTGATCCTCCTTGATCCGGCGATCGCGCTGTACGGCGTTCCCGCCAATCTCCTCGCCGCGCCGGCTGCGCCGGTCGGCACCGTGGTCGGCCTCCTCGCATGCCTGTTGCTGCCCGTGCTCCCGTCGGTCGGAATGGCGTTGCTGCAGGTCGCGTGGCTGCCGGCCTCGTGGATCGGGTTCGTCGCACACGGCGCGGCCGGCCTTCCCGGCGCGCGATTGCCCTGGTTGCCGGATGCCCCGGGCGCGCTGCTCGTCGCAGGGTGCACGGCCCTCGCACTGTGGCTCGTGCTCACCCGTGCGCGGCGTCCTCGGCGGCGGGCGCTCGCAGCCGCCACCCTCGCGGTCGGACTTGCCGTGCCGATCGGCGTGTCGATCGGCGCTCCGCTCGTCGTCGGTGCGACCAGGCCGGGCGACTGGGATGTTGCCGCCTGCGATGTCGGCCAGGGCGACGCGATGCTCGTCCAATCGGCGGGCGCGATCGCGCTCATCGATACCGGACGTGAGCCGGCGCCCCTCGAGCGCTGTCTTGCGTTGCTCGGCATCACGCGCATCGACCTGCTCGTGTTGACCCACTGGGATGCCGACCACGTCGGGGGAGTCGCGGCCGTCGTCGGGCGGGCCCAGACCGTCATCCACGGCCCGCTCGACGGCGAACGGTCCGACCGGGTGCTCGGCCCGCTCCGCAGCGGTGGGGCCGAAATGGCCGAGGTCGTCGCGGGGGATGGTGGCGAACTCGGTGAGGCCCGTTGGCGTGTGATCTGGCCGACCGCACATGCCGTGCCCGGCAACGACGGATGCGTCGTGATCGATCTCGATGCGCCCGAGTATCGGGCGATGTTCCTCGGCGACCTCGGCGAGGGTGCACAGACCCGCATGCTCGCGTCGACCGACCTCGGCCGGGTCGACCTCGTGAAGGTGGCGCATCACGGGTCCGCAGATCAGAGCGATCGCATCTACAGCGAGCTCAGCGCAACGGTGGGACTCATCGGGGTCGGCGAGGACAACGGCTACGGGCACCCCACCGACCGTCTACTGGATCTCCTCGACGACGCGGGAACGACCGCCGTGCGCACCGATCGCTCGGGAACGGTGACCCTCTCGGCCGACGGCGAGGGCGGGTTCGCACTCTGGTCGGAGCGGGCCGACGTCGGACCCGGCCCATAGACTTGACCGGAACGGGGAGGTGCGGTGGCAGCACGATCAGGCGCGGCGCGGGCCGGCGGGGTGGCGCGTGCGAAGGCCGCGTCCATCCCCCAACTGTCGTGGAACGAGGTTCGCCCCGCACCGGTCGTCCTCATCTCGGGCGCCGAGGGCGTGCTCGCCGAGCGGGCGAGCGGCATGCTGCGCGATTTCCTTCGGTCCGAGGACCCGGCGCTCGAGGTGAGCGACCTCGAGGCCGACGGCTACCGCCGTGGCGAGCTCCTCACCCTCGCGAGTCCCTCGCTGTTCGGCGAGCCGCGTCTCATCCGGGTCACCGGCGTCGAGCGAGCGAGCGACGACTTCCTCATCGACGCGCTCGAATACCTCGAGCAGACGGCAGAGTCGACCACGCTGGTGCTCCGCCACGCGGGCGGCCAACGGGGCAGGAAGCTCCTCGACGCCGTCCGTGCGGGGGTGGGCGGCGGTGTGGAGATCGTGTGCGCCGAGCTCAAGAGGGACGTCGAGAAGCAGGACTTCGCGGTCGCCGAGTTCCGAGCGGCAGGGCGCAGCATCAACCCGCGGGCACTCCGGGCGCTCGTGGCCGCGTTCGCCGATGACCTCGCCGAGCTCTCCGCCGCGTGTCGGCAGCTGATCGCCGACGCTCCCGGTGAGATCACCGAGACAGTGGTCGCGCGCTACTACGGCGGCCGGGTCGAGACCAACGCCTTCGCCGTCGCCGACGCCGCCATCGCGGGCCGGCACGGCGAGGCGCTCATCGCCCTGCGTCACGCTCTCGACAGCGGCGCCGACCCCGTGCCGATCGTCGCAGCGTTCGCGATGAAGGTGCGCACGATGGCGAAGGTGTCGGGGGTGCGGGGCGGTGGGCCGCAGGTCGCCTCCTCGCTCGGGCTCGCGCCCTGGCAGGTCGACCGTGCCCGACGCGACCTCGCGGGGTGGAGCGACGAGGGCCTCCGCCGGGCGATCGAGTCGCTCGCCGCGACGGATGCCGCGGTGAAGGGCGCCGAGCGCGATCCGGTGTTCGCCCTCGAACGACTGATCGGCGTCATCTCCGCCCGCGGCCGCGACCTGGCCTGAAGCCGTACCGCGCCGTGAACGGCGCCGCCACGACCCCCGCGCGCGCCCGAGACATCCCAGGAACGACGAAGGCCCCGCACGACACGCGGGGCCCTCGTGGATGTCATGCGTCAGAGCGCGGCGACCTGCTTCGCGATCGACGACTTGCGGTTCGCGGCCTGGTTCTTGTGGATCACGCCCTTGCTGGCGGCCTTGTCGAGCTTACGGGTCGCGACGCGGAGGGCGGTGGTCGCCTTCTCCTTGTCGCCCGAGGAGATCGCCTCGCGCGTCGCGCGGACGGCGCTCTTGACCTCGCTCTTGACGGCCTTGTTGCGCTCCTGCGCCTTCAGGTTGGTGCGGATGCGCTTGATCTGCGACTTGATGTTTGCCACGTGGTTCGTCTTTCGTGTTCGTGTGTGGGTACCGGATGTGCCGGGCGAAGGTAGAGGGGCCTCGCCGGCGAATCGTGCGGGGTGGGACCCACACGCAAGCCAACAGACAACGATACCAGTTCGCCGTCGACGTCACCAAAGCGCGGGGTACGTCCTCGTGCCGTTCATCGCCGGGCCCGTCGTCGAGGACGACGATCGCCCATGCCCCTAGGCGTGTGATCGCCGGACGCGGGTTACTCGCCGGCCCCGAGCCGGGTCCTGCGACGTTCCCGAGCCAGGTGGTGCTCGAGCTCCGCGACCGCGCCGAGGACCACGGCCGTGAAGTCGTCGGGGCGAGCGAGGCTCACCAGGTGCGTCGCGCCGGGCACGACGACGAGCCGGCCCCGCCGGGCGGCACGGAGCATCCGCCGCTCCTCGAAGCGGAAGTGGTCGAAGCGGCCGTTCACGAGCCACACCGGCACGTCGACCCGCCCCAGCGCCGCCTCGGGGTCGAGGCGGCCGACCGCCTCGAGCACGGGAGCCATGACGTCGAGCGCCACCCCGCCGGCCAGCACGTCGTCGACGCCGTCGCGGGGGATGAGCACGCGAACCATGAGGTCGTTGAGGGCGCGCCCGCGGTCGGGCAGGCGGTGGATCGCGGCCGCGAGGCGCCGGTATCCGGCAAGGCCGGCGCCGCGGGGCCTGGTGCCGCACGACGCGGCGACGAGGCCGTCGATCCGGCCCGGATGCGTCGCCGCGTACTCGATGGCGAGGTACCCGCCGAGGCTCAGTCCCACGAGCAGTCGGGGCACCCGGCCGTCGGCGTGGTCGCCGGGCGCGGCGGCATCGTCGGCCCGGAACGCCGCGTCGATGATGTCGAGCGCCGTGTCGATCGAGAACGCGTCGCCCATCCGCGAACCGTGTCCGGGCAGGTCGACCGCGACGGCCTCGATGTCGTGGCGCGCGAGCGCGGCGACCTGCCGCCGCCACATCGTGGCGGAGGTGCGCAGACCGTGCACGAGCACCACCCGGGCGCGCGGCATCGTCAGCCCGCCCTGATCGCCCCGAGCTCGCGTGCGCGGACGACCGCGGCGGTGCGCGAGCCCACGCCGAGCTTCGTGAAGATGTGCACCAGGTGCGACTTGACCGTCGCCTCGCTGAGGAACAAGTGGCGGCCGATGTCACGGTTCGATCGGCCGTCCGCCACGAGCGTGAGCACCTCGGCCTCGCGCACCGTCAGCCGCTCCGCATTCGAGCGCGACGCGTCGAGCCGCGAGGAGACGGCGGGAGCGAGCGCGGACTCGCCGACTGCGGCGGCGCGCACGGCGGCGACGAGCTCCGCCGGCGGGGCATCCTTCAGCAGGTAGCCGCTCGCACCCGCCTCGATGGCGCCGAGGATGTCGGCGTCGGTGTCGTAGTTGGTGAGCACGAGCACACGCGGCGCCCCCTCGTGCGAGCGGATCCGGCGGGTCGCCTCCGCGCCCTGCATGGCGCCGGGGAACTGCAGGTCCATGAGCACGAGGTCGACATCGGATGCCGCGGCGAGGCGCACCGCGTCCTCCGCCGTCGCGGCCTCGTCGACCACCTCGAGGTCGGGCTCCGACTCGAGCAACGCGCGGATCCCGGCCCGGACCACCGGGTGGTCGTCGCTCAGCAGCAGGCGGATCATGGCGTCACCACCGGGAGGCGCACGGACACCGCGGTGCCCTCGCCGGGTGCGGACTCGATCTCGATCGACCCGCCCTGCCGCTCGGCGCGCTGCCGCATCGCGCGCAGGCCGAAGGCGACCCCGTCGACCTCCTCGCGCTGCGCGGCGCGAGGCTCGAACCCGAGGCCGTCGTCGACGACGTCGAGCGCGACCTCGTCGCCGAGGTAACTCAGCGTGAGCTCGGCGCGGGCGGCATCCGAGTGTCGCAGCACGTTGGCGAGCGAACCCTGCGCGATGCGCAACAGTGTCGCGTCGACGGCCATCGGCAGGACCACGGCGTCGCCGCTCGTGCGGAAGGTGACCCTGGTCGCGGACCCGGACTGCTCCGCCTGCTCGTTCACCGCGTCGGCGAGCCGCTGCAGCGCAGCGGGCAGCGTCTGCTCGTCGAGGGATACGGGAGTGAGCTCGCGGATGAACCGGCGCGTCTCGCCGAGGTTCTCGGCCGCCGTCTCGCGCGCGAGGCGGAGCTTGTCGCGCGTGCGCTCGTCGCCGACGTCGCGCTCGGCGGCATGCAGCAGCATCTGGATGCTCGAAAGCCCCTGCGCGACGGTGTCGTGGATCTCGCGGGCGATGCGTTCGCGCTCGGCGAGGGTGCCGGCCTCGCGGCTGGCCGCAGCGAGCTCCTCACGGGTCGCGAGCAGGTCGAGGACGAGCGCCTGGCGGTCTCGGGACTCCTGCGCCATGGCGCGGTACCCGAGCCCGATGACGATCGCGACGCCCGCGCTGATGAGCGGGCCGAGGATCGTGCCCACCTCGAAGCCGAGGTGCGTGGCCGTGCCCCACACCGACAGCCCGAACGTGACCACCACGAGCGGCACGGCGATGGGTGCCGCGAGCACGTGCAACTCCAGGAAGAAGAGGGGGAACGCGAGGAACGCGGCATCCGGGGTGAGCGCCGACATCGCCACCCACAGCGCGAGCAGCGCCACGAGCCAGAGCACGCGTGCCCACGTGGGGAAATGCCGGTGCGCTGCGGCCACGCCGGCGGCGTACCAGGCGAGGAAGGCGACCGCGAGGATCGTGATCTGCACCTCGAAGGGGGCGTCGGCGAGCAGGGCGCGGACGACGACGAAGAGCGCGAGTCCGACGACGAGCAGGTGCAGTCCGAGCCGCAGCGTCAGGAAGACCGGGCGCAGGGCCGAGGGCGCCACGCGCGCGTCGGTCTCGTCGATCACGGTCATGGTGCTTCGAGCGTAGCCCCGGCGCCTGCGCGGCGGCATCCGTCGAAAGTGCGATCGGAAAGTCATGGGAGAATCGTCGGGATGTCCCCTCGAGCCGCCAATCCTCCGGTGCCCGCTGCCACCGATCCCGCGCTGATCCGCAACTTCTGCATCATCGCGCACATCGACCACGGCAAGTCGACCCTCGCCGACCGCATGCTGCAGATCACGGGCATCGTGTCCGACCGCGACATGCGCGCGCAGTACCTCGACCGCATGGACATCGAGCGCGAGCGCGGCATCACCATCAAGAGCCAGGCGGTGCGCATGCCGTGGCAGGCGGGCGACACGTCGTACGCGCTCAACATGATCGACACGCCGGGCCACGTCGACTTCAGCTACGAGGTCTCCCGCTCGCTCGCCGCCTGCGAGGGCGCGATCCTGCTCGTCGACGCGGCGCAGGGCATCGAGGCCCAGACGCTCGCCAACCTCTACCTCGCGCTCGAGAACGACCTCGAGATCATCCCCGTGCTGAACAAGATCGACCTGCCGGCCGCCGAGCCCGAGAAGTACGCGAAGGAGCTCGCCGACCTCATCGGCGGCACGCCCGACGACGTCATGCGCGTCTCGGGCAAGACGGGTGTCGGCGTCGAGGAGCTGCTCGACCGCGTCGTCGAGCGCATCCCGGCGCCGGTGGGCAACGCGGATGCCCCGGCGCGGGCGATGATCTTCGACTCCGTGTACGACAGCTACCGCGGCGTGGTCACCTACGTGCGCATGGTGGACGGCCACCTGAACCCGCGCGAGCGGATCCAGATGATGTCGACCAGGGCGACGCACGAGATCCTCGAGATCGGCGTGAGCGCACCCGAGCCGACGCCCACCAAGGGACTCGGGGTGGGCGAGGTCGGCTATCTCATCACCGGCGTGAAGGACGTGCGGCAGTCGAAGGTCGGCGACACCGTCACGACGGCTTCGAAGTCTGCGACCGAGGCGTTGGCCGGCTACACCGAGCCGTTGCCGATGGTGTTCTCGGGCCTCTACCCGATCGACGGCAGCGACTACCCCGAACTGCGCGAGGCGCTCGACAAGCTGAAGCTCTCGGATGCGGCGCTCGTCTACGAGCCCGAGACCTCGGTCGCCCTGGGCTTCGGCTTCCGTGCCGGATTCCTCGGCCTGCTGCACCTCGAGATCGTCACCGAGCGGCTGCAACGCGAGTTCGGGCTCGAGATCATCGCGACGGCACCGTCGGTGGTCTACGAGGTCACGACGGAGGACAAGAAGACGGTCACCGTCACGAATCCGAGCGAGTTCCCGACGGGCGGCAAGATCGCCGAGGTTCGCGAGCCGATGGTGCGCGCCGCGATCCTCGCGCCGAAGGACTACGTCGGCACCATCATGGAACTCTGCCAGTCTCGGCGCGGCACCATGCTCGGCATGGAGTACCTCGGCGAAGACCGTGTCGAGATCCGTTACAACATGCCCCTCGGCGAGATCGTCTTCGACTTCTTCGACCAGCTGAAGTCGAAGACGGCCGGGTACGCGTCGCTCGACTACGAGCCGTCGGGCGACCAGGCCGCCGACCTCGTGAAGGTCGACATCCTCCTCCAGGGCGAGCAGGTCGACGCGTTCAGCGCCATCGTGCACCGCGACAAGGCGTATGCCTACGGCGTGCTCATGACCGGGCGCCTCCGCGAGCTCATCCCGCGGCAGCAGTTCGAGGTGCCCATCCAGGCCGCGATCGGTGCGCGCATCATCGCGCGCGAGTCGATCCGCGCGATGCGCAAGGACGTGCTCGCCAAGTGCTACGGCGGCGACATCACCCGCAAGCGCAAGCTGCTCGAGAAGCAGAAGGAGGGCAAGAAGCGCATGAAGATGGTGGGCCGCGTCGAAGTCCCGCAGGAGGCGTTCATCGCCGCGCTCTCGGGCGACACCGAGGGCAAGGAAGTCAAGAAGAAGTAGGTTCCGGATGTCCCGACGAAGCACCTTCACCGACCAGTCGGTCACGTACGGCGCGATCGGCGCGACCCTCGCGCCCGACCTGCTGCGCTACCCGCCCGACGGCTACCGCCCCGCGGAGGACTCGGTGCGCCTCGGCAGCGGAGCCGAGCGGTTCGAGCGCGCCGCCGAGTCGCTCATGACCTGGGGCATCCAGCGAGGCGCCGGCTTCACGGTGGCGGATCTCTCGGCGGGCACGGGCGCCCAGTACCCGGGCATCGTCTACGACGCCGAGGGCATGCCCCTCGCCGAGCAGCCCGGGCCTCGCACGGAGGACCGCTACAGCGCAGACGGCACGCCGTACATCACCGCGGGCATGACGGCGACGCTCCGCCGCAAGGGCCGCGTCCGCACGCGCTCGACCCCGGTGCTCGTGGTGTACGTCGTCGACGAGCCCGACCGCATCGGCTTCGCCTACGGCACGACGGCCCCTGGCCCCGAGAGCGGCGAGGAGTCGTTCATCCTCGAGCGTCGCGACGACGACACGGTGTGGCTGACGATCCGGTCGATCCTCCGCACGCGCGGCGGCATCCGTCGCCTGTTCTCGCCGCGCCAGCGTCGCAAGCGCCGCGAGCTGACCCGCGTCGAACTGCGGGCGCTGCATCCCGCGGGTGGCGTGTAGCCGGTGGGCTCCGCCCTGCCGCTCGGCGAGCCCGCACCGCTGGACGGCCTGCTGCCGGCCTCGGCGTCGGTCGGCGCGCGCGAGAGGGCGTTCGGCGTCTACCTGCACGTGCCGTTCTGCCGGGTGCGCTGCGGGTACTGCGACTTCAACACGTACACCGCCGGCGAGCTGCGGGGGGCACGGCAGGTCGACTACGCCGACCACGCGATCGACGAGATCCGGATGTCGCGTCGCGTGCTCGAGGCATCCGGCCTGCCCGACCGCCCCGCCGTGACCGTGTTCTTCGGCGGCGGAACCCCCACGCTGCTGCCCGCCGACGACCTCGTGCGCATGCTCGGAGCCGTGCGCGACGGGTTCGGGCTCGCGCCTGGTGCCGAGGTGACCACGGAGGCGAACCCCGACTCCGTCGGGCGCGACGACCTGCGCCGCCTCGCCGACGGCGGGTTCACGCGCGTCTCGTTCGGCATGCAGTCCGCCGTGCCGCACGTGCTCGCTGCGCTCGACCGAACGCACGACCCCGAGCGCATCCCGCTCGTGGTGGCCTGGGCTCGCGACGCCGGCCTCGACGTGAGCCTCGACCTGATCTACGGCACGCCGGGGGAGTCGCTCGCCGACTGGCGACGGAGCCTGGAGTCGGCGATCGGCGAGCGACCCGATCACCTGAGTACCTACGCCCTGATCGTCGAGGACGGTACGAAGCTCGCGCGGCAGATCCGGCGGGGCGAACTCGCTGAGCCGAGCGACGACCTCGAGGCGGACATGTACGAGCTCGCGGACGACCTGCTCGCCGCGGCCGGGTACCAGTGGTACGAGGTGAGCAACTGGGCCACCGCGCCGGGGCATCGCTCACGGCACAACCTGGGCTACTGGCGCGGCGACGACTGGTGGGGCGTCGGGCCCGGCGCGCACAGCCATGTCGGCGGCGTGCGGTGGTGGAACGCCAAGCATCCCGCCGCCTACGCGGAGCGGGTGACGGCGGGGCTGTCGCCCGCCGTCGGGCGGGAGTTGCTCGACGAGCCCACCCGGGAGACCGAACGCGTGCTCCTGCTCACGCGCATCCGGGAGGGCATCGACGTGCGGTCTTTGTCCGGGGGAGGCCGGCATGCCGTCGCAGGTCTCATCGCCGACGACCTCGTCGACGCGAAAGCCGCCCTGGCCGGTGTGCTGACGCTCACCAGGCGAGGGCGGCTGCTCGCGGACGCCGTCGTCAGGCGCCTGCTCGAAGACTGAGCCCGATCAGCTCACGAACTTGATCGAGAGCGGGTAGGTGTAGGGCTGGCCCTGGTTGGCCTTCACCGCGGCGATGATGCTGAAGACGATGACGATGACGGCGATCGCGATCGTGAGGAAGATGCCGATCACCGCGAGCCAGAGGACATAGCTGATCAGGTAGGCGATCGCCATGGTGATCTGGAAGTTCAGGGCGGTGGCGGTGTACGCGCGCACGAACGGCCCACGGTCCTTCAGGATCAAGTACCCGATGAGTGCCGGGATGAAGCTGAAGAAGATGCCGCCGATCTGCACCAGCGTCGCCCAGAGCTTCTCGTCGGCGGGGCTGAGCGCGTTGCTCTGCTCGTACGGGGTCTGCGGAGGCGGGGGAGGCGGGGTCGTGTCAGACATGCGGTCTCCTTCTTCGGGGCCTCTCGCGAGACTCGGTCGCTCCCATGCTGGCACAGCAACGCCCTCCGCGGGAATAGGCACTCCCGCGGAGGGCGATACGGCTGAGGCCGGGGGTTACTTGATGAGGCGGATCGCGAACGGGTAGCGGTAGTGCTTGCCGTCCTTCGCCTGGAGGAAGGCGATGATCGAGAAGACCACGCCGACGATCCAGACCGCCCACATCAGCACTGCGCCGATGAAGACGACGAGGAGGATCGTGGAGATGACGTAGCCGAAGATCAGCGTGATCTGGAAGTTCAGCGCCTCCTTGGCCTCGGTGTCGGTGAACGAGCCGCGGTCCTTGAAGACGAGCCAGATGATCAGCGACGGCAGGAATCCGAGGATGCCGCCCAGGTGGGCGAACGAGCCCCACTGGATGTCCTGCTCCGGGGTGAGCGGTGCGGCGGTGGCAGGAGCGGGCGGGACGTTCGGGTCGGAGGACTGGGCGTTGGGGTCGGTCATTGCGTGCCTTTCAGGGGTTCAGGGTGAACCGCGACTGCGGAATGGGGGGATCGCAGCCAGGGGTGACTCGCGGATTACCCATACGGTAGCGCCGGGCGCCGGCGGGTGGCAACGGTCGGGTTCCAGCATGTCGCGATAGGATTGGCACTCAGGAAGAACGAGTGCTAAGCGATGAGGGAGCGAGGACCATGGTCTCCGAACGCAGTCTCGCGGTGCTCCGAGCCATCGTGCAGGACTACGTCGCGTCGCGCGAGCCGGTCGGCTCGAAGACGATCGTCGAGCGCCACGCGTTCGGCGTCTCGGCGGCCACGATCCGCAACGACATGGCCCTCCTCGAGGAGGAGGAGCTCATCGCAGCGCCGCACACGTCGTCGGGGCGCATCCCCACCGACAAGGGGTACCGCGTCTTCGTCGATCAGCTCACCGAGATCCGCCCGCTCACCCGGGCGCAGCGGCAGGCGATCGAGACGTTCCTCGGGGAGTCGAGCGACCTCGACGAGCTCCTCGCCCGCACCGTTCGCCTCATCGCGCAGCTCACCAAGCAGCTCGCGGTGGTGCAGTATCCGAGCTTCGGCAGCGCGCGGGTGCGCCATGTCGAGCTCGTCTCGCTCGCGCCCAACCGGGTGCTCTGCGTCCTGATCTCCGACTCGGGCCAGGTCGAGCAGCGGCTCGTCGAGCTCGAGCACCCCGTCGGCGAGGAGACGCTGACCGCGCTGCGGGTCCGGCTCAACGACATCGCGGGCGGTCGTACGATGGCGGATGCCGCGGAGGCGCTGTCCGGGGAGGTGCCCGGCGCCGACCGCCGACACGCCGCCCTGCTGCACACGCTCGCCGCGACGCTCGCCGACCAGGCGCGTGCCCAGCGCCAGGACCGTCTGGTCGTGGCCGGCGCGGCCAACCTCGTGCGCACCGAACAGGACTTCGCGGGCTCCATCCTCGGCGTGATCGAGGCGATCGAGGAGCAGGTCGTGCTGCTGAAGCTCTTCGGCGAGATGGCGGGCGACGAGCACGCCGTGGCGGTGCGCATCGGGCGCGAGAACGCCCCGTTCGGCCTGGGTGAGACCTCCATCGTGTCCAGCGCGTTCGCGATCCCGGGTCGCGACGTGTCCCGCCTCGGCATCGTGGGACCGACCCGCATGGACTACTCCACGAGCATGGCGGCCGTCCGCGCCGTCGCACGCTACCTCTCCCGCACGCTCGGCGAGAGCTGACTCCCGCTTCCCGACGAACCCCACCGGCATCCGGCAATCGAAAGGACACGCCCTCCGTGGCAGACCACTACGAGGTCCTCGGCGTCTCGCGTGACGCCACCTCCGATGAGATCAAGAAGGCCTACCGCCGCCTGGCGCGTCAACTCCACCCCGACGTGAACCCCGGTGCCGAGGCATCCGAGCGGTTCAAGGCGGTGACGCACGCGTACGACGTGCTCTCCGACCCCAAGCAGCGCCAGCAGTACGACCTCGGCGGCGGCCAGGGCGGCTTCGGCGGCCAGGGCTTCGGCGGGTTCGGCGACATCTTCGAGACGTTCTTCGGAGCCGGCCAGCAGACCCGAGGGCCCCGTTCGCGGCGCGAGCGCGGCCAGGATGCCCTCATCCGCGTCGAGGTCGGCCTCGACGAGGTGATCTTCGGCACCCATCGCGAAATCGACGTCGACACGGCCGTGACGTGCGAGACCTGCCACGGGTCGTGCTGCCAGCCCGGCACGTCGCCCGTCACCT
This sequence comes from Agromyces sp. Soil535, assembly GCF_001428255.1. Taxonomy (GTDB): domain Bacteria; phylum Actinomycetota; class Actinomycetes; order Actinomycetales; family Microbacteriaceae; genus Agromyces. Next base: position 30,597 of record NZ_LMRW01000002.1, on the reverse strand, counting down.
GCGACATCTGCCGCGGCACGGGCTCCATCCAGCGCTCGGTGCGCTCGCTGCTCGGCAACGTGATGACGTCGAGCCCCTGCGGCACGTGCCGCGGCTACGGGACGATCATCGCGACCCCGTGCATCACCTGCCAGGGCCAGGGCCGCGTGCGCGCGCGCCGGACGGTGCCGGTCGACATCCCCGCCGGCGTCGACACGGGCGTGCGGCTGCAGATGCCCGGCTCCGGCGAGGCCGGCCCCGCGGGCGGCCCCAACGGCGACCTCTACCTCGAGATCAAGGTCAAGAACCACGAGGTGTTCAGCCGGAACGGCGACGACCTGCTCTGCACGCTCGAGGTCGCGATGACCGACGCGATCCTCGGCACGACCACCACGATCCCGGCGCTCGACGGCGACGTCGAGGTGGAGCTCCGGCCCGGCCTGCAGGGCGGGGAGATCCTCACCGTGAAGGACCGCGGCGTCACGAGGCTGCGCGGCGCCGGGCGGGGCGACCTGAAGGTGGGCGTGCAAGTGGTGACGCCGACGAAGCTCTCGGCCAAGGAGCGCGATCTCATGCATCAGTTCGCGGCGTCGAAGAAGGCGCCCGCGCCCGAACTCACGCACTTCCAGCAGGGCCTGTTCGCGCGCCTGCGCGACCGGTTCCTCGGCTGACGGATGCCGCGATGAGCCATCTCTACCTCGATGAGTCGCTCGACCTCTCGTCGGTCGCCCCCGGCGCGATCGTCGAGCTCACGGGCGACGAGGCGCGCCATGCGGTCACCGTGTCGCGCGTGCGCGCCGGCGAGCGGATCGCGATCGGCGACGGCCGCGGCATCCTCGTGCACGGGGTCGTGGCATCCACCGGCCCGCGCGAGCTCGCCCTCGAGGCAGCGGAGGTCGTCGTTGCGGAGGCGTCATCGCCGCGCATCACCCTCGTGCAGGCGCTCGCGAAGGGCGATCGCGACGAGCTCGCCGTGCAGGCCGCGACCGAGCTCGGCGTCGACGCCGTGGTGCCGTGGGCCGCGGCGCGATCGGTGTCGCGCTGGGAGGGCCAGAAGGCCGAGAAGGGCCGGCAGCGGTGGGCGGCGATCGTGCGCGAGGCCGTCAAGCAGTCCATCCGCCCGTGGCTCCCGTCGGTTGCGGCGGTGAGCGCGACGTCGGGACTCACGGCAGCGCTCGAGGGCAACCGGATGCTGCTGCTCGAGCCGACCGCGACGACCACGCTCACCGGCCTCCGGCCCGACGGGCGCGACCTCGCCCTCGTCGTCGGCCCCGAGGGCGGCATCGCCCCCGCCGAGCTCGAACGACTCGTGGCGGCGGGCGCCGAGCCCGTCCGGCTCGGGGGATCCGTGCTGCGCACCTCGACGGCGGGACCGGCCGCGATCGCCGTGCTGAACGCGACGCTCGGGCGGTGGTGAGTCATCCGTCGCTACGATGGGAGGATGACCGAGTCCGCCACAGAGCCGACCATCTTCGAGCGGATCGCCGCGCGTGAGATCCCCGCTCGGATCGTCGCCGAGACCGATCGCGTGATCGCCTTCCACGACATCGCCCCGAAGGCGCCCGTGCACGTCGTGGTCACCACGAAGCAGGCCGGATACCGCGACGTCGTGGAGCTCGCCGAGGGCGACCCTGCGCTGCTGGCCGAGCTCGTCGCGGTCGCCCGTGACGTCGCCGACGACCTCGCCGACGGCGACTTCCGCCTCGTCTTCAACACCGGCGGCGGCGCCGGCCAGACGATCTTCCACGTGCACGCCCACCTCCTCGCGGGCCGCCTCGAGGAGGGATCGCTTGCCGGCTGATCCGCAGGGTCCAGACGCGGCTGCGCCGCAGCCCGTCCGCAACGACGAGGAACGTCTTCGCATCGACGGCATCGCCATGGTTCGGCTCCTCGGCCCGCAGGACCGCCTCCTCACGTCGATCCAGCGCGAGTACCCGGGCGTCGAGGTGCACGTGCGCGGCAACGAGATCGCGATCCGCGGCGACGCCGACGAGCGCATGCGCGTGCGCCGACTCATCGAGGAACTCCTGGAGCTCGTTCGCGCGGGCCAGGACCCGACACCCACCGAAGTGAGGAGCTCGGCCCGAATGCTCGACGCCGATCCCAACTCCAGGCCGTCCGAGCTGCTCGGGCAGGTCATCGTCTCCGCCCGGGGCCGGTCGATCCGGCCCAAGACGGAGGGCCAGCGCGAGTACGTCGACGCGATCGACGAGAACACGATCGTGTTCGGCATCGGCCCTGCCGGCACCGGCAAGACCTACCTCGCCATGGCGAAGGCCGTGCAGGCGCTCCAGCGCAAGGAGGTCAACCGCATCATCCTGACCCGGCCGGCGGTCGAGGCGGGCGAGCGGCTCGGCTTCCTGCCCGGCACGCTGACCGACAAGATCGACCCCTACCTGCGGCCGCTCTACGACGCGCTCAACGAGATGATGGACCCCGAGATGGTGCCGAAGCTCCTCGCTGCGGGCACCGTCGAGGTGGCACCGCTCGCGTACATGCGCGGGCGCACCCTGAACGATTCGTTCGTCGTGCTCGACGAGGCGCAGAACACCACGCCCGAGCAGATGAAGATGTTCCTCACGCGCCTCGGCTTCGGCTCGAAGATGGTCGTGACCGGCGACATCACGCAGGTCGACCTGCCGGGCGGCGCGAGCGGGCTGCGACTCGTCACGCGCATCCTCGACCACGTCGACGACATCCACTTCGTGCGCCTCACGAGCGACGACGTGGTGCGGCACAGCCTCGTCGGGCGCATCGTCGACGCCTACACGGAGTACGACCAGCGCACGCAGGCGCAGCGCTTCGAGCGCGAGCAGGCGCGCGAGTTCGCGAACCGCGCCGAGCGCCGCGGCCACGCACCGCGCGACCACCTGCCGAGGAAGGGCAGCTCGTGAGCATCGAGGTCAACAACGAGTCGGCGGTCGAGGTCGATGAGGCCGCCCTCCAGCGGCTCGCGGTGTACGCGCTCGACGCCATGCACGTGCACCCCGACGCCGAGCTGGCGATCGTCCTCGTCGACGAGGGCGCCATGGAGCAGCTCCACGTGCAGTGGATGGACGAGCCCGGTCCCACCGACGTGCTGAGCTTCCCGATGGACGAGCTGCGCCCCGGCACCGAGGACCAGCCCGCCCCGCCCGGCCTCCTCGGCGACGTGGTGCTCTGCCCGCAGGTCGCGGAGGCGCAGGCGCGCACCGCGGGGCATCCGCTCCTCGATGAGCTGCTGCTGCTCACGACCCACGGGATCCTGCACCTCCTCGGCTTCGATCATGCGGAGCCCGCGGAGGAGCGGGAGATGTTCGGCGTCCAGCGGGACATCCTCGTCGGCTTCGCGATGCAGGAGCGGCGTCGCTGACCATGCAGCCCTGGCTCTTCGTCGGCGCGGCCTTCCTGCTCGTCGCGTTCGGCGGCCTGATGGCGGCCGTGGACTCGGCGATCGGGGTGTCGAGCCGAGCGGATGTCACCGAGCTCGCGTTCGGCTCGCGGGCGCGTCGCTCCCTGCTGGCGATCGCCGACGACACCGGCGCGCACGTGAACGCCGTGAACTTCATGCGCATCATCGCGGAGACGACGGCCGCGGTGCTCGTCACGCTCGCGTTCGCGTCGTTCCTCGACAACGTGTGGCTCGTGCTGCTCTACTCGGCGCTCATCATGACCGCCGTCTCCTTCGTGCTGGTCGGCGCGAGCCCGCGCAGCGTCGGCCGCGCGCACGCCGCGACCGTGCTGCGTCTCACGGCGCCGCTCGTGCACTTCCTGCGCGTGCTCCTCGGCCCGCTGGCGAACGCGCTCGTGTCGCTCGGCAACCGCGTGACGCCGGGCCGGATCCGCTTCGCCGGCGTCTCGAGCGAGGAGCAGCTGCTCAGCATGGTCGACGAGGCCACCGAGCTCGACGTGCTCGAGGAGGGCGACCGCGAGCTCATCCACTCGATCTTCGAGTTCAACGACACCGTCGTGCGCGAGGTGATGGTGCCACGAACCGACATGGTCACCATCGACGCGTCGGCGCACCTGCCGCATGCCATGGCGCTGTTCCTGAAGGCGGGCTACTCGCGCATCCCGGTGATCGAGCGCGATGCCGACGATGTCACCGGCATCCTGTACCTCCGCGATCTCGCCCGGCTCGGGTTCGAGCGGCCGCTCGACGCCGAAGGGCTCACGGTGGGCGAGCTCGTGCGGCCCGCGCTGTTCGTGCCCGACTCGATGAAGGCAGACGCCCTGCTGCGCCAGATGCAGCTCGAGTCCAACCACCTCGCGATGGTCGTCGACGAGTACGGCGGCATCGCCGGCCTCGTGACGCTGGAGGACCTCATCGAAGAGCTCGTCGGCGACATCTCCGACGAGTACGACCGGGAGGCCGCTCAGGTGGAGGAGCTGGGCGACGGACGCTACCGTGTGAACGCGCGGCTCCCGATCGACGAGCTCGGCGAACTGTTCGGCCTCGACCTCGAGGATGAGGACGTGGACTCGGCGGGCGGCCTGCTCGCGAAGGAGCTCGGCCGTCTCCCGCAGCCGGGGGAGCGCGTCACCGTGTCGGGGCTGGTCCTCGAGGCGGAGCGCACCGAGGGCCGGCGCAAGCGCATCGCCACGATCCTGGTCGAACGCGACCAGGCGCTGATCGACGCCCAGACGGCGTTCGAGAACGGCGAATCCGAAGAAAGGAACCACCGTGGCTGAGTACCGAGCCGGATTCGTCTCGATCGTCGGGCGGCCGAACGTCGGCAAATCCACCCTCACGAACGCGCTCGTCGGCGAGAAGGTGGCGATCACGAGCTCGAAGCCGCAGACCACGCGCCGCGCCATCCGCGGCATCGTGCACCGCGAGCACGGACAGCTCATCCTCGTGGACACGCCCGGCCTTCACCGTCCGCGGACCCTGCTCGGCGAGCGCCTCAACACGCTCGTGCAGTCGACGCTCGGCGACGTCGACGTCATCGCGTTCTGCGTGCCGGCCAACGAGGCGATCGGCCCGGGCGACCGGTTCATCAGCGAGCAGCTCGAGCAGTACCCGAACGCGAAGAAGGTCGCGATCGTCACGAAGACGGATGCCACGTCGAAGGCCAAGGTGGCCGAGCAGCTGCTCGCGGTGTCCGAGCTGCGGGAGTGGGCGGCGATCATCCCCGTGTCGGCGCCGAGGGGCGAGCAGCTCGACGTGCTCGTCGACGAGCTGCTCGCACTGATGCCTGAAGCCGAGCACGCGCTCTACCCGGCCGACATCCTCACCGACGAGGACGTCACCGAGCGCATCGCGGAGTACGTGCGCGAGGCCGCGCTGGAGGGCGTGTCCGACGAGCTGCCGCATTCGATCGCCGTGACGGTCGACGACATGATCGAGCGCGACGACAAGGACCTCGTCGAGGTGTACGCGAACCTCTACGTCGAGCGCGACAGCCAGAAGGGCATCATCATCGGGAAGGGCGGCTCGCGGCTCAAGGCGGTCGGGGCGACCGCGCGCGTCCAGATCGAGCGGCTCCTCGGCCGCAAGGTCTACCTCGCACTGCACGTGAAGGTCGCGAAGGACTGGCAGCGCGACCCCAAGCAACTCGGGCGGCTCGGGTTCTGACGCGCGCCCGGCTCAGCCCGCGTCCGCTGGTATCAGGCTCGGAATCACCACGACCGCGTCGTCACCGTACCGCTCGTCGACCGAGGCCTGCAGGGTGCCGTCGTCGAACATCACCTCCGCGACGACGCGGCCGTTGACGAACGCTGCGCCCAGCACGTCGGGCAGCGCGTCAACGACCTCGGCCTGCACGACCTCGGCCTCAGGCTCCGGCAGGGGGCCGGGTGGGAGCGAGGGGTCCCACGGGTTCGGAGCCGACGGGTCGACCATCGGGTCGTAGAGCGCGGCGAGCATGGGCTCGCCGGTCACGGTGAACGTCTCGCCGTCCCAATCGCCCCACACCGCGTACGCGCCCCAGGTGACATCCGACGCCGTCTCCTCGCCGTCGACCGCGGTCCAGTCCCAGCGGATCACCCCTGGCCCCGAGCACTGCGGCGGGTAGGACTCCGCGATCGCGCCGAGGCAGAGCACCGGGCCGTCATCCGCTTCGAGCACGGTGCCGACCGCGGCGACCTCCGCCGGCACGCTCGGCAGGGCGGGCGTCCAGGCCCCATCCGGTGCGCCGCCCGCTGGCGCGCCGCGGCCGGCGCATCCGGCCACGAGCAGTGCGACGGATGCCGCGAGCAGCACGCCGATGGTCCGATTCCGCATCGTTGCCTCCACTGCCATTCTCGGAGCCGACGCGGCCCGGCGCGACCCAACGTTTCCGCCCCGTCGTTCGTCTGCGAGCGGCTGCCGCGCCGGCCCGAGCGGATGTACGACTCGAGGATGATTCCCGCCCAGACGGCCGATCCGACCTGTCGGCACCGCGTACGGTGGTTCGGTGCGCACGTCCCTGAGCCGAGGCAGGATCACGACCGACGTCGTGCTCGCCGTCGTGTTCGGGCTCGTCTGCCTGCCGTTCGCCCTGCTCGGTACGCCCGTCGACCTGGTGGTGCTCGTGGGCTTCGTCGGCGCCCTCGCGGTGCGCCGGCTCTCGCCGGGGTGGGCGCTCGGCATCGCCTGGGGCGCCGCGATCCTGCAGATGGCGACCCTTCGCGACCTCCAGCTCTACGACGCCGCAGTGCTCGGTGTGCTGTACTCGACGGCCGCGCACGGCGGGCGCGTCGTGAAGTGGCTCGGACTCGGTAGCGCCGGAGTCGGCGCGCTCGTCGCGACGGCGTACCTCGCCGTCGTGAAGCCGATCTTCGACCAGGCCGCGCCGGTCGGCGACAACCCGTGGAGCACGCTGTTCCTCGCTGGTTTCCTGTTCGTGGCGTCGATCGCGGTGCTCGTGCTCGCCTGGACGGCGGGCCTGCTCATCCGCTCCATCCGCGACTCCCGCGAGGTGCGCCGCCGCGAGGATGCCGCGAACCGCGAGCGCGCCCTCGTGGAGTACCGCTATGCGGTCGAGCAGGAGCGCAACCGCATCGCCCGCGACATGCACGACGTCGTCGCGCACTCGCTCGCCGTCGTGATCGCCCAGGCCGACGGCGCGCGCTTCGCTGCCCGCGCCCGTCCCGAGGCCGCCGTCGGCGCACTCGACACGATCGCGGGGATCGCCCGCGGCGCGCTGGGCGACGTGCGTGTGCTCCTCGCGGAGCTCCGCCATGACGAGTCGGGCTCGCCGCAACCCGTGCTCGACGACCTCGACGGCCTGCTCGAGCGGCTCCGCGCCGCCGGCCTCGACGTGCGCTTCACCGAGACCGGCGACCGCCTCGAGCTCGGCACCGGGCACCAGATCGCGGTGTACCGCATCGCCCAGGAGGGCCTCACGAACGCGCTCCGACACGGTGACACGACCGCTCCGGTCGACCTACGGCTCACCTGGGACGACGGCGGCGTCGACCTCGCGGTCGTCAACGCCATGCGAGCGGATGCCGCGTCGGGCGAGTCGCACGGGATCCGGCACGGCATCCCGGGCATGCGCGAGCGCGCCCAGCTCGCCGGCGGTCGTCTCAGCGCCGAGGCGGGCGACGACGGGTTGTTCCGGGTGCACGCGCGCATCCCCGCACAGCCGGCGGCACCCGCATGAGCGTCATCCGCGTCGCCCTCGTCGACGACCAGGCCCTGTTCCGCGCCGGTGTCAGGATGCTCGTCGAGTCGCAGTCCGACCTCGAGGTGGCGGGCGAGGCCGGTGACGGCGTCGCCGCGGTCGACCTCGCGTCACGGGCCCGCCCCGATGTGATGCTCATGGACGTGCGGATGCCGCTGCAGGACGGCATCGCCGCGACAGGGCGCATCCTCGCCGAGGCCGATCGCGACGGTCGCACGCCGCCGCGGATCCTCGTGCTGACCACGTTCGACCTCGACGAGAACGCCGCCCGTGCCATCCGGGCCGGAGCGAGCGGGTTCGTGCTGAAGGACGCGGACCCCGAGTTCCTGCTCGCCGCGATCCGCACGGTGCACCAGGGAAACCAGGTGATCGCGGCGACCGCCACACGCGAGCTGTTCGCCCACGTCGCGCGCGGGAGCGGGCGCCGTCCGGCGCCCGCGGCGTGGTCGGAGTTGACGCCGCGCGAGCGCGAGATCTTCGGGCTCGCGGCCCGTGGCCTCTCGAACTCCGAGATCGCGGCATCCGAGTTCCTCTCCGAGGCGACCGTGAAGACGCACGTGAGCCGCATCCTCGCGAAGCTCGCACTCCGCGATCGCGTGCAGCTGGTGGTGTTCGCCTACGAACACGACCTCGACCCCTCCGCGGGTTGAGGAGCCGACGCAGTCGGCGTCTCGAAACCCGGTTGCGGGACGTGGCGGTTTCGAGACGCGTCCGGCTGCGCCGGTCGCTCCTCAACCCGCGGTGCGATCATCCTCGAGGATGACGCCGAACCATCCGACGGGCGGATGCCCCGCCCCGAGCGGGCTCCGTAGCGTCGATCCCATGCGGATCCAACCCTCAAACCTCGGTCTCATCGCCCGCGTCACGGGCCTCGGCAAGCGCTACGGACACGGTGCCGGCACCGTCACCGCCCTCGACGACGTCTCGCTCGGCCTCCGCCGCGGCGAGTTCACCGCGATCATGGGGCCGTCGGGCTCCGGCAAGTCGACGCTGATGCACATCATGGCCGGCCTCGACTCGCCGACGTCCGGCCGCGCCTGGCTCGGTGACACCGACATCACCGAGCTCCCCGACTCGGCGCTCACCGTGCTGCGCCGCCGCCGGATCGGATTCGTGTTCCAGTCGTTCAACCTCGTGCCCATCCTCGACGCGCAGGGCAACATCGTGCTGCCGTTCGACCTCGACGGCCGACGGCCGAGCCGCGAGGAGCAGGCGTGGATCGACGAGCTCGTCGACACCCTCGGGCTCGGCGCACGCCTGCGCCACCGCCCGCACGAGCTCTCGGGCGGCCAGCAGCAGCGCGTGGCCATCGCCCGCGCGCTCGCGACCCGTCCGGATCTCGTGTTCGCCGACGAGCCGACGGGCAACCTCGACTCGCGCACCGGCCGCGAGGTGCTCGGCCTCCTGGCCACCGCAAGCGCGCGCCACGGCCAGTCGATCGCCATGGTCACGCACGACCCCGTCGCCGCGAGCCATGCCGACCGCATCCTGTTCCTCGCCGACGGCCGGATCGTCCGGGACGCCGCACGGTCCTCTGCGGAGGAGATCTCGGCGTTCATGCTGTCGATGGAGGTCGTGGCCTGATGCGCACCCGATTCGCGGACCAGTGGCCGACGCTCCTCGTCGCGGCGCTCGCGGGCACTTTCGGGGTGGCGCTGCTGCACGTGACGGGCCTCCTCGCCGCGGCGATCGCGGCGGACGACGTGACGGGGGAGAGCGGCACCGTCGCGCTCATGCTCGGCATCGTCGCGACGGTGTTCATCGTGATCGCCGTGTACGTGAGCGCCATCGTCACCGCCAACACGGTGTCCACGGTCGTCGCGGGGCGCACGCGTCTCATCGCACTGCTGCGCCTCATCGGGTCGAGCGCACGAGCACAGCGAGCCCAGATCGCCAGGGAGGGCCTGCTCGTGGGCCTCGCGGGCGCGGCGATCGGAGTCGTCGCGGGCACCGGGGCCGGGTTCGCGCTCGAGGCCGTCGCCGAGGCGAACGACCTCACGCCGCCGACCGAGTACGACTACCTGAACCCGGCGGTCGTGTTGCCGGCCATCGCCGTCGTGATCACCACCTGGCTCGCCTCGTGGGTCGGTTCGCGGCGCGTGCTGCGGGTGCGCCCGATGCAGGCGATCGGCAACTCGAACGAGCAGGACCGCGAGGAGCTCGGCCGACGGCGCGTGCGCAACGTCACCGCGCTCGTGCTCTTCGTGCTGGGCATCGGCCTGTTGGCCGCGGGAGTCGTGTGGGGGCTCACCGAGCCGTACGGCGTACTCGTCGGCATGGTCGGCGGCATCGTCTCGTTCACCGGCATCGTGCTCGGCGCGCACGTGGTGATGCCGCCCGTGCTCCGGCTCGTGGGTCACGCCCTCGGCGCCTCGCCGGCCGCCCGCCTCGCGGCCGAGAACGCCGTGCGCCACCCCGAGCGCAGCTCGCGCATGACCATCGGGCTCGTGATCGGCGTGACACTCGTCACCACGTTCGCCGTGACCATGGAGTCCTATCGCGAGATGCTGCTGGCCGCGCAGCGCGCGCAGCCCGAGGTGTACGCCGGCATCGACGAGATGCTGAACGTCACGGTCACCGTCTTCACCGTGCTCATCGGCTTCAGCGCCCTCATCGCCGCGATCGGGATGGTGAACACGCTGTCGCTGAGCGTCATGCAGCGCACCCGCGAGCTCGGCCTCCTCCGGGCGCTCGGCTTCGAGCGCCGGCAACTGCGCCGCATGATCGTCGCCGAGAGCGCGGCCCTCACCGTCGCGGCGACCGTCACCGGCATCGTGCTCGGCTTCGGCTACGGCTGGGCCGGCGCGCAGTCCCTGCTCGGGGGAGCGCAGGGCGAGCCCGTGTTCGTCCTGCCCGCGATTCCGTGGGTGATGTTCGGTGTGCTCCTCGTCGCAGCGGGATTCCTCACGCTCGTGGCGTCGATCGCGCCGGCGCGCCGGGCGATGCGGGTCGCGCCGGTGGTCGCCCTCGCGGTGGAGTAGGCCGTCGGAGGACCGTCGACGAGCGGATGCCGCGTGCGCTGCGGCATCCGCTCGCACGTCATGATTGCGCCCCGCCGCGCGGTGGGTGTTACCCTAGGCTCGTGCTTCACGGCCTGCTTCTCCTTAGCTGCCGCAGCGAGTCCTAACCCAGGCCTCCCTCGCTGCGGAGTTCGTCGTCGGCTGAATCCATCCGAAAAGCGAGAAGAGCACCCCATGCAGAACACCCAGAAGCCGTCGCCGATGCCCGTGCATCGGTATCGCCCGTTCCACGAGCAGATCCGCGTCGACCTGCCCGACCGCACGTGGCCGTCCAAGCGCATCACGACCGCACCGCGCTGGTGCGCCGTCGATCTCCGCGACGGCAACCAGGCCCTCATCGACCCGATGAGCCCCGAGCGCAAGCGCATCATGTTCGACCTGCTCGTGCGCATGGGCTACAAGGAGATCGAGGTCGGGTTCCCGAGCGCGAGCCAGACCGACTTCGACTTCGTGCGCAGCCTCATCGACGAGGGCGCGATCCCCGACGACGTCACGATCCAGGTGCTGACGCAGGCGCGCGACCACCTCATCGAGCGCACCTACGAGTCGATCGCCGGCGCCAAGCAGGCCATCGTGCACCTCTACAACTCGACGAGCGTGCTGCAGCGCGACGTCGTGTTCCGCACCGACAAGCAGGGCATCATCGACATCGCCCTGCACGGCGCGCGCATCTGTCGTGAGATGGAGGCGAGGGTTCCGGGCACCACCGTCTACTACGAGTACTCGCCCGAGAGCTACACGGGCACCGAGCTCGAGTTCGCGGTCGAGGTGTGCAACCAGGTCTTGGAGATCCTCGAACCCACCCCGGACCGCAAGGTGATCGTCAACCTGCCCGCGACGGTCGAGATGGCGACACCCAACGTCTACGCCGACTCGATCGAGTGGATGAGCCGGCACCTCGCCCATCGCGAGAACGTGATCCTGTCGCTGCATCCGCACAACGACCGGGGCACGGCGATCGCCGCGGCCGAGCTCGGCTACATGGCCGGCGCCGACCGCATCGAGGGCTGCCTGTTCGGCAACGGCGAGCGCACCGGCAACGTCGATCTCGTCGCGCTGGGCATCAACCTGTTCACCCAGGGCATCGACCCGCAGATCGACTTCTCCGACGTCGACGAGGTCAAGCGCACGGCGGAGTACTGCAACCAGCTGCCGGTGCACGAGCGCAGTCCGTGGGCGGGCGACCTGGTGTACACGGCGTTCAGCGGCTCGCACCAGGACGCGATCAAGAAGGGGTTCGAGGCCATGGACGCCGAGGCGGAGCGCCGCGGCGTGACGCTCGACGAGCTCCAGTGGGCTGTGCCGTACCTGCCGGTCGACCCGAAGGACCTCGGCCGCAGCTACGAGGCCGTGATCCGAGTCAACTCGCAGTCGGGCAAGGGCGGCGTCGCCTACCTGCTGAAGGCCGACCACGCGCTCGACCTGCCGCGCCGGCTGCAGATCGAGTTCTCGGGCGTCGTGCAGGCGAAGACCGACGCGGAGGGCGGTGAGGTCTCGAGCGCCGAGATCTGGCGCGTCTTCAACGACGAGTACCTGCCCGCGCCTGCCGACCTCCCCGACGAGAAGTGGGGCCGCTTCGAGCTGCTGTCGCTGCGCACCGAGAGCGCCCTCGACGGCGTCGTCAACGTGCGCATCGGGCTGCGCGACGGCGACGAGCGCATCGAGGCCGACGCGAGCGGGAACGGCCCCATCTCGGCGTTCCTCGCAGTGCTCAGCTCCGAGGGCGTCGACGTGAAGCTGCGCGACTACGTCGAGCACACGCTCGCGGCGAGCGGCGACTCGCAGGCGGCCGCCTACGTCGAGCTCGAGGTCGACGGCCGGGTGCTGTGGGGCGTCGGCATCGACGCCGACATCTCGACGGCGTCGCTGAAGGCGGTCGTGTCCGCCGTCAACCGGGCACTGCGCGGCACCGTCGCGGCCGAGAAGGCTCGCGAGGCGGTCGCGGTCTGACGATGAGCGGATGCCGCGGCCGGGCGCCGGCTCGCGGCATCCGCTTCGCTCGTCACCCGTGCCCGGCGCGGCATCCGGCCTCCTCGGTCGCGCCCGTCAGGCGCGCCGCCACACCCGCCAGCTGCCGAGCGCCCGCTGTTCGGGCAGGCTCCAGCCGAATCGCACCGAGCCGAGGCGGGTGAGGGTCGTGACGATGACGCACGCCGTGCCGGCGATGACGATGTTCACGTCGAACGCGACGAGCACGACGAGGAGCGTGGTCCCGGCGGTCGCCGCGATCGCGTAGAGGGACCCGACGTGCATGACCGCGATCGGCAGGTTGAGCGCCACGTCGCGGAGGATCGAGCCGCCGACCGCCGAGAGCACGCCGACGAACACGGCGGGCACCACGGGCACGCCGTAGGCGAGGGCCTTCGACGTGCCGATCGCGCCGAAGAGCCCGATCGTCACCGCGTCGAGGGCGATGATGAGCCCGTTCAGCCTCGTGAAGAGGCGCTGCAGCAGCATCCCGAGCAGGGCGGCCGCGGTCGCGACCGGGATGTACCAGTTGTCGGAGATCGCCGCCGGGAGCTGGTTCAGCAGGATGTCGCGCATGAGCCCGCCGCCGAGCCCGACGATCACCCCGATGAGCGCGACGCCGAGCAGGTCGATGCGCCGCTCGGTGAGCCGGCCCGCGAACATCGCGCCCTGGATGGCGCCGATCGCGACAGCGGTGAGGTCGAGCCACAGGGGGATGACGAAGAGCGCGGATGCCACGGCACCAGTGAACCACGAGCCGATACCGTGACCGGACCCGGGCGCAATGCCCTCGGCCTGCACCGGTCACGCAGGTGGCCGGTCCTGGGTGTCAGGGTCGCGAGCGAGCAGTGCCTTCGACTGCGGTTGCGCGGAGGCGCGAACCGGTGTCCGAGGCCGGATGCCGTGCGGAGAACACGACATCGCGCTGCACGGTGAAGCTCACGGCGAAGAGCGCAGCCTCGGTCATGACCTTCGCCGCGAGGAGCGGCACCCCGGCATTCGTGAGCGCGTCGAGCGTGCCGTAGTTCGCGGCGAGCAGGATCAGCGCCAGCGTGAAGTACCTGACGGCCGCATAGCCGGTGCGCGTGGCGCGTCGCCGATCGAAGACGAGGAGCCGATTCGTCGTGAAGTTCACGGTCGCGCTGGCGATGCGTGCGCCGATGACCGCCAGGAGCATCGACCCGGTGAGCGCGGTGAGCGCGAGCAGCGCAACGGTGTCGATCGCGAACGCGACCAACCCCGAGAGTGCGAAGAGTCCGAGCGGCGCGAAGACCTTCGCCGAGTCGGCGACGGCACGGAAGTGCGACGAGGCGTTTCGGTCGAGGTAGATCGTCTCGATGTCGAGCTCCTCGATCAGCACGCCGGCGCGCTCGGCACGGAGGAGCATGCGGAATTCGAAGTCGAAGCGGTCGCCCGGCACCCCGATCAGCCACTCCAGCGAGGACGCAGGAAAGCCGCGCAGCCCGGTCTGCGTGTCACGGAGGCGGCGCCCGATCACCGGGGCCGACAGCAGCGAAGACAGGGTGTTTCCGATGCGGCTCCGCGCCGGCGCGTCGCGCCCGAAGCGCCTGGATCCCAGCACGATGATGCCGGCGGAATCAGCGACGCGGTCGCCGACGCGCAGGATGTCCCGCGCCGAATGCTGCCCGTCGCAGTCCGCCGTGACGACCTGCTCGACGGGCGACACTGCCGCGATGTGTCGGAAGCCCTCCTTCAACGCGTAGCCCTTTCCGTGGTTGCGAGCGACACGCAGCACGGTGCATCCGGCGCTGTCGGCCGCGGCGAAGACGTGGTCGTAGGCGGGCCCCGATCCATCATCGACGACCACGATGCCGAGTGACGGCCGCGCGGCGTGCAGTTCATCGATGAGGTCGAGCATGCGCCGACCGGGCTGATATGCGGGAATGAGCACGATCATCGCGTCACCCCGCGATGTAGAGGATGTCGGAGGTGCCGCGTTCTGTACCCGTGCCGAGCGGGTTGTTCACGAGACCGCCGTTGAAGTACATCGTCGACGACCCGCCGCCGTCGAGGTTGTACGCCGTGGTCGCGCCGAGGTCGACCATGATCTGGGCGAGCTCGGTCATGGTGACGCCCGCGCTGTAGCCCTCGCTCCTCCCATCGACGACGACGAACACCAGGTGGTTGTCGTCGATGACGCCGACCGCGGTGCGCGGCTGGTCGCCCTGCACCGAGTGGTTGCCGATGTTCGTGTCGATCTCGACGTCTTCGATGCCGTCGAGGATCTGGCCGTCCTCGACGAGCGCGGGGCCGAACGAGAGCGTGTTCCAGACGCCCTCGGCGACGAGGTCGTCGGCGTTCACAGTGGACTCGTCGTAGACCTCGACGTGGCCGTCCTGGTAGAAGGCGAGGCCCTCGCGAGCGCCCTCGTCGCGATAGGCGACGCCGTTCCTGATCACGATCCCGGTGTCGCGGAAGCCGTAGTAGTCGCCGTTGATCGCGAAGATCGCGCCGTTGTCCGCCGCGATGGCCGAGGTGGTCTCGGTGATGTTCTCGCCGAACGAGTTGTCGGCGAACGCGGAGCGCAGCACCGTCGCATCGCCGAGGGTGACGTCGGCGACGTAGTACGTCACGGTCTCGTCACCGGTGCCGGTGACCACGGTCGAGATCTCGATGTCCGCCGAGTCGGAGGTGTACGAGGTCGCGGTCACGCTGGCATCCGTCGTCTCGCTCGTCTCATCCGACCCCGTCGTCTTCGAGGTCTGGGAGGTCGCCGCCTCCTCGGCCTCATAGGCATCGACATCCGCGATCTCGACGTGCTCGATGACGAATCGGTCCAGCGCCCATGCGGTGCCGGCACCCGCGGGAATGAGCACGGCCAGCGCGCCGGCGATGAGCCAACGCCGGATGCCGCGCCGTGAGGTGTGTTCGTGTCGTGCCATGTCGACCGTTCTAGCCGCCGGACTGGTGGCGGTCGCCATGAGGAGCCCACGGGCAAGCTGTGGGCGGACTGGACGAACGCTGTGCGTCACGAACGCTGTGCGTCGTGGGCGGCGGGCGCCGAACGCAGTGGGAGAATCGAGGGGTGCCCGTGTACCGAGATGAAGCCGTCGTGCTGCGCACCCACAAGCTGGGCGAGGCCGACCGCATCGTCACGCTCCTCACGAGGCGGCACGGCAAGGTGCGCGCGGTCGCGAAGGGCGTGCGACGCACGGGCTCGAAGTTCGGGGCACGGCTCGAGCCGTTCATGGTCGCAGACCTGCAGCTCTACGAGGGGCGCACCCTCGACGTGGTGACGCAGGCGGAGTCGATCGGGTCCTACGGCGCCGAGATCACCCAGGACTATGCGTCGTACACCGCCGCGAACGCGATGGTTGAGGCGGCCGACAAGCTCACCGAGGCCGAGGGGTCGCTGCAGCAGTACCTGCTGCTCGTCGGTGCGCTGCGCTCGCTCGCCCGCGCCGAGCACGGCGCGAGCCTCACGCTCGACTCGTACCTGCTGCGCGCACTCGCCCTCGCGGGGTGGGCGCCGAGCTTCCAGGACTGCGCGCGGTGCGGCAAGGCCGGCGACCACACCGCGGTCGTGGTGCAGCTCGGCGGTGTCGTCTGCGACGACTGCGCCCCGCCCGGAACCCCGCGCATCGCGCGTTCCACGGTGGCGCTCCTCGGCGCGTTGCTCGCGGGGGACTGGGCGTACGCCGAGGCATCCGCGCCCGGCGACCGCAACCAGGCGAGCGGGATCGTCGCCGCCTACACGCAGTGGCACCTCGAGCGCGGACTCCGCTCGCTGCCGTACGTTTCCAGAGAAACGACGACCACGTGAGCCCCAAGCCCTACACGCATCGCGACGCCGTGCCCTACCGGCCGATCGACTGGACCGGCCTCTACCCGCCCGAACTGCCGAAGGGCGCCGTGCCCGACCACGTGGCGATCGTCATGGACGGCAACGGCCGCTGGGCGAACCGCCGCGGCCTCACGCGAATCGAAGGACACAAGGCGGGCGAGGCGGCCCTCCTCGACGTGGTCGCGGGCGCCGTGCAGATCGGGGTGAAACACCTCTCGGTGTACGCGTTCTCGACCGAGAACTGGAAGCGATCGCCCGAGGAGGTGCGCTTCCTCATGGGCTACAACCGCGACGTGCTGCACCGGCGCCGCGACCAGCTCAACGAGTGGGGAGTGCGGATCCGATGGGCGGGCCGCCGGCCGCGGCTCTGGGCGTCCGTCATCAACGAGCTCCAGTTCGCCGAGCGGCTGACCGCGGGCAACGACACGCTCACGCTCACGATGTGCGTGAACTACGGCGGCCGCAACGAGCTCACGGATGCGGTGCGGTCGATCGCCGACGACGTGGCATCCGGTCGCATCAGGCCGTCGGCCGTGTCGGAGAGGCTCATCGCGAAGCGGCTCTACGTGCCCGAGCTGCCAGACGTCGACCTGTTCGTGCGCAGCTCGGGGGAGCAGCGCACCTCGAACTTCCTCCTCTGGCAGTCGGCATACGCGGAGATGGTGTTCCTCGACACCCTCTGGCCCGACTTCTCGCGCACCGACCTGTGGCAGGCGATCGAGCTCTACGCCGGCCGCAACCGCCGGTTCGGCGGCGCGACCGACACGCCGAGCGCGTGAGTCGTCGGGTGCTCCTCAGCCCTGTCAGGTGCCGTGTCCGGCGAACGTCGCTCGGAGCCAGCGTTCGGTCTCGTGCGGACGGCGCAACCGGACCACGGCGAGTCCGGGATTGCGCCGCG
The DNA here is from genome assembly GCF_001428255.1 of Agromyces sp. Soil535. Lineage (GTDB taxonomy): Bacteria > Actinomycetota > Actinomycetes > Actinomycetales > Microbacteriaceae > Agromyces. Next base: position 13,338 of record NZ_LMRW01000002.1, on the reverse strand, counting down.
CCGCCTCCGCGACGAGGGCAGCGCGGTCACCGTGGGTGCGCCACGCCCACCGGATGATGTGGTCCCGGTCCGTGAACACCGCGCGCAGCGGAGCCTCGCGGTTGCCGTTCCACAACTCCTCGCGACGGATCCGGCGGCCGACGGTGCGCCGGATGACGCGGGTCATGACCAGCGAGCGGGGATAGTCGAGCCAGATCATCACGTCGGCTCGTTCCGCGAGCATCGGCTGCACCGCTGCGTACTGCCACTCGGTCACCCAGGCCGGCTGTCGGGTGAAGGCGTCGACGTCGGCCGCGAACGTCGGCCGAGGCGTCCAGCCGTGTCCATGGAACAGGGCATCGATCTCCACATACGGCATGCCGGATGCCTCGGCGATCCGCCGTGCTAGGGTCGACTTGCCAGAACCGCTCGTGCCCGCCACGATGATCCGCGTGGGCGGCGCGAGGGGAGCGGTCGGAGGCATCCGATCAGCCTACCGATGGGCCGCCGTACGAGTCGAAGGCGGGATCGCCGCGACACGCCAAGCGGGACCGGTGTGTCGCGACGAGCAACCTTCGACCCGTACCCTGTGATGACCACGCGCCGTGGGAATACGAACGCATGGAGCCCGGTTCCAGTTCGTCGTGAGTGAACCCATCAAGATCGACATCTGGTCCGACATCGCCTGCCCCTGGTGCTACATCGGCAAGCGGAACCTCGAGGGCGGCATCGCCGCGCTGGGCGACGACGCACCGGAGGTCGAGATCGAGTACCACTCGTTCGAGCTCGCACCCGACACCCCCGTCGATTTCGAGGGGTCGGAGGTGGACTTCCTCGCGAAGCACAAGGGCCTGCCGGCCGAGCGCGTGCAGCAGATGCTGCAGCACGTCACGGGTGTGGCCGCGAACGCGGGCCTCGACTACGACTTCGGCGCCCTGCAGCACACCAAGACCCTGAAGGCCCACGAGCTCCTGCACTTCGCCAAGTCGCACGGCCTCCAGCTCGAGCTCTCCGAGCGCCTGTTCCGTGCGTACTTCACAGAGGGCCGCCACGTCGGCCGCATAGACGAGCTGGTCGAGCTCGCCGCCGAGGTCGGACTCGACGCGGATGCCGCGCGCGGCGCGCTCGAGTCGGGCCGGTACGCCGACGCCGTGCAGGCCGACCTCGCCCAGGCGGTCGCCTACGGCGTCAACGGCGTGCCGTTCTTCGTGTTCGAGGGCAAGTACGGCGTCTCGGGCGCGCAGCCCGCCGAGGTGTTCTCGCAGGTGCTCACGCAGGTCGCCGGCGAGCGCGATGAGGCGGCGGCGTGACCGACCGCTCGCCGACGGATGCCGCGACGCCGGCCCCCTTCACGATGGTGACGGGCGATCCGTTCGCGATGGTGTGCGAGGGCGACGTCTGCTCCATCCCGGGAACTGCGGGCGACACGCCGTGACGTCGATGCCCTCCTGCAGGAGGCCTGCTGGGGCTATTCGGGGTCGGTGATATCGGCGACCGTCGCGTCGAACGCGCGGATGAGGTCGTCGGCGTCGACCCACAGGCTGCGGCCGTGCTCGCCCGCGCCCATCGACACGCGCCGTCCGGGGATCGTCGCGTCGACGACGACGGGCCACGCGTTCGTGGAGCCCAGCGGCGTGATGGTGCCGCGCTCGTAGCCGGTCGCCGCGAGGGCGAGCGAGGCATCCGGCAGCTGCAGCTTGTTCACGCCGAGGAGGCCTCGCAGTTTCGGCCACGAGATCTTGCGGCCGCCCGGTACCAGCGCGAACACGTACGTGTCGTCGCTGCGCTTCACGACGAGCGACTTGACGATCTCGCCGGGCGTGATGCCGAGGAGTTCGGCGGCCTCCTCGAGGCTCCGGGCGGGCGGCCGCACGATGATCTCGACGTCGAGGCCGCGCGCCGAAGCATCCGCCCGCACGCGGTCGGCACCCGTGAGCCCGCCGTCGGTCATCTGGTCCTCCACACCTCGTCCTCCTCGGAATCCTAGGCGCGCGAGTCGCCGGCGGGCGACGACCCCGGCATCTCTGGGAGAATCGAGGGTGATGTCCGCTTCCTCCACGCTCCCTACCGCTCCGCTCACGATCGGCGACCTCGATCTCGACGTGCCCGTCGTGCTCGCTCCCATGGCGGGCATCACGAACACGGCGTTCCGGCGGTTGTGCCGCGAGTTCGGTGCAGGGCTCTACGTGAGCGAGATGATCACCTCGCGTGCGCTCGTCGAGCGCACGCCCGAGTCCATGCGGCTCATCACGCATCACGAGTCCGAGACGCCGCGATCGATCCAGCTCTACGGCGTCGACCCGAAGACCGTCGCCGAGGCGGTCACGATGCTCGCCGCCGAAGACCGCGCCGACCACATCGACCTGAACTTCGGATGCCCCGTGCCCAAGGTCACCCGCAAGGGCGGGGGAGCGGCGTTGCCGTGGAAGAGCAGGCTGTTCCGCGACATCGTCGAAGGTGCCGTGCGCGCGGCAGGCGACATCCCGCTCACCGTGAAGATGCGCAAGGGCATCGACGCCGACCACCTCACCTACCTCGAGGCCGGTCGCATCGCCGAGGGCGCGGGCGTCGCCGCAGTCGCCCTGCACGCCCGCACCGCCGCCGAGTTCTACTCCGGCGAGGCCGACTGGTCGGCCATCGCGAAGCTGAAGGAGGCCGTGACCACCGTGCCGGTGCTCGGCAACGGCGACATCTGGTCGGCCGACGACGCGCTGCGCATGGTGGCCGAGACCGGATGCGACGGCGTCGTCGTCGGGCGCGGATGCCTTGGCCGGCCGTGGCTCTTCGGCGACCTCGCCGCCGCGTTCCGCGGTGCGCGGGGCGGTAGCGCCGCGCCCGGCGTCACAACGCCGGCATATCAGAAGCGGCATCCATCGTTGGGGGAGGTCGCCCAGACGTTCCGACGCCACGCCGAGCTGCTCACCGAGTTCTTCGACAGCGAGGAGCGAGGATGCCGCGACATCCGCAAGCACGTGGCGTGGTACTTCAAGGGCTACCCCGTGGGTGGCGAACTGCGCGCGAAGCTGGCCACCGTCGAGTCGCTCACGCAGCTCGATGACCTGCTCGCGACGCTCGACTGGTCGATGCCGTACCCGGGCGAGGGCGCCGAAGGGCCGCGCGGGCGAGCCGGCACCCCGAAGAACCCGGCGCTGCCCGAGGGCTGGCTGAACTCGCAGGAGCTCGTGGGCCACGACCGCACCACGCTCGTCGACGCCGAGCTCGACACGAGCGGCGGCTGAGATGCGGGAGCGACTCTTCGGCGGCTATCACGACGCCGACACCGAACGCTGGCTGCCCGAGGAGCACACGAGCCGCCGCAGCGACTTCGCTCGCGACCGGGCGAGGCTGCTCCACTCGAGCGCGCTGCGGCGGCTCGCCGCGAAGACCCAGGTCCTCAGCCCCACCGCGGGCCTCGACTTCGCGCGGAACCGGCTCACGCACTCGCTGGAGGTCGCGCAGGTCGGCCGCGAGCTCGCGACGAGCCTCGGACTCGATCCCGATGTCGTCGACACCGCCTGCCTCGCGCACGACCTCGGCCATCCGCCGTTCGGGCACAACGGCGAGCGCGCGCTCAACACCTGGGCGGCCGACATCGGCGGGTTCGAGGGCAATGCGCAGACGTTGCGCATCCTCACCCGGCTCGAGCCCAAGGTGTTCGGCGACGACGGTCGCAGCTACGGGCTCAACCTCACGCGGGCGAGCCTCGACGCGAGCTGCAAGTACCCGTGGCCCGAGGCGACATCGGTCGCCGACCCCAGCGGCCGGGCGAAGTTCGGATTCTACCGCGACGACCTGGCCGTGTTCGAGTGGATGCGCGCGGGGGCGCCGGAGCGGCGCCTCTGCATCGAGGCCCAGGTGATGGACCTCTCCGACGACATCGCGTACTCGGTGCACGACTTCGAGGACGCGATCGTGAACGGCTACGTCGATGTCGCCGCCCTCGGCGCCCGCGTCGACCATGACGCGCTCGTGTCGTCCATGTACGAGTGGATCGGCGGCGCCATCCCGCACGACGAGCTCATCGCCGCGTTCGATCGCCTCGACTCGCTCGACGGCTGGCTCGAGACGTGGAGCGGCAGCAGGCACGAGCAGGGGCGCCTCAAGAACCTCACGAGCCAGCTCATCGGGCGCTTCGCGCACGCCGCAACCGAGGCGACTCGCTCGGCGTTCCCGCTCGCGAGCCTCATCCGCTTCGACGCCGACGTGGTCGTACCCCGCGAGATCCAGGCCGAGATCGCGGTGCTGAAGGGCATCGTCGCCGCGTTCGTGATGTCGAAGAACACCCGGCAGCCGATCTACGTGCAACAGCGCCAGGTGCTCACGTCGCTCGCCGACGCGCTGTTCGAGTCGGGCGACGAGCACCTCGACCCCGGCTTCGGCGCCGACTGGCGTGCGGCGGGCGACGACGACGCACGCAAGCGGGTGGTGGTCGACCAGGTCGCGAGTCTCACCGACCAGTCCGCCTTGGCGTGGTACGAGCGGCTCGTGCAGCGCTGATGTCGGCATCCGTGAGCGTCGTCGCATCCGGCCGCCCCGGCGACGGGAACTAGGATGAGAGCCATGGCGGGCCGCATCCGACAGGGCGATGTCGACGAGGTGAAAGCCCGCACGAACATCGCCGACATCGTCGGCGAGCACGTGAGCCTGAAATCCGCCGGCGTCGGCTCGTTGAAGGGCCTCTGCCCGTTCCACGACGAGCGGAGCCCCAGCTTCCACGTGCGTCCGCAGCTCGGGTACTACCACTGCTTCGGATGCGGCGAATCGGGCGACGTCTACACGTTCCTGCAGCGTATGGACCACGTCTCGTTCGCCGAGGCCGTCGAGCGTCTCGCCGGCCGTATCGGCTTCGAGCTCCACTACGAGGACGGCGGCCAGGCGTCCGACCACGGCAATCGCGCGCGGCTGCTCGCGGCGAACCAGGCGGCCGCGGAGTTCTTCGTCGAACGGCTCGGATCACCAGACGCGGAGGTCGGCCGCCGCTTCCTCGGCGAGCGCGGGTTCGACGCAGAGGCGGCGCGCCGGTTCGGGGTCGGCTTCGCGCCCAAGAGCTGGGAAGCGCTCACCAACCACCTGAAGGCCCGGGGGTTCACGACCGAGGAGCTCGCGGCATCCGGTCTCGTCTCGCAAGGGGACCGGGGCGTGTACGACCGGTTCCGCGGTCGGCTCGTGTGGCCGATCCGCGACGTCACCGGGCAGACCGTCGGGTTCGGTGCACGCCGCCTGCTCGACGACGACCAGGGTCCGAAGTACCTGAACACCCCCGAGACCGCGATCTACCACAAGGCGCAGGTGCTCTACGGGCTCGACCTCGCGAAGCGCGACATCGCGAAGACCCATCGCGTCGTCGTGGTCGAGGGGTACACCGACGTCATGGCGTGCCACCTGGCGGGCGTCACCACGGCGATCGCGGCGAGTGGCACGTCGTTCGGCGTCGAGCACATCAAGGTGCTTCGGCGGGTGCTCGGCGACGATTCGGGGGTCGGAGAGGTCGTGTTCACGTTCGACGGGGACGCGGCCGGGCAGCAGGCGGCGATGCGGGCCTTCGCCGAGGAGCAGCGATTCGCCGCGCAGACCTTCGTCGCGGTCGCCCCCGACGGGCTCGACCCGTGCGACCTGCGGCTCGCGCGCGGCGACGCGGCGGTGCGCTCCCTCGTCGAGACGCGCACGCCGATGTTCGAGTTCGTGCTCCGCCACACCCTCTCCCGCTACGACCTCGAGACCGTCGAAGGGCGCGTCGCTGCGCTGCGGGCGGCCGCCCCCGTCGTCGCCGAGATCCGCGATCCTGCGCTCCGCCCCGGCTACACGCACGAGCTCGCGCGCATGCTCGGCATGGAACTCGGCGAGGTCACGCGGGCCGTGCGATCGGCGACCGGACGGTCGAAGGCACCGGAGGAGCGGGGTGCATCCGCGGCGTCGGGGTCCACCGGGTCGCCCGGTCAAGGCGTTGGCGAGGCCCAGGGCACGGATGCCGCGACCCGCCCGTTCTCGATCACCGAGCTGCCGAACGACCCCTCCACCCGCCTCGAGCGCGACGCCCTTCAGGCCATGCTGCAGTACCCCGACACCCTCGGCGCCGACCTGCTCCGCCATGCCGTCGACAGCCGCTTCGGCAACGCCTCGCTCGCCGTCGTGCGCGACGGGATCGCCTCGGTGCTGGCCTCACCCGATCCGGCGGTACGGGTCGACCGCGTGGTCGACGAGGTGCCGGCGCCCTTCGCGGGGGTGGTGCGCCAGCTCGCCGTCGCACCCGTGCCACAGCGCAGCGAGGCGGAGCTCACGGCCTACGTCACCGGCGTCGTGAGCGCCCTCATCGACCGCGAGCTGCTCCGCCAGAAGTCCGAGCTGCTCGGCCGGCTCCAACGCACCGACCGGAGCGACACGGAGAACTACGGGAGCCTGCAGCGCGCGCTCGTCGAGCTCGAGACCGAGCGTCGGGCGCTCAGGGGCGACTGAGCGGCATCCGTCGCCCGAAGCGGGCCCGCACGCGCATCGGTTGCGTCGAAGGTTGCAGATCGGTAAATATTCCGCCGTCCGCCCGGCCGACCGTGCAACATCCTCGGGCCCGTGTGCTAGGTCTGGGGGATACGACAACGCGCCGCCATCCATTGCTGTGCGTTTCAGTCCTGACAGGAAGAGGTAGACGGATATGACATCCGCATCCACGAACCGGCGTCGCGCCATCCTTGCGGCGGCCGGTGTCTCTGTGGCCGCCCTCACCCTCGCCGCTTGCGCGCCGGGTGGCGGCGGAAGCACCGAGGCGGCCGGTGGCACGATCACGATCGGCACGACCGAGCAGATCACGGTGCTCGACCCGGCGGGTTCGTACGACAACGGCACCCTCGCGGTGCACACGCAGGTCTTCCCCTACCTGCTGAACACCGACTACCAGAGCACCGAGGTGCAGCCCGACCTCGCCGAGTCGGCCGAGTTCACCTCGCCGACCGAGTACACGGTGACGCTCCCCGAGGGCCTGAAGTGGGCGAACGGCAACGACCTCACCTCGTCCGACGTGAAGTTCACGTTCGACCGCCAGCTCAAGATCGCAGACCCGAACGGGCCGTCGTCGCTCCTCTACAACCTCGACAGCGTCGAAGCTCCGGATGACACGACCGTCGTCTTCCACCTGAAGGCGGAGAACGACCAGGTCTTCCCGCTCATCCTCACGAGCTTCCCGGGCGCCATCGTCGACGACGAGGTGTTCTCGCCCGACGAGATCACTCCCGACGACGAGATCGTCGAGGCGAACGCGTTCGCGGGCCCGTACGTCATCGAGAGCTACGACTTCAACAACCTGGTCTCCTACAAGGCGAACCCCGACTACAAGGGCCTCCTGCCCCCGGCCAAGACCGAGACCGTGAACGTCAAGTACTACACCGAGGCGTCGAACCTCAAGCTCGACGTGCAGGAGGGCAACATCGACGTCGCGAACCGCACGCTCAGCGCGACCGACATCGAGGACCTCCGCGGCAACGACAACGTCAAGGTCGTCGACGGCCCCGGCGGCGAGATCCGCTACCTCGTGTTCAACTTCGACACGATGCCGTTCGGCGCCACGACCGCCGAGGCCGACCCCGCCAAGGCGCTCGCCGTCCGTCAGGCGATCGCGGACCTCATCGACCGCGATGCGATCTCGGAGGACGTCTACAAGGGCACCTTCACGCCGCTCTACTCCTACATTCCTGCCGGCCTCGCCGGCGCGAACGAGGCGCTGAAGGACCAGTACGGCGACGGCAGCGGCCAGCCCGACCCCGAGAAGGCCGCCGGCCGCCTCGAGACCGCCGGCATCACCACGCCGGTCGAGCTGAACATCCAGTACGTGGCCGAGCGTTACGGGCCGTCGTCGAGCGACGAGTACGCCGTCATCAAGGACAGCCTCGAGTCGAGCGGCCTGTTCACGGTGAACCTGCAGTCGACCGAGTGGGTCCAGTACTCGAAGGACCGCGTCGCCGACCTGTACTCCGTCTTCCAGATGGGCTGGTTCCCCGACTACTCGGATGCCGACAACTACCTCACGCCGTTCTTCCTCCCGGAGAACTTCCTCGTGAACCACTACGAGAACCCCGAGGTGACCGACCTCATCCTCGAGCAGGCGGTCACGCCCGACCCCGCCGCGCGCGAGGCGCTCATCGGCGAGATCCAGGACAAGGTCGCGGCCGACCTGTCCACGATCCCGTACATGCAGGGCGCGCAGGTCGCGGTCACCGGCACGGACGTGGAGGGGACGGAGGACACGCTCGACGGGTCCTTCAAGTTCCGCTACGCGGCGCTCTCAAAGGGCTGATGACGGACTAGAGTCGTTGAAGCTCGACGACGGGGGCGACCTGCTACCGCGGGTCGCCCCCGTTCCCCTGTACCCCCTGAGGAATCCATGAGCACTTTTGACACCGTTCCGCTGGCGGAGGGAGCGCCCGTCTCGGGCCGCCCGAAGCCCAAATCGCAGGGCGGCGGGTTCGGCAGGTACCTGCTCGTCCGATTCCTGCTGATCTTCCCCACGATCTTCATCCTCGTCACCCTCGTGTTCTTCCTGATGCGCACAACGGGCGACCCCATCACGGCGGCACAGGGCGGCCGGCTCGGACCCGAGGCACTCGCAGAGCTGCGCGCCGCCGCCGGATACGACCGGCCGCTGTTCATCCAGTACTTCGAGTACCTCGGACAGCTCATCACGGGCAACTTCGGGTCGACGCTGACCACGAGCCAGCCGGTCATCGAGGTGCTCGCCACGTACGGTCCGGCCACGTTCGAGCTGGTCTTCTACTCGCTCATCGTCGCCTTCGGGGTGGGCATCCCCCTTGGACTCTTCACGGCCTACTTCCGGGACAAGCCGCAGGACGCGGTGTTCCGCGTGCTCGCCATCTACTGGTACGCGGTTCCGGTCTTCTTCGCAGGCCTGATCCTGAAGCTGATCTTCTCGGTGTGGCTTGGGTGGTTCCCCATCGCCGGGCGGGCGAGTGTCGGTGCGGAGCTGCAGATGCAGACGCTCCCCAACAAGACGGGGTTCTACACGATCGACGCGCTGATGACCGGAGATCCCGAGGTCCTCGGCGACGTGCTCTCGCACGCGGTGCTCCCCGCGATCGCCCTCGGCCTGCTCACGGCCGGCATCTTCCTCCGGCTCGTCCGTACGAACGTGATCGGCACGCTCGCGACCGACTACGTCGATGCGGCACGTTCACGCGGCGTGGCCGAGTACCGGCTGCTCCGCAAGCACGCCTACCGGCCGGCGTTGATCCCGATCGTCACCGTCATCGGCCTCCAGATCGCGTTGCTCCTCTCGGGCGCGGTGCTCACCGAGACGACGTTCGAATGGAAGGGCCTCGGCTTCATCCTCGCCGAGTTCCTGGAGTCACGGGACTTCGTCGCCGTGCAGGGCATCGTGGTGATGCTGGCGGTCATCGTCGCCATCACGAACTTCGTCGTCGACATCCTCGCGGCGTTCATCGACCCGAGGGTGAGGTACTGACATGACCGCAGCACCCGTCACCGCCGTCCCGAAGCGGCGGCTCCGCGACCGTATTCCGGTCGTGCACCAGCTCCGGCAGAGTGTCGGCCTCCAGCGCGGCATGCTCGTCACCGGCCTCGTCATGCTCGCGATCTTCATCCTCACCGCGATCTTCGCCGCGCTGATCGCGCCCTACGGCTTCGCGCAACGAGCGGATGCGTCGGGCTCGTTCGGCTCGCAGCAGCCACCGTCGCCCGAGCACCTGTTCGGCACCACCGTGGGGAGCTACGACGTGCTCTCGCGCGTGGTCTGGGGCACGCAGACGGCGATCCTCGTGGTCGTCGTCGCGGTCATCCTGTCGCTCTTCATCGGCGTCGCGCTCGGTCTCTATTCCGGATACTTCGGCGGCTGGCTCGACCGCATCCTCGTCGTCATCTGCGACGCGATCTATGCGTTCCCCTCGCTGCTGCTTGCCATCGTCCTGTCGATCGTCATCTCCGGCGGGCAAAGCAGCCTGTGGGGCGGCGTCCTTGCGGCGGCAGGGTCGATCGTGGTGGTGTTCATCCCGCAGTACTTCCGCGTCATCCGCGCCGAGACGGTCCGTATCAAGGCCGAGCCGTTCGTCGAGTCCGCGAAGGTGCTGGGGGCGTCCAACTCCCGGATCGTGTTCAAGCACGTCTTCCGCAACGCGACGCGCACGCTCCCGCTCATCATCACGTTGAACTCCGCGGAGGCGATCCTCACCCTCGCCGCCCTCGGCTTCCTGGGATTCGGCATCGAACCGACCGCGGCGGCGGAGTGGGGCTACGACCTGTTCAAGGCGCAGTCCGATGTCACGAGCGGCATCTGGTGGACCGCGCTCTTCCCCGGCCTCGCCATCGTGTTCACGGTGCTCGGCATCATGCTGGTCGGCGAGAGCCTCAATGACCTGGCCGATCCGCGGCTCCGCGGTCGCCGTCGCGTCGCCCAGGCGGCCGGCGAGGTCGCAGCGACGTCGGTCGTTCCCGGCGGCGCACTGTCGGCCGGCCCGGGTGGGCTCAGCGGCCTCGAAGACGGAGAGACGTTCGACGAGCACGGGATCGAGGTCAAGCGATGAGCACGGTGGTCGAAATCAGGAACCTCGGCGTCTCGTTCGCCACGGATGCGGGTGCCGTCAAGGCGATCGAGGATGTCTCGCTCTCCGTCGCTGGAGGCGAGGTGCTCGCGATCGTCGGCGAGTCCGGCAGCGGCAAGACCGTGACCGCGAAGACGATCCTCGGGTTGCTGCCCGAGACCGCGACGACACGTGGGGCGGTCGTGCTCACCAACCGGGAGGGCACCAGGGAGAACGACGTCATCAGCCTGTCGAAGCACCAATTGCGCGAGGTGCGGGGCACGGACGTCGCCATGGTCTTCCAGGAGCCGTCCACCGCGCTCAATCCGGTCTACACCGTTGGCTGGCAGATCATGGAGGGGCTGCGTGCCCACGGCCACCTCTCGAGGAAGGAGGCCCGGGCCAAGGCCATCGAGATCCTCGGGCGAGTCGGCATCCCCGACCCCGAGGAGCGGGTCGACCACTTCCCGCACCAGTTCTCAGGAGGTCAGAAGCAGCGTGTCGTCATCGCGATGGCGCTCGTACTCGACCCGGGACTCATCGTGGCCGACGAGCCGACCACCGCGCTCGACGTGACGGTACAGGCCGAGATCCTCGACCTGCTACGCCGATGCCGAGACGAGTTCGGCACCGCGATCGTGCTCATCACGCACAACATGGGCGTCGTCGCCGACCTCGCCGACCGGGTGGCCGTCATGTACCAGGGCAACGTGGTCGAGGAAGCCGACGTGCACACGCTGTTCGCTGCGCCGCAGGCCGACTACACCAAGGCGCTGCTCGCCGCGGTGCCCTATGTGGGGCACGGCACGGCGCGGGCGGCGGAGCGCGCGGCGGCGCGGCCGACGAACTGGACGGAACAGCCCGCTGTGGTCGAGGCGAAGGGCCTCGAGATCGTCTACCCAGGCCGATTCGGCCGACCCGGATTCCAGGCGGTCGGCGGCGTCGACTTCCTGATCCGGCCGGGGGAGGTGCTCGGCCTCGTCGGCGAGTCGGGCTCGGGCAAGACCACGATCGGACGCGCGATCGCCGGGCTCACCAGGGTGACCGGCGGGTCGCTGAAGGTGCTCGACGCAGAGATGAACGGCATCCGCGAGCGCGACTTCCGCCCGCTTCGCAGCCGCATCGGCTTCGTGTTCCAGGACCCGGCGTCGAGCTTCAATCCGCTGCTCACCGTAGCGGAGTGCGTCGCCGAGCCCCTCGTCATCCACGGTCGGGCCAGGAATGCCGCCGCGGCGAGGGCGCGGGTGGACGACCTGCTTGAGGCGGTGCAGCTTCCGCGCGCCTACGGCGACCGGTACCCCCACGAGCTCTCCGGTGGCCAGCGTCAACGGGCGAGCCTCGCGCGCGCCCTTGCGCTGGAGCCCGAGCTCCTCATCGCCGACGAGCCCACGTCGGCGCTCGACGTGTCGGTGCAGGCGCGCGTGCTCGAGCTCTTCGCCGAGCTGCAGCACGAGTTCGGGTTCGCGTCGCTCTTCATCAGCCACGACCTCGCAGTCGTGGACCTGCTCGCCGACCGCATCGCGGTGCTCTACCACGGTGCCCTCGTCGAGGAGGGTACGGGGGCGGAGGTGCTCGGTGCGCCGACGGATCCCTACACGCAGCGCCTGCTCGCGTCGCTGCCGGTGCCAGACCCGATCGCGCAAGCGGAACGTCGAGAGGAACTCCGCCGGCTCCGGGAGGCGGTGTGATGCGCGAAGCAGCGCACGGATTCCCGATCGTACTGAGCGACCTCACACTCGAGTACCCGCCGCACGGTGCGAGCCCTGCGCACGTCGCGCTGCACGGGCTGTCGCTCACCATCGCGCCGGGCGAGGTGCTGGGCCTCCTCGGAAGCGCCGGCAGTGGCAAGAGCACGCTCGCGAAGGTGCTCTCGGGTGTGGCCTTCGAGCAGCGCACGGGCGAGGTGCGGCCCGTCATCACGGGCGGGGAGGCCACGGTGCTCGGCCATCGACTCCGTACACTGCCACGCCGCAAGCTGCCCGAGTACCGGTTCCACGTCGGCTACCTCCCGCAGGACGCCGCATCGACGCTCCCGCCCGACCGGACCATCGCGGAGCTCGTCGGCGACCCCATCCTCGAGCGTGACCGCCGCTACAACCGCCGCGCGCTGCAGACTCGGGTCGCGACGATGATCGACGGCGTGCGGCTTCCGCTCGGCATGCTCGACAAGTACCCGTACGAGCTGAGCGGCGGGCAGCGCCAACGCGTCGCGCTGGCACGCGCCCTCGTGCTCGGCCCGTCGCTGCTCGTCGCCGACGAGCCGACCGCGGGCATCGACCTCACGGTGCGCGATGCGGTCGCCCAGCTCATCGGCGAACTCCGCGACCGTGAGCACCACTCCTTCTCGGCCCTCATCATCAGCCACGACCTGCCGGTGCTTCGTCGCACCGCCGATCGGATCGCGGTGCTCGATCGTGGCGAGCTCGCCGCGCTCGGCACCATCGACGAGGTGTTCCACGATCCGGGGCATCCCTACGTGATGGCCCTGGCCGGCGCGCTCGACGCAGGCCACGCGGTGATCGACGACCTCGAGGACGGCCCGAACCTATGATGACGAGGCGGTTCGCGAGGCGCCCTCGAATTGGGCGTCCGGCATTCCCTTTGCTAGAGTGTCTCTGCTGAACAAGCGATCCTCCATAGCTCAATTGGCAGAGCAATCGGCTGTTAACCGATAGGTTCTTGGTTCGAGTCCAAGTGGGGGAGCAGCAAGGGCCGTCCGGGCAGACGGCGGATTCAATCGGTCGTTGCAACACCGCGTGTGATTAGTCCGTGTTGACGAGTTTATGCAGGCGCTGGGCTGGGGTTTCCCAGCCCAGCGTTTTGC
>NZ_LMRW01000001.1 GCF_001428255.1 Agromyces sp. Soil535 | reverse complement strand
CCGAGGCKTCCCGTCCCAGCCGTCCGTGATGTCGAAGACGTGGCGGCCGGCGATGGTCACCCCGATCTGGTCCCAGTACGGCCGGATGTGGTCGTAGGACGCTTGCGACACGTTCAGTACGCCGCTGTCGTCCAACGGCACGTCACCGCTGACCAACCATTCGAACAGTGGACCGGGATCGTCGTTCTCAGCCGCAATGAAGCCATCCACCGACACCGACGCATTCATGACCACTTTCCCCATGGSTTCCTCCTCTGTTTRGAGTCCCAAGTCTTRTGTGTCGTGAGTGGTCGCTCTTGTAAGAAATCAATCGGCTGGCAGCGGCCAGCCMTCCAGCGCGTGGCCGGGATGTTCGCGTAGGAAGCGTTGCCGGACTTCGACATACCGGGTCGGCGTGAGCCCGGTGAACTCCCGGAACTCGTGGACGAAGTGGGCCTGGTCGAAGTAGCCTGCGCCAGCGGCAACRTCGCCCCAGTCGATWGGTGCGGCCACGTTGAKCGCCAACACGGTGGCGGTGAATCGGTAGCTGCGCGCCAGCCGCTTCGGCGTGACSCCGATGACCTCCTTGAACCGCTTCGCCARGTACGTGCTGCTGGCGCGGGCTGCCACGCCGAGGTCGCTGATCGGCACCGCTCCGCCGGTCTCCGCGATGGCGCTGCTCAKGTGGCGGACGATGTCCAGGCCGTCGATCGCGCGCAGCCGTCGCACCAGTTCCTCCTCGAGCAACATCAGCATTTCCTGCGGTGCGTCCGCCAACGTCAGTCGGTGTCGCAACTCAGCGATAGCGGGCTGGCCCCAGATCTGCTCCACCGTCGCCGGTCGGTCGCACAACTCCGCYGCGGGCATCGGAAGGAACGGTGCCAGCCCCCACGGCCTGAAGTGGACGCCCACGGACCGGGTCGGGGTTGGGTAGCCGAACTCCCACGCACGGGTGGGCGTGGTGACCGCGCAGCCGTCGGTGTATTCSACGGCTTCTACGTCGGTGCCTGCGCGGATGAGAAACGGCGCCCCRAGGTTGACGATGAGCAACGGCGCGGGCGCCGCCGGCAGCATCAACCGGGAGTACGGCGGGGCGCCCTCCAAGTAGTAGAGGTCGTCGATCAGCCCGTCGAGCGGCGGACCGGGCGCCCTGGACACGTACTCCACGCTGACATCATCGCCGACGGCCCATCTGGCATCACGCGCCGCCGCAAGCATCGAGCCGGCGCCGATCCCTGACGGGCGCCCCGGCGCATTTCGGGCCCGAACTACACCCCACTTTGGGTTGGGTAGCCGAACTCCCACGCACGGGTGGGCGTGGTGACCGCGCAGCCGTCGGTGTATTCSACGGCTTCTACGTCGGTGCCTGCGCGGATGAGAAACGGCGCCCCRAGGTTGACGATGAGCAACGGCGCGGGCGCCGCCGGCAGCATCAACCGGGAGTACGGCGGGGCGCCCTCCAAGTAGTAGAGGTCGTCGATCAGCCCGTCGAGCGGCGGACCGGGCGCCCTGGACACGTACTCCACGCTGACATCATCGCCGACGGCCCATCTGGCATCACGCGCCGCCGCAAGCATCGAGCCGGCGCCGATCCCTGACGGGCGCCCCGGCGCATTTCGGGCCCGAACTACACCCCACTTTGTGAAGAGCCCATTTACCGTGGATTCGTGGCCACAGAAGCCAAATCGACGCGGAACCTACACCGGACGCCCCGCGGGTTGAGGAGCGCGCTACTCGAGCAGGTCGGCCGTCAGGGCGGCGAGCTCGGCCTGCCGGTCGGCCTTCTCGCGCGGAGCGCCGGGCACGCCCGGGCGCTGCTGCCACGGGTGCGGGCCGGTGAGTGGGCGGTACGCGACGCCGATCGCGTCGTAGATCGCCAGTTGCGCGGGCAGCCTCGCGGCGAAGTCATCCCACTCCTTGCCCGGCACGCTCCACGCGACCTCGGCGAACGCCGCGAGCCGGGGGAACACGGCGTAGTCGAGGCGGGCGGCCGTGTCGAGGTGCTCGGTCCACGCGTTCGCCTGCACTCCGAGCACGTGCCGTCGCGGCGCCTCGTCGGCGTCGCCGGGAAGGGGCTCGAAGTCGTAGACGTCGCGGAGGGAGAGCACCGTGCCCACCGGGATCGGCTCCTCCGCGGCATCCGACTGCCGGTAGTCGAGGTAGGCGAAGTCGTCGGGGCAGAGCACCACGTCGTGGCCTCGCGCGACCGCCACCCGCGCGCCGCGCAGTCCCCGCCACGAAGCGATCGTCGCGCCCGGCGCGAGCGGGCCCTCGAGCACCTCGTCCCACCCGTAGAGGCGGCGGCCGGCGGCGGTGAGGTGGTCGTCGAGCTGACGGATGAACCAGGCCTGGAGCTCGTTCGGCGTCTCGATGCCGCGCTCCCGCATGAGCTCCTGGGTGCGGGCGTCCGCGGCCCACTGCGTCTTCCGCGCCTCGTCGCCGCCGACACCGATGTACGTCGAGGGGAAGACCTCCATGACCTCGTCGAAGACGTGGCGGAAGAACGCGATCGTGGATGCCTCAGCGTTCAGCACGTCGTCGGTGATGCCGTATCGCGTCCACACCTCGTACGGGCCGCCGGTCACCCCGAGCTCGGGGTACGCGGCGAGCGCGGCGCGCACATGTCCCGGCGTCTCGATCTCGGGCACGACCGTGATCATGCGCTCGGCGGCATACGCGACGATCTCGCGCAGGTCGTCCTGCGTGTAGAAGCCGCCGTGCGGGCGTCCGTCGACCGTCGACTGCGGGCCGTGCCCGAGCTGGGACTCGGGCCGCCACGCGCCGACCTCCGTGAGCCGTGGGGAGCGGCTGATCTCCATACGCCAACCCTGGTCGTCCGTGAGATGGAGGTGCAGCACGTTCAGGCGGTGCAGTGCGAGCAGGTCGATGAGGCGCAGCACCTCATGCTTCGGGCGGAAGCTGCGGGCCACGTCGAGCATGAACCCCCGCCAGCCGAAACGTGGTTCGTCCTCGATGACGGATGCCGCGGCTGCCCACTCGCGGCGGGGCAGCGGCGCCCGGCGGAACGCGCCCGGCCCGAGCAGCTGCCGGAACGCCTGTCCGCCGTAGAACAGGCCGGCGTCGCCCCCGCCGGTGATCCGCACGCCGCCCGGGGCCACCTCGAGACGGAAGCCCTCGCGCGGCATCCGCTCGTCGATGCCGAGCGCGATGCCTGCGGGTTGAGGTGGGCGCACAGTGGGAAGCGTGAACCCCGTCGCCGCGCGGAGGTCGGACTGCAGCCGCCGGGCGGCGTGCGCCGCGGCATCCGTCGCCGTCATCGTGGTGCCCCCGTCGAGCGCGAATACGCCCTCGCCGGACGCGAACGCGTGCGGCTTCGGGATCACTCGGTCACGCCCCGGCCGCCATCTCACGGGCGCGGGCGAGCGCGGCATCCGTGGCCCGGTCGAAGAGCTCCTTCAGGTGGGCCTCCTCGAACACGGCGATCGCGCGCTCGGTGGTGCCCTTGGGGCTCGTCACGCGTCGGCGCAGCTCGGCCGGGTCGTCGTCGGATGCCGAGAGCAGCTCACTGGCGCCCCGGAACGTGCCCTGCACCATCAGCGCGGCCTGCTCGGGCGTGAAGCCCTTGTCGATCGCCGTCGCCGTCAGCTGCTCGATGAGGTAGAAGACGTACGCCGGACCGGAGCCCGAGATGGTCGAGAGCGCGTCGATCTGCTCCTCGGGCACGACGATCACGTCGCCCACGGTCTCGAAGAGCGCCACGGCGAGTGCGAGGTCGTCGTCGCTCGACCGGGTGCCCGCGGCGATGCCCGTGACCGCGCGGCCGACGACGGCGGGCGTGTTCGGCATCGACCGGATCACGGCGACCGACTCGGGCAGCAGCGACTCGAACGTAGCGACCGTGACTCCGGCCGCGACCGACACCACGACCGTGCCCGGTTCGAGGTCGCCGGCGATCTCCCGCAGGAGCTCCGGCACCATCGCCGGCTTCACGGCGACGACCACGAGCTTCGCCCCGGCGACGGCCGCGAGGTTCGCCGCGGCATCCGTCTCGGTCGCGTACGCGGAGACCCCTTCGAGCCCGGCGAGCTCGGCCGCCTTCGCCGCGGTCCGGTTCGTGGTGCGGATGCCGCCGTCGATCTCGACGCCCGGCTGGAGGAGCCCGGCGATGATGGCGCGGGCCATCGATCCGGCTCCGAGGAAGGCGATCGCGGGCAGCCTCACGGGCGCATCGGCACTCATGCGACCATCCTAGGATTGGCGTATGAGCGCATCCGGCGGAACCAGGGCCATCATCGCCGCACTACTGGCCAACCTGGGCATCGCGATCACGAAGTTCATCGCGTGGGCAATCTCCGGGTCGTCTTCGATGCTCGCGGAGGGCGTGCACTCGCTCGCGGACTCCGGCAACCAGTTGCTGCTCATCTTCGGCGGACGCCAGGCGAGGAAGGAGGCCGACAAGGAGCATCCGTTCGGCTACGGCCGCGAGCGGTACGTATACGCCTTCGTCGTCTCGATCATCCTGTTCTCGGTCGGCGGCGTCTTCTCGATCTACGAGGGGATCGAGAAGCTCAACAACCCGCACGAACTCACGATGGCGTGGGTGCCACTCCTCGTGCTCGTCATCGCCATCGTGCTCGAGTCGTTCTCCCTGCGTACCGCGGTGAAGGAGTCGAACCAC
The DNA here is from genome assembly GCF_001428255.1 of Agromyces sp. Soil535. Lineage (GTDB taxonomy): Bacteria > Actinomycetota > Actinomycetes > Actinomycetales > Microbacteriaceae > Agromyces. The sequence goes on along the minus strand of NZ_LMRW01000001.1, from coordinate 705,294 downwards.
ACCCGCGGGCGCCAGAGCTGGGTGCAGTTCGTGCGTCATGCCAAGGCGCCCGAGCTGCCCGTCGTGCTCCTCGAAGACCTCGCGGCCCTCATCGGCCTCGTGTTCGCGTTGTTCGGCGTCGGCCTGACCGTGATCACCGGCAACAGCCTGTTCGACGCAATCGGTACTCTGCTCATCGGCACGCTGCTCATCATTGTGGCGATCGTGCTCGGCATCGAGACGAAGAGCCTCCTCGTGGGCGAGGGGGCGACCGATGCCGACCACGCCAAGATCGAGAAGGCGATCCTCGCCGGCCCCGAGGTCCAGCGCATCATCCACATGAAGACCCTCTACCTCGGCCCCGACGAGCTGCTCGTCGCCGCGAAGGTCGGCTTCCATGCGGACGAACGGCTGCTCGAGGTCGCGACCGCGACGAACGTCATCGAGCAGCGCATCCGTCACACGGTCCCCGTCGCTCGAGTGATCTACATCGAGCCCGACGTCTACGTCGACCCGAACGAACCCGCGCCGCCCACCGACACCATCGTGATCAAGGGGCTCGAGTGACGGGGCGTACCGCCCTCGTCCTCCGGCACGACTCCGCGATCGGGCTCGGCAACCTCGGGCCGACCCTCGAGGCCCACGGCTACGACATCGTGACGGTCGACGCACCGCACGCGGATGTCTCGGCGCTCGACGCGCTCGCGCCCGACCTCGTGGTCGTGCTCGGCGGCGACGAGGCGGCGTACGAGACAGCCCGCTACCCGTACCTCGGCGACGAGATCGAGCTGCTGCGCGCACGCATCGACGCCGAGGCGCCGATCTTCGGCGTGTGCCTCGGCGCCCAGCTGCTCGCGAAGACGCTCGGCGCCGACGTGCGCAAGGGCCCGCGCAAGGAGGTCGGCTGGCTCACGGTCGAGCCGACCGAGGCTGGCTCGGAGTCGCCCGTACGGCACTTCGCGGGCGTGCCCGCCGTGCAATGGCACGGCGACACGTTCGACCTGCCCGAGGGCGTCGAGCGGCTCGCAACATCAGGACAGTACGAGAACCAGGCGTTTGCGAGGGGCGACTGGCTGCTCGCCGTGCAGTTCCACCCCGAGATCACCGACGAGATCCACGAGGACTGGCTGGCTGCGTGGGGCGACGAGCTGCCCGAGTACGGCCTCAGCCGCGAGCAGCTGCGCGAGGAGCGCGCATCGTACGGGCCGCACGCGCAGGCGGCATCCGCGGCCCTGCTGGGCGAGTACCTCGAGGGGCTCGACGCCCGCCGCCGCACGTCTGTCGCGTAGCGTCGGCGCGCTCCGCGAGGTCACCCGCGGAGTGCAGCTGCACCCGGCGGTCACGGACGCCTGAGGGGATCCTCGAAGAACTCGAGCAGCAGGCGAGCGGATGCCTCGGCCTCGACACCCGGGAACACCTCGACGCGGTGGTTGAGCCGTCGGTCGCGCACGACGTCGTAGATGGACCCCGCCGCACCGGCCTTCTCGTCCCAGGCGCCGAACACGAGCGTGCCCACCCGCGCGCTCACGATCGCGCCCGCGCACATCACGCACGGCTCGAGCGTCACCACCAGCGTGCAGTCGGTGAGACGCCAGTCGCCCGTCGCCGCCGCGGCGTCGCGCAGGGCGAGCACTTCCGCGTGCGCGGTCGGGTCGCCGGTGAGCTCCCGCTCGTTCCGGCGTGAGGCGATCACGACGCCGTCGCCGTTCACGACGACCGCCCCGACTGGCACGTCGCGCGTCGCGGGCGCCTGCTCGGCCTCGGCGAGCGCGAGGTGCATCCACGTGCGGTGCTGTTCGGGGTCACGCATGCGCGGCGCCCTCCAGGTACGGCAGCACCGTGGCGGCACCGCGCTCGGCCGAACCCGCGGGAACTGCGTCGCCGCCGTCAAACACGGTGAGGAACGCCTGGTGGAACGCGAAGCCGACGAGCACCGCGGCCGCCGCCTCGACGTCCGCCTCGGCGGCGATGCGTCCGTTCGCCTGTTCGCGGGCCAGCTGCGCCGCCACCAGCCGGATGGCGCCCTCGGGTCCGTATCCCTTCTCGCGCACCGACGTGCGGTGGTCGGCGAGCAGCTCGGGGCTCCCGAAGATCGACACCGCCATCGGGAACGAGGTGATGAAGAACGCCGTCATGCGCTCGAGGAGGGTGACGACGGCGGCCCGCAGCGTGGGGGCCGCGGCGCCGTCGGGGTTCCCGATCGACGGCATGCGCTCGGCGAGCACGGCGAGGAAGATGCCCTGCTTGTCGGCGAAGTACTTGTAGAGGAGCGCCTCGGAGCAGCCGGCGGCCCGTGCGATCGCGCGCGTGGTGGTCGCGGCGATACCGCGCTCGGTCATGACCTCGGCCGCGGCGTCGAGGATGCGATCGCGCGTCGACATGGGCCTCCTGTACACCGGACTGCCGGTATCGTACCATCGGGTGAGTAAACACTTACTCACCCCCTCGACCAGTACCGGAGGCATCCGTGGAACCCCTCGAGATCGTTCGTCTCGTCCTGCTCATCACCCACTTCGTCGGGCTCGCCGCGATCATCGGCGCCTGGATCCTCCAGATGCCCCGGCGAAGCGGTTTCGACTTCTCACCCGTGCTCGTCGGCTCGATCGTGCAGCTGGTTACGGGCATCGCGCTCATCGCGGTCAACGAGCTCGGCGGCAACGACATCGACACCGGGAAGGCCATCACCAAGCTCACCATCACCCTTGCGGTGCTCGGGCTCGGCATCGCAGGGATCGTGCGCGGCCGGCGCCTGCGTCGCCGCGGTGCATCGGATGCCGCGCTGCGGCCCCTGCTCTGGGCGGCCGGCATCGCCGCGGTCGCGAACGTGGTCGTGGCCGTGGTCTGGCGATGACCCCGGCCCGCGGGGGGCCACGCCCTAGACTCTGATCCATGCGAGTCCACGTTGCCGACCACCCGCTCATCACCCACAAGCTGACGGTACTCCGCGACGTGAACACGCCCTCCCCGATCTTCCGCGCGCTCGTCGAGGAGATCATGACCCTCCTCGCCTACGAGGGCACGCGAGGGGTGCGGGTCGAGCCGGTCGACATCGTCACGCCGGTGGCGCCCACGACGGGCGTTCGCATCGCCGACCCGAAGCCGCTGATCGTGCCCATCCTGCGGGCGGGTCTCGGCATGCTCGACGGCATGGTGAAGCTGCTGCCGAGCGCGGAAGTCGGCTTCCTCGGCATGGCCCGCAACGAGGAGACGCTCGAGCCGACGACCTACGCAGAGCGCCTGCCCGAGGACCTCAGCGATCGCCAGTGCTTCGTGCTCGACCCCATGCTCGCGACGGGCGGCTCGCTCACCGCGGCGATCGAGTTCCTGCTCGCGCGTGGGGCGACGGATGTCACGGCGATCTGCATCCTCGCCGCGCCCGAGGGCCTCAAGGCCGTCGAGGAGGCCCTGCACGGCCGTGAGGTCACGGTCGTGCTCGGCGCCGTCGACGAGCGGCTGAACGAGCGCGGCTACATCGTGCCCGGCCTCGGCGACGCGGGCGACCGCCTGTACGGAACCGTCTAGACTCCACGGACGACTCGACGCTCGCCGAAGGATCTTCGGTGGGTGCCGCGCCGACGTGGAGACCGACTGCGGAAGATTTTTCTGAGCGGCCTTCTTTCGCAGATTCTTGCGATGGCGACATCCGACCACCCGATCCTCCCGGATGCCGCGGCGCGGCGCGCACCGTCTGCGCCGTCACACCGCGTCATCCGGTCGTCATGAATTGACACACGCTCGGGTATCGGTTTGACTCTCCCCCATGACTGACACCGCACGCACCCTGATCGCCCCCGAGGCTCTCAGGACGACCGGCATGATGATGCCGGCGCGTGCGCCCATGTGTTGTCGAATGTGCCGCTGACCGCGACCCGACCGCCGAGTCCCGCAGCCGATCCGCATCCCGATCGGCTCCGACTCCACTGAACCCGCTCGTGGGTTCGCCCGGCCGAACGGCCTTTCGCATCGACCCCGCCACCTCGCAGGGGTCCGTCGCCGCACCTTCCTCACACAAGGATTCCCGTCATGTCTCTCGCTCCCGTCCGCACCGCCGCCGTCCGCACCGCCCCGTCGCTGCCCGACGTGCCGGCCCGCCCCGTCTCGATCGCGCCACGGCCGGCCGAGACGTCCGCCGCTCCGGCCACGCAGGCCGCCCCCGCCGCCCGCCAGGGCGCTCCCCGCGTTCGCGCCGTGCCCGAGGGCACCGAGGCGCGCGGCTTCGTGCTCTACGTCGGCATCGACGAGACGAAGGCCGCGGCCGACGGCACGACGCTGCACCGCATCGTCGAGGCGCTCCGCGCGCTGACCGCGGAGGTCGCCCCGTCCGCCGAGACCTACGCCGCCGTGGCGCTGGCACCCGAGGGCGCCGGCGGTCGCGACGTCGACGTGGTGCGCCTCGCCCTGCAGGACCCGGCCGCGCTCGCCAAGCAGCGCGAGGGCCAGGGTATCCGTGACGACGCCGACCGCCACCCCAACGGCGTGATCATCGACATCTCGCGCAAGCGCGTGCTCCTCGACGGCGAGGCCGCCGGCCTCACCTACAAGGAGTTCGAGCTGCTGCAGTTCCTCGTGCTCCGCGAGGGCCGCACGATCGACCGCCACGAGCTCATCGACAACCTGTGGGACGCCGACGACGAGGCCCCGAGCGAGCGCACGATCGACGTGCACGTGCGGCGCCTGCGCTCGAAGCTCGCCCACTACCAGGACATCGTGCGCACCGTTCGCGGCGTTGGCTACCGGTTCGACCGGCACGCCGACGTCTCGATCCGCCAGGCCTCGACGCCGTCGCCCGACCTCTACTGATCGCGCGACGGCGGGGCATCCCGCGAGCGGTGCGAGGGCCATCAGCGCGGTCATGAGCCCCATCGCGGTGCTTTGACGACGGCGCCGACTATCCTGCACTCGTGCAGAGAGTCTCGATGCTCATCTCAGGCGGCGGCATCGCGGGCTCTGCGCTGGCCGTGCTGGCGTCGAGTGCCGGTTTCGACGTCACCGTCGTCGAACGGGCCGCGGGCGAACGCTCGAGCGGCAGCCCGGTCGACGTGCACGGTCGTGCGTATGCGGTCGCCGAGTCGCTCGGCGTCATCGACCGCCTTCGGTCGGCGGCGACCGACGCCCGGGAGTTGACGATCGTCGATACCGGCGGCGATCCCGTCGCGCGCATGCGGATCAACGCCGCACGAGACCCGCGCCACATCGAACTCCCGCGCGCCGATCTCGCCGCGATCCTCGCGGGCGCGGGTGCCGGCGACTGCGAGCTGCTCCATTCCGACGAACTCACGGCGGTGGTGGACGGCGGCCACGGCGTCGACGTCGAGTTCGCCCATGCGACTCCCCGCCGCTTCGACCTCGTCGTCGGCGCCGACGGGCTCCACTCGGGGGTGCGGCGGCTCGCATTCGGTCCCGAGGGGGACTACGTCCGGTTCCTCGGCATGTACCTGGCGGGGATGCGGACCGACGAGGCGCCCGCGGATCCGACTCGGGTCCTGCTCTACAACGAGCCCGGCAGATCGACAACGGTGCATCCCGCCACGGGGCATCCGATGGCCGGATTCATCTTCCGCAGCACCGAGAGGGTGCACCACCGTGACCGGGACGCGCAGCTCGCCCTCCTGCGCGCCCGGTACGACGGGGCCGGCTGGCGCTCGCACGAACTCCTCGAGCGGTACGCCGAGAGCGACGACACCTACTTCGACGCTGTGAGCCAGGTACGGATGCCGACGTGGTCGACCGGTCGCATCGGCCTCGTCGGCGACGCCGCGTCGAGCCTCTCGCTGTTCGGCGACGGCTCGAGCTCCGCGATCGTCGGCGCCGCCACCCTCGCACAGGAGCTCGCCGCGGCGCGTGGAACCGGCGACTGGGCTGCGGCCTTCGCGCGGTACGAGCGACGCCATCGGCGCGTCGTCGCGCCCAACGTGCGCGGATTCGGGGTGGCATCGCGTTTCATCGTCCCCGCGACCGCCGGCGGCATCGCAGCGCGCAACCTGCTGATCCGCGTCGGAGCCGTGTTCAGCCGGCCGGGCGGGAGTGCGCCGGCCTGACCGCTGAGGATGACGCCGCCGCGCGAGCGCGGCGGCGCGACTCTGCCATCGAGCGCACGGATCAGGATCGACGCTGGGACCACGCCGGGAGTACCCTCCAAAGCGGGGGGCCGCACGTGTGCGGATTCGTGGCGTGCGGGACGACGATCCCCCGAGGGGGTGCGTCAGATGCGATTCAAGTCTCCGGCTGCCGGCGGCATCCGAGTCTTCGCGGTCACAGGCACGAACACGGTCTCGTTCGGCATCGACGCGAACGACGCTGCGAGGGTCGGACTGCTCGGCTTCGCCGTGGAGCGGATCGATCCCGTCGCAGACGAGCGCTATTTCATGCGCGGATTCAAGGTGTTCCCGAGCCCCGATGCGATGCCGGATGCGTCGACGATCGTGTCGACGTTCGAACATCCGATCCAGAGCCTCGTCTGGGACGACTTCACCGCCAATCCGGGGCAGCCGTACACCTATCGGTTCCATCCGCTCGCGGGCACTCCGAGGAACCTCGATCGCTCCCGGCCGGTGGTCGAGATCGATGTCGAGACCGAGCCGCTCTACGGCGGCACCCACGACGTCTTCTTCAACCGGGGCGTCGCGTCCAGCCAGGCCTACGCCCGCCGGTTCGGCAATCTCCCGCCCGACGAACAGCCGACCCCACAGCGACAGAGAGAAGCGTTGTCGTGGCTCAGCCGGGACCTCGACGATGCGATGCTCCGCTTCATCCGATCGGCCCGGCCGGGCAATGCGATCCGCGGATGCTTCTACGAGTTCACCTACGCGCCCGTGCTCGCCGAACTGAAGAAGGCCATCGATCAGGGCGTCGACGTGCAGCTCATCGTCGACCTCAAGGTGAACCAGCACACCTCCAACGAGCGGCAACCGGACGGCACCACGAAGCAGGTGTTCCACGCGAGCGACCCACGGCTTCGCAACCTCGACGCGATCGAGGACGCCGGAATCCCCGAGTCGGCGCTGGTCCGACGCGAGGCGAGGCGGTCGGACATCGCCCACAACAAGTTCATGGTGCTGCTGACCGGCGCCGGCAAGCAGCCCGCACAGGTGTGGACGGGGTCGACGAACATCACCGATGGCGGGGTGCACGGCCAGGCGAACGCCGGGCACTGGATCCGCGATCGCGCCGTCGCCCGGTCGTACCTCGACTACTGGAACCTGCTGGAACGCGATCCGGGCGGGAGGGCCGGTGACTCCAGGGCGACCGTCCGCGCCCGCAACGCCGAGTTCTTCGACGACGTCGCGGCGCTCACCCCCGTGCCGGCGCTCGTTGCGATCCCGGCCGGAACGACACCGGTGTTCAGCCCTCGCAAGGGGCGCGCGCCGCTCGACCTGTACGTCGAGCTTGCGGCGACGGCGTCATCGCTGGCATGCATGACGTTCGCCTTCACCGTGCCCCCGCCATTCAAGGCCGCACTGGCGCAGAACACCAGCGCCGGCCCGTTGTGCTTCCTGCTGCTCGAGAAGGAGGACCGCCCGAACTCGACGTCGACGAAACCGTTCGTCCGGCTGAACTCCCGGAACAACGTGTACCAGGCCTCGGGATCGGAGATCTCGACGCCGCTCGGCCGGTGGGTCGTCGAGACCGACAACCGCAAGCTCGGCCTCAACTCGCATGTCGTATTCATGCACTGCAAGTTCCTGCTCCACGATCCGCTCGGCGCCGACCCGATCGTCGTCACGGGCTCGGCGAACTTCAGTGAGGCGTCGACCAACGACAACGACGAGAACATGGTGATCGTGCGCGGCGACCGGCGCGTGGCCGACATCTACTTCACCGAGTTCAACCGGCTCTTCAACCACTACTACTTCCGGGCGGTCGTCGACCGGACGGGCCGAGGCGCTCCTGGCGCGGCATCCCCCACGACGGCCGGATCGCTTGTGCTGGAGACGGACGAAAAGTGGCTGGAGAAGTACGTGCCTGGCACTCTGCGAACCAAGCGCGTCGAACAGTTCGTGAAGATGGCCGTCGATTGACCCGCCTTCCCGTACGATCCGCCGCCGTCAGCCCGTGAGCGGCGCGAGCGCCATCAGGGCGGTCATGAGCCCCATGGCGGATGACTCGACGACCCCGACGATCGGAGCCCTCCGCCGGAGCGACCTGGCGACCAGCCAGGCGGTGAACGCGAGGTAGCCCACCGCGCCGGCGAGGGTGGCCGTGAGCAGCACCCCTCCGCCGTGCTCAGGATGCCCCGAAGGGGCGCCGACCGAGTGGCCCCCCGCCAACAGCAGCGCGGCCCCGAGCACGAGCCCGAGTGCACGGTGCAGTTGCATCCGGCGCGCGTGGACCGGCGTGGCGGCATCCGACCCACGACGCAGGCCTGCCGCCGCGAGGATACCGAGCGCCACGAGCAGCACCGCCCACACGAGCGGCGGCACCGCGGTGAAGCCGACCGCCATCGCGAGCATCGCGGCGAGCATCGCCGCGGCGGGCACGACCGAGCGGGCCCTGCCGGGGCGGTCGCCGACCGCGCAGCAGAGCCCGACCGTGGCGGGCAGCACCGCGGCGAGGTGGAGCACCTCGACCATCGGTGTCGCCCCTAGTGTCCGTGGTGCTCGTGCCCGGCGTGCGACGCGTGCTCGTGACCCGCGTGCCCGGCGTGGTCGTGACCCGCATGGCCCGCGTGGTCGTGACCGGAGTGCCCGCCGGGAGCGCAGTGCGCCGCGGCATCCGGTGCCGGTACGTTGAGCGCCGGGTTCTTGCCGAAGAACCCGTGCGGCTTGAGCGTGAACTTCGCGTAGTCCACGGGCATCACGGGCCAGTCCTCGGGCCGCGGGAAGTGCGTCGGCCCGAAGGTGTGCCACACCACGATGTCCTCGCCGTCGACCGGCCGGTCGCCCGCGGTGTACGCGGTGATGCCGTCGCCGCCCGGGTTCTGGTGCACGAAGTCGCCCGCCGCGTAGCGCTCGGCCGGGTCGTACTGCGTGACGAACAGGTGCTTCGTCGCGAACTCCGCCCGCTTGGCGATCGACGACGCGTCGGCGGCGAGCAGCACGGGCGCCTCCTGCGGGTACAGAACGTACGAGGTCGGGCGGCCCATGCGGTTCGTCTTCTCGGTGCTGGAGATGGACCACACGCGTGAGACCGAGGCATCCGCCACCCGGCCCGCGACCGACTCGCTCGCGAGGCGCGTGACCTGCTTCGTGAAGGCGTTGCCGTGCTCGTTGCCGGGGCCGATGGGCACCCGAGCGACGTCGATCTCGTCGACCGCATTCGCCACGCCGTCGACCATCATGTCGAGGCGCGCGCTGAAGAGGTGCTGGTGGTACGGTCCGCCGAGGCCCGGCGCGACCTCGCTCGCGTAGGGGTAGTCGTTCCCGTCGGCGTCGAGACCCGGATAGGCCGAGGTGAACAGGATGCCGGTGAGCTTCGCCTCGCACTCGATGGTGCCGTCGAGGTAGAGGTACCAGTAGAAGCCGTAGTCGTAGTTGCCGACCGTGGTGAAGAAGCTGATCACGAGGCGGCGCGACCGGCGCACCTCGTTCGAGCCGGTGAACATGTCGGAGTGCTTCCAGAGGGTGCCGAAGTCCTCCTCGTGCATGCAGATGCCGTTCTCGATCGTGAACGGGTTGCCGAGCTCGTCGGCCAGGACGGCGTCGAAGTAGCGGATCTCGCCGACGCAGTCGCAGCCCAGCGCGAGCGAGTTCGTGAACCGTCCGAAGAGGTACTCCCCCGTGTCGAAGTAGTTCTGCCAGAACCGCACGGGCGACGGGTCGCCGTAGGGCACGAGCATCTCGTTGATCGACGCGCGGTAGATGATCGGGCGTTCCTCGCCGGCATCCGTGAACGAGAGCTGGCGCAGCACGAGGCCCTCGCGCGTGTCGAAGCCGACCTGGAATCGCCAGTTCGCCCACGACACCCACTCGCCGTCGACCGTGAAGCTCGGGCCCTCGGGCTGGGTGATCACGATCGGCTTCAGGGTCGTGAGCGGCTCGCCCTGCACGGCCGGGTCGTCGAAGTTGCCGCTCTCCGCGGGGATGTCCATGACGCCCGCGTCGATGATGCGGGTGACCTCGCGGTTCGCCGCGTCGACGTAGGCGGAGAGCCCGTCCACGGGGTGCGCCCACGGGTGGTCGGCGGGGTGGTCCTGCCGGAAGGCGAGCACGCGCAGGATGCGGCGTCCCTCCTCCTCGGGATACCCGTAGTAGCCCGCCGACAGCGGCACGCACACCACGTTCTCGGGCGTGCACCCGCGCTGCGCGAGCGCCTCGACCCAGCGCGGGTCGGCGGCGACGATCTCGCCGATCGCCTCGAACTCCTCGAGCAGCACCGGGAGCTGCCCGCGGGAGCCGTCGAGCACCGCGGTGGAGAGGATCTCACCCGCCGTGAGCGACACGAGGTTGTCGGTCGACCGCCCGGTGGCCATGTCGAGAAGCAGCACACGCGCGCGCCGCTCGGGCAGCGGGCCCTCCCCGTCTTGCCAGGCGAGCACCTCGCGCTTGTGCGGTTCGTCGAGGCCGACGTAGGCGAAGCGCGTCGTCGGGGTGAAAGCGGGCGCTGCGGTGGCGATGTCGCGGATGCGGGTGAACTCCTCCGCCGTGAGGCTCGTGAGCGGGTGCGCGACGCTCGGGGCGGCGTCGGCCGGCGTGGTGACGGGATCGAGGATGGTCATCTGTGGTTCCTTCGTTCGAGGTGTCGGAAGTGGTCGTCGGCAGGGTGGGACGGGTGCGGCCGGGGCATCCGCCCTGCATCGGATGCCCCAGGCCGTGTCATCCGCCGATCGCCTCGGTGATGCGCTCGTACGCCTTCTGGTCGCGTGCCTTCAGCACCATCGCCTGCACGTAGCCGGCGACGGGCGTGAGCAGGATGACGGCGATCAGCGAAAGGCTCAGCGCGCCGAAGACCGGCACGCCCTCGGCGTCGACGTCGCCGACGAGCATCGGGAAGTAGGCCGTGATGATGACCGCCGAGCCTACGAGCCCGATGAGCCCGAGCGTCGGAGCGATCACCGTGTGCCAGAGGCTTGCCACGCCCCGCCGCTTGCGCGTGAAGTAGACGATGACCGCGACGCTCGTGATCGCCATGAGGATCGCGATCGCGAGGGTCGCGACGCCGGAGAACCACGTGAAGACGGCGAGCACCGGGTCGAGGCCGAGCACCGCGAAGGCAACGATGAACACGGCCGCGGTCGCCGTCTGCACGAGCGAGGAGGTGTGCGGCGAGAGGTGGCGGTGGTGCACGTCGCCGAGGCGGCGGGGCAGCACTCCCGCGGTCGACATCGAGTGCTGGTAGCGGGTGATGACGTTGTGGAACGACAGCACGCACGCGAACATGCTCGTGATGAGGAGCACGTTGATGATCACCTCGCCGATCGGGCCGAGGTAGTTGAGGGTCGTGATGATGACCATGGCACCGGGGTCGGCCGCAGCCGCCTCGACGACGCCGCTCGGGCCCCACGCCATCACGAGCGCCCACGAGGCGAGCGTGTAGAAGACGCCGATGCCGATGACGGCGACGTAGGTCGCGATCGGGATGGTGCGGCTCGGGTTCTTGGCCTCGTCGCGGAAGATCGCCGTCGCCTCGAAGCCGATGAACGCGGCGATCGCGAACATGAGGCCGACGCCGGGCGCGCCCGACACGATGTTCGCGGGCTCGAACGGCGCGAGCGAGAGGCCCTCGGCACCGCCGGATGCCACGACCGCTGCGACGAGCGCGAGCACGATGAGGATCTCGCCGACGAGCATCACTCCGAGCACCTTCGAGCTCAGCTCGATGTGCCGGTAGCCGAGGATGCCGACCAGGCCGATGACGGCGAGCGCGTAGAGGTACCACGGCAGGTCCGGCCCGCCGAGGCCGGTGACCGTGACCTCGAGGACGTAGCCCATGTAGCCGTACACCGCGACCTGGATGGTCGTGTACGTGAGGAGCGCGAGGTATGCCGTGGCGAGCCCCATCGGCCGGCCGAGGCCGTAGCCGACGAAGGTGAAGAAGGCGCCGGGCTTCGGCACGTGCTTCGCCATGGTCGCGAGGCCGACGGAGAAGAGCAGCAGCACGATGGCGGAGATGGCGAACATCGCCGGGTATCCGACGCCGTTGCCGAGGAGGATGCCGAGCGGCGCGGCACCGCCGACGACGGTGAGCGGTGCGGCAGCGGCGACGACCATGAAGACGATCGCGGTGACGCCGAGGGAGCCGGTGAGGGTGCGTCCGTGCTGCGGGCGCTCGGTGTCGGTCGAGGTTCCGGCCGACTGGTTGGTTGCGGTCATGGTGGACTCCAGCGGGGACGAGGGATGGGATGCCCAGCCTCGTTGCGGCGTGTTGCCTCGGTGTGCCCCGGTCGTGAAGTGTGCGGCATCCGGAGTGGGACGGATGCCGCTGCGCCGTCTCGTTTCGCGGTCACAAGCCCGAAACACGAACGCGAGACGGCCGAAACGCGCGGCGCTTAGCATCGGCTGCTCACCGCCCGTACGGGCGAAGAGGGAGAGCAACATGGACGCACTCGCCCGCGCGATCGCCCGGCCCGAGCCGGTCGAGGGACTCGCCGCCCGGTCCCCCCTCGCTGGGCTCGCCCGACGCAGCGTCGGGTTCGCCGACGTGCTGGCGCAGTCGGTGTCGGCCGTGGCGCCGGCCGGCGCCGCGTTCACGACCCCCTTTCTCGTGTCGGCGGTTGCAGGAGGCGTGAGCCTCCCGGCCATCGCCGCCGCTCTCGTGATCGCCCTGCTCACCGCGAGCACCATCAACGAGTTCACCCGGAGGATGGCGGCCACCGGCTCGCTCTACACGTTCGTGGCCCGCGGCCTCGGCACGGCGCCGGCGTTCGTCGCCGGCATCGGCCTGCTCATCGGCTACGCCTTCATCGCGATGTTCGCGCTGGCGGGCGCGGGTTACTACATGGTGTTCCTCGTGACGCGGCTCATGCCCGAGGCGAGCCTCGATCCCATGCTCCTCGGCGCTGCCGCCGTGGTCGTGCTCGGCGTCGTGTGCTTCCTGGTGCTCGCCCGCGGCATCCGGCTGTCCACCCGCGTCACGCTGCTCGTGGAGGCGACCTCGGTGGCCCTCATCGTCGGCCTGATCGTGGCCGTGCTCGCGTCCAACGCCGGTCGCGTTCCGGCGCTCGTGCTCGAGCCGCCGCCGTTCGACGTGCAGGCCTTCGCCGTCGCCGCGACCCTCGCCATCACCGCGTTCGTGGGCTTCGAGAGCTCCGCCGCACTCGGGGTGGAGGCGAAGCGGCCATTCGCGAACGTGCCGCGCGCCATCACCTGGACGGTGCTGCTCTCGGGCCTGCTCTACCTGGGCGCCACGTCGGCGCAGATCGTCGGATTCGACGTGACCGGGCTCGATCCGGCCACGAGCGCGTCGCCCGCGAACGACCTCGCAGCCGCGTTCGGCGTGCCGTGGGCGGGGTTCGTGCTCGACGTGAGCATCGCCACGTCGCTGTTCGCGTGCGCGGTGGCCTCGTCGACGGCGCTTGTGCGCGTGCTGTTCTCGATGGGCCGCGAGGGGCTGCTGCCGGCCTCCCTCGGCACGACGCATCCGCGGCACCGCACGCCGTTCGTCGCGAGCGTCGTCGCGCTGCCGGTGGTGACCGTGGTGCCGGTGCTCATGATCGTCGCGATCGGCGGCGTGTGGGCGGCCATGACCGTGCTCATCATCCTCGCGGCGGCGGGGTACATCCTCGCGTACGTGCTCGCCTGCGTGGCCGCCCCGGTCTTCCTCTACCGCATCGGGGAGCTCACGGCATGGCCGCTCGTGAAGGCGGCCGTGGCGGCCGTGGCGCTGACCGGGATGGCCGTGCTCTACCTCGTGGAGGAGAGCGGCGGCGACCGGGCCTTCGGCGTGTCGGGCTTCGTCGTGCTGCTCGCGGTGGGCATCGCATTCACCCGCGAGCGGATGCTGCGCCGGCCGTGGCTCCGCCACGCGATCGGGGTCTACGACCACGCGGTCGCGGGCGACGTGCTCGGCGGCATCCCGGCCGCGGAGTGGGTGGGCGAGGAGCCGGACCGGAGCCGCCGTGGCGATTGAGCGCGCGGCCGCCGAACCGGGGCTGCACGCACGGCAGCCCAGGGCGATCCACAGCGCGTTCACGGTGCTCGAGGAGGTCGCACTGTGCGGCCCCGGCGTCACCGCGCGGGAGATCTCGGCCAACCTCCGGATGCCGCGAGCCACCGCCTACCGGCTCCTCAACCTGCTCGTGCAGGAGGAGTACCTCGTGCGCCTCGGCGACCTGTCGGGGTTCGCGCTCGGGCGCAAGGTCGCGGAGCTCGCGCACCTCGTGACGCCGGCCAGGCCTTCGCAGGCCGTGCGCACCATCGTGTCGGCGGTGCGCGCACACGTGCGGGGCGGCGTGCATCTCGCGGGCTACGCCGGCTCGGTGCTGCGCATCCTCGACGAGGATCCCGACTTCGGGCTGTCGGATGCCGCACGGCTGACACGCGACCTCGAGGCCTCGGCGATGGGACGCCTGCTGCTCGCCGAGTCGCGGCGGGATGCGCTCGCGGCCAGCGAGGGCTTCGTCGCCGAGACGCTCGCCCGCGGGTTCGCCGTGCAGACGGGCGCCTTCGACCCGGCGCGCGGATGCCTCGCCTATCCGATCCGCGACGGCGACGGCAGGCTCGTCGCCGCGCTCAGCCTCTGCGCCCCCACCGAGTTGGTGGAGCATCCGGGGCGCCTGCTCGACGAGCTCCGCGACGGGGCGACGCGGCTCGGGCCGCTGCTCAGCTGATCCACGATGGCGCTCGCAGCATCCTGAGCTGCCGTGGATGGGGCTCGACCTGTCAGACTCGGCCAATGGATGCGGGAAGGGTCGTCAGCACGTCTGCAGGCCCGGTGGAGGTCGTCCACGTGCCGGGAGAGAGGCCCCCGGTGCTGTTCTTTCCCGGTGGCCACTGCTCGGCGCGCAGCGATTGCGGATGGGATCTCTACACGGACCTCGGCTACGCGTTGATCTCGTTCTCACGTCCCGGGTACGGCGCGACGCGGGTCGGCGCGCTCACCCCCGCGCAGTTCGTGCCGCTGGTTCGCGAAGTCTGTCGCGAACTCGACGTGGCTGAAGTCGCCGCGGTGGTCGGAGTCTCCGGCGGGGGCCTGCAAGCCCTCGAGGTCGCGGCCGATCCGCAGCTCGCGTCGCCAGGACTCGCCTTGCACAGCTGCGCTCCATCGACGCTTCCCTACCCCGATTCACGCGCAGAAGCGCTCGGCCGCCCGATCGTGTTCTCCCCGCTTCTCCAGGGTCTGACGTGGTCGATGATCCGAAGGATGGTGCGATCCGACACCGGGCTGCGTCGGATGATGGCCCCGTTGTCGAAGCTTCCCCTCGATCAGTGGTGGGGCGATCTGACCGTCTCGGACTTGGCGGACGCGCGGGCGCTGTTCCAGAGCATGGGATCCGGCAGCGGCTTTGCACACGACCTCCGGCAGGGGCGACGGAACGCTGCGCCGTCACGCCTCGCCGCGATCTCCCGGGTGGCCTGTCCAACCCTGGTCACCGCGTCCCGGAATGATGCGGCCGTATCGTTCGCGCACGCCGAGGACTTCGCCGCACGCATCCCGGGTGCGACCCTCAAGGAGCTCGACGCTCCCAGCCACCTGTTCTGGATCGGCCCGGGCAGAACGCAAGCCGCCTCCGCCGTCGCGGAGTTCCTCTCCGCGTGAGCCCTGTCACACCAGCATCGGCAAGGTCCCGCCCGAGGTCGGCGTCGACGTCGACCCCGGCTCGGCCTCGGCGCTCCTTGCCACCTCGTTCACCCGGCGGTAGAACTGGCTGGGGAGGGCTGCCCACCCATAGTGGGAACAGAAGATCTGATGGCTGCCGGAACGTATCACTACGTCATCGTGGGCGCCGGGTCGGCGGGCTGCGTACTGGCCAACCGGCTCTCGGCCGACCCCGCGTGCCAGGTTGCACTGCTTGAGGCCGGCGGGCCGGACCGCAAGCGGGAGATCCGCATACCGGCGGCGTTCACCAGACTCTTCCTGACCGAGTACGACTGGAACTACCGCACGACCAAGCAGCCGCAGCTGTCGGATCGAGCGCTGTACTGGCCGCGTGGCAAGACCCTCGGCGGTTCGTCATCGATCAACGGGCAGGCGTGGACACGTGGGCACCGCGCCGATTACGACGGCTGGGCGCAGAGCTGTCCCGGCTGGTCCTATGACGAGGTGGTGCCGTACTTCCAGCGGGCCGAGCGCCGTGTGGGGAGCAATATCGGCGGGGTGTATGGCACCTCGGGCCCCCAATTCATCTCCGAGCTGCGCGACCCCAACCCGACCACATCGGCGTTCCTGGCTGCATGCGCCGAGCTGGACCTGCGCCGTCTCGGCGAACTCAACGAACCGGACAACACCGGATATGCCCCGACGGCGGTGACCCAGCGCCGGGGGTTGCGGCACAGCGCCGCGGACGCCTACTTGCGCCCCGCGAGGAGGCGGCATAACCTCACCGTCCTCACCGGGGCTCACGCCCTGCGGATTCTGCTCGACGGGACCCGTGCCACCGGCGTGGAGTACCGGGATGCGGCCGGGGTGACCCAGCGAATGAGCGCCTCCCGCGAGGTGATCCTCAGCGCCGGCACCATCAACTCACCGCAGCTGCTCATGCTCTCCGGTATCGGCGATGCCGACCAGCTGCGGGCTGCCGGCGTGGAGCCGCGCCACGACCTGGTGGGGGTCGGTGCGAACCTCCAGGACCACCTGGCCGCCGGCGTCGTCGTTCACTGCCCGAAGCCGATCACGCTCGTCGCGGCCGACTCCCCGGTCCAACTGGTCCGGTTCCTGCTCACGCGCCGCGGGATGCTCACCTCCAGCGTGAACGAGGCAGTCGCCTTCGTCCGCAGCGACCCGGCTTTGGCCGCCCCCGATCTCGAGCTTGTCTGGCTTCCGGTACCGCTGTTGGGCGGGGGTCTGACACCGCCACCGGCCCACGGGCTGACCTTGGGGGTGGAGCTCCTGCAACCGGACAGCCACGGCGACATACGCCTTTCCAGTGGCGACCCGGCGGAGCCGCCGGTCATCGACCCGGGCTACCTCACTGCCGAGTCGGACCTGCGCGGTCTTGTTGCCGGCGCGCGCATCGCCGAGCGGCTGTGCGACACCGCGGCCCTGCGTCCCTACATCGGTGCCCCCATGGCGCCATACCCGGGCAAGGTCGATGACGCGACGGTGGCGACGCTCATTCGGGAACACGCCCAGACGGCATACCACCCTGTCGGCACCTGCCGCATGGGCAGCGACGATGCCGCGGTGGTGGACTGTGAGCTGCGTGTCCGCGGCCTGGACGGGCTGCGGGTGGTGGACGCGTCGGTGATGCCGCGGATCATCCGCGGACACACCCACGCGCCGACCGTCATGATCGCCGAACGCGCTGCCGACCTCATCCGAGCGAGCAAATCCCCACCTCGAGAAAAATCACGGAACGATAACTAGCGCCCGTTACCGATCCGTTATATATTCATTACGCACCGACTGTTTGCTGTGGCGGTCGGTGCGGAATGTGATTGCAGGACACTCTTGGTGCAAGGGAGAGGGCCGGTCGTCAGCCTCTACGACCGGCCCTCACCCGTTCCCGCCGCAGGTTCCCTATCCTTGGATCAGTCCGGTCGTCAGGTCGGGCGTCGAGTACGTCGAGGGGAGCCGAGGGTGGCGGAACGCGCGATCACGGTCGCTGCATGGGAATCGCTGTTCCGTGCCCAGGTCACGATCATGCGGGCGCTCGCGGCGGAGTTCCCCAGCGAGATCATCTCGCTCAACGAGTACGACGTGCTCTTCAACATCACCAGGGCCTCCGGGCGCCATCTGCGCCTGAAGGACCTCAACCGCTCGGTGCTCATCACGCAGCCGAGCGTGAGCCGGCTCGTCGACCGCCTCGCCGCCCGCGGGCTCGTCGCCAAGACGCACGACCCCGAGGACGGCCGAGGCACGATCGTCGCCATCACCGAGGAGGGCTTCGCGCTCTTCCGCCGGGTGGCCTTCGCGCATATGGACGCGATCGACCGCCACGTCGGTCACGCGCTCGACGAATCCGAGCTGCGCGATCTCACCGAACTCTGCGACCGGCTGCGACTCGGCGTCGACGAGCCCGCAACCGACCCGAATACGCCGGGGCATGACGCCGCGGCATGCGACGACTGACAATCAGGACTTCATTGTCGCCTCTTGCTCTCGGGTCTATGCTCGCGATTGCAGGGCCGTCGTCGGTGGTGGAATCGCGCTCGATCGCATCGGAGCGCATGTGATTCGGGGGGAACGATGTCGCAGGTGAGCCCCAAAGTTCGAGGCATGTTCGAGCGATGGTTCGAGATCGAAGTCGTCGAGCCGCTCGCGGACTTCCAGAATCCGAGGCAGGAGTGGCGACGCCTCGTCTCCGAGCTGGTCGGGACCTTCTTCCTGGTGCTCGTCGCCGCGGGCGGCGGCATGATGAGTCAGGCCTTCCCAGAGACGATCAGCCGCACCGCCGCCGTGGTCGCGCCGGGGTTGATGGTGTTGGCCATCATCCTGTTCATGGGCAAGGTCTCAGGCGCACACCTCAATCCCGCGGTGACGCTCGCGTTCTCGCTTCGTGGCGACTTCCCATGGCGCCGCGTGCCGGGTTACATCGTGGCGCAGCTCGCCGGGGCAGCGCTCGCGGCGTGGTTCCTCCAGTCCGTCGTCCACGTGTCCGCCACGTTCGGCTCCAATTACCCCGCCGAGGGATACTCCTCTTTCGACGCCTTCCTGATGGAGGCGGTGCTCACCCTGGGCCTCGTGAGCGTCATCCTCGGCACGGCATCGGGCGCTCAGAACGTCGGGGTGATCGGCGCTCTCGGGGTGGGCGCGTACATCGCCCTTGCGGGACTGTGGGGAAGCCCGATCTCGGGTGCATCCATGAATCCCGCACGCACGTTCGGCCCCGACCTGGTCGGGCTGGACTTCACGGACTACTGGGTCTACGTCGCGGGGCCGTTGACCGGCGCCGTGATCGCGGTCGGCTTGGCGTTCGTACTCCGCGGTTACGGTGGGGGCCAGAGGGGGGCGGAGGCGGCGCAGGGCGTCCTCGACACCGAGGTGCCCCGCCCCGAGCAGTCCTGAGTCGGCGAATGGATGCCGGTGCCCGAGTTCGATGTCAGATCAGTTCGCCCCGCCGGATGCTTGGGTTCGATTCGCATCCTGATTCCCATGATTGGCGGAACCCCCCACCTGCCGCATCGCCTCTGCAACCGGCTGCGCATCCGACTCTGCGGCGTGTGATGCCGCCCATGAGGCCAGAAGGCGAAGCCGCTCCTCCGACGGCGATCCGGGTTCTGCGGTGTAGATGGTCAAGGTGAGACCCGGTTCTGCGGCCATCTCGAGACCTTCGAATGCGAGGCTGAGGTCGCCCGCAACGGGGTGGTGGTAGTGCTTCACTCCGGTTCCGTGGTGGCGCACGTTGTGCGCGCCCCAGCGTCGGCGGAATTCTTCGCTGCGCGTGGAGAGCTCGCCGACCAAGTCATGAAGCCCTTTGTCGTGCGGGTCACGTCCGGCCTCGGTGCGGAGGATCGCCACGGTGATATCGGCTACCGAATCCCAGTCCACGTAGAACCGCAGTGAACGCTCGTCCAGAAAGGCGAATCGAGCGAGATTCGCGGGACGTTGCGGGTCGATGAGCGCCTCCGAATAGAACGCTTGGGCCAGGGGGTTCATCGCCAGCAGGTCCATGCGGCCGTTGCGAACGAACGCGGGTCCTGCGACCACGGCGTCCAGCGCCCATTGCAGGGTGGGGCGGACCACCCATGATTTCCCGGTTCGCCGGCGCGGTCGTGCGATGGCCGCCGAGCCGTCCGCCGCCCGGGCGAGATCGAAGAGGTGGGTTCGCTCTGCATCATCCAGCCGTAGTGCACGAGCGATTCCGTCCAGCACACCGGGCGACGCTCCCGCGAGGCTCCCGCGTTCCAGACGCGAGTAGTACTCGATGCTGACTCCGGCGAGTGCTGCGACCTCGGTGCGGCGCAGGCCCGGGACGCGGCGGTTGCCGCCAGGAGGCAGGCCGACCTCCACCGGGGTCACCTTGGCCCGCCGCGAGACGAGGAACTCGCGGACCTCGTTGCGATTGTCCATGAAGATGACGGTACGCGCCCACAGCGGCCGAAAGGACGCCCTGACAGTACGTCTCACAGCAGGGACTCCCCAGGCGGATTCGGATGCCGTTTCCTAGACATCGATGCGAACGACGAACCGCGACTCGGCAACCGACGCAACCACCGTCGGACGGTGTGCGGCGATCCATCATCGGCGTGAGCGTCGGCCTGACGGCCGTGACCGGATGCGCCGCTGACGCCACCACCGACCCCGCGGATCGTGGTGGTTCCTCGAACGCTCCGCCACCGATCGCGTCTTCAACGCGGCCGACTGCTCAGAACGCGGGAGA
The DNA here is from genome assembly GCF_001428255.1 of Agromyces sp. Soil535. Lineage (GTDB taxonomy): Bacteria > Actinomycetota > Actinomycetes > Actinomycetales > Microbacteriaceae > Agromyces. The sequence goes on along the minus strand of NZ_LMRW01000001.1, from coordinate 684,959 downwards.
TCCCATGCCGACAGAGACCAACGAAACCGTCCGCATCCGACTGCGCATCGGTGATGCTGAGGCCACCGCGACGCTCGATGATTCCTACGCGGCACGTGACTTCGCGTCCCTGCTGCCGGTCACGCTGCAGATGCACGACCTCTTCGGACGTGAGAAGCCGGGCGCGCTGCCGCGTGAACTGGAAATCCGCGGTGCCCCTCACGAGTACGACTACGAGATCGGCGAGGTGGCGTACTGGCCACCGAGTCACGACCTCGTCCTCTTCTATGCCCACGACGGTCAATCGATCCCCGCCCCCGGCCTGGTGCGGCTCGGAACGATCGACTCGGGACTCGAGGTCATCGCCTCAGCCGGTGACAGCTTCCCGCTCACCGTCGAAATCGTGCAGTAGATGCACACGAACACAAGGAGAAAACGCATGCGTGGTGTAGTCATCCACGGTCCCGGCGATATCCGGGTCGAAGAACGCGAGGCCCCGAGCCTCCTCGCCCCGACCGATGCCGTCATCCGGCTGTCCGCTGCATGCGTGTGCGGGTCGGACCTCTGGCCCTACCGCGGCATCGATGCGACGAACGAGCCCACCCCGATCGGGCACGAGTACGCCGGCATCGTCGAGGAGATCGGCAGCGAGGTGACGACGATCAAGCCCGGGCAGTTCGTCGTCGGATCGTTCTTCGCCTCGGACAACACCTGCGAGATCTGCCGAGCCGGCTATCAGACGTCGTGCGTACACCGCGAACTGGTCCACGGCGCCCAAGCCGAGCTGGTACGTGTCCCACTCGCCGATGGAACCCTCGTTGCCACTCCGGAACTACCGGATCCCGACCTGGTTCCGAGCCTGCTCGCCGCCTCGGACGTGCTCGGCACGGGCTGGTTCGGAGCCGTCGCGGCGCAGGCGGGGCCAGGCAAGACCGTCGTAGTGGTCGGCGACGGGGCCGTGGGACTGCTCGCCGTCCTCGCCGCCAAGCAACTCGGCGCCGACCGGATCATCGCGATGAGCCGTCATGAGTCCCGGCAGAGACTGGCGCGAGAGTTCGGCGCGACCGACATCGTCACCGAACGCGGGGACGAAGGGGCCGCGAAGATCAAGGAACTCACCAACGGGTTCGGTGCGCACTCGGTCGTCGAGGCCGTCGGCACCCAGGAGTCGATGATGCAGGCGATCCGGTCCACCCGTCCGGGCGGGCACGTCGGCTACGTCGGCGTGGCTCACGACGTCGAACTGCCCGGCGAGGAACTGTTCTTCTCGCACGTGCACCTGCACGGCGGACCCGCGCCCGTCCGGCAGTTCCTGCCGGAGCTCATCGATCTGATCATCAACCGGAAGATCGAGCCGGGCAAGGTCTTCGACCTCGAACTCCCACTCGACCAAGCCGCAGAGGGCTACAAGGCCATGGACGAACGTCGCGCCATCAAGGCACTGCTTCGCCCATGACGCCTGCGTCGCTCCGGTCGCCGCGAGGCGGCGACCGGCTGGACACCACCCTTCCCCTGACTCACCCGCCCCGTGAAAGGCACGCTGATGACCACTTGGTCGCACGAGGACCTCACCATGCTCGCCTCGAGCACTACGACAGTGCGGATCTCGCCGCTCGGAGGCGACGCATGACCGGCACGGACTCGTTGCCCAGGGTCGCCAACGACGAGCCACGCCCCGCGGGTCGAGGAGCCGGCCCGGCATTGTCGATCGTGCTCGGGCTGTTGACGGCCTTCGGGCCGATCTCCATGGACCTGTACCTGCCGGTGCTCCCGGCGCTCGCCGCCGAACTCGACGCTGCCACATGGGCCGCGCAGTTGACCGTCACCGCGTGCTTGTTCGGATTGGCGGTGGGACAACTGGTCGCCGGCCCGGTTTCGGACCGCTTCGGTCGGCGGCGACCACTCCTCATCGGCGTCATCCTGTACATCCTCACGTCCGTGCTCTGCGCCGTGAGTCCCTCGATCGAGGTCCTCGTCATCGTCCGGTTCCTGCAGGGCTTCGCCGGAGCCGTCGGCATCGTCATCGCGCAGGCCGCCGGGCGCGACCTCTATTCAGGCGGCAAGCTCGTGCGCTATTACGGACGACTGACCGTGCTCGCCGGGCTCGCGGCGATCATCGGACCCGTGATAGGCGGGCAACTCGCGACGGTCACCGACTGGCGCGGCCTCTTCCTCTTCCTCGCCGCCGTGGGCGGAGTCATCCTCGTTGCGACCGTCGGCGTCTTCCGTGAAACCCTGCCGCTCGAGCGGCGCTCCGGCGGTGGTCTGGCGCACACCCTGCGGGACTTCGTACGGCTGCTCTCCGACCGGGTGTTCCTCGGCGCCGTGCTCGTGACCGGCTTCGTCAATGCTGCATTGTTCGCGTACCTCAGCGGAGCGACGTTCGTGCTGCAGGGCATCTATGGTCTCTCACCGCAGGACTACGCCCTCGCCTTCGCGCTCAACTCGCTCGGTTTCATGCTGTTCGGTTTCATCGCCGGGCGGCTCGCCGAGCGATGGTCGGAGCGCGGCGTCCTCCTCATCGGACTCGCGATGTGCCTGATCGGCTCGGGCGGCCTGTTCGTAGCCGGCCTGCTTCATCTGCCCCTCGGTGTCGTCCTCGCCTCGCTCGTCACGATGGTCAGCGGCGTAGCCGTCACCACGCCGCCCTCGACGTCGCTTGCGCTCGCGGACTACCCGCGCATGGCCGGCACCGCATCGTCGCTGCTCGGTCTCGCCCGCTTCGCGTTCGGCGGAATCGCCGCCCCGCTCGTCGGAATCGGCGGCGCAGACACCGCCCTGCCACTCGGCATCGTGACACTCGTCGCAGTCGCGGCTGCCGCGGTTGTGTTCGCAGCAACGCTCTGGCGGCAACGTCTTCGACAAGCGGACGCTCCGCGAGCGGTGCACCATGCACGTGCGCGATCTGATCATCAGCGGAGCGATGAAGCCGGGCGACCATCTCATCGAGACCAAACTCGCCGATGAGCTCGACGTACGTCGTGGCACGCTCAGGGAAGCACTCCGCCCGCTCCAGAATGAGGGCCTGCTTGTGAACGATGGGCGGGGACACCTCCTCGTCCGAAAGCTCTCCGCCGACGAAATCCGAGAGGTCTTCCAGGTGCGCGCGGCGCTCGAGATCCTCGCTGCAACGATCCTCACCGAACGGGAAGATCGCGACGCCATCGCGGAGCTGCGGGTGGCAATCGAGCCCTTGCTGAAAGACGACCTCGAGTTCGGCAGGCAGATCCAAGTGGACCTCGGATTCCATGAGTTGCTGTGCCGTCTGACGGGCAACGGAACGCTCGTGAACATGTGGCGCCAACTGATCGGTCGGATCGAGATGATGATCATCGCTGCGGGGCCGGCCATGGGCTCGAGCCGGATGCGCAATCAGGATCACGTGGGGATCGCGAGTGCGATCGCGAGCGGCGATGCTGGTAGCGTGCGCGCCGAACTTTCTCGCCACATGAACGAGTTGGCGACGAAGTACCTGCGCGACTATGACGCCGCCAACGCCTCCGTGAGCTGACATCCGCTGGGCACAGACATTGCCTCCTGACTTGAGATTGAGTCTCGGAGACGGAGATGTCTGGGTCCGGGTGTCCTGCGTCGCACCGATTGGACGGTGGGGTGGGAACCCTACCTCCCACCCCACCGCGGCCTCCCAGGGAGGCCCGTCCCGCCGAGCGACCCGAACTGAGCTCGGCGAGCAGGACCCGAGGGATCGACCGAAGTCGGGCCCAAGGTCGTCAAGGCACGACGAGCCAGTCGGGTTCGGGCCGACTCGGGTTTGGTCGAATCGTAACCGCGGGATCGGATGCGCGCATCGCCCCGAATGAGGGTCAATTCGTGGTCGGCGCAGCTCGTCGGCCGCGCATCGCGACCCCTACGACGGCCAGTCGACGGATGCCTCGTAGCCGCCATGGTCGCGAAGGTACGCGGCGATGAACGGACACCTGGGCACGATCCGCTGGCCGCGCGCGACGGCGTCGTCGAGCACGAACTTCGCGAGCCGGCTGCCGAGGCCCTGCCCCTCGTGCTCGGGCAGCACGATCGTATGCGTGAAGATGATGCGGCCCGGGGTCGTGCGGAACTCCGCGTACCCCGCGATCGCGCCGTCGAGCGTGAGCTCGTACCGTCGCGTGGCCTCGTTGCGTTCGATCGTGATCGTGTCGGTCATGCATCCTCCAGCATCGTGGGGTGGAGCCAGGAGCTCTCGCCCTGATGAGGACAACGCATGTGGTGGTGGCCGGCATTCCAGACGCCGTTCCGGCCGGCACGACGATGATCCGGCCGATCGCCGTCAGCCGATGGGAACCGCGTCGGGCGGCTCGTCGGCGCCCTCGCCACCGCGTCGGAGCGCGCGGTGGACGTCGTGGAGCGTGGCGGTCCGCGCCGGCCCGCGCGGCGTGCGGCGCGGGATCCGCCCTCCGGGCGGGTGTCGTCGCGCTGCGGTGCGGGCGCGTGGACCCTCGGCCGCGACGGCGGCATGCGGCCCGGTCACGCGCGCGGGAACGATGTGGCGGCGGCTCGCGGCATCCGTCGGTTGCGGGCTCGCGTGCGTGATCGCCACGAGGGCGATGAGCCAGGCGAAGACGAGCGTGAAAGCGACGATCTCGAACACGGTGAGGTTGAACACGCCGATGCCGTCGTAGGCGACCATCGCGATCACCTCGATCACGATCGACGCGTACGACGCGACGACCAGCGAACGCGGGAGGCGCTTCGCCCACAGCTGAACGCCGAGGCAGAGCACCGCGAATGAAGCGGCCGCGCCGGACGCGGCGACGTTGTGCAGCCCGGTAGCGCCGTCGATGGGCACGAGGCCGACGCCCATGAGGCACACTCCGATCAGCACGATGAGCACGCGCATCGCGGTGATGGCGCCGCGGCGGGCGCCGAACCTCGGCTCGGCGACGGCGCGGGTGAGCGACACCGCCATCGCGGCCATGCCCGCGCCCGACACGACGATCGCGACGTTGAAACACGCGGCGGCGATGTCGTCGGATGTGCCGAGGGTGCTGAAGTTGTGCGTCCACCACGCTCCGGTCGGGGTGATGCTCATGCTCGCGAGGCTCCCTACGGCGAGGAGCATCGCGACGAGGTTGAACGTGCGGTAGGCCTCGTGTTCGATCGCGTGCCGGTGCAGCCGGAACGTGCCGATGCCGAGCACGCTGCCGAGGGTCACCGCGACGGCGTTGTGGCCCCCGGGGAACACGACGAACGCCTTCCCCGTGAAGTGCACGGCGAGTACGGCGACGGCGCCCCACGTCATCCCGTTCGCCCTGGCGCGCGCGTCGCGGCCGAGGCCGGGCAGGCCGAACCGTCTCAGCGCCGCGATGCCTCCGCGCGAGGCCGAGGCCACCATGAGGGCTGCGCCCACGGCCACACCGGCGGCGAGCGCGGGCAGCGTCCACACCAGGTCCTGCGCGTGCAGCTCGACCAAGGGGACGGCGCTGTGGCCGTCGTACATGTGAACCTGGGCGTGACCGCCGGCGAACTGCGAGGTGAGCTCCTGGAACGCTACGATCGCGGCGGCCAGGGCGATGAGCAGGGCGAACCCGCGACGCATCAGGCCGGCGCCGGGGAGCACGTCGAGGCGCCCGGTGCCACGCTGGCGCGGCGCGCCCGTGGGTGCACCGATCGGCCGACCGTGCAGCCCACGGTCGGCCCTGCCCGAGCGGACCACGCGTCGTTGCTGGCGATCCATCCGGTTCGACGGCACGGGGAGATCCCCGGCCCGCGCACCCCACATATCCGAACTCTCGATCACGGGAATCAGACGTGTGCCGAGCATAGCCGGACCGGATGACGCGGGTCACCGGCCACTTAAGGGGGACGCGCGGATCCTCGGCGGATTCCCAGCCGAGGATCTCGCTTGGATGAGATCCATACATTCAGGAAACCTCAACGAGCGCATCGGCTTCCTGTTCCTGCGATCGCAGCAGGCTCAGATCGCCTGACGGACGGCGTCAGGGAAAGGTGATGACCGGCTTGACGGTCACACCATGGTGCATGTCCTCGGCCGCGGCCTGGATGTCGTCCAACGTGTAGTGCCTCTCGAGCCGGTCGAGCGGGAGCTTGCCTTCGGCGTGGAGCTGCACAAGCCGGGGAATCTGCTCACGCGGATCGGTGTCGCCCATGGTGACTCCACGAAGCACCTTGCCAATCCGTTCCGATCAGTGCGGGTCGCCGCCTCCCAGCGCCTGGCGGCACGCGCGCAGCAGCGCTCGCAGCTGGAGCGCCTCGCGCTCCGTCAACCCCGAGAGCATCTTCTGCTCGATGCCGGCGACGGACTCGCGCAGGCTCGCCACCACCTCTTCACCCTTCGCCGTCAGGTACAGGAGGAACTGCCGACGGCTGCTCGGATCCCGATCGCGACGGATCAACCCCTCGCCTTCGAGGTACGTCGTCATCTGCGCCATGGTCTGCGCGCGGACGAACGAGTTCCGCGCGAGCTGCGCCGACGTCAGGCCGGGCCGTCGCTCCAGCACCGTGAGGGCCGTGTACTGCAGCGACGTGAGCCCGGCGGGACTGACCGCATCCTCGAGGTGGGACCGCGCGGCCAATTCGACCTGCTTGATGAGGTAGAGGAGGGTGACATCGGCGGAGTAAGGCATGCTGGGTGTTCCCATCATTGAAGGGCAGGTTCCCTGAGATTATGCCCGAACGCCGCCACCCGATCCCCTCGGGGTGCGTGTCTCTCGTGCCGGAGAACAAGAACGGCCCGCCGAAGCGAGCCGTTCTCTTACTGTCTCAACCAGTGTGCGCCCGAAGGGATTCGAACCCCCAACCTTCTGATCCGTAGTCAGATGCTCTATCCGTTGAGCTACGGGCGCATGGGATGTCGCCCTCACATCCGTGCGATCAGGCAACCACGTCACTCTATCCCACGCGCTTCGATCTCGCCAATCGAACGGCCACGCCTCAGGCGTCGGCGTGGTCGGGTCGCAGCGCGTCGAGCGCGGCGAGCTGGCGGCGGTTCGCGACCTGCCGGTACGAGGTCTCGATGAGCTCGGCGAGGAGGTCCCAGTCGGTGTCGGGTGCGTCGAGGTCGACCCCGACCCAGCGGTTCCGGTCGTAGTACGGCGCACCGTAGAAGCGACCGTCCTGCAGCAGCGCGAGGTGCTCCTCGGGGTCGGTCTTGACGATGATCGAGAGCGGGTTCTCCATGGTCACGGCGACGTGCACGAAGATCGGCTTCGCCGCGCGGAACGTGGGCCGGCCCCACGCCTCGACCTCGACGACCTCGGGCATCGCGAAGCAGATCCGGCGCACCCGTTCGACGAGCGGATGCCCCGGGTCGACCACGCGCGGATGCTCCACGGGCGCCAGCCTACGCCGACGCCCGCGGCATCCGTGATGATCGAGGCATCCGTGATCCTCGCGACATCCGGGACGCCCGCGGCATCCGTGGTCCTCGCGGCATCCGTGACGCCCGCGGCATCCGTCACCGGAACAGGAGGCCGCACCCGTCGACCCGGCGTGTCCTCCTGTTCTCGACGCCGGCGCGGCGTGTCCACCTGTTCTCGTGACAGGCGCATGTAACCGGCTTGAGCGGTGTGTCGAGACTCGCCGTCGGGCGACGACCGGCGTACCGTTCGAAGTACCGGATGCCCCGGTGCATCCGCATGCACCTGGAAGGAGCATCACCATGGAACGGTCGATCGGTCGGGCCACCGAACCGACGACGGAGGCGGGCGGCCCCGATGCCCGCGAGATCGGCGCACTCGAGTTCGACGCCCCCGAACTCCACACCCCGGAAGTCGACGCCGACGTACGCCGTCGCGTCCGAGACCTACCCCCGTCGATGATGCGGGAGGACACCGGGATCGAGGACACCGGGATCATCGACCTCGACGAGTTGCAACGCTCGATCGATCCGCTCGATGCTCGACGTCCGGGCAGGCCGACCGGCGACCCGCTGGACCCCGACGGCGGCATGAACTGAATCGCGGCGGCCCACCTGAGGCATCCGTGCGCAGGCCCCGGATCGTACGGCGTTACCGCGTCGAACGCCGACTAGAGTCGGGCCATGGGCAAGCTCATCTACAACTCCTCGGCTCGCGAGCTCGAGATCGACGACCGCACCCTCGCCCACCTTCGCGTCGCGATCCTGAACAAGCTCCGCCGCTCCGAGAGCTTCGCGATGACGTGGGAGCACGGCGTGGCGAACGGCAGCGGCCGCACCACGATCTGGCTGCACGAGTCCATCCCGCTGCAGTTCGTGTTCAGCGGCAACCGCCCCCCGAAGCTCAACCGGCTGTGGATCGAGCAGATGCTGCTCTCGGCCAACAGCACGGCCGGCCTGCAGTTCGTGCCCGAGCCCGCCGAGAACGCGCCCTTCGAGAGCGAATAGCTCACGCCCGACCGCAGGCCGGCAGGCCATCGGCGACCGAACGCCGATGCGCCGTGACCTGTCAGTCGACGGGCTCGATCTGCGTGACCACGTACCGCTGGTCGCCAGGCGTCAGCCGGTCGGGTGCGGTGCCGCCCGTGAGCGACTCGATCTCGGCCGCCGTCTCGGCGTCGATCGGGCCGTCGAGTTCGGCGAGCAGTCGGTGCTTCGCCTCGATCGACAGGTGCGGCCACCAGCGTTCGATCTCGACGCTGCCCGCCGCCGTGTTCTCCGTCGCGCCCATCGCTCCTCCTTCGGCCGCCCGCCGTCGTCGAGCACGCGCTCGCGGCTAGACGGGCTGGGTCTCGCTGTCGATCTCGATCTCCTGGACGTCGGCTCCCACGTGCACGGGCTGGTCGGGCTGCGTCGCGATGGCTTCGGTGTCGAGATGCTCTGGAACGAGCTGGATGCCGCCGGTGCTGTTCGCCGACCGCATCAGGTCCTCGATCCAATTCCGGCTGAGCTCGGGCGCCATGGGGTCGTCGAACACGAACCTGAGCGGGATCGACGGATGCAGCCACAGCGTGCTGCGGCCCCGGGGCTGGTCGTCGGTGTGCTGCCACGAGAGCGTGAAGCTCTCGCCGCGGCGCAGCTTCGTCGTGATCGCGACCTTGAGGTGCGCGAGTGCCCGGTCTTCGATCCCGATCGGCGTTCCGGAGTCCCCGTAGTACAGCGTTCCCACGCGATCAGCATACGGCTCCGGGTACGTCGCCGACGGGATTCCTCGGACGAACGGAGCGCAGGGTTCCGACGCTGACACAGCTGACACGGAAGGAGCGGGCGACCCGATGGCCGCCCGCTCCCGAACTTTGCGTCGCGCGAGGTCAGACCGTGCGGCTCCCGCTGAGGTAGCGCACGAGGAACACGATGGCCGCGATGACCAGCAACGCGATTCCGACCCAGAGCAGGAAGTTCAGCGTGGGTACGACGCCGCCCGTGATGAGCAGGACGATGGCGACGACGGCGATGATGGCGACGAGGATATTCATGATCTCGACGGTATTGACGAGCCACGCCGGGCGGCAGGGGTTGACCCCGGTTCGCGGGTCGTGCTACCCGCGAACCGGGCGGTGATCCGCGAGAGCGTGGGGCACGCGGCATCCGCCCGCCCTGTCAGCGGATGCCGCTGCGCGCCCGCGAGCGCCACTTGTCAACCCCGCGCGACCCCCGACGGGCCCGCGTAGCGTGGCGATCGAAGGGGGACCGATGCTCAACGAACAACTCATCGACCCGACGACGAAGCACACGACGGATCCGTTCCCGCGCCAGGAGCAGAGTCCGCCAGGGCTGACCGACCCCATGATTCCGCAACCCGATCACGGCGAGCAGAGCTACCGCGGCAACCACCGGCTCGAGGGTCGGCGCGCGCTCATCACGGGCGGGGACTCGGGCATCGGCCGCGCCGTGGCCATCGCCTTCGCCCGCGAGGGCGCACGGGTCGCCATCGCCTACCTGCCGAGCGAGCAGGCCGATGCCGAGGAGACGGGGAAGTGGATCACCGACGCCGGCAGCGACCCGCTGCTCCTACCGGGCGACCTGCGCAGCGAGCAGCACTGCAAGGACCTCGTGGCGCACACCGAGCAGGCGTTCGGCGGCCTCGACCTGCTCGTGCTCAACGCCGCCCGCCAGCGCAACCGCGGCGGGATCGACGAGATCCCGACGGACGACTTCGAGGCGGTCGTACGCGTGAACCTCTTCGCGCCCGTGTTCCTCGCGCGCGCAGCTGTGCCGCTCATGGACGCCGGATCGAGCATCATCACGACGACGTCGATCCAGGGCTTCGACCCGTCGACGGAACTCGTCGACGACGCGATGACGAAGGCGGCGCTCGTGGCGTTCACCAAGGCGCTCGCCGAGGAGCTCGGACCACGCGGCATCCGCGTGAACGCCGTCGCGCCCGGCCCGATCTGGACGCCGCTGATCCCGTCGACGGGATGGCCCGACCACGTTCCCGAGTTCGGGCGGAACACGCCGGTGGGCCGGGCGGGACAGCCTGCGGAGCTCGCGGGGGCGTACGTGTACCTCGCGTCGGACGACGCCTCGTACGTGTCGGGCGCCGTGCTGCCGGTGACGGGCGGCCGCGGGCTCTGACCCCGGATCACGACTCCCGCACGACCTCGTCGGGCCCCTTGTCGGGCCGCAGGCCCCGCCACCTCGGATGCCGCGCCACGCCCGTGCGGGTCCACTCGCCGAACTCGATCTCGCCCACGAGCTCGGGCCTCACCCACACCGCGTCCTTCGCGTCGGCGGCGGGCACGCTCACGAACGGCGGATCGGGCTGCTCGAGTCCGTCGAGCCGGACGATCAGGCGATCGAGCTCGACCTCGCGGAACCCGCTGCCGACCCGGCCCGCGTACTCGAGGCCGTGATCGCCCGGGATCCCCACGAGAAGCGAGCGGATGTGCCCCGTGCGCGTGCCGATGCCCTTGCGGTACCCGCCGATCACCACCTCCTGCGTGCGCGTGAGCTTGAGCTTCACCCAGTCCTCCGACCGCACTCCGGGGCGATACGGCGAGTCCGGCCGCTTCGCGACGATCCCCTCGAGCCCGAGCCGTCGGCTCTCCTCGAACGCCTCGGCGGGGACGCCCGTCGCCTGGGCAGGCAGCTCCACGGGCACGCCGGCGCGCTGGCGCACGAGCCGTTCGAGCCGTTCCCGCCGCTGCCGGTAGGGCTCCGACATCACCGATGAGCCGGCGATCTCGAGCACGTCGAAGAGCAGCAGCCGCACGGGCACGGATGCCGCGAGCCGCTCGATCTCGCGCACGCGGGTGAGGTTCATCCGCTGCTGCAGCACCTCGAAGCTCGGTCGGCCGCGCTCGTCGAGGGCCACGATCTCGCCGTCGACGAGGGCGTCGCCGCGCAGCACCCGCGGCAGCCCCGCGAGCTCGGGATACGTGGCCGTCACGTCATTGCCCCTGCGTGTCATCAGCCGGATGCCGCCGCCATCGGCGCGGGCGAGCACGCGGATGCCGTCCCACTTCCACTCGAGCGCCCACTCCCCGCCTGCCAGCATGCCGAGGGTGCCCGACGTGGCGAGCATCGGGCGCACGAGGATCGGCTCGACCCCGTGCTCGCCCTCTGCCGGTCGAGGAGCGTCCGCAAGAGGCGTCTCGAGAACGTCCGGGACAGGGGGCCTCGAGACGCGTCGCGCTTCGCGCGTCGCTCCTCGATCCGCATCGTCTGCGCGCGTCGCTCCTCGATCCGCATCGTCGTCGTCCGCGGCATCCGTGCCCGCGGCATCCGTCGCCTCGTCCGTCGCGTGCCGCGCCTTCGACGACGGGCTCCAGTGCCCAGGCCGCTGGTCCTTCATGCGGTGCAGCAGCCAGCTGCTCTTCTCGCCCGTCCCGTCGGTGCGGATGAGCGCAAGCCGCACCCGACCGCCGAGTGGGCCGCCGGAGCGCCCGTCGACGTCGATGATGATCTCGTCGTCGCGCCACTTCTCGGTCTCGTAGGTGCCGGCGTCCCAGATCGTCATCGACCCGGCACCGTACTCCCCCGCCGGGATCGTGCCCTCGAAGGTCGCGTACTCCATCGGGTGGTCCTCGGTCTGCACCGCCAGGTGGTTCACGCCCGAGGTCTCGGGCACGCCCTTCGGCACCGCCCAGCTCTTCAGCACGCCATCGCGTTCGAGCCGCAGGTCGTAGTGGAGGCGGCGCGCATGGTGCTCCTGGATCACGAAGCGGAGGTCCCCGGTGCTCGGCGCACCCCAGCTCGACGACGGCATGGGCTCGGGGGTCACGCCGCCCTTGCGCATCGAGAGGTACTCGGCGAGCGGTCCGTCGTGCGAGGCCGCCGTGATCACCGCGAGCGGGTCGTCGCCGGATGCCACACGCTCGAGCACCTCGGCCGCCTCGAGGTGGCGCAGGTCGGGGTCGTCGAGCTCCGCCCAGGTGCGAGGCGCCGCAACCGTGGGGCGGAAGCGACCGCGCAGCGAGTACGGCGCGATCGTGGTCTTCTTGCAGTTGTTCTGGCTCCAGTCGATGAGCACACGCCCCCCGCGGAGCGTCTTGCGCATGCTCGAGACGACCAGCTGGGGGTGGTCGGCCTCGAGGGCGCGGGCGAGCTCGTGCGCGACCTGCGACACCTGGTCGGACGTCTGGCGCCCGTCCAGCGCCGTGTAGAGGTGGATGCCCTTGCTCCCGCTCGTGACCGGCATCGCCCGGAGCCCCATGCCCGAGACGAGGTCGCGCACGAGCCGCGCGACCTCCGCGCAGTCGGCCAGCCCCATCCCCTCGCCCGGGTCGAGGTCGAAGACCATGCGGTCGGGATTCCCAGGTTCGTCGCGAGCATCGAATCGCCACTGCGGCACGTGGAGCTCGAGCGCGGCGAGCTGCGCGAGCCACACGAGAGTGGCGCGGTCCCCGGCGATCGGGTACGTCTTCGGCCCGTCGGAATGACGGATGACGGCGGTGCGCACCCAGTCGGGCGCATGCTCGAAGTTCTTCTCGAAGAAGGCCGACTGCGGGGCATCCGGGGTGCCCACGCCGTGCACCCAGCGCTTGCGCGTCACCGGGCGGCCGGCGACGAGCGGCACCATCACTGGAGCGACCTCCGCGTAGTAGGAGATCACCTCGCCCTTCGTCATGCCCGTCTCGGGATACATGACCTTGTCGAGATTCGTCAGCCGCATCCGTCGACCGTCGACCTCGACGAGCTGACGCGCGCCCTCGGCCATGCCCCCATCCTGTCGGGTGCGGATGCCGCAAGCCAGCGTTCGCGGCATCCGCACCTCTGCGTCACGCCCGGGTCCAGGCGGCCCGGAGGGTCAGGCCTGGTCGGTGGGCATGATCCACAACTCGCCGATCGAGGTGTGCCGGGGGCGGGTGACCATGTAGGCGACCCCGTCGGCGATGTCCTCAGGGGCGAGGACCTCGGTCTGCTCGTAGAACGGAGTGGTCATCTCGCTCTGGATCTCGGGCCGGTTGTGCGAGGCGAGTTCGGTCGCGACGCCGCTCGAGGACGCCCACGCGCACGTGCCGCTGGGTGACTTCCTGGCGCAGCGATTCGGTGAACCCGTTCACGCCGAACTTGGTGAGGTTGTAGACGCCGTAGCCGCCCCAGGCGAATCGGCCGGCGATCGAGCTGATGTTGACGATGTCGGCGACCCGGCGCGGCCCCTCCTCCGCGGCCTCGAGCAGGTGCGGCAGGGCGGCGCGAGTCGTGGAGAGCAGGCCGCGCACGTTGACGGCGATCATGCGCTCCCACTCCTCGACGTCGGCGCCGACGACCGGGCCGAGGAGCATCAGGCCGGCGTTGTTGACGAGGATGTCCAGCCGTCCGAATCGCTCGACCACCTTCTGCACCGCCGCCTCGGCCTGGGTGCGGTCGGTGATGTCCACTTCCACGACCAGCGCGGTGCCGCCGGCCTCCTCGATCTCGGTAGCAAGGTCCTCGAGACGGTCGCGGCGGCGGGCCACGAGGGCGACGGATGCGCCGTGCTCGGCGAGCCGGCGGGCGGTGGCCGCACCGATTCCGCTGCTCGCCCCGGTGACGAGGGCGACGGTGTTGCTCAGTGATGAATCCACGGAATGGGTCCTGTTCGTTCGAAGCGGGGCGTCGGTCAGACGGTGATGTCGTCATGAAGGAGCGAGCTGGAGAGCTCGCGGTGGGCGTCGGCCTGCTCGAGCAGGGTCCTGGCCTTCTGCTCGGCGGTCGCGATGGCGTCGGCGCCTGCGAGGAAGCGCAGCGGCGGCTGCCCGGAGTCGGAGAGGGTGACGAGGGCGGCCGCGAGCTTCGCCGGGTCGCCCGTCTGCTGGCCGTTCATGCCCGTCCATGCCTCGATGGTCGCCTTCGTGCGGTCGGCGTAATCCTCGATCGACAGTTCGGGCCAGATCGTCGACGAACCCTCGACGAGGAGCTCGGTGCGGAAGAATCCGGGCTCGACGATGGTCGTCGTGATTCCGAACGGCTCGATGTCGGAACGGAGCGACTCCATCCATCCTTCGAGGGCGAACTTCGACGCGGAGTAGGCGGAGCAGAAGTCCACGCCGACGAGACCGGCGGTGGAGCTGATGGTGATGACGTGGCCGCTGCGCTGCTTCCGCATCACGGGCAGGATCGCCCGGGTCACGTTGAGCGGGCCGAAGAAGTTCGTCTTCATCTGCCTGCGGTACTGCTCGGGGCTGATCTCCTCGAAGAAGCCGGCGTAGAAGTTGCCCGCGTTGTTGACGAGCACGTCGATGCGACCGAATCGCTCCACGGCCGCCTCGGCGGCGGCGTGGGCGGCATCCTGGTCGGTGATGTCGAGCGCGACGGTGAGGAGGTTGTCGTGCTCGCCGATGGCGTTACGGACGCGGTCTGCGTCGCGGCCGGTCGCGACGACCGCGTGTCCGGCGGCGAGTGCCGCCTTCGCGATGTCGATGCCCATGCCACGGCCGGCGCCGGTGACGAACCACACCTTGTTGTCAGTCATGTTCCTGTGTGCCTTTCGTTGAGGTGGTCCCAGTTGAACTCAGTGCCCGGGGGCGAGGCAGACCCGCTCTATACGGTTAATGGCAGGGACCCCCTCACCCTGCTCGCGCGGTCGTAGGGTCGAGGCATGGACACTCAGCGCGACATCCGTGAGTTCCTGACCACTCGGCGGGCCAGGCTCACGCCCGATCAGGCGGGGCTGCCGAACTTCGGCGGTCGTCGCCGCGTGCCCGGCCTGCGCCGCGAGGAGGTCGCGTTGCTCGCCGGCATGAGCGTCGAGTACTACGTCCGCTTCGAACGCGGCAATGCCATCGGGGTCTCCGAGGCGGTGCTCGAGGGCATCAGCCGCGCGCTCCAGCTCGACGACGCCGAGCGCACGCACCTCCACGACCTCGTCCGGGCGGCCAACGAGGGCATCCGGCCCCAGCAGCGTCGGAGGTCATCGCCGAAGAAGCAGCTTCGGCCCGGCGTGCAGCAATTGCTCGACGCGATGACCCATGTGCCCGCGATCGTGCAGAACGGGCGCCTCGACATCATCGCCTCGAACCGGCTCGGCATGGCGCTCTTCTCGGAGATGTACATCCAGCCGCAGCGGCCCGCGAACTTCGGCCGCTTCCTGTTCCTCGACCCCCGCGCGAAGGACTTCTACCTCGACTGGGAGGACGCAGCGCAGCAGACCGTGGCGCTGCTGCGCACCGAGGCGGGACGCGCTCCGTACGACCGCTCCCTCAGCGACCTCGTCGGCGAACTCTCCACCCGCAGCGACGCGTTCCGCAGGTTGTGGGCGTCGCACGACGTCCGCGAGCACCGCACCGGACTCAAGCGCATCCACCATCCCGTCGTCGGCGACCTCCAGTTGAACTACGAGGCCATGGAGCTGTCGTCGGAGCGCGGACTGCTCTTCCTCGCGTACACCGCCGAACCCGGGTCGGCCTCGCACGACGGGCTGCAACTGCTCGCCAACTGGGCCGCGACCGACGATCACGTCGCCCGCACGTCACCCGTTGCCACGGAGGCGACGGACGGGGTTTGAGCCGCACTGGTGGGGATGATCTAGAGCTGGCGACTGCGGAGTACTTCGATTGGTTCAACAGCCGGCGCCTGCACGGCGAGATCGGCATGATCCCACCCGCCGAGCACGAAGCCGCCTACCACGACTGCAACACCCAACCGGCCACCGCCCAGTCGGCAATCCGGAGCCTCTAAGAAGCCCAGGACGAACCACATTCCCGTCCCACTCGTTCAACGGTGCAACGGTGCAACAGCGTATTCTGAGGGTATGTGGGCGGTGATCGTCATCTTGCTGGTGATCTGGGCGGTGTTGTCGATCGTTGGGTTCGTCTTTGAAGGCCTTCTCTGGCTTGGTGTGATCGGGATCGTTCTCTTCATCGGCACTCTCGTTTTCGGAGTCGTTCGGCAGCGTGCCGTGGACGCCCGGCACTGAGGCGGCCGCCCCGTCCGGCCGCGTTGTGGAGAGAAGGTCATCATGACCGCAGGAGAGAGCATCAAGAAGGCCGCTCAGGGCACGAAGAACGTGACCGACCGAGTCGTCGATGCAGTAGAGGACAAGGTCGATGACGTCACCGATGCCGAGTGGGACTCCGAGGGTGGGGCGCTCGAGCGCGACGGGGACGACGCTGCAGCCGCCGAACGCGGTCAGCGGTGGAAAGATGCGAAGGCCTTGCACTGGCACAGGCCCAGCTATACCGATGAGACACGGGACCGCTCAGACGAGCACTGAACTCTGAGTGCAGAAGACCCGGAAGCTTGACGGTGGCGTGAACGGGACGGATGCCGCAAGGGGTACCGCTCGCGGCATCCGCGGGTGTGTACTGGTGTGATGCGAGCCGTCTGGAAGGGGGCGGTCACATTCGGCTTGGTCAATGTGCCCGTCAAGTTGTACAGCGCCACCGAGGATCACGACGTGTCCCTGCATCAGGTGCACGACGAGGACGGCGGGCGCATCCGATACCAACGCGTCTGCGAGATCGACGGCAAGGTCGTCGACTACAAGAACATCGACAAGGCCTACGACGACGGCGAGCGCACGGTGATCATCACCGACGAGGACCTGAAGTCGTTGCCCGCCGAGCGCAGCCGCGAGATCGAGGTGATCGAGTTCGTGCCGAACGAGCAGATCGACCCGATCATGTTCGACCGGAGCTACTACCTCGAGCCCGACTCCGCGTCGAACAAGGCGTACGTGCTGCTGCGGCGCACGCTGGAGTCGACCGACCGCACGGCGATCGTGCAGATGGCGCTGCGGCAGAAGACACGGCTGGCCGCGCTCCGCGTGCACGGCGACGTGCTCGTGGTCCAGACGCTGCTCTGGAGCGACGAGGTGCGCGCCGCCGAGTTCCCCTCGCTCGACGAGCCCGTGAAGATCTCCTCCAAGGAGCTCGACCTCTCGAAGCAGCTCGTCGAGAGCCTCGTGTCGGACTTCGAGCCCGAGCAGTTCGTCGACGAGTACCAGCAGGAGCTGCGCACCCTCATCAAGGCCAAGCTCGAGCAGGGCGACGCAATCGACACGGCCGCGACCTTCGGCGAGCAGCCCGAGGAGGAGGAGGGCGGTGAGGTCATCGACCTCATGGAGGCGCTGCGCCAGTCGATCGCGTCGAAGCGCGGCGGGGCGGATGCCGCGAAGGCGGGCACGAAGTCGGGCTCGGGCGCCGCGAAGGCCGGCCCGGGCTCGAGCGAGGGCGCGAAGACGAAGGCCCCCGCGAAGAAGACCGCCGCCTCATGACGACGGCGCGCGACATCCGCTGATCGGATGCCGCGCGCCGCTCAGGTGCTGTGGAGCCGGGGCTACTCTGCGGTGCAGGCCTCGCTGGCCGAGGTTGCGGCGTCCTGGATCGCCGTCTGGTGCTCGGCGACCGCGTCGGCGTCGACCTCGGCCTCGGGGTCGGTGGGCAGCGTCGCTGCGAACTCCGCCGCGTCGTCGAGCGCCCCTGCGAGCGCCTCGAGCTCGGTGCTCACCGCATCGTCGGTCGTCTCGCCGAGCTCGGAGACACGGGTGCTGTAGTCCTCGAGCGTCGACTGCACCTCAGCCGGGTCGCCTCCCGCTGCGAGCGCGTTCTGCGCGCCGTTCGAGATGTCGCGCACCTCGCTCTGCACCGCCTCGCACGGGTCGGCGCTCGGCGTGGCGGTTGCGCCTCCCGCCGCGCAGCCCGCGAGCAGCAGCGCGCCGGCGAAAACGAGGGCAGTGGACGTCATGATTCGTTGCATGGTCGGTTTCCCCTTGGTTTTGGTCGTGGATGCCCCCAGCCTAGCGACGACCCTCCGACACGCGCTCGCCGCGGCCCGGGCTACGAGTCGAACCCGAGCCCGAGGCCGTCGAGTGTCTTCAGCAGCAGGTTGCGCCGCCCCTGCCGGTGGTCGGCACGGTCGAGCGACCAGCGGGTCAGGTTGATGCCGATCGACGCCGCCGGCTCGGGCGGGAACGGCCAGGGCCGGTCCTCGACCATGGCGAGCAACGTGCGCTCGGTCTCCTGGCCGTCGAGCAGGTCGAGCATGACGTCGCCCGCGAAGCGCGCCGCGCCGACGCCGAGACCGGTGAAGCCCGACGCGTACGCCACCTTGCCGTCGCGAGCTCGGCCGTAGAAGGCGCAGAACCGCGTGCTCGCGTCGATCGCTCCCGCCCAGCGGTGCGTGAACCGCACCCCCTCGAGCTGCGGGAAGGTCGTGAGGAAGTGGCTCGCGAGCCGCTCGAACGTGGCCGGGCGCTCCTCGTACTCGGCGCGCACCCGGCGGCCGGCGTGGTACACGGCCTCGTAGCCGCCGAAGAGGATGCGGCCGTCGGCGCTCAGCCGGTAGTAGTGGAACTGGTTCGCCAGGTCGCTCACGCCCTGGCGGTTCCGCCACCCGAGCTCCGCCAGGCGCTCGTCGCCGAGCGGCTCGGTCATGAGCACGTAATCGTATACCGGCACGGTCATGAACCTGTTCCGCCGGAGCAGCGACCGGAACACGTTCGTCGCGAGCACGGCGCGGTCGGCGCGGACCACGCCGCGGTCGGTGACGACCTCGACACGCGACCCGGCGTCGTCGACGCGGCGCACCGCCGTGTGCTCGTGCACGACCACGCCGGCCTCCACGATGACGCGGGCGAGCTCGAGGGCCAGCTTCGCGGGATGCAGGATCGCGTTCGTGCGACGGTCCCACCGGCCCGCGAGGTAGGTGGGCGAGGCGATCTCGGAGCGCACGGCCGACTCGTCAAGGAAGACATCATGTCCGTCCTCGTCGTCGGGGCCTGCGATCCACGGGACTTGGTGCGGTTCGACCGCCACCGACAGGATGCCTGTTCGCTCGAAGTCGACGTCCATGCGGTACCGACGCACGGTCGCCTCGATGTCGTCGAGGTTCTGAAGCCCGAGCCGCGTGAGCGTGTCCATCTCGTCGGGCCAGCGCGAGCGGCCGTTCTCGTCGCCGTGCGTGAGGCTCGCCTCGCAGAACCCGCCGTTCCGACCTGATGCCGCCCAGCCCACGGTCTCCGCCTCGAGGAGTACCACCCGGATGCCCGGCTGGCGCTCGATGGCGCGAAGCGCAGTCCAGAGGCCGGTGTACCCGCCGCCCACGATCACGAGGTCGGCGTCGACATCACCTTGGAGCGGCGCGTGGTCGACGCGCCGGTCGCGCACGTCGTCGAGCCAGAACGGCGCCGCAGAGGTGCCGCCCAACGAATGGGCGATCGCGGCGGGGCTCGGCTGCGAACGCTCGAACACGGTGGTGCGCGCGGCTCGGCGCTCCGACGCGTCGATGGTGGTGGCGGTCATGCGGGGATTCCTTCGGTGCGATCGATGGCGGCGAGTGCGTCGAGGTCCCAGTCGGGCCTCGGCACGGAGTCGAGGAGCAGTCGGGTGTACGGATGCTGCGGCTGCTCGAGCAGCGCAGCGGTCGCGCCGCGCTCCACGATCTCGCCGTTGCGCATCACGACGGTCTGCTCGCACACCCGGCGCACCACGGCGAGGTCGTGGCTGATGAACAGCACGGTGAGTCCCCGCTCCCGGCGGATGCGCGCGACGAGGTCGAGCACCTGCGCCTGGACCGAGACGTCGAGCGCGCTCGTGGCCTCGTCCATCACGAGCACGTCGGGCTCGATGGCGAGCGCGCGGGCGATCGCCACGCGCTGCCGCTGCCCGCCCGAGAGGGTGCGCGGGCGGGCGGGCGCGTGCCGTTCGCCCAGCCCCACCTGCTCGAGCAGGTCGAGCACCCGCGTCCGTGCGTCGCGGGTGCTGAGGGTCGAGTGCAGCCGCAACGCGTCCTCGATGGCACGTCCCGCCGGGATGCGCGGGTCGAGCGAGAGGTACGGGTCCTGGAAGACCATCTGCACCGAGCGCGAGTGGGCGAGGCGCTCCGCCCGGCTGCGCGGCACGCCGGTGCGGGCGGCGCCGTCCACGAGGATGTCCCCCGCGTCGGCGGCCTCGAGCCCCACGATCATGCGCGCGAGCGTGGACTTGCCCGACCCCGACTCGCCGACCACGGCGAGCGCGCCGCCACGGGCGATCTCGATCGTCGCGTCCACCACCGCGTGCACCGGTGGCTTGCCGTGCATGCGGTAGGTCTTCGAGAGAGAGCGCACGTCGAGCATGAGGTCGACGGGCGGGGACAGGTCGACGTGCGGCGCCGTGTCGACGGGCGGATGCGGCGCCGGCGCGGCATCCGCGGCGACATCCGTCGTGGCATCCGCCGCCGTGCCCGCCGCCGCCGGCTGCGCGACCGCGATCGTCGGCGTGGCCGCCACGAGCCGCCTCGTGTACGGAGCCTGCGGGTCGCGGAACACCTGGCGCGCGTCGCCCTCCTCCTCGATGCGGCCGGCGTTCATCACGTAGACGCGGCCGCAGATCGACGCGGCGAGGTTGAGGTCGTGGGTGATGAAGAGCATGCCCATGCCCCGGGTCGCGCGCTGCTCTCCGAGCACCGCGATGATCTCGGCCTGGGTCGTGACGTCGAGCGCCGTGGTCGGCTCGTCGCAGATGAGGAGCCGTGGCGAGCTCGTGAGTGCGCCGGCGATCATCACCCGCTGCAGCATGCCGCCCGACAGCTCGTGCGGGTACTGCCGCAGGTGGTCCTCGGGGCGTGGCAGCCGCACGGCGCGCAACAGCTCGATCGCGCGTGCTTCGGCATCGGCCGCCGACCTGCGCTCGACGAGCCGCAGCGTCTCGGTGAGGTGGTCGCCGATGGTGCGCACGGGGTTGATGCCCGCCCTCGGGTCCTGGAAGACCATGCCGGCGCTCGAGCGCCGGAGCGTGAGCAGGTCGCCGACCGGGGCGCCGAGCACCTCGCGCCCGTCGAGCCGCACGGAGCCGGTGGTCGTGGCGCCACGGGGCTGGAGCCCGATCACCGACCGGGCGGTGAGCGACTTGCCGGAGCCCGACTCGCCGACCAGGCCGACGGTCTCGCCCGCGGCAACCGAGAGCGACACCCCGTCGAGGAGGCGCGTGCCGTCGGGCAGGTCGAGCGTGTAGCGGGAGATGTCGAGGAGCGTCATGCGGGGATCCCTCCTCCGATGCGGTCTGAGAGTTCTTCGCCGATCACGTTCACGGCGACGACGACGATCACGACCGCCATGGCGGGAACGATCGCGGGAAGGAAGTAGCCGCCCATGAGCCCCGCTTGGGCCTCGTTGATCATCGCGCCCCAGTCGGCGGTCGGCGCCTGCACGCCGAGGCCGAGGAACGAGAGAGCCGCGAGCTCGGCGAGGACGTAGCCGAAGTTCAGCGTCGACTGCGCGCCGACGATGGGCGTCACGTTCGGCAGGACCCGACGGAGCGCGATCCACCCGCCCGAGAATCCCTGCACCCGGTAGGCCGCGACGTAGGGCCGGCTCCGCTCGGAGGCGACGAGCGTGCGGGTGAGGCGTGCCACGAACGGCGCGTACGCGATGCTCATGGCGATGACCGGTGCCACGAGGCCCTTGCCGAAGAGCGCGACCGCCATGATCGCGATGAGGAGGGCCGGGAACGCGAAGATCACGTCGAAGATCCGGCCGAGCACCGAGTCGATCCACCCGCCCCGCCATCCGGCGAGGAGGCCGAGCAGGATGCCGACGATCGTCGATGAGACGACCACGAGCAACGGCCCGAGCAGCGCGGTACGAGCGCCGAAGATCATGCGGCTCAGGGTGTCGCGCCCCAGCGCGTCGGTGCCGAGCCAGTGCGCCGGAGTCGGCCCCGAGTAGATCGCCGCAAAATCCACCGCATCAGGATCGTACGGCGCGATGAGGGGGGCGAAGACCGCGGCGAGCGTCATCACGGCCAATACGGCGAGGCTGAGGTTGAACGAGATGTTCCCGCGGCGGACGCGGGGTGCGCGCAGGACCTTGACGGCCATCGTCGGGGTGGTCATCGGGCACCAGCTCCTGCAGCGGATCGCGGGTCGATCCAGGGTTCGAGGATGTCGATGATCGCGTTCACGACGACGAACGCGCTCACGATGAGCAGCACGATCGCCTGTACGACCGGGAAGTCGAGACGGTCGACCGACTGCACGAGGAGCGAGCCGATGCCGGCGAGCCCGAATGCGGCCTCGACGATCGAGCTCGCCACGAGGAGGCCGGCGACGAGCAGGCCGCTCACGGTGAGGATCGGCCCGATCGCATTGCGGAAGACGTGGCGGCGGATGATCGTGCCGCGGGTGAGCCCACGGCTGGTCGCCACTTCGACGTGCTCGCGGCCGAGCTGGTCGACCATGGACGACCTCGTCACCTTGCCGATGAGCACGACGAACACGATCGCGAGCGCGATCGAGGGAAGCACCAGGTGGTACACGGTGTCCCAGAACCCCTCACCCGAGCCGAACGACGGGAACCAGCCGAGCTGCACCGCGAACACCGCGATGAGCACGATCGAGCCGACGAACGAGGGGATCGCGCCGAGCACCGTGAGCCCGACGAGCACGGCCCGGTCGAGCACGCGTCCACGGTTCAGGGCGGCGATCGCACCGGCGATCAGGCCGACGACCGCGATCATCGTGCCCGCCATGATGACGAGCCCGAGCGTCACGGGCAGGCGCTCGCCGATGACGACCGAGACGTCCTGCCGGAACTGGAGCGAACGGCCGAAGTCCCCGTGCAGGATCCCCGCGAGCCAGTTGAGGTACTGCTGCCACGGCGGGAGGTCGAGCCCGTACTGGGCGGTGACCTGGGCGACCGCCTCGGGGCTGGGCTTGCGCCCGCGCAGCAGGAAGCTGATCGGGTCCCCCGGCACCAGGAAGCGCGAGAAGAAGACGAGGACTGATGCGAGGAACAGCGTGAGCAGGAGGGCGCCGAGCTTGCCCGCCACCCGGCGGAACGTGGTCACGATGCGACCGCCGTTCCGCCGAGGTGGTTCGAACGCCGCCTGTTGCCGCTAGCGTGCACCAATTGTGGCCGCCCAGGGGTAGTACAGGAAGGCGATCGACGGTGCGACGCCCGAGATGCGCTCACCGAGGAACACGGACATGGGTCCGGTCGAGAGCGGCAGCCACGGCAGTTCCTCGTTCGCGATGCGCTGGGCCTCGGCGGTCTTCTCGGAACGGGCTGCGGCGTCGTCGATCGCGATCGCCTCGTTCACGACCTGGTCGAACTCCGGGTTGCTCCAGCCGCCGTAGTTGCTGAACTCGCCAGTGCGCAGCACGCTGTACATCTCGAGCGGGTCGGGGCTCGACAGGTACCAGACCGTGTAGAACAGGTCGACGCCCTCGCGTGCGGTCGGGTCGGAGAACAGGGCCGTGTATGCGTTCGGCGTGACGGTCTGGATCGTCGCCTTCAGGCCGATCGCCTCGGCCGCCGCTGCGGTCGCCTGGGAGATGACCGCGAAGTCGCTGCTGATCGGCGCGGTCGCGAGCACGATCTCCTCGCCGGTCGCCCCGGCGTCCTCGATCAGCTTCTTGGCCGCTTCGATGTCGTACGGGTACTCCTCGAGGCCGTCGAACGCCTCGGAGAGTCCCTTCTCGCTGGCGCCGACCCAGACCGACTCGGTCGTGAGCGCGTTCGTGACCTCGCCGTAGCCCTTCGATGCCGCTTCGACGATGCCGTCGCGGTCGAGCGCCATGAGCAGGGCCTTCCGTACGCGCTCGTCACCGAGGGGGCCCTCGAGGTTCGACACGATGAGGCTCGAGACCGCGGTGTCCAGGCCGAAGTACACGTCGCCGGTGCCGGCCGACTTGAGCTGCGCGATTCCCTCGGACGGGAGCATCCACCCGCCGTCGACGTCGCCCGACTTCAGCGCGTTGACCCGCGCGTTCGGGTCGTTCATGAAGACGAACTCCACTTCGCCGGATTTGGCCTTCAGCTCGGGGTCCCAATAGTCGTCGTAGCGCTCGAGCGTGATGCTCTCGCCCGACTTCCACTCGCCGAAGCTGAACGGGCCGGTGCAGTTCACGCCGCCCGTGGAGTTGCCGTAGTCGGCACCCTTCTCGGCGAGCGTGGCCGCCGACTCGATGACGCCGGCCGAGCCGCCCATCGCGAGGTTGAACTGCGAGTCGGCGGACTTCTCGGTGACGGTGACCTCACGGTCGCCGGTCTGCTCGATCGACTCCACGTTCTGGTAGACGGAGTACCACGACGAGCCCACCTCGGGGTCGAGGTGACGGTTCATCGACGCGACGACATCGGCCGCCGTCAGCGCGGTGCCGTCGTGGAAGGTCACACCGTCGCGGATCGTGTAGACCCAGGCCTCGGGTGTCGGGTGGTCGAACGACTCCGCCAGGCCCGGCGAGAGGGTGTAGTCGGGGTTGAGCCGCAGCAGCGACTCGCAGACGTTCGCGAGCACCTGGTTGTCGGAGTAGTCGAACGCGTAGGCGTAGTCGAGCGAGTACGGCTCGGCGTAGCTCACCCACGAGAACGAGTCGATATCACCCGAGGGTGCATCGGTCTGCGCCGTGAGCTCGTAGTCGACCTGGGCCGCCTCGGGTGCGGGCGGGGTGCATCCGGACAGGGCGAGCGCGGCGCCGAGGCTTCCGGCGACGACGGCCGCGAAACGTCGCGCCGCACGAGGACGGTCGGTCCGGGTTCGGGGGTTGGACATGGTGGCTCCTCTGGTCAGTCGTTACGGGGGTGGACGAGCTCGCCCTCGACCCACGTGGAGACCACCGTCGAGCGGTGGATCTCCTCGGCGGGCACCGAGAACGGGTCGGGGTCGAGCACGACGAGGTTCGCGAGGTACCCCTCGCGCACGTGCCCGGTGTCGTGGTCGCGGTGGTTCACGTAGGCGGTGCCCGACGTGTAGGCCGCCATGGCGGTGACGAGGTCGATGCGCTGGTGCGCACCGCCCAGGGGATCCGCGTCGACGCCGGGCGCGACGCGGTTCACGGCGATGTGGATCGCATCCATGGGGTCGGCGCTCGAGACGGGCCAGTCGCTGCCGGCGGCGAGCCGGGCGCCGTGCCGCACGAGGTCGCCGAACGGGTATTGCCGTGCCTCCGCGCCGTCCTGCAGGAACGGCAGGGTCAGCTCGTCGATCTGGTCCTCGTGGCATGCCCAGAGAGCCTGGATGTTGGCGACGGCGCCGAGCCCGGCGAAGCGCGCCGTCTCGGCCTCCTCGACGACCTGCAGGTGGGCCAGGTGATGCCGACCGTCGGTCGCGCCGTTCGCTGCCCGGGCGACGTCGAGGGCGTCGAGTGCCTCGCGCACGGCCCGGTCGCCCAGGGCGTGGAAGTGCACCTGGAAGCCGGCGGCGTCGAGGGCGGTCACGTAGTCCCGCAGGAGCGTCGGGTCGACGAACGAGAGCCCGTGGTTGTGCGTGTCGTGGCCGTGGACGTCGCGGTACGGGGTGAGCATGGCGGCGGTCTGGTTCTCGGCGACGCCGTCGACCATGATCTTCGTCGTGCCGAGCGACAGCCGATCCTCGCGACCGAGCTCCGCGATCGTGTCGCGTCGTGCGGTCATCTCGTCGACCTGCTCGATGCCGCGGCCGCGTTCCCACCACTGGGCGCCGACCACGTGCACCACGAGCTCGCCCTCGTCGAGTGCCCGGCGGTACGCCTGCAGTGGGTCGGGGATCCCGGCGACCGCGCTGCCGACCATCGCGTCCTGCCAGCCCGTGATCCCGAGCGCGAGCAGCTCGCGCTGTGCGCGCAGCAGGCCCGCGTAGGCGAGGTCGGCGTCGACGGCCGGCCGCACGGCGCTGAACAGGTCGCTCGCACCCTCGTGGAACGTTCCGGCGGGGGTGCCGTCGGCCTCGCGCTCGATGCGCCCGTCGACGGGGTCGGGCGTCGACGCGTCGATCCCGGCGAGCCGGATCGCGGCGGTGTTCGCCCAGGCGCTGTGGTGGTCGCGGCTGAGCAGGAGCACCGGGCGATCCGGCACCGCCGCGTCGAGCAGTCCGCGCAGCGGCGCGCCGCCCGGGTAGTGGTCCATCGACCAGCCGCCGCCGAGGATCCAGGGCTCGTCGGGGTTCGCCTCGGCGTATGCGCGGACCCTGGCGACCGTGTCGGAGGCATCCGTGGCCTCCGTGAGGTTGCACTGGAGGAGCTCGACGCCGGCACCCACCGGGTGCACGTGCGCGTCCTGGAAGCCGGGGCTGAGCAGTGCGCCATAGAGCTGCACGACGCGGGTGCGCTCGTCGATATGCGCTGCCGCCTCGGCCTCGGGCACGACCGCCGTGATGCGTCCGCCGGTGACGGCGACGGCATGGCCGGAGAGCGGATGGCCGGAGCCGGTGAACACGGCGCCACCGGTGAAGAGCAGGTCTGCGGGCACGTCGCCCTCGCTTCCTCTTTGAACGGGTCGGACGAGGCGACTGTAGTTCGACTCAACAGCGATGTCAACAGTGTTGACAACACCGTTTCCCAATTCGTTATGCTGGGAGAGCGCCACGCCCGCGACAGGCGCATGCCAGAGGGGGTTGCGGGCGTGGCAGCATGGGCCCTGACACGATCGGAAGCGACACCGATGACGACTGCAACGCGATCCGCATCCGCCCGCCGCGGCGGCGCCAAGACGAGGCTCGACCACGACACGATCGTGGCCGCCGGGCTGAAGCTCGCCGCACAGCCGGGCGTCGCGTCCGTCTCGGTACGGGACCTCGGCGCCGAGCTCGGCGCCGACCCGACGGCGATCTACCGTCACTTCCGCGGCAAGGACGAGCTCATGCGCTCCCTGCTCGACGAGGTGATCGGCATGAGCCTGGACCGGGTCGACGCGTCGCCCGACGACTGGAAGGCCGGGCTCACCCAGCTGGCGGTCGCCACGCTCGACCTGTTCGAGACGTACCCCGCGATCGGCGTCGAGGCGGTCGTGCTCACCACGGGCGGGCCGCGTGAGCTCGACGTCATCGAGTTCATGCTCGACGCGTTCTCGCGCGCCGGACTCGAGGGCGACGACCTCGCGCACCACTACGCGCTCATGGCGTCCCACGTACTGGCGAACGCGGCGGCCATCGCGCACAGTCGCAACGAGCGCGGCACGGAGGCGTCGGGCGCCAGTCCGTGGATCGAGAGCCCGCTGCTGGTGGACCCGGCGCAGCATCCGCTCATCGCCGCACTCCGCCTCAGGCTGCGCGCCCTCGACGACCGGTACCTGTTCATGCTCGGCGTCGAATCGGTCATCGAGTCGGCGGAGCGCACCGCCTCGGCATCCCGCTGACGCCTGGGTGAGAGCGCGTCCACGAATTGCGGGACGTCTGGCACAGCCGACTTGACCGCGCCGAGAACCTGTCGTAAAAGTATCTATGACAACGTTGTCAGATCATCGGTAGGGGGACCGAGCAACACCGAGGAGAACCCCGCCCATGCACCACCGGCCACCGCGCCGCGCCTTTGGAAGGCACCGACGCGACGTCACTCCCAGCAGCGCCCAGATCAGAGAAGGGCGCTCCGCGTCATGATCTCGGACCATGACATCGCTGTCATCGCCAACGCCCAGAGGCACCTGCCCATACCTGAACGCACGATCGAGCATTTCCGCCGGCTCGGCCTTCAGCCGGCTGATGTGTACGGC
This sequence comes from Agromyces sp. Soil535, assembly GCF_001428255.1. GTDB lineage: Bacteria > Actinomycetota > Actinomycetes > Actinomycetales > Microbacteriaceae > Agromyces. Next base: position 657,276 of record NZ_LMRW01000001.1, on the reverse strand, counting down.
GCGATCCAGCACCTTGCCACCGTGCTGGCCTGCCATCCACATCTCCGCGCACAGAAGGAGCTCTCCGCCGCCGACCGCGCACGAGTGCAGCAATCGCTGCTGAGGCGCCTGAACGCCACAGCTCCGATGATCGTGTCCGAGCTGCTCGTCAACCCTGGGCTGCTCGAACCCGACATACCGCACCAGTAAGCCGCGGAACTCGTACGGTGACTCAGGTCTTCAGCGCGCGACCGGAAAGAGGGAGCGGATGAGGGCCAGCCCGATCGCCGCACCCAGCACCTGGGCGGCGATGTATCCGAGGGAGGAACTCGGTGCGATCCCGGCGAACGTGTCGGTGAACATCCTGCCGATCGTGATGGCGGGGTTCGCGAAGCTCGTCGAGCTGGTGAAGAAGCAGGCGGCCCCGATGTACGCGCCGACGGCAGGCGCAGCGAGAGCCGATCGGTTCGTTCGGGCGAGGCTGAAGACGACGAGGATGAGGCCTGCCGTGGCGATGACCTCGGCGAGGAAGTGCGGTCCGCTCATCCGATCGGTGGTGCTCCACTCGACGGCCGGCGCGTCGAACATGACGTTGGCGAGCATCGCTCCGGCGATGCATCCGATCACCTGCGCTGGGAGGTAACGAGCGACCTCCGACCACGGCCGGTGGCCGAATGCCGCATCCACGACGGAGACGACCGGGTTGAAGTGAGCCCCGGAGACGGGAGCGAGGACCAGGATGAGCACGGTCAGCCCGAGTGCCGTGGCGAGCGCGTTCGCGAGGAGCTGCAGGCCGGTGTCGGTCGGTGAGAGCCGCTGTGCGGCAATGCCGGAGCCGACGACGACCGCCGAGGAGGGCGCTGCCGAGCAGCTCGCCGATCACGCGGTGTGCTGCGCTCGTGTGAAGCGTCGGGGCGGAATGGTTGGCGCGTGAGCAGCGACGATCAGGAGAAGGAGGCTCCGATCAGCGCGAGCACCGCGACACCCGCCATCACCAGCGCCATCGCGCCGTACCCGCCTGCAACGCCGGCGAGCACCGGGCCGAGTGCAGGACCGAGCGCGCCGACCACCGTGATGGGTGCGGCGAAGACGCCGTTGATCGAGCCGTAGTTCCGGGTGCCCCACCGGTCGGCCACGGCGGAGCCCTGCACCAGGGTCTGGGCTCCGCGCACGGCGCCGGCCCCCACGCCGACGAGGATCAGCAGCCATGGCGGGCCGGGCACGACGGCCATGAGGCCGAGCAGCAGCACTGCCAGGCTCGACGTGACGGCCAGCGGCTTCCACGGCGCTCCCCCGTGCGGGACGACGACGTACAGCAATCGGCCGATGACCTGTCCGGCGCCGAGGAGCCCGAGCGCCCAGGCGGCGAGTTCGTAGGTGAAGCCCTTCTCCATGTACAGGGGGATGACCGAGAGGGTGACGCTGAGCAGTGCCGCCGTCAGCGCGATCATCGAGCCCTCGAGCATCCAGAATCGGCGTGTGCGGATGACGGAGCTCACCGTGTGGACCTGCTCGTCGTGCGCCGGCGGCGGGCGCGGTGCCCAGCTGCGCTCGAGGAAGCACCAGTGCAGGGGCAGCGTCGCGGTGAGGAAGATGGCGGCGAGGGTGACGAACGCGGCCCGCCAGTCCATGACCTGGAGCAGGCCCGCGACGATCGGCGCGAACACCGTCGAAGCGAGCCCTCCGGCGAGGGTGAGGACGGTCATCGCGCTGCGGCGGCGTTCCCCGTGCCGCCGTGCGATGACGGTGAAGGCCGCCTGGTAGAGGACGGCGGACTGGGCCGCGCCGCAGATCACCCAGCCGAGGGCGAAGACGAGGAGGTTCGGCGCCACGCTGACGACGAGGAGTCCGAGCGTGCCGGTGAGCGCGCCGAGGGTCATGACGAGGCGTGGGCCGCGGTGGTCGAGCCAGCGGCCCACGAGGATGCCGCATGCGGCCGAGACGATCAGGCCGAGCGAGAAGGCGAGCGTGACCTCTGCGATCGACCACCCGGTCTCTGCGGAGATGGCCGGCGCGGCCACGATCAACGCGTAGTAGAGGATGCCCCAGCTGACGACTTGGCCGAGCGAGAGTGCGGCCAGACGGATGCCGAGACGGCCCTCGGCGCGCGTCAGCGGCGCAGTCACCGTGCCGCGGTGACGTCGAGCAGTTGCGACAGCTGGCCGAGCGCGCCCGGCACGAGCTTGTAGTACGCCCACGTGCCGCGCTTGCTGCGGCTGAGGAAGCCCGCCTCCATCAGGATGCGCAAGTGGTGCGACACCGTGGGCTGGCTGAGCCCGACGGGTTCGATCAGGTCGCACACGCACGCTTCCTCCCCCTCGGAGGCGGCGACGATCGATACGAGTCGAAGTCGCGTGGGATCCGCGAGCGCCTTGAGCTTTCGAGCCAGATCCACGGCGCGATCGGCGTCGATCGTCTCGCGGGTCAGCGGTGTGCAGCAGACGGCGTCGGTGGTGTCGGTGACGTCCGTGATCTGCAGCAGCGTCCTGCTCATGTGGCCATGCTAACCCAATATTGACAAACTTCGATATAGTCGCCACACTCAATATCGAAGTTCATCGATGCCTTGGAGGCGCACCCGTGACGCTGATCGATCTCACCGTGCCGAGCCTGCAGCGGCGCAGCCTCGACACCCTGCCCGTCGCGATCATCGGCGCCGGTCCGGTGGGACTTGCCGCGGCGGCGAACCTCGTCGAACGCGGAATCGACTTCGTGGTGTACGAGTCGGGTGACGAGGTCGCGAGCAGCATCCGCCAGTGGGGCCACACGCGGCTGTTCTCGCCGTGGAGGCACGTCGTCGACCCCGCCTCGCGGCGACTGCTCGAAGCGACCGGATGGCAGCTGCCGTCCCCTGAGCGACTCCCGACCGGAGCCGAGCTCGTCGAGCGGTACCTCGAGCCGCTGGCGCGGCTCGAGCAGATCGCATCACGGATCCGCACGGGCGTCGTGATCGACGCGGTCACCCGACAGGGCATGGACCGCACCCGCACGGCCCGCCGCTCGTCGACGCCGTTCCTGCTGCGCGCTCGCACCGACGATGGCGTCGAGGAGCTCACCGCCCGCGCGGTCATCGATGCCTCCGGAACCTACGATCGACCGAACAGCCTCGCGTCGAGCGGCCTGGAACCGCTCGGGCTCCCCGACGTCGCAGATCGCGTCAGCCACGCCCTCCCCGACGTCCTCGGCCGGGATCGCGCGACCTTCGCCGGAACGCACACGACGGTCGTCGGGGCCGGGCACTCCGCCGCGAACACGCTCCTCGCCCTCGCCGAGCTGGCCGAGCAGGAACCGGGTACCCGGATCACCTGGCTCATCCGGAACGCGAGCGCGGTCCGCGTCACCACGTCCGAGGACGATGAACTGGTCGCGCGCGCGACCATCGGCCGTAGGGTCGATGCGCTCGTCGCGTCGGGCCGCGTCGCCGTGGTCGACCGATTCGAGATCGTCCGCCTGGGCCGCACCGACAGCGGCGTGCGACTCTTCGGAGCTCGCAACGGCGAGCTCGTCGAACACGACACCGACCTCGTCGTCAACGCCACCGGCTTCCGCCCGAACCTCGACATGCTCCGCGAGATCCGCCTCGAACTCGACGAGATCGTCGAGGCCCCGAGACGTCTCGCGCCGCTGATCGATCCGAACGTGCACACCTGCGGCACCGTGGAACCGCACGGGTTCGCCGAGCTCCGGCACCCCGAGCCCGGATTCTTCCTCGCCGGCATGAAGAGCTACGGTCGCGCCCCCACGTTCCTGCTCGCGACCGGCTATGAGCAGGTGCGGTCGATCACGGCCTGGCTGGCCGGCGACCTCGCGGCCGCGACCCAGGTCGAACTCGTCCTCCCGGCCACCGGGGTGTGCTCGACGAGCCTTGCCGCCGATGGCTCCTGCGGCACGAGCGACACCGGCGCATCCGGTTGCTGCTGAACGGCGCTGGGCGACTCCAGGCCGCATAGACTTCGGTCTATGGATGTCGCAGGAGAGACTGCCCGGCTCCGGGTGCTCGCCGATCCGACTCGCGCCAGAATCCTGCAGCGGATGCTCGAGAGCCCCGACGGACGGATCCGGGTCGGGTGGATGGCCGCCGAGCTCGGACTGCGTCAGCCGACGGTGAGCCACCACATGAGGGCCCTGCTCGATGAGGGACTGGTGGAACGGACCCCCGAAGGACGCAAGGCCTGGTACTCGCTCGCACCCGAGTACGCGGACCGCGTCGGCGAGATGCTCGGCCGACAGGACCGCCCCGAATCGGACGACGCGGTCATCGAGCGGGTGGCTCGCGACCTGAGCGACCGCTATCGCGGCATCTTCAGCAAGGAGACGGTCGAGCGCTACGTCCACGAGAGCCACGACCTCCTCGCGGCACGACCCGGCGCCGAGCGCTACCTGCCATCCATGGCCGCGCGTTTCGCAGCCGACCGGCTCGACGCACTCGCCCACGACGCCGCCCACGCGGCATCCGCGGTTCCCGAGGTGTTGTTCGTCTGCGTGCAGAACGCCGGCCGATCGCAGATGGCGTCGGCGATCCTCCGGCACCTCGCCGGCAGTCGCGTCCACGTCCGCACCGCGGGGTCGGAGCCCGCCGGTCAGCTGCGCAGCTCGATCGTCACCGCCCTCGACGAGATCGGCGTCCCGGTCGCGGGCGAGTACCCGAAGCCCTTGACCGACGAGGTCGTGCGCGCCGCTGACGTGGTCATCACCATGGGTTGTGGCGACGCCTGCCCGGTCTACCCCGGTCGCAGGTACCTCGATTGGGAACTCGACGACCCGGTGGGCAAGCCCCTCAGCGAGGTCCGCCGCATCCGCGACGACATCGAGGCTCGCGTCCGCGACCTCCTCGAAGAGCTGCAATCCGACCGAACGCTCCGCGCGTAGCGCGCCTCGGCTCGCACGATCGGCCTCGACGATTGATAGATCATGGTCTATCATTTGAGTCATGGAGCAACTCATGACCGACAAGCCCACCGTGCTCTTCGTGTGCGTGCACAACGCCGGCCGGTCCCAGATGGCCGCCGGATACCTCAAGGCGCTCGGCGGTGACCGCGTGGAGGTGTTGTCTGCGGGCTCGGAGCCGAAGGACCAGATCAACCCGGTCGCGGTGCAGGCGATGGCCGAGGAGGGCATCGACATCGCCGGCAACACGCCGAAGCTGCTCACCGTGGACGCGGTCAAGGAGTCCGACGTCGTGATCACCATGGGCTGCGGTGACGCCTGCCCCATCTTCCCCGGCAAGCGGTACGAGGATTGGGAGCTCGCCGACCCGGCCGGTCAGGGTATCGAGGCCGTCCGACCCATCCGCGACGAGATCAAGCTGCGCATCGAGCAGTTGCTCGCAGAGATCCTTCATGAGGAGGTCGAGGCCACATCATGACCGACGTGTTCGATGGTCGACGGGCGCTGCCCGGCCTGGCCTTTCCCGAGGAGCACCTTCGCAGGCTCGCCGACGACCTCGCCGTTCGATTCGACGGGATATTCGCGGTCGAGACCGTCGAACGCTACGTCCTCGAGTCGTACACCGACCTGCTGCGCACCGCTCGCGTCCGGGCGCACCTCGAGCAGGCGACCATCCGGTTCGCGACGGATCGGCTGACCGCACTTGCGCAGGCGAAGGGCGAGCTGCCGCACGACGTGCCCGAAGTGCTCTTCGTCTGCGAACAGAACTCGGGGCGCTCCCAGATGGCCGCGGCCCTGACCGCCGTGATGGGCGGCTCACTCGTGCACGTCCGGTCCGCCGGGTCGTCGCCGGCATCCGAATTGAACTCGGCCGTCGTCCTCGCACTCCTGGAGATGGACGTCGACGTCACGCACGAGTTCCCCAAGCCACTGACGGACGACGTCGTGCAAGCGGCTGACGTCGTGATCACGATGGGCTGCGGTGACGCATGCCCGGTCTACCCGGGAAAGCGATACCTGGACTGGGCATTGGCGGATCCCGCGGATCAGTCCATTCACGAGGTCCGAGACATCCGCGACGAGATCATCGAGCACGTGCGCGACCTGCTCGCCGACCTCGGAATCGAGAGCAGGGAGCCGTGAGCGAGAACGGGCCGCCGCACACCGCGGCGCCCCGTCTTCGGTTCGGTGGCTCAGGCCACGGAGTCGACGGTCACGCTCCGGCCGGTGCGACTCGATTCGAGCGCTGCTCCGACCACGTTCATCATCTCGGTCGCCGTGGCGAAGTTCGTGTCCATCGTCGTGCCGGTGCCGACCGAGCGCAGGAACTCCTGGATCTCCGCGGTGAACGCCTCTGCGTAGCCGGTGCCGACGCCGGCGCCCGGCATGGCCGCCACGTCGGTGAAGTACGGGTGGGCGGGGCCCGTGAAGATCCTGCGGGGACCGTTGTACGCGGCATCCGCTGAAGCCGTCTGGAACAGGTGGAACTCGCCCGCGGAGATCGAGTCGAACGACGCGCTGCCCTCCGACCCGTAGACCTCGACGCCCAGCGAGTTCGGCGTGCCCGCGGCGATCCGGCTCAGCGAGATCTGTCCGACGGCGCCGGACTCGAGCACCACGGAGAGCAGGGCGACGTCGTCGTTCGTGACCGGGCCATGCTCCTCGGGCGCCGAAGCGCCGTGACCGATGGCGCCCCTGCCGGGCAGCGGTCGCTCGGTGATGAACGTCCGAAGTGTGGCGTTGGTGACTTCGGTGATGCGGCCGGCCACGAAGTGCACGGCGTCGATGGCGTGCGCGCCGATGTCCAGGAGCGCGCCGCCACCGGCCTGCTCCTGCGAGTAGCGCCATGACAGCGCGCCGGAGGGATCGACCGCGTAGTCCGCGTGGTACCAACCCCGGACCGTGTGGACCGTGCCGATCGCGCCGTCCGCCACGGCTGCCGCAAGCGCGGCGAGGCCGGGAAGCCTTCGGAACGAGAACCCCACGCCGGTGACGGCGGAGGAGCGCTCGGCGAGCGCCTGGAGTTGCCCGGCCTCAGCCGGAGTGCGCCCGATCGGCTTCTCCGCGAAGACGTGCTTGCCCGACGCGATGACCTTCGGGAGGACCTCGGCGTGCAGGAAGTTCGGGAGCGTCACGCTGATGACGTCGACGTCGCTCGCGATGAGCGCGTCGACATCGGCGATGGCCGAACTGAACCCGTAGCGGGCGGCGACGGATTCGGCGAGCAGGAGGTTCGGATCGGCGATCGTGTCGAGCTCGACCTCGAGTCTCGAACTCACGGCCATCATCGCGTTGCGGTACCCGAACGCGTGCGCCTGGCCGGCCATGCCGGCACCGATGATGCCGACCTTGATGGGCTTGGTCATGACTGCTCCTCGATGAGTTGGATGGCTTCAGTGGAAACGGGCTGGAGCGCCGCAGCCCTCGATGTACTCGCGGGTGCGCCGAGCGATCGGAAGCGGCCGGCTGAAATCCCCGACCGGGTACATGTCCTGCTCGATGATCGCGAAGATGCCGGGATTCGCTGCGGCGGCCTCGGTCAGCACCGGCCCGTACTCGGGAACGCCGAGCGGCGGCTCGACCATGACGCCCTGCTTGACTGCGTCGGCGAACGAGATCTCGTTCTTGAGCACGTCCGCGAGCAGGTCGGGCTCCACCTGCTTGAGGTGCAGGTATCCGATCCTGCTCGGGAACTCGCGGATGAGACGCACGCTGTCGCCCCAGTAGTACGCGAGGTGCCCCGTGTCGAGGCAGAGGTTGGTGTATCGGGCGTCGGTGCCCTCGAGGAGGCGAACCACCTCACGGTACGACCCGATCGGGCTCTCGGCATGCGAGTGGAACTGCTGGCGGAGCCCGAACTCCTCGACCAGTCGACGTCCGATCTCATCGTGTCCGGCGAGGAACGGCGTCCATTCCTCGGCGCTGAACGTGCGCTCGCCCTGGACGGCGCCGTCGTCACCCCGCTCCCACATGCCCGGGATGACGATGACGTGCTCCCCGCCGAGTTCGCGGACGACGTGCGCGACCTCCCGGACGTCGGCCCACGCGGTCTCCACTTCGGCGGGGCCACGGTGCAGATTCGTGAACACGGTGCCGCCGGACAGCGCGAGGTCGTGTCGGGCGAGGTCGTCTCGCAGCCGCATGGGGTCCGTGCCGAGGTAGCCGAATGGACCGAGCTCGGTCCAGTGGTAGCCCGCCTCCTGAACCTCGCGGAGGTACTGCGCCGGTGCGGGCTGCGCCTCATCGCTCGCGTTCCAGACACCCCAGGAATCCGGGGCGATCCCCACTCGAGGTGCGCTGTCGTTCTCGGTCTCGAGCACCGTTGCTCCTTCCGCCTTGAAAGATTGATAGAACAAACGGTAATCTAGAGCGCTCCAGTTTGTAAAGTCAAACACAAGGTCATCGGCTGGCGGGGAGCGACCGCAGGGGTACTGTCAGAGCGGGACGGGGAGGTCGGCCGGGTGGAGCGAGTGACGATGGAGGACGTGGCCCGGGAGGCGGGCGTGTCCCGCTCCCTGGTCTCCCTGGCGTATCGGGGTGCGCCTGGGGTCAGTGCCGCGACGCGACACCGGATCCTCGACGCCGGCCGGCGGCTGAACTACACACCGAACCAGATCGCCGCCCGGCTCGCAGGCAGGGGCGGCAACACGTTCGGCGTGTTCCTGCAGGACCTGCACAACGACCTCTTCGCCGATGTCTACGACGGCGTCCGCGAGATCGCCGAGGCGGACGGCAAGCACCTCGTGCTCGCAGTCGGAACCATCGACGGGCGCCGCGACGCGGTGTCGTTGCAGACCCTGGAGCAGAGTCGTGTGGACGTGATCATCGCCACGGGCGTCCAACTCAGCAACGCCGACGTGCGCGAGACGGCCGGGCGCGTGCCCCTGGTGAGCGTCGCGCGCCTCGTTCCGGGAGTCGACAGCGTCTGGTCGGACAATCACTTCGGCGCCCGTCTCGCGATCGAGCACCTGATCGGACTGGGGCATCGCCGGATCGTCTTCCTCGCGAACCCTCCGTCGGACGGCTACCTCGACCGCCGACGGGGCTACATCGATGCGATGCGCGATGCGGGACTGCTCGAGCGCGTCGTCACCACCACGTACGCCCGCGCGACGGCGGCACTGGACGCGGGCGTGGTGCTCGACAGCGCCGACGCCCCGACGGCCGTGTTCGCGCACAACGACCAGGCCGCGCTCGGAGTGCTCGACGCGCTCGCAGTCCGGGGCCTCAGTGCAGGGCGGGATGTCTCGGTCATCGGCTACGACAACAGCTCGGTCAGCCGGGCTCCTGGAACTGCACTCACGACGGTCGACATCCACAGCCAGAGCCTCGGCCGGAACGCGGCGATCACCGCCATGCGACGACTTGCCGAGCCCGCTGCCCAGCCGATCACGCACTCGTCGATGCCGTCGCTGGTGATTCGAGGGAGCACCGGCCCGGTCGGTCCGGCGCGGTGAAGACGACGGGCGAGCCGCCGACGCCCCTGGGGGACGACGCCGGCGGCTCGCTCGACGTCACCGGATGGAGGAGATCTCGTGAGCGAGCGTCTCCAGCTCCGCACCACCCGCCATCGCCTGGATGAGGTCCTCGAGCTCGACCTTGCCGCGCACGAACTCGGCGATCATGCGGCCGCGGTTGAGGATGTAGAACCGGTCACCGACGAGGAACGCATGGTGCGGGTTGTGCGTGATGAACACGACCGCGACACCGCGCTCCCGCGCCGCCAGGATGTACTTCAGCACGATCCCGGACTGGCGCACGCCGAGCGCGCTCGTCGGCTCGTCGAGGATGAGCACCTTCGCGCCGAAGTGCACGGCCCGGGCGATCGCAACGGCCTGGCGCTCACCGCCCGAGAGCGTGCCGATGGGCTGGTTCGTGTCCCGGAGGTCGATGCCCATCTCGAGCAGCGCCGCCTTGGTCGTGTGCTGTGCGCGCTTCGTCGCCATGAATCCGAATGCCTTCACCCCCTGCGTCGGCTCGTTGCCGAGGAAGAAGTTCCGCCAGATCGACATGAGCGGCACCGTGGCGAGATCCTGGTACACCGTCGCGATGCCTCGCGCCAGTGCGTCGCGCGGCGACGAGAAGTCGACCTCGTCGCCCTGGACCCGGAACTTGCCTGAGTTCGGCTTGTGCACGCCACTCAGGATCTTGATGAGCGTCGACTTGCCCGCACCGTTGTCGCCGAGTACGCAGGTCACCGTTCCCGGATCCACGTGCAGGTTGATGTTCCGGAGCGCGATGACGCTCCCGAACGTCTTGCCGACGTCATCGAGGCGCAACGCGGGGGTATCGGCGGCCGGCGGCGCGGGGTCGTGTCCGGCCGCCTCCTCGATGATCGGCGTGAGGTCGGGCGTGTTCTCCGTCATTTCGTTCGTCCTCCCTGTGCGCGGCGCGAGATCGTGATGTTGATGAGCACGGCAGAGAACAGGATGATGCCGAGGAAGGTCGACACCCAGTCCTGGTCCCACAGCGCGTACGGGATGCCGACGGCCGCGAAGCCCATGATCAGCGCACCGATCGACGCGCCGATCGCCGACCCGGCTCCGCCCGTCAGCAGGCAGCCGCCCACCGCGGCGGCGATGATGTAGTAGAACTCCTGCCCGACACCCTGACCCGCCTGCATTCCGCGCAGGCGGAGCAGGAACATGATGCCGACCAATGCGGCGGAGAGCGACGTGAGGACGAAGAGCGTGATCTTCGTCCGGTTCACGGGCACACCGGCGTTCCGGGCCGCATTCGAGTCGCCGCCGGACGCGAAGATCCAGTTGCCGAAGACCGTGCGGGTCAGCAGCACCGTCGCGATCGCCGTCAGCGCGATCCACCAGATGACCGAGATCTGGAACTCGACGCCCGCGATCTCGAAGGTGGTCGCGAAGAACGCACGTGCCGAATCGAAGCCGTCGGCCTGGTCGACCCCGGATACCCGGACCGTGCCGGTCAGTCCCTTCGTGATGGCGAGGTTCGCCCCCTTGAGCACGAAGAACGTGCCGAGCGTCACGATGAACGACGGCAGTGCAGTACGGATGACGAGCAAGCCGTTGATGTACCCGACGACCGCCGCCATGATGAGCGTCACGAAGATCGCCGGCCAGACGCCCCACCCGAGCTGCGTGATCAGGAGCCCGGCGAACAGGCCCGACGTGCCCACCATGACACCGGCGGAGAGGTCGAACTCGCCGCCGATCATGAGGAGCGCCACGAACACCGAGACGATGCCGACCGGGGCTGCGAAGTCCGTCCAGCCCGCTGCGCCTGCCAGCGTCGCGAACTGACCGGTGGTGTCCGCGATCGTGAACACGATGAAGATGACGATCGCACCGAGCAGAGCACCCAGCTCGGGCCTGCGAAGGACCTTTTGATACCAAGGGGTCCGGGCAACCCGCTCATCGACGGCGACGTTGCTCGTTTCAGTCAGGAAGGACATGCGCTGCTGCTTTCATGTTGGACGGGGGCGGCACGGCCCGAGACCGCGCCGCCCCGAGCGGATGTCAGCGGGTGCCCGCCTCGACGGACGCCTGCACCGCATCGACGTTGTCGGCGGTCACGAAGGCCGGCCCGGTGTACATCGGGAGACCACCGCCGAGCTTGAGGGCGTCCTTCACCGCGAGGTAGAGCAGCTCAACGGCGAGGTAGCCCTGCGCGTATTGCTGCTGGTCGATGGCGAAGGCGAGCGACCCGTCGGTGATCGCGGCGAGCGCGTCGCTCGACAGGTCCACCGTGCCGACGGTGATGTCGGCCCCGACCGCCTCCACCGCCGGGATGACGGCGCCGGTCGCGACGTCGGAGTTCAAGGCGAACACCCCATCGATCGACGGATCCGCCTGGAGCGCCGCGCGGATCTTCGACTCCGCCCCGGTGAGATCTGCGAGCGCCCCGTCGATGTTGAACTGCTCCACTTCGCCGTTGAACGTCTCAGCGGCGCCGTCGCATCGATCGGTGAGACCCGAGTTCGCCGCCTCCTGGATGGGGCACAGCAGCTTCGTGGCACCGAGCTCGTTGAACCGCAGTCCCGCTTCGCGGCCGGCCACGATCTCGTCCTGACCGACGTGAGTGAAGGCACCGAGGTCCTTGAAGACCGCGGACCCCGAGTTGATGGTGACGGTCGGGATCCCCGCGTCCGCCGCGGAGAGCATGGCGTCCTCGATGGCGCCGGGGTCGGGCGCCGATGCGGCGATGCCGTTGCAGCCGCCCGAGACGCCGGCCTCGATCGTCGACGCCTGCTTGGCGGAGTCGTTCGTCGAGCCCTGGTAGTCGAGTGTGACTCCGAGCGACTCTGCCGCGTCCTCGGCGCCCTTCTGCGCAACGGACCAGAAGGTTCCACCGTCGCCATGGGTGTAGACGCAGATCTTGATCGAAGCGTTGTCGCCGTCGGCGTTGCTGTCCGACGCGTCATCCGTGTTCGATGCAGTACAGCCGGTGATGCCGAGCACCAGGGCGGCCGCGACCGCAAACGGAGCGATCATCCTCTTGGACATTCTCAGTGCCTCTTCTCTTCGTTGAGTCGGGTTGAGGTCGCCTGTCGGCCCTGACCTCGCAAATGAAAGTATGTCCGATCATATTGATCAAGTCCAGCATGTTGAACAAATTGTCTACACATACTGTCAAATCAGCCTAGGCTGGTCGGAGCCCGCTTCCACTCCGGCCGAAGGAGCCCCTCGGATGACCACTCATCACGCCCGCATCGGAGTCGGCCTGGTCTCGGTCGGCTGGATGGGCCGGCTGCACTCCCGCGCCTACCTCGCCGCCGCCCACCACTACCCGGAGCTACCCGCCCGTGCCGAGCTCGTCATCGCCGCCGACCCCGACGAGCAGGGCCGCGCACACGCGTCGGACGTACTCGGCTACCGCGAGACGACGCCAGACTACGCGGCGGTGATGTCGCACGCCGAGATCGACGTCGTCTCCATCTGCGCCCCCAACTTCCTCCACCGCGAGGTCGCCCTCGCGGCGGTCGCGGCCGGCAAGCCGTTCTGGATCGAGAAGCCCATGGGCCGCGGCGCGGACGAGTCCCGTGAGATAGCCCAGGCGGCGGCCGCTCGCGGACTGGTCACCTCCGTCGGTTTCAACTACCGCCACGCCCCCGCCGTCGCACACGCGCGCCACCTCGTGCGCAGCGGCGCCATCGGCACCGTGACGAACGTGCGCGTCGCCATGCTCGCCGACTACTCGGCCGACCCGATGGGCGCTCTGACCTGGCGCTTCAACCGCGAGCGCTCGGGCTCGGGCGTGCTCGGCGATCTGCTCTCGCACGGCGCGGACCTCGCTCAGTACGTGACCGGGCGCATCGCATCGGTCAGCGCCCTCACCGAGACGTTCATCCGCGAGCGCCCCCTCCCCCGGACAGGAGCCGCGAGCCACTTCAGCCGCGGCGAATCGGGCGACCCGACCGGCCCCGTCGAGAACGAGGACTACGCCGCACTGCTCGTTCGGTTCGACTCCGGCGCCGTGGGCGTCCTCGACGCGAGCCGGGTGGCCGTCGGGCCACGTGCCGAGTACGTGATCGAGGTCTACGGCACCGGCGGATCGCTGCGGTGGGACTTCCAGCGCATGAACGAGCTGCAGGTCGCCGAGGGCGCGTCTGGGTACCGCACCGTGATGGTCGAGCCCGGATTCGGCGAGTTCTCGCGGTTCCAGCCAGGCGCAGGCACCGGCATGGGATTCGACGACCTCAAGACGATCGAAGCGGCCCTGTTCCTGCGTTCCGTGCAGGAGGGTCGCCAGCTCGCTCCGTCAGCGGCTGATGCGTGGTCTGCCGCGGAGATCGTCGAGGCGGCACTCCGAAGCGCGGCATCCGGCCAGTGGAGCGAGGTCCCCGTCGTCGCCGGCGAGACGACGTTCGGGCGGTGACGGGTCACTCGGCGAACGTCGCCTGGAACGCGTCGAGCGCGTCGTCGGAGTCGCCGCTCGCCCACCCCTCCAGCCCGACGACGCCGTCGTAGCCGAGGGCGCGCAACTCGTCGGCGACGGCCCGGTAGCGGACCTCGCCGGTTCCGGGCTCGCACCGGCCCGGGACGTCGGCGACCTGGATCTCCCCGACCCACGGCAGTGCACGGCGCACGAGGTCGATGAGGTTCCCCTCGCCGATCTGCGCATGATAGAGATCGAGGTTCATTCGCAACGCGGGGCTGTTCACGGCCTCGACCAGCGTGAGCACGTCGGCCGCGCGCGCGAACGGGGTGCCCGGATGATCGACGGCGGTGTTGAGGTTCTCGAGCGTGAAGACCCGACCTGCCGTTGCGCCGAGCTCGGCGAGACGGGCGAGGGTATCGGCCGCCACGATCCAATCGGCTTCCGTGACCCACTCCCGCGGCCGCACCGGCAGTCCTCGAGGATCGAGCCCGGTGCCATGCAGGTTGAGCCGCGGCACGTCGATGATCTCCGCCGCGGCGAGCGATTCGCGCGCGGTCGAGAGGAGTTCTGCGATGCCGTCCTCGGTGGTGAGGTCGCCGCGGAGGTAGCCGGTCATCGATGAGATCGTCGCGCCGGTGGCCGTGATCGCGTCGAGGTCCTTCCTGCTCCAGTCCCAGATCTCGACCTCGAAGCCGCGGTCGTGGATGCGGCGGACCCGCTCGACGAAGGGGAGGTCGCGGAACAGCATCTCGGCGGATGCCGCCAGTCGGAAGCCCATGCGCGCATCCCCCGTTAGGCAGCCGGCACGATGAGGTCGCGCACGAGTGCGTCCAGCTGCGCGTCCGCGTCGAGGAACTGACGAAGGGTGTTCCTCGCGGCGCCGAAGTGCTCGAACTCGTCCGGCGTCATGCCGTCGGGCTCGTACGCGCGTCGGAACTCAGCCAAGCTCATCAGCTCCCGGAGCATCTCGCCGGGGACCGGGACGTCGATCCGGTCGGCCTCCACCGCGATCGCGTTGTCGTTGATCCGCTTCTGCCACTCGAACGGCGGCGAGATCACGAGATCACCGCCCACGAGCTCCGAGAAGTGGAGGTGGCTCCGGAACGCCGCGGAGAGGATCCGGCTGCGGTACTCGCGCTCGACGAAGGTCGCGTGTGCTCGCTTGAGCGCCGCGACGCCAGCCCAGTCGAGCACGCCCGGCGTCGTCAGGATGCCTCGGTCGGCCGTCCACTTCTTCAGCCAGTCGTCGAGGCGGCCGCCCATGATCGTCACCACGTGGCCGAACTCCCGCTCTGGCAACCCCTCTGACGCGCGCCGGTCCAGCGCGCGTTCGAGTGCGGCGCCCACGGCGAGCGCCTGCGGCACGGTGAAGCTCAGCGTGGCGTTGATGCTCACGCCCCGGTATGCGGCCTCCTCCATCGCGGCGATGCCCGCCTCGGTCGCGGGGAGCTTCACGATGATGTTCTCGGCGAGGCGCGAGAACTCCACGGCCTGGTCGACGAGGGCCGCCGTGTCACGGTGGAGTCGTGGGTCGGTCTGGATGGAGAGGCGGCCGTCGCGCCCGCCGCTCTCTGCGAACGCCGGTTCGAGCAACCGGGCGGCCTCGATCGAGAGCTCCTTCACCGCGGCCCATCCGAGCTGGGATTCACCCCAGGTCGGATGCTCGACCGCCAACTCGCGCAACCGCGGTCCCCACACCTCGGGGTGCCGTTTGATGACGGTGTAGGCGATGACGGGATTGCACGTCGCTCCGACGGCGCCGAACTCGATCGAGCGGCGCAGTTCGCCCGGGTCGGCGGAGTCGTTCCAGATCGAGGTCGACGTCGCGGCGGCGCGGGCCAGCGAAGCGGCCTTCGGGTCGGTGAGGAGGGACATCGGCGTCCTTTCGTCGGATCGGGCGAGGTGACGGTTCGGGTCGGGTCGGGTGGAGACGGTCGGTCAGGCGAGATCGACCTGGACGACGATGTGCTCGGTCGCCGCCCGCTGCGCGGCATCCGCCAGGATGAGCGCCGCCCGGCCGTCGTCGAAGGTCGGGCTCGTCGAAGGCTCGCCGCGCACGAGCCTGATGAACTCGTGCAGCTCGGCCGCGTAGGCGCTGGCGTACCGCTCGAGGAAGAACTCCTCGTACGGCGGCTTCGCCTCCACGGCCCGCGCCGTCGAGAGGCTCACGAGGCTCGTTCCCGCGTTCGCGACCTGGAGCATGCCGTCGACGCCGAACGCCTCGATGCGCTGGTCGTACCCGACGGCACTGTGCCTCGAGTTGGTGATCGTCACGATGACCCCGGATGCCGCGCGCAGCACGGTCACCGCCGTGTCGAAGTCGCCGTGCTCGCGGGCGCCGGCGTCGAAGGTCGTGGTGCCGATCGCCGACACCTCCACGATGTCGGGGACGAAGAATCGCGCCATGTCGAAGTCGTGGATGGTCATGTCGCGGAAGATGCCGCCCGAGACGGCGATATAGGCCGCCGGCGGTGGCGCAGGATCGCGGCTGATGATCGCGAGCTGCTCGAGATCGCCGATCTCGCCGGCCGCGACGCGGGCCCTGGCGCTCGCGAAGGCGGGGTCGAACCGCCGGTTGAAGCCGAACGCGACGGGCACGCCCGACGCCGCGATCTTCGGACGGAGCGCCTCGACGCGTGCGATGTCGAGGTCGATCGGCTTCTCGCAGAGCACGGGGATGCCGCCGTCAACGGCCCGCTCGATGAGCTCCACGTGTGTGGGGGTCGGGGAGGCCACGAGCACGGCGTCCACCTCGCCCGACGCGAACAGCTCGTCCGCCCTGTCGGTCACGGTGCCGCCGTACCGCTCGGCCACGGCATGCGCTCCTTCGACGATCGGGTCGCAGACCCAGGCGAGCGTGGAGTCGGGGTCGGCTGCGATGCTCGCGGCGTGCACCCGGCCGATGCGTCCGGTGCCGATGAGCCCGAACCGCAGGGGGCGTTCCGTCATGTCTCGTTCGTTCCTTTCTGTTCCACTCAGATCTGACGACCCTGTTTCGCTCAGACCCAGCGACGGAGCGCGTCGCGGTTCCTGCGCTGGTCGGCCGCGCGTTCCGCCTCGAAGGCCGTGAGCGAGATGTCACTTCCGTTGAGCACGTCCTGCTCGACCACGACCCAACCGTCGAAGTCCAGGTCGTCGACGGCGGTCATGACCGCGTCGAGGTCGATGTCGCCGCGACCGAAGGCCACGAACGCGCCCGACGACCAGACCTCCGGCATCCCGCCGCCCGCCGCGAGCACCCGCCGCAGCTCGGCGAGGTCGACATCCTTCAGGTGGAGGTGGTTGATGCGTCGTCCCCATCGACGTACCGCGTCGAGGGGGTCGCCGCCGGCGATGAAGAGGTGTCCGGTATCGAGCGTCAGACCCATGTCGACCTCCGCGAGGAAGTGGTCGATCTCCTCCGGTGACTCGACGAACGTCCCCGCGTGGTGGTGGAAGGTGGGCTCGAACCCGGCGCCGCGGACGACCGCCACGGCGCGTTGCACGTTGGCGACCAACCGGTCCCAGCGGGCGGCGTCCAGCGGGTCCTCGACGGCGCCGCGCCCGGGCGCAGCACGCCGCGCGGCCGAGCCGTCGTCAGCGAGCGTGGGCAGGGGAAGCCGCGCAGGGCCCGACTCGGCGGCGGTCGAGAAGACGACCAGCGCGTCGTGGAGCGCGGGCAGCGACGCCTCGAACGCCTCATCGTCGGAGAAGGGAAGCTGCACCCAGCCGCCGGCGAGCTCGAGGTCGAATCGCTCGAGGCGACGACGGAGCTCTGCGTCACGACCGAGATAGCCGACGGGGCCCAGATCGACGCCGCCGTACCCCGCCTCGGCGAGGATCGCGAGCAGGTCGTCGGGCGCGACGGTCTCCGCTCCCTCGGGTGTCAGTTCGAAGACCCCGAAGCTCACGGGCGCTCCCGCCACCGACGCCCTCACCGGGCGTCCTCCGCGCCGAGAAGCGGCCGCTGCGCCTGACGGAGGCGCTCGTATTCGGCGCGGGCACGCTGCGTGGACTCGAGCGTCGACACCTCGGACACCGGCACATCCCACCATCCCTCTCCGTCGGGTCCGTAGACGAGCGGGTCGCTGTGGACGTGGATGAACGTGGCACGGTCGGAGGCCTTCGCGGCGGCGACCGCGGCCGCGAGGTCCGCGATCGCGTCCGAGCCCGGCGTAATCTCGATGACGTCGATGCCATAGCTCCGCGCGTTCATGGCGAGGTCGACCGGGAGCACCCGGTCGCCCTGGAAGTTGCGGGCCTCGGCGTCGTACACCCGGTACTTGGTGCCGAACCGCTCCGATCCGACCGTCTCGGAGAGGTGCCCGATCGAGGCGAAGCCATGGTTCTGGATGAGGATCACGATCAGCTTGATCCCCTCTGCGACGACCGTCGCGAGCTCCGAGCTCAGCATGAGGTACGAGCCGTCACCGACCATCACGATCACGTCGCGCTCGTCACCCGCCGCCGTCAGACCGCGCTTGACCCCGAGGCCGCCGGCGATCTCGTAGCCCATGCAGGAATAGGCGTACTCGACGTGGTACCCGAGCGGATCCCGCACCCGCCACAGCTGGTGCAGGTCGCCGGGCAGCGACCCCGCCGCCTGCACGATCACGTCCTCGGGGGCCGTTGCGGACTGGACGGCGCCGATGATCTCGGGCTGACCCGGCAGGGCGCGACCCGACGGCGCGAAGGCGACGTCGACCGCGGCATCCCATTCGGACTTCTCGTGCGCGATGCGCTCGGAGTACCCGGCCGCGACGCGGTGGCCGGCGAGCTCGGCGGCGAGTGCGACGAGCGTCTCCCGCGCGTCGGCGACCACCGGCAACTGCGTCCCGTGCTTGTACGCGTCGAACGCCGCGACGTTGATGTTGACGAAACGGACACTCGGGTCACGGAACGCCGTGCGAGAGGCGGTCGTGAAGTCGCTGTACCGAGTCCCGATGCCGATGACCACATCGGCCTCGGCGGCGAGTCGGTTGGCCGCAGTCGTGCCGGTCGCGCCGACCGCGCCGAGGTACTGCGGGTGGTCCCATGGCAGCGAGCCGCCGCCGGCCTGCGTCGTGCCGACCGGGATGCCGGTCGCCCCCACGAGTGCGCGCAGCTGGTCTTCGGCGCCCGAGTAGAGCACCCCGCCGCCGGCCACGATGAAGGGCCGTTCGGCGCCGCGGATCGTTGCAACGGCCCTCGCGAGCGCACCGTGTTCGGGGAGCGGGCGGCGCAGGTGCCACTCGCGGTCCTGCAGGAACTCGATGGGCACGTCGAGCGTCTCGGCCTGCACGTCCTCGGGCAGCGCGATCGTGACCGCGCCGGTCTCGACCGGGTCGGTGAGCACGCGCATCGCGCCGAGCGCGATCGAGTAGAGCTGCTCGGGCCGCTGCACTCGGTCGAAGAACTTCGACAGCGGCCGGAACGCGTCGTTCACCGTCAGGCCGATGTCCCATGGCTGCTCGAGCTGCTGCAGCACCGGATCTGCGACCCGTGTGGCGAACGTGTCGCTCGGCAGCAACAGGGCGGGGAGCCGGTTGGTGGTCGCCAGCGCGGCGCCGGTCAGCATGTTGGTCGCGCCCGGTCCGACGGATGCCGCGGACGCGAACGTGGCGCGACGGCGGTGCATGCGCGCGTATCCGACCGACTGGTGCACCATCGCCTGCTCGTTGCGGGCCTGGAAGTAGGGCATGAGCTCCGGCTGGTCCACGTTGAGCTGCTTGAGCGCCTGGCCGACGCCCGCGACGTTCCCGTGGCCGAATATGCCGAACACCCCGGGGATCGTGCGCTCCCGGATGTCGCCGTCCACGGTCCACTGGCGCGCCAGGAACTCGATGAGCGCCTGGCTGACCGTCATCCTTCTCGTCGCCGCCATCAGTGCCGCCCTTCCTTCCCGTTGTCGTAGGGCAGTCGCGGATCGACGTCCTGCCCGTTCCATGTGTCGCGCACCCACGCGTGGGCAGGGTCATCGCTGATGAGCCATTCCCGTTCGGCGTCGGGTCCGGCCATCACGTTGAGGTAGTAGAGGTCGTAGCCGGGCGCCGCGACCGCGGGCCCGTGGTAGCCGTAGGGCACGAGCGCGATGTCGCCGGTGCGCACCATGGCGTTGATGTCGATGTCGCCCGCGGGCGAGGAGTAGGTGCTGAAGAGCCCGAACGCCGCGTCGGCCGACGCGTCGGATCCCGCCACCGGCGCGGCCTCGAAGTAGTAGATCTCCTCGAGCCGCGACTCGGCGCCGGGATGGTGCTCGTCGTGCTTGTGCGGCGGGTACGACGACCAGTTGGCGGCGGGCGTGATGACCTCGCACACGATGAGGCGGGCGGCATCCAGTGCCTGCGGCGTGCCGAAGTTGTGCACCTGCCGACTCGACGCCCCGGCGCCGCGGAGTTCGACGGGCGTCTCGGAGGCGGCGATGTACCGGGTCGGCCGGACGTCGTCGGTGGGCGAGGACGCCACGGCGATGCGGCCCTCCCCCGTCAGGACCGCCGTCGACGCCGACGAGAGGTAGAGCACGTCGGTCGGACCGCTGAACACCGACGTCCGACCGTGCAGGCGGGTCGTCGTGACGCGTTCGTCGTCGCGGTGCGCGACGGTGAACGAGCCGGACAGCGGGACGACGATCCGTTCGACACCGGTCTCCGCGAGCTGCAGCTCCTCCCCTTTCGTGAGGTGCGTCACGCGGAGTCCGGTGTGCCGCCACCCGGGCGTCCCAGCGTCGACGACGCTCTCCCAGCCGTCGCGTGCGAGCAGGCCCCGGCGGTGGAACCAGCGCTGGTCGGTCGTCATGCTCTCGCCTTCGTGAGATCGGTGCGAACGGATGCCGCGAGCGCGGCGGGCACGGCGCCACGCGACATCCGTTCGGGGTCAGTGGTTCTGCGGGAAGCCGAGGTTGATGCCGCCGTGGGTCGCGGGGTCGAGCCACCGGCTCGTGATCGCCTTCTCGCGCGTGAAGAAGTCGAACCCGTGCACACCGTACGCCTTGGCGTCGCCGAACAGCGACGCCTTCCAGCCGCCGAACGAGTGATACGCCACCGGGACAGGAATCGGCACGTTGATGCCGATCATGCCCACCTGGACCTCGTTCTGGAAGCGGCGCGCCGCCCCGCCGTCGTTCGTGAAGATCGCGGTGCCGTTGCCGAATGCCCCCGAGTTGATGAGGTCGAGGCCCTCCTGGAACGTCTGCACCCGCACGACCTCGAGCACGGGTCCGAAGATCTCCTCGCGGTAGGCGCGCGACGTCGTGGGGATGTCGTCGATGAGCGTCGGGCCGAACCAGAAGCCGTCCTCGTGGCCGTGGACCGTGAAGCCGCGACCGTCGACGACGATCCTCCCGCCGTCCGCCTCGGCGATGTCGACGTACGACGAGACCTTGTCGCGGTGCACGTCGGTGATGAGCGGTCCCATGTCGGGCTCGCCATCCGAACCGCCGGCGCCGTTGCCGATCCGCAACCGCGTGATGCGCTCGGAGATCTTGTCGATGAGCTCGTCGGCGACGGGCTCGACGGCGAGCACGACCGAGATCGCCATGCAGCGCTCACCCGCCGCGCCGTATCCGGCGTTCACCGCCTGGTCGGCCACGAGGTCGAGGTCGGCATCGGGCAGCACGAGCATGTGATTCTTCGCGCCGCCGAGCGCCTGCACGCGCTTGCCGTGCCTGGCCGCCGTCTCGTAGATGTACTGGGCGATCGGCGTGGATCCCACGAACGAGATCGACTGCACGACCGGGCTCGTGAGCAGGCCGTCGACGGCGACCTTGTCGCCCTGGAGGACGGTGAACACGCCGTCGGGCAGGCCCGCCTCCTTCCAGAGCCGCGCGATCCACAGCGACGCCGAGGGGTCCTTCTCGCTCGGCTTCACGATGACCGCGTTGCCGGCCGCGATCGCGACCGGGAAGAACCACATGGGCACCATCGCCGGGAAGTTGAAGGGACTGATGACCCCGACGACGCCGAGCGGCTGGCGCAGGGAGTACACGTCGATCCCGGTCGACGCGTTCTCCGAGTAGGCCCCCTTGATCAGCTGCGGGAATCCGGTGGCGAGCTCCACCACTTCTTGACCACGGAGGATCTCGCCCATCGCGTCGGAACGCACCTTGCCGTGCTCCGACGTGATGATGTCGGCGAGCTCGCCCTTGCGCGCGTTCAGGAGTTCGCGGAAGGCGAAGAGCACCGTCTGGCGCTTCGCGATCGAATAGTCCTTCCACATCTCGTAGCCGCGCTGGGCCGAGGCGATGGCCTCGGCGATCTCGGTCTCATCGGCCAGGCCGACGTTCGCCGAGGGCGTGCCGGTGGCCGGGTTGTACACGGGCGAGGTTCGCCCGCTGGTCGAGGGGCGCTCGGCGCCGTCGATCCAGTGCGCGAGGACGGGAAGGTCAGCGGTCGCTGCTGCGGTTCCGGTCGCGGCGGTCTCAGTCGTCGTCATCGGGGTGTTCCTCCGGTCGGTGAAGTGGTCAGGGGAGTTCGGTGTGCACGAGCCGCGCGGCGGTGTCGACCGCTGCCGCGACGTCGCCGTCTGGTGGGTAGAGGAGGGTGCGGCCGACGGTGAGTCCGCGGACGCCGGGCAACGACAGCGCGTCGTCCCAGGCGGCGAAGGTCTCGTCGGGATCGACACCCGAGTCGCCGCCGAGCAGCAGCGTGGGCATCGTCGTCGCCGCCATGACGCGCTCCATGTCGGCGACGACGGGCAGCTTCATCCAGGTGTAGGCGCTGCTCGCGCCGAGTCCGGAGGCGATCGCGATCGAGTGGATGACGGCATCCGTCGAGAGGTCATTGACCACGCGGCCGTCGACTCGGCGGCTCATGAACGGTTCGAGCATGATGGGCAGCCGGGCGCCTGCCGCCTCGGTGACGGCACGCGCCGTGGCCTCGAGGGTTGCGACGGTCGACGCATCCTCCAGGTCGATTCGCACGAGTGCCTTGGCGAAATCGACCCCGGAGGCCGCCATCGTCGCGATGTCGTACCCGGTGTAGCGGTCGTCCATCTCGAAGGCAGCCCCGCGAAGTCCGCCACGGTTCATGGAGCCGACGACGATCTTGTCGTCCAGCATTCCGAGGGCGGCGAGATCGTCGATGATGTCGGGAGTGCCGAGTACACCGTCGACTCCTGGCCTGCTCAGCGCGACCGCGAGGCGATCGAGGAGGTCGGAGCGATCGGCCATGGCCATCGCGTCGGCGCCCACGGCGAGTGCCCCGCGGGCGGGGTGATCGGCGGCGACGATGAAGATCCGGCCGTCGCCGCGCAGCACCTCGCGCCGCACGCGTGACGCGAGCGCCGCCCCGATTCCGTGCGGGCGCTCGGCGCGGATCTCGCGCAGCTGCGCGAGATTCTCAGCGCGCAGGATTCGTGTGCCACCCATGTCGGGCCCCCTCTCCGAGCAGGCGCTCGACCTCGGACGACGTGGGCATCGCCGTCGAGCACTCGAGACGGGATGCCACGATGGCGCCGGCGACGTTGGCGAAGCGGAGCATGTGCTCGAGGCTCCAGCCTTCGAGGAGACCGTGGCACAACGCGCCGCCGAACGCGTCGCCGGCGCCGAGCCCGTTGACGACGTCGACGGGGAATGGCGGCACCACCACGGTCTCGTCTCGCGTCTTCGCGAGCACGCCCTTCGGACCCTGTTTGACGATCGCGAGTTCGACGCCGCGCTCGAGCAGGGCGTCGGCGGCACGGACGGGGTCGGTCTCGCCGACGGCGATTTCGCACTCCTCGCGGTTGCCCACGGCCACGGTCGCATGCTCGAGCGCCGCCGAGACCTGCATGGTCGCCTCGGCCGGACTGCTCCAGAACACGGGTCGGTAGTCGAGGTCGATCACGGTGTGCGGCGCGCGGCGGCGCAGCTCGAGTGCGCCGAGGTGCGCCGATCGGCTCGGCTCCTGGCTGAGGCCGGTCACGGTGAACCAGAGCACGCGCGACCCGCCCACGGCTTCGGGGTCGAACTGCTCGGCCGTGATGTTGAGATCGGGCGCCTTCGGCTCGCGATAGAAGTAGAGGGGGAAGTCGTCGGGCGGGAAGATCTCGCAGAAGGTGACGGGCGTCTTCAAGGCCGGGTCCACCGCGACTGCGGCGGCGTCGACGCCGAGGCGATCGAGTTCCGCCAGGAGGAACCGGCCGAAGGGGTCGTCGCCGACGCGGGAAACGAGCGCGGAATGACGGCCGTACCGGGCTGCGGCGACCGAGACGTTCGCCGCGCTTCCGCCGAGGTACTTCCCGAAGGTCTCCACGTGCTCCAAGCCGACACCGCTCTGCAGGGGGTAGACGTCGACGCCGAGGCGGCCGATCACCAGGACCTCGACGGGAGTTGGGATGCCGATCATGTGCGGATGAACACCCTTCTCGAGTCGACGGCGACGGGGAGCAACGGCCCACGCCGTCATGTCCTAACAATAGCACAAGTGCGCGCCGATGCCTGGTTGTCTCATTGCTGAGACGTAAGATTGACGGAACATAGTCGATGAAAGCGGGTGCTCCCATGGCGGGTCAGGAGACGGTGTGGCCCGACGAGCTGTTCGCGGACCTCGATCGCACCGGGCCCGTGCCGCTCTACTACCAGGTGTCGAGTCGCCTCGAGTCCGCCATCCGCTCGGGTGCCATCCCACCCGGGGCCCGGCTCGAGAACGAGATCGCGATCGGGCACCGTCTCGGGCTCTCGCGGCCCACAGTGCGGCGCGCGATTCAGGAGCTCGTCGACAAGGGTCTCCTCGTGCGGCGACGAGGCATCGGCACCCAGGTGGTGCAGGGCCAGGTCACGCGCCAGGTCGAATTGACGAGCCTCTACGAGGACCTCAAGCACTCGCACCACGAGCCGGGCACCGACGTCCTCCACCACGAGGTGATCCCCGCGAGCGACGTGGTTGCCGAGAACCTCGGTGTCGCGGTCGGCGACCAAGTGGTCTATATGCGCCGACGCCGCAGCACTGACGGAGTCCCCGTGGCGGTGCTCGAGAACTACCTGCCGCACGACTTCGCCGACATCACGACCGAGCAGCTGACGGACCGCGGCCTCTACGAGATCCTTCGCGGGCGCGGCGTGACGATCCGGATCGCCAAGCAGAAGATCGGCGCCCGTCGGGCGCACGGCGACGAGCACGAACTGCTCGAGATCGACCGGGGAGGCCCCGTGCTGACGATGGAGCGGGTGGCCTTCGACGCATCCGGGCGCGCGATCGAGTACGGCCATCACTGCTACCGACCGGACATGTACAGCTTCGAGACCACGCTGGTCGCGAAGTGAGCTCGCGAAACTTTCGCTCTACGCGTTGATCGCAACGATAGGGGAGTTGGTGTGCCCCAAGCCCCGTGTCACAACGGGTCGATCGGTCGCCGGAGACGTTCTGTCATCCCACTTGCATACAACGGGCGGGTCCGTACGTCGCCGTGCACGGAGCGCGCACGTGGTGAGGAGGCTGGGCCACAGAGCGTGGGAACGCTGAGGTTTTTGCGGCGCTGACTATTCCTGCTTGCCGTGTCCGACGAGTTGGCCGATCCAGTTCTGCCAGGTGATGAGGACGCGTGGCGGGTTCTGGTGGTGCCGACTTGGGTTCTGCAAGTGAGGGCTCTTGTTGTGCCGAGGGTTCACGTCGGTTCGATGGGGCCGGTGGGTGGCGGGCGTATCGCTGTGGGTGGGCGCTCCTGGCACGAGGTGGGTGGCGTCGTGCAGAGCGGATACGAGCTTGTTCATGGGATCTCCAGTGGGTGTTAGTCGGGGATGATGACGAGGCGGGTGCCTCGGAGGTCGGCGCGGATCCACGCCGTCGCGATCTGGCTGAGGGGCATGGTGGTGACGTCGATGGTGAGTTCGCCGCTGCGCACCCAGTCGACCACTTGCTGGTAGGCGTCGGCCATGCCGGTGGCCATATTTCGGGCGGCGCCGTAAATTTCCAGACCGGACGTGCGAAGGGCGTCGCCGGTGAGCTGGATCGTGGGGCCGGCGGATTCGCCGATCTGGACGAGGCGGGTGGGCTTGGGCATGGCGAAGCTGTCGGGGATCAGCGCGCGAGTCAGCAGTTCGGTGGGGCGACCCCAGAGATAGTCGACCACCACGTCGTACCCGT
Organism: Agromyces sp. Soil535; assembly: GCF_001428255.1. Classification (GTDB taxonomy): domain Bacteria; phylum Actinomycetota; class Actinomycetes; order Actinomycetales; family Microbacteriaceae; genus Agromyces. The sequence continues at coordinate 631,543 of NZ_LMRW01000001.1, read as the reverse complement.
CACCGACGTGGTCTCGGAACGCCTGCACCAGGTCGGCGTCATCAACGGCGGTGTTAATCACAGTGTCTGCACCTAGGTTCTTCAGTTCCTGAAGGGCGTCGTCGTTGCGTCCCGTGGCCACGATGCGTCCGGCACCGAGGAGTCGTGCGATCTTGACGGCCAGGCGGCCGGCGACGCCGGTGGCGCCTTGGACCAGCACCGTCTCGCCGGCGCTGAGACCGGCCGCGGTGCGCATGCACATGCCGCTGATCGCTGAGGAGAGCACCGCTGCGATCGGCGGGTCGATGCCTTCGGGGATCGGTGCCGTGTGCGTGGCGGGCACGACCGCGTACTGCGCGAGCGTGCCGTACGGTGGGGTGATACCGCCGAATCCAACGAGGGTTCCGTCGGCCAGGCGGCCGATGCCGTCAAAGCACGGGATCGCCGGGAGCGCTGCCTGGAATTGTGTAGCCGTGTAGTGGGTGCCGGCGACGATCGCCCGGTCCACGTTCTCGACCGCGACCGCCTCGACGGTCACCAGCACTTGCCCTTCTCCGACCTCTGGGTCCGGGAAGTCCTGATAGCGCGGAATGCCTCCTGCACGGTCTACGACTGCTGCCTTCATGCCGGCCACCTCTCTCTTACGCTGTTAGAGCGATACACTACATCTAACACCGTAAGAGTGATTGTGCAAGGAGGACTTGTGGCGCTGGATCGGCAGCAGGTGATCGACGAGGCTCTGCAACTGCTCGATGACGAGGGCCTCGAGGCTCTCAGTCTCCGTACCCTCGCCGGACGCCTCGGCGTGCAGGCTCCCACCCTCTACTGGCACATCGGAAGCAAGGCCGAACTCCTCGACGCGCTCGCGGACACCATCATGGACGACGCCATCCGGGCGGTTCCCGCGCCCAGTCCCGACGACAATTGGGCAGAGTGGCTGCTGACCGCGCTGATTGAGCTGCGGAGGGCGATGCTCCATCGCCGCGACGGATCCCGGATCGTCTCCGGCGCCAGACTGTCGTTGCGACGCGGCGACTTCTCCGAGTCCGCCATGTCAACCTTGGTCGACCACGGAATCGAGCCGCAGCGGGCCCGACTCCTTGTCCTCGCGGGAGAACGCTTCACCGTCGGATACGTCCTCGAAGAGCAAGCGCCCGTGGATGCGACGCAGCAGCCCCCCGACGTCGAGGAGCTCCGACGTCGCTTCCCCGTCATGACCCAAGCCATCGGCCATTACTTCTCAGGCGGCCGCACGTCAGACGACCTCTACCGGGACACCGCGCGGCTCATCCTCGGCCTGCCACCGCAAACCTAGAACGCCACCCTCCGAACCAACGATCGACGCAGCCCATCGGGTCAGGGTCGCCCTGCTCAGTGAAAGCTCTCGTGGAAAGCCGAAACTAGCTGGGCGCATCTTGTCGCCGACTACTCCACCGTTTCGCGGTGCAAACAGGGTGGAGAACGGGGACGCACTCAGGACACTGTATGCACGCCACACACAGTCGAGAGAAGATCAGATAGCCGCCAAAACAAGCTTCTGATCAGGGATTTTCTTGCGGAGACGAGGGGATTTGAACCCCTGGTCCCCTTACGGGGACTCCACCTTAGCAGGGTGGTGCACTCGGCCGGACTATGCGACGTCTCCTCGCGGATGCTTGCGCACACGCGAGAGTCATCATAACCCGCGGATGCCGCGGATGACGATTCGGCCCTACCGGCCTACTGGTCGTCGAGCGTGCGACCCGCCGAGCAGCGGGTCTCGGCGGCGGTCTGGCCGCTGACGTCCGACGGGAGGGCCTCAGCAGTGGCCGCTGGCGCCTCGGTCGCCGGCGCCTCCTCGGCCGGGACCTCCTCTGCCGGAACCTCCGCGGGCGGGGCCGCCGCGTTCGGGTCACCGGCCGACGCGAAGGCCGACTCCTGCGCCGTGGGGTCGAACGTCACGGGCAGGTCGTTCTGCAGCGCGGTGCGCACGTACTCGGCGGAGTCGGTCGGCGCCACCGCTCCGCCGCCTTCGGCGTAGGCGGTCGGGTACTGGATGAACGCGATCTTGTTCAAGTCGGTGTCCTTGAGCGCCTTCGCGATCGAGATCATGCGCGTCGGGTCCATGAGGCTGTCGGACAGCTGCATGTTGGCCAGCGCCGCCTTGGCGATCGAGTAGAGCTTCACGGGGTCGCTCAGCGTGCCGTTGGACTGGAGCGTGCGCGCGAGCGAGGAGAGGAACACCTGCTGGTTCGAGATGCGCGCGAGGTCGCTGCCGTCGCCGACGCCGTGACGCGTCCGGAGGAACTGCAGCGCAGCGACGCCCGAGAGGGTGTGGGTGCCGGCCTCGAGGAACGTGCCGGTGTACTCGTCCTCGATGGGCTCTGCGACGCAGACCTCGACGCCGCCGACGGCCTCGGAGAGTCCCGCGACGCCCATGAACTGCACGATGCCCGCGAACGGGATGGTGATGCCGAGCTCGGTCTCGACGGTCTTCACGACGCATCCGAGCCCGCCGTAGGAGAGGACGGTGTTGATCTTCACGCCCGACTGCTCGTAGAGGGTGCTGCTCGGATCCTCGGGATCGGTGCACTCGGGCACGTCGACGAGCATGTCACGCGGGAAGCTCACGACGGAGGCGTTGGAGTGGTCCTCCGAGATGTGCATCAGCATCGTCACGTCGTTGAGGACGGCGGTCTCCTCATCGGGGTCGCCGAAGCCCTCGCCCTGGCCCTGGCGGCTGTCGCTGCCGACGATCAGCAGGTTCACGCCGCCCTCCATGGCGCCTACGTCTGGCACGCCCTCGAGCACCGCCTCGTTGCCGAGGGTGACCGTGGGCTTCACGGTGCTCGCGAGGTCCCAAGCCGCGTAGGCGGCCACCGCGGAACCCGACACGAGGGTCACCGCCACGATGGATGCCGCGATCCTGGCCACCGTCCTCCAGGTGCCGTGGGTCTTCAGGCGGCCGTGGCGCGCGCCGGAGGGGGTCTTCGCAGCGCGACGCGAGCTGTGACGCAGGTCGTGGTTCACCCGATGCCTCTCCTGTCGTGTTCCGTGGTCGTATGCGCGGAGGGCGTGGGATTCGAACCCACGAGGCATTGCTGCCCACTGGTTTTCAAGACCAGCTCCATCGGCCGCTCGGACAGCCCTCCTCACCGGCACGCCGACGCCCCGTGAGGGGCGACGTCGCACGGGTAGGCCCCGATTCTAGCCGAAGCACATTCCAACGAGCCTCGCAGCACACCCTGAGAGGGTCCTGAAGCGGCCCGCCATCAGCCTTCGTTGGCGCTCGAGCAGCGCACGTCGGCCGCGGTCTGGCCGGTGACGTCGCCGGGCAGCGCGGTTGCGGCGGTCTCAGGCGGGGCGGATGCCTCGGTCGCGGGCGTCTCACCGGCGGGTGGCGCCGCCGGGTCGGGCACCGTGCCGAATGAGGCATCCGTCGTCGCCGCCGGGTCGAGCACTACCGGCAGGTCGGCCTGCAGCGCCGCGTTCACCGCCTGCGCCGACTCGGTGGGGACGACCGCGGCGTAGCCCTCCGTGTAGCCGGTGGGGTACTGCACGAACGCGATCCTCGACAGGTCGATGGCGGCCAGGGCCCGCGCGATCGAGACGAGCTTGATCGGGTCCTGCAGCGCGGAGGTGAGCTGCATGTTCGAGGTGACCGCCTTCGCGATCGAGTAGAGCTTCACCGGGTCGCCGAGCACGCCGCCGGTCTGCATCGTGCGCATGAGGGAGGCGAGGAACGTCTGCTGGTTCGAGATGCGGCCGAGGTCGCTTCCGTCGCCGACGCCGTGGCGCGACCGCAGGAACGCGAGCGCCTCGTACCCCGAGATGCTGTGCGTGCCGGGGTCGAGGTGGAGGCCCGAGTAATCGTCGTCGACCCGCTCGGCAAGGCACACCTCGACCCCGCCGACCGCGGTCGAGAGCGCCGCGACGCCGTCGAACTGCACGATGCCGCCGACGAGGATCGTCACCCCGGTGAGCTGCTCGACGGTCGCCGCGACGCACCCGAAGCCGCCGTACGAGAGCACGGTGTTGATCTTCACCTCGGACATCGCGGAGAGCGGCCCACTTTCGGGGTCTTCCGGGTCGGGGCACTCCGGGACCTCGACGAGCATGTCGCGCGGGAAGCTCACCACCTCGACGTGCGAGTGATCCTGCGAGATGTGCAGGAGCATCGTGACGTCGTTGAGCTCCGCCGATTCCTCCTCGGGGTCGCCGAACGCCCCGCTCTCGGGCCGCTTGTCGCTGCCGACGAGGAGGAAGTTGAGTCCGCCCTCCATGGCTCCGATGTCGGGCACGCCCTCGAGGATCTCCTCGTTCCCCACCGTCAGCGACGGCTTCACCGAGGCGACGAGATCGACTGCGGCGTACGCGACGATCGCCGCGGCGCTCACGGCGAGCACGGCGATGACGGATGCCGCGATCTTCGCGTAGGTGACCCAGGCGCCGTGCCGCGGCATCCGGCCGTGGCGTGGCACCGCAGCGACGTCGGCCGCCGCCCGGTCGCGCCCCGTGTCACCCGTCACCGCACCCCTTCCGACCCGCTGATCCTATCCGGCGGGCCTCGGAACGGGCCGGATGCCGCGTCAGGGAAGCGAGTCGAGCACCGCGGCGAGCCCGGCGTGGCCGACGTCGGCGGCGGTCTCGGCCGCGGCGGCGCGCACCTCGGCGGGAGCCTGGCCCATCGCCACCGAACGCCCGGCGGCGCCGGCCCATGTGAACATCTCGATGTCGTTGCGCCCGTCGCCGACCGCGATCACGCGATGGAGCGGCACGTCGAGCCAGCCGCGCACGCGCTCGAGCGCGGTCGCCTTGCTCACGCCGTCGGGTGCGATGTCGAGCCACGCGGTCCAGCCGATCGCGTAGCTGACCTGGTGCAGGCCCATCCCCTCGACGATGTGCAGGAACTCCTCGAGCTCGTGATCGGGCGAGACCACGACCACGCGGGTGGCGCGCTGGTCGAGCAGCTGCTCGAATCGGACCTCGCGGGCGTTCTCGAGGTTCCAGTCGGTCATGCCCTCGGTGTACAGCCGGAAGCCGTCGGGCATCTCCACCATGAACCGGCCGCTCGGCAGGAACATGCGGATGCGCTCGAGCACGGCGGTGGGGTCGAAGGTCTCGACGTGCACTCGGGTGTAGCCGCCGGATGCCGTGTCGTCGCGCTGCATCGTGATCGCCCCGTTCGCGCATACCACGTACTCGGGGTTCAGGCCGAGGCGCTCCAGCACGGGCGCGGTCGTGGACCACGATCGCCCGGTCGCGAGCGTGACCTCGTGCCCACGCTCGCGGGCGGCGAGGATCGCGTCGGCGACGAGCTGGTCGATCGACTCGTCCTCGTGCAGGATCGTGCCGTCGACGTCGAGCGCGACGAACCACGGTGCGACCGCGGCCTCGGCTCGCGGCATCCGCTCGCTCATCGGCTGACGGGCTCGAGCACGTCGAGCCCGCCGAGGTAGCCGCGGAGCGCTTCGGGCACCACCACCGAGCCGTCGGGCTGCTGGTGCGTCTCGAGGATGGCGACGATCCAACGCGTGGTGGCGAGCGTGCCGTTGAGGGTCGCGACCGGCGCCGTCCTGCCGCTCTCGGTCCGTTGGCGGATGTCGAGGCGGCGCGCCTGGAACGTCGTGCAGTTCGAGGTCGACGTGAGCTCGCGGTAGGCCTGCTGGGTGGGCACCCAGGCCTCGATGTCGTACTTGCGCGCCGCGCTGGAGCCGAGGTCGCCGGCCGCGGTGTCGATGACCCGGTACGTGAGGCCGAGGGCCTGCAGCATCTCCTCCTGCCAGCCGAGCAGCCGCTCGTGCTCCGCCTCGGCGTCGGCCGGGTCGATGTAGCTGAACATCTCGAGCTTGTTGAACTGGTGCACCCGGATGATGCCGCGGGTGTCCTTGCCGTGGCTGCCCGCTTCGCGCCGGTAGCACGTCGACCAGCCCGCGTACCGGAGCGGCCCGTTCGACAGGTCGAGGATCTCGTCGGCGTGGTACCCGGCGAGCGCGACCTCGCTCGTGCCGGTGAGGTAGAGGTCGTCGTCGGGGAGGTGATAGACCTCCTCGGAGTGGGCACCGAGGAATCCGGTGCCCTGCATCACCTCGGGACGCACGAGCGTCGGCGTGATGAGCGGCGTGAATCCCGCCGCGAGCGCACGGTCGAGCCCCATCGTCATGATGGCGAGCTCGAGGCGAGCGCCGACGCCCCTCAGGTAATGGAAGCGGGCCCCCGAGACCTTCGCCCCGCGCGCCATGTCGATGGCACCGAGCAGCTCCCCGAGCTCGAGGTGATCGCGCGGCTCGAACTCGAAGGCCGGGATCTCGCCGATCTCGCGGAGCACGACGTAGTCGTCCTCGCCGCCGGCCGGCACGCCGTCGATGACGACGTTGCCGATGCGCAGCGTCGCAGCGGTGAACGCGGCCTCCGCGTCGTTGGCGCGCTGGCTCGCGTCCTTGACCCGCGCGGCGAGCTCCTGCGCCTGCGCCACCAGCGCGGCCTTCTCGTCCTTCGGGGCCCTGGCGACCTGCTTGCCGAACGCGTTCTGCTCGGCGCGCAGCGACTCGAACTCGGCGATGGCGGTGCGGCGCGCGGCATCCGCTGCGACCGCCTCGTCGACGAAGGCGGATGACTCTCCGCGCAGCTCCTGCGAACGCTTGATCAGCTCGGGGTTCTCGCGAAGCAGCACGGGGTCGATCACGCGAGCCAGTCTAGCCCGCGGCATCCGGGCGCCCGGTGGGTTGGAGCCTGCGCAGCGGGCGTCTCGAAACCCCGACGCGGGCAACGGGTTTCGAGACGCGCCTCTGGCGCTCCTCAACCCGCGCTACCGTTGGCAGCGTGAGGGAGGCGGCGGACCACGGGTCGGCGAATGCCGCGTCGACGCGCTCACGGGCGGCGGTGATCTTCAACCCGACGAAGAGCGTCGACGGGCTCCGCGCCGCGGTGGGCCGCGCAGAGGCACGGCAGGGGTTCGCACCCTCGATCTGGATCCCAACCGCCGAGGACGACCCGGGCAAGGGCATGGCGAGGCAGGCGCTCGACGCAGGCGCCGACCTCGTGATCGCTGCGGGCGGCGACGGTACGGTGCGCTCGGTCGCGGCGACCCTCCGCGGCAGCGGCGTGCCGCTCGGGCTCGTGCCGCTCGGCACGGGCAACATCTTCGCGCGCAACCTGGGCATCCCCGTGAACGACCAGGACGACGCCGTGGTGCTCGCCTTCGCCGGGCTCGACCGCGCCGTCGACGTGCTCGTCGCCGACGTCACGCGGGCCGACGGGTCCGCCGAGACGCACGCCTCGCTCGTGATGTCGGGCATCGGCATCGACGCGACGATGATCGCGAAGACGAACCCCGGCCTCAAGAAGCGGGTGGGCTGGCTGGCCTACGTCGACGCGGGCCTGCGGGCCATCCCCGTCTCCAAGCCGTTCCGCGTCGTGTACCGCATTGAAGCGGGTCGGCTGCAGCGCTCCCGGGTGTCGAGCATCCTGGTCGCCAACCTCGGCTACCTGCCCGGCAACATCGAGCTGATCCCCGATGCCGAGCTCGACGACGGCCTGCTCGACGTGATGGTGCTGCAGCCGCGAAACCTCATGGGCTGGGTCCTCGCGTGGCGCAAGGTCACCTGGGAGAACCGCGTGTTGCGCAAGAGCGCGCTCGGGCGCCAGTTCGTCGACCTCACGGGCGGCAGCCGTCGTCGCGAGATCGTCTACTCACGCGGACGCTCGGTCGACATCGAGATCGAGGCCGCACCCGAGGAGTTCGAGATCGACGGCGACGCGTTCGGCACCGTCGTGGCGGCACGGTTCCGCGTCGACCCTGCGGCGCTCATCGTGCGCGTGGCGCGCTGACGCGATCATCGGTGCGGATGCCTCGTGCCGACTTCAGCGCATGCCCCGAGACCGCGGCGATCACGAGGACGCTGATCAGCGAGAGCACCGCGACCGATGTTGCGGGCGCCGCGATCGCGTTCGCGAAGGTGAACACGCGGAATTCCACGAGTTGCTCCTCGGTCGGCGTTCCGATCCAACCCATGCCCTGATCCTCCGCCTGTATCCGGATGGCCCAGATCGTGACCACCATCGCGATCACCCCGAACAGGGCGAGCGCGACCGCGGAGGGGTTCCGAAACAGCCGGAGGGTCACGGCGACTCCTCTGTGACGACGAGCGTGGCGCACGCCTGTCCAAGCGAGCAACCCGACCACGGCGATCAGCCCGGCCTCGGCGAGCGCCGGCGCGATGCCCCACGCGATCGCCTCGAGCCACACGTCGGACTGCTGCGGCGGCCCGAGGTAGTCGCGGTTGAAGATCGCCATCCACCAGAGGCCGGAACCCACCACGACGGCGGCGACGGCGACGCCCCAGGCCGCAAGGAACCACGGATCGCGTGGTGACGGCCCGTCGTCCCGCTCAGGGACTGTGTCGGGGCCCGCCGCCAGGGCGTGCGGCGAAGCGTCTGCCGCGGGCCCCTCCGGGTCCGCCACCGGGGGAACGACCGTCGGAGCCGGCGACTCAGCTCGGGCGACGGGCTTTCCCTGGGACGATTGGACGCGTACGACGACGGGCGGCTCGTGCGAGATGTCGGGCTTCGCCGGCATATCTGACGACACCGGGGCCTCGGACTCAGCGGATGCATTCGGAACCGACCCCCAGCGGGCACCGTCGCCCGAGTGCACGTAGCCTCGCTGGAACCGCGGATCGAACCGTGGGTCGATGGTCGGTGCCGGATCCTCGTTCACGCCCACACCTCCGTTCGATGTGGCAGCGGCGGGCATCACCCGTCCTTCCAGAAGAGGACGCTGCGACGTGTGCGGCCCAGATCGCTCGACGTCGCGCCGACCAGCAGGATGCCGAGCACTGCGAACACGGCGGTGAGGGTCGCGGGAGCCGGGATCGCGTTCGCGATCGCGACGAGGCGCAGTTCCGCCAACTGCTCCTCCGTCGCGTCGGCTCCCGGCAGGAACTGCAGGCGTACCTCGATGCTCGCCCCGATCGCCCAGACCGTGGCGACGGACGCGACCACGGCAAGCGCGGCGAGCGTGAGCACGGCGGGGTTTCGCAGCAGCCGACCGATCCCTGCAACGCCCCGACGGCGGGCGTGACGAGCGCCGGTCCAGACGAGCAGCCCGACGATGCCGATCAGGCCGCCTCCGATGAGTACCGGCGCGACGTTCCATGCGGAGAACTGGAGCCACTCCTCTGGCTCGTTCTCCGGGCCGAAGACGTTGTCGCCCGATACCGAGCCCCACAGGATGAGCAAACCGCCCACGACTGCGAGCCCGGCGAATGCCCACGCGGCGATGAACCACGGATCGGTCGGGGACGGCTCCGCGGCGTCAGGCGTTTCCGCGGGCGAGGGAGCCGGCGGCGTCTCGTCGTGCGGCGCCGTCGCATCGCGTGAGGCTGCCGGCACGTCGTCGATCGGCGTCGGGACGGCGGCCGGCCGGCCCGCGGCATCCGGGATGTAGCCTCGCTGATACCGGGGATCGAACATCGGGTCGATCCCCCGCGAGGCTCGCTCGTCGCTCACGATCACCCCCTCGAGATCGCTCGGCGATTAACGGTACCGCGGACCTCCTCACCACGGTCTCACGCGTGAGCATCCCGGCGACGGCTCGCCTACTCCCGCTCGGTCGACATCGAGATCGGGGCGGAGGCCAAGGCGTCCGCGATCGACGACGATGAGTTCGGCACGGTCGTGGCGGCGCCGTTCCGGGCGGACCCCGCGGCGCTCATCGTGCGCGTGGAGCGCTGACGCGACCGCTCGGTGGCCGAGCCGACGACGAGGATCCCGAGCGCCGCGACGACGGCGAGCAGGGCCGCCGGGCCCGGAACCATGTTCGCGATCCTCGTGAGCCGCACCTCCCAGAGTTGAGCCTCGGTCGGAGCGCCGGACCACGAGAAGCCCTGGTCTTCGACCGACACACCGATCGCCCAGTTCGCCGCGACCACCCCCAGCAGCGCGAGCACGGCGAGGGCGACCACCGCGGGGTTGCGGATGAGGCGCGGGATCACGACGGCACCTCGGCGTCGGTCTCAGTGCGTCGCGCGTGGCGAAGGCCGGTCCAGACGATCATCACGACGATGCCGAGGAGGCCGCCCTGCATGAGCGACGGCGCGACGGTCCACCCGACGATCTGCAGCCACCGTTCGCTCTCGCCGGATGCGCCGTAGTAACTCTCGCTCATGATGCCTGCCACGACGAGGGTCGCTCCGAGCGCGAACGCCAGGGCCGAGACCGTCCAGGCACCGAGGAACCAGGGATCCGCCGATGGCGGATCGGACTCGGGCTCGTCGAGCCACGACGCGACCTCCGCGTCGGACTCCCCCCGCGGGTCGGCAGGGGCGGCGCGCTCGGCATCCGCGCCATCCGCCTCAGCGGGCGACGTCGCCGGCGTGGGCGCGCCCGGGTCGGGCGATGCATCCGATGCGTGCGGCCCCCCGGCCTCGGCGGCCACATACCCGCGCTGGAACTGTGGATCGAACCTCGGGTCGATCCTGGCTGCCGAACCCTCGCTCACTCGCACTCCCCCTTGTCCGCTGCGGCCCGCGGTCGCCTCAGTCGGGTTCGCCGCTGAGGAGGCCGCGCAGCCAGTCTCGCGCCTCGATGAAGATCTCGTCCTCGAACTTCGAGTGGTACTCGATCTCGCGCTTGTCGGCGCGCGGGTACGACCCGAGGAAGATCACGTTCGGGCTCGTGCGGCGCAGGCCGAGCAGGGCGTCGGCGACTCGCTCATCGGCGATGTGCCCGTCGAGATCGACGACGAAGCGGTAGCGGCCGAGTTCGTCACCGATGGGCCGCGACTCGAGCAGCGACAGGTTCACGCCGCGCGTCGAGAACTGCTCGAGCATGGCGAGCAACGATCCGGGCTCGTCGTCGGCCAGTTCCACGATGAGGCTCGTCTTGTCGGCGCCCGTCGGTTCGGCGAGCACGCGCGAGCGCGATACGAGCACGAACCGGGTCACCGCGTTGGGGTTGTCGCCGATGTCGCGGGCGAGCACCTCGAGGTCGAGGTGCTCGGTGATGCCTGGGGGCGCGACCGCGGCATCCGCCTGGCTGTCCTCGAAGAGGGATGCCGCGGCCTGCACGTTGCTGGTGGCCGGGATGTGCCCGTGGTCGGGGAGCTCGCGCTCGAGCCACCCCCGCGACTGCGCATAGGCCACCGGATGCGCGTTCACGATGTGCACGTCGCCGAGCCTCGTGCCCGGGCGCGCGACGAGCACGAAGTTGACGGGCACGAGGTACTCGCCGACGATGCGGAGGCCGGGCACCGTCGCGAGTGCGTCCTGCGTCGCGGAGACACCGCCCTCGACTGAGTTCTCGATCGCGATCATGGCGGCGATGGAGCGCCCGCTCGTGACATCCGCGAGCGCCTCGCCGACGTTGTTGACCGAACGCCAGTGCTTGCCTGCGGCCTCGGGCACCTGCTTCAGCGCCGCCTCGGTGAACGTGCCGGCCGGACCCAGGTAGGAGTAGGTCTCCTCGGGGGGCGTGGCGGCCGCATGCATCATGCAGGCCAGCCTAGTTCGCGGCCTGGTGGCCCGGCTGCGCGAACACCCGCACCGAGTTGCCCGGATGTGTGCAGAAATGGGCGACTCGGTGAACCGGCATGGCCTAGCGTCGAGGGCGACGGACTCAGGTGAGGGGGCCGCGCGATGACCACGGTCGATCAATTGCGCACCGTACGAACAACCCTGCCGACCGACGCGGAGCGGCTCGCAGCGCTGCGGCGCATGAAGCGGGTCGCTGCGGGCCTGCTCGTCGCGGCGGCCGTCGTGTTCGCCGTGTCGTTCGCGCTGCAGGACACCGTGCCGTGGCTCCGGTTCGTGCGGGCCGCCGCCGAGGGGGCGATGGTGGGTGCGATCGCGGACTGGTTCGCGGTGACCGCGCTGTTCAGGCATCCGCTCGGGCTGAGGATCCCGCACACCGCGATCATCCCGAAACGGAAGGACGAGATCGGCGCGACCCTCGGCGCCTTCGTGGAGAACGAGTTCCTCTCCGACGAGGTCGTGCTCGGCAAGCTCCGGTCGATGGGCATCGCGAAGCGGCTCGGCGGCTGGCTCGCGACTCCCGTCAACGCCGAGCGGCTGACGGCCGAGGCTGCGGTCGCGGCCCGCGGGATCCTGACCCTGCTCGGCGACGACGACGTGGAGGACGTCATCGAGAAGCTCGCCCGCCGCCACCTCTTCGAGCCCGAGTGGGGGCCCGCGATCGGCCGCGTCGGCGCGCGCCTCGTCGCCGCCGACCAGCAGCGCGCGGCCATCGACATGGTGCTCGAGAAGGCCGAGGGGTGGCTCGCCGCGCACCCCGAGGCGTTCGGCAGCATGGTCTCCGACCGGTTGCCGAAGTGGATGCCGGGTTTCGTCGACCGGTTCGTCGACGACCGCGCGTACCGTGAGGTGCTCGCCTTCGTGCGGGCGGTGCGCGAGGACCTGCGGCATCCGCTCCGCGAAGCGATCGACGGCTACCTCGCCGAGCTCACCGACGACCTGCAGCACGACCCGGCGGTGATCGCCCGCGTCGAGCGACTGAAGGCCGACCTGCTCGACAGCCCGCGGGTGCGCGAGTTCGCCGGCGAGGTGTGGGCGAGCGTGAAGGAGACGGTCGACGCGTCACTCGCCGACCCCGAGAGCGAACTCCGCGCCGGCCTCCGCTCGGCGGTGGTCGAGGTGGGGGCGCGGCTCGAAGCCGACGACGACCTCGCCGCGAAGGTCGACGCGTGGATGACGGATGCCGCGGCCTACGTGGTGCGCAATTACCGGCACGAGATCGCGGGCGTCATCACCGAGACCGTCGAGCGGTGGGACCCTCGCGAGACCACCGAGAAGCTCGAGCTCCAGGTGGGCCGCGACCTGCAGTTCATCCGCATCAACGGCACGGTCGTGGGGGCGCTCGCCGGGCTCGCGATCTTCACGATCGCGACGACGGTGCAGTCCGCGTTCTGAGCGGGCAGGGGTGTCGGATGCCACGCCGGCGCGGCAGACTGAGGGGATGCACGAGCGAGCAGGAACCCCGGCGACCGAATCCGACCTGATCGACGTGGAGGCCCTCGTCAGGGCGTACTACGAGAAGAAACCGGATGTCTCGATCCCCGGGCAACGCGTCGCGTTCGGCACCTCGGGCCACCGCGGTTCGGCGTTCACCACGAGCTTCAACGAGCACCACATCCTCGCGACCACCCAGGCGATCGTCGACTACCGGACGTCGCAGGGCATCACAGGCCCGCTCTTCATCGGCGCCGACACGCACGCCCTCAGCGCGCCGGCGCAGACCACGGCGCTCGACGTGCTCGTCGGCAACCGGGTGCGCGTGCTCGCCGACCAGTTCGACGACTACGTGCCGACGCCGGCGCTGTCGCACGCGATCCTGAAGTGGAACAACGACCCGGTCACGCGCGCCGAGGGCGAGGCCGACGGCATCGTCATCACGCCCTCGCACAACCCGCCGCAGGACGGCGGCTTCAAGTACAACCCGCCGCACGGCGGCCCGGCCGACTCGGATGCCACGAGCTGGATCGCGAATCGCGCGAACGAACTCATCGCCGGCGGCCTCACCGAGGTGAACCAGGCGGAGCCGAGCGGGGTGGAGACCTACGACTTCCGCGGCGGCTACGTCGACGACCTCGAGAACATCATCGACTTCGACGCGATCCGCCGTGCGAAGATCCGCATCGGCGCCGACCCGCTCGGCGGTGCATCCGTGCACTACTGGGCCGCGATCCGCGACCGCTACGGCCTCGACCTCACCGTCGTGAACGGACTCGTCGACCCGACCTGGTCGTTCATGACGCTCGACTGGGACGGGAAGATCCGCATGGACCCGTCGAGCCCGTCGGCCATGGCATCGGTGCTCGGGCACGGCGACTCGTTCGACATCCTCACCGGCAACGACGCCGACGCCGATCGGCACGGAATCGTCACTCCCGACGGCGGCCTCATGAACCCGAATCACTACCTCGCCGTCGCCATCGAATACCTCTTCTCGCACCGACCGAACTGGCGGTCGGATGCCGCGATCGGCAAGACCCTCGTGTCGAGCTCGATGATCGACCGCGTCGCCTCCTCGCTCGGACGGCGCCTCTGGGAGGTGCCGGTGGGCTTCAAGTGGTTCGTGCCGGGACTCGTCGACGGATCGGTCGGCTTCGGCGGCGAGGAGAGCGCAGGCGCGTCGTTCCTGCGCTTCGACGGCACGGTGTGGACCACCGACAAGGACGGCATCCTGCTGTGCCTGCTCGCCTCCGAGATCCGCGCGGTCACCGGCAAGTCGCCCTCTGAGCTCTACGCCGAGCTCGTCGATCGCTTCGGGGACCCGGCCTACGAGCGCACGGACGCCGCGGCCACTCCCGCGCAGAAGGCCGCCCTCGGCAGGCTCGACGGCGACGCCATCGCGGCGACCGAGCTCGCGGGCGAGCCCATCACGGCGAAGCTGTCGCACGCGCCGGGCAACGACGCGGCGATCGGCGGCGTCAAGGTGGAGACGGCGGACGCCTGGTTCGCCGCGCGGCCGAGCGGCACGGAGGACGTCTACAAGATCTACGCGGAGTCGTTCAAGGGACCCGACCACCTCGCGCGCGTGCAGGAGGAGGCGAAGCGCGTCGTGAGCGACGCGCTCGCCACTGGCTGACCGCGGGTTGAGGAGCCGACGAAGTCGGCGACTCGAAGCGCGTAACCAGACGAGGGGGTTTCGAGACGCGCCCTTCGGGCACTCCTCAACCCGCGCCTACCTGACTGAGCAGTCGCTGCGGGTTGCGGAGCCGACGAAGTCGGCGTCTCGAAACTCTCGCCGCGATGCCTCCGGCACTGATGCCAACTCGGCATCAGTGCCGGAGTCTGTACAGGGTTCGCATCAGTGCCTGTGTCTGTACAGGGTTGCGGCATCAGCGCCTGTGTCATCGCGATGCGGGATTCGAGACGCGCCCTTCGGGCGCTCCTCAACCCGCGCCTACCGGATCGAGAAGTAGCTCACCGAGCCGCCGCCGGTGGCGAGCGCCGCGTCGACGTCCCAGTAGTCGGCATCCTTGGTGTGCCCGCCGACCCAGACCCTGGTGCCCGCGGCGGTGTGCTCCACGCGGGTGACGACAGCGGTGTGGTCGCGGTCGCCCGAGTCGTCCCAGTCGAACTGGGCGATGTCGCCGACCTTCACGCTCGAGCGCTGCGAGTCGTCGAGGTACGCCGCCCGGTCGGTGCGGGTGAGCAGGTAGTCGCGCAGCGCGGTCGAGCTCGCCCAGCTCGGCGACATCGCGCCGGTGCCGCGGTCGAGGTACCAGCCGCCGTCCATGGCCCAGCCGCGGGCGATCAGCGCCTGACTCGCGAAGTTCGCGCAGTCGTAACCGTCGAGGACGGGGTACTCGGCTGAGTTGTAACTGCTCCAGTAGGTGAGCACGTATCCGAGCTGGGCGTCGATGCCCGGGTCACTCGTGTAGGTGAGCGTGAGGGTGCGCGGCGCCATGGGCACCTCGACCTCGGGTGCGCCGGTGAGCTCCCCCTCGAGGGGCTGCACCACTGACGTGCCGGCGGCGACCACGGCGGTCGGCGTCTCTACGTCGACGGGCTGGCCCGCGGCATCCGCGAAGGCCACCTCGGCTGCCGTTCCGAGCGCGGTGTCGGCGACCGCCGGCACCGCGAACGTGACCTGCGCCTCGTCGGCCGCGACGATGGTCGCCGGCGCCCCACCCACGGTCACGGATGCCACCTGATCGAGCTCCTCGCCCCTGACGGTGACCTGCGTGCCGCCGGTGAACGGCGCCGCCGCCACCGACAGGGCGCTCGTGACGGTCGGGCCGTCGTCGGCCTGCGCGGCGGGCGCGTCGATCGTGTCCGAGTCGCCGGTTGCCCCGCTCGCGGCATCCGCTGTCCCCGCGGCGACCGTGGTCGCGGTCGAGGGGTCGGCGATTGATGCCGCGACGGCGCCGAGCGCGGTCGCGCCCATGATCGCCGAGGCGCAGCCGAGGGCGACGGTACGACGGAACGCAGCGCCCGGCGCGCGGCGATTCCGCACCGGTTCGGCGCGGTGGCGCGGGCCGGTCGCCTTCTTGCGGACCGGGGCTTCGGGCTCGCTCGCCTCCGGCTTCACCGTGCGCTCGGGCTCGCTCGGCTTCGCCTCCGAGGTGCGCTCGGCCTCGCTCGACTCCGGCTCCCCGGTGCGCCTGGGCACTTCGAGGGAGGCGGTCACCGGGAGGGCATCGGGCCTGGGTTCGGGCTGGGGTTCGGGCTGGGGGTCGGGTGCGCGGAAGGTCGAGCGGAAGGAGAGGGGCAGTTCGGTGTCTGGCACAGTGGGGGGATTCCGTGTCGGCATTTGGGGGGACACGGAAGCCCATCACGGTAGTTTGTGAGGTTCCCTCTCGAACACTGGGAAAGCCGTGAGAGCGATATCACGGACGACGCCCGGTTTCCGGTGCCCGTGTTCCCCGCGGCCTCGGACTCAGGGGTCTCAGGCCGGCGCGCCGCGGCCGATGAACCGCAGGCGGAGCCCGGCGATCGCGAGCGGCACGAGCACGAAGATCGCCACGACGTTGACGCCGGCGAACCCTCCGAGCCCGAGCACCACGCCCGAGAGCGCAGCGGCCATCGCGGCGGCCACGTTCATCGCGGCATCCGTCGCGCCCTGCAGCGGCACGCGCAGGGGTTCGTCGACCGACGTGGTGAGCAGCGTCGAGCCGCCGATCAGTCCGGCCGACCAACCCAGGCCGAGCAGGCCGAGCGCGAGCGGCACGAGCAGCACGTTGTCGGCGGGCGCGAGGATGCCGATGATCGTCGCCGTCACGAGGATCCCGGCGCCCATCGCGATGACGCGCTCGGAGCCGATACGGTCGGCCAGCCAGCCCATGAGCGGGCTCGCGCCGTACATGCCGAGGATGTGGATCGAGATCACCACGCCCACGAGCGAGATCGAGAGGCCGTGCTCGACCAAGTGCACGGGCGTCATGACCATCACCGCGATCATGACGGTCTGCGAGCAGACGATCGCGAGGACGGCGACCAGCGCGCGCGGATTCCGGACCGCGGTGCGCAGCGCCTGCCATGAGCCGACGCGTTGCGGCGCGGCGCCCGTCACGACCGGCACGGCACCCGTCACGGCCGGCGTCGGGTCGGGCACGGCCGTCGTGCCATCGGTCACCACCGGCGTGGGATCGGCGGCGGACCGGGCGCCATCGGCCGCGGCCGGTGAGGGCGCGGCGTCGGGGGAGCCCACGGCAACGGAGGGGTGTTCGGCTTCGACCGCCAGGTAGCCGGCCTTCGGCGTGCGCAGCAGCGTGGCGACGAGGAGCGTGGACACCGCGAACGCCACGGCCGAGAACACGAACGGGCCGACGAGCGGCGGCAGGCCCAGGGAGCGGCCGAAGGCATCGCCCGTCTGGGAGAGCAACGGCCCGGCCACCGAGCCGATGGTCGTCGCCCAGAGCACGAGCGACATCGCTCGGGCCTCGAATCCTGGTGCGGCCACCTCGGTGGCGGCGAACCTCGCCTGGAGTCCCGCCGCGGCGCCTGCCCCGAACGCCGCGAGACCGAGGAACACGAACACCGGCCATCCGCTCGCCGCCGCGGCCACGACGAGCACGGCGCCGAGGCACGCGAGTGCGTAGCCCGTGGCGAGCGCGACGTGGCGACCCGACCGCACGGCGAGTCGCGCGAGCGGCACGGCGACGAGCGCCGCACCCAGCACGCTCGACGACTGGGCGAGGCCGCCCATCGCGACGACGCCCGTGAGGTCGGCGGTGAGGATCGCGGCGAGCACCATGCCGGTGGCCACGCCCACGCCGGCGAGCAGCTGGTTGACGATGAGCACGGCGAGCGAGAGTCCGCGCCGCGGCACCCGGTCGGCTCGTCGTGACATCCGCTCAGCCGTACTCTGGCGCGGGCGGGAGGCCGAAGAACTCCTCGAGCGTCGTCACGCCCGTGTCGTGCATCTCGGTGGCGAGCTCGGTGCCCACGTAGCGGAAGTGCCAGGGCTCGAACGAGTATCCGGTGATCGGGGTCTTGTCGGCCGGGTACCGCAGGATGAAGCCGAACCGCCAGGCGTTGTCGCGCAGCCAGATGCCCTCGGGCATGTCGGCCAGGCAGGGGTCGAGCGAGCACTCCCCCGACAGCGGCCCGATGTCGATGGCGAGCCCCGTCTGGTGCTCGCTGAAGCCGGGGCGGGCGGTGGTGGCGTCGTCGCCGTCGTACACGTTCTCCTGCGCGGAGTACGAGCGGTAGGCGCTGTTCGACGCGAGCTCGAGACCGGCCTCGGCGAACGCCGCGTCGAACATCGCGACCACGGCGGCGGATGCCTCCTGCCGGAGCTCCGGCTCGTTCGTGTACTCCACCGGCACCTCGACGAGGTCGGCGGGCTCGAACTCCTGGGGGTTCACGGGGCGCAGCTTGTTCACGACCACCCAGATGCTCATCGGGTCGTCGATGGAACGGGCGCCGCGGTCGAACGTGTCGACGCTCGCGGGCGCCGGAAGCGAGTTCGGCGCGGGACGCGGCGTCGGGGTGACCTCGTCGTCCGCCGCGGACGAGCTGCCGTCGGCCGGCTCGATGCCCGTGACGTATCCGACCACGAGCACCGCGACCGCAATGAGCACGAGGCTCAGCGACCCCGCGATGACCAGCCGACGGCGCTGGCGCACCCGGTCGGAGGGCAGTCGAGGGTCGCGGGGAGACACCGTTCGAGTCTACCGATGGCCGGCCGCCGGTCACGGCTCGGTAACGAAACCGGCGCGTGAGAGCGCTCTCTTGACATTCATGATCGCGCTCTCATAGCATCAGGCCTTGCATCGTGAGAGCGCTCTCACCAAGGAATGGAGCGCATTCTCACGTGACCATTCCGCAACCCCACCACGCACACAAGGGAGTGACCGTGAAGCTTTCACGACGCACCAGGGCGACGGCCGCCGTCGCAGGCGCCGCATCCATCGCCATCATCGCCGCAGGTTGTTCGCCGGCGGCCTCGGGCTCCGAGGACGGCGAGGTCGAACTGACCGTCGCGACGTTCAACGACTTCGGGTACACCGACGAGCTCCTTCAGGAGTACATGGACGAGAACCCGAACGTCACGGTCGTGCAGAACACGGCGGCGACGTCGAACGACGCTCGCGCGAACTACTTCCAGAAGCTCGGCAAGAAGGGCCTCGCCGACGTCGAGGCGATCGAGGTCGACTGGCTGCCCGAGGTCATGCAGTACTCCGACCTGCTCGCCGAGGTGCCCTCAGACGTCAGCGACCGCTGGCTCGACTGGAAGGTCGACGCCGCCACCGACGCCGACGGCCGCCTCATCGGCTACGGCACCGACGTCGGCCCCGAGGGCGTCTGCTACCGCTCCGACCTGCTCGCCGCCGCCGGCCTGCCGACGGATCGCGAGGAGGTCGCGGCGCTGCTCGAGGGCGACTGGGCCAAGTACTTCGAGGTGGGCACGCAGTACACCGCCGCCACGGGCAAGGCCTGGTTCGACTCCGCCGGCAGCACATACCAGGGCATGATCAACCAGGTCGAGGCCGCCTATGAGGACCCCGACTCGGGTGAACTCATCGCGACCGACAACGCCGAGGTCGAGGACGTCTACAACACGGTGCTCGACGCCAGCGCGACGCAGTCCGCCCACCTCGGCCAGTGGAGCGACGACTGGTTCGCCGGCGTCGCGAATGGCGCCTACGCGACCATGCTCTGCCCGGGCTGGATGCTCGGCGTCATCTCGGGCAACGCCGAGGGCGTCACCGGTTGGGATGTCGCGAACGTCTTCCCCAACGGCGGCGGCAATTGGGGCGGCTCGTACCTGACCGTGCCCGCCAACGGCGCCAACGTCGAGGAGGCCCAGAAGCTCGCCGACTGGCTCACCGCCCCCGAGCAGCAGATCAAGGCATTCGTCAACGCGGGAACCTTCCCGAGCCAGAACGAGGCCTACACCGACGAGGCCCTCACCGGCTTCGTGAACGAGTACTTCAACGACGCACCCGTCGGCGAGATCTTCACGGATCGCGCGAAGGCGGTCACAGTGGCGCCGTTCAAGGGCGAGTTCTACTTCCAGGTCAACGACGCGATGCAGAAGGCCCTGACGCGCGTCGAGGACGGCACGCAGGACAAGCAGGCGTCGTGGGACCAGTGGGTCTCCGAGGTCGACGCGATCGGCTAGTCATGTGAGTCCCCGCGGTGGCCGGTCCACCCGGCCACCGCGGGATCACGCCTCATTCGAACCCGGAAGCAGAGGAACGACGACCCGTGACATCCACCGCCACCGCGCCCCCGTCATCCGTCGAACGGTCGAAGGACCCGGCCGGCGCGCCGGTCCGACGCCCACCCCGCCGCATCGCCTTCGGGCACCGGCTCAGCCGGTGGGACCTGAAGCTCTCGCCGTACCTCTACATCTCGCCGTTCTTCATCCTCTTCCTCGTCGTCGGGCTGTTCCCGATCGCGTACACCGCGGTCATCTCGTTCATGGACTGGGACCTGGTGCGCAATTCGGGCACCTTCATCGGCTTCGACCAGTACGTGTACGTGCTGACGCAGCCGAAGTTCTGGATCGCCCTGCGCAACACCTTCAGCATCTTCCTGCTGTCGAGCATCCCCCAGCTCATCCTCGCGATCTTCATCGCAGCCATGCTCGACCAGAACATCCGCGCCAAGACCTTCTGGCGCATGGGCGTGCTCCTGCCCTACGTGATGGCACCCGTGGCGGTCGCCCTGATCTTCAGCAACATGTTCGGCGACAAGTACGGGCTCGTGAACACGACCCTGGCCGACCTCGGCATCCCCCCCATCCCGTGGCACAGCGACGCCTTCGCGAGCCACATCGCCATCGCGACCATGGTGAACTTCCGCTGGACCGGCTACAACACCCTCATCCTCCTCGCGGCGATGCAGGCGATCCCCCGCGACTACTACGAGGCCGCCGCGATCGACGGCGCCTCGAAGTTCCGCCAGTTCCGCGCCATCACGGTGCCGAGCCTGCGTCCGACGCTCATCTTCGTCATCATCACCTCGACGATCGGCGGCCTGCAGATCTTCGACGAGCCGCGCATGTACGACCAGTTCGGCACAGGCGGCGCCGACTCGCAGTGGCTCACGATCACGCTCTACCTCTACGACATCGGCTGGGGCCAGTGGAACTTCGGCCGCGCGGCGGCGCTCGCGTGGATCCTCTTCCTCATCATCCTCGCGATCGGCATCGTCAACCTGCTCGTCACGCAGAAGGTCGTGCGCGACGAGGGGCGTCGCGACGCCGGATCGCGCCGCGAGCGGCGCGCTGCCGCGGCATCCGCTCGCCGTCGGCGGCACGACCACGGCGAGCCCACCCTCGACACCCAGGAGGCGGCGCGATGACCGTCATGAACCCCGTTCCGCTCGCCATCCCCGAGGAGAACATCCCGAACGCCGGCAAACGCTCGAAGGCGCGCGTCGTGCGCGGCTCGCGACCGGGATGGTTCGTCTACACGAGCCTCGCGATCGTGCTCGGTTCGGCGATCTTCCCGTTCTACTGGTCGTTCCTGATCGGATCCGGGGATGCCTCGACGATCCGCGACCCCGACATGTCGTGGTGGCCGGGCGGCAACTTCCTCGACAACGCGGCATCCGTCATCAACGACCCGGCCGTGAACTTCTGGCGGGCCCTCTGGAACTCCATATACAGCTCGGCGCTCATCGCGCTCTCGGTGGTGTTCTTCTCGACGCTCGCCGGCTGGGCGTTCGCGAAGCTCCGGTTCCGGGGCGGCAGGTGGCTGCTCGTGTTCGTGGTCGCGACGATGGCCGTGCCGACGCAGCTCGGCGTGGTGCCGCTCTACATCCTGTTCTCCGACCTGGGCTGGACGGGCAACATCGGCGCCATCATCATCCCGGCCCTCACGAGCGCGTTCGGGGTGTTCTGGATGACCCAGTACCTGCAGCAGGCCGTGCCCGACGAGCTCATCGAGGCGGCGCGCGTCGACGGGGCGAGCTCGTTCCGCACGTTCCTCACGGTCGGCCTCCCGGCCGCCCGGCCCGCCGCCGCCATGCTCGGCCTGTTCACGTTCGTCTCCGCCTGGAACAACTTCTTCTGGCCGTTCATCGTGCTCGACCGAAGCGACCCGACCCTGCCCGTGGCGCTCTCGCTCCTGCAGTCGAACTACTTCGTCGACTACTCGATCGTGCTCGCCGGCGTGCTGCTGTCGACCATCCCCCTCCTCATCCTCTTCGTCTTCGCGGGCAAGCAGCTCGTGAGCGGCATCATGGCGGGAGCCGTGAAGGGATGACCATCGAACTCAGAGAGGACGCCATCGTCATGCCCGTCGGCCCTACCCGACCCTTCCCCTCCGACTTCCTGTTCGGCGCCGCGACAGCGGCGTTCCAGATCGAGGGCGCCGCCTTCGAGGACGGCCGCACCGCCTCGATCTGGGACGCCTTCTGCCGCGTGCACGGTGCGGTCGTCAACGCCGACCATGGCGACGTCGCCTGCGACCACTACCACCGGATGCCGCAGGACGTCGCCCTCATGCAGCGCCTCGGCCTGCAGACCTACCGGTTCTCCACGTCGTGGTCGCGCATCCGGCCTGATGGCGGGCCGGTCAACCCGAAGGGGATCGACTTCTACTCGCGGCTCGTGGACGAACTGCTCGCGGCGGGCATCAAGCCGTGGCTCACGCTCTACCACTGGGACCTCCCCCAGGCGCTCGAGGAGCGCGGCGGCTGGGCGAATCGCGACACCGCGCACCTGTTCCGCGATTACGCGCTCGACGTGCACGACGCCCTCGGCGACCGCGTCGACGTGTGGACGACCCTCAACGAGCCGTGGTGCTCGTCGTTCCTGAGCTACACGGGCGGCGCGCACGCTCCTGGGCGTCAGGATGTCGCGGCCGGGCTCGCGGCGGGCCACCACCTGCTGCTCGCCCACGGGCTCGCCGTGCAGGCCCTGCGCGAGCGCGACCCCGAGCTGGATCTCGGCATCACGCTCAACCTCACGGTCGCCAAGCCCGTCGACCCGACGCACCCGGGTGACGTCGACGCCGCTCGGCGCATCGACGGTCAGTTCAACCGGTTCTTCCTCGACCCGATCTTCCGCGGGCACTACGCCGGAGACCTGCTCGCGGATGTCGGGCACCTCGGTCTCCGCGACGTCGTGCAGTCGGGCGACCTCGAAGTCATCTCGACTCCGATCGACACGCTCGGCGTGAACTACTACCACGGCGAGTACGTGAGCGACCGGCCCGCCGAGCACCCCCTGCTCGCGCAGGCACCGACCGACCGCCCGACGCGGTCGCCGTTCCCGGCCGCAGACGGGGTGTTCAACCATCCGCAGGGCCTGCCGCTCACCGCGATGGAGTGGGAGGTGCAGCCCGACGGCCTCCGCGAACTGCTGGTGCGCGTGCACGAGGACTACGCGGCATCCGCCGGCGTGCGCCTCTGCGTCACCGAGAACGGCGCGGCCTACGACGACGTGATGGCCGCCGACGGCGCCGTGCACGACGTCGAGCGCACGGAGTTCCTCTCGTCGCACCTCGGCGCGATCCTCGACGCGATCGACGCGGGTGTGCCGGTGCTCGGCTACTTCTACTGGTCGCTGATGGACAACTTCGAATGGGCGTGGGGCTACGACAAGCGGTTCGGCCTCGTGCGCGTCGACTACGACACGCAGGAGCGCATGGTGAAGGACAGCGGGCTCGGGTACGCGTCGATCATCCGCGACCGCGCGCTGCCCGCGAGCTGAGCGACCTTCGACCCACCGATCTCGACGGCGCGGAAATAGACTGATCTCATGGAACGGGGTGGTGGTATCCGGACACGGCCCACCGCGCCGACGCTGGAGGAGGTCGCGCGCGAAGCGAACGTCTCGCGTGCCACGGTCAGTCGCGTCGTGAACGGCTCCCCCAAGGTGAGCCCCGACGTCGTGACGGCCGTGAACGCGGCGATCGTGAAGCTCAACTACGTGCCCAACCGGGCGGCGCGCTCCCTGGCCAGCCGCACGTCGGGCGCGATCGCGCTGATCGTGCCCGAGGACACGACCCGGTTCTTCGGCG
Organism: Agromyces sp. Soil535; assembly: GCF_001428255.1. Taxonomy (GTDB): domain Bacteria; phylum Actinomycetota; class Actinomycetes; order Actinomycetales; family Microbacteriaceae; genus Agromyces. The sequence continues at coordinate 607,641 of NZ_LMRW01000001.1, read as the reverse complement.
ACCCGTACTTCGCGGCGATCGTGCAGGGCATCACGCGGCGGCTCGACGAGAGCGAGTACCTGCTCAACCTGCTCGTGGCGTCGACCGACCCCAGCCACAAGACGGTGCGCTACCTGCGCTCGGGCGTCGTCGACGGCGCGCTCGTGGTCTCGCACCACGAGGGCGACGACCTGCAGCGCGAGGCCGACATGGTGCTCCCGCTCGTGTTCGGCGGTCGCCCGTCGTTCGAGTCCGGCAACCACATCTTCGTCGACGTCGACAACGTCGAGGGCGGGGCCATCGGCACCGAGCACCTCATCGGCGTCGGGCGCAAGCGCATCGGCACCATCGCCGGCCCGCTCGACATGCCCGCCGGCGTCGACCGGCTCGAGGGATTCCGCCGCGCGATGGAGGCGGCCGGCCTGCCCGCCGACGCCGTCGAGACCGCCGACTTCACGGTCGCCGGCGCCGTCGCGGCGACCCGGCGCCTGCTCGACCGGGTGCCCGACCTCGACGGGCTCTTCGTCGCGAGCGACCTGATGGCCACGGGCGCCCTCGCCGTGCTCCGCGAGCGCGGGCGCGCGGTGCCGGGCGAGATCGCGGTGGTCGGGTTCGACGACAGCCCCGCCGCGACCTCGTCGGCGATCCCGCTGACCACCGTGCACCAGCCGTCGGAGCAGATGGGCTTCGAGATGGCCGACCTGCTGCTGCGCCACCTCGCCGGCGACCCCGACGTGCCGCGCCGCAACATCATGCCCACGCACCTCGTGCGGCGGGCGTCGGCGTAGCCGGGCGGCTCCTCACCCCGCAGGCGCTGCGCGCCGCACGCCCTCCTGGAACTCGACGCCCGCGATGCCCGTGAACCGCGCGCGCATGACCTCGATCGCCTCGGCGTTCTCGTCGACGAGCACGAAGCGCCGACCGAGCGTCGCCGCCACCGCGCCCGTCGTGCCCGACCCGGCGAAGAAGTCGAGCACCCAGTCGCCCTCGCGCGTGGACGCCTGCACGATGCGTCGAAGGATGCCCTCGGGCTTCTGCGTCGGATAGCCCGTCTTCTCGCGGCCCGTCGGCGAGACGATGGTGTGCCACCACACGTCGGTGGGCAGCTTGCCGAGCTCCGCCTTCTCGGGGGTCACGAGGCCGGGCGCCATGTACGGCTCGCGATCGACGGCCGCCGAGTCGAACCAGTAGCGGTCGGGGTGCTTCACGTATACGAGGATCGTGTCGTGCTTGGTGGGCCACTTGCGCTTCGCTTTCGCGCCGTAGTCGTAGGCCCATACGATCTCGTTGAGGAAGCACTCGCGCCCGAACAGCGCGTCGAGCAGCACCTTCGCGTAGTGCGCCTCGCGGTAGTCGAGATGCAGGTAGAGGGTGCCGTCATCGGCGAGCACGCGCCACGCCTCGACGAGGCGCGGCTCGAGGAAGCCCCAGTAGTCCTCGAACCGGTCGTCGTAGCGGAGCAGGTCGCCGCGCACGCGCAGGTACTGCTTGCCCGCGAACCCGGTGATGGTGCCGGATGCCGCGGGCGCAGCGGCATCCGTCGCGGTCACCCGCACATGGCGGGTCGACTGCCGCGCCTGGGCGCGACCGGTGTTGAACGGCGGGTCGAGGTAGACGAGGGTGAACCGACCAGCGGGCAGCGTTGGCAGCACGGAGAGGTTGTCCGCGTGGATGATGCGGTCGGGCTCGTCGGCTGGCACGGGAACAGTCTGCCGCAGGGCGCGCGTCGGCCGCTGGGGAATGTCGCCTGGGCGCGCGTGCGCGTCCGCGCTCTGCCAGCGGTCGAAGGTCCCGGGCACTGGGATGCGCTCGGCGTAGCCTGACGGCCGAACGGAACGGACGACGAAGGAGCTGACCATGCGAGCACTGGTGGTGTACGAGACGATGTGGGGGAACACCGGCGAGATCGCCAAGTCGATCGCCGAAGGGATCCGCACGCAACAGGGGGTCGACGACGTCCAGTTGGTCGCAGCGGCGACCGCGGCGGAGGAGCTCCCCGCCAAGGTCGACCTCCTCGTGGTCGGGGGTCCGACGCACGCGTTCTCCATGTCGAAGGCCTCGACTCGGGATTCGGCACGGCAACAGGGCGCGCCGACGGTCCCCGAGCGCGGCATCCGCGAGTGGATCGACGGGCTGACGACGCCGCCGTCGCCCATCATGGTCGCGACGTTCGACACGCGCACGGTGAACCCGCGGCTGCCGGGCTCCGCGGCGAAGAAGGCGATGAAGAGGCTCGTGGGGCTCGGATTCCGCCCCGCGATGAAGCCCGAGTCGTTCGGCGTGCACGGATATTCGGGGCCGATCGCGCGCGGCGAGGTCGAGCGTGCACGGGAATGGGGTGCCGCGCTCACCGCGACCTGATCGGCGCAGGATGCCCCCGGGTGGGCGTCAGCGGTCGATGTCGAGGCGGATGCGCCCGCGGAACCGGTCGGGGTGGTCGTCGTCGGCGTGCTCCGCAGCGAACGCGATGCCCTTGTCGCCGTCACCCGGCAGGGGCGCCGGCGCCGGCAGGCGGCTCTGGCGGTCGAGCTCGACCTGCGCCTCGTGCTTGCGCGGGGCGAACACCTCGTCGCCGATCATCATGACGCCGCCACCGCCGCCGCGCCGGGTCTTGTCGGAGAGGTCGATCCAGCCGCGCCGCACGGCGAGCCACCCGAAGGCCACGACGAACACGGCGACGCCGACCCAGATCCACCAATCCACCCCGAGAGTCTAACCGGGATCGATGAGCCTCCCTCGCGGGCTGTGGATGGGGCATCCGAGCGCCTCCTCCGCTCCTGCAAGCGGATATACGATCCGCCGCGCCGCGGACTGGGGCTCCGGAGCGGCGCGCCCGATCGTATATCCGCCGATTGGAACGCGCGGCGAGGCGAGGGCGTCGCGGCGTCGCGGCATCCGCCGATCAGGGCACCCGGTAGAGCCACTCCCGCGTCGCGAACTTCGACTCCACGAGCTCCTCGGCCTCGGCGAGCTCGTCCGGGGTCACCGCGCCGGGCGTCGCGCCGTAGAGGTCCGTGAACGTCTGCTTCAGGCTCTCGATGACCGCCGAGCGGCTCAGCCCGGTCTGCGACCGCAGCGGGTTGACCCGCTTGGCGGCCGACGCGATGCCCTTGTCGCTGAGCTTCTCGCGGCCGATGCGCAGCACCTCGAGCATCTTCTCGTTGTCGAGGTCGTACGCCATGGTCACATGGTGCAGCACACCGCCCGAGCCGAGGCGCTTCTGCGCGGCACCGCCGATCTTGCCGAGCGGGCTCGCGATGTCGTTGAGCGGCTGGTAGGTGGCCTCGATGCCGATGCCGCGCAGTCCCTGCAGCACCCAGTCGTCGAGGAACGCGTAGGAGTCGGCGAAGCTCATGCCCTGCACGAGCTCCGACGGCACGTACAGCGAGTAGGTCACGACGTTGCCGCGCTCCATCATCATCGCGCCACCGCCCGAGATGCGACGCACGACGTCGAAGCCGTACCGCTCGGCGCCATCGGGATCCACCTCGTTCTTCACCGACTGGAAGCTGCCGATGACGACGGCCGACTCGTCCCACTCCCAGAACCGCAGGGTGGGCTTGCGGCGCCGCTCGCCGACCCGGGTGGCGAGCACCTCGTCGAGCGCGAGGTGCAGGCGCGGCGGCACGGCGGGGTCGTGCACGACCTCCCACTCGTAGTTCGACCACGTCGTGGCATCCGTCAGCGCCCGCCGCACCGCCACGGCGACGGCCTCGGCCGAGAACCCCAGCATCACCGCGCCCGGGCGGAGGTTCGCCGTGACGGCCGCCGCGATCTGCTTGGCGTCGGATGCCGCGGACAGCCCCTCGAGGGCCGAGTCGATGTCGGCGAGCGCCTCGTCGGGCTCGAGGAAGAAGTCGCCCGCGACGCGGGGGTTTCGGATGACGCCGTCGACCACGTCGAAGTCGACGACCACGAGCTTGCCGCCGGGAACCTTGTACTCACCGTGCATGGGGTCCAGCCTACGGTCGCGGCGCGTGGCACCGGCTGGTTTCGAGACGGTCGCTGCGCGACCTCCTCAACCCGCAGAAGCCGCTCCTCAACCTGCGTGGTCAGTCGACGGCGAACCGCTCGTCGAGCCAGCGGATGAGGTCGGCACGCACCTCCTCGCGGTTCGTCTCGTTGAACACCTCGTGGCGGGCGCCCTCGTAGACGATGAGCTCGACATCGAGGAGCCCCGACCGCCGGGCGTACGCGTTCGCGAGCTTCACGGCGCTGAGCTCCCCGCCGAGGGAGTCATCGGAGCCGACCATGATGAGCACAGGCAGCTCGGGCGGGAGGTCGGGCATGGGCCGGCCGAGCAGGCGCACCGAGTCCCGGAGGCCGAAGAGCTTCCGCAGTGGAACCTCGGTCGTGTATGGGTCGGCCATGAACGCGGGCGGCACGTCGGGGTCGCGGCTCAGCCACTCGACCGGTGTCGGCCCCAGGTGGCGATGGCGGCGGTTGAGGTCGCCGCCGTTCATATCGAAGAGGGTGCGGTACGCAGTGCCGGTGAGCACGACGCCGTCGTAGTCGGCCGCGTGGCTGTTGACGATCATCTGCGCCATCAGCGAGCCCCACGCGTGCCCGAGCAGGATCAGCGGCAGCCCGCCCTCTGCCTCGCGGATGACGCGCGTGAACTGCCGCACGGCCTCGATCGTGGCAGGCAGGCCGCCCGGGCCGAGCCGTCCGATGCGGGTGAGGTCGCCGCCGTGCTGCTCGAAGCCCGTCTGCCCGTGGCCGCGATGATCGTCGGCCCAGACCGAGTAGGCCGCCGCGTTCAGGGCGTCTACGAGCTCGCCGTAGCGTCCGATGTGCTCGCCCACGCCGTGCACGAGCTGCACCACCGCCGTCGCATCGGGCACGCGCCACGCCTGGTAGTGGATGTGGACCCCGTGTGCGTCGGTGAACGTGGGCATGCCTCATTGTGGCAGTCGGGGCATCCGCTCGCCCGCCCCACTCCGGCGGATGCCGCGGAGCGGGTCGGGCGCCTTCCTCATCCTGCGACGACGCGATCAGTCGACGGCGAACCGCTCGTCGAGCCAGCGGATGAGGTCGGCGCGCACCTCCTCCTGGTTGATCTCGTTGAAGACCTCGTGGCGCGCACCCTCGTAGACGATCAACTGCGCGTCGACGAGGCCGCAGCGGCGCACGTAGTCGCGGAGCAACGCGAGGGCGCCGCGCTCGCCGGCCACCGCATCGTCGGAGCCCACCAGGAGCAGCAGCGGCAGCTCGCTCGGGATGCGCTTCGACGGCCGGTTGATGAGCGACAACGACTGCGGCCAGCCGTAGAGCTGCTGCAGCGAGCGGCTCGTGGTGTAGGGGTCGGCCTCGAACGCCGCGGGGACCGCCGGGTCCCGGCTGATCCACTCCATGGCCGTGCCCCCGGGCCGGGCGAAGCGCTTGTTGAGGTCGCCGGTGTTGGTCCATCCCAGCTGCGCCCACGCGGTGGCGCTCAGCACGACGGCGTCGTAGCGATCGGGATGCCGGTTCACGAGGTGCTGCGTGATGAACGAGCCCCAAGAGTGCCCGAGGATCACGAGCGGCATGTCGGCGCCCTCGGCTTCGCGAATCACCTCGCTGAACTGCCCGACCGCCGCGATCGACGCGCCCATGCCGCCTGGGCCCGGCTTGCCCATGCGGTCGAGGTCGCCGCCGTGCTGCTCGAAGCCGGTCTGCCCGTGGCCGCGATGGTCGTCGGCCCACACGGAGTAGCCGGCGGCGTTCAGCGCCGCGATCAGCGCACCGTAGCGCCCGCGGTGCTCGCCGATGCCGTGCACGAGCTGCACCACCGCGAGCGCGTCGGGCACGCGCCACGACTCGTAGTGGATGCGGACCCCGTATGCGTCGGTGAACGTGGGCATGCCTCATTGTGGCAGTCGCGGCATCCGCCGACATGTGCAGAATTCAGGAGCCGCGGCGGAGCGCCACTGGTCGCTGGCTGCTTCCGCGGCATCCGTGCCGGAAACAGCACATCAGTTCCTGAATTCTGACGGCTGGTGGTCACCCGGCGTAGTTCAGCTGGCGTCGACCTTCGTTCGCCGGCGGCGCGAGCGGAGCATGGCGACGACCTTGGGCAACACGACCGCGGCGACCGCGAGCGCGAACACCGTGAGGGCGATGGGGCTGCGGAAGACCACCGTCAGGTCGCCCTGTCCGATGGCGCTGGTCTGCACGAGCGACTTCTCGAACAACGGCCCGAGCACGAGACCGAGCACGAACGGCGCCGACGGCAGGTCGAACTCCTTGAGGAGGTAGCCGAGCAGGCCGAACACGAACACGAGCCAGACGCTGAACATGTTGTTGCTCACCGAGTACGCGCCGACGAGCGACGTCAGCATGATGATCGGGTACAGGTATCCGTAGGGGATGCGGAGCATCTGCGCGAAGACGGGCGCCAGCGGCAGGTTCAGTACGAGCAGCAGCACGTTGCCGATGAAGAACGACACGAGCAGGCCCCAGACGAGATCGGGCTGGGTCTCGAACAGCAGGGGCCCGGGCTGCAGTCCGAAGATCGTGAACGCGCCGAGCAGCACCGCAGTCGTCGCGCCGCCTGGGATGCCGAGCGCGAGGGTGGGCACGAAGTTGGCGTTGGCGGCGGCGTTGTTCGCGCTCTCGGGACTCGCAACGCCCTCGATCGCGCCCTTGCCGAACTGGGCCCGATTTCGGCTCACGCGACGCTCGATGCCGTACGCCATGAAGGAGGCGAGCGTCGAACCGGCACCCGGCAGGATGCCGAGTCCGAAGCCGATCCCGGAACCGCGGAGGATCGCCGGCATCGACGAGGTGACGTCCTTCCGGGTGATGACCATGTCCTTGAAGCGCGCCCGGATGGGCTTCGCCGCGCCCATCCGGATCTGGTAGAGCACCTCTCCGAGGGCGAACAGGCCGATCATGACCTCGACGAACGGGATGCCCGAGAGGAGGTTGATGTTGCCGAACGTGAAGCGCTCCTCGCTCGTGCCGGGCGAGATTCCGACGGTCGCGACGAGCAGTCCTGCGACCGCCATCATGGCGCCGCGCACGAACGCGCCTCCCTGGAACGTGACCACGATGACCAGGCCGAGGATCATGATGGCGAACATCTCGACCGGGCCGAACTGGAGCGCGACGTCGGCAAGCGGCGGTGCGAGAGCGATGAGCAGCGCGAGGGAGATGATCGCAGCGATGAACGAGCCGATCGCGCTGATGGCGAGGGCCGCACCCGCGCGACCGCGCGTCGCCATCTGGTAGCCGTCGAGCGTCGTGACGACGCTCGCGGCCTCACCGGGCGTCGAGATGAGCACCGACGTGATCGTGCCGCCGTACTGGGCGCCGTAGTAGATGCCGGCGAGCATGATGAGCGCCGTGACGGGCTCGAGGGTGAACGTGATGGGCAGCAGTACCGCGACGCCGGTGGTCGAGCCGAGACCGGGCAGCAAGCCGATCACCGTGCCGAGCAGCACGCCGACGAAGCACCACAGCACGTTCTCGAGCGTGAGGGCGGTCTGGAAGCCGAGGATGAGGTTGTCGATCATCAGATGAATCCGATCAGTCCGGTCGGCATCGGCACTCCGAGCAGTACCGCGAAGACGAGGTGGATGATGCCGACCGCGATCACGCTGACGAGGAGCGAGGGCAGGATGCGCCGGCGCTCGACGATCGTGGAGATCGCAACGATGAGCGCGCCGAGCGAGAGCAGGAGGCCGAGGACCGGCACAAGCAGGAGGGCGACGAACAGCATGCCGATCACCATCACGAACATGCGATTGCGCTGCCGCTGCGTCCGGCCGAGCGCATCGGTGTCGGGCGCCTCCGCGACGGTGTCGATCGCCGCGGCTTCCGCCTCGGCCTCGACGCCCGTCAGCTCCTCGGCCGGGTCGACCGGCTCGCGCCCGGTCAACGTCTGGACGACGTCGACGATGGCGAGAGCGGCCAGCGCGACACCGAGCACCATCGGCAGGAACCCCGCGCCGATCTGGCCGTTCTCCTGCAGGGCCCCGTATGCCCAGCCGCCGATCGCCGCGGCGACGCCCACGACCGCCAAGGCCGCGCTGAACGCGGCCTTGGCAGCCACAGGCGAGAGCTTCACTTGCCGACGACCGCTTCGAGGTCGGCCGAGTTCTGCTCGAGGTAGTCGACGAACTCGTCGGCGTAGACGGCGTTCGCCTGCATGAGGTTCTCCTCGATGTAGGTCGTGTACGCGTCCGACTCCGCGAACTCCTTCGCGGCGGCGATCCAGTACTCTCGGGCCTCATCGGTGATGCCGCCCGGGGCGATGAAGCCTCGGAACTGGGCGAACGACACGTCGATCCCCTGCTCGATCGCCGTCGGGATGTCGGCGAGCTCCTCGTACTGGTAACGCTCGTCGGACAGCGCGCACAGCGCCCGCAGATCTCCTGACTCGAGCTGGCCGAGCACCTCGCTGGGGTTCAGCGAGCCGACCTCGACCTGTCCGCCGAGCAGGCCCGCGATGACCTCGCTGCCGCCCTCGAACGGAACCCGGTCGAACTCGACGTCCTGGTCCTGCTCGATGAGCGTGAACACCACCTCGTCGAGGCTCACCGCGCCCGAGACGGCGGCCACGACGCCGTCGGAGCGGGCGGCGTCGACGACGTCGGTGCACGTCTCGAACTCGCTGTCCGCGGGCACGACCATGAGCGTGTAGTCGTCGCCGAGCTTCATGATCGGCGTGAAGGTGGTGTAGTCGAAGTCGACCTCGGTGGTGAGGGGCAGGGCCAGTAGCGCCGTCTCAGACGCGAGCAGGTAGTTGCCGTTGCCCTCCTGGGAGAGGAAGTACGAGTAGCCGACCGCGCCGGAGCCGCCCTCGCGGTTCTCGACGGTGATGGTGGCGCCCGTCGTGTCCTCGAGCGCGCTCGCGATGGCGCGACCCGAGGTGTCTGAGCCGCCGCCGGCAGCGAACGGCACGACTATGCGCACGTCGCTCGGCTGGAAGCCGCCGTCGGGCGACGTGGGTTGTCCTGCTGCGCTCGAACACGAGGCGAGTGCCGCGACGGAGACCACGGCGATGGCCGCGGCGGTGATGCGTGACTTCATTGTCTCTCCTTGGTGGGGGTGGGGTTCTTGGAGGTCTGGTCGATTGGATGCGGGTCAGCCGGGTTGCCGGGTGGCGCGCGCCTGGGCGCCGACGCCGACAGCGACGCGGAATGCGTGCTCGTAGGCGCCCGTGTTCGCAATGCGCTTGCCCACGACGTCGAACGCCGTGCCGTGCGCCGGAGTGCAGACGGGCACGCTGAGCCCGCCGGCCATGGTCACCCCGCGGTCGAATCCGAGCAGCTTCACCGCGATCTGGCCCTGGTCGTGGTACATGGTGAGCACGCCGTGGAAGTGCCCGTCGCGGGCCTTGATGAAGATCGTGTCACTCGGGAAGGGGCCCGTCGCGTCGACGCCGCGACGCTGGAGCTCCTCGACCGCCGGCGCGATGACGTCGATCTCGTGGCGTCCGAACTTCCCGGATTCGCCCGCGTGCGGGTTGAGCGCGCAGACGCCGATCCGCGGCCGCTCGATGCCGCGCGACCGCAGCACCCGCTCGAGCAGCTCGCCGCGCTCGATGATGAGGTCGAACGTGATGAGGTCGGCCACCTCGGCGATCGAGCAGTGCGAGGTGACCCGGCCGGTCACGAGCTCCGGCAGGATGTTCAGCTCCGTGGCGGTCGTCCCGTCGTCGAGGACGGTCTCGAACCACGCCATCTCGTCGTTCTCCTCCATCCCGGCGAGGTGCAGGGAGGACTTGTTGAGCGGCGCGAAGACGATGGCGTCGACGTCTCCGTCCTTCGACAGCTCGAGCGCGGTGCGCAGGCTCGCCATCGCCCAGAGGCCGCCCGATCGGGACGGCTCGCCTCGGACGAAGCCGCCTTCCGGCCGCGTGCCGCCGTTGTCGACGAGCGTGGGCACGCCGGTACCGCGTTCGCGGGTCCAGTCGAACTCGACTCCGGCGTCGTCCATGGCGTCGCGCAGCTCCTGCTCGTCGCCGATGAGGAGGATGTCGGCGGCCGCCGCTGCGGCCGGGTCGGCCAGCAGTCGCGCGACGAGCTCGGGCCCGACGCCCGCCGGATCACCGAACGTGAGGGCGATCCGCGGCCGCGATGTCTCCAACGTGCTCATCTCAGTTCCTCTCCGCGCCGGTCGGCGCGAGTCGTGTGTCGACGTGGGCGGCGCGGGGCAGGATTCGGCGCAGGTACTCCTGCGCCCGGCCGCACACGGCGAGGCTGTCGCCGCCGTAGTGCTCGCAGGTGAGCACACCCCGGTAACCGAGCGCAACCGCCTCCCGGACGGCCCAGCGGTAGTCGATGACGCCGGCGTCGAGCGTCGTCGGCAACGCGGTCTGCCATGATCCGTCCGCGGCTTCGTCGCGCGCATAGTTCTTCAGGTGCCAGTAGTTCGCGTATGGAAGGGTCATCGCGTACACCTCACGCCAGTCCTCGACCGGACGGTGCAGTCGCACCAGGTTGCCGACATCGGGGTTGAGACCCACGTTCTCCATGCCGACCTCCTCGACGAAGCGCACCGCACTCGCTGCCGTGCCGAGGTAGGTGTCCTCGTACAGTTCCAGGGAGACGATGAGGCCGACGCTCGCGGCGTGCGCACCGAGCTCGCGGATGGATCGGACCGCGCGATCCCGCAGCTCGGCATCGTCGGGGTCCACCGGTCCCTGTGCGGTCCAGAACCAGAGCGCGCGTCGCTGCGCCTCGGTGAACGGCCGGTGCAGGCCCGTGGAGTAGACGGTCGCCCCCATCTCGGCAGCAGCATCGATGCTGCGGTGCGCGTAGGCGAGGTTCTCCTCCTCGCGGCCGGGCATGACGACGCTCGACCGCTGGACGTGGACCGCGGGGATGCCGACGCCGTGGTCCCCCGCGACCTCGACGAGCTCCTGCAGTCGCGACGGCTCGAGGTCGGCCGGGCGGATGAGTCCGTCGGTGAGCTCGGCGAGCCGGAATCCCTCCGCGGCGACGTCCTCGAAGATCGCATCCCACGTCTCCGCCGGCGCGTCCTGGACGGCGATGCCGTCGCGCCCGATCGGCGGTACGCCGAGGAGGCACGTGGCGATCGGCCACTCCTCGGCAACGTATGCCTGCATGCTCACTCCGTCGTGTCGTGGTTGCCGGACTCGCAACCTGTTCAAAGATCCTATAGGAAATATCCACTACCGCAAGCCCGGAACATCCGGATGCCGCGGAGGGGCGTCACGGCGGGTCCGCACGCCGCTCGAATCCGACTCGGGGCGTCGGCATCGGAGCGCTCCAGGGCGACCCGCGACGGCGCCTGGGCTCACTCGGCGTCGACGTCCTCCACGGCACGATCGCGGACGTTCTCGATGTGACTGCGCATCGCCCGCTCAGGCGCGCTGGGATCGCCGGAGGCGAACGCCTCGACGATGGCGCGGTGCTCGGCGGCGGCCTCATGGACGTCGCGCGGGCCGCGGATGACCGCCTGGCGCATCCGATGCGTGAGGGCGCCGAGCGAGTCGTACATCTCCTGGACGTAGCGGTTGCCGCTCGCTCGGAAGATCGTACGGTGGAACTCGAGATCGCTGTCGAAGTAGGCCCGAGTGAGCGACAGCGGCACGGCGCCCCGCCCAAGTCTCTCGACCACGCGCTCACTCTCCCGCGCGTGATGGGCCAACGCCTCCCGCAACGGAGGGAGCAGCTCGTCGGCACGTCGCGTCGCAAGCCTGGTGGCCTCGACCTCGAGCATCAGCCTCGCCTCGAACAGCTCGGCAAGTTGCTCCTCCCCCAGCGGCGGTGCGACCCGGTATCCGCGCAGCGCCTCCCGTGTGACGAGCCCCGTGCGCTCGAGCTGCACCATCGCCTCGCGCACCGGGGTCGGCGAGACGTCGAGGTCCTTGGCGAGCGTGTCGATCGACAGTCGTGTCCCCGGCTCAACGTCGCCTTCCAGCAGCATCTCGAGGATCAGGTCGTACACGCGGTCGCGCAGGCCGCGGCGCTCGAACTCACCGACACCGCGGATCGGCAGGCTGGTCATCTCGTTGCCTCCAGGTCGACTACTTCATCCAGGATCCGTCCGAACGCCGCCGGGTCGTGCGCGAATCGACCGAGGAACATCCCGTCGACCGAATCGGCGATGCGCGGCAGCAGGCCCGGACCGGCGCTTCCACCGTAGATCACGCGCGCGCCCGTGAACGCGAGGTCGTCCGCGAGGTGTGTCCGGAGCGCGCGGCCGACCGCGCGGATGTGGTCGTCATCGGCCGGTTCGGGCGCGCCGATCGCCCAGACCGGCTCGTACGCGACGACGAGTCGACCTCCCAGGTTCTCTTCGCGTGCGAGCGCCAGCGACGACTCCAACTGCTCGATGCAAGTCTCGGCGGCCGCATCCCCGTCGCTCCGCTCCGACTCGCCGATGCACAGCAGCGGCGAGATGCCGTGCCGGAGGGTCGCGACCACCTTTCGCGCCACCGTCTCGTCGGTCTCGCCGAACAGCGCACGCCGCTCCGCATGGCCGATCTCCGCGAGCGCCACACCGTGCTCGGCGAGCTCCGCAGCGGAGACTTCGCCCGTGAACGCGCCGGCGTCCTCCCAGTGCACGTCCTGCGCACCCACGAGCATCCCGGCATCACGCGCGATGGGCACGACGTCGGGAATCGAGGGGAACGTCGGGATCACGAACGGCTCGACGAGTCCGTCGCGCACCGCGGGGTGATCGCGGCACGACGCGGCGACGCGGCGGGTCCACTCGAGCGTGCGGACACGCCCGAAGTACATCTTCAGGCTCGAGCCGATGAGCAGCCGCGTCACTCGCTCAGCCCTCGTAGGCGCAGATATCGTCGACCTTCGCCCTCGATGCGCTCGTCGGGTCGAATTCGTAGGTCAACCACTCCGTTGCGAGCCGGCGCGCGAGCTCGACGCCCACGACGCGCTGCCCCATGCAGAGGACCTGGGCGTCGTTCGACAGGATCGAGCGCTCGACGGAGAAGGAGTCATGGGCCGTCACGGCGCGGATGCCGCGCACCTTGTTCGCGGCGATCGCGACGCCGAGTCCGGTGCCGCAGATGAGGATGGCGCGGTCTGCCTCCCCGTTGGCGATCCGCTCGGCAGCCTCGATGGCGACTTTCGGATACGGCGCCCGGGCATCCCTCACCACCCCGACATCGACGACCGAGTCGACTCGGCCGCTCGCCTCGAGATCCGCCTTGATGATCTCCTTGTAGTCGTAACCGGCCTCGTCGCTGCCGACGATCAATCGGTATCCCATGTTCACTGCTCCCTGTCGGTATCGAGGACGTCGTACACGGTGGCGCACACCAGCGCGAACGACACGGCGCCCGGGTCGGGCGTGCCGATCGACCGGTCGCCGTGCGAACGGGCGCGGCCGAGCGTCGCCGCGAGCGTGGCCGTCGCCTGCGCGGCATCCTCGGCCGCGGTCGCTGCGCGGCGCCAGGCGTCGGCGAGGCGCAGGCCGTCGTCGACTCGCGCCACGAGCTCGTCGGCGAAGGGGACGATCGCGTCGACCATCGTCTTGTCGCCGACCTTCGCCTTGCCGAAGACCATCACCGCGTCCTTCGCGGAGGCGACGGCCCGCGCGACGATCTCGGGAGTCACTGCGTGGTCGTCGCCGACGTCGGCACCGAGCGTGCGCAGGAACTCCCCCCAGATCGCGCCCGAGGTTCCGCCTGCACGGTCGCTCCACGCGTCGGCGGCCCACTCGAGCGTCGTGCGCGCGCCGGCTCCGGCCTCGACCGCAGTGCGCGCTGCGTCGCGAGCGGCGCGTGCGCCTCGCTGCATGCCGATCCCGTGGTCTCCATCACCCGCGATCCGGTCGATGCGGCCGAGTTCGTCAGCGGCACCGTCGATCGCGACGGACACCGCGTCCAGCGCGGCGGCGATCGTCGCGGCCGCGTCGCGCGAATCCGACGTCGACGCGGGCACGTCATCGGTGCCGTCGGCGGGGTCGCCGACCCCGGCGGCATCCGTCGATCCGATGCTCAGGTGCGCTGCGGCCGAGCCCTTGCGGTACGCGGGCGTGTCGGCCGGCGCACGCCAGAGCTCCTCGAGCTCGTCGTCGAGCCACAGCAGCGTGAGCGAGCAGCCCGCCATGTCGAAGCTCGTGCAGAGCTCGCCCACCTCGGGCTCGACGACGGTGACGCCGCGTTCCTCGAGCAGCCGGTGGATGCGCCGGTACACGACGAACAGCTCCTCGTACTTCACGCTGCCGAGGCCGTTCAGCAGCGGCACGACGCGGGCGCCGTCGATCGCGATGCCGTCGGGCACCTCCTCGAGCAGCTTCGACACGAAGAGCAGGGCGAGCTCGTCGGCAGTGGGGATGTCGACCTCGTCGATGCCCGGCTCCCCGTGGATGCCGAGCCCGACGGCCATCCGGCCCCCCGGCACCTCGAACAGCGGCGCATCGGCGCCCGGAAGCGTGCAGCCCGAGAAAGCGACGCCGAACGAGCGGGTACGGCGGTTCGCGAGCCGCGCCACGCGCTCGACCCCCTCGAGGTCGTAGCCCGCCTCCGCGGCGGCTCCGGCGGCCTTGAAGACGGCGAGGTCGCCGGCGATCCCCCGGCGTTGCCCGATGCGATCGCGCGGGGCGCTCCAGATGTCGTCGGTCACCACGACGGTGCGCACGTCGTGCCCCTCGGCACGCAGGCGGGCCTGCGCCTCGTCGAAGTGCAGACGTCTCCCGCGTAGTTGCCGTAGCTGAGCAGCACGCCCTTGCCCTGGTCGACCGCCTTGGCGATCGAGTGCACCTGCCGCGCCGACGGAGAGGCGAACAGGTTCCCCATGGCCGCCCCGTGCGCGATGCCCGGTCCCACGAGTCCGCCGAACGCGGGGTAGTGCCCGCTCCCGCCGCCGATGACCACGGTCACCGTCGGCTCGGCAGCCCTCGTCGAGCGGATGACGCCACCCGGCGCCGCCCGCACCCAGCGCGACGACGCGGCGGCGAACCCCTCGATCATCTCCTCCGCGAACTGGGACGGATCGTTGAACAGTCGCGTCATCGCGCCCTCCTCGGCTCGGCGCCCGCGAAGGGCTCAGATATCGAAGATCCTATAGGAAATAAGAGCGCTTGTCACTCGGCCGGCTCCGCAGCACCGGTCAGGCGACGCGGGTGACCTCGACCGTGACGAACAGCTCCGACGAGCCTGGCCCCGCGTAGACGCCCCGCAGCGGCGTCACGTCGCTGTAGTCGCGCCCGCGCCCCACGAGCACGTGCAGGTCGCCCACCTCGGCGAGGTTCGTGGGGTCGTACCCGCGCCAGTCGCCCGCGAACCACTCGACCCACGCGTGCGACTCGCCGATGACCGTCTCGCCGATCGCGGCGCCCGGGTCGGGATGCAGGTAGCCCGAGACGTAGCGCGCCGGGATGCCGACCGAGCGCAGGGCGCCGAGGGCGACGTGCGCGATGTCCTGGCACACGCCCTTGCGCTCGCCCCACGCCTCTGCAGCCGTGGAGTGCACGCCGGTCACGCCCCGCACGTACTCCATTGACGACCCGACGGCGCGGCAGATCTCGAGCGCCGTCTCGCCGACGGGCGCACCCTCGGCGACGATCTCGGCTGCGAGCTCCGCCACCTCGGGCGGCGGCTCCGTGGCGTCCGACAGTGTGGAGGCCTCGACGAGCTGCACGGTCGTCTCCGCGGCCGCGGCGAGCTCGTCCCAGCCGAGCTCCCACCTCGGCACCGGTGCGGGCCGCACCTCCACGAGACTCGTGGCCGTCACCGAAAGCTCGAGGTGCGGCGTCAGCACCTCGAACGTCGATACGCGGGTGCCCCAGTAGTCGAGGTACGAGTGCTGGGTCGCGCCCGGGCGGATGTCGAGCCCCGCCTGCAGCACGAATTGCTCGCCGCCCGAGTGCGGCAGCATTCGCGCCTCGTTGTACGACGCGGTGGCCGGCTGCTCGTAGTTGAAGCCCGTGCGGTGCACGATGCGGATGCGGCTCACGAGACCTCCCCGATCCAGACCGGCGCGACACTCGCCGGGAAGTAACGCTGCCGGATGGCCTCGCTCGCCGACGACGTGACCGCCTGCACGTGCTCCATGTGCCCCGACAGGTCGGTGAGGATCTCGGTGATCGGGCGATACTCGAGCTCCGAGCGGATCTGGCCGAGCAGCCGCCTGGCCTGGTCGGTGACGCCGACGCGGCCGGCGCGCGGGTCGATCTCGCGTAGGGATTCCTCGGCCCGGATGACGCTCGAGATGATCGACCGCGGGAACAGCCTGTCGAGCAGCAGGAACTCCGCCGCCGACTGCGCCGACGGCACGCCGCGGTAGCTGCGCAGGTACGCCTCGTAGCCGCCGCAGCTGCGGAGGATGGTCGTCCAGCTCGGTCCGCTCGCCTCGGTGAGCGATCGGGTCGCGAGCAGGCGCGCGGTCATGTCGGCTCGCTCGATGGCTCGGCCGAGCGAGAAGAAGTGCCACGCCTCGTCGCGGCTCGTGGCCGAGTCCACGACGCCGATCGCGAGCGCTGCGCGATCGCGCACCCAGCGGAAGAACTCGTGGGTCTTGTCGGAGGCGACGCGTCGCGGCATCCGCGCGTTCGTCTGGTTCAGCGCCTCCCACAGCTCGGTCGAGACGATCTCGCGCGCACGGCGGGCGTTCTCGCGGGCGGCGGCGATCGAGTGCGCGATCGAGGCGGGGTTCGTGCGATCCACGGCGAGGAGCGCGATGACGTCGTCGCGGCCGAGCGCGACGTCGTCGTTCGCCTCGCTGCCCATCAGCGAGAGGAGGGACCGGCAGGCGGTGTCCTCGTCGATCCAGGGATCCTCGAGCAGCAGCTGCAGGTGCACGTCGAGGATGCGCGCGGTGCCGTCGCTGCGCTCGATGTAGCGGCCGATCCAGAAGAGCGACTCGGCGATGCGGCTCAGCATGGGAGAGCCTCCTCTCCGCGGGTTGAGGAGGAGCGTGACGACGTCTCGAAACCCGCTCGGGATCGGGTTTCGAGACGGTCGCTTCGCGACCTCCTCAACCCGCGAGACTGCTGTTGTTGCTGTTGTTGCTGTTGTTGCTGTTGTTGCTGTTGTTGCTGTTGCTGCTGCTGGCGCATCGGGGCGTCCTCGTCCTGCGGCGAGGCCGTGGGCGGATGCAGCGAGTGCCCGTTCGCCGGCATGGGCGCCACGACCGGCACCGAGGCCGTCGCCGGCGCGGCCTGGTCGGCCACGAGCGCGCCGACCCCGCGCGCCGTCGGCGCGGGACGCGGTGCGCCGAGCGGCTCCGTCTGCGGGGCGCCGTCGAGCACCCACGTGTCCTTCGATCCGCCGCCCTGGCTCGAGTTCACGACGAGCTGGCCCTCGGGGAGGGCGACGCGGGTGAGGCCGCCGGGCAGCACCCACACGTCGTTCCCGTCGTTCACCGCGAACGGGCGCAGGTCGGCGTGCCGCGGGCGCATGCCGTCCTCCACGAGCGTGGGGATCGTGGAGAGCTGCACGACGGGCTGCGCGATCCACCCGCGCGGGTCGGCGAGCAGGCGGGTGCGGAGCTCGGCGAGCTCGGCGCGCGAGGCATCCGGACCGACCACGAGCCCCTTGCCGCCCGAGCCGTCGACGGGCTTCACGACGAGCTGGTCGAGGCGGTCGAGCACCTCGGCGAGCGCGTCGGGCTCCTCGAGCCGCCAGGTGTCGACGTTGGGGAGGATGGGCTCCTCTCCGAGGAAGTAGCGGATGAGCTCGGGCACGTAGGTGTAGACGAGCTTGTCGTCGGCCACGCCGTTCCCCACGGCGTTCGAGATGGTGACGTGCCCGAGCCGGGCGGCGAGCATGAGCCCGGGTGCGCCGAGCACCGAGTCGGGACGGAACTGCTGCGGGTCGAGGAACTCGTCGTCGACCCGGCGGTAGATCACGTCGACGCGGGTGGGCCCTGCGGTGGTGCGCATCCAGACGCGTCCGCCCGAGCAGAACAGGTCGCGGCCCTCCACGAGCTCGACGCCCATGAGCCGGGCGAGCAGGGTGTGCTCGTAGTACGCGGAGTTGTAGACGCCGGGGGTCAGCACGACCACCGTCGGGTCGTCGACGCCCTCGGGAGCGCTCGCGCGCAACGCCTGCAGCAGCCGGTTCGGGTAGTCGCCCACGGGCCGCACGCGCATCGACGTGAACAGTTCGGGGAGGGTCTGCGCCATGACCCGGCGGTTCGAGATGACATAGCTCACGCCGCTCGGCACGCGCACGTTGTCCTCGAGCACGCGCCAGGCGCCACGCTCGTCGCGGATGACGTCGATGCCGGCCACGTGGATGCGCACGCCGTTCGCACTGACGATTCCGGCCGCCTGCCGGTGGTAGTGGGTCGACGAGCTGATGAGCGCCGCGGGGATCACCCCGTCGCGCACCGCGTCCTGCGGGCCGTACACGTCGGCGAGGAACCGCTCGAGCGCTCGCACCCGTTGTGCGACGCCGGCCTCGACCATGCTCCAGTCGGATGCCGCGATGACGCGCGGCACGGCGTCGAGCGGGAACGGTCGCTCCTCCCCCGCGAAGTCGAACGTGACGCCCTGTGCGAGGTAGGAGCTCGCGAGCGCGTCGGTGCGGCCTCGGAGCTCGTCCTGCGACATCCGGGCGAGGGCCGGGTAGAGCTCGCGGTACGGCTCGCGCACGGTGCCGGCGTCGGCGGGGAACATCTCGTCCCACGGGCGGGCGGCGCGCTTGCGCTTGCGCCCCGACCGCGTCGTGGCGTACCCGTCGAAGAGCGTTCCCATGCCGGAAGGCTCCCAGTAGTCGGTTACCGGGATGTTTCCGACACGCGACGGACGCGGCATCCGTCGCAGGTCGCCATTTTACTTAGCAAGACTAATGAGCTATGCTAAGGATCTGTGGCCACGATCGCGGAGCAGAGCGCAGACCTGCGCATGGCGACCTTCCGCCTCGCCCGGCGCCTTCGCGCGCAGAAGGCCGACCACGCCCTGTCCGACGCCCAGTTCGCCGTGCTCGGCGTGCTCTACCGCGGCGGCCCGCGCACGCTCACCGAGCTCGCGGAAGCCGAGCGCGTGTCGGCGCCCTCGATGAACCGCACCGTCAACTGCCTCGAGGAGTTGGGCTACCTCGTGCGCGTGGCCGACGACGCCGACCGCCGCAAGGCCAACATCGGCCTCACCGACGCCGGCCGCGACGTCGTGAAGCAGACCATCTCCAAGCGCGACGCGTGGCTCACCACCCGCCTGCGGGAGCTCTCGAAGGAGGACCGCGTCGTGCTCGCCCGGGCCGCCGAACTGATGGGAGGGCTCGCCACCCAGTGAGTGCCATGTTCCGCTCCCTCGCCAGCCGCGACTACCGCATCTGGTTCGTCGGCGCCCTCGTCTCCAACATCGGAGCCTGGATGCAGGCCACCGCCCAGAACTGGGTGGTGCTCACCGAACTCACCGACACCGACGCCCTCGCCGTCGGCATCACCATGGCACTCCAGTTCGCTCCCCAACTGCTGCTCGTGCCCGTCACGGGACTCATCGCCGACCGGTTCGACCGCCGCAAGATCCTCATGGTGACGCAGAGCTCCCTCATGGTGCTCGGACTTGCACTCGGCCTCCTGCTCGTGTTCGGCCAGGCCGAGCTCTGGCACCTCTACGGCTTCGCACTGCTGCTCGGCCTCGTCAACGCCGTCGACATGCCC
Organism: Agromyces sp. Soil535; assembly: GCF_001428255.1. Classification (GTDB taxonomy): domain Bacteria; phylum Actinomycetota; class Actinomycetes; order Actinomycetales; family Microbacteriaceae; genus Agromyces. The sequence continues at coordinate 588,133 of NZ_LMRW01000001.1, read as the reverse complement.
GCTCGGCAGACGTTCGTCGCCGACCTCGTCTCCAGCTCGCACATGTCGAACGCCGTGGCCCTCAACTCCGCCTCGTTCAACGCGGCGCGCCTGATCGGCCCCGCCATGGCGGGCCTCCTCATCGTGCTCGTCGGGTCGGGCTGGGTGTTCGTCATCAACGCCGCGACGTTCCTCGGGGTGCTCGTCGCGCTCGTGATGCTGCGCAACATGAAGGTGCAGCGGATGCCGCGGCCCGCACGCTCGGGCGGCCAGTTCGTCGCGGGCTTCCGCTACGTCGCGGGCCGCCCAGACCTCGTGATCGTGTTCGTGATCGTGTTCCTCATCGGCGCGTTCGGCATGAACTTCCCGATCTTCTCCTCGACCATGGCGGTCGAGTTCGGACGCGGCGCGGGCGAGTACGGCGTGCTCAGCTCCATCCTCGCGATCGGGTCGCTGACGGGTGCCCTCCTCGCCGCGCGACGGGAGCGGGCGCGCATGCGCATCATCATCCTCGCTTCCGCCTTCTTCGGCGCATCCGTGCTCGTCGCCGCGCTCATGCCGACGTACTGGACCTTCGCGGCGTCCACGATCCTCATCGGCTTCGGCGCGGTCTCGATCCTCACCACCGCCAACGGCTATGTGCAGACCACCACGGATCCCGAGCTCCGCGGCCGCGTGATGGCGCTGTACATGGCGATCCTCGTGGGCGGCACCCCCATCGGCGCGCCCATCGTCGGCGCGGTCGCCGACACGTGGGGTCCGCGCTGGGCGCTCGGCCTGGCGGCGGTCGCCGCCGGCGCGGCCGCGCTCATCGGCGTGGGCTGGCTCGTCTTCGCCCGCGGCATGCACCTGGCACGGCATCCGCGCGCCGCCTGGCGGCCGGTCGTGCGATTCGCGGATGCCCCGACGGCTGCGATCGCCGTCGTGCCCACGCGACCCCTGCGAGTCGTACGTGACCGGGCGGCGGAGCTCGCCGACCGCGACCGCGACCGCGAGGGTGAGCTCGTGCCGCCGGTGCCGAACGACCGGCTCGTGCCGGCGGACTTCTCGGAGCAGGTCGCGCTCACCTCGCCGATCCCGCTGCCGAAGGCCCATCACGAGCCGCCGCCCGACACGGGGTCCCACTACATCGGCGTGCGGAAGTCCCGCTCGCGGCCGGGCATCAACACGGACGCCTCGACCACCCGCGCCCGGTAGAGCCGGAACTCGGATGGGGCCGAGATCATCTCCGCGGTCCACGGCTCGAGCCCGTCGGCGACGGAGGCGTCGGAGTACGCCGCGACGGCTCCCTCCACGACGTCGGGCGGCACCTCCTCGGCGAGACAGCTGGCGAAGAACGCCGCCGTCTGCCCTGGCGGGACGCTCGAATCGAACACGACGACGGCGACCTCGGGGCGTGCGGCGATGTTGCGCGAGTGCGCAGATCCCGGGCGCGACAGCCAGAGGAACCGGTCGGCCCCCTCGACCGCGAACCAGACCGGGGTCGCCCACGGTCGGCCATCGCGGTCAGACGTGGACAGCACCAGGTACCGATTCCCCGCGAGGATGGCTCCGGCCGCTCCCGCAACATCCGATGCGGGGTGCGTTGCGGAGTCGTTTTCGGGCATGTCGGCAGCCTACGCCCGGGGTCAGCGCTCGATCACCGGGATCGAGCCGGGCTCCTTCGCCCACGCGATCCTGATCGGGTCGGAGATGGCGCCGATGAACTCCCCGTCCCGGGTGCCGTTCTCGAACGCGAGCATCACCCACGTGCCGCTCCGGTCTTGGACGAGGCGGCCGCTGTAGAGCGCTTCGGACGCGAGCAGCCTGGCATTCGCCACGTCGTAGGGTCCCGCCGGCGCGGGAACCTCGACAGCCCAGATGCCGCCTGACTCGCCTGTCGCTCGGCGGCCCGCCAAGGCGGCGCTGTCGCAGGAGAACAGCAGCAGGTGGCGTCCGTCGATGGTCGCCACCTGTGGAACCTCGAGGTGTGCGAACCCCGCGCCGGGCTCAGTCAACGGGGGGTGGACCTGCCAGTCCTGGAGCTCGTCGGAGGTTGCGTGGCCGATAACGCCTCGGTCGGCCTCGTCGCCGCGGTTGCTTCGAGCGGTGATGAGCATGTGCCAACCGTGTCCGGACGCGTCGGGGAAGACCCACGGGTCGCGCCATGCCTCTTCCGGCCAGCTCGAGGATCCGAGGGTCTCGTACCAGCGCGGGTCGGCTGCAGCGATCGGGCCCGGTGCCTTGGTCCAGTGGTGGAGGTCGGCGGATGTCGCCGAGCCGATCGTCTCGACGTTGGCGTTCGAGTCGGCGGAGAGGAAACGCGAACCGGTGTAGAACATGCGCCAGACTCCGTCATCGCCCTTGACGACGCAGCCCGTCCAGGTCGCCGTCTCGTCGAAGTCGCCTGGCGACCCGGGCCCCAGCACCACGCCGAGGTCGACCCAATCGTGGAGATCGAGCGACGTGGCATGGCCGACACGAGCGTTGCGGTGACGAAGCTGCGGGTCGCCGAGTTCCTTGGGGGCGTGCAGGTAGAAGAGGTGGAACATCACGCCGTCGTCCGCGATCCAGAAGTCCCACACCCATTGGTTGTCGAGCGTGAAGGTCACAGCGCACCTACCCCTTCATCGCCGACGACGCGACGCTCTGGATGAACCAGCGCTGGAAGAGCAGGAATACGATCACCACCGGGATGACGAGGAGCACGCCGAACGCGAAGATCTGGCCCCAGTCGGTGGGAGGCTGCGCCTTGAACACGGCGATCTCGAGTGGCAGCGGGCGGTACTGCGGCTGATCGATCATCATGACGGGGAACAGGAACGATGACCACGCGGCCAGGAAGCTCAGGATGGTCACCGATGCGAACACCGGCTTCGACATCGGAACGACGATCTGCCAGAAGACACGCCACGGCCCGGCACCGTCGAGCCGCGCAGACTCCTGGATCTCGGCCGGGAGGCCGATGAAGAACGTGTAGAAGAGGAAGATCGAGAACGCGCTCGCGACGAAGGGGATGAACTGCACGAAGTAGGTGTTCCGGTAGTCGTTCATGAGGTAGTAGAGCGGAACGGCGATCGCCTCGAACGGCAGAATGACGAGGATGATGACCAGCATCAGCACCGAGTTCCGACCTCTCCAGCGGAGCCGCGCCAACGCATAGGCGGCCATCGAGTTGACGACGAGGCCGCCTCCGACGACGACGACTGCGACGATCGCGGAGGTGAGGTAGAAATTCGCGAAGTACCCGGTGGCAGGACTGTCGAACCTCGTGATGACGCCGAGGTAGTTGTCGAACGACAGGTCGACCGGAAGGAACCCGCCGAGCCCGTCGAGCACTTCGTCGGAGGGCTTGAAGGATCCGATGAGCATGTAGGCGATCGGAGCGAAGAACAGTGCCGTGACGGTCACGAGAACGGCGTACTTCGCGCCGGTCGTCAGTGCCCGCCTGGGCTTCCTGCGGGAGTGACCGTCGGCACTGGCTGTCGATGCGGGCAGGCTTCCGGTGAGGGTGGGTTCGCGAAGTGAGGTGCTCATGAGATCTGTGTGTCCTGTCGGAGGATCCGGCGCTGGATCAACGTGATGGCGATGATGATCAGGACGAAGATGACGGTCATGGCAGAGCCGCGACCGACGTTGTTCTCGACGAACGCCGACGTCACCGCCTGGTACATCACGGTCGTCGTCGAGTCGTCGGGACCGCCGCTCGTCATGATGTAGACCTGATCGAAGAGTCGGAGCGAGAAGATCGTGGTGATCATGATCACGAAGACGAGCGTGTTGCGGAGACCTGGAAGCGTCACGTGCAGGAACTGCTGCCATTTGGACGCCTTGTCGATGGATGCGGCTTCATAGAGCTCGGGCGGGATCTCCTGCAGGCCCGCCAGGACGATGACCATCTGGAAGCCGACGCCCGCCCAGATGGACATGATCGCGATGGAGATGAGTGCGAGCGCCGGATTGCCGAGCCAGTCCTGCGGCGGGATCGCCCCGAATGAGATCCAGCTGAGGAATCCGTTGAGCAGGCCGAGGCTGTCGCGGGAGAAGATGAGCGTCCACACGACCGCGACGAGGGCCATGGGGAACACCACGGGGAGGAAGAAGAAGGTCCGGAAGAACGCGATGCCGCGGAGCTTCTGGTTGAGCAGCACGGCGAGGGCCACCGCCAGCGCCGTCTGCACTGGCACCACGATGAGCGCGAAGGTCAGGTTGTTCAGCAGGCTTCGCCAGAAGATCGGGCTGAAGTCGGGATCGAACAGGATCCTTCGGTATTGCTCGAGGCCGACCCAGATGGGAGGGCGAGCAGCATCGAGTCGCACGATCTGCATCGACAACACGAACGCCATGATGAACGGCACGACGACGAAGCCGATCAGGAGCAGGACCGCCGGGAGGCTGAAGAGCACCCCGGCCGCGTTGTCATAGCCGAAGCGAACGGCCGGGCGGCGCCGCTGATTCGTCGGAGCGGATAACACCATTGTCTTCTCCATTAGGGACGTGTGTGGGTCGATGGGGCGGGAGGAGCCAGCGCATGGCCGGCTCGGTCTCCCGCCCCGACTGACGGGTGGACGCTCGAGGACTACTCGTATCCGGCGTTGTCCTCGTAGTCCTGGTCGATGGTCTTCACCGCCTTGTCGAGCTCCTCCTGGGCATCGGCGCCTCCGTAGATCGCCCAGAACGCCTCGCTGAACGCGCTGTTGATGACCGGCCAGGCGGGGCTGATCGTGCGCGGAACGGTGACGCAATCCGGCGTCGGGTCGTCGGCACCGCAGGTCAGCGCAAGCTGATCCGTGTACAGGGCGAGAGGACCGCCGGGCGCGTAGAGCTCACTGGCTGCGATCGCGGTCTGCGTGGCGGGAACCGCGCCGTTCGCCGCCGTGATGTCGCCGATCGAATCATCGGACATGATGAACTCGAGGAACTTCGCGGCCGATGCCGAACGCTCCGACTTGGAGCCGATGCCCCAGCTGTGGGATCCCTGACCACTCTTCGTGCCGTTCCCGAAGTCAGGCAGGGGGATGACCACGAGGTCGTCACCGAGGGCCGCGGCATAGTCGTTGTACGTCCAGTGACCCACCCAGGACAGACCGACCCTGCCACCGGTGAACGCCTTGTCGTCGGCGTTCGGGTCGACGTACTCCCGCCAGGTGGCGAAGCGGGAGAGTGCATCGACGACCGCCGGGTCGTTCAGTGCGCCGTCGGCGCTGCCGTCCTTCACGAGTGGCTGGCCCGCCGACGCGACCACTGGAGTGAACGCGTAGCCGGGCCACGTGCCCTGGTACTGCTCCTTGATGTCGAGCCCCTTGCCCTCCGGGCTCTTGGCGCCGAGTGCGACGACCGCATCCTCGAACTCGTCGACCGTCCACGCGTCGTCGACGGTGGTCGGGGTGTCGGTGATCCCAGCCGCTTCGAGCATGCTCCGGTTGCCGTAGAGCGCGAGCCCGGAGTCGTACTGGGAGACGGAGTACAGGCTTCCATCGACGTACGTTCCCTCCGCCACGATCGACGGCAGCTGGTTGTCGACGACGGCCTCGTCCACGAGCCCATCGAGTGGCATGAGCTTGTTCGCGTACACGAGCGAGCCGAGCGTCTCTCCGTCGAACTCGAACACGTCGGGAAGAGCGTCCGCCTTGGTGGAGGCGAGGGTCTGCCCGTAGCTGGCCTGCGGGATCAAGGTCAGCTCGGCGACGACATCGCTCTGCGAGTCGTTGAAGGCCGCCACCTCGTCCTTGGCGGCCTGGACCTCGCCGGCTTGACCCTCCTGCGCCCACACCGTGATGGTTCCGGTTCCGTCACCGGAAGCGCCGCCTGAAGAACCGGCCGCGCAGCCAGACAGCGTCACGGCGACGGCCGTGACCGCTGCTGCGGCTCCCCAGAAGTTCATGCGACGACCCTCGCGATAGGGCCCTGTTGCTCCGTTGCTCACGCTCATTCTCCTAGCGACTATGGCTTCGCGCCAAGCGAAGCCAGCTTCCTCACCATCACCTGCGATGGGAGGTGGCGAATCGGGTTCCCGTTGCGCCGTTCATCTTCGTGCCCAACACGGCTTCGCGTTGACGCGCGTCAATGAGTTCCTGTAATGATAGCCTGATGGCATTGACGCGCGTCAACTCGGAATGGTCACGGAACGATAACGGACGCCACTCGACCTCATCCCGAGCATGCGCGCGTCCCGGATACGCGGAAGGACAACCATGGCCACACGAGCAGACGTCGCCCGCCTCGCAGGGGTGTCGGAGGCGGCGGTCTCGTACGCCATCAGCGGCAAGCGTCCGATCTCGGCTGAGACGAGGGAACGGGTGTTCGCCGCGATGCGCGAGCTGGACTATCGGCCGAATGCGATGGCGCGCGGGCTGGCGGGAGGAAAGAGCACCATCATCGCGCTGCTCTTCCCCACGCATGAGCGTGGCGTCTCGAACGCCGATCTCGAGTACGTCCTGGGTGCGGCGAGCGCAGCGCGGCCGCTCGGCTACCACGTGCTGATGTTCCCCACGGAGGACCACGACCTCAACGAGGTACGCACCATGCACCAGTCCGGCCTCATCGACGGCGTGCTCCTCATGGAGGTGCGTCTCGAGGATGAGCGCATCGGATTCCTGGATGCAGCCGGCATCCCGGTCGGTCTCATCGGAAGAGCCGCTCAGGACACGCCGCCGCTGGCCTACTCCGACCGGAACTTCGACGAGGCCGTCGACATCGCGGTCGAGCACCTCACCGAGCTCGGGCACCGACACCTCGGCTTGCTCAACGGGTCGCCGCATGTCCATGAGAGCAGGTTCGGCGCGACGATCAGGGCCGAACGGGCATTCGTGACGGCGACGAACGCCCGTGGTCTCGATGCCCGGGTCTTCTACTGCGAATCGACGGTGGAGGCTGGGCGCAGACTCATGATGGAGGAGCTCGTGCGTGAGCCGACCATCTCCGGACTCGTGACGATGAACATCGAGGCCACCCTCGGGGTCCTGGCGGCGGCGGGGGAAGGCGGTCGTCGGATCCCCGACGAACTGTCCGTCGTGTCGATCGACACGTCGAACAGCTTCGCCGCTGCAACCTCGCCCGCCCTCACCACCGTCAGCCCGCCTGCCGAGCAGATCGGCGCGACGGCCGCGCGCCAACTGATCAACAGGATCGGCGAACTCGGCCTCCCGGAGGAAGACCCGCTGTGGGCCGGGACGCTCGTGCTCCGGGGAAGCACGGCCCGACTCCCATCACGCTCGGAAGAGGTCGCCGAAGGATGAGGCCCGATCGGATCGGCGGGGATTCATGGTGGCGACAGGCCGTCGTCTACCAGGTCTATCCACGATCGTTCGCCGACGCGAACGGCGACGGAATCGGCGATCTCGCCGGAATCACCTCCCGCACGCCCTACCTGGCGTCACTCGGCGTCGACGCGGTCTGGCTCAGTCCGTTCTACCCGTCGCAGCTCGCCGATGGCGGATACGACGTCGACGACCACCGCGATGTCGACCCGCTGCTCGGTTCGCTCGACGACTTCGACGAGCTCGTCACTGCGCTCCACCGCGAGGACATCAAGCTCTTCGTCGACATCGTGCCCAACCACTCCTCAACCAGAAGCGCATGGTTCCGAGAAGCGATGGAGGCCGAACCCGGCTCCCCCGCTCGAGACCGTTTCATCTTCCGGGACGGCCGCGGCCAGTCCGGAGCGCTCCCTCCATCGGACTGGCCATCGCACTTCGGTCCGTCGGCATGGACACGCACTCGAAACGCCGATGGCACACCCGGCCAGTGGTACCTCCACCTCTTCGCACCGGAGCAGCCCGACTACAACTGGGACAACGAAGACGTGCGTGAGTACTTCAGGGGCACGCTCCGATTCTGGGCGGACCGCGGCGTAGACGGCTTCCGGATCGATGTGGCGCACGCGCTCGTCAAAGATCTGAGCGAGCCGCTTCGGAGCAAGCCCGTCTTCGTGGACTTCGACAATCCGCCCACCGGCGACGACGTGCTGTTCGACCGGAACGAGGTCCACGACGTCTACCGCGATTGGCGTCGCATCTTCGATGAGTACGATCCGCCGCGCGTGGCTGTCGCGGAGGCGGTCGTCTCCGCACCTCGCCGCGTGCTCTACACCCGATCGGACGAACTCCACCAGGCGTTCAACTTCGACCTGCTGAATAGTTACTGGAGCCGTGACGAGTACCACGCAGCAATCGAGAGCAGTCTGACCCATGCCCGTGAAGCGGGTACCTCGTCGACGTGGGTGCTGTCGAATCACGACAACGTCCGCCATGCCACTCGGTACGGACTTGCCGAGGGCGTCGAACCGACCACCTGGTTGGCCCGCGGCGCGGATCCCACACTGCTCGATCCTGACCTGGGGAGCCGTCGGGCACGGGCGGCCACGCTGCTCATGCTCGCCCTTCCGGGTTCCGCATATCTGTATCAGGGGGAAGAGCTCGGGCTTCCCGAGGTGGCCGACATCCCGATCGATCGCCTCCAGGACCCCATCTGGGTGCGAAGCAGCGGCGAACTGAAGGGGCGAGACGGATGCCGCGTCCCACTGCCCTGGACCGCTGACGGCGCAGCCTTCGGATTCGGGCCGGGTGCGTCTCACCTTCCACAGCCCCGGTGGTTCGCCGACTACGCCGTGGACGTCGAAGACGATGATCCGCACTCCACGCTCTCGATGTACCGGGCGGCGATCAGTCTGCGCGGACGCCTTGCGGTCAACGAGGACCTCACCTTCCTGCCTTCTGAGCACGGCGTGCTGCACTTCGCACGAACCGCGTCGTGGGAGTCCGTGACCAACTTCAACCTCACGGCCGTGACGCTGCCCCCGGGCACCGTCATGCTTTCGAGCGAACCCTTGAACGGCGATCTGCTCCCAGCGGGAGCGACAGCCTGGATCGCACCGGACGAGTCTCCCGCCCCGATATGACGGTCAGCGCTCGATCCTGTCGAGGTGCAGCATGCGGGCGAGGTTCTTGTCGAGCTCGTCGTCGCGGAAGACCTTCTTCCAGTCGTCCTTGATGATCGACTCCTTGCCGTAGTCCATCGCGATGAGGCACGCGTCGCTGAACGGGTTGTCGCCTCGCAGGCCGTTCGCCAGGGCGACCTGGGTGTGGCCGAGCAGGATCGACCGGGCGGCGGCCTCGGGCACGCCCATGGTGTTCACGGCCTCGTCGAGCGCCTCCTTCAGGAGCGCGCCGACCATGCACGCGATCGTCTCGACGAGAGTGGGCTCGAGCTGGGCGAGCTGCTTGATCGTGACCCAGTGCACGTCGATGACGGGGGCGTAGATCGCCCGTACGGTCGCCTCGACGATGGCCTGCTTGGCCGGGTCGTCGGACTCGATCGCGGCGATCGCGTCCTGCGGGGCGGCGATGCCGCCGAACGTGTCCGCGTACTCCTCGGGGGTGGTGCGCTGCAGGAAGATCGACGGATGGCACGGGTGCGCGACCGCCTGGATCACGTCGTCGCGCGTCGTGAGCAGGCCGGCGTACGCGGCCGCCGGGTCGAGCGTGAGCACGATCGCGCCGGGCTTCAGCTGCGGCACGATGTCGGCCGTCACCGGTCCGAGCGCGAGGTCGGGCACCGCGAGCACGACGATGTCGGCGTCGCGCACGGCATCCGGCGTCTCGGTGAGCTCGCGGCCGGCGGCGCGCACGCGCTCCTGGCCCGCTGGCGAGTTCTCGCTGTAGAAGACCGCGTGGTCGGTCTTCACGAGGTTGTCGGAGACGCGCATGCCCATCTTGCCGCTCGCGCCGATGACGGCGATGCCATAGGTCTCCAGGCGTGCAACGGTATCGGTCGGGGTGGTGGTGTCGGTGGTGCTCATCGGATGCTCCTCAGGTACTCCAGTGCGGTCGATGTCCAGGCGATCTCCGCCCGGACGGTGGTCTCGGGGTCGCCCTGCCAGGGCAACCAGTGTTCGACGATCTCGTTGACGCTGCGCGCCTCGGGCTGCACGGTGGCGAGCAGGTGGGGGTAGTCGTGCAGGCCCGCCCCCATGGGGGCGCCGCCGTAGGTGAAGCCGACCCAGCCGTCCTGTCGCGCGAATGCGAAGTCCTTGGCGTGGATGTTGCGGGTGAGCGCGGCGCACCGCTCGACGGCGTCCTTGGGCAGCTCGAGGCCGGCCACGACGTTCGCCGGGTCGAGGCAGATGCCGAGCCGGTCGCTGCCCACCCGCTCGATGAGCCCGACGAGCTCGCCGGTGGGCACCTGCTCGTAGGTCTCGAGCGCGAGGGTGACGCCCTCGGTCTCGTAGGCGGGCATCGCCGCGCGAAGCATCGACTCCGCCTCGGCGAGGGTCGGGTGGAATCCCGGCGCATACACCATGCTGCGCACCAGGCGGGCGTCGAAGACCTCGGCGAGCCGGAGGAATGTCGCGAGGTGCTCGGGCGCGACGCCCTTGGTGCCGAGCTCGATCGAGATGCCGAGCTCACGGGCCGCGCCGGCGGCCTCGGCGAGTTCGGCGGCCGACATCGTCGGCAATGGCGCATAATCGCAGACCTGGAAGAGGTCGACGTCGAGCTCGCGGGTCCGTTCGAGCGCACCGATCAGGCTGAGCGGCTCTTCGACGCGATCGGAGTGCTGCCAGAAGAAGGCGTAGGTGCCGAGCCCGATCACGCTCGCACCTCCTGGCGTAGGGCCGCGAGTGCGCCGGCCTCGTCGAGCACCGTGGCGAGGGCGGCGGGGTCGTGGGCGAAGCGGCCGAGGAACAACCCGTCGACCGCGCCGTCGAGCGCCGCGAGCAGGCCCGGTCCGGCCGAGCCGCCGTAGATCACGGTGCTGCCGTCGCCGCCAGGGAGCGCGTCGACGGCCGCGCGGAGTGCGCGGGCGACCGCGGCGATGTGCTCGACCGGCGCGGGCTCTTGTGCCCCGATGGCCCACACCGGCTCGTAGGCCACCATGACGCGTCCCCCGGGGGCGCCGTCGAGCGCGGTGTGCAGCTGGCGCACGACCTCGGCCGCGGCATCCGTCGCCTCGACCCGCTCGATCTCGCCCAGGCAGAGCACCGGCGTGAGGCCGTTGCGCAGGGCTGCGGCGGTCTTCTTCGCCACGACCGCCTCGGTCTCGCCGAAGAGCCGGCGCCGCTCGGCGTGGCCGACCTCGGCGAGGCGGACTCCGACCTCGGCGAGCTCCCTCGCCGACACCTCGCCCGTGAACGGGCCGGAGTCCTCGGTCGCGACATCCTGCGCCCCGACCACGACCGGGGTGTCCACGAACGCCTCGACGGCGGGGAGCACCTGCAGGTAGGTGGGGATGACGAAGCACTCGACCGCGCCACTCGCGACGGCGGGATGCCCCGCCGCGAGCTCGGCGACGCGAGCGAACCAGCGGCGCGCCTCGGCGTGCCCGAAGTACATCTTCAGGCTCACGCCGACGGACACGCGCGCGGACATCAGCAGGATCCGGTCGATTCGTACTGGCCGATGTCCGCGACCTTCTCGGCCGACGCGGAGGTCGGGTCGAAGCGGTAGGTGAGCCACTCGCGCACGAGGCGGCGGGCGAGCTCGATGCCGACGACGCGCTGGCCCATCGTGAGCACCTGCGCGTCGTTCGACAGCACGCTGCGCTCCACCGAGAAGCTGTCGTGCGCGGTCGCGGCGCGGATGCCGGGCACCTTGTTCGCCGCGATCGCGACGCCGAGCCCGGTGCCGCAGATGAGCAGGGCGCGGTCGGCCTCACCGGCCGCGACGAGCTCGGCGGCGGCGACCGCGACCTTGGGGTACGGCGTGTGGCCCTCGGCGTCGACCCCGACGTCGACGACGGATGCCACGCCGTCGGCGAGCTCGAGGTCGCGCTTCAGGATCTCCTTGTAGTCGAATCCGGCGTCGTCACTGCCGACGACGATGCGGAGCGGTTCAGGCATGCTGGTCTTCCTTTCGGGTGCCGGCGTCGCCGGCGAGCACCGACCCCACCGCCTGCACGATGAGGGCGAACGAGTGGGCGCCCGGGTCGGGCGTGCCGAGGCTCTTCTCGGCGTGGGGGCGGGCCCGGCCCATGCGGGGCAGGAGGTCGGCAGTGGCCGCCGCGGCCTCGGATGCCACATCTGCTGCGGCCGCCCACGCGTCGGCGAGGCGAGCCCCACCGTCGACCCCCCGGCGAAGGGCGGCGGAGAACGGCAGCAGCGCGTCGACCATGGTCTTGTCGCCCGGCTGCGCCTTGCCGTAGGCCATGATGCCGTCGGCGGCCGAGGCGACGCCCGCGACGACGGCCTGGCGGGTCGGCGCCGCGTGGTCGCCGAGCGCCGAGCCCACCGAACGCAGCGCCACGCCCCACAGCGCGCCCGAGGTGCCGCCGGCCCGATCCGACCAGGCGTGGGCGGCGCGGTCGAGCAGCGTGGCGGCGCCCGCGCCGGCCTGCGCGGCCTCGCGGGCCGCGGCGAGCGCGGCGTGCGCGCCGCGCTGCATGCCGATGCCGTGGTCGCCGTCGCCCGCGATCGCGTCGAGTCGTCCGAGTTCGTCGACGTGCGCGTCGATGACCTCCACGGTCGCCTCGATCGCGCCGAGGGCGGTCGCCGCCGCCTGCTGCGAGGCCGGGGAGCCGACGGGGATCGCGGTGCTCGCGGCATCCGTCACCTCGTCGGCGTGGCGTCGCTCGGCGGCGGTCACCGCGCCGTGGCGGTACGCGGGCGTGTCGACCGGGGCGTTCCACAGTCGCTCGAGCTCGTCGTCGAGCCAGAAGAGGGTCAGCGAGCCGCCCGCCATGTCGAAGCTCGTGCAGTACTCCCCGACGTGCGGGTCGACGATCTCGACGCCCGCCTGCTCGAGGAGCTCGGCGACCCTGCGGTAGACGACGAAGAGCTCCTCGTACTTCAGGGCGCCCAGGCCGTTGAGGATCGGCACGATGCGCGCCCCGCGCGCGCCGTCGACGCCGTCGGGCACCTCCGCGAGCAGGCTCGACACGAGCAGCTCGGCGAGCCCGTCGGCGGTGGGCACGTCGGTCTCGTCGATGCCCGGCTCGCCGTGGATGCCGAGGCCCACGGCCATGCGCCCCTCGGGCACCGTGAAGAGCGGGGCATCCGATCCCGGCAGCGTGCAGCCGGTGAACGCGACGCCGAAGGAGCGCGTGCGCTCGTTCGCGAGCCGCGCGACCCGCACGACCTCGGCGAGCCCGTACCCGGCCTCGGCGGCCGCCGCAGCGGACTTGAAGACCGTGAGGTCGCCGGCGATGCCGCGGCGCTTGTGCTTCTCGGCGGCCGGGGCGCTCGAGATGTCGTCGGTGACGGTCACCGTCTCGCTCGGGATGCCGGCGGCGCGCAGTTGCTCCTGCGCTGCGTCGAAGTTCAGCACGTCGCCGGCGTAGTTGCCGTAGCTGAACAACACCCCGCCGCCGTGTTCGGCCGCCGTGGCGACCGACCGCACCTGTTGCGTCGAGGGCGATGCGAAGAGGTTGCCCATGGCCGCACCGTGCGCGAGGCCCTGGCCGACCAGGCCGCCGAACGCCGGGTAGTGGCCCGAGCCGCCGCCGATGACGACCGCCACCTGGCCGGCCGGCGACGTCGTCGAGCGGACCACGCCGCCGGGAACCGCCCGCACGTGGCGCCCGTTCGCCGCGACGAACCCCGCGATCATCTCGTCGGCGAAGTCCGCGGGCGCGTTGTAGAGCCTGGTCATCGCGGCACCTCGACCGAGTCGCGGTCGCCCGGCTCGACCAGCTCGGTGGATGCGTCGGACTCGACGGATGCCACGTCGACGCCGTGCGCGTCACCGTGGGCGACCTGTACACGGCCCCGGCGGGCGAGCACGATCATGAGCACCGCCGAGAGGAGCATGAACCCGCCGACGAGGAACATCGGCACCTCGTAGCCGCCGGTCCAGTCGTGCACGGCACCGGTCAGGAACGGGGCGCTGAAGCCCGCGATGTTGCCGATCGTGTTGATGAGGGCGACGCCTGCGGCCGCCGCGGCGCCGGTGAGGAACTGCGTCGGCAGGGTCCAGAAGTTCGGCAGCGCCGCGAAGATCGCCATGGCCGTGATCGAGATGATCGCGATCGTGAGCACCGGCGAGCCGGCGAAGAGGGCGACAGGGATGCTGACGGCGCCGGCGATCGCCGGACCCGCGATGTGCCAGGTGCGCAGACCCCGTCGGCTGGCGTCGCGCGACCACAGCCACAGGGCGATCGCGGCGGGGATGTACGGGATGGCCGTGATGAGTCCCTTCTGGAACACGTCGAACTCGACACCGGACTGCGTCTGGAAGCCGTCGATGATCGTCGGGAGGAAGAAGGCGAGGGCGTAGAGGCCGTAGATGAAGCCGAAGTAGATGAACGACAGCGCCCAGACCCGGCCACTCCCGAACGCCTGGCGGACGGAGGCGGTGTGCTGCTTCGCCTCGGTGGCGGCCTTCTCGGTCGCGAGCGCATCGGTCAGCCAGACCTGCTCGGTGGGGGTGAGCCACTTCGCGTCGCTTGGGCGGTCCTTCAGGGTGAACCACGCGATGATGCCGACCACGATGGCCGGGATCGCCACGCCGAGGAACATGAACCGCCAGCCCTCGAGGCCGAGGAACGCGCCGTCCTGCTGGATCAGGAGGCCCGCGAGCGGTGCGCCGATGACGGTCGTCAGGGGCTGCGCCAGGTAGAAGAGGGCGAGGATCTTGCCGCGGTACGCCGCCGGCACCCAGAGGCTGAGGAAGAGGATCGCGCCGGGGAAGAAGCCGGCCTCGGCGACGCCGAGCATGAAGCGGAGGAACGCGAGCTGCTCGAAGTTCTGCACCCACGTGAACAGCGCCGCGACGATGCCCCAGCTCACCATGATGCGCGCGAGCCACTTACGCGCGCCGAACCGGTGCAGCGCGAGGTTCGACGGCACCTCCAACAGGATATAGCCGATGAAGAAGACGCCCGAGGCGAAGCCGAACTGCGCGGCCGAGAGCCCGAGGTCCTCGTTCATGCCGTTGGGTGCGGCGAAGCCGATCGCGGTGCGGTCGAGGTAGTTGATGAAGAACATCAGCGCCACGAAGGGCACGAGGCGCACGGCGACCTTCTTGATGGCGGATGTCGCGACGGCCGCGTCGGCGGCGGTTCGGGTGGTGGTGTCCACGCTGACTCCTGGTTCTCTCCTGCTCGGCGGGCCCGCGTCGGCCCGATGACAACGGATGCGTTCGGACCATATTGTCAAACCGGTTGACCAATTGCAAGCCCAGGCCCCGCCCTGATCGCCTCACCGGTTGATAGGTTGTGTCCATGCCCGTGTTCCGCAACGACAGCTCGGCCGAGATCACCGCGGCCCTCGGCGCGCTGCCGTCGGGCTCGGCCGTCTCGGTCGTCGCGACGCGCCTGCTCGATCTCTTCACGAGCGGCTCGATCGCGCCCGGCACGCGGCTTCCGCCCGAGCGCCAGCTCGCGGCCACCCTCGAGGTGGGCCGGTCCGCCGTGCGCGAGGCCCTCGCCGCGCTCGAGATCCTCGGGATCGTCGACGTGCGCCCGGGCTCAGGCACCTACCTGCGCGGCACGGTGAGCGAGCTGCTCCCCCAGAGCCTCAGCTGGGGCGT
Organism: Agromyces sp. Soil535; assembly: GCF_001428255.1. Lineage (GTDB taxonomy): Bacteria > Actinomycetota > Actinomycetes > Actinomycetales > Microbacteriaceae > Agromyces. Next base: position 572,714 of record NZ_LMRW01000001.1, on the reverse strand, counting down.
GCTGATCGGCGAGCGCAGCACGGCCGAGCTCCTCGAACTGCGAAGCGGGCTCGAGATCTACGTCGCACGCCTCGCGGCCGACCGGCTCACTGACGAGCAGCTCGCCTCCCTGTGGCGCCACCTCGACCGCATGCGCACCTCGGTCGGCGACCTGAAGACGTTCGTCAAGGCCGACCTGGCCTTCCACCACGAGCTCGCGTCGAGCGCCGACAACTCGGTGCTGCTCGACCTGCTGCAGATCGTGCGGTCGCTCCTGCGCATCTGGGTGGACCGCGCCGTGCAAGACGAAGGGCACGCACGCACCGCTCTCGAAGAGCACGAGGCGGTGTTCCGCGCCCTCTCGTCGCATGACGCCGACGGGGCCGCCTCGGCGATGGCCACGCACATGGCGACAGCGTCGGCGCGCCTGGCGTCGGTCCAGGCCGGCGACGCGACCGGCGCGGCCTGAGCGACGGGGCCCCGCCTGCCGCGCTGACGTCACGCCGGCCGCGACGGAGACCTTCTTGAGGACGCCCGCTACGTCAGCAACGCGGCGCACCCGACCACAGCGGTGGTCCATGTCAGCACCCACATGATCAGCGGGGCGGCAGGTGACTCTCCACGTCTGACGTGCACCACGGCCGCACCGCCCATGACCACGGAGAGTCCCACCGCTGCGGTGGGACTGAGCCATGGTGCGATTCCGGTGAGCAACGGAAGCACCAGGCCGAGAGCACCGAGCACCTCCACTGCGCCGATCGACTTGAACGTCGCATCGCTGACGTGCGCGGCCCAACCCATGTAGGACCGTGCCATGACCTCACGAGGACGGACGAGCTTGGACCCGCCGAAACCCAGGAAGGCGACCGCCAGCAGCCCCGCGACGATGCCGTACACGACAACCCACATCTTCACTCCTTCGTCTGGCGAACCAGAGCCGCGCAAAAGTTACTTGCAATTCGTAGTCAAGTCTGATGAGATTATCACTATTCAAGGGCTTCGCCGCAAATGCCGAGGCCTGCCCGACAAAGGAGTCGCGCGTGACACATTCATACGACCGAGGAGCACGGGCGGAGACCGGCGCTACGCGCCTCGCTGCCGACGTGGCGATCATCGGCGGAGGTCCTGTGGGTGTCTGCTCGGCGATCCTTCTTGCTCAGCACGGCTTGACGTCGATCGTCGTGGAGCGTCACCCCAGCCCCTACCCGCTTCCGCGCGCAGTGCACATCGATGACGAGGTGCTGCGAATACTGCACACTGCCGGCGTTGCGGAACCGTTCCGAATCGTAAGCCGACCCGGTCGGGGGCTCCGGCTGGTGGATCGCCGACTGCGGGAGATCGTTCGCTTCGATCGAGCGGAAAGTGAGATCAGCGGATTCCCTCAGGCGAACATGTTCCAACAGCCAGACCTCGAGGCCATCCTGCGTCGACACGTGGACGGCGTGCCCGAGGTGGATCTCGCGTGCGGTGTGGAGTTCATCGGTCTGCGCCATGAGACCGACGGCGTTTCGGTGACAGCCCGGGACTTCAGTACGGGGAGGGACGTGCACATCAGCTCGCGATACCTCCTCGGCTGCGATGGAGCACGAAGCGATGTGCGTGCGGCCATCGGGTCTCGGATGGTCGATATGGGCTTCGAGCAGCGCTGGCTGGTTCTCGATGTCGACCTGGGCGAAGAGGTCACGTCGTGGGGCGGCGTAGACCAGGTCTTCGATCGCGACCGCCCGGGCACGTACATGCAGATCACTGATACCCGGCATCGTTGGGAGTTCCGGCTCGCAGATGGGGAACAAGCCACCGACTTTGCGACCAGCGAATCCGTTGAGCCGCTCATTCGTCCGTGGGTGGGTGCGACGTCGGTCGAGGACATCGAAATCGTCCGTGCAGCCGAGTACACCTTCCGTGCGCAGGTATGCGATCGGTGGCGCTCCGGGAACGTCTTCCTACTGGGCGATGCCGCGCACCTGACCCCGCCGTTCATCGGACAAGGACTTGGAGCGGGTCTGCGGGACGCGGCGAACCTCGCCTGGAAGATCGCGGCGCATCGCCGAAGTGGCGACGACGGCCTCCTCGAGAGCTACGAGCAGGAACGTAAGCCGCATGCCAAGGCCTTGATCAATAAGGCCGTGTTCATCGGTGCCCTGATGAGCAGTCCGAGCATCCTCGCGAACGCTGCGCGAAGCGTCGTCTTGCCGTACGCGAACGTCGTGCCCAGCATCGGTGCACTCATCATGAGCAGCGTCACACCTCGACTCCGCACGAGCGAGATCACCACCAGCCGCGACGTGACCAATGGGCGCCTCTGCCCGATCCCGCTCGGCGCCACGCGCGCGCATGGGATTCTCCTGGCGTATGCCGCACCGACGGCGACGCTCTCCGACGCGTGCCATGCCAAGGGGCTCGCGGTGCATTCGCAGCGAGATGCCGGCACCCCCGACCGTTGGCGCCGCGGCCGGAAGTTCGTCTTGATCCGCCCCGATGGCGTCGTCGTCGCGTCGTCGAACAGTGCAGCGCGGATGCTCCGTTCGGTGCAGGACTACGCGAAGATGTTCGCGCTGGATGCCGAGCTCACTCCAACGGCACGGCGTGGATCTTCAACGCGGGCTCGGCGGGCAACGGCAGCGATGCCACACGATGCGCCTCCGCACCTTCCATCCCCAGTGCCCGTAGCAGGTGCTCGGTGAGGATCGCTCCCGCCCGATCGTGATCGGCAGCCGGATCCGCCAGCCCCCGTCGCAGCACGGACAGCACCCCACCAACCACCAGCCCCATCGCGATCTCGGTGTCCGGAAAGTCGAACCTTCCGCTCGACCGGCTCTCCTCCAGGTCCGTGCGGGAGCGAATGCCGATGCCCGTCTGGATTTCGAGCGCTCGGAAACCGCTCTCGACGATCACCCGCGCCATCTCGGCGTCCGATTCGACCAACATGCTCGTAAAGCGGAGCCCGAAAGCGAAGCGAACCGCAGGGTCGTCGATTCCGCGCGTATAACGCTCGAAGAGTTCCGACCACCGATCCAGCACTTCCTTCGCGGCCACGGCGAAGAGCTCGGCCTTCGTGTCGAAGTGGTTGTAGAACGAGCCGAAGCCGACGTCCGCGCGATCGGTGATCTCTTGGATGCTGGCGTCCGACGCCCGTCCTTCGGCGATGAGCGCACGAGCCGCCCCCAGAAGTGCGTCACGCGTCTGCTGACGTCGACGCGTATACCGCGAGGTGCGCTCGGACTCCATGCGCTCCACGCTACCCACCGGAGCGTGACTCAGAGTGCGCACACGCGCAATGTAGACGCGCTGACGCAAGTTTGATACAATCATCAAATTCGATCCCATATGACAAGGGAGTCATGATGCCCACCTCACTGGAGCTCGCAGCCACCGATCATGAGACGCCTATCGCCGACGTGCACAGCGGGTTGCACAGCGCGGCGGGCGGGCTTCGAGCCGAACACCGCGGCCGCTCCACCGATCCCGTGATCAAGGTCCAGGACCTTGCTTGGCTCGAGTTCGTCAAGCCGGACCTCGTACGCGCCGAAGCCTTCGCACGCGATTTCGGGTTCGCGGTGGCTGACCGCACGCCTGACGCGCTGTACCTGCGCGGAACATGGTCACGGACACCTTGCCTTGTGATCAGACGCGGCGCGCAGAGCAGATTCAACGGAATCACCTTCCAGGCGTCTGAGGGAACGGACCTGGACCGGCTTGCGCGTGCCCTTGGCACTGAGGTGCGCCCGTTCCTGGATGGGCGCATTGTCCAGACCACGGACCCGAGCGGGGTTCCGGTTCGCGTCGTACACGGGCTCACAGTCCTGCCGGCCCTTCCCGAACAGGCACCTCTGCCGCTGAACTTCGGCGAGGAATACACCCGTTTCAATCGGGGTCAGCGCCCGGCGAAGGAGCCCGCGCGTGTGCAACGACTCGGACACGTCGTACTCGAGACCCCGATTTTCCAGAAGGCGCTGAACTGGTACGTCGAAGTCCTCGGAATGATCGTCAGCGACTTCCTGTTCCTTGACGACCTCCGCGACCGCGGGCCGACGATGGCCTTCATCCGATGCGACCGGGGAAGCGTGCCGGCCGATCACCACACACTCGCGATGCACCTTGGTCCGGGAGTCGGATACGTTCATTCCGCGTATCAGGTCTCCGACCTCGATTCCGTCGCGATGGGCGGAGAGTACCTCAAGGCGCAAGGCTACAATCGGGTCTGGGGAATCGGCAGGCACATCCAGGGCAGTCAGATCTTCGACTACTGGCGTGACCCCGACAAGCTCATGTTCGAGCACTTCGCGGACGGAGACATGTTCGACTGCGACGTCGAACCCGGGTGGGCGCCGATGAGCGCCAGCGGCCTCGCCCAATGGGGTCCGCCGGCCACGAAGGACTTCCTCGGCAGCAACCTGTCCCCACATCTCGTACGAAAGGTGATCGGCGGGCTCCGCGGCGAGAACGAGATCGACCCGGCAGTCCTTCGAAGCCTGATGAAGGCGATGAGCTCGTGAGCATCAGCATCCTTCGCACCGTGGACGGCTGGTGGATCGAGACCCCCGCGGGAGCGTCTCAGATCCCGACGGACGCGACCACAACGAGAGAACTGCTCGCTGAGGCCGATGCGATCCGCCTGCTCGCCCGCCAGCGCCCTGTCGATCTCGTCCCATTGCATGACCTCGACCTCCTTTCGCCGGTCACGACTCCGTGCCGTGTCGTCGCGCAGATGGTGAACTACGCCTCTCATGCCCGCGACTCCGGTTTCGACCCGCGTAGCGTGCCGACCACCTTCTTCCGGAAGGCTTCAGGATCGATCTCCGGGGCGTTCGACGATGTGGTCACGCCTGCGCACGTTCGGTTCCTCGACTATGAAGTCGAACTGGGTCTGGTCTTCGGCGACACGATGCGGGTCGGCGACACCATCACCGAAGCCGATCTGCCGAGGCTGATCGCGGGAGTGGTAGTCGCGAACGATGTCAGCGCCCGCGAAGTGCAACTGACGAAGTCCCAGTTCTACGAGAGCAAGTCCTACCCCACGTTCACCCCGATCGGCCCACGCCTCGTCCTGCTGGATGCGAGCGACTTCGCGTACCTGCGTCAGGATCTTCGCCTCACGCTCTCCGTCAACGGGGTGGTGCGACAAGACGGCACGGTAGCCGACATGATCTCCCAGCCGCTCGAGTCGTTGCGGGTGCTCTCTCGATTCCAGCAGATGGATCCAGGCGACATCCTGCTCACTGGAACACCGGGCGGCACTGCACTGAAAGCTCCTCCCAAGGCGATCGAGAAGGTTGCGGCGCTGCTTTCCCCTTCGGCCAAGTGGAGCGCATTCTTCCGGTCACAGGCGAAGAACCCGAAGTACCTGACGGCGGGAGACGTGATCGAGGCGACCATCCGCAGCTCGGACGGAGCTGTGGACCTCGGATCCCAGCGCACCACCGTCGTCGACGAGGAGGTCAACACGTGACGACGGCACGCATCCCGCTCCGTCTCCCCGTCGGCGAGACGCTCAGCGAGATCGAAGCAGTTCCTCTCGTCGAGCGAGGCCTTGCCAGCTCCACATACGCACTGCTACGAGAGCAGTCGCACTCCCGGCCGCTCGAGCCGGCACTGCGTCTCCTCCCCGGCGGGGACGGATGGGCACAGTCGACCGACATCACCTACAGCCAGCTCACCGAGAGGGTGACCCGAGTCGCCAACGCCCTTCGGAGCCTGGGAGTCGACCGCGACAAGGCCGTCACCCTCGTCAGCCCGAACTGCGGTTGGATGGTCGCCGCGCTGTTGGGCGCCGAGACTGCCGGGATCGCTGCGCCCGTCAATCCCGCCCTCGCCCCTGAACAGATCGTCGCCCTCGTGCAGGCAAGCGGGTCCGACGTGATCATCGCGGCGGGTCCCGAGTTCGGCGCCGGCATCTGGGATCGTGCAGTCGACCTCGGCCGCGCTGTGGGAGCACGCCATGTGCTCGCCCTCCGTCCGGACGGCGTGACCGGCCCGGCACCGCGTCTGGGCACGAGCTCAGGCGGCCTGACGCTCGAGTATCTCTCGGTGCTCGCCGACCGAGCCGATTCCGAGCTCTCGTTCGCAGAGCCGCGCAGCGAGGACATCGCGGCGTACTTCCATACGGGCGGCACCACTGCAAGCCCCAAGCTCGCAGCCCACAGCCACGCGAATGAGGTGACCACCTCGTGGTCGATCGCCACGGCGGCTGGGATCACCGAAGGCGCGACGATGCTCGCGGGACTTCCCCTCTTCCATGTGAACGCACTTCTCGTCACGGTCCTCGCGCCGCTTCACCTCGGCGCCTCGACCCTCTGGATCGGACCCCTCGGGTACCGCGACCCGCTGTTCTTCGCGAACGCCTGGCGGATGATCGAGAAGTACCGCGTCGAGGCCATGTCGGCCGTTCCCACCGTGTACGCACGACTCGCGCTGGTACCCGTGAACGCCGATGTGTCGTCGCTCGAGGTGGCCGCAGTCGGAGCGTCACCGTTGCCGGACCCGGTCCGCGTCGCCTTCCGCAAGGCAACCGGCGTCGAACTGACCGAGGGCTACGGGCTCACCGAAGCGACGTGCGCCAGCACGGTCACGCGTCCGAGCAGACGTCGTCCTGGCACGGTCGGGGAACGTCTCCCCTATCAGCGGATCGCGGCCTTCCGCCGCGATGACCACGCAAACTGGATACGGCTCCCCGACGGTGAGCAGGGGATCATCCGGATCAAGGGCCCGGCCGTCTTTCCCGGGTACGTCATCGCAGACGGCATCGGCCGCCATCTTGAACGCTCTCCTTGGGTCGAGAACGGCTGGCTCGACACCGGCGACCTCGGATCCGTGGAGGACGGCTTTCTCAGCCTGAGTGGACGAGCCAAGGACGTCATCATCAGGGGCGGTCACAATATCGATCCGGCCGTCATCGAGCAGGCCTTGCTGCAGCACCCGGCGGTGACGGGCGCAGCGACGGTGGGACGCCCCGACGCGGCATCCGGAGAAGTCCCGGTCGCCTACATCACCGGCACCGCGGATCCAGCAGAGGTGAGAACGTGGCTGGCAACGCAACCCCTCGAGCCCGCCGCTCAGCCCAAGGCGATCTATGCGATCGAAGCCATACCGGTCACCCAGGTCGGCAAGCCGTTCAAACCCCCGTTGCGCGAGGATGCCGCAGCGCGCGCGGTCTCGGATGCACTCCAGGGCCGCGACGTGGAGCGCGGCCTACCGCCGCACAAGGACGTGCGCGTCCGTCACGTCGCCGGAGTCCTCACCGTCGACACGAGCGTCGCACGTGAGGCATACGCCGCGAAGATCGCCGCGATCGGACGTCATCTGGGGCTCGCGGTCTCATAGACGGCGACCCCCTGGGTGTACTGATCCAGAGAGAACTGTTCGAAGGAGAGCAGGAATGAGCAATGCACACGACATCGACGTACCGGTGCTGATCGTGGGAGCCGGCGGAGCAGGACTGACCGCCTCGATGCTCCTCTCCGACCTGGGCGTGGAGACCCTCACGATCTCCTCAGCCCTCACCACGTCTGCGCTTCCAAAGGCCCACGTGATCCAGCAGCGCGCGATGGAGGTCTTCCGCCACGCGGGCGTGGCCGACGACATCTACGCACGCAGCGCGCCGCCCCAGAACCTCGCGGCGACCGCCTGGTACGCCGGGCTCGCCGGCGACGACCCCGACGCCGGCAGGCGCATCGCGAAGCAGGAGTCCTGGGGTGCCGGCGGTGCAGACCCGGAGTGGCTCATCGCGAGCCCGTGCCTGCAGGCCAATCTGCCGCAGATCCGGCTCGAGCCGGTGCTGCGCGCCCACGCCGAGAGCAAGTCGCCCGGATCGATCCGCTTCGGGCAGGAGCTCGTCGAACTGACGCAAGACGACTCCGGCGTGACCGCTCGGATCCAGGACAAGTCGTCCGGCGAGACCTACACAGTGCGGGCACAGTACCTCCTCGGCTGCGACGGCGGGCGCACGGTCGGCCGACAGGTGGGAGTCGAGCTCGAAGGGATGCGCGACATCCTCTACACCGCCTCCGTGCACTTCACCGCCGACCTCTCGCGGTGGGCGACCGACCCGGACGTCCTGATCCGCTGGATGTGGCCGCCCCACGTCGGTCTCATGTCGGTGCTCGTCCCGATGGGACCCGAGCGGTGGGGGCCGGACTCCGAGGAGTGGGTGTACCACCACAGCTATCCGGGTGAGGACACCCGCCTCTGGGACGACGAGAAGATCATCGCAGGAATGCGGGACGCGCTCGGCATCCCCGACTTCGCCCCCGAGATCCATATGATCACGCGCTGGAGCTTCGAGGCGCTCGTCGCGCCGCAGATGCGGGTGGGGCGCGTCTTCCTGGTCGGGGACGCCGCGCACCGGCACGGTCCGACCGGCGGGCTCGGGCTGACGACGGCGATCCAGGATTCGCGCAACATCGCGTGGAAGCTCGCGGCCGTCCTGGCGGGCCGCGCGGGAGACGAGCTCTTGGACACCTATGAGCAGGAGCGACTCCCCGTCGCGCGGCGCAATGTCGCGCGCTCGACCGAGAACGCGATGCACCACCTCGCGATCGGCGGCGCCATGGGGCTGGATCCTGCTGCGACTCCGGAGGCGAACTGGGCGAACCTGCGTCGCGTGTGGAGCGCCGCTCCCGGGGATGCGGAGTTCCGGCGGCGCATCCGCGACATGATCGCGGTGCAGTCACAGGAGTTCGACGAGCACAACGTGGAGTACGGCTATCGCTACGAGTCGGATGCCGTCGTCGGGGACGGCACTCCCGCACCGCGCAACGTCGACGAGGTGCGTGTATACGTGCCCGACACGCGTCCGGGCTCGCCCGTGCCCCACGCGTGGCTCACGGCGGACGACGACAGCCGGCTCGCGATCGTGGACCTGATCCGCCCGGGAGAATTCATTCTCATCGCCGACGGCGCCGACGACCGATGGAACGCCGCGGCGGCCGACGTGCAGGCGGCGTTGGGCGTCGTCATACGCGCCGTCCGGATCGGACACGCGAACGGGGACTACCTAGACCACCGGCTGTCCTGGTTGCGGCGGCGCGGAGTGTCGGCGGACGGCGCCGTGCTTGTGCGGCCCGACGGCGTCGTCGCGTGGCGGACGGATGGCGCGGACGACCCTGAGCAGTCGCTGCGCGATGCCGTCTCCGCCGTGCTGTCGCTCCGGGTGCCCGTCGCCTCGTAGTACTTGGCCAGGGGTCGGTCCAGCGAGGGTGTTGCGCGTCACCCGGCCGAGTCGAGCGCAGCGAGCTCGTAGGGCGCCACCGTACGTTCGAGCTCGCGCTCGCCGTGGCGGACGACGAGGGACACGGGGTGATCGGCGAGGCTCGCGACGAGCACGCGCCACGAACCGTCGGGTCGCACGCCGCCGACGAGCCACACGCCCTCGGGCGGCTCCCCGGCCGGCGTGATCAGGCGAAGGCGGGCGAGCGAGGCGATCGCCTCGATGGCGTGGGCGACAGGGTACGGGCCGGAGCGGTCACGGATGCCGCGGGGACCCGTGGTCTCGAAGTAGGCGACGTCGGCGACCTGGCTCCCGCCGGCGACCGCCCCGGCGCAGATCGCCGCGAAGCTCGCCACCGTCCACGCCTCCATCGCCACGGACGACTGCCGCGCATCCGTCGCGCCGTCGACGAGCTCGGCGCCGTACCCGGCGGCGAGAGACGCATCGGTCTCGACGCGTGGCCCGCTCGTCGCCACCGCGTTGAACCGCGACCGCAGCGTGATCGGGCCGACGCGCAGCGGGCGCCCGTCGGCGATGCGCGCGGCGTCGCGCACGACGGCCCCTTGCACCGCGATCGACTCCACGAGCTGAGCGCGTTCGTTGGCGTGCATCTGCGGCGTCATCGCGAACGTGATGCCCGGCAGGTCGGCGGGCAGGCGGTGGTGCTCGCGGTTCAGCTCCGTGAAATGCGATCGGGCGCCGCCGACGAGTTCCGCGGCGGGAAGGCGGCGGGCCGCGGCATCCGTCAGTGCGGCCCACAGGTCGGGTTCAGTGACGTGACCTCGCCCGGCGAAGACGCCGAGCCGGGCGACCGGTCCGACATGGGCAGCGGCCTCGACGGCCTCGCGCACGGCTGCGACGTCGTCGGCGATGATGCGCACGTCGAGGGGCAGCCCGCCGGCCTCCTGCACGGCACGGCCGAGTGCCGAGCGCCACGACGGGGTGCGGGTGTCGAGCTCCACGAGGAGGCCGGCGACACCCTCGGGCAACGCGCCGAGCACGAATTCGGCGTCGGGCACCGTCGACGCGCCGAGCGTGAGCGTGGGCACCGGGAGGCCGGTGTCGCTGAGGTCAAGGACGCTGGGAGGCGCGGCATCCATTCCGGCCGGCAGGTGCGACGACGGGCCGACCCGCGACGCCTCGAAGGTGATCGACTGCTCGATCACCGCGCCCGCAGCGACCGTGACGGGGAACGGCAGGGCGAGCGGCCTGCTGTACGTCTTGTACGAGGCGTCGGTCCAGTTGCGCTGGTCCTCCATCTCGAACACGTCGCCCTCGAAGGTCGCGGTCGTCGCGACCCCGTCGTGCGTCCATGCCAGCGAGCGGATGTCCATCGCCGGCTGGTGCGGCGAGACCGTCACGGGGAACGTCGTGCGGCGGATGCCGCCGTCGGGCGTGCCGACGACCAGGTCGGCACCGGCGACCGACGGCGGGTGGAGCACCACGAGCCCCACCCGATTGCTCCGGAACTCGGTGCGCGACGTGGCGACGAGCCGCACCGAGAGCCTGCCTGCGTCGGCGCGCACGACCAGGGTGGCATCGAGGTCGGCGCCGAGGCCGCGCATCGAGAGCCCGAGGTCGCATCCGTCGGGTCGGACCTCGACCGTCTCGACGGTCGTGGGCACCGTGTTCCAGTCGCCGTCGCGAGCCACCGCCCGAACGCTGCGCACGACGGGCGAGCCGTCGAAGGAGAGGTCGGCCAGCTCGTCGCCGCGCAGCTGGAACCGCCACGGGCCGACCGACACGTCGACGGGTGCGGGTTCGTGGTCGCCCCAGGCCGCTTCGCCCAGGGCCCAGCGCTCACGGGTCACAGTGTCGACATCCCCCCGTCGACCGCGAAGGCGGCGCCGGTGGCGAACGAGCTCTCGTCGCTCGCAAGGTACACCATGATCCCCTCGACGTCGGCGGCCGTGCCGGAACGTCCCATCGGGATACGGCCCACGATCGACGAACGCGCCTCCGCATCGTCGGTGAGCGTCGACACGAGCGGGGTCTCGGTGTAGGCGGGAATGACGGTGTTCACGCGGATGCCGTCGCGGGCATATGCCGAGGCGACGGTGCGTCCGAGGCCGTGCACACCGGCCTTCGACGCGCTGTAGGCCGTGAACACGTCACCCTCGCCGCGCACGCCGGTGGGGCTGCCGGTGAGGATGATCGAGCCGCCGCCGCGCGGGAGCATCGCCCGCACCGCGTGCTTCAGCGTGAGGAAGGTGCCGGTGAGGTTGATGTCGATCGTGCGGCGCCACGCCTCGAGGTCGAGGTCGCCCGCCTTGGCGTCCTGGCCGAACAGCTGGACGCCGGCATTTGCCACTACGACGTCGGGACTCCAGCCTTCGGCGACGAGGGCCGACATCGCGGCCTCGACGGATGCCTCGTCGGAGATGTCCATCACCACGGCACGCGCCGCGGGCCCGAGCCCCTCGACGGCGGCGGCCGCCCCGGTCGCGTCGCGATCGGCGAACGCCACGCGCGCCCCCTCGCGCAGGAACCGCAGCGCGACCTGCCTCCCGATTCCGGACGCGGCACCGGTCACGAGCGCGGTCTTCCCGGTGAGCCGTTCGGTCATGTGCAACCCTTCCTCCGGCGGATCTTCGTCGATAACCGGTTCACCGGTTTACCGGTAGGGTACCCGCTCGGTGATCATCCCGCACGCCGTCAGGCTCGTGTGGAGTTCCGCACGACGAGCTCGGGCTGGAACACGACCTGCTCCCGCTCGAACCCCTCGCCGGGCGAGGCCTCCTTCATGAGCAGGTCGACGGCGGTGTAGCCGATGAGCGACGCCGGCTGCCGGATCGACGACAGCGGCACGACGGCGGCCGAGGCGAAGTCGATGTCGTCGTAGCCGATGAGCGCGATCTCATCCGGCACTCGAACGCTCCCCTGCATCACCAGTGCCTGCAGGACACCCATCGCGAGCAGGTCGTTCGCGGCGAAGACCGCGTCTGGACGCTCCTCGCCAGGGCGCTCCCGGATGGCCTCGCCCGCCGCACGGCCCTGCAGCACCGTGAGCGAATCGGTCTCGACGACCTCCAGCGACATCCCAGGCGTCGCCGCGACGGCACGACGAGCTCCCGCGAGCCGGTCGGCGACCTGGCGGATGCTCGTGGGTCCGCCGACGAACGCCACGCGGCGCCGCCCGATCTCCGCGAGGTGGCGCACGGCCAGCTCACCGCCGACGACGTCGTCGACGGCGACCGACGAGAAGCTCCGGTCGGCCGCCTCCCGATCGACGAGGACGACCGGCGTGCCTCGCTCGCGAAGTCGCGCGAGCCGAGGCAGGTCGTCGGTGAGCGGTGAGATGAGCACCCCGTGCACGCGCTGCTCCTCGAACAGGTCGAGGTACGCCCCCTCGCGGTCGGTGTTCTCGTCGCTGTTGCCGAGCAGGATCGTCATGCCGTCTTCTGCGGCCCGATCCTCCGCGCCGCGGGCGACATCCGTGAAGAAGGGGTTGCGCACGTCGAGCACGATCAGGCCGATCGAGCGACTGCGACCGGCGCGCAGCTGACGCGCCGCATCGTTGCGCACGAAGCCGAGCTCGGCGATGGCCGCGAGCACGCGCTCGACGGTGGCCGGCGAGACCTTCTCGGGCCGGTTCAGTACGTTCGAGACTGTGCCCACCGACACGGATGCCGCGGCCGCGACATCGCGCACGCTCACTGCCATCTGCTGCCTCCCCTGGCGACCCCGCCCGAACGGGTCCCGCCCAAGCCATGATCGCAGGCCGCGCGCCGGTTGTGGGTGGTCCGGAATGAATCGTTCGAATCATGCACCGGATGCCGCGACGCCGGCCGCTCCCCCGCCGAACACGGCGGAAGGCGGCCGCCCCCACTCGACGGTCGAGGGCCCGGGGACGACGTGCCCGTCGCGCACCAGCACGGCGCCGCTCGGCACGTGCACCGTGACGGTCGACGAGTCGGCGACCACGACGATGTCGCCGCCCGGAGCCGGCACCACCGCCGCCGCCCATTCGAGGTCGCCGAGCTCGGGCTGCACCTCGAACCGCGCCCATCCGTCGTCGAGGGGTCGCAGGCCCAGCACGGCCTCGGGGATGATCGCTGCGGGACCGGATGACCAGGAGTGGCACAGGCTGCGGCCGAACGGCCGGCCGTACATCGCGAGCGGATCGTCGTCGAGCGACGCCTCCTCCCAGAAGGTGCCGGGTCCGCGGGCGAGCATGGGACCCCACGTGGCCCGCACCTGATCGAGCACGGCGGGCGCGTCCCCGGCTGCGAGCAGCGCCCGGAGCCGGAAGGCGGTCATGAAGGGGGTGCCTGCCGCACCGACGCGCACCGCCTCGACCACATCAGGCGGAACCTCGCCGGTGTCGTGCATGCCGGAGAGCACCGCGAGGAAGTTCGCGTACCGCGCGGGCCGCCTCGACTCGCGCGCGTCGAGGTAGTCGGCCCATCGCCCGTGCAGGTCGAGCCACGCCCGCTCCCGGAGCGTCGCCTCCAGTGTGCCGGCGAGGTCGCCCCAACGTTCGGCGCCCGCGTGGCCGGCGCGGCCGAGCACCCGCTCGGCGCTGCGCAGGGCCCAGTACCAGAGCATCTGCAGCGCCACCGGGTCGCGCCCGTTCTCGAGCGCGAGACCCCAATCGAGGAACACGGACCCCGGCCCGGAATCGACGAATCCGCCGCGCTGCGCGACCGGGCGGAAGACGCCATCGTGCCCGGCGTGCTGCGCGAGGCCGGCGACGAAACGGTCGAGCCGGTCCGCCTCGGCTTGCGCGAACGCCTCGTCGCCGAAGCAGCGCAGGCGCAGGTCTGCATTCACCACCCACCAGAGCGAGTAGTCGGCGATGCCGTTCACGTACCCGTGGCCGGGGCGGCCGAGCGCCACGAGTCCGTCGGCCACGATGCCGCCCTGCCCGAGCGCGTAGGCGTTGGCGAGCGTGCTGAGCGCCTGGTCGCCGGCCCACGGCATGCGGTCGCGCTTGATCCCGTCGATCATGAGTCCCTGCATGCAGAGCCGCAGCGTGTACTGAGCCGCCGCCCAGATGCGGGTGAGCTCCTCGTCCGAGCAGGCGAAGGCCCCCGGCCGATCGACCACGGGCACCGGGGCGCGCACGTCCACCGACTCGAGCGGGGCATCCGACCGCACGACGAGGTAGCGGAAGCCCAGCGGATGCCGCGTGGTCCAGCCCCCGTCGGGCAACTCGACCAGATCATGGCGCGTCTCGTGCCCCTCGGGGTCGGCCAGCGCCTCCTCGATGCTCTCGCCGCTGGACACGACGGGACGCGGGCCGGGCGGCAGGATCGGGCGACCGAGCACCGGCGCACCGACATCGAACAGCGAGTCGCGGACGCGGCGTGCGACGACATCGACCGTGCCCACCGGGTCGATGTGCGGTGGCACGTCTCCGCCCGGCCTCGTGCGCACGCCCTCCCACCGGCCGCCGTCGACCCTCGCCCGCCAGTCGTGGAGCGGAGCATCCGCGTCGACGGCGATCGCGGGCACCTGCCCGTTCGCCGCTGCGACCTCGAGTCGCACCTCGGCTCCGGCATGCGGCAGTGTGAGCAGCACCCGGCCTTCACCGGGCCGATCGTCGACCGGGGCCCCGTCGACCGTCGCCGCGACGAGCGATCCCGATGCCCTGATGCGCAGCACCGCGGCATCCGTCGCCACCGCCGCGAACCCCGCCGCCTCGGCGATGCGCCCGTGGTTGCGCGGGTAGTGCACGTGCCGGTTCGCGGCGAAACCGTCGTCGACGAGCCGTGCGAGCAGGGCGAGCTCGTACTGGCCCGGCCCGTAGACCCATGCCGATCCGTCCGGCGGCGGCACGACCTGGTCGTCATCGAACGGCTGCGGCGAGCGCCTCCGCACCCACCGCCGCACGGCCTCGGCCGTGCGCGGAGGCTCCGCCTCGGAGTTCACCCCTTCACGGCGCCCGAGGTCATGCCGGCGACGATCTGCCGCTGGAAGACGATGTACATGATGAGCGGCGGAATCGTGATGAGCAGCACGTCCGCGAACAGCAGGTTGAAGGCGCTCACCGACTGCGCTCGGTAGTTGAACGTCGTCAGCTGCACCGTGGCGTTCTCGTCGCCCGGCAGGAAGTAGAGCGCGAAGGCGAAGTCGTTGAAAACCGTCACGGCCTGCACCACGATCACCGTGACGATCACCGACTTCAGCAGCGGGAAGATCACGCGGAAGAACAGCTTGACCGGGCCGGCGCCGTCGATGATCGCCGCCTCGTCGAGTTCGCGCGGGATGGTCGCCACGAACGCGCGGAACAGCAGGATGCAGAACGAGAGCCCGAACGCCACGTGCACCGCGATGAGACCGACGAGGGTCTTGAAGAGCCCGAGGCCCTGCAGCACCCAGATGGTGGGGACGACGGCGGGCGGGATGATGAGCCCCGCGAGCACGAGCCCGTTGACGAGCGGGTTCCACCGCGACTTGCGGCGTTGCAGGACGTAGCCCACCATCGCTCCGAGGACGACCATGATCGAGACCGCAGCAACCGTGAGGATCGTGCTGTTGACGAACGCGCGGATCAACAGGAAGTCGCGGTTCTCGAGCACGGTGACGATGTTGTCGAAGAACACCCATTCGGTCGGCCAGGTGAACTCCAGGAACGACGCCTCCGCCTGAGTCTTGCCGGCCGTGAACACGATGAACGCGAACGGCACGATGAACACGATGATCGCGACGAGGATGGCGACACTGCCGCCGCCCCACCGCCAGGCGACGTTTCTCATTGCTCGTCCCCCTTCCGGTTGAGCCACCACGAGAGCGGGAAGATGATCGCGGCGACGACGACGAACAGCACGACGTTGCCAGCGGTGGAGAGGCCGAAGAAGCCCGCCTGGTACTGCTTGTAGACCACGGAGGCCAGCACGTCGCTCGTGAAGCCGGGGCCGCCGCCCGTCATCGTCCAGATGAGGTCGAAGGAGCGGAGGCCGCCGATGAGCGAGAGCAGCACGACGGTCACCGTCGCGGGCCGGAGCAGCGGGAGGGTGATGTGCCGGAAGTTGTTCCAGGCGCCGGCGCCGTCGACCTTGGCCGCCTCGAAGTACTCGTGCGGGATCGCCACCATGCCGGCGATGTAGATGAGGGTCGCGAGGCCGACGCCCTTCCACACGTCGACCAGCGCGACCGAGACGAGCGCCAGCGATGGGTCCGTGAGCCAGCCGGGTCCTGGGATCCCGACCGTGGCGAGCACCTCGTTGATCGGCCCGCCGAACGGATCCATCAACACCTGGAACAGGATGCCGACGCCGATCGTGCTCACGAGCACCGGGAAGAACACCGTGGCCCGTAGGAACCCGCGGCCGATGATCTGCGAGCTGAGGAACACGCCGAGCAGCAGCCCGAGCACGACCTTGAGGCCCGACGTCAGGAAGGCGTAGATGAACGTGTTGACGAAGCCCTGCACCAGCTGCGGCTCCTGGAAGAACCGCACGAAGTTGTCGAAGCCGATGAACTCGACGTCGAACAGCGTCCAGCGGGTGAGCGAGAAGTAGAACGACGCGATGGTCGGGATGAGGAAGAGGACGACGTAGAACACGCCGGCCGGGATGAAGAACCACGTCGGGTACGAGCTCTTCATTCGCCGGCGCTTGACCGGCTCGGATGGGACGATCGTCCCCGGCGAGGTCGAGGTGCGGCCTGTGGCCGTCGCGGTGGTCATGGTGTGTCTCCAGGATGTGACTGCGGGGCCGAACCGTGGCCGGCTCGGCCCCGCAGATCAGTGGGTCGGTCTACCAGCCCTCGAGACCGAGCTGCTGGGCCTGCTTCTTGACATCCTCGTCGTACTGCGCGGCACCGTCGGCGGCCCGGGTGATGCCCGACCCCACGGCGACCGTGATCTGCTCCAGCGCCGGGCCCTTGATGGGCGAGAGGAACTCGAGCGCGAGGTTGGTCTTGCCCTCGTCGAAGTACGGCTGCAGGTCGGAGACGATGGCCGGCACGTCGTCGGGCAGTTCGCAGCCGTCGATGACGAACGGACCCTGGGGAGCGGTCGTCTCCGACTGGATGTCGCAGCTTTCGGGCGTGGCGAGGAAGGCGACGAACGTCTTGGCCGCCTCGAGCTTGTCGCCCTCGGTCGACTTAGGGATGTATACGCCGTTGGGCATCCACACCGTGAGGCCGTTCGCCGAGGCGTCGGGGCCGGGGAGCGGGAAGGTGCCGACCGTGTCGGCCGCCTCGGGGTTGGTGGTCATGAGCTGCGACGCGGCGAAGGTGAGGATCGGATACTGCGCACCCTCACCGGTGGCGACCATCGCAACGCCGTCGGCGTACTTCGCCGACGCGAAGTCCTCGTTGAACAGCCCGGCGTCGAACGCCTCCTGCTGGTGCTCGAATCCGGCGAGCGCCGGCTCGTCGACGTACTTCGCCTCGTTGCTCGTGTACTTCTCGGCCCAATCGGGGTCCTCGGCGAGGACGTTGTTGAAGTCGCCGAGCACGAAGAGCTGCGAGGTCCAGGTGTCGCCGTAGGTCTGCACGATCGGGGCGGCCGTTCCGGCCGCCTTGATCGCCTCGCTGTTGGCGATGAACTCTTCCCACGTGGTGGGGATCTCGAGGCCGAGGTCCGCGTAGATGTCCTTGTTGTAGATCACGGCGCCGGCCATCGACTGCCCCATGGGCACGCCGTAGATCGCCTTCTCAGTGGAGACGGTCCTGACGAAGTTCTCGTCGAGCGTGTCGACCCATTCCTGGTCGGAGAGGTCGACAAGGGTCGAGTCGGGGCTGAGCGCCTGGAAGAGCGACCCCGAGTTGTAGGCGAACACGTCGCTCATCTCACCGGTTGCGAGGCGTGTCTTGATCAGGTTGTCGCCGTCGGCGCCCTGCGGTCGCGATTCGACCTCGACTTTGATGTCGGGGTTCTCCGCCATGAACGCGTCGGCGAGCGCCTCGGCGGTCTCGACGGTCGCCTCCTGGTTGTCGACGAGATAACTGAGGGTGACGGCGCCGCCGTCGGAGTCGGACCCTCCGGCGGTGCAGCCGGCGAGGGCGAGCGACAGGACGAGACCGCCTGCGCCGATGGCGACGATCGAACGTCGCGGGGAACGGGGGACCATGCTCTTTACCTCCATGTAAAGCAACTGCGCTGTTGAGTGCTCCGAATGGTCTCGGTGCTGTGGCCTGGCCCACGTTACGAGCATCGGAGAAAGTTTGTCAACCGATCTACACAATTTGTTTGAAACGATTTATGATCGATGCGACGCCGTCATGTAGATCGGTCTATGCCATGTGGCACGGCGGTGTATGGTGACAGCGAGTCGACGCATCCGACCATCGAAGGCGAAAGGGGGAGATCGTGGCCCAAGCCCGAGCAGCGACCATCGAGGACGTGGCGCGCGAGGCCGGCGTCTCGCGTGCGGCGGTCTCCAAGGTGATCCGCAACGCCTACGGCGTGAGCCCCGCGATGCGCGAGCGCGTCAACGCCGCGATCGAGGTCCTCGACTATCGTCCCCGGATCGCCGCCCGCACCATGCGCGGCTCGAGCTTCACGCTCGGCATCGAGCTGCCGCACATCGGCAACCCGTTCTTCGCGAAGATCATCGCGGGAGCGACGGCCGCACTGCAGGGCACGGACTACCAGCTCATCATCGCCCCCGCCGACACCGACGGGGAGGAGGGCGTGCGGGCAATCGGCGCGCTCGCCGACCGCCAGGTCGACGGCATCGTCGCGATCTCTCCCCTCGTCTCGCCCGAGTGGCTCGAGCGGCTCGCGACGCGGGTGCCGGTGGTGATGCTCGGCCGCCACGACCACGCGCACTCGTACGACACGGTGACCGGCGACGACGTCGAGGGCACGCGCCTCGTGATGGAGCACCTCTTCGAGCTCGGCCACCGTCGCATCGTGCACCTGACTCGCAGCGAGGAGGTCACGAGAGCGAGCTCCGGCAACCCGCACGCGATCCGACTTGCGCGATACCGCGCCCACATGCAGGAGGCCGGGTTCGCCCGGCACATCCGGGTCGTCCGCACCGGGATGACCGAGGAGTCGGCGAGGCTCGACACGCTCGCCCTGCTCGACCAGGAGCTGCCGACCGCGATCTTCGTCGGCAACGACGAGCTCGCGCTCGGCACGCTTCGCGCTGTCGCCGAACACGGGCTGTCCCCTGCTGAAGTCTCGGTGGTCGGCTACGACGACATCGACATCGCGAGCCACCCGGCCATCTCGCTCACCAGCGTGAACCAGGCCGGCGAGGCCATGGGCGAACGGGCGATCCGCCTGCTCCTCGAGCGCATCCAGGGCCGCACCGAGCCCACGAACTTCTCCGTCGAACCCTCGCTCAAGGTACGCGGGTCGACCCGGCCCGCTCCGACGGAACCGACTCCCTGACCCGTTCGCCCACGACCCCAGCCGGCCGGGCACCGACCGGCCAACGACCCCACCCCGGCCACGCCGGACACCATACGGAAGGACGCGGATGTCCACGCATCTCCCTGCTCCCACTATCGCCGACCCCGCCGCGCGCGTCGTCGCGCTGCGCTCGCAGTACCCCGACGGCCTGCTCGGGGTACCGGGCACCGGCCTGCGCCTGACCTGGCGCGCCGCCGCGGCATCCGCACAGCTCGGCTACCAGGTGCGCTGGAGCGGCGCCGACTCCGGTGTCGCCGAGCCGGTCGCCTCCGACGACACGATCGGCATCGAGGCGCCCGGCTCGGCGCCCCAACCTGGTGAGGAGCGTCGCTACGCCGTGCGGATCGCGACCGCCGCCGGCTGGTCGCTGTGGAGTGAGGAGCTCGTGGTCGAGGCATCCGTCGACCCGGCCGAGCTCGAGGCCCGCCCGATCGGCGGATCCGAGCCCGTCGAGGGCCCGGCGATGCTGCTCCGCACGGGCTTCACGCTCCCCGCCGCCCCTGTGCGCGCCCGCCTCCGCGCCACGTTCTGGGGCGTCGGCGAGCTGCGGATCAACGGCCGGCGCGCGACCGACGAGCACCTCGCCCCTGGCTGGACGGCCTACCAGGAGCGGATCCTGCTCGGCACGTGGGACGTCACCGACCTCCTCCAGGCCGGCGAGAACGCGCTCGGCGCCCTGCTCGGCGACGGCTGGTATCGCGGCCGGCTCGGCTGGAAGGACGGCACCGAGCAGTTCGGCACCGAGCTCGCCGCGCTCGTGCAGCTCGACGTCGAGTGCGCCGACGGCTCCTCCGCACGGGTCGCGACGTCGCCCGAGTGGACGACCTCGACCGGCGGCATCCGCTCAGCGAGCCTCTACGACGGCGTGGAGATCGATCTCCGCGCCGAGCCCGACGGATGGGATGCCCCGGGCTTCGACGACTCAGCGTGGACGCCCGCCCGCGAGATCACGGTCGACACGTCCGTCGTCGAGCCGCGCATCACCGGCGGCGTCCGCACCATCGGTGAGTGGAACGCGACCGTCGAGCCGCGCGATGGGCACACCTTCATCGACGCCGGCCAGAACATCGCGGGGTGGCTCCGTCTCGTCGTGCGCGGCTCGGCCGGCGACCGCGTGGAGGTGCGCCACGCGGAGGTGCTCGAGCCCGACGGATCCATCCACACGAAGTCGCTCCGCACCGCGCGGGCGACCGACGGCTACGTGCTCGCGCACGACGGCGAGACGACGCTCGAGCCCACGTTCACCTTCCACGGGTTCCAGTACGCCGAGGTGACGGGCGCGGAGGTCGTGTCGGCGACGGCCGTCGCCGTGTCGAGCGCCGACCGCCCGCGCTCTGAGTTCGGGTGCGCCGACCCGCGTCTCGAGCGCCTGCACTCGAACGTCGCCTGGTCGCAGCGCGACAACTTCGTCTCGCTCCCGACCGACTGCCCGCAGCGCGACGAGCGACTCGGGTGGACGGGCGATGCGCAGGCGTTCGCGCCGACCGCGAGCACCCTCTTCGACGTCGAGTCGTTCTGGATGTCGTGGCTGCGCGACGTCGAGCTCGACCAGGACGCCGACGGTGCGGTCGCGGCGGTGGTGCCGAACATCCTGAAGGATCCCGACGTCGCGGCCGAGGGCCAATGGCAGACCATGGGCAGGGCCGGCTGGGCTGACGCCGCGACCATCGTGCCGTGGGCCGTCTACGAGTCCTACGGCAGCGACGAGGTGCTCGTGCGCCAGCTCGACAGCATGCGCCGCTGGGTCGCGAGCCTCGAGCGACGCGCGGGCGACGGCCTGCTGCCGACGGAGTTCCAGTTCGGCGACTGGCTGGACCCGGATGCCCCGGGCGACCAGCCGTGGAAGGCGAAGGTGTCGTCCGACTACGTCGCGAACGCGTTCTTCGCGCACAGCGCGCGCCTCCTCGCCGACGCCGAGCGGCTGGTGGGCGACCCCGAACGGGCCGACCGGGCACAGCGCCTCGCCGAGCGGGTGGCGCGCGACACGTGGGAGCGCTGGGGCGCCGACGCGGTCGAGACGCAGACCGGCGCTGCGATCGCCCTCGAGTTCGCCATCGCGCCTGAGCCGGAACGCGAGCGCATCGGCGACGGCCTCGCACGCAACGTGCGCGACGAGCGCGGACGCATCGCGACCGGCTTCCTCGGCACGCCGCTCGTGCTGCACGCGCTCGTGCACGCGGGACACGTCGACGAGGCGTACCTCATGCTCCTCCGCCTCGAGCCGCCGTCGTGGCTGTACCAGGTGGAGATGGGCGCGACGACGGTCTGGGAGCGCTGGGATGCGCTCGCTCCCGACGGCAGCATCCACTCCGGCGAGATGGCCACGGGCGACAGCGCTGGCATGCTCTCGTTCAACCACTACGCGTACGGTGCCGTCGTCGACTGGATCTACCGCTACGTGGCGGGCATCGCCCCCACGGTCGAGCGGCCCGGATACCGCCGGATCGTCGTCGCCCCCCGGCCGTCGATCGCGATCCCCTGGGCGCGGGCGACGATCGAAACGCACCTCGGCGCGGCATCCGTCGACTGGCGACTGGACGGCACCGACTTGGAGCTCGACCTGCTCGTGCCCTACGGCGCCGAGGCGGTGCTCGACCTCCCGATCACCGAGGGATCGACGGTCGAGCTCGACGGGCGGCCGTTCGCCGGCGACCCGGTCGGTCCCGGCGAGCACCGGGTCGTCGTCTCGGCGGCGCGCGTCGCCGATCCCGCCGCCCTGGTCGCTCCGGCGCACTGAGGGGCGGCGGGCTCGGCCGCTCATGTGGCGTCCAGCGGGTGCCTCGACGGACTCGCCGAGACCGGGCAGCCGTGCTTCGACGTGTGGCCCGAGACATCCGCTGGATGCGACGCGTTTGTCGCGGCAGCGACGTTGGAAAACGCATTCCCACTTGCACTCCGCGCGAGGAACACTTACGCTTGAAACGATTCACCACGCGAGCGTCGTCAGACGACTCGCGCCGACGATGAGGACGAGACGGAGAGCTCGACGATGAGCACGACACCCCGACCGGGGGAGCGGGTCTGCTTCCAGTTGCAGGTCGACCCCGCTCGGCTGGACGAGTACCGCGAACGCCACGCGGCCGTCTGGCCCGACATGCTCCGCGCGATCGAGGCGTCGGGCCGCCGCAACTACTCGCTCTTTCTCCGCGAGGACGGCCAGCTCATCGGCTACTACGAGACCGACGACGATGCGGCATCCCAGGCTGCGCTCGAGCAGGACCCGCGCACCGCCGCCTGGGAGGCCGAGATGGCCGACTTCTTCATCGCGCTCGACGGCCGCCCCGACCAGCGCGCGCCCCGCCTCGCCGAGGTGTTCCACCTCGAAGACCAGCTCGCCGCGCTCGACGCCGACGCGGCATCCGACCCCGCCCTTACCGGCACCAGCACACGCACCGGCACCAGCACACGCACCGGCACCGGCACCGGCACCAGCACAGAAAGCAGCGACTCGTGAGCACCATTCCCAGCACCGTCCTCGACCAGCTCGAGCTGCAGTCGATCGAGCTGCCCTCATGGGCGTTCGGCAACTCGGGCACCCGCTTCAAGGTCTTCGCCACGCCGGGCACGCCCCGCGACCCCTACGAGAAGATCGCGGATGCCGCACAGGTGCACGCGTACACCGCGCTCGCGCCGACGGTGGCGCTGCACATCCCGTGGGACAAGGTCGACTCCTACGACGACCTGCGCCGACACGCCGAAGACCACGGCGTCGCGCTCGGCACGATCAACTCCAACACGTTCCAGGACGACGACTACAAGTTCGGCGCCCTCACGCACGAAGACGCCGCCGTGCGCCAGAAGGCCATCGACCACCACTTCGAGTGCATCGACGTCATGCACGCGACCGGGAGCCGCGACCTGAAGATCTGGCTCGCCGAGGGCTCGAACTACCCTGGCCAGGCCGACATGCGGGGCCGGCAAGACCGCCTGCACGAGTCGCTCGCCACGATCTACGAGCGCCTCGGCGACGAGCAGCGCCTCGTGCTCGAGTACAAGTTCTTCGAGCCGGCGTTCTACCACACGGACGTCCCCGACTGGGGCACGAGCTACGCGCAGGTCGCGTCGCTCGGCGACAAGGCGAAGGTCTGCCTCGACACGGGCCACCACGCCCCCGGCACGAACATCGAGTTCATCGTCATGCAGCTGCTGCGCCTCGGCAAGCTCGGCTCGTTCGACTTCAACTCGCGCTTCTACGCGGACGACGACCTCATCGTCGGCGCCGCGGACCCGTTCCAGTTGTTCCGCATCATCTTCGAGGTGATCCGCGGCGGCGGCTTCAACCACCCCGACGTCGCGTTCATGCTCGACCAGTGCCACAACATCGAGGACAAGATCCCCGGCCAGATCCGCAGCGTGCTCAATGTGCAGGAGATGACCGCCCGGGCGCTCCTCGTCGACACCGACGCGCTGCGTGAGGCGCAGGTATCGGGTGACGTGCTCGAGGCCAACCGCATCTTCATGGACGCGTTCTACACCGACGTGCGTCCGGCGCTCGCCGAATGGCGCGAGTCGCGGGGCCTCCCCGCCGACCCGATGCAGGCGTTCGCGGCATCCGGGTACCTCGCGAAGATCGCGGCCCACCGCGTCGGCGGCGTGCAGGCCGGCTGGGGGGCCTGAGCACCACGTCGAGAGGTCGCGGATACCGGGTGCGACCCGTCATCTGCGACTTCTCGATAACACGACACCACCCCCAAGACCGCGACGAGAGGACAGGGTATGAGCGAACGGTACGGCGCGGCCGACGGGCTCGTGCGGGTGTACCCGGCGAGCACGGCGACGGATGCCGCGGCGAGCGGCCCGACGCCCGCGCTCGTGTGGGCGCACGGCGGCGGGTTCGTCGCGGGCGACCTCGACATGCCCGAGGCCGACTGGGTCGCCCGCTCTCTCGCCGAACGCGGCCTGACCGTCGTGTCGGTCGACTACCGGCTCGCGGGTGACGGATGCCGCTATCCCGCGCCGTCCGATGACGTGCTCGCCGCCTGGCGCTGGACCCTCGCGCACGCGGATGAGCTCGGCGTGGACCCTGCGCGCACCGCGGTGGGCGGCGCGAGCGCGGGCGCCAACCTCGTGGCGGGCGCTGTGCTGCGCCTCCTCGAGGTTGAGGAGCGACCGACGCAGGAGGACGCGTCTCGAAACCAGAAGGCGCCCAGGTGGCGGTTTCGAGACGGCGCTGGCGCGCCTCCTCAACCCGCAGACACGCTCCCGGCGGGCGTGTTCCTCGCCTACCCGACGCTGCTCGCCGTGCAGCCGGCACCGGATGCGGCGCTGCGGGCGCTCCTCGACGCGAACCCCGCGGCCGACCGCTTCGACCCCGCGAGCGTGCGGGCGATGTACGAGGGGTACCTCGGCGGGCCTGTCGACGACGCGCCGCTTCCGGTCGTGCCAGGCCGCGCCGCGGCATCCGACCTCGCCGGCTTCCCGCCCGTGCTCATGATCAACGGCGAGGCCGACGAGCTGCGCGTCTCGGGCGAGCTGTTCGCCGCGACGCTGGCCGAGGCCGGCGTGGCGCTCGAACTCCACGTCGAGCCCGGCACCGAGCACGGGCACCTGAACCGACCCGGCGAGCCGGCGGCATCCGACTCGATCGAGCGCGTCGTGCGCTGGATCGGGGGTCTCGAGACGCCGACTGCGTCGGCTCCTCGACCCGCAGACGGCCGCCAGACCACCCAGACCACCCTCCGCATCACCGAAGGAATCACCCCATGACGAACCAGGCAGCTGCCGACCTCATCGCGCGGTCGAACCGCCTCGGCGCCGACCCGAAGAACACGAACTACGCCGGCGGCAACACGTCGGCGAAGGGCACGGAGACCGACCCGGTCACCGGCGAGCCCGTCGAGCTGCTCTGGGTGAAGGGCTCGGGCGGCGACCTCGGCACCCTCACCGAGACCGGGCTCGCCGTGCTGCGCCTCGACCGGCTCCGCGCGCTCGTCGACGTCTACCCGGGCGTCGACCGCGAGGATGAGATGGTCGCCGCGTTCGACTACGCGCTGCACGGCAAGGGCGGCGCGGCGCCGTCGATCGACACCGCCATGCACGGGCTCGTCGACGCCGCGCACGTCGACCACTTGCACCCCGACTCGGGCATCGCCATCGCGACCGCCGCCGACGGCGAGGAGCTCACCCGCAAGATCTTCGGCGACAAGGTCGTGTGGGTGCCGTGGCGCCGACCCGGCTTCCAGCTCGGTCTCGACATCGCGAAGATCAAGGCGCACAACCCGCAGGCCGTCGGCTGCATCCTCGGCGGACACGGCATCACCGCGTGGGGCGACACCTCGGAGGAGTCCGAACGCAACTCGCTCTGGATCATCGACACCGCCGCGGCCTACATCGCGGAGCATGGCAAGGCCGACCCGTTCGGTTCTGTCTCAGCCGGTTACGAGGCACTGCCCGAGGCCGAGCGACGCGCCAAGGCCGCCGCACTCGCGCCGACGATCCGTGGCCTCGCCTCTCACGACCGCCCGATGGTCGGCCACTTCACGGATGCCCCCGAGGTGCTCGACTTCCTCGCCCGCACTGAGCATCCGCGTCTCGCGGCGCTCGGCACGAGCTGCCCCGACCACTTCCTGCGTACCAAGGTCAAGCCGATGGTGCTCGACCTTCCGGCCGACGCCGGAATCGAGGAGAGCATCGCGCGCCTGAAGGAGCTGCATGAGGCCTACCGGGCCGACTACCAGGCGTACTACGACGCGCACGCGGTTTCGACGGGCTCAACCAGCAGCTGGCCCGCGATCCGCGGCGCCGACCCGCTCATCGTGCTCGTGCCCGGCGTCGGGATGTTCTCGTTCGGCGCCAACAAGCAGACGGCTCGCGTGGCCGGCGAGTTCTACGTCAACGCGATCAACGTGATGCGCGGCGCCGAGGCGCTCTCGACCTACTCCCCCATCTCCGACGCCGAGAAGTTCCGCATCGAGTACTGGGCGCTCGAAGAGGCGAAGCTCCAGCGCATGCCGGAGCCCAAGCAGCACGCCACGCGCATCGCGCTCGTGACCGGCGCGGCATCCGGCATCGGCAAGGCCATCGCCACCCGGCTCGCGGCCGAGGGCGCGTGCGTCGTGGTCGCCGACCTCGACCTCGAGAAGGCGCAGGCCGCGGCGGCCGAGATCGGCAATGCCGACGTCGCGATCGGCGTGCAGGCGAACGTGACGGATGCCGCGGCGGTGCAGCGCGCGATCGACGACGCGGTGCTCGCCTTCGGCGGCCTCGACCTCGTGGTGAACAACGCCGGCCTGTCGCTGTCGAAGCCGCTGCTCGAGACCACCGAGGCGGACTGGGACCTGCAGCACGACGTCATGGCCAAGGGCTCGTTCCTGGTGTCGAAGGCCGCCGCGAAGGTGCTCATCGATCAGGGCCTCGGCGGCGACATCGTGTACATCGCCTCGAAGAACTCGCTCTTCGCCGGCCCGAACAACATCGCCTACTCGGCGACGAAGGCCGACCAGGCCCACCAGGTGCGCCTGCTCGCGGTCGAGCTCGGCGAGTACGGCATCAAGGTCAACGGCATCAACCCCGACGGCGTCGTGCGCGGCTCGGGCATCTTCGCGAGCGGGTGGGGCGCGAACCGCGCGAAGACGTACGGGATCCCGGAAGAGGACCTCGGCAAGTTCTACGCCCAGCGCACGCTCCTGAAGCGAGAGGTGCTCCCCGAGAACGTCGCCAACGCGGTGATCGTGCTGACCGGGCCTGAGCTCAGCCACACGACGGGCCTGCACATCCCGGTCGACGCGGGCGTCGCGGCGGCGTTCCTCCGATGAGCGAAGGTTCGTGGGTTGAGGAGCGCCGTGCGCAGCACGACGCGTCTCGAAACCCGGATGCCGCACAGGGTTTCGAGACGCCGCTGCGCGGCTCCTCAACCCACGGGGTGGTGGCGGCCGTCGACCTCGGAGCGACGAGCGGGCGGGTCATCCTGGGCCGCGTCGACGCTCGGGGCGCGGGCGCCCTCGAGATCCGCCAGGTCGCCCGGTTCGCGAACGACCCCGTGCGCCTCGCGTCGGGCCTGCACTGGGACCTCACGGGCCTGTACCGCAGCATCACCACCGGACTCGCGCAGGCGCTCCGCGAGGAGCCCGGCACGGCGTCGATCGGCGTCGACTCCTGGGCGGTCGACTACGCGCTCCTGCGCGGCGACCGCATGCTCGGCGAGCCGTTCCACTACCGCGACGAGCGCACCGCCGCAGGCGTCGAGGCGGTCCACGCGGTCGCCCCGTTCGAGGAGCTCTACCGCCGCAACGGCCTCCAGTTCCTGCCCTTCAACACGCTCTACCAGCTCGCCGCCGAGCAGGACGGGCAGAGCGGATGCCTCGACATCGCAGACTCCCTCCTGCTCGTGCCCGACCTCATCGGGTTCCAGCTCACCGGCGAGCGCGTCGCCGAGCGCACGAACGCGTCGACCACTGGACTGCTCCGCGTCGACACGCGTGAATGGGACGACGAGCTGATCGAACGCCTCGGCTTCCCCGCGGCGGTGTTCCCGCGCATCGTCGACCCCGGCGAGGTCGTCGGCGCACTGCGGCCCGAGGTCGCCGCCGAGCTCGGCGTCGCGGCGCGGCATCCGCTCGACGTGGTCGCGGTGGGCTCGCACGACACGGCGTCCGCGGTCGTGGCGGTGCCCATGCACCCCGAGTCGGCGGCCTACATCTCGTGCGGCACGTGGGGGCTCGTCGGCGTCGAGCTCGAGCATCCGGTGACCACGGATGCCGCGCGCGCCGCGAACTTCACCAACGAGGGCGGCGTCGATGGGCGCGTGCGGTTCCTGCACAACGTCATGGGCCTGTGGCTGCTCAGCGAGTCGGTGCGGCAATGGGAACGCGACGGCGAGGCCGTCGACCTGCCCGAGCTGCTCGCTGCCGCGGCATCCGTCACCGCACCGGTCGCGGTGTTCGACGCCAACGACCCGCGGTTCCTGGCCCCCGGCGACCTGCCCGCGCGCATCACCGAGTGGTGCCGCGAGCACGATGCGCCGGTGCCGGCGTCGCAGGCCGAGTTCGCCCGGTCGATCGTCGAGTCGCTCGCGCAGACGTTCGCCGACGCGGTGACGGATGCCGCGGCCCTCTCGGGCACGCACGTCGAGACGATCCACATGGTGGGCGGCGGCGCGCTCAACGAGCTGCTCTGCCGGCGCACCGCCGACCGGTCGGGACTTCCCGTGTTCGCCGGCCCGGTGGAGGCGACCGCCATCGGCAACGTGCTCGTGCAGGCGCGGGCGCAGGGCTTCGCCGGCCGCGACCTCGAGACGCTCCGAGCCCTCGTCGCGGCGGCGTTCCCGCCGCGACACTTCGAGCCCCAGGCCCGCTGAGCGGTCAGTGCGCGTGGGCGAGCTGCTGGAGGCCGATGACGGCCACGCCGAGTCCCATGAGGATGCCGAGCGCGATCAGCTGCTTCCACCATTCGACGTTCGTGCGTCGCACCGCGACGTACCCGATCAGACCGAGCGTGAGGATGTAGAGGATGCTCGATGCGCGCAGCGCGTCCTCGAGCTCGAAGACGCCGACCCATGCGAGCACGAGCAGGACCAATGGGACCGACGCCGACGCGAGCGCCTCCCCCGCGACGCGCAGCATGGTGATGAGCTGCGCGCGACTCGGGAATCCGGCATGGACGGCGAGGTGGGCGACGACGTCGGCGACGAAGCCCGCAGCCGTGATGCCGGTGATGCCGACGAGCAGGGCCAGGGTGGCCTGGGACGCAGCCAGGTGCTCGACGTTGCCCAACTGCACCAGCACGATCGCCAGGCCGGTGAAGGTCGCGTAGACCCGCTCCTTCAGTGCCTGCGCCCGCTCTTCGACGGGCCGGCCGGCCCATCGGTCGCGCCGCCCGCGGCTCGTCGGCGAGACCGAATCCATCGATCCGTCTCGGGGTGCCGCCGCGTCATCCGGTCGCGGCGCATCGTGCGGGGAGTCCTCATGCTCCATGAGCCGAAAGCTACCAGCCCGGGCGCGCCGCATCCCGTCTGGAAGGATTGACGCATGACCGACCCCCTACTCGTGTCCCTGCCCGGCCGCACGCTCCGCGACGCGATCGGCACGCTCCCCGACGGCGTCGAGGTCGTGCGCTGGGACATGGACTCGCCCGCGCCGGCCGACCACCTCGACCTCGTGGTGCCGCCCTACATGGGCACGGCCGACCGGCTCCGCAGGCTCGCCGGCGTCACCACCCGGCTCGTGCAGTCGCAGTCGATCGGCTACGACCACGTGGCCGACGCGCTGCCGCCCGGCCAGGTCTTCGCGAACGCTGCGAGCGTGCACGAGACGTCCACCGCCGAGCTCGCGCTCGCGCTCGTGCTCGCGGCACAGCGCGGCATCCCCGACTTCGTGCGCGCCGCGAACGAAGGCCGCTGGGCGCCCGCGCGGCACGAGAGCCTCGCCGACCGACGCGTCCTGCTGCTCGGCTACGGCGGCGTCGGCCGCGCCATCGAGGCGCGCCTCGCCCCGTTCGAGGTCTCGCTCACCCGCGTCGCGAGCCGCGCCCGCGACGACGCGGCCGGGCACATCCACGGCATCGACGAGCTGCCTACGCTGCTTCCCGAGGCCGACATCGTGATCGTCGGCGTGCCGCTCACCGACGGCACCACCGGCCTCGTCGACGATGCGTTCCTGTCGGCGCTGCCAGATGGCGCCCTCGTCGTGAACATCGCCAGGGGCAAGGTCACCGTCGCCGACGCGATCCTCGACCACGCCACCCGCGGACGCCTGCGGTTCGCGCTCGACGTCACCGACCCCGAGCCGCTGCCCGAGGGGCATCCGCTCTTCGCGCTGCCGAACGTGCTCATCACGCCGCACGTGGGCGGCGCCTCGACGGCGATGATGCCCCGCATGGCACGGCTCGTACGCGAGCAGATCGAGCGGATGCTGCGCGGCGACGAACCCCTCAACGTCGTACTGCGCACCTGACGCATCCGCACCCCGCGCCGCGATCCCTCGCCGGTCGCCGTGCCCGACCCGACCCAGCACGCTGCCCACCCAGCCCCCGAGAGGATCCCGGATGCCACGCTTCGACCACGCCTTCGACTGGGCCCGTCGCCAGGTCGACGACGGACCGCTTCCCTCTGCCGTGCTCGGCGTCGCCACCGCCGAGGGCATCGTCGCGCTCGACGCGTTCGGCGTGGAGCGCGGGCGCGCGGCATCCGTCGACGACCATTACCCGCTGTTCTCGGTGACGAAGCCCATCGTGGGACTCGCGGCGATGCGGCTCATCGAGCAGGGACGGCTCACGCCCGAGACGCCGTTGGCGCAGGCAGTGCCCGAGTTCGGAGCCGGCCGCGACGACGTGGTGCGGCTGCGACACCTGGTGAGCCACACGTCGGGCATCGTCGAGCCGCCGATGGATGCGCCGGAAGGCCTGCGCCCATCGCTGCTCGTGCCGGGCCGCGACTTCGCGGCGGGCACGGTGTCGCGGTACTCCACGATCGCGTTCGAGGGCATCGCCGCGCTCATCGAACAGGCGGGTGGAGCTCCGTGGGAGCGCGCGGTTGCCGACGTCGGCGAGCGCGCCGGTGCCACGGGCTTCACGTTCGACGCGGACGCGAGCCAGCACGAGGTCGTCGACGCCGCCGAGCAGGGGCTCGACTACGCGCGCTTCGCCGCGCTGCGGCATCCGGGGGCCGGGCTCCTCGGCCGCGCGGCCGACCTGCTCGCGGTGGGCAGTGCGCTGCTCGCGGGCGGCGGCGCGCTCGTCTCAGCCGTCGGGTACGAGGCGATGCTGCGACCACTCACCGCGGGCCTGCCGAAGCTCGAGCCGTATGTCGAGAGCCGGGGGCAGGATTGGGGGTTCGCGTGGAACCTCCGCCACTCCGCGCCAGGGCTGCTCGCGCGCGACACGTACGGCCACGGGGGCTGGGCGGGCTGCGAGTTCTGGATCACGCCGTCGCGCGGCGTCTGCTTCGCGCTGCTCACGAACCTCGGTGGCGGCTTCGGTCGGTACGGCGTCGACGGTGACCAGCTGCACAACGCGATCGCCGCCGGCGCGTGAGCGGGCCCAGCGCAACCTGACGGGGGCCGGCGCGATCTCCTCGGCGCAATCCGAACTCGAGGAGAATTCAGGGTAACCCCTATTGCGGGTGCCAGCGCGGCGGGACAATGTTCGCACATGGACAGCGTGATGGAGTTGGAGATCGGGCCCGGCCCCGAAGCGGGCTCCTACGTGGTTCGCGTGCTGCGGTCGGTCGGCGGCGGAGAACCGACCGAGACCATCACGCTCGACCTCGACGACCTCGTGAACCGGCGGCCCCACCTCGAAGCCAGCGTGCTGTCGTCGTCGGTGTCGGCACGTCGCGTGATGTCGGACACGGAAGCCGCGATCCAGGATGTCGGCAGGCGGCTCTTCGAGTCCGCATTCACGGGCAGCATCGCCAGCGCCTACCGCACGAGCATGGCCGTCGCATCCGAGCGCGGCAGGAGCGTGCAGATCGCTCTGCGGCTGACCGCTCCGGGCCTCGCCGCCCTCCCGTGGGAGGCGCTGTACGACCCGGAGACGCAGATCTACCTCTGCCGCAAGGAGCCGCTGGTGCGGAACGTGCCCGCACCCTACTCCCCGTCGGTGCTCGAGGTCGCTCCCCCACTGCGCGTGCTCGGCATGATCTCGTCGCCCCGCGGACTGCCTTCGCTCGACATCGACGACGAGCGCGAGCGCCTCGAGCAAGCCCTCAAGCCGCACCTCGACTCCGGACGCGTCGAGCTGCACTGGCTCGAGGACGTGTCATGGGACGGCGTGCACGCCAAGCTGCTCGAGCAGGAGTGGCACGTGCTGCACTTCATCGGCCACGGGGCGTACGACACCGACACCGACGAGGGCGTGCTGGCGTTCGTCGGACGAGACGGTCGCGCCGACTACGTCGCAGCGTCGAGCCTGGCCGACCTCCTCGACGAGGCTGACCCCACCCCGCGGCTCGTCGTGCTGAACTCGTGCCAGTCGGGTGCGGCCGGCACCTCCGACCTGTTCTCCGGCACCGCCGCCGCCCTCGCGCACAGCGGCATCCGCGCGGTCGCGGCGATGCAGTTCTCCATCAGCGACCTCGCCGCCATCGCGTTCGCGCGGGGCTTCTACACGGCGCTGGCGTACGGCCGCGGCATCGACGAGGCGGTGCGGAGCGGCCGCATCGGCATCCTCGGCATCGGGCGGGGCACGCTGGAGTGGGTCACACCCGTGCTCTACCTCCGCGGCGACGACGCGCGCCTGTTCGACGTGGCGCCCATGCCGGCGGCGCCCCCGCCGCGTCCGTCGACCGAGCCGGCCACGGTCGCGGGGCCGGTCCCCATCATCACGGGTGCAACGGATGCGGTGATGCCACCGCGGGTCGCGACCGCGCCGGTCGCGCACGCCGCTCCGACGGAGACGACGGATTCGGCGGATGCATCCCATGCAACGGCTGCGGCACCTGCGAGTGGTCAGTCCGGTCCGCCGACTGCAGGTGGTCCGTCCGCGCCCCCGCCTCCCGGGCCTATGAGGGTGCCCACGGTCGTGTCCCGCCCGCCGAGCCCGCCCGACGGCGGCGACGGCCCGCCGCCAGGCCTCACGCCCGCGGCATCCGGACCGCACCCTCCGGCCAAGCGCCCGGCGCGCTGGAAGCCGTGGCTCGTCGTGGGCATCATCGCCGCTGTCGCGGTGGGCGGCGCGATCTCTGCGCTCGTGATGCTGCAACCGGGTGGCGCCGGGGGCGGTTCTGACGACGGCGGCTCGTCGAACACCGCACAGGTCGTCGTCCCCATGTACGAGGACTGGACGGGGGCGAACTCCTGGTGCAACCAGGGTGACACGTTCGAGATCTCGGTGGAGGGGAGGGCCTGGCACGACGGGACCCCGGAATCGGAGGTCGGCCCCGACGGCCTGACGAACGGTGAGTTCCCCGAGGGGCGAGTCCTCGCGGACGCGAACACCGCATCGGTCATCGGCGGACTCGACAGCATCCCCGAGATGTTCTACGTGGGAACCGGCACGACGTACGAATGCCCGGCGGCCGGCAATCTGTACCTCGGCATCAACGACACCAATCTCGAGGGCAACAGCGGCGAGTTCGATGCGACCGTCACCCGCCACGATCGCCAATAGGACACGTCGACGGAGGGCGCCATGCAGCGGATCGCGATCTTCACGACGGAGGACGGCGGCGAGGTCGCCATCCAGGTGGCTGATGACGGTGTCGTACCGGGCGTGACGGTCAGCGGCGCATCGGGCGCGCAGCCCGAGGGACCCACCGTCCGCGGCATCCCCGACGGCCAACTCTCGACGCGCGGCATCCCGAGCGGGCGCCTCGTCGAGCGCACCCAGCAGAGCCTCGACGAGGTGCTCTCTCGCGCCCGACCCGCGGTGACGGCACTCCTCCGGCAGGTGCGCGAGCAGGAGGACGCCCCCGACGAGCTCGAGGTGGAGTTCGGGATCCAGATCAGCCTCGAGGTCGGCGCCTACATCGCCGCAGCGAGCTCGACGGCGAACTTCCGCGTCACGATGCGGTGGCTCTCCCAACCGAGGTGAGGAGTCGATGGACACGGCGATGGAGCTGGAGATCGGACCGGGGCCCGAAGCGGGAACATACGTCGTGCGCGTCCTGCGTTCCGTCGGCGGTGG
Organism: Agromyces sp. Soil535; assembly: GCF_001428255.1. Classification (GTDB taxonomy): domain Bacteria; phylum Actinomycetota; class Actinomycetes; order Actinomycetales; family Microbacteriaceae; genus Agromyces. The sequence continues at coordinate 538,656 of NZ_LMRW01000001.1, read as the reverse complement.
CGAACACTCGACGTCGATGAGCTGGTCGGCCGGAGGCCGCTCGTCGAGGCCAGCATACTCTCGTCGTCCGTGTCCACGCGCCGCGTCGTGTCGGACACCGAGGCCGCCGTGCTGGACGTGGGAGTCCGGATGTTCGAAGCGACGTTCTCGGGCGACGTCCGCACCGCCTACAGAACTCCGGCACGGCCGCGGCCCTCGTGCACAGCGGGATCCACGCGGTGGCGGCGATGCAGTTCTCCATCAGCGACACCGCGGCGATCGAGTTCGCCCGCGGCTTCTACGCCGCCCTCGCACACGGGCGGGGCATCGACGAGGCGGTCCGGAGCGGCCGCATCGGGATCCTCGGCATCGCGCGGGGGCACGCTGGAGTGGGTCACCCCGGTGCTGTTCCTGCGCGGCGAGGACACGCGGCTCTTCGAAGTCGCGCCTGTTCCGTCGCAGGAGCAGGATGAGCAGCAGAACGATATGCCGTCGCAGGAGTACGACCGCGAGCCAACGGACGACGTGCCCCCGCGGGAGCACGACGAGGAGGAGCCGGGTGCCGCGCCGGCACCGCAACGCGAAGATGAACGGGCGGGGGATGTCCCGGTCCCGGTGACCCCCTCCCGCGCACCAGTGGAACCTTGGTGGACCACCTCGTCGAAGGTGACCCGGCCAGTGCGACCACCGCGGCCGCTGCCGGTGAGCGGCCCGCCGGGCGGGCGGCCGTTCCCAGTGTCCTCGGGTCGGCCGCGGTGCTCCGGACCCCCGACCAAGACCCGGGGCGATCAGGCCCCGACAGCCGGCGGACAGCCCCGTCGACCCACCCGGCGATGGCTGCCTTGGCTGGTCGTGAGCCTGATCGCCAGCGTTGCGATCGCATCAGCCGTCACCACGGTGTTCATGCTTCGTCCGGTCGACGACACCGGTGTCGCGGGCTCCTCTGAGACATCCGGCCTGCTCGAGCCGATCCCGTCGGATGAGCCGATCCCGTCGGATGAGCCGATCCCGTCGGATGGGCCGCAGACCGATGTTCCGGTTCCCGGGGTACTCGTGGATGAGGTCACGGTGCACCTGGACGACGCCGACTGGACGCCGACAGCGGTGCACTGCGTCGCCCAGGAGCGGTTCTACATCTCGGCGAGCGGCGAGGGGCGCCACGACGGCGTATCCGTGGGGCCCGCCGGACTCACGGATCCGGATGCCGTATCACACGCATACTACGAAGGCATCCCGACCGCCGCGGTCATAGCCACCCTCAACGACGCCAACGTCGTGGAGCCGATCGGCTCGGGCGCGTACTACGAGTGCGCGACGGAGGGCGACATCCGGGTGAGCATCAACGACTACCTGAACCTCGAAGCGAACGATGGCGAGTTCACGGTGCGGATCCACGAGGTCTCTGCCGAGTAAGGCGCCGATCCGGTTCGCACTCCGGCCACCCGACTGGCATCGGGAATGCTCACCTCGCGAGCCGCGCCGACACCTGCCACGCGCCGCGCCGCACGACGCGCTCGAGCTCCCTCGCCCGCGACGACAGGTCCTTCGCCGAGACCGAGAGCGAGACGGCGCCGACCGTGCGTCCGCTCGCGCTCCGGACCGGCGCGGCGATGCACGCGAGCTTCGGCAGGTACTCCTCGACCTCGACGGCGAGCTGCTGCGCGCGCACCTCGTCGAGCTGATCGCGCAGCGCCGCGGCATCCGTGATGCTCGACGCCGTGAGCCGCGCCGGCGTGTGTCGCTCGAGGAAGCGTGCGACGCCGGCGTCATCGCGGGAGGCGAGCATGAGCTTGCCGAAGGCCGTCGCGTGCGAGGCCTCGGAGAAGCCGACGTGCAGCTGCGCGATGCGGGGGTGTGCCGGTGAATCCGCGATGTGCGCGACCGCGATGTCGTCGCCGCGGAACACCGTGAGGTAGGCGGGAGCGTGCACCGTCTCGTGCATCTCCCGCAGCACCGCCCGCACCGGTTCCGTCGCCACGAGCTGGTACTGCAACGCCCTCCCGAGCTGGTCGACCGCGCGACCGAGGATGTACCGGTGCTCGCCGGGCTGGTGGGCGAGGTAGTCCTGCCGCTGCAACGTCGCGAGCAGGCGATACGTCGTCGACTGGCCGAGCCCGAGCGCGGCGGCGACCTCGGCCGCGGTGAGGCCCGAGGGTTCCGCGCCCACGAGCTCGAGGATGCGCAGCACGCGCTCGGCCGACTGGATGCCCACGCCGCCGTGGCGCTCCCGTGCGCTCATGGCGATGATGCTACGCCGCGGTGGCGCTGGTGCTCTACGTGGCGGTGGTGCCCATCCGCCAACTTGACGTAGACAGACCTGTCTGCCAAGATGCACTCCTAAGTAGACCGACCTGTCTGATCAGGAGGTGTGGAATGCGTATCGCAGTGCGCGGAACGGGTCCCGCCCCTACCGAGCCGTCGTGCGCGCTCATGCCCTCGAACTGGCCGGTGCGGTCGTGTTGATGCCATCGTCCGGGCAACGAGACGACACCTCAGACCGGTCATGACTCGGGTGACACCGCCATGAGTTCGGCCCCGGACCTCGACCGCTTCGCCGTCATCGTCCTGACCACTGTGGGTCGAGTGACGGGACGCCCCCACAGCATCGAGATCTGGTTCGCCCAGCGCAACGACACGATCTACCTGCTCTCCGGTGGTGGTGACCGCTCAGACTGGGTCCGAAACCTGGTCCAGACACCGACGGTGACGATCCGGGCCGGTTCTACCGTCCACACCGGGACTGCCCGGATCGTGGCCGAACCCGATGAAGAACGTCTCGCTCGAGACGCCGTGTACGCCAAGTACGCCTCACGGTACGGCGGTGACCTCACCCGATGGCGCGAATCGGCTCTCCCCGTGGCCGTCGACCTCCACGGCGACGCACCACCTCCCGCATGACCGAGCGCACGGGAATCGAACCAGAAGGGAAGACCATGGAACATACGGCGACGCTGGGTCGCAGCGATCTGAGGGTTCCGCGACTTGGGGTCGGAGCGATGACATGGGGTGAGGCACGGGGGCTTGCTCGCCTGCACCCGGCCAAGACGGCCTACGGAGGCGCCCACGGACGCGAAGAGGAGAAGCGCGCGCTCGAGGCGAGCCTGGAGGCGGGTGTGAACCTGTTCGACACCGCCGCCATGTACAGCGGTGGCGCTTCCGAGCGGCGTGTCGGCGAGCTGGCACAGGGCAGAGATGTCTTGGTCGCAACCAAGTTCCCGTCTGGTTTCCGTTTTCGAGCCGAAGGATTCCCCGAAGAGCTGGAAGCAACTCTCGCCAGGCTGGGACGCTCCACCGTCGATCTCTACCAGCATCACTTCCCGACTAGACGGGTGTCGATCCCCGACCTGATGGAACAGCTGGCGGACGCGGTCGAGGCGGGGAAGGTGAGAGCGGTCGGCGTCAGCAACTACTCGGCGGTACAGATGCGCCAAGCCCATGCCGCTCTCGCCCGACGTGGCATCCCCCTCGCATCCAACCAGGTTGAGTATTCACTCCTGCACCGACAACCCGAGACCGATGGAGTTCTCGACGCGTGCCGTGAGCTCGGAGTCACACTCATCGCATACACACCCATGGCGGGCGGTCGGTTGACGGGGAAGTACTCGGCCCAGAACCGGCCCAGCGGCTTATTCAGACGGGTTCTACCGATATACCGCCGCAAGGCGCTGGAGGCCATACAACCCGTGACCGGACTGCTCACCGAGATCGGCGATCGGTACTCGAAGACTCCAAGTCAGGTCGCGTTACGGTGGCTGATCGAGAACCCGGTCGTGCTGCCGATCCCGGGCGCCAAGGACGGCAACCAGGCCAGAACCAACGCAGGCGCCCTGGCCTTCTCACTGACGCCGGAAGAGGTCGACGCACTGAGCCAGGCAACCCTGGCGTGGACGGCATAGTCGGGGTAGGCCCGCTCGGCATGGCGTAGGGCGAAGCCCGGAACCGCGCGGAACGGCTCGGGGCGCCGATCCGGAGGTCGTTTCGCACATAGTGCGAAGCCCAGGTGACGGCGACGGATGCCGCGCGCAGAGTGGGCGTACCAGACCGCACAGAGAGGTGCATCCATGTCCAAGATCCTCATCCTCACCGGCGACGCCGCCGAGACGCTCGAGGTGTTCTACCCCTACCACCGCCTGCAGGAGGCGGGCTTCGAGGTGCACCTCGGCGCCCCCGAGGCGCGCAAGCTGCAGTTCGTCGTGCACGACTTCGTCGACGGCTTCGACACCTACACCGAGAAGCTCGGCCACACCTGGCCCGCGGATGTCGCGTTCGCCGACGTCGACCCCGCCGACTACGCGGCGATCGTGGTTCCCGGCGGCCGTGCCCCCGAATACATCCGCAACAACGAGGACGCGAAGCGCATCGTGCGCCACTTCTTCGAGACCGACCAACCCGTCGCCGCTACCTGCCACGGACCGCTGCTGCTTGCAGCGGCGGGCGTGCTGCAGGGCCGCACCTCGTCGGCCTACCCCGAGCTCGCGATCGACGTCGAGACGGCCGGCGGCGTGTTCGAGAACGGCGGCGGCGTGGTGGACGGACGGCTCGTCACGGCTCGCGCCTGGCCCGACAACGGCACCTGGATGAAGGCGTTCCTCGAGGTGCTCGAAGCGGCCGGCGTGCGCGCGGACGGCGAGCTCGCAGCGGTTTCCGCGAGCTGACCGCCGCGGGTTGAGGAGCCCGCGCAGCGGGCGTCTCGACACCCGCGTCACTGGACAGCCGGGTTTCGAGACGCGCCTTCGGCGCTCCTCAACCCGCGATGCTCAGCCGCCGGGCCTACCATCGAGGTGATGCCCCTCGACGGAAGGTCGACATGCCTACCTCGGCAGAACCCCGCGTGGCCCTGTACTTCGATTTCGACAACATCGTCATCTCGCGCTACGACCAGCTGCACGGCGACGGCGCCTATCGCAAGGACACGTCACGCGGCAAGGCCCCAACCGCCGGCACGCAGACCGCCGCCCGGCTCCTCGCCGCGACGGTCGACGTCGACGCCGTGCTCGACTTCGCGGCGACGTTCGGCACGATCGCGATCGCCCGCGCCTACGCCGACTGGTCGACGCCGATCAACGCGAGTTACCGTGGGCAGCTCATCGACCGGGCGGTCGACCTGGTGCAGCTCTTCCCCTTGTCGGCGACGAAGAACGGCGCCGACATCCGCCTCTCGGTCGACGCCGTCGAGGACATGTTCCGCATCGACGACCTCTCCCACATCGTCATCGTCGCGGGCGACTCCGACTATGTCGCCCTCGCGCAGAAGTGCAAGCGCCTCGGCCGCTACGTCGTCGGAATCGGCGTTGCCGGCGGCACGAGCCGTGCGCTCACGGCATCGTGCGACGAGTACGCCGACTACGACGCCCTGTTGACGACGGATGCCGCGGTCGAGCAGGACGAGGCCGCCGCAGGCGAGCCGCCGGCGGCATCCGCTCCCGAGGCGCCCAAGACCCGACGGGCCACTCGCGGTGCGGGGAAGGCCAAGGCGACGGATGCCGCAGCACCGGCGCCCGCAGCCGGCGCCGCCGCCGAGGCGCCCGCCGCAGCGCAGGCCTCGGGACGATCGGGGGCGACCGCGCCCGCCGTGCACTTCGCCGACGGCACGGACGCAGCTCCGACCTCGGGAACCCGGAATCCCGGGCGCCTCATCCTCAAGGCCCTCGAGCTGCTTCGCGCGAAGAACGACGAGGAGTGGCAGCCCTCGGGTGCGGTCAAGAACCAGATGCTCCGCATGGACCCGTCGTTCCAGGAGCGGAAGCTGGGATTCGGCTCGTTCAGCGATTTCGTGAAGTCGCGGGGCGGGGTCGTCGAGCTCGACGAGGCCGGCAACCGCATCCGCATCCGCCCGAAGAAGGGCTGACCCCCGGCTTCCGCATCAGCGGCGAGATCGGCGGTCGTTGGCGCCCGGGCCGTAGATGATGATGCCCGCGATCGGGATGATCAGGAACCACAGCCACGCCCAGATGAACCCGCTCAGAAAGCCGGTGAGGAAGAAGAGCCCGATCGCCAGGAACGGCGTGAGAGCCATGATCGTGTCGCCGATCCGGCCGCCGAGCGCTCCCGACGTGCGGGCCCCGTTCGGCGGGCGGCCCGGTACGTAGATGATGATGGCCGCGACCGGGATCACCAGGAACCACAGCCACGACCAGACGAAGCTTCCCTGGAAGCCGAACAGGAGGAAGAGCCCGAGGGCGATGAACGGCGTGAGCGCCATGATGGTGTCGCCGACCCAGCCGCCCAGTGCCCGCGAGCCGCCGGATGACGGCGCAGGTGCCCGATACCAGAAGTCGGGAACGACGGTTGGGTCCGCTCCCATCTGCGGTGCCGTACCGCCCGTCCGTTGCTGCGTCTCCGGGAGATCCGCGAACAGCGGCACGAGGTCGCCGCGTGTCACGGCGGTGCGCGCCGCGGCGGCGCGATCCGTGTATTCGGCCGGTGTGAGCCGGCCCTCGGCCTGCGCGGCGGCGAGATTCGCGACTGCGTCATCGCGCTCTGCGTTGCTCAGGCGCTCTGCCGGACGATCGGGATTCGCGTAGCTGCTGGTCACCACCCCAGCGTCCCACAGCCGATGCGCAACGCGACAGGGCCGAACGACCCGCCGCCTCGTGTGGTCTGACCACATCTGCTACTGTGGTCAGACCACACAGTGCAGCGAGAGGAACGGACGGCATGGCAGCTGACACGTCCGCCGAGCCGCGCGCCTGGGAGATCGTGCTCGAGCACATCGAACGACAGCTCCTCTCGGGCGAACTCGCCCCCGGCGATCGGCTCCCCGGCGAGCGCGCCCTCGCCGCCGAACTCGGCGTCGGCAGATCGAGCGTGCGCGAAGCGCTGCGAGTGCTGGAGGTGCTCGGGCTCATCCGCACGCACACGGGCTCCGGGCCGAGCGCCGGCGCCATCATCATCTCCACGCCCGGCGGCGGCATGAGCGCGCTCATGCGACTGCAGGTCGCGGCGAGCGGATTCCCGGTCGCCGACATCGTCGCGACCCGCCTCGTGCTCGAGGCATCCGTCGCGGGCGATCTCGCCGCGGCATCCGCCACCGATCACCGGCCCGACCTGGCCGGTGCCGAACGCCTGCTCGACGCCATGGACGATCCCGGCCTCACCGCCCCCGAGTTCCTCGCGCTCGACGCGGCGTTCCACCTCGCCCTCGCCGAGGCATCCGGCAATCAGGTGATCACCGCCACAATGGCGGGCCTGCGCAGCGGCATCGAGGGCTACGCGCTCGCGGGGCTTGCCCGCATCGAAGACTGGCACGCGACTTCCGCCCGCCTGCGCAGCGAGCACCGAGCGGTCGTCGCCGCGATTCGAGCAGCGGATGCCGCGGCCGCGCGCACCCGCATGCACGACCACATCTCGGGGTACTACGCCGAGACGTCTCCCGACCCCGCACGCATCCCCGCCTGAGAGAGAGCACCCATGGTCCAGCGCCAACTCCCCAACGTGAGAGAGCTCACCGAGCTCATGAAGTTCAAGAAGCCGACGCTCAACGCCACCGACCGGCGGCTCGAGAAGGCCCTGACGATCGCCGACCTCCGCGCCATCGCGAAGCGCCGCACGCCGAAGGCGCCGTTCGACTACACCGAGGGCGCGGCGGAGGGCGAGCTGTCGCTTGCGCGGGCCCGGCAGGCGTTCCAGGACATCGAGTTCCACCCGTCGATCCTGCGCAACGTGCCGGTCGTCGACACGACCCGCGAGGTGCTCGGCGGCCCGAGCGCGCTGCCCTTCGGCATCGCACCGACGGGATTCACCCGCCTCATGCAGACCGAGGGCGAGGGCGCCGGCGCGGGCGCCGCCGGCGCGGCCGGGATCCCGTTCACCCTCTCGACGCTCGGCACGACCTCCATCGAGGACGTGAAGGCGGCGAACCCCGACGGCCGCAACTGGTTCCAGCTGTACGTGATGCGCGACCGCGAGATCTCGTACGGGCTCGTTCGGCGCGCGGCATCCGCCGGCTTCGACACCCTCTTCTTCACGGTCGACACCCCCGTCGCCGGCGCACGCCTGCGCGACAAGCGCAACGGCTTCTCGATCCCGCCGCAGCTCACCCCTGGCACCGTGATCAACGCGATCCCCCGCCCAGCCTGGTGGATCAACTTCCTCACGACCCCCAAGCTCGAGTTCGCATCGCTGTCGTCGACGGGCGGCACCGTCGGCGAGCTGCTCGACTCGGCAATGGACCCGACGATCTCGCTCGAGGACCTCGACGTCATCCGCGAGATGTGGCCCGGCAGGATCATGATCAAGGGCGTGCAGACCGTCGAAGACGCGAAGATCCTCGCCGGCAAGGGCGTCGACGGCATCGTGCTCTCGAACCACGGCGGCCGGCAGCTCGACCGCGCACCGATCCCGTTCCACCTGCTCCCGCACGTCGTGCGCGAGGTCGGCGCCGACATGGAGGTGCACCTCGACACGGGCATCATGTCGGGCGCCGACATCGTCGCGTCGATCGCGCTCGGCGCACGCTTCACGCTCATCGGCCGTGCGTACCTCTACGGGCTCATGGCCGGCGGACGACGTGGCGTCGACAGGACGATCGAGATCCTCCGCACCGAGATCGTGCGCACCATGAAGCTGCTCGAGGTCGCCACGCTCGACGAGCTCGGCCCGCAGCATGTCACCCAGCTGGCGCGGCTCACGCCCATTGCGAAGCCGGTGGCGGATGCCGCGGAGGCGGCGGCCTCGTCGAAGCCGCGCACCGTGCGCACTCCGCGGTCGACCGCAGCGACGAAGCAGGCCGCGTCGAAGCCGGCGTCTGCGAAGCCGTCGTCCCGGAGCGTCACGAAGTAGCCAGCGGCATCCGGTCAACCGGGCGGAGTTCGATCCGGAGGGGTGAACTCAAGCGGGTGCGACGGCGAGGTTCCCGGCGACGACTCGACCGCGGGACACGACCGCGACGATGCCGCCGGGGTCGAGATCGGCGAGATCGAGCCAGGGTCGCCCCCGCATCACGACGAAGTCTGCAAGCATCCCGGGTTGCACCCGGCCCAGTGAGGAGCCCCGCCCGATCGCCGCCGCCGCGCGGGAGGTCGCGGCCTGCAAGGCACGCTCGGCGCTCCAGCCGAACACCTCCGCCATGCGCCGCACCTCGTGCATCTGTTCGCCGAACTCGACGTGCGACCCGTTCGCGTCGGTGCCGAGCACGAAGTCGACGCCAGCGTCGGCCGCGGCCCGCAGCAGCGCGTCGCGACGCTCGACGAGCTCGGCGGCCTTCTCCTGCTGCTCGGGCGAGACGCCGCGACCGGCCGCGATCCGGTCGTTGATGAGCAGGGTCGGCGCGACCGTCACACCGGCCGTCGTGAGCCGAGCCGCCTGCGGAGCGCCGAGGAGCGTACCGTGCTCGATCGAGTCGACCCCGGCCGCGAGCGCGATCTCGATGCCCTTCTCGGTGTGCGCGTGCGCCGCGACCCGCATGCCGAGCGCGTGCGCCTCGTCGACGATGGCGTCGATCTCGGCGCGAGTGTGGTTGCGCCAGCTCGCCTTGTCTCCCACGGACAGGACGCCGCCGGTCGTGGCGATCTTGATGCCGTCGGCGCCGTCGCGGGCGAACCGCCGCACGAGCGCCCGGCAGGCATCCGGTCCGTCGGCGACAGGCTTGCGCTGAGTGACGGCCGGCGGGGTGAACAGGTCGCCGTGCCCGCCGGTCATCCCCACCATGCCGTGCGCTTGCACCCGCGGGCCGTCGATGAGCCCGGCGTCAAGCGCCCGGCGAAGCGAGAACTGGATGTCGTCGGCCGCGAGATCGCGCAGGGTCGTGACGCCTGAGCGCAGCGCGCGCTGCGCGTGCGCGAGCCCGTGCAGGGTCTGCTCCTCGGGGCGCGTGGTGAGCGGCCAGCTGAGGAAATCGGCGTGCCCGTCACCCGCGTAACCGATCAGGTGCACGTGCGTATCGATGAGGCCGGGGATCACGCTGAGGCCGCACGCCTCATCCGCCGCGGCGGGGGTCGCCGCAACCACGTGACCGTCGTGTCCCGTGGTGCCCCAGTGCAGGTCGACGAGGCCGACGGCGCGATCTCCGTCCCACAGCTCGACCCCGTTCAGACGCTCGGTCATCGGCACTCCTCGGGGTTGCGATCACTGGTTTCATGGAAGCGTCCGCGACGATCGGTCGCGGCCCGACGACGCAAGAGGAGCCCGCCACCGTGCTCGACGCCTATCGCACGCCCTGGACGGATGTCGCCGCGCACCTGTCGCGCCCCGCATCCGTCGCGATCCTGCCGTTCGGAGCCCTCGAGCAGCACGGCCCGCACCTGCCGCTCGGCACCGACACCGCCACCGCGGCGGAGGTCGCGCACCGCCTCGCCGAGAGACTCGACGCCGTACTGCTGCCGCCCGTCCACTACGGCGACACGTGGAACAATGCCGGGTACCCGGGCACCGTCTCGCTCTCGACGGCGACCGTCGTCGCGATCGCCACGGACCTCGGCCGGTCGGCGGCCGCGGCGGGCGCCACGCGATTCATCGTCGTGAACGGCGATTGGGGGAACCGCCTTCCGCTCGCCCAGGCCATGCGGGCACTCGAAGCGGAGGGGGTCGTGCGCGCGATCGCCCTCGACTATCCGGGCATGGATGCCGCGATCGAGGCTGTGCGCGAGAGCCGACCGGCCGCGCCGGGACTGAATCACGCCGAGGAAGCCGAGACCTCGATCATGCTGGCGATCGACCCGACGGTCGTGCGCCTCGACCGTGCCGCGCCGGAGTACCCGAGCTTCCCGAGCGACTTCGGCACGCGGCCGATGCAGCTGCATCGCTTCTCGGCGAGCGGGGTGTTCGGCGACCCCGCGCCGGCCACCGCGGCGAAGGGCGAGCACATCATCGCCGCGACCGTCGAGTCCTCGCTCGCAGTGCTCGCCGACTTCATGGCGGAGTGACCCGGGCCTCTCCCGGCGGATGTGCTCACGCATCGTAGCTCTGGATGCTCGTGCCGTGACTGCGGTCGGTGAGGCGAGCCAGCCGAGAGGCGAGGTCGTCGATGATCGCGCCGACGTCGACGGTCAGCACCCGCTTGTCGCGCATGAGCACCCTGCCGGCGACGATCGTGGTGTCGATATCGTCGGAGCGACCGCTGTAGACGAGCGTGTTCGCGAGGTCGTGGATCGGCTGAAGGCGCGGCGCCCGGAGGTCGACCAGCACGAGGTCGGCTTGGTGACCGGGGGCGAGCCGCCCGATCGTACCGGTGAGGCCGAGCGCCGCCGCGCTCTCCGTGGTGGCGTGGCGGAGCGCGGTCCGCGCCGGCATGAACGTGGGGTCGCGTTCGACGGCCTTCGTGACGAGCGTGAGATACGTCATGGACTCCCAGACGTCGAGCGTGTTGTTGGACGCGGCGCCGTCGGTGGCAAGGCCGACGGGCACGCCGGCTGCCGCGAGCAGTCGAATCGGCGTGGTGTCCTGACCGTGCTTGAGATAGCCCTTCGGGGCGCTGCCGACTCCGACCCGATCGGCCGCGCTCAGGGCCGGAAGGTCCTCCGGGACGATGCCGACCCCGTGCGCGATGAGCGTCTGCGTGTCGAGCAGGCCGGCGCGGCGGAGCGCCTCGATCGGCGTGTACCCGAGCCGTTCGAGGCTGTGCCGGGTCTGCGTTCGACTCTCCGACGCGTGCACGTGCACGAGCAGGCCGTACTCGTGCGCTGCGGCGGCGGTCGCCGCCAGGTCCTCGTCGCTCACGGTGTAGGTGGCGTGCGGGGCGAGCGCCGTCGTGATGCGACCGCCCGCGGCGCCCCGGTGGTCGAGTGCGCGCTCCAGCGACTGCTGGATCCCCGCGGCGCCATCCGTCGAGAAGTACGTCGAGCCGAGCACCGCACGGAGCCCCGAGGCATCCACGACCCTCGCGATGGCGTCGATGTCGAAGTAGTGGTCGGCGAACGTCGTCACCCCGCTGCGGATCATCTCGGCCACGGCGAGCCAGGTGGCGACCTCGACATCCTCCTCCGTGAGGTTGACCTCCATCGGCCAGATGAACTCATTGAACCAGCGGTCATCGGGCACGTCCTCGGCCACACCGCGGAACATGACCATCGGCGAGTGCGTGTGGCAGTTGATGAAGCCCGGCATCGCGAGCTTGCCGCGCGCGTCGATCACCTCGACCGCGGCGGGCGTGGAGCCGTCGGATGCCTCGATCGCCGTGATGGTGTCGCCGTGGACGACGATGCGCTGGTCGTCGGCGAACCGGATCTCGCCGGCGGCGTCGTGCAGGAGCACCGTCGCACCGGTGATGAGCAGGTCGGCGGGGCCGCGTTCGTCGTTGCGCCCGTCAGGCATGGCTACCTCGATTCCTTGCGTTCGGTCGGCGACGCACTGGCCCGGGGCGGCGCCGTCGAGTCTCGCACGATCAGCTCGACGGGCAGGACCGTCACGTCGTCGCCCATCGGCAGGTCATCGGTGAGCGCCTGGAGGAGGAGCTCCGCCGAGCGTCGGCCCATCTCCTGGCCCGGCTGCCGTATGGTCGTGAGCGCCGGCCGCATGCCACCGGCGAGCTCCACGTCGTCGAAGCCGACCACGGAGACGTCTTCAGGCACACGCAGCCCCGACTCCTCGAGCCGACGCACCGCGCCGATCGCGATGTCGTCGTTGCCGGCGAGCACCCCGGTGAACGCGACGCCGTTGCCGAGCAGGCTGTCGACGAGGCGCGCCGCCGAGTCCCGGTCGAACGAACCGTGCAGCACGAGGGCATTCGGGAAGAACTCGGCGAATCCGCGGACGCGCTCGGTCGTCGAGTGCAGTGGCACCGGTCCAGCGAGGACGACGACCTTGCGGTGGCCGAGTTCGTGGAGATGGCGTGCGGCGAGACGGCCGCCATCGAAGTTGTCGCATGCCACCGTCGGCACGGAGGGGACGTCGGGGAGTTCCTCGTCGGCGAACACGAGCGGAAAGCGTCCGGCAAGGCCTCGAAGCTCGTCGCGGTCGACCGCCACGTCACTGCCGACATAGACGAGGCCGTCGATCGTCTGGTCCCTGAGGAGGCCGAGATACCGCCGGCCGGTCGCGACATCGGACTGGCTGCTGCTGCAGAAGATCACGCCGTAGTCGTACGCCCGCGCCGTCTCCTCGACGCCCTTGGCGATCCTCGCGAAGAACGAGTGCGTGATGTCGGGGACGACGAGGCCGATGAGCAGGCTCCGCCCGGACTGGAGTGAACGCGCCGCGGAGGCCGGCACGTACCCGGCTCGCTCGATGATGGCGCGCACTCGTTCGGCCGTCGCCGGGTTCACCGGGCGCTTGCCCGAGAGCACGTGCGACACCGTGGTCGAGCTCACGCCGGCGAGCCTGGCGATCTCGCCCATCGTGAGCGGGCGCTCGAAACCGGCGGTCATCACCCTCCAACGGATGCTCCTTGCAAAGCGCTTTGCAACGCACGGCCGCGCGCTGTCGCGAGCCATTCTGCACGATTCCGTCGCGGTCCGCACCCAACCTCACCTCCCGACGGTGCGGTGTTTCGCTGATGTTTCAGGCGAGCAACGAACGGATTGAGATTGGAGCAACTGCGTCGTGCGGGTGCAAACGCGTTTGTATGCTCAGTGCTCATCGCCTCCCCACGAGTGCGAATCCGACATCGGTACAAAGCGCTTTGCACGCTTGGTGCCGGCCACGCAGGAGGCATCCGTGAAGGACTTCGACGTCGCCCGACTCGTGCAGCGCGTAGCCGTCCCGGTGCTCGCGGTGATCTTCGCGCTCATCGTCGGCGGCTTCCTCGTCGCCGCCTCGGGCTACCCGCCCGCAGACGCCTCCTTCACCGTCATGCAGTCGGCGTTCAGCTGCTCCCCCGCGTACTGCAACTTCGCGACGGTGCTCACGACGGCGGCGCCGCTCATCCTCACGACACTCGGCGCCATCCTCGTGCTGAGCGCGGGGCTCTTCAGCATCGGCCAGGAGGGCCAGTACGGGCTCGGGGGACTCGCGGCCGTTGTCGTCGGCTACGCCATCCCGCTGCCCGAGGGCCTGCACGCGGCCGCAGCTCTGCTGGCCGGCGCCATCGCAGGCGCCGCGGTCGGTGTCATCCCGGCGGTCTTCCGCATCTTCCTCGGTGCCAACGAGCTGATCGTCAGCATCATCCTGAACTCGATCGTCATGCTCGTGCTGAGCTATCTCGTGAACTACCCGCTCAGGCAGTCCGGAGGCAGCGCCTCGTACACCGAGGTCGTCGACGAGACCGCGCGGCTGGCGGTCTTCGACCCCGCGACGAAGCTCGGCATGAACATCGTCATCGCGCTCGCCTTCGTCGTCATCGTCTGGGTCTACTTGAGGCGGAGCACCTGGGGCTACGAGCAGCGGATGGCCGGAGCCGCGAGCGCGTTCGCCCGGTACTCGGGCATGCGCACGAGGGTGGCGGTGATCCGCGCCGCGGCGCTCGGCGGCGCGCTCGCCGGCATCGGCGGAGGCATCCAGGTCATCGGCATGAACTATCGCGTCATCGACGGCTTCATGGACGGCACCGGGTTCAACGGCCTGACGGCAGCGATCCTCGGCGGAATGACGGTATTCGGCGGCGCACTCGCCGCGCTGTTGTTCTCGGCGATCACAGTCGGCGCGGTCAACGGGCTCCAGATCATGATGGGCATTCCCCGCGAGATCGGCGCGACCGTGCTCGCCCTCATGATCGTGTTCGTCTCGGTGCAGGCGCCGCTCGTCGAGCGCCTCGAGCTGTGGCTGAGCAAGAAGCGCGGTGCGGCCGAGATCGCACGGCGGGCTGCCGAATCGCCGGATGCCTCGCCGCCGACAGCGGCGCCGCCGCCCGATCGAACGGATGCCGCGTCATCCCTCTTAGCGTCGACGGCAGCCGGGGCGCCCGCGCCCGGCCTCGAGGAGGCCTGAGCGTGGACGCCATCCTGAACTTCTTCTCGTCCGAGATGCTCCACAGCGGCATACGGCTCACGACCCCCATCCTCCTCGGCGCGATCGCCTCGGCGCTCAGCTCGCGGGCGGGCGTGCTCAACCTCGCGATCGAGGCGAAGATGCTCGTCGGAGCGTTCGTCGGGCTCCTGGCCCTCGACGCCGGCGGCTCGACCTTCACGGCGATCCTCGCGGCGTTCCTCGCGGGGGCCATCACCGGAGGGCTCATGGCCGGGGCGCACCGGCTCGGCGTCGACCTGATCGTCTTCGCCATCGGCCTGAACATGCTCGCCCTGGAGCTGTCGGTCTACCTCATGCGAGTGCTGTTCGGCGGCACCGGCGTGTGGACTCCCGAGGTCGACACGCTCGACGACATCCACATTCCGTTCATCGAGTCGATCCCGTTCCTCGGCGACCTCCTCAGCGGGTACAACGTGCTGGTCTACCTCGCCTTCGCCGCGGCGATCGCGTTCACGCTCTTCTTCCGATACCGGCCCGGTCGCCACCTGCTCGCCATCGGCGAGGCGCCGGGCGCGGCGGCGGCCGCGGGAATCGCCGTGCCGCGCTACCAGGCGACCAGCCTCATCGTGGCGGGCGGCGTCGCGGCCGTCGGCGGCGCGTTCCTGACGGTCGGCGAGCTCGGGCTCTTCACCCGCGGCATGACCGATGGCGCCGGATGGATCGCGGTGACCGCGGCCCTGCTCGCGATGAACCGCCCCGGCTTCCTGATCCCGGCGTCGCTGCTGTTCGGATTCTCCGACGCCTTCGCGATCCGGCTCCAGAGCACCACCGATCTGCCGCAGGTCGTCGTCCAGCTGCTCCCGTTCCTCGCCACGCTCGTGGTGCTCGGCATCGTCGGCTACCGCGCCACGCGCGCCGCCGCACTGCTCGGCATGCCGAAGCGGCCGCGAGGCGCCGCCAAACGCCCCCAGCCTGCCACGAGCACGGCCGGGTCGTGAGCCGCGGCGAGCGACCCTCGCCCGGTTCCGAACACCGCACCCCGCGCGACCTGCAATCTCCACGAAAGGAATCCCCTGATGCACACCAAGACCCCGCGGCTCATCGCCGCCGCCGCGCTCGGCGCCGGCGCGCTCATCCTGAGCGGCTGCAGCGGACCCTCCGCTGCCGACTCCGGATCCGACGACACGTTCTCGGCGACCCTCGTCGGAGGCGTCGCCGGTGACCTCTCGTACACCGACACCACACTCGCGGGCCTCGAGCAGGCCGCCGAGGAGCTCGGCGTGACGACCAAGCACATCGAGACGCCCGACGCTGCGCAGGGCGAGACCCTGCTGCGCTCGGCGATCCCGACGTCGCCCGACCTGCTGCTGTCGATCACCCTCCCCCTCGACACCGTCATCTCGATCGCGGAGCAGTATCCCGACCAGCTCATCGCGCTCCCCGACCAGGGCGACGAGGGCACGGAACTTCCAGACAACGTCGCGGCATACACGATCAACGTCCACGAGGGCAGCTTCCTCGCGGGCGTGGTCGCGGGTGCGATGACCGAGAGTCACGTCGTCGGCGCCGTCATCGGCGGGCAGGCCCCCGGCCTCGACCAGTTCGCGCTGGCCTACAAGCAGGGCGTGCTCGCCGCCTGCCCCGACTGCGAGGTCAAGCTCAGCTACCTGAACTTCCAGTTCTCCGATCCTGCGCTCGGCAAGTCGACGGCACTCGACCTGCACAGTGACGGCGCCGACGTCATCTTCCAGGTCGCCGGCGGAACCGGCACGGGCGTTATCGAGGCCGCCGAGGAGAACGGCTTCTTCGCGATCGGCGTCGACAGCGACCAGGACTCCGTCGCCCCCGGCACCGTGATCACCTCGATGCTGAAGCGTGTCGACGCTAACGTGTTCTCGCTCATCGAGGCCGCGCAGAACGGCGACTTCGCGTCGGGCTACACGCAGGTCGGACTCGCCGACGGAGCAACCGGTCTCTCCTGGGACACCGGCTCCACGGTCTTCGAGGAGAACGCTCCGGCCGAGGCCGCCGCGAAGATCCCCGCGATCAAGGAGCTCGTGGAGGACTACCGCAGCCAGATCCTCGACGGATCGCTCGCGGTCTGCGACGCGCTGAACGAGCCCGACTCCGAGGCCTGCGCCGCACTCGGCTGATCCCGAGCGGCCGCCCCGCGGGGCGGCCGCTCCCCCCGAACCACGACCACGGATGGAGGCAGGCGCATGGCGGAACTGCTCAAGCTCCAGGGGCTTCGCAAGTACTTCGCGTCGTCGGGGGTGCTCGCCGTCGCTGATGTCTCGCTCGAGATCGAGGCGGGCGAGGTGCTGGCACTCGTCGGCGAGAACGGCACCGGCAAGACGACCCTCATGAACCTGCTGTTCGGCGCGTTCCCGCTCGACGCAGGCCGCATCCTCATCGACGGCAATGAGGTGACGATCCGCAGCGCGCAGGACGCGATCGACCACGGCATCGGCATGGTGCAGCAGCATTTCGCCCTCGTGCCGTCGTTCACCGTCGCCCAGAACGTCATGCTCGGACGAGAACCGCTGCGCGCCGGGGCCGTCGACGATCGCGAGGCCGAGCGGCTCGTCTCGGAGCTCGCCGAGCGCACCGGGTTTCCGATCGACCCCGGCCAGCTCGTCGCGTCGCTGCCCGTCGGCCTGCAGCAGCGCGTCGAGATCCTGAAGGCACTCGCCGGCGACACGCGCCTGCTGATCCTCGATGAGCCGACGGCAGTGCTCACGCCGGCCGAAGCCGACGACCTCATCGGGGCGGTCCGCCAGCTCGCCGCGCAGGGCACCGCCGTCGTCTTCATCAGCCACAAGCTCCCCGAGGTACTGGCCGTGGCCGACCGCATCGTCGTCATGCGGCGCGGTCACGTCGTGGGCACGCTCGGCGTGGGCGAGGCATCCCCCGCGACCATCGCCCACATGATGGTCGGTCGCGACGTGCTCCTCCAGGCCGACATCGAGCACGTCCAGCCCGGAGCCCCGGCGCTCGAGCTCGATCACGTGTCGGCGCCGCAACTCTCGGCGGGCGACTCAGGACTCCGAGACGTGTCGCTCACGATCCGCGAGGGAGAGATCATCGGGGTCGCGGGCGTCAGTGGCAACGGGCAGGGCGACCTCGTCGACGCGATCGCCGCGCTCCGCAAGGTCGAGCACGGACGCATCCGCATCGCGGGAACGGAGGTCGCGAACACGAACGCGCGATACGCCCGCGACGCGGGGCTCGCGCACATCGCCGAGGACCGCATGCACGTCGGCCTCAACCGCGAGGCGACCCTCGAGGAGAACGCGATCGCGACTGCATATCGCACGAGACGGTTCAACCTCGCGGGGATCCTCCGCACCCGGGCCGTCCAGGCCTTCGCCCGCAAGCTCATCGCGGATTACGTCGTGCGCGGCGCCTCGCCTCGGCGGACCATCGGCAACCTCTCCGGCGGCAACCTGCAGAAGATCGTGATCGGACGCGAGCTCGAGGGCGAGCCGGCCGTCATCATCGCGAACCAGCCGACCCGTGGGCTCGACGTCGGCAGCATCGAGTTCGTGCACCGCGCGCTGCTCGACGCGCGGGCGCGTGGCGCGGCGATCCTGCTCGTCTCGGCGGAGCTCGAGGAGATCGTCACCCTCTCCGACCGCGTCGTCGTGATGTACGACGGCACGCTGGCCGGGCCGTTCGAGCGGGGGGAGTTCGGCACCGCCGAGATCGGCGCCCTCATGGCCGGCCACGACGCCGCGGCCGTGAACGCGTGAGCGCCTCCATGCGGATCGTCGCCGATCACGTCTATGTCAACGACGATTCCGGAACGGTGCTCTCGGCCGGCGTCGTGGAGGTGGGCGCCGGGTTGATCACGGCCGTCGAGCCCATCCGCGGGGCACGCCCGCGTGGGGAGGGCGTCATCGACCTCGGCGAGTCGATACTCATGCCCGGTCTCGTCAACGCGCACGCGCACACCCCCATGTCCCTGATGCGCGGCGTCTCCGAGGGGCATTCGCTGCTCACCCTCGAGGGCTGGCTCGGCGCCATCCGGTCGCTCGAGGCGCACCTCACCCCCGAGCTCGTACCCGCGTCGGTCGCGGTCAGCTGCGCGGAGATGATCGCGAGCGGCACGACCACCTTCGCCGACCAGTACTTCTTCGCCGAGCGGTATCTTCCGGTCATCAAGGACTCGGGGCTGCGTGCCGCGGTCGCGTACGGCATCGTCGAGCTCGGCGACGATGGCGCCCGCGCGGCCGGTCTGGCGGCGGCTGGAGCGTTCCTCGAGGGCGCGGGCGACGATCCACTCGTGCGCGGCTGGATCGGCCCCCATGCCTTCTTCGTCGACAACCAGCTCGAGGCGATCGACGCCGAGATCGCCATGGCGAGGCACCACGACGTGGGGCTGCACACCCACTTCGGCACCTCGGCCGAAGAGGAGGAGGCATGCCGACGCGACTACGGTCGCAGCGCACTCTCGATGATGCAAGAGATCGGGCTGTTCGACGTGCCCCTCCTGCTCGCCCACTGCAACGCGATCGCACGCGACGAACTCGGGCTGCTCGCCGGCACCCGGGCGACGATCGTTCCCGCTGCTTCCGTCGCCATGATCAGCGGCGCCGCGGCGCCGCCGGTTCGCCAGGCCCTCGACGCGGACGTCAACGTCGCGCTCGGCACCGACAACTGGTGCGGCAACAACAACGCCGACCTGTTCGAGGAGATGCGTACACTCGGCAAGCTCGCGGCGTTCACGGCCCGGGCGCCGAACCCCATCCTGCCGCGCGAGCTCATCGGGCTCGCAACGTGGCGCGGCCACCGAGCGCTCGGCGCGTCCGACGACGACGGCCGACTCGTCGACGGGGCGGTCGCCGACCTGCTCGCGCTGCCGGTCGCCGCCCTGCACCGTGGCCCGGTCGGCGCGCAGGACATCGCGTCGGCGCTCGTGTACGGGGCATCCGGATTCGCCTCGACCGAGGTGATGACGGCCGGCCGATGGCTGAAGCGCGGCGGCGTGCTGACCACCGTCGACCTCGCCGCGGCCCGCGCACAGCAGCAGCTCGACTACGACGAACTCATGGCGCGCGTCCACGCCGCCTGAACGGAAGGAACCGAACGACATGCCCGCTCCATACACCGAGGACTCATGGACCCGTGTGACCAGCAAGCGCGGTTACGCGGCCGACGAGCTGATCTCGGCGCTGCAGAAGACCATCCGTCGTGGCGATGTGCGCCTGGCCGTGCTCATCGGACGGGAGCTCTACGAGTCGAGCGCCGACCTCGAAGCCGTGATGTGGTCGAGGCTCTCCGTGATCTCAGCGGAGGACGCCGGCGACGGCTCCTGGCAGGAGCCCGTCGTCGTCAACAGCCTCTTCGAGATGCACGAGCGACTCGACCGCAGTGCCGGGGACCGCTGGCTGTTCGCCGTCCACGCGATCCGCTTCCTCGCCGAGCGCACGAAGGACCGTACGTCAGACGAGTGGGCGAACCTCGCGATGCACCTCGTGAATGCCTCCGACCGACCATTCGAGATCCCCGAGTACGCGCTCGACGTGCACACCCGCCGCGGCCAACTCAAGGGGCGTACGGTGGACGACTTCTGGACCGACGGGTCGGTGGTGGCCGGCGAGCGCGATGGCCGCGATCGGAGCGTGCTCCAGGAGATCCTCCACCTGCGCGCCGAGGGGGTCTGGCGTGCCTGAACCCCGACGCCGTCTTCGGCCGGAAGGAGCCATCGGATGCCTCGCACGCATCGCGTCGTCTACGACACGGACATCGGCAGCGACGTCGACGACGCCCTCGCACTCGCACTGCTCCTCGGCACGCCGTCGGTGCGGGTGGAGGGCGTGACGACGGTCTACGGCGACACCCTGCTGCGTGCCCGGCTCGCGCAGCGTTACGCGTCGCTGGCCGGTCGGCGCCTCATCGTCTTCGCGGGCGAGACCGCCACGCGGTCCGGACGCGAGGTGTGGTGGGCCGGCCACGAGGGCTCCCTGCACGACGCGCTCGAGGTGGAGCCCGTCGAGGCGGAGCCCGGTGTGGACTTCCTCGTGCGAGCAGTGGGCGAGGCGCCCGGCGCGATCGACGTGATCGCCGTCGGCCCGCTCACCAACCTCGCCGCCGCGATCGACCGCGCCCCGACATTCGCTCGTGGACTGCGGCACCTCTGGCTCATGGGCGGCTGCTTCGACGGGAGCGACGAGGCCGAGCACAACATACGCAGCGACGTCGACGCCGCCGCGATCGTCTTCGATTCGGGCGCTTCCATCACGATCGCGGGACTCGAGATCACCCGCCGGGTCTCGATGGTCGCTGCCCACCTCGAGCGGATCGCGGCAGCGGGCCCGCTCGGACGAGCCCTCGATGCCGACATCCGCCAGTGGTGGTCGTTCTGGAACGAGACCTGGAACGTGCCGCACGATCCGCTCACCGTGCTCGCGCTCGTGCGCCCCGACCTGTTCGCGTACTCCGCCGAGGGCACGGTGTCGCTCGACGCCGACGGCCGGACGAGCTTCACGCCCGCCGGCGGAGGCCGGACGCGGGTCGTCACCGACGTCGACGCGGAGGCCGTCGCCGAGGCGATCGTCGACGGCGTCGTCGCGGCAGCCGGGGGCTATCCCGCGAGCAACTCCAGGTAGCCGTCGGCGACCTCCTGGGAGAGAAGCCTCCGCACGTACTCGAAGAAGCGCGGCGAGTCGATGCGCTCGATCGCGGTCACGTTCGGCTCGTCGCTGCGCCAGTCGAACACGGTCGCGCCGCGGGTCAGCTCGCCGCGGGTCTCGACGGCCATGCGGTATGGGCGCTCCTCGAGGGCAAGCGAGCGGTCGATCGCGAGGAGTACCGACAGCGAGTCCGGATGCGTCGAGCCGCTGATGCCCACACGCACGTCGAAGTCGAACGTGGCCTGGTTGGCCCGCACGAAGAAGCGGGACAGGCTCGTGTCGAGCTCTTGGATTTGCTCGACGTGTGCAGCCGTGAAGACGGCGTCGCGCAAGGTGAGCGGATCCCAGCTCACGATCGTCACGCGCGGGAATCCGGCGCGAAGCACGATGTCCGCAGCCTCGGGGTCGACGTAGATGTTGTACTCGGCGGCCGGCGTGATGTTGCCGCGGCCATTGATCGAGCCGCCCATGACCACGAGCTCCTTCACGAGCGACGCGAAGCCGGGCTCCTTGCGCACGGCGAGCGCGAGGTTCGTGAGGGGGCCGATCGCCACGATGGTGAGCTCGCCGGCCTGCTCCTCGGCCAGCCGGATGAGCGCGTCGACGGCATGCTCGGCGGACGGTTCGTGCTCGTCGGACGGGCGCCGGAGCCCGCCGACGCCGTCGCCATGGACCTCGCTCGCGCTGCGCCACTCGCGCAGGAGCGGAGTGCGTGCGCCGAGGTGCACCGGCACGTCGCCGAGCCGGCCCGCGAGACCGAGCGTCAAGAAGGCGTTGTGCACCTGCTGCTCGAAGCCGACATTGCCGGCGACCATCGTGATCGCGCGAAGGTCGGCACGCGGATCGAGGAGCCCGACGAGCAGGGCGAAGCAGTCGTCGGCAGCGGTGTCGGTGTCGATGACGAGGGGGATCACACGGGTCCTTTCGAGGCGGGGAACCGCGAGCGTATCAGCCGTCGTCCCGGAGCGTCACGAAGTAGCCCGCGGCATCCGCCAACCCGGCCACCCCACGTAGCGCGGGACGCGCTCGCGGTACCGGTCGAACTCGTCGCCGAACGCGCGAGCGAGCCCGCGCTCCTCGCCGAGCACGCCGCCGTGCTCGGCGAGCGTCGCAACCGGGAACGTCACCGCGACCCAGCCGGATCCGCGGAGCACGCCGACGCCGAGGTGCACGAGCCACACGCCCACGTACATCGGATGCCGGCTGAAGGCGTATGGACCCGTGGTCACGAGCGACTCCGGACGTTCGAGGTCGAACGCCCCGGCAGTGTGCCGCCGCCGCTCGGCGAACGCCCAGGAGATCAGCCCGACGCCGCCGGCGAGCATTGCGGTGCCGGCAATGCGGTGCAGCGCACGCGGGCCCGGCATGGGTAGCGGGCGAACGCGGTCGAGCAGCACGCCTACGACGATGCCGATGGCCTGGCCCGGTGGTACGGGGGCGTTGCGCCAAAGCCAGGCCGCCCCGGCGACCAGCGGATGCACCTGCCCCGCCCTCACGGCACGGCCTCAAGCTCCGCGGCCTCGGCGCGGTCGGGGCTTGCGACGCGCGGATGCCGCCACGCCGACCGGTATCGCAGGAACCATCCGAGCATGAGCCCCGAGGCGACGAGGTAGAAGGTGTGCAGGAACCAGATCGGACCGGCCGGCAGGCTGAACACGTAGAGGGAGTGCACGAGGTTGCCGAGGTTGGTGATCGCGAGGTTGCCGAGGCTGTACGACGAGAGATCCTTGGTGCGCGCGGCCTTCACCAGCATGGGCAGGTAGCTCATGGCGAAGAGGCCGGTCGAGAGGACTCCGGCGAGCACGGCGAGGTCCATGCTCCGACGCTACGAACGCGGGCGGCCGGCGGCATCCGGAGAATCACCCATTTCGCAGGCACCATGCGGAGTGCGGGACTACGCCATCTCGCCGTGGGAACCCCGGGCCGGGATCAGGGCGTGCTCGTAGGCATATGCGGTCGCCGCCGCGCGCGACGAGATGCCGAGCTTCGCGAAGACGTTGCTGAGGTGGCGGTCCACGGTCCTCTCGCTGAGGTAGAGCTCGCCGGCGATGGCCCGGTTCGTCTTGCCCTCGGCCACCAACCGCACGACCTCGACCTCGCGAGTCGTGAGCGGCATCGCCGCGCCGGCAGGCACCGGCTGCGCGAGCTCGTCGACCTTCAGCACGTCGGGCACCGCACCGAGCTCGACGAACACGGCGCGCGCCGCCTCCAGGTCCATGGATGCCGCATCATCGTCGCCGAGCGCACGCCGGGCCCGTGCCGCGAGCACGCGGCACCGGGCCGCCTCGTACGGCATGTCGAGCTCCTGCCAGGTCCGCCACGCCGCGCGCGCCCTGGCGAGCGCATCGGCCGCGTCGCCCTCCTCGAGGCGCACCGCGGCTTCGCATTCCGCGGCGAGCGCCTGCATCATCGGCGCCTCCCCGGCGCCGGATGCCGCGAGCTCGTCGACCGCTCGACGCGCCGCCGCGAGATCGCCGGCCGCGAGCTCGATCTCGACGACGGCGACCAGCAGCTGTCGCCGCGTCGACGGATCGGCGTGCTCGACCGCCTCGTGGATGAGCGAACGGGCCGACGGCACCCGTCGCTCTGCCAGTCGCAGCAACGCCAGACCGGGCTGCGGCGGGTAGCCGGACTCGCCCGCTTGGTGGAACGCCTGCTCGGCCGCGTCGAACTCACCACGAAGGCGATGCACCTCGCCCTCCTGGTACCACGCCCCGAATGATCCCGACCAGTCTCCGATCCGCGCCCGCTCCTGGGCCACGCGGGCCGCCGCCATCGCGTCGGTCCACGCTCCGTGCAGGCAGTACAACGCGGCCCGGTGCGCCTGGCATTGGCCGGTGAACATCACCATGTCGGGCCGCTCACCGCACCAGTGATCGAGCGCGATGGTCCACTGCTGGGCGCGGCGCACGTCGAAGGCGAGGTGACACGTGCCGATCACGGAGCAGTACACGATGCCGGATGCCACGGGCGAGACCTCGCCCGCGGTCACCGACACCATCGCCTCGTCGAGCAGCGCGAGACCTGCGCCCGCGCTTCCGAGCATGAGGAGCGCCTGTCCCTGCCCGAGCTGGGCCAGCGTCATCGCGTCGCGGTCATGCACACGTTCGGCTGCGGCGAAGGCGTCGGCGAAGGTGCGCTCCGCCGCTTCGGGGTCGCCGGAGTACAGCTGATCGAGCGCAGCGGCGACGAGCAGGAGCCCCGTTGCGGTCGCCGTCGCGGCATCCGACCGGGCGGCGACGCGCTGCGCCCGTGAGAGCCAGCCGTCGGCCAGGGCGTCGTCGCCCCTTCCGCCGAGGTACAGCCCGATCCACGTCGCGCACCGTGCGGCGCCCGCGGCATCCTCGATACCGAGGTAGGCCTCGTGCGCCTGCGTCGCGAGGTCGATGCCCGCGTCCTCGCGCCCGAGCAGGAGCGTGGCCGTGGAGAGCCGCTCGAGGTCGGCAGCCTCCAGGGCGTCGTCGTCGCCAGCCTCGGTCAGCGCCTCGAATGCGGCACCCCACCGGTGCTCGTGGAAGGCCGCGCGACCACGGTCGAGGAGTGCGGAACGAGTCATGGCACCGTCCAGCGGCGAGCCCCGCGGTATGCCCGGGCGGCGCGGCGGCGCCCGCCGGATACGGGCACGGTACCGCCGCCGATTGCGGCGCGCAAGGGCTCCCGGCCGTCGCTCGAGGGCGACGCCGTCAGGCGCGGGTCAACCGTGCGGTGCCCTCCCCCATCCGGCGGAAGCGCTTCAGGTCGGACTCAGCCCGCGCCCGGTCGGTGGGAACGGTGACGGATGCCACGACGGTGTGGAGGACGATGTACTCCGCCATCTTGAGAACCTGCTCCTCGTGCGCGCGCCGACGTCTGATCGTCTTCGCCCGCCGCTTCGCTTCGCGTTCGGCGACCGCTCGCCGCGCGGCATCGACGGACGCGATCGCCCGAACCGACGCCCGGTCGAGCTTCGTCGAGGCCACTCGTGCCAGGCGACTGGCGCGCCGGGGATGTTCGCGCACGTCGCGCTGTGCCGCCCGGCTGAGCTTGCGCGCGACTCCGATGATCACCTCGAGTCGGGTGCGGTTCCTGCCCTCCAGCGACGTCGCGAGCTTCTCCGACTCCTTGGCCCCACGCCGTGCTTCGGCGACCGCCCGCGCCGCCTCCCGTCGCTCGTGGCGCTGCGCATCGATGTCCCGTGGCATGAGACCCTCCAAAGGTTTTCACCGCCAGTGTTCCACCGACATGGGGAAGTGCCCAGCGATTCACCGGGATGGCTCGGGCGACTACTGGGCGGAGGGCGTTGGGTGGGCTCGCACGACGGTCACACCTCGATGGCGCCGCCGCGCTCCTGCAGGTGTCGTCGCAGGGTGAGCTCGGGGTCGGCGGCCTGCCGTGCCCGGTACCCGGTGAAGTCGAGCTGCTCGCGCAGGCTGGTGCCCGCGCGCATCCGCTCGGCCTGCGCGGTCTCGGTGCGCTGGATCTCGCGTGCCAGCTCGACGACCTCGTCGACCCGGTCGGATGCCACGACGAGCACACCGTCGTCGTCGGCGAACACGTGGTCGTCCTCGCCGACCCCCACGCCGTCGAGGAACGCCGAGCGCATGCGACGCCCGGCGGGCGGCACCCTGCGCGGCCCGAACGGGCACGTGCCGAGGCTGAACACGGGCAGGCCGATCTCGCGGAGCTGTGCAGTGTCACGGTGCAGGCCCCACACGACCATCGCAGCGAGCCCCGCGCGCTCCGCCTCGAGCACCATGAGGTCGCCGACGCAGGCCTCGTCGAGGCGTCCGCCGTTGTCGATCACGAGCACGTCACCCGGCGACGCCTCGTCGATCGTCTCGAGCAGCACGTCGACGCTGCCGAGGTGCGTGACGGGGCGTGCTCGCCCGACGAGCGGCGCGACGGGTAGGACTGGCCGGAGTGCAACGGGCACGAGACGGGCGTCGACGCCGAGGCGGAGGGCCGCATCGGCGACGGCCGCGGTCGGTGGTGCGGTGGGCGTGCCATCGTGCATGATCGACCTCCGACGTGAGCTCAGGGTTCGAGTCTGCCACGCCGCAGATAAAGCCTCCCGCCGGCGATGGATGTTGCAGTGGAATGCAACGTAAGGAGGTGATCTGCTTGTCGACGCTGATCGCGGACGCGCGCCGGGCCGTCGGATGGAGCATGCGGGACCTCGCCGAACATCTCGACGTGAACGTCTCGAGTGTCTCCCGTATGGAAGCCTCCGAATGCGACGGCACCATCGGCGTAGGCACCCTCAACCGCGCGCTCGAAGTGATGGAGTTCAACCTCCGCCTGGCCAGCCGCGCGCCGTGAGGACCGTGTCGCGCTCGAGCTGCACCGCTCCGTGGCCGAGAAGCTCCGGATCGATCCGGATGCAGTCCTCAGCCATGTTGCCGGCAACCTCGCCAGACTCCGCGAGGTCACCCAAGGCGATCTCGTCCAAGGGTGGCTCGACCAGTGGGAGCAGCTCACCACCGCGAGTATCGACACCCTCATCGACGGGATGCTCGAACAGAGCAGCCTCGGCCGTGAACTCCGGCAGAACTCGCCGTTCGCAGGGGCGCTCACCCGAGACGAACGGCTCGCAGCGATCAAGCGAGCGAAGCAGTCGCGAAACGCGACGAACTTCACGAGCTCATCCGTCAGGCGGCGAGGCTCACAGGTGACAACACCGTGCTCCTCGTCGGGAGCCAGGGCGTGGCCGATCACAGTCATGTCGCAAGCGTTGTCAAGAAACCAGACACTCAGTGTTTCGACTGCGTGCCCGTGATCAAGAGTTCTCCACGTCCACGACGCCGACGACCCCACCGAGAACTACACCACCCCGAGGGACGCCACCCGCTGCAGGGATCGCGCGCTCGATGGTGACCACGTGAAGCCCCTATGAAATTGATCTCTAGTCAAGACCTGCTTACCAGGGGCTTCACGCGGTTCGACGGCAGGACTCGAACATCGGGGCCAGCGACGTCAGACCCCCGCGCCACTACACACGGTCACTGCCGGTTACGGGGAAGGGTTCACTGCCCGGGCGCCAGCACCGGGCTGTTGTGATAGGCGGCGATCAGCCACTGCCCGTCGCGCTTCTCAAGAACCCAGGTCGCGTTCACCTTGCCCGTGTCCGGAACCTCGGTCTGGCCGGGGAACAGGATGCCGGATTCGCTGACGACGATCGCGACGTCCCTGCCGACGAAGCGGAGGCTGAGCTGCTTGTTGTAGGTCGAGCTGCCCTTGAGTGGCCCCTCGAAGGCCAGGGTCATGTTCTCGCGGACCGCGTCACGGCTGTCGCGGAGCGAGGCGGTCATGATGGCGGTCGCGTCGGCGGTGTAGTTGGCGACCATGCCGTCGGCGTCGCCAGCCTCCCACGCTTCATACGACTCGACCAATACGGACTGGATCGCGGCCTCGTCTTCTGCACGACTGTCTGACATCGGATTCTCCTTGTGATCGGTTCGCCCCGGGGTATTCCGGCGAACTCGTCAATACATACCGGCGGTGGGGTCGGAACTCATCGCGCCCGCATTAAAAGGATGTTGAGGCGTGCCCGACAGAGAGGTTGCCCTGGCAGTCAAGACGCGACGTTGACAAGTCCCAGGGCGTCGAGTCCGGCCGCCAGACCGAAAGAAGCGAAGACCTCGGAGTCCTGGAACACCGAATTCCGGCTGATGCCCTCGGCGGTGACGGTGAAGATCTGGAGCGTGTGCAGCTCGTATCCGTCACCGACGCGCCGATAGGCGGCGAAACCGGGCTGGCCGTTGGCCGCGACCGCCTTCAGATTCCAGTCCGTTCCGGCCTTCTCGAAGACCCACTCCATGAACAGGCCGTAGTTGCCGGGGCCGACGAACCAGTTGAGCATCGGCGGCATCTCCATGAGCACGTCCTTAGTGAGCAGTCGCTTGAGACCCTCGACATCGGCGTTCTCGAATGCCTTCATGTAGCGATCGACCCAGGCGCGCTGCTCGGGTGCGGACGGCTCGCTGAGACGTTCCTGGCGGACCCCGACTTCCTTCACTCGGGTACGCGCCCGCTGCAGGGAACTGTTCACCGATACGACGGTAGTGCCGAGGATTTCCGCAGCCTCGGACGCGGAGAAGCTGAGCACGTCACGTAGGATCAGCGCACCACGCTGACGCGCCGACAGGTGCTGCAGGGCGGCGACGAACGCCAAGCGCAGGCTGCTGCGGTCGATCACGGTCCTGGCCGGATCGCCCGCGTCCAGCAAGGAGTCCGGCAGGGGCTGGAGCCAGGCCGCGTTCTCTCCCGGCACGAGCGGCCCGAGCGGATCCGACGCGGCCACCAGACCCGACGGCAGTGGTCGGCGGCCGCGGACCTCCAAGGCGGTCAGGCACGCGTTCGATGCGATCCGGTAGAGCCAAGTGCGCAGTGAACTGCGAGTCTCGTCGTACTGCTCCCGCGCCCGCCACGCCCTCAGGTACGTTTCCTGGACCAAGTCCTCGGCGTCGTGAGACGAGCCGAGCATCCGATAGCAGTACGCCAGCAACTCCGAACGGAACGGTTCCAGCAAGCGAGCGAAGCCTTCTCCCTTCGTCGCCACGCCGACGCCCCTTCTCTGCTTCGATCTAGAGCAACATATCCGAGGGGAGCGACATTGCGCACCCGGGCCCTTGCGCGCTGGCTCGGCACTACAACACTGGACGACGCCACCAGCCCTCGGAGGCCAACCCCCGATCAGCCGACTGTCACCAACGTGAGTGCCAGGTACATCTAGCAGGTGAACCGAGTGTGACCCGCGGCCGCACCGCGGCATCCGCTCAGTCGGCCGGGCCGACCCGCCGCAGCCGCACGGCCATGTACTGGCGCGCCGGGAGCTCGACCCGCACGGTGCCGCGATGCACACCGGGCACCGGATCCACCGTGCGGTTCCACGTGTCGATGACGTCGATCTCGAAGTCGCCGTCGGGCAGCACGACGTTGCGGAAGCTCGGCCGATTGAAGCCGAAGTAGCCGATCACGTACTCGCCGGCGACGCCGCCCCACGGCACGTCCCAGTCCGACGGCAATGGGTCGAGCACGCCGCCCGGTGCCTCGGCGACGATGCGATCAAGAAATGCCATCCGCGACGGGCTCGACCCGATGAGCACGCCGCCCTTCGACCACCACAGTTCCTCGCGGTCGTTGAGGTAGGTCTCGCCGTGGCCCACGTAGCCGCCGCGCGCCGCGCCCTCCCAGCATCGGCGCACGAGCTCCTCGCCGGTGAGGTTGCCCCAGCCCTGGTCGATGTCGCCCTCGTAGCCGATCTCGTCGATGACGACCGGCTTTGCGAACTCCGTCCGCCAGGCGTCGGTGTTCTCGGCGGTGCGGTACACGTCGATGCGCTGCGCGCTCACGTGGGTGATCCACGGCCGGGAGTGATCGTAGAACCCGTGGCAGTTGTGGATCGACCGCAGGTGACCGTGCGGGTCCTCCTCCTCGATGATCTGGGCGATGCGCTCCCAGTCGGCGGTCGTCTTGGCCCACACGAGGTCGTACTCGTTCGCGAGCGCCCACCAGACGTTGGCGGATGCCGCGAGCCGGCGCACCGTGTAGCGCACGACCCGCTCGTCGACGGCCGGCCCGAGGTCGGCGAAGCCCCACCGGTCGTAGGCGTGGAAGAGGATCAGGTCCGCCTCGATGCCGAGCGCGCCCAGGTCGGCGATGCGCCGCTCGAGCCCTCGGAAGGACTCGGGGTCGAATCGCTCGAGGTCGAACCCGTCGGCGAGCGAACCCGGGAACGGGAACCGCTCCGGCTCGTTCGTGTTGTAGAGGTACGACTTGGGGAAGAGGCACATCCGCATCTTGGTGAACGGCCCGTCGGCGAGCGTCGCGAGCGTGCGATCCTGCAGCTCCTCGGGCTGGTGCGTCCATGCGTATGCGGTCGTGCCCACCGGGCGATGGCGGGTGCCGTCCGCGTAGGCGAAGTGCAGACCGTCGACCCGCACGGGGCCGTGGGCACCGGATGCCGCTGGGCCGACCCGCACGGTGCCCGTGATGCCGTCGAGCGAGCGAGCCGTCGACGCGGTCTCGAACGCCCACTCCCCCTCCGACTCGGCGAGGAAGCGGATCAGGTACACGCCGTCGCCGTCGTAGAACCCGCCGATCTCGAACCGCCGCTCGCCGCTCGTCACGACCGCGAACAGCTCGACGTCGACGAACGGGTTGCCGTGCGAGGGCCCGTCGAAGCGCAACTCGACCGCGCCCCAGCGGGGCACCGCATCGACGGGCACGGTGAGACGCGCCGACCCGCGCGGGATGTCATCGCCCTCGTAGGCCGGATCGGGGGCGATCGCCGGCGAGTACTCGCGAGGCGGCGCACCCGCGTCGTCGGGCACCTCGGCGAGCGCTGCCCAGAACCGCTCCTGCTCCGCGGCGTCCTCGCGCAGCGCCGGGGTCAGCCCGACCAACTGCCCCAGGCGGGCGTCGCGGAACTGGCCCGCCATCGGCGAGGCGGCGATGCCGGGCAGGAAGGTCTCGAGCACGGCACGGGCGCCGGTGTCGTCGAGTGCGGCGCCGAACGTGGAGGAGCGGTCGAACATCGGATGCCTTTCAGGAGAGCGCCGCGAGGGCCCGCTCGACATCGGCGAGCACCTCCGGCGGGGTGAACATGAGCGCCTGCCGCAGTGGACGGCCCTCGGCCCAGACCGTGTCGACGCGTACCGCCTCGGCGCGTGCGGGGTCGTGGGCGGCGAGGGTGTCGAGGAACACGCGGTACGCCTCGGGGTCGTCGATGATCGCGGCGCTCGGCGAGTCGAGGCCGAGCGGGCGCCGGCTCGCGGCATCCGCTCGATCGATGAACCGCCACTCGTGGCGCCCCGAGCCGACGACCGTCGGCTCAGTGCCCGGCAGGTCGACGACCGCCTCGGTGTTCGACGGCACCTCCGCCGTGACCACGACCGCATCGCCATCGCGGCGCCAGACGACGGACGCCGGGCCGTAGGGCGTGCGGTGCTCGGCGCGCGCACGCGTCAGGGCGCCGAGCGGACGCGGCGCGATGCGGATGCGGCGGTAGCCGGGGGCATCCGGTGCGAGACCCGCGACGGTGCGGTGCAGCCAGTCGGCGACCGCGCCGAGCGCGTAGTGGTTGAACGAGGTCATCTCGCCGGGGTTCACCGAGCCGTCGGGCAGCAGGCTGTCCCAGCGCTCCCACACCGTGGTCGCGCCCATGGTCACCGGGTACAGCCACGAGGGGCACTCGGTCTGCAGCAGCAGGCGCTCGGCGGCGTACCGGTGTCCGGCGTCGGCGAGGGCGTCGGCCACGAGCGGCGTGCCGACGAAGCCCGTGGCGATGCGATAGCCGCGCTCGCGAACGAGCTCGGCGAGCCGGGCCGCGAGACGCGTGCGCTGCGCGGCATCCGTCACCAGGTCGAAGCGCAGGGCGAGCGCGTATGCGGTGGGCGCGTCGCTCATCATGCGGCCGGCCGGCGTCACGTATTCCGCGACGAACGCGGCACGCGTGCGCTCCGCGAGCGCAGCGTAGCGCTCGCGGTCGTCGATCTCGCGCAGGACCTCGGCCGCATCGGCGACGATGCGCAGCGACCGGGCGAGGTACGCGGATGCCACGAGGTCGCCGTCGACCTTCGCCTTGCCGGGCTGGTCGGGCGGCGCGTCGGGGTCGAGCCAGTCGCCGAGCTGCATCGCGCCGCTCCAGAGGCCGGCGTCGTCGGCGACCGCGAGCAGCGCGTCGACCCAGTCCCGCATGCTCGGGTAGGCGTCGCGCAGCACGCCCTCGTCGCCGAAGCGCTCGTAGAGCACCCACGGCACGATGGTCGCGGCATCCCCCCAGGCCGCGGTCGGACCGCCGATGCCGAACGAGGGCAGGGCGGCGGGCACGACGAGGGGCACCACGCCGTGCCCGCGGCGCTGCTCGTGGGCGAGGTCGCGGAGCCAGGACGTGAGGAACGCGTCGGAGTCGGCCAGGAACGACGCCGTGGGCGCGAAGACCTGGATGTCGCCCGTCCACCCGAGGCGCTCGTCGCGCTGCGGGCAGTCGGTGGGGATCGAGAGGAAGTTGCCGCGCATGCCCCAGACGACGTTCTCGTGCAGGCGGTCGAGCAGCTCGTGCGACGACTCGAACCAGCCCGTGCGGGGCAGGTCGCTCGCGAGCACGACGGCGGTGACGTGGGCGGGGTCGATGTCGCCGGGCCAGCCCTCGATCGCGGCGTAGCGGAAGCCGTGGAAGGTGAAGCGCGGCTCCCAGGTGACCTCGCCGTCACCGGCGAGCTCGAGCACGTCGGTCGATGCGGCGTTGCGCAGCGGGCGGAGCGAGAGCTCGCCGTCCTCGAGCACCTCGGCGTGCCGCAGGGTGAGGCGGGCGCCGGCCGGGCCGTCGACCCGGATCCGCAGCCGGCCGACGAGGTTCTGGCCGAAGTCGAGGATCGTGGCGCCCGACGGCGAGATGAGCACCTCGGCCACGGGCAGCTCGTCGACTCGGCGCACGGGGGGCGCGATGCGCCCCTCGGGCACCGGCACATGCTCGTAGCCGGGGCGAGCGGATGCCCCGCGGCGGGCCTCGGGCCACGCGGAGGCGTCGAACTCCGCGGTCGACCAGCCGGCCACTGCCTGCGCGCGACGCAGGTCGGCGTGCTCGCCCGCGTAGATGCCGCTGTCGACGACCGGCCCGTCGCCGAGGGCTCGCCAGCCGTCGCCCGTGGCGACGACCTGCGCGCGACCGTCGGCGTACTCCACTTGGAGCTGCGCGAGAAGGCTCGGCTGGTCGCCGTAGACCCGTTCGGCGAACCGGAAGAACCCGTACTGCTCGGTGTACCAGGCGCCCGCGATCGTGGCGCCGAGCACGTTCTCGCCCTCGCGCAGCAACGCGGTGACGTCGACGGTCTCGTGCACGAGCCGGTCGCGGTAGCTCGTCCAGCCCGGGGCGAGCACGTCGTCGTCGACGGCCGTGCCGTTGAGCTCGGGCTCGGCGACGCCGAGTGCCGTGTAGAAGAGGGTCGCTCGACGCACGGGTGCGTCGACGGCGAACGTCGTGCGCACGAGGGCGGGCTGCGCGGGCCGCTCCGCGTCCGCGAGGCCGATCGGCTCGGCCACCCACTCGCCCTCGGCGAGGAACCCGGCGGCCACGGTCAGCGCGTCGCTCCACTCCGACCGGGTTCCGGATGCCGCGACCGCGCGCACGTTCACCTCACGGGACTCCCCCGGAGCGAGCGGCGCGAACGGCCACGCGACGAGCGCGGACTCGTCGGTGTCGAGCCGCACGAGCTCCGCGCCCGCGCGGATCTCGGCCGACGCCTGGCGCCATCCCTGCTCGTCGGTCTCGACCGTCCAGCTCAGGCGGGGGGTGGGCGTCGCGAGGAACACCGCGTCATCGCGCAGTTCGGCGCGCAGCGACGCGATCCGCGTGTGCGCCCGCTGTGCCGCGGCATCCGTCATTCGTCATCGCCCTCGTAGTCAAACCGGTTGACCAGTACTGTAGCGCGGGTCGCGAAGACTCCGATCACGCGACCGGTGAACGACTCGGTGACCTCCGACGAGAGGAAGCGGCCGTCGATCTCGGCGAGCACGCGCTCCTCGCCGTCGACGACGGCGCCGAGCTCGATCACGTCCGAAGTGCGCGGGAACCCGGGCTCGGCGTCAGGGCGGCGGGTGCGCAGCACGAGCTCCACCTCGGAGCCGTCGAACGGCTCCGACCACTCCTGCTCGAGGCCGCTGATCGCGGCGTGGGCGCGCAGCACCCCGTCGCCCGCCTCGATGCCCACGTGGAATCGCTCGTCGTAGCGCACGGCGAGGCCGCCGACCCCCGCCGACACGTCGACGAGCGCCCGCGAGGTGGAGCGCAGGTGCTCCTGGCGCCGGCCGACGAACACGGGTCGCGGGTCGTCGAGCGTCGAGCCGTCGGCGTGCAGCGTGAGGGAGCCGGGGTGCTCGGTGAGGGAGCCGACCTCCTGCGGCAGGCGGCGTACGGCGATCCAGTCCGACGCGAACTCGGGGCCGTCGAAGTCGTCGACCACGGATGCCCCGGGGCGCGGGTTCAGCTCGACCGGGTCGATCTCGGGCCAGCCGTCTGCGCCCCACCGCACCGAGGTGACGAACGTCTCGCGCCCGAGGGCCGAGAACGCGCGCGTCATGCTGCGGGGACGCACGCCGAGGAGCACGACCAGCCACTCGCCGTCGGGGCCGACGACGAGGTCGCCGTGCCCGGTGTTCTGGATCGGTCGGCTCGTCGACCGTGCCGACACGAGCGGGTTCGACGGCGCGGGCTCGAACGGGCCGGCCGGCGACTCGCCCCGGGCGATGCTGATGCCGTGGCCGCGCTCGGTGCCGCCCTCGGCGATCACCAGGTACCAGCCGCCGTCGTGGCGGTAGAGGTGGGGTGCCTCGGGGAACTGCAGCCCCGTGCCCGACCAGAGTGACCGCGGCTCCTCGAGGGCGCGGTGGGCGTCGAGGTCGACCCTCACCTGCTGGATGCCGAGGTGCTGGCCGAGCTGCGGTCCGCCGAGGATGAGACCCGAGTACGTGATGTACGCCATGCCGTCCTCGTCCCAGGCGAGGTCGGGGTCGATGCCGTCGACGCTGGCTGAGCCGTCCTGCTTGAGGATGAGGTCGCCGTCGCTCCAGGGGCCCGCGGCATCCGTCGCGGTGAAGTGCAGCATGCCGCGACCCATGGCGTCGGTGATCACGAGGTGGAACACGCCGTCGCGGTGCCGGATGGTCGGCGCCCATGCGCCGCCCGCGGTCGGCACCTCGTCGACTCCGAGCTGTCCGGGACGCGTGGCGACGTGGCCGATGCGCTCCCAGGTGGCGAAGTCGCGCGACCGGTAGATCGGGATGCCGGGCAGGTACTCGAAGGTCGACGTGGCGAGGAACCACTCGTCGCCCACCCGCACGACGCTCGGGTCGGGGTTGAATCCCGAGATCAGGGGGTTGGGGAAGCCGTGGCTCATCGCGCCAGCACCCCGGACGTCGCGTAGGTCGCGGTGAGCGACAGGTCGGTGACCGAGCTGCCGGCGAGCAGGGTGTACTCGCCCGGCTCGACCTGCCAGCCGTCGCTCCAATGCGCGAGGCGCCGCGCGGTCACCGGCACCTCGGCCACCACGGTCTCACCCGCTTCGGCGCGCACCACGGCGAACCCGACGAGCCAGCGCACGGGCCGTTCCACGTCGGAGTCGGGGCGCTCGGCGTACACCTGCACGACGTGCTTGCCGGCGCGGTCGCCCATGTTCGTCACGGTCACGCGCGCCACGGCGTCGCGGGCGGATGCCTCGGCGCCGGCGCTAGGGGCATCCGCGCCGTTCTGAGGCTCTCGAAGGGCCACCTCGATCGCATCGAACGACCACGTCGTGTACCCGAGGCCGTACCCGAACGGGTACGCAGGCGTGCGGTCGGCCCTGAGCCAGGCACGGTAGCCGACGTGGATGCCCTCGGTGTACTCGAGGCGCCCGTCGGTCGGGGTCACGTCGAGCACGGGCACGTCGTCGAGGGTCACGGGCCATGAGGTCGGCAGGCGTCCGCCGGGCTCGGCGGCGCCGAAGAGGATGTCGGCGATCGCGTCGCCGAACTCCTGGCCGCCGAACCAGCCGAGCAGCACCGCGGCGACGTCGCCTCGCCATGGCATGAGCACCGGGGAGCCCGCGTTCACGATCACCACCGTGCGCGGGTTCACTGCGGCGACGGCGCGGACGAGCTCGTCCTGCCGGCCGGGCAGGTCGAGGTTCACCCGGTCGTAGCCCTCGGACTCGACCTTCGAGTTCGTGCCGACCACCACCACGGCCACGTCTGCCGCGCGGGCGGACGCGACGGCGCTCGCGATGAGCCCGTCGGGGTCGTGGTCGTCGGGGGCGATGCCGAACGTCACGCTCAGCGCGCCGTCGAGGGGGCTGCCCGCCGACGCGAGCTCGAACTCGGCCCGCACGTCGACCGGCACGCCTGCTTCGACCCGCACGGTCGCGGTGACCGACGGTGGCGCGAGGAACGCGGCGCCGAGGTCGGTGCCCTCGATCACCGGCTGGTCGTCGAGCACGAGCGCGCCGTCGACGTACACGCGCCCGTGCTTGGCGGTGGCGAACCCGAGCCGGATCTCGCCCGACTCGTCGGGCGTGAAGGTCGTGTGCAGCTCCACGATGTCGGATGCCGCGATCGGCGCGTCGCCGCCGAACCACACGAGCGCGGTCGAGCGGCGGTCCTCGGCGAACAGCTCGACGCCGTCGGCGTCGCGGAACCTCACCACGAGACCCGGTTCGCCGGTGCGCGGGTTGGTGAGCCGCTCGAGCGGGATCTCGGCGACGCCCTCCTGCACCACCGCGCCGAGCTCGTAGGTCACCTCGGCGCCGGGCAACGCCGCGCGGATGCCCTGGATCGGCGTGACGATCTCGTCGGGCAGCACGGTGGCGCTGCCGCCGCCCTGGGTGCGAGCGTCGCGGGCGTTGTGCCCGATCACGGCGACCTTCGTGAGCGACGCCGGGTTCCACGGCAGCTCGCCCTCGTTCCGCACGAGCACCGCGCCCTCGACGGCGGCTTCGCGGGCGAACGCGTGCCCGTCGAGCGGGGCGGGCTCGACGGCGGTCGAGCCCTCGAGCGCGCCGACGCGTTCGGCGAGCAGCAGGATGCGGAGCACTTTGCGATCGAGGTCGGCCTCGTCGAGCCGGCCGTCGCGGATCGCGTCGGCCAGCCCCGCCCACGCCGGCGCCGGGCCCGGCATCGCGAGATCCTGTGCCGCGGGCACCGAGTCGAGGCTGCGCACCGCGGTCCAGTCGGAGATGACGACGCCGTCGAAGCCCCACTCGGAGTTGAGCGGGGTCTCGAGCAGGTCGTTCTCGGTCATCGTGACCGCGTCGACCGAGTTGTACGCGCTCATGATCGCCCATGCGCCCGCCTCGACGGTGCGCTCGAACGGCAGCAGGTACAGCTCGCGCAGCGCGCGCTCGTCGACGCGCGCGTCGAGGGTGAACCGGTCGGTCTCGGAGTCGTTCGCCACGTAGTGCTTCGGCGTGGCGGCGACGCCGTTCTGCTGCAGGCCCTCCACGTAGGCCGCACCGAGCTCGCCCGAGAGCCAGGGGTCCTCGCTGAAGCACTCGAAGTGCCGGCCGCCGAGCGGCGAGCGGTGCAGGTTGATCGTCGGCCCGAGCACCACGTCCACGCCCTTTCGGCGTGCCTCGGATGCCGCGGCCGCGCCGTAGCGGCGGGCGACGTCGACGTCCCACGACGCGGCGAGCGCCGTGCCCGACGGGAGGTTCAGCGACGGATCGCGCTCGTCCCATACGGGACCACGCACACCCGCCGGACCATCGGAGAGGGTCATGGCTCGCAGGCCGATCTGCGGCAGCGGCACGGTGGTCCAGAAGTCCGCGCCCTGCACGAGCGCGACCTTGTCCTCGAGCGAGAGCCGCTCGAGCAGGGGTCGCAGGTGGTCGGTGGAGGCGGTCATGCGTGGATTCCTTCGGTCGGTGCGGGTGCGTAAGCCGCCACTGCGGACACAGGCGGGCGGTCGGTGGCCGCGGCATCCGCCGGGCTCGCGCCCTGGGCCGCGATGAAGTCGCGATACCAGTAGGCGCTGTCCTTGGGGATGCGGGCCAGGGTCGGGTAGTCGACGTAGACGATGCCGAACCGCATCGAGTAGCCCCAGGACCACTCGAAGTTGTCGAGGAACGACCACGCGAAGTAGCCGCGCACGTCGGCGCCGGCGGCGACCGCGTCGGCGACGCCGCGGGTGTAGCCCGCGAGGTAGTGCACCCGCTCGGGATCGTGCACCTTGCCGTCATGGGTCGGGTAGTCCGCGAAGGTCGCGCCGTTCTCGGTCACGTACAGCGGCAGCGGTGTGAACTCTCGCGAGACGCGGAGCAGCACGTCGCGCAGCGCGTCGGGCGTGTCCGACCAGTCGAACGTCGTCGGGGTCGGCTCGACCTGCGTCATGCGCGTGCCGTTGGGAGCCTCGGGGTCGGCCGAGATCAGCGTGTTCGTGTAGTGGTTGACGCCGGCGAAGTCCGTCGGCGCCGAGATGAGGGTGAGGTCGCCGCGGCGCACGAGGCCGTCGTCGGTCTCCTCGACGGTGATGCCGTGCATCCCGAACACCCGGGCGACGTCCTCGCCGTACGAGCCGTGGTAGACGGGCTCGAGGAAGATGCGGTTGAAGCGGATGTCGACGACGCGCGTCGCCGCGACATCCGCCTCACTGTCGGTGGCCGGGTTCAGGTTGCTGATGAGGTTCGTGATGCCGAGCTTCGCCTGTGGCCGACGCTCGCGGAACGCGGCGAGCGCGAGGCCATGCGCGAGCAGCAGGTGATGCGCGGCCCGCGTGGCCTCGGTGTCGTCGGAGTGGCCCGGCGCCTGCATGCCCCACGAGTAGCTGAGGAACGACGCGCACACCGGTTCGTTGATCGTGATCCAGTGCTCGGCGAGGTCGCCGAGGGCGTCGGCCACGAGCGCCGAGTACTCGCCGAAGCGGAACGCGGTCTCGCGGGCCGGCCAGCCGCCCTCGTCCTGGAGCGCCTGGGGCAGGTCCCAGTGGTAGAGCGTGACGTAGGGCTCGATGCCGCGGGCGCGGCAGCCCTCGAGCAGCTCGCGGTAGAACGCGACACCCTCGGGGTTCAGCGCGCCGCGGCCGGTCGGCTGCAGGCGTGCCCACGAGAGGGAGAGCCGGTAGGCCGGGATGCCGAGCTCGGCCATCAGGTTGAGGTCCTCGGCCCAGCGGTGGTAGTGGTCGACCGCCACGTCGCCGTCCTCGCCGTGGAAGATCGCGCCCGGCTGCCTGACGAACGTGTCCCAGATGCTCGGGCCGCGGCCGCCCTCGGCGACGGCGCCCTCGATCTGGTAGGCGGCGGTGGCGACGCCCCATGCGAAGTCGGCGGGGAGGTCGAGTCGGGCAGGGGTGTTGGTCTCGGTCATCGTCGTCCTCGTGTGTGGTGGGTGCCGGTCAGGCGGCGTCGGCCTCGGTGCCCGCGGCGGCGGCGGCGCGCTGCTCGTCGATCAGGCGGCGTCGCTCGACGCGCCGGATCTCCTGGCGGTCGGGGTCGGGCACGGGCGCGGCCATGAAGAGCCGCTGGGTGTACGGATGCTGCGGCCGGGCGGTCACCTGGTCGCCGGCACCCGTCTCCACGATCTCGCCGCGGTACATGACCGCGACCCGGTGACTGATGTGGCGGACCACGGCCAGGTCGTGCGAGATGAACAGGTAGGCGACGCCCGTGCGCTCCTGGATCTCGATGAAGAGGTCGAGGACCCGCGCCTGGGTCGACAGGTCGAGTGCCGAGACCGGCTCGTCGCACACGATGAGGTTCGGGTCGAGCGCCAGGGCTCGCGCGATGGCGATGCGCTGGCGCTGACCGCCGGAGAACTCGCGCGGGAGCCTGCTCCGGGCGTCGCCCGGCAGTCGCACGTAGTCGAGGAGGTCGCCGACGCGCTTCTTCGACTCCGCACTGGAGACGCCCCGAGCCGTGAGCGGCTCGATGAGGATCTGCTCGATCGTGAGCGACGGGTTGAGCGAGGAGTACGGGTCCTGGAAGACCACCTGGATCTCGCTCGACAGGTCGCGGCGCTCGGATCGGTGGAGGTGCGAGATGTCCCGGTCGCGGTAGCGGACCTTGCCGCCGGTGACCGGTGCGAGACCGAGCACGGCCCGGCCGAGCGTGGTCTTGCCCGAGCCGGACTCGCCGACCAGGCCGACGGTCTCGCCGGGCTTGATGTCGATCGAGACGCCCTTCAGGGCCTGGAACGGCTTCGCACGGAAGCCCTTGCCTGGGTACTCGACTTCGAGGTCGTCGACGTCGAGGAGGAGGTCGGTCATCGGAGTGCTCCTTCCGTGGAGAGGCCGAGCGGCGGCCGGGCCGGACCCTCGTCGAGGATCGCGGCGAGCAGCGACTCGGTGTACGGGTGCTCGGCGTGGTGGAAGATCGAGCGGACGGGGCCGGTCTCGACGATGCGGCCCGCCTGCATGACGGACACGCGGTCGCACAGGTCGGCGACGACGCCGAAGTTGTGCGTCACGAGGAGCATCGCCATGTGGCGCTCCTCCTGGAGGCCGCGCAGCACGTCGAGCACCTCGGCCTGCACCGTGACGTCGAGCGCCGTGGTGGGCTCGTCGGCGATGATCAGGTCGGGGTCGGTCGAGACCGCGCCCGCGATGAGCACGCGCTGCGCCATCCCGCCGGAGATCTCGTGCGGATACGCGGCGAACGTGCGCTTCGGGTCGGGGATGCCGACGCGGTCGAGCAGCGCGAGCGCCTTCTCGGTCGCGGCCTTCTTGCTGAGGCCGAGGCCGACGCGCAGCGGCTCGACCAGCTGGCTGCCGATCGTGAACGACGGGTCGAGGTTCGACATCGGCTCCTGGGGGATGTACCCGATCCGCCGTCCCCGGATCGCGGTGAACTCGCGCTCCGAGGCGTGGTCGAGGCGCACGCCCTCGTACTCGACGCTGCCGGTCGTGATGCGGCCGCCGCGGGGAAGGAGGCCGAGCACCGCGAACGCGGTCTGCGTCTTGCCGGAGCCCGACTCGCCGATCAGACCATGCACCTCGCCGCGGCGGATGTCGAGCGAGACCCCGTGCACGACCTCGGTCGAGCCCTTGTCGGTCTCGTAGCCGACGCGGAGGTCGGTGACGCTGAGCACGACCTCGCCGGTGCGGGCTGCGGCCCGGTCGTCGTCGCGGTGCTCGATGGGCTTCACTGCCGCGAGCTCGTCGTCGAGCGCCGCCTCGGTGGAGCCGGTCACTGCGCCGATGGAGGTGGTGACCGCGGCAACCGAGCCGGTGGCGGTGGCGACCGCACGGCGCCGCCTGCGGCGCACGACGACGGTGCGCTCGAGCACGTCGCGCATGGCGTTGGCGAGCAGCACGAGCGCGATCGACGTGAGCGCGATGGCGAGGGACGGCCACAGCATGAGCAGCGGCGCCTTGTAGATGTTGGCGAAGCCGTCGTTCAGCATGCCACCCCAGGTGGGGAGGGACGTGTCGCCGAGGCCCAGGAAGTCCAGCCCGGCCTGGATCGCGATGGCGATGCTCGCGATGATCGCGGACTGGATGATGATGGGCGCTCGGACGACGTACAGGATGTGCCGCGAGATGATGCGGCCGTCGCTCAGGCCCGAGACCCGGGCGGCGTCGACGTAGAGCTCGTTCCGCACGGCCGTGACGGCGACGTAGGTGAGGCGGTAGAACGCGGGCGAGAGGATCACGCCGAAGATGATCATGGAGATCCAGACCGACGGCCCGACCACCGCACGCGCGGCGAGCAGCACCACGAGGCCCGGCAGCGACATGACGAGCGCCGTGAACCAGGCGCTCACGCTGTCGAACCATCCGCGGTAGTAGCCGGCGATGAGGCCGGCGATCACGCCGATCATGAGGGCGACCACGAGGGCCAGCAGGGCGGCGGCCACGCTGACCTGCGTGGCCGC
This sequence comes from Agromyces sp. Soil535, assembly GCF_001428255.1. GTDB lineage: Bacteria > Actinomycetota > Actinomycetes > Actinomycetales > Microbacteriaceae > Agromyces. Next base: position 496,948 of record NZ_LMRW01000001.1, on the reverse strand, counting down.
GAGCAGGCGTGAGAACACGTCGCGGCCTGCGCTGTCGCCACCGAGGAGGTGCTCGGCGCTCGGCGGGGCGAGCACCAGCTGCAGGGAGGCCTTGTTCGGATCGTACGGGGCGAGCATCGGCCCGAAGATCGCGACGAGCCCGACGAATACGATGAACGCGAACGAGATCGCGCCGAGCGGCCGCTTCACCAGCCGGCGCAGCAGCGAGGCATGCGCCTGGGGCGTGGGGATGTCGGGGGTCGGGGTGATCGCGGTCATGACAGTCTCACCTTCGGGTTGAGCGCGGCTTGGGCGATGTCGATGAGGAGGTTGACGACGACGACGATGATCGCGGTCACGATCACGATCCCCATGACGATCGGGATGTCGCCCGCCGAGGTCGCCTCGACGGTGAGTTGGCCGAGGCCCGGGAGGGCGAACACCCGCTCGATGATGATGGCGCCGCCGAGGAGGCCGATGAACTGCAGCGCCAGGATGGCGAGCGCCGGTCCGCCGGCGTTCCGCAGCACGTGCTTGTAGACGACGCGGTTCATGCTCAGGCCGCGGCTGCGCAGCGTGCGCACGTAGTCGCGGGAGAGGGCGTCCAGGACCGACCCACGCACCTGCTGCGCGACCGCGGCGATCGCGGCGAACGAGAGCGCGATGATCGGGAGGGTCACCGAGGCGACCCAGCCGGATGGCGAGGTCGTGAACGGGATGTACCCGGTGGCCTTGAACCAGTGCAGGTTGATGGCGAAGATCAGCACGAGGTACAGGGCGATGAGGAAGCCCGGGATCGCGAAGCCGATCACGGTGACGAACTGCACAACGCTGTCGATCCAACCACCCCGGCGTGCCGCGAGCACGCCGAGGACGACGGCGACGATCGCCGACACGAGCGTTGCCCCGATCACGATCGAGAGCGTGACCGCGAGACGGCCCGAGACGCCGGTGGCGACGAGCTGCCCGGTAAACCAGGACCGACCGAGGTCGCCCTGCAGTGCGGAGGTCAGCCAGTCCCAGAACTGCGCGAAGAGGGGCTGGTCGAGGCCGAGCTCTGCGGCCTTCTGGTCGACCGTCTCTTGGGTGGCTGACTGGCCGAGGATGCGGCGGGCGATATCACCGCCGCCGAGGTACAGGAGCGTGTACGCGATCACCGAGATCACGAACACGAGCACGACACCGGATGCCAGGCGTCGCAACACGAATGGAAGCATGAGGGTCTCCGTTGACGTCGGAAGATTGGGCCCGTGGCCCTGGTGTGGGACCCGGCCCGCCCCGGTGGTCCGGGACGGGCCGGGAGTCGACTCAGCCCTTCGGCTGGAAGTCGTAGATTGCCGGGTACGCGTTGGTGGGGAGCATCTCGACGGTCGTGTTGGCGTCCGTCCCGTAGCTGCCCTGCACGCGGTAGAACGGGGCGAACCAGGCCTGCTCCACGATGTACGTGTTGAGCTCCTTGGCGACCGAGGCCTGGGTGGCCTCATCGCCGAACTGGATCTGCTGGATGTACTCGTTGACCTTCGGGTCCTCGTAGTGGAACGGGTTGAACACGGCCGTCGGAGCGATCATGAACTGGATCAGCTGCCAGTCGGGGTTCTGCTCCAGGGCCATGAACGACGCGGGGAACTTCGGTGCGAGCAGGTCGGCGATGAAGTTGTTGCCCGGGTCGGTGTACTCCGCCGTGATGCCCACGTCGGCGAGCTGCTGCGAGATCAGCGTGTAGGTCGCCTCGCCGAGCAGGGTGGAGCTCGGCATCGAGACGGTGAGCCCGTCGCCGTAGCCCGCCTCGGCGAGGAGTTCCTTCGCCTTGTCGGGGTCGTACGTGTAGTAGTCGTCGAGGGCGGGGTCGTAGGCGTCGGACGTCTCGGGGAAGACCTGGGTGGTCACGGTGCCGTGGTCGGTCTGCAGCGCAGTGAGCAACGCCTCTCGGTCGAAGGCGTAGTTGAACGCCTGGCGCACGCGAACGTCGTTGAGGGCCGGGTTCATGGTGCCCGCACGGTCGAGCAGCAGCATCCCCTGGAAGTCGAGCTCGTTCGCGTTCACCGTCCAGCCGGCGCCCTCGACCTCGGCGAGGTTGTCGTTGCTGATGAGCTTGACCCCGTTCGCCTCGCCCGCCTTGATGGCGTTCAGGGCGGCGGTGGCGTCGCCGAGCACGTTGATCGTCAGCCCGTCGTAGTGCTGCACGTCGGGGTTCCAGTAGTCGGGGTTCTTCGTGTAGACGTAGCTGGTGCCGGTGACGGTCGCGTCGGTGTCGAGGATGTACGGCCCCGAGCCGACGGGGTTGGTTGCGAGGTCCTCGCTCTCGAACGACTCGGCGCTGCCGATGAGACCGGGGTCGCGCGTGAGGTAGTTGAGCATCGCCGGGTCGGGCGCCGAGAGCGTGATGACGACCGTCGTCTCGTCGGGCGCCTCGATCGAGGCGATCCCCGAGAAGTAGCCGGCGTCAGGCGAGGTTCCCGCCTTGAAGCGCTCGAGGTTCTGCTTCACCACGTCGCCTGTGAGCTTCGAGCCGTCGCTGAACGTCACGTCGTCGCGCAGGGTCAGGGTGAGCACGGTGTTGTCCTCGTTGTACGACCATTCGGTCGCGAGCCACGGCTCGATCGTCCCCTCGGGCGTCGCGAGCAGGAGCGTGTCGAACACGGCCTGGTAGTAGGGGGCACGGTTGCCCCATTCCGAGCCGGCCGGGTCGAGCGTGGTCGGCGCGAGAATCGCACCGAGCGTCAGGTTGCCTCCGCCGTCAGTGGATCCTCCCCCGTCAGCGGCGCAACTCGTCAATGCGAGTGCGCCGGTGATGGCGACGGCTGCTGCGGCTGTTCTCCATCGGAGCATCTTCGGTCCTCTTGATTGGGGGCGATACCACTGCGGATCGCCTCGTGAAACGGAAGTTAGCACGAAACCCGAGTGTCCGCTAGGTTTTCACGAAAGAATTTCTAGTGATCGCTAGGTTTTTATTTCTTCAGGTGGCAGCATGTGCTGAGGGGGCGGATGCCGCATGGCTCCCTCAGACGAATAGGCTCGTCTGCGAAGACGCAGGAGGTGCACGATGAGCGAGACAACGGCTGGCGAAAAGGCTGATGAGACGACAGATCAGCCCGCCGCAACCGGTCGGCGCAAGCCTCGTGGCTCGTATGCCAAGACCGGCATGAAGCGCGCCGCGATCCTGGAGGCCGCGCTCGCGGTGTTCGCGAAGGGCGGGTACCGTGCGGGCTCGCTGCGCGAAGTCGCCGCCGAGGTCGGCATGAGCGAGGCCGGGCTGTTGCATCACTTCCCCAACAAGAGCGCGCTCCTGGCCGAGGTGCTCGACCTGCGCGACCAGAAGTCGATCACGATGGTGCCGCTCGACGCCGAGGACCCCGGCGAGACCCTGCGCGGCCTCGTCGAGCTCGCCCGCTACAACGCGTCCGTGCCGGGCGTCGTCGACCTGTATTGCACGCTCTCGGCCGAAGCGACCTCGCCCGACCACCCGGCGCACGGCTACTTCGTGAGACGCTACACGGACACCATCGGGAGGCTCACGCGCTCCTTCACCCGGTGCGCTGAACGCGGCACGCTTCGGCCCGGCATCCGCCCGGAAAGCGCCGCCCGCGCCACCGTGGCCCTCATGGACGGCCTGCAGGTGCAGTGGCTCCTCGATCGCGACAGCGTCGACATGGCCGAGGAGCTCGACGCGTACCTGCGGAGCATCGTCGACCTCGACGCGACCTGACCGAGTCACGTCACCTCGGAACGGCCACTCCCCGAGCACCTGCTGCTGACGATGCCGGCGGTTGCCGCAGCGGCCCCTTGACGCGCTCGCATCGTGCGTTGGTGGGCTTCGCCGCGGTCGTCCTCTCCTTCGCGGCGATGACGTTCTCGGGCTTCCTCTGGTGGGGCGCGGCGCTCCCACCGTACTTGCTCGGCGTCCTCTCGCTCGCGCTCTGGCGAGGTCTGCGACGAGCAGCCACCGACGGCAACAGCGCAGGACGACTCCGGCACTGATGCCAGAACAGCATCAGTGCCGGAGTCGCGCGGAGTGGGAAGCGATGACCCCTTCGGACGGTGCCGCTAGCCTTGCGCGTTCGCCGCCGCCAGCAGCTGCTCCACCTGCTCGCGCCCGAACGGCCCGCCGGGGAACCCCGCGAGGCGCCCGACCGGGAACGACTCCATCATCTTGAACAGCGACGGGTCGGCGATCAGCGCGCTCGTGGCGCTGTCGCCGCCGGCCGCGAACGCCTGCATGATGAGCTGCGACGCCACGGGATGCGCGAACACCTCGCCCATCGACGAGTCCATCGTGAGCGGCACGCGCACGGCGTCGCCCTCGACCTCGACCGAGGCGGTCGCACGGATGTCGCGGCTCGACGCCCCGACCTCCACCGCGTAGGCGCCGCCTTCGACGACCCAGCGGTCGACACGGGTGTCCCAGTAGGCGAGGTCCTCGCGGCGCACGTGCACCACGATCTCGCGGGACACGCCGGCCGCGAGCGCGACCTTCGCGAAGCCCTTGAGCTCTCGCGGGGCGCGCACCACCCGCGAGCCGGGCAGCGACGTGTACACCTGCACGACCTCGGCCCCGTTGCGGTCGCCCGTGTTCGTCACGGTGACGCGCACGGTGAGGCCCGAATCATCGGCCGACACCGAGGCATCCGAGTATGCGAACGCCGTGTACGAGAGTCCGTGTCCGAACGGGTACGACACTTCGAGCTCGCGCGCGTCATACCAGCGGTAGCCCACGAAGAGGCCCTCGCCGTAGCGCACGTGCGAGTGCTCGCCCGGGAAGTCGAGGTACGCCGGGCTGTCGGCGAGGCGCACCGGGATCGTCTCCGCGAGGCGACCCGACGGGTTCACCACGCCGTAGAGCACGTCGGCGATCGCGCCGCCGCCGGCCTGGCCGAGGAGCCACCCCTCGACGATCGCAGGCACGCGGTCGGCGAGCCCCGACAGGCGCACGACGCCGCCGTTCGCGAGCACCACGACCGTGCGCGGGTTCGCCGCGATCACGGCGTCGGCGAGCGCGAGCTGCGCAGCGGGCAGCTCGATGTCGTCGCGGTCGAAGCCCTCGGACTCGAGCGCCGCCGGCACGCCGAGGAACAGCAGCACGGTGTCGGCTGCGGATGCCGCGGCGACCGCCTCTGCGGTGAGCTCCTCGGAGATCGCCCCGTCGTCGGCATAGCCCGCCGCGAACGGCACCTCGGCACCGGCACCGGCGTGCGCACGGATCTCGTCGAGCGCGTTGTCGAGCCTGGTCGGATTGATCTGCGACGAGCCGGCGCCCTGATAGCGCGGCGTGCGCGCGAGCTCGCCGATCACGGCGACGGCAGTGCCCTCCCCTGTGGCTCCGGCGGCGAGCGGCAGCACGGCGTCGTCGTTCTTCAGCAGCACGATCGATGCGGCGGCGACCTCGCGGGCGAGCGCGTGGTGGGCGTCGGCGTCGTAGGTTTCGACACGCTCAACCTGCGATGATCGCGCGCCGCGCACCGCCTTCTGCACGAGCTCGACGTTGCGGCGCGCGGCCGTGTCGAGCAGGCGCTCGTCGAGCACGCCCGAGCGCACCGCTGCGACGAGCTCGGCATCGGTCCGACCCTCGCTCGAGGGCATCTCGAGGTCGAGGCCGGCCGCCAGGCCGGTGACGCGCTCGTTCACGGCGCCCCAGTCCGAGACGACGAGGCCGTCGAAGCCCCACTCATCGCGGAGCACCTTCGTGAGGAGCCAGGGGTCCTCCGAGGTGTAGACGCCGTTGAGGCGGTTGTACGAGCACATGACGGTCCACGGCTGCTCGTCCTCGACGACGCGCTGGAAGCCGCGCAGGTAGATCTCGCGGAGGGGGCGCTCGTCGATGTCGGCCGAGACGCGCATGCGGTCGGCCTCCTGGTTGTTCGCCGCGAAGTGCTTGAGCGACGCGCCGACGCCCTGCGACTGCAGGCCGCGCACGAGCGCCGAGCCGAGCACGCCCGACACGAGCGGGTCCTCGGAGAGGTACTCGAAGTTGCGGCCGCACAGCGGCGAGCGCTTGATATTGATGCCCGGGCCGAGGAGCACCCCGACGCGCTCGGCCTGCGACTCCTCGCCGAGGGCCGCGCCGACGCGCTCGAGCAGCTCGGGGTCGAATGACGAGCCGAGCGCGACCGCCGGCGGGAAGCACGTCGCGGGCACGCTGTCGCCGATCCCGAGGTGGTCGCTGCCCTCGCGCTGCTTGCGCACGCCGTGCGGGCCGTCGGTGAGCATGATCGCCGGCAGGCCCACCCGCTCGACGGGCTTGGTCGTCCAGAAGCTCGCGCCGCTGGTCAGCGACGCCTTCTCCTCGAGCGTGAGGTCGGCGACGACCTCGGCGGCGGTGCGATCGATGGCGGATGCCGCGGCGGCATTCGTCGCAGGGTTCAGGGTGTCGGTCATGGTCGGTTCCTTCCGGTTGAGGCCCTGGTGGCGGTTGAGCTCTGCGCGGCGGCATCCGTCATCACTTGACCGCCTTGATCGGCCAGACGGCGACGGCGCCGAGGAGCGAGAGCACGATGCCGACCGGGAACAGCGCAGCGTAGCCGCCGAAGGCCAGCACGATCGCGCCGCCCACGGCGGGTGCGAGGGTCTGCGGCAGGGTCGCGGCGATGTTGACGACGCCGAGGTCCTTCGCGTACGAGTCCTTCGATGGGAGCACCTCGCTCATGAGGGCCTGGTCGACCGACTGGAACATTCCGAAGCCGAGGCCGGCGACGAGCGTGAAGATGAGCCAGCCCGTGAACGTGGGCATGACGAGGGGTACGACCAGAGCCGCCGCGACCGTGACGGACGACCCGAACACGAACACCTTGCGGCGGCTGAGCCGGTCGGAGAGCGGACCCCCGACCAGCATCGCCGCGATCATGCCCACCAGGCCGACGAGGCCGAACAGCGGGATGGACTCGACGGCCGCGTCGCCGAGGCCGATGTAGTCCGACAGGATGAAGAGCTGGTAGCCGGTCACGGCGAAGTAGCCGGTGTAGAGCAGCAGGCGGCCGGTGAAGGCCCAGAAGAAGTCGGGGTGCCTGACCGGGTTGACCCAGAACGTGCTGAGGAATGCGCGCAGGGAGAAGCGCTCGTTGACCTGGTCGCGGCTGGAGTGGTCGGGGTTGAAGACGACGAAGAGCGTGATGACCACGAGCGCGAGGCCCGCGAGCAGCATGTAGGCCGCGGGGATGTCCGAGCGCAGCGCCGAGCCGGCGATCTGGCCGCCGAGCGCACCGAACATGGCGCCGGCGCCGGCGAGCGCGGCGAACGTGCCGCGGGCGGCGTGGGGCACCCGGTCGGGGAGGATGGCGCTGAGCGGGCCCTGGGCGAAGTTGTAGGCGATCTGCACGATCGTCCACGCGATGGCGATCTGGGCGAGGCCGTTCGCGAGCGCCATGCCGACGAGGGCGAGTCCCCCGATGAGCACGCCCGCGACCATCCAGGGTGCGCGGCGTCCGAACCGCGAGCGCGTGCGGTCGGAGATCATGCCGGCGACGGGCTGCGCGATCATCGCTGCGAACGCGCCGACCGTCGTGATGAGGGCGAGGTTGGCGACCTTGTTCGCCTCGTCGATGCCGGCGACCTGCAGCGGCAGGAGTACGCCGGGGATCGCGCCCCAGAGGATGAAGATCGAGAGGTTCGCCGGGATGATCCAGCCGAGCAACCGCTTGAGGCTGCCCCTCACGAGGGGTCGCGGTTCGTCGGTGCCGTGGGGTTCGAGCGTTGGGGTGGGGGCTGACGCCGTCGTCATGGTGGGGTCCTCTCGGGGTCTCGACACTGAGTGAGCAAAACCATATAACGTTCGGTTTTCGTTTGCAACGAGGAGTCCGTACCATGCAGGTATGGCACGCAGGGGTTCGTACGCGAAGGGCGTCGCGAAGCGCGAGGAGATCCTCACCGCGGCGCTCGACGTGATCGCGCGCAACGGCTATCGCCGCACGAGCGTGCGCGAGCTCGCCGATGCCGTCGGCCTCAGCCAGGCCGGGCTCCTGCACTACTTCGCATCGAAGGAGGAGCTCTTCCAGGAGATCCTCCGCAAGCGCGACGAGGTCGACGCGGCCGCCTTCGACGGGGAGCTCGAGCATCCCATCGAGGGGTTCTTCGCCGTCATCCGCCACAACTCGGAGGTGCCTGGGCTGGTGCAGCTCTACGCCCAGGTCTCCACAGAGGCCGGCGACCCCGAGCATCCGGCCCACGAGTTCTTCGTCGAGCGCTACGAGCAGTTCCGCGCGCTGTTCGGCCAGCTGGTGCGCGACGAGCAGCGGGCCGGCAACATCGACCCCGACCTCGACCCCGACCGCATCTCGAACCTCTTCCTGGCCGCGGCCGACGGCCTGCAGACCCAGTGGATGCTCGACCCCTCGATCGACATGGCCGACCACGTCGCCTACCTCTGGCACCTCGTCACGCGCAAGGCCTGAGCGGATACTGGGCGTTTCGTCCAGCGGTTGAATTCTGGGGCGGCGGCGCTGCATACTCATTGCCTAGCGCCATTCGGTTTTGGTGCTAGCCCCTGCCGACTGTTCGTGTTCGGTATCGTCGCGGTGATCGCCGCGGCGCTCGTGCTCATCCCCATCAAGAGCGTCCGATAGGAGCATCACCGTGACCCAGACCAGCACCGGAACCCTCGTCGAGGCCGACACCACCGCCGGGCGCGTGCGCGGCGCGTGGCGCGGCGAACCCGGCACGGCCGGGGCATCCGCCGCCTTCCTCGGCATCCCGTTCGCCGAGGCGCCCGTGGGCGAGCTGCGCTTCGCGGCGCCCGTGCCGCACCGGCCGTGGGAGGGCGCGCGCGATGCGCTCGACTTCGGGGCGACGGCGCAGCGCGGCGACCCCGGCGTGACGCTCATCCCCGAGCCGTCGGTGCCCGGTGAGTCGACGCTGAACGTGAACGTCTTCACCCCGGCCCCGGCACCCACCGCAGTCGGCGAGGGCCTTCCGGTGCTGGTCTACGTCCACGGCGGCGGCTACTTCGCCGGCTCGCCCGCGAGCCCGTGGTACGACGGCGCGGCGTTCAACCGCGACGGCGTCGTCACGGTGTCGGTGTCGTACCGGCTCGGATTCGACGGCTTCGGCTGGATCGCGGACGCCCCGCTGAACCGCGGCGTGCTCGACTGGCTGCTCGCCCTCGAGTGGGTGCGCGACAACGTCGCGGCGTTCGGCGGCGACCCGGCACGCGTCACGATCGCGGGCCAGTCGGCGGGCGGCGGCGCGGTGCTCGCGCTGCTCGGCATGCCGAAGGCGCAGCCGCTCATCGCCGCCGTGTACAGCATCTCGGGGGCGGCGGCGGATGTCTCGCTCGCCGACGCCGAGGCGTTCGGACGCAGGCTCGCCGAGGCGGGCGGGGTCGAGCCGACCCGGGCGGGCCTCTCCAGGCTCAGCGAGGAGCGGGTGCTGGAGCTGCAGCAGAAGCTGACGGCATCCGTCGAAGGCGGGAACCCGCTCGACGGGTTGCGCAGCTTCATCGACGGCGGCCTGAGCCTCGGCCCGGTGATCGACGGCGACCTCGTGCCGATGGCGACGGTCGAGGCGATCCGCGCGGGCATCGGCGCCGACAAGCCGCTCGTGCTCGGCGCGACCGACGACGAGTTCTCGATGATCCTCGACGGGGCGAAGGACAAGTTGCGGTGGGTCCCGGCGCGCTATCTCCTCGGCAAGGTCGGGCTGAAGGGCGGCGCCCGTTCGGCGTACCTCGCCGCGAACCGCGAGGTCACCAGGCGCGGAACGGCTGCCATCGTGGGCCGCTACCTCACCGACCGGATGTTCCGCACCCTCGCCCTGCGCATCGCCCGCGCCCGCGGCGCCGCGCCCACCTGGCTCTACCGCTTCTCGTGGAGGTCGCCGAACTTCGGCAGCGCCGTGCACTGCGTCGACGTGCCGTTCTTCTTCGACTGCCTCGGCGCCGAGCGCGTCGGCGCGATCGCCGGGGAGCACCCGCCGCAGGCCCTCGCCGACGACGTGCACGGCGGCGCGGTCGCGTTCGTGCAGCACGGCGACCCAGGCTGGTCGCGGTTCACGGATGCCGCGGGCACTGCGCGCGTCTACGACACCCCGTCGCGCACCGCCGCCGACGGCTACGCAGGAGTACGCCCGCTCGTCGCACCCTGATCGGGTCGGGGTTGTGGCGAGGCGCCCGGCCTGTGCCCCCGAACGGGGTACGTGACCAGCGGCGACACGCCCAGCATGCTTGCGACATGACGCATGTCGGCGAGACATCGGTTCCGACCACGACCGGCCCGCTGGCCGCGCACCTCGAACACTCCAGCATCGTCCTCGAACACCTCGTGACGCACGGGCCGGCGACCCGCAGCGAACTCGCGACCGCCACGGGCCTCGGCCGCGGCGCGATCGCCGGGCTCACCTCGCGCCTCATCGAGGCGGGCATCCTCCGCGCCGCCGAACACGACCCCACGGGCGACGGGCGCGCGACGCCGCTCTCCCTGTCGGCCGCCGATCACGTGCTCGTCACCACGCTGATCCGGCCCGACGAGGCGGTGGCCACGATCGCGAGCCTCTCCGGCGTGGAGCTCTCGCGGTTCGCCGTCCCCGTGGCCGGTGAGGATGCCGACAGCGCGCCGGAGGGCGACGGTGCACCGTCGGTCCCCGCCTCTGTCCGTGTCCTCGACGCCGTCAGCATCGCGCTCGGCAGGGCGCTGGCGCAGGCCGAGCGGTCGGGGCATCCGATCGCCGACGTCACCGTGCTCGTCGACGGCGCGGTCGCCGGCACGCCCCCTGTGGTGGTCACCGACGCCCGCCTCGGCGCGGAACCGGTCGACGTGCTCGGCGAGTTGCGCGCTCGCATGCCCGCGCTCACCGAGGTCGAGCCCGCGCTGCTGCTGCCCCTCGCGCTGCAGCCCGCAGCACTCGCCGCGGCCGTCGCGGAGCGCGGGCTGCTGCCCGGTGTCGATGACGTGCTCTACATCGCGGGCGACACGGGCGTCGCCGCGGCGGCGATCGTGGGCGGCGTGCCGTTGCACGGCGCCCACGGCCTGGCGGCGACCTTCGGGCATCTTCCGGTGATGCAGGGCGGCGTGCGCTGCGAGTGCGGGCAGCACGGATGCCTCGCCACGGTCGCCGCGCCCGAGGTCGTGCTCGAACGAGCCGGCCTCGACGCGTTCGCGGACGTGCACGGGCACGGCGCAGCGCTCGAGGAGCTCGTCGCCCGGGTCGCCGCGGCGGAAGACCGCGCGCGCTGGTCGTGGCTCGACGCCGCCCTGTGGATCGGCCGGGCCCTGCAGGTCGTGGTGCCGGCCATCGACCCCGCGGTGGTAGTCGTCGGCGGCTACTGGTCGCAGCTCATCAGCGACATCGACACCGCCTACCGATCGAACCGGCCGACCATCGGCGGGGGCGTGCTGGCGTCGATCCCACCGATCGCGGCGGGACGCGTCGGCACCGACGCCGCCCTCGTGGGCGCGCGACGCCGGGCGCGGGAGCGCCTCGTCGCGGAGCCGCTGCTGCTCGCGGGCTGAGCCCCGGCCGAGCTCGTCGGCGCCGTCCTCGCGCTCCGTGCGCACGGCGGCGGGGAATGATCCACCGCCCGTCACGCTTGAAGCTCACATGAGCGCGATCGAAGCCGGCGCCGGCCCCGCCGCGATCGTCGATGCCGAGGGCAGCATCGACGCGGTACTCGAGCGCCTGCACTGGAGCGTGCTCGAGTTCGGCCATCGCGAGCTGCGGGCGGGGCCGCCGCGACACGACGACGGGCGCGGCATCCGCTTCCACTACGTGGCGACGGGAGACGTGCAGCTGCGCCGTGACGACGCCGAGCCGCTCGACATGCAGGCCGGCGACTTCGTGCTGTTGCCGCACGGCGGGCCGGCCGAACTTCGCACGGCGCACGAGGCCCGGCTGCTGAGCGGCTCGCTCGCCCTCAACGGCAGCGACGCGATCGCGACGCGGGTCATGCCGTCCGTGCTGTACACGTGCGGCTTCCGCGTGCACGAGCCGATCTTCGCCTCGCTCCTCGAGACGATGCACCGCGAGGCATCGAGCGATCGCGCCGGCAGCGGCTCGGTCATCGGCCGGCTGGCCGACGTCGTGGCATCCGCGGCCGTGCGCATCTGGCTCGAACGCGGCTGCGGCAACGCCCGCGAGTGGCTCGCCTCGGAGCGTGACCCGCACCTCGGCCGCGCGCTCGAGGCGATCCACGACGACCCGGGCTCGCCGTGGACGGTCGAGTCGCTGGCACGACTCGCCCGCGCCTCGCGCTCGCAGTTCGCCGAGCAGTTCCGGGACGCCGTCGGCGACACCCCCGCCCGCTACCTGACGCGCGTGCGGATGGAACGAGCCGAGCGGATGCTCCGCGCCGGCGCCGCGGTCGGCGACATCGCCTACGAACTCGGCTACGAGAGCGACGCCGGATTCAGCCGCGCGTTCCGGCGGCATGCGGGCGTATCGCCGAGCCACTGGCGCCGCTCCGCCGTGCGCACCGTCGCCTGACGCGGCTCAGCGGGTTCGCGCCGAGCTGAGCACGCCCGCGCCCAGCACCGCGGCGATGCCGCCGCCGATTAAGGCCGCCTGCACGCCGACGGTGTCGACGAGGAGGCCGCCGACGGCAGCGCCGATCGTGATCGCGATCTGGAAGGCGGCGACCACGAGGCCGCCGGCGCTCTCGAGCCGGTCGGGCGCCACGCGCGCGATCCACGTCTGCACCATGGTCGGCACGGCCCCGAACCCGAGGCCCCAGACGAACACCGTCACGAATGCGAGCGCGAGGCTCGAGCCGAGCAGCGCGAACACCACGGTGCCCGCACCGATGGCGACGGGCGAGGCGATCAACAGCACGGCCAGGCGCCGGTCGGCGATCGGCCCGGCGACCGCGTTGCCCACGAAGCTGGCGACGCCGTAGACGAGGAGCAGGACCGCGAGCAGCTCGGGCGTGAGCCCGTCGATGCCCTCGAAGGCCGGGCGCAGGTAGGTGAAGCCCATGAAGTGGCCGCCCGCGATGAGCACGATGGCGAGGATGCCGATGGCCACGACCGGGGTCCGCGCGGTCCGGAGCAGCGCACGGAACCCGGGCGCGCCACTCGGCGAAACGGAGGGCAGCGTCGCGAGCTGCGCGGCGAGCGTGACCAAGCCCGCGCCGGCGGCGAGGAGGAAGACCGCACGCCAGCCGAGCAGCTCGCCGAAGTACGCGCCGGCCGGCACTGCGGCGATCGTCGCGAGCGAGACGCCCGCGTTCACGATGGTCATCGCCCGGCCCAGCCGTTCGGCAGGCACGAGCTGCGCCGTCACGGCGAGCGACATCGCCCAGAATCCCGAGAGGGCGATGCCGAGGAGCAGTCGCGACGCGAGCATGAGCCCGAACGCGGGCGCGATGGCCACGAGCACGTTCGACGCGATCGCGAGCGTGGTGAGGCCGGTCATCACCCAACGCCGGTCGATCCGCGGGAGGGCGGAGACGATCAGCGGGCCGCCGATGATGCCGCTGATACTCGTGGCGGTGACGAGCTGGCCGGCCGTGCCCTCGGTGATGCCGAGCTCGGCCGCGATGGGCGGCAGGAGGCTCGCCGGCAGGAATTCGCTGGTGACGAGGGTGAAGACGCCGAGGCCGAGCGAGACGACCGCGAACCAGGCGGCCGGGCGGACGACCGACGCCGAGGTCCCCGGCGCGGCGCCTATGGACGACGTCGAGGTCGACAGCGTGTTCGATGACATGGTGCTCCTTCAGGCCAGGGCACCAGCCTCGCGGACGGCGAGCGTTCGCACCCGACCGATCGTCGCCGCGACCCGACCGTTCCCCCGGAACCGGGTTCGCAGCCGGTCGGGACTTCCGAGGATGCGCGTCAGGCGCGGGAGCGACCCGCCGCCGACCCGCTGCCGCCGTTCGCCGACTGCGTCGCCGCACGGCGGCCGAACCGCGATCGCAGCCCCCATCCCGTCACGCGCACCATGGCCTCCAGCACGATCGCCGGGTTCATCTTCGAGCGCCCGCGCGCCCGCTCCACGAACGTGACCGGCACCTCGACGACCGTGAGGCCGGCCTCGCGCGCGTGCCAGAGCATGTCGACCTGGAACCCGTAGCCGCGCGTGTTCACGTCCTCCAGGCGGATGCGCCGCAGCGCCGCCGCACGGAATGCGCGGTACCCCGCGGTCGCGTCGCGGGTGTCGAGCCCGAGCGCCACGCGGGCGTACGCGCTCCCCCAGCGCGAGAGGAGCTCGCGCCGCCGCGGCCAGTTCTCGATCGAGCCGCCGGGCACCCACCGCGACCCGATCACCAGATCGGCGGGGCTGGCAGTGGCATCCGTCGCCTCGAGCCGGTCGAGCAGGCGCGGCAGCTGCTCGGGAAGGTGCGAGCCGTCGGCGTCGAGCTGCACGATCGGATCGTATCCGCGTTCGAGCGCCCAGCGGAACGCCTCGAGGTAGGCCGCGCCGAGGCCGTCCTTCGTCGTGCGGTGAAGCACCTGCACGGCGGAGTCGGCCGCCGCGAGCTCGTCGGCGAGCTCGCCGGTGCCGTCGGGCGAGCTGTCGTCGACCACGAGCACGGATGCCGCGGGCACCGCGGCGCGCACACGGGCCACCGTGTCGGCGAGGTTCTCGCGTTCGTTGTAGGTCGGGATCACGACGAGTGTGCCGGCCATTCGCTCCCTCACCTCGGGCGGGCGTATCCGCGCTATCGTAACCGCCCGTGGTGGCCGTCTGCTGCGAAGGGTCCCTCGACGGCCGGCCGGAGGCCGCGAGCGCGACGAGTCTGCTTGCAGCCCCATCGCCCGGGTGATGGACTGGCGAGCGGCGGCCGACGATTCGCCGCGACATCCGTCAGGGACATCGAGGAACGAACATGAGCGCTGGGGCGGCGATCGACGGAGGCGTCCGGCTCGCCTGGGCCGATCCCGCCGAGTTCGACCGCGCGCGGGCCCTGCACCTCCTCGACGGGCCCGAGCGTGCGCGCGCCGCCGACACGGCGGATCCCGCCGCACGCGATCGCTTCCTGCTCGGCCGGATGCTCCTGCGCGACCTCGCGGCGAGGCTCGGCGCCGTGCGACCGGAGGAGGTGGTCGTGGTGGCCAGGTGCGAGCGCTGCGGCGGCGACCATGGCCGACCTCGGGTGCACTGGCCGGATGCCTCGGGCTCGCCGCCGTCGGTGAGCCTCGCATCGTGCTCCGCACTCGTGATCGCGGCACTCGCGCCCTCGGGCATCGCGGTCGGCGTCGACGTGGAGCGGCCCCGCGCCGCGCGATCGCGCGAGGCCGAGACCGACCGGCGCGCGGCCGTCGTGCAGCTCCTCGGCGGCTCGCGCCGCACGGCGATCCGTCGCTGGGTCCGTGCGGAGGCGGTGCTGAAGGCCGACGGCCGCGGCCTCCGCGTCGAACCCGCCTCGGTGGTCTTCGGCCGCGATCGCGCGCACGTCCCCGACCGACCTGCGCGGTACCGGCTCACGGACCTCCGGATCGACGGATGCCTCGTCAGCGTCGCCCTCGCGAGGCCCCCGGTGCGCCTCTGATCTCTCCCGGCGCAGGGACCGGGGCGGGAAGAGGGGGCAGTGCCGGATGGTACAGCCACGACTCGAAGAACTCCCCCAGGTCGCGGTGGGTGCGGGCGTCGGCGAGATCGATGAATTCCGCGGTCGTCGCGCTTCCGTGGCGCTTCGTGGCCGTCCACTCTCGCAGCAGGTCGAAGAACGCGACGTCGCCGAGCTCGTGCCGCAGCGCATGCAGGGTCAGCGCGCCACGCTTGTAAAGCCGGTCGTCGAACATGTACGAGGGTCCGGGATCGCCGATGAGGAGGTCGGCGGGCAGCTGGGCGAGCACGGCGTGGTGGTGGCGAGCGAGCTCGTCGGCGGAGGCTTGGCCCGCGGCATCCGACCACAGCCATTCGGCGTAGCAGCAGAACCCCTCGTTCAGCCAGATGTCCTGCCACCTTGCGACACCCACGCTGTTGCCGAACCACTGGTGCGCGAGCTCGTGCGCGATGAGCCGCTCCTCGCCGCCCTCGCCGTCGACGTGGTTCGAGCCGAAGACCGCCAGGCCCTGGGCCTCGAGCGGGATCTCCAACTCGTCGTCAGTGACCACGACGGCGTACCGCTCGAACGGGTACGGGCCGAAGCGCTCCTCGAACACCTCGAGCATCCGCGGCAGGTCGGCGAAATCGGCGCGCACCTCGCGCTCCAGCGCCCGTGGGAAGAACACCGCGCACTCCGCGCCGTCGAACGCGAGCGATCGCCTCGTGTACCGCCCGACCTGCAGCATGAGCAGGTAGCTCGAGGTCGGCTCCCGCTGCTCGTACGTCCAGATGCCCTGCCCGCCGACGATGCGGTGCTCGACGAGCTCGCCGTTCGCGACCACGGTGTAGGCGGCATCCGTCTCGAAGCGCAGGCGGTAGCTCGCCTTGTCGGCCGGGTGGTCGTTGCACGGAAACCAGGTCGGCGCGCCAGAGGGCTGCGACGCGACGAGCACGCCGTCGTCGAGCTCCTCCCAGCCGATCGTTCCCCATCTGGTGCGCCGGGGTCGGGGGGCGCCCCCGTACTCGACGATCACCCCGACGGTGGAACCCGGCTCGATCGGCCGCACCGGGGTGATGCGGAGCTTGCCCTGGCTCTGCCGGAACTCGGCCTTGCGACCGTCGACCCGCACCCGCGAGGCCGTGAGGCCGACGAGGTCGAGGCTGAACTGGGCCAGTCGCCGACTCGCGCGGAGGCGCAGTTCGGCGACGCCGTCGAGGCGGTTTCGTGCGATGCGGTACTTCAGGGTCAGCGCGTTCGAGACGGTGAGGTACCCGCCGTTGCCGCTGTGCGGCAGGTAGGCGTCGCCGGCGGTGTCGGCGCCGATCTCGGCCGGATCCATCAGCGCACCTGCACGTGGTAGTCGGCGAAGCGGACGACGCGCCACGGGCCGATCGGGTTGCCGCTCCATCGGCTGCCGACCGGCACCACCTCGCCGCGCATCACGAGCGAGGCCGGCCCGACGGTGGCGTGCGCGCCGATGCGAGCGGCGGGCAGGATCACGCTGTGCGGGCCGAGCGTCGCGCCGGGCTCGAGGGTGACCTGGTCCATGCTCATGATTCGATCATGGAACAGGTGCGTCTGCACGACGCAGCCGCGGTTCACGGTGGATCCGTCGCCGAGCGTCACGAGATCCGCCTCGGGCAGCCAGTAGCTGTCGCACCAGACGCCACGGCCGATGCGGGCGCCGAGGGTGCGCAGCCACACGGCGAGGGCCGGGGTTCCGGCCGCGGCCTGCGCGAACCACGGCGCGGCGACCATCTCGACGAACGTGTCCGACACCTCGGTGCGCCAGACGAAGCTCGACCAGAGCGGATGCTCCCCCGCCCGGATGCGGCCGACGAACACCCACTTCGCGATCGTCGAGGCGATGGCGGCCACCGCCCCGGCCGCGAGCATCACGACCCCGCTGACGAGGAGCGCCACCACGGCGCCGAACGCGGAGGTGAGCGCCGCGAGCGTGAACAGCACGCCGAGCCCGATCGCGCAGGTGACGAACACCGGCACGATGCGGCAGAGCTCCCAGAGCGTGCGCGCGATGCGCAACCGGGAGGAAGGGCGGTAGGTGCGGCTCTCGTCGACCTCGAGGGCCGAGCGGCGCAGGCGCATCGGCGGTGAGCCGAGCCAGGACGTGCCGGGCTTCGACTTCGCGGGCGCCACCGAGAGCACGGCCACGAGCGTGTCCCGCGCGAGCCGGTGGCCGGCCGCGGCGATGCCCGAGTTGCCGAGGAACGCCCGCTTGCCGATGCGGGCGCCCTCGAGCCGCATCCACCCGCCCTGCAGCTCGTAGGAGGCGACCATGGTGTCGTCCGCGAGGAAGGCATGGTCGTCGATCGTCGTCATCGAGGGGATGAGCAGCACGGTGGATGCCTCGACGTCGCGTCCGACCTCCGCCCCGAGCAGGCGCAGCCACACCGGGGTGAAGAGGCTCGAGTAGAGCGGGAACAGGATCGTGCGCGAGGCATCCATCAATCGCTCGGTGGTCCACGCCTGCCATCCGACGCGGCTGCGCACCGGATGCCGCCCCTCACCCAGGCCGATCGCGAGAAGCCGCACGGCGATCACGACGAGGCCCGCGAAGGCGACGCCGGCCACGAGCGTCGCCGGCACGAGCCACGCCAGCGCACGGAGCGCGGCCTCCCCGAGCGTGGCCGATCCGGCCATCCCCGCGGCGATCACCGCGCCTCCGGCCGCGAACGCCGCGATCGGCAGGAGCGAGAGGAGGAGCGAGGAGAGCCCGTACGCGAAGAGCCAGCGTCTGGGCCGCGGCGGCTCGTCCGTCGTGATGTGGGCGGGGCCGACCCGCTCCGCCGGCGACCCCGCCCAGCGCTGACCCGACGGCACTCGACCGAAGACGGCCGAGCCCGGGGCGATCTCGGCCCGCTTGCCGATGCGCGCGCCCGGCAGCAGCGTGCTGCGCGCGCCGATCGTCGAACCCGCCCCGATGCGCACACGGCCGATGCGCACGACATCGCCGTCGATCCACGTGCCCGCGAGGTCGACCTCGGGCTCCACCGCGGCGCGGTCGCCGATCGTGAGCATCCCGGTGACCGGCGGAAGGGTGTGCAGGTCGACGTCCTGCCCGATCCTGGCGCCGAGCGCCCGCGCGTAGTTCGTCACCCACGGCGCCCCCGACAACCCGACCGCATCGACCTGGTGGGCGATCTGGTCGGCTAGCCACATGCGCAGGTGCACGGCGCCGCCGCGCGGGTAGTCACCCGGCTCGAGCCCCGCGAGCAGTACCCGTGCACCGACCACGGCGATCGCCATGCGGCCGAAGGGCGTCGCGAAGAGCGCGAGCCCCACGATGAGCACCCAGATCGGGACGGTCGGCAGGAATGCGAAGTCGGCGGAGACCGCGGTGAGGATCGTGGTCGCGGTGAGCAGGTAGAGCAGCCATCGGGCCCCGCTCAGGATGAACAGCGGCACCCCGGCGAGCGTCTGCACCCACTGCGTGCCGCGTGGCGTCGGCACGGGCTGCCGGAACGTCGCGGCGTCCGATCCGGCGGTGTCGGACACCCGCGCCTCGACCTCGTCGGCCATGGCGCCGAGGCGAGGGCGGTCGTAGATGTCGGCGACGGTGAACTCAGGGTCGCGCGCCCGGATGCGGCTCACGAGCTGTGCGGCGGCGAGCGATCCGCCGCCCAGGTCGAAGAAGCTCGCGTCGGGCTCCGAGACCGGCACGCCCAGCACCGCCTGCCACAGCTCGGCCAGCCAGGCCGCGGATGCCCCGAGCCCTGCGGCATCCGGAACCACCCCCGGCAGCGGCCAGGGCAGGGCGTCGCGGTCGACCTTGCCCGAGGTGCGGGTCGGCAGCTCGTCGACCACGGCGAGCAGCGGGACGAGCGCGGCGGGGAGCTCCTCGGCGAGACGGGCGCGGGCCGCGACTCGATCGAATTCGCCGTCGGCGGCGAGGTAGCCGACGAGCACCTGGTTGCCCGCCTCGGTGCGGCGCACCGCCGCCGCCGCTCCCGTGACACCGGGGAGCGCCTGCAGCGCCGCCTCGATCTCGCCGAGCTCGATCCGCCGGCCGCCGACCTTCACCTGGTCGTCGACACGGCCCTGGAAGAGAAGGCCATCCGGGTCGAACACGACCAGGTCGCCCGACCGGTAGGCGCGTTCCCAGGCGAGCGTCGGCATCGGCGAGTACTTGGCGGCGTCCTTCTCGGCGTCGAGGTAGCGGGCGAGTCCGGCCCCGGCGATGATGAGCTCCCCCACCTCGCCCTCGCCGACGGGCCGTCCGTCGGGATCGACGACGGCGAGCGCCCAGCCGTCGAGCGGCACCCCGATGCGCACCGGGCCGACGCCGTCCAGCAGCGCGGCGCAGGCGACGACGGTGGCCTCGGTCGGGCCGTAGGTGTTCCACACCTCGCGCTCGGGGGAGACGAGCCGTGCGGCGAGCTCGGGTGGAACCGCCTCGCCGCCGAAGATCAGCAGCCGCACGTTCTCGATCGCCTCCGCGGGCCACAGCGCGGCAAGCGTCGGCACCGTCGAGACGACGGTGATCCCGTGCGTGACCATCCACGGCCCGAGATCCATGCCACTGCGCACCAGGCTCCGCGGCGCGGGCACGAGGCAGGCGCCGTGCCGCCACGCGAGCCACATCTCCTCGCACGAGGCGTCGAACGCCACAGAGAGCCCCGCGAGCACGCGATCCCCCGGCCCGAGCGGCGCGTCCTGCAGGAAGAGCTTCGCCTCGGCGTCGACGAACGCGGCTGCTGAGCGGTGGCGCACCGCCACGCCCTTGGGCGTGCCGGTCGATCCCGAGGTGAAGATGATCCACGCGTCGTCGTCGAGCTCCGGCGGCGTCGGGACGGGGATCACGTGCGTGCTCGGGTGCGGCGGGGTTCCGTCGAAGAGGCCGGCCGGCGGGGCATCCGACTCGGTCCCGCCGTTCGGCTCGAACACGCCGCCCCCTGAGACCACCCCGCGCACGTCGGCCTCGCCGAAGACGAGCCGGGCGCGCTCATCGGGGTCGTCGGCGTCGACGGGCACGTACGCCGCGCCCGCGGCCATCACGCCGAGGATGGCGACGTAGAGCTCCCGAGAGCCGGAGGGCATGCGGATGCCGACGCGATCCCCGCGACGAACCCCCTCATGGTGCAGGCGCACTGCGGTTCGCACCACGCGCGCCATGAGCTCGCGGTAGCTGAGCGCGCCCGCGGCATCCTCGAGCGCGGAGGCGTCGGGGTGGGCGTGCGTGGTCTCGCGCAACACGTCGACGAGCGTGCGGGGCGCCGCCGCGAGCGCGGAGCGGTCGAGGATGCCGGGGACGTCAGCGGTCACGGGACCTCCTGCTCGGAACGGATGTCGGGCGCCGCCGCACTCGGCACGGAAGGCGACCCGACGCCCTCGAGCTTCAGCCGCGGAGGGAAACGACCAGTTGCGCCTTCGTGAACCGCGAGTATCCCCGCAGTCCTCGCCTTCTCGCGAGCTGGCGAAGTTGCGCGACGGTCTGCGTCTCGAGCCCGTCCGACGACCCGGTCGCCGATGCCGCCTTGGATGCGTTCGCTGACGGGGCCTTCACCGAGGCGGTCTGCGGCTTGGTCGCGGACTTCGCGGGCTTCGCCGAGGCGGTCTTCGGCTTGGTCGCGGACTTCGCGGGCTTCGCCGGCGGTTTCGACTTCACGGGCTTCGCCGGCGGTTTCGACTTCGCCGGCTTCCGCGCCGCCTTGGACCTCGCCTTCGTCGCCCGCGCGTCCTCGAGGACCGAGCCGAGCTTCGCCTCGACCTTCGCCGCCTTCCTGCGGGCGCTCTTGTCGACCTTCTCCGCCAGCCGCTTCGCTTCGGCAACCGCATCCTTGGCAGCTTCGAGTGCCTTGGAGGCGGCCTTCTCCTTCTTGCTCAGTGCCATCGTCCACCCCTGACCGAGCCGCCTGTCGGGCCTTCGGCGGCCTGGCGTCATCGTACCGCGGTGGCGCCGCCGACCATGGTGGCAGCCACGCGTGCGCGGTAGTGTCGGCGTTGACGACCGGGTGCCGCGAACGCCTGCCGTGTGCCGCCGGGTCGGCAAGGGGGAAGACCATGAACAGGTTCATGCGCGCCTCGGTCGCGGCGGCGGCGACGGTGATGGTCGTCGGCACCTTCGGCGGGTGCGCCCTGCTCGCGCCGCCGCATCGGTTCAGCGACGAGACCACCGTGAGCGGCGAGATCCGCGCGATCGAGCTCGTCGACCCCTCGGGAAGCGTGACCGTGCGCGGCGTCGAGGGTGCGACCGAGACGACCGTCGAGCGCACCGTGTCGTACCGGGGCGAACGCAGCTTCGGCGAGACCCATGAACTGGACGGCGACACCCTCGAGCTCCACGGCTGCGGCCGCCGATGCTCGGTCGACTACACCATCGACGTGCCCGCGGGCGTCGACGTGAGCGGCTCGACGTCGAACGGGGCGATCAAGCTTCGCGCGGTCGGCGAAGTCGACGTGGAGACGAACAACGGCCGGATCGAGCTCGAGGACGTGGCGGGCGGGGTGCAGGCTGAGACGTCGAACGGTCGCATCGATGGGCGCGACCTCTCCGGCGACGGGGTGCGCGTCTCGACGTCGAACGGGGCGATCGAGCTCAGTCTCGGCGAGCCGCAGGACGTGGAGGCGAGCACGTCGAACGGGGCGATCGAGGTCACCGTGCCGCCGGACTCGTACCGGGTCCTGACCGACACCTCGAACGGCAGCACCGAGATCGGCGTGCCCAACGATCCCGACGGAGCGTTCACCCTCGACCTGCGGACATCGAACGGCTCGATCACCGTGACCGAGGACTGAGCCGTCGGCGGCTATCCCCGCAGCTCGGCGAGGACGGCCTCGAGCTGGTCGACCGCCCAGTCGAGGTCGGCCTGCTCAACCACGATCGGCGGCGCGAGCCGGATCGTCGGGCCGTGCGTGTCCTTCGCGAGCACGCCGCGGCGCATGAGCGCCTCGCACGCCTCGCGTCCGGTCGCGATCGCCGGGTCGATGTCGACGCCCGCCCAGAGGCCCGCGCCGCGCACCGCGACGAGCCCGCTGCCGACGAGCGACACGAGCCGGTCCTGCAGGTGCGCGCCGAGCGCGCGGGCGCGCTCCTGGGGCTCGCCGGTCGCGAGCATGCGTACGACCTCGAGCCCGACCGCCGCGCCGAGCGGGTTGCCGCCGAAGGTCGAGCCGTGCTGGCCGGGCTGGAGCACGCCGAGCACGTCCCGGTCGCCGACGACGGCGGAGACCGGCACGATGCCGCCACCGAGCGCCTTGCCGAGCAGGTACAGGTCGGGCACGACGCCCACGAGCTCGCACGCGAACGTGGCACCCACGCGGCCGAGGCCCGACTGGATCTCGTCGGCGATCAGCAGCACGTTCCGCTCCCGGGTGAGCGCGCGCAACTCGGGAAGGAATTCGACGGGCGGCACCACGATGCCCGCCTCGCCCTGGATCGGCTCGACGAGCACCGCGACGGTGTTCTCGTCGATCGCGGCATCGACCGCCGCGGCGTCGCCGTAGGGCACCATGCGGAAGCCGGGCGTGTACGGCCCGAAGTCGTCGTGGGCATCGGGGTCGTCGCTGAACGAGATGATCGTGGTGGTGCGCCCGTGGAAGTTGCCGGTCATCACGATGATGTTCGCGGCATCCGGTGCCACGCCCTTCACCCGGTAGCCCCAGGCACGGGCGACCTTGATGCCCGACTCCACGGCCTCGGCGCCCGTGTTCATCGGCAGCACCATGTCCTTGCCGCAGAGCGCGGCGAGCTCCGTGACGAACGGCCCCAGCCGGTCGTTGTGGAACGCGCGGCTCGTGAGCGTGATGCGGTCGAGCTGCTCGCGCGCCGCCGCGATGAGCCGCGGGTTGCCGTGACCGAAGTTCACGGCCGAGTAGGCGGCGAGGCAGTCCAGGTAGCGGCGGCCCTCGACGTCGGTCACCCAGGCGCCTTCGCCGGATGCCACGACCACGGGCAGCGGGTGGTAGTTGTGGGCGGTGTGCTCGTCCTCGAGCGCGATCGCGTCGGTGGTGCGGTCTGTCGTGGTCTTCATCGGCGCAGCTCCAGGGTGCAGCACTTGACGCCGCCGCCGCCGAGCAGCAGCTCGGAGAGGTCGACGCCGATCGGGTGGTAGCCGTGCGCGCGCAGCTGCCGCTCGAAGTCGGTCGCCCGCGACGCGATGATCACGTTGTACCCGTCGCTGAACGAGTTGAGGCCGAGCACCGCGGCATCCGTCTCGTTCACGATGATCGCGTCGGGGAACCGCGCCTGCAGCACCGCGACGGATGCCGCGTCGAACGCGCTCGGCAGGTAGGCGATGTGCTCCTGGCCAGGCGTGGTGTCGAGCACGGCGACGCCCGTGTCGAGGTGATAGAAGTTCGGGTCGATGAGCCGCAGTGTCACGACGTCGCGTTCGTAGATGCGTCCGAGTTCCTGGTGCGAGACCGAGTCGCTGCGGAACCCCGTGCCGGCGAGGATCGTCTCCCCCACGAGCAGGAAGTCGCCCTCGCCCTCGTTGACCTCCTCGGGCTCTCGCACGTCGAATCCCGCCGCGCGGAACCAGTCCATGTACGCCGGGCCCTCGGGCTGGCGCTCGGCGTGGGTGAACTTCGCGCCGTACGCGATGTTGTCGATCACGAATCCGCCGTTGGCGGCGTAGACCATGTCGGGCAGGCCCTCGATCGGGTCGATGAGGTGCACCTCGTAGCCGAGCGCGACGTAGGTGTCGTGGAGCGCCTGCCACTGCTGGAGCGCGAGGCTCGTGTCGGTCGGCTCGGCGGGATTCATCCACGGGTTGATCCGGTAGACCACGGTGAAGTGCTCGGGGCGGCACATGAGGACGCTGCGCCCGGTGGCCCGGCGCTCGGGCCGAGTGCCTGACTGCTCGTCGGTTTCGATCACGGTCGACATCTCACTCCTCGATGGGTCGGCGGATGCCGCGGCGCTCCGTGCGCAACATCCCCTGTTGGCAATGTCGGCGGACCAGGTCGCTCTTGCGAGCCCCGACGGCGGCGCTTCGGGTCGCGCCGCCGTCGAGACGCCAATCTCAGTGTGACCCCAATTTCGCTCGAAGTTCCGGGCGTCGTGCGCAATCTTCCTGCTCGTTCGCGGCTGATTCGCCGTATTCGTGCGCGGTGCGGGGCCCCGATGCGGCGGTGCGCGCGTGAGAGCGGTTGCTCACGGGCACCGGAGTGGTGCATCCTGATGCACGACCCGGCTCCCCCGCCGGGCCGGACCGACGGAGGCCGCATGGACGATCCCGCCCACGAGCGGATGCGGCGATTGCAGCGACTCGCGTACGGCGCCGTCGCGAGCGACGCCGAACGGACCGCGGCCCTCGCCGAACTCGAGACGCTGCGGAATGAGCGGGCCGAGGCCGAGGCGGTCAGCGAGCGGGCGGAGGCGCCGCCCCTCGATCCCGGGAACGCGCCCCACCCGCCCGCCTCGACCGGTGCACTCGCCACGGCGACCGAATCCGGGGCATCCCGCGGCGGCGCGGCGAAGCCCCTGAAGTGGGCGATCGCCGTCGGCGTGGTCGCACTGCTCGTCGGCGTCGCGGTCGGCTGGCAGGCGGGCGGGCGAATGTCGACCTCCGAGCCGTCGGCGGCGGCCGTCTCCACGGCACCCGAGCTCGACGGCTTCATGATCCCGATCGACCAGACGGCGGTGCTGAAGCTGTTCGAGTCCACGCCGGGCCCAGCGGACGTGCCGCAGTCGGCGACGCCCGACCCGCGGATCGCGCCGACCGACTACCGCCTGCTCGTGACACGCGCCGACGGCGTGGCGCTGTATGTCAGCCGGCTCGATGGCGGCGCTGACGTCTGCGCCGTCCTCGCGATCCCCGGGGTCTTCACGACGGGCTCATGCACCCGTGACGGTCAGTTCTCCGAAGGCGGCCTGACGGTCGAAGCCTTCGTGCAGGGAGACGTGGGACTCATCCGCGGCATCATCCACCCCAACGGCACCGTCGAGCTCACGCCGAGCCACTACGTGCCCGGTCCCATTCAGGTCGCCGAGGGCTGACGCCCCGTTCTTCGGTTCGCGCCGTGCGGCGCGAATGCCGCGGTGTGCGCGCGCAGGCCCCTTGCCGCGGCGCGCCGTCGGGGGCATCCTGATGATGACCGGCTCCCCACCGGTCGGACCGAGGGCACATGGACCAGGCCCCCAACGACGAACGGATGCGCCGACTGCAGCTGCTGGCGTACGGCGTCGGCGCGAGCGACGCCGAGCGGGCCGCGGCCATCGCCGAGCTCGAGCTGATCCGGCGCGAGCGTGCGGCGGGTGAGGCGGAGCGTGAGCGAACGGATGCCGCGGGTGCGCCGACCACTCCCGCCATGCGACCCGACGGCGAGGCATCCGACACGGCTGCGGCGAAGCCCCTGAAGTGGGCGATCGCCGCCGGCACGGCCGCCCTGCTCATCGGGGTCGCCGTGGGGTGGCAGGTCGGCGCGCGAACGGCTGTTCCCGAGCCGTCGACCGTGGCGGTCTCCGCGGCCCCCGAGCTCGATGCGTCCGTGATCCCGATCGCCGACACGGCCGTGTCGCGCCTCTACGAGGCCGAGCCCACCCCGGCAGATGTGCCGACGGCGGCCTATCCCCGCGACAGCATCGCACCGACGGAGTACCGGCTGCTCCTCACCCGCCCCGACGGCGTGTCCCTGCGCATCGCACGCCTCCATGGCGGCGCGGAGGTCTGCGCCGTCGTGACGCTGCCGAGCGAGTTCACCGCGTCCAGTTGCACGCACAACGGCATGTTCCCCGAAGGCGGCCTGTGGGTCGAGGTGTCCCTCCCGGGCGACGAGGGCCTCGTCCGCGGCACCATCCTCCCCGACGGCACGGCCGAGCTGACGCCCCGGCAGTACGCAGGCGACGTCCTCCCGATCGCCGGGAACTGACTACCCGTTCTTCGCGTCGCGCCACGCGAGCCACTCGGGCACGAGGGAGAGGTCGTAGTCGGGTCCGCCGATGCCGAGCGTGAACAGCCGCACGCCGGCGTCGTAGAGGGCATCCGCGTACTCGAGGTCCACCCGGCGACGGGTGAGCTCGTTCGACACCGTGATCTCCGACACGTCTCGCCCCACCTTCTCGCCCCAGCGCGCGAGCACGTCGAGCTTGTGCGGCAGGTCGGCGGGCGAGACGAACGAGTGCCAGATGTCGGCGTGCTTCGCCACGATCCGGAGCGTCTTCTGCTCGCCCTTGCCGCCGATCATGACCGGGATCTTGCGCGTGGGCGGCGGGTCCAGCTTGGCCCAGCGCGCCTCGATGCGCGGCATCGCATCGGCGAGCGCGTTCAGGCGGGTTCCGGGGGTTCCGAACTCGTAGCCGTACTCGTCGTAGTCGCGCTGGAACCACCCGGAGCCGGTGCCGAAGATGAACCGTCCTGGCCCGCCGCCCTTCGCGCTGATGTGGTCGAGGGTGCGGGCCATGTCCGCCTGCAGGTCGGCGTTGCGGTACGAGTTGCAGCTCACGAGCGTGCCGAACTCGACGCGCTCGGTCTGCTCGGCCCACGCGCCGAGCATCGTCCACGCCTCGAAGTGCATCCCCTCGTGGCCCCGTGAGAGCGGGAAGAAGTGGTCCCAATTGAAGACGATGTCGACGCCCAGGTCCTCGAGGCGGAGCACGGCGTCACGGATGGCGGGATAGCGGGCATGCTGCGGCTGCACCTGGATGCCGAGGCGCACAGGGGAATCGAGGGTCATGCTTCGAGCCTAGGACCGCCCCTGACGACGGATGCCGTGCGGTCGGCATCCGCCTTCGAGCTCGGCCTTCGCGCGCTCATCTCCGGATTTCGCGCCGAGGGCGACGCCGCCTTCGCGGTCTCGCGCAGGATTCTCGCGTCAAGTCCTGTTCTGACGCAAGGATTCGACGTACACTCCGAGCATGGACAACCTCGACCGCGCCATCCTCGACCTGCTCCGCCAGAACGCGCGGGCCGGCTACGGCGATATCGGGTCGTCCGTGGGCTTGTCGGCGTCGGCCGTGAAGCGCCGCGTCGACCGCCTCGTGGCCGACGGGGTCATCCGCTCGTTCACCATCCAGGTCGACCCCGCCGTCGACGGCATGAGCACCGAGGCCTACGTCGAGCTGTTCTGCCGGGGCACGGTGGCCCCCGACGAGCTGCAGCGCATCCTCCAGGGCGTTCCCGAGGTGGTGTACGCCGGCACCGTCACGGGCAGCGCCGACGCGATCGTGCACATGCGCGCCCGCGACATCACGTCGCTCGAGGACGCGCTCGAACGCGTGCGCATCGCCCCGAACGTCGACCACACGCGCAGCGCGATCGTGCTCTCACGGCTCGTGAACCGCAACCGGGACTGACCATGACGGATGCCGCGGGCGGGCCGATCGAGTTCACCTCGAGCGAGGCCGCACCGAGCGAGTCCGCCCCGAACGCGCTCGACGACGACGGCCGCAAGCACGGCCACTGGCAGGAGCACTTCGCGAACGGCAAGGTGTCGGCCGAGGGCGAGTACGTGCACGGCGCGCAGCAGGGGCTCTGGCGTGTCTGGTACCGCAACGGGCGACTGAAGGCGATCGGGGGGCGCGTCGACGACGCCCTCGACGGGCCGTGGCGCTGGTGGCGCGAGGGCGGGGGCCCGCTGCAGGCGGGCGCCTTCGTGCGGAACGTGCAGGTGGGTCCGTGGCGGCGGTGGCACGCCTCCGGCGAGCTCATCGACGAGGGCGAGTACGTCGACGGCCGGAAGGTCGGGGTCTGGCGCAGCTACCACCCCGACGGCTCCCTCAGGTACGAGCGGAACTTCGGCCCGGCGACGGATGCCGCGGGCGGAGCGGGCGACGCATGAGGCTGTCGATCGACCACGCAGCATCCGCACCGCCGTTCGAGCAGCTGCGGCGCCAGGTGGTCGAGGCCGTGGCCGACGGCACCCTCGCTCCGGGCACGCGCATGCCGACCGTGCGTGCGCTCGCCGCCGAGCTCGACCTCGCCGTGAACACCGTGGCCAAGGCCTATCGCGCGCTCGAGGCCGACCACGTGATCGAGACCCGCGGCCGGGCCGGCAGCTTCGTCTCGGCGACCGGCGACCCGACCACGCGCGAGGCGCAGCTCGCGGCGATCGCGTACGCCGATCGGGTGCACCACCTCGGCGTCGACCGCACGACGGCGCTGGCGCTCGTCGAGTCGGCGCTCGACGCGGAGCGCTGACGAGCCCGTGGGTCGAGGAGCGCCCGGCGCAGCCGGACGCGTCTCGAAACCCGGCTGCCCGAACGTCGGGTTTTCGAGACGGCCGCTGCGCGGCCTCTCAACCCGCAGCCCGCGCAGCACGAACACAGACGACACGCCGCAGCGGCATCCGGAACAGGAACGAGCGACAGCTGGAAGTCGCGTCCTCATGCTTTCGATCCCGAAACGGAGCGTCACGTCTCGGGGATCGGCTCCTTCGGGAGCTTGCGCACCTTCGCCCGGCGCCGGCGCCGCTCGGGGATCATCGAGCGCATCTCCTCGAGCCGGCCGAAGCAGAGCAGGCGGTCCTCCCCCTCCAGCACGACGCGGCTGCGCGGGTTGGGGATCACGTTCGTGCCGCGGTGCAACGTGAGCACCGTGATGTCGCGCTCCCCCAGGCCGGACTCGCCGATGGTCTTGCCGACGAGGTCCGCGCCGCCGTGCACGAGGAGCTCGGCGACGCCGTACCCGGTCGAGACGGTCAGGCGCTGGCGCACGTCGATCTCGGGGAACGCGACCTGGTTCGCGATGTAGTCGATGATCGCGCCGGCCACATCGAGCCTCGTCGCGGTCTCGATGCCCTGCAGGCCGGGCGACGAGTTCACCTCCATCACGAGCGGGCCCTCTGCACCCTCGAGCATGTCGACGCCCGCGACCTTCAGGCCCATGATCTGCGCCGAGCGCACGGCTGCCTGCTCGTACTCGGGGGTCACCTCGACGCGCTCGACCGTGCCGCCGCGATGCACGTTCGAACGGAACTCGTCGCCGCTCGCCACTCGCCGCATGGCGGCCACCACGCGGTCGCCGACGACCAGGGCACGGATGTCGCGACCGCGGCTCTCCTTGATGAACCGCTGGATCAGCACGTTCTGCTTCGTCGAGTGCAGCGTCTCGATGATCGCCTCGGCGACCTTGACCTCGGGCGCGAGGATGACGCCGATGCCCTGCGTGCCCTCGAGGAGCTTGATCACGACCGGCGCGCCGCCGACGCGCGCGATCGCCGGCCGCACGTCGGCGCGATTGCGCACGAACGCGGTCGCCGGCATGCCGATGTTGTGGCGCGAGAGGATCTGGTTCGCCCGGAGCTTGTCGCGTGCGTTCGTGATGCCGTTGGCGGTGTTCGGAGTGTAGACGTCCATCTGCTCGAACTGGCGCACCACGGCGGTGCCGAAGTACGTGATCGAGTTGCCGATGCGCGGCAGGATCGCGTCGTAGTCGGACAGCGGCCGGCCCCGGTACTGCAGGTCGGGCTCGGCGCCCGAGAGATCGATCGCGAAGCGCAGCGTGTTCAGCACCCGCACCTGGTGGCCGCGCTGCAGAGCCGCCGCCCGGAGTCGCTGCGTGGAGTACGCCTGCGGGGCGCGAGAGAGGATCGCAAGTTTCATCATTCGGGCCCTGAGAGGATGGTGGGGTGACGGGGCCCCCCTATTCAAGCATCATCGCCGGATGGCGCGAATGGGTGAGCCTGCCCGGAATCGGGGTGCGCTGGATCAAGGCGAAGCTCGACACCGGCGCGCGCACGTCGTCGTTGCACGCCTTCGATCTCGAGGAGATCGTGCTGCCCGACGGTCGTGACGGCGTGCGGTTCGGGGTGCACCCGTGGCAGGACAGCGAGGAGGACGCCGTGGTCGTCGAGTGGCCCGTGCACGACCGCCGTACGGTGCGCAGCTCGTCGGGGCACAGCGAGGAGCGCATCGTCGTGCTCATGGACGTCAGGCTGATCGGCCGCACCATGGCCACCGAGATCTCGCTCACCAATCGCGACGAGATGGGCTTCCGCATGCTCATCGGCCGCGAGGCGCTGAAGAACGGCTTCCTCGTGGCCGCAGGCGAGTCCTTCCTCGGCGGACGCGCCCCGCGCCCGGTGCGGCGACTGAACCGCGGGCGCTGACCGCGCGTTGAGGAGCGCCGTCCGCAGGCCGACGCGTCTCGAAATCCCACCGCCCGAACGTCGGGTTTCGAGACGGCCGCTGCGCGGCCTCCTCAACCCGCACCCGTCGAACGTCACACCGCCCGGAGCGCCTCCGTCGGCGCGAGCCGGGCCGCGCGCAGCGCCGGATAGAGTCCGGCGATCACCCCGACGACGAGTGCCGCAATGGGCCCGCCCACGAGCACCTCGACCGGCAGCACGACGACGCTCTGTTTCGAGGCGGCGTAGCCGACGACGACGAGCGCGCCGATGACCACGCCGGCGATTCCGCCGAACAGTGCGAGGATGGCCGCCTCAGTCAGGAACTGGCTTGCGATCTGGCCGCTCCGGGCGCCGAGGGCACGGCGCAGTCCGATCTCGCCGCGTCGCTCGAGCGCGGCGACCACCATCGTGTTCGCGATGCCGATGCCGCCGACGAGCAGCGCGATCGCCGCGAGACCGACCGCGAGCGACGACAGGGTCGCGTCGGCGGTCGCCCGCGCATCGACGAGATCTGAAAGCTTCGAGACGGCGAGGTAGGGCGAGTACGGGTTCGCCGTGCGGGCGAGCATCGGGCGCACCGATTCGACCGCGCCGGGCAGGCTGCGCACGAAGACGGCGTCGATGCGCGAGGCCTGCTCGGTGTCGATGAGCTCAGCGGGGTCGACCGCATCGGCCGGCCAGCGGGTGTCCGCCCACTCCTTGCCGATGAACGCCATCGAGTCGAGATCGGATGCCAGTCCGAGCGGTTCGAGCACTCCGATGACGGCGTGCCACTCGCCGCCGATCCAGACCCGCTGGCCGATCTCGGCGACACCGAGTCGTGCGGCCGCCGTCGAGCCGAGCACGGTCGTCGGCAGCGACGCGCCGGCCTCGTCGAACCATTCGCCGTCGGCGAGAGCGCCGTCGAGCGCGTCGAGCAGTCCGAGGTTCGCGACGCGCACGCCCAGCCCGCCGGTCTGCGAAGCGGGCACGATCGAGGTGCGATACACCGAAGCGGCGTCGGCGACCTTCTCGATGACGCCGACCCCGTCGACCCCGTCGACCCGTTCGAGCATCCCGGGGGCCGTCGACGGAATGCTGACCGGGTCGCCGGCCGGGTCGGTGCCCGGCTGGATCACGAGCAGGTTCGCGCCCTGCCGGTCGAGTTCGGCGAGCAGTTGTGCCCGGTCGGATGCCGCGATGCCGGTGATCGCCGTGAGGGAGGCGATGCCGATCGCGATGCCGAGTGCCGACAGCACAGTGCGCAGCGGCCGCGAGCGCGGCCCCGCGACGGCCGTTCGGAGCAGCTCGGGCAGGCTGAGGCGGCGGTGCTTCGTGCGCTCGGGTCGCGGGGAGCGCGTCATGACGGCACCGCCTGCGTGGTGACGATGCGCCCGTCGTGCAGCCCGACCTGGTGGTCGAGCGACCCCGCGATGTGCTCGTCGTGGGTGATCACGACCACCGCCGCACCGTCGTCGGCGGCCTCACGGAGCAGCTCGACGATGCCAGCGCCGGTGGTGGAGTCGAGCGCACCGGTCGGCTCGTCGGCGAAAAGCACGTCGGGGC
The DNA here is from genome assembly GCF_001428255.1 of Agromyces sp. Soil535. Lineage (GTDB taxonomy): Bacteria > Actinomycetota > Actinomycetes > Actinomycetales > Microbacteriaceae > Agromyces. The sequence goes on along the minus strand of NZ_LMRW01000001.1, from coordinate 464,988 downwards.
GGCCGACGAGCGCCCGGGCGATCGCGACGCGCTGCTGCTCACCGCCCGAGAGCTCGCCGGGCCGGTGATGGAGGCGGTGACCGAGTCCCACCCGCTCGAGAGCGTGCTGTGCCAGCCGACGACGCTCGGCGATGCCGACGCCGGCGTAGAGCAGGCCCGTCGCCACGTTGTCGAGTGCGTTGAAGGCGGGCAGCAGGAAGAATTGCTGGAACACGAATCCGAACCGTTCGGCGCGAAGCGCGGAACGCCGCGCCTCATCGAGTCGGCCGGCCTCGACGCCGGCGACGACGACCTCCCCCGAGCTCGGAGTGTCGAGGGTGCCCATGATCGAGAGCATCGTGGTCTTGCCCGACCCCGATGCGCCGACCACGGCCGTGAGCTCGCCCGCGTGCACCTGCAAAGACACCTCGTGCAGCGCCTCGACGGGCTGATGGCCCGCATACGTCTTGCTCACCGAGTGCAGTTCGAGCACGGGTCCGCTCATGATCCGACCACCACCTCTTCGCCGGCTTCGAGCGGGTCGAGCCCGTCCCCGCCGCTTGACACGATCTGCACGCGCGCGTCGGCGATGAGCCCGATCTCGACGGGGATGCGCACGGCCTCGCCGCCACGCATCACGTCGAGCGCGTAGCCGTCGTCTCCCGCGGCGACGAGCGCCGTCACGGGCACGACCAGCGCGTCGTCGACCGTCTCCTCACCGAGCTTCATGCGCACCGTCGACGGCCCCACCGCGGCGACGGGCTCCTGCGCCTCCACATCGACCACGGCCTGGGCGGGGGTGTCCTCCGACGTCTCGTCGGCGGCGGGAAGGGACGGCTCGATCGACGAGATGGATCCGGCGACCTCCGTGCCGTCCTTGAGGGTGAGCGTCACCGGGGTTCCGGTGGCGATCTCGCGTTCCTGCGCCTCGGTGAGGTCGGCGTAGCCGCGCAGCGTGGTCTCCGTGTACTCGAGCACCGCCCCGCCGTCGGGTTCGCCGAGCAGTCTCGTGAGCGAGTCCACGCGGATCGACGGAGCGTCGACGGCGACGACGGCGCCGACCGCGACCGAGCCGGTCTTCTCGACGCCGAGCGAGGCCTGCCAGGCCTTGACGGCGGCGGCGGTGTTGCCGGTGAACGTGTCGTCGATGTCGAGGTCGATGCCGGCGGTGAAGCCGAGGTCGGCGAGGTTCTGCTCGAGCTGGCGCACATCCGGGCCATCCGTCATGCCCACCTCGAGCGGCCGCCAGAACGGTCTCTCACCGCGGAACAGCACGATCGGTGCGCCGCTCGATTCGTAGACGCGCTGGCCGATGCCGATGATGTCGCCCGCCGCCGGCAATGCCGAGACGATGCCGGATCCGCCGCCCTGCAACTGCAGGGGGTCGCCGTAGCTCAGCGTGCCCGACAGCAGCAGGCCGCTCGTCAGCGTCACCCGCTCGGCCGCTCTCGTGACGGGCTCGCCGGATGTCTCCGCGGAATCGCCGGGGCGGTTCGTCGACCACACCCAGCCGACGACGCCTGCTCCGGCGAGCGCCAGCACCACGGCGCTCGCGACGATCGTGCCCGCACGTCTCCGCGTCGACCCGGTCATCGTTCGCCCGCCCCCGCCGAGACCATGAGGCCCTTGTCGGTGAGCTCGGGGAAGTCCTCGAAGACCCGGCCGAGGTCCTCGCCGCCGCCTTGGCCGGGGCTGCCCTGCAGTCGCACCGAGAGCGGCGCTTCGCTGTCGGCGAGGTCGTCGCCGCAGGCGGTGAGGATGCTCCTGAGGGTCGCCTCGTCGATCGATTCGGGCAGGACCATCGACGCGTCCTCGGGATCGGGGAAGTCCGCGACTCCGTTCTCGCGGGCGCACTCGGCGAATGCGAGCAGCAGTTCGGTCTGGGCGGCATCCAATTCGGGGTCGAGCCCCTCGCCGTCCGGCCCGCCGAAGTCGGCGGAGGGCTGCTCGAACTCGGGCACCTCGGCCTCGCAGTCCGCGTAGATCGGCGCGATGCCCCACTCCTCGAGGAAGCTGTCGGCGTCGTCGACGCCCTGGTACGCGGAACCGTCGATGATCTCCAGCGAGACGTTGCCACCGCCGCCCGCCTTCGGCGGCGGGCCCATCTCGATGCCGCCCTCCGAGTCGACCTCGATGGGCACCTTCACGAGCACGCGTCCGTTCTGGCCCGTGCGCGCATCGAGTCCGCCGGCTTGCAGGCACGCGATGAACTTCTCGGTCGCGGCGTCGTCGGTGGCCTGCGGGCTCGGTTCCGGGGATGCCCCGGAGCAGGCCGCGAGCAGGAAGCTCGCGCAGACCGCGGCGGCCGCGAGGCCGGCGAACGCTCGTGGGTGTGTGGATCGGAACATTGCTGTCTCCTCGTGGTCGGATACAGCCCAGTTCTAGGCTCGGGGGCGTTGGCTCGATGTCGCACTTGGGCAAACGTTCCGCAAACGCGGTGCGGGGCACAATCGAGGTGGAGGAACGATGCGCGTGCTGGTCGTGGAAGACGAGGTCGAACTCGCGGAGACGCTGTCCGAGGGCCTGCGCCTCGACGGCTTCGGCGTCGGTGTCGTGCACGACGGAGCCGCGGCGCTGCAGCGCCTGGCCGAGAGCGACTTCGACGTCGTGCTCCTCGACCGCGACCTCCCGGTGCTGTCCGGCGACGCCGTGTGTCGCACCCTCGTGGCGCAGGGGCATCCGGCTCGCATCCTGATGCTCACCGCGGCCGGCGCCGTCGGCGACCGGGTTCGCGGCCTCGACCTCGGAGCCGACGACTACCTCGCGAAGCCGTTCGCGTACGTCGAGTTGCTGGCCCGCATCCGTGCGCTCGGCCGGCGGCGAGGGGATGCCGCGGCCGACGCGGTGCTCGAACGCGGCGGGGTTCGCCTCGACCCGGTCCGTCGGCTCGCCGAACGCGACGGGCGCCCGGTGCGCCTCACGCGACGTGAGCTCGCCGTGCTCGAAGCGCTGCTCGCCGCCGACGGCGGCTACCTCTCGCCTCGACGCCTGCTCGACCTCGCCTGGGACGAACCGGGCGAGCACAGCGCGGCGACCGTGCGCCTCGCGGTGCACACACTTCGCAAGAAGCTCGGGCACCCGTGGTTGATCGACAACACGCCGGGCCTCGGCTACCGGATCGAGTGAACATGACCTCTGACACGCAGCCCGACACCTCGCAGCGCCGGTGGAGCTTCCGCACCCGGCTGACGATCACGATCGCGGTGATATTCGTCGCCGCGGGCATCGGCCTGCTCGCCGTGCAATACCTGCTCGTGCAGACCTTCTTCCTGTCCGCCTCGGGCGCCACGGTCTGCACCTCGGTGCAGACCGCGAAATCCTCGGGCGCCGCGCCGTCCACCAGCTGCATCGCGGTGCAGGATGACATCCCGTTCGGCGCCGAGGCGGGTCCGTCGGGGAGCATCGAGCACATCACACCCGAGGGCCTCGAGGCGACGCTCGACGAGTACTCGGGGGCGCTCTCGGAGGAGGTGCTCGGCAGCCTGCTGGTGGCATCCGTCGCCGTCATCGCGGTCTTCGCGATCGTCGCCGTGCTGCTGGCCGGCTGGCTCGCACGCCGCTCGCTGAGCCGCATCGCCGAGGTCACCGCGCTCACCCGTCGCATCACGACCGACGAGCTCGACCGCCGTCTCGAGCTCGCGGGCCCCGATGACGAGATCAAGGAGCTCGGCGACACGATCGACGGCATGCTCGACCGCCTGCACACCGGCTTCGAGGCGCAGGACCGGTTCATCCAGAACGCGTCGCACGAGCTGCGCACGCCGCTCACGGTGACGCGTGCGGCGTTGGAGATCCCGCTCGAACAGGGCAGGGTGCCCGCCGAGCTCGAACCGGCGGTGCGCCGGGCGCTCTCGGCGAACGCGCACAGCGAGCGCCTCATCGGCGCGCTGCTGGTGCTCGCGCGGGGGCGCATCCGCACGGCCGACCGGGTGCGGGTCGACCTCGGCGCAATCCTCGCCGCAGCGGTGACCGAGGTCGAAGCCGACGCGGCAGAGCGGGGGGTGGACATCGCGCTCGAGGCATCCGCCACCGCCACCCCCACCGTCGTCGACGGCGACGAGGAGCTGCTCCGCCTCGCCGTGCGCAACCTGCTCGACAATGCCATGCGCTACAACGACGACCGCGGCGTCGTCATCGTGCGGGTCGACCCGCCACGGCCCGGGTTCACCGTGGAGAACACCGGCCGCGAACTGAGCGACGCCGAGGTCGCGGCGCTCGGCGAACCCTTCCATCGCGGTGAGGCGTCACGCCGGGCCGATCGCGAGGGGTTCGGACTCGGGCTGTCGATCGTGCGGGCCGTCGCAGCAGCCCATGGCGGTGAGCTCGAACTCCACCCGCGGCCGGGCGGCGGCCTGGTGGCCGAGTTCAGCCTCAGAAACTCCGAGACCCGCGGGCGAGCCTGAGCCGCGGGTTGAGGAGCGCCGGCAGTAGGCCGACACGTCTCGAAACCCTGACGCCCGAACGCCGGGTTTCGAGACGGCCGCTGCGCGGCCTCCTCAACCCGTACCCGGCCTAGATGTGCTGCCCAGGGACGTTGGTTGAGTTGTGACGTGTCGATAGACGGGTGAGGACCTCCCGGTCGAGAGTGGAGCTGTCTAGTTCCCTCACTCGAGACCAGGGAGGTCCTCGTGTCCCACGCTAATGCTGCTTTGACACCCCGCCAACGGCTCCGGCTCGCGCAGAAAGTCGTCGAAGACGCGTGGACGATCGCCGCAGCCGCGAGCTACTTCCGGGTGTCGTGGCGGACCGCGGAACGCTGGGCGCGTCGCTACGTCGAGATGGGCGAGGCAGGCATGCAGGACCGCTCCTCACGTCCGCATTCGAGCCCGAACAAGACTTCGCGGATCCTAGTCCGCAAGGTCGTGCATCTGCGGTGGAAGAAGCGGCTAGGCCCAGTCGCGATCGGCGCGGAGCTGGGCATGCCGGCATCGACGGTGCATGCGGTCCTGACTCGTTGCCGGGTGAACCGGCTCAGCCACGTCGACGTGCGCACCGGCGAGCCGGCCCGTCGCTACGAACACGCGACGCCGGGTGCGTTGATCCACGTCGATGTGAAGAAGCTCGGCAACATCCCCGACGGCGGAGGCTGGCGATACGTCGGTCGTTCCTCCGGGATGCGGAACAGAGCGGTCACAGCGAAACGAACCGGCAGACGAGGCATCGCCGGAGACATGGTCACCGGGACCGCATTCATCCATACCGTCATCGACGACCACTCTCGTGTCGCCTATGCCGAGATCCACGACGATGAGACCGCGGCCACCGCGGTCGCCGTGCTCCACCGCGCGGTGGGCTGGTTCGCCGACCGAGGCGTGACGGTCGAACGGGTCCTGTCCGACAACGGCTCGGCTTACCGTTCCTTCGCCTGGCGCGATGCCTGCACAGAGCTGCGTATCCGTCCGAAGCGCACCCGCCCCTACCGACCACAGACCAACGGGAAGATCGAACGCTTCCACCGCACCCTCGCCGACGGCTGGGCATACTCCCGGCACTACAACTCCGAATCAGCCCGCCGCAACGCACTCCCCGCCTGGCTGCACGCCTACAATCACCATCGGCCCCACACCGCGATCGGCGGCCACCCACCCATCAGCAGATTGACCAACCTGCCTGGGCAGCACACCTAGATCACGCCGTCCGTGAGGGTCGTGGGGTTGCCGAAGCGGTGGTTCGTGATCGAGATCGCCTGCTCGTGCAGGAACGGCAGCAGCTCGACGCGGCCCGACGGCGTGACGGGGTGCGACCACACCGCGACATCCGGAGTGCCGCCCAGGGCCTCGGCGAGTGCCGATGCGCCGCCGCCGACGAGGCGCACGCGCGAGGTGGTGATGCCGCCCTTCGCGGCGCGGTCCAGCCACGCGGCGTCGCCCTCTCGGATGACGCGCACGTCGCGTGCGGCGAGGATGGTGCGCACGGCCTTCGGCAGCTCGATCGCCGTCGACACGGTGAGCGGGGCCTTCGCGAGCAGGCCGGCCGCGATGATGCGCAGGCCCTCGGCGAGCGTCGACGCCTCGCCGATGCGGATGGTGACGGGCAGCGGCCGGTAGCGGAACAGGTTGCGCTCGACGCCGACGCCCGACACGTCCTTCACGACGCCGTACTCCTCGGCCCAGGCGACCTCGTCGGAGAGGGCCGAGCGGCGCAGCACGTCGAACGACTCGTAGTCGAGGGCCGGCTGCGACGCCTCGATGAGCTCGGTGACGCGCTTCTCGAGGCCGCGCAGGTGGAGGGTGCTCGAGGAGGTGCCGTGCTGCGGCATCCACTCGCCGAGGCCGAACAGGTAGTTCGGGCCGCCGGCCTTCGCGCCCGCGCCGACCGCCGAGCGCTTCCAGCCGCCGAACGGCTGGCGCTGCACGATGGCGCCGGTGGTGCCGCGGTTCACGTAGAGGTTGCCCGCCTGGACGCGGTCGATCCAGGTCGCCACCTCGTCGGGGTCGAGCGAGTGCAGCCCGGCCGTGAGGCCGTAGTCCACTGCGTTCTGCATGCGGATGGCCTCGTCGAGGTCCCTGGCGTGCATCACGCCGAGCACGGGCCCGAAGAACTCGGTGAGGTGGAAGTACGAGCCGGCCTTCACGCCGGTGCGGATGCCGGGCGACCAGAGGCGGCCGGTGCCGTCGAGCTGCCTGGGCTCGACGAGCCACTCCTCGTCGATGCCGAGCTGGGTGAGGGCGTGCAGCAGCTTGCCGTTCGCGGGCTCGATGATCGGGCCCATCTGGCTCAGCGCCTGCTCGGGGTAGCCGACGCGCAGCGACGCGGCGGCGTCGACGACCTGGCGGTGGAACCGCTCGGACCTCGCGACCGAGCCCACGAGGATCACGAGCGACGCGGCCGAGCACTTCTGGCCGGCGTGGCCGAAGGCGCTCTTCACGACGTCGGATGCCGCGAGGTCCAGGTCGGCCGACGGCGTCACGATGATCGCGTTCTTGCCGCTCGTCTCCGCGAGCAGCGGCAGGTCGTTGCGGAACGAGCGGAACAGCTGCGCGGTCTCGTACGCGCCCGTGAGGATGACCCGGTCGACCGCGGGATGCGAGACGAGCTGGGTGCCGAGCTCGCGCGCGCCGAGGTCGACGAGGGTGAGGAGCTCGCGGGGCACGCCCGCCTCCCAGAGCGCCTCGACCATGACGGCGCCCGAACGCTGGGCGAGCTTCGCCGGCTTGATGATGACGCCCGAGCCAGCGGCGAGCGCGGCGAGCACGCCGCCCGCGGGGATCGCGACGGGGAAGTTCCACGGCGGCGTCACGACGGTGAGCTTCGGCGGCACGAAGACGGCGCCCTGCACGTGGTCGAGCTCGCGCGCGCGCTCGGCGTAGTAGTGCGCGAAGTCGATCGCCTCGCTGACCTCGGGGTCCGCCTCGGCGATGGTCTTGCCGGTCTCGGCCGCCATCACCTCGATGAGACGGTCGCGGTTGGCCGCGAGCGCGAGGCCGGCGCGGTGCAGCACCGCTGCGCGCTCGGACCCGGGCAGCTGGCCCCAGGCGCGGCCGTTCGCGGCCACGGTCCGGATCACGGACTCGAGCGTCGCGGCATCGACGATGCGCGCCCGCGCGATCGTGTCCAGACCGAGCGGCGACCCGGGCACCCGCGCGAGGATGCGGCGTCCCCACTCGCGGTTCGCGGCGAGTGCGGGGTCCGTGTCGGGTTCGTTGCGGAAGCCGGGGGTGGCGCCGGGGCCGGTCGGAGCGGCCAGGGCACCGGATGCCGCGGCATCCGCTGCATCGACGTCGAGGCCCCCGGAGCCGCGCACGATCTCGAGCACGGTGCTCGTGAGCGACGCGTCGTCCTCGTGCTCGGTGCCGGGTGCGGGAGCGTCGGCCACGGCCATCGCCGCGGCGAGCGAGGCATCCGTCCACTCGGCGCGTCGGTTCTGGGTGCGGTTCGGGGCGGGCACGCGCGCGGCAGTTCCACTGAGCAGCGTCGAAGTGTCCGCCTCGAGTGCTGCGAGCGACCGCTCGTACCGGGTGCGCTCGCGCTCGAACAGTCGCTGGTCGCGGTCGAGCTCGAACACGGCCGACATGAAGTTGTCCTGGCTCGCGTTCTCCTCGAGCCGGCGGATGAGGTAGGCGATCGCCACGTCGAACTCGGTCGGGTTCACGACGGGCGTGTACAGGAGGAGGTTGCCGACGTCTCGGCGCACCGCCTCGGCCTGGCCGATCGCCATGCCGAGGAGCATCTCGAACTCGACGCTGGACGCGACGCCGCGCTGAAGGGCGGTGAGCCACGCGTGGGCGACGTCGAAGAGGTTGTGGCCGGCGACGCCGAGCTTCACGGCGTCGGTGTGCTCGGGCGTCATCGACCAGTGCAGCACCCGCTTGTAGTTGGTGTCGGAGTCCTGCTTGGTGTCGTAGGTGGCGAGCGGCCAGCCGTGGATGGCGGCGTCGACGTGCTCCATGGCGAGGTTGGCGCCCTTCACGACGCGCACCTTGATCGGTGCGCCGCCGGCCTGCCGGCGGGCGGTCGCCCACGCCGTGAGCTCCTGCATGGCGCCCAGGGCGTCGGGAAGGTAGGTCTGCAGCACGATGCCCGCCTCGAGGCCGCGGAGCTGCGGCTGGTCGAGCAGGGTCGTGAACACCGCGATCGTGAGGTCGAGGTCGCGGTACTCCTCCATGTCGAGGTTGATGAACTTGCCCCTGTTGGTTGAGCCCGTCGAAACCGAGCCCGTCGAAGCGGCGGCGAGCTCGTAGAGCGGGGTGAGCTTCGCGACCACCTTGGCGACCGCCTCGTCGAACGACCACATCGAGAGCTGGCTCACGACGCTGGACACCTTGATCGACACGTAGTCGACGTCGTCGCGGGCGAGGAACTCGTAGGTGCCGCGCAGGCGCCGATCGGCCTCGTCCTCGCCGAGCACCGCCTCGCCGAGGAGGTTCAGGTTCAGGCGGTTGCCCGATTCGCGAAGCGTGGCGATGGCGGGCCCGAGCTTCTCGGGGGTCGCGTCGAGCACGAGGTGGCCGACCATCTGGCGCAGCACGCGCCGGGCGATCGGGATGACCACCCATGGGAACACCGGGGCGACGAACCCGCCGAGGCGGATCGCGGCGCGCAGGTACCACGGCAGGAACTTCGGCGTGAGCCTCGCGACCTGCTCGAGGTTGCGGCCGGCGACGCCCAGGTCTTCGGGCCGCATGACGCCGTCGACGAAGCCCACGGTGAACGCGAGCCCGTTCGGGTCCTTCAGCACCCCTGCGAGGCGCTCGGCGGCCGGGTCTGCGGGGTGTTCGGCGCTCTCGGCGAGCCAGCGGCGCACGAGGGCGACGACGTGGTCGGTGCTCGGCGCGAGATCCGTGGCGGCATTCGACATGGTCACGAGGGTAGTGTCCTTCACTTCGGGCACGCTGAGGTGTGCCGTGCAGCTTCCAGTGTGCGCCGTGACATCCGTTCGGTACAGCGAATGAATCCGACGGATACCGTTCGGTAGAATCGAATGATCAATCGCCATCCCGAGTGGCCCGTTTCCGTACGGATTCGGGCGACTCGGCAAGGGGAGGACCTCATGCTCGACGTGCGACGCCTGCGGCTGCTCGTGGAGCTCAGCCAGCGCGGTACGCTCGCCGCCGTCGCCGAGGCGCTCTCGTACAGTCCGTCTTCGGTGTCGCAGCAGCTCAGCCAGCTCGAGAAGGAGGCCGGGGTTCCCCTGCTCGTGCAGGTCGGGCGACGGGTGCAGCTCACCCCGCAGGCGGAGCTGCTCGTCAGTCACGCCCGCGCCGTGCTCGACCGGCTCGAGGAGGCCGAGTCGGATGTCGCGCGCTCGCTCACCGCGGTCGGCGGCACCGTGCGCATCGCGGTGTTCCAGTCCGCGGCCCACGCCATGGTGCCGCAGGCCCTCACCCTGCTCCGCAGCGAGCACCCCGACCTGCGCGTGGAGGTCACCGAGCGCGAGCCCGACGTGGGCCTCTTCGAGGTCGCGGCGCGCGACTTCGACCTCGTGATCGCAGAGCAGTATCCCGGGCACACGCGCGCTCACCGCGACGACCTCGACCGCGTGCACCTCGCCGCCGACGCGATCCGGCTCGCGCTGCCGCCGCACACGGCGCGGCCCGTCGTCGACGGCCTCGCCGCGGCATCCGGAATGCCGTGGGTGCTCGAGCCGCAGGGCACCGCCTCGCGCGAGTGGGCGGAGCAGCTCTGCCGCGCCGCAGGGTTCGAGCCCGACGTGCGCTTCGAGACCGCCGACCTCATGGCGCACATCCGGCTCATCCGCTCGGGCAACGCCGTGGGCCTGCTGCCCGACCTCGTCTGGGCGGGCGAGGCGCCGAGCGTCACGCTCGTCGACCTGCCGGGCCATCCGCAGCGCGAGGTCTTCAGCTCCACCCGCTTGGCGGCGGCCGCCCGCCCGGCCGTCGTCGCCTGCCGGGACGCGCTCGCGAGGGCGGCACGCGCGACGGCGGTCCCAGCCGGTCGCTGAGGGTCGGAGTACGCTGGCGCCCATGGCACGGATGCTGCGGTCCATGACACGCACCGGCACGATCCTCGTGGCTGCGGCCCTCGCACTTGCGGGGTGCGCCACGGGCGGTGGGGGAACGGGCTACGGCGGCGGCTCCGAGAGTGCGGCCGGCACCTGGGGCGACACCGGCGAGACCACCGAGCCCTCGCTCGTGCTCGAGGACGACGGCACACTCACCGGCACCGACGGCTGCAACCAGATGAACGGCGAGTGGACCGAGGAGGGCGACACCGTCACGTTCGAGAACGTCGCCACGACGCTCATGGCCTGCGAAGACATCGACACGTGGCTCTCCGGGCTCGCCACGGCCACCGTCGACGGGTCGACCATGACCGTCTTCGACGAATCGGGCGACGAGATCGGCACGTTGCCGCGAACCGGGTGAGCACGCGGGAGCGCGTGCGGCTCACAAGGACAGATGGAACCTGATGGCCTCATCGATCGCATCGAGCACCCGAGCAGGGCATCGACCGATGGTGCTTCGCACACGTTCGACCGACACCGCGCGAAGTTGCGCGGCCTGCGCCTTCAACGGCGCCCGGAGGCCCATCGTCGCGAGCTCACCGCGATCGGACACGAGAGCCTCGAAGCCGCTGAACACACGCGCGACGTTCGACGTGAGCGGGACGACCGTCACCACACCCCGGCCGAGCCGCGTCGCCACCGAGTTCGCGCCGTCGTTGCTCACGAGCACACAGGGGCGGCTCTTGGATGCCTCTGCGGACAGGACGGGATCGAGGGAGACGACGACGACGTCGCCACGTCTCACTCCGAGAGCCCGTCAGCGGTGACGGACTCCCAGGCATCTCGCATCGCCGGACGATTCCCACTCGTCGAACGCGGCAGCGTAGTCATCCGCGGCCGCGAGCTCGCGCCCCAGGCGAACGAGGTCGTGCATCGCCGCCGAGCGATTGCCGTCGAACTGCACGGCGATCGAGTCGATGAAGGCCACATCGGCCGGAGGCAGACTCACGCTCAGCTTGGTCATGCCCCGGTCCTACCCGAGGATTACCGGCTGTCGCCCCGAAGTCCGACCGCTGCGGTGAACCGCTCGGCCTGTGCCGCCAGGAACTCGAGCACCTCGGGGGGCCCGTCGACGCGGTAGCCGATGCCCCGCGGCACCCACATGAGCGCCACCACGAGGTTCTCGACGGTGTCGGCCTCGAGCGGCCACACGCAGCGGGCCGGCCCGTCGGCCACGACGTCCCGGCCGTACCACCCGAGGTGGTCGACGAGCTCGGCCCGCGGCAGGTCCACCACGACCCGCGCGCGCACGCTGCGGTCGCGCCAGCGCAGCGCGGTCTCCACTCGTGCGCGTGCGGCCTCGTCGGTCATCGGCCGCGGCTCGAAGTGCACCCGTGTCTCGAACAGGTCGCTGATGCGGTCGAGCCGGAACGTGCGCCAGTCCTCGCGCTGCCGGTCCCAGGCGAGCAGGTACCAGCGGCGCGCCACGGGCACGAGCCGGTAGGGCTCGACGACCCGCGAGGTGGACTCGCCCGCGGCATCCGTATAGGTGAACCGCAGTCGCTCGGAGTCGCGGCATCCGAGCGCGAGGAGGCCGAGCAGCTCGGTGTCGACCTCGGGCGTGGGGCGGGCGGATGCCTCGCGCCCACCGGCGCCGATGGTCGCGTGCGACGCCAGCGCGTCGATGCGGCGGCGCAGCGCGGGCGGCAGCACCTGCTCGATCTTGGCGAGCGCGCTGAGGGTCGTGTGCTCGGCGCCACGGAGTCCGGCCGTGGCCTGGGAGCGCAGGCCGACCGCGATCGCGACCCCCTCGTCGTCGCTGAGCAGCAGCGGTGGCAGCCCGGTACCCGCCTCGAGTCGGTAACCACCGGCGCTCCCCCGCATCGACTCGATGCGGTAGCCGAGCTCGCGCAGGCGCTCGATGTCGCGGCGCAGCGTGCGCTCGCTCACGCCGAGGCGGTCGACGAGCTCGCGCGCCGACCAGTGCCGGTGGCTCTGCAGCAGGGAGAGGAGTTCCAGGGTTCTCGAGGTGGTCGCGGCCATGGTCCAAGTATTTCCCGAATCAGGACAGGAAGTGACCGGATACCTCGGAAGACTGGGCGCATGAACAGCGCGAATCGAACCAACCGGATGATCACCGCCCGAGGCCTCACGAAGACGTTCCGCTCCAAGCGGCAGGTCGTCGAGGCCGTCCGAGCCGTCGACCTCGATGTGGCCGATGGCGAGCTCGTCGCCTTCCTCGGCCCGAACGGCGCCGGGAAGTCCACGACCCTCCGCATGCTCACGACCCTGCTCCCGCCCACCGCGGGTGAGGCCACGGTCGCGGGCTTCGACGTCCGCCACGACCCCGCCGGGGTGCGCCGCCGCATCGGGTACGTCGGCCAGGGCACCTCTGGTGGCCACACCCAGCGGGTGCGCGACGAGCTGCACGCGCAGGGCGCGTTCTACGGCATGGGCCGCCGCGAGACCCGGGCGCGGGCCGCCGAGCTCATCGAGTCGCTCGAGCTCGGACAGGTCGCGAACCGGCAGGTGCAGTCGCTGTCCGGCGGCCAGAAGCGCCGGCTCGACATCGCGCTCGGACTCATCCACCGCCCCGAGCTGCTGTTCCTCGACGAGCCCTCCACCGGACTCGACCCGCACAGCCGCGCGAACCTGTGGGACCACATCGTCGACCTCCGCCGCGCCACGGGCACCACGATCTTCCTCACCACGCACTACCTCGACGAGGCCGACCAGCTCGCCGAACGCGTGATGGTGATGGACCACGGCGCGGTCATCGCCGACGACACGGCGTGGGCGCTCAAGTCCTCGCTCGCCGGCGACCGGGTGACGCTCACCTTCGGCACGGCGACGGATGCCGCGTCCGCCGCGTCCCGCATCGGCGGCGAGGCCGACGACACCGTCGTCACCGTCACGGCGCACGGCGGCGACCGAGCCCTCCCCCGTTACATCCGCGAGCTCGGCGACGCCGGCCTGGAGGTCGTCGCGGCAACCCACCGCCAGCCGACCCTCGACGACGTGTTCCTCGCGCTCACGGGTCGGAGCCTCCGCGAGGAGGCTGCCGCGGCGGCTCCCGGGGGCGAGCTCGTCTCCGCGGGCTGAGCAGAGGGGCGGCCCTCGTCCCGAAGGCAGGAAGACACACCGCGCCGGTCCCGGATTCAGGAACCACGCGCACCATCCCAACGCAATCACCTGTTCTCACGACACAGAAGGAGCATCACCGTGAACACGATCAGCCCCGCCGCACCGACCGCCGCCGCACCCGAGCGGCCCGCGGCATCCGCCCGCCCCACCGGCTTCGTGCACGACACGGCCACCGTCTTCGCGCGCGAGTCCCGCCCGCTCGTGCGCGACCCGTTCAGCGTCATCTTCTCGCTCGTGCAGCCGCTCGTCTTCCTCGGCCTGTTCGGGCCGTTGCTCGTCGGCGCGTCGGGCGGCGACGTCTCGGGCACCCTGCAGTGGTTCGTGCCGGGCATCCTCGTGATGGTCGCCCTGTTCGGCACCGCGTCGACGGGCGCGAACCTGCTCTTCGAGATGCAGACGGGGTCGCACGAGCGCACCCTCGTCGCCCCGCTGTCGCGGAGCGCCCTGCTCGTGGGGCGCGCGCTCAAGGAGGTCGTGCCGCTCGTCATCCAGGGCACGATCGTGGTGCTCGTGGCGGTGCCGTTCGGGTTCCGGCTCGACGTGCCGGGTCTCATCGCCGGCCTCGCCGTGCTCGCGGTGTTCGGCATCGGCTTCGGCGCGCTGAGCTATCGCCTGGCGCTCGCCTGCCGCAACCGCGACTGGATGTTCTGGATGGTGCACCAGACGCTGCTGTTCCCGCTGATGATCCTCTCGGGCATGCTGCTCCCGCTCGAGGACGGACCCGAGTGGATGCAGGTCGCCGCGGCGGTCAACCCGCTGAGCTACCTCGTGGCCGCCGAGCGGGCGCTGCTCGCGGGCGACTTCGGCGACCCGTCGGTGATCGGCGGCGTGATCGCGGCGGCCGTGACCTGCGCGATCGGCATCGTGCTCGGCGTGCAGGCGATGCGCCGGGCGCGCTGAGCGCACCTGCGCATGACCCCAGCAGCGTAGACGAGCGCGTCGAATGCCGCGGACGCTCGTCTACGCTCGTGGGATGCCCCACGACGTCGTGATCATCGGCGGCGGACACAACGGCCTGACGGCCGCCGCCTACCTCGCCCGTGCCGGACGCTCCGTGCTCGTCCTCGAGCGTGACGACCACCTCGGCGGCGCCGCCGTCTCGGCGCAGGCGTTCGACGGCGTCGACGCGCGCCTCTCCCGCTACTCGTACCTCGTGAGCCTCCTTCCGCAGCGCATCATCGACGACCTCGGGCTCGACGTGCGCCTCGTGCGGCGGCGCTTCTCGTCGTACACACCCGACCCGGCCGACCCCGAGCGAGGGCTGCTCGTCGACCACGAGGCCGGCCCGGAGGTGGTCGCAGCCTTCGAGCGCGTGGGCGCCGAGGCGGATGCCGCCGCGTGGAACGACTTCTACGCCGATACCGGCCGGCTCGCCGAGCGGCTCTTCCCCACCCTCACCGAGCCGCTGCTCACCCGGTCGGAGGCCCGCGAGCTCGTTGGAGACGACCGCGCGTGGAGCGACCTCATCGAGCAGCCGCTCGGCCGCGTCCTCGACGAGCGGTTCACAAGCGACCTCGTGCGCGGCGTCGTCGCGACCGACGGCCTCATCGGCACGTTCACCGACCTCGACGACCCCGGCCTCGACGCGAACCGCTGCTTCCTCTACCACGTGATCGGTGGCGGAACCGGCGACTGGAACGTGCCCATCGGCGGCATGGGAGCCGTCAGCGGCGAGCTCGCGCGCGCAGCCCGTGACGCCGGCGCCGAGCTCGTCACGGGGGCCGAGGTGCTCGCCGTCGATCCCGAGGGGCGCGTGCGCTACTCGCACGGCGGCGCCGAGCACACGGTGACGGTCGGCACCGTGCTCGCCAATGTCGCGCCCGTCGTGCTCGATCGGCTTCTTGCGGCCGGAGCGACGGACGCCGTGATCGACGTGCCGCCCGTGGTGCGCGAGCGCCTGCGCCGCCTGGCCGAGCCCGAGGGCGCCCAGGTGAAGGTGAACCTGGTGCTCACCCGCCTCCCGCGGCTCCGTGACACGGAGGTGGCCCCCGAGGCGGCGTTCGCCGGCACGTTCCACATCAACGAGCTCGCGTCGCAGCTCGACGCGGCGTTCACGACGGCCGCACGCGGTGGCATCCCGTCACCGCTCCCGTGCGAGATCTACTGCCACACCCTGAGCGACCCGTCGATCCTCTCGCCCGAGCTCGCGGCATCCGGCACCCACACACTCACCGTCTTCGGGCTGCACGTGCCGCACCGGCTCCTCGAGCGGTTCGGCAACGACGAGCTCCGCGACCGGCTGCAGGCCGCCGTGCTCGCATCGCTCGACTCGGTGCTCGCCGAGCCCATCGAGGACGTCATCGCCACGGATGCCGCCGGCCGCCCGTGCATCGAGACGAAGACGACGCTCGACCTCGAGGAGGCCCTCCGCATGCCCGGCGGCAACATCTTCCACGGACCGCTGTCGTGGCCGTGGGCGGAGGACGGCGCGCCGCTCGCGACGCCGGCCGAGCGCTGGGGGGTCGGGACGCGGCATCCGCGGATCCTGCTCTGCGGCTCCGGCGCCGTGCGCGGCGGCGCGGTGAGCGGCATCGGCGGCCACAATGCGGCGATGGCCGTGCTGGACGCGGAGACCGCCTGAGCTGACGCGCCCCACCGTACCCTCAGGTACGGTGTCTGCATGCGGATCACACGCGCGCGCTGGCTCGACGAGGGACTCGCCGTGCTCGCGAGCGAGGGCGTCGACGGCCTCCGCATCGACGGGCTGGCGGCGCGGCTCGGCGTGACGAAGGGCTCGTTCCACCACCATTTCGACGGCGCGGCCGACTTCCGCCGCGCGTTGCTCG
The DNA here is from genome assembly GCF_001428255.1 of Agromyces sp. Soil535. Taxonomy (GTDB): domain Bacteria; phylum Actinomycetota; class Actinomycetes; order Actinomycetales; family Microbacteriaceae; genus Agromyces. The sequence goes on along the minus strand of NZ_LMRW01000001.1, from coordinate 448,674 downwards.
CGCACTACGAGGAGCAGGCGCGCACTTCGCTCGCCGCGGCGATCGAGTCCCGCGGGGGCGAGGGCACGCGGGCGACGCTCGCCTGGCTGACGACCCTCGTCTCGCGCGACGACGGACTTCGTCGCCCCGAGCTCGACGCCGCGGTGCGTGCGTGGGCGTACGCCGATCCCGAGGCGCGCGCGACGCAGGCGCGCATCGACGCCGCCGCGATCGAGGCGTTGCAGGCGGCATGGCGTCCGGCGGCCGAGACGGATGCCGCGGCGCGCACCGCGGCCCTCGTGCCGTACCTCGTGTCACTCGGGGCCGCCGCCATCGTGCCCCCCGTCGATGCCGAGGAGCTGCGCTCGATCTACGAATTGCTGCTCGAGGCGGTGCCCGCCGAAGACGACGCCTGAGTGCGGGCTCAGAGCAGGAAGCACCACAGCGTCGTCGCGACGCAGATCACGAGCATGCCCGTGGCGTTCACGAACAGGTTGCGCCCGAAGTCGCGAGCCGCGACGTGCATGCCGATCGCGACGAGGAAGTAGGCGACGAGCGCGACGCAGGTGACGAGGCCGAGGTACGGGATCCAGATGCCGGCGACCAGCCCGGCCGCCGCGGCGAACTTGATCGGCGTGAGGACCCACCACCACTTCCGAGGGAAGTGCACGTCGTCGAAGCACTTCGCGACGAAGGGCACGGGCTTCCAGCTGATCACGCCGTCGAAGAGCTGGATCGCAGCGAGTACCACGACCGGCCAGATCGGGTCGGGCAATGCGGTCACCGGGCGCCTCGTTGACGTAAAGTCATGTTCCATACCATACCGCATGGTATGGAACGAGGGAATCAGCCGAGCAGCACCCACCCGATGCCCACGGCAAGCGCGACGACGCCGAGCACCACGCTCGGCACGAACGACTCCCGCCGCCTCACGTGCAGCCCCGTGGCGACGCCCATGGTGAGCGCGAGTGCGAAGGCGGCGACGGGCGTGAGCCAGGGCAGGATGCCCGTGGCCGCCGGCAGCACGAGGCCGAGCGCGCCGAGGAACTCGAGCACGCCCACGACGCGGGCCTGCCCGTCGGACAGGTCCTCCATGTAGGCCATCCTCGGCAGGAGCTTCTCGCGCGGCGTCGTGGACTTCATGAAGCCGGACGCGAGGAAGACGAGGGCGAGCAGCGCGGTGACGATCCACAGGGCGATGATCATGGGACTCTCCAGACCGGTCGGTTACCATCAGTGCGTGACGCACGATCGGTGACTTTAGCCGACAGGTCCCCCGCACTTCATCGTGCGTCACGCACCTCGAGGTGCGTATCGGAAGGAACGAGGGGAGAGCACCAGATGACCACCACGGATGCCGCGGCGTCTGCGCCGTTCGCAGGCCGCACCCTCGCCGACCACCCCAACGTCCCGTCGTCGACGTGCAGCGTCGACCACCCGTCGAGCCGCGTCATCCGCGACGTGCTCTCCCGTGTGGGAGACAAGTGGAGCCTGCTCGTGATCGGACTCCTCGACGAGCGACCGCTCCGCTTCACGGAACTCCAGCGCCGCATCGACGGCATCTCGCACCGCATGCTCACGCAGACGCTCCGGAACCTCCAGCGCGACGGGCTCGTCTCCCGCACGAGCTACGCCGAGATCCCACCGCGGGTGGAGTACGCCTCCACCGACCTCGGTCGCTCGCTCGCCGAGCCCGTGCTCGGCCTGGTCGGCTGGGCCGCCGCCAACCACGAGGAGATCACCGCGGCGCGCGACGTGTTCGATGCGGCATCCGATCGCGGCTGACGCCCCGAGGTGACGTGCACCGGAACCCCACGGGGCCGGCTGGGATCAGCGCTTGGCGCCGCCCTTGGGCGGCTTCGGCGCCTTCGGCGGAAGCGCCGCGACCTCGTCGAAGGCCCGCGCCACCCACTCGCCCAGGCGGTCGGGCTCACTCGCCCACGTCTCGGGCGCGGCCACATAGCCGCCCATCGGGCGCTCCTCCGGCCCGAACGGCCCGGCACCCGGAGTCGCAGCGAGCTCGGCACGCGCGGCTTCGTCGAGGACGCGCACTCCGATGCGGTCGCCGAACAGGCCTGCGAACATGTTGCCGTTGACGAACGCGCCGAGGTTGCCGAACATCGGCTTCACGACGACGCGTGGATCATCGGGCACCACCGAGGTGAACAGCGCCTTGGCATCGTCCGACGCCTTCGCGAGCTGCATGGCTCCCCCGATCGATCAGAAGACGAACATCTGCCCCAGCACGAGGATCGCGATCACGAAGAGCGCGATGATTGCACCCACGATCACGAGCGAACGGCCGGACAACCTCGCGATGGCATAGCCGACGAGGAACGGCAGCGCCAGGAGGAAGATCGTGACGATCCACCAGAAGGCGACGTACCCGCCCTGCGAGATCTCATCGAGGCGACCCGCGAAGAGCTGCTGCGTGTTCGGATGCGTCGCGAACGAGAACGCCGCCGAGAGCGGCACGGCGATGAGCGCGAAGGTGAAGAGGCCCGCGAGGGCGCCCCACAGCCCCGATCTGCCCTCGGTGACGTTCATCGTCTCCTCGTGCGACTGCCCGCTGGACGGATGATTCGGCTTGCGCTGCGCGCCCCCCTTGGAACCCATGGCGCCAACTCTAGTGGTTTGACACGCCACGGGTTTAGCCTGAAATCCACGACGAGCGGGGGGCCAAGATGACCGCGAAACCGACCGGCCACTACATGGTGAAGCCAGACGGCCTCTACCTGCAGTTCGACCGCCTGTTCAAGGCGCCGATCGAGGACGTGTGGTTCAGCCTCACGAATCCCACGGCGATGCAGGCCTGGATCGGCACCTACACCGGACGGCCCGAGACGGGTGGCGTGCGCTTCCGCATGACCTTCGAGGAGGGCGGCGAGTGGGAGAACGTGAGCATCCTCGAGTGCGACCCGCCCCACCGCTTCCTCGCCGACTCCGGACCGGCACCCGGCGGCATCCGCGTGTTCTGCCATCTGCTCGAGGCCGGCGGCATGACGACGCTCACCTTCGCCCAGCGGCTGCACGACCCTGCCGATGCCAAGACGATGGGCCCCGGATGGGACTACTACCTCGACCGCCTCGTCGCGGCCCGGGCCGGTCGGGAGCTCCCCGAGTGGGAGCAGTACTACCCGGTTCTCTCCGAGCACTACGAGGAGTTGCACGTGCCGGCGGCAGCGCGCAGCTGACGTGACGCGTTCGGCCGTCGTCGACCGGATGCCGCGGCGCTGCGCGTCGCAGTCCGGCCGTGCGCTTCGGCGGTGCGCTTCGCCGGTGCGAGGCATCCTCACCCCTAGACTGACGCCGTGAAGAGCATCGTGCGACATGCCCGCGAGGCCGACGAGCGGTCGAGCCTGCGGGAGCGGCACGCGAACCTGATGGCGAACCGGCCGTTCGTCTGGGCGTTCATCGCGACGCTGGGCCTACTCCTCGCGGTCGGCCTCGCGCTCACGCTGCTCCAGATGTCGGGCGTGTTGTTCTCGGTCTTCGCCGCGACCTTCATCACGCTCGGCCTCGACCCGCTCGTGCGCTGGTTCCAGCGCCGCGGCATGAAGCGCGGCGTCGCGATCGTGACGGTGATCCTGCTGTTCGTGCTCGTGATCGCCGGCCTCCTCTGGCTCGTGCTGCCGCTCGTGATCACCCAGGCGGTCACGTTCGTCGAGCAGTTGCCGCAGATGTACAAGGACCTGCAGTCGCAGCAGTGGTTCCAGGACGCGCAGTCGGGCACCGGCGGCATCATCGGGACGATCTACAACTGGGTCGTCGGCCTCATCAGCGATCCCAACACCTGGGCGACGATCGGCGGCGGTGCCCTCAACGTGGGGCTCGCGATCGTGGGCGGCATCTCGACGGGATTCTTCATCTTCATCCTGACGATCTACTTCATCGCCACGCTGGACTCGTCGAAGGCGGCGATCTACACGCTCATCTCGGCGTCGCACCGCGACCGGGTTGTCGACTATGCCGAGCGCATCATGCAGAACGTCGGCCGCTACCTCAGCGGCATGGTGATCCTCGCGTTCTTCAACGCGGTGTTCAGCCTGCTCGTGCTCACGGTCGCGCAGGTGCCGTACGCCCTCGTGATCGCGGTCGCCGCGTTCTTCATCACGCTCATCCCGCTCATCGGCACGGTGCTGACCACCATCGCGATGACCGTCCTGGCGCTCTTCGTCTCGCCGCTGTCCGCGATCATCGTGCTGGCCGCGATGCTCGTCTACATGCAGGTGGAGGCCTACATCCTCACGCCGAGGGTGATGAGCAAGGCCGTGCAGGTTCCCGGCTCGATCGTGCTCATCGCCGCCCTCGCGGGCGGCACGCTCGCCGGTCTCCCCGGTGCGCTCGTCGCGATCCCCATCGCGGCCGGCATCCTGCTCATCATCAAGGAGGTCGTCGTGCCGATGAAGGCGCGCTCCTAGCGGGGTCCGGAAGGGCCGAGCGGATGCCGCGGCATCCGTCGCCCGCGGATCAGTGCCAGACCGAGGGTGCCTCGGCCCGGGTGGCCGGCAGCGCGACATCCGCGCCCCAGCGCTCGATCCACTCGGGGATGCCCTCACCCTCGAGGGCGCCGAACTCCTCGATGAGCTCCGCGGTCGGCACCGTGCCGCCCGACTTGCGGAGGAAGCGCGCCCGGATGAAGCCCTGGGCGTACACCTCGGGCCTGCCGTCAGGGCCAGGGCGCACGAAGCGCTGCTCCATGTACACGGCCTTGTCGTCGTAGCCGACGAGCTTCGACTCGATCGTGAAGCGTTCCCAGAGGCTCAGCGACTTGCGGAAGGTGATCGTCTCGCTTGCAACGACCGGGTACCAGCCCTTCTCGCGGAACGACCGCCAGACGCCGTTGCGCACGAGCATGTCGAACCGGGCGACATCCATGATCGAGAAGTACACGCCGTTGTTCATGTGCCGGTTGATGTCGAGGTCGGTCGGCAGCGTGATGAAGTTCGTGCGGGCGACGTCGTAGTGCCCGAGGTCGGGCTTGCGCCGCGACAGGAACAGGATGTGGAGCAGCGTGCGGAACAGCATGTGCATAGTCCACGACTGTATGACGGATCCGTGGTCGATCATCGATCATTGGCGGGTCGCCACAGTCGGTTCAGTCGGTCGGCGCCACGTGATTGTGCGGTTCTGCGAACCGAGCGGATGCCGCGGCACGATGGCCGGGCGACAGTTCAGTCGCCGCGCACCACGCGATAGCGCAGGTGTGTGGCGCGGGCGCCCTGCTCGACGCCGAGCGGCTCGAGCTCCACGCGCTCGGTCCGCTCCTCGGGGAACAGCCGGCTGCCCTCGCCGAGCAGCACCGGCACGAGATGCAGCCTCACTTCGGCGACCAGCTCGGCGGCGAGCGCCTGGCGCGCGACATCCGCGCCGCCGAGGATGCACACGGATGCCGCGTGCGCGGCCTCGCTCGCGCGGGCCACGGCCTCGGCGACCCCGCCGGTGACGAACTCGAAGTGCGATCCGCCCCGCACGAACGGCTCCCGCGGCCGGTTCGTCACCACGAAGCACGGGCGACCCTCGAACGTCGACTCGTCGCCCCACGGGCCCTCGCCGACGTCGAACGTGCGCCGGCCCATCACGAATGCGCCGGTCGTGTCGAACATGCGGGCGGCTACGCTGCGGTCGATCTCGTCTGGCGCGGCATCCGCTGCCCCATCAGTGCCGTAGCCGGGGTTGAACATCGCCCGTTCGCGGGGCTGGTCGCCGGTGCCGGTGCCGAACAGCCACTCGTGCACGCGCTCACCTTCTATGCCGAGGGGATGCTCGATGCTCACGCCCGGCGCGGCCGTGAAGCCGTCCACCGTCATCGTCATCTCGAGGAAGACGTGCGACATGGCTCAGCCCTTCACGGGGACGTGCCGCTCCTCGGGGCCGTTGTAGACCGACAGCGGCCGGATCAGGGCGTTCGACGCTGCCTGCTCCATGATGTGGGCCGTCCACCCCGTGACCCGGCTCGCCACGAACAGCGGCGTGAACATCGCAGTGTCGAAGCCCATCAGGTGGTAGGTCGGCCCGGTCGGGTAATCGAGGTTGGGCAGGATGCCCTTGCGCTGCTCCATTCCGGTCTCGAGCGCCACGTAGAGCTCGAGCAGGTCGGGCCGGTCGTAGAACTCGACCATGCGCTCGAGGGCGTCACGCATGGTGGGCACACGCGAGTCGCCGTGCTTGTAGACCCGGTGCCCGAAGCCCATGATCTTGCGCTTGTGCGCGAGTGCGTCGTCGAGCCAGGCGACGGCGCGCTCGGCACTGCCCTCGCCCAGGCCGATCTCCTCGAAGGCATGCATGACCGCCTCATTGGCGCCCCCGTGGAGGGCGCCCTTGAGGGCGCCGATCGCGCCGACGACGGCCGAGTACAGGTCGGAGAGCGTCGACGTGATCACGCGTGCGGTGAACGTGGACGCGTTGAACGAGTGCTCCGCGTAGAGGATCATCGACACGTCGAACGCGTTCACGACCGCGAGCTCGGGCGCCTCGCCGAACGCCTGCCAGAGGAAGTTGGCCGAGTAGCCGAGGTCGGCGCGGGGTTCGACGAACTCGAGTTCGTGTCGGCGCCGCTGGTCGTACGTGACGATCGACGGGAGCTTCGCGAACAGGCGGAACGCCTTGTCGAGATTGGCCTCGCGGGAGTCATCGGGCGTCTTCGGGTCGCTCGCACCGATGACGCTCACCGCCGTGCGCACGACGTCCATCGGATGCGCGGTGAGCGGCAGCTCGTCGATGATGCGCTTGACCTCGTGGTCGAGGCCGCGGTGGCCCCGCTCGCGCTCCTCGAACTCGGCGAGCTGCGTGTCATCCGGCAGCTCGCCGTTCCAGAGCAGGTAGGCGACCTCCTCGAAGGTGACGGATGCCGCGAGCTCCTGCACCGGGTAACCGCGATACAGCAGCGAGTTCGTGTCGGAGTTCACCTTCGAGATGGCCGTATAGTCGACCGGCACGCCGGCCAGCCCCTTGTAGATGACCGGGCCCTGCTCGACCGGTGCAGCTCCCTGCTGATCGCTCATCGTGCTCCTCGCGTGACGACGCGGCCGCTGCGGCGCGACCGCTCACCCAGCCTAGACGTTAGCGGGTTGAGGAGCGCGGGTTGAGGAGCGCGGCGAAGCCGCGCGTCTCGAAACCCGCGCGTCTCGAAACCAGCCCGACTCGAAACCCATGTGCGTCGGCGGGCGTACATGTGCGTCGGCGGGCTTCGAGACGCCGTTGCGCAGCTCCTCGACCCGCGAGCGCCTCAGCGGGCCACGCGGAAATTGAAGATCGACGTGTCGAAGTGGTTGTAGCCCTCGTAGTCGATGAGCTCGTAGAGGTCGGCGCGGTGCTGCATCTCGCCGAGCAGCCCGTTGAGGGTTCCGGATGCCTCGAGCTCGTCGAGTCCCCGGGCGGCGGCGCCCATGGCGAGGCGCAGCAGCGACACCGGCCAGATCACGATGTTCATGCCGACATCCGCCAGCTGCTCCACCGTGAAGAGCTCGCTCTTGCCGAACTCGGTCATGTTGGCGAGCAGCGGCACGTCGACGGCGGCGCGGATGGCGGCGAACTCGTCGAGCGAGGCCATCGCCTCGGGGAAGATCGCGTCGGCACCCGCGTCGACGAGCTTCCTGGCGCGGTCGACCGCGGAGGGCAGGCCCTCCACCGCACGGATGTCGGTGCGGGCCATGATGAGGAAGTCGGGATCGCGGCGGGCATCGACGGCGGCGCGGATACGCTGGAGGGCGGTGTGCTCGTCGACGACCTGCTTGCCGTCGAGGTGCCCGCAGCGCTTGGGGTTCACCTGGTCCTCGATGTGGAGGCCGGCGAGGCCGGCGTCCTCCATCTCCTGCACGGTGCGGGCCACGTTCATCGGCTCGCCGAAGCCGGTGTCGGCATCGATGATCGCCGGCAGCTCGGTCATGCGGGCGATCTGCCTGCCCCGGCCGGCGACCTCGGTGAGCGTCGTGAGCCCGATGTCGGGCAGGCCGAGGTCGGCCGAGAGCACCGCACCCGAGATGTAGACGCCGTCGAAGCCCTTCTGCTCGATGAGCCGGGCCGACAGCGGGTTGAACGCCCCCGGGAAGCGGAGGAGTTCGCCGCTCGCGAGCCGTTCGCGGAAGAGCCGGCGCTTCTCGGCGGGCGGGGTCTGGGCGTAGAGCATGGTGGGCCTCCTCCGATCCAGCCTAATCGCGGCGGAAGGGGCGACCGCTGCCGGGCTCAGGAGCGAACGGCCGCGGGCCGGCTGACGTGCTGCCGGGCTCAGTTCATGCCGTACGCGCGCAGGATCACCCAGTCGAACGCGCGGTCGGTGAGGATCCGGCGCAGGAAGAGGATCCCCTTCGCGCCGAACGGCACGGCGTAGCGGGTGCGAGGTCGGCGCGCGGTCGCCGCCTTCGCGATCACCGCGGCGACCACCCGGGGCGAGGCGCCGACACCCGGCCGATCGGCGACGTCGTACACCTCTGCGAGGCGCTTCGCCTGCCGTCCGTAGGCGGTGCCTCCCGACATGGCGAGCGCGCTCTCGGCGGCGATCGCGCCCCACTCGGTGCGAATGGCGCCCGGCTCGATGACCACGACGTGCACGCCGTGCGGCTGCAGCTCGAGCCGGAGCGAATCGCTCAACCCCTCCACCGCGAACTTCGTGGCGTGATACCAGGCGCCGAGCGGCTCGTAGAACTTTCCGCCGATCGACGAGACGTTGACGATCCTGCCGCTCCGCTGCGCGCGCATGTGCGGGAGGACGAGCTGGGTGAGCCGCGCCAACCCGAAGACATTCACCTCGAACTGCCTGCGGGCCTCCTCGATCGGCACGTCCTCGAGGGCGCCGTACGACCCGTACCCCGCGTTGTTGACGAGCACGTCGATGCGGCCCTGCTCGCGCAGGATCCGCTCGACGCCCGACGTGATGGACGCGTCATCCGTCACGTCCATCTCGAACGTGTGTACTCCGTGGGCCGCGAGTCCCGCCATGCGGTCGAGGCGGCGCGCGACGCCGTAGACGATGAAGCCGCGGCCGACGAGTTCGAGGGCGGTCGCCTCGCCGATGCCCGACGACGCTCCCGTGACGAGGACGACCCCGCCGTCCATTGCTAGAACAGACCCGTCGGGATCTCCACCGCGACGAGCGCGCCGGGCGCGGCGGTGATCGTGAGGCCGCCGAGCTCGTCGGGCCCGAGCTCGGGCAGTCGCTGCGCCAGGTCGAGGAACCGCTCGATCTCGGCCTCCTCGAGCACCCACTCCGACAGGGTGCGGAACTTCTGCACGTACTGCTCGCGCGCGAAGGGGCGGGCGCCAAGCGGATGCGCGTCGGCCACGGCGATCTCGTCGACGATCTCGCCGCCGTCGGCGAGCTTGATCACGACGCGGCCACCGAACGCCTTCTCCTCGATGTCGTTGGAGTGGTACCGGCGCGTCCACTCGGGATCCTCGACGGTCGACACCTTCCTCCACAGCGCCATCGTGTCCTCGCGGTGCGCCCGCTCGGGCGTGTACGAGTCAGCGTGGTGCCACGTGCCGTCCTGCAGGGCGACGGTGAAGATGTACGGGATGGAGTGGTCGAGCGTCTCACGCGAGGCATCCGGGTCGTACTTCTGCGGGTCGTTCGCGCCCGAGCCGATCACGTAATGCGTGTGATGCGAGGTGTGCAGCGTGATCGACTCGACGAGGTCGGGGTCATCGAGGATCAGCGGGTACTCGTCGTGCAGCTTGCGGGCGAGGTCGATCCACGCCTGCGCCTGGTACTCAGCGGAGTGCTCCTTCGTGTACGAGTCGAGGATGGCGCGCTTGGCCTCGCCCTCGTCGGGCAGCGACACCTCGTACGTGGCCTCGGGGCCGCCGAGGAGCCACGCGATCACGCCGTCCTCGCCCTCGTAGATCGGTACCGGGCTGGTCTCGCCGCGCATCGCGCGGTCGACCGCCTCGACGGCCATCTTGCCGGCGAACGCGGGGGCGTGCGCCTTCCACGTGGAGATCTCGCCCTTGCGGGACTGGCGTGTGGCGGTGGTGGTGTGCAGCGCCTGGCCGATCGCTTGGAAGATCGTCTCCTGGTCGAGGCCGAGCAGCGTGCCGATGCCGGCGGCGGCCGACGGGCCGAGGTGCGCGACGTGGTCGATCTTGTGCTCGTGCAGGCTGATCGCCTTCGCGAGGTCGATCTGGATCTCGTAGCCGGTGGCGATGCCGCGCACGACGTCGCGCCCGGTGAGGCCGCGACCCGCGGCGAGGTGCTGGGCGACCGCCACGATCGGCGGGATGTTGTCGCCCGGGTGCGAGTACTCGGCGGCGAGGAACGTGTCGTGGAAGTCGAGCTCGCGCACGGCCACGCCGTTCGCCCATGCGGCCCACTCGGGCGACGTGCGACGTGCGGCATCCGCTCCGAAGACGGTGGCGCCGTCGCCGCCGATCGAGACGGGGTGGGCGAGCGCCTGGCTGCGGGCCGAGACCACGGGCTTGCGGGCGAGCGAGGCCGCGGCGACGGCCGCGTTGTCGATCACCCGGTTCACGACCATGTCGACCACGTCGTCGTCGAGCTCGACGGGGTCGGTCGCGACCCCCGCCAGCTGCCAGGCGAGCTGGCCCTCGCGAGCGAGGTTCTCGTCACTCCGGTGCGTGCGCAGGTGGTGGGTCTTCACGCCCCCACGCTATCGAATGCGGCACAGCCGTGGGTTGAGGAGCCGCGAAGCGGCGTCTCGAAACCCGCCCGTGCAGGCGGTTTCGAGAGGCAGGGTTTCGAGACGCAGGGTTTCGAGACGCAGGGTTTCGAGACGCGCCTTCGGCGCTCCTCAACCCGGTCCTCAACCCGCAGATGCGGCGCGGTCGGGCCAGACCGGATCGTGCACCTGCGTGTCGATCACGTGCGCGGCGAGTCCGGGGTCGACGCCATCGAGTGTGGCGGGGCTCCACTTGGGCGCGCGGTCCTTGTCGATGACCTGCGCGCGGATGCCCTCGCGCAGGTCGTGCTGCTCGATGAACCACGAGACCAGTCGGAACTCCTGCTCCAGTGCGTCCTCGAGGCTCGGGAGCGTGCGGGCGCGCCGCACCGACTCGAGGGTGACGGTGAGGGCCGTCGGCGAGAGGGTCTCGAGCTCGTCGGCGGCAGCTGCGGCGTACGCGGATGCGGCGGGGTCGAGCGGATGCAGCGGGAACGAACTCGACGCGCCACCTGCAGTCGGCGCCGTCGCTCGACCCTCGGCGAACGCGCGCAGCCGCGTGATGATCCCGGCAACCGTCGGGGCCGAATAGCAGGCGTCGACCCAGTCGCGTGCGAGCGCGAGCGCGGAGGGGCCGGGCGTCTCGTCGAAAAGCATCACGATCTCGGCCGGGCTGCCGGGGTCGGCGCGCTCGGCGAGCGCCTGCACGAGGTGCGGCAACTGCTCGGACGGCACGAACGCATCCGCGAACCCGGCATGCAGCGCGTCGGCGGCATCCATCGTGCGGGAGTTCAGGGCGAGGTGCACGCCGAGCTCGCCCGGAGCGCGCGAGAGCAGCCACGAGCCGCCCACGTCGGGCGTGAATCCGATGCGTGTCTCGGGCATCGCGACCCGCGACCGCTCGGTGACCACCCGGATCGCCGCGTGCCCGGCGAGGCCGATGCCGCCGCCCATGGTGATGCCGTCCATGATCGCGACGACCGGCTTCGGGTAGCGCGCGATCATGGCGTCGAGCCGATACTCCGCGCGGAAGAACTCGCGAGCCTCGGCGGCGTTGCCGTCCGCCGCGTAGTCGTAGAGCTCGCGGATGTCGCCGCCTGCCGAGAAGCCCCGCTCCCCCGCGCCGTCCAGCACCACGACCCCGACTTCGGAGTCGTCCCTCCACGCCTCGAAGACGTCGGTGAGCTCGCGGATCATCTCGTAGCTCAGGGCGTTGAGCGCCTGAGGGCGGTCGAGCGTGACGTGGCCGAGTCCATCGGCGACGCTCGCGGAGATCTGGTCGCTCACGAGGCCACCGTAGCGGCATCCCGGGCCCGCGGCGTAGCCTCCCGTGCGAGGAGGAGCCAGTCGTCCGCAGCTTCGGGTGCCGCGTTCGAGCGGATGCCGGGGTCAGCTCGCGACGAGCGCGAGCACCTCGACGGGCGTACGCAGCACGAATCCGAGCCGCTCGTAGAGCGCGACGGCCGCGCGGTTCGACGTGTACGCGTGCAGGAACGGCGTCTCGCCGCGCGCGAGGATCCGGTCGGCGACGGCCGCGGAGAGCATCGCCGCGTACCCGTGCCCGCGGTGAGCGGGGTGCGTGCACACCCCGCTCACCTCCGTATAGCCCTCGGGCCGCATGCGCTCGCCCGCCATGGCGACGAGCCGGCCGTCGTCGTCGCGCACGCCGAGGAACCCGCCGAGCTCGGGCGTGCGCGCCGCGAACGGCCCGGGCTCGGTGAGCTTCGCGAGCGCCACCATCTCGGCGGCGTCGGCGGGACCGAGCGGCACCATCTCGGCGGTCGCGGGCACGGCGGGGAGTCGGTCGAGCACGAGCTGCACGCCCGAGGCGCTGAGCCGTGCCGTGGTGCCCGCAGGCACAGGGATCGCGTCGCGCTGGAGCAGCACGACGGGCCCGTGCGCGGCGATGAGCGCAGCCAGCCGCGCGAGGTGCGCGGGGTCGTCGTGGGCGACGGCCGCGAACGGCCCGATCTCGGGGTCGAACCGCCGGGCGAGGTCGTCACCGAGCGCGAGGTCGCGCTGCCGGGTCGTGAGGGCGCTCCAGACGGGACGGTCGAGCGGATGCCGCATCATCGTGCCGCCTCCGCTGCAGCTCGGTGCGCGGTCGCCTTGTGCGCGGTCGCCTCGTGCCTGCCGACTCGGTGCCCGGCCGCGTCGCGTGCCGCGCGCCGGTCGAGCGGCTCGCGATCGAGCCGCGCCTCCAGCTCCGCGAGCTGCCCGAGCAACGCGCCATCGAGTCCGTCGCACGCCTCGACCACCGCCGCCTCGACGTGCGGCCACACGTCGGCTCGCGCCCTCGCCACCACGTCGTCCCCCGCCGTGGTGAGCCGCACGGAGCGCCGCCGCCGGTCGGCCGATTCGTGCGTCACCGTGATCAGCCCGAGTTCGGCGAGCCGGGCGACGCTGCGCGTCACGCCGGGCTGGCTCACGCCCACGGCCTCGGCGAGCTCGCCTACCGTCAGTCCGCCAGGGCGGTCGAGCGCGGCGAGGAGCGGGAACTGGCTCGCCGGCACGGGCAGGCCGCTCGCCTCGATGAACCGCGTGGTCTCGGCCTGCAGTCGTTCGCCGATGCGCTTGAGCCGCGTACCCAGGGCGAGGTGTCCGAGCTGCTCCACGACGTTGTCGACCATCGGTCCTCCTTGTTCGCATCCCATAACAGGTTATATAACGCCTTATGGAAACGCAAGCGGCGGGGAGTACCATGCACGGATGGTCCCCGTCGAGAACCTGTGGGCATTCGTCGTCGCCTCGATCGTGCTCATCGTCATCCCCGGCCCGAGCGTGCTGTTCGTGATCGGGCGCTCACTCGCGCTCGGGCGCCTCGGCGGCCTGTTGAGCGTGATCGGCAACGCCATCGGCATGATCCCGCTCGTGACCGCCGTCGCGCTCGGGGTCGGCGCGATCGTCGCGCAGTCGGTCGTGATCTTCACGATCATCAAGTTCGCCGGCGCGCTCTACCTCGTCTACCTCGGCGTGCAGACGATCCGTCATCGAGCGGATGCCGCGGCGGCCGTGAACGGCGACGTCGCCCCGCGCTCGCACTGGCGCCAGCTCAGCGAGGGCTTCATCGTCGGGGTCACGAACCCCAAGACGATCGCGTTCTTCGTCGCCGTGCTGCCGCAGTTCGTCGACTTCCACGCCGGGTCCATCCCACTGCAGCTCTTCGAGCTCGGCGTGGTGTTCATCGCGCTGGCGCTCGCATGCGACTCGATTTGGGCGCTCGCGGCGAGCGCCGCACGCAACTGGTTCGCCCGCTCGCCGAAGCGTGCTTCGCACCTCGCCGCGACCGGCGGGGTCATGATGATCGGCCTCGGCGGGGTGCTCGCGCTCAGCGGCAACAAGCACTGAAGGTCGGGCTCACCGCCCGTCGCGCGCCGCGGCCGATGTCTCCGCTCGCTCGCGTCCATGCGTCGACCGCCTACTCGACGCCATGCTCGAAGGCTGGGGCACCCGGCAACGATCCCGCTTCGTGAAGGGTGAAACCCTCGGTCAGCCTGCGGCTTTTCCTCGAGTACGCGACTGATCCCCGCTATGGCTGGCAAGCGACCTGCGTGGAGCGGTTCGGTCGAGCGCCACAACAGCTGCTCGACGAGTGGAACATTGCGCTCGGACGCGACGGGCTCGTCTCCGTCTCGCCGCCTGCCCGTCGTCGGCGGGATCGTGCAGCCTCAGCCTCCCCCGAGCACGAACTCGCCGTGCGGCATGACGGGTGTGATCCACATCTCGACCACGCGTCGCTCGCCGACGAACCGGAGGCCGTCCCCTTCGGCACGGATGCGGCGGAGATCGGGCTGATAGCTGACCTCGACCAGGCGGTCGGCCTCGTCGGTGGTGAGCGCGAAGCACCCGACCGGTCCCTCGAGTTCGGAGGGTTCGAATGCCGGAGCGAAGGAGACCGCCGTGTACTGCCGTTCGCGGTCGCGCAGGAGCGTTCGAGCCTCGGGCGGAAGCTCAGCGAAGACGCTCGACGCATCCGCCCATCGGTAGGGGGGCGTCGTCGTCCAGTCCGCGTGGCAGACGGCGTATTCGGCCGGTACGTACGGTCGCCACTCTGCCTCCGCCCAGACGTCGTCCTGCACAATCTTGGCCCACATGAGCTGGCTCACCACGAGGGCTCCCGACCGCACGAGCTCGAGGCCCGCCGGCGTGAGGCGGCGCTCGACGATCGCTGCGTACCGGCTCCTGTCGACGACGGCCATGCCCGCCCCGGCGTAGTCAGGGTACCGGATGACCCGTCCGTCGCCGTAGACCAGGACCCACCCCGCGTGGAATTGACCCCAGGACGCGACGAGCGTGGCATCCGCGTCCGGCGGGTCGGCGACCGGAGCACCGGCACCTGCCGGGGAATCGAGGACGGGCCGGTCGACCGACGATGGGCCGGAACCCATGACGGCCACGGTGGCGGCGATCGCGGCGACGGCGGCGATCGACACGAGGATGCCGACTCCCCGGTAGCGCCTGCGCCGTGCCCGGGCACGCTGCCGAGCCTCCTCGATGAGGGCCTCACCGGGATCCGGCTGGAACGACGAGTCGGAATCGGTGGAGTCGGCCTGATACGGCGCTTCGGTGACGGCCATGGTTCCTGCTCCTCTGCCGATAAGAGCTAGCGGATGACCTTCGCGACAGCCTCGTCGAACACGGACGGGGCGGAAGCTGGCTTACGAAGCGGAGTCGTGACGATCATCGGTACACCTTCGACGTTGGTGCTATTATCACTAGCATCATGATTCCTGTCAAGGTCGATCGAGCCGAACCGACCGACCTCTACGAGCAAGTCGCCGCGGAGATCCGTCGAGCGATCGCCGAGGGCGAGGCCGAGCCGGGTGAGCGGCTCCCACCGGCGAAGGACCTCGCGGCCGTGCTCGGGGTCAACACGAACACCGTGCTGCGGGCGCTGCGGCTGCTGCGAGAAGAGGGCCTGCTCGAGTTCCGCCGTGGCCGCGGCATCTCGGTTGCCGGCACACCGGCGCAGGGCGCCGTCGTCCAGAAGGCGCGGGAACTCGTCGCATTCGCGCGTCGTCACGGGTACCGCGTCGACGAGTTGGTCGAACTCATCAACAAGCTCGCTTGACCTGGGAACCCTCCAGTAGCGGCGCACCGCCGAGCGGCCGGCCGCGGCATCCGTGCGGCGATCAGCAAGGGTCGACGCCGTGGAGGACGAGCCGGCACAGTCGAGCGGGGCAGTTTCGAGCGCATTCGCACCGGCGGTATCAAGGCCTAGGCTGGCGATCGTGAGCGAGCTCGACCATCTTGTCGTAGCGGCCGCCGACCTCGCCGAGTGCGCCCGGTGGGTCGAGGAGCGCCTCGGCGTGGCGATGGACGCCGGTGGGAGGCACGAGGTCTTCGGCACGCACAACTGCGTCCTCTCCCTCGGCCCGGACTGCTACCTCGAGGTCATCGCCGTCGACCCCCAGGCACCCGCGCCGGGCCGGGCGCGATGGTTCGAGCTCGACACCGCGGCCATGCGCGCGCGGCTCGCCGGGGGTCCCGCGTTGGTGCACTGGGTGGTGCGCGTCCCATCGTTCGCCGGGGAGCGGCACGTGATGGAGTTGAGTCGGGGGAGCAACCGGTGGGCGCTCACGGTCGCGCCAGATGGTCGTATGCCGCTGGGCGGGATCGCGCCGTCACGCATCCTCTGGCGCACTCCGCCGCCGGCAACGTTCCTGCTCGACAAGGGGATTCGTCTGGACACGCTGAGCATCTCCACTCCCGACGTGGCGGCGCTTCGCCTGCTCGTGGCCGACGTGGTGGGCCCCGTCTCCGTCAGGCCAGGCGACTCGGGTCTCGCCGCGACATTCTCAACCCCGTCGGGTCCGGCAGCGATCGGCGGCCCTACCGGCGTGGGGTAGCGACCCCGGGCTCAGTCGGAGCTCGCTCACCCGTGGCCCTAGACCTACTGGCCCGTATCCCATACAGGACGCCAACCAGGGTCAGTGAACTGGGGACCTACCACTTCACCAGGTGCGCGGCCCGAGCTCGACCTCTGCGATGTCACCTCGTCATTCAGTCGCGCGATGCCGTGCCCAAGAGGATGCCACGCGCGATGCCGTGGAAGAAGCAGCGCGAGCCGAGTGCAGCCGGCGAGGCATCCGCGTCGATTTCCAAACCCGGCACGTCGAGCGCGTGCACGACGAAGAGGTACCGGTGCACGCCGGTGCCTCGTGGTGGGGCGGCGCCGATGAAGCCGCGTCCGCCGTCCTCGTTGCGGAGCACGAGCGCACCCCGCGGAAGCGGCGGACCTCCGGGGCCGCCCGCCCCCGCCTCGAGGCTCGTCACCGAGAGGGGGATGTTGGCCACCGACCAGTGCCACCAGCCCGACCCGGATGGCGCGTCGGGGTCGAGGCAGGTGAGGGCGAAACTCCGCGTCGCCGCCGGGTATCCCGACCAGGACAACTGGGGCGAGCGGTCCACGCCGCCGGCGGCGAAGCTCCACTGGGGCCGGGCGAGCGGGGCGCCGTCCTGCACGTCGGTGCTCGTCACCGTGAACGTGCCGACGGGCCGCAACCGCTGCAGCGCCTCGTAGGGGTCGACGTCGAGCATCGCGATCCTCCTCAGGGGTGGTCGTCTGCGTTCGCCGCCAGCCTACGACGGGACAGGGCGCGCCGGACCCCCTTGACGCGCGGGTCGCGCTGCGCGCACGATCGGCGCGGGGCGTCGGCCACGACGGGCGGGAGCGGCGCTACGCTCGAGGTACGGTACATGAGTCACGGAGTGGCTGTGGACGAACGAGATCACGGCGATCGGTTCGGGCGTGAGCGGTATGACGAACTCTCGGCTCGAGATGTCACGCGCCTCGATCCTGACGACCTCGAACAGCTCGCCGACGCTGCGTTCTGGATGGGGCTTCCTCGAGAGGCCATCGCAGCTCGTCAGCGCGCGTATGCCGCGTATCGCGACGCACGCGACGACGAGCGTGCTGCGCGCGTCAGCTGGAAGCTCTTCCACGCCCATTTCGAACTCGATGAGACTGCGGCTGCGAGTGGGTGGTTGAGCTGCGCACGCCGGCACATCCTCGAGGTGCCGGACTCCGTCGAGCGAGGATATGTCGCCATCGCGGCTGCGCTCTGGGCGAGACACTCCTCACGGATCGACGACGCCATCACCGAGGCCACGGTCGCCTATGATCTCGGGCGCGCCCACGGCGACCGTGATCTGACGGCGTGGGGGCTCGCCGTCTTGGGAGGGATGCATGTTGCCGCAGGCGACATCGCCGGGGGCATGGCTCAGCTCGATGAGGCGATGGTCGAGACCGTCGGCGGCGATCTCTCGCGTTTCGTCACAGGATGGATCTACTGCTTCCTGCTCAAGAACTGCCACGACACGGGCGACGTGAGTCGCGCGCGCGAATGGACCGAGATGGCGGTGCACTGGTGCGAACAGCAGGGCGAGGCAAGTTGGTACCCGGGCGTGTGCCGGCTCCACCGCTGCGAGGTCGCCTCGCTGCGTGGAGAGTGGCGCTCCGCCGAGGACGACGCCATTCGCGCCACCGAGGAGCTCGCCCCCTTCGGCGACTACCTCATCGCCGAGGGACTCTACATCGCGGGCGAGATCCGCCGCCGACGGGGCGACTATGCGGGTGCGGAAGCGGCATTCCGTCGCGCCCACGGGATCGGCCACGATCCGCAGCCCGGCCTGGCCCTCATCCGCCTCGCCCGGCACGACGCCCAAGGAGCCGCGAGCCAACTGCGGCTGGCGCTCAAGGGTGGGTCGCACACTCCCATCGACAGGGCACGGCTGCTCGCGGCCGACGTGCAGGCCGAGCTCGAGCTGGGAGATCCCGACAACGCCGCGCACTCGGTGAGCGAGCTCGCCGAGCTGGCTCTTGCGAGTGGCAGTCGGATGATCTGGGCTCTGCTCGCGATCTCGCACGGCTCCCTGCTGCTGGCAAGGGGCGACCTCGACGGTGCAGTGCCACTCCTGCGCGAGGCCGCGGCGACCTGCCAGCAGTTGAACCTGCCGTACGAGGCCGCGCAGACCCACGTGCTCTCGGGCAATGCCGCCCGACTGGCCGGCGACGAGGAGACCGCCCGGCTCGAGTTCAACGCCGCCCTGGCGGTCTTCGATCGCCTCGGCGCTCGCCCAGACGCCGAGCGCACGGCCGCACTCATGCACCCGGCTGCACCGAGTCCGGGCGGACTCAGCGACCGGGAGATCGAGGTGCTCCGACTGATAGGCGGTGGCCTGTCGAATCGCGACATCGCCTCGACATTGGTCATCAGCGAGCACACCGTGCGACGGCACCTGAGCAACATCTACCGGAAGATCGGCGTGACGTCCCGCTCCGCGGCGACGGCCTTCGCGTTCGAGCACGACCTCGCATGACCGCGGCTGCACAGCAGTGGTCCGTTCGGACCACTGCTCGAGGTGCACATTTGGCGCAGATGTTCGACGCGGACGGTCGGGCCGCATTCGTACGGTTGTTCCCAAGAAGCCTTCGAGGCGAAGCGGAAAGGGAACTCCCATGATCACGACGGATCTGAAGACCTACGGCATCGGCGACCGCGTAGAGGACTTCGAGCTGCCCGACGTGGACGGCAACCCGGTCCGACTCAGCGACGTGACCGGCCCATGGACACTGCTCTACTTCATCACCACGTGGTGCCCGTACTGCACCGCCGAGGCGCCCTTCCTGGAGTCCGACCTGGTGGCGCGGTTCACCGACCGCGGGCTCAGGCTCGTCGTCATCGACGTGAAGGAGCCGGCCGGTGTGGCCCGCGCACTTCCCGAGCGTTTCGGTTGGACCTCACCGTTCCTCGTCGACGAGAGCGGCGTCGTGTCCGAGCGCTTCGCCCCGCATAAGGAGGGCCTCGCGCCTGAGGTGGCGATCATCAACGCCCACCTGTTGCTCGATCAGGACAACGTGCTCCGCTTCGCCGAATACCTCAACATGGAACGCTTCGACATCCACGCCTCCAGCGTGGGGGCCGCAATCGAGGTGCTGATCGGCGGTGGAACTGATGACTGAACGCGACGCACTGGTCGTGAGAACCGATGCAAGGCGCTCAGGTGACCGGGTCCGGGTCACCCTCACCCTGGAGCTGCCGGCCGGCGCGCACATCGAGCCGAACCAACCCGCCGAACCCAACCTCATTCCCACCGTGATGGACGTGGAGGGGCTGCGCGATCCCCAGGTCGAGTATCCGGTTCCGATCGTCAAAGACCTGGGGTGGAACGGCCTCACCCTGACCGTCCTCGAGGGGAAGATCAGGTTCGGCGTGTCTGGCCGGGTCGATGGGGAGTTGAGGACCGTCGAGGGCGCCCTCCGGTTCCAGCCGTGCGTGGGTGGCGCCTGCCTCCCACCCCGGACGATCCGGTGGACTGCGCCCGTGACGGGCAGGAGTGCATACTCGGTGCTGCACGCGCTGGCGCCTCAGTTCCCATCGCCTCAGCCTCAGTCGCCTCAGCTCGAGAGCCTCAGCTTCAGCCCCTCGGCAATCGCTTGGGGCTCAGCCGCCTCGACGCCTGATCGCTCGCCGTCGCGGCCTGCGAGCATAGGCGCGAGCCGATCGGCTCGACAGCGCGAGCATCACGAGGATGTCGAGTGAGAGCGTCAGGAGCGTGGTCTGCAGGGTGATCTCCTGGTCGCCGACCCACCACGCCGCGAACGATCCGCTGATGCTGAGCGTCGACAGCACCATCACCAGGATGCGCGGCCAGTTGAGGCCCAGGTAGATGAGCACCGCCAGCACGAGTTCCACGAGGAGGATCACGCCGCCGACGACGAGCACGATCGTGAGGCCCGCATCGGCGACCGCGTCGAGTTCGTCGCCCGAGAGCTGCACGTCGGTGACGTCGTCGAACTCCTCGGAGATGACGCCGCGCCATTGCACGGCGAGGCTGATCAGCCACATCACGCCTGCCAGGACGCGGAGCACCACGAGCGCCGCGCCAGCGGTGGTCGCCGCGGGCCGTCGCATGTCCGAAGGCGGGGTCACCGGCCGTGCGAGCTCGCCCGGCGGCTCGAACGCGGCGCGCTTCTCGCCCGCTGTCACCTCGCATCACCCCGTGGCACGACGCCCCGCACGTCGACGACCGGCAGGTCGCCGTCGGTGGCGATCGTGTCGCCGCCCCCGTTGCGCGAGTGGTAACCCGTGGAGAAGTCGCGGATGAGCTCGACCCGCACCGCCGGGTCGGCCGCACGCAGCGTGGCCACGATGTGATCGCGTTCGATGTCGGTGTCGGCGTCGATCTTGTGCGTGACCTGGAGCGTGAACAGCGAGAACCCGACGGCGCGGTCGAACGTCCCGGCCGCGAGCCAGTCCACGCGGTAGCCGCCCGGGAGCAGCCATCCGTCGGGACAGCGCCAGAAGCGCACGTGATGCCGCTTCGCGGGGTTGCCTGCGACCTCCTGCTGGTAGGCGGCATCCTGCTGCCGACCGAACAGGAAGAGCGGGCTCACCGGCGCCTCGTCGTAGCTGCGGCGCGAGAGGGTCGAGGTGATGATGCGCCGGCTCGAGGCGAGCGTGATCTCGTCGGCGCGGGTCCAGCCCGCTGCGATCATCGCAGCGTCCAGCTGCCGCTCGTCGCCGAGCGCGGCCAGATTCACCGGATCGCCGAGCAGGCCGTCGCTCGTGCGTGCGCGACCGATGAAGTAGTCGGGCACGTAGATGGTCGTGAGGATGCGGTGCAGTCGCGGCAGCACGAGGTAGGCCAGCAGAGCCCAGAACAGGATGAAGCCGAGGATGCCCCACCAGCCGAGCGTGAAGGACTCGGTGAACAGCAGCCAGGCCAGCCAGATCGCGGCGAGCCCGGCGAATACGAAGAAGAACCCGTCGAGCACAGCGTTGAAGGAGATGCGACGCCGCGGCGGCACGTCGACTGCTGTGCCGGATGCCGCCGTTCCGGATGTCTCGGCGCCCGCCCCGCCCATGCCTGCATGCTATCGCGGGGTCAGTCCTCGACGATCTCGAGCAGTTCCGTGGCGGGACCCCACGGCCACGTGTCGTGCACGTTCGAGAGCAGGATCGCAGCCTCGTCGTCGCGCCGGTCGACGAGCAATGCACAGGAGAACCCGGGCGACCAGCCCACGACGTAGGCGAGCTCGCCCTCGGGGCGGTCCTCGATCTCCCAGAAATACCCGATGCGGGTCTCGGGCCATATGGTGTCGCTGATGGGCTCGAGGGCCTTGCTCTCGGAGACCGGTCCGGCGATCACGGCTTTGGCGAGCGCGATCATGTCATCCATGGTGACGGCGACCCCCGTCGCCGGTGCATACGGCCCATGGCCGCGGGACGGCATCTGCACGCCAAGTCGATCATGGCCCTGCGCCAAGGCGGCGGGGAGCAGGTCGGTCGCCTCCATGACGACGGCGTCCTCCATGGCGGCGGGCTCGAGTACCCGTTCCTCGAGCAGGTCGGCGTAGCCGACGCCAGCGGCGGTCGCGAGGACCTGCCCGACCAGTGCCGCGTCCAGATCGCCGCCGAGGTGGTAACCCGGGCTCTGCTGCGGGATGACGCCCGCAGCGATCTCCAGCATCCCCTCGACGCCGAGCATGTCGGGATCACGGAACTCCGGATCCATAGGGTGTTCGGGCAGCCCGGAATGATGGGTCGCCAATTGTCGCAAGGTGATGGATGCCACGGGCGAATCCCCGAGGGCCAGGTGCGCCCCGATCGGATCGTCGAGGCTCACCTCGCCGAGCTCGATACCCCGCGCGAGGAGCTCGCCGGTCAGAACGCGCGACGCGATGCCGAGCTCGAACATCGTCGACGAGTCCGCCGTGACGAACCCCGTCCGGACGTCGTCGCCGTCGATCACCGCCACCGCGACGCGGTGCCACGCTTCGGTGTAATGCTGCCGGGCGAACTCGAGCAACTCCTCGTCGCCCGTCACCGCCCGGTCGACCGGGCCCGAGAAGTAACAGCCCGCCATCGCGAGCGCGACCGCGGTGGCGATCGTGGCAGCGGTGCTGAGGATGCGCGGGCATGCCACGCGAGGCGTGGCCATGGCCGAATGATACTCCGATGGGACTGGCGCCGGCGGTCCCAGAAGCCGATGTTCGCCCGCCTCGACTTGCATCCACCGGCATCGTGGCCTAGGAGAGAAGCATGGCCTACGACGTCGCACGCATCCGTTCGCTGTTCCCCTCGCTCGAGAGCGGCTGGGCGCATTTCGACGGGCCGGGCGGCACCCAGACCCCGCGGGCCGTCGGCGACGCCGTGGCATCCGTGCTCACCGGGCCCTTGTCGAACCGCGGCACGATCGGGGAGTCGGAGGAGCGCGCCGAGGCGGCCGTGCACGGGTTCCGCCTGGCGATGGCCGACCTGCTCGACGCGCACCCCCGCGGCATCGTGCACGGCCGCAGCGCCACGCAGCTCGTGTACGACTTCTCGCGGCACCTCTCGCGCGAGTGGGGCGAGGGCGACGAGGTCGTCGTGACCCGACTCGACCACGACGCGAACGTGCGGCCGTGGCTGCAGGCGGCCGAGCGCTCAGGCGCGACCGTGCGCTGGGCCGAATTCGACCCCGCGACCGGCGAACTGCCGACGGATGCAGTGACCTCCGTGCTCTCGGAACGCACGCGCCTCGTCGCGGTGACCGGCGCGTCGAACCTGATCGGCACGATTCCGGACGTGCCCACGATCGCGGCCATCGCGCACGACGCGGGCGCCATGGTGTTCGTGGACGGCGTGCACCTGACCGCCCACGAGCTGCCCGACGTCGAGGTGCTCGGCTCCGACTTCTTCGTGTGCTCGCCGTACAAGTTCCTCGGCCCGCACTGCGGGGTGCTCGCCGCTCGGCCCGGCCTGCTCGAGACGATCATGCCCGACAAGCTGCTGCCCGCCACGAACGCGGTGCCCGAGCGGTTCGAGTTCGGCACGCTGCCGTACGAGGTGCTCGCCGGCGTCCACGCGGCGGTCGACGTGCTCTCGGGACTCGACCCCGATGCCGCCGAAGCGGCGGAGTCACGGCGCGAGCGCCTCGCCGCGTCGTACGCCGCGCTGCACGAGCACGATGAGGGCCTCCGTGCGCGGCTCGAGGAGGGGCTGGCCGCGCTGCCGGGGGTGTCGATCCGGTCGCGCGCCGCCCGGCGCACGCCGACGCTCCTTGCGACATTCGAGGGGCACGGGGCATCCGATCTCACCAGGTCGCTCGCGGAGGGCAGGGTGCTCGCACCCTCGGGAAACTTCTACGCGATCGAGGCATCCCGCCATCTCGGCCTCGGCGACGCGGGGGGCCTCCGCATGGGGTTCGCGCCGTACACCGACGAGTCCGACGTCGACCGCCTGCTCGAGGGGCTCAGGGCGGCCCTCGCGGGTTGAGGAGCGCCGGGCGCAGCCGGGCGCGTCTCGAAACCCCTCCCGCACCGCGGCATCCGATCGTGCATGTCCGAGTCGCGCCGAACGCAGGAACAGTCCGCAGATCGTCGGCGTGTCACGCTGGGTTGCGGGTACCTCTCGGCGTTTCTTCCTGCAGTATGGCCCGTTGAACCGCGCTGGGCATATGCATTCATGACTGGTGTCGCCTGCCCGCCATAAGCTGAGCGGATGACCCTCGCCGATACCGCCGCCGAACTCCGCCGCCTGCACAACGCACCCGAGCTGCTGCAGGTGGTGAACGTGTGGGACGTGGCCAGCGCCAAGGCCGTGGCGGCCCTGCCCGAGACGCGCGCCATCGCCACCGCGAGCCATTCGATCGCCGCGACCTTCGGCTACCCCGACGGCGAGCAGATCCCGGTCGACCTCATGCTCGACATGGCCGGGCGCATCGCCCGCGCTGTCGACGTGCCGGTCACCGCCGACCTCGAGGCCGGCTACGGGAACCCCGGTGAGACGATCCGCCGCGCCATCGGCGCGGGCATCGTCGGCGCCAACCTCGAAGACCAGCTGAAGCCGCTCGCCGACTCCGTCGCCGCCGTCGAGGCTGCGGTCGCCGCAGCCGACGCCGAGGGCGTGCCGTTCGCGCTCAACGCGCGCACGGACGCGTTCGTGCGCGGCAGGGATCGCCCACGCGACGTCTGGGTCGCCGACGCGATCGAGCGCGGGCGTGCGTTCCTCGAGGCCGGCGCGACGTGCGTCTTCGTGCCCGGCAACTTCGGCGAGGATGTCGTCGCCGAGCTCGTGGCGGGCATCGGCGAGCGGCGCGTGAGCCTCATCGGCCTGCCCGAGGTGCCCGTACCGGCACGCCTCCAAGAGCTCGGCGTCGCCCGTCTCTCCTACGGGCCCTATGCCCAGCGCGTCGCGCTCGGTGCACTGCAGGACCTCGCGAGCGACCTGTACGGCGGCGGCGTGCCGCCCCGCGGCATCCGCCCCCTGAACTGACCTGCCTATCGTCGGAATTCAGGATCCCGGTTGCACATGGGCCACGTTCGGCGGGGCGTTTCGCGCAGGCGCGGCCACTCAGACACCATCAGTTCCTGAATTGTGCAGCTCCACCCGACGAACGGATGCCCCGGACACCGCTAGCTCGATAGGGTGAGCCGTAGTGCGGCTCCTGCCGCCGGGCCGGGCGGGGGCGCGGCCACCGCGGCTCTGCTCGCCCCCGACGTGAGGAGAGCGCATGAAGAGCGGCATCCCCATCGAGATCGAGGGGCTCAGCAAGCACTTCGGCCCCGTGACGGCGGTCGACGACCTCAGCTTCACGGTCGAGCCCGGCCGCGTCACCGGATTCCTCGGCCCGAACGGCGCCGGCAAGACCACGACGCTGCGGGTGCTGCTGGGCCTCGAGCACGCCAGCGCCGGCACGGCGACGTTCGGCGGCAAGGCCTATCGAGACCTGTCGAGGCCGCTCGAGACGGTCGGCGCCGCGCTCGAGGCGGACTTCCACCCCGGACGCACCGCGCGCAACCACCTGAAGGTGTACACGACGGCCGCCGGACTGCCGTCGACGCGCGTGCCCGCCGTGCTCGAGCAGGTCGGGCTCACCGAGTTCGCCGACCGCCGGGTCGGCGGCTACTCGCTCGGCATGCGCCAGCGCCTGTCTCTGGCGTTCACCCTGCTCGGCGACCCGGGGGTGTTCGTGCTCGACGAGCCGGTCAACGGACTCGACCCCGAGGGCATCAAGTGGATCCGCGGCTTCCTGCGAAGCCTCGCCCACGAGGGCCGGACCGTGCTCGTGAGTTCGCACCTCTTGAGCGAGGTGCAGCAGAGCGTCGACGACATCGTCATCATCTCGCGGGGTCGCCTCGTGAAGAGCGGCACCCTCACGAGCCTCGAACTCGACGCGGCACCGCGCACGATCGTGGACTCCCCCGACCGGCTGAGGCTCGCGGCCGCACTCGACCAGGCCGGCCTCGACTACACCGAGGGCAACGGCGGCTTCATCGTCGCCGAACCCGATCCCGGGAGCGTCGGACATGCGGCCTTCATCGGCGAGGTCGAGCTCAGCGCCCTGCATCGACTGACATCCGGGCTCGAGGAATCGTTCCTCGCGCTCGTGAATGGAGGTGAGGAGTGATGTCGATGCCCCGCGCGATCGCCTCCGAGTTCCAGAAGGTCTTCACCACGCGCATGTGGTGGCTCCTCGCCATCCTCCTCGCCGTGTACGTCGCCTTCCTCGCCGGCGGCCTGGGCGCCTTCCTCGGTTGGGCGATCGAGAACCCGGAGGCCGCGGCGGCGGCCGGCGGCAACACCACCCTTCCCCCGGGGCTCGACCTGGCGCCGCTCCTCTACAGCTTCGCCTCCTCGATCGGCTACGTGTTCCCGGTGCTCCTCGGCGCCCTCGCAGTGACCGGCGAGTTCCGCCACCGCACGCTGACCGCCACCTTCCTCGCCGAGCCGCACCGATCGACCGTGCTGTCGGCGAAGTTCCTCTCGCAACTCGTGGTCGGCGCGGGGCTCGGAGTCGTCGCCTTCGCCGTGTCGGTCGGGTCGGGAGCTGCAGCCCTCGCCGGCTTCGGCCTCGAGACGAACCTCGACACGAGCGACACCTGGGCGCTCGTGGGCCGCGGCATCCTCGCCATGGCCCTGTGGGGCGCGATCGGCGTGGGCCTGGGCGTGCTCGTGGTCAATCAGGTCGCCGCGATCGTGATCGTGATCGCGTTCACGCAGTTCCTCGAGCCGATCCTCCGATTCGTCGCCTCGATCAACGACATCACCGCGAGCATCGGCCAGTTCCTGCCGGGTTCCGCGAGCGACGCCCTCGTCGGGGCATCCTTCTACAACATCGCCTCGCTCGGAGCGAGCGAGGCCCTCGAGTGGTGGCAGGGCGGACTCGTGCTGCTCGGCATCGCGGTGCTCGCCACGCTCATCGGCGGAGCCACGACCTGGCGGAGGGACGTGTCCTAGCCGTGGACCTCGCCGAACTGCGCCGCCTCCGGCTCCGCGTGCAGGGCCTGCGTGGGCCATTCGATGCGTCCGCACCCGCGGTGGTGCGGCGCTTCGTCGCAGTGCAGTCGCAGGAGTTCCTGCCGGCGCAGTGGGGGCTCGCCACGCGCATGCCGGCGGAGCGACGACCGGATGCCGCATCCGTCGCCGCTGCGCTCGATGCCGGCGAGATCCTGCGCACCCACGTGCTGCGCCCCACCTGGCACTTCCTGCACCCGGATGACGCGCGGTGGGTGCTCGAGGTCTCGGCCGAGCGGGTGTACGGGGCGAGCCGCACGTACCTGCGCCGGCTCGGACTCGAGGGCGAGACCGGCACCCGCGCCGTCGAGCTCGTGGCCGGCTCGCTCGAGGGCGGACACCGCACGCGCGCCGAGCTCCGCGCCGCACTCGATGCCGGCGGCCTGCCGATCACCGGGCTCGCATACAACTACGTGCTCATCCTCGCCGAGCTCGAGCGCGTCGCGATCAGCGGCGCGAACGCCGGCAAGCAGCGCACCTACGCGGCGTTCGACGAGCGGGTCCCGCCGTCCGCGCCCAGGCCGCGCGAGGAGGCCCTCGCCGAGCTCGCCGCCCGGTACATCGCATCGCGCGGACCCGTCACGGAGCGCGACTTCGCGGCCTGGTCGGGGTTCACGCTCGGCGATGCGCGGCGGGCGTTCGCCGACGCCGCCGATCCCGCAGGCGCGAACGATGGGCGCATCGAGTGGGTCGACGTCGAGGGCACGCCGCACGCGTTCGACGCGGCATCCGTCGACGCGCTCGATGGCGGACCGGATGCCTCGGCCGGCCGTGACGTCGTCGACCTGCTGCAGGCGTACGACGAGTACATCATGGGGTACGCACCGCCCCGGTCGTACCTGCTGCCGGCCGGGCGCTCCGACCCGGTGCGCCCCGAGTTCCCACTGCATGCGATCGCGGTCGACGGGGTCATGTGCGGGCGCTGGGCACCGGTCGTCGGTGCGAGCCAGGCGCGGCTGAGGATCGTGCCGTGGCGGGAGTTCTCGCGCGCCGAGGAGCGCGCGCTCGCGGCATCCGTCGCCGAGATCGAGCGGTTCCTGGGCATGCCGGTCGAGGTCGAGCACGAGGGGATCCGCGAGGGGTGAGGAGGCGCGCAGCGCCGTCTTGAAGCCCGCGCGCCCGGGCCGCGACCGGTACGATCGCGCCATGGCCGTCATCGGAACCGTGTTCGTCGCCCTCGCCGCGCTCCTTCACGGCTTCATCTTCCTGATGGAGAGCGTGTGGTGGACGCGCCCGTCGACGTGGAAGCGCTTCGGCGTCGCCGACCAGGCGACCGCGGACACCACGCGGCCGATGGCCTACAACCAGGGCTTCTACAACCTGTTCCTCGGCATCGGCGCAGCGCTCGGGCTCGTGCTCTTCTGGGCTGGCGCGATTCCCGTCGGCAAGACGCTCGTGCTGTTCACCACGGCGTGCATGGTGCTCGCCGCCCTCGTGCTCACGACGACCGGGCGCGGCTACGTGCGCCCGGCGCTCGTGCAGGGCACGCTGCCGCTCATCGGGTTCGTGCTGTTCGCCCTGTCCTGAGGCGGATTCGGCCCGGTGCCGTCAGTCGGTGGAAGCCTGCGCGTCGGCCTCCGTCGGCGGCTCGCTGAGCTTCAGCCGGTCGATGAGGGCCGCCGAGTGGTTGGTGCTCAGGATGATGCGCGTGAACTCCCCAGCGGCGAGCTCGAGCACGACGGCCTGCCGCTTGCCCTTCACGATCACGAAGTCGGTGCCGCCGTGGTACTTCCACACCCCCACCGCGACGACGAGCGGGATCTCGCTGCCACGTCGCCGGATGCCGCGGATCCACACCCAGGGGTCGTCGGTGACGGTCGCCGAGCGGATGTCGTCGCGCTGCACCACGAGGTCGTCGGAGCGCAGCGCAAGCGTCTTCTCGGCCGGGGTGAGGTGAACCTCGATCCGGTCGTTGTGCACGCGAACCTGGGCCATGGTTCCATCCTGCCCGAGCCGACCGTCGCTCGCCGTGTCGCCACCCCACAATGGCGTAACGGTTTCGTGCAGGTATCGGCCACTACCCGACCGGCGGGCGAGCGGATGCCGCGGCGCGCGCCGCTGCCGGAACCGCTTCGATGATCCGGCCGATCGCGGCCTCGTCGTGCGCCGCGGTGACGAACCACGCCTCGAACACCGACGGCGGCAGCGAGACGCCCGCGTCGAGCATCGCATGGAAGAACGGCGGGTACCGCCAGCTCTCCTGCCGCTGCACACCCGCGTAGTCGTGCACGCCGGATGCCACGTCCTCGCCGAACACGAAGCTGAACAGGTTGCCCGCCCGCTGCACGGCGTGGGCGACACCCTCGGCCGCGAGCGCGCCGGAGACGGCGTCACTGATCGTCGCAGCGGCGGCGTCGAGGTGCGCGTATACCGCGGCATCCGCTGCCCTGAGCGTCGCGACGCCCGCCGCGACCGCGACCGGGTTCCCCGAGAGGGTGCCCGCCTGGTAGACGGGGCCGAGCGGTGCGAGCAGCTGCATGATGTCGGCGCGACCGCCGAGGGCCGCGACCGGCATGCCGCCGCCGATGACCTTGCCGAAGGTGAGCAGGTCGGGCGTGTACGCGCCGTCGGTGCCCTGCTCCAGGCCCCACCAGCCGGCGGCGGACACCCGGAAACCGGTGAGCACTTCGTCGGAGATGACGAGGGCGCCGTGCTCGTGCGCGAGCTCGACGAGCGTGCGGTTGAATCCCGGCAACGGCGCCACCACGCCCATGTTGGCGGCGGCGGCCTCGACGATGACAGCGGCGATGCGGTCGCCGTGCTCGGCGAACGCGGCGCGCACTGCGTCGACGTCGTTGTAGGGCAGCACGAGGGTGAGCGCCGCGATCCCGGCGGGCACGCCGGCAGAGCCGGGGAGGGCGAACGTCGCGAGCCCCGATCCGGCCTCGGCGAGCAGCCCGTCGGAGTGGCCGTGGTAGTGACCGGCGAACTTCACGAGCAGGTCGCGGCCGGTGAACCCACGGGCGAGGCGGATGGCGCTCATCGTCGCCTCCGTGCCGGTGGACACGAGGCGGAGCTTCTCGACGGGCCCTACGCGCTGCTCGACGAGCTCGGCGAGCTCGGTCTCGGCGGGCGTGGACGCGCCGAACGAGAGACCGCGGCTCGCGGCATCCGTCACCGCCTCGATGACCCGCGGGTCGGCGTGGCCGAGGATCGCCGGACCCCACCCGGCGACGAGGTCGACGTACTCCCGGTCCTCGGCATCGGTGACGTACGGGCCCTTCGCGGACACGAGGAAGCGCGGGGTGCCGCCAACCGAGCGGAATGCGCGAACGGGCGAGTTCACGCCGCCGGGGATCGCGGCCTGCGCGCGGGCGAAGAGCTCGGCGTTCGTGGCGCTCACGCGAGGTCTCCGTTCCGGATCCAGCCGGCGAGCTCGACGGCCCAGTATGTGAGCACGGCGTCGGCGCCAGCGCGGCGGATGCCGCGGACCGATTCGATCACCGCGCGCTTGCGGTCGATCCAGCCGTGCGCTGCGGCGGCCTCGACCATCGCGTACTCCCCCGACACCTGATAGGCCCAGACCGGGATCTCGGATGCCGCTGCGACGTCGGCGAGCACGTCGAGGTAGCTGCCCGCGGGCTTCACCATGACGACGTCGGCGCCCTCCTCGATGTCGATGAGCGCCTCGCGCAACCCCTCACGGCGGTTCCCGGGGTCGAGCTGATACGAGCGGCGGTCGCCCTCGAGGGTCGACTCGACGGCGTCGCGGAACGGGCCGTAGAAGGCACTCGCGTACTTCGCCGAGTAGGCGAGGATCGCGACATCCGTTCGGCCCTGGTCGTCGAGCGCGTCGCGCACCGCGGCGACCTGGCCGTCCATCATGCCCGAGAGGCCGAGGAGCTCCGAGCCCGCGCGGGCCTGCTCGAGGGCCATGGCCCGGTACCTCTCGAGCGTCGCGTCATTGTCGACGCGACCGCGGTCGTCGAGCACGCCGCAGTGGCCATGATCGGTGAACTCGTCGAGGCAGAGGTCGGTCTGCACGACGAGCCGGCCCGCGGACGCCTCGACGGCGACGCGCGTGGCGACGTTGAGGATCCCGTCGGGGTCTGTGGCGCCCGAGCCGCGCGCGTCGCGCACCTCGGGCACGCCGAACAGCATCACTCCGCCGACGCCCGCGGCCGCGGCATCCGCCACCGCCTGCGGCAAACTCTCGAGGGAGTGCTGCACGACGCCCGGCATGGACGCGATCGGCACCGGGGCGGCGACGCCCTCGCGTACGAAGAGCGGCAATACGAGCTCGGCCGGGTCGAGGCGGGTCTCGGACACGAGCCGTCGCATCGCGGCGGTCTCGCGGAGGCGGCGTGGGCGGACGCGGGGCAGGGGCGTGGAACTCACCCGACCAGCCTACGTCGCGGCGGCGGGCGGCCGCCGCGTCCGCGGACCGTCGATAGGGTGTGCGGGTGACCGACGATGCCGTACTTCGAGCGGGCGATGTGGGCCGACGCGACCGCCGATCTCGCGTCACGCGCGCTCTTCCGGCCCGTGCCCGAGGCGATCGACGCGGAAGCCGCGTTCCGCGCCGCCTATCGCGCGACTGCCGGGGCCGAGCCGCTGCCGGATGCCGCTGCGCGCACGCGCGCACGACTCTGGGCTGCCTACCTCGCGCTCATCATGGCGGTCGAGGCGGTGCCGCGCAGCTATTCAGGCGACTGGTTCGCCGAGCACGACGCGAAGGTGCGGCGCTGGCTCGTCGAGACGGTCGCGGCGCTCGGCTGATCGACCGGCGTCACGCGTGCGCGGTGGCCGCCTCGACGACGGCGTCGATGAGCGACTCGGCGGTGCGTTCGCGCGCGATCACGTCGACGCGGAGGCCGACCTGCGCGGCATCCGTCTTGGTCTGCGGGCCGATGGCCGCCACGAGCGTGGTCTCGGGGATGGGGCCGAGCTGCTGCTGCACCTGCTCGGCGACGCTTCCCGAGGTCACGAGCACGGCGTTCACCCGCCCGGAGCGCACGTCGTCGGCGACCTTCTCCGCGACCGGGACACCCACCGTGCGGTAGGCGACGACCGCCTCGACATGGTGCCCCGCCTGCGCGAGCCCGATCGAGAGCACCTGCTTGGCGATGGCGGAACGCAGGGCGAGCACGCGCAGGCCCCGCTGCCCGTCGGTGGCCGCCTCCCACTCCTCGAGGAGACCACGAGCGGAGTTGTCCTCCGGCGGCACGATGTCGGCGTGGTACCCGGCGGCGACGAGCGCGGCAGCGGTGGTCTCGCCGACCGCTGCGACCTTCGTCGTCTCGGGGATCACGGCGCCGTACGACGACAGCACGTCGACGGTCGTGGCGCTCGTGACCGTGAGCCAGTCGAACCCGCCGGCGGCGAGCTTCGCGAGCGCCGCCTCGAGTGCGGGCTGGTCGTCGGTGGGCGCGAAGTTGATCATCGGCGCGACGATCGGGGTAGCGCCGCGCGCGCGGAGCGCGGCGGCGACGCCGTCGCCCCACGGGCCGCCGCGGGGCACGAGCACGCGCCATCCGGCGAGAGGCTTGCCGTGGTGGAATGGCAGGCCGATGGCACCGGTAAACGGTTCGAATTCGCTCACGGCGACTCCTCACGAGGTGCAAGATCGGCGGCGCCGTTGCCGAGGAGTTCCGCGACGACCCGATCGGCGACGTCGCGAGCCGCATCCGCCAGATCGGCGGCCGAGCGGCTGTCGGGGGTGGCGGCGTGCGAGCTCGTCAGGCGCCGCGTCCCATCGGCACTGTACACACTTGCGCTGAGGAACAGAAGTTCGTCGTCGATGAAGGCCGTCACGCCCACCGGGGCGGAGCAGCCGGCCTCGAGGCCGGCGAGCACCAGACGCTCTGCGAGCACCGTGGCGCGGGTCGTCCGGTGATCGATCGCCTCGAGCGCGCGCTCCAGCGCACGGTCGCCGCGTTCGCGGCGCACCTCGATCGCGAGGGCGCCCTGGCCGGGCGCGGTGGGCCATTCTTCGAGCGGGAAGAGCTCGGTCACGGCATCCGATCGCCCGAGGCGGCCGAGGCCGGCGGCGGCGAGCAGCACCGCGTCGAGCTGGCCCGACGCGACCTTGCCGAGCCGGGTGTCGACGTTGCCGCGGATGTCGACGGCGACCACGTCGGGCCGGGCGGCACGCAGCTGCGCGATGCGTCGGGGCGAGCCCGTGCCGATGCGGGCGCCCTCGGGCAGCTGCGCGAGGGTGAGGCCGTCGCGGGCGCACAGCGCGTCGCGGGCGTCGGCGCGCTTCGGCACGGCGCCGAGGCGCAGGCCCTCGTGCTCGGCGGTCGGCAGGTCCTTCAGCGAGTGCACCACCACGTCGCACTCACCGCGCAGCAACGCCTCGCGAAGGGCCGTGGCGAAGACGCCGGTGCCGCCGAGCGAGGCGAGCGAGGCACGCGACGTGTCCCCCTCGGTGGTCACGGGAACGAGCTCGATGTCGGCCTTCGCAACCTTGGCGAGACGCTCGGCGATCTGCGTCGTCTGCGCCATCGCGAGCGCGCTCGCCCGGGTGCCGACGCGGATGATGCTGCCGGTGCTCATGGCGCGATCCCGGCGAGGGCGGGGCGGAAGCCCAGGCGCACGTTCTCGCAGCATCCGGGGCGGCACACGTCGTACCACGGACCGAGCTCGGTGACGGCGGGGCGCTCGGCAACTGGCGTGCCGTTGACGCGCTCGAGCACGAGGTCGACGAGACCCGCGATGTAGGCGGGGTGGGTGCCGGGCGTCGGCACGCGCACGGCCGCGAGGCCGCGCTGCTCGGCGGTCTCGAGCGCCTCGTTGTCGAGGTCCCAGAGCACCTCCATGTGGTCGCTCACGAACCCGAGCGGCACGATCACGACGGCCTTGCGGCCGGCCGCGGGCAACTGCTCGATGGCGTCGTTGACGTCGGGCTCGAGCCACGGCATCGAGGGGGGCCCGCTGCGCGACTGGTACACGAGCTGCCACGGCACGTCGGACGCCCCGGCCTCGCGCATCACGACCTCGGCGACCGCGCGGTGCTGGGCCGCGTAGGCGCCGCCCTCGCCGAACCCGCGCTCGGCCGGGCCCGACCTCGCGGCATCCGTCGACGGGATGGAGTGGGTGGCGAACAGCACCTCGACCTCGTTGGTGCGGTCGAGCCCCGCGGAGGCCTCGAGGCCCGCGATCCCGGCGCGCACGCCCTCGACGAACGGCTGCACGAAGCCCGGGTGGTCGAAGAACTGGCGCACCTTGTCGATCTGGATCTCGTCGCCGAGGCCCGTGTCGGCGAGCGCGTCGGCGAAGTCCTCGCGGTACTGGCGGCAGCTCGAGTACGAGCTGTAGGCGCTCGTGGCGATCGCGATGAGCTTCGAGTACCCCGCCGTCTTCGCCTCGGCGAGCGCGTCGTTGAGGTAGGGGTCCCAGTTGCGATTGCCCCAGATGACGGGCAGGTCGATGCCGCGGCTCGCGAGCTCGGCCTCGAGCGCGGCCTTCAGCACGCGGTTCTGCTCGTTGATGGGGCTCACGCCGCCGAAGTGCCGGTAGTGGTGCGCCACCTCCTCGAGCCGCTCGTCGGGGATGCCGCGGCCGCTCGTGACGTTGCGGAGGAACGGGATCACGTCGTCCTGGCCCTCTGGACCGCCGAAGCCGGCGAGCAGGATCGCGTCGTAGGCCACGGGCTCGGTCACGTGCTCGGGTCCCGGCTGGGCCGCGGGCGTCGCACCGGGCACGATCGCGCCGGGGGCGCAGGGTGCGGATGCCGCGGGAGCGGGTTTGTGTCCGCGGTGCGAGGTGCCCGCGGCATCCGCGCCAATGGTGCTCGTCGAGCCGAGGTTCACCGCGGCCACTACTGCACCACCTCGACCAGCTCGGCCGTGGAGATGCGGCGGCCGGTGTAGAACGGCACCTCCTCGCGCACGTGGCGGCGCGCGTCGGTGGCGCGCAGGTCGCGCATCAGGTCGACCAGGTCGGTGAGCTCGTCGGCCTCGAGCGGCAGCAGCCACTCGTAGTCGCCGAGCGAGAACGACGCGACGGTGTTGGCGATGACGCCCCGGAACGCGGCGCCCTTGCGGCCGTGCTCGGCGAGCATGCGCCCGCGCTCCTCGGGCGGCAGCAGGTACCACTCGTAGCTGCGCACGAAGGGGTAGACCGTGAGCCACGACTTGGGCTCGACCCCGCGCAGGAACCCGGGTACGTGCTGCTTGTTGAACTCGGCGTCGCGGTGCACGCCCATCGCGTTCCACGTGGGCAGGAGGGCACGGAACAGGCGGGCGCGGCGCAGCTCGCGGAGTGCCCACTGCAGGCCTTCCGCGGTCGGGCCGTGCAGCCACAGCATCACGTCGGCGTCGGCGCGGAGGCCCGACACGTCGTAGATGCCGCGCAGCGTGACGCCCTCGTTCTCGACGAGGACGATGATGTCGTCGAGCTCGCGCACGAAGTGCGGAACATCGTGCCCGTCGAGGTCGTCGGGGCGTGCCGGATCCTTGCGGAGCACGGCGAATACCGTGTAGCCCTCGGGAGACTGCTCGGCGTCGGGTTCGGTCTGGAGCGCGTCGGCTGCCGCTTCGGCAGCGGGGGAAGACATGCCTCCAGTCTCCCCCTTCCGGCGTCTTCGGCCAAAAGGACGACGCCACGGATGCCGCGAGAGCGCGATCACGAACGTGTCGCGTGACCCGGAGGAAGGCTTGCGGCCCGCTCACTCCCCCACGAGCAGACGGGTCGAGTGCTCGAGGTGCTCCCGGATCGCAGCCGGACCCCGTGACTGCACGTCGTCGAGCAGGGCCCGGTGCTCATCCACGAGGGACTCGAGCGTGTAGTGCGGGCGCACGTGCAGCAGGAACAGCAGCAGTTCGCTGCCGAGCGCCGCGTGCGCCTCGATGATGCGCGGGCTCGCGGATGCCGCGACGAGCGCCCGGTGGAAGTCCGCGTGCTGCCGCTCGGCCTCGAGCCAGTCGCCGGACGCCGCGAGCCGGTCGAGCGCGTCGCGTGCGGGCGCGAGCTCGGCATCGGGCCACGCGCGACCGAACCGCTCACCGGCGATGCGCACCGCCTCGACCTCGAGCGCGGCGCGGAGCTGCTGCAGCGCGATGATCGTCTCGCGGTCGAAGCTCGCCACGCGCACGCCGCGGTACGCCTCGGCGACGACGAGCCGCTCGGCGACCAGGCGTTGGAACGCCGCACGCACCGTGTGCCGCGAGGCGCCGTAGCGGGCGGCGGCGGCCTCCTCCCGCAGCGGTGCGTCCGCCCCGAGCTCGCCGCTCAGGATCTCTGCGCGAACGGATGCCGCGACCCGGTCGACCGCGGTCGAGGTATCCGACGTTCGTGGTGACGCGGGCATCGTGGCATCCGCTCGCCGAAGGCGGCCGCGCCCGCGACTACCGCTCGATGTTCGCGCGCACGACCAGCCAGACGCCGACGCCGACCGCGGCGACGACGCCGACCGCGACCACCATGGCGGCCGCGGGCTGCTCGTCGGCGAACTTGCGAAGCCTCACCTTGGCGCGGTCGACCCGGATGCCGACCTGCTTCGGCACGTTCAGCTTGTCTTCGAGCGCGTTGAGGCTCGCCGCGAAGTCGGCGCGGGCCCGCTCGGAGGCGAGGCGCGCCTGCACCCGCGTGAGGTTGCGCTCGCGCTCCTTGGCGTTGCGACCAGAGGGGCGGGCGGTGTCAGTCGCGGCGGTCATAGTCACCCGTTCCCTTCAGCGCGTCGAGGTCGGCCTTCAGGCTCTCGATCGACTCGAGCGGCTCGGCGCCGCGCTTGAAGTTCACGTACGCGATCCACACGAGGACCACGATGATGAGCAGCAGGGCACCCGAGACCGTGAGGGCGGCGGCCCACGCCGGCATCACGAGCGCGAGCGCGAAGATGGCGGCGACGATCAGCGTGAAGAGCAGGAAGATGCCGACGACCGCGGCGCCGGCGACGAGACCCGAGCCGATGCCGAAGTGCTTCGCCTTGTAGGAGATCTCGGCCTTGATCTGGTCGATCTCGGCCCGGATGAGCGCGGAGACGGTATCGGGGAGCTCCCCGATCAGCGTGAAGAGGGAGCGGTCATCATCTGCGGGTGCGGCCACGCGAGGTCACCTCCGGTGGTCAGGATTCGGATGCCGCGGGCGTGTCGCCTCGCGAACTGGTGGTGCTGCGCTTCGGGGCCGGCTTCGATTCGGACGTGGCGGACTCGGACGCGTCGGACTCTGAAGTGTCGTCGATGGCGTCCTCGAGTTTCGAGGCGACGTCGTCGACGGCCGACTTCGCCGCGCTGGCGGCCTTCGAGATCTTCCGCTTCGCCGAGCGTGCGGCGCGGTCGATGTCCTGCTTGGTTGCGCCGGAGCCCTTGGTGGCGTTGCCGATGAACGACTTCAGGCCGTCGAGCACGGTGTCGCTGACGTCGCCGACGCGGGTCATCGCGAAGTCCTTGACGGTGCCGACGCCCTGCTGCACCGCCGGCGTGTTCCACACGCTCTCGGCCGCGCGTTTCATCTGTTCGTAGCGCTCACGGCCGGCACGCGTGCCGAGCACGTATCCGACGCCGAGACCGACGACGAAGAGGATCTTGCCCTTCATGTGCACCCCATCTCTCCGTGTGGACGACCACGGCGACCTTTCCAGCGTAGACCCCGCGTGGGGTCGCGCAAGAGGGTTGCGTGAAAAGTATTCCGTTCCGGCTATGCGACGTCGTCGGGCCTGACCGCGAGGTGCCGGATGCGGCGTGCGGCCTCGAGCGCGTGCGGGATCACCGAGGCCAGGCCCGTGCCCGCGACCCACGAGCCCGTCGCCTCGATGCCCGGCTCGGCCGCGAGCACGTCCTCGAGCTCACGCACCCGATCGCGCTGCCCGATGGTGGCCTGCGAGAGCGCGTCGCGCCAGGCGCTACGGCCGGCTGCGAGGAGCATCGAGGCGTCGAGCGGCGTGCCCAGCAGGGTGCTCGCGTCGGCGAGCGCGAGGGCGGCGACCTCGTCGTCGGAGCGGCCGTCGAGCGGATTCGGCTCGCCCGCGCGCCCGTAGGAGAGGCGCACGACCTGGCGTCCGCCTGCGAGCTCCGCGAGCCATGCCCACTTGGCGCTCGAGTGGGTGAGCGCCTTCGCGGTCACGCCCGGGGTGCCGGCGGCCACGAGCACGCCGGTGCCGCGGGGTGCGGCGTCGAGTGCCGGCGCCTCGAGCACGAGCGTGACGAGCTCGACGGATGCCGGCGACGGCCAGTTCGAGGCATCCGACCAGCCGAGCGACGCCTCCTCGAGCAGCCGACGCGAGGCGTCTGCGGGCGCCGCGAGCACCACGTATCGGGCATCGAGGAGCAGGACGGTCGGCTCCTCGGCCGGGGCGGTCGCATCGGCGGATCCGGGAGTGACGACGTCTTTCGTGTCGTCGGCGCCGCCGTCGGCATCGGCATCCGCGTGGAGCACGGCGTCGACACGCCATCCAGGGGCTGCCGTGGCATCCGCGCCCTCGTCGACGGAACGTCGCGCG
The DNA here is from genome assembly GCF_001428255.1 of Agromyces sp. Soil535. Taxonomy (GTDB): domain Bacteria; phylum Actinomycetota; class Actinomycetes; order Actinomycetales; family Microbacteriaceae; genus Agromyces. The sequence goes on along the minus strand of NZ_LMRW01000001.1, from coordinate 410,416 downwards.
AGCCCTGTGACCTCGGCCCCCGTGACCACCTCGACGCCGAAGCGGTCGAGCTGCGCGGCGAGCGCGTCGACGAGCCGGTGCATGCCGCCGCGGAGGCCGAGCACGGCGCTGCCGGCCTTCCGCTCCTCGAGGAGCTGGCCGACGCCGCCCGACAGCGAGCCCATGCGCGTCATCGCCTCGTTGAGGCCGGGGGCGACGACGTCGAGGTCGAGGTCGTCGGGGTTCGTGGAGTAGACGCCCGCGGAGATCGGGGTGACAAGACGATCGAGCACCGCGTCGCCCATGCGCGAGCGCACGAGCCGGCCGAGGCTGTGGGCGCGCCCGATGCGGAGGATCGGCATGAGCCGGTCGGAATACGCGCGCATCGCGCCGCGCCAGCCGATGATGCGGCGCACGTCGTCGCCGAGCGGGTTCGCGGGGATCCCGAGCACCCCGGTGCGGGGCAGCGGCGCGGCGTCGGGCACGCCCCCCGGGCCCGGCATCACGAGCCACGCCCCGGCGGGGTTCGGCTGCTCGATGTCGTCGGCGAGCCCGAGCCGCTCGAGGAGCCCAGCGACCGCACCGCCCCGGGTCGCGAACGACTCGGCGCCGCTGTCGAGCGTGAGGCCGTCGAGCTCGATGCGCCCGACGCATCCGCCGATCGCGTCGCGCCGCTCGAGCAGCGTCACCCGCAGGCCGACCTTCGCGCACTCGAGTGCGGCGACGAGCCCGGCGACGCCGCCGCCGACCACGACGACGTCGGTGGTGCGGTGCTCGAGCCGGAGCCCCGTCGACCGCTCGAGGTCGGGTCTCGATGCGCGTCCGGCTTCGCCGGGCTCGCGTCCACCGGCGGATGACTCGCTCATGCCCCCGCCTCGTGCACGAGCTCGACTACGCGGGTGAGCACGGTCGGGTCGGTCTCGGGCGGCACGCCGTGCCCGAGGTTGAACACGTGTGCCGGCGCGGCCTTCCCGCGGGCGAGCACGTCGCGCACTGCGGCCTCGAGCACCGGCCACGGGGCGGCGAGCAGCGCCGGGTCGAGGTTGCCCTGCAGCGGCACGTCGGCGCCGACCCGGTGCGCCGCGACGTCGAGCGGAACGCGGTAGTCGACGCCGACGGTGTCGACGCCGATGCCGTGCATCGCGCCGAGCAGCTCGCCCGTGCCGACGCCGAAGTGCACGACGGGGACCGGACGGGTCTCGGTCGTGCCCGAGGCATCCGCGACCTCATAGGAGAGGTCGTGCACGTGCGCGAGCGCCTTCGCCGACGCCGGCGCCACGTGCGTCTCGTAGTCGGCGAGCGAGAGCGCGCCCGCCCAGGAATCGAAGAGCTGCGCGGCGGATGCCCCGGCCAGCACCTGCGTGCGCAGGAAGCGCCCGGTGAGCTCGGCGGTCCACTCCATGAGCGCGCTCCAGGCGCCGGGGTCGGCGTGCATGAGCGTGCGCGCCGCGAGGTGGTCCTTCGAGGGGCCGCCCTCGGCGAGGTACGCGGCGAGCGTGAACGGGGCGCCCGCGAACCCGATCAATGGCGTGCTGCGGGTTGAGGCAGCGCTTCCGCTGGTTGAGCCTGTCGCGCTGCTGGTTGAGCCTGTCGAAATCCCGCTCGGCGCCGTCACGTTCAGCTCGGCGACAGTGCGCTGCACGGCCTCCGTGATGGGTCCGGATGCCGCGTCGAGACGCGCGGGGTCGATCGACGTGAGCTCGGCCACGCCCGCGGCATCCGCATAGCCCTTGCTGAAGACGGGCCCGCGGCCGGGCTGGATCTCGACGTCGACGCCCACGAGCTTCAGCGGCACGACGATGTCGCTGAAGAAGATGCCCGCGTCGACCTTGTGGCGGCGCACCGGCTGCAGCGTGATCTCCGACGCCATCCCCGGGTCGAGGCAGGCGTCGAGCATGCGCGTGCCGACGCGCAGGTCGCGATACTCGGGCAGCGATCGCCCCGCCTGCCGCATGAACCACACGGGCGTCGTGTCACTGCGCTCCCCACGGTAGGCCCGCACCAGGCGCGAGTCGCCCGTGAGGCCGGCGGACAGGGGATGCTGCGGGGAGAGGATCACGCGTGACATTGTCGCCTATCGGGCTGGGCGGAGCCGATTCCGCTGCCCGCTCAAGCGGGGCTCAGAGTTCCCAGAGCGCCGCAACCGGCACCGGCACCGGCACCGGCACCGGCACCGACACCGACACCGACACCGACACCGACCAGAGTCTCTCTGCGAACTGCCGGGACTCGACTGCAGTGTTCAGCACGCTTTCTTCGTAGAAACGCGACTCATTCGTCGTGGATCTGCGAAGCCTTCGTCGTAGATTCGCGATCGTCTCGCACTGTGGCGGTCACGTCCGCTGTGCGTCGAGCGACGCGTCGGGTAACCGATGTGACCTCCAAGCGGCTACCTTGCAGACGTAGCACTTGACCTACCTTCGGATTGTTGGCTATGCCAGGGAGTCGAGCATGGATGGCCCTCCCTGAGCGTGTTCGCTCGATTTCGTTCACTCGCCGATTCTGCGCTCGATGCGGAGCGCTCCGATTCCACTGACAGCCGGACCAACGTCGTGCGTCCGATACACCTCCACGGCCGCGAAGTCGTATCCGAGCTCGGCCTCGACTTGTGCGAGCGCCGCACGAGCCGACACGGTGGGTGGGTCGTCCCGACAGCTGCAGAGCACAATCACCTCGTGGAGGCTGCTGTCGACTCTCGCCAAGCCGTGCACCGAGTACCACTGCCGCTCCTCGAGTTGGGCCCGCGTCCAGTACTCATCGAAGAACGTGCCAGGCGGCGGTTCGGCTCGCAACCTGTCGAGGATCTCCTGCAGGCGGGCCGGGTCCAGCGGTGGCCGTCGGAACCACGACTGATCGTGAAACGCCTCACTCTTGGGCGAGCCGAGCCGGACGACGCCGGAAGCCCTGTTGCGCTTGAACTTCTCGACCGATGTCGTGTACGACGACTCACTCGGACGGTCGTACAGCACGGCCGGACCGAGCTTGGGCTGATCCTCGAAATGCTCGACACGCACGAAGCCATCGAACGCCGGATTCACGTCCTGCCCCGGAGTCCACAAGAACTCAAGGTTCTCTTGACTCCGCTGCACCCAACGGAACACCTGCAGCTCACCGCTCACGGACAGCGAATCGGGTACAACAACGCTCATCGGCAGACAGCTTTCCCTTGGTGCCACTCGCGACACACCCCGTGGTCATTCTGACAGGCGGTCAACATCATCGATTCATGCAACGTCGCCAAGTAGTAACCCTGCAGATTGCGTCTCACGATGCTCGCCGAACAGCAGCGGGATCGACCCGGCATGCTCGGTGAGCTTCCGGTGCGTGCCGAGCCACCCCAGTCCTCATTGCCGGGGAGCGCGTCCGGGCCTGCGTCGTCCGCGGTCCCGGTGCTGGTCTGCCCGGTGGTCGGGTCGATCGGTTGCCCGAACGGGGTCGTACCGGAACACGCCCGGACTCCGGGTGCCTGCGGCATCCGCCGTGACCGTGATATCGCCGTGGATGTTCGGGTACGACCACGACTGCGTGGTGCTCGTCTTCGTCACGGTGACCCCGCCGGCCAGGCCGATCACCTGCTCGAGGAGGGTGTTCTGCCCGTCCAGGATAAGATCCGGAGAGTCCCCACCACCGGTGAACCCGTACCGCACCCGGGTGGTCTCCGGGTTCTGCCCCGCCCGTGGTCACGGTGCGTTGCACGACCCGGCCGGTGACATCCCGCAGGTACTCGACTTGGGTGCCCGCGCCGGGCCCGGAGGTGATCTGGGTGGACACGTGCTGGTCGGACGCGTGGTACTCGAGCGCCTACGGTCGCGCGGCGGGCCACTCGCCGGCCGGCTCCCGACGGAGTCGCAGGACGGGGTCGTCGAGTGACGAAAACGGATGTTCCGGCCCGCTCCGAGCATCGAGATCGTCGCCGAATGCCGCAACGACGCGCCGATTGCGCCGTCTCCTCTGTCGCTTGAGAGCGCTCGCACGCTACAGTCGGTTGCGTCGTGTTCCCCGGCACGACGACGTGCCGACGACGGCGCGCCTCCGCCCCCACGGAGAAGAAGACGACGTGTCCCCGATCGTGTCGAACGCCCTGTCCATGCCGGTTCGTCGAGCCCGAATGCCGCGAGCGGGAGTCGCCCGATGAACGCCGCAACGCCGCACCGCGCCAGCCTCACCGTGCTCGTCGCCCTCGCCGCCGCGGCCGTGGTCGCCGGACTCATCGCCGGTGCGCCCATGATCGAACGGTTCATGCCGCGGATGCCGGCCATGCCCACCTCCAGCATCGCAATCGGATTCGCGGCCGTCGGCCTCTTCGTCTTCATCGTGTGGAGCATCGTGCAGCTCGGCCGTGCGGCACGTACCCGTGCGCGTCGGATCGCGCTCTCGGCGACGGCCCGGGGAGAGCTCAGCTGCGGCATCCGGAGCCGGCTGCTCGTGAAGCGCCTCAACGAGCTCATGCACGACGACGCGGACCGCGTGCGGCTCGGTGCGCGCTACTCGATCGTCGTCGACGAACTGGGCGTGGCGTTCTGGAACGGCGGCCACAGGCCCCGTCGCGCTGCCCACTTCCCATGGCCCGAGGTGCGCGGGATCCGCGCCGACTCGATGGTCGTCGGGGGATCGGTGGTGCAGATCGTCGAGCTGCGCGTGCGGCACGGTGGATCGAGCATCGAGCTGCCGATCATCCTGTCGTCCGGACGTCCCGTGCGGTTCGCCATGGCCGACGCGCCGTTCTTCGCCGTGGTGCGCAGCTGGAAGGCGAAGCACCGTGCCGCCCTCGCCGCCGAGGGCCTCGAGCTTCCGCCGCTCACCGCACCGATCCCGATCATCACCCCGAGTATGGCCGCAGCGGCTCGTCGCGGTCGCTGAGCCGGCCGTCGCGGGCCCCACGCCGCACGCGCACGCCGCACGCCGTTCAGCGTCACCCCGATCGAACCCCATTCGACGCCGGTAGAATCTGCGTGTGCTCATCCGCCTCACCGCGAGTCACAGGAACGCCGCGTTCGACCTGCTGGAGCGACGCTCGGTGAACGCGGAACAGACGGCGCCGCCGACTGACATGACTGGCACGTCGTGACCGATGACATCGACCGCGCTGCGGCGGTCGCAGCCGACGGGGCGCCCGCGCTGCGGTCGGTCGATCAGGTCATCATGCTCGGGACATTCTCGGTCGTGCTGGACGGACGTGTGGTGGATCGTTCGCAATGGGGGCGGCGTTCGGCGGCGAACCTGGTCAAGGCCCTGGCCCTCGCGCCCGATCGGCGGCTGCACCGCGAGCAGGTGATCGAAATGCTGTGGCCGGATCTGCCGCTCATCGACGCGGCGCCACGCCTCCACAAGGCGGTCCACTTCGCTCGTCGCGCGCTCGGCGCAGACGCAGTCGCCTGGATGGGTGACACGCTCTGTCTCCTCCCGTCGCGCGAGGTGGAGGTGGACGTCGTCCGTTTCGAATCGGCAGCCAGGGCTGCTCTGCACACCGGTGTCGGCATCGACGACGCCCTTGGGATCTTCACCGGAGAGCTCCTGCCCGAGGACCGCTACGAGTCGTGGACGGATGCCCGCCGCAACAGTGTCGCGCACCTCCATCGGCAGCTGATGCGCGTCGGCGGCCGATGGTTGCAGCTCGTCGCCGCAGATCCGACCGACGAGCAGGCGCACGTTGCGCTGATGCGCGCCCATGTCGAGCGAGGTGATCGAGCGGCCGCGCTCTCCCAGTACGAGCAGCTGGCGGCCGTACTCGCCGAGGAGCTCGGCGTCGAGCCCGGTGACGACGCGGTCGCGGTGCGTCAAGCAGCGCTCGCCCTCCCGCCGCATCGGGTCAGAGACGGCGCGACGCCGGCGGTGCTGCCCACCCAAGATGTGCGGTTCTGCCATGCCTCGGACTCCGTCCGGCTCGCCTACGCCGTCGAAGGTTCGGGTCCGCCCCTCGTCAAGGCGGCGAACTGGCTGTCGCATCTCGAGTACGACTGGGAGAGCATGCTGTGGCGACACTGGCTGCTCGCCCTGACCAGCCGCTACCGCGTGCTGCGCTACGACGAACGCGGCTGCGGTTTGTCGGACTGGGACACGACCTCGTTCACGATCGAGGCGTGGATCGACGATCTGGCCACCGTCGTCGACGCTGCCGGCTACGAACGCTTCGCACTGCTGGGCGTGTCACAGGGCGCCGCGGTGGCCGTCGAGTACGCCGCCCGGCACCCCGAGCGGGTCAGCGCCCTGGTCCTGTACGGCGGCTACGTCCACGGACACGTCATCAGGGCGCGCAACGACGAGGAGCTCCGCATCGCTCGGCTCATGCCCGAACTCGCGGAGCTGGGCTGGGGAAGCGACGAGCCGACGTTCCGTCAGGTGTTCACCGCCCGCTTCATGCCCGAAGGCACCCGTGAGCAGTGGGACGAGTTCAACGACTTGCAACGGCTCACCACCTCGCCGACCAACGCTGCCCGCTTCATTCGCGGCTTCGGCGTCATCGACGTCGCGGATGCGGCGCAACGGGTGGCCTGCCCGACCCTCGTCGTCCACGTCCGAGGCGACCTCGCGCCGCCCCTCGCCGAGGGGCGCTTGCTCGCGTCGATGATCCCCGGCAGCCGATTCGTCTCGCTGGAGGGCCACAACCACCTGATGCTCGCCACCGAACCGGCATGGCCTCGGTTCGTCGACGAAATGGACCGGTTCCTGGCCGAAGTCGGCTGAGGCGGCAGTCGGCACGCACGGAGCGGCATCCGGATGTCTCGTTCCGTCACCCCGACCGAAGCCGTGATCGACGGCAGGTAGAATCTCCTCGTGCTCATCTGCCTCACCGCGAGTCACAAGAACGCCGGGTTCGACATGCTCGAGCGTCTTTCGGCGAACGCGGAACAGGCTGCACCGCGCATCCTCGACGGTCACGACGCCCTGCGGGGCGCGGTCGTCGTCGCCACGTGCAATCGGTTCGAGGCGTACCTCGACCTCGACGCTCCCGAGGGCGCGTCGCCGGTTCCCGCGGTGCACGAGGCGATCCGCGCGGTCGGCACGGTCGCGGGCCTCGAACCCGAGGAGCTGCGCACCACGTTCGGCTTCGTGCACGGAAACGCCGTGGCAGGACACCTGTTCGCCGTGGCATCCGGCCTCGAGTCCGTCGTCGTCGGCGAGGGCGAGATCGCCGGCCAGGTGCGCCGCTCGCTCGAGAAGGCGCGCACCGAGGGCACCACGACTCCCGAACTCGAGCGCCTGTTCCAGCGCGCCTCGCAGACCTCCCGCCGCGTGAAGAACGAGACCGGCATCGGCGGCGAGGGCCGCTCGCTCGTGCGCCTCGCGCTCGACCTCGCCGAGAGCCGCGTCACCGACTGGGCTCAGACGCGGGTGCTGCTCGTGGGCACCGGCCGTTTCGCCGGAGCCTCGCTCGCCGCCCTCCGCGACCGCGGCGTCACCGACGTGCGCGTCTACTCGCCGTCGGGCCGCGGCACCGGGTTCGCCCACAGCCACGGTATCGGGGCCGTCGCGCGCGGCGAGTACGCCGCCGTCGCAGCGAGCGTGGACCTCATCGTCACGTGCACCACCGCCGAGCACCACGTGGTCGACCGGGCGCTCATCGCCGTCGGGCGCGAGGAGCTCGCGGCATCCGTCGCCATGCTGCCCGGGGCCACGGCGCCCGAGCCGGCCCAGGCCCGCCAGCTCGTCATCGACCTCGGACTGCCCCGCAACGTGGCACCCGATGTCGTCGGGCTGCCCGGCGTCGAACTGCTCGACCTCGAGACGATCAAGATCCACGCGCCGCTCGAGGAGCTCGGCTCCACGGATGCCGCACGCGCGATCGTCACCCGCGACGCCCGCGCGTTCGGCGACACCGTCGAGGAGCGCGACCTCGCCCCGGCGGTCGTCGCACTGCGCCGGCACGTCTTCGACATCCTCGACGCCGAGATCTCGCGGGCGCAGGCCCGAGGCGACGACGATGGACGCACCGAGGCCGCGCTGCGCCACATGGCGGGCGTGCTCCTGCACACGCCGATGGTGCGCTCGCGTGAGCTCGCCCGCGCCGGTGAGCAGGCCGCTTGGATCGACGGGCTCGAGGCGCTGTTCGGCGTGAAGCCCGACGCGGCCGCTCAGGCCGTGCGGGATGCGCGGACGGCGGATGCCGCGGAGGTGACCGGGCCCGCGGAGGCTGCGGATGCGGCCGGGCGCGCCCCGCGGGCGTCGCAGGCCGACGCCTCGTGACCGACGCGCCCTCCCCCGCTGCGATGGCCGCTGCCTCGAGCGGGCCCGATCGCGCCGCCGGTTCCTCGACCGAGCCCGATCGTGCCGCCGCTGCCGCGGCCGACGGACCGCCGGCGCTCCCTTTTCCGTATGACGCGTCGGTCCTCACCGATGCGCCGCTGCGCACCGAGCGCCTCGTGCTGCGCCCCCTCGAGGCATCCGACGCCGCCGACGTCTTCGAGTACCAGCGCCTGCCCGAGGTGATCCGCTACCTGCCCTGGCCCGAGCGCGACCGCACCCAGGGCTACGAGCACACGGCCACGCGGGCCGCCGGCCGCATCCTCGCCACCGACGGCGACTTCGTCTTCTTCGCCGCGATCCTCCCCGGCACGCCGTCGAGCGATGACCCCCGCCGCGATCGGGTCATCGGCGACTTCATGGTGCGGGTCTCGAGCGTGAAGCACGCGCAGCTCGAGCTCGGCTGGGTGCTGCATCCCGACTTCCAGGGCCGGGGGTACGCCCGCGAGGCGGCGGGCGCAGTGCTCGACTTCGTGTTCGAGACACTCGCCCCGCACCGGGTGCAGGCCTTCCTCGACGCGCGGAACGCGGCATCCGCTGCACTCTGCGAACGCCTCGGGATGCGTCGCGAGGCGACGATCCTCGAGGAGGAGTACAACGACGGCGAGTGGCAGGACACCGCGATCTATGGCGTGCTGCGCCGCGAGTGGGCGGCGGCCCGCGCCTAGGCGTCGCCTGCCGATGCGGACGTCGACGTTCGTCGCCGAGTCGCTCAGGAACCGCGTGAAGGGCTCACCCCATTCGCCGTTTCACCAAGACGCTTGTCGCCTTCAGCACGACTTCGCTGGCGACGTTCCCTTGGATCCGCTGTGGAGGAGAATCCGCGGGGGCCGAGGTGGGAATGGTCACGGGACCGAGACTCACCCCGCTTCTGGGGTGCGGAGATCGCAGTGCTTTCGAGCAGCCAGCGACTTCTCCTCCCCCGCTCGCCCTCTCCACATCCTTTCCACAATCCGTGGAACGGCGTTCGAAATCATGGCTCGTGGCGGGACGATGAGACATGCCCGAATCAACGCCCGATTACGCCGACCTCGCCAGGCGGCTCATCGGGCGTGCGGTGTCGAGCGCGACGTACGACTCGCTCGAAGACAGGGGGCTCCTCGAGGTGATCCAGTCGTTGACCGTTCTCCGCCACGAGGTCGAGCGCTGCCAGGCCATCGCGGCTGCCGAGGTGGCGCGCCGGTCGCGCGTCGGCTTCGGTGTCCGCGGGCTCGCGCAGCGCGCCGGCCATGCGAGCACTGGCCAGCTGCTTCAGTCGATCACGCGGTCGTCGAAGCGCGAGACCGCGGCGTTGATCGAGGTCGGGCACATGATCGCCGAGACGGATGCCGCGTCGCACCTTTCTGAGGCGCTGCGGGCCGATCCGGCAGTCGCCGACCCCGTGCCCGAGCCTGCGCGACCGTGGTTCGCAGAACTCGGCACCGCAGTCACCTCCGGAGTGGTGACGGTCGCGGTGGCCGATGCCATCCGCGCCGGGATCGGGGAGCCCGGCGGAGCTGCCGATGAGGAGGTCCTCGCGCGAGAGCTCTGGACCGTGATCGAGGAGTGTCGACCGTTGCATGCCGACGCCGCGCGGCGTGTGGCTCGTCAAGCACGTGATCGCATCGACACCGCTGGAGTCGTCGCACGCGCCGACCGCCAACGGCGCGACCAGTTCTGGCGCCTCTGGGTGAAGCCCGACGGAATGGTCCGCGGCGAGTTCGAGCTCGAACCCAAGGGCGGCATGCTCGTGAAGGCTGTCTTCGACCAGCTCACCCACCCCCGCCGCGGCGACGTGAAGACACGCCGCAGCTTCGGCCACCCGCAGCTCGGAGACGCGAACTACGCCGACGCCCGCGCCATGCGTGAACGGGATTCCGCAGAGGGCCTCGTCCAACTGATGCGCGCCGGGGCGAGCGTCGACCCGAGCAGGCTCCTCAAGGAACGCAAGCCGACCGTGCGAGTCGTCGTGAATGCACACTCGCTGGAGACCGGCCGAGGCTCGGGTCTGATCGAGGGCCATCCCGACCGCATCCCGCTCGCCGACGTGCACGCCGAGTTGTGCGGCGGCTTCCTCCCGATGGTCTTCGGCGCTCACGGCGACTGCCTCGACCTGGGTCGTGAGAAGCGGCTGTTCACCGATCGCCAGAAGGCTGTCCTGGCGGTGCGCGACGGGGGCTGCATGGACCCCGACTGCACGAGACCGCCGTCGTGGACCGAGGCGCACCACATCGACCACTGGCAACGTGACGAGGGTCAGACCAACATCGCCGACGGCATCCTGCTCTGTCGACGAGATCATCTCCGGTACCACAACGAGGGCTGGGAGGTACGACGAGAAGGCACCACCTACTGGCTCATCCCGCCACCGACGGTCGACCCCGAGCGCACGCCGAGGCTGATGCGATCGAAGACTCCCGCCGACATCCTCAACCCGATCGATCCTGAGCGACTGCCGATCCAGCGGCAATCGGGACCGCCGCGCGATCGAGAACCGGTCCTGCTCGCGGGGTAGGGGTCTGCCTGATGATCGGCCCTGGCTTCGCAGTGCGCGAGTGAGCGCCCGGATCCCGGATCGCTGACCGCTACGCGCCGATGAGACGGCCGGCCAGGTACCCCTCGAGCTCCGCGATCGGAACGCGCTCCTGCGCCATCGAGTCGCGGTCGCGCACGGTCACGGCGTCGTCGTCGAGCGAGTCGAAGTCGACGGTGACGCAGTACGGGGTGCCGATCTCGTCCTGGCGACGGTAGCGGCGGCCGATGGCGCCGGCGTCGTCGAAGTCGACGTTCCAGTGCGCGCGAAGGGATGCCGCGACCTCGCGGGCGAGGGGCGAGAGGCGTTCGTTCCGGCTGAGCGGAAGCACGGCGGCCTTGATCGGCGCGAGACGCGGATCGAGCCGGAGCACCGTGCGCAAGTCGACGCCGCCCTTCGCGTTCGGTACCTCCTCGACGTCGTACGCGTCGACGAGGAAGGCCATGAGCGCGCGGGTGAGGCCGGCCGCGGGCTCGATGACGTAGGGGACCCACCGATCGTTCTTCGACTGGTCGAAGTACGAGAGGTCCTTGCCGGAGTGCTCGGAGTGCGTGGTGAGGTCGAAGTCCGTGCGGTTCGCGATGCCCTCGAGCTCGCCCCACTCGCCGCCGATGAACCCGAAGCGGTACTCGATGTCGATCGTGCGCTTCGAGTAGTGCGAGAGCTTGTCCTTGGGGTGCTCGAACAGGCGGAGGTTCTCGGGGTTCACGCCGAGGTCGATGTACCAGTTCCACCGGTAGTCGACCCAGTACTGGAACCATTCGTCGTCGGTGCCGGGCTCGACGAAGAACTCGAGTTCCATCTGCTCGAACTCGCGGGTGCGGAAGATGAAGTTGCCGGGGGTGATCTCGTTGCGGAACGACTTGCCGATCTGGCCGATGCCGAACGGCGGCTTCATGCGTGCGGCCTGCAGCACGTTCCCGAAGTTCGTGAAGATGCCCTGCGCCGTCTCGGGTCGAAGGTAGTGCAGGCCGGCGTCGTCCTCGACGGGGCCGAGGAAGGTCCGCAGCATCATGTTGAAGTCGCGCGGCGGCGTCCACTGGCCGCGCGTGCCGCAGTTGGGGCACACGATGTCGGCCATGCCGTTCTCGGGGGCGCGGCCCTTCTTCTCCTCGAACGCCTCGAGCAGGTGGTCTTCGCGGAACCGCTTGTGGCAGTGCAGGCACTCGACGAGCGGGTCGGTGAAGACGCCGACGTGGCCGGATGCCACCCACACCTGCTTCGGCAGGATGACGCTCGAGTCCAGGCCGACGACGTCGTCGCGACGCGTCACCATGTAGCGCCACCACTGGCGCTTGATGTTCTCCTTGAGCTCAACCCCCAGGGGCCCGTAGTCCCACGCCGAACGCGAACCACCGTAGATCTCGCCGGCCTGGAAGACGAACCCCCGATGCTGTGCGAGGGCGATGACGGAATCGAGACGGCTGGGTGCGGCCACGGTGGCTCCAATGGTCGTGAATCGGGCGAGCGCCCGGGAACGAAGAAGTACGCCCCCATCCTACGGTCGGTGTCGCGCACGGCCGTGCCGCCCACCGCAGCGGGGCTCCCGCATGGCGGGCGGTCCTGCCGGTACGCTGTGCGCATCCGACCTGGCCGAGGGGGCGACGGTGTGGGATCTCGTGCTTCGCATCAACGTGGTCGAGGGGGCGACGGTGTGGGAACTCGTGCTTCGCATCAACGTGGTCGAGGGGCCGTTCCTGATCACGGTGTACGCGCTGGCTGCGGCCGTCTTCATCTACCTCCTCGGTCGCGGGCCTGGGTGGTCGTGGGTGCTCACCGTCATCGTGGTGCTCATCGTGGGGGCGATCGTCGGCGCCGGCGTCCTATGGGTCGCGGTCAACGTGCTCGATGCCTTCGGCGGACCGGTGAACGAGGCCACCTGGTGGTGGGTGCCTGCCGCGTTCGCCGGATTCGCCCTCGCGCTCTGGAACCTCTGGTACTCGCGCTGGTGGCGCAAGCTCATCGCCGGGCTCGCGTTCCCGATCTTCGCCGTCGCCGCACTCCTCGGCATCAACGCGTCGTACGGGCTCAACCCGACGCTCGGTTCGCTCTTCGGCATCTCGACCGTGGGCGTCATCGACCTCGACGACCCCGACGCGACCCCGAGTCCGGATCCCACCGAGCCGCTCTACCAGACCTGGAAGCCGCCGGCCGACATGCCCGCGGCCGGCACCATCGGCACCCCGAGCGGGGGCGTGCCGAACACCAACTCCGGATTCCCGGCTCGTCCGGCTCAGCTCTACCTGCCACCGGCGGCACTCGTGCAGGATGCACCGCGGCTCCCGCTCGTGATCATGATGATGGGCCAGCCGGGCGACCCCGACGCGAGCTTCATCGGCCAGGTGCTCGACGACTACGCCGCGAAGCACCAGGGCCTGGCGCCGATCGCCCTCGTCGTCGACCAGCTGGGCGACCCCACGACGGACCCGCTCTGCCTCGACACCGACCTGGGCAAGGTGGAGACGTACGTCATGGAGGACGTGGTGCCGTGGGCGAAGCAGCACCTCGACGTGCTTCAGGGCCGCCAGTACACGACGGTCGCCGGCTACTCCAACGGCGGCCAGTGCGCGGCGTACTTCGGATCGAAGTATCCCGAGGTGTTCGGCAACATCCTCGCCGTCTCGCCCGTCGAATACGCCGGCGCCCCGCGCAACGACGAGGTGCTCGGCTCGGTCTTCCGCGGAGACCAGGCGGCGTATGACGCGGTGAAGCCCGCGAACATCATGGCGTCGAAGGCGCCGTACCCCGACACCACCGCCATCTTCACGGTCGGCGCGAACGACGCCACGTTCGGTCCCGGGGCGCAGCGCCTGGCGGATGCCGCGCAGGCCGCCGGCATGGCGACGACGTTCTTCCTCGTGCCCGACGCCGACCACGGCGTCAGCGGCCTCCTCGGCGGGCTCGACAAGGGCTTCGAGGTGCTGTATCCACGACTGAAATTGGCGGCGCCATGACCGACATCGAACCGGACGTCACCGACGTCGAGCCGAAGGGCCGGCTCAGGTCCACCGGCGAGGCGTTCGCCGCGTTCGTGCGTCGGGTGCCGTTCAGCATCGCGCTCGCCGTCGTGCTCGTCGTCACGGCGATCGTCACGGGCACCGCCGTCGGCACCGCATCGGATGCCACGACGCACCTGTGGGCGACGGGCGTCACCACGACGTTCGTCGCCCCGTGGACCGTCGTCACGGCGCTGTTCATCCCGTTCGACCCGTTCCAGCTGGCGTTCGGCATCGTCGGCGCGGTCCTCCTGCTCGGCGTGGCCGAGCGGCGCATGGGCACCTGGCGCGCCATCCTCGCGTTCGTCGTCACCGGCGTGCTCGGCGTCGCGCTCGGCACCCTGCTGCAATGGGTGGGATCGCTCGCCGGCGAGTGGTGGGCTGCGGGCACTGCCGCCGACCTCACGCTCGACCCGCTCACCGGCATCGTCGGCGCGCTCATCACGTCGACCGCGTTCATGGGGGTGCTGTGGCGCCGCCGCATCCGGGTGGTGACCTTCGCGGCGATCCTGGTGTTCGTGCTGTACGACGGCGACTCGTCGAACGTCTACCGCCTGATCGCTGCGATCACCGGGTACTTCCTCGGCGCGATCCTCACGGGCGATGCCTCGACGCTGCGGGCGCGGCGCAGCTCGCACGCCGAGACGCGCACGCTCGTCGCGGCCGTCGTCGCCGTCACGGCCATCGGGCCGATCGTCGCCCTCGTCAACCGCACCGAACTCACCCCGTTCAGCTTCGGCTCGTACATGTTCGATGACGATCCGGTCGACCTCGACGTCCTGATCTCGCAGTGCAAGGCGACGGCGGCCGCCCTCGGCGAGGACTGCCTGAAGCAGCTCGCGATCCTGAGCTCACAGGGCTTCGGGATGTTCCTCCTGTCGTTCGTGCCGGTGCTGCTCCTCCTCCTCGCCGCGTGGGGCCTGCGCATCGGACGCCGTTTCGCACGCTGGCTCGCCATCGCGGTGAACGTCGCGATCATTGTGTTCGCGCGCACTGCGCTCGACGTCACGATCACCACGGCCGACGTGGAGAACGGCACGTGGACGGTGTTCGACATCGGCGAGCTGATCGTCTGGGGGCTGGCGGTGCTCGCCCTGCCGATCGGCATCATCGTGATGCTCGTCGTGACGCGACGGCACTTCCAGATCAGGGCGCCACGGCCGGCCTTCGTGCGCTTCGTCGTCACGGTCGTCGGCTCATTCCTCGTGCTCGCGACCGTCTACTACGCGGTCGGCCTGGCCACGATCGGCGAGTACTGGCCCGCCGCCTCCCAGGCCGACCTGCTCGTCGACACCCTGAAGCGGTTCGTGCCACCGCACTTCCTCGCGGTGGTCGACCCGATCGTGCTGCCCGGCCACGACCTCACGAGCGTCATGTACCAGGTCGTCGGCCCGCTGTTCTGGGCGATCTTCATCGTCGCCGCGGTCGTGCTCATGCGCCAGACGAGGTCGGAGATGGGTTTCGCCGATCGGCTGCGCGCCCGCGCCCTCATCCGCCGTCACGGCGGGGGCACGCTGGGGTTCATGGCGACCTGGCCGGACAACGTCTACTGGTTCAGCGAGGACCGCGACGCGGTGGTCGCCTACCGGGTGATCAACGGCATCGCGATCACGATGTCCGACCCGATCTGCCCGCCGGATGCCGCGGGCCGCGTCATCCGCGAGTTCGCCGCGTTCTGCGACGCGAACAGCTGGGTGCCGGTCTTCTACAGCGTGCACCCGGAGGTCCTCCCGGTGTTCGAGGAGCTCGGCTGGCAGTACATGTCGGTGGGCGAGGAGACGCTCGTGCGCACGACCGGCCTCGAGCTCACCGGCAAGCCCTGGCAGAAGGTGCGGCAGGCGCTGAACCGCGGCATCAAGGAGGGCATGACCACGGTCTGGACGACCTGGGACGAGCTCCCGCTCGCCACCGTCGCCGAGATCAACGCGATCTCCGAGGAGTGGGTCGCCGAGAAGGAGCTGCCCGAGATGGGCTTCACGCTCGGCGGCATGGCGGAGCTGAAGGATCGCGACGTGCGACTCATGCTCGCGGTCGGCCCCGACGGTCGCATGCAGGCCGTCACGAGCTGGCTGCCGGTGTACCGCGACGGCGAGGTGGTGGGCTGGACGATCGACTTCATGCGCCGGGCCGACGGCAGCATGAACGGCATCATGGAGTTCCTCATCGCCTCGGCTGCGCTGCACATGAAGGAGGAGGGCGCTGAGGTGCTGAGCCTCTCGGGGGCGCCCCTGGCCACGAAGCCGCTGGCCACCGGGGAGGAGGCCCCGCAGCCGACGGCGATGACCCGGCTCCTCGACTTCCTCGCGAAGACCCTCGAGCCCGCATACGGGTTCTCGTCGCTGTTCCGGTTCAAGGCCAAGTTCAACCCCGAATACGAGACCATCTCGATGGCCTACCCCGATCCGCTCGCCCTGCCCACGATCGGCCTCGCCATCGGCAAGGCGTACCTGCCCGAGGTGTCGCCGAAGGAGGCGGTGGCGCTCGTGCGGACCCTCACGAGGTAGGCGAGGGCCTCGAGCAGCGGATGCCGCAGCCGGCCGCCGCGCGCTCAGGCGGCGCGGAGCGAGTCCGGGCCGATCTCGGCGATCGATCGGTGCCCTGCGAGCGCAATCGTGAGGTCGAGCTCCGCGATGTGGTTGCGCACCACCTCGCGCACGCCCGTCTCCCCCGCGACGGCGAGGCCGTAGGCGTAGGGCCGGCCGATGCCGACCGCGGTCGCGCCGAGGGCGAGGGCGATGAACGCGTCGGCGCCGCCGCGGATGCCGCTGTCGAGCACGACCGGCACGCGTCCGCCGACGCGCTCGACGATCGAGGGCAGGGCGTCGAGCGTCGCGACCGACCGGTCGACCTGGCGGCCGCCGTGGTTGGAGACCACGATGCCGTCGACACCGGCGTCGAGGGCTCGGCTCGCGTCATCCGGGTGCACGATGCCCTTGAGGAGCACAGGCAGGGCTGTCCACTCGCGCAGGCGCGCGAGATCGTCCCAGGTGAGGCTCGGGTCGGAGAACACGTCGAGGAACGTCTCGACCGCGGCGCGCGGCAGCGGTGAGCGCAGGGCGTCCCGCACGCCGCCGTCGACAAGGCGGGTGCCGGCCGCGCTCCGCGCGATCGAGAGCGCCGAGGCGAGCAGCATCGGCGTGACCCTGGGCCTCGCTCCGCCCCCACCACCGCGCGCGACCCGCTCGCGCACGAGCTCCGCGAACACCGGGTCGCTCGTGTACTGGGCGATGCCCTGGCCGCGAGTGAACGGCAGGAACGCGGCGTCGAGGTCGCGCGTGCGCCAACCGAGCAGGTGCGTGTCGAGGGTCACCACGACCGCCTCGCAGCCCACCGCCTCGGCGCGCCGCAGGAACGACGCGTTGAGCTCGCCGGATGCGCTCCAGTACAGCTGGAACCACCGCGAGGCGGCGCCCATCGCGCGGGCCACCTCCTCCATCGGCCGGGACGCCTTGGTTCGAGAGCACGTACGGCACGTCGAGCGCCGCCGCCGCGCGTCCGACCGCGACATCCGCGTCGGCGTGGGCGAGCTCCGCGACGCCGATGGGCGACAGCACGAACGGGGTCGCCCGACGCCGTCCGAGCAGCTCGATCGAGAGATCGCGCTCCGCCACGTCGCGGAGCACGCGCGGCCACACCTGCCACCGATCGAACGCCGCCCGGTTCGCCGCCATCGTCGCCTCGGCGCCAGCTTCGCCCGCGAAGTACGCGAACGCCTCGGCCGAGGTCGCCTTGCGCGCGGCACGCTCGAGGGCCGCGTAGTCGACGGGAACGGCCGGCTTCGCGCCGCTCACGCCCGCCCGGTACACCTCGGACTGCACGGCTCGCGCGTAGCCGCGGTGCGCATCGGTCATCGGGTCGCTCCTTCGCGATCGGGACTGCGATGAGCGTACGCGCCCGCGAGGTCCCCGGCCTAGGGTGGAGGGGATGCCGCACCTGCCCGACCTCCTCGTCGCCGCCATCGCGCTCGTGCGCGACCGGCGCGTGCTCATGGTCACCGCGCGCGACCGCGACGTGCACTACATGCCCGGCGGCAAGATCGATCCCGGTGAGAGCGCCGCCCAGGCCGCCGCGCGCGAGGCCCTGGAGGAGGTGGCGCTGGACCTCGACCCCGACGCGCTCGAGGAGCTCTTCGAGGTCGTCGTGCAGGCCCACGGCGAGCCCGACGGCCGGCTGGTGCGCATGCGGGTGTTCCGTGCCGAGACGGATGCCGCGCCCGCCGCGTCCGCGGAGGTCGGCGCGCTGCACTGGGTGACCACGGCCGACGCCCACCGCTGCCCGCCGGCGGGGGCGGAGGTGCTGCGGCGGCTCGCGGCATCCGGCGTCATCGACTGAGCCGCGCATAGACTGCGGGCATGGCGAGCACCCGCGGGTCACGCAGCGGCGAGCGCGCGGTCGAGCAACCCGGCGCGCCGCTTGAGGTCGAGCGGGTCGGCGAGCCGCTGACGTCCGAGCAGATGGGCGTACTGAGCGCCCTCGGCTGGTGGGCGCGCGATTACGCCTACGCGGCCTGGCGTCAGCTGGCCTTCCTCGGCGCGTATCGGTCGCCCGCCGCATGGCGAACGGGAGACCCCGCCAAGCCCGAGGTGGTACTACTGCCCGGTGTGTACGAGCACTGGTCGTTCCTGCGTCCGCTCGGCGACGCGGTGAACGACGCGGGTCACCGCGTCGCGGTCGTGCATGGACTCGGCCCGAACCGTCGGCCGATCGTCGAGACCTCGGAGCGACTCGCGCGGGCGCTCGGGCGGGTGCGGGTGCCCGAGGCGGGCCGCGTGATCGTCGCCCACAGCAAGGGCGGGCTCATCGGCAAGCACCTCCTGCTCGACGGGCGTGGAGATGCCCTCGGCGTCCTCGGCGTCGTCGCGATCTGCACGCCCTTCTCCGGGGCGCGCAGGGCGCGGCTGTTCACCGACCCGAGCATCCGGGCGCTCCTGCCGGGCGACGAGACGATCGTGATGCTCGGGACCGCGGCATCCGTCAACTCGCGCGTCGTGTCGATCTTCGGCAACTTCGACCCGCACATACCCGACGGCAGCGCGCTCGACGGCGCTACGAACATGCGCGTGCCGGTCGCCGGTCACTTCCGCGTGCTCGGCGCCCGTGAGACGCTGCTTGCGGTGCTCGACGGGGTGGCGCTCCTCACCTCGCGCTGACCCGCGCTTGCGCTGACCCGCGACGGTCCGCTACTCGGGCTGCCCAAGCTGCACGGGACCGATGCGGTAGGGCCGCATCATCTCGTTGTCCTCGTGTTCGACGATGTGGCAGTGCCAGACGAACTGCCCCGGATTGACGAAGCTGAGCCGCAGGCGCGTGACCTCGCCAGGATACGAGATCACCGAGTCCTTCACCCCGGTCTCCCACGGCTCCGGGGGCCGGGCCGACCCGTCGGGCGTCACGGGCACGGCGACCTCGCCGTCGTCGTCGAGGACGAGACCTTCGCGCCCGACCACCTCGAACGCGACCTCGTGCACGTGCATCGGGTGCGCGTCGGCGGTGGTGTTCACGAACTCCCACACCTCGGTGTCGCCGACCTGCGGGTTGTCGGTGACCGCCTCGTCCCAGTCGAGCGCGATCGGCACGCCGGCGTCGACGACGCCGAGCATCGCCTCGGTCGGGCCCTCGAGGGGCTGACCGTCCGCGTCGAACCCGATCGCGGCCTTCTCGATGAGGGCGAGCTGCCTGGTGAACGTCTCCGCCGGCAGCGGCGTCCGCGTCGGGAGGACGAGGTATTGCGGCGGGGTGGTCGGATCCGGCGCGACCGCGGGGACGACCTGGAACTGCATGACCTGTCCCGTCGAGGCGGCATCCGAGGGCTCGAAGTCCACGCCGGGAACCCCGCCGCCGAACGGCTCGTCCGGGCCGACGTTGCCGAGGGTGTACGACCCGACCGGGACGCCCGTGAAGTCGACGATCAGGTCGGCGCGCTCCGAGAGTCCCATGAGCAGCCGGCCGCCGTGGTCGGCGGTCAGGTTCACCGGCGCGTCGAGGTACCCGCCCTCGTTGCCGATCTGCCAGACCGCGGCACCGGGGATCGCCGAGAAGTCGAGGATCAGGAACCTCGACTGGCATCCGTTCAGGAACCGCAGCCGGTAGCGGCGTTGCTCGACGACCTGGAACGGCCACGTGTTGCCGTTGGCCATGATCATGTTGCCGAAGAACTCGGGCTGCCAGATCGGCGAGAACTCGCCTGCGGGGATGTAGTCGCCGACGATGCCGTCGAAGAACACCCGCGTGTCGGGGTAGAACAACGAGCCGTCGTCGTTGAACGAGCGGTCCTGCACTGCGATCGGGATCTCGTAGTACGTCTTGTTCGAGGGGAACTTGTCGTGCTGTTTCGGTGCAGGCCCCGGCAGCACCGCGACAGTGTCGGAGCGGCTGTCGAGCACGGCCTTCTCGCCATCGGGGCCACCGCGCACGATGAAGAACCCTGCCGGGCCTGCGTACACGTTGAGCCGGGTCATCCCCAGCGTGTGGTCGTGGAACCAGAGGGTCGACTCGCGCTGATCGTTCGGGTAGTTGAAGACTGCGTAGCCGGGCCCCCATTCCGCCCCGTGCTCGGTGTTGGCCTTGCCGGCGAAGAACTCGTACCACGTGCCCTTCGTCGCGAAGCCGGCCGGGATGTCGTCAGCGGCCGGCAGGTACCACGCCTCGGCGTACCCGTCGCTCTCGTCGCCGACGCCGACCGCACCGTGCAGGTGCGTGACGATCGGCACAGGGCCGTCGTAGGCACCCGGCGTCGTGTCGAATGTCGGCCTGTTGTCGCGCCCTGCTGTGCCGCCCGGCGGGTTCGCCCAGTGCAGCGTCGGGTCGACCGGCAGCAGGTGCGGCAGGAAGTGCCCCTCGCCGTCGACGAGCTCGTTGATCCACGTCACCCGGACCGGCCGGTTCCACTTGGACTCGATCGTGAGCGACGGGGCATTGTGGATCAGCGGGTCGTCAGGGCGCTCCGCCGCGACCGGCCCATAGCCCCACACCGTCGTCGCCGGGAGCCCGACCGGCAGGATCTGCTGGACGAACTGCCGTACCGAGATCTCGTAGAGGTCGATCGGCTTCCCGCCGCGCGCCTTGGCCGTGCCCGCCCGCGGCATCACGGGCGGTATCAGCAGCGGCGTCTGGAACTTCGGCACCTCGCCGGGCGACAGCGTGCCGCCGGGGATGTCGGCCAGGGCCACCATCGTTCCGCCGGGGAGCACGGCGTAGAGCACGAAGCCCGCGCCGGCCGCACCGGCGGCCTTGATGAACGTACGGCGGCTCAGGAGCCTCCGTCGTGTGCTGACTGGATCGGGCATCTCGATCACCTGCGTCCCACCCCGACGCCGCCGCTTCGGGTGCGACGTACCTACGCGAGTTTCGCTCAGTTTGTCGCGCACTGGCATGGCGCCGCAAGGGTGGCAGATGCCCCGTTCGGGTGACATGGTGAACGGATGCCTCGGCCGCGGTCGCGGCATTCGCTCAGTGCACGTACTCCAGCAGGTCGAGCCCCACCTGGTGCATGCCGTCGAGGACCGCGAGGCGCGACGTGAGCATCGTGTCGGCGAAGTACATCGACACCGCGTAGGCGACGCTCGCGCGCGGGCCGCGCAGCACGCCGACCTCGCTGCGCACACCGCCGTCGGTGCCGGTCTTGTTCATGAGCAGCACGCTGTGGTCGGGCATCCGGTGCGCGAGCGGGTCGAGCCCGAACGCCGACGCGACCATCGACAGGTCGGAGTTCAGCGACAGCCAGCCGGCCACCCGCTGCGACACCTCGGGGCTCACGACCTCGCCGCGAGCGAGCGACGCGAACAGCCAGGTCAGCTCCTTCGCCGACCCGATCGACAGCTGCGGCGCGTCGTCGGGCCCGCGATGGTCGCGCACGAGGTCGAGCAGCGCCGTGCGGGTGAGGCCGAGCGCCTCGGTGCGGGCGCGCACCGCCTCGAGGCCGACGTAGCGGATGAGCACGTTGGTGGCGAGGTTGTCGCTCGTGGCCCCGATGAGCGCGGCCAGGTCTGCGATCGGCAACGAGGGCGACTGCAGGTGCTGCCAGATGCCGGAGTCGCCCACCGCATCCCGCGGGGCGCGGTCGAGCACCGTGAACGACTCGGCGCTCGTACCGGTGAGGCGCGAGGCGACCTCGACGAGCAGGAGCACCTTGCCGATCGACGCGGTGGGCATCACGACGTGGTCGTCGACCGAGAAGAGCACCTTGCCGGTGGCGAGATCCGTGGCCCGCGCCGACACCTGCACGCCCGCGAGCGCGAGCTCGCCGAGGGCGTTGAAGCCACGCGCGAAGTTCTCGTTGGGCTCCTCGGTGCGGTGTCGTCCCCTCCGGATGCTGGCATGGCGCGCTCGCCGCTCGGATTCCTGCGACGACGTCACCACGGTGCTTGCACATCTTCCTCTGGCGCTCGGCGCTCCCCCACCGCGGTCTGCGGCGCGCTCGAGAATGGTGGACTGGACGGTTCTGTTCGGTGCGCTACCAGATCGTCACCCGCTCGCCCGGATCGAGCCAGAGGGCGTCGTCGTCAGTCACACCGAAGCCAGTGTAGAACTCGTCGATGTTCCGGACGATCTGGTTGCAGCGGAACTCGTTGGGCGAGTGCGGGTCGATCGCGAGGAGGCGGATGACCTCCTCGTCGCGGCCCTTCATCTGCCACGCCTGCGCCCACGAGAGGAAGAACCGCTGGGCCCCCGTGAGGCCGTCGATCACCGGCGGTTCCGCCCCGTCGAGCGAGAGCACGTAGGCCTTCCACGCGATCGTGAGGCCGCCGAGGTCGCCGATGTTCTCGCCGATCGTGAGGCCGCCGTTGACGTGATGCTCGGGCACCTGCGCGGGCGCCAGCGTGTCGTACTGGGCGATGAGCGCCTTCGTCCGGTCCTCGAACGCGGTGCGGTCCGCCTCGGTCCACCAGTCGGTGAGGCGCCCGTCGCCGTCGTACTTCGAGCCCTGGTCGTCGAATCCATGGCCGATCTCGTGCCCGATCACTGCGCCGATCGCACCGTAGTTCGCCGCGGCATCCCGTTCTGACGTGAAGAACGGGTGCTGCAGGATCGCGGCCGGGAACACGATCTCGTTGAATCCGGGGTTGTAGTACGCGTTGATGGTCTGCGGCGTCATGAACCACTCGTCGCGGTCGATCGGCTTGCCGATCTTGCCGAGCTCGCGGTTGAACTCGAACTCCGCCGTCGCGCGCACGTTTCCGACGAGGTCGTCGGCGTCGACCTCGAGCGTGGAGTAGTCGCGCCACTTCACCGGGTAGCCGATCTTGGGCGTGAACTTCGCGAGCTTGCCGAGCGCGCGGGAACGGGTCTGCTTGCCCATCCAGTCGAGGGCGGTGATCGACTGGCGGTACGCCTCGACGAGGTTCGCGACGAGGTCGTCCATCGCCTCCTTCGCCGCGGGCGGGAAGTGCCGCTCCACGTAGATGCGCCCGACGGCCTCCCCCATGCCGCCCTCCACGAGCGAGACCCCGCGCTTCCAGCGCTCGCGCAGCTGCGGCGTGCCGGTGAGGGTGCGGCCGTAGAAGTCGAAGTTCGCCTCGACGAAGTCGTTGGAGAGGTACGCCGCGTTCGAGCGGATCACCTGCCAGGCCAGCCAGTCCTTCCACGCGGGCAGGCGCTCCTCGGTGAGGATCGCACCGAGGCCCTCGACGAAGCTCGGCTCGCGGAGCACGAGCTCGTCGAACGCGCCCTCGGGCACGCCCATGCCGTCGCGCCACACCTGCAGGTCCACGGATGCCGCGGCGGCGGCATCCGCCCACTGGTACAGGTTGTACGTCTTCTCGCTGTCGCGGGTGTCGACGTTGCTCCAGTGCACCTTCGCCAGGTCGGCCTCGAGGTCGAAGACGCGCACGGCCCGTTCGGCCGGGTCGTCGAGCTGGGCGAGGGCGAACATGCGCTCGAGGTGGGCGTTGTAGGCGGTGCGCACGCCCGCGAACCGCTCCTCCCGGAAGTAGCTCTCGTCGGGCAGGCCGATGCCTCCCTGCTCCACGAACACGAGGTAGCGCTCGGGGTCGCCGGGGTCGTTGTCGACGTACAGCTGCATGAAGCCCGACACGCCCTGGCGCTCCAGCCTGCCGAGCGTCTCGAGGAACGTGTCGACCGATCCGACGAGCGACACCTCCATGAGCTGACCCGCGATGGGCGTGGCGCCGAGCAGGTCGGCCCGCTGCTCGTTCATGAAGCTGGCGTAGAGGTCGCCCACCTTGCGCGCCTCGGTGTGGGGCTCCTCCTGCTGCGCCTCCTCGACGATCTCGCGCACCGCATGCTCGGCCTCCTCGTGCAGCACGAGGAAGGAGCCGTAGCGGGCCTTGTCGGCGGGGATCTCGGTGCGCTCGATCCACTTGCCGTTGACGTGCCGGAACAGGTCGTCCTGCGGACGCACGTCGGCGTCGAGTTCGTCCTTCGCGATGCCTGAGGGGAGCGTGACGTCGGTCATCCCCACAGCCTACGTCGGGGTGCCCAGGGAGGGGATGCCGCAACGGCGCGTCTCACGGTGCACTCGCAGTGTCGCGGCATCCGCCCGGGTCAGCGCAGCTGCGCGAAGCCCTCGGCCTTGCGGGTCGGACCCACGATGAGGATGGTGTCGTCGGCTTCGAGCACGGTGTCCGCGTCGGCGTTCGTCCACTCGGCGCCCGGCTTCTTGTATGCGGCGATGGTGACGCCGAACTCCTTCCGCAGGCCGGTCTTGCCGAGCGGGGTGCCCCACAGCCGCTCCGGCGGTGACGACTTCACGACCGCATAGCCGCGCTCGATCTCGACGTAGTCGAGTGCGGCGCCGCGCACGAGGTGAGCCACCTTGCGGCCCATTTCGCTCTCGGGCTGCACGACGTGATGCACCCCGAGTTGCTCGAGGATGAGGGCGTGCTCCTCGGTGTCGGCCTTCGCCCAGATCGCGGGCAGGCCCAACGCGAGCAGCGCCGATGACGTGAGGATCGACGCGGCGAGGTTGCCGCCGATCGCGACGACGACGCGGTCGAACTGGTCGATCGAGAGCTGTCTCAGCACTTCGGGATTGGTGGGATCCGCGCGCACCACCTGGGTCAGCCTGTTGTTGAGGCTCTGCACGTTCTCTTCCACGATGTCGATGCCGAGCACCTCGGTGCCGCCGGCCATGAGCTCGAGGGCGAGCGAGCGGCCGAACCGACCGAGGCCGATGACCGCGACCGAGTCGGCCTCGGCGATACGGCGCGTGTAGTTCTGGTCGCCGAACAGCGAACGTCTAGCCAACGACGGGCCTCTCTCTCGGGAACTCGTACAGGATGCGGCGCTCGCGCAACACGAGGGCGCCGCCGAGCGTGAGCGGGCCGACGCGGCCCACGAGCATGACCACGGCGAGCACGATCTTGGCGGAGTCGGGCAGGTCGGGAGTGATGCCGGTCGAGAGCCCGGTGGTGCTGAAGGCCGAGATCACCTCGAAGAGGACACGTCCCAGCGGGAACTCGGTGAGCTGCAACAGCAGCAGCGTGGGTGCGACGACCACGGCCACGCTGATGAGCACGATGGTGATCGCCTGCCGGTGCACGGCGCGGGAGAGCCGCTTGCCGAAGATGTTCACGTTCCCTTCGCCGCGCAGCTCCGCGAGCATGATGAAGAAGAGCACCAGGAATGTCGTCACGCGGATGCCGCCGCCGACGCTGGCCGGGCCGGCGCCGATGAACATGAGCACGTCGGAGGCGAACCAGCTCTCGTCGCGCATCGCCGCGAGGTCGACCGAGTTGAATCCGCCCGTGCGGGTCATCGTCGACGCGAAGAATCCTGCAAGCACGCGGGCAGGCGGGTCGAGCCGTCCGAACGTGTCGGGGTTGTCCCACTCCACGAACGTGAGGTAGGCCGACCCGAGCACGAGCAGCCCGATCGTGCCGGTCACCATGAGGTTCGTGTTCATGCTCCAGCGCAGCGGATGCGCCCAGTCGCGCCAGAGTTGCACGATGACGGGGAACCCGAGTCCGCCGAGGATCACCCCTGCGCAGAGCGGCAGGCACACGAACGGGTCGCTGACGAAGCCCATCATGTTGTCGGTCTGCAGAGCGAACCCGAGGTTCGCGAAGGCGGAGATCGAGTCGAACACGGCATTCCACGCCGCCCGGCCCACGTCCCAGCCGTAGTGGATCAGGAAGCGCAGGAAGAGCAGCAGGGCGACGATCGCCTCGATGAGCAGCGTGAGGCCGACGACGGCGCGCACCAGCTTGCGCAGGTCGGTGAAGCCCTCTGCCTGGAATTCGCTCGCGGCGTTGAGACGAGTGCGCAGCGAGAGCCGGCGCGCCAGCAGCACGCCCACCAGCGCGGCGGAGATGAGGATCCCGAGCCCTCCGACCTGCGTCATGACGATGATCGCGAGCTGCCCGAGGAACGTCCAGTGCGTCGCCGTGTCGACCGAGGCGAGGCCCGTCGTCGTCACAGCGGATGTCGCGGTGAAGAGTGCGTCGACGAAGGTCGTCGAGCGGCCGGGCGCGGTCATGCCCGGCAACAGCAGCAGAATGGTGCCGATCGCGATCGCGCCCACGAACCCCACGACGACGACCTGCGCGGGATGCAGGCGGAATCGCCGACGCAGTCCCTCCGCCGGGCTCTCCTGAACCGGCTCGCGCGTGCTCACTCCGCCACACTAATCCCGCGGCGCCCAGTCCGCGCGTCGCCGATGGAAGTCGTGGCCGGTGGCGAATCCGTGCCAGCGGCAGCTGCCGCTCCGGCCGCGGCACGTGTCGTCGGCGACGCCTAGGCTCGTGAGCACATGAGCGCCACCGCCTTCCGTCGCGCCGTCGACCGCGACATCCTCCGGCTCGCCGTGCCCGCGCTCGGCGCACTCGTCGCCGAGCCGCTGTTCCTGCTCGCCGACACGGCGATGGTCGGCCACCTCGGGGCCACGCCGCTGGCCGGGCTCGGGCTGGCGAGCGCGGTGCTGCAGACGATCATCGGGCTCATGGTGTTCCTCGCCTACGCGACGACGCCGTCGGTGGCGCGCCGGCTCGGGGCGGGCGACGAGCGGGCCGCCGTGGCGTCCGGGGTCGACGGGCTGTGGCTCGCGCTGGGTCTCGGCGTCGTGCTCGCCCTGGCCGGATGGCAGGCGACGCCATGGCTGGTCGGCCTGTTCGGGGCGTCCGCGGCGGTCACGGCCGAGGCATCGGTCTACCTCTCGATCTCGATGGCCGGCCTGCCTGCCATGCTGGTCGTCTTCGCGGCCACCGGGCTGCTGCGCGGCCTGCAGGACACACGTACCCCGCTCTGGGTCGCCGGCATCGGGTTCGCCGTGAACATCGGCCTCAACGCCCTCTTCATCTACGGGCTCGGCTGGGGCATCGCGGGTTCGGCGGTGGGCACCGTGATCGCGCAGTGGGGCATGGTCGTGGTGTATCTCGTGGTGATCGCGGGGCACACGCGCCGCGTGGGGGCGAGCCCGTGGCCGCACCACGCCGGCGTGCTGCGGGGCGCGGTCTCAGGCGGGTGGCTGTTCCTCCGCACGGCGAGCCTGCGAGCGGCGCTGCTCCTCGCCACGTGGGCGGCGACCTCGCTCGGACGCGACGAGCTCGCGGCGTACCAGGTGGCCATCACGATCTACTTCACCCTCGGCTTCGCGCTCGACGCGCTGGCGATCGCCGCGCAGGCCCTCATCGGCAAGGGACTCGGCTCGGGCGACGTCGACCATGTGCGGGCGGTGCTGCGCCGCTGCGTGCAGTGGGGGGTGGGCTCGGGCGTCCTGCTCGGTGCGCTCGTCATCGCCACGGCGTGGGTGCTGCCCGCGGTCTTCACGTCATCGCCCGAGGTCGCCGCGTTGCTGCCACCCTCGCTGGTGGTCCTCGGGCTGTCGGCGCCGCTCGGCGGGCTCGTGTTCGTGCTCGACGGCGTGCTCATCGGGGCCGGCGACGCCCGCTACCTCGCGTGGACGGGCCTCGTGAACCTCGCCATGTTCGTGCCGCTCGCGCTCGGCACGGTGTGGTGGGCGGATGCCGCGGGCCTCCCCGGCGCGGCGTCACTCGCGTGGTTGACGGCGTCGTTCGCGATCGGCTACCTCGCCGCCCGCGCCGCGACGCTGTCGATCCGGGCGCATGGCTCCGCGTGGATCGTCACCGGTGCGTCGACCTGATCGCCGAGCTCCTGCGCGGTGAGCGCCCCCGACTCCGCCGCCGTGAGCGCCATGAGCACGCGCGCCGGCATCCGCCAGCCGTCACGCGCTCAACGCCAGGTCGCGGCGCCGGACGATGACGGCGGCGACCGCCGCCACTCCGACCGCGATGCCGAACATCGCCCAGGCCGCCGCCCAGTCGACCGTCTCAGCCGTCACGACAGGCGTGTGACTGAACGGCGACAGGTCGCGCAACCAGTCCGGGAGGCCCAGCATGCCGCCGAACTGGCCGAGCAGGATCGCCAGGACCAGCACGGCCCAGCCGAGTGCGATCGACAGGCGCGGAAGCACCGCGAACGCCAGTGCCGCGACGGCGACCACGACGAGGCAGCCGGGCAGCTGGGCGAGACCGGCCTCAGCGATGGTCGACATGCGCTCACCGGCATCCGGAGCTCCGGTCAGTCCGACCATCGCGCCGAGCACCCCGAACGCGAGCACGCCGAGCACCGACACCGCGCCGATCAGGAGGTACGCCGAGAACCAGTGGAATCGTGACACAGGTGCCGCGAGGACGACCTCGGCGGAGCCTCCGGCCTCGTCCTGGCGGGCGCGCATGACGGCCTGGACGCCGCCGACCGCGGCGAGGATGCCGACCAGGCTGAAGATGCCCGTCGTGAACAAGTCGATCAGCGTGCCCTCGGCATCGGGCCCGGCGAACGACGCCAGCATCTGGCCGATCGTCTCGGAGACCGCCGCGCCCTCGGGCTGCTGGATGAGCTCGACGACGCTCTGGCCGATGGCGCCGATGAACAACCCGAACAACGCGCCCCCGATCACCCAGCCGATGACGGGGTTGCGGAGCACGCGCCAGACCAGCCCGAGCGGGCCCGCGAGCGCTCGGGGGGCGTGCAACCGGCCGGCTCGCTCCGGGATGATGCTCGAGTCGAGGTCGCGGTTGGATTGCAGCAGCGCTGACACGGCGAACAGCACGACCCCGACGCCGAGGCAGAGGAGCAACGGCCACGCGTTCTGGTGCGTGTAGGGTGCCACGGCCTGGCCCCAGCCGATGGGGCTCAGCCAGCTCCACCACCCGGCCTCCATGCTGAGCCCGTCGGGCTGCACGGTGCCGGTGGCGTCGCCAATGGCCCGGAACGCGTAGCCGAGTACGACGATCGCCGACGCCAGGCCGTTCGCCCCGCGCGAGGTGCGCATGAGTTGAGCGCACGCGAGGCCGACACCGAGGTACGCGATCCCGACGGCGGCCATGGCGCTGCCGAAGAGGAGGGCCCCGATCGGCTCGGCCCCGTAGAGCAGCGCGATGCCGCCCACGAGCAGCCCGACCGCGGCACTCAGGATGAAGCCCTCGAGCGCCGTGGCGAGGAGCGGCGCGATCCGGCCGGCCTGTGTCGCGCCGATGAGCTCGGCGCGGCCCGCCTCCTCGTCGCCCCGGGTATGCCGCACGGCGAGGAAGGTGTTCATCAGGCCGATCATGATCCCGAGGAATCCGAACAGCAGGAAGAACTGGAAGGCGTCGGGCTGCGTTCCCTGCGGGGTGCCGCGGAGCATCAGGATCGCCGGGGTCACGATGACGAGCCTGATGACGCCCGCTCGCTCGGCGTCGTTGCCGTAGGTCTCCGTGACGCCGGTGTGCGCGACGACCTCGAGCAGCGCGAACAGGAGCAGCCATACGAGGATCTGCCACCGGTCGCGGCGGAACCGCAACCACAGCAGCGTGGGGAGGGTCTTCATCTCGTCGCGCCCTTCAGGGACGAGCTCGCCGAATCGTCGATCTCGTCGTGGTAGTGCCGCATGAACAGCTCCTCGAGCGAGGGCGGGTTCACGGTGACGCCCGTCGCACGGATCACAGCGAGCGAGGCGAGCACCTCGGGCATCGAGTGGGAGTCGGCGGTGAAGCGCACCCGGGCGCCGTCGACGGCGAGGTCGTGCGCACCCGGGATAGAGGCGAGCTCGGCAGGGCCGATCCCCTCGCTCGCGAACGAGAACTCGGTGCGGGTGAGGTGCCGGAGCTCGGCGAGCGTGCCGGACTCCACGGTACGGCCCGCACGGATGATGCTGACCCGGTCGCAGAGGTGCTCCACCTCCGACAGGATGTGGCTGGAGAGCAGCACCGTCGCGCCGTCACCGAGCAGCGTCGCGATCTCGCGACGGAACACGGCCTCCATGAGGGGGTCGAGGCCCGAGGTGGGCTCGTCGAGGATGAAGAGATCGGCGGGCGTCGCGAGCGCCGCGATGAGCGCGACCTTCTGGCGGTTGCCCTTCGAGTAGGTGCGGCACTTCTTCGACGGATCGAACTGGAACACGTCGATCAGGTGCTCGCGACGGGCAGCGTACGCGTGCTTGTCGATTGCGACGCGGCGGAGGCGCGCGATGAGGTCGATCGCCTCGCCGCCAGACAGGTTCGCCCACAGGCTGACATCGCCGGGCACGTACGCGATGCGCTTGTGCAACTCGACCGCGTCGCTCCACGGGTCTCGGTCGAAGACCGTCGCGCGCCCACCGCTCGACCGGATGAGGCCCAGCAGCACGCGGAGGGTCGTGGACTTCCCCGCGCCGTTCGGGCCGAGGAATCCGTGCACCTCGCCCGCTGCGACCTCCAGGTCGAGCCCGTCGAGTGCACGTACGCGGCCGAATCGCTTCTCGAGACCGCGTGTCTGGATGACGGTGTTCATAAGGCCGACGATACGTCCGATTCACAACCTTGTGAATTCTCCTTAACGGAACCCTAACGAGCGCGTCGTGCCGCCCCCGGCCGTGACCCTGTCGGGCAGACTCGAGGGATGAATCCCACCCTCGTCACGGGCGGCACCGGCCGACTCGGCGTCCCCTCCGTCGCGCGGCTTCGGGCGGCGGGCCACGACGTCCGCGTGCTGAGCCGTCGCGAGGGCACGGGGCGCGTCGTCGGCGACCTGCGATCGGGCGAGGGGATCCGCGAAGCGGTCGCCGGCAACGACACGGTCGTGCACCTCGCCACGAGGAACGGCGTCGGTGCGGGCGAGGCGGGGCTGATGCGAACGCTCATCGACGCGTCACTCGACGCCCGCGTCGGCCATCTCGTCTACGTCTCCATCGTGGGCGTCGACCGGATCCCGCTCGGGTACTACCGGCAGAAGCTCGAGGCCGAGCGATTGCTCGAAGCCTCCGGCGTGCCGTACACGATCCTGCGGGCGACGCAGTTCCACGAGCTCGTCGACCGCCTCTTCACGGCGCAGCGGTTCCTGCCGGTCGTGCTCGCCCCGCGGATCTCGTTCCAGCCGATCGCCGTCGACGACGTGGCGGTCCGGCTCGCCGAGCTCGCCGCCGGTGATCCGGCGGGCCGCGTTCCCGACATCGGCGGGCCGGAGCAGCTGGCAGCGCGGGAGCTCGCACGGCGATGGGCGGATGCGGCATCCGTGCATCGCAGGATCGTGCCCGTGTCGTCGCCGGGCCGCACCTTCGCCGCCCTGGCCGCGGGCCGCAACCTCGTGCCCGGGTCGCCGTACGGCACGACGAGCTTCTCCGAGTTCCTGGCCACCCGGTACGGGGTGCGGGCATGACGCTCGCGCTGCGTGTCGGCCTCTCCGTGCTCGCCCTCATCGAACTCGTGCTCGGCGTCTGGACGCTGTGCTTCCCTGAGAGCTTCTACCGCGACGTGCCGACGGTGAGCCTCACTCCGCCGTACAGCGAGCACCTGTTCCGGGACTTCGGCGGCGCGACGCTCGGCGTCGCCATCGTGCTCGCCGCCGCCGCCGTGTGGCCCGAGACGCGACTCGTGATCATCGCGCTGCTCGCCTACCTCGCGTTCTCGGTCCCGCACCTCGTGTTCCACCTCGGCCACCTGCAGGCGGCGACGGCGGCCGAGGCGGCGCTGCTCACGACCGGGCTCGTCGGGCTCGTCGTCCTGCCGCTCGCGCTGATCGTCGTCGCCGTCGTGCGGGCCCGCCGAACGAGCTCGTCCGCGGAGGCGGCCGAGCACCGCTGACGCGCCTGACCCTTCGGGCGCGTCGCCGCCGCCGTCAGCGGTCAGCGCGCGGGCGGCGCCGTCGTGTCCCCGATGTGCAGCGTGCTCGTGAACTGCACGGATGCCGGAGGCTCGCCCGCGAGCAGGCGCACCACGGCCTCCCCCGCCGCCCGGCCCTTGGCGACGCTCGGCTGCACGAGCGTCGTGAGATCGTGCTGCAGCCCGTCGACGCGGATGCCGTCGAACCCGAGCACGCTGAGCTCGGCGGGTACGGCCACACCGAGCTCGTCCGCCGCCTGGAGCACGCCGGCGGCGAGCAGGTCGCTCTGCGCGATGATCGCGGTCGGCCGCGTCGCCGGGTCGGCGAGCAGGGCGCGTCCGGCCTCGAGGCCCTCCTCGATGGAGCTCGTCGCAGCGACACGGCCCGTGGCGTGCGGGAACACCTCGCGAGCGCCGAGCAGGCGCTCGCTCGCGGTATCGACGGTGCTCCCCCGCTCGAGCTCGGGCGTCAACGGGCCGCGCGTTCGCGCGGCGTCGAACGGCAGCGTGACGAGCGCGACCTCCGTGTGCCCGAGCCCCCGGAGGTACTCGGCGCCGCGTCGGGTCGCGTCGCGGTTGTCGATCGAGATCTGGAGGATGTCCTCGCCGGCCGAGCCCTCGATGGCGACGGCGGGGATGCCGCGCCGCCGCAGCGCCTCGACCGAATGCGCGAGCCGGGGGCTGCACCCGATGAGCACGACCGCGTCGACCGGCGCGCTCTCGATGCCGACGGCGTTGCCGCCCTCCTCGCCCGTGTCGGTGAACAGCAGGAGGCCGGCGCCGAGCGGGGCGATGCCCTCGGTGATGCCGTCGAGCGTCTGGATCTTCACCGGGTCGAGGAAGGCCGCGCGCACGCGCTCCTCGAGCACCACGCCGACGATCCCCGACCGGCCGCGGCGCAGCGAGCGACCGCGCGGGTCGGGACCCGCGTAGCCGAGCTCGGATGCCGCGGCGAGCACGCGCGCCTTCGTGGCATCCGACACCGGGCCTGAGCCGCTGAAGGCGAGGGATGCCGTCGACGCGGACACTCCGGCCCTCGCTGCGACGTCGGCGAGCGTCGGGCGGGTGATCGGCTCGGTCCGCGGAGCGGAATCCGTCTGCATGAGCCCGATTCTAGGCCGCATCGATTCGAGTGGCGCCGATCTGCGGGTTGAGGAGCGAGCGCAGCGAGCGTCTCGAAGCCCGGTGGCCGGGCGAGGGGGTTTCGAGACGGCGCTGGCGCGCCTCCTCAACCCGCAGAGTCCCCGGCGGTCTCGCTCAGGTCGGGAACGCCAGGCGCCGAAGCAGATCGACGAGCAGGTGCCGGTCGCTGCCAGAGACGTCGGCGTGCAGGTGCTGCTCCGCCGCCGTCGCCGCGGCGCGCGCCGCCTCGCAGACCTCCCGGCCGAGCGGGGTCGCGACCACGACCTTCGTGCGGCGGTCGGCCGGGTCGGACTCCCTCGCGACGAGGCCCTGGCCCTGCAGCTCGTCGACGAGGGCGACGACCTGGCTGGGGTCGAGCCGAAGGAACTCGGCGAGCTCCCGTTGCGTCGGGCGAGCCTGCCCGGCGGCGAGCTCGAGTACCGAGTACGAGCGTGCTCGCAGCGTGAGGGGCGCAAGCGCCGCGTTGCCTGCTGCCAATGACAGGGCATTCGCGCGCGCCAGCAGGAAGCTGATGTCGTCGGTGAGCGCAGAATCCCGCAGGCGTGCGCCGGTCGGCTTGGCGATCCCGTCCATAGCCCGATGGTAGCAAGCCATACCACTCTTCAATGATTGACATTCTCAACGGTCTTGTGCGGTAATGGTCAGGACACGAAGGAGCACCCATGTCTTTGGACGGCAAAGTCGCCATCGTCACCGGATCGGGACGCGGCCTCGGCCTCGCGTACGCGCAGGAGCTCGCCCGGCAGGGCGCGGCGGTCGTGGTCAACGACGTCGACGCCGAGACGGCAGCGGAGGCCGTGGCATCCATCGAGGCGACCGGGGGCAGGGCCGTCGCGGTCGCCGCGCCGGTCGGCCCCACGCAGACCGCGACGGACCTCGTGGCTGCGGCGGTGGACACCTTCGGACGCCTCGACGCCCTCGTCACGAATGCGGGGGTCCTCCGTGACACCGTGCTGTGGAAGATGAGCGACGACGACTTCGACACCGTCATCAACGTGCACCTGCGCGGCACGTTCACGACCGTGCGGGAGGCCGTCAAGCGATTCCGCGAACAGGGCGAGGCCGGCCGCATCATCTGCATCGGCTCGCCGACCGGCCAACGCGGCAACTTCGGCCAGACCAACTACTCCGCGGCCAAGGCCGGCATCGTCGGGATGGTGCGCACCTGGGCGCTCGAACTGAAGCGCGCGGGCATCACGGCGAACGCCGTCATCCCGGTGGCGGCCACCGCGATGACGGCGACCGTGCCGTACTTCGCCGCCGCGGTCGAGGCCGATGAGCAGGGCGAGCCGATGCCCTCGTTCTTCCGCCACGGGCTCGGCTTCGGCACGGCGGCCGACGTGGCGGGCCTCATCGCCTTCCTGGCCTCGGATGCGGCGGCCGGCGTCACAGGGCAGGCCATCGGGATCGGCGGCGACCGACTGCAGCTCTGGTCGCATCCCGAGCCGGTCGTCACGGCGTATCGCGACGGCGGGTGGACGTACGACGCGCTCGTGGCATCCTTCAAAGACGAATTCGGCGCTTCGCTGCAGTCCGTGGGAGAGAGCTTCCCGCCGCTGCCCGACGAACTGCAGCGCGCCACCGCCTGAGCGTCATGACCCGCTACGAACCGGCCATCGACGTCGACGGCATCACCGCGATCGATATGCACGTGCATGTCGAGGTCGACGAGCACGGCCACTCCTCGCTGCCGCCGCAGCTCGCCGAGGCGGCGAGCGCCTACTTCAGCACCGGCGCGGTCAGGCCGGATCTCGACGGCATCGCGGCGTACTACCGCGAACGGCGGATGGCGGCGGTCGTGTTCACCGTGGACGCCACGACCCGCCTCGGGCACCCGGCGATATCGAGCGCCGAGATCGCGGCCGGCGCCGCGAGACACCACGACGTGCTCATCCCATTCGGCTCCCTGGACCCGCTCGGCGGGGCGCCCATCGACGACGCACGCCGGCTGGTCGAGGACAGCGGAGTGCGGGGGTTCAAGTTCCACCCGACCGTGCAGGGATTCGACCCGAGCGACGAACGGCACTACCCGCTGTACGCCGCCCTCGAGGAGCTCGGTGTCGTCGCCCTGTTCCACACGGGCCAGACCGGCATCGGTGCCGGGCTGCCCGGCGGGTACGGGCTACGGCTCGGCCTGTCGAACCCCATCCTCCTCGACCCGGTCGCCGCCGACTTCCCCGACCTGCAGATCGTGATGGCGCATCCGTCGGTCCCGTGGCAGGACGAGGCGCTGTCGGTTGCGACGCACAAGCGCAACACCTGGATCGACCTGTCGGGCTGGAGTCCCAAGTACTTCCCCGCCGAGCTCGTCCGCTACGCCAACTCGGTCCTGAAGCACCGGGTGCTCTTCGGTTCGGACTTCCCGATGCTCACCCCCGACCGGTGGATCGCGGATGCCGAGCAGACCGCGCTGAAGGCCGAGGTGATGCCCGGGATCATGCGCGACAACGCCGCGCGTCTGCTCGGGCTCACGACGTAGGGGCCCTGCATGGACGACACTTTCGACCGTTACGGCCTCGCTGAGCACGTCAGCCCGGCCGCGTACGGCGTGCTGCATCGGCTCGAGCAGACGCTCGTGCGCGACATCCGTCCACTGCTCGCAGATGCCTGGGAACGCGCAGAGCTGCCCGACGCCTTCTCCGCGACGCTCGTGCCACTGCGGCTGATGGATCCGCCCGAGCTTGCAGGAACCGGCGAGGCCGACACGACGTTGTTCGCCGGTGTGCGCAACTTCGTGCTCGCCAGGACGGATGCGTCGCTCGCCACCTGGTACAACGCCCAGTCGGGCCTGTTCCGCACGGCCGTCACCGTCGGCGGCTCCCCCGAGCAAGCCGCCCGTCTCGACCCCATGATCCGCTCCTTCGACGTCACCGGCGTCTTCGCCCTGACCGAGCCGCTGCACGGCAGCGACATCGCCGGGGGTCTCGCGACGCGTGCGCGCCGGGACGGCGACGAGTGGGTGCTCGACGGGGCGAAGCGCTGGATCGGCGGCGCATCCACCGCCGACCTGCTCGCGGTCTTCGCTCGCGACGACGGTGACGGCCAGGTCAAGGCGTTCCTCGTGCCCCGCGATGCTCCGGGCGTGCGGCTGCAGAGGATCGAGCGCAAGACGGCGTTGCGCATCATGCAGAACGCCGACATCACCCTCGACGGCGTGAGAGTCGGCGAAGACGCCCGGCTGCAGGGCGTGTCGTCGTTCCGGGACGTCAGCGGGATGCTTCGGCGCATGCGATCGGATGTCGCGTGGATCGCCACCGGCGTGCAGGCCGGCGCGTTCGAGGCGGCGCTCCGCTACGTGACGCACCGGGAGCAGTTCGGCCGGCCCCTCGGCGGGTTCCAGCTCGTGCAGGAGAAACTCGCCCGCATGCTCGGCAACGTCACCGCCTCGCTTGCGATGGTCGCGCAGCTCTCCCGACGGCAGGACGCCGGGCACTTCGCCGACGAGGACTCCTCGCTGGCCAAGATGTGGACGGCGCTGCGCGCACGGGAGACCGTCGCGCTGGCCCGCGAGGTGGTCGGCGGCAACGGTATCGTGCTCGACGAGGAGGTCGCACGGTTCTTCGCGGACGCCGAGGCCGTGTACTCCTACGAGGGCACCCACGAGATCAACGCGCTCATCGTCGGCCGCGCGCTCACCGGGCGCTCGGCGTTCGTCTGACCCCCTTCCCCTGACTTGACCCCTTCCCCGATTGAAAGGCACACCATGACCACTGTTGAAAGGCACACCATGACCACCACCGTCGCCTACGCGGATGTCGCCGGCCTCGCCGGCACCGACCTCGGTTCCACGGACTGGCTCGAGATCACCCAGGATCGCGTCGACCGGTTCGCCGATGCCACCGACGACCACCAGTGGATCCACGTCGATCCCGTGCGCGCGAAGGACGGCCCCTTCGGCGCCGCGATCGCGCACGGGTTCCTGACCCTGTCGCTCGCAGTCAAGTTCTGGACCGAGCTGCTGGACGTCACCGGCGTGACGACCAAGGTCAACTATGGCCTGGACAAGGTGCGCTTCGTCTCGCCGGTCAAGGTCGGCGCCCGCGTGCGCATGTCCGCGCTCGTGGCGGAGGTCGCCGAGGTACCCGGCGGGTACCAGCTCACCGTCGACCAGACCATCGAGCTCGAGGGCGCCCCGAAGCCAGCCGTCATCGCGCGCGGGCTCTATCGTTTCTACGCATAGCCGCGGCGCCGCGGCCGCGCCGCACCGTCACCGCTGACCCCGAGGCGCCGAACGGCGCCTTCCCTCGACGGAGAGGACAGGATGCACACCCACGGACTCGGCGCCTGGATGGCCAAGCGCCGGCTGAAGACGCCGGACAAGACCGCACTGATCTACGGGGTCGACGACACGCGGATCACCTATAGTGAGCTCGCCGATCGGGCCGATCGAGTCTCGGCGATGCTGTGGCGACGCGGGGTGCGCAAGGGCGACAGCGTCGCGTACCTGGGCGAGAACAGCCCCGAGTTCATCGGGGTGCTCTTCGGTGCCGTGCAGTTGGGCGCGGTCTTCGTGCCCGTGAACACGCGGCTCGCTCCCCCGGAGATCAGCCACGTGCTCACGGATTGCACCGCCCGCGTGCTCATCCACGACCCCGAGTTCGCCGAACGCGTCGCCCCGGGCGTCGCCGCCGCGGGCACGGCGCACGTGATCGCGACGGGGGAGGGCGATGAGGCGACGCCAGGACTGGGGCGCCTGATCCGCACGCCCCGCGCCGGTCACACGGAAGCGGAGGTCGCGCTCACCGACCCTGCGGTGATCCTGTACACCTCCGGCACGACGGGCATGGCGAAGGGCGCCGTGCTCACCCATGAGAACCTGACCTGGGTGGCGCTGAACTGCCTCGTGGACTACGACGTCGTCTCGACGGATGTCGCGCTCATGATCTCGCCGCTCTTCCACGCCGCCTCGCTGGGGATGGGCATGCTGCCCGTGCTGCTGAAGGGCGGCACGATCGTGCTCGAGCGGGGATTCGATCCCGGCCGCGCGCTCGCGCTGATCGAGCGGCACCGCGTCACGATGCTGAGCGGCGTCCCCACCACCTTCCAGCTGATGGCCGACCATGCGGCGTGGGCGAGCACCGACCTCTCGAGCCTCGGCAAGCTCACCTGCGGCGGTTCGGCCGTGCCCAGCCGCATCCTGAACGCCTACGAGGAGCGCGGGCTGTCGTTCTCGCAGGGCTACGGCATGACCGAGGCGTCACCGGGCGTGACTTCCCTGCCGCCCGAGATGACGCGGGCCAAGCAGGGCAGCGTCGGGCTGCCGCACTTCTTCACCGACATCCGCATCGCCGACGAGTCCGGTGCGATGGTGCCGCGTGGCACGGTCGGCGAGATCGAGCTCATCGGGCCCAACGTCTTCCCCGGGTATCACGGACTCCCCGAGGCGACCACAGCGGCGTTCACCTCGGACGGGTGGTTCAGGTCGGGCGACATGGGCTACCTCGACCCCGATGGATACCTGTACATCTCCGATCGGCTCAAGGACATGATCATCTCCGGCGGGGAGAACATCTACCCCGCCGAGATCGAGAACGCCATCACCGACCTCGACGACGTCACGGGGGTCGCCGTGATCGGCGTGCCCGACGAGCGCTGGGGCGAGGTGCCGTGGGCGATCCTCACCGTTCGGCCCGGAGCATCCGTCACCACCGACGACGTTCGCGCACATCTGGACGGGCGCCTCGCCCGCTACAAGCTGCCCAAGCACGTCGTGGTCGTCGACGAGTTGCCGAGGACCGCGTCCGGCAAGGTTCGCAAGGCCGACCTGCGCGCGCGCTTCAGTCGCTGACCAGCACCGAGAACGCCGCCGCGGATGCCCCGCTGAGTTCCGCGTAACGTGCCCGATAGGCCGCCACCGACCGATCGGCCGGCCATGCGTCGTCGAGGAAGTCACGCGGCAACCGCGGGTCCGCACGGAGCAACGCGAGCCAGTCCGCCACCAGCATCGTGTGCACGGACAACGACGACGGCCCGCCGTCGACGGCCGCGGACGCCGACCACCTTCCGACGAACGCCTCGTGCTCGGCACGGATCGCGTCCACGTCCCAGGCGGCCGCCACCGAGCCCGGGAACCCCGCCACCTCGGTCGCGCGGAACGCAGTGACCGCACGGGGAGGGAGGTCGGCGCTGAGCGGGCCCAGCGCCCTCGCGAGGTCCACCTCTCCGGGAGCGATCCACAGGCCGTCCCGGAGCGGGGCGAAGCCCGCCCACGTCAGCGCGGACCGCAACCGATGGCGGACGGTGCGCTGCTGCTCGGGCAGGGAGAAGGTCACGAGCGTCCAGCCGTGCCCCGTCGGGTCGAACGGTCGCAGCGCGTGCACGCGCGCCGTCGCCTCGCGCAGGACGCCCGTCGCCACGTCCGTCAGTCCGAAGGCGATCTCACGTCCCAGTCGCACCCGCTCCAGCAGGCCGCGCCGCGCCATCCGATCGAGCGTCGCCCGTGTCGCCGGGGGCGCCACGCCCGCCCCCTCGAGCACGTCGATGAGCACGGCCGCACGCACCGGCCACAGACTGAAGTGCACGATGTGCTCGCCGAGGAAGGCGAGCAGGAGCTGCTTGGGCTGGCGACTGCGCGCGGTGCCGCCGGGACCCTGCACCTTGGCGAGCCGGGTCACGCCGCCGCCCGGATGGCCTCCCCGCGCTTGGCACGCTGGATCTGCTCGTAGACATGCGTGCGCAGCTCGGTGAACCGGGGAAGGGCGCGCGTCGTGATCTGGTCCCGCTCGGGAGCGAGGTCGATCGCGAGGTCCTCCTGCACCCACGTCGGCGACTTGGAGAGCACGATGACGCGCTCACCGAGGTAGACGGACTCGTCGATGTCGTGCGTGACGAAGAGAATCGACATCCCGCGGTCCCGATGGAGACCACGCACCAGGTCCTCGAGGTCGGCGCGGGTCTGCGCATCGACGGCGGCGAACGGCTCGTCCATGATGAGCACCTCGGGCTGGTAGGCGACCGCGCGGGCGATCGCGACACGCTGCTGCATCCCGCCCGACAGCTGCCACGGATAGCTCTTGGCCGCGTGGTCGAGCCCGACCGCTTCGAGGGCATCGACGATGAGCCGCTCCCGTTCGGCGCGCGCGAGGCGCTTGTGCTTCAGCGGCAGCTCGACGTTCCCGTGCACGGTGAGCCACGGGTAGAGGCTCCGACCGTACTCCTGGAAGACCAGCGCCATGCTCGCGGGCGGGGCGGTGACCTTCCTCCCGTCCAGCTCGACGCTGCCGGCAGTGGGGTTCAGCAGCCCGGCGATGCACTTGAGCAGCGTCGTCTTGCCGCATCCGGATGGCCCCACGATGCAGACGAGCTCCCCCGACCGCATGGAGAAACTGATGTCGCCGATGGCCTCGACGCTCCCGGTCGACGACTCGTAGATCTTCTTCAGGTGCTCGACCTGCAGCAGCGTGTCAGGCACGCTCCACCTCCTTGATTCCGTGGTACCAGCTCAGCACTCGTCGTTCGACGATGCCGAAGATCGTGGCCAGCAGCACGCCGATCAGCCCGAGGAGCAGGATGCCGCTCCACATCTCGGCGATCAGGTAATTGCGCTGGAAGTAGGTGATCCGGTAGCCCAGCCCAGACGAAGAGCTGAACATCTCGGAGATGACCATGAGGATCAGCGCGACCGAGAGCCCCTGACGCACGCCGGCCATGATCTGAGGGCTCGCGGCGGGAAGCACGAGATATCGCAATCGCTGCCAGCGGGTGATGCCGAACGATCGGGCGGTCTCGGTCATGACGGCGTCGGTGGCGCGCACGCCCTCGATCGTGTTCAGCAGGATCGGCCAGATCGCGCCTGAGACGATGACGATGACCTTCGTGGCGTCGGTGATGCCGAGCAGCAGCACGACGACCGGGATGAGGACGGGCGGCGGGATCGCGCGGAAGAACTCGAGCGTCGGTTCCAGCAGCTCGCGCAGCCAGCGGATCGAGCCGATGACCGTGCCCGCGGTGATGCCGATGGCGATCGAGAGCACGATTCCGAGCCCGAGGCGCGCCAGGCTCGGCACGACGTCGACGAAGAACTGCGGGCCGATCCACGTGTCGACGAAGGCCTGGATGATCTCGATGGGGCCCGGGAAGAACTTCTGCGGGGAGATCGTCGACCACACGCCCCACACCACGAGGAGCAGGAACGGCAGCCCGAGCGCGTACAGCGCGTTCTCCCCGATCGATCGCCACACCCGCGACTTCGGTCGCACCGTGACCACGGTGCCTGTGTAGAGCGTCACAGGACCTCCTCTCCACGAACGGACTGATGCCAGGCCAGGGAGCGACGCTCGATCACCCGGAACAGGAGGTTGATCGTCAGCCCGAGCAGGCCCGTCACGATGACGAGGGCGTACAGCCCGACCCAGTCGGCCGCGGAACCGGAGAGGGCGATGAGCCGGCCGACACCTGGGTTGCCGATGACCATCTCGGCCGTGATCGCGAGGATCAACGCCACGGCCGCGGCCAGGCGCAGGCCCGTCATCAGGTAGGGCAGCGCGGTGGGCAGCACCAGGTTGACCACGCGCGAGGATCGGCTGAGCCCGAAGCTGCGGGCGGTGTCCCGCGCGACGGCATCGACGTCGGCGACCCCGTAGAGCACCTGCACGAAGACCTGCCAGAAGCTCGCGAACACGATGATCACCAGCGCCGCCTGCATCTGGATGCCGTAGACGAGCACGGCGAGGGGAATGAGGGCGACCGACGGGATCGGCCGGAGGAACTCCACCGTGGTGTGCGTCGCACGCCGCAGGAACGGGATGAGCCCGATGACGGTGCCGAGCGCGATCGCCGCAACGGACGCGATGGTCAGGCCGATCGCCCAACTGGTCATCGTCTGGCCGACCGCCCGCCAGAACGCGAGGTCGCGCAGGTCGTCGGCCAGCCGTGCAAGGGTCTCGGTGGCGTAGGGAAGGTACTCGGGGCTGATGATCCCGAGCGTCGGGATCAGCTGCCACGTGAGCAGGAATCCGAGCAGGCCGGCGACGCCGAGCACGGCCTTCCGCAGCGAGCGAAGGGAACGGGGGGATCGTCGGGCCATGGGTTCGGATGTCCTGTGATCGTGGGTTCGAGGAGCCGGTCGGGGGCCGGCGCGGAGGGGAGGTGCCGCCCCAGCCCCCGGCCAGGTCATTGCTGCTGGATCAGCCGGTCGAAGTCGGGCGTGGACGGGAGGACCCCGTAGTCGACGGCGAGTTCGGCGAGCTCCTCCAGGCTGTCGCGGTCGAGATCGAAGCTGTAGACGGGGAACGGCACCGAATCGGCGACCGCCTCGGGCAACTCCAGGTTGTCCTTGATGGCCTGCCGCACCTCGTCCTCGTTGGCCGGGTCGTTCGCCCAGTCGAGCGTCTCGCGCATCGCCGTGGAGAAGGCCTCGACGAGTTCGGGGTCGTCCTCCATGAGCTGGCTGGTGGTCATCACGGTGAGCGTGGCCAAGCCCGGCAGCACGTCCTGATAGGGATACACGACCAACGTGTCGCCGCCATCGACCAGCTGGGTGACGAACGGCTCGGGCACCCAGGCGGCGTCGATGTTGCCCGCCGCCAGCTGACCGGGCGCGTCGGGGAAGGCGACCTCGACGAACTCGATCGTCGAGGGGTCGCCGCCGTCGGCCTCGACCGCCGCCATGATCGTCACGTCGCCCGCCGCGCCGAGGCTGTTTACCGAGACGCGCTTCCCGGCGAGGTCCGCCGGGCGCGTGATGCCGGAGGCGGCGGATGCGACGACGGCGTTCACGTCGGGGCCCTCTTCGTGGCTCGACGCGAAGTTGCCGATGATGGCCACCCCGAGGTCCTGCAGGTCGGCGCGGAACGGCCCGAACGGCTGGCCGATCGCGAACTGGACGTCGCCGCTGAGCATGGCGGGGATGGCCTGCGCGCCGCCCTGGGCGGGGAGCACCTCGACATCCAGGCCCTGCTCCTCGAAGAAGCCGGCCTCGATTCCCGCCCAGATGGCGGAGGTCTCGGTGATGGGGAGCGCCGCGACCTTCACGGCTTGCAGTTCGCCCGAGCCGGGCGATTCGCTTCCGCCTGCGTCAGCATCGGAATCGGTGCACCCGCTGAGGGCGAGTGCGGCGATCGCCGCAGCGGCGACCGCGATCAGACTTCTCTTCATTGATGGAGCCTCTCGTTGACGACAGTGGCGTCAGCGCGGCGGTCGCGCGGTGCGGTGCATCCGTCTCGCTGCTTTTGCTTCATTGCTTCGCACCCGTCGGCACGCCGTCGTGTGACAATGCCCATCGTTGAGCTCCTCAACGATTTTGTCAAGCAATTTGTGACGGTCGTCACGACAATGGTGAATGACCGACGAAGCCAGGCCTACCGAAGAGGTCGTCGGGATCCCGGGCGCGCCGCTCAGCCGGCGAGGCGCCGCCTGGTCACGAGGCCGCTCAGCCCGTCGCTGATCTCCGCGATGTGCGCCCGCATGCGCTCCTCGGCCGCCGGCCCCAGCGCGTCGTACCGCTCCACGAACAGTCGGCGTGTGGACCGCTGGGGCCACTCCTCGGGGAGGAGCTCGGCCGGCAGTCCGACATCGATGGTTCGGAACTCCTGCCAGGCCAGCATCAGACGCGACCGCGCCGACAGGGCAGCGGCGCCGCTGCTGCCGGGTGCGGGGGCGGCGGCCGCGAACTCGCGGTACTCATCGCCGATGGCCGCGAGGTCCCACGCGCTCTGCGGTCCGCCGGGGAGCGACGTGTCGAGGCGCGCGCGCATCGACGTCACGCGGTCGACGCCGATCTCCTGGAGCTGGGCCATCGCCCGCTCGGCGGAGTCGAGCGGCGAGATCCACACGCCGTCGTACAGCGGCGCGTAGCCCAGCCAACGCAGGCGCGAACGACTGAGATGCCGGGTGGCTCGCTGCGACTCGGGGATCGAGAAGGCGAGGACGCTCCAGAGGCCATCCCACTCGTACTGGATGCGCCCGAACGATTCCAACCAGGCCGACTCCTCGTCGACGATCTCCTGCGCGCGCGCGGTCAGCTGATGGGTGGTGCGGCGGCCTGCGCGTTCGACAGCGAGCAGGCCGATGCGGGCCATCCGGGCGAGGGCGGCGCGGGCGGCGCCCTCCTTCATGTCCAGGTCGGTCAACGCGCGGACGAGTGCCCCCGACGGCATCGGCTCGTCGACGTGCGACCAGTAGTCGCCGAAGATGGTCAGCACCTGCCTCGTCGACGATGCGCGGCGCCCTGGCGGACTCGCCTGACTCGGGATCGAACGGGGCACCCGCCCATCATTCCATGCGTGCCACCTCGAAGGGCCTGAGGTCGGACTCCACGGATCGGGCGGTGGCGAGGAGCGCCGGCACGAAGTGCGTGCGCATCCGGCTCAATGTGGTTCGAGAGGCGCTGGTGGAGACGTTGACAGCCGCGACGGCCCGACCGTGGCGGCCTCGGACGGGCGCGGCGACCGCGCGGATGCCCGCTTCGAGTTCCTGGTCGACGAGGGCCCAGCCGCGCGCGCGCACTTCGTCGAGTTCGGCGCGGAGTGCTGCGGGTTCCGGAGCGGGCGCGTCTCGCGCCGCGGCATCCAGCAGCGTCTCCACCGCGGCGTCCGGCAGGTCGGAGAGGAGCACGCGTCCCATCGACGTCGACCACGCCGGGAATCGCGTGCCGATCGTGATCCCGACCGACATGATGCGACGTGTCGCGACCCGGGCGACGTAGACGATCTCGCCGCCGTCGAGCACCGCGGCCGACACCGACTCGTCGAACTCGCGCGAGAGCCGCTCCAGGTGCGGCTGCGCGACCTCGGGGAGCGAGAGCGCCGAGAGGTAGGAGAAGCCGAGCTCGAGCACGCGAGGGGTGAGCGAGAAGCCGCGCCCGTCCGAACTGACGTAGCCGAGCCGCTCGAGGGTGAGGAGGAAGCGCCGCGCCGCCGCCCGGGTGAGGTCCGCCCGTCGGGCGACCTCGCTGAGCGTGAGCTCGGGATGCTGCGCGTCGAACGCGCGGATCACCCCGAGCCCACGGGCGAAGGACTGCACGAAGTCGCCAGCGGGCTCTGGTGCATGGTCGGCGGCGGGAGGCATCTCCGTCAGGCTAGCGCTCGAGCACCACGGCGAGCC
Organism: Agromyces sp. Soil535; assembly: GCF_001428255.1. Taxonomy (GTDB): domain Bacteria; phylum Actinomycetota; class Actinomycetes; order Actinomycetales; family Microbacteriaceae; genus Agromyces. The sequence continues at coordinate 365,468 of NZ_LMRW01000001.1, read as the reverse complement.
CCTGGCCGACGCCGATGCAGATCGCGGCGACGGCGACTCCCCCGCCACGGCGCGCGAGCTCGTGGGCGGCGTGGCCGATGATGCGGCCCCCGGATGCGCCGAGCGGGTGGCCGATCGCGATCGCGCCGCCGTGGATGTTCACCTTCTCGGGGTCGAGGTCGGGCCAGAGTCGGAGGCACGCGAGGCTCTGCGCGGCGAAGGCCTCGTTCAGCTCGACGAGGTCGACGTCGGCCCACGTGCGTCCGGCGCGGGCGAGCGCACGGTTCGCGGCCTCGACGGGAGCGATTCCGAACACGTCGGGATCGTTGCCGTGCGCGGCCCGGCCCGTGATCCGTGCCAGCGGCTGGGCGCCGCCGAGGAGGTCGGACGCCGCCTCCGACCCGACGAACAGGGCCGACGCGCCGTCGGTCAGCGGCGACGCGTTGCCGGCCGTGACCGTTCCGCGGGGGCGGAACGAGGGCTGGAGCGGTGCGACGGATTCGGGAGAGGCATCCGGTCGGATGTTCTCGTCGCGGGTCAGGGCGACGCCGGGCACCGGCACGACCTCGCCGTCGTAGACTCCTGCGTCCCACGCGACGGCCGCGAGGCGGTGGCTGCGCACGGCGAACGCGTCCTGCTCCTCGCGGGTGATGCCGTAGCGGTCGGCGAGGATCTCGGCGGACTCGCCGAGGGGGATCGTCCATTGCTTCGGCATCCGCTTGTTGACGAGACGCCACCCCAACGTCGTCGAGTGCAGCGTCTCGTTGCCGGCGGGGTACTGGCGCTCGGGCTTGGGGAGCACCCACGGCGCCCGGCTCATCGACTCGACGCCGCCGGCGACGACGAGGTCGGCATCTCCCGTCTCGACGGCTCGGCTCGCCTGGATCACCGCCTCGACGCTCGACCCGCAGAGCCGGTTCACGGTCGCCCCGGGCACGCTGGTGGGCCACCCGGCGAGCAGCGCCGCCATGCGCGCGACGTTGCGGTTGTCCTCGCCGGCCTGGTTCGCCGCCCCGAGGAGGATCTCGTCCACCCGCCCCGGGTCGAATCCGTCATGCCGCGCCGCGAGCGCCTCGAGCGCCTGGGACGCGAGGTCGTCGGGCCGCACGCCCGCGAGGGACTTGCCGAAGCGGCCGAACGGGGTCCGGATCGCGTCGTAGACGTAGCTCGCGCTCATGCGAGGCTCCCTCCGAGGTGAAGGCCGGTGAGCCGCTCGAGCTCCTCGACCGTGTTGTCGCCGAACGCCTCCCGCACACGGAACCCGTCGGGAGTGACGTCGAAGACGGCGTGATCGGTGTACACGCGGGTCACGCAGCCGACGCCGGTGAGCGGGTACGTGCACGCCTCCACGAGCTTGGAGTCGCCCTGCTTGGTGAGGAGGTCCGTCATGACGTAGACGTCCTTCGCGCCGATCGCGAGGTCCATCGCGCCGCCGACGGCGGGGATCGCACCGGGCCGGCCGGTCGACCAGTTGGCGAGGTCGCCGGTCTGCGACACCTGGAACGCACCCAGCACGCACACGTCGAGGTGTCCGCCGCGCATCATCCCGAAGGAGTCCGCGTGGTGGAAGAACGCGGCACCGGGGAGCTCGGTGACCGGCTCCTTGCCGGCGTTGATGAGGTCGGGGTCGAGGTTCGCCTGGTCGGGCTTCGGCCCCATGCCGAGCAGCCCGTTCTCGGTGTGCAGGATGATCTCGAGGTCGTCGGGCAGGAAGTCCGCGACGAGCGTGGGCGCGCCGATGCCGAGGTTCACGTACGAACCCTCGGGGATGTCGGCCGCGATGCGGCGGGCGAGCTCGTCGCGCGTGATGCGGGTGGTCATGGGATCTCCTCCCCCGCGTCTGCGTCTGGCCTGCCCTCGAGGTCGACACCGCCGACGAAGGCGCCGTCGCGCAGCCATGGGCGCTCTCCGACGGCGACGACGCGATCGACGAAGATGCCCGGCGTGATGACCGACTCGGGGTCGAGGGCGCCCAGCGGCACGAGCTGGTCGACCTGCACGATCGTCGACCTGGCGGCGGACGCCATCACGGGTCCGAAGTTGCGCGCCGTCTTGCGGTAGACGACGTTGCCCCACCGATCGGCACGGTGACCGCTGATCAGCGCGTAGTCCGCCTGCAGGGGAAACTCCAGCACGTACTGCCGACCGTCGATCGTGCGCGTCTCCTTGCCCTCGGCGAGCGGCGTGCCCACGCCCGTCGGGCAGAAGAACGCCCCGATGCCGGCGCCGGCGGCCCGGATGCGCTCGGCGAGGTTCCCCTGCGGAACGAGCTCGAGCTCGATCCTCCCCTCGCGGTAGAGGCGGTCGAACACCCACGAGTCGGACTGTCGCGGAAACGAGCACACGATCTTGCGCACGCCACCGGTCGCGAGCAGCGCTGCGAGTCCGGTGTCGCCGTTGCCCGCGTTGTTGTTGATGATCGTGAGGTCGCGGGCGCCGTGCGCGATGAGGGCGTCGATGAGCTCCACGGGCTGCCCTGCCCGGCCGAACCCCCCGATCATGACCGTCGCGCCGTCGGGGATGTCGGCGACGGCCGAAGCGGCATCCGGCACGGTCTTGTCGATCATCGGCCGCTCCTCTCGATCCGAGGCGTCCGCGCCTCGCTCCTCAGTCGTGCAGTGGTGTTCGCTGTGCGAACATGTGTTCGTTCTACAAACAGAGTACCGAAGGCGCGCGGGAACCACCAGCCCCCCGGTGCGAGGTGGAGCGTCTGAGGCTCAGTCGCCGTCGGAGGCGAAGACCTCGCTCGCGACGTGGAAGGCGGCGTTCGCGGCCGGCACGCCCGAGTAGATCGCGCTCTGCAGGATCACCTCGGTGATCTCCTCGATGGTCAGGCCGTTGCGGCGGGCAGCGCGCAGGTGCATCGCGAGCTCATCGTGGTGTCCGTGCGCGATCAGTGAGGTGAGCACGGCGATCGACCGCGACCGACGGTCGAGGCCGGGACGCGACCAGATGTCCCCCCAGGCGACGCGCGTGATGAAGTCCTGGAAGTCGGCGGTCAACGCCGACGTCCTGGCGATCGCGCCGTCGACGTGGGCGTCCGACAGTACTTCCCGTCGCACGACCATGCCCTGGTCGTACCGCTCCTCGTCGGAGAGTCCTCCACCGGCCGGTCTCATCGTTCCTCCCGAAAGAACCTCAGAAGCACCTCGGCGCTCGCCGACGGCTGTTCCGCGGGGGGCAGGTGTGCGGCGTCCTTCACCTCGGCGATGCTCCCGTGGGCGACGCCCTCCGCGATCTCGATCGCCTTCGCCTCGGGCGCGACCGCGTCGTACTCGCCCCATGCTGCGAGCACCGGCGTCGTGATGGCGCCGAGCTCCGCGCGAACGTCGTAGTCGGCGAGCGCCTCGCAGCACAGCGCATAGCTCTCGTCGTCGGCATCCTGCAGCGCGTGCAGCAGCCGCCCCGACAGCCCCGGGCGCCGCTCGATCGAGCCGGGCGCGAACCACCGCTGCGCCGAGCCGATGATGACGCTCGAGGTCGACTGCCCCCGTACCTGCGCCGCGCGCTCGTGCCAGCCGCTCGGCTCCCCCAGCTGCGCCCCCGATGCGACGATCGCCGCGCGGACGAGGAGCTCCGGATGCCGGAGCGCAAGCGTGAGGCCGACGGCTCCACCGAGCGACACCCCTGCGTAGCGCACTCGATCGGCGTCGAGACGTCGGATCGCGTCGGCCACGGCGTCGGCGAGGTCGGCGACCGAGAAGGCCTCGACCGCGGCGCTCGACGCCCCATGCCCGGGCAGGTCCCACGCCGCGACCCGGTACTCGGCGGCGAGCACGGGCACGACGTCCTCCCACAGGATGGTGGAGGTCCCGAGGGACGGGCCGAGCACCACGAGCGGTGCGCCGTCGCGCCCGACCGGGTCGGTCATGGCGATGCCCGGCAGGGTCATGGCCGGATCCCCTCCTGTCGTGCGTCCCGTATGGCATCGTCGGTGAGCCTTCCGGCCAGGCCGAGGTACGCTGCGGGGTCGACCAGCGCGTCGACGTCGATGTCGGATGCCTCGGGCTGGGCTCGGACGAGCGCCGCGAGGTCTGCCCCGCCCGCGGCATCCGAGATGAGCGCGTCGAAGCGGCGCCTGCCGACGAGCGGCACGAGGACGATCGACAGGCGCTCGCTCACGATCAGGCCCCCGGTCAGGGAGAGGTTCGCACGCGCGCGCTCGGGATCGAGGGTGAGGCCCTCGGCGACCACGACGGCTCGGTCCGACGCACCGAGCGCCAGGCGCATCAACTCCTGGAGCGCGGGCCACTCGGCGTGCCAGGCGCCGTCGGGCCGTTCGTCGACGGCGAGGCCGGCGGCGAGCTGAAGTTGCGCGGCGAGCCCGGGGGCGCGCATGGCGGCGGATCGGATCAGCACGGCGCCGACGGGGTTCTGCTTCTGGGGCATGGCGCTCGAGCCCCCGCCGGCGGAGACCGAGGCTTCGCCGACCTCGGTACGTGCGAGTGTCGCGACGTCGGACGCGAAGGTGCCGAGTGCCGCGACGACGGCGGCGAGCGCGTCGCCGTACTCGGTCACCGGCCAGCGGTCGGTGTGCCACGGGGCGTCGGGCGCCTGCAGGCCGAGTTCGACCGCGAACCGCGCGGGGAGCGCCGCGGCCTGATCGGGCCCGAACGCCTCGACGAACGACGCGAGCGTGCCGCCCGCACCGCCGAGCTGCGCCGGCAGCCGATCGGCGACCTCGGCGAGTCGATGTCGCGCCCGCACGATCGCGCGCAGCCAGTTCGCCGCCTTCAGGCCCAGGGTGGTCGGCACCGCGTGCTGGGTGAGGGTCCGTGCGGCGGCGGGGTCGTCGCGATGTCGCGCTGCGAGCACCAGGAGCGCTGCTGCCGCGCGACCGAGCCGGTCGGTGATCGTCGCCGCCGCGTCGCGCGCGAGGGTCATGAGCGCGGAGTCCATGATGTCCTGGCTCGTCGCCCCGCGATGCGCCCACGCCGCGGCATCCGGATCGGCCTGCGCGATGCGGGCCCGCAGGAGCGGGATCAACGGGATCACCGGGTTGCCGCCGGCGACGGAGTCCCGCGCGAGCGCCCGCAGATCGAGGTCGTCCCAGGTGCGCGAACGCACCGACTCGACCGCGGCACCGACCGACGCCGGGGCGAGGCCCTGGTCCACGAGCGCCCGCATGAGGGCGAGCTCCGCACCGACGAGATGGCCGACGAACGCCCGATCGGATGCCTCGTCCGCCGCCGGCACCGACACCGGCGACAGCAACCCGACATCGAGCGGGTGCGACCGCCCGGCGATGGATCCGTCGTCAGAATGCAAGGAACACGGTCTCCTTCGCGCCCTGCAGACGGATGTCATGGTGCAGGTGGCCATCGGGCGTGCGCGTTGCGACGAGCGTAGCGCGCTCCTCAGGCGGGAGGGAGGACAGCAGCGGATCGGCCGCCAGCAGCTCCTCGTCGTCGGGAAGGTAGATGCGCGTGTGGAGCTTGTCGGGCAGGCCGCGCGCGTAGACGATCGCCGCGAAGAACGGCGCCCTGCCGTCGACGGCGCCCGGGTTGACGGTCCAGAACTCGTACCAACCCTCGTCGGTCGTCGCCGACCGGCCGAAGCCCGTGAAGGTGTGGCCGTCGCGGCGCAATGCCCCGCGGTGGCGCGACACGACGCCGTGGGCGTCGGCGCTCCAGATCTCGACGAGGGCGTCGGGAATCGGATGACCCGCGCCGTCGTAGACCGTGCCGCCCAGCACGATCGCACCGGGGCTGTGCGGGAAGACGACCTCGTGCATCCGGGGGTACTCGACGCCGAACGCGAAGAACGGGCCGACCGTCTGGCCGGGCGTGGGCTCCAGGATCCGCTCGGGCATCAGTGCTCCTCCTCCCGCTCGAACCGCGTGGCATCCGGCCCGTCGACCACGATGTCCCACCGGTAGCCCATCGAGAACTCGGGCACGGTCAGGTCGTGGTCGTAGACGCCGATCAGCCGATCCCGGTCCCGCTGCCGCCGGATCGTGTTGTAGATCGGGTCCAGCGCGAACAGCGGGTCGCCGGGGAAGTACATCTGCGTGACGAGACGCTGGGTGAACGCGCTGCCGAAGACCGAGAAGTGGATGTGCGCGGGTCGCCACGCATTCACATGGTTCTTCCACGGGTACGGCCCCGGCTTGATCGTCGTGAAGCGGTACTCGCCGTGCTCGTCGGTGATCGCGCGGCCCGCGCCCGTGAAGTTCGGGTCGAGGGGGGCGGGATGCTGGTCGCGCTGGTGGATGTAGCGCCCGGCCGAGTTGGCCTGCCAGATCTCGATGAGCTGGTTCGCGAGGGGGCGACCCCACGAGTCGAGCAGGCGCCCCTGCACCGTCATCCGCTCGCCCTGCGGCTCGCCGGAGTGCTGCAGGGTGAGGTCGGACTCGATGGCCGCGACATCCCGCTGCCCGTATGCGGGCGACCACAGCTCGATGGTCTCGGGGTCGACCAGCCGCGGGTTCTTCGTGGGGTGACGCAGGATGCTCGATCGGTACGGCGGGAAGTCGACCAGCGTCATCGGCACGCGCCGGCCGCCCGCCTCGAGGGCATCGGCCTGCTCGTGCGTGGCGCGGATCTCCGCGGTGATCTCCGCCTGCGACGCCTGGTCGGGCGCCGCCAGCAGCGACTCGGGCGCCGCTGCGGTCTCTGTGGTGCTCATGGATGTCCCCTTCGACACGTGTATTCATGGTGACCGATGACCCCACGAGCCGTCCCGCCGATTCCCATCCAATGGGAATGCTCATGCAGATCTGTGTCAGTCTGAAGTCATGGCGAACTCCCGCTCGGGCGACTCCGTCACCGAACGACTGGTGCGCGTGCTCGAGACCTTCACGGCGACGCGCACGGTGCAGACGGCCGCCGAGATCGGTCGGCGATCCGGGCTGCCCATCTCCACCGCGCATCGCGTCGTGAACGACCTCGTCGTCGCCGGCCTGCTCGAACGCGACGACGACCGCCGAGTGCGGATCGGCATGCGGCTGTGGGAGCTGAGCACCCGCAGCTCGCATGCGCTGCGACTCCGCCAGGCCGCGCTGCCCTACATGGAGCGCGTGCAGCTGCGCGTGCGCGAGCACACCCAGCTCGCCGTGCTGGAGAAGGACGAGGCGCTGTTCATCGAGCGGCTCTCGGGCGCGGAGTCGGGATCCAACATCACGCGCGTCGCTGGCCGACTCCCGCTGCACGCGTCATCCTCAGGCCTCGTGCTCCTCGCCTACGGCACGCCGGAGCTGCAGGAGCGCATCCTGCAGGCGCCGCTCGTGCCGCTCAGCCGCGAGACCATCACCGACGCCGGCGTGCTCCGACGCAAGCTCGCCGAGGTGCGCACCCTCGGCCACGCGATCGCGCCCGGCTACATCGAGGCGGTCTCGACGGGCGTCGCGGTGCCGATCCGCGACGAGACCGGGGCGGTCGCGGCGGCGCTGTCGGTCGTGCTCCCCCGCGATGCGGCACCGGATGCCGCGCTCAGGGAACTCCGCCGGGCCGCAGCCGACACCGCCGCGGCGCTGGGCTACCGACGCTGACGACCTCCGACGTCCGACGGATTCCCATTCATCGGGAAGCTCGAATCCACCGAGGCCCCGCCCCCGGACAATGGCTGGGCACCCGAGATCCGTCGAAGGAGACGCCATGACCGAGACCCGCACCCGCGTGGGCATCATCGGAGCCGGCCCGGCCGGCCTGCTGCTGTCGCACCTGCTCGCACAGGCGGGCATCGAGTCGATCGTGATCGACTCGCGAACGCGAGACGAGATCGAGCACACCATCCGCGCCGGGATCCTCGAGCACGGCACGGTACGGGTGCTGTCGGAGTCCGGCGCGTCCACCCGCGTGCTGACCGACGGGCACCGGCACGACGGGATCGAGCTCCGATTCGCGGGCGAAGGGCACCGCATCGACTTCCGCGGACTCACCGGCCGGAGCGTGTGGCTCTACCCGCAGCACGAGGCGCTCAAGGACCTCATCGCGACGCGCCTGGAGCACGGCCAGGACCTGCGCTTCGGGGTGACGGCGTCGCACATCGACGACTCGGATCCCGCGCGACCCGTGATCGTCGCCGCGGACGCCGACGGGCAGCGGCTCGAGATCGCTGCGGAGTTCGTCGTCGGTGCGGACGGATCGCACAGCGTCGCGCGAGCGGCCGTCACCGGCTCGCAGACGGGCGGCTACTTCCGCGAGTACCCGTTCGCGTGGTTCGGGATCCTGTGCGAGGCTCCGCCGAGCGCGCCCGAGCTCATCTACAGCAACTCCCCCAACGGCTTCGCGCTCATCAGCCAGCGCAGCGCCACCGTGCAGCGCATGTACCTGCAGTGCGATCCCGAGCTGGACCCGAGCTCGATGAGCGACCGGCAGATCTGGGACGACCTCCAGTCCCGCGTCGACGGCCACACCCTGATCGAGGGGCCGATCTTCCAACGGGACGTGCTGCGGTTCCGCAGCTTCGTGGCGCACGAGCTGCGGAAGGGTCGCGTCGCGCTCGTGGGCGATGCGGCGCACACGGTGCCCCCCACCGGGGCGAAGGGCATGAACCTCGCGATCGCGGACGTGCTGCTCCTCAACGAGGCGCTGCTGGCGCTCCTCCTCGAAGGTGACGAACGAGCGCTCGACCAGTACGCGGATGCCGCACTGCGTCGCATCTGGAAGGCGCAGCACTTCTCGTGGTGGATGACGAGCATGCTGCATGTCGCGCCCGATGCGACGGATTTCGACCGCCGTCGCCAGCTCGGCGAGCTGAACATGGTCGTCGAATCGGAGGCCGGACGGCGCTACCTCGCCGAGGCGTACACCGGCTGGCCCACCGACAAGGCATGAGCGCGTAGCTCCCTCGCTCAGCCCGCAGGGGTCGCCGCCGCCACCTCATCGCGCGCGGCGGTGAACGCCGCCACGCACCGACGGATCTCCTCCTCCGAGTGCGCCGCCGACAGCTGCACCCGGATGCGGGCCGCACCTCGCGGCACCACCGGGAAGCTGAACGCCGTCACGTAGACCCCGTGTCGCTGCAGCGCGTCGGCGATGCGCGCGGTGAGGGCAGCGTCGCCGAACATGACGGGCACGATGGGATGCCCGCCGGGCAGCAGGTCGAACCCGGCATCCGTCATCAGCTGGCGGAACAGCGCGGCGTTCCGCTGCAGCGTCACGCGCAGCTCGCCCGACTGCTCGAGCAGCTCGAGCGCCTGCAGCGTGCCCGCGACGATCGCGGGCGCGAGCGTGTTCGAGAACAGGTAGGGCCGCGCCCGTTGGCGGAGCAGAGCCACGATCTCGGCACGCGCCGCCACGTAGCCGCCGGATGCCCCGCCGAGCGCCTTGCCGAACGTGCCGGTCGTGATGTCGACCCGGCCCTCGACGCCGCAGAACTCGGGGGTCCCGCGCCCATGCGAACCCACGAAGCCCACGGCGTGCGAGTCGTCGACGAACACGAGTGCGTCGTAGCGGTCGGCGAGGTCGCAGATCTCTGCCAGCGGCGCGATGTAGCCGTCCATCGAGAACACGCCATCGGTCACGATGACGCGGCGACGAGCGTCGGATGCCGCGACGAGCTGCGCCTCGAGGTCGGCCATGTCGCGGTTCTTGTACCGGTAGCGCCGCGCCTTCGAGAGGCGGATGCCGTCGATGATCGACGCGTGGTTGAGCTCGTCGGAGACGATCGCGTCATCCGGCCCGAACAGCACCTCGAACACGCCGCCGTTCGCGTCGAAGCACGACGAGAACAGGATCGTGTCGTCGTAGCCGAGGAAGTCCGACACGCGGCGCTCGAGCCCCAGATGCTGCTCCTGCGTGCCGCAGATGAACCGCACGCTCGCGAGGCCGTAGCCCCACTCGTCGAGGCCGCGATGGGCCGCCGCGACGATGCGCGGGTCGTTCGCGAGGCCGAGGTAGTTGTTCGCGCAGAAGTTGAGCACCTCGCGCCCGCCGACCTCGATCTCCGAGGACTGGGGGCCGTGGATGCCGCGCTCGCGCTTGGTGAGCCCTGCCGCCTCGATCTCGTCGAGCTCGGCTCGCAGCTGCCCCTTCACCGATCCGTACATGCTCAGACCTCCGTCCAGTCGAGGATGACCTTGCCGACGCCGCCCGAGCCCGCCGCGTCGAACGCGGCGCGCCACTCCCGGGCCGGGTACCGGTCGCTGATGATCGAGGCAACGCGCGCTCTGAGCATTTCGCTGGTCTGCAGCATCGCGCTCATCGAGTTCCACGTCTCGAACATCTCGCGGCCGTAGATGCCCTTGAGCGTGAGCATGTGGGTGACGACCTTGCCCCAGTCGATCGCGTACGGCTCGCTCGGCAGCCCGAGCAGCGCGATGCGGCCGCCGTGATTCATGTTCTCGATCATCTGCGGGAGGGCGGATGCCGCGCCGCTCATCTCGAATCCCACGTCGAAGCCTTCGCGCATGCCGAGCTTCGACTGCACGTCGTGGATGCGCTCGCGCGACACGTCGACCGCGGCATCCGCCCCCATCTTCAGGGCGAGCTCGAGGCGTGCGGGGCTCACGTCGCTCGCGACGATGAAGCGGGCGCCCACGTGGCGGGCGACGGCGATCGACATGAGGCCGATCGGGCCGCACCCCGTGACGAGCACGTCCTCGCCGACGACCGAGAACGCGAGCGCGGTGTGCACGGCGTTGCCGAACGGGTCGAAGATCGCGCCGACCTCGGGCTCGACGGACGCGTGGTGCACCCACACGTTCTCGCCGGGGATGACGACGTACTCCGCGAACGCGCCGTCGCGGTGCAGGCCGACGCCCTTGGTGCGGATGCACATCTGGCGGCGCCCGGCCCGGCAGTTGCGACACATGCCGCACACGATGTGCCCCTCGCCCGACACGTGGTCGCCCACGGCGACGTCGTGCACGAGCTCGCCCACCTCGACGACCTCGCCGTAGAACTCGTGGCCCGGGATGAGCGGCGCCTGGATCTCGGCGGCGGCCCAGTCGTCCCACCGCTCGATGTGCAGGTCGGTGCCGCAGATGCCGGTGCGCAGCACCCGGATCTTCACGTCGGCGGGCCCGGTCTCGGGCTCCGGCCGGTCGACGTACTCCAGGCCGGCGCCGGGCGCAGGTTTGAAGAGGGCCTTCATCAGCGTGTCCGTTTCGTACGGGCGCCGCGGGGTCTGCGGTGCCGAACTCGTGCACCGAGGGTCACGGCGCGCGTCGAGGTGACCCGTTCATCGTAGTCACGGAGCCGAGCGGATGACGCCCCCGGCTGCCGTCGGCGAGCGGATGCCCCTGCCCACCACGTCGAGTCACGCCGATTGGTCGCTCGTTCGAGGCCCAGGCGGCCATTCGGCGTGACTCGGAGTCATCTGTGGCAGGTGTCGGTGGCGAGCAATCGCAGGTTGACCTGCGGCCGCGCGCCGCGAGAGCTTCACAATCCCGAGCAACATTCGGTATTGCAAATCGAATCGATTCGACTACACTGGAGACGACTTTCCACACGTTTCCCGGCCGACCGGCCATCCTTCGACGACGAGGCAGTGATGTCGCAGCACCGAGACGACGAACCCGTTCTTGCCGAACGCGACGAGGCAGGGCGCGACGACACTCGCGCCACCCGGGGCTCCGGCGCACGCAGCGCGGATCGCCGTTCGCGGCGCGAGCTCGTCGCCTGGCGCAATGCGATCTTCACGATCTTCTTCCTGTCGGGCCTGAGCCTCGCCAGCTGGGTCGCACGGCTCCCGGCGATCCGAAGCGATGTCGACCTCAGCACGCAGGGCGTCGGCCTCGTCATCCTCTCGGGCTCGATCGCCTCGATCCTCGGCCTCATCGCCGCACCCTGGCTCATGGCCCGCTTCGGCACACGACTCGGCATGACGGGCGTGCTCGTGACGGTCGCGGTCGGTCTCGTGCTTGTCGGGATCGGCGGTTCCATTGCGCCGTCGGTGCCGCTCATCGTGATCGGCCTCGCCATGTTCGGCTTCGGCAACGGGGCGGTCGACGTGATGATGAACGTGGAGGGCGCCGAGGCCGAACGGGAGCTCGGCAAGACCGTGATGCCGCTCATGCACGCGTTCTTCAGCTTCGGCACGGTGGCCGGCGCGGGGCTCGCGGTGGCGGCATCCGCCATCGAGCTCTCGGTGTCGGTGCACCTCGTGATCATCGCCGCACTGATCGCCGTGACCGTGATCGTCGCGGTCCGGTTCGTGCCCGTGCGGGAGGAGCTCGGCGACGACCCGCACACCGACGCACCACGCGATCCCTGGACCGTGCGGCTCAAGCGAAGCCTCCGGGTCTGGGCCGACGTGCGGCTGCTCCTCATCGGCGTCGTGATGCTCGGCATGTCGTTCGCCGAGGGCAGCGCCAACGACTGGCTGGCCATCGCCGTGGTCGACGGGCACGACTTCGACGAGACCGCCGGCGCCGCGATGTTCACGGTGTTCACGATCGCGATCACCGGCGCCCGCGTGGTCGGCGGTCCGTTCATCGACCGGTTCGGACGCGTGGCGATGCTGCAGGCCATGTCGATCATCGGCGTGGCCGGCCTCGCGCTGTTCATCTTCTCGAGCGAGCCGTGGATGCTCATCGTCGGCACGCTCATGTGGGGCATCGGCTGCTCGCTCGCGTTCCCGGTCGGCATGTCCGCCGCTGCGGATGTCCCCGATCGAGCGGATGCCGCGGCGCGCGTCAGTGCCGTCGCCATGATCGGGTACTGCGCATTCCTCGTCGGCCCGCCCCTCATCGGATTCCTCGGCGAGCAGTTCGGCATCCTCAACGGACTCATCCTGCTGCTCGGGCTCATGGCGGTGGCGGGGCTCGCCGCGCCGGCGGCCCGGGAGCAGTCGGGTCCACGGGCGCGCTCCACCCGCGCCCGGTGAATCGCATCGGGAGCGACCTCGTGGATCCGCCATGGGCGCGAGGTGTGCGCGGTGTTCGGAACTCTCGTCCCGGTCATTCGTGGACCTCCGGAGCTGTGCGCGCGGGTCGCATCGGAGCTGCGGCGCCCCATACGGCGGGCGAGACGGGCGCGGGTGGCAGGCCGAGCACGCCACGGACCGCTCGCTCCGCGAGGTCGACGTCGTATGGCGCCTTGCCGGCCACCTGGATCCCGACGGCCTCGAGCACGGACAGATAGGCGAAGGCCATCTCCCGGGGCGGCGGCCCCGGAGGAATCGCCCCGCTCTCGCGCCCGGCCGCGATCAGCACGGCACAGTCGTCGGCGAGCCGGTGGATGCTCTCCGTGACCGCCCGGCCGACCGGATGGTCCTGCCCGGTGAACTCGACGCGCAGGTTCATGAGGACGTCGGCCACGTCACGACGGCAGTAGACGACGTGGCCCCTCGCGAGCGCGATGAGCGCGTCCACGGGATCGGCCTCAGCGGTGACAAGCGGGCGCACCTCGGCGTTCCAGCTCTCCTCGACCCAGTTCACCACGGCCAAGGCCAGGTCTTCCTTATTGGCGAACAGGTGGTACAGGGCGCCGCGCGTATAGCCGGCCTCGCCGGCCACGCGTTCCAATGCCAGGTTGGCGTACCCGTACTTCGACAGTCCCCGCGCCGCAGCCTCGAGGAGAGCGCTCCGTGTCTGGGCGCGCCGATCGGCCTGCGTACGACGCGCGGGCGGGGCGCCCGTCGTCATCGTCGCTCACATACATACATGTCTGTATGTTACCATCGGGTCCGCAGGCCGGCGCGGCGTGAATGAGCTGAAGTGGAGCCGAACCCATGGACATCGAAGCGCGATCAGATCGTGGGCCGGCACGCCCGGAGTACACGGGCGAGGGCGATTCCGAACCGACGGTGCGGCAACAGCAGCCGATTCCCGAGGAGATCCGCTCACTCAGCACGATGGCCGAGCCCGACTACGTCGACCTCTTCACGATGACCGCCGGGATTCCGGGCAGGTCACCCGAGCAGTGGGCCCGTACGGTAATGGGGGACATCCTCGGACGCAAGGCGCAGGTCCTCTGGCGGGGACTCCTCGGCCTGCGGCTCTCCGCATCACCCGACCGGGTGGCCGGATGGAAGATCGCCGATCGCGGCGAGGACTGGATCAGGCTCGAGGCCGCCTCCTGGTTCCTGACCGCCCACCTCGTGTTCGAGGCCGATGACGAACACGTGTCGCTGGCGTCGTTCGTCCACTACGACCGGGCGATCGCCTCCCGCGTCTGGCCCCCCGTCTCCACGCGGCACCGCGCCGTGGTGCCCATCGTGCTGTGCAAGGCGCGCGCGCTTCTTCAGCCCGCGGCATCCGCTCCTCAGTAGACTCACGGGGTGCGCCTCGTCATCGCCCGCTGCTCCGTCGACTACGCGGGGCGGCTCTCCGCCCACCTGCCGCTCGCGACGCGACTGCTCATGGTGAAGGGCGACGGCAGCCTGCTGGTGCATGCCGACGGCGGCAGCTACAAGCCGCTCAACTGGATGAGCCCGCCGTGCACGCTCGAGACGCTCGAGCCCGATGGCGACCAGGCGGCCGCGGGCGTCGTCGAGCTGTGGAAGGTCACCCACAGGAAGACGGCCGACCAGCTCGTCGTCTCGATCCACGAAGTGCTGCACGACTCCGCGCACGAGCTCGGCATCGACCCCGGCCTCCAGAAGGACGGCGTGGAGGCGCACCTGCAGCAGCTGCTCGCCGAGCAGATCGAGATCCTGGGCGAGGGGCACCGGCTCGTGCGTCGTGAGTACATGACCGCGATCGGCCCTGTCGACATCCTGGCCACGGATGCCTCCGGCGCCTCGGTCGCCGTCGAGCTCAAGCGCCGCGGCGACATCGACGGCGTCGAGCAGCTCACGCGCTACCTCGAGCTCATGAACCGCGACCCGCGCCTCGCGCCGGTGACGGGCATCTTCGCCGCGCAGGAGATCAAGCCGCAGGCCCGCACGCTCGCGGAGGACCGCGGCATCCGCTGCGTCGTGCTCGACTACGACGCGATGCGCGGGGTGGAGGGTGGGCACGCGCGGTTGTTCTGACGCAACCTCTTGCGGAGTCATCCGCGCCATGAGAACGTTCTCATCCTGAGAAACACTCAGGCTTTGTAGCCGTAGGATGTCACGATGACTTCCACGATGCCCACCCAGACCATCGCGCCCGCGCGCACCTGGTCGGCCGTGCTGTTCGATCTCGACGGCACGATCGTCGACTCGGCTGCCGACATCACGGCGTCGCTCGCGCACATGTTCACGAAGCTCGGACTCGACGTGCCGTCCGACGACGTGCTGCGCTCATACGTCGGTCCGCCGCTGCTCGACAGCCTCCGCCTGACCGCCGGCTTCGACGACGCGGAGGCCTGGGAGGCGCTCAACGTCTACCGCGACCACTACGCGGACCACGTGCTCCGCTCGCCCGTCTTCCCCGGCGTCGCCGGCGTGCTCGAGCGTCTGCACGCTGCCGGCATCCCCGTCGCGCTCGCGACCTCGAAACCCGAATCGATGGCCCGCGAGGTGCTCGACCACGCCGGGCTCACCAAGTACTTCACCGTGATCACGGGCGCGAGCGAGGACGAGGAGCTCAGCACGAAAGCCGACATCGTCGCCGAGGCGCTCCGCCGCCTGGAGGCGGACGGTGTCGACATCTCCAACCCCGTGATGGTCGGCGACCGCGGCTACGACATTCTCGGTGCCGGTGCACATGGCGTGCCGACGATCCTCGTCGAGTGGGGCTATGGCTCCCCCGCCGAGGCCGGCGACGCCATGGCTGTTGTGCACTCGGCCGACCAGTTGCGCAACCGACTGCTCGGCACCGGCGGTCAGTAACCGGTCGGCGCCTCCGGCACGACCTCGACCGTGAACGTCACGGTATCGCCGGTCTCGCCGTTCTCGAGCGTCACCTCGGTCTCTCCGACCGACTCCGCCGTGAGGCCCGGGTTGAACTGGGCGCTCCCGTCGTCGCTGCCGGGCACGAACTCGACGACCTCCGGGTCGGCGATGTCCGCCGTCCACTCGGTGAAGGTCTCGTCGTCGCCGGTCAGGTCGATGGAACCGCCCTCCGTCACCTCCACCGTCGTGCCGTCGACGTCGTCGAGGTCGACGATCACGGGCGGCAGCGCCGACGAGCCCGGCGACCGTCCCGACGCGCATCCGCCGAGGCCGAGCGATCCGGCTGCGAACGCGAGCGCAACGGCGACGGATGCCGCCGCTCGCCATCTCGATCCTCGAGTCACCTGCATCGCGAGCCACCCCCGCGACCGATCGTACGCCCGCCCGGCGGCGCGGGGCGGACGGCTGCTACTGGATGAACCGCTGCTACTGGATGAACCGCTGCACGAAGGCGAGCGCCTCGTCGGCGACGACGCGCCAGCCCGAGTCGATCGTGAGGGAGTGCCCGCGGTTCGGGATGGTGATCTCGGTGGTCGTACCGGGGTTCCTCGACTGGATCTTGTAGCTCGCGTGGGTGATCGCGGGCGGCACCGTGTGGTCCTTCTCGCCGCCGATGATGAGCATCGGGCCGCGCTCGGGGTTCTTCGACTCCACGAACGTCTCTCCGCCGAACGGATTGAAGTTGGCGAACGCCGCCTGGAAGAGCGGTGCTCCGGCGGCGGGCACGTGATAGGTCTCGTAGAGGTGCCTGGCCTCCGCCTCCTCGAGCGCGTTGGCCCAGCCGTACACGAACTGCTCGTAGGTGAGCGAGACCCCGCGCCCCGCGTTCGCGGGGTTGGCGAGCACGGGAGCCGAGGACTTCAGCGACGACGCAGGCAGCGGCAGGACGCCCTTGAACGGGGCGTTGTCGATCGACACCGTGGCAGCGGCTGCGCCCTCGCCGGCGATCTTCTGGGCGATCAGTCCGCCGAAGGAATGGCCGATGACGACGGGCGCCTGGTCGAGCAGGGCGATCGCCGCGAGGTAGTGGTCGGTGACCTCCTGCACCATCTTCCTGGCGAACGCCTCGGGGTGCTCGCGCGCCTCGGCGACCGTGTCGGGATCGTCGGGCCAGCCGGGCGCCAGCGTGATGAACCCGCTGTCCTCGAAGAGGTCGCGCCACGGCTGCCAGCTGCTCGAGAGCAGCCAGAGGCCGTGCACGAACACGATCGGCGTGAGCTCGGACGCGTTCGCGCGATCGATCTCCGCGCGCTCCCATTCGGTCAGGGTCGAACCGGTGGTCTCGCTCATCAGTGGATCCTCCTGCCCGGACCGCATCCTGCGGCCCCGGCTCAGGCTAAGCCTGTCGGTTCGGCCTGGGCCATACCCCCGCCGGTGTCTGTAACGCGCTGTTCATATCCGCGGCACTCATCTTCGTTCGATGGACGACCGGATGATCCGTGCGCCGCGTCGTGGCCCGAGGCGTCGCTCAGCTGGCGTCGATGAGCCCGTCGAGCAGGCGGTCGACGCCCCACACGAACTGCGCGGTCGAGTTGTGCTCGGCCGCCACGGCAGCGGTCCGCTCGCTGAGCGGGAAGGTCGCGAGGTCGGTCCACAGGGCCGTGCCCGAGGCATCCGTCACCACCAGCGGCGCAGCGGATGCCGCGGCACCCGGTTCGGCCTCGAGATCCGCCGATTCGAGGGCGATCGAGCCGAGCGTGTAGACCTGCAGCGCATAGGCGGCGCGCGCCGCGTCGTCGAGGTCGAGGCCTGCAGAGGCGAACGATTCGAGGAGCGTCTCATTCAGTCGCATCGCGTTGGGCCCGTCGAGCGGCCCGCTCATGATGAGTCCCAGGGCGCCTGCGTGTCCGGCGAGGAGTTCGCGCAGGCGCAGCGCCAGGGCGACGAGGCGGCCACGCACGACGCCGACGCCGGCTGCGGCCGTGCCGGAGGCATCCGCCTCGCTCACAGCGCCGATGTCGAGTCGCGCGAGCAGGTGCTCGACCATTCCCCGCAGCAGCGCGTTCTTGCTCGGGTAGTAGGTGTAGAGCGCGGTCGGCGTGACGCCGAGCGCGCCGGCCAGGCGGCGCACCGAGACGGCGGCGAAGCCCTTCGTCTCGAGGAGGTCGAAGGCGGCGTCGAGGATCTCGGCGTGGGTGAGGCTGCGTCGTGGTCCGGGTCTCATGGGCGTGCACTCTTGCGATTCATCTCAACACACCGTACAGTGTTGTAACACCGAACGGTGTTCAGAGTTATCTGGACGAGGCGATCATCCGTCGAGGCACAGGAGTCCCCATGCAGCAACCCCGTCAGCGGCCGACGCCATCGGCCCGAGCCGCGCTGCCCCGCGATGTCGAGCGGATGCCGCGGCCCGCCCACCCGATCCTCCGCGGGCCCGGCTGGGGGGCGACCTTCCTCGCCTTCCCGGTGGCCGGGGTCGCCGCCATGTGGGCCGTCGGAGCGATCGACGACCCCGCGTCGGCCGCGGTCGGCGGGGCGATCGCCGGCGCCCTCGTCGGCGCCGCGCAGGCGTTCGGCAGCAGGGCGCTCGACCCACGGCGCCGCCTCGCTCCGGGAACGTGGATCCCCGCGACGGCGGTCGGCATGGGGCTCGGCCTGCTCGCCGCATCCGCCGCCGTCGGCTACGCCACCGACCTCGGCTCGCTCGCGCTCATGGGCGCGATCACCGGTGTGCCCCTCGGCCTGGCCCAGGCGCTCGCGCTCCCCCGCACGCTGGCCCCGCGGCCCGCACACCGCCTCGCCTGGGCGGCGGCGGTGCCGATCGTGCTCGCGGTCGGGTGGACGGTCACGACACTCGTCGGCGTCGACGTCGAGCAGCGGTATGCCACCTTCGGCGCGTCGGGGGCGCTCGTCGCGACGGCGCTCACCGGCGGCCTCCTCGCCGTGCTCGCGCGCCGGGCTCGGGCGAGCGCCGGTGCCGGCCGCACGAACCCCACTGCGAGTGGAGGCGTCGCGTGACCGACGTGCACGTCGTCTTCGGCTCGGGGCCGGTCGGGCGCGCGACGGCGCTCGCGCTCCTCCGCCGCGGGGTTGCCGTGCGCATCGTGAACCGCCGCGGCCGGGCTGCGTTCGGCCGCGACGCCGAGGCGCTGCGCGAGGTGGAGGTCGTCACCGGAGATGCCACGGATGCCGCGTTCACGACGGGAGCGGCGGCCGGCGCGGCATCCGTCTACCAGACCCTGAACCCCGAGTACCACCGTTGGGCCGAGGACTTCCCGCCGCTCCAGGGCGGCGTGCTCGCCGCGGCGGAGGCCACCGGCGCCCGCTTCGTGAACATGGACAACGTGTACTCGTACGGTCGCCCCGGCGGACGGCCTCTCAACGAGCAGAGCCCGCAGCATCCGCACACGCGCAAGGGGCGAGTGCGTCTCGACATGGCGGACGAACTCTGGGCTGCCCATCGCGCAGGGCGGGTCGAGGTCGTGAGCGGCCGGGCGTCCGACTACTACGGGCCCGGCGCAGGGATCGCCTCGCCGCTCGGCGCCCGTGTGCTCGCGGCGGTCGTCGCGGGCAAGCGCGCCTCGCTCTTCGGCGACCCCGACCTCGTGCACAGCTACACCTACATCCCCGACATCGGCGAGGGCCTCGCGGTGCTCGGCACGCACGCCGGCGTCACCGGGTCGGCGTGGCACCTGCCGAACGACCCCGAACCATGGACGAGCCGCGCCATGACGGAGGCGCTCTTCCGGATCGCCGGCACCGAGCCGCGCATCGGCCGCCTGCCGACGCTCGTAGTGCGGGCCGTCGGGCTCGTGAACCCGACCGTGCGCGAGCTCGCCGAGATGGCGTACGAGTTCGAGGAGCCCTTCGTCGTCGACTCGAGCCGCATCGCGTCCCTCGGGGTGCGGGCGACGCCGATTGCCGAGGCGCTCGAGCGCACGCTCGAGGCGTACCGGGAGGAGCAGGAGTGAGGAGACGACGACGGCGCCCGCGTCGATGCGCAGGGTGCCGCCGCCGGGCTCAGCCGAGCCGTGCGAGGAACGTCAGGACCGAGCCGTCCTCGACGATCAGGGGCCCGAGTGCGGCGTTGAACTCCGCCCCGTAGTCGGCGGCCAGGTGCGCGGCGAAGGCCGCCTCGTCGCGGTACGCCTCGACCACGGCGAAGCCGGTACCGATGGGCTCGGGTCCGGCCGCCGTGCCCGAGCCCGACGGAGCCGCCGCCACGCGATGCGGCTCGAAGGCGAGGCATCCGGGCTCCTGGCGCACCTTCGCCGTGAGGGCGAGGAGGAGGTGCTCGACCTCCCCCTCGCGCCCGGGCAGCGCGGTGAACCGCGCGACGAGCTCGACCCGATCCTCCTCGCTCGTCCAACTCATTCGCGAGCCGCGCCGGTCATGATCGCGACCGCGTCGGTCATCGAGTGCGACTCGGGCGTGATCGTCGCCGCGCGCTTGCCGAGCCGCTGGATGTGGATGCGGTCTGCCACGTCGAACACCTGCGGCATGTTGTGCGAGATCAGGATCACCGGGATGCCCTTGTCGCGCAGGTTCTTGATGAGCTCGAGCACCTGGTTCGACTCGCGCACGCCGAGGGCGGCGGTCGGCTCGTCGAGCACGACGACCTTCGAGCCGAATGCCGCGGCGCGGGCCACCGCGACCGCCTGGCGCTGGCCGCCTGAGAGGTTCTCGACGGCCACGGTCACGTCCTGCAGGGTCGAGATGCCGAGCGCCTTCAGCTCGTCCTTCGCCTTCTGTCGCATGCCCTTCTGGTCGACGACGCGGAAGACCGAGCCGAGGAGGCCCTTCTTGCGCTCCTCGCGACCGAGGAAGAGGTTCGCGGCCACGTCGAGCGCCGGCGAGACGGCCAGGTCCTGGTAGACCGTCTCGATGCCGGCGCCACGGGCGTCCTGCGGACGCTTGAAGTGCACCTGCTTGCCGTCGAGGAAGATCTCGCCCTCGTCGGGGATCTCGGCGCCGGTGAGGCACTTGATGAGCGTGGACTTGCCCGCGCCGTTGTCGCCGATCACGGCGAGCACCTCGCCCGGGTAGAGCTCGAGGCTCACCCCGTCGAGGCCGACGACGCGGCCGAACGTCTTGACGAGTCGACGGGCGCGGAGGATCGGCGTACGCGTGTCCTCTGGCGTCGGCGGCGGGGCCGCGGCATCCGTGAACGCGCCGATGGCCTGGTCGACGTGTGCGTCGACGGGTGCGTCGCCGGCCGCTTCGGCCGGTTCGTTGGCGGTCATTTCCGTACCTTTCGGATCCACTGGTCGACCGAGACGGCGACGATGATGAGCACGCCGACGGCGAAGGTCTGCCAGAGCACATCGAGCCCTGCGAGCGAGAGGCCGTTGCGGAAGACACCCACGATGAGGGCGCCGAGGAGGGTGCCCCACACGGTGCCGCGACCGCCGAAGAGGCTCGTGCCGCCGATGACGACAGCGGTGATCGAGTCGAGGTTGAGGTCGACGCCTGCGTTCGGCGATGCCGCGTTGGTGCGCCCGATCTGGATCCACGCCCCGAGCGCGAGGATCGCTCCGGCGGCGAGGTAGACGCTCATGAGCACCCGACTCACCCGGATGCCGGCCAGCCGCGCCGACTCGGGGTTGTCGCCGACGGCGTACACGTGTCGGCCCCAAGCGGTCTTCGACAGGATGAGCGCGACCACGACGTAGAGGACGAGCATCATCAGCACGCCGACCGTGATGTTGACGCCACCGAGGCTGAACGTCTCGCCGGTCCAGGTGAGCAGGTCGGGCATCTCCGCGCCGCGTATCGTGGCGCCGCCCGAGTAGAGCAGCGTGAGCGCGACGAAGATGTTGAGCGTGCCGAGCGTCACGATGAACGGCGGCAGCTTCAGGCGGGTGACCAGGAAGCCGTTGAGGGCGCCCGCGCCGAGCGCGACGACGAGGCCCAGGAAAAGGCCGAGCACCGCGGGCAGTCCCTGGTTCACGGTCGTCTGGGCGATCACCATCGAGCTCAGCACCATGACCGCGCCGACCGAGAGGTCGATGCCGGCGGTCAGGATGACGAGCGTCTGGGCGACCCCGAGCGTGCCGACCACGGCGACCTGCTGCGTGATGAGCGACAGGTTCGCGGGGTTCAGGAAGCGATCGTTGAGCAGGCCGAACACGATCACGGACACCACCAGCACGATGGCTGGACTGATGGCCGGGTAGCGGTGCAGCGTGTTGCGGATGCGGCTGAGCGGGGTGGTGCGGTCGAGGAACTCCTCGGCCAGGTCGAGCGCCGACGTCGGCGGCTCGGGCGTGTGCTGACTCACGTTTGTCTCTCCGATGTTCAAGGGTGAGGGGGTGCGGATCGAGCGGGGGGCAGCGGATGCCGCGGCACGGGGATGCTCACGCGACATCCGCCCCGATCCGCACCGCCTCACGGTGCGGTGCCGGGGATCAGCCCCAGCAGATCTCGCTGCCCTCGGTCGTGTCGATGGAGTCGACGCCGTCCTGCGGGTCGTCGGTCACGAGCTCGACGCCGGTGTTGAAGAACTCGAGGCCCTCGGTGACGTCGGGCACCTCGCCCGTCTCGACCAGGTCGAAGATCGCCTGCACGCCGAGCTGGGCCATCTTCACCGGGTACTGCTGGCTCGTCGCGCCGATGATGCCGTCCGTGACCGCGTCGATGCCGGCGCAGCCTCCGTCGACCGAGACCACGATGAGCCCGTCGGTGGAGCCCGCAGCCTTGAACGCCTCGTACGCGCCGTAGGCGGCCGGCTCATTGATCGTGTAGACCACGTTGATGTCGGGGTTCTTCGAGAGCAGCGTCTCGGCGGCGGTGCGGCCGCCGTCCTCGGCGCCCTGCGACACCTCGTTGCCGACGATCTCGTACTCGCCGCCGCTGTATGTGCCCGTGGCCGCCTCGTCGCCGTTCGCCGTCTCGTCGGCGAGGTCGATGCCCATGCCGTCGAGGAAGCCCTGGTCGCGGGCGACGTCCACCGAGACGACCTTGTCGTCGAAGAGGTCGATCATCGCGATGGTGGCCTTCTCGCCTGCGAGCTTCGCCGCGGTCCACTCGCCGATCTTCTGGCCTGCGAGGTAGTTGTCGGTCGCGAAGGTGATGTCGACCGACTCGGGGTCGGCGGGCGGCGTGTCGAGCGCGATCACGTAGAGGCCCGCATCACGCGCCTTGATGAGGGCATCCT
This sequence comes from Agromyces sp. Soil535, assembly GCF_001428255.1. Lineage (GTDB taxonomy): Bacteria > Actinomycetota > Actinomycetes > Actinomycetales > Microbacteriaceae > Agromyces. The sequence continues at coordinate 342,685 of NZ_LMRW01000001.1, read as the reverse complement.
CGACGGCAGGGCCGTTCGGGGTGATCAGGATGCCGGCGTCGCCCCTTGAGATGGCGTTCTCGACGGCCTGGATCTGGGTGTCCTCGTCGCCGTCCTCCTTGCCCGCGGCCATCGTCAGCTCAATGCCGAGATCCTCGGCGGCCGCCTCGGCGCCCTCCTGCATGGCGACGAAGAACGGGTTCGTGGTGAGCTTCACGATGAGCGAGACGCCGATGGTTTCGTCGCTCCCGCCATCGGTTGAGCCGGATCCGCCGGAGGCGCATCCGGTGAAGGCGAGCACGGCGGCCGCAGCCACCGAGCCCGTGGCGATGAGGCGACGACGGAGCGCGCCGGGTGCTGTGTGATTCATCGATGAATCTCCTCTTGTGTGGGGGACCGTTGTCTCCCTGACAACGATGTCAAGTTAGGTCTAGACCATCCAGATGTGTATAGTCAAGTCGAACTTGCACATTGGAGAGCAGATCGTGACATCGTTGTCAGATGCAACGTCGTCGTCCGGGGGCGCACGCTCCCGCCCGACGATGCGGCACGTCGCCGCCCTCGCCGGCGTCGGCGTCAAGACCGTCTCGCGCGTGATCAACGGCGAGCCGAACGTCTCGGCGGCGACGATCGCGAAGGTGACCGCCGCCGCGCGCACACTCGACTACCAGCCCGACCTGCACGCCGGGAACCTCAGGCGCGCCGACGGGCGCACCCGCACGCTCGGGCTCCTCGTCGGCAGCGTCGACAACCCGTTCGCCGGGGCCGTGCACCGCGCGGTGGAGGACGCCGCCCTCGAGCACGGCGTCGCCGTCTTCGCCTCGAGCCTCGACGACGATCCCGACCGCGAGCAGGAGGCGGTGTCGGCGTTCCTGAGCCGGCGCGTCGACGGGCTCATCCTCACGACCGTCTCCGAGAGCCAGTCCTACCTCGCCCCCGAGCTGCGCCGGGGCACCCCCGTCGTCTTCGTCGACCGCGAGCCCGCCGGCATCACCTCCGACGCCGTCGTGAGCGACAACGCCGACGGCGCCGCGCTCGCCACCCGCCACCTCCTCGAGCGCGGCCACCGCCGCCTCGCGTACCTCGGCGACCGGCACACGATCCAGACCGCGCGCGAACGACGCCGCGGCTTCCTCGAAGAGCTCGGCCGCGCCGGCGTGGCCACGCGCGGCGTGCCCGTGATCGAGGACCTGCACGACGAGGAGTCCGCTCGCGCTGCGCTCGTCGCGCTGTTCGACTCCCCCACCCCGCCGACGGCCGTCTTCAGCGCCCAGAACCTCGTCACGATCGGGGTCATCCGCGGCCTCCGCGAACTCGGCCGGCACCGCGACACCGCCCTCGTCGGGTTCGACGACGTGCCGCTCGGCGACCTCCTCGACCCTGGCGTCACCGTCGTCGCGCAGAACCCGCAGGAGATCGGGCGCATTGCGGCCGAGCGGGTGTTCGCACGGCTCGGCGGCGACCACAGCCCCCCGGCACGCACGATCGTGCCGACCCGACTGATCGAGCGCGGCTCGGGCGAGATCCCGTCGCGCGAGGAAGGCTGAGCGGATGACCGACGCGACCCCTTCGGCGAGGCGGATCACCGTCGTCGGCGATGCCCTGATCGACGAGCTGCGCGACCCGCACGGCTCCCGCGAGTTCGTCGGCGGTGCCGCGCTGAACGTGGCAGTGGGCCTCTCGCTCCTCGGCGAGGACGTCACGCTCGTCGCGATGCTCGGCGACGACGAACCCGCCGAGCGGATCCGCTCCTACCTGCGCGACTACGGGGTGCGGCTCGTCGAGAGCCCCTCGGCGCACGGCACGTCACGAGCGGTCTCCGATCGCACCGACGGCGAGCCGCGGTACGAGTTCAACGAGGCCGCGAAGCAGCGCGGCATCCGCTTCGATGCGGGGACGCGAGCCGCGCTCGACGAGGCCGACCTCGTAGTCGTCAGCTGCTTTCCGTTCGACTTCGCCGAGCAGTACGGCGAGCTCGTCGCGGCGATCGAGCGGCCCGAGGAGCGGGTCGTCGTCGACGGCAACCCGCGTGCCGGCATGCTCGCCGATCGCGACGAGTTCCTGGCGAACTTCGAGGACTTCGCCTCGCGCGCCCTGCTCGCCAAGGTCGGCGACGAGGACGCCGAGCTGCTCCTCGGCGATTCGCTCGACGCGTTCGTCGACCGGCTCGGCAGTGCCCCGGGCCCGCACGGGGCGATCCTCGCGACGGCCGGCCGCGACGGAGCCACCGTGTATCACGACGGCTCCGCCGTGCACGCCGACATCGTCGCGCTTCCGGGCCCGATCGTGGACACGATGGGCGCCGGCGATGCGACCCTCTCCGCGGTCGTGCACCACATCGCTCGGCACGGTCTTCCGCAGTCGGCGGATGCCTGGGAGCCGGCGCTGCTCGACGCCATGACGATCGCCGCGGCGACGGTGCGGCACGAGGGGGCGCTGCTGCGCGTGCCGCAGGCCGAGACGGTCTACCCGAGCTGAGCAACCCGGCGCATCCGCTCAGCGCACCGCTCAGCGCCGCTTGAGCCAGGCCATGAGCCGGCGGGGCGGCGCGACCGAGCGGCGCTCGACGAGGTCGCCCGCGAGCAGGAACGGCTCGGTGGCATCCACCGCGCGGCCCTCGATGCGCTCGAGCAGCGAGGTCATACCCCACCGGCCCATCTCGCGGTGCGGCAGCGCCATCGTCGTGAGGCCGGGGTCGAGCGCAGCGGCCACGATCTCGAGATCGTCGACGCCGACCACCGAGCAGTCGCGAGGCACCTCGAGCCCGAGTGCCTCGGCGGCCTGGTAGACACCCATCGCCATCTGGTCGTTGAAGCAGAAGATCGCCGTGGGGCGCTCACCGGAGGCGTGGTCGAGGAGGCGACGCCCCATGCGCCGGCCGCCGGCCGCATCGGGATTGGCGCGTTCGACGACGGCGTGCATGTCATAGAGTCCCGCCCACTCGACCGCGGACCGGAATCCCGCATACCGACCGCGGGTGGCGGGTGTGTCCCCCGCGGCGTTGATGAACGCGACGTATTGATGACCCGCTGCGAGCAGGTGCGCGACGGCGGTCGCCGCAATGCCGCGTTCGTCGGGTGCGACCGCCGGCACGGCCCAACCGTGCGCGGGCACCGCGTCGATGAGGACGACCGGGATGTCGCCGATGCCGTCCGGACGCTCGATCTCCTGGTGGGAGCTGCGGGCGAGCAGGATCCCGTCGACCCGGCGGTCGGCGAGCGCCCGCAAGTGGCCCTCCTCGAGTTCCAGGTCGCCCGCGGAATCGACCACCATGAGCAGGGTGCCGCGCTCGCGCGCCGCCTCCTGCGCCCCCTGGATGATGCGGCCGGCGAACGGCGTCGTCGCGATGCAGTCGATGACGAGTCCGACGACCGCCGTACGACGCTTCCCCCGCCCGCGCGCGGCGCGGTTGTGCGTGTACCCGAGTCGCTCGGCCGCCCGGACGACGCGCTCCTGCGTCTCCGCACGCACGGCACGGGTTCCGTTCAGGGCGTGGGACACGGTGGATGGCGACACCCCAGCCTCAGCGGCGACCTCCGCGAGGCCTGCTCGCCCGGCGGAGGTGCTCGGCTCGCGTCGATTCCCGGGCTCGTTCCCCATGTGCATGGAGCCTACGTTGCATGGGCTGGGTAGGGCACGGCACGGAGGGACCGGGATGACAGGCGGATGCCGCGGCATCCGCACGTCGCGTCGCGGCATCCGTCAGCGCACGAAGCGCACCTCGGTGACTTCCCAGCGGTCGTCGAACTGCTCGCCGCCGTCGAGCTCGAAGCCATTGCGGCGGTAGAACGCGTGGGCCCGGGGGTTGTCGTCGAGCGCCCAGAGATAGGCCGGCTCCTCCCCGAGTGCGGCCTCGAGGAGGCCCTGCCCCACGCCGGTGCCGTGGTGTCCGTCGAGCACGTAGAGCGTCTCCAGCTGGAGCTCGCGTGGGGCATCGGGTTCGTTGCCCCGGCTCGTGCTGGCGAAGCCGACGACCTCGCCGTCGACCTCGGCGACCCAGATCGCCATGCGATGGAAGCCCTCGGGCGCGGCGTAGACCTCGTTCGCGATGGCGAGGTTCGCCGTCCAGAACGAGATGCGGATGACCATCGTCCACGCCTCGACGCGCTCGCGCGCCACTCGGCCCGTCTCCACGTACGTGGTCCGGTTGCTGTCCCAGTGCACCCGGCCGATGCCCGGGGCGTCCGCGATCACGGCGGGACGGATGACGGTGGCCATGCGTCGAGGCTACGACGGAGGGGCCCGCCGCGGCATCCGGGATTGCCGCACTCCGCCGCATCCTGACCCCCTTGCAATGTCGACCGGACACTGCGTAGCATCGCCGCCGTTGGATTGACAACGATGTCACCATGATCTCGTGAGACGCGCAATGAAGGGCGAATCAGACGATGACAGCGAAATCACGATGGCGCGATGGCGTTGCCGCGGTCGCGGTCGGCGCGCTCGCGGCGGGCCTGCTCGGGGGCCTCCCCGCGTACGCCGAGGAGGCCGACGCACCGGCCCCCGCCGATGAGCAGTACCGGCCGTACCTGCACTTCTCGCCGGAGCGGAACTGGATGAACGACCCGAACGGCATGGTGTACGAGAACGGCACCTGGCACCTGTTCTTCCAGCACAACCCGTACGGCACACGCTGGGGCAACATGAGTTGGGGCCACGCGACCTCGACCGACCTCGTGCACTGGGAGCAGCAGCCGCTCGCGATCCCGCAGACGTTCGACGAGAACGGCACGCCGATCGAGGACGTCTTCTCGGGCTCGGTGGTGCTCGACGAGCAGAACACGAGCGGCTTCGGCACCGCCGAGAACCCCCCGATGGTGGCGATCTACACGAGTGCCTACACGCCGGCGCACCCGACCCACGCGGGCATCCAGGCGCAGTCCCTCGCCTACAGCACCGACCACGGGCAGACATGGACGAAGTACGCCGGCAACCCCGTGCTCGACCGCGACTCCGCGAACTTCCGCGACCCGAAGGTCTTCCGCTACAACGACCCCGACACGGGCGAGTCCTACTGGGTCATGGTCGCCGTCGAGGCACTGCAGTACAAGGTGGTGCTCTCCCGCAGCGATGACCTGAAGACCTGGACCCATCTCAGCGACTTCGGCCCGGCCAATGCCACGGGCGGTATCTGGGAGTGCCCCGACCTGTTCCCGCTCGCCGTCGACGGCGACCCGGCGAACACCAAGTGGGTCCTCGTCGTGAACCTCAACCCCGGCTCGGTGGCCGGCGGCTCGGGCGGTCAGTACTTCGTGGGCGAGTTCGACGGCACGACCTTCGCGTCCGAGAGCACGGTGTCGGATGACGCACTGCCAACGGGCGAGGTCTTCGCCGGCTTCAACGGCGGCACGTACGAGGGCTGGGCCGTGACCAACGAGCCCGGCAACTGGGCGAACGGGCCGTGGACGGATGCCCCGGCCACCGGCACCCTCCCCGGCCAGAATCCCGTGTCGGGCTTCATCGGCGCGGGGCTCGTGAACGGCTTCGCCGACCACGACTGGCCGATCGGCTCGATGGAGTCGCCCGCGTTCACGATCGACGCGGACTCCGTGAACCTGCTCGTGGGCGGCGGCAACCACCCGCACGTCGACGGCACGCAGCTCGGCAACGAGCCGCCCGCCGGGCGCCTGCTGTTCGACGGCTTCGAGTTCGCCGACGGCACGACCCTCGCCGACACGGGCTGGGACGTCACGGGCGACTTCGCGACCGAGCCGTGGCGCAACCCGTCGACCGCGGGCGGCGATTACTACCTCGGCGCGAAGCGCCTGAACACCTGGGAGGGCGGACCGAAGGGCGACGACAACCTCGGCGACCTCACCTCGCCCCCGTTCACGATCGCCGACGGCGAGGACCACCTCTCGTTCCTCCTCGGCGGCGGCAAGCGGTTCAACGGCACGCTCGAGGTGCGGCTGCTCGTCGACGGCGAGGTGGTGCGCACGGCCACCGGACCCGAGGCCGGCCAGCTGAACTGGCAGTCGTGGGATGTCTCGGAGTTCGCCGGCCGTGATGCGCAATTCCAGGTGCACGACGACGCGACGGGTGGCTGGGGCCACCTCACGGTCGACCACCTCGTGCTGGGCGGCGAGCCGGCGCAGGCGCGGAGCGAGGAGACCTCGGTCAGCCTCGTGGTCGACGGCGAGGTCGTGCGCACCGCCACCGGCCGCAACAGCGAGAACCTCGACTGGGTGAGCTGGGACGTGTCGGAGTTCGCCGGCCACGAGGCATCCGTGCGCGTCGTCGACAACAACCGGTTCGGCTGGGGCCACATCCTGGTCGACGAGGTGATGTTCTCGGATGCCGCGGCGTCGCCGCGCATCGAGGGCTACGACTGGCTCGACTGGGGCCGCGACTACTACGCGACCGTGTCGTTCAGCGGCGCCCCCGACGGGCGACGCGTGATGCTCGGCTGGATGAACGACTGGGACTACGCCAACGACATCCCGACGGGGACGTGGCGAAGCGCGATGGCGCTGCCGCGCGACGTCGAGCTCGTCTCCACGCCGAAGGGCCCGCGGCTCGCGCAGCAGGTGGTGCCGGAGTTCGCCCAGCTCGACCAGACGGACCTCGCGTACACGGATGCCTCGCGGCCGATCGCCGACGGCGCCGAGACGCTTCCCGTGGCGGGCGACGTCGTTCGCATCGACGCGGTGCTGCGGCCGGGCGACGCAGAGGCGGTGGGGCTCAGCGTGCTCGGCGATGGCGAGTCGGCGACGCGCATCGCGTACTCCGCGGCATCCGGTCGCTTGTTCGTGGACCGGCGCGACTCGGGGAGCACCGCGTTCCACCCGGCGTTCGCGTCGATCGAGGATGCGCCCGTGGTGATCCGCGATGACGGCACCGTCGCCTTCACCGTGTACGTCGACCGTTCCTCCGTCGAGGTGTTCACGGCCGACGGGCGCACGACCATCACCGACCAGGTGTTCCCTAACGCTGGCGCCGACGCGATCGGCCTGTGGGCCGACGGCGAGGGTGCCTCGCTCGAGTCGCTCACGGTGACGCCGCTGCACGGCGCGATGTGGAAGGAGGCCGGCGTCGACGCCGCCGCCGCCGCGCCGCCCGCTGCCGAGGTCTCGGCGCTCACTGGCCCGAGGCGGGGCCCCGACGCCGACGGCGACTACGTCGTGAAGGTGAAGGTGGGCCAGGGCGAGCCCACCACGGTGGTACGGCTCATCGAGCACGGCTCGGTGATCGCCCGCGCCTATCGCTCGGCCGCCAGCGAGCGGGTGGTGGAGTTCCCGATCACGGATGCCGCTCACGGCGAGCACCACTACACGGTCGAGCTCGAGAACTCGGCCGGCATCACCGACGGGAGCGGCCTCGTCGTGCGGGTCGCCGGCTGAGCCGCGCGGGTGGGGTGCGGCGTTGCTGACCGCCGCATTCCACCCGCTGCCGGATCGCACTCACCCGGTGCCCACGCTGACGAAGCGTCCACCGTTCCCTTGCCATCTCCGTGGACTGTGTGTAGCATCGCGCCATTGACTGACAACGATGTCAGTAGCGGATCCCCCAACCGCACTCCAAAGGACAACCCCACCATGATGATGAAGTCTCGCTGGCGAATCGCCGGTGCGGCCGCTGCCGTCGCAGCACTCGCCGCACTCGGCGTGCTCGCCGTGGGCATCATGGGCGCAATGCCCGCGCTCGCCCTGTAGCCGACCGATAGCCGACCCCTGCATCCCACCCGCTGTACGCGCGCGACCTGACGCGCCTGCCCCCAACGACACGTTCCAGCATCCTGTGCACGGGCCTCGCACGGGCGTACGATCCAGCCATGATCGCACCTGCCACGGCGGGCGTCACCGCCGCTCCCCTGCCCCGGCGCCGCGTCGCCGTGGAGTCCGAAGCCCTGCTCGCCGGCGCCGTGACCGCGGCGCTGACGGGCGTCATCGCCGCGTTCATATTCGCCGGTGCAGTGTGGCCCCTCTGGGGCGGATTCTCGGTCGGCATCGTCGCGGCGATCGCCGTGCTCGTCATGGGCCTCACCGCCGGTGCGACCGGCTACTGGCGCTCCCGCAACCTGCCCGGGCAGGAGTGGCGCCACGGGTTGAAGCCCTGGAAGTTCACCGTTGACGTCATCGCCGTCTCGGCGGTGCACGCGATCATCGCCTTCATCCTCACGATGACGACGTTCGTGCTGCTGCAGCGGAGCTTCGAGGGACTCGTCGTCGACGTGTGGACCTCGATCGGCGCGATCGCCGTGGCCACGGGGCTCGCGTCCTACTGGATCTACCTGTCGGTGTCGGCCATCTCGACACCCAAGCTGGCGATGCTGCTCATCGTGTTCATGTCGACGGCCACGCTCGCGAGCATGGCGACAGCGCAGGACCCGCAGTGGTGGGAGTACCACTTCAGCCAGCTCGGCGCGGCCGACGACTTCTCGAGCTCGCTGTTCAACCTCGCCCTCGTCGTCGGGGGCGCGTTCGTCACGACGTTCGCCCTCTACGTCGACCGCGACCTCACGACACTCGTGCGCCAGGAGGTGCTCGAACACGAGTGGGCGCCCCGGTTCGTGTCGGTCGTGTTCATCGTGATGGGCATCCTGCTCGCAGGTGTCGGGCTGTTCCCGGTGAACGTCAATGTGGCCGTGCACAACTCGTGTGCGATCGGCATGTCCCTCACGTTCCTCACGCTCCTCATCGGCTCGCCCCGGATCCTGCGCGGGATGCCGCGGCGGTTCTTCGTGTTCTGCACCGGTGGGATCGTGCTGCTGCTGGGCTCCGCGCTGCTCTTCGAGCCGATCGCCTACTACAACCTCACGGCGTTCGAGCTCGCCGCGTTCTCGATCATCTTCGGCTGGATCTCAGTGTTCATCCGATTCGTCAGCGCGCTCACGGTGAACGGGCCATCGGCGCGAGACACGGAGATCAGCGGCGCGTAAGTCACGAACGAGAACAGGAGATCACGTGCGACGGATGTCGCATCCTCCTGTTCTCTCGACGGAATCGCTCGCCGCTCCTGTTCCCGGGACACGCCGCGGCGCCGACCTGTGCGGCGGCGCGCGTCAGCGCAGCGCGCCCGCCCGGTACGCCGCCTCGGTACGGGTCGCCGCGCCGAGCTTGCGCAGGATCGCCGACACGTGCACGCTCGCGGTCTTGCCGCTGATGAAGAGCCGCTCGCCGATCTGCCGGTTGCTGAGGCCCTCGGCGATGAGCTCGAGCACCTGGCGTTCCCGCGCGGTGAGCTCGGCGGTCGCGGCCGCGTCGGCGTCGGATGCCGCGGAGCCTGCCACGCCGCCATGGGGCGCGACCAGCCCGGCGCCGCCACCCACGCCGTCGAGGGACACCCCGGCGGCCGACGCGACGCGCACGACACGGTCGCGCACCGCGAACACCCCACCGGACTCCGCGACGTCGAGGGCAGCCTGCAGGGACGCACGCGCTGCGGGGCGGTCGGCGCCCGCCAGCTCCGCCTCCGCCTGGCGCAGCAGCGCGTAGGCCGCGAGGAAGCCCGGCGCCGTCGGGGCGGCCGATGCCTCGACCGCCGAGCGCCACACGCCCACGTCGGTGCCCGGCACGCCTGCACCGGCGCCGTCGGATGCCTCGGCGAGCTCGGCCTCGAAGAGGGCCGCCCACATCGGCTGGGTGGGCCAGAACGCGAGCTGGTCGAGGAGCGCGCGGAACTCCGGTTCGGCGGCTTCCACCGCGGTTGCCACCGACTCGGTGACGGCGTGCGGCCGGGCGCGCACGGCGGCGACGACCCGAGCTGTGACCCAGAGGAACGGCAGTGCATAGCCCGCCAGTGGCAGGTGCTCCTCCTGCAGCAGCACGCGGGCCTCGCGCCACGCGCCGGGCAGGTCGTCGTTCGCGAGTGCGAGCTCCGCGGCGACGCGGCCGACGCCGAGTCGGGTCTGCATCTCGACCTCCATGACGGGGGCCATGGACGAGCGCGCGATGCGGTACAGCTCGGTGGCGCTCGCGGTGTCGCCGCGCCAGAGCATCGCCCAGATGCGTGCGCGCTGCAGGTACACCGTGAACGGCGCGGGCGCGTCGAGCGCGAGCGCGCGATCGATGAGCACCTCGGCGCGCTCCCACTCGCCGAGTGCGAAGAGCGGATCGACCGCGTTCGACGCGAGGATGACGCCGGAGGTGCGCTCGAGGCCCTGCGCGCGAGCCGCCGCGAGACCCTCCTCCGCGAGCCGCACGGCCTCGTGGTGGTCGCCGATGAGGTAGTACAGGTCGGATGCGTTCACCCAGTAGCGCAGCAGGGCGGCGCCGTCGCCTTCGGCGAGCTCGCAGGCGCGCTCGAGGAGCGCCAGCGCCCGTTCGACCTCGCCACGCTCGGCGCGGCTCACGCCGGAGAGGTTCGTGGCGATCGACGAGTACCGAGGCGACCCGATCTCGACCGCCACCGCGAGTGCGCGTTCGGCGGTGTCGACGGCGTCATCGAGCCGGCCGTCGATCATGAGCCGACCGGCGAGCGCCGTGAGCACGGTGGCGCGCAGGTCGCTCGGCCCGGATTCGCCGAGAGCCTCGAGCGCCTCCTCGAGCAACGGGATCGAGCCCGGCTTGCCGACGTTGCCGAGGTAGAGCGCCTTGTCGCGCAGGAGTCGCGGGTAATTGGGGTCATCGCGCGGGCACTCGGCGAGCGCCGCCTTCACGAGCGCGAGGCTGCGCTCGTCTTCCCCAGCGTTGCGGAGGTGGGAGGCGGTGCGACCCATGAGCTCGAGCTTGCCCATGCCGGCCACTGCCGCGGGGTCGGGCACGACGTCCCAGAGGCCGAGCGCCCGCTCGCCGAGCTGCGCGGCCGTGGCGTACGCGGTGGCGGCGCGCGCCTCACGCATCGCCTGCATCGTGGCGGGGAACGCGCGGACGGCATCGTGCGCGCCGAGCCAGTGATAGGAGATCTCGGCGGCGAGCCGGCGAGTGCCCGCGGCCGCCGCGGCTTCGTAGGCCTCGGCATAGCGAGCATGGAACCGCGCACGCTCGCCCGGCAGCAGGTCGGAGAGGATCGCCTCGCGTACCAGTGCGTGCCGGAACGCGTAGTCGTCTCCCTCGATCGTGAGCACCCCGAAGAGCACGCTCTCGCGCGCCGCGGCGTCGAGTTGGTCGGCCGTGCCGGCGTAGACCTCGGACAGCAACGCGTGCGAGATGCGCACGCCGCCCGTGGAGATGAGGCGCAGGAGCTCTTGCGCCGGCTCGGACAGCCGCTCGTAGCGGGCGAGGAGGAGTTCGCGGAGGGTGTCGGGCACGATGCCCTCTTCGCGGCATCCGTCGATGCCGACGAGCTCCTCGACGAAGAACGGCACGCCGTCACTGCGGCGGAACACCGTGTCGAACACGTTCTCGCTCGGCGTCTCGTCGACGATGAGCGACTTCGCGAGCTTGCGCACCTGGGCGCGCGAGAGCCGACCGAGATCGCGGCGCTCGACCCAGCGGTCGCGCTCGGCCTCGGACAGGAACGCGCGCACCGGATGCCCCCGCGTGACGTCTTCGGTGCGATAGCTCAGCACCGTGAGCACGCGGCTCGAGCCGAGCGCGCGCATGAGGAAGCGCAGCAGCGCGAGGCTCGCCGCGTCGATCCAGTGGAGGTCTTCGATGACGAAGACGATGGGCCGCTCGCGTGAGAAGGTCTCGAGGAGCACCGCGATGGCCTCGTGCAACTGCCCCGTGACGGCGCCGGCGGCAGGAGGGGTCGTCGGCGCCGCGGTCTCGGCGTCGGATGCCGCGAGTTCGGGCAGCAGCGCGACGAGGGCGGCCCGCCCGGGGCCGACGGCCTCGAGCACGCGCTCAGCCCCCTCCTGGGCGACGAGCGTGCGCAGCGCCGTCTTCACCGGAGCGTACGGCGCCGCGACGCTGCCGAGGTCGACGCACTGCCCGGCGAGCAGCCGCACGTCGGCGGGGAGCCCGGCCTCGAACTCGCGGATGAGCCGCGTCTTGCCGATGCCGGCCTCGCCGCCGACGATGACGGTGAAGGGCGCCCCCGCACGCACCTCGTCGAGGCGTTCGTCGAGCCTCGCGAGATCGGCGTCGCGGCCGATCATCGCCGGCGCTGACATGGTCACCATCTCATGGTGCCACGCCCCACCGACATCGCGGGAGGCGGTCGTGCTCACCGCAGGGCGAGCTGCGGCGTGCGGCGGTGCGCGCGGTGGCGGCGGTGCATGGACGGCTCAGGCGACGCCCCGGTGTCATCCGAGCCGCGCTCCTCGGCACTCATGCGACGACCGATCTCGCGCTCGGCGCGCAACACGTCGGCCTGGTGCATCCCGAGTGCGACGAAGTCCGCAGAGAACTGCATGATTCCTCCTGATGAACGGTCCGACGGGTTCCATCGGATGCCTTCAGCGTGCTCGCTAAGGCACCTCCGCCCCATCGGGCGATCGCCCTATTTCCGGGCAGGGGTGTGCTCACGGCACCTCAGGTGCCTGAGCCGTCCGGGCCGGAAGGGGGCCCGGACGTGCCGATCGACGGTGGGCGTCGAGCGGGGGCGCGTTCGTTCGTCGGGTCGTATCGACTCAGTGCAGCATGGTCGGCGTACGGCGGTAGCCGTCACGTCGGAACTGCACGAGCGCGGTCGTGATCGCCGTAGCGGCGAACAGTCCGAGCACGAGCATGGTCGCGAACATCGCGCACCTCCTTTCCATCAGGGAAGTCTGTGCTCCGCGAGGGAGCCCGTCGTCAGTGCGACCACCGAATCCGGGGTCGGGGTATGCGCTGGGGTCGATCGGGACGGGACGGGCGCACCCCAGGTGCGCACGAGCGGCACGACGCCGGCCCAGACCGAGTGGTCCTCGCCGTCGTCGAGGTCCTCGGATGCCCCGGCGGCACGTGCCTTCATGACGACGTCATCGAGGGCGAGGCGCAGCACGCGGGTCGCCGCGGCCTCCTTGCGGGTGATGGCGCGCACCTCGGCGGCCCGACCCGGCATGAGCCGGTCGGAGAGCGCGAGGAGCGCGGCCTCCGACTGCTCGTCGTCGACCGGTTCGAGCACGCCGTAGACGACGGCGCTGCGGTAGTTCATCGAGCTGTCGAAGAGCGAGCGGGCGAACACGAGGCCGTCTAGCGCCGTCACCGAGAAGGCGACGGTAGCTCGCTCGGCCGCCGCCCGAAGGGCGAATCCGCCGCCGGTCGAGCCGTGAACGAGCACATGGTCGCCGTCCCGTGCATAGCCCATCGGCACGATGACGGGCTGGCCGTCGACGACGGCCGCGAGATGGCCGACGAGCTCCCCGTCGAGCAGCGCGAAGAGCGCGTCGCGGTCGGTGGTCTGCCGCTCGGCGAGTCGGCGGATGCGGCGGGGGGCGGTGGTGTTCGTCAGGGTCACGCTGCTAGTCTCGCGAGCACACTGGTTCGCCGCGCAGTCCAGTTCTCGCAGCATCCGGCAGTCCAGTCGAGCAGGTTGGAGGACGAAGTGGACGGACCGATCCTCGTCATCGACCGCGGCGGCGGACGCCGCGTCGGCGAGCAGCTCGTCGATGGACTTCGGCGCGGCATCCTCGACGGTGCGCTCCGGCAGGGCGACCCCGTGCCCTCGACGCGCGCGCTCGCGGCCGAGCTCGGCGTCTCGCGCAGCGCCGTCGTGGCCGCCTACGAGCAGCTCGCCGGCGAGGGCTACCTCGAGATGCGCCAGGGCGCGCCGACCCGCGTCGCCGAGCTCGACCACGCTCACGCGCACGGGCACGAGAGATCCGGGCACCACCGTGGCGCCGCACGAGCGCACGCCCCGGCGGTCGGGGTCCCGCCCGAGTCCGTCGCGCCGCGCATCGACCTGCTGCCCGGCCGGCCGTCGACCGCGCGCATCGACACGCGTGCCTGGCGGGCGGCGTGGCGACAGGCCGCAGCCCTCGACATCCCGTCGAACTCGCCGCCCCCCTTCGGCGTGCGACACCTGCGCGAGGAGATCGCCGACCACCTGCGCCATGCCCGCGGGGTCGCGTGCGATGCCGACGACGTGGTCGTCACGGCGGGCACCAGCGAGGCGGTCGGGCTCGCGGCATCCGCTCTCACTTCCATCGTCGGTCGCGCTCCCGTGATCGCGGTGGAGCACCCCGGCTATCCGTCGGCGCGGCGCACGCTGGAGCGTCGCGGCGCGCGCACCGCGCCCGTCGCGGTCGACGCCGACGGGCTCGTCGTCGACGCCCTGCGACGGATGCCGCAGGTGCCCGATGCGGTCATGGTGACCCCGAGCCACCAGTACCCCCTCGGCGGCCGGCTGCCGGTCGCGGCCAGGCTCGAGCTGCTCGAGTGGGCCGGCAGCGCCGGCGCGGTCGTCATCGAGGACGACTACGACAGCGAGTTCCGCCACCTCGGGCCTCCCCTGCCCGCCCTCGCTTCGCTCGACGACGGCGGCGGCGTCGTGCTGGTCGGGAGCTTCTCGAAGGTGCTCACCCCGTGGCTGCGGCTCGGCTACCTCGTGCTTCCGCAGAGCCAGGCGTTGCGCGAGGCGATCGACGACATCCGGGCCGACGAGCCGTGCCCAGTGCCTGGGGTCGTGCAGGATGCCGCGGCCGCCCTGCTCGCGAGCGGCGCCGTGCGACGGCACATCGCCGTGACCCGCCGCGACTACGCGCACCGCCGACGGCTGGTGCTCGACGCGCTCGACGGGATCCCCGGAGCGCCGCTCTCGGGGCTCGACGGCGGGCTGCACGCCGTGGTGCGACTGCCCGGCCACGCGGCATCCGCTGCGGTGGTGGCGGGACTCGCCGCCGAGGGCATCGCGGTCGCGAGCCTCGGCGACTACTCGGCCGTGCCGGGCGACGAGGAGCCGGGCATCGTGTTCGGCTACGCGGGGCCCGGCGACACGCAGCTCGCGGAAGGGCTTGCGCGGATCCGAGCGGCGATCCTCGCGGTGGTGTGATCCACGGGGCGTGCGCGCCCTTGTCGCCCCCCGCCGTGAGGAGGAGCATGTGGACGGACCATTCCGGACGACGAGGGCGGGGTCCCGATGCTCGCGGAGGCGATCGGCGAGGTGGTGGTGATCGAGCCGTGGAGCCCGTGGCCGCTGATCTTCCCCGGAATCCTGGCCGTCGTCGGTATCGCCGCGTCGGTGGTCGGCACGAGGTACGGGTCGAAGCCGATGCGGGAATCGGGCTACGTCATGTTCCTCGTCGCGGCGCTCGCCATCGTGGCGATGACCTGGTCGCTCTCGGGGATCTGGGACTCCCGGCAACGCGCCGACGCCCTCATCTCGCTCGGCTACGAGACGCCGACCTTCAGCGGCAGCATGCAGCTCGCCGGGAACACCCTGGCGCCGCTCGCGTGGCAGGCCGTGCGCGACGGGGAGCGGGTTCGGGGCGTGCTTCGCCCGCTCGGCGACGACCGGTGGGAGGTCGCGGAGATCGAGGAGGAGTGAGCTGCTCGTCGCCCTCCGAGATCGGGGCGAGTGCGCAGCGTCACGGCGAGGCGGCGGCATGGGTGCGGATCACCGCAGCGCGAGCCGCGTGGTGCGCTGCTGGCGCCGGCGACGTAGGCCGGATGCGGCCGACGCGGGCTCCGGCTCGAGCGCGCGCCGCTCTGCGGCGGCGCGGCGGAACTCGATCTCCCGCTCGGCGCGGGCGACGTCGGCCTGGTATCCGAGCAGTGACGTGAAGTCGGCCGAGTGCTGCATGGGATCCTCCTGGGGTCCGGTTGATGCTCCCAGCGTGCGCGCTGAGGCATCCGGCACTCATCGGGCGATCGCCCTAATTTCGCCGCGCCCGGCCGCGACTGGCGGCCTGAGTACCTCAGGCGAACAGCACCCGCCCGTCCTCGATCCCGTGGGAGACATGGCTATTCAGCGGATGGACAACGTCGCCATCGTCGTCGACGACCTGGATGCCGCTGTCGCGTTCTTCACCGAACTCGGCATGGAGCTGGAAGGCAAGGGGCCGATCGAAGGTCTTTGGGCGGACCGCACCGTCGGGCTCGACGGCGTCCGGAGCGACATCGCGATGATGCGGACCCCGGAGGGCCACGGCAAGGTGGAGCTGACCAAGTACCACACCCCCGCGGCGTCCGGCACCGAGCCGGAGAATCCGCCGCCCAACACGTTGGGTCTGCATCGGGTGATGTTCGCCGTCGACGACATCGACGGCACCATCGCTCGCCTGCGCCCCCACGGCGCCGAGCTCCTCGGCGAGGTGGCGCAGTGCGAGACCATCTTCCGGCTCTGCTACCTCCGCGGCCCCGCGGGCATCATCGTCGCCCTGGCCGAACAGATCGGCTGACGCGAGCTTGCCGCGCGGGGAATGGCAGCGCCGATCCCGATCCCGATCCCGAGGACGGAACCAGGAGTCAGCGACCCGCATGGTCAGGCGAAGAGCGCCCGCCCCATGAACTCGCCCTCGCGCACACCGCCCGGCAAGGCGAAGATCGCCGACCCGACGTGCTTCAGGTACTCGTTGAGCCCGTCGGCCGCGAGGCTCCGCTGCACCGTGATGAACTGCTCGGGCGAGCGCTGGAACGACAGGAAGAACAGCCCCGCGTCGAGCCGCCCGAGCTCGTCGTTGCCGTCGACGAAGTTGTATCCCCGCCGGAGCATACGTGCGCCGCTGTTCGAGGAGTGGTGCGCGAGGCGCACGTGCGCGTTCGTGTCGATGAGCGACTTGTCGGCTGCGCCGGTCGCCGTGAAGTCGGGCTCGGTGAACTCGGTGCCGCCCGAGAGCGGGGCGCCCTCGCCCTTCGACCGGCCGACGAGCATCTCCTGCTCCCCGAGCTGCACGCGATCCCAGTTCTCTATGATCATGCGGATGCGGCGGGCCACGAGGTAGGAGCCGCCTGCGAGCCACGCGGGCTCGTCGCCCGCCTGCACCCACACCTGCTCGTCGAGCACGGCGCCGTCCTCGGCCTTCAGGTTCGCCGTGCCGTCCTTGAAGCCGAAGAGGTTGCGTGGCGTCGTCTGCGAGGTGGACGTCGACGACGTGCGGCCGAAGCCGAGCTGCGACCAGCGGAGGGTCGCGCGCCCGAACGCGATGCGGCTGAGGTTGCGGATCGCGTGCACCGCGACCTGCGGGTCGTCCGCACAGGCCTGGATGCAGAGGTCGCCGCCGCTCCGTTCAGCCTGCAGCGCATCGCCCTGGAAGCGCGGCAACGCCTCGAGCTGCGCGGGCCGGCGGGAGGCGAGCCCGAAACGGTCGGCGCCGGAGGCATCCGTGAACAGGCCGGGGCCGAAGCCGAACGTGATCGTGAGCCCGGCCGCGGGCAGGCCCAGCGCCTCGCCCGTGTCGACGGGCGGCGTGTAATCGGAGCCGCCCACGGCACCGCCCTCGACGACCTCGAGGCCCTGGGTCAGGCGCGCCGCGGCATCCGTCCACTCGGTGAGCAGGCCGATGAGCCCGTCTCGGTCGAGCGTCTCCGACACGTCGAATGCGGCGAAGTGCAGGCGGTCCTGGGCGGGCGTGACGATGCCCGCCTGGTGCATGCCGAAGAAGGGATACGCGGATGCTGCGGCGCCCGAAGCTGCAGTGGCGCCCGCGGCGACCGCGGCGGTGACGGATGCCCCGGCAGCGGCACCCACGGCGGCGCCGGCCGCGCCCGCACCGAACAGCCCGAGCAGTTGGCGGCGGCTGACGCCCGAGGACACCGGGTTTCGAGACGGGCGCTGCGCGCCCTCCTCAACCCGCAGCTGCGCGCCCTCCTCAACCCGCAGGTACGCATCCTCCTCAACCCGCAGGTACGCATCCTCATTTCGCGTCTGCTCGGCCATCAGACGCCCAGCACCGTGGCGGTGAGCTGCGAGAGCGGCTCGGCGAGCGCGTTGACCTTGTCGGACAGCGCCTTCTTGTCGGCGTCCGTCAGGGTGGCGTAGTCGACGAAGCCGGCGTCGAGCGAGCCGTAGGCGGCGAGGGCCACCTCGAGCGAGGCGAACTGCGCGTCGATCTCCGTCGTGAGCTCCTCACCCTCGGAGCCCTTCGACTCGGCGAGCGCTCGGACCGCGCCGAACGCGACGCCCGCACCCTGCACGTTGGCGGCGAAGTCGGAGAGGTCGGTGCCCGACCACCAGTCCTCCTCGCCGGTGATCTTGCCGCTCGCGACCTCGTCGAGCAGGGCGATCGCGCCGTTGGAGATATCGGCGAGCGACACCTGGAAGTCGTCGGCGGTCACGAGCTCGCGCAGCTCGGTGACGTCGGCCACGATGCCGTCGGCGAACGCCTGCCGCTCCGCGGGGGTCGACGGCGCCCAGCCGGCGAGCGCATCCTGCCCGTCGGAGTTCAGGTCGCCCGCCGCCGGCGGCCAGAGGTCCTTCTCGATGCGGTGGAATCCGGTCCAGTCGAGGCCGCCGGCGACCGCGTCGACTTCACGGAAGTCGATCTTCGGGTCGAGGTCGCCGAACGCCTCGGCGGTCGGCTCGATGCGCTCGTAAGGCACGCGCGTTGCGGCGAAGAGCGAGCGCGCGGTCTCGTCGTCGCCGGCGGCGTACGCGGCGGCGAAGGTCTCGACCTCGGGCAGCAGCTCGGCGGCCTGCGAGCGCACGTAGGCGACGTACTCGGTGACGGCCTGCTCGGCCAGCGCCTGCTCGTCGGCCGAGACTGCCGACGCCTCGCCGGTGACGGTGAACTCGGAGAGCCCGACCGGCGCCCCGACCTGCTGGAACTTGCACGCGGTGTAGTACGTGCCCGGCGCGAGCTGCGCCACGAACTCGACCTGCTGGCCGGGGGTGACGTTCTCCTTCTCGCCCACGATGCGGAGCTGGTCGTCGGCGAGGATCTCGAACTCGTTCGCCTCCGTGCCGTGGTTCGTGAGCGAGAACGTCACGGCGCCGGCGTTCGCGGTCGACGTCGCGACGACGCATCCGTCGTCCGTGATGTCGACGCCGATCGCCTCGGCGAGGTCGCTCTTCGCCACGCACCCGGTGAGGGCGAGGGCCAGTGCGGTCACGGCAGCGGATGCCGCGAGGGCACGACGGTTCATGGAGTGCTCCTGATCGGGGTGGGGGGCGTGGGGTCAGTTCGCCGTGGAGCTGGCGGGGGCAGGGGCGGGTCTCGATACGCTCGCTGCGCTCGCTCCTCGACCAGCAGGAGATCGGCGCCGGTGCAGGAGCCGCAGGTAGAGCGTGACGGTCACGGCGACGTACGCGAGCCACCCGATCACCTGCGCCCACGTCGGCTCTGGCGTGAAGTTGAAGATGCCGCCGAGCACGGTGTCGATCCAGCTCCCGGGGGGCACGACGCCCGCGAGGGTATAGGCGTGCGTGCCCCAGCCCGGGATGACGGATGCCTCCTGCAGGTCGCCGATGCCGTAGGCGAGCACGCCCGCTGCCACGAGGATGAGGAACAGGCCCGTCCAGGTGAAGAACACCGAGAGGTTGAACCGCACGAGCCCGCGCGAGATGCCCCACGAGATCACGAAGGCGGTGAGGATGCCGAGCAGGGCGCCGGTGGTGCCGACCACTGGGTCGCTGCCGCCCGACACGTTCGCCCACACGAACAGCGCGGTCTCGATGCCCTCGCGGCCGACCGAGAGGGCGCCGAGCACGACGATCGCGATCCACGAACGGTCGATCGCGGCGTCGACCTGCCCGCGCAGCTCCCTCGAGAGGCCCGCGCCGTGGGTGCCCATCCAGAAGATCATCCAGGTGACCATCGCGACGGCCACGAGCGAGAGCGCGCCGCCGAGGATCTCCTGCGCCTGGAACGTGAGCGCATACGGTCCCCACGTGAGCGCGGCGCCGACGCCGAGCGAGATCGCGATGGCGATGCCGATGCCGATCCAGAGCCGGCCGAGCAGGTCGCGGCGGCCGAGCTTGCCGAGATAGGCGACGAGGATGCCGACGATGAGTCCTGCTTCGAGGCCTTCGCGCAGGCCGATCAGGTAGTTGGCGAGCACTGGCGTCTCCCGGGACCGGATGGGTGAATTGAGCTAAGGCTAACCTAAGTCTTCTGCCGTGACGAATCCCCCGTGGCATCCGCCGTGCTCCGCCATGCTGCGCCGTGCTCCGTCGTGCGACGTCATCGCCACGGCTACTCTCGGCTTGTCCGGTTAGGATAGCCTTTCCTGCCCCGTAGCCGAGAGAGCCACATGCGCCGCCGCCGAATCCTGACTTCCATCGTGCCCGTCGCGCTCGCAGCGATCGCCCTCTCCGGGTGCACTGCGGGAGCGCCCGGTGGCGGCGAGTCGGCCGACGTCTCCGACGACGCGCTCGTCGTCTACAACGCCCAGCACGAGCAGCTCACCGAGGAATGGGTGGCCGCTTTCACCGAGGAGACGGGCATCGAGGTCGTGCTGCGCAACGGCGGTGACAGCGAGCTCGGCAACCAGCTCGTCACGGAGGGCAGCGCGTCACGCGCCGACGTGTTCCTCACCGAGAACTCCCCCGCGATGACCCTCGTCGAGAACGCGGGGCTGCTCGCGCCCGTCGACCAGTCGACCCTCGACCTCGTGCCCGAGCAGTACCGCCCGTCGAGCGGGCTGTGGACGGGCATCGCCGCACGCTCCACGGTGTTCGTCTACAACCCCGAGCTCCTCGACGAGGCCGAGCTGCCCCCGACCCTGCTCGACCTGCAGGGTGACGCGTGGAAGGGCCGCTGGGGCGCCGCGCCCGGCGGAGCGGACTTCCAGGCGATCGTGTCGGCGATGCTCGAGCTCACCGGGTCCGACGCCACGGCCGAGTGGCTCGACGGCATGAAGCAGAACGCCACCGTCTACCAGAACAACATCGCCACGATGAAGGCCGTCAACGCCGGCGAGGTGGCCGGCGGCGTGATCTACCACTACTACTGGTTCCGCGACCAGGACGGCACTGGTGAGAACAGCGCGAACACGAAGCTCCACTACTTCGGCAACCAGGACCCGGGCGCCTTCGTCAGCGTCTCGGGCGGCGGCGTGCTGAAGGCGAGCGCGCACCAGGACGAGGCCCAGCAGTTCCTCGCGTTCCTCGCCGGCGCCGCAGGCCAGCAGATCCTCGGCGAGGGCTACAGCTTCGAGTACCCGGTCGCGAGCGGCGTCCCCGCGAAGAACCCGCTCCCTCCGCTCGACACCCTCGACGCCCCGGTGGTCGACCTGTCGACGCTCAACGGACCCGAGGTCATCGACCTCATGACGAACGCGGGCCTGCTCTGACCCCGACGGCGATCACGAACCCGACCCGCGCAGCGGGCCGGACGATTGCTGCGACCGGCCGGCGACCGTCGGTCGCGCTCGTCGCCATCGTGGCCGTGCTCGCCGTCTTCATGCTCATCCCGGTCGGCTACGTCGTCGCCACCGTGTTCGAGATCGGCTGGGACGCCCTGCAGCCGCTGATCTTCCGGCCGCGCGTCGGCGAGCTGCTGCTCAACACCGTGCTCCTCCTCGTGCTCGGCGTGCCGGCGACGATCGTGCTCGGCGTCGGCGGCGCATGGCTCGTCGAGCGCACCGACCTGCCCGGCCGCCGGTTCTTCGCCGTGCTGCTCGTGACGCCGCTCGCGATCCCGGCGTTCGTGTCGAGCTACGGGTGGGCCAGTGCGATCCCGTCGATCCACGGGCTCGGCGGGGGGCTGCTCGTGGCGACACTCGCGTACTTCCCGCTCGTGTACCTCCCGGCGCTCGCCACGATCCGCGGGCTCGACCCGGCGCTCGAGGAGTCCGCGCGTGCGCTCGGCCTCGGCTCCTGGTCGGTCTTCGCTCGGGTCGTCCTCCCGCAGCTCCGACTCGCCGTGCTCGGCGGCGGACTCGTGGTCGCCCTGCACCTGCTCGCCGAGTACGGCGCGTTCGCATTCATCCGGTTCGACACGTTCACCACGGCGATCGTGGTCGCCTACCAGTCCACGTTCGCCGGCTCGTCGGCTGCCGCGCTCGGGGTGGTCCTCGCGTCGCTGTGCCTCGTGCTCCTCGTGATCGAGGCGGCCGCGCGCGGCCGGGGCCGCTACGCCCGCGTCGGCAGCGGCAGCCCGCATCCGCCGGTGCCGATCGCACTCGGTCGGGCCAAGCCGCTCGCGCTCGCCGCGCTCGCTGCGCTCGGCATCGCCGCCACGGTCGTGCCCCTGGCCAGCGTCCTGCGCTGGCTCGCCGGCTCGGATGCCGCGGCGTTCGCCGAGATGCCGTCCGCGATCGTGCAGACCGTGCTGCTCGCGATCGGCGGCGCCATCGGCGCCCTCCTCGTCGCCTTCCCCGTCGCGTGGCTCTCCGGGCGCTATCCCGGCCGCACCAGCCGCGCGCTCGAGGCGCCGTACTACGTCGCGAGCAGCCTTCCCGCGATCATCGTGGCGCTCGCGCTCGTCACGGTGACGCTTCGCCTCGTGCCGCCGCTCTACCAGACGGTCGTCACCGTGATGGCGGCGTACGTGGTGATCTTCCTCCCACGGGCCCTCGTGTCGCTACGGGCGGGCATCGCGCAGGTGCCCGAGTCGCTCGAGGAGGCGGCCCGTTCGCTCGGCTCCTCTCCGGTCGCCGCCCGCCTGCGCGTCACCGCGCCGCTGCTCGCCCCGGCCATCGCCGCGGGCGGCGCCCTCGTCGCCCTCGGCGCCGCGAACGAGCTCACCGCGACGCTGCTGCTCGCACCGACCGGCACGCGCACGCTCGCCACGCAATTCTGGTCGGCCGCGTCGTCGATCGACTACACGGGCGCGGCGCCCTACGCCCTGCTGCTCATCCTGCTCTCGATCCCCGCGGTCGTCCTCATGTTCACCCAGACCCTGGGAGGTCGAACCCGATGAAGCTCACCGTCTCGGGCGTCTCGAAGGCGTTCGGCTCCACCCCGGTGCTCGACGACATCTCACTCGAGGTGCCACAGGGCTCGCGCACCGCCATCGTCGGGGCATCCGGCAGCGGCAAGAGCACGTTGCTGCGCCTCATCGCCGGGTTCGAGCAGCCGGATGACGGGAGCATCCTGCTCGGCGACCGGGTGCTCTCGACCCGGGGCTCGTCGGTGCCGGCGCACCGACGCGGCATCGGATACGTCGCGCAGGACGGCGCGCTGTTCCCGCACCTCACGACCGCGGCCAACATCGCCTTCGGCCTGCCGCGCCGGGGCGACCGGGCCGCGCGAGTGCGCGAGGTGATGGAGCTCGCGTCCCTGGACCCCGTGCTGGCGGCACGCTTCCCCCACCAGCTGTCGGGCGGCCAGCAGCAGCGGGTGGCGCTCGCCCGGGCGCTGGCACCACGTCCCGGCATCATCCTGCTCGACGAGCCCTTCAGCGCCCTCGACACCGGCCTCCGCGAACAGACCCGGCGTGCGGTGATCGATGCACTCGAGCGCAGCGGCACCACCGCGGTGCTCGTCACGCACGATCAGGACGAGGCACTGACGTTCGGCCACGCGATCGGCGTGATGGTCGACGGACGCCTCGCCCAGGCCGGGGTGCCGTCCGCCGTCTTCGACAACCCCGAGACTCCCGACATCGCGGCGTTCCTCGGCGCGGCCGTGCTGCTGCCCGCCTCTCGGGGCGAGGGCTGCGCCGAATGCGCCCTCGGCCGGATCCCGGTTCGCCATGACCGCAGTGGCGAGTCTGCGAGCGCGCTCGCGATGGTGCGCCCCGCCCAGCTCGAGGTCGGCGCGGACGCCGTGGAGCCGAATGCCGTTGTGGAGACGCTCCGCCCGATGGGCGCGGCGGTCGAGGTGGTGCTCCTCGCCGGCGTCGAGGCCCGGAGGATCGAGCTCCGGCTGCCCCATCACGAGATCGCCGGACTTCGGCCCGGGTCCCACGTGACCGTGCGCGTCGACGGCGGCGCGGTGCTCTATCCGGCGGACGCGCCGAGCGCGCCGATCACGTCTGCACCCTCGCTGACGCCCGGCGCCTGATCGCGCGCCCCGCGCGGGCGACCACGAACGTGTACGCCTTCCACACCGCGACGCCGACCGCGAGCGAGAGCAGGGTGGCGAGCCACGGCACGTGGTCCTCGAGCGGCGGGTAGACCTGCCAGTGGGTCAGGTAGATGAACATCGACGCGCCCGCGAGCACGCCGACGACGGGCACCAGCGGTCGCAACACGGGCAGCGTCGGGAACCAGAGCAGCACGAGGATGCCGACGAGCACGATCGCCTCGCGCGACGGGGTTCCGAAGAAGCCTGGCACCGCGACGCACGCGACGGCCGAGGTCACCAGGCGCTGGCGCAGCGTGCCCGAGCGGGCGACGAGCCAGCCGAGCGCGATGCACCACACGACCATGAGCGTCGTGTAGCGCTCGGTCGCATGGGCCTCGACGCCCCCGAGGAACGCCACCCGGGCAGTGAGCGCCGCACCGAGCACGCCGAAGGCGAAGCCGAACGGATACCGGCGCTCGAGCCGGTCGACGTGCGGGATCGCGAACACTGCGGCGAGCACGAGCATCGTCCACGTCACGGCTTCGATGAACCAGAATTGCCAGTGCACGCTCCACGCAGCGTCGCCGCCGAAGTTGTTGACCAGCAGCACCGTCGCGGGTCGGTATCCCCCGGTCACGAGGGCCACCGCGCCGATCCAGATCACCGCAGGGACGACGACCTGGGCGGTGCTCTTCAGGATGCCGAGCGATCGGTGGCGGCCCGCGACATCCGCCAGCTGGAAGCGGGCCAGGTTGTACCCGGCGACCGCCAGCAGCAGGTGGGCGCCGCCCTTGAGGTCGAAGAGGTTGGCGTGCGTGCCGACGATGAGCACGATCGCCAGGGCTCGCAGGACCGCGGGAGTCTCGACGCGGGGCATCCACCTGCGCGAGCGGACGGCCGGCGCGACGGTCGGCGCGGCCTCGTCGGATGCCGCCTCGGAGGCATCGACGGCCGGCCGCTCGGATGCCGCGGGCGTAGCGGGTGCGCCCAGCTCGGCGAGCTCGCGCACCGACATCGACGGCCACTCGCGGGGCAGCGCTCCGAGCAGCTCCTCGAGCCGCAGCGACACCTCGACGTAGCTGAGCGAATCGCCGCCGAGACCCGCGAACGAGTCGTCGGCCTCGGTGTCGGGCCGACCGAGCAGCTCGGCGTAGAGGGCCCGGATCGTCTCGGGCGTGACGCCGTCGCCGCGCGAAACGCCGGCCTGCGCGGCCTCGAGCTCGGCGGCGTATCGCACGAGCGCCGCCGTGTCGGGCTTGCCGCTGGCCGTGCGCGGGAACTCGGCGACGGCGTGCACCCGTATGACGTGGGCGGGCAGGCGGGTGATCTCCATCGCGCGTTCGCGGGCGCGATCGACGAGCCGGTCGGCCGTGACGAACAGCAGCAGGCGCTCGTCGGCGCTCGCTGCGCGCACCGGCACGTCGTGCTCATCGAACAGGCGCTCGACGCGGTCGAGGTCGATGCGAAGCCCGAACACCTTCACGAACCGGTTCGCACGGCCGACGATCTCGAAGAGCCCGTCGGGGCGCCGACGGGCGAGGTCCCCGGTGCGGAGCTCGTCGACGATGCGACCGGATGCGAAGTCGGCAGGCTCGGTCGCATAGCCCATCATGACGTTCGGCCCGTCGTACACGAGTTCGCCGACGCCCTCGGCTGACGGCCCGTCGATGCGGAACCGGCCGCCCGGGATCGGGATGCCGATCGCCCCCGCCGCGGTCTCGGCGAGCCGTGGCGGCAGGTAGGCCATGCGTGCCGTCGCCTCGGTCTGCCCGTACATGACGGTGAACTCGAAGCCCCGCTCCCGCCCGAGCGCGGCGAAGCGACGCACGCGATCGGGGTGGAGGCGGCCACCGGCCTGGGTGACGTATCGCAGGCTCGGAATCGCCCGGCGCTCGAAGCCGCTCGCCTCGAGGAGGTCGAAGGTGTACGGGACCCCGGCGAACGACGTCGCTCCGGCCGTCCCGAACTCCTCCCAGAACGGCTCCTCCACGACGGAGCGAGAGGTCAGCAGCAGGCTGCCGCCGGCGACGAGGTGGCTGTTCACGACCGAGAGTCCGTAGCAGTAGTGCAGCGGCAGCGTCGTCGCAGCGCGATCGCCCTCACCGAGGTTGAGGTAGTCGCCGATCGCGACGGCGTTGCTCTGCAGGTTGTCGCGGCTCAGCCGCACGAGCTTCGGCGATCCCGTCGACCCCGACGTGCTCGCGAGCAGCGCGAGATCGGGGTGCAGCTCGTGCCGGGTACCGGCGCGGCGCTCGACGAGCTCCCACTCCCCGTCGTCGGCTGCGACGACGTCGGGGTCGAACCGCTCGACGAGGCCGTCGCGGTGCTCGGCGCCCCCGGCGCGGGTGCGGTCGCCGTCGACGAAGAGCACCGGATGTCCGCCCTCGAGCGCGGCGAGGTACGTCACGATCGGCTCGACCTCGTTCGCGCCGGCGATCATCACCAGCCGGCGGGTGGGCCCGAGTTCGCTCCTGCGGGCGTCGATGCGGTCCCGCAGGTCGCCGTAGTCGAGCGCCGCGTCACCGGTGAGCAGCGCCGTCTCGGAGGCGCCGCCGCGCGCCAGCCGCAGCGCGGTCGTCTCGAGCGAGCGGGTGATGGGCACGCTTCGCCTCCGGGATGTCGGGGGGGGTTCGTCGACGCAGGCGTCGTCGGGGAAGTGAGAGAAGGCTAACCTAACTGCACTTCGCACGCGAACCGGATGCCCGGCTCCGCTTCATCCGCGTAACCGGCCAGTGGCGTCACGCACGCCTGCGTCGGCGAGCGCCCGAGGGCGTACCGTGGAGACCGTGCTCACTCCCCCCACGACCGAGAAGCGACCGATCGAACGCGTGCACCACGGCGACGTCTATGTCGACGACTACGAGTGGCTCCGCGCGAAGGACGATCCCGCGGTGATCGCACACCTGCACGAGGAGAACGCCTACACGAAGGCGAAGACCGAGCACCTCTCGATCCTGCAGGAGCAGCTGTTCGAGGAGATCCGGGCCCGCACCAAGGAGACCGACCTCAGCGTTCCGAGCCGCGAAGGCGACTGGTGGTACTACACGCGCACGGTCGAGGGCCAGCAGTACGGCATCCACTGCCGAGCCCCGATCGCGGGCCCCGACGACTGGGAGCCGCCCGTGCTGCCCGAGGCATCCGAGGTGACGGATGCCGCGCCCGCGGCGATCCCGGGCGAGCAGGTGCTGCTCGACGACAACCTCGAGGCCGAGGGCCGCGAGTACTACGCGCTCGGCAGCTTCGACGTGACCTCCGACGGATCGACGATGCTCTACGCCACCGACGTCGAGGGCGACGAGCGATACACGATCCGCCTGCGCGCGATCGACGGGTCGGGACGCGAGTTCGACGACGTCATCGAGGGCACGGCCGCGGGCGCGGTGTTCGATCCGAGCGGGCGCTACCTCTTCTATGCGACGGTCGACGAGTCGTGGCGCCCCGACACGGTCTGGCGGCACGAGGTAGGCACCTCGGCATCCGACGACGTCTCGGTGTTCCACGAACCCGACGAGCGGTTCTGGCTCGGCGTCGGCGTCACTCGCAGCCGGAAGTTCCTCATGATCGAGGCGGGCTCGAACGTCACGAGCGAGACGTGGCTCCTCGACGGCGAGGCGCCTGCCGACGAGTTCACGGTGGTGTGGCCGCGCAAGGAGGGCGTCGAGTACGACGTCGAGCACGTGGTCGCCGGCGGCAGGGACCGGCTGCTCGTCGTGCACAACGACGGCGCGATGAACTTCGAGCTCGTGAGCGTCGCGGCATCCGACCCGCAGGGGCCGCGACGGATGCTGCTGCCGCACGACCCCGCAACGCGCATCGAGAGCGTCGACGCGTTCCGCGACTTCGTGGCCGTCGAGTACCGCAGGGAGGGCCTGCCCCGCGTGGCGATCGCGAAGGTGCCGCCGTCAGGCCTGCCCGCGACAGCGCCCACGGAAGCTGGCACGCCCGACGACACCCTGCACGAGCTCGCGTTCGACGAGGCGCTGTTCTCGGTGGGCGTCGGCGGCAATCCCGCATGGGACCAGCCGATGCTGCGCATCGGGTACTCGAGCTTCGTGACGCCGTCCACCGTGTACGACGTCGTCGTCGCGACAGGCGAGCGCAAGCTGCGCAAGCGCCAGGTGGTGCTCGGCGACTACGACGCCACCCGATATGCGCAGCGCCGCGAGTGGGCGATCGCCGACGACGGCACGCGCATCCCGATCTCGCTCGTGTACCGGCACGACCTCGTCGACCTCGGCACGCCCGCGCCGACCCTGCTCTACGGCTACGGCTCCTACGAGCACGCGATCGACCCCGCGTTCGGCATCCCGCGCCTCTCGCTGCTGGATCGCGGCATGATCTTCGCCGTGGCCCACGTGCGCGGCGGCGGCGAGATGGGCCGGCTCTGGTACGAGCACGGCAAGCGGCTCGAGAAGCGCAACACGTTCACGGACTTCGTGGCCGTGGCCCGGCACCTCATCGACGAGGATGTCACCGCCCCCGACCGGCTGGTCGCGCAGGGCGGCAGCGCCGGCGGGCTGCTCGTCGGCGCGGTCGCCAACCTCGCGCCGCGGTACTTCTCCGGGTTCCTCGCCGAGGTGCCGTTCGTCGACCCGCTGACCTCGATCCTCGACCCGTCGCTGCCGCTCACCGTGATCGAGTGGGACGAGTGGGGCAACCCGCTCGACGACGCGGAGGTGTACGCCTACATGAAGTCGTACTCGCCCTACGAGAATGTGCACGAGAACCACTACCCGCCGATCCTCGCCGTGACCTCGCTGAACGACACCCGCGTGCTCTACGTCGAGCCCGCGAAGTGGGTTGCCCGCCTGCGGGATGCGGGCGCCGACCCGCTGCTGAAGACCGAGATGGCCGCCGGGCACGGCGGGGTGTCGGGGCGCTACTCGGCGTGGCGGGAGCGCGCGTTCGCGTACGCGTGGGTGATCGACCGGGCGAAGGCGCACCCCACGGGCGAGTAGCAGCGAGCGGATGCCGCCACTCGGCGGATCGTGGACCCCTTCTCCATCCTCGGATACGGGCGCCGTTATTCTCACTTGGTCAGCTAAGCTTGAATAACGAGGGAAGGTGTTCAAGGTTGCTGGAGTCGCACCCGAGAAGTACCGCAGTCGCGTACGAGACGCTCCCCTGGACGCCCAGGTTCTCGCGTGATCAGGTCGGTGCCACCGTGTGGGCCCGCATCGACGCGCCGTACGAGGCGTCGATCCCGGCCGAGATCGCAGGCCTCGACCTGCGCCTCGATGGAGATCTCTCGGAAGCCTTGGCATTCGCCGAGGGGCAGATCATCCGCTTCGACAGTGATGTCGGACACATCACGACGCCGTTCGCCGCCATTCTGCTGCGAAGCGAGTCCGCCTTGAGCTCGCAGATCGAGAACCTCACCAGCTCCGCTCGGGCGATCGCCGAGGCCGAGCTCGGCGAACGCGAGGAGGGGAACGCACCGCTGATCGTCAGCAACGCGCGAGCGATGGAGGCCGCCATCGCAGCCGCGGACTCGCTCGACCACGCGACGATCATCGCGATGCACCGCGAGCTCCTGCACCGATTCGAACCCGCCATCACAGGCCGATACCGCGAACAGCAGGTGTGGATCGGCGGATCGAACTACAGCCCGCACGGCGCCGCGTTCGTGCCTCCCCACCACGAGCGCGTGCCGGCAGCGATCGACGATTTCATCGCGTACTCGCTGCAGCCGTCGGGTTCCGCGCTCGCAAGCATCGCCGTCGCGCACGCGCAGTTCGAGACGATCCACCCATTCCCAGACGGCAACGGCCGCACCGGCCGGGCTCTGGTGCAAGCCGCGATGAGGCGAAGCGGCCTCACTCGCGCCGTGACCGTTCCCATCTCGGCAGGCATCCTCGCTCAGCGTGCTCGGTACTTCGACGCACTCGGCGAATACCGCCGCGGGAATGCCATTCCGATCATCGAGGTCTTCGCCGACGGCGTCATCCTCGCCGTCAAGAACGGCCGCCGCCTGGTCGGGGACATCGAGTCGATCCGAGAGGAATGGGCGGAAAGACTGCACGGGGTCCGCGCCGACTCGGCGGCCCATGCGATCGCGAGGGTTGCGCTCCAACATCCTGTCCTCAACTCGAAGCTGCTGCGCAAGCAGGTCGGTGCTTCGTCTCAGGCCATCTACAACGGGATCGATCGGCTCGTCGAGCGTGGGGTCCTGCGGG
This sequence comes from Agromyces sp. Soil535, assembly GCF_001428255.1. Classification (GTDB taxonomy): domain Bacteria; phylum Actinomycetota; class Actinomycetes; order Actinomycetales; family Microbacteriaceae; genus Agromyces. Next base: position 312,896 of record NZ_LMRW01000001.1, on the reverse strand, counting down.
CGGCTACCTCGAAGCGGCGCAACCGCCTCTGGCTGACACCCGAGGTGCTGCAGGCGCTCGACGCGTTCGCCGAGCGGAGTGCCCGGACGAACTCGTGGTGAAGCCTCGGAGGCCGGTAGCCGCTCGACGGTCTCGAGAGACGTATGCGAATGCAGCGATTCAGCGCTGAGCGAGCACCGTTCCCCTTGTCGGAGGCCGCTGCAAGACTGGCGCAATGTCGATCCTCTCTGATCTGAGCGAACGAGTTCCCGGCCGGGCCCACGGGCCCGGCGCCAACGAATACGACGCCGGCCGCACGGTCTTCGCCGGCGTCGGCGAACCCGATGTCGTCGTGCGACCGCACACGGTGCAAGAGGTCGCGGCGGCCGTCGGCCTCGCCGCGGCATCCGGCCTCCCCATCGCCGTCCGCAGCGGCGGACACGGGCTCATGCCCGTGGAAAACGGCCTGGTCGTCGACCTGGCCGAGTTCACGTCGATCGAGGTCGGCGCCGACGGCCTCGTGTCTGTGGGGGCCGCAGCCCACTGGGGCGACATCGCCGCGGCGCTGGCGCCGCACGGGCTCGCCATCAGCTCGGGCGACACCCGCGACGTCGGCGTGGGCGGCCTCGCCCTCGGCGGCGGCATCGGCTGGCTGGTGCGCCAGCAGGGCCTCACGGTCGACGCGCTCCGCGAGGTGGAGCTCGTCACGGCGGCGGGCGAGGTGCTCACCGTCAACGCCGACGAGCACCCCGACGTGTTCTGGGCGCTGCGCGGCGGCGGCGGCAACTTCGGCGTCGTGACCCGGTTCGTGTTCCAGGCGGTGCCGGGCGACGGCGTCGTCGGCGGGCACTTGCTGTTCGACACCTCCGACGTGCCGGCCGTGCTGCGCGCCTGGCGCGACGTGATGCGCGCCGGGCCCGACGAGCTCAACTCGACGCTCATAGTCATGCCGCCGTTCGCGCCCGGGATGCCGGTGGGCCCGCAGCTCGCCGTCGCCCTGCAGGGCGGCGAGGAGCGCCTGCGCGAGCTGCTCGAGCCGCTGCTGTCGCTGCCCTCGGTGACCGAGGCCACCCTCGGCCCGGTCGCCTATGGCGACCTGCTCGAGGACGCCCCGCCTGGTCGCCCGCCGCTTCTCTTCATCGGGGGCAACGGGTTCGTACCCGACCTCTCCGACGAGGCGCTCGATGCGATCGCACGGGTGTACGACCGCCAGGTGCCCACGATGGTCCTGCTCCGCGCCCTCGGCGGCGCGTTCTCGCGCGTCGCCCCCGACGCCACGGCGATCGCCCACCGCGACGCCGAGGCGCTGCTCATCGTGAACGGCGTGCTTCTGCTCGACACGCCTCCCGAGCAGGTGGCGGCGGCGAAGGCAGGGAGCGACGCGGCGCTCGCATTCACGACCGGCACGTACGGCAACTTCTCGGTGGAGCACGGCGAGGAGGTCATCGCGGCGATGTACCCGCCGGCCACGCTCGAACGGCTGCGGCGCATCAAGGCGGAGCTCGACCCGGGCAACGTGTTCCGGCAGAACCACAACATCACGCCCGCCGGCTGAGCCCGGCAGCGCTCGAGCGGATGCCGCGGCTTCGGTCGTGGCATCCGCTCGGGCCGCCGCATCCGCTCGCGGCCGCGGCGGCGCGTCAGTCGATCGGAGGGTCCTCGTGCAGGTCTGCGTCGGCGGGCGAGAGCACCCAACGGGTGAAGCGCACCTCGAGGTCGGCGCGCATCGGTGCGCACACCAACGGCCCCGCGGACGCCTTGCCCGCGGTGAACGGGGCGACGCGCAGCGTGCGCCATCCGCTCGTCTCGGTGCGCGCGCGCAGCACCACCGCATCGCCGGCAACGCCCGCCCGGCTCGCCCGGATCGTCACGACTTCCCCGCCCCACTCGGGTACGGGCGCGAGCGACCAGTCCGAGACGCCGTTCGTCACCACCGCGCCGAGGTGCAGCACACCGTCGGAGACCTCGAGCCCGGCCTTGATCCACTGCTCAGGCCCGACGTGGAGCAGGAGCCCGGCCTGGTCGTAGAGCCCGGTGAGACTCGATGCATCGAAGGTCGCTTCGACGGCGGCATCCGTCGGCCAGTCGACGAGCAGGCCGTGGCCGTCGTCGTGGATGAAGCCGTAGTGCGTGGTGCGCCAGTAGTCGCTGCCCTCGGATGCCACGACCACGAGGTCGTCGCCCTCGACCCGCACGGCGGCGGGCTCCCTCGTCCATCGACCGGCCGTCCACTCCACGCGCGTTCGCTCCATGCGCTCCACGCTATCGGCAGCAGATCGGGGCCGGCTGCGCGGCTCGCCTCGTGCCCGCGGGCGAGCGCCCCCCGCTTCGCAATAGGCTCTCGTCCATGAGTGCGAACGGCGCGGCACGCGGCATCCGTCTGCTCACCGACCCGACGCGGCTGCGCATCCTCGGCCTCATCCAGGAGAGCCCCGAAGGACGAGCGCTCGTCGGGCGCCTCGCCACAGAGCTCGAGCTCACGCAGCCCACCGTGAGCCACCACGTGAAGGCGCTGCACGCCGCCGGAGTGCTCGACCGCTCCCCCGAGGGGCGGCTCGTCTGGTACTCGATCGCACCCGCGGCCGCCGACCGCGTGCACGACGTGCTGCAGACGGATGTCGCCACGCACGCTTCGGCCGAGGTGCTCGCGCGCGTGGCCTCCGACCTCGCCGACCGGTTCGCGGGCGTGTTCTCGCCCGAGACCGTCGGGCGCTACGTGCGGGAGAGCCACGACCTGCTCGTGGAGCGATCGGGACTCACCCGCTACGTACCGTCGCGCACGGCGGCGTTCGCGACCGAGCGGCTCGAGGCCCTCGGCACGCAGCAGTCGCCGCCCCGCGACGGCCGGCCCGAGGTGCTCTTCGTGTGCGTGGAGAACGCGGGCCGCTCCCAGCTCGCGGCGGCACTGCTGCGGCAGCTCGCGGGCGACCGGGTGCGGGTGCACACCGCCGGGTCCGAGCCGGCGGTCGAGGTGCGGTCCGCGATCGTTGCCGCGCTCGACGAGGTCGGCGTGCCGATCGGCGGGGAGTTCCCGAAGCCGCTCACCGACGAGGTGGTGCGCGCGGCCGACGTCGTGGTGACGATGGGGTGCGGCGACTCGTGCCCGGTCTACCCGGGCCGCCGCTACCTCGACTGGGAGCTCGAGGACCCGGCGGGGCTCCCCCTCGCGCGGGTGCGCGAGATCCGCGACGACATCGAGTGGCGGGTGCGCGCGCTGCTCGACGAACTCGCGCTGGACGCCGCGTGACTCGACCGGCGCTCGCGCGAGGCCCGTACCGGAGCATCCGTCAGCGGGCCGATGAGCCGCGGCTCAGCCCGACCAGGACCCGAACGAGTCGTCGAGCTCGTCGCGGTCCTCGCGCCGGCGCCTCGCGTCGGCGACCTCGCGCTCGAGGTCGCGGGTGAGATCGCGCATCCGCTCCTCGCGCTCCAGCTCGTAGGTCTCGTCGACCTCGATCACAGGCCACTCACGGGCGAGCCGCGCATCGATGACCTCGGCGATCTCGGCCCATGCCTCCTCCCGTGCCCGCTCGGCGAACTCCGCGAGGAAGGCGTCGTCGCCGCGAAGCTCGGTGAGCCGGGCGGCGACCGCGGCGTTGACGCGTTCGCGCAGTCGCAGGTTCCAGGCATCCGCCCGGTGGTAATCGTGCTGGTGCGCCGACCTGCCCTCGCGTTGGCTGGCGGACTCGCGCTCGGTCGCCGACCACTCGGCGACCTCGTCCATCTCGCGTACGAGCTCGTACAGCACCTCGCGGGCGGCCCCGGCGGCTCGGGTGGCGTCGAACGGCTCTTCGCCGCGCAGGGCCACGACGATGATGCGGTTCTTCAGCGCCATCCGCCCCGCCGCCTCGGCCACCAGCATCCCCTCGGCGAACGACTCCTCGAACGTGAGCGGCTCCACCTCGGGCAGCGCGGCGCGGTCGAACGGCGCGAACCGCTTCCGCTTCCGTCTCCGCCAGATGCGCATCGTCGTGCTCGCCTCTCGCCTCCGAACGTCCGTGTCCGCCACCGTCCGGCGGTCGGAGAACGAGCCTAGCGCGGGGTGGTGAACACTCGGGGTTGTCGGCGGTCGTGCGTATCCTGCATGCATGAGCGCAGCGGATGCCGCAGGCCGGCGCCGTGCGGTCGCTCGTGCCGGCGACTCCGCGTCCTCGAGCGAGGCCATCGTGGGCGACCGCGCGGAACTCGCCCAACGCTGCAGCATCGTCAGCGCCGACGGACTCGTGTGCGGCCGACCGGTCGACGCCGGAACCCCGCTCGCCCTCTGCCGGCAGCACCTCCTCGAGGCCCACGACTGGGTCGATCGTGAGGTCGGCGCGACCGACCTGCTCCCGTCCCCCTGCCTCGCATGCGGGTCCCGCGTCGGCGTGCGCTACCCGTCGGGTTGGATGTGCGCCGAGTGCGAGTGGGTGGTCGGCGAGGTTCCCGACGACGAGCTCGACCGGCCGCGCGTCGAGGTGGTGTACTACATCCGCTACCGCGACCAGATCAAGATCGGCACGTCGGTGAATCCGCGGCTGCGGCTCGCGAGCCTGCCACATGACGAGGTGCTCGCCTTCGAACGCGGCGGGCGCGCGCTGGAACAGCGACGGCATGCGCAGTTCGCCGATCACCGATTCCCGGGCACCGAGTGGTTCGCCGTGCACGACGCGCTGCTCGAGCACGTCGCGGAGCTCGCCGCCGGGATCGAGGACCCTTGGGCGGAGTACGAGCGCTGGGTGCTGCGGCGCATCGCGCTGCGCGGTGCATAGTTTCGGCGCTCGTGCTCCGGCACTCCGCCACTCCGCCACTCCGGCACTCCGGCACTCCGGCACTCCGCCACTTCGGCACTCCGGCACTCCGGCACTCCGCCACTCCGCCACTCCGGTACTCCGCCACTCCGGCACTCCGGCACTCCGCCACTCCGGCACTCCGGCACCGCCATACTCCAGCACGAACACGTCCCACGGGCTGCCCCCAGACCGCACAACGGTCAGGGACAGTACAGCTGGGTGCGCTCCCCCGAGCGGTCGATGTCGTGCTCCGACATCGGTGCGCCGCACAGCGGACATGCGGCCGGACGGGTGGCCGCGGGCTCCTCATCGTAAGGACCGAGGGGCGGCGGCCCGATGTAGGGAAGCAGACGGGCATTCAGCCGCTCGATGAAGCCGGCGTAGCCGCGAGTGCCTGCCCGCTCTCCGCGGGTACGTCGTGTCATAATCATTAGTGTACTAACTATTCGCCCACACCGCATAATGGAGCCATGGACGATCGAGCTGTCACCCGCACCGCGGCATCCATCGAGCCGGCCGAGGTGCCCGCAGCGCCGACGGCCGCGGAGCCGACGGCCGCACAGCCGACGGCCGCGGCATCCGACGACCTGCTCGCCCTCGAGAACCAGGTGTGCTTCGCGCTGGCGGTCGCCGCTCGCGGCGTGATCGGCCTGTACCGGCCGATCCTCGAACCGCTCGGCCTCACCCATCCGCAGTACCTCGTGATGCTCGCGCTGTGGGGCCGCAGTCCCCGCACCGTCCGCGACCTCGGCGAGGCACTACAGCTCGAGCCCGCCACGCTGTCGCCGCTGCTGAAGCGACTCGAGGCGCAGGGCTACGTCACCCGCGAGCGCAGTGCGCGCGACGAGCGCGCCCTCGACGTTGCATTGACGGATGCCGGGTGGGCCCTGCGCGAGCGGGCGCTCGCCATTCCGCCGCAGGTCGTCGACCGCCTCGGCATGAGCCTCGACGAGCTCGGCGCGCTGCGCGACCGGCTCACCGAGGTCATCGCCGCGGTGCAACGCGCTGACGGATGACGCGGCTGCCGACGCAGCGCGCGGCACGCGGCGCGGGCCGGACTCGCCGGCGGCTCAGCTCGCCGTCAGCGCCGCCGCCCCGAACGACACGCTGAACTGCACGCACCACAGGTCGACGCTGGATATGCGGCGAGGTCGACATCGGCCGGGATGTCGTAGACCTGGTTGCCCTGGTTCCCCTTGATCATGCCGAGGTCGACGTAGGGGTGACCACCAGCGGTGAACCAGCCGTCGAAGCCCTCGACGACGGGTCCGGCGCTGAGCCACACGTGCACGTCGGGGCCGTTGGTGGTGACGAGGTTCTCGATCGCGAGTTGCCGGCTGCCATCGGGGAATTGGATGACCCGCACGGTACCCGCGGTCTCGTGCTCGTGCCACCGGGCCGGCGGGCGCCGGCGGCGTGGTCGGCGTCGGCTCGCCGGCGGCCGGAGTCGCCGGAGCCGCGGGCGATGGCGGGGCGGCACCCGTCGCCGCTGCCGGGATCTCGTCATCGACGCGCACGTCGATAACAGCAGCCACGGCTGGAACACGAGGGCGACGGCCACCGCCAGCGCCACCAGCACACCACCGCCGACCCACCACCACACGCGGCCCCGGTGCGGCGTGGGCTCAGGCGAGGGCTCGGGCGAGGGCTCTGGCGTGGACCCAGGCGTGGGCTCAGGCGCATCCGTCATGGGTCCTCTCCGTCACGCGTCGGGGTCGAACCCCTCGATCCGTCCGTCTGCCGAGGCGTACTTCACGATGAGGCTGCAGTCCTTGCCGCCGTAGCCCTCGTCGATGAGCCGCTTGAACTGGTCGAGTGCGATCCGCCCGGCAGGCAGGTGGAGCCCGGCCTGCTCCCCCGCGGCGAGCGCGAGCGACAGGTCCTTCTCGGCGAGCACGGTGGTGAACGTGGCGTCGAAGTTGCGGTTCGCGGGGCTCGTCGCCACCACGCCCGGCACCGGATACCAGGTGCGCAGCGGCCAGGAGTCGCCCGACGAGACCGACGCCACCCTGAAGAACGTCTCGGCGTCGAGTCCGAGCTGCGCCGCCAGCTGCGACCCCTCGGCGAGGCCGAGGAGCGACCCGAAGAGCATGAGGTTGTTCGCGAGCTTGGCTGCGATGCCCATGGTCGGGCCGCCGACCTGGAACACGTGCCCGGCCATCGGCTCCACGAGCGCCGCCGCCTCGGCGACCGTCGCCTCCTCGCCGCCGAGCATGAACGTGAGCGTGCCCGCCGTCGCGCCGGCGATGCCGCCCGAAACCGGCGAATCCACGAAGCGGAAGCCGCGTTCGGCGGATGCCTCGTGGCAGAGCCGCGAGGTCTCCACGTCGACCGTCGACGTGTCGAGGAGCAGCGCGGTGGTCGGCGCGCTCGCCCACACGCCGCCCTCGCCACCGAGCACCTCGCGTACATGCTCGCCGCGCGGCAGTGACGTGAACACCGCGTCGGCGCCCACGACGGCCTCCGCGATCGTGTCCACGACGCGCACGCCGCGGGCCGCGGCAGCAGACTGGCACGCGGGGTCGGGATCGACGCCCCGCACCTCGTGCCCAGCGGCGACGAGGTTGCCTGACATCGGGCCGCCCATGTGCCCCAGACCGATCCAGGCGATGGTCGCCATGGCCCCTCCCGACTTCATCGACGCGGAGTGCGCTCAAGCGGCGCACGGGCTGGTGCCCTCGAGGTCCACGATACGTTCGCGTCATCCGGCAGGCAACGGATGCCGCAGGCGGGCGAGTGCCGCAGGGGGGTGGGTGCCGCGGCGGAAGGTGCCGCGGTCATGGAGTCCTCCGCGTGGTGCGGCGGGGATGCCGGATATGGGCGGGGACGGACGCACGGATGCCGCGGCACGACCGGCTCTCGTGGAGCCCGCCGCCCGCGGCATCCGCCCGGTTGGTTACGCCTCGACCTTCTCGGCGAGCCTCTCGCGATCGGCCTCGTCGATCGAGCGGAGCGAGATGCCCACGGTCTCGCGGAGGGCGATGACCGCGACGAGCGTCACGGCCGCGGCGAGGGCGAGGTAGATCGCCACGGGCACCCAGCTGCCGTACGTCGAGAGCAGCATGGTCGCGATGATCGGTGCGAGCGAGCCCGCCACGATCGACGTCACCTGGTAGCCGAGCGAGACGCCCGAGTACCGCATGCGGGTCGGGAACATCTCGGCCATGATCGCCGGCTGCCCGGCGTACATGAGCGCGTGGATGATGAGGCCGAGGATGAGGACGCCCGCGACCAGCCAGTCGTTCTGCGTGTCGAAGAGCGGGAACGCCACGAAGCCCCACACGGCGGCGAGCACGGCGCCGGTCGCGTAGACGGGCTTGCGTCCGAGCCGGTCGCTGAACCGCCCGACCACCGGGATCACCGCGAAGTGCACGATGTGCGCGAACAGAACTAGCGTGAGGATCGTCGACGTGTCCATGCCGAGGTGCGCCGACATGTAGGTGATCGAGAAGGTCACGACGAGGTAGTACATGATGTTCTCGCCGAATCGCAGTCCCATGGCGGTGAAGACGCCGCGGGGGTAGCGCTTCAGCACCTCGATGGCGCCGTACCGCGACGACTTCTGCGCCTCGGCCTCCTCGCGCGCCTCGATGAAGATGGGCGCGTCGGTGACCTTGGTGCGGATGTAGTACCCGACGGCCACGATCACGACCGAGAGCCAGAAGCCGACGCGCCATCCCCAGCTGAGGAACTGCTCCTCCGTGAGGGTGCGCGAGAGTGTGAGCAGCACGATCGTGGCGAGCAGGTTGCCGGCGGGCACCGCGGCCTGCGGCCAGCTCGCCCAGAAGCCGCGCTGCCTGTCGGGCGAGTGCTCGGCGACGAGGAGCACCGCCCCACCCCACTCGCCACCGACGGCGAAGCCCTGGAAGAAGCGCAGCACGATGAGGAGGATGGGGGCGGCGTAGCCGATCTGGTCGAACGTCGGCAGGCAGCCCATGAGGAATGTCGTGACGCCGACGAGGATGATCGCGAGCTGCAGCAGCCGCTTGCGCCCGTACTTGTCGCCGAAGTGCCCGAACACGATGCCACCCAGTGGACGCGCAACGAAGCCCACGGCGTAGGTGAGGAACGCCTTGATGATGTTGTCGAGCGGGTTGTCGCTCGGCGGGAAGAAGATGACGTTGAAGACCAGGGTCGCGGCGGTGGCGTAGAGGAAGAACTCGTACCACTCGACGATGGTGCCCGCCATCGAGGCGGCGACGACCTTCCGGAGCCCGCTGCGGGCGGGGGGATCCTGCGGGCCCGCGGATGTGCTGGACGTGCCCTGGGTCGAACTGTCGACTGCCATTGGCGACTACCTCCTTGTAGTTGGCGACGCGATGGGGGGAGATCGCGATGCTGGCGATTCTGACGGTGTGCGCGGGTGCGCGGCAATCGCGTATCCCGCACAGCGGGTGTGCATCCGTGCACATTCGGCCCCGATGAACCTGACGGCTGAGTCAGGTGTCGGGCGGATGCTTCGCCCGCTGGGCCCCTGCCTGCGGGAGGTTCTCCACAGGAGGGCGCTACGCGAACCCCTCCGCCGTCTGCTCCAGGTCGGACTTGGGCCGCTCGCGCTGCGTGGCGATCGCCGTGCCCGCCGCGCCGCACACGACCGCGATCGCGACCACCTCCAGCACGGTGAAGGTCTCCGAGAGCACCAGCCAGCCGAAGATCGCCGCGATCACCGGACCGAAGCTCGTGATGATCGCATAGAGCCGCGGCGTGATGCGCCGCAGGATGAACGTGTCGAGGCTGTACGGAAGGGCCGACGAGAGCACGCCCACGCCCAGCAGCAGCCCGACGACCCGCCAGTCGATCACCGCGGGATCGAACGTCGCGACCGCGAACGGCAGGAGCAGCGCGAGGCTCACGATGCTCGCGACCGTGAGGCCCTCGAGCCCCGGAAGCCCCACCGCCACACGACGGGTCAGCACGATGTAGCCCGCCCAGCTCGCGGCGGCCGTCAGCGCGAGCACGACGCCCCACGGGTCGATCGACGCGGCATCCGACGACCCCGGCCCGATGAGCAGCACCACGCCCGCGCCCGCGGCGAGCGCGCACCCCACGTCGAGCAGGCGACGCGACGTCGCGAGCGCGAGCGCCAGCGGACCGAGGAACTCGATGGTCGCCGCGATGCCGAGCCCGAGCAGGTGCACGGACTCGTAGAAGGCGAGGTTCATGGCCGCGAGCACCACGCCGAGCGCGAGCGCAGGCCAGAGCCGCCGCCAGGTGAGCTCGGCGCGCTTCGGCCGGTAGAACGGCAGCACCGCCGCGACCATCACGATCTGGCGTGCGGCGACGACGACGAACGATCCGACGATCGGGATGACGAGACCCGCGAGGGAGGAGCCGAAGTTGATGGACACCTCGGTGCCGAGCTGCGTCGCGGCGCCCGTGAACCGGCGGCGGCGGAGCGCGGCATCCGGGTCATGGGTCTGGCGCTGCACCGTTCGACGATACCGGCCGGTCGCGGATGCCGCGGAGGGCCCGGGAGCGGACCCTTCGAGTGGCCTCAGGGGAACTGCCGCGGCGCGACAGCTCCTCACTCGCCGGCGAGCCGGCGCCGTGCCGCATCGAGCAGGGCCCCCGTACCGGGTGAGACCACCTCGGCGACGACGAACCCGTCGCGGCGCACGAGGTACACGCGGTCGACGCGGAGCCGCCGATGCGGGTCCCTCGGGAACACGTGCGCCTCCACGCCGAGCTCCGCTCCGATGCGTCGCACCGCCCGCTCGGGCACGCCGTAGCCGTGCACCTGCCACTGCATCGAGCGCAGCACGTCGTAGTTGCCGCCCGTCCAGGGCAGCCGAACGCCCACGACGACGTCGCGAGGCGTACCCGTGACATCCTGCACCCGATAGCGGATGCGGGTCTGCGAGAGGTAGCCGAACACGCGTCGGCCGCCGACCAGGCGGGGAAGCAGGCGGAAGGCGAGCGGGCCCAGGCGCGGAACGACTCGTCCGCGGATGAAGCGGGCGGCCCGCGAGTCCGAGGTGACGGCGGCGAACGCGCGATCGGTCGTGGCGACGAGGATCTTTCCGACGGGCCGACGCTCGGCCTCGTACCGGTCGAGGCGGGCGTCGGGCATGCCGCCGACGAGCACGTCGGCGAGCGCGCACGCGAGGTTGTGCGCCTCCTGCAGCCCCGTGTTCATGCCCTGCGCGCCGACGGGCGAATGGATGTGTGCGGCGTCGCCGACGAGGAAGCACGGCCCCTCGCGGAAGCGCGCGGCGAGCCGGTGGTGCAGTCGATAGGTCGTGAACCAGGCGGAGTCGCGGTACTCGACGCCGAACTCCCGTCGCACGAGCGCACGCACGATCGACTCGGGCAACTCCCCGTGCTCGTCGCGGTCGCGGTCGCGCACCACACCGAGCAGCCGCATCCTGCCAGGCCCCATCGGGAACGCGAGCAGGAAGTGCTCCTCGGTGATCCGCACGTTGACGGCGCCGTCGACGAGTCCCTCGACGCCCGACGCGTCGGCCACGTAGAAGGTGTGCTCGTTCGTGACGCCCTCGAACGGGATCCCGAGGGCCTCGCGCACGGGCGAGTGCGCGCCGTCGGCGCCCACGCAGTAGCGGGCTCGCACGGTCACCTCGCCGTCGGGCCCGGCGAGCGTCGCGATGACGGATGCCGCGGCATCCGCCGCACCCGCCGGCGAGCGCCGCACGATCTCGAGCCGCTCGAGCCGGTGCCGCCAGAGCACCTCTCGCCCGAGCTCGCCGAGGGCATCGACGAGGAGACGCTCGTTGCGGCTCTGCTCGAACACCGTGACCTCGCGGTACGGAGTGGTGCCCTCGGCGAGCCCGCGCAACTCGAGACGGCCGAACGTGTGCTCCCGGGTGCCCGGCACAAGCATCGTCGCAGGCGACCGCTCCGCGAGCACCCGGTCGACCAACCCGAGCTGGTCGTAGAGCTCCATCGAGCGGGCCTGCACGGCGAGCGCGCGGGACTCGCGCGTCGGACCGTCCTTGCCGTCGACGATCACGGCGTCGACGCCGAGTTTCGCAAGGCAGACCGCGAGCATGAGTCCGCTCGGGCCCGCGCCCACGATGAGGACGTCGGTGCGGAGCTCCTCGCCCTCGGCCATAGGTCCACTCTCGCATCGCAGCGGCACCGTGGCCAGAGCGGTGCGTCGATGCCCGACCGCGCGCGCGACGGGCGTCACGCGAAATAGGTGATGACCGGCGAGGCCTCCCCTCGCTATGGTGGGCACGAGCGCGGGTCTGGGCGGCTCGCGGATCGGAGTCCCTCATGTGGTGGACCAGGAAGCGATCGAAGTCGCACGAGGCCGCTGACGCGGAGGCGGCAGCGGAGGCAGCGGCCGAGGCGCAGGCCGAGGCCGAATCGCTCTCATCGATCTCGAAGCATCGGAACGCGTTCATCCTCATGGGGATCGGGGGCGCCGCCCTCGCGTCGTTCGGCATCGCCGCGATCGCGGGCATCTTCGGCCCGGTGTTCTTCGCACTCGTGCTCACGATCTGCGTGCACCCGCTGCGGGTCTGGCTCGAGAAGAGCGGCGTGCCGCGCGGTCTCGCCACCGGGTCGGTGATCACCGCCGTGACGCTGCTGCTGCTCGGGTTCGGGTACCTCGTCCTCATCGCGGCCGGGCAGTTCGCCGAGTTGCTGCCGCAGTTCAAGGACCAGATCGCCGCGTTCGGGCAGGACGTGGCCGCCTGGCTCACCTCGATCGGCATCAACGCCGACAGTATCCAGGACGTCGCCAAGGGGTTCGACCCGGCGACGCTGCTCGGGTTCCTCGGTGGATTGCTCGGCGGCCTCACGGGCTGGGTCACGCTCCTCGTGATCCTCTTCACCATGCTGCTGCTCATGGCCATGGATGCTGGGTTCGTCCCGACCGTGCTGCGGGAGCTGTACCCGGTGCGGCCGCTGGTCGCGGTCTCGCTCGTGAGCTACGGCAACAACGTGCGCCGGTACATGGTGGTGACCACGGTGCTCGGGATCGCGCAGGGCATCATCAACTGGATCGCGTTGCTCATCCTCGGCGTGCCAGGCGCGTTCATCTGGGGACTGCTCGCGTTCGTCTGCTCCTTCATCCCGAACATCGGCTACTTCATCGCGATCATCCCGCCGATCATCTTCGGCGGGCTCGTGGGGGGCTGGCCCACCGTGATCGCCGTCATCGTCGTGTACGGCGTGATCAACGCCGTCATCCAGTCGGTGATCCAGCCTCGTGTCGTCGGCAAGGCCGTGAGCCTGAGCCAGACCATCACGTTCTTCTCGGTGCTGTTCTGGGCCGTCGTGATCGGCCCCATCGGGGCGATCCTCGCCATCCCGCTGACTCTGCTCGTGCGCCTGCTCCTCGTGGACACCAACCCGGCGATGAGCTGGATCCGGCCGATGCTCGGCGAGCTGGACGAGACGAGGGCGATCATGGCCCAGTTCGATGCCGAGGCGAAGGCGGCGCGCAAGGAGCGCAAGGCCGCGGCGAAGGCCGGCGGAGTGCCTGCTCCGGCACCGGACGCCGCGGCGGGCGGGGCCGCCTAGAGCAGGATCTCGTCGGGCGACTCGACCAGCCGCCAGCCGATCTCGGCGATGGTGGCCGGCATGCGATCGGCCGCAACGAGTTCGGGCATCGCGAGGCCCGTGAGCGCCGCGATGTCGGCGATCGGCACTTGGAACGTGCGGAACGGCCCGAGCGGCGGAGCCTCACCGGGCACCGGCTCGCGTACCCCGGTCGTGTCGACGAGCGGCGCCTGGTCGACGACGAAGCCGATGGCGGCGAGCTCGGAGGCACCCGTGTTCCACGCCGCGATCTTCCAGAACCGCAGGGGCACCCGGATGCCGCGATACGGCGGGTCGCCCGCGCCGAGCACCGGTGCCGTGTACACGCTGAGCCGCTGGCGGTGCACCCGCGCGTGCTCGAGCACGTGGTCTTCGAGGCCGAGCCACAGCTCCTTCGACTGGTTGAACCCCGACGCCTGCGGAGCCGCGTTCGGGTAGCGGAACGTGTCGCCGTTCGCGCGGGCGGCGACCTCGGGTACCCCCCATACCGGGTCGCGCCGGCGCACCAGGTGGCCGCGGTCGAGGTCGTTGTCGGCGTAGACCAGCGGTCCGGCCTGCCAGTCGGCCGGGATGCGCTCGTCGAGCTGCCAGCGGTCGCCGCGCTCGATCTCGACGAGTTCGGCGCCGTCGACGTTGACGCCCGTGACCCGCGCGAAACGCCGTGCGGTGTCGAGCGCCACGGTGAAGTGCACGTAGTCGAGGTCGACGGATGCCGCGGCAGTTCCCCTGAGGCCGCTCGAAGGGCCGGCTTCATCGACTCGCGGCATGGGTGCCGCCACCCCCAGGAACAGTGCGTCGAAGCCCATGCCCCCACTCGACCACGACCCGCCGACACCGCACAACCGGGCGCACACCGCTGTGGACGCGGACCGGCCCCGAGAGCAGAATGGGCCGCGTCGGGCCGCGGGCGCCCGCGACTGGGGGAAGCAAACGATGTCCGAATCGCCTTCGAGCAGCAACGACCACACGCCGGCAGCCGACGCGGGATTCCCGTACGACGATCGCCGCGACTTCGACGACGCGAGCCGCGGTCTCATCGCCACGCTCGACCCGGGAGTGATCCGCAACGCCGCGGGCGAGGTCGTGTGGGACAACGACGCGTACGCCTTCCTCAGCGGCGAGGGGGCGCCCACGGTGCATCCGAGCCTCTGGAGGCAGTCGTCGCTCGTCGCGATGCAGGGGCTCTTCGAGGTGGTCGAGGGCATCTACCAGGTGCGCGGCTTCGACCTGTCGAACATCACGTTCGTCGAGGGCGACACGGGCATCATCGTGATCGACCCGCTGATCTCCATGGAGACGGCAGCGGCGGCGCTGGCGCTGTACCGGCAGCACCGCGGGGAGCGACCCGTGGTCGCCGTCATCTACACGCACTCGCACATCGACCACTTCGGCGGCGTCAAGGGCGTCACCACGCAGGAGGAGGTGGACTCGGGCGCCGTACCGGTCATCGCGCCAGAAGAGTTCCTCGAGCACGCGATCTCGGAGAACGTCTACGCCGGCACGGCGATGGGCCGACGCGCCGCCTACATGTACGGGGCGGCGCTGCCGAGGAATCCGCGGGGCAGCGTCGGCGCCGGGCTGGGGCAGTCGACCTCGATCGGCACCGTGACGCTCATCGCACCGACCGTCGACATCACGCACACCGGCCAGGAGCTCACGATCGACGGGGTGCGCATCGTGTTCCAGATGGCGCCGGGAACCGAGGCCCCCGCCGAGATGCACTTCTACATCCCCGCCCGCAGGGCGCTGTGCATGGCCGAGAATGCCACCCACACCCTGCACAACCTGCTCACCCTCCGCGGCGCGGTGGTGCGCGATCCGCACGGATGGGCGCGCTACCTCACCGAGGCCATCGAGTCCTACGGCGGGGAGGCCGAGGTGGCCTTCGCCTCGCACCACTGGCCCACGTGGGGCGCCGACCGCATCGTCGAGTTCCTCTCGATGCAGCGTGACCTCTACGCCTACCTGCACGACCAGACGCTCCGGCTGCTGAACCAGGGCCACACGGGCATCGAGATCGCGGAGATGCTCGAGCTGCCGCCGGCGATGACCGCCGCCTGGCACACGCACGGCTACTACGGCTCGGTCAGCCACAACGTGAAGGCGATCTCCCAGCGCTACATGGGCTGGTACGACGGCAACCCGGCACGACTCTGGCAGCACACGCCGGTCGAGGCCGGCAAGCGCTACGTCGAGTTCATGGGCGGCGCCGACGCCGTGATCGA
Organism: Agromyces sp. Soil535; assembly: GCF_001428255.1. Classification (GTDB taxonomy): domain Bacteria; phylum Actinomycetota; class Actinomycetes; order Actinomycetales; family Microbacteriaceae; genus Agromyces. Next base: position 297,415 of record NZ_LMRW01000001.1, on the reverse strand, counting down.
GAAGGCGAGAGCCTCGCTCGACGTGGGCGACCTCCGCTGGGCGGCGCAGGTGCTCGATCACGTCGTGTTCGCCGAACCCGACCACGCCGAGGCGAAGGCGCTGCTGGCCGACGTGCTCGAGCAGCTCGGCTTCGGCAGCGAGAACGGCACGTGGCGCAGCGCGTTCCTCTCGGGTGCGATGGAGCTGCGCGGCGCCGCATTCGGCACGCCCGCCAACCCGGCATCCGGCGACATCATCGGCCAGCTCAGCCCCGAGCTGTTCTTCGACGCGGTGGCCATCCAGGTGAACGGCCCCAAGGCGTGGGACCTCGACATCGCGACGCGGTGGGCGTTCCCCGACGCGGAAGACGCGACCTACCGCGTGACGCTGAAGCACGGCGTGCTCACCCACGTGCGCGAGGGTCGCGGGGACGTCGCGCTCACCATCACCGTGCCGAAGGCGGCGCTCGGACCGCTCGCGATGGGCAACGTCGAGGCGGCGATGGGCGCGGGACTCACGCTCGACGGGGATGCGAGCGCGCTGACCGCCGTGCTCGGCGTGCTCGAACCCGGAGACCCGGGCTTCGCGATCGTGACGCCCTGAGCCCGCGCGACCTGCCGCGGGAGTCCTTCCGCTCCCGTGCGCGCTGCGCCAATATGGAGCCGCTGGCGCCGCAGTCGCCGCGCCGACCACCGAAACGAGGAGCATCATGACCACTGCAGTCCCTGCCGACCAGGTTCCGCTCTCCGCACCGCTGCCAGGAGCAACCATCGGCCAAGCCGTCACCCGCTTCTTCAGGAAGTACGCGACCTTCACGGGCCGCGCCAGCCGCAGCGAGTACTGGTGGTGGGTGCTCGTGAACTTCATCGTCACGGGCGTGCTCACCGGCCTGGCGTACACCGGCACCTCCTTCACCGAGACCGGCATGGTGACGGGTCCGCTCTACTGGGTCTTCATCGTGCTCGCCAGCGCGTGGGGCCTGGCCGTGATCATCCCGACCTTGGCCCTCATCTGGCGACGCCTGCACGACACGAATCGTCCGGGCGCGTGGTTCTTCCTGGTGTTCATCCCGCTCGTCGGCGGCATCATCCTGCTCGTCTTCGTGCTGCTGCCCTCCGACCCGGCGGGCGCGCGCTTCGACGGCTGACAGGGCACGAACCCGACGACGCTCGGCATCGATCATCGGATCCTCGCGTTCTGGCTGATCTGGAGCGTCGCATGATGCCGTTGCGCAAGATTCGTGCGTCTCCCGGCGGAGGCAGCGCGCGATTTTGCGGAGGTGCCACCGGGTGTGCGAGCCTGCTCTGGGCTGTCGCCGAGGCGGCGCATCGAAGGGAGCACGACATGGAGCAGCGCGACGGGATCGCGGCGACGCCGAACGCCGCGGCATCCGCACCCGAGCCGGGCGATGCGACGCGCATGCACGCCGTCTCCGATGAGAACACTCGACTCGTCGACCTCGTGCTCGACTACTCGCGCCGGCGCATCCTCGCGAGCGACACCCCGCTCGACAAGCCGATCCCCGAACTCGAGCTCGGCCGTCTCGCCGGAACCTCCGTCCACGAGTACGGCATCGGCGCGGCTCGCGCCCTCTCGCTCTTCGAGCACGTGCTCGCGCCGGCGTGCATCACCACCGACCACCCGCAGTACCTCTCGTTCATCCCGACCGCGCCGACGAAGGCCGCCATCGCGTTCGACCTCGTCGTCTCGGCGAGCGCCGTCTACGGGGGCTCGTGGCTCGAGGGCGCCGGCGCGGTGCACGCCGAGAACGAGGTGCTCGCCTGGCTCGCGAACGAGTTCGGGCTCCCGACCACCGCGGGCGGCGTCTTCGTGCAGGGCGGCACGCTCGGCAACCTCTCGGCGCTCGTCGCCGCCCGCGAGCACGCGCGCCACGTGCAGCACGCATCCGGCACGGATGCCCCGGCGCGCTGGAAGGTCGTGTGCAGCGCCGAGGCGCACTCCTCCATCGCTTCGGCCGCGCGGGTCATGGACGTCGAGGTCGTGCCGGTGGCCCCCGGCGCCGACGGGATGCTGCGCGGCGACGCCGTTCGGGCGGCACTCGACGAGCACGGGGCATCCGTGTTCGCCGTGGTCGCCACCGCCGGCTCGACGAATTTCGGCATCGTCGACGACCTCGCCTCGATCGCGGCGCTCAAGCAGGAGTTCGACTTCTGGCTGCACGTCGACGGGGCCTACGGGCTCGCGGCGATGCTCTCACCGCTCGCGCGCGCTCGCTTCGCAGGCGTGGAGCACGCCGACTCGGTGATCGTCGACCCGCACAAGTGGCTGTTCGCTCCGTTCGACGCATGCGCGCTCATCTATCGCGACCCCGAGACCGGACGTCGCGCCCACACGCAGCATGCCGAGTACCTCGACACCCTCACCGAGACGAGCGAGTGGAGCCCGTCGGACTACGCAGCGCACCTCACGCGTCGCGCCCGCGGCCTGCCGCTGTGGTTCTCGCTGGCGACGTACGGTGGCGCGGCCTATCGCGACGCGATCTCCAGCTCCATCCAGCTCGCGGCCGACATCGCACACGAGATCGAGTCGCGCGACGGACTCCGGCTCGTGCGCGATCCGCAACTGTCGGTCGTCGTGTTCGAGCGCGACGGCTGGTCGAAGGCGGAGTACGACGCGTGGTCGGCGCGCCTGCTCGATGAGCAGCGGGCGTTCGTCACGCCGAGCTCGCACGCGGGCCGGCCCAACACGCGCTTCGCCATCGTGAACCCGACGACGACGTTCGACCAACTCGTGGGGATCCTCGACACGATGTAGGCGCCCGGCCCGGGACACCCGGGTCGGCCTCCTTGCGGTCGGTCGCGAGGTGTGAGACGTTCAGGGGGATGTTGACGTCAACATCACGATACGAACGACTGACGACGGCGCATCGGCGCGCCGCGAATGATTGGAGTCGAATGAGATACGCACTCGGGATCGCCCTCGGGGCGGCCGTCCTGCTGGCAGGGGCCGCTCCGGTCCCTGCCCTCGCCGCTCCCTCGACCGGCCCCGCCGGCACGAGCGAGTTCCGCGGGGTCAACTGGGCCGACCCTCGCGACAACTACGCCGACGACGAGGTCGTGCCCTCGGGGCTGAGCACCGCCGACGACTACCGCACCACGTACGCCAAGGCGTCGGACGTCATCCCGGAGTTCCGCGACGAGGTGGGCGCCAACACCGTCCGGCTCCCGATCAACCCCTCGAGCGTCGGGACGGAGTGGTGGGAGTCCTACCAGGGCGCCATCGACGCCGCGGTCCACCACGGCTTCAAGGTCATCCTCAGCTATTGGGAGGGCGACAACGCCAAGGACGGCCGCGTCGACGACCAGGCCGCCTTCGACGCCATGTGGGACACCGTGGTCGCGGAGTACGGCAAGAACCCTCGCGTCTACTTCGAGCCGATGAACGAGCCGTTCGGCTACACGCTCGACGAGTGGGTCTCGCTGACCTCCGGCTGGCTCGAAGACCACAGCGACGTCCCGCGCAAGCGCGTGATCATCTCGGGGACGGGCTACAACGACAACGTCACCGGCGTCGGCGCGGCCGAGGATCTCGAGGGCACCCTGCTGTCGCTGCACTTCTACGGGTTCTGGGCGAACCACACCACCGAGGATGAGTGGAAGCAGAACCTGCTGCCGCGGATCGGCGAGTACGGCTGGCGAACGGTCGTCACCGAGGCCGGCTCCCCGATGACGACGGGCCTCAACTACGGCAATCACGAGGGCGACGTGTACACCTCCTACCTCGGCGCCCTCACCGAGGTTGCCCGGGATCAGGGCATCGGCCTCGTCTACTGGCCGGGACTGCGGACGAACGACGCCTACACCCTCACGTCCATGGTCGGCGACGGGGACCTCGAGGTGACGAACGAGTCGGGTCTGGCACAGGTCCAGTGGGGCTGGGGCCTTCTCGATGAGGAGCAGCTCAACGACCTGCCGCCCGCCCCTCCCGGCGAGCCGCTGGTGAGCGTGAAGCACGGGGTGTGCCTGGACGTTCCGGGCTTCTCGACGACGCCCGGCACCACGCTCGGGCTGTGGTACTGCAACGGGGGTGGCAATCAGTCCTTCAACTGGACCGCGGAGAAGGAGCTCACCGTCTACGGCGACATGTGCGTGACGGTGAGCGGTGACGTCGTCGCGGGCAGCCCCGTGATGATCGCCGACTGCATCGGGGCACCCGACCAGCAGTGGGAGCTCAACGACGACCTCACCATCAGCAGCGCCGCGGATCCCGGGCTCTGCCTGGCGACCCCGGAGGACGAGTGGGGCGTATCGCTCGCGCCGTGCGACGCCACGGCGACGACCCAGCATTGGACCCGCGGGTAGCGAGCCGGCTGGGTCAACGCGCGCCTGCCTCCTCGCGAGGGGAGGCAGGCGCGCTGTCGTTCGGCGTGTTGGGAGCGGATGCCGCGGCGCGGCCGCAGGGCCGGGCGGGCACGTCCGAAGACAGTTCCGCTGCAGGACCAGTCAACTTGTCGACTTGCAGTCGTCGCTGGCAGGTCAGCGAGGAGTTGGTCGGCATCTCCTGACAGTCCGGTGAGCACCCCGGGCGGAGGGCGTGTCTGTCGAGCGCTCGACGCCGCGCAGTCGCCGTGGGAGGATCGCCGGAATGGGACGTCACAAGGTCATCGCCGTGCGCGGGCTCACGAAGCGCTATCGAGATGTCGTCGCCGTCGACGACATCTCGTTCGACGTCGAATCCGGGAGCGTGTTCGCGTTCGTCGGGACCAACGGCGCCGGCAAGTCGACGACGATCGGATGTGTCACGACGGTCTTGCCGTTCGATGCGGGTGAGATCTCGGTGGCCGGTCACGACGTGCGCCGCGACGGGGAACCGGTGCGACGCACGATCGGCGTCGTGTTCCAGGAGTCGGTGCTCGACGGGGCGCTCACGGCGCGAGAGAACCTCGCCGTGCGGGCGCGCTTCTACGATGCGGATCGACGCGCGATCCGCCGGCGCATCGCCGAGCTCTCGGAGCTCATCGACCTCGGTGCCTTCCTCGACCGCCCCTATGGCAAGCTCTCCGGCGGGCAGCGACGGCGCGTCGACATCGCGCGGGCACTGTTGCACTCCCCGTCGATCCTCTTCCTCGACGAGCCGACGGCCGGCCTCGACCCGGCGGGTCGCGCCATCGTCTGGGCGACCATCCATGACCTGCGCGATCGCGGCGGGTTGACCGTCTTCCTCACCACGCATTACATGGAGGAGACCGAGGAAGCCGATCTCGTGTGCATCATCGACCAGGGCCGGATCATCGCCAACGGCACACCGTCGGAGTTGCGCAGCCGGCACAGCCGCAGCGTGCTCACCGTCACGACCCGTGATCGCACGGCGCTCTCCACGATCGCGGCCACATCCGGGCTCGCCCTCGCCGGGAACGGGGACACCGTCGAGATCGCGGTCGAGGGCGCCGACGTCGCCCGTCGCCTGCTCGCCGAGCACGGCGCCGATGTCATCGACTTCGAGTTCCGCCACGGTCGGATGGACGACGTCTTCCTCGCCCTCACGGGGCGCGACCGAGTTCTCGCGGAGGAGTGAGATGGGCGTCGTCGTCGACATCATGGCGCGCAATCTGCGGCTGTTCTTCCGCGACCGCCTCAATGTCTTCTTCTCGCTCCTGGCGGCGATGATCGTCTTCCTGCTCTACACGCTCTTCCTCGGCAACCTGCAGACGACCTCGATCAGCGCGGCGTTCCCGCGGGCATCCGAGGCGGATGTGCGGGCATTCGTCGACAGCTGGATGTTCGCCGGCATCGTCGCATTGACGGCCATGACGACCTCGCTCGGCGCACTCGGCGTCTTCGTCGAGGACGCCGCGTCAGGGCGATTCCGGGACTTCCTCGTCTCTCCACTCCGGCGCTGGCAGCTCGTGCTCGGCTACTTGCTCTCGACCGTCGTGATCGCAATCATCATGACCGCACTCGTCCTCGTCGTGAGCCTCGGCTACCTGTTCTTCGTCGACGGCGTCGTGATCGGCATCCTGGAGCTCGGCAGGACGCTCGGCTGGATCACGCTGGCCTGCGTCGCCTTCGCGGCGTTGTGGGCCCTCATCGCCTCCTTCATACGAACGACCGGCGCGTTCGCCGCACTCTCGACGATCGTCGGAACGGTCATCGGATTCCTCGCGGGCGCGTTCATCGCCGTCGGCTTGTTTCCGGAGGCGGTCCGCAACGTCGTCAACGCCCTCCCGTTCGCGCAATCGGCCATGCTGCTGCGGCGCGAGTTCACGGCCGAGACGCTGTCGACGCTCGTAGGTGGACGCCAGGAGGCGATCGACGCGCTCCGCACGTATTACGGCGTGACCGCCTTCATCGGCGACTGGGAGGTGAACGTGCCGTTCGTGCTTGCGGCGCTCGTCGTCCTGGCGATCGCATTCACGACGCTTGCGGCCTGGCGGATCCGGGCGCGTATCGCGTAGACGCTCTCGGCTCGTCGGCCTGTTCGACGCGCTGACGAACGCGTGCCGACGCCCGGGGCACCGGGGGTGCGCATTCATCAACTCCGCAGCCGAGAGCGATCCTGGCTCGCGCGTGCACCAGCGGACCGTCGCCCACAAGGCCTCCGTCCTCGCCTGGGTGACCTCCCTCGCCGCCGACGCCGGCGCACCCGACTCCGCCGTGCTCGCCCGCTCTCTGACGCTCCTGCTCGACGGCGGCCTCGCGAGCGGGGCACTCGATTGACGTCCGGATGCGGCGGCAGCCGCGAAGCCGGCGGCAGCGAGCCTGGTGAGCAGCACGCTTCAGTCCGGATGATTGACAGATATTGATTTTTGTCATTCCTTCATGCACACTGGAGACATGACCATCTCCACACGCACCCTCGGCACGACCGGTCCCGTCACCTCCGCCCTCGGACTCGGCCTCATGGGCATGTCCGACCTCTACGGACGCAGCGATGACATCGAGAGCATCGTGACGATCCGGGCCGCACTCGATGCCGGGGTGACCCTGCTCGACTCCGGCGACTTCTACGGCGTCGGCCACAACGAACTCCTGCTCCGCGAGGCCCTCGCCGGGCGCGACCGTGAATCGGTCGTCGTGAGCGTGAAGTTCGGCATCCTCCGTGGCCCGGACGGCGGCTGGAACGGTGTCGACACGAGGCCGGCCGCCATCAAGAACGCGCTCGCCTACACCTTGCGGCGGATCGGCACCGACTACGTCGACATCTACCGTCCCGCGCGTCTCGATCCGAACGTGCCGATCGAGGACACCGTCGGTGCGCTCGCCGAGCTCGTCGACGCCGGGTACATCCGTCACATCGGCCTCTCGGAGGTCGGCGCCGACACCCTGCGCCGCGCACATGCGGTGCACCCGATCTCCGACCTCCAGATCGAGTACTCCCTGATCTCCCGCGGGATCGAGGCGAGCATCCTCCCGGCCGCCCGCGAGCTCGGCATCGGCGTCACCGCCTACGGCGTCCTGTCACGCGGACTCATCTCGGGCCATTGGTCGCCGGACCGCTCAGGCGACTTCCGCTCCAGCCTGCCTCGGTTCGGCGGGGAGCACCTCGAGCGCAACCTCGCGCTCGTCGAGAGCCTGCGCGAGATCGCCGAGGCACGCGGAGCATCCGTCGCACAGGCCGCGATCGCCTGGGTGCTGGCGCAGGGCGACGACATCGTGCCGCTCGTCGGCGCGCGGACGCGTGAACGGCTCGCCGAGTCGCTTGGTGCACTCGACCTCACCCTCGACGCGGCAGACCTCGCCGCGATCGAGCGGGCAGTGCCGACCGACGCGGCATCCGGCGATCGCTATGATGCGAGGCAGATGTCGATCCTCGACAGCGAGAGGTGACCGCACATGGCAGAGGCCCTCACGCGCGAGGCCATCCTCGCGAGCGCTGAGGACGTGCTTCGCCGCTACGGTCCCGCGAAGACCTCGGTCGTCGACATCGCGCGCGCGCTCGGCGTCAGTCACGGCACCGTCTACCGCCACTTCGAGAGCAAGGCGGCGATCCGCGATGCGGTGACGGAACGCTGGCTCGACCGCGTCTCAGCGCCTCTCGAAGACGTCATCCGTGCACCTCGGCCCGCCATCGACCGTCTTCACGAGTGGCTGGTGGTACTCACCGAGACCAAGCAGCAGATGGCCGTGACCGACCCTGAGATGTTCGAGACGCTCCTGGCCCTGACGATGACCTCACGGGAGGTCGTCGCCGCACATGTCGACCATCTGGCCGAGCAGCTCTCGCGCATCATCGCCGACGGCATCGCCGACGGCGAGTTCGCCCCGGGCGATCCCGCGGTGCTCGGGCGCGCCGTGCTGCAGGCGACGGCCAGGTTCCATCATCCGTTGCACGCCGCCGAGTGGGACGACCCCGGGCTCGCCGCCGACTTCGACGCCGTGTACGCGTTGGTGCTTCGCGGGCTCATCGCGTAGCGCGTCGGATGGACAGCCCGATGCACGACACCAACGCCCTGCGCCGCACCGTGCTGCTGGTCGCGATCCTCAACCTCGCGTACTTCGGCGTCGAGTTCGTCGTGGCCCAGGTCATCGGTTCGGTGTCGCTCTTCGCGGACAGCGTCGACTTCCTCGAGGACGCGAGCATCAACCTCCTCATCTTCTTCGCGGCCGTCTGGTCGGCCCGGCGGAGGTCGTACGTGGGCAGCGTGCTCGCGATCGTGATCCTGATCCCGGCGCTGGCCACGCTCTGGACCGCAGTGATGAAGATCGTCGACCCCGTCCCGCCGGAACCGCTGCCCCTCTCCCTCACCGCGATGGGTGCGCTCCTCGTGAACCTCGCGTGCGCGCTCCTGCTGATGCGGCACCGCGACCACCCGGGGAGCCTGGCGAAAGCGGCGTGGCTGTCCGCACGGAACGACGTGCTCGCCGACGCCGCGATCATCGTCGTCGCGGTGCTCACGGTCTGGTTCCCCACCGCGTGGATCGACGTCGTGGCAGGTCTCGGCATCGGCGTGCTGAACGCCGACGCCGCGCGCACCGTCTGGATGGGAGCCAGAGACGAGCGACGACGGCTCGAGCCCGAAGCGTAGGTCTCGACCGTGGACCGACGCCGGGCGGGAACGGGCGTCTGTGCAGCGCCCCCCACGCACCTCACGAACCGAACGCACGAGACTGTTCCTCCGCAGGATCGGTCAACTTGTCGATTTGTCGACTCATCGACTTGTCGACCGATTCTGCGGGGAGACAATGCTTCCCCGGTGCGAAGTTCCGCAGGCAGATGAGAGTCGTGAGAAATATTGAACTTTTCGGTTCAGTGTTCTACACTGAACAACATGGTTCAGCAACTGGCACTCGATCGGGCGTTCGCCGCCCTCGCCGACGAGACGCGACGCGGCATCCTGACCCGCCTCGGTGACGGCCCGGCGACGATCACCCAGCTCGCGGAGCCCACGGGAATGACGCTCACCGGCATCCGCAAGCACGTCGACGTGCTCGAGGTCGCGGGCCTCGTCACCACCGAGAAGGTCGGCCGGGTGCGGCAGTGCCGCCTCGGCACCGAGCGTTTGGACGACGCGATGGCATGGATCACCTTCTACCAGCGGCTCTGGGAGCGTCGACTCGACGGTCTCGAGGCCTACTTCACCCTCGCGAAAGGAACGGAATCATGAGCGACACCCAGACGAACGAGACCATCGGCCTCCGAGCGAGCCGACTGATGCCGGCGACGCCGGAGGAGGTCTTCGACGCCTACACCGACGCCGAGAAGCAGAAGACCTGGTTCTCGATCCTCGATGGCGGCGGCGTGGTGGAGATCGAGATCGACCTGCGCGTCGGCGGCACCTGGAAGGCGGTGTGGGGGCCCGACCGCGACACCCTCTTCACCGAGATCCAGACGATCCTCGAGATGGACCGCCCGCACCGCCTCGTCACCGAGTCGACGGGCAGCGACCCGAGCGGCGACTCGATCACGACGCGCATCGAGGTGACGTTCGAGGCGCAGGAGGGCGGCACCCTCATGAGCGTCGCGCAGACGGGCTTCCCGACTCCCGAGGTTCGCGACTTCTTCCAGGCCACCGCCTGGGAGGGCGCGTTCGACCGCATCGAGGCGTACCTGCGTCGCTCGGCCTGACGTCCCGGCGCGCGACGACCTCAGGCGAGCGGGAGGGCCTCGGAGCGGATGCCTCGGGGCTCTCCCCGTCGGCGCGGTCGCCCGCCCGCCGAGACTGTCGCGGGCTCAGCCGCCCGCGGACGAGATGTGCGTCGCGAGGGCGCTCGAGGGAGCCACGCTGCCGAGCGCCGCGGCGCCGTCGAGAGGATGCGCCTCCCCGAGCCGGATATCGGCTCCGGGCACCTGCTCCAGCACCGACGCCGTGAACGCGCGCGCCAGCGCCGCGCCGCCGAACACCCCGCCGACGCCGCGCACACGGGGCGCCGCGGCATCCGCCTCACCGACGCGTCGCAGACCGGCGATCACGGATGCCGCGAGCTCGCGACCGGCCGCAGACACGATCGCGCCGGCGACAGCATCGCCGGCCGCCGCCGCGTCGGCGACGTGCCGCGCGTAGGCGGCGATGCGCCCGACGCGTGCCGGATCCACCTGCAGCTCGATGTACGCCCGCTCGAGGTCTGGGAACTCCTCGCGCACGACGGCGGTGAGCGCGGTGGGGTCGCCCCGTCCGTCGTGCGCGCGCATCACGGCGTCGAGCGCGGCGCGACCGAGCCAGTACCCGCTGCCTGCATCGCCGATGAGGTAGCCCCAACCGTCGACCCGCGCCACGTCGGTCCGACCCACGGCGAGGGTGACCACGCCGGTGCCCGAGGCGACCACGGCGCCGCGGTCGTCGCCGAGCGCGCCGAGGTACGCGGTGATCGAGTCGTGCGCGAGGTGCACGGCGCGCACCCCGTACTGCACCGCCGCGGCGAGCAGGTACCCAGCGTCGGACTCGTCCGACGTGAGCCCCGACACGCCCAGTCCGACGGCGTCGAACGCGTACCCCGCGTCGACGGCCTGCGCCATGACCCGGGCGAGCTGCGGCAGCAGCGGCAGGTCGGTGCGGATGCCGGGACCGGCCCACTCGCTCGCGCCCGCGGCATCCGCGTGGCGTACCTTGATGCCCGACTGACCCGCGTCGATCGCCAGCGACCCGCCGCGCCTCATGCCATGCTCCGTACGAGACGCTCCGCGAGCCACGCCGACTGCCGCTGCCAGTGCGCCGCGGCGCCGCCCTCGTGCTCGTTGAAGGCGTACTCGACGATGTCGGCCGAGGCGCCGGCGCCCCAGTGGTTGCGCGCGGCATACACGGTCGACGGCGGGCACACCGGGTCCATGAGCCCGACCGAGAACAGCGCAGGCGCCGTCGCGCGCTTCGCCAGGTTGACCCCGTCGAAGTAGGCGAGGGTCTCGAACGCGCGCGGTGCGGCATCCCGGTGCACCGAGAGATACTGCACGATCTCCTGGTACGGGAACCTGTCGGTGAGGCCGACGGCCCGCTCGAAGTGGCAGAGGAACGGCACCTCGGGCATCGCGCCGACGAGCCCTGAGGAGAGACCTGCCGCGGCGATCGCGATGCCGCCGCCCTGGCTGCCTCCGCACGCCGCGACGCGGTCGGCGTCGACCCGGTCGAACGATCGCACAGCGTCGATCGCGAGCACCGCGTCGGTGAAGACGCGGCGGTAGTAGTACGTGGCCGGGTCCTCGATACCGCGCGTCATGAAGCCCGGCGCCGACGGCCCGGTGCCGTGCGGGTCGGCCGTCTCGCCGCCGGTCCCCCAGACGCTGCCCTGGCCGCGCGTGTCCATGAGGAAGTACGCGTAGCCGGATGCCGCCCACGCGAGCCGCTCGTGCGGCAGGCCGCGCCCCCCGCCGTAGCCGTTGTACTCGACGATCGCCGGGAGCGGCTGGTCGGCTCCGGCGGGCACGATGAACCAACCGCCGACGGGATCTCCGCCGAATCCGCTGAACGACACGTCGTAGACCTCGAACGCGGTGAGTGGCGAGGCGACGCGGGTGAGACGCGGCGGCTCGGCGAGTGCGCGGGACTCGGCGAGCGTCGACGTCCAGAACGCGTCGAAGTCTCCTGGCTCGGCGACATCGGGGCGGTATGCGCGGAGTGCGTCGACCGGCAGATCGAAACGGGGCACGGCTCTTCCTTCGGATCACTGCGCGCGGCGGCATCCGCGCAGTCGATGGGCGGACGCCCAGCGTATCGAACCGCAGACGACCCGCCGCTCGTATGCTGGACCCGAACGCCGAGGGCGGCGCCGGGAGGGGGCGACATGACCGAAGACACCGTACGGCCGCGCCCGCCGAAGCGGGTGATCGCCGTCGTCGTGCTCACGTACATCTCGGGCATCCTCGACATCATCGCCGGCATCCTGCTGATCCTCCTGCGCTACGACGACGCAGTGCGGGCCGCGGGCGACGCGTTCGCCGTCAGCCTCTGGGGCGCGGGGATCATCCTCATCGGCCTCCTCACGATCGCCATGGCCTCGGGGCTCACGCGTGGGCGCAACTCGGCGCGCATCTTCGTGACCGTGCTGGTGTCGCTCTCGGCCCTCGTGTGGGTGATCGGTGTGATCGCGACGCCCACCGACGGATCGTCGTGGTGGTCGCTCGCGATCGGCGGCGGCATCTCCGCGCTCATCATCCTCGCGCTGTGGGCGGGGCGCCCTGCGGAGTTCTTCAGTCGGTCGATGGCGGCACGCCGGGAGCCGTCCGCCTGACCGTGGCGACGAGCGCCGCGGGCACGGCGGGCACCATCCGCCGCACGGCTCGTCGATGCACGAATCTCACCACTTCGATTCCCGCGATCGAGATGACGGATGCCGCGATCACGAGCAGCGCCGTCGGCAGCGTCAGCTCGACGAACTGCAGGAAGTCGGCCACGACCGGGATGGCGAAGACGAGCACGAGGCCGATCATCATCGCGCCGATGATGACGATCTTCCAGCCGTCGATCGGACGCGACAGCACGGTGAGCACCCAGAGGCCGACGATGCCGAGGATCATCGTCGATCCGGTACGCAGCTCGTCCTCGGGGATGCCGGCATCCGTGGCCATGCGACTGTAGAGGGCCAGGACGAGCGCGATGATGATGCCCGCCGGGATCGCGAAGGTCAGCGAGCGTGGGAGGAACCCGGGTAGGTAACGGCGCGCGTTCGGCATGAGCGCGAGGAAGAACGCGGGGATGCCGATGGTGAGGCCGTCGGTCACCGACAGCTGGCGCGGCAGGAACGGGAACGGCAGCAGCATCACCCCGAACAGCACCGCGAGCGCCGTGGAGTACGCGGTCTTCGTGAGGAAGAGCATCGAAACCCGCTCGATGTTCGCGATGACCTGCCGCCCCTCGGCCACAACCCCCGGCAGCTGGGAGAACCGGCCGTCGAGCAGAATGATGCGCGCCACCGCCTTGGTGGCCGCCGAGCCCGAGTTCATCGCGATGCCGATGTCGGCTTCCTTGATGGCGAGCGCGTCGTTCACGCCGTCGCCCGTCATCGCGACGGTGTGCCCGCGGCGCTGCAGTGCGGTGACGATGTCCTTCTTCTGCGACGGCGTGACCCGGCCGAACACGACATGCGACTCGAGCGCCTCGCCGAGCTCATCGAGGTCGGTCGGCAGCTCGCGCGCGTCATACCCGCGGGGCGCGTCCACGCCGACCTCGCGGGCGATCGCCGCCACCGTCTGCGGGCTGTCGCCCGAGATGATGCGCACGGCGACGCCCTGCGCGGCAAAGTACTCGAGGGTGTCGCGGGCATCCGGGCGCACGCTCTCGCGGAACGTCAGCAGCGCCACCGCGGTGAGCGAGCCCGGCAGGCGCTCGGCCTCGGCGCGCTCGGCGGTGAGCTCCTCTGGGCTGTGCGCGAGCACGAGCGTTCGGCGGCCGGTGGCGGCGAGGTGGGCGGCCTGGGCGCGCAGGTCGCCGCGCGCCGAGGCATCCGTCGCGGCGGCGATGCCTGCAACCCTGTCGCCGGATGCCGCGAACACCATTTCGGGCCCGCCGAGCACCCACGTGCCCGACCCCGGGAATCCGACCGCACTCCACTTGCGCGCCGACGAGAACGCGATGCGCGCCTCGGGCTCGAGCACGCGCTGCACGGGATACGGCTCGACGAGGCACCGCGCGGTGGCGTTCGCCTCGGGCTCTGCGCCATACCAGGCGAGCACGTCCGTCCATCCGTCGGGCGCGTGCGAGGCCAGCGGATGCGCCGCGTCGAACACGATGTCGCCCTCGGTGAGGGTGCCGGTCTTGTCGAGGCAGATGAGGTCCACTCGGGCGAGGCCCTCGACCGCCGGCAGCTCCTGCACCAGCACGTTCCGGTTGGCGAGCCTCACGGCGCCGACCGCGAACGCGATGCTCGTCATGAGCACGAGGCCGAGCGGGATCATCGCGACGATCGCCGCGATGGACGCGACCGCCGCATCCTGCCACTCGCCGCTCTCGATCGCCTCGACCCAGCCGCCCTTCGTCACCATCTGCGCGTTGAGCACGAGCAGGCTGATCGGCCCGATGATCCACGCGATCCAGCCGAGCAGGCGGTTGATCGAGGAGCGCAGCTCGGATGCCACGAGCGAGAACTGCTTGGCCTCGCTCGAGAGCTTGTTCGCGAACGAGTCCGCGCCGACCTTGTCGACCACCGCGGCACCGCCACCGCCGATCACGATCGAGCCTGACAGCACCGCGTCATCCGTCGCCTTGTCGACCGGGTCGGACTCGCCCGTGAGCATGGACTCGTCGAGTTGCAGGCGCTCGGAGGTCAGGACGTGCGCATCGGCGGCGACCTGGTCGCCCGCCCGCAGCACGAGGAGGTCGCCGAGCACCACGTCAGCGAGCGCGACCTCTCGCTCTTCGCCGTCGCGGATGACCCTGGCGTGGGGTGCGTGCATGAGGGCGAGCTTGTCGAGCGAGCGCTTGGCGCGGAACTCCTGCACCGAGCCGATGATCGTGTTGGCGATGGCGCTGAAGCCGAAGAGCGCGTCCTGCCAACGGCCGATGAGCAGCAGCACGAGGAAGCACCCGCCGATGATGGCGTTGAAGATCGTGAAGACGTTGGCGCGGACGATGCTCCACGCGCTGCGGCTCGTGGGGCTCTCGAACGCGTTCGTCTCGCCGCGGGCGACGCGCTCCGCGACCTCCGCAGAGCTCAGCCCCGTTGCGTTCGCGACGATCGCCCCCACCCCGTCATCCCACCACATCAGGCGGTGCCAGCGACAGGGGGGAGGTGGCGGCATCCCCGGGCTCGCGTTATCGTGGCCGCGCGTTCGGCTCGACGACGAGGAGGAGCACATGGTTCTCATGTACCAGCGCGCGGATGCCGCGACCGACGACCTGCACTGGAACGACGAGATCGAGGGCGCGACGATCGGCTCGCAGGTCTCCCTGATCTTCGTGTACTCCTCGCGCGACGGCGCGGGGCCCCGGCTGCATCAGCACCCGTACACCGAGACCTTCGTGGTGCGGCACGGCCGCGCGCTGTTCACGGTCGGCGACGAGCGGCTCGAGGCGGTCGGCGGGCAGGTGCTCGTGGTGCCCGCGTTCACGCCGCACAAGTTCGCGGTCGTCGGGGGCGAGCCGTTCGTGTCGACGAACATCCACGCGAACCCGACGTTCGTGACGGAGTGGCTCGAATAGGGGCGGGCGGACACCACGCGCTTTGCGGAGGCGCGACCGTCGCAGGAGTACCCTGTGCCCCAGTTCCCCCTGATTACGGAGACGGGAGACGGGAGGGATCATGGCCGGGAAATCGCTGCGGTGCCGGTTGGGCATGCACAGTGGGTGGTGCACCGCGACATCGAGGCTGGAGCTTGGCATCAGTGCGCTCGCTGCGGAAAGGAGCGAACTCCCGACGTGAATCCGCCGGCCGTCGGCGGCATGATGGCTGGGGGTTGACGCCCGCGACCCGCCAGAATGAACGGATGACCGATCACGTCTTCATCGCCGGGCCCGCGTCGTGGAACCGCATCGTCGAGCTCGACCGCCTGCCGGAGCCCGTGCCGCACATGCAGTTCGCCCTCGGCGACTGGGAGACGGTCGGCGGCACCTCGGCGGGCAAGGCGCTCGGCCTCGCGGGCCTCGGCCGCCCCGTAACCCTGCACGCGCTCCTCGGCGGCGACGTCGAGGGTGAGCGCGTGCGGCGCGTCCTCGGCGAGGCGGGCGTCGACCTGCTCGCGGGCGAAGGCGGCACCACCGAACGCCACCTCAACCTCATGACGCGCGACGGCGAGCGCATCTCGCTCTACCTCGCGACGCCACAGGACCTCGACGGCGGGCCGGCTCCCGACGCGGTCGCGGCGATGTCGGATGCCGCGGCGATCGTGCTCGACCTCGCCCCGCTCTCGCTCGAGCTCATCGACGCGGCGCGCGCCGCAGGCCGCCCGATCTGGACCGACATCCACGACTACGACGGCGAGGCCGGGTTCCACCGCCCGTTCATCGAGGTCGCCGACGTGATCTTCATGAACGCCGACCGCATCGGCGACGACCCGCTGCCGTTCATGGAGCGCCGCATCGCGGGCGGGGCGTCGCTCGTGGTGTGCACGCTCGGGGCCGAGGGCGCGATCGCCGTCGACGAGCGGATGACCCGCCACGAGGTGGCGGCGGAGCCGGTCGAGGTGCTCGACACCAACGGTGCGGGCGACGCGTTCATGGCCGGCGTGCTCGACGCGACGCTCGCGGGGTCGCCGCTGCCAGATGCGCTACGCGCCGGGGCGCGGCACGCGGCATCCGTGCTCGTGACGAGGCACCTCCACCCGCGCCTGGACGCGTTGCTCGGCTGAGTGGGCTGCGCCGAAGGGAGTTCCTCGCCCCTGCGTAGGCGGCACTTCGGCACTTCGGCACCGTGATCGCGCATGACGACCATACGTCGGCGGGCAGCTGTGAACGGCCGCCGCGCCTCGGACGCGGGCCGCACGTTCGCGTTGTCCCGGAACACGTTGTCGGGATCGACCTGCGCCTTGATCGCGCGAAGCCGCGCGAGCGTCGCGGGCGGGAACGCTGCCTCCACCTGCTCGTCGCCCTGCTCGCTGTCGAAGCTCAGGTAGGCGCCGTCGAGGTGCGGCACGATGAGCTCCCGCCACCTCTCGGTCGTGTGCTGCCGGCTCGAGCCGAAGGCAACCACGGAGAACTCCGCCGAGCGGTGCGCGAACGCCGTGGCATCCGCCGGCACGTCGTGCACCGCGCCGCCGACGGCGCGCAGCTGGAAGAAGTACGTCGCCCCGCTCTCGAGGAACCGCGCCGCGTCGCGCGCGAACTCCGGCGTGATGCGGCCGACGAGGCCGGACCGCGCTGTCGGCTCGCCTTCCGCAGCGTGGGCTGCGTCGCCGGAGTTCGAGATGACCGCCCGGTAGCTCGTGATGCGGACGTCCTGCGCCACGAGCGGCGCCGCCTCGGCGAGCGGCTGCAGCCGGGCGAGCACCGTCTCGGGGTCGTCGGAGTCGACCACCGCCATGACCTGCGCCACCGGCGGCCGGCCCGCCCGCGCGCCGCCCATGATCAGGAAGCTCGTGAGGTCGCGCGGCGCGTCGACCACCCAGTCGCCCCACGCCTGCAGGAAGCCGGCGGCGGCGCTCGCATCGAACGCGAGCTGGGCGAACCCGATGTCGCCCACGTCGTCGACCTCGAACTCGAACGCGGTGACGATGCCGACGTTCGCGCCCGCCCCGCGAACGGCCCAGAAGAGCTCCGGATGCCGCGTGGCATCCGCTCGCACGATGCTCCCGTCGGCGAGCACCACCTCGACGGCCCGCACGTGGTCGATCGTGAGCCCGTGCTCCCGCACCAGCCATCCGATGCCGCCGGCCGTGGCGAGCCCGCCGACGCCGACGCCGCCGTAGTCGCCCGAGCTGAGCGCCCAGCCGTGCGGCGAGAGGAACGCGGCGACGTCCTTCCAGCGCGCGCCGGCGCCGATGCGCACGAGCCGCGCCGACTCGTCGAGCACTTCCATGCCGTCGAGGCGCGAGAGGTCGATCACGATGCCGCCGTCGTTCGTCGAGCGACCGCTGATGCCGTGGCCACCGCTGCGCACCCCGAGCGGCACGTCGGGGTTGGCGCGGGCGAACGCGATCGCGTCCGCGACCTCCTGCGGGTCTCCCGGCCGCAGCAGGAGCCCGGGAGCGCCACCCCGCATGTAGGTCGACTTCACCCGGGCATAGCCCGCGTCGCCGGGCTCGACCGCGTGGGCGGCGAGCGACGGCGGCAGTGCGTCGTAGTCGATGCCGTCGCGGCGCTTCGCGCGCACCGCGGTGCTGCGACCGACCCAGGTGGGCGCGGCGACGGTCGCGGCATCCGTGCGGCGCACCTCGCGCGCGACCGCCTCGCGCAACGCGGGGGCGACCTCCTCGGCGAAGTGCTGCGTGGTGCCGGGGTCGTCGCTCGAGAGGATGAACGTGCCGACGCCGTCGTCGACGACGTAGGGCAGCAGCTGCTCCACCCACTGCGCGGCCGGGCCGTCGAGGAACCCGCCGCCTGCCGCCGAGAACCGCCCGCCGATGTTCACGATGCGCCGGATCTCGCGTGGATCGCGTCCGGCGGCGCGTGCGGCCTCGTCGATCGTCGCGTTCGACTCAGCGAACTGGCCTGGCTTCATGTGGCCGAGGGTGGGCAGCCAGCCATCGCCCTTGCGACCGGTGAGCCGCAGCATCCGCGGCTTGTACGCCCCGATCCAGATCGGGATGTTGTGCGCCGGCGCCGGGCCGCGCTTCGCGCCGCTGACCCGGTAGTACTGCCCGTCGACCTCCAACCGCGCGCGCTCGCCCTGGTCCCAGACGCCCCGGATGACGTCGATCGCCTCCGACAGCGCGTCGACGGCCTGGCCGGGCGTGAGGCGGCGGCCGCCCATGGCCTCGATCGCGTCCCAGAAGCCGCCGGCGCCGAGGCCGAGCTCGAAGCGGCCGCCCGAGAGCAGGTCGAGGCTGGCGGTCGCCCGAGCGAGCACGGCGGGCGGGCGCAACGGGAGGTTCGTGACGTTCGCGGCGAGGTGGACGCGCTCGGTGCGCGCCGCGACCCACGTGAGCAGGGTCGACGTGTCGTGGAATCGCGGCTGGTACGGGTGGTCCTGGAAGGTGACGAGGTCGTAGCCGGATGCCTCGGCGAGCTCGGCCAACCGCACGGCCGCCTGCGGGGGGTCGTTGGTCGGGGTGATGAAGGTGCCGAACCGCAACTCGTGGCCGTAGTACATCGTGCTCCGATCGGTCGGGACGGGTGAGTACTGCCCATCGTGGAGTATCCGGCGACGATTCGCACCCGGGTGGTAAGCTGCTTACTTGGAGTGAGTGAGGAGGCTCGGCGTGAGCGGCAGGACCAGCGCACGGCTCGAGGAGCTCGGGCACATCGACGAGGAGGCGTGCCGTCGCTTCGCATCGACCGTCGAGTTCGCGGGCCGGAAGTGGAACGCAGCCATCCTGCTCGCCGGGATTCGCGGAGCGCGCAGGTTCTCGGAGTACCGCGCGGCCGTGACGGGCATCTCCGATCGCCTGCTCGCCACCCGCCTCCGGGAGCTCGAGGCCGAGGGGCTCATCGAGCGGCACGTGAAGCCGACGACGCCCGTCATCATCACCTACACGCCGAGCACCGCCGGCCTCCGGCTCATCGAACTGCTGCAGCCGCTCAGCGAGTGGGGACTCGCACACGACTCGGCGGCTGGGCGTGGGGGCGGGGCGGCATCCGTGGCCTGAGCGCCCGTCACGGCGCGGCCGCCCGCAGCTCAGAACGCTCGGTGGTCGACGAACGGCATGCGCGGTCCACGCCGCGGTCGACCGCGGACGCCGGCCGCGCCGAGCAGGCGCACCACCCGGTAGCGATGCCCGGCCCACGGCGTCATCGCCGCCACCATCTCGTCGTCGGTCATGTCGCGGCCCCAGAGCGCGTGGCCCAGGTAGTTCGAAAGGTGGTAGTCGCCCACTGAGAGCGCGTCGGCGTCGCCGAGGGCACGCTGGGCCACCTCGGCGGCGGTCCACGCGCCGACGCCGGGCATGAGGGTGAGGCGCGCCGCGGCATCCGCCGTGCTCATGCCGACGGCCTCCTCGAGGCGCGACGCATAACGCGCGGCGTTCACGATCGTGCGCGCGCGCCGCGGGTCGACGCCGGCCTTGTGCCACTCCCACGTGGGGATCGACGCCCAGCCCTCAGGAGCGGGTGTGACCCGCATCCTCCGCGGAGTCGGCCCAGGCGCCGCATCGCCGGACCGCCAGACCAGCCGGCGCCACGAGTCGTGCGCCTGCAGGGTGATGACCTTCTGCTCGAGGATCGCAGGCACGAGCGCCTCGAACACGCGGCCGGTGCGCGGGATGCGCAGGCCCGGGTTGCGCCGGTGGGCATCGTCGAGCAGGCGGATGCCGGGATCGAAGCCCGCGGGATCGTCGCGGTCGCCGAGCAGTTCGGGCGCCGAGGCCACCGCCGTGCGAGCGCCCGGCCCCCAGCCCTCGCAGCGCAGCTCGTCGGGAGCGGGCTGCGAGTAGCGCAGGGTCGCGACGCCCTCGTCGGTGCGCGTGGTGCGCCACACCGCCCCGCGCTCGTCGCGGTGGTACGTCGGATCGCCGCCGCCGCGGCGAAGCGCGCCGATGGTCTGGAGCAGGTCGGTCGGATGCCGCGGGCTCCAGTTCAGCGCATGCTCGGCGATCACGGCTCCAGTGTGCACCACGCGCCTGACAGCCGCCGCGACCCGGCGACCACCACCGTGGCGGCGGCCGCGACCTCACGCGTGACGGGTCGTGCTCGCCCCGTCACGGTCGGCGGGGGCGTGGCGCCGCGACGTGCGGCGGTGATGCACATCGAGCAGCATGAGCACGAGGCCGAGTTCGACGAGCCCGATGCTGAAGTACAGCGCCTGGAGGAAGCTGAACGGGATGAACGCCATCTGCACGAAGATCCAGATGAGCGTGGCGTATCCCGCCGCCGCGGAGAGGAACAGCGCCCATGGCCGCCGGCGTTCGAGCTGCACGAACGCGAGGACGTGCACACCGCCGAGCACGACGGCAAGGGTGATCCCCGGCACGAGGTACGACGGGAACGGCCCTCCCTCGAGGTACTCGGCCGGCGGGTTCCACGCTGTCGAGAAGCCGGGATCGAGCGAGCCGATCACGAGGGCCGCTCCCCCGGCCAGCGCGGTGAGCGCGACGAAGGCCTGCACGATCAGCAGGGTGAGCCGGATGCCTCGGTGGCCGTCCATGGTCCCAGCATCGGCGCGCGCGGCCCTCGGACGCGGGCCGAAGGTCCTCCACGGTTCCACGGGCTTGGTCTAGCGTCGAGCCGTGCACCTGGCAGCGAGCGACACGAACTCGGCGGCGACAGGCGGCCGACCTCCCCGTCGGGACGCGCTCCGCTGGATCCTCGCCGTCTCGATCGGCGAGGCGACCGGGTTCGCCATCGCCGCAGGCGTGGCCATCGTCACGATCGTCGCCGGCATCGAGGATCCCGCGCGCCTCGCGCTCGTGATCGGGGCCGGGGCGCTGGAGGGGACGGCGCTGGCGATCGGCCAGTACAGGGGGATGCGGGTCAATCGGCCGGTGGCGTGGCGATGGATCACGGCCACCGCCGCGGCCGCGGCGTTCGCGTGGATACTCGGGATGCTTCCGAGCACGCTCGGCCTCGACCTCGGATCGCCGGCCATGCTGGTCGTGGTCTCGATCGGCGCCATCCTGCTGCTCGTGAGCATCCCGCTCGCGCAATGGCTCGTGCTCGCCCGCCCGCGCACGCTGCGGTGGGTCCCGGCGAATGCCGGGGCGTGGCTCGTGTCGATCCTCTGGACGTTCGCGCCGTCCCCGTTCATCGACGAGCGGAGTCCGGTCGCGCTGGTCGCCGCACTCTACGTCGCGGCGGGCGTGCTCATGGCGGTGACGTTCGCCGCACTCACGGCGCCCGTGGCACTGCGGCTGTTCTTCCCCGCGCGTCCCGGGCCGGCGGCTGGCCCCGTGCCGGGAGCCTGAACCGCCGCCGGTCCACCTCAGCGCGCAGGCTGCTGCGCGAGTGCGATCCGGCCGAGCGCACGGCCCCACTCACGGGCGCGATCGAGTTCGCCGTCCACGAGCACGTTGTCGAGGGTCACGAGGAAGCACTCGGATGGAGCGACCGGGCGTGATCCCACACGGCGCATCCGCTTCTCGATCGCGGCCGACGCGTCGCCGGCGAAGATGCGCGGGATGTCCACGCGCGTGCCGAACGCGGCCCATGCCGGCGGCGCGGTCGAGATGGAGTCGAGCCACTCGCGCACGCCCGGAGCGGCGGCATCGGGCTCCAGGGCGAGGTGCTTCTCGGAATCTCGCGCCCACTTCGCGGCATCCTCCCTCGATGCGGCACGCGGCAGCGAATGGGCATGCGTCGGGGCGCCGATCACGACCAGCTCGGCTTCGGAATCTGCGATCGCAGAGGCGAGTTCGACCCGCACCTCGGTGGTGGCCGCGAGGCCGTCTCCGATCGCCTCGGCGATGAGCCGCGTGTTCCCGAACATCGACTCGTAGAGCACGAGGGCGGTCATGGAGTCTCCCTTTCAGCGGGCGGTGGACGCGCGGATGAGCGAAGGAGGCGTCGCCGCGCGCTCCGCTCCCGACTCGAAGGGCACGACGACGACCGGCCCGCCCGCGTTCATGAGCAGGTCGTTGTTCGTGCGACCGAGCGGACGGAACCCCCGCGCGCCGGCGGCCGTCGGCCGCCCGCTCACCGTGACCACGGCGCGGCGGGACACGCCGGCGAGCGTCTCGCCGGCGGGCGCGGGAGAGCGACGCACCACGATGCCGTTGGAGAGCTCGGACGCCTCGGGGAGCTCCCACGCGAGCCGCAGCAGCACATGCTCGTCGGTCGCCGTCGGCCCCTCGGCGCGGATGAGCATCAGGCGCTCCTCGAGGCGAACGGCCTCCCGCATGGCGAAGCGCACCGGCTCGATCCATCCGGGCGCATCGCCCACGCCGACCGCGACGCCGCTCCGCCCGGCCGACGTGTCGACCGGAACGATCGCGGTCGTCACCGGGGACATGGCCGCCACCTGCAGGCCGCGCGACCCCAGCGCGTGACCGTGGAAGGTCCCGATCTTGTGCGTGCCGATGACCACCGATTCGTAGGCGGATGCCTCGCTGGCCAGCACGAGCATGGGCGCTCCGACGGCGATTCCGGCCGTGACCTCAACGGAGCCGGCGCGCTCGCGGGCGAACTCCAACTCGCGCTCGGCGATGCCCTCGGCGGAAGCGCGCAGCTCCCCGAGGTCGCGATCGCTGATCGCGCCCCACTCGTCATCGACGACCATCAGGAGCGTGACGGCGGTGCGGATGCTCCGCGCCCGCTCGAGCGCCCACGTGATCGCCGCCCGGCTCGCGATGGAACCATCGATCCCGACGAGGATACGGCTCGACATGCTCGACCACCCTCCATCAGTCGGACCCGCGAACGCCGAGTCCGGAATGCATGGTGCCAGCGTCCCTCGCCCGCGCCGCCGGTCACGGGTCCTAGGTCCCCCGGAAGGGCATCGCCTCGGTGTCGTGCGGAGGTATCGCGCTCGGTGGTAGCCTGCCGACATCCCCGGCGCGGAGGTGTCATGACGGATCATCCCCCGTTGTCCTTCCCCGACCATCCGAGGTCGGAGCTCGATCGGACGCTCCAGGAACTCGTGAAGCGTGCCGACGAGGTCATGCGCACCCAGAGCAGGCTCCGCGCCCTGCTGCGGGCCACCGAGGCGGTCGTCGAACCGATCGAACTCCCGATGGTGCTCGAGCGCATCGTCCACGCCGCGGTCGAACTCGTCGACGCCGAGTACGGGGCGCTCGGTGTCGTCGCCGAGGCTGGAGGACTCGAGGAGTTCATCCACGTGGGCATGTCACCGGAGGCGGTGGCCTCCATCGGCCACCTCCCCGAGGGGCGCGGCGTGCTCGGGGCGCTCATCGACGATCCCCGTCCGATTCGCCTGCGGCACATCAGCGACGACCCGCGTTCGGTGGGCTTCCCTCACGGGCATCCCCCGATGGACGGGTTCCTCGGCGTGCCCGTTCGCGTGCGCGACGAGGTGTTCGGCAATCTCTACCTGTCCAATCCGCAAGGTGGCGAGTTCACCGCGGAGGACGAGGAACTCGTGACGGCGCTGGCGGCCACTGCCGGCTTCGCCATCGCGAACGCGCGGCTCTTCGACGAGACGCGCATGCGTCAGTTGTGGACGGCCTCGTCGGCGCAGATCGCGTCGTCACTGCTCGACACGGCCGGTGACGCGGCACTCCCGATGCTCGCCGACGAGCTCATCGCGCGCACGGGAGCGGATCGGATCTGCATCGTGCTGCCCGGACCGGAGCCGTTCACCGTGACGGTCGCCGAAGCCCGCGGCAACGGCGCGGACGTGCTGGTGGGCGCCGTGATCCCCGCCATGCGAACGAGCGCCGGGATCGTCCTCGAGAGCGGGGAGTCGCGGTCCCGCTCCGGCGCCCGCCACGACGACCCGACGGATGCCCTCGCGATCGCGGAGGGCGATGCGGCGGGGCCGTCGATGTTCATCGCGCTGAAGAACACGGAGACGGTCTGGGGGGTGCTGGTCGCCGCCCGGTCGACCGGTCGGCCGCACTTCACGGCATCTGAAGTCGCCATCGCCGACGACCTCGCGGGTCGCGTCGGACTCGCGATCGAGCTCGCGAAGGCGCGCGAGGATCGCCAGCGGGCCCTTCTGGTGGAGGAGCGGTCGCGCATCGCACGCGACCTCCACGACCACGTCATCCAGCAGCTCTTCGGCACGGGGCTCGTGCTGCAGGCCCTGGCCGGCGAGGTCTCCGGCGGCGAGGCATCACAGCGCCTGCGGTCGGCGATCACGACGCTCGACGAGAGCATCGCCCAGATCCGCACCATCATCTTCGCGATCACGCCGCACGAGGGGGCCGAACCATCCCTCCGTCATCGCGTGCTCGACATCGCAGCCGAGTGCTCGGCGTCGCTGGCTCAGCCCGTCGCGGTGGGCTTCAGGGGCCCGCTCGACCTGCTCGTGACGGGCTCGCTCGCCGACGACGTGACCGCCGTCGTGCGTGAACTGCTCACGAACGCGGTGAAGCACGCCTCGGCCGACACCATCCGGCTGACGGTCGACGCAGGGCAGGACCTGATCCGCGTCGTCGTCGACGACGACGGCGGCGGCATCCACGGCGACGGGCGGCGAAGCGGACTGGCGAACCTGCAGGAGCGTGCCGAACAGCGCGGCGGCGGCATGCGCGTCGACTCCGCACCGGGGCGCACGTCCATCGAATGGAGCGTGCCCGCCAACGCGGACGGAGGCGAACGACCGTGACGCGGATCTTCCTCGTCGACGACCATGAGATCGTGCGCCGCGGCGTCGCCGAGCTGCTCGAACGTGAGCCCGATCTCGACGTGGTCGGAGAGGCGGACAACGTGGCCCGCGCCCTCAGTCGGATCCAGGCGACGCTGCCGGACGTCGCCATCCTGGACATGCGGCTGCCCGACGGCGACGGCATCGCCCTGTGCCGCGAGGTGCGCTCGCGGCATCCTGAGATCCGATGCCTCATCCTCACGGCCTACGACGACGACGAGGCCGCCATGTCCGCCGTGCTCGCCGGCGCGGCCGGCTACGTGCTGAAGAACATCAACGGCTCCAAGCTGGTCGACGACGTGCGCGCGGTGGCGTCGGGACGCTCGCTGCTGCACGCCGGCGTCACCCGTCGCGTCGCCGCTCAGGCCGCCAGCGACGAGCATGACGATCCGCGGTTCGGCTCACTCAACCTGCGCGAACGACAGGTGCTCGCGCTCATCGCCGAGGGCCTCACGAACCGCCAGATCGGCGAGCAGCTGCAGCTCGCCGAGAAGACCGTGAAGAACTACGTGTCCGGCCTCCTGCGCAAGCTCGGCTTCGAGCGCCGGACCCAGGCCGCCGTGTACCAGCTCGAGCACCGCCCCGAATCACGAGCGTGAACGGATGCCGCGGCGCGGCCTGGAGCTTGACGTCACTCGGGGCCGGCAGGCCGGGCGCGTTCGAATGCGCGGCCGTGCACCTCGGTGGGGGTGATGCGCACCCACCGGTCCTTCTCCTCGGGCGCCCACGGCGTGACGCCGAGATGCTCGGCCTCGGCGATCTCGCTCTGCCGATCGAACTCCTCAGCGTCGCCCTTCAGGACGACGCTGAACGCGTCGGCATCCGTGTAGCCGTCGACCTCGAAGGCGACGTGGTGCCGGATCGTCAGCTCGAGGAGCTTCGTGCCCGCCGACGTGCGGAACACGATGGTGCCCGCGTCGACCGCATGGTTCACCGGGAAGATGTCGATCTCGCCCGCCGCGGTCGCCGCGATGCGTCCGTAGGGCGCATCGGCGATGCGCTTCCAGCACTCCTCCTCCGACAACCTCCTGGTCGGAGCCCGCTCCTCGACGTCCTCATCCATGTGTCGAGTGTCGTGCGGGCGGCACGGGCCGGCCGGGTCCAAGGTCCCGCGAGGGGCACGAGTGCCCGCCTGCTTCAGCTCCCTTCGCCCGTGGTGATCTCGATCTTCCGCGGGCTCGGCACCGCCTTGTACGGCACGGTCACGCGCAGCACGCCGTTGTCGAACGATGCCTTCACCGCGTCGTCATCGGCCTGCTCGGGGAGGGCGATGCGACGGTAGTAGCTGGCGCTCGACTCCCGTACGACGTACTTCTTGTCCTTGTCCTCCTCCTCCTTCTCGTGCTTCTCGGCGCGGATGACGAGCGCGCCCGCCTCGACATCGATGTCGATGTCCGCTTCGGCGAAACCCGGAAGGTGGGCCTCGACGGTGAACTTCGAGTCGTCCTCCGTGTAGATGTCGGTGGTCGGCATCGGCCGGCGACCCAGCAGCCCGAAGAGTCCGTCGGAGAAGAGCTGCTTCTGCAGTGCGGAGAGTTCGGCGAACGGGTCGAAGCGGGCCTGTGACCCAGCCATGATCGTCTCCTTCAGTGAGTAATGCTCAGTTTTGGTGTTTCGACCGTATGCGTCGGCCGACTCCGCTTTGGGGTCGAAGGTCCTGCTCGGCGGCAGCGGTGGCCGGGGTGCCCATGTGACCTTCGACCCGATGGCGGCGGGCTCGGCCGGGGAAGCTGCCGTCATGTTCACACGCATCGTCGTCGGATGGGACGGCTCACGCGAATCGGAGGCCGCCCTCGCGTGGGCGGTCGAGCGCGGCGTGGCAACGCCCCTGAAGCTCGTGCACGCGATCGGAGGCGCGCCGACGGCAGTCGAGCATGTGCGGGCCGACGGGGAGATGTCGGCAGCACGGGTGCGGCTCATCGAGGTGGCCGATCAGCTGCGTGCCTCTCGGCCCGATCTGCACCTCACGACGTCGACGGTGCACGGCCAACCGTCGAGCGTGCTGGCCGAGGAGCTCGGCGAGGGCACGCTCGTCGTCGTCGGCGCACCGGCGACGCATCGGGGATCCCGATGGACCGTGGGATCCCGCCTGGCCGGCCGTCATGGCGGGGGAACCGTGGCGGTCATTCCGTCGACTCCGGCGACCGGCGCACGTTCCGTCGTGGTCGTCGGAGTCGACGGCTCTCCCGCCTCGATGGCGGCCGTCGAGGTCGCGGCGGAGGAGGCCGCCCGCCTCGACGAGGATCTCGAGGTCGTGCATGCCTGGACCGTGCCACCCGGCTGGGACTCGGAGTACCTCGAGTACCTGGCCGACGTCCAGCTCCTCGAGGACATGCACCGCGACCTCCTCGACGAAGCCGTGGAGTTCGCGAGGGGCCTCGACGCCCGGCCGACCGGCCGGCTCGAGCGCGGCCACGCCGGCGAGGTGCTCGGTCGCCTCGGACGGCACGCCGACCTGCTCGTCGTCGGAAGCCACGGCGCCGGCAATGTCACGCGGTTCCTGCTCGGCTCGGTGAGCCACGAACTGCTCGTGTCGCTTCCGTCGCCCGTGATGATCGTCGGTCCTGGCGACTGACTCCCCGTCAGAGATCCTCGTCGACGATCTCAGGCGACACCGCGATCGGCTCCGAGGGTTCGGGAACCACCGCGACGGGAATCGGCGAGCGCGCGAGCACGTGCTCGCTGACCGATCCGACGAGCAGGTCCTCCAGCGGGTTCCGGCCGTGCGAACCGACGACGATGAGCGAGGCATCGCGGCCCGCCTCGAGGAGGGCGGACGCGACCGGCGGCACGGCGTGCACTACCCGGACCTCCGCCTCGGGGTGACCCGCACGCAACCGTCCAGCGGCGAGTTCGACGTCCAGCGGGAGCTCGCCCTTGCGCGCACGCACGATGTTCAGCACGGATGCCGCATGCTGCGCCTCGCGGGCCGCGAAGGCGAGGGCGGCCTCCCCCGCGGCATCCGTGTCCCACCCGACCACGACGTCGCTGCCGCCTGCGGCACCGAACCCGGTCGGGACGACCACGAGCACGCTGTGCGTGCGGCCCGCGAGGCGGAGCCCGAGCGGCAGGTGGCCGACTTCGTCGACGGTGTCCACCAGGGTCATGCCGACCACGAGCACCGACGCCGATGCGGATGCCGCGATGAGCTCGCCGACCACCCGGCCGTGGCGCAGCTCGGCCCGCACCGCGGCATCCGGAAGCGCGGCTCGCAGCCGAGCGGCCACCTCGTCCAGCCGGCGCCGCCGTCGGTCGCGCTCGGCATCGGGGAAGCCTGCGGCGAGCGGGGCGTGTTCGAGCACGCTCGTCACCTCGATCTCGGCGGCGATGCGGTGCGACCGCTCGACGACCCAGCGTTCCGCGGCGAGACTCGGCGCGGCGCCGTCGACGGCGAGGACGACGTGATCGGTCATGATGGGACCTCCTGTCGATCGTGTGCCGGGAGTCGCACCCGTTCGAGGTGCTCGGGCACTCGCGCGTTCCAGTGCAGCTCCCGCTGGATCCGGGCGCGCAGGGCATCGGATGCCGCGGGTTCGCCGTGGGTCACGAAGACGACTTCGGGCTGCGTGTCGACGTCCCGCATCCAGGCCAGAAGTTCATCGGAGTCAGCATGCGCGGACATGCTGTCCATGGAGACGACCTCAGCTCGGATCGGCACGTCCTCGCCGAAGATCCGCAGCGATGCGGCTCCGCCCAGGAGCGCGGATCCACGCGTCCCGCCGGCCTGATAGCCCGTCAGCACGATCGCATTCCGACGGTCGGGTCCGTAGGCGACGAGGTGGTGGAGGATGCGCCCTCCGGTGAGCATCCCGCTCGCCGAGATGACGATCATCGGCCCGCCGCGCAGGTTCAGCAGCTTCGACTCGTCCACCGTGTGCACGCTCGTCGCGAGGTCGTACATGCGCTCGATCTCGTCGGGGTCGAGTCGGTGCTCGTCGGGGTGGCGCTCGTAGATGCCGGCGACGTCGACGGCCATGGGACTGTTCAGATAGACGGGGATGTCGGGCAGTTCCCCGCGGTCGCGCAGGCGCGAGAGGTGCAGGAGGATCGTCTCGGTGCGCCCTACGGCGAACGCCGGGATCAGCACCACGCCGTTCTGCTTGGCCACCCGGCGCACGACGTCGGCGAGCACCCCCTCGGGATCGACTCGCGAGTGGAGCCGGTCGCCGTAGGTGGACTCGGTCACGAGCACCGAGGCCGGCTCGAACGGGCGCGGTGCCCGCATGAGCGGATCCGCGCCGCGGCCCAGATCCCCCGTGAAGTGCACGACATGCCCGCCGACCGTCACCCGTACGCCCGCGGCGCCGAGGATATGGCCGGCGGGCACGAAGGTGAACTCGACCCCCTGCCCGATGTGGTGCGTCGTGTCGAAGTCGATCGGCTGGAAGCGATCAAGCGACCGCGTGGCATCGGCCGCCGTGTACAGCGGTCGCGGGTCACGGTGCTTCGACCAGTGACCGGATGCCGCGTGCCGCGCCTCCTCCTCGAGGAGGTATCCGCTGTCGGGCAGCACGACGCCGCACAACTCGGCGGTCCCCGGGGTCGAGTACGCGGGCCCGCGGAATCCGTCGCGGACGAGTGCGGGCACGTAGCCCGAGTGGTCGAGGTGCGCGTGACTCAGCACCACCGCGTCGATCGAGTCGGGGTGCACTGGGAACGGCGCGCGATTGCGCTCGCGCAGCATCTTGTAGCCCTGGAAGAGCCCGCAGTCGACGAGGACCCGCGTCGAGCCGGTGTCGATGAGGTACCGCGAGCCCGTCACGGAGTCGGCCGCGCCGAGGAATTGCAGGCTCGCGTCCATCGGACTCAACGCCCGTGCACCACGAGCACCGGGCAGTGCGCGTGCTCGGCGCACGCGGCGCTGACGGATCCGAGCAGGAGCCCGGCGAAGCCGCCGTGCCCACGACTGCCGAGCACGAGCATCTCGGCGTACGAGGACTCGTCGATGAGCACCTCGGCCGGCCGGCCGCGACGGGTGCGCGTGGCGATCCACTCGGGTGGATCGTCACCGAAGACCTCCTCAAGGGCCCGCCGGACGATGCGCTCCGCGTCGTCCTCCGGCGTCCAATCGAGTTGCGGGTAGTAGCCGCCGTAGATGAACGACGGGTAGTTCCACACCGCGAGCGCGCGCACCCTCAGGTCGAGCCTCGGCGCAAGTCCGGCCGCATACCGGAGGGCCGTGATCGACGACTCCGAGCCGTCGACGCCGACGATCATGGCGGGCGGTCCTGGCTCGGGTTCGGGGTGCCGGTCGGGCGGATACGAATCCCTCGGTGACTCGGCCATGCCCGCATCCTCCTCGCACGTCGAACACCTCCCCGGGCCGAAGGTCACACGAGGCGGGCGGGCCGCGTGGAGGCTCGCGGCCGCGGTGGCCGGCGCACGCATCCGGGAGTACTGTCTCGACGTGGACAGCGAAGCACCGGGCGGCGCGCGACCGACGCCACCGACGGCGAAGCACCAAGTCGCCACCGACCGCGACCCCTCGCGGGCGCACTGGATGGAGCTGTTCTTCGACCTCATCTTCGTGGCGCTCGTGGGGCAGCTCGCGCACGGGCTGCACGAGGATCCGGCGATCCCCGACCTGCTGCTGTTCATCGCGCTGTTCGCGTCGGTGTGGTGGTCGTGGGTGAACCTCACGTTCGCCATCAACGTGATGCCGTGGCTCACCCGGCGTCGGCTGGCGCTCGTGATGCTCGCCGCGATGTTCGCACTCGGCGCGATCGCCGTCGCGGCGCCCGAGGCGACCACGGAACGGGCGTGGCTGTTCGCCGCGGGCAACGCAGCGCTCCGGCTCGTGCTGCTCCTGCTCTGGATCTCGCAATCGTGGGGCAGCGGCACCGCGTCCCGGATCCGGGTGACGGCCTACAACGGCGCGACCGCGGCGCTCTGGTTCGCGTCGGTCTGGGTGCCCGCGCCGTGGAACTTCCTGCTGTGGGGCCTGGCGATCCTCGTCGAGGTGGTGCTCCTTGTCGCCAGCAGCCAGAGCTGGGCGAACCGGGTGCTCGCGAACCTCAACGTCGAGCACCTGTCCGAGCGGTTCGGCCTGCTCGTCGTGATCGTGCTCGGCGAGTCCGTGCTCGCGATCGTCGTCGCGCTCGACGAGGTCTGGACGACCGAGGCCGGCCTCACGGCGATCCTCGGGCTCGGCACGATCGCATTGCTCGCATGGTCGTTCTTCATGTACGGCACCGAGACCATGCGCAACGGACTCGAGGGACTCCGCGTCGCCGGTGACTTCCGGGCCATTCGCGACACCGTCGGGTTCCTGCCGTTCCTGATCGTCGTCGGGGTCACCGCGATCTCGGGCGCCCTCGGCACCGCGATCCACCACCCCGACGAACCGCTGCCGCTCGCGTCCGGCATCTCCCTGTGCGGCGGCATCGCGCTGTTCTACCTGACGAACGCGATCATCTCGGTGCGCTTCGGCCGTCCGGTCGGCGGGGTGCTGCGCTGGGCGCTCCCCGCGCTCGTACTCACCGCGCTCCTCGGCGTGGCGGCGGCGCTCCTGCCGGCCGGCGCCACGATCCTCTGCGCCGTCGCGGTGCTCGCGTTCATCGTCGGCTCGGCCGAGCTCTCGGATCGGCGGCGGCTCAGCGCGGCATGAACGCCGCGTGGAAGAGCGACCAGGCGCGGCTCGCGACGGCGCGACGGTCCGCGGCATCCGTGCGGGCGAGCACGTCGGCGAGCATGGTGACCGCGAGCAGCACGTCCTCGGTCTGGACATGGTCGCCGATGCGTCCGGCCGCGTGCTCACGGGCGAGCACGGTCTCAGCGATGCGGCCGAGCCGGGTGCTCAGGTGCTCCACGTGCTCGTCGTGCCGGTTCGACCAGATCAGGTCGATCAGCGCGGTCGAGACGAGCGCCTGCTCGATGACGGCCTCGAGCAGGTCGTCGAGCGTGGCATCCGACGGTTCGACGGATGCCTCGAGCTCGTCGATGTTCTCGTCGAACACGGCCACCGCGAGAGCGAGCCGGTCGGGGAAGTGCCGGTAGAGGCTGCCCTGCCCGACGCCCGCCCTCTTGGCCACGGCGCTGAACGGCGCCTGGAGTCCCTCCTCGGCGAACACCTCGCGCGCTGCGGCTATGAGCGCCCGCCGATTCTCGGGCCCGGCTGCGGGTCCGCGATTGGGCTTCGCGGTTCGCGAGACTCCCTTCCGACGTTCAGGCATGGGTGTTACCTTACTACCGGACAAGGATGTCCGGTAGGAGGAGGAACCATGACCAGAGAATGGGATCGCGAGGTCGACGTGCTCGTCGCGGGCACCGGCGCCGCAGGGCTGACGGCCGCGATCACCGCAGCGGATTCCGGCCTGTCGACGCTCATCGTCGAGAGCACCGACCGATGGGGCGGCACGACGATGCGCAGCGGCGGCGGGCTGTGGATGCCGAACAATCCGCTCATGCGGAAGCACGGCATCCGGGACTCGCGCGAGGAGGCGCTGACCTACCTGGAGGCGGCGATCGGTCCCGTCGACGCCGTCGGCGCGGCGAGCTCGCAGGTGCGACGGGAGGCATTCGTCGACGCCGTGCCCGCGGTGTACGGGTTGCTGGAGCGACTCGGCGTGCGCTGGACCATCGCGAAGGACTACCCCGACTACTACCCCGACCGCCCGGGCGGCAAGGTCGGCCGCGCGATCGAGGTCGTGCCGATTAACGCGCGCAGGCTCGGCGACTGGCAGCAGACGTCGCGCATCGGCGACGCCGTCCCGATCCCGATGAAGACCGACGACGTGTGGCTGCTCTCGCGCGCGTGGTCGACGCCGTCGGGGTTCATCCGTGGCGCCCGATTCGTCTTCCGGACGCTCGGCGGACTCCTCACCGGACGTAAGCTCGTGGGCATGGGCGGCGGGCTCATGCTCAGCCTCGGATTGATCGTGAAGCAGCAGGGCACCGAACTGCTGCTGAACTCCCCGGTCTCCGAGCTCGTGAAGGACGGAGACGGCCGCGTCGTCGGCGCGATCGTGTCGACACCCGATGGTGCGCTCCGCGTGCGCGCCCGCCGCGGCGTCATCCTCGGCGCGGGCGGGTTCGCCAACAACCGCGAGTGGCGTGAGCGCTACCACGGCATCCCCGGCTACAGCTCCGCGGCCGACGGCGACCTCGGCACGGCGATCGAGGCCGGCGCCGAGGCGGGCGCCGCCCTCGCCCTCATGGACGATGCCTGGTGGGGCGCCTCCGTGCCGATCCCCGGCAAACAGCCGCTGTTCGTGCTCAACGAGCGCTCCGACCCGTTCAGCCTCGTGGTCGACCAGTCGGGTGCGCGCTACCTGAACGAGTCCGAGAGCTACATCGACTTCGGGCACCACCTGCTCGAGCGCGACCGGACGACGCCGGCGAACCCGTCGTGGCTCGTCGTCGACCGGCGCCACCGGCAGCGGTACATGTTCGCGGCGATGCTCATGGGCGGCAAGGCGATGCGAGAGGCCGGCATCTCTGTGCAGGCCGACACCCTCGAGGAGCTGGCGGAGCAGATGGGCGTCGACACGTCGACGTTCCTGGAGACGATCGAGCGATTCAACGGGTTCGCCCGTCGCGGGGTCGACGAGGACTTCGGCCGGGGCCGCACCGTCTACGACAACTACTACGGCGACCCCCGCGTGAAGCCCAACCCGAACCTCGCCCCGCTCGAGAAGGGACCGTTCACCGCGGTCCGGCTCGTGCCGGGCGACCTCGGCACCAAGGGCGGCCTGCTCACCGACGATCACGCCCGAGTGCTCGACGAGTCGGGCGCCGCGATCCCCGGCCTGTACGCGGCGGGCAACACGTCCGCCGCCGTCATGGGCCGCACGTACCCCGGCCCCGGCTCCACCATCGGACCGGCCGCCGTGTTCGGCTACCTCGCCGCGACGCACGCGGCCGAGGCATCCGTCGTCGACGCTGCCCCTGCAGCGCCGCACCACAAGACAGCACCACCACAACAGAAAGTGAAGGAAGCACTCGCATGAGCACCCCCAAGACCCTCACCGGCGACGATTCGATCAAGACCTGGCTCGAGCACCCGGTCGGCGGGCCGATCATCCGCGACCTGCTCGCGCAGTCCGGCCAGGATCCCGACGTGCTGAAGCCGGTGAGCCGACTGGCGATCAAGCGCCTCGTCAAGCTCAGCAAGGGCCGATTCAGCCAGCAGATGGTCGACGACCTCGTCGCCCGCGCGGCAGCGGGCGACGTCCCTTCGGGCGCGACGGCGCCGGGTGCCGCAGGCGCAGCGGATGCCGCGAGCGCAGCGGATGCCGCAGACGCCGACGCCGACGCATCCGCCCCCGCCGTGGAGCGCCCCGAGTGGGTCGAGCGCATCGACCAGGGCCGGTTCACCGGCAAGACCGTGATCGTGACCGGCGCCGGATCGGGCATCGGCCGCGCGACCGCTTCACGTATCGCGCGCGAGGGCGGACGGGTCGTGGCCGTCGACGTGTCGCAGGAGCGCCTCGACGAGTTCGCCGGCGAGCACGCGGGCGCCGACATCGTGACCCTCGTGGCCGACATCACCGACGACGCGAAGGTCGCCGAGATCGTCGCCGCTGCGGGCGATCGCGTCGACGGCCTTGCGAACATCGCCGGGATCATGGACGACATGACCCCCATCGGCGAGCTCACCGACGCCGTGTGGAAGCGCGTGTTCTCGGTGAACGTCGACGGCACCATGAAGCTCATGCGCGCCGTCGTGCCGACGATGCTCGCGCAGGGCTACGGCTCGATCGTGAACACCGCGTCGGAGGCCGCGCTCCGCGGCTCGGCGGCCGGCGTGGCGTACACCGCCTCGAAGCACGCGGTCGTCGGCCTCACCAAGTCGACCGCCTTCATGTACGGCCCGAGCGGCCTGCGCGTGAACGCGGTGGCCCCCGGCCCGACGATCACGAACATCGAGGCCACCTTCGCGTCGCCGCTCGGCGCGCAACGCGTTCGCGAGGCGATGGCGATCCTGCCGGATGCCGCCGAGGCCGACGCGCTCGCAGCATCGATCACGTTCCTCCTCAGCGACGACGGCGTGAACGTCAACGGCGTCGTGCTCGCGTCTGACGGCGGCTGGTCGGCGACCTGATCCGGCCATCCGTCGGGAGCCTGTCGAAGAGGCGAGCGTGCGACGGGACGTTGCACCGGTCCGAGAGACTCTGGCACTGATGCTGAAATCGCATCAGTGCCAGAGTCTTCCGGGCGTGAAGGCCGTCGCCCGCAGGAGCGACGTCAGTCGAGCGTGACCATGACCTTGTCGGCGGCACCGGGCGTCGCCGCGACCTCGAGTGCGCGCAGCACGTCATCGACCGGGAAACGGTCGCTGATGATGAGCTGGTACTTCTCCCAGTTGGCGATGATGTCGTCGGTGACCTCGAAGATCTCGGTCGGGTAGCCCATGGACATGATGATCGACAGTTCGGTGGTGAGCAGCGTGCCGAAGTCGACCTCGATCGGCTTCTTGTGCACGGCCGGGATCGCGAGACGCGCGCCCTGCTTCGCAAGCGTGAAGACCGTCGTCGGCACGACCGGGGCGCCGGCGGCGTCGATGTAGACGTCGGTGGAGGGCCGCGCGCCGTGCTGCCCGACGACGGCGGGCGCTTGCCCCTGCAGTTCGATGAGGCGGGCGGCGACATCCTCCTCGGCCGAGTTGATCACGGCGTCGGCGCCCACCGCGAGGGCCTTGTCGAGACGGTTCGGCAGGATGTCGATCACCACGACGTGGTCGACGCCCTTCGCCTTGAGGCTGAGGAGGGCGCCGAGGCCGATGGGCCCTGCACCGAAGACGACCGCCTTCTCACCGGCCCTCGCGCCCGAGCGGTTCACCGCGTGGCGGGCGACGGCCATGGGCTCGTTGAGCGCCGCGACCTCGAACGGGATCTCGTCGGGGATGACGCGGAAGTGCGTGCCCGGGACCGCGTCGACCAGCACCACGTACGGCGAGAACGCGCCCTGCGCACCGCCCGAGCCGATGATGCCGTCGGAGGCGGCCATGGGGTTGATCACGACGTGGTCGCCGACCTGCACGCCCTCGACGTTCTCGCCGACCGCCGTCACCTCGCCGGCCGGCTCGTGGCCGAGCGGCGTCGCACCCTGGCGGGGCGGGATGCCCCCGTACATCGTGTACATGTGGTCGGACCCGCAGATGCCGCAGGCGCGGATCCTCACGAGCACGTCGTCGGGGCCCGCGACGGGCTCCTCGACCTCCACGATCTCGTTCGTGCCGGGTCCAGTGACCATGACCGACTTCATCGACGTCATTCCTCTCTCTCAGGGCGGGCGCCGGGCCGAGCAGTTGCGGCGGCGCTCCGTTACTAAATCGAATTAGTGACACCCTAGTCTTGGATGGTCGCGATCGTTTGGGCCGGCGACGGCCTCACAGCCGATCGGGAGGAAAGGAGCATCCGTGCCCGATTCCCGCGTCACCATGAAGGACGTCGCGCGCGCGAGCGGCGTCTCCCCCGCCACCGTGAGCTTCGTGCTGAACGACTCACCGAGCCAGACGATCCCGGCGGCGACCCGCGAGCGCGTGCACCGCGTCGCCGCGGAGCTCGGCTACGTGCCGCACGGAGTCGCCCGTGCGCTCCGCGAGGGTGCGTCGCGCATCGTCGTGCTCAACGTGGCCCGCCTCCCGCACGGCGGCGCAAGCCTCGCGGGCTTCGTCGACGCGCTCGACGACGAGCTCGGACGATTCGGGCACGCGCTGCTCGTGCGTTACCGCGATCGGCCCGACGACACCGACCGATTGATCGCGGCGATCTCACCGCGTGCGGTGCTGGACCTCGATCGGCTCTACTTCGAGGCCGACCCCGAGATCGCCGACGGCGGCTGGATCGACGGCCTGGCCGCGCACACGTCCGTGCAGATCCGGTACCTCGCCGAGCAGGGGCACGTCGAACTCGCCATGGCCCTGCGTGACGACCCCGGCATCGAGCGGCTCGCGGCCCTCCGACGCGACTACGCCGGACGGATCCTCGCCGACCTCGGGCTCCCCGAGCTGCGTACCCTCTCCGTCGGATGGTCCGTCGAAGACGACCGTCGGGCGGTCGCGTCGTTCCTCGAGCGGCATCCGTCGGTCACGGCGATCGCAGGACTCGACGACGATGCCGCGCTGCGGGTGCTCGCCGCCCTGCGCGACCTGGGCGTCCCCGTGCCCGACCAGGTGGCGGTCATCGGCTTCGACGACAGCCCGCTCGGGGAGCTGTTCAGCCCCGCCCTGACGACCGTCCACATCGACGGCGCCGAGTTCGGACGCCGGGCCGCGCGCACCCTCCTCGACGAGCCGCCGGGCTCCGAGGCGCCGGGTCCTGCGACCGTCATCCGCCGCGCGTCGGCGTGAGCGCGGCGAGCGCGCTCGTGACGGCCGAGGCTTCCGTCATACGCTGGCGACCATGCGCTTCGGAACTCTCGACTTCACGCCCGCCCTCGACTCCCCTGCGTTGCTCGCGGCACCCGCAGTCGCTGCCATCGAACGAGCGGATGCCGCGGATGCCGCCGACGTGCTCGTGTCGGCCATCGACCCAGGCCTCGCCGACACGGCCGCCTTCTGCGAGCACTACGAGATCTCGATGGCCGACGGCGCGAACTGCGTGATCCTGCAGGCGCGCCGCGGCGAGCGCACCTGGTACGCCGCGTGCCTCGTGCGCGGGTCCGACCGCCTCGACGTGAACGGCGCCGTGCGCCGCCACCTCGGCGCCCGCAAGCTCTCGTTCGCGTCGATGGACGACGCCGTCGCCCTGACCGGCATGGAGTACGGCGGCATCACCCCGGTCGGGCTGCCCGACGACTGGCCGATCCTCGTCGAGGAATCGGTCGCCGGCCACGAGCGACTCATCGTGGGCAGCGGCATCCGTGGATCGAAGCTCCTCGTGACCGGGGCGTTCCTCGCAGGGCTGCCGAACGCGGAGGTGCTGCCGATCGCGCTGGCGGGCTGAGCGCGCACACCGATCTATTAGCGTCGGCGCAGTTCCACCACTGGAATCACTCGGGAGGTACGTTGCTCGTACTGCCTGAATCCCGGGCTGGCCGCGGTGAATCGCGTCCAGGCGGCGTCGCGCTCCCTGCCGACGAGTACCCGCGCATGCACCTCGACGACGCCGTCATCGGGGGTCTCGATCGAGACGTCGGGGTTGGCGCGCAGGTTGTGGTACCAGGCCGGGTGCTCCGGTGCGCCGGCCTTCGACGCGGCGATGAACCAGGTGTCGTCGTCCACGCTGATGCTCATGACCGGCGTCACGCGTTCGATACCGCTCTTCGCCCCCACATGGTGCACCAGGACGAGGCTCCGTCCGAAGCGGTTGACGGTGCCGCCGGTCGTACGGAACTCGTCGATGATCTGGTCGTTGAAATGCCCGTACCGATCTGACATCTGCCGGCCTCTCAGATTCTTTCCGCGCCGTGCCGGGGCTGGTGGACGTCGCGTGCGTTGATGGTGAGGCTGTGGGCGTCGGTGTCGGGTTCGTCGAGGCCGAAGCTGATGATGCGTTCGGGGTGGATCCGGATGATCGGTCCGAGTCGTGGATCGACGACCGCTTCTGCGCGGCCGCGAATCTCGACGCATCGAGGACGCCATGGCCGCACCGACGCGAGGTCGTCGACCACGAACGCCACTCGGCCGTTGTCCGCGACGTTTCGGTACTTCCTGCTCTGCGCCATCCGGTATCCGGTGATGTCGATGGTGCCGGTGGCGGTGTTGTGCCGGAATCCGACCGGGCTGACCTGGAGGGTGCCGTTCGGTTGTGCAGTGGCGATGCGGCCGAGTGGCTGCCCGGCGAGGTAGGCCAACTCCTCCTGAGTGAACGACGTGTCGCGCTCCACCATGTGTCTTCTCTCCTCGATGCCTGGGCTGATCGGGCACCACCGTACCAGAATACTTTACAAACTCAACTGTTGACCAGATGGGGTATTCTGTGGGGATGTCAGATCGCGAGGCCGAACTCGAGCAATCCCGCCGTCTGTCCCGGATGCTCATCCTCGTGGCCGAGCGTGCCAAGATGACGTTCGCTGAGAGCGTGAGCCCATTCGGGCTTCCGGTCCCTCTCGCTCGTGCACTGTTGGTGCTCGCGACGCCGACGCCGATGCGCGAGCTCGCCGACCATCTGGCCTGCGATCCTTCGTACATCACGGGTCTCGCCGACCAGCTCGAGGAACGCGGTCTGGCTCGGCGCTGCCCGGGCACTGACCGTCGTGTGAAGCTCCTCGAGGCGACCCAGGAGGGCTTCGCGCTGCGCGACCGGATCAGCCTCGCGGTGACCGAACGCGCGTTCATCACGCAGAGGCTCGACCCCCCTGAACGCGAGACACTGGCCCGGCTCCTCGAGCAGATCCTGGACGAATAGGGGCGCCCGCGCAGCGGCGTGTCGAGCTGTGACCACAGGAGGGTGCTGCACGTCGGCGGGCGGGTGCAGACTGGGAGCATGTGCGGACGCTTCGCCAACGATGCCAAGGTCGACGAGTTGATCCAGGAGTTCGTCGCGCAGGGCGGCGACTACCGCGACTGGAAGCCGCAGTACTCGATCGCGCCCACCGAGGTCGTGCCCATCGTGCGCGAGCGGCAGAACAAGGAGACAGGCGAGGTCAGCCGATCGGTCGATCCCGCCGTGTGGAACTTCCACCCGTCGTTCATGAAGGACTCGAAGCGCCCGCAGTTCAACACCCGCATCGAGACCGTCGCGACGAACGGGCTCTGGAAGGGCGCGTTCGCCTCGTCGCGATGCCTCGTGCCGATGCGCGGCTACTACGAGTGGACGGGTGAGCCGGGGCACAAGCAGGCATTCTTCCTGCACGGCGAGCGGCCGATGCTCGCGGCCGCCGGCATCTACACCGCGCGCAAGGTCGACGATGAGTGGGAGGTGTCGATGTCGATCATCACGCGCGAGGCCCGTGACGCCTCGGGTGAGATCCACGACCGCATGCCGGTGTTCCTCGACCGCGACGTCTGGGACGAGTACCTCGCCCCGGTACGGCTCGACGACGACGGCAAGCAGGAGATGGTCGCACTGCTCACGGCCGAGTCCGAGAAGGTCGCGTCGACCATCTCGAACTACGAGGTCGACCGACGGGTGAACAACTCGCGCACGGTCGACCCGTCGGATGCCTCGCTCATCGAGCCGCTCGAAGCCGGCGCCGACGCCTGAGCGGCGGCGCCCGCGTTGCGAGGTCGGTCAGAACCCCGTCGGCTCGCGCGGCGTGTACCGGTCCTCGAGCACGCGGATCTCCTCGTCGCTCAGCTCG
The DNA here is from genome assembly GCF_001428255.1 of Agromyces sp. Soil535. Taxonomy (GTDB): domain Bacteria; phylum Actinomycetota; class Actinomycetes; order Actinomycetales; family Microbacteriaceae; genus Agromyces. The sequence goes on along the minus strand of NZ_LMRW01000001.1, from coordinate 257,074 downwards.
ACGTCGAGCGCCGCTGCCGCGTCGGCGAGGTGATGCGGCCTGGTCGCCCCGATGATGGGCGCCGCCACCACGGGATTCCTCAGCACCCACGCGATCGCCACCTGCGCCATCGGGATGCCGCGCGCGGCCGCCACCTGCTCGACCGCGTCGATGATCGGCCGGTCGCCATCGCCGAAGAACCGCTGCCCCACCGGGTCGTTGTCGAAGCGCCGGGTGTGCTCGCCGAACGGCCGCGCCAGCCGGCCCTTGGCGAGCGGGCTCCACGGGATGCTGCCGACGCCCTGGTCGGCGAGCAGACCGAACATCTCGCGCTCCTCCTCGCGCTGCATGAGGCTGTACTGGTCCTGCATCGAGATGAAGCGCGTCCAGCCGTGAAGGTCGGCCGTGTGCTGCATCGTGGCGAACTGCCAAGCCCACATCGAGGACGCCCCGACGTAGCGCGCCTTGCCGGCCTTGACCACGTCGTGCAGTGCCTCCATCGTCTCCTCGACGGGCGTCTCCGGATCGAAGCGGTGGATCTGGTAGAGGTCGACGTAGTCGGTGCCGAGTCGCGTGAGCGACGCGTCGACCTGCTCCATGATCGCCTTGCGGGAGAGGCCGGATCCGCCAGGCCCGTCGTGCATGCGGAAGTGCACCTTGGTCGCGAGCACGATGTCCTCGCGCCGGGTGTACCGCCGGATGGCACGACCAACGATCTCCTCGGAGCTGCCGTAGCCGTAGACGTTGGCCGTGTCCCAGAAGGTGATGCCGAGGTCGAGCGCCTGCCGGAAGATCGGCTCGGCTCCATCGTCGTCGAGCGCCCACTCGTTGAACCCGCGCGACGTGTCGCCGAAGCTCATGCACCCGAGGGCGATGCGGCTGACCTTGAGGCCCGAGTCCCCGAGTCGTGTGGTCTGCATGGTGTTCCTCCTCAGCCGCGCAGGTCGATCGGGGCGGCGCCGTACTCGTCGTCGGTCACGTGATCGCCCCACGTCGCGTCGTCGTCCTCCCACATCGCGAGGTGGCACATGAACGAGTCGGCGGATGCCCCATGCCAATGCCATTCGCCGGGCGGGGTGTAGACGGTGTCGCCCGGGCGCATGACGCGCACGTCGCCGCGGCGCGCCTGCACGAGGCCGATGCCGTCGGTCACGTGCAGCGTCTGTCCGAGCGAGTGGCGGTGCCAGGCGGTCCGGGCGCCGGGCGAGAAGCGCACGAGGTTGACGCGCAGTCGTGACGGGGCGTCGCCGCGGGCGATCACGTCGAAGTGCACGTCGCCGGTGAAGAGCTCGGCCGGTCCCTTCGCGGTGGGCTGCTTGGGTTCGAACTGCATGGGATCTCCATCTCTTCAGGCGCCGATCGACGTGGCTGCGGATGTCACACGAGGCCCGCCCGGACGCCGCGTCAGGCCCGATCGACCGCAGTTGCCGGGGTCGCGCGACGGGTCGCCGCCCAGCTCGCGAGGAGCTTGAGGGCGTCCTCCGACGCCGAGCGGGGCTCGGCGCTGTAGACGACCATCGTGAGGCCCGGGTCGGCCGGCAGGTCGAACGCCTCGAAGGCGACTTCGATGCGGCCGACCACGGGGTGGTGGAACGTCTTGACGCCGGTGCGGTGGAATCGCACGTCGTGCGACGCCCACAGGGTCCGGAACAGCTCGCTGCGGGTCGAGAGCTCGCCGATGAGATCAGTGAGTCCGCGGTCGTACGGGTTGCGGCCCGCCTCCGAACGCAGGAACGAGACCGTGTCGCGCGCCGCCCTGTCCCAGTCGTCCCAGAACCGCGGCGCCCTCGGGTCGAGGAAGATGAATCGGGCGTGGTTCACGGGGCGAGCAGGATCCTCGTACAGCTCGGAGTAGAGCGCCTCGCCGAGCGCGTTGGCGCCGAGGACGTCGAACCGGCCGTTTCGCACGAACGCGGGCACGCCCTCCATCGCATCGAGGATGCGCTGGACGGTCGGACGCACCGAGGGCTGCCCGGGTTTCCGTGCGCGCGGCCGCCGCGTGGCGTTCGCCGTGCGGGCGAGGTCGAACAGGTGGGCCCGCTCGGCCTCGTCGAGCTGCAGCGCGGTCGCGAGCGACTCGAGCACGCTCTCGGAGACCCCGCCGAGGTTGCCGCGCTCGAGGCGGGTGTAGTAGTCGACGCTCATGCCTGCGAGCATCGCGACCTCCTCGCGTCGGAGCCCGGGCACGCGGCGATTGCCGCCGTAGGCCGGCAGGCCCGCCCGTTCGGGCGTGATGCGCGCGCGGCGAGTCACGAGGAACTCGCCCACTTCGGTCTTGTGGTCCACGTCTTCGACCCTACGACCGGGGTGTTCGTCGTGGGAGGCACTGGCGGTACACGGAACACCGGTGACTCCCTCGCCGCCCCGGAATCCCGTTCCATTGATCACGACAGACACGACACATCCGCTCTGGAGGACTTCCTTTTCATGCGAGCAGCATTCATGTACGGCGCAGGCGACGTCCGGATCGAGACCGTTCCCGACCCCGTCATCGTGCAGCCGAGCGACGCGGTCGTGCGGATCGTGCGCGCCTGCATCTGCGGCAGCGACCTGCACCCGTACCACAACCTGCCGGCGACGGCCGGTGGACGGCCGATGGGCCACGAGTTCATCGGTGTCGTCGAAGAGGTCGGCTCGGAGGTCGCGACGCTCGCGCCCGGCGACTTCGTGATCGCACCCTTCGCCTGGTCGGACGGCACGTGCGACTTCTGCCGCGAGGGTCTGCAGACCTCGTGCCGGCACGGCGGCTTCTGGGGAGGCAACGGCATCGGCGGCGGCCAGGCCGAGGCGGTGCGCGTGCCCCTGGCCGACGGCACGCTCGTGAAGGTCCCCGCAGGCGTCGACGCGTCCCTGTACCCGTCACTCCTCACCCTCTCCGACGTCTACGGCACGGGGTACCACTCGGCACTCAAGGGCGGCGTGGCACCCGGTACGGAGGTCACCGTGATCGGCGACGGCGCGGTCGGCCTCCTCGCCGTGCTCTCGGCGAGCCAGCTCGGCGCAGAGCGCATCATCCTCATGGGACGACACAAGCCCCGCACCGACCTCGGCCGCGAATTCGGGGCGACCGACGTCGTCGGCGCACGCGGCGAGGAGGGCATCACGGCCGTGCGCGAACTCACCGGCGGCGACGGGACGCACGTCGTGCTCGAGGCGGTCGGCCACTTCCCCGCCTACGAGCAGGCCATCGGAGTGGTGCGGGCCGGCGGCACGATCAGCCGGGTCGGCGTGCCGCAATACGAGCAGGCGCCCGTCGGGTTCGGGACGCTGTTCGGCCCGAACATCACGCTCACCGGCGGCCCGGCGCCCGTGCGCGCCTACATCGACCGGCTCCTGCCTGCGGTGCTCGACGGCACCGTCGACCCGGGTCGGGTGTTCGATCGCACGGTCTCCCTCGACGAGGTGGCTGAGGGTTACCGTGAGATGGACGACCGCACGGCGCTCAAGGTCCTGGTGGAGCCATGATCGAGACCTGCGACCGAGAAGGAGTCGAGCGATGAGTACCTGGACCGAGGACGACCTGCGGCGCGTCGGCGGCGCCGAGGAACTGAAGGTCGCGTCGTTCCGGCGCGACGGAACGTTGCGGCCGTATACGACGATCTGGGTGGTGCGCTCCGGCGACGACATCTACGTGCGTTCCGCACACGGCCCCGACAATGGCTGGTTCCGCCGGGCGAAGGCGAGCCGACACGGGCGGATCAAGGCCGGCGGCGTCGAGCGGGACGTCGCATTCACGGATGCCGCGCCCGACGCGCGCTCCGCGATCGACGCCGCGTACCACGCGAAGTACGACCGCTATGGACCACGGATCGTGAACACGGTCTTGGGCGACCAGGTGATCGAGACGACGTTCAGGCTCGTGCCCGCGTAGGACGAGCGCTCACCCGAGTCGCATCGGGACGTAGAGTCTGCTCATGGATTGGAGCGTCACCCTGCCGACTCTGATCGGGGTGAGCGTGCTCGTCGCCATCACCGCGGTCGCGCTACGGCTGTACGGCGTGAGGCAGTGGTACGCCGGAGCGCTCGCGATCCTGCGGGCGGCGCTGCAACTCGCTGCTCTCAGCCTCGTGCTCACGATCGTCATCGAGGACCTGCTCTGGGTCTGGCTGGCGCTGGGCGTGATGCTGGTGGCGGCGATCCTCACCGCCGGCCGTCGGCTGCATGCCGACTGGCGGATGCTGCTGACGCTCACGGGCACGATGGCACTGGCCGTGGCGGTGACGCTGGCGACGATCTTCCTGTCTGGGGCACTGGAGCTGACGCCGCAGTACCTGTTGGCGATCGGTGGCATCGTCGTGGGCAATGCGATGACGATCACGACCCTGACCGGGCGACGCCACTCCTCGTCGGTGGTGGCTCATCGCGACGAGGTCGAGGGGTGGCTGGCGCTGGGGGCCACCCCTCGCCAGTCCACCATCGACATCGCACGCAATGCCGTGCGTGAGGCGCTCATCCCGACGATCGACCAGACCCGGACGACGGGTCTCGTGGTGCTGCCGGGCGCGTTCGTCGGGGCGGTCTTCGCCGGCGCGTCACCGATCGAGGCCGGACGATTCCAGCTGGTCGTGCTGGCTGGCATCCTCAGCGCCGGTGCGCTGGTGGCAGTGGGCCTGAGCGAGTCGATGAGCCGGTCGAAGACGGTGCCGACGCGGTAGCGCGTCGCCGAAGCGCCTCAGCTCACCATTTCCCCGGATGTTCCGGCAGCGCGTGTCAGTCGAGCAGGTCTGACAGGTACGGGTTGCGGAAGCGGCCGCCAGGATCGACCCGGTGGGCCACGGCCGCGAAGTCCGCGAGTCGCGGGTAGACCGCTCGCAGCCGGTCCGCGGACATCGCCGACACCTTTCCCCAGTGCGGCCGAGCGTCGAACGGCGCGAACGCGTCGTCGATCGCCGGGAGCACCGCGGCGACGCCTGCCTCGTCGCGTCGGAACGTGAAGTGGATCGCGACGGAATCGCGCCCCGAGCTCGGGGCGAGCCAGGCGGTGTCCGCCGCGACCCGCCGGATCTCCGCGATGTAGAGCACGTCGGCCAGACGTTCCGAGAGGCCTCGTACGGCGCGGATCGCGTCCACGGCATCCCCTGCTCGAAGCAGGTACTCGCACTGGATCTCCTCACCGGCGCTCGGGGTGAACTCCGAACGGAAGTGCGGGAGCCGCGCGTGCCACGGGCCGGGCTGGTCGAGCTGCGGCGTGACGGCCGCGACGTCGCCGCCGGGCACCGGATGCAGCGTCGCGGTCGCGCCTGTGGCTCCGAAGCCCTCGAGGTCCACGACCGTCGTCTCCGCGTCGGTGCGGCGCTTCACCCACACCTGCCGTACTCCGTCGTCGGCGAACCCGGTGAACATGCTCACGCTGTAGGCGGCACCCATGATCTCGTCGAAGTGCTCCTCGGCCGCGTCCCACGGCAGCCCGGTGTGCACGGCCTGCGCGACGTCGAACGCCGGCTCGATGGCAAGCTCCGTGGCGGTCACGATGCCGAGCGCACCGAGGCCGACGCGGTGGGCGTCGAGCTCGGGATGGTCGCGACCGAGCGTCTCGATCTCGCCGTCGGCCCGCATGATCTCCATCCCGATCACGCTCTGGGCGAGTGAGGGGTTGCGCGCCCCCGAGCCGTGCGTTCCGGTCTGGACAGCGCCGGCGATGGAGATGTGCGGCAACGACGCGAGATTCGGCAGCGCCCATCCCGCTGAGGCGAGCATCGGCGCGACCTGGCCATAGGTGAGGCCGCCGCCCACGCGCACCACGCGACGGTCGCCGTCGATCTCGACCGTGCCGGGCATCGCGCCGAGCGACACCTGCACGCCGTCGGAGTCCGCGATGCGGTTGAACGAGTGCCGCGAGCCGAGCGGCCGAACCGCGGCGGATCGCACGACGACGGCACGCAACTCGTCGAGCGTGGTCGGCTGTGCGAGCTCTCTCGCACGATAGACGACGTTGCCGGCCCAGTTCGTCCCGGATGCCGCCACGTGCACTCCTGTCCTGCCGCTGCCGATGGAGAGGCCAGTCTGCCATGGCGACGATCGTGGTGCGTGAATGACGGACCGGCTACGCGCTGGTCGGGCGCCGCGTGGCCGAGACGTAGATGCGGCGCGTTCGGATCTCGTCGTCGTATGCGTCGCGAGTGCCGATCGCGTCGACGTGGAACGACACCGCCTCCACGCCGCTGCGGAGCTCCTCCTCGGTGAACTCCGCCCAGTAGACGCGGATGCCGCTGCCCAACGGGTCGTCGATGACGCCGTCGCTCGCCCCCTCCTTCACCGCGACGAGCAACTGGCCGCCCGGGCGGATCGCCGCCGCCCAGCCGGCGAGCGTGTCGGCCAGTCCCGCCTTGGGCTGATCGTGGAGCGAGTAGTACGAGACCAGCCCGTCGAGCGGGCCGCCGACCACGGCCGGGTCGATGGCTCGCTGGTCCATCACGTCGAAGCGGCGTCCGGGCTGCTCGGTTCGGGCCAGTTGGACGCAACGCGGTGAGAGGTCGATGCCCACGACGTCGAGGCCGCGATCGGCGAGGAGCGCGGTCACGTGCCCGCACGGCCCGCATCCGGCATCGACGACCCGGCCGCGTGGACCGACTCGCTCCGCGAACGCGGCGAGGACCTCGCGATCGAACGGCTTGCCGTCGAGTTCGCGGCGGAAGAGCTCGAGGTAGCGGTCGGCTCGGGCGTCCCACGCGCGAACGACATCCGCGGCACTGCCGGGCACGGGCGCCTGGTGAACATCCGGTCGAATCATCCGGAGACGGTATCAGGGAACCGACGAATGGTGCGCGAGGGGGGACTTGAACCCCCACACCCTTGCGAGTACTGGCACCTGAAGCCAGCGCGTCTGCCAATTCCGCCACTCGCGCACGCGTGGAGCACCGGAGTGCGTCCAACCACGAGAGACTAACATCTCACGGCCCCCAGCACCATTCGAGCCGACGACCGAATCCACCCTTCGTGATTGCTTCGAGTCCGGGTTCGACCTCGCGCTCCCCCGCCGCCCGGGAATAGCATCGATCAGCGGGTTCCGGTGCCCCCGACCGACGCGCTGAAAGGACGGCCGTGACCTCGCCTGACACCTCCCCCACTCCTCCTCCTTCGAACCGAACCCCCGTCCATCCTCTCGACGCCGATCTCAGCGGCATCCGCGGCTGGCTGTTCGACCTCGACGGGGTGCTCACGCCCACCGCCGTGGTGCACATGCACGCCTGGTCGCGCCTGTTCACGCCGTTCCTCGAGGCGCACGGCGCCAGGCCCTACACCGACGACGACTACTTCGCCTACATCGACGGCAAGCCGCGCTACGACGGGGTCCGCTCGCTGCTCGAGAGCCGCGGCATCCGGGTGCCGGAGGGCGAGGTGACGGATGCCGCGACCCTCGACACGGTGCACGGACTCGGCAACCGCAAGAACGACGCCTTCAACGCCACCTTGGCCGAGGAGGGCGTCGACGCCTACCCGGCGAGCGTCGCCTTCCTCGACGCCGTGACGCGCACTGGCGCGAAGGTCGCGGTGGTGTCGAGCTCGAAGAACGCGCCGTCGGTGCTCGAGGCTGCGGGCCTCGCCGACCGGTTCGAGGTCGTGGTCGACGGGGCCGTCGCCGCACGCGAGGGCCTGCCCGGCAAGCCCGAGCCCCACACGTTCGAACGCGCGGCCGAGCTCATCGGCCTGCCCACCGAGGCCTGCGCGGTCGTCGAGGACGCCGAGTCGGGCGTGAAGGCCGGCGCGGCCGGAGAGTTCGGTATCGTCATCGGCGTCGACCGCGGCGTCGGCCGCGAGGCCCTCGAGGAGCTCGGCGCCGACGTGATCGTCGACGAGCTCGACGAGCTGATCCCCGCCGTCGAGCGTGCAGCCGCGGCATCCGGCGCCGATTCCCCCAGCCCCAGCATCACCCGAGAGGACCCTTCATGAGGTTCGCCGACCACGACCCGCTCAACCGCAGCCGGTTCCCCATCGACGAGTGGGCGCTCGTCGAGACGGACTTCGGCCTGGCCGACATGGGGCGCACCGAGACGCTGTTCGCCGTGGGCAACGGATACCTCGGCCTCCGCGGCAACGTCGAGGAGGGCCGCGACGGCCACTACCACGGCACGTTCCTGAACGGGTTCCACGAGACGTGGCCGATCCGGCACGCCGAGGAGGCGTTCGGGTTCGCCCGTGTCGGGCAGACGATCGTGAACGCGCCCGACGCGAAGGTCATCCGCCTCTACGTCGACGACGAGCCGCTGGTGCTCACCGTGGCCGAGCTCCTCGCCTATGAGCGGCGCCTGGACTTCCGGCTCGGCGCGCTCAGCCGCTCCATCGAGTGGCGCACCCCGTCGGGCAAGCGCGTGCTCATCACGAGCCGACGCATGGTGTCGTTCACCGACCGTCACCTCGCCGTGCTCGACTACGAGGTGGAGCTGCTCGACGCGGATGCCGCGGTCACCATCTCGAGCCAGATCCTCAACCGCCAGGACGGACGCGACGAGTACCGGTCGGGTGTCACCGAGACGCCGGCCGCGTTCGACCCGCGCAAGGCCGAGCAGTTCACCGAACGGGTGATGCAGCCGCGGGTGAAGCGTGCCGAGGGCTCGCGGTACATGCTCGGCTACCAGACCACCAACTCGGGCATGACGATCGCCATCGGTGCGGAGCACTCGATCGCCACCGAGAACCAGTTCACCGAGTCGGGCTCCATCGGCGACGACCTGGCGAAGCACATCTACCGGGTGCACGCGAAGCAGGGCAAGCCGATCCGCATCACGAAGCTGATCAGTTACCACACGGCCCGCACGGTGCCGGCCCGCGAGCTCGTCGACCGCAGCGACCGCACACTCGATCGCGCGAGGGAGCTCGGCGTCGCCGAGATCTTCGACCAGCAGCGCTCGTGGCTCGACGACTTCTGGGAACGCTCCGACGTCTCGGTGGAGGGTCATCCGGCCGTGCAGCAGGCGATCCGGTGGAACCTGTTCCAGCTCGCGCAGGCCACGGCGCGCACCGACGGCGACGGGGTCGCCGCGAAGGGTGTCTCGGGCTCCGGCTACGGCGGCCACTACTTCTGGGACAGCGAGGTGTACGTCCTCCCGTTCCTCAGCTACACCGCCCCGATCGTCGCACGCAACGCGTTGCGATTCAGGCAGCGGATGCTCGACGCCGCCCGCGCGAGGGCGCTCGAGCTCAACCAGCACGGGGCCCTGTTCCCGTGGCGCACGATCAACGGACAGGAATCGTCCGCCTACTACGCGGCCGGCACCGCGCAGTACCACATCGACGCCGACATCTCCTACGCGCTCTGCCAGTACGTCGCCGCCACGGGCGACGAGGACTTCCTCGCGCGCGGCGCGATCGACGTCCTCGTCGAGACCGCCCGCATGTGGGAGGACCTGGGCTTCTGGCGCTCCAACGCGGACGACGTGTTCCACATCCACGGTGTCACCGGGCCCGACGAGTACACGACGGTCGTGAACGACAACCTGTACACGAACGTGATGGCCCGGTTCAACCTCGCGTCAGCGGCATCCGCCGTCGACAACCTGCAGGTGCACGACCCCATCGCGTACCACAAGCTCGTGGAGCGGCTCGAGGTCACGCCCGCCGAGGTGGCGAGCTGGCGGCGCGCCGCCGCGCACATGCACATCCCGTTCGACGAGCAGCTCGGCATCCATCCGCAGGACTCCGCGTTCCTGCAGAAGGAGCTGTGGGACCTCGAGAACACGCCGGAGGATCGCCGGCCGCTCCTGCTGCACTACCACCCGCTCGTGATCTACCGCTTCCAGGTCCTGAAGCAGGCCGACGTCGTGCTCGCCCTCTACCTGCAGGGAGACCGGTTCAGCACCGAGATGAAGCGGGCGAACTTCGAGTACTACGACCCGCTGACCACGGGCGACTCCACGCTCTCGGCGGTCGTGCAGTCGATCATCGCCGCCGAGGTCGGCTACCACGAGCTCGCCATGCGGTACTTCCGCTCGGCCCTGTTCGTGGACCTCGCAGACCTGCACCACAACGCGGCCGACGGGGTGCACGTCGCCTCGACCGGGGGCGTGTGGAGCGCACTCGTGGCGGGCTTCGGCGGATTCCGGGACCACAACGGCACCTTCACGTTCGACCCGCGCCTTCCCGACGAATGGCGCGAGCTCGTCTTCCGCATCACGCTGCGGGGCACGAGGCTGCGGGTGACGCTCCAGCCGGAGTCCATCTCGTTCGCGGTGGAGGCCGGCGACGAGGCGCGCGTGCGCGTGCGCGGCGCCGAGGTGGTGGTCGCCGCCGACGCGCCCGTCACGGTGCCGCTCGATGGGCAGGGCCCGCGGCTCTACGGCTCGCCCACCATGCGCGACGTCACGGGATCCCGCCGCGCCGACGGCACGCTGCTCACCGCGTCGATCCCCACCCTGTCCCTTGACGTCGACGGTGAGGAAACCGCGATTCCGGTCGACTGAACGCAAGCGTTCTCAGCCGCTCGGGCTACCATGTCACACAATCACGGAACGGGATCGGGAGACCTGTGGGCCTACTGGACAACTTCGAGAAGGGTCTCGAGCGCGCCGTCAACGGCGCCTTCGCGAAGACCTTCCGCTCGGGGCTGCAGCCCGTCGAGATCACCGCAGCGCTGAAGCGGGAGATCGACACGAAGGCGGCGGTCGTCTCACGCGACCGCGTGCTCGTGCCGAACACGTTCACGGTGCGGATGTCGCCGACCGACCACGACCGCATGGCGGGCCTCGGCCCGGCCCTCATCGACGAGCTCACCGACCTCGTGCAGAAGCACGCCGCGAGCCAGCGTTTCCAGTTCGCGGGCGGCATCTCGATCGCGCTGCAGGCCGACCCCGGCCTCTCGGAGGGCATGGTGCAGGTGGACTCGCGCAACGTCAAGGGCGAGGTCGCCTGGACGCCGGTGCTCGACGTCGCCGGCAAGCGCCACCCGATCCTCAAGGGCCGCACGGTCATCGGCCGCGGCAGCGAGGCCGATCTCACGATCGACGACTCCGGCGCGTCGCGACGTCACGCCGAGGTGCAGTGGGACGGCACGCGGGCCCGCGTGCGCGACCTGGGCTCCACGAACGGCACCCAGCTGAACGGCGCCCCCATCAGGGACGCCGTGCTCGAACCCGACTCGGTCATCACCATCGGGCGTTCCCGCATCGTCTTCCGCGTGCTGGCACAGGCCTCCGCGCCCCCCGGCCGCGGCGCCGACCCTGCCACCCAGCGCCACGACATGGGCGGGTTCTGGGGGCCCGGAGAATGAGCGAACTCACCCTCCTGGTCCTCCAGCTCGGATTCCTCCTGCTGCTCTGGGTCTTCATCTTCGCGATCGTGTACTCGCTCCGCAGCGACCTGTTCGGGCAGCGGGTGCGCAAACTGCAGCCCGACACGCCCGCGGGCGGCGTGCCCGTCGCGGCATCCCCGTTCCCGTCCTCGCCGGTGGCGTCCGCGTCGCCGACAGCCGCCCACCCGGCGGCACCCGCGTCGGGACCCGGCGGCGAGACCGCGTCGACCGAGAACGCCACGCGCCTCGTCATCACGAGCGGCCAGAAGGCGGGCGCCGAGTTCCCGCTCGGCCGCGACGAGATCACCATCGGCCGCTCGAGCGACTCGGCGATCATCATCCGCGACGACTACACCTCCACCCACCACGCCCGGCTCATGCTGTGGAACGGCCGGTGGATGATCCAGGACCTCGACTCCACGAACGGCACCTTCCTCAACGGCTCCCGAGTGACCGTGCCGACCCCCATTCCGCTCGGAGCCACCGTCAAGGTCGGAGCGACGACGTTCGAGCTGCGGCGGTAGCCCATGGCCACGGTCAAGGCGAGCGCTGCGGTCTCGCACGTCGGGCGGGTCCGCTCGAACAACCAGGACTCCGGCTACGCCGGGCGCAACCTGTTCCTCGTCGCCGACGGCATGGGCGGGCACGCCGGCGGCGACGTGGCGAGCGCCATCGCGACCCGCCGCATCGCCGACGCCGACGGCGACTACCTGTCCGCGCCGGATGCCGCGGCCGCCCTCGAGGGCGCCCTGATCGCCGCGAACCGCCAGCTCGCCGAGACCGTCGCCGAGCACTCCGAGCTCACGGGCATGGGCACCACCGTGAGCGCCCTCCTGATCGACGGCGACCGGGTCGTGATCTCGCACATCGGCGACTCGCGCATCTACCTGCTGCGGTCGGGTGAGCTCAGCCAGATCTCCACCGACCACACGTTCGTGCAACGCCTCGTCGACGCCGGGCGCATCACCGCCGAGGAGGCGATGGTGCACCCGCGGCGCTCGGTGCTCATGCGCGTGCTCGGCGACGTCGAGAGCTCCCCCGAGATCGACTCGATGGTGCTCGACACCCGCGCCGGCGATCGCTGGATGCTCTGCTCCGACGGCCTCTCCGGCGTCGTGGCGTTCGGCGAGCTGCACGATGTGCTCTCGTCCGACGCGGGTGCCAAGCAGGTGGCCGACCGGCTCGTCAAGGCGTCGCTCGACGGCGGGGCGCCCGACAACGTCACCGTCGTGATCGTCGACATCGGCGAGCCTCCGGCGCCCGCCACGCCGCCGTTGGTCGTCGGCTCGGCGGCAGCGCCGCTCGCGTTCGGCGCGGCGGCGGAGCCGGCGCGCGCCCGCGGCATCCGTCTCGCGCCGTTCCGCCCGCACCCGGTGCAGGAGACGCACTTCGAGCCCGACTCGGCCGACTACTTCGACGAGCTCATCGAGGAGGACGCGCGCCGCCGTCGCCGTCGCCGCTGGGTGTGGGGCTTCTGGATCGTGCTGCTCATCGGGGCGATCGTCGCCACCTTCGTGCTCGGCTACCAGTGGACGCAGACCCGCTACTACGTGGGCGAGTCCAACGGCCGCGTGGCGATCTTCCAGGGCATCCAGCAGGACCTCGGCCCGATCTCGCTGCACGAGCTGCACACCGAGACCGCCATCGACGTGGCCGACCTGCGCACCTACGACCAGCAGCGAGTGGAGCAGACCATCAGCGCGGGCTCGTTCTCCGAGGCGTTCCGCATCGTGCAGCGACTGGAGGACTCCGTTGACTGACCGCACCGGACGCACCTCCGAGGCGCCCCGTTCCAGCGGGCCGCCCACCGCGACGGTGCGCCGCATCCGCCTCCCGCAGAAGCTGCGCAACATGGAGCTGTGGCTCCTCATCGTGGCCTGCATCATCAACGCCGCCGCCATCCTGCTCGTGCAGCTCGGTGCGATGGGGCGCATCGACACGCAGCTCGTGCTGCTCGGCGCCGGCCTCTCGGCACTCGTGTTCGGTCTGCACATCGCCATGCGCTTCGTCGCGCGCGATGCCGACCCGTTCCTGCTGCCCATCGCGACGGTGCTCAACGGACTCGGCATCGCGATGATCTACCGCATCGACATCGCCGACGGCGAGAGCGGGTGGGAGAGCGCCTCGGTGCGGCAGATCGTGTGGAGCGCGATCGCGATCGTCGCCGCCATCGCCACGATCCTCCTGATCCGCAACCACCGCGTGCTGTTCCGCTACACCTACCTCTCGGGTCTGATCGCGATCGTCCTGCTCCTCCTGCCGCTGGTGCCCGGCATCGGTCGCGAGGTCAGCGGTGCGCGCGTGTGGATCGGGATCGGCGACATCGCCACGTTCCAGCCAGGTGAGATCGCGAAGATCGCGCTGGCGGTCTTCTTCGCCGGCTACCTCGTACGCAACCGCGACTCGCTGTCCATGGTCGGCAGGACGTTCCTCGGCATGCGGTTCCCGCGCGCCCGCGACCTCGGTCCGCTGCTCGTCGTGTGGGCGCTGTCGATGGCGGTCATCGTGTTCCAGCGCGACCTCGGCACCGCCCTGCTCTACTTCGGCCTCTTCCTCGTGATGCTCTACGTCGCCACGAGCCGGCTCTCGTGGGTGGTGCTCGGGGTCAGCCTCTTCGTCGGCGGCGCGCTCATCGCGAGCCAGACCCTCGACTACGTCGGCAACCGCTTCGCGAACTGGCTCGACCCGTTCAGCCCCGAGCGCTTCGACCAGGAGTTCGGCGGCAGCTACCAGCTCGTGCAGGGACTCTTCGGTCTGGCGAACGGCGGGCTCATCGGCACGGGCTGGGGCCAGGGCCGGCCCGACATCACGCCGGTGCCGCAGAGCGACTACATCATCGCGAGCCTCGGCGAGGAGCTCGGCCTCGCGGGCATCTTCGCGATCCTCGCCCTGTACGTGCTGTTCGTCGCCCGCGGGTTCCGCATCGGGTTCGCCGGGCAGGACGACTTCGGCAAGCTCCTCGGCGTCGGGCTCGCGTTCGTGATCGCGCTGCAGGTGTTCATCGTGGTCGGCGGCGTCACCCGGGTCATCCCGCTCACCGGCCTCACCACGCCGTTCCTCGCGGCCGGCGGCTCGTCGCTCGTGGCGAACTGGGTCATCGTCGCGTTGCTGTTGCGGCTCTCCGATACGGTGCGCAATCATCCGAGGCTGGTGATCGACGGATGAACCGTGAGCTCAAGCGCGTGACGATCGTCGCGCTTCTCATGTTCCTGGCGCTGTTCGTGTCGGCGACGGTCATCCAGTACGTGCAGGCCGACGCCCTCGCCTCCGATCCACGCAACTCGCGCACGCTCTACGAGAGCTACTCGGTCGAGCGTGGGCCGATCCTCGTCGGCGGCGACCCGATCGCGTCCTCGCAGCCGTCCGACGATGACTACAAGTTCCAGCGCGTCTATTCGAACGGGCCGCTCTACGCACCCGTCACGGGGTACATCCCGGTCAACGGCGAGGCGACCGGGCTCGAGCAGTCGGTCAACTCCTACCTCAGCGGGCAGAGCTCGAGCCAGTTCTTCGACCAGCTCAACCGACTGATCTCCGGGCAGGACCCGATGGGGGCATCCGTCGAGGTGGCCATCGACCCGGTCGCACAGCAGGCCGCCTGGGACGCCCTCGGCGACTACACCGGCGCCGTGATCGTGACGGAGCCCTCGACCGGGCGCATCCTCGCGATGGTCACGAAGCCGACGTACGACCCGAACGCGCTCGCCGTGCACAACGGCGCCGAGGTGCAGGCCACCTACGAGGGGCTGCTTGCGGACCCGAGCGACCCGCTGTTCAACCGAGCCACCGGGGGGGACATGAACCCGCCCGGTTCGACCTTCAAGCTCGTCGTCACGGCGGCCGCGCTCGAATCGGGCCAGTACACCCCCCAGTCCACCTTCCCGAACCCGGCGTCGCTCACCCTGCCCGGCACGGACGCCGTCGTGCGCAACTCCGGCGGCGGCACCTGCGGCGGCGGTGCGGAGGTCACCCTCGCCGACGCGCTGCGCCTCTCATGCAACATCCCGATGGCCGAGCTCGGCATGGAGCTCGGCGACGCCGCGATCCGCGAGCAGGCCGAGAAGTTCGGGTTCAACACCGAGTTCGAGATCCCGACCGTCACCGAGCCGAGCACCTACCCGCGCGTGCTCGACGAGGCGCAGACCGGGCTGACCGCGTTCGGCCAGGGCGACGTGCGCGCGACGCCGATGCAGATGGCCATGGTGTCGGCCGCGATCGCGAACGGCGGCATCGTCATGAACCCCAACCTCGTGGACGCGATCACCGCACCCGACTTCAGTCCGCTACAGGAGTTCGAACCGGCTGAATTCGGCCGCGCGATCAGCGAGGAGACGGCGAACACGATGGTGCAGATGATGGTGAACGGCGTCGAGAACGGTGCTGCGAGTAATGCAAGAATAGACGGCGTCAGCGTGGCCGGTAAGACAGGCACAGCAGAGAACGGCGAGGATGACCCTTACACCTTGTGGTTCACAGGTTTTGCCCCCGCCGACAACCCTCAGTATGCGATCACGGTACTCGTGGAGGATGGCGGGGGACTTGGTCAGGAGGGGTACGGCAATCTCATCGCCGCACCCATCGCAAAGCAGGTACTAGAGGCGGTGCTGAATACATGAGACCGAGCGCAGGGCTCACCTTCGGAGGGCGCTACGAACTGCAGTCCCGGATCGCGATCGGCGGGATGGGCGAGGTGTGGCAGGCCACCGACCTCGTCATCGGCCGCCAGGTCGCGATCAAGATCCTGAAGGACGAGTACCTCGGCGACCCCGGATTCCTCGAGCGCTTCCGCGCCGAGGCCCGGCACGCCGCGCTCGTGAACCACGAGGGCATCGCGAACGTCTTCGACTACGGCGAGGAGGAGGGCAGCGCCTACCTCGTCATGGAGCTGGTGCCCGGCGAGGCGCTCTCGACCATCCTCGAGCGTGAGCACGTGCTCTCCACCGACAAGGTGCTCGACATCGTCGCGCAGACCGCGGCGGCGCTCCAGGCCGCGCACGCGGCCGGGCTCGTGCACCGCGACATCAAGCCCGGCAACCTGCTCATCACGCCCGACGGGCGCGTGAAGATCACCGACTTCGGCATCGCGCGCATCGCCGACCAGGTGCCGCTCACCGCCACGGGCCAGGTCATGGGCACGGTGCAGTACCTCTCGCCCGAGCAGGCGTCGGGTCACCCCGCGTCGCCCACCACCGACATCTACTCGCTCGGCATCGTGGCCTACGAGGCGCTCGCGGGCCGCCGTCCGTTCACGGGCGAGTCGCAGGTGGCCATCGCGATGGCGCAGATCAACGAGACGCCGCCCGACCTGCCGGTCACGGTGTCCGAGCCGGTGCGCAACCTCGTGTACGCGTGCATCGCGAAGAACCCCGCCGACCGACCGCAGTCGGCGGCGCACCTCGCGCGCGCGGCCACAGCCCTCCGACGCGGAGACGTGCAGGGAGCCGCCGCTGCGGTGCCCGCCGTGCTCGGCGCCGCCGGTGCGATGGCGGCGACCATGCTCCTCTCGCAGCAGGGGGCCACGGCCGCCACGACGGTGCTGCCGTCCGCCAGTGCGGGTGGCGCCGGCCCGATCGAGGGCGAGGAGGAGGAGCCCGCCGAGAAGAAGCGCAGCCCGTGGACCTGGCCGCTCATCGTCCTCATCGCGATCCTCGCGATCGTGCTGATCGGCACCATCATCGCGCTCGCGCTGAACAACGCGGGCGGCGGTACCACGCCGACGACGACGACCAGTCGCCCGACATCCACCAGCGCACCGCCGACGACGCAGAGCGCGCCCCCCACGACTGAGGCGCCCCAAACGATCCAGGTCGACCGCGACTCGTACATCGGCATGAACGTCGATGACGCGGCGGCGGCCATCGAGGCGCTCGGCCTGCCGGTCGTGCGCGAGGCCGGGGCCGCGGCGACCGAGCCGGGCCAGGCCAACACCGTGTCCGAGGTCAACCCGAGCGGCCCCGTGCAGCCCGGCACCACGATCACGCTCACCTACCTCACCGACCCTGTCGCACCGAGCGCGCCGACCGACGCACCGACGACGGACACCAACCCCGTCCAGGCCGACGTGGGCCAGATCACCGTGAACTGGACCGCGCAGAGTTGTCCGGCCGGCCAGACGCTGAGCGGCTACGAGGTCGCCGTGACCGGCGACGCGACGGTGCCGAACAACCCCGTCTTCGGCCCTGGCACCACGAGCGCACAGATCAACGTCAACAACACCCCGAACGGCTCGTTCGACGTGACGTTCCGCTACTTCTGCGGCCAGCTCGACTCGCCGTTCTCCCCGGCATTCACGGTGGACATCGAACAGCCGTGACGCCGAGGCGAGACTGACGAGAAGACAGGACACGAGGACGGAGCTGCAGGGTGAGCGATGAAGGACGCGTGCTCGCGGGACGCTACCGCGTGGGTGCGCTCATCGGTCGCGGCGGCATGTCCGACGTGCACGTGGGATCCGACACGCGACTCGGCCGCCAGGTGGCGATCAAGCTCCTGAAGCCGCAACTCGCCACCGACCCCGCGTTCCGCATGCGCTTCCGGCAGGAGGCGCAGTCCGCCGCGCGCATGGCGCACCCCACGATCGTGCGGGTGTTCGATGCCGGCGAGGAGACGGTGATCGACTCGGCCGGCCACGAGGTGCAGCTGCCCTTCATCGTCATGGAGTACGTCGAGGGCCGGCTCCTGAAGGACATCATCCACGACGGCCCGCTCGACCCCGTCGCGGCCGTGCGCGTCATCGACGGGGTGCTCACCGCGCTCGAGTACTCGCATCGCGCCGGCGTCGTGCACCGCGACATCAAGCCGGGCAACATCATGATCACCACCACCGGCCAGGTGAAGGTGATGGACTTCGGCATCGCCCGTGCGGTCTCCGATTCGTCGACGACAGTGGCGCAGACCACGGCGATCCTCGGCACCGCCTCGTACTTCTCCCCCGAGCAGGCCAAGGGCGAGACGGTCGACGCCCGCACCGACCTGTACTCCACCGGCGTGGTGCTCTTCGAGATGCTCACGGGGCGGCCGCCGTTCCGCGGCGACACCCCCGTGGCAGTCGCGTACCAGCACGTGAGCGAGCGGCCCGTCAAGCCGAGCGTCATCAACCCGAAGGTGTCTCCTGCGCTCGACGCCGTCGTGCTGCACGCGCTCACGAAGAGCCGCGAGGAGCGCTATCAGACGGCGGCCGAGTTCCGGGCCGATGTCGACACCGCGGCATCCGGTCGCGTGCCGGTGCATCGCCAGCCCGATGAGGCGACCATGCTCTTCGGCGCGCCCACGAGCTCGCTGTCCAGCTCGGAGCTCGCCCTGCGACAGCTCGCCGAGGACGAGACGATGACGCGCACGCAGCGTCGTCCGCCGGCGATCTGGATCTGGTCGGGCATCATCGCCGTGGTGGTCATCGTGATCGCGGTCATGTACTGGGCGTTCAACCTGCAACCCACCGACGACCTGCCGTCGAACGCCAGGGAGATCCCGGCCCTCGCCGGCGTCACCTACGAGGAGGCGGTGCAGCAACTCCAGGAGCTGGGCCTGCCGGCCACGCGCATCGACGAGTCGAGCGAGACGGTGCCGGCCGGCCAGGTCATCCGCACCGATCCTCCCGCGGAGGAGATCGTCGACACCGACACGCCGATCACCGTGTACGTCTCGACCGGGCGAGAGCCCGTGACCGTGCCCGACGTGCGCAACAAGACCCTCGACCAGGCGAAGGCCGACGTCCAGGCCGCCGGCCTGACCCCCGGCACCGAGACCCGTGAGAACTCGCCGTCCGTGGCTGCGGACACGGTGCTCGGCACGACGCCCGAGGCCGGCACGTCCGCCGAGGCCGGATCGCCGGTCGACTTCCGCATCTCGAGCGGACTCGTGACGCTCACCGACCTCACAGGGCAGACGCTGTCCGCTGCGTCGTCGTACCTCTCGGCCGAGAACCTGCAGTTGACCCCGGTGCCGAAGCCCGACCCGTCATGCAAGTCGCAGCCGGGCTCGCCGGTGACCCGGCAGTCGCTTGCGCCGGGCGATGTGCCGCAGCGCTCCGAGGTCGAGCTCACCTACTGCGCGGGCTGACGCCCACGCTCGGCGCGAGCGCCTCGCGCGGCGCGCCTCAGTTCGTGCGCACCAGGGGATTCAGGTGCACGGCACGCTCGCGGGCCTCGGGCAGCCCCGCGACGGCGAGCCAGTTGCCGAGCATCCGGTAGCCGCCCTCGGTGAGCACCGATTCGGGGTGGAACTGCACGCCGTAGATCGGCGCCGACTCGTGGCGGAGGCCCATGATCACGCCGCCCTGCGTGCGGCTCGTGACGACGAGTTCGGGCGGCACCGTGCCGTCGACCACCGCGAGCGAGTGATAGCGAGTCGCCGTGAACGGCTGCGGCACCCCGTCGTAGAAGTCGCTGTCGTCGTGCGTGATGCGCGACGTCTTGCCGTGCATGAGCTCCTCGGTGTTCGTGACCGTGGCGCCGAACGCCTCTGCGATCGCCTGGTGGCCGAGGCACACGCCGAGCAGCGGCTGCCCCGCCGTGAGGGCGGCCTGGACCACGGGGATCGACACTCCGGCATCCGCGGGCTTGCCCGGTCCGGGCGAGATGAGCACGGCGTCGTACTGGGCGATGCGCGCGGGCACGTCGGCCGCCTCGATCGCGTCGTTGCGCACGACCTCGGTCTCGGCGCCGAGCTCCTGGAGGTAGCCGTTCAGCGTGTAGACGAAGCTGTCGTAGTTGTCGATGACGAGAACGCGGGTCATGTTTCCACCGTGACTTCGATCGGATTGACGATGCCGTCCACCCAGGGGAAGACCCAGGTGAAGAGAGCGAGGACGACTGCCGCGACGAGCAGCAGGAGCAGGATGATCCGCAGCCAGATCGGGCCGGGGAGCACTCGCCACAGTGCAGCGTACATGTCAGGACTCCCAGGTTGCGACGACGTCGGCGATCTCGGCAGGCGGGCCCGCAGTGCTCGGTTGCCAGGACTCGAGCACGCCGTAGGCGATGATGCGCTCGGCCGTCGAGTACAGCGGGTTGCAGCTCGTGAGCGTGATCAGACGGTCGGTCGGCGCAAGCCCGGGGTGGTGCGGCACGGGCGCGAGCACGTCGACCGCCTCCGGCGTCACGTACTCGAGGTCGCGGAAACGATAGGTGTACCAGGCGTCCTCGGTCTGGATGTAGATCGCGTCGCCGAGCTGCAGCTGGTCGATCTCGTGCATGCCGCCGCCGTATGCGCTGCGGTGCGCTGCGATCGCGAAGTTGCCCACCCCGCCCGGCATCTGGGTATCGGGGTAGTGGCCGACGCCGAGGTACGTGCTGTTCAGCACGTCGAGGCTGATGCCCTCGGCGATGCGCCGCTGCGAGTCGTCGCCGAAGCGCGGCACGTACATGACCGCAAAGGCGTCGCCGTCGGCGTGGTCCGCGGCACCGACGACCGGGTCGCCGTAGTCCTGCGGTTCGGGCGGCGCGGTGTCGCCGCGAGCGGCCCGGCCCTCTTCGAGCCACTGCGCGCTGAGGTCGGATGCCGCGCTCGACTGCTGCCCGGCCATGATGGCGTCGTTCCACCACAGCTGCCAGCCGAGGAAGAGCAGGATCAGCGCTCCGGCGGTGAGCAGGATCTCTCCGAGCACTCCGACGACGCTCACCCGCGCCCGCCGCCCGCCGTGGGCTACCGCGCCGGGTGCGCGACGGCGATCGGGCTGCTCGTCGGACGGCTGCTCGTCGGACATAGGAGCGATTCTATGCGGCCCCGACAACCCCCGGCTGGGAGTACTCATCCCACTCGGATAGAATCGCCCGCATGGCACGTACGAAATCATCGAAGCCCGCGCGCGCGGAGCAGGCGAGCGGCGAAGAGGCGCCGAACCCGGTCTGGTTCAAGCCCGTCATGTTCGGCTTCATGCTGGTCGGACTCGTCTGGATCATCGTCTTCTACGTGAGCCAGGGCCGGCTGCCCGTCCCCGACCTCGGCTCGTGGAACATCCTCATCGGCTTCGGCATCGCCTTCGTCGGCTTCCTCATGACGACACGCTGGCGCTGAGGACTCCACCTCGACGGCGGGCGGATGCTGCGGCATCCGCCCGCTTCACTTCGTTCTCCACAGGTTGTGCACAGGTCGCATACCCGCGTGTCCCCTGAAATGGCGTCAATTACAGACCTGTAACTCTCCCCAGTTGTGGACGAGTTGTGGATAACTCAGACGATGGGGAATGCGAAGTAGCGCAGGCTGAGCGCGAGCAGCACCACGGTCAGCGCGATGAGGAGCCACACCTGCAGCGCCTGCTGCGATCGTTTGCGTGTCTCGACGAAGATGAGCCCGACGAGGGCGCCCCCGATGAGGCCGCCGAGGTGCGCCTGCCATGCCACGTTGAAGCCTGGCACGAAGCCGATCACCAGGTTGATGCCGAGCAGCACGAACAGCTGCGTCGTCTGCCCGCCGAGGCGTCGCTGGATGACGAGGAACGCGCCCATGAGGCCGAAGATTGCTCCGGATGCCCCGACGACGCCCGTGCGCGGATCACCCAGCCACAGCACGCCCACCGAGCCTGCGAGGCCCGAGATCAGGTACAGGCTGAGGAACCGCCATCGACCGAGCAGCCCCTCCAGCAGCTGCCCGAAGATCCACAGCGTGTACATGTTCAGCAGCACGTGGAAGATCAGTCCGGTGGAGTGCACGAACACCGACGTGAGCATGCGCCACGGCTCGAAGTTGCCCGGAATCGAGTAGACGCCCGCGTAGAGCAGGCGGTCGGTGATCGCAAGCCCGGGGATGAGCTGGAGCACGTAGACCGCGAGAGTGATGCCGATGAGGGTATACGTCACCACCGGGGCGCCGCGGCCCGCCGCCGAACGCACGCGCGTGAGCACAGCCGGCTTGGTGCGCGGCGCCGACGCGCGCTGCTCGCGCATGCACTCGGGACAGATCACGCCGACCGGCGCCTGCGTCTGGCACTCGGGGCAGATCGTGCGCCCGCACCGCTGGCACAGGATGTAGCTCTGCCGATCAGGATGCCGGTAGCAGAAGCTCGTGCGATCGACGCCCGCGTCAGTCACCGCGGTGTCAGACCTGCTCGATGGTGATGGTCTCGATCACGACGTCCTCGAGCGGGCGGTCGCGACCATCGGTGGGGATCGAGGCGAGCTTGTCGACGACGGTCTGGCTCGCGGCATCCGTCACCTTGCCGAAGATGGTGTGCTTGCCCTGCAGCCACGTGGTGGGGCCGACGGTGATGAAGAACTGCGAGCCGTTGGTGCCGCGGCCGCCCTGGATGCCGGCGTTGGCCATGGCGAGCACGTAGGGCTCGGTGAAGTCGAGCTCGGGGTTGATCTCGTCGTCGAACTGGTAGCCGGGGCCGCCGACGCCCTGGCCGAGGGGGTCGCCGCCCTGGATCATGAATCCGGGGATGATGCGGTGGAAGACGACGCCGTCGTAGAGGGGCGCGTTGGACTTCTCGCCGGTCGCGGGGTGGGTCCACTCGATCTCGCCGGTCGCGAGGCCGACGAAGTTGTTGACGGTCTTGGGGGCGTGGTGCCCGTAGAGGTCCACCTTGATCGGGCCGTGGTTGGTGTTGAGCGTCGCGACTGCGGTGTGAATCGGCATGATCCTTATTCTGTCACGCGCGGATTCGTCAACCGGCATGAAGGATTCCGACTCCTCCCCCGCTTCCAGCCGTTTCGGTGGCAAGATGGAGGGGTTCGCTGCACAACGATGGAGGTCGAGATGAGCCTGTCACGCAAGCGCCGGAAGGAACTCAAGCGGCTGCGCAGCAGTGCGGAAGAACTCTGGGGGAATCAGCAGCAGGTGCTCGAGGAGGCGAACGCGGTGGCACGGGAGGCGAGCCGCCAGCTCGGCCACTTCACCCGTGAAGAGGTCGTTCCGCGCGTTCGCACGGGCTACCACAGCTACGTCCGCCCGAGCGTCGAGCAAGCGAAGAGCCTCGCGCGTAGTGCCGGCGACGGCGCCGAGCGCACCCTGGGCAACGCCCTCGGGTCGGTGCTCGCCATCGGCGACATCGCCAACGACGCACGTGTGCGCCGTGCCGTCGAGCGCGTCTCGCCCCGCTCCGCCGCCGTCGTGCAGGAGAAGAAGGGCGCCGGCTTCGGCACCTATCTCGCGATCGGCCTCGGCATCATCGCCGCCGCCGGCGTCGCGTACGCGGTCTGGCAGACGTTCCGCGCCGACGACGAGTTGTGGGTCGCCGACGACGAGCCCGGCCCGGGCACGACCACGCCACCTGTCTGAGTCCAGCGCTTCCACGAAGGCCCCGCCTGTCCTCGCGTTCAGGCGGGGCCTTCGTCATGCTCGTCGACGATGTCGTCCGTATGATCCGAGCCGGTTGTGTCAGTGCCTGCACTGATCTTCCGAGGAATCTGGGAAATCGCCTTGCGTTCGGCCCGAATGTCCCGCTAGTGTCGAGTCTCGGCCCTGGCAACCAGATCCGGAGAGGAGTTGATACCCATGATGAAGCACATTTTTTCTGAGCCGCACACGGGAGTCCTCCTCGCGTCCCCGGCCTGCTAACCGCCTCGACGTCGGCGCGCCACTGCGCCTGATCGTCTCAGCGCCTACTAGGGCGTAGCCCGCTCGGGCGTGACCCGGCGGCATTCGCCGCCGCATCCGTGGACCTCGATCCTGATCGGGCGCAAATCGGATGCCGCGCCGGACGCAGGCTCGCCGGCACACGATCCGGCTCCCGCTCCGTCGGCGCGCTCTTGCGCGCCTGAACGCGTACCTCGCGCGCCCTCCCGCCGATTCGTCCGAGGGCTCGCCTCCCGCACCACCACGAATCGCACTCACCCCGAGCGGCGTCCGTCGATCGGGACCACACCCCGCACCACAACCAGAAGGAATCATCGTGAATACGAGTTCTCTCACCGCCGGCTCGACCCGACAGGATCAAGCCACCGCCCTCCGTGCCCAGGCACGCCAACTGAACGAGCGGCTCGCCCGCCGCGCCGGCCTCGCGCTCCTCGCGTGGAGCCGTCGCCAGGACGAGCGGCGCACGTACGACGCGGTACGCCTGCGTCGTCAGACCGCGCAGCTCGCGACCCGCGCCTACGACGACCAGTTCCGGCTGGTCGCACTCGGCACCCCGCTGGCGTGATCGTCATGGGTACCGACATCACCGAGCCCCCGCGGCTCATCCCCGTCGACCTGGGGATCCGACCCGCGGGGGCCTCGGCTGCGCACGGCGGCGTCGAGAGCGCACCGGCCGCACCGGTCGCTGCGTTGTCGTCGCCGCCGTCGTGCGAGCCGGCCCTGCTACGGGCCGCGACTCAGGATGCCGCGGGTGGCACGCCGTCGGCCGGCATCTCCGCGTTCAGCCGCAGCGCGATGTCCAGCAGGCTCACGCGCTTCAGTCGCGGCACCTCGGCGAGCGGGAACCACCGCGCCTCGTCGCTCGAGCCGCCGACCTCGTTGCGCAACTCACCGCCGAGCACGCTGGCCCGGTAGACGACGCGCATCGCGTACAACGGCACGGTGCCCGAGTGCCGCTTCGCCGCGGGCACCACCATCGTGTCGATGCCGAGCAGTCGATCGACGGATGCGTCGTATCCGGTCTCCTCGAGGATCTCCCGCTTGACCGCGGCCACCGGATGCTCCGATCCCTCGATGCCGCCCCCTGGCAGCGTCCATCCGGATCGACCGTGCTCATTCCAGTGCGACAGGAGGATCTGCTCGTCACGGATGATCACTCCGTACGCGGCGATGCGGATGTCCATCACGTCACTGTACCCGGGCACGGGGCAGCCCATGCCGCACGCACGGGCCGCCGCGCGCATCACAGCTTCATCACGGCGATCACGGCTTCATCACGGAACGCACTGACGGGGCATCCGTCTGGTTAACATCCGTGCATGCGAGACGAGGTGAACCGATCGATCGTGCTCCAGGCCGCCGTGGCGGTCGGGGCCGGTATCGTCCTGTTCTGGCTCGCGTCGCTGCTGCCGACCATCTGCCCGGCAGTGATGGGCGGGCCGTATTGCGGCCCGGGACTGCGGCAACAGGCCGCGGCATCGAGCACGGTGCTCGTCGTCGCCGTCGGGATCGCCGCGGTCGCGACCGCCATGTCGGTAGCCCCGCACCGTCGTCGGTTCGTGTTCGGCTGGGGCGTGCTGGTGCTCGGGCTCGTGATCCTCGGAGGACTCGGCTGGATCGTCGTGTCGGCCGGATTCATCGTGAGCTGAACTGTGATCATGTCGAGACCTCCTCGCAGATGATGCCCTGCTCATCCGCCCCAAAGCACCCAGCCGCCGTGGGGCAGGATCGGGATGGCGATGACTACGAACTCCTCACCGTCGGACCCGGTCATCGCGGCACAGTGTGGGCGAGGAGCCGCCAGGCACGATAGCCGCGGCAAGAGATTGGTCCTAGTGTCGGGTGCGTCGGCGGAACAGCAGCGCGGTGGCAGTGAAGGCGACGACGATGATGCCGATGAGCTCGATGAGGGTGAGCCAGAGGTGGTCGCCGAGCGGGGTTCCTGCGAGGAGTGCTCGGATGCAGTCGGTGGCTTGGCACGCGGGGTCCCGACCCGCTGCCGCCGCACGCCCCTCGCTCTCTTCCGTCTCCATCACACCCTCTCTCATCACGAATGCACGGATGCTACCGAGGTAGGCGGTCTCCAGTTCCGATTCGCAGGAGCGCTTGCCCGAGCGCACCGCTGAGGAACCGTTCATGACCACAACGAGGGATCGCGCAAGCAGCTCAGCATCGCCCTGAGCCTCCTAGTCGACTGCGCAACCCTCTACGCCCGCACGAACGAGCAGGGCAAGCGCCTCGCCAACCAAGCACTCACCAACGGCATCGAGATCAGCGAAGACGAGACAGCAACCATCCGACTCGCTGAGCCATTCGCCGCACTCGTACCTTCATCGACCGATGTCAGATGTTCTAGCACGTCTCAAACGGTGGAGCCTAGGAGATTCGAACTCCTGACATCCTGCTTGCAAAGCAGGCGCTCTACCAACTGAGCTAAGGCCCCCGGGCGGATGCCGCGGCATCCGTTTGTCTTTGGAGTTGTTCGGAGTGGGGATACGAGGACTTGAACCTCGGACCTCTTCGTTATCAGCGAAGCGCTCTAACCGCCTGAGCTATATCCCCGAATTCGGCCGAAGGAAAGACTACCCGACGGTGCGGGAATCTCCGAATCGAGCCGAGGCGCGAGTCAGTTGTTGGTGAAGCCGACGAGCAGGCCGCCCGTGATCTTGACGCTGAGGTTGTAGAGCACGGCGATGATCGCGCCGAGCGCGGTGGTCACGACGAGGTTCAGCAGGGCCGCGACGACCGCGAAGCCCATGACGTTGCCGAGCGAGAGCACCGACGTCAGGTCGCCGCTCGACCCGGCGACGTCCTGCACGAGCGAGTTGACCTGCTCGAAGATGCCGGTGGAGCTCAGCACGGTGTGCACGAGGAACGTCACCACGATGCTGATGACCGCGAAGCATACGGCCACGAGGAACGACAGCTTCACCGCCGACCAGAAGTCGATGTAGACGAGCCGCAGGCGCACCTGCTTCGCCGGGGGTCGGCGGTTCGACTTGCGGGCCAACTTCTCGGCGACACTACTCATTGACGCTTACTCCTCTCCCGCGGGCTCGGCCGCTTCGGACTCTGCGGCCTCCTCCACGAGATTCCGTTCGGAATTCTTCGCGATGGCGATGATCCGGTCGTCATCCGCGAACTTCGCGAACACGACGCCCATCGTGTCCCTCCCCTTGGCGGGAACCTCGGCGACGTCAGAGCGTACCACCTTGCCGCTGGCAAGAACCACAAGCACCTCGTCGCCGCTCGAGGCGATGAGCGAGCCGGCGAGGTCGCCGCGATCCTCGTTGAGCTTGGCCACCTTGATGCCGAGGCCGCCGCGCTGCTGCTTGCGGTAGTCCTCGACACGGGTGCGCTTGGCGTAGCCGCCCTCGGTGACCACGAACACGTACGTGTCGGACGGGCTGAGCTTCTGGCCGTTGCTCTCATCGGCCCCGTCGGAGGCGTCAGACGCATCCGTCTCGCCCTCGCCGCCGTTGGAGTGCGCGACGACGGATGCCTCGAGCAGGCTGTCGCCTTCGCGGAAGCTCATGCCCTTCACGCCCGACGTCGAGCGCCCCATCGGCCGCAGCGCCTCATCGGTCGCCTCGAATCGGAGCGACATGCCCTTCTTCGAGACGAGCAGGATCTCGTCGTGCTCGTCGGCGAGCATCGCCGAGACGAGCTCGTCGCCCTCGCGCAGGTTGATCGCGATGACGCCGCGCGACCGGTTGGTGTCGTAGGCCGTGAGGTCGGTCTTCTTCACGAGCCCGTCACGCGTGGCGAGCACGAGGTACTTCGCGACCTCGTAGTCGCGGATGTCGAGGATCTCGGCGATCTGCTCGTCGGGCTGCATCTCGAGGAGGTTCGCCACGTGCTGGCCCTTGGCGTCGCGTCCGCCCTCCTGGATCTCATACGCCTTCGCGCGATACACGCGACCCATGTTCGTGAAAAAGAGCAGCCAGTGGTGCGTCGTGGTGACGAAGAAGTGCTCCACCACGTCGTCGGCGCGGAGCTGGGCGCCCCTGACGCCCTTGCCGCCACGGTGCTGCGAGCGGTAGTTGTCGCTGCGGGTGCGCTTGACGTAGCCGCCACGCGTGACGGTGACGACCATCTCCTCCTCGGGGATGAGGTCTTCCACCGACATGTCGCCGTCGAAGCCCGGGAGGATGTGCGTTCGCCGCTCGTCGCCGTACTTCGCGACGATCTCGGCGAGCTCTTCGGAGATGATCGTGCGCTGACGCTCTGGCGACGCGATGATCCCCTGGTAGTCGGCGATGAGCGCGGCGAGCTCGTCGGCCTCATCGATGATCTTCTGGCGCTCGAGCGCGGCGAGCCGCCGCAGCTGCATCTCGAGGATGGCGCGCGCCTGCAGCTCGTCGATGTCGAGCAGTTCGATGAGGCCGTCACGGGCGTCATCGACGGTGGGCGAGCGGCGGATGAGCGCGATGACCTCGTCGAGCGCGTCGAGCGCCTTCAGGTACCCGCGCAGGATGTGCATCCGCTCCTCGGCCTTGCGGAGCCGGAATTGGGTGCGACGCACGATGACGTCGATCTGGTGGTCGACCCAGTGCGCGATGAAGCCGTCGATCGAGAGCGTGCGTGGCACCCCGTCGACGATGGCGAGCATGTTCGCGCCGAAGTTCTCCTGCAGCGGCGTGTGCTTGTAGAGGTTGTTCAGTACGACCTTCGCCACCGCGTCGCGCTTCAGCACGATGACGAGGCGCTGGCCCGTGCGGCCCGAGGTCTCATCGCGGATGTCGGCGATGCCGCCGACCCTGCCGTCCTTCACGAGGTCGGCGATCTTGATCGCGAGGTTGTCGGGGTTCACCTGGTAGGGCAGCTCCGTGACGACGAGGCAGGTGCGTCCCTGGAGCTCTTCGACCGAGACGACCGCGCGCATCGTGATCGATCCGCGACCCGTGCGGTACGCGTCGTTGATGCCCTTCACGCCGAGGATCTGCGCCGCGGTCGGGAAGTCGGGGCCCTTGATGCGCTGGATGAGCGCTTCCTGCAGCTCCTCACGCGTGGCATCGGGGTGCTCGAGGTACCACTGGGCACCGGATGCCACCTCGCGGAGGTTGTGCGGCGGGATGTTCGTCGCCATACCCACGGCGATGCCGACCGAGCCGTTGACGAGGAGGTTGGGGAAGCGCGCAGTCAGGATGGACGGCTCTTGGGTACGGCCGTCGTAGTTGTCCTGGAAGTCGACGGTCTCCTCGTCGATGTCCCGCACCATCTCCATGGCGAGCGGGGCCATCTTCGTCTCGGTGTACCGGTGCGCCGCTGCGCCGTCGTTGCCGGGAGAACCGAAGTTGCCCTGGCCGAGCGCGAGCGGGTAGCGCAGGCTCCACGGTTGCACGAGACGCACGAGCGAGTCGTACACCGCACCATCGCCGTGCGGGTGGAACTGCCCCATCACGTCGCCGATGATTCGGGTGCACTTGGAGAATGCCTTGTCGGGCCGGTAGCCGCCGTCGTACATCGTGTAGATGACCCGGCGGTGCACCGGCTTGAGTCCGTCGCGCACGTCAGGCAGCGCACGTCCGATGATGACGCTCATCGCATAGTCGAGGTACGACCGCTGCATCTCGAGCTGCAGGTCGACCTGGTCGATCTTGCCGTGGATGCCGGGACCCTCGTCGAGCTCGTCGGCGCCGGGGTTCACGATGTCAGATGTCAAGGAAGCGCACGTCCTTCGCGTTCTTCTGGATGAAGTTGCGGCGGCTCTCGACGTCCTCGCCCATCAGGGTCGAGAAGATCTCGTCGGCGGCGGCCGCGTCCTCCATGGTGACTTGCAGCAGCGTGCGGGTCTCGGGATTCATCGTGGTCTCCCAGAGCTCCTGGTGGTTCATCTCACCGAGGCCCTTGTAGCGCTGGATGCCGTTGTCCTTCGGGATGCGCCAGCCCTTCGCGGTGCCGTCGGCCACCAGCAGGTCGCGCTCCTTATCGGAGTACACGAACTGATGCTCGGCGTTCGTCCACTTCAGGCGGTAGAGCGGCGGTTGCGCGAGGTACACGTAGCCGAGCTCGATGAGCGGGCGCATGTAGCGGAACAGCAGGGTGAGCAGCAGGGTCGTGATGTGCTGGCCATCGACGTCGGCGTCGGCCATGAGCACGATCTTGTGATACCTGGCCTTCTCGGTGTTGAAGTCCTCGCCGATGCCGGCGCCGAACGCCGTGATCATCGCCTGCACCTCGTTGTTCGCGAGGGCGCGGTCGAGGCGGGCCTTCTCGACATTGAGGATCTTGCCGCGCAGCGGCAGGATCGCCTGCGTCTCGGGGTTGCGACCCTGCACGGCCGAGCCACCGGCCGAGTCGCCCTCGACGATGAAGATCTCGGAGAGAGACGGATCCTTCGACGAGCAGTCCTTGAGCTTGCCCGGCATGCCGCCCGATTCGAGGAGCCCCTTGCGACGGGTCGCCTCGCGCGCCTTGCGGGCCGCGATGCGCGCGGTCGCCGCCTGGATGGCCTTTCGGATGATGTCGCGTGCCTGTGTGGGGTTGCGCTCGAACCAGTCGCCCAACTGGTCGCCCGTGACCTTCTGCACGAACGACTTCGCCTCGGTGTTGCCGAGTTTCGTCTTCGTCTGGCCTTCGAACTGCGGCTCGGCGAGCTTCACCGAGATGACCGCGGTGAGTCCCTCGCGCACGTCGTCGCCGGAGAGGTTGTCGTCCTTCTCCTTCAGGATGCCCTTCTCGCGGGCGTACCGGTTGACGAGGGTGGTGAGCGCCGCGCGGAAGCCCTCTTCGTGCGTGCCGCCCTCGTGCGTGTTGATGGTGTTCGCGTAGGTGTGCACCGACTCGGTGTAGGCAGTGGTCCATTGCATCGCGACCTCGAGGGCGATCTTGCGCTCGGTGTCCTCGGTCTCGAAGGAGATGATCTCGTCGTTCACGACGTCGGACTTCTTCGAGCGGTTGAGGTACTCGACGTAGTCGACGAGTCCGCGCTCGTAGAGGAAGGTGTCGGTGCGCGGTGCTGCGACATCCGTGTCGGTCTTGGCCGTGTCGTCGGGGTCGATGGCGGCGTGGCCCACACGCAGGTCGGTGAGCGTGATGCGGAGGCCCTTGTTCAGGAACGCGTACTGCTGGAACCGTGTGCGGAGGGTTTCGTAGTCGAACTCGACGGTCTCGAAGATGTCGGTGCTCGGCCAGAACGTGATGGTGGTGCCGGTGGCGTCGGATGCCTCGCCCTTTGCGAGCGGGGCATCGGGCACGCCGACCGTGTACGACTGGGTCCACGCGAAGCCCTGGCGTCGCACGTCGACGTCGAGCTTCGACGACAGGGCGTTGACGACGGACGACCCGACGCCGTGCAGGCCGCCGGACACCGCGTATCCTCCGCCGCCGAACTTGCCGCCGGCGTGGAGCATGGTGAGCACGACCTCGACCGTGGAGCGACCCTCGGTCTTGTGGATGTCGACGGGGATGCCGCGGCCGTCGTCGACGACGCGAACGCCGCCATCGGGGAGGATCGTCACGTCGATCTCGGTGGCATAGCCGGCGAGCGCCTCGTCGACGGAGTTGTCGACGATCTCGTACACGAGGTGATGAAGCCCGCGTGGCCCGGTCGAGCCGATGTACATGCCCGGCCGCTTGCGAACCGCTTCGAGGCCCTCGAGAACCTGGATCGCGTCGGCGCCGTATTCCGGCTTCTGCTGGGCCTTCGTGGGTTCGACTGTCATGTGTGAATCGGGCTCCTGACCGTCATTCTGGCGACCCTTAACCCTATCAAACGGTGGGTCCTCGGCAGCCCGGAAGCGCCGATCTGAGGCGATGACACAGGGGAAGTGACCGAATTTGCCGTGTCAGCCGTAAGTATCACGCGGACCGCGCCCTGGAACCGATCTGGGGCCCCTTTTCCAGGTGGGTGCATCCGGCCCTTGGAAGCGGATCGTCTCGACCCCCGCGCCCGGGTACCGGTCGAGGATGCGCGTGACGAGCTCCGTGCGCATGAGACGCAGCTGCGTCGCCCACGCCGTGGACTCGCACCGCACCTGCAGCACGCCGTTCTCGATCGCGATCGCCTCGGAGTGCTTCGCGGTCTCCTCGCCGGCGACCTCGGCCCATGAGGCGAGCACCTCGTGCTGCGACAGCGGGGCCGTCCATCCGAGCTGCGTGGTGAGTCCGTCGATGGCGTCGCCCAGCGGTTTCGGGTCACGCCCGGGGCTGAAGGGCTCGCTGCCGGATGCCTCGCGGGTGCGGTTGCGAGCGCGACCCGGTCGCGACCTGGTGTCGCCGAAGATCTCGCGGAAGTGCTGGTAGACGCGTGACGCCTCGGAACGCGTCGCGTCCGGACGTGCGGGGTCCGGACGTGCCCCGTCAGGCATCCGTCGTCGCCTCCTCCCCCACGATGCGGCCCGCCTCGATGTGCACGATGCGAGCGATGAGCGGCTCGGGTACGTCTTCGAGGACCGCCGCGGTGACGAGCACCTGCTCGAACCCGCCGATCGCCGCGGCGAGGCGCTCCCGGCGCATCCGGTCGAGCTCGGCGAAGACGTCGTCGAGCACGAGCACGGGATCCCCGGTGGTCGAGTCACGGCGGAGCAGCTCGGCGGAGGCGAGGCGGAGCGCGAGCGCGAACGACCACGACTCGCCGTGGCTCGCATAGCCCTTGGCGGGCAGGCCGTTGAGGAGCAGCACCACGTCGTCGCGATGCGGACCGGCGAGGGTGACGCCGCGCTCCAGTTCCTTCGGTCGCAGGACACGGAGCGCCTCGGTGAAGCGTGCGCGTGTGTCGGCCCGCGGATCGGCCGGCGCTTCGACATCCGCGTTCTCGTCATCGGGGTCGGCACCATCGATCGAGAGGAGCGGGCGCAGCCGGGGTGCATGGTCGTCGTCGACGATGGAATGGTATGCGTCGGCGAGCGGCGACGCGAGCTCGTCGATGAGGGCGACGCGTTGGTCGATGAGCTCGGCGCCGAGTGCCACGAGGCGCTCGTCCCAGATGTCGAGGGTCGGCAGTCGGTCCACCGGAAGGCCTCGGGCTCGGGCGCTCTTCAGCAGCGAGTTGCGCTGCTTCAGCACCCGCTCGTAGTCGGCCATGACGCCCGAGAGGCGCGGGGTGCGCTGCACGAGCAACTCGTCGAGCATGCGACGGCGCACCGACGGCTCGCCGCGCACGATTGCCTGGTCTTCTGGGGCGAAGAGCACGCTGTGCGCGTAGCGCGGCAGTTCGCGCGTCTTCACGGGCGAACGGTTGAGCTGCGCGCGGTTCGCGCCCTGCCGGTTGAGTTGCAGTTCGATGAGCAGCTCGCGGTCGCCGTGTGCGAGCAGGGCACGGATGATCGCGGCATCCGCCCCGGCGCGGATCAGCGCCTGATCGCCCGACACCCGGTGCGAGCCGAGGGTGGAGAGGTAGCCGATCGACTCCACGAGGTTCGTCTTGCCCTGGCCGTTGCGCCCGACGAGCACCGTGGCGCCCGGCCCGAGCACCAGCTCGGCCCGCTCGTAGTTGCGGTAGTCGGTGAGAGACAGGCGGGCGACATGCACGCGGGCCTCCCTTCCGATCCGAACTCGACAAGGCTACCCGCGCCGCCCGACAGCGCCCGGGGTGCATGCGGGTCGAGGAGCCTGCGCGGTGGGCTCTCAGCCCGCAAGTCGACTCAGCGCAGGAGCAGGTTGGGCTGCAGGAGGTAGCGGTACGTGTCAGCGCCCGCCTGTTCGCGCGACGACTGGCTCGTGATGAGCACGGGGCCCGGCTTGTTGGGGTTCTCGGTCTTCGTGAACGAGATGCGGACGAACTCGGAGTGCACCGCGCCGAGGCCGTCGAGCAGGAACTGGGGCTTGAGCGACACGACGGTGTCGTCGCCGGTGAGGATCGCGTCGATCGTCTCCGACGCCTGTGCCTGCTCGCTGCCGATCGCCTCGAGGGTGAGGCCATCGGCGGTGAAGGTGTAGCGCAGGGCCGCCTCGCGCTCGAGCACCAGGGCGACGCGACGGGTCGCCTCGATGAGCTCGGCGGTGTTCATGACCGCGTAGTTGTCGACCGTCTCAGGGAAGAGCCGCCGCACGGGCGGGAAGTTGCCCTTGATGAGCAGTGAGGTCACGGTCTTCTTGTCGGCGCTGAAGGCGATGAGCTCACGGTCGTCCCGGCTGGTGATAGCGACGGAGATCGTGCCCGAGTGGCCGAACGTCTTGCCGACCTCCTGGAGGGTGCGCGCCGGCACGAGTGCGGTGACGACCTGATCGCCGCCCCCGACGGCGCCGCCGTCCCATTCGATCTCTCGCACCGCGACCCGGTATCTGTCGGTCGCCACGAGGCCCAGATGGTTCTCGCGGACTTCGAGCTGCACGCCCGTGATCACCGGTGTGACATCGTCTCGGGATGCCGCGACGGCGACCTGCGCGACCGCCGTGGCGAACTCCTCGGCCGGCACGACCCCCGACTCGGGGCCGATCTCGGGGATCGACGGGTATTCCTCGACGGGCATCGACAGGAGGGTGAACGTGGCGGAACCGCAGGTCAGCGAGATTCGGGACTCCTCGGTCGCGACGCGTACCGGTGCGTTCGGCAGGCGGCCGGCGATCTCGGCGAGGAGACGACCTGAGACGAGCACCGTGCCGGTCTCCTCGACGTCGGCCTGGATCTCGGTCTGGGAGGAGACCTCGTAGTCGAATGAGGAGAGGACCAGTCCCTCGTCGTTCGCCTGGATCAGCACGCCGGACAGGATCGGCAGGGTCGTGCGCTGCGGGAGCAGCTTGACGGCGAAGGAAACGGCCTCACTGAATACGTCGCGATTGACCTGGAACTTCACGGTTCTCCCGTCGTGGAGGTGCTGGCTGGCTCCCCCATGCTATCCGGAGTGTTCGAGCCGGTGAGGGGACATTCTCGTGGGGGGCGCGAGGTTGTCGGCGGATGCCTGTTGAGGTGGTCTGACGCGGATGCCTCGTGTGTGTCGAGACCCGACAGGGTCGTGTGCCCGGGAGGCGCGCGCCTCGATCCGCGCGCCTCGATCCGCCCACGATCGAATGTTGTCGGGATCCCCCGGTTAACCACTTCTCTCTTAACGGTGTTAACCGCTGTGGAAACTGTGGATGGTGTGCAGGGATCCCCGGAACGACGCCCAAGTCGCCCCCTCCGATCTGTGCACAGTGTGTGGGTTTCGAGGCGAATGCTGCTCGTGAGCGCCGGGCCGGCAGACGGGTTATGCACAGGGCGGGACGCCGTCTCAACAGGGCCTGACGGGTTGCTCGTTAACAATCCACAACTTTTCCACAGCTGTGGGAATCGCCCCTGAACGGGGCGCACGGGGGCGCCTGCGGGGTCGATCGATCGGCCGGAGGGGCGGGATCGTCGGCGTGCCGGGACGGTGTCCGCGGCATCCGATCAGCGGTAGCGGCCCGTCTGCTTGATGCGGGCCGTGAGCTCGGTGACCTGGTTGTAGATCGACCGGCGCTCCTTCATGAGCTCGGAGATCTTCTTGTTCGCGTACATCACGGTGGTGTGATCGCGGTTGCCGAAGAGCTGCCCGATCTTCGGCAACGAGAGGTTCGTGAGCTCACGGCACAGGTACATGGCGATCTGTCGCGCGGTGGCCACCGCCTGCGAGCGGCTCGACCCGTAGAGGTCGTCGACGGTCAGCTTGAAGTACTCGGCCGTCGCGGTGATGATGTCGACCGGGGCCACGACGTTGTCCGAGTCATCCATGATCAGGTCCTTCAGCACCGTCTGCACGAGCGGCATGTCGACCGGCGTGCGGTTCAGGCTCGCGAACGCCGTGACGCGGATGAGGGTGCCCTCGAGCTCGCGGATGTTGCTCGACACCTTCGACGCCATGTACTCGAGGATCTCGTCGGGCACCTGGAGTCGCTCGGACTGCGCCTTCTTCCGGAGGATCGCGATGCGCGTCTCGAGGTCGGGCGCCTGCACGTCGGTGATGAGGCCCCACTCGAAGCGACTGCGCATGCGGTCCTCGAAGCCGGTGAGGTGCTTCGGCGGCACGTCGCTCGTGATCACGACCTGCTTGTTGTGGTCGTGCAGGGTGTTGAAGGTGTGGAAGAACGCCTCCTGCGTCTCCGCTTTTCCCTGCAGGAACTGGATGTCGTCGATCAGGAGGATGTCGATGTTGCGGTACCGCTGCTGGAAGAGCGAGCCGCGGTTGTTCGCGATCGAGTTGATGAAGTCGTTCGTGAACTCCTCGGATGACACGTACCGCACGCGGATGCCCGGATACAGGCTCATCGCATAGTGGCCGATGGCGTGCAGGAGGTGCGTCTTGCCGAGGCCCGAGTCGCCGTAGATGAACAGCGGGTTGTACGCCTTGGCCGGCGCCTCCGCGACGGCCACTGCAGCGGCGTGGGCGAACCGGTTGGACTGGCCGATGACGAAGCTGTCGAACGAGTACTTCGGGTTGAGTCTGGCGTCACGGGGCCGGTCGACGTTCACGTTCTCG
This sequence comes from Agromyces sp. Soil535, assembly GCF_001428255.1. GTDB lineage: Bacteria > Actinomycetota > Actinomycetes > Actinomycetales > Microbacteriaceae > Agromyces. Next base: position 220,981 of record NZ_LMRW01000001.1, on the reverse strand, counting down.
AACACCGACTGCGGGGAGGCCGGCAGCTCGACCGGGTTCGGGTAGTCGTCGAACCCGACGGGCTTCGGCTCCGGGGCCCTGGTCTCCTCAAGCTCGGGATTCACGACCACGTAGAACGAGGTCACTGAGGACGGCGATTCGATGACGCTCATCGCTGAGAGCAACGACACCCGCATGCGCTGGTTCAACATGCTCGCCGTGAAGTCGTTCGGCACCTCGAGGTAGAAGGTGCCCGCCGCGATGCCCTTCGGCTCCACGAGATTGAGGAAGCCCTGCAGCATCGGGGTGATCGCGTCGTCGTCGGAGAGCCGGTCGAGGACGGTGGCCCATGTGTCGGAGATGGGCTGCTCGGTCATCGTTCCCCGCAATCATTCGGTGCCGTCGTGTGTGCCGCTCATCGATCCCCCGATCGACGACGCAAGCGGCGCGAGGCGAAGTGTTCACAGCGTTCTCCACCGCCTGTGGGCAGAATCGGGAAGTCGCCCGTGATTCCGCGCGCAAAGCTGGGGATAACTGGTCTCACACGGTATCGAATGTCGCCCGCCGGGACAAATGCCCGAGGAGGGATTCGACGGCATGGGCGTGTCGATCCACAGCGGATCCAGAGCTACGAGGGATACTGTGACGTTTGCACTACGCCGGGTTCGACCGCACCTGGTTTGACCCCGGGACTCCGAGGCCGTAGTTTTAATAGGTTGACCCCAGCCCTTTCGGGCACCCCAGTTTTCCTGCCGCAGCATTGCACGAGCTGCGCGCGGAGATCCGACAGCCGGAGAAGAAGAATGAGCAAGCGTACGTTCCAGCCGAACAACCGTCGTCGCGCCAAGAAGCACGGCTTCCGCCTTCGCATGCGCACCCGCGCAGGCCGTGCCATCCTGTCGGCACGCCGTGCCAAGGGTCGCACCGAACTCTCCGCATAGTCCCTCGGTGCTCGCCAAGGCCAATCGCATCACGAGCGCCGACGACTATCGAGTCATCGTGCGCCGCGGTGCGAAGGTTGCCGGTGCCCACACCGTGAGCTATATGCGCTCACGGGAGTCGGGCACCGACGCACGCTTCGGCTTCATCGTCTCCAAGAAGGTCGGGGGCGCAGTGCGTCGCAATCTCGTGCGGCGCCGCCTGAAGGCGGTGTGCCACGAGGCCCTCACAGACGGCGTGCGCGGCGTCGATGTCGTCGTGCGCGCGCTGCCCGGTGCGGCAGAGGCGGAGTGGGGCGACTTGCGCGCCGAGGTGATCGCGGCGCTTGCGCGGCGATCCGATCGTCGTGGTGCGAACGCGGTGCTCCCGGGCACGAAGGGTCGCTGACGTGCGCAACCTGGCTCTGTTCCTCATCCTCGTCCCCCGCAATGTCGGGGTGCTGCTCCTCCGCGCGTACCGCGCGGTGATCTCACCGCTCTACGGCGATGTCTGCCGGTACTACCCGTCGTGTTCCGCCTATGGCCTCGGCTCCGTGCAGCAACGCGGCCTGGCGCTGGGTGTCGCGCTCACCGCCTGGCGCATCGTGCGCTGCAATCCCTGGGCGGCCGGGGGCATCGACGACGTCCGTCCGGCTCGCCATGATCGTTATCGGATCACGACGTTCGGCTGGGTGGTGCCGAAGGGCATGTTCCCGAAGGCCGAAGCGGATGCCGCGGCCGCCCGCCGTGCACACGAACTCGAGCACCAGACGTCGGAGCTCGGAATCGCTCGCCACTCCCACCCTCGCCCGCTCGGCACCGAGTCGGCGTTCTCGGCTTCCTCCCCCACCCTGTCCCGGAAGGACTGACCCCGCACCCATGGACATCATCGGTACGATCCTTTGGCCCATCAAATGGGTCATCGAGCTGATCCTCGTGGCGTTCCACTCGATGTGGACGTTCTTCGGGCTCGACCCCGATTCCGGCATCACGTGGGTGCTGTCGATCGTCGGCCTCGTCATCGTCGTGCGTGCGGCCCTCATCCCGATCTTCGTCCGCCAGATCAAGAGCCAGCGCCGCATGCTCGAGGTCGCGCCGCAGCTGAAGAAGATCCAGGACAAGTACAAGGGCAAGAAGGACCAGCTCTCGCGCGAGGCGATGTCCCGCGAGACCATGGAGCTCTACAAGAGGACGGGCACCAACCCCCTCTCATCCTGCCTCCCGCTCCTCCTGCAGATGCCGATCTTCTTCGGGCTCTTCTCCGTGCTGAACGACGCGTCCGTGAAGGACCAGGCGGGCGTCGGCCTGCTGAGCCAGGAGCTCGCCGACTCATTCGCGAACTCCGTGTTCCTCGGGGCGCCCCTCAGCTCGACGTTCATCCAGGCGTGGAACAACGGCGGTCAGCCGTGGCAGACGATCGTGATCGCGTCGACCATGATCGTGCTGATGACCGCGTCGCAGTTCATCACGCAGCTGCAGATCGTCTCCAAGAACATGTCGCCTGAGACCAAGGCGAGCCCGATGTTCCGGCAGCAGCGCATCCTCCTCTACCTGCTCCCGCTGGTGTTCGCCGTCTCCGGTGTCGCCTTCCCCATCGGCGTGATGTTCTACTGGCTGGTCTCGAACTTCTGGACCATGGGCCAGCAGTTCGTCGTCATCCGCAACATGCCGACGCCCGGCAGTGAAGCGGCGAAGGCGCGCGAGGCGCGCCTCGCCAAGAAGGGCAAGCTGGCGGTCGAAGAGAAGCCCGAGCACGACGTCGTCGAGCAGAAGAAGACGACCCAGCGCCAGCAGCCGGTCAGCAAGACCCGCGCGAAGAAGCAGGGCGGGAAGTAGACCATGACTGACGTGCAGCACGAAGCCGAGAACCGCTCGATCGCCCAGCTCGAAGAGGAAGGCGACATCGCGGCGGACTACATCGAGGAGCTCCTCGACATCTGCGACCTCGACGGCGACATCGACATCGACGCGCGCAACGGTCGCGCCTACGTGTCGGTGAACGCGGGCGAAGGTGCGAACCTCAACCTCCTGTCGAAGCCCGAAACGGTGAGCGCCCTCCAGGAGTTGACGCGCCTCGCGGTGCAGACGAAGACCGGCGTGTTCTCACGCCTCATCCTCGACATCGGCGGTTCGCGAGACGCTCGGCGCAACGAGCTCGCCGACCTGGTGAACCGCGCGGTCGAGCGTCTCGAGGCGGGTGCCGCCGAGGCGGCGCTTCCACCGATGTCGTCGTACGAGCGAAAGCTCGTGCACGACCTGGTGAGCGAGCGGGGCTTCCACTCGGAGTCGCGCGGCGAAGGTGCCGATCGGCACACCGTGATCACCCGCGGCGCCTGACGTTTCACGTGAAACGATGATCGACGGACTCGAGCCCGAGCCTGCCGCCGCGGCTGAGATCTTCGGAACGCACCTGGAGCAGGGCCGCCGATTCACCGAGGCGCTCGCGCGCCATGGCGAGGAGCTCGGGCTCATCGGCCCGCTGGAGCTCCCCCGGCTGTGGACGCGCCACATCCTCAACAGCGCGCTGGTGGCCCCGCTCCTGCGCCCCGGCCGTGTGGGCGACGTCGGATCCGGAGCCGGCCTGCCCGGGCTCGTGCTCGCGATCATGCGACCGGATGTCTCGTTCACGCTCATCGAACCGATGGAGCGGCGGGTCGCATGGCTCGAGCGCCAGGCGGCCGAGTTGGAGTTGGCGAACGTCGAGGTCGTCCGGGCCCGAGCCGAGGAGTCGAAGCTGAAGGGCGCACTCGACCAGGTGACCGCGCGTGCGGTGAGCGCACTGCGCACGTTGATCCCGGTGACGGCTCCCCTGCTCCGACCCGGTGGCGAGCTGGTGCTCATGAAGGGCGCGGGGGTCGACGGGGAGATCGCCGCCGCCGACAAGGCGATCCGCAAGTACCGGGTCCACGACGCCGAGGTCCTGGTGCTCGGCGAAGGGGTCGTCAGCGAGATCACCCGCGTGTTCCGCGCGACCGTGGGGTGACAGTTCCGCCGTCCTTGCGTTTCCGAGCGTCCCGGTGGTTGGTGGGCGGGTGATCATCCGCTGAGGTGGATGTCAGGAACCGCTCGCAGAAGCGGCAGCGGGACCAGCGCGGAAGGCGGCAACCGGGGAACAGCCCTTGCCTCATGCGCTTCGAGAGCGTCGGTGTGTCGAATGGCCGATCTCGAACACCGACTTTGCGGCACTGGATCCTTCTTCAGCCTCCTCCCACGCCCGTGCTCGGCCGATCAAGACTCCCCCACCTTCCACAATCGCCCTACCGGCAGGGCGCCGGAGCGGGTACGTAGCGGTCGATCTACGCCTTTGAGCACGGGGGACGATGGATCGGCCGCGCCGGCCGGGTCTTCCCCGAGGCCTCGCGACAACGTGTCGCATCCCGGGTGGAATGCGAGCCGGCGGTGCTCGCGGAGCCGCTGACGACCCCGAGGCCCGCTTCCTCGTGGCGGCCGATCCCATAACCGATCCGGCGTCGTTGGCGCGCACGCCACGGAGCGCCGACATCGCGAACAAGGCGAGGCGGCTGGCAGACCTCGCGTCGGCACGCGTCCTTCGTTCCCTATGCAGCGCTGGGTTGGCACGCCCGTCAGGACGAAATCAACACTCGAGATCGATGCCGCCCAGACCGCATTCCCTGGCGGTCGGAGTGGCGTTCCCGACCCACGCTGGCATCCGTGAACCCCGCACGGCCACGTCCTTCGGAGCTCAGAGGATGCCGCCTCATGGCCGTTTCACGTGAAACACCCGAGGCGAGGCCGGCGTCTCGTCGCGATGCACGTGGGAAGGGGCTAGGACGTGTCTGACAAACGCGGCGCCGGTGCGGCGCGATGCTGGTCAGCGTGTCACGGTTCCAGTGCTCTCTGATGCCGATTGGGCGATGATCGCTGATTTGCTGCCAGCAAGGACGGGCAGGCAGGGTCGACCGTTCTCGGATGCCCGCACAGTGATCGAGGGGATCATCTACCGGTATCGCTGTGGGATCGCATGGCGGGACCTTCCCGCTGTGTTTGGGCCGTGGCAGACGGTCTGGACCTGGCTTCGGCGGCTTGCTGCCGAAGGCACATGGGATGTCGTGCTCGCAAGGCTGATTGCCGCAGCCGACGCTGCCGGCGCAGTGAACTGGTCGGTGTCAGTCGACTCGACGATCGCACGCGCGCACCAGCACGCCACGAATCTCACACGGCACACAGGGGGTTGGGTCGAACTACAAGAATCCGCTCCTCGAGCCGCCTGACCACGCGCTCGGCCGTTCCCGGGGCGCCTGTGGACCAAGATTCACCAGCTCGTCGACGGATGCGGGCTACCGCTCGTGATGCAGTCCCCCCGGTCAGGCGGGGACTCACCGATGTTCATGCCGCTGATGGCCCAACTCCGGGTACCCCGCACGGTCGGCCGGCCGCGAACCACGCCGGGACGCAGTCCGGGCCGGCAAGGCGCACTCCTCACTGGCGATGCGCGCGCACCTGCGTGATCGGCGCATCAAGGCGGTCATCCCGGAACCGGCCGATCAGGCCGGGCACCGGAAACGACGCGGCCCACGCGGTGGCAGGCCGCCGCAGATTCGACGCGCGCGACTACCGTGGCCGGAACGTGATCGAGCGTCGGTTCTGCCACCTCAAGCAACGGCGTGGACTGGCCACCCTCTACGACAACCTCGCGGTCGTCTACCGTGCTGCCGCGCTCCTGAACGTAGTCATCGCCTGGGCACGACATCTATCAAACGGGTGCTATAGCCCCTCCCCGGGCGACCAAATCGCTCACGCGCCTGCTGCAAGATGTCCGCGTAGCGTGGATCGAACGGCTCGACGAGGAGACGCTCGAGCGGCCCAAGAGAGCGCCCACAACGCAGTCTGCTCGCCGGGTAGGAGTTGTAAGTCCTATGGAAACGGTTGGGGGTTCGAGTCCCTCCGGGCCACGCTCATAACCCCATCTCGCCAGCCGGGGATTTCGGGCCCGCCGGTGCAGGTCGCTCCCCCGCCCGGCGTGCGGTGGCCCGATACGTTCGCCGCATACCCCGTCGTAAGATGGCGGCTGAGAGGAGGAGGGCGATGGCCGATCCCGTGGGCGACATCATCGGAGACTATCGGGCGTTCGCCGCGCAGCAGCGCGACCGCCTGCTCGCCCGAGGCATCGACATCGCGCCGTACGAGCTGAGCCACCTCGCCGTCCGCGTGCCGGAGTGGGACCAGTATGTCCACCTGCGGACCCTGCTCGAACGCCACGCCATCGCCAATGTGGAGGGCGTCTGGAACGGGCGGCCGATGTCCATGATCCTCCTCGCTGAGCCGCTCCGCTTCCTCGACGGCCAGGTGATCCCGCTCATCGAGCTCATCCCGCCCGTCCACCAGCGCGTCTACAAGATGGGCATGGAGCACTTCGGCGTGGTCGTCGGCGAGGAGGTCGACGCGTTCTCCCGCCGGCATCGGGCGGCGCTGACCGGCCAGCAGTTCCAGAGCCCGTGGAACGAGCCGTATTACGTGCTGTTCGAGGACTTCACTCACGTGAAGTTCCACCGCCGCTCGCTGCGAGCGGTGATCGAGCTGCAGGGCGGGACGTTCGACGGCATCCACCATGTCGACGGCTGGGTCCCGCAGCGGCTGGTCACGGCGACTGGCCCGAACCCTCTGCCGCGCTGAGCGGAGCGGGCGGTCGGAGTAGTCGAAATCCTCGTCTTCCCACCGATGCAGTACCTCGAAAAGGACAATAGCTGCTGCGTCCGCGTCCAGAACCACAGCTCGATCTGTCATGGGCAAAGGCTATTCACCTGGGACACGGGCCCTTAACCCCACGAGGCCAAGTTTCCAGCGCAGTCCGCGTTTGTCGCACACGCCCTGGTGGCCGGTGGGGCATTTTGGGACTCGTAGAGGAAATGACAGGACCGCTGTGCGAGACCGTCGGATCACCAGCGGAGTCCGACTTCCGCGGGGGCGTCGACTCGGGTGCCCGGGTTGAGTGTTCCCGACCCACGCCGGCATCCGTGGACCTCGCACGGCCACATCTTCTTCGGAGCCCGAGAAGGCGGGCGCGTGACGCGTTTCACGTGAAACAACGCAAGGCGAGGTCGGTCAGCGTCCGTGGGAAGGCGGGGTTTGTGGGACCGCGGCCGGGCCCTGATGCAGGCGGCGATCGGCGGGATCTTCGGTCTGTACGGCCAAGCACGCACTGAAGGAAGAGGTTCGAGATGGGCCTTGTCCCAGTCGGCCCTGTCCGAGCTGCTCGAGGCGTTCCGTGCCCGCGACGGCGTGGACCTGATCCGGGAGTCGGTCCGCGTGGCGTTTGCAAAAGTTGCTCGAAGCCGAAGCCGAAGCGACCGAGCGGATCGGTGCCGCACTGCATGAGCGCACCGAGTCCCGGGCGACCGAACGCAATGGCCACCGCACGAGGTCGTTGTCGACCAAGGCCGGCGAAGTCGACCTGCGGATACCCAAGCTGCGGTGGGGCTCGTGCTTCCCGGTCATCTTCGAGCCCCGCCGTCGCACGGACCAGGTCTTGTACGCGGCGGTATGGAGGCCGACGTCCACGGTGTCTCCACCAGGTCGGTCGACGATCTGGTCGAAGCCATGGGAACCGCCGGCCGACATGCACGACGAGTGGCAATCAGGCGAGTGCCACTACCTGTCCGAACCGTCTATGGCCCAGCTCAAACCAACCTCCGATACTGGCGGTATCGCCGCGATCGACTGCGGCGAGGAGACACCGACGATCAACCTCAAAGCCCACCACCCCGCGCGGCACCGCCGACGTTCGCGGGAAGCAGGACCACGAAACGACGACGTCAGCTACCAGCGGAGTCCGACTTCCACGTGGCGTCCGCTCGGCGGTCGGAGAGGCGTTCCACGACCCATGGTGGCATCCATGAACCTCGCACGGCCGCATCCTTCGGAGCTCAGAGGAGGCCGCCACATGGCGTTTCACGTGAAACACCTGAGGTGAGGCCGGCGTCTCGTCGCGGTGCACGTGGGAAGGCTGGTCGCCGGTGGGGCATTCTCGGACTCGTAGAGGAACGACAGGACCGCTGTGCGAGACCGTCGAGTCACCAGCGGAGTCCGACTTCCGCAGAGGCGTCGACTCAAGTGCCTGGGTCGAGTGTTCCCGACCCAGGCCGGCATCCGTGAACCTCGCACGTCCACATTCTCCCGGAGCCCGAGAAGGCGGGCGCGTGACGCGTTTCACGTGAAACACGCAAGGCGAGGTCGCCGCCTCGTCGCGGTGCACGTGGGAGGGCTCAGCCCTGCTTGTGGCACCGCCGAAACAGCGCCGTTTCACGTGAAACAGCACTCGCTCTTCTGAAGGTGACTCACCCTTCTTGAGACTCCATGGGCGGAGACATCACCATTTCTCCTGGCCGCGTCGCGGGTCGCGACGGTGAACCCTTGCCGTGCGCGTGCGCCATACCTTGGGCGCGCCATCCTCCGGTGCAGGAGTGGCCTGGTTCACATGAAACACAGGCGGGCCGCTTTCGGGTTCCCGACTCGGGTGCGGTCGATCCCCCTCACCGCGTGACTCTTGAGCGCGCTGGCGTTGAACACGCTGGCCAAGGCGGCCCGGGCGCGCACACGTCGACTGGCCTGGCACGGCGGCCCTCCGCGGCAAGTTGGTGGCCCGGAACGTGACTGGCTCGTCATGGCACACCTCAACGTGGCGCGGGAGATGGGTGGTCTCTCCAATACGTGTGACGTCGATCACCTGTCGGAACGCCGCTTCGGCAGGCGCGCGAGCGGATCCTCGTCCTCCCGCCGGTCGTGGAGGCGCTCCCCTCACAAGGACGCACGCCCCCGGATCACGATGTTCCACCCGCAGCGTGCGTACGCATCGAGCCCCGCGTGATCGCCGAACGATCGAGCGATGACACGTGAACCGGCCCGCGTCGGACGTGCCCACCTCGATCGGCGGGTGCGGGCGGTTAGGCTGGACTCGCGAGTCGTGCGGAGCCACCGCCGGGTCACGGACGTCGATGAGCAACGGGTTGGAGCAGTCGGGATGTCACAGGGTGGAGGTCGCGGATGGTTCCATCGAAAGCGGCATCAACCCGAAGCTGAGCAGCCCACCGGAACCACCCACGCGAGCTCGATGCGCCCGACCGACCCGACCACTTCCGATGCATCCCGATCGCGTGAGGCCCGGCTGTCGATCGGCGACGATCTCTCCCAGTGGAGTCCTGAAGCACGTCGGCCGGACGAGTCGGCGGTCGCGTCACCGACGGAGGGCCAGACGATCCCGTCGTCCTCCGCGACGCCGTCCCCCTACGGCACGTCGACGATGGACGACGTCCCACAGGCCGGGGTTGGCGCGTCCGGCGCATTCACGGCGACGCCGGACCCGGACGGAGCTGGATCGGGACTCCGATCGGCGATCAACGGGGACAGCGGGGAGCCTGCGTCCACGGACGCATCGCGGTATCCTCCATCGCCGAAGATCGCCGATGGTGCGGGAGCGTCGGCGGTCCCTGCCACCACGCCGATGTCTCCGCCCCAGCCCCTGACACCGGGCTCGACCGGACCGATCGCGCCCGGAAACACGCCGATGTCTCAGCCCGAGGCATCCACTCCTGATCCACCGGTCGCGATGCGCATCGACTGGGACGTCGCGACCGCTGCCGCCTTCGCCGATGAGCCTGAGCCGGTCGGCTCCGTTCCACCGCACCCCGCGAGCACGTCGTCGCCCGATCGACTGCTCGAGGATCTCATTCGCGAGATCGTCGGTGATGCCGCCGTGGACGCTGTCTCCACGTTGCAGCCCACGACGGCGTCACCCCAGGGGCCACTCGGCACGACGGCGCCGGGAACCGGGACGCCACGCACGTCCGGCTCGTCGACGGATGCCCCGACCCCTCCTCCGCGCCCAGCCGACACACCGGGCGCTGAATCGTACGTCTCACCGGAGGCGAGCGAGGCGGAATCGGAGCTGCAGCCGGCTCCAGATCCAGGCATCTCGCCTCCGGATGAACAGAGGGTCGCCGACGCACTCGTCTCCCGGCATGACACCGAGTCGCAGCCGCAGCCGCAGTCGTCGTCACTGCCACTGCCACCGCCACCGCCACCGCCAGCCTCGTCGCCGGCCGGGGCGGCCACGCCGAGCTCAGGGACATCCCCCACGACGCCAGTCGCCGCTCCCCCCAGTACGCTGGTCTCGCGGGTTCCGTCCGACGACGAGCTCCCGACGAGGAGCGTATCGCCTGGCCAGCCAGCGACCCGCCCGTCGCCTGCTCCCCATGCGGTTCTACGTGAAACCGCGAACACGCTTGCATCTCCCGTTTCACGTGAAACGGGTACTGAATACGGAGGAACTCCCCTGGCCGATCAACTTGCGGATGAGACACGGCGCCGCCTCGCCCTCGACGAGGAGGTGCTGCCGTTGCCGGCCGGTACTCGCATCCTGACGATCTCGAATCAGAAGGGCGGGGTCGGAAAGACGACCACCGCGGTGAATCTCGCCGCCGCACTCGCGCGGTCCGGAGCGCACGTGCTCGTGATCGACCTCGACCCACAGGGCAACGCGTCAACGGCCCTCGGCGTCGACCACCGTTCCGAGCAGCAGAGCGTGTACGACGTCCTCGTGGCGGATCTGCCGCTCACCGACGTGGTGCGTCCGTCCACCGAACACCCCGACCTCGATTGCGTCCCGGCCACAATCCATCTCGCCGGCGCCGAGATCGAACTCGTCTCGCTCGTCGCTCGTGAGCAGCGACTCCGGCGCGCGTTGGATGCTCATCTCGCGAGCATGGATCGCCCGTACGACTACGTCTTCATCGACTGCCCACCGTCGCTCGGGTTGCTGACCATCAACGCGTTCGTCGCCGCCCGTGAGGTGCTCATCCCGATCCAGTGCGAGTACTACGCGCTCGAGGGCCTCTCGCAACTCCTGAGCAACATCGAGCTCATCGAGAAGCACCTGAATCCCGACCTCCGCCTGTCGACGATCCTGCTCACGATGTACGACTCGCGCACGAATCTCGCGCAACAGGTCGCCCAGGAGGTTCGCGACCACTTCCCCATCCAGACCCTCGACACGATCATTCCCCGTTCAGTGCGAGTCTCCGAAGCGCCGAGCTACGGACAGAGCGTGATCAGCTACGACTACGCGTCGACCGGATCGCTCTCATACCGCGAAGCGGCAGCGGAGATCGCCCGCCGCGCCTCCGCGACCCAGAAGGACACCAACTGATGGCAACCAAGCGAACCGGTCTCGGCCGAGGCATCGGCGCACTGATTCCCACCGGCGACGACACGAACCGCGCCGCGCGGCCGGTCGACGTGTTCTTCCCCGACGCGGATTCGACCCCTGCGACGGCCATCGCCGCAGTCGAACAGGCGGCCGCGGCCGAGGGACTGCTCACCGTCCCGGGTGCGCACCTCGCACACCTGGACCCCGACACGATCGTGCCGAACGCCCAGCAGCCGAGAAGCTCATTCGACCCCGAAGACCTCGCAGAACTGGTGCACAGCATCCGAGAGTTCGGCGTGCTGCAGCCGATCGTCGTGCGCCCCCATCCCGACCTGCCCGGCAAGTACGAACTCGTCATGGGTGAGCGTCGGCTACGGGCGACGAAGGAAGCCGGACTCACCTCCATCCCCGCGGTCGTCAAGGACACCGCGAATGAGGCGATGCTCCGTGACGCCCTGCTCGAGAACCTGCACCGGTCGCAGCTGAACCCGCTTGAAGAGGCATCCGCGTACCAACAACTCCTCGCCGACTTCGGCATCACGCAGGAGGAGTTGGCCGCACGCATCGGACGTTCCCGCCCTCAGATCTCGAATACGTTGCGCCTGCTCAAGCTCCCCGAGCCGGTGCAACTCCGGGTTGCCGCCGGGGTCCTGAGCGCAGGCCATGCGCGCGCGATCCTCTCGGTGGGCGACGACCCCGAGGAGATGAAGCGCTTCGCAGACAAGATCGTGAACGAGGAGCTCTCGGTGCGAGCCGCCGAGGCGATCGCCACCAGCACCCCGAAGCCATCACGAGCCAAGCCCGCGGCGGGCAAGCGCCAGGACTTCCTGGACGACCTGGCAGGGCGCCTCGGTGACCGCCTCAACACCCGCGTGCGGATCGCACTGGGCGCTCGAAAAGGCCAGATCAGCATCGATTTCGCGACCGTTCAAGATCTCCGCCGCATCCTCAGTGATCTCGGCGAGGAACTCGACGGCGTCTGAACCGCAGGCGCGCGCAGGATCGTTCCTGATGAACTGAAGGCACCGGATTCACGTTCACCCGAGGACCGGTCGGCGCCGTCGGCACGTCAGGACGCGCGTGCGGCCGCCGCTCGAACGAGGCTCCCGTACACGGTCGGCGCGTCGGTTCCCGACGCCTCGATCGCGAGCGGAACCAGCGAGGTCTCGGTGAGCCCCGGGATGACGTTCGCTTCGAGGAACCACGGTGTGCCCTCGCCGTCGACCACGAAGTCGACTCGCGAGAGGTCGCGGAGCCCGAGCGTCCGATGCGCGAGCACCGCGGCATCCGACAGGGCGGTCGCGACGTCGTCGCCGAGTCGCGAGGGGGCGTAGAAGGTGGTCTCACCCGCGTTGTACCGTGCCTGGAAACCGTACACACCATGGGTCGGCTCGATCTCGACCGGCGTGAGCGCACGCGGCCCATCTCCGGTGTCGACGACAGCGACGGCGATCTCAGTGCCGAACACGCGGCGCTCGACGATCGCCACCTCGTCATAGGTGAACGCCTCCACCATCGCGCGCGGCAGGTCGTCGGGGTCGTCGACGATCGTGACGCCCTGTGCGGACCCGCCGGAGCCGGGCTTCACGACCAGGTCGCCCTCGAGCGCTTCGCGCACGACGCGCAGCACGCTGGCCGCACCGAGCTCCCGGAACGCCTCGTGCGACAACACGATCGACTCGGGCACCGAGAGTCCGGCGCCGGCGACGAGTGAACTGGCGACCGGCTTCGACCACGCACGACGCGCGGCGGACCCGGTCGATCCGACCGTGGCGATGCCGAGTGCGCGCAGGAGGTCGAGCAGTGAGCCATCCTCTCCGCTCGATCCGTGCAGTGCCGGGAACACGGCATCGGGACGCTCGCTCGCCAGGAAGGGCAGGAGTCCGGCGTCGGGATCGCGCAGCACGACCCGATGGCCCGCCGCCGCGAGCGCGTCGGCGACACGTCGGCCGCTGCGGAGCGAGACATCTCGCTCGTGTGAGATGCCGCCTGCCAGCACGACGACGTACAGGCCACTGGAATCGCTCATGATCAGAGGGTTCTCCATTTACTTGAGGTCAGAGGGCGGGGCGGAGTCGTAGCCGTCGCTCGGGGGGAGCTGCAGCGAGCCGGTGCCGGCGAAGGTGTCGAGCAGGTCGAGCTCGCCGTTTACGACCGTCGCGAGTCGCCGGATGCCGACCCGGATCGCATCAGGTGTCGGGTAGCAGAAGGACAGGCGCATCGCGTGCCGGCCGCGGCCGTCGGCGAAGAACGCGGTGCCCGGTGTATAGGCCACGAGCTCCTTCACGGCCCTGGGCAGCATCTGCTTGGAGTCGAGCACGTCGGGCATGGTGACCCACACGTAGAAGCCGCCGTTCGGATTGGTCCAGTGCAGCTGCGGCAGGTACTCCCCCAGCGCCTCGATCATCGCGTCCTTGCGTTCGCGGTAGACGCCGCGGAAGGTGTCGATCTGTGCTCGCCAGTCCGTCGTCGACAGGTACTCGGACACGACGAGCTGGCTGAAGGAACTCGGTGAGAGGATCGCGGACTCCGCGGCGAGGATGAGCTTCTCGCGGATGGCATGCGGTGCGAGCGCCCAACCGACACGGAAGCCGGGCGCGAGGGTCTTCGAGAAGGAGCCGAGGTAGATCACGCCGTCCGCGTCGAGCGAGCGCAATGCGTTCGGCGCCGGCTCGTCGAAGTGCAGCAGCCCGTACGGGTTGTCCTCGAGCACGAGGATCTCGTTCGTGCGGCAGATCTCGAGGATCTCGGGCCGCCGCGACGCCGACAGCGTCACCCCGGCCGGATTGTGGAAGTTCGGGATCGTGTAGAGGAACTTGATGCGTCGACCCTGCCCCCGCAGATGCGCGATGGTCTGTCGCAGCGCCTCGGGGATGAGACCGTCGTCGTCCATCGCGACGTGCACGACGCTCGCCTGATACGAACGGAACACGCCGAGGGCACCCACGTAGCTCGGCGACTCGGCGAGGATCACATCGCCCGGGTCGATGAACAGCTTCGCGACGAGGTCGAGCGCCTGCTGCGAGCCGGTCGCGGTCACGACGTTGTCGACCGAGCCGCGGACGCCCTCGAGCGACATGATGTCGAGGATGTGCTCGCGGAGCTCGGGGATGCCCTGGCCCGATCCGTACTGCAACGCGGTCGGCCCCTGCGTGCGCATGACCCGCTCCATCGAGGAGACGATGAGCTCCTGCGGAAGCGCCGAGACGAACGGCATGCCGCCGGCGAGGGACACGACCTCGGGACGGGAGGCGACGGCGAAGAGGGCTCGGACCTCGGATGCGGCCAGCCCGGCGGCTCGCTCGGCGTAATTCGCGTACCAGGGGTCGAGATTGTTGCCGGTCCGTTGGGGGACGCCGTCAGGGGTCACGTCGCTTCCGTTTCTGCTCAGGATATTCATGCTAGTTGCTGGGTTCGGGGGGCCCGGATACGCGAGAGACCCGCCCGGCGTGTGCCGGGCGGGTCTCGATGCGTGTGCGAGGCGGCCGGCTACGAGATGTAGGCGGCGAGGTCGGCCTCGAGGGCGGGCTTCGGCTTGGCGCCGATGACGGTCTTCACGACCTCGCCCGCCTGGAACACCTTGAACGCCGGGATCGCGGTGATCTGGTACTTCATGGCGAGCTGCGGGTAGTCGTCGACGTTGAGCTTGACGATGTCGAGCCTGTCGGAGTGCTCCGTGGCGATCTGGTCGAGGATGGGGCTCACCGCGCGACACGGTCCGCACCACTCGGCCCAGAAGTCGACGACGACGGGCTTGTCGTTCTTGAGGACCTCCTGCTCGAAGGTGGCCTCGGTCACTGCACGTGCAGTCATTGCGTTTCTCCTTTGGTGAAGCGGATGTCGCGTCGCGTCAGTCGACCACGACGAATTCGTTCTCGAGCAGTGCCTCGGCAGCGTTCTCGTTGCCGAGTGCGGCCAGGTAGTGCTCGGCGTCGAGCGCGGCGACCGTGCCCGAACCGGCGGCCGTGACGGCCTGCCGGTAGTGCGGGTCGATGACGTCGCCGGCGGCGAACACGCCCGGTACCGACGTCTTCGAGGAGCGGCCGTCGACCGCGATGGTGCCCTCCGCCGTGAGCTCGAGCTTGCCGTGCACGAGGTGGGTGCGCGGGTCGTTGCCGATCGCGACGAACAGGCCGTCGAGGTCGAGTCCGCGCTCCTCGCCGGTGACGGTGTCACGCAGCGTCACACCGCTCACGGCGTTCGCGCCGTGGATCGCGGCGACCTCCGCGTTCCAGATGAATTCGATCTTCTCGTTGTCGAACGCCCGCTGCTGCATGATCTTCGACGCCTTCAGCGAGTCGCGCCGATGGATCACGTAGACCTTGTCGGCGAACCGGGTGAGGAAGCTCGCCTCCTCCATGGCCGAGTCGCCGCCGCCGACCACCGCGATGGTCTTCTGACGGAAGAAGAAGCCGTCGCACGTCGCGCACCACGAGAGCCCGTGGCCCGAGAGGATCTCCTCCTCTGGGAGGCCCAGCTTGCGATACGCCGAGCCGGTCGCGTAGATGAGCGCCGCGGCCTCGTGCTCCTCGCCGTTGCCCAGCTTGACGCGCTTCACGGGGCCGTCGAGCTCGAGCTCCACGACATCGTCGTAGACGACCTCGGTGCCGAACCGCTCCGCCTGCGCCTGGAACTTCGCCATCAGGTCGGGGCCCATGATGCCGTCGGGGAAGCCCGGGTAGTTCTCGACCTCGGTCGTGTTCATCAGCTCGCCGCCGATCTCGACGGAGCTCGCGATGAGCAGGGGCTTCAGATCTGCGCGCGCGGCGTAGATCGCGGCCGTGAATCCGGCCGGGCCCGAGCCGATGATGATGATGTCGCGCAACTTCGCTCCTGTCGTCACATGCGTATCGGCAGCACCGGCGCGCCGGAAATGCCACCGTCATGGTGAACACAGTCTAGGCGGCGCGTATTCCAGCGCCTGTCGACGGTCTGCGAGAGTCGGATGCCGCGGAGCGGCGCTCGGTTGCACGGATGCCGCGGTGCGGGGAACGCCGCATCCTCAGGTCCAGTTCATCCGCGCCGCATCCGGGACATGAGCGGCGTCGCGAAGCCGCGGAGCTCGGGTGAGCGCAGCAGCCAGAGGATGCCGAAGTACGCGGCCGCCATGACGACGCCGATGAGGGCCATCGAGATGATCGCCCCGAACCGATCGCTGATCGCGAAGCCGCCGGCTGTGGTGCCGCCGAGCGCGATGAGGAGCACGACGCCGACGCCGGCGGGCACGAGCACGGCGGCGAGGTCGCGTCCGAGGCTCACCGCGATCCGACGGCCGTCGAGTCCGCCGAGTCGTCGTCGCAGCAGCACCGTCGCGAGGATGAGTTGCGCAGTGCCGGCGATCGTCGTCGCAACGGCGACGCCGACCGCGATCCACTCGAGCGGGAGCAGGACGCATCCGAGCGCAGCGATCGTGAAGAGGACCACCTGGAACAGGGTGAAGAAGAACGGCGTGCGGGTGTCGCCGAGCGCGTAGAACGTGCGTTGCACGACGAACAGGATGCTGAAGCCGACGAGGCCGATCGCGAACGCGATGATGACGTTGCCGAGCGCCGATGCCCGCTCGAGACCAGGCTGGAAGACCGCGGCGAACGGATAGGCCACGACCATCAGCACCGCGGCCGCGAGCACCAGGATCACGCTGACCCCGCGCACCGCGCTCGAGAGGTCGTCGCGCACGCGGTCGACCACACCGGCGTGCGCGTGCTCGCTCATGCGCGTGAAGTAGGCCGTGGCGATCGACACCGCGATCACCGAGTGCGGCAGCATGAACACCAGCCACGCGTTGTCGATGGCCGCGATGGACGCGCCGGTACCAGAAGCGCGCAGCACCACCTGCTTCTGCACGATCCCGGCGAACGTGGTGAGCAGCAGCATCCCGAACGTCCACCCGGCCATGCGGCCTGCGGCGCCGAGCCCCACGCCCCGCCAGGCGAAGTCGGGGCGGTAGCGCAGGCCGATGCGCCGCCAGAACCAGAACAGCACGAGCGCCTGCGTGGCGATACCGAGGGTCGCAGAGCCGGCGAGCAGCGCGACCATGCCGGGCGTCCAGTCGGCGACTGCGCGCGCGCCGTCGGGATCGAAGCCGAACAGCACGCCGAACGCCACCAGGCCGGCGAGCGCGACGACGTTGTTGAGCACCGGCACCCAGGTGAATGGGCCGAAGCTGCGACGCGCGTTCAGCACCTCGCCGAGCAGCGTGTACAGGCCGTAGAAGAAGATCTGCGGCAGGCACCACCATGCGAAGGCGATCGCGAGCGGCAGGATCTCGCTGTTCGAGCCGGCGTAGATCCAGGTGAGCACGGGTGCGAGCACCGTGGCGAGCACGGTCGCCGCGCCGATCACGACGAGCGCGAGGGTGAGCAGCTTGTTGATGTAGGCGCTGCCGCCGTCGGTGTGCGTGCTGGCACGCACGATCTGCGGCACGAGCACCGCCGACAGCACGCCGCCCGCGACGATGACGTACACGGTGTTGGGCAGGCCGTTCGCGACCGCGAAGGCGTCGGCCGACGTCGACCCGATCACGCCGATGGCGGCCGCGAGCACGATCGCCTTCACGAACCCGAGGATGCGGGAGACGATCGTGCCCGACGCGAGGAAGACGCTGGCCCTGCCGATGCGATCGTCGTCAGCCACGCGCGGGGTCCGTCGGTTCGCCGGCTCGGGGCGCAGGGTTGTCATCGGGCGTCGCCTCGCTCGGGGTCTCGGTTTCGGCTCGAGTCTCTTTCGCGGTTCCACCCTCGTCGGTGTCGGCCGCGTCCCCGTCTGGCCCGGTCACGTTCCCGTCGGCGTCGGCCGTCGTCGCGGTCGCGACGGCGCCCGCCCCCGACGTGCCGACGGCCGTTGCCGCTGCCGCTGCTGCCGCCGCTGTCGCCGCACGCTCGCGCCGCCGGCGCCGGACATTCCGCCACACGCCGATGCCGAAGACGAGCACCACGATGGTCGCGATGACCGCGGCTCCGAGCCCCTCCCAGTCCGCCTGCACGTTGGCGGGGATCACCACGGTGCTGCCGATCGGCACGCCGGTGGTCGATGTCAGCGAGACCGCGAGCGACACCTCGCCGTTGCCGACCCCGGCGGCGACCGGCACCCGCACCGTGGACCGCGATTGCGGTTCGACGGTGACCTCGACGCGGTCCTCGACGATGAGGCGTCCGTTGGAGGGGTCGACGTTGACGACGACGGTGACCGCATAGGGCAGGGTGTTCTCGATCGTGGTGGGCACGCCCGTCTCGGTGGACACCACGTTGATCGTGCTGCTCGGCACGACCGAGACGGCGCCGAGCACGCTCCGCTGCGCGGCCAGCCAGTCCGCCACGGCGGCATCCCATGCCTCGCGATCGTCGAGCCAGGCGACATCGAGGAGCGACAGCAGCTCGCGCCGGGTCGGACCCGTGAGCAGCGCCTCGTCGTCGAGCACGGTCGCGAACTCGGTGAGCTGGGCTTCGGTCTCGACCATGCGCGCGACGGTGGCGACGCGCTGGTCGGACTCGGGTTCGTCGATCAGCATCCGCGTCTCGGGCGGCGCGCCGATCGCGTCGGCGAGCCCGGCCAGCGACGACCAGCCCGATCCGGCGATCTCGTCGATGAGGGCCGACACCCGTGCCGACTGCGAGGCCGAGCCGCGATCGAACGTCGCGAGCACGGTGGTGCGGGCCGTGCCCGCGTCGAGCGCGAGCTCGGCGAGGAGCCGGCCGGTGGCCTCGCCCCACTCGGTGTCGGTCGAGGCGTCGGATGCCGCCCTGAGGGGCTCGGTGAGCCCTGCGTCCGCGACGAGGGCGGTGGAGCCGTCGATGGTGGCCGACGAGGAGGTCGGGCCATCGACCGGCTCGACGTTGCCCGGGGCGAGCAGGGCCGTGGTGAGGCCGGCTGCGTCGAAGTAGGCGAGGTCGCCCGCCGCGACCGTATCGTCGGCCGGCCAGGCGAGGTCGGTGCGGGTGTACGGCCAGTCGAGGAGCTCCTGCGCGGTCGGCAACTGGCCCGGCGTCGGTTCGGGCTCGCTCGGCTCGTCGGTGGCCGGCGCGGATGCGCCACCGCCGGCCGCGTCGTCGCCTGCCGCATCGTCGGACTGTGCGGCGAAGTTCGCGGGGTCGAGCACGTCGGAGAACGAGGTGGGCGTGAGCGGGGAAGGGAGGGCGAGCTGCGCCTGCACGGCGAGGTCGGCGTCGGCGTAGGCGAGGGGGAAGACCTCGTTGGGCACGTTCGCAAGTCGTTGCAACCACGCCGTGGCGGATGCGGGCGCGCTCGAACCGAGCACGCGGATCGATGCGATGATGCGCGGATCGATGCCGATCGCGACGCGTCGACCGGAGAGCGCATCGAGTTGCCGGGTGAGCAACCCGGTGGGTCCCGTCCAGTTCGTGAGCCGGTCGGCGTCGATGAGTCCGACAGCGCCCCCAGTCGTGGGCGTGGTCAGGGGGGCTGCGAGGGCGACCGCCACGGAACCGGCAGCGGCGACGTCGGCGTTCGCGTAGGCCGCGGTACCGGCCGCCACGACGGTGTCACCGACCATGAGCTCGGCACCGAGGCCGATGACCGCCGACTCGTCCACGTCGGCGAATGCCTCGCCGGGAACGGTGAAGGACACGACGGCGGCGCCGCCGGCTGCGAGGCTGCGGGAATCGCCCTCGCCGAGCGGCACCGCGGAGGAGCCGATGCCGGCACTGCCCTCGGCATCCGCTGCGAGCCAGTCGTCGAGCTCGGCATCGTCGTCGATCGCCGCGCCGGCGCGCACGAGGCGCACGACGCCGGGCGCGATGGCCTCGCCCGTGGCGTTCTCGATCTCGACCGAGATCGCCACCGGCGCCTCGAACGAGAGGGTGGTGGCGATGGTCGGCGCGACTCGCACGCGCAGCCCGGTGGTTTCGTCGACCACCTGTGGAGGGCCGGACTTCGCGAGCCCCGTGCCCTCCAGCGACCCTGCGCCGCCCGCGAACGCGAGCACGGCCTGCAGGCCGGCAGAGGGATCCACGCCGGCGTTCGCGGCAAGGGGCGCAGCGGCCACGCCCGCGAGCGCGGCGACGGCGAGGCCCGCCAGGGCGAGGCGCGTGCGGCGTGTGGGGCGCCGGGGGGATGAGTCGGCGCGGCGACGCGCAGGGTTCGACTCGGCCACCATGCACGCGATTCTACGGCGTGGGGTCGGGGCATCCGCTCGGCGTCCACAGGCGGAGGCCGTCCGGCGCCCGTCAAGGGACTCTCGCGCGAGCCCGCTTAACATAGGGGTCATGCAGAGTGTCGCGGCGGCCCTCGACCGGCTGGGCGAGCTGGCTGCTTCGCCGACCGTCGCAAGGCTCTCGGAGGCGTTCGACGCCGCGGGGCACGAGCTCGCGCTCGTGGGCGGCCCCGTGCGCGACGCGTTCCTCGGACGCGGCACGAACGACCTCGACTTCACCACGGATGCCACACCCGACGAGATCCTCGCGATCGTCAGGCCGATCGCCGAGGCGCACTGGGACATCGGCCGCGCGTTCGGCACCATCGGCGCGAAGATCGCCGGCGAGACGGTCGAGATCACCACGTACCGCGCCGACACCTATGATGGCGGCTCGCGCAAGCCCGAGGTCGTGTTCGGCACGAGACTCGAGGACGACCTCATCCGACGCGACTTCACGGTGAACGCGCTCGCGCTGCGCCTGCCGCAGCTCGCCCTCGTCGATCCGTCGGGCGGTGTCGAGGACCTGCTCGCAAAGACCCTCCGCACCCCGGCGGCGCCCGAGCAGTCGTTCGGCGACGACCCGCTCAGGATGCTGCGGGCCGCCCGATTCTCGGCTCAGCTCGGCTTCGACGTGGAGCAGGGCACCCGCGTAGCCATGACCACGCTCGCGCCCGAGATCGACCGCATCTCGGCCGAGCGCGTGCGCGATGAGCTGTCGAAGCTGCTGCTCACCGCGGTGCCGCGCGGCGGCATCCGCCTGCTCGTGGACTCGGGGCTCGCCGACCGCGTCATTCCCGAGATCCCCGCCCTGCGCCTCGAGGTCGACGAGCACCACCACCACAAGGATGTCTACGAGCACTCGCTCACCGTGCTCGACCAGGCGATCGACTACGAGGTGAGCCGCGGCAACCTCGACTCCCCCGATCTCGTCGCGCGGCTCGCGGCGCTGCTGCACGATATCGGCAAGCCGGCGACCAGGCGCCTCGAACCGGGCGGTGCGGTGTCTTTCCACCACCACGATGTCGTGGGGGCGAAGCTCGCCCGCAAGCGCCTGCGCGCGCTGCGCTTCGACAACGACACGATCGCGGCCGTCTCGCGGCTCATCGAGCTGCACCTGCGGTTCTTCGGGTACACTGACGGCGCGTGGACCGACTCCGCCGTGCGCCGGTACGTGCGCGACGCGGGCGACCAGCTCGAGCGCCTGCACATTCTCACCCGGGCGGACGTCACGACCCGCAACCGGCGCAAGGCCGACCGCCTCGGCTTCGCCTACGACGACCTCGAGGAGCGCATCGCGGTGCTCGCCGAGGAGGAGGAGCTCGCCGCGGTGCGCCCCGAGCTCGACGGGGAGCAGATCATGGCGCTGCTCGACGTGAAGCCCGGGCCGGTGGTCGGTGAGGCATACCGATACCTGCTCGAGGTGCGACTCGACGAGGGCCCGATCGGGCCGGATGCCGCGGCCGAGCGCCTGCTCGAATGGTGGGCGGCCCGCGAAGCACACTGACGCCGGCCGCTCGCTGCCCGGTGAGTCACCGTGTCAGCTCTCGATGAGAGTGGCCGTGGCCCGCAGGAACTCCGCAAGCGCTTGGTTGCGGGCAACGGTACCTCCGGCCGCCACGACCCCATCGGGCACCGGGACCGGCCGGCCGGTGTCACTGGTCGGCGTGTGCGGAACGACGGTGGGTTGGTCGGGAACGCCCGTGAGCAGCTTCCGCGCCTGCAGAGCGGGAGGCTTCAGCACCGGGGTCTGCCGTCGGCCATCGCCGAAGGCGGCGAGCACGGCGTCGTAGAACTCGGCGTTGGTGGAAGTGCCGATCGCCGCATGGAGCAACGGGATGGCCCGCGCTGTGAAGTCCCCGCTCGAGACAGTGCCGTCGGGGGTCTCGTGTGGGCTCTCGTAGGCCGGCTGGTTTTCGAGGCAGGCGCCGAAGAACACGCTCCGCTCGTTGTCGCGGGCTGTCGTGACCGGTATGCCGCCACGCTTCTCCTTGTACGCCGCGACCGTCGTGCGCCCAAGGCTGACATAACGGGATCGGGTATCCGCAGCGACTTTCTCGCCGAGCACCTTGCGCTGCGCACCGCCGGAGTGGCAGGAATCGAAGAAGATCGTGAGGCTCACGCCGTCGGGCAGCAGATCCCAGATGGCGCCGAGGTCATCGTCGATGAGCAACTCGCCGTCGTGGAAGTCCCAGGGACACAGTGCTTCGTCGACGAGCTCGCCCTCCCTGTCCTCGATCGCCTCATCGCCATCGAGGTCGACGATGGTGGTGCCGTGGCCCGAGAACTGCAGGGCGAGCACATCGCCCGGACGGCTGGACACGACGAGGTTCTGGATGGCGTCGACCATGTTCGCGCGGGTCGCGTCCTTGTCATGCAGGGTCTCGACCCGGAACCCGGCGGTGGTGAACTCCTTCGCCCACGCCTTGGCGTCTTCGACGCATCCGTTCAGCGGGGCGGTCGGGTAGGTGTCGATGCCGATGCACAGGGCGCGGCGGCGCCCCTCGGCGTCGGGCACCGTCGAAGGCGCCCCGGTCCGTGACTCGACGTACTCGAACACCTCGTCCTCGGTCGGCCACAGTGCATCGTCGATGGCGCGGGCACGCTGCCACGGCCGCGTCAGGTCGGATCCGACGACGCGTCGGGCGACGCTGTTCATGGTGTCGGTCTCACCGTCGAACGCGCCGTGGGTGGTCGCCTGGCTGCTCGTGCGCGACCCTCCGCCAACGGTCCTCGACCACATCACCTCACCCTTGGCCCCGCTCCCGGGAGCACCGAACAGCGCAGACAGCTCCGGGTCGGCCTTCACGACCTCCTGCAGGCCGAGGATTGCGGCACCGGTCTCATTCTCCAAGGCGGCGCGGATGAGGTAGAGCAACGACTTCTTGTAGATGCCCAGGCAGGTGTCGTCGAGCTCGAAGGCCTTCGTCATCGTGAACAGCGCCAGCGAGTCGACCTGGTCGAGCACGGGCACGAGCTTCTTCTTGAAGGTGTCCACACGCACGGCGGGGGCGAGCAGATTGAGTGTCGAGATGCTCGGAACCCCAGCCTCCAGCGCGACCGGCAGAAGATGCGAGTGGAAGATCGACCCCGCGCTGTGGCCGACGGCGTGCACGGTGATCTCGCCCGGGTTCGCCTTCATGAACGCGCCGAGGCGTTGCGCGAACTGCCAGGCGCCGCCCGTCCCCGGCTTGGAGGCGTTCTCGGCGATGGTCTTCATCGCGCCCCAGGTCGCCTTGCCGTTGGCGAGGCGTACGGCCTGTTCGATGACACCGTCGAAGAAGTCGTCCATGCTGCGCGGCCGGCCGGGGAGGGCGTCCTTCACGGCGTCCCAGAGCGAGCTGGCCAGGCCCGTCTCCCAGACGAAATGGACCGGGTAGGCGCCGTTCGCCTTCCACCAGGCCACCTGCGCCTGCGCCACGGTGAGGCCGGCTCCCTTGTCGACGAGGCCGCCGTGCGCCCAGATGACGAGCGGTACCGGGCGCTGCCCGTTCTGCGCTGCGATGAACTGCGGCAGGTGGGTATCGAACAGGGCGTCGAGGTCGGCGGGGACGGTCTTGAAGTCCGTGTCGCTGCTCGGCAACACGGTGGGGCCCGTTGCGAGCTTGCCGTCGGGGATGTTGACGACGTGCGGGTGCAGGGCACGAAGCTGCGCAGCAGTGAGGTTAGACGATCCGCGGCTGGCTGAGGGAGCGGGGGAGGTCATGGCAGTTCCTTTCGAGAGGGTACCGGCCGCGGTGGCGGCCGATTCGCGCGTTGAGGATTTCGGTTCGATGCCGTCGAGTTCGACATGGGCGTCCGGGTGCGCATAGACGGTGTAAGCGAGCCATGAGCTGTCCCCGCTCATGCGGGCGGCCAGCCGCGCTCGGATCGTCGCCTTCGATACGGAGAGGCCCTCGTGCAGGCCGTCGTAGAACGCTTCGACGAAGGCGCGCGCGGGCTGGTCCCCGATGGACCACAGGCATCCGACGAATGCAGCGGCGCCACCACGCAGGAAAGCCTCAGCGAAGCCGCCCTGCTCGGAGCGACGGGTTGGCGCTCGGCCCAGCCGGCATGCGTTCAGCACGATGAGTGGCCCGGGCTCGGAGAGGGTGAACGGTGGCTTGTCGGGTAGGTCGAGGCGCAAGTCGTCGAGCGAGTAGGCGACCGTACGCGGGTCGGGAGGCTCCTCGGCATTTGCGTCCGCGTCGTCCGAGGGCAGGCGGAAATTCGCGAGCACCATCTGCTGCAGCGGCGGCGTGACCGAGTCGTCGGTCACTCCATGACCGGCGAAATGGAGGAGATCGACGTTTTCGCTGTGCAGCAGGGCGCTGATGTCCGCGGCGCTGCCGGGGGTGATCGGGGTCGCCTGGAACGCGTCGAGGTATTCGAACTCGAACTCCGCCTCCGAGAGGGCGATGCGGGGATCGACGTATTCGGGTATGAGGTAGTGAGCAGCGCCCGGGCGGATGCGCATGGTCTTCGGGTGCGCCGTGCTGTAGATCCAACGCACGAGTCCGGCCCGGCCGAGGAAACCTTCATCGAACTCGTCTTCGCCCGATGTTTCATCCCAGATGTAGAGCAGCTCCCATGGGATGTCGGTCTCCGCGCTTGTGAGGATCGTGAGCTCGTCGAACTCGTCAGGGTGCGCCCGCAGGTAGGCGTAGAGGTCGCCGGGCAGCACGTGGCGGGCGAGCCGATTGCCTTGTTCCCGCAGCAGCCCACGGAAGGAGGCGCTTCGCTCTGTCGGGTCGAGGTTCGCGAACTTCTCCCAAGCCGCCTCGATGTCGGTGTACAGGGTGGCCATCAGTTCGGCCTTGTCGAGGGCGACGGAATCGTAGCGATGGTGAAAGCCGGGCAGCACGAGTTCGAAGGTCAGCCGGGATTGCGTGTCGACGAGGTCCTCGTCGACAGTGAGCGTCTTCGGCGCGAGGAAGCGGTCGATCGAGCGTGCGACTCCGCCCTCGACTTCGGCCAGCATGGGTTGATCCTCCTCGCGGATGGGCAACTCCTGCACGACGGACTGCAGTCGCAGTACGGCGATCGGCTGAGGATGATCCTGTCGCGCGATCACCTGCACCTCAACGTCTCCGAGTTGGACCGCAATCAGTCGGAAGGTCTCGCTCTTCTCCGGTGCGTCGACCTCGGGGATCTGCATCAGCCGCTCCCCGGTCTCGTCGGCGTCGAGGTCGAGCCCCTGGCGCACGAGTGTGACCGTGACCGCCTGGTTCGGGTCGACGACGATCACCGTTTCGTCGTGCGATGAGCCGGCGGTCACGTGCACCCGCCCTCGACTCAGCCTCACGACGACGGGCACCGGTTGGCCGATCTGGGCGACGAGCGGCATGCTCGCGCCGATCTGCGCCAACTCAGCCGCGCGATGCTCGACTTCGGGGGCCGGTCCGAATCCCTCTTCGAAGGAGCCCGCGGGTCCCTCGCCATTGGGAAACGGGCTCTGTGCCCCCGCATCATCGAAGGCTCCATCCGGCTCCAAGGCATTGCCGCCGAAGTCGGCCTGAGGTTCGAACGCCGGGCCCTCTGGGAACTCCTCGTCGATCGATACCGCAGGTGCTTGGGGCGGGGCCGGGTGTCGAGTCGCCTCAGGTGGAGCGGGTGGACCTGGCGCCTCGACGGGCTTGCCGGCGGGTTCGCCGAGCAGCGTCATCAACCCTCCGAGCTCGAACCCATCCTCATGGGCGAGGAGATGGATGCGCTCGGTGGTTCCGCCGACGATGTGAACATCGAAGACCTGACGACCCTCGCCGTCGCGCGTCGGGCGCACGAGCCGGAATCCAGCGAGGTCCTCGCGAATCAGCGCGAGGGGGTGGAGGCCGGGGGAGACGAGGACGGTGATGCGGCCGTCGTTCTCCGCCTGCACCCCGAAGGACGCGAACAGGCGGATCGAGTCGTTGCCGCCGCTCTCATTGCGGATCGAGAGTGCCTCGATGAGTCGAGGTGTGACGTCTTCTGGACTGAGGAAGCTGAGGGCGAGGCCCTCGTCGGCGGTCGCGGTCGCCAGACGGTCAGCCAGATCCAGGCTCGTCGGTCCTGCCATGATGCCTCCACCTCGAGGAGGTCGTCGGACGATCGCCCGGCGCTGCTCACGCGCAGCTTAGGGTGCCCAAGCCGCGGGGGCATCCGTGCTCACACTGATCTGTCATCCGTCCTGTTCACGGCATGCCCCGTGGTCGGCGAGGCGACCACGAACTCCGCGATCAGGCAGCGGTACTGGGGCACACCGCCGGCGGTCTCCTGCTGCCATTCGGCGATGCGATCGACGACCAGTCCGGATGCCGCGCCGAGGCGTTCGAGAGCCTCGGGCGAGCCGAACCGCGCATGCGGGTCGGCCGCCGCCCCGCCCGGCTCGGGTGCGGGACGATGTCGTGACGTGCTGTCGTCCGAATAGCTCGCGACCACGATGCATCCGCCGGATCTGAGGAGTCGGCGCCATCCCCGCATCGCGGCGACCGCATCGGGCAGGAAATGCATCACGGTCGCGCACGTGACGAGGTCGAACGAGGCGTCGGGGAAGTCGAGGTGCATGGCATCCGCGACGTCGAGCTGCGCGTTCGGCAGGGCGGCCCGTGCGACGTCGAGCATCCCGCTCGACAGGTCGACGCCCACGAGCCGCCACGGCCCGGCGGGCAGCGATCGCAGCACGAGCCCGGTGCCGGTCCCCACATCGAGGATGTCGCGCACGCCCCGCAACCGCACGAAGTCGGCGACCGCCTTCGCGAGCCCGCGGTGCATCTCCGAGTCGTCGTAGGTCGATGCGCGTCGGTCGAAATGGGCGGCGAGTTCCGCGGGGGTCTCCACGGGGCAAGCGTATGCCGGGGGCCCGAGTCGCGGTCAAGGTGAGGAATCCGCTAGACTGCCAAGGTTGCCCGTGCGCCGCATTGCGCGGCCTCCTCGGAGCGACGTATGCACAACCCTCCTGCTGCAGAGAGTCTGTAGCCGTTTAGTCCGAAGGAGGTGGGTTAGTCATGCACCAGTACGAGCTGATGGTCATCCTCGATCCCGAGATCGACGAGCGCACCGTTGCTCCCAGCCTCGACAAGTTCCTCAACGTCATCCGGAACGATGGCGGAACGATCGACAAGATCGACATCTGGGGACGACGTCGCCTGGCCTACGAGATCAACAAGAAGTCCGAGGGCATCTACGCCGTCGTCGACTTCACCGCCGAGTCCGCGACCACCAACGAGCTCGACCGCCAGCTGAACCTCAGCGAGGCCGTCATGCGCACGAAGGTGCTCCGCGCCGAGGAGGCCATCGCCCAGGTCGCCGCGCACGCGAAGGCCCAGGAGGAGAAGGCCGCCAAGAAGGCCGCCGCTTCGGCGAAGGCCGGCGCGAAGGCGGCCGCTGCCGCATCCGCCCCCGCTGCGGCATCCGCCCCCGCCTCGGCATCCGCCCCCGCTGCGGCATCCGCCCCCGCCTCGGCCGCGAAGGACGCCTAGTCCTCATGGCCGGCGAGACCATCATCACCGTGGTCGGCAACCTCACTGCAGATCCCGAGCTGCGTTACACGCAGAACGGTCTCGCGGTTGCCAACTTCACCATCGCGTCCACGCCCCGCACGTTCGACCGTCAGGCGAACGAGTGGAAGGACGGTGAAGCGCTGTTCCTGCGTGCGAGCGTCTGGCGTGAATTCGCCGAGCACGTCGCGGGTTCACTCACCAAGGGTTCCCGGGTCATCGCTTCCGGGCGTCTCAAGCAGCGTTCCTACGAGACGAAGGAAGGCGAGAAGCGCACCAGCATCGAGCTCGAGATCGACGAGATCGGCCCGAGCCTGCGCTACGCCACCGCGTCCGTGACGCGCGCCCCGTCCAACCGCGGCGTCGGCGGCGGCTCCTTCGGGGGCGGCCAGTCGGATGACGCGTGGGCGCCCAGCGCTCCCGCAGCCCAGCAGTCGGGCGGCGGCGACGTCTGGAACACGCCGGGCACGAACTACGGCGACGAGACCCCCTTCTAATACTCAGCGGGTTTCGAGACGGCGCTCCGCGCCTCCTCAACCCGCACCAACTCCAAGACAGGAAAACCAATGGCTGGAAAGAGCAGCGGCGACCGCCGCAAGCCGAGCCGCGGGAAGGGCGCGAAGAACGCCGCCCCGGCGAAGTCGATCAAGGTAGGCGTCATCGACTACAAGGATGTCGCCACCCTTCGCAAGTTCATCTCGGAGCGCGGCAAGATCCGCGCCCGTCGCATCACCGGTGTCTCCGTGCAGGAGCAGCGCCTCATCGCCCGTGCCGTGAAGAACGCACGCGAGATGGCGCTCCTGCCCTACTCGGGCTCCGGCCGCTAAGGAGCACGACAATGGCAAAGGTAATTCTCACGCACGAGGTCACCGGCCTCGGCACCGCCGGCGACGTGGTCGAGGTCAAGAACGGCTACGCGCGCAACTACCTGCTTCCCCAGGGCTTCGCCACGCCGTGGACCCGCGGCGGCCAGAAGCAGGTCGAGCAGATCAAGGCCGCCCGCGCGGCTCGCGAGCTGCACTCGCTCGAGGACGCGCAGGCCCTCAAGGCCAAGCTCGAGTCGGGCAAGGTCAGGCTGGCCGTCAAGGCCGGCCTCGGCGGGCGCCTCTTCGGCTCGGTCAAGACGGCGGATGTCGCGGCTGCGGTCGAGGCCGCCGGCCTCGGCGTGCTCGACAAGCGCAAGATCGAGATCCCGACGCCCATCAAGACGATCGGCGAGCACGAGGCGACCGTTCGCCTCCGCGACGAGGTCTCGGCCACGATCACCCTGCAGGTGGTCGCCGCGAAGTAGTTCGCGCACCCACGCAGACGGCGGCTCGGGCTTCGTCCGAGCCGCCGTTCCGCGTGCTCGGGAGAAGTGTTCTGGGGCCTGTCGAGGCGTCGACCATCGGCCGTACCGTCCCCCTCGACGGCGCGGATCCCCCTGTCTCGACTGCACCGGTCTACCACTGCAGCGGGCGGGCCGCAAGGTGCGTTGTCGTGCGTTTCCTGTGATGGTTGTGCACAGGTGTGCATGCGGCATCCGTGGACTTCTGAAGAACTTTTCGCCCACAGGTGTGGAAACTTAAAACACCTGATCAGTCCAAAATTACATCAGTGTGATTCCACACAATTCCACAGTTTTCCACAGGCTGAGTGCACACGTTCCGCGGCGTTTCGCCCAGTTTGTCCCCAGAGTTATCCACAGGCTGGGTTGTGCTGTGGACGAGGCTTCCATATCGTGAGACCGCGTCCTTCGATCAGCGGGTTTCCACCGGTCAGAGAGCCTCATGTCGGAGGCTCCCGACACACTGAAGTGCGGGCGCTTCGCACGCAGCCGGCGGTACCGAATCGGGGGTCATGGAGTTGTCGATCGCGCACATCGGGCTCGCCGGAACGGTGGACGACAGTGACGCCCGAAGAGGCGAGCGCACACCGCCGCACGACCTGCTCGCCGAGCAGAGCGCGCTCGGCGGCATGATGCTCTCGAAGGACGCGGTCGCCGACGTCATCGAGACCGTTCGCGGCATCGACTTCTACGTGCCGAAGCACGAGGTCGTGTTCAATGCGATCCTCACGCTGTACTCGCACGGCGAGCCCACCGACGTCATCGCCGTCACCGACGAGCTCACGAAGACGGGCGACTTGCAACGCGCGGGGGGCGTGGAGTACCTGCACACCCTCACGAGCCTCGTGCCCACCGCCGCGAACGCGGGCTTCTACGCGTCGATCGTCGCGGAGCGGGCGCTGCTCCGTCGGCTCGTCGAAGCCGGCACGCGCATCGTGCAGATGGGCTATGCGGGCGAGGGTGAGGTCACGGAGCTCGTGAACCAGGCCCAGGCCGAGATCTACTCGGTCACCGGGTCGACCGAGAGCGAAGACTACGTGCCGCTCACCGAGGCGGTCACCGCCGCGATCGACGAGATCGAGGCGGCCAAGCACACCGACGGCAAGTTCACCGGCGTGCCCACCGGCTTCGCCGACCTCGACGAACTCACGAACGGCTTCCACCCCGGGCAGATGATCATCGTCGCGGCGCGCCCGGCGATGGGCAAGTCCACGCTTGCGCTCGACTTCGCGCGAGCCGCGTCGATCAGCCACGACCTCCCGTCGATCCTCTTCTCGCTCGAGATGGGCAAGAGCGAGATCGCGATGCGCCTGCTCTCGGCCGAGGCATCCGTGCCGCTGCAGATGATGCGCAAGGGCACGGTCGACTCGCGCGACTGGACCACCATCGCCGCCACCCGCGGCCGCATCAACGATGCACCGCTCTACATCGACGACTCCCCCAACATGACGCTCGTCGAGATCCGCGCCAAGTGCCGCCGGCTCAAGCAACGCGTGGGCCTCAAGATGGTCGTCATCGACTACCTGCAGCTCATGACGAGCGGCAAGCGGGTGGAGAGTCGCCAGCAGGAGGTCTCGGAGTTCTCACGCGCCCTGAAGCTCTTGGCCAAGGAGCTCCAGGTGCCCGTCATCGCGCTGTCACAGCTCAACCGCGGTCCCGAGCAGCGCGCCGACAAGATGCCAGCCCTCTCCGACCTGCGCGAGTCGGGCTCGATCGAGCAGGACGCCGACATGGTGATCCTGCTGCACCGTGAGTCCGCCTATGAGCGCGACAGCCCCCGAGCGGGCGAGGCCGACCTGATCGTGGCGAAGCACCGCAACGGTCCCACGCGCACCATCACGGTGGCGTTCCACGGGCACTTCTCCCGGTTCGCCGACATGGTGCAGGTCTAGGTTCGTTCTTGTAGGTTCCGGCGGAACATGTCCAATTCCGCGGGTACTTGTCACCTAAATGTCCAATTGGACATTTGGACCCTCCGAGACCGTCTCCACGAAGACAGTTCGGGACGGCCAACTAGATTCCGGCCGACGACATGCCGGGCGTAGGCCGCTTCGGCAACCTACTGGACCCTGGCGGCAACATGTTCGGGCTCATCTCGCCAGTGATGTCCGTCGGCACGACCGCGATGGGACCCGAGGCGACCGAGTGACCCAGGCCGGCGAGGGGCACGGGTCTCGTCTCGCTCAGCTTCTCATCGAAGGAACCAGGACGGCACCTGGTAGCCGTGGCGGTACAGTCCGGCGGCGGTCAGGCGACGCCCCACGTCGCCCTCGTAGCTCGCGCCGAGTACATCGGCCAGCCGGTTGATGACGTCGAACATGAAGGCGACATGCAGCGCGTCGGAGAGTGCCTGGTCGGAGACGCCGGCATGCCGCGCGGCGGAAACGGCCTCAGGTATGGGCGCCCCTGTCGAATCCTTCAGGGCAGCCAGCGCACCGAGGGTCGCCTTGACGGGTTCACTGAACGGTGCGCTCATCCAGTCGTCCAGCAGGTCCACGGTCATCTCCCTGCCCGAGGCGATGCTCGCCACGTGGCAGTGGATGCCCGTGCAGAAGGTGCACGAGTTGCGCCGCGAGACGAACGCGGCGAACAACTCGCGCTCTCCCACCGTCCAGTCGGACCCGCCACGCATGACCTCCCGCATCAACCGCATGAACGGGCTACCGAAGATCCCCGGCCGGTAGAGCGCGATGCGGGCGATGTCGTCGGGTTTCGTGCGGGAGATGAGCCCGATCATGCGAATGGCGACTCGCGCCCGGAGCCGCTGGCCACGCTCCAGGATCGTCAAGCGCATCGTCACGGCCGGCCCCCGATCGCCTTCAATCCGGCCTGCAACTGCGAATAGGCCTCGCCGACGGCGCATGCGATCGTCAGCTCGAAGATCGCATCCTCGTTCATACCATCGCGCCGAAGGGAGTCGATGTCGGCATCCGTGACCGAGTACGCGCGACGTCGAACCTTCTCGGCGAAGGCACCGGGCGCCCCCGCCATCGGTTCAGCAGCGAAGGCGGCGCGGCGCTCGGCGAGTGCACGACCCGGGGAGTTCACGACCGCATCGATGAGGTCCTCGAGGAGATCCCCGAAGAGTCGCGTCGCTCGGTTGGACGAGGGTTCGACCGGTTGGTGTGTCATGTGACCTCCGCTCCGGCGTGATGCCGAGTTGCGGTGCGTCGGTCCGATCGTACATCCGACCTCTGCTCAGATGTCGGCGGCCGGGCGGAATGTCAATGCCGGTCGACCGAAGGAGAGTGCGAATTGCGATCGGCGGATTCTGGCGGTCATCGCAACAGCAGGTCGCCGATCAACTCGATCCCGGCAAGTCCCGTACCCTGCTCACGAACAACCATCATGTTGCATCAAACACAACGTTGTGGCGCTTCGCGGAAGATGCCATCTTCCGCGGAATCCGAGCGCTCAAACCGATGACATTTGCCGTGAATTTCTCGGACCCTGATGCCATTTCGGCGCGGAACCTACACGTGTGTAGGATCCGCGCGAAGATGGCCAAATCCACGAAAGATGTCCAGTACTTGGCCAATTGGCCATGTTGCGTGGACGGAGCCACAGCAGGCGCCTGTTAGATCCGGCGCCGTCGTGGACTCACCGCCGCTTCCGACCGAGGTGCCGGCCGCCGACTGAGGCCGGTCAGCCCTCGTCGGCGGCGCCCTCGTCGAGCCGGAGTACCACGAACTCGAGATCGCCATCGCGGTCGGTGCCCACCGGCCGGAAGCCACAGCGCTCGAGGAGCCGCACCGAGGCGGTGTTGCCCACGAACACGTCGGCGTAGAGGGGTCGGACCTGCTCGCGCTGCAGGAACTGTCGCAGCGCCGCGGTCCCGACGCCGCGGCCCCAGAACCGCTGCCCGAACCAGTAGCCGACGAAGCGCCTGTCGTCCTGCCACCACGCGACGATGTTGCCGGCGACCTCTCCGTCGACCGTGACGGTCTGGACGTGCCCGGTGGGGTTGCCGAGCACCTTCGTCCGCCAGTGCGTCAGGAAGCGGTCCCGATCGCGGGCGGGAAACTGCGCCCGCCGCACCGCCTCCTCCTCACGCTGCTGCTCGTAGAACACCTCGAGGTCCGCATCGTCGACATCGCGCAACAGCACATCGGTCATGCCGGCTCCTCCGCGGGAAAGCGTGCGTCGTCGGTCATGCGGGACAGTGTGCCCGGACCCACCGACAGTGCCCGGCGATCTGGATGACGATGCCGCCCGGATGCCAGCGCAGGGCTGGTCCGCGGCGCTATGTAGAAATTGGCCATCTCTCGTGGAATCAGAGCCCTCGAGTGGATGACAAAAGCCGTGGATTAGATGGCATTTTCCACGGCACTTGGCATACAAATGGCATTTGTACCATTTACCGTGGAATCGCGTCTCAAGACGAAGCTGAAACGCCACGGACGCGGGCGTCGGGTCGCCCTCGTCGGCCACGAGGTCAGCGCGCCAGCTAATGCTGCGAGGACGCCGCCATTTACCGCCGCGATCCACAACCGTCGACCAGCGCGAGAAGGAGTTCGTTAGGCGATCGGCGGATCCCCAATCGGACATCCCTGTTGCGGATGGCGTGCCCCTGCGGGCATCTTCACCAGGCGAGGTGTACGGGCATCACGATTCGCGCACCCGCGAACGTGCGGCTCGGCCGGGACTGTGGGCGCTCGAGGACCGGCTTTCGGGACGCCCAATATGTGTCGATGGCGTGGGCGTCACTGTGTCCATGTCGCGACGGTAGGCCTTGGACCCGATTCCAAGGTCAACGCGTGGCCCTTCGACCGGCTCGCGGAATCAGGGCCGGGAGAGCGCGTCGACGAGTGCCGTGAGGGTGGCGTCCGCGTGCCCCTCGACGGCTACCGTGACCGAACGCCCGGAGTCCTTGATGTCCAGCCGCGTGTTCGCGGCCACGGTGAGCGTGCGGGCCTCCCACCGCACCACCTCGGCGCGGGTCACCGCCAGCGCGGCCAGCTCGTCCCAGAGCTGCTGGCCCGCACCGGTGGCCCGTTCGGGCCACCCATCGAGCAGGTCAGCCACGAGCGCGGCGCCGGGGGCGGCCTGTTTTGCCTGCAGGCGTCTGCGGAGGTCGCCCGGGACGGGCACGTCCTGGGTGGCGTCGAGCGGGACCAGCCGGAGCGTGACGGACGTGGCGAACACCTCCCGGAACGCCTCGGGGTCCAGGACGGCGTTCCACTCGAGCCGGTCCTCGTACCTCACCGAACCCACTTGGACGTTGCCGTCCACGTCGACCGCTCCGACCATCGCATGGACGGCGCTTACCCGACCGACCAACTTCGGGTCGGCGGCGAAGGCGTCCTTGAGGTTCGTCCACGGGCCGAGCGCGACGACCAGGATCGGCACAGGAGATGCCTTGGCCGAGCGCGAGATCAGTGCGGCCGCCGTCGTGGTGTCTGCCCCTGCGGGTACCGGAGGCAGAGTCAGTCCCCAGATCCGCGCGGCACCCGCGTGATAGGTGGCCGGGAAGGCGAGGGCACCTGGGGCGGCGTGCTCCCGCCCGCAGGCCAGGGGCACGTCGGTGCGCGACATCCGGTCGAGCACCCAGTGGCCGAGGCGGAGGAGCGTGTTGCAATCCCACGGTCCCGTGCCGTTCGGCGTGAGGGTCACCGCCACGACGTCGACCTTGGGCTCGCGGAGTAGAGCGGCCAGTGCAGCGATGTCGGAGAGGTCGAGGTCGGTGTCGACGACGAGGCGCTGCACCGTGCCCGACACCACGCTCACGGGTCGCGCCGAGTCACAGCCCGACGAGAGCGCAAGCAGGGCGGTCGCGACCAAGGCGCTGACAATGCGCATGCGCGTACCTGATCGTGGCGCGTGAGCGCACCCTTCGGAGGGACTTTGGGCCTTCTCGGTGGGCGCTACTGGGTGAGCTTGTCTAGGGTTCATTTCGTCGTTGTAGGATCCACGCGAAGATGGCATTTTCCACGGAAGATGGCATGCACTTGGCAAATTTTGCCATGTTGCGTGGACGGCCGCCCGGATCAACGGCCGGACAACACTATGCCGATCGTCTTACGGACTGCACCGCCGCGGCGTGTCGAGTTTCCTTTAGCGACCTGGTTTGCCGCGCGTAGTCTGAGCGCGAACGCGGCATAGTCGCGTTCCGGCGGTGTCGGAGGGTCCGGATATGCCCCCCGGTGGTCGGTGCGCCGCCGCCTAGTCTTTGTCCACGGATACTCACCGCGCCGGCAGCGACCGCGGTAGGCCGAACCACGGCAGCACGGTGCCCTCGAAGCGAGTCATCGCGCTGATCCGATCGCCGGAGAGTGTGAGAACGAGCAGCCCGGTTCCGCGCCGCGTGCCGTCCGATGTCTTGAGGTATGTGCCGAATGCGGGTTGTCCGTTGGCGCGGGTAGCCAAGAGCTCAAATCTGCGTCCCGCTCCGAAGATGCTTCCGCAGAGGGCGGCGGCCGCCTCAGGACCTTCGTATTCGAAGGGCATCGGCGGCATCGAGATGAAGACGTCGTCGGTGAGCAACGCGACAACCGACTGGACGTCGGCCGACTGGTACGCCCGTACGAAGTTCTCGACGATCGCGGTCTCGTCCGGGGACAGCGGAAGGGGGGGCGTTTCGCCGGTCCGTTGCCGGCGGCGGAGTCCGGCGCGTCCGCGCTTCAGCGCGCCGTTGACGGCGTCGACGGTCGAATGAAGCATTTCGGCGACCTCGTTCGCGTGGAAACCGAGGACGTCGCGAAGGATCAGGACCGCGACCTGGCGAGGCGGCAGCGTCTGCAGCGCGGTCACGAAAGCGAGGGACATGGTCTCGGTCTGTTCCACCCACGACTCCGGGGTGGTCTCACCAGCGAGAAAGACGTCGGGAAACGGCTGCAGCCATACGATGTCGCCCATTCGGCTCGGCTCCGGCGGTTCGACACCCGGCACGTTCCACTCCTTCGCGCGACGACTGCTAGCCGATCGACGCGCATTCAGACACCGGTTGGTGGCGATGCTGTACAGCCAGGTGCGCACTGAGGCGCGTCCTTCGAATCGACCGATTGCCTGCCACGCGCTCAGCAGGGTGTCCTGCAGAGCGTCCTCGGCATCCTGGAAGGAACCCAGCATGCGGTAGCAGTGCAGTTGGAGTTCGCGACGGTGCGGATCGGTGAGCCGCCGAAAAGCCTCACTGTCTCCAGCGCGAG
The DNA here is from genome assembly GCF_001428255.1 of Agromyces sp. Soil535. GTDB lineage: Bacteria > Actinomycetota > Actinomycetes > Actinomycetales > Microbacteriaceae > Agromyces. Next base: position 184,849 of record NZ_LMRW01000001.1, on the reverse strand, counting down.
CCCGCGCTATACCGTCAGCAATCGTCGGGTGCACGGTCACCCATACCTCTTCCATATCTATTTAGACACCGATCGTCTCGGCAACTGGGCGGCTCGGCGTTGGAAACCGGTTTTGGAGAACCGACCAGTTCTGCGGTTCGCCTGTGTCTAACCCACCGATCGCAATCGATGAACGGAGTCAAGGTGTCAATCCCAACCCCCCGCAGCAGAGGGCTTCTCCTCGCGCTCGCCTGCATGGCGCAGTTCATGGTCGTACTTGACGTCGCCATCGTCAACGTGGCACTACCGTCGATTCAGTCGGAGCTCGAGATCGAACAGGGCGTCTTGCAGTGGGTCGTCATCGCGTACGGCCTGCTTCTCGGCGGATTCCTGCTTCTCGGCGGACGGTTGACAGACTTCCTCGGCCGGCGCCGCATCCTGATCGTCGGACTGGCCCTGTTCACCCTCGCGTCGCTCGCGGCGGGGCTCGCCGGATCCGCAGAGACACTGATCGGTGCTCGCGCCGTGCAAGGCTTCGGCGCCGCTCTCATACCTCCGGCAGCCCTATCGATTGTGGCCGTCACGTTCGAAGAGGGCGAGGCCCGCAACCGGGCGCTCGGACTTTTCGGCGCTGTCACGGGCGTATCGGCTTCGATCGGCGTCATCGCGAGCGGACTGCTGACGGACGGTCCGGGATGGCGATCGATCTTCCTGATCAACGTCCCGATCGGCGTCGTCCTGATCGTGCTGGCTCTTGTCGGACTCCCCGCGGAGGCTGGTGCGAGACGTGCCGGCGCCCGGTTCGATGTAGCTGGCGCCGTCACCGTCACCGGGGGTTTGCTGGCCATCATCTTCGGACTAAACCGCGCCGCGGATTCAGGCTGGGCCTCGTCGTGGGCGTGGGCTCCTCTCGTTGCAGGCGTCGTGCTCCTGGCCGCCTTTGTCCTCATCGAGAAACGATCCCGCGACCCGCTCTTGCCGGGCGTCGCACTGCGTAACCGGACGCTCGTTGCCGCGAACGTCTCAGCGTTCTTCACATTCGGAGCCTTCTTCTCGTTCATCTTCCTCGGATCGCTTTTCATGCAGCAGGTGCTGGATTACTCGCCGACCCAGGCAGGTATTGCCTGGCTCGCGACGACGGTTATCTCATTTGTCGCAGCGGCGGTCACCGGGAGCAAGCTCGTCGGAGTAGTCGGGGTCCGTGTACTGCTCGTCGTCGGTCAAGCGCTTCTCGCGGCGGCGGTCCTCCTACTCACCTCGGTGTCGGCCGATGCCGTCTATGCGTTCAACCTGCTGCCGGCTTTCGTGCTGGCGGGCCTCGCCGGGGGAATCGCCGCGCCCGCGGCGCAGATCGGCGCGCTGTCCAACGTCTCCCCCTCGCTGACCGGCCTGGCATCCGGCCTCGTCGAGACGATGCGTGAACTCGGCGGAGCGATCGGTGTGGCCGTCGTGGCCAGCCTGTTGATCGCGACGGCCACCGGAGTCGATGGATTCCGCGCGGGATTCTGGGGGATCTTCGTCACCGCGGCTGTCGGCGCAATCGCCTCCGCAATCGCGTTCCCGACACCTGGGCGCCGCGCGCGCGTGGAAGCCGCACCGTCGTCTGTTTCGAACGTCAACTGAGAGGAAGAAGAGCATGATGCTTCAGGACAAGGTCGCGGTGGTCTACGGTGCCGCCGGGTCCATCGGCGAGGCGGTCGCACGCGCGTTCGCCCGAGAGGGAGCCCGTGTGTTCCTCACCGGGCACACGCTGGGGCCGGTCGAAAGGATCGCACGGGACATCGTCTCCTCAGGTGGGTTCGCTGAGGCGACCGAAGTGGATGCGTTGGATGAGGATGCGATCGAAACGCACCTCCGATCGGTCGTCGAGAAGGAGCAAAGGATCGACGTCTCCTTCAATGCCGTTGCCATCCAGGACTCACAGGTCGTTGGCGAGTACCTGGTCGATCTCGATCTCGACCGTTTCATGCGGGCGATCGACAGCTACGCGACCACTTACTTCCTGACGGCACGCCTGGCCGCACGCCAGATGCTGCCCAACCACTCGGGCGTCATCATGACCGTCGGCGCCCTGCATTCGCGGATCGGCATCCCGCTTGTAGGCGGCTATGGTCCTGCCCAGGCGCTCAAGGAGTCGTTGACGCGGAGCCTGTCGGCCGAACTGGCCCCGCACGGAATCCGCGTGGTCGGCTTGCGGCCCCAAGGCATCGATGGGTCGAGCACGATAAAGGAGGCGTTCGAGCCCCGGGCAGAAGCCACCGGACTCACCTGGGAGCAATTCCGAGACACTCTCGCCGCTCGAACCCACTCTCGCCGGCTGATGACGCTCGAGGAGGTGGCGAATGTCGCGGCTTTCATGGCATCAGACCAGGCGGGCGGCATGACCGGAACCACCATCAACCTCACCATGGGCAGCATGGACGACTAGCGTTCCTCCGCGTACCGCTCTCTGAAGGGCCTCGAGATTCCCAGACTCGAGGCCCTTCAGTTCGCCGGTGCGGGGTTTGCTGCGGCGGTGCTCCCCATCCTCGGGTGAGCGATCGACGCCAGCAGTCTTCATCCCGCACCGGCTCTCGGACAGCAAGGCGGTGAGGAATCTGCGGAACATGTCCAATACCGCGGGTACGTGTCATCTGAATGTCCAACTCAACACCTCCGTGGAGCGCCTATCTCGGGCACGTCGCGAGCCACGTGGCGCTGGTCGACTGACGGGCGGCTCGACCCGGGAACGGTCGACCCTGTCGAACCGGGAATCCCGAGTGGTCTCCTGAGGTCGAGGCGCGTTGGCGCCGCGATGGAAGGAGAAGACCATGAATGCATCGGTTCGGGTAGCGGGCTGGGCGATGCTGGGGTTCGCGATCGTGTTCGTCGCGACGTTCTCGGTGAACGCCGCGCTGTCGATCCTTGGCGATACGCCCGAGTATCCGCTCGCCGGTGAGATGCAGGCGAGAGGCTGGGAAGGGATCCTCTTCATGCTGTTCTGGGCGAGCGCCGGGATCGCACTCGCGGTCGTTGCGCCGTCGCTGGCCGGCGTCGTCTGGCCTGCCGGCGGGCTCGCCGCCCGTATCTCGACGACGTTCGGGACGATAGCGGCCGGCGGCTGGATGCTCACCGGCTGCGCGGGCTTCGCGCAACGCACTGCCCTGCTCAATGGGAACATCGCGGCGGTCGGTGCCGACCACGCCGCTGAGCGAGCCGTCGTCGAGGGGCTCTTCATCCTCGTGCACCTCGGCACCATCCTGTTCGCGTTCGCGGCGGTGCCGTGGATCTCGATGGTCGCGGTCGGGGCAGCCAGGGGCGAGCGGATGTCGCGCACCGTGATCGGGCTGCTATGGGTCGCCGGCGTCACACCGCTGCTCGGGTTCCTGGTGACGGGCTACCAGTACGGAATCTTCGGGGCGGTGCTCGGCTTCGGGATCGCCGGCATCCTGCTGCTGCGACGGTGGCGACGTGGGACCACCGAGCCCGAACGCACCGCGGCTTCCGCGACTGCGGCATGATGACGACATGGACCTTGTGGTCGCCGTCCTGATCCTGGCGGTGAACCTCCCGCTCGCCGGACTATTGGCCTGGCGGGCGGCACGGCGCCGCGTGCCCGCCTTCGCCGCGGGCGCCACGATCGTGCTGCTGCTGGCGTCCTGCTCGGCGGTGTGGGACCCCGCCGCCGAGGGCCCCCCGGCACGGGCCGCGATCGCGGTGGCGAACATCAGCCTCGCGGTCCTGCTCGCCGTCTATCCCGACGGCAGGTTCACGCCGCGCTGGATCGCCGTGCCCGCGTTTGTCGAAGTCGGCCTCCAAGCGGTGAACCTCGCGACGGGCTTCGCGTGGGAGCAGCAGGCGTGGTGGCCGTGGCACTTCCTGTTCACCTGGGTGCCGTTGTTGCTCGGCGGACAGCTGTACCGGTACGTGCGGCGCTCGTCGGTCGCCGAGCGGGAGCGGGCCCGCTGGCCGCTCCTCGCCCTGGTCGCGATGGTCCTCGGCTTTCTCCTCTGGACGATCGCCGTGGCGGCGGGCGCAGCGAGCGAGGATGCGGACTGGCTCGCGAACCTGCTCCTCGACCTTCCGGCGGCCGCGTTCGCAGGCGGCCTCCTCACCCCCCGGCTCGTCGCAGTCGACCGGTTGCTGCGTGTCGTGCTCGGCGCCGGTACCTGGGCGGTGGCGGTCGGACTCGTGGCGTGGGCGGTCTCACTGGGCGCGGATGCCTGGGCGCCGCGCGGTGCTGCATGGCTCACCGGTGTGGCGACCGCGATCGTCGCCGTGCCGCTCGCGGTCGGCGCACGCCGCATGGCCGACCTGGTCGTGTCGGGGCGGCACCCCGATGCGCTGCGCTCCCTTATCGCCCTGGGCGACCGGCTCTCGGCCACCGTCGATCCGCGAGGCGTCGCCGCGGAGATCGTCGAGGGGGTCACGGGCGCCCTCGGCGTGCGGTACGCCGGCGTGCAGGGCAAGAACGGCGTGGCCGCCCAGGCCGGCGAGACCGGCGACACGGAAACGTCCCGGTTCCCGATCACCTATGCCGGAGAGGAACTCGGCGAGCTCGTCGTCGCCCCGCGTCCCGGGGAGGCGCAGCTCACATCGTCCGATCGCGTCGTGCTCGCCCAGATCTGCGCCCAGGCGGCACCCGCCCTGAACAGCGCACGCGTCGTTGCCGAGCTGGAGGAGGCCCGCTCCCGCATCGTGTTCGCACGCGAGGAGGAACGCAAGCGCCTCCGCCGCGATCTCCACGACGAGCTCGCCCCTACCTTCGCCGGGCTCGGTCTCTCGGCGGCGGCGGTCGAGGCGTTCGCTCGCGCGGGAGATGACCGGGCTGCGGATGCCGCAGAGCGTCTGGTCACCGGACTCCACGCCGCGACGCGACAGCTGCGCGAGGTCGCCTACGACCTCCGCCCGCCGGTGCTCGACGACCGGGGCCTCGCCGCCGCGATCCGCGAGCGCGTGGCCGCACCCGGGAGCCTGCCGGTGGTGGAGGTCGATGCACCCGAACGGCGACTCACGCTCCCCGCTGCGGTCGAGTCCGCGGCCCTTCGGATCACCCAGGAGGCGGTCGCGAACGTCCGGCGGCACGCCGCGGCATCCCGTTGCACCGTCACCCTCGGCCTCGAACCGGGGATGCTGCGGCTCGACGTCGTCGACGACGGACGAGGCCTTCCGACCCGCGTCAATGCGGGCGTGGGCCTGCGATCGATGCACGAGCGCGCGGCGGAGCTCCTCGGCACCGTCGAGGTGACCCGGCGGGCCGAGGGAGGAACCCGGGTGACTGCGCGACTGCCGGCGCCTGGGCCCTCGCCGGCGGAGGCGCAGGCGACGACCACGACCACGGGAGCGGCGGGATGAACGGCCGACGGGTCCTCATCGTCGACGACCACCCGGTGTTCCGCAGCGGGCTCGCCGCCCTGATCACCTCCGCGGGTTACGACGTGGTCGGCGAAGCGGCGGGATTCGCCGAGGCGATCGCGCTCGCGCGGACGACCGCCCCCGAGGTCGTCCTCATGGACCTCGGACTCCCCGACGGCTCGGGCGTCGACGCCACCGAGCGGATCCTCGGCGAGCGTCCCGGCACGCGCGTCATCGTGGTCACGATGTTCGACGACGAGGCCGCGGTACGCGAGGCGCTCGACGGAGGCGCCGCCGGGTACGTCGTAAAGGACGCGATGCCCGCCGAGGTCCTGGCCGCGGTCGCCGCCGCCGTAGAGGGCGCTGTCGTGCTCGGGTCCGGAGTCGCCCGGTCCACTGGACGGCTCGTGCCCACCCCAGCCCCGGATCCCTTCGGCCTCACGCCGCGGGAGCGCGACGTGCTCGACCTCGTCATCCGGGGCCTCGGCAACCGCCAGATCGCGGAGCGACTCGGGCTATCCGGGAAGACCGTCGCGAACCACGTCTCCACGCTGCTCGTCAAGTGTGGGGCGACCGACCGCGTCGAGCTCGGCCGCCTCGCGCGCGCGGCGATCGCCGCCGCCGCCGGCTCCGGCTCCGGAAGTCAGGGCCATCCGGTCGGATGAGCATTCTCGCTAGCCGACGGGTGGTGTCAGTCGCGCGTGGAGCGCACCGCATCCTCGGCGTCACTGCTGCTGAAGCCTTGGCGCTCGAGGTCTGCGACGAATACCTTCTCGCGCCGGGCGCGCCGTTCCGCGCGCCGAACATCTCCCTGAACGCTGATCAGCATGGACAGCAGACGGTAGCTCAGAAGCGCCCCCAATAGGAGCAACCCGAGCAACCCGGCGATGATAACCGCTGACCCGAACGCCGTGAGGATGTCCATGATCTTGCGAAAGTATCACTAGGGCCGAGAAGTGGATTCCGTTTCCGATGCCACCCTCTGTAGGAATCTGCCATCTTCCATGGATTCCCGGGGCCTAACGCGATGACATTTACCGTGGATTCGTGGCCACAGATGCCAAGTCGGCGCGGAACCTACAGCTGTAGGTTCCACGGGAAGATGGCCAATTCCGAGAAAGACGGCCAGCACTTGGCCGAATCGCCATGTTGCGTGGACGGCCGACGGGCGGGTGCATTCCGCGCGCGTCTGGTGGTCACACGTCGTCTGCAAGGGTGATGGTCTGGAATGGGATGGGGCAGTTCTCTTTCAGCGCACAGACGGTGAGGTCGTCGCAGCCGGCCTCGATCGTCTCCTCGAGGGTTGCCTCGATCTGCTGCAGAGCGGCGATCTTCGCGCGAACCTGGACGAGCTTCGCGCGAGCGTGATCCGCGAGGTGCGTTCGACGCCGGTGGGCGTGGGAGCCGGCATCGACCAGCTCAGTGACTTCATCAAGGGTGAAACCGAGGCCTTGGGCTGCCTTGATCACGCGGAGGAGCAGCACGGTGTCCTCGTCGTACTAGCGATGCCCGCCCGGGCTGCGATCGGGGGCGGCGAGGATCCCACGCCGCTCGTGGTAGCGGAGCGTCTGAAGGTTCACGCCGGCACGAGCGTCGACCTCTCCGGCACGAAGGCTCATGACCGCGGCGACTCCAAGCCCGCCGCGCGACGTGCGGAGTCGACGAAGGCATCCAGCACGCGAACCTGCGCAGCCGGCACAGAGATCGACATCACCGATTCAGCGTCGGCCTCCAGGATCTCGAAGGTGAAGAATGAGCAGCACGATGACTCTTGTTCCGCGAGGTCGCGAGCCCTCGCGGTGCTGTCGCGGGTGAGTCCGAGCCGAGCCGTGTCCGGGGATACTCGCTCCACACGGACCAACGAGGAAGCGAACAGGTCAGCGAATTCGTTCTCACGCAGCGGCCGCTCGACCGTCGGCAGCGTGCAGGCTTCGGGAGCCCAATCCAATGCTTCCAAGGTCATGACTGCGCGATAAACCTGTACCTAGGTATCGAATTCAAGCCGTCAGCCGCACCAAGCTGCGATCCGGGCGGGACCGCACGAGAGACGGCTGACGTTGAAGCCTTGGCGCGACGAACTGGCTGACTAGGGCTCTGGCTCCCGCAGGCGCGGCTTCACTTCGACCAGCGCGCCGAGCGGCGGCGGTGGGGCGGGATCATCTGCGCTCGGACCGAGCAGGGAAAGCAGAGTCCAACGGGGGCTGCGGCTCAGACCCCGGCTGGCTAGCATCTGATCGGAGCGCCGTGTCACCGGAACATCCGAACGCTGCAAACGCGTTGTGCCACGTCGCACTTCGGTCACGCGGCCGGTCGATTGATCGAGGGGAGCTCGCCATGCCACAAGTCGGGTCCAGGCCAGGTGCACGCGATAGAGTCCTCGCCGCTACTCTCATCGTCTCGGGTGCTCGTGTATCTGCGCTCGGCGGCACGATCATCGTGGCGTCCATGGTCTTGATGTCCGCCGGTTGCGCGGCCTTCCCCGGTGGCGGGGCGCAGGCGAACCGGACCCCCCGGCAGTCGAGCCCGACCGCCACGCCATCGGAGGCCGCACAAGTCGGCGCGCTGGAATCGCTCGGCTTTGCTGACGGCGACCAGCTCGACCCGTTGGCAAAGGTCGGCTGGCAATTCGCCTTCCTTGCGGCGGACGACGCGGCCTGGACATCGAACCCGGCTGATGACCCGTATGACGAAACGAGTTTCGTCAACGCCGACGACACATGTACGGCGTACTCCTTTCAGGAGATCTTCGAGACGGCGACGGTTGACGACCGGTCCGCATCCGACGAATATCTCGCAGAAGTGTCCGGCGCGACGGCCGATGAGGTCGCAACGTATGCGTTCGATGGGTATTTTGCGCTCACCCACGTCTTGACGCCCGAGCCCGCGGATGGCGAAGTGGCCAGCCGGAATATCCTTGCGGAAACCGATGAGGAGACGTGGCTCGGGGCCGCGCGCGTGTTCACGAACATGGATTACACGACCTCGCAGATGAACAACGCGTATTCACTCCAGCTCGCGTGCGACGCGGGTATCGATCCGACGACACAGCTCGACTCGCTCGACGAGATCGCAAAGATCGTTGTTGACCAGTGAGATCCGGACTGGAGATCCTCTGGGACGTGGGCGAGGAGCGTGAGGCGAAGGCGAGCTGAGAACGAGCAGCATGATGACTCTCGCGGCGCAGGGTCGTGGCACAGCGCCGTGCTGTCGCGGCCACACGACGCCGATCCCATTCAAGAACGCCCGGCTTCATGCAAAGGACGAAACAGATGACCCGCCCCACGCCCGATGACCTTCGACGCCTCTGGAACCTCACCCGGATGCCGACCGAGACGGTCGATTTCCTGCAGACATACATCGACCCCAAACAAGGCCCGGACGGCAAACCGTTGTGCACGGCCACCGTCGCATTGCTCGACGTCGATGCGTGCTCGGAAATGCACGCCCTCCCGACCGACGAGATCTGGCATTTCTATCTCGGCGATCCCATCGAGCTGCTTCTGCTCTACCCGGACGGCAGGGACGAACTCGTGATCCTCGGCCAGGATGTCCTCGCCGGAGAACGAGTGCAGACCGTCGTCCCTGCCGGAACGATCATGGGCGCGAGACTCCGGCCCGGTGGAGACTTCGGCGTCTACGGGAACACCATGGCACCGGGCTTCGCGATCTCGGACTTCGAACCGCTCGACCTCGCTGACGCCCTTCGACGTTGGCCGCACCGTCGGGACCTCATCGTGGCGATGGTGCCGCAGGGCGAAGAATGACCCAAGCATTGCCCAGCCTCACCGACCTCACGGGCAAGTCCGCGGCGATCACCGGCGCCGGAACCGGGCTCGGCAGGGGGTCGCAATGGGTTTCGGCGAGGCCGTCGGAGGAGGGTTCGCGGCTCAAGCCGCGGATGTGGGAATTGGCCAGGAGGCCTTCTGCCTCCATGCGCTCGAGCGATTTCAGGACATCGGTGGAAGCCGGCCACGAGATGCCGACGAGCTTTTCGGAGTAGATGTCGACGACACATCCGGCAGCCGCAAGCGTCTCCGTCGGTTCACGCCAGGTGTCCCCGCCCTCTTCGAACCACAGTCGTGCGCTGTCATAGCCGCTGCGCGCGGCGCTGTGCGCCCCTGAGGATTCTTGCCGGATCGCGGGGGGGCGGAGGCCTGGCAGGGGCTCCTGATTTCCCTGCGGGGCGCACAGGAATTCCGAGGCGCACAGCAGGCCTGCGCGCGATCGCTCGGACGCCGGGCGGGTCGCCGAAGGTGGGCGCTGTGCGCCGGGAGCGGGGCGGGAGTGACGGAATGACGAAACGAACTTCATTCCGTCACTCCGGGGCCCCACTCTGACGTCTACACGGGTGGCACCTTCCCCGGCGCGGTTCCTATTCAGCGGCCCGCCTCGGCGTCGTTCCCGACGGCTCCATGCGGTGACCGGCGCAACAGCTCTCTTCCCACGCGAGCGCACGATGCACGCCGACGAGGAGTGTCGCGCTGGTCCCGGCGTCGACGAAGGCGGCATCGCCGCGGGTGACGCGTGCAGCGCCCTCTTGACCGAGCCAGGACAGGTTGCTTTGCTGGTTGCAGAGTTGCTTTGCTGGTTTCAGAGCACTTCGGGGGAGCTCGAAGCGATCGACCGCATCGTTCGGGGGTTTTCAGCGCCGTCGAGTGCTTGACAGGCAGATGGGTTCGATCCGCTCGCCTCGACCGCGGGGCGGACGCTCTGAAAGGGTAGCTGAGGTCGGGACATGGCTGGTACGGCGCCGGCGGGCTGGCACCCGGACCCGTGGGGAAGACACGAGGTCCGTTATTGGGACGGCACCCGATGGACGGAGCATGTCAGCGACGGCGGAATCGCGTCCGTCGATGGCGGCACGGCCACCACAGGTGGTGCGTACCACTCGCCGACGTGGACGGCCGCCGCGGATGCGACTCGACACGTCCTCCTGGACGAACGGCTGCCGATCGGAGTGGGTGCGAAGCGACTTGTCGCGGACGACCGAGGCATCTCGTGGGGTCGCCATTCGGTGCCGTACTCGCAGATCACGGCCATGGCCTACTGGGTCACGACGGTCGTCGCGGTTGTGGTCTACAACCACGGGTACCGCATCGATCTTTGGGAGGGGAAGGAGCACACCACGATCACGTTCAGCGGATGGGGCGAACGCATCAGGGGTGCCTACTCCAAGGCGGTTGACATCCTCCTCCACTACTCGGGCACGCGAATCTGCAACGATCTGCTTTCCGCGCTCGACGCCGATCAGTCCGTCGAGATCGCCGGTTTGACACTGACTCGGGCCGGGATCACTCGCAAGAAGCAATTCCATTCCTGGGACGTCCCGCTGAGCTTCCAGAAGATGGCCGACTTCCCCGGAGTGTATGTCGTCGATGGCGTAGGCCCGAAGGCGAAGGTCATCGCACAGGTGTCGTTCATGCGGCCCAACGGACCCCTCGTGCCGCCGTTGCTCGAGGCGTGCCAGCGCCGGTACGGGAGCAGCTGGACGCTATGAGGAGTATTGAGGCCGGGGCCTCTCGTCGCATAGACCGTAGGTTGCGGGCGGGATTCTCGTGCCCGTAGAGCCCCTCATCGCGTCTAGGTCTCGCGGTCAGGGACCGGCTTGCGGGCGGCGAGCGAGGGAACTCGTTGGAACAGTAGCCGGGGTCGTCGGCAGATAGTTGGTCGGCTCCCCGCCTGAGCGGGTGGGACGACCTTTCGCACCTTGTCTACGAGCTCCACAGGTGGCCGTGCCGACCTTGTCGAGAGTCGGAGTCAGTCGGCAGACTGGCAGCACTGACGCGAGGAGTCTGCCATGGCCGATGAGGACGTTCCGACCGAATACACGCCAGCCAGCTTCCACGAGCAATCGGGAGTCTCGGATTGGCGGGCCGCGTGGGCCGACACGTGGGGCGGGTGAGGTGGTGGTGACGACTTCGCACGTGATCAAGCCGCTCACTCCCGAGACCTTCCCGGCGTGGCTGGCGCTCGCGCAGAAGCACAATGGGGTCTGGGGCGGGTGCTACTGCTCGTATTTCCATAACGACACGGAGCACACCGTCAAGGACGAATACGACCGGCCGACGTTCAAGCAGCGACTCGTGGCGGAGGGCATCGCGCACGCCGCGCTCGTCTTCGACGGCGACGCCGCGATCGCGTGGTGCGAGTACGGCAGTCCGGTCGAACTGCAGAACATCTACCACCGCAAGCAGTACGACGCGGGCGAGACCAAGCCGGCACCGTGGCGCATCACATGCTTCTTCGTCGACCGCGACCACCGACGGTCGGGAGTGGCACGGGAGGCGCTGGATGGCGCGCTCGAGCTGATCGCGCAGGCCGGCGGGGGCGAGGTGGTCTCGTTCCCCAATGAGCTCGCCCCCGGCAAGAGGACGTCGTCCTCGTTCCTCCACAACGGCACGAGGGCCATGTTCGAGAAGGCGGGATTCACGTTCGAGCGTCACATCGGCAAGAGCAAGACCGTGATGCGCAAGACGGTCCCGCCGGCCCGCGGCTGACGCCGGGTTCGCACGGGCAGGAACGACTAACCGCCGAGGGGTCCGCTCGCCCTGGCGTCCCTGTCGCATGAGGGACCGGGTGACGGACCCGTCGCGGAAGGACTCATCGACGAACCCGAGGCGTTCCATCGCCTCTGCGCGCGGTCAACACCGAAGGCGCTAGGTTGCCGCGGGTGCCGCGGGTGCTGCGGGTGCCGCGGTTAGTTTGACTATCCGGAGGCGACTGATCGCCCACATGAGGGCACCGAGCACCAGGACAGTGACCGTCATTCCCAGGACGGTTAGGGCGATCGTGCCGTACCCGTTCGACGGCTCGAGGAACGGATAGGGCACCCAACCATCGGTGGCCCCGCGGATGAGCACCACACCTGTCCAGACCACCGGGTCGACGATGACCAGCCACAGGTGCTTCCACTTCAGGGCTGGGCGGTCGGCGAAGAGCAGCCAGTCGAGCAAGGCGTAGATCGGGAACACGATGTGCAGGACGTGGTTCGCCCATTCGAGGGCGACCCCACCCCCACCGGGTGTGCCGACCAGCAGGGTGTTGTAGATAACGCCGACCAGCGCCATGTAGGCGACCCACATGCCTCGGACGACATGGAGCCAGTACGAGATCTCGCGGCCAATGAGGGCTAGGACGCCGACGATGACGAAGATCACGGCGGCGATGATGTTGGTCTGCAACGTGAAGTATCCGAAGAAGTTGAAGGGATTGATCGTTGCGCGCGAGGCAGTGTCGATGAACGTGGCGACGACTGCGATGAGCACGAACAGGCCCATGGCAATCCGGATGACGGCGACGAGTGCTCTCACGATTGCTCCCTCGGACCCTTGCTGTACTCGCGCTTGATGCTATTGGACGCCGACCCTCTCTGTAAAAGATCCCGGGTCGGGGCCCGATTACAAGAGCGGGGATCGGTACTGCTGGGATCCCGCGTTACCCATTTCTTCAGTTCTACTGCGACCACCGCTTAAGGTCGACGTAGTCAGCCATTCGCGTGCCTATCTGTGCGGCGTACTTTGTGATGACGGCCGGGCTGCAACCAAGAAGATCGATGAGGGCGCGGGCGTCGACATGGTGGACCAGGTCGCAGAGAGTTGCATTGCGGATCGCTGGGCGTCGATGCCGAGAACTCTCAAGCGGGTCGAGAGTGTCGCCGGGTGGAGGTGCCCGCCCGCGCGGGTTCCGGGGAACAGCCAGTCGGCGGCGGTGTTCGTGGTGCGCTGATGTGATGGTCGCTCGGCGTGGCACCAGAACAGGCCGGCGATCGCTTCGGGCACTGTCGCCGGACGGGCGCCGAGGGTGGGTGTCATACCTTTCGGGCCGCGTTGGATGTGGTCGTGGCAGAGCGGGAGGTGTCCCTCACCGATCGCTCCGCGGACCGTGTCCCAGGTGTTGGCACGTCACGGGCTGCCGTATCTAGCGCGGCTGGGTCCGATCAGTGGTCGACTGATCCGCCCGTTGAAGACCACCGCGGTGCGATACGAACGTCGACCATCCAGGCGAGGTCCTGCACATGGATGTGAAGAAGCTCGGCCGCATCCCAGATGGCGGTGCGCAGTCCTTGGGGCGGAGGCGCTCTATTCCCCGAAACTGGCCCTCCAGGCGGGGCCGTCCGTTTCGTTGGCTACTCTTCGGCTTTCCACAAGATCTGACGTATCGGCCCGTCTTGGGACTTCGACTCGACGAACTCATATGACTCTTGGACGATCCGCTCGAGCACTGGCAGTTCGACATCGCTGAGCCGCCGGATGTAGACGCAGTATCCCGTGGTGGAGTGCTTGCCCAATTTCGCCAGAAGTTCCGAGTGGCGTGCCGTGCCATCCATCAGGTAGATGGTCAGCTTGCCTCTTCTTGGATAGAAGCCGATCGTGTGACCGTCACCTTCGCGTCCGCTGTCGTACTGGTAGTGGTAGGTGCCAAACCCGATAGTGCCGGCATTCCACAGCGTTGGCTCGTGCCCACTTATCCGCTGCATCATTTCGATCAACGTCTCGCTGTCCTTGACAGTCTGCTCATCATCAAGCGACGCGATGTAGCGGTCTACTGAGCGGTCGTTGTGGTCTGTCATTTCCATCTCTGATTCTCTATGCCCCATGAGGGAGTCGATCCCTGGACGCTACTCCACCGCAAGTGGGACCACAGAAGTGCGCGCCGACATCCTCGCAGCTGGGTCCTCGAGGACGCGGAAGTGCCGCCGGCTGCCGAACATGACGTCGCGCAGAACGAGCAGCGACCAGCGGTAGCCGATCACCTCCACCGCCGCGTCGATGGGGCAGCCTGAGCGCGGCTCGCTGGCGACGCGTGTCGCCATGCCACGTTGAGTGCTTTCAGTTTGCGATCGCCCTCGGGTAGATTGCTGGCCACTGCTTGCCAATCGCAATCACCTTCGAAAGGGTTGTGGATGCCGGACACCACCTGCCACATGTCGATCTCGCTCGACGGTTTCGTTGCCGGGCCGGACCAGAGTCGCGAGCACCCGCTCGGCAAGCGCGGAATCGAGCTCCACGGCTGGCACATCGGCGACGAGCGCGCCAACGAGGCCGACGAGATCGCGGCCGGCTGGCTGATGCGCCCGCGCGGCGCCTACCTGATGGGCCGCAACATGTTCGGGCCGATCCGCGGCGAGTGGGAGGAGGACTGGCGCGGGTGGTGGGGGCCCGAGCCGCCTTATCACGCACCGGTGTTCGTGCTCACCCATCACGCCCGCGATCCGATCGAGATGGAGGGCGGGACGACCTTCTACTTCGTCACCGATGGCTTCGACGCCGCCTACGCGCGGGCGCGTGAGACGGCCGGCGATGACGGCGTAGACATCGCGGGCGGCGCCTCCACCGTTCGGCAGGCGCTCGTCGCCGGGGTCGTCGACGAGCTCACGCTCGACATCGCCCCAGTCCTGCTCGGGTCCGGCGAGCGGATCTTCGACGGCGTCGAATCTTTCGGGTTAGAGCCCGTCGAGGTGCTGCATTCGCCGCTGGCCACCCACATCCGCTACCGCCGGGCGAGCTGAAGGCCGGTTCCCGATACGTCTGCTAGGCAACGCGCCGAGTCTCCCGATGCGGACGCCAGCGACGCACTTTCGGGCGTCCCGCAGGGACCCCACGGTAACCGCCACATCTGACGCGCTCGGGATAGGCGTTGCGGTTGTACTTGAGCTTTGTCATAGGACCGACGCGCACCGCCCGCAAGCCGGTCGATTTGCGGACATGCCGGGGGTCCGCGCGGTTGCCAACGCTTAGTTCGCCCTTCGCGCGTCAGCACTCAATATTGCGAGGATACCTTCGACGACCATCCTTCGATATCCATGGCTCTGGCCTGTTACCTCGCCTCCCGCGCGGGGTAGCGGGCCAACCCCGACTCAAGGCGGCCGAGCGCGCGTCCGGCCTGCTCGGCGGCATCGCTGGCGAGCAGTGGACCACGCCGCCCAGCCAGGACCGCATCGCGAACATGTTCGAGCAGCCCCCGGTGGACCGCCATCAGTGCGCTCGCGACCACCCGTGCCTCGACGTCGTCGTGATCGAGGCCGGCCTCGGCCGCGAGGACGCCGGCGAGTCGCGTCGTGTACTGCTCCGTGATCTCCCGCTCGCGGGCCTGCAGCGTCGGGCTGGCGCGGATCACCGTCGCAGCCCGGACGATCACCTCCGCTCGAGCATCGAGCTGATCGATGTCCGCGAGCAACACCCGGCCGAACGCAGTCGCAATGGACTCCTGTGAGGCTCGCCGTTCGACCGCGGTCACGAGTCGCTCCTCGACGAACTCCATCCGCCCGAAGACGAGATCTCCCTTCGTGGGGAAGTAGTTGAAGACGGTCACCTCCGAGACGTGAGCGGTGCGGGCGATTTCGGCCACGCTGACGTCTTCGAACCCGCGCTCCGCGAACAGGCGGGCGGCGGTGTTGGCGATCAGCTGCCGCGTCTGCTGCTTCTTCTGCTCTCGGAGGCCGGGCTCGGTCATCCCTCGAGAATACTGGGTTGCTTAATAGTTGTGGTAACCATAATCTTATGGTCACTAAAGTTAACGAGTGCAGGGGATGACCGACATGACCGAAACACTCAAGAACGCGACCACCGTGGACCGGAGTTCGTTGACGGATCGACTGCTCCTGTGGGGCGGCGTCGCCGGGCCGGTGATCTTCGTGCTGGCCTTCACCATCGCGGGCCTGCTCCGGCCGGACTACTCGCCGATCGAGCAGGCGATCAGCGACCTCGGAGTGGGTCCCAACCTCTGGCTGCTCAACGTGCCTCTGGTCCTGCTCGGTGCGTTCATCGTCGCGTTCTGCGTCGGCCTCACCCGAGTACTCGGCCCAAGGCTGGGTGATCCATGGCGTTGGATCTGCACGGTGCTGCTGGCCCTCCCAGGGCTTGGGTACGCGTGGGCCGGCATCTTCACGGAAGCCCCCGCCACCATGACCCTCCACTGGGTGGTGGGAATGCCGTTGGTCGGACTCGGAGCCATCGCAGGGTTCCTGATCACCGGCCTTCGTCTGCGCCGCCTCGAGTCCTTCCGTGGTCTCGGAACGTACTCGGTGGTGGCGAGCCTGCTGACCCTCGCGCTGATCGTGGTGATGTTCTCCACCTGGACGCTGGGCTTCGGGGGCCTGACCGAGCGGGTGTTCTTCATCGAGATCCTGGCCTGGTACGTCGTGGCCGCATTCCGGCTGCTTCGCGACGAGCCAACTGGTGCAGCAGCCGACAGCTAGGCTGCGGCCATCCGCGCGTTCGTCGAGCAGGTCGGGGCGACGGAACGGGGCGGGCTTGGTTGAGCGCGCGTAAGCGGACGATGACCGATCGGCATTGGGTGTCACGCCCTCGGTAGCGCGCACTCGCCTGTCCTGGGTGAGGGCGAAGCTCCGCCTCGAACGGCCCGCCGTCGCCGCACCGATCTCTAAGGAGGTGACCCGAATCAGCCACGACCGGCACCTTCTCGCGACATCTAAGGCGTGTCTCCTAAACGTTGGCAGGCGAGCGACGCCAGTCGACAATCGCCGCGATCGCCTCGACCTCGACGAGTTGGTGCTCATACCCAAGGACCGTGACACCCAGGAGGGTGCTTGGAACGTCGTGGGATCCGAAGGCATCACGCACGACTTCCCACGCAGCCACGAGATCAGCCCGATTCGACGACGCGACAAGCACCCGAGTGCTGATCACGTCCTCCAGCGTTGCTGCAGAATCGGCCAATGCTCGCGTCATGGTGTCGATACATGCTGCGGCTTGGCCTGCGTAGTCGCCGATCGCTGCTGTAGTTCCATCGTCATTGAGCGGGCATGCCCCAGCGAGAAAGACCAGGCGCGCGTTACTCGGTGCCGTTGCAGCGTACGCGTACTCGGCAACATTGGAAAGAGTCGAGGAACGGATGAGCTTGACGGCACTGGGCATACCCGGAGTCTTTCAGAGTGCACGCGTCCCCACCAATGAGGGTTTGGAAGACACGCCATAGTCACTCGCAGGCGGATGCCCCGCCCGATTCGTTAGGGCGGGGCATCCGTCGTCTGCACTGGGCATCCGCTCGTCCGCCGTTCGCGAGGGCTGCGCGGAGGCCTCGGCTAGAGCAGGCCGAGAGTCGACGACCGGTGGTGGGCTGCGTCACGCTCTGCGATGGCCTGCTCGGCGGCCAGGCGGCCGAACGGCGTTCCATCAGGCGGTCGCGATCGCGGCGGCCCCCGCGGGCGCGTCGGATCACCACATCATCGGTCACAATGGTCAGTATCGCGACGACCGGGAGCCGCTCGGTAGCGGGTAGTCGGGAACGCTGTCGTCGGTGGCGAACATGTCGGTCATCTTCATCATCACCGCGTAGGCGAGGCGGTTGGAGAAGTTCAAGTCCCGCATCCGGATGCGGGCTCGCGACGGTGGGGCGAGGAATGGTCCGGCATTGCCGGAGCGGGCGATCTTCGTCGGCTTCAGCATGCGCCGGTCGTAGCCGGCGAAGGCGCCACGGTGGTCGCCGGCGGCGGCAGCGACCTCGCCGGCGAGGATGTACGCCCCGACGAGGGCGAGGCCGGTGCCGAACCCACCCAGAGTGTTCGCATGGCCGGCGTCGCCGACGAGAGCGACGCGCCCGGACGTGAACGCTGTCATCCTGGTCCGTGCCAGGGCGTCGAGGTAGAACTCGTCGCTCGCTAGCGCAGCGGAGAGGAGTTCGGGGACGCGCCAGCCCGCGTCCTTGTAGTGGCGCTCGAGGAAGCGCTTCTGCGAGCCGACGTCGTGACGGTCGTAGTCGTCACGGTCAGCGGCGAACACGAACAGCTGCGGAGCCTTCGAACCACCGAGGATGGCCAGCCGTCCCGGCTCGTTGTAGGCGTACCCGATCTGCCGCCCGCTCGGCAGCACCATCTCCAGGTCGCTCGGCACGGTCGCGCCCGCCACGGCGTAGTAGTAGCCCAGCGGCTTCACGAACTCTGGCTCCGGTCCGAAAGCCAGGCGGCGCACGGCCGAGTGAACACCGTCCGCCCCGAGCACGAGATCGAAGGTCTCCGACCCGCGATGCGCGAACGACACCTCGACGCCACGACCGGTGTCGGACAGCTCGGTAATCCGATCTCCGAAGACGTACTCGCATTCCGCGACCGTGTGCTCATGCAAGATGCCCGCCAGATCACCGCGCAGAATCTCCACGTCGCCACCGATGAACTCGCCCGGCATCACCGCTCGAACTCGGTCGGTGTCATCGACGATGCGTAGATCCGTCTTCGGTGTCTGCGCGGCGATCACGTCGTCCCAGATCCCCATCCGCTCGAGCACCAACCGATGCGTGCGCCCCTTAAAGTCGACCGCCTGCCCGCCGGGCCGCAGGAACGGAGCCTGCTCGACGACAGTGACGTCGTATCCGAGCCTGCTGAGCCACAGCGCGGCGGCCGGCCCAGCGATGCTCGCACCCGAGATCAGTACCTTCTTCGACGACATGAACAGCCTTCCAATCATAATTGCGTCCGATGGACACAGATTAGCGTATGGTAGACACAATTTCAAGCGCAGCGTCGAAAGGAGCCTTCGATGGCCATTGATCGGACGCTTCTGTGGCCCAGCCAGAGCATCCCGAAGCGCGGACCCAAGCCGAGGATGACCCTCGAGCGTATCGTCGCGGCAGCCATTGGCATCGCCGACACCGAAGGCCTCGCCGCCGCCTCCATGCAACGCGTCGCCGACGAGCTCGGCGCGACCAAGATGTCGCTCTACCGCTATGTGCCGGGCAAGTCGGAATTGACCGCACTGATGCTCGACAAGCGCCTCGGCGCCCCACCGGCACCAGCCACAGCCGCGCAACCGGACTGGCGGACGGCCCTCAGCGCATGGACGATCGAGATTCATCGTCGGTTCTCCGAGGCCCCTTGGACTCTCGAGCTCGCGGTCGGTGCGCGGGTGATCGGACCGAACGAGCTCGCCTGGACCGAGCGGGGACTCGCCGCGCTCACCGGGACGCCGCTGACTGGAGCGGAGCAGCTGGATGTTCTCGCCTTGCTCAGCGGACACGCGCGCAGCATCGTTCAACAGCAGACGATTGTCGAACCCGAACACGTGACCGCCGTCCTCATGTCCGGAATCATCGAGGAGCACGCCACGCGTTTCCCCTACGTGGCGGCAGCCTACGCGAGCGCATCTGTGAGCGGCGTCCGCGACGACGCTCTTCATTTCGGAACCGACCGCATCCTCGACGGCATCCAAACCCTCATCAGCACGCGTACCAACTGACGACGAACGAAGCGGGCGCCTTCCTGGAGTCGCCTATGCGCGGGCGTTCAGCATGCGCGTCCTCGACCATGAATACGGGTGGGGATCGCCTTGCAGCGGGCCTCGCGTTGGACGTCACCTAGCGTGGTCCGGAGGGCGGGCTGCTCATAGGGCGTATCGCGAGTCACCCTCGGACGCTGCCGTCACCACCGCGGCGCGGCCGGAAGCTCAGCGCGGGTTATGGCATCACGGCCAGGGACCAGCACCAGCCGGCGAGCTCGCGTGCGATGGCCGCGTTCGCGACCACGCTGCGCTTCCCGCGGGCACGGAACTACTGCCACCGCTGGTGCAGCCGCACGTTCCCGGCGTGCCCGCGGTCCCGGGCTTCGGCGTCGACCCTGTCCCACCGGGCCCGCAGGATCGGCGATGAAGCATGGTAGGCGGGTCGGTGGTGCCATGCGGCCTCGATCAGCAGCCGCCGGGCGTGCGTGTTCCCGGTCTTGGTGATCCCGCCTTGAGACCTGGTTGCGCCCGAGGAGTGCTCGGCTGGGGTGAGCCCGAGGTAGGAGCCAATCCGCCGCCCGTCCAGGCGGGTCCAGTCGCCGATCTCGACCGCGAGGGCGAACCCGGTCAGCGTCGAGATCCCGCGCAGGCAGCCGAGCCGGTCCACGACCGGGGTGAACTCGCTGTCTGCGGCCATTCCCGTGATCGCCTGATCGAGTCGGTCGCGACGGTCGATCACCGCGATCATCGCGTCGTAGGCGGCGTTGAACGCGGCCTGCAGGCCGGTCAGCTCAAACCGTTGCTGCCGCAACCACGCCCGGTGAGCGACCGTCCACGCCTTCCCACCCGAATACACGATGCCCTGCCGCAGCAGCAGCTTGCTGACACGATGCCGCGCGCTCATCAGATCCCCGCGGGCATCCTCCCGAGCACGCACCAGATCACGCGCAGCTTCCGTCTGCACGGTCGGAACCGTCACCTGGGTTATCTCGTCCAGCCGCAGCAGCCGGGCCAGGTGCAACGCGTCCCGAGCGTCGGTCTTCACCCGATCCCCGACCGGGCGTTGCAGCTTCGATGGCGCCGCGACCACAGTGCGTACCCCGGCCGCGTTCAGCGCCCGGGCCAGCCCGAACCCCGTTGCGCTCGCCTCATGCGTGGCCGCTTGCGGCCCCGGCAGCCCTTGCACCCAGCCGATCACCTCGTCAGGGCCGGCACCCAGCCGACGCTGGAACACCCCCCCGGTCACCCCTTCGATCCCAGCTGCGACCACGCTGCGGGCGTGCACATCCAGCCCGACACTCGTACGCTCAGTAAACACCGGGGCCTCCTTCACATATGTGGCTCTACGGCTAGGAGAATCCCGCCCGCAACCCACGGTCTATGCGAGAGGAGGCCCCGGCCTCAACACCACATAGCGTCTAGCGACTGATGGGCGGGTCTGCGAAACTGAGCCATGCCCCAGGGTTCCACCGGTCCGTACCGTGTCCAAGTGACGATCTGCGTAGTCCTCATCGTTGTCGGCGTCGGTGTCCTCGCCGTTCCCGCCGCTGGCGAGGGTCGCGTTCTCGTGCCGATCAGCGACGGTCACGGACTCTCAGCCATCGACGCTGTCGGTGCCTCCCTGCTGGCATTGGCTGCCACCTGGTTGGAGGTACTCGTAATACGGCGACTACCGCATCTCGCGCTGCCCCCGCGGGCCGTATTTGGACTGGGCCTGCTTGCCGGCCTCGGCATAGGGATCGTCATCGCCTCGGTCTTCTCGGGGTTCTTCTGGTGGTGGTTCGTCGGCGCGGCGGCACTCGGTGTTGTCACGCTTGTCCTGGTGGCCCTCACCGTGAGCCGTTGACGGAGATGTCGGACCGTCCGCACATGCCGCCGATAGTTCCCAAAGTCCGGCAAGAGCCGGCGTAGATGATCGCCGGCGGCAACGAGACCAAGGCCAGTCCAAGAGTCCGTATCCGCACACCGAATCTGCTCGGCTCGACGGGCAGTTCGCTCCGGACCCGCTCACGATCGGAGTCTCGCCCGAATCCTCCTTGCGCCATCACTATTCAGTGTTGCTATCTACCGGTACTTATGCTTACTATGTACCGGTAGTCAGCAACACCGAGTAGTTGAAGGGAGGGGCTCCATGGGCAAGCAGATGACCGAGATGCTCAAGGGCACGCTCGAGGGCATCGTCCTCGCGATCCTGGCCGTGCGCCCTGCGTACGGCTATGAGATCACCGCCCGCCTGCGCGACCAGGGCTTCTCCGACATCGCCGAAGGCACCGTCTACGCCCTGCTGGTCAGGATCGAGCAGCGGGGTCTCGTCGATGTCGAGAAGGTGCCGTCCGAGAAGGGGCCGCCGCGCAAGGTGTACTCGCTCAACGCGCAGGGACGAAATGAACTCGACGAGTTCTGGAGGACGTGGAGCTTCCTCGCAGAACGTATCGAACAGCTCCAAGAAGGAGAGAACTGATCATGGTCGCGAAGTGGATCGAGACCCTCACCGGCTCGCTCGAGCAGAAGAAGCAGTACCGGCAGTACAAGGCCCGCATCGAGGCGCTTCCCGAGCCGTACCGCGCGGCCGCGAAGGCATTCGACCGGTACTTCATGTACTACGGGGGCATCACCGACGGTGACACCCTCGTCCAGATGTTCGGCGACTTCGCCGACCTCTGGGAGCGCGCCGCCGTCGATGGAACGCCCGTGAGCGCGATCGTCGGCGACGACCCCGTCGAGTTCGCCGAGACGTTCACGCAGGCCTACGGCGGCACCCAGTGGATCGACAAGGAGCGCGCTCGCCTCACGAAGGCGATCGACGACGCAGAGAGGAAGGAGCACTGATGACTACGGAAGCAGCCATTCGCGTTCAGGGCATCGAGAAATCGTTCAAAGACCTGCACGTGCTGCGGGGCGTCGACTTCGACGTGAAGGCGGGGAGCATCTTCGCGCTGCTCGGCTCGAACGGTGCGGGCAAGACCACGCTCGTGCGGATCCTGTCGACGCTGCTGAAGGCCGACGCGGGCACCGCCACCGTTCACGGCATCGACGTCGCCGCACAGCCCGGCGAGGTGCGCGAGTCGATCAGCCTGACCGGCCAGTTCGCCGCGGTCGATGAAGTCCTCAGCGGTCGCGAGAACCTCGTGCTGATCGCCAAGCTGCGTCACCTGAAGAACCCGGGTGCGATCGCCGACGAGCTGCTCGCCCGCTTCTCGCTCACCGAAGCCGGGGGCCGCAAGGCCTCGACGTACTCGGGCGGCATGCGCCGCCGACTCGACATCGCGATGAGCCTGATCGGCAGCCCGCCGATCATCTTCCTCGACGAGCCGACGACCGGACTCGACCCGCAGGCGCGGATCGAGGTGTGGCAGACCGTCAAGGAACTCGCGAACAACGGGACGACGGTGCTGCTCACGACGCAGCACCTCGACGAGGCCGAGCAGCTCGCCGACCGGATCGCGATCCTGCACAAGGGCACGATCATCCAGAACGGCACCCTCGCCGAACTCAAGCGACTCCTCCCGGCCGCCAAGGTCGAGTACGTCGAGAAGCAGCCGTCTCTCGAGGACGTCTTCCTCACGCTCGTCGGTGACACCGGCGAGACCGAAACGACCGACGGCGACCGCATCGACGGCGCGGTCCCGGCAGGAAAGGAACCCCGATGACCACCCACGTCCTCGGCGACACCGGCGTCCTCACCAGCCGCTCGCTGCGCCACATCCTCCGCAGCCCCGACACGATCATCACCACGGCGGTCACGCCGATCGCGCTGATGCTCCTGTTCGTGTACGTGCTCGGCGGTGCGATCAACACCGGATCCGACGAGTCGTACATCAACTACATGCTCCCCGGCATCCTGCTGATCACGATCGCGTCCGGTGTCGCGTACACCGCGTACCGGCTGTTCCTCGATCTGCAGGGCGGCATCTTCGAACGCTTCCAGTCCATGCCGATCGCAAGGTCGAGCGTGCTCTGGGCGCACGTGCTCACCTCCCTGGTCGCGAACCTGGTCTCGGTCGCGATCGTCATCGGCGTCGCGCTGATCATGGGGTTCCGCACCGGGGCATCCGTTGGCGCATGGCTCGCAGTCGCCGGCATCCTGATCCTGTTCACCCTCGCCCTGACCTGGCTCGCCGTGATCGCCGGGCTCTCGGCGAAGACCGTGGACGGCGCGAGCGCGTTCAGCTACCCGCTGATCTTTCTGCCGTTCATCAGCTCGGCGTTCGTGCCCACCGACTCGATGCCCGCCCCGGTCGCCTGGTTCGCTGAGAACCAACCCGTGACCTCCATCGTGAACAGCATGCGAGCCCTGTTCGCCGGTGAACCGGTCGGCAGTGACATCTGGGTCGCCCTCGCCTGGCTCGTCGGCATCCTCGTCGTCGCCTACGCCTTCGCGATCGCCATCTACCGTCGCAAGATCAGCTGACGCCGAGCGCTGCTCGCGGACCGCACGACCGCGCGACGATGCCGCCCGCGCCCCCACGGAGACGCGGGCGGCATCGTCGTTGCGCCCTCGACGGGCGGACGAACGACGGCCCGCTCCGGTCTGCGCCTGACCGTGGAGGGCAACCCGGATCGGCTGGCCGAGCTCGACCTCCGCTGAACGCCCCGAAGACGGCGCGGGTGCAGGAATTGGGGGGAAGACCCTTCGTCTCCGAGCGTGTGACCGGGGGGTGCGCCAGACTCGGCATCCGGATTTGGGGGTGCTGCTTTCCGGCGAGCGGACGGGTGTCGGGGCGCCGCCGTCCCGTGTGGGGCAACGCACTGCGGCATCCGACATTCCATGTATGTGCATATCCTCACTCTTGGCGATCTGCGTGCGCCCCGACGACGCGTGGTGGTGCGTGAGTGCCTCGGCGAGTAGCATCCGATCATGGGCGGACGTGCCTGGATGACGGTCGCCGTCGCCGGGCTGATGGTGACGTCAGGGTGCAGTGCACCTGGGGCATCCGACTCGTCACCCGAGGCCACGGTGACCTCGTCACCCGACAACGGACCGGCCGTGACCCTGGACGGTGCGTTCGATGTCGGCGATGGGCGCGAACTCGCGATCCGCTGCTGGGGTGAGGGCAGTCCCACCGTCCTCTACGACGCGGGCACCGGAACGCCGGGCATCGACACCGTACTCAGCGTGCCGTCGACCCTCGAGATCGCGGGTACGACGCGATTCTGCAGCTACGATCGCGCGGGGATTGGGCGCAGCGATCCTCCGGCACCGGACCGGGCTCGCACGATCGACGACCTCGTCGATGACCTGCATGCCCTGCTCGCTGCCGCCGAGGTCGAACCTCCGTATCTCTTCGTCGGCTCCTCAGGGGGCGGATTCGACGTCTACCACCAGGCCGGGCGCTACCCCGCCGAGGTCGTCGGCATCGTGATGGATGACGTGCCGTCGCCGCAGGCCGACATGCCGGCCGAGGGGATGGACTGGACCGGGAACCCCGACCGGGTGGACTACGTCGGTTTGGAGCACCAGATGGCCGTCGCTCGCCTGCCGATCCCCCCCATCCCGGTCACGGTCGTCACCGCCGACCAGGGGCAGTCGGATGCCGCGGACCAGGCGCTCTGGCTCGAGGGCAGTTCCCGTCCCGTGGCGACGACGGTCCCCTCAGGTCACGACGTCTTCCACAACAACCCGCAGGCGATCGTGCAAGCGGTCGAGGAGATGCTCGCGTACCTGCAGCAATGAGCCGGCGCAAACGCGAGACGGCTGGCTGCGTAGTCTGCGCCGGGACGCGCCTGGCGCACAGCTTGCCGTGGTCACCGGAGGCCGCGGAAGAACGTGCGTACATCGCCGACCAGGAGGTCGGGGACCTCCATGGCGGGGAAGTGGCCGCCGCGTTCGAACTCGGACCAGTGGACGACGTTGTGGTCGCGCTCGGCGATGCGGCGGATCCCGACGTCGCCGGGGAACACCGCGACTCCGGAGGGCACGTCGGATCGTTGCGCCTGTTGCCCCCAGCTGGCCTGGCCCTCCTTGTAGAGCCGCGCAGACGAGGCGGCCGTGCCGGTGAGCCAGTACACGCTGACGTTGGTGAGCAGCTGGTCGCGATCGACCGCCTCCTCGGGAAGCTCGAACACCGGATCGGTCCATTCCTTGAACTTCTCGACGATCCAGGCGAGCTGCCCCACAGGTGAGTCGGCGAGCCCGAATCCGAGCGTCTGCGGGCGGGTCGACTGGATGATCGCGTACCCCGCGCCATCCTGCATCTGCCGTTGCATGCCGGCGAGCCGCGCCAGCTCCGCCTCGTTCAGACCGGCCAACTCTGCCGGATCTCCTGTGGGGAAGCCGAGACTTCCGTTGACGTGGACGCCCACAACGTGCTCGGAATCGATGCCGCCCAGCATCGGAGAGATCACCGCGCCGGTGTCGCCGCCCTGGGCGCCGTACCGCTCGTAGCCGAGTCGGCGCATCAGCTCCGCCCAGGCACGGGCGATCCGTGACATGTCCCACCCGGTCTCCCGCGTCGGCCCGGAGAATCCGAACCCGGGCATGGACGGGGCGATGACGTGGAACGCGTCTGCCGGCTCGCCTCCATGGGCAACGGGGTCGGTGAGAGGCCCGATGATGTTCATGAACTCCACGATCGACCCAGGCCACCCGTGGGTGATGATCAGCGGCAACGCGTCCGGCTCGGGTGAGCGGACGTGCAGGAAGTGCACGTTCTGCCCGTCGATCGTGGTCGTGAACTGCGGGAATTCGTTGAGCTTCGACTCGAACGTGCGCCAATCGTAGGAGGTCCGCCAGTACTCGGCCAGCCCCATCATGTAGCTGACGGGGACGCCATAGGTCCAGCCCACGCCAGGCAGTTCGTCGGGCCAGCGGGTGTGGTCCAGTCGACGGTTCAGGTCGTCCAGGTCGGTCTGCGGGATCTGGATGCGGAACGGTCGGATTGCTGTGGTGTTCGTGATCATGGGTCGACGGTACCGACCATTGTGGACGATTACTGTCCTAATGAAGCTGGAAACCCATATGGGTTGGCCGGAAGGCGCGTACTCGACACACCTGAGTTCTCCCGTGGCCTGTGCGGTCGCCTCGAGTGGCGGACCGTCGCGTCGAGGAATGGCGATCCCGATCGTGCTCGCCGAGTCGGTCGATGTCATCGTTCCTGGCGTCGATCGTCGGATCGTCCAGATGATGCAGAGGAATGCGTCTTCCGGCGGTCGCCCACCCGTCAATACGATCCACTGCATGATCGACGACGCTGCCCTGCTCCGCCTTCCCGACACCCCTGCCGATCAGGCCGGCCTGCCGGTGGCGGCGTGGAGCGAACCCGTTCGACTGCGCACATACGAGGCGGGCGATCCGGGCGCGATGCCGGCCTTCCTCGAGCACCGCGTGTACCAGGGATCGTCCGGCCGCGTCTACCCGCTCCCGTTCATCGAATCGGTCGCGCACGAGCCGACGGTCCGGGAGTGGAAGGCCGTGCACCTGGAGAACGAGTACGTGCGACTCATGATCATGCCGGAGCTCGGCGGCCGCATCCACGTGGCCTACGACAAGCCGAGCGGCCGCGACTTCTTCTATCGGAACAACGTGATCAAGCCCGCCCTCGTCGGCCTCGCAGGCCCTTGGCTCGCCGGTGGCGTGGAGTTCAACTGGCCGCAGCACCACCGGCCTGCGACCTACCTCCCCGTCGATTGGACCATCGAGCGCGAGGCGGACGACTCGGTCACCGTCTGGTGCTCTGACCATGATCCCTTCGAGCGCATGAAGGGGATGCACGGGATCCGGCTCCGACCGGGCAGCGCGGTCGTCGAGGCACGGGTGCGCCTCTTCAATCGCACTTCCCTGACCCAGACATTCCTCTGGTGGGCCAACGTCGCCGTGCATGTGAACGATGACTACCAATCGTTCTTCCCCGAGGACGTGACCGTCGTAGCCGATCACGCCAAGCGCGCGATCACCGCGTTCCCGGCCGCCGATCGTCCGTACTACGGCATCGACTACCCCGCGCGGGCGGATGCTGCGAGCCCGCAGTTCCGCGGACCTGACGCCGACCGCCTCGACTGGTACCGCAACATCCCCGTGCCCACCTCATACATGTGCGTCGGCAGCGAGGACGACTTCTTCGGCGGCTACGACCACGGCATCGGTCTCGGCTTCGTGCACGTCGCCGACCACCGCATCGCGCCGGGCAAGAAGCAATGGACCTGGGGCAACGCGCCATTCGGCTGGGCGTGGGATGCGAACCTCAGCGACGGAGACGGACCCTATGTCGAGCTCATGGCCGGCGTCTACACCGACAACCAGCCCGACTTCTCGTATCTCGCTCCCGGCGAGACCAAGTCGTTCAGCCAGTACTGGTTCCCATACCACGGGATCGGGCCGGTCACGCAGGCGACGACGGATGCCGCGGCGAGCCTACGGACGGAAGACCGGGACGGACGAGCCATGGTCGAGCTCGGCGTCGTGACGACGCGAGCCCACTCCGACGTGCGAGTCCGGCTGCATGACGAGGCGGACGGCACCATCTGGCTGTACGCGGGTACGATCGCGCCCGGCGCGCCGGTCCGGGCCACGGTCGAGGTGGAGTCCGGGACCGGGCCCTTCGTGCTGATCGCCACCGACGGGGACATCGAGTTGGTGCGCTGCTCGACCGCGATCCGCGAACCAGCCGTCACCGATGTAGAGACCGCGACGGCCCTCCCGGAGCCGGAGGAGATCGCCTCCGCGGACGAGCTCTACCTGGCCGGAGTGCACCTCGCCCAGTACCGGCACGCGACGCGATCCCCCGAGCCCTACTGGCAGGAGCTGCTCCGACGCGATCCGCTCGACTCGCGCGGCAACACGGCCCTCGGACAACTCCGGATGCGCGACGGACGCCTCGAGGAGGCCGAACGCCATCTCCGCGCCGCCATCGCCCGGGAGACGAGGCGGAACCCGAATCCGGTGTCGGGCGAGGCCCACTACCTGCTCGGTCTCGTGCTGGTGGCGCAGGGTCGGCGGGGCGACGCCTACGACGCCCTCTCCAAGAGCCTGTGGAACGCCGCCTGGCGGGTGCCCGCCGGCCTCGAACTCGCTCGTCTCGATGCCTCCGCGGAAGAATGGTCTGCCGCGCTCGAACATGCCCGACAGGTGCTCCGCCTCGACTCCGAGCAGCTGCAGGCCATTGCGATCTCGGCGATGGCGCTGCGGCGCCTGAACCGTCCGGATGAGGCGGACGACCTGCTCGACCGCGCGGGCGCCCTCGACCCGCTCGACCTCTGGACCCGCGATCTCTCTGGAGATCCGGTGACCTCCGAGGCGCACGCCTTGATGGACCTCGCAGCGGAGTACCGCAGCGTCGGAGCGGACGAGGACGAGCTCCGCCAGCTCGACGCCGCACTGGCCGCGGCGACCGACCGCCCGGTGCCTGCAGCGGGCAACCCGATCCCCCTGATCCACTACTTCCGCGCCGAGGTCCTCGACAGGCTGGGCCGTACCGGCGAGGCGCGCGTGGCACTCGCCGCGGCGCGGTCGGCCGATGCCGACGGATGCTTCGCCGGCGGGCTCTCCGAGGCACTCATGCTCGAGCGTGCCACGACCGATACGGACGCGGACGCACGCGCCCACACGCTCCTCGCGCACTGGCTGTACTTCCATCGTCGCTACGAGGACGCCGTCGTGCACCTCGAACGGGCCGCCGAACTGGATCCCGGCGACGCCGTGGTGTGGCGTGGGCTCGGCCTCGCCGCCTACAACGTCCGCGGCGACCGCGCGGGGGCTCTGCGATGCTACGAACGCGCCATCGACTGTGCACCGCGCGATGCGAAGCTGCTGCACGAGGCGGACCAGCTGGCGCGGCGGACGGGTCGTGCAGCGCACGAACGACTGAAGCGCCTCGAGGCGGTGGCGGAGGTCGTCGCGTCCCGCGACGACCTGACCACCGCCTACGCCGAGCTGCTCGTGCTGAACGGCGACGCGGAGGCGGCGCACCACGTCATGGCCGAGCGCCGGTTCACGCCCTGGGAGGGCGGTGAGGGCGAGGTGCTGCGCGTGTGGGAGCTCGTGCAGCAGTCGAGGGCAGCGCTCGCGAGCGCCGCGGGGCATCCGGATGACGCGGTCGCCGCGCTCGAAGCGGCCCTCGACTCGCCCGCGAACCTCGGTGAGGCGCGGCACGAGCTCGCCAACTTCTCGGATGTCCTGCTCGCCTACGGGGATGCCCTCGCGAGTGCGGGCCGACACGACGAAGCCCGGGCTGCGTGGACGCGTGCCGCTCGCAGCGCCGGCGACTTCACATCCATGCTGACCGTGCCCTATTCGCCGATGACCTACTTCTCCGTGCTCGCCGCACGGCGGCTGGGCGACGAGCACACCGCGGCCGAGCTCGCCGACGGACTGCGCACGTACGTTTCGATGAAGGAGGCCGAGCGACCCTCGATCGACTACTTCGCGACGTCCCTTCCCACGATGCTGACGTTCGACGACGACCTCGAGCAGGGCCACCGGGTGCTGATCGCCGTGATGCGGTCGGAGCTCGCGCTCCTCGACGGCCGAGCGACCGAGGCAGCCGGGCGTCTGGAAGCCCTGAGTGCCGTCGACCCGGCCGACCCGCTCGTGCGCCGCCTGCTGGTCGATGCGACGGCGTCGATCGCCGCCTGATTCACCCCTTGTGCTGGTTGCGGTACTCGCGGGGTGTCACCCCGTGGATCTTCTTGAACTGGCGGGCGAAGTAGAAGGAGTCGGGATATCCGACGTCCGCGGCGATGGCGGCCACGGTTCGACCGGTCGTGTCGAGCATCTCGCGAGCACTCGCCATCCGGAGCATCGTCTGGTACTGCAGCACGGGGTAGCCGAGGTGCCGCTTGAACAGGGCGCTGAAATGCGACGTGCTGAGTGACGCCATGGCGGCCAGCTGTCCGACGGTCACGTGCTCGGTGATGTGGGTCCGGAGGTAGTCGGCGGCCTGGTCGATGAGGTCGCTCGTGTCGTCGAGCCCCATGCGGTCGGCGGCGAGCAGCGTGAGCACGTGCCAGGCCGCACCGGCAGCCGCGAGCAGGCTCGGCGTGGTGGAGTCACGCTCCATCCACTGCACCACCTCGGTCATCAGCGACACCACGTGGTACATGTTGCGCACGCGTCGCACCGGGTTCTCCTCGGTCATGTTGGCGGCGCTGAGGAACGACTCGATGTCGGACCCGGTCACGTGGAACCACCAGAGCGTCCACGGCTCGGCGTCGTGCGCCCCGTAGGCGTGCGGCCGTCCGGGCGGCAGGACCACCACCTGGCCGGCGGCGACGTCGAAACGTCCAGCCGGGGTCTCGCACCATCCGCCGCCCTCCACGCAGACGAGGACCACGACCTGGCTGATGGGCATCGGCCGGACACGTCCGTGCGAATGCGCCTGCGGGAAGTAGCCGCAGTCGGTGACGACCAGGTGCGCCGTTCCGGGCTGGTGCAGGAACTCGCGGACTCGAGGTCGCGGGAGGACGAGCATCCGCTGTCCGGGGAAGCCATCGGGGATGAGCACGCTCGATTGTCCGACGTGATCGGCGGATTGTCCAGATACAGCGAAGGATCCTTCTGAATGGGGGTGCACTGCCGGGCGTACCGTCATAGACGCCCCGGATCCGAGAACCACGATCTCCCCCGATCGCCCCGCTCGCTTCCGACCGGCACGGCGCCGAGACGGCGCAGCACCCGACCTCGGATCACATCCAGAATGGAGTCGAAGATGACCCACATGCCACGGCGGCGTCTCGCCGCACTCGGCGTCTCGATCGCCGCGTCCGCACTGCTGGCCGGCTGCGTGGCGACCGGCGGCACGGCCGCGGGCCCGGCAGTCGGCGAGGACGAGTCAGGCCCGCTCGTCCTGCAGTCGCGATTCACCGACGCCGAGAAGGGCGGGATGGAACAGCTCGTCGCCGGCTTCAACGAGCTCGGCGAGGGCGAGGTGGAACTGAACAGCATCCCCACGTCGACGTTCAACGCACAGCTGCCGACGTACCTCACCTCGGCCACCCCGCCCGACGTGTACACCTGGTACGCGGGGCAGGCCACCCGCGACTTCGCCGAGCAGGACCTGCTGCTCGACCTGAGCGACGTCTGGGAGAGTGGGATGGGCGACTTCTCGCCCGCCCTGCGCGAGCTGAGCCAGACCGAGGACGGCACCGAGGTGTTCGTGCCCACCGGCTACTACTGGTGGGGCGTGTACTACTTCAAGAGCGATTTCGAGAAGCTCGGCATCGAGCCGCCCACCACGTGGGACGAGTTCCTCGCCGCCTGCGACCAGATCAAGTCGCAGGGCGTGAACCCCCTCACGATGGGGCTCAGCGACAACGCCTGGCTCGCCTCGGCGTGGTTCGACTACCTCGACCTGCGCATCAACGGCGGCGACTACCACCTCGACCTCCTCTCGGGTGACGAGTCGTTCGACAGCCCTGAGGTGCGCGCGGTCTTCGACGAGTTCGCGAAGGTCCTCCCCTTCTTCGATCCGGCCGTGCTCGGCACGTCGCACAACCAGGCGATGAGCGATTTCGCCCAGGGCAAGTCGGCGATGTACCTCCTCGGTGCCTGGGCCCAGCCGTCGGTGCCGGAGGATCGTCGCGACGATCTCGCCTTCTTCCAGTTCCCGATCATCGATCCCGATGTGCCGGTCGCCGAGGAGGCCCCGACCGACGGATTCATCGCGAGCGTCAAGTCGACGCGGCCGCAGCTCGCCAAGCGGTTCCTCGAGTACGTCGCGAGCGCAGAGGCGCAGTCCATGCTCATGAAGGGACAGCAGGGCACGGCGCTCGCCGCGAACCCCGAGGCCGAGCAGACCCTCGACGAGCTCGCGTCGCAGGGCAAGGAGATGCTCGAGTCCGCCGCGCAGGTGACGCAGTTCTTCAACCGGGATGCCGGTGACGCCCTGCAGGGGCCGGCGGATGCCGCGCTCACCCAGTTCATCGCGCAGCCGGAGAACATCGACGCCATCCTCGAGGAGTGGCAGGCGGCGGCGGAGCGGGTCCGGGCGGGTTCGTGACCATCACCGCACTGCCACGCGATCGGCGGCGGGCGAAGGTTCCGCCGCCGATCGTGTTCGCCTTCGTGCTGATCCCGTTCCTCATCGAGGCGGTGGGCGTCTTCTGGCCCGCGATCCAGGGCGTCGGCCTCTCGTTCCTCCGATGGAACGGCATCGCCCCGGCCGAGCCGGTGGGGATCGGCAATTACGTCGACCTCATGAGCGACCCGATCTTCCTCACCGCGATCAGGAACACCGCCATCTGGATCGTGCTCTTCGGCGGGATCTCGTTCGTCGCGGGACTCGGCGTCGCGCTCCTGTTCCAGTCGGAGCGCCGCGGCGTCGGCGTGTACCGGACCGCCCTGTTCCTCCCGATCGTCTTCTCCCTCGTGGTCACCGCGCTCATCTGGACGGCGTTCTTCCAGCCGAGCGGCGTGCTCAACACGTTCCTCCAGTCCGTGGGCCTCGGCGACCTGACCCGGGTCTGGCTGGGAGACCCCGACACCGCCCTCTACGCGGTCATCGTGGCGGCCCTGTGGCGAGAGATCGGCTACGTGATGGTGCTCTTCATCGCCGGGCTCAAGGGGCTCGACCCGTCGGTGATGGAGGCGGCACGGGTCGACGGCGCGACGCGCTGGCAGCGCTTCCGCCTCGTCACCTTCCCCCAGCTGCGCAGCGTGAACCTGGTGGTGCTCAGCGTCATCATCATCGACTCCCTCCGATCGTTCGACATCGTGTGGGCGATGACGCGCGGCGGACCGTTCCACTCGACGGAACTGCTCAGCACCTACATGTTCTCGACGGCGTTCGAGTCCCGCGCACTCGGCTACGCCTCGGCGATCGCCGTCGTCATCTTCCTGCTGGCCATCGCGGTCATCGTCTCGTACCTCGTGCGGGCGCTCTCTGAGGAGAAGGAGTCATGACCACCCTCACGTTTCCCCGCGGCGACGTCGCCGTGCCGACGGCACCCGAGCCGCGGCCGACCAGGCGGCGGCGCAGCCTGCGGCGCACCGCGGCGACCGCCGGCTTCCACGGCGCGTCGATCCTGATCTCGCTCGCGTGGTTCGCGCCCATCCTGCTCATCGTCGTGACGTCGTTCCGCACGTTCGACGACGTGAGCGCGAACGGGATCGCCAGCGCTCCGCAGAGCTTCACGCTCGACACGTACGTGCAGGCCTGGAACCAGGGCGGGATGTTCCAGGCGACCGTGAACAGCATGATCGTCACGATCCCTGCGGTGATCCTCACCCTCGCGCTGTCGGCGATCGTCGCGTTCGGGCTCAGTCGGTTCCGCATCCCGTTCCGCCGGACGATCCTCCTGCTGATGCTCGCCGGCAACCTCCTGCCCGTGCAGATGCTGCTCATCCCGGTGACGCGGATCACCCAGCAGCTGGGGATCTACGACACGCTCTTCGCGCTGATCCTCGTGCAGACGGCGTTCGGCATCGGGTTCTACACGTTCGTGCTCTACGGCTTCATGCGGTCGATCCCGCACGAGCTGCAGGAGGCGGCGACCCTCGACGGCGCCGGACCGGTCCGGATCTTCCTGCAGGTCGTGCTCCCGCTCACGCGTCCGGCGCTCGCCGCACTCGGCGCGCTGTCGTTCACGTGGATCTTCAACGACCTGCTCTGGTCGATCACCCTGCTGCAGACCTCGTCGAAGCTGCCGATCACGGCCGCAGTGCTCTCGCTGCAGGGCCAGTACGTGTCGTCCTGGTCCGTCATCGCCGCCGCCACCGTCATCGCCGCGATACCGTCGACCATCGTGTTCCTCATCTTCCAGCGCAGCTTCGTGGGCGGACTCGCACTCGGGGCGGTGAAGTGACCGGCCCGGGATCGCCGGCCGAGCATCTGCGGGCGGGCGGCACGAGCGTCGTCGTGGCGCTCGGCGACGGCCGCCTGCCCCGCATCCTGCACTGGGGCGAGGATCTCGGCGACCTCTCGTCCGAGACGCTCAGGGTGATCGTCGAGACGGCACTGCCTGCGATCGGGGACAGCCGGGTGACCTACCCCCAGCCGGTCCCCGTGCTCCCGCAGCTCGCAGAGGGGTGGCTTGGCCGACCGGGGCTCGTCGGCGACAGCGGGGGTCGACGATGGGCGTCGCAGTTCACGGCGGTCGGCCACCGGATCGACGACGATCCCGCCGGCCCCGTGCTGCGCGTGGACGCCGTCGACGATGCCTTCCGCCTCGAACTCGTGCTGGAGCTCCAGTTGCTGCGGGCGAGCGGACTGGTCCGCCAGCGCGCAGAGCTCGTCAATCGCGACGACGCGCCGTTCCGGCTCGGCGGGATCGAGCTCTCCCTCCCCGTCCCGCACGAGGCCGTGGAGCTCCTCGACCTCACGGGACGCTGGTCCCTCGAGCGCGTGCCGCAGCGGCACCCTTTCCACGTCGGCGAGTGGGTGCGCGCATCCCGCGGCGGCAAGCCCGGACTCGAGCACACGATGCTGCTCGCCGCCGGCGCGTCGGGCTTCGGATTCCGAGCCGGCCGCGTATGGGCGACGCACCTCGCATGGAGCGGCAACCAGGTGCTGGCGGCCGAGCGGACTCCCGCCGACACCCGGCACCTCGTGGCCGGCGAGTTGTTGCTCGCCGACGAGGTGGTGCTCGCACGCGACGGGTCGTACCGCACGCCCTGGCAGGTCGGCTCCTGGGGCGACGGCCTGGACGAGCTCGCCGCCCGCTTCCATCGGCACCTCAGGTCGACTCGACCGCTCGGCCCACGACCGGTCATCCTGAACACCTGGGAGGCGGTCTACTTCCGGCACGACGTCGCCAAGCTCACCGCACTGGCCGAGCTCGGCGCCGAGGTGGGCGCCGAGCGCTTCGTCGTCGACGACGGGTGGTTCTCCGGGCGGCGCGACGACACCACGTCCCTCGGCGACTGGGACGTCGACGAGGACATCTGGCCCGACGGGCTCGGACCGCTCGTCGCGCGCGTGCGGGAACTCGGCATGGACTTCGGCCTGTGGTTCGAGCCAGAGATGATCAACCTCGACTCGGCCCTGGCCCGTGCGCATCCCGACTGGCTGTTCGACGCCGGCCACGGCCCCGGCCTCCCGTCCCGGCACCAGCACGTGCTCGACATCGGTCATCCGGGGGCGTACGAGCACGTGCTCGCGCGGATGTCGGCGCTCATCGATGCCCTGCACATCGATTACGTGAAGTGGGATCACAACCGGTACCTCCTCGACGCCGGCCACTTCCCCGACGGGAAACCCGGGGTACGGCGCCAGACCGAGCAGGTCTACCGGCTCATGGACGAGCTCCGCACGCGGCATCCATGGCTCGAGATCGAATCGTGCGCGAGCGGCGGCGGCCGGATCGACCTCGGCGTGCTCGAACGCGCCGATCGCGTGTGGCCGAGCGACTGCAACGACCCGCACGAACGCCTGGAGATCCAGCGCTGGACCGGCCTGCTCGTGCCGCCCGAGCGCCAGGGCACCCACATCGGCGCCGAGGCGTCGCACACGACGCACCGCTCGCATCCGCTCGACTACCGGGCCGAGAAGGCGATCTGGGGGCACCTCGGGATCGAGGTGAACCTGCTCGAGGCCGACGACGCGGAGCGGGCGCGCATCGCACGCTGGGTCGCGTTCCACCGGGCGCATCGCGAGCTCCTGCATCACGGGGTGGTGGTGCACGCCGATCTCCCCGAACCGGCCGCGCGCCTCGAAGGCGTCGTCGCGCAGGACCGCTCGGAGGCGCTGTACGCGCTCAGCCTCGTCGAGCGCCCGCGCACGTGGCCGCTCGGGCGTCTGGGGCTCCCCGGCCTCGACGACGGCACCACATACGACGTTCAGGTCGTCACGCCCGGCGGCGAGGAGCTCCACGGCCCGCAGTCACCGTGGATCTCGGATGGGATCCGCCTCCCCGGACGCGTGCTGCGGACCGTCGGCCTGGAGGCCCCGTCGCTCGACGTGGATCGCTCCGTCCTGCTCCGCGTGGTCGCGGTGCGATGATCGAGCTCGCCGCCGAGTTCGGCGGCGGCCCGGTGGTGGCGACGATCTCCCCGTTCGCGGCGAGCCTGCTGCGTTTGCGGTCGGGAGGCGTCGACCTCGTGCAGCCGTCCGACGGGCGGCATCCGGAGCTCTCGGCGGGAGCCGTGCTCGTGCCGTGGCCGAACCGCGTCGCCCGCGCCACCTGGGTGCTCGACGGCGACGCGCAGCGACTGCGCGTCACGGAGCCTGAGCTCGGTCATGCCCTCCACGGGCTGCTCATGCGCCGCCGGTACGAGGTGGCGAGCCGTGGCCCGCGGTGGGTCGTGCTCTCCGCCGGGATCGCCGACGAGCCGGGCTACCCGTTCCGGCTGGCGACGTCGGTGCGGTACGAACTCGTGGCGGGTGGGCTGGCGGTGATGCACGAACTGGAGAACCTCGGGGATCGTGCGGCCCCCGTTGCGATCGGTGCCCATCCGTACCTCCGCCTCGGCGATGAACCCCTGGCCGGGCTGCGACTGGAGGTCCCAGCGGGCGAGGCGCTCGAGCTCGACGACCGTAGTCACCTGCCCGTGCGTCGCTTCCGCGTCGATCGAACCCCCTACGACCTCCGCCGGGGCACTTCGGTGGCGGAGGTCGTCCGCCACGCGGCCTACACGTGCTTCGGCGCATCGGGCGGCCGGGTCGAGCATCGCCTGTCCGCCGCGAACGGACGCGCGACGGTGCTCTGGGCGGATCCCGACTTCCGATGGGTGCAGGTCTGGGTCACCGACGCGTTCCCCGGAGCACCCGACGGCCGGGCGATCGCGATCGAACCGATGACCGCGCCGCCCGACGCGTTCAACAGCGGCACCGACCTGAAGTGGCTCGCGCCGCGGGGGCGATGGCGAACCCGCTGGGGCATCCGCATCAGCGGAGCCCCAGCGGGCTGATGGCGCGTGGGTCAGCAGTCGATCTCGAGACCGGCCCAGTCCGCACGGTCGTTGTACCCGCCGTCGCCTGCATCGCCCACGTGGAGCACGAGTTCGCGCGCCCCGACGACGTCGGCGGTGAACGGAACGGCCACGCCGCGTGCCACCGTCCCGCTCTCCCAGACCGTCACGCCGTCGGCGATGACCGAGAAGGTGGCCGTGCCGCCCTCCGGGCCGACGTTGTCGACGACGTCGTCGATGCCGACGAACCCGTCGAGCACCCGACATGCTCCGCCGAGGTAGTAGCGGATGTCCGACGGGCTGGCGACGCCGAGCCCGGTGGCGTAGGTCGTCCCGGCGAGCTTGATCGGGTTTCCGCCGCCGACGCTCTCGTCGATCGCCGGTGTCATCCACCCGCTCGTCGCACTCACCCACGGGTGGTGCGGGAGCACCACGTCGTCGCCAGACGGCGGGGCGGGGGCGATGGTGACCACGAGGGGCGCCGAGGTGGCAGCCCGTTCGCCGGCGATCGAGGCGAACGCGACGGTGGCCGACACCTCATGGGAAGTCGCCTCGGCGTCGCCGACGAGCACGAGCTCGTGCCGCACCGTGGCGGTGCCGCCGGATGCCACGACCTTGGGAACCGCGCCGGCCGACCGGACCTCCCAGCCGTCGGGAGCGTCGATCTCGAACGCGGGCTGACGCACCGGGGTGCCCCCGTCGTTCCGAACGGTGGTCTCGAGCTCCAGCGTGCTTCCGGCCGTGGTGAGGATGCTGCCGGTCGGCTCGACCTCCACCCCGTCCACCGCCGTGACCAGCGGGGCCGACACGGTGACCCGAGGTGCCTCGGGTCGGGCATCGGCCGGTGAGACGCGCACGAGCGCAGTGCCGTGTGCGGCGACGGCGGCCCTGACCGCGCCCGTCGTCTCGGTCGTCTCGTCAGTCCACGCGTCGACGACCCGGAAACGGGACCCGTCGAGACCGAGGTCCGCCGCGGTGGTCGCGACCTCGGCGGCTGCGTCGCCGCGGTTGAGGAGGGCGACGGCCACGGAGCCGTCGGCCAGGGGCTTCGCCCAGGTCTCGGTGACGCCGGCCGCGCCGACCCTCGTGCCCTGCACACCGAGCTCGTCCTGGTTGATGTCGAGCACGTCGTCGTCGAGCAGGGCGGCCATCGACGCCTCGCTCAGTGCGCGGGGGTCGCTTGCGATCACGAGCGGTGCGGCCGCGATCGACCAGAGCGACATCTGCGTGCGGAACTCCTCGTCGCTCATGCCAAGCTCGGGCCCGACGTAATCGGGATCGTTCCAGTGCCCGGGGCCGGCGGCCTCGGGATGCAGGGCGTTCGCGTCGAAGTTGCGCAGCACGTCCCGGTACTTCATGAGGCCGACGAAGCCGGCATCCGTGTAGGTTCGCCAGGATTCCGCGATACCGGGCGCGTAGCTCCAGGAGTAGGTCGACTGCTGCTCCTCGGGGTAGTTCCCCCAGTCGGGCGACGTGACCGGATTGCAGAGGTTGAAGATCATCGGACGGCCGGAGCTGTTGTTCCTGAGCGCTTCCGCGAACTCCGTGAACACGGTCTTCGGGTCGAGGTCGGCCGTGATGCCGCAGAGGAAGTCGACCTTGACGGCGTCATAGCCCCAGGCGGCGAAGGTGTCAGCGTCGGTCTGGTAGTGGCCGTGGCTGCCCAGCCCGCAGCTTCCCGGGATGTACGGGCCCGCGTCGGTGTAGATCCCGGCGCGGAGCCCCTTTGCGTGGATGGCGTCGGCGAGTGCGCCCATGCCGTCGGGGAATCGGGCCGGATCGCCGCGGAGGATGCCGTCGGCGCCGCGCGGCTCGGCGGCCTGCCATCCGCCGTCGAGCCAGACGATGTCGTATCCGGCGTCGGCCAGGCCCGACGAGACCAGGAAGTCGGCCACATCGAGCACCTCGTCGGCCGTGAAGTCCCCGCCGAGTCCGTAGTAGGTGTTCCATCCCTGGTACGGAGTGGGACTCAGCGAGGGGTCGGACACCGAGGCCGGCTGGATCCCCGTCGCCGGAGCGGCCGCCGCCGCGACGGGTGTTGCGAGCAAGCCGCCCGCGAGGGCGAGTGCGGTGGCGAGTGCCGCCGCCGAGGTTCGTCGTAAGTTCATCTGTCACTCCTGACTTCGTCGTCGTGCGGTGCGTCGAGCGCCGGACCTTCCCTACCCAACTCCCGCCCTCGAACGGCGGGAATGCACCGAGCCACGGTGAAGCTGGACGATCCGACGATTCGATCGACCCCACCGAATCGTCGGCCTCTCCCCCGAGATCGAGGAGCGCGGGTTGACAACGGGGTTTGACGCCGCGCCGTCGCCGGCGTAGACCTGAGACGACCGAGGAAGGGAGGGGCCTCATGGCGAAGGATCTCTTGGTCACCCTCGAGGACAAGCCCGGCGAAGGGGCGCGGTTGGGCGAGGCGCTCGGCAACGCGGGCGTCAACATCGAGGGGCTCTGCGCGGTGGTCGACGCGGGGAAGGGCATCGTCCACGTGCTCGTGGAGGATGTCGCAGGCGCCCGGGCCGCGCTCGACGGCGCCGGCATCAAGGTCGAAGGCGAAACCGACGTGATCGTCAGTCCGCCGATGTCCGAGACCGACGTCGACAAGCCGGGGCAGTTCGGCGCGATGGCGCGCGCTGTCGCCGACGCCGGGATCAACATCACGCTCGGCTACATGGCCAGCAGGAACCGCGTCGTGCTCGCGACGAGCGACAACGCGCGGGCCCAGCAGCTGTTGCAGTCCATGATGTAGCGCGGCGCTGCGACGGCCCGGGCGAGGTGCCTCGCCCGGGCCGTCGTCGTTCAGAACCCGGTAGCCGCGTGCTCAGCCGCGTCGAGCGGTGAGATGGACGTGCACCGACGCGCCCTCCTCCTTGCCGATGGCTCGGCGCGCCTTCGCGGTGACCGCCAGCTTGTGGCGCCCATCGCCGAGCGCCATGAAGGAGCCCTGGAACGGGACCCCGTCGACCGTGCCCTCCACCTTCACGAGTCCTCGCGTGCCGAAGAACTCGACCGACCGCGGCCAGATCACGTAGGTCCAGCCGCCCTGCGCCGGGCTACGCTCCAGCACTGCGTCGAACGAGACGTCGAGGGGTGCGGCTCCGGTGCGCTCCGGCGTGGTGCTCATCGTTCCCATCATGGTTCCTCCTCGGTGGTGTCACCAGTGGGTCGGATCCGTCGTGCCGAGTTCGACACCCCGGCGGTCGGGTCGACGGATGCTGCGTCGCCAATTGCGCTGTTGTCCGTCGTCCATCAGTAGTAAGAATTACCTCAACAGACAGGTGAACCTGATGAAGTGAGTTCCGGCCAGCCGACCGCTCGACGCCCTACCTCGACACCGGCCACTGCCGCCTGAGCCCGCTCGCCGGAACATGGGGGTGCGTCGGCATGGATGTCACGCAGAGCGAATCGACCGCCGTCGACAGCGGCCCCGACGAGCCGAGAGCAGGGATGATGCGCGCCGGCGCCGCGGCAGCCGTCGGAGGACTCGCGGGGCTCACGTGGGCCGCCGGATTCCGCGGCTACATGTCCGCGCTGGCGGGCAAGGAGTCCGCGGTGACCTGGTACGGCACGTTCGGCACGATCCTCGCACCCGCCGCGGCCGTCGGTGCGCTGTTCGGGTGGGCCGAGCATCGTCGGCTCGCCGGCGACGAGCTCCCGTACCGGCGGGCCATCGCCGCGGCGCCGATGGCACTCGGGGTCCTGCCCCTCACGAAGCCCGGGGCGCTTGCGACCCTCCGCAAGACCGGCGAGGGCAGCGGCGCCGGTGCGGTCGCGCTCGCCGCCATCGGTGGCGGGTACGCGGTGGCAGGACGCGGTCCGGTCTGGACCAGGGTGGCGACCGGCGTCCTCGCCGCCGCCGTCGCGGCCGGCGCCGCGGCGAGCGTGCCGTCGGTCGGCGGGCGCCGCCTGTCGCTGGCGACGCCTCGCGGCGCGCTCACGGCCGCGCTGGGCGCCGGGTCGGTGCTCACCTTCGCGCTCGCCGCCTCCGTGCCGTTCCGGGCCCGCGCGACGGGCGACGCTGCGCGCGGCAGTTCCGCGGAGTGAAAGAACACGCGATCTTTCCGCCCTGAATCGACCGAATCACGCAGCGGATGCCGCGCCGGCACGTACGCTGAACGACACGTGCAGCAGCGCCGCCGTACAGGGCTCCCCCCACGACGACGGCTCCGCTGCACTCCCGTGTGAGAGGAGGGCCCGTGAGGGTCGGCATCGCGAGAGAGCGACGAAGCGGCGAGCGGAGGGTCGCCGCCACCCCCGAGACCGTGCGCCAGCTGGCCGGCCTCGGGCTGGAGGTGCTCGTCGAGCACGGCGCAGGCGCGGCATCCGGTCACTCGGATGCCGCGTACGAGGCGGCCGGCGCGGCCGTCGTCGACGCGCTCGAGCTCGGCGACCTCGACGTGCTGCTGCACGTGCGGCCGCTCGACCCCGAGACGCCGCCGCGACTGCGCCGCGGCGCCATCACGGTCGGGCTCGCATCACCGTCGACCGAGTTGCCGACCGTGCGGGCGCTGCGTGACGCAGGTGTCACGGCGTTCGCCCTCGAACTCGTGCCACGCATCTCGCGTGCCCAGTCGATGGACGCACTCACCAGCCAGGCGCTCGTCGCCGGCTACCGGTGCGTGCTCGAGGCGGCGATGCGGCTCCCCCGATTCTTCCCCCTCTTCATGACGGCGGCGGGCACGATCCCGCCCGCGAGGGTGCTCGTGCTCGGCGCGGGCGTCGCGGGGCTGCAGGCCATCGGCACCGCGAAGCGCCTCGGCGCGCGGGTCTCGGCGAACGACGTGCGCGCGGCATCCGCCGACGAGGTGCAGTCGATGGGGGGCACGTTCATCCACCTCGACCTCGACGCGGCCGATGCGGGCGGCGGCTACGCGAAGGAGCTCGGCGCGGATCGCGCCGCACGCCAGCGCCAACTGCTGGC
Organism: Agromyces sp. Soil535; assembly: GCF_001428255.1. Classification (GTDB taxonomy): domain Bacteria; phylum Actinomycetota; class Actinomycetes; order Actinomycetales; family Microbacteriaceae; genus Agromyces. Next base: position 142,668 of record NZ_LMRW01000001.1, on the reverse strand, counting down.
GCCGCACGTCGCCGACGCCGACGTGCTCATCACGACGGCCGCGATCCCGGGCCGGCCGGCTCCATTGCTCGTCACAGCCGACATGGTGCGGGCGATGCGGCCCGGCTCGGTCGTCGTCGACCTCGCGGCGGAGTCCGGCGGCAACGTCGAGGGTTCCGTGCCCGGCGCGGATGTCGCGGTGCCGACCGCCGACGGCGGCACGGTGACCGTGGTCGGCATGCAGGATGCCGCGTCGACCATGCCGGCAGACGCCTCCCGCCTCTACGCGAAGAACGTCGCCAACCTGCTCGCGCTCATGACCCACGACGGATCGGTGGAGCCCGACTTCGGCGACGTGGTGGTGATGGACGCCTGCCTCACCCATGACGGCGAGGTGCGGCATCCGCCGACGGCGGAGGCGATCGCCGCGGAAGCGGCACTCAACGAGACCGGCCCGACGGATGCCACTCACGGCCCCGACGCACAGGAAGGAACGCGCTGATGGACGGCGTCGCCCTGCTCACCATCACCGTGCTCGCGGTCTTCGTGGGCTTCGAGGTGGTCTCGAAGGTGTCGAGCACCCTGCACACCCCGCTCATGTCGGGCGCGAACGCGATCCACGGCATCATCCTCGTCGGCGCGATCATCGTCGCCGGCCAGGCGGGCGACGGCGGGACGCTCACCCTCGCGCTCGTCGCGGTCGTGCTCGCCACCGCCAACCTGGTCGGCGGGTTCGTCGTCACCGATCGCATGCTCGAGATGTTCCGGGGCCGGAAGCCGAAGCCGGCTCCCGCCGAGTCGTCCGCCACGGACCGGAAGGGGGCGGGTCGATGACGCTCCTCTCCCCCACCTGGACCGCCATCCTCTACCTCGTCGCCGCCGCCTGCTTCATCCTCGCGCTCAAGGGCCTGAGCTCGCCGAAGACCGCGCGCCGGGGCAACCTCATCGGCGCGGCCGGTGCGCTCATCGCCGTGGTCACGGTCTTCCTCTCGTCGAAGCTCGAGAACATCCCGTGGATCCTCTTGGCGATCGCGGTCGGCTCGGCCATCGCCGCACCCGTGGCTCGCCGCGTGCAGATGACCCAGATGCCGCAACTCGTCGCCCTCTTCAACGGCGTCGGCGGCGGCGCGGCGGCGCTCGTGGCGCTGCTCGAGCTCGGGCACACCGAGGACCCGTGGGTGCGCGTCGCGGTCGTGTTCACGATGTTCGTGGGCGCGATCTCGTTCTCGGGGTCGCTCGTCACCTTCGCGAAGCTGCAGGAGCTCATGACGACCAGGCCCGTGGTGTTCACGGGCCTGGCGGTGCTGATGGGCCTGACGCTCGTGGCGGCGGTCGCGGCATCCGTCGCCATCGTGCTCGCCGGCGGGGCGTGGCTCGCGGTCGTGCTGCTCGCACTCGGGCTCGTGGCGGGCGTGCTGCTCGTGCTGCCGGTGGGCGGCGCCGACGTGCCGATCGTGATCTCGTTGCTCAACGCGTTCACGGGGCTCGCGGTCGCCGCCTCGGGCCTCGTGCTGGGCAACGTGCTGCTCGTGGTCGCGGGCACGCTCGTCGGGGCATCCGGAACGATCCTGACCCGCGCGATGGCGTCGGCGATGGGCCGGAGCGTCACGGGCATCCTCTTCGGCGCGTTCCGCGGCGGGTCGACGGCCGGCTCGACCGCGACATCCGACCGGCCGGTGCGCTCGTCGAGCCCCGAGGACGTCGCGGTGCTCCTCGGCTACGCGCAGAAGGTCGTCATCGTGCCCGGCTACGGACTTGCGGTCGCCCAGGGACAGCACACCGTCGCCGAGCTGCAGTCGGCGCTCGAGGCGCGCGGCATCGAGGTCGTGTTCGCGATCCACCCGGTGGCCGGGCGCATGCCGGGCCACATGAACGTGCTGCTCGCCGAGGCGAACGTGCCGTACGAGTCGCTGAAGGAGATGGGCGAGGTCAACCCCGAGTTCAAGACAGCGGATGTCGCGCTCGTCGTGGGTGCGAACGACGTCGTGAACCCCGCGGCGAAGTCGACGCCGGGGTCGCCCATCTACGGCATGCCGATCCTCGAGGTGGAGGACGCACGCCAGGTCGTGTTCCTCAAGCGGTCGATGCGCCCCGGCTTCGCCGGCATCGAGAACGAGCTGCTCTACGAGCCGCAGACCACGCTGCTGTTCGGCGACGCGAAGGACTCGCTGGCCAAGGTGCTCGGCGCCGTGAAGTCGCTGTAACCGGTCGGTGCGGTTGCGCGGGTCCGTCCCGCGATGGCCGATCGGCGGGGTTGCGGCAGGCGAGGGACCGCGGGCCGCAACCCCGTCAGGGTCAGTCGGCCTGCGCGGGCGCGCCCGCGACGCGAAGTTGCGCCAGCGTGTCGAGGTAGTGCTGGTTGTACATGATGCCGAGCAGGTTGCCGAAGGGGTCGACGACCACGGCGGTCACGAAGCCGGGGCCGCGTTCGATCGGCGGCTGGTAGGGGGTTGCGCCGAGGCCGAGCAGGCGCTGGTATGTGCCGGGCAGGTCGTCGACGTGCCACTGGATGATCTCGCCGCCCGGCTCCGTGGGGCCGGCCGGCCGGTACTGCGCGTCGATGATGCCGAGTTCGTGCTGGTAGTCGCCGACGCGGAACTCGACGTAGCCCGGGCGGCGGAAGTACGGCTCGATACCGAGCACCTCCGAGTACCAGGCGGCGGCGGCCTCGAGGTCGGCGGCGTAGTAGCTGACGGTGGCGAATCCCCTGAGCATGAGCGGTGTCTCCTTCGTGCGGTCGGTCGTCGGTCGGTGATGGATCCAGTCTCCAACAGAGAAGTGCTCACCCTCTGACTACTTTTCCGAGGAGAATCGGAACATGCGCGCAGACCGGCTCGTCGCCACGCTCCTCACCCTCCAGGCACGCGGCCGCGTGACCGCGGCGCAGCTCGCCGAGGAGCTCGAGGTCTCGGTCGCCACCGCGCGCCGCGATCTCGAGGCGCTCTCAGCGGCCGGCATCCCGGTCTATCCGCAGGCGGGCCGGGGCGGCGGGTGGCAGCTGCTGGGCGGCGCTCGCACCGACCTCAGCGGGCTCACCGGCCCCGAGGCACGAGCGCTCTTCCTGCTCGTGGGGCCCGCGGCATCCGTCGACCCCGACGCGAAGGCGGCCCTGCGCAAGCTCGTGCGCGCCCTTCCCGAGACGTTCCGAACGGATGCCGCGGCCGCCGCCGACGCGATCGTCATCGATCCCGGCGAGTGGGGCCGCGAGGCGATCGACCGCCCCGAACTGCTGCCCGTGCTGGAGACCGCGATCGTGCAGCGGCGACGCGTGCGGGTGCGCTACGCGGCGTGGAACCGCGAGCCCACAGACCGCCTCGTCGACCCGTGGGGACTCGTTCGCAAGCGCGAGCACTGGTACCTCCTCGGTGCCATGGACGGCGCCGAGCGCACATATCGCGTCGACCGGATGCTCGATGCCGCCGTCACGGAGGAGGCCGCGGTGCGGCCCGACGACCTCGACCTCGGCGAGCTGTGGGCGCGGATCACCGACGAGGTGGAGCGGCAGCGGGCGGGCGCTGCGGCCACGGTGATCGCCGACACCGGTATCGTGCCGCTGCTGCGCACGCAATTCGGGCAGCGCGCCGTCGTGGAGGCGCCGGTCGACGACCTGCGCTCGCGGGTCCAGGTGACCGCGCCGACCGAGCAGCTGCTCGCGCGCGGACTGGCCGGCTGGGCCGAGTACCTCGACCTGGTCGAGCCTGACTCCCTCCGGGCGGAGCTGGCGCGACTCGGACGCGTGCTCGTGGAACGAAACGGCGTACGGCGGTCGGGTTCCCCGGACGCCGGGCCCGCGGAGCCAACGTAGGATGGATCGGTACCCCCCTCCGATGTGAAAGAGGTCGCCGTGGCCACCGCCCGCGATGCCGATCCGGAGCGCACCCAGTACTGGGTCGTCCCGGTCGTGCGCGGACTCCTCGCACTCGTGCCGGCCGCGGTCATCACGTTCTCGCAGAACCACGCCCCCGAGCTCGGCCTGCTCGTGTTCGGCACGTGGGCGATCGTCTCGGGCCTCGTCGTCGGTGCGCTGAACCTGCGCCTGGTGGCCGGTCGCGGCATCCGCTCGCTCTTCGTCGTGAACGCGGTCGTGACCGTCGCAGCCGGCCTGCTCGCCGTCAGCATGGCCGGTGGGCTGCCGTTCCTCCTCTACCTGGTGAGCGTCTGGGCGGCCGTGACCGGGTTCGTCGAGCTGTACGCGGGGCTCCGCTCGCGGGGTCGCACCGCCGCCGCACGCGACTGGATCGCCGCGGGCGCGCTCACCGCAGTGCTCGCGATCGTGTTCCTCGTGCTGCCGCCCGACGCCGTCACGGCCGTCGGCCTCCTCGGCGGCTACTTCGTGATCCTCGGCGTGTATCTGGTCATCGGTGGGTTCTCGTTGAAGTGGGCTGCGGCGCCCGGCGCCGCGGCATCCGGATCGGAGCAGCGCTCATGACCCAGTCCCCCGGCGAGTACAAGCCGAACCGGCGCGACGTGCTCCGTCCCGTCGAGTACGTCGGCGGCGCTGCAATCGCCGCGATCTTCACGGGCGTCATCACGATCGTCGTGACCCGCGACCTGACGCTCGCCCTCATCGCGACCGGCGGCGTGTTCATCGTCGTGCTCGTCGCGCTCGCGCTGCTCGCGATGACGGTGAAACCGGATGCCTCGGAGTCCGCCGAGCTCGACGACGACGCCAAGTCGCGTGGCGAGGGCAACGCCGACGGGCCCGAAGGTCGCCCGCCCGGCCACTGACGGGACCACGCTCACCCGGTGCCCTCAGCGGATGGCCGGGTGCGTTTCCCGCGCCGTCCAGGCTGTCTCCACGCTCTCGCCGCCGGCCGCGTCGACCACCGCGAGGATCGCCTCCGCGACGCGGCTCGCGTGCTCCCGATCGGCGATGAGCGACTCGTGCGTCGCGTCGGCGATCACCCGGCGTGCGCTGTTCATGGAGAGTCCGGGGAGCTCCTCCTGCAGCGCGTCGAGCGTCTGGGCGCCCATCGGCTGGACGCCCACCCCGATGACCGCGAGCGGCAGGTCCCCGAGCGCGGACGCGCGATGCAGGAACGGCCGGGTGATCGGCTCCCACGCCCGCATTTCCGCGGCTTCGACATCCGACGTGCTCGGCAGGGCGAAGCGGGCGTTCAGTTCTGCCACCTGTCGTTCGGGAAGTCCGGCGGAGACGGCTCCGAATGCGTCGACGATCCGGAACAGGCCCACCCGGGCGGCGGCGGCCGAGATGCGCAGGGAGATCAACTGGATCCGATCGGCACTCGGCACCGGCCAGCGAGCCCACTGGTCGGGATGTGAGGCGTCGACGAGCACGAGGCCCGCGGTCTCCGGCCGGTAGAGCTCGGCGAACGCGCGCACCACGAGTCCGCCGAATGAATGGCCGGCCAGCACGTAGGGCCCCTCGATGTCGGCGGCGTGCAGTGCCGTGTGCAGTTCGGCCGCCATGGTCGCGGCGTCACGCGGTGCCGGGCTCGGGTCGCTCCACCCCAGTCCGGCGCGGTCGTACGCCACCACGCGGAGGCGGTCGGCCAGCGCCTGCTGCACCCAGTGCCAGTTCGGGGAGAACGATCCGAGTCCCGCTTCGAGCACGATCGTCGGGCCGCCGAGGTGCTCGCCGCGCACCTCGAGGTGCATCCGGAAGCCGCCGGCTTCGACCATTCGGCCGGGCGCCGGAAACCGGCGCTCGTCCCGCTGCGCCGCGGCCCGCTGCGCTGCAGAGCCGGCCAGGCCGGCGGCGGCCAGGCCGATGAACGTCCACGCCATGACCCGTCGTGCCGGGTGGCGGCGTGCTGGTGGTGTGGTCGTTCTCGTGCCTCGCTGCATCGGCAGACCCTCGTCGCGCCCATGATCCCGCAGATCGACGCCTGACGGAAGGCTCCAGCTCGACCCGGAGAAGGCCCGCGGCCGCTCGGTCAGAGCCGGTCGACGAGCTCTGCCGCGATGCCCGTGTAGCTGGCCGGCGTGAGCGCCAGCAGGCGCTGCTTGGCGGCATCCCCGACCTCGAGGCCCTCGATGAACGCGGCGAGCTCCGCCGCGGCGACTCGCTTGCCGCGCGTGAGCTCCTTGAGGAGCGCGTACGGGTCGGCGATGGTGGACCGCCCGGCAACCACCTCGGCGCGGATCACCGTCTGGATCGCCTCGCCGAGCACCTCCCAGTTGCCGTCGAGGTCCTCGAGGAGCCGTGCGCGGTCGAGGTCGATCTCGCCGAGCCCGCGCTGGATGTTGTCGAGCGCGAGCAGCGAGTGGCCGAATCCGACGCCGATGTTGCGCTGGGCGCTGGAGTCGGTGAGATCACGCTGCAGGCGGCTCGTGACGAGCGTCGCCGCGAGCGAGTCGAGCACCGCGCTCGAGAGTTCGAGGTTCGCCTCGGCATTCTCGAACCGGATCGGGTTCACCTTGTGCGGCATCGTCGACGAGCCGGTCGCGCCCGCCTGCGGGATCTGGCGGAAGTAGCCGAGCGAGATGTAGGTCCAGATGTCGGTGGCGAGGTTGTGCAGCACGCGGTTCGCGTGCGAGACCCGGGCGTACAGCTCGGCCTGCCAGTCGTGCGACTCGATCTGGGTCGTGAGCGGGTTCCAGGTGAGCCCGAGCGACTCGACGAACTCGCTCGAGACCTCGGGCCACGCGACATCCGGTGCCGCGACGACGTGCGCCGAGAACGTGCCGGTCGCACCCGAGAACTTGCCGAGGTACTCGGTGGCCTCGACCTGCCTGGCGATGCGCTCGAGCCGGTGCGCGAACACGGCGAGCTCCTTGCCCATCGTCGACGGGGTCGCGGGCTGCCCGTGCGTGCGCGAGAGCATCGCCGCGTCGCGGTGCTCGCCTGCGAGGGCGGAGAGGGTGTCGATGACGCCGCGGTACTTCGGCAGCCACACCTGGCGCACGGCGTCGCGCACGGTGATGGCGTAGGAGAGGTTGTTGATGTCCTCGCTGGTGCAGGCGAAGTGCGTGAGCTCGGCGATCGCGTCGAGTCCGAGCAGTTCGAGCCGGCGGCGCACGTAGTACTCGACCGCCTTCACGTCATGTCGGGTGGTGGCCTCGAGCGTCGCAAGCTCGTCGATGTCGGCCTGCCCGAACTCCGTGACGATCGAGCGCAGCTGCGCCTTCTGCTCCGGCGACAGCGGTGACGAGCTGAAGAATCCGCGGTCGGTCTGCGCGATGAGCCACTCGACCTCGACCTGCACGCGCGCCCGGTTCAGCCCCGCCTCGGACAGGTGCTCGCCGAGCTCGCCGACCGCAGCACGGTACCGTCCGTCGAGCGGGCTGAGCGGCTGGGGAGGCAGCGAAGTCATCGGTTTCCTTGTCTGAGTGCGGGGGCGAGTTGCCGGAAGAGCGCATGAGTCGACCGCTCTATCATCCCAAGAACTCGATCGAAGGTCGCCTCGTCGGAGTAGTAGGGGTCAGGCACGTCCTGCAGCGGCGCGAGGTCGGAGTCGAAGTCGAGCAGCAGCCGCACCTTGTCCTGGTCGAGCGATGACGGCGCCCAGTTGCGCAGGATCCGAGCCTGCCCTCGGTCGAACGCCACGATCAGGTCGAGCCGGGGGAAGTCCCCGACGTCGAACTGGCGCGCACGGTGATGGGATCCGTCGTAGCCCGCCCGCCCGAGCGCATCGATGGTGCGTTGGTCGGCCTGCTCGCCTACGTGCCAGTCTCCCGTCGCGGCCGACTCGATGGCGAGGCGATCGCCGAGCCCCGCGCGTTCGGCGAGGGAGCGCAGCACGACCTCGGCCATCGGCGAGCGGCAGATATTGCCGGTGCACACGAAGGACACTCGGAAGGGCTGCGCGGCGTCCCCCGCGGGCTCCGCTCGCGTCATGGTCCCATTGTGGACGAGATATGCCCACGGCACAGCAGGCAAATCGCGGCTGCGCTACGCTGGGCGATCCGCGCACGGGGAGGGGTCGAGATGACGGATGCCCCACCCGCCGACTTCCACGTCGACGAGGCGCTCGCGGCGCGGCTGGTGGCGGCGCAGCATCCGGATCTCGCGGGCCAGGTGCGGCTCGTGGCCAACGGCTGGGACAACGCGATCTTCCGGCTCGGCGACCGGTACGCGGTGCGGATGCCGCGGCGCGAGGTCGCGGTCGGGCTCATGTGGAACGAGCAGCGCTGGCTGCCCGAGCTCGCCCCGAGACTCCGCGTGCCGGTGCCCGCGCCGGTGCGGCACGGGCGGCCCGCTCCGGAGCTCGGCTACGACGTGCCGTGGAGCATCGTGCCCTGGTTCGCCGGTGAAAGCGGACTGGCGTTCGACGTCGAGACGCGCGGGGTCGCCGTGAACAGCCTGGCTGCGTTCGTCGCCGACCTCGGCGCCGTGCCCGCACCGGCGGATGCCCCGGCGAACGCCTACCGTGGCGTGCCGATCGCGAACCGCGACGCCCACGTGCGCGCCCGCCTCGCCGGCGGGCGCATCCCCGATGCCGCGCGGCTCCTCGCGGTGTGGGAGCGGGCGCTCGCGGCATCCCCGTGGTCGGGGCCCCGGGTGTGGCTGCACGGCGACCTGCACCCGGCCAACCTGGTGCTCGGGCCGTCGGGAGCGCTCGCCGCGGTGGTCGACTTCGGCGACATGACCGCGGGCGACCCGGCGACCGACCTCGCCACCGCGTGGCTCACGTTCGACGCGCGGGCGCGGCGGGTGTTCCGCGCCGAGCTCGAGGCCGTGCGCGGCGTCGACGAGGCGACGTGGGACCGGGCGCGCGGCTGGGCGCTCGTGATCGCCTCGGCCGTCGTCGAGCAGCAGGGCCCGTCGGGGGTGTTCGGCCGAGTTGCGTCGTACGTGCTCGAGCAGGTGCTGCGCGACTGATCGCGCTCGTCCTCCACAGCGGATGCGGGCGATCGTTCGTGCCCGGATGCCGCGGGGCGACACATCGGAGGACGCGCTGCGGCGAGAGGCTCGCGGCATGGATCACGACCCACTCATCGCCGCGCTCACCGGCCGGGCCGTCACGCCCGACCGCATCGACGGCGCCCGCCGGCACCTCGTGATGCTGCGCTCCCTGCACGACGAGGTGCGCCTCGATTCGATCGGGCTCGCGCCGCCGCCCCCGGGCGCGTGGCAATCCGCGGCCGCCGAGGGGTACGCGGAGCTCCTCGACGACCTGCGGATGCGGCTCGCCGGGGCGATGTCGGCGCTCGCGGATGCCGAGACGGCCCTGGAGCATCGCATCCGCCGGTTGGAGCACGAGCTGGAGGCGCAGGGCGACGTCGGGCAGGGCGCGCGGTGAGCGAGAACGGGAACGCGCCCGCCGCGCCTGACGCGCTCATCGTGTCGGGCGGAGGATCGACGGCCGTCGCGGTCGACGAGCTGTTCGTCGACGCGGCGAGGCTCGGCGCAGCCGTGACGGTGATCGCCGACTGGATAGATCGAGCCCATGTGGTCGGGCGCGGGCTGCACACGCTCGATGTCGACGAGCCCGCCATCCTCGGCGCCGCCGGCTCTCCCACCATGAACCTGGCCTTCGCGCGCCAGTGCCTCGAGCAGGCCGAGCGCCGTGCGAGCTCGCTGCGGTCCTCGCTCCTCGAATCGGCCGAGCGCTATGGCGCGACCGAGCGGCTCGTCGACGGGCTCTGGCAGCTCGCGGCCCTCATCGGCGCGCCATGGCTCGGCTTCCACGCGCCCGCCATCCTGGCGGGCGGACTGCTCGTGGCGAGCGCGCAGGCGGCCGCCTCCGCGATGGGGCGTGCCTTCGGCTGGGGCCCGACGCCCCTCGCGAGTTGGCTCGAGGAGCATCGCACGCTGCTCTCGGACCCGGCGTTCGTGCGACTCGTGCGCGTCGCCGCCGATCACGCGGATGAGACGTTTGCCGGCGCCCTGCACCTGCCCTTCCCGGTCGGACCCGCCGTGCGCGCGCCGGAGGGCGCGTCGATCATGCTCGGCGTCGCGGGGCTCCTCGGCATCGCGGGAAGCCATGTGCTGGTCGATGGCCCGGTGAACGTGAAGCGAGTGGCGCCCGCCACCTCGTCCGTCGCGGCCGACGCGGCTTCCGGGCGCCCGCCGGCGGGGCATCCGGCCGAGGCATCCGTTCGGCTGGGCGACATCGTCGAGCCGCCGAGCGGGGTCGGCGACCTCGCCGACCGCGTGCCGACGGGCGAGGGTGGGGCGCAGATCCGCATCGAGCAGTACGGCGCGGGCGACGAGAAGCGCTGGATCGTCTACGTGGGGGGCACCGTCGACGTGGGACTCGTCGCCGGCCGGCAGCCGGCCGACATGACGAGCAACCTGCACGGCATCGCCGACGACACGGCGCTCGATGCGCTCCGCATCGCCGGCGCCGAATCGGGTGCGGGCGAGCGTGCGGTGCGCGAGGCGATGAGCAGGGCGGGCGTCGGGCCGGATGACCCGGTGCTCGCGGTGGGGCACTCGGGCGGCGGCGTGATCGCGGCGAAGCTCGCGGTCGACCCCGAGCTCAATGCCGTCGGTGCGGTCAACCTCGGCGGCCCTGTCGCCTCGGCACCGACCCGCGAGGGCGTGGGCCTCCTCTCCATCGAGCACGAGGAGGACCTGGTTCCCGCCACCGGCGGTGCGGGGCATCCGTCGCCCGATCGCGTCACGGTCTCACGGAGCGTGCTCGACGCCGACCGTGAGTACGACGCCGTGCTGCCGGCCCACGAACTCGTCCGCTATCGCCAGACGGCCGCGCTCGTCGACGCCTCCGAGGAGGAACGGCTCGCGTCGTTCCGCTCGCTCGTCACCGACGTCACGGGTGGGGTGTCGGGCCTCCGCAGCGATTGGATGGCGACCCGGGACCTCAGTCCCGCGACGGGCGCACGATGAGCCCGATCAGCCAGCTGATGAGGCCAAGCACCAGCGCGCCGAGCACGCCCCACCAGAATCCGTCGATCACGAGCCCGAAGCCCATCAGGTCGCTGATCCAGGCGACGAGCAGGAGCAGCAACCCGTTCACGATGAACGAGATGAGGCCGAGCGTGAGCACGTACAAGGGGAACGCGACGATGCGGACGAAGGTGCCGACGATGGCGTTCACGAGGCCGAAGATCAGGCCGATCAGGAGGTACGTGAGCACGGTGGCGAGTTGCGTGTCCTCGTACGGGACGACGCGGATGCCCGAGACGATGAAGGTGGTGAGCCAGAGTGCGAGTGCGACGACGATGACCTTCAGGATGAACCGCATGGACCAACTCTGGCAGACGGTGCTTCGCGATCGAAGCGGTACGGTGGAATCCGTGACTGCACCTGAGCCAATGAGGGCGAGCGTGCGCCTTCGCCCCGAGATCGCCGCCCTCCCGCCCTATCGCCAGGGTCGGCCCGCGCCCGCCGAGGGCTACAAGCTGTCGAGCAACGAGAACCCGTTCCCCCCGCTTCCCGGTGTCGCTGCCGCGGTCGCGGCCACCGCGAACGAGATCAACCGCTACCCCGATGCGACGGCCCTCGTGCTGCGCGAGAAGCTCGCCGAGCGCTTCGGCGTCTCCGTCGACGAGGTGATCGTCGGTGCCGGATCGGTGTCGCTGCTTGCGCAGTTCATCGCGGCCGTCGCGGGTCCCGGCGACGAGGTCGTCTACTCGTGGCGCTCGTTCGAGGCCTACCCCGGGCTCGTCACGGTCTCGGGTGCGACGAGCGTGCAACTGCCGAACCGAGGCGATCACCGCCACGACCTCAACGCCATGGCCGACGCGATCACCAAGCGCACCCGGGTCGCGATCGTCTGCTCCCCCAACAACCCGACCGGCACGATCGTCACCGCCGCCGAGTTCGAGTCGTTCATGTCGCGCGTTCCCGATGACGTGCTCGTGCTGCTCGACGAGGCGTACATCGAGTTCGTGCGCGACGAGGCATCCGTCGACGGCCGCACGCTCATCGGCCGCTACCCGAACCTGGTCATCCTCCGGACATTCTCGAAGGCCTACGGCCTGGCCGGGCTTCGCGTCGGCTACGCGATCGGGCCCGTGCCGATCCTCGACGCGGCGCGCTCGACCGCCATCCCGCTCAGCGTCACCGCGGCATCGGCGGCTGCAGCGCTCGCCTCCCTCGAGCCCGCCGCCGAGGCGGAGCTCCTCGCCCGCGTCGAGACCATCGCGGGGCGCCGTGAGGCACTTCGCAACGCGTTGCTCGAACAGGGCTGGCCCGTGCCCGAGGCCCACGGCAACTTCGTGTGGCTGCCCACCGGAGAGTCGACGACCGAGGTGGCGGAGCGCCTGTTCGACGCCGGCCTCGTCACCCGGGCGTTCCCGCCCGAGGGCATCCGCATCTCCGTTGGGGAGCCCGAGTCTGTCGATACCCTCCTCCGGATTCTGGGTGAGCTTGTACCGGCCTCACAAGAACGGCACCCTGCGTAGCGGGTAGCGTGGAACGGTGCCAGCCCGCGAGAGAGACTTCACCGCGCCGACGGTCCAGCTCCTGACCCCCTCCGGGGAGTTGCGTCCGACTCCCGAAGCGGAGGCCTACCTGCCGCTCGTGGAGGCGCTACCCGACGCGACGCTCGAGCAGTTCTACCGCGACATGGCGATCTCGCGCCGCATCGACGTCGCCTGTGCGAACCTCCAGCGCCAGGGGCAGCTCGCCCTCTGGGTGCCGAGCCACGGGCAGGAGGCGGCGCAGGTCGGCTCGGCCCGCGCCGCCCGCCCGCAGGACCACATCTTCCCGTCGTACCGCGAGCACATCGTCGGTATGATCCGCGGCCTCGACCCGGTCGCGATCCTCTCGCTGCTCCGCGGCGCGACCCTCGGTGGCTGGAATCCCGCCGAGAACGGCAACTTCCACCTCTACACGCTCGTGCTCGCCTCGCAGACGCTGCACGCCACGGGTTACGCCATGGGCATCCAGTTCGACGGGCTCGTCGGCACGGGCGACCCTCACGCGGATGCCGCCGTGCTCGTGTACTACGGCGACGGCTCCACCTCGCAGGGCGACGCGAGCGAGGCACTCGTGTTCGCATCGAGCTACCAGACCCCCCAGGTCTTCTTCGTCCAGAACAACCAGTGGGCGATCTCGGTGCCCGTGTCGCGCCAGTCGCGCAGCCCGCTGTCGCTGCGCGCCGGCGGATTCGGCATGCCCGGCGTGCGCATCGACGGCAACGACGTGCTCGTGAGCTACGCCGTCACCCGGCAATCGCTCGAGGAGGCGCGCTCGGGCGACGGCCCGAGCCTCATCGAGGCCGTCACCTACCGCATGGGCGCGCACACCACCGCCGACGATCCCACGAAGTACCGCACCGACGCCGAGGTCGCGTACTGGGCCGAGCGCGACCCGATCACCCGGTACCGCACATGGCTCGAGGGCCGCGGGGCGTCGGCAGCCTTCTTCGACGAGGTCGATGCCGAGGCGGCGGATGTCGCGGCCGACCTCCGGCGCCGCGCACTCGACCTGACGGCGCCGACGCGCGAGAAGATCTTCGCCCACGTGTACAGCGAGCCGCATCCGCTCATGGCCGAGGAGTCCGCGTGGCTCGAGGCCTTCGAGTCCGGCTTCGAAGGAGGAGCGGCATGAGCCAGCGCACCGAGGAGGAGCGGCTCGTGGCCGGGTCCGTGGACGTCGCGGAGGCATCCGCCGAGGCATCCGATGCGGCTCCGGTGACACCCACGACCGAACATGCCGAGAGCGGCATGCGGGGCGTGCAGACCCTGTCGATGGCCAAGGCGATCACCGCAGGGCTTCGCGAAGCGCTGCGCGCCGACGATCACGTGCTGCTCATGGGCGAGGACATCGGCCCGCTCGGCGGCGTCTTCCGCGTGACCGAGGGGTTGCACGCGGAGTTCGGCGACCGACGCGTGCTCGACACGCCCCTCGCCGAGTCAGGCATCGTCGGCACCGCCATCGGGCTCGCGATGCGCGGCTACCGCCCGGTCATCGAGATCCAGTTCGACGGCTTCATCTTCCCGGCGTTCGACCAGATCACCACCCAGCTCGCGCGCCAGACGGTGCGCCACGACGGCACCGTCAGCATGCCGGTGGTCATCCGAGTCCCCTACGGCGGGCACATCGGGTCGATCGAGCACCACCAGGAGAGCCCCGAGGCGTACTTCGCGCACACCCCGGGGCTGCGGGTGGTCAGCCCTTCGAGTCCGCACGACGCGTACTGGATGATCCAGGAGGCGATCGACTCGAACGACCCCGTGCTGTTCTTCGAGCCGAAGAGTCGCTACTGGCCGAAGGGACCGGTCGACCTCGACCACTCGGGCATGCCGCTGCACGCGAGTCGCGTCATCCGCCAGGGCACGGATGTCACGGTCGTCGGTCACGGCGCCATGGTGTCGACCCTGCTGCAGGCGGCCGACGTCGCCGCGGGCGAGGGCACGAGCCTCGAGGTCGTCGACCTGCGCTCCCTCTCCCCCATCGACTACGGCCCCATCCTCGATTCGGTGCAGCGCACCGGGCGCCTCGTCGTCGCACAGGAGGCGTACGGCTTCGTCAGCATCGGCTCCGAGATCGCGGCGACCGTCGCCGAGCGCGCGTTCTACTCCCTCGAGGCGCCGGTGCTGCGCGTATCGGCTTTCGACACGCCGTTCCCCCCGGCCGCCCTCGAGGCCGAATACCTGCCGAGCCCCGACCGGGTGCTCGAGGCCGTCGACCGCGCACTTGCGTACTGACCCGCGGCCGTGGCCGAGAAAGGCGTGAGATGAGCGAGATCCGGTTCCCGTTGCCCGATGTCGGCGAGGGGCTGACCGAGGCCGAGATCGTGGAGTGGCGGGTCGCCCCCGGCGACCGCATCGAGCTCGACCAGGTGTTCGTCGAGATCGAGACGGCGAAGTCGCTCGTCGAGTTGCCGAGCGCGTTCGAAGGCGTGGTCTCGGAGCTGCTCGTCGACGAGGGCAAGACGGTCGACGTCGGCACGCCGATCCTGGTGATCCAGACGGATGCCGCCGCCACGGATGGCGCCGCGCCCGCGCCTGCGACCGGGGCAGCGTCGGGGGCGCAGGCCGCTCCCGCCGCATCCGGGGTGACCGCGCCCGCATCGGGGACGGTCGCATCCCACGCTCCCGCCGCGTCGGAGGGCGGTGGGGCCGTGCTGGTCGGACACGGATCCTCCGGTCCCGCGCCGACGCGGCGCAAGCGGCATCCGTCGCCTGGCGGCGCGCACGAGCAGCTCGCAGCGCGACCCGCGCCCATCGCCCCCGCGACACTCCCCGCACCGCCGGCCGCGGCGCAGCCGAACGCGACCGAGGCCGATGCGGCGCCGGCGGTCGCTGCGCCCCGCCCCGATTCGGGCGTGCCCGTGATCGCGAAGCCGCCGATCCGGAAGCTCGCCAAGGACCTCGGCGTCGACCTCTCGCGCGTTGCGCCCACCGGCCCGATCGGCGACATCACGCGCGACGACGTGATCCGCGAAGCGAGCCAGGCGAGCGTGTTCCGCAACATCCAGACGCCCGAGCTGCCGCCCGATCGCGAGACGCGGATCCCGGTGAAGGGCGTGCGCAAGGCCATCGCGAACGCGATGGTGCAGAGCGCATTCTCCGCACCGCATGTGTCGGTCTTCGTCGACGTTGACGCCACGCGCACGATGGAATACGTCAAGCGACTGAAGTCGTCCCCCGACTACGCAGGTGTCAGGGTGTCGCCGCTGCTCATCATGGCGAAGGCCATGATCTGGGCGGTGCGCCGCAATCCGTCGGTCAACGCGCAGTGGACCGACGAGGAGATCATCGTCAAGCACTTCGTCAACCTGGGCGTCGCAGCCGCGACCCCGCGCGGCCTCCTGGTGCCGAACGTCAAGGAGGCGCAGGCGATGACGATGGTGGAGCTCGCGGCGGCGCTCGAGCAGCTCACGCTCACCGCACGCGAGGGCAAGACCCAGCCGGCCGAGATGCAGGGCGGCACGATCACCGTCACGAACATCGGCGTCTTCGGCATGGACACCGGCACCCCGATCCTCAATCCGGGCGAGGTCGCGATCGTGGCACTCGGCACCATCAAGCAGAAGCCGTGGGTCGTCGACGGCGAGGTGCGCCCGCGGTTCGTCACGACGATCGGCGCCTCGTTCGATCACCGCGTCGTCGACGGCGACGTCGCGAGTCGCTTCCTCGCCGACGTCGCGTCGATCATCGAGGAGCCCGCACTGCTGCTCGAGTGACGGATGCCGCGGCATCCGTCACTGCGTCAGAGGCGAGCCTCGTAGACGACCGCGTCGTCGCTGCGGCCGACCTCTATGAGCCCGGCGCGCTCGAGGGCACGTCGGGCGGGGAGGTTGGGGATCTCGCACGCGGCGCGGGCCGTGGTCGCGCCGGCCGTGCGCGCGAGCGCGAGCGCCTCGAGCACCGTGTGCAGCGCGAGGCCCTGCCCGCGCACGGCGGGCACGAGCCCGAAGGCGAACTCGACCGTTCCGTCGCCGTCCGGCGGACCGAACAGGTTCACGCCGCCGATGGTCGCGCCGTCGTGCACGCGTCGCACGAGGTACGGGCCGAACGGGGTGGGGTCGCCGGTCTCGCGCACCGCACGCACGTACTCGCTGAGCAGCTCGGGCTCGTCGGTGAAGGCGTAGCCGCCCTCCCACCCGTCGTGCGGGTCGACCTCGCCGGAGAGCACGCGCTCGGCATCGGCGACGGTGAACGGATGCAACGTGAGAGGGGTCGTCGTCGTATCCACGTGCTTCATGCTCGCACGTCGGTGCGACACTCGCCAGCGCTCTCCACAGGATGACGCGGAATGCCGGACGCGCCTCGCGTGTTGCCGACCTGCATCGCGCCCACTCCACATGGTTTTGACAATCATTATCAATAAGGACTACCTTCGGGATATGACCTCACCTCCAAGGCCGATGCGCAACCGAATCCGGAACGCGTTCGGAACGGGCGCCGTGCTGGCGATCGGCGCGCTCGCGCTCGCCTCGTGCGCGAGCCCCGGGGCATCCGGAGCCGACGACGGCAGCGGCCCTTCGATCGTCGCCACGACCACGCAGGTGGGGGACTTCACACGCGAGCTCGTCGGCAGCACCGCCGAAGTCACCCAGCTCCTGCGGCCTGCGCAGAGCGCCCACGGCTTCGACCCCTCCGCGGCGCAACTGCTCGCGCTCGCCGACGCCGATGCGCTCGTCGTGAACGGCGCGGGGCTCGAGAGCTGGCTCGACGACGCCGTGAGCGCATCGGGCTTCGACGGCGTGCTCATCGATGCGAGCACGGGCATCGAGCTGTTCGGCTCGGGCGACCACGACGAAGAGGCCGACGCCGCGACCGACACGGAGGCCGACGAAGCATCCGACCATGACGGTCACGACCACGGCGACGGCAACCCGCACATCTGGACCGACCCCGAGCTCGCCGAGCACATGGTCGAGAACATCGCGCACGGCCTCGCGGAGGTGCCCGGCATCGACGCGGCGGCGGTCGACGCGAACGAGGAGGCGTACGTGGGGAAGCTCGACGCACTCGACACGTGGATCCAGGAGAACGTCGACACCGTGCCCGCGGAGCAGCGCCTGCTCGTGACGAACCACGACGCGTTCACGTACTTCATCGACGCCTACGGCCTCACGTTCGTCGGCAGCGTCATCCCGAGCTTCGACGACAACGCCGAGCCGAGCGCCGCTGAGATCGACGACCTCGTGGCGAAGATCCGCGCCACGGGCGTGCAGGCGGTCTTCTCCGAGGCGTCGATCTCACCGAAGGCCGCGGAGACGATCGCGCGTGAGGCGGGCGTCACGGTGTACTCGGGCGACGATGCCCTCTACGGCGACTCGCTCGGCACGGCGGGCTCGCCGGGGGAGACCTACCTCGGCAGCCAGATCCACAACGCGACCCTCATCCTGGAGTCGTGGGGCGTCACGCCTTCCCCGCTCCCCGCGCTGCTGCAAGGATGACCTGATGACCGACTCCGCCGTGCTGCGCCTCGATGGCGTCGCGTTCACCCACCCGGGTGGCGGGGGCGTCTCCGGCCTCGACTTCGAGATCGCGCCCGGTGAGGCGGTCGCCCTGATCGGCCCGAACGGCGCGGGCAAGTCGACGCTGCTGAAGGGCGTGCTCGGACTCGTGCCGCTCACGGCCGGCCGGATGGTCGTCGGGCGGAGCGCAACGGATGCCGCCGGGTCGGCGCGAGCGGCGAGCCCCGGCACACCGGGCCCCGCCTCTGCCGGCGACGATCATGCCCGCAACGGCATGATCGGCTTCCTGCCGCAGTCGGCCGAGCTCGATCCCGATTTCCCGATCAGCCTCGAGCAGGTCGTGATGCAGGGACGCTTCCGCCGGCTGGGGTTCCTGCGGTGGCCGGGCCGTGCCGACCGCGAGGCCGTGCGGCTGGCGCTCGCCACGGTCGGTCTCGCCGACCTCGCGAAGCGGCGGTTCGGCGAGCTCTCGGGCGGCCAGCGTCAGCGCGGGCTGCTCGCACGCGCGCTCGCCGGCGACCCGACGCTGCTGCTCCTCGACGAGCCGTTCAACGGGCTCGACCAGCAGAACCGCGATGCGCTGATCGACACGCTGCGCGCGCTCAAGGCGCAGGGCGTGGCCGTGCTCGTGTCCACGCACGACCTCGAGCTCGCAAAGCTCGTCTGCGACACCGTGGTGCTGGTGAACGGCACCCAACTCGCATTCGGGCCCGTGGCCGAGGTGCTCACGCTCGGCAACGTGCAGGAGTGCTTCGACGGCGTGGAGGTCGAGCTCGACGAGCACACGCTGGTCGTTCCCGGCCACGAGGGGCATTGATGCCGGTCGCGGCATGCGTGCGTGAGCGGCGACACGCGACGCGGCGGGGGAGTGGCGCGCGATGAGCCTGGGCGACGCGCTGTTCGGTGCATTCGCCGTGCCGTTCATGGGCCGAGCACTCGTGGTGATGCTCGTGCTCGCCGTGGTCGCGGGCGTCGTCGGCGTGCTCGTGAACCTGAGGGGGCTCGAGTTCATCAGCGACGGACTCACGCACGCGGTCTTCCCCGGGCTCGCGATCGGGCTGGCGGTGGGCGGCACCGCCGGCCTGCTCCCGGGTGCCGCCATCGCCGCGCTGACCGCGGCCGTGGTGCTCACCTGGCTCGTCAGGGCGGGCATCACCTCGGATGCCGCGATCGCGATCGTGTTGACGGCCACCTTCAGCGTCGGCGTCATCGTGGTGTCCCGCAGCGACGACTACTCCGGCGAGCTGGAGGCGCTGCTGTTCGGACGCGTACTCACGATTCCGCCGGAGGAGGTGCTCCCCCTCGTCGCGGTGTGCGCGATCGCCCTCATCGCCGTGGCGATCACCCTGAAGCAGCAGCTCTTCCGTGCGTTCGACGCGGGCGGCAGCCGTGCCGCAGGCGACTCGGCGCTCACGCTCGACCTCGTGTTGAACGCGTCGGTCGCTCTCGTGGTGGTCGCCGGCGCGAGCACGGTCGGCACGCTGCTCGTGCTGGCGCTGCTCATCGTGCCGGGTGCCGCCGCGCGCCTCGTGACCGAACGACTGTGGCTGCTCTTCCCCGCCGCCGCGCTGTTCGCCGCGCTCGCCGCGTGGTTCGGGCTCGCCGCGGGGTACGCGGCGTCGGTCGGGGCAGGCGTCGGCCTGCCGGCGGGCAGCACGATCGTCGCGGTGTTCGTCGCGGGTTACGCCGTCGTGCTGGCCGGTCGGTGGATCGCCGACCGCGTCGCGCGGCGCGGGGGAGTGGGTCTCGAGACGCGTCCGGCTGCGCCGGGCGCTCCTCGACCAGCTGAGGTGGGGGAGGGGCGCTGATGGGCTACTTCGAGCGGGCGCTCCTCGCGTCGATCGTCATCGGCGCCGGAGCCGGGTTCGTCGGGGCACTCGTGGTGCTCCGGCGCCGCACGTTCTTCGCGCAGGCGCTCACGCACGGCACCTACCCCGGCGCGGTCGCGGCGGCCGCCCTCGGGGTGAGCGTGCCGCTCGGGGCCGCAGCGGCATCCGTGGTGCTCGTGGCCGTGATGTCGGGCATCGCGCGCGTGCGGCGGCAGGGCGCGCAGGTTGCGGCCGGCATCGTGCTCACCGGCGGGTTCGCGGCGGGCGCGATCCTGCAGGCGGTCATCCCAGGCCTTCCGGTGCAGGCCGAGTCGCTGCTGGTCGGGTCGATCCTCACGGTGACCGAAGGGGACATCCTGCTCGCGGCATGCGTCGCGCTGGTCGCGGTGATCGCCGTGGCGGTCTTCGGCAAGGAGATCGCGTTCTCGACGTTCGACCAGGCGGGATTCCGCGCGGCCGGCTACCGGGAGTGGCCGGTCGAATTGCTCGTGCTGACGCTCACGGCTGCGACGGTCGTGAGCGCGCTGCCCGCCGTCGGCGCGATCCTCGCCATCGCGCTCATCGCCGCGCCGGCGGCCGCCGCGCGGCTCGTCGTGCCCACGTACCGCGGCATCCTGTTCACCGCACCCGTCATCGGCGCGGCATCCGGGGCCATCGGGGTGCTCGCGTCGCGCGCGCTCGCCGTGGCCGCCGGCCCGAGCATCGTGCTCGCCGCCACCGCGTTCTTCGCGCTCGCGCTGGGAATCTCCAAGTTGCGCGCACTACCGTGGAATCGAGTCGCCATCCCCGTGGAGACCGCAGAGGACGCAAGAACCGCATGAAGCGAAACACCTGGCAGCGCGAAGCCGTACGCGAGGCCCTCGACGAGACCGAGGGGTTCATCAGCGCGCAGGCGCTGCACTCGTCACTGCACGCGAGCGGATCTCCGATCGGCCTCGCCACGGTCTATCGCGCGCTCGGCGACCTCGCGGCGAACGGCGAGGCCGACTCGCTGCAGTCGCCCGAGGGCGAGGCGCTCTATCGCGCATGCAGCACGACCGGGCACCACCACCACCTCATCTGCCGCAACTGCGGACTCACGGTGGAGATCGCCGCCGACGAGGTCGAGTCCTGGGCGAAGCGCGTCGCCGCCGAGCACGGCTTCACCGGGGCCGCGCACGTCGTCGACGTGTTCGGGCTCTGCGCGAACTGCACGAAGGCGCTCGGCGCGGAGGAGGCGCATCCGCCGAGACACTAGCGGCCGGTGAGTGCCCGGGCGTAGTGTCTCGCTCGTAGACGGTGACCGGCCCGGGGGGCTCCGGCACCTCCCTGGGGTCACGGCCTTCCGGTTGCTCGCGCGGCGCGCGGGCCGGGGAACCACGCCAACCGGAAGGACCCAGCACATGCTCCACGACCCCAACGTCCTCAAGCCCACCTACACCCGCGCCGGGGTGCGTACCGCCGCGCCGCGCTTCACGATTCCCGACGGTGAGATGGACCCGACCTCGGCGTACCAGATGGTGCACGACGAGGCCATGCTCGACGGCAACGCACGGCTCAACCTCGCGACCTTCGTCGCCACGTGGATGGGCGACCAGGCCGACCGCCTCTATGCCGAGACCTACGACAAGAACATGGTCGACAAGGACGAATACCCGCGGACCGCGGCGATCGAGGAGCACTGCTGGCACATCCTCGGGTCGCTGTGGAACGTCCCGGATGTCGAGGACTCGATCGGCACCTCGACGATCGGCTCCTCCGAGGCGTGCATGCTCGGCGGGCTCGCATTCAAGCGACGGTGGCAGCTCGCCCGGCGCGCCGCGGGCAAGTCGACCGAGAAGCCCAACCTCATCATGAGCTCCGCCGTGCAGGTGTGCTGGGAGAAGTTCTGCAACTACTTCGAGGTGGAGCCGCGCTACGTTCCGGTCACCGACGAGCACCCCATGCTCGACGGCAGCCAGCTGGAGCAGTACGTCGACGAGAACACCATCGGCGTGGTCGCCATCATGGGGGTCACGTACACCGGTATGTACGAGCCGGTGAAGGAGATCGCGGCCGCCCTCGACGCCCTGCAGGCGAAGACGGGGTTCGACGTGCCGATCCACGTCGACGGGGCATCCGGCGCCATGATCGCGCCGTTCCTGCAGCCAGAGGTCGAATGGGACTTCCGACTCGAGCGCGTGCACTCCATCAGCACGTCGGGCCACAAGTACGGGCTCGTCTACCCCGGCGTCGGCTGGATCGTCTGGCGTACCCTCGACGCGCTGCCCGACGAGCTCATCTTCCGAGTGAGCTACCTCGGCGGCGACATGCCGACCCTCGCCCTGAACTTCTCGCGGCCCGGCGCCCAGGTGCTGCTGCAGTACTACCAGTTCCTGCGCCTCGGACGAGAGGGCTACACCGCCATCCAGCAGGAGAGCCAGGATGTCGCGAAGTACATCGCGAAGGGCATCTCCGAGATCGGCGCCTTCGACCTGTGGAGCGACGGCTCCGACATCCCGGTGTTCGCGTGGCAGCTGAAGCCCGGCTATACCGACAAGTGGAACCTCTACCACCTCTCCGATCGGCTGCGCATGAAGGGCTGGCTGGTGCCGGCATACCCCATGCCCGACAACATGAGCGACATCACCGTGCAGCGCGTCGTCGTGCGCAATGGGCTGAGCCGCGACCTCGCCGACGACCTGCTCGACGACATCCGCGTCGAGACGGCGTGGCTCGATGCACTCGAGACGCCGATGCCCACCCAGGGGCAGAAGCCCGGATTCCACCACTGAGCGCAGCGAACCGATGAGCGCGGATGCCGCGGCGATGAGCGCGCCGGCCGGGCACACGGGTCGGCGGCGACGCCTGCGCCGCGAGGCGTGGGGCTTCGCCGTCGGCTCGCTGTGCTTCGCGGTCGGAGCGGTGCCGTTCTACGCGGAATGGGCCGGCGCCGTGGCCGTCGGCGTCACCTTCTTCGCCGGCTCGATCTTCTTCACGGCGGCGGCGTTCATCCAGCTGAGCCTCAGTGGACGGCGCCCGCCCCGGAGTGACACGAACCGTGCCGACCGTGCGGACTGGTGGGCGGCCATGATCCAGTTCATCGGCACCCTCTTCTTCAACGTGAGCACCGGGGCCGCGCTCATCGCGGCGATCGCCGACCCGACCCGGCTCGGTGCGGGGTGGCGGCCGGATGCGTTCGGCTCGGTCGCCTTCCTCGTCTCGAGCGCGCTGGCCGTGGTGGCGACGAAGGACCGCGGCAAGCTCTGGGACCGCGACGCGCGAACCTGGCACGGCACGTGGCTGAACCTCCTCGGCTCGATCGCCTTCGGCGTGTCGGCGGTGGGCGCCTACGTGTCGCCCGAGACCGGCACGTTCGTGAGCTTGCTCTGGGCGAACCTCGGCACGTTCCTCGGGGCGATCTGCTTCTTCGTGGCAGCGCTGCTGTCGCGTCGGACGATCGACTCGGAGCCGGCCTAGTCGACGTTGCGCTGGAGGTGCTCCCGCAGGAGCTTCGCCGGCGCGGCGGCCGCCCACGCCTCGGCCACCACCTCCGAGAGTCGCCGCTTCGAGATGCGGTCGAGGTGCACGAGCACGGCGGCGTACCCGTCGAAGTGCGGCGTCGTGAAGAACACCGAGGGGTCCTCGGCGATCAGCGCGAACTTCACGGCCTCGTCCTCCGTCGCCGCGCCGAGCACCGGCCCGGTCTGCGCGTCGATCCCGAGCGCGTCCAGGTCGGCGCGGCGCAGCGGGCGCTCCCACACGAATCCCTTCGCGCGCACCTTCCACTGGGCGCCCCCGTGCGAGACGTGCTCGCTCGTCTCGGGCAGCGCGAGCGCCAACGCACGCACGTCGTCCCACGTCGCCATGGGCGTCAGGCTACGCCCCCGGATGCCGCGCCGCAGCCCCGTGGCATCCGGCTCGTGCGGTACCCCGCGGCATCCGCTCGTTTCGGCCGATCAGGCCTGGTGTGGCTGAACCTGCTCGGGTCCATCGCGTTCGGCGTGTCCTCGGTGGGCGCGTACGTGTCGCCCGGGACGGGCACGCTCGTGAGCATGTTCTGGGCGAACCTCGGCACCTTCCTCGGTGCGATCTGTTCGGCGGGGGCCCCGCCTCTTTGCTTCCAGATTGAAAGTTGGTTCGAACACATCGCGCGATATTGCTTGACATTCGAGGTCCTGCCGCTATGGTTACTTCCAACAATGAAGTTACTGGAGGTACCGTGGCAACGAAGCCCCTCGCTCGGAATCAGCTCGCTCCCGCGCTGATGTTCCTGGCCCCAGCGCTCCTTGGGTTCGCCGTCTTCTTCGCATGGCCGTCGATTCGCGGCCTCTACCTGAGCTTCACCGACTTCAACCTGCTGAGGGCACCGGAGTGGATCGGGCTCGACAATTACATCGCCATCGCCCAGGACCCGGTCTTCTGGAACTCCCTCTGGGTCACCATCGAGTACGTCGTGATCAACATCGGCATCCAGACGGCGGCGGCCCTCGTGCTGGCCGTGCTGCTGCACCGCTTCACGCGCTCGATGATCATCCGCGGCATCGTGCTGCTGCCATATCTCATCGCGAACGTCGTCGTCGCCCTCGTCTGGTTCTGGCTCGCCGACTACAACCTGGGCCTCATCAACTCGGCGCTGGATTCGATCGGGTTCGATCGCGTGGGGTTCTTCGGCAACGAATTGCTCGCCATGCCGACGATCGCCCTGATCAACGTGTGGCGGCACCTGGGGTACACGACGCTGCTCATCTTCGCCGGCCTCCAGGCGATCCCGCGCGACGTCTACGAAGCCGCCGAGGTCGACGGCGCGGGGGAGTGGCGGACATTCCGGTCCGTCACGATGCCGCTGCTGCGGCCGGTCCTCGCGTTCGTGCTGGTCATCTCCGTCGTCGGGTCGTTCCAGATCTTCGACACGATCGCCGTGACCACGGGTGGCGGCCCCGTCGACGCGACCCGAGCGCTCAACGTCTACATCTACGACCAGGCGTTCGCCCAATTCGACTTCGGGTACGCGTCGGCACTCTCGGTCGTCCTCATGCTCATCCTCGCCGTCGTCGCGCTGCTCCAGTTGCGCGTGCTTCGTGCGAACGAATCGGATCTGGATCGCTGACCATGACGCTCCTCACTGCACCCCCGACCACCGGAACCTCGCCGCGCCCCGAGAAGAGCCGACCCGCCTCGAAACGGAACCAGGAACGCGAGACAGGCGCGACGAAGTCCCTGCGATCGCGGGTGATCGGATGGGTCCTGATCGTGATCGCGATCGCGATCACCCTGTTCCCGTTCTATTGGATGATCCGGACCGCCCTCAGCAACAACCGGTCCATGTTCTCCGAGCCGCTGAGTCTGCTTCCGGTCGACTTCACGCTCGGACCGTTCCAGCGGGTCCTCGGCATCGCGTCGACCGCGGACGCGATCGCCGAGGGCGGATCGGGCGCCGACATCAACTTCGGCCTGTACCTGCTGAACTCGATCATCGTCTGCACCATGATCACGGTCTTCCAGGTCGTGTTCAGTTCGATGGCCGCCTACGCCTTCGCCCTGCTCGAGTGGCCCGGCCGTAACGTCGTGTTCGCTGCGTTCCTCGTGGCGCTCATGGTGCCCGGCATGTTCACCCTCCTGCCGAACTTCGTGCTGATCAAGGAACTCGGGCTCCTCAACACCTATCTCGGCATCGCCCTGCCGGCGATGCTGATGTCGCCCTTCGTCGTCTTCTTCCTCAGGCAGTTCTTCCTCGGCGTGAACCGGAGCATCATCGAGGCGGCCGTCATCGATGGAGCCGGTCAGTGGCGCATCTTCAGTCGGATCGCGCTGCCGCTCATCGCTCCGCAGGTCGTGACGATCGCCATCCTCCAGTTCATCGCCGCATGGAACGACTACCTCTGGCCGCTCCTGGTCGGCCAGACCGAGGACACGAAGATGCTGACCGTCGGCCTGGGGATCTTCCGCTCCCAGACGCCGCAGGGCAACCCCGACTGGGCCGGGCTCATGGCGGGAGCGCTCCTCGCCGCCGTGCCGATCTTCATCCTCGTCCTCGTCTTCGGCCGTCGGATCGTCGGCTCGATTCAATCGTCCGGAGTCAAGTAGCACCGCCCCACGACCCCGGCCATGACGGCTCGACGCCGTCTCCCACCCCCACCCCACCGAGATCTCCCACCCGACCAGGGAGAGACCTCCCATCCCCACCAAGAGAGAAAGCAGACACCACCATGAAGAGAATCGTGACCGCCGGCGTCGTCGTCGTCGCGACCATCGGAGCGTTCACCGGCTGTACGGCCGGCTCGTCCGATGACGGCACGAAGACGATCAAGTACGGCCTGTGGGATGCCAATCAGCTTCCGGCATACCAGCAGTGCGCCGAGGACTTCGAAGATGCGAACGACGGCTACAAGATCGACATCGAGCAGATCGGCTGGGACGACTACTGGAACAAGATCACGACCGGCTTCGTCTCCGGCGACACCTACGACGTCTTCACGAGCCACGTCGCCTACTACCCCGAGTTCCAGAAGAACGGTCAGGTGCTGCCGCTCGACGACTACATCGAGCGCGATGACGTCGACCTCTCCGTGTATCAGGACGGCCTCGTGGAGCTCTGGCAGAACCCGGACGGCGAGCAGTACGGCCTGCCGAAGGACTTCGACACCGTCGCACTCTTCTACAACGAGCAACTCACCGAGGCCGCCGGCATCACCGACGAGCAACTGGCGAGCCTCACCTGGAACGCCGAGGACGGCGGCACGTACGAGGACGTCATCGCCCACTTGACCGTGGACAAGAACGGCGTGCGCGGCGACGAGCCCGGCTTCGACAAGAGCAACGTGGAAACCTATGGGCTGTGGATGGAAGGTTCCGGCGGCGCCGACGGCCAGACCCAGTGGACCTTCCTCACCGGGACGCTCCCCTGGGAGCAGACCGACGGACCGTGGGCGGATTCCTACCACTACGACGACCCGAAGTTCCAGGAGACCATCGCCTGGTGGCACTCGCTCGTCGAGAAGGGGTACATGCCGCCCTTCGAGGCGCAGACCGGCATCGGCTGGGCCGACCAGCTCATCGCCGGCAGCGCCGCGCTCGTGCCGAACGGGTCATGGATGACCGGCTACGTCTTCGGCTCCGCAAGCGACACCTTCACGCCCGCGGTAGCACCCACGCCGGTCGGTCCCCACGGCGAGCGGGCCTCGACGATGAACGGCCTCGCCGACAACATCTCGGTGACGACGAAGGACGCCGACGCGGCGTGGGAGTGGGTCAAGTACCTCGGCTCGGAGGCCTGCCAGGACGTGGTGGCTGACGCCGCCGTCGTCTTCCCCGCCATCAAGACCGCGACCGAGAAGGCGGTCGCCGCCTTCGAGGGCAAGGGCATCGACGTCTCGCCGTTCATCTCCCAGGTCGAGAACGGGACGACCATCCTCTACCCGATCACCGACTTCAAGTCCGATGTCAACGCCATCATGACGCCGGCGATGGAAGCGGTCATGTCGGGCAAGGCCGGAGTCGATTCGCTGACGGACGCGAACAACAAGGTGAACGCCCTCTTCGAGTAGCCTCCGACCGACATCGTGGGGAGGATGTCCCGATCATCCTCCCCACCCCCATGCAGAGAGGGAATCGCAGTATGTTCGCCACTGCGGCACGCGCAGACCACAACATCCATCTCGTCGGCGGAACTGTCGAGCTCCTCATCGACACGTCCGCCGGGTACCCGATCATCGCGCACTGGGGCGCTCCGGTGTCGCGCGGGAACTCGCTCGACCTGCCCGCCCTCCTCAGCGGGCCGGTGCCGCACGCCCATCTCGACCGGCCGGCGGATGCCGGGGCACTCCGCGATCCGGGCCGCGGGTTCCACGGCCGCCCCGCCGTGCGCGGCCACCGCGGATCGCGCGCCTGGTCGACCCTCTTCGAACTCCGCTCCATCGAATCGACCGACACGGACTGCCAGTTCCAGCTCGTCGACGCCGCCGCGATGCTGAGCCTCTCGCTCCGCTACGAGGTCCTCCCGGAGGGCGTGATCAAGGTCGACGTGCAGCTGACGAACGACGGCGACGACGCCTACACGCTCGACGAGCTCTCGTCCTGGTTGCCCCTGCCCGACCGTGCCGCTGAGATCATCGACTTCAGCGGTCGCTGGCTGCGCGAACGTCAACTCGCACGTCGACCGATCCTTCCGGGCATCGCCCTGCGGGAGGGCCAGGAGGGCCGCTCCGGTCACGATTACACGATCGTCCAGTGCGCGAGCACCGCCGGCGCAACATTCGCGCGCGGAGAGATCTGGGCGATGGCGCTCATGTGGAGCGGTAACACCCGTCACATGGTCGAGCAGCTGCCGACCGGACGGAAGTCGATCGGGGCAGGTGAGCTGCTCGCGCCGGGCGAGGTCGTCCTGGGGCCCGGGGAACGGTACACGGCGCCGACCGTCGTCGCCCTGCACTCGCGGGCGGGTCTCGACGGGATCAGCGACGTCGCGCACGGCTGGCTCCGGTCGCGGCCGCAGCATCCCACTCGCGTCCGTCCGCGCCCCCTGACCCTGAACGTCTGGGAAGCGGTCTACTTCGATCACGACCTCGAACGACTCTCGGCGCTCGCCGAGGTCGCGGCGTCGGTCGGCGTCGAACGCTTCGTGCTCGATGACGGATGGTTCGGCGCCCGTCGAGACGATCATGCCGGCCTCGGCGACTGGGTCGTCTCGCCCGACGTCTGGCCCGACGGCCTCCGCCCGCTCGCCGACAGGATCCGATCGCTCGGCATGGAGTTCGGCCTCTGGTTCGAGGGCGAGATGGTCAGCCCCGACTCCGAGCTGTATCGCACGCACCCCGACTGGATCCTCCGTGTCGACAGCCGGATCCCGCCGACCGCCCGCAACCAGCTCGTGCTCGATCTTTCGAACACCGACGCGTACGCGCACGTCCTCGAACAGGTCGACGCCGTCATCCGCGACGCGGGCGTTTCGTATATCAAGTGGGATCACAATCGCACCCTCGTTGATCCCGGGCACGGGGGCGCGCCGGCGGTCCGCCGTCAGACGCAGGCGATATACGCGCTCTTCGACGAACTCCGCCGGCGTAATCCCGGGCTCGAGATCGAGTCCTGCGCCTCAGGTGGCGGAAGGGTCGACCTCGGCATGGTCATGCACGCCGACCGGTTCTGGACCTCGGATTCCAACGACCCACTCGAGCGCCAGGAGATCCAACGCTGGACCAGCCTCGTGATCCCGCCGGAACTGCTGGGAATGCACATCGGACCAACGATCTCGCACACGACCGGGCGTCGGCACAGCATCCAGTTCCGGGCGATCACCGCGCTGTTCGGGCACGCCGGCATCGAATGGAACCTCCTGGAGGCGACCGACGACGAGCGTGCCGCCATCCGGGACTGGGCCGTGTTCTACCGGGCCGAGCGCGACCTGCTCCACTCGGGCCGCGTCGTGCGGGGCGACCACGGCGATCCCGCCGCGCTCGTGCACGGCGTCGTCGCGCGGGACAGGTCGCGTGCGATCTTCGCGTACGTGCAGAAGTCCCCTGCGCAGGGGAGCGTGCCCGACACGTTCGTCCTTCCCGGGTTGGACCCGGACGCCGTCTACCGGGTCTCCAGTCGCGACTTCGGCGGTGCCCCGGCCGTGCAGCACCGCCCCCCGAGGTGGATGGCGGGCGCGGAGCTGACCGGGGCGGCCCTGGGCGAGATCGGCTTGCGCCCACCGATCGTCTTCCCGGAGGAGGCCATCCTCGTCGTCTGCGATCGCATACCCGGCTGAGCCGCAGCCGACGGGCGCGTGCGAGGATGAAGGCGCTGCGGAACTGGAGGTGGACGACGTTGGCCGAGCTGGTCGTACCGGATGCCGCTCCCGCGCGTGATCCGAGCGTGATCGTCGCCCGCTCGATCCTGATCCACGGGCCGATCTCGCGCACGGAGGTGGCCGACCAGCTCGGCTTGTCGCAGCCGACGCTCACCCGGATCGTCAAGTCGCTTATGGACTCCGGTCTCGTCGTCGAGACGGGGGATCGCATCGACGGCGTCGGCCGTCCGTCGCGGCCGCTCCTCGTCCGCGCGAACGGGCGAACGTTCATGGGTGTGAAGCTCACCGGCACCGAGGCCTTCGCGACCGCGACCGACTTGACGGCGAGCGAGGTCGCCGTCGCGAGTCATCCGCTCGACGACCACCGCCCCGAAGCGGTCGTCGCCGTCATCGCCGAGCTCGAGCAGCGGCTCCGCACGGCCACCGGCCGTCCGTTCGAGGCGATCGGCGTCAGCCTCGGCGGGAGCGCCGAAGACGGCCGCCGTGTCGACCGAGCCCCGTTCCTCGAATGGCGCGGCGTCGAACTCGCCGAACTCGTCGAGCGCGCGACGGGCGTCGCCACCATCGTCGAGAACGACGTCACCGCGTTGACCGCCGTCGAGCACTGGTTCGGAGCGGGGCGGGGGGAGACCGACTTCGCCGTGGTGACCATCGGCGCGGGAATCGGCCTCGGCCTCGTCACACGCGACCGCGTCGTCCGCAGCCGGGATGCCGGGCTCGGCCTCGCAGGACACATCGCACTCGACCCGCTCGGGCCGCCATGCATGCTCGGCCACCGGGGGTGCGCGACGGCGATGCTGACGATTCCCAGCATGTGCGCCCAGGCGACCCTCGGACACGGCCGCCCTGTCACCTTCGAGGAACTCCTCGAACACGCCGCCTCGGGCGAACCGCTGTGTTCGTCGATCGTCTCGACCGCGGCCCGCGCGCTCGGGCGACTGATCGCGTTCGTCGCGAATCTCTCGCTCGTCGACGTGGTGGTCGTGAGCGGTGAGGGGATCGCGATTCTCGATGTCGCAGAGGCGGAGCTGACAGACGCGCTGCTCGAGAATCGCGACGCGGACGCCCATCCACTCGACGTGCGCTACGACCGTAGCGATTTCGGCAGCTGGGCTCGAGGCGCGGCGGCGGTGGCGATTCAGGCGGCTCTGCCGAGCGTCGTGGCCGAAGGGAGAGCCACCACACCATAGCCTTCGCGGCCCGACAGGCCGCGATCGAGGTGCTCGCTCGCGAGCCGTACCCATACGCGGCATCCGCTCGTTTCGGCCGATCGGCGCCGGTCTGGTAGGCTTTCCCTTTGGCTGGGCGCTTCCACCGCTCAGACCGTGGACACCCCCTCGGTATCTAAACTGCTCAAGCAGTCGGGGGTTGCCTGCAGACAAGAGACCTTGGGAGGGGCATCCGCCCCTCGGTATTGGAGGAAAGACCAATGGCAGCAGTGTGCCAGGTGACTGGAGCCGTTCCCGGCTTCGGACACAACATCTCGCACTCGCACCGCCGGACGAAGCGCCGCTTCGACCCGAACGTGCAGAAGAAGACATACTACGTGCCGTCGCTTCGTCGTAACGTCACCCTGAACGTGTCCGCCAAGGGCATCAAGGTGATCGACGCCCGCGGCATCGAGGCGGTCATCAAGGACATCCAGGCTCGTGGGGTGAAGCTCTAATGGCCAAGCAGCAGGACATCCGCCCCATCATCAAGCTCCGTTCGACGGCCGGCACCGGGTACACCTACGTGACCCGCAAGAACCGTCGCAACGACCCCGACCGTCTCGTGCTCAAGAAGTACGGTGCGCAAGCACGTCGACTTCCGAGAGGAGCGCTAAGACATGGCGAAGAAGAGCAAGATCGCGCGCAACGACCAGCGCAAGGTGGTCGTCGACCGCTATGCGGCGAAGCGCCTCGAACTGAAGAAGGCGCTCATCGACCCCAGCGGCACCGACGAGAGCCGCGAGGCCGCTCGTCGAGGCCTGCAGAAGCTGCCGCGCGACGCGTCGCCGGTTCGCCTCCGCAGCCGTGACGCCATCGACGGCCGTCCCCGTGGCATGCTCACCAAGTTCGGTGTCTCGCGTGTTCGCTTCCGCGACATGGCGCACCGCGGCGAGCTGCCCGGCATCACCAAGTCGAGCTGGTAAGCAGCAGCGTTCACCGAGAGGGGCGTCCCGAAAGGTGCGGCATCACCAAGTCGAGCTGGTACTCGCGTGACGCCATCGACGGCCGCCCCCGTGGCGTGCTCTCGAAGTTCGGTGTCTCGCGTGTTCGCTTCCGCGACATGGCGCACCGCGGCGAGCTGCCCGGCATCACCAAGTCGAGCTGGTAAGCAGCAGCGTTCACCGAGAGGGGCGTCCCGAAAGGGGGCGCCCCTCTCGTCGTCCCCGGTGACGGATGCCGCGGCATCCGTTCGCGACACGCCGTGTGGAGATCGTCCGAAGTCCCGGAAATCCGCGGGATTCCGCCATCCGTTCGCGACACGCCGTGTGGAGATCGTCCGAAGTCCCGGAAATCCGCGTCCCGAAAGGGGGCGCCCCTCTCGTCGTCCCCGGTGACGGATGCCGCGGCATCCGTTCGCGACACGCCGTGTGGAGATCGTCCGAAGTCCCGGAAATCCGCGGGATTCCGGGGATCTCTGCTGGTCGTCGTCGCGGCCGCGAGCACCGTCGGCACGCTGCTCGTGGTCGCGCTCCTGATCGTGCCCGGCGCGGTCGCCCGCCTCGCGACGAAGCGCCTGTGGTGGCTATTCCCGGTCGCGGCCGTGTTCGCCGCGGTCGGCTTGTGGCTCGGCCTCGCAGCGGGATTCGCCATCTCGGTCGGCGCCAGCGTCGATCTGCCCACGGGCAGCACGATCGTCGCCATCTTCGTTCTCGGCTGCGCAATCACGCTCCTCCTGAATCGAGTGGGCAGAGATCGCCCTCTATCGCGCAACGAAGAGCAATCTCTGCCCACTCAATTGGGTTGGGGGGTGCGCAGGCACGGCACTCCTCGCTGCATGCGAGCGGATCGCCGATCGGCCTCGCCACCGTCTACCGGGCGCTCGGCGACCTCGCATCGAACGGCGAGGCGGATTCGCTGCAGTCGTCCGACGGAGAAGCCCCCTACAGGGCGTGCAGCACGACCGGCCACCACCACCACCTCATCTGCCGCAACTGCGGGCTCACGGTCGAGATCGCCGCCGACGAGGTCGAGACCTGGGCCAAAGGCGTCGCCGCCGTGCACGGCTTCACGCAGGCGGCCCACGTCGTCGACGTCTTCAGTCTGTGCGCCGACTGCAGTGCGGGCGCGACCACGCACCTGACCGGCGCGACTAGGCGCTGATGCGGTTGGGCAGCCCGAAGTAGGGCGCGAGGCTCGCCTCGAACCGAGTGAATTCGCTCACCCCGCCGCAGTCGAGGCCGAGTACCTCGATGCCTGCGATGATCAGCCCGCCCGAGCACGGGTCGCGGTGGTAGTCGCCCCACGCCGGCTGGCCGTTGGCGTGGGTGGGCACGAGCCTTACCGACCCCCTCCGATGCGAGGCGGCGGCAGCGAAGAACTGTTCCGCAGCCTCGCGGCCGTGGTACTCGAACGGCAGCGGAGGCATTCGAACCCAGACGTCATCGTTCATGAGCGCAACCAGACCGGCGATGTCGCCGCTGAGCAGCGCCTCGACGAGTCGGTCGACCAGGCGCTGCTCTTCGACTCCGCCCGAGGGCGGCGGCGATTGCGGGCGATAGCTCGTCGCGAGTGTCGCGCGCGCTCGTTGCAGGGCGCTGTTCGCCGACTCGACGCTGGTGTCGAGCACGCCGGCGGTCTCACGGGCGTTGTATCCCAAGACATCGCGCAGTAGCAGCACGGCGCGTTGCTTCGGCGGCAGCAGCTGAATCGCCGTTACGAAGGCGAGCGAGATCGCCTCGCGTGATTCATGAACGGCGTCGGGGCCGCGCTGAGTCGAAGCGAGTTCGTCGAAGAGCACGTCGGGGTAGGGCTGCAGCCAGAAGACCTCACCGAGGCGTGTCGGTTCGGGAGCGGGCACTGGAAGTGCCTGGTCGGCGCCGGGGCGGCGCCGAGCTGAGCGCAGCAGGTTCAGGCAGCGATTGGTCGCGATGCGGTACAGCCAGGTTCGCAGTGACGAGCGAGCGGCGAAGCCGTCGAGAGCCAGCCACGCCGAAAGCAGTGTCTTCTGCACCGCGTCTTCGGCGTCGTGCAGCGAACCCAACATTCGGTAGCAGTGCACACGCAGTTCGTCGCGGTGCGGCCCGACCAGTTCGTCGAACGCCGCCCGATCGCCCGCCTTCGCCGCATGCATGAGTTGATCCGACATGTCCCCTCCATCCCTGATCCGCTGGCCGGATTTTCCACCAGATGCGGATTCTCCGCCAGCTGCGCCGTTCCAATGGGGTAGACACCTCCGATGGCACGAACTCATCGCTCACGCACCGATCGGTTTCGGCCACTCCGCGTGTCCACCTCTGTGAGACCCGCGTGAACACCCACGCGAGACCACCACTGAGGTCACGCACCTCACGAACGACAGGAGCACACCATGGCCGAGCCATTCACCGTCGACGGCAAGACCGTACTGATCACCGGAGCCAATCGCGGCCTCGGCGAGGCGCTGGTCGCCGAGGCGCTCCGCCTCGGCGCCGACCGGGTCTACGCGGGCACGCGACAGGCATTCGCACACCCAGACGCTCGAGTCACCCCGGTACTGCTCGATGTCACTGATGTCTCGCAGATTCGCAGCGTCGTAGAAACTATCGACGAGGTCGACCTCGTGATCAACAACGCCGGGGTCGCTGCGGGCGACGCGATCACGAGCTGGAGCGACATCGAGAGCCACGTGATGGTCAACCTCCGCGGACCCTTCGAGGTGTCGAACGCGCTGCGACCGCAACTGGCCGCGGCCCGCGGTGCGATCGTGAACGTGCTGTCGCTGGCCGCGCTCGCGTCGGTTCCCATGCTCGCCGCCTACTCCATCTCGAAGGCGGCCGCGTTCTCGCTGACCCAGGCGCAGCGCGCCCACTACGCTCGCGACGGCATCCAGGTGCACGCGGTGCTGGCCGGGCCCATCGACACCGACATGACACGCGATCTCGAGCTGCCGAAGACACCGGCAGCGGATGTCGCGGGCTCGATCTTCGCCGGCCTGCAGGCCGGGCACGACGAGATCTTTCCCGACCCGTTCGCCCAGATGTTCGCCGACGGGTGGCACGCCGGCCAGCTCAAGCAGCTCGAGCGGCAGAACGCCGAGCTGTTGCAGGTGTTGGGGGGCTGAGCGCTGACGACTCCAAGTGGGTCGAAGCGCCCGCGACATCCGCTCGCATTCGCCCCGCGACATCCGCTCGCTCTGCCCTGCCCCTCCCGTCTGGTTCAAGCTGAACCTTTGGCTGGGCACTTCCACTGCCCAGACCGCGACCCTCCCCACCGAACCGCCGCGAGAAATCGCGACATTCGCGTGGGGAGTGCGCAAGCACGTCGACTTCCGAGAGGAGCGCTAAGACATGGCGAAGAAGAGCAAGATCGCGCGCAACGACCAGCGCAAGGTGGTCGTCGACCGCTACGCGGCGAAGCGCCTCGAGCTGAAGAAGGCGCTCGTCGACCCGAACGGCACCGACGAGAGCCGTGAGGCCGCCCGAGTCGGCCTGCAGAAGCTCCCGCGCAACGCGTCGCCGGTGCGCCTGCGCTCGCGTGACGCCATCGACGGCCGCCCCCGTGGCGTGCTCTCGAAGTTCGGTGTCTCGCGTGTTCGCTTCCGCGACATGGCGCACCGCGGCGAGCTGCCGCGCCCCTCTCGTCGTCCCCGGTGACGGATGCCGCGGCATCCGTTCGCGACACGCCGTGTGGAGATCGTCCGAAGTCCCGGAAATCCGCGGGATTCCGCGGATCTCTGCTACATTCGAGGCGGCCCGATCGGCCACGGGGGCGGTAGAACGATCGCTCCCGAATACGCAGAGATAGCTGTACCGAACAGCGAAGGTCCGAGGAGGACATTCAATGGCTGACAAGTCGCTCAACAAGACCGAGCTCGTCGCAAAGGTCGCAGCGTCGACCGGGCAGAGCCAGGCCACCGTCGACGCCGTGCTCGGGGGCCTCTTCGAGGCGCTCGCCGAGTCCGTGGGCTCCGGCACCAAGGTCTCCATCCCGGGCTGGCTCGCCGTCGAGCGCACGCACCGTGCCGCGCGCACCGGCCGCAACCCGCAGACGGGTGCGACCATCGACATCCCAGCCGGCTACTCGGTCAAGGTGTCGGCGGGCTCGAAGCTCAAGGCTGCTGCCAAGTAGCATCCGAGACTCTCGAGGGGCGTGCGGCGATGGCCGTGCGCCCCTTCGGCGTCTGCGGCTTGAGGACGCGCGGATGCGGCGGCGGCGGCCCGCGACCGAGAGAACGCAGGAGATTCCGGCGTATGCATCCGCTGGCGGGTCCATGGGGCGGAATCCCCTGCATTTCCGCAGGCGGTACAGCGGATGCCGGGGCGGGGCGCTCCTCAACCCCCGGAGGCCGCGCACGGCGACGGCGTCTAGGCTGGTTCGGTGCCCCGCTCCGTCCGCGTGCTCGGCCCCGCCGTGCTCCTCGCCGTCGCGCTCCTCGCGATGTTCGCGGCCCTCGCGTACGGCGGCGGCGCTGCACCCCTCCCCATCCAGGACCCTGGCCCTGTCGCCCGCTTCGGCCTCCCCGTCGCCAAGCTGGTGGTGAACCTCGGCGCGGCCGGAATGATCGGCGCGCTCGCCCTCGCCGTGTGGGCACTCACCCCGAAGCAACGCGAGTTCGACGTCGCGCTCGACGTCGCCGCGGCATCCGCCGCCGTGCTCACCGTCGCGAGTGCCGCGACGGGGGTCTTCACGTTCCTCGTCGTCACGGGTGAGCCCCTGGACTTCGGCGAGGCGTTCGGCCAGAAGCTGGGACAGTTCGTCACCTCGATCGAGCTCGGACAGGCCTGGCTCACCACCACGCTGGTGGCGGCCGCGGTCACCGTGCTGTGCTTCGCGGTGCGCAACCACACCGCGCTCGTGTTCGTCACGGTGCTGTCGGTCGCGTCGCTCGTGCCGATGGCGCAGCAGGGCCACGCGGCGGGTGCCGCCGGGCACAACGCCGCGATCGCGTCGCTCGGCCTGCACCTGGTGTTCGCGGCCGTGTGGCTCGGCGGACTCGTCACGATCGTGCTGCTGCGCCGCGTGCTCGAAGGCGAGCGGCTGCCCGTGGTGCTCGCCCGGTACTCCACCGTCGCGCTCATCTGCTTCATCGTCGTGGCCGTCTCGGGCTATGCGAACGCCGCACTGCGGATCGGCACCTGGGACGAGCTCGGCACGCACTATGGCGTGCTCGTGCTCGCGAAGGTCGCCGCCCTCGTGGCGCTCGGCCTGTTCGGTGCGGCGCAGCGCCGCTTCCTGGTGTGGCGGATGCAGCGGCCCACCTCCTCGCATGGCGCAGCTGCCGGAGCATCGATCACACGCGACTTCTGGGTGCTCGTCGTGGTCGAGCTCGCGTTCATGGGCCTGGCGTCGGGGATCGCGGCCGCGCTCGCCCGCACCGCGACGCCGGTGTCGGAGGACGCGGCGGGCTCCCTCGCGCGCACGCCCGCCGAGATCCTCACGGGCCAGCCGCTTCCGCCGTGGCCCGACTGGGCCCGGTATTTCAGCGAGTGGAGCCCCGACCTCATCTGGTTGTTCGCCTGCGGCTTCGGCATCTTCTTCTACCTCGCGGGCGTACGCCGGCTGCGGCGACGCGGCGACCACTGGCCGGTGTACCGCACGGTGCTCTGGGTTGCGGGCCTGCTGCTGCTCGCGTTTGTCACGAGCGGCGGGGTGAACGTCTACGAGCAGTACCTGTTCTCGGCGCACATGAGCGCGCACATGATGCTGACGATGGCCGTGCCGGTGCTGCTCGTGCCCGGCGCGCCCGTGACGCTCGCCGCCCGCGCGATCCACCCCCGCAAGGACGGCTCGCGCGGCGGCCGCGAGTGGATCCTCCTCGCCGTGCACTCGAGGTTCGCGTCGATCATCGCGAACCCGATCGTCGCGGCCGTGCTGTTCGCCGGGTCGCTCTGGGTGTTCTACTACACCCCGCTCTTCCGCTGGACGATGACCGACCACATCGGCCACGAGTGGATGATCGCGCATTTCCTCATCGTCGGGTACCTCTTCGTGCAGTCGCTCATCGGCATCGACCCGGTGCCGTACCGGCTGCCGTATCCGTTCCGCCTCGTGCTGCTGCTCGGCACGATGGCGTTCCACGCCTTCTTCGGCCTCGCGATCATGTCGGGCACCGGGCTGCTGCTCGCCGACTGGTACGGCGCCATGGGCTGGGGCACGGATGCACTCGCCGATCAGCAGCTCGGCGGCGGCATCGCGTGGTCGATCGGCGAGATCCCGACCTTGGCGCTCGCCATCACGGTGGCGGTGCAGTGGGCGGGCAGCGACGAGAAGGAGTCGAGGCGCCGCGACCGGCACGCCGACCGCACCGGCGACGCCGAGCTCGAGGCCTACAACGCGCGGCTCGCGGCGATCGCCGAGCAGGACACCCGCAAGTAGCTCACTTCAGCTGGATCGCGATGCTGCCGTCGGGGCGGATCGACGCGGTGAGTGCGAGCAGGAACGGGCGGTCCTCCTCGAGGGTGTAGAACTCGCCGTCGAACAGCGACTGCAGCTCGACCGAGATGTGCGCCACCCCTTCCGTGGGCGGCATCTCGAACGCGGTCTCGCCGGGAGCGAGCGTCACCACGGGGGTGCTCACCATGGTCCAGACCGGCTCGCTCACGACCCGGTCGTCGATCTCGATGCCGAAGGGGCATCCGGCGGGCTGCAGCACCTGCTGGGT
The DNA here is from genome assembly GCF_001428255.1 of Agromyces sp. Soil535. Classification (GTDB taxonomy): domain Bacteria; phylum Actinomycetota; class Actinomycetes; order Actinomycetales; family Microbacteriaceae; genus Agromyces. The sequence continues at coordinate 104,569 of NZ_LMRW01000001.1, read as the reverse complement.
CGTGCACTCCTGCAGGTAGTCGTCCACCTTCACCTGCACCCGCTCGACGAAGGTGGCCGTGGGCACCGAGTCGACCGTGACGGCTGCGCGGGCCGACGGCTCGACCGGCAGGGCCGTCGGCACCGCCTCGAGCAGGGTCGAGGTGTACCCGAACTCGTACACGGCGGGTGCGATCGCGAGGTAGGGCGCCATCTGGGTGAATGCCGCGAGCTCGTCGCCCGACTTCGTCGCGCGGGTGTCGAGGGTGAGCGAGCCAACGGTGAACAGCGGGTTGTGGGCGGCGGTGACGTCGATGACCGCAAGCGGGCTGACCGCGAACTCCCACCGGTTGAGCACGCCGTACAGGGGCTCGATCGGGCGCACGTCGAAGGTCGTCTCGACGATCGCCACGTCGAGCCGGTAGCTCGCCGTGACGGAGTGCGAGCCGTCGGCGTTCGCCACGTCGCTCACGATGCGCACGTCCTCGGGGCCCGCCTCCAGCACGCCGGAGCGGAACATCGCCGTCGAGACGTTCTCGTGCAGCCCGAGTGCGGCGAGCTCCTCTGCGTCGAGGGCGACGCCTGGGGTGGTCGACGCGGTGGCGATGTCATCGTCGGCGATCGCCTCGAGGTAGCGCTCGACGAAGCTCGTCGCGCCGTAGATGGTCTGGTTCAGGGCGCCGAGTGCCGAGAGGAACGCGGCGACGAGGATCACGGCGAGGCCCGCCCAGCCGGCCACGGCCGCGAACGACACCCGACCCTCGCGCACGCCTGAGCTCCCCACCCGCACAGTCTATGTGGGGGCGCGAAGCGGGCCCGTCCTCCCCAACGGCGGGCCCAGCAACGTCCGCCGGGCGGCGACTCGCTCGGCCGCGGCGGGCCCAGTGAGGTTACAGTGGGATCGCGCCCGCACGGGCGCCATCGTCGCGGGAGCCGCCCGCGGCATCCGCTCGCCGAAGGCAACCAGTGCAGAACGTCACGCTCACCCGCGAACAGGTCGCGGTGTTCCAGGCCATCGAGGGCACTCGCGAGCACGTCTTCGTCACCGGCCGCGCGGGCACCGGCAAGTCGACGCTGCTCAACCACCTGAACTGGCACACGCAGAAGCAGATCGTGATCTGCGCGCCCACCGGCGTGGCCGCGCTGAACGTGGGCGGCCAGACGATCCATTCGCTGTTCCGCCTGCCGATCGGGGTCATCGCCGACCAGGACATCGACCAGAACGACGCCGTGCGCAAGATCCTCAACGCCATGGACACGCTCGTCCTCGACGAGGTGTCGATGGTGAACGCCGACCTCATGGACGCGATGGACCGGTCGCTGCGCCAAGCCCGCCAGCGGCCGTACGAACCGTTCGGCGGTGCACAGGTGGTGCTCTTCGGCGACCCGTACCAGCTGGCGCCGGTACCGGGCAGCGGCGACGAGCGTCGCTACTTCGCCGACACGTACGAGTCGATGTGGTTCTTCGACGCGAAGGTGTGGCGCGAGGCCGACCTCCGCATCTACGAGCTCGGAGAGGTGCACAGGCAGCACGACGACGAGTTCAAGCTCATGCTCAACGCGGTGCGGCACGGCATGGTGACCGCCGAGATCGCGGGCGTGCTCAACGACGTGGGCGCGCGCAGGCCGCTGCCCGAGCAGGGTGCCATCACGCTCGCGACCACGAACGACACCGTGAACCGCATCAACCGCACGCAACTCCACCGGCTGCCGGGGCAATCGATCGCGAACGAGGCCGAGGTGAACGGCGACTTCGGCGGCAGGGCCTTCCCCGCAGACGAGCACCTCGAGCTGAAGCTCGGGGCCCAGGTGATGTTCCTGCGCAACGACAACGCTGTGCGCGGCGACGGGCCGCGCTGGGTGAACGGCACGATCGGCACCGTCACGTCGCTGAAGCGCGAGGTGCGCGTCGAGATCGACGGCGAGGAGCACGAGGTCGAGCCCGTCACGTGGGAGAAGTACCGCTACACGTGGGATCCGACGGCGAAGAAGCTGCACCGCGAGATCGTCGCGGAGTTCACCCAGTTCCCGCTCCGTCTCGCGTGGGCGGTCACCATCCACAAGTCGCAGGGGGCGAGCTACGAGACGGCGATCATCGACCTCGGGCCGCGCGCGTTCAGCCCTGGCCAGACCTACGTCGCCCTCAGCCGGCTGATCGCGCTCGACGGGCTGTACCTCATGCGGCCGCTGCGCCCGAGCGACATCATCGTCGACCGTGACGTCGAACGGTTCATGGCGGGCGCGCTGCGCGAGATCGGCGCGGATGCCGCAGGGCCGGTCGCCGCGGGGTAGTCCCGTCAGTGGTGGTGTCCGTCCCCGCCGTGTCCGTCCCCGCCGTGGTCGGCGTCGGTCACCGAGGAGCCGCCGTGCTCCCCGTGGGGCACGGCGAGCTCGCCCGCCTCGGTCGCGGCGAGCGCCGGGGTCGCGAGCCCCGCCACCAGGAGGGCGCCCGCCGCGAGCCCGGCGAGCGAGAGCCGTCCTTCGAGCGCCGGCCGGGTCGGATCCTCTTCGGACATCTCGGCCCGGGCGCGACGGCGCACGACGAATGCGGTGTGCCCGGCGACGACCGCGATGAAGACGGATGCCGCGAGCAGCGGGCCGACACGGACATCCGTCGCCGCGGCGAGGCCGGTGCCGATGAGGGCGCCCGCGCCCACGAGGAGCGCGGCACTCACGCCGAGCGCCACGCCCGGCACGATCGCGCGCCCCGCCCGGAGCGAGAGGACGCCCCAGCCGAGACCGGCGATGCCGGCCCCGGCCAGGACACCCCCCGGTGCTCCCCCTGCACCGGCGCCGAGGGCGAGGAGCACGAGGCCGCCGCCGAGGGCGGACAGCATCGGCCACGTTCGCGCCAGCGACGTCAGTGCGCTCATGGCCGGGCTCCCTAGGCCGTCGCCACGCGTGCTGGCCGCTCGGCTCCGAGCCCCACGCCGAGCAGCACGATGGCGCTCGCGAGGTGCAGGAAGTGGTCGGCGGTGTTGAGGGCGAGGATGTTCGCCGCGGTACCCGTGAGGAAGAAGCCGACGATGCCGAGCAGCAGGTAGGCGCCGCCGACGACGGTGTTCACGATCTTCGAAGCGGCCGCCGTCATGAGCCCGGCGATGAGCAGCGCCGCACCGATGAGGAGGTGCGCGACGTCGTGCGCCGGGTTCACCTGGAAGATGCCGAGCAGCATCCCTCCCTCCGTGGCGAGGAACCCGACCCCGCCGGTGACGGCGAAGCCGAGCAATCCGACGAGCAGGTAGACCGCGCCGAACACGGTTGCGACGATGCGGTTCGGGGAGTTGCGCATGAGGTGCCTCCTTCGTGGGCCCGGCGATCGCCGGGTATGCGGGTGGTTCGACGCGCGCAGCCGATCGGATTGGTCGCCTGCGGGATCCGCTCGATCGCAGGTCGCGCGTCGACCCGCAGTGGTACGCCACCTCTGCGGGTTACAATCGCAACGGACACACGGCTAGGGGGGCTTGGGTGGCTGACCGACTGGGGAGATCCCGGCGGCGGGGGGTCGTCGTCGCGGCCGCGGCCGTGGCGCTCGCCATGGGGCTGAGCGGTTGCTTCAGCGGCTCGGTCGACCCGTCGGCGCAATTCGATCCCGTCGACGTGCCCCTCGGCGAGGAGGTGTCGGCGAACCTCGGGGCCGTGCTCGACCAGGCGGTGGCGCTCAGCGGCTCGAGCGGCGGGATCGCGGGGGTCTGGGCGCCGTGGGCGGGCGAGTGGACCGCGGCATCCGGCACCGTCGGCTTCGGCGAGGGCGACGCACGCGTTCGCACCGGCACCGCGTTCCACCTCACGACCGTCACGACCGAGATCACCTGCACCGTGCTGCTGCGACTCGTCGACGCCGGCACCGTGGCGCTCGACGACGAGGTCGCCGACTACGTCGACTGGATCCCCACCCTCGACGGCATCACGCTCGAACAGCTCTGCCGGCACACGTCGGGACTCGCCGACTACTACCCCACGCTGCGCAGGCACTTCGTGTCGAACCCCGAGCGGCTCTGGTCGCCGACCGAGCTGCTCTCGAACGGGCTCGCGCTGAGCCGCATCGGCCCGCCGGGCGAGCAGGTGCGCGAGTCGCGCACCGGCATCCTGCTGCTCGCCCTCGCCCTCGAGCAGCGCACGGGCAAGCCGTGGGCAGACCTCGCCGAACAGTACGTGTTCGGTCCGCTCGGCCTGGAAGACACGCGGATGCCGCAGCCGAACGCCACCGATCATTCCGGCGCCATGGGCGGCTACGCGTCTGCCATCGCCGCCGACGGCGCGGTCGACTGCGCCGCGCTCCTCGACGACTCCGACCAGTCGAGCTCCATGGGCGGCGCGGCCGCCGGTGCGGTCTCGACGCTCGAGGACACGCGTCGACTCAGCGAGGCCTTCGCGACGGGCGCGTTGCTCAGCGAGAGCTCGGAACGCAGGCAGTGGGCGTCGATCCCCCTCGGCGGGTCCGCGCCGGCCTGGCAGTCGGCCGGCATCGGCGGCCTGCAGTTCGGCCCGATGCGTGGCGCTGCCGGCGAGAGCGCGGGCGCGCTCACCGCCGCCTTCACCGATCCCGAGAGCGGGCTCACCGTGGTGATCGCGCTCAACAACTCGACACCCGGCGCCGGCTTCGTGCGCGAGGTCGCGTTCGCGCTGGCATCCGTGGCGTCCAAGGCCGACCCGGCGAGCGGACGCGAGCGGCCGCTCGTGGAGCTGCCCTGGTCGGTCGACCAGGCCATGGCGAAGATGAACGAACTCGGCATCTGCCCGAAGGCGTGATCGAAAGGAGACCCCGTGGGCTCGCTCATCTGCACCGGGATCACGTCGCTCGACGGGTACATCGCCGACGAGCACGGCGACTTCAGCTGGGGCGTGCCGGATGCCGCGGAGCACACGTTCGTGAACGACCTCGAGCGCCCGGTCGGCACCTACCTCTACGGTCGGCGCATGTACGACGTGATGCGCTTCTGGGAGACCGCAGACGGTATGCCCGACCTGCCCGAGGCGGAGCGAGACTACGCCGCCATCTGGCAGGCGGCCGACAAGGTCGTGTACTCCTCCACCCTCGCCGACACGCCGACCCGGCGCACGCGACTCGAGCGCAGCTTCGACGCCGACGCAGTGCGGCGGATGAAGGCGGAGTCGGTCCGCGACCTGTCGATCTCCGGTCCCGGGCTCGCGGTGCACGCGTTCCGGGCGGGACTCGTCGACGAGGTCCGGATGCTCCTGCACCCGGTGGTGCTCGGTGGCGGCACGTCCTTCCTGCCCGACGGCGTGCGGCTCGACCTGGAGCTGCTCGATGAGCGCCGGTTCGGCAACGGCGTGGTGTTCCTGCGGTACGCGGTGCTCGAGTCGCGCTGACGCGGCATCCGCGCGGCCTCTTCCCGTTCGCGCGGATCGGTGGGAGCATCTGACGTGAGGGCGGCCGGGGGGCCGCCCGAAGGTCGCCTACTCTCCCGGGCTGGGCGGGATCGGGGTCGAGATGAAGAACTGGCCGGTCGTGGCGATCCTCGCGAGCGCGCAGTTCGTGATGGTGCTCGACGGCACGGTCATGAACGTATCGATCTCCGCGGTCGTCGAGGACCTCGACACGACCGTCGACGCCATGCAGGCCTGCATCACGTTCTACACGCTGACGATGGCGGCCCTGATGCTGCTGGGCGCGAAGCTCGGCGACGTGTGGGGGCGGCGCCGGGCCTTCGTCATCGGCTCGATCGTGTACGCGGTCGGCTCGCTGACCACCGCCCTCAGCCCGAACGTCGTCGTGCTCTTCCTCGGCTGGTCGATCGTCGAGGGCATGGGCGCGGTGCTGGTGATCCCGGCGATCGCGGCCCTCATCGCCGACAACTATGAGGGCCACGCCCGGGTGGCTGCCTATGCGATCATCGGCGCAGCCTCGGGCGCGGCGGTCGCCGCCGGACCGCTCATCGGCGGCTTCGTCACGACCTTCTTCAGTTGGCGGTACGTGTTCGTGGCCGAGGTCGTGATCATGGCCGGCGTCGTGCTCTTCTCCGGTCGCGTCACCGACCGCGCAGGGGCCCGGCCGGTGCGCATCGACCTTCTGAGCGTGCTGTTGTCGGCGGCCGGGCTCCTGTTCGTCGTGTTCGGGATGCTGCAGAGCAAGACGTGGGGCTGGGTCATCCCCTTGCACCCGCCGGTCATCGGCGGCGTCGAGGTCGCACCGCTCGGGGTGTCGCCGACCACGTGGTTCATGCTCGCCGGGGCTGCGCTGATCTGGGCGTTCGTCGGCCGCCAGCGGCACCTGGTCGCCACCGGCCGGCCGCCGCTCGTCGACATCACGCTGTTCAGGATCCTGCGCCTGCGCAGCGGGCTCTCGGTGCTCCTGGCGCAGTACGCGATGACCGCGGGCCTGTTCTTCATGTTGCCGGTGTACCTGCAGATGACGCTCGGCCTCGACGCGCTGCAAACCGGCATCCGGATCTTCCCGCTGTCGATCTCGCTGATCCTGTTCTCCATCCTCGGCACCCGGATGTCGCTGCGGTGGTCGCCGCGGCGCATCATCCGGGTGGGACAGGTCATCCTCGTGCTGGCGTCGCTCCTGCTGCTCGGCTCGGTCGACCTCGAACTGAAGGGCATCGCGTTCGGCGCAGGCATGTTCGCCGCGGGTGCGGCGCTCGGCCTGCTCGCGTCGCAGATCGGCAACGTGAACATGTCGAGCGTCGGTGAGGACCAGTCGAGCGAGGTCGGCGGGCTGCAGGGCGTGTTCCAGAACCTCGGCTCTTCGCTCGGCACGGCCCTGATCGGGTCGGTGCTGATCGGTGCCCTCGCGACGTCGTTCGCGACGGGCGTGGCCGAGAGCGACCTGCCCGCAGAGACCCAGTCGGTGGTGAACGAGGCGACGGCGGGCGGGGTCGACATCGTGCCCGCGGACTCCGTCTCCGACCTCGCCACCGAGGCCGGGCTCGACGATGCCGAGGCGGAGGAGCTCGAGCAGGTCTACGCCGAATCGCAGGTCGAATCGCTACGGGTGGCGCTGGTGGGCCTCATCGTGATCGCCGTGGTGTCGTTGTTCTTCTCGCGCGGCATCCCGACGGAGGTCGCGGGCAGGCCGCGCGAACAGCTCCCCGACGGGGAGGGGAAAGCGGAGGAGGTCTCGTCATGAGCGCCACAGGGGGCACGCCAGGAGTCCGGAGCGCGATCGAGGAGCTCGCACCACCGGCGTCGACCGATTTCGCGAGTCGAGCGGAGTACGGCAGGGAAGCGCGCCGACGCACGCCGCGTTCGTCGCACGCGGGATGGGCCCCGTCGCCGGATCGGCCCGACCCGGTCGCAATGCTCGAGGAACAGGCGACCACGCGGGTGCCCGAACTCGTTCCCATCCGCCACGCGCGAATGCTGGTCTCACCGTTCACGTTCTACCGCGGTGCGGCGCTGCTCATGGCGTCGGACCTCGCCGGCACGCCCGTCTCGGGCATCACCACCCAGATCTGCGGCGACGCGCACCTGTCCAACTTCGGCGTCTTCGGCACGCCCGAGCGCAAGATGATCTTCAACATCAACGACTTCGACGAGACGCTGCCGGGTCCGTGGGAGTGGGACGTGAAGCGGCTGGCCGCGAGCTTCGAGGTGGCGTCACGATATCGCGGCTTCAGCGCCGAGGACGGCCGCGAGATCACCCTCACGGTCGTGCGCGGCTATCGCGAGCGGATGCTGCAGGCCGCCGCGTCGCGGGTGCTCGACGCCTGGTACGACCAGCTCGACACCGCTCGATTCATGGAGCAGATCGAGGCGGAGCGCCAGGCGAAGCGCCTCACGGAGAAGCAGGTGAAGGCCGCCGATGCCAACCTCGCCAAGGCCCGCACGAGGGACAGCACGCGTGCGCTGGCCAAGCTCGTCGAGGTGGTCGACGGCAAGATGCGCATCGCTGCCGATCCCCCGCTCATCGTGCCCGTCGAGCACCTCGTTCTCAGCGGCCAGACACGACAGCAGCAGGAGGAGTGGGCGCAGCGGCTGCTGACGTCGTACCAGTCGACCCTCGAGCGGGGGCATCACCCGATGCAGGAGTTCTCGTACGTGCACATGGCGCGCAAGGTCGTGGGCGTCGGCAGCGTCGGAACCCGCGCGTGGATCATCCTGTTGCGCGGCCGCGACGACGGCGATCCTCTGCTCCTCCAGGCCAAGCAGGCCGAGGCGTCGGTGCTCGAGCGCTACCTGTCGCCGAGCGAGTTCGACCACCACGGCGAACGCGTGGTCAGGGGGCAACGGCTCATGCAGGCGGCGAGCGACATCTTCCTGGGCTGGGAGCGTGTGGTCGGAGTCGACGGCGTCGAGCGCGACTTCTACATCCGCCAGTTGCACGACTGGAAGGGCTCCGCGGACGTCGAGGCGATGGTGCCGTCGGGCGCGAAGGTCTATGCACGCTTCTGCGGTGAGACGCTCGCACGGGCGCACTCCAGGTCGGGCGACCGCGTGGCGATCGCGGCATACCTGGGGCACACGGATCGCTTCGACCGTGCCATCGCGGAGTTCGCGGTGGCGTACGCGGACCAGAACGAGCGCGACTACGCGGCGTTCGCGGACGCGGTTGCGTCGGGGCGGCTGGAGGCGGCGGCGTCGGTGTAGCGGCGACACGCGTCAGGGCGGCGCGGCGTCAACGGAACGCCATGAGCGAACACAGGGACCCTCTCGAGGCCGACCCCTCGATCGGCGCGCGGTCGTTCGGCATGCTGTTCCCATGCAGGATGGATCCCGGGCCCCGAACGGCCTCGTCGGACGCGGGCGCGTCGCGGAGGCCTCGAGTCGCGTGACGACGTTCGAGCTGTTCTTCGACCTCGTCTACGTCTTCGCCTTCACGCAGGTGAGCCGCCTGATGGCCGACACGCACAGCGCGTTCGGCATCATGCAGGCGCTCGTCGTGCTCGCGCTGATGTGGTGGACGTGGGTCGCCTACGGTTGGCTGGCCAATCAGGCGCCCGCCGACTGGGGCGTCATGCAGGTCGGCATGGGGGTCGCCATGATCGTGGTGTTCGTCGCCGCGCTCACGATCCCCGAGGCCTACGTCGACCTGCCGGGCGGATGGCACGGGCCACTCGTGTTCGCGCTCGCCTGGACCCTCGTGCGCCTCATCCACATGACGATGTACCTCATCGTCGCGGGCGACGACGCCGCGCTGCGCCGGCAGGTGCTCGTCACCCAGGCGGTCGCGATGGCGCCCGCGGCCGCGGCGCTCATCGTCGGCGCCGTCGTCGGCGGCCCGGCGCAGACCTGGATCTGGCTCGGCGCGTTCCTCTACGACGCCGCGCTCACCTACGCGAGCTCGCGCGGGGGCGGCGGATGGCGCATCCGCTCGGTGGCGCACTGGGCGGAGCGGCACGCGCTGGTCGTGATCCTCGCACTGGGCGAGTCGATCGTCGCGATCGGCGTGGGCGTCGCCCGCGAGCCGATCGACGGCGCGATCACCCTCGGCACCGTGCTCGCCGTGACGCTGTCGATCCTGCTCTGGTGGGCGTACTTCGCGCGCCTCTCCGCAGCCGGCGAGCGGGCGCTCGAACGCCGAGCGGATGCCGCACGCGTCGTGCTCGCCCGCGACGCGTACACGTATGTGCACTTCATGTTCGTCGCGGGCGTGATCCTCGCAGCGCTCGGCGTCGAAGAGGCGATGGCGCACGTCGGCGACGCCGAGCCGTTCGGATGGTTCGGGGCGTCGGCGCTCGCCGCGGGCCTCGCGGTGTACGTGGCGGCCACCGTCGTGTTCGGGCGGCTGGTCGACGTGCCGTGGCCGGTGACGCGCATCATCGGGGCGCTCGCGCTCGCGGCATCCGTGCCCCTGCTCGCCGTGGTCTCGTCGATGCTGTCGCTCGCGATCGTCGTCGTGCTGCTCGCGGCGATGCTGGCGAGCGAAGCCGCCGCGTCGGCAGCCCGCAACGCCCGCTAGTCGTCTGATCGCGATCTGCGACGCCCCGAACGGGTGATGGACACTCCGACAGGCCTGGGAGTACGGTGTGGCCACCGTTACTCGGCTGATCGAAGGAGATCATCATGGCAGGTCCTCGTCCGGGTGGAGTCACCCTTGTCGCCGTCATCGCATGGATCAGCGGCGTCTTCAGTGTGATCACGGGCATTCTCCTCCTCACCGGAGGCGCGGCTGCCGACTCGACGACGGTGACGACGGCGGCATGGGTGACGATCGTCATCGGCATCGTGACGATCCTCGTCGGCGTCGGCCTGTTGCGCGCAAGCAACCTCGCACGCATCGTCGCGACCATCGTGTTCGTCCTGAACCTCGCGTCGGCGATCTGGACGATGTTCGCAGTGCCCGGGCAGTTCTGGTCGGCGATCGTGTCCGGCCTGCTGGCCCTGATCGGCCTGGCCCTGCTCTACTCGGCTCGCGCGAACGAGTTCTTCCGGGCTGCCTGACGCGTGCTCACGCCGTTCGTGCCGTTCGTGGGGTTCTCGCTCATCGGATAGGCCACGTAGGCGAACCGGGCGGAGTCAGGGGCCCAGCTGTTCACGTTCAGCGTCCCCTGACCGCCGGGCAGCGGAAGCCGGAGAAGCGGCGTGGCCCAGTCGTTCGTGGAGACGACGACGATCTCCACTGAACGATCGGCCGGATGTCCGAGGGTGCCGGGCGGGAAGCGAAGGTACGTCGCGAACTCGCCGCTCGGCGAGACATGGGGGAACCAATCGACCGTCTCGCTCTCGGTCAGCCGTTCGAGGTCGCTGCCATCGACCCGCACGCGGCCGATCTGGGCGTGGCCGGGGGCCTCGGTGAACGCCTCGGTGTTCAGGTGGATCCATGCGCCGTCGGCCGAGTACTCGGGCCCGTCGGAGTGGCCGTCGCCGAGATCGATCATGGTCGGGGCGCCGCCGGTCGCGGGCATCGTGAACAGGCGCCCGGGGCTGGTGAGGTCGGATGCATCGAGCCCGATGTAGGCGAGCTCTGCGGCATCCGGGCTGATGCCGTGGAGGAAGTGGAAGAAGCCGTCGTCGTCCGTCACGCGCACGGCCGCACCGCCGCGGAGGTCGCCGCGATAGATGTGGCCGTCGTTGGCGGAGACGTAGATGCCGTCGGTGCGGGGGTCGAGCACGTGGTCGTTGTTGAGCGCCGGGACGCCCTCGAGCGGCACTCGTCGGAGGACTCGGGCTTCGAGGCCGAACGTCCACAGCGCGCCGTCGCCGTTCAGCACGAGCCGTCCGCCGTCGTGCGTCCAGTTGGGGGCTTCGAGGAGGAGCTCATCGCTCGCGTACACGAGTTCCGACGCGCCGGTGACGATGGAGGCGATGCGCACCTCGCAGGTCTGGCCGGGACGCAGCGAGCGTGAGGGGATCAGGTCGTCGGGCATGCGAACTGCGATCTCCGCCAGACGGTCGCTCCGCCCCGTGAATCGCCTCTGGACGTCATGCGGCCCTCGATCGGGCGGCTTCGAGGGCGGCGACGACGAGGTCGTGATCGTCGCGTTCGGCGAGCCCCGACACGCCGACGAAGCCGACCAGCGAGCCGTTCACCCGCAACGGGAATCCGCCTCCGGCGGCGGCGTAGCGTGCGGGATCCAGTCCGGTGACCTGGTGGAAGTCCACGCCGGCCGACCGGAATCGTGCCCCGACGAGCAGTGACGGCGCGTTGAACCTCGCGACGACCCGGGCCTTTCTCGACAGCCAGTCGTCGTTGTCCGCACTCGTTCCGGGACGGGCCGCGTGGAAGACGCGCTGCTCGCCGAAGAGGATCGCCACCGTGATGGGGAGCTGGTCCGCGATCGCCCGGGCGACGAGGTCGCGCCCGAGTGCATCGGCGTCGTCATAGTCGAACGAGTCGAAGCCGATCCTCGAGTCCTGGGCCTCGAGGAGGGCGAGGAGTTCATGGTCGGCGAGTTCTGGGCTCGGGGGCATCGTCGGTCTGCTTCCTCTCGCGCCATGGAATCCGGGGGCGCACGCAGGACGATACCGATCGCATGCGCCGGGAGCAAGGGTTTCTTTTGCATCGGTAAATTCCGATGGGTGCAGTGGGGACGTGACGCGTAGAGTGAGTGCGTGGCGAGAGCGGGACGATTTGCGAAGGGCGCGGCTCGCCGCGAGGCGATCCTCTCGACCGCGACGGAGGTGCTCGCGCGCGACGGCTACCGGGGCACCTCGCTCCGCGCCATCGCCCGCGCGCTCGATCTCGAGCCGGCCCACATCCTCTACTACTTCGACAACCGGGAGGATCTCCTGCAGAAGGTCGTGGAGCGCTGGGATGCCGAGGCCATCGCGTCCATCGGCGGCGAGCCCGCCCCCGCCGACACGCTGGATGCCTACGCCGAGCTGATCCGGAGGAACCTCGAGATCCCGGGACTCGTGCACCTGTACCTGATCTTCGCTGCGGAAGCCGCGCAGCCCGATCACCTTGCCCACCAGTTCTTCCGCGACCGGTTCGAACGCGTCCGGCGCTGGCTCAGCGTCGCGATCGCCTTCGAGCAGGGTGCAGGCCTCATCGATCGCGCCATCGACGCCGATCGCGCCGCACGGATGCTGATCGCCGTCGCGGACGGCGTCCAGCTGCAGGCCCTGGTGGATCCCGGCGTCGATGCCCCGGCCGACCTCGCCGCGACGATCGCGCAGCTCCGCGGGCGGACTCGCGCCGAACTCGCCGGACACGAGTCCCGAGCTACTCGCCACTGATCTGGTGCCGCGCCTCGCCGATCGTCCCGAGGATCGACACGGTCTCGTCGAGCGTGTGCAACGGTGACTCGGTTCGCCCTTCGCCGACGAACGAAGCCAACGCCGTGGCCTCCCAGGCGAGTCCGTCGAAGAGCGTGAGCCCCGTCGGGTCCTCCCACCGGAGCGTGTCTGTGAGGAACCCGTTGTCGGCGAGGACGAGCGAGGTCGGGATGTGGAACGGAGAGCCCATCTCGATCCTCGCCTCGGAGCCCATGATCGCCGCCGTCGTCGGCGTTCGCGCGAGCATGGTGGTCGAGACCGTCGATTGGGCGGCGGCGCCATGGTCGAGCACGAGGGTGGCGTACGCATCGACGCCGGTGTCGGTCATGCCGCCGGCGGCCGTGACGCGAGTGGGGGCGCCGAACACCATCGAGTCGAGCTGCACGGGGTAGATCCCCAGATCGAGGAGGGCGCCTCCGCCGAGTTCGCGGCGGTAGAGGCGGTGCGTTGGGTCGAAGGGGATGGCCTGGCCGTGGTCGGCATACACCGCGCGCAGCTCACCGAGCACTCCGTCGGCGATGAGGGTGCGGATGACCGAGGCCTGCGGCAGGTATCGGCTCCACATGGCCTCCATCAACAGGACGCCTGCGGCGCGGGAGGTTTCGACGAGCGCGCGAGCGTCGGCTGCGTTCGTGGCCAGGGGCTTCTCGATGAGGACGTGCTTCCCGGCGGCGATGGCCAGCAGACCGAGGTGGAGATGCTCGCTCTGCGGCGCCGCCACGTAGACGACCTGGACGCCCGGGTCGGCGACGAGCTCCTCGTACGTGCCGTAGGCGCGCTCGATCCCGTGATCCGCGGCGAACCGTTCTGCTCGTTCGAGGGCGCGCGACCCGACAGCCGCCACCCGTTGCTCGGTGTGGCGGTGCATCGCGCCGACGAAGGCGCCTGCGATGAGCCCGGGGGCCAGGACCCCCCATCGCAGTGCGGGTTCACCTGAGTCGGGGGAGAACAGGCTCGGATCGGGGAAGGCGGTGGGCAGCATCGGCCGTGGTCCTTTCTGTCGGTCTCGCGAAAAAAAGTTATCACTGATAAAGTCCAGCCACCACCACCCAGTGAAAGGTTCGATGATGCACCGATTCCGCACCGCCGCAGCGGCGGTCGTCGCCACGCTCGCCCTCGCCGGCTGCGCCGCCGGCTCGCCCGAGGGAGGGAGCGACTCTTCCGGCGGCACCCTCCGTCTCGGGCTCTTCGTACAACCGACCACGTTCTCGGCGCAGGAAGCGAACTGGGGGAACGAGTCGCCCTACATCCAGGCGGTCTACGACACGCTGCTCATCACCGACCCCGACGGCGAGCTGCAACCCCACCTTGCGACCGCCTGGGAGTACAACGACGACCACACCGTGCTCACCCTCGAGCTCCGTGACGACGTGAGCTTCACCGACGGCACCGAGTTCACGGCAGATGTCGCCGCACAGAACCTCCTGCGGTTCCGCGACGGCTCGTCATCGAACGCCGCCTACGGTCAGTCGATCGCAGACGCCGCCGCCGTCGATGCCGACACCCTCCAGATCACGCTCACGGCGCCCGACCCGGCCTTCCTGGGCTACCTCGCCTTCAACCTCGGCGCTCAGGAGAGCCCGGAGGCGTTCGACGACCCCGACATCCAGACCGACCCCGTCGGGTCGGGGCCGTACGTCCTCGACACGGAGGCGACCGTCACCGGATCCTCGTATCGCTTCACCGCGAATCCCGACTATTGGGCGCCCGAGCTCCAGCACTACGACGAGATCGTGATGAACGTGTACCAGGACGCCACCGCCATGCTGTCGGCGATCCAGGCGGGGGAGGTCGACGCGGCGAACCTCGCCAACAATGACGCCCTCGACCAGGTCGAGTCGGCCGGGTTCACGGTCTCCAGCTGGGAGCAGAGCTGGTACGGCCTGTTCCTCTTCGACCGCGCCGGCCAGATGAACGCGGCGATCGCCGACGTGCGGGTGCGGCAGGCGATCAACTACGCGTTCGACGCGGAGGGCATGCTGCAGACCGCGGGCGGCGGACACGGCACCCAGACGGGGCAGATCTTCCCCGAACGTTCGGTGGCGTTCGACCCCGAGCTCGACTCGGCCTACCCCTACGACCCCGACAAGGCGCGCGAACTCCTGGCCGAGGCCGGGTATCCCGACGGCTTCACCCTCGACATGCCCACGGCCGCATATTTCCCCTCCTCGGTCATGGCCCTCATCCAGCAGCAGCTCGCGGATGTCGGCATCACCGTGCGGTACACCGACGCGGGGAACAACTTCATCGCGGACATCCTCGCGCCGAAGTACCCGGTGACGCTCATGCAACTCCAGCAGGACGCCGACTGGGCCCTCATCAACTTCTCCCTCGCACCGGGTGCGACGTTCAACCCGACGCGATTCGAGGACCCGCGCGTCGACGAGCTGATCGAGACGGTCCACTTCGGCACCCCGGAGGAGTCGGATGCGGCGGTGAAGGACCTCAACCGGTACATCGTCGACCAGGCGTGGTTCGCTCCGTGGTTCCGTGTGCAGTCGAGCTTCGCCACCGACGCCGAGACGCAGGTGGCGGTCCAGACCGACAACGCGGTTCCGTGGCTGTGGAACATCAGCCCGGCATCGTGACGCGCTGATGCGGTGCAGGGCCCGCTCGTGCCCACGGGCGGGCCCTGCGGCATCCGACTGCGCCATGATGGACCACAAGGGGACCGACATGACGGCGAAGCGGATGCGGCGGTGGCTGCCGGCGGGCGTCGAGACGGCGCTGCACTACCAGCGCGCCGACCTCCTGCCCGACCTGCGGGCGGGACTCGTCGTCACCGCCCTGCTCATCCCCGCGGGCATGGGCTATGCGCAGGTCGCCGGCCTGCCGCCGCAGTCGGGCCTGTACGCGACGATCGTGCCGCTGCTGGCATACGCGCTCCTGGGCCCGTCGCGCATCCTCGTGCTCGGGCCCGACTCGGCGCTCGCTCCGATCATCGCCGCGGCGATCCTGCCGCTCGCCCTCGGCGACGACGCGCGTGCGATCGCGCTCGCTGGGCTCCTCGCGATCATGGTGGGCGCGATCCTCCTGCTCGGCGGCGTGCTGCGCCTCGGTTTCGTGACCGACCTGCTCTCGAAGCCGATCCGCGTGGGCTATCTCAACGCGGTCGCGCTGATCGTGATCATCTCGCAGGTGCCCAAGCTGCTCGGCTTCTCGATCGAATCCGGCTCGCCGTTCGGCGACGTGGTCGCGATCGTGGAGGGCATCGCCGCAGGCGAGGTCCAGCCGCTCGCGGTCGCGTTCGGCGTGGTGTCGCTCGCGGTCATCCTCGTGCTCACGTGGCTGAGGTCACCGGTGCCGGGGGTGCTCGTCGCCGTCGTGGGCGCGACGGCGCTCACAGCGATCCTCGGCTTGGCCGACGTGCTGCCGGTGGTGGGTGCGCTGCCGCAGGGGCTCCCGGCCCCGGCGCTCGGAGGGCTCGAGTGGGCGGATGTCGCGGCGCTGGCCCTGCCCGCGGCCGGCATCGCGCTCGTCGCCTTCACCGACACGGCGGTCCTCTCACGCACGCTCGCCGCCCGTCGGGGCGAGACGGTGAGCGGCAGTCAGGAGATGGCGGCGATCGGCGCGGCGAACGTCGCCACCGGGTTCCTCGGCGGGTTCCCCATCTCGGCGTCGGCGTCCCGCACGCCCGTCGCCGAGCAGGCGGGTGCCCGCACGCAGCTCACCGGCGTCGTCGGCGCGGTGCTGATCTTGGCGTTCATGCTCCTCGTCCCCGGGCTCACCGGGTTCCTGCCGTCGGCGACGCTCGCGGCCGTCGTCATCGCCGCGGCCGCGCGCCTCATCGACGTGCACGGTTTCAGGCGCCTCGTTCGGATGGACCGGGTCGACGCGTTCCTCTCGCTCGCGTCGTTCCTCGGGGTCCTCGTGTTCGGCGTGCTCGCCGGCATCGCGGTGGCGATCGGCTTGTCGCTCCTCGCGTTCGTGAACCAGGCCTGGCGGCCGTACCGCGCCGAGCTGGGGCGGGTGAAGGGGCTCCGCGGCTACCACGACCTGTCGCGCTACCCCGATGGCGAGCGGATCCCGGGCCTCGTGATCGTGCGCTTCGACGCGCCGCTCTTCTTCGCGAACGGCGGGATCTTCGAGGACTTCGTGCGTTCGCGGGTGAAGGCGGCGGGGCCAGGCATCCGGACGGTCATCCTGGCGGCCGAGCCGATCACCGACATCGACACGACCGCGATCGACGAGCTCGTCGAGCTCGACGACTGGCTCGCCTCACGCGACATCCGCCTCGTGCTCGCCGAGATGAAGGATCCAGTCGTGGACGTCCTGCGCGACTACGGACTGACGAAGCGCTTCACGCCCGACCGGTTCGCGCCCACCGTGGGCGCCGCGGTCGACGACGTCACGGGGCGGTTGCGCGGCGACATCGAGGGCACCAAGTGGGAGGAGGAGCCGGACGACGAGCGGGACGAGTAGCATCGGGTCGGCCGCCTGCGCTCGAGGTCACCACGTCGAGTCGCCGCGGATGACGGCGTCGGATCCTCCGTCGATGAAGACGACCTGTCCGCAGAGGTGCGCGTTCTCCTCGCTCGTGAGCCAGGCGAGCAGGTACGCCGCGTCGCGGGGCTCGAAGATGCCGTTCAGCGGCATCGGCACCATCTCGAGCAACGACGCTCGCGCTTCCGGGGTGTCGATGTAGGCCGCGGTCATCGGCGTGACGACGACCCCGGGAGCGATCGCGTTGAGCGGGATGCCGGCGCCGGCCCAATCGGGTGTCGGGGCGTTCCGCCGGATCCACAGCGCGAGCGCGCGCTTCGTGGTTCCGTAGATCTGGTTCGCGGCTTCGGGGCCGGCGGCCTCGAGTTCACGTGCCCGCGCCATCGCGGCGGATTCGTCGCCCGCCTGCAGCACAGCGAGCAGGGGTTCGTCGGGCGGAAAGAGCGACGCCATCGACAACGTCGCGACCGCACGGGGTGCGGCCGATCCGGCGAGGAGTGGCCGAAGGCCGGTCAGCGTCGCGAGCGTCCCGAAGTAGTTCACCGCCACCGTCGCGGCGTTCGGCGTGGCGAGTCCCGCGTTCGCGATGATCGCGTCGATCGTGCCGCCGCTGGCCGCCGCGACCTCGCCAACGAGGTCGGTGCGGCCCTGCTCGGTCGCGAGGTCGACGGTCACGTCGGCGTCGTGCAGGTCGACGCCGATCACGCGATTGCCGCGCTCGACGAGCAGCTCCGACGTCGCCTTGCCGATCCCGCTCGCGGCTCCGGTGACGACATACGTTCGAGTCATGGGCTTCTCCCTGCGTGATCGTCGAGCGCGAGTCGCCGGCCCCTCGCGGCCGGGGCTCGAGGCCAGTCTCGACATCACACGGCCGCGCCGATGGGCCATTGGACCCGCGGGCCCGCGGAGAGGCGAAGGTCCCGGTCGCCGGCCCCGCGCGAACATAGCCTGCCCCACGGAGGTGCGGACATGGCTGACAGGTACTACTCGAACTCCGGCTGTTTCGCCGGCGGCGGTGCGATCTACGGGCTCGGCATCATCGGTGCCTGGGTGTTCTTCTTCCAGCGAGCCGATGAGTTCTGGCTGTTCATCTGGGCGTTCTTCCAGGGCCTCTTCTGGCCGGCGTTCATGGTGTACGAGTTGTTCAGGACGCTCGTCGGCGGCTGACGGGGCATCCGTGGAGCCTGTGACCCGGCGGACCGTCCTGGTCCTCGGCGGGGTCGGTGCGGCGGCACTCGTCGGCGGTGGCCTGTTCGTGTGGAGCCGGACGCAGTCGGGCGAGCCCGACCCGCGGACGGCGGCCACTCCGAGCCCGACTTCGACCCGATCGCCGCCCGGGGAGGAGACCGGCACCCTGCTCGAGCCCGAGGTGCTCACAAGCTCGGGAGGGCGGCTCGGCCTGACGCTCACCGCCGCGCTGACCGACGTCGTCGTCGCGGGCACGCCGGTGCGAGCGCTCACCTATAACGGCACGCTGCCGGGGCCGACCCTTCGGGTGCGGCCGGGCGACAGGATCGCCCTCGGATTCCGCAGCGAGCTGGATGCTGCGACCAACCTCCACATGCACGGGCTCGTGGTCTCACCTGAGGGCAGCAGCGACAACCCCTTCCTCCTGATCGAGCCTGGCGACACGTTCGACTACGAGTACCAGCTCGGCGCCGACCATTCGCCGGGTGTGTTCTGGTACCACCCGCACCGTCACGGCAACGCCGCCGAGCAGCTGTTCCGCGGGCTGTACGGCGCGATCATCGTCGAGGACGAGGAACCCGTCGAGGCGACGCGTGAGCGATTGCTCATGATCTCCGATATCGCCTTCGACGGCGGCGGCGTGCATGTCGCATCCCAGTTCGAGCGGATGCTCGGGCGCGAGGGCGACATCGTGATGGTCAACGGCCAGGTCGGCGCGACGCTCCTGGCGAAGCCGGGGGAGCGGGAGCGGTGGCGCATCGTCAACGCCTGCAGTTCGCGTTTTCTGCGGCTGCGCCTCGACGGGCAGCGGATGCAGCTGCTCGGCGTCGACGCCGGCCGGTACGCCGAGCCGCAAGACGTGGAGGAGATCATGCTCACGCCCGGGAATCGCGCCGACGTCATGGTCACCGCGGTGGAAGGGACCAGCGTGCTGCAGACGCTTCCCTTCGATCGCGGCGGCATGGGCATGATGGGCAGCCCGTCGAGCACGACGACGGGCGCGGACCTGCTCACCCTGACCGTGGCGGGCACGCCGAGCACCGCACCGCCCCTCGTGGTCCCGCAGCCCACGACGCGGGACCTCCGGCTCGAGCAGATCACCGGGCAGCGCACCGTCACGCTCGCCATGGGAGCGATGGGAGCCATGGGAATGGGCGGGATGAGCTTCACGATCGACGGACGGGAGTTCGATCACGAGCGCGTCGACACCGAGGTCTCCCACGGGGCCATCGAAGAGTGGACGATCGTCAACACGAGCCCGATGGATCATCCGTTCCACCTGCACGTCTGGCCGATGCAGCTCGTCGAGGTCGGCGGAACGTCACTCGCCGACGTCGACTGGCGGGACGTCGTGCCCGTGCGCGCCCGCAGCACGACCGTCGTGCGCATCGCGTTCGGGGGCCTCCTCGGCAGGACCGTCTACCACTGCCACATCCTGGACCACGAGGACAACGGGATGATGGGCGTCATCCGGGTGGACTGAACCGGCTATACCCGAGGGGTATTTTGGCGAATACCCCGGGGGTATCCTACGATGGCCGAGGCGCCATCCGCGTCATGACTCATCCGAGACGACTTGGGATCACCCCGAAGCGAGGAGTACCTCCATGTGCAGTGCCGTCACCTGCCGCAAGTGCGGCAAGACCACGTGGGCCGGCTGCGGCCAGCACGTCGACCAGGTGATGCGGGGCATCCCTCGTAGCCAGCGATGCGAGGGACACGCGAAGGAACCCGGCAGTGGCTTCTTCGCGCGCTTATTCCAACGCTGAGGGCGGCCCGGTGGCTGAGTGATCGTCGTCAGGGTGCGGCGCGCTCCGCGGCATCCTCGCGACCCCTGTGAGTGATCCCGTGCGCTCGGCGGCGGCATTGCCTACACTGTTGCGGTCATGACCGACTTCGAAGGCGCGCTGTCCCGTGCCACGTCCCGCGCTCGCGCATCGGCCCGCGGCGCCGACGGTCGAGCGACGGGCGGCGAGGCCTTCCCGGGCGTGCTGCTCGCAGCGCAGTCGGGTGCGTCATGGGCGTGCACCAACCTCTGGATCGACTACGCCCCCGCCGTCATGGGGTTCCTCAGGGCGCGCGGCTCCCACGAACCCGAGGACCTGACGAGCGAGGTGTTCCTCGCCGTCTTCGACACGCTCGACCGCTTCAGCGGGAGCGAGGCGGAGTTCCGCGCGTTCGTCTTCACGATCGCCTACCGGCGCCTCGTCGACGAGCTGCGTCGGCGGTCTACCCGCGGCATCCACGTGGAATGGGACGACGCAGCCGACCCCCGACGCAGCGCGAGTGCGGAGCACGAGGCGATCGGCAAACTCGCGGATGCCTCGGCGCGGGCGGTGCTCGACGGCCTCCCGCCTGACCAGCGCGACGTCATGGTGCTGCGCATCATCGGCGACCTCACGATCGAGCAGGTCGCCGAGATCGTCGGCAAGCGCCCCGGCGCGGTGAAAGCGCTGCAGCGGCGCGCCCTCGGTTCGCTTCGAAAGAAATTCCCCGCAGGGCGTACCCCTGCAGAGGCCTCCGGCGATAGCAGGGAGTGAGATGAACGAGCACCGGATTTCGGATGACGCGGCTGAGGCCGTGCTGCGAGGGCGTGCCCCCGAGGGCTCTCCCGAGCTCGCCGCGGTGGCGGAAGCCGTCGCGGAGTTCCGGCGCGTCTCGTTCGAAGCGCCCCCCAGCCGTCGGCCGAGCTGGCGCTTCGCCTCGACCTCGAACGTGCGGCGAGGCTCTCGACCGACCGACAGAACGTTTCGACCGCGGTCGTCGCGCTCCCCATCGGGGCGTCGACGCCGAGAAAAGGAAGACGAAAAGTGGCACTTGGTGCATTCGCAGGTCTCGGACTCGCAGCGAAGATCGCAATCGGCGCGGGCGCTGCTGCGGCCGTGGGCGTCGCCGGCGCAGGAGCGGCGGGCGCCGTCGACGCGCTGCCCGCCCCGGCGCAGGAGGTCTTCAACCAGGTCACCGGGCACCCCGGTGGCGAGCACGTGAGCGAAACGGGTATCGAGAACAGTGAGTTCGGCCAGAAGACCGTCGCGGAGGCGCGTCAGAAGGCCGAGGCGAAGCGCCAGGCCGCGCTCGAGAACGCCGAGGAGAAGCGCCAGGCCGGCCTCGAGACCGCCGAGGATGCGAGCCAGACCGGCGCCGAGCACGCCTCGGACGCGGGCCAGACCGGCGCTGAGCACGCCTCGGACGCGGGCCAGACCGGCGCCGAGCACGCCGATGAGGCGACCACCGGTGTCCCCGAGCAGGCCGGCGGCGATGCGGGTGAAGGGGCGAACGACCGCTGACACCCCACAGACGGCGGAGCGAACGTCCCCCCACGTACGCTCCGCATGGGAGGAGCGATCGTCCCCCCACGAAAGCTCCTCGTGAATCGGACCCCCGCCATTCGGCGGGGGTCCGTTTCCATTCGCTGTCGCGTTCAGCTGGCGGAAGGAGACGTGAACGCAGAGCGCTAGTGTGGCCGGATGTCCGTAACGCTGAGTCCAATGCCTGAATCTCGGATGCCGGATTGGTTGCGGCGGAGTGCTGACGAGTATGCGCGAGACCTCATCGCGATAGGTCGCCCCGAAGCGGACGCGCACAGGGCAGCAGCCGAGAGCATGGCCCAATCATTTCCGGACGGGCAGCCAGCCATCGGGCATGCCGTCTTCGACGTCTTGGAGGACGGACGCGCCGCCGGGTACCTGTGGATTGGACCGTCTGGCGCAGATGACCCTGGTGCGTGGTGGGTGTGGGACATCGTCATCGATGAGGACTGTCGGGGTCGAGGGCTCGGGCGCGCGGCCATGCTGCTCGGCGAGGAGTTCGCGCTGGCGAACGGCGCGCACACCATGGGGCTCAGCGTGTTCGCGTTCAACACCGGTGCCCGCCGTCTGTACGAATCGCTTGGCTTCGAGACGATCACTCTGAAGATGAGCAAGCCACTCGGAGCGCGCACGACCTGAGTTCGTCGGGGACCAAACGACGTCATCGCGTCCATGGCCCACGGCAGACGCGATCTCACGAAAGAACGCGAGAGCGGCATGGGGGGCCGGGTCGGCAATCCTCATCGGCCTCTACGTGCTCGGCAACTCGGCCGAGGAGCTGGGACCGTTCGCCTTCGTGCAGTACCTTCGCCGTTCACGTACACGAACCTGTCGAGGGCCATGGTTCCCGGGGTGGAGGCTCACTGGCTGTCAATGGCGGGCATGGTCGTGATCGGCGTCGCGGCGATCGCCGCGTCGGCCTGGTCCTTCGAACGACGCGACATCGCCTCCGCATACGGCGCGACGTCGCGCTCTCGGCCTCGCTCATGATCCCGCTGATCGCCGGTTACGTGGTCTCCCAGGCGACGAAGTGGACGGCAGACTTCACCGCCGGCCGGGTCGGGATGCTCCTCACGGCCCCAGTCTCATGGGCACGAGTGCTCCTGACGCGCATCTCGATCACCGTGCTCGGCACAGCCGTCATCGCCGCGGCATCCATCGCCACCATGACGATCGGGGCGTCCATCGTGCAACGGTTCCGATGCTCGACTGGCCGGAGTGGGTGAACCGTCTTTCGGTGTTCCACGCGTTCGGCAACCCCTACATCGAGTGGCCGACGTTCGCGGAATCGACCGTGATCGTCGCGCTCGCGGGCCCCGGCCTGCTCCTGGCCTTCATCCTGACCGCCCGAAGCCGGAAGGTGCCGTGACCGCGTCTCGGCCTGAGGAACATGCGCCGCGCCGCGGCGCATCGGGTGGCGCACGCCTGCGAGTACCGTTGGCCATATGCGGCCCGCGGCGCGAGGCGAGCCGGTCGACGCGAATGAGGGACCCCAAGGCGATCGGCCTCTGGAACCGGCCCGGAATCTCGCGATCGACCGGTTCCGGGGCCTGCTCGTCATCCTGATGGTGGGTGGCGACTACCTGATCGGCGTGCACGTCGTACCCGCGTTCCTCAAGCACGCGCCCGACATCGGATTCACCGTTGCCGACGCGGTCGCCCCGGCGTTCGTCTTCGTCGTCGGCTTGAATTACGGGCCTTCCTTCGCGGGGCGGATGCCGGGGGGCGCCGTCCGCGCCTACGGGCACTTCATGCTGCGGTATCTCGCCCTGATCGGGATCGGCGCCGTCATCGCGGCCGGGGCGACGACCGTGGCCGGTGCGCCGACCGACTGGGGCGTGCTGCAGGCGATCGGCGTGGCGGGTCTCTTGTGCCTGCCGTTCATCCGCCTTCCCAGCTGGGCGCGCTTCGTCATCGGGTTGCTGATCCTCGTCGCCTACCAGGCGCTGCTCGACTCGTCGATGCTCGCCGTGGTGCTCGACTCCTCCCATGGCGGGCTCTTCGGCGCCGTCTCCTGGGCTGCGCTCCTCGTGCTCTCCACAGCGGTGGCCGACGTGTGGCGCACGGGACTCCGGCAGTACGCGGTCTGTTGCGCCGCGCTCGTGGCCGCGGCGGTGATCGCCGCCGTACTCGTGCCGGTGAGCAAGAATCGTGTCTCGCTCAGCTATATCCTGATCTCCCTGGCGATCAGCGCCATTGTCTTCCTGGCCTTCGATCTCGTCGCTCACGTCATCGCGAACCGCGCGGGATTCTTCTGCTGGTGGGGCGAGAACCCCCTCGCGCTCTACCTGCTGCACCTCGTGATCCTCGGACTCGTCACGCTCCCCGATGTCCCGTGGTGGTACGCCGGGGCTCCGGCCGGGCTCGCCGCCCTCCAGCTGGCCGTGATCCTCGGGTCGCTTTCGGTGATCGCGTGGTGGATGCACCGGAGGCGGGTGACGATCCGCCTGTGAGGAGCGGGCAGCAGACACGAGGCTCACTCGGAGGGGGCCGGAAGGCCCTCACCCCGCTTCGTCGCATTCGTACGATTGCCGTGGGCCGCCTATGGCGGGAAAGCGCACGATCGAGAGCAGGGTCCGCATGGTGGCGGCGACGACGGTTCTGGCGATCATCATCATCTGGAGCGTGTTCTCCCGGCCGCTCGACCACCGCGGGATCACCTCGGCCCTGTTCCTCACCGCCGCGGGCTTCGTGGTCGGCACGTCGGCGCTCGGCTGGCTCGACATCTCCGTGGAGTCCGCCGTGGTCGAGCGGATCGCCGAGGTCGCGCTCGTCCTGCTCCTGTTCAGCGACGCCACTCGACTGGATCTCCGCTCGCTCCGTCGCGAGCTCGGGTGGCCGAGCCGCCTGCTGCTGATCGGGTTGCCGCTCACGATGCTCGCCGGGGTCGGGGCCGGGGCACTCGTCTTCCCCGGCATGGCGCTTGCATCCGTGGCCCTGCTCGCCACGATGCTGGCGTCGACGGATGCGGCGCTCGGCCAGAAGGTCGTCACCGACACCGCCGTGCCGGCCCGCGTGCGGCAGGCGCTCGACGTGGAGAGCGGGCTCAACGACGGACTAGCCGTGCCCTTCTTCCTCGTCGCACTGGAGATCGCCAACGCCGAGCTCGAGACCCTCCCCGCTTGGGCCGTCGTCGGCAACATGACCGTCCAGATCGGCTGGGGGCTCACCGGCGGACTCGTCGCGGGCATCCTGGGCGGACTGCTGTTCCGCGTCGCAGATCACCGCGGGTGGATCGGCCACGAATGGCGACAGGTCGTGCCGCTGGCGGTGGCGCTGGTGGCCTACACGATCGCGCTCGCGCTCGGGGGGAGTGGCTTCATCGCCGCCTTCGTCGGCGGCATCGCGTTCGGGCGATTCTCGGGCGCACGCGGGTCGATCGTGACCCTGCTCACCGAGGAGGCGGGAGGCTTCCTCGCGGCGGTGACGTGGATCGGCTTCGCCGCGTTGGCGCTCACGCTGGTCATGCCCTACATCACCTGGCAGGTGCTCGTCTATGCCGCGCTGAGCCTGACGCTGGTGCGCATGATTCCAGTCGCGATCGCCTTCGCCGGCCAGGGCGTGAAGCGTCCGACGGTGGCGTTCATCGGATGGTTCGGCCCGCGCGGGCTCGCCTCCCTCGTGTTCGCGCTGCTCGCGCTCGAACGCGGCGTGCCCGACAGCGAGGTCGTGCTCACGACCGTGATCGTCACCGTCGCGCTCAGCGTCATCCTCCATGGCCTCACGTCGGTTCCGCTGGTCGCCGTCTACCACCGCTGGTACGCGGCCCACTCGGCCGAGCATCCGGCGGCGGAGGAGGCGGTGCCTGCCACGATGTCCCGTCCGCGACGGCGACTCGCCGATCCGGTCCGGCCTGATCGCGGCGGAGAGTCGGCCTGAAGGCGACCCACACGGCGTGGCCCGGCCGTAGCGGAGCCGTCTGGAGATCCGCGCGGGTCTCTGGGAGACTCGCACCTATCCGGAGCGAGGTGGTGGGCCCGTGACGACGAACGAGTGGGTGGCGGTCTTCGTCGCCATCGTGAGTGCGATTGCCACGGTGGTGGGTGGCGCCGTTCGTTCGAGCCGCGCCTCGCAGCTTCGCAAGGCGATCTCCGACGATCTGGCCATCGTGAAGTCACTTCCACGCGATGGAGGCGCGAGACCCGCCTTGGAGGCGGGGATCAAGCGCCAATCCGCTGAGCTCGCCGCGCTCGTGCTCCATCCGATGCGGGCGTCGGTGCTCGCCTTCGCATTCCTCGCCTTCGTCTTGTGGGGCGTGGTCCTGATCGTGTATCTCACCGAAGGATGGCGCCCGTTGGCGTTCGCGGAAGGAGTCGGCCGCGGTCTGACCAACTGGGCGTACGTGGTGGGCGGCCTGGCCACGTTTGCGCTTTTCCTCCGCGGAATCAGGCGCATCGCCGTGGAACGGAAGCTCGAGCGCGCCCGGATACTCGAGGCGGGGGACTCCGAGTCCACGCGAGCGGGTCCGCCGGCGCGGTCGGACGCGGCGTAGTTCGAGAGCACACGGCACCTCGGAGAGCCGATGACGTCGTGATGACAAGCACGCCCAAGACGCAGGGGTCATCCGCTACCGTGATCTGAGGAGGGAGCGCGATGATCTTCGTACTGCGTGCACGACGCAATGTTGCGTGGCTGCGACTCCTTCTTGCGCTCACCGCGGTCCCGGCGATCCTTGCCGGGTTGCTCGCCATGCACGTGCTCTCCGGTGGGGGAGACGAAAGCACTTCGGCCGGCCATCACGCGGTGGCCCTCACCCAGCCCGCTGGCGCGGGCGCCATGACGGCAGGGACCGACCACCACGAGGCAGCCGCAGTCTGCGGTCCCGATTGCGAGCGCGAGCACCAGGTGAGCGCGGTTGCCTGCGTACTCGCGCTCCTCGTCGCGGCGTTCGCGCTCGCGATCGGCACTGGCTGGTTCCGTATCGGGTGGCTCCTTCGGCCTGTCCGCTACCTCTCGGTCACCACCCGCTCCCCTGCTGATCCCTCCCCACCTTCTCTCCTGGCTCTCTCGATCAGTCGTACGTGATCCGTGTGCGCCGCCAGGCGCGCTCGCATCCTTCGCTCACCCTTGCGGTGCGTGACCCGTAACGACTGACTGGAAGAGAACCACCCATGAATTTGCGTACCACCGCACTGCCCGCAATCGGCCTGATCACTGCCCTGCTGCTCGCCGGTTGCGCCGGCACCCAGGACGACGACACGACGGGCGATATGCCCGGGATGAGCAGCGGCTCTCCCTCTTCCCCGGATGACGCCGAGAGCTCGGCCGAGTTCAACGACGCTGACGTGGCGTTCGCGATGAACATGATCATGCACCACCAGCAGGCCATCGAGATGTCGGACATGGTGCTCGAGAAGGATGGCGTCGACCCGGAGGTCGTCGCGCTCGCACAGGACATCAAGGACGCCCAGCAACCCGAGATCGACATGATGAGCGGGTGGCTCGACGACTGGGGGCACCCCTTCTCCGGCATGGAGGGCATGGATCACAGCGGCATGATGATGTCAGGCGACGACATGGCCGAGCTTCAGGCCTCTTCCGCAGCGGACGCGGGTCGCCTGTTCCTCGAGCAGATGATCGAGCACCACCAAGGTGCGATCGACATGGCCGAGGAGCAGATCACCGACGGTCAGAACCCCGACGCGATCGCTCTCGCGGAGAACATCGTCGAAGACCAGACCGCTGAGATCGCCCTGATGCAGGAGCTTCTGGCCAGCTGACGGGTCGGCCAGCGGGCACGCGGGATCGAACGCGTGCCGAGCGGATGGGGGCCATACACCGTCGCCCCTTCGGAGGCCCCCGTCCGCGCCCGACCGTCTGTCGGTGCCCGCCGGCCCGCCTGATGCTCTGGTCTCGCGAGTTCAACGCACGGAAGATGGGTACCGCACCCGATCACTGTCACCACTCGGCGCACATCCAGGCACCAGAAGCACGCATACGAACGCCGGCGCGTGGTCGGCGAGAGACGAAGGGATGTTGTAGCGATGAGTGGAACCCAAACCGTGGTGTTGGAGATCTCGGGAGTCCAGTGGGCCTCCTCGAAGTCCGTCGCCGAAACCACCCTCCGCCGCAGACCGGGGGTCATCGACGTCGAGGCGAACCCGGTGTCGCAGACGGCGAACGTGCGCTACGACCCGCAATCCACGAGCGTCCACGAGCTGCGGAGGTGGGTGGAGGATTGCGGGTTCCACTGCAGCGGGCAGTCGGTGCCCGGCCACATCTGCGACCCGATGGATGAACCGGCGCCCCGCCCATCCGATACCGCGACCGATGCAGCCCCGGCCGGGCACACCGCGCACACGGTGGATGCAACGCACACGGCGCACGACGCGGCATCCGGACACGTGATGTCACCTGCCGAGAGCGCCCCCCACCTGGCACACGGTGAAGCGGCGCCGCCTCGGACACCGCAGGAGGTGATGGGCCACGGCGGGCACCACGTCGGCGCGAGCATGGACGACATGATCCGCGACATGCGGAACCGGTTCCTCGTCGCGGCGATACTCTCCGTGCCGATCGTGCTGTGGTCGCCGATCGGACGAGAAGTCCTCGGGTTCACGGCGCCGGCGCCGTTCGGACTTCGCGACGACGTGTTCTCGCTGATCCTGTCGCTGCCCGTGATCTTCTATTCCGCGTGGATCTTCTTCGACGGCGCCTACCGTGCGCTCCGAGCCCGCACGCTGGACATGATGGTGCTCGTCGCGGTCGGTGTCGGAGCGGGATGGCTCTACAGCCTCGCGATCACGCTCACCGGCGGTGGTGAGGTCTTCTACGAGGCCGCCACGGTGCTCGCGGCGTTCGTGCTCCTCGGGCACTGGGTCGAGATGCGCGCCCGGGGCGGTGCGAACGATGCGATCCGCACACTATTGGAGCTCGCCCCGCCGCGCGCGGTCGTGATCCGCGACGGAGAACCGGTCGAGGTCGCCACGTCGGAAGTCGTTCCGAGTGACCTCATGCTGGTGCGGCCGGGGGCGAAGGTTCCCACCGACGGTGTCGTCGAAGACGGCGACTCCGAGGTGGATGAGTCGATGGTGACCGGGGAGAGCCTCCCGGTCGTCAAGGCACCCGGATCCGACGTCGTCGGCGCCACCGTGAACACCACGGGGACGCTTCGCGTTCGCGCGACCAAGGTCGGCGCCGACACCGCGCTCGCGCAGATCGTCGCCTTGGTGCAAGAGGCGCAGAACTCCAAAGCGCCCGGGCAGCGCCTGGCCGACCGAGCGGCGTTCTGGCTCGTCCTCGTCGCATTGATCGGCGGAACTCTCACGCTCGTAGTGTGGCTCCTGCTCGGCGCCACGTTCCAGGCGGCACTCCTGTTCGCCATCACCGTGGTGGTGATCACCTGTCCCGACGCGCTGGGGCTCGCGACCCCGACCGCGATCATGGTCGGCACTGGCTTGGGTGCCAAGCGCGGCGTGCTGTTCAAGAACGCGACGGCTATCGAGTCGGGGGCCGGCATCGACACGGTCGTGCTCGACAAGACCGGGACCCTCACCAAGGGCGAGCCCGAAGTGACCGACTACATCCCGATCGACTACGACGGGCTCGAACTCCTCGCGTTGGCCGCGGCCGCCGAACGCGAGTCGGAGCATCCGCTTGCCAAAGCGGTCGTCGCGTACGCCGACCAGCAGGGAGCCCGTCGCGTCAGTGCCGGGTCGTTCCGCAACATCACCGGCCAAGGCGCGGTCTCCACTGTGGACGGGCACCGAGTGCTCCTCGGCAACACCCGACTCATGGATGCCGAGGGGGTCGACAGCAGCAGCGTCGCCGAGGAGCAGCGGGCGCTCGCGAGCACGGGACGCACCGCGATCATCGTCGCCGTCGACGGCGTGGCCGCGGGAATCATCGCGCTGGCGGACGCACCTCGCGACACGGCGACGGCTGCCATCAGTTCGCTGCACGACATGGGTGTCGAAGTGGTCATGCTGACGGGTGACAACGAGCCGACCGCCCGGAGAATCGGCCAGCACCTCGGCATCGACACGATCATCGCGGAGGTGCTGCCCGAGGACAAGTCCGCCAAGATCGCCGAGTTGCAGCAGGCCGGCAAGAAGGTCGCCATGGTCGGAGACGGCGTGAACGACGCGCCCGCGCTGGCGAAGGCGGATCTCGGCATCGCCATCGGCGCCGGCACGGATGTCGCCATCGAGACCGCCGACGTGGTGCTGATGCGTTCGGACCCGTTGGATGTTCCGATCGCCCTGCGGATCGGCAAGGGCACGGTGCGCAAGATGCGCCAGAACCTGGGCTGGGCGATCGGATACAACGCCGTCGCACTCCCGATCGCTGCCGGGGTGTTCTATTCGGCGTTCGGACTCATGCTGAGCCCGGAGATCGCAGCGATCTCCATGTCGGGATCGAGCGTGATCGTCGCGGTCAACGCGCTCCTGCTCAAGCGCCTCCGCCTCCCGCGGCCCCAGGCGGGCACAGGATCAGGCTCGGCGCGAACCGCCCCCGCGCCCGTCGTGGCGCCGGGTTAGGCGTTGCACCATCGAGGTGCGACGCCGAACCCATCACGTCTGGACGGACGGCGCCGGGCCTCGCTCCGCCATCCGGAGATGCCTGGCAGTCCGCGCCCGTCTGCGTGCAGGGCCGGTTCGTGTGGCGAAGACGAGAGTGACCACGAGCGCAAGGCCCACCGCCCACGCGGAGCCGATGAGCAGGCCGCGGACCTCATCGAACCCGTCGCTGAGCCCCGCGTCCATCAGGACCCGGTACGGCCCGTATCCCGGGAGGAGCACGGCGAGTTCCGGGGGCTCGATGCGGAGCATCGGGCTCTGGGTGATCCCGAGGCGACCGCCGACCGGCGCGGGTCGCACGAGCGAGCAGCAAGCTGCTTCCCAGCAACGCCGCGCCCACCCACACGAGCGCGACACCGAGGTCGCCGAGCCCCCCTCCGTGCCCGGAGGGAAGGTCGACCATCCAGAGCGTCACGAAATGGGTGGGCATCCACCTGGTGATCTCCACACGGTCGGGCGACGTGAGTGCGGGGCCGAAGAAGACGTCCAAGATCCAGATCAGCAGGATCACGACGGTGCCGTTGACCGGGTCCCGGACCGCGGCGCCGACCGCGGCACCGATTCCCACATAGATCGCCGCGAACATCAGGGTGCCCGCCGCCACCCGGAACGGGTCGTCCACATCGGTCCGCAGAAACAGCGTCGCCAGGGCGGCAGCCGAGACCAGCACCGCGACGAGCAGACCGGTCGTCATGCGGGCGACGACCAGAACCGATGTCGGGAGGCCGGCGATCGCGAGGCGTCGATCGGCCGAGTGGGCCTGCCGGGTCTGGAAGTACATCGCCAGCGCCGCGAGGAACGCCGCCGCCCAACCCGTCGTGGCGGTCTCCACCGCGGCTCCCGTGCCGCCGAGGAGCTTGGCCGCGTCCGCCATCGGCTCCGCTGCAACCCACACGAACACGACCGGTATCAGCACCAGCACCAGCAGATTGACCGGATTGCGGCCGTACTCGATGAGGAAGCGTCGGGTGAGGACTGCGACGGCACCCATCACTTCACCGTCGCCTTCCCGTCGGGGCTCGATCCGGTCGAAGCGGTGTTCGTCGGCGATGAAGTGGCTGATCACGAGGACTGAACGCCCGGCCTCGCGGCGATGCTGAACGAGATCCCAGAACCGGAGGTACGTGTCCCAGTCGAAGCCGGCATACGGTTCGTCGAGGAGCAGCACCGCCGGATCCGCAAGCATGGCGAGGGCGAGATTCAGCTTCGCGAGCGTGCCACCTGAGAGTCGGTCGACTCGTGTATCCGCGTAGCGCTTGAAATCGAGGTCCTCGTACAGCCGCTCCTGCTCCCGGAGCCGTTCCTCGCGCGTCAGCTCGTATGCCTCACCGAACAGCTCGAAGTGCTCGTTGCAGGTCAGGCGATCGAACACCACGGGCTGCTGGGGACAGTACCCCAACGATCCGTGGACGTCGACCTCGCCGGAGTCAGCAGGCAGGGATCCGACGAGGATCTGCATGAACGTCGACTTACCCGAGCCATTCTCTCCGACGAGCCCGACGATCTCTCCGCGATGGAGGGTCAAGCCAGCCTGGTCGAGCACAGGGTTGCGCTTGCGGAACGGCCAGATGCCCTGTCGGTAGGTCTTGGAGACCCCGCTCGCCTCGAGCACCAGGCCGCCCGCGACCACGGCGGCGGGTTCGCTGTCCAGCGTCATCCCGAACAACCCCTTCCCTGATCTCCCAGGAGCCTCCCACCGACCCCCACGTCCGGCGGTGACCTTGGTTCCAGCCGGTTCCAACCCGACGCTCAACGCCTCCCGCGGGTGCGCGCGCCTGACGCGAGCGCTTCACGTTGGCCCCTCTCGCCGGTCGAGCGGGGCGCATCCGCGTCCACCGTCGATCGGGTCTCGGCTGCGCGGAACCTGCGGAGTCGCAGGCTGTTGGTCACGACGAACACCGAGGAGAACGCCATGGCGGCGCCGGCGAGGATCGGATTCAGCAGGCCGAGCATTGCGATCGGGATCACGGCCGTGTTGTAGGCGAAGGCCCAGAACAGGTTGCCCCTGATCGTGCGAAGGGTGCGTCGGGAGAGTTCGATCGCGTCGCCGACGACGAGCAGGTCCCCACTCATCACGGTGAGGTCGCTCGCCGCGATGGCGGCATCCGTGCCCGCGCCCATGGCGATGCCCAGATCGGCTGCGGCGAGCGCCGCGGCATCGTTGACTCCGTCGCCGACCATGGCCACGGTCCGACCGCCGGCCTGCAGTCCACGGATGATCTCCAGCTTCCCGGCGGGGGTCACCCCCGCGTGGATCGTGTCGATGCCGACGGCGGATGCCACCGCGCGAGCGGCACCGTCGTTGTCACCGGTGAGGAGCACCGGAGTGAGTCCCAGCCGTCGGAATCGAGCGACCGCCTCGCCGCTCGTGGGCTTGATGGCGTCGCCGACCACGAACGCCGCGCGAACCGCGCCGTCCGCCGCCAGCACGATGACGGTCCGCCCGGCGTCCTCGGCGGCTGCGATGCCTTCGGTGAGCGACGCGGGAACCGCGACGGCCCATTCCCGCTCGATCCACGCCTGCCGGCCCACAGTGACCAATCGGCCATGGGCCGTGGCCGTCACGCCGAGTCCGTGGCTGGATGCGAAGCTCTCGACCGCGAACGGCTCGATTCCACGATCGCGCGCGGCCGTCACGATGGCACGGCCGATCGGATGCTCCGAGCCGTCCTCGGCGGCAGCGGCGAGCGCGAGCATCTCATCGGGGTCCTCCCCCGTGGCGGTCAGGACGTCGAGCAGTTCCATCCGGCCACTCGTGACCGTGCCGGTCTTGTCGAGCACGATCGTGTCGATCCGGCGGGTCGACTCGAGGATCTGCGGACCGCGGATGATGATGCCGAGCTGGGAACCGCGGCCGGTGCCGACGAGCAGTGCCGTCGGGGTCGCGAGGCCGAGAGCGCAGGGGCAGGCGATGATGAGGGTCGCCACGGCGGCGGTGAACGCCGCCTCGACCGAACCGTTGACGATGAGCCATCCGATGAGGGTCAGGATCGCGAGCACGATGACGACCGGAACGAAGACGGCCGACACGCGGTCGGCGAGGCGCTGTACTTCGGCCTTGCCGTTCTGGGCGTCTTCGACGAGGCGGCCGAGCCGGGCGAGCTCGGTGTCGGCGCCCACCCGGGTCACCTCGACGACGAGGCGCCCACCGGCGTTGACGGTCGAGCCGATCACGCGGGATCCGGCAGTGATCTCCACGGGCACGGACTCACCCGTGATCATGCTCATGTCCACGGCGGATGCTCCATCGATGACGAGTCCGTCGGTGGCGATCTTCTCGCCGGGACGGACGACGAACACGTCGCCCGGCGTCAACTGCGCGACCGGAACACGGACCTCGACACCGTCACGGAGGACACTCGCATCCTTGGCGCCGAGCTCGAGCAGGGCCCGCAGTGCGGCTCCAGACTCCCGCTTCGTGCGGGCCTCGATGTAGCGGCCGCCGAGGATGAACACCGTGACCGCGGAGGCGACCTCCAGGTAGATCTCGCTCGCGCCGGCTTCCGGGTCGGCGAAGAAGCTGAACGTCATCTGCATGCCCGGCTCGCCGGCGGTGCCGAAGAAGAGGGCATACAGGGACCATGCGAATGCGGCGAGGACGCCCACGCTGACCAGCGTGTCCATGGTTGCGGCGCCGTGGCGGGCGTTCACCCACGCCGCGCGGTGGAACGGCCATCCGCCCCACACCACGACAGGCGCGGCGAGGGCGAGGGCGAGCCACTGCCAGTTCGTGAACTGCAGCGCAGGAATCATCGACAGGAGCACGACCGGGACGGTGAGCACCGCCGAGATGATGAACCGGGTCCGCAGGGCCGCGAGCTCATCCGGAGTCGACGAGAGCCCCTCCGCGGCCTCCGCCAGCGGCGGCGGCGGAACCGCAGCGGAGTATCCGGCCGACTCGACCACGGCGATGAGTTCCTCGGCGCTGACGCCATCCGTCGCGAGCACCCGCGCCTTCTCCGTCGCGTAATTCACGGTGGCCTCGACGCCCTCGAGCTTGTTCAACTTGCGCTCCACGCGCACCGCGCACGAGGCGCAGGTCATGCCACCGATATCGAGCTCGACCTCTGCGGCCATCGTCACAGCTCCACGAGGGCGTATCCGGCCTCGTCGATCGTGGCCCGAACCGCATCCGTGTCGAGCGGGACCGCACTTGCAACCGTCACCGAGGAGACGCCACCGGCGTTCAGCTGCACGCTCACCGACTCGACGCCGTCGAGCGCCGAGAGCTCCTCGGTGACGCTCGAGACGCAGTGCCCGCAGGTCATACCCGACACGGCGAGGTCGGTCGTGACCAGGCTCTCCGAGGCGGGAGCCGCGTCATCCGTCGCCTGCGAGTGGTCGTGACCGCAGGCGCAGCCGCTCCCGTTTCTGTCGGTGAGGCCGAGGTCGTTGATCGTGTGCATGGTGGACATACCTACTCCTCTTTATTCGACGTGTCGGCGGTTGCCTGTGTCGACGTTGCGGTTCAGGAACGGACGAGTCGAGCGATGGCCGCTGACGCCTCTTGAATCTTCTGGTCGGCGACCGGACCGCCTTCTCGTGTCGCCTCCGCGACGCAGTGGCCGAGGTGGTCCTCGAGCAGCAGCAGCGCAACGGACTCCAGCGCCTTCGTCGTTGCCGAGACCTGCGTGAGGATGTCGATGCAGTAGTCGTCCTCCTCGACCATGCGCTGGATGCCGCGGACCTGGCCCTCGGCGCGGCGCAGCCGCTTGATCAGGTCATCCTTGCGGTCGACGTAGCCGTGCGTCGTCGTCGGGTTGTCCATCGGATCCTCCTCGCGCCGGCGCCATACCACCTGGGGGTATCCACAGGTTACCCCTACGGGGTATCGCGGTCAAGTGCGCGAGCGGCCCTGTCTCGGCGGGTCCGACGGTACTGCAACCCCGGACGCGCTCGAAGTCAGGCGCCAGCTCGGAGACTCGCTCACGACCGGTGAGCGAATGCACCGGTCTTGGCTACTGCTGACGGGTGTCGTTCAGGGTCGTGATGAGCTCGCGGAACTCGTCGGCCGTGATCTCGCCCCGCGCGAGTCGTTCCTCGAGGATGCGCCGAGCCGAGTCCTCATGCGGCTGGCCCGGTGCGGTCGTGCTGGTGCCCGGGCGGGCTGAGGCTCCGGTCGAGCGTACGAGCAACACGATCAGGACGATGACCCCACCGACGATCAACAGCGTGAACAGCAGGCCTGGGATCCACATCCACCAGGCGCCGAAGCCGTAGTCCCACATCATCAGCGGCACCTTCCTCGCGCATGAACTCGGCGGCGTCCGCCGAACGCTTCAGTGAACCACCCCGGAGTCAGGTGCGGCGGGGACTTTCGACCTCCTGTGGAACCGATCCGAGCCGGCGCGAACTCACTCCCGCCCCCGCGTCATGATCGCGTCATCCCCGCGTCTCTTTGGTGGAGCACGGGATGTCGTGCAGGCGAAGGAGGGAGTTACTGTGCGTGAGGTGTGGATGAGGGTGGTCGCCCTTGCAGCGATCGGGGCTGCGGGCCTGCTCGGATACGCCGTTGCGCGGCTGATCCTCGCAGCGGCGCTCTCCGTGGAGTTCGCGAAGCGATCGGAGGTCGCGAGCTGGGCGGACCCGTACCGCGGCACTGAACCCATCGGATTCGTCGGCGCGCTGATCGCGGCGTTCATCGTCGCCTCGGTCGTCGCACTCCGGGCGAGCCGGGCGGACCGTTAGGCGACGGATGCTGCTGAACCTGCAGATCTGGCGACGGGCCGGCAACGTGCGTCGTGGTGACCAACCCGGTCAGTACACGGACGACGGTGCGTACGCCGAGTACCAGCGATGGGTCGCGGCCGGACGGCCGGAGCTTCCCCCTCTGCCCTCGACCACGCCCCTGGGTGCGGGACGCTTGAGCAGCGCTGACGCCAAGGAACCGCTCTCGTGGCGCACCCGGGTGATGCCCACGGACTACTCCGTCGGGACCTATGGCGGACTGGGGAGCCTGCCCGTGCCCGCACGGTCCGAGGAATCGGATCCGTGAACGCGGGAACACCCAACCTGGTGGAGCCGCATCCGGACGGCGTCTCCAACGGCAGCGAGCCTACGAGCGGCGCCATCAGCCATCGGGCTCGGACTCTATGAGGCGCCTGATCGTGTCCGCACTCCGCTGCACGAGCGGGGCGAGCTTCTCCGCCATTGACTGGTCCGCGCCGGGGAGCTCAACGTGCATCGTCAGCCGAGTGCGATTCCGATCCTCGACGGTGAAGGTGGCGCGGCCGCTCATCTCGGTCTGCCCATCGCGGATCTTCGCGCCCATCGCGCGCAGAGGATCGAATTCCACGATCTCCATGGTGCCCTCGATCGGAGTGCCGAAGCGTGTGGTTCGCCTTCTAATGACAGTGCCGACCCCGATCGGACCGCTCGTCACCTGCTCGAGCGACATGTCCGGATCCCAGCGGGGATGATTCTGCACCTGGTGCACCGCATAGAAATCCCAGACGATCGCAACTGAGCGCTCGATGATTGTCGTGGCTTCGACGTCCATGGCGAAGGCCTCCTCCGACGCGGCGATTCTACGCTCGCCGCGGCACGCTTGCGCAGGCCATGAGTGAGGCGGCACCGAGAAGTGCACTCGCCGCACGGCCATCGCATGCGAGTTGCAGTGCCTCACCAAGGAACGCGGTCACGGCTTGCCGAACCAGAGGGTGAGCGCCTCGTCGAGGCCGTTCGGGGCGGTGCCCTCCCACGCGACGTAGCAGTCCGGCCGCAGCAGCAGCGCCGTGTCGAGTCCCGGGGCGGCGATCAGGTCCACTTGGTCCGCCCAGGGGCCGGCGTCCAGTTCACCGGTGGGGTCGAGCAGCAGCGGACGCCCGGTCCGCGTGAGCTCCGACAGGCCCGGCACGTCGGGCGCCCACCGGCCGACGTGCGGCCCGGTCGCCGTCCCCATGTCGTAGACGATGTCCGCGCCCGCGATGAGCGCGGCGATGTGCCGCCGGCTCTGCGCGTTGTCGAGCATCTCGCCGAAGAGCTGCCGAAGGGCGGTGATCTCCCCGCCCGGGCCGGTCAGCACCGTCTGGGCCTGGGTGTGCATGGTGACCCGCTCACCCACCGGCCGCCGCTCGGTCCCGTATGTGTCGAGCAGTCCCTCCGGCGCAGAGCCTCGCTGCACTGCGGCGAGTTTCCAGCCGAGGTTGATCGCGTCCTGCAGGCCGAGGTTGAGGCCGGATCCGCCGATCGCCGAGTGGACGTGCGCGGCGTCGCCGACCAGCAGGACGCGCCCGTCACGGTAGCGCGACGCCAGCCGGGTGTTGCCGCCCTCCAGCCGACGCAGGAGGTGCGGGCCGGCACCGGTGGGCGGCCCGAGCGGCACGTCCGCGCCGAGGACCCGCTTCGCGGCGGCCCGAAGCTCGTCGAGCGTCATCTCGCCCTCGCCGGGCTGGTCGTGCTCGCTGACGCTGATCAGCGGGTCCCGTCCGGGGAGCGGCGCCCACACGAAGATGCCTCGCTCGGTGCGGGTGTGCAGGAACGGTGGGACGAGCCCGAAACCGGACACGGTCAGGCCGCTCGGCGAGACCATGGCCGCGGGGACACTGACGTGCGCGGAGCGCGAGACCGACCGGTCCGTGGTGATCCCTGGGAAGTCGATCCCGGCGAGCTTGCGGACCACGCTGTGGCCGCCATCCGCGCCGATCAGGAACGCCGCCTCGATCGCGTCCATGCCGGTGGCCTCGACCGTCACCGACGTGTCGTCCTGGGTGAAGCCGAGCACCTCGTGCCCGCGTCGGATCTCGACGCCCAACTCCGCCGCCCGCTCGGCCAGCATCTGCTCGATCCGGCGCTGCGGCACCATCAATGTGTAGAGCGGGTTGTCCGGCAGGTCGTGCAGATCCAGCGGGAACGCGCCGAAGACGAATCCGGGTACAGGCTCCGGCGCCGCGGCACTGCCGGTAAGGCGCCCGTACAGGCCGCGCCGGTCGAGCATCCGCACGACCTGGCCGACCAGGCCGTTGGCCCGCTGCTCGACGGTGGGCTCGCGAAGCTGCTCGAGGACGAGCGGCCGGACACCCGCGAGGGCCAGCTCGCAAGCGAGCATGAGGCCGTTCGGTCCGGCGCCGGCGATGACGACATCAATCATGGTCAAACCCCTTTCGAGGGTACGGTTCATCGGCCCCGCCTGCGGCGGGCTGGTATTCACTGGGCTGGTCGTGGGTTGGGCTGGTCTCTGCCACTCAGAGGGCTAGGGGTGGGCAGGCCCGCGGCGAGCTGGGTGAGCGCGTCGGTGAGCAACCGGTCCATCGGCACCGGCGGGTCGGCGCGCAGGTAGTGGGCCGTGGCGACGTTCGTAGCGGCCATCAGGGCGGCCGCCACAAGATGCGGATAGAGGTCCGCTGTCAGGTTTGTGCGTGTGCGCTCGGCTACGGCCTCCGCGACCTCCGCCTGTGCGCGCGCACTCGCGCGCAGCATCTCGCCCTGCAGCGACGGCTCGGCGACCATGACCCGCACTCCGGCCGTCCACTGGACGGGGTCGCTCACCGGGTGGGCGAGCATCTCGGGCCCGGGCTCGAGCTGGGCAAGTGCCGCCCGGCGGATCGCCTCCCAGAACGGCTCCTCCGCGGGCCGACAGCGCAGCTCGTCGGCGACGCGCAGGAGGCGGTCGAGATGACGGGACACGATCGCCTCGCCCTTGCTGGAGAAGTAGTTGTTGAACGTACGGGGCGAGACCCCGGCCGCCTCAGCGATGTCCTCCACCTTGACGTTGTCGAGTCCGCGCTCGACGGTGAGCCGAATCGCAGCCCAGCTCAGCGCCGCACGTGTCGCGGCCTTCTTGCGTTCGCGGAGCCCCATGCCCACCACGTTAGCCGAAGTTGCGCGCCACGCAAAGATGCGCGGGGCGTAATTTTCGACTCATCCGCGAACTCACCCTCCAACGTCGAAACGACCCATGCCTCCCGATCCGACCACGCCTTCGAACGGTCCGCCCTCTCGTCGATGACGGTCGAACGACGCGGCCCTCGGCGTGCCTGGGGCCGTCGGCGGGCACCTTGCCTGTGGAATTCGATTCTGCTCAGAGGTTCGATTCTGCTAAGAAGGTAAACCCGTGCCGTGCCAGCGATTGGATGAAACGTGACGAATCAACCCGACCTCGAAGAGCGCAGTGACTACGCGGCCGTGGGCGGCGGACCGGCGATCGCCGCAGTGGTGGACCGGTTCTACGTGCTGGTGCTCGCCGACGACCGGCTCCGCGGGTTCTTCGACGGGGTCGAGATGGTCCGGCTCAAGCGTCACCAGGTGGCGCTGGTGTCGCAGGTCATGGGCGGGCCTGTCAGCTACGCTGGGCGCGACCTGCGTGAGGCGCACGAGGGAATGAGCATCTCACCGGAGGATTTCGTCTCAGTGGCCGAGCACCTGGTGACAGCGCTGACGGATGCCGGGGTCGAGCCCGCCATCATCGACCGGGTGGTGGCCACGATCGCCGGCACGGAGGCTGACATCGTCGAGACCCGCCCGGCGGCCGGTTGAGGCGGTGGACACCGCCGCACTGAAGGAGACGTGGGCGCTGGCCGAAGGCCTCGGGGACGAGGTGCCCCTGTTCTTCTACTCGCACCTCTTCCTGTCCCACCCCGACTTGCGGAGCTTGTTCCCGGTCTCGATGGCCACACAGCGGGATCGGCTCGTCGGTGCGCTCGGCCGAATCGTGTCGGGCGTGGATCAACTC
The DNA here is from genome assembly GCF_001428255.1 of Agromyces sp. Soil535. Classification (GTDB taxonomy): domain Bacteria; phylum Actinomycetota; class Actinomycetes; order Actinomycetales; family Microbacteriaceae; genus Agromyces. The sequence goes on along the minus strand of NZ_LMRW01000001.1, from coordinate 64,836 downwards.
GACGACGTGGCCGAGTTCATCCAGCAGCTGGGCCGCGACCACCGGCGCTTCGAGGTCATCGCCGCGCACTACAGCGCGGTCGGCGCATCACTGCTCGCCACGCTGAAGCACTTCCTGGGCGAGCGGTGGACGGATGAGGTTGCGGCGGACTGGGCCGGGGCCTACGGGCTGATCGCCACGGTCATGGTCGAGGCGGCCGAAGCGTCCGAACGGACCAGCCCGGCATCGTGGGCGGGTCACGTGACCGCGGTGGAGCGGCGGGGCTTGGACATCGCGGTCATCCAGGTTCGCCCCGAGCCCGAGCTGTCGTTCGTGCCGGGCCAGTCGGTGGCGGTGGAGGTACCCTCCCGGCCGCGGTTGTGGCGCTATCTCAGCCCGGCCAACGCACCCCGTTCCGACGGCACCATCGAGTTCCACGTCCAGATGGTCCCCGGTGGTCAGGTCAGCAGCACCATCGTTCGCTCCCTCGAGGTCGGCGAAACCGTCCGCCTCGGCGCCCCCGTGGGTCAGGAGCTGACCCTGGACCAGCTCGAGCGCGAGCGCGACCTGGTCATGGTCGCCGGCGGCACCGGCCTAGCTCCGCTGCGAGCCCACCTGGAGCGGATCGACCAGGACTGGCAGTCGACCGGGAAGGCGCCTCAGGTGCATCTGTTCCACGGGGCGCGGCTTCCGGGGAGCCTCTACGAGAACCGGCTGTTCCAGAACCTGGCTGGGCGGCCATGGTTCACCTACACACCGGTCGTCTCGGATGACCCCAGCTACCCCGGCCGGCAAGGCCTGGTCGGCGATGTCGCCGCCGACAGCGGTGCGTTGCGTGGACGTCTCGCGCTGGTGTGCGGATCGCCCGAGATGGTGCGGCACACGGTTTCCCGCCTCCGTGCCGGAGGGATCGCGCAGACGGACGTCCGCTTCGAGCAGTTCGCGACCCTCGACGACGACAGTCATGCCATGCACCGCCACACCCATGATCCGCAGCCGTCTCGGCTGCCTCAGAGCGAAGAGGGGGACCACGCATGACGCAGAACGGGACCGGCCCCGATAGCCTTGCTGCCATGTCCGGCACCGAGCTCGAGCAAGCCCTGGCCGCCGCGGTGAGCCACCTGCCGGACGCCCACCCCGTGGCCTTCACCATGAAGATGAGGGGCGGCGCGTACGACCGACTCGAAGTCGACACGTTCATGGCCCACCTCGCGCAGGCGACCGCCGAGGCCCGGGCAGCCATGGCCAGCGCCCAACAGGAGCTCGCTGCACTGCGGGCCGAGAACGCCGAGCTTCGCGCGTCCGGCGCGGACACCAAGCTTCGCGCGTCCGGCGCGGACACCGAGGAGGAGATCACGGCCGGAGCGGTCGGGTTGCTCGCCCAGGCGCAACTGATCGCCGACAAGGCGGTTGCAGACGCCGAGCAGTATGCCCGCGACCTGGTGATCACCGCTCGCAACCAATACCGGGAGATCCTGGAACGTGCCGAGAGCAGCGCCGGCCAGGCGACCGCGACGCTCGCCACGCACCACAGTCCAGCCGTCCCGGAAATCGAGTACGTACGCACCTACGCCCAGGTCGCACAGATCCAGTTGCGCTCGGTCCTCGAGGCACTCACCGAGCAGGTCGACCGCCTCGGCAGCCTGCCCCATGCCGCACTCGAACCCGTCGCGCAGCCGGACTCCGACGACGGCCCCGCGGGCGAACCCGACTGGGAGCCTTCACCCTCGGGGCCGCCCACCACCCAGCCGCGCTGACGGGCTGCGAGTCCGAGGCGACATCGTGATGACGCGCGGCGAGGAGACCCGTAACGAGGTGCTGCGCACCTTGACCGCGCCTGCCCCGACCCGCTCCCCGCGCCCCGAGAAGGAACACTGCATTGCCCGGTTCGAGCATGCCTCCGACATCGGACATCGTTTGCGTTTCCCGCCCGTCCGGCGAGCAACGTGGACCGGCCCGACCTGACTCCGAGCCCGAGTCAGCAACGCCGACCAGGGCCCGGAGGTCAGTGTGCGTGGTCAGTCGTAGACGTTGAACTCTGTGATCGACCACCAGTTGCCGGCACTGCCGGTGTTGACGACCTTGACGTAGCGGGCCGTCTGCGTGGGGAAGGATGCCACCTGGGTCGGTTGGCCGTCCCCCACGATGGACGCGACGTTCGTCCAGTCGGCTCCGTCTGAGGACACGTAGACATCGGCGCTTCGCGCGTAGTCGTCCGCGTTTGGGCCGGAGTCGAGCTCGACCCTGTTGAAGGTCTGCGCCTCGCCGATGTCGACCTGGATCCACATGCCGGCGTACTGGCTCGTCCCGGAGCTGTATCGAGAGACCGAATCGCCATCCAGGATGTTGACCAGCGCATCGTTGGGCCACGGACTCTCATCCGACGCCGTGGCCGACCAACCGTCCCGGGCCAGCGGATCATCCAGATCAGGGTCGTAGTAGACATTGAACTCTGTGACGGACCACCAGTTGCCGGCGTTGCCGGTGTTGACGACCTTGATGTAGCGGGCGGTCTGCGTGGGGAAGGATGCCACCTGAGTCGGTTGGCCGGCCCCTGCGATCGAGGCGACCTTCGTCCAGCTGCTTCCGTCGGAGGACACATAGACGTCTGCGCTTCGCGCGTAGTCATCGGTGCTGCTTCCGGGGTCCAGCTCGACCTTGTTGAAGGTCTGGGCCTGTCCCATGTCGATCTGGATCGACATGCCGTCGTAGAGGCTCGTCCCGGAGCTGTACCGGGAGCTGGTGTCGCCATCGAGGATGTGCACGAGCGCATCGTTGGGCCACGGACTCTCATCCGACGCCGTGGCTGACCAGCCATCCCGGGCCAGCGGAGCGTCCGGGTCCGGTTCGGGATCCGGCTCCGTGTTGTGGTACACGCCGAATTCTGCTATCGACCACCAGTTGCCGGCGCTGCGCGTGTTGACGACCTTGATGTACCTGGCGGTCTGCTCAGGGAACGATGCCAGCTGGACCGGTTGACCGCTCGCCAGCACGGAGGTGACCTTCGTCCAGTCCTCGCCGTCCGAAGACACGTAGACGTCTGCGCTGCGGGCGGTGTCGCCGAAGCTGCTGCCGGAGTTGAGGACGACCCGGTTGAAGGTCTGCGACCGGCCCATGTCCACCTGGAGCCACATTCCGTCGTACTGGCCCGTTCCCGAGGCGTACCTGGTGTCGACATCGTCGTCCAGCACGTGCTCCACCACGTCGGCGGGCCACGCACTCACGTCCGACGCGGTTGCCGTCCAACCATCCCGGTCCAGCGGCGTCCCCAGACCCGAGAGGGTGAAGGGAGCTCCACCTGCGGCCTCGCCGCCGGCGCCGTTCACGGACACCTGGTAACTCCCCGAGGGGAGTCCATCCGGAACGTTGACGATGATCCTCGTGTCCGACCAGCTCTCGATCCTTGCCTGGACCGATCCGAAGAAGACCGTGCCCCAGCCCTGGGTCTCCCCGAAGTGAGAACCCGTGATCGTGAGCCGGTAGCCGGGGAGGCCGCGTTGGGGTGCCACGGCACCGAATGTGGGCGCCGGGGAGCTCGACGGGCCCTGGGTGGTGAACATCGCCGACGTTCCGCTGGGCAGGGTGTAGGTGTACGAGCCGTCCGCAGAGACGCGGAAGCTCTGCTCGCTGCCGCTTCCGTTGTAGACGACGGCGACCTTCGCCCCGTCCGGGCTGGTCCAGTCCTTCAGCTGGAGGTTCTTGGACACCGTGGTCGGGGCCTGGATCGAGCCGGTCCCGCTCTCGGACCCGTACACGCTGACCTCACCTACCGACCAGTGGAAGTGGAACGAGTCATCGGTGCTGACGATGCGGACGTACCGCGCCGTTTGGGGTGCGAACGAGATCGAAACGCTGCCGAGGTGCCCGGTGCCGCGGGCGACCGCGGTGCCCCAGTCGACACCGTCGTCGGATACGTACACCTGGTAGTTTGCGATGGCTTCGAAGGCGTCGTCTGCGGCGTTGTCGAGGACGATCTTGCTGATGTTCCTCGAACCGCCGAGGTCGACCTGGAACCAGTCGCCGTTCTTCGCCCGGAGTCCGGTGCGCCATTTCGTGTCGACGTCGCCGTCGATCGCCTTCGCTGCCGAGTGTCCTGCGGAGCTCGTGGACGTCTCGACGGTCCATCCGGTCCGGTCGAGCTCACCTCCCGGGGTCGTGAATGAGGCACCGACGGGAAGGGAGTACGAGAGCAGGTCCTCACCGGTCCTGATGGTGTTCTGGATGGGAAGCAGGTCCGGATCGTACGTGATTGTCACCGACTCCTGGCCATTGGCGACATGTCCCCGTGACTTGGACGTCCCGAAGACGAAGTCGTGCGTGGGATCCGTGACATTGGCCGCTGCGGGGGTCTTGCCCTCCTGCGAGGGCCCGGAATAGGTGAGCGTCACCGCATCCCCAGCGCCCAAGGTGTAGTCGAACGACTGCGTTCCGTCGGCAACGCTGAACGTCTCGGCGGCGTCCGCATCGTTGTAGGCGACCAAGACCTTCGATCCATCGGGGTTCTGGAACGCGACATTCTCGATGCTGCCGGCGCCGAAGCTGTTCGAGTAGATCCGGTGGGCGCCGGGCTTGACGAACCTGCTGACATGCGCGAGTGCGTGGTATTCGGGGTTGTACGTCACGGACCCGTTCGCCGGATCGACGACCACCACTCCGCGGTTGAGGGGGATGCCGTTGGTGTCGCTGTTGAGCGGACGACCCTCGGGGTCGAGGGCGATGTTCCACAGCATCACGCCGTTCCCCCAGTTGCGCGTGCTGCCGATCATCCATGTGTTGAGTGCATCGTGGAACGCGACCTGCGTGTTGGCCTGGTAGGTACCGCCCGTGGCTTCAGTGAGGTAGTTCTTCTTGCTCGGGTAGTCGTTGTGCGCCACCGTCTGGTAGATCGGGCTGCCGCTGTAGATGTGCCAGCCCGCTCCGACGGCGTAGTCGGCGGTGGCGGGGTCGTCGTAGATCGTCTCCGGGTACGACGGCACATCCCAGTTGTGGTCCCACGTCAGGATCTTCGTGGACAGGTCGTTGGTGGCGAATGCGTCGCCCATGTCCTTGATCAACGTGACCTGCTGCGACGGCGTCAGCTCCATGCCGGGCCATGTGGGAGCAGCCAGGGGCTCGTTCTGCGGGGTGACGTAGTCGATGGGCACACCGGCCTCTCCGTAGGCTTGGATGAACTTCACGAAGTACTCGGCCAGCGCTGGCGAGTACTCATCCTTGAGCGTTCCGCCGATCATGTTGTCGGAGGTCTTCATCCAGCCGGGCGGGCTCCACGGGGTGGCGGTGAGTTTGAGCGACGGATTGAGCGCCAGTGCTTCCTTCAGCTGCGGGATGATGTACGGCTCGTCATGCGCGATCGAGAAGTTCGACAGTGTCGGGTCGGTCTGTCCCGGCGGCATGTCGTTGTAGGAGTAGTTCCCGGTCGCCGTGAAGTCCGTAGCACCCATCGGCACCCGAACCATGCTGAGACCGATCCCGTCCGCAGGATCGAACAGGTTCTTCATCAGGGCGTCACGTTCGTCAGCCGGCAACTCATTGATGAGCCAGGCCGACGAGTCGGTCAACGCAGCCCCGAAGCCCGTGATCTCCTGGTACTTGACGCTGTCGTCGACCTTGAGCGCCAGCGGGTTCGACGTCTGCTTCGTCTCGAACGCGACGTCGTCCTGCTGCTCGACCCACTTCTCGCTCGAGACGTCCGTCAGCCACACCTGTACGGGGCTTCCAGTGTTCGACGGCGGCGCTGCCTGTGCGGGTGGTAGCGCGACGGGTAGCGCCGCGAGGCTGACACCCAGGGCGGTCACGAGAAGTGACCTACCTCTCAACTTGGCCATGCTTCATTCCTCCGAAGGAACTCGTTTTGTCAGAAATCGTGCTGTTCGAAGCGGCCGTCGCTGTCGGCGCCCTCGCCGAGGAGCTACAGCCGCTCACGGGCGGCGGCTGCCATCCCCGTGGCTGCGCCTGGCGTGCCGATGGCAGGTCTTGCGTCGAGGCACACCAGAGCAGGACTACTCACCCGAGAGGACTAATTCGGGTTAGTGGATCAGACTCTAAGGGTGCCTGTCTCCCGCGTCAAGATCCTGTGACACGGGATTCCGCCGCACCCACGGGCGTCTGGCCCGGTTCGGCCGACTTCAGGAGCCGGCGCGCCGGCGGGCCGGTGCCGCCGTGGAGTCGCGCATCACGAGCGGGCAATGCACCAGGGTGCGGCCGTTCCGAGCAGGGCCACCAGCGGCCAGCTGCTCGGCCGCCAGCCGTCCCATCGCGGGGTACGGGAGGCGCACCGTGCTCAGGGCTGGTCGGATCTCCGCCGCGAGTTGGAACTGATCGTCGTACCCCATCACCGAAACGTCCTTGGGCACGCGGATGCCCGCCTCCACGAGGCCCAAGAGCGCGCCCACGGCCATCCGGTCGTTGCCGCACATGATCGCGGTCGGCAGGCGGTTGCGCCGCAGCAGCGTGCGCACCAGCTCGTAGCCGGAGTCCGCGTGATAGTTGCCGGACAGCACGATGTGGTCGCGCGGGTTGAGTCCCGCGCCGCGCAGTGCATCGCGAAAGCCACGCAGCCGGGCTTTGGTGGCCCACTGGCTGGGCTTACCGGTGAGGTAGGCGATGTCGCGGTGCCCGAGCTCGAGCAGCGCCTGGGTGGCCTCGCGCCCGCCCCGTACCTCGTCGGGCAGGATTGCGGGGGTGGAGTCGTGCGAGGTGAAGCAGTTCAGCAGGATCGTCGGAACCCGGCGGGCCGCGTCCGGGAGCACCACCGGCCTGGTGCCGACCGCAGCGAAGATCAGGGCGTCGACCTGCCGGTCGAGTAGCTCGACGATCAGTTGGGCCGCCTGATGGTTCGAGCCGCCGGTGTTGACCAGGAGCAGCAGATTCCCCTGGCGGATGCACACTTCGTGTGCTCCCTTGATCGCAGAGGCGGCGAATTCGCCGAAGTCGACGTCGTGATTGACGAAGCCGATGGTCGCGCTGCGTCCCTGCCGCAGCCCCTGCGCGGCACGGTTGGGGCGGTAGTCGAGTTCGGCGACCGCTTGCAGGACGCGTTGTCGGGTTTCGTCGCTGATCGTCTGCCCGGCCGTCCGGTTGACGACGAAGGAGACGGTCGCCGGGGAGACGCCGGCCAGGCGTGCGACATCCACTCGGCGTGATCTCCTCGCCGCCGGTCGGTCGCCTCCTTGGGTTGACATGCGGCAAGAGTACAAGCCGGTCCGCCCAGAGTCCGGCGCGGTGGGGCCGGACAAGTGAGGCAGAAGTGCTCCTCGCGAACGCGTTCACCATGCGCCGGCCCTGAGGCGGCCGCGTCTCCGCGCTCATTCCCGCGACTGCTCTCGCGAGCCCATCGTGGCCCGTTGCGCCAGCGACGCTCCAGCCTCACTCCAACCGCATTCCCCGCCGCTACCCGCTGCTCGGCCGGGTTCGCGCCGCGTTTCCGCCGCGACCCGCACGATCCAATTTCCCTCTTGACATCGATGTCAGCGTGTTGCACACTGTCGCTCAATCGTTTTAGCAAACTCACGAGGAAGTGGAGGTGTCATCGAAATGCCACGAGTTCGAATCTCGGATGTCGCCGCGGCGGCCGGTGTGTCGACCTCCACCGTCTCACTTGTGATGAACGACCGTGACGCCAGAATCCCCCCTGAGACCCAGGCGCGAGTGCGGGCGGCGGCGGACGAGATGGGGTATACGCCGAACTCCGTCGCCCGCGGCCTCCGGACGCAGACCACCCGCACCATCGGGCTCGTCTCCGACACGATCGCCACGACGCCATACGCCGGCCGCATGCTCGCGGGCGCCCAGGATGTCGCGCGCGAGCACGGTCACCTCGTGATCCTCGTCGACACGGGCGCCGACGCCGATGTCGAACGCGAGGCGATCCGCGCCCTCGCCGACCACCAGGTGGACGCGCTCGTCTACGCGTGCATGTGGCACCAGGTCGTCAGCGCGCCCGATCACCTGCCGGCCCGCACGGTGTTCCTCGACTGCCGGCCGGTCGACGCCGGGCACCCGGCGGTCGTGCCCGATGACCGCGCCGGCGGCGCCACCGCCGTTCGGGAACTCGTGGCGGCCGGCCACCGCCGCATCGCCTTCGTCGACGTCGACGAGGCCCCCGCGCCGATCGCCTCTGGGCTCCGCTTCGAGGGGTACCTCGAGGTGCTCCGCGAGGCGGGCATCGCGCCCGACCCCGCACTGCACGTGCGAGGCGCCGTCTCAGCGGCGGGCGGGCGCAGCGCGACGGATCTGCTGCTCGACCTCCCCGACGATCGCCGCCCGACGGCGCTGTTCTGCTTCAACGACCGTATGGCGGCGGGCGCGTATGTCGCCGCGCGCCACCGTGGTCTCGACATCCCGCGTGACCTGTCGATCGTCGGCTTCGACGACCAGCAGCTCGTCGCGGCCGAGCTCGACCCGCCGCTCACGACGGTGGCCCTGCCCCACTACGAGATGGGGCGATGGGCGACCGAGGTCGCGCTCGGCGTGCGGACACCGGATGACCCCGGTGCCGTGCGCCTGATGGAGTGCCCGATCATCCGACGGGACTCCGTGGGCCCGCCGCCGGCAACGGGTGGTGACCCCAGCCGACGGCGGACTTGACGAAACCCAGCAGACCGCCGAAGGCGGTCGCCGAGTGGTACCCGACCTGGACGTCGGGCACCGTGAAAGGAATCAGCAATGAAGCGCAGATCCCTCCCAGTGATGGTATCCCTGTGCGCTGCGTCGGCCCTCGCGCTGACGGCGTGCGGGCAGGCCGGCCAGGGTGGCGGGTCCGGAGACGGACCTATCGAGCTCACGATGTGGACGCATTCGGCGGGGAACCCCGCCGAGCTCGAGGTGTACGACAAGATCATCACCGACTTCAACGCCTCGCAAGACGAGTACGAGGTCGTCGAGGAGGCGTTCCCGCAGGGAGCGTACAACGATGCGATCACCGCCGCCGCCGCCGCGAACGACCTGCCGTGCCTCCTCGACATGGATGGCCCCATCATGCCGAACTGGGCGTGGGCCGGGTACATCCAGCCGCTCGACCTGCCCGCGAGCATCACCGACGAGCTCCTGCCGACCGCGGTGGGCACGTACCAGGATGAGATCTACTCGGCTGGATACTGGGATGCCGCGCTGTCGATCTTCGCGCGCAAGTCGGTGCTGGACGCCAATGGGATCCGCATCCCGACGGTCGACGAGCCGTGGACGATCGACGAGTTCGACGCCGCGCTTGCGACGCTCCAGTCGGCCGGATACGCGACGCCGCTCGACATCGGCGCCGAGGACACGGGCGAATGGTGGTCGTACGCGTACTCGCCGATGCTGCAGAGCGCCGGCGGCGACGAGATCGACCGCGACTCGATGCTCTCCGCGGACGGCGCCTTGAACGGACCCGAGGCCGTCGACTTCTTCACCTGGTTCCAGAACGCTTTCAAGAAGGGCTGGACGAGCAGCGCCGGCACGATCGGCAACCAGGAGTTCGTCGACGACGAGGTCGCCCTGAGCTACACCGGCGTCTGGAATGCGCTGGCGTCGATCGAGGCGGTCGGCGACGACCTGCTCATCCTGCCCCCGCCGGACTTCGGCACCGGACCGAAGATCGGCGGCGGCTCCTGGCAATGGGGCATCTCCTCGTCGTGCAATTCGCCCGAGGGCGCACGCGCGTACCTGGAGTTCAGCTTCAAGGACGAGTACCTCGCCGAATTCGCCGACAAGCAGATCGTGATTCCCGCGACGGCCGGCGCCGAGGCCCAGTCGCTGCACTTCAAGGAAGGCGGCGATCTCCGCCCGTTCGTCGAGCTCTCACAGAAGTTCGCGCTGGCACGCCCGGAGACCCCCGCATATCCCGTGATCTCGAGCACGTTCGAGAAGGCCGCGAAGGACATCATGAACGGTGCCGATGTGCAGTCGACCCTCGACGGTGCGGTGCAGGAGATCGACGCGAACATCGAGTCCAACGACGGGTACGGCTTCTAGGCCGACCTCCTGAGCGGTGGGGGCGGCGTGGCCGCCGCCCCCACCGGATCGGATCACTCATCATGCTCCAGACGACGACGCACAGCGCGGTCGCGGTATCCGCGGCTCCCACAGTGCCGCCCTCCGAGAAGACCGGGCGAACCGCGCGCGCACGACGGCGTTCGAACCCCGCGGTGCGTCGAGAGCGGCGTGCCGGCCTCGCCATGGCGGCCCCCGCGGCGCTGTTGCTCATCCTCTTCCTCATCATCCCCGTCCTCCTCGCCTTCGGCCTGTCCTTCAGCAACGCTCGCCTGATCTCGCCGAATCCGCCACGGCTCGTGGGCATCGACAACTTCCTGCGCGCCTTCAGCGACCCCGTCTTCCTGCGCTCGACGCTCAACACCTTCGTGTTCGCCGCGGTCGTCGTGCCCGTGCAAGCCGGGCTCGGGCTGCTGCTCGCCGTGCTCGTCAACCAGAAGATCCGCGGCGTCACCGCGTTCCGGGTCATCTTCTTCATCCCGGTGGTCACCTCGATCGTCGTCGTGTCGATCCTCTGGAAGTTCATGTACCAGCCGGACGGGCTCATCAACTCGTTCATCGACTCCATCACGTTCGGCGCCTGGCAGGGCACCGCGTGGCTCAACGACCCGAACACCGCCCTCGGCGCCATCATCGTGCTCTCGATCTGGCAGGCCGTCGGATTCCACATGCTGATCTGGCTGTCGGGGCTCCAGACCATCCCCGAGGAGCTCTACGAGGCGGCGCGCATGGACGGCGCGAGCTCTTGGCAGCAGTTCGCGAACGTCACGTGGCCTGGGCTCCGCTCGACGATGGTCTTCGTGCTGGTGACGATCACGATCGCCGCGCTCGGACTCTTCGTGCAGATCGACGTGATGACACAGGGCGGGCCGGTCAACTCGACGTCGACGCTCGTCTACCAGGCCGTGCGCAAGGGCTACCGCGAGCAGGAGATCGGCTATGGCGCCGCGATCTCGCTCATCTTCTTCGTGCTGGTGCTCATCGTCTCCGTCGTGCAGCGCTACCTCACTCGTGACAAGGAGGACTGAGCCGTGACCACGCTCACCCGCAACATCTCAGAGGTACGCCGGAGCAACCTCGGCGAGCGGCAGTTGCGTCGCCGTCGCCGCACCTGGACGTACCTCGCGATGGCGGCTCTCGCCGCCTTCTTCCTCTTCCCGCTCGTCTTCATGTTCGTCTCGAGCCTGAAACCCGACGGGCAGATCCTCTCCGACTCCGACTCGATCCGGGCGTTCCTGCCCGTCGGCGACATCAGCCTCGACAACTACGCCGGCGTGTTCGATCGCGTGCCGGTCGCGCAGTTCATGTTCAACTCGATCTTCGTCACCGTGTCGATCGTCGGGCTCGGCCTCGTCGTGAACTCCATGTGCGGTTTCGCGCTCTCGCGCCTGCAGTGGAAGGGCCGCGGGCTCGTGCTCGCCCTCATCATCGCGACGCTCATCATCCCGTTCGAGACGATCGCGGTGCCGATGGTCTACTGGGTCTCGAAGCTGCCGACCCTGGTCTTCGAGGATGGGCTTCTGAAGTACGACTTCGGATGGCTGAACACCTACCAGGTGCAGATCATCCCGTTCGTCGCGAACGCGTTCTCGATCTTCCTGTTCACGCAGTACTTCTCCACGATCCCGAAGTCGATCGACGAGGCCGCGCGCATCGACGGCGCCGGCTGGTTCACGATCTACCGCCGCATCATCGTGCCGCTCTCGGGTCCGGCGTTCGCGACGGTCGCGATCCTCACGTTCCTGCCGGCGTGGAACTCCTACCTGTGGCCTCTCATGGTGGTGCAACAGGAGGAGTTGCGCCCGGTCATGGTCGGCATGCAGTACTTCTTCCAGCTGAACACCGCGTGGGGCGAGGTCATGGCGTACACCTCGATGATCACGCTGCCCGTGCTCGTGGTGTTCCTGGCCTTCCAGCGTGCCTTCGTGTCGAGCGTCGCCGCGAGCGGCGTGAAGGGCTGAGCCGCATGGCACCCGTGGCCGCCGCGGCATCCGCTCTCCGACTCTTCTCATTGCACTTCTGAAAGGTTGATGTGTTCGCGCTTCCCGACTCCTGGGTGTGGGACTTCTGGTTCGTCGACGACGGCGAGCGGTACCACCTGTTCTTCCTCTACGCCTCGCGTGCGTTGCACGACGCCGACGCCCGTCATTACCGCGCGTCGATCGGGCACGCGGTCTCCGACGACCTCGAGGAGTGGACACGCGTGGCCGACGCGCTCGTACGCGGCGATCCTCCGGCGTTCGACGACCTCGCGACGTGGACGGGCTCGGTCGTGCGGCATCCCGACGGCACGTGGTTCATGTTCTACACGGGCACGAGCCTGACGCCCGATGGCAACGTCCAGCGCGTCGGCTACGCGACGTCGACCGATCTCATGGAGTGGCAGAAGTCGACCACGAACCCCGTCGCGCAGGCCGACGCACGCTGGTACGAGACGCTCGGCTCGGGCGAGTGGCGCGAAGAGGCCTTCCGCGACCCGTGGGTGTTCGCAGATCCGGCGGGCGACGGATGGCACATGCTCATCACCGCGCGCGCGAACACCGGGCCCGCCGACGACCGGGGCGTCGTCGGCCACGCCGTCTCGCCCGACCTGCGGAACTGGGAGGTGCGCCCGCCGCTCAGCGAACCCGGTCAGGGCTTCGGTCACCTCGAGGTGTTCCAAGTCGAGGTGGTGGACGGGCGCCCGGTGCTGCTCTTCTCCTGCACGGCGCCCGACCTCGCAGAGAGCCGGCGTGCGACCGGCACGACCGGCGGCATCTGGGCGAGCCCAGCGGCATCCGTGGTCGGACCCTACGACCTCGCGGGTGCACGACTCGTCACCGACGAGTCGCTCTACGTCGGGCGCCTGCTGCGCCGGCGCCACAACGGCGAATGGGTGATGTTCGCGTTCCACAACCTTGCCGCCGACGGCTCGTTCGTGGGCAGTATCAGCGACCCGATGCCCGTGGGGTGGGAGGGTCACGAATTCCGCGTGATTCCGGAGGCCATCTCAGTAAGGGGTGAGCTCCGCCAGGGGTGAGTCCGCAGGCTACACGACCATCTGGTCGAGCGAGGCCAGCGGCAGGAAGAGGGGCTCGTTCGAGGCGATCGCCTCGGTGCCGCTCTCGGTCTGGGCGAGCGGATCGGCCGCGACGTACGTCGACAGGTCGAGGCCGGTCGCGAAGGCGAGGTCGGCGACCGAGACCTGGAACGTGCGATATGCGCCCAGCACGAAGCCCTCGACCGCCTCGACGCGCGAGCGCTTCTCGAGCAGCTCGCGGATGAGGTCGCCCTGGCTGAGGAGGTACGCCGTCGCGTGGAGCTTCCCGCCGCCCGCTGCGGGCATCACGACGAGCTTCCAGAACTCCTGGGGAATCGCCACGCCGTTCGGGAGCTTCGGATCGCCGGCGCGCAGGATCGGCCCGGTGAACACGCAGGCGCGGAACCCCTCGGTGCGGGCGCTGTCGAGGATGTAGTTCTCCAGGCCCTGCCAGAGCTGCTTGCCCTGGTTGAGTCGCGAGTGCTGCACGGCGGCGTTCGTGTAGTGGAACGTGTCGTCGTTCGCGAGCTTCGCGAGCGCGGTCACGTCGCCGACGCCGGTCGCCGCGGTGTCCCAGTTCGGGTCCTCGCGCCGCACCATGTGGCCGCGGTCGATCTCGGGATCCGCGTAGTCGTCCTTGGTGAGCTGGGCCGCGACGGGGATGCGCTCGTCGAGGAACCACTTGTCGCCCTCCCGTTTGATGCGCACCGGGTGCTCGCCGTCGATGTTGACCGCCGTCATCAACGGCTGCCGCCGGGCGAGGTGGTACTTGACGCCGAAGTGCGTGTAACGGAGCTCGAATGGGCTGTCGCCGACCTCGTCGCTGGGGTGGGCGAGCGCCTGTTCGAGCGAGGCGGGCATGACCGGCCAGGGCGCGGCGAGTCCGTCGCCGAGGAACCCCGGCTCGTAGCCCGCGCGGCCGTCGAAGAAGCCGGCGGCGTGCGAGCCGTCGGCCGCCGCCTCGGGGTGCGCCTCGGATGCCGCCTCGAACCCCGCGGCGAGCACGGGGCGTTCACCGGCGGCGAGCCGGCGAAGCGTGCCGACGCCGACGGCACTGTTCTCGACGCCGTACAGCCCCGAGTAGTGCAGGCCGACGACCGTTCCGTCCTCGAGGCTGAGGAGCGGCGAGCCCGAATTGCCGCCGAGGCTGGTGCAGTCGTGGGTCAGGGCCTTCCTGCCGCGGAGCCCCTGCATCACGAATCCGGGCGCGAACCGCTTCACCTCGAACAGGTCCTTGAAGTAGCGGGCCTGGTCGCCGGGATCGTTGCGCGGGTCGTACGCCGGATACCCGATGAGGGCGACGCGCAGGCCCTCCTCGGCCTCCGCGTCGGCGAGCGGCAGGGCCGACGGCAGGCCGTCGCCGGAGATGCGAAGCAGGGTCACGTCGGGGGAGGTGTCGTCGGCGAGGTAGACGACCTCCGTGACCTCGAAGGGCTTCGCGTCGCCGGGGTTGGAGCCCACCTCCTCCTTGAAGTCGATCTCGGCTCCGTACCGCAGCCCGCTCACGGGCGAGCGCAGGAAGATGCCGCTCCCGTCGTCGGCTCGTTCGGCGACGATCTTCGCGACGTGCCGGTTGGTCGCGATGACGCGGGTCGACGCACCCTCCTCCGAGATCACCCAGCCGGTACCGCCCCACGCCATCGAGTGGTTGACGAACTCGACGCGGCCGACCGATTTCACGCTCCGTTCGACGCCCTTGATGAGGGCGTCGGTGTCGGCGGGGAACTCGGGCAGGGGCTCCAGCTCGACCATGTCGTTCCGGACGATGAGCGGCGGCCGCCCGATCTTCCTCACGATCGCCTCGAGGGCGTCGACGGGCATGACGCTCTCGAGTGCGCCGCCCTGGTCCAGTCTCTCGGCGGCCCGCGTGGCGTCGATTTCGGCCGGGAGGCGGCCCTCGGTGATCGCCTTCTCGACCTCGGCGCGCAACGCAGGTGACTCCTCGAGCCGCCTGCGGACGTCTCCGATCCGTCGCTCCTCGTCGTCGTGTTCGTTCGGCATGATCGTTCCCTTCCTGTGCTGGGTAGCGTGATGCGGCTCAGGCCGGCCGCTGGGGGCGGGGTGGATGCTGCGGCCTCGGCGACCGACGCGTCCCCGGCGGCCGGCGGCCGCCGAGGAGCACGACGGCGCCGGGCACGAAGGCGCTGGGAACGGTCCGCCGGAGCAGCACCGCTGCCGCCGCGGTCGGGTCGCCGTCGGCCGCGGCCTTCGTGGCCGCCCGGATCGCCGCGGGGGAGCGCTTGCGCAGCAGGCCGACGAGCTCATCGCCGCGGAGCCGGTCGGCGCCCCATGCCTCGAGTTCCGCGGTGGCGCGGTCGATCGCATCGGACTCCGCGAGCAGCGCGCCCAGCCGATCGGCGATCGTGACGTCGACCGCGCGGTCCCATCCGGGCGGTGCGCCCGCACGCCCGTACGACCATGCGCCCGCGATGGTGCGTCGCCAACGCTCCGCACTCTGCGCGACGAGGCCGAGGTCGCGGTCCCGTCGCACGTAGGCCGCCGCGCCGATGAGCTCGGTGAGCAGCCCGAGTTCGGTGAGGGCGCGCACGGCGAGCGACGGCGCGGTGTCAACGTAGTCGTGCAACGGCTCGGATCCCCGCGGGGCGAGGTTCCCGAGGTCGTTGAGCCGCTCCCGCACCGTCGCGGCGTATTCGCCGAGGTGCTCGTGGCCGGGCAGGCTGCCCATCGTGCCGACCAGTTCGGCGAAGGGCGTGAGCACGGCGAGCGATCGGGCCATGATCACGGCGGGGTCGGCTTCGCCGGTATCGACGGTCCCGGTGCGAGCGATGATCCGGTCCCAGCCGGGCGGAGACGCCGCCACGATCGCGGGCGCCGCTCCGTCCGAGCCGGCTCCCGCGCCGCCAGCCGCAGCTCCGGTGCCGTCGGGCGCGGCCGGAGCGGGATCCACTGGGCGCCAGCACTCGACCGCGACGCCCGCAGCATCCAGCGCCGCCCGGCGAGCACCGACGGCGACGCCCGCACGGTGGAGCGCGAAGCGCAACCCCGCGCCGGTGAGGGCCGTGAGCGACGGTTCGGCCGCCATGCGGGCCAGCCGCTCGGCGAGGGCGGTCTCGTCGCGGAGCGCCTTCGTCATCGCGTCGAAGTCGAACTCGGCGCCGAGCTCCGCACGACAGAGCTCGTCGAGCCGGTCGCGTCCCGCCGCCCCACTGGGGGTGGACTCGTCGCGGTGCCAACCGCCCTGCCCCGTGCTGAGTCGCTTCGCCTCCGACCACCGCCCGGATCGCCACAGGAACGTCAGCGCGGCATCCGCGTCGGCGCTCTTCGGATCGAGGGTCGCATCGGCGAAGGCGTGGTCGTAGAGGTAGTCGCCCTCGAGCCAGTCGGAGCGGTCGTTGATCGACCGCAGCTCCCGGGCCGCGTGCGGGTCCAGCGGCGCACCGGCTGCGGACCGCGTGCCGCGGAAGGCCGCCGACCGGTCGCCCAGGCTCCGGTGTACGACGTTCTGGGCCGCGGCCGGCAACTCTGCGGTGGCGGCGGCGTCGAACCGGGCCAGCACCCCGGGGTCGATCGTCGGCACTGCCGCCTCCCGGCGCATCAGCTGGAGTCGGTGGTACGCGGCGTCGACGGCGCTCCACGGCTCGGGTCGGGCATCGAACCAGCGCGCGGCGGAGCTGTCGATGCGCGCCGATCTCGCCGGCGCCGCCTCGTACAGGAGCGGGAGGAGCCGCGCGCGCAGGTCGGGGCGAGTCCGCACGAAGCCGTCGGCGACGGGATCGGGCTCGACCAGCCAGTCCTGGCCCGCCAACGCCTGTGCGAGGTGCTGGGCCCGCTGCGGGGTGAGCCGCCCGAGGCCGACCCGGGGTGCGATGACCTCGCGGATCACGTCGGCGTCGAGGTGCCGCACGAGGAGACCGGCGGCGAGCCGCCTCAGGTCGTACTCGCCGGACTCCGACAGCAGGAGGCGGTACAGCTCGGCCCAGGTCGCGTCGCGCGACCGCGACGCCTTCGCGAGCGCATCGAGGCCGTGCTCGTCCGCGATCGCCGCGGCCAGTCGGAGCGCGAGCGGATCGCCCTTCGCGACCGATCGGATCGTCTCGAAGGCGGCGGGGTCGACGCCCAGGCCGGCCAGCAACCGGTCTGCGCCGACCTCGTCCAGGCCGCGCAGCGTGAGGTGCTCGCCGACGCGGGCGTGCGCGCGGCCCAGGGCATCTCCCCGACCGGCGCCGATGACGGCGATGGAGGTGCGCGCGACCGCGGCGAGCTGGTCGATCCAGTCGAAGAGACGGCCGGGGTGCGTCTCCCCGCGAGCGCGGAGCACTTCGAGGGCGTCGAGGATCAGGAGGATTCGGCGGGGCGGGTCGGCGAGCGCCTTCGCCAGCTCGATGCCCAGCTCCTCGGGGACGAGTTCCGGCGTGTCTCCCTTGAGCGGGGACCGGCCGGACGGCGCTCCCGCGGTCTGCAGCCGCACCTCTCCGATCCTCGCCTCGGCGCCCGGCACCTGGGCGGACACCTGCCGGGCGAACTCCATCGTGAGGCCGACCGCGTCCTGCACGTCGAGCCCCGCCCGGTCGAAGTCGAACCGCACGACGACCCAACCGTCCCCGTCGCCGAGCAGGCTCGCGGCGACCGACTCGAGCAGCGTCGACTTGCCGACGCCGGCCGGCCCGTCGACGTACATCGCCGCCGACGGGCGGTCGCCGACCGCGGTGTCGAGCCAACGGGTGATCCGGTCGAGTTCGAGGTCGCGGCCCAGGTCGCGTCCTCGGGCCTCGCCGCGCTCACCTGCGCCGACGGACTCGAGGAGCTCGAATCGGGTGAGTGCCGCCTTGACCTTCGCCAGTTGCTCGCGTTGCGGAGCCAGCGCCCCGGACCTGCCGAGACCGACGGCGAGGCGCTCGAGCATCGACTGGTCGGAGGCGTCGGCCAGCGCGGCCGAGACGGCATCCGCCGTGAAGATCCCCTCGCCGGCGATCGCATCGAGCAGGTCGATCGTGGGCTGGTCGTCGGCGGTCCTCCTGCGATCCGCGACCGCCGCATCCACCTGGTCGGCGCGGACGAGCGACTGGAGCGCGCGGCGGCGCTGCACGCCCCGCATGAGCCACTCGTGGCCCGCAGCGGTCGTCGCCTTGTCGCAGGCCTGCGACAGGCTCGCGGCGATCGCGGTGAGGTGCGCCGGATCGATCGCGTCCACGCCGTCGATGGTGCGCAGGGCTCGCACCGGATCGAACGGACCGGAGAGCGCAGCGTACCGCCGTGCGTGCTCGACGCCGTGGTCGACGACGGCGCGGCGACGCGCGGTCGCGGCATCCGTCGCCACAATCGGCGCAGCAGGCACGGCGTCGGGTTCGGTCATGGCGCGCCGCCGCCCTGCTTGCGGAGGAGCTGCAGGTAGGGCTGCAGTCGGGTCACGACGGTGCCGAGATCCGCGTCGGCGTACTCTCCGTTGAAGTCGGCGATGTCGAGCAGCGCCACGTCGACCCAGGAGCCGATCACCGCCGGATCGGCCCGGCCGACGAGGTCATTCGCCGCCAGGGTCAGGCAGTCGAGCAGGTCGTCACGCGTGAAGCCCCCGACGTAGTCGACCACCATGCCGGCCGGCCCGTCGGCCTCGGCCGCGGCAGGGCTGGAGAACTCGAGGCCCGCGAGCGGCATGGTCTCGAGGCCGGCCACCACCAGCCGGAGCCGGGGCTGCGCGAGGCAGGCGGCGACGAACCCCTCGACGTGCAGGCGCGCGGGCTCCGTCAGCGGCACGGAGGGGTTGTCGATGAAGAACCAGACCGTGCGCGAGGCCGACGCAGCCGCCTCGTTCACGGCGCTCGCGAGCCGGCTCGCCTCCTCCAGCGCCGCCGCCTCCGGGGCGGCCGGTCGAGCGGCATCCCCTGCCTCGGCCGGCGCGACCACCGGGATCCCCGCCGCTCGGACGCGCTGCGCGATGTCGGACACGAGGTCGGGAACCTGCTCGTCGAGGGGGATCGTGACGAGGAGGTGCTCGCCGCCGCGGCGCATGAGCAGCTCGCTCAGGATCCGGTACGAGAAGCCGAGGCCGGTCTCGTCGCCGGCCGCCGGCCGCCGCCGCCGCACTCGGATGCCGCGTACCCGTGTCGTGTCGCGCCCGGCCGCGGCGACGGATCTCACGAAGAGGTCTCGCGCGATCACGAGCTGCGAGCTCTCCCCGTCGAGATGCCAGACCGCGGTCGGGGCGACATCCGCGCTGACGAATCCGACGAGCTCGTCGCGGAAGAGCGAGAGGGGGACGAGCCGGCCGTAGTTGCCGATGCGGCCCTGATGCAGCCCGAGCAGCTCGAAGCGACCGTCGAAGCAGGCGCCGCCAGACGAACCGCTGTCGGTCTCCACATCGTGGCGGAGCCGTTCCGTGAGGTTGCGGATCTTCGAGGCCCTGCCGGGGCCGAGGCCGAGATTCGCGCCCTTCGGGAAGTCGAGGAGGAACACCGGCGACTTCGAGCCGACCGCTGGGGCGGTGGCCGGCAGGGTCGCGTACCCGAGGTGCCGCGCCGCAGGCGTCAGCAGCGACAGCAGCGCGACATCGTGGCGGTCCTCGACCTCGCTGTCGGCGCGAGGCGCGCGAGACCTCCACTCGCTGTCGCCGCACTCCGAGGCATACGTGAGGGGCACGCGCGTCTCGTGGGTGCTGCCGTCGGCGAGGACGACGCTCACCTTCGGCTCGGGATGCTGCTCGATGTTCGGGCCCTGGACCCGTACGACGTGCCATGCGGTGAGCACGAGACCGGGGCCGAGCAGGCAGCCGCTGCCCTTGAAGGTGCCGTCGACCTCGACCCGGCACCGGAAGGTCTGGGCTCTCACGGCGAACCTGGCCAGCTCCTCGAGGTCGACGCGTCCCGACGTGGGCCCGATTGCTTCGGCCGCCTCCGCGTCCGCCACCGCCCTGGCCACCTTCGTTCCCTCGTCGCCGAGCTGGACGCCGCGCGCCATCAGGGCCTGCGCGAACGCGTCGACCAGGCCTTCGGAGCGGAGCTGCCGGACGCAGAACAGCGCCGGATCCACGCCACCCACCTCGGCAGCGACGGTGAAGGCGTCGAGGTCTGCCGGAGCGCTGTCACCACCCTGCTGGATCGCCTTCACCGCCTGGTCGGCGACGGCGGGGGAGCTGCGGATGACCTCGACGAGGTCGTCGTCGGTCCACATCGCCCGCACCTCCCGCCTGCCGCTGATGATCGGGCGTCAGCCCTCTGGCTCGGGCCCGCTCCGATGAGCGGTCGCCGCACGGGACGACCGCGAGATGTCGCCGGATCGACGCCTTGAAGGGCGGCCCGCGAAGGTGAGAAGCGTCATGGACTCCCCCAAGTCGTTGCGCCTCGCGCGGCCGCCGACGTCCAGGAGGACGCCGAGCGCCGCGGTCATCTCACTCAATACCGGAGTCCGACTGCGTCCGCAAGAGTGGGAGCCCCGGAATCGCGCGGTTGGTGAGCCGATGTGAGTCGTGGTGAACGACGAATCACCAGGTGTCGAGGGGTGTGGTGCCGCCTCCTCACGGCCGACCGACCTAATGACCGGCAGTCGCGTGGGCGGCCAGAAACAACTCGAGCTCGTTGACGTACTGGTCGGTGTGGGTGAACAGAGCGCCATGTCCTGCGCCGCGAAGGATCCGGACGGTGGCGTGCGGGTATACAGCTTCGATCTCAGCGGCCTGCGCGGCGAAGGCCCTGTCACGTTCGGATTGCAGCAGCAGCACCGAACCAGCCCACGCGCTCAGGTCTCCCGGTATCGGGCGATGGTGGGCGGTGAAGTCAGCGATCGCGGCCGTGACCGCCACAAGGTGCGCCTTCGACAACTCGGTCTCGAGGATGTTGTGCAGCAGTCCCATCCAAAATCGCTTGTCCCCGCCGATGTCGGCGATCAGCACCTGCCAGGTCCGCCACATGAACCAGCGCACTACGGGGGCGGGCGCTGCCTGCAACAACCACCGCAGCACGGTGATCGGAGTCGGGCCGACGAAGTGGCGCACCCCCGTCTGGGCCAGGATCAACGTCGACACACGCTCGGGATGGGCACGCACCATGCACTGGGCGACGTACCCACCGAACGACGACCCGAACACGTGTGCCGCCGGGACTCGTTCAGCATCGAGAATGGCGGTGGCCCCGCGGACCAGTTCAGCCATGGACCTGGCTGGCGGGTACGCCGCCGCGATGACCTGGTACCTCCGGCCGAGCTCCTCGATCACTAGGAAGAACGGGTCCGGCACCAGAGTTCCTCCGGGCAGCAGCAGCACACTCGGCGCGTTCCGAGCGCCACCGAGGCGATAGCGCCAGGCCACGCCGTCCACGGCGGTTTCGCGGTATGGGTAGCTCCGCCGGAACGCTGCCAGACGATCAGTAAGATCCACGCCCGCATCACCCAGTCCCGGCTCGGATCGTGCTCCAGCCTACATGGTGCCGTGATGTGCCCCTTCGGGCACGCCCAGCCCTGCAGTGCGCCCGCGTACGTCGGGCTCGTGTCGAAGTCACCGGACTCGACCGCATTCTACGCCAGCGGGATTACCGGTCCGACGCCCCCCTCGCCGGCCAGAACCGGCATCGTCGTCATTCGTTTCGAACTGGATGTGCCTCGAAGGATCTCGCGTTGGTCGTCGCCGACCCCGGCGAACGCATCCGTCCCTGTCGGCCGCCGGAGCGCGAACGAGGTTCAGTCGTCGAACTCGCAGTGGTGGCATCGCGAAGGATCAGCGGGAGGACCTCCCGGACGTAGTCGGAATCGTGGAACGTGGATTCCTCGTTCAGCCCCAGTAGCCAGCCCTCGAACGAGCGCTCGTAGGTGTCGAGAATCACCCGAGCGAGAACGCGAGGGGGCCATGAGAACCGACGACCGAGCTTACCAAGGAGCGCGTGCAGGATGTCCACCAACACCGCGATCAGTGCGTCCTCCGAGCCCGCTACGGCATCACCGCCGTCCCGGCGACGTACGGCAGCGATCCTGCGTTCGACACGGATCATGAGCCCGGCGCGGTCGAGCGGGGACGACCGGGCCAGACAGGTCGCGGCCCGCACGAGATCGTCGGGGTCATCGCCCTCGGGGCGGAACTGCTCGATCATCCATTCCATGCGACTCGCGGCCTCGGCGACCAGGAGTCGGGCGATCTCATCCAGCAGGACATCGGGCGTCGGGAAGAGCACGCGGTACGCGTGGGGATGGATCCCGGCCTGCTTGCACGCGTCCTCGATGGTGGGCGAAGTCAGCCTTCCGTCGAAGGAGAGTGCGGCCCGGGCCGCCTTCGCGACCAGCAGACGGGAGCGCAGCTGGCGCTCGGCGCTGCGGACCGGAGCGAGCGTCCTAGGCACGATCGGCCGACGGCTCGGTGCGGTGCTCCAGCGCGGCGGAATCGCAGAACGGCGCGTCATCTTCCTGCGGCAGTATCCGCTGTCCTTCGATCCAGTGCGGATCCGTTCGCTCGGTCGTCTTGGTGTCGCACCGTTGCGAGATCCTCAACGAACCCTCTCCCTCCACCGAGGCCACCTTTGGGCTAGGACTCGACTGATGATATCATCTGAAGTGAAGATATCTTCAATCACGTGGAGGTGGTTGACTGGCAAAGCTCGAACAGACGGCGTTGAGCGGTGAGCTCCACGACACGCACAGCGATATGCACAGCGAGCAGGGAGCCCTGAGGGATGAGCATCCCGGTCGGTCCCGAAACCCGATCATCAAGGTCGCAGGCGCGGTCGCCGCCGTGGTTCGCCCGGACTTCACCGTCGCCATCGCGGGAAGCGACCCAGAACGGATGGTGGCGCGCCTCCCGGGCCTCGCATCGATGCGGACCGTCGCCGACCGGGCGCAGGCGCAGGGGTGCGGGCGTCGGCGGCCGGTTGATGCCGTCTCCCGGGCGCCGGCGACCAGCGAGTGCAGTATTCTTCAGGACTGATGACAGCGGAGACGCAGGGACGGGGAGGCGGCGCCCCACGAGGTGCCGCCAACCGTCTCGATCGACGGAAGGCGCGGACCCGGGCGGCACTCATCGAGGCAGCACAGGCGCTGCTCGCGGAAGGTCGCACGAACACGCCCGTCAGCGTCATCACGGAAGCCGCTGACCTCGGGACCGGCTCCTTCTACAATCACTTCGACACCAAGGAGCAGTTGTTCGAGGCTGCGGTCGCCGACGCTCTGGAGCGGCACGCCGACTATGTCGAAGAGCTGACGAGAGGACTGGACGATCCGGCGGCGGTGTTCGCCCAGAGCTACCGCCTCACCGGCCGCCTGCACCGGCAGCAGCCGATGTTGAGCAAGGTCGTGCTGGGCGACGGCCTGCGCTCCCTGAACTCCGCGGACGGCCTGGGGCCTCGCGCCCGCCGCGACATCCGGGCCGCCGCGGCTGCCGGGAGATTCCGGGTGGCCGACCTGGATGTCGCGATGATCACCGTCATGGGTGCCGCCCTGTGCCTGGGCCAGATGATCCACGATCGGCCGGAGGCCGACGATGCGTCCCTCACCGATCGGGTGACCGCCGACGTTCTCCGCGTGCTCGGCATGAGCGCTCAGGAGGCGGAGGCGCTCGCGTTCTCCCCGCTGGGGACTTCGTCGAGCGAGTGAGAGGTGCGGGCTGCGGGCGGCGGTCGTCAGGCCGCTCGGGGAGGTACGTGCCGGTGGCAGAAGTCGTTGGGAGATCGAGCCGAGCGTCTGACACGGACGCTGTGCGCTCGCACATGTTGCCGGCGTAACGTCCGATCATGAGTGACACGCACGGATCCAACCGCCCCGCGCGCGCCGTCCCCGACGCGCAGATGCACCGCTTCCATGCGGCCAACGCCGAACATCGCCATGTCGCGGCCTTCTGGGCGCAGTACGACCGGGCCCCTGAGAGCCCCCGCCGATGGTCCGACGCGGCCGCGGCGTACTGGCGGTCGGCCGCCACGATGCGGGTCGGCGTGGACCGGCACGAGTCGATGTACCGCTGAGGGCGTCGCGAAGATCTCCCCTCGAAGACCGGAGGATCCTCCCGTGACGGATGGCGACGCGGTTGCCTTGGGCATGGTCGCCCTTCGGAGCGGCCGGACCAACCGATGTGAGGGAGCGCACGCCATCACGTCTGCGTTGTCTCTCGACCGTCGGTCTCCTGTCCGTAGGTCTCTTGTCCGTCGGTCTCTTGTCCATCGGGCGCCAACACAGGGTCACCGCATTTCATCCGAGCGTGGTGCTGGCCGATCGCGCGTCTTCGGGCGTGCCCAGCGGGCGGGGAGGTTGTCGCCGTCCCACACTTGCACGACGCCCCAGGCCGCGGCAGTGAGCGGGACGGCGAGTAGGGCTCCTGTGATTCCGCCGACGGCCGTGCCCGCGGCGATGACGATGAGCACGACGAGGGCGTGGAGGCTGACCGTCTTGCCCATCAGGATCGGCTTCAGGACGTTCCCTTCGAGCTGATTGACGATGATGACGACGAGCACGACGAGT
Organism: Agromyces sp. Soil535; assembly: GCF_001428255.1. Lineage (GTDB taxonomy): Bacteria > Actinomycetota > Actinomycetes > Actinomycetales > Microbacteriaceae > Agromyces. The sequence goes on along the minus strand of NZ_LMRW01000001.1, from coordinate 40,487 downwards.
GCCGCGTTGAGCGGTCCGTTGGTGACGAGGGCAACCAGGGCGGCGACGGCACCCGCGCTCACGGCGCCGATGATCGGGATGAAGGCGAGCAGGAAGGTGAGGATCGCGAGCGGTACCGCGAGGGGGACCTGCAGGATGAGTAGGCCGATGAAGATTCCCACGGCGTCGAACAGTGCGGCGGCGGCGGTGCTGGAAATGTAGCCGCCGAAGACGTCGACGGTCTTGCGCCTGATGCGCTCTGCGCGGTCGTAGGCGATTCCCTCGAAGGGTCGGACGAGGAACTCCCACATCTGCGGGCCGTCTTTGAGGAGGAAGAAGAGGATGATCGCCATCATCCCGAGGCTCGCGCTGACTTCGGTGACGGCGCCGATTCCGCCGAGCGCCCCGGATCCGAACTCGGCGCTCGTGACGAAACCGCTGATCTGCTCCGTGAAGTCATTCAGCTGACGCTGGTCCGGTGAGAACGGAAGCGTCTGCACCCAGGCCACAAGGCGCTGGAAGCCGTCCTGGGCCTTGATCGCGAGCTCGCGCCATTCGTGGCCGACGGATCCCACGACGAAGACGAGAGCGCCGATGATCGCCGCGAGGAGGAACAGGAGTGCGAGCGCGGCGCCAAGGGCGGGCGGCAAACGGTGTCGTCGCGTCCACTCCATCCACGGTGCGAACGCCGCTGCGAAGATGAGCGCGAGCACAAGGGGGATCGTGACGATCGACAGGCGGCTGAGTAGCCAGACAAGTGCAACGACGACTGCACCGACGAGGAGCATCTGCGCCCCGCGGGTCCCGGCGCGCCCAAGACCGTCGCTCCAAAGCCGCGAAAGGGATGCCCGGGGGGAATTGGCCGGCGCGGAGCCGAAGGTCTCCGGATTCGCGCGATCCTGCTGTCCGCTTCGGACTATTTCGGTCGTGGGTTTGTCCAGGTAGCTACTTCGGAATCGCATGCTTGTCCTTCGTTCGCGAGATGTGGTGGGCTAATGGACGATGACCTTGAGCAGGACGACTCCGCCGACGGCACCCAGCTGGAGCAACAGGTAGCCCGTTTTCTGCCCCTTCGTGGTGGCGCTCCCGCGCAAGCCCCAGAGAACGAGGACGAGCTGGGTGACGGTGAGAGCCGCAATCGCGAGAGTCAGCCCCGTCCTCAGACTCCAGATGCCGGTGTCGCTGAGCAGCAGAAGAACGGCGGGCACGACGGTGATTTCCAGCGTGCGGATCGACGCTCCGAGGATGCGGCGCATCGTGCTACGCCGCGTTGCTCCTCCGCCCTCACTGGCGTGCGCGATCGTGTCGGCGACCAGGCCTGCGGCGAACAGTCCTCCCATGGTGCCGAGGAGGCTGCTCGCGGCGGATCGTCCGGTGAACGCCTCAGACGACGGGATCATGACCAACAGAGTGGCGACCCCGGTGATGGACGCGTACAGCGCCTCCCGGGCGTGCTGCGTCATCCGCGCCGGTCGTCTGCCGTGTCGGGCGCCGCCGGTCACGAGCACCTCTCGTTCGATCTCCATGTCTTCCAGTCCGTTCGCTTCTGGGTTCGGTTGTCAGGAGCCGACAGAGCAACTCCTCGCCGATGCCCTGAGGAGTCGCGGCGATCGGGGCAACCGTGCGCGCGGGAACGCGGCTCGGTGCCCCGATCGGCTCCTGGACTCAGGAGATGGCGAGCTTCTCCTTGAGGGCCGCCTTGCGCTCCGCGGCGTTCTGGCGGCGCTCAGCCTTCCGCTGTTCGCGCGCCACCCGGTCGGCTTCCTTCTGCGCCTTCCGGTAGGCGTCCTCTGCCGCCTCGAGCTCGGCGAGCACCACGTCGGCGGAACGCCGATACACGGTCCCGCCCTGCTCAGCCATCAGCTTGTCCACGACCTCGACGGCGTACTCGTTGACCTCCGCGACGACGGCCGTGCCGCCCAGGGGGATGTAGCGGCTGATCTCTCCGAGCACGCTGTCGGAGCGGTCCTCACGACGGATGTCGAAGGCCCCACCGACCAGCAGGCCTCCGGTCCACCCGAACAGCATCCCGATCGGGCCGCCGATGACGCCGATCATGAGCCCGATCAGGCTGCCTCCCCAAGTGGCGGCCCCACCCACGGCGTCGCCTCCCTCCGGGGCGTCGAGTCGGCCCTGCTCGTCACGGGTGACGATGCTCGCGGAGAGCACTTCGACTCGCCCCTCCAGCCCGGCGCCCTTGAGCTCGCTGAGCGCTTGATACGCATTGCTCCGGTCCTCGAAGGAGGCGGCGATGACATTGTGTTCGAACATATGGTTGTGACCTCCAGATCACGTCTTTGCGCGGCATTTCCGCGACATATCAACGTTCCCGTGGATCGGTATTCGGGTCATCGTGCGCTCTGTCGCAGCCCTCGACGCAACCATGTGCACTCTGCCCTCCTGGGTTAGGCTGACCGTGTGTCCATCGCGGACTCGATGGCGAAGGTCATCTCCACGCTCGATTGGGACAGTGACCCCCGACCGGCTCCGCTGGCCGTACACGAGGCCGAGCAACTCCGCTCCCGACTGGGAGACGGCGCAACCCGGTGGGTGGCCGGGGCCGTCGAACAGTCCCTCGCCGCACTGCAAGAGCAGATTCACGACTCGCTCGCACCGTGGCCGCTCATTCGAACGTTTGCCCAGCACGTTCTCACCGCGACCCTGCTCCGCCTCGCTGACGGGGACAGGCTGCCCGCCGACACGGAGGCGATCGATCGCGATCTCGCAGAAGACATCGTTGCGCGGGACATCCCTCTGTCGGATATCACCCAAGCACTGCGGAGCATGCAGCATGAGTGGCTGTCGCTCCTCATAGATGCCGCCGTAGGCGTGCGTCCAGACGGCATCAGCGTCGTCCCGGCGTTGGCGACATCCGTTACCGGAACGATGGATGCGTGGATCGGCGCAGCAACCGATGCGATCGTCGAGGAGCGCCGGCGTGTCTACCTGGCAGAGCAGGTTCGCATTCGAAGCGCGATCGAATCGCTGGTGACGGCAGAGCCCGTGGATGTCGAAGCGGCCACACAGTTGCTGCGGATCCCGCTGATCGGCTGGCACCTCAGTTGCGCGATCGGAGTACCGCCGGGAGGTGCGGTCGAACGGCGAGTTCTGGAAGGCATCGTGCATGTGTTTGCTCGGGTAGTCGGCAGCGAACGAATGCTGCGATACGAAACGAGCGCTGGGAAGGTTCACCTCTGGGTGACCACTGATCGCCCGCCGCGGACACCCCGAGTTGAGGATCTCCGCGTGCCGGCACCGCTGCTCGTCGGCATCGGCGAACCACACCCCGGAGCCGACGGATTCCGGCGAACCTTCCTGGAAGCTTCCGATGCGCTGCGGCTGGCCGCCAGTCTGGGCGTCAACGGCGGAGTCTCCTACGGCGACGTTGCGTTGGCGATCGTACTCAGCCAGGATGAGGAGCGCGCCCGCTGGTTCGTCGAGCATGAGCTTCGTGATCTGGCCACTGACAGCCCGGAAATGGCCGACATGTGCAACACACTCCGGACGTTCTTCGACACGCGGATGCGCATCGCTCCGGCAGCCGAACGCCTCTTTCTGCATCGCAACACGCTCATCAACCGGCTCGAGCGGATTCAGGCCGTTCTCGGACACGGCGTCGCCGAACGCCCGGCCGAGACCCAGGCAGCGCTCGTGCTTGCCGAACTCTTCATACGGCGTCTCGACGATCCAGCCACCAGGCGCGATGAGTACGGTGCTTGACCGACAAGTTCATTGCCCGAGTCCGTCGCCGCCTTCGAACTCAAGCGTGCAAAGACGAGCATGCTGCGCGTCCACGGTCGCCGGGGCGAACCGTGCCCGGAGTGCGGCGTCACCTCCGGTAGGTCACCTACTCCGACTCGGCGCTCCAATGCTGTCCTACCTGCCGGACCGGCGGCAAGCCGCTTGCGGATCGAGTGCTCAGCCGCCCGGTGAAGTGACGATCGCCCAAGCTCAGAACACGATCACGGGCTTGACGGTGACGCCGTGGTGCATGTCGTCTGCCGCGCGACCGATCTCGTCGAGCGGGTAGCGCTTCTCGAGCCTCTCGAGCGGCAGCTTCCCCTCGGCGTGCAGCGCGATCAGGCGCGGGATGAGCGTCGCCGGGTCCGTGTCGCCCATCGTGACCCCGCGCAGCACCTTCCCGGAGAGGATTCCCTGGATGTCGACGGCGATCTCGGTCCCAGGAGGCGGGGCACCGCAGACGAGCACCGTGCCGCGCACCGAGGCGGCATCGAGGGCTCCGCGCGCGACCCTCGGGTTGCCCGTGGTATCGAAGCTCAGGCTGACGCCGCGCCCGCCGGTCAGCGCGGCGAGCCGCGCCGCGACGTCCTCGGTGCCGGCGTTGATCGTCGCCGTCGCGCCGAACTCCTCCGCGAGCCGCAACCGCTCATCGACGAGATCGATCGCGATCAGCTGGGACGGATTCCGCTGCGCCGCCGCGATGACCGCTGACAGCCCGACGGCGCCGGCCCCGTAGACCGCGACGATGTCGCCCTCCCTGGGATCGAGCACGTTCCACATCGACCCGAAACCGGTGAGCACCCCGCAACCGAGAGGGGCGAGCACAGTGAGATCCGCCCCCGCGTCGACCTTCACGGCCGAGCGCTCGTCGGCGATCGCGTACTGGCCGAACGACGACTGGCCGAAGAAGTGGCTCGCGACGGGGGCGCCGTCCCGCGTGACGTCCGCCGAACCTTCCGGACGCAACATCCCCAGGAGGTTCCGCGGCAGCCAGGTCTCGCAGTAGGCCGGGTGGGCCGAGTCGCACGCCTCGCACGATCCGCACGAGGTGAAGCTCAGCAGCACCTTGTCGCCGACGGCGAGGCCCGTCACGCCCTCGCCGACACGGTCGACGATGCCGGCGCCCTCGTGACCGATGATCCCGGGCGAGGGGAAGGGGATCCCACCGGCGATCACGCCGAGGTCGGTGTGGCACAGGCCCGAGGCCACGAGCTTGACGAGCACCTCCCCGGGTCCGGGATCGGCGAACTCGACGGCGCTGACGACCAGCTCGCCCGGCGCCTCGAGGACGGCGGCGCGCCCCCTCGTCACTGGGCGGTCCCCTGCTCGAGGTTGAACACGATCGAGTGCGAACGCTGATACGAGGCCATCGCCTCCGGTCCTCCCTCGCGACCCCAGCCCGAGGCCTTGACCCCGCCGAAGGGAGTGGCGGGGTCGAGCAGGGCCCAGCCGTTCACCCAGGTGATCCCCGCCTCGAGCCGTGCGGCGACGCGGTGCGCCTTCGCCAGATCCGAGGTCTGGATGCCGCTCGCGAGCCCGTAGCGCGTGGAGTTGGCGAGTTGGATCGCCTCCTCTTCGGTGTCGAAGGGCTGCACGGTGAGCACCGGGCCGAAGACCTCCTCCGACACGGCCTCGGCGTCGGCGCCGAGATCGGCGAGCACCGTCGGGCGGTAGAAGAAGCCGTCGAGCTCGGCCCTCTCGCCTCCCGTGATCACCCGGGCGCCGGCCGCCTTCGCACGGTCGACCATCGCCGCGACCTTCTCGAGCTGGGTCGCGCTCGCGAGCGGCCCGATCACCGTCTCGGGATTCGTGATGTCGCCGAAGGGCACGTGCGGCACCGCCTCGGCGAGGATGCCGAGCACGACGTCGTAGATCGGACGTTCGACGAGGAGCCGGGGTCCCGCCATGCAGAACTGCCCGGTGTTGAAGACGAAGGCGGCGATGACGGTGCGCATCGCCGAGTTCAGGTCCGCGTCCGCGAAGAGGATGTTGGCGGCGTTGCCGCCGAGTTCGGCGGTGAACGGCTTGAGGGTGCTGCCCGCGAGCTGCGCCGCGTGCGCGCCGATCTCGGTCGAGCCGGTGAAGGCGACCTTGTCGACGCCCGGATGCGCGACGAGGTGATCGCCGATCGCGGCGCCCGAGCCGGTCACGACGTTGAAGACGCCGTCCGGCACGCCAGCCTCCTGCAGGATCTGCGCCATCAGAAGCGCGCTCAGCGGGGTGTCGCTCGCAGGCTTGTGCACGATCGTGTTGCCGGCGATGAGCGCGGGGGCGATCTTCGTGCTCGACAGGATGAGCGGGAAGTTGAACGGTGTGATCGCCGCGACGACGCCGAGCGGCTCCTTCTTGACGTAGACGTGCGTGTGGCCGGTGGTCTCGCGCACCGCGCCGTCGAGGTGGTGCCCGAGGCTTGCGTAGTACTCGTACAGCTCAGCGGCGTTGTTGACGTCGACGACCCGGGCGAACGTGATCGGCTTGCCGACGTTCGAGCTCTCCGCGTGGGCGAGCTCCTCGGAGCGCTCGCGCATGAGCGTGTAGGCGCGCTGCAGGATGCGCGCCCGTTCGCGACTGGACAGCCCCGACCACACTCCCGAGTTGAACGCGGCGCGCGCGGCCGCGACCGCGGCATCGACGTCGGCGGTCGTCGCCTTCGCGACCTCGGTGAGCTTCTTCCCGGTCGCGGGGGCGATCACGTCCATGCGGCCGCCGTCCGAGGCATCACGCCACTGCCCGCCGATGAACAGTCGTCCGGGCGGGAGGGCGGTGGTGGATGCGGACGTCGGGGTTTCGATGAGGGTCATGGTCCTGCTCTTCTCTGAGTGGTGGATGCGGTCGTCGCTCTGGTGCTCGGTTGTCCGACTGGCGCGTTCAGCTCGCGAGGGACGAGAGAGCCGCGACGCGCTCGAGCAGGTCCGCGAAGCCGGCGGGGTCCTCCTGGAACGGCGCGTGACCGTGAGGGATGCGGACGATCTCGGCGCCGCTGCGCACGGCGAGCGACTCCTGGAACGCGGGCGAGACGACGCCGTCGTTCTCGGTGAGGATGAAGGTCGCAGGCTTCACCCGCCACGCGACGCGGGAGACCTCGTCGCCGAAGGAAGCGAGCGACTGCGGCCGGAACAGATCGGCGAGCTGCTCGGATGCCTCGCGCGGAACTCCGGGGGGCATGTCCGCGGCGATCAGGTCCACGCGCTCGTCTCGGCTGCGGCCCATCGTCAACTGACCGTCGGCGATGCCCCACACCTCGGGGAGGGATCCGCCCATCGAGGCGATGACGCTCTCACCGGCGTCGAGCGCGAACGCCGCGACGTACACGATGTGCTCGACCGCGGGGTGATCGCCTGCCTCAGTCACGGGCACGCCCCCGTAGGAGTGCGCGACGAGTACGACCGGCCCGCCGGCGCGATCGATCGCAGTGGTGATCGCCGCGGCATCCTGGAACATGCTCTCGGTGGTCCCGGTCGAGGGAAGATCGAGCGCGTCGACCTCCCAGCCGCGTTCGCGCAGGACCTGCACGAGCGGGCCGAATTCCCAGGCGCCCACCCAGGCGCCGTGGACGAGGATGATTCGGGGGCGGTTCTGCGCAGTCATCGGAGATTCCATGCCTTTCGGACGAGATGCGCACGGGTTCCTGTGGAGATGCCCGGCGTTGCGCATCTGCTGAGTCGACGTCGGTGTCGTTCCCCCAGCGTGCCGCCGCGCGCCAGGCGGCGGTATCCGTAGGACTACCGAATCGACGGCGCCGAGGCGAACGTCGCCTCGTACCAGGCCGCGATCTGGGCGCGCGACGAGAAGCCGAGTTTCCCGAGGATACGCTGCACGTGAGTGTCGACGGTGCGCACCGAGAGCACGAGTTCCCCGGCGATGTCGCGATTGCTCATCCCGCGATGGATGCGCATCGCCACCTCGCGCTCCCGCGCACTGAGCCCGCCCGTGACCGTGGACTTCGGCTCGAGGGCGAACGCGACCGCCTCGTCGGGGTCGAGGTGCCCGCCTGCACCGACGAGCTTGTCGTACCGCTGTGGGCCGAGCCGCCGGCGGAGTTCAGCGACGCACCGATCGTGATGAGCCGCGAGCTGCGGTCCCATGACCGTGATCGCCGACCCGATGAGCCGCCAGCGGGCATCGGTCGCCCCGAGCAGGATCGCGGCCCGATCCGCGAGGCCGCGCTCTGCGTCGACCCAGCTGAGCACCTCGAGCATGAGGCACTCACCGACGGGATCGTCGAAGCCGCGTTCCGTCAGAATGCCCTCCCGCGCGAATCGCTCCGCGGCATCCAGATCGCTCTCGACGAACGCGGCGAGGCCGAGCGACCACAGCGCGTGCGACTGCATCCACGTCTCGTCCACGGACTCTGCAAAGGTGAGCGCGTCCCTCCCGGCACGGGCCGCCTCGGGCTCGCGGAGATGGCTCAGCGCCGTGGTGAGCTGGAACTGCGCGAGGAGAGCCTCCTCGGGGTGTCCGCACTCCTCCGCGGCGCGGATCGACGCTTCGAACTCGCCCACGGCATCCCGCGGCCGGCCGGAGAACATCGCATGCGTGCCGCGCCAACGGTGGATCTCGACGCGGATCGTGGCCGCCCGGTCCGCCGTGAACGAGGCGCCCGGCATCTGGCTGTCCGCCTCGTCGAGTCCCGCCGCCGCTTCGTCGAGGTCGCCCTGCAGCAGGCACAGCCAGGCGGCGTTGATGAGAGCCGGAACGCGGTTGGTGGCGGAGCCTCCCGGCAGGGCGAGCACGCGCGTCGCCCAGCCGCGTCCCTCGGGGAGGAACCCGCCGACCGCCCAGTGGTAGCGCAGATCGGAGAACAGGGCGAGGGCCGTGTCGGTGTCGATCGCGGTGGCCACGGTGAGCGCGGACTGCAGTTCGACGCGGTCGGCGCGCAGTCGCGCGAGGACGGCCGTCTGGCGCGGGCCGTACCAATCCACGCGCGAGCTCGCGGCGAGGGCCGCGAAGTGGTCGAGGTGGCGTCGGGTCATCAACGGCGACCGGCCCTCTTCTTCGGCGCGCTCTCGTCCGTAGCCGCGGATCGTCTCGAGCATCCGGAATCGACCGGTCTCATGATCCGCCTCGACGACGGACTGGGCGACAAGCTCGTCGAGGGGATCGACGATGCCGTCGATCGTGTAGCCGCCGACCGCCGCGGCGGCCTCGAGGTCGAACGGGCCGGAGAACACAGCGAGCGCGCACCAGAGCTCGCGCTGCTCGGGCGAGCACAGCTCGTAGCTCCAGTCGACCACCGCACGCAGGGTGCGCTGACGCCCGACGGTGCTGCGGGAGCCGCCGCGAAGGAGGGTGAACCGGGAGGAGAGACCGCTCGAGAGCTCCGAGATCGAGAGGGTCCGCAGCCGCGTCGCGGCGAGCTCGATCGCGAGCGGCAGCCCATCGAGGGATCGGCACAGCTCCACCGCGGCATCCGCCTCCGTCGGGCCGAGCTCGAAGGCGGCGTCGGCGGCACGCGCCCGGGCCACGAGGAGCGACACCGCCTCGGACGGCCCCTCCGACTCGGCATCCATCGACAACGGGGGCACCGCGTAGACGAGTTCGCCGTCGAGCTCGAGCGGACGACGGCTCGTCGCGAGCACGGTGAGCTGCGGGAGCGCGAGCAGGAGTTCGTCGGTGAACGAGGCGGCGGCATCGATGATCTGCTCGCAATTGTCCAGGACCAGGATCGCCGGCGTGTCACGAAGCGCGGCGACGACAGCTTCGAGCGGATCCGCCGCCGACTGGTCCGCGAGCGGAAGGGCGCGCACCACCACGCGCGGCACGCGCTGCGGGTCCTGCACGGACTCGAGCGGGACGAACCAGCAGTCGATGCCCTCGTGTTCTGCGTACCGGTTCGCCGCACGCATCGCGAGCCGGGTCTTGCCTGCACCGCCGACGCCCGTGAGCGTCACGAGCGAAGATGCGTCGAGGAGCGATTGGAGAGCCGCCAACTCGCGATGGCGACCGACGAACGCGCTTCGCGGCTCTCTGATCATCACGACTCCAGCGTCCTCGCCCGTCACTGGCGCGGATGCACCCGGGCGGGTCGATTATCGCAGCGTTCCCTGAATCACCGGCGCCCGGTTCGCCTCCGAGCGAGGATTTGGGGCGGCGCGACTCAGCCCTCGTCGTCCTCCTCGCGAGGCTTCCCCCCGTCCCGTGCCGCGGCCCGCAGTCCCGTCGTCCGACGGCGTGCGGGTGACACGCATCCTTGACAACGGCACTGTGTTGGTGCGCCGGACCCGGTTCCAGACCAGGCGGACGCTCGCCGGCGCGATCGCCTACATCACAACATCGGTGACAGTTCCGGCGCGGTTGGTGGTGACGGTTCCCCTTCACGCCCGCAGAACGCGCCGAACTCCACGGCCTCGCGGTCCCCGTGACCGCCGTGGGCGGGCGCATCCGCGGCGTGAGATCATCCGCCTCCGATGAATAGGCGCCCCGCGGCGAATGTTGCGATGTCCAGCATGGTCGTCCTCCTCGTTGAGGTTTCCGATCGTGATGAGTATGCGTTCCCGCGGCTGCGTCGCCGGGGCGGTGCGCATTTCGGACAATCGCCCGAGCAAAGGGGGTCTTCGCTTGCAACGGGCGGTGGCCGGTGGTACCCCAGATGCATGGTCGACGACGCAGGTGTCGCGCGGCGGGGTTCGATCTCGCCAGTCGTGACGCTGCGTGACGCCCCCATGGAGGAGGCGATGAGTGTCGGCGGAATGGTCTTCCACCGTCATGTGCTGATACCGCTCGACCGGGCGCGGCTCCCACAGTTGACGTTGCATTCGACGCAGAGCGGACCTGTCACGATTGGGACGATCCAATACAGCGCTGGTGTGCGGGTGGAAACGGGCCCGGTGCGGGATGGGTATCAGATCAACATTCCGCTGATGGGGCCGCTCCGCACCGCGCGAAATGACGAGACACTACTGGCGACGCCGTCCAGGGCTGCTGTGTACGGCCTCCACCAGCACGCGTTCGAGGGTTTCGAGACATCGCAGCGAATGCTCGGCGTGAAGATCGACAAGCTCGTCCTCGAGCGGCGACTGGAAGTGCTGCTGGATCGCTCGCTCCACGGAGCCCACATCGAGTTCGCGCTCGGCTTCGCGCTCGACAGCCAACGCGGCAAGGACTGGTACACGGTCCTGCAATTGTTGGCGCGGAGGATCTGGGTTGCTGGCGCACTCGCGCAGTACTCGAGCGCATTGCTGCATCTGCAGGACGCCCTGATCACTGGCTTCCTCATCGCTGCACCGCACTCGTACCAGGATGAGTTGAGTCAGCCGGTCGGCCCGGCAGCTCCGCGCGCGGTGCGACGCGCGGTTCAGCATGTGTGCGAGCACCCCGAAGCTTCGCTTCTGACCGTTCCTGAACTGGCGGCGCTGGCCGGGGTCAGCGTGAGGGCGCTGCAGAGCGGGTTTCGGGATGCGCTCGACACATCGCCACTCGCATTCCTGCGTGATCGGCGCCTGACTCACGCGCGCCGCGAGCTGGAGGAGTCTTCACCGCGAACGGGAAGTGTCGCCGAGATCGCGGAGCGCTGGGGATTTGCTCACCACGGGCGATTCAGTGTCGACTACAGGCGGCGGTTCGGAGAGCAGCCCTCGCAGACGCTGAGCCGGATCTGATCGCGGCGCGACGGATTCGGAGCCTGCGTATCCGAATCGCGCACCGACGTTGACCAGCGACCTACTGGGTCTGAGCCTGAGAGTCGATCGGCGGCACTGCCGCCGCCTGACACGAAGGAGTGTTCTGTGCTCACCTCACCATTGATCTCACCGCTCGCCCATCCGGAAGCACCGCCCAGCCGCGTGCTGCCGCCCGATGTCTCGGAGGAGTCATTCGCCGCAGCATTTGGTGCCGTGCGCGCCGTGATCGGAGACGACAACGTCCACGACGACTTCGAGACGGTCTCGCGGTACTACGACGCGTTCCCGGTGACCGACGGAGAGACAGACTTCGCGCCGAGCGGGGTGGTCTACCCGGCGACGACGGAGGATGTCCAGGCGATCGTTCGAATCGCGAATGAATACCTCGTTCCCCTGCACGCGTTCTCGACCGGCCGGAACCTCGGCTACGGCGGTTCCGCTCCGCGAACGGCCGGCACGCTGCTGCTTGACTTGGGCAAGCGCATGAACAAGGTGCTCGAGATCAACCCCAAGTACGCCTACGCGCTGGTGGAGCCGGGCGTCAGCTACTTCGACCTGTACAACGCCATTCAGGAGCAGGGCTACGCGCTCTGGATCGATGCACCCGACCTGGCCTGGGGCAGTGTCATCGGGAACACTCTGGACCGCGGCGTCGGCTACACCCCCTACGGCAACCACGACATGTGGAAGTCAGGTCTCGAAGTCGTCCTGCCCGATGGTGATGTTCTGCGCACCGGGATGGGCGGGTTGCCGGGGAGCAACACCTGGCAGCTCTTCTCACCGAGCTTCGGCCCGCAACCGGACAACTTGTTCGTTCAATCCAACTACGGCATCGTCACCAAGATGGGCATCCAGCTTCTGCCGACGCCGCCGGACTCCCTGACATTCCAGATCACGTTCGAGAACGCATCCGACCTCTCCGCCATCATCGACACGATGCTGCCTCTGCGCATCAACATGGCACCGTTGCAGAACGTGCCGGTGCTGCGGAATATCTTCCTTGATGCCGCCCAGGTCTCGAAGCGCTCGGACTGGTTCGACGGCGTTGGCCCCATCCCCGAGAAGGTCGTCGAAGAGATGAAACGCGAGCTGAACCTCGGCTACTGGAACTTCTACGGAACCTGCTACGGACCACGCCCCGTCATCGACCAATACATCGGCATGATCGAGGACGCATTCAGCCAGATCCCCGGAGCCAAGTTCTACACAACCGAGACCCGGCCCCACACGGAGGAAGACCGCGGCGCCCACACCCTCCACGACCGGCACAAGATCAACACCGGCGTGCCGACGGTTGAAGAGGCCAACGTCTTCAACTGGATCCCCAACGCCGGCCACTTCTTCTTCTCGCCCATCTCCGCACCCGACGGCGCCGACGCGGAACGGCAATTCCAGATGGTCAAGAAGCGTGCCGACGAGTTCGAGAAGGATTACTGCGCCCAGTTCGTCGTCGGCCTACGCGAAATGCACCACATCAGCCTGCTGCTTTACGACACCCGTGACGCCGACCACCGCCGCGGAACCCTCGGGCTCGTGCGAGAGTTGATCGACGAAGCCGCTGCCGAGGGGTATGGCGAGTACCGCTCGCACAACGTACTCAACGACCAGATCGCCGCGACGTACTCCTGGAACGACAACGCGCAGCGGCGGTTCAACGAGAAGATCAAGGACGCGCTGGACCCGAACGGCATCCTGAACCCCGGCAAGTCCGGCATCTGGCCAGCACGACTCCGAGGTCGAGGACTGTAGAGCCCCGAGCCAGGTGAGCCGGCGGCGACGTAACGCCGCGGGCTCGCCCGGCACATAACGCGAACCAAGCCGAGGCAGGGCTCGAGCGATCACCGCAACCTGCCGCGGCCCAGTCGTCCGCGGTCAGGACCTCTCTTGCATCCACCGATGGCTTCCTAGCCCGGTGGCGGAGAGATTGAGACGGGTCGCCCTTCTCGTCGATGCCCTTTGCAGCTCGCGCACCACGTCGCGTCGCTTAGTGACTACGTGCTGTGTCTTGCTATCGAAAACCGTGGCAAGTGGAGCAATAAAACCCCTGATCAAAGCGGATGACGGGAATCGAACCCTCCATGTGGGTACACGTCCAACCGCCGGTTCGAACTGCTATGAGAGGTCACGGCCTCGGTCTCACCGGCCGCGAGTATCCACCCGTTGGACGCTGATGGGGGCTGCACAGCTGGGGCGTTCGAGCACATCGGAAGATGCGCCGCACTGCGGGATCTCCGCCAGTTCGCCGCCGCCTTCTGGAGCGTGATCGCGACGATCGCGTGAGGTCCGCGCCAGATCACGCAGCCCATGCCTGCGCCTAGGAGGTGACGGGCACATCCGCCTCGGTGCGGACATCCGCCGCCTCACGCGACGCGCCCACGAAACGCGCCGTGTCCGACACGGCGGAGGTGAGCAGGGCGACGAGTCGATCGTCGGGATCCCCGACACACGCCCGCGCGATCCCGTCGACGGCGCCGGTCACGATGTCCCGGCACTGCCGCACGGTCATGCCCGGGCGGCCCGGACCGAGTTCCTCGATGAACTGGATGGCCCAGGCGTCGGCGGCGGGGGCGGCGCGGAGGGCGGCCTCCGCGAGTTCGCGCGACTCCGCGGCGAGCTCGTCGTCGCGTTCCGCGAGGACCGTGAGGGCGACGCGCAGCCCCACCGCCTGCGAACGCTGGCGCTCCTCGGCGGCGATGGGCAGGGCGGCGTGGGCGGCTCGCACGGCGAGCAGGACGTCGAGCAGCGGATCGTCGCTCGTCAGGCCGATGACCGTCGGGATGAGCGGCGTGAGCCGGCCGCGGCCGGCTTCGCTCGTCCGGTCGTTCACCATCCGTGCGAGATGCGCGAGGGTACCGTGCGTACACGCGGGATGGTCGCTCCAGCGCTCGCCCGCGAGGTAGGACGCGAATTCCATGAAGCAGGCTCCGCGCCGTGGCGAGCGGTGCCGGCCCGGGGAGAGGATCGGCATGACATCCGGTTGAGCCATCGCGTCGCGCATTGGACCTCCCTCGCTCCTTCCACTGTGCGCCTGCCGCAGCCGCGATTCAAGTGCCTCGGCCGGATGTCACTGAGCCAGCGCTGCGCGCAACGTTCAGATGGGTCACGGCCCAACCTTGTCGAGATCCCGGGCACGATTGGCGACCGGGGAGTCTGAACTCGGGTGAACCAACGTGTGAACCAACGTGATGGCGAATTGTGACTATCAGGTGACGACGGGCGCGCCGCGGCGGCGAGTGACGGGCTCGACCTGACGTTGCAGTTGACGCCCCTTTGCTGGGTACTTCACTACAACGGGTGTACGGGACACTTGTTCCGCGGCGAGCGCGGACGTTCGCGATCCGGGACCTCGGGCATCAGCGGACCGGCCTGCGGGCGGCTACGGGCGACGCGCAGTCACTCGTCGATGAATGAACTGCCGGCCGAGACCAGGCGAACTCTTCCCGAGCCGATCCAGAAGGTGTGCCTTGGCGAGTCGAGCTCGGGTGGGGGCGTGGCCTAATGCTTCTTGTGCGCGGCATCCCCCTGGTGCCAGGCGCCCCGCTTGTGCGCCTGGTCTGCCTCATGCGCCTCTTGCACCGCATCGGACGCGGCGCTCATGTCGTGTTCGTGCTCCTTCGCGTGCTTCTCGGCGCGCTTCTCCTTGAGCGTCTTGGTGGCCGGCTTCTTGACGTGATGCTCGTGCGGCGACTTGTCAGGCATGATCTCTCCCCAATTAACCCACTGTACCCGCCACTCCGGCGGTTCGAACGGTTTCGAACGGTTCGCTCCAGCACGAGTCGAACAGCCATGATTCGGTGTCGAGTGTCGATTTCGCGGGCGGCCGTTCGTCCTATTGTCACCAGTGTGGTCATGACGAGGAGGTAGCAATGAAGTACATCATGGTGATCTATCAGGGTGACGCGCAGGAGCGGCAGGCGGCGCTGTCCGAGGAGGAGCAGAAGCAGGTCTACGCCGACTACCAGGGGATCAATGAGATGCCGGGCGTCACTTCTGTGCCGCCGTTGGGCCAGCCCGAGAATGCGACCACTGTGCGGGTCGAAGGCGGCAAGGCCCTGACGACGGACGGCCCGTTCGTCGGGATGAAGGAGGCGGTGGGCGGCTTGTTCATCCTCGAGGCGGACGACCTGGATGCGGCGATCGAAGTGGCCGCCCGCGTCCCAGCAGCTCGCTATGGTGGCGCCGTCGAGATCCGCCCCTCCGAGGTGAATTGGTAGCGACGCTCGAACAGGTCTTCCGCGAGGAATGGGGCCGCGTCCTGGCCACCCTCGTCGGCTTCCTCGGCGACTTCGACCTCGCCGAGGAAGCCGCGCAGGAGGCGTTCGCGATCGCCGCCGACCGGTGGCCGCGCGACGGCGTCCCAAACAACCCGCGCGCCTGGTTGATGAGGACGGCCCGCAACCGCGCCACGGATCGCATCCGCCGCGACCGCGCTCTCGCCACCAAGCTCGGTCTGCTCGCCGCGGACGCCCGCGAGGAGGTGCTGATGAATCCCACCATATTTCCGGACGAGCGTCTGGAGCTCATCTTCACTTGCTGTCACCCGGCACTGACGGTCGAGGCGCAGGTTGCGCTCACCCTGCGCATCCTTGGCGGGCTGACCACCGATGAGATCGCCCGTGCCTTCCTGGTGCCGGAGCCGACGATGGCGCAGCGGCTGGTGAGAGCCAAGCGCAAGATCAGAGCGGCGGGAATCCCGTTCCGAGTGCCCCCGGCTCACCTGTTCCGCGAGCGTTTGGACGCCGTGCTCGCCGTCGTCTACTTGATCTTCAACGAGGGCTACGGCGGCCGCGACGAACTCGCGGCGGAGGCGATCTGGTTGGGACGCGCGCTCGCCGAACTGATCCCGGACGACCCCGAAGTTCGCGGGCTGCTGGCGATGATGCTCCTGCACGACTCCCGCCGCGACTCGCGCTTCCGCGGCGGCGAACTCGTGCTGCTCGACGATCAGAACCGCTCCCGGTGGAACACTACGCAGATCGCCGCGGGACGCGCCGAACTCGACCGCGCGATCGCCCTGGGCGGCCGCGGGTCGTATGTCCTGCAGGGCGCGATCGCCTCGTTGCACGCCGAGACGCCGTGCGACTGGGCGCAGATCGCGTCGCTGTACGGGGAGCTCGCCCGCCTGACCAGTTCGCCGGTCGTGGAACTGAACCGTGCGATCGCCGTCGCTGAGATCGACGGACCCGAGGCCGGCCTGCGCATCATCGACGGACTCGGCCTTGAGGATTTTCGCTACCTGCACTCGACCAGGGCAGAACTGCTGCGACGCCTCGGACGGAGCGATCAGGCACGGGATGCCTACCGACGCGCGAGAGAGCTCACCGACGACGGCGCGGAACGCCGCTTCCTCGAACGGCGACTCACCGAACTCTCAGCCACCATGGACTCCGGATAATGGGTGTCGTCGGCAAGACCGGGTGCCGGGGGACGGTGAACCGCGTTACGCGACCCACGCTCGCAGGCCGCTGGAGCGAGTGATGGTGAAGTTGCTTGCCTGCTCGGCCGAGTCCGCGCGCGCCGTGCTCGAGCTGACTTCGTCCCCCGATCGGGCGAGTGCGGCATTGGGAGGGGCTTGCGTCAGTACGTTGCGCTTCGCTCGGCTCGTTGGGATGACGCGCCGTGACGCCAGCGGCGGTTGCGTGGTCTTGCGGCCGGGTCCGTGGGGTGCGATGCTAATTCCACAGCTGTGGAATTACGTGGTCTGAAGGACGGCAGATGGTCGCACCCAGCCGAGCAACCTCCGTCGACGGCGACAACGCCCTCGTTCTCGATCTCGCGCAACTGACGGCCGACCATATCGGGGCGGTCGGCGGCAAGGCCGCGAATCTCGGCGAGCTGATCCGTGCCGGCTTCGACGTGCCGGCCGGCTTCTGCGTCACCACGGAGGCCTACCGGCGGGCGGTGCGGGGAACGACCGTCGAGGCCGGAACCAGCACGGATGCGCCGGCCGCGCGCGCGGCCGTGCTCGGTGCACGGTTCCCGGAATCGGTGGCCGCCGCCGTTCGAGACGCCTACGCGCGCTTGGAGACCGGCGCCGACGGGCCGGTGGCGGTGCGATCGTCGGCCACCGCGGAGGACCTGCCCGGCGCGAGCTTCGCCGGCCAGCAGGACACCTACCTCAACGTCGCCGGCATCGACGATGTGCTCGACGCCGTGCATCGCTGCTGGGCGTCGCTCTGGACCGACCGAGCGGTCGCCTACCGCGCCGCCCAGGGCATCGACGGCTCCGGGCTCGCGCTGGCCGTGGTCGTGCAACGGATGGTGGACGCCGAGTCGGCGGGCGTGCTGTTCACGGCCGACCCGGTGACGGGCCGGCGGCACCAGGCCGTACTCGACGCCGCGTGCGGCCTCGGCGACGCGGTGGTATCCGGCGCCGTGGACCCCGACCACTTCGTCGTCGACACCGGAACCGGGCGGATCCTCGACCGGCGGCCCGGAGGCCCGGCCGACGAGCGGGCGGCCAGCCTGACGGACACGCAGGTGCGAGCGCTGGCGTCGCTCGGCGACCGAGTGGAGAGCGCGTTCGGCAGCCCGCAGGACATCGAATGGGCCGTGGACGCCGACGGACACGCGTGGCTGACGCAGTCCCGGCCGATCACGACGCTGTATCCGGTCCCGGTGCGCAGCGCGCCGCTGCCCGCCGACGACACCCGCGTCTACTTCTGCATCAGCCTCGCGCAGGGCCTCCACCGGCCGATCACGCCGATGGGCATCGCCGCCATCCGCGTGATCGGCTCGGGGTTCCTGGACCTCATCGGCCGCCGACCCGAGCGGATCATCGACGGGCCGGGCGGTTTCGCAGTTTCCGGCGACCGGATCTTCCTGGACGCCACGCCGATCGTGCGATCGTCGGTGGGCCGCGAGATATTTCCCCGCGCCCTGGACGTGATGGAGACTCGGTCGGCCGTCGTGCTCCGGGGACTGTTCGCCGACCGGCGGTTCTCGGTGCTGCCGGGGTCCCGGCGCCGTTTCGCGGGGCCCGCGCTTCGTCTCGCCGCCCGGGTCCGGCTGCCGTTCCTCGTCGGGCAGGCGCTCGTCAGCCCGGCGGCCGCGCAGCGCCGCGTGCGGCGGCTCGCGGACGAGGTCCGCGCCGGAGACGTCCCGGCGGGCGGCGACATCCCGACCCGGGTCGACGCCGTCGTCGACCTGCTCTTCCGCACGATGCCGCTCGCACCGCGCAGCTTGCCCGGTGCGGTCGTCGGCTTCGCCATGCTCGGGCTCGCCGGGCGCTTGTTGCGCGGCTCGACACGGTCAGGCGACCTGCAAACCGTCCTCCGCAGCGCGCCCGACAACGTGACCACGGAAATGAATCTCGAATTGTGGCGCGTCGCCGTGCGCGCACGGGACGACGCCGACTCCGCGTCCGCGCTGGGCACGCAGACCGCGCGCGACCTCGCCGACGGCTACCGCGCGGGCACCCTGCCCGCCGTACTGCAGCTCGGCATGACGGAATTCCTGGACCGCTACGGTCACCGCGCCGTCGCAGAGATCGATCTCGGCACGCCGAGGTGGTCTGAAGACCCCGCGCACTTGTTCGGCGTGCTGTCCGGATACCTCCGCTTGGACCCACACGCGGAAACGCCCGAACGGCATTTCACGGACGGCGCGCGCGACGCCACGACCATGGTGCGCACGCTGGTCCGCCGCGCCCGCCGGCGCGGCCTCCTTCGTGCCGTTGCCGTTCGGTTCTGCCTACGGCGCGCTCGGGCGCTCGTTGGGATGCGCGAGATGCCGAAGTTCCTCATCATCACCGCGATGAGCCGCGCGCGCGCGGCAATGCTCCAGATCGGCGGCCAGCTGGCCGATTCGGGCCGGATCGCGGAGCCTGAGGACGTCTTCTTCCTCGATTTCGACGAGACGAAACGCGCCGCCGCGGGAGATGACCTGCGCACCACGGTCAGCGAGCGAAGGGACCGGTACGACGCCGAGCTGCGGCGCCGGCACGTGCCGCGGCTCCTGCTGTCCGACGGGACGGAACTCGAGGCCGTCGGTTCCGGGTCGGCGGCGACCCAGGAGGGGGCGCTTCGCGGAACTCCCGCGTCGGCCGGGACCGTCACGGCGCCGGCGCGCGTGGTCCTGGACCCGGTCGGCGCCCGCCTGGAGCCTGGCGAGATCCTGGTGGCACCGTCCACCGACCCAGGCTGGACCCCACTGTTCCTCACGGCCGGCGGGCTCGTGATGGAGATGGGCGGGGCCAACAGCCACGGGGCCGTCGTCGCGCGGGAGTACGGCATCCCGGCGGTCGTGGGGGTGCCGCGCGCGACGGAGGCGATCACGACAGGCGCAGAGGTGACCGTCGACGGGGCCAGCGGCGTGGTGACCCTTCCCTCGCGCGCCGCCGCACCCGCCGGCCGACCCGCGCAGTGACGTCCGCGTCGGCATCGAGACGAGGGCGGCCGCCCGATGACCAGATCAGTTCAAGGCAGAGTGCCGAGACGTTGCGGCATCCAGGACATGGCTTCGTCGGCGCCCCGCGGGACTCGAGGACGAGCTCGGGGCATCCGTGGTCGGAATGTGGAACGGCGCCGCGAGCGAACTCAACGGCGCCGTCCTCACCTTGGGTGACTGAATCTCAGGCGGCGGTGAGCGGCCCGATCTCGAGCACCGTCGACCCGTCCGCGCAGACCGGGATCTGCGCGGTGCCGACGACGCCGGGGCCCGCGCCGTCCGACGTGACGTAGGCCCGCAGGTGGTCCGCCGTCATCGCCTCGCAGCCCCACGCTGCGGGGTCAGGCGCCGAGCCGAGCACGATGGCGGCGTCGCCGTTCGCGAGCACGAACGGCTCGCCCATGTCGCCGACCGTCCACGACGAGCCGATCCGGGTGCCGTCGGCCGACTCCACGATGAGGCCGGGCCATCCCCACATCGAGCACGGGGTGTCCGTCGCATTCGTGAACACCAGCTCGAATCCAGAGGCCCCGACGACCGACAGGTCCGGCCGAGAGATGAACTCGAGGGTCAGCTGCTCGTCCTGGCACTTGGCGGGGAGCGGCTCCGGTTCCTCAGGAGGGGTGACCTCGCCCGGTGCGCCATGGAGGGCCACCAGGGGTCCGAGCCAGAGCGTCCACGTTCCGTCCGTGCAGACGGAGATCCGGGCGTCGTCGACGATTCCGCCGCCGGCTCCGTCCGAGGAGATGTAGGCCCGCAGGTGGTCGGACGTCGCCTCGGGACAACCCGACACGGACGGGAGGACCGCCGTGCCCTCTGCGGCGGCCTGGCCACCGTTCGGGGGCAGGACCACCAGTGTGCTCGTCGATCCGGATGCGAGCGCCCAGGTGAGGGTTCCGCCATCGGCGCCCTCCGCGACCAGGCCGGGCCACCCGTCGAACGAGCACGGTTGCGACCCCGCGTTCGTGAAGATCAGGTCGAACCCGAGGGCCTCAGAGGTCGACCGGTCGGGGCGGTCCCGGTAATCCATGGTGAGCTGCCCGTCCTCGCAGTGGTCCGGGCCCGCCAGGAACGCGTGATCGCCCTCATCGGCCTGGGAGGTGGCCGGGCCTCCTCCCGGTTCCGCCGCCGTCGTGGCGGCGGATGTCGTGCTCGCCTCGGCAGCCAAGACCTCGCTGGTCGCCGCGGATGCGGATGACACGGCGATGGGGTCCAGCCCAGCCGCGTCGGCCGCGCCCGCCACCATCGCCGATCCCCCGGTGAGCGCCGCCGTCAACGCCACCCCGGCGACCGCCCGAAACACCACCCTCTTGGTGTACATGTCGTTCCCTTCTGAGCCACCAGATGAGGCGGCTCGGGGTGGACGCTAGCATATGGGCAGATATCTTCCTATAGTCCGGGCGATATCTTCCTATACTTTGGGGCGATATCTTCCTATGCTGGGTGCATGCCACGCAGACGGGAAGGGCGGCTGGTCGACCTCGAGGTCGACATTCTCGGCGCAGGTATCGAGCTCCAAGCCGAGGAGGACGACTTCTACGGCTTCGCACTCGCGAAGCGCATCGCGGACCGCGCCGGAGCCACCGCGCTCACCGCGCACGGCACCCTCTACAAGGCGCTCAGCCGCCTCGCCGAACGCGGCCTCGTCGAATCCGAATGGGAGGACCCGAGCATCGCCGCAGAAGAGGGCCGCCCTCGGCGGCGGCTCTACCGGGTGACCGGCGCGGGCGTGGTCGCCTATCGGGCGGAGACCGAGCAGCGCACCGTGCTCGCACCGAGCCCGCGATCGGCGTTCGCATGAGTGCCGTCACGCTCGGGCCGGACGGCGGGGTCGAGCTCGAGGCATCCGCTCGCATTCGACACCGGGCGGCGGGGCGCGTGGACACAGCGGTACTCGCCTGGTGCCATTGGTACACCGCCGACCTGCCCGACGATGTCGCGGCCGAACGCCGGGCCGAACTCGCCTCCGACCTCTTCGAGGAACGCGAGCACTCGGGCGCCCGTGCAACGGGGTCGATCCTCGGGAGGGCAGTCCGCGGCATCCCGGCCGACCTCGCTTGGCGTGGGGCGCGGCTGCGCCGCGCCGCGATCGGCGCACCGAGGGGCACGTTCCCGCTCGCGATGCCGGCGCTCGCGCACCTCGCCGCGATCGCGCTCGTCGCCTGGGGCGGGTTCATCGTCTGGCGCATCGCGCGCAGCGTGCTCATCGGCGACTGGCACGGCGCGGCGGACGTCGCCGAGCTCTCGGTCGTCGGCCTCCTCCTGGCCCTCGTCGGGTCGTGGCTGCTCATGGTCGCGCGCCGACGGGCGTTCGCCGGACTCGTGCTCGCGGTCGCGGCGTACCTGCTCCTCCGCTTCGGCACCTATGCGCTCATGGAGACGAGCGTGAGCTTCACGGCGTTCTTCTCGACCTCGACTGCGCAGATGGTGCTCCTGAACCGGGTCGCGACCGGCGCGGCGGTGCTCTTCTTCCTCTCGATGGCCGCGTGGTGGACCTCGCCGAAGGCCGCCGCCGAGTCGGACGAGGCGTCATGATGGACGTCAGGCGCCTGGCTGCCCCGCTGGCGATGGGCGGCCTCCTGGTCTGCGCCGCCGCGGTCGCGCTCACCGCCGCCGGCGCGTTCGGGATACGCCTGTTCGAACCGCCGCCCGCGGACGTCGCGGGGGCCGGCGAGACCGTCGACTCCGGCGGCGATGAGGCGAGTGCGTCGACCGTCGACGCCCTGACCACGGAGACGTCCGACTCCGAGCCCCTGTCGATCGAGGACCGCTCGGAGTACATGGGCCGCGAGCAGGTCATCGCCGAGTGCATGGCCGAGAAGGGCGTGGAGTACCTGCCAGCCGCACCCTGGCTCAACCAGGACGCGCAGCCGCGAGGACTGAGCTTCGAGCAGTCCATCATGTGGCTCAACGCGTTCTACGGCGAGGCTCGCGAGGACTGGTCGGTGCCGGCTTCCGAGTGGAAGCGGCGAGGGTGCCTCGGCGTGGGGGAGCATGCCGTGGCGGTCGCCCGAGCGGCCGGGACCCCGCTCTCCGCGCCCATACCCGAGCCCGACCCGAACGCGATGACCGAGGCCGAAGAGCTGACGGCGTTCAACGAGGCGATCGAATCGTGCATGGCCGAGAAGGGCTTCGGCGCGGTCGACGACGGCACGGAGGGCTGGTGGGACGCCATGTACGGCGACGCGGGCACCGGTGCCGCCTACCGCTGGGAGGACGCGGGATGCTCGGGCTACGCCACCCACGTCACCGGCAACGACAACATGCATTGACCGTGCGCCCGCGGCCATTCGCTCGCCGATTCTACCGAGGCGTCCGTGCGGGATAATGCTTGGAAGCACATGGAGGTTCTCCATGCAGACCCGCTCGTTCCCTTCCAGCCCGGATGGCCGCTCGCCTGCCGGGGCCGAGATCCGGTACCTGATCGAAGGCGAGACCGGCGGCATGATCCACTCCACCGTCCCGTCAGGTCAGGTGAATCGGGCGACCGTCCACGCCACCGTGAGCGAGTTCTGGCACGTTCTCTCGGGCGAGGGGCAGATATGGCGACAAGACGCCACTGGTGAGGAGACGACCGTTCTGCGGAGAGGCGTTTCCATCGACATTCCCGTCGGGACGGCATTCCAGTATCGCTGCACCGGTGTCGACCCGCTCCAGTTCCTCTGCATCTCAATGCCGCGCTGGCCCGGGGACAAGGAAGCGACGGTCATCGAGGGGCCATGGAAACCGACCGCTCCCGAAGGTTGACGACAGCGTCACCACGTGTGGATCGTCCCCCTCGGCGTCGATGATGTCACGTCGGCCTCACCCGCGGTGCATCGGAAGTCACGGACACTGCAGGGGTGAAATCCCCGATCAGACCTGCAAACGCCTTGCAGGCGGGACATCGTGGGTTGGTTCCGCACAAGATCCGCTCGCGCGCCGGCATGCAGTAGCGCTGCTGCTGGTGAAGAAAACGGCCCTGATCAGGTTATTTACCGAAGAGCGGATGACGGCAATCGAACCCGCGCTATCAGCTTGGGAAGCTGAAGTTGTCAAGTGCTGGTTCACGGCGCTTCACAGCGCCTCACAGTCGCGAGAGTTCGCGGCTCCGTGAGTTCGAGTGAGACCAGGTGAACTCCAATTTGTGGCGACTAAAAGGAGACATACATGCCGATGTTCGCCCCAGGATTCAACAAGTCACGGAGGAAGGGCGATCTCTGCAGCTGGTTCACCTCAGGGCGATGACCTGGGCTCCACCTGCGTGACGCTTATTGTTGCCTCATGGTCGCATCCACCCGTCCTCGTGACGGAATCATCCTGTCGGCCGGCGGGGCGCTGCATGGGATCCTCGTCTGGCAGTCGGTGATGGGGCTCTCTTACATGGGATTTCATCTGTACGCGGCAGAGAAGAGCCGAATTCATGGCTTCGAATCATCGCCGCTCCCCGATTTCGTGCTCTGGCAGGCCGCATATCTCATCGCGGCTGTGCCGTTCGGCTGGTTCTGTTATCGGCTCGCGGGCGTGACGCACCCCTGGCGTTCGGAACGGCGATCATTGTTGGTCACCGCTCCCGTGTCTGCCGTCCTTGGCCTCTCGTTCGGTTTCGCTGGGTACGCCGTCAGGGGTGATTACGCCGCCGCGCCGAGCTGGTACGCCCTGTTCAACGCTTGCGTTGTTGCTGGTGTCGTTCTCGCTGGTGCCGTGAGTTTCTATCGCATCGGCACGCGCGAGAGTCGAGAAGCATCGGCGCAAGTCGTTCTTGAGCAATGATCTGCCGCTCCATGACCCTCTGGCCCTCTCTACCCCTGCCGCGACCTCTAACGGAGCGAACGGCCACGGAGATTCCGGTGCATCTTGGGAGGGGTTGGGAAGCTGGTGGGGACCCGTGGTGAGGCAACGCCCGAAGCTTGGCGACGTATTCGTCGTGCCGCTCGACGACGGCAAGTTCGGTGTCGGCCAGGTCGTCGGCACGTACGGCAAAGAATCGTACTTCTTCGCGATCTTCGACGTGGTGATCCCTCTTGAGCACGCGAACAGGCAAGCGGTCGAGGCGGTAGATCGTCCCGTGTTGTTCCTCGCGCTCTCGATGGACGCCAAATTGTATGCAGGGCATTGGCGAGTCGTCGGACAGGAGCCGGTGCCTCCGGAAGTACCGCTCCCGGCCTACAAGGAGGCCGTCGGATCGCCGCCCAACTTTGAGGTCGTCGACTACTCCGGCACGCGCCGGCGGCCGGCAACGGCCGCCGAGGCCCACACGCTCCCGAATCGCAAGGTGGTCGCGCCGGTGCGCGTAGAGAAGGCGCTTCGCGCTCATCTCGGGCTCGAGCCGTGGCTGGACGCATTCAACGAGCTACGTCCCGAAGGGCGAGCCACAACTGCTGACCTCTTCAATCGACGCTGAAAGCGAACCAGCCGTGGGATTGCATGAAAGAGCTGTTTCGGCCCATGAGCTTGAGAACGAACTGGCGAATAAGTGGAGACAATGCCATCGGATTGCCACGAAACCAGTCCGAGCGGACGACTAAAACCCCTGATCAGAGCGGATGACGGGAATCGAACCCGCGCTATCAGCTTGGGAAGCTGAAGATATCCAGTAGTGATTCACTCGGCTTCACCCGGACTCACGTGCCGCGGAATCACGGGGAAGTGTGAAGTCGAGTGAACCATGGTGATGCCGAAATTGTGACTATTAAGTGACTACGAGAGGACGGGCGCGCCAGTCCGGCGGCGACCTGCTGTACGGAGCAGTGACGGTCGTGGACGAGGTCGGCGAAGAATTGGGGCGACCGGTCTCGTGATCGCCGGGCGTGCGTCAGGCGCTCTCGCGTATCACGAGCTCGTGAGGGAGCACGTGTCGGCCGATCGGTTGCTCCTCGAGACGGTCGATGAGATCGAAGACGTGGTCGGCGATGACTTCTGGGCCCGGTCCAACGGTCGTCAGCGTAGGGACGGTGTACCGCCCCTCGTCGATGTCGTCGAACCCGACCACGGCTACATCCTCTGGCACGCGTATCCCGTTCACGGCGAGGGCGTGGAGGGCCCCGAAGGCGAGGGAGTCGTTGAAGCAGAACAGCGCGTCGACCTCAACCCTCGCCCCGAGCATCTCCTCCACAGACCGAGTTCCCTCCGCCCGGGAGAAGTGGACGACCTCGCGCAAAAGCGCCGGATCCACTGCGATGCCCGCCCCCGCCAGCGCCTCACGATAGCCGAGCGCACGAAGCGACGATGAAGCGTTTGGGCCCGAGTTCTGGATACCGATCGCCGCGATCCGGCGACGCCCCTGAGCGATGAGATGTTCCACAGCGGCCCGCGATGCGGTGACGTTGGGCATCCCGAGATGCACGATGCTCTCGTCCAGGAGCACGGCCGCCTGCTCGCCGAGCAGCACGAGTGGAGTGCGGCTTCGTCGTGCCCCGAGGTCCTCGGCCGTGAGGGCCAGCGGGCTCAACACAAGTGCGTCGATGGATGGGAGTCCCTCGCCCTCGATCAGCGCACGCTCGATGTCGCGGTCGGCGCCGGTCTGGTTGATCAGAACCGTCCGACCGCGCTTCTGGGCTGTGCCGACGAAGGAGGCGGCAAGCTCCGCGAAGTAGGGTTCGCGAAGGTCGGGGACGGCGAGCGCGAGAAGGCCGGTGCGCCCGTGCCGGAGTTGCCGAGCTGCGAAGTTGGGGCGGTAGCCGAGTTCGCGAATCGCCTCCTTGACGCGGTCGCGTACCTCATCGCTGACCCACCCCGTCCCATTGACGACGTTCGAAACGGTCTTCGCACTCACACCGACGGTCAGTGCCACGTCGCGCAGGGTCACGCCCGCCATCCGAGCTCCTTCTGTCGCCCACATCCGAGCAGGCTTCCGACCCGTGGGGCCTTTGCAGCATAGCGTTTCAAGGTCGGGTTGTTCAACGTTGAACTATGGGATAGCATCTCACTCGATCGTCCGTCATTCAACGTTGAATCATCCCATCCGCGGCTTCCTCCCGAGTCCGTCAGCGTTGACATCGCCCTGGCGGCACTGGGAAGAAAGGAGGCCGAGTTGAGCTCCATGTTGCGACGGGGGAGCCCGTATTTCTACATCCTGCCGATCGTGGTCTTGGCCGGCGGGCTCATCTACTACTGCATCGGCTTCTCCGCGTACGCGAGCCTGACCGATTGGAACGGCCTGACGCGGATGGATTTCGTCGGCGTCGCCAACTATGCCGATCTGATCGAGGACCCGACCTTCTGGATTGCATTGCGCAACAACCTGGTGTTCATGGCCGCGACCATCGTCATCCAGGCCGTCCTCGGTCTGCTGATCGCCGTCATCGCGAAGGAACGGCTGCCCGGTAGCAACGTCTACAAGGCGATCTTCTTTCTCCCGATCGCGATGGCGCCCGCAATCATCGCCACGGTGTTCAAGTACATGCTCGAGGCCAACTACGGAACGCTCAACGAATCCCTCCGCGCGCTGGGACTGATCGGCCCCGATGCGGTCATCCAATGGCTCGGCAAGGACCTCGGAATCTGGTCGATCATCCTCATCAACGTCTTTCAGTGGATGGGGTTCTCAATGATGACCTACTACGCCGGCCTGATGTCCATTCCAGACGAGCTCTACGAGGCCGGGATGATCGACGGAGCGGGCTGGTGGCGCCGCCTCGTCAGCATCACGATCCCCTCGCTCCGAGGCACCACCAGCGTGCTGGTGATTCTTGGCATCGTCGGGTCACTCAAGACGTTCGACATCGTCTGGCTCACGACCGGCGGCGGACCCGGCGTCTCGACGCAATTCCTGAACACCTTCCTCGTCCAGACACGTGCCGACCGCGAGGCCGGTTACGCCTCCGCCATCGGCGTCGTCATTCTCGTGCTCGCGTTCGCCCTTGCGATGCTCCAGATCCGAGCATCGAACCGTGAGCGGAGCATCCGATGAACGGGACGAAACGAGTGGGACCGCGCATTGCGATGTACGCGACGCTGACGTTCCTCGCGGCCATCTGGCTCTATCCAATCGGCCTCGCGATCTACAAGTCGGTGAGCGTCGGCGGCTGGGGGAACTACGCCGCCGTGCTCAACCATCGGACGTTCAGCTACTGGGCAGCCGTCGGCAACAGCTTCCTGCTCGCGGGAGCGTCTGCGATCGTGATCGTGCTCATCGCCTCACTCGGCGGGTATGCGTTCTCGAAGCTGCAGTTCCCAGGCCGAACGGCGATCTATTACGTGCTCCTCGCTTGCCTCGCGGTCCCGGTGGCGTCGGTCGTCACGCCCCTGTTCTTCACCGTCAACAACCTCGGATTGCGCGACAGCTACACCGGGGTCATCGTCCCGCTCGTGGCGTTCAACGTGATGATCATGCTCATGATCATGAAGAACCACTTCGATTCGCTTCCCGACGAGCTGATCGAAGCGGCCAAACTCGACGGGTCGAACTCGTTCGGGACCTTCTGGAGGATCCTGGTGCCGCTCAGCGGCTCGAGTCTCGCGAACATCGGTGTGCTCTCGTTCGTCTACGCATGGAACGAGTACCTACTTCCGACCCTGCTGCTCACCAGCCCCGAGCGGTTCCCCGTCACCCAGGCGATCTCGCTGCTCGAATCCGACCGGATGAGCCAGGAGCAGATCTCCCAGCTCTACGCAGGCCTCATCCTCATGACCGTGCCGTCGATCCTCGTCTACTTGGCGAGTCAGCGGTTCCTACAGGCCGGCGTCACCGCCGGCGCAGTCAAGAGTTGAGGCGACGATGACCGTTCCCGACCGCCAGTACGAGCTTCCCCGGCTCGACACGCGCTCCTACCGCAATCCACTCAGCTACGTCGACGGCATCCGCCGCACCAACCCCGACCCGTTCGGCTTCAAGCACCGCGGACGCTACTACTGCTATTCCACGGACGAGCACGGTGTCAACGTGAGCCGCAGCGATGACTTGGTGACGTGGGAGCACCACGGTTACGCGCTCCAAATGCCGGGACGCCGCAACTTCTGGGCACCGTGCGTCTTCTACGACAACGGAACCTTCCACCTCTACGTCTCGAGCGTGCCAGAGGACTCGGAGGACCCGCACGACGAGCGGCTCATGGTGGCGGTCAGCGATGACCCGCTGGGCCCGTATCAGTACGTCGCGACGTTCTTCGACAAGTTCGCCATCGACCCTCAGGTCGTCCGCGACGTCGACGGGCAGCTGCACATGTTCTACTCGACGAACGACGTGACCGGCCTGAATTCCGCGGATGCGGGGACTTCGATCCTCGTCGATCGGATGCTCGATGCCGTGACGCTCGCCGGTTACCCGAGGCCGGTGCTCCTGCCGACGCTGCCCGAAGAGGTGTATGCGGTAGACCGATTCGGTGACGGGCGGGACTGGCACACGGTTGAAGGCGCCACGTACCTTCGCCACCGAGACCGCGCCTTCCTCACGTACTCGGGCAATGCGTACGTCCGCGAGAACTACTTCGTCGGTTACGGACGTGCGACCGCGGATGCCTCCATCCACGATCTCGTGTGGTCGAAGTACCCGAGCGATCACGACTATCACGCACTCATCAGCCGCAACGACCGCGTCGAGGGCACGGGACACAACTCGATCGTCATCGCGCCGAACCTCATCGACCCGTGGATCATGTACCACGGCCGGGAAGCGGACGAGGAACTCATCCCGGGCGTGGAGCAGCGGAGCCTGCGTATCGACCCGCTCTTCATCGACGGCGACACCCTCGACACCAACGCCCCCTCATCCGAACCTCAGGACGCACCCGCCCTGCCCGATCTGCGCGACGCGTTCGACGACGCACGACTCGGTGAGGATTGGGTCGTGCTCGAGGGCACGTGGACGAGCGGCGATCGCGCCGCAACCACCTCCGCTGATCGGGCGCGATCGCTCGCCGTAAATGCGCTGCGTATCGAGTCGTACCGGGCGGAGGTGGATATAGCGGCCACTCTCGACCACGCCGGCGCACGCGCGGGCATCGTCCCCGTCTACCTCGGCCCGAATGAGTTCGTCGAAGTGCTCTTGGACTCCGGTCTGGCGCGGATCACCGCCCGGCACGTGACCGGCAACGTCGGAGTGATGCTTGCGAGCGCGCCGCTTCCCCGTTTCGACGTCACCAAGTTCCACCTGGTCGGCGTGCAGCGGCTCTTCGACCGTGTGACGGTGCAGCTCGACGGGATCGACGTGCTCACCTTCTGCGCACCTGAAGGCCCTGCCTCGTTCGGGCTCACCGCCCACCAGACAGCCGCGCGCTTCTCGGGCTTCAGCCTTACGCGCCACCTCCAGCTATGGGGCGAGAGCCTTGCGCTGCTGCCACGAATCTACGCCGCCAGCCGCCAGGCCGACGTGACGCTGGACGGTCTTGCCGCTCTCGGCGGAGAACTCGAACTCGTCGCGCTCGACGACCGAGCAGAAACCGTCACCACTCACGACTTCGAACTGATGAGCAGCACTCGCGGCCGGATACGGTTCAGCCCCGCATGGCTCGACGACCAGAACCAACTGCTCGTCGAGGTGGATGCGTCGGGGCTCCGGGTCATCCGTATACGCGGTGGCCGACGCGATGAGCTCGTGCACGCGCCGCTCGCCGAGCGCCGCTTCAGCGTGCGTACGACGGTGTTGGCCGACCAAGTCGCGGTGCACGCCGCGGGCCGAGGTGTAGTCGTGCCGATGCGCACGGCCGGATCCTCCCAGCGGATGACCCTCCTCACCTCGCGACTGCGAGCGTACGAGGCGACCTCATTCAACGGACCCCCCCAAGAAAACGAAGAAGAAGGATGACTGTGTTCACGACAACAAAGCACGCAAGGACGCTGCTCGCTGGCGTCACCCTCGTGGCAGTCGGAGGCCTCGCGCTGACCGGCTGCGCCGCCGAGCCCGAGAGCTCGGACGGCACCATCGAACTGACGTTCCAGACGTGGCTGCCCACACAGGACCAGTGGCCCGACATTATCGCCGCATTCGAAGCGGAGAACCCGGGAATCAGTATCGAGTTCGACCGGGACGAAGATTACGATGCATACCGCACCAACCTCGACAACTCCATCCTGGCCGGTGAGGTGCCCGACCTCTACGGCATTCAGGTCGGTGCCTCATTCGACGACTACTCCGAGTTCGCGCTCGATACCGACGAGTACGCGAGCGACTGGATCGGGCAGGTGAGCAGTGCTGCGCTCGAGCAGACCACCAACTCCGACGACGTGGTCGCCGCCGTGCCGATCCTGCTCGGCGGCATGGAGTACTACCTCTACAACAAGACCCTGATGGATGAACTCGGGCTCACGCTGCCGAACAACTACGACGAGCTCGTCGCGGTGAGCAAGGCAGCCAGTGCGGCAGGGTACTCGCCCTTCGCCATGGGCGCAGCCGACACCTGGCACGACGCCGACTTCTTCGTCTGGCTGAGCAACCAATTCGGCGAGGGCGGCGACATCTATCGGGCCGCCGGTGGCGAGATCCCGTGGGACTCGGAGAGTCTCGTCGCGGCGGCAGAACGGTGGCAGTCGCTCTTCGCCGACGGTGTCTTCCAAGACGCCGCGACCACCGTTGCCACATACCCGAACGCGCGCGACGACTACTTCCTCGCTCGCAAGAGCGTGTTCTTCCCAACCGGCTCGTGGCACGTCGGAGCTGCACTGTCGACGAGTCCCGAGGTGCCGGGCAGCGCAGTCGAAGGTGACGAGATCGGCTTTGCGGTGTTCCCCACCGTCGGCGAGCAGGACGCCGGCGTGACATCCGGTGTCGACTTCGCCCTCGCGATCAGCGCCGACTCCAGCCCCGAGAAGCAGGAGGCGGCGGCCAAGTTCGTCGAATTCCTTGCGGTCGGCGCCGGTCAGCAGCTGTGGGTGAACACGCTCCAGGGTTTCCCGGTGGCTGAAGGTGTCACGGTGGAGCTCGGCGACGGCGAGAGCGAGCTCGCGAGGCAGAGCGTCGACCTGACGACCGAGTCGCTGCAGTCGAGCGAGTATGCCCGCAAGCTGCTCGCGCCCGGTCGCGACTCGCTGGAGAACGACCTGGGTATCGTGCTGCAGAACATCGCCGACGGTGCCGACCCGGCGAGCGAGCTCACCACCCTGAACGAATAGTTCGAGCAGACTGAGAACGGCCCCCGGGGTTCCCTCCGGGGGCCGTTGTCACCGGCCGCAGGCAGTTCGCAGCTCTGAGGCCAGTCGGGCCGGATCGTGGCGAACATCCGCCTCGTAGTCGGTTGTCTCGGACTGTGAGTATGAGAACAACATGGCCAATAAGTGACTACGAGAACCGTTTACCATCGAAAGCGGCGCCGTCCGACAGGGAAAAACCCCTGATCAGAGCGGATGACGGGAATCGAACCCGCGCTATCAGCTTGGGAAGCTGAAGATATCCAGTAGTGATTCACTCGGCTTCACCCGAGCTCACATGCCGCGGAATCACGGGGAAGTGTGAAGTCGAGTGAACCAACGTGATGCCGAAATTGTGACTATTAAGTGACTACGAGCGCCTCCCGCCGGCCGTAGGCGTGCGCGAACCTGCCTCCATGCAGGGTAGCAACTGAGGTGCCCGGCTGCGCTACGGTGGCGCTCATGCGAGTCGGCGTCTACATCGACGGGTTCAATCTCTACTACGGTGGTCTTGCCCAACTGGGAAGCACAGCTGGATGGAAGTGGATCGACCTGCGCGCACTCGCCTCGCGGTACGCATCTTGGCAGGGGGCGCACGTCGAACGCGTCATCTACTGCACCGCCCGGGTGAATGATCCAGACGACCCGGCGCAGACGCAGCGGCAGGACTTCTATCTCAAGGCACTCAAGCTGCATGGCTCGGTGGACGTCATCGAGGAGGGCTACTACGCGTCCTGGGCGAATGAGTCCGTCATGACCGTAGAGCCCGCAGGCACCCGAGCGCCGTCGGTGATGCGCGATCCGAAGCGCCTGCTGTCCTGGTCACCTGGCCTGCGTGTGCGCCGCAACGGCGATGGCACGATGTTCGCGACGGTGCGCAAGCGCGAAGAGAAGGGATCGGATGTGAACGTCGCGACACACCTGCTCGCCGACGTGTTGCAGGGGCATGTCGAAGCGGCCATCGTGATCTCGAACGACTCCGATCTGGCGTTACCTATCCGCATCGCACGCGAGCACGT
Organism: Agromyces sp. Soil535; assembly: GCF_001428255.1. GTDB lineage: Bacteria > Actinomycetota > Actinomycetes > Actinomycetales > Microbacteriaceae > Agromyces. The sequence goes on along the minus strand of NZ_LMRW01000001.1, from coordinate 7,699 downwards.
ACCGATCGGTCTCATCAACCCGGGACGGAAGCCACTCGCTGGAGCGCTGAAGGGTCACGCCGGCGAGGGAGTCGGCCGCCATTGGTGGCGTCGGCTGGACCCCTCCGACTTGCAGGAGTGCCAGTTGCCCAACCCCGTAGCCGGCATCGCGAAGCCTTCAACTTGGTGACCGCCGCACCGGGCAGTCATGCTACAGTGGGAGCACCAACCCGCTCCTCCATGTGAGGGCGGGTCTTTTCTTTCGGTGTGACGCGACCGGCGTCCATCCGCGAGTGGTTGGCCTGATGAGTCTGGAGACTCGATGGTTTCTCTCAGGTAGCCACGGGCCACGGCTCCGGTGTGCTCCAGCGGTGGAAGTATGCGTCGATCGCGTCCTGCGAGTTCTGATCGACGGCGAGCCATTCCACCGGCCTTGCGCCCGACTTGGTTGCACAGCCGCTCGGACATTGGGCCGCCGGGGGCGTCGTTGAGGTCGCTGACCGACATCCACAGCCAATAGGCTGTACCGCCGTGCGAAAGATCGAGGAACTCGTCGACGAACTGATTGGCGTGATCGATGATGATGTCGTACCCCGCCGACGACGACGGTCCATGATTTCCTCGGCCACGCTCGTCATCGCTGCCCGGAATCGCAGTTCATCATCCGAGTCGTCCACCGTGCGTCCGCTCCCAAGGCCTAAGTGTTCGTCGGAGGATGCCAATCCCTATCGGAGATTAGTAGCCGGGCGGCGGTTCCTGGCACGGAGGCTCGTAGCCTTCTTGGAAGTAGGTCGGCGAGGCGCGGCGGAATACGGAGTAGCAGTCGACGCCGCCCAGGTAGACGGCCTCGTATGCCGCATGGTCGAGCGGTGCGGTAACGTGCAGTGGGTCGGCGTCCCGCGGTGGGACGACGATCGAGGATCGGTCGTCGCCGCCGAGGATGTCGAGTCTCAGCCGGTACTTGCAATCCCCTTGCTGGGTGGAAGCGCTCACGAGCATGACGACCTGTTCCGCTCTTTCGAGCGTGATGGTGTGGTTCGGGAAGTACGGACCTTCCAGGGCGCCGGTTTCTGATCGGTACAAGCCTGGGGCGTCGGGTCTGTCCAGGTCGAAGTCGATGCGGATGGCATTTTCGCTGCCTGCGCTCGGGTAGGTGAACACGCTGCCGTCGAGCGGGTCTCCGCACTCGACTTCGGGCTGCATGTCAAGGATTCGGACAGGAACCTCGGATTGCGTGCCTTCGAGGACAATCCGTGTGGTGGGGCTTCCGATCTTGACGGCGTCATGCGAGAAGAGCCAATCCGGCTGAAACTCAGATTCCGGAAGTGCATTGAGTTCTGTGAGGAACTCTTCGCTGATCTCGGTGCCCCGTTCGAAGGCGAACTCGCCGTGGCCAGGCAGCGGCTCGACCGAGACCACGCGGACTGCCGGCCCTTGCTCGACGACTCGGGCGAATAGTCCGCTGAACATCGGAACGAGCTGATTCGTGATCGCTATTCCAAGCGCGCCGACAAGGACACTCGCGACCCAGGTAATCGGTCGTTTCCACAAGGGGAGGTGGCGGGAGACTGACTTCACGGCGCCAGCGAATTCGGGTGCCGATACGGGTTCGGCGGCCGGTTTCGGTTCGGCGACCGGTTCCGATTCTGGCGCTGGTTCGGGCTTGCGCTTGAGGCCGGGCTCCGCTGGCGCTGCGGTCGGGTTCGGCGTCCTGGAAATCGAGAAGATGTACGGATCGTCGCCGCGGAGGTAGAGCATCGGCGTCACCCATTCAAGCGTCCCGCGGCCGAGCCCCAGGATGCCGATGCGGCCGCTTCGCACAGCCTCGTCCACTCCCCGGCCGTAGGCGAGGGACGCGTAGAAGCCGCGTGCGAACGCGATGGCGGCCGCGTCGCTGATCGAGAACTGCATGGCGGCGACCGCGCGGATGCCGCTATGCGCGAGTGCCGCGGCCGTGCCCGAGAACAGGTCGGAGCCACTGGCCGCGCCCGACTGGCAGGAGTTCAGCACGCCGAGCCGCGGCGATGGCTCGGCCTCATTGAGCAGGTCCGCGAGCGCGTTCGCCGGCACGAAGTCCGCTCGCCCGTCCTGGCCTACGAAGGCGAGCAATCCCTCGTCAGCCTCGGTGTCGAACGTGCCGTGCCCGACGAAGTGCAGCACGTGCCACTCCCCGGCGAGGAGCTTGGTGTGGATGGCGTGCCAGGACGCCTCCTCAAGCCATTCGAGGTAGACGCGACCGTCGTGGAGCTCGGGCCGCAGGGCATCCTCGAGCCGCTCGCGCTCAGCCTCGACGTCGAGCATGGGTAGCCCGCGGGGCGAGGCAACCATGGCCAGGATGCGCAGCGGTGGCGTGACCGCTAGGGCCGGAGGAGAGTGCGGGGCCGGTACGCGACGGACGAGCGGCTCCTTGCGACAGAGGTAGACGCCCGCATCCGGGTCGAACAAAGACTCCCACGGGAGGGTGGCGAGCTCGGGCGCTGTTATGCGCAACGCAATCTGGAGGTCCGCCCCACGCTCCGCGGCAATCGCGCTACTCGTGCGATACGCCGACCCGACCGCGCCGTCGAACGTGGCGACGAACAGCCTCTCGCCGACTTCGCGCAGCACCGCCTCGGTCGCCGGCAGGATCCGTCGCGCAGCGACGGCCGACGACAGCACGGTGGCTTCGACAAGCGGCCGACGCGCGACGAGCTCGTCGAGGTCGAGTCGGATGATCCCAGTGGCCTCGTCGCCGCTCACCGAGTGGAGCACGCGCACCGAAAACACATCCTGCTCCGGGCCAGGCCCGATCTCGAGCTCCATCACTGCGCCCACGCGGGAACCCTGTCGCGACGGCATCACCACCGCCACCATGGCGGCACTGAAATTCTCTCAGGATTTCGGAACCAGCGGATAGCCGGGACCCCGGAAGCTTCCGACGAGAGCTGGTTCGACAGCGCAGCGTTGATGGATCCGCTTGCGAACGTCCGGTGACGGACCCCTCACTAGGACGACGGTAGAGCCGTTGGGCCGCCGGGATAATCGAGCCATGGATGGCACTGAGGTCACGCGCGGGCGAGTACTATCGCTCGAACCTATTCAATCGACTGCGTTGGCATTGGCTTGTGCGCAGGCTCTCGTGCGTGCCAGCGCCGACCGGGACACGGAACTGAACGAGGCGATCAGCCACGGATGGGACATTGCAGAGGCACAACGGTCCGCGCCGACGGAAAGTGATCGGATTGCACGCCGTCCCGATATCGACGAAGACGCAGTGGCGGCCACGTTCTACGCTCTCCGCGCGGTGGATGGTTCAGCCGAGGACGCTTGGTGGGCGGTATCGCGGTTCGTGGACGCGGCCTTTGAACAGGCGGAGTATCCGAACACGGCCCCTCAATTCCGGCCATTGGTCGAGGACAGCGCCGTCCCCGATGTTCGTCTGCGGATGCATCAACTGGAGGCATGGCTACGCGCAGCAGAATCCTCGATGACCGTGAGTGAATTGATCGAGCAGCTAGAGCGGAAATAGCCCTGCCCGCAAGCCAATCGGGATCCGGGTCTGCCCTGAGCCGGAACGTCACCGGCGGCGATAGCATCCATACCTAGAAAAGTGAGGCCAACTCATGTTCTCTCGACGTGGATTTGCAATCGGTGCTCTCGTCGCGTTGGCGACAGTGACGCTCGTCGCCTGTGGTCAGGGCGGCGGCGGGCTGTACCAGGCGCCGTCGCCGTCTTCCACCGACGGCTCACCGCCGTCGGCGAGCGAGACGGGGGCCGCAGGATCCGCGATCGTGATCGAGAGTCCGACTGAGGGTGAGAGCGTCTCGGTTCCATTTTCGGTGAGCGGTGAGGCGAACACCTTCGAGGCGGCCCTGACCGTCGAGGTCGTGGACGGATCGGGCACGGGGATGTGCGTACGCCAACTCATGGCGACGTCGGGCAGCGGTACCCCCGGCACGTGGGAGGGCACGCTCGCCTTCCCCCCGGAGCTGAACCCCCTGCCCGTCATGCTGCGGGCGTATGCGCGTAGCGCGAAGGACGGTTCGGTCATCGACCTCGTGGAGTATCCGATCACCATCGCGACCGATCGACCGCCGATCATCCTCACGAGCCCCGCGTGCTACCAGGTGTACGACCTCGGAGGCCTCATGATGGTGACCGGCACGGCCGCACTCTTCGAAGCCGCGCTCACGGTCGACGTGCGGGACGCATCCGGGACGACCGTCGCCACCCTGCAGGTGACCGCGGACGAGTGCTGCGTGGAGTCGAACTTCAGCTCGTCGCTGACGCTGCCGGATGACATTCCGCCCGGCCTGTACGACGTCGTGGCGTACAGCCTGAGCCCGAAGGACGGCAGCGTCGAGAACGAATTCCCGGTGCAGATCGAGATTCGCTGATCGACGGCCTCGGGTACAACGTGGGGCGCCCCACGGGGCACAGGTCACCGCCACACTCAACCGCCGATTGCGAGCGGCTAACGGCGTCGGAAAGGCCGCGAGCACCCGCCAGCACCGCATGGACGGTGGACGAACGGACTCCGAGCTCGCCTCCGATCTGCTCGAAAGCGGTCGGCTTGATCGGTAAACATCCCGGCCCGCCCCTCGGCCCTGAACCGGACCGCCCACTTACCCTCAGTCACGGTCGAGACCGTGAACATCCTCGCCGCGAGAGCTGGCTTCCAGCCTTCCTCGACGATCAGATTCCCCAGCCACAACCAGGCTCGCGGAGTCAGAGCAGCGTTAGCCTGGGATACGAAGGCCTCCTGGGAGCGGAGCGGTGAAGGGGACAGCTCGACTTCACAACCGGAGGCCTTCGCCAACAGCACGGGCAGCCGTCGCTGCGCCTGCGCAGGGGGCGTGACCGCGGCATCCGAAGTTGCGGCGGCCGGTTGTTCCCTAGTGTCGACGCCGGCAGAGCTTGTGGTCGAGCCACGGGATCGAGTGGCGATCGAGATCAACGGCGAGCTGCGCGGGATGCTGATGATCACGCTCTTGGCGTGCGTTCCCCCTTCCGCGTTGGATGTCGAGCGCCACCGAGCGGACAGAGTCACGCTGGCCGGCGCGTCGGACGGCCGCGTGGTAGTAGAGGGTCGTATTCGGGGCAGTTGAATCAGAGCATGGATCCGAGGTCGGATCCGATGGACGGGTATGTCGCCACCATTGATTTGAGCTGCCGAGTGGTCAGGCCGAGCTTGATCGCGAGCCCTGACGGCGCTCAGCGATTTTCCCCAGTTGTGCTYGTCGAAAGTCCCCAGGTCGCCGGGTCAGGTTAGCGCAGGTTGGTTCCGGTGGTGACGCGGCGGAGTTCGTCGGCTTCAGTCACGTGGTTGCGGAGCCGGTAGGAGGCTCCGTCGAGGGGGTCGAAAGTCCCCAGGTCGCCGGGTCAGGTTAGCGCAGGTTGGTTCCGGTGGTGACGCGGCGGAGTTCGTCGGCTTCAGTCACGTGGTTGCGGAGCCGGTAGGAGGCTCCGTCGAGGGTGATCACGACGGATCGGTGCAGGAGCCGGTCGAGCATGGCTGCGGCGACGGTKGTGTCGCCCAGGATCTCGCCCCAGGCTCCGACGGGCCGGTTCGTGGTGAGCACGATCGAGGTTTTGAGGTAGCGCTGGTTGATGACCTGGAACARKGCCGAGGCGGCCTCACCGGGCAGCGGGAGGTAGCCGAGTTCGTCGATGATCAGCAGGGTGGGGCCGGCGAAGWAGCGCATCATGGTCGCCCATTTCCCTTCGATCGCGGCGCGGTGACACCGTGCTGCGAGGTCCGCGGCGGAGGTGAAGTAGACCCGGTAGCCGGCTTTGACGGCGGCGTGGCCGAGGCCGGTGGCGATGTGGGTCTTCCCGACGCCGGGCGGGCCGATCAGGAGCACGTTGGTGGCGGTGTCGATGTAACGGCAGGTGCCCAGCTCGGTCAGCAGCGACGTGTCGATGCCGGACGCGGCGTCCAGGTCGAAGTCGTCGAGGGTTGCGCCGGTGGGCAGGTTCGCGAACCGGAATCTGCCCGCCAGGCGTCTGGCGTCGGTCGCGGTGACCTCGATCCGCAGGAGCTGTTCGAGGGCGTGGGTGAGGGTCCATCCCTCGGCCTGCGCCTGGTCGAGCACTTTCGGGAGTGCGTCGGCGGCGTCCGCGAGCTTCAGGTCGACGAGGTGGTTCCGCAGCTGCTGGTAGATGGTTGCTGCGGTGTTCGTGGTGGTGGTCATCGGAGGGTGTTCCTGTTCTTCGCGGCCTGCTCGTACGCGGCCAGATCGATCACGGTCGAGGGGTGCTGGGTGCCGGTGAGGATCGCGGCGGCGCGCAGCGCGGCGGGTCCAGGAGGGATGCGTTCCTTGCGCCGGTGCGGGCGTGCCGGCGGCGCCGACGCCATCGCGATCGCTTCCAGCGCGGTGACGTGACCGGTGTCGCGGACCGTGACGCCCAGGCCGGGTTCGGCGACCTGGTGCCGGGCGACCACGGTCCCGGCAGGAGTGGCGATGTCGATGGTGTCGGCGCCGAGCCGCTGATGAACGGTCACCTTCGCCGCGGCCAGCTCGGGTGGGACGGAGTACCGGTTCCCGCGCCAGTCGATCAGCGCCTGCCGGGTCGCGGTGCGCTGCTCGGTGACGACCACGGGAAACACGCTCAGAGGCAACGGGCGGAGCCGTTCCGCGGCGAACATGGCCTTCGCGGTCGTCGACCCGGACTCGGCCTCACGGCGCCGGTCGTCTTGTCGCCTGGCGAATGCCTCGACGCCAGCCTGCGCTTGCTCGAGGCTGAGGTCGTCCGGGAGGTTCCGCCACCACCGTCCGGCGGCAGTGTGGTTGTTCTTCTCGACCACGCCCTTCCGGTTCCCGCTGCGTGGCCGGCAGGCGACGACGGTCACGGCGTGGTGCTTCGCGAACGCCGCGAACATCGGTGTGAGATCGTCCGACCCGGCCTTCAGGACCGTGGTCATCCGATCGAACCGCCAGACCCTCGTGAGCCCGCCCAGCAGGCCCAGCAGCGTCGTCATCGCGGCCAGCAGATGCGGCAGGTCCATCGATGGGGAGAGCACCGCCCGCCAAACCCCGGAGTGCGCGAGCGACCCGACCAGCGCGTACGCCCGCTTCGTCGGGAACCCCCAGTGCGCGGGCGGGTCGGGCAGCTCGACCCAGTCGAACTGCGTCTCCTCACTCGGCGGGTGCTCGATGACCGCGTTCGGGCGCTTCGTGACATGCGCGCACGCCGTGCAAGCCGGTCGCAGCCCGCGATCCCGGATCTGCCTCGTGAGGGTCTGGTACGACCCGGAGTAGCCCAGCGGCACCAGCTCGTCCAACAGCGTCGCCGCCCAGAGATGAGGGTCCTCGGCAAGGCGGGCGCTCACGTAGTCGGCGAACGCATCGAACCCGTCGGGCGCGGCGCGCTGACGCACCCCGGGTGTGCGCTCCCCGGACAGATACGCCCGGATCGTCTTGCGGTCATGGTCGGTGCGGCGGGCGATCTCACTGATCGTCATCCCCTGCCGTCTGAGCGCGTGGATGTCCACGTCGTCCTCCTCTGAAAGCATGAGGAACGGGCCTCCCTCGAAGGCTGGTGTGTGGTCAGAGACCACCAGCATCGAGGGAGGCCCGCCTCATGCGACGGAGCGACCCAGGGTGGGGAATTTCGGTGAGCGAAAGTGAGGAATTTCAGTGAGCGCCGTCAGSCCGAAGATGTTGACCAGTTCCGCGGTGAGCGAAAGTGAGGAATTTCAGTGAGCGCCGTCAGGCCGAAGATGTTGACCAGTTCCGCG